>CAVQAG010000001.1:0-73895 GCA_963710455.1 uncultured delta proteobacterium
CACCTCCGCAGGATTGTCCACTCCTTCCTCGGTTGTGGTGGGTGGCCGAGGTTCGGCGAACACCCTCCCGCCGGCGACAACCCGCCAGATGGTCAGTGTGTTGGCAATGTCATCCAGAGGGTTCGCGTCGAGAAGCACAACATCAGCTAGTTTGCCCGGCTCCAGGCTGCCCAACAGATCTCCCGCTCCCACCGCTGAAGCGCTGCGCTGCGTGGCGATACGCAGCACCTCGATCGGTGGAATCCCAGCTCGCACGAAATTCTGGAGTTCTTCATGCAGCGCTTGGCCGTAGTTGTCTTGGGGATTGAGTGAATCGGTGCCCGCAAGCAGAGGCACGCCCGCTTGATAAGCGCGCTTCAGCTCGGCAAGCATCGCCGTCCGAATCGGCGACCCTTCCGGAAAAAGCCCAAACTCGACCGCAAAAGTTGGGGTCCAATAGGTCCCGGTTGCGGCGAGGAGTTGCAGTAGATCATCGTAGTACACGTTCACGGGGAGCATGTGTTCCTCCCTCGCATGGCCGAGGAGAGCCCCCCTGACAATCTCCTCACGGAAAAGACCATGAGCTGCTACAGGCAACCCCTGCTTGAACGCCTCAAAAGCAACGGCACGA
The DNA here is from genome assembly GCA_963710455.1 of uncultured delta proteobacterium. Taxonomy (GTDB): domain Bacteria; phylum Desulfobacterota; class Binatia; order Binatales; family Binataceae; genus JAKAVN01. Next base: position 611 of record CAVQAG010000001.1, read on the forward strand.
TGGAGCGGCCACGACAACGTGAAGTAAGACTTCACACCGACCACACCCTCTTTTTTCTCCAAGTCAACGATTTCTCGCGCTTGTTCATCCGAGGTGGCATAGATCGAGCCGCCCCAGATGAAGGGTATTCCCTCAATCATGCTGCCGTAGGAGAACACCCGTGGCACAGGCGCCCCGAAAGCACTCCGGCGGTCCGCCCAAGCCTTGAGCGTGCCGATGTCACTGCCCATATCGCCCACCGAGGTCACGCCGTACGCGATCCAGAGATCCATCTGGCTGACATCACGGGCCGATTGGGAATGGATGGGAGTTGCGGTGTGCGTGTGCATGTCGAACAGGCCTGGAATAGCGAACCGCCCGCCGCCATCCACCACTTTCAGGTTTCCCGGCAGCGCGTGATTCGCCTCGCTTCCAATCCACTTGATCCGGCCGTCCTCGATCAGGAGCGACGTGGCCTTAGTGAAACCACCAGCCTTGAAATCCAGAACGCGCACGTTGCGGAGCAGTACAGGTGGTGGAGGCTCTGTCGAGAATTTGAGTTGAATAGGGACTTGTTTCTGTTCGCCATCCCTAAGCGGATGCAGCCACACGTCGGCGCCCGTCGAGTAGACGAGCGAGGTACCTTCAGGCGTGAAGCTGAAATCGTGCCCGCCCAAAGGCGAGAAGCGGAACGCCGTATCTTCCTTAATCGGTTGCGAATTGAGTGGCGCTACCCAGATCTCGTCGTTGCGACGGAAGGCAAGCCACTTTCCGTTCGGAGAAACCTGCCCATTCGCCGCGAAAGCTGTGAACGCGGTGATCGGTTCGCTGGCGCCCGTTGTCTCGGTCGGGTAGCGGTACACTTGTCCGTTGGCAGTGAAGTACACCCACTTGCCATCGCCCGAAAACTGGGCGGCGGGCTGCCAGCGGGGGGAACCATCAACAAGCTTCTGCTGCTTGCCGCTCACGAGATCGGCCAGATAGACGGCGGGCACCTTTGGCTGCAACGGGGCCACAGGGGGCTCGAAGCGCGTGTAAACCAGCTTCGTACCATCGGGGCTCCAGGCGGGCTCGTAGCGTCCGCTGCGATGCTCCGACACTAAAGTGGAGCTTTGGCCGGTCGCAAGCTCCACGATTCTAAGTTGCTGTGTATCTCCTTCACTGAGTTGATAGGCGAGCCTCTTGCCGTCGGGCGAGAGCGCCGCGGGGCCCCACTCGAAGCCCGTGGTGTTGAGCAGTCGGCGGGCTGCGCCTCCTGAGACTGACTGTTGCCAGAAATAGCCGGCGGCGGTGAAGATCACGCTTTTGCCATCGGGAGCGAGACGCGGAGTCAAAATGCTTGTGGGGGAGGCGGGACGCTTTTCGGAATACACGGGTGGCGGTGAACGCCGGTAGAACTCGAAGGCGACGTCTGCGGAGAACGGCACCTCGTCGCGTTTGCCTGACAACGCTCCGATGCGCCAGAGCTTGCCTTTTTCACCGAAGTAGACCGCGCCCTTGGCGACCCCAAACGCCGGGCGCGGCTGTGGATTTGAAAGCTGCGCCACATAGACGCGCGTACCCGGGCCGTGGCTCTCAACTGTCTGCGTCAAGTCTGGCGGACGGTCCAATAGTCCTTTTATTGCGGCCTTGCCACCATCGGGGAGCGTGACGTAGGCGAAGCGTTCTGGCTGCGGTACAATCGCTGCCTTTGGTGACGCGGACTTGTAGAGCCGGAGATAGACGCCACGTGGACTTCCGGGGTCAACCGCAATGCGGTCCACTACGCCTTCAACCGTTAGAGCAGTGGTTACATCGCCCTTCTGGCTCAACACCTCAAGTTGGCTCGTCGCGGGCGTCTCCTTGGTCTCCGTCGTTACGACGGACCACACGGGACGTCCATCCGCGAGAAAGGCCACGGCGTGCACAAAGCCGGGCTCGCTCAAATTCTCCAGCTTCCTGTCCGCGAGCCAGATCCTGCGGACTTGGGTCTTCATGGTCATCGGGCCGACCAACCAGTAGTTGCCGCCGGGCCCGTTACCCGATAACTCAGAAACGCAAGGCTCTTGCCGTCCGGCGACCAGGCTGGCCGGTTAGCCCATGCCTCGTCGGTGAGTTGGTGAATCTGACCGCTTGCGAGATCAAGAACAAAGACGTTGCCCTGGCTGCTCACTTTGCGGTCGGATATGAAAGCCACTCGCATCCCATCGGGCGAGATAGCTGGCGCTGAGTCGTAGTAAGGACCAAAAGTCAGTTGCTTCGCCACACCACCTGCTGCCGGCAGTCGAAACAGGTGGCCCAGCGCGGTAAAAACCAACCAACGTCCGTCGGACGACACCGCCACGTCGGGATCAGTAACCTCTTTGGTTGAGATTCTGAGGGACCGGGTTGGGGGATTCTCGACGTTTTGCGCCAATGCCGGAGCGATCGCGCCAGGCAGCACAATTGCCAGGAGCCCGCTTATCAGGATAGCGCGCACGAAGGTCGGCCAATATCGACTGTAAGGCTTTTCGGACGCCGCAAAATCAGGTTCCGACTTCAGCTCGGAACTCACGGATGCGAGCGTTTCACGAGCCTTCGAACACGAATGAGTGTCTCGGAGGCAGCCCATTCGCTGCGGTCTGCGATTCATACTACTTGGGCGGTATATAGGGGTCAGGAGTGCCCGGCTTGATCGGCGGATATTTTTGGAGCGACGCCAGGTGGTCCGCCAGAATTTTCCCTGCCGGGAATCGTACCCACAAGTATTGAACTTCGTAGCTGAGCGCGTGTTCCTCCTTCGGATCGAGATAGAGATTGAAGAACCTCGGTATGCTCCATTCTTTGACTACGCCCGTGCCCGTATCTAGTTCTTTGTTCATCATCTTCCAGTTGTGCCACTTAACGCCGTATATATCGTTGCCAACATAAACCACGAACCCGTCGCGATTGGACTTGTCCTGCTTGCCCATGAAGAAATCGAGCTGATCAACTCCATCTATCGCGCGGTCGCCCGGAACCTTGGCGCCCACCACACGCGCTATGGTCGGGAAGATGTCCATCTCATGAACGATTTCGTTGCTGACGCGACCGGCAGGAACTTTCCCGGGCCAGCGGACAATGAACGGAACGCGCAATGAGCCCTCGAGGCCAGTGAAATAAGTCCCGCGCCAGGGGCCTGCCCATCCGGCCCACTCATCAAACATCTCGGGGCCGTTGTCGGACATAAAGATGAAGATCGTATTGTCTTTGATCCCAAGCTTGTCCACCTCATCCAGTAACGCACCGACGTAGGAGTCGATCTGCGTTAGCGCATCGGCCCACATTCCGTTGCGTGTCTTACCGTCGAACTCAGGAGCCGGCAGTATCGGCATGTGAACCATCGTATAAGGGATGTACGCGAAGAAGGGTTTGCCGGCTCTGACCTGGCGCGCCATGAAATCGATGGCTTTGTCGGTAAGCTCCCGGTCAATCACCCGACGCTCGGCGAGATCGTAGACCTTAACATTTTTCGGCACCTCGCCTTTCTTTCCTTCCATGACATGCTCGGCTACAGCGAAGGGATCTGAGTTTGGGCGGAACAGCGGACTATCAGGCCAGTAGGATTCGTCGGTAGAGTTGGGGATTCCATACCACTCGTCAAAGCCCTGGTCGGTCGGGAAGCGGCCCTTAGTCTGACCCAGATGCCATTTGCCGAATGCGCCACTGGCGTACCCGGCTTCGGACAGCAACTTGGGTAATGTGATTTCCCATTGAACAAGCCCATAGACCGGTGTGTGGATGGGCACCGAGCCGTTGCCTGTCCGTATTGCATAGCGTCCCGTCAACAGCGCTGCCCGGCTGGGCGTGCATTGCGCCTCGACATTGAAATTCAGCAGACGCATGCCCTCCGAGGCTAGCTTATCGAGACGCGGAGTTGGCGCGCCGCGCAGGATTCCGCCGCCATAAACGCCAAGCTCGCCGTAACCGAGGTTGTCCATGAGCACCAAAACAATATTAGGTTTGGACTTAAATGGCGGTTGTTGCGTGGAGGGGTCCTGGCCCGCGACCGCTGCGCGACCGAGCGCGATGCCCAGCCCCAAGGCAATAAGCGCAAGGCCCCGCTTAAGTGCGGCGGCTCGACGGTTGGCTTGATCATTGTGCGAGTTGGTCATAATCCTTCCGAGGTTCATTCACTTTGCATTTACTTCAGGCTACGCGGTAGGTGGCTGCGCGCTAGACGGGCAGCTCTTTCTTCGCAACAACGCTGTAACCGCGAACTCCTACGCTTTTCGTTTTGCCCTTCAGCACTCGCCGAGGGACGGCTTGATGGATTGAAATACTACGGTTGCAGACGCGATCCTTACATCGCCTGGAGCGGGTCTTCCTGGTTCGCGCCCAAGCTGACCGCCAGCTTGAACCACAGAGTATTTCCGTTGAGCCGATTCGACACGCTGATTTCCGGCAGCCACTTGAATTCGGCGGCCACATCCAAGCCCACAACGCTGTATGCATACGAGACTGCCGGGCCGACACCCGCCGTCATGCCCTCGAAGCCACCGAGCTTTGCGCCACTGCCGCTGTCGCCGGTGATTTGCTGATAGAAAAAGCCGTTCGCGCCCGCGCCCACGAATCCGCCGAACAGCGGTAGATGTTGGGCTAATGTGCCGTCGAGATAGAACTGATCGCCGGTCTGGTAGTTGGTTGTACCGTTCTCGGTGTTGAAGTCGAACCCGGTGAATGCCGTCAGTTCGAAGCCGTATTTGCTGCTCAGGTAGCTGGCCGCCGCGCCCGGCTCGAAGGTCCAATAGTTCGTGCCGACGTTGGCGAGCGAGCCTTTTTCGAAGTTGCCCGTGGGCGCATAGATCCCGAATGTCCCTTGCCACTTCAGGTCACCTTCCTTCCAGCCGAACATCAAAGGCAGGACTTCAATGTCTCCGAACGAGTTATCGGTACCTTGCGCCTGGCGACCAAAAGTGCGTCCTCGTCTGGTCGTGAGGAGTAAATTGCCCTTCACGTTCATCCAGACGTACGGAACCGCCACTGCCGCTCCGTACTGCCCGCTCAAAAGGGTCCAAGGAGCCTGGTAAAGGAAAATGGAAGTATCCGCGTATACCGTGCCTTTGACGTTGGCGGCGACCTGCCCTCCCAGTTCGAGGTCGCGAGATGCACCGGTAGACCCATGGTAGTAGGTGAATGCGTTTAGGTATGCGAATGTCGATGTCCCACTGTCAGGCAGCATGTCGATAAATGATGAGGTCGCTCCCGGCAGATAGTGACCGCTGCCGCTTTCTTCCGCGCCGGCAAATTCGCAGAACATCCCGGCCGTTATGATCAACAAGCCCGTTAAGCACAGCTTCATTCTTTCTCTCCGTCCACTTCAGGCCGCCAAGAGCAATCGATGTCAGACACCTGTCGCCCGCACCGATCAATCCCTTCCTGGCCACGGTTTGGTAATCCGGGCGAGCTGAAGCATTCCAAACCTCCCCCCTCCCCTTCCAGCCCTACAACAAAACCGCTGCACGTCGGCCCGATGGGCCGCTTTTCGTTTCAGATACGTTTCAGATGGATGCTTCAAGAGTCATTCCCTTGGTCCAGACAGCTCCTAAAAAATCTCCATCAGGAGAGGAGACCGTCTTCCCTCCAGATCGTGCGCATTTGCGTCTCAGGGCACACAACATCATCGCTCCTTCCCAATCCTCAACCACAAAAAAAGCGGCCACCTTGGCCGCCCAAAACACGTGCGCGCCCGAGCGCGACGGTGACAATACAGTGACAATTTTTGAGGGAAGCCGGAAAAAGTCTGAGCGTCCCCGACGGGATTTGAACCCGTGTTACCGACGTGAAAGGCCGGTGTCCTAGGCCGAGCTAGACGACGGGGACTGGCAACCTGGGCTGAGGCAGGCGCGCCCGGACGCGCGAGACCGCCCGCCGAAGCTATCAGAGCCGCGAGAAACGGGGCAAGTAGCTCGGAAGCAAGCGACGGCCGCTAACCTTCGAAGCGCGCCTGGCCGACGATATCGTTTACCGAGCGTTTGCCGCTCTTCTCGAGCATCCCATCCAGTTCGCGATCGATACGGCCGAGTGCGCCCGCACCTTCCTTGATCAGCGCCGATCCGACCCCAACCGCCTTCGCTCCGGTGAGATGCGCGACGTAGGCGTCGCGTCCGGTGTTGACTCCGCCCACCGCCACGACATCGTACGCGCCGCCGCCAAGCCGCCAGAACGTATGGGTCTGCGAAAGCGGACGGGCGGCGCCCTTGATCCGGCCCGTGGAGAGAACGATCTCCATGTCCTTGGGTAGGTCGTTGGCACATACCGCCACGCCGACACCGGTTTCCTTGAACAGTTCGGCGATCGCCTCGGCCTCGATCGCGCCAGGCTTGGATGGCAGCTTTACGGCGAGCGCCGCGCTGATCTCACCGCGCACGCGGCCGATCAGCGTCTTCAGCCGCTCGCGCGAGTTGAATGGCGCGACCGAGTTCATCACGTAGTCGTCGGCGAGATTGAGCTCGATGATTTTTACTCCTGCGCGATCGAGGATGCTTGCCACCTTGACGATCTCGTCCTCCGAGTTGCCGACTACGCTGGCGATAATCGTCTTGTTGCGCGCCACGAGCTCGCGCGCGATCGCGGCGAAATGCTCGACGCCTCGGTTCTTCAAGTTCTCAGGTGCCTCGAGCCCAGCGATATTGCACGACTTGAACACCAGGGCGCCCTGATGCCGCGCGCTGAGCTCGTAGATTTCGCCGCGCTCGGCCGAGTGTGGGCCCGACGCGTTCATGACCGAAGAGCCGAGTTCCACACCGCCGAGACGAATAGCCGTCCGTTCCATTTTCCGCTTCTCCAAGAGCTGCTTGACCTCCTTCCTACAGCGAGCGCGCGCCCCGGGCAAGCCGGACGACAGTCAGTGCATAGTTGTGGCGGCGCGGCGGAGCGGCTAAGTTTTCGGCAAGAGGCGCGCCTGAGCTCCACGCGAGAAATCAGGCGAAAGCTTTGATGAAACCAGTCACTATCCGCAAAGCCAACTTCGATCAGATTGTCGCGCAGTCCGAGCGCGAGTTCCCATCGGAGTGCTGCGGTTTTATCATCGGTCGCGACGCGGTTGAGGGCGCCGACGCGATCGAGGAAATCCGCCCGATAACCAATATCCAGAATCTCAAGCACGGCGAAGATCCGATTGCGTTTGCGCGCGACGCTCGCACCGCCTTCCTGATGGAACCGCGCGAGCATCTGGCGGTGATGAATGAACTCGACCGCCGCCGCCTCAACCTCATCGCGGTCTATCATTCGCATCCCGATCACGAGGCCTATTTCTCGGCGACCGATCGCGCCCAGGCGTGTTCGTTCGACCCGGGCGAACCAGACTATCCCGATACGGTGTATATCGTTGTCTCGGTGCGCGCGGGAAAGTTCGCTCGCGCCGCGGCCTTCAGCTGGGATTCGGCAAGTCAGGATTTCGTCGAGACGGAATTGGAAACTACTTAAGTCCCGGGAAGGGTCTCGCCCGAAGCGGCCTCCAGCGTCATCCCGCGCGTCTCATCGATAAATATCGCGTAGAGCAGCGCGCCCGGCAAGCCGAACAGCGCGAGATAGCCCACCACCACCGATAGCCCGCCCAGCGGACCCGCGAGCAGCGCGACGGAGCTATGGGCGGCGAGCGCGCCGAGCGAGTTGGTAATCGCGATCCATCCGATGATCGTGCCGCGTAGCGCAGTGGGAAAAAGTTCGGTCACCGCCGAGTTCGCCGCGACCATCAGCCCGTTGACCATCACCATGCGCCACGCAAAGCCGGCGCCCAGCCATAGCGCAGGCCATGCGAAATGTGCCGGCGGGCCCCAGTAGTACCAAAGCGAGCCGATCGCGGCGAGCGGCCACGTCACTGACACCGTTCGCACCCGTCCTAAATATTCGCTGGACCTCGCGCCGAACACGAAGCCCACGAGGCCAATTCCGCCACCGATCAGGATAAGCATGCTGGTAATCGCCGGCGACAGGCGCACCACCGTAACCGCGTGAAAATATGACCAACTGTCCGTCGCGGTCGCCGCCGTGGCGCCAAGCAGCGAACAGATGAGAATCACCACGGACCGCCGGCGATACGCCGGGCTGAAGACCGCGTAAAAACTGGTGTGCGCAGGAGTGCCAGCTACTGCTGCACGCTCCCATCGTCGGCTCTCAGGCACCAGGCGCAGCATTGTCGGCCACAGTGCAATCCCCAGCGCCGAAATCCCGAACAGCAGCCTCCAGCTATAGATGCTGCGCGCCATCAGCGGCATGACCAGGATGCAAAGGCCGGCGCCGACTGAGCCCGCCAGCGCGGCATAGCTTTGTCCGTTAGCGCGATCACCGATGGCCAATTCCTCGGCCAGCATCACGATTCCGCTCGCGATAGCTGCTCCCAGAAACGCAAACATGAAGATCGATGAGACGATTAGCCAATCGACATTCGGCGAGAGCGCCGCGCTCAGCGCGCTCAGTGGGGTCCCGAACATCGACCACAGCACCACGCGACGGCGCCCGACCCGGTCCGCCATCCGCGCCAGCGCTAGCGCGCCGAACGCGCTCAGCGAGACCCAGGCGAAGGTTCTCGCGATCCCGGATTGGTCGAGGCTGAAGCTCCTGGCGATCCAGGGCGCGCCAGTTCCCAGGATCGCCATCGTGAACCCTTGATAGAGCATCAACACTACGACGCATCGGATGACGCGCCGGCTGCGCGCCGCGGCGTCCGCCTGCCCCGAGGAGGCGCCTGGCGGCGATTGACCTTCATCCATCCGCGCGACGATATCAGGCACGCGCCGACGCCTCGCCGATCGGTGTGAGCTCGAACACCGGGTAGCGTTCAGCGATCGGCGCGAAATCCGAAGCGGAGGATCCGCGCGGAATTGGAAAGTAGCGCTGCACGGTCAACGCGAAGCGATCGAGATAGGCCTTGAGCAACTGCGGGCGTTCGGCGGGACCGACCTCGCGCACCGCGAACTCGTTGCACTGGTGCCCCTTGCGCAGCGTGACGCGGCCCGCCGCGCGAGCATTGCTCACCCAGTTGGTCTCGCCGCGCGGCGCGACCAGGTAGCGGCGCCCTTGAACCTCGAGCAGGTCGATGGGGGTGGAGAAAATCCGGCCGCTTTTGCGCCCCCTGACTTCGACCACGTAATTGTGTCCGAGGCCGATACCGAATCGGATCGCGATCCCGAAGAGGTGATTGAAGATCCGCTCGGTCAAGGACGGCTTGAGGAAATGCTGCGCCTGCGCCATCGAGGACGGCCCCCTCCCAAGGCTCGGAGAACGCAAAGGAGCGTCCATTCGTTAGCAGTGGGGGACTATGCTTGCAAACAAATCGCGCGCGCCAGCACCAGGCATCGCGAGCATGCGCGCGATGCTGCTCTTCTTCGAGTCACCAGATGATGGTTCGAGACTGACGATTGTTCTGATATGCATGGTCCTCATCCGCGTAGTTTTGTCCGCGCGGAGTAAACCATGAGCCCGATGGCAATCAGCGCGATCGTTTTCCTGTGCGTCTTTGGCGGCGCGATGCTCGGGATGTTCCTGCGGGCCGTCCTACCCGAGCATCACCTGAACGCGGATTCCAGGGACGTGATAAAGGCCGGGATTGGGCTCGTCGCCACGATGGCGGCGCTCGTTCTGGCGCTGCTGATCGCCTCGGCCAAAAGCTCGCACGATACGCAGAGCACCGAGATCGTGCAGGTCTCGGCGGATTTCATCCAGCTCGACCGCGTGCTGGCCCATTACGGTCCCGAAACCAGGGATGCGCGCGCTGAGCTCAGAACCATACTCGCTGGCGCGATTGGTCAGACCTGGGCGAGTGGCAATTACCAGTCCGCAAAATTGGATTCAGCGGAGATAAAAGCTAGCGCGGACAGCTTCCTCGAGAAGATCCAGCAACTCACACCGGGCAGCGAACTTCAGCGGTCGCTTCGCGCTCAGGCAATGCAAATAATGGCGGATTTGGGGCACACGCGCTCGTTGCTGCTCGAGCAGACGGGCGGCTCGATTCCGATACCGTTCCTGGTCGTGCTGGTTTTCTGGCTCGTGATGATCTTCGTTGGTTTTGGCCTGTTCGCGCCCGTCAACCCGACCGTGGTGTCGGTTCTGCTCGTGTGCGCGCTGTCGGCCGCCGGGGCTATCTTCCTGATCGTGGAACTGGATCGGCCGTTCGAAGGGGTGATCCGGATTACCGACGCACCATTGCGCAACGCCCTCACGCATCTCGGCCAGTAAGTGAAGCTCACGCGGCCAGGGTCAAGATCCGCGCGCGAGGAGGCCGCCGTCTACCGGGCGAAGTCTTCGCGAACGCGGGTAAGCAGACGCAGCGAAGGCCGCGGCCTCCCCGTCCAGGGAAGCGTTTGGAGGGGTGCGGCGGGATCTACACCGTCTGGCTCCTGACGTTTGCTTCGCGACGGCGGACGTAAAGTCTCTGCACGAACCATCGCCGCCGATACGAACGCCTCGAGCACCGGACAGGGACCTTCGCCAAAGGCATTGAAACGCCGCAGGCTTTCTTCGCCGGTTATCGGGACTTGATCTTCGTTGAGGACCGCGACTTTGCTTCCGCAGACCAGAAAGCTGGACTTGCATCGGACGCAATAGTAAAGCCGCGCAGCCTGCCCGAATAGATCGCTGTGACGCTGCGGTCCGATCACGAAGTCATGCCTGAGCCGCGTGGTAGTGAGACCGTTGTGCAAGCTCGTATGTCTGCGCCAGAAGTTCATGGGTACGACGGAGCGCAAGTTTCATACCGTTAAAGGACATTTCAAACCCTGAACAAACCGTGATGTTTTGGGGCGCCAGATCACGCGCGCCTTGCTGCAAAATGAAAGGACGCATTGCATTTTGAAATCAATCGAAGCGTTGACAAATGAACGTTCATTCATTAGCAGTGACAGTAGAGCGTCCACGGGCACATCGTTTTCACGAGCGCGGCTAAGGCCGCATCGGACGCCTACCTGACATCCTCTCCCCAAACTTCGCTCTCCCAGGGAAATCGCCACCATGGCCGAACCGCTCAGAAACCAGAACCAGGACGAGACCCTGGTGCGTGCGCGGCGCCGGCAAATTTTCGCCGCCGCCTGCCGGGTCCTCAAACAGAAGTCGTTTCACGAGGCCACGGTGAAGGAGATCGCGCTGGAAGCAAGACTGGCCGCCGGCTCGATCTACGTCTACTTGCAAAGCAAGGATGACATCCTGCTGCTGCTGGCCGAATCGATGGTCGCGGAGCTGGCCGAGATGCTGCCGCAGATTCGCGGCAAGAGCCGTGGCGAGCCGCGGCGCGAGCTGCTGGAGCTGATGCGCGCGGCGATCGACGTAATCGACCGCTACCGCGAGGCGTTTTGCGTGCTCAATCAGGAGGTGCGTTACCTGGCCCGCCGCCCCGACTACCGGGTCGCGCTCAAACAGATAGTGGGCCGCTACACCTCGACGGTAGAGAACGTGCTCGAACGCGGACGCAAGATGGGCGTGATTTTCTACGACGATCTCCGAAGCGTGGTCCAGGCGGTCCATATGCTGTGCTCGGGGTGGGCGATGGGCGCCGACTACCTGGGCAAGACCGACAAGGAAACTTACTGGCGGCAGGTCGCGGCGCTGGTCGAAGGCCGTTTCTTCGACGCCGGCCCGCGCGACGCGGAAATCTAAAGGCGGGGCGATTGACCATGGAACTTTACGACCGGCGCACACTCGAGGGCGTCTATAGCGTCCGGCAAAGCGCCGGCTTCATCATGAACTACCGCTACGCCGAAGAGCGGATGATGCGAATGATGGCCGGATGGATCGCGCTTACGCCGGAAATTCCGGTCAAGCTCGAGACGGCGCGCCAGGTTTACGAGTGCGCGCTCCACGCCGACGCGCTGGGCAAGCGCCTGGGCGAGTTACGCTCGCAGGCCCAGGTCTCGCGGCCGCCCAATGAGGCGTTTGTCACGTTCATGAACGCGATCGAGGACAAGGAGCAGTGGGAAGACACGATCGAACGGATGGCCGGGATTTACCGCGTACTCAAGCCGCATCTGGTGGCCCACTATAGCGCCCACGTCACCGCAGCCAACCCCGTCTACGAGCCACCGACGCTCAGGATTCTCGCGCACCTGGTCGAGGATGAAAAACGGCACATCGAGCGCGGCCTGGTCCTGCTCGACAACCTGCTCGACACACCGGAGAAGCATCGCCGCGCCACGAGCTGGCAGGCCCAACTCGCCGAACTGCTCGCGGCCTCGGGCGGGATCACCGGGATGGAACGCGATCGCGACGAACCGCAGCGGCTCGGGCGCAGCCGTTGACCTCACAAGGAACAGATGAAACCACGAGTCAAAGTGCCGGAGCTGGTCGAAGCGATAGCGGCGCACGCGCGCGCGGTGCTCGCCGGCGACGTCAGCGCAGCCGAAAATCATATCGCGCCGGCCGCTCTGGAAACCTATCGCGCTGCGATGAATGAAGCGATGCGGCAAGGACCGTTCGATCGTCACGCAGCCCTGGGGCTCGCGCGGCTGGGCTCGCAGTACATCTCCAAGGTGCGCATGTTGGGCGCGCGCGGCAGCGCGCTGATGCAGATTCGATGGACGCGCGACGGCGAGCGCCGCTGGATAGTCGCGGAAGCCGAGTATTTTCCGCCCGGGCGTACGCCCTGGAGCGGGGTTGGGCGGCCGCGGCCGGCGGCATGGCCGGCGTTGGTGCCCGAGGATGGAAAGCGATGACCTCTGTCCGAGGGAATTTCTGATGCCCGATCTCGGAGATCGGTCCAGTGCCCTGGGGCCGCAGCCAATCGCGAAGCCTTTCGTGACTCCCCCAGCGATGCTCGCGGCGGCCGATCATATTCTGGAGTTGCTCGCGCGCGGCGGGCGGGCGGAACTCGAAACCCTGGTGGTCGCCAAGGCGGCAGGCGCCTTGCGCGAACTAATGAACGCGATCGCGCCCGGCACGTATGAGAGCCACAAAATAATCGCGCACGCAAAGGCCGCAAATCACTACTTCCTCAAGGCGCGCCTGTTCGGCGCGCGCACCGCGCCCTTTACTCTTCAGTTCCGGCTGGGAGAGCACGAGGGGCGCTGGGTCATCTGGGAAGCGCTAAATCTAACGGCCGGCCGCACCGCCTGGACGCGCTAATCTGAGGGTATGTCGTCATGCAAAAAATGATTGCGGTAGACCGGCTCGCGCGCCCCGACGAACACATCCTGGTCCCGGTCGAACGCATCCGCGAAGCGCGGATCGACCAGGGGTTGATGCCCAACAACGTGATGCCCTTCGAGGAGGATTTCCTCAAAGGCCGGCTGCACGGAATCGCCACCGGCGAGATGCAGGCAATGGAGGCGGCGGGGCGCACGCTGTTCGATTTTCCCGACGCGCCGTGGGACTTCCAGCTCGATATGGCGCGCCAGGTGTGGGACGAATCGCGCCACGCCGAGATTTTCGCCAAGCTGCTCGAGTACGTCGGCTCCCACCTCGGTGAATTTCCCGAAAGCGAAATCCTGTGGTCGTGCACCCAGGTCGACGACCCGGCCTGCCGCGTAGCGGGCATCAATCGCGGACTGGAAGGCCTCGCCTGCGACGTCTTCGAGCAGATCATCCGGATGGGACAAAAGATGGGAGACCCGATTATTGAGCGTGCCGTCGACTACGTGCTGGCCGACGAAATCACCCACGTGCGGATGGGTTCGAAGTGGATGCGCAAGCTGACCGAGGGCGACCCCGAGCGGCTGCAACGCGCGCAACAGTTCCAGGACAATATCGACGCACTGTTCAATTTCGAGGGCTTCCGCACCTCCAAGGAGGAGGCGCCGCAGGTGCCGCTGATGCTGGGCGCGCAACAGATCGATTTCGATGCGACGCTCACCATCTCGCGCGAGACGCGCCTGCTGGCCGGCTTCACCGACGAAGAGATCGATCGCCTGATGAAGGCCGCCGCGCGCAGTTCCGCCTACTGAACGCAGTCGTCACGCAGGAAACCTGGAAATCGACCAGCTAGAGGACTCGACCGCGATGCAGAAAATGATTCCCGCCGATCGCCTCGCCCGCCCCGACAACTTTGTGCTGCTGCGCGCACGCAAGATGCGTGAGATTCGCGAGGAGCAGGGCCTCGACGATCGCGTGATGCCCTTCGACGAGGAAGCGCTGCGGGTGCGCCTGCACGGCATTTTTGCCGGTGAGTTGCAGGCGATGGAGGCCGCGGGCCGTACGCTTTTCGACTTTCCCGACGCGCCGTGGGAGTTTCAGCTCGACATGGCGCGCCAGGTCTGGGACGAGTCGCGGCACAGCGAGATTTTCATGCGCCTGTTGCAATATATGGGCGCCGAGGCTGGCGACTATCCTGAAACCGAAATTTTGTGGCGCTGCACCCAGGCCGACGATCCGGCGGCCCGCGTAGCCGGAATCAACCGTGGCCTGGAGGGACTCGCCTGCGACGTCTTCGATCAGTTAATCCGGATCGCGCAAAAAAACGGCGACGAAGTCATCGAGCGCGCGGTCGACTACGTGCTGGCGGACGAGATAACTCACGTGCGCATGGGCTCGAAGTGGATGCGCAAGCTGACCGAGGGCGATCCGGACCGGCTGCGGCGCGCGCAGGAATTCCAGGACAGCGTCGACGACCTGTTCAACGCGCGCGGCGCGCGCAAGGCGATCGACGATGCAGGAACGAACTCGCATACCATCACGATCGCGCGTGAGGCGCGCCTGTTGGCAGGCTTCACCGAAGAGGAAATCGATCGCTTGATCGCGGCCGCTCGCGCAAGCGCTGCTTACTGACGCATCCTTTGTATTCGCTGTCCGGACGGTGCGGTGGAAAGCGCCGCGGCAATCGCGATACAAAACAGGCATGGTGGCGATTAACCATGCGCGTCTAAAACAACTCTTTCTCGAAATCGTCCAGATCGACTCGCTCTCCCGCCGCGAACGCGACGTTGCGCTCCGGCTCTTGCGCGAACTCGAAAGCGCGGGACTTCGCTGTCAGTTCGACAGCGCCGCCGAAAGGGTACGCGGCAACTGCGGCAACCTGGTCGGCCATCTCGACGCCACGCGCGAGGACATCACGCCGCTGCTTTTGTGCGCGCACATGGACACCGTCGTTCCGGGTGAAGGCGTGAAGCCGGTGGTCGACGGCGACATTATCCGCACCGACGGCAGCACCGTGCTTGGCGGCGACGACAAGTCGGGATGCGCAATCATCTGCGAAGTGCTTCATCAACTGCGCGAGCAAAAAATTGCGCACGGACCGATAGACGTCGTCTTCACGATATGCGAAGAAATCGGCCTGCAAGGCGCGCGCAATCTCGACCTTGGCCTGCTGCGTGCGCGTGAGGGGTTGGTCTTCGACAGCGACTCGCCCGGCTACCTGTTTGTGCGCGGCGCCGGTGCGCACGGCTTGCGTTTCACCGTCCGCGGCTTCGAGGCGCACGCCGGAATGGCGCCCGAGCGCGGCCTCTCGGCGATCAAGATAGCCGCCGAAGCGATCGCCGCGATGCGCCTGGGACGGATCGACGACGAGACGACTGCCAACCTCGGCACCATCCAGGGCGGCCGCGCGGGCAACATCGTGCCCAACGAGGTCGTGGTGCGTGGCGAAGCGCGCTCGAACGATCCCCTCAAGCTGACCGCGCAAATCGAACATATGATCAAATGTTTCAAAGATGCGGTCGGCCCGCTCCGCAGTCATCGTGGACGGGAAGGTGGTGCAAGCCGAGCTGGAATACCGCAGCGTGCCGTCCTACGGCGCGATGAATGTACCCGAGGATGCGCCGATCGTGCGCAAGGTGATCGAGGCCGCACGGCGGCTGGGCCGCGAGGTGAAGCCGAATGCGACCGGCGGCGGATGCGATGCCAACATCCTCAATCAGCGCGGACTCGTGGTCGCCAACCTGGGCACCGGCATGCGCGATATCCATACGGTGCGCGAGTGGCTCGACGCGCGCGACATGACCGCGACCGCCGAAGTCACGCTCGAGTTGATCAAGCTGCACGCCGGCGCGTAACTGAAGTATTGCCGCCAGCATGAAGCAGCTCCGCTCCGCCGAGATCGATTCGCCGCGCGCTTGGATAACCGTCGTTACTGCGTTCATGTCATGCTTCACGCTGTTCGGAGTGGCCTACAGCTTCGGCGCGTTCTTCCGCCCGATGAGCATGGAGTTCGGCGCGAGCCGGATGCCCACCGCCGCCGTGTTCTCGATCACCGCCGGCATCTACAACGCGCTCGGCGCACCGGCCGGCCATCTGAGTGACCGCTATGGTCCGCGTCCGGTATTGCTGGCGGGCGCGTTTTTTATCGCCACTGGACTTGTGCTGACCTCGCAAATCGACCGTCTGTGGATGGGCTATCTGACTTACGGGCTGGGCGTGGGATTGGGCGGAGCGTGCTGCTACGTGCCGATGATCTCGATGGTGGGCGGATGGTTCGCGCGTTGGCGCAACACGGCGCTCGGAATTGCGGTGGCGGGGATCGGGTGCGGAACGCTGGCGATGGCTCCGATGGCCGCCGTGCTGATCGAGCACTATGGCTGGCGTGAAGCTTACGTGATCCTCGCCGTGGCCAGCGCGATCATCCTCGTCACCTGCGCGCTCGTGGTCGAAGCTCCGCCGATCCATTTGCAGACCGCACGTCCGCACCTTTTTGCGGCGGTTCGAACGCCGAACTTCGCCATGCTCTGGATAGCCTCGCTCCTCGCGTCGATCGCGATTTACGTGCCGTTCGTCTACTTGCCCGAATTCGCGCACGACCAGGGCGTAGGCCGGGTCGCCGCCGCCACGCTGGTCGGAATTATCGGCGGCGCGAGCGTCGTCGGACGGTTGGCGCTTGGCGCGATAGCGGACCGGACAGGAATTATGTGGCTCTACAAACTCTGCACGCTCGCGCTAGGGCTCAGTTACGCGGTGTGGATCCTGACCAGCGGCTACGGATGGTTGGTCGTGTTCGCGCTAACGATGGGCGCGGCGTACGGCGGTGTGGTCGCGCTCGCGCCGGCGGTGGTGGCGGAGTTATTCGGAGTACAAGGGTTGGGCGCGATGCTGGGAACGCTCTATACCGGCTCGGCAATCAGCGCGCTCGTGGGTCCGCCGCTAGCGGGCCTCGTGATCGATCGCACCGGTAGTTATTTGTGGGGAGCGGTCTTCGCGGGCTCCGCCTGCGTCGCTGGATTCTTTATCATCATTCCGCTGCGTGCCACGCGGCCCGCGCCGGCGCTCAGCCTCGCCAAGGCTGATTGATTCGAAATCCGCGACGCGCGCCTGCAATAAACGACCGCTGCGCCCGTCCAAGCGGGCGTAGCAGCCGTTGTTCGTTTGCGCGCTTCGCCTCGCGCGCCGCGTGGCACATATCCGCTTGGTCTGGCTGCGGAGCCGACGCCGGCGCGCCCGCGGGCGCGCGCCGGCGTCGCTCTCGCGGCTCCCCCGTCCCCGCCTTCCCGCGCTACTCCAGGTGCTTGCGCAGAAAGGTCGGGATATCCAGCTTGTCGTCGTGTTCGCCAAGTTCGCTGGGCTCCGACCGCTCTAGTGCATGAGGATCCGCGCCACGCCGTTTGAAGGCCGGGATGTCGAGCCCATCGTCGACGATCATGCCCATCCGGCGTACCGGTTTCCCGCCAAACATCCGCTGCTGGGGCGGTGGAGGCGGCAGCGTCGGTGCGGTGGGTTGCACAGTTGCGGGATCGACAGGCCGAGTGGCTGCCGCCTGGATCGGCGCCGTAATCGGCGCGCCCGAGGACGAATAGCGCGGGTTGTAGCGTGTCGCCAGATCGCCGAAGCCGGTCGCAATCACGGTAATTCGGATCTCGTCGGCCAGCCGCTCGTCGATCACCGCGCCAAAGATGATGTTGGCGTCCTCGTGTGCCTCTTCCTGGATCAGGCTGGCCGCTTCGGTCACTTCGTAGAGCGACATGTCGGTGCCGCCCGTGACATTGATCAGAAGCCCGCGCGCCCCTTTGATCGAGACGTCCTCCAGCAGCGGGCTCGAGATTGCGCGTTGCGCCGCCTCGACCGCGCGGTTCTCGCCGGTCGCGCTCGCCGCGCCCATCATCGCGAGGCCCATCTCGGCCATGATCGAGCGCACGTCGGCAAAGTCCAGGTTGATCAGCCCATGAACGGTGACCAGCTCAGAAATGCCGCGCACCGCCTGGAGCAGGACATCGTCGGCCTTTTGGAAGGCCTCGCGCAGCGACGTAGTGCGGCTCGCGATCGAGAGCAGGCGCTGATTGGGAATCGTGATCAGAGTGTCAACCGCGTCCTTCAACTCGCGCAACCCCTCGTCGGCCTGCGACATCCGGCGGCTGCCTTCGAACTGGAATGGCTTGGTGACCACGCCGACCGTCAAGGCGCCCGTTTCGCGTGCGATGCGCGCCAGGACCGGCGCCGACCCGGTGCCCGTGCCGCCACCCATCCCGGCGGTAACGAACACCATCTCGGCGTCCTTCAGCACCTCGCGCAGCCGATCCTCGTCCTCGAGCGCGGCCTTGCGTCCGATCTCAGGGTTGCCGCCGGTGCCACGGCCACGCGTCAGCACCGATCCGATCTGCATACGCAGCGGCGCGGTGTTGTTAGCGAGCGCCTGGCTGTCAGTGTTAACGGCGATGAAGTCGACGCCATGCAGCCCCTGCTTGATCATATGACTGACGGCATTGCCGCCGCAGCCGCCGGCCCCGATAACCTTTATTCGCGCCCCGGGATCCGGAGCGTCCACCAATTCGATCATGACTCAGCCTCCTCCACCTGCGCGGCACTCAGCGCCCGCCGAAAAATCCGTTTAAATTTCTCACGGCTTAGAAAAAATCTCTCATCCAATCCGAAACGAGCGAGCGCAGCCGTCCCAGCCGCCCTCCCCGCACCATTCCATTACCACTTGCACTCGTTGCACCTGCCGCATGTAGCAGCAACCCCGCAGCCGTCGTATACGCGGGCTTCATAAGCTCCTCTGGCATGCCTTTCAAATTGATTGGCAGGCCGCGGCGCACCGGCAGCGAAAAGATCCGTTCGGCCAGTTCCTGTGTGCCTTCGAGCAGCGACGAACCGCCGACCAGCACCAGGCCCGAGGCGAGACTGTCGGCAACCCCTGAGCGCATCACTTCGCGCTGCGCCATGGTGAAAATCTCCTCCATGCGCGGCTCGATGATCTCGCCTAGAATGCGGCGCGCGATCACGCGCGGCTGGCGGCCGCCGACGCCCGGCACCTGCACGGTCTGATCGCGTCCGACCACGGAATTGGTCGCCACGCCGTAGCTCAGCTTCAGCCGCTCGGCTTCGTTAACCGGCGTGCGCAGGCCCGCGGCAATGTCGCTGGTCAGATGGTTGCCGCCCAATGGCAGCACCGCCGTATGCATCGCCGCACCGCCGTGAAACACCACGATATCGGTGGTGCCGCCCCCGATGTCGAGCAGCGCCACGCCCAACTCGCGTTCTTCAGGAAACAATGCCGCGTCGGCCGAAGCGAGCGGCTCAAAGACGATCTCCAGCGGCGTGATATTGGCGCGCTCACAGCACTTGGTCAGATTCTGCCCATAGCTCTGAGCGGCGGTGACGATATGGATCCGCGCCTCCAGGCGGAC
Organism: uncultured delta proteobacterium; assembly: GCA_963710455.1. GTDB lineage: Bacteria > Desulfobacterota > Binatia > Binatales > Binataceae > JAKAVN01. The sequence goes on from CAVQAG010000001.1 coordinate 20,059, forward strand.
CCCGGCCATCCCGACCGGGTCGCGCACGCCCTCCTGGTCATCGACCGCGAATTGCTGCGGCAGGATGTGGAGGACCTGGCGATCGAGTGGAATCGCGACCGCCCGGGCTGCGTCGATCACGCGTTCGACGTCGCGCGAGCTCACCTCGCCGCCGCGCACTGCCACGATACCGTGGCTGTTGAGCCCGCGCACATGTGCGCCAGCCTCACCCACCACTGCCGCGCCGACCCGCACGCCTGAGGTTTTCTCAGCTTCGCTCACGGCGGCGCGAATCGCTTCGACCGTGGCCTCGATATTCACGACTACGCCTTTGCGCAGTCCTGTGCAGGGCGCCACGCCGAAGCCGAGCACGGTGGCACCGCCCCCTTCGGGCAGCGACTCGGCGACGAGCGCGCATACCTTGCTCGTCCCGACGTCCAATGCGGTCAGCACGTTTCTCATCTCCGCCCGCCCCCATGGGCCCGCGCGCCGACGCCGTCGCGCCGTTCGGCGACGCGGTGTACCGCGCCCGAGCCGCCTTGCATCGCGGCAAGCGGCACCGCTGCGCGAAGCCGCATCACCGCCTGGCCGGGCGTGGTCATGTCGACCATCGCGATCTGCTGCTCATGCCCACGCCATTGGCCGAGCACTTCGGTCGCGCGTTTGAGTTGCGCCGTCGCGTCGTCGAGATCAATTCGCAACTCGGTGTGCGAACGATCGAAAAAAAGCGACCCGGTTCCATCGCCGTCGAGACGCATCTCGGAGACCAGCCCAGAGAGGGCCACTTCGGCGCGCACCAGCGCGGCCGCGTAGCGCACGAGATCCTGCGCGTCCGCGGTTTGCACCGCCGCGCCACTTAGAATCGGCAGATCGCCCGCGTGCGATGCCTGGACCGGCCCGCGCAATTCACCCTCGGCAAAGAGCGCATAGAAACCGTCGTGGCGCTCGACCAGCGCAACCGCGTCGTCTTGCGTCGGGCGCGGGATCGGCACGAGCATCGCGCTCTCGGTCGTGCGATCGCGCCACTGAGTAAAGGTTCCGGCGGCTTCGGCCCAATACGAGGCAAGGGTCATCCGCGCGCGCGCGGCCAGCGCCCGGCCCGCCTGGCTGAGCCCGGTCACCATTCCGAGAACAAAAAATGCGCACAGCACGAGGCCCAGCGCCTTGGTCGACCAGCCCCAGGAATTCCTGGCCACCGCAGCGCTTTTGCCTCGCTTTGCTGCCGCCCGCTTCGCCACTGCCGCCACACGCCCCCCGCAATCCACTCCTACTCGTGGATCACCGCTCCGCCCCTCACAGACTCGTCGGTCACCACTCGCCTATCATGCGGACTTCCGCTTCCAGAGCCACTCCGCTTTGTTCTTGAACCCGGTTGCGCGCGAAATCGATCAACTCCCGCACGTCTTCAGCGCGCGCGCCGCCCAGGTTGACAATAAAATTCGCGTGCTCGGTCGAAAACGCCGCCGCCCCCATCCGAGCGCCCTTCAGCCCCGCGTTCTCGAGCAGCCGCCCGGCAAAGTTGCCAGGCGGATTCTTGAAAATCGAACCCGCGTTGGGCAGCCCGCGCGGCTGGCGCGCAGCCCGCTTGGCCTTCAGCTCCGCGACGCGCGCACGCAACTGCTCGCGATCGCTGCGCTCCAGCTCGAAATCCACCCGCGTGATTATGAAGTGCGGCGGAAGATCCGTACGGCGATAGGAAAACTTGACCTCGGCACCGCTGAGCGCGAGCGCCTGTCCCTGCTCGTTGACTCCGTGCACCAGCCTGACCACGCGCGCGATTTCGCCGCCGAACGCGCCCGCGTTCATCACCAACCCGCCGCCGACGCTGCCCGGGATGCCTTCGCCGAACTCAAGGCCCTTAAGTCCGCGCTCGATTGCCTCATAAACCAGCGTGCCAAATTGCGCCGCCGCTCCCGCGCGCACGCGGATGCCGTCGAATTCCAAGTGCGTGAAACCCTCGCCCAAACGAACGACAAGTCCGCGCACGCCGCGATCGCTGACCAGCAGATTCGTGCCCGCCCCGAGGCAGAATGCCGGAACGCGCTCGCACCACGCCGCCGCCATCGCGGCGCGCAACTCGTCCTCGTTCTCGACCTCAAGCAAGACATCGGCGGGGCCGCCGATCCGAAACGAAGTAAGCTCGGCGAGCGGCGCGCCGGTGCGGAGCCGCGCGCCAAAGCGGTCGCGTAATTCCTGCTCAAGCCGGTTCATGGGTCTTGGTCGCATAGCCGAGACTCTGCAGCACGGCTTCGCCGAGTTGATAGACATCGCCGGCACCCAGGGTCACAAGCAGATCACCTGCCATCGTGTCGTCGGCAATCCGCGTCACCGGATCCGGTTCGTCGCCTAGATAACGCACGTCGAGATGGCCGCGCGCGCGCAGCGCCTCATAGAGCCGACGCGCCGAGACCTCGGCCAGCGGCTCCTCGCCCGCCGGATAGACATCGCAAAGATAAAGCACGTCGGCGTCGTCGAAGGCGCCGAGAAAATCATCGAACAGATCGCGCAGCCGGGTATAGCGATGGGGTTGAAAGACCACCACCACGCGCCGCTTGAACGCGGCGCGTGCCGCGCCCAATGTCGCGCGCACTTCCGCCGGATGATGCGCGTAGTCGTCGAGCACGATACGGCCCGCCGCCTCGCCCTTAATCTCGAAACGCCGGCTGATGCCCGAGAACGCCGAAAGCGCGCGCGCCGCGACTTCGAACTCGACTCCCACCGCCAGCGCGACGCCCACTGCCGCAAGCGCGTTCAGCGCAACGTGGCGCCCCGGCGTCGGCACTTCGACCGCGCCCAACTCGCGCCCGGCACGTAGCACCGTAAAGCGCGTCGAAAGGCCGTCGATAACGATATTCTCGGCGCGCAATTCGGCGTCGTGCGCAACGCCGTAAGTCAATATGGGCTTGCGCACCGACGCGAGCAGTCCGCGCACGTTGATGCTGTCGATACCGAGCACGGCCAAGCCGTAAAACGGCACGCGGTTGATGAAGTTGAGATAGGCCTCGCGCACCCGCTCCATCGTGCCGTAATGATCGAGATGCTCGGGATCGATATTGGTCACGACCGCGATGGTCGGGAGCAGCAACAGGAAAGAGGCGTCGCTCTCGTCGGCCTCTGCCACCATGTACTCGCCGCCGCCCAGGCGCACATTGGTGCGGCGCGCGCGCAGGTTGCCGCCAACTGCCACGGTCGGATCCAGCCCGGCTTCCTCCAGGATGAGTCCGACCAGCGAAGTGGTCGTGGTCTTACCGTGCGTACCCGCGACCGCCACACCCAGCCGCACCATGCGCAATAACTCGCCGAGCATCTCGGCGCGTGCGATGACTGGAATCTGCAGTGCGCGGGCGCGCGCGACTTCGGGATTGGAAAATTTAACCGCCGAGGAAATCACCACTGCGTCCAGCCGCTGCGTGATGCGATCAGCAACATTTTCAACACTGTGGTCGGCGATGTGATCCGGATGATGACCCTGGAAGATTTGCACGCCCAGTGCGGCAAGCCGCTCCGTCGTGGGGCCGAGATGCTGATCGCATCCGCTCACCGCAAAGCCGAGCCGCAGCGACAACTCCGCGATACCGCTCATGCCGGCGCCGCCGACGCCGATGAAATGCAGGCAGCGCTGACGGCCAAGCAATCCCCTGGTAAAAGCTTCAGTCATGCGGCAGCGCACTCCCTTGAACCAAGCTCGAAACACAAATGCGCGATCGTGCGGGCCGCGTCGGGCTTCGCGGCAGTGCGCGCCTGCGCAGCCATCCGCATCAGCCGCGCCGGATCGGTGACGAGTTCGCGCAGCGTCGCGGCGAGATTTTCTCCGAGCCGCTCGTCGTCGGCGACGATCACGGCTGCGCCGCGCCGCTCGAGCACCTTCGCATTGAGTTCCTGCTGGCGGTCGCGATGGAACGGATAAGGAACGAAAACGGCGGGACGCCCGGCGAGCGCGACTTCCGAAACGGTCATCGCACCCGAGCGCGCCACCAACAGGTCGGCATGCGCAAGTGCCACTCCCATGTCTTCGATGAACGGCACCACTTGCGCTGGACAGCCAAGCGCCGCGTACCCACCCTTGACCAGCTCCACGTCCGCCTCCCCTGTCTGGTGGACCAAGTTTATTTTTATAACAGCTTCTCGCAAATTCCTCAAGGCATTGATTACGCCTTCGTTGAGGCGATGAGCACCGGTCGATCCACCTAAAACAAGGATTTGCAGCGGACGATGGAGTTCCAGAGGCGATGTATCGACATTGAAACGCACAGGATTGCCAGTTATTACGACTTTGGACGAATTAAAGAGCTTCGCAGACTCGTCAAAGCCGACACAGACTCGTTTAGCGAAGCGCCAGAGCATCCGATTGGATAAGCCCGGCCGCGTGTTCTCCTCCATTAGAACCAGCGGCGTTCGCGCGATGATCGCCACCATCGCCATCGGCGCCGACGCATAACCGCCTGCGCCCACAACCAGATCTGCGCCGAACGAGCGCAGCAATCCGCGCGCCCGTCCAAGCGCCGCCACGAACTCGCCCATCGCCCACAGCCGCTCGATCGGTCGATGGCCGCGCAGACCGTGGACCTCGAACAATTCGTAGCGCAAGCCGCTGTGCGGCATCCATCGCGCCTCTAGTCCCGCCGTGGTACCGACGAACAGCACTTCGGTCTCCGGCCGCTCGCGCATCATCGCCTCACCTACCGCGACCGCGGGAAACAGATGTCCGCCGGTGCCGCCGCCCGCGATTATCACTTTCATTGCACCGCCGGCCTGCGTGCCAGCGCGAGCAGCGTGCCCAGCGCGGCCATCGCCATCACCATCGCGGTTCCGCCGTAACTCAGAAAAGGCAACGGCAAACCCTTGGTCGGCACGAGTCCGATCACGACCGCCATGTTGACCAGCGCCTGGAGCGTAAGGAGCGCGGTCAGGCCGACGGCGAGGAGACTCGCGAACGGGTCGGGCTCCGCATGCGCGACCCGCATGCCGCGGACCAGGATCGTGCCGAACAAAATCAACACCGCGACCGCGCCGAGCAGGCCGAATTCCTCGCCCACCACGGCGAAAACGAAGTCGGTATGGGCCTGCGGGAGATAGAACATCTTCTGCCGTCCGGCGCCGAGCCCGACGCCCCACCCACCACCCGCACCCAACGCGATGAAGGACTGGATAAGTTGGAAGCCCGCGCCGCGGGCGGTCTGCCACGGGTCGAGAAAGGCGTTCAAGCGGCGCATCCTGTAGGGTTTTGCTACAGCCTGCAGAGCGAGCACCGCCAGCGCACCACCACCCGCGGCCCCCAGATGCTTCAGGCGTGCGCCCGCCGCGAACAGCATCGCGAACAGCAACATCACTACCATAACCGTGTTACCAAAATCGGGCTGCTTCAGGATCAGCAGTGCGAGCGGGCCCACCGTGATGAACGCGGGCAGCGGACCGGTTGCAAACACATTCATCCGTTCCTGTCGGCGGCTCAGAAAGTCAGCCAGGAAAAAGACCATCGCGAACTTGGCCAGCTCCGAAGGCTCCGCGAGCAGCGGCCCGAGTCTGAGCCAGCGGCGCGCCCCGCCGCGCATCACGCCAAGTCCCGGAATCCACAAAGCCAGCAGCATCACCAGCGCCACCACCATCAGCGGAACCACCAATCGGCGTAGTCCACGCAGCGAGAGCTGCGAAAGTACCGCGAGCACAACCAGTCCTGCCGCAATATGGCAGAGCTGAAGCCTGAAAAAATGAAACGCGTCACCGGTCTTCTCGAGCCCGAGGAAATACGTGGTGTTGAGCACCATCAGTAGGCCCAGCACTGCCAGCGCCGCCGCCGGCAGATACAGCCAGGGGTCTAGCTGGGGCCGGGCGACCGATTCAAAGCGCCCGAACCAGCTCCTGAAATATTCGCCCGCGCTCCGCATAGTTCCTGAATTGATCGAAACTCGAGCAGGCCGGCGAAAGCAGCACGGTATCGCCCCGGCGGGCGATCGCGGCCGCGCGACGTACCGCCTCTTCCAGCGTCCGCACGAGTTCGATTTCAGTTGCACCTTCAAGCGCCGCGCGCATCGTGTCGCGCGCCGCGCCCATTACAATCAGCAGCCGCACCTTCTCGCCGAGCGGCTGGCGCAGCGGCGCGTAATCGCCGCCCTTGTCGACGCCGCCGGCGATCAGGATGAGCGGCGCGCGCACCGCCGCGAGCGCCTCGACCACCGCCGCCACATTGGTTCCCTTGGAATCATCGATATAGGTCACGCCGTCGCGGTCGGCGACGAATTCCATGCGATGCGGCAGGCCGGCGAAGTTCTCCAGCGCCGCTTCGATTACTCGCGGCTCGACGCCGCTTACCAGTGCCGCGGCGGCGGCCGCCATCGCATTGGCGACATTGTGACGGCCCACGAGCCGCATACGCTTGAGACTGATACGGCCGTGGCGGGTGCGAATATCGAAGATCAAATCATCGCCGTCGTAGCCAATTGCGGGCGTGGTGTCGGCCGGCCCGAGACCGAAGCTCAGCACCTGCGCGGCAATCCTGGTACGCAGGCACCACACTCGCGGATCGTCGCGATTCAGAATCGCCCAGTCGTAGCGATCTTGCATGCGGAACAGGCGCGCTTTGGCACTGCCATACTCGTCGAGATTCTTGTAGCGATCGAGATGATCCTCGGCGAGATTGAGATGTACGCCGACATGCGGTTTGAAGCGCTCGGTGCGCTCGAGCTGATAGCTCGAGACCTCGGCCACGACCACGTCGAAATCTCCGCCGGCCGCCTCGGCCAGCGGCGTGCCCAGGTTGCCGCCGGCGAAGACGTGGCGCCCGGCGGTCTTGAAGATTTCACCAATGAGAGTCGTGACGGTGCTTTTGCCGTTGGTGCCGGTGACTGCGACGATCGGTGCTTCAACGAAGCGGCTTCCGAGTTCCAACTCGCCGATCACCGGGATTCGCCGCCGGTCGGCTTCCGTAAGCAGGGGCGAGGTGGGCGCAACGCCGGGACTCGTGACCACCAGATCGACTCCGTCAAGCCAGGCGGGGTCTTCGGAGCCGAGATGGATTTCTCCCGACGGCATCGAGACGTCGCTCGCGCCACCAGCGACCTCGGCGTGAGAGGCAGCGGCAAAATCGGCGCGCAGGTCGGTCATTACTAGACGCGCACCGCGAGCCTCCAGCAGACGCGCGGCGGCGAGTCCGCTTACACCGAGTCCGATCACCATCACGCGTTTGCCCGCAACGTCCATCGAACGACAGCGACGTATCCTCTCGCCCGTCTCATCAACGCAACTTGAGCGTGCTGAGCGCCACCAATCCGCAGATGATCGAAATTATCCAGAACCGCACCACCACCTGCGTCTCCGGCCATCCGCCGAGTTCGAAGTGATGATGCAGCGGCGCCATCCGGAAAATCCGTTGATGCGTCGCCTTGTAGTAGTAGCGCTGAAGGATAACCGAACCCGCCTCGATGACGAAGATGCCGCCCGCGATCGGCAGCACCAGTTCCTGCTTGGCGAGCACCGCGACGATACCCAGCGCGCCGCCCAGCCCGAGCGCGCCGACGTCGCCCATCATCATCGAGGCCGGATAGGCGTTGTACCACAAAAAACCCAGCGAGGCGGCGATGAGCGAGGCGCAGAAAATTGCCAGTTCGCCCGCGCCCACCACGTGCGGGATGCCCAGGTAGGCCGAAAATTTCAGATTGCCGGCGACGTAGGTAAAGGTCCAGTAACAGAAGGCCACCGTCATCACCGGCCCAATCGCAAGGCCGTCGAGCCCGTCGGTAACGTTGACCGCGTTGGAACACGCCACCATCACGAACATCGCAAACAGCACGTACAGCCATCGCGGCAAGCTCGGATGCAGGTTCTTGAAAAACGGGATCGTGAGCGTGGTGTCGAAACGCAGCAGCGCGAACAGCACGAAGGACGCAAGGAACGCGCAGGCGAACTGCCAAAACAGCTTCTGCGGGCCGCTTAGGCCCTGGCCCTTGCCGCGGCGCAGTTTCAACAGGTCGTCGGTGAAGCCGATCGCGCCGAAGGCCAGGGTGACCAAGATCGCCAGCCATACGTACGGATTGGCTGGATTGGCGAACAGGGTGGTGGCGATGAGCGCAGTGCTCAGGATGAGTAGCCCGCCCATCGTGGGGGTGCCGGCTTTTTTCTGATGGCTTTGCGGGACTTCGGCGCGGATGGTCTGGCCGAGATGCGCCGCGCGGAAACGCTGGATCAGTCTCGGACCTGCCGCCAGAGCCAAGGCCAGCGCAGAGAGTCCGGCGAGCACCGAGCGGAAAGTCTCGTAACGCAAGACATTGAAGCCCACGTAGTGCGCGTGCAGCGGGTACAGGAGAACGTACAGCATCGCGAAAACTCGTCTTCGAGTGTGCGGGCCGCGGGCGCTGCGGCGCAAGATGCGCCCCAACATGTATCCATAGGTCGGCCCGGGTGCGCGCGCCCGCCGGGCGGCCATAGGCCGCCCGGCGGTCAACGCCAGACCCTGCGCATCGGTACTGATCGCGCCATCCTTCGCAGCCTGGAATTCTGAGGCAAGCCTTCGACCGGCCACCCAACCACCCGTCCACCACCTCCGACCGAAGGCCTCCCTCAGAACGCCACCCGCAACCCCCGCCCTCCTCCGCGCTACGCACCGCCTGAGTGCCCGCGCTCGGCCACGAGCGCGCGCACCACCGCACGGTCATCGAAATCGAGCCGCCGCCCCGCGACGAGCTGATAGTCTTCATGTCCTTTGCCCGCGATCAGCACGATGTCGCCGGGGGCCGCAACGTCAAGCCCAAGCGCGATCGCGGCGCGCCGATCGGGTTCAACCATGTAACCGGGAGAGTTGCTCGTCTTCTGTGGCGCGACACGGCTGAGGCCCGCAGCGCTCAGGCCACCCTCGACCTCCGCGATAATCGCGAGTGGATCTTCGCTGCGTGGATTGTCGGAGGTGAGGATCGCGAGGTCCGCCATCCTTCCTGCGATGGCGCCCATCAGCGGGCGTTTGCCGCGATCGCGATCGCCGCCGCAACCGAAGACGCACAGGATACGTCGCGGTTTGAGCCCGCGCAGTGCCCGCAGCACGGCCTCGAGTGCGTCGGGCTTGTGTGCGTAGTCGACCAGCACCGTCACACCGGGAGGACCCGGCACCGCCTCCAATCTGCCGGGGGCCCCTGGGCATCGCCGCAACCCTTCCGCGACCACATCCGTTTCGATGCCCAGGGCCACCGACACAGCGGAGGCCCCCAGGATATTGAGCAGATTGATCTCGCCGAGCAGCGGCGAACGCACTTCGATCCTCTTGTCGAACGCCGCGACCGAGGCGCGGATGCCGTCGGTGCCGGCGCTGTAGCTCACTGGATGAACGTCGAGTCCCGGCTCCAACCCGAAACTGACCTTGCGGACTTTGCCGCCCTTGACCGCGTCGAGCACACGCCGGCCGAAAGGATCGTCACCGCGCACCACTGCGACCGCATCGGGCCAGCTGCTCTTCGGCAGCAACTCGCCGAATAGCCTGAGCTTTGCCGCGAAGTATTTCTCCTGCGTCCGGTGATAATCGAGATGGTCGCGTCCGAGATTTGTGAACACGCAGGCGCGAAAGCTGAGCGCGTCGACGCGCTCCTCGGCGAGACCAATCGATGAAATTTCGGCTCCCACACGCCGCACACCGGCGCGCTCCATGTCGGCGAGCGCGTACTCAAAGTCGAGCGACTCGGGCGTGGTCAGGCCGCCATAAATTTTGCGCGGGCCGACGAAGATTCCGATCGTGCCGATGACTCCCGGCAAAGCGCCGGCGGCTTCGAAAATTGAAGCGAGCATGTAAGTCGTCGTGGTCTTGCCGCTGGTGCCGGTCACGCCGACCAGCTCGAGCCGGCGGCTCGGCGCATCGAAAAAGCGCGAGGCGGCGGCGCCCATCAGCCGGCGCGGCCGCTCGCACTCGATAATAGTTGCCGCGGGGCGCGCGGCCTCACCACCATCCCTTCCCTTCATCACCACCGCGCGCGCCCCGCGGTTCAATGCATCGTCAACGTTGGAGCGGTCCTGCCCACGCTCCCGCGCCAGTGAAAAAAACAGATCGCCCGGCTTTACTCGTCGCGAGTCGTAGCTGAGCCCAACAACCTCCACGGCCGCGTCGCCGTGAATACGAAGATCGGACTGCCCATCGATCAATTCGGAGAGCCTCATCGCTTGTGCCCGCGATGAACATGGCGCGGCGCCGGCGCAGGGGGGCGCGCCGACGCCGCTTGTATGCCATGCGTTGAAGTTGTCCGCAGAGAAGCGTTTACCGCACCCGCGTCCGCGAGCACCGGCTCCAGCCGCAGCGTCACGCTACCGGCACCCTCCGCCATGCCGGGCGCGGGGCGCTGCGCTATAACGTAACCGTCGCCTTCGACCTCGAGGTTAAGATGGCGCCGGCCAGCCAGCGCAAAGGCGCGCCGCAGGCTAAGTCCGCTGAAATCCGGAATCCGATCGTCGCTGATTAAAGCGGCGGCTGTCGAGTCATCGCCGCCCAGTTCCGAGCCCGGCAGCGCATCGGATGATTGCTCTATTGAGGCCTCGCGCGAGTCGCCGCCCGCCGCATGCACGGTCGGCATCAGGCTCGCCATATCGTAGTGCGGTGCGTTCGAAGCGACGTTCAGATCACTGAGCGCGCCTGAAGCGATTTCGCTGAAGACTGGCGCTGCCGTCAGTCCGCCGAAGTGCCCGTGTGCGACATCGTAGAGGACCACCAGGATCACCAGGCGCGGATCGTCGGCGGGCAAAAAGCCGACGAACGACGCTACCAACCGGCTCTGGTAGTAAGCACCGGTCGTTGGATTCACCATCTGCGCAGTGCCGGTCTTGCCGGCCACCGCGAAATCACCGACTCGCGCAAGACGCCCGGTGCCATCGGGGTCGTTGACGACACCCTGCAACAGCCGGTTCATGGTGTGCGCGACCGCCGGCGAGATAACGCGATGGAGCGCCTCGGGGGTATGCGTCAACAGCGGGCGGCCCGCGGCGTCGTAGGCCGCCTTGACCACATAGGGACGCACCAGGTATCCGCCGTTGGCGATCGCCGCGTAGGCGACCGCAAGCTGAATCGGCGTCACTCCGACACCCTGGCCGAAGCCATGATTGGCGAGATCGATCTCACGCCATGACCCGGGCTTGCGCAAAATACCGACCGCCTCGCCCGGCAAGTCGATTCCGGTGCGTCCGCCAAGGCCAAACGCGCGCAAGCCGTTGTAGAAGCGGTCGGGCCCCAGCTTGAGCGCTATTTTGGAGGCGCCGATATTCGAGGAAACCTCGATTATCCCGCCGAGATCGAGCCATCCGTGCGGACTGTCATCGTGGATCACGCGATGCGCGAGCGTGTACGCGCCGTTCTCGCAGTAGATGCGTTGGTTTGGCGTGATAGCGCCGTCCTGTAGCGCAATCGAGGCGAGGAGCCCCTTCATCGTCGAACCCGGCTCGAAGGCGTCCTGCACCGCGGTGTCGTGCAGGCGCTCGCCGATACTTGCGCCGTCGGCTGCGATATTCGCCAAAGCCAGCACCTGGCCGCTGAACGGATCGAGCACCACCGCCGCGCCGCGCCGCGCGCCGCTCGTGCGCACCTCTGCGGCCAGGTCGTTCTCGGCCAGCGCCTGGATCCGCGCGTCAAGCGTCAATACCAGGCGTGCGCCCGCCTCGGGCGTCTTGAGCGCAAGCGGACTGTCGAAAATCGGATGACCAAGCGCGTCATGATAGAAGCGCAAGACCACAGGCTCGCCACGGATCAACCGATCGTATTGCAATTCGAGGCCGGAGAGACCCTGGCCATCCATCCCAGCCAACCCCACCACCGGCGCAGCCAGGGTGCCCTCCGGATAGAACCTTTTGTATTCGCTGAGCGCGCCCACTCCGTCGAGGCCAAGCGCCTCGGCCGCCTGCGATTGGGCGGGCGGCAAATGACGCCGCAGCCACACGAACGGCGCCGCGTGATGAAGCTTCGCCTCCAGTTCGGAGCGTGCGATTCCGAGGGCGGCGGCCAGCGACGCGCGCTGCTCGGGCTCGGCGGCGGCGAGCAGTTGTGCCGGCCGAGCATAGATCGATCGAGTCTCGGCCGAGAGCGCCAGTGGCTCCCCGTTGCGATCCGCGAGCGGCCCGCGCGGCGCCGCCAGTGCGATCTCGCCCATATGCTCCGTGCGCGCGAGGGAAGTGAGGCGTGGTCCGTCGAACACCACCAGCGCGGCGAGCCTGAGCGCGATCATCACGAATAGTGCGGCCAGCACGATGGTCAGCGCGCCAATACGGCCGCGGCGCTTTTTGAACTGCTCGTTCACGGCAACGTCACCACCTGGCCGGCCGCGGGCGGACCAAGGTTGAATTTCGGGGCCAGCGCGCGCAGGCGCTCACGCGAGGCGATTTGGGCCACGCCCAGCCGCAGGTTGCGGTTGTCCTCTTCGAGCTTGAAATTGTCGCTGCGCAGCGTCGAGAGCCGATAGCCCTCCTGCGTAACCTCCAGGCGCACCATCAGCGTGGCAAATCCGAGCGCGATGACGCCTACTGCCAGGATCGCCTGCAGCCAGCGCGCCGGCGGGAGCGACGGCTTGACCCGCGCACGGCTCATCGCATCCCCCGTTCGATAGCGCGCAAGCGCGCGCTGCGGGCACGCGGATTGTGCGCGCATTCGGATGCCTGGGGACGAAGCGCCTTGCGCGTCAGCGCCACGAAGCCGCCCTCCTGCGCGAGCGCGCGAAACCGCTGCTTGACCGGCCGATCCTCCAGGGAGTGGTAAGCGATAATCACGAGACGGCCGCCTGCGTTGAGGCATCCCGGTGCACGCTCCAGGAGCGTCGCAAGGCTTCTGAGCTCGTGGTTGACCGCGATCCGCAGGGCCTGAAAGGTGCGCGTCGCCGGATGGATCGCCCCGCGATGGCGCGTGCCGGCCGCGCGCTCAATAACCGCGCGCAATTCAGCGGTGGTCGTCAGCGGACGACGGCGCCGGGCCTCGACGATTGCTCGCGCGATCCGGCGCGCGGCGCGTTCCTCACCGAACTCGCGGATGATCCGTTCGAGTTCGTCCTCCCCTTCCTCATTGAGCAAATCGTAGGCGCTCAATGGCGCCGCCGGATCCATCCGCATATCGAGTGGACCGTCATTTCTGAAGCTGAATCCCCGCGTCGGATCGTCTAGCGCGAAGGTGCTCATCCCCAGGTCGGCCAGGATAGCGTCGGGCGCGCCCAACGCGGCTTCGCCGATCACGCGCTCGATCTCGGCGAAGTCACCTTGCCGCAGCACCAGGCGCGATCCGAAACGACCGAGCCGCTCAGCCACGACCTCGAGCGCGTGCGGGTCGCGATCCAGCCCTAGCAGCGTAACTCCAGCACTGTTCTCCAGCAGAATTTCTGCATGTCCGCCGGTGCCGAGCGTGGCGTCGACGATGAAACGCCGCTCGCCCTCGCAGAGCAGAGCACGCACCTCGGCCGGCATCGCCGGCAGATGCAGCCGATCCGCTCCCGCATTCGATTCCGCTGCCAGTGCCATCACCACCTACAGATTGAGCTTCCCGACGAATTCCGGATCCATCATCTGTTGCTCGGCCGCCTCCAGGATTCGTTGCAGCACGGCCTTGTCCCAAAGCTGAAAATGGTTGATTAGCGCGTTGAAAGTCACGTCGCGATCGAGATGGGCATACTCGCGCAGCTTGGGCGGAATAAGTATCCTCCCCTGACGATCGACTTGAACCTCATGAGCGCCGCCAATCACAAACATCTGAAAAGTCTGCGCCGCAGGTGCCAGGCTTCCCTGCTGGCCTATCTTGCCGCAAAGCTTGGTCCACTCGCCGGGCGGGTAAAGGGCGAGGCATCGCTCCTTTTGGTGGATCCAGTTGGTGATGAACAGGCTTTCATGACCATCGCGTTCCAGGACCTCGCGGAAGCGGACCGGGATACTGACCCGTCCCTTTTCATCAGTCGCGTGGTCGAAACGTCCGCTGAACACCGCAATTCCCCCTCGCCCCCCACAACATCCCACTCGCTCCCACCATAGTCAAGTCGATTTGATTGATGCGCAGTGACGAAAATCGAAGTTTATCGTGCTGGACTAGTTAAATCGAATAAAAGGCGAAACTCAGTCCTTGACATCGCGGCCTTCTATCCAAAACAATCGTGCGCAAACGTTTTTCTGACAATCGCTGGTCCCCGGGTACATCTCGGATTCCGAGAAGGTGGTGGAGATGACTGAGAAGAAGTGTGTATTGCGCTCTACGCTGTGGGCATTCGCGCTCGGCGGTACGTTCGCGATTGCAGCCAATATGGCCCTCGCAGTAAGCAATCTGGCGGCGGCTGAGGTCGCGGCGGCGACCGACACGGCAGCGCCGGCGGCGAAGTCCGACGCAGCCGGCTCCGCAGGCGCTAATTCTGGGGGAGCGAAGATCTGGGACTTCGATCACGATCGTGGCTACTCGAAACCACAGGACTGGACCGCGGTCGCGGGCGATTGGCGGGTGATTATCGACCGCGACGCACCGAGCGAACCAAATACTCTGGGCCTGCCGGGCTATGGGCTTCCGCAAACGGGGCAACTGAAACTCTGGTTCACTTCTTTTTTCAGCACCGATTATCTATTGGCTATTCCCAAGGACACCACTGAGTATACTGACTTCAGTTATGAGGCTGCCTTCAAACCATGGGGCGGCGCTTGGGGTAGCTATGCGGGCCTGGTCTTTCGCTACAGCGATCCGCAGAACTACTACGTACTTGCGGCCGCATGCCCCAAGGATACACTGGGACTCTACCGGATGAACGGAGGTCAGTTGACTCTGCTCAAAGAAGTTCCGGCAGCCCTGGAGCGCGGATATTGGTACACGCTCAAGGTGGACGCGCGCGGCGGCCATTTCATCGCGTACCTTGACGGCAAGCAGATGTTATCCGCAGACGACACATCGATCTCCAAGGGACATATCGGAGTGTGGTCGCAGAACGATTCGAGGGTGAGCTTCGACAATATCAAGTTGACGCCCACGGCCTCCGGTTCGTAGCGGCTGCGCGCCTGCAAGCCGCTACGTAGGTGAAAAATCGATGATAGATTCAGTACAGGAGCAGACTGCCGCTTCGCAGGAGCCGTACGTGCCCGAGCCTCTGGGCGTGAGCGGATTTTTCGGCTCAGTGTTGTATGGAGTCGGGGTGAGCCTGGGTCTCGCGTTGTTATGGTCTATGGAAGTCGTGCGCAATCTCTTCTTCCGCGCGCTCGATCGGCTTAACGTCAAGCCACGCCGCGGCCGCGCCAGCGCTTTTCCTCCCGGCCAGCCGCGCAAGCATCCCCAGTCGCCTGCCTCGAGCTGACTTCGGCCCCGCCCTTCTCGGCAGTCTTGCGGGCCAAATCGCGTTCGGGTGCGCGATTAGTCGGACCGTGGTTTGATCGTCCTCGGTGACCGCTTTTCGTTGCGCAGCGTTTCGCGGCGCGCGCGCACAAATGGCTCGATCAGACTCAGCGTGGGGGCTTCCGGGTCATCTTGCATCTCATCTGGCACCTCGTCGAGCAGCCGTCCAAGGTAGCGCGCGAGATTGTCGTCGAGCACGCGCACCAGGGCGTCGGTATGGGCGGCCTGGGTGATTTTAAGAAAGCCGTCCAGCCGATGGCCACGGTCGTACCGGCGAATGAGACGAGCAATGGCGTCGTGCGACAGCGCGGCCAGCTTGGTCTTGAGCGCGCGACGCATTTCCTCGAAAACCTCACTCAATTCGGAAGCGGGCAGCGACGTGCCCAGCACGAATCCACACCTAGGACAGAGCGGCACGAGATCCAGTATTAGAGGCGCATCGGCAGAACACCGCACGACGCCGCGGCCCAAACTTTCAATTCGCGTCGCGAGCCCGTCGCCTGCGGGAGCGCCGAGCGCAGCGATGGAGTTAAGCCTGGTCAGCGCGCCGAAATGCTCGCGCGCGTCGGCTAGCTCGATCGCAATATGCTCGCTCTCGCGCCGCCAGCGTTCATGCGCACTTTGGTAGATCTGGGTATAGTTCCATTTGAATTTCTGAAAGCGTACCAGAAAACTTGTGCGATTAGTCTAATGTTGAGATAAGCGCGACACGCGCTTAGAGCGCGTAGCTGAAATGCACGAAATGCTTGCGCGCGTGGGGCTTTGGCTTTCAGACGTCTCTGACTTTCGTTTGACATTCGAGTGACATTCAAACACGATAGAGCGACAGTGAAGCGCGACTTTAGCGCGACTTTTCGACTTTGCGCGCGACACGGGAGCGACAAAACCAATGCTGACAGAGAAACAGATCGCGAAGCTGGAAGCGGGCAAGATTCACTACGACCGCGAGGGGCTTGGACTTCGCGTCACGCCCGCTGGTGCTCGAAGCTGGGTGCTCGACTATTCGAGTAACGACGGCAGGCGCCGGCGCTTCACGCTGGCAAAATGGCCCGACACGAGTTTGGAACAAGCTCGGCTCTTAGCGGGCAAGTGGCGCGCTCGCATCTACGCCGACGAGAATCGAAGCGACCCGCTGGATGAGAAGAAGCAGGCGCGAGAGACAGCGCGCTTGGAACAGAAGCGCATCGAGGCGGACAAGGCTATCCGTGAAGTCGCAGAGATTTGGCTGCGAACACATGCGCTGGCGTACAAGCGGCCCAAGAGCATCGAGAACGACGAATCGATTCTCAAGCTGCACATCTATCCGAAGCTGGGCGATAAAAAAATCAATCAATTAAACCACGCCGACGTAGCAGCGATGATGCTTGCAATGCACGAAATCCCATTTCAAGCCAATCGTACGCTCGGGCTGCTCAACACGCTGCTGCGCTACGCAATACGCCAAGGCTGGCGCGTAGATCGGGACAACCCATGCTCAGACGTGAAAAGGTATCCAGAGTCATCGCGAGTGGTGAACCTGTCGCGTGAGAAGCTGGATAAGCTCTACAAGGCGATCATGGCTAAAGGTCGAAGGTCTGCGTCGGCGAACGCGATTAAACTTTTGGTTTGGACCGGAGCGCGTAGAGGCGAAGTGCTGGGCGCTCGCTGGTCTGAATTCGACTTGAAGCACGGCTTCTGGATGCGACCGGCCGAGCGTTTGAAGCAAAAGAAGACCAGCACGATCCCGCTCAATGATCTGGCGCTGGAATTATTGCGCGGGATGCACGCGAGCAACGGCAAGAGTGAATGGCTGTTCCCAAGCCCGAGAAAAAAGGTTGTTGGACCGCAACACACGCTGCAAACCTTCTGGAGAGACGCCTGCAAACGAGCAGGGATTGAGAAACTACGGCTGCATGATCTCAGGCACGTGTTCGCGAGCGTGATGCTTGAGCAGGGTGAACCAATCGCAGCAATCGCACCGCTGCTGGGCCATAGCAATACGGTCATGACGAAGACCTATGCGCATCTTTCTGATAAGGCGCTGCGCAAAGCGACGAACGTCGCGGGCAAGGCGCTGGCGCTGCCGGCGCATTGACTGGTTTGAGCGATGCTTCTTTTTAAGCATCGATGCCCGAGCCGCCGTTGGTCGGGCATTTTCTTGGGCGACGCGCCAAGGTCGCATGGTCCCACGGGGCGCATGTGATAAGAGGGAAGACGATGAAGCTCGGAACACAATAGAATGTCGCGTACAAAGATAACCACGGTCGGCGAACTCGTTCGAGCGAAAGACGGCGCTTTGCTCTACTCATTTTACATCCAGGAAGCGGATCAGATGGTTTGGTTAGACGCTCTTCAGAACACCGACAATTGGCCATCTTTGGGACCGTTTCCCGAGCGTCCAAAAAACGATTACTCGGGGTTGCAATACGCTGCATGGAAGGTAAAACACGATGCGACGATGGAGGAATGGAAGCGAGCCAGCGCGGACTACACTCGGGCTCTGCTTGCCGACGCATCGTACATCGAAGCAGCCTCACAACTCGAAGAGAAGCAACAGAAGTGCCCTTAATTCTTACCATTTTGGAGTGTTCTAGAAGATAGTCGTCGGCTACATGAGACGATTCTGAAAAACAAAAAAGGGCAATTTGCTGTCTTTGCATACCGAGGCAAAGTTGTGCGCCTTGATTCAACGAATACTGGAGTTCTTCGGGCAACCAGCGAAGGTGGCCTTTGGATATCTGAAATCGGCCTCGCGTTGATAAAGCAACACGTAATTCGCAAAGAGAAGCACTACGACAAAGTGCTGCGAGAAATAGATGCTTTCGAAAATATGGAAAAGCTCGAAGACGTTCCGCGCGAACCAATATCAGAAAACGTCCGGCTTTTCGTCTGGCAGCGCGACAAGGGACAGTGCGTAAAATGCGGCGCACGCGAGCGCTTGGAATTCGATCACATTATTCCAGTGACGTCAGGCGGTAGCAGCACGGAGCGTAACGTGCAGCTTCTTTGCGAGTCGTGCAATCGCTCGAAGGGCGCGAGTGTCTAGCAAAAATAGGGAAGTCCTCTCAATCAGAGGAAGATATGCAACAAGAAAATTGGAAGGCTATTGAAAGCAAGCACGCGGTTCAATTGGACAATGCGAATCGGACTTTGCTCGACAAAGTTCAGACGCGTCTCGCCCTCAGCGATGGAGATTTTCTGCATTTTCTGGTTCTAATCGGCAAAGTAGCAGCAGGTCCTGTTTGGCTGGCCGGAGTGCAGCTTCCCAAACCCTAGTCGAAGCTAATGTCTCCGCGCGCGGGCATCGCTCGAATCACCCGGGAATGCAGAACCCCGTGATAGGGACGCCGCCTGAGCGACGCTGATAGCTGCAAGCGACTCGCGACGCAGCCCGCGGCTCAGCCCGTCTCAGAACGTCTGCCCCACGTTGGGTTTATTCATGAGGGCAGCGTCATCCCTCAAGAACTTCTGATAAACAGTCAGACGCTCCTAGTATCTCGAAGCCTCACGCCCGCAGCACTTTGCTGTGGTTGTGTGTTGAGCGGGAAGGTGAAAGTCGCTGACATGTCGCGCTGGGGCTGGCCGGCGTCGATTTTCATAGCCTAGGGATGACAAAGCGCTCCACGCGTTTCATCTCACGGTGCGTAGGCTTTAGTGCCTCGAACGCAGGGGCTAAGGACGTATTTAGGGCTCGGCCCCGAGCGACAGCGAACAATGCAGCAGTTTCGGGCACTGCATTGTTGCATTGTACTACGCCGCAATGCTTTTCTCGATTTACAATGCAGTAAATGCACTTCCGACCCACTTCCTACTGACCTCCGGGATTAAATACATTCCTAAATTCATTTAATCTCATTACACATACGCACCTAGTGCATTGTTGCATTATTGCATTGAGGAATAAAGAGAAGCGCTGGGAGAGTAGAAGCTTTTGGACAATGCAGTAGTTCAATGCAGCAAATTGCGCTGCATTGTTGACTAAAACAGAGTTCAGCTACGAAGTTCTGCGAGCATAGCTGCACCAATTGCAAAGCTTTTTTAGAGACACGCGTGATCACCGAATCAATCAAGCTTACCGGCGCTTCTGCTAAACCACCGCAACATTTGGTGGAGAGGTTCAAATGGAGCTCTCTAACCACACAAAAGGACGCGCGATACGATGAAAGCGCACGAATTCAGAAAGCAACTTCTTTTGAATCAGTATTAGAAAAATTTCGTAAAGTTATTTCATAGCAATTAGTGCGCGCAGCTTCGGTGCGCGACGCTGTTGCTACGCAAGCTCCCTTCGCACGCACGTATCGTGGGGTCGTTTGATTTCACTTGCTACTTGTAGGCGAATTCTTCTCGCGTTGTATGAATGACGATGACCGCGAAGAAGACAAAAGGAGCAAGGCAAATGCTCGACAACAAGCTTGCTAACAAGACTGAGTTTATCTCCGCGCACCTACCTGCGGACTTGGTAAATGCGTTGCGTGATGAGGGTGATCGCACTGGCATCAAGCTCAAGCGCATCATCGCTGACGCACTCGCTAAACATCTGAACGTGAAGTTGGAACCTGTAGTTAGGCGCAAGGCTTAGGGGAGGCAAAAAAAAGAAGCGCTCGCTCGGCTAAAAGCGGGACGCTTAGCGGGACAGAATTGGGCGGGACACTCATTTGTTACCTATACGTAAAGCGATAACTAATCAAGCGTTGCTCCAGACCTTAAGCGTTCGGGCTTCAGTAAGGCCGACGCTGAGGCGATGGGTTTACGATTCAATGAAGCTAGTAGCATTACTGGCTATGATGGTTTGACTTCATATTCGATTCCGTATTTCACGCTCGATGGCAAACGCATCCCACCGACCGAATTCATCCGACTAAGATTCTTAGCCGATCCCAAAGCGCTCGAACAGGCTGGATTAAAACGAGGTTAACGCTACTGGCAATTGCTGGGTGCTGACAACAGGTTCTATCTACCTCCTGGCAACAAAATGCGTTCGTGGCGCGATGTTGCGCAAGACTCTTCTGTTCGCATAGTAATCCTAGAAGGTGAGAAGAAGGTTTATGCTTCGATGCTGGCGGGTGAGTACACAATCGGCTTGGGCGGAGTTAATTCGTGGGTGCGCCGGGCAATCGAGGAATCGGTAATCAAGACCGAAGATGGTGGTTTACCTAAGGACAACAAGAAAAAAGGCTGACCGCAAAAGGAAATCAGCGAACTCTAAAGACTTCGCTTGGTTCAACTGGTTCCGCTGCGAAGTTGTGATCGCTTTCGACTGGCTCGACGTGCGCATCAATCGCTATTCAGGCGGACGCTCGAAAGATTCGTTGCGTATCTCGTAAAACTTGGTGCTAACTGCAAGGTTGTGGAGTTTGGTTAAGACACGACCAACGACTTGACTGGCGCCGATGACTATATAGTCGCTAACGGGCTAAAATCTTATGTTGATTTGGTTAAAAGCGCTGAACCTCTTGAGACTGATGGTTTATCCCGAATGCGCGCACGCTACGTTAAGATCATCGTGCTCGTAAACACCTACTACGACCGCGACGCCAAACAATTAATTTCCGCTCATGACTTTCACGGTTCAACCAAGAACTATACGACCTACGACGATGAGGGTTGCTAACAGCTCGCGAGTACGGCATTTGATCTCAATCCCGTTGAAGCGACTAGACTTGTGTATCGTTCTGGTTACGACTCAATGGTTTTCATCGAAGATGATGAGCTAATAGATAAAATCAAACATGCATTTAATGTTTGGTTGGGTGAACTCGTAGAAGCGAAGCAAGGCGACATCTCGCTGTTGCTCGAAGTTTTCAAGCTGCTGCGCGAAGTTAACAAACCTGAAGCGGTGCAGGTTTTCGAGCAATGGTGCGCATGGCTCTCGAAATTTCCTCGCTAGTGCAAGATGAAGCTCGCGATAGTTCTATATTCAAAAGAACAAGGCACCGGTAAAACTTTAACCTGCTTTTTTTTTTTTTTTTTTTTTTTTTTTTTTTTTTTTTTTTTTTTTTTTTTTTTTTTTTTTTTTTTTTTTTTTTTTTTTTTTTTTTTTTTTTTTTTTTTTTTTTTTTTTTTTTTTTTTTTTTTTTTTTTTTTTTTTTTTTTTTTTTTTTTTTTTTTTTTTTTTTTTTTTTTTTTTTTTTTTTTTTTTTTTTTTTTTTTTTTTTTTTTTTTTTTTTTTTTTTTTTTTTTTTTTTTTTTTTTTTTTTTTTTTTTTTTTTTTTTTTTTTTTTTTTTTTTTTTTTTTTTTTTTTTTTTTTTTTTTTTTTTTTTTTTTTTTTTTTTTTTTTTTTTTTTTTTTTTTTTTTTTTTTTTTTTTTTTTTTTTTTTTTTTTTTTTTTTTTTTTTTTTTTTTTTTTTTTTTTTTTTTTTTTTTTTTTTTTTTTTTTTTTTTTTTTTTTTTTTTTTTTTTTTTTTTTTTTTTTTTTTTTTTTTTTTTTTTTTTTTTTTTTTTTTTTTTTTTTTTTTTTTTTTTTTTTTTTTTTTTTTTTTTTTTTTTTTTTTTTTTTTTTTTTTTTTTTTTTTTTTTTTTTTTTTTTTTTTTTTTTTTTTTTTTTTTTTTTTTTTTTTTTTTTTTTTTTTTTTTTTTTTTTTTTTTTTTTTTTTTTTTTTTTTTTTTTTTTTTTTTTTTTTTTTTTTTTTTTTTTTTTTTTTTTTTTTTTTTTTTTTTTTTTTTTTTTTTTTTTTTTTTTTTTTTTTTTTTTTTTTTTTTTTTTTTTTTTTTTTTTTTTTTTTTTTTTTTTTTTTTTTTTTTTTTTTTTTTTTTTTTTTTTTTTTTTTTTTTTTTTTTTTTTTTTTTTTTTTTTTTTTTTTTTTTTTTTTTTTTTTTTTTTTTTTTTTTTTTTTTTTTTTTTTTTTTTTTTTTTTTTTTTTTTTTTTTTTTTTTTTTTTTTTTTTTTTTTTTTTTTTTTTTTTTTTTTTTTTTTTTTTTTTTTTTTTTTTTTTTTTTTTTTTTTTTTTTTTTTTTTTTTTTTTTTTTTTTTTTTTTTTTTTTTTTTTTTTTTTTTTTTTTTTTTTTTTTTTTTTTTTTTTTTTTTTTTTTTTTTTTTTTTTTTTTTTTTTTTTTTTTTTTTTTTTTTTTTTTTTTTTTTTTTTTTTTTTTTTTTTTTTTTTTTTTTTTTTTTTTTTTTTTTTTTTTTTTTTTTTTTTTTTTTTTTTTTTTTTTTTTTTTTTTTTTTTTTTTTTTTTTTTTTTTTTTTTTTTTTTTTTTTTTTTTTTTTTTTTTTTTTTTTTTTTTTTTTTTTTTTTTTTTTTTTTTTTTTTTTTTTTTTTTTTTTTTTTTTTTTTTTTTTTTTTTTTTTTTTTTTTTTTTTTTTTTTTTTTTTTTTTTTTTTTTTTTTTTTTTTTTTTTTTTTTTTTTTTTTTTTTTTTTTTTTTTTTTTTTTTTTTTTTTTTTTTTTTTTTTTTTTTTTTTTTTTTTTTTTTTTTTTTTTTTTTTTTTTTTTTTTTTTTTTTTTTTTTTTTTTTTTTTTTTTTTTTTTTTTTTTTTTTTTTTTTTTTTTTTTTTTTTTTTTTTTTTTTTTTTTTTTTTTTTTTTTTTTTTTTTTTTTTTTTTTTTTTTTTTTTTTTTTTTTTTTTTTTTTTAGGAGACGCGAAGTGAGTAGACGATTGGATGGCAACGTATTAGCAGCGGCGGGCAATAGCAAGTCTGCCAGCAAGCCCGACGTCCTCAGCACCGAATGCAACGCCACGCTCAACATGTTGCATGAAGACCTCGGCGCCAAAGCCGATTTCGAACGCGTAGTCAGGCGCATCCTGGATACAATTTTTCCAACTGAAGAGGCGCGCATAGCTATGGCGGGTGAAATTAAGGCCGCGCGCGAAGTCGTACGCAGTCTGCTTCAGAACGATGATGCGAAAAGTGTGAGGCCGGTAATCGCTCGGCTGGCGCAGAGCGCGGTTGAACGGTCGCGACCGCTCGCAGACGATACGCCGCACGTACCGAAGAACGTGAACGACATCGCCGAACGTTCGGCGCGGTCTCGCTTCATGCGGTTGGGTGGCCAGGAGATCGACTGGTTAGTTATTGCTCTGATGCAGAGCAAAGCAGATTATCGACAAGTGGGACGCGCTCGGCGTGACTACAGCCTCCGGTAATCGCATCACGCGGCAGGAATTAAAAGAGAATCGGCGGCACCGCGCAACGAACTACGCGAGAAGTTCTTGCTCAGCCTGCCGAGAATTCCAGAGGCTCATGCTTAGTCAGAAGGTCATCGAAAGCGTTTGAGCGCATCCAGTTAGACCCGCCGCGCGTTGCCAGCATGACCCGTAAGCCACCCAGCCGCTTATCACTACATACCGCGCTGCCCGCACTGCATTCGATCTTAGAAACCGCATCTGAAAAAACCGGAACATCGGTTCAAAGCATATTGCGTGCTTTGTATACCACAGACGTTGAATTACGGAATATGAAAATCCAAAAAGAGGTGAACAATAATGGCTAATTCGCAAGAGCAAGGGCCTATTTAGCACCGCAAGTTATGGACATATTAGGCATCCCATCCGAAGTCTACTACCTGGCCGACCACGCGCGACGCGTGCGCGATGGGATTCTGAATACCACTCGGCGCTACGACGGCGATAATTTTGCGCTTCAGTCTGCGGTAGACGATGCGCACGCGATCATCAAGAAAGCGGCAAAAAAGTCAGGAGTTGATCACGCATCATTCCTTAGTGCTACTGATTGGTATTTTCAAGAGCAGAAGGACAACGGCGACGGCGATGAGGATGGCGACGAAAGTGAGCAGAGCGCCGACGCCTCAGATTCTAGCGCTGGCGACGAAGGCGATGGCGACGCGGCAAATCCTGGAGGCGATGCGGGCAAGCTGCGAAGTCTGCAATCGCGTAAACCAGGCACCATGCACCTAAAACCGCTAAAAGAAACAGACGAAGAGGATTTGAACGAAGGACACATCCAATCGTCCGCCGCGCAAGCGCGTTTATCAGCGTGAACCAAGTCCAGATCAACAAAAATCCAATCAACGATGATAACCGCATGTTTCCGAAAGGTTCACCCACCCTCGCTCAACAGCATCGTGCGCTGCATGGCCGTGCGACGATGGTAATCCCAAATGGTCACGGTGAGCGTCTGTTGCTGAACGTGACGCCAGTGAGTACGCCGCCGCAAAAGCCAAGCGCTAAAACGGCAATGAATTATCCGCATAGTAGAGCGCTGGCCCGCCGAGTGCGACGCCGCGCGGCGCTTGTCAGCGCTGCCGTCGTGCCGGACCACGCTCTTCGGTATCGGGGCAGGCAAAGAACGGGATGCAGGAAGTTGCGCCCGGCGCGAGTCCACTTCCGCTCGCGTTACAAAAATATTTGCTCTGCCCTCTTTTTTACGGAGGTCCAAAGCGGATCGGCACAACGCGCAGGCATGCTGCCTTCTCCATGTTGGCATTGGCTTCATCTCCCAATGCCATGTGCCAATCTCCGCCGCACGGTGTTCATTCTTCCACCGTAGCGAAATGGGCCTTCAGAGGATCGGAGCGTGAATCGTCACACACCTTCGACCCTCGACTTTTCGAAATGGAAGCCCGCAGCGCCGGTAGCGCTGGCCCCAGTGCGCCAGCAGAAAGGCCCGCTACACGATCAGAAAACGAGACGAGCAAATCCGGCAGTTGACGCGGAAGTTAGTCCAGATGGCTCCGCAATTAGACCGCGTTGAATTTTGCCGCTGGTCCGCAGCTTTGCGCGCGTCACGGTTTTCAGCGAACGCCTATGCTGAACTGCGCGAGCGCGCGACGCTGATCCGCGCTGATGACTACGTGCCGGGCGTGTTCGAGAGCTTCAGGCGCCTGGTCGGTGAACAAATAATTCTCGCACTCGATCTGGGCCTCTCTCCACGCAGCAAAGACGGGTTGGCCACGCTAGTAGTGCCGACGCTGGATCTGACCGCGATGAGGAAAGCACGCGATGAAAAGGTAATTGATGAAAGACTACTCAACGATCAAATCAAGTTCGCCGAAATCTTCGCAGTGAAGCTGTGGGCAGGCCAGCGCAAGATGATGCGGATGGTCCGGGATGAGCGCCGGGTCGCGATTGCCAGTTGTCACGCCTCGGGTAAAACTTTTGCCGCCGCCATTCTCGCCTTCTGGTTTGCCGCGTCGTACGAGTACGCTGAGGGTGATCGTCGTCGCGCCAGGCTGGAATTTGCTCAAATGGGTTTTGTTTGAAGAAATCCATTCACTGCTAGCCCGCGCCCGTTACAAACTACCCTTTGAGGCCATAACCGGATGGAATTGCGGTTCGGCGCCGGCAATTTGATCCTCGGGCTGTAAGTCGCCGACGAGACGCGCCTTCGCGGGCAACACAGCGCCAATTTGCTCCTGATCGTGGACGAAGCGACGGGCATCGCGCCTGAGTTGTGGCCTTCCGTAGAGTCCGCCTTGGCCGGTGCAAATACCCACTTGCTGCTGCTCGGCAACCCTACGCATCCGACCGGTTACTTCGCCGACTGTTTCGGCAGAAATCGAACGCTGTGGTGAACACTGCAAATCGGCGCGTTTGAGACGCCGAACCTGCAAGGCACTACGCTCGAAGAGTTACTGACGAAGCCCGAGAGCTGGTTGGACGCTGATCCGTGGCCGTTTTTGACTCCGCGAAGATGGACTAAAGAGGCCCGGCAGCAATGGTGGAATGGCAGCGCGGAAAATTCGCCTATCTGGATGGCCCGCGTAATGGGCCAGTTTCCGCTCGCGTCGATAAATCAACTTTTCGCGCTATCCGATCTGGAGCGGGCACGCTGCCCGGCCAAGGATTCGGGCGGTAAAGTCATTTGTGGTATAGACGTTGCGGGTCCGGGGAAGGATCGTAGTACCGCCATCGTCACCTGCGGCAGTGCGATCCTGGAGACGGCGCTCTGGAGCGCACCCGACCCAATCGGCGAGTTCTTACACTTCCTTGCAAAATGGAAGAGCCGCATCCAGCGGGTCAACGTTGACGATACCGGCATCGGTCACGGTTACTCGACTCGATCGCGCGAGCGGGCTATCCCTGCATCCCGATCAACTTTTCGAGCAAGGCCGACGATTCAGCGGCCTACACCAACGCCAGGGCTGAGCGCTATTGGCGCGCTGCCCAAAGATTCAAGGCGGGCGACATTTCTGGGCTTACCAACGATGACCTGTTGGCCGAACTCGTGGTGACTAACTGGCTAATCGATGCCCATAGCGGGCGCACCGCAGTTGAGCCTAAAGACTCGATCAAGGCGGCGTTGGGGCGCTCACCCGATCTGGCGGACGCGTTGATGTTGTCCGGCCTGGGTGACGAGTATATCGGCGGGAGCATGATCGAAGGGCCGTACCTGCCGAGTCAAATGGGCGCGCTGTCGCACGCTGCGATGCTGGATCGCGCTGAACGCGGCGGGCCGCAGCGCCAGGACGAGATCGACGACCTGATGGGCGATAGCTCGTTTTTCGTGCGTGACCGCGAGCAGCTACTCGCGGCGGGCCAGAGTGAGCATTGGCATCGGCGCCACGTGAACCCACGATTTCGCGGATGGTGATCGTTGATGGTGCACAGTGCCGAAGTGGCAGAATATTTCGCTCTGCTCGAAGAGGAGCGCAGGGGCAATGGCGGCGTAGAGCTTGCGCCCAAGCACTATCACGCCTATTGCGAACGCTTCAGGTGGCGGCTCGTGCGAATGGACGAACTGCTGGCGCTCTTGACCACCGAAGAGCGCGACATGGTGCTGAATTTTCAACGCACTCCATCCGAAGTGCTAGTGCGCAAATATCTGAACGCACAACCGAACGGATCACTCGATGTCTTCGAACTGGAGGCCGTCGGTGATGTTTACCGGGGCCGACGCAGACGCAACAACGGGACAGTGCAAGAAATCACGGTGCGTCTTTTCGATCAAGGCGTTGAGCCTGGCTACTACGCCAAGCCCCCTAACAGAGCGGTGATCCATCCTGGCGTTTCGGGGTCGAGATAACCACCGACGATGGGAAGTCGATCACTAACTACGAGCGGACAATTGAAACCGCGTTGAGCACGATCAGCGGATGGCGATGTCTGGACTAGGCGACGAAGGCGATGCCATGAAGCGAAAGCATTGAGGAACAAAATGTCCCTCAAACTCCCACAGGCCCCCAAATTCCCCACGGGTACCCTCAAGCACTCACAAACGCCCACATTGCCCCACTAGACCCCATGTGCTTAAAATCATGATACGCGGTAACCTTAGCCGTCCCCATCTGATGAAAAGTGAACCAAAATCCGAACTTATAAGTGAACGCTTACGAAGCGTGCTGGCGCAGATTCCCGAATACGAGCAAGACAGGATCGCCGACTTCTTGCTCGACCTGATGGCGAAGGACGAGGCGCAATGGGAAAGCGCTTTCGCGCAGTCTCAAGATAAGCTAAAAAAGCTTGGTGACGAAGCGTTGAAGGCGTACCAGCGGGCAAGAGTCTACATCCGACAAGCTCCTCTGACTTCTCATACCACGAAAAGATTTTGGGCATGCTTCAATGCATTGCCGCAGAACGTCCAGCAACTTGCGCGCGATGCGTATAAAGCGTTCAACAAAATCCCTACGATCCAAAGTTGCAGTTCAAGCCTGTAAAGGGAACGACCGACCAGCATTCGGTAAGGATCGGCATTAATTATCGAGCGCTAGGTATCATGCCCAACAATAATGAGATCGTTTGGTACTGGATCGGTTCCCACGCTGACTACAACAAGCTCATCCCTTAAATCCCGTTTCTGGCACTGCTTGTCTGGTTGACCGAGCTACGCCCGAGTGCGAGGCTTTCCTGCCGATTCCAAAACGAGTCCGGAGAGAGCAAGACGAAATGGGCGAAAGACCGAACAAACTCGATGCGCTGCACGACCAGATCGAAGCCATGAGCTTCGATGATGTCGTCGGCATGATCGACCGATTCAATCGCGAGACGATAATCGAAATCCGTGAGCGGCGGATGCACTGCGTGATCGCGCTGTCGAGCCTGATAGTCCAGGCGAAGATGCTCAGCGACAAGATGGCTCACGAAGACGTGCTGCGGGCGCGGCGGCTCGCAAGGGCGATTATCAAGGCTGATAAGTGAGGAACGCGAAAATATCGAGCGTTGGTATCAAGCGAGCTTCAGAACCACATTCTTTATAAGATCGTCGATGAATGCATCCACTTGTAGTTGTTCTATCGCGATACTGGACGGATGCGCTGCTGAATTGCGGCGTCCCAACTTATCTAAGAGAATTCTGTGAACATCCTTTGTAATGCATACTTGCAGAATTGCATACCTCGATGACTTCTGATTCTTTCAATTGATCACTAAAGTCGTCCATCTTCGCGATGATCTTTGGCGTTTTCTTATGATGACTTGGATATTTGATCTGCCAGCGCTCATTGAACATCGCGAGATGGCTTTTTAGCACATAGTCACAGAGGTGATGGTAGGCGAGATTCCAGGTCATTACGACCGCTGCTCTGAAGGCTCTGTGTCGGTAACAAATCAGCGCTTCGTCTAGGTACGTGCGCTCAGCAAGATTGGGAATTTTCTCGGGGAGTGTGAGGAGAAGGTTAGTTATCTTAACAGCGACCTCACTGATCCCATATTGTGCATCTAGCGCTTCTCTTGTCTTGTTTTCGAGTCTATAGCCAGAACTGTTTTTAAGTATCTCCTTACTCTTGACGAGATTCGCGAAATAGCCACCAAATGAGGAGGGAGATGCTAAATCCAGATTGTCATAGCATGCTTTTATGTCGGAAGGACTGAAGTAGTCCTTCTTTTGGTACGTATGAAGATACCACGCGAACAGTTTGATCTTGTCGGCGTGGCTCTTATCGCCTAGTCCTTCGACTGACTGCCGAAGCTCAGTCAACTCCATTACTAAGGCACGCTTCAGTCCTTAGCTTTCGAAGGCAGTTCGCTAACAGCAGCGATGCCGAGGTCTGTCAGCTTCCAATAGTTTTTTTTGGCGACATCGAAATAGCTTTTCTTCGCTTTCAAGTGGCGAATTGGTTGTGAGAAATCCGTACGACCGTCCCATTCCATACCTCGAAAGCAGGTGAAGAGATGGTCTATTCTGAAGCTCTCTGCGCCACCGTGTAGTGTCAACCAACCCGCCGCCACGAGATACTTGTCCTCCACTGTTTGCGGATTTTTCTCAGACGCATATTCCTTCCAAGGCTTCTGCCCATCCGGAGACATCTTAAAGTCGCTCAGAAACTGAGGCTTGCGGGGAGTGCGTCGCCCCGCGCCGTTCATCTCAAGTTCCGACTCTTCAGGTCCCCCCTCTATCTGCTCGGCCTCTTCGTCAGAATTGACGACCTTTTCCCGAGATGACCCGTCATTCTCTAAATGATTTAGCTGTCTTCGCTGAGGAATACCTGGCCCAAGTGTCGCGAGTGCTTCGCTGACCGTTGAAAATCCTTTCCGCAGTGTTTCTCCACCACCTTTGAATCGGAGGATTACAACGGTCATTTCTTCTTGCTCTTCGAGTCTGCTCGATGCTTTGCTTTTACTATCCCGAGCCATGCCAGTCCTCACGAGACCACTTAAGTGTAAACTGTCGGTGGATTAGACTACGATTTTCGCAGCACCCGCCCCAGTCCAGCCTAGCATCCTTCGCTTTTCACCTCCACCGCTACATGCCTGTCAGCGAGGGGTGCGGATACGGACGGGCTCAAGAGCGCGTTGACACCTTTGAAATCTACACTCTAAACGCACGCAGGACCTACTCACGCCCGCGACGCCGAGCCGCCGCTGACGCGCTGACGACTTCGAGCAGAGCTTGAGCGAGACGGACGCCGGCGGGTCTACTCACGCCGCCGTGACTTGTTTGCGTCGCGTGCGGCGCGGCGCTTTGCGACCGCTCGCAGTCGCGTTGTTGGCGAAGAACTCAAGCACCTGCGAACGCCTGAAGTAGAAGTTCCTACCGATTTTCACCCGGGGTGCGAAGTTACCGGTAGCGCACCAACGCATGATGGTCCTGGTGCTGCGCCCGAACTCTCTGGCGATTTGCTCGATGGTCATAAGCTCGCCGTCAAAAAGATTGGGTTGCGTTTTGCTTTTCATACCCTGGAAAGTGCGAAGCCCAGCAGCTATATTTAGATCACTGCTGGGCATGCGGGATTCCTGAGCGCGCAGGTGCGCTCAGAAAAAGGCGCCTATCGCGCTGGGTATGTTTTCGCTTCTACATGACGGAACGTCATCGTACAGGGTCATCTATGCGACACACAAGAGCGCTCTTACAACTCGATTTCAGCGCGACACGGGCGCGACTAATAGCAAATACAAGCTGCGAGCGATCTTCAGCAAATGCAGATTGCCCCACGCTGCGTAGCTGAAACGTACAAGCTCTGGATCAAGTTCTCTGAAAGCGTACCAGGAGCGTTTCGAAGCCGCGTGAATCCCGTCGCGGCAGCGCGGTTTCCAGCGCAGCGAGCAAAAGCTGGCATTCGACCTGCGTAGCCGCGACTGCCTTGTCCACGACCGAACCATCGCCTGCGAAATCCGCCTCAACAGCTCCGGCAAGGTCGCGCGTCAATTCAGTCGCACGGAGATATTCACGCATTTCGCGTAGCCGCGGCGCCGCTGCGGCTGCCGTCGCGAGCCCCTCGTATGCGGCGACGACGCGCTCCACGTGTGCGCGCGATTGCGCCTCAGCTGCCTGCGCGACCAGGGCATCCGCACCGGCCTCGGCGAGGGCGACAAAATCCCCCAGGGTTTGGCGAGACTCGGGCCCGAGCTCCACGCGCAACTCGCGATGCGCCGCATCCAGTATGGTGCCGACGCGATGCGCCGCTTCCACTGCCCGCGACATCGCATCGCCCGCGCGCTTGAGCCTGGCTGGCAACTCGGGCAGTTCGGCCGCGTCAGTAAGTGTCGCGTCGAAACGCCGCAACAGCGGAAGCGCGTTATTGAAAGCCGCGACTTCGGGCACTCCAGCGGCACGCGGGTTGAACTGCGCTCCGCGGGCGTCGATAGCAATCACGCCGTCGGTTCCTGCGGCGAGCCCGTCCAGCATCTTGGCGATCGCGTTTCCTGCCGCAGAGGAAGATATGGTGCGCTGGTAGTACTCTGGCAGACGCATGCGCAGTTCGCCGGGAGAAAGCGCACGCGCGCCGCCGCTCAACGACTCCAGTAGCAGCACGTCGACGACTGCGCGCGCCCGCTCACGTTCTTCCATCGCGTCCGCGGCGCGATACGCGATCTTGAGCGCGGCGCGCCCGCTTTCGCCCAGCCATTCCTCGACACGCCTGACCACTGAAGCTGCGCCCATCAGTTCGACCGGTAGCAGCGGCCTCGCGTGGCGCTCGATACTATTTTCGCGCCAGGCCGCCAGTGCCGCACTTACAAGTTTGGCCGTCGCTGCCACACTCGATGTCTCTCCGGCCAGGGCGCGCAGCGTTTCGATCGAGCGTGGATCAAACGGGCAGATCGCGCGCGGCTCGAAGTCCCCAGAGCCGCCAAGGCCGGCGCCGTCGTATAATGTCGCGGCACCGGCCTCGTCCACGACGCGGCGGGTGCGCGCCAGCGCGGCGAGTACCCGCTCCGCGCCGTCGGCCGCAGCGATTTCGAGCGCGATGGCGCTCGCCGGCGCTCTGGTGCGCGCTGCAACGTACACGTTGAATGCGACCTGGCGATCGCGCGCGGCCACGCGCGCGAGTTCCGCGAAGTAGTCGTCCCAGGCCGACGCGTCGGCCGCGCCAAAATCGATCGCGACGCTAATAGCGCGGATCCCGACGCGATGGGCCTGCTCGAAGGCCACTCCCAGCGCCTCCCCGCCGTGCAACCGGCGCCATAGCATCGCTCCCGCGTCGCCGACGCCAATCTCGCGTGCGAGTAGATCGAACATCCGTTGCTCGAGATCGTAAGCTCCCGCGCCGGCTTCGAGTCCAAGCCTGACAATCGCGCGCCGTCCCTGAGCCGTAGCCGCACGCTCCTCGAGCGCCAGCAGGTAGTTCAGGAAGTGGGTTTTGCCTGCGCCGGCTAGTCCCCCAATCCAGAAGACCGCGCCGACGCCTGCAGCAAGACTCGCGCTGATCGTGGCCCATGCGTGACTGGCCGCTTCGGTAAGCAGGTAAAATTCTACGGTGACCGCGCCGGGGACGGACCCGAGCAAGGCTCGATCCTCTATTGGCGGTCCGAATTCGATCAAGCCGCTGCTTTCGATGGGCTGCCGAGCGCGTTCGTGCACCGCCATGAAGCAGTTCTAACATGGCAGCCAGAAGCGTTCGCTGGCGGCTCGAATCAGAGGGGGTCAGGATTCACGCGTGTGTGGCTCGCGTGTCTGCCATATGCACCCGCGCACGCGCCGGGCATGTGCACCGAATGCTTCGCGACGCTCAAACCACGCCGTCGCCGCGCAGGCGCTCGAGTTCGGCGGCGTCGATTCCGATGCTCGCCAGCACTTCGGCAGTATGCTCACCCAGCATCGGTGGACGAATCCGCGGACGCTCGGCATACGACGCGTCCGACAGTTTGATCGGCGATCCAGTGACCTTGATCGCACCGTGAGTCGGGAATTCGCTGTCGAGCAGCATCCCACGCCGGGCCACTTCGGGATCGCCGGTCAATTCTTCGACCGTGCGAACCGGCGCGGAGGGCACGCCCCCGGCGATAAGCGCCGCGATTAGCTCGTCGCGTCGCTTGCCGCGCGTCCATCCCGCAACCGCGCGGTTAACCTCATCGATGTTGGCAAGACGCGTCGCGTGATTTCTGAAACGCGAATCGCTGATCAACTCCTCGCGCCCCATCAGCCTCGCCAGCGTACGCCAATGCGGCTCGGTGAGACAGAAAATCAGGATCTCGCCGTCGGCTGCGGCATAGACATCGGAGGGACAGGCATTGCGATGGCGATTGCCAAGGCGCTCGGGTTTACGTGTCTGTAGTTGTTCGGCGATGAGGCCGGTCAGCGCCGGTACGCACACGTCGAGCATCGCGACCTCGACTTTTTGCCCGTGCCCGCCGCGCTCGCGCTGCAGTAGCGCGGCGAGAATGCCGCTTACGAGATGGCTCCCAGTGCCCATGTCGATGAAGGTGGCGGGCGTCCTCACGCCGCTACGATCGGGATAGCCGGTCACGCTTATCGAGCCTGAGCTTGCCTGCACCGTGGAGTCCATCGCGCCTAGGCGCGCCCAGGGGCCGTCGCTCGCGTAACCCTTGGCGCTCGCGTAAACCAGGCGGGGGAAGCGGCCGTGCAGGTCCCCGTAGCCGAGCCCGAAAGACTCCATCACGCCCGCCGAGTAATTCTCGACCAGCACGTCGGCGCGCGCGATAAGCTTCAGGATGATTTCGCGGCCGCGCGGATGTTTTAAGTTGAGCGTCACCGAACGCTTGTTGGCGTTGAGCATCAGAAAGGAATAGCCGACGCCGCCTGGCGACGACTCAGCGCGGCGCAGGCTCTCGCCAACGCCGGGCGGTTCGATCTTGATGATCTCGGCGCCCATCTGGGCAAGCTGCAAGGTGCAGTATGGCGCGGCAAAAATTTGCCCCAGGTCGACTACGCGGATTCCCTCCAGCGGCAAGCCCATCGGATGCTCTCTACCTCCTTACCGCGGCGGCGGCGCGCGTTCAGCGCAGCAGATTGCGCGCAATCACCATCCGATGCACTTCCGAGGGACCTTCGCCGATCCGGCGGATACGCGCCTCGCGGTACCATCGCTCGAGCGGGAACTCCTTGCTCACGCCATAGCCGCCGTGGATTTGCACTGCGCGATCGATCACGCGGCCCAGCACCTCACTCGAATACAATTTGGCGATCGACGCTTCCATCCGCGCATCCTCGCCGCGATCGGCCTTCCACGCGCCATCCCACGTAAGCCAACGCGCCGCACGCAGCTCGACTTCCGAATCGGCCAGCATCCATTGGATCGCCTGGCGGCGCGCCAGCAACTCGCCGAAAGTCTTGCGCTGCTTGGCATGCGCAACCGCCATCCTGAGCGCCGCCACGCCGACGCCGATGTTGCAGGCCGAGTACGGAAAGCGCAGGCGCGTCAACAAATCGAGGCAGAGCGTCAGCCCTCCGCCCTCGGGGCCGAGCCGTTGCGCGGCCGGCAGCGTGCAATCCTCGAAATGGACTTCGCAAGGGAGCGCCGCCGTGCGCAGGACCTTGAACGGGCGCGCGGTGAAGCCGGGGGTATTTTTCTCGACGATGAACGCGGTGATTCCGGCGCGGCCCGCGTTCGGATCGGTTCGGGTGAACACGACGCCCCACTCGGCCTCATGCGCGTGGGAGGAAAAAATCTTGGTGCCGTTGAGTACGTAGGTATCGCCCTTGCGCACGGCGCGGCATTGGATCGCGCCTGCCGGATCGGATCCGCCGGAGGGCTCGGTAATCGCAAAGAAGGTATGCGAGGCGTTCTTGATGGTGGGCACGGCGTATTTCTGGATCTGTTCCTCCGCGCCGGCCCAGATGACTGGCGGCGGGGTGCGCCCGAAGACCCCAGCGCCCGGGTTGTACAAGCCCATCCGATGCTGCGCCATCTCTTCCATCAACACGCACATCTCGAACGTGCCGAGCCCGCCGCCGCCATATTTTGTCTGCGCGCCCATGCACCACAAACCGGCGGCTTGGGTTCGACGGGCGATCGGCCAGAACTCGCTCTCGGGAATCTCGGGTGCATCGGGGTCGAGGCGATCTTCGATCGGAATGATCTCGTCCCGGATGATGCGCTTGACCTGCTCGCGCAGTGCGGTCAACTCTTCCGACAACACGAAGCCGTTATTGCCGTTGTCCATCTGACGCTAGCCTCCAGTGCGATGCGCTCGGACGCTCGATCTGCTATTCGTCGAGCCGGCGTCTTAGTCCTTCAAGCCAAACACCGTGGGAGCGTTCCAAATCGTAAGCGCCCCAGGTGCCTTTCAACGCGGAATCGATTTCGCGGATGTGGCGAATCGCACGATCGACCTTCTCGATCGCCTGCGCGCCCGTCGCGCGGCGCTCCGTGCCAATGAGCGTGCGCGCCTCGAGCCACAGCGCGACACCTTCCAGAACCTCTGCGCTGTATTCCCATAAATCGCGCTCCGCGCCAACCTGCGGCCGCGCCGTTTCGCCTGAACCTCGCACCCCATCCTTGAGTATCGCTTCAGCTGCTGCGATTCCCTCGCGCATCGCCGTCGCCGCCTCCAGCAGCCGCGAGCGTCTTCCCGGCACTCCGGCAGGCTCCAATGATGGACGCAAAACGGGGCCACAAGTAAGCGCCATCGCGGAGGCGCGTGCGATCGCACGATACGCCCCAGCCATCGCCGCACCGCATCGGGGGTAACGCCCCGCCGCAATATCGTCCACCGCCGTATCGCCATCGACGTCGAGCGAGCGAGTCGCGCGCCCGAACGTCTCAAGGTTGACCGGATAAGCGAGCGCGCTGAACGCGCCGAACGTGAGACACGAGATGCTCCGCAAGCCCATCCGATGATACGCGTTGAGATCGCGCACAATGACCGATGGAGTCGCGAACCCCATCGCGCCAAACAATATCGCGTCGGCGTAGTACTCGAAGACTCCGCCGCGCCCGTCGAACAGATCGATATAGCGCTTGAGCGACTCCAGGTAACGCGGGTTCACGACGCAAGCCGGATCGTCAATCGGGTGGCTGTAACATCGCTCCCGCGGCGCCCATTCGAACCATACGTTTTCGATCGGGCGCAACGCGGAATCCGGCTCCAACGTGTCGTGATAGGAGAGATAGGCGACCGGCGGCGCCGTGGCGCTTGCGAGCGCCAGCGCGGCCGCAATTTCGTTGACCACCTTCATGTATTGCAGTTGCGGCGACAGCGCTGCGCACTCGGAACATCGGCACCACGCCCCGCGCCTCACGTCCGCGCCCCATATGTGCAGCATCGCCATCTCGGGATTCTCGTGCACGTAGCCGAGCGCCCCCGCCCGTACCAAATCGAGCGCCGCTCGATTCGACGCGCACAGGTTTCCATTCTTGATCCGCGTCCCATCCTCACTACAGGGAAAGTACTCTGGATGCGTCGAGAATAGATCGCGCGGCAATAAAAGCTGAAGCACGTGGCCACCATATTCTGCTGCGATGCCGCATTGAGCCAACATAGCATCCACCTCATCCATCTTGAGCCGCGTATCCTGCGCGTGGCGGATATACTCGAACGCGTTGATGCCGTGCCGCGCCATCCAGGGGACGAACTCGCGATCATGCGCGAGATGCGCCGCCAGGCGCTCGGGGTTCTCGTAATGCCAGGTCATGATGTCCGAAACGAAGGCGCGCCGGCCGAACGCCGGCGCAACGCGATACGACGAGAGCGCGTCGATCTGCCCGCGCTCGATACGCGGCAGCGCTGGCGCCTGGCCGAGCGCGAAGCGCGCGCCCAGGCGTTCGAGCAGGTCGTAGACGCCGTG
The DNA here is from genome assembly GCA_963710455.1 of uncultured delta proteobacterium. Lineage (GTDB taxonomy): Bacteria > Desulfobacterota > Binatia > Binatales > Binataceae > JAKAVN01. The sequence goes on from CAVQAG010000001.1 coordinate 56,610, forward strand.
GAGCGCACCGCGCTCCGAGGCGCCTGCGACCACCAGCGCAGGCCCGCGCCCGACGCCGCTTGCGGCGCCCGGCGCGGGCCTGCGCTGGATCGCGAAGCTGTCGTCGGGGAGCGCCGCGCGCGAGCGTGCGGCGCTCCCCGACGACGGCATGGCGACCCGCGGCGATGCCGCGGGTCGTGCAGAGGACGAGATGGAGGCGGCGGCGCCTGCGGGCGCCGCCGCCTCCATCTCGACGGCGAGGCTGTGCGGGTCGAGGCCCAAGTCAAAGTCGTTGACGGCCTCGGCCCGGGCAGCCTCTCCCAGCATCGCGCCCAGGCTCGCGGCGAGCTCGCGTGCCGCAAAGCGCACGAGCTCGCCCGCATCGCGTGCGTAACCCACTCGCACATCGCTTCGGGCCTTAGCTTGCGACATCGAACTTCCGCCCTGGCGCTCTGCGCGTTTTTCCCATACTCCGGGGATGGTAGGATCTGACCAAGGCCGTAAAGGAGGCGCCCAGCGCGCAGCCGCGCCGCAACTCATAGATGCCGACGCCTAACGAAATCCTGGTCGAACTCAAGAAAGTCAAATATCCCGGCTTCACTCGCGACATCGTCTCCTTCGGCATGGTCAAGGATATCGAGATCGCGCACAAGGGCGTAACCGTGACGCTCAGCGCGCCGAGCGCGAACGCCGAGGCGGCGGCGCAGATCGTCGAAGACGTGCGGCGCACAGTTGCCGCGATGCCCGGCATACCCGCTGTCGACGTGCACATGGAGCAGGCCGCGAACGCGCCGAAGATGGCGCCGGGATCGCATCGCCGGTTGGTGCCGGGGGTGCGCCACGTCGTCGCGGTAGCGAGCGGAAAGGGCGGCGTCGGCAAATCGACGGTCGCGGTGAACCTGGCGCTGGCGATGCGCGCGGCGGGCTGGCGCATCGGCCTGATGGACGCCGACGTCTATGGGCCGAGCGTCGCGATGATGGTCGGGGCCGAGCAGCGCGTCGAGCTCACGCCCGAGCGCCGCATCATTCCGCTCGAGAGCTTCGGCATCCGCTACATCTCGATGGCGCTGTTCGTGAACGACGAAACGGCGGTCATCTGGCGCGGCCCGATGGTGACCAAGCTCGAGACCGAATTTCTGTTCAACGTCGAGTGGGGCGAACTCGATTGCCTGGTGCTCGATCTGCCGCCGGGCACCGGCGACGCGCAACTCACGATAACGCAGCGCGTGGCGCTGGCCGGCGGAATCGTCGTCACCACCCCGCAAGAAGTCGCATTGATGGACGTGCGGCGCGGCGTCACGATGTTCCAGGAGGTCAACGTGCCCGTGCTGGGCGTGATCGAGAACATGAGCTATCACGTATGCCGGAAGTGCGGCTCGCGGCACGAAATTTTCGCTCACGGCGGCGGCGCGCGGCTGGCGCACAACCTCGGCGTGCCGTTTCTGGGTGAGCTTCCGCTGGTCCGCGAATTGCGCGAGGGCGGCGACTATGCGCGTCCGCTGGTCGCCGTGCGCCCGGACCACCCGCTGGCCGCAGAGTTCCGTTCGATTGCGGATCGGGTGATCGACGGCCTCGAGCGCGCGGAGGCCTGAACGTCGGCCGCGGCGGCAACTGGAGTGTTCGCCATATTTGACATCGAGACGCGCGTCGACAAGCGCCTGCTGAATCAGGCGCTATGCGCCGGCGAGGGTTTGAGCGACGAGGATGCGTTCCAGCGTTTTCGCGAACAGTTGCGCGCGCGGCGCGGCAGCGATTTTTTTCCGCTGAGCCTGCACATACCGATTTCGATCGCGATCGGCGACGTCGGCGCCGACCATGTCCTGCGCTCGGTCGAAAGCCTCGGGCTAGACGGCTACTCAGAAGAGGCGCTGGCGCGCGAGTTCTGGACGCGCGCCGAGCGTTTTACGGGATGCATGGTCACGTTCAACGGCCGGCGTTTCGATTTTCCCGTGCTCGAACTCGCGGCCTTGCGCTATGGAATCGCCGCGCCCGCGCACTTCGCGGAGGCTAACACTTCGGCACGCGCGCGTTATTCGAGCGAACGCCATCTCGACCTTTTCGACTACCTGACCAACTTCGGCGCGAGCGGCGGGATTCGCGGCGGGATGGACCTGCTGCTCAAGATGATCGGGCTGCCGGGCAAGATGGAGATCGACGGCGCACAGGTCCAGGATTTGTACCAGCAGGGCCGGCTGGAGGAGATCCATCGCTACTGCCGCAACGACGTCGTGCAGACTTACTTTCTGTTTCTGCGCGTCGAGCTGATCCGCGGGCGGATCGATGACGCCGCGTACCAGCTCGCGCGCGAGGCCTCCGCTCATTTCCTCGCCGAGATCGGTGCGCCCTCGCCCGCTGAGGCACCGCCGCCCGGCGAGCCGCCACCGCCGGGCGAACCGCAGTCGCGCCAGATGTGATGGGCGGTGCGGCGAACACTGCGCCCAAATTCTCGCCCATGATCTCGCTCATCGTCATCACGCGCAACGAGGAGGAGCTGATCGGCCAATGCCTCAAGAGTGCGGCGGCGTTCTGCGATGAGTTGATCGTGGTGGATTCGTTTTCGACCGATCGTACGGCTGAAATCGCACGGGATTTGGGAGCGCGAGTTTTTCAGCGCCCGTTCGAAGGATACATCGCGCAAAAACAGTTTGCGCTCGAACAGGCGAGCGGCGAATGGGTTTTCTCGCTCGACGCCGACGAACAGGCGACCTGGGAGTTGGGCAGCGAAGTACGCGCCACAATTGAGAGACCGGAAACCGCCGCCGGCTATCGCGTGCGCCGCGTGCTCTACCATCTCGGGCACTACTACACTCGCGGACTTTATCCGGACTGGCACTTGCGGCTGTTTCGCCGCGAGCGCGCGCGCTTTGGCGGACACGAACCGCATGCCAGCGTCCAGCTCGACGGCGCCGTCGCTAAACTCGACACCCCGATTCTCCATTTCAGTTACCGCGACATCGCAGACCACGTAGCCACCATCAACCGGCTAAGCTCGCAGGCGGCGAGTGAGGGCGACCCGGGCGCGATGACTGTGGTCAAGATGATCGCGAATCCGGCCTGGCGCTTTGTGAATTTTTATTTTCTGCGCGGCGGCTTTCGCGAAGGCGGACGCGGGCTGTACGCGGCGATGAGCGCGGCGTTTTACGTCTTCCTCAAGTACGCGAAACTCTACGAGCGCCGGCTGCGAACGCAGCGCCGGCTCTAAGACTGCGTGGAGCGCTTCGCGCCGTAGCCTGTTTTTTCGCGCGGCGTACCTGATAACGTAAACCGGATTATGCCCGCACGCGAAATAATCGACGGCGTAATGGAACTGGCCGCCGGCCTTGACGCTAGCGGCACGCGCGCGCTCGACGTGAGCTGCCGTAACGGCGAAGTGATGCGTGCGCTAGCCGCTCGCGGTTTCGAGGTGCGCGGCACGCGTTTCGAGCGGGGCCTGCCGCCGATCGAAGGCATGCCGATCGACGAGGGTGTCGATCTCACGCGCGGCCTGCCCTACCCCCATGATAGCTTCGACCTGGTCGTGCTCACGGAGGTGATCGAACATCTCGAAAATCATCGCGCAGCGCTCAGCGAGGTGGCGCGCGTGCTGCGGCCCGGCGGTCATCTGATCCTGACCACGCCCAATATCATGCGCCTCGATTCGCGGCTGGGTTTCATGCTGTCGGGGATGCACAAGGCCAAGCGGCGGCAGATTCCGCTCGACACGCCGCTCGACGAGGCGCATCGCTTTCACAACTACCCGATCCCGTTCGTGCTGCTCTACTATCTGCTGCGGATCAACACCCTGCGCCTGGAGCGCATCGGCCACGGCAAGGTCAAGCCATTCAGCTACGTCCTTTACGCGCTTTTTTACCCGGTGGTCGCGCTCGATACGCGGCTGCGCCTGATATGGCGCGAGCGCAAACCATCGGTGCGCGCGCTCAACCGGGAGCTAGCGCGCTGGATGCTCGACCGGCGCGTGCTGACGGAGGACAACCTGATCGTGCTCGCGCACAAGGCGCTCGCGCAAGAAACTCTGAGGGAGAGAACTTCAGCCGCCGCCACGAGCGAGAGCCGCATTGGCCCCCGCGCAGAGGCTTGATAAGTTAGGCGCGTGACATGAAACGCCTGCTCGGCTACGTTCGTCCCTACTGGCATCGCTACGCGTTCGCCACGCTCTGCACGCTCGGCACAGTGACGCTCGGGATGGTGCTGCCATACCTGACCGGCAGAGCGATCGACGCGATCCAGGCCCGGAATTCTAGCCGTCTGACTCTGCTGGCCGGCGAAATCGTCGCTGCGGCGCTGGCGATGGGCGTGGTGCGATGGTTTTCGCGCTTCATGTTTTTCAATTGCGGGCGCGACGTCGAATATCGCCTTCGCAACGATCTTTTCAGACACCTCACACTGCTCGACCGCTCTTTCTACGAGCGGCTGAAAACCGGCGATCTGATGTCGCGGATGATCAACGATCTGAGCGCGGTGCGAATGATGGTCGGGATGGGCGTGTTGACCTTCGCCAACACGCCGCTGGTCTATATTTATGCGCTGACCTTCATGTTCACGATGCAATGGCGCCTCACGTTCGTCTCGCTGGTGCCCTTCGTGATCCTGTTCTTTGCGATCCGCCGGCTGACGCATTCTCTTATGGAGCGAAGCTTGCGCGTTCAGGAGGAACTGGGCGCGATCGGCGCCAAGGTGCAGGAGAGCCTTTCGGGAATCCATGTCGTGAAGGCCTACACCCTGCACGAGCGCGAGGCCGAGGAGTTCCGCCGCCGCAACGACGTTTACAACGACGAAGGCCTGGCACTCGCGCGGCTCCGCGGAGCGCTGATGCCGCTCATCCGCGGCACCTACGCGACCTCGATGATGATGGTGCTGGTCTATGGCAGCTACCTGGTCACGCGGGGCGCGATGTCGATCGGCGGCCTGGTCGCCTTCATGGGTTACCTGGCGCAGTTGATGTGGCCGACCACGGCGCTGGGCTGGGTGATTTCGATTTACCAGCGCGGCCGCGCCTCGATGAAGCGGCTGGACGACATTTTTCTCGCTCCCGTCACGCCCTCGATCAACGGAGGCGAGATGCGTCTGGAAGTAGCCGGCGCGATTGAATGGGAGCATGTCTGGTTCAGCTACTTCGCGCATGATGGGAAGCGGCCGGGCGAAAATGGCCGCAACGGTCATTACGCGCTGCGCGACGTCTCGGTCAAAATCGGCGCGGGCGAGAAACTCGCGATCGTCGGGCGCACCGGCGCGGGCAAATCCACCATGATCAAGCTGCTGACCCGGCTGATCGAACCAAGCGCGGGCCGGGTCACGCTTGACGGCCGCGACCTGCGCGATCTGCCGCTGGGGGCGCTCCGCAAGACGATCGGGATGGTGCCGCAAGAGCCGATTCTGTTCTCGGACACGATGGCCCGCAACATCGCGTTTGGCCGCACCGATGCATCGCTCGAGGAGATCGGGCACGCCGCGCGCGTCGCCGGCCTCGAGTCCGATATCGCCATACTGCCGCATGGCCTCGCAACAGTCGTCGGGGAACGCGGGATGTCGCTCTCGGGCGGGCAGAAGCAACGCGTCACGATCGCGCGAGTGCTGGTCTATGACCCCGCGGTGGTGGTTCTCGATGATGCGCTCTCCAGCGTGGATACCGAAACCGAGCGCGCCGTGCTCGATAGCCTGGTCGAAAGTGTGCGCGGACGCTCCACGATCGTGGTGAGCCATCGCGCGTCCACCGTGCGCGACGCCGACCACATAATCGTGCTGGAGGACGGGGAGATAGCCGAGCGCGGTACGCACGAAGAGTTGATGGCGCAACGCGGGATATACGCGGAGCTGTTCCATCGGCAGTTGGTGGAGGAGGAACTGGCGCGCTACTGAAGCGCGGCGGTCGACAGGATGGAAATCGCGGCGGAAGAAAAACTGGGCCGCATTTACGACCTGAAGTTGCTCAGGTGGGTATGGAGCTACGTCCATCCGTACCGGCGCCTCTTCTTTCTGTCCGTGCTGCTGATGCCGTTGAATTCGATGTTCGCGCTGGCCCAGCCCTACATCTGGAAGCTCACGATCGATCTGTTTCTGACGCACAACCGCGCCGTGCCGCCTGGCTGGTTGCGGCCGGTGCTCCAAGCTTTCGGCACGCATGGACTGCTGGCGATGGGCTTCGTGTACCTGCTGCTGGTGGTGGGCGAGTTCTCGACCTTCTACGGACAGTTCTACCTCACCATGATGGTCGCGCAGTACAGCCTGTCGGACCTGCGGATGGCGCTGTTCAAGCACGTCGAGCGCCTCCCGATGTCATTTTTCGATCGCACTCCTACCGGCAGGCTGGTCAGCCGAATGACCACCGATATCGACGCGATCAACGAGATGTTCAGCGCGGGCTCGCTCACGATGTTCATGGACGTGCTGACGATGCTGGGAATCGTGGCGATCATGTTCGCCTTCAATGCGCGCCTTGCGATATGGGCGATGTGCGCAGTGCCGCCGCTGTTGCTCATTCTGAATTTTTTCGGCAGTCGCGCCCGCGTGATTTATCGCGAGATCCGCGAACGGCTCGCTGCGCTCAACTCCTATCTGGCCGAGGCGTTGGCCGGGATGACGGTGGTGCAGCTTTTCACGCGCGAGAAACAGAGCCGCGAGGAATTCGACACGCTCAACATCAAGAGCCGCGACGCTCAGATGGTCGCCAATATCTACGAGGCCGGCGTTTTTTCGGCGGTCGAATCGCTCAGCTCCGCGACCATCGGGATTATCCTGTGGGCCGGCGGCAGCGAGGTGATCCGCCGGGTGATCACGCTCGGCACGCTGGTCGCTTTTATCGACTATGCGCAGAAATTCTTCCTGCCCTTGCGCGACATCTCCAGCAAATACACCACCTTGCAATCGGCGCTTGCCGCGATGGAGCGGATCGAGGCGCTGATGGAGACGCCGGCGTCGATCGCGAGCCCGCCCACGCCGCGCCGCCCGAGCCGCGTGCGTGGCGAGATCATTTTCGACCACGTCGGTTTCGCCTACCGCGCGGGCGAGCCGGTCCTGCGCGATTTGAGCTTCACGGTTGAGCCGGGGCTCAAAATCGCGATCGTCGGCGCGACTGGCTCCGGCAAATCCACTGTCATCAAGCTACTCACGCGCTTTTACGATGTCAGCGCCGGACGCATCCTGGTCGACGGTGTCGACGTGCGCGAGTGGGACCTCACGGCGCTTCGGCGTGCGATCGGCCTGGTGCAGCAGGACGTCTTTCTCTTCGCCGGCGACGTGTTCGACAACGTCCGCCTCGCCCGCACCGATCTCGACGAAACCGAGGTACGCCAGGCGCTCCGGCGCGCGCAGGCCCTGGAATTCGTCGAGCGGCTGCCCGGCGGCTTGCACGAGGAAATTCACGAGCGCGGCGCCAATCTCTCTTCCGGCCAGCGCCAACTGCTCTCGTTCGCCCGCGCCCTCGCCTACGATCCGCGCGTGCTGGTGATGGACGAGGCGACCTCCAGCGTCGATAGCGAGACCGAATCGCTGGTGCAGCGCGCGCTCGACGAGCTGCTCAAGGATCGCACCGCGCTAGTGATCGCGCATCGCCTGTCCACCATCGAGCGCGCCGACCGTATCCTGGTGCTGAGCCAGGGCGCGCTGCGCGAGAGCGGCACGCACGCGGAGCTGCTCGCCCGCCGCGGCCTGTATCATCGGCTGTTCGAGCTGCAATATGCGGCCGCTCCCGAGCCCACTCGGCAGGCCGTGGATTGACCGCTTGGCGCCGCCTTCCGCAATGCGCGCCCTTTCCCTCGCCGCACTGCTGCTGGTTTTGAGTGCCGGCGCGCTCGCCGGATGCGAGGCCGGGTACATCGCGCACGCGGCCTACGAGGAGAGCTGCCTGTTGTGGAGGCGACAGCCTATCGACAAGGTGCTCGCGCGCGGCGACCTGCAGCCCGACATCCGCGCCAAGCTGGAAACCGTGCTCAAGGTGCGCGAATTCGCAGGCGAGCGCCTGGGACTCAACGTCGGCCACGCTTATACCAGCATCTCCGAGGTCGACAAGGGAGCCATCGCGTGGGTCGTGATGGCGGCGCCGCGCGACTCACTCGAGCCCTATACCTGGTGGTTTCCGATCGTCGGTCGAATCCCCTACCGCGGCTACTTCAACAAAGATCGCGCCGACGCCGAGGCCGCCGAGATGGAGCAGCGCGGGTACGACACGATGGTGCGGCCGGCGGTGGCGTTCTCCAGCCTTGGCTTTTTCAACGACCCGCTGCTCTCCAACCTGCTTCGCCTTAGCCGGGTCGAGGTGGCCGGCGTGATCATTCACGAGCTGTTCCATCGCACCTATTTCCTGGCGAGCGACGTGATGTTCGACGAATCTGCGGCGACCTACGTCGGCAGCGCGGGTGCGGTCAAGTTTTTCGAAACGTCCGAAGGGGCCGGCTCCGCCGACGCCGAGGCCGCGCGCGGAGTGCTCGAGGCCGACCTGAAGTTCGGGCGTTTTTTGAATTCCGAGGCGGAGCGCCTCGTCCAGCTTTATAAGAGCGGGCTTCCGCGCGAGGAGATCTTGAAACGCCGCGTGACGATCTTCGCAGCTATAAACGCCGACTACGCTCAACTCAAGCCGCATGTGTCGGGACTGGAACGTTTCGATCTCGACAAGGAACCGGTCAACAACGCGGTATTGATCAACTACCTGATCTATTTTCACGACCTCGACGCTTTCGCCAAGCTCGAACAAATTTATGGCGGCAACCTGCACGACACGATCAAGGCGATAATCGCACTGGCCCAGTCAGACCCCGAAAATCCTTTCGATCCGATCGAACGGATGGCCCGGACCGGTACTCCGCCTGCCGCCGCGCAAGCGGGCGAGCCGCAATCAGCATCCAGCGTCTCGCCGTCTTCAGCGCCTGGCATTACTAGCACCGGCCCGTAGCTCTTGCTGGAACCTGTCTATCCGCGATACGCACAGGTGCGAGGAAGGAACCTATCTATGCTTAGTAAGCGTTCGTCTTCGATTGTGAGTGCGATATTCCTGATCCTGGCTCTTATTTTGTTGTCAACTTCCACGAAAGCCTTGTCCGCGGACAACTCGAAGTTTCCCTTCGGATGCCCGGTAAAAGAGGGCTACGTCAATGTCACCGGCGGCAAGGTCTGGTACGAAATCGTAGGCAGCGGCGACGCGATCCCACTGATCGTGCTGCATGGCGGTCCAGGTTTCACCCATGACTACCTGGAACCGCTGGGTGCGCTTTGCAAGGAAAGGCCGGTCGTATTCTACGACCAACTCGGTGCGGGGAAGTCCGATCGCCCGCATGACAAGTCGCTATGGACGGTCGAGCGTTTCGTCAAGGAACTCGCTCAAATCCGAACCGCGCTCGGCCTCAAGCGCGTGCACATCCTCGGACATTCGGCAGGAACCGTGCTGTTGACCGACTACGCACTGACCCAGCCTCAGGGCGTCGTAAGCCTGACATTCTCCGATGCGCTCTGCTCGTACCCCGAGTGGGAGAAAGATGCGGCCATGTATCGTCGAGAGTTGCCTGACGATACGCGTGCCATCCTGGACCGTCACGAGGCGTCCGGATACACCGATTGTCCCGAGTACCAGGGCGCCATGGTCCAATACTACAAGCTGCACGTGTGCAGGCTGCCGGTGTGGCCCGACTCTCTGGAACGTTCGTTCGCCGGACACAGTGACGAGGTCTACGTCACGATGCAGGGGACCAATGAGTTCACTTGCACTGGAAACCTGAAGGACTGGGATCGGACCGCGCGCCTTAAGGAAATCAAAACTCCCTCACTCTACATCGCTGGCGCCCTGGGAAGTGAAACCAGCGTGCGCGCAACGACGATATGCCACAACGCGCTGCCCGGCTCGGAGATGGTCGTCTTTCAAGAGAGTTCACACATGCCAATCTACGAGGAACCGCACAAATACCTGAAGGTGGTGCGCGATTTCATCAACCGCTCGGAACATCGGGGGCTCGCATCTTCGCCGGCGCCTTGAGTTTGATAACCGGGCAACTGAATCGGAATCACCGCGGCCGTTGCTAAAGCGCCGCCAGCGACTCGTCGAGTGCAGCGGTGATCTCGTGCTCGCGGCCGCCGAAGAAATGATCGGCACCGGGGATGATCTTGAGCCGGGCCAAAAGACCCAGGCGCTCGGCCAGCGCCCTTAGATGGTCCGCCGGGCAATACGAATCCTGATCGCCGGCGAGCAGCACGATAGGTTTGCTAATCGCGCCGAGCGTCGACGAATTGATCATCCCAAGCGGCAGAGCGACTGCGATGATCGCCGCAACTTCTTCCAGGCTCGCCGCGGCGCGCACTGCTGTCATCGCGCCAAACGAATACCCGGCGAGTACCGCGCCGTCGGCGCGCACTCCCTCCTGCGCGGTGAGAAAGCGGATCGCCGCGGCGGCGTCCTCGGCCTCGCCTTGGCCGTTGTCGAACTCGCCCTCGCTCTGGCCAACACCGCGAAAGTTGAAGCGCAAAGTCGCAAAACCACGCGCATGCATAGCCTCGAGCGTGGCGTCGACCACGTTGTTGTACATCGAGCCGCCGTAGAGCGGATGGGGATGGCAAACGACTGCCGCTCGATGCGGTCCGGCGCCGTCGGGATATGCGCTCATCCCTTCAAGCGTGAGGTCTCCCGACTTGAATGTGACAGGTTCTTCCTTCATTGGTTGTCTTCCTAGAGTTGAAGTTTTTCTCGAAGTTTAAGCCAGCCCTTCAATTTGAAGTGTTACTTTAGGCGTCGCTCCGGACCGTCCACACAGTTCTGCCCCTTAGACGCCCTGCTATACTACATCGGCGCGGGATGGACGACTTGTCCAAAAAAGATTCGGGATCGGTACCGAAATTCGCCGCCGACCGAATGCTCGCGCGGCTGGCGCGATGGCTTCGGCTGCTCGGCGCTGACGTGCTCTTCGATCCGCAGCTTGGGGGCCATCAGCTGCTTGGCCAAGCGCGCGCCGAAGACCGCATCACGCTCACACGGGACAAGCGTCTCCGCACCGCGTCGGACGCGCTCTACCTCGAAAGTAATCTATTCCGCGATCAGCTTCGCGAAGTCCTGGCCCGTTTTCCGTTCGATCCGCGCCGCGGAGCTTTCACCCGATGCTCGCACTGCAACGAACCGCTCGCCGAGGCCTGCCGCGATACGGTCGTGCGCCGCGTGCCGCCCTTCGTCTATGCGAGTCAGGAACGCTTCTCCCGCTGCCCGCGATGCGGCCGGATCTACTGGGGCGCGACCCATCCCGAACGCATCCGCCGCGAGCTCGACGCGATGGGCTTGTAGCCTTAGGCTCCGCGCAGCCCGCAGGCGCGGCGCCACTCGCGACGCTGTCGGGCGCTGCGATCACGGACCGCCGATGCTAAAATCTACGCCATGACACCAGGCGGAAAATTTATCACCCTCGACGATAAGCTCTACAACTACATGCTCGCGCACGGACAAAACGACGATCCGGTGCTGCGCGACCTGATACGGGAGACCCAGGAAAAGCTGGGGCGGCGGGCCGGGATGCAGATCGCGCCCGAGCAAGGGACGTTCATGACGATCCTCGCGCGCGCGATCGGCGCACGGCGCGCGGTCGAGGTCGGCACGTTTACCGGCTATAGCGCGATTTGCATCGTCCGCGGCCTCCCCGCGGACGGCAGTCTGCTCTGCTGCGACGTGAGTGAGGAGTGGACCGCGATCGCGCGGCGGTACTGGGAGAAGGCGGGCGTTGCCGACAAGATAACGCTCAAGCTGGCGCCGGCGCTCGATACGCTGCGCGCGCTACCGCCGGATGCGGCTATCGACTTCGCCTTCATCGACGCCGACAAGACCAACTATCGCCACTACTACGAGGAAGTGCTGCGCCGCACGCGAGCGGGCGGGTTGATCCTGATCGACAACGTGCTGTGGGCCGGAGCGGTGCTGGATGAAAAGGATCAGACCGAGGATACGAAGGCGATTCGCGCCTTCAACGACTTCGCGGTGACCGACAAGCGGGTGGAACTCGTGATGCTCCCGATATCCGACGGCCTGACAATCGCGCGCAAGTTGTAAAGGCTCTCAAAAGTTCAGAGGGCGGAAGCGCCAAAAAAACTACCTCCGGCGCTTCCTCGCTCGACCCCGCCCCAACCTCTCCCCCACGACGGGAGTTTCAGACAGCCAGCCGGACGTAGCCCTGCTTCGCTAGGCAGCCAGATACTGAGGCAGACGGCGTTCCAACACATTACAGGCAGCCCAGACGCTCCCTCTCCGCGCCGCGGAGGCCGCAATCAGCCGGCCTGTTCGCGGCGGAACCAGTCCATCGCCAGCGCCGTGCCTTCGCGCAGCGAGACCTTGGGCGTCACGCCGAGCAGCGTGCGCATCTTTGTATTGTTGGGCACGCGGCGCGGGATGTCCTCGTAGCTCTGACCGTAGACGTCAGCCTGGCTGACAAATTTGATCTTCGATTTCCCCGCGCCATAGAGCTCGATCATCAGGTTGGCAAACTCCAGCACCGTGGTCTCGACGTCGGTGCCGATATTGATTGCCTGACCGTCAGCCGCGGGACTGATCCCGGCTGCGACCGTGGCAGCGACCGCGTCGGTTACATAAGTGAAACATCGGGTCTGCTTGCCGTCGCCAATAACCGTGAGATCGGCGCCGCGCAGCAACTGGCCCATAAAAATGGTGAACAGGCGTCCGACGTCGACCCGATCCAGGCGCGGTCCATAGATGTTGAAATAGCGCACCACCGTCACCGGCAGACCGAGCTTGTGGTAGGCAAAGCAAAAATGCTCGCCGACCGCTTTCGAGGTCGAATAGCACCAGCGGTCGATCGTGGTCGCGCCCAGCACGCGGTCGTCGTCCTCTTTCCACGGCACTTTGGGATTGCGTCCGTAGACCTCCGAGGTCGAACTGAACACCAGGCGACGCGCGTGCTTATAGGCCGCCTTCAACACGTTCTGCGTGCCGTTGACGTTGACGTTGAGCGTCTCGTAGGGGTCGGCGACGTAGTGCTCGACCCCCACGACCGCGGCGAGATGGTAGACGAGGTCGGCCTTGGCCACGAGGCTATCGATAAGCTCAAGGTTGAAAACCGTGTCGTGGACGTAGTGGAACCGCGAATTGTCGAGGAGATGACGCACCTTGGCGATCGCGCCGGTATCGAGGACGAAAACCTCATCGCCACGTGCGATGAACGCGTCGCTCAGATGCGAGCCCAAAAAGCCCGCGCCGCCCGTAATCAGAACCCGCATGCTGCCTCCGCTATTCCAGCCGCACTCCGGCACGAGGACCGGCGCCGTGCGAAACTTGGGACAAAATCTCAGACAATACTTCAGCCGCCGCGCCCTCGGGCGCGCCTTCGAACTGTGCCCGCAAAATCAACAGACTGCCCTCGCCTGCCGCGACCTCGACCGCGCCGCCGGCCGCTGACACGATCCCGACGATCTCGCCCGGAGCGCCTCGCCGTCCTTTTGCGGGGGCGATTCTGCTTTCCCAGACAAAGAGCTTGCGTCCGTTAAGCCAGCAGAAAGCACCCGGGTAAGGATGGGTCACCGCACGCACGAGATTAAAGATGCGCCGCACGGGCCATCGCCAGTCGATTCGCCCGTCCTCGGGGCGGCGGCGCCCGAAGTAACTGCCGCGCGAAAGGTCCTGCGGCCGGCGTGGCGCGGCCCCAGCGGCTATCAGCGGATGCATCTCGGCGAGCAGCGCGACGCCGAGTGGGACCAGTTTGCGAAATAGCGTCAGCGCCGTGTCACTGTCGTCGATAACGAGCGACCGCTGACCGACGATATCGCCTGCGTCGGCCCGCGCGACCATGTGATGCAGCGTCACGCCGGCCTCGCGCTCGCCGTTGACCAGCATCCAGTTGACCGGCGCGCGGCCGCGATAGGCCGGCAACAGCGAGCCGTGCATATTGTACGCGCCGAGCGGCGCCGTGCGCAGAATCGGGTCTGGCAGCAAGTTGCGGTAGTAAAACGAATAGATGATCGCCGGGCGTATCGCGGCAATACGCTCGATCCACGGCTGATCGAGGCGTTCAGGAGTGTAGACCGGCACGCCATGGCTTCGTGCCAGCTCAGCGCAGGAGCGCCACCAGATTTCCTCATGTGAATCATCTTCATGCGTGAACAGGCCCGCCACGGGCGCGCCCAGCTTGAGCAGCACCTCCATGCATCCGTAGCCCATCTCGTGATACGCAAATAGCAAGCATCGCGCGGCGCCCGGCCGCGGACTGACAGCGTGAGGATTTCCGGCGGCCACGTTTGCTTCAGCGGCGCTCCGGCGAAGCGGATTCGTCGCCATGCACCGCACGCACGATATAGGTCGGGCGCTTGCGCACTTCGAGGTAGATGCGCCCGACGTACTCGCCGATAAGGCCCACGGCGAGAAGCACGAAGCCCAGCACCAGGAAGTTGAACGCGAACAAGGTCCACAGCGCGCCCTCCTGCTGCGGACCGTAGAGGATGCGATGGGCGAGAAGCACCAATACCAACAACGCGTCGAGCACGAACACCAGGATTCCGGCGACGCTCACCGCCTGAATCGGCATCAGCGAGAACCCGGTGATGAGGTTGAGGCTCAGATGGGCGAGACGGAACAGATTGTACCTGGAGGCTCCGCTCTGGCGCTCATCGTGGCCGACCGGAATCTCGGCCACCCGCTTGGCGAACGAGTTGGCCAGCGCCGGAACGAATGCGGCCTTCTCGTCGCAGGCTACCACGGTGTCGACGATATGGCGGCGGTAAGCGCGCAGCATGCATCCGTAGTCGTGCATCGGCACGCCGACGATCATCGAGGTCACCCGATTTTGCAGATTTGAGGCGAATCGGCGATAGGCGAAGTCGTGGCGCACCTCACGCCATCCACCGACCACGTCGTTGCCTTCATCAATCGCTGCAAGGAGGCGCGGAATTTCTTCGGGCGGGTTCTGCAGGTCGGCGTCGAGCGTCACCACGATTTCGCCGCGGCACTGGCGAAAGCCGGCCAGGATTGCCGAGTGCTGGCCGAAGTTACGCGCGAGTTCGATCACCCGCACTGCTCCATGCGCGCTTGCGGCTATGTCACGCATGAGGTCGAGTGATTCGTCGGCCAGCCGTCGTCAACGAACAGGACTTCCCATGGCCGCTCGCAGGCGCGCATCACCGGCTCCAGCCGGGCCCATAGCCCACGCAGATTTGCGGCTTCGTTGTAAACCGGCACCACGACTGACACGAGCGACCTGTCCGCTGCCCGCGCCGGATCGCGAATCGCAGTTATCTTTTCGGCTGAGCTCAAATTCTCCCGCAGGTCGCCGCGCGCGAGTCCGTTCGGCACGGAAACGACGGCGGACGCATCGTGCGCAATTGTTACAAACGATCCCGCGAAGTGAAAGACGATACCGCGCCGGAGAAGCGACGGAAAGAGGCTCGCTCCAATACCTGAAGCGGCGGTTGACGGCGCGCGCCGCTGTCCGCAGACTCTTGCGATCATGTCTGCAAGCCCGCGCGCGATATTCGCGCCGTCCGTACTCCTGGCTGCGCGCAATCGGCAGCTTCGACCGCTGGTCTGTGCGATCTTAGCGGCGCTTCTATATCTGCCCGGGCTGCCGTCCCGCGCTGTGGGAACCCGACGAGGGACGCTACGCGGAAATCGCTCGCGAGATGGTGCTCACGCACGACTACGTCACTCCGCGTGACAACTGGGTGCGCTATTTCGAAAAGCCCCCGCTTGTCTATTGGGCAGAGGCGCTCTCCATAAAGCTGCTCGGCGCCAATGAGTTGGCTGTGCGTCTGCCGGCCGCGATCGCGAGCGCAGCCGAATGGCGGCGACCGCGGCGCTGGGCGAAGCCATGTTCGGAGCGGCGGTGGGACTCGCAGCCCAGGTCCTGGGACTTGCTCCCCTCGTGTTCGGCTTCGCCCGTTTCGCCACCCTCGATCCCGCGTCGGGTTTTTCGAACCGCGGCGCTCAGCACCTTCTGGGTCGCGGCCCATGCGGCGGGCTTCGACAGTGTGGCGGGCCGCCGATGGTTCCTGATGTCGGCAGCGATGGCTGCCGCAGGCACGCTCACCAAGGGCCCGGCGGCGCTGGTGCTAACGGGCGCGGTCGGGCTCGCCTGGCTGCTGGGCGAACGCCGCGCCCGCGAGATTTACGCGTGCCATGGCTCGGCGCGATCGCGGTCTTCACGGCAATCGCCACGCCATGGTTCGTAACAGCGGCGCAGCGCAACCCAGGATTTTTGCGCTTCTTCTTCATCCACAACACGTCCAGCGCTATCTGGAAAACGCCGAGCATGGGATGGGTCGCGTAATTTTTCGTCGTAGCGGTGATCGCCGGGATGTGGCCGTGGATATTTTTCGTCCCGATGGGCGTACGCGAGCTGATGCGTCGACGGGGCGGCGGCGATGAAGCTCAGGCGCCCGGGCGGGCCCGATGCGCGAGGTTCGCTGGCCTTTTTGCTCTGGCGGTTCGGAATCTTCCTGGTCTTCTTTCGATCCCGCGCGCCAGGCTCGGCTCGTACATCCTGCCCGCGCTGGCGCTGCTCGCGATTATCGCCGGCTATGCGCTCTGCCGCTTGCCTCGACTTGACGTATCGAGCCTGCGCAGGCTCTTCGGCATGCTCGCACTGCTCGATCTTGCCGCGACCGCCGCAATCGCGATCGCGCGCGCATTTCGTCTCGCAAGCCAACTCTATGCTCCTCTCCGATGCGCTCGCCGCTTCGGCTGCGCTAACCGCGGCATCGCTCGCGTGCCTTGCGATCGCATGGCGCGGAAGCGACGTCGCGGCCGCGATCGGCGCGCACGCGCTCGGCGCCGTGGTGGCGCTGGGCGTGATGGGCAAGGCGCGGATCGACGACAACCCTGGATCGTATCGCGAGCTCGCGCGCGCGATGGTCCCTTACCTTGCTCCCGGATGCCGCCTCGCTCTCATATCCCCATTCCGCTTCAATTTTTAGCCCTGCTTTTACACCGGCTATCGCGAGGCGCTGGTCGATTATCGCGGAGAAACTGGCGCCGTTCGCCCTCGGCCCCGATGTCGCGAGAGCTTCATTGCAACCGACGCCCGATTCGCGCAACTCTGGGCTGGGCCTGGATGCGTGGTGCTGGTAGTGGATGATAGTGATCTCCCGCACATCCGTGATTCTATTGGCTTCCGGGGCAACGATCAGCAGCAACGCGAGGGTAAAAAAGTCGCGCTTTACAACCGAGCGATCGCCTGAACTGGCCTATGGGGTGCGGCTATGCACCCAACTTGCTCCCTTGAAAGGGGTACTCTGGCTTCACAGCGCGCTAATTGTAAGTTTCTTAAGGTCGACGTGGCCCCGGCGCGTCCAGGATCATTCGGCGGGGGAGGGGACGGGGGTGGATGTCTGCCGCACGGGAAACAGAAC
>CAVQAG010000002.1:0-50791 GCA_963710455.1 uncultured delta proteobacterium
GCGCGCCTGACGCCGCAGTTTTCGGCTAATCGTGCTGTGCGCGAATATACCGACAAGTATTACGCGGAAGCGGCAACGGCGTACCGCGAGCGTGCTCGCGACCACGGCGCATCCGCTCAGTCGCTGCTCGATTGGAAGGCCGCACTCTTACAGCACTGGGCGGATGTGCGATTCGGCGATCTTCAGGTCACTACGTCCGCGGGAAAGCATCACTACCAGGTCTCAGGTACCTTGGCGATCTGACTCCGGAGCAGGTGCGGGTCGAACTCTACGGGCAATCGCGCGATGGCGCGCATCCGCTGCGATATCAAATGACGCAAGGAAATCCGCTGCCCGGGTCCCGCGAAAGCATCTCCGGCTATAGTGCGGAGATTCCCGCGTCACGCTCGGCCCGACGATTACACGCCCCGAGTCGTGCCATCGCATCCCGCCGCACGGATCCCGTTGGAAGAATCCCACATCTTGTGGTTCCGCTAGCCCGCTCCGCGACTCTTCATAAGCGATAACTCTCTTGCCCTATACGGCCGGGTGCAGGCGGATACGTCCGTGATTGATCGACAAATGTACTTCCAGCACAGGTCTCTCAGTTTGTCATTCATACCGCCGCGCAGCGCTCTCGCCGCCTCGCAGGCAAGGTCGTCAAGCGTGAGCAGACCGACCAGGATTCCGTTCCGTCGATTACCGGAACGCGCCTGGTCCGGTGCTGCCGCATAAGCTGGCGGCGAAAACGAGATCGTCTTCAGCTCTGCAACAGATCGGCGTTCGGGCCATCGCCCCTTGACCGACAATCCGTAAGCGGCTTGTTCTGGGTATACGCGGCCATGCAAACGTCGCGGTCGGTGAGGAAGCCGACTGGGCAGCCCTGTTCATCGACGACCGGAACCGCACCACAGGGAGTGTCCCACATCATTTGCGCTGCCTTATTGAGCGAGTCATGCGGACCGCAAGTTTTGACGTCACGATTCATAATTTGTTCGACTTGCATCGCGAATCCTCCCAAAAAAACAAAGTCAAACTCTTTTGGAGCACCACCTGTGCCACGCACAAGTCCTGATTAGACCATAGGCGACTGTGACTTGTGGTGTCAGCGAGATTGCTCGATGGTGCCTTTGGACACATGAATCGCAGTTTTCAGCCGCAGCGAGTGCCTGGGTACCGCCGATCAAATCGAGAATCTCAGTTGTCGTGGAGTCTGGGGGGATGCGCCGCATCAGTTTTGTCAGTTCACCGGATTTGTTCGCGATGTTCTGATGCGCGGCTTCCATCGTGCGAAAGCGGGTCGAATTCTCGCTGAAGAATGATTGCATAGCCGCGTTCTCGAGCGTGGCGAAAAAATACTCCTCGACGATGTCATCGAATAGGCGCCGCGGCTGAAGGTTGATGATCGGCGGCAACAGGTGTGGGAAGGTTTTTGTACCTGCCGGCACCTCGAGTCGGCAGCAATCGATGTAGCTCGATGTGTGGAAGACGCGCTCCCGGCATATTCCGCGTAAACGAGTGTCGACGCCCGCGATGCGGCGTTCGCTGAACATCCTGTTACAATTCCGCGGCCACGCGGCGTGCGGCCGCCTGTCACTCCCGCGCAATGGGTCGCCATCGGCAGCACCAGGTCCGGATTGACACCGCGTTCGCGGCAGATCTGGGCGCCGCGCGTGCCGACTACGACCAGGCCGAAATTCGCCGTCGCTTACCGCTCGTCGCGCGTTCGGCTTCGCGCAGTGGATGCTCATTGAAACCACCGCACAGGCCGTGCTCCGCGCAGAACACGACCAGTCCGGTCCTTGCGCGGCCGCGCCTGCAAGCTTCGATCGTCGATCGCTGGCGGCAGCAGAGTTGCAGCCTGGCACAAGGCCTCACGAATCAGCGCGAAGTAGCCGCGAATCGCTTCCAGCGACTGAAGCGCCTGCTGCATCTGCGACGCGGCCATCGCTCGAATTGCCCCAACTATCTCGAGGAACTCATTGAGCGACGTGATTCGAGAAGCGGTTTCGCGTTCCTGCGCCATCGGGTTAATGCTTCGCTGGGCGCGGCGCCCGGAAGATTCAAAAATGCGACCAGGCTCTTTCTACCGCCTGGACCAGCGCCGCGCGCGATCCGGCTCCAACTCTCCGGCTGTATTGATCCGCCGCACGGATTCGGCCGCGCGCTGGTTCAGCCAGTCCTCCCGAGTTTCGACTTGGAGCTGCACTCACCTTGTCGACTGCAAGCGGGTCGAGCAAACCGTCGTCAGCGCCAGCAGCAGCGCCACCTGATGGGCGAGCGCCAGCGGCGCAAATTGAGGCTGCGTTAGGACCGCGCGAATCCGGCGGCCGTGCTCGATGATCTGGCGGGTGCGCTCATCCACCATCCCGCCGAAGCGGGTGAAAATCTCCAGTTCAAGGAATTGCGCGTATTCGAGGCGGAGATTTTCCGACAGCTTGCGCATCGCCGGCGCCTGCGTCTTGCCGCCGACGCGGGACACGCTCTTGCCGACATCGACCGCGGGCCTCTGTCCTTCGTGAAACAGCCGCGGTTCCAGCACGATCTGCCCGTCCGTGATCGAAATCAGGTTGGTCGGGATGTAGGCGGACAGATTGCCCTCCTCGGTCGCGGCGATCGGCAGCGCGGTCAGCGAGCCGCCGCCGCGCTCGGGGTTTAGCTTCGCCGCTCGCTCCAGCAGCCGGGAGTGGATATAGAAGATGTCGCCCGGATAGGCTTCGCGTCCCGGCGGGTTGCGCAACAACAGCGAAACTGGCGGTAGATGGCGGCATGCTTGGTCAGGTCGTCGATGACCAGCAGCGCGTCGCCGCCGCGCCGAGAAATACTCCGCTATCGTGCAGGCCGCGTATGGGGCCAGCCATTGCAATCCCGGCGGTTCGTCCGCGGCGGCGAACACGAAGATGCAGCGATCGGGGCGCCATAGCGCTTTACAGCATCGATCACCTGGCTCACCGACGAGGTCTTCTGTCCGACCGCGCAATAGACGCAGATTACGCCCGTATCGCGCTGATTGATTATCGTGTCGAGCGCGATCGCGGTCTTTCCGGTCTCGCGATCGCCGATGATCAAGTTCGCGCTGGCCGCGGCCGAACGCCAGCATCGCGTCGATCACCATAAGCCCGGTATTGAGCGCGGTGTCAACGAAGTCGCGATCGACGATCGCTGGGGCGGGCTGCTCGACCGGGACTCCCGCGTCTCGACCTCCGGCCCGCTGTCCAGCGGCACGCCGAGCGCGTCCACGGTTCGACCCAGCAGCTCCTCGCCCACCGGCACACTTGCAACCAGACCGGTGCCGCGCACCCGGTTGCCCGCTTTGACCGGTCGGCGCCCAGCATCGCACAGCCTATCAGTTCGGGGTCGAGCGACAGGACGATTCCGACACCGGCGCGCCGCCGTCCGATCGTTCGAACAGCAGGAGTTCACCGAGCCGCGTTTCCGGCAGGCCGCGCACGCTCGCGAGATTGTCGCCCACGCGCTCGACGCGGCCGATCAAGTCGAGCCGGGGCGCGACCTCGAGCCGGCCCAGCAGCCCGTTCGCCCTGCTCAGACGATCTATTACGGATTCAGCTAGCGGGCTCATTGCGATTATTATCTCTGACGGCGCTCGCGATCGAGTCGCGCCAGTTGAAACGGAGAATTGCATTGGGAAATGCGATTTCGGCGCCGGCGATTAGCGCCGCGTCGCTGTTGAACTGTATTGCTCCGCGCTCCAATCCGTTTTGCCAGCTGCGCGCGCCATTCCGCTTCGCCGCTTGCGTCGAGCGGGTGAGCTGTGGTGACCACGAGTGCGGCGTTGTCCTGATGCGAAACCAGCGCGGCGATTTCATCCGCCGGCAGATGGTCCAGGTAGTCCAGCGCGCGCGTCAGGAAGGCATGCTCGGCGAGGGCAGCGCCAGCTCGCCCAGCAGCCGTTCCGCGAGACTGATAGCGAGCTGGACGGTCTGGGAGAACAACTCCTGTGCGGCGGCGGAACGTCTTCGTTGAGCCGCGCGGTCGCCTGGGCGCGAATTTTCCCGGCCTCTTCGCGTGCGTCGTCGAGGGTTTTCTTGCGTTCGGCGGCCAATTGCGCACGCTGCTCTTCGATCGCCTTTTGGCGCTCCGCCCCGATCGCCAGTTGTGCCTGGAGGTCGCGCTGCAGGTCGAGCGCCGCGCGTCCGCGCCCGACTTCATATAGATGCGGTCGGCGGCGAGCGCGAGCTCGAACATCGAGCCCGCGAAGCATGAACCCGGCTCGATAACCGCGAAAAAGCTTTTGGCGGTGAGATCGAGGCGCTTGAGCACGCGTTTCATGAGCAGCAACGTTTCGTTGATGAACCAGTCACTGCGTCTCTCCCACATCGCACGGTCCAGTTTGGCGACACGATCGAGGTCACCGGCGGACTTGATCAGCACCAGGCCGATCTCCGGATAGTTGAAGCGCAGGCGCAGAAGCGCGTCGTCGATTTCGCGGAAAAGCCTGAGCGGGTAGAAGTCCGCACCGAGCGCTCCCGCGTCGGATGGGATTTCCTGGACGCTTTCGGGTCCATCGACGATCAACTCGGCCAGGCGCTGAGCGCTATCGAGGCGTAAGGTGAGATGACGATAGCGGATTTCCGTGTCGCGCTCGGCGGGCGTGAGCGTGTCGAGCGCGACTCCGGCGCGTCCGGCTCGCTTCGAATCGACGAGCGCCGCGGCGCGCTCGGCCACCGCCTCGTTGAAGCGCGAGCGCGGCGCGATCGCGTCGACCAGGCCCCATTTGACCGCGCGCTCGCCACGCACGCCCTCGGCCAGGGTGGCGAAGACGTCGGCGAGGTCGCGGCGCACCTTGCGCTTGTCCACCAGCCGAGTGAGGCCGCCAGTGCCCGGCAGCACGCCGAGAAATGGAATCTCGGGCAGGCTCACGGCCGAGCGGCGATCGTCGACCAGGATTATCTCCTCGCACGCGAGGGCCAATTCGTAGCCGCCGCCGCTGCACGTGCCGTTGAGCGCGGCGAGGTAGCGCTGGCCGCTGTTGGCGATGGCGTCTTCGATCGCCAGGCGAGTCTCGTTGGTGAATTTGCAGAAGTTGACTTTGAAGCCATGGTCGGCGTGCGCGAGCATGAAGATGTTCGCCCCGGCGCAGAACATCCCGTCGAGCGCGCTGTCGATGATGACCACGCTTACGCCTGGATGCTCGAAACGCAGGCGCGTCACCGCGTCGGCAAGCTCGATATCGACCGCCAGGTCGTACGAGTTGAGCTTGAGCGCGTAGCCCGGGGTGAGTCCGCCGGCTTCGTCGACCTTCATCGTGAGCCGCGCGCGGTCGCGCGAGGTTTCAAGCTTCCAATGCCGATAGCGAGTCGGTGCGGTTTCAAATTGAATCGACTGCATTTCTCACCGGGAATCGCGGACCTGCGTCACGGTCGCGGAATAAGGACCGTCGAGGTCGAAAATCATATGCAATATAATTCATGTGAACTAGGTTATGTCAAGCCTGATTTTGCGTGTGAAGCCGGCCGCCTGACTGTCGCGGCTCGCGCAGCGGGTGGCTTCGGATGCGCCTTGCGCACCAGCACCAGAAGCTCACGCAGAGACTTGGCGGTGGTCTTACCGCTGGTCTGCAACCGGGCGTCGGCCTTGGAGTAGAGCGCCTCGCGCTGGGACAGGATACGGCCCATGTCGGCCATCGCCTGCTTCGTTCCAACGTCGGCGCTCATCCGGTGATCGCCCTGGCGCAGTACGCGTTCCCAGTAATCTTTGGGCGAAGCTTGCAGCCAGATCGTGTAGCAGCTATCGAGCAGACGCTCGAAGGTGGGCAGCTCGGAAACCAAGCCGCCGCCCGTCGCGATCACGACCCGCGAGCGCGCGCGCACGACGCGCTCGAGCGCGCGGCGCTCGTAGCGGCGATATGCCGCCTGCCCCCAGAGATCGAAAATCTCGTTGACGCTGACTCCCGCCTCGCGTGCGATTTCGCGGCTGAGTTCCACGAAATCCCATCTGAGCCGCTTCGCCAGCATTATCCCGAGCGTAGTTTTACCGGCGCCGCGAAGGCCGATTAGCGCGATCCGCTCCTCGCGCGCCGCTTTATCGCCAAAGCGCTTGGCCAGGATAGCGGCCGCTTCGGTCAGCTCGGTTGGCGTGAGCCGGCGCAGCCGTTGGGCGACGAGCGCGTACTCCACCGGCGGCAGCTCTTCGTTTACCAACTCGGTGAGCGGAACGTCGATTGCCGCGGCGACGCGGCGCAACAGTACGATCGAGAGATTGCCGCGGCCGCTCTCGAGCTGCGCCAGATAGCGCTCCGAGACGCCGCAGTCGTGCGCCAGCATCTTCCGGGTCATGCCGTGGCGCGCGCGCGCATCGCGCACGCGCTCGCCCAGCAGCCGCAGATATTGCGCGGGAACGTCGCCGTTTGACGACTGCGCCTCAGCGTCAATCGTGGAGGCTCGGGCGGATTTGGTGCGATCGGGTTGCGCGTCCGGATGCATTATAGTGCATCACGCTACCTCTAACGCGCCCCGCCTGCAAGCATTCCGCACGCATTTGGGCTGATAGCTGCAATCGCGGCTCGGCCAAGCGCGCACTAATCATCTCTGTAAGTCGTCTGTAAGAGGCCAGCAATCGAATCGGAGGGCTGCGCGGCGCATTGCGGATCCCGGTTGGTGCGCGCGGGCGCTCGAACTCACATGATTAAACTCTTGTCATACGTCCATCCCGAGGTGGGTTTTTTGAGCGAGGAGACCGAGTTGATGGCGCTACTCGACATGCGCTCAGACGATGGTCTTCGGATCAATATTCCTGCGCGACCAGATAATCGGCAAGATCTATAACAGAGTAAGAGTCACGCGTTTGCGCAACAAAGTTACGAAACCAATCCAACGGCTGTTGGATTCGACTCTCATCCGGCAGAAGCTGCAATGCCGAGAGAAGTTCCGACCGGAACGCTTCTAAAGCTGCGGGCAGTCCCTCGCCCCGCGATCTCTGGGCACTATCGATGACGTCCAAGTAAACAAGTAGCCAAGTCCCTCCGTCTTTCGCACTAGCCCACAACCAGTACTCTCTTGAACGAAAGAACGGGGTTCTAAGTCGGTCCAAAAACGCATTTCCCACTTTTTCGAGCTTCGCAAAGTGTTTTGCGCGTGCGTGGGGATCCAAATCACATAGCGCTTCTGAGCAGACCAACGTAAGGGGTCCGTCAACGGGCAGATAAAAGCTGCGAGAGATCTGAGCACTGGCAAATTGCTGCAATTTTTCTAGCAGCAATGTCAGTAAGAGCTGAATAGCCAGTTGGATGTCGAAGCCTGTCCGAATCTTTCCTTCTTTGAATATGCGAAACAACTCAGGAGCGTCAGAGCCCTCCAGCGGACCACTGAAGGCATGCGCGATCGCTCTCAGTTCTTCTGCTGTGGGGCTAAGAGGCCAGTTTTCGAGCAGGAGCGACCGTAATAGAGGCAGCTTCGAATCCAACAGCTTCACATCATCGCCTTTTCCAAGCCTCTTGGACAGTCGCGCACGATCCGCACGCAAAAGACGCGTAGTCTGGGCGATCACTAGGACACGTTCCAATTGAGGCAGGTCGAGATATACCGAAGATGGCGATTCGAGGGTTCGTGCTCGTCGAAATCCGTCAGAGCAAGTTTCAGCTCCCAAGGCTCTGAGCAGAGGAACGCTGCTTCGCATTAAAAGGCGCACGTCGGCCTCGCACTGCCAGCGGACGGACGCCGCAATATGTCTGATCGCAATCGAGATTGCGCGTGCCCACGGACCACTAGCCGGTGTAGCCGAGTCACCTTCCAAGGTCTTCCTATATCCTTCGACCAAAACTTCGAAAGCTCGCACGATTCGCTCGGGGCGCTTTCGGATCAGAAAACGAACTGCCTGGACTATGGGCCATGGGGTGCCTCCCAGAAATTCATGCGGGCCTTCGAGAAGGTTTTCAGCGAAGTAGAGAGCCTCTGGAAGCGAAACCAAAGTCTGGCGCGCAACTGACAAGTCCTCCGACGTCCATCCTGCGTCGGCTATCCCTCGCGGAGCCACGTGGTAGACCGCTTCTTTAACGATGGACTCCGGCAAGTCGAATCCAGAATCTCCCATCGGTTGAATGAGCTGATCTAGCGCATCAAGACCAGCCTGATCTTCCATCCGAACGCTAACCTCAGACACAGCCGACCACGCTTTGGAAAGAGCGCGCCGAGGAACCTTTTTAGCGATCTTAGTTAACTGGCATCTAATGGCGCCTGCGTTGAAGTGGTCCGCCGACGAGTCATAGATACCCGCTCTTTGAAGAGCTAATTTCGCAGCTTCATTTGTTCGATATCGAAGCAGACATCGCTTGCGCAGAAGAAAATCCGCTATCAGCGGGAAAGGTGCTGATCGAGCCTTAACGGAGCGAGGCCTGGCAGACCTATCATTCTGCCAGACCTTATCCACTCTTGCTGAGACTGTGCCAAATGGATTGCCTAAACGAATTTGGTCCACGTATTGAAGTACGCTAGGCAGCACGTCCGCCGGTATGGGCGTGGCTAACATCGGGTGTTGCCGAGTAGCCCCCTGTAAGGAATTTGTGAGGCTGAACGCGCTCGCGACGTCACCATTGCGACTCCTCACAATTATTATGCGGTCATGAATCAACTGAGCTGTGCTGGAGCCCGCAGGGCGGATCTCCAGGATACTGAATCGTCGAGGTAACATTGCGCGCATTGCTTCGCAGTTTGTAACGAGGTTTTTGCGCGCGAGCGTCCCGTGCCTGGCTCGATGATTGAACTCAGTCAACACCGCATACTCGGCGTCTTCGGTGCTCGCCCGAGCGAAAGCGTGGATTAACGGGGCCTCGTCGAAGTAAGGGTCGACGAGAAGGAAACTGCCGATATGAACGCCAGCGCTTAGCGTCTTGAGCCACTGCGCAAGTTCCACTTCCCAGCCCTTCGCAAAGAACATGGCGCCGGAAGGATCGGGCACTAATCGGCTCATCAGCTCGCGATGCGTCTGGGCCACGGGCACCCATGGATCTTTTCGTAGCCGCCTAAAACTACTGATTCGTAAAGCACGCGGGTGAATGATTCGACCTCGGCTATTTTCTTAGTTCCAACCTTCGGGTGCTTTGACCAGCCGCCTTGAACTCGACCTGCGGTCCCGATAATGCCGATATTTGAGCCGACTACGCGAACGACCGACTTTTGATCTTCAAAGACAAGCGCTAACGAATCGCCTCGCGCAACCCATACACGAAACCCGACTTTGCAGATTTCCGTCGATGATTCGAAGCGCTCGATGATGTTGTCACCGTCGAATGTGGCGCGACGAAGCTCATCGCAGGCGATGTCGTTGTCCGTGCCCAGCTGGCACTCCAGAAACACCGCATCGAGGTCCTCAACGAAGATACTTGCAAGCGCTCTCTTGATACGAATCTCAACCGCGTGGCAGGAGGGGTTAGCCATTGATGGCGCCGGCTCACGAGTGACATCGCACGACCAGCCGATAGCGGACCGGCCGTAGACGTCGCTGCACGGAAAATCAAGTACTTCGAAGTCACCCACGCACCCCGCGTCGTTTCGAGTGAAATCCAGACCTGTTTCGTCGGTGAGCGATTTCGCAATCCAAACCCACAGCGATCGTTCGACTTCCGGTGTTGCTTCTGGAGCAAGTGATTCGAGAAGCGCGCGTTTTTTCAACAGTCTGGTTGACGCGCAGTACGCGACTGCGTCAGCTACCGGCGACGACTCGGGTCTGAGATGGTTCAAAAGGCGACTGGTAACGTCAGAAGGTCTCAGAATGATAGGTGGCTGAAATACTCTTTCTCCGCTCGCCACGCCACACAGGCGAACTTCACGCAACTCCTCCGGCAGACTATCGATCCTCAGTGCGCTGCTCACTTCGTCCAGAGAGCATCCATTGCTGATCGCTTTAGCAAAAGAGAGAACGCCGCCCGAGGATAAATAACAAGAAAGCCGCCTCACCCCACACTCGTGCTCTCCAACTACTTTTTCGAACTGCACCTTGTTCGTGTACCACTTGTCGGCCTTTGGTGCCGATGCAACCGGGAATGTCCACCCGAACATGATCGTCGGCACGGAATCTTTTGCACCAGGACTTGTCGGCCCGCGAACTTGGCCGACAAACAGGACGATCGAATAAAGCCCTTGGCGGCGAAGACCTGGAAATCCTAGATGTTTTGGGAGGTCCGCAAATGACAAAATCTTATCCATGCTTTATGCTGCACGAAGGCCCGATCTGTCCAGCGACCTGCGTCTAATCTTCCCGCGATCGCAATGGGTACTCTCAGATGTGGTAGAAGTTGCGCGCGTTGGTCTCGAGAATCTTGTCGACCGAGGCCTTGGGCAGCGACGCCAGTTGCTTGCGCGCCTTCTCCACCGGGCGCACGAAACCCTCGGCGTGCGGGTAATCCGAGCCGATGAAGAAGCGATCGTCGCCGGCGAACTGCACGATGTAGGGAAACATCCGCTCTTCAGGGTCGGCGCTGATCCAGATGTTGCGATGGAAGTATTCCTCGGCCGAGCGTTTCATCTGAGACGTGTGGCCCATATACGAGTAACGATAGTCCAGACGCTCGATCCATTCGCCCACCCATCCGACCATCGCCTCGACCGTCGCGACGCGCAGCGTCGGGAAACGCTCGAACACGCCGTCGACCACCATCGTGGTCAGCGCCATTCGCGGATCCTGGATGATGCTCATGGTGAAGTACATCAGGCCCGGCTTGGGATCCTTGTACCAGGCGCTGCCGGTGTAGTTGCGATGCGAAACCAGATGGATGCCGACCGCGAGGTCGAGTGACTTCGGCCGCCGCCCAGATTGGATCGAATTCCGGATGACCAAAGCTGTGGCCGCGCACGGGCGCGGAGGAGATGAAGATGGTGTGTGCGCCGAGTTTCGCGACGCGTTCCATCTCGCGCACCGCGAGCGCGGGATCGCGGATCGAGATGTGCGCGGCGGGAAAAAGGCGATCCTTGTGCGAGGCGACCAGCTCGAAGGCCCAGGTGTTGTAGGCGCGGCAGAGCGCGTCGGCGAGCGCGGGATCATCGACCTCGCCCTCCCACACGATGCCGAGGCTCGGGTAGAGCACCTGTTTGTCGAAGCCCTCCTCATCGAGGAAGCGCACGCGCGCATCCATGTCCTGCCATTGCTGGCTGTAACCGAGGTAGCGGTCGAAGTTGCCGATGTTGAGTCCCTGTTCTTTCTCCCCATAACCCACCAGGATACCCATCACCTGATCGACGTCGCGTAGCTTAAGCGGCTTGCCGTCGGCGAGCATCGTGGCCTTGCCGCTCTCGGGGTCGCGGATCATCTTTACCGTGCGCTCGCGAAAAGCCGGATCGATATAGCGCTCGAACAGATCCATCGGTTCAATGAAATGACTGTCACCATCGATCGCCTTCATCGCATGGCCTCCGCGCCGGTTCGGTGGCGCCGGCACGAGCCGGCGCCTTCAACCTTCTCTCCTAGCAGAGTTTCGCTTCGCGCGCACAAGTAGTAAGAGGGACACGCGCTGCCGCGGCGATCCGATCAGAAATGGGGCTTGATCGGCGGCTTTCTCATTGCGAGCGCGCCGGGATTATAATCGCGCGGCGCGCGCGGCTTGCGCCGCGTTTTGCCCAAGGAGGGATCATTCAGATGCGCGGACTAAGCGGCAAGGTCGCATTCGTTACCGGCGCCGGGCGCGGAATCGGCAGAGGCATCGCGCAGCGCCTGCGCGAGGAAGGATGCAAGGTCGCGCTCGCCGACCTCGATCAGGGCGGTGCCGAAGTTGCAGCCCAGGAGATCGGCGGCGGTGCGATCGGAGTTGCAATCGACGTGGCCAAGCTCGCGAGCGTGCGCACCGCGGTTGCCGACGCCGAACGGCGGCTCGGGCCGATCGATATCCTGGTCAACAACGCGGGATGGGACAGGGTCGAGCCGTTTCTCAAGAACAGCGAGGAGACCTGGGACAAGGTGATCGCGATCGACCTTCGCGGGCCGATCAATTGTTGCCGCGCCGTGTTGGATACGATGGTTGCGCGCGGGGGCGGACGAATCGTGTCGATAAGCTCGGACGCGGGCCGCGTCGGCTCGAGCGGCGAGGCGGTTTATTCGGGCGCCAAGGGCGGCGTGATCGCGTTCAGCAAGACGCTCGCGCGCGAGATGGCGCATCACGGGATCACCGTCAACTGCGTATGTCCGGGGCCGACCGACACGCCGATGCTCCAGGAGCTGGCGACGCACAATCCCAAGCTGCACGACGCGCTCAAGCGCGCGGTGCCGATGGGCCGGCTGGGTGAGCCGGCGGATATCGCGGCCGCAGTCGCGTTTTTGGCTTCCGACGACGCTTCATACATCACCGGGCAGGCGCTTTCGGTGAGCGGCGGCTTGACGATGGTCTAAACGGCGCGCCGCGACGCTGCGATATCGCGGCGCGATCAAACATCAAGCGGGATCAAAGAGGAGGAGCGATGTATCAGACTTTGCAACACGAATGCGCGGACGGGATTGCAACCGTGCGCTTCAATCGGCCCAACAAGCTCAATGCGATTAACCCCGAGATGATCGACGACTTGCGTAAGCTCGCCTCCAATATCCGCGCCGACCCGGGCGCGCGCGTGGTGATTTTCACCGGCAATGGACGCGCGTTCTGTGCCGGCGCCGATATCGCGGCGCTGACCAAGGTCGGGGGCCCGCCCGACTTCATGAGCTTCATCGAGAACGTGCAGACAGCGTTCAACGGGATCGAGGATCTCGACCGTCCGACGATCGCCGCGATCAATGGAATCGCGTATGGCGGCGGATGCGAGATTTCACTGTGCTGCGATTTTCGGATCATCACCGAGGACGCGAGTATCGGCGTGCCTGAGATAAAGATCGGATTGCTGCCGGGTGCCGGCGGAACGCAGCGGCTTCCGCGGATGCTGCCGGCGGCGATTGCCAAGCAGATGGTTTACACGGGCGAGCCGCTTAGCGCGCAGCAGGCGATGCATCACGGGCTGGTCAATGAAATTGCGCCCGCGGGCCAGGCGCTCGAGGTTGCTACGCAGTGGGCACGCAAGCTGCTCAAGCTGCCGCCGGTGGGGCTCCGATGCGCGAAGCTGTTGGTCGATATCGCGCAAAATGGCGGGCTCAAGACCGGTATCGAGGCCGAGCGTCAGGCCATGGCATTTCTCTACGCGACAGAGGATCGCAAGGAGGGGTTGGCTGCGTTCCTTGAGCGTCGCGAGGCGAAGTTCAGCGGACGTTAAAGTACCTGAACTGAGGTTGCGCTAACCTTGAGGTCGGATTCTTTTTAGCGCGGAAACCCGGAACAAAAAGGAAGAACTGTATGCGTGCAATGATTCTGGCATTGGCTGCCGCCCTGGCAGCGGCGCTATTGACGGTATCGCTCGTCGAGGCGTCCGAACAGACGGAGGTTATGGCGACGCTCAAGCAGTATGCGGCTAGTTTTAACAAGGGTGGCAAAGACGCAAATGTTGCGGCTTGCGCCCCACAAGCCAGCATCATTGACGAGTTTCCACCCTACGCGTGGCAAGGTCCGATGGCATGCGCAGATTGGTGGAATGACAATGAGGCCTTCGTCAAAAAGAATCATATCATGGACGCGAATTTAGCTCCCGGCCAGGCAAGTCATGTCGAGATAATTGGCGACCGCGCCTATATGGTTGTGCCTACGACGTTCTCCTACAAGCAGAATGGCAAGGCGGTCACAGAGACAGGGGCGGTCTGGACGGTTGCGCTACGCAAGGTGTCCGCGGGCTGGCGGATAACGTCCTGGGCGTGGGCGGCGGGGCACTGATTACAGTGGCACGGGCTTGACACAAAGATGGCTTCGTCGTAGTTTAGGCAAACAAGCGTTTGCTTTAGCGGATGACTTTAGCGGACGAGATGTCGGCGAGCGATCTGTATTCTTGAAGGGAGTTGTTGAACATGGCTCAGATGACGACCGAGACGTGGCACACGATCCCAAGCTCTATCGAAACCATCTATCAGCGCGACTATGAGGTCTATGCGCCCGATATGCGGCGTCTCTATGAGAACGCCAAGCGCGACCAATGGAACGTCTCGCGCGACATCGACTGGAGCGCCCCGGTCGATCCGGATCGCGGCATATTCCATGATGGCTTGATCGACGCCTATGGCAGCTCGTACTGGGAAAAGCTCGACCTGAAGCGGCGGCGTGAGCTCAACCTTGAGTTCTCGGCCTGGCGGCTTTCGCAGCTTCTGCATGGCGAGTCGGGAGCGATGATCGCCTGCAGCCAACTGGTCCAGATGGTGCCGACCACCGATTCGAAATTTTTCATGACCACACAAGTTGTCGACGAGGCGCGCCACGCCGAAGTGCTAGCGCGCTATCTCAAGGAAAAGCTCGGCAACAAGGTTTACCCGATGACCAGCAACTTAAAGTCGCTGTTCGACCAACTGATCGGGAGCGGCAAGTGGTACATCAAGACTATCGGCCTGCAACTCGTGGCGGAAACGCTCGCGGTGTCGCTGTTCCGCATGCTCGCCGAGACCGCCCAGGATCCGTTGCTGAGCGTCATCTGCCGCAAGATTCTAAGCGACGAATCGCGCCACATGGGCTTTTCGGTACTCAGCCTGCCCGAGCAGATCGAGCAGCTCAGCGAGACCGAGCGCCACGAGGTAGAGGACTTCACCAAGGAAGCGCTGCGGCTGGTGATGAGCGGCCAGTTCCCGCGCGACGCCTATGAGGCGGTAGGCTTTAACAAAGCCGAGATCGATGGGATCCAAGGCTACCGGCTCGAGGCGGCCAAGGGCACCGAGCAGGCGATGTTCCGCCAGCTTTTCCGCCGCGACATGCATCAGCAGGTTGTCGCCAATATGGACAAGGTCGGTCTGCTCAACGCGCGCATCAAGTCGCACCTGAGTGATCTTGGGTTCGATCCCAACGCCGACGGCCGCAGCTACAATCAGAGTGCTGCGGCAGCCGGCTGATTCGCGTGGCAGGCGCAAACATCGGGTCGCTAAGGACCGGGCGCGGCTGCTGGGTAGCATACGAACCGGCGGGTCCGACTTATAGATGAGCGCCTCGACTCCTGCCAGTGCCGCGAGCCGCGCTCCGCGACAGGACAATCGCCGCCAGCAACTGCTCGACGTCGCCGCGCGGCTGTTTCGCGAGCGCGGCTATCACGTCACCTCGATGCGCGACATCGCGCGCGAGGTGGGGATGCTCTCGGGCTCCATCTACTATCACTTCCCCTCCAAGGAGGAGATGCTGCTGGCGGTTTACGAGGAAGGCCTGCGCCAGATTGCGGAGCGCGTCGATACTGCGGTCACCGGGCGTCGGACTCCGTGGGAGCGGCTGGAGGCCGGATGCACCGCGCATCTGGAGGCGCTGCTCGAGCTGAGCGACTATACGCAAGTGATGATTCGGGTGCTGCCGCCCGAGGGTGGCAAGGTGGCGGAACGGCTGCTCGAGCTACGCGATCAGTACGAGGCGCGTTTTCGTGACCTGATCGACGCGCTTGCGCTGCCCGATCCCGCCGATCGCCGCTATCTGCGGCTGCTGCTGATGGGCGGGCTCAACTGGTCGCACGTCTGGTATCATCCGGGCGGCGACACGCCGGAGATCATCGCGCACCGCATGATCGATCTTCTGCGCCGGCGCCTCGACCGCGCTTCGGATTAGTCAGTTCCGTCGATCATTGTCCGTTGATTCCGTACATCTTGCTCTGCCTGTTGGCTGCGCGGGCGACGAATAGCCCGATCACTCCCACGACCGCCACCACCACCAGCTCGAAGATCAGCCAATTCACCGGATTTGCCATTTGAAACCTCTTATTTGATTGCCTGCGGGTTTATCGGCGAACCGACCGCGCCCGTTATCGGCAGCGGCGGCGCGACGAACATGAACTCGTAAACTTTATCGGCGGCACAATCTTCCGCGATCTTTTCGAGATCGAAGATCTCTCCGACCAACAAGCCGATGTTGGGGATCATCACCTGATGGAGCGGCTGAAAAGCGTCGGATAGTTCGTTGGGCCGCACTTCGAGGCCCCAGGTGTCGCTCGCGATGCCGGCGATCTCGGTGCGGTGGAGCCAGTCCGCGGTGCTGAAGGAAAGTCCCGGAGCGTCGCCGGCGGCGAACGTGCCCCAGCCGCTTTTCTTGCAGTAACCGAGCTGTCCGGTGCGAACCAGCACGATGTCGCCGCGTCCGATTTTCACCTCTTCGGCCGTGGCGCAGCCGGCCAGGTCCGCTTCGGTCACCGGATAGCCCGGCGCAAGCGCTTCGAGTCTCTTGAAGCGCGCGATATCGAGCAGCACTCCGCGGCTGACGATTTTCTCGGCCATCTTTTCGATTCCGTTGACCTCGGCCCCGCGCGCGCTGACCCTGGCGGCGTCCTGTCCGTTCCACATCTTGCCGTAGTCGAATATATGGGCGAGCGCGTCCCATTGAGTGCCGCACTGCAGAAACATCGTAACCGCGTCGTCAGCCGCGCCGATCCCATGCGGAAACGGCTGTATGCCCGCCGCCGCATCGGTGCCGGTCAGCACGAAAGTGTGAATCGGATTGACCCTGCCCCACGCGCCGGTCTGCGGCCCCGCGGAATCGTAGGGCAAGGCCAATGAGATGACGCGGCCCGCGCGCACCAGGCGTGCGGCCTGAATGATTTTCTCCGGCGTGATGTAGTTCAGCGTTCCGAGCTGGTCATCTTTGCCCCATTTTCCCCAGTTGCGGTACCTCTTCGCGGCTTGCTGAATTCGCTCATCGGTCGTCATCGGACGTCTCCGGGATTAAGTGGCCCAGGTTGCTCTCGACCTTCCGCTCCGGCGTGGCCAGCGTCCTTGGGCGAAAAAAATGCCAGTGCAGGCTCAATGTTCCTCGGCTGCCAGGGTTACTCCGGCTTCTTTTCGGGCATCGGCTCGACCGCGCCGCCACTCTCCTTCCAGGCGCGAAATCCGCCGCGGATATGACACACGGGCTCCAGCCCCATTTGCTGCACCGCCTGAGTCGCCAGTGCCGAGCGCAGTCCCCCCGCGCAGAAGAATACGAAGCGCTTGCCCGAGCCGAAGACGTCCTTGTAGTACGGGCTTTCGGGATCGATCCAGAATTCGAGCATCCCGCGTGGCGCATGAAGCGCGCCGGGCACGTGGCCGTCGCGCTGGAGTTCGCGGATGTCGCGGATGTCGACCAGCAGGACGCCGGGATCGTCCTTGAGCTTGATCGCCTCCTGCGGGGTTATGGTCTGAATTTCCCTTTCGGCCTCGGCGCATAGTTGTTTGACGGTTTTTTTCAGCTTGAGTGGCATCGCGAATCCTCCGCGTTCTTTTTACTAGCACTTGCTAGGAGAGCAAGGCGAGGCGTCAGTCGTCTCAGTCGTCCTGTCCGTAAGTCCTCGCCCGCAGCCGCGCCTTTGAGCATAATCGATGGTCTGATGAGATCGCACTGGAGTTGGCTGAACCCGCGCGCCGCACCTGCCGCCGCTGTTTTTGCGATGGCGTTGACACTCGCCGCGATGGCCTGCAAGAAGGCTGCGCCCGTTTCGGCGCCGCCGACACCCGAAGTCGTGGTCACCCAGGTCATCCAGAAGGATGTGCCGCTTTATTCAGAGTGGGTTGGCACCACGGTCGGATTCGTCAACGCCGACATCTACCCGAAGATATCCGGCTATCTCCTCAAGCAGAACTACAAGGACGGCGACGCGGTTCGCGTCGGCCAACTGTTGTTTGAGATCGACCCGCGCCAATACCAGGCCGCGCTCGACCAGGCACTCGGAAATCTCGCTCAAGCGCAGGCACAGCTCAAGCAGAACCAGCTCAATCTTGCCCGCTACACGGTGCTCTACAAGCAGGCGGTAATTTCGCGGCAGGATTTCGACAACCAAAACCAAACCACCCGCGCGACCGCGGCGCAGGTGCAGGCCGATCAGGCCGCCGTCGAGACTGCGAAGCTCAACCTGGAATGGACCAAGGTAGCGGCGCCGATCAATGGCATCGCAGGAATCGCCAAGGCGCAGGTCGGCGATCTCGTTTCACCTACCACGCTGCTGACGACGGAATCGCAGCTCGATCCGATCAAGGTGAGCTTCCCGATAAGCGAGCGCGAGTACCTGCATTTCGCCGAGCGCATCAAACAGCACGAAGAAGAGGGGAAGGCAAAGGGAGAGCCTGACCTTCAGATGATCCTCGCCAACGGCAGGACCTACAAGTATCCCGGCCATTTTTATGTCGCCAACCGCCAGGTCAACGTGCAGACCGGCACGATCCTCATCCAGGGAATCTTTCCGAATCCGGAATACATTCTGCGTCCAGGACTGTACGCGAAGATTCGTACGGCCGCCGATATCAAGCACGGCGCACTGCTCGTTCCGCAGAGCGCGGTGCTTGAGACCCAGGGGCAATATCAAGTCGCGGTGGTCAGCGCCGACAACCGCGTCAGCCTGCGCACGGTCAAGATCGGCAAGCAGGTGGGCAGCCTCAGAATTATCGAAGACGGGGTGAAACCCGGCGAGCGCGTCGTCACCGAGGGCGTGCAAAGAGTTTCCGACGGAATGGAAGTGAAGCCGAGCCTGGCGGCTCCAGAGCCCGACAGCGCAGGAACCTCCGGCATCGCGCAACCGGCCGTGCCTAGCGCACCTCCCGCAGCCTCCGCGAGCCCGGCGCGCCAGGGTCAGTAGCGATGTCGAAGTTTTTCATCAACCGGCCCATCGTGGCGATAGTCATCGCCATATTCTTCGTGATCGCCGGCGCCGTGATGGTCTTCCGGCTGCCGGTCGCGCAGTTTCCCGAAATCGTGCCACCCAAGATCCAGACCACCGCGATCTACACCGGCGCCGACGCGCTCACCGTCGAACAGTCAGTCGCCACTCCGATCGAGGAGCAGGTCAACGGCGCCAAGAACATGATCTACATGCAGTCGATCAACTGCGACGACGGCACGATGACGCTGCAGGCCAACTTCGAGGTCGGCACCGACGTCGATCTCGATCAGGTGCAGGTCCAGAACCGGCTTGCGCAGGCGCTCTCCAGCCTGCCCGCGGACGTGAGCAACTATGGGCTTACGACTCAGCAGACGGTCGGACTTCCGCTGCTGGTCTTCGCCATCACGTCGCCACATCGGACCTGGGACCAGACCTTCCTTTCCAACTACACCGCGATCAATATCGAGGACGAGCTCGCACGCATCCCGGGCATCGGCCAGGTCAAGATTTTCGGCGCGTCGAATTACGCGATGCGCGTATGGGTGGCGCCCGATTCGTTGGCCAAGCTCCAGCTCACAGTAAACGACATCGCAAACGCGATCGCGGCGCAGAACGTCGTGAATCCCGCGGGTACGATCGGCGGCGAGCCCGCGCCGCCGGGCCAGCAGGTCACCTACACGGTTCGCGCGAAGGGCCGGCTCTTGACCGCCGAAGAGTTCGGCAAAGTCATTCTGCGGGCCAACCCCGATGGTTCGCTGGTGCGGCTCAAGGACGTCGCGCGGATCCAACTCGGTGCCGAGAGCTACGATCAACAGGCGTACATGAATGGCGCGCCGAGCTCGCTGCTCCTTCTCTTCCAGAACCCGGGCTCCAACGCGCTCGAAGCGGCGAATCGCGCCAAGGCGAAGATGGCCGAGCTGGCGAAGCGCTTTCCCCCTGACATGGCGGTTACCTTGACGCTCGACACCACCGTGCCGGTGACCGAGGGCGCGTGGGAAATTGTCAAGACGTTGCTCGAGGCGATCGGCCTGGTGGTGCTGGTGGTCTTCATCTTCCTCCAGAGCTGGCGGGCGACGCTGATCCCGATCCTCACCATCCCGGTGTCGCTGGTGGGCGCGTTCATGTTTTTCCCGGCGGTCGGATTCTCGGTCAACACGCTCTCGCTGCTGGGGCTGGTGCTGGCGGTTGGGCTGGTGGTTGACGACGCGATCGTCGTGGTGGAGGCAATCAGCGCGAAAATCGAGCAGGGAAAAGCTCCGCGCGAAGCGGCGCTCGAAGCGATGGACGAGGTTGGCGGGGCGCTGGTCGGGATTGCGTTGGTGCTCTCAGCAGTTTTCATCCCGAGCGCATTCATGGCGGGAATCACCGGCTCGCTCTATCGCCAGTTTGCGTTGACGATCGCGTTTTCGGTGATCATCTCGGCCTTCAATGCGCTCACGCTAAGCCCGGCGCTGAGCGCGCTGTTATTGCGGCCCGCGAGCGGCGCGAAGCGCAGGGGACCACTCACGCGCGTCTTCGCGCTCTTCAACGCGGGCTTCGAGCGGGCGACCAAAGGCTACGTCAGCATCTCCGGTCTGCTCATCCGGAAATTCGTCCTGGCGCTCGCAATTCTGGTGGGGTTCGCAATCTTCGCGGGCGGAATCGGGAGGGCGCTCTCGCAATCGTTCCTGCCGGACGAGGACCAGGGCTATTTCATTATCAACGTCGAGTTGCCGGAAGCCGCTTCGCTGCAGCGGACCGTTGCGGTGATGCGAAGGATCGACGATATCCTGAAGCACGAGCCGGGCGTGCTCTACAGCAACGGGATTGCCGGATACAGTATCCTGTCGCAGACGACCAGCCCGCGAAACGCAGTCTATTTCTGCCTGCTGAAACCCTACCCCGAACGCCGCACAGTCGCGCTGGATGCCATGTCGGTGGTCGCTTCGGTGAACCGAAAGCTTGCGGGATTGCTGGATGCGCAAGTCTTCGCGTTCCTGCCGCCGGCGATTCCCGGAATCGGCCAGGCGAGCGGTATCGACTTCTTCATCCAGGACCGCGGCGGCCACGACGTCGATTACCTGTGGCAGAACACGCAGAAGTTTCTCGGCGCCGCGAGCAAACGGCCCGAGTTGGCGGGCATGCGTTTCACTTTCAGTCCTTCGGTCCCGCAGCTCTTCGCGGCGGTGGATAAGGACAAGGTTTTCAAGCTCGGAGTCTCGATCGACCAGCTCTATCGCACACTGCAGACTCTGCTCGGTGGCTACTATGTCAATCAGTTCAACCGCTTCGGACGCGTGTGGAAGGTCTTCGTGGAGGCCGAGCCGCAGTATCGGACCAAGGCGACGGAAGTCGGACAGTTTTACGTTCGTAACAGTGCGGGCACGATGGTCCCGCTCTCGACGCTCGTCAATATGCAGAGGGCGTTCGGCCCCGAATTTACCACGCGCTTCAACGAGTATCGCAGCATCGAGATTTTCGGCGTTCCGGCGCCAGGCCACAGCACGGGCGACGCGATGAACGCGGTGGCCGCGGTTGCCGACCAGGTGCTGCCGCGTGACATGGGCTACGCGTGGAACGGAATCTCGTACCAACAAGCGGTCGCGGGTGGCGGAGCGGGCGTCTTCGCGCTCTCGCTAATCCTGGTGTTTCTGATTCTCGCGGCGCTCTACGAAAGCTGGTCGCTGCCGTTCAGCGTACTGCTCAGCGT
Source organism: uncultured delta proteobacterium (assembly GCA_963710455.1). Taxonomy (GTDB): domain Bacteria; phylum Desulfobacterota; class Binatia; order Binatales; family Binataceae; genus JAKAVN01. Next base: position 21,265 of record CAVQAG010000002.1, read on the forward strand.
GCCGGTGGCGGTTTGCGGCGCGTTCTTCGGCCTGTGGGCGCGGCGCTTCGACAACGACATCTACGCGCAGATCGGTCTCATCATGTTGATCGGGCTGTCGGCAAAAAACGCGATCCTGATCGTGGAGTTCGCCAAGGCCGAACTCGAGCAGGGCGAGGAGCTGGTCACGGCCGCGCTGAATGGCGCGCGCCAGCGTCTAAGACCAATCCTGATGACCTCGTTCGCTTTCATTTTCGGTCTGATGCCGCTCTGGTACGCTCTGGGAGCGGGGGCAGTGGCCCGCCAGCTGATCGGCACGGTCACGATCGTCGGGATGGTATTCTCCAGCGGCTTCGCCATTTTCCTCGTGCCAGTGCTTTTCGTGGTCGTGGAGCGGATCTCCCATCGATTGTCGGGCAAGGAGCCGCAGCCGGTATCGGCGTCGCCAGGCGGACCGCCGACAAGCGAGTCCGCGTCCGAGGGCGAGCGCGCCGCCGGCGGCGCGTGATGGAGCATCGATCAGCGCCCTTTGTAATTGGGTTTGCGCTTTTCGATGAAGGCGCGCGGACCTTCACGCGCGTCCTCGGTCTTGCGGATGAAGCGCTGGGCCTCGTTTTCAATTTTGAAGGCGGCCTCGAACGGCAGCCCCGAGCACTTCTCCACCGTCTCCTTGATCGCGCGTACGGCCAGCGGGCCGTTTTCTGCGATCGCATGCGCAAGCTCTTCCGCTTTGGCCATGACGTCGGTTTGCGGCACCACGTAGTTGATTAGTCCCAACCGCCAGGCCTCGGTGGCCGCGATGCGATTGCCGGTAAGCAGAATTTCCATCGCCTTGCAGTACGGCATCTGGCGCACCAGCCGCACCAGCGAGCCGGCGGCCGGGATGATCGCCCATTTGACCTCCTGCAGGGCGAAGCTCGCCGACTCGGCCGCAACGCGCAGGTCGGTTGCTTGCATCAACTCGAGGCCGCCCGCGATGCAGAAACCGTTGACCGCCGCGATCACCGGCTTGTAGAGGCTCCATCCACGCAGCATCGCCATTGCCCCGAGCTTTGGGTTTTCCTTGATCTTGTGATCCCACTCATCTTCGGGCTGGCGCGCGCCGGTCATCAGGGGAATCATGCGTGCGAGATCGGCGCCGGCCGAGAAGGCTTTGTTACCCGCACCAGTAATGATCGCGGCGCGGACGCCGTCGTCGTCGGCCACGCGCTGCCATGCTTCGGCCAGGCGCACGACGACCTCCGGGTTCATCGCATTGTGGACTTCGGGCCGATTGATGGTCAGGTAGGCAACATGGTCGCGTATATCAAACAATAGCGCTGGCATCGCTGGCTCCGTTTGGCGTACGACTTTGATGATCGTATCTATCGGCATTGGCTTCGCGATGAAAGGAGAGGACCGAAGAGACTTCCGATGAACAGCCGACACATGCTCCAGCTCTTCGATCGCGCGCGCTTCCTGGCGTTGGCTTTGATGCTGATTGCCGCGTTCGCTTTGACAGGATGCTCGCACGAGCGAGCGGACGCGGACCGCCTCGCAGAGGTGCTCCAGATAAAGCCGGGTATGGTAGTGGCGGATGTGGGTGCGGGCTCGGGCTGGATGACGGTGATAATGGCAGGGCTGGTGGGACCCAAGGGCCACGTTTTCGCGACCGAGATCAATCCTCGAGAGCTGGGCAAAATACGGAACGCGATAGCGGCGGCGCATCTCGACAACGTTACCGTGGTACAGGCCACCGCGAGCGATACCGGATTGCCAGCCAATTGCTGCGACGCGATCATCCTGCGCCGCGTTTATCATCACCTGACCGACCCCGCCGATACCGACCGCAGCCTTCATCAGGCCTTGCGCGAGGGCGGCCAACTGGCGGTGTTGGATTTCCGCTCCAGCATCCTGACCGGGCTCTCGACGCCCAAGGGCCTGCCGCCGGACCGTGAAGGCCATGGAATAGGCCCCATAACCGTGATGAACGAGCTCGAACATGCGGGGTTCGCGTACGTGAGCATGGACGATCCGTGGCCGGGCAGTACGTTCATCTCCAACTATTGCCTGGTGTTCACTAAAGCACCACCGCCGCCCGGTGGCGGCAAGCCACGCTCATCAGGCTCTGACGACAGCATCCACGGAGCGCCGCTGAATTAGCGCTGACGGTTGGCCATTGCTCGGCGAATTGCGCTATGGAGCAGATAGCCCGATCAGACGGGCGAACCTTCGAGGGCGATGAATCCGGGAGAAGACGAAATTGGCCGCCGCAGCGCTGGATGATCTCAAGGTCGTCGAATACGCCACGATGGTGTCGGGACCGATGTGCGGCAAACTGTTCGCCGACATGGGCGCCGAGGTCATCAAGATCGAATCGCCCGGCGTTGGCGACGAAGCGCGTAGCCATCCGCCATTCCCCCACGACCTCCCGCATCCGGAGAAAAGCGGACTCTTTCTCTATCTTAACACCAGCAAGAAAAGCGTTACGCTTGATCCGTCGACGGCCGGCGGCGCGCAAATCTTCAAGCGCCTGGTGCGCGATGCCGACGTGCTCATCGAAAACAATCCTCCCGGCCACATAGGAAGTATCGGATTCAGCTACGATGCGCTGCGCACGCTCAACCCGCGGTTGACCGTCACTTCGGTCACGCCGTTCGGGCAGAGCGGCCCGTATGCCGGATGGAAAGGCTCGGACCTTATCGAATGGGCGATGAGCCTGACCGGCTACAACACGCCGACGCTGATCAACGATTCGGCGAGCGAGAATCCGCTGCGCGCACCCGGGCGCCAGGCCGACATGATGGGCGCGACCACGGCGGCGGCGGCAACGATGATGGCGCTGATGCATCGCGAGGCGACCGGCGCCGGCCAGTGGGTCGACGTCGCATGCTGGCAGGCGGTGGTCAACACCGCCAAGGTCGAGATGGTCGTCTACAGTTATGCCGGGATGCCCTACAGCCGGCTGCGTGCCAATGCCAAGGCCGGGCTGGAGCCATCGCGATGCCGTGACGGGTACGTTTACGTGCTGTGGGTGGTGGACTCACACTTCGAGGCGCTCAAGGAACTGCTCGGCCATCCGGAGGCGCTCGAGTCCGACCTGTTCAAGGACACCGCGGCACGCGCCGAATATGACGACGTCGTGCGGCCGTTGATTCAGCAAGAACTGCTCAAGCACGACATGGATTGGCTGGTGCGCGAGGGGCAGAAAATCGGACTGCCGATAGGCCCGGTATTGACCGTTGCGCAGGCGGCCGAGCATCCGCATTTGCGCGCGCGCAAAGCTTTCGTCGAGATCGATCATCCGGTTGCCGGCCGCTTCCGGTATCCGGGACCGTTGGTCCGGCTGACCGCGACACCACCCGTCGCCCGCCGTGCACCTCTGCTCGGCGAACATAACGAAGAGATCCTGTGCGGACGGCTTGGATATTCGCGCGACGAATTGACGGCACTTCGCGCCGCCGGCGTGATTTGACTCGCGGAGGGAGTAACGGATGGCGCGTCTGCCGCTTGAAGGAATCCGGGTCACCGATTTCAGCTGGATCATCAACGGTCCGCAAACCGGTCTATGGCTCGCGGCGATGGGCGCCGAAGTCATCAAGATTGAATCCCGGGTCTACCTCGACTTCATGCGGCTCAATCCGGCCTTCATGGCGGACGGCCAAGCCGACGTGAACCGCAATGGCGGTTACCAGACGCTCAATTACGGCAAGAAATCGATCAACCTCAACATCAAGACTCCGCGTGGGAAGGAACTCGCCTACGAACTCGTAAAGAGAAGCGACTTCGTGCTGGAGTGTTATCCGCGGCCGCTCTCGCGCCGGCTCGGGCTCAGTTACGAGGAATTGCGCGCAGTCAAACGCGACATCATCGTGATCTCGGTCTCGCTACTGGGCAAAACCGGAACCGAGCCGCCGATTGGGTGGGATGGGGTCCGATGGCCTGCTCGTTCGTCGGCACCTTTGATGCGCAGGGCTATCCCGGCGGAGCGCCGCGCCATACCGGCGGCACATGGCCCGATTACGCGATCGCCACGGCGGTGGTGTTTCATCTGCTCGCCGCGCTGCGCCATCGCGATCGCACCGGCGAGGGCCAATGGCTCGACGCGAGCATGGGCGAGACCGTAATCGGCGAAACGCCTGAATGGTACATGGACTACTTCATGAACGGGCGCGACCGCCGGCAATGGGCCAACCGCGACGACGTGATGGCGCCGCACAATACCTATCCGTGCGCGGGCGACGACAAGTGGATAGCTATTGCTGTAGGCAGTGATGTGGAGTGGCGGGCGCTGCGCGAGGTAGTGGGTAATCCGGCGTGGATGAGCGATGCGAGATTCGCCGATCAGGCCGCCCGTTGGGAAAATAGCGACGCACTCGACGTGCATCTTTCCGAATGGACGTGCAACCATCAGCATGTCGAGCTCGCCGAACGACTTCAGCGTGCCGGCGTGCCAGCGGGGCCGGTGCTCGACAGCGTCGAGATTCATCAGGACCGCCACCTATGGGAATGGGGTTACTGGTGGGAACTCGACCATCATACGGCCGGAAAACGTGTGATGCCGGGAATTCCAGCGAAGCTCGGCGACGTGCCGAAATTCAACTACAGCACGCCGCCGGACCTGGGACAGCACAACTTCGAGGTATTCAACGGCATTCTGGGCCTCTCGAGGGAAGAGATCGCAGCGCTGATGGAATCGAAAGTGATCTACTGAGCGGAATAGCTATTCGCGGCAAGCGGAGCAGCGTCCCCAACACCTGGTAAAAGGAATGGAGTCTCTTAAAGACAAAGCATGCATTGCCGGCGTGGGCGAGAGCGCGTTCACGCGTGGCTCGGGCAAGACCGAACTGCGACTGATGCTCGAGGCTTCGGCCAGGGCGCTTGAAGATGCCGGGCTCGAGCCACATGACATCGACGGCATCGTGGGACCTCCCCTCGGCGGCACAGCCGAACATTTCGCGGCCAATTTGGGAATCGAGGACCTGCGCTACTCCGCTTACGTACAGATGGGCGGCGCGAGTCCGGTGGTTGCCCTGCAAAGCGCCGCGATGGCGGTCGCGTTCGGCGTGGCCGAGTGCGTGCTCGTGCCGTGCGGATGGAACGGGTACTCGGTGATGCGCGTGAGCGCAGGCGGCCAGGGCGGCAGCGGTTCTGCGCCGCCGGGTCCGCTCGCGGGAACGATCGGCGCATACTATTTGCCTTATGGTGCAGTCGCGCCGGTGCAATGGTACGCGTGGCTTGCAACTCGCCACATGAAACTCTACGGCACGCCGTTCGAGACGATGGGCACGATCGCGGTCACTTCGCGTAAGCACGCTCAGCTCAATCCGCAAGCTTACATGCGCGGCCTGCTGCTCGCGATGGACGACTATCTCAAATCGCGATGGGTCTCGTATCCGTTTCGGCTCTACGACTGCTGCCTTGAGACCGACGCCGCAGGCGCCGTGATCGTAACCTCGCCCGAGCGCGCTCGCGACCTGCGTCGTCCACCGATTTATATCTCCGGCGTCGCCGAGGGCCATCCATATCCCGCCGACGATATTCCGTCGCGTCCCGACCCATTCGTGATCGGGCTGACTTTCGCCGCGCCCAAGGCATTTCGGATGGCGGACATTACGGCCAAGGACCTCGACTTCGCCGAAATCTATGACTGCTTCACCTACGTCGTGATGCTTCAGATCGAGGCGCTGGGGCTGTGCAAGCGCGGCGAAGTGAAAGACTTCGTCACGGCCGAGCGGATTGGACTGGGCGGCGAGTTACCGATCAACACGCATGGCGGGCTGCATTCCGAAGCCCACGTCTGGGGCATCAATCATATCGTCGAGGCCACACGGCAGTTGCGCCGCGAATGCGGCGAGCGCCAGGTCAAGGACGCCGAGGTAGGGTTGGTCACTGGGTGGGGCGACTTTGGCGACGGCGGATTGGCGATTCTTAGGAGGTAGCGATGGTGGCCGGGACGCAAAGCGACTACAAACTGCCGCTACCGAAGATGCGCGGGTCGGCGGCGGAGTTCTACAAGTTCTGCAAGGCGCATGAGTTACGCTTTCAGCGATGCATCGATTGCGCGGCCTGGCGGCATATCCCGCGCGACATGTGCGCGAAGTGCGGATCGTTCAATTTCGAATGGGCGCGGTCGTCGGGCAGAGGTACAGTGTTTTCGTGGACCGTGGCCGCGCAGCCCTTTGTGCCGCAGTTCGCGCCGATAGTGCCCTACGCGCCGGCGGTCATCGAATTGGAGGAGGGCGTGCGGATGGTTTCTTGGGTCACCGACATCGGGCCCGACGAGCTGGCGTTAGGGATTCCGGTCGAAGTGGCATTCGAGGACGTGACGTCCGAGGTGACGCTGCCCAAATTCCGGCGTCGCCGCTAGAGAGACTATATTGGCGGGTCTGAGCGGGCCGGTTTTCAAGATGACGCCGCAAAAGAGTAAACTCGCGCCTGCCCGCTTTCGTCGGACTTGAGTTCACGGGGCGGCGGCAAAACCGATCGGAGGAGTTTCGCATGGCTCACAAAGGATCGATCGTCTGTGGGTTTGTCGCCCCCCATCCCCCGCACCTGGTGTATGGTGAAAATCCACCGCAGAACATCCCGCGCTCGAGCGGCGGATGGGAGGTCCTACGCTGGGCCTACGACAACTGCCGCGAAAAGATCAAGCAGCTCAAACCCGATGTGATTATCGTCCATACCCCGCACTGGATGACGCTCGTCGGCCATCATGTCACCCGCGTGCCGCGGCTTAAGGGCCTCTCGGTCGATCCGATCTTTCCCCACCTTTTCCGCTACAACTTTGACACGGCGATCGACGTCGAACTGGCTGACGCGGTTTACGATGAGGCGCGCGCCGAGGGATTGATCGCGCGCAAGATGACCAATCCGAATTTCCGCCTCGACTATGGAACGATAGTCACTTCCCATATGCTCAATCCCGGCTGGGATATACCGATTCTAAGCCTGTCGGCGAACAATTCGCCCTACTACTTCTCGCTCGGCGTCGGGATTGAGGAGATGTACAAGCTGGGACGGGCAACGCGCCGCGCGATCGAAAAGACGGGCCGCCGCGCCGTGCTGGCCGCGAGCAATACGCTTTCGCACTTTCATTTCGATCGCGAACCCGACCCCAACCTGCCCGAGGATATGAGCAAAGAGCACGTCTTCAGCCACGCCAACTACTTGTGGGACATGCGGGTGCTGCGGCTCATGCGCGAGGGCAAGATGGACGAGCTATTGGGCGTGCTACCCGAGTTCATCGAGAAGACCGGCGCCGAGGTCAAGTCGGGCGGGCTTTTCTGGATGCTCGCGGCGATGGGATTCCCGAAGATTCCGGCGCGCGTGCACGGCTATTGGAGCGTGATCGCGACCGGCAACGCGGTAGTCGAGTGGGACCTGTCAGCAGAGACTAATGGCGTCGGAGCAGAGGCCCATGCCTGAGGGTCAAATCGTCAAGGGCTACATAATGCCCGGCATGCCGCATGTGATGCTGCCCGCGGGATCAACGAGCCGCCGCGAGCTTCGCGAGGCCTGCCATGTGGCCGGCGCCAATGCGCAGGAGGCGCGGCCCGACGTGCTGATGATTTTCAGCACGCAATGGGTCTCCGTGCTCGGCCACTTGGTGCAGGCGCGGTCGAACCCGACCGGGCTGCACGTCGATGAGAACTGGTACGACCTGGGCAATTTGCCGTACGACTTCCGCACTGACCTCGAACTCGCACACAAGACTATCGATCTGGGCACAGCTGGCCGGTCTGCAGGTGCGTCCGGTTGATTACGAAGGCTTCCCGGTCGACACCGGCACGCTGGTCGCGCTCAACTTTCTCAATCCGAGGAATGAGATTCCGGTCGTCTGCCTCTCATGCAACATCTATTCGGGGCGCGAGGAAGAGTTGAAGCTGGGCCAGGCCGCCGCCGACGCGGTGCGCGCGCTCGGACGGCGTGCGGTGGTGGTCGCATCGACCGGGCTTTCCGGTCATTACTTCACCCGCGAGATTACCGACGACGAAGACCGAATCGTCAGCGAGGAAGACGACGCGGAGAACCGCAGGCTGCTTGGTCTGATGGCCGCCGGAAAGGTCGTGGACGCGATGGACTTGGTGCCCGAGTATGCGGCGAAGACCGGCGCCGATATGCAATTCAAGAGTTACTATTGGCTGATCGGCGCCATCGGCTCCGGGAGCGACAATCGCAAAATTTCCGGCAAGGTTTTGGGTTACGGCTCGATTTGGGGCAGCGGTGCGGCGGTCGTCGAGTTCGCGGCGTGAGCGCGTCGCCTTACGATGCCCCGGTTTCGCCGTACGGGCGCTGAAGCGTGGGAGAATTTTCGATGGCCGCTGACTATTCCATCTGGGTCCTTGGGTATGCGCGCACCAAGGTGTCGGGCGATTTCATGGGCGGATCGCCGATCGCCAGCAACACCGGGACTTTCGAAATTCCGATGCTCTACACGCTGGTGGTTTCGGCGCCGGACACTCGGGAGCGGCGCGTGATCGCGATCGACACTGGATTTGGCGAGAGCGGCTTCGCCTCAGCCGAGGACAAGCTCTCGGGGATGTTCACGGATATCGAATGGCCCGGCGTCGTGCTCGGCAAGGTCGGGTTTCGTCCCGAGGAAGTAGACACGGTCATCCTGACCCACATGCATGCCGACCATGCGGGCAACGTGGTCGCCTTTCCCAAGGCCAAGGTCTACGTCCAGCGCGAGGAGTACGAGGGCTGGACGCGCCTTCGCCGGGGCGAGCTAATCAAGACCGCGGGGCCCGGCTCGTGGGCGCTCTCGTCAATTAACTGGGAGAACTTCGATCGCTTCGATGAGGCGATCGCAGCGGGCCGCGTGACGCTGCTCGACGGCGACCGCGAAGTCGCACCGGGCATCACCTGCCGGTTAGCCTCGCAATCGCACACCTTCGGCTCGCAATGGGTAGAGATCGAAACCGCATCGGGTCCGCATATCGCGGCGGGCGATTGCGTATATTGGTACGCAAACCTGGAGAAGATGTGGCCGCCGGGCTATATCCAGGGCAATCCGTGGAACGTGATGCGGGTGTTCGAGAAGATGAGCGGGATTATCGGCGACAAGCTGCCGCGCGTGGTTCCCGGTCATGACATGGAAGTCTTCAAGCGCAACCTCAACTGGACGGTGGGACTGAATCCGGTCGCCGAGCTTCATTTGGCGGCGGGTGAAAAATCACGCCGCCCGACCTAATTGGGTAATCGGATCGCGGTGAAATGGCGTCTGGAGCCAGGGTCGAAAAGGGCCGGGCGTCCTCAGCCGACGTACACTGACCGCGGCGCTTTGCGCCGGGGAAAAGCCAACGCGGCAGCTCCCCATTTTATAGTCGCAGTTGCCTCCCCATTGCAGTAAGGCACGCCCGGCCCATTAATCCATTCTCACCCGATAACAACGGGGCGAGCTTTGAAGTTCCTTCGCAAGTACAGAGCGTCCGGTTTCATCGCGCCGCGCATAGTCGTCATCCATGAATACGCAGGCCGTCGAAGATCGGATTTGAGCGCGCCCTCGGCTTAGTTGCGAGGGCGCTCAGGCTCAGGCGCGAGCAGAATGGTCCGGCGGAGTGGATCGTTTGAACTCGCCAGCCACGTCGCGCATCGTCTTGAACGTTACTCCGTCGCGGCTCCGAATATGGTCCATCAGCCGCTCGAGCATGAGCAGCCGATGGCCTCGGCCGATACACTGCGGATGCATCGTCAGGATATAGGTGCCCTCGCCGAGCCGGTCGTAGAGATAGTCGAAATCTCCAGCCCAGATTTCGTAGATCCGCGAGGGCGAGGCGTTTCCGGGGTTAATGCCGTTGCGGGTCCACACGTGCTCGAAGGCGATAAAATCGTCGAGCCCCCAGGTAAACGGTAGTTCCACGACCTCGGTCGGCCGGCCGAAGATGAAAGCGCTGTCCTTTGGAGCCTGATCGCCGACCCTGCAGTAGTAGGGCGTGAAGTCATCGCCCATCATGCTGCTGTCGTAGAGCATCCCGTGACTGACCAGCAATTCGAGGGTGCGTGGGGTTAGTCCGGCGGCGGGTGAGCGGTAACCGACCGGAGGCTGGCCGGTGACTTTTTTTAGCGACGCTATTGCCAGGTCGAAGTCGCGTATTTCCTCTTCGGGCGAGCCCAGGCGCTCGTGGCGATAGCCGTGATGGCCGACTTCGTGGCCTGCGGCGGCGATTTGCGCGACCGCCTCGGGATAGGTATCGGCGCTATGGCCGGGGACGAACCAGGTCGAGGGGATTTTCCACTCGCGCAGCAGGTCCAGCAGCCGCCTGGCGCCTACCACGCCGAATTCCCCACGCGAGATCGCGCTTGGCGAAGAGGCGTGGAAATTGCCAATCCAGACCGAGATCGCGTCGAAGTCGAAGGTCAGGCAAACATTGATTTTTTTTGCGTTTGGCTTTTTTGGCATCGGCAGTCTCCTTTTTGCCATCTCTACTGCGGCGGTCTCCAAAGTGTCCAGCGCCGCAACCACGTGATTGCGCTGAGCCGAGGGCGTAGCGGTCCTCGCCGCGTGCGGCTTGCCAACGCTCCGAGCCTTTATGTACGCTCAGCGAGCGCGGCCGCTATTTGCAAGGAGGCAGTCCGGCTATGGGCCGAGTAGTTGGCACATTGTTAGCCATTGGGTTGGCGATAGCATCGCTTGCCGGTTGCAAGACGGCCTATCTCGGATCCGGGACCGATTATTTCCCATTGACGCCGAACTCGACCTGGACTTACCAGGTCTTCGCCAAGAGTCAGGGCACGCAGTACCAGATCACCGACCGGGTGATCGGGGTGAAATACGTTCCTGCGCTCAAGGTCACAGGCTCGGTGGTCGACGAGTCGTACAGTCTCGAGCGCGGGGGTACTCGTCCGCTGGTTTACTACGCCAAGAACGGTTACATCGCGCGGCTATCCGCGCTCGACTACGACCAGAAAACCATCATGGCGCCGTCATGGGGGCGGTCAGAAGAGGCGCAGTTTCTGCCGCTGCGGCTTGTGCCAAATCTGGCATGGACCAATGTGATCTTCCCGTACGGAAATCTCTCGGGCTCCTTCAACATCAACCAGAGCCATCGCACCTTCGTCGAGACCAAGGAGATAGAGACCCCCGCGGGGCGCTTCAACAATTGCATCCGTATCGAGACGCAGGCCAAGTATGAAGGCGGGATGTATGCACGTAAGAAGCAGCAGCTGCAGCTCACCTATCTTGATTGGTACGCACCCAATGTCGGCTTGATAAGGACCGTGGCACTTGAAGGTGGTCCCTCAGGCCCTGAGATGGACCGGGTAGAACTGGTTAGATTCAAGGTGACGTCGGCGTCGGCGAACTGAGCAACGGCCAGCACGCGCTCCGCTTCGTTTGCGCTACGGCTTGGACGCCTGGCCGGTCGCAGCGGTGTTCGCGCCGGGTGCGTAGTCGATAGCGAGCGCGTCGACGTAGTAGCCCGTGTGCCCTTCCTCGCCTAACTTGGGCTTGTACTGCATTTTGTTGATGTAATCCCCAGCCTGATTCGGGGTGCGGTTCGTCGAGGTGACGGCGGTTTCGCTCTCGTTGGGTGTCACTCCGTAGAGCTGCGTATGCACGTTCTGCTTTTTGCCAGTTACGATTAAGAGGGCTTCGGCACCGGTTGCACAGGCCTGACGCTTAAGTTCGGGAACGACCTTGGCCGGGTCTTCATCGACATCAGCCCAGGCCTCGACAATAGCAATCTGTTGATAGCCTTCCGCCGGCTCTTCCGTGATGACCGGCATGTCGCAGTCGGGAGGTTTGGCGGGATGGATGGCGGGCGCGACCTGCGTCACCATTACTTGAGTCGGCCGCTTATCGAAGCATCCGGCCGCCGCCCCGGCACAAGCCGCGAGCACCAGCGCATTTGCCATCGCCATCCGTCTGTACGTGCGCGTCAAATGCCGAACCAGGCCCATCACACGTTTTCCCCGAAAACTCGACGCTAGCACGGCGCGCGGCCCCCATCCAAGTTGGAACAAATTCGAGCCAAACCGGTGCGCTGCCACAACGCCTCGCGTCTGTTTGCGAAACTCTGGCGTGGGGCTATGATTAATCTTATGACCCGTATTGCGCGGATTGCGGCCATATTTTTGAGCAGCCTCGGTGCGATGACGATGTCGGCGTGCCTGAGCCTGCCGAGTTCGAGCAGTTCCTCGACGAGCGGATTTTCGTTTGGCGGGGGAGCGCCGTCGACCAGCTTTTCCTCCAGTAGCGGCTATTCCTCCAACGGGTCCTCGGCAAGCAGTTACAGCTCCGCCAGCGCCGCCGCCGCAGCTGCCAATGGGTTGAGCGATCCCCCCGATGGCGGTTCGGTGCCGCCAGGCTATACCAACGACACCTCGCGCAGCGGTACGCTCACCAGTTATCTGCAGAAACATCGTCTTCCGCTGGTCGGCGCACAAGTGCTGGCCGACAACAGCGGGAACCAGCAGGTGATTCTCTATGGCTTCGTAGCGAGTGACTTCGGCAAGCAGGACGCGGCCGACAAGGCGCGCCGCTACTTGCATAATCCCAACGTTCCCGTGATCAACCGAATTGCGGTACGGCCCGAACTGGCTTCCGGCGCGAGCGGCTCGGCGTCGGCTCCGGCCGCTTCGCAGAGCGGCGATGCCGGCGCTTCCGGATCTTCGGGTAGCGAACTCGGCGGCGTGCAAAGCTACCAGGACCAGGCGCAACAGGCGCAGCAACAGCAGCAATACATGCAGCAGGCTCCGACGGGAGGCGCTAGCGGGTTGACCGCGATCGTGCCGCTCATCGGCATGATGGGCCTGCTGAGTATGGGCAACAGCAGTTTTGGGATGGGCGGAGGTTATCCGCCGACCTATGGCTCGCCCTATGGCGGCTCGCCCTACGGCGCCTCGCCCTTCGGATCGCCATTCGGTATGCCGTATGGTGGCAGCCCCTATGGCTCTGCGCCGTATGGCACGCCCTATGGATCGTCACCTTACGGGCCGTCGTACGGCTATCCAGGAAGCAGCTTTCCCTGATCGGACTCCGCCCGGGTTTGTCTCAGCTCAACTCGCGGAAGAACGCGCGGATATCGTCAGCGAGCAGCGCTGGCTCTTCCATAGCGGCAAAGTGACCGCCCGACGGCATTACGGTCCAGCGCACGACATTGTAAGCGCGCTCGGCCCAGCTTCGCGGCGGGCGCATCAGCTCGGCGGGGAAATTGGCGACCGCGGTGGGCGTTTCGATTCTCGTATTGGGCTTCAGATGCCACGGATGATGACGCGCCTCGTAATACAGCCGGGTCGATGAATTTATCGTCCCGGTCACCCAGTAGATCATCACGTTGGTCAACAACTGGTCCTTGCTGAAGCGGCGCTCGACATCGCCGTGGCAATCGCTCCAGGTGCGGAACTTCTCGACGATCCAGGCCGCGAGGCCGGCCGGCGAGTCGTTGAGCGCATACGCGAGGGTCTGCGGCTTGGTGCCCTGAATCCACTGATAGCCGGTCTCGTCGCGGCGAAAGCGCTCGAGGTCGCCGAGAAAAACCTTCTCCGCGTCATTGAGCTCGGCCGGGCGGCGCCCTTCGGCCGCGCCTACCGCAATCATATTGATATGAATACCGTAGAGATGCTGGCGGTATACCTCGCCCAGGCGTGAGGTTATCGCTGCGCCCCAATCTCCGCCCTGCGCCCCGAAGCGCTCGTAGCCCAGCACCTCGTGCATCAGCTTGAACATGATGTCGGCCATGGCCTGGATGTTCATCGCGCGGGTCCGCGGATGGGCCGAAAAGCCGTAACCCGGAAGCGACGGGGCGACCACGGTGAACGAGTCGCGCGCATTGCCGCCATGCGCCGCCGGATCGGTCAGCCGCGGAATCAGCTCCATGAATTCGTAGACCGACCCGGGCCATCCGTGTAACAGCAACAGCGGCTTGGGATTGGGGCCGCGGCCGCGCTCGTGGATGAAGTGAAGGTCCTCGCCGCCGGCCTCAGCGCGAAAATGCGCGAAACGATTCAGCGCGCGCTCGTGCGCGCGCCAATCGTATCGCGTGCGCCAGTAATCGATAAGCTCGCGCAGGTAGGCGAGATTGGTGCCGTAGTCCCACGCTGAGCCCGGCACTTCGTCAGGCAACCGGGTGCGCTCCAGGCGTGCGCGAAGATCGGCCAGTACCTCATCGGAAACCTCGATCTTGAACGGTTCGATTTTGCTCTGCGGCATGTCCCGCGCGTGCCTCCTGAAGATTACAGCTCACCAGTCCCTTTTATTTCGGCGCCAGGGCTTCCTTGGCCAGTTGGCTCGCCATCCGTCCGTCGAGTTGTGCGCCGAAGCGGTCCTTGAGCGCCTTCATCAACGGGCCCATCTGCTTCACGCCCGCTGCGACTTGCTCGGCGATTGCCGCGCGCAACTCATTTTCGTCGAGCGCCGCCGGCAGGTAGGAATCCAGCACCCGCGCCTCTTCTTCGTTCTGCGCGACCAGATCGGCGCGTCCACCTTGACGTGCGAAGCCCAGCGTCTCGTCCCGCCGCGCGCGCTCGCGCTTGATGATCTGGACGATCTCGGTTTCGTTGGCCTCGCGTCGAACGTCCTTTTCAATCCGCGTGATTTCGGCCAGCACACCTCGCAGTGTCATGGTGCGCAATTTATCGCCGTTCTTCATCGAAGCCTTGAGGTCTTCCTGCAGCTTCTGCTTCACCTGGGTCTCTCCACGCGGCTTCGCGAGTAAGTTCCGTCCCCGGGTTCGCTGATAAGAAAGCTGAGGGCGGATCTTTGTGAGCTGTATATATGTTGATTCGCGCTCGGCCGCATCACCACTCTATAATCGGTGTGACGAGGCGGAAAGCCGCGCGACACTTTCAAGCGAGGCGGGCTACAGATGGCCGACACGTTCAATCGTATCGCAGAGTACGGCAAGCAGATCGATTTCGGCAAAACCGCGGACGACTACGGCCGCTACCGCGCCGGCTTTCCCTCCGAACTTTACCAGCGGCTCGAAACACTTGGCGTTGGACTTCCGCGTCAGCGGGTGCTCGACTTCGGCACCGGCACCGGATATCTCGGCCGCGGTTTTGCCCGCCAGGGATGCCGCGTGACGGGGTTGGATATCTCACCTGCCCTGATGGAAGAGGCGCAGCGTCTCGACGAGGCCGAGGGTCTCGCGATGCGTTACGTGCGCGCGCGAGCCGAAGCGCTACCGTTTGTGGACCAGAGCTTCGACCTAGTCGGCGCTGGCCAGTGTTGGCACTGGTTCGATCGCCAGCACGCCGCGCTGGAGGCGCGCCGGGTGCTGATGCCCGGAGGCCTGATGGTGATCGTGAGCTTCGACTGGATAGCGCTGCCAGGTAACGTGGTCGAGGCGACCGAGCAGCTAATCCTCAAACACAATCCCAAGTGGGCGCTGGCCGGCGGGATGGGTATCCATCCGGTTTTCGCGCGTGACGCTGCGATCGCCGGCTTCGGCGGGATCGAGTGTTTCAGCTTCGACGTTATGCAATCGTACAGCCATGTAGCGTGGCGCGGGCGGATTCGCGCCAGCGCTGGAATTGCCGCGAGCCTTGGCCCGCAAGAGGTCGCGCGCTTCGACGCCGAATTGCGTGAGACGCTGGCGCAGCGCTTTCCAGAGGATCCGATGCGTGTTCATCACCGGACGTTCGCGATGGTCTGCCGCGTTCCGCTGGACGCGCGATGCGATACGGACTAAAGGGGATGGGATTGTTTTAGATCGGAGTGTTTGAAGGAGCGTGGCCAAGTGACGGGAGGACCGTGGATGATCGGTATCGGTTCGGGTGCGGAATTTGCGCGCGCGCTGACAAAAAATCTTTGTGCTGCGGCGCGCGTCATAGCGCTCGCGTTCGCCGTCGCAGCGGGCTTCGCCGCGTCGGTCGGCGCACAGGGAGCGCCAACCACGCGGCAGGCCGTGGGGCAGTGGCTGGCCGCGAACGAGAATGCCAAGCCCGACTTCAAACCGGGCGACGTCTTGACAGCCAAGGACCTGGAGCGGATGCGCCCGTTCATCCCGCCTGTCTATATCGATCAGTTGAACTTTCCCGAGCTCAAAATGCAGATCGTGGCCGCGCGCAGCCACATGCCGCGTAAGGACTACGCCGAATGCACCGAGAAGTACCAGGCGCAGGTTAAGCTCAAGAGCGACGGCACGATCGACAACTACATCTGCGGCCAGCCATTCGCCAACGCGTCACTTAATCCCGCAGATCCGCAATCAGGACAAAAGGCGGTCTGGAA
Organism: uncultured delta proteobacterium; assembly: GCA_963710455.1. Classification (GTDB taxonomy): domain Bacteria; phylum Desulfobacterota; class Binatia; order Binatales; family Binataceae; genus JAKAVN01. The sequence continues at coordinate 37,400 of CAVQAG010000002.1, forward strand.
CTTCGAGTACCGGTGGCAGAATTACGGGCCGTACGATCTGAATTTCATGTTCATCTTCGATCGCTTCGGCGGCAACCACGACGGCTCCGCGCCTAACACGATCGAATCGCCGCCGGTCACCTGGACCGGCGGGCAGCATTTCAAGAGCACGATGCCGACCGATGCGGCCAAGTATTTCGGCGGCGGTGGCACCTTCGTCAAGACGTTGAGCAGTTTTTATCAGCGTACTTACTATAGCCACCTCGCGCAGCGCGCGGCCGAGGGCGGTGTTCTGCCGGTGCCCGACGCCAAGGAGTTCTTCTGGAAAGAATTCGAGGGTTTCTTCGAACCGTACGACGTGCGCGGCCAGGTGTTCATCACCTACCGTTACAACGATCCGTATCGCAGCGACGATGCGTGGGCCTACGATCCGCAGTCGCGGCGCGTGCGGCGCATCTCGGTCGAGGTCAAATCGGACTCCCTGGTCGGAACCGAGCAGACCGAAGAGGATTTCAACACCTTTTCTGCCCGGCCGGTCCGCTGGAACTTCAAGTTCCTAGGCTGGCGCAACCTGCTGTGCGTGATGGATTCCAAGTACGACTACCCGCATTACTACGGACCCAACGGCATCATACCCGATGACGTGTGGTCGATGCGCCGCTTCGCGGTGGTCGAACGTACGCCCAAGGAGCCGCATCATCCCTACAGCAGCGTGATGATGTTCTGGGATACCGAGGACTGGCATCCGTGGATGGCGCTGATGTTCGATCGCCAGCAGAACCTTTTCAAGTCGCTCACCTATACGTTTCGCTGGAGCGAGGACTACGAGCAATGGGCGGAGCTCAATCACGGGGTTCAGGCGACCGGGCTCCAGGGGCTGGCCGCAGTTGATTACATCAACAAGCGTGCCACCATATTTCCTGCGTTCGGTGGCGGCTTCCCTGACGCCGACGTTCACCACGTCGACAAGCTATTCGACATCAGCAAGCTTGAGGAATTCCATCGCTGAGCGCGAGTTGGTGGAGCGGACCCGAGTCTGCCAACTACTAGACGGCACTATCGCGTCAACGGGGATATATCAGAGGATACAGGTCAGGACCGCGAACCCGTTCGCGCTGGCGTCGGCGTAAAAATCCCGTAGCTTGCGGAACTCCTCGAACAGCCAGTCGGCGCCGGTGACGTCCCATCCGCCGGGATAGATTTCGGCGCTCGACATCCGGGCTGGATCGAAGCGCGCCTTCATCTCGGTTTCGAGATCGGTGCGGCCAAGCTCGCGCGCGGTCTGCGTCACCTGGTCCGGCGTGAAGTAGCGCGCCTCGCCGTAGCCGCCGAAATCTTCGCCGATATCGGTGCCGCCCATCACAGCTTGGCCCAGAACGGTGGAGTTCGGCTCGGCCTGCTCCGCAGAGCAGGTAGTGAACGCCGTGCCATCCCTTGTCGAGTGAAATGTCGGCGCCCTTGTCCTGCGGTGCAGAACCTGGTGCAGTTGCAGTTGGCTTGCGCCCTCCCAGGCGCGACATCAGGAGGTCGGCAAGCGCGTCGCCGCCCTTGCCGCTCTTGAGCGCTTCCAGATCCACGCCGAGCTGCTCGAGCCGCGCAGTCAACGCCTCGCGCATCTTCGGATCGATTCCCGGCAGTGCGCCGGAGAGCAGCGCGGGAGCTTGGCTCGCGAACAGCTTGCGCATGTTTTCCATCGCCGCGGCGGCGGGCATGCCTGCCGCGCCTTCGTTCTCGAATATGCTTTCCACCGAATCCGGATCGTCGAGGAGTTTTTTCAGCAGAGCCGGTTTGAGTTGCACGAACCGGGCGATCATTGACATGGCTGCTCCCCCTTCGTTCGCTATGCGTTGCGCATATAAATCGTTGCGCGAGTCCGATCGTATTGTCGAGCGCAACCGAGCTAACCGAAATCCAAGATACGCGCGGGCGGCCGGACAAGAAAGACTGCGTATTGGAGCGTTTGACATACAAAGGGTTTGGCGCTAGAAGTCGGCTTCAGAAACTGAATGGAGATTCATCGATCATGAGCGTTCGCGAACGCAAGCAACGCGAGCGCCTCGCGCGGCGCGAGACTATCCTCGCCGCTGCCGCCCGGGTCTTTGCCGAGCACGGCGTCGACGGCGCCACGGTCGAGATGGTCGCGCGCAAGGCCGAAGTCGCCGTCGGCACCATCTATCTCTACTTCTCTTCGCGCGACGACCTCTTCGTCAGCCTGATGGCCGAGCGGATTGGCGGCCTGCGCGCGCGCTACCTGGAAATCCATGCGCGCGAGCTTAAGCCGCTCGATGAGCTGCGCGCGATCGGTCACGCCTATTTCGACTACCTGCGGGAATCGCGCGGTTTGTTCCTTGCGCAGCTCTCAGTCACGTTCAGCAAACTCTCGCTGCGTCTGTCGCGCGAGGCAGAGTTGGCGCATTTCGAGCAGGTCAGACGGCTCGGCCGGGAGTGCTTCAATCTTTATCGTGATTCGGTCAAGCGCTGGTTGAACGCCACCGGTACGCGCACCTCCAACGCGGATGCCACGCGAGCGGCAACTGTAATATGGGCCGCGCTCAATGGTGCGTTTCTGTTGATGGACGACGTGAAAATCTTCCGCGACATTACCGGACTCGAAGCCTCGCGGCTGCTTGAGGAAACCTTCGAATTCCAACTAGCCGCCGCCGAAGCCGCGGCGGCCACGCGGCCGCGCCGCTCGAATCCCGGCCCAGTCAAGTCGCGAGCTCCGCTTCCGCGTGGCCCGCGAGTCGTCAAGATGCAGCGCCGCGGAGCTTTCGGCGATCAGCACAACGGAACAGCGGAACGCTCGGTACAGGCTCATCGGAGCTCGTCTGCTATTGAATAGTAAGTAGTTAGGAAGAAATCGATTGCCAAAGGAGATTGGCTAATGAAATTTACGTGGTTTCACCTGATGCCCTACCGTTACCTGCCTGATGACTTCAAGAAGAAATACCATAGCGTGTGGGTCGACATCCCGCGCGACCTCTACGACCCCAAGGTCGGCCATCGGCTGTACAACGACTACCTTGACCAGCTCGAGTTCGCCGATCACATGGGCTTCGACGGTCTCGGCGTCAACGAGCATCATCAGAACGCATACGGCCTGATGCCTTCGCCCAACATCATGGCGGCGGCGCTGACCCGGCGCACGCGCAATGCCAACCTGGTCGTGCTCGGCAATTCGATCGCGCTTTACAACCCGCCGGTCCGGGTGGCCGAGGAGTTCGCGATGCTCGACGTGCTGAGCGGCGGGCGCCTGGTGGCCGGATTTCCGGTCGGCACCTCGATGGACACCAACTTCTGCTATGGCGAGGTCCCGGCCACACTGCGCGAGAAGTACTTCGAGGCCCATGATCTGATTATTCGCGCGTGGAAAGAAAACGATCAGTTCTCCTTCAACGGCAAGTTCACTAAGCTGCGTTACGTTAACCTGTGGCCCAAGCCGCTCCAGCAGCCCCATCCGCCGGTCTGGATTCCGGGCGGGGGTTCGGTCGAGACCTGGGACTTCGTCGCCGATCACGACTACCAATACTCGTTCCTGTCGTTTTTCGGCTACAAGGCCGGCAAGAAGGTCGCCGACGGCTACTGGAACGTGATGGGGAAGAAGGGCAAGGAGCTCAATCCCTATAGCCTCGGTTTCGCGCAGGTGGTCGCAGTATCGGAGACCGACGAGCAGGCCGAGCGCGACTACGCTTCGCACATGGACTATTTCTACAACCGATGCTTGCACGTCTATCCCGGGTTTGCCGACGCGCCGGGCTATCGGACGCCGAGCACGATCAAGGCGGGTTTGACCGGCCAGATCAGCAAGAACGCGTCGATTACACGCGAAGGCCTCAAGTGGAAGGACTTCATCGACGACGGCTACGTAATAGCAGGCTCGCCGGCGACTGTGCGCGATCGGCTGCGTGAAGCGCTCAAGAGCCTCAACTGCGGCCACTTGATGATCTTGCAGCAGATCGGGTCGATGCCGCCCGAGCTGGTGCGCAAGAGCACCGATTTGTTCGCGCGCGAAGTGATGCCGCATCTGCGCGACCTCTGGACGGGATTCGAGGACAAGTGGTCGCCCAAGCGGCTATCGGCCAACGAGATGGCGGTGCCGGCGCCGATTTGGTCTGACTCGCCGAAGACTAATGGCACGACGCAGCGGCCGAGCTCCTCGGAAGTCAGAAGTTCCGTGAAATAGCGAACTAGTGAAAAGTGAAATAGTCAAATGAAAACACATCAGAAACTATGCGACGGCAAGTTTTCCGTCGAGATGGAAGTCACTGGGAAGGGCGAGCCGCTGCTGTTTCTTCATGGGGCGGGCGGACTCACCGGGGCCGACCCGTTCCTTGAGGACCTCGGCCGCAACTTCACGGTTTACGCGCCGCATCTGCCGGGTTATGGCGAATCGACCGGCGGCGAGCATATCGACGACGTGATCGACGCGGCGCTCTTTTACCATGAGTTGATGGACGAGCTGACAATTCCGAGCGCCTACCTCGTTGGTCACTCGATGGGGGGCATGCTGGCGGCGGAAGTCGCGGCGCTCGACACGCGGCGCGCAAAGAAGCTGGTGCTGGTCGGTGCGGCCGGCTTTTGGCTCGAAAATGATCCGATTCCCGATCTGTTCTCCACCGACCTCGACGATCTGCCTGCTATGCTGTTTCACGACCCCAAATCACCCTTGGCGCAGATGATGATCGCGTTACCGTGGGACGACCAGGAACTGCTGACCGCGATGTATGTCGAGCGGACCAAACGTTTCTCGGCGGCGAGCAAGTTCCTGTGGCCGATTCCGGATCGCGGGCTGAAAAAACGCGCCTATCGGATCTCGGCTCCGACTCTGTTGTTGTGGGGCGAGTCCGACAGGGTGATCCCGCCTGCGTACGCGCGCGAGTTCAAGAAATGCATCCGCAATAGCCGCGTGCACACGATCAAGGAAGCCGGGCACATGGTGATGTACGAGCAGCCGGGCGAGTTTGACAAGGTGGTAACCGACTTCCTCAAGAGCTAGCTTGCGACCATCGTTAGTTACACGGAGCGGCGCGGCGCCCTTAAGGGCGCCGCGATCGCTCCTTAGAGTCCAGGTGCAGGAACAGGCGCGCCGCTCAGAGAGCGGCGCGCCTGTTCCTGCATAGTCCGTTCTTTTCATGTCCTCGCCCACTTTGGGGCGAGGGTAGGAGTCAGGCGGCGAGCGCAAGGCCGCGGATAGCGGCGCGCTCAAAAGCGCGCGGTCAGCGCTCGGCGGCGACGGCGGCGGCGCGCGATACGCTCGGCGCCGCCGTCGCCGCCGCGGGCGGCAGACGCGGGTACAGCAGGTACACCATCACGTAGACGATGACGCCCGTCACCGACACGTACATCCAGATTGGCCACGTCCATCGCGCGACTCGCCGATGGCGCGCGAAGCGGCCGCGCAGCGCGCGGCCGAGCGTGATCAACGCGAGCGGTACGATCACTACCGCGAGCACGACGTGTGTGGAAAGGATGGTGAAATAAACCGGCCGGATTAAACCCCTGCCGCCGAAACGCACGTCGCCCACGTGGTAATGGTAAATGCAGTAGGAGATGAAGAACGCCACCGACACTGTGAACGCGCCGATCATGCATGCGCGATGGATGTGCACGTGATGGCGGCGAATCGCGACATATCCCGTCAGCAGCAATATCGCCGCCGAGGCGTTCAGGATCGCGTCGAGCGGGGCGAGCGCCTGGTAGGAAAGCATCATTGGTAGATATGGAATCGGCAGACCGCGGCCCGCCGATTCATCATGATCCTTTCATCAAGCGCCGATCGTTTCCTCAGGCCGACGCGCGTCCGTGACGCAGCAGGCGGCCAGGCAGCGGGCCGTCCGGCGCGACCGTGTCCCGTCCGTGTTCGCGGATGACCTTGCCGTTGACGATCACCGCGTCGATACCGTATGCGTCGGCGACCAGCCGGTCCGCGCCCGACGGAAGATCGTTAACCCGCCGGAGCCGCGAACATCCGATCTTGTCCGGGTCGAAGACCACCACGTCGCCCGCCAACCCCGGCATGAGCCGTCCGCGATCGCTCAGCGCAAAGACTTCCGCCGGACGCGCCGTCAGCATCCATACCGCGCGTTCGATCGGAATCGCCTTGCGCTCGCGCACCCAGTGTCCCATTAGGTAGGTCGAGAAGCATGCGTCGCAAAGCTGGCTCGCATGTGCGCCCGCATCGGAAAGCCCAACCACCGTGCCCTTGCCATTGAGCAGCGCGATTACCTCATCTTCCTCGTAGTTGAACAACGCCATGCGGAAGCGCGCTTCGAGTTTGGTTTCGAGCCCGATGTCGAGCATCAGGTCGATCGGATCGACGCCGCGCTCGCGCGCGACTTCAGCGAGGTTGCTTTCCTCGAGCTCCGGGTGACCCGGATAGTGCGAGACCCAGCTGCGTTCCCATCGGTCGGCGAAGCGTCCCGCCGAGCTGATGCCGGTCTTGGCCTTGAATATCGCGCGGAACTCGGGGTCGGCGTATATTTTCATTTTGCCGTCGAAGTCGGCTTGTGAAATCTGCTTGAAGACCGCGAGGCTCTCGAAGATGAAAGGTTCCTTGAGCGTCATCTCGAAGTTGAGCGGGCGGCACGCCACCTGGGGCACGATGTTCATCCCTTGAGCGGACAGCTCCTGCGACTGCTCGAGCAGGCGGCGATGGCCATCGTTGGAGCCGGTCATCCCGGCGAGCAACGCGGTCCAGGTGATTGTGCGGCCAGTCGCGCGAAACAGGTCGGCGAATTCCTTGAGGAACAGTTCGCGGCCGACGGTGGCCTGGATCACGCCGCGCTTTTCCTCCGCGAGCACGCTTGCGAGCGCGGTTATCTCGCTCATTTCGGCCTTGCGGCTGGGCACCGGCTTGCCGCTATAGCCGACGTGGGTGGGCGATTTGGAGGTCGCGAAGCCCACCGCGCCCGCGCGAATTCCGCGCCGCACGATCTCGCGCATCCGGCCGATCTCGGCTTCGCTAGCGGGCCGTTCCACGGATTCCTCACCCATTACGAACAGTCGCGTCGGCGTATGCCCGATCAGTGCGCCGACGTTGATCGCGGAGCCGCGCTTTTCGATCGCGTCGAGGTACTGCTCGAAAGTCTCGAACGGCCATTCGTAGCCCAGACCCGCCTCCAGCGCGTCCAGGCTCATACCCTCGACTTTTTCCAGCGTGCGCATGATGAGTCCGCGATGCTCGGGGCGAGTCGGCGCGACGCCGAAGCCGCAATTGCCCATCACCACCGTGGTTACGCCGTGCCACGGCGAGATGGTGGTCATGCGGTCCCACAGGATTTGGGCATCGTAGTGCGTGTGGATATCGACGAAGCCGGGGGCGACTACACGGCCGCGCGCTTCGATCGTCGTGGCGGCCTTGCCGGGAGCCTCGCCCACGGCGGCGATCTTGCCGTCCTTGATTGCGACGTCGCCCTCGCGCGCTTGAGAACCGGTGCCGTCGATGATCGTACCGCCCGTTATTTTGAGGTCGTATTCCATTGGATAATCTCCTTACGCCCGGCCGGTACGCCGCATTTTTGCGTCCGGCATGTAATCGGGAAATTCGGAAGGGCCTGAATCCACGACCAGTTATATCGCAGCTCCAATCGCCCGGTCCACAAGCGAGCCCGCCCGGCGCCCGTGTCTGGTCATTCGTTATTCCGTTGTAAACGCAGCCGGGCTCTAGTAAAAGTGACAACAGGAACGGAACAACGTCTGTATCCCAGGCTCCGCCCGGAGCCTTCAGAGGAAGGAAAATGCAAAAGCCCATCATCTCGGCGGATTCGCACATCACCGAACCGCCCAACACTTACATCGACAATATCGATCCCAAGTTCAGGGACCGCGCGCCGCATATGGTGCGTGACGATCAGAAGGGCGATCTCTTCATGATCGAGGGGATGAAACGGCCGATCCCGATGGGATTGATCGCGGCCGCCGGCAAACCAGCCGAAGAATTGACCGTCCTCGGCATCAAATTCGAGGAACTGCATCGCGGCGGATGGGACCCGGAGGCACGAATGGCCGACCAGGATCGCGATGGCGTCGCCGCCGAGGTAATTTACCCGACCGTCGGGATGCTGCTCTGCAATCACAAAGACTACGATTACAAGAAGGCCTGTTTCGACGCTTACAACCAGTGGATCGCGGCATACTGCGCGGCGCATCCGGATCGTCTTATCGGCACCGGCCAGACCGCGATGCGCTCGGTCGAAGAGGGCATCTCAGACATCCAGCGCATCAAGGATCTGGGCCTCAAGGGCGTGATGATGCCGGGCAATCCGCAACTCGAGGACTACGACAACCCGATTTACGATCCCTTCTGGGAAGCTGCGATCGACCTCGGTCTGCCGCTCAGCTTCCACATTCTGACCAGCCGCGATGATGCGGTCGGCCGTGGCCGCGGACCCAAGCTCAACAGCTTCATGTCGATTATCCGCGGCAACCAGGACATCATCGGCACGCTCATCTTTAGCGGCGTCTTCGAGCGCCATCCCAAGCTCAAGATCGTGTGCGTGGAGGCGGATGCCGGATGGGCGCCGCACTATATGTACCGCATGGATCACGCCTACGACCGTCATCGTTACTGGCTTACCGCCGGCACGATTTCGAAGCCGCCGAGTGAGTATTTCCGCGAGAATATCTATCTGACCTTTCAGGACGACTGGGTAGCCTTCAAAATGAAAGACATGTGCAACTTCCGCCGCCTGATGTGGGCGAACGATTTTCCGCACAGCGATTCGACCTGGCCCTGGTCGCAGGAACTGCTTCAGAAGCATACGGTCGGCCTCACCGAGGAGGAGAAAAACCAGGTCCTCCACGACAATGTCGCCGAGCTTTACCACTTGAGCTTGTAAGCGGGACGGCGGTCACGGCGCTGCCGGCTGCGGAGATCGCGATAAGGAGAGAGCGCGATGGCGAGTGTGACACAACTGGGTTACCTGGGCATCGGCGTGAGCGACCTTGCGCGATGGGAAAACTTCGCGGCCAACGTTCTCGGCCTGGAGGTCAATGGCGCCGATGCGGATGGCTCGACGTTTCTAAGGATGGACGAGTATCATCATCGATTCATCCTGCAGCCGGGCGGCTCCGACGACGTCGCGTTCGTCGGATGGGAAGTGCGTGACCAGGCGGCGCTGAGCGAGGTTGCCGCGCGGTTGCGTGCCGACGGGGTGGAAGTCACGCCGGCGACATCGCAGGAAGCTCGCGCGCGGCGGGTGGTCGAGTACCTGAAGCTCAAGGACCCAAGCGGCATCCCGACCGAGATCTATTTCGGACCGCTGATGACTTTCGAGCAGCCGTTCAAGTCGCCAAGGCCGCTTTCCGGTTTCGTGACCGGTGAGCTGGGCATGGGTCATATCGTGGTGCGCGTGGACGACCCGGCCAAGAGCCTGCACTTTTACCGCGACCTGCTGGGGCTCAAGATCAGCGACTTCATCGACATGCGATCGCGTCGCGGGGGCGAGCCGGTAAGCCTGACCTTTATGCACTGCAACCCGCGCCATCACTCGATCGCGTTCGGGGTCATTCCGGCACCTAAGCGGCTGATGCACTTCATGCTGCAATGCCGTCACGTGGACGACGTCGGATCGACTTACTATCTCTGCCAGGACCAGGGCGTCGAAATTTCCGGCACGATCGGGCGTCACACGAACGATCACATGATGTCATTCTACTTGCGCTCGCCGTCGGGTTTCGAGGTCGAGTACGGATGGGGCGCGCGGATCGTCGATGATGCCACCTGGCAGGTGCAGAAGCACGAGGCTCCGAGCATCTGGGGTCATCGCGGAAGTCTTACGCCGATGTCACGCAAGCCGGCGCCAGTATAGTTTGACAATTGTGGGCCCACAGCAGCGGACCTGAGCGGCGCGCGACAGTTGCGCCGCTCAGGCCCGCTGATTGTACAGGTTCATTGCCCGCTCCAAACCGCTCGAGATCACCGCTTCGATCGCCTCAGCCGCGCGCTCGATCGACGCTTTGAAGGCTTCGAGCTCCGCGCGGTTCATCGTGTGTAGAACGTGCTCCTTGGCTTCGAGACCCGGCGCGGGCCGCCCGATTCCGACCCGCACGCGCACGAACTCGGGCGTCCCGACCGTGGCCGCGATGGAGCGTACGCCCCGATTGCCGGCGTCGCCGCCGCCGCGCTTGAGCCGGAGCTGGCGGGGCTCGAGATCGATTTCGTCGTGCACGACGATCAGGCGCTCGGCGGGAATCTTGTAGTAGCCGAGCAGGGCCGCGATACATTCGCCGCTCAGATTGTAGTACGTTTGCGGCTTCACCAGGATTAATGTATCGGGGCCGATTTTGGCCTCCCCGAAGACTCCTTTGAACTTACGCCGGTCGAGCCTGGCGCCGCATTTCTCGGCCAGTTCATCTATGACCCGGAACCCGATGTTATGGCCCGAGCGTTGATACTGCTCGCCGGGATTGCCCAGGCCCGCCACCACCCATCGCATCTCGCGCAACTCTTCGGGCTTCGCGGATTGGCTCTCGGGGCTGGCACGCCCGGAGCGGAACCTGGAGAACATCTGCCCCAGCCGGCCCATCAGATACCTCGCGCGCGGCGCGGTCCCACGACTAGCTGCGCGCGCGTCCGTTGCTCCGCGAGGCCGCCAGGGCGGCCGCGAGCGGCGCGAGCGCCTCGAACAGTACGGCCATTTCGGCCGGCGTGCCGATCGAAATCCTGATCGCCTCGGGCCACGTGCGAAAATGGCGCACCAGCACGCCGCGCTTGCGCAATCCCGCGGCAACCGCGCCGAGGTCGCGGCCGGGCATTCGCGCGAGCACGAAATTGGCCGACGACGGCGGCACGGAGAATCCCATTTTGATCAATAGGCGCGTGGCCGTGCTGCGCGTGCGCTTGATCCGCTCGACGTTGCGCAGCATCCAGGCGTTGTGGTCGAGCGCGGCAGCGCCCGCGGCGATCGTCAGGCGGCTCAGGTTGTAGGAATCCTTGACCTTGCCGAGTTGCTCGATGATTTCGGGATGGGCGAAGCATAGCCCGAGCCGCATCCCGGCTAGCGAGTACGACTTCGAGAGCGAGCGCAGCACCAGTACGTTGGGCAGTCGCTGCACGAGGTCCAGCGCGTTGTCATCGGCGAAATCGACGTAAGCCTCATCGATCGCAAGCAAGCGTCCGTCGAGCAGGCGGGCAAGACGCGCGAGTGTGCGCCGCGGCGTGAGCGTACCCGAGGGCGAATTCGGGTTGCATACGATCGTCAACCGGGCGCGCGCGCGAACCAGCGCTTCGACCGGGAGGGCGAAATCGGGGCCCAGCGGCGGCGCGATCACGCGTGCCTCCTGCACAGCCGCCAAAGTGTCATAGAGCGAGTAGGTAGGAATCGCCCACGCCACGCGATCGCCAGGGCCGAGCGCCGCGCGGAACAGCATCGCCAGCAACTCATCCGAACCGTTGCCGGCCACGATCATGCGCTTTGCAAAACCGTAACGCCGCGCAGCGGCCGCGATGAAATCATCGGCCTGCGGCGCCGGATAAAGCCGCAGGGCCTGGCCGAGGGCCGCGTTTGCGACCGCTTTGATTACTCGCGGCGAGGGCGGATACGGATTCTCGTTGGTGTTGAGCTTGACCAGGCGCTGGCCCATCCGCGGCTGCTCGCCAGGCACGTAGGGCGCCATCTTATGAATTGCTTTGCGGAACATAACGCTGCCGCTAACCGCTCTTCCCGCTCCGCCCGCGCGTGCTGCGTCTCGCGCGCGCCTTCGCGCGCATTGGCTTCGACGCGGTCGATTCGAGGAGCCAACCGAGGTAAGCCTCCGCCCCGCCGCTCGGCGCGAGCGCGAGGACTTCGGGAATTTCGTAGCTGTGCAGTTCGATCACACGGCGCTTCACGTCGCCGAGCAGGCTCGCGCGAGTCTTGATGAGCAGGAGGAATTCAGGATCGTCCTCGACCGCGTCGCGCCATCGATAAATCGAGCGTATCGGTCCGATGATATTGACGCACGCCGCCAGCCGCTCGTCGACCAGGATGCGCGCGATCGAGCGCGCCTGCTGCTCGGCGCCGGCGGTGGACAATACGATTCTTGCCTGTGATGCGGGCACAGCGCTGGTACTCTAGCGGCCCGCACGCATCAGTCCAAGCCGCATCAAGACGGCGGCGGTCGCCGGACACGGGAGCGATTGCAGGAGCCGTTCGGGGCCGGCGCGCTGCCGCCCGCTCGAGGAGCCGTTTGGCATCTTCACCCGCGCGAGAAGTTGGTCGAGATGGGCGGCGAGCAGGATGACGTCGCTGAAGCGATCAACATCGTACCATGCGGGGCCGAGCGCGTAGCGCGTGCCGCTACGCCGAAGCCGGGCGACGCTCTCGCTCAGCACATTGGAGCGTCCCCAGACGACCGCGCGAAAGATGTCCGGCATCGTGCCGCGCACACCTACCAGGTAATAACCGCCATCAAGGCTGGGAGCGATCACCACCGGCGCGCGCCGCAACAGCGCGACGCTTCGCGCGAGCAGGCGCGGCGGGAGCGAGGGCGTATCGGTGCCCATGAGCACTGCGCCGCCGGCGGAGCGATACGGCTCGATCGCGTGTGACATCCGCGCGCCGAGGCTCCCGGCGCCCTGGTCGACGAGTTCGGCGCCGAAGCGGTGCGCAACGTGACGTAGGTAGTCGCTGTTCACGGCGCCGCCCGGAGCGGTTGCGGCGATCACGATTCGTCGCGGCGCAAGCTCATGGCACTTGGCCAGCGCGTCGACGATGAAAGCGCCAGACAAGTCGGCCGCGTTCGCGGCGCCCAGGCGCGAAATGAGGCGAGTTTTAGTATGGCCCGCGAGCGGCTCGCGGCAAAAGACTATCAGAGTGAGGTTACGCAGGATGTCAGCACGGCTCGCGTCGCGCGATCTCATCGCATCATTTCAGTTCCCACCGCCGCCTTCGTGGCCGATTCCCTTGATGATATTGAGCGGGAGCTTGAGCACGTTGGTCAGGAAATACGCCATCGAGGTTATTGGTTGGGGCACGACATGAGGATTTTTGAGCGGGCCGGTGACGTGAAAATAGGCTGCGACAAAATGATCCGAGGACAGCCCGCCGCCAATCAGCGGCACTTTGGCCACCAGCCAGTTGACCGTTTTGAAAGGCACCATGCCGACCTGCATGTCGACGTTGCCATCGGCCAGGCGCATGTGCCCCAACGCCGAAATGTTCATCACCGGGCCACGCAGCAGCAGGTCGTCGCTGTAGAAGTCGCCGTCCCGTCCCTTTAAGTCGGCCGTCAGCGTCTGGAATGGCACGCCATTGACGCGCGGGTCCGGTATCTTTGCCGAGAGCCAGGTCTTGAGATTGACGAAGCCCAGGATGCGCGACAGTAACGCGAACTTGTGCAGCACTCCGTCGGTTACCTCGATCGATATGGTGCCAGCCATGGTGCTGAAGAAATCAGTGTTGGAGTCGGCCCACAGGTCGCCCCTAGCCTTAA
>CAVQAG010000003.1:0-40786 GCA_963710455.1 uncultured delta proteobacterium
CCGGGAAGTAACCCCGGACCCAAAGTTTCACGACCGCACGCTCGCCAAGTTCGTCAACGTGGTGATGGTGCGGGGCAAGAAATCGGTCGCCGAGCAGATCCTCTATCGGCGCGCTCGACACCATCGCCGAGCGTACCAAGGAGGATGGACTGGTGGTTTTCAAGCGGGCGCTGGATAACATTCGTCCCGCGGTTGAAGTGCGCTCGCGGCGCGTGGGCGGCGCGAACTACCAGGTGCCGGTCGAAGTGCGGCCGGTGCGGCGCAATTCGCTCGCGATGCGCTGGCTGGTGACGGCGGCGCGCGCGCGCGGCGAGAAGTCGATGGAGGAGCGGCTGGCAAACGAGATTCTGGAAGCGGCCGGCAATCGCGGCGGGGCGGTCAAGAAACGCGAAGATACCCATCGGATGGCGGAGGCCAACAAGGCCTTCGCCCATTATCGTTGGTAAGGCAAAGAAATCGGGAAATAGAAATCACGTCACTTGGGAGAATCGAAAGGGATATCAGGAAGCGGACGAACGGAAGTAGCGAAGTAAGTAGCAAGATGGCGCGTCAGACTCCCATAGAAGAGGTGCGCAATATCGGCATCATGGCGCATATCGATGCCGGCAAGACCACGACTACCGAGCGCATGCTGTACTACACCGGGATCAATTACAAGATCGGCGAGGTGCACGAAGGCACCGCGACGATGGACTGGATGGTGCAGGAGCAGGAGCGCGGCATCACGATCACGTCGGCCGCGACCACCTGTTTCTGGCGCGATCATCGGATCAATATCATCGACACGCCCGGCCACGTCGATTTCACGATCGAGGTCGAGCGCAGCCTGCGCGTGCTCGACGGCGCGGTCGCGGTGTTCTGCGCGGTCGGCGGCGTCGAGCCGCAATCCGAGACCGTGTGGCGCCAGGCCGACAAATATCGCGTTCCGCGCATCGCGTTCATCAACAAGATGGACCGCGTCGGCGCCGACTTCGAGCGCGTGGTCGGCGAGATCCGCGACAAGCTCAAGGCCAAGCCGCTGCTGCTCCAGCTTCCGATCGGAGCCGAGGAAAAGTTCACTGGCGTAATCGATCTGGTCGAGAACCGCGCGCTGATCTGGGACGAGGATCGTCTCGGCGCCAACTATCGGGTCGAGGAGATCCCGGCCGAGCTCAAGGAAGGCGCGCGCGGCTGGCGCGAGAAGATGATCGAGACGCTGGCCGACCACGACGAGCGCATCATGGAGATGTTTCTCGAGGGCAAGGAAGAGCCGTCGCCGGAGCAGATCCGCAAGGCCATCCGCGTCGCCACGCTCAAGATCGAAGCGGTGCCGGTGCTGATGGGCTCGGCGTTCCGCAACAAGGGCGTGCAGCCGATGCTCGACGCGGTGGTCGATTATCTGCCTTCGCCGCTCGACGTTCCGCCGGTGATGGGCAAGGTCGGCGACAAGCCCGAAGAGCGCTGGCCGCGCGACGACGCGCCGTTCAGCGCGCTCGCGTTCAAGATCATGACCGACCCGTATGTCGGCACGCTGACTTTCGTGCGGGTCTACTCGGGACGGCTGGAGAGCGGCTCGTCGGTGCTGAATTCGACCAAGCGGCAAGCGCGAGCGGATCGGCCGGCTGGTCAAGATGCACGCCAACAAGCGCGAGGAGATTACCGAAGTCTTCGCCGGTGACATCTGCGCGGTCGGCCTGCGCGACACCACCACCGGCGACACGCTGTGCGACCCGGCGCATCCGATCGTGCTCGAGTCGATCGAATTTCCCGAGCCGGTCATCCAGATCGCGATCGAGCCCAAGACCAAGGCCGACCAGGATCGCCTGGGCGAGTCGCTGGCCAAGCTCGCGCGAGAGGATCCGTCCTTCCGCGTCAGCGTCAACCGCGAAACCAGCCAGACGCTGATCTCCGGGATGGGCGAGTTGCATCTGGAGATCATCGTCGACCGACTGCTGCGCGAGTTCAAAGTCGACGCCAACGTCGGCAAGCCGCAGGTGGCGTATCGCGAGACGATCCGCAAGCCCGCGGAGGCCGAGGGCCGTTTCGTGCGCCAGAGCGGCGGCCACGGCCAGTTCGGCGTGGTCGACCTGCGAATCGAGCCGCTCGAGAAGGGCGGCGGTTTCGAATTCGTCGACGCCACCAAGGGCGGCTCGATTCCGCGCAACTTCATCCCGTCGGTCGAAGACGGCGTGAAGGAAGCGATGGAGACCGGGGTGCTGGCGGGCTATCCGATGGTCGATATGCGCGGCGTCGCTGCTCGACGGCAAGTATCACGAGGTCGACTCCTCGGAACTGGCGTTCAAGATTGCGGCTTCGATGGGCTTTCGCGAGGCGGTCGGAAAGGCCGACCCGGTGCTGCTCGAGCCGGTGATGGAAGTCGAAGTGGTGACGCCGCAGGAATTCATGGGCGAGGTGATCGGCGACCTCAACTCGCGCCGCGGCAAGATTCTCAAGATGGAGAACCGCGCGGGCGCGCAGGTGATCGAAGCGCGCGTGCCGCTGGCCACGATGTTCGGTTACGCGACCCGGCTGCGTTCGATGACGCAGGGCCGGGCGACTTACACGATGCAGTTCGGCGTCTACGAACCGGTGCCGCAGCAGATATACGCAGAATTGATGGCGCGCAGCGGCGACAATGCCGAGTCGCGCCGCGCGCTTAAACGGAATAAGCCAGGGAGGGTACACCGGAGGACGAAATCATGGGCAAGGCTAAATTTGAACGAAACAAGCCGCATGCGAACGTCGGCACGATCGGCCATATCGACCACGGCAAAACAACGCTGACCGCGGCGATTACCAAGGTGCTGTCCGCGAAGAAGCTTGCCCAGTTCATCGCCTTCGATCAAATCGACAAGGCGCCCGAGGAGCGCGAGCGCGGTATCACGATCGCGATCGCGCACGTCGAGTACGAGACCGCCAAACGTCATTACGCGCACGTCGATTGTCCGGGCCACGCCGACTATATCAAGAACATGATCACCGGCGCCGCCCAGATGGACGGTGCGATCCTGGTGGTCGGCGCGAACGACGGTCCGATGCCGCAGACTCGCGAGCATATCCTGCTCGCCCGCCAGGTCGGCGTGCCCTCGATCGTGGTGTTCATGAACAAGGTCGACATGGTCGACGACCCCGAATTGCTCGACCTGGTCGAGCTCGAAGTGCGCGACCTGCTGAAGAAATACGAATTTCCCGGCGACGATGTCCCGGTGATCCGCGGCAGCGCGCTTAAGGCGCTGGAATGCGGCTGCGGCAAGGACGACTGTGCCAACTGCAAGCCGATCCTCGATCTGATGGAGGCGGTCGACAGCCTACGTCCCGCAGCCCGTGCGCGAAACCGACAAGCCCTTCCTGATGCCGATCGAGGACGTGTTCTCGATCTCGGGCCGCGGTACGGTAGTCACCGGCCGGGTCGAGCGCGGCAAGGTCAAGGTCGGCGAGGAAGTCGAAATCGTCGGCTTCCGCGACACCACCAAGACGGTCGTGACCGGCGTCGAGATGTTCCGCAAGATTCTCGACGAAGGGCAGGCGGGCGACAATATCGGCGTGCTGCTGCGCGGACTCAAGCGCGAAGAAGTCGAGCGCGGACAGGTGCTGGCGCAGCCCGGGCAGATCACGCCGCATACCAAGTTCGAGGCCGCGGCTTACGTCCTGACCAAGGAAGAGGGCGGACGGCATACGCCGTTTTTCACCGGCTATCGTCCGCAGTTCTATTTCCGCACCACCGACGTGACCGGCGTGCTGACTCTGCCCGAAGGCACCGAGATGGTGATGCCGGGCGACAATATCAAGGTCGTCGGCGAACTGATCACGCCGGTCGCGATGGACCAGGGATTGCGCTTCGCGATCCGCGAGGGCGGCCGCACGGTCGGCGCCGGCGTGGTTTCCAAGGTGTTGAAGTAAAGATTGAGCTTTGAAGTAAACAGGCTCTGGATCAAAGACGACCATGGTGATGAGCGGGGACGGGATGCGCGGCAGTGCCGGTAAAGGCGGCTCTTAGGAATTGGCTGACAGGATGAACGATAAGATCCGCATACGCCTCAAGGCGTACGACTACCGGCTGCTCGACCAGTCGGTGCGCGAGATCGTCGATACGATCCGGCGCACCGGCGGGCGCGTGGCGGGACCGATTCCGCTGCCGACCCGGATCGAGCGGTTCACCGTCAATCGCTCGCCGCACGTCGACAAGAAGTCGCGCGAGCATTTCGAAATCCGCACCCACAAGCGGCTGCTCGACGTGCTCGAACCGACTCAGCAGACGATCGACGCGCTCGGCAAGCTCGACCTGGCCGCGGGCGTCGACGTTGAAATCAAACTCGAGTAGCGCGCCGTGCTGAGCGGACTGATTGGAAAAAAGCTGGGGATGACCCAGGTGACCGAGTCCACCGGCACGCGTGCGGGCGGTGACTGTGATCCAGCTCGGCCCGTGCGCGGTGACGCAGATCAAGACCGCCCCGACCGACGGTTACGACGCGGTGCAGGTGACCTTCGGACGCAGGCGGGTCTCGCGCGTGACCGGCGCCGCAGCGCGGCCATTTCGCCAAGGCGGAGGTCGCGCCGGGAATCAAGTCGCGCGAGTTCGATCGCCGCGGCGAGGGCGAACTCAAGCTCGGGCCAGAGTATCGCGGCGGCCGACGTGTTCAAGGCGGGCGACGCGGTCGACGTTTCGGGGACTTCCAAGGGACACGGCTACGCGGGCGTCATCAAGCGTCATCATTTCGCCGGCTTTCCCGGTTCGCACGGTACGCACGAGTATTTCCGTCACGGTGGCTCGATCGGCAACCGTTCTTATCCCGGGCCGCGTGCGCAAGGGGATGCGGATGGCGGGACAGATGGGTAACGAGAGCGCCACGATGCTCAATTTGCGGGTGCTCGAGATTTTGCCCGAAGACAACGCGATCGTGGTTTCTGGTGCGGTACCCGGCGCCGACGGTGCGGTGGTAATGGTCAGTCACTCGGCCAAGGAACGCGTGCGCCAGGCGGAGTCGGCCAATGGCTGAACGCAAGTATCGTGAAGCCGCGAAAGCGCCGAGGCGGTAAAGGTTCCGCTATTCTCGGCGGCGCGCGAGCGCGTGGGCGAAATCGAGGTCGCGGGCGCGGTTTTCGGCCGCACCGGCGACAAATCGCTACTGCACGAAGCAGTGAGAATGCAGATGGCTAACCGGCGCGCGGGAACCGCAGCGACCAAGACGCGCGGATTCATCTCGGGCGGCGGCAAAAAGCCATGGCGGCAAAAGGGTACCGGACGGGCGCGCGCCGGGTCGACTCGCTCGCCGATCTGGCGCCACGGTGGAACAATTTTCGGTCCGCAGCCGCGCGATTACTCGTACAAGATGCCCAAGAAGGCGTGGCGTCGCGCGCTTTGCCTGGCGCTTTCGGACCGCGCGGCCAATGGCAAGCTGGTGGTGACCGAGTCGTTGGAGTTGCCGGAACCCAAGACCAAGCCGGCCAAGGCGATGCTCGAAGCGCTCGGGCTCAAGCATGCGCTGATCGTGTTCGGCGAGGGCGAAGAGACTTTTTTCCGCGCCGCGCGCAATCTTGGCGGCGCATAAGGTGCTGGCGCTTGCGGGGCTCAACGTTTACGACGTGCTCAACTACGACGAAGTGCTGATGAGCGAGCCGGTGGCGCGTGCGATCGAGGCGCGGCTTAAAGGAGCGGCTCCAAGGGAGAGCTACCCGAAGGAGGGTCACATGACCTCCGAGAATCTGATTCTCTCTCCGCTCATCACGGAGAAAGGTACGGCGGTCGGCGAGAAGGCCAATCAGGTGGTGTTCCGGGTGCGGCCCGAGGCGAGCAAGGACGCGATTCGCGACGTTGTCGAGCAGCATGTTCAAGGTCACCGTGCTCAAGGTGCGGACGCTCAATTTGCTCGGCAAGAAGCGCCGGCGCGGACGGATCGTCGGCGCGCGTTCGGACTGGAAGAAGGCCTACGTGACGCTGAAAGAGGGCGACAGGATCGAATTCTTCGAGGGCGTTTAGGAGCTCCCGGGCGGGATGGTCACGGTCGATCTTTGTTGGTCGGAAGATTTAAGTTAATCGAGTGATTTTGCGATGGCAGTAATACAACTCAATCCGCGGACCCCGGGTCAGCGCTTCATGCAGCTGGCGGATTTCTCGGGGCTTACCGCCAAGCCGCCGGAGAAGCGCCTGCTCGCGCCGCTCAAACATTCGGGCGGGCGCAACAATCGCGGCCGGATGACCACGCGCCATCGCGGCGGTGGCCATAAGCGCCGCCTGCGCCTGATGGATTTCAAGCGCAACCACGACGGCGTTCCGGCCATCGTGGCGGCGCTCGAATACGATCCCAACCGCTCGGCCAATATCGCGTTGCTGCACTATGCCGACGGCGAGAAACGCTACATCCTGGCGCCCGAGGGCCTCAAGCAGGGCGACAAGGTCGAGTCGGGACCGCAGGCCGATATCAAGCCGGGCAATGCGCTGGCGCTCAGGAACATCCCGCTCGGCACGATGGTGCATGGCGTGGAACTCAAGCCCGGTGCGGGCGCGCAACTGGTGCGCGGCGCGGGGACCGCGGCGCAGTTGATGGCCAAGGAAGGCAAGTTCGCGCTGCTCAAACTGCCCTCGGGGGAGCAGCGGATGGTTCAGGCCGAATGCCGTGCGACGATCGGCCAGGTCGGCAACCTGGACCATGAAAATATTTCGATTGGCAAGGCCGGCCGCACCCGCCAGCCTGGGGAAGCGCCCGCACGTGCGTGGAATGGCGATGAACCCGGTAGACCATCCGCACGGCGGTGGCGAGGGACGCTCCAAGGGCAATCATCCGCAATCGCCCTGGGGACAGCCGGCCAAGGGTTACAAGACGCGCGGCAAGAAGCCGTCGGATCACTACATCGTGAGCCGCCGGCCCAAGGGCAAGCGCTAGGCAGAATTTAGGCGTCAGGCGGAATCAGTATGAGGTCGCTCAAAAAAGGTCCGTTCATCGATGGCCATCTCGAACGCAAGGTCGCGGGCGCGCTCGCCTCGGGCGACAAGCGGATCATCCGGACCTGGTCGCGGCGCTCGATGATTGTGCCGGACATGGTGGGGCTGACATTCGCGGTGCATAACGGTCACAAGTTCATCCCGGTGTACTGCACCGAGAACATGGTGGGTCACAAGCTGGGCGAGTTTTCTCCCACGCGCACCTTCCACGGCCATGCGGGTGACCGCAAGGGCGAGGTCAAGAGTGCGGGTGGTGGTGGTACGCCGGCCGCTGCCTCTGCGCCAGCGCTGCGGCGGCGCCCAAGCCGGCGGCGGGAGGTTGAGCGAAGGTACGCGATGGAATCGATTGCCAGAACCCGCCACGTGCGCATCTCGCCGCAGAAGCTGCGGCTGGTGTGCGAGCTAATCGTGGGCAAGAAGATCGACCTCGCGCTCTCGGTGCTCGAGTTTACGGCCAAGCGCAGCGCCAAGGTCGTGTCCAAGACGCTGCTCGCGGCCGTAGCCAACGCGCGCGACCAGCAGAACGTCGACGAAGACCGCCTGTACGTCAAGCGCGCCACCGCCGACACCGGACCGACCTGGAAGCGGTCGCTGGCGCGGGCACATATGCATTCAACGCCGATCCTCAAGCGCACCAGCCATCTGACGGTGGTGGTCGACGAGCGCGCCTCGTAGGGGAGCCCCATGGGACAGAAATCGCATCCGCGCGGGCTGCGGCTCGGCATCATCGAGGGTTGGGATTCCAAATGGTACGCGTCGCACAATTACGCGACGCTGCTGCACGAGGATTTGAAGCTGCGCGATTTTATCAAGCGGAGGCTCTATCACGCCGGCATCTCGCGGATCGAGATCGAACGGATGGCCAACAAGGCCAAGATCAATATCCATACGGCGCGTCCCGGAATCGTGATCGGCAAGAAGGGTGCGGAGATTGACAAGCTCAAGGGCGACATCCAGAAGCTGATGAAGGGCAAGGACGCGTTCATCAACATTCATGAGGTGCGCCGCCCCGACCTCGATCCGCAACTGGTGGCCGAGAATATCGCGTTGCAACTGGAGCGGCGCGTAGCTTTTCGCCGCGCGATGAAAGAGGCGGTGCTCCGTGCGATGCGGATGGGCGCCCAGGGAGTCAAAGTTCACGTCGCGGGGCGCTTGGGTGGCGCCGAGATTGCGCGGGTTGAGTGGTATCGCGAGGGACGAGTGCCGCTGCAGACACTGCGCGCGGACGTGGCTTACGGATTCGCCGAGGCGCGCACCACGTACGGCCAGATCGGCGTCAAAGTATGGATCTTCCGCGGCGAGGTCCTGACTCGTAAGGAAGAGGACATCCGGCGCTCCGGGCTTAGCGGAGCCCATCAGCAGTAACGGGAGAGAACGCGCGCTAGCGGGATTGTATAATGCTTCAGCCCAAAAAAGTTAAATATCGCAAGATCCAGAAGGGCCGGGTGCGCGGCGCTGAGTCGCGCGGTCTGGAACTGGCCTTTGGCGACTATGGGCTTAAAAGCATCGAGACCGCGCGAATTGATACGCGCGCGCTCGAGGCCGCGCGTATCGCGCTGACTCGTCATATCAAACGCGGCGGTCGCGTGTGGCTCCGCGTTTTTCCCGACAAACCGTTCACCAAGAAGCCGGCCGAAACCCGGATGGGTAAGGGCAAGGGCGGACCGGAGGGCTGGACGGCGGTAGTGCGACCGGGGCGGATTTTATTCGAGATGGAAGGTGTCGATCGGGCGACCGCTCAGGAGGCGATGCGGCTGGCGGCGCACAAGTTGCCGGTCAAGACGGTTGTGATCGAGCGAGAGGGCGAGGGCCATGGAGCTTGACGAACTCCGGCAGATGAATGCCGGTGACTTGCGGCTCAAAGAGCGCGAGGCGCGCGAGGAGATCTTCCGCCTCAAGCTGAAGCTCCGCACCAATCAGCTCGACAATCCGTCGAACTATCGGCGCGCGCGCAAAGAGCTCGCGCGCATCATGACCCTGCTGCGGCAGAAGAGCGGACCGGCGGGCGCGAGCGCCGCCGCGCGGACGAAGGCGAGCGATGCGGGAGCGAGTTAAACAGCGCGTGGGCGTCGTGGTCTCGGCCAAGGCGGCCAAGACCGTGGTGGTGCGGGTGGACCGGCTGGTTCAGCATCCGCTCTACGGCAAGCGGGTTCGTCAACGCACGCGCTTCATGGCGCACGACGAACGCGGCGAGTGCCACGAGGGCGACCGCGTGCTGATCATCGAATCGCCGCCGATTTCGCGACGCAAGCGCTGGCGGGTCAGCAAAGTGCTGACCCGGGCGGCCGGCTGAGGAGCGCGGGCGTCATGGTGCAGATGCGAACGGTGCTGGACGTGGCCGACAATTCGGGCGCGCGCAAAGTAATGTGTATCAAGGTGCTGGGCGGGTCGCGCCGGCGTTACGCCACCGTGGGCGACATTATCGTGGTGGCGATTCGCGAGGCGATTCCGAATGCCAAGGTTAAAAAGGGCGAAGTGGCCCGCGCGGTGATCGTGCGCACCAGCAAGGAAATCAGCCGCAACGACGGCAGCTATATTCGTTTCGACGACAACTCGGCAGTGCTGGTCGACAATCAGCACGAGCCGATTGGCACTCGCATCTTCGGGCCGGTAGCGCGCGAACTGCGTGCCAAGCGGTTTCTCAAGATTATTTCGCTGGCGCCGGAGGTGCTGTGATGGCTTCGGAACGCAGCGCGGCCAAGTATCCGGTCAAGAAGAATGACATGGTGATGGTGATCACCGGACGCGAGCGCGGCAAGACCGGCAAAGTGCTCAAAGTGATCCCCGCTTCCGGCCGCGTGATTATCGAACGCCTGAATATCGTAAAGCGCCACTCCAAGCCGCGCGGCGCGGCCAGTCCCGGCGGGATCGTCGAGAAGGAAGCGCCGATCGCCATTTCCAACGTGATGGTCTTCTGCGAGCGCTGCAACGCTCCGGTGCGCGTGGGTGTAAAGGCCGCGGCCGACGGCACGCGCTCGCGCGTATGCCGCCGCTGCGGCGAAGCGCTGGGTAACGAGTGATGGCGGACGAAAAGGACAAATCGCAAAAGCCCAAAAAAGAGCCGAAGGGCGAGCGCCAGGGTAAAAAAGGCGCCGGCGGCGGCGCGCCCGCGGCGGCCGAGCCCAAGGCCGAAGCCAAGCCGCGCGAGCCCGAGCCCAAGGTGCCGGCGCGCTTGCGGGTGCGCTACCAGCAGGAGATTCGGGCGACGCTGATGCGCGAGCTCAAGATTGAAAACCCGATGCGCGCGCCGCGGCTGGACAAGATCGTGATCAATATGTCGCTGAGCGAGGCGCGCGACAACGCCAAGATCCTCGACGCCGCGATCGAAGAACTCAAGGTGGTGACGGGACAGAAACCGGTCATCACCAAGGCCCGCAAGGCGATCTCGAACTTCAAACTGCGCGAGGGCATGCCGATCGGCGTGATGGTGACCCTTCGGCGCGAACGGATGTACGAGTTCTTCGACCGGCTGGTGAATGTGTCGCTCGCGCGCGTGCGCGATTTTCGCGGCGTGAGCGACAAGGCTTTCGACGGGCGCGGCAATTATTCGCTGGGCCTGCGCGAGCATACGATTTTCCCCGAGCTCAACCTGGACAAGGTCGAGCGGGTGAAGGGGCTGACGGTGACGATTAACACGACCGCGCGTAGCGATTTCGAGGGCTATACCCTGCTGCGCGCGCTGGGGATGCCGTTTCGCGGCGCGCTCGAACGCGAGGCCGCGGCCCGGGCGGCATAGGGTAATTCGAGATGGCGAAGACCTGTCTTCGGGTAAAGGCGCTGCGCAAGCCCAAGTTCAAGACCCGCCAGCACAGCCGGTGTCCGTTGTGCGGCCGCGCGCGCGCGTTCTATCAGCGCTTCAAGATGTGCCGGCTGTGTCTGCGTAAAAATGCGCTCCGCGGCACGCTGCCCGGAGTGGTCAAGGCGAGTTGGTAGCGGCGGCCGCTCGAGCCGATCGCCTCAGGGAATCGACGAGTAAAAGGATCAAAAAAGGGTTAATGTCGCAAACCGATCCAATCGCTGAGTTGCTGACCCGGATTCGTAACGCCATGCATGCGCGTTACAACCAGGTCGAAGTCCCGCATTCGCGCATGCGCGAGGCGATTTGCCGCGCCCTGCTCGGCCGAGGGTTTCCTCGGCGGGGTCGAGGTAGCCGGCGAAATACCCAACAAGAAACTGATCGTGGGGCTGCGCTACTCGGGCGAGCGCGAGCCGGTGATCAAGGGAATCGAACGGGTCAGCCGCCCGAGCATTCGGCGCTACGCGGGCGCGAATTCGATGCCACGCGTGCCGCACGGGATGGGCGTGCAGGTGATAACGACGCCGCTCGGCGTGATGACCGATCGCGAGGCGCGGCGCAAGAAAGTCGGCGGCGAAATCCTGCTGCAGGATTTGGTAGGGAGAACGGGGCGATGTCGCGCATAGGCAGATTGCCGGTGATCCTGGAAAAAGGCGTGAAGGCACAGCTCGCTGGCGACACGCTCAAGGTCGAGGGTCCCAAAGGCAAGCTCCAACTCAGCATACCGCCACGTTTCGCCCTGGAAATGAGCGACTCGCGGATCGAGGTAAAGCGCCCGGGCGACACGCAGCAGGAACGCGCATTGCACGGCTTGGTGCGCAAGCTCGTCGCGAACATGGTCGAAGGAGTGGGCAAGGGATTTACCCGGGTGCTCGAGATCAACGGCGTCGGCTACCGGGCCGAGGTCCGCGGCAGCAATATTCATTTCACCCTCGGCTACTCGCATCCGATCGTCTATCAGCTGCCGCCGGGGGTGACGGCGAAGGTCGATCGCCAGGTGACGATCACCTTGGAGAGCGCCGACCGGCAGTTGATCGGGTCGGTCGCCGCGCAGATTCGCGAGCTCAGGCCGCCCGAGCCCTATAAGGGCAAAGGGATCAAGTACGCAACCGAGAAGATTCGCCGCAAGGCCGGTAAAGCGGCGGCCGGAGCGGCGGCGGGCTAGGGCCGCAGGAGCGGATCACGATGGCTGCGGAGCGATTTGGAAAACGGATGGAACGGCGCCGGCGCGTGCGGCGGCGTGTGCGGGGCAGCAACGAGCGGCCGCGGCTTTCGGTTTACCGCTCGCTGCAACCACATTTACGCGCAGGTGGTATCCGATGATTCGGGCCAGACGCTGGCGGCGGCCTCGACGCTCACTGCGGAGTTGCGCGAAGGGCTCAAGAGCCGGCGAAACGTGCAAGCCGCCAAAGTGGTCGGGAAATCGATCGCCGAGCGCTGTCTCAGCAAGGGGATTAGCCAGGTAATCTTCGATCGCAACGGCTTTCTCTATCATGGCCGCGTGAAGGCGTTGGCCGACGCGGCGCGCGAGGCGGGACTCAAATTTTAAGGGGCGCAAAACTTTCGCAACCGGGAGCATCGTGGCACAGCGGATAGAAACGCAAGGGCTCGACATCAAGGAAAAGGTCGTCCACATCAACCGGGTGGCCAAGGTCGTCAAAGGCGGTCGGCGCTTCAGTTTCAGCGCGCTGGTGGTGGCCGGCGATCAGAACGGCCTGGTCGGTTTTGGCCTCGGCAAGGCCAACGAAGTGCCCGAGGCGATTCGCAAGGGCGTGGAGCGCGCCAAGAAGAGCCTGATGCGCGTGCCGTTGCAGGAAGGGACGATTCCGCACGAGGTGCTCGGACGATTCGGTGCGGGCAAGGTCATCCTTAAGCCGGCCTCGGAAGGAACCGGAGTAATCGCAGCGGGTGGCGTGCGTGCGGTGGTGGAGTTGGCGGGTATCCGCAACATCCTGACCAAGCGCCTGGGTTCGTCCAACCCGCACAATTTGGTGAAAGCCACGCTCGAAGCGCTCGCCGAGCTGCGCAGCCCGCAGGACATCCTGCGTACGCGCGAGCATGGCCCCAAGCGTCCGGCGGCGGCGTAAAGCGGAGCGGGCAAGTTAGCGCGAAGGAGATACGCACGCGATGTCGGAGTCGATCAGAATCAAGCTGGTGCGCAGTCCCATCGGGACCAACCAGCGCGTGCGACAGACGCTCAAGGGTCTCGGACTTCGCCGGTTGGGTAGCGAGAGTGAACTCGTACGCAGCCCGTCGGTCGACGGCATGTTGCGCCGGGTGTCGCACCTGGTCGCCACGGTGAAAAAGTAGTGGCTATCGATTTACATACGCTGAAGCCGGCCGCGGGTTCCAAGCGCCGTGCCGCCCGGGTGGGCCGCGGAATCGGATCCGGCAGCGGCAAGACCGCGGGACGCGGCCACAAGGGCAAGGGCTCGCGCTCGGGCGGCAACACGCCACCGGGATACGAGGGCGGGCAGATGCCGCTCAAGCGGCGGGTGCCGAAGCGCGGATTTCGCCGGCTGCAGAAGACCGAGGCCCGGCGTGAGGGATTCGTCGTGGTCAACCTTAAGCGGCTGGCCGCGTTGGGCGTCGAGACGATCGATCCGGCGCTGATGGCCGAGCGCGGAATTATTCGCGTTGCGGACAAGGTCAAGGTGCTCGGTGATGGTGCGTTGGCGGGACGGTTAACGATCCGCGCGCATGCGTTTTCATCGAGCGCAAAAGAGAAGATCGCGGCGGCGGGAGGAGTTGCGGAGTTAATCGAGGCTAATCCAAAGCTTAATGCTTGACGGGTTCTCAAACGCGTCGCGCATCCCTGAGTTGCGCCGTCGGCTGTGGTTTACGGCCATGATGCTGGTCGTTTACCGCATGGGTGTCGCGGTGCCCACGCCGGGCATCGACGGGCAGGCGCTCGCCGCGTTCTTCGACGCGGCGTCGAGCACGCTGTTCGGATGGGTGAATCTGTTCTCGGGTGGCGCGCTGGAGCGGTTCTCCGTCTTCGCCCTGGGCATCATGCCCTACATCTCGGTTGCGATCATCCTGGACCTGTTGAAGGTCGCGTGGCCCTATCTCGACGAATTGTACAAGGAAGGCGAGGCGGGGCGGCGCAAGATCAGCCAGTACACGCGCTACGGCACGGTGATGCTGTCGGTGGTGCAGGGCTTAATGATCGCGGTGTCGCTCGAGCACATCCAGGCGCCGGGCGGCGGTTCGGTGGTTTACGCTCCGGGTTGGAGCTTCCGAATCATCACCGTGCTGACGGTCACTGCGGGCTCGATGTTCGTGATGTGGATCGGTGAGCAAATAACCGAGCGCGGAATCGGCAATGGTATCTCGTTGATCATCATGGCCGGAATTGTCGCGCGCCTGCCGAGCGCGCTCTCGACCACGTTCCAGTTCGTGCGCGAGGGCGAGATGAGCCTGTTCGTGCTGATCCTGATCCTGCTGATCGTGGTCGGCGTCACCGGGGGCATCGTCTACGTTGAGACCAGCCAGCGCCGGATCCCGATCCAGTACGCGCGGCGCGTGGTCGGACGGCGGGTGTACGGCGGGCAGAGCTCGCATCTGCCGCTCAAGATTAATACCGCCGGCGTCATCCCCCCGATTTTCGCCTCGTCGATTCTGGTCTTTCCGGCCACCGTGGCGACTTTCCTTCCGGCGGCCAAGAATTATTCGGCGCTGTTGACTCCGGGCGGATGGGTGTATGACGTCGTGTAC
Organism: uncultured delta proteobacterium; assembly: GCA_963710455.1. Classification (GTDB taxonomy): domain Bacteria; phylum Desulfobacterota; class Binatia; order Binatales; family Binataceae; genus JAKAVN01. Next base: position 14,433 of record CAVQAG010000003.1, read on the forward strand.
GTCGCCCTGATCGTCTTCTTCTGTTACTTCTACACGGCAGTCACCTTCAATCCGGTCGACGTCGCCGACAATCTGAAGAAGTATGGCGGCTTCATCCCGGGTATCCGGCCAGGACGCTTCACCGCGGAATACATCGATCGGGTGCTGTCGCGGATAACCCTGTTCGGGGCCATTTACGTCAGCATCGTATGCGTCCTGCCGACGCTTCTCATCCAGCGGTTCAACGTGCCCTTCTACTTTGGCGGCACGGCGCTGTTGATCGTGGTTGGTGTGGCGTTGGACACGGTGGCCCAGATGGAAACCCATCTGCTGACCCGCAACTACGAGGGCTTCATGCGGCGCGGCCGTATCAAGTCGCGCAGGGGAGGGTAGGCGCAAGTGCGGTTGGTTTTGCTGGGCCCGCCCGGCGCGGGCAAGGGCACGCAGGCGAGAATGCTGGAGAAGCGCCTGCGCGCGCCTCAAGTGGCGAGCGGCGATCTCTTGCGCAACGCCGTGCGGGGGCGCACGCCGCTGGGCGTGGAGGCCAAGCGCTACATGGACAAGGGCGCGTTGGTGCCCGATGACCTTGTGCTCAAGTTAATCGAGGAGCGTCTCAGCCAGCCCGACGCCGCCTCCGGCTTTATCCTGGATGGGTTCCCGCGCACGGTGGCGCAGGCACAGACGCTGGACGCGATGCTCAAGACGGGCGGTCAGCGGCACCTCGACAAGGTAATTGCTATAATGGTGCCGGATGAGGAAATCGTTAAGCGCATCTCCGGCCGGCGCACTTGCAAGAATTGCGGCGCGATGTATCACCTGATCTACGATCCGCCCCGCAATCAAAATCTCTGCAACAGCTGTAACGGCGAACTCTATCAGCGTGACGATGACGCCGAGGATACCGTCCAGATGCGCCTGGACGTTTACGCGGCGACGATGCGGCCGTTGATGGAGTATTACGAACGGGCAGGATTGCTGAAGCAGATCGACGGAATCGGACGGCCCGAGGAAATTCAGCAGCGTATCATCGAGGCCCTCGGCCCCGCTGCGGCGGCGTCCAAGGATAAACCCGCGTGATCCTGCTCAAGAGTCCCGAAGAGATCGCGCTGATGCATCGAGCGAGCATGATCGTGGCCGAAATCCTCGACGAGCTGGCGGCTGCGGTCAAACCCGGCGTCACGACCGAAGAGCTCGACCGGTTGGCAGAGGAGTTGACCTACAGCAAGGGCGCGCGCCCGGCGTTCAAGGGCTACAAGCCGCACGACGTGGTTTATCCCAAGACGCTGTGTGTGTCGGTAAACGAAGAGATCGTTCATGGAATCCCATCCGGACGCCGTCTACGGGCGGGCGATATCGTAGGACTGGACTTCGGCGTGATCTACCAGGGTTTCTATGGCGACGCGGCGCGCACTGTGCCGGTAGGCAAAATATCGGATCGCGCGGAGCGTCTGTTGCGCGTCACGCGCGCGGCGCTCTACGCGGGAATCGAGCAGGCGCACGTCGGTAATCGGATTAGCGATATCGCGCGCGCCGTGCAGCAGACCGCCGAGAGCGCGGGCTTTTCGGTGGTAACCGACTTCGCCGGACATGGAATCGGGCGCAGCCTGCACGAAGATCCGCAGGTGCCCAACTACGTGCGGCGCGGGATGCCCAATCCGCGCCTGCAGGAGGGAATGGCGCTCGCGATCGAACCGATGATCAATGAAGGAGTGCCTGAGCTGCGCATCCTGAAGGACGGTTGGACGGCAGTGACCGCCGACGGCAAGCTGTCGGCGCATTTTGAGCACTCGATTGCAATTACGGCCGGTGGGCCGCGAATTTTGAGCGAAGTGGCAAATGTCTAAGGGCGACGCCATCGAGGTACAAGGCACCGTGCTCGAAGCGCTGCCCAACGCGATGTTCCGGGTGTCGTTGGAGAATGGGCATCGGGTGCTGGCGCATATTTCGGGCAAGATGCGGATGCACTACATCAAAATCCTGCCGGGAGATCGGGTCACGGTGGAACTCTCACCGTACGATTTGACTCGTGGCCGGATAACCTACCGGATGCGTTAAAGCGGCCGGAGGAAAGTGAAAAGAGATCGCGCGAGAGAGCGGACATAATACGATGAAGGTCAGGGCGTCAGTTAAAAAGATTTGCAAGAATTGCAAGGTCGTGCGCCGCGAGGGCGTGGTGCGCATCCTGTGTTCCAACCCGCGTCACAAGCAGCGTCAGGGTTGAGCCAGGAGCAATGACAGACTCGGAATAAGGAGTTTCGCCGCATGGCACGCATCGCCGGAGTCGAACTGCCCCATCACAAGCGGATGGAAGTCGCGTTGACCTACATCTATGGAATTGGCCGCAGTGCGGCGCAGAAGATCCTCGCGGAAGCCAAGGTGGATCCTGCGCGCAACAGCGACGAGCTGACTCCCGAAGAACAGGTCCATATCCGCAATGTCATCGACGAAAAGTACAAGGTCGAAGGCGATTTGCGGCGCGAAGTGCAGCAGTCGATCAAGCGGCTGATGGACCTTGGATGCTACCGCGGCATTCGACATCGCCGCGGACTGCCGGTGCGCGGCCAGCGGACGCATACCAATGCGCGTACCCGCAAGGGGCCGCGCAAGGTCGTCGCGGGTAAAAAGCAGTCGCCGCCCAAGGGCTAAGGCGGCTGAGGGGCAGGACCGGGCGGATTGATCGCAAACTATCGCCGAAACTTTATCGGCCTGAACTGACGGCCGACGTGCAGGAGAGAACGCAAGCCTGATGGCTGACGAGAACAAGGAAACCAAGCCCGCGGCGGGCAAAGCGCAGGGCGGTCAGGGCGGCGAGAAGGCCGCCGCCGGCGGAACGCCCGCGGCAGCTGCTGGAGCGGCAGGCGCGGCCGCAGCGGCACCTGCACCACGGCGCCGGCGCGTCCGGCGCACGGTGCCCGAGGGCGTCGCGCACGTGCACGCCACTTTCAACAACACGATCGTCACAATAACGGACCAGCAGGGTCTGGTGGTGGCGTGGGCGAGTGCCGGATCGGTCGGCTTCAAGGGCTCGCGCAAAGGGACGCCATTTGCCGCACAGATGGCCGCCGAAGCGGCGGCGCGCAAGGTTAGCGACGTTGGGATGCGCGCGGTGATCGTCTTCGTGAAGGGCCCTGGCGGCGGACGTGAATCGGCGGTGCGTGCGCTCCAGGCTGCGGGGCTTTCGGTGATTTCGATCAAGGACGTGACGCCAATCCCGCACAATGGATGCCGGCCGCCCAAACGGCGCCGCGTTTAGGAGAGCAGAACAAGGTGGCAAGGTATCTAGGACCGGTATGCCGGTTGTGCCGGCGCGAGGGGCTCAAGCTCTTCCTTAAGGGCGAGCGCTGTTACACCGACAAATGCGCGATCGAGCGGCGCAACTATCCGCCCGGCGCGCATGGCCAGGCCCGTACGCGCTTTTCGGAGTTTGCGATTCGCCTGCGCGAGAAGCAGAAAGTCAGGCGGATTTATGGTCTAATGGAGACTCAGTTCAAGCATTACTTCGAGATGGCGGAGCGGATGCCCGGGATCACCGGCGAGAACCTGCTGGTGCTGCTCGAGCGCCGGCTCGACTCTATGGTCTATCGACTCGGCTTCGCCAGTTCGCTCGCCCAGGCGCGCCAGATCGTGCGCCACGGCCATATCGAAGTCGACAACAAGCCGGTGACGGTGCCGTCATATCTGCTTGACGTGGGCGAGGTGGTGAGCGTGGCCGGCGGAGCCGCACCAAGAAGGTGATCGTCGAGGCGATCGAGATGTCGCAACGGCGCGGCGCGCCGTCGTGGATCGTGCTGGAACGCGATCAGTTCCGCGGCTCGATGCGAGCGCTGCCGGCGCGCGCTGACCTGACGATGCCGGTCAGCGAGAAGCTGATCGTCGAGCACTACTCGCGCTAAAACGGCGCGCGGGACCGGGCGGAGTGCGGGGCGAGGTGGGGGCGAAAAAACTTCCGGAGAAGAGCGATCGGATATGCACAATGATTGGCGCGATTTAATTAAGCCGAAGGCTGTCGAGTTCGACGAAAAAGAACTAACCCCGACCTACGGACGGTTCTTCGCCGAACCGCTGGAGCGTGGCTACGGCATCACGATCGGCAATGGACTGCGCCGTATCCTGTTGTCCTCGCTGCCTGGGTTTGCGATTACCGCGGTGCGGATGAAAAACGTCCTGCACGAGTTTTCCACCATGCCCGGCGTCAAGGAGGACGTGACCGATGTCGTCCTCAACTTGAAGGAGGTGCGGCTGCGCCTGCACGAGGGCGAGCACCTGACGGCTACGCTCAAGTCGCGCGGCGAGGGCACGGTGAGCGCCCGCGATATCACCGGCGGTCCGAGCCTTGAAGTGCTTACGCCCGACCAGCATATCGCGACGCTCGAGAAGGGCGCTGAGTTGGAGATGGAGCTGGTGATCCGCCGCGGGCGCGGCTATGCGCCGGCCGAGCGCACCGAGGACGAGGAGCCGATCGGCACAATTCGGCTGGATGCGGTTTACTCGCCGATCAAAAAGGTCAACTTCACCGTGACCAATGCGCGCGTCGGCCAACGCACCGACTACGACCGCCTGGCACTCGAGATCTGGACCGACGGTTCAATCTCGCCGCGTGACGCGCTGACCTATGCGGCGCGAGTGGCGCGGGACCAGATGACGATTTTCGCCGGGGTCGAAGAAGAGGCCGAAGCGCCGGTCGCGGTCGAGGGCGGCGAGCAGCGCCCCATGCTCAACGAATATCTGTACCGGCCGGTCGAAGGGCTGCCGATCTCGGTGCGCGCCTTCAACGGCTTGCAGAACGCCGACATCAAGTACATCGGAGAGCTGGTCCAACGCACCGAGCAGGACATGCTCAAAATTAAGAACTTCGGCCGCAAGTCGCTCAACGAGATAAAAGAGGTCCTAACCGACATGGGCCTCTCGCTCGGGATGCGCCTGGACAACCTGCCGCCGCGCAGTGAGCTCGACCGCATGTGGGCCGAGCAGGAGCGGCGCGAATCGGCCTGAGCGCCGCGCAGCGTACCGCGGGAGCCACTATCGATGCGTCACCTTAACTCGGGCCGCAAGCTCAATCGCACCTCGGCCCATCGCAAAGCCCTGATGCGCAACCTGGTGTTGAGCCTTATCCAGTATGGCCGGCTCAAGACCACTGACGCGAAGGCCAAGGAGCTGCGGCGCTGGGCCGACCGGATGGTGACGCTGGGCAAGCGGGGCGACCTCGCCGCACATCGGCGCGCCTACGCCTTTCTGGGATCGCACGGCGCGGTCAAGAAACTGTTCGATGAGATCGCACCGCGTTTCAAGGAGCGTCCCGGTGGCTACACACGGGTCATCAAGTACGGTGTGCGCCGCGGCGATGCCGCCGCGATCTCGGTAATCGAGTTCACCGGCGCCTCCGAGACCGCCGCGCCGCGCAAGAAGCGGCGCAAGACGGAGACCCGGGAGCATCAGCACGGCGAACGCCGCGCGGCGGCCGCCGCCGGCTAGAATCGGCAGCGAGTGTCGTCATTCCCAAAATAGGTCTTGCGGCGTTCCAGTTCGTCTCTCTTTTTCGCGTGGTCACAGGCCGATGCGGTGTCCTTCATCCCGGCTGCGAAGCTTGCGGGTAACGCTTCAAAGCATCGAAAATCGTCCGAAGACTGCTTGAAAGGCAATCGCCGTCAGCAAATCTTCTCCTCTTCGTGCCGTAGCCGTTGCGCTCTGATAAACTCAATCGGAATCGCGATCATACATCGCCGGAGTGCCTTAATGGCTAACGAATTGACCCAGCCCGACAAGTTTTTTCTGAACCGTTTCGGGATGACCGAAAGCGCCCTTGAACGGACTCTGGGCACTGCGCTGGAGCGCAAAGCGGACTACGCCGATCTTTTCTTCGAGTACCGGAGCGCTGAAGGCCTCAGCCTGGAAGATTCGATCGTTAACCGTACCAGCAAGAGCCTGAGCCACGGCGTCGGTGTGCGCGTGTGCGCCGAAGACCGGACCGGTTACGCGTACTCAGATGAAGTCACGATCGATCGGATGCGGCTCGCAGCCGAGGCCGCCCGCGCGATAGCGCATCGCGGCGGCGACTCGCCGGCTGCGGTGCAGGTCGGCCGTCCGGTTGCGCGCCATGAGCTTTACGAGCTCGAGAGCACGCCGCTGGAGGTGCCGCTGGAAGAGCGCGCCAGGCTGCTCAATGAGATCGATCGGGTTGCGCGCGAATTCGACCCACGCGTGAAGAGCGTGATGGCGTCGTTTGCGGCCGAGCGCAAAATCGTGATGGTGGTCAACAGCGAAGGGCGGATCGCGGCCGACGTGCAGCCGCTTTGCCGCCTGAACGTGATGGTGATCGCCGAGGACGACAAGGGCCGTCAGTCCGGCAGCTCCGGCGGCGGCGGACGGGTGGAGTGGAGCTTTTTCTTCGAGGGCGAACGATGGCGCGAGCACGCGCTGATGGCGGCGCGCCAGGCGATCACCAACCTCGACGCGGTCGACGCGCCGGCGGGCGAGATGGTGGTGGTATTGGGGCCGGGATGGCCTGGAATCCTGTTGCACGAGGCGATCGGCCACGGGCTGGAGGGCGACTTCAATCGCAAGCGCACCTCCGCCTTTTCCGGCCGTATCGGCGAGCGCGTCGCGAGCGAATTCTGCACGGTAGTCGACGACGGCACGATTCCCAATCGCCGCGGCAGTCTTAATATCGACGACGAGGGCACTCCGACCTCGCGCACCGTGCTGATCGAAAAGGGCATCCTGCGTGGCTACCTGCAGGACCGCCTTAACGCGCGGCTGATGAAAATGGAGCCGACCGGCAACGGACGCCGTGAGAGCTTCGCGCACAGCCCGATGCCCCGTATGACCAACACCTTCATGCTGCCTGGCGAATCCACACCGGAAGACATTCTTCGCTCGGTGCGCAAAGGCCTCTACGCGGTCAATTTCGGCGGCGGGCAGGTCGATATCACCAACGGCAAATTCGTCTTTTCGGCCTCCGAGGCCTACCTGATCGAGGACGGCAAGGTGACTCGGCCGGTCAAGGGCGCGACGCTTATCGGCAACGGCCCCGACGTGCTCACTCGCGTCACGATGGTCGGCAATGACCTTGAACTGGACGCGGGCGTTGGCACGTGCGGCAAGGACGGCCAGTCGGTGCCGGTGGGCGTGGGGTTGCCGACCATTCGGATCGACGGAATTACGGTCGGCGGCACGCGCTCCTGACGCGGGCCTGTAGCAGCCGGAGATATATTGCAGATGTCATCAGTCGAACCGGGCATCGATCTCGCAGAGTGGAGCCTGGAGCAGGCGCGCGCTGCGGGTGCGGACGCCGCCGAAGTTTTGATCGTCAGCGGCGAGTCGCTGAGCGCCGGTGTGCGCATGGGCGAGGTCGAGAAGCTCAAGAGTTCGCGTGAGCGCCGCCTCGGCGTGCGGGTCTTCGTCGGAAAATCGTCGGCCACGGCGTCGACCGCCGAGTTCGAACGCAAGGCGCTCGGTGAATTCGTCGCCGACACGGTGCGTCTCGCGCGGCTGACCGCGCCCGACCAATGGTCGGGCTTGCCCGACCGGGGGCTGCATCCGCGCGTGCTGCCGGAACTCGAACTCTCCGATCCTTCCAGCGGAATCATCGACGCCGACCGCGCGCTCGAAATCGCGCGCACTGCCGAACGCGCGGCGCTCGGGGCCGACAGCAGAATCAAAAATTCAGAGGGGGCGGAGTTCGACTCTGGCTACTACCGCGTGGTCTTCGCCAACAATCAGGGCTTTGCCGGCGAGTATGGGGGGACCAGCTACGGTCTCGCGGTCGCGCCGATCGCGGAAGAGAACGGCGCGATGCAGCCCGGACATTGGTACACCCAGAATCGACGCTTCGACGGCCTGGAAGATGCCGCGTCGGTAGGATTGACTTCAGCCCGCCGCGCGCTCAGAAAGCTCGGCGCGCGAAAAATTAAAACCACGCGTGCGCCGATCGTGCTCGATCCCGACATGGCCGCTGGCTTGCTGCGCTCGCTGGCGGGCGCAGCCTCGGGCCCGTCGCTCTATCGTGGTGCGTCGTTCCTGGTCGGCCGGCTGGGAACCGAAGTTGCCAACACCGGCGTGACGATTGTCGACGACGGCACGATGCGTGGCGGGCTCGGCTCCAAGCCGTTCGACGGTGAGGGCCTGCCGATCACGCGGAAGAACCTGGTCGAGCGCGGACTGCTCAAGACCTACCTGCTCGACTCGTACTCCGCGCGCCGTCTCGGCCTGGCCTCGACCGGCAATGCCGCGCGCTCGGTCGGCGACGCGCCGTCGGTCAGCCCGACCAATCTCTATCTGGAGCCCGGCACCTACTCTCCCGAGGAAATAATCCGCACCGTCAAGCGCGGTCTCTACGTGACCGAACTTATTGGCTTCGGCGTTAACTCGGTGACCGGCGACTACTCGCGCGGGGCGGGCGGGATGTGGATCGAGGATGGCGAGCTTGCCTACCCGGTGCAGGAGATCACGATCGCTGGCAACCTCAAGGACATGTTCATGTCAATCGAGATGATCGGCAACGATCTCGCCTGGCGATCCTCGACAGTCTCCCCGACACTCAAGATTTCCGAAATGATGATCGCGGGTGAGTAAGCGGTCGATGGGCGCGTGGCCTTGTGACAGCGCGCTCAGCCGCGCGCGAAGAGCGAGCGCACCACCCTCATCAGATAACGCCAGAAGTTAAGCAGGAAGCCCTGGCGGGCGACCGTGCCCGCCGCTTCGGCCTTGAGTTCGGCGTCGGCGGCGGCAAAAAACTGCCCGATCATCATCTTGGCCGCGCTGTCGATCACTCGTTGCCCAACCTGCATCAGCGGTCCGCCGATCTGGACGTCGCCGCCATAGGTCACCACGGTTTGACTGGAACTGCTGGCCATCAGGTCGAGGGTGCCCGCGCCGCGCATGAAGCCCTGCTTGCCTTTGCCGTCGACCGACATCTTGTAATGCTCGGGTGGACGGACTTCGTCGAGCTTGAGCTTGCCCGTATAGATGCCCTTGACGGCGGCAATACCGACGTTGAGCGTGCCGGCGAATTCGGTGGGACTGATGACGTCGAGCTTCTCGCATCCGGGAATCAGGCGCGAGAGCCGCTGAGGATCGTTGAATAGCGCCCACACTCGCTCGCGTGGTGCTGATAGAGTTTGTTCGCCGGCGATTTTCATAACGAATCGATAATCCCTGTCGATAATTATCTCTTGGCGCGCGCGACCGCGCTCTCCAGCGCTCGGCGCGTGTACACGCGCGCGAGTTCGGCGCGGAAGTCAGCCGAAGCATGTATGTCGGAGAGTGGATCGATACCGTCGGCCGCGTGCGCGGCCGCGTCCGCGAGCAACTTGGCATCCGGAGCTTTGCCGTTGAGCGCATTCTCGACCGCCTTCGCGGGCGAGCCCCTCGACCGTGGCGACCTTGGCACCGTCCGCTTGCGCCGCGAGCATCGTGCACGACTTGACCGCGTTGCCGTCGACCAACACCGTGCAGGCGCCGCACAGCGACGTCTCGCATCCGACCTGAGTGCCGGTCAGCCCCGCGACGTCGCGCAGATAGTGCACCAGCAGCATCCGCGGCTCGACGTCATCCTGGCGCGGTTGATTATTGATGGTTAGTGTCAAGGGCATGGTCTAACTCCAGCTTTAAACAGATTGTGCTTAGCAAATGAGGCGTGACCTGGCCAAGCTGAAAATTGCCTTCTGGCGGCGGTACGCCAACGTTGCGCGCTTGTCGGCCAGCGGAAAATGGTTAAGTTTGATGAAAGCTGTGCGAAAAGGCCAATCAACTCATGAGTAGCCCGTCCCGTTTTACCGAAAAGCTCCAGGAGGCGCTCGGGCGCGCGCAAAATGCCGCGCTAAGCGCTCACAATCAGGCCGTTGACGTCGAGCATCTGCTCGCCGCGCTGCTTGAGGATGAGGAGGGTCTTGTCTCCTCCGTGCTCAAGCTGGCCGGCGTGGACCGCGCTGCCGTGCGAAGGAAGCTCGCCGAGGAGTTGGCTAAGATTCCGCGCGTTACTGGCGGCGGAACCGACTCGAGCCAGGTCTATGCAACGCAGCGTCTTGGCCGCGTACTGGCGCGCGCTGAGCAGGAGGCGGGCAAACTCAAGGACGACTACATCTCGGTCGAGCACGTGCTGATCGCGATGCTCGACGAGCCGGGCGCCGCCTCGCGAATTTTGCGCGAGGCCGGGTTGAAGCACGACAAGCTGATGGAGACGCTGCAGAAGGTGCGCGGCAATCAGCGAGTCACTTCACCCAATCCCGAGGCGACCTACCAGGCGCTCGAGCGGTACGGACGCGACCTTACCAAGATGGCCGCGGCAGGCAAACTCGATCCGGTCATCGGCCGCGACGAGGAAGTCCGTCGCGTCATCCAGGTACTGTCGCGCCGGACCAAGAATAATCCCGTGCTGATTGGCGAGCCGGGCGTGGGCAAGACCGCGATCGTCGAGGGGCTCGCCCAGCGTATCGTCGCCGGCGATGTGCCGGAGGGACTCAAGGACCGCCGCCTGGTCGCGCTCGACATGGGCGCGCTGGTCGCAGGCGCCAAGTTCCGCGGCGAGTTCGAGGAGCGGCTCAAGGCCGTGCTGAAGGAAGTGCAGGAGGCTGCCGGCCAGGTCATCCTGTTTATCGACGAACTGCATACGGTGGTGGGTGCGGGCGCGGCCGAGGGCGCGATGGACGCGTCCAATCTGCTGAAGCCGGCGCTGGCGCGAGGCGAGTTGCACTGTATCGGCGCGACCACGCTCGATGAGTATCGCAAGCATATCGAAAAGGACGCCGCACTGGAGCGCCGCTTTCAGCCCGTGATGGTCGACGAGCCGAGCATCGAGGACACGATTTCCATCCTGCGCGGGCTCAAGGAACGCTACGAGGTTCATCATGGCATCCGCATCAAGGACTCCGCGCTGGTGACCGCGGCGATTCTCTCCAAACGCTATATCACCGATCGTTTTTTGCCCGACAAGGCGATCGACCTGGTCGACGAGGCGGCGGCCAAGCTGCGCACCGAGAAAGAATCGATGCCGGTTGAGCTCGACGAGGTAAATCGCCGCGTGATGCAGCTCGAGATAGAGCGCGAAGCGCTCAAGCGTGAGACCGACGCGGCCTCGCGCGATCGGCTCGAGCGCCTGGAGAAAGAACTGGCCGAGGCGCGCGAAAAGCGCGACGCGCTGCAGGCGCAATGGCAGAGCGAAAAAGGCGCAGTCGAAAAGCTCGCGGCCATCAAGGCCCAGATCGAGCAGACCCGTCAGGAGATCGAAAAAGCCAAGCGCGAGTATGACTTGAACAAGGTCGCCGAACTGCAGTACGGAAAGCTGGCCGCACTGGAGAAGGAACTCGCCGAGGCTGAAGCGCGTACTACACCGGCGGGTGCCACCCGGCTGATCAAGGAAGAGGTCGACGAAGAGGATATCGCCGAGGTTGTCGCGCGATGGACCGGCATTCCTGTGTCGCGCCTGATGGAAGGCGAAGTGCAAAAACTTTCTCAATTAGAGGAGCAACTGCACAAACGCGTCATCGGGCAGGACGAAGCGGTCAAGGCGGTGTCCGACGCGGTTATCCGTGCGCGGGCGGGGCTCAAAGATCCGAATCGTCCGATTGGCTCGTTCATATTTCTGGGCCCGACCGGCGTCGGCAAAACCGAACTGGCGCGTGCACTAGCTGAATTCCTGTTCGACGACGAGGCCGCCATGGTGCGGATCGACATGTCCGAGTACATGGAGAAGCACACGGTCTCGCGGCTGATTGGCGCGCCGCCGGGCTACGTTGGGTTTGAGGAAGGCGGCCAGTTGACCGAGGCCATACGCCGGCGCCCCTATTCGGTTATCCTGTTCGACGAGATCGAAAAGGCCCACCACGACGTCTTCAACGTGCTGCTGCAACTGCTCGACGACGGGCGGTTGACGGACGGGCAGGGGCGGACGGTGGACTTCAAAAACACCGTCGTGATCATGACCTCGAACATCGCGAGCGATCTCATCCTCGCTTATAGAGGCAGGGACTATGACAAGATGAAGGAGGAAGCGCTTGACGTGCTGCGTAAGAGCTTCCGTCCCGAGTTTCTCAACCGGGTCGACGAGATCGTGGTCTTCCATCCACTGACGCGCGACGAGCTGCGCAAGATCGTGAGCATCCAGATCCGCGGACTACAGCGGCGCCTCGAAGAGCGCAAGGTCGAGCTGGAGCTGACCGATAAGGCGAGCGACTATTTCGCCGAACGCGGCTACGATCCTCAGTACGGAGCGCGTCCGCTCAAGCGCCTGGTGCAGCATGAGCTCGAGACCGCGCTCGCGCGGAAGATCCTCGCCGGCGAGGTACGCGACGGCTCCAGGGTGGTGGTCGACGCGGGGCCCCGCGGACTGACTTTTGAGGTGAAGGAAATGGGGGCCAAGGCCGCCGCCGCATAATATACCCGCTCGGCCGGCACTTAATGTGCAATCACCGGCACTTGATGTGCATCAAGGGATGCGACCGATCGCATCCCTTCTTTTTGTTTGAATGGCCAAGCGAGTGCGTCTTTGCACAAGCGCGGCCGATGCGCCACAATTCCGCGCGGCGTCCGCGCGACTATCGATCAACCATCGGCCGAATACGGTGGCGCGCCGAGGAGAACCGGTGATGACCAAGCGAGATCGCAAGGCCTGGATACTCGCCGGCGCGCTTTTTCTCGCGCTCTTCTTTATCTGGGGAGTAGCCTACGATTGCTTTCCGATCCTTTTACCTTCGGTACTCAAGCAATTTCATCTCACCAAGGAACAAATCGGAAAAGTGCCGGCGGCTCAGGCGCTAGCGGCGCTCGTGGTGGGTCCATTGGTCGGATGGCTGCTCGATCGAGTTGCTGCGCAAATCGTGATGAGCATTGGCGCTCTGCTGACCGCAGTCGGAATCGTGATGATGTCCCGGGCCGGCTCCTTCAATGGCGTGATCGGCGGATCGGTCGTAACCGGAGTCGGGTTGAGCGCGTCGACCATTTTGCCGGCCACGATGGTCATCTCGAACTGGTTCGGCGAGCGACGCGGCACAGCGCTGGGTCTTACCACGGCCGGGATGGAGCTCGGGGGGATGGTAATCGCGATCGCCGCAGGGCATCTCGACGTGGTCTATGGGTGGCGCTTCGCTTATGCGGTGCTGGCGATTCCCGTGGTTGCGATCGTCATGCCGCTATACCTGATCTTCGTGCGGACGCGTCCCGAACACGACACTGCAAACGCCAGCACCGGCAGGCCCAGTGCCGCCGAATCCGCGTCATCACTGCCCGGACTGGAGCTGAACGAGGCGCTGCGCACGCGAGCGTTCTGGATGCTGGTGGTGCTTCAATTCTGCTTCACATTCGCGGTCGGCGGCAGCTTCATCCATCTCGTGCAATACCTCATCAGTATTGGCTACACGCTTAGGGCGGGCACGATGGTAGTCGGCGTTTCGTTAGGACTGGCGCTTATCGGTAAGCCAACGATGGGCGTGTTGGGCGACCGGATCGGCGGCAAGAATGCGCTCGCTCTTTGCTTGTTGCTCGGCGGGGCGAACACTGCGCTACTGCTGCAGGCGCGGATGTTCTGGGTTCTGGTGATCTTTACCCTCGTCGGCGGCCTGACTGGCTCGGCGCCGATCGCGCTGGGTCCGCTGGTTCAGGTCGAGACGTTGGGACTCAAGCGCTACGGCTCAATTGCCGGGCTTCTGACGATTACGTTTACTTTGGGGGCGATGATGGGCCCTCCGATCGTCGGCAAGCTCGCGGACGCGACGGGTTCCTACACACTCTCATTCGAGGTCTGCGCGCTGGTTGCCTTCGTCGGCGCTATCGCCTCATACCTGTGCATCGCGCCGTCGCGAGTGCGAGTGGGCGGGCTGCTTGAGGCTGAATAGCAAAGCCGCAGTTCTGCACGGCTCCGCCATGCCTAAGACTGTTAGCTGGACTTAATTATCCGAATACGCGATATTAGCCGGAGCCCGAAAAGTCCAGCAAACCCAGAGTTCCCCTGGGTAAGAGGGCAACCCGGGCAAACCTTGCGTTATCGTATGAGGAGCCGCAAAAACCATGGGTGAACTTACTGTTAGCACCGCTTTTCTCAGAACCTTTTTTTTCCGCACCGGCGCAGCTATGGCCGCGCTTGTCCTGATCGCCGCCGCTGTCCCGTCGATCGCGACTGCAAAGACGGTCGAAGTCAAGATGACCGACACGCCACCCAAGTTCGTGCCAGAGACAATCACGATTCAAAAGGGAGACAGCGTTGAGTGGATCAACAACGCGGCCTCGCTGCATTCAGTGACTACCAACCCCGCGGTTGCACAAAATCCCAAAGACGTTTCGTCGCCCTCAGGTGCTAAGCCGTTCGACTCCGGCTTCATGCCCCCGGGAGCGAAATGGAGCTATCCGTTCACCGTGCCCGGCACCTACAAGTACCTCTGTTTGCCACATGAAAAGGACCACATGGTCGGCGTTGTGGTGGTCAAATAAGGAGCGCGAAGACAGTCGCGACAGCGTTGCTGACGGATTGAGGTTAGGCTATTGTGCCGAGCCGAAAAGGAGTCGATCGTGATCGAGCCGACCAAAACCGTGCCAAGCCAGCCCAGTCACTCTGCCAGAGTTACGCGCACGGCGCGGATCGCGCAGCCGAGGCTGGCGACAATCGTGGCCGCGATGGCGGCGTTCGTCGTCGCTGGAGCCAGCGCAGCCTGGTCATTCCCCTGGAGCATCGACATGTTCCGTGGCCCGGCGATTCAGCCGCTCGAGGTATCGCCGCGCGTGATGCCGGAGGGTACCTTGCCCACCGATAGCGGCTCGCCGCCGCAGGATCTCGAGCAGGCGACCATTAGAGCGCACAATCCACTAAAGCCTACCACGGAAAACATCGCTCACGGCAAGGAGCTTTTCGACAACGACTGTATGCCGTGTCATGGTTCGGGCGGACATGGCGACGGCCCGGTGGCCCATCTGCTCCACGCCCATGGTTTCGATCCGAAAAATCTCGTGACGGGCGTGACCAAGAACCTCCCCGACGGGTACATCTACGGCTACATCCGGGACGGCGGAATCCACATGCCCTCATACGGAGACGCGATGAACTCCGACGAGCGCTGGGACGTGGTGATGTACGTGCGTCAGCTTCAGACGCAGGGTCCAGCGAGCGGCGAGAAGACGGCCGCCAAGTAGCGATACTAGCCCTAGCACAATAGTGGCTGCGATCCGCGGCCGCTCGAAATCCGGCGGCAAATCGCCGCGCGCGAAAGCGCGTATCGATTGCCGCTGTCGCATTTCCATAGCCAGACCTGTTACAGCCGGGTTAAACGGCGATAACGGAACGCTCATGTGCGCCTTGCCCCTCTTCCGTAAGCGCGCCCGAGGCGGTCTAATTGATACGCCCAGTCGAGCGGGGGCTCGGACAGGGTGCCGATGCTCGGACGGTTTACGGCAGAGGCAAAGCGCCAATGGTTGCAACTCGGGACAGGCGGCAACGTCTATACTACGAACCTCGCGATGGAAGGGGACCGAGAATATGCGGATTCAGGCGAGCAAAGCGGCCGCCGTTGCCGTCATGGCGGCCGCGGCGCTGACGATACTCCTCCCCAAGGGGGCGAGCGCGGCGTCCGGGAGCCGCGCGGGGAGTCAGGCGCTGGACGTGACGCAACTGGTGCAGGTCGCGCTTGAAGTGAATCCGCAAGTTCGCGCGGCGCGCGCGCGATGGGAATCAGCGGAGCACTCGATCAAGCAGGCTTACGCGCCGAACGATCCGCAGATTTCGTATACCAACGGCGATAGCGCGGGCAACGGCTTTAACCGGACGTCGTATAATACTTTGCTGATAAGCGAGGCTTTCCAATTCCCGGGCAAAGCGCTGTTGCAGGGCACTCAGGTGAGGCGCTCGGCGGAGGTCGCTCGGCTCACGTACCAGGCCATCGTGCGCGATACGCGCGCCGCGGTAGAAACCGTTTACTACCAGCTCGTGCTCGACAGTGCGCTCGCCGACGTTAATGCTGAGAATGTGCGGGATCTCGAGCAGGTGCTCAAGGTAACGCAGGTCGCATACTCCACCAACCAGGTGACGCAAACAGATTTCGTAAGTGCCGAGTTCGACCTGGCTGCAGCCAGGCAGTTGCAACTCCAGTACAAGACCAATATCGAGAATGACGAGACTGCGCTGAATCAGCTTCTGAGCCGCCCCCCCGGCGCGCCGCTCGACTTCGAGCGGACGCTCTCTTTCGATGCGCTCAAAATCCCGCTCGATACGCTGATCGATCGCGCGGAGGCCCTGCGCCAGGAGATTCTCGAGGCGTCGCTCGCCGAGCGTAATTCGGATACCGCGCTGCAGCTTGCGAAGATGGAATATCTGCCCGATTTCACTGTGAGCTACTTCTTCGATCACTACCTGCTCGCCAGCGCCGCGCCGGCGCCCAACCGCACCCAGGATCATTCGTGGGTTATCGGCGCCAACATGCCGATCTTTTTCTGGCTGAAGCAAAACGAAGATGTCGCGCGCGCCCGCACGCAACTCGAAGCCTCGCGCTACGACTTGGTGTCGGTCAAGAATCAGACTGCGGCGATAGTCACCTCGCTGTATCGATCGGCCCAGTAT
The DNA here is from genome assembly GCA_963710455.1 of uncultured delta proteobacterium. GTDB lineage: Bacteria > Desulfobacterota > Binatia > Binatales > Binataceae > JAKAVN01. Next base: position 30,946 of record CAVQAG010000003.1, read on the forward strand.
GGCTATCAGACGGCGATCCTGTATCGGCAATCACTCATTCCGCTGGCCAACGAGGATTTCGAGGTCGCGCTGACCGCATACCAGTCGGGCAAGATTCCTTTCGTGGCGCTCGCAGCGGCGCTACGCCGCGGTTACGATGCCCGTGTAAGCTATCTGCAGAGCGCCAACCAGTTTGTAGCTAATCGCGTTGCGCTCGAGCAGGCGGTCGGCGCACCACTGGGCCAATAATGAGACTTCGGACGGCCGCGACATCACAGCGTGCGCTGGTGGCGTTAGCAGGCTTCGCGTTCCTCGCGGCCCTCGCAGTTCTCAATGGATGCGAAAGCTCGTCGCCTGGCAGCGCCGCAGTCGAGACGCCGCCTGCGCCGGTTCCGCAGATCATCCACCAAACCAACGGCGAGGAGCTACTTCAATTGGACTCCGCGCGCGTACCGGGCGCGACGTTCGGCGAAGTGCGCGAGGTCGAATTGCCTTCGGTGCTCGAGGCGAACGGCCAGGTAACGTTCGACGATCGCCGCGTCTCGAGCATCGTCTCGCGCGTGGCCGGACGAATCGAACAGGTGCGCGTGTCGCAATGGGACAACGTGCATCGGGGAGAGCAAATCGTCGCATTGTACAGTCCGGACTTCATGACCGCCGAGGCTGAGTACGTGCAGGCCAAACAGACCGCGCATCTGAGCAGCGCCCCCGGAATTGTCACTAGCGCGGGGCTGGCGGCCTCGATGGAGGATGCGGCCGAGCGCAAGCTGGAACTGCTCGGCATGGAAGCGGCGGACATCCGCGCGATCAGCGCTCCCAATCCGACGGTCTGGATGCGCGCGCCGATCGGCGGCACGGTGATCGAGAACAAGGCCACGCGCGGCGCGGCGGTCTCTCCCGGCGATGTTCTTTATACGCTAGGGACGCTCAACGACGTCTGGATAACCGCCAACATCTACGAAGATGATCTCGCGCGCGTGCACGAGGGTCAGGATCTCGAGGCAGTGACGACGGCCTATCCAGATGAAGCCTTCAAGGGGGTGATATCGCGAATCAGTCCCGGGATCGACCCCACGACCTTTACCGCGCAGATCCGATGCACCGTCGCTAATCCGAATCTCAAACTCAAGCCGCAGATGCTGGTGCGGGTGCGGATCGTGACGCTGCCGGGGCAGGCGCTGGTAGTCCCGCAGCAGGCGCTGGTTTTCGATACCGATTCCTATTTCGCCTATGTGCGAGTAACGCCCAACGCGGTGGCGCGGCGCAAGGTCGTGATCACGTCGTGGAACGAAAAAGGCTACGCCCGCGTGGTCTCCGGACTGAGCCCTGGAGACACCGTGGTTGTGGACGGCTCGCTGCAAGTCGACGAGCTCTGGCGCGAGGCCCACGGTGAGGGTTAGGAGGCGCCGGTGATTCGCTCGTTAATGCAGATCGCGCTCAAGGGCCGCGCCGTGGTTATCGGCCTGGCTATCGCGCTGCTGTTGTCCGGGCTCTACGCCTTCTCGCAAATCGACATCGAGGCCTATCCTGATCCGGTGCAGCCGATGATCGAGCTCTTGACGCTCCCCAATGGGCTCAGCGCCGAAGAAGTCGAGCGGCTGGTAACTGTGCCGCTGGAGTACACGCTCAGCACGACGCGCAACCTGGAGGCGATGCGCTCGATTTCGCTCTTCGGCCTTTCTGACATCCGCTGCTACTTCTCGTGGGACAGCGACTACTACTGGGACAACGCCGAGACCATAAATCAGCTCCAGTTTGTCAGCCTTCCGACGGGTATCACGGCCGGTATATCCCCCGAAAATTCGATCGGCGAAATCTATCGCTACACGGTCGAGAGCCCCGACCACGATCTGCTTAACGAGAAGACCGTCAACGATTGGATCGTCTCGCGCCAGCTCAGCACTGTGCCGGGCGTGATCGGCGACAGCACTTTCGGCGGCCTCACCAAGCAGTATCATGTCGACGTTGACCCGCAAAAACTGGACTATTACCGCGTTCCGCTCTCCTCACTGACCAGCGCGCTCGCCAACGCCAACATCAGCTCAGGCGGCAACTACCTCGACGTCGGCGAGCAGGCCTTCGACGTGCGCGGCCTGGGCTTCATCGAATCGCTCGACGACATCCGCAATACCGTGCTGTCGGTCAACAAGTCGACACCGATAACTGTCGGCAACGTGGCCTCGGTTTCGATAGGGTACGCACCGCGCCTGGGGATCGTCGGGATGAACAACCGCGACGAGGTGAGCGAGGGCATCGTGCTGATGCGCAAGTACGGCAACACGCTCAAGACGCTGCGCGGGGTGGAGGCCAAGGTAAAACAGCTCAACAGTTCCGGGATGCTTCCGCACGGTTACCGGATCGTGCCGTACTACGATCGCACTTCGTTGGTCCAGACCACTTTGCATACGGTGCTGGAGAACCTGACGATCGGCATGGCGCTGGTCTTCCTGGTGCTGATCTTCTTCCTGGGCAATCTGAAGGCGGCGATAATCGCCGCGATCAATATCCCGCTGGCGTTGTGCGGCGCGTTCATCCTGATGCGGGTGAGCGAGACCCCGGCCAACCTGATTTCGCTTGGCGCGATCGACTTCGGCATCATCATCGATACCACCGTGATCGTCATGGAGAACATCAACCGCCACTTGAGCTCGGAGGAGTTCGCGCACGAGTCCCCATTTGGACGAATCTTGCGCGCCGCGCAGGAAGTCGGCGGCCCGATGCTCTTCTCGACGCTTATCTTCGTGATCGCATTTCTGCCTCTGTTCACGATGCGCGGGGTCGAAGGCGCGATCTTCTCGCCTATGTCGCATACTTATGCCTACGCGCTGGGAAGCGCGATCCTGCTGGCCGTTACGCTCACGCCGGTATTGGGATCGTTCGCCTTCGCGCGCGGTCTGCACGACGTCTACAATCCCGTGTGGTACGCGATCACTCGCTTTTACCACGGCGTTTTCGTGGCCGTGCTGCGATGGCCTCGCCTGACGCTGAGCGTAATAGTGGTACTCGCTGCGTTGGCTGCCTCGACCTATCCGCGCCTCGGCGGCGAATTCCTGCCCAAGCTCGAGGAGGGTAACATCTGGGCGCGCGCCACGATGCCGCTCACTATCTCTCTCGATCGCGGCGCCACTTTGACGGCGCGGATGCGCCATCTCTTCCTCTCATTTCCTGAGGTGACAACCGTGGTTTCGCAGCTTGGGCGCCCCGACGACGGGACCGAGACCACCGGCTTCTTCAATATCGAATTTTCGGTCGACCTCAAGCCGAAGGCGGAATGGCCTGCGGGACTCGAAAAAGCCGAACTCGTCAAACAGATGGACGATCGGCTCCAGCGCGAGTTTCCTGGCGTCAGTTTCGGGTACTCGCAGAACATCCAGGACAACATCGACGAAGCACTTTCAGGGGTGAAAGGCACCAACTCGGTCAAGGTGTTCGGGCGCGACCTCGCCGCCGACGAGCGGATCGCCAATCAACTGGTCGAGGTGATGGCTAAGGTGCGCGGCGTGGTGGACTTGGCCGTATATCGCTCGCTCGGCCAGCCCAATCTGGTGATTAAACCAGACCGCGCTGCGGCCGCGCGCTATGGACTAAACGTATCCGACGTGGCGTCGATCGTGCAGGCGGCGATCGGCGGACAAGCTGTGACCCAGGTTTTCGAGGGTGACCAGCGCTTCGACCTCGTCGTGCGTTGGAAGCCGCAGTATCGCCAAAGCCTGGACGCGATCAAGAGCATTCGCGTTCCCACGCCTACCGGCGCCGATATCCCGCTCGACTTGATCGCCCAGGTCCGCACCGATGAAGGTGCGTCATTCATTTACCGCGAAGGTCTCGAGCGCTACGTGCCGGTGCGGTTTGCGATTCGCGGACGCGATTTGCAGAGCACGGTCGAGACCGCCAAGCGGACCGTCGCCCGCGAGATAAAGCTGCCCGAAGGCGTGCACCTCGAATGGGCTGGCGAATATGGCGAGCTGCAAGAGGCCAACCGCCGCCTGATGATCGTGGTGCCCTTCGCGCTTGTGCTGATTGCGGGCGTGCTATTTGCGGCGACCACTTCGCTCATCGACACCTTCGTCATCATGGCGCAGATTCCCATCGCCTGTATGGGGGGAATACTCGGCTTGTACCTGACGGGCACGCCGTTCAGCGTGTCGGCAGCGGTCGGCTTCATTTCCATCTTTGGCATCGCGGTGATGGACGGAATTTTGCTGAGCTTCTATATCCGGCAGCTGTGGCAGGAAGGGCATCCGTTCCGCGAAGCGATCATCATGGGCTCCGACCGGAGGCTCCGCGCCACGATGATGACCGACATGGTCGACGCGTTCGGATTGCTGCCGGCTGCGCTCTCGACCCGGATCGGCGCGCAGACTCAGCGTCCGCTGGCGATCGTGGTGATCGGCGGCGCGCTCGCGATTCTGCTTCTCACCCGTGTCCTACAGCCGGTGCTGATCTATCTTTGTCATCGGCGGCTGCGGCTCGAAGATACACCGCCACCAATCGCGGGGCGCGCCGTGCAAGATCCCGCCGCGTCCGGTGTTTGAAGGTTACTGACCCGCGATATGCGCGCAGACCCCGCAGCGGGCCGCCCTGCTCGCAGGGCGGCCCCGCCTCGTGCTAAACGGGCAGTGGAGGATCCTGCGATGCAGCTTGAAACTCTGGCCCACGGCTACGGTCTCATCGAAGGACCGCGCGTCGACGAACGCAACCGCCTCTACTTCAGCGACGTGCCCAACGGCGGTGTCTACCGCCGGAGCCCCGACGGCTCCATCGAGACTCTCATCCCGCGCCGCCGCGGGGTCGGCGGAATCGCGCTCAATGCCGCAGGCGGAATCGTTTGCAGCGGCCGCAGCCTGATCCGCTGGGACGAGGCTACGAAGCAAAGCCAGGACCTGTTCACCGAATGGGAAGGCCGGGCGCTGCGCGGGCTCAACGATCTCACCGTCGACGCGCACGGCAGTGTGTACGTCGGATCGCTCGAGTTCGACGCGCTCAGCACGGACAAGCCGATCCCCGGTAACGTATTTCGCGTCGACCCGCCCAACGCGGTTACCAAGCTCTGGGAAGGGATCGAAGTGACCAACGGGATGGGGTTCAGCCCTGACGCCAGCTTGCTGTATCATTGTGATTCGACCACCAAGGCGGTCTGGGCGTATGACGTTACCGGCGACCGACGTCTGAAGGATCGCCGCGTCTTTGGGAAATTGCCCGAGGGATGGCCTGACGGAATGGCGGTGGACGTCGAGGGTGGAGTGTGGGTGGCGGTCGTGCGCTATGGCGAGGTCGTACGCTTCAAAGCCAACGGCACAGTGGAACGGAGGATCAAAATCCCGGCAGAGATGGTGACGAGTCTCTGTTTCGGCGGCGCCGACATGATGGATCTGTACGTGGTTACGGCGGACAACACTGAGGACGTAAGCCGCAAGGGAACGATCTTCAGAATGCGCGCGGACATGCCGGGTCTTGCAGTGCCGAAGGCGCGATTTTAGGCCCTTGAATATAGACTTGCGGGAATAATTGATAAAAGGAGACGCGAATGGCTTTACAGGTGGGGCAGCAGGCGCCCGACTTCACGATGAAGTCTAACAAAATGAAGGAGGTGAAACTTTCCGAACTGCGTGGCAGTAAAGTTCTGTTGCTGTTCGTGCCCCTGGCGTTCACTGGCACTTGAACCAATGAATTTGGCAGCGTGCGTGACACGCTGGGAGAGTTTGAACAGCTCGGATGCAAGGTGTTCGGAATTTCCACTGACAGCCCTTTCGCGCTCGACGCCTGGGCGAAAGAGCAGAATTACCAATTCCCGCTGCTCAGCGATTACAACAAGGAAGTGTCGCCGGCCTACGATTCGCTGTACGCGGACCTGCTAGGCTTCAAGGGGGTGTCCAAGCGCTCGGCCTACGTGATCGACGGCCAGGGCAAAGTCCGCTACCGCGAAGTGCTTGAGGACGCGCGCCAGGTCCCCAATTTCGAAGCGATCAAGAAGTGTCTGAAGGAGATCTCCTAGCTTGAGCGAGCGTCGGCGCGGATGCCGAATCCGCGCCGGCTCCGCCCAAAACCGGGTGGCGCTTAACGAATGCCTAATACCCTCGATGGAATCGTCGCAATCGACCTCACCCAGAACGTTGCCGGTCCATATTGCACCCAGCTTCTCGGCGACTTCGGCGCCACGATAATCAAGATCGAACGTCCGGGAAGCGGCGACGACTCGCGGCGCTACGCTCCCGCATGGCGCGGCGGAGAGGCCGAGCCCGGTGATTCAACCGCGTTTCTGGCATACAACCGCAACAAGAAGAGCGTGTGCGTCGATCTCGATCATCCCGCGGGCGTCGAGGTCGCTCAGCGGCTCGCGAAGAGCGCCGACGTCTTCGTCCATTCGCTCAAGCCCGGCAGCGCCGAGGCGCGCGGGCTTGGCTACGATCATCTGAAGGCGCAAAACCTGCGGCTCATCTATGCTGCGATCAGCGGTTTTGGCGAAAGCGGCCCGATGCGCCATCTACCCGGCTACGACCCGCTCGGCCAGGCGCACTCGGGCGTCATCAGCGTTACCGGCCATCCCGGCGCGCCGCCCGCACGCGTGGTGGTTCCCATCATCGATATGGGCTCTGGGCTTTGGTTATTCTCCGGAGTGCTCGCGGCGATTATTGAGCGCGGCAAGACCGGGCGTGGCGCCAGGGTCGGTGTGAGCCTGCTCGAGACCGGTGTCGCGTGGACTACGCTGCACATGAGCAATTACATGGCGACTGGCGAGGTACCCGAGCGCACGGGCTCGGCGTCGCCAGCGGCCGCGCCCTATGAGGCGTTCGAGACCGTGGATGGCTGGATCATGATCGCGGCAGGCAACGATCGGCTGTTCAGCCGTTTATGCGAGTTGCTGGGCATCCCCGAGATCGCCCAGGACGATCGCTTCAGGAGCAACGCCTCGCGCGTGCCGCGCCGCGCCGAGCTGCACGCAATTATCGAGGAGCGCCGCGGCAGCGTCCAACCGAATACTGGGTTGCGGCCTTGCGCGAGGTCGGCGTGCCGTGCAGTCCGATCAACCGCCTCGATCAAGTGCACGACGACCCACAGGTCAACGCGACCGGGATGATCAAACGAATCGACGGCTTTCGCGTGCCCAATTTCGAGATCGTCGACGTTGCCGTGAACGTCAACGGCGAGAAAGCGGTACTGCGCTCGATGGCGCCTCGGCTGGGCGAACATACCGACGAAGTGCTGCGGACGGCCGGCTACGCGGAGCAGGAACTCGCCGCGCTGCGCGCCGCCAGAACGATCGGTTAGATCATCGGTTCAACGATCGCTTAACGGGATGCGCCGGCGCCAAGATCGCCGGCGGCGAGCGCTGCGCTGGCCACGATGGTCAAGACGAATGCGCCCGCGCGCATCGCCGCGGCGAATGGTTCACCCGGAAGCTTCTCGCCGAAGACCGCGATTCCGCCCGCGATCGGTATCACGTTGGAGATCGCGGGGGAGAGCAGCATCGCGATGATGCCGCGGCCCATCGCGAACGAGTTCTGCAACATCACCAGCCCCGCCACGTTAGTCGCGATCGTCAGATAAGTATAAGGGCTCACGAGCAGTACCGCCGCGAGCGCCGCAAGGTCAGGAGCGGCGGCCAGACCGTCGGCGAGCGGCTTGGTGTAGAGGGCGGCGAATCCCAGCACGATTCCCGATGCGATCGCGGTGGCCGCGCCGTTTTGCCGCAGCCCTCGCGCGAGCAGCAGCGCCAGTGTGATCGCGGCCGCGGCTACGGAGGCCATTGCGAGCGCGTTGGCATCGAGCGGGCCTTGAGGTGCGTCCGCATCGAACGAGCCGGCCAGCATCAGCATCGCCACCAGGACGCCGCCAATCCCGAGCCACTCCCACAGCCGCGCGCGCTCGCCGAGGAAGACCACCGCGAGCACCACGAACAGCGCGATCCCGCCCTGCATCGCCACCGCCATCATTGACACCGGGGTGCCCACGAGCGCGACCATATACAGCGCATAGCCGGCGGCCTGCACCGCGAGTCCGCCGATCCATATCGGGTCGCGAATCCACGCCATCACTGCGCTGAACGTGCCGCGCCCGCGCGCCATCGGCAGCGCGTCCGCGCGGACCTTCATCATCATCAGCCCGCACGCGAGCAGCAGGTCGGCGACGAGGCCGAGCGCGAGGTTCTGCGCCAGTGCGCCACGCGCGCTAGCCATCGGTGATTTCGCGCATCACACCGTCGCGCGAAACGATAAAGCGTCGCCCACCCCAGGCAACTTCATGGCCCACCAGACTTACGGCCCAGATTGCGGCCATTACCAGGTCTTTCAACGGCAGCAACCACACGTCGCTTGTCAGCTCAGGCAACTTGAGCGTGCGTGCCAGGATCAGTGCCGAGCTCGCCAGGCGCCCGGCGATAACGGCGGCGCAAACGGCGATTGCCGCGGGGCGGGCATGGGTCAGGACGAGCATCGCGAGCCCCCACGGGGCCCGTTGATGAGTATGGTGAGCAAGCTCAGCGGACGCATCATACGATAGGTTCGCGCCCAGCGGAGATTGCGCTGCCAGAATTCGCCAAAGGTTCTTTCTTCGCACGCCGAGGTCACGAGTGAGCGCGAAAGCCTGATTTCCGATCCGCTTTCAACCACCGCGCGGCCCAGTTCAAAGTCGTCGGCGAGTTTGTTGCCGAGCGGGCGCACGCCGCCAGCGGCTTCCAGAGCGGTGCGGCGCACTGCGATGGTCGCGCCGAAGGCGTAGCGCAGAGGCTCAAGTGCGACCGCCAGCATCACCATCGGGGTGAAATCGGTATTGATGAAAAGCGCGGCCAGTCGGGACGCGAATGTGTCGGTCAGCCGCGCCCGATAGGCGCAAGTCACTAGACCCACGCGATCGTCGGCAAAGAGTTCGCCGATCAGACGTTCCAGATGGCCACGCTCTATGGAGATATCTGCGTCACTGAGCACGAAGGCGTCGGCCCGCTCGGCCCGCTCGGCCATGCGGATTACCTTGGCGATCTTGCGGTTAGTGACGCCGGCCTCGTCACCGACGATCAGCGTGATGTTTGCGTAAGGATACTGTGAGCGTAGTGCGACCGGCGCCTCGGCTGCGCGATCCTCGTAACTCGGGACGGCGAAGAAGTAGTCAGCGCGTGGATAGCCGCTTTCGAGGTAGCTGGCGAGGTTTGCAAGCAGACTGGAGGTGAGCCCGGAGAGCGGCTTCAGTACAGCGATGCGCGGTGGCGGCTTGGGGAGCGAGGGGGCTGGATCCGAGGCATGCGCGGCAAAACGCATAGCAGCGATCAGCGAGGCCGTGTAATAAATCAGCGAACACGTGACGCCGAGAGTTGCAAGCGAGAGCAACAGGGTACACACGATATTTTTCGCGTTGGCGCTAGGATATAGCAGTGCGCCGAATGCGGAAAATGCGCCAAGCGAAGGCGCATTCGCCGCGTCCAGCACGCCATCGCCCAGACGAACAGAGTTTTAGGTTTAACGCTGCCGCGCGCACGTCCGGCGCGGCTACGCCAGACCCGCTCGGCTGCGGCAGTCTGTGCGCGCCTTTGGCGCATCGTAGAGAGAAACTGTCCGCCTTCTTTCAGCAGTCGTTTGCACTCCTCACGCGAGCCCATCATCTTGCGCACAGCCTTGTAAATATAGCGCGGGCGGAAATAGAAGCTGCGGTAGAAGCGCTCGACCGCACCGTAAATCTCATCGTTGTTCAGTCCCGGATACTTGATTGTGCACTTCTGATAGCCGGATTCGTCGAGTAGTGGATCGACCGCCAGGTAACCGTTCTTGACCACATAGTTGTAAAGCTCGGTGCCATGGTAGGGCGAGGCGAGCGAGACCTGGATTGTTTCGCAATCCATCTCTCGCGCGAAGCGCATCGTTTCCTGGATCGT
>CAVQAG010000004.1:0-34867 GCA_963710455.1 uncultured delta proteobacterium
ACCGAGTCCGGTAAGTTCGCGCACGACCTTGATTACCTGGATCTTCTTTTCGCCCGACCCGGTCAGCATCACCGTGAACTCGTCTTTCTCGACGGCTGGCGCCGCTGCGCCACCGGCCGCCGGACCCGCCGCCGCAACCGCGACCGGAGCCGCCGCCGACACGCCGAGCTCGGTTTCGAGTTCCTTTACCAGCGCCGCCGCTTCCATCAGGCTCATGTTCTTCAAAAAATCTTTGACCTGGTCGCGGCTGATCTGTGCTGCTTCTGACATCTAAAGATCCCCTCTCTACTTTATTTCGTCACGCGCGGCCGCCGGAAGAGCTATCTGTGGGAGCGCCTCACCCGGGAGCCTGTTGTTCACTGTTTAAACTCTTTTAACTTTTGACTGAGTCTAATATTAGCATCTCTCTTTGCGTCCGCGAACCCGTCCCGCTCAAACGACGTGTCAGCGATAAGCGCCGAGCCGCTCAACCTTCGCTCGCCGGTGCATCACCGGAGCCCGCATCCGCCGGTGCTGCGGCGGCCGGAGCCGCGGCGGCAGGCGCTGGACCCTTGTCGCCGTTCTTTTTGCCGATCGCGTCGATCACTCGCGCGAGCGCAGAGCCCGGCTCGTTGAGGAGGCGGACCACCTGGGTGGCCGGCGCCATCAGGAGCCCGAGCAGTTGCGCTAGAATGACCTCGCGCGGCGGCAAAGCCGCCAACGCCTGTATCTCTTCCCCGCTAAGCGGCTTGCCGTCGAGCACGCCGCCGCGCACTTTGAACTTCTCGCCGAGCTCGCGCATCCCTGTCACGGTCTTGGCCAGTTCGACCGGATCGGCAAAGCTCAGGATAAGGCCCACCGGTCCGCCGAGCTGGCCGTCGAGCTCCGAGAAGGCGGTGTCTTTTATCGCGCGGCGGATGAGCGTGTTCTTGGCGACCCGCAACTCGCCACGCACCGCGCGCAGCTTGCGCCGCACCTCGGTCGCCTCGCCGGCGGTCATTCCGCGATACTCGGAGACCATCGCGATACTTGCACGGCCCAAGCCCTCGGAGATCTCCGCGACCAGCGCGGTCTTCTGTTCCTTGCGCATGCTCTTCGGTTCCCTCTAGGCCGCGGCCGCCACGCTGCGCGCCGCGCCGGGATCGACCTTCACGCCGGGTCCCATGGTCGAAGACACCGACACACTCTGTACGTAGTTGCCCTTGGCGCTGGACGGCTTGGCCCGCGCGATCGCGTTAAGCAGCGCGTGCGCGTTCTCCGCCAGCTTGGCATCGCCGAAGCTGACCTTGCCGATACGCGCGTGAATCACGCCGGCCTTATCGACCCGGTAGTCCACCTTGCCCGCCTTGACCTCGCCCACCGCCTTGGCGACGTCGAAGGTGACGGTGCCGACGCGCGGATTGGGCATCAGGCCCCGCGGGCCGAGAATCTTGCCGATTCGCCCGACCGCGCCCATGATGTCCGGGGTCGCGATCACGCGGTCGAAGTCGAGCCAGTTCTCTTCCTGGATACGCTTGATCAGGTCTTCGCCGCCGACGAAGTCGGCACCCGCCTCGCGCGCCTCGCGTTCCTTGTCGCCTTTGGCCAGCACCAGCACGCGCGACACCTTGCCGGTGCCGTTGGGCAACACAACCGTGCCGCGTACGTTCTGGTCGGCCTGACGCGGATCGACGTTGAGCCGCACCGCGAGTTCAACCGTCTCGTCGAATTTCGCTACCTTGTTGGCGACCACTATCCTGAGCGCTTCCTCAAGCATGTAGCGCTTCTCGTGATCGATCTGCTTGGCCGCCTCGCGGTATTTTTTTCCTGCCATATTCTGATTCGCCTGCCGCTTTATTCGACGACGTCGATTCCCATCACTCGACGACGTCGATTCCCATCGACCGCGCGGTGCCGGCCACCGTGCGCGACGCCGCGTCGATACTTGCGGCCGTCAGGTCCTTGACCTTGGTCTTTGCGATCTCTTCCACCTGCTTGCGCGTGACCTTGCCGACCTTGTTCTTGTTCGGAAGCGCGGAGCCTTTCTCGATCCCCGCCGCTCGCAGCAACAGGATCGAAGCCGGCGGGCTCTTGGTCACGAAAGTGAACGAACGGTCGGCGTAGACCGTGACGATCACCGGGATGACCAATCCCTGCATCGCCTGGGTCTGCGCGTTGAAGGCCTTGCAGAACTCCATGATATTGACGCCGCGCTGGCCGAGCGCGGGCCCCACCGGAGGAGAGGGATTGGCCGCTCCCGCCGGAATCTGCAACTTTACCTGGCCGACGACTTTCTTCGCCATCTAATCAATATCCGTCTCGGTACCCACGATCTGCCCGCACCTGAAAAAAGCGCGGCTTCAACCAGACCGTCGCGATTGCGCGCCGGCCCCGAACCGCACTCGCCTATGACTTCTCCACCTGCACGAAATCGAGCTCGACCGGCGTGGCCCGACCGAAGATCGAGATTAAGACTCGCACCTTGCCCTTCTCGGGCCGCACTTCCTCGACCGTCCCGTTGAAATCCTGGAATGGTCCATCGACCACTTTGACCGCCTCGCCAACCTCGAACAGCACCTTGGGCTTGGGCCTGAGCGCGCCCTCCTGCATCTGCTCGGTTATCTGGCGCACTTCTGATTCCGGCACTTCGGGCGGCGCGGTGGCATGACCGACGAAGCCGGTGATTTTGGGCGTGTCCTTGATTACGTGCCAGGTCTGGTCGTCCAGTTCCATGTTCACAAAAATGTAGCCGGGGAAGAATTTTCGGCTTGAAATCTTGCGCTGTCCGCCCTTGCCCAGTTCCTGTACGCGTTCGACCGGAACCAGGACTTCGCCGATCTTCTCCTCCATCCCCATCGCGCGCACCCGCTCCTCGAGCGCGGCCTTGGCCTTCTGCTCGTAGCCGGAGTAAGTGTGCACTACGTACCACTTCCGGTTCGGATGGCTGCCGGATTTCTTGGCGTCAGTCGCGTCGGCCGCGGTGGATGGTGCTGCGTCTGCCATATTTCAAAGTGCCGGGCCTCGGACGATTGCGCCTGGAGGCCGAATCGCGAAAGCAGCATCGCTTGGACACCCCGCAGGGTACCGGTTGCGACACGACAACGAGCGTTACGCCTAGCCCAATAGCTGGCGGACTATACGGGTAGCGGCGAAATCGGCCAGCCCCAGCCACATCGCCATCACCAGCGTCAATATCACCACTACGAAGGTCGCCTGTGCCGTCTCCCGAGGCGTAGGGAAATGAACTTTTGTCAGTTCTGTCCACGCCTCTTGGACAAAACTAACCGACCGATCGAGGTAACTTTTCAGACTATCCATAATACCGCATCAATTCAAGCGCCCAGCAACCGAAGACGCGCTGGCGGGCCAGGCAGGATTCGAACCTGCAACCCTCGGATTTGGAGTCCGATGCTCTAGCCAGTTAGAGCTACTGACCCTCCATAAAGCCAGACTTGTATCTTACCAAAGCGAGCCATAAGCCCAAATATCCAGTAGACGCACAAATATCCAGCAGACGCATTGGACCGTCCTCATACTTTTGAGCAGCGCCAGAAGTTCAGACCTTGGTCTCGCGATGCGCTGTGTGCGAGCGGCAAGAAGGACAAAATTTCTTGATTACAAACTTTTCGGTCTGCTTCTTCTTGTTCTTGCTGGTGGTGTAGTTGCGCCTTTTACAGCTGTCGCATGCCAAGCCTATCAAATCTCGCATCTTCTCTCTCTACTTCAGACTGGATTCTGCAAGCCCACGACGGGATTCGAACCCGTGACCTCTTCCTTACCAAGGAAGTGCTCTACCGACTGAGCTACATGGGCCCATTCTTCGTCCGGATGCCCACGCGCGAAGCGTCCCTCTCAAGGGACCGCGATGCTGCTGCTTGATGGAGCGGGAAACGGGATTCGAACCCGCGACCCCGAGCTTGGAAGGCTCGCGCTCTACCAACTGAGCTATTCCCGCCCACTTGAAGCCAACGTCTCCGCGATCAGTGGTGGAGAGGGGAGGATTCGAACCTCCGAAGGCATAAGCCGGCAGATTTACAGTCTGCTCCCTTTGGCCACTCGGGAACCTCTCCGCTCCAAAGAAAACCTTGAATCTCGTACTTCGGGCCGACCGGCCGATTGGAGTTCCCAGGCACTGCCGTCTGAAAATTCGGCCACATCCGTCATCGCCAAACGCCTAGTTGTAGCAGTATGACGTTGGACAATTCAACGCGCATCTGCTGTGAGCTGCGGCCGCTACCCGTTGCTCGATTCGCGTACCATTCAAAGCTTGTTAAAGATAATCTAAGAGAGATATTGCTTCGTTATAGACAATAAGAGATAATTAAGTAGAAGAAGAGCGAACAGGGAGTCCATTCATGCGTCAGATTGTCGAGCTCCGAATGAACGATGGCAGCAAGATAAGCATCGTTCTCGAAAACTGGGGCTCCGGGCTGGACTATGCGCTCCGTCGATGGGTGCTTGTCGACGGTTACTGGGAATGCCTTGACACCGGAGACTTTGCGGATGAGTCGCGTCTGGCTGGTTTCAAGTTTTTTGATGTTCCCCACCGCCTGCCCGGGATGAGATGAAAGCTTGGGGCGGGGGGTGAATCGGGGTCCGGTCACCCCGCCTATTTCAAAAAGATAAAACGGGCCGCGCGCGACGGCCTTGGAGATTTCCCGGCCGCGAAACTCTGGGGATCATCGCGCAATTTTCTACGTCGCTAAGGCGGCGCATGGCACGGCAGCTGATGCATCGCGGAGTAGCGATAGACGCGGCCGTTGGACCGAAAGGTCCCAGACGCTGGCCCGAAAGCCGAGTTAAGCGTTTTGAGCTGACCCTGCTCCGTCGTATCGCGCGCGTCAGCGGGCGCATAGGCGACATAGGTCACAGAACCAGGGGTTAGAGCATCCTGCAGTGGCGGCTGGAAATCCAATTTCACAAAATTTCCCGCCTGTATCCAACCGGTGGCGTCCGCATGCTGGTTCGGCACTGGAACCCATTGCGGATCGACCTCCGTGCCCCCGAGTCCCAGGTCGCGATAGCGCGTGACGCCGGCCTTATCGGTCCGAAGCTCGACCAGCAATGGAACGTTAGAGGCATACTCGGAGGCGAGACTATCACAGACCCCCGTTTGCCTTAGAGCCTGTTGATTTTCGCCGTTGAAGACCATCGAGAGAAACCCACATCCTGAGACCGCGAGCGTGAGCGCCGCGCACACCAGCGCCAACTGTACGACCGTGAACCGGCGCGAGATGCGGACCATGCGAACTCCGTCTAACAATTGCGCGCTACCGATCAAGGGTTGGGACCATCTTCGTAAACACATCCTTGGAGTGACATTGATGGCTGCCATTATGAAAATGTCGCGGCGCAGGCGTCTACCCGGTCCGCGACGAGAACGGAATCATGAGGGTTATCCTTTGCGCCGGCGCCCGGTCAAACTCAAGTCCCCCGTCAAACTCAAGCCCTCCGTACTCAATTGCTTTACGGGCCGAAGGTCTAAATACGACACTTTGAATTCGTATTCGTATTCGAAGCTGACGGGCGGCTCCTGATCCTTGAGTCCAAGGAAACTCAGCAGCTCGTCCCGCAACCCCTTGGCCTTGGGAATATATTCCTTGGCCAGA
Source organism: uncultured delta proteobacterium (assembly GCA_963710455.1). GTDB lineage: Bacteria > Desulfobacterota > Binatia > Binatales > Binataceae > JAKAVN01. The sequence continues at coordinate 5,568 of CAVQAG010000004.1, forward strand.
ACCACATCACCGGTCCAATAGTTGATCGAACCGACCTTCTTGGTTTCGGACCACATCTGACCTTCGCCGTTGTCCCGAATGCCGAAGCTGCTGTCCGTATTCGGCAGGCCGAAGATCCGCACTGTCCCTGGAGTGATGTGCTTTCGCATAGACGGGCTTTGAAGGCCGGCCGACCCCGGCAGCGGAGACCTCCAATAGTTCGGCTATGGTGAAAAGGGTGCGACAGGAAAGATTTTAGTAACAACTGAGAAACGTTTTACCAGTAGACGCTTCATGACGCGCCCTCCCCCCTTCTATCACTATTTTGAGCCTTTAAAGCACCTCACGCAAGCACTGCAAAGCGAGTTCACGCCTGCGGGCCCCCACCCAGCAATGCACCCCGAGATTTCTCGCTAATTCCTTGGCACGAGAGCGCCGAAATCTTGCCGTCTTACCGGTGTCTTTGCGATTGTACGAGCGATCGGATGATACGGGCGCAGTGCGGTTTCCCCGGTAACGCCGCTGCGTTAAATGCGTACCACCGGCATCCCCTTCGATAAATCATCCGAAAAGAAAGGACACTTCATGGCTGGCGATCAGGACGTCCTGACGGTTAAGGAACTCTGCGAGCTGCTTAGGCTCCATCCATCCACGGTTTACAAGCTGATAAGGCAAAATAAGATTCCGAGGTTCCGAGTCGGCAACGAATGGCGATTCAGAAGGGACGTGATTGAGCGCTGGATGACGGAAGAGTCGATGAACGCCCAGCAGCTGAGAAAAGGTATCCAGAGAGGCGTCAACGGAGAAGCTCGCCAGCGGCGAGGGCGTTCCTGAGCAGACCTAAGCGGAATTACGAGGGGAGAGCGGGCAGAGCGTGCGCCTTATGTCGAGCGCCTTGGTTGTGGGAGCAACGGGTAGGTGTTGCGGAATCGCATCTTGAATGCGGGGCAAAGCGGAGGCTACCCTAAGGAATTCAAAGATAAATCTGTGCATGGCGATACAAAGCTGCCGGGCATCAATCCTGCTCTATCAAGTGTTAGTGAAGCAGGCGGCAAGTGGGATCGGCTTTCAATCCGGGGTCTTTGTAGATATGCAGGAAGTGGCCAGGTCAGAAACTGGGCTGCGGCCGGCAGCTTATCAAGTGGACCTCGAACAGGCGACGAGGTCTGGGGAACGCGGCCGCCCAGTGGTAGCTTACCTTACTATTCGTGAGTACTCCGAAACTCCAAAATTGATAGTGGTTTTGCAGCACGTTGGTGTATGGTCCGCGATGCTGCTGTTCAGCGGGGGCTTTTATTATGGCCTGGCGCGCCTGGTAATCTGGGCCGCTTCGCTCTGAGACCTGACTGCCTGGTATCGCGCGGCCTGCGTTCGCTCATCGCTACTTTTCCTTCAAACGCGGATCATCGGAGGCAACGCACTGCGAGCTTTCGAGCTGATAGTACTGTATCCGGTCTCCCTCGTTTGCGGGATTCGCCCTCAGCTCTTTCTTTGCAAGTTTGTAGAATGCGACGAGTCCTTGCTCACATTCAGCCGCGCTCTTGTGCATTGAAAAAAGCCTCCATTTCGAGAGCGGCGCTTCTACATCGACCGGCGGACTACCGTGAAGCAGCGGTGGCGGAACCATCAGATACCAACCGGTCAAGACAAGCGCAGCAGCGTGGCTGGGCTTCATGCTTGCAATCTAGCAGGAGCGCTCCCGCAGTTCTGCTGCGAGTGAGGCCGGAATAGACCCGATCCGGCATCAGCATCAACGGCCGGCGATCGCGCGACCGGCGACCGGAGGGGCATCGCCGCGCCGAATAATTGGCAGTTAAGCCGCTCGAGTGTCGCGCCGACGCAACTGCCTATTGGCATCTAGTCTGGTTGGCCCATTTCTGCCACTGAAAGAATTTTTTAGCTTAGTCGCTATTCTTGGCACGTTGAGTGCGTCGGCGCTGGTGTGCCGTCGTTCACCACCTTCCCGCGTCCCGCTCGGGCGTCGGCCCTTCGGTTTTGTGGGTTTTGCTTGCGCACATTGCGGCCAACTCATTACCGCTCATGTAAGGGTGGTGCCGGATTGAAGGAGGGAGACGCGATGAAAACGTTCGCTGGTCTGTTGTTGATTTTGCTCACAATAGCGCTGTCGCAACGACCCGCTCACGCCCAATTCGTGATCGTGTCGCCGTCCAATCCAGAAGTGAGTGGAACGGTCGCGGTCAAGCTTGGGACCATTCCGCCGACCGTGTGGTGGACCTGTATTAAGGTTAATTCGTCACCTGCCTGTACAGCGAGCGGCTACAACTCGATCGCATGGAATACGACCGGGCTGGACGATGGCGCTTACAACATTCAGGCGTATGGCTTTGGGAAAGGTGGAACGGTTCCGCTTAATATATTGAATATCGTTTCACCCTTCCCAACTACGGTCAGGGGCATCGTGTCGGTGAAGTTGGGTAGCCTGGCGTCGAATGTCTGGTGGACGCGCCTATGCGTGGACGGCACGACTCGATGCCTCGCCGCTGGCTACAATTCACTTTCCTTCAACTCCGCGTTAGTTCCGAATGGCATTCACGATCTAATCGCGACTGCGTATCCGCGAGGCAAGACGACGCCGCTCGGTTCGCAGCAAGTGCAGGTCAATATAGCCAACTGAGACCGGATGCGGATAGTCGGCGCGAACATCCGCGGCTCTCGCGCTGCCAATATGCTTGCCTGATACACTGATAGCCAGGTCTGAAAAGAGGGCCGCAGGTACGGTCGGGCTTAGTTTGCGTCCGAGGGCTCAGAAGGGCGTTTTCCGGTTCCATACGCTAATTTCATCTCGGCGATGTGGCTCTTAAGGTTCTTATACCTTTCGTCTGTCTCCCAGTGATCCAACAGGTCCGAGAAACCGATGTCATCTTGCGCTTAAGACGTTCAATCATCATCGGGCATCATCTCGTGCCATCGCGGATAGGGAGAGGGCCGGCCGAGAAGTCCAGGCGGCCCTTTTCCCCGCCAAATTTTCAGGCGTTGGTCAGAGTAGAGTCGACGCCGTTAGCGAGCGAACTGACATTGTTGCCCAGCGCAAGGTAGGTGCCGTAGACCACGACCGCGATGGCCGCCAAGACAAGCGTGTATTCTGTCATCGTCTGGCCGCGGGCGCTGCGAACCACGAATTCACGAGCACGGATAAATATCTTCATCGCTGATTCCATTTCATATCTCTCGGCCTTAATGACTCTCTTGAGACCTCATTTGAAGCTATATATGCGCTTTTATTCTTACAAGAGATAGAAATGAGCGACTTGACGTGTTTAACTGCTCTTTGACTAAGACCTTCCTTCTCCTGCGGTTGGGCTAAACTGACGGCCATGACCCTAAGCTACGCCAGATGCCGGCAGCTGAGCGCGACCGCTACCGCTGACCATCCACCGGGTGATCATCGCTAGGCCGTCGCGGAATGGTGACCACCGTCACGGGGACCATCCCTGAACGGCACAAGGTTCGCGGGTCCTACTTCCAGACTTTCTACTTCAGGCTTTCGGCCACCCTACGCCCAAGCTGGACCACGATTCGCGCTGGGTCCCTCCCTTCTAGTAATGACCAGAGCTTTCGAACGAGCCGCTTTTCGCTAGGCATGCTCGTTTATTAGCGTTATAGACGGTAATGGACTGTTAAAAGTTAGCATAGAAATTCATTGCCCTATAAGAGTAAATACGTTAGAACAAAGATAGATATATAGGAGCTGAATCCATGGGACAGACTGTCAAACTACGGACGAGCGAAGGGCGCAGGGTTCGCATCGTCCTTGAGAACTGGGGTTCCGGGTTGGACCATCTTCGGCGTCGCTGGGTGCGGACAGACGGTAACTGGGAGTGCATGGACACCGGAATGCGCGCAGAGGAATCTCGCTCGGGTGGAACTAAGGTTTTTAGTGATTTGAACCCTGCGACCGTAGCAAGCCAGGTTCGCGATCTTCTGAGATCACGATTGTCCTGACTGTCGCGGCTCTCGAACACCGATGGCAGACGATCAGGACATCCTGACGGTAAAGGAAATTTCCGATCTACTGCGGGTCCACCCCGCTACGGTTTACAAACTGGTCAGGCAGGGCAAGATTCCGAGCTTCCGAATCGGCACTGATTGGCGGTTTCGAAAAGACGCGATAATGCGATGGATGACTCAACGATCTATGGAAATTCAGCAAGTGAGAAAAGTCATCTATACCGGCATCGATGGGCGAGTTCGCCATCGACGGAGGGCAACCCTCCGTGGACCTAAGCGCTAGGTGGCCCCTCGCTAATTCTGGATGACCTATGAGGGCATGGCGTGGAGTTGGTGGCGCCCGGAGTGAGAGGAGGGGCATAAGGGCGCGACGCGTCTATTTTTCCTTGAGCCGCGGGTCGTCCTCCGGCATGCAAATAGCCCGTGGCTGTCCGCCTGGCTGTCAAATATCGCTCAACATGAGAAAAAGTCTTTAGCCGATGGGCGGATTTGAACCGTCAACCTACTGATTACAAATCAGTTGCTCTGCCGTTGAGCTACATCGGCCCACGGATCGTAAGCTAGCTTAATTATTCCTGCCTCTAAAGAGTGGCCAGCACGAAGTTTGTCAACAAGTCGCATCGCCACGCCGGGCGCCTCGCATTTGACGATCCGCTCGAGAGCATGTTGGACTGGTAAGGAGCGGAACACGCGGGAACCGCGAGAACAGGAGCAACCCGAGAGTAGGAGCAACCAATGATCGATCTTTATTACTGGCCCACGCCCAACGGGCACAAAGTCACGATCTTTCTCGAAGAGACCGGGCTCGAGTACAGGATCGTCCCGGTCAATATCCGCAAGGGCGAACAATTCGCGCCCGAATTTTTGAAAATCAGTCCCAATAACCGGATGCCGGCGATCGTGGATACCGACGGGCCGGGAGGAAAACCCTTCCCGCTCTTCGAGTCGGGAGCGATTCTGCTCTATCTTTCGGAAAAGACCGGCAAATTGATGCCGTCCGAAACGCGCGCGCGTTACCGGGTGATCGAGTGGCTGATGTTCCAGATGGCCAACGTCGGCCCGATGCTCGGGCAGGCGGGCCATTTCCGCAACGCCGCGCCAGAGAAGATTCCCTACGCGATCGAGCGCTACACCAACGAATCGCGCCGCCTGTTCAACGTGCTCGACCGGCGTCTGGGCGAGGTTGCTTTCGTGGCGGGCGACTATTCGATCGCCGATATCGCGACCTATCCGTGGATCGTTGCCGCGCTCAAGGCGCAGCCGGAACAATTGGAGTCGCGGCCCAGTCTCAAGCGCTGGATTGACGCACTCGCGGCGCGTCCAGCGGTGCAAAAAGGGATGGCGGTGATGGCCGATCAACCGCAGAAACCGCTGACCGATGATGAGCGATCGATTCTCTACGGCGCGAAACAGCACGAACGCCGCTGATTGGAGTCGCGCGCTTTCCAAATCGCCCACCCGTTGACGCTACGTATCATGGGGGCTTGCCAACCATCGCCGCTCGCGCGGCGGCGCGCCCGCGTGCGATTTCGAACAGCGCGACCGCCGCCGCCACCGAGACATTGAGCGAGTCAACCTTTCCGTACATCGGAATCCGCACCACGAAGTCGGCATTCCTCTTTACGATCTCGCGCACGCCGCGCCCCTCGGAACCCACCACCAGCGCGAGCCGACGGGTCGTGTCCAGGTCGTAGATCTCGCGATCGCCGGCGGGCGCCAGCGCCGCAATCCAATAGCCGGCCTGCTTCAGCTCCTCCATCGCGCGCGCGACGTTGCCGCATCGCGCGATCTTTAGATGCACCCATGAGCCCGCCGACGATTTTATTGCCGCCGGTGTAATCGCCGCAGTGCGGTCGCGCGCGAGCACCACCGTCCGGACACCGGCGCCCTCGGCCGAGCGCAGCAGCGCGCCCAGGTTGCGCGGATCAGTCACGCCGTCGATCAGCAGCAGCGGGTCGGGCGCGCCCGCGATCACATCTTCAAAGGCCGCGTACGAGTATTCGCGAATCAGGGCAACGATGCCCTGGTGGCGCGACTCGCCACCGGCCATACGCGCGAGCGCCGCCGCCTCGGCGGCCACGACGTGGCCGCCTGCGACGCGCACGCGTTCGCTATCGTCCGCAAAACGCGCCTGGAGGTCGGTGCGCACGTACAGCGTACGCACCGTGTCCGGCGCGGCGGCGATAAGCTCATGCACCGGCTCTGCGCCGAAAACCAGGTCGCGTGCCGATGCGTCCGGCGTCTGAGCGTGGGGCGCCACCGGGACCGGCGGCGCCCCACGCTTCGGCGTTCCATGGCGCTGCCACGGGCGCTCCGCCGCCTTAGGCGGCGGAGCGCCCGTGGCAGCAGTCGGCGGCCGTGGCGGCCCAGCGGCGCCGCCGCCCCGGGGGCGGATGCGCTGCGGACCGCCCGGCGGATTCGGGCGGCGATGCTTCATCGCCGCCCGATCATAATCGTCCGCCACGCGCCGCGACAGTATTTCATACCGTCGCCGCGCGTGGCGGACGGCCGCCCGTAGGCAGCCCGTGCCTGTCGGCGTATCAGCGGCACGTATCAGTGGTACGCTTCGCTTTCTTTGATCCCGCGGCGCATCGGTCTACACTGATTTGCATACTTGCGGTACGCTTGCGTGCCCGGCGCGCCCCGTTGCCAATGCTCAAGCCGCGAATCATCGATCGCTACGTCGCCGCCGAGGTCATCGGGCCCTTCGTGATGGGCGTCGGATTGCTGACCTTCGCGCTGGTCACCGGCAAGCTGCTCAAGCTGACCGAGATGGTGGTCAATCACGGCGTCGGCCTGGGCCAGGTGATGAGCCTCATCGGCTTCATCATGCCTGCTTTTTTAGAATTGACGTTTCCGATGGCGGTACTGCTTGGCGTGCTGCTCGGTTTCGGACGGATGTCGGGCGATCGCGAGCTTATCGCCGCACGCGCCTGTGGCGTCAGCCTGTACCGCCTCGCGATTCCGGTGATCGCGGTGGCGATGGTGGTTTACGCGATGGCGAGCTGGTTCGCATTTTCGGTGCGCCCGTGGGCTAATTCCAATCTTCAGGCCGAGCTCTACCGTCTCACCCGTACTCGCTCGACCGCCGGGCTTAAAGAGAAGATCTTTGACAACAGTTTCCCCGGCCTGGTGCTTTACGTCGATCACATCTCCAACAATAATGGCTCGCTGCAAGGCGTGCTGATCTCGGACGCGCGGAGCAACGCGCAGCAAAACACGATCATTGCCGAGCGCGGCATCGTCGTGCCCGACGAACACAACGAGAACATCACGCTGCGCCTGTTCGACGGCTCGGTCTTCGGCGTCGATCCTTCGAACCACGACAGCCACATCACGAGCTTCCTCATCTACGATCTCAACGTGGAGCCGCAGGGCGGGCTGGCTGACAACACCCCGCAGCCCGAGCAGATGACCTACCGGGAGCTAGCGAGCGTCATCAGCAAGGCGCGCGCCGCACATCAGCCCGATCACATGGCGGAGGCCGAGATGGCGGGCAAGTTCACGGTGCCGCTCGCGACGCTGCTGTTTGCGCTGCTTGGTGTGCCGCTCGGACTCAAACCCGCGCGCGGAGGCCAATCGGAGCGTTTTGGGGTCGCGATCGCGTTGTTCTTTTTGTACTACATGCTGATGCGGCTCGGACGGACGCTGGCCGAGCGTGGGTTGCTCAACGCGCTGGCCGCGATGGCGATTCCCGACGTGGTGTTCTTAGGGCTCGCGGTCTGGATGTTTTATCGCAGCGCAACCGACAGCGCCGACCAGGGCCGCGGACCGGGGGACCTCATCTGGGATCTGATCGAGCGCTTTGGGCACAGGGAGGCCGCATGAAACTGCGTCCGCGCCTCTCGCCCACGCTCGACCGTTTCCTGGGCGGCCATTTTCTTGGTCCGTTCTTCGTCTGTCTCGCGGCCTTCACCGCGGCGTATCTGTTGGGCGATATCTTCGACCGTTTCGACGACCTAATGCGCTACGGCGGCTTCGGGCTGCTGGGCCTGGAATACTTCGCGTTGAAGCTCCCGTTGATCATTTCACAGCTGCTCCCGGTCGCCTCGCTCGCCGGCGTGCTGCTCGGCTTCGCGCTGCTCAACCGCACCGGCGAGGTGCTCGCCTGTCAGCAACTCGGCATCAGCCGCCTCGAGATGGCGGTGCCGGTGCTGATGCTTGCAGCGCTGGTTTCTATAGCCGACTTCGGGATCAGCGAGACGGTGGTGCCGGTCGCCACCCGAGAGGCGAAGCATCTCTACCAGGTGCAACTGCAGCGGCGCAAAATCTACGGCATCTTCTTCAACCGGCGCATCTGGGTCCGTGTGACCGACGGCTTCATGAGCGCCGACGACTACGATGGCCATAAAAAGATGCTCCATGGCGTCACGCTCTATCGCGTCGGCCACGACTATCTGCTTACGCAGGTGGAGCACTCGCCGGCGGCCGTGTGGAATGGACGGAATTGGCGTCCGCTGGAATTGACCGCATTCAAGCTGCTGCCCGAGGGCAAGGTCGCGACCACCGTTCCCGGCCCGTTTCGAATCGACGTCAACCCGGCTGACTTCAACCTGCTGCGGATGGATCCCGACGAGTTCAGCCTCTGGCAACTCGACACATATATCCACAACCTGCGGCACAAGGGACTCGACCCGGGCGGCTATTTTGTCGACCGCGATCTTAAGTACGCGATGCCGCTTGCGTGCGTGATCATGGCGGCGCTCGGCCTCGCGCTGAGCCTCGATCCGCTACCGCGAAGCCTCAGCATCGGGCGCAGCTTCACGCTGGCTATCGCGATCGGCTTCGGCTACTGGCTGATGTTCGGCCTGACCTCGTCGCTTGGGCGCTCGGGCCTGATGGCGCCGTGGTTCGCCGCGTGGATTCCCAACATAACGTTCACCATCCTGGCCGCTTCGCTGTTCCTGTTCGGTGAGGAACGCTGATGCCGACCGAGTCGATCGAGCTGCTGACGACGGCGGCGGTGTGTGACTTTCTGACTTACGCGCGCGTCGGGCATCTGGCCACCGCCGACCCCGCGGGTGTCCCGCATAACGTGCCGTTGTGCTTCTGGTTCGACGGCGCGCGCTTTTACTTCGCGATCGACGAGAAACCCAAACGCGGGCGCGCGCTGGCGCTGCGCCGGATGCGCAATATTGCGGCCAACTTCAATGTCGCGCTGGTCATCGACCACTACGAGGAGCACTGGAGCAATCTCGCGTACGTGCTGGTGCATGGGCATGCCGGCGTGGTCGACGATCGCGAGGAGTACCTGCTCGCGCTGCGCAGCCTGCGCGACAAGTATCCGCAGTACCGCGCGATGGCGTTGAGCATCGAGAACAATCCCGTAGTGCGTATCGATCCGACGCGCGTCCACGTATGGGGCGAACGCTTCAAACCCGCTCCGCCGCGTACTCCATCCGGATGAAGGGGCGCGGGGACGCGATGCGACGGTTGGAGGAAATCTCGCGCGCGCTGGCCGAGGCCGCGCTCGACGGATGGCTGTTTTACGATTTTCGTCGCAGCGATCCCCTGGCCTACCGCATCCTCGGCCTTGGCGGCGGAGGGATAACCACCCGGCGATGGTACTGCTATGTGTCGGCGCGCGGCGCGCCACGCGCGCTCGTCTCGGCGGTCGAGGCCAAGCGCCTGGCGGAGCTGGGAATCGAGACCGTGGTCTATCGTTCGGCGGACGGGATGCTCGCGGCACTCCGAGAATTTCTGGCCGGCGCGCGCCGGATCGCGATGAACTATTCGCCGCGATGCGCGATTCCATACGTCGCGCGCGTCGACGCGGGCACGGTGGAGACGGTCCGCTCACTCGGCGTTGAGGTAGTGTCGGCGGCCGAACCTGATCCAGCGCTTCGAGGCGCGGCTCGAACCCGCGCAACTGGAGAGCCATCGGCGCGCCGCGGCGATAGTGCGCGGCGTGGTCGACGAAACCTTCGCCGAAATCGCGCGCGCGATCGATTCAGGCTCGCCGGTCAGCGAATACTCCGCCCAGCAGTTCGTGCTCGCGCGCTTCGCTGCCCATCGCTTGGTTGCCGACGATCCGCCGATCGTGGCGGTCAACGCCGATGCCGCTCTCCCGCATTTCGAGCCGTCGTCTGCCGCCGATACGCCGATTCGTCGCGGGGACCTGGTGCTGCTCGATCTGTGGGCCAAGGAACCAGGCGCGGATTCGATTTATGCTGATTTGACCTGGATGGCATTTGCGGGCGAGCGGGTGCCCGAGGAATACGCGCGGGTCTTCGCGATCGTGGCTGAGGCGCGCGACGCCGCGGTTGATTTCATCCGCGCCCGCGTCGGGGCCTCAGAGGCGGTTCGCGGCGAAGAAGCTGACCGCGTCGCGCGCGCGGTGATCGAGCGGGCCGGCTTCGCCGAGCAGTTCGTTCATCGGACCGGCCATTCGATCGGCCGCGAGGTCCATGGCACCGGCGCCAATCTGGACTCGCTCGAAACCCACGACCATCGAACGCTCATAGAACGCACTTGCTTCTCGGTCGAGCCGGGAATTTATCTGCCCGGACGGTTCGGCGTGCGCAGCGAACTGGACATGACGATCGAGGGCGGCCGCGCCGAAGTTAGCGCCGGCCCGGCGCAGCGCGAGATCGTCGCACTGCTGAAATAGAATGAGAGAAATCTGTGTATGTGACTCCCTCCCCCGATTGTCTTGGGGGAGGGCTGGGGTAGGGGTCGAGGCGGTTCTGAATCTCTCTGAGAACCGCCTCTTTCCGGCGCAACAAAAACCAGAACGAGGAAGTGACGCGAAAAACAGTCATCCTGCGCTTCCTCGCTCGACCCCCACCTCATTCCTCCCCCAAGACACGGGGGAGGAGGTCAGAAACGCCCGATGATTCGTGCAATCATCTTCGACCTCGACGGCACGCTGTCCGACACCGAGCCACTCCACTTCGAGGCCTTCGCCCGCGTGCTCGATGCCGAGGGTATCGAACTGGACCGCGGCGAATACTATCGCCGGCTCATCGGTTTGGACGACCGGGACTGCTTCGCCACAGTGCTGCGCGAAAACGGCCGACCCGCCGCCGACGGCGTGCTCGCCGCGCTCATCGCGCGCAAGGCCGCCATCTATCAGCAGATGATCGCAGGCCGTGACGTGACTTTTCCCGGGGCCACCGATTTCGTGCGGCGATGCGCCGCGCGCTTTCCGCTGATCGTAGCGACCGGCACTTTGCGGGTCGAGGCGGAACTGATTCTCGGGCGCGCCGGCGTGCGCGATCTTTTCGCCGACATAATCGCGGCCGAAGATGTCGAGCATGGCAAACCCGCGCCCGAGGGTTTCGAAAAAGCGATGGGCCGTCTGGGCTTTTTGCTGCGCCTGCGACCGCCGCTCGAGCCTTCGGAATGCCTCGTGATCGAAGATACGGCCGCCGGTGTCGAAGCGGGCCGGCGGGCCGGGATGCGCGTGTTGGCGCTGTGTCACAGCGCCCGTCCCGAAGCACTGAAAGGGGCGGAAATCGTGCGCAATTCGTTGGCCGAGACCGATCTGGATGAAATTCTGCGCGAGCTTTCCCGTTAGTTTAACCGCTCATTGAGAACTTTAAAGCGTCTTTTAGGAAGCTTTAGCTCTTGCTTCCCGTGGGGCATTGACTAAACTGTCGTGCATCAACGCCGCCCGTTATGGCCGAACATCGCCAAGGGTGGCGAATCGGGGAGCAAGGGTCGATTCATGAAAATCACGTCGCACGTCACGTCGATTCACTCGAAACAGGCAGCCAAAATAAGCGCCATCATGGCGCTTGTCGCCGTTCTCGCGGCGACCTGGCCGCTCGCCGGCGCCGCCTGGGCGTTTTCGGTCCATCTGCCACGGCGGCACTTCATGATCCTGCTGTTCGTCCCGTTCTTCTATGCGCTGGCGACGTATTTCCTGGTCGGGATGGGATGTGCACTGTACAACTTCGCGGCGCGCATGGTCGGCGGCCTGCGAATCGAAGTCGCACACGATACTCGCGACTCTGAAGTCGCGCACGACGTGGTTGCCGCAAGCGCGGAAAAGCCTACCCCGCTTCGCAAGGTGGCTTAGCCGCGCGAGCGCGACTTACCTCGCTCGCGCAAGCCGCTATTGTGAATTCTTAAGCGCGGCGAGCAGCCGTTCTTTCAGATTGTCAAACGGGCCGTTCGACATGACGAGCGCGACGTCGCCCACGCGCGCGTCGGCCAGCATCCGCGCCAGTATATCGTCGGTCGAGGCGCAGGCGATCCGGCCGGCCCGCGGCGCGCGATATCCGCCGCAAGGTCTTCGACCGAGAGGCGGCCGTCCGCCGCGATCGGATCATTGTCCTTGAAATAGACCGGCGCCAGGTACACGCGCGACGCGCCGTCGAAGGCGGCGGCGAACTCGGCCTGGAAGACGTTGCGGCGTGCGGTGTTGGAGCGCGGTTCGAACGCGGCCAGGATACGCCGGCCGGCGAAACGCTCGGAAATCGCTGCGAGTGTCGCGCGGATCGCGGTTGGATGATGCGCAAAGTCGTCGACCACGGCGACGCCGCGCGCCTCGCCGATCAATTCCTGGCGGCGCACCACGCCGCGAAACGATTCCAGGCCGTGCGCGATTTCGTCCGCGCCAACGCCGAACTCACCCAGCAACACTGCGACGCCGAGCGCGTTGGCCACGTTCATCCGGCCGCCAATCGGCAATCGCAATCCATCGGCGACCGTCTTGGCGCCGTGCTCGATCGAAAACCGCGCGCCGTCCGCTCCGATGCTCACGCCCGCGGCACGAAACTCGCCCGCGCCAAGGCCGAACGTTATACGTCGCGCGCGCGAGCGCTCCGTCACCTCTAGCGCGGCGGGCGAATCGGCGCATACCACGAGTACGCCATTGGGCTCCATCTGTGCCGCCAGCGCGCGGAACGAGGATTTTACGTGATCGAGGTCACGATAGATGTCCGCGTGATCGAACTCGACCGCGGTCAGGATTGCGCCTTGCGGCCGGTAGTGAAGAAATTTCGGACCCTTGTCGAAAAACGCGGTGTCGTACTCGTCACCCTCGATCACGAAATCGCCGCCCGCGCCAAGGCGGTAATTGGAGCCGAAGTCCTTCGCTACGCCTCCGACCAGCATCGAGGGATCGCGCCCTGCGGCGTTGAGCACGTGCGCCATGATCGCGGTCGAAGTGGTCTTGCCATGCGTGCCGGCGATCATCAGGACGCGCTTATCGCTAAGAAAGAAATGCCACAGCGCCTCCGGCATCGAGAGGTACGGAAGACCGCTTTGGAGCAACGCCTGTGCCTCGGGATTGGCGCGCGGAACGACGTTGCCGACCACGACGAGATCGGGCGCCGGCGCGAGGTTTTGCGGGCCGAAGCCTTTTTGCACCTCGACCCGCATCCGCGCGAGCAGCGAGGCCGTCGGCTCGTAGAGCTGGTTGTCGGAACCGGTGACGCGGTAGCCGCGCTCGGCCAGCATCCCGGCCAGCGCCGCCATCGCGGTTCCCGCGACGCCGATCAGATGGATGTGGCGAACGTCGCGCGGCACACGCGCCATCCGCGCCGCCGATTCGGTGGAAACTTCTCCGGACATCGGCATTAGAGCCTCAGCCCGCGCAGGCGCAGCGCGTTGGCGATCACCGAGACCGAACTGAAACTCATCGCGGCGCTCGCGATCATCGGATTGAGCATCAATCCGAACCACGGATAGAGTACGCCGGCGGCGATCGGAATTCCGATCGTGTTGTAGATGAAAGCGAAGAAGAGATTCTGACGGATATTGCTCATGGTCGCGCGGCTGAGCCGCAGCGCGCGCACGATCCCGCGCAAGTCGCCGCGCACCAGCGTCACCCCTGCACTTTCCATCGCGACATCCGTACCGGTGCCCATCGCGATCCCGACGTCGGCCGCGGCGAGCGCCGGCGCATCATTGATCCCGTCGCCGGCCATCGCAACCACGCGTCCCTTTTCTTTGAGTTCGCGCACGACCTCGGCCTTGCGCTGCGGCAGGACCTCTGCCTGCACTTCATCGATCCCGAGGCGGCGGGCGACCGCCTCGGCAGTGACGCGGCTATCGCCGGTGAGCATGACGATCCGGACGCCCTCGGCGCGGAGTGCGTTGAGCGCCTCGGCGGCATTTTCCTTTACCGGGTCCGCCACCCCGACGAGTCCGGCTGCGCGCCCATCGATTGCGATCAGTATCACGGTGTTGCCTTCGCGGCGTAATTCCTCGGCCCGCGAAGCAAGCTCGCCGGCATCGATACCGTTCTCTACCAGCAACGTGGGGTTGCCGATCAGCACGACATGGTTATCGACGCGGGCGCTCACGCCCTTGCCGGCGAGCGAGCGAAACTCGGCCGCTTCAGACGGTTTGAGCGCGCGCGCCGTGGCGCCAGCGACTATCGCTGCACCGAGCGGATGCTCGCTCGAGCGCTCGACCGACGCAGCGAGCCGCAACAATTCGGCCTCGGCGAACGGCGGGAGCGCGAACACGGCCGTCAAAGCCGGCTTGCCGATGGTAAGCGTGCCGGTCTTGTCGATCACCAAGGTGTCGATTTTCTCGAGCCGCTCGAGCGCCTCGGCGTTGCGCACCAGCACGCCGGCGCTCGCCCCGCGCCCGGTGCCGACCATAATCGACATCGGCGTCGCCAGCCCCAGCGCGCAGGGGCATGCGATGATTAGCACGGCGACCGCGGCGACGATTGCATGCGCGAGCGACGGCGAAGGACCCGCCACGAACCATCCGATGAAGGCCAGCACCGCACAAACCACCACTGCCGGAACGAAATAACCCGCGACGACGTCGGCCAGACGCTGAATCGGCGCGCGGCTGCGCTGAGCGTCGGCCACCATCCGCACGATCTGCGCGAGCAGGGTGTCGGCGCCGACCCGTTCGGCGCGCATCACGAAACTGCCGTTCGTGTTTACCGAACCGCCGACGACCCGATCGCCCGCGCGCTTGGTCACTGGGATGGGCTCGCCGGTGAGCATCGATTCGTCGACCGCGCTCTCGCCCTCGAGAATCACTCCGTCAGTCGGAATGCGCTCGCCTGGACGCACGCGCAAGCGATCGCCAACTTTGACCTCGCTCAGCGAAACGTCTTCTTCCAAACCACCGTCACGGAGCCGCCGAGCGGTCTGCGGCGCGAGTTTCAGCAACGCGCGGATCGCGCCGGCGGTGTGGCTGCGCGCGCGCAACTCGAGCACCTGACCGAGCAGCACCAGTGCGGTGATGACCGCTGCGGATTCGAAGTAGACCGGCACCATCCCGGAGGAGTCCGCCGCCGTGGGTGGAAGGAGGCCGGGGAAAATCGCCGCGACGACGCTGTAGGCGTAGGCAATTCCGACGCCGAGCGAAATCAGCGTGAACATGTTGAGATGGCGATTGACGATCGAGCGCCATCCGCGCTCGAAGAATGGCTTCGCGCCCCACAGCACCACCGGCGTCGCGAGCAATAGCTGGAGCCATACGAACGGTCCGTCGCCCAACGCGGGTCTTAGCGGATGCGCCGGCAGCATATCCGACATCGAGATCAATAGCAGTGGAACCGCGAGCGCCGTGCTCACCCAAAAGCGCCGCGTCATGTCGGCAAGTTCGGAATTGGGCGCCTCTTCGAGTGCGGCGGAGCGCGGCTCCAGCGCCATCCCGCACTTCGGACAACTGCCGGGATGGTCCCGGACCACTTCGGGATGCATCGGGCAGACGTACTCGATCGCACCGGGCGCTGCGGCCGCCAGAGGCGCCTCGAGCGCCATCCCGCACTTCGGACATGCGCCGGGAGCGTCCACGCGCACTTCGGGATCCATCGGGCAGGTGTAGCTGCCCGAGGCGGCGGCCGAGCGGTGCGTCGCGGCGGACGCCGCGCGCGTCGCGTGGCCACCCTGATGCTCGTGATGCTCCGTGAGCGAAGGCCGTGCAGTCGCCGGCGCGCCGGTGAGATACTTTGCCGGTGCGGCTGCGAATTTCGCACGGCACCCGTCGCTACAGAAGTAGTAGGTGACACCTTCGTGGACGTGCGAGTGCCGAGCGGTCGCGGGATCGATCGTCATCCCGCACACCGGGTCGCTCACTCGCGATAGCGTTTGCGGCTGCTCGAACGCCGCGTCTGTTCCGCTCTCATTCAATGGCGGCATTTTTCACCGTTTCACGGTCGTATCTAGTCGGAGCGCGCGCCTACTTATTTGCGTCGATCGCTTCCATGATGAGGTCGTGAATACGCGGGCGAAAGTCGCGGATCGCCTGGTTGTCGCGCAGCGGATGCACCCGGTTGGTGAGCAGCGAGACCGAGATCGCGCGCTCGGGCTCGATCCAGATCGAGGTGCCGGTAAACCCGAGATGGCCCACGGCGCCGGGCGAAAAGTGCCGCCCCGAGCTCGAGTACTGCGCCGACGGCATGTCCCATCCAAGCGCCCACGTCGATCCGCTCACCGTGGTGTCGCGGGTCCAGAACTCGCGCACGACCTTTTGCGGCAGCCACTCGGACCGCCCGGCATAGCAGGCGAGCAACTCCTGCGCGATACGGTCGACATCGCGCACCGGCGCGAACAGCCCGGCGTGTCCGGCCACGCCGCCCATCGCGTAGGCGTTTTCGTCGTCCACTTCGCCGACCAGCATTCGTTTGCGAAATGCGCAGAACGAGGTGGGCGCGAACATCTCGGCCACTGGCTCGAGCCGGCGCGAGCGCACCAGCGAAATGTCGATGAAGTCGGTTGCGCGGATACCGAGCGGGCGGAAGATGCGGTCGCGGCAAAAGCGGTTGAGCGGCACACCCGCGACCCGTTCGACCGCCTCGCCGAGGAGCATGAAGTTGAGGTCCGAGTAGATAGCCTTGGAGGCTGACGGCGCTTCGGGCTTCTCGCGATGGATCTCCTCGTAGACCCACTCCTTGGCGCCGTGGCTGGCCATGAAATTGACCTTGCCGCCTTTTTCGATCTGCGCGACCTGCTGAAAAAACGGCCGCCACGCGGCGAGCCCTGAGCAGTGTGCCAGCACGTGGCGGAAGGTCACGCGGCCCTTGTCGTGAACGCCGAAGTTATGGAAAAAGCGCGTGACGCGATCGGCCAGGCGTAACTTGTTCTCGCGTACGAGCATCATCACGGCCACAGTGGTGGCGAGCGGCTTGGTCAGCGACGACAGATCGAAGACGGTTTCCATCTTCATCGGCGAACGCTCGGGTACCAGCGTACGATGACCAAAGGCGCCCTCGAAAGCGATGTCGCGTCCGCGGCGCACGATCAAGGTGGCGCCCGGGATTACGCCGCGCTCGACCGCTTCGGCGAATGCTTGCTCGACTTCAGGCCATCCCAATTCAATCGCTCCTACACCACCACCGCCGGCTCCAGAAAGCTAAGCCGCCGTGCCCCCGCGTCGACTCGCGCGCGCACCCCGAAAGGAATCGTGAAATTTGCGCTTCCATGGCCCGCCTCGATTCCCGCAAGCACCGGGCAATCGAGACGCGCCGCCTGTTCGGCGACGCACTCGCTGATCAGGCGATGCTCCGCCTCGCTGCCGTCGGGTGGGCGTAACGCGCCGAAGACCACCGCCGCGACCCTTCGCAGCACCCCCGCCTGTCCAAGCTGTACCAGCATGCGATCGATTCTATACGCTTTCTCGCCGGTATCTTCCAAAAAAAGTATCGCGCCGTCGAAGGGCGGCGCGTACGGTGTGCCAATCGCCGCCGCGACCAGCGAAAGACAGCCACCCACGATTTCGCCCTCGGCGGCGCCGCCCTTAAGCGCCGCGCGCGCCGGCAATTCGAAGCTCCCGGTTTCGCCTGCCAGGAGCCGGCGGAGGTGATCGAGCGAGGCTTCGCGCAGTCCGCGCGCAAAATCCATCGCGACCATCGGCCCGTGAAAGCATACCATTCCGGCCCGCCCCACCAGTGCGTTCAGGAGGAAGGTCGCATCGGAAAAGCCCATGAACACTTTCGGTGTGCGCGCGATCGCGGCGAAATCGAGCAAGGGCAAAATTCGTCCCGCTCCGTAGCCGCCGCGCGCAGCGAAAATCGCGTCGACCTCCGGGTCGGCGAAGAACGCCTGCAGTTCCCGGGCGCGCACTTCGTCGGAACCGGCGACGATGGCGCCGCGATCGAGCGCATGGCGTGAAACCTTGACTCGAAAGCCGAGGCGCTCGAGCGCGGTGACGCCGCGCTCGAGATGTTCGCGATCGATCGCGGCGGCGGGCGAGACGACCCCGACGGTGTCGCCGGGTTTGAGCGCGCGTGGTTTTATTCTCGGATGGCTCACCTGACCTGTGCGCTCTCGCCTCACAGCGTGCGGCCGACCGCTTCGGCCACCGCCTTAAGTGCCGTCATCAATTCGGCGAAGCGCTTGGGCCGTAGCTGCTGCGGACCGTCGCTGAGCGCCGTCTCGGGCGATGGATGCACCTCGATCAAAAGCCCATCGGCGCCCGCCGCGACCGCCGCCAGCGCCATCGGCATCACCAGCGACCAGACGCCGGTGCCGTGGCTGGGATCGACCACCACCGGCAGATGCGTCCATTGCTTGAGCAGCGGCACGGCCGTCAGGTCGAGCGTGTTGCGGGTGGCGGTCTCGAACGTACGGATCCCGCGCTCACACAGAATCACGTTGGGATTGCCGGCGGAGAGGATGTACTCGGCGGCCATCAAAAACTCTTCCAGCCGCGTCGACATCCCGCGCTTGAGCAGCACCGGCTTTTTGACTTTGCCGAGCCGCCGCAGGAGCGAGAAATTCTGCGCGTTGCGCGCGCCGACTTGGAGCATGTCCGCATGCTCGGCGACCAGATCGATGTCGTGCGGGTCCATTATTTCGGTGACGACCGGCAAGCCCACGTGCCGCCCCGCGTTTTCGAGCAGGTCCAGCCCCGCGTCTTCCATCCCCTGGAACGAGTAGGGCGAGGTGCGCGGCTTGAACGCGCCGCCGCGCAACAGGGTTGCGCCTGCCGCCTTGACCGCTGCCGCAGTGGCCTCGACCTGCGCTTCGCTCTCGACCGCACACGGCCCAGCGATCACCGCGATACGCCGGCCGCCGATTTCTACCCCGGCGACGTTGACGCGCGAGCCCTCGGGGCGGACCTCGCGCGCGGCGAGCTTGAAGCTGCGCAGCACGGGCATCACGCGGTCGACTCCGGCTACCGCCTCCAGATGACCTAGCTGATGCTGCTCGCCGCGCTCTTCGCCAACGCAGGCCACCACCGTGCGCTCGACGCCGCGGATGATGTGGGCGCTATAGTCGAGCTTCTCGACCATCCCGACCACGGTTTGAATCTCCGCCTCGGTGGCGCTGGCCTTCATTACAACGATCACAGTGTCACTAGCCCCCGTTTGGCGGCGCGGCCTTCGAACGAAAAGCGCACAAGGATCAGGCGGCCGCTAAAGTTGATAAAGTCGCCTTCGGAAGTCTAGTATTGCATAAATGGGCCCTTCAAGTTGGCCCTTTGGCCGGGGCGACCACGGATGGCGTCTACCGGCAGGAGACGAGGCTTGACCCCCGGACCGCGACTACCGCTCAATATCGTTCACACCTCGGACGTTCATCTGGAAACCGACAGTTTCGGCAGCGGTCCGACCGGCGATGCGTTGCGCGAGCGGGTCCGGCGCTCGTTCAGCGGCGTTATTGACATCGCCAACGAGCGTCACGCCAACCTGCTGCTGATCGTCGGCGATCTGTTCGACTCGAGCCGTATCAGTGAAGGCGCGCTCGGCTTTGCGCTCGGCGAGATCGCACGGGCCGCGATGCCGGTGGCGATGATCCCCGGCAATCATGACGCGCATGACGAGCGCTCGCTTTACGCCAACCTTGGTCGCGACCTGCTGCCGCGCAATCTCCATCTGATCCTCGAGCCCGATGGTACGCTGCTCGACTTTCCCGACCTCGAAACGCGTATCTGGGGCCGCGCGCTGGTTGAGCATACGCCGGAGTACCGGCCGCTTGGCGGAGTGCCGGCGCCCGCGCCGGGGCGATGGAATATCGCGATGGCGCACGGCTTCTTCACCGAGGAAGCCGACGGCTTCCGCTCCTCGCCGATCACGCCGGCGGAAATCGAGGCCAGCGCCTACGACTACGTCGCGCTCGGCCATATCCACGTCTTCGGCGACGTGTCGCAGGGCGCGACTCGCGCGGCTTACTGCGGCACTCCGGCGCCTCTGTATGCGAGCGACCACGCGGGATGGGTCGCGTGGATCGGATGCGTCCCCGGCGAGCCGGTTCGCCTCGAAAGACTCGCGGTAACGCCGTAGCCTCTCGGCCCCCTGTTCACAACCTGTCTTTGAATCAGCGCGCATCGCCCGTGTCGCTCGATGCGAGCGGCTCGCGGCGGAGTATATTTGATGCTCCGGATGCGCTCCGCGACGCCATGGGCCGCCCTCAACCGTGAATGACGTAATCACGCTCTACCCGACTGCACGCAAAGTCGAAGACTGGCTGATGCGCCATAGCCGCGGGCGCTCTTTGCTCGACTATCCGATCATGACCTTTCCACAACTGATCGATCGACTCTGGCGCGAGTTTGGCCCGCGCGGCGTGCTGCTGGACGAGCTGCAGGAACGGCTCGCCGCCGAAGAAGCGACGGACGATGCGCGTGAAGCGCTCGGCAGCGGCAGCCACGTGCTGGGGCTGATTCGCCAGTTCAAAAGCGCCGCGCTCAACGCCGACGACCTGCGCGCCGCGGTCTGCACGATGGCTCCAGGAGGGGACGCCGGCATCCGCATCCGCGCCTGCCGCCTGGCCGACGCTTTCGAGCGCTACGAGCGCCTTCTCGCCGATCGCGGGCTTTGCGATCGTCACGACCGCGAGCGCATGGTGCTCGAACAATTGCTCGCCTTGGAGCGCATCGGTCGACGTCCGGCGCTGCTCGAAGGTGTCAGGCACCTGCGGGTCGCCGAGATCTACGACTTCAGCCTGCTCCAGTTCATGATCGTGGCGGCGCTCATCCGGATCGTCGGCGACGCAACGCTCACCATCCAAGCCGCCGAGCACCCCGCCGGTTCCGGGCGCTTCGCCGAACTCACCTGGAACCGCTTCGTCGCCGAAGAATCTGTCGCGGACAAAGTGTTACCGACCTTCGTCCGGCGCGGCGGGCGTTCGGGATGCCTCGGTTTCGTGCTCGAACATCTGTTCATCGAGACTGGCGACGTCGCACCGCCGGCCGACGCGACGCTCGAAATAGTCGAAGCCCCCACGCCGCTCGGCGAGATCGAGGAGGTTGGCCGCGCAATTCGGCGTGCGATGGAAGCGTCGGATCCGATCGCGCCGCAACGTATCGCAGTCGTCGCGCGCGATCTCGAACCATACGCCCAGCATTTGCGCACGGTATTCCATCGCTATGGAATCCCGCTCAGTCTCGGCCAGGCGCCGGCCTTGCGCGCGAGCGCGCCCGCACGGCTTATCGTCGAGATTTTGTGCGCGGCGCGCGACAAGTTTCGGCGTGAGTCGCTAGCCGCGCTCTGCCGCTCACCACATCTGACCGCGGTTAAACCAAATCTCGCACGGACGCTCGACGAGATCGGCTACGTCGATAGTGGCGCACAGTCGCTGATGGCCCGTTTCGGCATGCATATCGACGATTTGCGCCGCGCGATGGAGAAAGCCGGTCCCGACAGCGAGCGAGGCCGCAAAATTGCCTCGCGCCTCTTCCACGCCGAGCGGGCCCGCGCAACCTTTCAACGGATGCTTGAAGCGCTCGAGCCGCTCGCGGAGCGCGGCACATTCGCCGAGCATCTGGCCCGCCTCGAACGTGCGCTGGAGCTGCTTGGCTTCAATCCCGCGCGTACGCCTGACGATATGGACGAGGCCGACGACGATGCCACGCGAGCCTGGGGACCGGTGCGCGCGGCGCTCGACGGGCTTGCGCGCTGGGCCGCGGTTGCCGGGAGCGGACGCGCCATTGACTCGGCCGAGTTCGCCGCGATGGTCGAGACCGCGTTTGATTGCGCCGCAGGCCCGGCCGAGCGCGACACAGCAGGCGCGGTGGTTGCACTGCCGGTGCTCGAGGCGCGCGGGCTCGATTTCGATCTGGTCTTCGTGATCGGACTCAACGACGGAATTTTTCCGAGCTATCATCGCGAGGACCCGCTGTTGCCCGACGAAGTCAAGCTCGCACTCAATCGGCCGCTGAGTGATGCGCTCAGGCGGCGCTTCGGCGCCGGTGCTCCGAGCCGTGCCGGCCGAATCTTGCGCACTCGCTACGACCGCAACGGCGAAGATTTCTTTCTCTTCTTCCTCGCGGTGTCGATGCCGTCGCGGCGCGTGGTCTTAAGCTACGCGGCGGCCGAGGCGAGCGGCACTCCGATGGTCCGCTCGCCATTCGTTGACGAGGTCGTCCGCCTGTTCGGCGATTCGGAGCGGCAATCGGTGGTAAAGCGCATCCCGGCCTCGGGCGTAGTCCCGACTATCGCAGAATGCCTCTCGTGCGATGAATTTCTCGCGCGCGCCGCGGCCGACCATGTGCTTGCGTCGCCGGAGGCCGAGACGATCGAGACACGCGCGACGCTCGATTCGATTGACGCGCGCTCCGCGATCGAGCGCGAGCGCGAGGCGTACCTCGCGATGCCGACGCGCGAAGAATATGCCGACGCCGACGATCAGGGGATGCGCTACGCGCCGAACCCGGACAAATTCGCGCGCGCAGGTAATCGCGACGGACGAGTCATGGCTGACCCACGCCTGACGCGGATGTTGTGCGGCGACCTCGAAGCTCCGAGGGCATGGAGCGCCACGAAACTCGGCGAGCTTGCGGCTTGCGGTTTCAAATTCTTCGCGCATCGCATTTTAGCGCTGAACGACGAGGAAGAGCAGGACTACGAGCTGAGCGCGCTCGAGCGCGGCGAGCTCATTCACGACGTCCTGCATCGGCTGGTTGACAAAATCGATTTCAGCGACGCCTCCGGCGCGCGGGCGCACGCGCTCGAGGTGCTTAAAGCAGTGCGCGACGAACGCCGCCCGCTCGCGCGCGACCAGGGGTTTTTCGACCTGCGATGGCGGTCGATCGAACAGACCGCCCAAGAATTCGTCGACGTGGAGATCGCCCATCGCGCGGCACATCCTGATGTCGAAATCCGGACCGAGCATCAGATTCATTTCGCGCTCAACGATCTGAGTGCCCAGCGGGTGCGGCTTTGGCTGGAGGGACGAATCGACCGCCTGGAACTGCATCCGAGCCGCGGCCAAGTGCGAAACCTTCGCGTGCTCGACTACAAAGATTCGCGCAACGCCGACCGCTACCGCAAATCGGCGGATTCGGCGGGCGCGCAGTTCGGATGGACCGACTTCCAGTTGCCGGTCTACCTGATGGGCGCGCTGAGCGAGTTCGGTGAGCGGATGGCGGCGGACGCGACGCTGGAGGCCGGCTACCTGGTGCTGCGAAATCGCGACAAGGAGCACGTCGCCGTGGTTGAGCGTGCCCTCGTCGATCCGGATCCGAAACGGCGCATCGCGGCGAAAAAAACTGGCGAGCATCCCGTCGCCGAGCGGATTATCGCGATGGTTGACGACGCGCTGGCCGGCCGCTTCGACGTCGACCCGCGTCAGTGCGACGACTGGTGTCCGTATCGCACGGTCTGCCGCTACTACAAGACGGGCGAGCAGGGAACATAAACGTGGCCAGACTGTCACTCACCGCCGAGCAACGCGAGGCGGTTTACGCGGCGGGCAACGTGCTGGTGCGGGCTGGCGCCGGCTCTGGCAAGACCGAGGTTTTGGCGCAGCGCTTCGTCGCACTGCTCGCCGGCGACGTCGCGGGCCGCGAACCGCTTGCACCCGAGCGAATTGCCGCGATCACCTTCACCGAAAAAGCCACCGCCGATATGCGCCGCAGGATTGCCGAGGTCCTAGACGATCGGATCTCGCGCGAAAGCGAAATCGAGCGAAGGGCGGCGCTTACTCGCGCGCGGCGCACGCTCGGCCTCGCGCGCATTTCGACGATCCATGCATTTTGCGCGCGGATGTTGCGCGAGTACCCGATCGAGGCCCGTGTCGATCCGGGCTTCGAAGTCCTCGACGAATACCAGAGCATGACTTTTCTGGAGGGCCAATGCCGCGACTCGCTCGCCGACGCGGTGCGCAGACAAAAGCCCGGCGCGATCCGGTTGGTGGGCGCTCGCGGCCTCTATGGATTCACGTATCAGATGGGCGCGATCGATCTCGTGCTGAACGCTGTTCGCGAAGCTGCGCGTCTTGGCCGCTCCGCCGAGTGGATTCGCCTGACCGCCGAGACGACGGCTGCCAAGTTGCGCGTCTTCGGCGAGGCGATTCCCGGACTCCGCAGGCAACTGCTGGAACTGATCGAGAAACTGGTCGCTACACGCGGCGTTGTGGGCAAGGCGAAGGAAAACCTCGACGCTTTGCGCGGTGAATGGCCGCGCTTGAAGTCCGCGATTGAAAAGTTCAGTGCTGATTCGCAGCCGTCCGACCAGGATGCGCTCGCGACGCTCGGCGCGCTGCTGCCCGACAAGCGAAATCAAATGATCAAGGGCGCGCTGGTAGAAATCGACGAAGTTATCGAGCAGCTCCGCCAATCATACGGTGCTTATCGTGCGGCGCCGGCGACGCTCGAAATCGCCGCGCTCGCCGCGGATATAGCGGGCGAACTCGAGCGGCGCAAGCGCGACGAGCACGTCGTAACCTTCGACGACCTGCTGATCCTGGCCAATCGGCTGCTGCGCGATCATCCGGAAGTCGCGCTGCGCTACCGGCGTACACTTGGCGCTTTGCTGGTCGACGAATACCAGGACACGGACCCGATCCAGGATGGGGTCGTGCGCCTGCTAACCGAGCACGGCGCGCCGGCGCCGGAACTTTTTGTGGTCGGCGACGAGAAGCAATCGATTTATCGCTTCCGCGGTGCCGATGTCACGGTCTTCAACCGCCCGCGCGCGCCGCTCGCGATCCTTTCGCGGCCGCTCCGCGAGAACCGCCGCTCGCTCCCGGGGATCGTCAATTTCGTCAATGCGGTGAGCGCGTACGCGATGCGGCCCGACAACGATTCCGACGGCAAGCCGTACAAGGTGAAGTGGAGCGATAAGCATCGGCTGCGGGCGATCCGACCCGCCGGCGATGCTCCTGTGGTCGAGCTGATCCTGGGTGTTGATGCACGGGACGCCGACGGCGCGAAGCGCAACGCCAGCGCCGCCCGACGGATCGAAGCGGAAGCGATCGCGCGCCGCTGCGCGCGAATGATCGGCGATTCAGTCCAGGTGACTGACGAGCGCACGGGCGCGCGGCGCACGACAAAATTCGGCGATATCGCGCTGCTGCTGCGCTCGTTCGGCGACGTAGCAATCTATGAGGACGCCTTCTTGCGAGCAGGCGCGCCGAGTTACACAGTCAAAGGCCGCGGCTTTTACGGCTGCAAGGAAGTGAAGGACCTGGCAGCGCTGCTGGGCACAATCGACGATCCGCAAAACCCGATCGAACTCGCCACGGCGCTACGCTCGCCGCTCTTCGGCTTGTCCGATCAATGCCTGCTCGAAATCGCGCTGCATCTGCACCAACAACGTTCTGAACGCAAACGCCCCAGCAACTTATGTGAGTTGTTCGATGACCTTCCAGAAAGCTTCTCCTGGCTCGGGGTAGAGCGCGACGCGGCGCTTAACGCCAAAGGCCTACTGAGCGCGCTCCGCAAGATGCGCGAGCGCGCCGCGCTCACCGCGATCGTCGAACGCGCGCTGGAAATAACGCGCTTCGAGGCAGTGATGCTCGGCCTCCCCAATGGCCTCCAGCGTGCGGCGAACGTGCGCAAGTTGGTCGAAACCGCGCGTGAATTCGAAACGCATCACTTTTTTGGACTCGGCGATTTCGTGCGTCATCTGCGCCGCCTGGTGAAGGAAGCGCCGCGCGAGCCACAGGCTCAGATCGCCGGGGAGGCCGACAACGTCGTGCGCCTCATGACGATCCATCAGGCCAAGGGACTCGAGTTCCCGGTTGTGATCCTCCCGGACCTCGGGCGCCGGCCGCCCACCAACAACGAGAGTATCGTTATAACTGACGAGCACGGTCTACTCGCCTGCGACACGTTCGGCGCGGGCGACGACCGGCTGCCCAATCCGCTGGTCGATACCTATCGCGCCGCGGTCAAGGACCAAGAACAGGCCGAAGCCGCGCGGGTTCTATATGTCGCGATGACCCGGGCACGCGACCGGCTGATCCTGAGCGAGGGCGCAATGAGCGCCGAATGGGTCAAGCACGTACGCGCCGCGGTCGGGCTCGAGCGGGTGCAGGACTTCGTCAACGGTTCGGATGCCACAAGGATCGTCACCGCCAGCGGGATGGCAATTGTGCTCCACCGAGCGGACGCGCTCGCGCGCGACGCCGGCGCGCCGCACGCGCCCGGCGTGCCGGCACCGCTCGCGGAGTTGGCAAACGCGGCACGCGCGCGGCTCAGCTTTATCGCACCGCCGGTTAGCGAGCTGGTCACCAGTCCAAGCGCGCTTGAGGATTTCGAGCGATGTCCGCGCCAGTATTTCCTGCGCCATGAAATCGAACTGCCCGAAGGCGGCGGTTTTACCGCCCTCGCCGACGGCGGCCTCGCGAGCGCGATGGGCACGGTGGCCCACGCGGTGCTCGAGCAACTGACCGCGGTAGCCACATCGGATCGCGAAGCGGCAATCGCTCGCCTGGTCGGTATCCATGGAGCGGGCGCAAACCTCGACGCTGCCAGGCAAGCGACGCTGGTGCGCGACCTGCTCCGCTATGCGCGCAGCAGTTACAATCCAGCGGCCGCCAGCGCCGGCGCCTCGCCGGTGATGCATCGCGAAACGCCCTTTTTCATGAGTATCGAAGACGACCGTCTCACGCTCTTCATCCGCGGCCGAATCGATCTTCTAATCGATGAGGGCCAGCGGCTGACGGTGAGCGATTACAAATATGCGCGCGCCGCAAGCGGCGATTACCAGGTTCAGATGGAATGCTACGCGCTGGCCGCGGCCGAGGCCCTGCCCGGCCGCGAGGTGAGCGCCGAGATCGTGTATCTGCGCGAGCGCGTGGAGCGGCGCCAGCTTAAGCTGGCGCCGCTCCACGCGCTGCGCGCACACCTGCTGACCCTCGGGCGCGAGATAGCGGCAGCACGCGCCGCGCGCGCGCCCGGCGGCTATCCCAAGCGCCCCGCCGACGCGCGCGAGTGCCGCGCGCTCGGCTGCGGCTACGTGGAGCGATGCTGGCCGCGAAGCGGCCAGTCTCTCGCCACGTGAGCAGAGCACCCTTTGCGCCGGCCGCGGCGCGTGCCTTGCGGGCGTGCGCCGCGGCCGGCGAAAAAAAACAGCGGGCGGCGGTCCCTGAAGGGACCGCCGCCCGCCTGCGTTCACGCTGCACGCGACTACTCACTCGCGCAGCTTTGCTTGCGACTGCCTACATCATGCCGCCCGGAGGCATCGCCGGTTGATTGCCGCCCTTCTCGTCGGGCTTCTCGGCGACCATGCACTCAGTGGTCAGCAGCAGGCTCGCGACCGAGGCCGCGTTCTGCAACGCGCTGCGCACGACCTTGGTCGGGTCGATGATGCCGGCCTTCATCAGGTCTTCGAACTCCTCGGTCGCCGCGTTAAAGCCGAAGGGGCCCTTGTTGTTCCTGATCTTGTCGACCACGACCGAGCCTTCCCAGCCGGCGTTGGTCGCGATCCAGCGTGCAGGATCCTCGAGCGCCTTGCGGATGATCCCGATGCCGACCTTCTCCTCGTCGCCGGCGCGCAGGTTGTCGAGCGCCGAGGACGCGCGAATCAGCGCCACGCCGCCGCCCGGCACCACGCCTTCTTCGACCGCCGCGCGGGTCGCGTGCAGCGCGTCTTCGACGCGCGCCTTCTTCTCCTTCATCTCGATTTCGGTCGCGGCGCCGACGCGGATCACCGCAACGCCGCCGACCAGCTTGGCCAGCCGCTCCTGCAGCTTCTCGCGGTCGTAGTCGGAGGTGGTCTCTTCGATCTGGGCGCGAATCTGCTTGATACGGCCTTCGATATCGGCACTTCTTGCCCGCGCCGTCGATAATCGTGGTGTTGTCCTTGTCGACCACGATCCGCTTGGCCCGGCCGAGATCCTGGAGCGTCAGGTCTCGAGCTTGATGCCGAGCTCCTCGGCGATCACCTTGCCGCCGGTCAGGATCGCGATATCTTCGAGCATGGCCTTGCGCCGGTCGCCGAAGCCCGGCGCCTTGACCGCGGTGCAGTTCAGCGTGCCGCGAATCTTGTTGACAACCAGCGTCGCCAGCGCCTCGCCTTCGACGTCTTCGGCAATGATCAGGAACGGCTTGCCGGTCTTGGCGATCGACTCGAGGATCGGCAGCAGGTCCTTCATCGAGGAGATCTTCTTCTCATGGATCAGGACGTAGGCATCCTCGAGCTTCGCCTCCATCCGCTCCGGATCGGTGACGAAGTAGGGCGAAAGGTAGCCGCGGTCGAACTGCATGCCTTCGACCACTTCCAGCGTGGTCTCGAGGCCCTTGGCTTCCTCGACCGTGATGACGCCTTCCTTGCCGACCTTCTCCATCGCTTCGGCAATGATGTCGCCGATGGTCGAGTCGTTGTTGGCCGAGATGGTGCCGACCTGGGCGATTTCCTTGCGATCCTTGGTCGGCTTGGAGAGGTTCTTCAGCTCGCCGATGATGGCCTCGACCGCGCGGTCGATGCCGCGCTTGAGCGACATCGGATCGTGGCCGGCGGCAACCATCTTGATGCCTTCGGTGTAGATCGAGCGGGCGAGCACGGTCGCGGTGGTGGTGCCGTCACCGGCGACATCGGAGGTCTTGGAGGCGACTTCCTTGACCATCTGGGCGCCCATGTTCTCGAACTTGTCTTCGAGTTCGATTTCCTTGGCGACGGTCACGCCGTCCTTGGTCACGGTGGGCGCGCCGAAGCTCTTCTCGAGCACGACGTTGCGTCCCTTGGGGCCTAGCGTCACGGTGACGGCGTCGGCCAGGACATTAACGCCCCGCAGAATTTTCTCGCGCGCTTCCTGCGAAAAACGAACTAATTTTGCAGCCATAGCTTTTGTTCTCCTGATGATTCAGGAAATTTGTGAACTCGTTTAAGACTGAGCGCTAACTGGCGCGGTGACTGCCCTCGAGCACGCCCAGGATGTCGTCTTCGCGCAGGATCAGGTGCTCTTCGCCTTCGAGCTTGACCTCGCTGCCGGAATACTTGCCGAACAGGATCCGGTCGCCGGCCTTGACGTCGGGCGCGAGCAGATTGCCCTCCTCGGTCATTTTGCCCTTGCCGACCGCGACGACTTTGCCCTCTTGTGGCTTTTCCTTGGCGGTGTCGGGAATGATAATCCCGCCCTTGGTCTTGTCTTCTTCCTTGATCCGTTTGACCAGAATCCGATCGCCCAACGGTCTGATTTTCATGGGGACCAGCAGCCTCCTTCTGTGTTTTGTCGATAAGCCCGAATCGGGGGTCCCGGCCGCAAGTTAACCATGAATGTGGATTTGTCAATTGGCACTCTTCGATTCCGAGTGCCAATCGC
>CAVQAG010000005.1:0-192500 GCA_963710455.1 uncultured delta proteobacterium
GAGACCGAGCGGCGGGTGAGCGCGATTCATCGATCGCTTACCCAGCCGATTCTGCTAGCCGGAGCCGAGCGACCGTTGGCGATCGCCAACTGGATAACCGCCGCAGCTTTGATCTTCGGCGGCGGGCTCCACTGGTACACCGTCGCAATGGGCGCGTTCCTGCTGACCGTGGGGCACTGGGCGTTGGTCCAGGCAGCGAAGTTCGATCCGCAGCTGAGCCAGGTCTACGTCCGCCACATCCGCTATCAAGACTACTATCCGGCACGCGCTCCAATCTCGGCATCGCCACCCCGAATCCGCGTATCTGTACCGACGCCCAAGGAGATGCGCGCTTAGGAAGAGATGAAGAAGTATGTTCCTCAAAGAGTTCAACGACTTGAGACGAAAGCGCGGCAGGTTGCTCGGGCTGCCTGACCAGCTCAACTACGCAATTCCGATCGACGACTACACTATCGCGATGAAGGACGGCGCGTTCCTGTCTTCCTTCGAGTGCTCGGGGCTTGATCTGAATTCTGCGAGCGTCGAAGAGCTCGATGCCCATCGCGCCCAGGCCAATCGCGCTCTTGCGCGCCTGGACGATGGCTTCATGTACAACATCGACCTCATCCGTCATCCAAGCATCGATTACCCGAGCCGTACCTTTGCCGATCCCGTTAGCGCAACGCTCGATCGCGAACGAGAGGTTCAATACTCGGCCGAGGGCCAGCACTTCGAGACGAACTGTGTTCTCACGATCACGTATCGCCCGCCGGCCGACACGCAAACGCGGATCGCCGGTGTCTTTCTGACGGGTACGCCATCGCGCGCTGACTGGCGACGACAGCTCGAATGGTTCAAGCAGCGACTCCGCGAATTTGAAGATGCGATAAGCCCCGTGTGGAAATTGACTCCGCTCAACATGCCGGTCCTGCTTTCGCACCTCGCGAGCTGCATCAACGGGCGAATGTACGAAGTAGCTGCGCCGAGAACACCAACTTATCTGGACGCGGTTCTCGGCAATCAGGATTTGATCGCTGGCTTCAAACCGCGCATCGGCGCAAGGCACATCCGCGTCATCGCGCTGGCTGGCTTCCCGCCCTTTTCCTACGCCGAGATGGCCGCGTTCTTGAGCGAGCTACCGATATCTTATCGTTACTCGACGCGCGGGATTCCTGTAGGGCCGCGGACGGCGATCAGCCAGCTCACCGTATACCGGCGCAATTGGTTCCAAAAGCGACTCGGACTTCGGGGCGTCATCAGCGAACACTTCGGCTCTGGCGCCGGAGCTGCTTTCCAGAACCAGCACGCGCTCAAGATGGCGGCCGACGCCGACGAGGCGATCACCGAGGCCGAGGGCGGCGCGGTCCGATATTGCTACGTAACGCCAAAGGTGATCGTCACCGAGGACCGAGCCAACGTTGCCGACGAAAACGCCCAGCTGGTCTTCAAGGTCTGCCAGAACATGGGCTTCGATCCGCGGATAGAGACGATCAACGCGGTAGAAGCGTGGCTCGGATCTCTTCCAGGACACGGCTGGTACGACGTGCGGCGTCCGCTGGTCAACACGCAGAACCTTGCGGACATTCTGCCTCTAACGAGCATCTGGGCGGGCCTTGCAGCCAACCCTTGCCCTTACTACCCGAAAAACACCCCGGCGTTGTGTTACGGCGCGACGACGGGCAGCACGCCGTTCCGTCTCAATCTTCACATCGGCGACACCGGCCACACCGGCATCTACGGTCCGACAGGCAGCGGAAAGAGCGTTGCGCTTGGCGCGATCGCGGCGAACTTTCGTGCAGTCCCTGATGGGCAAATCTTTTTCTTCGACAAGGGATATTCCGCATACGTTCTCACTAAGGCGCTCGGCGGGCAGCACCTCGACCTCGGAGAGGAGGAGGTCCCACTTTGTCCGCTTGCGCGGATCGACGATGAGACCGACCGCATGAAGCTGCAGAGCCTGCTCGAAGACTGGCTCGAACTTCAGGGCGTGAGGCTCGTACCTAGCCAGCGTAAGGCCCTCTGGCGCGGCCTTACTCTGGTAGCGGAAGGTCCCGCCGAGCAGCGCACCATCAGCAATCTCGTAACGCAGGTCCAGGACAACCTGCTGCGCGACGGCCTCGGAGCTTTCTCGCTCGCAGGACCGCTCGGGCGTTTCGTCGACGCGGACCATGACGTGCTGCTGGAAGGGCGATTCGTAACCTTCGAGCTCGAGACCCTCATGGCAATGGGGCAGAAGGTTGTAGTGCCCGTCGCCACCTATCTATTTCATCGAATCGACCAGCGCCTCGATGGTCGGCCGACGCTTATCATCCTCGATGAAGCGTGGATCATGCTCACCAACAGCGTGTTCGGAGCAAAGATCGAGGAGTGGCTGCGTACGCTGCGCAAAAAGAATGCGGCGGTCGTACTTGCCACTCAGAGTTTGAGCGAAATCGCCAATTCTCCGCATCGCGACGTAATTCTCGAGTCCTGTCCGACCAAGCTCTACTTGCCCAACCCCGAGGCGACGAACAGCGCCACACGAGAGACCTACCGTCGATTCGGACTCTCCGACCGGCAGGTCGAAATCATCGCTGACGCCATGCCAAAGCGGCACTACTACTA
The DNA here is from genome assembly GCA_963710455.1 of uncultured delta proteobacterium. Lineage (GTDB taxonomy): Bacteria > Desulfobacterota > Binatia > Binatales > Binataceae > JAKAVN01. The sequence goes on from CAVQAG010000005.1 coordinate 2,584, forward strand.
TGTTTCGCCGCTGGGGCGCCGACTGTTTCAGTTCTCGCTGGGTCCCGCCGCACTGGCCTTCATCGGAGCGGGATCGAAAGACGACATCCTCGCCGCGCGACAGATGATCGAGCGGCACGGCGAGCGCTGGACCGTCGAGTGGCTTCGCGCGCGCGAATTGCACGACTGGGCCGAGTATCTCGACAAACTGAACAGCCATATCGGCAAGCCCACCGACGCGATCCTGAATGTGAACGGCATCCCGAGGTTTCATGCCAACGGGAAAATTCACTACGGGGAGGTGCACCAATGAAGACAAAAAGATTTTCCCGAATTTCCTCTGCCGTCTCGGCAGCATTCATTTGTTTGCTGGCTCTGGCGGCTCCCGCGCTCGCGCAGTTCGGTGGCGGAACTCAGATCGTCTTCGACCCGAATATGTTCGCGCGCCAGCTCCAGCAACTTCAGCAAGAAACCGCCACCGTCACGAACCTCGCTCAGCAACTTCAGTACGCGATCAAGAACACAACCGGCGGCGGCGCCGGGGTTTGGCAGTCAAATCAGAGCCTGCTTACCAACCTGGGGGATCTGATCAATCAACAGGAGGGACTCTCGTATTCCTTTCAAGGCCTGACCCGGCAGTTCAACCAGCTCTATCCTGGCTTTAACGCTGCTTCCACCGCGGGGGTCCAGAGTCCCCAAACGACGGTCGAGACCACGCTGGACACGCTTAACGGCGCACTCGCTTCCGCCCAAGCTCAGGCGCAGAACTTCCAAGCCGAACAGACCACCCTGCAAAACCTTGAGCTGAAGAACCAGACGGCGATAGGAAATCTGCAGGCGGTTCAGGTGAGCAACGAAATCGCACTGGCGCAGGTGCAGCAGGTTCAAATGCTCCGACAGCTCGTGATGGCCGAGATGAATTCGCAAAACGTCGCAGCAGCAAACCAGGTCAACAATCAAGTTCAAAGCAGTCTTGAGGCACAGGCGCTGTTCTCTGCACCGGTATCGTCCGGCATCCAAGATCTCTTGCACGCGAATCCCGCACCTCCGCCACAGCCTTAGTCATCTTCTACGGAGCTCCATGAAAACGAGCAGAAATCCATTGCTTATTGCGTTCGCAGTCATCGGCATTTGCGCGATTCTGTACGGCGCGTGGCACAAGTACCAACAGCACGCAGCCGATAGCGAGGCCCGCGCTCGATTCGCTGCGCCGGTCTCTTCCGGTGTTCCAGACCTTCTGCACGCCTCGCCGGCGGCGTCACCGCTGCCTCCTTGATTCGACTCGACCGCAAATAAAAGGCCCGAGAGGAGACAACAAAATGAACGGCCTTGATTCGATCGCAAGCCAGTTCTACACAGCTGGTACCAAGTATAGTGCCGGTATCCAACCTTACGCGCTCAAGCTCTTCTTCGCACTCCTCCTCATCGAGATTCTGGTCACTTGGATTCAATACACGGCCGAAGGACAGCTTGACCCGTCCTACTTTCTTGGGCGGCTGATAAAGCACATTCTCAGCGGCGGCTTCGTCTATCTCATGATCGTGAACGCCTTCTCCTGGATGACGGCAGTCATCAGAAGTTTCGCCGCCATCGGCGCGGCCGTCACCGGCCTTCCATCGCTTAGTCCACAGAGCGTTCTTCAAATCGGCGGAAACATAGCAACGACGATCTTCAATGCACCTGCCACAGCTAGCACCATAACGAATCTCGAGCTGTAAGCGCCGGAGAGAAAATCCCTCAGTGAAGCGGCCGGATAGACCGGCCGCGCCGGAGTAAAACTCCAGCACGCGATAGCCTTCAGCCGGGAGGGTTGAAGGCGGAGGGATGAAAGGCGTGGAACTGTATGGGCAGGTGCGACGAGCGGTTTATGTGGAGGGGCTGAGCCGGCGGGAGGCAGCGCGGCGATTCGGGATCGACCCGCGGACGGTGGCGAAGATGCTGGCGTTCTCGGTGCCGCCAGGATACCGGCGGGGCCGGCCACCGGCGCGGCCGAAGTTGGATCCGTACATCGGGATCATCGATCGGATCCTGGAGGAGGATAAGGGACAGCCGGCCAAGCAGCAGCATACATCCAAGCGGATCTTTGAGCGGTTGCGGGACGAGCACGGCTATAGTGGCGGGATCACCATTGTAAAGGACTACGTGCACGAGCGCCGCCAACGGTCGCGCGAGATGTTCGTGCCGCTGCGACACGACCCGGGGCATGCGCAGGTCGACTTCGGCGAAGCGCTGGCGGTGATCGGCGGACAGGAGCGGAAGATCCACTTCTTCGCGATGGACCTGCCGCACAGCGACGGCTGCCTGGTGCAGGCCTATCCGGCGGAGAGCAGCGAGGCCTTCTGCGATGGGCATCGCGTCGGCTTCGAGTTCTTCGGCGGCGTCCCGCGCTCGATCCTGTATGACAACCTCAAGCTGGCGGTCGCGCGCATCCTGGGCGATGGCCGGCGGTTGAGGACCCGGGTCTTCAGCGAGCTGCAGTCACACTATCTGTTCGCCGACCGCTTCGGACGACCCGGGAAGGGCAACGACAAGGGCAAGGTCGAAGGGTTGGTCGGCTACGCGCGGCGCAACTTCATGGTGCCTGTTCCTCGCGCGGCTAGCTTCGCCGAACTCAACGCGCAGTTGCTGAAGTGCTGCCGGCGTCGATTGAACGACCGCCTGCGCGGCCACGATGAGACCATCGGCGAGCGGCTAGTGCGGGATCGCGCTGCCTTCCTGCCGTTGCCGCCCACTTCCTATGATGCCTGCGAGAAGAGAGCCGTCCGGGTCAGCTCGCTCTCGCTGGTGCGCTACCGCGGCAACGACTATTCGGTGCCGACTGCCTATGGGCACCGCGAAGTGCTGGTCCGAGGCTACGTCCACGAGGTGGTGATCTCCTGCGCGGCGGAAGAGATAGCGCGCCATCCGCGCTCCTACGAGCGCGAGGACTTCATCTTCGATCCGCTGCACTACCTGGCGCTGCTGGAACGGAAGATCGGTGCGCTGGACCAGGCCGCGCCGCTGGTTGGCTGGGCCCTGCCCGACGAGTTCGCGACCTTGCGCTGTCTGCTCGAGGCCCGCCTGGGCAAGCCGGGCAAGCGCGAGTTCGTGCAGGTGCTGCGCCTGCTGGAGGTGTTCCGCACCGATGATGTATCGGCCGCGGTGAGAGAAGCCATCGCGCGCGGGGTGTTAAGCTTCGATGCGGTCAAGCACCTGGTGCTATGCCGCATCGAACGGCGACCGCCGCGGTTGGACCTGAAGACCTATCCCTATCTGCCGCGAGCCACAGTGGCGACCACCTCAGCCCGGGCCTACCTGAGCCTGTTGGCGGGAGCAGCGTCATGAGCGATACACCGCAGGTTCTACTCGCCCATCACCTCAAGGCGCTTAGGCTCCCAACCTTCCTGCGCGAGTACGACAAGCTGGCGCGCCAGTGCGCTGCCGAAGGTGTCGACCATTCGCGCTACCTGCTGCGTCTGGCCGAGCTGGAGATGATCGACCGAGAACGACGGACCGTCGAGCGCCGGATCAAGGAGGCCAGGTTCCCCGCGGTCAAGAGCCTTGACAGTTTCGACTTCACCGCCATCCCATCGCTCAACAAGACCCTAGTGCTGGAACTGGCCCGCTCTGAGTATGTATCCCGCCGCGAGAACATAATCGCGGTCGGTAACAGCGGCACCGGCAAGACTCACATCGCGCTCGGACTCGGACTGGCCGCCTGCCAAAAGGGCCTCCCCGTCGGCTTCACAACTGCTGCGGCCCTGGTCAACGAACTGCACGAAGCACGCGATGAAAAGCGTCTGCAGCGTCTGCAACGCCAACTTGCCGGCCTGAAGCTGCTGATCGTCGACGAGCTGGGATACGTGCCGCTCTCGCCGACTGGCGCCGAGCTGCTATTCGAGATCTTCAGCCAGCGCTACGAGCGCGGCTCGATCATCGTCACCAGCAACCTACCCTTCGACGAGTGGACTGGCGTGTTCGGCTCAGAGCGGCTGACCGGCGCGTTGCTCGATCGGCTTACTCATCACGTTCATATCCTCGAGATGAACGGCGACAGCTTCAGGCTCAAGCATAGCAAGCGCCACATCGCAGACGATCAACCATCTCAAGAACCCGGATAAGATCCGCCAGGATTGTTGCCGCAGCTTTAAGAGTTCCTAGAGCTGGCGAGGGGGAGAAATCCCCCTCGCACTCCCCCTGCCGGAAGCCAAACCCATCACCCCAAACATGCATCCTATATAGTGACGCATTTTTACTCCGGCCTGTTGATGTACTTTTGCTCCGCCGTTGACAGAGAATCAAGGAACCTCGCAAACACCACCGCAAAAGCTATACCGCACTCAAGTAAGCAGCTGGTTTTTAGACTTCGACCGATATTTTTTATCGGAGTTCAGAAATTCTCGACTGATGGACGAATATCAAACTCGTGCATCCACGTGTCGCGCGGCTGGGCAACAGCTTGCGCAACAACACGAGCAATCGCACGTGAATCTAGCCGGCCGGCCTTTACTTCCCGGTCGTCTCCCAGAGGGATGTTGTCGATGCTGCCGTCGATGATGACGTGAAACACGTGTATACCTTTTGGGCCGAATTCACGCGCGTTGGACTGCGCTAATGCGCGTAGCGCGAATTTGCCGGTGGCAAATGCTGAGGACTTCGCATAGCCCTTCACTGAACTCGTCGCACCGATATATGCGACAGTTCCTCCACCATGGGTCAGCATCTCAGGAATTGCTTCCTTGGCGCACAGGAACGGGCCGAACGCTTGGCCATGAAGGTTCCCGAGAAATTCTTCCGGAGAGATGTCAAGAAAAGAACCTCTCTTCGCGCCTCCGCCTGCGTTGCAAATGAGCAGCTTTATGGGGCCTAATTCGTCCCTCACACGAAGGAAGGCTTTCTTGACCTGTTCCTGGTCCGTAATGTCGATCGCCCAGAAGGCGCATCGTTCGGCAGTTACGCCCAGCCCTGCGCGGATCCGTTCCAGAGAATCGGCGTTGCGTGCCAGCGCTACCACGCGGTAACCTTCCTTCGCGAAGGTTTCTACAAAACGCGCACCGATGCCCGGACCGACCCCTGCGACGACCGCTACTTTATCGTCCGTCACGTTCCTTCCTCCTTTTTCTTTTCGTGAGAGCCGAGCTAGAGTTATTCGCAGACCGAAAAAATTCAGACGCCGTACCCATCCGTCCCGCTCGCGCTCACTCCAGGCACTGACAACCGTTTCGTAAACAGCCGCTCGGCTGCTCCAGGTTTATCAACCATAGCGTCATGGTTCAGGCCGATGCACGGGTATCATTGCGGCGCTTTACCATGTTTCAGAAGAACCTGATTCTTCAAATGTTTAACTATGGGCGCTGCCTCCCTTGGCTGCCATCCTTTGTAGGCTGCCTTCCAATCGACAGGCCAGACTATGGGAACATCCGTTCGAGCCGGCAGACGTGTCCGCTCATACAACGATAAAGCTGCAAGCCCAACTGTTCGCTGCATCATACGATCTTGGGGCATTCCGAAGGGGTGGCCAAAAGGAAACTCCACTCCCACCACTCTCGGCAAACGAAAGCGCTCCGCGATATCCGGCATCATTGTCACGACGACCGTCGGTATACCGGCGGACTCCACGATACGCGCCAACACGGGCACGTTTCTACAACAGTCGGGTCAGGTCGGCGCCAAAATGAGAAGGTTCACCGCATCTTCTTTTAGACGTTCGGCGAGCTCGGGTCCGTAAGTGTAATGCCAAGCCTCAGTTGAGCGCCCTTGGTAGCCCATGAATGAGTAGTTGCTCTGCGCCAGCGAACCGATTTCTCCTTCACGTTCCAGTGCGGCAAACACTTCCAGCGGCAGCGCAACGTTGAAATCAGCTAGAATGTCATCGGGGTTCAAATGCAGGTGAGCGACAGCTATTTCACCGTGACGGACGTCGCGCGGGATGATCCGATAAGTAGGATCTCCCCAGAAAGGTTCCTGCCGCTCGCGATCCAAGTCAAAGGACAACTGTCGATCCTTGAGATACAGTCCGCCCGAAGTAAGCAGAGCCACTCTCGCATTTTTCAAAGGTACCGAGGCTGAAGCATTGACGAGATCGTCAGCCTGGTATGGAAAGGCTTTGAATTCGGGAATCATGCTGCGCGGAAGGAACTTGTAACTATCTATTCTGAAGCTTGCGTCGGTTCGATCCATAACAGAGCTCCTATTCTACTCAAGCGAACCTACACTGTAAGACGTTGCTGGTCGGCCACCAAAATACACCCGCCGAGTTTACGATAAACAGATTAGATTCAGATGGTTTCAACCCATTTTCGGATGAACCCGGCAACTTCCTCGCCTGCGTCTTCCTGTATGAAGTGTCCTACCCCTTTAATGATCAGAGGTGGCGAAACTTTGCGGAAGATCGCTCTCAGCTCCGGCTCCAATTTACCCAGATCGGATCGGCGTCACCCCAAGGCAGCAATACAGGCAGTTCGAGCCGCTTGAGGTTCTCGATGGCTATCCGATTTTCGTAAGCCCCGGGATGATCGGGACGGATAGGCACCAAACGCGGAAAAGCCAGCGCCCCCGCCTGATAACCGGGCGAGGGAAAGGGCGCGCGGTACGCGTCGAATTCGGCGTCGGTTAGCACTCGCTTTCTCAGGGTACTTCGCACGATCCCGCCGGCGTCGAGTTGCAGCTGACGTTGCGCGTATCGCCGCCATTGCCTGAAAGCGTCGCCGAGCGCGTGACCGTCGGGTATTCCGGTATTCATCGCCACCAGGCGCGAGAAATGGTCTGGCGTCTCGCTTAACACTCGCAACCCGAGCAAGCCTCCCCAGTCCTGGCAAACCAGTGTGATTTGCCGAAGATCGAGCTGTCTTATGAAATGTCGCAGCCACCGCGCATGAGAGCGATAGCTGTAGGCGTTGTCGTTGACTGGTTTGTCCGAGCGTCCAAAGCCAATCAGGTCCGGTACGATTACGCGGCCGACCTCTGCCAGCGTCGGGATCATTCGGCGATAGAGATAACTCCAGGTCGGCTCGCCATGCAGCATCAGAATGGTCTGGCCCTGACCCGCCTCGACGTAAGCCATCCGCAGACCTTCTACCTCCACGAAGCGAGGCTCGTAGGGGAAATCCGGTAGATGGCTGAAACGCTCCGCGGGAGTGCGAAGCACCGATCCCACTGGCCACGAGGGCTCGTGCCAGTCGTGGCGCAACACGCGAGAAAGATCCACTGGGTCCAGGCCTTCGGAAATCTCAGCGATCCATAGGCTGAAGTCGATAAGGTCGGCGTCTATCTCGTGCTCAGGAGGGCGCGGCTCATAGCGGTCCCACATGCCATAAACCATCGCCATCGATGGCCGACCGCGTCCCAGGTCGGCCAGCTCGAGCGCATACAAATGGTCGTGCACGGAGCGCCAGTATGATCGGCCCGCCCGCTTGCCAGCCGCGCGTTCTACGGACTCCGCGACCTTGGGCCGGACGTCCAGTTCTTGCTCCCAGAGAAGCGGATCGGCGCGAAGGTAGGACAGTTCCTCGACTGTTGGAGTGACGAATTTCATGTTTCTGTGTCCAGCGTCCGCTTAAGGAAAGGAATGATCGCAGCCGCCAGGTCAGGGCCGCGATCGTCCTGTAGGAAATGCCCTGCGCGATCGAATAACACGGGACCTTCGGCGTGCGGCAATAGTTCCTTGAGCCGGTTCGCATACTGGATCGTAAAGGTTGTGTCTTCTGGAGCCCATAGGAGCAGGGTTGGCACATGAGCCAGTTCGGGCAGCCTGCGCTGAATCATTTGCATATCGCTCCACCCGCGATCGCCCTCTTGCAGCGGGATCGTTCGTGGCCAGGTCAATACCACGTGATCCGAATCAGGCTCGTCGAACACGTGATGGTAGGCGCGCTTTTCGTCTTCGGTCATGGTGCGCCGCGTGATTGCGGACACTCCATGATGCGACAGCAGCTTGAAACGCTTCATCAATAGCTGACCGATCAGGGGAGCGTGCCAGGTGGTCCAAGGAAGCGGAGATTGATGAAATTTGCCTATGTAATCGGTGAACAACCAGGTGTTCATCAGCACCAGGGCGTCGAGCCGCTCCACCCGCTGAAGCGCGGCGCCTACGCCTTGCGGACCGCCCCAGTCTTGGCCGACGATCACGAACCGACGAAGTCGAAGCTGATCAATGAGGGAAACCAAATCCGCGATATGATGAGCGAGCGTGAAAGCCGTGTCGATGCGCGGGTGGTCTGAGTAGCCGGAACCAACGCAATCAGGAACGATTACCCGGTAACCGTCGCCTATTAGGGGTTCGACGAAGTCACGATAGAGGAAGCCCCAGGTCGGATTCCCATGCAGCAGCAGCACCGGCGGCGCATCCGCCTTTCCCTCGTCAACATACGCCATAGAGTGACCGTTGACGTGGAGTCTTTTCTGCTCCCAAGGGAATATCCTCTTGAGCCAGGACGGTTTCTCGTTCATGGACAACCTTGTCAGAGTCCGTATGAGCTAGGCCTTCTTCTTGGGAGCCGGTGGGATCCCGGCTTCCACGGTCAACGGCAGTTCGAATTTGATTGCTAGCGGCGTTGCGCAGACATCGTCGCTACAAGCTTGGAAGCGAAGCGTGCCCCCGATTGTGTAGGGTCCTGGTTCGATCAGTTTGCCGAACGGTTCCAGAAATTTCGCCGGAGCTGGGGGACTCCACTTGATACCGAGCTTGCCGACCGCACGAATTTCGCCCGAGTACGCCGGCAGCGTCTCACCGAGCGACTTCAACAGCATCGGCTTAGAAGGCGGAAGCTCCAGCGACTGCTCACCAACGATCAGACCTTCAAAGTGCAGTTCGGTCGCCTGGTAATTGTCGGGCAGAGGCTTGCCGTAAATATGCCAGCCCGGCTTCAGGTCTATCCCTAGCGATACCGCCAATTCCTGCCCCGGGAAGCAGCGATCAGTCGAAAAACTCACTGTCGCAGTGAGCACATCGGCTTTGATTTCGACGGAATTTCCGTCCGCGTCGTCGCCGAAATGCCGCGGGACTACTTGTGATGCGGAGGGTCGATGCTCGTAACTGGGCAGGAACAGTTTGTCGCGCACCGTGCCATCCGGCGCAATCAGGTAATCACCGGGGAACGGCATCCCGTACATCATCTTGTGATCCTCTGGAACGTTGGTATTCAGTATCCCGAATGCACGGATAACTTTGCTGCCGACGTCCGACAGGAGTGGAAACTCGAGGTTGTAAGCCGTGCCGAAAGCTTCGAGAACTTCGCGCGAGTCATAAGTAATCGATGCGGCGTTGACCCCGTGCGCTTTGAGTTTTTCAAGAGAGAGCTGCAGCTCGACGAGCTGGTTGCGGCAGTAGGGTCACCAATCGGCGCTGCGGCTGAAGACCAGCAGCAGCCCATTTGATCCCATGAGCTCGGCCAGTGCTCTGCTTCTGCCATGTTGGTCGGGCAACGTGAAATCAGGAACCTTCGTGCCGATTTCCGGACCGGTCTGGTAGCCGTCGTTTTGGGCCTCCACGAAAGCTCTCCAGTCGTGGGGCGTAATGTCCTTTCCGCCGGAAGCGAATTTGCGGATTGTCTCATGAAGGATTGCAGCCTTGGTCTTCTGTTCCATTGCTTCTTTCCTCGCGACAGTGCCGAGTTCCCTCTCTGACGCTGGTCTTATGACCGATCGTGAGACGTCTTACGGCCCGGTAGTTAGCTTACCCCGGCGAGCTTATCCTGCGTCCTTGTCTTGAAATCGTCGGCGTCGTGGCGCTCATGCAATTGATTCGACGGCTGTCCGTACGTGCGGTTGACGATCCGACCGCGTTGGACGGGCGATCGTTCAAGCAGGGCGTCGGCCCAGCGGATGACGTTGCTGTAGTCTTGTACGCTCAAGAACTCCCCAGCGCCGTACAACCAGCCCTTCGCCAGCCCGCCGTACCACGGAAAGATGGCAATATCGGCAATCGTGTAAACGTCGCCCGCTATGTATTTCGTTTTGGCCAGCCGCTGGTCGAGTACGTCGAGCTGACGTTTCACCTCCATGGCGAAACGGTCGATCGCATATTCGATCTTGGTCGGCGCATAGGCATAGAAATGACCGAAGCCGCCGCCGAGATAGGGCGCGCTGCCCATTTGCCAAAACAGCCAGGAGAGGCACTCCGCACGTGGCCCGGTCTCGGTCGGCAGGAGTGCGCCGAATTTCTCGGCCAGATAGACCAGGATTGAGCCGGATTCAAAGACGCGCACTGGCGCAGGGCCACTGCGATCGACGAGAGCGGGGATCTTGGAATTGGGGTTCACCGCCACGAAGCCGCTGCCGAATTGGCCGCCTTCACCGATCTTGATCAGCCATGCGTCGTATTCCGCGCCGCTGTGCCCCAGGGCGAGCAGCTCTTCCAGCATAATCGTAATTTTTTGACCGTTCGGAGTGCCGAGCGAATAGAGTTGGAGTGGATGTTTGCCGATTGGTAGTTCCTTGTCGTGCGTCGGGCCGGCGATCGGACGGTTGATGCTGGCAAACTGACCGCCGTTCGGTTTGTTCCAGGTCCAGACTTTTGGCGGCGTGTACGAAGAAGACGTATCACTCATGTTCGACCTCTTGGAAATTCTTGCATGCGACGCGTGATCAAACTGCTGGCGGATAGTTCGATGGAAACAGCGCGCGCTTCGTTTCCTCGTCGTTGACCTTCTTGAAGTCGTGATCCCTACCGACCGTGCGCGCTCGAGCGACCGCTGGCCGAGCATTCACCGCCTGAAAGAGGCGCTTCAGATGGGGATACGGGGCTAGCGGGTCATCAGCGCCTTTGCGCACGCGCGAAGCGCGATCAAGCCAGCCCCAGGCCGACATATCGGCGATCGTGTAGACATCGCCAACAATGAAGTTGTGGCCGGCAAGGTGATCGTTGAGCACCTGATAGTGTCGTTCGGCTTCGCGGCGGTAGCGGTTCACCGCGTAACCAAGCCCTTCAGGCGCGGCGAATTGGAAATGGACCGCCTGGCCCGAGAACGGCCCGAGACCCGACGCGAGGAAGAGCAGCCAAGAGAGCATCTCGGGGCGATCGTTCGGCGTGCCGAGGAACTGGCCGGTCTTCTCGGCGAGATAGATCAGTATGGCAGTAGAATCGAAGACGCGCGCTTCCCTACCACCGGGGCCGTCGGTGTCAATAAGCGCTGGAACCTTCCCATTGGGATTGATGGCCCGGAAGAAAGGCTGGTGCTGTTCGCCCTTACTGGTGTCAACGGGGATCGTCTCGTAAGCTAGGCCCGCCTCCTCCAGAAAGAGTGCGATCTTCGCCGGGTTTGGGGTCGGGTGGAAATAGAATCGGATCACGGGTTGTTCCTTGCGAGTCGGCAGGTCTTGCGGTTTTAGACCGACCGTTCTAAAATAACCCGTTGCCGCGGAGATGGCAAGACGGCGCTCTGATCGCGGGCGTGGGTGGGATGAAGGGATGGCAAGGCCACGAGAATTTGACGAAGAGTCGGTACTTGACGCTGCTGTGCAGTGCTTTTGGGAGCACGGCTACGAGGCAACGTCCGTTCGCGATCTCATCGAGAAAACGGGGATCACGGGCGCCAGTCTCTACAACGCGTTCGGCGATAAGCGGGCGCTCTATCAAAGGGCGCTGGATCACTACGTCGAGGATAGCGTCGTAGATCGTATCCGCCGCTGCGAGGCGCTGGCGCCGCGCGAGGCAATTGGCGCCTTCTTCGACGAGATCGTCCGCAGATCTCTCGACGACCGCCAGCATAAAGGCTGCATGCTTGTGAACGCGGCGCTCGACGTCGCGCCGAATGACCCGGGCTTCCAAAGGATCGTCGCCGCCGTCCTCATCCGGGTCGAGCAATTCTTTCTCGGTCGTATCGAGGCCGGACAGGCTGATCGCACGATCACACGATCGCTTGCCGCAAAGACCCTTGCCCGGCACCTTTTGGGCGTCCTGATGGGGGTACGAGTCCTCGCGAGAGTCCGCCCAGAGAGGGCGCTGCTAGACGGAGTAGTTTCGGGGGCGCTTGCCTTGCTCGACCGCGTGTAACGAAGCTCTGCAGGGGAGCGAACTTGACCTCCACACGATCGAACTTCTTGCTATGGCCCTTATGTCCTTTCTTCGAATCGATTCCAAAACTCCAAAGCCAAGTGGTTCTCGGCACTGCGCGAAGGCCTTCAGGCCGGTCGGGTCTTCCAGATTACAGCACCGTATTGGTTCCGTTGTCCTGCGAAACATTGCCGTTCACTGAGAGATTGCCCCTTATTTATTGCAACGGCACAACAATGTCACTTGGCGGAGCTTCTGAACCTAGAGCCGGCTCCTAACAGGCGTAATGCTTTCTCCGTTCTAAGCTTCGGTGGCATCGTGCTCACGTCGACGGTCCTGGTGGCAGCCAATACTGCCGCGATGTAGTTGCGCAAGCTGTAAAAGAAGTTGGTCAGTCCCCGCCACTATGACGGACACCGGCGCTGTCAACATCGAGGTCGATACCACCCTCATTTCGTAAGGTCAGCGAATACCTTGAACAGCGGCAACGCCCCTTGAACCGTAAACAGCCTGCCGCGCGCGTTCAGGCATCGGAAGTGGAGCATCGAGCAGGCGCATCGCGATCTTTATTTGGCGGTCGAAGACCCCACCGAAATCAGCGCATGACTTTTCGACCGTCGCGAAGTTTCTTGAGTAATTAGCAGGAAAACATAATGTCAAGGAGACCGGTTTCTACTGCTGTTTTCGAAGGATTGAGCCTCGTCTCCTTCACATTATTTTTGTTTCAGACTCAGGCCGGCATTATCGGCACGAAGGGTCTGCGGTGAGTCGCCACGGTCCAGACTGCGATCAGCAATTTTCGCATCGCGGCGATGATGGCGACTTTTCCTGGTTTGCCAGCGGCTCGGAGCCGTTCGTAGTACTGCCGCAGCCACGGATTACGCCGCACCATTTGTAGAACCACCATGAAGAGCGATTTGCGCAAGCGAGCGTTCCCCAAGGGGATCGCCGGCCCTTTCGTGAAGCGTTTCTTACCCGATTGGCGGATGCGCGGAATCACGCCGACGTAGCTCGCGATCGCACCGGGGCTATCAAAGCGGGCTGGATCTCCGAGTTCCGCGATCAGACAAGCCGCAGTCAGTGGGCCAAGGCCTTCGATAGTCATCAGCAGTTTGCCCACCTCGTGATCATCCAGTTTACGTTCGACGTCCCGCGCCAGATCCTTCAGTCGGCGCCTTAGCACATCCAGATCCTCACACAGGTACTTAATCCGCAGCCGATACGGCTCTGAGTGATGAGCCCCGACGGATTTTTCGGCCGCCTCGATCAGATTGCGCGCCAACTCCTCGCCGATCTTGTGCGAACCGTCATAAACGATCCGCGCAAGCTTCTTCACTGAGACGCCGCGGAACGATGCCGCTGTCGGATAGCGCGACAGAATCGTGGCTGCGAGCTGGCTCTCGAGCGTCCGCACGTAACGGGTGACCGGGAAACCTTCCGCATCTTAGCTGATCTCTCTCATTGGTTGGCTCGCCGCGATCGGCGTCGTTGGCCAGGGAAAAGAGTCCTGGCCTGCCTCCGCAGATCGTCGCGCCTTCGCATCTCGGAGTCTAAACCCCGCCCCACGCCCCGCCACATTTTTTCCTCGGCCTCCAGATCGAGTGAGAGGCCGAGGGAAAAATGTTCAGTTCCTCTTTCACTATGAGCGAGCAGCAGCATCGGCAGTGGACACCATACAAGCACGACGCGCCAGTCCTTCGGGCCACTTCGCTGTGGCACGTCCTGCCGCCCGCTCCGCTCGCGCATCTAGAAATCTGCGCACGGCCCTCCAGTTCGGGTGTAAGGGCCGCGCGGAAAAAAGTTGCGCGGTGATGAAGCAAAGCGCAGCACGCCCTGCCCGATGACGGGAAGCGGGCGCAACCAAACCAATGGAGGTTACGGCAATGGCAATCAACAAGGTGATCGTGATCGGCAATTTGGGAGCTAATCCCAACATTCGTGCTCTGCCATCGGGTCAGAACGTGGCGAATTTCTCGCTGGCGACGACCGAGCGGTTTACCGATCGCAACGGCGCGCGGCAGGAGCGGACCGAATGGCATCGCGTCGTGACGTTCGGACGGCTTGCGGATACGTGCGAGCGGTTCCTGGGCAAAGGCCGGCAAGTCTATGTCGAGGGTCGGCTTGACTACCCGCCAGTACGAAGCGAAGGACGGAAGCGGCAAGCACTACCGGACCGAAATCGTGGCCCGTCAAATCCGCTTTCTCGGCAAGCGCGCGGATACGCCCACAACTGAAACTTCCGACGACATCCCCTTTTAGTTTCGCCGCACACGGGAAGAGCCGCGAAAGCGGCTCCCCCCAAACCACCCGAACGACAATCGGAGATTACGGAAATGGACATCTATCAAATCAATAGCGTTATGCACGGCGATTGCGTCGCGCTCATGAGCCGCATGGAATCCGAAAGTATAGATTTCATTCTCACGGACCCGCCCTACATCACGCACTATCGCTCGCGCGATGGCCGCACCGTGACCAACGACGACAACGGCCGCTGGCTGCGGCCTGCCTTCGCTCAGATGTATCGGCTTCTGAAAAACGGTTCGTTTTGCGTGAGCTTCTATGGCTGGAACAAGGCCGACCTGTTCATCTCCGCGTGGCGCGCCGCCGGGTTCCGCATCGTTGGACACATCGTATTCCGCAAAAGATACACGTCGTCGGCTCGCTTCCTGCGCTACCAGCACGAACAGGCCTATCTTTTAGCCAAAGGTGACGTGATCCCGCCGGAATTTCCGCTGTCCGATGTCATCGACTTCACCTATACCGGCAATCGCCTTCATCCCACGCAGAAGCCAACCGAAGCCCTGCGGCCCCTCGTCAGGGCGTTCTGCAAGCCCCGTGGGATCGTTCTTGACCCGTTCTGCGGCTCCGGTTCGACGCTCGTTGCAGCGAAGGACCTTGACCGCAATTTCATCGGGATCGAACTCGACGGCGCCCATCACCTTACGGCCTCCCGCCGACTTGAGGACGCAAAGACTATCGGGGAGGCGGCATAGCCGCCCCTCAGGGCGGCAGCCCTTGAGCTGCTGCCCGGACGCAACACGTGGCGGATTTCATTTTTCGTTACGCGGCGTGCCAGTAGTGAAATTTGCGGCGCGCCCGCGCGATGCGCGGGCGCGCTATGATTTTTTCAATGCGCGCTTCGCGTTAACCCTTTCGCCTTTTCAGCCATCGGCATCAGAAAGGCCGCCACATCGGAAATTACGGTCTCAAGCGAGTCCGGCCTGACCGCTAGCTCTCGGACAAAAGCATCCCATTGCCGCCGCTTGCTCGCGTCACGAGCGAATTCCGGTGTAAGCGCATCCGGAATCCCGCTCGGGATCGCGGTGCGACGGCGTTCGAAGGTTGCGGCGATCGCCTTCGCTAGGCGAGCCTCATCGAATTCGTAAGCCTTTGACAGCACCCAGACATCATAGAAGTCTTTCATACGGCTATTCGCGCGACCGAGGTGCACCATTGCCTGAAATTTCTCGGCAATTACCGTCTCACGCGGATAAGCCCGCAATCGTGGCGCCGGTGATTCGAGTAGGACCGGAAACTCGATTTCCTCCAGGCCAGGCTCCACCGCGTCTCCGAAGCCGACATCAATCACCACGTTGATTCGAGCACGCGAAAGGTTGGCAACGGTTCGCAGCCGCAGTCCGCCATATTCCAGTTCATCTCGGATTCGCTCGATCCGCAAATTATCGACCTCGAAAGTAATACCGTCATCCATCGGCATTCCACAGACCTCGCGGAACACGCTAAGAATGGATTCCTCAGCGGAGTCTCCGAAGCCCAGCAGATCCAGGTCGCGAGTCGGGCGGTGCGGATCCGCGAACCAGGTCGTGATCAACATCGCTCCCTTGAGAGCAAATCGGTTGCGATGCGCCGATTCACTCAGCCGATAGAGCAAACGCTCCAGCGCATACCGCGTGATCACGAGATCGAATAGCTGGCCTCTGTCTCGCGCCAGTTTGAGGAGGCGAGCACGGACTGACGCGCCGATATCGCGAGTCCGCTTAGCCATCCAGCGTCAGAACCTCCATGTATGGTTGCATCGCGGTCCATACGCCGGCTGCGACCGCCTGCTTGGAGATTTCTGCAGGCGTAGCCTTCTTCTTCCGTAGGGCTTCCCGAAGCCCCTCAACCGCAAGCGTCGTGCCGAGGACGCGACGATAGCGAAAAACATCAGCCAGGGTTTTCGCTACGCTAAAGATGGGCACCCGCACGCCGTCGATCACGTGAAACTCCACGCCCTTCTCAAGCCGCTCTTTCGGAAACCGGACGAATCGGATCGCGGGATACTCAACGCGCGGGCGCCAAGCTTTAGGACCGATTGCCACCCATACGCGCGGAGGCATCTGATCGGTGAGATCATGAAAGGCGAGCGCGGAGACGAGACAGATTACCCCGTTCGGAACGCGCTTGTAGGCTTCGGCGAGGACGTGATGGGTATCTACTTTCGCGTCCGGAAGCTGATAGAGTCCACGGCCAAGACGGATAACGGCCCCAGCGCGCTCGAGCCGGGAGACGGTTGTCGCCGTGACACCTGTCGCCCTGAACTCAGCGAGGCGGACCATTCCGCGCTGCCGGAGAAGGGATATAGCCCGATCTTGCTGCCGGTCTGAGCGGTTTGCCTTAACTGCCGTCACGATACATTTCCTCGGACATCTGAGCTATCTATCCGAGGATTTGTATCACCTTCTGGCGGGTAAAACCAGACTTCCAGCAACAGAAAGAGAGCAACCTGCCTTTGTGCCGAAGCAGGGAATTCAAATGCGCTCATCGGCAATCAGCCCAATGCAACTTCTCCCCCCTTGTGACGGAAACTGAGGATCCATGCGTCTAAGGACACGTCTTCCCGTCAAGGGGGCTTGCGTCGCCGGTCGGACGGCACAACCGGGCGCTTCGAGGCACAGTGTTTTAAGCGAGAGGATTCTGCGCTCGCCCCTTAAAGCCGCCCCCCCACCCCGAAGGCCAGCCACCCAGGTCAACGTTAGCCCGGCGCGCCCATCGCTTAGAGTTGCGAAAATTCGAGAAGCGCGATTCGCCAAGAGCGGACCCAATCTCCGTTGTTTGCCACTTCCTCAAAGAGGAGAGACGGTTGCATCTGCCAATTGCTTTCGGCTGTAACTAGCATCGATTCAGGGTCGTCGTCGTTTTGACTGATCCGCCGCTCGATGCTGGAAAACCAGAATAAGAATTGCCGCCAACTAAGCTTGAGCCACGCTTCATTAGGCGCTTGCTGAAGCTGATCCAGAATTTGCCGACCATAAGGATTAGCGAGACTGCTTGCACTCAGCAAATTGCGGCGTGCGGTCCGAATGAGGTCCGATTGACGTAAGAACGTGAGAAGCGATTCCTCGAACCAATAAGCTACTTGCCCACCGCCAGCAGCTTGTTCCTCATCCCACCGAGAGCTTGTGAATCGTCGCAAGTTAAAGTACTTGCCGCTAGCACAACTAGTCGCGCCAGCTGCTTTCCACAGAATAACGTCTGAAGAACAGAAACCGACCAGCACGCGGATTCCTGTTTCCTCCAGGGCGCTGATGAGACGCATGGCTCCGGCCAGCTCTTCTACTCCCTTGAGCTCACGTCTCGGCACTACTGTGCTTAAAAATACGACATATAATTGTTGAGCGTTTGTTCTCGATAAGATCGACGCAACTGCCAAGGCACGGTCTCTGGTCGCCAAATCTTGGAAATTCACGATGGCGGTCTGCCATACCGTAATAGGTGATCCGGACATCAAAGCCACGAGTTCATTGCCCACCTGCACGGAAAGCGAAAAGTACTCATCGCTAAAGGCATTCGGGACAACTGCCGGTGAGCAAACAGATGAAGGACCTATGGCGGCGCAAGTCCCAGCAATCTCCTCATTGATTCGTCTCCACCAGGCAAACGAACTTTGATCGGCGGTGTCGAAATCACGTGGGAAATATGGCCAGTCTCTCAAAAAGCCACGAGTACTGCGGGGATAGTAGAGCTGTGGATCAAATACAACGTCGAAGCCATCTCGCTTCAGCCATTCGCGAGCCTGCCATGCAACTTTAGATTGTTCGTAGTTGACCGGGCTAAGGACTGCCCCACGAAACGAAGCAAGGTCGCCTTCGTCGACGAGATTTTGTGAATCATGCCCGATCTGATGATAGGCTGGCATCTTCTACTACGTCTGCGTTTCCCATGCAGATACTAGATCCTGCGGTCTTCGATATCTGCCTATCGGCCACGGAGCAACCATCTTGACCAGCGCTGACAACCCGACTTCGTTCGCGGTATCGACGAACTGTGCATTTGGCCCGATCCTACTAACAACTTGCTCGACCGTTTCTACAACATTCGCGTTCTGAGCGAACGGATGGACGCCGAAAGCGCTGATCGCCAAAGTCACTCCCAGAGAGAATTCATCTGATCTCCAATCGATCAGGCTTTTCTCGTTTCGTAGCTGCTCGGGCGATGCAAAAAATGGAGTTCCCGGACCCGAAGGAGCCCATGTTGCTGTCAGCGAGGACGCGCTGAGATCGCGTACCAATCCGAAATCAACAAGAACAGGGAACTCGCCACGAAATAGAATGTTATCCGGCTTAATGTCGCGGTGAACAAGGCCGAGCGACGCGATATGAGCTAGCGCGTCGATTAAATATCCACCAAGCGAGCGTACTTCACTGATCTCAAGCGGAAGCCTAGCGGCCAACGTTCCGTCGGGCAGGAACTCCTCCATCGTCACGGTGTATTTGACACTCTCATTTTCGAATTCAAAAATGTCTTCCAGCCGACATACTCCCCGATGGGAGCAACGCTGCATAGCTTCAATCTCTCGCTCAGTCCGTTCTTTCGAAACCCCAGGCTGATATATCTTTAGCGCGATGGCGGAGCTGGGCAATTCGACGTGATAAGTGCGCTTGAATGCCCCAGCCCCGACAAACCCTAGGAATTTGTATTTTTTCGCGTCGCAAACAGCTCGCGCTATCGTATCAAGGTCATCGGAGTTCACGCGGCTGCTTCCTCCAAATCTCTAAGGCCGCACGGTTCGAGAGCCACGGCTCAAGTGGTTCAGCATGATTGGCCTCAACCAGAACCACGAACCCGTCAGTTGCGCCAACGTAACAGAGACCCACGCCTCGCTGCTGGAACTCGACGACATGACGATGAGCGCTCAAAGCCACTTGCTTTGGTAGCAACACGTACGAGCGATGCGCGAAGCATGTGTTTCTGTAGGCTTGATGAAGCGCGTTTCTCCATTTGCTCAGCTTGGCCTCGAACGCGATCACGCGTCCATTTTCCTCAACAGCAATCACGTCTGTTCGGCCACGATGATAAAAAAACTCGCGAGCGGTACGGAGCAGTCCCCAAGGGGTAGATAGAATCTTTAAGCGATTCAAGAATTCATCGACAAAAGCCTTTTCCGTTCGGTAGATGTCGAAGTTATGGCGGGCTAGGCGGTTGCAATGCCCAGGTCCCGTCGTGGTCGCGCGGTTCTTCTTTCGATGCAAAGCTTAAAGCGTCCAATTATCGAAAAGCAGTTAATCACAGCCTCAAGGCTACGAATTTGACCACAGGGAATGAAGTGGCGCAATGGTGCTCTCTGTTGATAAATAAAGGTACGTAGGACGTAGGGCCAGCCAAATAGAAGCAACTTTGGGCTTTACTTGGACAGAGGAGGCCGCGTGAGTCTGATGGTGCGTTTTCGATATGCGGAGAAGTGTGATCCGTGAAAGCGGCGCATGCACATAGATCATCAATAAGGCTAGCGAACCCGCCAGAGTGAAAGCGGACCAACCTGCCTTATCCGAGTAGAAATCAAGAGACGCATGGCGATTAGACAACTGGAAGCGAGATCGCTGGTCGCTTGGAATTCAATTCGCAGTTCGCTTTCGTCCCCATGAAGGCGGAACAGCGAGGGTGTCAAACGCCAACTTGCCTTCATGTGACCGCGAAACCAAAGGTCATCATAATTCCAGCGCGGAGTGAGAGTTTATACTGCATTCGCGTCGTCCAAAGCGTTGGCGGCGTCTTACGACCAACTTCTCCAGCAGTGAAACATCACGACCAGCTCGGGCATGGGGGAAATCTGGCGGCGACGCCGATGCTATGATCACGGGCGCGATTTGAACCGACCGCTCAGCGCTAGGTGCGGTGAGAAATCGGGCCCTGGACGGTTTTTCTAAGAATTGGATCTTTCGCGATTCTCGCTCATTTAAGAGCATTCGTCGCGTTCGTTCTGGTCCTTGACTCAAATTCGAAAAAAGCGCAATATTCTTTCGAGGGCGAAGCTTTGCCCAATCGCGGTGAATTACAATTAATTAAATACAAACGAGTCTAATACATAATAACTAATTAAGAGTAATACGAACCAGCGTCATCTGGCTAATGGGACACACACTAAATAGTGTGCCTCGAGCGGGAGTGTTGAATGGGCCGTTCTGCAATTGCAGTTCGGCCTTTTTTTATCTACAAAAAAAAGGAGGTCGCAAATGAAGTACATTTAGGAACGCAATACCGTCTGGGCCAATTCATATCACTGAACCTAAAGCCGCCACGCCAGGCGGCTTTAGCCGTTTCTAGGAGGCATTATGTAAACCACTAGCTTATTCTTTAGAACTATTACTGCATCGGGTCGAAAGCCGCTTCAAACAGGAGGCGGCTTTCTTTTGGATTACCCGATCGTGGAAGTCTTTGCGCGGTAATCCCCTGGCAACCAGAAGGAGACGAAGATGTGTAGGCCCACTGAAACTTTTTTGGATATCGAGACAAACGCCGCACCATGGGAAGGATCGTGTGTGCCGATCCTCATAGGTTTTAGTTCAGCGTCATGTGGACTGATTCAACTCGTCGGATCGGACATCACGAAACGACGGCTCAGCGCTCTGTTACCAGCGGCAGGTCGTCTGTACACGTTCAATGGCACCTCGTTCGACATTCCTCGCATTCGAGCATTTCTCGGCTTCGATCTGGCAGTGCGTTTTCAGGTGTACGACCTTAGATGGATATGCCGACGCGCGAGGATAGTAGGGCCTCAAAAAAAGATCGAGAAGAAAATCGGGTTTCTGCGTGAATTCGCAGGTATCAACGGTTCACACGTGCCGGACCTCTGGAGACGACACCTCAACGGCGATATCGCTGCGCTCGAAAGAATTCTGAATTACAACGCGGAAGACATCGAAGCACTCAGGCATATCAGACGCTATTTAGCTCGACTCAACTGATCGGAAACAACATAGCCGGGCAGGCTGTGAAGGAGATGACAAAATGTTGATCATAGTACGTTGTACTCCGGGACCATCACTACGCAGACGAATTGGGGATGACGAAGCGCACCTTTCAAAAAACCACTTAACTCTCATCAGAGAGAAGAAAATGGGCCGTGCCCACGGTTGGTCCAAAGTCAAGAGCAATAACGGCGCAGCAGGCGCCATAAATTTTGACTGGAGTGCGCAGGAAAGAACGTTGACATGCAGAGTCGTCACGAGAGGAGGAAAGCCGCACGAGGTAATGGCTGATTTCACACGCTACCTGCTCGCCCGGTATTCCTCCCGGATCCAGACACTGACTGTATTTCCTAAGTGAATTAGAGGGGGGGCGGCCACCAGAAGGCCGCTCCCCAAGCGACATGTGCATGGGGGCGGCAGTGCTCAGGGCCGCCGCTGACACGCTTGACGTTCGGCGCTTTCGTATGTGGGCTTTGTGAAAATTGTGGTCACGCCCGCAGATCAAAACAGATTTGTAGTAGAGCCATACCTGACCGACGCAAAAACCCGCTCCCTCCCGAGACCGCCGAAAACATATCTCCGGTGCGACACTTGCACGGCTTTGATGCACGAATGGACACGGAGTAGGAACGTTAAGATCCTCACGCGTTTTTTAAATTAAAGCCGATGGAGCGGTGAACGCCGTCCAACCTGCGCTGGCCGAAAGCGTGCCACTTGTTTGGCTGTAAGTCGGTCGCGACCAAGTGGCGACTCGTGGCGGCAGCGCCAGCCGCTGCCCATAATTCCCACGTTCTAGGGGCCCATACTCAAGCCACACCCGCACCTCACCGGGCCGGGAAGCCGTGGCAGGAAGGCGGGGCATCTTCACCACCCCGCTTGCATTCGATTCTGTCCATTGCCACACCGTCGCAATGGTCGAAAACATCAACCGACTCTACGTATGAACGCGGGCAGCTTGGCGCAGGTCAAACGTCATTAGAATTTGCCCGGACTTGAATCTTCTATGTATGACTCATCATCCTTGTCCTCGCTTTCCAAACGCGGCATCGTGTGCTATCTGACTTTTAGTGAAGCAATGCTCCCCTGAATGTTAGAACGACCAAATCGAGTTAGCGTCTAATGGCAGACAAAGCCTTTCTAATTCGAGCGCTTCGACTCATAGAAATAGACGACAATACAAACGTACCGACCGTACTATACTACCCCTCAGGGTCGCAGGTGCTCATCGGCTCTGCTGCTCTCGCCGCAGCAGACGCGCATGATTTATTGAATGAAGATTTCAAGGTAGATCTCGGCAACATCAATCCCACTTCACGAACTGTTCGAGAGAAATTTCCCACGGCGTCAGGTATACCGAAGTCTGCAGCAGGGCTCACGTCGGATTTCTTTAACCAAGTACTCAAAGCAGTAGATCGCTGGCTTCAATTACAAGGTGTCGAAGACAACGTAGCACTCTTGCTTGCCGAACCACTATCGATGGGCGGAGAGCTCGCCTCGGAAGAGTGGCTCTCGAACTATCGGAGGAACATCGACCGTATCTTGACAGGCAGACCCGGAATAGCAGCGGTTGACTTTCTGCCAGAGCCATTTGCCGTGTTCCAGTACTACCGACACGGACGTCGACACCCGCTTCTTACAGATCAAACAAAATATAACGCCCTGGTGATGGACTTCGGCGGCGGCACGTTCGATGTGTGTATCGTCGAGACGACAAAGGAAGGTGACATCAGTAGGACACTCCGAAACTCTAAACCGCTCGCTGCGTCTTCTGAACCCATTGGCGGCTTTTATATAAATCGTGCTCTGAGCGAAGACTTATTCAGGAGACACCTGTCGGCCTACCCAGGAAAACGGGACAGCAAGCTCGAAACGGCTATAGATATGTACAAGAAGTGGCGTCGGGATCCCGATTTCCAGCTTGGTTCCATGAGTAACGACTATCGTAATTTTGTAAAGCAATTCAATCGCGTCGTGCATGAAGTAGAACATCTAAAGCTCGCTTTGTGCTCGCAGGTTGTGGATTGGCAGATAGACGCGCCTCTGACCTTTGGCGGATCGCTCGCCCTACCCAAGAATCCCTACGCTGCGGAGACTGATGTTATCAATGTTAAAGTAACTGCGGCGGAATTCCGTCAATTATTCGAGGAAAGAATTTGGAACAGCCATCTCAGACCCGTAATTCGAAGAGCACTCACTCGCGGACGTCAGGAAGTAGGAGTAGCCCCACTGTCAGTCGTTCTTCTGTCAGGAGGTTCCGCGAATATAGGATGGCTTCGGACCCTCTTTCAACGGGACTTTGCAGATGATTTGCGCGGGGCTCCAATCTTGTTGGAGCCAGATTACCAAGAGGTCGTTGCCAAAGGACTAGCGGTAGAGTGTGCTCGGCGCTTCTTTAGCGAAGGCGACTTTGCTGCAGTTACATATAATCGACTATGTTTGGTCCTTGAACCCGATAATCGTGGAAGAGAAATCAAGCCCTACACGCCACGGGAGTCGGGTCTGCCCGATGTCGGGCGAATGCCTGGGGTTCTGCTCCCTTCAGCAAGCGTGCTGAGAGCCTTTGTGGACCACCCGATGCGATGGCGCGTCAAGCTAGACCACGCTCCGAGGAGAAGGCTCGACTACCATTTTTTGCGGTCCAGTTTTGATCCTGATGACGTGCAGCAGTTACAGAATCCCGGACAGACGGTTGTTGCCACGCCAAGAGATGCGAAGTTCGGAACGGCACTGACTGTCGAGTTATCAGTACGTCAAGATGGAACAGCATCACCGCGCTTCATTTACAAGGAAGGAAGCGGGGGCAATGAGTCTTCGGCGGAAGGCAAACCGTTCTTTCTCGACATGACGTATGGAAGCAGCAAGACAGGACCGGGAGCCTATGTAGGCTTCGACTTTGGCACGAGTAATAGCGCACTGTGCTTTGTGGATTCACAGTCAATAGAAGTTTACAATCGAAGAGCCGCGGAGACTTCTTGGATTGAACTAAGCGATCTCGTAGGAGTTCTGCCTTACCCGCTTGCGGTCCCGCTGGAAAGTTACCTGAGTTGTGCGGATCCGGCGCGACTGGTGGACAAAGCGAGAGAATTTGCAGAAGCGGCGCTTGCGATGGGTGCGTACGTCGCGTTCTTAGAGCACTGCAGCAAGAAAGGCGCGCGGGAGTCGAGACTTTTCAAGGGATTTACTCAACGATCTGCAGGTCCTCTATGGGCTCTATTAAAGGAGGCCCTGCAACAGCTGGGGTCCAACGCAGTTTTAAGCGCACCGTTCCGCGAGTTGATGTCCGGGGAGCTTTACGAACTTATCAATGAGTTCGTCACATTTCTGACCCAGCAGAAGCATCAGAAGGCTTCTGAGGCGGATCGTGATCATCTGCCTCCGACGAGGGTCCTTGCCAATGTCAGCCATACTGTATTCGCGAGAAACCGGTTCGGCTTTTTCGAGGACGTGCGAAAACGTCGCCTGGCAAGAGGGTACGAAGGTCGCTTCAGACATGCCTGTGGTCCTTCGCGATTTATAGACTTGTATCGTTATCAAGGAGAGGAAGCATTTTCTGAAGACCAGGCGTTTCTCGTAAACGCCGATGATTCAGTGGCGCTTCCTCTCGAACCGCTAGTATTATGGCATAGTTGCTCCAAACACCCGGATGCAGATATTGGCCACTGCTACCTCTTCGACACGATCAACAAAGGCATAACGTCATACAAGGCAGTAGGGCATTCCTGCACCTTGCAGATTAGCTCGTCAGACAGTGACTTTAGAGAATTAAACGAGTATCTGAGTGCCTTCGCATCGACTGATCAGACGATAAACCCGGTGAGAATTAAGATACTTGAACCGTGGCAACGTGAGTGATGCTTTCTTCATGCGACGGTAGTTCGTCTGTAAAGAATCGAGTAGCGTCGGTGTTAAATCCATCTGATACTATATCAAATGGACCCCGAAATAGCTGAACATATAGAAGGCTGTTTGGCGTAGTGGCCGTTAGTGTGATGGTCTTAAAAGGGGATGACAATGAGGACCGAGCCACAACGGGATAGCCGCGCAGGTTGTTTGAAGTTGACCGAAGACTTTGCCGACCGACTCTGCAAGGTTGTCAAACCATATGCGACCGTTGAACCTGAAACGGACGTCTGCTTTCCGCGCGGCCTACGATCCCGACGAAGCGAAACTCGGAGAGAACGAGTGCATATTTCGCGACCCATTCGTTTTTCGGCTGCCGATTTTAGCTCTCCGGATGCTCAACTGATGCACTGAGGTCATCCGCAACACAGACCCGCTTTTTTTCAATGCAATGCGCCAAAATTCCCGTAGTAGCAGGGCAGCGATCCCTGCCGCGTTTTGTGCATATTTCCATATGTTTATATGGGATCGCGCGCAAAGACTGTCCAGAGGTTGGGGTAGGCGTAGCCAGAGGTATGTTTAACCCGTGATGTCGCGTGGATATGGCGGCCCATTATTAGTTCAACCAGGCGGTATACCTGATATCTGCGAGCAGTCGGGAATGATCTCAAAACACCTTTCACGACAACGGGCGACCTGACTCTGCAATGTCTCGGATATCGGAAGTAGGCGCAAAACCTCGCGATACTGAACTTCTTTAGGATAGTCCTCAGCTGCAAGCGATGTAGTCACAACCATTACTCGTTGCAGAATACGACGAAGGTTCCATAGCATCGGAGCTATTCTGTCCTCCGGTTTTCTGCCATGCACAAGAGTACTCCGGACGTTGTACGCCGACTTGACCGCGCGGTGGATCTGTCGTCGTTCATCATCATTCTGGCCTATTAGCAGGGCAGACCCCGACGCGATTTTCTCCGCAATCGCCTGTTTCTCATCGCCCGTCAAAAGCGCTTCCAGAGCAAAGACGTACTGGAGCAAAGCGCTCTCTTCGATGTCAGGGCGCTCGCTAAAGTCTTCGCTATCGGTTAAATCGCGCACCGCGCTGTTTTCAAAATTGAGACCCATGTAGGTCAATCTCGCCTCAACATCCCAAGGGCGAAGCGGATCCCCGAACGCAAAGGTTGCAGTCATGTAGCGTTTTGAGGCGGTAACGAACGATCGCCAGGAAATTAGGTTTTTGAGGGCCACCTCGGCCAGTTTTATGAATGTCTCGAAACCACTCCACCGGTCCGCGGTGACTTCGTATCGAGAAGGGTCGCCTGTCGAACGATAATGCGGTTCTACGAACTTGTGTCGCACGAGGCGCCATCCGGGATCGGAAAGAAGTATCACGTTCACATCGAAAAATTGCGTATTGTACAAAGAAAGTATAAGCGCCGGAACGAGATGCGACGCCAATTGGGGTTTATCTTCGGAGCCCCAGTCCTCCCTGAGGATCCCCGCACTGACCTCAATCTGCGGGATATCGATTAGTTTCGAGGTTGCTGGGTGGATGCCGCCCCGGAAGCCGCTCAGTTCGCGGTCCGCTCTCACCTCGAAGGCGCCCGCGTCAACAGTACGCGTGGTAGAGAGAAACCAGCGGTTCGCGAGCCATTGAAAATCACACCTTTCGTCAGGATAAAAAATCCTGACCCACTTCGGGTATAGGGCAAAGTGCCTCCAACGAACCGAGAGACATTCTGCTGACTTGGTATCCTGCGATCTCAAAGTGTTCTCTGGGGAACCAGCATCTGTCCAGCGAGTAAACAACGATGATGCTCCGCTTCTGCTTAAGCAGGCGGGCGGATATGGCAGGCCAGTAATCTTGCATCGGCTTCCCTCCGACGACCCCGTGGTAATAGCCGGAGCGGCGGAGAACGTCGGCAACTGCTTCGTATGCGTCATAGCCTCCCATTCCTCGGGCAAGCTATCTACAAAATTGGTGAATTCTTCGCAGTGTTCAAGTTGATCGACTATTCGGCCGAAGAGATGACGGGAGAAGTATCAGCTTCCGCTCCTCGTCCTGCATCTGATGCAGCATGCGCCGGACGTAGGCGTCGAAGCGCACGAATGATTGCGGGCATTCGATCATGCTTGGCCTCCCCTTGGAAAAATTTAGGCCCCGACAGTTCCACAAGACAGACGTTACATGCTTCGGTCAAGAATATTACAATTCGGTGCGGCTTCGTCCCGCTACACTCGCTTAAGCCACAAAAGTTGACGGGAGTGACGCTCGGCCCGTGCATCTCTTAGTAAGCGGTTAAGCAGCAACTGCTCAGAGGTAAATGAATCGACAGATTCTCCCTTTTAACAGGTCGGCAGTCGGATGACTGAGATGATCGGCCTCCGCTAGCTACTTTACAGTTCCGAGCAGAGCGCAATCCCAGATCAAGTCACCAACGTGTTGATCTGCCATATGCGCTCGTGGGCCCAAACACTTTTTCGTGAGGCGAATTGCACCCTCCCATTGTTCAACTGTGCACGGCTCCGGCACGTCAGGCGCATTCGCGAAATAGACCAACAATAGCTAGGCGTCGAGCCCATTGTCTCTTCACAGAAAGTGAAGATGTGCAAGACGGTTTACGGTCTGATAGAAAGGCGAGGCTCCACGGCGCTTCAGGTCTCGCGCCAAACCCTAGTGTCGTGTCTCGTAAGATTCTGTAGCAACGCGGACGGATCTTCTCTCCGCTTTTCTCTCAAGGAACGCGGCGTTTCGCCAGACTAAGGCCTTCGCGTTCGCTCCAGATATTTGCGAGACACGACACTAGTTTCGCTTCTTCAAGAGACTCCTTGATTAGCGAGAGCGACTGGATCTGATGCCCTGCTAACGAAATCCACAGATTCCTCAATGTAGGCTTTTGCCTCTACCAATCCTTCCACTGTCCGTCCTCGCCAGCGCATCCCACCTCGGTCCGCTGGCTGGCCAAAAGCTGGTCAGCGGTGCGGGCAAGACCGGTAAACCAAGCCGTTCCAAAAATTGCTGATCGTAGTATTCTGCGTAATTGTCATAGCGCACTGGGGAGAGCCAGGTGATCGACTCTGTTTTGCTCCAATCCAGTGCGTTGGCAACTCTCTCCAGGCACGGATCAAATATCGAGATCATTTTTCTTAAGCCTGTTCCCTTGGCTTTGTGCAGTATCCGAGAGAAAGTGTGAGGCAGTGCAACGCCCTACTGCAGGGCGAATCGTGCGCTTCGTGGGAAGCGCAGCGGCCCTCCGCGTTCAAATTTCGAGGAATATTTGCCGTCGTTGTCTGGTAGACGCAGGCAAATCCCTCCGAGTTCGCCGGCGTGCTCATAGACAAATTCGCGCGACATGTTGAGCGCGCGCGCCAACTCGCCGACCGTCATGAGGGGATAGTCTTCGGAATCAATCATACTTGGCAACCGGTGCACCTGGCTTTGAGGGTCCACCCACGATCAGAGGAAGAGCTGGGTCGTCTCTGTGCAATCTGCGATCTCCGAAGAATTCGGCACTACGCTGCGCGTCGCGTGGCGTGATGCTTCCTCACGTTACCTCCGTCCAGGAACGAGATGGTGCGGCGGATTAATTTCGTGTATTGCCGGTTGCCATGTGCCCGCCGTGGCGTTCGAGCAGGTTGTAAATGCTACGCCGCGCGACCCCGAGAATCCGGGCCGCGCGGGTCTTGTTTCCACCGACCGACGCCAATGTCCGGAAAATCAGTTCGGCCTCGACCTCTTTCAGCGAGGCGCCAAGCCGAATCGTGAAATCCGGGTCGGTTCCTGTCCCAGCTTGATCGGCCAGGTCGATCGGCAAATCACCGGATGAAAGCATCGACGACCGGCACAAGATGACCGCGCGCTCGATGACGTTGCGCAACTCACGAACATTGCCCGGCCACGAATAAGCCTTAAGCGACTTCAGGCAATCCTCGGCTATTCCCTGAACCGCCTTGCGGTGTTCCCGATTGAACTGTCGGAGGAACTCCGCGGCCAATAACGGCACATCCTCAATCCGTTCGCGCAGCGGCGGAAGTTCGATCGAAAGCACGCTCAGGCGAAAGTACAAGTCTTCCCGCAGCCTACCCTCGCGGATAGCGCGCCGAGGCTGACGGTTGGAGGCAGCCAGGACTCGCACATCGATTGGAATCTCCCTGACCGCCGCCCAGACGCCGGAACTCTTTCTCTTCCAGCACCCGGAGAAGCTTGGCTTGCATCTCGGAGCCGCATCTCGGTTATCTCGTCGAGCAGGAGCGTTCCGCCGTTGGCGCGCTCGAAACACCCTTCTCGCCGCTGATGAGCCCCGGTAAAGGCGCCGCGCTCGTGCCCGAATAGCTCGCTCTCGATCAGGGTTTCGGGTACTGCGGCGCAATTTATCGCAACGAATGGCCGGTCGCGCCGCTCAGAACGCGCATGGATAGATTTCGCGGCAAGTTCCTTACCGGTACCGCTCTCACCCGTAATAACGACAGGAGCAGTCGTAGCGGCGACTTGTTCAATCAGGTTGAAAACCCGACGTGCCGCTGGCGACCGACCTACTAACATGCTTCGCTCGCGAACCTTTCGGACTCACCACCACTCCTCCCGCACCACCACCCTGATGGCACTAATGAATCTATTGGCAACTTAGATAAGTGAAATGACCGTCTATTTCTCTCACTTGAAGTTATTGAAGTTAGACGAAGTATAACTGATGAAACTTCAGTAATTGAGAGCAAATCAGGTCTGTACCATGTTTAGTATCGACAACTTTGCGTTCCGATGCTGGTGTAGCTTCGCCAGGCGCTCTGCCTAAGACGCTCCGGGCGTCGGACGAAATCCGCATGAATGAAAGTGAGCAGGATTTGCGCACTGATCGGTCGAACCGACGAATTCTTTAAGTATTTCGCGTGGGTTTTCGGCTGATCGTGCAAAGCTTGTACATGCACACCGGCTTTTCCGCCATCTGATCGCCAAATCCTCTCGCGCGGGAGGCGAACCAGTACCGCGTGAGCCTAACTCCGTGTCTCGCAGGGCGGATCGAACGAACGGCATCGCGGTTGCTCAGTGATTCAGTGGATGAGTCTGCTGTGGAGGTGTGGAACGCTTGTGCTCTCGGAGTTGTCATGTCGTATCAAGCGCCGCATCGAGTCACGCCGCGGGCATCGCTATCGCCCGTAACTATCGAGGAGCTTCTCGCCGATCCCTCGCTGACAAGAGGAATGGTTCTCGAGTCCGTGCCCGAACTCTTGACCCAGCTTGCGTCGCGCGTCGCAGCGCTCAAGACGCTCGAGGGTGCGCTGCTCGCCCTGATGCTCAGCGAGCGCATCGCGAACAGCGACAGCAAGAGCCTTGGCAGCGCCGCTTCTGAGCGCACCCGACCTCGCCAAGCTCTTTGGAGTGCCGGAATCGTGGGTCAGGGAACAGGCTCGGCTGGGCAATCTGCCCTCGATCAAACTCGGTCACTACGTGCGTTTTAAGATTGAAGAAGTGCAACGCTTTCTGACCGCGCGCGCCAGCCAGGCCGCTTGACTTTTCCGCTGGTCTTGCTATACGTTACGTATAGCGATGACCGGCAAGGAAATTCGAGCACTCAGACGCAAGCTTGATTGGACTCAGGTGGCCTTGGCCGAGGCCGTCGGAGTAACCTCGAACACCGTGGCTCGCTGGGAGCGCGGCGAGATGGCAATCTCCGAACCCGCCGCCAGGCTGCTTAAGAAAATCGCCGCCGAGCACAAGGATCGGACTGAAGGAGCATTGAGGTATGGGGTGCATCAGGAAGACTGGAGCAGGGCCGATGGCGTGTCGATTTTCGCGACCAGACCGGAGCACGGCATCGCGCCACCTTCGACACGCGCAAGGCAGCGGAGAACGGGCTCGGGGACTTCCGCAGGCAGATAAACCAGGGAAGCTTTGTGGCGGCGAAGCAAGTGCCGCTCTTTCGTCAAGTTGCGGAGGAATGGTTCGCCGGCAAGCGTGAACATCGCCCATCGACGCAAGCTCAATGGCAGGCGCACATCGACCGCCATCTGCTCCCGCATATCGGAAATCTGAGGCTGGATCAGATCAACATTAGCGGGCTCGAAAAGCTCCGTGACGCTCTTCGTCGCGGCGGCCTCAGCCCACAAACGGTGAACAAGGTTCTGACGACCGCGACTGCGATCTTCAAGCTCGCGGTGCGCAGGAACTACTGGACCAACAATCCGGCAGCGAGTGCCGAGCGACTGCGCGTGACCACCGCCGAACTGGCTGAGGACGGTTCGCGTCCGGCACGAGACGCGACCCTTCCGGTTCGTACCGAGGAAGTCCTGAGTCCACACGAGTTGCAGCGATTGGTCGCGGCCGGGGAGCCCGGTTTCTATCAGACGCTCTTCCTGACCGCGGCGCTTACCGGGATGCGTCACGATGAACTGCTTGCGCTCCGCTGGTCCGACATCGATCTGCAAGCCGGGGAAATCTTCGTGCGACGCAGCTTGTCCTGGGCAAGGTTGAAGGGCGAAACAGGTCCTCCGCAACCGCGCTTCTATGAGCCCAAGACCAAGTCAGGAATCCGAACGCTTCCGGCTCCGCCCGAGCTTCTTTCCGCGCTGCGCATCTGGAAGCTGCAGTGTCCGAAAGGCGAGCTTGATTTAGTGTTCGCGGCGCCGACGGGTTTGCCGGCTCATCGGAGCAACGTGCTCCGTTACGGGCTCTACCGGGCGTTGCGCCGCGCGGGTCTCCGCCGCGTCGACATGCACTCGCTCCGACACAGCTTTGCCTCCGCGCTGATCATGGCGGGCGCGCCCGTCACAGAGGTCCAGTACCTCCTCGGACACTCCAGCCCGCAGACCACGCTCAAGGTCTACAGCCATTGGTTTGCGAACACCCAAAGCGGCTCGGTCCATCGTCTGTCGCGGACACTCGCCCGAAATTTTGGACACTTTTTGGACACTTTGGGCCGATCCGCGAGGGATCTGCCGGGAGCGGAGAAAGCGCCCAAGTATTTGATTTTACGAAGGAATTGATGGCGCCCCCTGCGGGATTCGAACCCACGGCCCCAGGATTAGGAATCCTGTGCTCTATCCATCTGAGCTAAGGGGGCGCCCCGGCGGAGTCACGACCTTAACTCCATCGCGCAGCAGGCTCAAGTTGGAATCGGTGCGTCGCGCGATCGAACAGGGAGGGCGGTCAGAATCTGCCGCAGACCCCTTCGGCCAAGGACGCGCCGCTCGGAGCGGCGGCGGCGGGCGATGCTCCGGCGATGCCGGCCAACCTAAATCTCGGTTGGCTTTTGCGGTCGGTGGCAATCCCCCATATTCTCCCCGTTCATTGCATCACGCCAGCGTTCTAAACAGTTCACTTCCAAAGTAGCAAGGAGAAAGCCGATATTTTCGATCGCCATGGTAAATATATGCTCCGTGCTAATTGTCATAGGATCCATATTTTCGACCTTCATCCATTCTACCCAATTAACAGCCCCCCAATAGACAAAAGGGAAAATAAATTCCTTTTCGGTGCTGCGATATCCCATCGACGCGCGGAGTTCGCGCACACGCCCCCAGAGGGCATGCATATCGAAACTACAGGTAAGGAATTCGGTTTCCGACAGATGCTTTTGATACCTGCTTTTCTCGCCGCTTACATTGGCATAGCCCAGAGGGTTCAGCACGGCATCGATAATTTGTTTGTTGGGGATTGCTTCATCCAGCCATGTATCATGCAAACGGCACACAATGCCGTCGATCTCGATACGAAGGCCATAATCCTCTGTCAGGCCTTCCAAATGATCATTGCCTTTTTTCCCCGCAGCTAATCTCGCCCGGTTCTTTTCAATCGCACGCTGCTTGGAACGTTGGAATCTTTCGGTAACCTGATCGCGGCTATAATCTTTGTTTGCCAGCGTCGCGGGTATCGCATCAAATATTTTAATGGAATCGATGGGAAAATAATCACATCCTTGAGCTAGTATAATTTCATGCGGGCCAAGTCCCTGACGGTTCCGCGAAACCAGTGGTGATCGAGTAAATCATATGGCAGCTTGCCCTCTCGGACGAGTGTACGCATATAGTCCGCCATAACCTCTTGAAGGTTGATCCGCATCAGCACTTCTTGCGTCAAATCCTTCCCGCTGCGCTCGTCAATCACGATGAATTTCTCGCCCTGTTTCAAATATAGGCTTAAAATATTCAGCGTAGCGAAAGTGTTGAGCTTGGTATCGATAAGCTGTTCGCCGCGCTTTTTAATAACGACGCGAGCGTCGCCGATGCTGAAAGTAGAATCGGTCATGGCCAAACTATTACCGAGCGTGAAGCGGAAGCGGCCGCTGACGGCAACTTAACTAGTACGGCCGCGTAAGCGGATATTTGAGCTGCGCGACGACGTCATTCAGCGAGTTCGCGCTATCGCCCGCGAGTTCAAGTTGGGCAAATCTCTGGATCGCGGATTCGTGCACCACCATCGATTGTGTCACCTCGCGCTCGGTCGCTGGAGACGCGGCCGCAATGGCGCGGAACTTCTCGAGATAGAAGGTCGTGATGCCGACGAGCTCTTCCATGTGCTCGCGCCATGACTTCGCGGCGAAGCTCTCGGCGAACTGCGCTACCTGCGACCTGACGTCCTTTTGCGCGATGCCGAGGCCAAGCTGCGTCAGGAAAGGTCGCAGCCGCGTCTTGGTTTCTGATTCGAGATGGAGCAGCGTTTCCCACTTGTGCCGACGCTCGGCGTCTTGCTCGAGGCGCACGTAGCAGTCGAGCACCGCCTCACCGAAAACTTCTCCTTGGTACATGAATTCGTTCACGCCGTTTAGGTATTCGGCTCTATCCACGATGCGCTCCTTTGACCGATGTTGGCGGGCGAGCAAGCCGCGCCGCGCTGGCTAATCATACGCGCGTTGCGTCCTCGCGCCCATCGCTCGAATTGGACTGTCGCCCCACGCGGCGCGCGTCTAGCTATGCCGGGTTTCCGCCTCGATCAACGTTTCCGCCGCTCGCACCAGTGCGGAGGCGCGGCTCGCCGAGCGAGCAGCCTCCGCGCAAAGCCCTGATCCTTCGAGCAAGATGTCGAGCTGATCCGCAAGCCGCTGCGCATCGCGTGCGCCCGCGGCCTTGGCGAGCTCGCGCATCCGGGCTTGGCGCTCGGCCCTGAAACGGACGATGACCGCGCGCGCCGGATGGCCCTCCTCGGGGAACTCGACCAGAGTGTTGCCGAACGGGCATCCGCGGAAATTGTCCGAGGCCGCTTTATCGGCGGTCGCGACGAACAGTGCCCGCAACTGTTTGCGCGGCGCATGCGCGTGGGCCCCGATGACTTCGTCCCACCACAGCCAGTACTCGGCGGCTGAAGCTTCGAGGTATGCGCAGACTAGCTCGTCCTTGGAGCGAAAGCTGCGATAGAAGCTCATCTTCGCCACGCCCGAGCGGGCAATCAGCGTGTCGACCCCGACTGCGCGAATGCCCTCGCGATAGAAGGAGTCGCGCGCGGTTTCCAGGATGCGCTCGCGCGCCGAGAGCACCTTGGGCTGAGTGCCGGGCGATCTTTCGCCTGCGCGCCGGGCGTCTGAACGTTGGGATTGATTAGCCATGGCCGTTGTCCCCGATCGAGTCGCCACCTTGGCCTGCTCGCCAAGTGACCGCCCCTTGACTGAGACAGACAGACCTGTATCATGCATACAGAGCGGCCTGTATCATCATTGCCAGAATACCCGAACAGGCCGCGGAGCAAAAGAGGAAAAGATCATGCTGAGCAACCGAATCAAATCCACAACCGTCGAAGCCGGACGCCCGAGGGTTAAGAGCGCGCGCGAGGCAGCAGCTAGGCGAGGGCTCCAGGCGAGCCGCAGCGCTCCTGCCGGGGCGCTACTATCTTGGCCGGCGCGAGCGCCAGCCAAATCGACCGATCGGCTTGGCACGGCATTTACCCTGTTGTTGGGCCTCGCGCTGGTGGCCGGAGGCGCGCTGATGATCGGACAGATCTGGGCCAACCTGGCTATGATTCGATAACGGCTGCGTGCGGCCTGCCTGGCCCACAGTGCCGATGGAAACGCTGCCATTGCGCAACCCGAGGCGGCCGGACTACTTGGTAAGGACTGGCTGGTTACGAACGCCGCCGCCGCCGTTTTTGGACGGGCGCCGGCATCAACCAAAGCGATAAAGGCAAAGCGATAAAGGAGTTTAAAAAAATGAAGCTGTATTTTTCACCGGGTGCGTGCTCGCTCTCGCCGCATATCGTTTTGCGCGAGGCCGGAATCAATGCCGACCTGGAGCAGGTCGATCTCAAGACCAAGAAAACCCAGAACGGCGCCGACTTCGCCGCAGTGAATCCGAAAGGCTATGTGCCGACGCTGGTGCTGGACAACGGCCAGACGCTGACCGAAGGCCCGGCGATCGTTCAGTATCTGGCCGATCAGAAGCCGCAATCAGGGCTGGCTCCGCAAGCCGGAACCTTCGAGCGCTACCGGTTGCAGGAGTGGCTCAATTTCATCACGGCGGAACTCCATAAACCTTTCGGCGCGCTCTTCAGCTCAGCCACGCCCGAAGACTACAAACCTGTTGCAAAGGATACGTTGAGCGCACGCTTCGGTCATGTCGATCGGCATTTGGCGCGCGGCGGTCCTTTCCTGATGGGTGCGCAATTCACGGTCGCGGACGCGTACCTGTTCGTGATGACACTGTGGGCGAAGTTCCTGAAATTCGATCTCGATCAATTCAGCAACGTAAAGGCTTATTCCGAACAGGTCGCGGCACGGCCCAAGGTTCACGAGGCGCTGAAAGAAGAGGGCCTCGCGAAGTAGCCGACGGAATTCGCCTTCTCCTGACTGGCGGCCCCGGCCGACCGCGGGCCGCCATTATCGCCTCCCCAACTTCGTATTCGCGGCGCTTCCACCGGCCGCAGGCTTCGATTTTACTGAGAGTCGGTGGGGGATTGGATTGTTGGACAGCTAAACCAGGATTAGGCTGGGCGCATTCCTCGGCGTCTTCCTCGCGATGGCGCTGTCGGAGGTCGTCGCGCCCCGCCGTCCACTGACGCTTGGTCGCTTCTGGCGCTGGCCCAACAATCTCGGCGTGACGGCGCTCAACGCGACACTGCTCCGAGTTCTGATACCGGGGGCGGCAGTCGCAGTCGCCGCCGCCGGGGAAATCGGGCATTTGGGGCTTTTCAACAATCTCCCACCAGCGATCGGACGTCACTTACCGCGCGCCGCCGTCGCGCTGTTGGCGATGATACTTCTCGACCTTGTGATCTATCTGCAGCATGTGATGTTCCATGCGGTCCCGGCGCTCTGGCGTGTCCATCGGATGCATCACGCGGATCTCGATTTCGACGTCACCACCGGAGCGCGATTCCATCCACTGGAAATAGGTATTTCGATGGTGATCAAGATAGCCGCCATCGCCGCGAGCGGTGCGTCGCCCGCGGCCGTGGTGATTTTCGAGGTCGCGCTCAACGCGACGTCGATGTTCAACCACAGCAACGTGCGAATTCCGCTCTTCGCCGACCGCGTGCTGCGATTCCTACTGGTCACTCCCGATATGCATCGCGTTCATCACTCGGTGATCCGCACCGAGACCAATAGCAACTTCGGTTTCAATCTCTCGTGGTGGGACCGCCTGTCGGGCACCTACCGCGCCGAGCCGCAGCGCGGCCATCTCGGGATGACGATTGGCCTGGATGAATTTCGCGATCCGGCCGAACTGAGGCTCGATCGGATGCTGTTGCAGCCGTGGCGTGCCGCTCCGGGCGCCTATCCGCTCGGCCGCGGGTAGCGCGACCCGTTCTGGTGCGCGTTGCGATCGCGGTAACGTTGCGCGCCGCGATTGGGCTATAGTGACGTCCCAAAGGTGTCCCATGAGCGCATATCTTTACGAAGTGCTCGAACGTCTCGTTGCATTCGATACCGTCAGTTCCAACAGCGACGTTCCCGCGATGGAGTTCTTGGCCGCGCGCCTCGGCGCCCACGGCTTCAAAACTCATCTCCATCGCATCGAGGTTGCCGGCACGCCGCAGCTCAACCTCATCGCATGGGCCGGCCCGCCACGTCCGGACGGCCTTTCTATCTCCGGTCATCTTGACACGGTGCCATACGAGGGGCAGCCGGGATGGACGCGGGATCCGCTCAAGCTCGGCGTCGACGCCGAGCGCGTATGGGGCCGTGGTACAACCGACATGAAGGGCTTCCTCGCCGAATGCGTAGCGGCGGCGGCTCTGCTCGATCTCCGCGCGCTCAAGCGTCCGCTGGTTTTCATCTTCACCAGCGACGAAGAAGTAGGATGTTTTGGGGCGCAGAGCATTTGCGGCGCGCTCAATTCGATCCTGGGAGAAATTCCCGCGCCGAAGCTGGTATGGATCGGCGAGCCGACTTCATGGCAGGTGCAGCACGCGCACAAGAGTATCGTACTCTTCAATGTTACGGTACGCGGAATCGGCGGACATAGCGGCGCGCCCGAGCAGGGCGTCAATGCGATCGCGGTGGCGGCCCGCGCGCTGGAGGCCATCGGTCATCTGCAGGCCGAACGGCGCAGGCCGAGCGAGAAGTTCATGCACGTCTTTCCCGATTCGCCCTACGACGTGCTCAACGTCGGGACGATAGCGGGCGGTATCGCGTCCAATATTATCGCCGAGGAGTGCCGCTTCGCGATTACTTACCGATCGCTGCCCGACGCCGATCCGCTGGAGCTATATCGCGAGGTCGAGCGGCGAATCGCCGTGCTCGATCCTTATGACTATGCATCGCACAACCATCGCGCGGCGATCGAGGTTGGGCCGCCGATGGTGGTGCCGCCGCTGCTCGCGCCGCGCGATACTGCGCTCGAATGCGCGCTGCTCGAAGTCACGGGGACGCGCGAGGTCGGCGGCGCGTTATTCGGCACGGATGGGGGATGGTTCGCGCGGGCCGGGATGGTTCCGCTGATCTGCGGGCCAGGCGATCTCGATCAGGCGCACAAGCCCAACGAGAATGTTCGCCGCGCGGCGCTGGAGAGCGGCACGGAGAAGATACTCAAGGTCGTCGCGCGGCTGCTTCAGCAGTAACTAGCAGTTAGTAACTATAGAAGACGAGAGGACTCGACTACCCAAACGTCGCGGCCAGTTCACGCAGGCGATCCTTCGCGCCACTCAGGATCGATACCCCGTCGCCGACCAGCAGTGCGTCGAAATCGATCGTTAGCAAGCTCCGCACGCTCTCACGCAGGCGCGCCGGATCGTCCATCACCTGTTCGCGCAGCAGACCGCATCGCCCAGGCGGATTTCCAATCACCGCGTCACCCACGATCAGGATCCTTCGCTCCGGCCAGTGGAGGGCGATCTCGCCCGGAGATTTGCCGGGCACCGCGACGACGCTGAGTGGGCCGACGCGTTCGCCCACGCGCAATTCGTCGTCGATAATCGCGCCCTGGCTGCGCGCGTACGCCGCGTCAGCCGGATGAATTGCGACTCGGGCGCCGGTGCGTTCGCGCACCAGGTTGGCGGCGCGCACGTGGTTGCGATTGGTGAGCAGCACGCGGGCGGGGCGGGCGCGTGCGATCTCTTCAAGATCTGCGGCGCTTGCCTCGACTGGGTCGATGCAGATATTTCCCTGCGGATGGGCGATCAGCAGGCCGTTGAAGTTGTAGCCATGGGGAGCCGAAAACCATGGCCACGTACGGATATGCGTTGCGATCGTTTCCATCGATGATCTTCCTATAATTTTGCCGATGATCTCGGAATACTCTCGCCGAAAATGACTTTGCCGATGCTCTCGCCGCCGTCGAAACCGCTCCGATTCTAGCGCCACATCGATGCCGAATTTCAAGCCGCGCCGGCGCGCGCGAGTTAACCGCCAATGCTTGACTTTAGTTAAGAACTAAACTATTTATGGGTTTACTATCCTGGAGCGGAGTGATTACGCCATGCCGAAAGATTCCGCAAACAGCGAACGCCGCGCGCTCGCAGCGCTGATGGCGCAGAAGCAGAAGCTGCCGCACGTGGCCGCGACGAAGTTGCTGATCAGGGCCGGGTTTCTCTTCACCAACGGCACCGTCCGCCCGTACCACAAGCTCGGCATGAACGTATCGCAGGTGGACGTGCTCGCCGCCCTCGCTCAATCTGAAAGCGCCAGCCTCAGCTGCTCGGAAATTGCCCAAGCAACCCTGATCACCAAGGGCGGTATAACCGGCATTCTCGATCGGCTCGAAGTCCGCGGATTGGTGCAGCGATTACCTTCGCGTGACGACCGCCGCAGTATCCGGATCCAGCTGACTGAGAAGGGCCTCGAATTCTGCCGCGCGCTCTTTCCGCAGCTCGCTGAGAGCAATGAGGAAATTTTCGCGCGAGCGCTGAAACCCGAACAGCTCAAACAATTGACCAAACTCCTCACCCTGCTCGTCCAGAGTATGGAGACTGATAGCGAAAGCGCATCGGAGCCGGCCTATAGACATGAACCAATTTCATAGCGGTGAAAAGCTCCCGATCGGCGACTCAGGCCAGGGCGCTGAGCGGGAGACCTCCGTTCCCGAAGACACGGATCTCGAAGACACGGATCTCCACGAGGAGATCGGAAGGTTGCGAATCCGATTGGAGCGGCTGGAAGCCTTCCAGCGATCGCCATGGTCGGATGAACCAGATTCGGCCGACGAAACGGCGGAAGAAGATCACCCCGATCAGCCGAGCGCTCCAGTAGAGCGCAATGAGCGGCGCCGACCGGGTCCGATGCGGCTGCTCTTCGTGGCGATTGTTGCCGCAATCCTCTGCGTTGGCGGATTTCGATTCTGGAGATATCTCGAATCGTATCAGAACACCGACGATGCGGAGGTCGATGGTTACCTCGATCCGATCAGCTCGCGGATCAACGGAACCGTCATTGCGGTCGACGTTGACAACAATCAAACCGTCAAAGCGGGCCAGCTGCTGGTCCAGCTCGATCCGCGCGACTATCAAGTCGCGGTCGAGCAGGCGCGGGCGCAGCTGGCGCAGGCGCAAGCCGATCTCAATTCTGCCCGCCAGAATTACGTGTCGGCCGTCGCGACGATTCGCGAGGCCCAGGCGCAGAACTATCTCGCCCAGCGAAACGCGGAGCGCTATTCGCAGCTGATCAGGCAGAATGTCGTCTCGCAATCCGAGTTCGATCAGTACTACTCGACCGCTCGCGCGCAGGCCGCAACGGTGAAGGTTGACGAAGCTGCGGCGGCGAGCGCGCAACGCACGATCGCGTCGAACGGGGCGCAGGTGCAGGCTGCCCAGGCCGCGCTCGATCAGGCGGAGCTCAATCTCACCTACACCCGAATCACCGCTCCTGCCGATGGGATTATCGGCAATCGCAGCGCAGAGCTCGGACAGCGCGTGCAGCCGGGACAGACCCTGATGGCGCTGACCCAGGTGAAAAATCTGTGGGTCACCGCGAACTTCAAGGAGACCCAGCTCGCGCGGATGCGCCCGGGTCAGCCCGTGGTGATTCATGTCGATGCGCTCGGTCGTGACTTCAAGGGCCATGTCCAGGATATGCCGGGCGCGACCGGATCGCTTTACGACCTGCTTCCACCGGAAAACGCAACCGGTAACTACGTCAAGATCGTTCAGCGCCTGCCTGTGCGAATTCTCTTCGACCGCGGGCAGGATCTCTCGCAGCTGCGGCCCGGAATGTCAGTTGAGCCAAAGGTATGGCTACGCTGACTGACAAGGCTGCTTCATCTGCGCCGCCGCCGCCGCTACAGTTCGGGCGAATCGCGCGCCGCTGAAGGGGCGCACTTCCGATGCTTCGCGCCGGAACGTATCGGGTGCGACGCTGGCGCCTCAACTTCAGCTGCCCGAGCACAATCCATGGGCGATCGCGATGACGGTGACGCTCGCCACCTTCATGGAGGTGCTCGACACCAGTATCGCGAACGTTGCCCTGCCGCATATCGCGGGGGCGCTTTCGGCGAGCGTCGATGAGAGCACGTGGGTGCTCACCTCGTATCTCGTTTCCAACGCGATCGTGCTGCCGATGAGCGCGTGGCTTTCAACGAGAGTCGGACGCAAGCGCTTCTATATGAGCTGCGTCGCGCTGTTCACCGTTAGTTCCTTTTTGTGCGGCATCGCTCCCAGCCTCGGCGCGCTGATTTTCTTCCGCGTGCTTCAAGGCGCGGGCGGAGGAGGTCTACAGCCGAGCGAGCAGAGTATTCTCGCCGACACTTTTTCGCCGGCGCAGCGTGGCATGGCGTTCGCGATCTATGGGATGGCGGTGGTGCTGGCGCCGGCGCTCGGCCCCACGCTGGGCGGATGGATCACCGACAATTACGAGTGGCGCTGGATTTTCTTCATCAACATTCCGGTCGGAATCATTTCGCTGCTGCTGACGCATCGGATGATCCAGGATCCGCCGCATCTGATCCGCGAGCAGCAGCAGGCCCGGCGCAATGGAGTGCGGATCGATTTCATTGGACTCGCATTGCTCGCGCTGACCTTCGGCCCGCTCCAGGTAGTGCTGGACAAGGGCGAAGAGGACAACTGGTTTCAATCCCACTTCATCGTGGCGTTCGCGGCGATCGCAGTGGCGGCGTTCGTGATCGGGATTATTTGGGAGCTCTACCAGAAGCATCCCATTGTCAATCTGCGTCTTTATAAGAATCGCAATTTTGCGGTTGCGAGCGTGCTCATGTTCTTCTTCGGGTTCCTGCTTTACGGTACGACCGTGCTGCTGCCGGAATTTGTGCAGCTGTTGATGGGTTACACCGCCGAACTGGCAGGAACGATGCTTTCGCCGGGTGCGCTGCTGATCATGGCGTTGATGCCTTTGGTGGGCGTCCTCATCGCGCGAGTGGACGCCCGATGGATACTCGGGGGCGGTTTTCTGCTGCTCTCCTTATCGCTATTCCACATGACCGGGATCGACCTCCAAATCAGTTGGTGGAACGCGATGATGCTTCGTACCTACCAGTCGATCGCAATCGCATTTCTGTTCGTGCCTATCAACACGGTCACCTATACGCGCGTAAGACCCGAGCAGAACAACCAGGTATCAGGGCTGATCAATCTCATGCGTAATATCGGCGCCAGCACCGGAATCTCGCTGACGGGCGCGATGGTGACCGAGCGTGGACAATTCCATCAGGCGCTGCTCGCGCAAAGCGCCACATCCTACAGTTCGCACCTGCAGGGGGCGGTTCAGAAGCTCACGAGCCAGCTGGGACCTGCCGGGCTCAGCACGCCCGACGCAACTCATCAGGCGTACGGGCGCATCTACGCGGGCCTGGTGGCACAGGCGCAAACGCTCGCTTTCATTGATACGTTCTGGGTCATGGCGATAATTACGCTCTGCCTTGTTCCGCTGGTCTTTTGTCTGGCACGGCCCGAACGGGGCAAGACGGTGGCGGCGCACTAGAGAGGTTGCAGCCATGAGCTACTGCGAAATCGCGCCCGGCCATCCGTTCCACGGCCCCTATCACGATCGCGAATACGGCTTTCCCACGCGCGCCGAGAGCAAGTTGTTCGAGCGCCTGGTCCTCGAGATCAACCAGGCCGGGCTTTCGTGGCTGACCGTATTGCGCAAACGCGAGGCGTTCTCCAAGGCCTTCGACGGCTTCGACGTCGACCGCGTGGCCGCGTATGGAAAGCGCGAACGTGCCCGTTTGCTGGCCGACGCCGCAATTGTGCGTAACCGCCTCAAGGTCGACGCCGCGATCGAGAACGCGCGGCGAATCGCAGCGATGCGCGAGAACCATGGCGGATTCGCGCGATGGCTGGCCGCGAATCATCCGCTCGACAAGACCGAGTGGGTGAAGCTGTTCAAGCGCACCTTTGTTTTCACCGGCGGCGAGATCACCGGCGAGTTTCTGATTAGCATCGGCTACCTGCCGGGCTCGCACGACGAGAGCTGCCCGGTCTACGCGAAGATCGCGGGGCTGAAGCCTCCATGGATGAACAAGTGAGCCGGTAATCGAGGGCGCCATAGAGAGCTGCCCTTGACAGGAGAGGCTGGGATATGGATATTGAGAATCGTTCTCAATATCACCGTGGAGGGACCCAAAGTGTCTGCTCGCAAATTGCTGGTTCCCGCGCTCGCGGTTTTCGGGTTCATCGGCATCGCAAACGCTGCCGCCAAGGCCGACAGCAAATCTATCGAGTTGCGTTACGAGAACCGTTGCTTTTCGCCGGCCAACCTTAATGTACCCGCTGGAGAAGCCCTGACGATCAAGGTCGTTAATACGAGCAACGAGACGATAGAATTCGAGAGCTTCCGGCTCAACCGGGAAAAGGCCGTCCAGCCCGGCGAGGCTATCGTCGTGCACCTGCCAGCGCTCAGTCCCGGCAGCTACGATTTCTACGATGACTTTCACCAGGACGTTCCGGAGGGCAGTATCGTCGCCAAGTAACGAGGTGAGTGACTACTTCCCGATTCCGGCTTAGCGATTTGTTCGATTCTGGCAAGTTTTCAATCAGATGAAGTTCGATGAAAGATGAGGAAGCCTGCGTTGGCGCTTCTGCTCGCACTAGCGGCCGCCGGCCTCGCGATGCAACTCATAATGGCCCGACGCATGACTCCGACGTCGCCGGGTTTGCCGCTATCCGATGACGATAACGTGGCACCGGCCCAAATCCAGGCGCTACTGAATCGCGCATGCTATGACTGCCATTCCAACCAGACCAGATGGCCATG
Organism: uncultured delta proteobacterium; assembly: GCA_963710455.1. Lineage (GTDB taxonomy): Bacteria > Desulfobacterota > Binatia > Binatales > Binataceae > JAKAVN01. The sequence continues at coordinate 46,128 of CAVQAG010000005.1, forward strand.
GTATAGCCGGGTCGTTCCGATTTCATGGCTGGTTGCGCGCGATGTGGCGTTAGGCCGCAAGGAACTCAACTTCTCGGAATGGGGCGCCTACTTCCCGCAAACGCGAATACGCAAGTTACAGTGGATGGGCCGCGTATTGCGCGAGCGCTCGATGCCGCCGGTGGCTTACCGCCTGATGCATCCGGGTGCGCGGCTCACTGCCGCCGAACGCGGGACGCTAGATCGATGGATCGAGTCTGAAATCTCGACCCTCACACCGCATACTGTCGCCAAATGACAAACCGCAGTCGATCGGCTACTTGCGCTTCATTCCTGGTATTTGCCGTTATGCTGTTTTCCCATAGTGCGGCGGCACAAATCGATCCATGGGAATTTGAAGTTTATCCTTATGCGACGGAAGGGCGGGGAGTCCTCGAAATCGAAACCGACAACGCTGTAGTCGCCAATGGGCACAGCCAAGGTGGCAATGGAACCGCAAGTGGAACATTTCGAAGCCAGGGAATGTGGTACAACGGCAACGAATTCACATATGGGCTCACCGACCGGATCGAGGCCGCCGCGTATTTCGATTTTGCTCAACCCAGCGGCCATGGCTTCTGGTGGGCGGGTGACAAACTGCGTTTGCGTGGCAGGCTCTTCGATGAAGACGTGTTGCCCGTTAATCTTGGATGGTACGTTGAGCTTGAATGGCACAAGACCCCGCAATTTGACGATGCGGACCTCGAACTCGAACTAAAGCCCATAGTTGAGAAAGACTTCGGGCGAGTCTCCCTGGTATTGAATCCACTTTTCGAGAAGCCTTTGTACGGGAGGGGGCACGATCTGGGCTTCGAGTTCGGCTATCGTAATGGCGCGTACTATCGTTGGATGCGCTACTTCTCGCCCGGAGTCGAGTTGTACGGCGGCGTTGGACTCATTGACGACAATGATCCACTCAGCGCGCAGCAGCATTACGTATTTCCCGTTGTATGGGGTCAGCTGCCCCATGGCCTCGAGTACAGCTTAGGTCCCGGGTTTGGGCTCACGCGCGGTTCCGACCGCGTGATCGTGAAATTCAACCTCGGAGTGGAAAAATTTGTCGGTACGCTCTTTAGTCACTCCGAAGCGAGCTGGGTTTTTTAGAAGTCCAAAACCGGCATGGAGACCACATGAAAATTGGAGTGACTGCATTCCTTACCGAGAAATCTGGCAATCCCGGAGTGATCGCGGCCACGGCCGAGCGCGTCGGATTCGAGTCGTTTTGGGTCGCCGAGCATCTGGTCATCCCGGCCGTTTACGCGACTTGCTATCCGCGCTCGGCCGACGGCAAGGTGCCCGAGTTTTACGCTCACCTGTCCGATCCGTTCGTCGCGCTGGCGGCGGCCGCGCAAGCCACCTCGCACATTCGCATCGGCACCAGCGTTTGTTTGCTGCCCGAACGCAATCCGATCGAAACCGCCAAGGCCGCCGCGACGCTGGATATGTATTCCGGTGGCCGGCTGATGTTGGGAGTTGGCGCGGGCTGGTTTCCCGAAGAGGCCGCGATCATGGGCGTCGACTTCAAGCGCCGCTGGCGTCATCTGCGCGAGTGCGTCGAGGCGATGCGCGAGCTATGGGCCAAGCCCGAGGCGAGCTACGAGGGAGAGATCATCCGGTTCCCGCCAGTCAGGCTTTTTCCCAAGCCGATACAGAAGCCATATCCGCCAATTTTTCTCGGCGCGCACGATCCCGGGCCGGCTTTGAAACGGGTCGCGCGATGGGCGGACGGATGGATGCCGGGCGGGCTTAGCCCCGAGAAGGCCGAGGAGTGTATACCGCAGATCAAACGGATGGCGCGCGACAATGGACGCGACCCCGAGCGGATTGAGTTCTCGGTGATGCTCGGTATCGGCGCGCAGCAGGCACCGTCGGACGACGCGCTCAAGCGTTATGCGGCAGCCGGCGTCAGCCGGGTGATAATCCTGGCGGGCGAGACTGCCGCGCGCGACGGCGTCGCTGTGGTCAAGGAACTGGCGCCGCTGGTTGAGCGTGCCGCGCGGATCTGAGCGGCGGATTTTTCGCCCTTTCTAGCATCGATTTTCATGTGCTGCGGCGGCCTGATCGCGCGCGGCACCCGGCCTTGTCGCGTCTTGCGGCCAGTGGCATAGTTGCCAAGAGAAATCTCCGCGCTTCAAAAAGCGCCTGCCCTCGGTATAGGAACACTTGTCTATCGAAACGATCAAAATCGATCCGAACTCGGTTGTAGCCGCGGTTGCGGACCAGGTTTCCTGCGACCTCGAGGGCGAGGCTGCCGTCCTCAATCTCAAGACCGGCGTCTACTATGGACTCGACGACGTCGGGGCCTCGGTTTGGCGCATGCTCAATGAGCCGCGGCGCGTGGATGAACTGGTCGACGCGCTGCTCGGCGAGTACGAGGTGGATCGCGAGGAGTGCCAACGCGACGTGATCGCGTTGCTCGGCGAACTCGCCGTGCGCGGGCTGATCGAGATCAAGGACGGGGTCGAGGGCTGAGTGCTGATGTAACTCCAGTAACATCGATGTGGCGGAGGAGGTGTGATGGTGGTGGCGCAATTATCGCGAAACTCGGTCGTCGTGGCCTGCGAGGGCAACGCGTCGCGTGATCTGGAGGGCGAAGCCGGGGTTCTCATCTGCAAGGACGGCACGTACTACGGGCTCGAGGACGTCGGCGCGAAGATCTGGGCGCTCATTGCCGAGCCCCGCGCCGTAGGCGAGATCTGCGACACGCTGCTCGACGAATACGAAGTCGAGCCGGACGTCTGTGAACGCGACGTGATTGCGCTCGTCGGCGAACTTACCGCCAAGGGCCTCGCGCAGACCATAGATGCGGCACGCCTCAGTTGATTTCTGCGGCGCTGCCTGGTCGGCGCGCCTGCGTGACTGATGCGGGGCGGGCCATTGCGGGCCGGCGGAAACAGGCTTCGGCGGCCTGAAGACCAGTCAGCGAACAAGACCGCTGAGGGACAAGCTTCGGCGAGCGCGCTCGCGTCACTGACGGTGTGCGTCGGTGCCGGTTTCGTCCTGGCGTTCACTCCGGTTCTCCTATGGCATCTTAAAACCGGTGACTGGGTCTGCCTAAGCGATTGGTTCAGCCTCTACTACCTGCGCTTCGTCGCACAAGCGTACTACCATCATGCTCTCTACATAGCCGACATCGTTATGCCGGGCGGCGCCACCACTTATCCGTGGCTTCAGTTCGTGCCGGCGACCTACGTTGCGCGAGTCTTGGGCGCGGGCCCATTCGCGGTCAACCTCATCTGGACTTTGCTGAGCGCAGTCGGACTCAGCGCAGGCCTCTATCTCGTTTTCCGGCATTTCCTCGGACGGCCCTGGGTGGCGGCTGGATGTACGATTCTCTGCATCTCAGACTATGGTTTCGCCGCCGCGCGTCCGCTCACGACTCAGCTTCAAATGCTCGCCTCAGCTCTTTGGCTCCATCCGCGGGGCTTCGTCACGATTCCGTGGGGGCTTCTGTTGCAGTGGCGCATTCCGGATCCCGGCCTGAATCTTCCGTTCCTATTCTTTCAGATTGTCGCCCTTGCGCGAGCGCGCGAGCGGCCGACTCGCCTGAACCTGGGGTTTTCCGGACTGATGTTTGGACTGCTCTTCTACGTGTTTTTTTATTGCTGGACTATGGTGGCGGCCGGACTGGGTATCGCTTTCATGCTCGATCGCGGAGCGCGCAGAGTCTATGCCGCAACGTTATGCATAGGCGGTGTCATTGGCCTGCCGCAGTTGCTCTATGGCATTCACCTGAATCACCTGCTCTCGCCTGAAGCGATGAGGCGGTTCGGCCTGTTCACCCCGGCTCCCAGACTTTATGAGAACACTGTACCCACGCTTTCGCTCATTGCCCTGGCGGCGACTGCCTGGTGGATCCGGAAGTCCGAAAGATTCGATCTGCTATACGCATGGAGCCTGGTCGCAGCAGGAATCCTGCTTAGCCGCAGCCGCATAGTCAGTGGAATATGTTTTCACGAGTATCACTATGATTGGCTATGGGCGCCGATTCGAGGCGCGCTGGTTCTGATCGTCGTGCTGAGTATCGTAAATCTGCGGTATCGATGGCGTCCGGCCATCGCCGCGACCTCCTGGGCGCTGCTGACGCTCTACTTCGCTAGCGGAGTCTACCTTGCCGCTATCTGCATTACCCGCACATCGTTCGGCGTGGCGCAGGTGGAGAATTACGTGCGATACAAGGCGCAGCGCATGTCCGGAGCGGTCGAGCCGCTCGTGCCCGGCGCGACGATCGCGGGCGACGACGGATTTTGCGAGGTGGCTGCGGTTGCCGAAGACCAGTGGGTACTGAGCGGCGAGGCCGTTCCAAGAAGCCTGGTGGTTGACAACGATCAGTGGCAGTCGAGAGCGGCGCTCAACGCATACCTGTTGGGAACGGGCCGCGCGGAGTTTGAAAAGGCTGCGCAATCTGACGCCGAGCATTGGTTCTGGGAGAGACCCGAGCGCCAGCCCCAGGTGCTTGCTGCGTTCATGCGGAAATATGACGAAGTCGTCCATAACCCCGATCGATTTATCGTTCAATTCGGCGTCCGCTACGTGGCGCTGCCGGTGGACAAGGCCGAAAGTGTTTATGTACGCGAAGGTTGGACGATGTTTCAGCAGGGGCCCTATTGGCGGATCTGGGAGAGACGAAAATCCCGCCCCTGATTCGCCGCGTCGTCCCGCGCTCCGGGATTCGCAATCTCACCATCGAACCTCCATTAGCCGTTCCACAGACGCGCATCCGTCTTGCGCTTGTTGCCTTCGCGCGGTTGCGCACACCGTTCGCAGACAAGAGTGCCAATAAAAGACGCGAAAGAGCAGGGCAGGAGCAGTTTAACTTTGAAACGACGCACAGCGAGGTATTTCGTGCTGAAACCAATGCATTCCGGCTTCTATGCAACAACCCTCGAACTTCTTCTTGAGCATCTCCAGGTGAATACTCTGATTTTGACTGGCATCGCCAGCAATATCTGCGTTCTGTTCACCGCCAATGACGCCTATATATGCGAGGTTACAAATTGTTCGTTCCGGCCGATTGTGTCGCCGCAAACAGCGCCAAAGAGACCGAGTATTCATTGTTGCAAATGAAGAACGTTTTGAAGGCAGATATTCGCGAAAGCGGCGAGATCGATTTCGATGTTTTCGCGGCTACGGATCGTGACGGTCGCAGTCGTGCCCGCCCCGCTACGATGCGACGACTTTATACTTTCAAGCGGAGCGCTCTCGAAACCGGTCGAAAACAGGAAAATCCGGCGACCAAATCGCAGGGCCGGCGCGTCGAGCATCGTATCCCGCAGGCGTCTGCGCGACCGCTCCAAAGACTCATATTGGATTCACGATCGTGCTGGTGTTAGTGTTGTGCGTCATGCTCGAGTACGCACATGCTAAACAGATGAGCGCCAGCAAGAACCGGGATGGCGCGCCGGCTCGCTAGATTTTTCCATCTCCCATTTCCGGATCAGCGCCTGCTGATGCGGGCTGCGCTGGCCGTGGTCGGTGCGAAGCTGGCGGTCAGAACTTTGCCCTTGCCCGCCGCGCGTGCGGCTGTTTCTCGCCTGCAACGCCTGGGATGGATAGTCACGCCCACGCCCGCCGATCGAATCGTGTGGGCGGTTGAGGCCGCGGGCCGCGCTATCCCCGGCATGAAGAACTGCCTGGTGCAGGCGGTCGCGGCGGAAGCGATGCTCGCCCGCGCGGGCCATCCGTGCGAGCTGCGAATCGGAGCTGCCAAGAGTGGGCCCAGCGAATTGATCGCACACGCGTGGCTGGAGAACGAGGGTAGAGTGCTCATCGGCGAGTTCGAGTTCGAGCGTTATACTCCGCTGATCCCGCCTCACCTCCGGCGCGGCACGCCGCCCTCGCAGCCGTAGACCGGACCTCCCAATTACGGTCATTCGATGAGCGGAATCGCCGCAGTTTACCATCTTGATGGGCGGCCCGTGGCGCGGGGGCTGGTCGCCGCGATGCTCGACGCGGTCGCCTACCGCGGACCCGACGGTCTCGATTCGTGGATCGATGGCCCGGTCGGCCTTGGCCACGCGATGCTGCGCACCACGCCGGAAGCGATGCGCGACAGCCAGCCGCTGGTCGATGAGCAAAGTGGTCTCGCGCTTACGATGGATGGCCGGGTCGACAATCGCGATGAACTCGCGGCGCTGTTGGAGCGCCAGGGATTGCGGCTCGCCGTCGGCACGGATGCGGAAATCGTGCTACGCGCGTACCAATGCTGGGGCGAGGAGGCGCCGGCGAAAATTCTAGGAGATTTTGCTTTCGCCCTGTGGGACAGGCGCAAGCGCCAGCTCTTCTGCGCGCGCGACTTTGCGAGCGTGCAGCCCTTGTTCTACTACAGCGATGGCCGCAGCTTCATCTGCGCTTCCGAGTTGCATCAGATACTTGCCGATCCGGAGGTGCCGCGCGAGCCCGACGAGCACGTGGTCGGTATGTACCTGACCGGGATGCTGCTCGATCCGGTCGCCACGCTCTATCGCGACATCCGCAGACTCGAGGGCGGCTGTTCGATCACGGTGCGGCCGGGCAAGATCGATCGGCGCCGCTACTTCGACATCGATCCTGCAAAGAGAATCCGCTATCGCACCGACGCGGAGTACGCGGAGCATTTCGAGTCGATACTCAAGGAAGCGGTGCGATGCAGGCTGCGCAACGTCGACGGTGTGGCGGCGGAACTGAGCGGCGGTCTCGACTCTTCGCTGATCGTCGGAAACATACGGCGCCTGTTGCGGGAAGGCGCGGCACCCGCTCCGCGGTTCGAAACCTTTTCGATCAAGTTCGACGATCCGCAGGCCGACGAGCGGAGCTTCATCGAGGACGTGGCCGCGCAGTGGGGGTTGCAGACCAACTGGAGTCCGCCATTCTTCGCGAAGTTTTCCGATTTTATGGCGGACATCAGGCGCTATCGCTCCTTCGCCGCCCGCCCGAACTCGGTCATGGACACCTTGATGCATCGCGCGATACGCGAACGGGGATTCCGCGTGGTCCTGACCGGCCAGGGCGGTGACCAATGGTTCGGCGGCAGTGCGGATTGCTTCGCCGAATTGCTGCGCGGGTTTCGGTTCGTCGAGCTTTTCAGACTGCTGCGCGAAGAAGCGGCTCATCCGACGCGAGTGCGGCCCGGGCAGGCACCGCTGGCGTTGCTGCTGCGCCGCGCCCTGTGGCCGTTGGTGCCGCCGCGGCCCAGGCTTTTTATCAACCGCCTGCGTGGCTTGAGATTGGTTCCGCCATTCGCCAACCCCGAGTTCACGCGCAGGCTGGACCTCGAGCGCGCGCGAAACGCTCCGACCCGCCGGCTTCGCGGCCTCAGCTTCACGCAGCGAACCATGTATCAGGTTCTCAACCTGGGAATCTCGATTCATTTTGCCGAATTGAACGAACGTGAATGTGCGCTCGCAGGTATCGAGGGAAGACATCCGTTCTACGACCGCCGCGTGATCGAATTCGCTTTCGCGATTCCTGAAGATCAGCGATGCCGCCCGGGCGCAACCAAATACATTTTTCGACAGCCGGGCCGCGGACTGCTACCGGAATCGGTTCGCCAGCGCCGGGATAAGGCTGAATTCTCAAGCCTGCTTGTTCATGGATTGAAGGATGTGCTCGAAGCTCTCGGCGGCGAGGACGCCTTCGGCTCGTTCAACGTTGTGCAACGAGGCTGGGTGGATCCGGAACAATTTCGCCTCGTGTATCGCGAGCGAATGCGTAACATCGGGTCGGCCAACCTATGGCCTTTGTGGTCGGTGCTGGAGCTTGAGATGTGGTCGAGAGAATGTATGGGTTTCCCCGCCAGGGCGAAGTCAGACTAGAATCTTATCTTCTTAGAATCTTATCTTCTTAAGAATCTTATCTTCGCGAAACTGTCCGTAAAACCTAGCCTTTTTCGTTTCATCCTTGATGCCATTTGCTCGTCTTATTTATTTCTTGTTATATCTTGACTCCTCAGCGAAGTTTAAGCATTCTTAGTTAGGCCAACGTTGTCAAAGCTATCAGATGACGATGGTAACTATGGAGGAGCCACGATGAGCAAGAAAAGCGAAGGTGCGGCTGCGGAAGTTCGTACGCCGATACGCAAAAAGCCCTACCGCACGCCGCGTCTTACCGAGTTCGGTCACGTTGCGAAACTGACCGCCGGAACCGCAGGCACGCATACTGATAAAGGGCATATGTCTAACGAACACGGACAGGGCTAATGAGGCTTTGCGGCGCCTCATCCTGTCTCTGGTCCTGAATAAAAACCTGCGGGAGGAGCTACAATTTGTCGTAATCCGGAGAGGCATTGTCTAGAGGCATTGGTGGCTGCCGCCTCTCGGAACAGCCGAGGAAATTGTCGGAACCGGACGCTCGGGTTGAAATCGGGCGTCCGAACTCGTTGAGGTTGCGCTTCTTCGTCGCGCTCGAGACTCTCTAGAACGTCCCAATCATCTCTTTAACCATTTATTCTCGCCTCTAGTTTGCGGAGGAACGGAGAGGGGGAGTGGCCATCTACTGATTACGGGCATATCCCCTCTGAAAGCCACCACCACCGTCGCCAACCAGCCATGGCAGCGGTCGACGAACAGATCTCCAGAAATCCCCGCCTGTTCCTTGATCTTTCCCGAGAGTGTAGAATTGCCGTCTGAATCCAGCTAGCGGGTCTGAACGCCCGTAAGCTGAAAGGGCTGCAGGCGGCGCACAATCAAAGCTTCCCCACAGGCGCGTTCCCGACAGCCACTGCGGTTCCATTACGTCGCCTATGGGTTGGCGATCGACTCGGATGTTCCGCTGCCCGAGCTGGAAACCACACAACGCAAATCATTGCCACTTTTTTCGGGACGTCTGCGGATACGGATGGAGCGCCCGTTAGGGGCGAGCCTGCGCGAGCCGCACGATTGGCTGCTTCAGACAAGCCTGCCTGACGGGCGGCCGTGGATGTGGGCGGCGCGCCAGGAGCAGGGATTCTTGCTGCGCTACGTCGGTCTTGCCGACTTCGCAGTGAATCCGCGCGGCACCGAAATGGTTTTGTTGCACGCCGCGCCGGAGAGCTCGCGCGATACGCTCGGCCACTTGTTGCTCGATCAGGCGCTCCCGATGGTCTTGGGTTTGCACGGAATTCCTACGCTGCATGCTTCCACCGTGGTGACTCCGCGTGGTGTGTGCGCGTTCCTCGGGCCGGCCGGAGCAGGCAAATCGACATTGGCCGCGAGCTTTGCGAGCGTTGGCTACCCGGCGCTGGGTGACGACTGCCTCGCAATAAAAGAAGACCGTGGATTATTTGCCATCCCGGCGTACCCGGGCCTGCGTCTGTGGACCGATTCAGCCGAATCGCTGTCGACGGATTGGTCCAATGCTCCTGCCGTTGCGCACTACACACGCAAGCGGCGCATCCTGAATGCGCCGGCGGCGCAAAAGTTTCCCACACGGCCGGTGCGCCTGGCGGCCATCTACTGCATCGCGCGCGAGGCGAGCGAGGACGGGCCAAGCACGACGCCGGTGATCGAATCGCTGCGGCCCAACGAAGTCTTCCTGCAACTGCTCTCCGCCAGTTTCATGCTCGATATCACCGATCGCTCGGTGCTCACCCGCAACCTGCGCTTCATCGAACGCCTGTTAAATGCGGTGCCGGTCCGGCGGCTGAGGGTTCCTGACGGGTTTTCGTCGCTGCCCAAGGTACGCGAAGCGGTCCTTAAGGACCTCGGTGCATCGAACCTTGCCGTCAGTCTCGGCGAAAGATAGGTGGGCGGCCGAGCGCGGATCGCTAAAGGCGCCGGCGATGCCTTCGTGAATTCCATCGCATCCGTACTCAAATCCAGCCCGGCCCCGAGCCGCGAAGCTGAGCTTCTGATCTGTTGTGCTACTTCGGTTGCAACGCCCGAGCGCAGCGCACGCGCGCGCGCGATCGTGGATAAGGGCGTCGATTGGGAGCGCGTCTCGCATATGGCGTCGGTGCAGGCGGTGATGCCGCTGGTTTATCGCTATCTGACCTCCGAACTCGGCGGCACGCTGCCGGCCGAAGCGACAAGCGGGCTCCGCCGGGCCTTTTACGGCAATTCGGTGCGTAACCTCCATCTCGCACGCGAACTGGTGCGCCTGACAACGCTACTCGAACAGGGAGGCGTCGAACCGCTGGCGCTCAAAGGGCCGGCGCTGGCGATGGCCGCCTACGGCGCTGTTACGATGCGCCAGTTTAACGACCTCGATCTCCTGGTGCGCAAAGGCGAAGTCCGGCGAGCGGCCGATATCCTGCTCGCCGCGGGCTATGCGCCGCGCGCCGGATACCGTGTTGCTGACCTGGACCGGCCGGGCGCGTATGAAATCGCGATGACGCGGGCGGGCGCCCTGATGGAAATCGATCTTCACTGGCGGCTCATTCCGCCCTATTTTCCACTCGCGCTGGACAGCGAAGATCTGTGGCGGCGCGCGGTGCGGATCGAGGTTGAAGGTGCCCCCGTGCACACGCTCGCACCTGCCGACCATCTGCTCTATCTCTGCGCGCACGGAGCTAAGCACGGATGGCAGGCGCTCGGTGGGATCTGCGATCTCGCCGAACTGATTCGCGCGACGTCGCGCGCTTCGGCCCCAACTTCATCGCAATCCTCCTTGCAAGTTCCCGGTATAGACTGGGATGAGCTCTCGGCGAGGGCCGAGCAGGCGGCTGCGCATCGTGCGCTCGAACTCGGGGTACTACTCGCACACGAACTGCTCGATGCCGCAGTGCCGTCCGCCATACTGGCGGCGGCGCGCCGCGAGCGCGCGGTGGTGCGCGCCGCCCGGAGCTTCGTCGCTTACGCCAGCGACCCTATCGACGACGGCCCGGGGTTTTACCAGCGATGGGTGGTGCCGTTGGGCGTGATCGCTGGACCAGGAGCGCGGCTGCGCTATCTTGCCGCACGGGCATTATTGCCGAGCGCCGACGATCACGAGTTTCTGCGGCTGCCGCTGGCGCTTTATCCACTGTACTATCTGCTGCGGCCGGTGCGGGTGGCGCTGAAGGAGGGTCCTGCCGTCGTGCGCAGGCTGATGCGTTCGGCGCCGCATCCGGCGGATCATTCATCGCGGTGAGGAAAGCCCTGGGCAGCTTTATTCACGCGCTGTTCGAGGTGGGTCGCCTGCGGATCGCCGGCGCGATCGGCTTGATGTTGCTCTTTTCGCTCAGCGAGGGTATGGGGGTCGCACTGCTGCTGCCCATTCTGCAGATCTCCGGCTTCAATCTCGGTGGGCAGGGTCCGGTCGGCCGGTATGCCGACGCCATCGCCGCCGCCTTCGAAGCCGTCGGCCTGCATCCGAGCCTGCTGCTGCTACTCATGGTATTCGCGGGGCTGGTCGGGACGCGGGCGCTGCTGGGGCGCTGGCAGTCAGTCGCGATGTTCTCGGTGCAACAGAATTTCGGCGCCCGGCTGCGCGATCGCCTGTACCACGCGATCTCCAACGCCAGCTGGCTTGCGCTTTCGCGGATGCGCTCCTCCGACCTGACTCATGCGCTGACCTCCGAGATCGATCGGGTCGAAGTCGCCGCCTTCGAGGCGATGATTCTCGCCTCCACCGCGCTGCTGTTCCTGCTCTACCTCGGGATCGCGCTGGCTGTCTCACCCTCAATGACAGCGCTCGCGTTCGGTTGTGGAATCGTCCTGGTCGCGATGCTGCGCGGGCGCACCGCGCTTTTGCGCGGCTCCGGCGCCGAGCTCTCCGAGCGGATCAAGGCACTCTATGCCGCAACGGTCGAGCATCTGCAGAGCCTCAAAGCGGCCAAGATGTATGGGGTGCAGCAGCGTAATGCCGACGCCTACGCGGCGCTCAGCCACGAGGTCGCCCGCGTTAACGTCAATATTGAGCGCCAGCAGGCCGCCACCAATTCGCTGTTCGAGATCGGTTCGGTGATCATTCTGGCCCTCGTGCTTTACGTTTCGATCCGCGTGCTGGGGGTTTCTCCGATAGCCGTGCTGCTGCTGCTCGCGATGTTTGCGCGAGTGATGCCGCGGGTGGATGACGTGCCATCAACTGTACCAGGAATGCCTGCACGCGTTGCCCGCGTTTGAAAATGTAATGGCCCTGGCCGCGCGCTGCACGTCGGCGGCCGAGCCGGCGAATGCTCCCGTGCAGACGCTCGAATTTGGAAACTCGCTCCGCATGGAATCCGTCTCGTTCTCCTATCAGCGCGCGAACGGGGCGGCGCCTGGGAAACAGCCCGGCCGATCCATCGCTGACCGGTCGCCGTCTGATCACTTTTGGGACCTCCCGCAACGGTCGCCAGCGGTGCACGACCTCGACCTCACCGTTGCGGTGGGCGAGGTGGTGGCGCTGGTCGGGCCGTCGGGCGCCGGCAAAAGCACGATTGCGGATTTGATGACCGGCTTGCTCGCCCCCGATTCCGGGCGGATCACGATCGACGGGGTCGCGTTGGACGAGACGCACGCGCGGGCCTGGCGCGAGCAGATCGGGTACGTCTCCCAGGACACGTACCTGTTCCACGATTCGGTGCGCGCGAACCTGTTGTGGACCCGGCCGGGCGCGAGCGAGGCCGAGGTGCACCAGGCGCTCGCGATGGCCGCGGCAGAGCAATTCGTCGACGCGCTGCCGGCCGGGCTCGACACCGTGATTGGCGATCGCGGGGCGACGATTTCGCACGGCGAACGTCAGCGCATCGCGCTCGCGCGCGCGTTGCTGCGCCGTCCACGCCTGCTAATTCTGGACGAGGCGACCAACAGCCTCGACGCGCACAACGAGCAGCGGATTCTCGAAGCGATCGAACGGCTGCGGGGCGATCTCACGATCGTGACTATTGCGCATCGGATTGCCGCGGTACGACGAGCCGATCACATCTACGTCATCGAGGGCGGCACGATCATGGAATCGGGAACCTGGGATGAGCTGTGCGCGCGGGAGCACGGACGCTTTCGCGCGCTATGCGAGAGCCAGGGAATCGCGCCCGCGCCGACCGCTCCGGCGCGGCAGGCGGCATCTCGCCGGCTCGCTTAGCGCGCCGCGCTTTCTGCGTACGAACTCATAACGAGTGCATGAATGCGGTCACGTGGGCGATCGCTTGCGCGATATTGTCCGCTTCGGTGCGGCCCGAGCGGACGCGTGGCCTGAACGAATGGTCGCCGTCTTCCAGCCACTCGATCCGGATCGCGCGCGCGAGTTTGTATTTGCTGACTTCCTCGGGTTTGCCAAAGGGATCGCGAGTGCCCTGCACGATCAATGCGGGCGTGCGCAGTTGCTCGAGATGGCGGGTCCGCGTTTGCTCGGGCTTGCCGGGGGGATGAAAGGGATAGCCGAGGCAAACGAGGCCGCGCACGCCGGCTTCATCGGCGATCATGCTCGCGATACGGCCGCCGAGCGACTTGCCGCCGATCACCAGCCGCCGAGCGTCGCCGAGCTCAGCTATCGTGTCGCGCCAGGATTGCATCAGCACCGTTCCCGGGTCGGGTGCGCCGCCCCTGCCAGTTTCGCGCCGCCGCCGCATGTAGGGGAATTCGAATCGCGCGACCCGCAGGCCAGCTCGCGCGACTCCTTCAGCGATCGTCTCCATGAACGGCGAATCCATCGGGCCTCCCGCGCCGTGTGCGAGAACCAAAGTGGTCGCCGCAGTCTTTGGTCCGTTGAACTGGAACTCGGCCATGTTCGTCCGTGAATACAAGGCACGCGACAGATCTTCGGAGGTTGCGAGAGGGGGGACTTGAACCCCCACGCCTTGCGGCACCGGATCCTAAGTCCGGCGCGTCTGCCGTTCCGCCACTCTCGCGCAATTCCGCATTTCTCAGGACTGACGGCCATCAATATAGGAAATTCAGCAGTCGATTGGCAGCGTATGTAAAAACGCGCCGGCGGCACCCCAGTCGCAGACGACTGGAAGGAATGGTAGGCTTGTCCGGATCGAGCTTAGGCCAGTACCTGACAAAAAGGGGACCAAAAGTTTAAGTGCGTAAACAGATCATAAATAGTGTGCATGACGCGACTCCGACGATGACAGTGCGGCCCCGCGGCTGTATCTTTTTAAGCGCGGCGCTGATCGCATCCACCACGGCGCTGGTGGCCGTTGCGCTCGCGCTCACGAACCCCGCGCGCGCCGCGGCGGCAACGGGCTCCGATCCAGTGCTCGCGCAGATCGGCAGCCATAAAATCACCCAGCAGGAAGTCGATTCGAAGATAAAGGTCCAGCTGTACGACGCACGCAAGGAAGCGCTGGACCAGATGGTCGACGATTACCTGCTCCAGCGGGCCGCCAAAAAAGAAAACCTCAGCGTCAACGACTACGTCAAGCGCGAGGTCAACGACAAGGCCGCCGCCGAGATCAATGACGCGACGGCCAAGAAGTTTTACGACGAAAACAAGGACAAGATTCCGGCGCTCAAGACCGCCGGCTCGTACGACAAGATCAAGGACCGCTTGATCTCCGCGCTGCGCCAGCGCGACGCTCAGGAACAGCACGAGCAACTGATGGCCCGGCTGCGCAAGGACGGGGACGCCAAGATTCTGCTCGAGCCGCCGCGCCTCAATGTGGACCTAAGCGGCGCCGCCGGCCATCCCACGCTCGGTCCGAAAAACGCGCCGGTCACGGTAATCGAATTCGGCGACTTTCAATGCCCGTTCTGCAAGCGCTCCGAGGACGCGGTGAAAGCGATCCATGAGAAGTATGGCGATCGGATCAGGCTGGTGTTCATGGATTTTCCGTTGAGCTTCCATCCGCATGCGATGCCGGCCGCCAACGCGGCACGCTGCGCCAACGCGCAAGGCAAGTTCTGGCAATATCATGACGCGCTGTTTGCCGATCAGTCCAAGCTCGAGCCCGCCGATCTCAAGGCCACCGCCAAGAAGCTCGGGCTCGACACGGCCAAGTTCGACGCCTGCTTCGACAAGAACCAGTATGGCGACGCGATCGAGAAAGACCTGGAAGAGGGGCACAAACTCAATGTGACCGGTACACCGACTTTCTTTATCGACGGGCGCGAAATCGTAGGCGCGCAACCTACGGACAACTTCGTCAGCATCATCGATCAGGAACTGGCTAAGAGCGGCGATCACAACAAGAAGACCGCGTCCGCTGACTAGCGGAAATTCCCTGGAGTGAAATCTGGAACCGCCGGCCGCGACACGCGGCCGGCGGTTGTTTATTTTGGCACAGGGCCTCCTTCGGTCATCCTGAGAGTTTGTGAATATTTGGATTTTTGCGATGGCATCGGCGCGTTGCGAGCGACAGTCACTGATTGGACGAGGTCAGGTTGTTTAGGCAAAGAGCGCCTGAGGAAGCTGGCGATAGTGGAAGCCTCACAACCAGCCCATTTTGATCGAGCGCATCAGGTTGTAAACCAGCGCCGACCAGGTCGCGACGATCAGCACCTTGCTGATGCCGCGGACCAGCAAGCGGTCGAGGCCGCGCCAGGTTTTGAGATCGGCGTTGACGGTTTCGGCGGTGGCGGCCCGCTCCAGGTAGATGCGCTGGCCCTGCGGCGAGCCCATGCGTTTTCGATACTCGGCGATCGCCGCACTGTCGCGGGGCTGCGGGGTGAGCGGATCGATGTGATAGGTGCGGTTCTCGCGCGGCGGCACGAACACCTCCACCCCGCGTGCCGCGGCGCGCTCGACCGCGGCAAAGTTCATATAGCCGCCGTCGGCGAGATGCTGCCTGGGGAGCGCGCCGGTCCGCCGCTCGATCTCATCGAGCATCGGCGCCAACTGCTGGCTGTCGGTCCCAGAGTTGCTCGCCTCGACGCCCACGATGATCCGGCTTTCGGTGTCAGTAGCGAACTGCAGATTGTAAGCGGGACGGAATCCGCCATCGGCCATCTTCATCACCCGCGCCTCGGGATCAGTGGTCGAGATGCGGGTTTCAGTTTTGCGCTGCGGATGGTTTTTGGCCTCGGCCTTGTGCGCGCCGAGTTCGCCCAGCCGCGCCACCGCCCGCTGGCAACGCTCCTCATACTCGCGCGCGGCGCGCAGTTCGGCCGCGCGCTGGCGCGCGCTGCCCTGGGTCGGATCCTGCGCGGCCTCCGCGTCGAGCCGCTCCAGATGCGCGCGCGCCGCACGCACGCAGGCCTTGAGCCGGGCCTTGCGCCGAAACGACGCCGCCCCCGCGCTCGCCCGCACCCGGGTCCCATCCTGCGCCACCCGGTAAAGCGTGATCAGATGCTGGTCCAGCAGCAGGCCCAGCACCTGGCTGAACAACTCGTCCAGCGCTGCGCCATGTCGGCTGCGAAAGTCGCTCAGCGTATGATAGTTGATGCTCACCCCGGCGCAGATCCAGCGATAGGCCGCGTGCTCGGCGCTGAGCCGCGCGATCTCGCGCGCACTGTTCACGCCTTCGCTCAACCCATACAGCCACAGCGCCAGCAGCATCCGCGGGTCAGTCGCATCGCGTCCCGGGCCGTTCTCGCGCGCCTTGATCGGCGCACAGAACCGGCTCAGGTCGAGCCCTTCCAGTACCCGCCAAATCGCGCGCACCGGATGCTCGGCACCGGCCAGCTTCTCGTAATCCACGGTTTGCAATATCAACTGCTTACGATCGGGTTCCCGCAGCCGCACCTCTTCGCCCATCACCTCACCTCCGCCTCTCCACCATCATCCACTTCCCATCCCTCAAAGCGATCCCTGTCCGCAAATAAATTCACAAACTCTGAGCGAAGGCTGCCGGAGTCGAAGGACCTCGCGCGGTCCTGCGCGCGTAATCGACGACTTCCGGATTTTAACGATTATTCAGATCGGCCCATGCTGCTCTCGGATCGTCGGTTGGCCTGCGATCATCGCGTTTGACGCGCGGGAGACCGCGCGAGATCCTTCGCCTGCGCTCGGAGACTCGCTTCGCTTAGGATGACAGAAGAAGCCTCCGCGGCCTTGCCTGCCGGCTCCTTCTGAATAAATTAAACCAAATCCAAAGCCAAAGCGTAAAGCGCAAGAAGGATAGCCAGCGCGATGCGCTAGTTAAATTACTCAGCACCGCCGGATTAGTCAGTACGGATAGAACACGAAGAACAGCGTCGACAGGATGTTCAACACCCAAAGCCCCGGGCGGATCTCCCGACCGCGGCCGGCCGCGACCTTGAACCACGGATACAGCACGAAACCGGCCGTGATGCCGGCCCCGATATTGTAGGTGAAACTCATCAGCGCGATTATCGCAAACGCCGGCAGCAGTTCGGTGTAATCGTCGAAGTCTATTTTTCTGATTGGCGCAATCATCATCGCGCCCACTACCACCAGCGCCGGGCCATAAGCCTGCGCTGGAATCGCCGTTACCGTCGGCGCAAAGAACAAGGACACGCCGAACAGCATCGCTGTCACCACCGCGGTCATCCCCGTGCGTCCGCCGACGCTCACGCCGGCGGCGGATTCGATGTACGCCCCAGCGGTGGTCGTGCCCACGAGGGCGGCAAACGTGGTCGCGAGCGCGTCGGCCATCATCGGCCGCTCGATTTGTGGCAAATGACCCTGCTCGTCGAGCAGGCCGGCGCGCTCCGAAACCCCGACCAGCGTACCCATCGTATCGACCAGCGCCATCACGAAGATCGTCAGCAGCACGCCGAAAAAACCCCATCCCAATGCCGCGCTCAAATCAAGCTTGAAAAGAATTGGCGCGGGACTGGGCGGCGCGCTTACCCATCGGGGCGGCAAGCTGGCGACGCCGAGCGCGAACGCCGCGGCCGAGGCCAGCAGGATGCCAATCAGGATCGCGCCTGGGACGCGCCACAGCGTAAGCATCGCGATCGCTAAGAAACCGAAGATCGCGACCATCGCCGGCGCCGAGTTGAGCGCGCCGAGCCTGACCGGTGCGCCGGCTACGCCCAGCGTCACCAGGCCCGCCTCGTTGAGCCCGATGAAAGCGAGGAACAGCCCGATCCCGGCAGCGAAGCTGAAGCGCAGCCCTGGCGGCACCGACTCGACTATCCATTGCCGAATGCGCGCAACCGTCAGCAGCGTGAATAACAAGCCCGCGACGAAAACCGCGCCCAGCGCCGCCTGCCAGCGAAAACCCAGCACGCGCACCACCGTGTACGCGATGAAGGCGTTTTCTCCCATGTAGGGCGCGATCGCGAACGGACGGTTGGCGTACAGCCCCATCACCAGCGTGCCGAATATCGCGGTCATAACGGTCGCGACCATCGAGGGCCCCTCCGGGATGCCGGCCGCTTTCAAGATCGCCGGGTTGACCGCGACAATGTAGGCCATGGTGACAAAAGTGGTGATTCCCGCCAGCACTTCGCGGCGCAGGTTGGTACCGGCTGCCTCGAAACCGAAGAACGCGGCGAGTTTTTGCTCCATCAATGGCGCTCCTTCCATCGCGCGCTGCGCTGGGATGCGTGGCCGCGCGCCCAGCGTATATCCCGCAAAGCCGGGTTCAATCAACGCTGGCAGCGCGGCGCGGATGGTGCGAGAATCGCGCCGGAGAAATCTCGGGAGCAATATCGATGGAGACTCCGAAGCCGACATCGGCGCCGCCGCGCGCCCCTCGCCGCTCACAGAAAAAGGCGCCGCGCACGCTTTGCGTCGATATCGGCGGCACCGGCATCAAAGCCGTGCTGCTCGACGAGCGCGGCCGCCCGCTTACCGATCGCGCGCGCGTCCCGACCCCGAAGGGCGCGACACCGCACCAGGTAATCGCGATCATTCGCAAGCTGGCGGCCGGCGAGGGCGGTTTCGATCGCGTCTCGGTGGGATTTCCAGGGGTGACCAAGAATGGCGTCATCTATACCGCGCCCAATTTGGGCAAGGGTTGGAACAATTTTGCGCTCGAGCAGAAGCTGCTGCGCGTGCTGAAACGCCCGGTGCGGATCGCCAACGACGCCGACGTGCAAGGTCTCGGCAGCATCGCCGGTCACGGTATCGAATTGGTTATCACGCTCGGCACCGGCGTGGGCTCGGTGGTTTTCGTCGACGGCACTCGCATCCATCTTGAGCTCGGACATCATCCGTTTCATAAGGGCAAGACCTACGAGGATGAGCTGGGCCATCAAATGCTGCTCAAGAAGGGCAAGAAGTGGTGGAACAAGCGGTTGCGCGAGGCAATCGAGGATCTGAAAATCACATTCAACTATGACCAGCTTTATATCGGCGGTGGTGACAGCAAGTTCATTCGCTTCGAGCCGCCGGAGAACGTGAAGATCGTGAGCAACGTGGAGGGGCTGCTTGGCGGAATCAAGCTCTGGCAGGACCTAGACGCGAAAGCGGCTCTGGGAGCGGGCGTGGAAAAGCCGCGTCGCGTTACGCGCCGGCGCAAGCGGCGGGTCGCGCAGCAACCTTAGCTCTGAAACCGCCCGCGTTCGCCGGCGCCGTGCAACCATCCGATGCGGCTTCCCATCGGCGGCGCATCGGCGATAGACTCGCGCTAAAATCAGGCCGATCCGGCGCAAAGTTTGAACATCGGTAATAGTCCAGGAGAGAAAGACCAATGGCCGAAAAGCTGCGCAGCAAACTGATAACCGAGGGGATGCAGCGCGCGCCGAACCGCTCGATGCTTCGCGCGGTGGGGTTTCGCGACAGCGACTTCAACAAGCCGATCATCGGCATCGCCAATGGCTACAGCACGATTACGCCCTGCAACATGGGACTCGACACGCTGGCCAAGCGGGCCGAAGCCGCGGTGCGCGGCGCCGGCGCGATGCCGCAGACCTTCGGCACGATAACGGTCAGTGATGGGATCGCGATGGGCACCGAGGGAATGAAATACTCGCTGGTCTCCCGCGAAGTCATCGCGGACTCGATCGAAACCGCGTGCGGCGCGCAATCGATGGACGGCGTGGTCGCGGTCGGCGGCTGCGACAAGAACATGCCGGGCGCGATGATCGCAATCGCGCGGATGAACATCCCGGCGATCTTCGTTTACGGCGGCACCATCAAGCCCGGCCATCTTAATGGCCGCGACCTCACGATCGTCAGTGCCTTCGAGGCGGTCGGTGAGTATAGTGCTCACAAGATCAGCGAGGCCGAGTTGCTCGAAGTCGAGCGCCACGCTTGCCCGGGCGCGGGCTCGTGCGGCGGGATGTATACAGCCAACACGATGTCGTCGGCGATCGAGGCGATGGGGATGAGCCTGCCGTATTCCTCCACCATGGCCGCCGAGGATGCCGAAAAATCCGAGAGCGCCGCACGCTCGGGCGAAGTGC
The DNA here is from genome assembly GCA_963710455.1 of uncultured delta proteobacterium. Classification (GTDB taxonomy): domain Bacteria; phylum Desulfobacterota; class Binatia; order Binatales; family Binataceae; genus JAKAVN01. The sequence continues at coordinate 66,203 of CAVQAG010000005.1, forward strand.
TGGTCGAGGCCGTGCATCGCGAACTGCTGCCGCTCCAGATCATGACGCGCAAGGCGTTCGAGAACGCGATCGCGGTGGTGATGGCGGCAGGCGGGTCGACCAACGCTGTGCTGCATCTGCTCGCGATCGCGCACGCCGCCAACGTCCCGCTCACGATCGACGACTTCGAGACCATCCGCCAGCGCACTCCGGTGTTGTGCGATCTCAAGCCGTCGGGACGCTACGTGACTACCGAATTTCATCGCGCCGGTGGCGTGCCTCAAGTGATGAAGATGCTGCTCGCGCACGGAATCCTCCATGGCGGCGAAAAGACCATCACTGGGCGCACCATCGCCGAGACCCTGGCCGAGGTTCCCGAAGCGCCGCGCAAGGACCAGAACGTCATTCGCCAGTGGGACAACCCGATGTACGCCGAGGGCCATCTGGCAATCCTGCGAGGTAACCTCGCGACTGAAGGCGCGGTGGCAAAGGTCACCGGGATCAAGCATCAGGAGATCACCGGACCGGCGCGGGTGTTCGATCGCGAAGAGGATACGCTCGCCGCAATCCTCGCGGGCAAGATCAAAAAAGGCGACGTGCTCGTGATCCGCTACGAAGGGCCCAAGGGCGGACCCGGCATGCGCGAGATGCTGTCGCCGACCTCGGCTATCATCGGCGCGGGACTCGGCGACTCGGTCGGACTGATCACGGACGGACGGTTCTCGGGCGGAACCTACGGACTGGTGGTGGGCCACGTCGCGCCCGAGGCCGCGGTGGGCGGGTTGATTGCGCTCGTGAAGGAAGGCGACTCGATAACAATCGACGGGCACAAGCGACTCTTGCGACTCAACGTGGCCGAGGACGAGATCGCACGCCGTCGCGCGGCCTGGAAGCCGCCGGCCTCGCGTTACACGCGCGGCGTGCTGGCCAAGTACGCGGCGCAGGTGTCTTCAGCCTCTGTCGGAGCCGTGACCGACTGAGGATATAATGGCGGCGGCGTCGCGCGGGGTCTTTAGCCCATGTCGCTACGGCGCTTAACTTGACTTGCTCGAAGGCCGGTCAGTATAAATCGGGTGCCCGGAACAGTTCGGCGAAGAGAAATTCCAGCGGAGGACCGGATGGTGACTGGCTTACGGCGGCGACTACTTCAACTGGCTCCACTGTGCGCGCTGCTGGCTGCGCCGGCTTTCGCCCAGGTTCCCAGCAGCCCCACGCTGCAGTTTCCATACACTCAGCCGCCCGCCGAGGGCGTGGGAGTCCGCAAGATGCCACCGCCCAATCCGCATTGGGTGCTGATCAACGCGCCGCTCTTCGGCAACTTTATCGTATCGCAGGTTTACGTGGTCGACGGCGATTCGAGGAAAATCATCGGCATGCTCACGACCGGGATGATCGCGACCGCCGCGATATCGCCCGATCATAGCCGTATCTTCACCGGCGACACGTTTTTCACGCGCGGCACACGCGGCAGCAGGACCGACGTCATCACTTTCTACGACACGAGCAGCCTTGAGCCGGTGAGCGAGGTCGTAATCCCGCCCAAGCGCCAGCTTGCCGGCCCCGACAATCTGCAGCTCGGCGCAACCTCGGACGGGCATCTGTTGCTGGTAGCTAACATGACCCCGGCGACTTCGGTAACGGTGATCGATATCGCGGCGTCCAAGGTGCTCGGGGAGATTCCGATAACCGGATGCGCCGAATTCCAGCTGACCGGCAATCGGCAGTTCGCTTCACTGTGCGGCGACGGCTCGCTTCTGAAAGTTAATTTCGACGATAGTGGAAAGTCGACGGGCGAAAAGCGCAGCCCCGTATTCTTCGAGCCCGAGAAAGATCCGGTCTACGCGGCGCCGGCGATCATCAAAAACGAAAACTACTACGTCACCTATCATGGAGTGGTGCATCCGGTTGATATGTCGGCCGATCCACCGGCCCCCGGTTCGACCTGGTCGCTAACCACGGATCAGGAACGGGCCGCGGGATGGAGACCCGGCGGCAGCCAGCCAATCTGGGGTCATGCCTCCGACGGTCTCCTGTATGCACTGATGCATCAGGGCGGCGAGTGGACGCACAAACAGCCCGGCTCCGAGATCTGGGTATTCAATGCAAAGGATGGCAAGAGAATCGAGCGGCTTACGCTTCCCGAGCCGGCGGCCGCGATTTTCGTATCACCGGACGACAAGCCGCTGATCTTTGCCGCGACCTCCACTGATATTTTGCAGATTGGAGCGGCGCCATGGTCGCTCCAGATACTATCGGCGGATAACGGCAGATATCTGGGAAAAATCGATCAGTTGGGCGGCTTTCCCGCCAACATGTTTGGTCTCTAATCGGACGTGAGTAATCGCAGGAGGACTGGATAATGGATGACCTGGTGGAACGGCTGGCGCGTAAGCTTGCGGCGCATACTTCCCGCCGGCGCCTGCTGGGGATGCTCGGAACGGCGCTCCTCGGCGGCGTGGCGCTCCCGCTCCTGCCGGTTCAGCGCATCGCGCGATCAGCCGAGGCCGCGGATCCAGCCAACGAGCCGGGCGACCAGATGAGCTGCGACTACTGGCGTTACTGCGGCTTCGACGGGAATCTTTGCGGATGCTGCGGCGGCACGCTCACCGAGTGCCCGGCGGGATCGATCATGTCGCCCACCGGATGGGTTGGCACTTGCCGGCATCCAGTCGACGGCAAGGACTACATAATCGCGTATCGCGACTGCTGCGGAAAAGAGTATTGCGGCCGCTGCGCCTGCCACGGCGACAAGGGCGACCTGCCAATCTACCGCACCCAACTCGACAACGAAGTGCTGTGGTGCTTCGGAGTGAAAAGCGGATGGGCGGTGAATTGCACCACCGCGGTGAACCTGGGAGTCAAGTCGTAAGGACAAGCCTTCAACGCGATAATGGTACTTGCCGGATAGCGATATAGGACACGGCCTGCGAGAGTACCGCGGGCCGTTTTCCTTTTCGTTTGCGAACAGGGCTCAACAGAGCTCTAACGGCTGAAAACATTCCCTCCTAATGGTCTCAATTTCCCGGGACCTTCGTTTAATGGCCTCCTTGGTCTGGTCGCAATCTATTCGGACCAGTGTCATTTCAGCGCACACTATGGCATCCGGTGAAGGAGTAGGGAGGACGTTCGAGACGCGCCGGCGGCAGTTGGGGTGAAGATTTCGTCGCTAGCGAGTGTAGCAGGTACTTTCCGCCTGACGGCGGCGCCGCTAACTTTATGGATGATCCGATGCGCAAGCACGGAGGGGTGGCCGAGCGGTTGAAGGCACCGGTCTTGAAAACCGGCAGCGGCGGAAGTCGCTCGTGGGTTCGAATCCCACCCCCTCCGCCAATAATTTTCCGCGTGACTGAAAGGTTGGTCCCCACTAGGAGCTCAGTCGAAGATAGAAACCGCGCACGCGCGCCCGCCGCTTAAGTTGCGAGCTGTTTCTGGATTCATGCGCGAACGTTTCGCGCGCGAGCGTTCCAACTTCGTTGTAGCGGCGGGCGACGCCCGTGCGTGGACCGTCCTCTACACGGCTGTGGCAACGGCCGCGCCTTTCACAGCACGTGTCACGTGCAGTCTTCGCGCAAACTACATGGGCGCGAGATAGTTCCCCGGATTCGCCAGGAAGTCGTCTTTGATGTCCGGGTGCTGTTCGAAAAACTGCGCAAGCTCCGCATGTTTTTTCAGAAATCGCGGGTTGTTAGCGAGCCTGGGGTTATGGCTCAGCATCTTCACAACATCCGGATGATCATTGGTGAACTCGTCGAACGTTTTGTAACGATCGATCGGTATGTCGGCCGGGCTCGCAGGCTCAAAGACAATTTCCGTATTTCCTCTGTGGACCACCGGCTCCTGCCCAAGGACGGGAGGCGCCAGCACGGCCATCGACATGCCAAAACTCAGCGCCAACGGCAAAGTTAATCGTTTCATAGCTAACCTCCTATTTGTCGGTGCATCGATGATCGGGCAAAGACCGCGCCGAAGTTTGGGTCGAAGAGGGATGGCATAACAGGATTTCGCCAGCAAAACTTAGCTTTGCCAATGGTCAGACTTACAAACGTGCAATAAACTCGCGCTCGTGGGTGCTACGAAGAGGCGAGAACATATCCCGTTCCGGGTGCGTCCGATGCTCGCCAGGTTGGTCCCGGAGCCATTTCATAGAGCTGGATGGGTCTACGAAGAGAAGTATGACGGAGAGCGTATCCTTGCCTATAAAGAAGGTGCCGAGGTCCATCTCCTGTCGAGAAATGCGAAGGATAACACCGCTCGATTTCCAGAAATCGCGGCCGCGATCGCGGGCTTGTCTGCTCGTACGCTGCTACTTGACGGAGAGGTAATTGCGCTCGACCGTCAAGGGGTCTCGCGCTTTCAATTGCTTCAGCGCGGAGCTGCCAAGCCGATTTATGCCGTGTTCGACTACCTGTACCAGGATGGGAGCGATTTGCGCGGCGATTCGCTGAGCGCCAGGCGTGGCGTGCTGGAATCTGCGTTCGGAACGAGTGGAACTTTATTTGTCTCGCGGCGGCTTGCGCAAAATGGACTTGACGCTTATCGAATCGCGAAGCGGCGCGGCTTCGAAGGGGGGGGCGCCAAGGATTCGTCGGCGCCCTACATTGCAGGCCGCTCTACGAAATGGCTAAAGGTAAAAGTGCGGCAAGAGGAGGAGTTCGTGGTTGCGGGTTACACGGCGCCCTCCGGCTCGCGCAAGCATTTTGGCGCGTTATTACTCGGCGGATATCGTGGCCGCGAACTTCACTATGTCGGCAAAGTGGGAACTGGATTTACAGAAACGATCCTGGCCGCGCTCTTCAAAAGCTTTCAATCGTCGGTCCTGCAGAAGCCTTCTCTGGCAGATCCGCCGCGCGAAAAGCACGTCACCTACATTGCGCCGCGACTCGTGGCCCAGATCGCATTCCAGGAGTGGACAGGCGACGGAAAGCTTCGCCAGCCGGTATTTCTAGGTTTGCGTGACGACAAAAATCCTCGTGAATGCGTGCTACCGGATAGATGGCCGCTCTTCTGATCGGCAACTGATTGCGTCTCAATCCGGCATCCTCAGCAACCACCTTTGCAAATCATATGGTCCGCCGCGCACTGATCCCGGTGGCCTGGTACGCAATATTCGAGATTACCGCCGATGATAAAGATACCGCGCACGCTTTCCAGCATGCTGTTTGCCGGTTAACGCATGCAATAGCGCATTTATTCGATATCGGCCTCGCTTCGCCAGCGGGCGCTCCGTGAGATGCGTCAATCGGCCCTTTACTGAGCCTGCGCCACCGTTTTCCAGAACGGATGGTTCGCGATATGAAGAAGATTTTTCGGATCGAAGAGATCCGGAGGGATTTTTTTGTTCCGAATCACTTTTGTCACGTCAATCTCGGAACTCCCGCCCGACTGGACATTTTTCATCACGAGCTTCGTGATCGTCGGAACGCCGTCGACGGTGTCGATCGTGCAGAGCTCAGTCTTGAAGAGGTTGCCGGCCCGATCGTAAAAGTCGCGCTCCACGGGCATCAATGAATCAGTCGCCACGTAACTTATAACTTTCGAATAGTAAGGATGATTGATGGGATGGTCTTCGAGTTTGTAGACCTGCTTGCCGTCGCGGGTTTCAGTTCCAACCAGTTTCTCGCCTCCGCCGCCGAGAAGCACGAAACCGAGATCCTGATAACTGAAGTCGGTAGCGAAGAAGGCGTCGTAGCCCTGCACCGGACTGAACTCGAGCACGCGCTTGGTCGCCGGAAGGTAAGCGTACTTGACGGTCGACGTGGAACTCGTCGCTTCCTTGTCCAGGAACGCTATTCCCCTCGCGTCGGGCGGGGCCAGCACCACCGTCAGTATCCAGTGGGCGCCATTGGCATCCCCGTTCGCTTGAACCATCTTCCAGTTAACGGCCGGGGTGCCATTGTTGATCACCTTGAGCTCCATAATCCGCACGGCGTTGTCCGGACCTTGGAGGGCACGTTTCATCTGCCTGACGATTGTTTGCACATCAGGCCCGGCCGCGATTGCCGAGGCGGTAGCACACGCAACTATAAAAAGAAGGGTGGCGAGTAGTGGGAGTGCGCGCTTCATGCCGGTCATCCTCAATTTCGTTTAGATTTGTAAGTCTATATATACCGCAGCAGCTTCGCAGACGAAAACTGAAAAAAAACGATGATCAGTAGATAACGCCGATATTCGTCGGCTCTGTTGGAGGAGCGTGTGGCGGGTTATGATGCGCCGATGAATCGAGTCACTGCGCCCTGTCGAAATCAGCTGAACAGCATCGCGCGACGAGCGATGCTCGAACGAGGCCTGCTGCCGGACTTCTCCGCCGCGGTCCTGGCAGAGACCGGCTCGATCGCGGCGGCAGCCGTTCCGTCCGATCCATCACTGAGAGACCTTCGGCGCCTGCTGTGGGCATCGATCGACAACGATGATTCGCTCGACCTCGATCAGCTTTCGGTCGCGGAGCAACTGCCCGGAGGCGTGGTAAAGATTTTGGTTGCGGTAGCGGACGTCGACGCGATCGTTAAAAAAGGTTCGGCGATCGACGACCACGCGCGGACCAATACCACCTCGGTTTATACCGCCGCCGAAATCTTTCCGATGCTGCCGGAGAAGCTCTCGACCGACCTCACGTCGCTTGCCGAGGGCAAGGAACGGCTGGCGATCGTGATCGAGATGGAGGTTGGCGCCGACGGCGCAGTGGGGAAATCCGACATCTATCGGGCGGTGGTGGTGAATCGTGCGAAGCTCGCCTACAACGGGGTCGCCGCGTGGCTGGACGGAACCGCGCCCGCGCCCGGCGCCGATATCCGCAGTTCCGGGCCTTGACCAGAATCTGCGCATCCAGGATCGGGTCGCGCAGGCGATGAAAGCGCGGCGGCATCAACACGGCGCGTTGACGCTGGAAACTATCGAGGCCCGCCCCGTGTTCGACGGCGATTCGCTGAGCGATCTGCAAGCAGACCAGAAAAATCGCGCTACCGAGCTGATCGAAGACTTCATGATAGCGGCGAACGGCGTGACCGCGAGATACCTCGAGCAGAAAGGGTTTCCCGCGCTGCGACGGGTTCTGCGCTCGCCCGAGCGTTGGGCGCGAATCGTCGAGCTGGCAAGGGACTTGGGCGAGCGTCTGCCGCCGAACCCGAGTTGCCAGGCGCTGCAGGAGTTCCTTGAGAAGCGCCGGCAGGCCGATCCCGCGCGCTTTCCCGACCTGTCGCTTGTCGGTCGTCAAGCTGCTGGGCCGCGGCGAATACGTGCTCGAACTATCCCGGGCAGCCGGTGGCTGGACATTTCGGGCTTGCGGTGAAGGATTACACTCATTCGACGGCGCCGAACCGGCGCTTCCCGGATCTGGTCACCCAGCGCCTGTTGAAGGCGGCGCTTTCCGGACGCGCCGGCGCCGTACCGCGACGACGAGCTTGGCGAATTGGCGCGGCACTGCACGGAGCAGGAGGACAACGCGACCAAGGTGGAGCGGCAGGTGCGAAAGTCGGCGGCCGCGCTGCTGCTGGAGTCGCGGGTGGGCGAGCGGTTCGACGGGATCGTGACCGGCGCTTCGCGCGAAGGGGACCTGGGTCCGAATCGCCCATCCCGCCGCGGAAGGAAAAGTCGTGCGAGGGTACAAGGGCCTCGATGTGGGAGATCATGTTGCCGTCGAGCTGGTCGACACCGACGTCGAGCGCGGCTTCGTCGATTTCGCGCGGGTCGGAAGATCATGAAATCGCGCAAACCGGATCCGCCGGCCAATCCACCGCTCGCTTACAAGGACGAGAAGTTTCTCGATAGCGACGAAGCCCGTCCAATACGGATTCTTGCGGAATATCTCGAGCCGCTTCGGATCCTTTGCCGCGAGCAGGTACACGAGACAATCGTGTTCTTCGGCTCGGCGAGGATTACGCCCGACGGTCCGCTCGGACGCTACTACCAGGAGGCCCGCGAGCTTGCGCGACTTGATCACGACCTGGTCGAAGAGTCTTCCGTCCGGATGCTCACCGATACGTGGTCTGCTCGGGAGGCGGTCCGGGAATCATGGAGGCCGCCAATCGCGGCGCTTCCGAGGCCGGCGGAAGAACTATTGGGTTCAACATCGGGTTGCCGCACGAGCAGCGGCCCAATCCCTACATCACGCGCGAGCTCTCCTTCGAGTTTCACTACTTCTTCATGCGCAAGCTGTGGTTCGCGCATCTCGCGCGCGCGCTGGTGGTCTTTCCCGGAGGCTTCGGCACGCTCGACGAAATGGCGGAGATACTTACGCTGCAGCAAACGCAAAAGCTGGATCGCGCGATCACGGTTCTTCTCTACGGCTCGCAATACTGGAAAGAGATCATCAACTTCGACGCGCTGGTGCGCCACGGCATGATCAGCCCCGAAGATCTCAAACTGTTCAGCTTTGCCGACGATCCAGCCACAGCGCTTGGCCTGCTGCAGGAAGGGCTGAGGGCGCAGCCCGAGGAAACGCCGCCGGCCTTTGCGCATTCGTGCACGCCTCAACGTCGACGCCAAAGCGGCTGAAAGCCTTCACTCGGCCTGGGTTGCCCGCTCCGCCGCGGCACATGCCGCGGCGATGAAACATTTCATCAGTAATCAGCCTCGCGCAGCTGATGAAAATTTCTGCCACTGTAGGCATGACGTCCTTCCTTAATTTAGGTTCGCGGCAGTGGGACCCTGTATTTCGATGGCACAACGTGAGAGGCTACGGCGCCCAAGGCTCCGCGTTGGATTGTCACAGGCGTAAGGCGACCCTTAAAGTAACAGCCGATGGCCGGTCTCGCAAAAGCTGAGTTCCGTCTCCCGCAGCCGTCCGTTTGGTTCGATCAGCTTGCCGCGTTGCTTGCTCGGGAGCTTGCGCCCAGCTCACGAAAATTGCGCACTGCGCTTCGCATGACCACGATTGCCACGCTCGGCGCCGGCCTGATCACGATCTGCCACGTCAACAACCAGCTTGGCACTTACATCGTGTGGCTGCTGGTGGGCGCGGGACCAATGATGTCTTTTCGCAAGGCAGGTGCGTTTCTGATCGCGGAAGCGCTCGCGCTTGCTGCCTCGGTGGTGATGGCGCGGGATATTGGTGGAAACGCCGTGGCTAATGCTTCCGTTTCTCTTCGCGGTGATTTCCTTTTCGACCTACCTGGGAGCGATTCGCAACCTCGGCGCCGGACTTCTCCTGATCGAGGTGGTTTGTCTCGATACCTTCTACGGTGTCGTGTTTGCGCCTGGAGAAATCGGTTGGGGCGCGGCAGGCGCATTCGGTGGCAGCGTGATCGCCTTCGGCACGATCGTGCTGTTCGACAACTGGCTGTGGCCCGACCGCGGCGAAGCGATTTTGCTGGAATCGCTGGGAGCGAGCGTCGCGCGCGATCGCTCGCGGCTGCTCGCGGCTGCAAATTTTTATCTGGGTCGCCCAGGTGCAGCCGCGGCCGCCGATGCCTCCGCCGACTTCGGATCTTCCCGCGCACATGGATCTTCTGGATCGAGCGGTCGCCGAGGGCGTGTCCGAGCATCGGCATGCGATTCTGCTTGCAGCTATCACTCGCGTGGCGCGCATCGGTCTCGAAGTGGATCGCCTGATCTTTGCGGCGCGCGCAGAACGTACCGCGAGAAATTCGCGGCTATGGTCCGGCTCGAAATCCAGGCGACGGTGGATGCGATTGCGGCGGTATTGGACGAGATCTCCCACGAACTGCCGACGCACATCGCTGTCGGCGCCGACCAGACGCCTCCCGCCTCGCGGACGCGCGCAAGGTCCATGCTGGACGCTCTCAGTGCTCGCATCATCCAGGTCAGACCAACATATATCCGCAACGCGAGTTCCGCGGAGATCGAGAATTTCGCGACCTTCACCGATTCGCTGGCTGCGCTGACCGGACATATCGAGCGTCTGCTCGACGAGCCTCCGCAGCCACCCGCCACGGCTCCGGCGAAGCAGTGCTGTTTCGCGATTGACTGACGCTCCGGATCCTGCGCTCGTCCGCTTTTCCCTGAAGGTTGGTCTCTGCGTGGTGATCGGCTATGCGATCGGCATCTTTACGCAGCGCGGCGATCTATCTACGATTTTGACGACGGTACTAATAACCGCGCTTCCCACTTATGGCGCGGCTCTGCGCAAGATGATATCTGCGGATCGTCGGAGCGATAATCGGCGGGACGATTTCTCTTCTGGCAATCATCATCGTCACGCCCAATTTCGAAACTCTTCCGGCTTATCTGCTCGCTGTCTTCGTAGTCTTCTATCTCTCCGCGTATTCCTCTCTGAGCAGCGGACGTGTTGCCTACGCAGGAAAGCAGATCGGTACGACCTTCGCGCTGGTGTTCGCTGGATTGAGCCCTGCCCTCGACGTCTATGAGCCGCTATGGCGCATCTGGGGAATTTTGCTTGGCACGCTTGTCGTGGCAATCGTCACTTTCCTGTTGTGGCCGGAATACGCCGGTGATTCCTTATTGCCGAGGCTGCGTAAAGTCATTCGCGACACGCTTGCGCTGGCGCCCGGAGGTTCCGCCGCGAACACTGAGGATGCGATCCAGCAGGCTAACTCGAGGACCATGCGCGCGCTCGCCGAAATTCTGGAGGTCGCGGATGACGCGCAAGTGGAGGGCCGCACCAGCACGGTCAACCATAACGCGATCGTCGAAGCGGCCGGCACGCTGCGGCGCATCGCGAACCGACTGGCCTCAATAGCAACCGGGCGCATCGTCACTCCCATGCCGCAACTGGATCCGGTGACCGAATCGGCACGCGAGGCCGTGTTCGACGCAATTCGTCGGCACCTTCAGTCCTGGCTCGACTTCTTCAGCAGCGCTGACAGCCTCAGCGCTGCGGCCGCGCAAGCAATCGCGCGAGCACAATCACCCGATGATCTGGAACTGCCTCTCGAGCAGTTCAGTTCGCGGCTGGAGGAGCGGGAATTCGCGCGAATCGGATCGTGGACGTCTCGAGCAGCGGCGCGCGGTCCTGGCCGAATTGCACTCGATGCGCCGTCTTGACTACCTGTTCTCCGATTTGAATCGATGGCTCGCGCAAATTCCCGGCTCTGCGTCGAGCCGCGCACGCTGAGCGCGCCCGCGGCTGACGGCAACCGCTAACGTTCGGTAACGATCTCCGACAAAAACCAGGTTCGGCGCTCGGTCTCGTCGATCCAGTTCTCGATCAGGCTGGCGGTGGCGACGTCCTCATGCTTCTCGCAGAGTTTATGGGTAGAACGTAGCTCGCGTGTAAGCTGCCGGTTGTCGTCTCGTAGCTCGAGCAGCATCTCTTTGGGCGCGACGAACTCGGCATTATTGTCATTCAGACGTTGATGCCTTGAGATGTCGCTGATCGAGCGGATCGTTGTCCCGCCGATCTTCCGCGCGCGCTCAGCGATATCGTCGGTCATCGCGAAGATTTGGGCTGCCTGCTCATCCAGCAGCAGATGGTAGTCGCGGAAATGCTTACCGCTCATGTGCCAGTGAAAGTTCTTGGTCTTGAGGTAAAGCGTGAACACGTCGGCGAGCAATTTGCGAAGCGAGTCCGTGAGGACCGCTGTCTCGCCGCTGAGATCGATCGCCGTTTTAGAAACGGCCGTCATTTGGGGTGCTGCGTTGCTTTTCATTTCCTTTTCTCCCTTGTGAGTCGCGCAATCTTCTAAACTTCACTCACTACGCACGCTTTTTCACGGTTACTGGGTTGGTTGTTTCCGGGTCCCTCGGGCGTGACGTCCGGCGCCTTGCCAGGGCCGCTGCTAGCTTGTCGCCATACTCCCCGTCGGCTCGGCGAAAGTTCAAAAGTGAACGTTGGACAATGTTCTCTCGGCTGACTCGCGAAAGGCTGGCCACAATGTTCGTGACGAGTCTTTGTTTCTCGGATTCGCTCATCTGGATGTTCGTGTATGGGTCGCGCTTTTGCGAGTGGATGAAATCAGGAAATTTAAGTGGATCGCGGATGAAGAACACGGGAGTGTTGTTGCCACCAGGTTCGCTGGCCGACCGGGGAAAGAAACCTGGCCTTGGTCCATCGGGTCACATCGGCCAGCACTTCGAAATAGCCGTGAGCGCCCGAGCCCTTGGCGTGCACGACGCGCTCGGGAATCCGCTCACGGTCGAAGTGCGCGAGTTTTTCGAGCAGGTGGCTATCCTCGAGCAATACCGGGCCGCCGTGCCCGGCAGTACGCGAGTTCTGATTGTCTGTAACCGGGGCTCCACTGTCGGAAGTCAGCATCTTCTTGGCTTCCATCATTTTTTTCGCTTCGGTTTTCATCGCTTCCACAATTCAGGCGTGAAAAACGACCGCACAAAAAGAGCGCCTTCCGCGCAGAAGCGTATTTTCCGCTCAAAAGGCGACTGCCTGCCCAGAAACTCCATCAGGATAGGTTAAGCCCTGGCCGCGGCATCGGGCTTACCAGGTATACGCCGACGCTGGTCGACCGGCTGGGTGCGGGCTGGCGGCGCCATGAATTCCGGTCCCACGGGATCCTTGATGGTGTCGCGAACGATCCGATCGATCTCACGAAACGTGCCGCCTTCGAGCTTCCATCCCATCACGTCGCCAACCGGATCGAGCTGCCCGGGACGCCGTGCGCCCCATAGCGCGCAGGTGATGCCCGGCTGATCGAGAACCCATCTGAGCGCCAGGTGTATGACTCGTTTCCCGTAATTCTGCTGCGCGAATCGATCCAGCAAACGAACCGCTTCCAGGTACTGTCCAAATCGCGGCTGGAGGAATTTGGGGTCAGTTGTGCGGAGATCGTCGCTTTCGAACCTGGTGTCCGCAGTCATCCGGCCGCTAAGCAATCCGCGGCAAATCGAGCCGTATGCCAGAACCGCGATGCCTTCCGAGGCGCAGTGCGGCAGGACACCGTATTCAATATCGCGCTCGAAAAGATTATAGGGAGGCTGCGCGGAATGAATCGGGGCGATCCAACCGAATCCGTTCATCTGTTGCGGAGAAAAGTTGCTTACACCAATCGCACGGATCTTGCCTTGCTTCAGAAGATTCGCCATCGCGTCGGCGGTCTCGTCAATCGGAGTCATCGGATCTGGCCAGTGCACCTGGTAGATATCGATGACGTCGGTTCGGAGCCGCTTCAGCGAGGCGTCGATCTCGGCGAAGATTCGCTCACGGGTCGCGTTGCGAAAGGGCTCGCCATTGGCCCAGTCAAGCCCGACTTTGGTGGCGATGGTCACTCGTCGTCTCCGGCCGCCTTCTGCGAGCGCTTTTCCGACGATCTCTTCCGACTTACCGAAACCATACACAGGTGCTGTATCGATCAGCGTAATCCCGCGATCGATCGCGGCGTGTATAGTGCGGATCGATTCCTGTTCATCGGTGCCGCCCCACATCCATCCGCCCATCGCCCACGTGCCCAGACCGATGCGCGAAAACTGAAGATTCGCACTGGGTATTCTCGAGGTTTCCATTTTTTTCTTCCTTTGCGCTGACGCTTTGTCTCGTAAAGCGCCGCGATGTTATTTACGAATTGCCGGGGTTCGACCTTACGGGCTGGACGGCTTCGCCGTCGTTCACTGCCTGGCCAACGCTCATCGCAACCAGATCGCCGTCGTGAACGTCACCTGACACCACCACGTCGATGCCGTTGTCGTGTCCTAAATGAACATTAGCCAGATGAAGCCGGTTATCGCGGACGATCGGGAGATAAACTTTATCGTCCTGAAACACGAGCGAATCGTCCGGCGCGACCAGACCGCCCGTCGTTGGAGCTGTCGTCAGGCGCAGCTTGCCGTACATCCCGGGCATCAGCTTCAGGTCGCGATTTGGCAGATCGACTTCGACCAGCATCGTACGCGATGCCTCGTCGAGCGCCTCTGGATGACGGGTTACCGTGCCTTCGAATTCCTGACCGGGATATTCATCGACGGATACCAACGCGCGGTCGCCGTCGTGAATGAGCGGCGTCAGTGGTTGCGGTGCATAGGCATAGATCCGCAACGGCTGCAGCGTCGCCATCGCCACAATCGGCGACGAGGTGGTATTAGTCGGGAAACCCGGGCTGGCCGTGGCAGAGACAGGAGTCGTCGCCGCCGGAATCATTGCGCCCTGGTCGAAGTATCGGGCGGTGATGATTCCATCGATCGGCGCACGTACTACTTCGTAGGCCTGCATCGCCAGGTTCTCCTGGTAGAACGCCTGCGCTTGCAGCATCGATGCGCGCCAGTTGTCCGCGGTCTGTTGAGGTACGACCTGTTCTTTCAGTAGGTACTTGTAGCGGTCGTAGGTGATTTGCTGCAGTTTGTAGCTAGCCAGCGCGTCGGCGACCTCTTTATCGGTTTCAGGCGATTCGATTATCGCGATCACCTGTCCCTTCTTCACGCGGTCGCCTTTGTCCACGTAGATAGTCTTCAAGTAGCCGGCGATCTTCGCGTAGACCGGGGTTTCGACGTAGCCGCGAATCGTGACCGGAATATCGTACTCACGCGCGCTTTCGCTCGGATGAATCGGTTCCACCAGCACGCGTGGTCCCCGGTCGACCTGGGCATCAAGCTGCCCGGTTTGCCGCTGCAGCCTCATCTGAAAGGCGAGCACCATTCCGGCCGAGACGGCGCAAACGATAACGACCCCGATCGCGCTGGCGACGACGAAACGCCAGCGGCCGCGGCTTTCTTTATTCTGCGTTTTCATATTTTCTTTTTTCATTGGTGGTCCTCGACCTACGCACCCGGCATCGTGATCGCTTCGATCCTTGCGTCGCGTTGCTGTTTCGTGATGAGCGTGCGGCCAAAAATCGAGTAGACCGCCGGCACTACGAACAAAGTCATCAGCGTGGCCGCTAACAGCCCACCGATCACGGCGCGGCCAAGCGGCGCGTTTTGCGCAGAGCCCGCGCCGAGCGCCAGCGCCATCGGCAGCATGCCCAGTATCATCGCCAGCGCCGTCATGATGATCGGCCTAAAGCGGATGCGTCCCGCTTCGATCGCGCTCGCGACCGAGTCACGCCCTTCCTCGTGCACCTCGTTAGCGAAAGTGATGAGCAGATTTCCGTTGGCGACGCCGACACCCACTGCCATGATCGTGCCCATCAATGACTCGACGTTGATCGTCGTGCCTGTCAGGACCAGCATCCAAAGGACCCCCGCGAGAGCTCCTGGAATTGCCATCGTGATGATGAAAGGCTCGAGCCATGACTGAAAGTTTGCCGCCATCAGCAGGTAGACCAGGACGATTGCGAGCCCGATACCGCCGCCGAGGGTCTCGAACGAGCTGCGCATCGCCTGGCTCTGGCCGCGTATATTGATGAGGGTGCCGGTCGGCAGTTTTCCTAGCGAAGCGATCTGACGCTCGACCGCTTTGGTCGCGCTTCCAAGGTCGCGTCCCGATACTGCGCAATCCAGATCGATCACGCGCTGGACTGAGTAATGATCGACGACCGCGGGATCGACGTCATGCCTGATCGATGCGACGTTGGATAACAGTTGCGCGGAACCATAGGGATTGTTCACGGCGCCGGCGGTAATCGGCGTATTCGAGATTGCATCGACCGAATGCATTAAGTGATATGGCGCCTGAACGATAACGCTGTAATTGACGCCGTTTTTCGGATTGAGCCAGAAATTCGGCTGGAGCAGGGTAGCGCCATAGAGTTCGGCGAGGAGGCTGGACGCAACCTGCTGTTCGGTTACGCCCACCTCGAGGGCTTTGGTGCGATCGACGTCGACCTTGAACGCCGGATAGTCCAGCGGTTCCGCGATCCTGAGATCGGCCAGTCCGGGAATGCGGCTCAGCTTGTTCTTGAGCCTAGCGGCCAATGCGTAGTCCGAGCGCAGGTCGTATCCGGAAACCTGCACGTCGATCATCGCGGGAAGACCGAAATTCAAAACCTGGCTGACGATATCGGCGGCCTGAAAGTAGCCGACCACCTGGGGAAACTTGACCGGCAGCATTCGCCGAATCTGATTCTCGTACGTCGCGGTTGGGCGATGCTTCGGCTTGAGCTGTATCAGTACGTCAGCGTCCTGCGCCGCGACGCTATCTGTCTGATAGTACGCAAGGTCGTAAGAGGTCGGGACGCCGATGTTGTCGCTGATGCTTTCGAGCTCGTCGGGCGGGATGATCTTGCGGATCGAGAGTTCCACGCCCTCCACGATTTGTTCGGTGCGCTCGATTCGAGTGCCGCTCGGCGCGCGCACGTGCAGGCGCATCATGCCCGCGTCTACGCTCGGGAAGAAGTCTTCGCCGACGATTGACATGAGCGGAAGTGTCCCGAGGATCATCAACGCGACCGCGGTCAATCCAATGGTGCGATGGGTCACGAAGGTTTCGAGAGCGGATGCGTAGGTTTCGCGCAGGCGTTCGAAACGCGCTTCGAATCCGCTGAGGAACCGGCCGACGAAAGTAATGGGGTTGGGCTGTTGGTGCTTTTCGGGCAGCAAGTAGGAAGCCATCGTCGGCACCAGCGTCCGCGACAGCAGATATGACGTAAGCATCGCGTACACGACCGACAATGCCAGCGGGGTGAATAGAAACCGCGCCACGCCGCTTAGCAACACGACGGGAAAGAAGACGATGCAAATCGACAGCGTACCAACCAGCGTGGGCGTGGCGATCTGATGCGCGCCGTCGAGAATCGCCACCAGCAACGGCTTGTTCATCACGTGGTTACGATGGATATTTTCGACCTCAACGGTGGCGTCATCGACCAGCATTCCGATCGCGAGTGCGATGCCGCCCAGGGTCATCGTGTTGATCGTCTGGCCCGACAGCTTGAGGCCGACAATCGCGGTCAGAATCGCGAGCGGGATCGAAGTGACGACGATCGCCATGCTGCGCGCGGAACCGACGAACACCAGCACCATCAGGGCTACCAGCACGGCTGCGATTACGGCCTCACGCACGACCTCGACCAAAGCTTCGCGGACGAAGGTTGACTGATCGAAAGTGAGCGCGACCTTTATTCCCTTGGGCGCGGTGGCCCGGATGAACGGCAGGCGAGCCTTCACTGCGTCCACCACCGCCAAAGTTGATGCTGCCGCGTGCCTGATTACCATCAGGTACGTTGCAGGCTTTCCATCGACTCTGACCACGTTGGCCTGGGGTTGGTGACTATCAGTGACCGAAGCAACGTCTCCGAGCAGCACCGGCGCACCATTTACGATCTTGAGAGGCAGGGTGTTGAAGTCGGCAACCCTGGTCGGGCTCATGTTGATGTCGACGTTGTACTCGAAATGGCCCATGCGGGCGGTGCCGGACGGAATGATCACATTCGAGGTAGCGAGTGAGTTGCCGAGGTCATTCGCCGAGACGTTGTTGGCGTACAATTCCGTCGGATCGATATTCACCATCACCGCTCGGTTCACACCGCCCAGAGGGGCAGGGGACGAGAAGCCCGGTATAGTGAACAGCTGCAGCCGCATAAAATTGAATGCATAGTCGAACAGTTGCGATACCGACTTGGTATCGCTGGAGACGTTAAGCTGCGCGACCGGGACGTCGGCCGCGTTGTAGGAGATAATTTGCGGAGGTTCGGTGCCGCGGGCCATATTGGAAAGAATGGTCTCGGACACTGCGTTGATCTGCGCGATCGCGCTAGCGATATCTGCCCCGGGCTGGAAATAAACTTTTAGCAGACCCACCCCCAGCATCGATTCGGACTCGATGTGCTCGATCCCGTTTACGGTGGTCGAGTAGGCGCGCTCGCTGATGAAGACCATGCGGCGTTCCATATCCAGGGAGGCCATCCCGGGATAGTTCCAGACCACCATCACCACCGGCACGTTGATTGCCGGAAAGATGTCAATGTTCATCAGGAAAAACGACAGCGTGCCGAGAACCAGCATCAGCAACGCCATCACCGCGACTGAAATAGGGCGTCGAAGGGCGAGGCGTACCAGCCACATCATGATTGAAATCCCTCGGCGGCCGCGCTCAATTGCGCATGAGCAATGGCGCAGCTATTGGGAGGGCGAAGCGTCATGGCGCGAATCTCTGAAGGCTCCAAAGCCTCTGAAGGGCTCAAAACCTGAAAAGGTTGCGAAGTCATTTCGGTTGGTCTTCCTGCCTCAAGGGCGTGAACCGGAGGCTCACGGGGCGTGCGACCCGTTTTCACAGGTCTTAAACCCAGCCTTTTTGCAGGGTTTTTCAGCCGGACCGCGAACGAAGCCCCTGTTTGCGGGAGCGCAGCCGGTAAAACCAATCCAATGAATCCAGACGAAGCGAGAAAGGCCGTCCCGCGTGCGCGATGTGCTGCCTTGAAGGCGCAACCCGAACCAACCGCGTTCGTATCGATCTGAAAATCCCGTCGGCACATGCGAGGGCCGATCGAAAAAGCTCTTACGTAATTAGAGGAATTTTGAAGGGCGGGGTGGTGTCTCTTCGTGCGCAGCGCACATGTCCATGCCGCCGATACCGTACCTCGCGATCGACAGACGTGAATTAAGGATTGCACTCGAGCGTGTATGCCGCGGGTAATCTAGATGGTACGATCTCGTAGTCCTCACATTTCAGCGAAAGGCCACAAAATCTCAGATGGCACGTGAGACGCAGAGCGCTCGATCTGGCCCGGCTGATCTCGGCAGCCCGGGGGCGCATATTCCTTCTTCGCGAAAAGGGATGTTCCGCAAAGAGGGCGAGTACTGGAGCATCGGGTATGGTAGTGAAGCCTTTCGCCTGAAGGACACCAAGGGGCTCGGGTATCTCGCGCATCTGTTGCGCCATCCCGCGGCTGAATTCCACGTGCTGGACCTGGTGGGTGGAATCGCGAGCGGCCGCGCGGAGGACGAAAGCGGTTCGTCGGGGGATGGCTTGCCTCGGCGCGATGAGGACTTCGAAAAGGCGGGAATCCATATCACGCGACTGGGTGACGCGGGCGAGATGCTCGACGACCAGGCCAAAGCCTCTTATAGACGCCGGCTCTCCGAGTTGCGGGAGGAACTGGAAGAAGCCAAAGAACTCGGAGATGTCGAGCGCGCCGAGCGGGCAGAAGAGGAAGTCGATGCGCTGACGAAGGAACTGTCGCGCGCCGTGGGACTGGGTGGACGTAGCCGGCGAGCGGCGTCAGCTTCGGAACGAGCCCGCCAGAGCATCACCAAGACGATCAAGGCCGTGGTCGAAAGAATAGCGCAGAGCGATGCGGCACTGGGAGATATGTTCGCGCGATGCATCAAGACGGGCGCGTTTTGCTCCTATCAGCCTGATCCTGATTTCCCGATTACGTGGGAATTTGGCGCGAAGGAAGCAAGTTCGAGTATCGAGTCCGCAGATCGACCGCTGATAGATGATGCTTCTGCTCCAGCGCACACCGATCGCGTGCAGGCCTCGGCAGTGGTGCTCGAGGTGTCTCCGTTCTCCCTCGCGGAGAGAACCGCCTTTGCCGGTCGTGAAACCGAACGTCGCGCGATTCTCGCGGCGATCGACCTCGCGCTTGGTGGCCGCGGCTCGCTAATCATGCTCGGGGGCGGCCCCGGCGTGGGAAAGAGCCGCCTGGCAATGGAGATGGCGGAATACGCATCGCGTGTCGGCTTCAGATGCCTTGTTGGGCACTGCTATGAAAGAGAGGAACCCTTTCCCTATCTACCTTTCGTCGAGATCATTGAAAGCAGTCTGGCACAGGCGGCGAGCCTCGACGATTTCCGGCGCCATATGGGAGACAATGCGCCCGAGCTTGCGCAGATCGCTCCAAGGCTTCGACGAGTGTTCCCGGATATTCCGCAACCACCGGACCTGCCCCCGACCCAGAAGCGTCGTTACCTCATCCAAAGTGTCGCGGAGGCGCTGGGGCGCGCGACTCAAACCCGTTCATATCTGTACATACTGGAGGACCTTCATTGGTCCGATGAATCCACTTTGGCGCTGCTGAACTATCTAGCCAATCGTGTTGCCCAACTGCCGCTGGTAATCGTCGGCACCTATCGCGAGGGATTTTCGGATGATAACCCGGCTTTAGCCAGAACTCTGGAGGAGCTGATTCGGATCGGTATCCGTCCGGTAAAGCTCGGCGGTCTGGCAAAAGATGCCGTCGCGCAGATGATGCATGGGTTAGCCCAACGCCAGGCGCCGGAAAGCCTGGTGAATCTGATCTTCGAAGAAAGCCAGGGGAATCCATTCTTTGTCGAGGAGATGTACAGGCATCTGATCGAGGATGGCAAAGTCTTCGATGAGGCCGGACGCTTCCGCACGGACATCGAGATCGACGAGATCGACGTTCCGGAAAATGTGCGCCTGATCATCGGCCGCCGCCTCGAACGCCTCGATGAGAATGAAACGCGAGCGCTGGCGGCCGCCGCGGTGCTCGGGCGCAGCTTCAGCTTTCAACTGCTGGCTGCGATTATTCAAATCGACGTCGACGATCTCTTCACCATCATCGAAAAGGCGCAGCAGATGGGAGTGATCGTGCCGAGTTCCGAGGGGCCCGAGAAGCCGTTCACCTTTGCCCATGAACTGGTGCGTCAGACACTCCTTGCCGGCATTTCCACTCCGCGCCGGCAACGCTTGCACGCCGTCGTCGCTGATGCGATCGAGCGGCTCGATCCCGGTGCCGTCGAGCGCGCAGGCGAGATCGCCGACCATCTGCTCAGGGCAGGATTGTTCGCCGATCGCCAAAGATTCGTCCGCTGGCTTACCCTTGCAGGCCGGAACGCACTCGAGGCCGCGGCGTATAAGGAGGCGCGGCGCAGTTTCCGGTCGGCCCTGTCAAATCCAGGCGCAGTCGGCGCGCGCGAAAGGGCGGACTTGCTGGCGAGCCTTGCGCTGGCCGAGCGAGGTCTTGAAGGATGGGACGCGGCGCTCACCAATCTCCGTGAAGCACTGGATATTTATATCAATCTCGATGATCGCAAGATGATCGGTAAGGGCTTCATCGAATTGACTGATGCTTTTATTTGGGCTGGCCGCTTCCGCGAAGCGGTCGAAACAGCACGCCGCGGACTCACCTATCTTGGGGACGATGTCAGCGCGGACCGGGTAAGTCTGCTGGCTGCCCTCGGGCACGCTTGCGCACCCGCGGAAGGCTATGCGCCGGCGCATGAGGCGCTGCGGGAAGCACTGAACATTGCTTCGGAGATCTCCGATCCAAAACTTGTGGCAAGAGTGCTAGGTGCGCGGTCGGTAGCGAATTTCCACTATTTTCGGCTGTCGGAGGCCGCCGCCGACGGGCTTTTGGCCGAGCAATTGGCCGGTGCCACAGCTTCTCCCTGGTTGCGCGCAATTCATCTGCGAATTCTGTATCAGACGCTGCTCTGCCTCGGACGCTTGGAAGAGGCGGCAAGAATCGCGGACGAGCTCGAACCACTGGCCAGGAAGATAGGGCAGTCCTACTCGGTCGCACTGTGCCTCGACATGCGAGCCTGGATCGAATTCGGAAAAGCGCCCGATTTGGCCAAACTCGAAGCCGACCTCCGGAATTTCTCAAACGCCGCGCAAATCGCCCGCTTCTCTCTATGGAGAGCGCTCTCCGGGGTACAGCAAAGTCTGGTGGACTTCTTTCGCGGAAATTGGGATGGCGCTCTTTCGCACGCCCGAGCCTGCGTTCGCCCCGAGCCGGGAAGCTCCATTGAAGGGTTCGGGGTCGGAACGCTTTTTCGACAGATGGCTTACGCGGGCGATCGCGACGGCGCATTGGCAATCCTGGATGAAAAGCGCGCGTGGCTGCCGCATGGCGGTCAACCCAACACCAGGGGCTCGTGGCTGATGCTCGCGCTGGTCATTGAGGGCCTTGTCATGTTCGGCGATCATCCGCAAGCTGGACAGCTCTACCCATTGGTAAGCGAGTTGGTCAGCACTGGAGCGGTCGCGCTTTTGCCGATCTGCCGCTTTACCAATACGATCGCGGGAATCGCCGCCGCGGCAGCGCGTCGTTGGGAAGCCGCCGAAGACCACTTTCAGACCGCGCTGCGGCAGGCGGAGTCTTTCCCCCACCGCCTCGAACAAGCGGAGATACGCCGCTTCCACGCGATGATGCTGATGGATCGCGCTGCCTCAGATGATTCAGAAAGGGCACGAACGTTACTCGGCCAGTCACTGGAGAGTTACCAGAGTATTGGAATGGCCCGCCATGTCGAGATGGTACAGAGCCTCCTAGCTGAAGCCTAGCGCACCGCCGCTTTTCGCAATCTCTTCGGTGTGAAAAATCGATTCACGGTGTTGTGAGAGCGTCCTTCACGCCCTTGGAGCATGAGGGTGCTCGAATGAAATCGATACCGGTTACCGAACAGCATCTCGTGGAGAACACGAAGCTCTCCCGTGTTCTCGGTCGCTTTAAAAATTCCAGTGGGCTGAAAGAACGGGCGATGACCGATGTGGTTTTGTCTGTAGGGTTTGCCGTCATCGTTTTGCTCTACCTTCTGATGCTCGTCGGGTTCTACCGATGGAGCCATTATGCGCCGATCTTCCCGCCCGACGGCCAAGCCGGACCAGCCCTCGAGGATATCGCTCCATAGCGAGCCGAATTTCAGTCCCCAAGCGTCGGAACAACCAGTAATTCGCCATAGACGAAACCCGAAACTGCCAGCCGGCAGGCTGGATTTGGACCCGTCCGCGACTATACTAGCGAGGAGTTCAAACGTGGTGGCAGGAGGCTGCGAAGAAAGCCTCGCCAATCGCTGCCACCCAAGACGAAACTCTCTCCGGTCGGGGCGTGGCGCAGCCTGGTAGCGCACACGCTTGGGGTGCGTGTGGTCGCCGGTTCAAATCCGGCCGCCCCGACCAACCAAATTCAGCACAAGTTCAAAGCGTGACGTGTTGGTGTTGAGTCCGGGCGCCACGCTCGAGCGACAGAACCGACTACGTCGTTTGGACGAACTCACCGCCAGCACTGTCTGAATGCTGCTGGCATATCCGCTGTTTCCTATGAATGCGAAGGGTCAACGGCGCACGCTCGACGAATCCGCGCCGCGGTCGAGAGACCGTTGACCCAGGAGTCGAACCTTGTGTCAGATACGTGTCAGATGGACCGCTTTCCCGCCGAGCCAGACCCTTGAAAAAACGCGGCCATAAAACGCAAAAAATCGAGTAAGTTTTAAGGCCTTAGCTCTTGCGCGACCGGATCGGCCTCTAGTTAGTGGGGATCGCGATTGAGAACCGCCGCAACGAAGAGCGGTCCTCCTAAGGTTTTCCACGGGTCCAGGGGCGGCTTCCCAATCGGCGCCTTTAGACCAACCATAGTAAAGAACTATTCCCAACGATCTAGTCCGAGTTCTTACCGTCTCGACCTTGCTTATCTCGCCAAATATGTGCTAACGACACCAAGATATTGAAGATATTCAACTCTGGTTGTGAAATAATGCTCAACTCTTGTTGAAAGAGATCGAGCGTTTGAGTGCGAGATGGCGGCTGCTGCGGTGATGTCGACCGGTTTTGGCGGTGATTTGGAGTCATGCCGGACGGAGGTGCTGAGTTTTTTGCGAATGCTGTCTTGGAGAATCGCCTCCGTCGAAGTGAAGCGCTGGACGGCCGAGGGGAGGCTACACGCGGTTCGCAGGTGGGAAAAAGTCACGAACGACCTCGAGGGCGTTAGCAAGTGGGAAAAGGTCGCAAGCGACCTCGAAAGCCTTACTGAAGAAATCGCAGAGTTTATCGCCGGAAACGAAATCAGGACCGGAGCGACTGTGCTCGTGCGGCGCAAGGTCGGCTGAGGAGACCTATCGTGTGTGATGCAATGGAGAGTAGGAGCGATCTCTTGGTGATCGAGCCCCGGCGCTACCTGGTGATCTGCAGAGAAGTGGCAAAGACAATGGGTCGAGCGGGTCATCAGGGGTCGCCCGACTGCCCGTGCAGAGCAAATCGCTCCGAATGGTGACCGGAAGATGACGGAGGAGGAGCGGATTGACGGCCTGCTCACACAAAAAACATCTGAGGACTGCTCCGGCCCGCGGCTATTGCGGCGACCTGCCGCTGCTGCAGGTGCACTGTCGGGGCGGCGCGATCGCAGATCGGATGGAAGATGATCGGTGAGTCCCGTATCTCACCGCCCTCAATGAGGGCCAGTTGAAAGCAAGCGCCCATGACCGCCGCTGATCTCACTCTCAGCTTTTCCCACCAAAGAAAGGGCTCAGGCCGCCAGCGACGCGATAGCACGCGAATTGTGCGCCAAGAACTATTCCAGGGTGGTCAATGCAGCTGACCTAGCGGCGCAAGTTGGGAAACTTATCGGACGCTCCTGTCTTCATCAACATAGTTCCCAAAAGTAACATCCATCGCGCGTGACCCCGGCATTGGTAATGTCCGAGCTTTGTTCGGCGAACTGCGTACTGGAAAGCGGTCGGGAGACGATCTGCCGCGGGCTTTCAACGAGCGGCCAGGCGCCGTGTCCAACGATGGACGTGGCGGATAGCGACTTCTGCGCGCTGACCTGGGACGCCGACTATTCTTCGAACGATCGGCGCAAATGCTTGTTGAAAATGAAAGCAACATAGGTCTGCGCTTAACTTCGCAATCCTCGCTAACAGATGGCGTGAGTCTGTGAAACAGGATGCTTAGCGCTCGGAGATAGCGACAGGGGGTTTGGGAGACCGTACCGGGCATTATGGCATGCCTATCTGTGGAGCATCGCGGCCCCAAAAAAGCGACGGCCCAGGGGCGAATTGGGTTCGCTAAGCTCCAGCACGGCAATCGATGGCGCAGCGCGATCGCCTCCAACGACTGTCCGGGTTCGGAGTTCGCTTCATGACTGCCTGGCTTATCGCCGTTGCCATGAAGCAGCCTATCGCTGCGCGATCAACGTCGCGATTGAGTCCGTGCGAGTCAAGATTTTGAGAAGCTACAGCATTCATGAGAATAGTTAAAGGCATCGTTGCGTCGCAGCAACGTCATGTTGCTCGTAAGACATATTTTCTTTTCTTAAAGTCATAACCAGACTTTAAGAGTAAATTTAACTAGTCGTTGCATATAATAGACCAAAGGTCGGAGGTCGGTATTGGCCTTGCGTCAAGAGCGATTACTTATTCATTGGAGATATTTTTAATGATATGGGCATCGACAGACTCACGTTCAGCATTCAATGGCTTTGCAGGGCGATTGCGGGCGGTGGAACGGGAGTATGAGCCTGCCAGGGATGCGTATCAATCTCTTCGCAAGATACTTAGAACCGGGTGGAACTGGCGCTTCTGGCTTTCCCGTCTCGTGCGCACTGGTGTGCTATTCGTGATTCTTTTCGAGATTGGCGGCGTGTTGCGACTCGGCACCCCATTATCGGCTCACGCCGCCAGGCTCTACCTCTTCGAGATCATCAACGTCGCCGCGGCCATGATGGCTTTTGCGATCAGCTTCACCGCGCTCAAGGATCATTATCGGAGCCAGGCCATCCTGATCGAAGAGTCATTGGACAAGGAAAAACGCCTGAGCAAGAGCCAGGCGATGCTGCGCACGCTGTTCGACGCTGTGCCGGACATCGTGACCCTCACCAGGTTCAGCGACGGGAAGTTGTTCGAGGTCAACGAGGAATTTCTCAAGCGTACCGGGCTTGACCGAGAGGCGGCGCTAGCGACGTCGGTGGTTCAACTCGAGGCCTGGGCGCGTCCCAAGGAGCGCGCGCGGTACATCGCGCAACTGATGAACGAGGGACGTGTGCGCAATCTGGCAGTTGATTTCCGCCTGAGGGGCGTTGTCGCGCCTTACCTCATGTCGGCGGTGGTGGTCGAAATCGATGGCGAGGCTCACGCGCTGAACGTCGCGCGCGATGCCACCAGCATTAGGGAGAATGAACGCGCGCTGCGCGAGGCCCAAGAGCGGCTGCGTGCGCAGGTTGACGAGTTGACCGCTACGCAGGCGCGTCTGCGCACCGAGATCGCCGTACGCGAGGTTGCGGAGCGCGTGGCGCGCAACAGCGAAGCCGCACTGCGCAAGGTTTTCGAAGCCAGCCCCGATATCATCACCGTTTCAAGCCGGCGCGATTTTCGGCTTATGGAGGCCAACAGCATATTTTTCCGCGAGACCGGCTACTGCTCGCAGGAAGTTCTGGGCCAGCAGATCTACTCGAAGTTTTGGGCCAACCCTGCCCAACGTGAGCTGGTCAAGCAGGCGCTTGATCGCGACGGGTTCGTGCACAACATGGATGCTGACCTCTTAATGAAGGACGGCACTCTGAATTCATACCTGTTATCCACGGTGGCGCTTGAGCTAGGCGGCGAGCCATGCCGGGTCTCTTTCTGGCGCAACGTCACCGAAGCCAAACGTACCGCGCAGCGGATCGCTCAAAGCGAGGCGATGCTGCGCAGCATGTTCGACGCCACGCCCGATATAATCATCACACGGCGCGCAGACGGGCCGATCCTCGACGTCAACGACGAGTTTGTAAAGCGCACCGGGATCACGCGCGAGCAGGTGCTGGCGACCTCGATGGACGATGTTCCTCTTTTCCTGAGGTCCGAAGATCGCGCGGAGTTTCTACGCCGGATCCAGACCGACGGCATGGTGCAGAATTTCGAGACAGACTTTATCCTCAAAGGCGTCGCGGTGCCGTACTTGGTTTCGGGCGCAATGGTCGAATCCGCAGACGGACCGATCATTTTCGGCATTTCGCGCGACATCGCCGTGCGCAAGCGGATGGAAGGCGAGCTGGTCGCGGCGCGCGAGGCGGCGTTGGCCGCTTCGCGGGCGAAATCCGAGTTTCTCTCGAGCATGTCGCACGAGATTCGCACCCCTATGAACGCGATCCTCGGGATGGCGGACCTGTTGAGCGAGGGTAGGCTCGAAGGCGAGCAGCGCCGCTATGTCGACGTGATGCGATCCAACGGCAACTCTCTGCTGCGTCTGATCAATGACATCCTCGACGTGGCCAAGATCGAAAGCGGCCGACTTAGTCTCGAGTCGAGTGGCTTCGACCTCGAAGACCTGGTCGGTAAGGCGATCGAAACGATGGGGGTGCGCGCGGATGCGAAGGGCCTCGAGCTCACCGCGCGCATTCTACCCGACGTACCGCTCAATCTGATCGGCGATTCGCTGAGACTGCGCCAAATTCTAATCAATTTGGTCGCCAACGCGATCAAGTTCACCGAGAAAGGCGAGGTCGCACTCACGGTCGAGAGTCTTTCGCCGGCCGACGCTCTGCGCCTGGGTTTCTTGGCCAGCACGGCCGACGGCGACGACGGCCACCGGAGCGCCGCGCTCGCCTGGCTGCGCTTCTCGGTGGCGGATACCGGCATCGGAATTGCCGCAAACCAGTTGGGAGCGATCTTCAGCGACTTCACGCAGGGCGACGCCTCCATCTCGCGCCGCTTCGGCGGCTCCGGGCTCGGCCTTACGATCGTAAGGCGCTTAAGCGAGTTGATGGACGGGCGAGTTGAAGTGGAGAGCGAACCCGGCCGTGGTTCGACTTTTCGGGTTACGGTCGCGTTGGGAGTCGACAGCCGGCCGGCGGCCGCGGCAGTGCGTGTGACGCCCTGTCTGGACGCGATGCGAATACTGGTAGTCGACGACAATCAAACCAACCGCCTCATCCTACGCGAGATACTGGTGCGCAGTAGGGCCGATGTTACCGAAGCCGACAGCGGTGCGGCTGCGCTGGCAGAGCTTGGGCGCGCGCGCGCGGCAGGACGACCATACCGGCTGGTGCTGCTCGATCACCGAATGCCGGGCATGGACGGGGTGGAAGTTGCGCGCAATGCAATTGCCGACGGCTTCACGCGAACCAAGGCCGGCGACCATGACACTATGGTACTGATGTTAACTTCGGATGACTTGAACTTCAGGATCGCGCGGATGCATGAAGCGGGATTGCACTCTTATCTGATCAAGCCGATCAAGCGCGTCGAGTTGCTCGAGACGATCGGCAAACTTCTGAGCGGGCGCGACGCCGTCGAACCGCGTCCAACGCCTATCAGGCAGGATGCCACGTCCGCCGAGGCAAGCCCCTTGCGTATCCTGCTCGCCGAGGATTCGCCGGACAATCGCTTTCTCATCCAGGCTTACTTCAGAAAGCTTCCCTATCAGATCGAGCTCGCTGAAAACGGCCGCATGGCGATCGACAAATTCAAGACCTCGCGTTTGGACCTGGTGTTGATGGACATGCAGATGCCGGAAATCGACGGGTCGACCGCCACGCGCGCGATTCGCGAGTGGGAAGCCGAGTGCGGTCTCTCGCCGACGCCGATAATCGCGCTTACCGCGTCAGCGCTGGAAGACGACGTCAAACGCAGCTTCGCCGCCGGCTGCGACGCGCACGTCACCAAGCCGGTCAAAAGGCTGGTTCTGCTGGAAGCGATTCGCAAGACGATGGCTATGCGTCCTGCAGCTCGCAAGGCGCTCGACCCGCCGGCCGAGGCGGAGCCAACCCACGAACCGGCGCAGGCGGGCGCGCAGCTCTAGAGGTCGCTACAGCCACACTAACAGCAAGCGATCGATGTTCCACAGTCTCACGCGTGTCGGGGACTTGCGCCGTAGAAGTACCAGCTGTTGGCGCAGGAGGAGATTCTCGCCCTCAAGCCGCGCGCGCCTCGTAAATCGCGACCGGATAGCAAGCAGCAGCTGGGTCATAAACGCGACCATCGGCCGCTTTATTACCATACGCCCACCCGTGCGTCATCCAGGATGAGGTTTTCGGAGGCACACACGGCCTGGCTCAAGGCGAATCGCCCGAATGTCCACGATCTGAGGAGGGCGCCCGATGCCTGACAGAACCATCAAACGCCGGCCGCAGGATTGCGACGCCGCACTCGCCTCCGACGACGGCCCCATCTTCTCGACCCTCGCCAAACTGATCGATGCGCTCAAGCGCTCCACCCCCGAGGGCACGGAGAACGCGGAGCGCAAGAAAGAAGCCTTGGGTTCGCGAGTGAACTGCTCCGCGGAACGAAGTACGAGGAGGGGCGATCCGCGCAGTCGAAGGGAGGCAACACAAATGGGCGTCGACTTGAGAATGGAACCGTACGCGAAGATGTGTCAGGACGGGCTTCCCGAGTCGCGGATATTCAATGAGCTCTGGGCGGAAAGCTGCTCATCTTGCTTGACCCTCTACCGCCAGTGGTACGGGCACCCCGAACACGTTGCCGTGCAAATGCAGGGAATCTCACAGGGGCGCAGGCCTGGCATGGAGGGCCGAATTGGCAGTCTCTCCTACAAGCGTCCCTGGTTGGTACTGAGATAGCGGCCCGCGTCGCGTCTGAGTTCGGTCGCCAGCGGAAAGCCGACTAATCGCCCGGCTTCTCTTGCTGCAAGACCCAGTGGTCGATGGATTCGATGTTGAAGCGCCAGCCACTGCCCATGCGAAAGGCCGGAATCTGATTGTGCTTCACTAGCCTGTAAATCGTGGTTTTATGCACGCGCAAATACGCTGACAGTTCGCGTACAGTCATCACATAAATCGGCCGCGCGTAGTGCAACGTCTTGGCGACCGCATCTTCACTTTTCATCTGAACTCCTTTTCCACCATATGAGGCCTCGGAAATCCGGACGCTCCCAACCCTTCGCCTCACGCACTCGGGATTCGCCACGTAAAGGCTGGACCGCGAAATCCGGGTATTCCTGTTGCGCGAGAGCGCCCGCGCGGGCGGCTCGGCAAAGCCGCCGTGGCCCACGCGGACGCCCAGATTTGCCGTAGGAAATCCGTTACAGGCCTACTGCCCTCACCACCGCCCCCCCCGGTACATAACGCGACGGCCACGGTGCCATCGTTAGGGTCTTGCTGTACATGAGCAATGCGATGTGAGCGGAAGCATCAACACGGCGCGTGCGATTTAACGGAATGGTCGCGATCGCTCGGCATAGTTAGCGAGACAAGTTATTTTGGCGGCAACTGGTGATAGAATGGACAACCCGTCATCAGGCAAGGCCATTTCAAATCTCGTAAACATTCCCGGACAGTCGGGACCTGCCTGAAATGGCTTTCGCCATCGACTTAGTGATTACGATTTCGACTTCCCGTTCCCCGACTTCATCGTCGAGTCGAGCTGAGGGCGACGAGCCTAGTGTGCGCGTTGCGGTCGAGCCGAATTCCGACATGGTGTTCTCAAAACTTTGCGACCAGCCGTTTGTTTCGGATACGTTTCAGATGAAGAATCTCGCGGTGGGATGGTGCTCACAAAAGAGAAGCGCCGCAACAATCGAAAGCTAAATAATTCCAGGGCATTAGGTCTTCGACGCGAATAGGGTGCTCTTATCAGCCTCGACACGCTGCGCAGGCGTATCGTCATCCACAGATGCAGAGCCCGTCAGCTCTGTCGGCCAGACGCGCGCCGTGTACTCGGCGCGTCCCTCTGGTTTGGGCTCCGGAAGATATGGCAGTCGGCGATTTATGTTTGAGATTTAAGCTAAGGCTACATCCCATCGCCGCATTGTCCATCGCTGCGGCAGCGAGCCAAAGCTAAGCGTTTGGACGAACTCACCGCCCAGCACTGTCTGAATGCTGCCGGCATATCCGGTTTCCGATGAATGCGAAGGGTCAACGGCGCACCCTCGACGAATCCGCGCCGCGGTCGAGAGACCGTTGACCCAGGAGTCCAACCTTGCGCGTGATGGCGGGTCGATCTATACGGTAAGCTAAGAAAATACGCGGCTTCAGAGTGAAACGTTATGAGCGGTTACACAATCATTGACGCAGACACCCACGTTACCGAAACGCCTGACCTGTGGACCAGCCGCGCGCCGGCTCGCATGCGCGACCGCGTGCCGCACATAGTCAACGGCGCCGATGGAACTCAGCGCTGGCTGGTAGGAACAGGGCGGCCGCTGGCGAATGTCGGCATGACCGCTACCGCCGGAGTTGGAAGTTTCAAGCATCCGCCCAAGAGCTACGAAGAGATGCATCCAGGCGCATACGATGCCGCCGCGCGCCTGAAGTACATGGACGACATGGGTATTTGGGCGATGGTCATGTATCCGAACGTGGGCGGTTTTGGGGCCCAGCAGTTCTTGAAGCTGAATGACCCCGAACTGATGCTCACCTGCGTCCAGATCTATAACGATTGGCAAACCGAGTGGGCATCCGCCGACGCGCGACGGCTGTTGCCCATCACCTCCATCCCGTTCTGGGACGTCGCGGCGTCGGTGAAGGAGGTGCGGCGCTGCGCCGCCATGGGCCACAAAGGAATTCTCTTTACCGGAGAACCGCAATACTTCGGTAAGCCGCTGCTGGGCGATGCACATTGGAATCCGCTGTGGGAGGTGGCGGTCGAGCTGGATCTGCCGATAAGTTTCCATATCGGCTCGGGCGACATGGCCGAGGGTCTGCTGAAGAATCGGGTAGCCACCTACGGCAAGATGGCGGCGTTCGCGGAACTGGCGGTCGATATCTTTCTACGCAACGGCCTCCAACTAAACGACCTGCTGATGTCTGGAGTGCTCGCGCGTTATCCGCGAATCAAATTCGTCTCAGTCGAAAGCGGCATAGGCTGGATTCCCTTCGTACTTGAAGCGATGGATTACCAGTTTCAGGGCAACAGCGTGGCGGAGGAGCATCCGGAATTCGAGCTGCTGCCGTCGGAGTATTTCGCGCGCAACGTCTATGCCTGTTACTGGTTTGAGCAGACCGCGCCACGCCGTCTGATTGACAAGATTGGCGTTGATAACGTCCTCTTCGAAACCGACTTTCCGCATCCGACCTCGCTCTATGGCGACGAGGTTCACGATCGCATCAAGGGTGGTCTCTCCGACTGCGAAGAATCGGTGCGCCGCAAGATCCTGTGGGAGAACTCAGAGAAACTTTATAAGGTTACCGGTCCGTCGGCGGCAGACGAAGCAAAGCGCGCAGCGGCGATTGGGGTGTGAGCGCATTATCGGAACCTCGCGCGCGATCCTCCGCTTGGCAGGGCCGTCTCGCCGCGAGCCAGGCGCGCGCTTGCCTGCTCATCGCGGCCGACAAATAGGCGATTTGGCGGCTGATCGGGATGCCGGCGCTTACGATCTGCGTCGTTTTCCGAACGCTAAGATGGTACTGCCACCGGCGGTGTTCCGGCCGGCCAGGTTTCGTCAGCCCAGCGTCGCTTCCGGTGGACGGATCCGCGTCACGTTTGAGGAAAGCCTATGATCGTATGCATCATCGAATACGGCGTCAGGCCCGGGATGGAAGGCCGGCTCGAAGAAGCGTTTGCCGCGCTGATTCCTGAGGTTCAGGCAGTCGACGGCTTCATCTCCATGGATAACTTTCAGAGTCAGACGCGGCCCGGGGTGATGCTCGAAGTGTCGCACTGGCGTGATGAGCGCGCCCTGAATGCCTGGATCGCCAATGCGGCGCATCGCGGCACGATGCCGCTTGGGCGCAATGAGATTTTTTCCTGGTACAAAATCTCCAGCACCGAGGTCAAGCGGCAGATCGACTGGACGCGGGAGGCTTGATCGTTTCCGCTGGCGGTATTTTCGATAGCTTGGGGAGGACAACGCCAATGCTGGTAGCGTTTGTGCTGATGAAGACCGAACCCGCGCACATCGACGACGTCGTCAAAGCGTTAGTCGAAATGGAAATCGTCGAGGAGATGCATTCGCTCGCCGGTGACTACGACCTTATCGTCAAGGTGAGAGTCGAAGACTTCGATCATCTGGCCCGTCTGGTCGTCGATAAGATTCAACGCGTGCAGCATCTGCGCGAGACCAAAACGCTTATCGCCTTCGACGCGTACAACGTGCCGAAACTGCGCAGCAGCTAACGCAACTTCGGGATCACTTCGCGCGCGAACAGCTCCTGAGTTCGGAGCGCCTTCCATAGTTCGATATCGCCATAGTGCGAGATGATCAGGATCTCGTCCACGTCCACCGCTCTTTTCAGTGCGAGGCACTGCTCCAGCACGCGCTCCGCCGTTCCCACGAATGCGTAGTCCTGAGTGACGATTTCTTCGTAACCGAGGCGGGGCAGAAGCTCCATCATTTCGCCGGCGTAGAAAGCATAGTTGCTATCCAGAAGACGCTGCTTCATGGCCCGGGTCGCGCCGCAGGCTGGGCATCGGACTGGAGTTGTAAGCAAAAAATCGCTTGAACGCGCCTTCGCACTCGGCCTGCGCTTGCCGCTCATCCTCGGTGATATACACCGCGCGCACGCAGGCCACGGTCGGCTTGGTGCCGTACTTCGCGCACGCCTCACGATAACGATCGACTCCCGGCTTGAAAGCTGCCACCGGCGCTGGACCGCCGAACGCCAGTGCCCATCCCTTGCGCGCACCGATCTCAAAGGCCGCTCCGCTGGTGCCCACCATGTACACAGGCGGATAAGGTTTTTGAAGCGGCTTGGGGACCACCGACACGTCTTCCAATTGATAGTATTTGCCGCGAAACGAAAATCGTTCCTGGGTAAACGCGAGCTCCAGGATTTCGAGCGCCTCTTCATACCGTCCCTGGGTCTCTTCCATGGGAATGCCGGCGGGTGGGTATTCCCACGCGTGTCCCCGTCCCACGCCGAGGTCCAGCCGTCCGCGCGTCAGAATGTCCGCAAAGGCCATCTCGCCCGCGTATACCACTGGGATTGCGCAGCGGCAGGGTATGGCACAGAGTGCGCAAGCGAATATTGCCGGTGCTTTGCGCCGCGGCGGAGAACAGCGCGAGAGGATTCGCCGAAATGCTGAACTCCTGGAAAAAGTGATGATCGATTACCGAGAAGACATCGTACTCGAGCCGATCCGCATTCTCGATCAGGCTGAGCACGTCGCGGACAGTCTTCGCGTAGTCGACACCGAATCCATTTTGCATCTCGCAGTAAATGCCAAAGCGCATGTTGCCTGCCGTCCGTGCGCGCTCAGAGACTATCGAAATGGTTCGCGGCCCAGTCGAGCATTCCCTGGTCACCGCCGCGCGGTCCGACGATCGACAGTCCGAGCGGACAACCGTCGAAGGTGCCGAGCGGAAGACTGATCTGCGGCAGGCGGGCGAGGCCCGCGATCGGCAACAGCGCGAAAGCATTGGCGCGGAAGGCCTCGACTTCGGCCGGCGGCGTGTTGAGCCTGGGCGCGATGCCCGGCGCCGTCGGCAGACACAGCATCGCGTCGTCCCCAAGCAGGCTGTCCATGTGACGCGCCACTGCCTCGCGCCCGGGCTTTGCCGCCGCCACCTCGGCGGCCGTGATGGTCGCGGCCCAGGCAAACCGCTCGCGGATGCCCGGTCCGAATTCCGGGTGGTAGCGATCGATCCAGGCCCCGTGCTGCGCGTGAATCTCGGCGCCCTGGAGAACGCGAAATATTGAGCGCCATTCAGCGGGCTCGCCGGTGTAAACCTTCACGCGAGCCGTTTGCGCGATCGACGCCGCCACTGTTTCGACAGCGGAGGTAAGCGCCGCCGCGATCGCTGGATCGACGGCCGCAAACGCGTCGGTTGCGATCAGCAGCCGTCTGGGCACGAACGGCTTCGCGCGCCGGCAGCAACACCGTTCCGACCCGGCGCATCAGGCTCGCCGAGCGTGCGAACCATCCCACCGTATCGAAGCTCGTCGCCAGCGGGACCACGCCGTCGGCAGGCACCAGGCCATGGCTTGTCCGAATCCCATAGATGCCGCAATAGCTTGCCGGTATACGCACCGATCCGCCGCAGTCGGTGCCGAGCGCGAAATCAACTAGGCCGCCCGGCTACCGCGGCCGCCGACCCGCTCGACGATCCGCCGGGAATGCGCCCGGGAGCCTTGGGATTGATCGGCGTGCCGTAATGCACATTCTCGCCGTTGATGCTGTAGGTCATTTCATCGCAATAAGTCTTGCCGACCAGGCGGGCTCCGGCGGCGAGCAGACGCTCGACCGCCGATGCAGTGCGCGTCGCGGGCGGATGGGTCTCGAGCCAGAGCGGATGCCCGTTGCCGGTGCGATGCCCGGCGATGTCGAACACGTCCTTGACGGCGAAGCTGCAGCCGAGCAAGGGGCCGGTCGTGCTGCCTTCGATGACAACTTCGTCCTAGCGGCAAAACGCATTGAGCGGATCGTTGATACTCATTCGATGCTCATGTGTATATTTATGCTGTGCGATGGAGTCGCGCCGGCTCGCGCGATACCGTCATGCGGCCGCGTTTGAAGGCATAGAGCACCGGCGCCAACTCCGCCACCGCCATTTCGGGCTCGACCGCGTCGAGCACCACCAGGTCCGCGCACTTGCCGACTGCGACGCCGTAATCCCCAAGCCGCATCAGTTGGGCCGGCCGCCGCGTGATCATCGCGAAACATTCGCGCAGGTCGTTCTTGCTACCGACCTGACAGACATTGGCATAAAGATTCGCCATCCGAATCAGCGAGCAATCGCCATACGGTGTGAACGGATTAAGCACATTGTTGCTCGACAGCGAACAGTTCACTCCGTGATGCAGCAGTTTATGGACTGGCACGAGCGCCCGAGGCTGGTTGTGGTCGTGAGTGTGATTCCGCCCCATCAGGTAAAGCTCGGTCGCGGGCAGCACGGTGAGCGCCACGCCGGCCTCCGCCAGCCGGCGCGCCATCCGCTCGAACTCCTCGAGCGGCAGGCTGGCCGCCTTGGTAACGTGGCCGATGGTGACCCGTCCGCCGTACTTGTGCTCCTCGGTCCGCTGGCAGACGTGCCAGACATCCATATCGTCGCAGGTGGGTCCGAAATCGAGATGCATGTCGATATCGACGTCGAACTCGCGCGCCATCTCGAACACCCGATCGATCTGGCCGCGAGGATCTGAATCCGTGTAGGGCGCGGCGCCGACCGCGCGGCAACCGCGCTTGAGCGCCTCGACCATCAGTTCGTCGGTACCGGGATTGTTGAGCAGGCCCTCCTGGGGAAACACGCATATCTGCAAGATCGATCGCCCAGGCATATTCGTTTATCAGCGGCAAAACGCCTTCCAGGCCGCGCAACCCGACGCCGGGGTCGACCTCAAGATGGGTGC
This sequence comes from uncultured delta proteobacterium, assembly GCA_963710455.1. Lineage (GTDB taxonomy): Bacteria > Desulfobacterota > Binatia > Binatales > Binataceae > JAKAVN01. The sequence goes on from CAVQAG010000005.1 coordinate 101,824, forward strand.
GCATGTGGGTCGTGCCCTGGAGGATCGACTTTACCAGGGTACGAGTCGCGCGGGCGTAAACGTCCTCTGCCGTGAACGCGGTCTTGGCCTTGGCGGCTTCGCCGATCGCCTCGGCCAGATCGCCGCGCTCGGAAGCACAACGGTCAAGGATGCAGGACTTGTCGAGGTGGAGGTGCGTTTCGATGAATCCGGCGGAAACCAGCCGGCCGTCGAGGTCAATCGTTTCGCCCTCGGCTTCGAGCCGCGGGGCGATCGCCGCGATCCTTCCCGCGGCGATCCCGATGTCGCAGCGCTCCCGATCGTCGACTCGCGCGTTCTTCAGGATCAGATCCATGGTCACGCTTCGCCCTTCTGCCTTGGGGAATGTGTTAGCACCGAACGGCGCCAATAATCTAACCCCGTCGGACGCGCGTGCGCTGGCGCCGATCGACGCCCTTGCCGTACAAACGACCGTTGCACTACGGTGTGGTCAGAGGAAAAAGTCCAATGGCCCGCATCATCGACGCAGACGGCCACATCGTTGAACCCCGGACGCTCTGGCAGGATTATGTCGAGCCGGAATTCCGCGACCGGACGATCCAGATTCGCCGTGGCGGCGACGGCAAGGATGAATTCTGGGTCAACGCCGAGCGACGCCGCGCCCCGGGCGATTCGATAACAGCGTCGGTAATTCCCGGCGGCTATCTGGATCCCGAACGTACCCGCAGCGCGTCGTGGGAGGACATTCTCCCGGGTAGCTGGGATCCGCATGAACGGATCAAGGTTCTCGATGCCGAAGGAATCGACGTCTCTTTTTTGTATCCTTCATTCTACTTATTGTATGGCGACCTCGAAGATCCGCGCCTCGCGGTTGCGGCCTGCCGCGCCTACAACAACTGGATGGCGGACTTTTGCCGACCGTATCCGAAACGGCTATATGGCGTCGCGCCGATGCCGCTTCAGGATATCGACGCGGCCGTGAAAGAGATGCGCCGCGCGGTCCGCGAGCTGAACTTCAGGGCCGTTTTCATCCGTCCCAATCCTTTCAACCATCTGCGCCTCTGCGATCCCGCTTACGACGTTTTCTGGCGCGAGGCCCAGGAGCTCGACATCCCCGTAGCGATCCACTCAAGCTTCGGCACCAAGATGCCGGCGCTCGGCGCCGAGCGCTATCTGCATGACACCTTCGCCTTCCACATGGTCTGCCATCCGTTCGAGCAGCAGGCCGCCTGCATGGACATCATCTGCGGCGGCGTTCTGGAGCGCTTTCCCAGGGTACGGATCGCGTTTCTTGAATCGGGCGTCGGATGGGCTGGCTATTGGCTCGACCGGATGGATGGTCATTACGAGACGATGCGATCGATGGCGCCGTGGCTGAAAAAGCGGCCGACCGAGTATTTCGCGGATCAATGCTATCTATCGCTCGATCCCGACGAACGCACGCTGGGGGCGATGTGCGAGCTCGGACTCGATCGCAATATCCTATGGGGATCTGATTATCCGCATTTCGATTGTACCTATCCCGGCGTAGTGAAGCAGGTGGAGCAGGCGCTTTCGCTTTTGCCTGAATCTGTCCCGCCACAACATCATGACCGCCAACCCCGCGCGCTTCTACAAGATTGAAACTTAGCGCGGCCCGCGGGGCCGAGTGAAGGAGATATTGTTATGAACGTCGGACTGATGTTCTCTTTCCGCAATCCACCCAAATGGAAGAAACCCTGGGCGGACGTCTACGAATCGCAACTCGATCAGGCGAAGCTCGCCGAAGATCTCGGCTACGACACGGTTTGGCTGACCGAGCATCACTTCGCCGAGGACGGCTACTCGCCATCGCTGCTGACGCTCGCGGGCGCGGTCGCCGCCAAGACTCGACGGGTGCGCATCGGCACCTTCCTGCTGCTGCTGCCGCTGCACAATGCCGTGCGCGTTGCGGAGGATGCGGCCACGGTCGACGTGATCTCGCGGGGGCGCTTCGATCTGGGTATCGGCAAGGGATACGCGAAGCACGAGTTTGTTGGCTACGGAATTCCGCACAAGGAGCGCGCGTCACGCTTCGAAGAAGGTATCGAAGTGATCCGCGGAATCTGGAGCCAGGATCCGTTTTCTTTCCACGGGAAGCACTACAATTTGCAGGATATCCGGCTCACCCCGAAGCCCGTGCAGCAGCCGTATCCGCCGCTATGGGTGGGCGCGCTCGGTCCGAAGGCGGTCGATCGCGCGGCGCGGCTCGGCTGCCATTTCCTCGGCGTCGGCGATGCGTCCGCATACGACGAGGCGCTGCGCCGGCATGGCCGCAGTCCTTCCGACTTCAACGTCGCGCAACTGGTGTGGGTGCATCTTGCGCCCTCAAAAGAGCAGGCCTGGGACGAGGTTCAGGACCACGTGCACTGGATGCTCACGGTCTATGGCCAATGGCTCCGCGACGCCGGCGAGGTCCAGGGACCTCCCACGCTGTTCGAGCCGCCGCCAGCCACCGAGTTGCGCCGCACCAAAGAACCATTGTTGTTTACGCCGATCGTGGGCACGGCCAAAGATGTCGCGGAAGGGCTAGACCAGTTCACGCGCAGCGTGCGGACGACTCATCTCGTACTCGGTATGCATTTTCCTGGTATCGACCCGAAGATCGTCAGGCGCTCGATGGAGACCTTCGCGCGCGAACTTTTGCCGAGCTTCAAGGAGAAGCGTTAGCGTGAGGGACCAGGCTCAAATATTGACCGTGCTCATATCGTGATAACGGCCGCCTGCTGCGAAGCCCTTGGGCGCGGCTTCCTCGATACGCGCGAGGTCGCTTTTCGACAGCTTTACCGCGGCCGCCGCGATATTCTCCTCGAGGTATTTGCGCCGCTTGGTGCCCGGAATTGGAACGATGTCGTCGCCCTGCGCGAGCACCCACGCGAGCGCCAGTTGGCTGGGCGTGATGCCTTTTTCGCCGGCGATCTCGTTCAGACGCGCGACCACCTGGAGATTCCGATCGAGATTTTCGCCCTCGAAGCGCGGCGAGATTTTCTTGCGCATATCGTCTGCCGGCAACTCTTTTAGCGCGCCACTCAACAGTCCCCGGCCGAGAGGACTGAACGGTACGAATCCCACTCCCAGCTCGCGCAGTGCCGGGATCACCTCATCTTCGTAATCGCGCGTCCACAACGAGTATTCGGACTGCAGCGCGGAAATGGGATGCACCGCATGAGCGCGCCGAATCGTCTTTGCGCTTGCCTCGGACAGGCCGAGGTACCGCACCTTGCCCTGCCGCACCAGGTCGGCCATCGCGCCGACGGTCTCCTCGATCGGAACGTTCTTGTCCACGCGATGCTGATAGTAAAGGTCCACGTGATCGACGCCCAGGCGCTTGAGTGACGCGTCGCAGGCGGAGCGGACATATTCGGGCCTGCCGTTGATCGCGCGCGTGCCGTCGGGCAGTACCTGGTTGCCGAACTTGGTCGCGATAATCACGCGGTTGCGATGCTTGCGCAGCACTTTGCCAACCAACTCCTCGTTGTGGCCGGTGCCATAGACGTCGGCCGTATCGAAGAAATCGACGCCCAACTCGATCGCGCGCTCCAGCGTCGCGGTAGATTCAGCATCGTCACGCGGACCGTAGAACTGCGACATTCCCATGCATCCCAGGCCCAGTTCTGACACCACGAGTCCCTGGCGTCCGAGTTTTCGCTTTTTCATAAATCACACTCCATGAGGCTTTCTGCGCGGCACTTGACACGATGGTTATATTTGGGAGCGAGAGGTGAAGACAATATATGAAACGGGGTTTACGGCTCGTGCTGAATGAATCGCCCCACCCATCCAATGAATCGCCGGATAACGGCATGCAGTCGGCTAGTGATTTCACGAGCGATGGCGCGCTGCTGGACGCGTACTCGGAAGCGGTCGCGAGTGCAGCCCAACGGGTAAGCCCTTCGGTCGTAAATATCGAAGTCTTTCGGCAATCGGCTGCGGGCGAGGCGCCGGCCGGCACGGGCACGGGCTTCGTGTTCACGCCCGATGGCTTCGTCCTGACCAACAGCCACGTGGTCGCGCATGCGCATCGTATTAGCGTGACCTTGCTCGACGGGCGGCACGTCGACGGCGCGCTGGTGGGATCGGACCCCCACAGCGATCTTGCGGTCGTGCGAATCGGGGCTTCGGCACTCACGGCGGCGGCGCTCGGCGACTCGTCGAAGCTCCGCGTCGGGCAACTCGCGATCGCGATCGGAAGTCCGTACGGCTTTCAATGCACGGTCACCGCGGGAGTGGTGAGTGCGCTTGGACGTTCGCTGAGGTCGCAGTCGGGCCGGTTAATCGACGACGTGATTCAGACCGACGCCGCGCTCAATCCGGGCAATTCCGGTGGGCCGCTGGTGAACTCGCGCGGCGAGGTGATCGGTGTGAACACCGCGGTGATTCTGCCCGCGCAAGGAATCTGCTTCGCGATCGGAATCAATACCGCGAAGTACGTGGCGGCGCGGCTCATCCGCGACGGCAAAATCGTGCGCGGGTACGTCGGCGTGGCTGGAATGACCGCGCCGCTCCATCGGCGCGTCGTCCGCTTCTATCACCTGGCCCGGGAAACGGGCGTGATGGTGACCTCGGTCGAGGCCGGAAGTCCCGCGGACAAGGCGGGAGTGCTGCCACGCGATATGATCGTCGCTTACGGCGAGAGCCCGGTCGGCGCGGTCGACGATCTGCATCGATTCCTCTCCGAGGAGCAGGTCGGCGCCAAAGCGGAACTGACGGTGATCCGCGGAACGGAACGGTTGCGGCTGGAGGTCGTGCCGTCGAAGGCGATGTAGTAACAGACGCTTCGATCGCATACGTGAGGCGGTTAAAGTTCTGTCCGAAAGCCGCGCCGCACTCTGGCTCACCTTCTTTTTGGCGACCCTTGCCGAAGCGTACGCAAGAGCCGGGCGCGTCGAGGAAGGTTTGAACACGGTGGGCCAAGGTTTGGACCTCGTGCGGCAAAGTGAGGAGCACTGCTGGGAGGCAGAGCTTTATCGCGTTCGCGGCGAATTGCTGCTGAAAGGAGATCCTTCGAATCCGGAGGAGGCTCGAGCGTCCCTCGAAAGCGCGGTCGAAGTAGCTCGCAAACAAGGCGCTAAATCGCTGGAGTTGCGCGCGAACACAAGCCTCGCCCGGCTGCTGCGCGAGACCAAACGCCGCAGCGAGGCACATGCGATGCTCGCCGAAATATACAACTGGTTCACCGAGGGTTTCGACACCGCCGACCTCAAGGACGCCAGGGTGCTGCTGGACGAACTAAACGCATAGCCGATTCGGTTCTGTCCTGGTTGATCATGCTTCGCCTCGGCCAAGGATTTCGATCCAGGATCATGGAGCGATCCCCGGTCAAGTAGGTCGCAAATAGGAGTTAAGCCTCGGCTGCTTAACCGGGCTTGATGTTGTGGTTCATGCGGAAGAAGTTTGTCGGGTCGTACTTATTCTTCAAGGCGACGAGGCGATCGTAATTGGGCCCGTAAGCTTCGCGGGCGATCGCCTCGCCCTCGTCAGCGACGTAGTTGCTATACGAGCTTGCGACGAGAAACGGCCGCAGAGCTTCCCAACATTCGCACGTCCATTGCTTGTTCTTTTCCGAGTCGGACGGGCTCTCCCACATCGACCAGGCGAAGAAGTTCCACGAATACTGCCGATGAGGAAAAGCCGTATCGCTAACCGGGACGCGGGTGGCAACTCCGTGCCAGTGTTCGATGAAAGGGGCGAAAGTGTAAGGAGAGGGACTCTTGTCAACATACTGTACTAGGGCGTTTATGGCTTCGTCGCTCAGGCTGCGAAGGAAGTTCGATTTTACGTAAATCTGACGACCTGGTGGGAAGAACGGCTCGAGCATGCTTTGCATTTGTATGTAGCTGATGTGGCCGAGAACATCCGCGATTGGCGTATCAAACGTCCGCAGGGGCTTCAATGCCTTTTCGCCATCGGAAAGCGGTCCACAGTAGCAGGCCGCAATGCCAAAGACGGGGGTACCATCCGGAAGATTGAACGAACCACCCTGGGTGACCAGTTCGTCGGGACTGGCCGCGGCGAATTCACGCCAAAAATGCAACACTTCTTTCGCTTTTGCCGCCGGATAGAACACTGCGCCACCCAGAACAGGACCAACCTCGTGTAGACGGTATTCCAGCGAGGTCACAATTCCGAAGTTGCCGCCCCCGCCGCGCACGCCCCAGAAAAGATCTTGGTTTTCAAAAGCATTCGCCGTCAGCAGACGCCCGTCAGCGGTGATCACATCCGCACTGATGACGTTGTCGATGGAGAGGCCATACTTGGCATGCAAGTGGCCCCAACCGCCACCCAGCGTCAGGCCGGCGATGCCAACGGTTGGGACAACGCCCTGCGTCGTGGCCAGACCGAAGGCTTGCGTCTCACGGTCAAATTCCCCCAGCTTGAGGCCCATTTCGGCGCGCGCGGTGCGCCGGCCAGGCTCGACCCGTATGCCTTTCATGGCCGAGAGATCGATCATCAGACCACCATCGCAAACGGACTTTCCCGCAACACTGTGGCCTCCGCCGCGGACGGCAACCAGAACGTCATGCTCGCGAGCGAAACGGACACACGCGATCACGTCGGCGGCGCCGGCACAGCGCGCAATGACGGCGGGCCGACGGTCAATCATGGCGTTAGGAACAGTTCGAGCAGCGTCATAGCCAGGCTCGCTTGGGCAGAAGGTTTGACCGCGAAGAGACCCCCTGAACTTCTGGATGGCAGATTCCGAAATCATGGATACGCACCTCGATTGTTCCGCAAAGCGGCTTACTTAAAATAGTTAGAACAAAATCGGACGTCTTCATCGCGTCGAGATTCTCAAAAGGGAAAGTGTTTTCGCGATCATGACGAGCGACGCGTGCCTTGAAATCATCAGCGTGTTCGGCAGCGAGCTCGGAAAAATATCGCCGTCCTTCAATCGGGATCTTGTACACGAAAATGCTCCTCCTCTTGCAAAAGAACTAAGCGCCTGATTTCTCAGACGAAAAATGGTCAAATAGCGCAAGAAGCAGGTACCCTGCTGATAGCGACGAAGCTAGACGCGTCCGAGACCTTTGTCTTATAGAACCGTTATAATTTGTGCATAAATTCGCTCGCCGCCGGAACGAAGCGATGATCGCCAAACGTGAGCACCTCTTTTCTCCCTTTCGGCTGGATACCGCCAACGCACTGCTATTGCGCGACGACCAACAGATCGCCCTGAGGTCCAAGACTTTTGAGGTCCTACGCTACCTGGTTGATCGCCCGGGACAGCTTGTAACCAAAAAGGAACTACTCGATGCGGTCTGGGCGGGAGTCTCTGTCACCGACACCATGCCGGCAATCTGCATTGGGGAACTGCGCGCCGCGTTAGGCGATAAGGTCAGGCAACCGAAGTTCATCGAAACCGTACATCGGCGCGGCTATCGATTCATCGCGCCGGTGACCGCCTTGACGAACGAGACGTCAGGATCAAAATCGCTACCGAGATCGCGCACATTATTTGTTGGCAGGGAAGTCGAAATAAGCAGACTGCAAACTCACGTCAGCCGCGTTCAACAGGGTGTTGGCGGAATGGTGCTGGTCGGTGGTGCAGCGGGGATTGGCAAGACCCGTCTTGTAACTGAACTCGCTGTCGAAGCAGAGCAGGATGGCGTACTGACGTTGCTCGGCAATTGCTACGATCGCGAAGATCCCGTGCCATTCCTGCCATTTGTGGAAATTTTGGAGGCCGCGGTTGAGCGAACGCCGGGCCGCTCCGCTTTCCGTGTGCTACTTGGCGCGAACGCCGCCGAAATCTCGAGACTCCTGCCACAGGTCCGGCGCCTATTCAGAGACATCCCGGCGCCTATGGAACTCCCTCCGGCGCAGTCACAGCGCATGCTGCTCGCTGCGGTCGGCCACGTTCTTCGCCGGGCGGCATCTGAGAAGCCGCTTTTGGTGCTACTCGAGGACCTGCAATGGGCCGACGAAGGAACCCTGGCGCTGGTCCTTCACTTGGCCCGTAACATTCGCAAGATCCCGATGCTGATGGTCGCGACTTATCGCGATGACGGCCTCAATTCAACTGCTTCAGACGCTCGCGCTGTGGAAGAGTTAATTCGCCTGGATTCGGTCGAACGGATGAGTTTACTCGGGCTTCCGCAGAGCGCGGTTGCCCAGATAATTCAGTCATTTGGCGGATCGGACCCTTCGGGAAATCTTGTTAGGCTCTTGTACAAGACCACGGACGGTAACCCATTTTTTGTCACTGAGTTGCTCCGTCATCTGACCGAACACGGAAAGCTCGGTCAACTCGATCACAAAACTGGGGTCGAAGTCACGCCGGATGCACTCGATTTGCCGCAGAGCGTGCGTTTGGCTATCGGACGGCGGGTGGACCGAGTTAGTGATGAAACGCAGAGCATGCTAGCGACTGCCGCCGTGATCGGCCGGCCTTTTTCCTTGGCGCTGCTGCTACGAGCTGCAACGCATGTTGATACGGAGATACTGATTGACCGTGTCGAGGAGGCTGAAAAGACCGGACTCCTTTCTTCTGAAATTCTCCAGGACGAAACACAATTCAAGTTTGCTCACGAGCTAATCCGGCGGGTCATTCTTGACGATTTGCCAGTAGTGAGGCGCCAAAGGATCCATCTGGCCGTGGCGACAGCTATTGAGTTGCTCCATAGAGACACGGCAGACGATTACACGAGCGAGCTCGCATATCACCTGTGGAAGGCGGATGCTTGCGCAGACGCGGAAAAGGCCGTGCACTATCTGCAAACCGCTGGAAGGAGAGCGGTCCAAACCGGTGCCCTCAAGGAGGCTGAAGTCTATTTTAAGCAGGCGATCGCCACATCGAGAAGGAATCCAGCAAGCGCGGAACGGGAATTTGATCTTCAGTACGCGCTCTTGCATGTCGTCTCAATCACGCACGGCAGCGGCTCCGATCAAAGCACCCAAACCGTCACGCGATTACAGCAGCTAAGCACAAAGATCGGTAATTCGGAGCAGCTGATACGCGCATTGTGGAGCGCATGGAATTCGAAGTCTGCGCGGGGCGACCTGGCTGTCGCGGAACAGATGGTCGAGCGGCTAATGGAAATAGCGCAACGTACCGGAAGCCGCTCCGGCTTGAGCATGGCTCACATGCTTCGAGGAATATCGTGGCACTACGATCGCGGCGATCTCGCTCGAGCGAAGCAACAGTATGAATCGGCAATAGCTTCGTACAGTGAGAGCGAGTTCTCGGGCGACATCTGGGATCCTCACGTACGCTCGCTCGCGCAAATGGGCCTAGTCTTGTGGCACTTGGGGAGCGCTGATCAGGGGAAAGTTAAAGCTCGCGAGTCGATTCAGCTGGCTGAGCGGTTGAAGAGTCCCTTAGGCGGAGCGCTCTATCTCGTAGCCGTTCTCTACATTCATCTTCGCGACCCCAACAAAGTGCAGGAAATCGCCGAACGTCTTTTTGCTCTCGCTTCCGAGCAGCAGTCGGTCTTCATGGACGACGCCTCGGTTTGCCGCGGATGGGCGATGGCCCAGCAAGGTAAGGCCAACGAAGGTATCGCGCTGATTCGCTCAGGACTCGATTCGTATGTGACGCTCGGCTTCAGATTGGATGCGTTCACATTGAGGTTACTGAGCGAGGCGCAGGCATCCGCGGGCCAGCTGGAAGAGGCACTTGATACGATCCAGGCGGCCATCAACGCAATTGGTGCGATGCAAATCACCTTGCCCAGCTTGTTTTGGTGGCGGGGCGAACTGCATTTAAAGCGCGGCGACGCCGGTCTGGCGGATCAGGACTTTAGGGAAGCTGTCTCTGCTGCCCGCCGCATCGGTACTAAGGCGTACGAGCTGCGTGCGACGACGAGCCTAGCCCGGCTGCTCCGCGATACCAGTCGCCGCGACGAAGCCCGCGCGATGCTGGCCGAAATCTACAACTGGTTCACCGAGGGCTTCGATACCGCCGATCTGAAAGAGGCCAAGGTGCTGCTGGAGGAACTGCAGGCGCGCCCGGTCTTGGGTGAACAGCGATAGGGACACGACACATCAGTGGCCCGCTCCGCGGTCCCGCTCAGGCGGCAGTTTGTGCGCCCGAATCCAGGCGCGGACGCTTGCACCCGCGTGGCGTCAGTTCCAGGACCAGCCGCGCCGGATGCGTCGAGACACGCTCGATGACATCGCGCAGATACACGAACGGATTGATCTGCAGATGCTTGCAGGTCTGCACCAGCGAACACAGGATAGCGGTTCGGTGCGCCGCTGCTTCGCTCCCGGCAAAGAGCCAGTTCTTCCGGCCCGATATCGGCCGTAGCGCCTGCTCCGCCCCGGAGGCGATAGCCGAAATTTTACGTCAGACGATGGGACATCCCTACTTTCTCCAAGAATGGGGAAGGCATTTGTCCTTGCAGCTTTTCTTCCTGCGCAGAATCCATCTCCCGGCATCTGACTATCTTGGACAAACTCGTGAGATGGGTTATAAGCGGGTCGGCCATTCTCGATGCGGCGTCTCGCAGCAAACGTTATGGTGCTTCTGGTACTCCTGCCGCTCTTGCTGATTTCCTGCGTGGCGCGGCGAGTACTCGCGCAGGAGGCTGTCGGATCAGTTACCGAGCTTGAAGGCACCGCGAAGCTTGTTCGCGCCAATCACGACCTCAACGTTGTCATCAAAATGGCAGTAGTCGCACGCGACAGATTACAGACCATGTCCAAGTCCCATCTCACCGTGACGCTGCGCGGCGGAAGCCAGCTGATTCTGGCAGAGTCGAGCACCATGGTGATCGACGACGTGGCAGCCGACGCTCGTTCTAATTCAACTATCAGCCTGGCGCTTGGCCGCCTCAGAGCGGTGGTTTATCCGACCGTGGGCGCTACGGGCAATTTTGAGGTGCATACTCCGAACGCCGTTGTGGGAGTGCGCGGAACCGAATTCGAGACAGCTTACATCGAGGGCAAACCGTGCCCAGGATTTCCGACCTGTTTACGCTATACCGAAGTCGACGTGTATAAGGGAGTGGTCGAAGTTCGTAACCCGACCAATCCGACAGCGCCGCCAGTGCGCGTGACCCAGGGCTATGAAACCACGGTTCCGTGCGAGTTGGCGCCTAGTTCGGCCGCTCCATTGGGAATGAACGAGCTTGAGGCTCCTGGCTACCGCTAGATGCTCGCCGCCACTGAGGACCTCTCCTCCTGTCTTCACGGCGCTACCTCGGCCGCGGCGATTCAAGGCTCTGCTGGCGGCGATTTTTGCCCTGGCTATGGGAGGCTCAGAGCCGGCGAGCGCCGATTCCGGCTTCTTCAACCTGACAAGTCCCGAACATTTGAGTCTCGCATTGTTCATCAGCGGGTATGGCAGCGATAAGTACGGAACTACGCACGAGGGATTCGAGCTCCAGCAAAGTGTAACCGACCGGGTGAGTCTGGTCGCGCGAGCCGTCGCGTACCAGATCTACCAGGGAACCGGTTTCGACAATCCGATTCTTCCAGCGGCCAAAAGCAGCGCGCGAAATTTCGGGCGCTTCCAGGGAGGGATCGATCTTGCGCCGTTTCCGGGTGTTTCGCTGGTCTTGCTTGGAGGGGAGGACGTCGGTGACAGTCACGCTCCCGTAGTCGAGGGGGACTTTTCTAGCTGGCTACTGCCGCATAGTTTTCATCCGATAAATTTTTCGTTCAGCGCGAGCCACTATTACGAAAACGAGGTCACGAGCAGCAGGATCGACCTGCGCGCGATCCTGGTCTCGACAGCCCAGTTCATGCTTTTAGGCGGTGTCGGCGGAGCAATATGGGGCGGCGGTTCGGTGGGTAACGCTAAAGGGCAGGGCGGGCCGGACTTCGGTATTTTCGTCCGGCGATGGCACGCAAGTATCGACCTGCAAGCTGGCTATGGAAGTTCGCACACGTACGGGCTGGTGAACTTTTCCAGGCGTTTCGGTTGGGACGAGTAGGCAGCCGCTGGCGCGCACTTCCTCGATGACCCAAGTCTGGCCCGCAACCTAATTTACGTTTATCTCTAGACTGCACAGTAGCCAATATTCCCGAACAGGAGGAAAAGCCATGCGGCTCAAGGACAAAGTTGCGATCGTGACCGGGGCGGGGAGTGGAATCGGCCGGGCGACTTCCGCAATCTTTGCCCGCGAAGGCGCACTCCTCGTGCTCAACGATATCGACCGGCAGGGCCTGGACAAGGTCTCGGCGCAAATCGGTAAAGACAAGAGCCGTGCGGTCGTCGGCGACATCTCCAAGGAAGAGACCGCCCGCCGTCTGGCCGAGGAGGCGATGTCGGCGTTCGGGCGCATCGACGTGCTGGTGAACAACGCGGGTATCCATTTCCTCAAGGACGTCACCGACATGAGCGTCGAGGAGTGGGATCGCCTGATGGATATCAATCTGAAGAGCATGTTCTTGTGCTGCAAACACGTCATCCCGCACATGTTGAAGCGAAAGAAGGGCGCGATCGTGAACCTGGCTTCCATCTCCTCTTTCATCGGCCAGGAGATGGAAGGCGCGAGCACTTTCGCTTACAACATCACCAAGGCCGGCGCGCGCCAACTCACGACGTCATTGGCCTCGCGCTACGCGGCGGAGGGGATTCGAGTCAATTGCGTATGTCCCGGGAACGTCGAGACCAACATCCTGAAACGGGCCACAGCCGAGGAAGCGGCGGAGTTCTGGCGCCAGGCGGCTGCCTGGGAACCCGTCGGGCGCAATGCTCAACCGGAGGAGATCGCCAACGCGATCCTGTTTCTTGCCTCCGACGAAGCGTCTTTCGTGACCGGATGCCCGCTGCTGGTGGATGGAGGATACCTGTCGCGATAGTCAGCCGTTTACATTAGAAATTCTTGAGTTATTCTTGTCGGCATGAATCAGAAAACCGAAATCGCGGTCTTTGGCGGCGGATGCTTCTGGTGCACCGAAGCGGTGTTTGGACAACTGAAGGGCGTGGTGTCCGTGATGCCGGGATATGCGGGAGGTACAATCGCCAATCCAACTTACGAACAGGTCTGCACCGGAAAGACCGGACATGCCGAAGTCACTCGAGTCGAATACGATCCCGCACAGATCTCTTACCACGACCTGCTGGTGGTGTTTTTCGCGACCCACGATCCAACCTCGCTCAACCGGCAGGGAGCGGATGTCGGGACCGAATATCGTTCGGTCATCTTTTATACGACCGACGATCAGAAACGCGATGCGGAAGCATGATCGACGAGCTAAACAATTCCGATCCGGCGGGCAAGCGGATCGTGACTGAAGTGGCTCCGCTGAAGGCGTTTTACGAGGCCGAAACTATCATCAGGAATACTATCGCAATAATTCGCTCGCGCCTTATTGCCAGATTGTCATCGATCCGAAACTACGGAAACTGCATAAAGAATTCAGCGCGCTGCTCAAATCATCGAATAGCAACAAGTGAAACTGCCGAATCACGGCTTGCGCTAGCCAGGCCGAACCATGAGCGAGGAGACCCACGCGGCGGCGGATGTCGTGCGCTGGATGCTCAAGGAGGGCAGGCACAATACGCACATGCGCGAGTTCGGCGATGAGATGTGCCGCCGGATCGTCGCGGCGGGTATTCCATTGTGGCGCGGATTTTGTGTCGTAGGCACCTTGCATCCGCAGGTTGCGGCCACTGCCTACGTCTGGCGGCGCGACGAAGTCGGCGCCGACCGGCTAATCGCGAGTCACGAGCGGGTGCAAACCCCCGAGCTTACGCAGAGTCCGTTTGCCGAAGTGCGAAAGAGCCACCGGATGCTTCGCCGGCGGCTGGCGGATCCCGATTGTCCCGAAGACTATCCCATCGTCCGGGACTTGCGGGAGCAGGGGGGAACCGACTACGCGGTGATGCCGATGCTGTGCTCGGGCGGTCAGGTTAACGTCATCAGTTGGGCGACCGATCGCGCCGGAGGCTTCACCGAGCGGGAGATTGAGGGGCTCGCCGAGGTCGCCGAGGCGCTTGCGATAATCGTCGAGCTCCAGTCCACGCGGCGGGTCGCGCGCAGCCTGCTCGACACTTACGTGGGGCATCGCACGGGAGAGCGCGTGCTCTCGGGCGCGATCACTCGCGGTAGTGGCGAGGCGATTCGCGCGGTGATCTGGATTTGCGATCTCCGCGGATTCACTCGCCTGACCGACTCGGCGCCGCGCCAGGAGGTGATCGCTCTCCTCAATGATTATTTCGAAATTGTCGCCGACGCGGTTATCGCCGAGGGCGGCGAGGTGCTGAAGTTCATCGGCGACGCGATGCTGGCGATCTTCGAGATCGGCGAGAACCGCGCGCCCGCCGAACCCTGCCGTGCCGCGCTCAAGGCGGCCCGCGCGGCGGCAAGCGCGATGGCCGCGCGCAATCTCGAGCGCGCTGGGCGCGGCGAGGAGAGATCAACTTCGGGCTCGCGCTCCACCTGGGCGAAGTCACCTACGGCAACATCGGAGCGAGGAACCGGCTCGACTTCACCGTTATCGGCCCCGCCGTCAATCACGCCGCGCGGCTGGAGAAACTCGCGGCAGATCTGGGAAAGCATGTGGTTACGTCCGCCAGCTTTGCTGCCGCGGTGGCCGAGCCCTTGCACAGCCTGGGACTCCATCGGCTTCGCGGAGTCAATCAACCTCAGGAAGTATTCACGCTTCTGCCCTAACCGCGGATTGGCGGCGTCGCTGGCGTGCCGCGGATGGGCGGGTTTTTAAGTTCTCATCTCGTTTGCGTATCGGGATCGTCTTTTGGGAGAATTCAGAACGTCCGCGCCGAAGGTGCTTCGCGCGCAAACCAACCGAGCAAAAAGGAAGGAGTACCCTGAGATGAAATCAACCACTCGCAACCTTTGTCTCGCCGCGGCGGTGGTGATCGCGATCGGGTTGTGCACGCCGTCCGCTCACGCCGAGGAGCATAAAATGACCGTGCGCGCCGGGTACCTCACGTGCCACGTCGCCAGCGGATGGGGTTTCGTTTTCGGCTCATCGCGCACCGTCAAGTGCGCTTATACCCGCGACAAGAACTATACCGAGTACTACACCGGGTCGATTACCAAGTTCGGCGCCGACATCGGCTATCTTTCCTCCGCCGTAATGCTATGGGCGGTGGTCGCGCCGACCACCAACCTCGGCGAGGGAGCGCTGGCCGGCAATTACGGTGGCGCCACGGCGAGCGTCGCGCTGGGAGTCGGTGCGGGCGCGAATGTCCTCGTCGGCGGATTCAAGAAATCGATTGCGCTGCAGCCGGTTTCGATCGAAGGTCAGAACGGCCTCAACGTCGCCGCCGGGATCGCCTCCTTGAGCCTCAAGTTCGACGAGAAACGTCCGCCCAAGGAGTGATCCGGCGGGCCGAGAACAGGCGGGGCGCGCGGCATCCGCGACAGCCGCTGTTGAGATCCGCGCCGGACTCGCGGGGTGAAAGCAATGGCGGAGCAATTCACGATCTGTGTGGGAACGGTCGGCGCCGGCGTGTGGTTCAGTCCCGACGGCGGCGATCATTGGCGGCGAAGCAAGATGGCGCTGCCGTTTCACGCCGAGCCCGGCGAAATCCAGATTCGCGCGCTCGCGCTTTCGCCGCACGACCCGCATCAGATATACGCGGGCTCCGAAGCCGGCCTGTATCGAAGCGAGGATAACGGCGCGAGCTTTGAGCTGGTTCCATCGCCGATGGACGGGATGCAGATTTGGTCGGCTGCGGTTCATCCGCGGGACCCCGCGGTTATCTATGCAGGTACCAAGCCGCCGGCGGTGTTTCGCACGATCAACGGCGGCAAGCGATGGGAGCGGCTCGCGATCCCGATTGCGGAGAAGTGCCTCGCCGGAGCACCCAAAGTCACCAACGTCGTATTCGATCCGCGCGATCCACGCACGATCTGGATGAGCGTCGAAATCGACGGTGTATATTGCAGTCGCGACGGCGGGGACTCCTGGAGCCATTGTCCCGCGCTCGGCGACAAGCCGCTCAACCAGGACATTCACGGCCTGGCCGTGAGACTCGGCAGCCGGGCGGAGATTCTCGCCACCACGCCCGACGGACTGTGGCGCAGCGCCGATGAGGGCGAGAGCTGGTCGTTGCACGGCTTTCCGCGCTTTGCCGAACGCGACACGATTTCCTATTGCCGCGGCGTGGCGCTCAGGCCCGGCAATCCGGACGTCATGTTCGTCGCTAACGGCGATTTCATCCCTGGAAAGCGCGGCGCGATTCAGCGCACGACCAACGGCGGCGCGAGCTGGGAGAAATGTGCGCTCGAGGTGGAGCCGAACTCCACGATGTACTGGTTTGCGGTCAACTCCGCGAACCCCGACGTCGTGGTCGCCAACAGCCTGCACGGCTACGTCTATCTTAGCCGCGACGGCGGTGGCTCGTGGGAAAAGTTGCGGCGCGAATTCGGCGAGATTCGCGCGCTAGCCTGGCTGCCAAACTGAAACGGCGGAAAATCGCGGAGCCCCGATGAACGCGTCAAGCCATCACTTCGTCGAGACCAACGGCATCCGGATGCACTACGTCGAGGCGGGCACGGGACCGCTGGTAGTTCTGTGCCATGGGTTTCCGGAATCCTGGTATTCATGGCGGCATCAGATAGCGGCGCTCGCGGAGGCCGGGTTTCGAGTCGTCGCGCCCGACCAGCGCGGCTACGGGCAGACCGACCGTCCCCAGCCAGTCGACGCATACAGCCTCTTTCATCTGGCGGGCGATATCGTCGGACTGGTTAATGCGCTCGGGGAGCGATCAGCCGCGATCGTCGGGCACGACTGGGGCGCGCCGGTGGCCTGGTACTCGGCGCAGTTGCGCCCTGACCTGTTCCGCGCCGTGGGCTTGCTGAGCGTCCCTTATCTTCCGCGCGCGCCGATGCGCCCCAGCGCGATCGCCAAGGCGGTGTTCGGCGACAAAATTTTCTACCAGGAATATTTCCAGCAGGAGGGCAGGGCCGAACTCGATTTCGAGCGCGACGTGCGTGCGAGCCTGCTGGCGACGTTCTATTCGCTCTCGGGCGACGCCGCGCCGAACGAGCGATGGCGTTATGCGTTCGGGCGCGACGAGAAATTCCTCGATAGCGTGGTGGTGCCGCGCAAACTGCCGCCATGGCTCAGCGAGGCGGACCTCGATTTCTTCGCCGGCGAGTTCAAGCGCACCGGATTTCGCGGTGGGCTCAACTGGTATCGCAACATCGATCGCGCCTGGGAGCTGAGCGGGTTTCTCGACGGCGCGAGGCTGGGACAGCCGACGCTGTTCGTCGCCGGCGACAAGGACGCGGTGATCGAATTCTACGCCGACGCCTACCAGACGCTGGAAATCAACGCGCCGAACCTGGCGAAGAAGGTCCTGCTCCCCGGCGCCGGCCATTGGATCCAGCAGGAGCGTCCAGCCGAGGTGAACCGGTTACTAATCGAGTTCCTGCGCTCGGTCTGAAGTGCGCGCTCCTCAGGGCCTGCCGACATACCATCCGCTGAATTTCCAGGGCGGCCGAGAAAGCTTCGCAAAATGTCAGGATGGATTGGTTTCACCAGATGTTCATCGCAGCCCGCCTCTTTGGACAAGCGGCGATGCGCTTCCTCTCCATATCCGCTCAATGCGACGATTAACAGGTCCGCGCGTTTGGTCTCGCTCGCGCATTCGACGCGCCAATTCAAAGCCGTCCATGTCGGGCAGGCCGATATCGAGAAAAACGACCTCCGGCTCGAAAGTCCGCAGCATCTCGAGCGCAACTGCTCCGTCTCGCGCAACACTGACCGCGTGTCCGTCCCGCGCGAGAATAATTTTCAAAGCCTCAGCGATATCGCGGTTATCCTCGACCAGAAGAATCCGCCGGCTCGTCTGCAATGGCCTTTTTTATCGGCAGTTTCACTGAAAACCTCGGTGTGAGCGGCAATCGCACGGTAAACTGACTGCCCTTGCCGAGTCCCTCGCTCTCCGCTTCGACCACTCCGCCATGCATCTCGGCTAGTTTTCGCACCAGCGTCAATCCAAGGCCGATACCCCTTTCGGCGGCTTCTCGCCGAGCCATCGACCTGCGTATAGAGGTCGAAAATGCTTTCGATTTTATCCCTGGAGATTCCGATCCCATTATCGTGAACCCTGATGTAAACGTTCCCGTCCGTGCATTCCGCCGCGATCGAGATTTCACCGCCTTTGGGCGTGTATTTCGCCGCGTTGTCCAGGAGGTTCGACAAGAGTTGAACCAGCCGGCCCGGGTCCCCGTTGATACAGAATCGGGTCGGTCCGGAATTCAGCACGGACAGCCGGTGCCGGCGACTCTCGAACTGAGGATGCGTCGCCTCTATGGCCTGGTCGACGATCGCGATCTGAGTTCGACCGGCTCCTTGTGGACCTCCAACTCACCGCGACCGATGCGGGAAAGGTCCATCAGGTCATCGACCATACGCGATAGATGGCGAGCCTGCCGTCCCACGACGTCGACAGCGTACAAAAGATCGGCCTGCAGAAGATCCGCCTCCGGAAGACCGGTCCGCAGCAGGTCGGCGTCGTCGCCGCTGATCTTCCGCGCCAGCTCTTGTGCGCTGATGATCGCGGCGAGCGGATTTTTCAGTTCATGGGCGAGCATCGCCATGAACTCGTCCTTATGCCGGTTCGACTCCGCCGCCAACTCACTGCGCTCGCCACAATTGCCAGCCCGCTGAAGCGAACTGTGCCAACGTGCACATCACGCGCTCGTCCTCTCGATCGAATTTTCGCTCGACATTGTTGGCTACGATCCAGACCGTTCCAATCGCCTTGCCATGATCATGAAAAGGTATGAGCATCGCTTCCACCAAGCGTGGCTCAGTCGGAAGTGCTGGAAAGCAGCGATCCGGCAGATGCATCAGTTGGGTGGCGTTCTGATCGACGCAGATGCCGCAAGGACTGGCGTCACGCGGCATCGTGGAACCTCGATAGTCGGCGAAGACCCCAGCCAGCGCCTCCCAGCGAAAAACGTCGCCCTCCAATATGCTGATCCCGGCAGTTTCGGCCTGGCAGAGATCGATGGCCGTCTCGACCAGTTTCTGAAGCATGTTGCGCGGGTTCGCCGTCATTTCCGCGCTAAGCACGCTGATGGCCCGATGCTCAGCCGCATAGTCAGGCGTCCGCTGTGGCCGCGCGCTGAACTCGGAGCGGATATCGACTTCTTCGAAAGTCGCTGTGCGTTCTATCAAATCCGTCAGCCGAGTGGGACTGAGAAGGGCGGTCGCGGGTGTCCATCGCAAACTCCGTCGGGATCATGCGTCCCATAATTAAGTACGCAACTGCATCACTCGTTAGTCCGAAGTTGAACGAGAGACCGAACATAACTGGCCAGAAACGCTTCAAGGCATTTCTCGGAAGCAATTTTGTACAATGTTTGAGTCATCACGGTCACGCTGAAGAACTGTTTTCCGCGCGCTCGGGCGAGGGGGCCCCTCGTCGCACAACTGCCTCGCGAACTACGGCCAGGGTGACATTTATGTCCCGCAGCATCGAACCTCGCGGAAGAAGGCTCGCTGCCCGGTGCTGACCGCATGTCGAGCAGCGGCGCCAGAGTCGACTTGAATAATAACTGGTCAAATTTCTTGATGGAGCGTCACGTATCATTCATACGCAATGGTCGGTTCCATGGTTACAACTCAACCACGCCGCGGAACTGCTCATAATTATTTCGTATTGGTTAAATCTCGCCCGGGAGTCGCGGCGCCGGATCTGCCGGGCGACTATTCGAAAGCAGGCCACGGCAGCGGACTCTGGGCGCGATAGTTCTAGATCGGGCGACCGCCGTGGAACGCGAGGCTCGCAAACCGATAGCCGCGTGCGAGCCAAGGGGGGCGTGCAGCTGCGTTCGCCGATTCAGTCCAAGGTGTCCGGTACTTTCAGCGACACTCGGACTTCGGCAGGGAGATGGTCCCAAAGCTGTTGGAGATATTTGCGCTTCTTGCGCCAGTCTCCGATTGCCTCCAACATCTGTGCGGCCTTCGGCATATCAGTCAGGCGTATTGATCGGCCAGCCGTCGCCGGCCGCGTCGCGCAGCGAAGGGAGTTCGTTGATCAGGGCGAATTTCCACGCATCACCGCGCAGCCGTATTCCGGTATCGGTTAGCGCGACCATTATTGTAATCAGCCTATCCACCAAGGTTTGCGCCTCTCGGGCGGAAAGCTCGAGCGCGGCGTATGCCTCCAGATAGGCGGCGGTTGCACTGGGAATTCGCTCTCGCGCGTGAGCTCGCATCATGATTCGGACGGCATGCGGATAACCGAAATTCCGCGTATCGAAAAGCCCATGGGCGGTGCCGCTCAACGGAAAAGAAACGCGCGGACCGTTCAAGGTCACGCGGCTTACCGACTATCTCAAGCAATCGCGCGCGAGCAGGGCTCAGGACGCGTGATGGCTGCCGCCATTAACCAATGCGGGCCGGGCTTGGTGCCAATAGCCGAGCGGATGGGCCTCGGGCTCGTACCAGAAGCGCGGAGCGCGCTGGCCGCGCGGCGAACGAACCACGCGAATAGCTGACGACCAGGCGATGTTGCGGCCAAACCAGTAGGACGGAGGCACCAGAATATCGGAGCAAAGTTGCGAAAGCAGTTGCGATCTTTCGGGCCGCGAATAGCACGAGTTGCAGATTTTGATTCTGACCGCGACCACTCCCCGGTCGGGCATCGGGCCACCTTCGGCCTCAAGGATGTGCACGTCACCGGAAACGGCCCCACAGGCATTACATTTGAGCATTTCCCCCCTCCAGTCGTCGCCGGCGCAGCTATTGACGCGGGAACGGCGGAAACAGTCGAAAGCATATAGCGTGCCGATTGCTCTAATATTTCCAATCTGCCAATGGAGAGCCAAAGCATTCAACGACTAATTTCGTCGTTGCGTGTGTGCATCAATGATGAGCCTGAGCGTCCGATTTTGATTGCTTGAGATTGAGCAGATCGGCTCATAGAATCTTGTCGGCTACCGAGCGCGGATCGCGCCCTGTCCAGCGGCCGGCCTCGACCTGGTGGAGGAATTCGTCGATTAGCGCGTTGAACAATGCCGGTTCTTCCAGGTTGAGCGCATGACCGGTCTTCGGCAGCACCGCGAGCCCGGCGGTCGCGATCGTTCGCTTCATCAGTACTGAAGCTTCGATACAGGGGTCGTCCTCGTCACCGGTCATCACCAGCGCAGGCACGGTTATCTTCTTCATTTCGTCGACCAGGTCGAAAAGCGAAGGGCGCTGCTTTTGCACGCCACGCAGTGTGTTGGCCGAGCCGAGCGCCGAGTGCTCGGCCATCTGCGCGGCGAATTCCTGCCATCCGCGCGGATCCTTGTTCTGTAGTTGCACGCGTGTCTTGCCCAGCGCGTAACGCTTGGCCCCCTCGGCCATCCCGATCCGGTCGAACATCTCGGCCGCGTGCTCGGCCTCTTGCTGGAACTGCGCGCGACTGCCTTTTTCCGCGCCGTAACCGCAGCCGCCGATTACCAACGAGCGCGCGCGATCGCCATAGCGGATACCGAAATGCAGGGCCGCAAATCCGCCCATCGAGATGCCGACGATATGCGCCTGGTCGATCTGGAGTCCGTCGAGCACTGCGCGGATATCGTTGCAGGCGCGCGCCTGCGAGTACTTCGCGACCTCCGTGGGAACGTCGGAGGGCGGGTAGCCGCGAGCGTTGTAGGCGACGCATCGGTAGCGGCGCGAAAAGTAGCGCATTTGCGGCTCGTAGCTCCGATAGTCGCCGGCGAACTCGTGAACGAAGACGATCGGGATGCCCCCGCCGGCCTCTTCGTAGTAGAGCTTCACACCGTCGTCAGTGATCACGTGAGGCATCGCGATATCTCTCCTGAGGCCAGTTTCGGCCTCTTCATATCGCATGCCGTTACGCGGCGGCAACCAAGCCCGACCGTGTGACGAACAGACGGGAATCGAGTAATACTGCTCCGGGTCGTGATACCAAAGTCTTTGGCCTTTGCAGCGAAACGGAGTCGTTATGAAATGCAAAGCGATCGTGGTGCATCAGACTGGCGGTCCCGAGGTCCTGCATTACGAGGACGTCGAAGTCCCAGCGCCCGGACCGGGACAGGCGCTCGTGCGCCATCGCGCGATCGGGCTTAACTTCGTCGATATCTACGTTCGTTCCGGCGTCTATCCGGCGCCGTCGCTGCCGTACACGCCTGGCACCGAGGGCGCAGGAGTGGTCGAGGCGGTCGGGCCGGACGTGAGCGAGGTCCGCGTCGGCGACCGGGTTGCCTATGTGGGCGGCCCGCTGGGCTCGTATTCCGAGGCGCGGGTGATTCCGTCACGCGTCCTCGTCAAACTGCCCGATAAAATCGACGAGGCGACCGCGGCGGCCGCGATGCTGAAAGGTTTAACCGCCGAATACCTGATCCATTCGACTTACGCGGTGAAGCCCGGCGACACGATCCTGTTGCATGCCGCTGCAGGCGGCACCGGTCTGATCCTCGCGCAATGGGCGAAGCATCTCGGTGCGACCGTGATCGGCACCGTCGGTAGCGACGAGAAGGCCAAGCTCGCCGCGGCCCACGGCTGCGCCCACACGATCAATTATTCGCGCGAGGATTTCGTCGCGCGCGTCAAGGAAATAACCGACGGAAAAAATGTCGCCGTAGTCTACGACTCGGTCGGGCAGACGACTTTCATGAAATCGCTCGATTGCCTGCGGCCGCGCGGCCTGATGGTCAGCTTCGGACAGGCCTCGGGCATCGTGCCGCCATTCAGCATCAATATCCTGAGCGCCAAGGGTTCGCTTTACCTCACGCGTCCGACGCTCGCCACTTATACGGCGCGGCGCGAGGACCTCGAAGCGGCGGCGCGGCGACTGTTCGACGTGCTGACGAGCGGCGCGGTGCGATGCGAGGTCAAGCGCACATTCAAGCTCGCCGATGCGGCCGAGGCCCATCGCGCACTTGGCCAGCGCGAGACCACCGGCTCGAGCATTTTGCTCCCATAGCCGTCCGCTGTAAGGTTGACCGGAGAAAGCAGAGGGACCTTTAATCGCAACATGACTGGAATCGTTTCATACGGATCGTATATCCCGTACCGCAGGCTCAAGCGTGCGGCGATCGCCGAGGTGCTCGGCGTCGCCGCGGCCAAGGGCGAGCGTTCGGTCGCGAGCTTCGATGAGGACAGCGTCTCGATGGCGGCCGAGGCGGCGCGCGATGCGCTGCGCGCGGTCGGCGCGGACAAAGTGCGGACGCTGCTCTTCGCCACCTCGACGCCGCCTTACGCAGAGAAGCTCAACGCCGCGATTGTCGGCGCGGCCGCGCAATTGCCGTCCGAGAGCCGCGCCGCCGACTTGACCGGTTCGGTGCGCGCGGGGCTCTCGGCGCTGCTGCAGGCGGCCGACGCCGCGAGCGGCGGCGGGTTGGCGCTCGCCGCGATGTCCGATTGCCGGCTGGGCGCGCCCGAGGGCCGCCTGGAGCAAGCCGGCGGCGACGGCGCGGCGGCATTCGTGATGGGCAACGGTGAGGATGTGATCGCGGAAATCGTCGCCAGCGCCTCTTTCACGCGTGAGTTTCTCGACACCTGGCGGATGCCCGAGGAGCGGTTCGGCCATTCATGGGAGGAGCGGTTCGCGCTTACGCAGGCCTATGTGCCGCTGCTGGGCAAGGCTATTCAGTCGGTGCTGGAAAAGGCCGGCGTGGCTGCCGGCGGCGCTCGCGCGCGTGATCCTCGATTCGCCAAATCCGCGCGCGGCCGAAGAGATCGTGCGCGGGATGAAACTCGACCCGGCCAAGCTAGCCGATACGCTCGCGCTAACCGTCGGGCAGACCGGCGCCGCGCACGCGGGCCTGCTGCTGACGGCCGCGCTGCCGTCGCTCAAGCCGGGCGACCTGGTATTGATGGCGGCGGTGGCCGACGGCGCCGACGCTATCGTGCTGCGCGTCACGCCGGCGGCGGCGAAGTTCCGGCCCGCTCATTCGGTCGGCCGCATGATCGAATCCAAGGGCGACGTCAGTTACGGCAACTACCTCAAGTGGCGGCAAATCCTGCCGACCGAGCCGCCGCGGCGGCCCGACCCCGAGCGCCCGGCGGCACCGCCGATGATGCGCTCGGAAAAATGGAAGTTCGGGCTCGTCGGATCGCGATGCACCGCGTGCGGCACGCCGCAACTTCCGCCGCAACTGGTATGTGTTAAGTGCCACGTGCGGGGTAAGATGGAACCGTACCCGTTCGCCGACCGCACCGGGCGAATCGCAACCTACGCCGTGGACCGCCTTGCCTACTCGCTCAATCCGCCAACCGTCAATGCGGTGGTGGACTACGAGGGTGGAGGACGGTTTCTCTGCGAGATGACGGATTGCGAGCCCGAACGCGTCGCGATCGGCGACGAAGTGGAAATGACTTTTCGCCGGCTCTTTACCGCCGACGGCGTGCATAACTATTTCTGGAAGGCGCGGCCCAAGCGCTAGGTACGAGGAGGCTTCGATGGCAAGCAAAGGAATCAGGGATCGCGTCGCGATTATAGGGATGGGTTGCACCAAGTTCGGCGAGCATTGGGACAAGGGTGCGGAGGACCTGCTGGTCGACGCGGCTTATCAGGCCTACGAGTCGGCGGGTATCGGTCCCGAGGACGTTGACGCGTACTGGCTCGGCACGATGGGCTCGGGAATTTCGGGACTCACGCTCTCGGAGCCTCTGAAGATTCAGTACAAGCCGGTCACGCGCGTCGAGAACATGTGTGCCACCGGATCCGAGGCGTTGCGTCAGGCCTGCTATGCGGTCGCGTGCGGCGCGTTCGACGTGGCGATGGCGATCGGGGTCGAGAAGCTCAAGGACTCGGGCTTCTCGGGCCTGGTCGTGACCAATCCGCCCAACGACGGTACTCCGGCCAGCATGACGCCACCGGCGCTGTTCTCGCTGCTCGCGCCGGCCTATTTCAAGAAGTACGGACTCGACCCGGACAAAGGCAAGGACGTGCTCTCGCGCATCGCCTGGAAGAACCATCGCAACGGCGCGCGCAATCCCAAGGCGCAGTTTCAGAAAGAAGTTCCGATCGAATCGATCAAGAACTCGCCCAAGATTGCCGACCCGCTCGGCATCATGGACTGCTCCGGCGTCTCCGACGGATCCGCGGCAGCGATCGTGGTCCGCGCCGAGGATGCGCACAAGTATTGCAGGAATCCGATCTACATCAAGGCACTGTCGTTCGTCGCCGGCCCGGCCGAGGGTCCGCTCTCGCAGGAATACGACTTCACCTCGTTTCCCGAGGTCGTCGCCTCCGCGCGTGACGCCTATGCGCAGGCCGGCGTCACCAACGCGCGCGAGCAGATAAATCTCGCCGAGGTCCATGACTGTTTCACCCCGACCGAACTCGTGCTGTACGAAGACCTGGGGTTCAGCCCGCGCGGCACGGCATGGCAGGACGTGATGGAAGGGTTCTTCGACCTCGAAGGGCGGTTGCCGGTCAATCCCGATGGCGGCCTGAAGTCGTTCGGTCATCCGATCGGCGCTTCGGGGCTGCGCATGATGTACGAGATGTGGCTTCAGCTTCGCGGCGAGGCGGCGCAGCGCCAGGTCAAAAATCCGAAGCTCGGACTGACCCACAACCTGGGCGGTCAGCCAGGCCGCTGCGTTAGTTTCGTGTCGGTGGTGGGCAACTCAGCGGGTTAGACGGTTGCCCCCGCCGTCAGGTCGGGTCAGTCAGGGTTACATCGAGTTAAAGAGCCCCGTATGATACGGGGCTCTTTCTTTCCAAAATTTCTGCCGAACCGGATGTCAGAGCCCCGTTCCGCTTAATAGGGACTACGTTGGCGATATTCTGCGATTGTGCGACAAAACGGTTGCGATGTTGCTACATTAGCTCAATAAAGCGAAGATAAATGGCTCAAATTAACAGAAGATAATTAATCGGCACACTAAGTGCTTCCTTGGCAAGTGAGGACGACGTTTGGCGGAGGGGCGAGTATTCCTGCGCACGTGGTCGACTCCAGGGGAATGCACCGATGCTTAGCCATCCAACCGATAACCGCGAAACCCACGAGGCGATCGGGCGGTACGTGATCGCGGCGATTGTCGACGCCCGGGAAGTCTATACCGACCCGAAGTGGCTCGCTTGGGCTGATCATTGGATAGCCGGACGCGACCGCAGCTTCGCGTCAGCCAGGAAGGCCCATCGGAGAGCCCTTCAGGCTTGTGATCGTGAGTCGGCGAAGGCCGGCCGTGCGCGCCGCTGCTTGGAGAGCGACGAGACGGACTTTGCTCCGACGGAGACGCCGGCCGAGTTGGCCGCCTGGGCCGCCGGGCTTGCGCTGGTGGCGACGCCTATGGCTATCAATCTCACCGCAGGGATTCGGCGGATGCGGTTCGCGTTGCGCACAAGATTGACGAGTATGCGGGCGGCTCAAACTGTGAGATCGGATGCGAAGTCGATCCGCCCATCCTTGGTCGGCCGTGCAGTCGCACTCGCCCGCCGAGCGGCCTCAAGATTGATACCTTCGGAAGGCCGGCAGACGGTGCAATTGTAGTCTCGCAGATCGACCGCCATCGTTCGTCGTAACTGTATAAAGCCCCCCGGGTTCGATCCGCGACTCACATCGCTCAATGCGTAGTGCAATCTCATCTTGTGAGCCGTCTTTTGTAACCTGGGAGACTGACTAATGGATGGCGAGACGCCGCGCGCAAATCGCCTTGACATCGAAACCATCGGAGCATAGAAGCAATCGCAACCGGCTAGTACCCCGCACTTAAGCCCGCTGGCTTCGCGAGCTTCTCTGTCTGAGCGCTTCCGGCAAATAATAGAGGAGGGCACATATCAGATGCCCGCAAAGTTGTACGTAGGCAACCTGGCCTTTTCCGTTACCAACGAAGATCTGGAAGCGCTCTTCGCAGAAATCGGCAAGGTCGACAACGTTGCCGTCGTAACCGACAAGTTCTCTGGTCAGTCGCGCGGTTTCGGCTTCGTGCAGATGGCTGATTCCAACGAAGCGGCGCGTGCGATCTCGGAGCTCAACGGCACGGAGCTAAAGGGCCGCTCAATCAAGGTGAACGAGGCGCGCGAGCAAGGTCCGCGTCCCGGTGGTGGCGGCGGTGGCGATCGCGATCGTGGAGGACGGGGCGGCCGTGGTGGTGGCGGCGGCGGCGGAGGCCGGCGCTGGTAGCAGTCTACGAATCGACAATTGGATCTGACTAGTCCGACGGGCGGCGGGGCCTGTCGAAGGTTTGAGCAGGGCCGTGACGCGCGGGTTTTCGAGACGACCCGGAGTCATCGCCGCGAAAGCGTTACGCACTTCCGGTGAAGTCTCGTTGAAATTTCCAGCGAAGTCTCAGACAGAGTTTTTCAATTCCGATTATCGCTGATACGACCGAGGGACGGCAACGCGCGGGCGTTTTTCCTTCGCGCCCGCTAACAGTGCGGCGTCCAGCGTCTAAGTGTTGCGGCCAGGTCGTCCATCTCCACCGGCTTGCTGATGTAATCATCCATCCCGGCTGCTTCGCACCTCGCGCGCGCCTCGCTCGACGCATGCGCGGTCAGCGCAATGACGATGGTCCGATGCGCCGAGCCCGCCTCGCGCCGACGAATCTCGGCGGTCGTTTCGTAGCCGTCCATCCCGGGCATCTGACAATCCATCAGGACGACGGGATAGGACTTGAGCGCGAGTGCGTCGAGCGCCGCGCGGCCGTCGCTCACGACGTCGGCTCCAAAGCCGAGAACGCTCAGTTGAGTCGTCGTCAATTTCTGATTTACGGGGTAATCTTCGACCACCAGGATTAGAGGCGCGCGATGGTCGGCTTCGCTCGTGGGATCATCCGTGGGAGAAAGACTATTCGCGCTCCGGCAACCGGGTTTAAGCAAACGCGCGATGAAGCGGAAGATCGAGCCGCCATTGAGCGGCGTGCGAATTTCATGGCTCATATACAAAGGTTACCCGTTGTTTCATGGAGCATCGGATGTGCCAACACGGGACGAGTGTGGCAGCGGCGATCACTTCAATAGCCGACGAGACGAAGCGCACAGGCGATACAACCTGTCTCGTTCGTGAGAGCGCAAGTGTATTAACAGTAAGAGCCCGCGAGCCGACGCCGCCCTGTGCGATAGACGTGTCGAGTCTAGAACAGGATCAGCGGCTTGATGATTCCGTCGAGTTTGCGCTCCATCATTTCGAACGCCCGCCCGAGCTCGTCGAAGCGAAAGGTATGCGTGGTAAGCCGCGTCGGATCGACTCGGCCGCCCTGGAGCAAGCGCAACAACCTCTCCATCCGCAGCCGTCCGCCCGGGCATAGCCCCGTGCGAATCGTCTTCTCCGCCATCCCCACGCCCCATTCCATCCGCGGGATGTGCACGAACTCGCCCTTCCCATGATAACCGGCATTCGAGATCGTAGCGCCCGGCTTGGTAACCCGAATCGCATTTTGAAAGGAGAGATCGCCGCCCAGAGCTTCGATAGCCGAATCGACGCCCTCGCCGCCGGTCAAATCCATGATGCGTGCGACGGCGTCTTCCTTCTCAAAGTCGACGACCACATCCGCGCCGTACGAGCGTGCAAGCTCCAGGCGACGCGGCACCGAGTCGATGCCGATGATCAGTCCGCCGCCGAGCATCTGCGACCCCGCGACCGCCATCAGTCCGACCGGCCCGAGCGCGAATACCGCGACCGTGCCGCCCGGAGGGATGTTCGCGTTCTCGGCCGCCATCAGACCGGTCGAGATCATATCGCAGCAGTAAACCGCCGAGTCGTCGGCGACGGCGGCCGGGATGTGCGCCATGTTGGCGTCGGCCTCATTGACGTGGAAGTACTCGGCAAAGACTCCATCCTTGATGTTGGCGAATTTCCATCCGCCTAACGCGCTGCCGGACTGGGAGGAGTGTCCAGCTTGCGAGGCCGCGTCGCCCCACTCGGGAGTGATCGCGCCAACCAGGACATGATCGCCGGGCTTGAAGCGTTTGACCGCGGTGCCGACCTGATGAACCCTACCGACCGCCTCATGACCCAGGGTGAGATTGTCGCGTGGCCCGATAGCGCCATTGACGGTATGCACGTCAGAGGTGCAGATGAGGGCCTTGGTGGTCTTGACGATGGCATCGGTGGGTCCAGGGGTCGGGATCGGTTTATCAGCGAATCCTACTTTACCAATCCCTTTCATCACGAAGGCTCGCATCGCGGGTTGACCTCCATACGCAGTGCCGGCAGAGCCATGCACGTATGCAATGTCAAATGCGCGCGTCAGGGATGCAATGTCAAGTTAATGCGATAGATTCAGCATTCGATATGGCCCGGCGCGCGAGAGGGTCGCGCGAGATGGCGAGTCAGGATGCGCGCCAAGGCGGCTCGCTCTTGCCACCAGCGATCGTGCGCAAGTGAGAACGCCGCGCGGCGTCGACGTTCAGTGCTGCTCCAGTCCCGCGGCGACCGCCCGGCTGCACCGGCATAGCATTCGTGCGGGGGCTCGCATGCATCGGCGACGGCCACCGCCGTCCCTGGGCGGAGCGCGGAGCGCGGATTCGCGAACGATCGAAGGCCACCAGCATTAGTGCCGCAAACCAGCAGGTTACGATGACCGCGGCGCTGGTATAAGCCGCCCCATAGAAACCGCCCAGAAGCGAACCGACTACCGCGCCCATCGCAAACACCGCGAAGTGCCACGGGGATAACCATCTGCGGCCGTCTTGATTGACCTTCCGCGTTTTCATCTGGGAACGTGCCCTAAAGCCTAGCAGCCAGCCATGTCATTGTCGCGCCCCGGCCCTTTGCTGACAAGAGCCTTATCAACAAGTATCGTGCGCACCAGCTATTTCGCCGCACCGCGCGATCGCTACTGCGTGGGAGGGTGCTTACGACAACTCGGTTTCAACCGGCGGCCTTCGCGCGCTAAAGTTAATTACCCGGAGAGAATTGTCGAATGCCGATGGATGAACGCTACGAGCCGAGCAAGATAGAACCCTACTGGCAGGCCGAATGGGACCGCGCCGACCTCTATCTCACGCTTGAGGGCCGCGATAGGCCAAAGTTCTACGTGCTCGAGATGTTTCCTTATCCCTCGGGCGACGGTCTCTCGGTCGGCCATCTGCACAACTACGTTCCCTGCGACGTGATTGGCCGCTACAAACGGATGGGCGGTTACAACGTGTTGCACGCAATGGGCTGGGATGCGTTCGGCCTGCCGGCTGAAAACGACGCGCTGCTCAAGGGGCTGCATCCCAAGGAGACCGTTCCGCGCTACGCGGCGAACTTCAAGCGACAGTTGAAGTTGGTCGGATGCGCCTACGATTGGACGCGCGAAATCAATTCCTCTACTCCCGAGTACTACCGCTGGACGCAGTGGTTCTTCTTGCTGATGCTCAAGCGTGGGCTCGCCTTCCGCGCTACCGCCTCGCAATGGTGGTGTGAGAAATGCCGCACCGTGCTGGCCAACGAGCAGGTTATCAACGGGTGCTGCTGGCGGCATACCGACACGCCAGTCACCAAGAAGGATCTCGAGCAATGGTTTTTCAGAATCACCGCCTACGCCGACCGCCTGCTCGATGATCTAGAGGGCCTCGATTGGCCCGAGCCAATCAAGCTGATGCAGCGCAACTGGATCGGACGTTCCGAGGGGGCGGAGCTGGCCTTTCCCGTGGAGGGCCATCCGGGCGAGGAGGTCCGTTTCTTCACCACCCGCCCCGACACGGTCTTTGGCGTATCGTTCATGGTGCTCGCGCCGGAGCATCCACTGGTCGCCGAGGTCACTACGGCCGAGCAGCGGGCCGCAGTGGAGGAGTACGTTGCGCAGGCGCGGCGCCAGAGCGAGATCGAACGGCTCTCGACGGTCAAGGAAAAAACCGGCGTTTTCACCGGCGCGTACGCGCGCAATCTCTTCAATGGCCGGCTCGTTCCGATCTGGATCGCCGACTACGTCCTGATGGGCTATGGCACCGGCGCGATCATGGGCGCACCGGGCGAGGATCAGCGCGACTACGAATTCGCGACCAAGTATGGACTGGAGATTCCGCTGGTTACCGCGCCCGCCGACGGCACTCCCGCGCCCGCCGGCCGCGCATATTCCGACTACGGCATCAACATCAATTCGTCCAATGGGGAACTCGATCTCAATGGGATGAAGACCGCCGACGCGATTCGCGCCGTATGCAAGTACGCCGAAGAGCATGAGATCGGCCACTCCACCATCACGTACCGGATGCGCGACTGGCTCATCTCGCGGCAGCGTTACTGGGGATGCCCAATCCCGATCGTGTATTGTCCACGCGACGGTATAGTGCCGGTTTCCGAGGAGCAGCTTCCGGTTCTCCTGCCCGACATGAAGAACTACCAGCCCTCAGGCACCGGACGGTCGCCGCTCGCCAACGTGCCCGAGTTCGTCAACACCACCTGTCCCAGGTGTGGCGGCCCGGCCGAGCGCGAGACCGACACGCTCGACGGCTTCGCCTGCTCGTCGTGGTACTTCCTGCGCTTCGCCTCGCCGCATTACGACCGCGGCCCATTCGATCCCCCGAAAGCGGATTACTGGCTGCCGGTCGATCTCTACGTCGGCGGCGCAGAGCACGCCGTGATGCATCTGCTGTACGCGCGGATGTGGACCAAGGTGATGTTCGACGCGGGCCTGGTGAAGTTCAAGGAACCATTCTCGGTGTTGCGCAACCAGGGCATGATCTGGGCCGCCGATGGTCAGAAAATGTCCAAGAGCAAGGGCAACGTGGTCACGCCCGACGCGATGGTCGAAAAGTACGGGGCCGACGCCCTCCGGCTGTGGGAATTATTCATGGGCCCGTTCGAGGAACCGACCAACTGGAACGAGGAGGGTGTGTTCGGCACCGCGCGCTATCTCTCGCGCGTGTGGAACGCGATGCGCCGCTTCGTTGAGGCCGGAAGCCCTACCGGCAGTCCTAGCGCCGAAACCGCGCGCCGCGCGCACAAGACGATCAAGATCGTCACCGATCATATCGAGCGCATGCGTTTCAACACCGCGCTCGCGACGATGATGGACCAGCTCAACTACCTCACGAAGCTTACGCCGGCAGAGGCCGGCCGCTTCGCGTTCGAGAGCTACGTGGTGATGCTCGCGCCGATGGCTCCGCATATCGCCGAGGAGCTGTGGCGCGCGCTGGGGCATGCGACCTCGGTCCATCTCGAGCCGTGGCCGAAGTTCTCCGAGGATCTCGCACGCGACGAGATGGTTACCGTGGTTGTGCAGGTCAACGGCAAAGTGCGCGACCGCCTGCAGGTCGGCGCCGGCACGCCGGAGGATGAAGTGCGTGGAATGGCGCTTAACAGCGAGGCTGTCGCACGCCATCTCGACGGCAAGCAGCCCAAGAAGATCATCTACGTCCCCGACAAGCTCGTCAGCATCGTGGCCTGAACAAACTGCACGCTTGATGCGCGCGGCGCGGTCATGCGATGCTCGGGCCGCAAACGCCCGCATCTTCTACAAGCTCAAGGAGTCGCTCTCATGGCCGAAGATATTCTCAAGGTCGAACGCCATCCCAATTACGCCACCATCACGCTCAACCGCCCTGAGAAACGCAACTCGCTCAACGAGGCACTGCTTGCGGCGATGGACAAGGCGTTCGCCGCGATCGAAGACGACAAAGAGATTCGCGCGGTCATCCTGCGCGGCGCGGGCAAGAGCTTCTCCGCTGGACTCGATCTGGCCGAGGCCGATCGCCTTGAGGGTGGGCATACTCCGGTCAGCATCGAGCGGACTTTCCATCGCCTCGAACAATTGCCGGTACCGACCATCGCCGCAGTCCAGGGCGCCGCGCTGGCCGGCGGATGCGAACTCGCGCTGCATTGCGATCTGCGGGTGGCGGCCGAGGATGCGCGAATCGGGATGACCGTCGCGCGGGTGGGCTTGGTGGTTCCTTACGATTTCATCCGCAAGCTGATCGAGATCATCGGCGCGGCGAATACCGCACAAATCCTCTATACCGCCGAGCCGGTCAACGCGCATCGCGCGCTCACGATGGGCATGGTGCACGAGGTCGTGCCCAACGACAAGCTCGACGCGGCCGCCATCACGTGGGCCGAGAAAGTGTCGTCGAACGCGCCGCTCTCCCTGCGCACGATGAAGAAGAGCATGCGGCGCTCGATGAGCGAGGCCAGCGACGCGTGGCACGACGACATTCTTGAGATGGGCCGGATGGTGCGTGCGAGCAAGGACGCCAGGGAAGGAGTGCGGGCGTTTTTGGAGAAGCGCAAACCGGTCTGGAGCGCCGAATAGTTTTACCGATCCTCTCTAAACTCCCTCCCCCAAAACCGAAGGGGAGGGAGTTTAGGAAGCTCGGCTCGGCTCCTGGAGCCATCATGGGCTCTCAGCAAGAAGCTGCGGGTTTTTACGACGGCTCGTCCGCTGCCGCGCGCAGCGGCGGGGTCTCGGTCAGCACGAACGCTACCACTCCAGTCAGGTTGCCGAGCACGCTCGCCGCGAACCATAGAAGCCCGAGCGCAATCGCGTCCGCCTTTGCCATCCCGGCCATCCCGAACAGCATCAGATACGCCGTCTCGCGCACGCCCAACCCATTGAGCGTCACCGGGAGGCTCGCAAATACGTTGGCGATCGGCACGCACAGCACGAACAGCGTCAGCGGCGCCGAAAGCCCAAGCCCGCGGGCCAGGATCCATTGGCATATCGCGAGCCCCAGTTGCAGTGCGATCGATAGCCCGATCGCCGGCATCATAGCGAGCGGCCGGTCGAGATACGGCGCGATAGTCGCAGCGACGGCGGCGAGCCGCGCCGGCATCCGAGCGGCCAGTTTGCCAATAAGCGGCAAGGCGACGAAGCCAGCCAGTGAAATCACGCCGACCGCGATCGTCGGCAGCGTCACCATGCGCGGCGGTTTGACGCTCAACGCCGCGGCCGCCACGGCAGCCATCCAGAATAGCCCGACGAGGCCCACGATCCGGTCAGCGGCGACCGAGGCGATAGCGTCGGCTAGACGCTGATGGCTCCGGCCGAGATAGATAGCACGCAACGCGTCCCCGCCGACCAGTCCCGGCACGAAGACGTTGGTGAACATCCCGATGAAAGCGTATTTGAGATAGTCGATGAACGGCGCGGGTATTTTCAGGATCGCGCCGAGCAGGCTCCATCGCCACGCCGACATCACCTGCCCGGCTACGTAGATAACGATCACTGCCAGAAAGAAAGCGGGCCGCTCGCGGGCAAGCTGATGGAGCACGGGGCGCATGTCGTAGTGCCACAAGAGCAGGGTTACGATCAGCAATCCGGCGCCCGCGCGCAGCGCGAAGCCAAGCACTGGATGTCCCCGGCGGGCGGGCGGTGAGGGGGGCAGTTGCGCGGCCGACGCGCCGATTGCCGGTTCAGCTTGCATAGCGGGGCTCACTGGCTTTGAGGATCGCACGCTTGCGCCATTCGGATCCGATCACCGTAAATTCTCCCAACCGCTCGCGCAGTTTGTTCAGCTCGCGTTCGTCGATCACCAGGACCACCGGTCCCGGCAGATTCCACAGCCGCACCACATCGTCCTCCGAGCGAAAGAAATAATGGCCGCCGTCGGCCGCGTGCATTTCACCGAAAGCCAGTTCGGTCGGCGCGCCAACCAGGATCACGCGGCGGCGCGTGTAAAATGGCAGCGCCTGGACATATCGCGGATAGCAGATAAGGGTCGCGTCCGGGGCGCGCGCCTGAACCGTGCGCGCAAGCGCCGCATAGGAACGCAGCGGCTCGGCCTCCAGGCGGATATAGCTTCCGGCGCCCAATGCAAGCGCCGCCGCCAGCACCATCGCGGCCAGTCCCGCGTCGAGCCGCCAGTGGCGAAAGATTTCGGCTACCAGCGCGCCGCCGGCCGCACCGATAAGGCCGAGCGCGTAGAGCGCCGGCCGCGCAGCGACTACGTAGGGGCTGCTAAACAATGGCGCGGTCATAGCAGCCACGAGCATCGCGACTCCAAGCATACTCAGGACAGCGCCCACCGCGGCGAAGCGAGTGCGGACGCCGGGCGGTTCCGCGCCGGCGTGCGCGCCGGCTGGGAACGCGCGCGAATAAATACCGTCGGCCAGGAGAACCGCGAGCGGTGCCGCGGCGGGTAGGATGTATGGGATGAGCTTGGCGCTCGCTGCTGAGAACATCACGATCACGACCGTGGCCGCGACGATACAGAAGCGTCCCGCCGGCGTTCGCATGAGTGCGCGCCACGCGATAAAGGGCGCCATCAACGTCCACGGCATCATCCCGGCCGCCAGCACCGGCAGATAATAGTAGAAAGGCTCGCCGTGGCTGTAGCTGGATTCGAAAAAGCGGCGCAGATGCTCGCCGATGAAATAGAAGTCCACGAAGCCGGGCTCGCGAATCGCGACCGCGACGAACCATGGCGCGGCGATGAGGAAGACCATCGAGCCGCCGGCCAGCGCATGGAAGCGGCCGATCGCGCCGGGCAACTCGCCTTGCCACCAGAGAAAGATCGCGAGCGTTAGGATCGGAATTGCCGCGGCCACCGGCCCCTTGGCGAGCAGGCCGATCGCGATCGCAGCGTAACCGAGCCAGCACCAGCGCCCGCCCTCGCCCCAGTGCAGATAAAGCGCGAACAGTGCCACCGTAGTCGCCGCCGCGAGCAGCATGTCAGTAGTGAGCACCTGCGCCATCAGGGCATACAGCGTCGAGGTGATGAGAATCGCGCCGGCCAGCAGCGCTCGCTCGCGGCCCATCGTGCGCCGCACGAAAAACCAGGTCATCATGACGCCGCCGAGTGCGGCGAGCGCCGGCGTGAGGCGCGCCGCAAATTCGTTGACCCCGAAGAGCGCCATCCACAGCGCGCCGAGCCAGTAGAGCAGCGGCGGTTTCTCAACGTAGGCGACGTAATTGAGATGCGGCACGATGAAGTTGTGAGCGGCCAGCATCTCCCGTGCTATCTCGGCGTAGCGCGCTTCGTCAGGCTCCCACAAACCATAGCTCCCGAGATGGAAAAAGAAGACGATGGACGCGAGCGAGAAGAGTGCGAACGCCTCAGCCGCGGACGAGCGCCACAGTGTGGCCGGAGCCGGAGATGCAGATGCGCCGGCGGAGGCGAGCTGCGATTCGATAGGCGCTGGCTCAGACACGACGCTCAAGTGTATCGTGCGGGCCGCGCCCGCGCAGCCACGCGCGAGCCACGCCTGACGCGCTCGCGCTACGAGCCGGTGGCCCCGCCGACATCCGCGAGTGCGCCGAAACGCGCTCGGTTACAGGCCGGCGGCTCCGCCGCCTTTGCGCGGATCGAAAGCGCCATTCAGGTCGCCCGGCGCAATCGTGATCGCCCCGACCGCGCCCAGCGACGGCACTTCCTTGAGCCGGTAACCCATCTGCGCGAGCGCGCCGCGCGTGGCGGCCGGCATCGCGGACTCAACGAACACCACGTCGGGGGCCGCCTGCTCATGCACTCGCGGCTCGCCGACCGCCGCCTCCGGACCGAGATGGAAGTCGAGCACGTTGACCGCCACCTGCAGTACGCCACTGATGATCGTCGGGCCGCCCGAGCCGCCGGCCGTTAACACCGGATGACCGCGGCGCATCACGATTATCGGCGACATGCTCGACAGCGGGCGCTTGCCCGGTGCGATCTCATTTGCCACCGCGCCTTCGAGCTTGAACACGTTGGGCACGCCCGGTGCGGCGGCGAAGTCATCCATCTCGTCGTTGAGCACCAGGCCGAGGCTCGCGACCATCATCTTGGCGCCGAATATCGTATTGATCGTGGTGGTAACAGCGACCACGTTGCCGTCCTTGTCGACCACCAACAGATTGGAAGTACCGTGGTCGGAGGCCGGCGCCAGGTGCGCCGGCGTGCCGCGATGCAACGCGCGCTGGAGCGCCTCGTCGATATGATGCTGCGAAAGCAGTACGTCGACCGGCACGTGGACGAAATCCGGATCGGCGTATAGCGCGCGATCGATGAAGCCCTGGCGCATCACCTCGATGAGCCGGGCCAGGTAGGGCGGCGAGTCTGCGCCCAGGCCCGAAACCGGAGCACCGGCGAGCATCCCGAGGATTTCCAGCACCACGCCGCCCGACGACGGCGGCGGCATCGTCCACACTTCGTAGCTGCGGTAAGCGCGATGGAGTGGCGTGCGCCACACGGGCCGATAGTGCGCGAGGTCCTCGGCGGTAATCAGCCCGCCGTGCGCCTTCATCCAATCCGCAACGGAGCGAGTGATCGCGCCGTGGTAAAAGCGCGTGACCGGATCGTCACCGAGCGAGCGCAGCGTCGCGCCGAGCGCCTTTTCATGCAGGAGATCGCCGGGCTTTGGCGGCGTGGCCGCCGGTGTGAGGTAGGTCGCTTTCAGCCCCGGGTCGGCGGCTAGCGCCGGGGTGGTTTGAGTGATGTCCTTCACCAGGTGATCGGTGGCGGGAAAGCCCTGCTCCGCTAGCCGTACGGCGGGCGCTGCGACCGCGGAAAATTTCATCGTGCCGAAACGCCGGAGCGCCGCGTCGAGGCCCGCTATTTCTCCCGGCACCGCGACCGCGAGCGGGCCCGATCGCGCCAGTTCTTCGTCAACTTTGCCACTGCGCACATACATCGTGGCGCTGGCGGCCATCGGTGCGCGCTCGCGATAGTCCAGCGCGTAGAAACTATGGGTGCGTGCGAGATAGATGAGCATGAAGCCGCCGCCACCGATTCCGCACGAGGCCGGGTTGGTCACACCTACGGCGAGCGAGGTTGCGGCGGCGGCGTCAACCGCATTGCCGCCGTGGCTTAGAATTTCGACTCCGGCGCTGGCGGCGAGCGCGTTTTCCGCCACCACCATCGCGCGATGCGCTTCGGTGGCGCGGGCCGGAACAGAGGCGACGCAAAGCGCGACGGTGACGAGCGTGACGGTGGCCAGCGCGACGCATCCCGCGCGTCCCACCTCTCCGATGAAACGGCGCGCCCTGCGGCACCTCGCGAGGGCGGAAAGCAAAACTTTTACGGAAAACATCACCCGCCTTTGTAACAGCGTCATTGCCCCAAGGAAAGCTGACCCGTTCCCGCGTGTGCGGCGTAGAACGGCCCTGCGAGTTGGTTTTCGGCGGGTTAGATTTTGCCCGCGCGAAGTGCTTTGATCGGCCACCTCATCACAAGCGCGGCGCGGGAACGTTTCACCAAAAGAGGACAAAGCCAATGGCATTCGAAGAAATTATTTACGAAAAGGCCAACCGAGTCGCCGTAGTCACGCTCAACCGGCCCGCACGGCTCAACGCCTGGACTGGCAAGATGGAAGCCGAGTTGCGCGAGGCCCTGCTGGATTCCGAGCATGACGATAAGGTCGGCGCGATCGTAATCACCGGCGCGGGCAAGGCCTATTGCGCGGGCGCCGACATGGGCGCGCTCAATCGCGTCGCCGACGGCACGACCTCAGCGGTGCAGGCGGTGTCGGGTGAGGTCGCCGGCACCAGCGAAACGCGCGGGGATTTTCGCCAGCGTTTTTCATGGATCGCCGGTTTGCGCAAGCCCGTGATCGGCGCGATCAACGGCGCGTGCGTCGGAATGGGCTTTACCACGGCGCTCTACCACGACATCCGGATCGCCTCGGAGCGCGCGCGCATGGGGCTCATCTTCGTGCGCCGCGGCCTCGGCATCGAGCACGGCGCGAGCTGGTTGTTGCCGCGTATCGTGGGGCTTTCCAACGCGCTCGACCTCGCGCTAAGCGGCCGGCTGCTCGACGCCGAGGAGGCGCTGCGTATCGGCTTGGTAAGCCGGGTCGTTGCGCATGAGCAATTGATGCCGACGGCGCTGGAGATGGCTGGCGAAATTGCGACCAACTGCTCGCCGCTGGGAGTCGCGCATGCGAAGCGGCTAATCTATCACCATCTGTCGACCGATCTCGGAATGGCGCTGGCTGAAGAGAACGAGTCAATTGCGGTGATGACGCATTCGGAGGATTTCAAGGAGGGCATCCGTGCCTTCCAGGAGAAACGCGCTCCGCGCTTCGTCGGGCGCTAAGACGCCATGCGCGCGGTGCCGAACTACTTGTCGAGCGGATGCTTGAAGCGGCGGTCGGGATGGCGAACGGTGAGGACCGCGCATCCGGCCTTCTGCACCACGCGCTCGGCTACGCTTCCAAGCAGCACATGCGCAAGGCCGGTGCGGCCGTGAGTTCCGAGCACGATCAGGTCGACGCTTTCGGTTTGCGCGGCATGGATGATCTCGAGGAACGGGGCGCCAACACGCAGCAGGCTCCGCGCCTTGATTTGCGAGTCGCGTAGTTGGGTGACGATCTTGTCGATTTCGCGCTGCGCGCCCAGCCGTTGTTCCTCCGCGATCTGATTCATCGCGCTTACGTCGAAGGCCGGGCCCAACTCGCTTACCATAACGGGCGGCAGCGGCTGGTCCACGTGCAGCACGATTATTTCCGAGCCGAACTTGCGCGCCAGCTCTTCGGCAAAGCGCTGCGCGTTGAGCGAGTCGTCGGAGAAATCGGTCGCGAGCAGAATCTTGTTGAGTTCGGGCACGGCTGAGAGACGATACGCTTGTCACGGCGCGTTCGGCAAGTACCGATAGGGTGGATTCCGAGTACCGTCGCGCACTAAAATCGAATCACAGTGAAGCGCTCCGACATGATAGCGTTGCTCAACTTCGAGCGCGCCTGCGACGAACTTTTCGACGAATGGCTCGGGCGATGGCACGGCGCCGTGCCGGCAGCCTCGAGCGGCGCAGTCCTGGTCGACCGCGGCGAGGAGTACGAGGTACGAGTCGAAGCTGCCGTGGAGGATCCGGAAGTGATCGATGTCGAGGTCAGCGGCGCGAGCTTGATTGTAAGAATTCCGGCAGGCGCGCGTCCGGCGGCCGAGCGGAGGATCACGTTTGCGCAACCGGTCGATCGCGAGCGTACGACGGCGCGATGGGCGGACGGTGTGTTGACCATCGTGCTGCCGAAGCTGCCGAACCGCCGGATCAAAGTACAAGAACCGGATAAGCGATAACCCGACAACAAGGAAGCGATGATGGCCGAGGGCAATGATAACAAGCCCGCGCCGGCGCCCCAGGAGCAGGCACCTCAGGCCGCGCCGCCGCCGGTTGAGCTCCGTGCGGATGAGTTGCGCGGCCATTCCCCGCTCGGCCCCGATGAACTGGTGCGGGCGGCGCGTGACAGTGCCAACGAGCTGCTCGGCCAGCAGCGTGCGCTCGACGCGGTGCGGATGGCGATCGGTATCGGCGCGCCCGGCTACAACGTCTTCGTCAGCCGCGCGAGCTCGCGGCGCGAGCGCGAATCGATAATTCGCTTGCTTAAAGAGCGGGCGGCGGCAATGCCGACCCCTGGCGACTGGGTTTACGTCAACAATTTCAAGAGTCCCGAATCGCCGGTCGCGATCTATCTGCGTGGTGGGCAGGGCGCGGAGTTGCGCGACGGGATGCGTGACCTGGTCAGCTTCCTCATCGAGCAGCTGCCCAAGGCCTTTCGCCGCGAGGACTTCGACCAGGAGCGCAAGGCGTTGCGCGAGAAATATAATCGCCGCGCCCAGGAACTGTTCGCGCAACTCGAGAATGCTGCGCGCGAACGTGGTTTCGCCATTCAGGGCACTACCGCCGGCCAAGTCGTCTTTATCCCGCTCATCGATGGTAAGGCACCCGAGTCGCCCGAGGATCTCAATCGCAAGATGCAGGAGCTGCCCGAGGCGGAGCGCGAACGGCTGGCCAAGGGGCAGAGCGAGCTTGCGGACCTGTTCTCGACCATGGCGATGCGTCAGCAAGAGCTGATGCGCGAGCTGGTCGCGGAGATTCGCCAGATCGAACGCACCTTCGCCGCACGGCTCATAGCGCCTGCTATCGCCGCGCTCAAGGCGCGCTTCGAGAGTCCGGCCGTCTCGGCCTACCTCGATCAGGTCGCCGAGCACATGCTCGACCGTCTCGATCGCTTTCGCGAGGTCGCGGATGCGGCGGCGACCGATGGCACCCAACGTCCCGCGCTGGCGCAGCGCTCCGAAGTCCCAGAAGAGGGCCGGTTCTTCGAGTACCAGGTCAACGTAGTAGTCGATAATTC
Source organism: uncultured delta proteobacterium (assembly GCA_963710455.1). GTDB lineage: Bacteria > Desulfobacterota > Binatia > Binatales > Binataceae > JAKAVN01. Next base: position 142,572 of record CAVQAG010000005.1, read on the forward strand.
CGTGCGCAGCGGAGCGCCGGTCATAGTTGAAGACGCACCGACCTATCGCAACCTGTTCGGCACCATCGAGCGCTGGGTTGATCCAACCGGCCGCAGCGCGACCAACTTCACCCGGATAATCGGCGGCGCGCTGGTCAAGGCGCATGGCGGCTTTTTGCTTTTCGACCTTGATGACGCGATCGTCGAACCCGGCGTGTGGAAAACCCTCAAGCGTACCCTAAAGACCGGCCGCATGACGCTCGAGACGCTCGAGCCGTTCCCGTTTTTCATGGTCAGCGGGCTGAAGCCCGAGCCGATCGAAGTCTCGACCAAGGTCGTCGTCACTGGCAGCCCCTATCTATACAACGTTCTATACTTTTACGATCCGGAGTTTGCCGAGCTGTTCAAGGTCAAGGCCGAGCTGCGCCCGCTGGTCGATGCCAACGCGGAGGCCGCGCGCCATTATGCGTCGCGTGTCGGCACGCTGATGAAGACGGAGGGGCTGCCCGAGTTCGACGGCAGCGCGCTCGCGCGGGTGGTCGAGTTCGGGATGCGCCAGGCGGGCGACCGCAAGCGGCTGTTGAGCGTGATGGAGCCGATCGACGACCTCGCGCGCGAGTCGGCATACTACGCGCGCGAGACCAACGACACCCCGGTCAGCGCACGCCACGTCGATCGCGCGCTCAACGAGCGCATCCTGCGGCTCAACTTCATCGAAGAAGAGATTCGCCGGCTTATTGCCGAGGGCACGCTCATCGTCCACGTCGAAGGTCGCCAGGTGGGGCAGGTCAACGGACTCGCCGTGCTCGACGTCGGCGGCTACAGCTTCGGCCGCCCCTCGCGTATCACCGCGACGGTCGCGCTCGGCCAGGCCGGAGTGATCAACATCGAGCGCGAGTCGCGGCTGTCGGGATCGACCCACGACAAAGGGATGATGATTCTGGGCGGCTTCTTCCGTCAGCGTTTCGGCCAGCAACTGCCCGCCGCGATGACCGCGAGTATCGCGTTCGAGCAGTCCTACTCCGGGATCGACGGCGACAGCGCCAGCTCGACCGAACTCTACGTGCTGCTTTCGGCGCTGAGCGGCGTGCCCCTGCGCCAGGACCTCGCAGTAACGGGTTCCGTCGACCAGTACGGCACGGTGCAGGCAATTGGCGGCGCCAATGAAAAGATCGAAGGCTTCTATCGCGTATGCAAAGCGATTGGCCTTAGCGGCACACAGGGCGTCCTGCTCCCTCGCGCCAACGTCGTCAACCTGATGCTCGACTCGGAGACGGTTGAGGCGGTGGCGAGCGGCCGTTTCCATATTTATCCGGTGGATACGATCGACCAGGGACTCGAGATTTTGACCGGCGTGCAAGCGGGCACGCTGGAGCAGCCGGGCACTATAAACTACCTCGTTAACGCCCGCCTGCATCGGATGTCGGACATCCTGCGCGAACGCCGGCCGCCCGAGGAGAATCGCGGCGGTCTGGCCGCCGGTCCGTCACCTGCGCCCGGACCGCCGCCGCCAACGCCACCGGTCCCGCCGCGCTGAGTCTGAGATGCCGATCGATCTCCGCTTGGACGCCGACGAAGTCTCGCTGCTCACCGACTTCTACTCGCTCACCATGGCCGCGGCGTACTTCGCTGGCGGCAACAATGACTCTGCCTGCTTCAGCATGTTCGCGCGGCGGATGCCGCCGCGGCGCGGCTTTTTGGTGGCGGCCGGGTTGGAGCGGGTGCTCGAGGCGCTCGAACAGTTCCACTTCGCGCCGCGGATGCTCGAATATCTTGAATCACTGCGGCTGTTCACTCCGGAATTTCTGGGCTTCCTCGGCCAACTGCGCTTCAGCGGCGAAGTGTGGGCGATGCCCGAGGGTACGATCTTCTTCGCCAGCGAGCCGATCCTGGAAATACGCGCGCCGTTAATCGAGGCGCAACTGCTCGAGACCCTGGTGCTCAATCAGGCGGGCCTGGCCTCGCTCATCGCAAGCAAGGCGGCGCGCATCTTGGCGGTGGCTGGCGGACGACGGCTGGTTGATTTCGGGCTGCGCCGCAGCCAGGGCGCGGACGCGGGCCTGCTTGCGGCTCGCTCCAGCTACCTGGCCGGTTTCGCCGGCACCTCCAACGTGCTGGCCGGGATGCGCTACGGGATTCCGCTGTACGGCACGATGGCCCACAGCTACGTGATGGCGCACGAGCAGGAGCGTGAGGCGTTCGACAGTTACGTCGAGGTCTTCCCGCGCCTCAGCACGTTGCTGGTCGATACCTATGACACGCTGCGCGGGGTCGAGAATGCGGCCACGGTCGCGCTGGAATTGCGGGAGAAAGGGTTCAAGCTCCAAGGCATCCGGCTCGACAGCGGCGACCTGCTGGAGTTAAGCAAGCGCGCGCGCCGCCTGCTCGATCGGCGCGGCCTCTCCGACGTTCCGATTTTCGCGAGCGGCAATCTCGACGAGTACCGGACCGCTGAGCTGGTCAGGGCCGGTGCACCAATCGACGCCTTCGGAGTCGGCACCGCGATGGTGGTGAGCGCGGACGCGCCCGCTCTCGACGTGGCCTACAAGTTGGTCGAGTATCGCGGCGAGCCGCGGCTTAAAACCTCGAGCGAAAAGGTCACGCTGCCAGGCCGAAAGCAGGTTTTTCGCGCGCGCAACGCCGCCGGCGGTTTTTACGCCGATCTGATCGGACTGTTCGAGGAAAGTCCGGATGCCCTGCAGCGGGAGTTTCGCCCGGAGCCCACGTCGGTCCAGCCGATGCTCGAACGCGTGTTCGCCGACGGCCATCGAATAGGCGCGCGGCCCGCGCTGAACCAGGCGCGCGAGCGCTTCTTTGAAGCTTTCGCCCGCCTCGAACACCGCTACAAGGATATCGACCGTCCCGACACCTTCCCGGTTCGTCCGAGCGCCGCGCTCAACGCTCTTTTGATCAGCGAAAAGCTTCGCGCCTGCCGCCGCCAGGGCTGAGCTCGATGCCACAGCAGGAGGCGGTGGGCCTGACGGGCCGGCATTTTTCTTCGCAACGCTGGCTCGCCTGGATGCTGCTCGCTGCGGCGGTCGCGATAGGAGCCGGCGTACGCCTTCATCGTCTCGATTATGCCCAGATGGACGTCGACGAAGGTGCTTCCTGGGCTGGCGCTTCCGCGCCCACCCTCAGCGAAGTAGTGGCGAGGGAGCGGCAGATCGATCCCGGCAAGCTTGCGCTCTATGACCTGATGCTACATGGATGGATTGGCGTTTTGGGCGATGGCCTGTCAGCGATGCGCGCAATGTCCGCGGTTTTAGGGACGATCGCGATCGTGCTGGTCTTTGCGGCAGCGCGTGAAGCCTGTCGTGGCCCCGCTGGCGCCGGCGATGTGACCGTGGGTGAGCTTGCCGGCGCGCTCGCCGCGCTCGCGGTCGCGACCAATCTTACCCTGGTGATCTCTGACCGCACGGCGCGAATGTACTCGCTCACTTTGGCCGCTGAATTGGCGCAGGTGATGTTTGTTCTTCGCGCGCGGCGCGGGGGCGAATTACGTAACTACGCTGGCGTTGCTTGCTTATCGGCGCTCGCCGTAGCGGCGAATTTTTCCGCGCTGTGTCTGCTTGCGGCCGAGGCTGCGTGGCTTTTGTGGCTGCTGGGCTCGCGGCGCGTGGCTGAGACAGTCGCGACGCGCCCGGTGGTGCTGACCGCCCTTAGCGTCGTGGCCGGAATGGCGATGTTGGTGCCGTTCCTGCTGGCGGCGGCCCCGAGCGTGGCGACGGCGGTTCACGGCGGCATCATCGACTGGATCAAGCCGCGTCCGCCGTGGTGGCCGCTGGTGATGCTGGAACAATGGACGGGCTGGGTGCTGTTTGCGCCGCTAGCGGTACTAGCCGGCCTCGGCGTGTGGTGGCAGTGGCGCGACCCGGACTCGGCACCCGCATTTTTTCTGGCGTGGCTGCTGGTTCCGATGGCCGGGGTAGCCGGGTTTTCATGGGCCGTCATGCCGCTGCTGGTGCCGCGATACCTGCTTGGCAGTCTGGTCGCCTTTTTCGTGCTGGCTGCTCTGGGAGCCGCTTCGATTCAAAACCGCTTCGTGGTGTTAAGCCTCACGGCGGCGCTCGCATTCGTCTCGCTGCAGCGAATCCATCGTCATTTCCGCCGGCCGCAGGGCGCCGAGTGGCGCGAAGCGGTCGAACTCGCGCGAGCCACCGCAGGATCGCAGGGGCGGATCGCGGTGGTGCCGGATTACGCGGCCGACGTGGTGCGTTTTTGCCTGCCCGGGCGCAGCCGGCAACTCGCAAATGGCTTTGACGGAGGATGCGGACCAGCGGGCGTCGTTATTATAGCCAAGGCAACCTACGTGCCCGACGGCATCACCGCAAAGGCGCGGGCCTGCTATCCGCGCGTGCTCGCTGAGCTGCGCGATCTTGAAGTGCGTGCGCGCTGAATCGGGTTACTCACGACGTGGCTGTCTTCGACCAAATCACGATGTCCGGTACTGAGCCGAATGCCGTCAGAGCCGAACACTCGGCGCGCGCGCTTGCTCTGGGGCTGCTCGCGCTCGCACTGACGCTCGGCATGGTGATGCGCTTCCATGCATTGGGACTAGCGGAACTCAGCGCCGACGAAGGCGCCTCGTGGGCGGCAGCTTCGGCTCCCGATGTGAGCACGGTAGCTGCGATGGAGCATCAGCTCGATCCGGGCAAGCTAGCGCTCTACGATCTTTTGCTGCACGGGTGGATTCGTTTCTTCGGAGATGATGTTGTCGCGATGCGCGGGATGTCGGCCGTGCTCGGGACGATCGCTATCGCGCTGGTCTTCGCTGCCGTGCGAGAGGTTTGCCGCTCGTTGGGCGGGCAATCGGGCACCGCTGTCGCGGATCTGGCAGGCTCGTTTGCCGCTCTCATCTACGCCGTCAATTTCATGATGGTGATGTCGGATCGGACGGTGCGGATGTATCCGCTGGCGATGGGCGCGGAGCTGCTACAGATTTTTTTCCTGGTCCGCGCGCAGCGGCATGGCGGATCGCTCAACTATTGCGGTGTGGCGATCTTCACCGCGGCGATGATTGCCGCCAATTTCACCGCCGGCTTCCTCCTGCTGGCCGAGGGACTATGGTTCGGCTGCTTGTTGCTGGCAAAGTTGTGTGGGAGCCGAATCGAAAGCCTCGCTATCTTTCGCCCGGGCGGTGCACTGATCGCGGGAGTTGCGCTGCTGGCTCCCCTGTTACCCGCGGCGCTTGCGTCCTCGCAACAGGCGCTGACGATGGGCGCGCTTGACTGGATAAAGATGCGGCCGATCACGTGGCCTTACCAGTTGCTGTCCAACGCTGCCGGTAGCCGCGTGCTCTTTTGGAGCTTCGCGGCGTTGGCGGCCATCGGAGTGTGGCGACACCGGCGCTCCGCACCACTGGCGCTCGCATTCTTTGCGGCATGGATCGCCGGGCCGATCCTGGGGCTGATGGCGGTGAGCTATCTGGTTTGGCCGCTGGAGGTTCCGCGCTATGCACTGATTGCGTTTGTGGGGATGTTCGCGATGGCCGCGTTGGGCGCCGCGTCCCTAGACGCCACAACAGCACGCGCCGGCACGGCGGCTCGCCTGAAGCCCGCGGCTGAGTTAGTCGGTCTCCTCGCGTTGATCGGCCTCTCGCTTGCCCAGACGCATCATGCAATCAGGCATCAGCGTGAGGCGGCGTGGCGCGAGGCGGTCGAGCTCGCCTCCCGGCAGACCACGCTCCAGGAACCGATCGCGGTATTTCCGGAGTACTGCAAAAACGTAGTGCGTTATTACTTAAGCCCGGGGCGCCGTGCGGCCGTGCGGGGCGAGAACGCCTGCGGGCCGCCGCGGGTGCTTATCTTGAGTGGCCGCGAAATCACACCTAGAGACCTGATCGCCTCGATGGAGAAATGTTATCCGCGTGTAGTCGCGCGGCTCCGCTTGGTGGAGGTCCGCGAACGCTGATGTGTCGGACGATGCCGCTGGCGCTGCTCGCTGTCGCGTTGATGCTCGGCGCCGGCCTGCGTTTCTATCGGTTGGGGACGGCCGATCTCAGCGCCGACGAGGCCGCCTCATGGGCGGGTGCGGCAATGCCCAATCTTCGCGCGGTGGTGGAACGCCAGCGCTCGCTCGATCCGGGCAAGCTCGCGCTCTATGATTGCGCTCTCCACGGATGGATCGGGCTCGGCGGCGATGGCGTCGGAGCGATGCGCGCTTTTTCCGCTACGCTTGGCACGCTCGCAATTGCGCTGGTTTTCGCGGCGACGCGCGAGCTGATGCTAGACCTTGGCGGCCCGGTTCTAATCCCGCGCGCCGAACTTGGCGGTGCGTTCGCGGCGTTCATAGCCGCGCTCAATCTCACATTGATCGACCAGGCACGCACGGTGCGGATGTACCCGCTGACTCTGACGCTCGAGCTTTTGCAAATCATCTGCCTGCTCCGCGCGGTCTCGGTTCGTGCGCGAGGCCCGGGCCGTATCGCGAGTTTGGCCGGCATCGCAGTTTTCAGCGCGCTCGCAATCGCGTCAAACTTCACCGCGACGCTGCTTGTCGCCGCCGAAGCGATGTGGCTCGGATGGATCGCGACGCGCAGACGCTTCGGCAAGCGAGCGGGCGCCGCGAAAGAACTTCGGCTGTGGGCGCCCGCGCTCGCGCTTGGCGCCGGATTCGCACTACTGGCACCGTTAGCGCCGGGAGCAGGCCGCACTTCGATCGTCGTCGTGCAGGCGGGCGTGCTCAACTGGTCTCATCTGCGGCCGCCCTGGTGGCCGCTCGAGATGATGCGCTCAGCTTCGGGCAAGGCGCCATTCATGCTCCTGCTGCCGCTGGCGGCGTATGGCGGATGGTGGATGGTCCGCGAAGGCGGCGGCGCAACGCTGGACTTCTTTCTGTGGTGGATACTTGCGCCGGTGGCGCTCGTGATGACCGTCTCGTACACGTTCACTCCGTTCGAGGAGATGCGTTACGTTATGTCGAGCGTGGCCGGGTTTTTTATCCTGGCAGCGATCGGGCTCGCGGCGATCGATGATGTTAGGGTGCGCCTTGGACTACTGGTGTTGATCGTGGCGCTGTCGCTCGACCATGTACGCCGTGACTTCATCAAGCCGCAGTACGTTCAATGGCGCGAGGCAACTGCGCTTGCACTCGCAGCGGCTCCCGCCGGCGGCCCGATCGCCGTGGAGCCCGGCTATGCGGTGAGCGTGGTGCTGTACTACCTGCCGCCCAGGCTGCGGACAAGTGTCGAGGCGGCCGATGGACGATGTCAGGTGAGCCAGCGTGTACTGATTCTGAGCGGCAGGGAACTTCTCGCTCCCGCACAACTTGCGGTGCTCAGAGATTGCGACCCGGTGATCGTTGGGCAATTGCGGCTGGTCGAAGTTCGCAAGCGCTGAGAGCATCGTTGCAAATTCGCTGCGCGCTTCTTGTCGCGCTTAAGGTGTTGGCGGCGCAGGAGTCGCCGAGACGTTTGGAGGCGGTGCGGTAGATGGGAACGCGAGCGAAGGCGCCGCGTGGGTGGCGCGCGCAAGCTGGTCAACCTCGAAAACCATCGTCATCAATGCGGGTGAATCACCTGACGGCGGTCTGGCGGAGAGCAAATGGGGATACGGAAAATAAATTGCCGCCGCGTACGGGCGATACTTGTCGATGATCGGCTTGAGCGCGGCGTACGAGCCTTGAACTCCAATTTCTACGCGATGGGACTGCGAGGGCCCGAGCATCAGACCGTCCAGCATCAGGCCCGGAGTTGGCGAGCTGCGCAGCAACGGGCCTCCGACCCAGTTTGGCGGCAGCAATCCAGCCTGCTGTACGGCAAGAGGGGATAGATCGGGGAACCTGCGGCGGCTGGTGACGTAAGCGTAAGCCGCTGCGAGCAGCGTGTCGAGGCGAACGGCCGCGGCACGCTCCTGAAGAGCGACCGGGTTTTCGTCCGGCCATTGCGCGCGCAGTGCCGCAGGTAGTTGGTAGAGCGTGACGCCGCCGACGTTTTGCGCGGCGACTCCGAGCCCGCCAAGAATCACATTCCACACTTCGCGATCACGTGGCGGAATCGATCTGCGCTGCCAGATGCCCGGCCCTGCCGCATGGCTGACCTCGATCAAATGATCGCCCTCGCCAGCGAAGATCACTGCACCAACGTTGTGCCTCTTGAGGAACGCCTTGAACTGGCGGCCCGCATCAGGGATCGGCGCGACATCGTATAGTGCGGCGACGATCGGCCAGCGCTCGTACTCGGCAGAAATCGGCGGCGCAAATCCCGTGTACCCGCCTGCCATTCGGAACTCGAACGCAGAGAGCGCCTGCCACAGCATCCCGTCGCCCTCGAACCCATATGGCAAAATGACGACCGCCTCATCCGGGTGCAGATATTGTCGATAAAGCCCTGCGGAAAAGAACTCCGGCGTCGCCAGCGTGGTGGTCCAGAACGAATTGTCGAAGTTGGGCAGCAGCGAAACCGCGACCAATAATCCCGCGAGCCATCGCAAAGCCGTGCGATTCGATGCGCCGCACGGCGCTGCACTCATCCACATCGCGCACAAAATCGAGATCGCGAGGAACATGTAGACTGCCAGGCGCGCCGGCATCGCCTTGGCGAGAAGCGGTAACGTGGACACAATCATCCAGGGCATCGGCAAGATAAACTGCCCGTCCACCTGCATCCAAGATCCCATCGCTAGCACCCCGATCGTCGCGGCGAACAGGATTAGCATCCGCACCGCGGGCTCACGCCATCGCCGCAACGCCATTAAGATAGCGATCACCAAAGTCAGGCCGAGGTATGCGTCGGTGTCATAGATCCCAGCGCGGAAATTGACCGAGATGGCGCGCATCGCGTTCAGGCGGCCAAGCGCGTCGGTGGGAACGGGCACCACGAAGTTGAGCAAATCGACTGAGCTGGTGTTGCTCGACCAGATCGCGCCATGCGGGAAGCCGAAGGCGAAGAGATAGTAGAGGTAGGGCGCGAGCAGGAGCATCGCGAGCGCGTAACTGAGCGCGATCGGCACGATGAGCGCGCGCACGCAGGGGCGGTCGTTTTCGCCGGTCACCAGCAGCGCGATCGCGATCGCAATCGCGGCGCTCATCGTCATCGTCGCGAAGGTCTCAATGAAGATCAAAAATTGCGCGCACAGTACCAGCGCGAGCAGCACGACGAATGTTCGCAGGCGCATGGTTTCGTCCAGCGCGCGTATCGTGAGATACACCGCCAGCGGAAGCATCGGCACCAGGGCAAGATCGATATCGCCGAGCAGCTTGCAAATCAGGTACGGCGAGAAGCCAAAAACGAAGCCGCCGAGCAGCGCCGGCATGAACTCGCGCACAATGTGACGGCACATCACGAACGCCGCCCATCCGACGATCGCCGGGCACAGCAGGCAGAGGATGTTGTAGGCGGGTACCGCACCCAGCACTCGGGTGAGCGGAAGCATCAACCACGCCGCGAGCGGGATGTTGGTCGTCCAGGCGAGGTTAAACCCGCCGGGCGCCCATAGTGCGTGCGTGAAGAGCGGGTTGATGCGATTGGTATACGCGTGCGCCCACCAGGCCAGGAACCAGATTGACTGCGGCGGGTCTGGGCCGACGCCGAAGTAGAACGAGGACAAGCCGCCGCCGAGCGCGCGTCCGAAAAATAGCATCGAGAGTCCCAGGTAGATGAGAAACGCGGCAGCACCGCCGCGCCATCCCAGCGCATCCGTCGTCGCCGTCGTCGTCGTGCGGGCCGCGCTCATCGCGAGTCGCTTTCGGCCGCCGCCGCGGGAACTTTCCCGGCGGCCGATGCCGCGGCGGTTTCGCCGCGCGCGCGTGACGCGGCGCGTGCCAGGCCCTCTGCGTTGAAGGTCATCACCAGGCGCGCGCGAAGATCGTCTTCCGAACGCCCCGGCTGCTCCACGTCGCGGGGCACAAAGCCGATCGCGTCGGCGCGATATTCGTTGAGCAACGCGCGCAAAGCCGGATACCAACCGGTCACCCCGACCTCAATCCGCCCCTGCTCGTCGACGGCAAGCCACAAATCGTCAAGCTGATGCGAATTGTTCCGATGGCGCGGCAGATTAATTCCGCCTTCGTCCCATGGCGGCTCGGGCTTTTTTGGCACCTCGATCCATCCGGCCGGCATCAGTCCTAGCTTATAAACTTCAACGGGAGTCAGTGCGGCAGGCGGATGGTCGCCGTGCAAATAGTTCTCGGCCGCAACAACCAGAGCTCCGAAGCGCGCACGGAGGAGGCGCGTCTCCATCTCAAGTGCTGTCGCATTGCGCCACGGGGCAAGGTTCGCCGGCGCTGCACGGTAAATCGTAATCCCACCTGTCTCTATCGGCGCCGCGTCCAGCGTGGTCATTAGCGGCCGCCATATGTCGACTTCGCGATCGTCAACCAGGACGGCGACGGCGTCATGCGTCGCGAGGAAAGCCTTGAGCTGATCGCCGGCATCGGGGAGTGCGACCGTGCTTACACGGTAGAAGACCCGAACGATCGGCCACTGGCGAAACTCAAGCGGCGGGTTGCCCGCATAGCCGCCGGCCATTCTGAAGTACCAGCGGCTTTGAAGTTGCCACAGCATGCTGTTGCCGTTGATGCCATACGGCAGCACGACGACCGTATCTTCGGGCGAGAGGTATTTCGTGTAGAACGCTTCCCGGAAGAAGGCCGGTACGTCGATTGAGGAGGTCCAAAATCCAGCGGATAGGTTCGGCAGCATCGATGCGACCACGAGCAGCGCGGCCGCCATGCGAACCCGTGGCGATATCGAGACGCTGTTGAGCCACAGCGCGGTGATGATGGCCAGGGCGAGAAAAGCGTAAAGCATCAGGCGCACCGGCAGTGCTTTGCCGATAAGCGGCAGTGCGCCGAGGGCCAATCCCGGAAGCGGAAAAACCGGCCTCCCGTCCACTATCAGGAACGGCCCGAGCGAAAGCACGATCGCGACGATCAGCACGAGCACAAGCAAGCGAGCCCATCCTTCGCTCCAATTGCGTCGCGTGAATGCTGCCCCGACCAGCATCAATGGAAGGCCGATGTAACCGCCGGCCTCGAAGATAAGACCGAGGAAGTGCTCGGTGATCGCGCGCAGAGGAGCCGCGCAGCCAAACTCCATCGTGGATGTCGGGATCAACAGGTTGAGCAGATCGGTAGAGTAGAGCAGCGCAGGATGCTGCGCGCCGGGTTCGTAGCCCAAGGCGACCATGTAGTAGAAGAGCGGACTCAAAGCCGCCAGTGCGATAGCGTAGCTAAGCGCGACCGTTGGGATAAGGTTCACAGCCCGCGTTTTTTCGGCGCTCGAACCGGATACCAGCACCACGACGAGCGCGACACCCGTGAACAGCGTCATGGTCGCGAACAACTCGATAAACATCAAAAATTGCGCGATGAGCACGAGCGCCAATCCGGCGACCAGCGCGCGCCACGAGATGTCCGCCCGAAATCCTCGAATTATCAGTAACGTGAACAGGGGGATTGGAAAGATCAAAAGCAGATCGAGGTGCGCGAGGATCTGGCCGAGCATGTAGGCAGAAAACCCGAAGATGTAGCCGCCAGCCAGCGATGCGCAGTACGCACCGGTCAGATAACGGCACAGAACGAATGCGGTCCAGGCGGCCAGCGCGAGGGCGATCAGGCAGAGCACGTTGTATACGGCAACCGGTCCCGCGATGGCGATCGGCAGCGCCGCAACAATACTCGCGAGCGGCATCGAAGTCGCCCAGGCCAGGTTGAGACCGTGGGGAGCCCAAATCGCGTCGGTGAAGAGCGGATTGAGGCCGTGTGACAAGGCGTGCGACCACCACGCCATCAGCCACATCAACTGCGTCGGATCGCCGCCTTTCCCGATATAAGCCGTGGTTGCGCGCTCGGAGAGGCCGCGACCAAAAAGCAGTGAGGCGAGCGCGAAATAGATCGCGAGTGCCGAGATACCTCGAAGGTCGAACGCCGAGCGCCGCCGTCGAGTCGGTTCCGCCATCGTTGCCATCCCAAGCACGCGTGACGGTTCAGCGCGGCGCGCACATCAGGCGGCTTTCTCGAGCAGCCAATTGAAATATACCGGCAGGCCGGGAAGCAGGCGCAGCCGCGAGTGCTGCCTCACTCGCAATCCGGCACGATCGAAAGCGCTCATCACTGCGCGCGGCGTGGTGACGTGACTTTCGTTGATATTCTTGAATCCAATCGCGCGAAACCCCATCTCCATCATCGTATTTACCGCCGGCATGCCGAGGAGAAAACGGCCCCCGGGCTTGAGCACGCGCGCGACCTCGCCCAGGCCCTGCTCGTACTGATGCAGATGTTCGAAGACTGAAAAGCAAAGCGCCAGATCGAACTCCGCGGTCTCGTAAGGCAATTCGTAGACACTGCCCTTGATGAGCCTCGCGCTGCGCCCATGGCTATTGAGCCACGCCTCAGCGGTAGCAGGGTCGGCGTCGAGGTCGATGCCGTGGAGTTCGCCGACGCTGGGTGCGATTGCGAGCAGTACCGCGCCCGCGCCGTAGCCGACCTCGAGCGCCTTGGCGTAGCGGCGATCAGCGATCATCCGCAGTCCGAGGTTGATCCGTTCGCGGAAAAATCGCCCGATGAGCGGACGTCTGTAGTACGCGATCGGATCAGTTGGGCCGTTGGGGACCAGGCCTTGCAATAGGCTGGTAGTCAGTTGCAAATCGACTTGAGGTTGATTGTTAGTCACGAAGCACTACTCATTTCTTCGGTCTTTGGACAGGTAAGGCCAGGGAAACCTTGGCGCGAGGGCCGCGGACGGCGTCCGCGCCGGTTGGCCTGGCTCTGTGCTGCCGGTTGCCGCAATTGCGGCTGCACGAGTGAGCCCCGTCCGGTCGAATTGCATAACCAACATCGCGGTGCGGTCGGACGGGCTCGCTGTTCGAGTCAGAGGCGAGGGATATGGAAAGTAGATCGCGGATGACTGCGCGCTGTAGCGATCGATTGTCGGTTTCAGTGCCGCGTAGTCACCCTCGATTCCGACCTCAATTGCGTTGTTGTTCGACGCCCTGAGAATCGATTCAAGACGAAAAATCGGGTTGCCGACATGATCGTGACTGGGAAACGGCTCGCCGCCGAACCAGTCCAGCGGCACCAGTCCGAGAACCTGGACCGACTGGGGCGTAAGTCCCGCGGGATTACGCCCTTGCCTCAAATAACGCTCGGCGCCGGTCAGCAGCGCCTCGAAACGCGCGCGAGCGGCGCGTTGTTGCATCTCGAGTACGGTCAAATGGTGATACGGCGCCAGCGTCTGCGGCGCCAGCCGATAAAGCGTGATGCCGCCAACCCTGAGCGGCGGCGTATCAAGCGAGGCGAGTAGCTTGTCCGTCGCGATACGGTCCCGGTCTATCGTCGGCCATCGCAGCCAGATGCCGGCCGTGCGGCTGTTTCCGATAAGCCGCATGAGGTATTGAGCGCGTGGTCCAACGATAACCGCACCGATGTCGTGACTGGCCAGGTAAGCCTTCAATTGATTTCCAGCATCGGGCACGCCGGCGATGTTGAAAAGTCCCGACATTATCGGCCAGCCGCTATCCTCCTCGGGAATCGGAGGTGCGAGCCCAACGTACCCGCCCGCCATCCGAAAATACATATCCGTCGCGGCCTGCCACAGCATCCCCTCGCCGAACAATCCAAACGGCAGCACCAGCACGGTCTCGCCAGGCGCGAGGTATTGGCGATAGAGGCCGCTCGTAAAAAATGACGGAATCTCTGCCGGTGTGGTCCAGAACGACGCGGAGAGGTTGGGCAGCATTAAGGGTACAATGGCCAGACCAAGTGCCCAGCGCACCGTCGCTCGCCCATTAACCTCGGCGAGCCACATCGCGACCATAACTGCCAGCGTCAGAAAAGCGTACATCATGAACCGCGAAGGCAAAGCCTTGTCGATAAGAGGAACCAGGGTAAGCGCGGCTGCAGGAGCCGGCAGCGTAAAATGCCCGAGCACTTGAAGTACAGGGCCGAGGGCGAGGACGCACGCCGTGGTGAACATAGAAACGACGAATCTACCGCGCCAGTCGTGCCAACGCTCGCGGGCGAAGAGTATGACTATTGCGATTAACGGCAAGCTCATATAACCGGTCGCTTCGGCCAGCTCAGCGCGGTACGGATAGGAAATACGACTAACAATTGGCAATGTACCGAGCTGGTTGATGCTCGTGGGTACGAAAAAATTGACCAGGTCGATCGAGAAGCGCCAAGGTGAAAAAATAAGGCCATGCGGCGCCGCGAATGCGAACATGTAATACAAGCACGGCAGCAGAGCCATCGCGCTGATGGCGTAGGCTAAGATAATTACCGTTGCTGTCGAGAGTAGCGGCTGGTGATGTTCCTCTGGCGCCAGTCTATAGGCCAGCGCAATTGCTATCGCTCCAAATAGCGCGACACTCGCAAACACCTCCGGCGACATCAAAAATTGCACCACCAGCAATGGCGCCATGATCCCAACGTAGCGCCGGCGTCCAATGTCGCCCGCCAAGGTCCGTAAAGTTGCCCATATCGCGAGCGGAACCGGAAAAACCAACATCAGGAAGATGCTGTGGATCATCGTGGCTAGGATGTATGGTGACAACGTGAACAGACATCCAGCGACCCAAGACGGCCAAAAGCGCCGCGCAACGTAACGGCAGAGCACGAAGGTCGACCATCCCGCCAGCGTCGGAAAGAGGAGGTAAAGAACATTGGAGGCAACAATCGGCCCCCAAACCCGGGTGATCGGATACAGCAGACAAGCAACGAATGGGAAGTCTGTGGTCCAAGCCAGATTCGCGCCCGATGGTGCCCATACCACCGTGGTCAGGAATGGGTTCAGACCATGGGAAATGGCGTGCGCCCACCACGCGATAAACCATATGTACTGCTGCGCGTCGGGCCCACGCCCGAGATAGACACTGGCGGGATGCGCGAGAACTGCACGCCCGAAAATCATGAACCACAACGCCGAGTAGGACAAGAACGCTGCTGTAGCCTGGCCGTCGAACAGCCGCGCGTCGGTATCGCGCGCCTCGTCGTTGAGCGCCATCTCCTCCGCGTCGGCCTGCCTTGCTTCCGACCGCATCTCTCCGAAGCCTCTGCTCCGCCTCAACTGCCCGCCCATCTCCGCGTGGCACGCCACGGTTGCGCCCGATACGAAAGTTGCGACGCCCGTCAAATCGTTTAGTCTGGCCCGGCTACGCGGACAACAGCGGGCAGCGGGACTAGTAACAACATGCGCAAGGAAGCTATCAGAGCCGGGGCCGGCATGCACTCTATGACAGATTCGGCCGCGAAGGGCTCCGCTAAACTGGCGTTGACGCGTGGAGAGGCAGGCTCAAGAGGGAAGGACAGCGCCAATGATAAACCTGCGGCCACGCCCATCCGGCGCGCCGCCGCCCATCGATTAGATTGCGCCGACGATCCAGGCTGGCTCTCGCAGACTCCAGAGCCATTTTTCGGAGCCTGCAAAGAGGCTGGGGTGATGCGGGAGACGGCCGTCAGGCTAGCCTTGCCCATCTCTGACGAATCCGGCGCACCCACCGCGCCAAATGCGTTTGCGCATATACTACTCGAGTGGCTGGGCGCGACCGCGCGTGCGGCGAATGTGCCGGTGGGCCGCACGCTCTTTTGGATGACGTGGACGCATTGGTGAAGTATCCTATTCCACTGCGGGCGAGTATATGTTCCTTGCCAGATAGCCTCGCGTCCCTTTGATCCCTTCATTACAGAATTGCTCAATGAGCGGCATCGCTTCGAAAAGAACTGGCCGAAAAGTCGTCAGGTGAAGCGCACGGTGACAGAAAGCTTAGGCCCCAATAGTGTTACCTTCGACTCGGTCCGTTGCTCGCGTAGAAACCCGGAGTTCGCAGCGTGATCACGGTCTCGATCCTTATAAGTTGATTCGCGGAACTGCTGACGACGAGGATCGAAGCACTACAACAGCTAGTCTCGAGTCGGGTAGTACGTTCCCTCACACCAGATTCTCTCCCTACTGAAACATCAAAGAACAGTTTCCGTACCAACCGCGCTATGGTAGTTTAGCGTCGAGATGGCGCGCGCAAACTTATCAAGAGCTCGTTAATGCTGCGCGCTGTGAAATTCGACTCCTACGAGTCTCGTCGGAGCAGCACAAGAACCGCATCACAGGTGCGAGCACAACGAGCCTTAGAAGAAGAAGGATGAGCGCAACGAGCCTTAGAACAAAGGCCTAAGGGGCGCGACGAGGTAAGGTGTGGCGGGAAATTCCACAGTTACGCAGCGAGGAGTCGTTGTACCAGGCGCCATTGCCACTGAGCAACGTTGGCCGTTATCTGGACGGGCTAGCTTTGCAACAAGAGCGCTCTGGCCGCGCGCGCTCTACGCCTTCGCGTTGTATCTCGCACTTTCGATTCTCTTCTTTGGCCGCGCACTGCTCGGACACTTCTCAGACTTCTACTTTGGGGTAGGAGTAGATCCGGGATTGATGATGTGGAGCCTGGTGTGGTGGCCGCACGCGATTGCGCATAGGCTCAATCCGCTTCTCACAAACGCCATCTGGGCGCCGTCGGGTTTCAATCTCGCTTGGTCAACCACCATCGCCCTCGTGAGCCTGCTAGCCAGCCCGTTCACGTTGACGCTCGGTCCGATCGCGACTTACAACATCCTCTGTCTGCTAAGCTTACCGATTGATGCGTTCTGCGCGTTCCTGCTTTGCCGCTACATAACGCGCGACTATCCAGCGGCTTTATTGGGCGGATATATATTCGGCTTCTCTGCTTTTATGCTTGGCCAGCTGACATCCGGACATTTGCAGATGATGTTGGTTTTTTCGGTACCACTGTGTGTCTATCTCGTTTTGCGTCGGATCGCCGGCGAGATTACCTCTCTCAAGTTCGTACTTTTATTAAGCTTGATCCTTTCTGTGGAATTTCTCTTATCGCCCGAAATCTTTGCTACGATGACAATGTTCGGCGCGTTCGCCCTACTATTGACCTGGTCATCGGGCTTCGAGCGGGCGAGCGAAAAGATTCTCGGCCTCCTCTCGTCGATCGCTTGCGCTTATGGTATCGCCCTGATGGCCGTGAGCCCCTATCTATACTATTTGCTAGCCCACAGAGTCCGCATCGTACCGCTTTTTACACCTGCGGTTTTCTCCGCTGATCCATTGAATTTTATAGTTCCCACGCCGGTCAATGCGGTCGGAACGATCGATCTGTTCAAGTCGATCTCGGCCGGGTTTGTTAGCGGATGGGTAGGTGAGGCTGGAGCTTATCTCGGCCTGCCACTGATATTAATTGCTGTTCTCTATATCCGTCGCCACTGGTCCGAACCGTCCGGAAAGATATGCGCATATAGCTTTACTGCGAGCATACTCCTTTCACTCGGACCGATCTTGCATGTATCTCTTCGAGGCCATCCCTTCGAAATTGTGCTTCCTTGGTGGGTACTAGCGAAACTGCCTTTGTTGGAAAACACGGCAACCGTGCGCTTCTCCATGTACGCAATTCTAGTACTGGCGCCTGTCTCCGCATGTTATTTAGTCCGTGACCTTTCAAGGCCAGCCGGTAAAGTCGCACTCGCTGCTGCAGTAGTCCTGTTTACTTTACCCAATACCTCGGCCGCCTTTTGGATTAAACCTGTGGATACGCCGAGGTTTTTTCAGCACAATACCTATCGAAAATACTTGTCGAAAGGCGAGACTGTCCTGATCTTGCCCTACGCATACACCGGCAACAGTATGATGTGGCAGGCCCAGACGAATATGTATTTCGATATGGCGGGAGGAACGACAATGCCTCCTCCCAGTGACTTTCGACGATGGCCTATCTTCCGAAGTCTTACGAAGCGAGGATACGTTCCCGATCCCAAGGAACAATTCGAAGCCTTCGCAAAAGAACACCACGTCACCGCGATAATCGTCACTGACGGCCTACTTGCGATTTGGCAGGTTCTGCTTTCGAGCCTCGACGCGCATCCAATCAAGGTTGAGGGCGTTTGTATCTACCGCCTGCCGAGACTGAGCATGCCCAATGTGGAACCAACGTGGCTGAGCCTGCGGAGTCGTTTTGACACTGAACGCCTCACTACTTTAATCACAGGTTCCGAGGAATATTTGTCCAGGGGAGGTAAACTCTACTCTTTGAGTGTACGCGGGGCCGAAGAAGCAGGATTGATACCCCGTGATCAACTGGTTGGACCACCGATACTGACCGCTCCCGGAGTACAGGACTACTCGAATCAGAATCGGGATCCTCATTTTAGCGACGGAGTCTGGATCGGGCCAACTCCTGACGGGCGGGTGGCGGTAGGTGAGGAAGCCTGGTACTCGGCTACGACGCCGCTACTGGAAAAGCTTCGCGGTGTGTCCAGCAGAATCTACTTTCCTTACCCGACCGAGCTTGGAAGAGCTGCGCCTGGCCGCAAGGCACAGGAAGGATGGCTAGTGTTGACGTTTACGCGGGCGCAACTGGCCCAGGCTGCCGCTCTGCTCAGTACCAGCGCAAGCCCGAAGAACGCCAGCTCCGGTATTGCCCAATACGGACATGACGCTATCCGGCAATGACGATTAGGCGTTCCGAAACCGAACGGGCATTCGACCTGCCAGCCCTCGGCGCGCTTGCTTGTTATCTGGCGCTCTCATTTGCATTTTTTGGGCGCGCACTTTTCGGACATCTGTCTGATTTCTACTTCGGCATAGGAGTCGATCCCGGGTTAATGATGTGGAGCCTCGTATGGTGGCCTCAGGCCCTTGCTCACGGCCTCAATCCGCTTCTGACGAAGGTCATCTGGGCACCATCGGGTTTCAATTTTGCCTGGGGGACCAGCATCCCCCTTGCAAGCGTGCTAGCCAGCCCATTGACGTTAGCGCTCGGACCCGTCGCGACTTACAACATTCTTTGTCTGATAAGCTTTCCGATCAATGGCTTTGCCGCGTTCTTGTTGAGCCGCTACATAACTCGGGATTATGCAGGATCCTTGTTGGGCGGCTATATTTTTGGTTTCTCGCCCTTTATGCTTGGCCAACTCATATGCGGGCATTTGCACATGATGTTAGTGTTCTCGGTGCCGTTGTGTGCATATCTCGCGTTTCGTAGGGTTCACGGAGAAATCACCAGCCGCAATTTCACGTTAATACTAAGCCTGCTCCTGGTCGCTCAATTTCTCTTGTCGCTGGAAGTCTTCGCGACTATGACGGTGTTGGGTGCGTTCGCCTTGTTGTCGGTTTGGAGACTCGGTACCGAGCAGACGAGCAAGCAAATGACCGATTTGCTAACCTCGGTCGTTTACGCTTATGCCATCGCCACGATCGTAGTTAGCCCATATCTTTACTATTTCTTTGGCTACAGACTCCACATAATGCCGCGCTACATGCCACCGGCCTTTTCGGCTTATCCTTTAAACTTTTTAATCCCTACGCCCGTCAACGAGCTCGGTCGAGTTCCTTTGTTCAGATCGATCTCGGCGGGATTCATAACCGGATGGACCGCGGAGGCTGGCGCCTACATATGTCTGCCGGTGATTCTAGTCGCTGCAACATATGTTCGTCGCCATTTTGCTGAGCCGGTGGGCAAGACGCTCACATATTGCCTGGCTGCAGCGATAGTTCTGTCGCTCGGGCCGATCTTGCATGTAGATCTGCCGAGTTATTCATTCAGGATAGCATTACCTTGGTGGCTGTTGGCAAGGATGCCATTGATGGAAAATGTCATAACTACGCGATTTTCTATGTACACCTTCCTGATACTGGCAGTCATCTTGGCGTGTTATTTTGCCAACGACGTTTCAAAGGCCACTGGAAAGCTCTCTCTGGCAGGCGCGGTGATTTTATTAGGCTTACCCAATACCTCATCGAGATACTGGGTCAGGCCGGTGGATACTCCGGAATTTTTTCGCCAGGGCATCTATCGACAGTATCTATCGAAAGACGAAATAGTGTTGATCTTGCCTTACGCGTATACTGGTAACTCGATGCTGTGGCAGGCACAAACGCATATGTACTTCGCTATGGCCGAAGGCATTTTACCTTATCCAGAACCATCAGCTTTTTTGCGATGGCCCATCTTTTCAAGTCTAACGCGGCGCGCATATGTGCCTGATGCGGCCGAGCAGTTTGAAGCCTTTATAGCCGCTCATAATGTCGAAACTATCATCGTAACGGACAATCTGCTTCCGACGTGGCAAGCGCTGCTTTCGACTGTCGATACACGGCCCACCAAGGTGGCCGATGTTTGGCTGTTCAGAGTGGCACGGCAATCTCGGCCCGACGTAGAAACAGAGTGGCGTAGCCTGCGAAAGCGTTTCGACTCTGAACGTCTAGTTCGCCTTATCACTGTCGCAGAGAAGTACCTTTCGGAAGGTGGAAATCTTGAATCCATGAACGTCCTCGAGGCAGAGAAACTGAATCTGATACCCCAGGACTCATTGATCGGATCGCCGATCCTGGAGATTCCCGGCTTGCCGATTGAATCGAATCCAAAGACCGACCCTCACTTCATGGACGGACTGTGGCTCGGGAAGACTCCGGACGGTCTGGTGAGCGTGGGCGCGGAGGTCTGGTACTCTGCCGTTGCGCCGATGCTCGAGCAACTTCATGGCGTCGCGAGTGGAATCTACTATCCTTATCCTGACAAGCTGTCGTCACACGTGCAGCAGACTGAGGACCGCAGTGGTTGGCTGATAATGACTTTTAGTCCCGAGCAACTTGCCCGGGCCAATGAGGTGCTGACTGCGTCAACAAAGAATGCGCGACCGACACTCCCCAAACATCTCGAAGATTGAATGTAAACTATGGAGCCGAGACGAAAGGCCGGAGAGGATTTCGGACAAGCAATGTAGGCTTGGTTTCCGGGATTGTCGTTACCGCATGGATGGCCCGATGCCGCGGCGCACGCCACCATCGTGTTGACAGCGCTGATTCCGGCGTGGCTGACTTGGCCCGCTAAAGGTAATATCCAGGTTGACTGCGGGCGCGAGCTGTAGGTTCCGGCGGAGATTATACGCGGCAAGCTGCTGTACCGCGATCTCTGGTATCCCTCTGGATCATTGGAGCCGTGCGTCGCGGCCGCATTGCTGTGGGTCTTCAGGCAGCATTTTGGCGTTTTCTAGATGATTTTCGCGCTCATGTACATTGGATCAGGTCACGGGATCGGACAATCGTTCACTAGTGCACTCGCGCACGAGCGGCCAAGCGTTCAAAAGCCAGCCGATAACTATCGCAAGCTCAGCGATTTCGACATTGTGGTTTACCATTTCGGCGGATCGCTTTAAAACTCAACAAGCGTTCGCTCCGACAATGTACTTTCTTTCCGATCTTGAGGATTACTGAAAGCAGAAGAAAGATTATATTATTGCCGAGGACATGCTTTGCTAGAGTTGAAAGCCATCTCGACGCATTCACCGGACCGATTGCTAGCGCTAGTTGCCAATTGCCAAGGATTCGTCCGCCTTAGAATCATACGAGAATATAGCCGGATAGATCAGTTACGCTGAAGGCAAGGTCGGCTGTGCAAAAGTGGAATCGCGCCATGAATTCAGTTGTTTGGCTCAATAGGGCAGTCGAACTTTTTAACAGTAACGTTGCGGCAGCGTGCATTTTTGTTGGCGCGATCGCGTTGGGCTTGCGACTTCTTCTCACGACCCTGTTGCCGCTGCCAAAACCGGCAGTGCACGACGAATTCAGTTACCTGCTGGCGGCGGATACTTTTTCGCATGGGCGCCTCACAAATCCCACCCATCCGATGTGGATACATTTTGAGACGTTCCATGAGCTGTCGCACCCCACTTATGCCTCGATGTACCCTCCCGGTCAGGGATTGGTTCTGGCGTTGGGACAGCTTTTCCACGCGCCTTGGTTAGCGCTCTGGATCGGCATGGCTGTTCTATGCGGACTTATCACATGGGCACTGTGGGAGTGGCTAGAACCCCCGTGGGCGATCGCCGGGGGAGTCCTGGCGGCGCTGCACCTTACCGGTAGCTATTGGACCGAGACTTACTGGGGCGGCACGGTAGCGGCAATCGGGGGAGCGCTTGTCGTGGGCGCGCTTGCGCGGCTGTTGCGGCGTGCTTCTCCAGGGCCCGCGTTGGCATTCGGAATGGGGCTAGCAATTCTCGCCAACACACGTCCTTATGAGGGTTGGGTTCTCGGCTCCTGCTCAGCCGTCTTCTTGCTCGTGCATTTGATACTATTAATCCGGCGCGGGCGCGAAAATCCCTCGCACTTGGTTCATTCAATCGCTTTGCCGCTTGCGTTTGTTTTACTGCCTGCCGTCATCTGGATGGGCTACTACAATTACCGTGTGACGGGGGATCCGTTGAAGATGCCGTACAGCGCGGCAGACCAGCAATACGGGACATGGTCGCCGTTCCTTTGGTCAAACCATCCTCGGCCCGAGCCGAAATTCGATCATGAAATTTTTCGTGCCTTCTTCTTACAATTCGAGAATCCGGTGAACCAATTTCAGCGTCAGCACATCCTTTTCACACACTTGATTAACCTCATCGAGTTCTATCGCTTTTTTCTCGGCTTGCCACTCTTTCTTGTCATACTCGTCAGCTCGATACGACTAATGAGAAATCGTCGCTTACGGCGCCCGCTCTTATTGCTGCTGCTCTTTTACCTCGGACTATCGGTTGAAGTTAACCTCTATCCCCACTATTTCGCGCCCGCGACAGTCCTCGTGTACCTGATTGCCAGCGCCGCTGTTCGGGACGTTTCATCTCGATTCCCGCCGGGCAAGATGCGCCTGCTGGCGGTCTGCATGATATTTTACTGCATCGCGACATTCGAGGTTTCTCGCATCACGGATCCCGCATCCCGCTTTTGGCGGCTAGATATGCGTACGTTCATTGCCGAACGTGACCGAGTGCTCGCATTTTTGCAAAAGCAGCCTGGACGCTCTCTGGTTTTAGTTCGATACGGCTCGCACCACTTGGTTAACTTCGAGTGGGTATACAATGGTGCGAATATAGATCAGTCTCGCATCGTGTGGGCGCATGCGATGCCCGGCGGTAAGGATGATAAGCTGTTGCGATATTATCCCGGCCGCCGGGTCTGGGTACTCGATGACGACGGAAAAGTCACCTTGCGGCCTATGGACTCTGGCCTCAAAGACCTACTGTCTCAACCGTCCGATCAAAACCAACTTGGGCCGCACCCATAATGCTCGAGTACCCATTCCCTGGCATGGCCGCGATCCGGCTTCGCGAACCTCGCACGATCGCTCTAAAGCCGGAGGGCACGCAGTGCGATGGACAGTTTGCATGACACTGACGACTTAGTTCTACCAGGAAACGCCGTCAAACGATTACCCAAAAGTACGTCTTTGCACTCGCCGAATAAAAACCTCGGATAAGGTATGAGCTACTGAAACCCAATTTCGCCGGTTGAGCGCGGAGTGTTTACCCGCCCTTGGTTGATGTGGGGCGGCCACTGGAATTTGGATAAAGCTCGCATCCTCGTCAAGTAGACGAGTAATGGTCTCTAAGGTATCGGTGGCGGATCGCTAAAGTTGATCGGTAGGTATTTTAAACGCTCTTTGATCGAAGCCGCCATTGCTGGAATAACTGCGAGAAACACCTCAGCCCCCAAAGGAACTTGATCAGGACCTAGAACTGGACGTCCCATGTGGGTGCGGCCGATGCGGCTCGGATCTTCTTCGACGAAAAATTGTACGCGATCAGAAACGGCTGGCGACAGCCACGTTGCGGCAATCGAGGTGCCAAACAATCCAAACGGTCCAGGAGCCGCCGAACTTTTAACGGCGGAGTCTACGAAGTCATTCAACCAGGTTATCTGAGCAGTGACGCTCACCCGCGAGTTCGGTCTGGGAATGCCCGAACGCAGCCCGCCATAGGCGTCGGCGATTGCAACAAGAGAAATCTCCTTGCTAACCCAGTGCGTAGCGACGCATAGGATATGGAATCCGGCGCACCGAACCAGGTAGGTCAAGGTGTCCGGCGTAAAGTGCGTCAAGTGATCAGCGACGACGTAGTCAAACGGATTTGCCATCGCGTTCGGCACTTCGATGAGCAAGCAGCCGTTCGGCGACAGTCTCCTCCGAAGAGTTTTCAACGTCTCCCCCGGGCACGGAAAATGCTCTAGAGAGTGGACCAAGGTAATAATATTGAATTGCTCCGACACTTCAGCCGGAGAACAAGTATACAGGTCGCGAAAACCGTGCATAGCGCGAAGAGATGGCAGGTTGCGATCGTCGATGTCGAGCCCGTATAAAACCCAATTCCCCAGGTTGTCAAAAGCCTTCAAGGTGCCGCCGCTTCCGCATCCAACATCCAAAACGCTGCCTACCTCTGGTACGCCGCTGACTTCCAGAAGGCGTTCCAAAAGCAACTCGCTCCGCGGACGTAGAGATCCACCAACCGGGTCAAACACCTGTTGCTCAATACCCCTGGACTGATTGTAAATATCGTATTTTCGGTAAATCTCTGTGATTTCGGCGAACCATTGCTCGTCGGCGAAAGACTGTGCGGCACCGCAGCGGAGGCATACGGCAAGTCTGCCACCCGGTCGAAAAGGTGCACAGTCTGAAGTCACTCGCGGCAGCGCGCCGAAGGCGTCTATCCGCCTAAGGCGCGCTGAGCCACAGATGCTGCAGGTGGGTTCCTCGGCTGCCACAATTATCTCTTATTGCGTCATTGTCCTGCACTACCATCGGATCGACGCTGCGTCAAAACCAAATGCGCCTTCACGTGTTCGCAGCGATACAGCCATCGAAGCGAAGGAAGCATGATTGCAGTTTTTGAACATTACAAGACTACCATCTCTTAAAGGCTCGTCGACGGATCCGGCGTATGAACATCTCCGAAAGGGTGTGACCCACCGAAAGAAAGTTACGCCAGTTTAGAGCGGAATTCTTCTGAGTTTTGTCCTGGTGTGTCGCTATTACCGGAATTTCGATAAACGTAGCTCCTTCGTCGAGCAGACGAGTAATCAGTTCAGCCTGGAATCCAAATCCAAAAGAGTACGGTCCCCAACGCATCACGTTGTATCGTGAAGTCAGCGTCAGTCCGTTGTAGTAACGTATCCGATAGCCACTCAATCGATTTACGAGAAAAGTGTATGAGCGTGAGAGTGCAAGCCGAAATGAGGACTTGCCCGGTATTTGTTCATGGTAGGGGATGACCAGATCGGCTTTACCCAATTCGCGGAAAATAGCGATGAACGTCTCCTTTGGTTCCACGTCGTCGCCGCAAGCCATGCGGTAGTATTTGCCTCGCCCCAGAAAGGCACCGTCCACATAACAGCGGTTTAATCCGCGATTCCGTCCATTACGGTGAAGCCGCACCGGAAAATCGGGGTGATCACAGATGTACCGCTCCACCACATCCCCAGTGCGGTCAGTCGAGCCATCATCTATCACGATGACTTCGAAGCGGAGAGACAATTCGCTCATTGCCGCCGCAAGCGTGTCCAGAGTTGCGGCGATGAATCGTTCTTCGTTGAGGCACGGGATCGCGATGGTCAGATCGAGCGAATCGCCAACGGTCTCGGGGACGATCTGTGCGGTCGCGGCAGTCATGTGTACGCAGCCCTGCGAGTGCATGCGAGTCCGATCAAATAATGCGCCATCGCGGAATAGCCTGTATGCACTACTTCGTCATTCATCGAAAATATGAAAACGTTTTGAAAAAAACATTCTAGCAAGGCGCGGAGAGTTTTGCCCGTCTTGCAATTCACATGACCGACTCTACTGGGAGGTGAAGCATAGGCTTGCGACTCCAGCGAAGGCGATCCCAGAATTAGTACTCCTTCCGGATTAAGTGAACGGACGATGTTGCGTACCCATACCTGTTCTTGTTCCGCCGGTATATGTTCGATAACGTCGAGAGCGTATGCCGCGTCGAAGCTGCCGGGAAATGGGCTATTTCGCAGATCATGCTGTCGGCAATCGAATTTCCAGCGCTCGTCCATTCGTTGCAGCACGTCGTCAACGAATGTCTGATCGAAGTCCGTAGCGGTCAACTGCTTCACCTCTTGCAGGACCAGGCGAGTGCCGAATGCATCAGCGCACCCGACTTCGAGCACGTGGCCGCGTCCTGCGAGCATCTTGGCGACAAACTTGTATCGAGCCAGAGTAAATACCAGATGGCGTGGATCATCGATCCATGTCTGGTTGGTCATAAGGCCCAGGGTGGTCAGGCCACGGTCGTGCGCTAGTTCAATAGTGCGCTGGTACTGTGGCTCCCGCGTCAATCCCAAAGGCTTGGGGCGTTCATCGTTCATCTCATCCTTATCGTTCATCTCGGTGACTCCCGGCGGACAGATTTGTGCCGGTAAAAGTTTGGACTCCCGGTGATCTCTGTGCTACCTCAGCGAGCGTTCGAGCAAGGCCTGTTGCGAGCGGAATAGGTGAGAATCGCGGATAGGCCTTGGCCAGTACGGTAGAATCGAAAGGGCGATGCGTGATCGGGGCCGATCTGGGTAAGTGTTCCAACACGATTGGGCATCCGATAATTGACATAACCAGTTGCGCAACCGTATGAAAGGGGACGGCCTCTGGAGTTACGGCGTTGATAGTCCCGGCGCTGCGATGCACCAGACAAAGCTCCACGATCTTGGCTGCGTCCGAGACGTAGAGATGGTGGCGCCGCTCTTCGCCGCCGCCGAAGAGAGTAATCTTGCCATCTTTCAAAGCCGTCCGAATAAAGCGATTTGGTCCATAACTGTTGTGTGTGTCACGAGGTCCATATATCGCGCACGGCCGCACGATAACGAAAGGAATCCTGGCAGACGCGCACGCCTGCTCGAAAATTCTCTCCCGCGCAACGTGCATCAGGGGGTAAAGGCCAGTCGGCTCACAAGTCGAATCCTCGTTGAGAAATGAGGAATGGCGTGCGTCATAGACGCTGTCAGAACTGATATAGAGGAAGTGTGCCGGCGGATTTTGCGCTATTGCCGAGCAGACATTTTCGGCCATTCGAAGGTTTTTCATGAGCGTGGCGACGTCACGGCCTTTATCAGGCGTAAGGGCTGCGGCCATGAGCAGCGCATCATCCGGATGAAGCAGTTCAATTAGACGGCAGACCGCATCGGCGCCGGTCAGGTCCAATTCCTTGCTTCCGACCGCTCGGACGTTGAGCCCGTCTGCTGCAAATACTTGTCGCAATTCGTGTGCAAGGAATCCATCCGATCCCAGTATAACTGCGCGTGCGGGGAGAACCGGTTGTACGAAGTGGTGTGTCAGCATGAGCCGGCAATCTATCGGCGATAATGAAGGCCAAGGTTCCTGGCCGCGATCGCGGCTCAAGATCGCATAGGGATCAAGAATCTGACTACCTCGCATTGCGTCGCGCAGATCCTCCAAAGCGATGCGTCTAGATCTTCGGCGGCCAAGATGTTTGAACCAGTCGGCGGTTGCCTCGTCGATCTTCTCGACCGTCCATACCGGTGCGTCGCGCCAGCCGTCGATTTTTTCGAGCATGATCCGAACACCATCCTCGAAACGTACACGCGGTGCCCATCCAAGCTCTCCGCTGATCATAGTGATGTCAGCGAACGTGCAGTCTGGCTCGCCGGGGCGCTTGGGAATGTTTACTGTCAGCCCGTCGAGGAGCTCGACCAGCCGATTGACGCTATAGGTGTGGCCGGAGCCGACGTTAAGGATTTGCCCCGAGAGATCGGAATTCGCCGCCGTAACGAAGGCGTCAGCTACGTCGGAGACAAACGTAAAGTCGCGGGTCTGAGTTCCATCGCCGACCACGGTAAACGGCTGTTTGGCCAGCTTCTGGGCCAGGAACACGCCGAACACCGCGCCATAGGTTCCGCTGCTTCGGTGGCGCGGCCCGAATACGTTGAAAAGCCGCAGCGCGAGCGTCGGCAGGCCATACACCTTATGCCAGTGCATGACATACTGCTCACCAACATTCTTGGTCAGCGCATAAGGATACATCGGGCGAATCGGGGCCGATTCGGGCGTCGGGTAGACATCCGGAATTCCATAGCAAGACGACGAAGCCGCATAGATGAACCGCTTCACCCCGCCAGCGCGCGAAGCCTCGAGCGCGCTGAGCGTCCCGTTGACATTAGCATGATGATAAACCATCGGACTCTGTATCGAGGGCACGATGTCGGCCATCGCGGCAAGATGAAAGACCCAATCCACACCTGCGAAAAGCGGACGGATGGTATCGAAATCAGCAATGTCAGCGCGATGGAGTGTGAACCGGCCTGAGGATGCTGCCGCCTTCAGATTCTCACGACGTCCGGTAGCGAAGTCATCAATGACTACGACCTCGTGGCCGTCAGTGAGCAGGCGATCAACCAAGTGACTGCCGATGAAACCCGCCCCTCCGGTGACCAAGCATCGCGCTGCGGCGGTCATCGTGCTAGCTCGCTTTGTACTCGGCCCGGCCGATGATCCAGTCCAGCACCATCATGAGCCAGAACTGATGAGCACTCTCGATGATGTTGTAGGCTTTGCTGTCGAGCCAAAGATTGACGTCGCCGAGGCGGCGCAATGGGTTGTCGGCTTCCATACCCGAGAGCGTCACGACCTTCATCTCGAGCCGGCGCGCGGCCGCCACTGCGTTCAGGATATTCGCTGAGCGTCCAGAGGAACTGATCGCCACCAAAGAATCCGAAGCCCAGCAATTCAGGCGAAGCGCGTGAGCGATCCAGTTCTCGAAGCCGTAGTCGTTGGCCAGACAGGTGATCAGGCTGGAATCGTTGAAACAAAGCGCCGGGACCCCGCCGGCCTTACTAAGATCGCTCGCCAAATGCGAGGCAATCGCTGCGGAACCGCCGTTGCCGATAAACACTACCCTCCCTCCGGCCGCACGCGTTTCGCGCCAAATCTCGCGCGCAGCGCGGAACCACGCCAGACGCTCATCCGACAGCGCTATGGCATCGTGGAGGCGGCGGACGTAGTCGGCCAGAAAATCCGAATCAAAATCAGACTCGGTTATCTTCGCTGTCGACATTGCACTCGTGGCTTGCGGTTATCTCCCCTTGACGTATCGATCGGCTTGCGCTGCCGCGCCCATGCACCACCCCATTGTAATACCAGAATTTCATGGGTACCGCACGCGATGGCAGGGCGAATTGTCTCTACCCATCTAAAGACGGATTCAGTCTCGTCCATCTATCGGAAAATAGATTTAGCCTCGTCTAGTCGAGATTCGGTCTTTCTAAACAGATAAGAGGTTGCTACTGTTGTCTATTGGACCTATTCTCTCGCGTGTGGTAAATTCTCTATGAGTTTGTCCGGCTCTATCATCAGGCATCTGGCCTGAAGAAAAGGAGTTGCCAAGGGGGAGGCCAATCAGGAAGTGATGGAGGAAAGAGGATTGTGATGCCGCGACGATAGAAAGAGCGCGGCGCGAACTGGCGGCAGCCGTTCTGCAGCGACGGGCGGGAGGGGGACGTTATGAAACTAGCGACTGTACCATTAGCATCCGGTTTCTCGGGATATCGTACCGGGCGCGATAAAATAAAAACGATCGGCGAACTGTCCGAAATTGCAGAGCAAATTCGCGAGGGCGGACGGACGGTCGCACTTTGCCACGGAGTCTTCGACCTAATCCATTTTGGCCACCTGCGGCATATCGAGTTGGCGCGTAAAGAAGCCGACGTCCTGATGGTGACCGTAACTGCGGACCAGTTTGTCAACAAAGGACCCGGCCGCCCGATCTTTCCGGAAACGATTCGGGCCGAAATGCTCGGCGCGATTGAAGTAGTCGACTACGTGGCAATCAACTATGCCCCTTCCGCCGAGTCGGCAATAAGCAAGATCAAGCCCAACGTGTACTTGAAGGGATCGGACTACGAAAATCCAGACGACGATCTTACCGGCAAAATCCGGTCGGAGCGTGAAACTGTCGAGCGGCATGGGGGTCAGTTGGTTTTCACCAAGGACCTTACGTTCAGTTCGTCCAGCCTTATCAATCGCTACGTGGACATCTACGATCCTCCGTTGCGCGAATTCCTTGAACGGCTACGCGCAGCCGAGGGGCTGAGCCGAATCAACGCTCTCTTGGACCGCATCAAGAACTACAAAATTGCTTTCGTCGGCGATGCGATCGTCGACGAGTATCACTATGTTACACCGCTAGGAAAATCTCCCAAGGAAAACGTAATCGCAACGCTGGCGGCAGATCGTGAGGTTTTTGCCGGTGGTGTTTTCGCGGCGGCAAATCATCTGGCAAGCTTTTGCCGCGAAATCGAGGTGTTTTGCGCACTTGGCGCGCTAGACAACTATGGCGCACTCATAGCGGATGCGTTACGCCCCAACGTGAAGTACGAGAGGGTAGAGATACCGGGTCGGCCCACCACTCGTAAGCTACGCTATGTTCAGCCCAGCTACATGCGCAAGATGTTTGAAGTATACTTTATGGACGATACTCCCTTCCCGGCAGCAGAGGGCAATACTCTGAAGACAGCCGTTAAGCGGGTGTGCCAAGACGCGGACCTCGTGGTTGTAACGGACTTCGGCCACGGTTTGATGGATCGAGAGATGGTGCGTATTGTCTGCGATAATTCGAGATTCCTGGCAGTTAACGCGCAATCCAACAGTGCCAACCTGGGGTTCAATCTAATTACGAAATACCCTCGCGCAGACTTCGTGTGCCTCGACGCACCAGAAGCGCGGCTCGCGATGGCCGATCGTTTCAGCGATATCTCGGAGGTGATCAGGGACGGTCTTGCGAAGCGCGTCGATTGCGGTAACATCATCGTCACTCACGGCAGTTTTGGATGTTATACGTACAATCCCGAGAATGGCGTGGTGCACATACCTGCATTCACGAAGACCGTGGTCGATACGGTGGGCGCAGGCGATGCGTTCTTCTCGGTAGCCGCGCCGTTCGTGGCGGCCGGAGGCGCGATGGATGTAGTGGGGTTTCTCGGCAACGCGGCAGGCGCGCTCAAGGTCGGGATTGTTGGTCATCGCTCCTCCATTGAA
Organism: uncultured delta proteobacterium; assembly: GCA_963710455.1. Classification (GTDB taxonomy): domain Bacteria; phylum Desulfobacterota; class Binatia; order Binatales; family Binataceae; genus JAKAVN01. Next base: position 173,339 of record CAVQAG010000005.1, read on the forward strand.
CGCGTACCGCTAATGAAGTTCGCTACGGCGCTGCTCCAATGACGCTGTTCCGCGCCCAAGATCCATAAGATGGTGCAGAACTCCGGGAACGTGCTGGTCACTGGAGGCGCCGGCTATGTCGGCAGCGTGCTCGTCCCGAGACTCCTTGCGGCCGGACACAGCGTGAACGTCCTCGATCTTTTTCTGTATGGCACGGAGGTCTTTGACCGCATTCGTGGCAATCCCAACCTGCGCGAGATTAAGGGGGACTTGCGCGATCCAGCGGCGGTTGCGCGAGCGCTTAAGGGGTGCGACGCCGTCGTTCATCTGGCCTGTATCTCGAACGATCCGTCGTTCGAGCTAGACCCAGCGCTTGGCAAATCGATCAATTACGACTGCTTTCGGCCGCTGGTCCGGGCTGCCAAACGCGCGGGGGCTCGGCGCTTCATTTATGCGTCTTCGTCGAGCGTCTACGGCGTAAAGCGCGAGTCCGAAGTCGGCGAGGACCTCCCGCTCGAACCATTGACGGACTATTCGAAGTACAAGGCCATGTGCGAGACTGTACTCACCGAAGAGCGGCAGCCGGGATTTGTGACCTGCACCCTCCGCCCCGCCACGGTTTGCGGCTACGCGCCGAGGCAGCGGCTTGACGTCGTCGTGAACATCCTTACCAATCTCGCGATCAACGAGAATCGCATTAGGGTTTTCGGCGGAGATCAGAAACGTCCGAATCTGCACATCGAGGACATGTGCGATATATATCTGAAGCTGCTCGAGCTCTCAGACGAGAGGATCGACGGCAAAACATGGAACGTGGGCTACGAGAATCACACGCTCATGCAGCTCGCTGAGATCATAAGGTCCGTCGTCAATCGGAATTTGCCAATCCAAGTCGTACCCACCGACGATCATCGCTCATATCAGGTATCTTCGAAGAAGATAGCCCGCGATATCGGCTTCCGCCCCTCGCGAACGATCGAAGATGCTGTCAGAGGACTCAAGGCCGCCTTCGACGCGGGCAAGCTGCCCGATTCGCTTGAGAACCCCCGTTACTTCAATATCAAGATGATGCAGAAGATTAAGCTTTTCTGAATTAGCCTCGCCGATGTGCGCCTCAGTCCAAGCTGGTTTTCAGCAAACACCGTCCGCAAGTCTGGCCAAATCTGACAAGCTCCACCGCGCGATTGACTTCCGCGAGTGAAAACCTGGCTGAGATTAGTTCGTCTAGTTTAAGCCTGCCGAGTCGGTACAAGGTCAGATAGCGCGGAATGTCAATATCTGGAATGGTATCACCGCCGTGAGAACCGATGATTCGTCGGCCGAAGTGCAATGGAAACGAATCGATCGAAATCCGATCGCCGGCGAACGGAACCCCGCAAAACACGGTCAAACCTTTATTGTACGTCGCTTCGTATGCCGCCTGACGTACGGCATTTACTCCGGTTGTGTCGACCACCGCGTCGAAGCCACGCCCTTTGGTGATCTCGGCGAGAACTGCCCCTATATCGCAATCTTCTACATTCAAGATGTGGGTCGCGCCGAATTTTTTGGCGAACTCAAGCTTCTGAATGCTTTTGTCGATTGCGACGACTGGGTACGCGTTAACCAGGTCCGCACCCTGGATGACGTTCAGACCCACACCGCCGACGCCGAATACGGCGATCGATTGACCAGGCCTAAGTCCAACATTGTTGAATACAATTCCGAGTCCGGTGGTAACTGCGCATCCCAGCAGCGCTAGAACATCGAATCCTGTATCACGGTCGACCGGAGTCAGACGGTTCTCCGAGACGATCGAATTCTCGCTGAAGGTTGTCACCCATCCAGCGCTGAGCGTTCTGCCTTGGTGAGAAAAGCGCGGAGGTGCTGAATCGATGCCGGTGCCCTTGATCCAATGCATCACAACGCGATCGCCAGACTTCACTTTCGTCACGCCGGGGCCAACCTCGACAACCGTTCCACCCCCTTCATGGCCAAGAAGATGAGGAATGAAGCGATCCTCACCCTGCCGCCCTGTGATTTCGTCTATCTGCTTTCCACAGATCCCGCTGTACTCGACGCGAACGAGAACCTGTCCTATATCGAGCCTAGGAACCTCTAGTTCGTAGACTTCCAAGGGGGCATTCTGCTTCACGAGAACAGCGGCCTTCATTGAATGACTCCAGCGAAAACCTGGTGAATCGTCTGAGCAAAGTCCGCGATCCAGCTATTCAAAGAAAATGAATGCATAGTCTCCGGTGTAGCCAAAATGCCGGTAGAGCCAAACCCATTCCTCAGGCATGTGAAAACTCATACATGTCAGTTGCCAGTACAGCAAGTTGACTTTCTCTTTCTCAGTTCGATAAGACTCCACACACACCCATTTCATTCCTTTACCGACTCGTTCCATTTCGTGAATCGCTTGCTGAACGTTGTCGACTTTAAGGTTGTGGAAAGTGTTGATGGAATAAACGAAGTCGAAGCTCTTGTCGGCAAAAGGCAAATTCGTACAGCTTCCCACTCTTAGAAATGGTTTCATCTCTTCCTTCGCATGCTTGATTCCGTATTCAGAGATATCTATTCCTGCCGGTATGAGCCCGGGAACGGCTTTGGTCAATTCGTACAGCAGAAATGCTTTTCCGCAACCAATATCGAGCACTCTGTTCCCTGACTTGAGACCGTAATGTCGCGCCATATCCTGGGCGATACCAGCCCACCGACCGTCATACTTGTAACCGCCATAACCAAATTGACGCTCACCATCCCAGTAGTCATATCCCCATTTTTTGGCTATGGTAGCACATTCAGCCTTATCGTGTTCGACCACACGCGCGGTGTAATCACGCTTGGTGGCCTTTTGATACTTGCTCAAGAAGTCCACTTCTTGCATTATTGTTCCTTTAAAGAGCGGGCATTCTCACTGCTTAGCGGACCCGTGGCCGCCAAAGCCTATCGACGCGCTAGGCAGCCTTCACTAGTCGGAGCGCTTCGGTGATCGTACTAGCGATCTGCGCGGGCCGCAGACCATAAATGTCGAGCAGATCATCCTGAGACCCGTAGCTTTTCGCGAAGGCATCGGGAATTCCCAGGCGCCTGATAGCCAGCGCTCCGCGTCCCATCTCGTCGATCAATGAATCGACGACCGCACTGCCCAAGCCGCCCACGGTCGTATGCTCTTCGATAGTTACGAGCAGTCGCGTACCCTGTATGCACTGCCGAATAGCTTCCGTATCAAGTGGCTTGAGCGTGTGGACGTGCAAAACGTTAGTTCTGAATCCTTGCTTGGAGAGCAACTCCGCTGCCGTCAAAGCGTGCCCCGTCATGATCCCGGTAGAGACCAACGCCACGCTCGCGCCGGTTTCGGATCGCATTGGAATCGCTTTGCCAATTTGGAAGCCGTTCTCGGCGCGGCTGACGATCGCATCGCCACCCTTGGCGAGCCTTATATAGATCGGCCCGGGCCAATCCAGCGTCTGATTCATGAGTCGCCGCATCTCATCGGCATCGCTCACCGCGACCACGGTCATGTTCGGTAGCGCCCGCATAATCGCAATATCTTCAATAGCCAGATGAGTCGGTCCCAAAGGGGCGTAAACCAAACCGCCGCCGTTTCCGATCAGACGGACCGGCAGATTGTGCAGACAGAGATCGACCGCCACCTGCTCATAACAACGTCGGGTGATAAACGCCGCGATCGTATGGACAAAAGGAATGCATCCCTCCATCGCAAGACCAGCGGCCATCCCGACCACGTTGGCTTCACTAACACCTTCCATGAAGGCACGGTCGGGCAGATCGCGCGTCATCCTGGCTGCGATGTCTGGGCTTAAATCGGACCCGACATAAAAGACGCGATGATCACGTTTAGCCAGCTCGAACACCATGTTGACGCAGGTCTGCCGCATTACGCCCCCTCGAGCGCCGCATACAGATCGCGGATGACGTCAGCGCTGATGCTCGACTTGTGGTGCCACTCCGGATCGTTCTCGGCGAAAGGGATACCCTTGCCTTTGATCGTGTGACAGATGATGGCGGTGGGCTTGTCAGGATCAAGCGGGACGCTTCTGAGAAGCTTGCGGAGAGCATTTACGTCATGACCATTGACCTCGGCGACCGCAAAACCGAAGCTGCGCCATTTGTCGACCAGAGGTTCCAGATTCAGAATCTCGGAAGTGCGGCCAGCGGATTGTATCTTGTTGTAGTCAATTAAAGCGGTCAGGTTACTCAGCCGATGCTTGCTGGCGGACAGTGCAGCTTCCCAGACTGAGCCCTCGTCGATTTCGCCATCACCCATAATAACGAACACCCGGCTCTGTCGCTTCTGATGGCGAACGGCGATCGCACGTCCCACGCCGATCGGCAATCCATGACCAAGCGCGCCCGTCGATGCTTCCACTCCAGGTACCTTGCCCGCTTCAGGATGGCCGCCCAGGATTGATGTCCGTCGACAGAACCTGTCTAGTTCCTCGAGCGGAAAGAAACCTTTGTCCGCCAGGATGACGTAGAGCGCGAGGCACCCGTGCCCTTTGCTGAGAATGGAGCGATCTCGGTCGCTCCACTCTGGCTCCTTAGGCCGGTAGGCTAGGATGTTGTCGTAGAGTACACGCATAATCTCGATGAGCGACAGTGATGATCCGACGTGCCCGCGACCACCGCCTTCGAGGGCCCGCACGATCAGCCGGCGCAGGTACAGTGATCGCCCATCCAGACCATTCGCTGCCAAATCAGCGCATGGAGCTGCTGCATCACTGCTCATTGAAGAGGCCTTGATATTTGTTCAGAACTTTCCTCAACAGATCGCGCGATCGCCGCAGCTGCTCGACCTTTGCCGACGCCCATTCACTGCGCGCCCCCGCGAAGACGCGTCCAATCCAGCGCTCGGGCAGAAATTCATTCAAGAGGATCAGACACCACCTTGCACCGAATAGAGGGTATAGTAGCTTAAGACGGATAAGAAACGACTCGTCATCCTTGCGTTGGCCACATACATTCCGCCAGAAACGTACCGCCATATCGTCGGTAAGGGGTGTGGCCGGATGGAGCAGAAAATCGGCGGTGACTTTGACCGGATCATCCCAACCGAAATACTCATGGTCGACAAAAATCAGGACGCCATTCCGTTTCCGCATCGCATTGTGAAATCCAAAGTCCGAGGAAACAAGAGAGCATGAAGAGAAAACGAGCTCTGTTGAGAAATCAAGGTTCGCCCTTGTGTAGCCAGATCGAGCTTGCTCTACGAGCCTTTCTCTGACTGGTGCGAACTCGCGATCGAGGAACTCTGCCAGAGCGTGCCCGGCCACCGCCCGCAATTTAGCCTCCCGGTCGAGCAGCTGTCGTACGACCTCTTCACCTGAGAGGCAGGCCTCAGAAGCAAGTGGCATGTCATGGGCCGCCGGCTGAGCGCTGGCATTGAAAAGGGCGCTCATGAACGCTACTGAGGCATCCACCTCGGTAGGTCCGACTTCAGCCACACGAGAACCCTCAATCCACTCCAGAAGAAGATATCCGCTGGCATTGACTGCGTATGCCCGCGGAGCAAGGCCCGGACAATAACGTTCCAAAAATCGTAGGGCATTGAATTCGGTACTGGCGCGTTCTCGCGGATCATGACCGCGTGGCGGATAGCACTTCAGTGCGAAATCCTGACGCCCACATCGAACACGGTAGACGCGGCTGTTGCCACCTGAGGCAGCCGGCACAACGGAATCTACGCGGCGGCCGGAAAGCCCTTCGGCGGTCTTGCTCAGAGAATCGTACAACCCATCACTACGCATTCGCGAATACGGTTTCTTCTATTTCTTGCCAGTCGGCACAAACCTCATAGGTCACCGCTGGTATATCGGATCTTCCGTTCAGAAAAAGAATTCGCCTGACCCCGGCGGGAAATCGCGAGTGCCCTAGGACTTCCTCCAGGTCATCGATGAAGTGTGTACAACCCAATCGAGCTATCCTTTTGATCTTGTCGTCGCGCGTGTGCTCGAAGTATAGAGCATCGCTTGAGAGATTGAAGCCACCCTTTTCGAAGAAACCGTGCTTGACCATCCAGGCGCGCGCGACCTCACGCAGGTTAATCCCAGAGGCGTCGAAGTGCCCGAATTCGGTCTTGTGGCTGACGATGAAAACGCTTGTGTCAGCTCGCCGACGGCATCGCGACAAGAATCGCGCTGCTCCCGCGAAGAGCGCAGCGCCGTCCATTTGATCGCTATAGACTCTTCCTTGCAACCGTTGCCACTTCTCCTCCCCACAGCTGAGCCCACGGATAAACTGTCGCACGCTGGCCTTGCCGCCTCGAAAATCTTGGGGAATCAATCCCGCTGCCTTTGCCGTTCGGGCGAACACTTCGTCATAGCAGACGATGGTATTGTCAAAGTCAATGCCTATCCGAAGTGCCATTACACGTAATATATTACTCGATCTTGCTCCATAGGCGCAATAAATAATATGCCTATCTATCTAGCCGCGGACCAATCGCAGAGTGAATCCGTTCCGCCAGATTCGCCGCCGGACCCTCGAGTGCCAACCTACCTGATTCCGTGGGCTTTGTCATCTCTTTCACACAGATTCAACTTCGATATGAGAGCGCTAAAATAGGGTATCCCTATAGAGAAGGCCGTCATAGGGATGAGGTGGGCACACTCAGAATGAGCCCGCGCCGTAACAGATCAAAGTTCTCCAATGGCCAGCCAGTAATTTCTCTTTGCAACTTCAGCGTTGTGATGGCGTCCGTCGATCTGTGTAGGTGCGATAGTGCTGAGCTTGTGGCTTCCGCTAAACGGCCCTATTGCCGTTGCTAAGGTCAGCCGTTCAAGAGAAACTCAGTTACCTGCTGGCCTGCTGGCCGCTGATGCTTTTTTCGCAATGGGCGCCTCACAAAAACTCACCCATCCTATGTGGGTTTACTTCGAGACTTTCCATGATCTGTTCCATTGTACTGACCCGAGGTGCCTCCTGGTCAGTGATTTGAGTGCTCACATTTCCGCAAAGGGAATTCGGCCAGCACTTGATGGTAGTTCGACATGGACCGTAACGCTTTGCTCATTCCACCTTTGAATACGAGAGATAACGTCCGGTTTGGATAGTCAGTCTGGCTATCTCGAATCCAGATGTGCTCTGCGTCCTTGAGTATAAATCAGCTATCGTAAGTGATCTTCATTAGCCGAGGGAAAGGGGATTAGCCGAAGAAAGGGGCCCGGGCGCTCGGCCTACTGACGGCCAGTGGCAGCAACTGAAGGCGTCTTTCGAATTTGCGTGGCAGCGACCGCAGAGACGACGCGCCTGCCCTGCATACTTTGCGGCTAAACTGAAGCTCACTCCCGCAGCGCGGAGATTTGTGGCCATGCACCTGAGCGCATCCCCGGGCCATTGGCGCCCTGGGCCGATGCACCGCGTCGCGGACGGCGGGCCGCTGGTCGCTTGCAAAGACGCGAGTTCTGACTCATGTCGGATGGCCGCGACGACGTCACGCCGGCAGGCGTGCGTGAGCGCGACTGTTCCGTTCGCCCGTTGGATCGTCTGAAAAGTTGGTCGCCAAGGTCGCGAAGAATGGAAAAGACCGACAGTTGTCGTCAGTGATCGTCAGTAGGCGGCAGGAAGGGTCTTGCGTGCCGGTTACTGACGGCTACTGACAGCAACTGGCGGTGTTTTCCGCATCTGCGCAACACCGACAACGGAGACCACGCGTCTGCCCTGCACGTCGTTGCGGCTGAAGTGAAGCTCCACTCCTGCGGCGCGCAGATTGGTGGCCATGCGTCTGAGCGCATTACCCAGGCCATTGGGCGCCTTCGGCCAGCGCACCGAACGGCGCATGGCGTCGCTGACCATGGAGTCAAGCCGCGTATGAAGTTCTGCGACCGTCCCGGTGAAGCCGTCGCGGGCCAACTCGTCCAGCGGCAAGTAGAGCGGGGAGGCCTCGAGCGCGAGGTCGCGTGCCTCGGCGCAATTGTCTTGGCAAGCCGCCATGGCTGACCCCGGCTGCATGTCCAAGGCTACCTCGCACGCGCTCACCCACGAGGCGAAGTCCGCCAGCCGTGGCGGGCGCTCGAGCCTGACCTTGGGAAGATTTCGGAGTGCCGCCACCGCCGCGTCGAGCAACGCACCCAGGATCCCGTCGTCGCTCGGAGAATTCGCGCCAGTACTGCTGCCTCGTCCCGCCGCACCTCGGGTGTGAAACTCAAAAACTCGACTATCAGCGCACGGTCGAGAAAATCTGGCCTTGCAGTTCCTAGGTCGGGAATGGCGTTGAAGACCAGCGGACGGGTGGCATCGAAGATCGCCTCGTCATGGTCGCTGTAGAGTTGCCGGCCACCGAAGCCGCCGCCGGTCGAGAGGCGACAGGCCGCATCGGCCAGCTCCTCGGGTAAGCGGCTCAGGTTATCGAAACACACGAGCCAGGAGTTCCTGGCGGCTGCAGTGAGATCACGAACCTCGCGAGGGACGCCTCTGAGCGCCGAGCAAGTCATAGGGCAGCCTGCTCTCCTTGCGACTGCGCTCGAACTGGCGGAAGTTACGGAAGCCGAAAACCTGCTCCATCGTTGTTTTATGCAAGGCCGGGGCTCGACTGACATGCGCGCCGGTAGCTCAACTGGACGGAGCATCGGACTTTCTATCTGGTGATCGCAATTGAAGTTGCGTAGCGTCGGCGCTTAGAGAAGACACCATGGCGGCTCGGGGCACTCGTTGAATCCGCCGTTGACGCAATCATCGCGATCACACCCAAGGGCGCATAACAGACTGGAATGTGAACAACTCAGAAATCGCTGTCAGCGCCGTCAGCGCTGTCAGCAGTTCAACGTGAGACAGAGCTCTCCGTCCCCAAGGTTCTTTAAATGGGCTAGACTCAGCAATGTCACAGTTGCGCCTTCGGACGAGGATGCCTTGGATTCGCCCGTCAAAAACGACGCGGTTCTGCTGACAGCGCTGACGGCGCTGACAGCGATTTCGACGTTCTGGTTAGCGACCGCACAGCGACAATTCGCCTTCCGCTGTGATCGGGCCGGCTGAACTCTAGCTCAATTCCTGATTCACGGAGGGTGCCTACCATCCGCCGAAGAGCATTGCCCAGAGTATGAGCGGCTTTTGGCCAACGCGCCGAGCGGCGACGCGCGTCACTAGCAATAGACTCTAAACGCACACGAAGTTCTGCAACGGTTCCGGTAAATCCCTCGCGGGCCAGTTCGGACAGCGGTTCATAAAGCGGGGAAGCTTCGAGCGCGAGACCGCGCGCCTCGGTGCCATTGGCGCGGTAGGCCGCCATCGCCTCCCCCGTGCTCATCCCCAGGGTTTTCTCGCACGCGGTCACCCACAGGGCAAAGTCTGCAAGACGCGGCGACTGTTCGAGTTTGACCCCAGGCAGATTTCGGAGTCCTGTTACTGCTGCCTGTAGCAGAGCGCCCAGAATACGCGGTTGCCGCTCAGCGAATTCCTTCCAGAACTGCGCCTCATCCCGGCGAGTCCCCGGCGACATGCCTCGAAATTCGATTATCAGTGCACGGTCAAGAAAATCAGGCCTTGCGGTACCGAGCTCAGGAATCGCGTTGAACACCAGCGGACGCGTTGCATCGAAAATCGCCTCATCGTGGTCACTATAGAGTTGACGTCCACCGAAGCCGCCGCCGGTCGCAAGGCGACAGGCAGCATCTGCCAGCTCTTCTGGCAAATGGCTCAGGTTATCAAAGCACACAAGCCAGGAGTTTCTGGCTGCCGCAATGAGATCACGAGCCTCTCTGGGGACGCCTCTTAGCGCGGAGGTTCGCGGGTCAATGAGCGAACTGATGACCCGGCACGCGGTCGACTTCCCCGAGCCCTGTTCGCCCGTGGCGACCAGAATAGGTAAGGGGAAACCCGGACGCAGCGCAGCCACCAGAAAGGCTCTGATCAGTATCCAGCCGTGGTGAGCGACATTGAAGAAGGGGCGCAGTTCATCGAGGCTGCCGCCGCGCTCAGGTTCCGGCAGCGGTTGGGAGCCGCGCGCACGACGAAACTTAGCCGGCGATCGATCGACCACCCGCCAGCCGTCGGCATCGATCTCGACCGCGCCCCAAGTCCGGTCGCAGAGATCGAGGTATAGCTTGCCTCCGCACTCGGCCACGCGCAGGTGAACACTACACTCTTCTCCATCGAACAGGGCGCGCGCCTCGAACAGGTCTGTGGCGGCGCGAATGGCCTGGGCGCCGGGGCTCTCGCCCGTGTCGCGGTAATAGAGACGCAGAAGAAAGAGCTGAAAGGCACGAGATCTAACAGAATGGTTCTCCCAGTGGCTGTTAACGCGAACGGAGACCCAGCCCTGGTGGTCCGGATCGTGGAACAGCTCGAGTCCTGTTCCCAGCGCGAGCCTGATCAGCCGGTCGGCCTTCGACTCCCACTCCGAATCTTGCGCATGCACTGGCTGGCGCAGCATGTGTTCAATCAGATCTGATTTCTCATACTTAGCTAGAATGGCCTGCCAGTGCTCCCACTGGGCCGGATCGGTATGCCTGATGGCGGCGAAGGAGAGCACCGCCTCGGTTGAGACCAGCAGCCCCGGATCGTTTGGCACCCGGGATTCAAGCTCGCGTAGGAAGAGCAGGGCCAGCTCAGCGGCGACGCTGTGGAGCGGTTGGGTTCCATCACTCATCTGTAGTTAGATCCGAGCGACCAGCTTCTTCCATTTGCGCCGGTTACACCGCCGGCAAAGGGTCTGCAGGTTCGACTCCTCAGTTTTCCCGCCCTTACTGACTGGAATGATGTGATCGACTTCAAGATTGACGGCCGTCCGGCATCGGCGGCATCGCGCTCCGTCGCGCAGCAGCACCGCCGTGCGCGCGGTGTCGGGAATCCGTCGCTTGGCCAAACGGTCTTCGTAGTTGAATTGTTCGACTTGGGCGAAGGCGACGAAGTCCGCGAACGCGCTCAGGTCTACTGAATCCGTGGCGCCTATGAGTTGCTCCAGCTTTAGCGGGTTGTTGGGCAGGATGTTGTCCATGCGCGCCGACAGCAACAGCAGACAGATCAGATGCGCTTTGCCGGCATCGGGGAGCTGGCGAAAGCGCAGATCGTTGAGCAGGTCGTAGGGCAGCCTGATCTCCTTGCGATTGCGTTCGAACTGGCGGAAGTTACGGAAGCTGAAGAACTGTTCCATCGATGTCTTATGTAAGGCTGGGCCCGAGAAAGTTGATCCGGACGACCGCAACCGGCGGCTTGCGGTAGGGCTCCAGATTGACGCCCTGCAGCTCCGGAATGGCAGCGTAATCCACCGCTCCCCTTCGGGAGCTTCTCAAGAGCTCGACTCCGCAACCAAAGGTCCTGCGCGCGGTCGCGAGGCTCTCGAGTATCGCGCGCAGCTTGTGCTCTTCTGCGGCTGCCGTCTCCAGCCGCAGCTTCGCTTCACGATAGCGCGACGCGACCTGGCGCCATTTTGGATCGGTGCTCAGGTCGAGTTCGCCGCCCGCCGGCTCGGGCCAGACGTTTTCCCTGACCAGCTGCCAGAACGCAGCTTCGGCATCCAGGAGCCGCTTCAGGTATTCGCGATCAGGGCGAACTCTGACCAGGCTTCCCGCGCTGCCATCGAACGACCAGTAGTGGGCCTCCGCCGCTCCCGAGACCTCGAGTTCGTGCTGCAGTTGCGCATGGTACTGCGGAGGCACGCTCCCCTGTCGAGCGGCTCTCTGGTCGCGCCCATTCATGGGGCACTTGATCTCGAGTACGGTTGAACCGTCGAAGCTCAGGCCGTCGAGCGACGCACGCATCCATTCCAGTTGGTCGTGCACCAGGCACAGCGGCTCCATCTGGATCCCAACTTCCTGCTCATAGACCCGTCGCGCTAGCCGCTCCAGCTCGCGCCCGCGCCGTGCCGCCGGCCCTGCCGCCTCTTCCTGCATCCGTCCGGTCTTTATCGACCACAACATGCGCGGCGTCTTGAAAGCCGCCTCGCCCATAACGACCGGAGCGTCGCTGGCACCGAGCCCCCGCCGCCGCCAAAGGTGCCACTGCGGCGTGTTCTGTTGCAGCCGCTCAATTCTGGGCATGGGTTCCGTTCTCCTGGCTGCCCTGTTTGGCCATTTTGCGGTTGAGCAATTCGAGCGCACGGCGGTACGAGCCCTCGGTCATCTCGCTTAGCGCCGCGACCCGGTAGTAGGCAAGTACTCGCTCGAGCTCGGTCCCGGTCTCCTCGATCAGTCCCTGCAGCTCGCGCACCTGTTCCGGCGTGATGACACGCTCAGAGCTGAGCGCGGCCCTCGAATTTGCGTGCTCGTCTTCGGGATCATCACCGGTGCTCAACAGAAATGATTGGAGCAGGGCGTACTTGAGCGCTCCGGTCATCGCCTTGTAGGGCGCCTTGTCTCCGGCATCTGCCCCTTCACCCGCCACCCTAACGCTCAGCTCGTCGCCCGACTTCGCATCCACGAACCGGTAATTCATGACTACGCGTGCGATGCGGTCGGAGGAGCTGCGCGGCGTCTCGGTGGAGATCGACTGAAGCTGTGGAATCACGACCACGCCGAGCTCGGCAAGGATGTCGCCCACCGCGCCCGCCAGGTCGGCGGCCGTTACGTAGCTGTAGTTATGCCGCTCGTTGTGTCCGCGCTTCTGGACATAGCCGAGCCGGCGACGGACTTCCGCGAACTTCTCGCGCAGATTCAACTGTGAGAATATCGGCGCTGCAGAACTCGAGTCTTCCGTCGGCGCGCCGTCATCGATCTGGACGCCGAGACCATTGGCGGATTCGGCGCGCGCCGAACCGCGCCTTGTCTTTTTCTTCGGTGTCCGTTCCTGCCTGACGTTGCCGCGGCGATCGTTGCTCGCGGCTCCCTCCGCTTTGTTTTCCTTCGGCGCCCGGCCATTGACGGAGGTCTGGGCGTTGACGCCTGCCGGCTCTCCTTCCAATGCAGATTGTTCGATTTCCATCGGTTTGCTCCTTCCTGTTTCGGCCAACTGAAACACGTTGCCCTCCTCGTCTATGTAAGTTCCTTCGTCTGAATTGATCTCGGTAACCGGGCATCCCAGCAGCGTTCGGATCTCCGCCTCGTCCGCGGCGTGGACCGCATGCCATTCCTTCACGAACACCGGGCGACGCGGCCCATCCCAGATCTCGGATTCCGTCAGAACGCAGAGAAAGCCCTCCATGTAGTCCAGGATGGTTTTCACCTGTTTTCTCCCGGATCTGTGACTGTCCCGCTTGCAATTCAGTAGTTTTGGCTGTGCATTGTTACAATGCATAATGTTCTGTTAACAAGCATTATGCTCGATTGACCTGCGATATGCAAGTGCGTTTTGCATCTCTAGCGTGCGCTAGGTAGGGTGCGGCTTGGATGTCAAAGCGGCGCAATCACCACGTCGTCATCCAGTCGCGATTGTCGCGCCTGATGGGCGAGAAGCGCGTCCGAATAATCGACGTTGCCAGGGCGACTGGCATCAGTCGCAATATGCTTTCTAAGCTCTATTACGATCGTGCCCAGCGCGTGGACCTTGTTGATGTCGCTAAGCTGTGCGAATACCTAAACTGTTCGGTGGGGGATTTGTTCGAGACCGTGCGTTAGGCGACCCATCCGCACCTGAGTCATATGTCAAAACCCTCCTCCGCGGCTAAGGCTCATCAACTGCCAAAATTGGCGCAGGACCCCCGGGCCCTTCTCACCGGATGCTGAGGCGTGCCTGCGGCGGTGACCTGACGCCTATTGCGTCTCGATCTAGCTTAGGGCTATAGTCAGGATTCGCCTTTTATACGCTTGGCGGTGGGAGGGAGGTTGGGGATGAGCAGCGAACGACAGATCGAAGCAAACAGACGAAATGCGCAACTAAGCACGGGGCCGCGCACCCCGGATGGCAAGACACGGATCGCATCGAATGCACTAAAACATGGTTTGAGCGGAAAGCAGATGGTTTTGCCAGGAGAGGATCCGGCGGAGTTCGATGCGTTTCGTTCGGACCTCATCACCGACCTTGCACCGCAAAGCGCACTGGAGGAGATCCTTGCAGAAAAAATACTGGCTGACGCCTGGCGGCTCAGACGAATACCGCAGTTCGAGGCGGCTCTATACCACCGCGAGGACAGGCAAGCCAAAGTAGACGATGCGCGGAGAGAGAAGTCATCTCACGAAACGGACCCACTGCAGCTACGGGAGTTAGCGCGCGTGGTAAAACCAGGCGCACTTGAAGCCCATCAAGCGGCCGAGGCAAAGCTGCGGGATTTGCAAGCGGAACCGGTCGTGCCGCTGGTTTCGCTGACGCGGATATTGGAAAAGCTCCTCCCAGCATTGGCAAACCTCGAACGCTACGAAACCACTCTCTCACGATCATTGATGCGGGCGCTTCACGAGCTGCAGCGCCTGCAGGACAAAAGGGCTGGCGAGCCAATCCCCGCACCAGCCGTGCTGGACATCGACGTCAATGTAGGCGAGAACGGAGCTGCTAACGCGGAGTAATTTTACGAAACAAACCCAATTAGCAATCTTATGCGGCAGTCACTCGCGTCGCAGCGTGATTGCCGCACGCCGTCGCTGGCCTGTCCCGCAAGGCTGCATAATTATGAGATCACCTACGCGATCACCTGCGAGGAATATCAACGACAAGTAATGTGGTTGGGAGAATTCAGACTTTCGTGGACGGTTTACTAAGCGCAGCATCATCGCTGCCGAACGATTTTGTCAATGGCTAGACTGAATTCTTCGGGCAGAGTTGGAGTCGACATGAGCCGTGGCGGCTCCGAAAGCGCCAATTCGGCGGCGCTTGCTAGTCCTTGACGATCGAAAGACATCATAAGTGGATAATAGTAAGTACCCTCAGGAAGTGCCAAAACGGTTTTTCTCGCATGCTTATCGGCCGTAAGCTTGATCCGGCGTGCGTAGATACCGTAACGATCGACGAGCGGGCGCAAAGCTTCTCGTGTTCCAAGCAGCCCGGCAGTGATTAGCCCATCGGAATCCGTACGCAAATATAATCGATAGTCACTTCCCCGCGATGGGCTCGTCAGCCACGAGATGGGAAGTAGCTTCAACTTCGCTACGCTTGAGAGCGAGAGTTCAGGCGCGCGAGCGCCCGAAACAAGATAGCCTTGCGCGGCGATCAGCAGCGCATCGAAACGCTGCGCATCCGCAAGCGCCTCCATCCGCGTCCAGCCAAGTCCGCGATAGGGCGCGAGCGTGGCGGGCGCCAGGCGGTAGAGCGTGACGCCGCCGCCCGTCCAGACAGGTGCGCCGAGCGTCGCAACGATCGGATCGATCGAGGGAAAGCCAGGCGGCATCGGGATCTCGCCTATCAGCACCGCCGTTACTCCGTGATTTGCGGCGAAGGCTTTCCACTGATCGGCTGGGTCCGGAATGGTCGCGAGCTGATTGGCCGAGCGCACGATCGGCCATCGAAGAAACGAGAGCGGGCTCAGTGCCGGATATCCGCCCGCCAGACGAAAATGCATCCCGCCGAGGGCCTGCCACATCATTGATTGGTCAGTCTCACCCCGCGCGTAGGGCAGGGTGGCGACGATCTCACCCGGCGCGAGATAACGCCGGTAAGTTCCGTTGGTAAAAAACGTGGGCGGCGGCGCGACTGCGCCGGGCGGCGCCCAGGTATAAGCCGACGGGTTGGGAAGGAGCGACGCGAGCACTATCGCGCCGGCCGTCGCGCGTGTCCTTGTGCCGCGCCGCGGCTCGGCCATCCACCTCGCCGTGAGCACGGCCAGCGTTAGGAACAAGTAAACCGTGAAACGGAGCGGCAGCGCCTGATCAATGAGCGGCGCGCGATGGAGCAGCGACCACGGCAGTTTGAAGTAGCTCTGGCCTGCGATGTGGAGCCGGGGACCCATCGCCGCCGTCGCTATAACTATCAGCATCAAGGCGAGCAGCCTCGCTTCCAGGGTGCGGCGGCGCTCGAACGCGAACCATATCGCGAGCGCGAGCAACGGCACGCCGACGTAACCGCCTTGCTCGGCGAGATTGCTGGTGAAGCCGGTGGCGATGCGGCCAAAGAAGGCGCTCGCCGCTCCGAGGAAGACGGTTGTTGTGGGCACCACGAAATTCAGCAGGTCGGTCGAATGCCAGCTCGGCGAATAGATTGGAATCGTGCGAAACCCGGCGAACAGGTAGTACAAATAAGGACTCACAAGAATCGCCATTCCCAGGTAGGCAAAAAAAATCGGCGCCGCCAGTCCCGTGATACGCCGGCGCAGCTCGTCCCCGCCTATCGCCCATGCCGCCGCCAGCGCGAGGCCGCCGAAGATCGTCATCGTGGCCAGAACCTCGGTCGTGATCAGAAACTGCGCTGTCGCTAGCGCGAGCAGCCCGAGGGTGAAAGACCGCCGTTCGATCTGTTCGTTAAGCCGCGCGAGTACCAGGTATACCGCCAGCGGGATGAGAAACGCGGCTAAGAGATTCAGATGTCCGCCAATCATCTGGGCCAGCATGTAGGAGGAAAAACCGAAGATGTAGCCTCCGAGCAGCGAAGGCCAAAAGCGTTGAGTCAGACTGTGACAGAGCAGGAACGCGGTCCATGCAGAGAGCGCCGGAAAGGCGACGCAAAGCAGGTTGAAAGTCGGGATTGGTCCCAACGTGGCGGTCAGCGGAAATGCGAGCAGGCTCAAGAGCGGAATTGAAGTCGACCAGGTCAGGTTGAAACCGGCGGGCGCAAAAATCAGTCCGGTGACGAATGGGTTCAGATGATGCGCGATCGCGTATGGCCACCATACCAGGCACCAGATGAAGAAACCTTGATCGATCCCGCGTCCCAGATAGATGGTGGTGAAGTGAGGCGCGGCGGCGCGCCCAAACAGTATCGCCGCGAATCCCATGTAGATGAGTATCGCGGCCATCCGCGGCCGCTCGGTGAATGCTGCGGCGATCGCTGCGGGGATTGTTCGCAGGCCCGAATCCGCGGTGCTAAACGGCACGTTCCTATCATTGCGCTTGTCAATAAGCGCCGGCCGATCAGCGCTTGCCGGCCCGGGTCCGGGGAGATGCTCGCCCGCTCAGCGCTCGGCCGCCGCGGTATGCACGCGGCGCATGGGCGCCAGCGTCTCAGCCGCCTCGAGAAGGCATCGCTCCGTGGTCGGCCAATCGATACAAGGATCGGTTATCGAAACTCCATAACTGAGCTGCGAGCGATCAGTCGTCAGGGGCTGGTTGCCAGCGTTGATAAAGCTCTCGAGCATCACACCCATGATTGCGCGGCTGCCGGCGCGAACTTGCTCGCACAACGCGCCGAATACTTCGGGCTGCTTGCGATAGTCCTTGTTAGTCTGCGCGTGTGAGCAATCGACCATCACCCGCGGCTCCAGGCCCGCCTTGAGCAGGATCCGGCAGCATTCGTCGATACTGACTGCGTCGTAGTTCGGCATGCGCCCGCCGCGCAGCACCACGTGGGTGTCCGGATTACCGGCGGTCCGCACGATCGCCGTCATGCCGTCTTGCGTGATACCGATAAACGAGTGCGGGCGGCGAGCGGACTCGATTGCGTTGACTGCCACCTGCAGATTGCCCTCGGTGCTATTCTTGAACCCAACCGGCATCGAGAGTCCGCTCGCCATTTCGCGATGGGTCTGCGACTCGGTGGTACGGGCTCCGATCGCGGTCCACGAAACCAGGTCGGCGATATACTGCGGCGTGATAGGGTCGAGCATCTCGGTCCCGGCGGGCAGTCCCAGCGCGTTGATGTCTAACAGCAGCCGCCGCGCACGAAAAAGTCCTTCGCGCATGTCGCACGAGTCGTCCATATGCGGATCGTTGATCATGCCTTTCCATCCAACGGTGGTGCGCGGCTTTTCAAAGTACACGCGCATCACGATGAACAGACGCTCCTCAAGCTCCGCGCGCAGCCGGGCCAACCGGCGGGCATAATCCAGCGCGGCGGCCGGGTCGTGGATCGAGCAGGGACCCACGATACACATCAGGCGCGAATCCTCGCCCCGGATGATCCGGCGCACGGCCCGGCGCGCCTCGACCACGGTGCTTGCTATACCATCGTCGATCGCGAGTTGCTCCTTGAGCAGCCGCGGTGCGACCAGGGCTTCGGTGGTAATGACGTGCAAGTCTTGGATTTTTTGCATCGGACGACCATATATCATTACCGGAAAGGGCGGCTGATAATAAAGGTGCTCCGGCGCCAGGCTTAGACACGAAGACGATGCATCAGCAGGCTAAGGAGGCGCCAAGCGACGCCGCGGCGGCGCAACTCGAGCGCGCGGCAACCGCCGAGGGCGCACCGCATCGGCGCGATGCCGCGGCCCTGTGGCGGGCGTTGGCTGGGATGGCGACGTCGCTCGCGCTCGCATGCGTCATCGTGATGTTGGAGTTCACTGGCCGGGCGGCCTATCGTGCCGGCCGGATGCATCGTCACACCGATGCGCTGCGTGCGCGGATCTCGCGACTGGAGGTCGAGCTCGCGGCCGAGCGGGAGCGCCTCGCTACCGCTCATAGCGAACCCGCCGCCGAGCAGGAGCTGCGCGCGATCTTGCGTGCACCCGACGGGGAATTGCTTGCGCTGGCGGCGCCCTCTCGCGGCGCCGGTGCGCCTGGGAGCGACGCGTCGCGCCGCTCCCAGGCGACGCTCGCGATCGCACCGCGCGAGCGTCGCGCGGTGCTGATCGTTACCGGGCTCAAATCGCCGGCGAACGACACAGTATTCGCACTGTGGTGGAGCGCGGCGCATCGCGCGCCGGTTCGAGCCGCGGAGTTTCAGACCGCGGCGGACGGTAGCGCGCTGGTGACGGCCGCGCTGCCTGATGGACTCGCGGTGAGCGGAGCGATGGTGACGGCCGAGCATGGCGCGCAAAGCGGCGCGGCGGCGAATGCCGGCGCCGCTGGATCGAGGGTTGCGGCCGGGGTGGACGCGGCGGATACCGCCGCGTCCACCCCGGCGGCGCCGGCGGGGCCGGTGCTGCTGCGCGGCACGCTCACGCGCTGAGGGCGCGAGCGGCCGCGCAGACAGAGAAAAAGACGATAGCGCATGCGGAGTGGGGAGGCGGTGGAGGTGACGGGGTTACGTAGACATTTCGGTTCCTGCCGATTGACCATCGGATGAGCGACGTGTCGGCTGACGCCGGCGACAACCGCGCCGGCTCAACATTACGCCAACGCACTCGGCGCGCACGCTACCGGCGCGATTTCTGGCTGGTCTTCACGGCTACCTCGGCGATTGGTGTCGCCGCCAATCTGTTCGTGTTCTTCCCGGTCTACATCGTCAAGCTTGGAGGTGATGCGGCGGCGATCGGCGCGATCGTAGCCGTAGGCGGTCTCGCCGC
>CAVQAG010000005.1:197500-438607 GCA_963710455.1 uncultured delta proteobacterium
TATACCGGATAGATCGGTAGGGGAGCATTCCAGTTGCCTGCGAAGTGTGACCGACAAGGACACATGGAGGCGCTGGAAGTGATTATGCAGACACGAGTAGCGATAAAGAGGGTTAGAAACCCTCTCGCCGTGAGTCCAAGGTTTCCTGGGTAAAGTTAAACTGCTCAGGGTTAGTCGGTGCCTAAGCCGAGGCTGAAAAGCGTAGGCGATGGAAAGCAGGTTAATATTCCTGCACCACCAGACGGGCGTTTGAGTGATGGGGTGACGGAGAAGGGTAGGTCAGCCGGGTGTTGGATGTCCCGGTTCAAACCCGTAGGCGGAGACGGCAGGTAAATCCACCGTCTCATTACGCCGAGAGGCGATGACGAGCGATTGCGTCAGCTCTCGCGAAGTGATTGAGCCCATACTCCCTAGAAAAACCTCTAAACGAGTCCGGCAGGTGACCGTACCGCAAACCGACTCAGGTGGACGGGTAGAGCATACCAAGGCGCTTGAGAGAACCGTGGTTAAGGAACTCAGCAAACTAACACCGTAACTTCGGAAGAAGGTGTGCCTGCTGACGTGAGGAGCCTCGCGCTCCAAGGCGTCGGTGGGTCGCAGAGAGCAGTGGGTAGCGACTGTTTAGCAAAAACACAGGACTCTGCTAAGCCGCAAGGCGAAGTATAGGGTCTGACGCCTGCCCGGTGCCGGAAGGTTAAGGGGACTCGTTAGCTCGCAAGGGCGAAGCGGGGAACCGAAGCCCCGGTAAACGGCGGCCGTAACTATAACGGTCCTAAGGTAGCGAAATTCCTTGTCGGGTAAGTTCCGACCTGCACGAATGGCGTAACGACTTCCCAACTGTCTCGACCACGGACTCAGCGAAACTGCACTCTCGGTGAAGATACCGGGTACCCGCGGCAGGACGGAAAGACCCTGTGCACCTTTACTATAGCTTTGCAGTGAACTTAGGGGTTGCTTGTGTAGGATAGGTGGGAGGCTTTGAAACCGGGGCGCTAGCTCCGGTGGAGCCAACCTTGAAATACCACCCTTGTAGCTCTTGGGTTCTAACCAACACTCTTACCGGGTGTGGGACACTGCATGGTGGGTAGTTTGACTGGGGCGGTCGCCTCCCAAAATGTAACGGAGGCGCGCGAAGGTCCTCTCAGGCTGAGTGGAAACCAGCCGTCGAGTGTAATGGCATAAGAGGGCTTAACTGCGAGAGCGACGGCTCGAGCAGGTGCGAAAGCAGGTCATAGTGATCCGGTGGTCCCGTATGGAAGGGCCATCGCTAATCGGACAAAAGGTACGCCGGGGATAACAGGCTTATCTCCCCCAATAGTTCACATAGACGGGGAGGTTTGGCACCTCGATGTCGGCTCGTCACATCCTGGGGGTGGAGTAGCTCCCAAGGGTTCGGCTGTTCGCCGATTAAAGTGGCACGCGAGCTGGGTTCAGAACGTCGTGAGACAGTTCGGTCCCTATCCGCCGTGGGCGTAGGATACTTGAGGGGTGTTGTCCTTAGTACGAGAGGACCGGGACGAACGGACCGCTGGTGTATCGGTTGTGGCGCCAGCCGCATTGCCGGGTAGCCATGTCCGGACGGGATAACCGCTGAAAGCATATAAGCGGGAAGCCCACCCCAAGATTAGGTATCCCGACCGTAAGGTCCTGAAGGCCCCTTCTAGACAAGGAGGTTGATAGGCCGGAGGTGGAAGCGTCGCAAGACGTGGAGCTGACCGGTACTAATCGGCCGTGCGGCTTGACCGCCAATCTCAAACCCATCTCGGTGGGTTTGAGAGGCGACGATGGTTATCGCGATCGTCGCCGGGCCGTAGCCCGCATCGAAGACTGCCAGTCCATTCATTTGCATCCTGCTCACTGCTTGAAGGTGCTGCTCGTAGATCCCTACTTATTCAGTTAGTCGGAAATTTCGCCCGTCGGTAGACTTAATCAGGACGGCGAACTTTCCGGTCGCCACAGCGAGGGTGTAACACCCGTTCCCATCCCGAACACGGCAGTTAAGCCCCTCAGCGCCGATGGTACTGTGCCCGATGGCGGCACGGGAGAGTAGGACGCGGCCGGGATCTCTCGAGCGGAGCATCGTGATGATGCTCCGCTCTTTTTTGGGACCCCGCGTTCTGTCTTTCGCACCGGTTGATTTCCTCGCCGGTGTTCGGCCTATTCGCGCGCAAGCCTCCGCAAAAGGCAGTCGGTCATCGCCAGTGGCCGTCATGCCAAACCCAGCCGTGGCCGCGTCTGACCCAGTGACCCGCCACCCACACGGCGCCCGGATAAGGGGCCACCGTGTATACCCCGGGTACCCAGACATATTTGGTGCCGTCCCAGGCCCAATAGCCCGGCTGCCAGACATTCCCGGGTGGCGGCGGAGGAGGGGGGACCGTCTCGACCACGGGCGCAGGCGGCGCGATCCCAACCACTATGCCGACCTTGGCGATGCTCGAGACTGGGGCGAGGATCAGTGCCGCCCCGAATAGAAATAGAATAGGAAGAATTGCTCGCATGCTCATGGGTTCCTCCATCTTGAGACCGAGCAAGTTGGGGCCTAGAAGGATCAGAGCTAAGCTTTGGTGCACGCCCATTGTAGCGGGCGCTGAACCTAGCCGCTACGGCCGTGCATCCTGAGCAGCCGGGCCGTCCTGAGCAACCGGGCAACTGAGGCAAGAGTCTCGCTTGTCGTTTGCGCATGACGGCGATACAGATGATCTCGATTCCCAAACGCTCGGCGCGCGCTCGAGTGCGAGCGCGCGATTTCCGAATCATCGGAGGAACTAAACCAATGGCATCGTCATCTGCGAAGGCTCCCCTGGATTCGCCCCGCGAAAAAGTTCGCGCCACGGTCCCCAAGCTCATCGATCTTACGGACAAGGTCGTTTTCGGCGACGTGTGGGAGCGGACCGAGCTTTCCAAGCGCGACCGCAGCCTCATCACGGTCGCGGCCCTGGTAGCGCTGTATCGTCCAGAGCAGCTTCGATTGCACATCGAACGCGCGCTTGGCAACGGCGTTACCAAAACCGAGATCTCCGAAATCATCACTCACATGGCCTTTTATTCCGGATGGCCGACAGCGATGACCGCCGCGTTCGTGGCGAAAGAAGTTTTCGAGAAGCAGGAGTAGTCACGGAAAGGGAGTAAAGATTGTTTTCTTCCCTCTCGCGTACCTCGTTGCGGCCTTCATGGGTCGGGATGAGTTTCGCCCCGTTGCGGCGTTGAGGACGCGTCTGGTCCGCGGCGCAGCCACGTCATCGCGCAAAACGCGCCGATCCATGACCCGCCCGCGGCGAAGATCACATAGCCCGCATTGTGCGTATAGCTGATGACGGCAAATGCCGACAGCAGATACCAAATGCTGCTCCAAGTTGCGGCTTGGAGTCGACGGCGTTGCGCGACAGCCGCGTTGAAAAGCACGTACACCGCATCCGTCAGCGCGGTGGAGGCGAGCACGCCTACGGCAACCAGCGGTTCTAGTTTCATCATCCGTTTACACTATCGTGGCAGCAGCGATTGGCCATCGCATCGGAAGATCCGGAAAGCCCTACCCTTGGCAATTTTGCGCCGCAGCGAGCGGGAATAAAGGAAGGATTGTTTGCTTCCCTCCGCTGCGCGAAAGGGAGTAAGAAGAATTCTGTTTAAAGGAGAAATTACCTTTGGCTTTGGACGCTACTCAGAAAGAAAAACTCGCTGCGCTGCTCGCGCAGGAACATGTGGCCGTACTCGTCACCCAGGGCGAGAAGTGGCCGACCGCCAACCTGCAGGCGTTTGCCGAGACGCCGGAATTTGATCTGTTGTTCATCATGGGCGGCAATGCCGACAAGTATCAGAACCTGCTCAAGCATCCCGAGGCGACCGTGCTGGTCGACAATCGTGACGTCGGCAAGGTGCCGACATTTGAAATCGTGCGGGCCTGGATGCAGGGGATCGCGAGCGACGTGCCGCGCGGGAGCGCGGAGTGGGAATCGCTCAAGGCGGTCTTCCTTAAAAAGAATCCCTTCGAGGAACCGTTCTTCAAAAACGACGGTCTCAGAATGATTCGCATCAGGCCTGTGCGGGTTTCTTACGCGAGTGGGTTGAGCGACACTTTCAAGGCGGAAATCTGATCACCAGGCCTTCAATCCCGGTTTGCAAAGCATCCCGGCACAAATCGCTATAGGTACACGGCACATGAAGAAAACTGCCCCTGCACGCAAGCAGACCGTCAAGCCGCAGCTGAAAAAAATTCGCCGGATCGTTACCGGGCATGATGCCAGGGGGCGCTCCGTGATCGCGTCCGACTCGTCGTCGCCTCACGCGATGACGCTTCGCGGTATACCGACCTTCGGGGTGACCGAAATCTGGACGACGGATTCGATGCCGGCCGACAATCGCGCGGCCAAGGACCTATGCAAAGTGCCGGCACAACTCGCGCCGCCCAAACGCGGGACAGTGGTGCGAGTGGTTGAGTTTCCGCCTGACAAACTTTGGATTAAGTCGGCCGACCGCGACCAGGCGTTCGCCTCGATGGGCAAGTCGGGCGCGAAGGCGCTGGCGCACGACGCGAGCGCGAGCCGGCATCCGATGATGCATCGGACGCAGACCGTTGACTACGCAATCATACTTTCAGGCGAGATCTGGGCGCTGATGGATATTGGCGAAACGAAGATGAAGGCCGGCGATATTCTGGTCCAGCGCGGCACCAACCATGCCTGGTCAAACCGCTCGAACAGACCGTGCCTGGTGGCCTTTGTCCTGATCGACGCGAAGCAGCTGAAATAGATTCAGCTATACCAGGTGATAGCCGCCGTCGACCAAAAGTGCGATTCCAGTGACGTACTCATTTTTCATCAGGAAAAGCACGCCGTCGGCCGCCTCTTCGACTGTGCCGATGCGCTTGGCCGGCAGCCGCGCCGCCGCCGCCGCTAAAACCGCTTCCTTGCGTTCGCCGAGGATGTCATCCAGGAAGGGCGTCTCGATATAGCCCGGGGTGATTGCGTTCACCCTCAGCGGGGCGAGGTCGACCGCCAGCGCTCGAGCGAAGGCCTCCACCGCGGCGCACGATGCGGTGACTATGGGTTCGCCCGGAAGCGGAGTGGTGCTGGCGGCACCTGACATGAAGACGAAGGACCCGTTGTTACTCATCTTAGGTGCGCCGTACTTGACCGCGTACAGCGCCCCCATGAACCTGGTTTCGATCCCCCGTCTGAGCAGACTCGTGTCGAGTTCGAGACGCGGGGCGTGCGCGGAGCTGCCGGCGGTTATGAAGATATGATCAATACCGTCGCGTGCCGCGAAGAAATCGCGCACCGCGGCTTCCTCATTGACGTCCAGGGCCGCGGTCTCGACCTTGTTAGCCAGCGCCGCGCTTGCGGTTTTCAACTTGTCGGGTGAACGTCCCGCGATGGTGACAAGGGCGCCTTCCGCACTCGCGCCCTTGGCCGTGGCAAATCCGATTCCTGTACTTCCGCCGAGGATCACAACTTTCGCGCCGGTGAGCTGCATACGTTCTTCCTCCCGGGATTGGACTACTGACGAAAGATCATTGCGAGAAAGGCCAAAGTTCCGAGAATAGAGATCATGGCGGCTAGCCACAGCGCCAAGGATCGGGGAGCGTCTGACCACTGCTGCTTGAGGACCCGCTGGCTGCGGCGATGCTCCAGCGTTGCCAGCACCAGCGAAACAAGACCGAGACCAACCAGCAGAAGCGCAAACTCGCGAGGCCCCAGCAGGCGGGATTTCTCCGCACGTCCCGGCAGCTCGAGTTGAAAAAACTTATAAATGGTAAAGCCGAAGGTGATCAGCGCGATGGCGGTCCGGATCCACGTCATCATCGACTGTTCATAGGCGATATGGGTTCGCTCGAGTTCGAGCCTCCTGGCACTATCGATTTCCGGCATAGTCCGCCCCGCTTGTTCTGGCATGTTCGTTCAGGCGCTGTGCGCTACTCGAGGAGTGGATGCCCATCGGAGCCGGACATACGCGTGCTCGAAAGTTTCCCCGTTTGGAGCCCATCGGCCTTTGATCCAGTCCGGATAGGGCGCGGCGGCGAGGTGGGCCACTTTTACTTCGGCGACCTCGGTCGGTCAACATTCAATGGCCCTGATAACAACAAACCCCGCTGTGGTACAGTCACGCCCGCGATATCGTTTTGAGGAGAATCGGTATGGAAAAGAGTTTCGAGGAAAAAGTCGAGGAGCTCTGGAATCGCGAGCAAATCAAGTCGCTCACCTATGCATACGGGGAGTGCGTCCTGCGGCGCGACGCTGACGGGATGGCCGAGCTCTTCACTGAAGACGGGTCCGCGGACTTTAGTTCCTTGGGTTGGGGAATCCAAAAGGGACGGGATGAGATAAAAAAGTTTTACGGCGGCACCTGGGGATTTCGTGTCAAGCCATTTTTTACCAATCACTACATCGAATTCATCGACAAGACTCACGCCCGCGGATGGTGTTGGCTCGACAATCGCGCCACGCGTAATGGAGAGAGTCTGATCGGCTGCGGCAAGATCTATGATGAGTACCGCCTGGCCGACGGCCAATGGCGATTTAGCTCGCGCAGGATAGTGCAGTTTTTCCTGGTCCCGCTAAGCAAGGGCTGGAGCAAGGAGCTCGAGGAATTTACCGACGTGGAGCCTCGCTGGCGCTAGTTCCCCGGGCTACTGCGACGCCTTGGCCGAGTAGCCGCCGAGCTGTTTTTGCAGCTCAAAGACTTCATCCCGTAGCTTCTGGATGTAGCCGCGCTGCTCCTGGATCTGTTTTTGGAGCTCGAATTGCTGCTGCTCCGTCTCGTAGGAGGGACTGTCCGCAGGTTTGGCGGAATCGCTCGCGGCCGCGACCGTCTCGTCGATTTTACAGTTCTTGAGTGGGATTTCATCGGCCGCGCATTTCTGGAGACTCGAGCGCTTCGCCAGCAGTTGCGCAATCTCGGTCTGCTGGGTGTCGAGCAGGCTCTTGAGATGTTCCTGCTCACGCCTGGTTTGTAGATGCTGATTCACACCTATGGCGGTCCCAACGGCGCCCACGCCGACCGTGCCGCCGACCATCGCCCCCGCCGCGCTGCCGGCGACTAATCCACCCGCCACCGCGCCGAGCATCCCGCCCGCCGCCACTGCCGCGGCGGTGTTGATAACGCCGGGCGCCTTGCGCATTGCGCACTCCACCGTATGTCCCTGTTTGAGTTCGACTACTTCACCAGTCACCGTGACGATTGTACCGATGACGTTCTGCTCCGTTTGCACGTTAATCACGGCGTCGGCCTCGTCGGGATACTTCTCCATCGCCATCGCCCGCAGCCTGGCGGCCATCCGCACCCCATCCCCGTCCATCGCAGCGTCGGTGAACGGCTCGTTGAAACTCACGCTCCCGAGGTCGTGATAGCACAGGCTGGGCACGTCGCCCGCGGAGACATAGATGAAGCGGTCGGGCGAGCGCGCCGGCGCCGATGGTGCCTCGGGCGCCCGTTGGGCGGAGCAGGCGCAGGCTATCAGGGCCGTCGCGAGGAACAACAACCGTTTCGGCGCAACTACCGGTACTCGCAAGCTATGGCAACTCCTCTAAGCGAGACTGCCTTGACATTATTACCGGCGTTGGCAGGCGAGCCAATACGACTCGCCGCGCGGTCGCGGATCAGCCCCACACGCGGCGAGCGACCTCGGCAACCAGCGCGAGCTTGCGCTCCTGCATTGCGGGTTCGACCGGGTTGCCTTTGATGCCAGAGGCGAAGCCGCACTGGGTCGAGAGCGCCAGCTGATCGCGCGGAAAAAAGCGCGCGGCCTCTTCGATACGCTCGATCAGCCCATCGGCCGACTCCAGCACGTTGCGCTTGGTCGTCACCAGGCCGAGCACGACACGCTTGTCGCGCGGGACGTCGGCCAGCGGCTCGAAGGTACCCGAACGCGCGTCGTCGTATTCGAGCAGGAATTCGTCGTAACTCCGCGCTCGCTGGAAGACCTCGCGCGCGATCGAATCGTAGCCGCCACGCGCGAGCCAGCGGCCGTCATTGTTGCCGCGGCACAGATGCAGTCCGAAGGTCACGCCGGGATGGCCGGCGAGCGAGTTGAGAATTTCCACGCCCTCACCAAGCAGGCGCTTGGGATCGATCCCGCGTTCCTCGAAAACCGCCCGGCGGACCTCCGGGTCGACCAGGTTGGTCAGCTCGGGCGCGTCGATCTGAATGTACGCGCATCCCAGGCGCGCCAGTTCAGCGATCTCCTCACGAATTACCGCGGCGCCATCGGCGAACATCTCGAACGGATCGCGGTAGGCGGCGGCCGACTCCTGCGGCGACCAGAACATCTTGAGCATCATCGGACTCGGCAGCGTTATCTTGATCGGCCGCCGTGCCCGCGCGCGGGCGTACACGAACTCCTCGGTGGCGAGCGATCGGCGCCGGCGCACCTTGCCCGTGACCGCCAGTCCCAGGGTCAGATTGACGACGTGGGTGTCATCCTCGTGCCACGGCTGGGTGACCGACGAACTGCGCGAGAGCCCTTCGGTGGCCTCGAGCAGCGACCCGAGAAAGCTCATTCGCCGCTGCTCGCCGTCATTGATGATGTCCAGGCCCACAGCCTCCTGCAGGGCGAGCGCCTCGTCGACGGCGCGATCCTCGACCCGTTTGTAGCGGGCGGCCGAAATTTCGCCTGCACGCAGCGCGCGTCGCGCCTCGCGCAGATAAGACGGCCGCAAGAGCGAGCCGATCGGCTGGGAACGATAGAATCGTTCGCTCATCTCGAAATCCTCCTGGCAAAACTCTTACTCGGTGCGAGGATCCGCACCTTTACGCGCTTTATAGACCGGATCGGGGACGGCCACCAACTCGGCGCCGAAACGAAAGACGCAAAGCAGCAAAATAAAAAAGGGGCCGGCCCTCGGTGGACCGACCCTTACGATTTTGGTTCAGCGACGGACGCGCTAGTGCTTGGTCTCAATCCGCTTGCCGTAGGTCACTTCACCTTTGTCGACTCGCAGGCTAAAGCCACACTCCGGATTGGTGCAAACCCATGCCTTGAAAATCACCGAAGCGCCTTCCTGGCCGTAGTCCGAAAGTGGGATCAGAGTGCCATTATTACACTTCTGGCACTTCGGCAACTCCATCACACCACACCTCCTGTGCGGCCGGCCATTTGCCAGCCCAGCCCAAAGTTATCCGACCCAACAACCTAATTCAACTTGGCCTTTAGCACGACAGAACGCTCGATTTTGCGCCTGTCTAGGCGTGGGGCGTGATAATATCCGCTTTGCCATGGATGCCGCGCAGCCGGCCTTTCTGATCCGTGAAGCCCGCGTCACCGACCATCGGCGCCTGCTGCGTCTTGCGCGCGAGCTCAATTCGATCAATCTGCCCACAGATTCGGCAGAGATGGCCGAGACGCTCGCGCGTTCGGCCAGGTCGTTTCGCGGGCAAATCGCCAACCGTGCGCGCGCGGTCTATATTTTTTGCGCCGAAGAGATCGCAACCCGCGCGATTGTCGGCGCCTCGATGATCATCGGCCAGCATGGCACGCCGCAGAGCCCGCACTATTACCTGGAAATCGATAGCGACGAACGCTATTCCGCGCGGCTGCGCAAGATGTTTCGGCACACGTATCTGCGGCTGAGGCATTCGATGGACGGGCCGACCGAGACCGGCGGGTTGATCGTGACGCCGGCGATGCGCGGGCGCCCCGAGAAGATTGGCAAGCAGCTCTCGTGGGTGCGCTTCGCCTATATCGGGCGCCATCTCAAGCGCTTTCAGAACCGGGTGATTGCCGAGATGCTGCCGCCGGCGATCGGCGACCAGGGCAACATCTTTTGGGATCACTACGGAAGACGGGTGACGGGGCTTTCGTTTCGGGAGGCAGACCGGCTTTCGGCCCACGACAAGGAGTTCATTCCCGCGCTTTTTCCTGATGCACCGCTCTATACTTTTCTGTTGCCCGACGAAGTGCGCGCGGCGATCGGAGCGGTGCGCGAAGAGAGCCGCGGCGCGGTCAAGCTGTTGGAGCAGGCCGGGATGAAATTTCTAAATCAGATCGATCCGTTTGACGGCGGTCCATATTATGGTGCGCCGACTTCCGAATTGATCCCGGTCAGGCAGCGGCTGACGCTTAAATTGAGGGTCGGCCAGCCGCCGGCCGACCACGCCCGCCCGTACATGGTAGGTCACGAAGATTCGCGCCGGGGCTTTCGCGCGGTGCAGGCAAGGGCGTTTGAAGCCGAAGAAGGGCGGCTCGTAGTTCCGCCAGGCGTGATCGAAGCACTGGGACTGTCCGAGGGCGCCTCAGTCGGCGCTGTTCCTTTGCCTTAGCTGCAGCTTTTTCCGCGCGCGCAGCATCGACCGGCTACATATCGAGCAGCGCGCGATAAAAGCGCACGGCCGCCTCGACGTCGGAGAGAAAATTGTATTCGTTGGGCGCGTGGATCACTCCGGTCGACGGTCCCGGCCCGATCACCACCGGCTCGAGCCCCGCCGCCGCATACACGCCCGCCTCGGTGCATCCCGCCTTCACGCCCGAATTGAGCTCGAGCCCCGCGTTCGCCAACGCGCCCATCGCGATCTCGACCGTTTCGCTGGCCGCCGCGGCGCGGAAGCCCGGATTAGCGCGTTTTTCTGTGAGCGCTACGGAGATACCTACCGCGGTCCGCGAAATTTGCTCGACTACGCGCGCGAGTCCCGCGCGAACCTCGTCGAGAGCGAGCCCGGGCGGCGGTCGCAATTCGAACTCCAGTGTAATCGAGCCGGACGCGGATCGGATGACGCCGGGATTGCAAGTCAGTGTCGGGACGGCGTAGCCCGGCTCATCGCCCCCAGTGTCGTTGGCAAATCGCCTGAGCGCGGCGATGAAGCCCGTTGTCATCGTGATCACTTCGAGCGGAATGATCTCCGCGACCCGTCCGTCGAAATTCGCGGCCTCTACCGCGCCGCCGATCGGAACGTCGAGAGCGGCGTCGGTTGCGACCACGACGTCGCATCGCGCCGGCACTACGTTGACCGCGGTGCCGCCTGAAATCGCCGCCAGGTTCAGCTTGGGATTGATCGCCATCGCCTGAAGCGCGATCTCGATCGCGTTGATCCCCAGTGCCGGAGTGCTGGAATGGGCGGCCTTGCCGGCAAACATCATCCGCCGCACCTGCGTCGGCTCATCTATCCGAAGCGGCGTGAAGCCCAGCGTCAGCTCGAAAACCATCAAGCCCTTGTGCGCGGTGATGACCGCCAGGCGCGAAGGCTCGCCCACGAAAGCGATCGCTCTCGCGGGCAAGATCGCTGCCTCAACCATTTCCCTGGCCCCGGTAAGCCCGTGTTCCTCGCCGAAACTGCCGACCAGGTGAACGTCGCGCCGCGGCTTGCCGATTGCGCGTAACGCGAAGACCTTGGCCGCAAAGTCGAGCTTGGTATCGGCGGCGCCGAGCCCATAGATGCGGTCGCCGTCGATGCGCGCGGTAAACGGGTCGCCGCCGCAAGCGGTCCATAACTCGGGCGCGCCCGGCGGGACGGTGTCGAGATGAGTGTTGAGCACGATCGGACGCAACGACGCTTCGCGCCCGCGGACCGCCGCGATGAGATTCACCTGTTCGGCGCCCTCGCGTGTCGAAGGGATGAGGCGCGCCGCGATACCGGCCGGCGCAAGCATCTCGGAAGCGCACAACTGCGCGATCTGCCGCGTGCCCTCGGTGGTGATGCTACCGCACGCGACGAGCCGGCGGCACCATTCAAGCAGCCCCGGGTCCATCGTTCTCCACGCGCATACCGCTCCCGTTGTGCACGCCGCGGCCTGCGTGCGTGAACGCGCCGGGCTTGATGGCATAGTGGATCGCCACCGTCCCGAACCCCGTCAGACGATAACCGACTTCGCCGAGCCCGGCCGCGCGCATGATTGCGGCCATCGTCTCGGCGTCGGGATGCGGACGCAGCGACTGTCCGAGCCATCGGTAGGCGAAGTAGTGGCCGCTCACCAGGCCGCCCAACAGTGGGACGATGCGGCCGATATAAAAGCCGAAAAGCCCGTGCAGCGGCCCGCGCGGCGGCGTGAGATCGAGACAAGCGAGGCGCCCGCCCGGCTTGAGCACGCGAGCCAGTTCGCCGAAAGCGGCGGGCAGATCAGTCACGTTGCGCAACATGAAGCCGTTGACGATGCAATCGAAAGTGTCGTCGTGAAATGGAAGCCGGGTGGTGTCGCCGGCAACGAAATCGATGCTGGCGCGGTGGACAA
Source organism: uncultured delta proteobacterium (assembly GCA_963710455.1). GTDB lineage: Bacteria > Desulfobacterota > Binatia > Binatales > Binataceae > JAKAVN01. Next base: position 209,658 of record CAVQAG010000005.1, read on the forward strand.
GGTTGGACGAGCCGGCGGAGCCGGCTCGTCCAACCTTGTCCACCGCGGCGGTCAGCATGTCGGCGCAGAAATCCGCGCCGACCACGCTGCGTGCTCCCTGGCGCGCGAGTTCGAGCGCCAGATCGCCGGTGCCGGTTGCGATGTCGAGCGCCAGGGCGCCGGACGGCCGCGCGAGCGCGGCCGTCTCGCGGCGCCATCGCCGGTCGAGTCCCATCGTCATCAAGCGGTTGACGAGGTCGTAGCGCGGCACGATGCGCGCGAACATCGCGCGCACGAAGGCGGCCTTGGCCGCGGCGCCGTTGGCCAAGGCCGCGCCGGCGCCGCCGGGCGAGGCCGCGTTGGCGGCGGAGCAATCATTGGCGATCGGTGTCGGCGGCGGATTCGTCACGGTGGCCACGCGTGTCAGGGGGCTCTGCGTCGGGAGGCACGGCGCGAAGCGCCGCGCCTCCCGACGCAGAGGCTCCAAGTCAAAAGGTAGGCAATTGGCGCTCCGCACTCAACCGTGCCCTAAGCTCGGGGAGCGGCTTCACACGAAGTCGGCGCTTACGGCGTGAGCACCAATTCCTGGCGTGCCGCGTAGCCGTCGATCTCCAGCTCCAATCCGATTACCGGCGGCCGCGCGTAGTGCCATCGGATGCCTCGATATGCCGCCGCTCCCAGAGCCGGCAGCAGGTCGCTCGCGAACAGCGGATGCAGGTCGTGCACGGTGTAGAGGTTCACAGACGATGCCTCGTTCCATCCAAGCTTCATCTCGAGCAGAAGTCCGCCGAGTGCTTCGAGGATGCATGCGTTTTTGCGCCGCAATCCCTCGAGCGAAACATCGCCGGCCGCGACTACCTCTCTTTTTCCCCCTTCGCGCGAGGCTATTTCGGGCACGCCCGCTAGCACAAACGGCCGTGCGGCGCCCATGGCCGGTACCGTGTAGTAGAAGCCGTAGAGCGACGGATCGGCGAGCGGCGGGCTTGACGCCGGCGCGACGTTGGTGCGCGCTAGGGGGTTGAGACCGTCGACCATCACGCCCCACGCCGTCAGGCGTTCGATATAGCCGCGGTTGAACTCGTCGAAGCCTGCGGGCGTGAGCGCAGCCGGGATACGCAACTCGATACCGCATATTGCATTGAGCGGACGCCCCGCCTCGCGCATGTGGCGTTCGATTAGGCCGTAGCCGTCGGTCAACCGGGCGAGCGGCCTGAAGCTCGCGTGCACGATCTCGAATCCGGAGTCGGCCAATGCCCCCGATGAAAACGGTGCTCCGTAGCCGCGGACGAATTTGTAATTTCCCTTGGCGTTGTCGAGCAGCATCGTTCGCACTTCCTCCGCGCGGCCATTATCGCGCGATAGCCGCGCTGGAGTGAAACACAATTACGTCTTTTTTTGAGCGGTTTACGTCCCGATGAGGACCTTCGACGAAACGGTCCGCATAACACGCCATCTGGAAAAATGGGGGCCGACTGCGCTACATCAAAGGATGGCCTCTGCGGACCGTGACGGCACTGCGGCCGTACACGGACAACGACGGCGGCCCACACTACATTAGGAGAACGCCATGCACGTAGGCTACGGAGCAGCTTTCCAAAATCCCAACAACGCGCATTCCGACGCCGAGGTCTACCGCAACGAATTGCGGTTTGCCGAGATGGCCGAGCCACTCGGATTCGACTCGGTCTGGTCGGTCGAGCATCACTTCGACGATTACACGATGTGCCCGGACGTGCTGCAGTTCCTGTCATACATGGCGGGCAAGACAAAACACGTGAAGCTCGGTTCGATGGTGGTCGTGCTGCCCTGGCACGATCCGATTCGGGTCGCCGAGCAGGCCTCGCTGCTCGACCATCTCTCCAACGGCCGCTTTATTCTCGGGCTTGGCCGCGGGCTCGCGCGAATCGAGTACGAGGGTTTCCGCCTCGATCAGAATGAGGGCCGCAATCTCTTCGTCGAGTATGCCGAACTTGTCCTCAACGCCCTGGAGAAGGGCTACATGGAGGGCGGCCGTCACACCAATCAGCCCCGGCGCGACATCCGGCCCTTCCCGGCGCGCTCGTTCCGCGGCCGCAGCTATGCCGCGGCGGTCTCGCCCGAGTCGATGCCGATCATGGCGAAGCTGGGAGTCGGCGTGCTGGTGATTCCGCAGAAGCCGTGGGACGCGGTCAAGAAGGATTTCGAGGTCTACCACAAGGTCTGGCGCGAGGTTAACGGCACCGAGCCGCCACCGCCGCTCTCGGGCGGGTTCATCTTCGTCGACGAGGACCGCAGCCGCGCTCAAGAGATGGGGATGAAGTACATCACCGACTACTACCACACGGCGATGAAGCACTATGAGATGACCTCGGAGAAATTCGGCCAGAACAAGAGCTACGAATTCTACAGCGGGGTCAGCAAATATATCGCGCGCCACGGGATGGACAACGCGGCCAAGGACTTCGCCTCGCTGATGCCGTTCGGGACGCCGGCCGAAGTGCTCGAGAAACTCAAGTTCATGCAGGATACGATCAATAACAACGGCCTGCTGGGCAACTTCAGCTACGCCGGGATGCCCTTTGACGAGGCCGAACGCAACATCAGATGCTTCGCCAAGCATGTTTTGCCTGAGCTGAAGAAGTGGAAGACGGCGCCGTTGCCGGAACCGGCGGAACTTAAGCTGCCGGCAGAGCCGGCTCGCGCGGCCTAGACTCCGAGATTCGAATTCGATCCGGTAAAGGGGGCGATTCTTTGAATCGCTCCCTTTTTCATCTGAAATCCCGGAACGCTTCCTGATCTCCGGGCTCGCCGCGTGCGGTTGGCATCAGCGGCGGCAAAGTGCTACGGATGCGCTGAGTTCACGCGAGGCCATTGGGGCCAGGCGACCGAGCGACGCGACCCGGAGGAATCAAGCGACATGGAAGATCCGAAAACGATGCGGCGCAAGACACGCTTCGGATCGCTCGAGCACTACGAGAAAGGCGGCGTCGAGGTTATCAATGACGATCCGCGCAACTACGCCTTCTCGAACATTTTCGAGGTCGCCTCCAAGGCCGAGCCCTACGAAAAAGTCGCGGTCGCCAAGAACCTCAAGTACGTGCTCGAAGCCATACGGGCCGAAGGAACGTCGCCCTGGTATACCGCCTCGCACGACGAGTCGGCGATCATCATGGACGGCGAAATCGAGATTCGGCTCATCAAGCTCGACACCCCCGCGGTGGCGGAGGAGCACGAGGGCACCACGATGCTGGAGGGGACGCCCAAGGGCAAACGTATGGGCCGTATTGTGGCGCGGCGGGGCCACATGGCGCTGTTGCCCAAGGGCGCGGCATATCAGTTCCACGCGGCTAGGCCGGGCGTGATCCTGCTCCAGAGTGTGCTTGGCGACCTGACGCTCGAGCGATGGCAGAGCATCTGCCAAAAGTAGATTCTGACCCGGGAGGACTGAGTAATGGCGGTGACTAAACAGTCTACGAGGCAGTCCGATAGTTCGACTAACGATTTTGGCTATCGGAGCTTCACGCTGGGCGGATTCAGGTTCGAGCGCGATGAGTATTTCGCGCATATCAGGTGGCCGGAGGGGAGCCATTCGATGCCGGTGGACCTGTTCCTGCGCGCGATGATCCGCGATCTCGCCTGGAGCTTCTTTTACGGCACGGTCAATTTCGACAACGTCTTCGGCACCACCAATCATTACGGCAATGTCGACGTCTTCGCCGGGCTCTACAACAGCGGCTATCGTAAGCGGAACCGGCAACACGTCGAGAACTTCAAAAGCGATGACGTGAAGGCGATGTTCGAGGCGCTGCTCGAGGACTGGACCAACGAGGGTTTCGATCCATTTGCGGCACCGCAGGAAACCGGCAGCGCATTCGGCCCCAAGCATGGCAGCAACAGCAAAGCGATCACGCGCAAACGGCTGACCGCCAAGCGGATGGTCGGGATGAAGGACGATATCCCCCTGCGCTCCGACGCGGGCGGCAATCCGGTCAACCGCCAACTCGCCGACGTCGCACAGGATCAGCCCGAGGTGCATGCCGAGCCGGGCTTCGAGAACGAAGTCCATGCCTTCAATTTCTTCGCTTACGTGTCGCGCTCGGACGTCACCTGGAATCCGTCGGTCTGCGCCGCGGTCAAGGACGCCCTGATCTGTGCGACCACCGAGGAGTTTATTCTGCCGGTCATCCACGGCAACGATCGCGTCGAGTGGTTCGTCCAGTTGAGCGACGAGATTCAATGGGACGTGAGCGACCGCGACACCGGCGAGCCGCGGGCGCGGGTGGTGATGAAGGCGGGCGACGTCTCGGCGATGCCGGCCGATATCCGCCATCAGGGTTATTCGCCCAAACGCTCGATCCTGCTGGTGTGGGAGAACAACGACGCCACGTTGCCCGAGCTTTATGCGAGCAAGCGCCTTAAATCCAATCCGGTGGATTTCTAGCCGAGCGAACACGATGGTCAGTTAAGGGAGGCCGGCATGCCAGGACGATGGCGCTGATTCTCGATCTTAAGGCGGCGATCCGCGAATTCGTGCACGACGGCGACGTCGTCGCGTTGGAGGGATTCACTCATCTGATTCCCTCGGCCGCCGGCCACGAGATCATCCGCCAATGCCGGCGAGATCTGACCCTGGTGCGGATGACGCCCGACCTCATCTACGATCAGCTCATCGGGATGGGATGCGCGCAGAAGCTGGTCTTCTCCTGGGGCGGCAATCCCGGTGTCGGCTCGCTGCATCGGTTGCGCGACGCGATCGAGCATCGATGGCCGCGGCCGCTGGAAATCGAAGAGCATAGCCACGCCGGGATGGCGACGGCCTATGCGGCGGGCGCCGCCAATCTTCCCTTTGGAGTGCTGCGCGGCTACCTCGGGTCCGATCTGCCCAAGTACAATCCGCGGGTGAAATTCATCGACTGTCCGTTCACCGGCGAGCGGCTCGCCGCAGTGCCGGCGATTCGTCCCGACGTCGCCGTGATCCACGCGCAGCAGGCCGATCGCGAGGGCAACGTGCTGCTGTGGGGTATCGTGGGAGTTCAGAAGGAAGTCGTGATGGCCGCGCGGCGCTCGATCGTAACGGTCGAGGAGATCGTCGAGCAACTCGAGCCGCGTGCGAACTCGGTGGTGCTGCCCGGATGGGTGGTGGGCGCCGTATGCGAGGTTTCGGGCGGCGCGTTTCCGTCGTACGCGCTAGGTTACTATCGGCGGGACAATTCATTTTATCAGCAATGGGACGAGATCGCGCGCGAGCGCCAGGGCTTTACCGATTGGATGGAGCGCAACGTGCTCGCGGCGGCGGACTTCTCGGAGTTCCGGCGGAGAATCGCTCCGGCGATCGTCCCGGCGGGCGGCAAGCCTCCTCAAGCGGCCAATGGCTGAGTCGCAATACACCGCCGACGAGACGATGACGGTCGCGGCGGCACGCATGCTCCGCGATCGGGTGGTATGTTTCGTCGGAATCGGATTGCCGAGCGCCGCGGCCAATCTGGCCCGGCTCACGCACGCACCCAACGCGGTGTTGATTTACGAGTCCGGCACGATTGGCGCGAAACCGAATGTGCTGCCGCTCTCGATCGGCGATGGAGAGTTGGCTGAGACCGCCGACACCGTGGTTTCGATCACGGAGATCTTCGCCTACTGGCTGCAAGGTTGCCGGGTGGATGTCGGCTTCCTCGGCGCCGCGCAGATCGATCGCTTCGCCAATCTCAACACCACCGTGGTCGGGGATTATCGCTCGCCACAGGTTCGGTTGCCGGGCGCCGGCGGCGCGGCCGAGATCGCGTGCAGCGCGCGCGAAGTGTTGATAATGCTGCGCCAGTCCAAGCGCGCCTTCGTCCGCAGGCTCGACTTCGTCACCTCCGCCGGATACCTCGACGGCGGCGACAGCCGCGACAAGCTTGGGATGCCCGGCCGCGGGCCCAGCGCCGTGATAACCGACCTCGGAATTCTGACGCCTGATCCACTGAGCAAAGAGCTTATGCTCACCAGTCTGCATCCCGGAGTCACGGCCGAGCAGGCGATAGCGGCCACCGGATGGCCGCTCAAAGTCGCGGCGAATCTTGCGCAAACCGCGCCGCCGTCGGCTGCGGAGTTGGCGGTATTACGCGATCTGAACGAGCGCACGGCGCGAGCCCACGCCGCAGGCGCGTGAGAGGTGTGACCCTTCGTTGGACGAGGGGGCTCAAACGCCTTATCGGCACACAAGGGTGCGCGATGAAAACACTGACTGAAAAAGGCCTCACGGCGGTGGCGCTCGCGCGCCTTGCCAAAGCGCCCAATCCGCGGATGAAGGAGATCATGATCTCCCTCATCCGCCACCTGCACGGCTTCGTGCGCGAGACCGAACTTACTCCCGCTGAATGGAAGACCGGAATCGAATTCCTGACTGCCGTTGGACACATCACCGACGACAAGCGCCAGGAGTTCATCCTGCTCTCCGACACGCTCGGCGTGAGCGCGATGGTCGACCTGGTGCGTCATCGGCGCCTGGAGCACGGTACTGACTCCAGCTTGCTGGGGCCGTTCTATCGCAACGGCGCGCCGAAACAACCACTGGGCGCGAGTATCGCGGGGGACACGCCAGGAGAGGAAATCGTGTTGCGCGGGCGGGTGACGGACGCTCACGGACGTCCACTGGCCGATTCGCTGCTGGATGTATGGCAGGCCGCGCCCAACGGCAAGTACGACATCCAGGACGAGCATCTCACCGGGATGAACCTGCGCGGCAGGTTTCGTGCCGATAACGACGGGCGCTACGAGTTTCGCTCGGTCAAACCGAAATAGCTATCCTGTGCCGGACGACGGACCGGTGGGCGTGCTACTTCGCGCGCAAGGGCGCCATCCGTACCGTCCAGCGCATATCCACTTCATAATCACCGCCGACGGCTACGAGCCATTGATTACCGCACTGTATATTGCGGGGGATAACTATATCGAATCGGACGCGGTATTCGGCGCGAAGCAATCGCTGACGGTCGGCTATCGTAAGAGACGCGCGGCAAATGGCAAGAGCGAACGAGCGCCGGACGCGATCGAGTTCGATTTCAAGCTGGCCGCCGCTGCCGGGCAGCCGTCTTCACGGCGGCCGAGATCGATCCGGCCTGCGCGTCGCTCGGCGCTGTCAGAGCAATCACGCCGCCGGCGTCGCGCGGTATGAAGCAATAACCAGGCAATACCAAGAAAGGACTACGCAATGGCCGAAGCTTTCATCTGCGATACGGTGCGGACGGCGATTGGACGCTACGGCGGCGAGCTCTCCGGGGTCAGAACTGATGACCTCGCGGCGATTCCCATCAGGACCCTTCTCCAGCGTAACCCCTCTATCGATTGGAGCCGCGTGAGCGACGTTATATTCGGCTGCGCCAACCAGGCCGGCGAAGACAATCGCAACGTCGCCCGTATGGCTGCGTTGCTGGCCGGATTGCCGGTCGACGTGAGCGGCGTCACCGTCAATCGCCTGTGCGGATCCGGGATGGAGGCCGTGATGCAGGCGGCGCGGGCGGTCAAGACCGGAGAGGCCAATGTGGTGATAGCCGGCGGAGTGGAGAGCATGTCGCGCGCGCCATTCGTGATGCCCAAGGCGACGAGCGCTTTTTCGCGCAACGCCGAAATTTATGACACGACCATCGGATGGCGCTTCGTCAATCCGGCGATGAAGAAGGCCTATGGCGTCGACTCGATGCCCGAAACCTCTGACAACGTCGCGGCGGATTTCGAAGTCTCGCGCGCCGACCAGGACGCGTTCGCCTATCGCAGCCAGATGCGTGCGAAGCGAGCGCAGGCGGCAGGGCCGTTTCGCCGAAGAGATTGTGCCGGTCCAGATCGCGGGCGGCGCGAGACCGTCACGGTAAGCGTCGACGAGCATCCGCGCCCCGATACCACGCTCGAAACGTTGGCCAGTTTGCCGGCGCTGTTCGGCCCCCCAAGCTCGGTGACCGCAGGCAACGCGTCGGGCGTCAACGACGGCGCCGCGGCGCTCATCGTGGCCTCGGAAGCCGCCGTGAAGGAATACGGACTAAACCGCGAGCGCGAGTGGTAGGCGCTGCGACCGCCGGCGTGCCGCCCCGAATAATGGGAATCGGGCCGGCGCCGGCCTCGCGCAAGGCGCTCGAGCTGACTCGAATAGCCCTTCGCGACATCGACGTGGTCGAACTCAACGAAGCTTTCGCCGCGCAGTCGCTCGCGGTCCTGCGCCAGCTTGGGCTTGCCGATGATGCCGAGCAGGTTAACCCCAACGGCGGCGCGATCGCGCTCGGCCATCCGCTCGGGATGAGCGGCGCAAGGCTGATTCTGACCGCGCTCCGCGAACTGGAGCATCGCAAGGCGCGCTACGCACTATGCACGATGTGCATCGGCGTGGGGCAGGGGATCGCGTCGATAATCGAACGCGTCTGACGTCAAAAAGCGGCCGTCCTTCGCTAGGAGCCAGTAAGCTTCAGCGCAGCGCGCTGATTACTTTATTGGCAACTCCGGTGTACGGAGAGTAGAAATACCCCGCATAGTGGGCGCCGACAATTGCCGCGGTAAGCGCCACGGCTGCCACCCCGATGGCGATCGCGAGTGCGAACCTCCGCTTTGGCTTGCGCACGACTTCCGGCTCACTCACCGGCGCATTGATGATGGGCGAGAGCTTCTCGTACATCGGCTCGTACGCATCGCGCACCGCGGAGATCATCGCGGCGCTCGCCTCTTTCGGATTTTCGACGCCTTCACCAGTGAAGCTCAGGATTTCACGAAATCGCGCGAGCGTCTTTTCCGCGTCGTCGGCGACTACGTTGAGGTAGTCGGCAGGCACTTCCCCAAGTTGGCGTGCGCGACCTGGCGGAACAGGCTCAGGGTGCGCTCGAAATGGGGCAGGCCTTTGCGAAAGGTCGATCGCCTGCGGTCCATGTGCGCCAGGTCCGCCGGCTTGAACGCCGCCAACCTCGCCAGGCAGATAGCCAGACGCTGGCGAACCTCCCGCTCACTGGGACTGGTCATACTTGAGGCCTCTCGTTCCGCGGAATAATCGCGCTACAGCGATCCGTTTGTAGCATTCCAATGGGTGCCGGTCATAGCCCTACTTCTGTTTAAAAGGGCCGTAAGTTGAGGCAAAGTCGCTTTTCTCTTCATAGGGCGTGCCTAGGCGCTAGAACAATAAGCAAGCCAGACTGTTCCACAGGGAACCGTTGTCACAAGCGCCGCCAGCACTCGCAGAGCTTTTAACTGCGAGCGGCGGCGCCGCGCTAGATCTCGTTAGCGCGCGCGATGCGCCCCAGCCATTCGGCGCTCGGCTTGACCGTGCGGCGCTGCGTTTCGCGATCGACCGCGATCAGGCCGAACTTCGGATGGTAGCCGAATAGCCATTCGAAGTTGTCGAGCGCGGTCCAGTAGAAGTACCCGCGCACGTCGATCTTGTCGCTGATGCATCGCGCGACACCGGCCATCGCACGCTTGATGAAGGCGATTCTTCGCGTATCGTCGTCGGTGGCGACTCCGTTTTCGGTCACGATGATTGGCAACTGGGTACTCGCGCTCGCATAGCGAATTGTCGCCTCGAGCGCCTCGGGACAGAACTCGTAGCCCATCTGGGTGAATTCGACTCCGGTTTCCGGCGGCAACATGCCTTGAGGGCCGAAACGCTGGCGCGCGTAGCACTGCACGCCAATGAAGTCGTCGTGCCGCGCCGCCTCGAGAAATATATCTTCGGCGTCGTGCCGCGCGCGGTCGCGAAGATGCTCGCCACCCGCGACCGCCTGCATATCTCTCATCGCCAGCGTCAGCCCGACCGGGAATTTGCCCGGGCCGGCGCGCAATGCCTGGACGCCGAGGCGATGGGCCTCCAGCAGCACGTCACGCGATCGTGCGCGCACGCAAAATGGAAAGCTCGAAAACATCTTCGGCTCGACGCCCAGCGCTCGCGCCGCCGCCGCCCGCATCGGCGAGCGCACGATCGTCTCGTCGCTGTGAAGGATACCCGTCTGATGCAGGTAAACGCCCAGATTGAGTTCGTTGATGGTGCAGGCCACGTCGACCAGGTCGCCGAGATGGCCGACGGTGCGTTCGCAATAGCGCGCGAACAGCCGCGCGGTCTCGCGCGATTCCCATCCGCCGCGCGCCGCCAGCCATCGCGGCGAGGTGAAATGATGCAGCGTCACGACCGCCTTGAGCCCGTTTTGCCGGCATGCCGCGAGCATCCGCCGGTAGTGCTCTAGTTGCGCGAGCGAAAACTCACCCTCTTCAGGTTCGATACGCGCCCATTCGATCGAGAAGCGGTAAGCGTTGAAGCCGAGTCCCGCGAGCAGCGCCATATCGTCCGCGTAGCGATGGTAGTGATCGCATGCGTCGCCTGAGGATTCGGTATAGATAGTGCTATCGAGATGCTCGAGCAGCCACGAATCGCAGTTTATATTGCCTCCTTCGACCTGATGTGCCGCCGTCGCCGTGCCCCACAGAAACCCGCTCGGAAATTTCATCGTCGTGGCGCCCTCCCAGGCGCCTTCCTATCAGGCCAGCGCCTGGAATGCAGCAGGCGCCGATTCGCCGGGCGCCGCGGCGATGAGCGCCTTCGAGCAGGTCGGGGATTTCAAACACGGCGCGATTGTGGAGCGCGCTTACGCGAGAGCGAAAATGGGCGAGGCGCTGCGGGATCGAGCATTTGCCCGATCCCGGTCACGATTTCATTGAACGAGCGCAGCACCACGCCGAACTGATTGCGCTCGATCCACTCGGTGTTATACCGCTCCTGCACCATGGTGCGGGCGTTGCGCTCGACGATCACCGGCAAGATCCATCACCAGCGCCTCGCTGACGCTGCCGGGGCCGGGCTTGCCGACGAAATAGTCACTCAATTGCATGAGCCGCGGGATGTCTCGCGTGAAACCCTCGACGTGACATGGGAACGGCAGCTTCATCGCCGAAAGTTGCTCGCGCAGCCGCTGATTGTGGCCGCACAAAAAAATCAGTTGCGTCTTCATCCTGGCCTCGGCCACGCGCCGCGCGATTGTCAGCATGCGGCGCGAGCCAAATCCGCCGAACATCACCAGGCCGGTTGGCAGGTCGGGATGCAGTCCGAGCCGGCGGCGCTCCTGCTCGCGATTGATTTCCGGTCTCCGATAAAAGTCGGGCCGCACGATCATTCCCGACGTGCGGAGCACGCGAGCGGCCGGATAGCCCATCGCCAGCGCCTGCTCGGCCGCCTTTGCGGTGCCGCAGATCAGATATTGCTCCTGGCGCTCGATCCAGAAATGCGGCGGGCAGTCGGCAAGGTCGGTAAGGATCGTGACCATCGGCGTCGCCGGCCGGCTGCGCGCGCGGTCCGCGATACGCAGGCCGTCGAAAATCGCGCGGTTGAAATTGGGGATCAGCGATACTACCAGATCGGGACGTCGTTCCTGCCAATAGGCGGGCGAGCAGCGCTACATTGCGCGGATGCATCCGGCGAATCAGGAACTGGACCGCGCGCAGCATCGGTCCGGTTCCGATAGTCAGTCCGTATTTGAGCATCCGGTTGTACAGATCCTCGACCCGTACGCCCGTGAGGCGATGGAAGACGTCGATCGGTTCCAGGATCTCGCGCAGATTGACCATCCGAATTTGCCAGCCGCGCTGTTGCTGCTCGGCCAGCGCTTTAAGCGCGGTTGCGGAGGCGCGATGGCCTCCGCCTGCATCGAAGAAGATCAGATCGATCTGCGTTTCGCGCGTTGCCGGCGGTGACGATGGTAAAATGCGCGCGAGGTTCATGACAGCGGTGCCTCGGACGGGGCCAGGGACATCGCGCTGACGGCCTCGCGCGCGGTCCCATCGCAGCAGCGCGAGCACGCCGTTTCGATCTTCCGCAACAGCGGTGCAACTGCTCACCCAATCGCCATCGTTGATGTACCAGATGGATCCGATCAGACGTTGCTCGGGGCGATGAACATGGCCGCAGATCACGCCATCGGCCTTGTAGCGGCGGGCGGCCTCGAACACGGCGCGATCGCTGAAGTCGGTCAGATATTCGACGGCCTTTTTTATCCCGCCCTTCAGATAAGACGAGAGCTGACCTTGCGTTCACGCCGCGGCCTGGCCTCGCCGTTGTACCAACGGTCGATGCGCATCGCGGTCAGATAGGCCTGGTTGCCCATCCGCAGGAACCAGCGATTCGGATTGAGCGATCCGTCGAACTGATGGCCGTGAATCACGAGCATGCGTCGCCCTTCGGCCGTCTGATGAATCAGTTCGCTGAGAACAGGTATTGGGCCGATAAAAGATTGAACCAGGTCGGCGCTGAACTCGTCATGGTTGCCGGGCAGGAACACGACCCGCGTGCCGCGCCGATGCCACTCCGCTATCTCTTCGATCACCGCGGTTTGCGCCGCGCTCCAGTACCATGCAGGGCCGAGCACCCAGCCGTCGACGATATCGCCGACCAGGTAAAGGTTGTCGGCCTTATGATGCCGCAGAAAGTCGTAGAGCGCTTCGGCCTTGCAGCGCGGGGTGCCGAGGTGCAGGTCGGAAATCCAAATCGAGCGATAATAGTTGGTTGGTCGCCGCCGGCGGTGCGGCGGCGCGGGTGAGCCATTCGGCCCACCCTGACGATGGGAAGCGGTCTAACCCGACCCCTTCCATCGTGGTTCCGCCTCGACGGTTGATTGGCTTCGGCAGTACACACCATTGTGAATATGGTATCGAGCCAGCGAAATCGATAGTTTATCTTGACGATGTGAATAAGAGATTATTATGTGAGTATTACACGAATAGCACCCTTTGCCGGCCGATCGGCCAAAAAGCCGCGTTGGTAAGGCAAAAATAGTAGACGATTACTGGCGTACTGTCTCATTAATGAGTTGCGTAATGAGCGTTGGCGCTCTTGACTCGTAAGGACGTGGGTGTTCAGCGGGCCAGAAGCACATCAATTTACGCAGCAAAGGCGTTCATGAGACTCTTCGGAAACCTTCGCGTGCCGCCGTTCGTGAGATTTTCCTTCGTTGTCGAACAGCGCGGCGGCACTTCCGATATATGCCTCCGGCTGCGGCATCGCCGAACCATCGTGATTCAGCTGCTTATCGCAAACCTTGGAATTTCGCGATTAAGTGCTACCGTGGCGGCGCAGGGATTCAGGGTAAAATCGGGAGGCGGCACTACGCGATGAAAAGCATCAAGGTGAACTATGGCGTTCGATGTGCCGGCGAACCCTTAAAGGGACACAATCGCTGGCACTGCGATATCCCGGCCGCGCTGGAGGCTGAACCCGGCGAGGAGGTCGAGCTCGAGACCAGGGATGCGCTCGACGGCCAGGTTAGCGCGGCGACCAACGCCGCCGACCTGCTCAAAGTCGACATGAGCGTGGTGCATCCCCTCACCGGCCCGGTATTCGTGAACGGAGCAGAGCCGGGCGACCTGCTCGAGGTGGATATTCGCGAGCTCAAGCCGGCAGCGTTTGGATTCACGATTCAGATGCCTGGTTTCGGTTTTCTCCGCGACGAATTTTCCGAGCCATTCATCGTCAAGTGGAAAATTGCCGACGGCTGGGCAACCTCGGCAGAGCTTCCCGGAGTGCGTGTGCGCGACGGTTCGTTTATGGGAACGATCGGGTCGCGCCATCACAGGAGTTGCGGCTCGAGATGCTGCGACGCGAAGAGAACCTGCGCGAGCGCGGTGGCTTCGTCCTCCCGCCGGAGGCGATGGGCGCGGTGCCCGCACACCAACCGATTGCCTCCGAGGGGCTGCGCACGATTCCGCCGCGCGAGAATGGCGGCAATCTAGACATCAAGCAATTGAGCGCGGGCGCGCGGCTGTTGTTGCCGGTGTTCGTCCCGGGCGCGTTGTTTTCGGTCGGCGACGCGCACTTTGCGCAGGGCGACGGCGAATCCTGCGGCACTGCGGTCGAGATGTGCGCTTCGGTGCTGGTGAAGTTCGCGGTGCGCAAGGGCGAGGCTGCGCGCCACAACATTCGGTTCCCGCGCTTTGAGCGCGATGACTATTTCGTGCCGCCTGAACTGGCTGCGCCGAAGCGTTTTATCGCGACCACCGGGATGTGCATCCGCGACGGCGTCAACGAGTCGGAGAACGCGACTCTGGCGGCGCGTCATGCGCTGATGAACATGATCGCGCTTTTGATGGAGCGCGGCTGGAGCCGCCAGCAGGCTTATGCGATTTGCAGCGTGGCGGTCGATCTGAGGCTGAGCGAGGTGGTCGATGTGCCGAACTTCGTAGTCTCGGCGCTGCTGCCGCTCGCGATTTTCGACAAATAGCGGCAAGGGGCGAGGAGCGCTGTGGAATACCGCAACATGGGAAAGTCGGGGCTCAAGGTTTCGGCCGTGGGTCTTGGCTGCAACAATTTCGGGATCAAGTGCGACGCCGAACAGACCAAGGCGATCGTGAATCGCGCGCTGGAGGAGGGCGTCACGCTCTTCGACACCGCGGACATCTACGGCAATCGCGGCGGCTCCGAGGAATTGCTGGGCAAGGCGCTGGGCAAACGGCGGCGCGAGGTCGTCGTGGCGAGCAAGTTCGGGATGTCGATGGGCGAGGGGCCTTCTCTGCATGGCGCCTCGCGTCGCTATGTGATGGCCGCCGCCGAGGACAGTCTCCGGCGCCTGAACACGGATTACATCGACCTCTATCAACTGCACACGCCCGACGCCGACACGCCGCAGGAGGAGACGCTCGAGGCGCTCGCCGACCTGGTGCACGCCGGCAAAGTCCGCTACATCGGATGCAGCAACTTCGCCGCCTGGCAATTGGCCGAAGCACTCGGAATCTCGCGCGCCCGCGGGCTTCCGGCCTACATTTCGGCGCAGAATGAATACAGCCTGCTCGAGCGTTCTATCGAGCGCGAACTGATTCCAGCCTGCCGCCACTTTGGCATCGGTATCCTGCCGTTTTTTCCGCTGGCAAGCGGCTTTTTGACCGGCAAGTATCGGCGCGGCGCGGAGTTGCCGAAGGGCACCCGGATGGCGTTGATGGAGCGGATCGCTACCCGCACGCTGACCGAACCGAACTTCGATTTACTGGAGAAGCTCGAAAGCTTCGCGCGCGAGCGCGGCCATACATTGCTCGAACTGGCGGTCGGATGGCTGGTGTCCGAGCCGCAGAACTCAAGCGTGATTTGCGGCGCCACCACCCCTGAGCAAGTGAGCCAGAACGTCAAGGCGGGAGAATGGAAGCTGAGCGCCGAGGAGCGCGAGGCGGTGGACAAGCTCACGCGCCGCTGAACCGCGGCGAGAACATCAACGGAGAGCGCTGCGTTCACACGCTCAGCCGAGCGCGGATCTCGTCGGCGATTTGCTCAGGAGTCTTCGAGATCTCGACCACGATCGCGTCCGCCGGCTCTTCGAGCGTGTCGAATTGGCTCTGCAGCAGCCGCGGATCGAAGAAGTGGCCGGCGCGATGCGCGAGCCGCTCGGCAATAAGCGTCTGGGATCCTTTCAAATACACCAGCTTTACCTTCGCGGGGTCGACGATTAGCAGGTCGCGGTAGGATTGCTTGAGCGCCGAGCACGCGACGACGGCGCGTCGGTTCTCAGCAAGGCATCGCTGAACGAGATCTCTGATCGCGTGCAGCCACGGCAATCGATCTTCGTCAGTGAGCGCGATTCCGCGATGCATCTTCTCCCGATTCTGCTGCGGATGGAGGTCATCGCCGTCGTGGAACTCGCATCCAAGACGCGCAGCCAGGATACGCCCGATGGTGGTCTTACCCGAGCCCGCCACTCCGATAAGAATTATGACCATCGCTGCCATCTCGATTAAATTTCGGAATGCGCGAGTTGAGAGGGTATTTCATTGTCTGCCGCGGGAACCCTTCGCGGCCGGAGCGCGAGCAGTACCAGGAATCCGGCGAGGGTCGTTGCAATAGTGAAGAGAATCCCGAGCTGGTAACTCCCGGTGCGGTCGATGATCGCGCCGACGATCGGTGGCCCGAAGAGCGCGGTCGCCGCGATGCTGGTATAGAGCGTTCCCAGCACCACGCCCATGCCGGCCACGCCAAATAACTCCGCGACCACCGACGGATTGAGCGCGACGTAACCGCCATAGCTCGCGCCCATCGCGAGCGCGAACAGCACCAGCATCGCGTAGCCATGCGCGGCGAGCCAGATAAAGTACGAGAGCCCAAGTACGAGCACTGCCGCCTGGTAGAGACGGATGAGACCCACGCGGTCGGCGAGCGTGCCCAGGCCGACGCGGCCGACCATACTGGTGAGCCCGATAAAACTTATCAGCGCTGCGGCGGCGACTTCGCTGATGCCGTGTTCGCGTGCATAGACCGGGAGAAAGACAAACGGAATCGCGGTCGCGACGTTGGCCAGCGCCGAGGAGACGTAGAGCACGATGAAGTTGCGCTCGCGGATAAACTCTCCGAACCGGGGCCGCGCGACATGCTGCGGTCCCGCGGGCGGCCTTTTCGATAGCGCAGCGCAACACATCAGGAGTCCGGTCGCCACAACGCCGAGGATCATGTACGCGCGACGCCATCCGAGATGTACGATGAGTTCGCCCGAGAGCGGCGGAATCGTAAGCGTGCCGGCCCCGATACCCGCAACCGCGAGGCCCAGGGCCGTGTTGCGCAGCCTATCGAACCATCCCGCGATCATCGCGACCAGCGGCACGTAGCAGCATGACACGCCGATCCCCACGCCCAGGCTGTAGGTGAAGTACGCGAACCACAGGTGCGGGATGAAGGCCGTCAGGATGACCCCGCCGCCGGTCGTTAGCGCGCCCGCCGCGACCACGGGCCGCGGTCCGAAACGATCGGACAGGTACCCGGTGAGCGGACTAAGCGCGAAGTAAAGTGCGCCGGTGATCGAGAAAATCGCCGAGGTCGCCTCGCGAGTGGCGCCGAACTCCTGCGCCATCGGCTTGAAAAACGCGCCGAAGCTGTAGGCCACGCCGAACAGGGTGAAACAGGCGAGGAATCCCGCTGCGACCGTGAGCCAGGCGCGGGCCGAATCGATCGCTTCGGTCATCGCGGCGTTTGGGCTGACTCTATTGTCGCTCACGCCCATCTCGATTTTTTGACTCTTTCATCTTTCACTCTTTCGTTGCGCACCCGGGATCGACCGGTAGCGCCGCGCGAGGAACTATACAGCGAGATCGGAGCGTCGCGCGAGGACGAACTGGCGGCCCGCGAAGAACTCGCGGCTCGGACCGACGTTCGTCAGGCGTACGATCCGCCGCTCGAGTCGATGGTCTACTCGGAGGTGGGCCGAGCGCTAATCGTAAACAGATGAAGATTAAACGGCGGCAAGTGAAATTTCGGATTTCGATTTGTGCTTTGTTTCTTACAGCCCCCGCCGGGTTGCGCCAGCAAGGCATGCCCAGGCCGACTCGCCCATGACGGCATCGGCTCGGTTGCGGGCATATGATCAGCGGACGGTTCCCCAGGGAATCCTCCGGCCGGGATGTTTGATCTTCCGGCTGTCCGACGGCGCGGTCCCTGGTGTTCAGGGCGTAGACGTCGGGCTCGGCACCGGCAAATCTCCGATAGTCACTCTGTAGGCAATGGTGTTGGTCGGGCCGTTTTGGCATTGGAACGTACTGCTCAGATCGTCGTAGGGATACGTGTATGCCGTTGGACATGCCTGTTTCAGATTAGCCAACCACGGTTGAATCAGCTCCGCCCATGCGTCGTTGCTAGAGGTGCATTCTCCGTTGGCATCGACTCCGGTGACATCGGAAGGCCACAGTTTCCACAGCGCCGTGCTCCCGTAATCGGGATTGTTGGGATCGGTGGCGCATCCACAGCACGCCTGCGTGACCGACGCGCTGTAGCACGACGCCGCGTTAGCACCGACACAGCCAAACAGGTTCTGCAGCGTTGTCGTTCCCAGGTAAGAATGCCCTTGACCAATTTGGTCCTGACAGTCGAGGGGCCCGACGCTTTGCCCCACACCAGTGTCGGTGCCGCATAGATCGTCCGCGGTCCACCATCCGCCAAATGTCCCACACTCAGTGAGAAAAGGTCTTCCACCCTCGATTGGTACCGACTGCTCTCCGCAGTACGGATTGGGATCGCTACAATCAGTATCGCTGATGCACTGGCACGCGTACCAAGTGTAGCCCCCTATGTCGACCCCGGCAGGCTGGCAATGGCCGCCTTGGCCAACGCAGTCGGAATCGCTTTGGCAGTCTGTTACTACGAATGGCGGCTTTACAGAAGCCGTCACGTTGGGTGCGCATGTGCCGTGCGGCGGATTTCCAGAGCAGTACCAGTTACTTGGACAATCAGCGTTCGTATTGCAGTTGCGCACGGAATGAAGAAGGAGCGCCTCGGGAGCGGGCGTGGGAGCGGGCGTAGCAGTGGCGCTCGGAGTCGGCGTAGGCGTCGCGAAACTTGGTGGGGGTGGCGGCAGCGGAACTGCCGAAGTATCAATGTAGTTTGCGAAGTTCCAATGGCACGCCTTGGTTCCGGTCTGAGCACCGGGCGCCTCGCACCAATAGGGCGTTGGTATCGCCGAAGGCCTCGCCGTTGGGACGCCGATCGGCTCCATCTCAATGGTGGCGTTCGCGCCGTTGATTAGCGTGACGTCATAGTAGTCGGTCGCGTTGCTTTGCAGGGTGAATTCCGCCTGAACCGCGGGATTCGAAGGACCCACACCCGCCACGCACTGCGAATTAGGAACCGGAGTAGGTGCAGAGGTTGCGCTCGGGGATGCCGCAGGAGGCGGACTGCAATCGCCTTCGGTACATTGAGTCCCGCCTTGGACGCCGGTCAAACAGCCGGTCCGCGCAAAAACTCCGCCGCTAGCCGATATTCCTGACGGAATTACCGTCGGCGAACCATTGGGGACGTTATACGTTATAGTCGGCGGCGCGAAGCAGAAGTCCGCTTCCGTCACGGCTCCGCCTGCGAACTCCCAATTCCAGGTCGAGGGATCTGCGCCATCATTCAGCTTGCTGGGATTCGGAAACGTGTAGAAGCAATCGTTCTGCGTCGGACCAGCCTGCGGATTCGGGAAAGCGTTCACGCCGCAGCTTTTTCCCCCGGCCGCGCTGCACAGTTTGCCAGCAGCGTCTGGCACGGAGGTGCCAGGGCAGGCGAGCACTCCCTCCGCCGGCCCTCCACAGTCGCAACTGGTTGGGGTGTAGTCGGCCGGAATACACACCGTCAGGCTCTTATCGGCATTCTCAACCACGCATTGTGCGCGTAGTGCGCCACCCACCGTCCCCAGCCAAACCTGGCTGCTCCCGGTATATACCACATCGAACTCGCGCTGCCCTGGTGAGCAGACCGCGACAGGCGTGGGTGTCGGCGTCGGCGTGCTCGTCGGCGTCGGCGTGGTCGTCGGAGACGGAGATGGAGATGGCGCGATCGTGGGGGTCGGCTTCGGTGGCGGTGTACTCGTCGGAGCTGGTGTCTTAGTCGGAGATGGAGATGGCTG
This sequence comes from uncultured delta proteobacterium, assembly GCA_963710455.1. Taxonomy (GTDB): domain Bacteria; phylum Desulfobacterota; class Binatia; order Binatales; family Binataceae; genus JAKAVN01. Next base: position 228,956 of record CAVQAG010000005.1, read on the forward strand.
TGGTGTGATCGTGGTGGTCGGTTTCGGCGTCGGTGTCTTCGTCGCCGTGCTCGTTGGAGCCGGCGTGCTCGTGGCTGTCGGGGCGGTGGTGGGAGCGGCGGTCTGTGTGGGGTTCAGCGTGGGTTGGACAGTTGAAGGCCTGTCCCCGCGAAAAGGGTCAGATGAGTCGCGGCCGCATGCACTGACAGAAAGCAGCAAAGCGCAGACAAAAGCTACACCCCACAAGCCACGCCCCATCATCCCCATCGTCCCCCCTATCTCTATCGAAGCGCTGTAAAGCCTCGATAAAGAACCAATCGACGAGTGTAGATAACAGATATCTTTTAGCAGCGCAATAACGCTGTATATTCCGTGCTGTATTACAACTAGCCGTGATTTACCGCGCGACCGTCAGCCTCGCGCCAATCCGCATCCGGTCAGGCCTTTGCGATCGTCTCGCGCATCGCGAGATTCCATTTTTGCAGCGTCTCCACCAGAACGATCGCAGTGTGCAGCAGCCGACCAAGTCAATGCTGAGACTGGTCAGGTGAATGGTCCTACAGATGAAGGTGTCAACACGGCGCGTGTCGACGCGGGGCTCGCGATCAACGGCACCGTAACCAATCCCACTCTTGCGACCGTCCCGGCATACGATCCGAGGCTGGTAGCGGTACCTTTAATCGACTTCACCGGCGCTCAGGGAAGCTCGTCACCAGTCACGGTCATGGGCTTTGCTATGATGTGGTTGGACTCTTACACGAGCCAAGGCAAGAATAAGACGCTAAACGCCTACTTTCTGGGAACGGTGGCGGTCACGTCGGTTCCATCTACTACTAGCACCTTCGGGCAACTGCATCCGATCCTGCTGCAGTAGACGAGGAAAACTGCGCATGTAGTGGCGTCGCGCCCGCCTGCCGGCGCGGAGCAACCTGTTGGGCCGAGGGCTGGCCCGATGAAAATTGACTTCCATTGCCATGCCTTCCCGGGTGGATTTTTCCGCGCGGCGAAAGGCTTTTATCCGGACCTGATAGAACTGGGCTCCGATGACCAGAAGAGATTGCATGGCACGTGGGCGGGTACGACTCTGCCAGCATGGGACCACACCGGCCGGATTGCCGACATAGACCGCGTCGGCATCGATATCGGAATCCTCTCCTGTCCACCGGTTTACAGCCGCGTCGATGAGCATGCGCCTGAGTTGTGCCGGTTGGTTAACGACGCGGTTGCCGCTTCCTGCCGCCGCGATCCGCAACGCTTCAGAGGCTTCGCGCATCTGCCATTTAATAATATGACGCTCGCGCTTGAGGAGATGAGGCGGGCACTCGATGAACTCGGTTTTGTGGGCGTGGTGGTCACATCGAATATTGGCGGGCGCTACCTCGATTCTGCCGAATTCTATCCGTTCTGGGAGGAAGCCAACCGGCGGGGCGTGCCGGTGTTTATGCATCCTTCCAATTCGCCCTGCTATCGCGACGATCAGCCCGGACCGCTGCTTTCGTTTCCTTTCGATTCCACGCTCTCGGTCTACAAGCTGATTTACGGCGGGCTCTACGAGCGCTTTCCTGATATCATCCTCGTCGTGGCGCATCTGGGCGGCACGCTACCGTATCTGGCACGGCGGACCGATCTGGTTTTTGATGTGCCCGGGTTCTTCCCCGGATACAGGCAACCTGAGCGGCGGCCGAGCGAGTGGATGCGCAAGCTATACGTCGATACCGCGCTCGGATGGAACCGCGGCGCGTTCAATTGCGCGCGCGAGTTGGTTGGCCTCGATCATATCATTTTTGGCACCGACTACTTCGTACGCAACACCCGATTCATGGAATGGACCATTGAGTTCATCGACGGGCTCGGCCTGACCGCGGCCGAACGCGAGATGATCTACGAGAAGAACGCGCGGCAAATCCTGAAATCGATCGCGGCTTGATCTCACAGTCTCAGGTGCGGACAGCAATGTCACGAAACCTTGACGGGTTCGCCCGGACTGTAAATACTCAGACTAACCAGCTTACGAACGTTCAAATCGAAGCGAGGTACTTCCAATGGCACGAGTCGAAGAGAAAATTCACAAGCTCAAATATTCTGGCGCCATAGATGCCGACGGTCACATCCTGGAATCGGCCACCTGCTGGGAGGAGTACTGCGAGGCCAAGTACCGGGCCAACGCGATCCGCATGAAGCAGGACAGGGACGGACTCGAGTACCTCGAAATCAACGGCATGCCTTCGCGCGTCAACCGGGGCGGCAACTTCGGGACGGTCGCGCAAATGGGCCAGGTGACGCGCGAAAAAGGTGAGTTCGATCCGCGGATAAAATACGGCGAGCGGCTGCCGCTCGGCGCCGCCGACGCCAGGGACCGTATCGAACGCCTGGATCTCGAGGGCCTCGACGCCGCGATCATTTACCCGAGCCTCGAACTGACGTGGGAAACGGAATGCGAGGACGCGGACTACGCACAGGCGATGTGCCGCGCGTACAACCGTTGGGTTACCGATTGGTGCACCGATAGCGGCGGCCGTCTGATTCCAGTGGCCCACTTGTCATTGGGCGATCCCAAGGCCGCCGCCGACGAACTTGAACGCGCGGTCAAGAACGGCCACAAGGGCGGGTGGGTTGTGCAGTTCACGATGAATCGCAAGCCCCACGCGCATAACGACAACGACGTACTGTTTGCCAAGGCGCAGGAGCTTGACGTGCCGCTCGGTATCCACGTCTCGCTCGAGCCACAATGGTGCTGGCCCGGCCGTTACGACAAAGAGTATGTGCGCAAGCAGCATTGGTTCCTCAACGTCACCGCGTCCGACGCGATTCGCCATGCGCTCGCGAGCTTCATGCAGTACGGAACCTTCGACAAGTTCCCGAAGCTCAAGATCGTGATTCTCGAAGTAGGTGCGGGATGGATTCAGTATTGGCTCGATCGGATGGATGCGGTCTACGACAGCATCATTGGACGAAGCGTCCCGTTGAAAGAAAAACCCAGTTTTTATTTCGGGCGCAACGTCTGGGTCTCCGCAGATCCGGACGAAAAGTCATTGCCCGCGATGGTCGATCTATGCGGCAGCGATCGATTCTTCTGGGCGACCGACTTTCCGCATCCCGACCATACCGGCAACTATATCGAGGAGCTGGAGAAATTCGGCGACCGGATAGCCGACTCGCAGCGCCGGCGCGACGTTCTCGGCGATAACGTCCGCCGCGTTTACGGTCTGTCCGTCTGATCTCCGGAATCGGAATCTAGTAACTGCGTCGCGCGCGCCAGATGCCGCGTTCGATCAGCCCGCCGCCCTGCAGGCACAGATAGCTGCCTTCGATCGCGTCGCTCCTCGGCCGGCCGTTGAATATACAGTCCGATCCGTCCGGCATCATAACGCGCATCTGGAGCAGGCCAACGCCCATTGTTCCCAGCGCGACCTTGCCAGTTTCGTTGCCGTTGCGGCAGTCCATGTTGCCGTACCCGCACTTATAGAAACCGCTCACCTCTGCGCCCTGCTGCAGCAGTGTCAGAGTGATGTCGTTGACGGCACCGCATCGCGTCTCGTCGGGAATAAGCATCGAGCACTCGGCCGAGGACTTTCCCCGCCATAGGCCGGTTACGTCGATATGGCCTTTCTCGAGAGCTGCGGCCGGCCCTTCTTTGGCTGCACCGGTGTCGCCCTGAACCGTGGCGGTGGCAACCGGCGGGGCACGTGTCGCTACTTCATGCTGTGGCGCACTAGCCGCGCATCCATGGAGCAATCCCAAGGCGGCGACGAGCGCGAGGCTCATTGGTGTGATGTTCAATGCCGTGGCCTTTTGATCGACGGCCAATTTTGACGACAGAGGCCCTCTCGCGGAGAGCTAGTTAAGGTTGCGTCCGAGCGAGCGGGTGTCCAGAAACTGTCCGCTCGCCGGGTTAAAGATTTCGGCAGTGTTGAGCACTCGGAAAGACACTGCCGCCGATCCCATACCGACCGCGCCCGGTGCGTAAGTCGGCCGGTTATTGTAGCCGCCTGCGATGAATACCGTGCCGTTATGGAGCAGCACCGCGCCTGCCGCCATCCGGTAGTCCTTCATCAGTCCGGTCGGCAGAAACTTGCCTGTGCGGGGATCGAAAATCTCGGCATTGGCCAGCACCCCCACGTTGCTCGCTCCGCCGGCCAGCAATACGTCACCATCATTGAGCAGGACCGTGACCTGGCGGTAGCGAGCGTGCTGCATGGGACCCGAGGTGAGCGCGAACCTGCCGCTGGCGGGATCATAGAGTTCGGCGGTGGCGAGAGCCTGATCGCGGGCGTCGGTGCCGCCGGCGATGAGCACCCGCCCGTCACTCAGCTCGCTCGCGCCCTGATAAGTGCGCGCGACCGTCATGTTGCCGGTCGCCTTGAAGCTATTAGTCACCGGGTCGTACAACTCTGCGCTCGGGATCGGCTTGTTCTGCTCGCCGATCCCGCCCGCAATCAGCACTTGCCCGGTCGCCGGGCCGGCCGTCATCAACGTCGCGGTGTGTTCGCGGCGTGCCGCGGTCATGCTCGCGCGCAGAATGATTTTGTTGCTGGTGATGTCATAGACCCGCTCGACCTTGCCCGCGGGCGAGAACTTCCCGCTCTTGGGATCGTAGAGTTCCGCAGTGTCGAGCGATTGTTCTTCCTGCTTCACCTGCTTGGCGCCTGCGTAGCCCTCCGAGGTCGAGACGCCGCCACTGATGAGCACGCGACCGTCGCGTAGCAGCGTGGCGGCAGCGGCGTAACGCGGTTCGGCCATGTTGCCGGTCGGGATGAATTTGCCGCTTTGGGGATCGAACAGGATTGCGGTTTCCAGTGCCGTGCCCATGCGATTCATCCGCCTGCGATCAGCACTCGGCCGTCCTTGAGCAAGGTCGCGGTATGATTAGCGCGCTCGACGGGCATCAGGCCGCTGCCCGCTGGAGTGAAGGCGTCCGTGGCGGGATCGTAAATTTCCGCCAGGTTGGTCGCCGAAACATGATTGTCGCCGCCGCCCACGATCAATACCTTGCCGTTGGCGAGCAACGTAACGGTCATCCCAAAGTGCGCATCGATTAATTGGTATGGAGACGGCGTCGACTCAGCCATCGCGATCGCCGTCAACGCGCAGGCTGCTACGCCGAATAGCGTCAGTACCCGAATGCGGTCCGAGAGGCGAATCATCGCGCAAGTTCCCGACGCTCAATGGCGGCCAGGTGCGAACCTCGGCATCCTCGAATTGCTATCCGACGAATGGGGCAGCTTCATTCCAGCTCAACGCTGCGTTTGGTGCGCAAAAAGCCGGGCGCGGCGGTATGCTCGCCGCGCCCGGCCAGTTATCAGGCGTGCGCTTGCATCAACGCATCAGCTGCATCAGGCCACTGGGAGTCTGGTATCTCTGCACGCTGTCATACTGGGTGCCAAAACCGATGTCGGGTGTCAGGTCATTGCCCGCGCGATCGGCGGTGAACACGTGACTCGCATGCTGATTCTGAAGATCCCAGTACTGCTCGATGATCCCACCGAAATATTGCTTTCCCCACTCCGGATGTAATCTGTCGACGGCCGGGCTGAGCCCGATGTTGACCACTTTCCAGAGCTTATTATTGGCGTCGTACAGATCGAGATGGACATTGGCATAGTACGACTGCGTGGTGTACATGACGCGCTTGCCGTAACAGTATCCCGGCGCCATCGAGGGAATCCGATGGACATCGGTTACCCAAACCGGAACGACTTCCCATTGACCCCACGACGGCCGCGCCCATCCGAGCGGCATGTCGTAGTTATCCGGGAACTTGCCGTCCTCGTGAGTCATGTCGACCAGCGCCAGGATTTTCTGGTCGCGCAAAAAGGTGCCCTCGAAAACCGAGGCCCCGCCGTTCCATCCAACCCGCTGGTCGTCATGCGTCATGTCGCTGCCAAACAGCGGCGCGCAGCGCGCCGAGGTCGAAAGCCGCAGCGAACGGCGTAGTGCGGGGATGAAGACGAAGTCGTCAGGATTCCGCGTCACGTCCTGCCAGAAGAGGGTCAGGTCGGCCGTGTACTTGGACTCCTCGGGCTCTTCGACCATTAGCCATTCGCCATACCATGCTCCGGCGGCGTGAGGGTCCATATGCGGGAGACCCGGGAACCAGATGTAAGCGAGCTGACGGTAGTCATAGTCGACCCGCGTGCAGGCCTTGCTGCCGAAGCGGTCAACCGTGCAGAAGGATGATTCCTCGTTGCCCTGCAGGTCGGGAAAACCGGTATATAGTACACCGCCGGGTCGGAACGTTACGTCGTCCGCGATCTGGGTACCCTTGTCGGGGCCTTCGGGATGCGGAAATGGCACCCCTGCGACGTAGTTCTCGATGTTGTACGCGCCATTGGGCAGCTTCACCAGGCGCGTCTGCGCGGAATATTTCTCCACCGCATCCCAGAATGGCTTCGGCAACGGATGGATCGTGGTGGGGCCGACGTCCATTTCGACATCGTCCGGCATCTTCCACGCATATTGGCCGGAAAACAGCGCTACCATGCCGTCGGGCATGAAAGCCTTGTACTGCTGCCAGTTCCGCATGGTGATCTTGGTGCCGGGCGGAATAGTGTCCTCCGCCGCCTGTGCAGCACCCAGCGCCAGGGGACACAAGAGCAGGCCCAACAGTCCGATTAACAGCTTGCGCGCCTCGCTCATGCCTCTTTGCCTCCTTATCGAATGCTTTGCGGGAGTCTAAGCACACCACCAACACAAACGCCGGATGCGCCGCAAACTGGCACGCCCGGCACTCGCCGTGTCCTCAGATTGTTCGGCGATATCCAGCCATGACCGCATCGGTCCCCCAAGACCTTGCAGCGTCAGACTCGGACATTGTCGAGCATAACCCTTAACCGAGCGCTCAACAATGTTTCCAATCCTGTTAAACCGTCAGAACCTCTGGTTTTGTTCCTCTCCTACAGAGCGCTGAAGTTGTACTGGCCGGTGAGTGTGATCAGGTTCTGTCCCTTGAACAACGGCACACCCACGTAGTTCATGTCCGAACCCAGCACGTAGATCAAACCAATTCTGGCGAAGTACTTGTTGGTCCACGGGGGGTTAAACTGGATCGACGGGAAGAACGCGAAAGATGTCCCCTTGGGCTGGTAGATCATCGTCCACGTCGGTGCGAACGCGTTCCACCAGTACGACGTCCCGATATTGAACAACATACTGATGTCGTTCTTTTGCACCGCCTCGTTGACCAGTGCGCCGTTGGGCCCGTCGATCATGTCGTCGCTGGTGTCCATGTTTATCTGATCGAGGAACTCGAGATTTGCCGACAGGTTACCGGTCGTCGTAAGCCACGGCGCGAAAGCCTGGTCGAGGTCCAGAGCCGCCATCCACGTCACGATGTCCGAATACTTAACCGGGTTGGTTCCGCTGACGCTCCAGGTGCCGAAGGGCGCGTGGTTCTGGTAAACCACTTCGGCGCGGCCCACGAGCGGAAAATACTCGGCCAGGCTCTGCGGCATCGGGATCGGCCGGTCTATCGTCATACCCGCGTACTGCACCGGTTCGAAGACCGCGGGGAACTGATTACTGTACGGTACCCACGAAATGATTGGGTAGTATTGGAAGCTGTTGAAATACAGCGCCGTGATTTCGTTGCCCCCGATTAGGGTGTGGAAGCGCAGTCCCTCTTCCATGTTCTTCCACTGCACCGCTGGCACGTGCCACTGGCCAATGATGACCGGGCCGCCTGCCAGATTACACAACCTTTGCCGGTTGGCGGCCACGGGGTTTTTTTGATGAGTCGCGGCCAGTATTGGAGAAAGCTGCGAGCAGAAGTAGAAGACCCGCGGCAGCGGCCATCCGAGAATGTTTCCGCCGTTGGGATTCTCCGGAAACGGGCTCCCGTTGAGAGTGATGGAGCGCCCCGGACTGGCAAAGTTGGTGTAGTGCGCGTCGAACCGGGCGCTCGGCGCGTGGTTGGCGCCCGGGAAGCCATTGTTCACCCGGCCCGCCACATTACACTCTGAACCATTGTTGCCAGACGGATAGTAGCGGCCGTCAGGATGGTTGCAGCTGTTCCAAATAGGTTGCGCCCCTGGAATCAGCACCCCTTCCACGAAATTCGAGGTCAGCGGACCCCAGTCAGGTAGATTAAGAATCGGATGGAGCATCCATTGCGGGATGCGTGACTGTTCGAGGTTGGCAAAGCCGAAGTTCCAATTGGTGTCTACCGGGTTGATAACGTCGCCCACGCGGAAGGCTAACGATTGCCCCCACACCACGATCTGATTGCCCGTATACAGCGTCAGCGGTCCGGCCGTGAGCTTCCACCATGCATCGCGCACGGTGTACTGATTGTAGAAATCGTTCATCACCCCCATGCCCGGACTGCCGGCGGCACTGAACCTGTCGTTGGCGCTGTCAAATGAATACGGCGGTTCGTATACGAACCATTCGCGCATGAAGAAGCTATTATTTTCGCCAAGGTGAAAGTTCTCGTCCGCCTGCAGCCAGGTGCGCGCCGTGGCCAGGCTATTGCGGCTCGGAGTGAACTGCTTGAGATTGGACGAGTTAACCCACATCCCATCGGTCTCATTGAGAAATCCCGAGAGATGGAAATCTTTCCAGATACTCTTTTCCGGCTGGCTCGAAGTGTTCGTCTGTGCCAGGACATCGGCCATTGGTGGTCCGCCGCTAATTTGCGCCGGTGTCCTTGCCGACGAGTCCTGCGCCCACGAAGCTGTAGGGCAGATAGCCACCCCCGCCATCACCAAGGCAGCCGCGGCCCCCAATATGATCGCAGTCTGCCGCCACGTTCGCGAACCAAATTCGGTCCCCATAGAGGCCTCCCCAAGAGTTGGTTGCTAACCAGACATTTTGCGAATCATCGACACTCCTTCGTCCACAACATCCAAAGCTACTCGCGCCTAAAACGCGGCGACGACATCCTTTTGTCCGTTCTCCGACTTTGGCCCCTGGATTCGGCCAAACATGAACCTGGGTCGAGCGATCTGCAGATAACAGGGCAGGATGAGCACGCCCGCGACCATGTTGCAGGCCATCAGGAAGATCAGCAGCGTGCTCATCTCGTTGTGAAACAACAGAGGTGAAAAAATCCACGGGAAGATTCCGCCGATCATGACCATGAAGGTGCTGAAAACGGCCAGACCGGTGGTCTTTAAAGCGAGCACGATAGCCTCTTCCACCGCCATCCCACCCATCACCTCGTCACGGATGCGCGACACCGTATAAATTCCGTAGTCAACGCCCAGTCCGATACCCAATGAGATGACCGGTATCGTGTCGATAGTCAGACCGATACCACGCAGCCCCATGTATATAAAAGCTCCGAAGTTGGCGAGCACGCAGGAAAACAGGAACATGCATCCGGCAACCAAAGAACGGAAGGAAATCACGCAGAACAGGAACACCACGGCGAGCACGAAGGTAATATTGAGAAAGTCCAGTTGATACAAAACGTCATTTGCAGCCTGGTAAAGCCCCGCAAGACCCGCCAAATACCATACGTGCACATTGGTTAATTCAGGATCGTTTTTTACCCGCTCGTTGACGAACTGACTAATCCGGTCGCGCAGCCCATTGAGCGTATCGTAGGTATGGTCACGCAGCAAGATACGAATACAGGTGTCGTGATTGGAGCGGTCGGAGATGAAACGCTCGAGCTCTCCCGGTGCCGATCCATTGAGGTAAAGGAACCAGAGATTTCCCGATAGCTGGATCGTGTCCGGGTCGGCGAGGTACTTGGGATGCCCATAGTGAAACATCTGGTTGAGCGGGTATGAGATGCTCGAGGAGAAGGAGACGACCACGGCGACACGGGGATCCCGCAACAGGAACGCACGCATGTCGTCAACCATCCTGAGCACCCGCGGCGCCAGCACTGACTGTACACCGCCTTTGCCCGCCATCGCACCCGTCGGCGTGGTCAGGATGACCCATCCCTCTTCCAGCGGGAATTTCTTGCCGATCGCGACGATGTCTCTATTGACCTTCGCGTTGGATCGGTAAAGCGGTGTGCCGGGCGTCTTGTAACCGATATCCTGGCGAATGCCGGCCACAATTCCGGCGACCAGGAAACACAGAGCGAAAACCAGCAGGCCGCTGCGCGCGGGACTCGGCGTAACCGGGATGTGCACCAGCCATTCGACGAAAGCCCTGCCAGCCTTGAGCCATTTCGGTTGAGGGCCGACTCTTCGCTTGTGCTTGATCCTGGGAACGGGCAGATAGCTGACGAAGATCGGCTGGAAGATGAAAACCATCGTCAAGCTGCCGGCCAGCCACACTGAGCCCGCCAGCGCGATGTGCTGAAGGACCGGAATGCCGCCGAACGAAATGAAGATGATCCCCGCGACGTCGGCCAGAATGGAGAGCAAACCGGGCGGCAGCATGAAGTCGGTCGTCGCCTCACAGGCCGCATACTTGTCGCCCAGCCGGTCGAGTTCGTCATGGAAACGCCCCTGCCACTGAATGCCGTGACTCATGTCGCGTGCGGTCAGGATAAAGGGGATCACCAGCATCACGGGGTCGAAGTTGTAGCCCATCAATCCCACGAACCCGAGGCCCCACACGGCCGACAACGCGCCGGTGACGATCGGCGCCCACCATCGCGTCCGCTGGCCGAGCGTGAGATACAGGATGACGATCATGGTCGCGACCGCGGCCAGAAACAGCAGGTCGATAAGGTGTTCGTAATAGTAACCGTAGCCGCGGATGATCGGCTCGCCGGCTACGAAGATCTCATTGTTCTCATTCTGATACTTCTTAACGATCGCCTGGATGTCATTGAACAGCGCCCGGTAGTCCAGCCCGCGCTCGTTGAACGACGCCATCACCAGCGTGCAGGTATAGTCGGCGCTAACCAGGTGCGCGATGCGCGCGCGGTTGGAGAAGACGTGGCGCTTAAGCTCTTCGAGCCCGTCGTGCGTCGCCGGCACATCGGGGAACATGAACGGCTTGATGGTCAGCGAACCTGGCGCGGCCTCTGCGTAACTCACTCGGTAGGAGGCCAGCGAGAGAACCTGGTTGTGGTCCACACCGGGCAGCTTGTCGACGTCGCGTTGGATGCCCTGGATCCGCTTCAGAGTATCGAAGTTGAAGATGTCGCCCTGCTTGACCTTGACCATTATGGCCAGGGTCTGAGCGCCGCCGTATCTTTTCCAGTTTTCGTAGAGCTGAACGTTGGGATGGTTGTGGGGAAAGAACTCGGCGAAGTCGGTCGCGATGCGGACCCGGGTACACTCGTACCCCATGAACGCACTGAACAACAGCAGCACGATGCCGATCGGCGCGCGATAGCGGAGGACGAATACGCCGATCGGGCCGACGGCTTGTCCTTCTTTTACTTTACCACCTGCCATTGCTCACCCGCGTCATTCGTCCGCAGGATCAGTCCGTTGTGCCCCACCGCGTAACCCGCGTTGCCGCGGAACGCCACGGCAGCGATGTCGTTGAACGTAGGCCGTTGAATTACCCACTTGCCGGCCGCATCCATTCCGACCAGACGTCCGCCTTCACCGCCCAGCCAAAACCGGCCGCCTGCTATGGCTGCCGTGTAAGTAGCAACTGGCTCGGGCAGCTTCAGCGCAGTCCAGGTCTTGCCGCTATCCGCGGTAGTCAGAATCTCGCCGTTCAACCCCGTAACGAGCGCATGCTGGAGACCGTTGAAGACGATGGAGAAACTGGGGCCGACCGTATAGTCACCGGTGTTACCGCCGTGATTTATATTCCAGGTCTTACCGCCGTCGGTGGTGTGGAGAATCGTCTCGAACTCGCCGACCATCCAGCCGTTGTCGGCGTCGGTATAGTGAATGTCGAAAAAGATTATCGGGTCTTTGTACTTGTAGACGTTCCAGTGCTGGCCGCCGTCGACGGTGCTGAGCACCATTCCCTCTGCGCCGCACGCGTACGCGTGTTGCGCATCGACCGCGGAGACGTTGAATAGATTACTCGCGATCCCGGTCTGCTGGCGCGTCCAGGTCTTGCCGCTGTCATCGGAGTGCAGGACGATTCCCATCTCGCCCGCAATCCAGCCGCTTTTGCCGTCGGGCGTGAACTGAATTGCGTAGAGGTCGCGGTCTTGGAAGAGGACGTTACCGTCGCGCTCGTGCAGGACCTGCTCGTTCCAGCTCTTGCCGCGGTCATCCGAGACCATCAGCAGACCCTTCGAGCCAACGATGTAGATGCTGTCGTCGGGGCGAATTGCAACGCCGTAAAGCGCTTGCCACGGATGCGCGCCGCTGACCGTCCTCCCGCTTATCGCGGCGGATACAAGGGTGCTGGCTATCAAAGCCATCCCTGCAGCGGCGCTTGTCAGCACCCAGAACACTCCCTTTTGCAAACGCATGGCCTTGGAGGTCCTGCCTTATAGTGCTCCGCAACCGACGGCCCGCGGGCACTATGATGAAATCAGTTGGCCATTCAGTCCTGGCAAACCAATCTAATACTTCCCCCCGGGCACTTCTACGCTCCGATCTGCAGAAAAGTGCGTGAAATCAACTCCGTAAAGCCCGTTTACTCCGGAACCGACCAGGATGTCAACGGTCGTTCATCCGATTTTAACACTCGGTCTTAACCGTAAGTCACAACCGTCCACGGCTTGGCGTAATTCCAGTGGGCGCGCCCATGCGGCGCTAATTGACCCGTCCGGCGACGGATCGCGCCACGCCAGCTGCGCCCGCCGGCGGCGCGATTTCGTACTTGCGGATGAAGGCCGGGCGTCGCCACGAGATGAAGCAGGGCAGGATCAGCACGCCCGCGATCATGTTGGTCGCCATCAGAAAAATCAGCAGTACGCTCATCTCGTTGTGGAACTGGAGCGGCGAGAACGCCCACGGCAGAATTCCGCCGACCATCACCGCGAAAGTGCTGAACACCGCCGCGCCGGTGGTGCGCAGCGCCGTGGTGATCGCGTCGTCGAGCCGCCGCCCGTTCATAACTTCGTCGCGGATGCGCGCGACAGTATAGATCCCGTAGTCAACGCCCAGCCCGATGCCGAGCGAGATGATCGGAATAGTATCGACGGTGAGTCCGATCCCCCGCGCGCCCATGTAGACGAAGGCGCCGAAGTTTGCCATCACGCACGATACGATGAACAGTGCGCCCGCCACGGCGGAGCGAAACGAAATCGCGCAGAAGATGAAGATCGCCGCCAGCACGAACGTGATGTTGATCAAATCGAGGCGATAGAGAACGTCGTTGGCCGCCGCATAGAGTCCCGCCTCGCCGCCCAGGTATCGCACGCTGACGCCCTTGAGCTGGGGGTCGTTCTTGACGCGCAAATTGACGAAATCCTGGATTTGGTTCTGCAGCAGCCGCAGGCGTTCATAAGTGTGATCCGGCAGCAACACGCGAATGCACGTGCTGGTGACGCGCGGATTATTGGCAAAAAAACGTTCCATCTCGCCCGGCGCCGTGCCGCCCATGAACATCCACCAGATGTTGCCGTTGAGCGCCGAGATCTGCGGCATTCCAAAAAACTTCGGGTGGCCATTATGCAGCAGCCGGTTGAGTCCCCTGACTACGCTGCTCGAGAACGAAACCACCGCCGCGGTCTGTCCGCGCGACTGCAGGTAAACCGCAAGGTCGTCTTCCATCCGCAACACCGGCGGCCCCAGCGAGGACTGGCGACTCGGCCAGTCCGGCGTCTCCAGCACGATCCATCCTTCATCGAGCGGAAGATATTTGCCGATCTCCGCCATGTCGCGGTTTACCTTGGAGCCGGGCGGATAAAGCGGGGTGCCGGGCGTCGAATAGCCAATCCTTGCGCGCTGTCCCGACGCCACGCCCCACACGATAAACGCCGCGCCTCCAATCAGGATCGCCGTGCGCAACACGCCCGGAGTCACCGGCACTCGCACCAGCGCGTCGATCATTCCGCCCAGCCGCGAGCCGTGCGCCCACAGCCAGCGCTCTGCCCAGCTACGCGGCTTGATGCGTGGCCGCGGCAGATAGCTCATGAAGATTGGTTGAAACACGAATACCATCGTGAGGCTGCCCGCGAGCCACACTGCGCCCGCTAATCCGATCTCCTTGAGCACCGGAATCCCGCCCAGCGAGATGAAGATGATGCCGGCGATGTCGGCGATGATCGACAAAAACCCCGGCGGTAGCATTACGTCGGTGGTAGCGGCGCAGGCCGAGAACTTATCGTCGAGCACGTCGAGTTCGTCGTAGTAGCGGCCCTGCCATTGGATCCCGTGGCTCAAATCGCGCGCGGTCAGGATAAATGGAATGACCATCATGATGGGGTCGAAGTCGTAGCCCATCAGACCCACGAACCCGAGTCCCCATAGCGCCGAGAATGAGCCGGTCAGAATCGGCGCCCACCAGCTCGAGCGCTGGCCCAGGCTGAGATACAGGATGAGCAGCATCAGCACGACCGAGAGGAGGAAAATGATCGCGATGTCGTCGAAGTAGTAATAGCCCCATCCCACGATCACCGGCAGGCCGGCAATATAAATATCGGTGTTGCTATCGGAGTAGCGATGGACGATGGCCTGGATGTCGTCAAATAGTTCGCCGTAATCGATCCGGTCGCCGTTGAAAGCCGCCAGCACCAACGCGCCCCGGTCGTCGGCGGTCAGCAGCCCTTGAACGCGGTCGCGATGCGCGTGGACGTTCTGTCTCAGCTCGTTCAGCTCCTGCTGCGTCCTGGGCGGCTCGGGGTACATGAAGCATTTCGAGGCAAGTCCGCCCGGCACGGCCTCGGTGAAGGCGACGCGATAGGAGGCCAGCGAAAAGACCTGGTTATGGTCAACCGCGGGAAGGCTGTTGACGGCGTTCTGGACCTTGACGATCTTGCGCAGCGTGTCGCGGTTGAAGACGTCGCCGCGCCGCAGGCGCATCAGCAAGACCAGCGTCTGCGCGCCGCCATAGCGCCGCGCGTATTGCTGGTAGAGCTTGACGTTGGGATGGGCGGCCGGAAACAGGTTTTCGAACCTGGTCGCCGCCCTGACGTGCGCCGCGTTCCACGCCATGAAGGCCGTGATCAGCAGCAGGAGGATGCCGATCGAACGGCGATGCTTCAGGATGAAATCGCCGAATCCCCAATTGCCGGATCGAAAGGAACCCATGGTCAGCCGGATTTCTGCGGTCGATCGCGACGTCTTGTGATGCGTGCTCTTGCGGGCCAGAAATACGAACGAGGGCCCTGGCGGAAGAGCCGGCAGGTTATGGCCGCGCGCCCGCGGTTATGTCATTGGGATACTTCGAAACGATGCGTTCCGTCGCGATGAAGTTATGCATCGCGCTGTCATAGTCGCCGCGAAAGTAATCGCGCTGACCCTCGAGAAACAACTGCTCCATGTGTTGACCGCTGGCGCCCGAGTATTGCGCGTGCCAGACATCCTGCGCGACCTTGGTCATCACGGCCTGCACGTCTTCCTTGCGGTACTTTTGCCAGGTGCCGCTCTTTTTTCCGAATGGAGCCTGAGCAGTGGATGGCTCGGCCATGGGTGATGTCGTCCCTTGGGCAAATGAGATGACCGAATAGACGCCAGTGACACAGAGTGCTGCCAGACCCAACATCGTCAGTTTCAAGGACTTCGACGTCATTGGCTCCTCCTCCGGCTGAATCCGCGCGTTCAGCTTGCTCCGCTTAAACTTAAGCAACCATTACGAGCTTGTGATACAAATCGCAATAGTAGAGGGACTTCAACCGCATATCAGTTTCGAACGCGAGAGTCGGCTGCATGCGATTCCCATTTCGCGTCTGGATTCGCGTTTCGCAAAGGCATGAATGACCCCGCCTCAAGATCGTAGCTGTTCGCCTCTTCGATTGAGCCGAAAAATCAAACGTTCTCCGCGCGCGCGGAGTTTCGCTGCCTATGGCACGGAGGATGCTTCGGTCTAAATGCGAGCGTGATTTTACGCATCATCGAGCGAAGGGTTTTAAGACATGTTGTTACCGTTTTTTTATGCGAAGCCCGAAGCTTCTGGGCAGGGGACTTCGCAGCGGGGAGAAGCCGAAGATGATTTTTCCGTCGATCACTACTTTGATTCTTGGCGTGGCGGTTTTCGCCGCACTGGGCGCGTTGGATTGGTACGTATGGGGAATGACGCCTGTACGCCGATACCCGCTCTCGCCGGGCGGAACGCGATTCGCTGAGGACGACGAACCGGGCGATCTGAGAAACGTTGCCTAGACAAAACCGGCTGCATCAGAAGAGGCCGTGTGCAGGCGCTAGAACGAACCCGGAAGCTCGGCCGTTGAATTGATCTTGACCCACTGGTGGGGTTTGACTTCGATTTTTTGATTTCCGCCGGGTCCGCGCACGACGTAAGTTCCGGGCTGGAGCACGACACGGAAATTGCCCTGATCGCAATCGCCCTTGGCGATTTGGATCTTGTTGGCGGCATCATAAATCCAGATACATTCGCCAATCACTCCCGAGGGGCTTCCGCCCTTGATCGCGCCTGAGAAGCCATAGACGCCTGATTCGACTTCGGTACTGGCTGTGCCCGCAGTGGGTTTGGCGGCGAGCTTTTGCGATTCGCCCTTACAGGCCGACATCGTGATGCTCGCGAGCAGGACCGCGCCGACAAGCGCAGCGTAGGTTGTGGCGTTACGCATTGTGCACTGACCTTAACTGGTCAGAGACTGACCCTGCCGCAGCTCGTTTAAGACGCCGCGGCAGGGGCTGGCCAAACTATTGGTTCGGTACCAACTCGACCCGGCGATTCTGAGCCCGACCCTCAGCTGTCTTGTTGGTCGCGACGAAGTCCGTCTTGCCATAGCCGTGCGGACTCAAGCGGCCTTCCGCCACGCCATGGTCTGACAGGTACCTTACGACCGCGTTGGACCGGCGCTCGGAGAGCTTAAGGTTGTATCGGACCGTTCCGATAGCGTCGCAGTAGCCATTCACATTGACCGTCACATTCGGATGCGACTTCAGCGTTTCCGCAGCCTCGTCGAGCACGGCCGCATCCTGCGGACGGATATTTGACTTATCGAAGTCAAAGTGGACCCCACGCAGGATGATCTTCTCCGGCGGCGGTGGCGGCGGTGGCGGCGGAGGTGGTGGTGGCGGAGGTGGAGGTGGCGGTGGCGGTGGTGGTGGCGGGCACAGGAGATAGCCGGCCAGGCCACCGATGAGCGCGCCGCCTACGACGCCTGCAGGAACCGCCCAGGCGAATTGATCACGATTGCCGTGGACTGCGACCGTGCCGGCCGCCGCCCCTCCGCCCACTATCACGCCTGCGCCTGCGCCGAGCAGCATGCACTGCTCCCTTTCGCTCATGCCCGTACATCCAGAAACCATGGACAGAGCGGCCAGCAAAGCAACCGATAATCCAGTTTTTCTTCCCAGCATCGGACCCTCCTGAAATCGATGACGAGCAGAGCATAAGCAGTCGCTCGTTAGACGGTGAGCAGACAGGTCTGGGATCTTCTTTATGCTTATTGCGGATTTTGTCTCACAGTTGTCCGCTGGACTGCAAGAGGACTGAGTATTGCGTGAGACTTTGGACAGCGCTACGCCAGTGCGCGATGGTAGTCGCGGACCTCCTTGATTTTGCCCTCTACGATCTCCATCACCTCTGCGCCGACCGCTTCGATCACTCTTCCGCTTTGTGGCCGAGTGCCATGGAATAGCGATTCGGCGACGGCCCGTCCGGAATTTCCAGTGAACAGCTGCAGATCGCAGCGGCAATCTGGCATGAGCGCGAACTCGGTCTCATACCGCCGTCTGATCTCTTCGCGCCCCTCGTGGCGCTGGCCGTCGGTTCCGACTATCGCAGGGTTGCCGTGAAAGCACTCCATCACTTTCTCGATGTCATGATGATTGAAGGCCTCGAAATAACGTTGGATCAATTCTTCCTCTTGCGTCATTTTTCCTGGTCTCCTATCTGTCAAGCCGATACCACCGGCGGTCATCCTGGCCTGCGTGGGTTGGTCTGCGTGAGCCTAGGCCCGCTTCCGGAGCTGCGTCAAGGCAGAAACTGAGGTCTATAGCCCAACCTCCCGAACCACGATCGCGTGCGCTGACTGCCGGAAGCGAGTAGTAAAGGCGGCTCGTTTTGTGAAGGTGATCGCGGCGCTCATCGGCCAGGTTTTCGCGCTTTTGACGGCGAGAGGCCGCATCGCTAGTCTCGCCGACATTATGGACGAAAATACGATGGATAAAATTGCGCCGAATCGAAAAAAAACCGCCACGCTAACGCGACAGGTCGGTGTGGACTTCGGCGCGGCGCTCACGGTTGCGCTGGGCTATATCGGTGATCGCCTGGGAATTTTCAAGGCGATGGCCGATGGCGCGCCGATGACCTCGCAGCAGCTCGCTGAGCGGACTCGGCTCAACGAACGCTATCTTCGCGAATGGGCTGCCACGATGGCGGCGTCGGGATACCTCGACTACGACCCGGCTGATAAAGCTTTTCGCTTGAGTCCCGAACAGGCGATGGTGCTGGCGCGAGAGAACAATACCTTCTTCATGGGCGGAGCCTTTCAGTATGCGGTCGCCTGTTATCGCCAGCTCGCAAAGCTGATCGACTCGTTCGAGCATGGGGGCGGCATCCCTTTCACCGATTTTGGCGGCGATATCGTTGAAGCTATCGAGCGGCTTTTCCATGCGGGCTACGAGACCTGGGTCGCTCAGGAGTGGATTCCGGCCGTACCGGATATACATCAGCGGCTAATCGCCGGAGGTGCGGCGGCGGAAATTGGATGTGGTGCCGGTCAGTGCCTGGTTCCGGTCGCAAAGGCATACCCGAATAGCCGATTCTTCGGCTACGATATGGACCAGACGTCAATCGATCGAGCTGTTCGCAAGGCCGCCCTGGCAGGAATTGCCGGACGCGTCGCTTTCGAGCGAATCGCTGCGGAGCAACTGCCGTTTGCCGGGCGCTTTGACCTCGTGATGGCTTTCAATTGCATCCACGACATGGCCCGGCCGCGGCAGGTGTTGGCCGCAATTCATCGGATCGTCAGGCGGGATGGAGCGGTCTTGTGGTCCGAAGCGCAGGCCGCGGACCGGCTGGAGGAGAATCTCAATCCGCAGGGACGCACGATGTACGCGTCCAGCACGATGCATTGCATGACGGTTTCGCTGGCGCAGGGCGGCGAAGGGTTGGGCTCGGTAATCGGTAAAACCAAAGCGCGGGCGTTGGCTGAGGAAGCCGGTTTCTCGAGATTCGATATATTGCCGGTAAAAAATCCATTCCATCAAATATTCCTCCTGCGTGCGTGAACTGCGATGCCCTCGGCGCCGACCGACTACCAGACGCGCTACCCGATAGATTTCGGCGATATCGATCCTGCCGTGGGTCAGCGCGTAGTGCAGCTCTACGCGGCCGACGGCGGCAAGGCGCGAGCGATTCTTTACCGGCCCCCGCGCGGCAATCCGCGCACAGTAATCCTTATGGCGCATCCGCGCGCCGACTTCGCCCAGCACTACACTATCCCGTTCTGGCTCGAGGCCGGCTTCGGCGCCTGCGCGCTCAACACGCGCTACCTCAACAACGACACGACGATGCTGCACGAGAACCTGATTCTCGATCTTGCGGCCGCGATCCGCTTCCTGCGCGAGCAGGAGGGCTTCGAGCGGATCGTGATGCTGGGGAATTCGGGCGGCGGCTCGCTCTTTGCCTACTACGACGCGCAGGCGCGCGCGACCAAGGGCGAGCGTGTTGCTGCGCCGCCGGGCGGCGGACCGCCCGACCTCAATCGCTCCGAATTGCCGGCGGCCGACGGCCTGATCCTGCTCGCGGCGCATCCGGGGCAGGGGATGGTACTGATGGGATCGATCGACGCGGCGGTGGCCGATGAGCATGATCCGTTCGCGAGCGATCCCGAGCTCGATATGTACGACGAGCGCAATGGCTATCGCACGCCGCCCGAGCCCAGTCGCTATGCGCCCCAATGGCTAGCGCGCTATCGCGCCGCGCAGCGCGCCCGCGTCGCGCGCCTCGACGCGATCGCGCGGGGCCATCTGGCTGATGCGGAACAGGCGCGCGCGGCTTCGAAGCGATCGGACTTCGCAGCGGCCTCGGCAGCGGATCGCGCGGCGGTACGGCGGCGCGCGATGCGCCCGCAGATCATGGTGGTCTACCGCACCCAGGCCAACCCGAACTATCTCGACCTCACGCTGGATCCGTCGGAGCGCGCGGTGGGTTCGATCTTTTCGCCGCGGCCCGATCTGTTCAACTATCACGCCTTCGGCCTCGCGCACGTCGTGACACCCGAGGCCTGGCTCTCCACCTGGTCGGGACTTTCCTCGCGCGCCAACCTTGCGCGCAACCTGCCGGCCGTGACGGTCCCGACGCTCGTAGCAGGCGCGATGGCCGATCAGGACATCTTCATCGCCGACGCGCACGCCGCACTGGCCGCCTCAGGCGCCGCGGACAAGCAGTTGGAATTTATCGCGGGCGCCGATCACTTCATGCGTGCGGGCGGCAAACGTATGAATGATCTCGGCGATCCCCGGCCGCGCCTGATGAAGCTCTTGAGCGGATGGGTCCGCGAGCGCTTCGAGCCGTGACCCAGTTTCACAACCGCAGACAGGCTTCGGCGGCAAGATGAAAAAGCCGCTCGCGCATCGCGTGACGGTTCCATCCACGAGGATCCCATTGTGGGCCGGCGAGGCTGTCGCCGCCATACAAAATTTGCGCGAATTCAACGCGGCGGAAGCGTGCCACCGCGAAGAACGCTGCCGCCTCCATCTCGACGACCACGCATCCCTCGCGCCGTCGGCGCGCCATCCGCGAGCGCGTCTCTCGATACACCGCGTCGGTGGTCCAGGTCTTGCCGCGGACGTATTCGTGATTGTTCTCCCGCAGTACTGCCTCAATCGCCGAGAGCGCGCGCCGCGTTGGTGCGACTTCGCGCGCGGGCGCCAGATAGTGATAGGACGTCCCCTCGTCGCGTATCGCCGCGGTTGGTACGACGATATGTCCGACGCCAATGGATCCAACAAGGACTCCCGCGCCTCCACAGGCGATGAATTTGCGGCATCCGAGCGCGATCATGTGTTCCAGACGCGCCGCTGCGCTGGAAGCGCCGACCCCTGGTTGAACGATGGCGAGCCGTCGACCTCCATAGTCCAGTTCGTGGACTGGATAGTCTCCTGCCTCGCTCTCGCCATTATGCACATGCCGCGCTTGCGCACCCTCACGCACAAGCTCCGCGATGACTTCCTTGAAAAAGCACAGCACGCAATGCTCCGCGACATCGATGGGTTTGATGACACGGCCAGGTTCGATGATCGCGATCCGCGCGCGGTCGCGTTCGAGCAGCGGGATGTGGGCGTTCTTCGAATTCTTGCCGGCATGCGCTACGGAATCGGACTTGCCAGCGCGGCCAGGATTTGAGACTCGGTGCAACCGGTTGCTATTCCTGTGGTTAGTCTTAGATAGGAGGGTCGCGATTCTCCGGTCGAAACACAAGGGCGATACCGGTAGGCGCTGCTAGCGAAATATTAATGAGACGGGTTTTTGCCGCGTTGGATATTTGCCACAGGAGGGCGAAGGTCATGGAGGTGTTCGTCGGCAGCGATGCGGCGTCGGCGATCCGACCGGAAGATGTTGAGCCAGCGGTGAAGCGAGGAGCGGCGTGGTTGTTTCGAGGGCTCGCGGCAGTCGCCCTGGGCGCGGCGTTGTGCGCGATGAGTTGCCAGACGATGCAGGCGCAGCGGGAAAACACGCCGGAGATGATTCAGCAGGGCAACGCGATGCTCGACCGGCAGCGAATCCTCATGTCGACTGGCGGCCTCGACGATCCCTACGACAAACTCGGCGATCTAAGTTACAGCGAGCCGTTCTCACCCGATGCGATCGACAGCACTCATATCAATGAAAAGCTGCGGGACCTGGCGCTCGCTAAATGGGGCCGCCAGGTCGACGCGATCATTCACATCACCCCCAAGGTCGGCAGCGACGCCCGTACGCTGACCGTCACCGCGGCGGCGGTAAGAGTAAAGAGCGCAAACTGTTCGTACTGCCGGCACAATAACGCATCGCCAACGATGGGTACGGGATCTTCGATGCCGGTGCCGGATTAAACCGGAAATTGCGGCGACCAGCGGCGGCGACCGGTTCATCCGACCGGAAGCGTAGAGGTCGCTGGAGCGTGGAAAATGGCTACGGATTACTTCGATGTAGACGTGCTGCTCACGATGGCTGACCCCCTGGCTACAAGCAATGGCCCAGCTAATACGGACTCGCGCAATAGCTAACCGAGGAATGTCAGACTAGGATAGATTGCCCTGAAAATTGCCTCCGCTGACTGATTCTAGTTTACGGTGTAGCCGCGGCCGGTCAGACAGGCCGCCATCGCGCGGTGATAGGCGTTGCGTTGGCTTTGCTGCGAATTTGCCGCAGCGGCTTGCTGCTGCTGATTCTGTTGGAGCCTTTGATCGCGCCTTCGCATGCCGCCGGCCAGTCCGCCCATCGCTGCGCCTGCGGCTGCACCGGTGCCCGCGTTGCCGGTTATCGCGCCGCCGACCGCTCCCAGCGCAGCGCCGCGCGCCGCGCCTTTGACTACATGGCCTTGCGGCGGCGTAGGTTGGTTCGATGGGGCGTGCGTGTCGGAGGCGGCAGCTTGAGCTCTGCTGGGATCGAATCCCGTCTGTTTGACCGCCCATGAATGACATTCGTAGCGGTCGCGGTCCTGCTGCGACTGGCTTTGTCCTTTCGCTGGATAGGCGTAGATGTCCTGCGCGCGAGATGATCCGGTCAGAAGCAGGATCGGCAGCGCCGCGATGGCGAGCGCGACTCCAACTTTGCTCCGAGTGGGTTGGGGAAGGCTCTGAGGTTGCATTTTCCCTCCATGAGAATTACCGCCGGTCGGCGTGAAGCTTGGCGTCGGTGTTATAGGCCTCGATATGCAGTCAAAGAACGGACACGGAATTCGAATCCGCGTTGTTGGGAGAGCGATGCTGGTTAATCTCGCTCACGCGCAAGGCAATCTCCTTGCTCAACGTGGCCAGGTCATTGCTCAGCGCCGCTGACGCGCTGACTCCATCGGGGCCTGCGGGTCCCCCTGCGGTGTCTTCGCGATGCGTAGAGGATTTTGCCGCCGTGGCCGTCTCTGATGATCCAATTCGCGATCAGTTGCGTCTGGCCGTCGCTGGTGGTCTCGAATCGCTGGACATCAATTTCGACCTGGTAGTCGACGTTGGTTCTCAGTGACCAGGGATATTTCTCGATCCGATGGGTGTCGAGCAGGACGGCCAGGTTTTCCGAGAGCACCCGGACGAAATTCTTGTCGAGCGGCTCAGCCCAGCGTCTTTCATCGGAGAGCTCGATCCGGTTGGGCGCGACGCGCGTCACCACGGGAAGCCGCTTTAGGTAGTCAGGAAAATCGACGGGGCCCACGCCGATGGTGAGCTGCGAATCTGGACTGGCCGAGGCCGACTTGGCTGCCATTCCGGCGTTGGCAGAAACCGGACTCAGCATGAAGAACTCGGAGCGGTCGGGCTGGGGCGAGAGTACGGAGCATCCCGCTACGATCGCGCACGCGCCCAGCGCGATCCATTTCGTCTTGCGGCTGATAACGGTCATTTGTCTTTGTCCGGCACGTATCTGCCGCGGATCAAAGCGCCTGGATTGCGCTGCAGATAGTCGGTGAACTCGCCGAGCGATTCCGAGGTCTGGGTAAGCGAGTCGAGAGTCTGGTTGAGATGGACCGCCAGCGGAGAATTGGGATCAAGCGTCTGTTGCAAGCTGACCAGCGCATTGCGCGTCTCCTTCATCGTTTTGTTGGCTTCGTCGGAGCTCTCTCGGATGTCCGTGACCAGCGGACCGACCTTTGCGTTGGCGTTGTTGATCAGATCGCGGGCCGAGTTCACAGCCTGGTTCAGATTCGCGATCGTCCCCTTGAGCGATTCCAGCGCGGCCTTGAGTTCCGGCGAGCCGGTAAGGGTCTTGATCGAGTTGGCGGCGTCGGTGATCGAGACAAACAAGGCTTGGAAGTCGATCTTTTCGAACTTGTCCAGTACCTGCGTCAGCCGTTCCTGAAGCTGCGCCAGGTCGGTCTGAACGGTCGGGATCTCGCGATACGGCCCGTCCGGCTCCAGCACATATTTCATTGGCGCGTTGGGATGCAGATCGAGATCGATATAGAGCAGTCCGGTCAAAAGACTTTCCGTAGCGAGTTGAGCCCGCATCCCCCTCTTGATCCAGTCATCGAAGCCCGCTGTTTCGAGCGCCTCGCCGCTAGCTCCCCTCGCCAGGACTTGCGACCGGTCAACATCGATGATGACCGGCAACCGAAGACCTTTGATGCCCGGGCGCATCCGCCCCTGAGAGGGCAACAGCCTGAGCTCGATCGCCGCCACCGTACCGATCTGCACGCCTCTTACCTTGACCGGCGCTCCGACCTTGAGCCCGTTGAGGTTGCCCTGGAACATGCATATGAAGCGGATCGGTTTGGTGAACATGCGGCCCGAGCCGACTACGATAAGTGCGACGATCAGGATCGCGAAGCTGCCGACCACGAACGCCCCGATAACTGCCGGACTGACCCGTTTACTCATGACTGCCTACTGAGTCGCCTCCCTCTTGTCCGCGAGTGAGAAACTTTCGCACCCGCGGATCCGTCGAATGCGCGATCATGTCATGCGGGTCGCCGGTTGCGATCTGGGTGCGGGACTCCGCGTCCAGGAAGACGCTGTTGTTGGCGATAGTAAAGATGCTGGCCAGCTCGTGGGTGACCACTACGATGGTGGCGCCAAGATTCGCGCGTAGCTCCAGGATCAAATCGTCGAGCAGGCGGGAGCTAATCGGATCGAGGCCGGCCGAAGGCTCGTCAAAGAAGAGCATATCCGGATCGAGCGCCATCGCGCGCGCCAGCCCCGCCCGCTTCTGCATCCCGCCGCTGATCTGGTTGGGGTAGAAGTCCTCGAAGCCCTTGAGTCCGACCAACGCGAGCTTGAGCGCGGCGATTTCCCGGATCTGCGCCGGCGTCAGATCGGTAAACTCGCCGAGCGGCAGGCCGATGTTCTCCGCCAGCGTCATCGAGCTCCACAACGCGCCGCTCTGGTAGAGGATTCCGAACCGCCGCAGCAGGCGCTCGCGTAGCTCAGGGTCGGCCCGCGTGAAATTGACGTCGCCGTATATGATCTCGCCGGTGGCCGGGTGCTTTGAGCCCGATTAGGTGGCGCAGCAGGGTGCTTTTGCCGCATCCGCTGCCGCCCATGATGATGAAGATGTCGCCGCGCCGCACGACGAAGTTGAGATCGCGCATCAGGACGAAACTGCCATAGGCCATAGTCAGGTTGCGCACGATGATGTGCGGCTCCGCGCTCGAGCGATTTTCGCCGTTGGTCCCTGTTGCCATCGTCAACCGCGCAGCCTAAATTCCCAGGAAATTGAAGACCACGGCAAACAGGCCGCACGCGACCACGATCATCACGATCGCCATTACCACCGCCTGTGTCGCCGCGTCGCCCACCGCCGAGGAACTGTTGCCGCACTGAAAGCCGCGCAAACAGCCGGCGATGGCTATCAGCACACCATAGAAGGTTCCCTTGATGACGCCGCCGAACAGATTGACCAGGGTCAGGGTCGAGATGGTCTCTCGCATGTAACTGCCCGCAGAAAGATCCAGCATCGCAACTCCGACGAACAGGCCGCCGAGAATTCCGACCAGGTCCGCGAACAGGCAGAGCAGCGGCATCATCAGCACCAGCGCGAGCACTCGCGGCAGAACCAGAAATTCCAGCGGCGACACGCCCATCGTGGTCAGCGCGTCAATTTCCTGGGTCACCTTCATCGTGCCGAGTTTTGCTGCAAACGCGGCGCCGGTGCGGCCCGACATGATAATCGCCGTCATCATCGCGGCCATGTCGCGGACCATACCGATCCCGACCAGGTCCGCGACATAGATCGACGCGCCGAACTGCGAGAGCTGCACCGCGCCCATGAACGCGAGGATGACGCCGACCAGGAACGAGATCAGCGTGACGATTCCGACCGCGTTGGGGCCGCACTCCTGGATGACCTCGAGCAGGTCGATCCTTCTGTAACGCGCCTTGCCGCGACAGAATTTTGCGAAGGCCAGCGTCAGATCGCCAAGGAAGCCCAGGAACTCGCCCACCGAGAGGCCATAGCCGATAGTTACGTTGCCGACGCGCTCGAAAAACGAGCTCCGCGCCGCCTCGCTGCGCGCGCCTTTCTTCTCGGGTACTGCCTCGGCCAGTTCGAGCAGGCGCTTGAGACCGGCAGGCAACCCCGCGCGGTCTTCGGATATCCCGTGCTCGCGGCAGATCTCCGCCACGTTGGTCAGGAACGAAATCAGCCCGCTGTCCCAGTGCGTCAGCGCGGCGGTCTCGTATGCGAGCCGCTTTACCCCGGGCCGCGCACCGAGTTCTGAGAGCAGCAGCGAAATCGGCGGAAGGTCCCGTTGCAGACGCCAAGGTCCCGAAAGATTCGCCACCAAAGTCGAGTCGCGGCTGCGTTCGAACGATATCGTTCCCTGATCAAACCGTTGTGCGGCCGCACCCATCGAATTTACGCCTTCTCCACCACGCCGGGATGGCTGTCGCCCATGTTGTCAGCACAGCAGGGCGCCGCAACCGGGACCTTGGTCCTATACGATCGCGGGAGCCAATTTAGGTCGTCAGCTTGCCCCTGGCCCTGGCGAAGTCGGTCTCGCGCGGCCTGACGCCTAGTCGCTCGGCCATCAGAACCAGATCGGCCAGCGATTGCGCCGCCATCTTGCTCATCACCTGGCCGCGATGTTGCTTTACAGTTTTCTCGGCGACGCCCAGTTCAGCCGCGACCTGCTTGTTCAGGAGACCTGCCGTCACCAGCGAGAACACTTCGCGTTCGCGCGGAGTCAAGGTTTCGTACCGCGACCTCAGCGCGTCGATCTCGGCGTTGGCGACGCGCGAGTTAAGGGTGCGTTCGCTAGCCAGATGTATGGCTTCGATAAGCGCAGCGCCCTTCACCGGTTTTTCGAGGAAATCAACCGCGCCCGCCTTCATCGCGGTAACGCTGGCCGTGACGTCTCCATGGCCGGTGAGGAACACAATCGAGAGATGAGGCATCCGAGCACTTAACATCCGTTGTAAGCCGTGCCCGTCGAGCCCCGGCATCAGCAGATCCGACACCACGCAGGAGACGCTTTTGCTTTGCGCGCTGTCGAGAAATTCTTGCGCCGATGAGAACGCCAGGGCTTGAAACCCTCTTGCCTGAAGCATCCGCACAAGGGATTTTCGGACAGATTCCTCGTCGTCGATAATAGCTACTGCATTTCTCTGAGTCATCGCTCTCCGCGAGTCGCGATGGTTTCCCCGCTAAAGCGCATCGCTCAGCCTGGACCGGGAAGCTCAATCTCAAACCTCGCGCCGTGGCCGAGTTCGGACGCAGCACTCAGCCGTCCGCCGTGCGCTTCAACGATCGAACGGGAAATAGCCAGACCCATACCCATGCCGCCGGACTTGGTAGTAAAAAAAGCATCGAAGATGCAGGGTAAGGCGTCGGGCGCGATTCCTTCGCCCGAATCATGCACAGATATCCTGACGCCGCCGGACTCTGCGGCCATTGCCGACAGAGTAACCTCGCGCGCGCCTTCTCCCATGATCGAAACAGCATCGAAGGCGTTGAGTAGAAGATTGATAATCGCCTGCAGGATCTGAATGCGATCCGCGAGGACGGGGCGAAGCGGTTGGAGCGCCTCGACCCTGAGCATCACGTTGCGGATTATCACGTCGCTCCGCACAATTCGGCTGACCTCCGTCAAAAGTTCTTCAATGTCAATTTCTGTGCGGAGGAGTTGTTCACGCTTGAAGAGCGCGCGTAGACGGCGAATCGTGTCGCCTGCCCGCGCGTCGTCGCTAATTATGTCTGCGATGGCGGCCTTGAGCTCGGCAAGATCTGGCGCCTCCGCCTCCAGCATACTCTGTATCGCTTCGGCGTTGCTTCGAATTGCCGCGAGCGGCTGGTTGATTTCGTGCGCCAGAGAAGCCGCCAGCTCGCCCATCGTGTGGATACGCGAGACATAGGCGAGCTCGTTGCGCAGGCGGAGGATTTCGAGTATCACCCGCTTGCGCTCCAGCGCGAAACCGAAAATCTCCGCCACCGTGTGCAGTCGCCGGACAATCCGCGGCGGCCACGAGCGCTCACGGTACAGTGCGCCGAATCCCACCGCGGCGACCACCCGCCCGCCAACTCTGATCGGTATCATCACGTTGGATTTGGGTCCGAGAAGGCGCATGCTCTCGCGATCGACGGCAGCTTCCTCAGGCAACGCATCGAGGCTGGGCATCACGATCGTCTCCCCGTCCAGCATCTTTCGCTTGGTCCAGGGCATCAGCGCGTTGGCGTCTAATGATTTGCCGATTATCCGGTCAGGCTCGCGCGCCCAGCCATGACTGAAGACGGCCCAACCGTTGGAGGCATTGAACTCGGCGATGGTGGCGCGATCCAGCCCGAGCGCCAACACAATGCGCTCCAGCCAGCAGTTGATTTCCTCGTCGATCTTTTCGCTGGTGACGCGTACGAAGGCGCTAGCCAACTCAACGACTAGTTCCTCGAACTGGCGCGTTTCATGAGGCGAGGCGCGACCAGGTCGCTTGACTTCCCGGCGTCGAACCGATCGTCTGGAGGGCGTAATCAGCGGCACAAGCCGCAAACTCTTAGCCCTTATTGCTGCGACTTTCCACACTGGCATTGTTACGGCAAGTTGACACTGAGATTCAGCCCTGTTGGCCGGGAGCGAGAGCCAGGGCAATCGCCTCGAGTAGCGCGGCACGGGTAAACGGCTTGAACAGCACCGCGACCGCATTCGCACGCCGCACCAACTCGCGCGTGGCCTGATCGATGTTGCCGGTGATCATTATGATGGGCAGATGGCATCCCGAGGCGGCGAGCGTCTCGCAGAGTTGCACTCCATTCATCTCAGGAAGATGTACGTCGACCACGAGGCAAGCGTTGGTTTTCGGAAGTTCGCTGTCGAGGACCGCACCCGGCCGATCAAAGGCCAGTACTTGAAATCCAGCGGACAGCATCATTCGGCGCAGCGCGCGAAGAACCGACGAATCGTCTTCCACTAGAATCAGGAAGGGTTTGGATTGGTCGGTCAAAAACCGCATCGTCTCCCGGGCGAACGGCTGCTGCGGCGGAAGCCGGCGTCCAAGTCGAGCATGACCTGATTTTGCCGACTGCGAAATAAGACCTTGGTCGGATTCGATTTGGCGCTCCACCACAGGCACGGACCAGTAAATATCGGACCAAAGTCCAATTTACTTCCGTGCGTGTGACCGCGAGTATGCTGGTTACAGAGTGCAGTCGGACCGGCCACTTCCAAGAAGGCGGCGGGGAGAATCACGCGATGAGGCCGAAGTTCAATAGCACCTCCATTGCCACTACCTGGATAGCATTTGTATTGGCTGCAACTTGCGTCACGTATGCGGCGTCGGCTCAGGATGCTCCACTGGATCGTACCGTACTGCCGATCCCGGATACGCAATACAAATATCCGGGGAAGGTTCCTCTTGACGCGCGCGATGCAAAATTTCCGCGCATCAAGGAGCTGCGGCCGCCTGAAGGCGCCCCGAACATCGTCGTCATCCTGCTCGACGACATAGGCTTTGGCGCGCCGAGCACGTTCGGCGGCGGCGTCAACATGCCAACTATGGATTCGCTCGCGAAGCAGGGGCTTCGCTATACGCAGTTTCACACTACCGCGCTATGCTCGCCGACCCGCGAGGCTCTGCTGACCGGCCACAACCACCATTCGGTCGGGATGGGCGCGATCACCGAGCTGGCAACCAGTGCTCCGGGCTACAACTCGATACGCCCCAATGAGGCGGCGACGATCGCCGAGACGCTCAAGCTGAACGGCTATAACACTGCAGCCTTCGGCAAAATGCATCAGACGCCGGCCTGGGAGATAAGCGTCTCGGGACCGTTTACGCGATGGCCGATCGGCGACGGGTTCGAGAAATTTTATGGCTTTATCGGCGGCGAGACGAATCAATGGGCGCCGATGGTCTTCGACGGCGTGACGCATGTCGAGCCTGTGCATACTCCCGGTTACAACTTCATGACCGATATGACCGATCAGGCCATCGCCTGGATGCGCTTTCAGCATACTATGACGCCCGACAAGCCCTTCTTCATGTACTTTGCGCCCGGCGCTCTGCACGCTCCGCATCACACGCCGAAAGAGTGGCGTGACAAGTACAAAGGCAAATTCGATGAAGGCTGGGATAGGTACCGCGAAGCGACTCTGGCGCGCCAGAAGCAGTTGGGAGTCGTACCACAAAGCACTCGGCTTGCTCCATGGCCTTCCAGCGTAAAGCACTGGGACGAACTCAGCGCAGACGAGAAGCGAGTCGCCGAACGCCTGATGGAGAACTATGCCGGATTCGGCGAATATGCCGACCACGAAATCGGCCGCCTCGTTGATTCCCTCAAGCAAGACGGCGTCTATGACAACACACTGATCATCTATATTGCCGGCGATAATGGCATGAGCGCAGAGGGCGGGTTGGATGGGACGCTAAATGAGATCGCTGTGTTCAACGGCGTTCCCGATACAACCGCGAACATCCTTGCCCATCTGGATGACATCGGCGGGCCGAACAGCTTCCCACACATCCCGGTGGGATGGGCCTTGGCAGGCGATACCCCGTTCCAGTGGACGAAGCAGGTGGCGTCGCATTATGGGGGCACGCGCAACGGGATGGTCATCTCATGGCCTGTGCGTATCAAGAATGCGGGTGGTATCAGATCGCAATGGCACCATGTGATCGATATCACGCCCACCATCTTGGAGACCGCAAAGCTGCCGCAACCCAAATTCGTAAATGGGATCAAGCAGAAGCCGATGGAGGGCGTCAGCATGGTTTATACATTTGCCAATGCGAAAGCCGCCTACTCGGCATCGCACGCAATACTTTGAAATGTTCGGCAACCGCGGAATCTATCACGACGGCTGGACCGCGGTGACCAGGCATAGCATTCCCTGGGACGTTACCACGACCCCGCCGAAGTTCAGCGAGGATAAATGGGAGCTCTACAACACGAACGACGACTTCAGCCAGTCGCAAGACCTCGCGGCCAAAAATCCCGACAAGCTTAAAGACCTGCAGCGGCTTTTTCTCGCAGAGGCCGAAAAGTACAACGTGTTGCCGCTCGACGATCGCCGCATCGAACGCTTTGTGCCGACGCTAGCGGGGCGCCCTTCGCTCATGTGGGGACGCACTTCGGTGACGCTCTATCCCGAGATGAGCGCGATGCTGGAAAACGCGACGCTCGATATCAAGAACCGCTCGCACACCATCACCGCCGAGATCGAGGTGCCGCAAGGAGGTGGCGAGGGCGTGATCATCGCCCAGGGCGGACGTTTCGGCGGCTGGACGCTTTACATGAAAGGCGGAAAGCTCAAGTACTGTTACAACTGGCTCGATAGAGATCGCTATACCGTGGAATCGAAGGATCCGCTTTCCGCCGGCAAAGCGACCGTCAAGCTCGAGTTCAAATACGACGGCGGAGGCCTCGGAAAGGGCGGCACCGCCTCCCTCTACGTGAATGATCAGAAGGTCGGCGAGGGAAGGATCGACAAAACCCATCCGTTCGTTTTTCGGCCGATGAAACCGAAGACGTCGGCGAAGATCTTGGAACTCCGGTAACGGAGGATTACAAGGAAGGTAACAACAAGTTCACCGGCACAATCGAGAAGATCACATTAGCCGTGACTCCACCACCAGCCGAAGTCGAAAAGACGGAGGAGCGTCAAGACGCGGTGATCGACGAGGGCATTAACTAAGTAATTGTCATGTGCCGGTCATTCTAAAATGGAGCTGCCAGCGGATCCGAATTTCGTTAATCGAGTACGCTAAATCAGCTTCTAACGGCGGGCACGCACACGAGGAGATGGTGATGAAGCTTTCTGGTCCCAGAGTTGCGTTTCTTTTCTTGCTTGCCGGGATTGCCGGGTGCGCTTCGACGAACGTCACCCAGCAAACGCCGATGAGCAGCCCGGGGCTCGCGCGGCCCAACCAGATTTGGGTATACGACTTCGTTGCCAACTCCGCCGACATGCCCGTCAACTCTTCGATCGGGAGCCAGGTTAGTGCGCCGAGCACGCCGCCGACGGCTGCGCAAGTCGAAGAGGGGCGTCAACTCGGCGCGCTTATCGCCACCAATCTGGCCGCCGACATCAACGCGATGGGACTTTCCGCCGTGCAAGCCGGCCCGGGATCGTCGCCGCAAGTTGGCGACGGGGTAATCCGCGGTTACCTCGTATCAGTACAGAGTGGGAGCGCGGTTCAACGCTTCGTCATCGGATTCGGGGCAGGGACTTCGGAGATGGATACGGTAGTGGAAGGCTACGCGGTTACGCCTCAAGGCTGGCGCAAACTCGGATCAGGGACACTGACCTCTTCCGGAAACAAAACTCCAGGTATGGTCGTACCCGCCGCAGTGGCGATTGCGACCGCCAATCCGATCGGCCTTATCGTGGTCGGCGGCGCGAAACTCTATGGCGAATCCAGCGGCAGCAGCGGACTCGAGGGAAGAGCGAAGGCGACCGCCGACGCAATTGCGGAGCAGCTCAGAATCAGATTCCAGGACCGGGGCTGGATAAGCTGAGCGCTGCGGCTTCGCAAAAACTGACCTAGCCCGCGCGAGTCGGACGGCGGTGCAATAGCAGCCTCACATTTGAAATCATAAGATGACCGCGGCACCGTAGCCCGCGTCTTTAGCGCGTTCAATTGTGAGCGTCACCAATCGTCTTGGCCAGGAAGCGAAAACGCCCAAAGGCGCCGGTTAAGTCTGGTCGAACAGCCGGCGTTGCACAGCAGATTTCCGAGCCGTTGACGCCAAAGGGCGCATCACGCGGCCTTCGCCCACGAACACGGTTCTTCTTGATCACGGCGGCAGCGTTCGCGGCGATCTTTCTTCTGGCGCGCACGATGAGCCGCCGGCCGGTCCAGTTTTACGCAACACCTCATGTCCGGCCGTCCGCGCCGGCAGCTACCTTTGTTGGTATGGTGAAGTGCGGCGGATGCCACGAGCGCGAATTAAAACTGTGGAAGGGGTCGCATCACGAGCTCGCCATGCAACCGGCAAACGGGTCCACGGTGATGGGCGATTTCAACGACGTGAGCATAACTGACGGTGCGGTGACGTCGCGATTGTTCCGGCGCGGCGGCAAGTTCATCGTGCGGACGGACGGGCCGGATGCCGCCCTTCACGACTACGAAATCAAATACACGTTCGGTGTCTCGCCGCTGCAGCAATACCTGATCGAGATGCCAGGCGGCCGGCTTCAGGCGCTTGGGATTGCCTGGGACAGCCGCCCTCGCGAGAGCGGCGGTCAGCGTTGGTTCAATCTGCATCCCAGTCTGAAGCTAAGCGCTGGCGATCCGCAGCATTGGACCGCCATC
The DNA here is from genome assembly GCA_963710455.1 of uncultured delta proteobacterium. GTDB lineage: Bacteria > Desulfobacterota > Binatia > Binatales > Binataceae > JAKAVN01. The sequence continues at coordinate 262,216 of CAVQAG010000005.1, forward strand.
GACCAGAACTGGAATTTTATGTGCGCCGATTGTCATTCCACCAACCTGCGCAAGAACTACGACCCCCGGACGCGCACGTTCGCAACCTCCTATGCCGAAATAGATGTCGCTTGTGAGGCCTGCCATGGTCCCGGCTCGAATCATGTGGCCTGGGCGGCGAAGCGCGGTGACTGGCGCCCGTACGAGGCTGATCACGGCCTGCTTGTCGCCCTCGACGAGCGCCGCAACGTGAGCTGGAGGATCGATCGCGCGACCGGAAACGCGGTCCGCAGCGCGCCGCGCCAGTCGGAGCGCGAGATCCAGATGTGCGCGCGATGTCATTCGCGGCGGAGCCAGATTCACGAAGACTATGTGCACGGCCAGCCGGTCGGCGATGACTACCGGGTCGCGCTGCTGGATCGAAACCTCTATTTCCCGGATGGCCAGATAAAAGATGAAGTTTACGAGTACGGCTCGTTCGTCCAGAGCAGGATGTTTCATGCGGGCGTGACATGCAGCGACTGTCACGACCCTCATAGTCTCAGGCTTCGTGCGGCAGGCAACGGCGTCTGCCTTCAGTGCCACGCGGCGGACAAATACGATTCGTCGCGGCATCATTTCCATCAAGCCGGGTCTTTGGGATCACGATGCGTGGAGTGTCACATGCCGGCGAAAACCTACATGGTCGTGGACGCACGCCGCGATCATAGCATCCGCATCCCACGCCCGGATCTGTCGACGAAACTCGGCGTGCCAAATGCGTGCAATGGCTGCCACCGCGATCGGTCTGCCGACTGGGCGACCCGGCTCGTCAAGACCTGGTACGGCCACGAACCCGTGGGATTTCAACACTTCGCCGAGGCGCTGCACGCGGGATCGATTGGCGCTCCGGACGCAGAGGGATTGCTCGCGCAACTGATCTCGGACCGTGATCAGCCGGCGATAGCCCGTGCGAGCGCAATCGCGCTCACCGCCGGTGAGCCGGGATCTCTCGGCGCAGCGTCGCTACGCGATGGCGCACGCGACGCCTCTCCCCTGGTCAGGCGCGCTGCCGCTCGCGCCTTGCTTGATGCGGATCCGCGGACCGACCCCGACGCGCTAGCGCTTCTGCTCAATGATCCTGTGCGTGCGGTGCGAATCGAGGCGGCGGAGGCTCTTGCCGGAGTGCCTGCGGACGCTTTTCCGAAAGACGCAACGGCGCCCCTTGGAAGGGCTACGGCCGAATATGTCGCCGCGCAAAATTTGAATGCCGACCGTCCAGAGGCCCATATCAATCTGGCGGCGCTGTTCGAGAGAGAAAAGCGGTTCGACCAAGCGGAGCGCGAACTTACTATAGCGCTCGCGCTCGATCCGTCCTTCGTACCGGCGGCGGTGAATCTTGCCGATCTCGATCGCGAACTCGGGCGCGAAGCTGATGGCGAACGCGTTCTGCGCGACGCTATTGCCCGCTCGCCGAACGACGCTGCGCTCCAGCATGCGCTTGGACTGTCGCTCATCCGCGAGGGTCATCGGGCGGAGGCGCTCGGGCACCTGGCCGCGGCGGCTCGCCTGGACCCGTCCAACGCGCGATTCGCATACGTGTACGCGATGGCGCTCATCGATGCTGGGCAGACTGACCAGGCGCTCGTGGTGCTAGAGCGGGACCTGGCAAGTTATCCCTACGACCGCGACGTGCTCGCCGCGTTGACGGACGTATACACGAGCGCGAGGAACCTACGTAAGGCGCTGATCTATGCAAAGCGGCTGGCCCAGCTTGAGCCGGACGACGCGCAGGTGCAGCAACAACTCAGGCAGTTGCACACCGAAGTGCAGCAGTGAGACTTCGGGTCAATAGGCGTCGGGAACCAGCTTGTAGTGCTGGGCCGGCTCTTTGTAGCCGCCACGCTTTTGCCGCTTCGGCAGTCTGACTCTACTGCGCGGTATGCTTTTGTATGGAATGAGGCTGAGCAGATGCGCGATGCAATTCAGCCTCGCGCGCCGCTTGTCGTCGGCCAACACCACATACCAGGGCGCGATTCGAGTATTCGTTGCGGCCATCATCTGGTCACGTGCGCGCGAGTAGTCGAACCAACGCCGATGAGATTCGAGGTCCATCGGGCTGAGTTTCCAAATTTTCCGGGGGTCTCGAATCCGTGCGAGGAAGCGTCGGGTCTGCTCTTCCTGGCTCACTTCGATCCAATACTTGATCAAGATGATTCCGGAATGGACAAATGCAGCTTCGACCTCCGGGCACATGCGCAAAAAATATTGGGCCTGTTCGTCAGTGCAGAAGCCCATCACACGTTCAACCAATGCGCGGTTGTACCAGCTCCGGTCGAAGATAACTACTTCGCCGGCAGCGGGAAGATGCTCGATATACCGCTGGATGTACATTTGCGACTTTTCACGTTCGGTCGGGGCTGGAAGAGCGACTACTCTGAATATGCGCGGGCTCAAGCGTTCAGTGATGTGCTTGATGATGCCGCCTTTTCCGGCGGCATCGCGTCCCTCGAAGACGATCGCTACCTTTAGGCCGGTGTGCTTCACCCACAATTGAAGCTTCACGAGTTCGGCGTGCAAGGTCTCGAGCGCTTTCTCGAATTTCTCGCGTTCGAGCTTTGAGGGCGTCTCGCGCGATGATTTTCCATCAGTGCCGGCGGTCAACAAGTGACTTGTAGTGTTTGGCATAACCCTTCAATGTCAGTGCGATACGAGTGTCAAGGTCAGTCTTCGCATACGGGCGGGCAGGGGCCATAGGACCTTGGTCCCATATTGGCGTCCCGCTACTGATGAGAGTATCAGGCGCGAAAAACCGCCTCTGGGCACGAAACATGGGCACCATTTTTGTCGACTTTAACTCCTCGTTAGTGGCTTCAGCCCTTGGGATGGCGATGTTCGCAGCCTGGGCTTTTGGGCGATGGCATGGGCGGCGATTACGCGTGGGCCCGGGCGAGATGCCGGTATCTAAATTCGAGGACGCTAGCCTCGCGCTATTGGGTTTGCTGCTGGGCTTCACGTTCTCGATGGCCATCGCCAAGCACGACCAGCGCCGACTGATGGTAGTAGCCGATAGCAATGCTATCGGCGATTTCGACACCTGCGCGAATTTGCTTAAGGAACCAGTACGAACGAAGTTGCGTATAGTTATCCACGACTATACCAACCTACGAACGGGGTTGGTCCGGGGGCGCACTGACTTGGCTGCCATTGAAAGCGCTCTTCAGCAGATGCATCTGATGCAGAATCAAATGACCAGCCTCGTATATCAAGCGCTCGAAGGTGGCACGCCAATAGCGGTACCACTGGTTAACACGCTCAACGGACTAATCAGTAGCAATACCGCGCGCTTGGCTGCGGCCAAGGACCGGCTGCCGACGGCGGTCGTATGGCTGTTGCTGGTGTCCGCCGTTCTCTCGTCGATGCTCGTTGGACGTGACCAGGGAGTTTCAGACAAACCGGACTTTGCCGGCACCGTATGCTTTATAGTTCTCGTGAGTCTTGCCGTCTACGTCACGCTGGATCTGAATCAGCCTGAGCGCGGATGGATCAAAGTAAGCCAGGAGCCGATGGAACGGCTGTTATCAATCCTGAATCGTTAGGCCTGGATCGTTAGGGCAGATCCGGTAGCTCTGTATAAACATTTGACTCGTTCTCACTGCCCTTGCGAGGACGTATCGGTATTCGCCGGAGCCTTGAAGAACAAGTCGAATAGAGCTCCCTTCCCCATCGCCCGGCTAATCTCCTCCATCGCGAGGTAAGCAGAAACCAGCAGGCTGATCAGGAGTACGCAGCCAAGGAAACGGTCGAGATTGGCGTTGTCAATTACGATTCTGACCGCATCAGAAAAATCGCCGGCATGGCGATAGGCGTGAAAGACTCGCTCGCTGATTCCCAGCACAATCACGGCCATTCCGTAAATAAAGGTCTTGAAGCCGATCACTAACGCACGTGGATAGCAGCTGGACTGGCGTTTGGACTCCGCCCAGTCCATCAATAGGACCACCTTGCCGAGAATCAGGGCGCCGATCGCGGCCTTTGAAAAGGCGTAAAACTCGATCGAATACTGCGAGATGAAAAGCTTGAGAGTTACAAGGATTACTATCAGCGCGATGAAAAAGAAAAGCATCGCCGGCAAAATCTCGATAAATTCTCCAGCCGCCCATCGCGCGCCGCCCGCGGCGCCGCGTACCAGCCACTGAGATGTACGATTCATCATCAGTCGATTCGCCTTTTGATTTTCATCGATGCCCTACGTGCGCACACACGCGATCAGCCGCGGCCGGTTCCTTGTGGCTAATGTCGGACGCCCATTCTATTCGTAGAAATCTCACCATTTTCTAATTTCAGGGAACGCCACGGTCAGTCCAAAGTTGATTGTCGTCTGAGGCGCGATTGGCGCAAATTGTCGATACACTGTCCACTGCCCCGTCACATAAAAATTGAGTGGCGGCAGACCGGGACGAACTATCACGTCGCCGAGCCCAAGACTTAAGGGTAATACAGTTGGCGAATGATGACGCCAGCCGCACGCCCAAGTCGCTTCCGCGGATCGCAAATACCAACCTTGCCAAAGATGAATCGCTAGAATTGGCTGAAACTCGAGGTTGTTTTGAGGTGGGCGGTTGGGCGACGTGTAAGCGAACGAAATCGGATCCTGGAGAATAAAACCTGCCACCAGCCAAGGTACGCCCTTGTAAACGGCTGCCAATGCCGGGCCGGCCTGCCAAGCCCCTTGCCCGGCGCTCCTAGAAGTCGCGGTTGGAAACACGAAGGTTGGACCCATCCCGATTAGAAGACCCGTTTCTCTTGGCGGCCAAGGCAATACAGCCACATCAAGCAGCTGCATATCACCAAACTCGGTGCGCGTGCCGCCTCTTGGACTTGGAGTCGTGACCAGTGAAAGACTCGGCCGAATCAGCTGTACGAAAGGGAACAATGAGAATCGCGGAACCCGGGGAATGATCGGTCTGACAATGACTTGGTTGGTCTGAACATGAGTACCAAAATTCGCCGGCGTGAACGCGTCCTTGATGGAGATCTGAGGCAGTGTTGTGAGAGGATCAGTGAACTCTGCAATCAATTTTTCCTCCCCGACTAGAGGAAGGGTTTGAGCCCGAGCCTCAGCGAAGTATGCCAATGAACCCATGATCCAGAGGACGGTCCATATCGTCCAAAGCACCGCACGAGTCGGGGATAACGCCATCCGACACGGATTGACACGGGACCTCCGCGAGCCGTCGCGGCGCAAATCGCCGGGAACGCCAGAGCGTGGTGTCAGACAACGAACCCTGAAACTAGTCATAAATCGTCAGTTTCGTTGCACTGTTCTTAGGTATTTGAGTGGCGATCTTCCGCCGGGCGGCTTACAGATTGGCTCATCTGCATCCCTACTAAGCGCGCGACCAGAATCGCCAGATAAAATTGTCCTGTGATTCCTTCGGCTACCGCCGCGTAACGCGCCTGCAGAGATACTGGAGTAATGTCGCCGAATCCGATCGTCGACAGCGTGGTCAGGCTGAAATAGGCGAGAATCGGAAAGCTTTGCTGTTCATTCGACGACACGGGAGTGCTCCCGAAGCTGAAGGCAAGCGGCTGCAGGTGATGCAGCAGAATATAAAAAAGCCCGAAGGTGAATCCCAGCAGTAGATAGACCGAAATCGACATGCTGATGGTTTCGCTCGTGATCTCCCTCTGCCTGAGCACCCCGCGCAACAGATGCCAGGTTATGAAGGTAAAAAGCAGCAGCCATAGGATTGCCTCGCTCAAGTAAATTGTAGGGCTGGGTGCGACGATGGCCGCCAAACGGCCCACAATCGCGGGGACTGCGATTGCCCAGCCGATAAAGCCGCGCCTTCTCCGCTGCGCGAGAAGGGTTTTCCGATCACCGACCAATTCGTCGATCTGGATCGCATACAGCGCAAAAAGAAGCAGCACTAAAAGCGCCGTACTGAATATCCCGGTGGCGATCCCGCCGTTGCCAATCAATGGCCGCACCAGGAACAGCACCACGATCGCTATCAGCAGGGCAGTGTGTCTGCGCGGCGCGAGGTAACGATGCAGGACTTCTCGAAATTCTCTTAACACAAGGTCCCCTTAGTCAGATCCGCAGTTCCCGCAGCGTATCCTTGACTACGGCTTAGATGACTGCGGCTGATCTTCGGCCTCCGCTCGGATTGCAGTGGCTATATCGCCGCTCATCTTCGCCAGCGCACGGCTGTGGGCGGCGGCGAGCGCGTCGAAACCATTACCCGCGACGGCCTCTCGTGCGACCGTGCGGCCAGAGCGCGTCTCGCCGCCAGCCGTGCTGTGTACCGTCCAGACAGCCTCGACCAGCGCGGCCTGACTCGGAAAAGAATCGAAGCGCTGGATGTCGATGGTGACGCGATAGGCGGGATCGAAGTTCGCCATCGGCGCCGGCCGCCACGTTCGGTGTCCCGAGCAGCTTGACCAGGTCGCCAGCAACGACTTGCGCGACGGCGTCGTTGATCGGCGCGGCCCAGCGATTGAACTCGTCGACCTCAACCCGGTTGGGCGCGGTCTCGACCACGAACTCCGGCCGATCGACCGCGGCGGGAACCGAGACCGGGCCGACCATGATCGGGTAGCTCACGGGCGCCGTGCCGTCGGAGACCGCCGTGGCGTCAAGCGTGTAGAATCGCGAGGGCGCCGTGCTGCAGCCGCAGGCGGCAGCCGCAAGCAACACGATAGGGACCATCAGTTGCACGATTCGACGTGCCATCACTTTGCCTCCCCGCTTTTGCCACGCAGCAGCGCTTCGGGATGACGCTCCAGGTAGTCCGCCAGCACGCGCATCGAGCGCGCCGCACGGCTCACTTCCTGCAAGGTGCTATCCATTTGCTGGAGCTGCGCCGAATTCGGCTCCGTGAGACTGGTGGTATTGGTGAGCGTGCCGCGCGCGCTCAGTAGCGTCTGATTCGCGGTCACCAATGTGAGATCGAGGTCGTTGAGCGATTTGCGCACTCCGTCGCCGATCTGCTCGAGCGGCATCTTGTCCAGCTTGTTGATGACATTCGTTAACTTTTCTTCGGTCGCTTGGAGCTGTCCCGGAGTGGTCGGGAGTTGTACCGGAGTTTGCGACCAGTCCACCGATGCGGGAGGCGCGCCAGGAAAGTAATCGAATGAAACGTAAACGGCGCCTGTCAGCAGATTCCCGGTGCGCAGTTGGGCGCGGACTCCGTGAGCCACCAGCGAATCGAACAACCTGCGGCGCATCGCCACGAAATCGATCCCAGGTTTGAGGTCGACAATCTTGACTCCAAGCCGCTGCGCATCGAGATGGATCGTGACCGGCACGGAGAAAGTGAACGTTTTCAAATCGACTTGTGCGCTGACCGCCGCGACTTCGCCGATTGGAACGCCACGAAACTCAACCGGTGCGCCCGGCGCCAGTCCACGGACCGATTCGTTGAAGGTGAGAACGAAAGTCTGCGGACTGCGAGCGGCCGGTTGGAAAGCCTTGGTGCGAGTCTCGTACAAGGTAAAGACTGTGTTGGCTTCGGCGGCGGGCAGCACCCTACCTTCCGATGGTGTTGCGAACGCGACCCCGCCGATCAGGATCGACAGCAGCGACTGGGTTTGCACGCTGAGCCCGCTGGCCGAGAGCGACACGTCGACCCCGCTGGCCTGCCAAAAGCGCGTATTCGGGGTAACATACTGATCGTAAGGCGCTCTTACGAATACCTTGAGGGTGAACGACTGGCCATCCTTATCGAGCTCATACGAAGAAACCTGACCGACCTGAAGGCGGCGAAAAAATAGTGGAGTGCCGGTGTCCAGCGATCCCAGGTCGGCAGTTTTCAGGGTAAAAAAACGCCCCGGCACGTTACCGGTTATGATTGGCGGCGTATCGAGCGCCACGAATTCGCTCTTCGACTCCTTCGAACTGCCGATCTCCATTCCGATATACGCCCCCGAGATGAGGGTCCCCAGGCCCGTCACGTTGGCGCCCGAAATTCGCGGCCGTACTACCCACAGCCGCGTATCTTCGACCAGGAAGTCCTCGGTCTTGGGCGCCATCTGCGCCGTGGCGATCACGTGGTTGTGATCCTCTGCCAGCCGGATACCTGTAATCGTACCGACATCGACGCCACGGTAGTTGATCTTGGTCTTGCCGGCTTCGAGCCCCTCTGCGGACTGGAACACGATCGTGATCTTAGGGCCCTCGCTTCGAATCCTCTGCACCGCGACCCAAATTCCGAGCGCCGCCGCCAGAATCGGGATGACCCAGACCAGAGAGAGCCGCGTTTGCTTCTTGGGCACCGCCCTCGAGTCGGGGACTGAGGGCATTGGTGGATCACGATCAGGCATGGAGAACCTCTCTGGAGCTAGTCGCATCCCAGATCAACCGCGGATCGAAGGACTCGACCGCGAGCATCGTCAGCACCACCACCGCCGCGAAGAAAAACAGACCCGGTCCCGGTTCCACCGACATCAATGGTTGAAGCTGGATGAGCGCGGCGGTGAAAGTGTCGACGAACACGTCGACCATCGACCAGCGGCCGATAAACTCGACCATCCGGTAGAGCCGCATCCGTTGCGTGTTGTTCTTGATCGACCCGCGTTGCGCCGTGATGAGTAGATACGCCAGAGCCAGGATCTTCGCGCTCGGAATCATGATGCTCGCGAAGAGGACAATCAGCGAGAGCGGCCATCCCGTCGGCGACCACAGGAGTACGACGCCTTGCAGGATGGTGTCCGACTCGGCACCTGCGGCCGTGGTCGTTGTCAACACAGGGAGAACGTTGGCGGGGATGTAGCATACCGCCGCGGCGATCAAAAAAGCCCACGTGCGTTGGAAGCTGCCCGGCTTGCGAAAGACCAGATCCTCGGCGCAGCGTGGGCAGCGCCCTTCGTTCTCGCCCGGCGACGGCCGCGACAGCAGGCCGCAGGTTTCGCAGCTCTGCAGGCCCAATTGCATCGCGGTTACGGCCGCGGGAGTCATAACGTTCCTTGAGCGATCCGGTTCCTGGGGTCGACGCGCTGCGCCCCGGTCTCGGCCCATTGGATTCTTTCCCACACCTCGCGCGGATCGAAACTCGTCTGCATCCCGGCCAGAATAAATACCAGCGTCCACAGCACGAACAGTGCCACTCCCGGAACCACGGTCGCGTAGTCCGCAATCTTGACGAGGGCGACCAGCACCCCGAGCATCATGACCTCGATCATGCTCCAGGTTCGCGTGGTCGGGTGATGGCGCAGCAGTGTCCCGACCCATCTCGGCGGTCGCGCGCGATGGGCTCCGAGCACGATCGCCAGCATGAAACCAATTTGCAGCGCCGGTGCAATGACAGCGGTCAGCAGCACCAGGACCGCCACCATCTGCTGGCCGCCTTGCCAGAGATGCTGGGCACCTCCGATCACGGTGGTAGAGGCCGCGCGTCCGACAATCGTGAGCCCGAGCATTGGAACGGAATTCGCGACCACGTAAAGTAACGCGGCCCCGAGCGTCAGCGCGAGAGTGCGGTTCAGCGAGTCCTCGCGACGGCGCCACAACTCCCGGTCGCAGCGCGGGCAGCGCGCGGACGCGCCCGGCGGAAGTTCCGGGAGCCGCTGCAACAGATCGCAGTGTCGGCACGCAACCAGCGAGGGGTCCGCGATCGGCTGGTTATACAGGTGGCTAGGCAGGAGTACCTCGCCTGTTTCTAGAATTTCCAGATAACATTGAGCGCGACAAAGTTGAGATAATTCGTCGAGTAATGTCCTTGCAGCGTTCCGGCGAGCGGTCCGCGCCTATTGCTAAACGGACCGGGGCCCGCGTCCAGGAACTCCCATGCGGCGCCCGCTGTAACATCGCGAGTGATCTCATATTGAATACCTGTGCCATATCGCAGTTGGCGGTCGATCGGCAGGACTGCGTTACGGTTCGCTTGCGAAACCGGAGAACTGTCATACGCAAAGCCCGCGGACCACAGCCACCTCTCAGCGAGACGGTACTGCTGGCCGATCGCAATTTGGTAGGTGTTTGAAAAATGCAGATTTGCCTCGATACTTGTCTGGTTCTTGGCCGAGATTCCGACCGGGAACTCGCCGAATTCTGTCCAATTCTGCCATCCGACGTTACCCATCAGGCTCAGGTTGGGGATGATCTCGTAGAGCGCGCTCGCCATAACCTGCTGCGGCTCAGTCATAGGGACATTGAACTGTACACCGCCGATTCTCTTGCGAATAGCGCTGAAGCCGGGACCGAGACCCGAGAGGAACGGTTTGAAGCCGAACTTGAAATCTTCCGGCGACTGATACGTGAGTCCGATACGTAATTTCGAAATCGGCTGAATCAGTACACCTGCGCTGCCGCCGAACGCCTCGTCCCACGACTCGAGCGCCAGGCGGCCATCCCCTGCCCGCGGGAGAACGTTGTTAATCCTTGATTGAAACGTCAAGCGCGCGACCGCGAAGCTGAAACCTGCTCCAACCGATAGCCAGTCGTTCACTCGATAAGCAATCGACGGGGCAATCTTGCCGCTGAAAAGTGCCTCCCTGGTTGCGTAGTATCGTCCGACCCAAGCACTACCGTAATTTATGGCAAGGCCGTAATCCGAATAGTTGGCCAGACCGAGCCGAATCCGATCGGAAAGCTTGTAGACAAAGAAGAACGACCCCAGGGGGATGAAGACCCCGGCATTGCCGCCGCCGGTGCCCTTGATCGTTGTTTGTGGGGCAACGTCGAAGTTAGTAGAGGGCAGGAGCGCTCCGGCCGCGCCCAGCAGTTGGGTTCGGTCGAGCAGAGTCATCCCGGCGGGATTGGCAGCCGCTGTCGAAGCGTCGGCCGCCATCGCGGCTCGTCCGGCACTCGCGGTACCGAGATCGGGAGCTCCCGTCTCGTACAACTCCAGGGCTGCTCCCAAAGCGACCCCTCGTAGAGCCATCACGAGAACAGACACGCAGACAGCAAACCGGCCGCGTTTGAGAAATTGCCGCTGGCGCGGCCGCTGAGACGAAATGAAGGTCATATATGGCCTCGGGGCCCAAATGGTGCGCCCGCCGGGAACGTTCGCCGTTAAAGTCCCATCCATTACTTATCTATCTATTGGCTAGGACCTTTGCTCGCCGCCTCGGCCTCCGCCATCTTTTTCGCCATCTCGGCTTTCACGGCGTCAAGATTGAAACTTGCGCCCCGCTGCATTGGCGGGTAATCGAGAAAGGTCTTGATTTCCTTGGCCATCAGCTGCTGGACGAACACAAAGCGCCAGAACTGGAACTTGAACCAATCGAAATATTGCTGCGAACCGTCTTTCGTTCCATTGTTTGGCCAGCCGGTCCGCTCAAAGGGATCCAGGCGAAGGTTGGTGATGTAGGGCACGTCCGGATGGGTCTTATCACCCAGCCAGCCATGGGGTTGGTCGATGAAGCGATACTTATAGTCGTCAATTCGCACAGCACCGACTGTGCTTTCGCCGAGGTAGAAAATTTCGTGACGCGCAGAAGGCCCCTTGCCGGTGATGGCCGCCATCTGGTTATAGCCATCCAGATGGTTCCTGTACGTCCGCTCGCCAATAGTCTTGCCCTTGAGTAATTCTTCGGTGATGTTCGGATTGCCGGCTGCGGCCACGAAGGTCGGAAGCCAGTCCAGGCCGGAAAAGATACCGTTCTGCACGGAGTCCGCCGGTGTATGGCCGGGCCAGCGAAGGATCGCGGGAACGCGGAAACCACCCTCGAGGACTGTTCCCTTGGACTGCGCGAACGGCGTCTGACCGCCATCGGGCCAGGTGAAGACTTCGGTGCCGTTGTCCGTGGTGAAGACCACGATAGTGTTGTCGTCGACGCCGAGGTCCTTGAGTTTTTTCATCACCAGGCCGACGTCGTCATCGAGTTGGGCCATGCCGGCTTCCTCTTCGGACCAGCCATTTTCCGAGTTGCGCAGCGCTTCATACTTCGGTGAGAGATGCGTGACGATGTGCATGCGCGTCGGGTTGAGCCAGACGAAGAATGGCTTACCGTCATTATGAGCCTTGTCTATGAATTTGAGCGCGAGATCTCGAATCTCGTCGTCCACCGTTTCCATCCGTTTCGGATAAAGCGGTCCGGCATCCTCGATCCTCTGTTTGCCGATCCTGCCCCAGCGCGGCATCACGGTGGAGTCATCGGTATCGGTGGCCCAGCTATGAACCATGTTTCGCGGACCGACGACATTCAATAAGTTTTGCGGATAGTTAGGATGTGCCGGATCTTCCATCGCGTCGAGGTGATACAAATAACCGAAAAATTCGTCGAAGCCGTGGACGGTGGGCAGGAACTCATTGAGATCGCCCAGGTGGTTCTTGCCAAACTGACCGGTGGCATAGCCCATCGACTTTAATACCGTGGCGATCGTCACCGCTTCGGCTGGTATGCCGATTTTGGCGCCGGCCTGGCCCACCGTCGTCATGCCGGTGCGGATAGGCAGCTCTCCGGTGATGAAGTTCGCCCTACCCGCGGTGCAGCTTGCCTCGGCATAGTAGTCGGTGAACAACATGCCCTCTTTCGCCAGCCGGTCGAGGTTGGGCGTCCGGCCGGCCATCATGCCGCGGTGATATGCCCCTATGTTCCACATGCCTATGTCGTCGCCCATAATCACGAGGATGTTGGGTTTCTTGTCCTGCGCCCAGGACGTGTGCGCGATCGGCAAACCGATAAGCGCTCCGAGCAAAAGTGCGACTGCGTACCATGTCTTCCTGAGATGATGCATCGCGAAATCCTTCCGATCTCTTGTCTGTTCACAATTGCCGGGCGGCGGCAAAGCTCACTTCTTCCCGAAGTCTAACCAACCCCGGGGGCTTTTCAATTCGATTCGTCCGGCAGTTGATCGTTTTTTGGCGTGGCCCGATGAAGGACTAGTTGCTTGCCGTGGGCTGGCCAGTAGCTGCCGGAGTGCCCGCCCCGAGCGCGACCGCGCGCTGGTCAATCTTTTGCGACCAATAGTCCATAGCGGCTTCGGCGTCGCCCCACTGTATCTGCGCCGCATTTTTCACCGCCATTCCGCCGATTCGCCTGTCCACCGATTCGGCTAACAACTGCCCCGTGGTCGAGTCGGTCGCCTTGAAGGCCGCCTCGGCTGAACCGGCGAAGGCGGCATGGCCAGTCGCAAAAGATTGCGCGTAGTTCAATATGCGAGCCTGCGGAATGACCAGGGAAACCGATCGCAAACCAGGTGTCGCACCCTCCGCATTGATAATTGCGACCGCGAAGGTGATCACTCCGGGCCCCGGCTGGTCGACGATGGTGAAATTCTGCTGCAGGTTCTTTTGCAGCGAGTTAAAGAAATACGAGGTCAGCATCTTCTGATCGTCGGGAGATACGCTTGAATCGGGAGTGTCCCAGAACTCAACCGGCTTCAGCATAACTTTTTTGTAGCTACTCCATTGCACATTGGGATTGACGTAAATGAAGGCGGCCTGGCCCTCGGCTCCCGGTTGAAGCAGCGAAGCGTCGGTGCCCAGGAATTGGGCCGCGCCGGTCGGAGTATTCTGACCAGTTGGCGTCTCCTGTTGCAGTGCCACCTGGCCTTGGCTGGTGGATGCGCACGCAGATAGAACGCATGCCAGAGCTGCGGCCCCTGCGACCCCCGCGAATGCCATTGTATAGCGGCTTCTTTGTGATGATTGCCTTGGCGTTCTCATTGTAGACCCCCTAATCTCAGGTTGTTTATTCACTCTTCGTCCCGACAAAACTCACTTGCTACGGTTGTGCGCTTTCGTGGATTGACCAGCCATTAGCCTTCAACTGCTGGCGTGCAAGCGGAGTCATTTTGGTGGGAATCCAAAGCACGCGATTCTGCAATGCCAGTAATTCGGGAGTGGTCACAAAGCCGGCAATGCGCGGGGTCCACGATACATAGTCGACCGGCGCAGGTACTATCACGGTCCCGTTCTGATCGTGAGCGACCAGCGGCCCTGGAACCTGAATCCCGCTAATCGGGCTCTTCTGCTGGCCCCACTTTTTGAGCATGTGCAGAGAAGTGGCCAGGAACCGTGCCTGATACTCCGTCATCATATTTCCCAGAGCCACTGCGGAAGCACGACGGCCCGGAATGTCGCCGAGACCTTCGAGATCTTCTACCGCGGAAACCTGCAAACTCAACGGGACAGCGGAATTGCTGATGAAGGTCGCGATCTCTCCCTGCGATAATCCCATGTTCTGCAGCTTGTGCTGAACAAACAGAATGAGGTCGCCTTTCGGCTTCTCGTAGACCAGATCGTTGGTGAACTCCACGCCCGAGATGACGATCGAGGCGGGCACCGCCATCATGGCTGCATCGACCGTCAGGCGGGCCGAGAACATCACCCATGCCACGGAGTTCAGCTTCTTGGTGAGTATCGGATCGGAACTGTACGGATCGACGTGCAGCTTTCTCGCCAAGTCCCGACGTACCTGGTCATATCCCAGCGCGGTCATGGTCGCGTTGGCCGTCTGACCGGCGGCGGCACCGCTGCCGAAAGAATTCGAGGCCGTCGAAGCTATTTTTTCCGCACCGAGACTGACGCGGCCAAACAAGCTTCCAATCCCGCTGGGCAGTCCGGTAACCGTATCCATCGGATGGACAACCATATTTGCAGCGTCCGCAACCGGGCGCTCTGCGCTTTGGGCCAGCGCCTTGGCAAATACACCGCTCTTACTTACGTTCTCGAGATATGCGATCGCGGGTATCTCGGACAGACGTAGCTTCAGCAGATCGAGGCTTTCCACGCGATAGGTCCCCGCGTCGCTCTGAAATACTGACGCGTCGGCAACGATTGTGTACTGGCCCATCGCGCCATTGGTCGGTACCAGATGCTCGACGTGAAATCCGGGCCCTGAAAGCGCGCTCTCCGGCAAAAGCTGCGTGACGCTTATAATCGGCGGCTGCTCGAACTGGCCTCCGGTTTGCGCCCAAAGCAGCTGCGGCACCAGGGCGAGGACGGCTGCCAGCGTAAAAGCTCCAAGGCATAAATCGGACCGCCGCCGCCTAGGGCTTGGCGAATTGTTATCGATCATTTTTCCCCCTGTCTGGCAGCGTTTTCAGCCAGACGATGCAAGTTGTTTGCCCGCAATGATGATTGCGCCAGGCGAAACCGACTCACCGGTGTTTTGCCAGCGCGCGCCACACTGGCGGTCAACAAGAAAACCACCGAACCACAGTCCCGACCACACACTGCGCCGAATACGCTGACTGGCCTTCATGCTGGCCCATCCGTCAACTTTTCGGCAACGCCAGTTTGATAAAGCGCTAAAGGGGTGTCTATCGGACCTTAGTCCAATCTATCTGACGGCGATTGGGTGAAGACGCTAGCCGAAGAATCCTGTTCCACCCATGCCGGTCTCGTCTTACGTTGGTTCCCTCGGCGACGGCTTGCTGCGCGGATGACGCGATTGGCCACTCATACCAATGGTTGTTCTCGCCCGGCGGCTCGGGGCTTATTGCGTGCCGTTTGCTCTGCGGAACTATCAACTGTGATAGCAGCAAGACCGGTTACGAAGCCGACGAAGTGAAGCCGAAGGAAACAGGCGATGCGGCGAACGGTCGCGAGCGAGTACGCGAGCGACGGCCGCTAAGGCGTTATATACCGTACTTTTCGATCTTCGCGTAAAGCTTCTTGCGGGAGATGTGCAGCAGAGCCGCAGCCTGGACCTTGTTGCCATCGGTGGTCCTGAGCGCGCGGGCGATAATCTCGCGCTCAGCCTCGGCAAAAGACCCGATGGGTACAACGCGGGCTGCTTCCTCGGTAGCGCCGTTCAAGCTCTGCGAAAACTGCTCAGGCCGGCTGGCAACCACAGCGGCCGGCAGCTCATCGAGGCCAATGATCGATGAGTGGGAGAAGGTAAATGCGCTCTCAATCGCGTTTGAAAGCTCGCGCACGTTGCCTCGCCAGAGATACCGCTGCATCGCTTCGAGCGCGTCTCTTACGACGCCTGTCACCATCACCGTCGGTTGCAGCTTTTCGTTGAAGAACGCGATGAAATGCTCTACCAGGAGTGGAATATCCTCGACCCGCTCCCGCAGCGGAGGCACTTTAAGCACGCTCGCCTGCAAGCGATAGTAGAGATCCTGGCGCAGACTACCCGAGCGCACCGCATCCTCGGGATCGCGATTGGTCGAGGCCACCAAGCGTACATCGACGGACACTTCGCGGGTCGAGCCCACCGGCCTTACCGTCCGTTCCTGCACGGCGCGCAAGAGCTTGCTCTGGGTCTCGGGCGCCATCTCGGTCACTTCGTCGAGAAAAAGCGTGCCACCTTCGGCGGCGCGAAAAAGTCCAAGGTACTCGGCATTCGCCCCGCTGAACGCGCCTTTCTTGTAGCCGAACAGCTCGCTTTCGATCAGGTCCTTCGGAATCGCGGCACAATTTAGTGCGACGAAGGGAGCCGCCGGCGTCGCGCTGCACTCTTGAATCGCGCGCGCTACGAGTTCCTTGCCGGTCCCACTTTCGCCGACGATAAGGATAGTGCCGCGAGTCCTTCCCGCTGCTTCGATTCTCTCGTACAGGCGCCGCATCGCCGCGCTCGCGCCGACCAGACCGTGGAAGATATGGCGTTTCTCGCGTGATAGCAGAGCAGCCTCGCGCTCGAGCGCTTGAATTCTCGCGCCCGCGCTGGCCGACGCGGAGCGAAAGTACGCGTCGGCCAGCAGAATCATACGGATGTGGCTCAGCTTGTCGAAAGCCGTATAGATCTCCAGCGGTGGGGCTGGATTCTTCGGGAAGACCGTGTAAGCGCTTTCCTCATAGAGATGAAGCGATGCGACGATTTCCGCAAACGGTACATTGCGTTCGCATAACATCTCGCCGGTCCGGATGGTATCGATCGCATAACGATCCATGTCGCCGTCCAGCAGATCCTTCGTGTTTCGCGAAAGCGCGTTGTAAAAGAACTCTCGAAACTCAGTCTCTGACAAAGCCCGTTTATCGCCAAAGTGGAGAACGTAGAGCTGATACCAGTGCTCGACGACTTCCTTCAGGTGTTCGTGCACTCGGCTGAGGATCGGCCGCAGCGCCTCCAACTCTTCGTCCCATAGGAGATGGTAGTGTCGTGGTCCGACCTGGGGCGGTCGGGCGTTAATCACATGCTGCCTGGGCTTCGGCTGCTTGCCGGAAGACTCGTAGAGCTCGGCATCGGCTGGCCGATTTGTTTCTGACGGAGACATAAACTCGAGAGCTGCCTTCTTTCGCTCGGCGGTTTTCTAGTAGCAGGGGCATGGCTGGCACGCTTGCTGCCACATGGACCGACTGTCGCAAAGCTATCATGTTTTTTCGTGAATGCCATGCAGGGGACATGGCGAAGCGGAGAACGGGGATAACGGATAGCTTAGAAGAAGTGCGCCCGCCGTAGATGGGAAATCATATGGAAGGAGATCGCGAAGCCCGTTGTTTTGCCGGCGGCGGATGCCGAGCAATGGATCAACGACGAGATCCGTAAATCGAAACTTCCGAGAACTTAAGCTGCTCGCACCTTCGGCCCGCTGATCGACAACGGCCGCTTCCAAAACAGTGGCTCGCGAAAGGGTGGGCGTGACACCCCTAGCGAGCGGCCACGAGCCAAGCAAGTACGAGCAGACCAGTCACGAACATGAGAGTTCCCGCGTTCTCTTCGCACCATTTAGCGCGCGTGCTACGGCGCCGTCGCCGCTTGATGGTTGCGGCACGTCGAAGATTCTCTCTGTGCAGGTCTGCTCTTGTGACAGGTCCGGGCAAAAACAGAACAACCTGATCTGATGCTCCAGCTGTGTCCCGGATCACTTCGTCAGCATTTTCTACGGTCGCTTTAATTGGTTCTGGGATTTCACGCTGCTTGATTGAGAAAAGCCTACGGGCCAGAGGCGCAGACCGCATAGCCCGTCGTGCCGTAGAGAGAGACGACTGCAATACGGATCGCTCCGCCACGTGATGCGATGTCTTCTGCAACTTGATAAGACCTTGGCGCAAACCGACTTTCAAATCAGGAAATGAAAACTACAAGCCCGTCAGGGTTGCCGTAAAGAGATCGCGGGATAGAGAAGATTAATGCTCGGGCAAACCAACACGCCGAACCGCGGTTCACAGCTCAATTAGGCACGGACGCGCTGCAATTTGAGATCAAACGTGGGTTAAGTAACCGTACGATTCTCAATCTGCCTCTTACGTGAGAAAGAAGTGGTATCTGCGTAAATTCTTAGCGACGATTTCAACAAATCGTGACAAACATTTTTATTCTCCGCGCCTCCGCCGCGACTTGGCCGGAAGACGTCAGGCTGAAAGCGAGCCGACGCAGGACGCCTCCAGTATCCATTGCGCCCGGTCGGCCCCGACGAAGATGAGTTGACACCCCACCATCGCATCTGTCGCTGAACGCTTCGGTCTGAACCCATAGGATTTCAGGTCCGCCGTGCATTCCGCGATTGGCGCGCGTCCTCGCCAGCTGCTCTGGTCTTGCGGTTCGGCCCTGGGCGCTTCAGAGCTTTGTGAAGCCGTCGGTGCTCCACCCCTCCGAGCCAACTCCATTATGGACAAAAAACAGTCCGTCCGGGTCATATTTTTGTTTGACTTGAGCCAGCCGTGGATAGTTGCTGCCCCAGTACGCTTGCTGCCATTCCTTCTGGAAGTAATTGCTTTCACTTACGTACGATCCGGTCACCCCCGAGATCGCTCGAAGCTGATTCATACATTGATCAACGCGCGCCGCAGCCTTGCGGCCTAGCGCAACCGACGGCTCGTGTCCCGGAATACCCGGATAGGCCGGTCCCTGGCCGTTGGCCACAATCGCCAGCGCAAAGGCGCTCTGCACCGCCGGATTCGTCGCAGTATCCTTTGCGGCCACGACCGCGTCGGATGGCGCTCCGGCCAGTCCCTTATTGAAGTGCAGCGCGACTTCTGCATATCGGGAGCTTGCAAACAGCGCGTCGGCGAGCCGCTGCTGTGAGTCACTCTCGAGCAACGACGCGGGCAGCCACAGCGACTCGTACGCCCAAAGGAATTCGCCGACTTCTCGCGTGCTTCCCGCGAACCACGCGTCATTGGGACCCGCACCGGGCCGATGGTCGAAGGCGAATACCGGCTGGCGCATCACATGTACGAGAACATCGTCAAACAGTGGGTGCAGGGGATTACCGTTTCGAGGGAATGCGATTTCCGGCCAATGCTCTTTCCACCATTGCGGGTCCCACCAGTGGCGCGCCGGTATGCTTCCGATCGTCACGTGACCTTCAATCGAATATCCATTGGGCGAGCGCTTCACCCAATCCAGAAACGGCTGCCAGACCTTTGTCGCCTGCCCAGTGTCCAATCCTTGTGAGTTCATCATGATGAGGAGCCGGTTGTCGGGCGTTACATACGCTTGCTCTCCCCAATGGTCGTTGAAGAGATGCTCCCGGTAGAAGCTCACGAACTCGCGAATCAGGCTCCGGTAAGCATCATCCGAGCCCGCTTTGACATTGAAGTTGGCTGCGCCGAAGAACTGGGGAAGGTCATGAGTACGAACAGTGACCTTACTCACCACGCCGAAGGTGCCACCTCCGCCGCCTTTCAACGCCCAGAACAGATCTGGGTTCGTACGCGCATTCGCGATCTGGATCTTGCCATCGGCAGTGATTACTTCGGCTTCCAGCAAACTTCCAGCGACAGAGCCGTAATGCTTCGAGAAACTACCGAAGCCGCCGCTCTGGACGAGGCCCGGCACGCCGACGGTCGTGCAGCCGCCGCCCTGAACGTATCGGCCGCCCTTGGTGGTAACTGCGTCGTACGCCTGCATCCATATCGTCCCGGCTCCCATCGTCGCGGCCGGCTGCGGCTGTAGGGTATGTTCACATCCGTGCGGAACGAAGGCGGGATGCATCTCGATGTGGTGCATGCGCCGCGTCCAGATCAGCAGCGAGTCGGGGGCATTTGAGGTTCCTTGGTAGCTATGTCCTCCGCCTTTGACGGCCAGGCGCAAATTGTTTTCGCGGGCAAAGTTTACAGCGGCGGCAATGTCATTGGCATTTCTTGCCGCGACCGCACACACGCTCGGTTTGGTGACCCATGCATCGACCCATCCTAGGGTCTGCGTAAGGCCCGGCTGATCGCCGATATAGTATGGATTCTTAAGGTTCTTCCAGAGACTCTCAGCACCAGTGCTGTCGGGATCAATCTTGAATATCGAAAGTGGAAAGTTTACTGGAATCAGATTACCGCCCACTTCATCATTCAGTCGTTTCCATGCGGACCTCGAGGGCCACGTGACATCGGAAGGACGGAGCCGGTGGAACTTGGTGTCGGCCAGCAGTCGCCGCGGAACCATCGGCAGGAGCGCCGCCGAGCCAACTGCTTTCAAGAACGTCCTTCGATTCATTGACCGGGACGTCTCCTTTTATTCTCGGATTCGAACCCGCCTTGAAAAGTAAACCGCCTCCCGCGGCAAGGCTTTAGCCTAGTTCTTAACCACGGGGCTTTCCGCGGCGCTCGCAGGGGCCTCGCCCAGCAGCTGCTCTCCACCGCCCCAGCGCCAGGGCGGCGGCATGGTCTTAATGGGTACTTCCAGACTCGCTGTGCTCATGGATGCTTCAGAAATCTCAAGTAGAACGCTGAGAACACCAGGACGATTCCTATGTTCACCATCAGCCGTTCCCAGAACCGGTTCCTGAAGAACAGGAGATCCACACCGACCACGACGGCTGCCAACAACACTATATAAAGTACGACCGTTGCCTGTCTCGCCATTTCAGTCACCAGTCCAAACTTAATTAAACGAGGACTTTTGCGTCACTCCGCCTGCTCCGTCGGACGCAGCGTGTCGTTCGCGTTGTGGTCGCCGGCGAGCCAGCGCAGGGAATGCGCCAGTGCCGCGCCGCCGTTCTCTCGCACCCACTCGCCATGGGCGATGATCAATCGCTGCGGGGTTCCAGGCAAGCGCTTTGCGGAGCGCCGCGCGCGTGGCACGGCGGTTCCAGAACGAGAGGCGCCAGTCGCGCGGAGTGCTCCCGTCCGGGCCGACCAATCCGTCCAATTTCATAAGCGCGCCGCGCCAGCCATGCAAGGTCGCCGGATCAAACTTCTGCACCAGATCTGTGACAATGACCGAGCGCGAGGCGCGGTGAAAGAAGACGACCTCTTCCATAACGAAGCTACCGTGGAAGATCACCTGGTCGATGTCCGCCGCCCACGCGGGATCAGGAGCGTCACCCAACTCGCGGGCGAACGTCAAATCGCGGCGGCGACGCGCCAGTCCGGGCGAGGCGTAGAGCTTGGCGTCGGGCCACGCCTGCGCCCACTGCCCCAGAAAGAGGTGATGGATTTTGTTCGGCGACACAAGATGGCGGACATGGCCGAGCGCGTCGATTGCGTCGGCCAGCGGCGGGCTCAACGCGATAGGCGAGCACACCCACAGGCTTCCGTCCGCGAGCCGCACAACGGTCATGCGTGTCGTATACGGGAACCCGAAGAACGGTACGCTCGCCCCGTCCGCGATCCAGATGTCACGTTCAATCTCGTTCAGCATCATGCCGCCATGTGGCGATGTCGTCGATCCTAATCTAACTCATCGATCGGTATCTCGACCAAATTCTCCGCAATCGTCGCTACCGCGGCAGAGGGCCAGCCAGCTGACCCTCTACCGCGTGCGACACGCCGCGACTTCTCAATCTATCGAGGCGTCCAATTTCGGGTGGCGGACCCCAGCAGGGCTGGGGTGCTCGACACGCGCACGGCGCGAATCGTCGCCACTCAAGCACTGGGGGTATTTATGGAGTCTTTTTGCCGATTGCTCGAACCGGGAGGCGCCGATAATCTCGGCGATGAGGCAGGCCAGACAACGCCAGCGGCCAACCTGCGCAGGCTTTCAGAGCGCTTCGGGAATCCGCTGCCCGAGGATCAGGTCGCCCGCTTCATCGACGGTCGCACCGAGGTCAAAGCTCACGGCCCGCGCGAAATGCCCGTATGGGGCGCGCGCTTCTTCGCCGAGACGCGCAATGAGAACGCCGTCCGGGCAAGAATCGCCGGGCTGGTCGCCTATCTGCAATCGATCCAGACCGGCGCTCGCCACGCCCGTAGATAACCCGCCGCGCGAGATGGATTTAAGCGCGGCGGCGGCCAGTCGGCGCGGCCTGCACTTGGCCACGGCGCCATCCGTTTCAGCGTCGCGTTTTTTTGCCGAGTCGAGTTCGGGCTGGGAGAGCCTTGGGTCTTACGGTAAGCACGGGGCATGGCGCCGCCCGCATAACAGCTTCGGCGACGCTTCCAAGGAGGATACGACGAAGTCCTTTCCAGCCGTGAGTCGCCATTACAATCATATTGGCACGCAAACGCGTCGCCATCACGAGGATCTCCACGTCCGGATTGCCATCCGTAACGTGAACTCTGTACTGCACCGCTTCGCAGACTCTGCTAGCCAATCGTTCAAGCTTGCGTTGGGCGGTGGTTTCGAGCTTTTCGAAAGATGAAGTATCGGACGGCAACCCCACGACATGAAATATATGGAGG
Source organism: uncultured delta proteobacterium (assembly GCA_963710455.1). Taxonomy (GTDB): domain Bacteria; phylum Desulfobacterota; class Binatia; order Binatales; family Binataceae; genus JAKAVN01. Next base: position 284,574 of record CAVQAG010000005.1, read on the forward strand.
ATCCCTTTGCTCGAGCGCGCGAGCTCTGAGGCGACGCGAAGCGCCAGAAGCGAGTTCCGGTCGAAGTCGACTGCGCACAGGATTTTATTGAACGAAGCCATTAAGCTTTCCTCAGACGAGTGTATTCGGATGCGCGAAAGTCTAACACGTCTTCCCTGACGTCGTCGCCGCGACGCCGGCGCGCTACGCGGCTGAGGCTAGCCTCGTCCGTATCACTGAACAGGCGGGTACCAACAAGAGTACGTAATCGATACTGCGCTATGTGACGGATACATCGTGAGTTGCTCAAGCGCGTGTCGTGCGCCGCCCATAGCCAAGCGCGCGGGCGAGGGCGCCACGAAAAAGGTCGCGTTGGCTCACCACTCCCACAACCTGCTGCCCGTCATCGTCCAGCACTGGAAGAGGCGAATCCGACCAAGGTGCATGATGTCGTCGGCGAGCGTGAGCTTGTCGTTTCGTTTTAGGGTGGTGACATCCGGCGTCATGACGTCGCGAACCCATAGCCCTCCCATAGTCGATCCCCTATTCGGTAGCCTGAACCTTATTTTGCGCGTCGCGCTTCGGCCGTCCATGCTCGGACGAGCGCGCTCACCATCAGCGGCTCCGATAAAGTCCTGCGCCGATCAGAATGACTCCCAGGGCAAGCACACTCGCACACAAAGCCGGAGGAACGGCATGCGTATATTTCTCGGTGCTCTGAATCTTGAGGTTTCCCAGCTTTACGACGTCTTTGGTACGTGAGATCGTAAACGCGGGAATCGCCAGTCCGAGAATGCCCAGCAGGGCTAACAGCGTGCCGAACCACGTAATTGGTTTCATAATCCTTATTCCGAAATCCCCTACCCTTGGGCAACGACGCTCCAGAAAGTTCAGTGCATAGACCCATGCTTTAATCGCGACCGGAAGAACTTATCACATGGTCAGCTCGGGAAAGCCACCTAATCGGAATTTCACCCCGTTCGTTTCCATCGATGCGGGGAGCGGTGGGTTCCCAAACCTCTATTTTTTTGAGGGGCAGGGGGGAGAGATCAGCCTTAGCGCCGCGGGTTCGAATCCGTAGAGCACCAGATTTCTCACGACTAGTTTGGACTTCGAGCCAGTACATGGCTTCAACTGTCAGTCTGCGATCGGCCTGACGTTCGCTCTCCGGGCCAAGCGATCTGCGGTATCAGACTAGTTTCTGTTTGCGTGCTCTGGCTCTTCGTTGCGGATCGTCAGGACCGGACAGCTCGCCTTACGCACCACCGCCTCAGCCACGCTTCCCAGAAAAAGATGAGCGAGTCCGGCACGGCCATGGGTGGCCATTATCACCAGGTCTGGCTTGAATTGCTCAACCGCCTGCAAAATGCCACCGACGACGTCGCCGATGAATGCGACCGATTCGTGTTCGACACCGCCAAGCTTCTGTCCTGCGATCGCGCTCAGTTTGACATTCGCGGCTTTCTCTTGCGCTGCATAGACGTCGGCTGGCATCGGGAAATTTCCCAATTGCGCTACTAGCGGGATTGCGTGTACTAAAATCACTGCGGCGCCAAAGTGACGAGCGATTTCAATTGCCTTGTCCAGCGCTCGAAGTGAATTCTCATCAAAATCGATCGGACATAAAATCCTGCGGTAGGGAAATGCCATCGCTGCGATCACCTCCATCAGTATTGTCAGCTAGTCTTATCTTGAGATACCGTCCAGAAGCACAACATCGTAACATTCGGGAAGTCTGACAACTACCGAAGTTGCGCGCGAAATGAGGACTGTAAAATAGATTCGGCATTTTCTCCGCTGCTTTCGGCAGAGTGCAGCGTTCATCCCAGCAGTACGAATGCTGCGGTACGGTCTGGTCTCTCCGGTTTTCAGATCTCCAATGAGACATCGCAGGCAAACGGGAATCGATGTGATTAATTACGAGTTGAATGAGCAGGCGCAGTGGATGGGATCGCAATGTAATCGCGCGATCCGTGGCTCAAAGGGGTTGACTCATGACCACTGAACGAGAACCAAGAATATCCGAAGCCGCCAGCGCAGCGGAGTGGACCAAGATGGCCGCTCGGGTGATGGAAGACATCACACGCTCCGAGTTGCATCGATTCGAAACAAACCTTACTGCATCGGTCAGAACAGCGGTTAGTCGCGCCACAGGGACGATGTTTCGGATTGCATCAGCCATCGTTGGAGGTAGCTTCATGATCGCTGCGTTGGTCTTGCTTTTGGGTCGTTGGTTTCCGTGGTGGTTGAGCTTTGCGCTCACTGGCCTATTAGTAATTGGTATCGGAGAGGTCGCCTACTATACACACCACCGAAGCCCGGTTGGTGGCGAAGCTACGTGAAGGACGGCCGCCTGTTCCGGTCGCCTCGACATCGATGACAGACCTTAACCTGCTCCGAAAAAAGATGCCTTCAGTTCTGTCAAATTAACTGTCGCCATTTCGTTTGCGTGTTTTTACTATCCTGATAATGCATGTGGCGGCGACTGGATCTGAGGAACGTTCAGAGCTTAGTCAGCACATGTGACACGGGAGAAATCCATGAAGGTCGAGCAAATTATGAATCGCAGGGTCAAAGTATGCCATCCGTCAGACCCGCTGAATAAGGCAGCTCAAGTAATGTGGGACGAGCCGTGCGGCGCTGTGCCGGTGGTGGATGAAAAGGCGAGGCCCATTGGCTTCCTCACCGACCGAGACATCTGCATGGCTGCCTACACCCAGGGCAAAGCACTGGAGGCGTTGCGAGTTGAAACCGCTATGGCGCGGAAGGTCGTGTCGTGCAGAGCCGACGATGACTTAGGCTCTGCGGCCGGACTGATGCGACAGCATCGCACCCGTCGACTTCCAGTGGTCAACCCTGATGGAACATTGGCGGGCTTGTTATCGCTGGATGACCTCGCCTGCGAAGCGGCGCGGACGCTTCGTGGCGGGATGAATGAAGAACTGAGAAGCCTGGTGCTGGAAGTCCACCTGGCGATTCACCATGGACGCGTGCGCGTTCACCCAGCTGCTTAGAGAGAAGGAAGCCAGCGCCGACCTTGCGTGCAACTGGCGCCGAGGTTTGCTCGGCCCGGATGATATAGTATCAAACCCACCGGTCCGGTTCATCTGTGAAGACATCCTGGTACTCTCTAAACTATGGAGAGATTGAAAATGAAAGATCTGCAAGTTCGCGATGTAATGACGCAGCAAGTCACCACGCTGAAACGAAACGATCAGCTCTCGCTCGCCAATGACATCATGCAGCTCGGACGAGTTCGCCACCTGCCAGTGCTTGATGATGATGGCCGGCTGGCAGGAATCCTGAGCCAGCGAGATCTCTTTCGCGGTGCGTTGGCGCACGCGCTCGGTTACGGTCACCACGCGCAGCGGAAGATGCTCGATAGCCTGTTGGTCAAAGAAGTGATGAGCAGCGACGTGATCACGACCCGTCCCGACACGCCGTTGGTTGAGGCTGCGCGCGTTCTGCTGGAGCGGAAGATAGGTTGCCTCCCGGTTGTCGAAGGCGAACAACTCGTGGGTATTCTGACCGAGGCAGATTTCGTTGCTATTTTTGCGCGCAAGAGCCCTTGAGACTCAACTCCAGAATTGGGTTTCAAGGCCGTCACCTGCATTCCGCCACTGCTTGGGCTGTCTTCTCCAAAAATGACCTGCTGATCTTATGCGCGCACCCTGAGAGTCGCGGCAGTTCGCGTCCGACTCGAGCTCGAGCTAGCCGAGCCTTGGGTCTTACGGTAGAAGAGGGCATAGGGCTTCCCGCACGACGGCTTCGCGACGCTTCCGATGAGGAGACGAAGAAGTCCTTTCATTCCGTGAGTCCCTATTACATTGGTCGTGGGTTGACCACTGCAACCGCGATCCCCGCCATCGCCAGCGTTACGAAAGCAGCGCCGCCGCCCGAAAAAGCAACTAATGCGCCCAGCCCAACGCTGAGCATAGCGCGTAAGTCACCCAGCGCTTCGACCCTGAAGCCGAGCTCACCGTGACTCACGCAGAAACAATAGCCAGCTACCTCTGGCCAAAGACCTCCTCGGACGCCTGCCGATTGGCTCTGGAGTCATCCAGACCCGCATCGGCCGTGCGCACCGCGCCGGATCATATTGGTCTCGATGATCGCCAGACGCGGGCGTGCTGAAACTGCTCAAATCCCTCGTAGACGAAGGCGGGGTCGTCGAGGTCGATGGCCGGCAAAGTGTCTTTTTCGCGCCAATAGTCTTGCGTATGTTGCCATTCCGGCTTGTCGCCGCGTTTGGGCAACAGGTGCATGGCGCGCATCAGATAGCCCGGATTGAAATTCTCGGGATCGATCCAAGGCAGCAACGGCATGTCCTTGTCCTCGGGCCTCAGTGCCGGCGTGACTTTCTTCGCGCCGATCAGCTTCATGTGATTGAGCAGGCGGCACACGAAGTCGGCGATCAGATCAACCCTCAGCGTCCAGCTCGCCCGGAAATATCCGAACACCCAAACCAGATTGGGCACGCCGGTGAACATCATGCCGCGATAAGTGACCGTGTCCGAGAAGATGAGCGGCTTGCCATCAATCACGAAGTCGATGTCCCCAAGGACGTTGAGGTTGAAGCCGGTCGCCGTGACGATGATGTCGGCGTCGAGCAGCTTGCCCGACTTTAGGAGTATTCCCGACTCCGTGAAGCGGTCAATCTCGTCCGTTACGACGGATGCCTTGCCGGTGGCGATCCCCTTGAACAGGTCGCCGTCCGGCACGAAGGCGATCCGCTGCCGCCACGGCCGGTAGCTCGGCGTGAAGTGCTTGTCGATGTCGTAGTCGGGACCGAGATAGGCGCGAACGCCCGCCAGCAGCTCCTGCTTCACGACTTCCGGTTCAGTGAATGTACGGCGGGTGAAGACGGCCTGATCATGCAGGATCTTGCGGCGCACGATTTCATGGATCCACGATTCGTCGATCTGAAGATCGCGCAATGTGTTAGCGAGCTCGTTCTCGTTGAGCGCTGGAATGAAGTAGGTCGGCGAGCGCTGCAGCACCGTGATGTGGCGGCTGTCGGCGGCCATCGCCGGAACGATCGTCGCCGCCGTAGCGCCCGAGCCGATAACGATCACATTCTTGTCCTTGTAGTCAAGGTCTTCTGGCCATGTCTGCGGGTGAACGATCCGGCCCTTGAACTCGTTCATCCCCTGCCATTCGGGCGTGTAACCCTGCGAATGTCGATAGTACCCCTGGCACATCCAGAGGAAATTCGCGGTGAAGCGAACCGCCTTGCCGGTGTCGGTCTGAAGCGCATCGATCGTCCAGAGATTGTCGCTACTCGACCAATGCGCCGAATTGATCTTATGGCGATAGCGGATGTGCCGGCCGAGGTCGTTCTCCTCGATGACTTCGCCCATATAGGCGAGAATCTCGGCTGCGGTCGCGATCGGCGCGCCGATCCATGGCTTGAAACGATAGCCGAACGTATAGAGGTCGCTATCCGACCGGATACCCGGATAACGGTGGGTTAGCCAGGTGCCGCCGAAGCTTTCCTGACTTTCGAGAATAACAAAGCTCGTGCCTGAGCACTGCTTGGAGAGGTGATAGGCACCTCCGACCCCAGAGATCCCGGCCCCGACGATTACGACGTCGAAATGCTCGCTGCTATCGCCTGCGCCCTTCCCGGGTATCCGCGCACGCTGTGTGGACTTGAGGTCTTTGATTTGGGTGCTCATGGCTTCATCCCTCGGTCGCTCATTTGAGCCGCAGCCTCGTGGGCCTGATAATCCCGGCATTGTTGACCACGATGTCGAGAGCAGCGAATCGACGCTCTACCGCTTTGTCGGGTGCCGAACCTTTCATAGTTGCCGACGTCGAACAACCCGCCGTTCGCCTCCGCGCCTCTCTCTCTCGTTCCCGAAGCGTTTGCTGAAGAGCGCTTCTCATCCTGATGCCCGCTCAAGCCACCTTAGGAGTTGCTATCTTTTCAACCGCGGTCGCTTGACCTCCGGCGGATACAGGTCTCAATTAAACGAATCAAAGTACGTGGACCGCGTATCCCCAATACTGCTCCCACCGGTCCTTCGGATCGGGTTGCCACTTGTTTCCGACGTGCCAGCTCTGGTGAACCTGCGCGCCCTTTGGGCCACGGATCTTTCCGACAAATCGGCGCGGTAATGGTAGCGCGTCGAGCATTTCCGAGCGCGTCCGGTAAAAATCGTCCTTGTTCTCTTGTCCGTAGAGCTTCAGCGAACGATAGGGACTGTCTTCGCCATAGTGGGCGATAAAATTGGGATCCTCGGTCGGCTGGTACTGCGGCGCATCCAAATCGCCGATGCTCCAATAGATACAAACCCCACCCAGCATACCTGGGTAGTCGACGAATTCGACCTCCCTGCTAACGATCTCCTCAGTGAAGAGCGGACTCTGCTCCCGCTTGCCACCGCGAAAAACCTCGAAGCAGTGGTGTAACGCGTAGTGATCAGTGTACGCGCCGCTGGCCGGATCCTGGATTTCGTTCGGCAGCCGTATAACCTTACGCCTAAGGCCATCATCAGGTAACTGAATCGTCTCAACGGACGTCTCAGTATAGTGACCCGAATCGTCCACGGTGGTCCCACCCAAGCCACGCAAGAACACACCACCGCGCGGCATTGCTCGAGTTTCCCGATGTACCTCCCAGTCAGGCGGCTGGCCGAGCGGCGTCCACGTATACTGGATGTTGACGAGGTCGATGCCCGGTTCAGGATCAACGAAGGTCTTCTTCAAATAGAAGGAAAACATCTGATCTGCCCTCCCGGCATTGCCCGGATCGCCCTTCCGCTCCCCTCGATCGTCGTCACACCAGCCTTCTCGGCGGAGAGCGGGCTTGTACGACGTGTGGGCTGCCATGATTGCTGCTAAGCAGACCAGCATTAAGCATGCCGCTAAGAGCGAACGCAGGCCTCTGTCTGATGTTTTGTGAGCCGACCCATTGCCTGAGTCAGGAGAATCAAAATCACCGTTCCAGAGGCTCGCGCTCGCGGGCGAACGTATTCGCTCTCAACCCGATGCTCGCGTCAACCGACGGGCTCGCGTTGGTCCTTTTGGCGCCAAGCGCTGGGTCAATTCGATACAGTCGGAATATCCTTGAACGAATGGACGAGTCAGCCATTCCGCCATTCTAGTTGTCCTTGCCGGCCGGAAAAGGTCTGAGCAGTTCAGAGGAGATGAACTTGACCTCACGCCGAAGCTCTTCGTCAGTCGTGTATTGCTGGATTAGCCGTCTCAAGCGGCCAACGTGTTCGTCCTTACCCTCGTCATCCGTGGGAAATCCTAGTTCGGCCAGATTGCTCGAGGAAACCAGCAGTTCGCGCATAAAGTCCAACTCGGAACACTCCAGTTCCCAGGTGATTCGGAGTGCTCGATCCAGAGAAACCTCTTCTTGTGCCTGTTGTTGATACCGTTTCAACTGCAAAGAGAGAGAGTCGAGGTATTCAAGAGGGAGTATAAGAGACTTCGCCCTGAGCACGCCTGAAAGTAGGCCTCTATTGACCGCCCGCACCACTGCTGCATGTCCACCCTCTTCTAATGCCATGAAGGTCCACATTCGCCGCAGCTCTTCGTGTTGACCGAAAGTCGCAGCAAACTGGACATAAATCTCCCCGCACTGTGTTTCCATTCTTGCATGTGCATTGAGGATCTCGGTGAGGGGGGATGCCGTTGTCGCATCTGACGACGCACCACTCTTTGATTTCGCGTCACTCATGACCGCATTCTCCTCGCTGCCAGCCAACTAAAACGCTGCTAAGAGTCACCAACGACGGCGAACGCCTGTCACCTCCTGTCCGTCGCTATGGCCAGAAAAGCCGACGCTCGAATTTACGCCGGACGGTTGCGCATATTCGTTCGTGCCCTTTTACACTTTGGAACACTGCAGACACGGCCGTGCACCTTGCCTGGTACCGCAACTCTCATCGCTGTCTACCACCTTGGCGCTTCTGCGGATAGTCTTCAGGGGCAAGGATCGTCTTCGCGGTAGCGTGCGACGAAGTCGAGCTCTTCGGTCGGCTGGTACGACACCTTCAGGACAAGCGGAAGGGCCCCTTTTTCTGGGCTTACGAATAGATGGATCTGAAGTACAGTCCTGCAGGTGGCGCGCCCGATGCGTCGTCAGCGCGGGGGGGCAGGGGGGGAATCTCTGAATCGAAGGTTCGGGTCGACTGCGTGGCGTGGCGGCTATCGCCCGGAGGTAATCATATTGGAGGCGCACCTCAATGTTGGACTGCTATCAGCGATCGCGTTGATGATAATTTTTCTGCTTGGCCTTTCCGCGTTTCAGAATTGGACGGCTAGAAAGCATCATGCCGGTTCGATATTCGTGACCAAGGCGGCGCCTATCGCAAGATGGCTATTGGGACTCCTCATCGTGGCCTACGTCATCTTCATCGCTTTCCACATGGAGTACCAGTTCGCGCCCGCCATGAGATGAGGGGGCTTGGCCGTCATCCTGTATACGGCCGCGCCGCCAAATAGTATCGTGAGCGCCGGAGAACGATATATGGCCTCGATGCGCAAATGGAGCGTTGCACTGACTGGACTCGTGTTGATCTTCGGCACCGCCGCAAGCACGGGTGCCGATGACGTTTCGCAAGGGCGGCAAATTTATCTTGAGTATTGCGCGTCGTGCCATGGACTCACTGGCGAGGGCGACGGCCCTGTGGCACACGTGTTGACCACGCCGCCGGCCAACCTGCGCCGGCTCTCGGAGCGCTTCGGGAATCCGCTGCCTGAGGACCAGGTCGCCCGCTTTATCGACGGCCGCGCCGAGGTTAAGGCTCACGGCCCGCGCGACATGCCAGTATGGGGCGCACGTTTCTACAGTGAGACGCACAACGAAAGCGCGGTCCGGGCACGGATCGCCAAGCTGGTCGCCTATCTGCAGTCAATCCAGACCGTCGCCCGCCACGCGCAAAAGTAACGCGCACAGCAAGAGTTGATTACACCCAGCAGGTACGCGCGATCCATTTCCGCAGTTCTTCTGCGACCAGCATCACGGCGGCGAAGGGCAGAATGAAAAGCCACTGCTTGGCATTAATCGGCGCGGTTGCGAAGATGGAATTGCCAAGCGGCGTGTAGCCGATCAGCACGACCAGCGCGATCTCGACTATCACTCCGCCCCAGATAAGCGGGTTGCCGAGAATGCCGGTCGACAAAATCGATCGCGTGGCGCTGCGGCACAGAAACACATTCACGATCTGCAGCACCACGATCGCGCTGAAGCAGGCGGTGGTTGCCCGCAGATACAGAGGATCGCTCATCGCGAGCGCATGTCCATAGCGCCAACCGCCGCCATCCAGCACAAAGAAAAACGCTGCCATCGTGATCGCGGCTTCGATCGCGCCCAGGAACAGGTAGGCGCGCAGCGCCAGGGGCCAATCAAAGAGCCGTTGATGCTGCGAGCGGGGCGGACGCTGCATCATCCGCGGGTCGGGTTTCTCGACGCCCAAGCCTAGCGCGGTCAGCGAATCGGTTCCCATGTCGATCGACAGGATTTGAATCGGCGTGAGCGCCAACGGAACGTTCAGCAGCGAGAAAACCAGGTACGGAATCAACTCGGGGACGTTGTGGGCCAGGATGTAAGTCAGGAACTTGCGGATGTTGCTGAAAACCGCGCGCCCTTCCTCGACCGCGCTGACGATGCTGGCGAAGTTGTCGTCGAGCAGTACCATGTCCGCCGCTTCCTTGGCCACGTCGGTGCCCGCGATCCCCATCGCGATCCCGATATGCGCGCTCTTGAGCGCCGGCGCGTCGTTGACGCCGTCGCCGGTGGCCGCCACGACGTGCCCTTTTCGTTTCAGCGCTTCGACGATTCGCCTTTTCTGATCCGCACCGACGCGAGCGAAGATGATTTCCGGCGTGTCCAACGCCAAGCGCAGCTGCGTGTCGGTGAGCACGCGCAACTCGTCGCCTGTGATTACAAGCGGGGTCTCCGATCGTATAAGCCCGATCTCGCGGCCGATCGCCCGGGCGGTAAAGGGATGGTCGCCAGTGACCATGATCACGGCGATACCGGCCTCGCGGCATTTGCGCAGCGCCTCCGGCACCTCGGGACGGGGCGGATCTTCGAGTCCGGCGAGTCCGGCGAAGATGAGATTTTCCTCCACTTTGGCGCGCTCCCAGTGGTCCTCAAGCGGCCTGTAGGACATCGCGATGACGCGCAGGCCCTGCCCGGCCATCACTTCCTGCGCCTGGCGAACCTTTGTGCGCAAGCCGGAATCGAACGGACGGATTTCGCCGTCGGCCAGGATCCGGTCGCACAGCGGGACGACCATCTCCGGCGCGCCCTTGCAAAAGAGCGTCGGGCCTTCAGGCGTCGCATGCACTGTCGATAGCCGCATGCGGCTTACGTCGAAAGGAATCTCATCGAGCTTCTTCCAGTCCGGAAGCGCGGAGACGAACCGCTCGGCCGTTTCGACCAGCGCGACTTCCATCGGATCGCCCAGCAGTAACCGGCGTCCCTGCTGAGCGCCTTCCCTTAGATCGTGGCAGAGGCTCGCAGTCATAAAGAAAGGCCGGTATAACGCCGCGGCCTCGTGCCCGGCTCCGGGATTGAGCGCGCATTCCAGACCCGCCCCCAGCCAGACGCGCCGTACCGTCATCCGGTTTTGGGTCAGCGTGCCGGTCTTGTCGGTGCAAATCACGGTGGTCGAGCCGAGTGTCTCGACCGATGGCAGGTAGCGGATCAGAACGTGGCGCTTAGCCATTCGCTGCGTGGCCAGGACCAGCGCAAGCGTCAAAGTGGGCAATAGCCCCTCCGGCACCATCGCAACGATGATGCCGATGGCGAAGATGAAATCTTCCCAGAAGGGTACGCCGAGAATACGGCTGATCGCGAAAAAAATCAGCCCGATTGCCACCGCGAGGATGCCGATCAAACGGCTCAAGTATGCGATTTGCTCGCGCAGCGGAGAAATGGCTTCGCGGCCGGTCTGCGTCAGGTGAGCGATCTTGCCGAATTCGCTGTGCATGCCGGTGGCAAAAACCACCGCTTGAGCTTCTCCGGAGACCATCGAGGTACCGGCGAGCAGGATGTTCTCGGCGTGGACTAATTCCTCAACGGCGGAGGGTGCGGCAGTGCGAAGTTTGGAAACCGATTCCCCCGTAATCGTCGCATCGTTGACGCGAACTCCGAAGGCCTCGACCAAACGACAATCCGCCGGAATGTTGTTCCCTTGCTCCAACAGGACAATGTCGCCCGGGACGAGCCGTTCAGCGAGCAACCGGACCGCCTTGCCATCGCGCAACACATCGACCTGCTGCGGAAGCAGCCCGCGCAACGCGGCCAGCGTTCGTTCGACCCGGAATTCCTGCCAGAAGGAGAACATTCCACTGACCAGGATAACGGCCAGAATCGCGTAACCGACTTTGGCCATGCCGTGGCCCGGATCGCTCCATTCGGCCAGAAAGGCCAACCCCGCGGCGAGCCACAGAATCAGGGCGAAAAAGTGAGTGAACTCTTTCAGGAAGCGCAACAGTATCGATTCGCGGGCGACCTCTTCCACCCGATTGAGGCCGTATTCGCCGAGCCTGCGCAGTGCCTCGTCGGATGCAAGCCCTTGCGGGCTGCTGTTGAGGCTAGCGATGGCATCGGCGGCAGAGAGCTGGTGAATCTGCATCGGGTGCGATTGGAAAGATTCACGTCGAGGCGGTGTGGTTGACAGCGTCCCCCATGGATCGCATCAGGGTCCGACCCACCGCTAATCGTCCGATATCGTCTCTCGACCTTGGGCCAGACCTCAATCGCGACGCCTTTTTGAAACGACCGCGGTCAAGCGTGCGACTTCAGCGTCGGTCACGTAACGGTTAGCGGCTCCGCTCGCGTACTCCTCGTCAGCATGGCTGGCAATGTCGCTCAACGAGATGAGACCAACGAGACGGCCCTCCTCGTTGAGCACGGGTAAACGGCGGACTTTCTTCTCGCGCATGATCGCTTCAGCCGCGGAAAGATCATCATCCGAAGAACAATCGAAAAGCTGTCTCGACATTACCGCCGAGACCTTGATTTCGCTTATTGCCACTCCCTGAAAGAAGGCTGCCATGCAGATGTCTCGATCAGTAAGCATTCCCACCAGCCGCCCCTGTTCGTTCAACACGGGAACACATCCACAATCATGGTCCCACATCAGTTGCGCGGCTTTAGCCAAAGTGTCGGACATGAAACACGTACTGACATTCGTAGTCATGACGTCTTTAACTTTCACGGCCGTTCACTCTGTTGCTGATATAAGACCACCTGGGAATTTTGCCGCCGGACTTCTGGCCCGGCTCACCTTGCTGACTTGTGCGATTCACCAGCCCATCCGAAGGATCGACGGGGCTGGACCCGGAATCCGGTAAACCGCGGCTGGATTTTCATAATAAGCGCCCGGTTCTCCGCTCGTTGCTTGCACGAAAACCCGGTCCCCCCACAGCACTACATGAGGTAGAGTTTGGGCCGGAGGATTTATTTCAAACTCGCCGATGAATCCTTTCTCGGCATCGAAGAGTTTAATTCGCAGGTTAGTTTCCCGGGCTCGCTTCACTCTATTGTGAGAAGTTCGTTTCATTGATACACCCCGGATCAGCACTAGGCACCTTAACATCTATTCGCGCTGCTCTTGTACTTAAGCTCAGATCCATACTTATGGAGATTCGCTATTTGTCGCGCTGAGTCAATCGATTGCTGATTTAGGGGCGGGATATAGCGACTTCGCCAATGAATGACCGTCCGATCACTGCCCGATCGCCGCAAGGTGGCGCCGGAATCCAGCCTTTGCTGTCGATCTCAGCTATTGTCGGCCGCACGCCACCTCCGTTGGGTAAACCAGTTTGCCTTGCCCCGCTGTCTTTGGATGCGAACGTACGTTCGCAGCTGGGGCGACCTAACTAGGACTTCAAATGCTGCGCTAAGATCTGGCAGGCGATTTCACGCTCAGCGAAACCACAAAATGCGAGCGTTCTCAAGCGGGACGTGCGCCGCCGGATGATAGGGTATGATGCGGGGCGTGTAGTGCGACGTCGGGCGCTCCTCCGATACGTTTGCGTGGTATGTATACCCCCCGACCTGGCCGGCAATCGGGCCGCTGCGCGTCATTTCGAGTCGAAAAGGAGGCTCGTCACTCAACGGATCGGCATAGAGCTCGATGCGCACGGCATCGGCAGACAACCCACCGAGGTAAACCTCCACGTCGAAGATATGCCGCTCTCCCACAGAGCCTGCCACGCGAAGTTCGCCGAAGCGCACGCTACGCCAGTGGGAGGTCAGGTCCCGCTCCCACTTCTGCAACGATATACCCGCGGCGCCGCGATCTCGGGCCCGCTCACAGTAACGCGAAGCAGCATCCAGGTAATAAGTCTCCGTGTATTCGCGCACGGCACGATTGGCCGAAAACTGCGGCGTCAGCCGCGACATACTTTCGCGCATCCGGCCGATCCATCCTGAAGGAATCCCGTCATGGTTGCGGTTGTAGAACGCCGGAACGACCTCCTCTTCGAGAATTTTGTAGAACGCTTGTGCTTCAGTCGCATCCCAAGTCGGATCGTCGTCGTGCTCGTTTCCATCGCCCAGCGCCCAGCCCAGCTCCGGCGAGTAAGCCTCGGCCCACCAACCGTCCAGTTCTGACAGATTTAGGCCGCCGTTCACCAGCACCTTCATCCCGCTGGTGCCGCACGCCTCCCACGGCCTGCGCGGAGTGTTGATCCAGACGTCTGCGCCTTGCACCAAATGCTCGGCCATGATCAAATCGTAGTCGCTCAGAAAAACCGCGTGGTTGCGAACCTCAGGACGCTGAACGAAACGCACCCATGCCTGCACCATTTTCTGGCCGACCTCGTCTTGAGGATGGGCCTTGCCGGCAACTACCAGTTGAACCGGTCGCTCGCGGTTCGTCAGGATACGAATCAGGCGCTCAGGATCATTCAGCAGCAGAGTGGGCCGCTTGTAGGTTGCGAAACGCCGCGCAAACCCCAAGGTTAGCGTATTCGGATCGAACACGTTACTAGCGGCTCTCGACTCCGTGCCACGGCCCGCCAGTTCCAACGCGAGGCGCTCGCGTACGTAGCTCACAAGCTCTTGTCGATTGCTGGTGCGAAGCTGCCAGAGATCAACGTCAGAGACAGAGGCTATGTCGGCCTCGACGGTGTCCATCGTTGCGCGCCAGCGCTCCCGCCCGCAGGCCTGCGTCCACAAGCCATCCGCCGCGACGGAATCCCAGGTCGGAGTGTGGACGCCATTGGTGACATGACCGATTGGCACCTCCATCTCAGGCCAGCGTGGAAACAGGCACTGAAACATACGCCGGCTTACCGCTCCATGGAGACGGCTGACGGCATTGACCGCCATGCTGCCACGCATCGCGAGATAGGCCATGTTGAAGGGCTCGTCCGGATCGTTCGGATTTTCGCGACCGAGCGCCAGCAGCCGTGGTAGATCAATACCAAGCCGCTGCTCGGCATAGCGCCTCATGAACCGGCCGATCAGGTCCGGAGCGAAGCGGTCAAAGCCCGCAGCGACCGGTGTGTGAGTCGTGAATAGATTGCCGGCGCGCGTGACCGTCAACGCGACGTCGAAGGGTTGCCCGCTCTCTGCGCTGAAGCTTGCCGCGCGTTCCAGGGCCGCGAATGCGGCATGCCCCTCATTGAGATGGCAAACCTCCGGTTTGATCCCGAGCTCGCGCAGGAGGCGCCATCCCCCGATTCCGAGCACCATTTCCTGCGCCAGGCGCAACTCGGAGCCGCCTCCATAAAGTTCGCTGGTGATTCCGCGAAAGGCCGGCGCGTTGGCGGGGTCGTTGCTGTCGAGAAGATACAGCGTCGCACGGCCGACGCGCGCCTGCCATGCGCGCAGCCACAGCGCTAGGCCCGGCAACTGGACTCTGAGCCTGAACCATTCGCCGTCCTTGTCGCGCACCGGTGTGACCGGCATCTGTCCGGGATCGTTGAAGGGATAGAGCGCGCGCTGGGCTCCGTCTGCCTCGATGACCTGACGACAATATCCTTGCTGGTAGAGCAGCCCCACGCCAGCGAGCGGCACACCGAGATCGCTTGCGGCCTTGAGCTGATCACCGGCAACGTTACCGAGCCCGCCCGAGTAAATGGGGAGCGCCTCACTAAGCCCGAACTCCATGCTGAAATAGGCGACACAGGTAAGACGTGAGTGATTATGCGCGTTGTGAAACCACGCAGCACTTTTGAGGTGCTCTCTCTCGTGCTGGACCAGCCCATGGACTGTTTTGCGGAACTCACGGTCGGCTAGCAGAACTCTGAGTTTGGCGCGAGAGGCGGTCTGCAAAACCACCCATGGATTATGGGTGAGAGACCATAGCTCGGGTTCGAGCTTGCTCCATATCGGATCAGTTGTGTGGTTCCAGCAGTTTCTAAGGTCCAGGGCGAGCTCGGTCAAATGTTCCAGGCTTCCATCCACCGAGGCCGAGGAGTCGCGCGTCGATTCGGATATCGATCTCATTCAAGCAGGATAGCGGAATATCAGCACAGGGCGTTCCATCGTGTGTGAAAAAACCCTCGCTGCACACACGGTTCCGATGCAATTTAACTTACGTGTAACGGCGCGATAAATTTTCGCCCATTCGAAGGATGTGTCTATCCACGTGTGTGCAGAACCTAGCCCCAGATGATCGAAGAGCTTCATCGAGCGAAAAGGCGTCCTATCAGCCGGCGCTTGGTCAATTCCACGAGCAGCAAATAGGTGATGATCGTCCCGGCCAAGAAAAGGAAAAACGCGCCTGGCAAGGGTACGAACCCGAGTGATCGGGCGAGGGAGGTGAAAGGTAGAAGCCCTCCGATTAAAACCACGAGGATCGTCGTCATCATCAGTGGAATGCTCGGCCGGTTGCTCCATGGCGGACCAGCGGTGCGAATCACGAATAGCACGAGGGTTTGCGTAGCGAGAGATTCGACAAACCATCCCGTGTGAAAGAGCGCCTCTGAGGAGTGGAAGATTCTCAGCAGAACGTAGAATGTCAGGAAGTCATATATGGAGCTAATCGGACCGATCAGCAGCATGAAGTTCCTAATCATCCCAATGTGCCAATGCTGCGGCTTGACGATGTAAGCGGGATCAACGTTGTCGGTCGGAATCGTCAACTGCGACAGATCATACAGAAAGTTGTTGAGCAAAATCTGGGTCGGCAGCATTGGCAGAAAGGGCAGGAAAACCACCGCGCCCGCCATGCTGAACATGTTACCGAAGTTCGAACTGGTTCCCATCAGCAGGTACTTCATCACATTTCCGAAGGCTTTGCGGCCTTCCACAATTCCGCTGTGAAGAACATCCAGACCCGGCTGCAGAAGGATTATCTCGGCGGCATCCCTAGCGACGTCGACCGCATTGTGAACTGAGATTCCCACGTCCGCGGAATGGAGCGAGGGGGCATCGTTAATGCCGTCGCCGAGAAAGCCGACCACGTGACTGCGGCTTTTGAGTGCCATTATGATCCGGTTCTTGTGAGCCGGTGAGACACGCGCGAAGACGTCGGTCTGCTCTGCAATTTGCGCCAACGCCGAATCGCTGATGTGGTCGATTTCGCTGCCCAACACCAGCCGTTCGGCACCGATTCCGACACGCTCACAGATGTTTCGGGTAACAAGTTCATTGTCGCCGGTAACCACCTTCACGGTTACGCCGTCGCGTCTTAACGCTGCGAGAGAAGCCGCCGCGCCCTCTCGCGGAGGGTCGACGAACGCGAGAAAACCGGCCAGCGTCATGTCGCGTTCGTCGTCAACCGTAGTGCCCTCGTGCGCCACCCCGGGCCGAAACGCGACCGCCAGGACTCGCAGTCCTCGGGCACTCAGCTTGCGGTATGCCGCCTCGCAACGTTTTCTGCTCAACTCGTCGAGCGGCTGAGAATTGCCCCCGACTTCGCAGGAGGTGCTCACAGCCAGAATGGATTCTGGCGCACCCTTTGTGATCAGCAGATGATGATTCTCTCTTTCGACGCTGATCGAGAGCCGGCGACGCTCGAAATCGAATGGAATTTCGTCAGTCTTACGATAGCCATCGATACCGGGGGGTGCGGGTGCCCTGGTGATAGCCGTGTCCAGCGGGCTTTTGATGCCAGTTTCGAAGTGGCTGTTGAGATAAGCAAGAAATAAAACCCTGGCGGAGGGTTCTCCGAAGGCATCTACGGAATGATCGAGAATCATCTCGCCCGTGGTAAGCGTTCCGGTCTTGTCCGTGCAGAGCACATCGATGCTGCCGAAGTTCTGGATCGCCGCGAGATGCTTGACGATGACGTTCTTGCGCGCCATGCGCACGGCCCCAGTCGAAAGTGTCACCGTCGTAATCATTGGAAGAAACTCGGGTGTCAGCCCGACAGCCAAAGCAACCGCAAAGAGCAGAGACTCGAGCGCATTCCTGTGCATCGCGAGGTTCACGACCAGGATGAACAGGACCAGGAAGATGACGGTCTCCATGATAAGCATTCCGAACTGACGTACGCCGCGGTCAAACTCGGTTTCGGGTCGCCGCTTCGCGAGGCGGAGTGCGATGTCCCCAAAAGCCGTGTTCCGGCTGGTCGCGAATACCACCGCTCTCGCACTGCCACTCACCACTGATGTCCCGACGAAGACGCAATGCTCGGATTCCAGCAGGGTCTCTGTTGACGTCGACGTTCCGGGCGCTTTGTCGACAGGCATCGATTCGCCGGTGAGGGCCGCCTGCTGAAGATGTAGATCGCGGCTACTGATCAATCGTGCGTCACCGGGGACCAGATCACCTGCGGAAAGGCGGATTACATCGCCTGGTACGAGAACGCGTCTAGGCAGTTCCTGCCAATCTCCATCGCGAAGAACCGACGCGGTCGGCGCAACCTGCTCGCGCAGGCGTTTGACGGCTTGTTCTGAGCGATAAGCCTGAACGAAATTGACGACGACGCTGAGGACCACCATCGCCCCGATAATCGCTGCGTTCAGGAGTTCACCGAGAAACGCGGAGATCATGCTGGCCACGAGGAGAATTAGCACGAGCGGATTGGTGCAGAAGTGGAGAAATTCCGCCAGTGGACTTGCGCGTCGAACAACTTCCGGTTCGTTGGGACCATAGTCCCCGATCCGCCGCTCGGCTTCTGCGCTGGTCAGGCCGGCTTCGGTAGTGCTGAGCGCCTTCAGCAGGTCATTGATGGGTTGCTGATGACTGCCTAGAGGTGCGGGCTGGATTCTGGCGTCGGGAAGCTTCTCGCTAATATTCGAGGCCATCTGTGCGACCGCACTAGTGTATACGCTTGGTCATTTCTCTGCAGATCTACCAACGCTTAAGTATTCGGAGCATCGCGCTTTTCTTGACCTGATGATCCTGCATTCGCCGGAGAATGTCGTCCAAGGCTTCGACCGCCTCGCCCAGGTGTGGCCCCTTATTGAGCATCACGCACTCCGCGCGTTCCCCCATAGCGGCGTCGGTGATCTCAGCGCGTGACGGCAACCCCTTCTTGGCGAGACTCTCCAGCACTTGCGTAGCCCAAACCACGGGCATGTGGGCCGCCTCGCATACCCACAGGATCTCCTCCTGTATCTCGGCCATCCGTTCATAGCCGCATTCCACGGCCAAGTCACCGCGCGCGATCATTACACCTGCCGCGGGCCGACGCATCGCGGCGAGCACCAGCAAGGGAAGATTGTCGAATGCCTGGCGTGTTTCGATCTTGAGCATGATGCCGATGTCGGGCCTACCAAGCTGCGCCAAACGCGTCTCGAGCGCTGCCACGTCGGCGGCCGAGCGCACGAAGGACATGCCAACGATGTCGGCCTGCTCGGCTATGACCTGGAGGTCTTCAATATCTTTCGGCGTGAGCGCGGCGATGCTCAGATCGCTATCCGGTAGATTAATGCCTTTGTTTGAGCGCAGTTTGCTACCCGCCGCGCCGGCGTGGGTAATTTCGATGGTGGCTTCCGAATCGGCGACATTTTTTATAACTCCGCCGATCTTGCCATCGTCAAACCACACCCGCTCGCCTGCCTTGATGTCGCCGAGAATCTCGGGGATGGTGCAGTTTATCGTCGCCGGACTCTTTATGTGTCCGTCTTCGCCTAGTTCCGGGCCTCTGCTCAAGCGTAGTTTGTTGGAGAGCACCACGGAGTCGCCCTTTCTCAGGAGGATAGGCTGATCCAACGCGGGCAAGCGCCCGACGCGCAGGACGCCACCTAGCGCCCCGTTGCTGCGCAATTCCATTCCCGAAGCCAGATAAGAAGTACGGACGCACTCGGCCTCGACCCGCACGCCGGTTGTCCCGGTCACGACCATTCGCCGCGAAGATCCTCGAACATCGGTAAAGTCGAGATGGTCACCGGTTCGAAGCGAAGCCAGATTACCCGCAGCGATGGGCACCGGGGTGGACTCCGCTCCGCCGACGATCGCGCCCCCGTATGCCTGTGGCACGAAGCAAATTCGCGCGGGCTTGAGCACCGTTCCAGTTGCATCACGTTGGGGACGGATCTTTATCACTTCGGGGCCGGCTTCCATCGGGCCAACCCGCAGTTTTGGACCGGCAAGATCCATCGTGAGTCGGCAGGTCTTGCCGAGTTCCTGATTCGCTCGCTTGAGATGCTCGGCCATCGCCACCCACGCCGAGCGGCCGTCATAGGAGCAGTTGATACGCATGCAGTCCATGCCGCGGGCGACCAGCTCGCGCACCAGTTGATAGTCCGACGCTGCTTCACTCGGCATCGTCGCCATAATCCGTACCGCACGGTTGGGCGGGCTGGGCCCGAGCAGCGTCTCGGTATGCTCACGCAACAGCCTATTGCCCTCTGGAAAATCGAGTGCGCGAGGCAAATGTTGCCACGTTCGACCCGCTAGCCCGTGCACAGCCGTCAGCACTGCGTCGAGCGTAGCCATCACATGCGCTTCCGCTCGCCCAAGCGACGAGAGCCCCAGCTCGGCGAGTTGCTCCTGCAACGGACGGATGTCGTAGTGGCGCAGTGCGATGTAATGCGCGAGGTTACGCGCGCTTTTAAGATAGCTTGGGTCAATGCCGTCAACTCGCGTTTCAAAGGCGCTTTCGGACTCGGCTAGCACCAGCCGGATCTCGCTTAAGCGCTTGATAAGCTCGTCGAGCTTCGCTTGCTTGGCAACCGCGGTCGACGTCACTGCTTTTTCCAATCGGAATGCCCACGAGACCTGAATCGTAGCAGTTGCGCACGATTCCTGCCTCACAATTTTATGAACAGCACGTTACGCGAGTATTTCTCAGCGCAGATTGCGCTAACCATTACCCCATCTCCTCTGCGTAATCAGGATGGAATCAGAGCTTGCTCGCGATGTAGCTGGTTACATCCACCAAACGGTTTGCATAGCCCCACTCATTGTCGTACCAGGCGAACACTTTCGCGAGGCGGGCGCCGATCACCTTGGTCAAAGGGGAGTCCAGAATCGAAGAGCTAGGATTGCCGTTGAAATCCGTTGACACCAGCGGCTCCTCACAATACTCGAGAATTCCCTTCAGTTCTCCTTCCGCCGCCTTTTTCATCGCGAGATTAATCGCTTTGCTGTCGGCATCGCGTTCGAGCAACGCGCAGAGATCGACCAACGAGACGTTTGGAGTCGGTACCCGCACTGCTATTCCGTCCAGCTTCCCTTTCAGCGCGGGGATGACCAGGCCAATCGCGCGTGCGGCTCCAGTCGAGGTCGGTATCATCGACATCGCCGCCGCGCGAGCCCTGCGCGGATCCTTGTGCGGGGCGTCGAGCAATTTCTGATCGTTCGTATAGGCGTGGACCGTGGTCATCAGCCCGTGCACGATTCCAAAATTCTCGTGCAGAACCTTTGCGATCGGAGCGAGGCAGTTGGTCGTACACGAGGCATTCGAGACGACGTCGTGCTTTTTGGGATCGTAGTCGCGCTCGTTCACTCCCATACAAAACGTCGCATCCGCCCCCTCGCCAGGTGCGCTGAGGACGACCTTTTTCGCACCGGCACTCAGATGAGCCGCCGCCTTTTCGCGCGAAGTGAAATGCCCGCTTGCCTCGACCACGAGCTGTACGCTGAGCCGCGACCATGGCAAGCGCGCCGGATCATGCTCCGACAGTGCTTGAAAGATGTGACCGTTCACCATCACATGGGAGCCTTCCACCTTAACTTGCTCTGAAAGCTTTCCGTGCACGGAATCGTATTTGAGCAAATGGCTCAGGTTTTCAGCACTCGTCACATCATTGACTGCCACAATTTCAAAAGATGTGGGCTTCTGAATCGCCGCTCGATAAAACATCCTACCCGTTCGGCCGAAGCCGTTGATTCCAATTCGAATTGCCATGGAACACCTCCAAGATGATGCGAGCTTGAAGGAGCACTGAATATGCCAGTCGCCAAACACATACCGAGACCGATTCAAAAGCTGGCATTCAGCGTGAACCGTAGAGAAATGACGCTATTGGCTACATCGCTGTATCCAACCGCAGCAGTAGCAGGCCAAATAGCTCGAGTTCGGTGTCGGTATGCCGGATGCTTGGGCCGCAGCGTTTGCTAGCCGTCCTTCTGCGCTTCGGTTCCGCCGATGATTTCCAGTATCTCAGCGGTAACAGCATCCTGGCGCATACGGCGAGCGAGGCCGCCGAGGTCAGTCGTTTTCCTCTGGATGTTATCGCGCGCGGCGTCCATCATGCGAAAGCGCGCTGCGTTCTCACTCGCAAACGACTCCATAGCCGCTTCCTCGAGAAGTGCGAAGACGTATTCGGCAGCGAGTTCATTAAACAACTGACGCGGGCTTATATTCACCAGCGGCGGTATCGGGGTTTCGGCTGCTTTGATGACCGAAGTATCGAGCGGCAGCAACGAAATGCGTTGCGCCGAGCCGCGTTGCCCCGCACCATAGCGTGTGAAGACCAGATCTATACTGGTTACGCTCCGACGCGCGAGCTTTTCCGATGTCCAGCTCGCAATTCGCCGTGCCGTTCCAGTAACGCCACCGCTATGACTCGCCATTGAGATAGTCAGTTGGGGTCGAATGTCGCGCTCTGCCGCCCGCTGAGCGCCGCGAACGCCAACAAAAACCACCTGCAGGTTGCTGTCGCCCTCGATGGCTTCGGCTGCCATGGTGATCATGGGATCATTGAAGGCACCGCAGAAGCCATGTTCGGCGCAGAACACCACCAGCGCCGGACGTTGGGGCCGAGCCTCGGCGGCTACGCGATGATCGGAAGGCAGCAGCGCAGTCGCATCGGCGAGCGCGCTCCTGACTATTCCGGTGTAACGGCGGATCGCGTCGAGCGAGCGCTCGCTCTGTTGCATCTGGTTCGCGGCCATCGCGCGGATGGCGCTCACGATGTCAAGTAACTGTTGCAGCGAGCCGAGTCGTTCGCCGATCTCTTTGGCGCTTGCCATCGTGGTTACGAGGGCGCGAGCGACGGCGTTGCGCTACCGCTCAGTTCGGAAACCAACTTTACCACGTTTTCCCGCAGGGATTTTCGCGCCGCCTCGTCAACCTCACCGCTCGTAGCGACCCGTTCGAAAATAGCCGCACCGTGCTCCTTGAACCATCGGTCGAGCGAGCCGCGCAACTGCGGGACCTTTTCCAGAGGCAGCCGATCGAGGATACCGTCGTTGAGCGCCAGCAGCAGGGCCACCTGATGCGGCATCGGAAGCGGCGCGAACTGGGGCTGCGTAAGGATTGCGCGAATGCGCCGGCCGTGCTCGATAATTCGTTTTGTGCGCTCGTCCACCATGCCGCCGAAGCGGGTGAAGATTTCGAGTTCCAGGAACTGGGCGTATTCGAGACGCAAAGTTTCCGCCGCCTGCCGCATAGCCGTCACCTGGCTCTTACCCCCGACCCGCGACACACTCTTGCCGACATTCACGGCCGGCTTTTGGCCCTTCATGGAAAAGCCGGGGCTCAAGGACGATCTGCCCGTCGGTGATCGAAATGAGATTGGTCGGAATATAGCCGGAGAGATTGCCTTCCTCCGTGGCGGCGATTGGAAGCGCGGTGAGCGAACCGCCCCCGCGCTCGCGACCGAGTTTCGCGGCGCGCTCGAGCAGGCGCGAATGGATGTAAAAGATGTCGCCCGGGTAGGCCTCGCGTCCCGGCGGGTTTCTCAGTAGCAGCGAAAGCTGCCGGTAGATGACGGCATGCTGGGTCAAATCGTCGATTACCAGCAGCGCGTCTTTGCCCCGTTCGCTGAAATACTCCGCCATCGTGCACGCGGCATATGGCGCCAGCCATTGCAGTCCGGGCGGATCATCTGCCGCGGCGATCACGAAGATGCATCGCTCAGGCGCCCCGTAACGTCTGACGGCGTCGATCACCTCGGTCACCGAGGACAACTTTTGGCCCACCGCACAGTAAACGCAGATGACCCCGGAATCGCGCTGATTGACGATGGTGTCGACTGCGATGGCGGTTTTGCCGGTCTCGCGGTCGCCGATGATGAGTTCGCGCTGGCCGCGTCCCAGCGGCAGCATCGCATCGATCACCGCAAGGCCGGTGTAGAGCGGCTCATTTACGAAATCGCGTTCGATGATTCCGGGCGCGGGTTTGTCGACCGGCTCTCGCGGCGAGGCCTCGAGCTTTGAACCGCCATCGAGCGGATTGCCGAGGGAATCCACCGTCCGGCCGAGGAGCGCTTCACCCACTGGCACACTGGCGACCGTGCTGGTGCCACGCACGCGGTTGCCCGCCTCGATGTTCTCGGCGTGTCCGAGCATCGCGCAACCGATCGAATCGGCGTCGAGCGCAAGCGCCATAGCGGTTACCGAATCGCCGGTTGTGCGTTCAAACAGCAGAAGTTCATTAAGCCGAGTCTCGGGCAGGCCCGAGACCGTCGCAACGTCGTAGCCCACGCGTTCGACCCGGCCAAGAATATCGAGCGCCGGTCCGGCGTTGAACTGATCGAGGCGTTTATCGGCCTCGGAGAAGCGTTTCCTGACGGTTTCGAAAATACTGCTCACGCAATCAGCTCGCGCTGCGCCGCGGACAGACTGTCACGCCAACTGAAGCGCAGTACCGCGCTGGGAAACTGAAGTTCCGCTCCGGCGATCAGCCCCTCGTCGGCCATGAACGAAATCTGCTTCAATCCACTCAGCCGCTCGTGCAGCGCTGCTTCCCATTTTCGTTCCAGCTCGGGGCCGAGCGCATGAGCCGTGGTGACAGCAAGACGGCCACCATCGCGCCGTCTCGGCCCAGCATGGCGGCGCGTTCATCATTCGACAGCCCATCGATGCGGTCGAGCACCTGAGGCAGGAACAGATCGTCAAGCTGCGGCAGCTTCAGATCGCGCAAGAGCGTTTCCGACAGCCGCACCGCCAGCTGGACCGAATGTTCGAAGACCTCGCGCGCGGCGGCGTCACGCTCCTCATTGATCTGCTTAAGCGTGGCCGATTTGATGTTTTCAACGTCGGCCCGCGCCGCTTCGAGCATATTCGAATGCTCGCTTTCCAGATCGATTCGCGCTTTTTCAATGACGCGCTGACGCTCCTCCTCGATTCCGCCCTGGCGCGACTCAAAATCCTTGCGCGCTGCCTCGGCCTGTTCGCGCGCGGCGGTGGCCTCGGCGAGCGCACGCGAAATGTCCTCCTTGCGCTGCGCGACGATAGCCTGGACCGGCTTGAGCAGAAAACGCCGCAGCAGCCATACGAGCACCAGGAAATTGATCGCCTGCAGGGCGAAAGTTGACCAACTGAATGACATCAGTGTCCGGCGTAAGGATTAGCGAAGAGCAGAAGCAGCGCTATCACCAGACAGTAGATCGCCATCGTTTCGATCATCGCGAGCCCGACGAAAAGCGTGCGGGAGAGTGGACCCGCGGATTCGGGCTGGCGCGCTATTCCCTCCATCGCGGCGGCAATCGCGCGGCCCTCGGCCAGGGCCGGAAAGATCGATCCGACTGCTACGACGAGCGCTGCGCCAATGATACTCACTATCTGTATGGTCATCCTTCGGCAATCCTCCAATGGCTATTTTTCCATCGTCCCGACCGCACCGCCTATGTAGACCGCAGCCAGCACAGAGAAGATGTAGGCCTGAATCAAACCCACCAGGATTTCGAAAAGCATGAACGGGATCGGTACGAAAAGCCCTGCCAGCGCGACGATGATTCCCAACACCAGCTCGCCGCTCATGATATTGCCAAACAAACGCATCATCAGGGAAAACGACCGCGTGAACTCCGACAACACATTGAGCGGCAGCATCACAGGGTTTGGTTTGAGATAACCCTTGAGGTAGCCGCCCAGTCCGTTGAGCCATATGCCGTAAACGTGAACGGAGAAAAAGACGACCGTCGCCAGCGCGGCCGGCGTCTCAATCGAGGCGGTGGGGGCGCGGACTCCAGGCAACAGGCCTGACAAGTTTGCCGTGACGAGGAAGATAAACAGCGTGGCGAGTACAGGCATGAAATGCCAAGGGTCACGATCGATGATGGAGCGGACCTGCCCGCCAATCCCTTCCACCAACGTCTCAACCATCGCCTGCGGGCCGGTGGGAATCACGGTTAGGCGGCGCGTCGCCAACGCGCATAGCGATTGTCAACGCTGCCATCAGCGCCCATGTCGTGATCACGGTTTCGGTCACGGGGACCGGGCCGGCGTAAAAAACGATCGTGGCCGCAAGCGGTGAATGACTCATCGAATTTTCCCAATGCGCCAAGCCGTTGAGCCTGCCATCGGTATCCGCGCGGCTTCGAATCCGACTACTGCGGCGAGCAGAGCGGCAGCACCGGCCGCGCGCGCTATCAAAGCGAGCACCGCGGCCATGCCGCAAAGACGCAGGATGTGAAACAGCAAGGCGAGCTTTGAGTTCGAGCGACGGTAGAGGCGAATGTTCCATTCGAGCGCGCCCAGATAGAGCGCGGCCCCCATGGCGCCGAGGGCGACGAATCCGATCAGTTCCGCAAGTTCGAATCGCATCATACCGTGTGCATCTTCTTCCAGACCATATAGAAGCCCGCGGATACGCCTAGGAAAACCAGCGTCGCACTCCAGAAAACGCCGCTATGAAACCTTTGGTCGAGCCATCGGCCGGCCCATGCACCGAGCAGGGTTGGTCCTACGATCGTCCATCCAAACCGGCCCATCATGCCCAGCGCACGTGCGAGTGGCCATTCGCCGGTGCTCTTCCACTGCTCTCGAAGGTTTCGCATCCGCCGCACCGCGTCGACCAACCGATGCTCGTCATGATTCGGTTGCTCGGGATCTTTTTCCTCCGGTGGCACGATGCACGCTCACTTGCGCGCAGGCGGTAGCGGCGCGTTGATCCCGCGGGCTGGAGATAGCGGTAGATCTGCCTGATCGCGGCCTGTTCGAGCCCGAATACCCCGATACGAGCGGTCTGTTCCACTTGCGCATCCCTGCGCATCTCGCCCACGACGACTTCGCGAAGCCTTTCGAGGTCATCGCCGAGTCACGGCTTCGCGCGTGGCGATCTCGACCGACTTTCCGCCTCGTACTCGCAGCGCCCCGCCGCGGACGGCGGCGTAGCGCTCTTCGCCTCGAGAATTTCGCCAGACAATCACCGAAATAGAGAGCGCCGAGAGCAGGTCAGCATGGCCGGGCTGGATGCCAAAGGCGCCGCTCGAGTCTTCCGCTCGCACATAGTGCACATCGTCGTCGTTGACCGCGATCACGGTCGGGGTGGCGATAACGAGTTTCACGTGCTCAGCTCATCTTCTCAGGTCACTTTCGCTCGTGACTCGGTTTCTTTGCGTCGGACTTCTTCCCACGTTCCTACCATATAGAAGGAGCCCTCCGCGCACTTATCCCCTTCACCGGCTAAAATCGCGCGGCAACCTCTGAGCGTTTCCTGGATCGGGACTGACCGGCCGGCGATGCCGGTGAATTGGTCCGTCACAAGAAACGGCTGGGTCAGAAAACGCTCGAGCCGGCGCGCACGCTCGACGACCAGCCGATCCATGGCGCTTAGCTCCTCGACGCCAAGCAGAGAAATGATTTCTTGCAGCTCGCGATAGCGCGCCAGCGTCTTGCGCACCTCTTCCGCGGTCGCGTAGTGCTCCTCGCCAACGATGCGCGGATCGAGCAGGGTCGAAGCGGAATTGAGCGGGTCGATTGCGGGATACAGTCCCTGCGCCACCATATCGCGCGACAGGACGATGGAGGAATCCAGATGACGGAAAATCTCGACCACCGCCGGATCGGTGAAATCGTCCGCCGGAACGTACACGGCCTGAATCGCAGTGACCGAGGCTCCAGCAACCGACGCGATTCGTTCCTCCAGCTCCGCGATCTCGGTCGCTAGAGTAGATTGGTAGCCAACTCGGGATGGAAGCCGCCCGAGCATCCCCGAGACCTCCGCTCCCGCCTGAACGAAGCGGAATACATTGTCCATCAGGAGCAACACATTGATTCCCATCACATCGCGAAAATGCTCGGCGACGGTGAGGGCCGTCATGCCAACGCGCCATCGGGCTCCCGGCGGTTCATTCATCTGCCCGAAGACGAGCGCGGTCCGCTTGAGCACGCCGGACGCGCGCAGCTCGCCGAGCAGTTCGTGTCCCTCGCGCGAGCGCTCGCCGATTCCGGCGAACACCGAGATGCCGGAATAGGTTTCAACCGTGGTCCGAATCAGTTCCATTATGAGAACAGTCTTGCCGACTCCCGCGCCACCAAACATGCCCGCCTTGCCGCCTGTTGCAAGTGGCGCGAGCAGGTCGATCACCTTGATGCCGGTATGGAAAAGTTCGCGCCTCGAACTCTGACTGGTAAGCGGCGGAGCGGCGCCATGAATCGGCTCGCGCAGCACATCATCGGCGAAGGCGCCGCCACCGTCGATGGGATTGCCGATCGCGTCGATGAGCCGGCCGAGCACTTTTTCGCCGACTGGAACACGAATCGGACCACCCGTCCGGTTCACAGCCGTGCCGCGGCGGAGTCCCGCGGTGCTTTGCATCGCGACGGCTCGCACGGTGTGTATGTCGAGATGCTCCTGGACCTCAACCAGCAGCGGCCATGCCCCATCCCACTTCACGATCAAGGCTTCGTTGATCGGTGGCAGAAGCATCCCTGCCGGAAATTCGACATCGATTACTGAACCGCGAACGCGAACTACGGTAGCGGAACTCGTCAGCTCATTTTCGGTCGCGTCGCGCATTGCCAGCTTTAGAATCTGTCTTGCTCCCACCTATGCGCGCACCGGCCGGTTCTTTTCGAACCGTTAAAACCGGACAAATCGCTTTGCGCACAATCGCTGCCGCGACGCTGCCGAGGAAAATCCGCGCAAGTCCGCTGCGCCCGTGGGCCGCCATCACCAGCAGATCGCATTGATATTTACTCTGCGCGTGCAGGATGCTTCCGATGACATCACCGGTGTAAACATGCAGCTCATTTTTCAATCCAGCAAGTTTTTTCTTCGCGATCTCGGCGAGTTTCGCTCGGGCCGCTTTCGCCCGGTCTTCGTACAGTGCGGCGGGTGGAGGAACTTCCCCCAGTGTGAGGACCAAAGGCAGCACGTGAACGAGGATAAGGCTGCTGTCGAAATGGCGGCAATCTCGACCGCCTCGTTGAGTGCCATCTCGGAGTTCTCATCGAAGTCGATGGGACAAAGGATCATCTTGAAGGTAAAAGCCATTTTAGAAGCTATCAAAAACCTTCCAAGAATAAACGTTCGAAGAGTCCTGGTCGTCGCCAATTGTGCTAAACGAAACCCGGTGCGTCTTCGCCGATTGTCCTGAGCATACGCACGCTGGCAGCGACGTTCCCAGACGCGCTAGCAAGCTTCGCAACTCGCGCAAACTCGCGCCTAGGATGCGACTGATCAGAGTTGCGAAACAGGTAGGAACATGCGCGCGCTCAGCTGCCCATGGGGGCACCCCGAACGTCGAACAATCGGCAAGATCGAAGTGCACCGGTGTGTTCGCCTTGTAGACATATTCGCCTGCGAGAACAAGGTAGGACATGTGGTCGCTCTCAGTCTTGTTCGAGGAACGCACGGAGCACGTCGCTGGTGGTCATCACGCCCACCAACTGCGCATCTTCGAGCACCGGCAGCGCATCGATCTTGCGCTCGAACAAGAGGCGCGCAGCCTCATGCAGAGGCGTCGTCGGCGCGACGGTCACGGGATTTTCAGTCATAGCGAATTTGGCCTCGACCTGGCTGAGACGTCCCATGTGGCCGCGAATGTCGCGATTTGTGATGATGCCGACCAAACGCCCATCGTCAACCACCGGAGCGCACCGAAAATTGCCCTCCTGCATTCGCGACATTATGGATGAAAGCTTTTCATCCGGAGTTGCCGTGACGGGACTTGAACTCATCCATCTAGCGACCAGATTCTTGTCGGGTTCTCCGCGGCGGACGCAGAGCACCGGACAGGGAGCATCACGAAGAACCATTTCCGCAATGCTGCCCAGCATGACTCGGGAAAATCCTCGACGCCCATGGGTGGCCATTACAATCACGTCAACCGCCGAGCGCTTGGCGGTCCTGATGATCGCGCCCGCGGGCTCGCCGATGTGCGTCAGTAGCTCATACTTGATCCCATGAAGTCGCTTGGCAGCGATCTGGCGAAGCTTTTCCTTCGCCAACTCCTCCTGGCCTTTGTAGAGGTCGACATACACGGGCATACTCGTGGGCGCGACCACCATCGGCACGACATGAAACGGCAGAACTGTTCCATCGTTCTGACGCGCCAACTGTGCGGCGACTTCCAGCGCCGCCAACGAGTTATCGTCGAAGTCTACGGGGCTCAGGATTCGTCTGAATGGGAATGACATGAGACTCTCTCCTAACGTAAAATCGCACCACTTATTAGCCAGTGCCGTGCCAGTCGTAAAGCGAACTGAAGCAACAACGGACGGTAGGCGCGGGCGCAGAAAGGTGTATCCGATCGAGTCAATTTAATGGACAGCCTGATGCGAAGGGCAGCGCAGATAGCATAGCCGCACGTTAAATGTCTTGCGGGACATAATGGACGATTGAAGGCGGCTCGGCTGCGCTACTACCTGCGGAGAAGCACCTTGGCAGTCATTTACTTCTGCTGGATGCTCTGGATGTAACTGACGATGTTTGAAATGCGCTCTTTGGCCTTCGCTTCGCTCTCGAGAGTGAACTCCTTTCCTCCTTCCTGAAAAACGGTACCCCAGAAAGGCATATCGAGCCGTGAATGCGCGGGAATCCCGGCCCGACCGTCGATCGATTGATACACCTCCTCGGCTGGGAACACACCGCCATTGTTGCTGCTCAATTTGGTGAGGTCAGGGGGCCTGATTCCGGGAATCACGTAGAGCGCTTCTCCGTGACCCATCCCATCTTTGCCATGGCATGAAGCACAATTTTGTTCAAAGTCCTGTTTGCCGTCGTTGCTGCCCAAATGTTCATCGCACTGGCTCCAAAAACCAACAGGGCGACAATCCACGCCGAAACCCCTCGCCTTAAGAATCCGATCGATGTTGCGTGCATCTCATACTTCGCCAGGCGTCTTGGACCGCGGCACCTTGAAACACTGTTTCCTTTCGATACAAACCCACTGAACGACTTGAGGCCTGCGCGAGCACAAATAGAGATTACTATTGGCATGTTCGATGCGTCTAGGGCTAGAAGGATAACGCGGAGCTGGAGAAGTAGGTCATGACGACTATCACCGGAACGAACACGGAGCGTGAGACGCGTGAACGGTTGGGTGTTGCCCTTGCGCGGCTGGCGGCCATTAAACCGAACGACCTAATGCGTCCGATGCATTCCAAGATGAGCTTCCGCAATGGGCGTTCCGATTTCGAGCGTAGGTGCTCTGACGACTCTACTGACTAAAAAGCGCTCCCAAGGCGGGTCGGTTAGTAAGAATTTGCTTTCATGAACCGTGATGTAATGAAAATGCCTAGCGTCGTGGTAGTCGGAGGCGGGTTGGCGGGGCTCAGCGCCGCATATGAATTGAAGGAATCAGGGTGCGACGTGACGCTCCTCGAAGCGCAGACTCATCCCGGCGGCAAAATTCGCACAATCCGAGATCCCTTCCCGGACGGAGTCGCCGCGGAATTGGGCGCGGCGGCATTCATCCCGGTCGAGCCCGACGCCGTGATGCGATACATCCGGAAGTTCTCTTTGCCGCTCAACAGGCCCGAGCCGAGGGTGCTTCCGGTGGTTTACTATTTCCGAGGACACCGTACGGTCGAGGCTCGTGATGGTCTCCATGGTTGGCCGCTTGGACTGTCAGATGAGGAGCGCGAGCTGGGTATCGGCGGAATGCGAACCAAGTATCTAAAGACCGCCGTCACCGAAATCCGCGATTCTCTCAAAAGGCCAGAGGGCACCGCAGTGCTTGAAAAACATGATCGGATTTCGTTTGCCGACTTCATGAGCGCAAATGGTTCCTCGTCCGATGCAACAGCACTTCTGTCAATCCTGGACTGGGATATGGTCGGTGAGGACCTGCGTGAGCGCTCGGCGTTGGATGTCCTCGCTCAATTGGCGGCGTACAGCAGCTTCACCGATACCCGCTATAGCATTCAGGGTGGAAATGACCTTCTGCCCCAGGCCTTCGCGTCAGAGCTTGGACACCGCATTCGCTATGGCTGCGTGGTGGACTCAATCGAGCGTGGTCAAAACGGCGTCACCGTTCACTACAACCACGCTTCTATACCCAGCACGATTAACGCCGATCATCTCGTTATTGCGCTTCCTCTCGGAAGGCTTGCGGCAATTCGGTTCGAGCCACCTCTTTCCGCGGAGAAACGCGACGCCATCCACGAGACCCGATGCGCGTCGGTTGCGCGAATCTTCCTTCAATGCCGGCGCCGATTCTGGATCGATGAAGGGCTTTCCGGATACGCATTTACCGATCTGCCGATAACATTCATGTGGGACGGAGCTCCCGCGCATCGTAGCGGACGCGGCATCCTACAGTGCTTCATGACCGGCGAGCGCGCGCGACGATTCGCGGCGATGGATGATGAGCGCCGGTTG
This sequence comes from uncultured delta proteobacterium, assembly GCA_963710455.1. Lineage (GTDB taxonomy): Bacteria > Desulfobacterota > Binatia > Binatales > Binataceae > JAKAVN01. The sequence continues at coordinate 316,367 of CAVQAG010000005.1, forward strand.
ACACTCACCTTGGAAACGGTGCGGCAGGTATTTCCTGCAATACATGAGAATTTTGAAGCGGCGGTGTTCAAAAGCTGGGACGAAGACCCGTATTCCCTCGGTGCATACGCATACTATCGGCCTGGACAGATCACTGCGTTGCTGCCTCATCTGAAACGAGCCGAAGGCCAAATCCATTTCGCAGGAGAACACCTGAGCCCGCTGCTGTTCCGCGGACTGGCACAGGGGGCGATCGAATCGGGCCTCGACGCCGCGCGCGAGATCGTCGGAACCGCCCGTCTCGCTTCCAGCTAGTTGCTCAGAGATATCCCAGCTTTCTGGCGCCGTCCGTAAGTTCCTCGCGAAACTTCGGATGAGCGATAGCGATTAACGCCTCCGCCCGCTCGGCTGTCGATTTGCCGATCATGTCGGCGACCCCGTACTCGGTCACAATATACTGCGTATCGGATCGGGGATCGGTAATCGGCCCTTGTACTTTAGGAACTATGCGAGACACCGATCCTTTGGCTGCAGTGGAATACGCAGTAAGAATTGACTTTCCGCCGTTAGACAATTGCGCTCCACGGACGAAGTCCAGCTGCCCCCCGGGCGCCGTGTACTGTCTTCCTTCAAGAGCCTCGGAGTTGACTTCGCCGTCCAATCCGACCTCCAGAAAGGCGCTGATCGAGATCACGCGATCATTCCGTCCGATAACGTACGGGTCGTTGACGTAGTCGACAGGGTAGATCTCCATGCTCGAATTATCGTTCAGAAACTCGTAGAACGCTTCGTCACCCGCCGCCAGGGTGAACACGTTTTTGTGCCTGTTTAGATTCTTGAATTTGTTTGTCACGGCCCCAGACCGAATGAGCGCCACCAGCGACGGCATCATCAACTCGGTGTGTATGCCTAAATCCTTATGATTTGTCAGTGCTTTGCAGATTGCGTTTGGTACGCCGCCGATCCCGATTTGAAGGGTTGCCCGATCAGGCACCATCTCGACAATATATTTGCCGATCGTTTCGTCGAGCCTCGTAATTTCGCGAATGGGAACGGTAAAAAGCGGACTCTCGTTCTCGACGATCGCGTCCACCTCGGAGATATGAACGGATGAGTCTCCGAAGACGCGAGGCATCTTCGGGTTCACTTCGATCAGCAGCTTGTTCGCGACGCGCGCGGTCGGGATCGTATAGTCTCCGTTGGTGCCGCAACTGAAGAACCCGGCCTTGTCCATCGGAGCGACCATCATGATGAATGCGTCGATTCCGATGGCCGCCAGTGTGCGAGGCATCGCGCTGAAGTTGCCCGGCATATAGAAAACAACACGCCGGTTCTCCTGGCGCCCTCGTTCGAAAAGCGTCCGCTCGATCACAGTCGGAAAGAACGGATGGGGCTTGATGACGTCCATGTATTCGTACTTCAGAATCGTAGTGGCCGCGGCCGCGACCGAGTGCGAATAATAAACGCGCAGCTCTTCGATCCCACCGCTCCCGCGTAGCCGGACCCTGTCCTCCAATGCCTTAAGCAGCGCCGGAGGTTCGCTTATCGCCATTCCCATGGAAAGCGTTCCACGGGAAGGAATAAGTTCCACCGCGGCGACTGGCGTCATTAGTTTGGATTTGTATTCAGCTTCGTACATTAGGCTCCTTCATACTCTATAAACTCGCCAGGAAAGGAGACGCCTCGCGTGGGATGCGTCGCATGACCTCGAGCACCGGCGGATTGCGCACTCTGCGTGCGGCATGACTGGGGCATTCCGTTCGGAGTTCATTTTGCCGATTTTCTCGCGCTCGATTGGTTCGGTGCGATCTTTACCGTGGCCAACAGGCTGCCGTCGTCATCGGACCACGAGAAATGCGCCCGTCCGCCGAAGGCCTTCTCGACTTCACGCGCAATGCGATGCGCGAGCTTCTGCGAAGTCGTCAGCACTTCGAGAGTATCACCGTTCCAGTTGCTTGCGACGATGCGTCGTTCGGGTTGGGTAAGCAGCGCACGCCGTTCCACGTTCGCGATCCGGGCCGAAACCGCGCCGCGGCTTACCGTATCGGCCAATGTGATGAGCACTTGGCCGTGATATTCGCCTGAAGCTGCCTGCGCGCAGCCGGGGCATTCCACCCACTGCGCCTTGTCCATGACCTCAGGAGCTAACCGACGCCCACGCCGCCAGGTTTTGCCCGAATACACCGCGCCGCAGCGATCGCAAATCGAGGGATCGCTAAACTTTTGCTTCCGTGCGATGGGCGGGCTCTTGTCGGATCGCGAGCCGCGCCGATTCATACTTCGAATCAGTGCTTTAGTCATCGCATTCTCCGCGCAGCAGCAGCTCTATCGGTCGTAGACGAATGTGGCTGGTAATGAGCCATCTTCTTTTAGACAGCCATCACGATCCGATAGAAGCGTTCGCCTGTGGCTTCGGGATATTGCTCGCGGGCACGAGCCTTCGCGCGCTCCCAAGTGAGCTCCTCTTCTGGCGTCCTGACTACATTTACCGGCATTCTTTGGGCTCCTCGAATGTGTTCTAGCGAAGGCCATGCCAAACTCGCACCATTCGCTGACGATCATCCGCCTCCAGCGCCGCCGGTAAGCGGGTCTTTGATTGCGGAGAACCTGCAACGGAGTAGTTCGTAACTCCGCCGATGCCTCTTTGCCTTTCGTGGCTCTCTTCGCAACAAAGATTTGCGCCGGTGACGCGATCGGCTACACGCTTCCGGCGATTGTTAAGGCTCATCGGCCTGAATTCCTATGGCGCGTGGTTTGCTCTAAGGATCTGTGGAACCGTGACGGCAAATTCCATTTGACCACACCGACGAGGTGAGTTCGAAGATGAACGCCAAAATGAGCACCAACCACACCGAAAGTCACCGGGTGCTTCGGGAAATGCTGCTCCGGCTCCAGGACGAAACCTGTCGGAGAATAAAAGGCCTTCGACGCGACCAGGAGCAGGAGTCAGAATCGGACCCAGCCGATGAGCTGGATTTGGCGCATACGACTGCAGAGATCGAAACTCATGCGGCGCTTATTGCCCGTGAAGAAGAGAAGCTCAGATATCTGGACGAAGCGCTCACGCGCCTGGATGCCGGCAAGTACGGCAAATGCCTTGGATGCGGCGCGGCAATTCTTGTCGAGCGCCTGATGGTTATTCCCTTCGCGTCATACTGCGTTGAATGTCAGAAAAAGCGTAATAGCGCACGGCTTGGGTGGGGCGAAGGAACCACCATCGCGCCGTACGACCACCAATGGACTTTGCCCGACGAGATGGAAGAGCCGGCAGGACGAGAGTACCAGAGCACTGATCCCGAGGAGCAATTGACCATTCGTCATGGCGAACCACTCGCCAGTGAACCCAGGAATCAGGGGAAACACCCCCCGGCAAAAAAACCACGATCCCGGAGCAAGAGATAATCATCTGTGACAAGGATTTGCCGGCCTATTTGGCCCAAATAAAAACTCAGGAGGTAAAAGTAGCAATGGCATTGCTGGACAAATGGATTCCATCAAGAGAGCTGCAGAGACTGCGTCAGGAGTTCGATGACCTGTTCGAGCAGGGCGGGCTGTTCAAGGAATGGCAGCCGAATACCATGCGACCGGCAATCGAATCGTTTGTCGACGGCGACAACTTTACCGTTCGCGTCGAGCTTCCCGGCGTCGATCCGAAAGACGTCGAAGTCAAGGTTGCCGGCTGCGTCCTCACGGTCAAGGGCTCGCGCGAGGAAAAACACGAACCCAAGAAACGCGATTTCTTCCGGCGCGAATTCCGCTATGGCTCATTCGAACGCGCTATTGCACTTCCCGAAGGAATGAAGGCCGAGGACCTGAAAGCGACTTATCACGACGGCGTCCTCGAATTGACCGCACCGATGCCGAAGGAGTCCTTGCCAAAAGAATTCAAGGTTCATATCCAGCGCGGCGGGGAAGTAAAAAAACCGGACGGCGACAAGAAGGCCGCGTAGATCACACATTGTGCCGCCGGACTAACGGTCCAGCGGCTTGGCGCATCTAGTGAACGGACGCGAAAGGGGATTCGCGAGCAGCGTCCGGCGAGCCGCTATATACCGTACTTTTCGATTTTCGCGTAAAGCTTCTTGCGGGAGATTCGCAGCAGAGCCGCGGCCTGGACCTTGTTGCCATCGGTGGTCCTGAGCGCGCGGGCGATAATCTCGCACTCAACCTCGGCAAAGGAGCCGATTGGCACAAGGCGGGCTGCTTCCTCGGTGGCGCCGTTCAAGCTCTGCGAAAACTGCTCAGGCCGGCTGGCAACCACAGCAGCCGGCAGCTCATCGGAGCCAATGATCGATGAATTGGAGAAGGTAAACGCACTCTCAATCGCGTTTGAAAGCTCGCGCACGTTCCCTGGCCAGAGATACCGTTGCATCGCTTCGAGCGCGTCTCTTACGACGCCTGTCACCATTACGGTCGGTTGCAGCTTCTCGTTGAAGAATGCGATGAAATGCCGGCAGCGGCAGCGGGGCGGCAGGATCGTTGAGGCTGCCGTCGCTTTCTCGGCCTGTTTCTGATGGAGACATAAAAAAAGAAAACTGCCTCCTTTCGCTCCGCCGGTCTGCCTAATAGCAAGCGCCACGGTTGGCATACTTGCTGCACTTGACGTTCACGGGGAGCGGGTGCTCCCACTTACCACGTTTCTCCGTGAGTGGCACGCGGCGAACATGGCGAAGGTGGAAAACGAAGGACTGTGGAAGAAATGCGTCCGTGGCCGACTTTGCTGCTTCTCTCTGATGATGAGGTGTTAACGGACCTCGTGCTGAGAATCGTCAAGCAGCCTTGGAAGCTGGTTCGGCAGGGCGCTGACAGAGACATGAGTCGCAAGGTGTTTTCTCAGCCACATGTCCGGCTCGTCATATTCGACGATCAAGTCGTCGAAGAAAACGACCGCAACTGGCTGCTCGCAAAAATTCGCAAATATTTCTCCGGTGCCGCTTTGTTATATGTCGCCGGCAGCCAAAGCGATCACAATGAGAAAAGTGCACGGGCGAGCGGCGCTCAGTACTACGTTTCGAAGCCACTCTCGCTCGAGCGATTCGGTCACGTGTTGCAATCTTTTCTGCACGCACAGAATGCAAAAGGGTCGTCGACGCATCCAGCGGAGGAGATACCTGCGATGAACGGGGAAGAATCGACCGCCAAAGACGCCAACCGCATCGACGCGGGAATCCGCCGCCTCTCGGAGGCGCTCAATCGCGAAGATTCCCAGTTGAGATCATGCCTGCTTTATGCGGCGCTCGCGGGCCTGCGGCTTGAGCGCAATCCAGAATCGCGCGAGCTCAGGCGCGATGCTGCCCGGATTTGGGCAACCATCGAGCCGATCCTTTCGCATCACCTCGAAGCCGAAGACTCCGAGTTGCTGCCGTGGCTCGACCGGCACGGCGGTCTTTCACCCGAGGCCGGACGGAAGGTTCGCGAGTGCCATCACAGGTTGCGAACACTGATGGGCGCAATCGGCACGACCGATACAGATCGGCAGACAGACGCACTCACGCGTGATGCCGGACGAGCGTTGAGCGGACTCGCGGTCTATTTGGACGACGCGATCGACGACGAGGAACGTAGGCTCTTCCCGACGATTCAGAGAGCGCTTTCCGCCCTCGGCCGCCGCGTCTAAGAATCGAAGATCTGTACTAACGCTGCGGCGGGAGAATAGACGTGCGCGAATACCAGGACTATGAATACCAAGGCTATACCATCAGAAATAATCTTCAGACTGGCAGATGGGAAATTCTATGGATGGACACTGTGAAGCCGGTTGATTTTCCGCGGGCAGCGGATGCCGAGCAGTGGATCGACGACCAGATGCCTTTGAATCGATAGGTCCGGCAAACTTATGAGAGGCCCGCACGTCCCGAGCAAAAGAGAAAAGGCCTGCGTTAAATGTTCTATATGCGGTGACGACAAGAGCCCGATGGGCATCGCAAGAGCGTGAGGTTCCACATGCAAACGGCCAACAATTAATGGCTCGGTAGCGCACATCGCTGCGAAGCCTTGAGCGTTGAGACCCTCCCCGACGGCCAGCGCGAGCCCCCTGGGCATGTGTTGGATCTGGCGCAGAAGCGCCACATAACCGAGATCGTCGCCGTCGGGTTCTATGCAATTCAGGAAGTAATAGCCGTTGAGGCGTTGATGTGTCAGTTCCAATAGAAGCCCGTCCTTCAGTCTAGGAGCAGCGTCTGCAATGCGGAGGCAAACTCCATCCGAGGGAACGCTCAGAAGACCCAGCTCGGCAAGCTCGGCTCGTGAGCACAATTCCTCGAACCGGGTTCTCACCTTCGCTGGCTTTCCTTTCGTAGATGCCGGGAACAATGTCTCCAGCACAGACCGTGGGCTTTCGGTCTCAAGTATCGAAGTGGAAAACCCATTTTCCCTCAGGATGTTCTTCAATGCTCCAACGGTTTCGGCTTGGAGACGCTCCGCCAGAATAAGCCGCCCATCGCGATGTAACCAATCCGCTAAAGTAACGACCGGAAGATAATTGTATGTGCGAACTTTGTCGTTGGCGACATCGCAGCGGGCGGTGATGATCAAACCACTCGTTGGGCACGCAGCATAGTCTTCCGCAACTGCGCAGCTGAAGATCGTACCCTGAGTGAGGGCGGCACCCTGCGGGTATTCAATCGGAAACTTCAAGGTCGTTCATTTTGCCTCGAGCATTCGCCCGCTGAGTCCCCAGTAGGCGGAAAAATATATGCGATCGTACACAAGAGCGCAGCATCACCGCCAGCCGCAGAAACCGTGAACCAAGGTACACATCTCTCTAGATTTGGCGCGCCACATTTACCCTCGGTGCTGGTAACGGTCGGGTCCGTGAACGGCCGCGAGCGACTTCACGAAACGTATTCGGATTTGCAGCTGGTCGTTACTCGAACGCTCTTTTTTAGCAAAAAGAGCCAAAGTTCAGCCAAGGTCGACCGCCACTGTCGCTCGGAGGACCTGACAGCCAAGGTCCTTCGCGCTAGCAATCGTAGCACTGTCGTGGAGAGTTTTGGTGCCGAGGGCGGGACTTGAACCCGCATGTGCTTGCGCACGGAGGATTTTGAGTCCGAAGGTATCTGCATCGGCACGCATGGGTACGCAAGAAACTGCTTCATTTGCACGGGTTTGTCTTCCACTCGCACGCGTCGGCGTGCGCCCAAATGCACGTGGTTCGATCACAGTTTGATCACAGGCCTGCCTGATCGGCAGCACCTTGGGCCGGTTCGTCTGTGCTGCCAGATACTCGCTCTGACGGCGCATGGCTTCGCGCAGATCGTCCTCAGCGATGATGTTGTAGCGGTCGAAGATCGCGCGCGTCTTGTGACCGGTGATTGCCATTGCGACATTTTCATGAACGCCTGCGCGCACCAGATTGCGCGCTGCAGAGCGCCGGAGATCGTGAATCAAAAGCCCGGAGAGACCCGCCTCTGCGGTGGCCTTGGGCCAATGCTGCCTGAATGTGCTTTCAACCAAGGGACGACCCTCATGATGAAAGACATGCAAGCAGTCCAGTCGACGTCGCCGCCAAGCGCGTTCGATGACGGCGAACAGCTCTGGATCGTCCAGAGGCAGAAGCCAAGGCCTTTTGTTCTTGCTGTTGCTCCTCTCAAGCGTGATCATTCGGCTGTCGTAATCGACTGAACTCCACCGCAATCCTCGGACGGCTCCTATACGCCATCCTGTGCGGAATGCGAACGTGAGAGGATCGTGCAGATAGTCTGGCATCGCATCGCGCACAGCTTCGAAGCCTGCGCGGTCAACGAAGCCCTCTCTTACATTGTTTTCTTCCAGTTGCTGCGGAAAGGCGGGGACGTTGGCTTTTGAGATGACTCCGTTCTTCGCTGCGAGGTTGAACGCACGCTTGAGTAACGAGATCTCTCGGTTCACTGATGCGGGAGTCGCGCCTTCGCCGAGCCGATTTCTCTGGTACCGGACGATCATTGCCGTAGTGATCTTCAGTGCTCGGATGCCGCCGAAGATCGGGCGTAGATGAATCATTCGCACGCGAAGGGACCGCAACGAGCGCTTGCCGTTGATCTTATAGTCGTCTCCCACGTCCTCGATTAGAGCATCAAAAGTGAGGCGTTCCTGTTCCATTCCGTAGGCCCCGCCTGCGCTGCGCGCCTTCGCGACCTCCGCAATCAGAAACTTTCCGGCCTTCCTCTCGTCCTCTGTGCCGGCACTGCGCCGGATGACCTTTCCCTGGTGGTAGAATTCGATGTACCAATTCCTCGACCCAGCTCGCTGGTAGAGCGTTCCAAATCCTCGGATGTGCTTCATAGCGGTGTTCTCCTAGCCTCTGGTCCGCTGCGCTATGTATCGCTGAATGCCCTTGACAGAGTAAAGCCGTCGCACAGTTCTGCCGAGACGGACGCGAAACGGCCACTCGTTGTGCGCCAGCGTTGACTCCGAAACGTTGAGCATCTTCGCAGCCTCTTTGATGCCCACAAGACTGTCGCCGGGCTCCAACTGGCTTGCGGCAAGGGACGCGGGCTGTGTCGGGCACTCGTCGAGCGCGGCAAGAGCGATCCGTGCCCTGAGGCGGAGTACGCGGATGATTTCAGGACTGAGCTGCTGCGCGAGTTCAGGTTGCTGAGCCACTGCGTCGAGAGTGAGTTCGAATTCCATGGTGATGAGCCTCGGACTGCTGGTGAGACTCCGCGAGAGAGCCAACCTTCAGTGCTCTGTTCTTGCCTAACTCGCTATCTAGCTAACTATCAGAATCCAGTCAAGAGATGCGCCCGCTTGCCCGAAGGGCCAGGGCGGTTCGGCTGGTCCGGCGCAGCATTGAAAGCGCCGTCCTCTCAACCGAGTCTGGAGGGCGGCGCAAGATTCCGAGATGTGCGCAGCGCAGCGCTGCAACCGTGACAAGTGCAGCGTCCGGCGCCGGAGCGCCGGTGGCGCGGTTGCGAGCGCAGCAAGCGCCACCGCTTTGGGGGCCTTGCGCTGGAGCGCGAGCCGCGCGGGGCGCGGCGGGGCGAGCGGCGGAGCTTGCGAAGCCCGGAGTGTTCGCGCTCCTAGCGGCGGGCCGCCCGTGCTGATGACGGCTCATCGGCGAATTCCGTGCTGATGGCTGGTAATCTGGCGCTGCATTTCCGTGCCCTGCCCGATCTGTGGCTGAATTCGGATTCGAGCCTGCTCAAGTGCGACGGCTTTCCAACGCCTCCGGCACATCGACTACGGTTACGCATCGACACCATGTACGTCTTTCTGAGCCACAGGTACTACTTCGGCGCGTCATTCCAGTACCAGACCAAGGACGCGGTGATGAGCAGCCAGAGCAGAGCGATCGCCAGAACAATTCGGAGGACGGTTTGGGTCCAGACTTGCAGCGAGGCCATATCGGCGCGCCGCAGCACGGCATCCTGGTAGTTCGGTCTCATGATTTGCTGCCCGCCGCGGATGCCAGGCTGGGGGAATAGTCGCGCGCGGTCTGATTCGACGCCTCGATAATGTGGTCGACGACGCCTGCGCTGAGGGTCTGATCGAGGGAATGCAGGAGCGCCGAGCGAGTCTTCACAATCTCGAAGCGAAGTTGATCAAAGCGAGCGCTGTCGGTCTGTTCGAGCCGCTCGACACTCTTTCGCAAGGTCTCCAGCTTAGCGGCGAGTACAACTTCAGAGGCAATGTCCGGCTCAGGATCGGCGCTCTCACGCGGTTTGAGCTTGCGCATGATGAGCGATTGCAGGAGCGTGGTTGGCGTGATCCCATGAGTGCGCGCTGCTTCTTCGATGCGCATTGCGACCGGGTCTGGGATCCGAATGGTGTAGGTTCGTTTGAGTTCTTCGCCCATTTGATTGAACCTCTTGGGCTTTCGATATTTGTGACTTTCGTGCTTGCACCGAAAAATCAGGGACTTAGTCTCTGCTTGCTGACTAACCGACACGTCGCGAATTCGTCTGCTTGCTCAATAAAATCGCTGGTTTTCGAGAGCTCCGGCCTGTTCCGATGCTGCAAGCAAGCTTCATTGGCGAATGAGTGACGTGTCCATATCTGAAACGCGCGAGGCGCTTCGCCGAGCGTGTCTGCGAATCCTGCAGGACGACAGTCACGGCTGTGTGCTCGCCGTGGCTTGAGCCGAAGGCGCAGGAATGACACGTTCTTGACGGCCGTTGGAGCGGGAGCGTGCCCAGGACTGAAACTCGCGGTCGGCCTCGATGAAGGCGCAGAGCATCTCTGAGATGAGCGCCCTGGCGCCAACTGAGTCGCCGTGGATGTGCTCGTAGTAGCGCGCGTAGTTCTCAAGCGCAGCGTTCAGTTCGCCCGAGAGCGTGACGCGGACCTGCACCGAAAGAAGCGGCTTGGTGATGCGCGAGAGTTTCATTAGCGACCTCCGAAATTGGTGGAGCATAGGCGTTGAGGGTGCGCACGGCTGGCTCCCGATGGTCTCATCAGGGCGCGAGGTAGTTCAGCAACCACACCGCGAGCAGAGCGGCGCCGGTGCCGATGACTGCCTTAGCAAAGCGGCGCACAAGCTCGTTGTCGCCGGCCAGCGCGAAGCCGAGCACGGCGCAAATGGCAGCGATAACGATGACGAAGTGCGCGAGCGGACCGGCGACGAAATTCTGCATAATATCGAGCGTGTAGTCCCACGGCAGGACTGCAGGGTCTGCGGCCCAACAATGGCTGGGGTTGCACAGCGTTACCGCGGCGCTGGCGGCGGGGACTAAGTGTCGCGTCCAATGTAATGCTTGGTTCATGACGGTCTCCTTGCCTGGAATCTATGCTGGCTGACGCTCCGGCGAAGTCTTTTTGCGATAAGTAGCTTGCCGACTAATTCGCTATGTAGCGAGATGACCGAGCGAATGTCAAGAGCCGGGACAGAGGAGCTTCGAGCTGGAGAAATTCGAGAGCTAGTCGGAGAGGAAGCGCAGCTGCGAAAGCCGCACGCGGGCGGCCTCGGCTGAGACATCAAAGGTGAGCGCGATGCGATCGCAGAGCGTCGCCGCGTCGGCGGAACTCTTGGCAACGGGCGGCTCTTCCGTGCGTTCGCGGAAGAACGCCGCCACAGCACGCCGAGCGAAGCTCTCGGGCATCAAGAGCGCTCCACCGGCGTACCCAGCTTGCCATTCCGCCCAGTCAGCCATCCGCTCGCCTGGAAGCAGATCGCGCCAATGGCAGCGCTGCGGTTCACTCGGGGGTCCGTACTGGTCGTAAAGCCACCTGTGAAGGAGAAGATGACCGTATTCGTGACCGAGAGTCATCCTAAGGCGGTTGCTGCGATGGCGCTGTTCCCACAACTCCCGCGCTATGACCACGCGCGGCTTCTGGCCGCGCTGGAAGACGGTATAGCCAAAGACTTCGTACTGGTCGTCGGAGAGGTCGGATCCGACGTCGAGATCGCCTGCATCGCGCTCGATTAACGCGGTTATGGCTTCGGTCGGGACAGGAATGCGGTCAAATCCGTAGCGCCGGCGCACAAAGGCGGTGATCGCCTCTTCGCACATCCCCTCCAGTTCCGCGGTCTCCCAATAAGGGCGCATAGGAAACCGGCCGGTCCTGTCGGGGATCATCTTCACGGACTTTTTCTGCGCTTCATTTGGCGCCGAAAGGCCTGCCACGCCGCGGTCAGCTCGTCGGCGTTCTTGAAGCTATCAGCGCTCAGGTCCGCAGGCACTCGGCCTGCCAGAAAGTAGAGCACATCTGCATCCACCTTGAGAACCTTGGCGAGTTGCTCGAGGACTTCATCGGAAGGCTTGCGGCGGTCGTGCTCGAGGTCAACTAGGTAGGGGATCGAGATCGGCTTGCCGTCGGCGTTGCGCACTTCCGCGACCACTTCCCTACCCGCCAGCCGCAGCTCCCTGCGCCGCTCGACGATAAACTGTCCCAGTGTCTTCACATTTAGCTATGTAGCATAAGAGCAGCCCAGATGTCAGCACCAGTCGCGGGTGATTTCCTGTCACGCGGCTTGCGGCATTGCCAGCTAAACACTCTCGCAGCGCTCGGATCGCTGAGAATCGTCACCCTTGCCGGGGCGAAATGCGAATACCTGCCGCGACGACAGAGACGAGGGAGATTCTTATCTAAATGCTCTCGCCGCTTGCTGCGAGCACAACCATGATCGTTCGGGCGCTCACGGGTGCTTCCGGGCCTGTCTTCTTCGCGGACGAGTTCGACGCTTTCCAGTTGAAGGTGGGCGATGTCACGACCTCTTGTTGCTCTTCTGGGTCGGAGAAGGACCGCGCGACGATCGAATCCAACCGCTTTTGGTGGTCTCTCAGTGATTCGTGGCGCTCCTCAGGCAACGCAGAAGTCAAATCGCCGATCAAGGCTTTCATGCGACGCATCAGCTGTAAGGTGGCGGCGCCGCAGAAACGTATCTCATCGAATGCCAATCTTAGAAACTCTTCCCACGTCGGGTGCGGGATCACGGACCCTGAGGGCCCCCTCGCGGTCTCGAACCACGCCGATCTCCAGACGCCGGCTGTCGATCCGCAACAGCGGATCTTCAATTTGGTCAAGGGCCTGAACTCCGTGAGGGATCATTTATCGCCGGAGAGAGCGTTCTCATCGCAATATCCACTAGCAGACGGATAGCGTATTTTGGATCCTGCTCAAACGTGCGCTCGCCGCCCGCCCAAACGCCTTCTTCCAGCCCTTTCCCTCGACCAGTTGTCGCCAGCCCAAGACCCGCAACAGGACTCTCCCCTCGACTACCGTGTCCCCGACGGACGAGACTACTTCGACGACCGCTCCCGATTCCTCGCCCAGCGCTAACAGTGTCCGCTCGTCGAGAGCCTGCCAGCGCTTGTGGCCGCCCAGGATCTGGGGTGACGGGAAGCCTTCGAAAGTCCTCGGGCCGAGTCAAATCATGATTGCTCCTCGCTGTGCAGGAGACGTATTTTCGGTCGAATTTCATACATGTCGAATTTCAGCGCTCGCAACCTTTTCATCAGAAAACTTCCGGCACCATGTTATAGCGACGGTTTTTTGGTTCTTCATAGCCATGCGCTTTCTGCCGTTCGGGAAGTTTAACCTTTTCCCGCTCGATGTCATCATATGGAATGACGCTTAAAAGATGCGAAATGCAGTTCAGCCGCGCCCGCCGCTTGTCATCGGCATTGACGATATACCAGGGCGCGAATGAAGTATCGGTTGCCAAGAGCATCTCGTCCCTGGCCCGAGAATAATCGTACCAACGTTTGTGAGACTCGAGGTCCATCGGGCTCAGCTTCCAGATTTTCCGGCCATCCTCGATGCGCGAAAGAAAGCGTCTGGTCTGTTCCTGCTGGCTCACTTCGAACCAATACTTAACGAGAATGATTCCCGACTGGACGATAGCGCGTTCCCAACTCGGAACGAGTTCGAGAAACCGGACAACCTCTTGTTCCGTGCAGAACCTCATCACACGTTCCACACCGGCGCGGTTGTACCAACTACGATCGAATATGACCACTTCGCCGGCTGCGGGAAGGTGCGGTATATAACGCTGCATGTACATCTGCGATTTCTCTCGCTCGGTCGGCGCCGGCAATGCTACAACTCTGAACACCCTGGGGCTGACTCTTTCGGCGATCCGCTTGATGACGCCGCCCTTGCCAGCTGCGTCGCGCCCTTCGAAGATGACGATGATCTTCAAGCCCTTGTGCTGCACCCATCGCTGCACCTTGACCAGTTCGGCCTGAAGCTTCGCAAGTTGGCTTTCGAACTCCTTGTTCTTGAGCTTTGCAGCCTTCCCTTCTGGGACATTCGAATGGGTGTTTGCTGTCGTTTTATCTGCAGGCTTTTTGCGCAAGGAATAGTCCTCTACTTCGCTGCCTTAGAACGTTAAGCAGCCGTGATATCAGTGCGGCTGAGTCCATTGCGCGTCACCCAAGTTCCATCCACCGCCGAGCGCCTTGTAGAGGCTGACGACCACGAGCAGTTGATCGCGCTGGGTCTGAGCGAGTGCGTCCTCCGCCGGAAACAGCAACTGCTCCGCTTCGAGCACTTCGAAGTAGCTCGCCCGTCCCGCATTATATCGAAGTAAGGACAGCTCCACCGATTCCCGCAATGAGGCGACCTGATGCTGCAAAGCCTGCCGCTGCTCAACCAAGGTCGTCTGTGCTATTAGTGCGTCGGACACTTCGCGGAACGCCACGATGACCGTCTGCTTGTACTGCGCGATGGTTCCTTCCCACAGGGCTTGTTGCGCGTAATAGGTTTCGAGTATCTGTCCACCCTGGAAGATCGGACCTGCCAGACCGCCAGCGATGTTCCAGATGCTGAAGCTGTTGTCCAACAAGTGATTCATATTCGGACTCTGCGCGCCGTACAGTGCAGAAAGTCCGATACGCGGAAAGAAACCCGCGACCGCGACACCAACCTGAGCGTTTGAGCCCACCACGTTTTGCTCAGCTTGCAAAATATCAGGACGGCGCTGCATAACCTCGGTGGTCAAACCGAGGGGCGTGCTCGGCGCCGCCTGCTCGGTCAGTTGAGCCCCTCGCGGAATCTCTTCAGCGTATGCACCCAACAGAATGCTAATCGCGTTCTCCTGCTGAACGATGGCCCGTTTCAGACTTGCGACACTTGCGAGACTGGAATCGTAAGCGGCCTGAGCGCGAGCCACCGGCAGCTTGCTGTCCCTGCCCAACTGATAGCGTTGGGTGAAAAGATCAAGAGTCTGTTTGTAGGTGCGAGAACTTTCTTGTGCGATCGCGAGTTCACGGTCAAGTTCCAGCAGGCTGAAATAGCTGGCGGCTACATCGCTCACCAAAGTCAGCATCACACCGCGGCGCACATACTCCTGAGCGAAGAGATTCGCACGTGCGGCCTCCGTGGAACGCCGAATCCGTCCCCACACATCTAGTTCCCAGACGAGGTTAAGCAAACCTCCAAAAGCATTGAACGTTATGTTTCCTCCTGCTTCTTCCAGAGGCGTGAAAGCCTTCTCGCGCCCGGCGAAGCCCTGGTAACCGATCTGTGGATATAATTGCGACGCTGCGACTCCAACTAATGCGCGCGCCTGCTCGACACGATCTGCAGCGAGTTCGAGGTCATAGTTGTGTTCAAGAGCGGTGGCTATCAGACCCTGCAGGGCCTTGTCATTGAACACCTGCCACCAAGCCAGATCGGCGAGGGAGGTCGCTTCTGACGGTCCGATTTGCGAGCGGAAATCCTCGACTGGTCTCACTTCGGGACGTTTGTAATCCGGGCCGACCTCAATCCCCCAAAGCTTGCCCCAGAGACCTTTCGGCTCGGCCGTGGGTGAACATCCCGCGATACAGAACACCATCAGCAAAAAGGCTGATAATCTGATTGCAACGAAAATTGTCGAAGCGCCCGTTTTCACCCGACAGTTCCTCTATTGAATTGCCGCTAGCATTTTTCTGAATCTGCTGAGCGAGTAGGTAACGTATGCAGATCCGATCAGAAACATCTTGAGCAGATCGGGCCACACCATACTCGATGTTGCGTTTCTGAAGAGTACGGCCTGGGAAAAGCTGACGAAGGCGGTCGATGGCACAAACTGCATAAACTTCTGCAGCGGTACCGGCATGCTCTCGAGCGGGGTCTGACCGCCTGACAGCAGGCTCATCATGATGAACACCGGGAAGGCAAGCAAGCCGAACTGCGGCATCGAGCGGACCAGCGTCGCGAGCATGATGCCCAGGGCCGTGACCGAGAAGAGATAGACCACCAGACCGCCGACAAAAAGCGTTATCGAGCCGGCAATCGGCACGCCAAGCGCGCCTTTAACCACCAGATATAGCGACAGCATTACCGCCACGACGACGACTAGCCCATTGGCCCAAATCTTCGCAAACATGAGTTCGTAGGGACTCAGCGGCATTACCAGGAGATGCTCGATCGTCCCATGCTCGCGCTCGCGCAGGACGGCGGCGCCGGTCAGAAAGATCGCCAGCACCGAGATGTTGTTGATGATCTGGTTGATTGCGACGAACCAACCCTGTTGCATGTTCGGGTTGAAGCGAGCTCGGGT
This sequence comes from uncultured delta proteobacterium, assembly GCA_963710455.1. Lineage (GTDB taxonomy): Bacteria > Desulfobacterota > Binatia > Binatales > Binataceae > JAKAVN01. Next base: position 332,253 of record CAVQAG010000005.1, read on the forward strand.
GACCAGCTTGACCAGCTCGCGGTTCGAGGATTTGGAGCGATTAGCCCAGAAGGGTTGAACTTCCCTGTTGATGATGTTCTGAATATATGACGGGCCGCGACCCGCCTGGCTCATCGCGGTCGCATCAGTGATTATCTCGACTGTCGGGGTGGCACCCTTGGTAAGATTCTCCTGAAACTTTGATGGTATATCGATGATGAAGGTATAGAGACCTTCATCCATGGTCCGGTTGATTTCACTAAAAGGCAGTTCCACTGCGGGCAGAAACTGAGGTGGCAGCAGCGAGTCGCGTATCTGTCGCGACGCTGCCGAATGATCCTCATCGACGACCGCGACCGAAGCATTGACCACATCCATCACGGCGCTCTTCGCCGGCGTGTAAACCGAAAACGTGAACGAATAGGCGATCAGCAGCAACAAGACTGGATCACGGAACAAGCTCAGCAGCTCTTTAACGCCGAGCTGAATAATATGTTTGACGTGCTGCACCGCCTAGGCTTCCTGTTTCTTCAACAGCACGACTGAAGTAGTGAAGTAGATAAGAGCGAGAATAAGGAGCGCCACAATGTCGCGCCACAGTGCCGCAAAGCCGAGCGCTTTGGTAAAGGTACCGACGCAGATCGCCTGAAAGTAGGTGCTGGGGAAAATTCGCGCTGCGATGCGGGCACCACCCGTGAGCGAGGAAGCCGGCACGAACATCCCGGAAAACTGCGTGGCCGGAAGAATAGTAATGATAGCGGCCGCGAAAATCGCCGCCGTTTGCGTAGTCGCAAACACTGAAATCAGCAGGCCGAAGCCCGTGCTAGCGAGGACATAGATCACGCCACCCAGCACAAGGGTCGCAAGACTACCCTTGAATGGAACCTGGAACATGAAGACTGCGAGTGCGACCAGAGCACTAAACTGAATCAGCGCAACCGCGAGGTAGGGCAATTGTTTGCCGAAAAGAAATTCGAGGCGGGTGGCCGGAGCCGCATAAAAGTTGGCGATCGAGCCCAACTCCTTCTCGCGCACCACGCTTAACGCGGTCAACATGCTGGGAATGAGAATCAGGAGGAGCATGATATCGCCGGGTACCAGCGCATAGATGCTCTTGAACGCCTGATTGAACAGCGCCCGCGCCTCAAACTGCACAGGCTTCTGGAGCGGTGGAAGCCCGCGTGCTTTGCGTAGCTGCGTAAGATAATGGTCGTGAACGCTTTCGACGTAGCCGCGAGCCGTCTCGGCCCGAAACGGTATTGCGGCGTCGAGGATTAGCGTTTATCTCCGGCTGCCGGTTGCGCTGCAAGTCGCGCTGGAACGCGGGCGGAATCTCGATGGCAAGGCGCAACTCGCCATTGCGTAGACGACGGTCCAAATCGCCGTAACTCCGCAATGGTGCATGCTCAGTGAGGTAGTACGAACCGCTATAGCTATCGGTATAATCGCGGCTGGCCGGCGTATTATCGGAATCCAGCACCGCAAACGGCAGATGATCGATATCGAGTGAGATGCCGTAGCCAAACACGATCATCAGGAGAATCGGACCGAAAATCGCGAATGAGAGCCGAACGGTGTCGTGCTGCAGCTCGACCGCTTCACGCCGCGCAAACGCCCATATGCGGCCCAGGCTGAAGCGGCTGGGAGTCTCGTCGAGATGACTTGTGAGAGCGGTCGGTTCCGCTGCGGGCTCGGGTTTCGCTGAGCCAGTGACACTCTTTTCGGCCGCTTCTTCGAGGTAACCGATAAACGCATCTTCGAGACTCTTGGCCTTGCGTTCAGCGACCAACTGGGCCGGCGGTCCCTGCGCTAACACTTTGCCCGCGTGCATCATCGACATCCGATCGCAGCGTTCGGCCTCATTCATGAAGTGCGTCGAGAGAAAGATCGTGACGCCGTTCTCGCGCGACAGCTTGATCAACAATTCCCAGAAGCCATCGCGCGCGACCGGGTCAACCCCGGACGTGGGCTCGTCCAGGATCAGCATCTCCGGCTGGTGAATCACCGCGACTGCCAGCGAGAGCCGTTGCCGGATACCGAGGGGCAAACTCTCGGCCAAAGTGTCGGCCTCGGACTCGAGTGCGAAACGTGCCAGCAGCTCGTTTACCCGCTCTGTGGCAGCGGGTTCCGGGATATCGAAAAGGCGCGCGTGGAGCAGCAGATTCTGCCGCACCGTCAATTCCGTATATAGCGAGAACGCCTGCGTCATGAAGCCGACTCGTCGCCGCGACTCGACGTCGCCACCCTTGACCTGCTTGCCCAACAGCAATGCCGTACCTTCGGTCGGTGGCAGCAATCCGGTCAGCATCTTCATGGTCGTGGTCTTGCCGCAGCCGTTTGAGCCGAGGAAGCCGAAAATCTCACCACGCTCGATCCGGAAATTGACGTGATCAACGGCGGTGAAGGAACCGAAGCGCTGTGTCAGCCCCTGGGCCTCGATTGCCGGGGCGCCGCCGCTTGGTTTGTAAGGCGTGATCTCCGGTTCCTTATGGCCGCGGCGGGACTCTTCGGGCAGGAGCTGGATGAAGGCCTTTTCCAGCGTCGGCTGGTTAGTCTTGCCCTTCAGTTCGTCCGGCGTTCCAGTGGCGAGCACCTTCCCGGCATTCATCGCGACGAGCCAATCAAAACGCTCGGCCTCGTCCATGTATGCTGTAGCCACCAAAACGCTCATCCCCGGGCGGCGCGCCCGAACGCGATCGATAAGTTCCCAGAATTGCCGCCGCGCCAACGGATCGACGCCAGTAGTGGGCTCGTCGAGGATGAGCAAATCCGGGTCGTGGATAAGCGAGCAGCACAGCCCGAGCTTCTGCTTCATGCCGCCCGAGAGCTTGCCGGCCGGACGGTCGCGAAACGGTGACAGGTCGGTGCTGTCGAAGAGGTCCTTGATCCGCCATTCGCGCTCGTCGCGCGACTGACCAAACAGACGTCCAAAAAAGTCGGCGTTCTCGAAAATTGATAAGGTTGGATAGAGGTTCTTGCCGAGTCCCTGCGGCAGATAGGCGATGCGGGACGACACTTTATTGCGAAAGCTGGCGTCAGCGATATCGCCGCCTAGAACCCGCACGCTGCCGTGCTGGATCTTGCGGACGCCAGCAATCATGCCGAGCAGCGTCGACTTGCCAACCCCGTCGGGACCGATCAGCCCGATCATTTTCTGGCCGGGAATCTTGAGGTCGATCGCGTCTAAGGCGATCGCGGCCCCGTAACGCTGACTGACGTTAGTGACGCCAACGACCGGCTCAAGGATGACGTCGGTCATGAGTTGGAACCGCCGGCAGCGCTACCGACCGCGCCGGTAGGGTTCCCGAGGTTCGCAGGAACCCCGCGAAACTCCAGCGACGCCGGCCATTGCGCCCCGGCGTCGAGCCGAACGTAGCCCATCCCTGGGATCCCGACCTTAACAAAAGGTTCATATTGTCGCAGACGTTCTTTATTAAGCTGCAGCTTGACCCGGAAAGTTAGATTATGTCGTTCTTCGGCCGTCTCAACGGTCTTCGGCGTGAATTGAGCGCTGGGCGAAACGTACGACACGAGCGCCCTGACGGGATAGTCAGGGTAAGCGTCCAAAACAATCCTGGCCTCGGCGCCTAAGGCAATTTTGCCCGCCACCGTTTCCGGCAGGAAGACGTACATATAAACGTTCGACAGATCGACCAGCGCGAATACTTTGCCACCCGCTGGAAGGACCTCGCCAGGCTCGGCCAGTCGATTTTGGACGCGCCCCTTAATCGGTGATTTGAGCACGCTGTCCTTGATCTCGGCCTGGATGCGTTCGGCTTCGGCCGTTGCCGCGTCAATTGCGGATTGGGCACGGACTACCTGGGCTTGCGTGCCGAGCAACGCCGCCCGGCTTGCTTCCGCATGAGCCTGGTCGATATCGAGTTCCTGCTGGCTGACCGCGCCGCGTGTGACCAGCCCTTTAGATCGGACGTATTGCTTATTCGCGTAGTTAAACTCGGCCTGCTTCACGACAACGTCGGCTTGCGCGGTCCGCTTGTTATCCTCGGCCTCGCGAATCCTTGCCTGCGCGTTCCGCAACTGGGCTTCGAGCACGTCGGTGTCCATCCGCGCGACGACCTGGCCCTCGGCAACGTTATCCCCCTCATCGGCGAGAACTTCGGCGATCCGACCCTCGTACTTGGTCGCGACGTCGACCTGCTTCGCCTCGAGGCGACCGTTTGCGCCCGCAAAGCCCGGCGGTAGGGCGGGCTTAGAAAGTATCAGCCAGGCAACGCCGCCTCCCGCCAGGGCGAGGGCAACGATTGCGATAATGATCACTTTTCTCGACATCGCTATGATTCCATCCAAAATTTCTCGTTAGCTCAAACCCATTTGTTTTAGGATCTCATGTCTCCGCCAGCCTTCGCGTACGGCAAGAGCCGTGCCTTGCCACACACCCCAAAGCGAGGGTTCTCTGTTTTCGCTGCACACAACGGGGTCTCCAATCGCGCCAACTCCTGAGCATTGAGCGCATCCGAACACTTTGCTCTGTTCGCGGCCGTGGATGACCGCTTAATGTTCGTCCACAGACTCGGACAGGATCTCTCTTTGAGGTAAGTAGGAGAATGAAGTGCAATCTTCTCCGCACGACCGATTCAGAATAGCGAGATTACTTCGAGCCGGAGCGTAGTCTGGCGCTGTCTGGACGAGCTGTATCCAGATATCGCGAGCGCCCACGAGATTTCCCATTCTCGCGTAGATGATCGCGTGGGTATTGGCTGCATCCATATCTTTTGGCTCTAGAACCAACGCTGCGGTAATCTCCTGCAGCGCCTCCGGCAATCTGCTCTCCTTTTCATAGATCACCGCCAGATTAAAATGAGTCTCGGCGTGTTCCGGACCGAGTAATACTGCGGTCCCCAAAGCTGCCGTTGCGCCAAGGAGATCGCGCTGGTCGTAGTAAGCAAGTCCCAAGTTCAAGAAAAGGTCCCACGCGTTGAGCCCGAGATTGATGGCTGTGCGGTACTCACTGATTTCTTTAGATACATTCCCTGTCATCCCGTACGCAAAACCCAGATGATAATGCGCCAGCGCGTTGTTTTTCTCCAACCGCAGAAGTTTGCGATGCAGGTCTATGGTGGTTGGGTAATCCTGGGCTTCCAGTGCGATATCCGCGGCAACATCGCATACTAGCTTATCCGCCGTTCTCGCCGGCGGCCCGGAAGCGATCGCAGAAGAGCATACGAGCAGCGCTGCCGCGAGAATGCTGATATTTGCGCCAAGCTTTGGCATCGCCTACGAAACAACAGAACCGCTTATAGCGAAGAACGTCCACCTACGCTCGGTCGAGACCTTCGTTTGAGTTATTGGCGCGTGAGGCACGCCTCCCCGGTTTGCGGTGGCCGCTGTTGAAATCGTTGACTTGCCTCCACTCAGCGACCAAACGCTGATCAGCAACTTGGCCCCAACGAAAAATGTAGGAGGCGAGAGAACCGAGCCTTCGTCTTGGACGGGGGAATCCAATAGTCTACTCGACCCGGCCCTGCTCGCCTGACGGGGATTGCAGTGGGGGTCAATACCGCGTGCCCGTTTGTTAGAGACAGATGACAAGAGTTCTATGCTCGTACAAGTCGGACTTTAGTCCTACACATTCCTCGGCCGTTGACGCCGGCGAAACCCGGCGGTAGGGCGGGCTTGGAAAGTAAGCCAGGCGGCGCCGCCTCCCGCGAGGGCGAGGGCAACGATTGCGACAATGATCACTTTTCTCGACATCGCTATGATTCCATCCAAAATTTCCCGTTAGCTCAAACCTGATTTTTTTAGATCTCATGTCTCCGCCAGCTTCGTCCTGTCGTACGCAAGAGCGGTGCCTTGCCAGCAGCCTAAAGGAAGGAGTTTTCTGTCTCCGCTGCACTCAACGGTGTGTCAAATCGCGCCAGCTCCTACTGATATCTTCCAGGTGCTGCAGGAGGGCGCCGACCAGAACCACGGCTACCATGCGGCGTCTAAGAATGTCGCCGAGGCCTTCGGAATCAGCAACCGAGGAAACCTGCAAGCTCAACGAAGCCGCGACACTATGCATGATCGCGACTACGGAAGGAAGCGCAATTGATCCGCGCGCAGAAGGCACTGATTACACAAAAAAATAAGTAGACCTAGTAAACCTATTATTAACAACCTGTCGAGCCTGCCGAAAATCTGGACCTTGGATGATCGAAGTTCATGCAGGTGTCCCTGTTTTTCAGTCACCCTCAGAACGCGTGAAGGATGATTTCGAAGAACTGCGCGTAAAAACAAAATTGGACTGCAAGCCGAAAAAATTAACCTAACAGCAGAATAACTAAGGAAACCGGTCTTCATTGACTCTTTAGCTTTTCCGGCGGCCTACTCATCCGGCATCTCCCTGTTGCATCGAATCCTTCATAGTCTGTCGGGAACCTCGCACGGATCCGTTCGCCTTCCATCTTGACTCTTCGCTACGCTCGCGACGCGAGTTCCTCGGCTTTCCGAGCGCTCTCATTCCGGCAACTGACGATCATGCTCGGATTTTCGCTACGAATGATGAGCTTGCCGTCGGGGCGCGGTCGCAGCCAGCAAGAGGAGCGAATCACAGGGAGAAGGCGGCGACGCGGGAGCTCCGCTGAATGTCATCAAGTGCAAGCGCAGCACCTATTTCTGGCCTAATTTGAGGGAAGGGATCCGCGCCCAACCGGCCCGGCTCGTTGCGATCTCGCCTGCGATCAGCCTTGCCGTTAGGATCACCCTGATATTTTGTGACCAAACGTAACTGTCTCCATCGTCAACTCCTGGTTATTCGAAACGCGCGTCCATACGGAGTCTCGGTCCTTTTGCACACAATGACTATCTGGTATAAAAACGACTATCAAAACCATTTATGAATAGAGCAACCGGAATCACCGAAGCGGCGAGCGTGAAGAAAGCGAAGCCGAAACGATCCGACAGACGGACGATTCGAAATCGAAAGGCGTTGTTAAATGCCGTGGAGAAACTCATCGCGGAGAAAGGCTTCGAGCGTGTGACGATAGATGAAATCACCGAGACGGCGGATCTGGCGAAAGGGACTTTCTACAACTATTTCGACGATAAGCACCAATAGCAAAAGAGCTAGCGTCTACGATTCGACAGGAAATCGAAGCCGAAGTGGGAGTTGCGCAGACAGGTATTGACGACCCTGCCGGACGACTCGCGGCCGGAATGTGCGTTTTTCTCCGCACTGCGATAACGGCGCCGACCCGCGCCGTTGTCGTCGCACAGATGTACGGTCAATGGCTCCGCGCCGAGGCGGCCGGAAACCGGGGCTGCGCAAGGATTTGGAACACGGTTATCGCGCCGGACGCTTTTCCACCGCGGATCTGCCGTCGGCTGTGGTGATGATAGTAGGCGTCGTGCAGGCGGGAATAATCCGAGCGTTAGAGCTAGCTGAATGGAAGTCCCTGCAGAAGCTCGCATTGGCCCTGTCAGGGTTGGTGCTCAGAGCGCTCGGGGTGAAATGGAACGAGGCACAAGCGATATCGGCGAAGGCCGTCGCTCATGTGTTTGACCGCAATTTCGAAGGAATCGCACGAAGAGGCTTATAAGACAGATGCAAAGAGAGAAATTGATACAAGAGGGCCAATAGGTCCATCGTGCTCTGTTGAGTCCCTTCTAAAGCTCGAGAGATACGACAGCGGTGGTGGTTGGCTTGGTGGTTTCGCATAGCGCCGCCCGACAGTTGGATTGGTGGGAGAAGAAAAAATGTTCATTAAAGCTATTCGCGGTCTATTCCAGTACAGAAAGGGGAGCAGCTCAAGGGTCGGCGTCTTTCGGTGCGGTCTTCTGATCCTGCTGCTGATACCGGTAAGAACGGCAAGCGCTCAGATTGCGACCCAATTCGAAACGCCGCCGACGCTGCCGGCTCAGGAGCTGGCGCCTGCGACCTTGCTCAACGGAAACGGCTTTCACGTCGATCCAGAGGTGCCCACCGACGGGCTTACCGCGCATTTCACGCTCCGCAGTGATGTCGGAACCTTCAACGCGGACGGGCTCGAAATGCTCAGGATTCGCGTCGCCGAGATCCCGGCAATCGTGGAACTGAACCAGACCAGTAAGTCGAAGGTCTTTGCCCAAGCACTGGCAACCAACGCGGCGGCTCCGGTCGCAGCGGCCGGGCAAATGGTGATGCACCCCGTCGATACAGTAACAGGGTTGCCAGCGGGAGTCGGACGCTTTTTTGGCCGCGTCGGCCTCGGCGCTCAAAAGATCAAAGAGGCCGCGACGACTCCTGAAGAGGCTTCCGCGGGCGAAAAGGCCGGCCAGGTTGCCACGCGCACGTTCCATACCACCCGGGACGTTTTGGGCTACGAGCAGGAACGGCGCGGGCTGGCGAAGAAGCTCCATGTCGACCCGTACACCACAAACCCGATCCTCTCCAAGCAGCTTGATGATTTTGCTGTGGTCGCATTTAGAGCGCACATTGGCGTGACGACCGCGATGTCTGTGTTCATTCCGGGCTCGATGGCGATCACCGCCACCAGGGTTGTCTCCACCTGGGTGTATGACACGCCGAGGGCGGATCTCATCGTGCAAAATCAGAAAAAGCTGCAGGCGATGAACGTGCCAGACGCGAGTATTAAAGCGTTCATGGGCAATAAGGCTTTTCCGCTAAGTGTGCAGACCGCCTTCGTCGAAGACCTTACTCGTGTATCCGCAGTCCCGGGTTCCATCGACATAGTAGCGCTGGCGAGCACGGCCGAGTCGGAAGATCAGGCTCGATTTCTCGCTGGCTGTTTGAACATGTTGGCCAATTATCACCAATCCCACACCCCTCTAGTCAGCATTATCGCGCGCGGCACTGTGATCGGCCGCGATCGAGCGGGCGTGATCGTCGTTCCGGCCGAGGTCGACTACGTCTCGTGGACCAAGCGCACTTCGTATTTCGCCAACCGGCCCGATCTCGTATCGCCTACACGAATTGCTTGGCTCTCGGGTCAAATGTCGCCGCTCGGGAAGAAGAATTTTCAAGCGTTGGGATGGAGCGTGCGCGAGAGGGCAAAGCTTTAACTCGGGCGTCCCGCGCAACGCGCGGCTAGCGGGAGAAGCCACGAATGAAGGAATTTATCGCCGTCCGACAGTGGGTGTCCTCGGACTATTAAGGCCAGATTGCGAGTGAACGGGAGAGACGTGATTCGATGGGTGCTGCTGCACAGAGGCTAGATCAGGGGAGAATGACTTTCGAGCGGGTCGATAGCACGGCGGCGCTGAGAAAGCCCGAGTCAAAAAGGGGCGCCTCAACGTCTACCTCGGCAGAATCAATCCTTAACGATGGAACCCGCGGCACTATCGAATAAAACCTGCGAGGAGGTAAAACAAGGGTGCCCTCTATACTTCGCGATGGACAAGTAGTCGCTGTCTCTGACGGAGGTGGATTGGAAGCCCTCTGGCCGCAAGCCTCTCGTACGACAAAGAGATGAAGATACTCAAACTGCGAAAGGTGAGGATGACGGACCGGGGGAGGCAGGTGTTACAACAAAACTTTTGGGCGGAAGCATTAAACAGTGGCAGTGGATTGTTTCTAATCGAAGTCTCCAATAGCGACGGTACGACTGCGTACGACTGCAAGATTGTAAGTGTGTGACCAATCCATCTCCCCAGCGAGCGGTCTAAAATGATCCGACACAATGCCTGGCTACGGCAGTACTACGAACGGCTGCGGGCTGCAGGCAAACCCGGCAGCGGTTCCCTTGGTGGTCGTATTCCCGCCTTTGCCAACTCCCCCGCCGTCATAGTCGAACTCGACGCGGAGTGTTACCTTGCCCATCGGAAGAGGGTTGTTCGACTCAAATGTGTATCGCTCTTTGCCGAACCAGTTGTAACAGTACCTTGGCTTTCCGTCCCACGTCGTCGCGGGCGTCGAGCGTCAGGCCGAAGCTGGGCACAAGACGGCCAGCTTACTCTCGCATTTGACCTGGGCGAAGCTCGATGAGGCGGAATTTTTTGCGAGACAAAACCTGATCAATGATGGCCTTCGCCTGGTCGCCGACGCTCTGGCCGATTCTGAGGAGTACGCTCTGCTCAAACCCCCGGCGCTTCATCAGCGAGCGGAGTTGCTCGCTCAAAAGTGGCGCAGAGGCGCCCGCCGCTGAAGCCGCCTATCTTGCTGGGATCGAGTGTGCACATAGCCAGAGCGCCAAGTACTACGAGTTGCGAGCGATAACATCATTCGCGCGATGGCTTAAAGAGCGGGCACGTACAGCCGAGGCTCAGGCTCTACTCGCTGAAAACTACACCTGGTTCACTGAAGGCTTCGACACATCCGCGTTGAAAGAGGCCAAAGCTCTGTTCGATGAACTGAGCGATGGGCCGGCCTTGCCTCGTCGGCGCAACAAGTTGACCAAGAAACCATAGCCGCGCACACCTTGCCCAGTCAGCCGGTCAAGATGTCTTTTGTCCTTCTCGCCTATAGAATAATCACCCGATGAAATGGCAGCTCCCACTTCCAATCGTCCTGATTCTTGTCACTCCGCTCACTGTAGCTGCGGCCGGCCATACGAAGGGCCGCGGGGTTCAGCCGTTCGCGTCCGAGTTCAAGCCCGGTGATTACGTATGGCATCCAGAGGTCTCACCCACCGGCCCTGTCGTAATAATCGTCAGCCTTCCCGAACAGCGGATGTATGTTTACCGCAACGGCGTACGCATCGGCCAATCCACCGTCAGCACAGGCATGAAAGGCCATGCGACTCCGACCGGGATGTTCACTATCCTGCAGAAAAAAGTCCGCCATGAATCGAACATTTACAAAGGAGCAAAGATGCCGCATATGCAGCGGCTTACATGGACCGGCATCGCGATGCACGCCGGTCGCCTGCCGGGCTATCCCGCATCACACGGGTGCGTACGGCTACCGGTGGATTTCGCCGAAAAGCTTTATTCCGTCACGAACAATGGAACGAGCGTGATCATTACCGACGACAAATTTGCGCCCGGGGAAACCGCGGAGCCCGGGCTGCTGTTATCGGGCAAAACCGGCGCACCCGCCAAACCGGTGCTGACTGCGAGCCAGTTTGAATGGCATCCCGAGAAAGCTCCGACTGGCCCCGTATCTATTATCTTGAGCACTTCGAACCAAGAGGCTTACGTTTATCGCGATGGCATCGAGATCGGACGTTCCGCAGCGTCCACGGGCGCTTTGGGCAAGGGGTTCGGAAGCTACGTCTACTCAGCCCTTGACAAATTGGATTCGACCGGCCGTAGAGAATGGATGTCGACTGCGAGCTTCGGCTCCGCCCGCGCGCTGGACATCAGGCAACTGTCCGAGCATGTGACCATTCCGCCGGAATTTCTCGAGAACGTGCGTGCGACCGTCTCGCCGGGGACCACGCTTATCGTCACCGACGTACCGGTAGGCGACCAAACACACAGCGAACCTGGCTTCAACGTTTTGACTACCGATTAGTAAACTGCACGAGAAGAAGTACCGCCGACGATCGCGGAGGTACACCTACGATAAACGCTTCGGCTCTCGGGAGACCAATCGCGCTTCATAGCTCACGCGACCGCGAGCCGAGCGCAATACTTCGCGAAACGCAGAGACAAAAAGCTTCGAGTTCTTGTCCGTTCGTGCCGGTAAAAACCAAGCAATGCTCAAACTTCCGTTGTGAAAAGCACTCCGCGTCTATGCGAGTCCTAAATGGGTTTTCAAAATGGAAATTCCCGTTTATATTTGGGTCGGGTTGCACCGCATGCGGTTGTGCCTTCGACATTATGCGAAGATCGCGATACTCCCGCCCGCGGTTAAACCGTTCTGGACACACGGAGGTGCACCAATGGTTCGGCTGAAGGCAATCCTGATGGCGGCGGTATTGTTTCTCGGTTTCGGACTCACCGGGGTACGCATGGACGCAGGAGAGTACGCCCGCGGCCAGCGCGGGCGGCGGCGAGAGTTTGCGTGCTGCAACCGTGCTGACCATCCACGGCAAGATCGCTGCGGTGGATGAAGCCAAAAAGCAGGTGACCCTGGAAGCGAATGGGAAGAAGGTAACCTTCCAGGTCGATAACCCCTACAACCTCAAGGCAGCCAAGGTCGGCGACCCTGTCGTGGTTCGCTACTATGAAGTCGTTTCGGTGCGCAAAAAGAAGAAGGGCGAAGAAGTCCCCTCCGTCTCACTGACCGAGGGTATCGAAACCGCGCAGAGTGGAACTCCCGGAGCCGTCGCCGAGCAGAAGGCAACCGTGCTGGTCACGATTGCTGACGTGGACCCAGAGAACGGATCGGTCACAATCAAGGGGCCGGACGGATCAGCCGAGAAAGTGAAGGTGCGGGATCCCAGGGTTCTGAAACACCTCAAGGCCGGAGAAGAGCTGGTGGTCACTGTCACTCGCGCCACCGCTATCGCGATCAAAAAAGAGCCTGCTGCTGCCAGTCGAACTCAGCCTCTTCCAGGTGGCAACAATAGAAGAGCTGGTGACGGTGTTTGGGGTCAAGCTTTCCAAGCGGCAAAGGCTTCACGGATATATCGAATCGTGAAATCGCCACAGTAACACTAACCACTAAAATTGACTGGCGACGGTGATTTTAGGGCAGATTCTGATAGGCATTCATCTACACCTGCAAAGATCGCGTGTATTCCCTGGCCGCTCCCGATCGTCGCCTAGCGCCTGCGCTGACTGCGGGCAGCTCGTAGATCGCCTTGGGACGCCCCGGCGGTCGGTGCAAGGCTGCGGTGAAGTCCGAATGCGATGGAGTATGCTGGGCCGAAGAGCCGTCGCGGTCTTCGCCCAAACGACCCACTGGTTGAGCCCGGCCCCGATGGTAGGCCAATAGTTGTGGAGCCTCCGCTGACATGAGGAGCCGTCAGCAGAGTGAACCGCTCTGCGGGGCGCTCGCGATCGGGTCCAAGTCATTCCTTTCTGCCTGTGGCGCAGACGGTGATCCACGCACCGGCGGGCCAACATGTCGGTCCGATCTCGATTCGATCACAGTTTGATCACAGCGTGTGGTTCCGATCGCTGACCGAAGCACAAGAGACGAAAGAAACTTCGTTGCTTGCAAAGGGTTTTTTGGTGCCGAGGGCGGGACTTGAACCCGCATGTGCTTGCGCACGGAGGATTTTGAGTCCTCTGCGTCTGCCATTTCGCCACCTCGGCAATTGTGGCTGGGGACTTGCGCTGCTGCGGGCCGCGTGAGCGGCCGGAGCGACGCCGGCTCGCAGTCCCGTGATTCTGCCAGAGGCGGGCGCGCGCCTACAAGCGCGCGCTCGCCTCCGGTGCACGCACGAATTCCTGCAAGCGCTCCGGAGTGCTTTTGCACGAATCCGCTTAGGGCAGGCGGGATTGCCCTCGATGTTCACCCTCCAGCAGCCGCGGAATTGCCGCGAGCACGCCTCAGCAGGGTGGCGAGAACTCCTTTTCAACGCGGCAGGAATTCGTTGATCACGCCGCCGATCAAATCTTTCGACGCGATACGGTCGAGCGTATCGAGGTCCCATCCGCCCTCGCGATAAAGCGAACGCGCCGGCTCAGGCTCGGCGTACAGGCCCACCAAATCGCCACCGACCACGAAGGTGCGGCCGTTGACGTTCATCGCCGCGTCGGTGCATAGCCAGACCACCAGCGCCGCAACGTGCTCGGGCTTGTTCTGCAGACCGCTCCGATCGATCGCCGGCGCCGCTGTCGGCCCCAGCGTCGCGCGCATCCGTTCCAGCGCGTCGGCCACGCTCTCGTCGAACAGGCGCGTTGCCGCGCGCGGCCGTATGGCGTTGCATCGCACGCCGTATCGTCCCAGGTCGCGCGCGACGGTGCGCGTCAGCCCGACGATTCCCTCCTTCGCCGCCGAATAGCTCGCCTGTCCGAAATGGCCGAGGCCCGATTCGGAAGCGGTGTTGACGATGACGCCGCTCTTTTGCTCGCGGAAGATCGGACTTGCGAACCGAATCGTCGTGAAGTGCCCCTTCAGATGCACCGACATCATCGAGTCCCAATCGTCCTCGGTCATGTGAAAGATTATTTTCGGACGCACTGCGCCGGCATTGTTGATGAGGATATCAAGCCTACCAAAGGTGTCGATCGCGGTCTTGATGATGCGCTCGCCGCCCTCCATCGTGGTCACGCTATCGATGTTTGCCACCGCATCGCCGCCGACGGCGCGGATTTCTGCCGCCACCTGTCCCGCAATGCTTTGATCGGTGCCTTTGCCGAGCATGTCCGTGCCCAGGTCGTTCACCACGACCTTGGCGCCTTCGGCCGCGAGCAGCATCGCCTCCGCGCGTCCGATTCCGCGGCCCGCGCCGGTTACGATTGCGACCTTTCCCTTGAGTCTCTGTTTTCCCGCTTGCGTTGCCATCGCTGTCTCCGTTGATTTGATGCGCGTCGCTCTGCCTGCCGGCTCAACTTTGACGGCCATCTTGATGAGTCCGGCGAGCGCGTCGCGCCTATGAAGCGCGTACGGCAGTATGAGTCATAGTGAGTGTCCCTTGCAAATAAAGGGTTTTGTAGGTATGCAGTCATGTTGGGACCTGTTATCTTGACTCACTCGTTCCGCGTGTGACTATTGCCATTTTTGTCAGATACGTGTCAGATGGAGAGCGCTTCTGCTATTGGGTCGGTTGACGGCTTCACGATGGAGCCGGGGCGCCACTTCCAGTAGTGCTTTGCAGCATCGTCAGATCGGTGTGCCCCATCTGGTCGGCGATGTATTGCACGTCGCTTCCGCCCTTCAGCAAGAGCGTCGCGAACGTATGGCGGCACTGATAGAAGTTTCGATGCTTCACGCCGGCGGGCTTGAGGATTACGGGCCACCGGTTATCGCTAAAACTTGAAGGGTGATGCGGCCGCGGTATCGATCGGCTTCTCGCCCACAGCCAAGGGCTGTGCAATTCCGTGTCGAGTAGCTGTTCGCGCAGCGCGCGATAAACGGGCTCCGTCATGTTCACGTCCCGCCACGACCGTGTGTTCTTTACGCCACCTTGGCCGTACCGCGAATACGTTTGGCGGATTCGGATGACGCGTGCGCCGAGGTCAATGTTCGTCCGCTTCAATCCGAGGTTCTCGTTCGGGCGGAGACCCGCACCGAGAGCGACCTTCACCACTCGTCGCTCCCAGCCAGATTGTGCGGCGGCGATGATGCGGCGCGCCTCGTCGGCGGTAAAAGGTTCGATTTGATCCTCGTCACGCTCGATCTTGACAGGCTTCATGCGAGCCACGGGATTGTCGGTGATCAGGCACTCGCCATCGGCGCCACGCTCGCCGCGCGCCCAGTTGAAGACAGACGAGACAACGCGCCGGATGACGGCAGCTTGGGCTTGATGTCCGCGTTGACGCATCGGAGCGAGGAGGTTGCTCACGTCGGTCGCGCCTATGAACTTCAACGGCTTGTCTGAAAACTCCGCTATTGCGCACTGGTGTGTAAGTCAGAAACACAAGCCTTCAACAGGTCGAGCGCCTAAACTCACGCCAGAACTCAGCGATCAGTTCTGCCGCTGGCTTGAACTTACCGGCTTCGTCTCTGTCGCGGCCGGTATGGTCGGCGTCCATCGCGACACGGTTTACCACTGGATGGCTAAGGGAAAAGCGGCGAAGTTGGGTCCCTATCGCCAGTTTTCCGACGCTCTTACGCGCGCGCAAGCCAGATACCGCGTGATGCTCGCCGCGCGCATGAAGCAGTGCGTCACGGGCGCTGTCGTCGAGCTGCCTGTGATGGACAAAAAGGGTGACCCGGTCAAGGACAAGGACGGCAAAATCATCACGGCGCCGAAAGTCATGATGCCGAACGACCGGCTGATGATGTACCTCGCCGACCGCACGATCCCTCGCGAAGAGGACGAACCGGAGGTCACGGTGGCGACAAAATCGAAAGCAGAGCTCGAAGCCGAGGGCGCGCGCTACGTGGACTTGTTCTACAGCAGCGTGAAGGTGCTCGTCGACCTGGGCGTGCCGCTGCCGCAGATTGCGCCGCCCGCGATCGAGACGACAGCGAAGAAGGTCGAGCCGCCGGACGACGAGGAGCCGAAGTAGCAGCCGCGCTGCTGATGCGGATGGAGGTGTAGCGATGGGCTTCGATGATCGCGTACCAGCGACCGAGCTCGACAGCCTCGTCGGCCGAATGATTCGGCTGGAGACACCTGAGCTTTACAAAGTGCTGAGCCATAGGTCGCCCTTGAACTTCGTAGCGGCGATGAAGCTCGCGGCGGCTAAGACCGACCAGCGCCCCAACGAGGCCAGCCTCTTCGACGAGCTCAAGGGCATCGCGAAGGCTATCTGCGACTTCGCCTACGAGAACAAGAAGCACGCCGGTCTCTTCTTCGACGTCCTCGCGAAGGACGGCGGCGTCTTCCGCGTGAACTTCAGCATAATTCGCCACGATGCGTTTCAGCGGCCGCCGCTGCTCGTTCTCGAGCCCAAGGCGAAGGACCATCACCTCGACAGTTGCCACAACTGCGACAGCAAGCAGGAGACCATCGCGTACGGCACGCGGCCCGATGGCTCGTATCGCTCGCCCGAAACTGGACCGACGAGCTTGAGGCCGAGTACCAGACGTTCCTTCGCGAGAGGATCGAGGCGTCGCCTTTTAGGGCCGCGGTAGAACAAATCTACGCCGACCCGGAGCAGGGCCGACCGACTCGCCGAAATGTCTGCGCACTTCGTTAGAGACGGGATTGAACGTCTTTCCCCTTGATGCATCGCATGGGACACACGCGGATCGTGCCATTCGACTCCAACGCGTCCGTGCTATGGCCGCAGCGATGAATATCCATGTGGCTATTTTGCTGGATCTACAGGGACCAAAGATACGGCTGGGGAGGTTTGAGCGCGGAGCATGGATGCTGAAGACCGGTTCCCTCTTCACGATCACAGTAGCCGAGACTCTGGGGAACGCAGAGCGAGCTTCAAGGTCGTACGGTAATTTCGCAAACGAGTGATAAGGAGCTGGAAAGTTTTCGGACAACTGTTCTTCGATCTTCTCTTGTAACTTGCGGCGGAAAGCCGGTGGCCAATCTACGGAAGTCGTGTTAATTCCCTATCCCTTGCACCGTGCTTGCCGGTGATTACTTTAAAAATGAGGCGGCTCTCCTTTTCCGCTCGCCCCCCAAAGAGACGGACGGACTGACCCTTCGGGATGGGCCGCCTTTTCTCCGAAACAGGACGTGAGCGTACGTGGGTGCCGCCCTTCCAGTAATGACCACAGCTTTCAAACGTGCCGCTTTCCCCATGCCTTATCTCGCACAGAAATATCCGCTGGTAGTTTTTTCCCCAATCCTGAGCGACGGTAGAGCGTTCTGCCGGGGGGTTTTGTCAGCATCGCGGTGGGCGACGGCTCGGAGAGCCGCTGCACTTTGAAGCGCGCGCAATAGCAGAGCGCGCAGTCCGTCTTAGACAGCTCACCAGCATGGGTGGGACTGACCTTAGCCGATTCACTTTTGTTATGGGCGGCATGTTGATGTCCGCAAGTACAAATATCGCGGGCGTCCATTCGTGTCATGTAAACATAGGCGACCGTCAGGCGCTCCCCATGATGGCGCTCCCCGACTGGAATTTCACAGTTTGTTAACAAGGATCGGCACGCTGCTGCGTTGGCGCGGGTGCAATGTGTCTCCAAGTAACACCGCAGTCGAGAGGCTGGTCGCGCCAAAAAAGGGGGGCGGCTCCCCTCCCGCCCCTTTTTGACCCCGCATCCGATGGACCCAACGACTATGGCATTTCTCCATTCCTGCACGCGCCCGTTGTACTATCGCTTCAGGAATACTCGGCTTTGCCGCCTGGGATTTATTCAACGAATCGGTGAGCGCATTTTCCTTCCGGTGCACGCAAACTGGGTGCCCTACACAGTCGTTAACCTTGAGTATTTCGAATGCGGTGTCTGGAAGGGCGGCAGCATGAGGGCAATCGCCGAATCGCTGCTCGCATGCGAAGTGCGGGATCAGGATCTCTATCTTTTCGATACCTTCCAAGGCATGGGGAGGCCGACGGTTGACAACCCAGCTTGGACCCATGAGGCTTGGCGACAGCACACAAGAGGCTGGAATTGTCGCACCGCTGAAGCTCGTTCAAGCGAATCTTACCTCGACGGGCTATCCTTCCGACCGATTGCACTACGTCGTAGGTCGCGTCGAGGACACCCTGCCAGACGAGGCTCCGGCTACGATCTGCTTACTCAGGCTCGACACCGATTTCTACGAATCCACCAAACATGAACTCTCGATTGTCTATCCGCGGCTCGTCCCGGTTCCTTCGAAGGTTGCAAAGCTACGGCGACGGGGGCCAGAGGCTCGGCGAGTCTGCCGAGTACCGACGCCTGCGGCACGCCGTCGACAAGGCCGCAGGTGACCGCGAGCGGGCTATCAGAACATCTGCCGCCTGTACGGCGTGAAGACGCTCGACGCGTACCCGGTGCGATCCGGGCGGCGACGCCGGCCCTACTCGACCCTCCCGCCTGAGGTCTTCCCCCAATCTCGATGAGGCGCGGTCGTCGGCTTTGGTTTAGAACGCCAGCGATGGTGACGCTCAATGCGCGCCCTAGTGGTGTTCGGTTTCCTCGATCTGCTTAACTCAATCTGTGAAGTTCCTCGCGCAGCGCCTCTAAATCTTCGGCCCGCTCCGTTCCCCCTCCGTGCTCCGATAGCAAGAGATTTCATTCCTGACCCGCATCCTGCGCAACTTCAGCCCTCTACTGAAAACCCCATCTCGTCGCATCTGAACCGTTCTCCCACCGCTCGATTTTTGCGATCCACTCAGCAACCGTGGCGGCGGTGCTCTTCATCGTCGTCGCTCCTCACGCGCAGGCCGGTTCGGCTGATCCTCTGCGGCAGATTGACGACGTCACACTGCAACGGCGGATGGCGAAGCGCACGAGCGCCGGCCTGCATTTTAGGAAGACATGCAGACGAGCTTGTCTTCGCGCGATGGGGCCTCCTCAAAATGCGCGCCAAGGATGTAATACACACTTTCGAGGGCCGGTATCACGTACCAATCTTCATGTGGAAAACGCATCGTTACGAAAAAGCCCCAGATCGAAAGCAGTGCGCCCACATACTGCGGATGTTTGAAGAGCGAATAAGGAAACTCGCGGATCCACGGAAGTTCGTAGCCAAATCTATTGCCGCAGGACACCCCGACACTGCTCAAACGGTAGAAGACGCTCAGGTTGAGAATCTGCCTGGCAACCATTAGCGCACCGCCGACCACAAGCGACAAGGTGCCGCTATGAATTGGCCAGAACGAGCTGTTTCCATAGCGATAACACCAACCGAAAAACACGGTAAGTTGGATCGCACTGATAGCTCGTTCACTTCCTAGTCCTGGCTGCACACCGTCCCACCAGCCGTGATAAGCGCCGCAAAAGCAGACGATCAGTTTCTTGCGCGTATTGAACCGTGCCAGGCGGACCGCAGCCATCACAGCTTCAGTACCGCTCATATGAAAAGACACTTCGTCCATCCCGGAGACGCCTTTGAGCAGCGCGATATTTTCGGCCACCACCGGATGGAGTGGCCCCAGCACCGGACCTAGCCCTTTCACCTGGTCCCATCCTTTTTCTATCCACCCCTTGTATCGGTCGAACCCTGCAACGTTGAGTCCGTAAGAACCGCTCACGTCCAAAGTCCATCGACCATCGAGGTCGCGTAGCTTCGGACCGTCGGATGCAGTCACTACCGACTCTTTCCACGACCGATCGCCATTTAAGCGAGGCTATATACTCGCGCGCCCGCTTGCGTATCCAACCAAGAGACGACGGGTTACGAACGAGCCTGGAGGCCGACTCGACAAAGGCTGCTGAATCTCCATAGGGCACGAGCACGCCCGTTTCGCCATGCCTGATGTGCATCTTGGCGGCAGCATAGTCGTACGCGATCACGGCGAGGCCGCTTGCCATTGCTTCCAGGGTGACATTGCCAAAGGTTTCGGTTTCGCTGGGAAAGAGGAACACGTCTGCGGAAGCGAAATGGTTAGCCAGTTGCTCACCGGTGCGTACGCCACAAAAGATGAGATGGGCATTTTCTCTTTGCAGCGCGCCGCAAGCCGGCCCGTCACCTACGACGACAAACTTCAATGAGCCACTGCTCTGCTTCATCGCGCGGTACGCATCTACCGCGAGCTTCACATTCTTCTCGGGCGCGATCCGACCCACGTAGAGTACGGCCAGCTCATTACTCGATACGCCCCATTGACGCCGCAACTCGGCTGAACGCCTCTCCGGCGTGAACAGCTCATTATCAACACCACGGCCCAATACACTGACATTGTTGAATCCAAGGCATTGCAGGCGTTTGCGTAGGTCCGCGTTCGGGACCAGCGTACCAGTGCTTCGATTGTGAAATCGGCGCAGATATCCAAAGATCAGAGGCTGTAACCAGCCTACGCGATAATGTCTCGAGTAACTGTGAAAGTTGGTATGGAAGCCACTTAGCGCGGGAATTCCCAGCCGTCGTGCGACGCGTATGGCCGACCAGCCAAGAGGCCCTTCAGTTGCGACGTATACGGCATCAGGACGATAGCGCTTCCAAGATCGGCATAGCAGCCTGCAAGCGGGCAATCCGAATTGCAATCCACTGTAACCTGGTAGTGGCAGGCCACGGACTAAGGTTACCTTGGAATCCTGATTGCGGTCACCAAGGTCAGAACCTCCCTGATGAGGACGTACCAGTGAAACCGAATGACCTTGAGTAAGCAACCCCTTGATCAGATGCGCCAAGGTCAGCGCGACGCCATTTACTTCAGGAGGATAGGTTTCTGTGACGACGCAGATGTGTCGCTGATTCGATGCTGCCCGGCGCGAACGCGCCGCATAGCCGCTCGGCCCGCCCTCATCCACACCATCACCTCATCAACCGCCAGAGCGATGTGAACTTGTAGCCCGATCGACACATTACTCGTGAGCTACACAGACGTCGATGTAAAAGTGTGAAGAATCTTTGAAGACTCAGCTAGCGAAGTATGAAAGGCACTCAGTCCCGCAAGACTGCAAGACTATTCGAAATTCGCTCGGCCCGGCCCTGGAGACCTCCGGCTCGTTAGGCCATGTGCGAATCCTGGCACCGCCTGTAGATGCCTCAGCAGTGAGACCCGCCCTGCCCACGTCGCGGTGGAAATACCTCGGGACGCTTCTCCACGCCGAACGAATGCGCAATCACTTCTGGAGAGCTTCGCTCTAAAACGATAAGACATCAGTGTTCGCCGCGAGCGCTCGCGTTAGATTCCGTCGGGCAGTATCAGCGGCGCGTCGCTCCGTCGGTGGGCGAAATCGAACATGCGGCGCAGGTCGTCGATGGCCGGACCGTTGGTCGGAACATAGGGATTAGCTGGCGATGGGGTGGGATTCGGCAGATTGTCGCGGCTTCTTGGTGACAGCGGCGCCAGGTGCCAGTTCCATTCGATGAATTTCAGAATCGAGGCCTGGTCAGCATATGCGTGGTTAATCGCGCCTGGCTTAACGTAAGGCGAGATCACCATCAACGGAATTCGCGTGCCATCGCCGAAAAAATCCAGTGGCTGAATATACACGGAATCGTAGTAGCCGCCTCCTTCATCGAGGGTCACGAGAATCGCGGTATCGGCGAACAATTTGCGATGCTTGATTACGGTATTCAAGATACTCATTACAAAATACTCATACCCGGCCATTGCCGAATTCGCTGGATGGCCGGAATATGGCTCGTACGGACGCACGAAAGATACAGCCGGCAGAGTTCCGGCGTCGACATCGCGGTAGAAATCCGGCACCCCCGTAATATTGGCGCGGAGGCCGATGGTCATAATTCCCTTGCTGAATTGCAAGGGATTACAGATTGAGCACCACGCGTCATTCGTCCCTCCCGGTCGCAGACCGCCGATATAGTACTTCCAGGATATTCTCGCTTTGCTGAGTGCTTCTCCGATGTTCGGAAGAGTTTGCGGCGGTAGTGTGTACGGATGCACCTTCACATCGACGCGACTCCCGTCCGGATTATATGGAGGCCCGTAATTGTTGACCAGGTAAAAATGTTTGGGCGCGCAGTTTGACGATCGGTGCATCGACCGCAAGTACCTGGCGATTGCCTCGACGCCTGGCTGCGCATGGTCCGCGCACTGAACATAACTGCCGCTGTGATAGCCGTCCTGCTTGTACCAATTATTCGAACCGAGCCACGGATTCGGGTCTTCGATCAGTTCTTTGGGCGGCGTGAGGGGATTGCCGTTGCCATCGCTGTAAAAGGCCATATCGGCGGTGCCCAGAAAGATGAAGCTTGCTCCTGTTCCGCCCATCACCGCCTGATGAAAGTTGTCGCTCATCGCATAATGGTCCGCGATGAATTTGAAAACCGGAGCATCGCCCTGGCTCATGTTGTCGAAGCCCATCGCGACGCCGCCCTGATGAGGCTCTGATCGGTGAACGGTGACGGCGGGGGGTTGCCGTCGCTGCCAAAGCCCACAGTCACCGCGTTCCAGACGAATAGATCGTTGCGGCCCTCGTCGTACTGCTGCCACATCTGGAAAAAGCGATGAGCCGGGTCGCCGGTGTAGGAGAGCTGATATGCGGTGTACTTGCTGACCTGGAATGGACCGTTGGGCAGGTCCGCAGGAAATCTCGCATCGGGCGCGCCTGGCGGCTGGCCGAAGGCAAGGGTGGTGTTGGGTTGGGGTAAGCGGGCGTATGGAACCGTGCGGGCTGGGGCGATGGAATATTTGTCCTTAACGACCGCCTGCCATTGCTCAGCCTTGCTGAATTGAGGTCCCGGCGTGCCATCGAGGTTGATAATTCCTTTGGAAAGCAGGTTCATTACGCTCTGCCCGCTGCCGGGATTGGGCCGGTACGCGCCGAACAGGTTGTCGAAGCTATGATTCTCGCCCACGATCACGATTACGTGATGAATTGGACTCTTGACGGCACTGGATGCGAGCGCCGCTGAGGAAAAGATGCAAGCGATCAGCATCGCCAGCGTGAAGG
This sequence comes from uncultured delta proteobacterium, assembly GCA_963710455.1. GTDB lineage: Bacteria > Desulfobacterota > Binatia > Binatales > Binataceae > JAKAVN01. Next base: position 355,087 of record CAVQAG010000005.1, read on the forward strand.
TGACAAGTTCGGCGAGCAGAACTCCGCGAAAGAATTTGATCACGTTTCAACGATTCGGGAGAGCGGAAGTTACTCTCACGCCTCTCGCCTATTCCAAGACTGACATCGACGCGCGACAGTAGATCGTCAGCGACCAGTGCCGCAACAGGCGGTGTTGCAGCTGAGTTAACCGGGCCGGGATCGTTGTTTACCAGGATCATTCTGACGAACAACGAAGAGGCCGGTAAAAGAATAGAAGAAGGAACGTGATCTGTCGCCTGCGCTACCGAAAATCCCTCATTCTACGGCGACTTTGCTTCGAGCATTACATCGTTGTGAAATTGTCGTAGGGGACCGCGTGGTTGTTTGACTAGAAAATTGGCGGAGTCCTAGGTCTTAAATGTCAAACAGGACCTCCTCGCGTTCGATGTCTACGAAGGGTTCGTCGGTTCTCCCGCAGTCGGGCCTTCGCTAAAATCAGGGACATTGAAAAAATCAAGGATCTTGAAAACTCGTCCGGAAGCGATAGGTGCCAGTATGGACCAACTCGATCTGGCTTATGATGGGACCGATCGAACCAAGTACGAAGAGCCGGTATTCGACTTTCTGCTTTCGACTTTCTGCTAGGGAAGCCTTTGCCCGACTGGGTCTCGATCACGATTTGTGAGCTCGGCGACAGGGGCCGGATGCTCGGCGTTTCCGACGAGTTCCGCAAGCTGCGCCGCCCCATCGATAAGGCTCACGGCGATCGCGACCAAGCCATCCGCAACGTTGAGGTCGACCGCGCGACTCGGCCACGAGGGAGCGGCGAGGGCGTCTAGCGCAGTGGCCCGGGTTACTTCGCTGCTCTGCGTTTAGGGTCTGCAAGCGGCCGCGAGCGGATTAAAGCTCGTCGCTGGCGACAATCGTCGCCTCAGCTGACTCACTATACGAGATGTACTTCGAGATCTCCTTGGCGGTCTGCGTCAGATCGCCGCCGGGCTCCCAGCGCCGCCTGTGCTTCGGGACTCTGTCGAATATGCGGCCCTTCCTGAACAACCGAACCTCGACTCGCACGGAGCACCGGCCGCGCCACGGGTACGGATGATGCGGCATCCAGCCGGCGACACCGGTGCCGCGCGGAAACTCGCGCAGTGCGCTGAATCACCCTCGCTTCCAAGGATCAGGACCAGCGTCGTTGGTACCGCAGCGCAGGCATCGTCGCTAATGTAGCCGTCATGGCCGTGTGCAACTGCTGCCTTGAAGAAAAGCCGGACACAACAGTGCGACCAAATTTGCGCCACATAGACACCCAAGGCCTCGGGGCGCTCGTTAGTCGACGCGTTCGGGCAGCCGAACTCTATCATGATGACAGGGTTGTTGCCCGGAGCGCCGGTCGAGAAGGGATAGGGCGGCGGCGTGCTCGGAACGAAATCACAAACTAACGGAGTGCCTGTTGAGTTTTGGAAGCTGATGCCCTTACTCAATCCAATAGCGATCTCGGATGCTGTCGTTGAAGGCGCCGGTTTTAGTATGGTTCCAGCGTAAAAGTTAGTGGATTCGGGACAACTTGCAGAAAATTTGTACGACTCCCAGAAGCAACTATTTCAATTCAAAAGCCCTTGCAAGGGTCATAAGGCCAGCCGATTATGACACTTGCGGGTTCGGCTGAAACGCACCTTTCCAAGCCGGCCGAGACCAGATCGAGAGGAGTCACCCCACGATGCCTCGTAGCCATGCCGCAGCCAAAGCGGACTCTGTGAAAACAGTAGTGCGCGGTGCCTGTCCCCACGACTGCCCGGATACCTGTGCGATGCTGGTTACAGTCGAGGCGGGCCGTGCCCTTGAAGTGCGGGGCGACTCTGAGCACCCGTTCACCCGGGGCGCGCTCTGCGTCAAGGTCAACGACTATGTCGAGCGCGTCTACAGCCCTGACCGCGTGTTACATCCGTTGCGTCGCGTCGGGCCCAAGGGCAGTGGCAAGTTCGAGCAGATTGGGTGGAGCGCCGCGCTGGACGAGATCGCGACCCGCTTCAAATCAATCCTCGGTGAGTACGGCGCTCAGGCGATTCTACCGTACAGTTACCTCGGCACCGAGGGCCTGCTTAACGGCCTCAACGTCGGGGATGCGTTCTTCAACCGGCTCGGCGCCTCGATAAGCGAGCGTACCTTCTGCGCCTCCGGTGCCATAACCGGCTATATGATGACCGTCGGCCCGACCCCCGGCACCGACCCCGAGAGCCTGATCCACTCCCGCTACATCGTTATCTGGGCCTGCAACGTGATCAGCACCAACCTTCATCTGTGGCCGATTATCGCTGAGGCTCGGCGGCGCGGCGCCAAGGTGGTGGTGATCGATCCGACGCGCAATCGCACGGCCCAGTCGGCCGACTGGCATATCCCGATTCGGCCCGGCACGGATGGCGCGCTGGCTCTGGGTATGATCAATGTTATTATCAATGAGAACCTCGCCGACAGTGACTACATAGAAAAGTACACAGTCGGTTACCCGGAGCTGAAAGAGCGCGCACGAGAATATCCACCGGAGCGGGTTTCGAGCATCACCGGGATTCCCGCCGTGGATATCGTGCAACTCGCGCGCGAATACGCACGCGCGCAACCCGCCGCGATTCGCTTTGGCGTCGGGATCGAACGCCAGGCCGGAGGCGGCCAAGCCGTGCGCGCGATCTCATGCCTGCCGGCTCTGGTCGGGGCGTGGCGCAAGCCGGGCGGCGGCCTGGTCTTCATGCCGAACTTCGCCTTCCCGGTAAAGTACGAAGTGCTGATGCGCCCGGACTTTATCCGGCCCGGCACGCGCCACATCAACCAGTATCACCTGGGTGCGGCGCTGAGCGGCGGACTTGATCTCAGGCCGCCGATCAAGGCGCTGTTCGTCTACAACTCGAACCCGCTCGTGGTGGCGCCCGACCAGGACCGTATCGTCGCCGGGCTCTCGCGTGAGGATCTGTTCACAGTCGTGAGCGAGCAGTTCATTACCGACACCGCCGAATTTGCCGATATCGTTTTGCCCGCGACGACTCAGCTCGAGCAGTTCGACCTGATGTTCTCGTGGGGACACCTGTACCTTACGCTCAACATGCCGGCTATAGCGCCGCTCGGCGAGGCGGTCCCGAATACAGAGATGTTCCGGCGGCTGGCGGCACGGATGGGCTTTGACGAGGCTTGTTTCAACCGCACCGACGAGGAAACGGCCCTCGCGATCATCGACTGGGCCGCCCCCGCATTGAGCGGCGTCGACCTCGGCGTGCTCAAGCGCGACGGATACGCGCGGCTTAGAGTCGGTGCGCCGGATACTTTTGCTCCGCACGCGGAGGGCCGGTTTCCGACCCCGTCGGGAAAGACCGAGTTCGTTTCATCGATGGCGGCGCGAGGGAATTTCGTGCTGCCGCTGTTTCGCCAAGGGTCGACTCAATTCGAGCCGGGCGCCGCGGTCGATCCGGTTCCAAGCTACATTGCGCCGCGGGAATCGGTTAAAACCAATCCCGCGTTGGCGGCACGCTACCCACTCAATATCATTTCGCCCAAGTCTCATGCCTTTCTGAATTCATGTTATGCGAATATGCCGCACCAACGCCGAATCGCAGGAGAGCCGGGGGTGACGATTCATCCCGAGGACGCCGCGAAGCGCGGTATCGTTGAGGCGCGCGTAGTTCGGGTTTTCAACGATCGCGGTTCATTCAAGGCGCTCGCGCATGTGAGCGACGCGGTGCGGCCAGGGCGTGGTGGTCGCGCCGCTCGGACATTGGCGCAAGTTCAGCCGCTCCAATAGCACGGTCAACGCCGCGAATGCTTCTGTGCTCGCCGATCTGGGCAACGCGCCGACGTTCTCTGACAACCTCGTCGAAGTCGAAGCGGCGGGCGACTAATTGAGTATTCGCGAAGAAGCGTCTTAGAGGGCGGCGATGGCGCAAGGAGGGATCGCTTCTCCGAGTGACTATTTGGCCGCCGAGCGGACGTTTCTGGCCTGGATTCGAACGGGTCTTGCCTTGATGGGATTCGGTTTCGTGGTTGCGCGGTTTGGTTTGTTTCTGCGCGAGATCGCGATGACTACTCATTACCTGCCGCTCCACTCCACCGGCGCTTCATTGTGGATGGGAACCGGACTGCTGCTGCTCGGAGTGGTCGTAAACGTCAGCGCATCGATAAATCACGTCCGCCTGATAGGCAGGCTCAACCGCGAAGAGAAGCTGGGCCGGCCTTCGGCCTCGGCGATCGCTGTCGCTCTTACTCTCGCATGCCTCGGACTGGGGTTGGCCGCTTACCTCGTGCTGATAAGATAGCCGCCCGCACAAAATCGCACCCTCGGGGGCGCGAGCGCTTAATTCCCCCAACCGCAGGTCATGTCAACCGGCGGGTACAAAATGCCGCTCTGTGCTATGAGGGAGCGAGCGCGTTTTACGGGGACATTCCTTTTGCGCGAAAATAAATGCATTTGGGAAGGAGAAAATTATGAAGATAGGGTTTTTCGCCGTCGGAATCGGCCATCTGTCGCGGCCAGACCTGGTTAAGACCGTCGCAGTGAATGCCGAGCGGCTCAACTTTTCCACCGTCTGGGCACCCGAACACGTGGTGCTACTCGACCAGCACATCTCCAAGTATCCCTACTCGAAAGGTGAGTTCCCGCTACCGCCCGACACAGCGTTCGCCGATCCGTTCACCACGCTCGCGTACGCCGCGGCCTATACTTCGCGTGTCAAGCTGGTCACCGGAATCTGCTTGGTGCCCGAGCACAATCCGGTGGTGCTGGCCAAGGTGGTCGCGACGCTCGACCAGCTAAGCGGCGGGCGCTTTACGCTGGGCGTGGGTGTCGGATGGCTGGAGGAGGAGTTCAATGCGGTCGGAGTGCCGTGGGAACGGCGCGCCCAGCGCACGCGCGAGTGTATCGACGCGATGCGCTGTCTGTGGCGCGACGCTCATAGCAGCTACAAGGGCGAGTTCTACAAGTTCGACAACGTTCGCAGCTACCCCAAGCCGGTCCGAGGCGAGGTGCCGATATGGTTCGGCGGCGAGAGCGGCCCCGCGCTCAAGCGCGTTGCCGACTATGGTAACGGATGGTGTGGTTTCAATCTTTCGCCGGCCGAGGCGGCAGACAAAATGGCCCGTCTAGACCAGTTGATCAAGGCGGCAGGACGCAAGCGTTCGGAAATTTACATGGCACTTTCGCCCTACACCAAGCCAATCACGCGCGACGATCTCAAGCGCTACCGTGACATCGGCGTCGATGAACTGGGCCTCATCGAGTTCAACCCGCCCTCCAGCGAGCGCGATATGATCGCCAAGATGGAACAGATAGCGCGTGATTGGGTCGAACCCGCGGCCAAAGTCTAAACTGCCTGAGACTTGGTCCACTGACCTTAAGTTAATTGAAGCAATGGCCCGGCCTCGCGCCAGTTTTGATCGAGGCTGGGCCGTTGCCAGCTGGACGTCGAATTGCCTCGCTTGAGATGCGCCCTTATGATGAAACCAGTAGTAGCCGCATGCGTATCAGAAGACGAGGTTAGCCTCCGCCGTCGCGGTCTGCTCGTAAGATGGAAGAAAGCCCAATTGCCGACACCAGTATCGTGAGCGCGCCTGATGTTCGTATAGACAGGGCGCCTGGAGCCGGAGTGGCTCCTGAAACCCCTGTGACGTCCGATCTCTTTGCGCCAAGCCTTCGCCCGACGGTATCAGCCGTGCTCGCTCGGATACTAAGGTTCAGACTTGAGCTGATACTAATCATCGCTCTTGGCGCGCTCGCACTTGGTTCCGGGATGAAAGCGGCCCCGCTGGTCGACTGGGACGAGGCGACCTACGCCGAAGTAGCCCACGAAGCGATCGCGAACCATAAATATCTTGACTTTACCTGGAATGGACAAGCTTACGTCAAAAAGCCGCCGCTCTTGTTCTGGGCATTGGTCGGTTCATTCAAGGTGCTCGGGGAGAGCGAGTTCGCCGCGCGGCTGCCCTCGGTGGCCGCCGGATTGGCGACGCTGCTGCTGATTTATCTAACCGCTGCAGGTGCCGTTGGACGGCTGGCGGGTACCCTGGCTGCACTTGCGCCGCTGCAATTTTATTTCTTCGTCGCGCGCGGCGGACGCGACTGCGCGACCGACGCGCCGCTGCTTTTTTTTCTGACCCTCGCTCTCTATGCGATATTGCGCGCGCGTGAGGACCGGCGCTTTTGCGCGCTGGCTGGGATGGCGAGCGGTTTCGCGATCCTGAGCAAGGGGCTGGCCGGTACCATTCCGCTCATCATTGCGCCGCTGGCCGTATTCGTATTGCCGGGCTTCGAGGCGATCGGCGTTGTCGGTCTCGCGGTTATTTTCGGATGTGCGCTGGCCGTGGGAGCCCCCTGGTACCTCTACGAGGCGTTGCACAACCCCCTCTTCTGGAGCAGTTTCGTCCATCATGAGACGCTGTCTCGTGTCGTGCGGCATCTCGAGGACGAGACTCATTCCGGATGGTATACATTGACGGGGTTCTGGAAGGAGGTCCATATTCTCTGGCCGCTCATCCTGCCTGCTGGCGCGTTTGCTATCGCGATGCGGCGTCGAATGGTTCAAGGGGCGCTTGCCACCATCAGGAGCCGGTGGAGGTCGATCAATCCGGCGGCGAGTCTCTGGCCCGCGACGAGTCTTTGGATTCTCTGGCTTGCCGTGGCTTTGGGTGCGGCCTGCGCGGTGCAAACCAAGCTGCCGTGGTACGTTTTGCCGGCGTTTGTCCCGACGGCACTGTTGGCCGGGACGCTGGCCGCGCGTGCGCTGGAATATCGCGGTCCGATGAGAGCGGCAGTGACCGGGTTGGGAGCGCTCGCGATGGCTCTGATACTTGTTCGCGCGCCGGTGCGCTGGCACGAGATAGCACTCGTGCATCATCGCGAGCGCTTGCGCAGCACGCCGAGCTACGCGATGGGGCTCGAGGCGCGGCACGCAGCGGCCCTGACTGACGGCGGCCGTCTCTATTTTGCCGGAGTGGAGCTGCCGACGCTGGTCTATTATAGCTCGATGCATGTCGAATTCATCACGCCGCTAAGCGGCCTCGAACCCATCACCGACCCCGGCGTGATCGAACCTCCCCGGTTGGATCCCAACGATCTCGCGCTGGTCGATCCGCAGGGGGATCTGGTGTCGATCTCCAACCTCAATCACGAATGGGACATCAAGGGCCCCAAGGAGAACTGGTAGTCGGCCGTTCGCTCATTCCGAAGATTCGTTCTCTCCGATGTTGCGCCAGCGTTTTGAACCCGCATCCGGCGCGTTTGCAACTTGACCCGAAGATTGCTGTAGATTGCGGACGGTTTAGCCGGGGCGCGCGTCCGCAGCGCGCCGCATCGCGCGCCGCTGGCGCGTGGCAAGGAGGACGTTCGCCATGTTGAAAAGCGAAAAACGAATTCTGACGACCCATGTCGGAAGTTTGCCGCGCAACCCGAAACTGACCGAGTTGTTGCTCAAGCAGGAACGCGGCGAGGTGATCGACGAAAAGTTGCTCGATCGCGAGTCCGAGGCCGCCGTCGCGCACGTGGTCGATCGTCAACTCGCCGCGGGCGTCGACATCGGCAACGACGGTGAGCAGCCGCGGGTCGGATTTCAGACCTATGTACCGCAGCGGATGAAAGGTTTCGGCGGCGAAAGCCAACGCCCGACGCCGTGGGATATGCGCGAATTTCCGCAGTACGTCGAAGTCATGCGCAAGCGCGGGATGCTCGGAGGAGCCAAGGTCTTCAACGCGCCGCAGGCGATCGGCAAGCTCAGTTATGAAGACTTAAGCGCGGTGCGCAGAGAGTGCGACATGTTCGACAAATCGGCCGCGACCAAGTTTCCGGAACGTTTCATGACCGCGGCGGCCCCCGGCATCATCGCGACCACGATGCTCAATGGAGGATACTTCGATACCCACGAGCGCTATGTCATGGCGGTCGCCGACGAGATCCGCAAAGAATACGAATACATCCACTCCCGCGGCTACATCCTGCAGCTCGACGCGCCCGATCTCGCGATGGAGCGGACGTTCCTGTACCAGGACAAATCGGTTGACGAGTTCGTCAAGATCGTCGAATTGCATATAGCCGCGGTCAATCGCGCCGTCGCCAACATCCCGCCCGATCGCGTGCGGCTGCACGTATGCTGGGGAAATTACGACGGGCCGCACATGCATGACGTCCCGGCTGAGGCTATCCTGCCCGCCATCTACCAGGCCCGAGTTGGCGCGCTGGCGCTGGAGGGGGCCAATCCCGCCCATCAGCACGAGTACAAAGTTCTGGGCAAACTGCGTCCGCCCGACGGGATGCTGATCATTCCGGGGGTCGTCGATTCGACCTCTTGCTTCGTCGAGCATCCAGAGGTCGTGGCTGACCGAATCTGCCGCGTGGCCGAGGCGGTTGGAGATCGCTCGCGAGTGATCGCCGGCGTCGATTGCGGTTTTGGAACCTTCGCGGCGTGGGAGATGGTTCCGGAGGATATCGTGTGGGCCAAGCTTGGCGCGCTGCGCAAGGGCGCGGATATCGCCACACGCAGGCTTTGGGGCTGACGCAAGGCGCGTCACCCCGGATAGCTCGGCCGTGTTAGTGCGGGAATAGATGGGCCATGAGGTGCGGCAGCAGCGTATAGGTAAGACCGCCTGCCAGCACCAGCAGGGCAGGGTTGATGTGCCGCCAGAGCAGCAGACCGAAGATTGAAGCGGCGATCAGCAGACTGGTGAGATTGAAGATCGACAGGCGCGCGATCGCATAGGTGCCCGCGAGCATCAGGCCGATTGCCACCGGCGCCATCCCATGCTGGACCGCCGCCCGCCACGGCGAGTCTTTGAAATGTACCCACAGCCGGTTCGCCATCAGGGTTAGGATGCAATCCGGCAGGAAGAAGGCCAATCCGACGACCGCCGCGCCCAACGCACCCGCCAGCTTGTGGCCGATTAGCAGCACCATCAGCATGTTCGGCCCCGGCGCGACCTGGCCGAGGCTGTAGATGTCGCGGAACTGGCCCTTGGTCAACCAGTGAAATTGATCGACTGTCATGTGCTCCATCTCGGGCAGGACCGCCGTGCCTCCGCCCACCGCGAGGATTGCGAGCAGCATGAACACCCAGGTCAGGTTAAACAGTTTCGCCATTGGTGTGCCTATCCTGGTTTAGTCTCAGTGCCGGAGACCGAGGTTATGTCGATGGCGCAGGCGCTCGCGGAGATCGCGGGTGCGTTCTTCCATGGACCGATGCTTCGCGCCAGGCCGGTACAGCAATATCGCCGTGGAGCCGATCACCAGGAGCACGATGTAAAGCGGAATGCGCAGGACACTCACTGCGATAAAGGTTGCTGCGACGATCGCAAGGTCAAGCGGCTTGGCGAATTGCTTGTGTCCCAGTTGCAGCGTCACCGTGCTCAGCAGTCCGACCGCAGCCGCCGCCACGCCGATCAGAAAGGCTCTCACCTGCGGATTGTTCGATTCTTCCTGCCAGGCGGCGCCCAGGCCCATGATTACGACCACTCCGGGAAGCACCAGCCCCGCCACCGCCGCGATTGCGCCCGGTATGCCGCGCATGTTATCGCCGATGATCACACTCATGTTGACCGCGTTGAGGCCGGGCAGAGTCTGGCTTATCTCGAGCGCGTCGAGGAAGGCGTCGTCGTCGAGCCACTTGGTGTCGCTGACCGTGTATTCACGAAGATAGGCGACCACGCCTCCGCCGAAGCTTATAGCTCCGGCCATCAGAAAGGTCCGGAAGATCATTCCCAGCGAAACTGGCGCGCCCGCTGCCGCTTCGGCCACCGCGCTGGCGTCATTCATGATGATTGACCGGTTTGCGCCCCATCCCATAAACCAATGCGGTTTTGGTGGTGCCCATCGCAACCCAATCGGAACACTCCAACTGGATATTCTTAAAGAATTGCTCGGACAACTCACGCGGCTTGCGATGCAGCGAGGCCAAGCCCTCAAATTTCAGCTGGTAGCCGAACTCAGCGATCATGTCGCGTCCGGTCGAGCGGTTGCGCCATATCGCCACCGAGGCTTTGCATTCCACTTTACCGCCAAAATCCAGCTCGCCCAGATGGACGAGCGTCTCGTCGACGGTGACGTCGTTAACGATACCCATCGTGGCCTTGGGATTGGCGCTGCGAACTTTTTGCAGCGCGGGGAAAACCTGCGAGATAATCTCGAAGCGCTGGGTCAAGATGACGTTGGGCGTGTCGAGTTCGCAACCGTTGGCGTAAAGCATCCGCATCCCGGCCAGCTTGTCCTTGAGCTGAAGAATCTCCTCTTTGAACTTTACCGTGTAGATGCAAGGCAGCAGCGGATGCATATCGACCGCGGCCGCCGCCTTCGCATCGGGATTGCGGTAGCGGATAGTCAGTTCGAAATTGGGCTCCGGGTGGCCTTTTTTGAAGAAAGTTCGTTTACGCAGGATGAAGCCGTCGGTGTAAAGCTTGAAGTGTGGCGTGTCGTAAAAAACGACCTCGCGCACGTGCGGCTCGTGCTTCTCGGATTTTTCCAGGTGCACCCCCATCGCCTTGGCGACGTGATGAGCGTGCTTGTAGAACTTATGAAAGCCCTCCTCGTCGGCAAAACGCTCCGGCTTGAGCAGCAGCTTGTACTCCCGGTAATGGATCTGCTCTTCCGGGCCGAACTCACCCGTTTGTCGGTCGTGACTGTCCTCTCCGTGGCTCATGATTCTTGGCTGCTCCTGTATTGCGCCAGAGATCGCTCTGAACATTGCGAATAGAGTTATCGGGATTTTACACGACGTTGGGCGGCCAGTCTGCCCCTTAAGGCATTGGGCGTACACAGCATGTGACCCCCTCGCGGGCCCGTCGTCCGCTATGACGAATCCGACTACCAGTGCGACTTAGCCCCGTCAATCTGACTCTGCGGCAGAGCGCGTTCGCTCGAAGGAGGCGAGAGTGGCTCACTGACCGACCGACTCTCGACCCCGTTGAAATGGATCGATTTCGTGCTCAGCCGTGCTATACAGGGTCTAAATCCGGGAGGCAACGATGAGCACAGACGCGCCTTTGGGAGTACTCGACGGTTACAAGGTCCTCGACTTTACCCAGTATGTCGCCGGGCCGACGGTCACCCTGATGATGGCCGAGATGGGCGCCGAGGTGATCAAGGTTGAGCTTGCGCCGGGCGGCGACAAGACGCGTCTTGCGCCGATGCAGGTCAATGGACGCAGCGGCTACTACGTCCAGCACAATCGTGGCAAGAAAAGCCTCTGCGTCGATCCCAAAACGCCCGACGGCCTTGCGATCTTGAAGGCCATGGTGGCCAAGGTGGACGTAGTGGTCGAAAACTTCGCACCTGGCGTTATTGCGCGGATGGGTCTTGGCTGGGAAACAGTTAAATCGATCAATCCGTGTGCGATCATGTGTTCGGTTTCGGCCTTCGGCCAGACCGGGCCGCTCTCGAGCCAGCCCGGCTTCGATACCCTGGGCGCCGCCTACGCCGGGATCACCAGCATGGGCGGCGAGCCCGACGGCCCGCCGTACGTGGTGATGGCGGCGATCGGCGACGTCAGCACCGGCGCACATGCGATGGGCGCGATAGCCTGTGCGCTGCTCTATCGCGAGCGGAGCGGCCGCGGCCAATACCTCGATCTGTCGCTGCTGGATACTTATTTCCATTACCACGAAGCGAGCGTGCAGATACATAGTCTGAGCAAAGGTGCGTACAAACCGATGCGCTCGGGATTGCATAACTTCTACCTCGCACCAGTGGGAGTATTCAAAGCACATAATGGCTATATCATTATCATGTGCCCGATGGACCATATCTTCGGGTTTTTGTGCAATGCGATGGGCCGGCCGGAGCTGGCGCAGGAATCGCGCTTCATCGACAACGAATCGCGGGTGAAACACCTCGGAGTGCTGGTCGATGAAATCGAGCGCTGGATCGCCTCATTGCCGAGCGACGCGGCCGCGCTCGCCGCGATGCGTGAGCATCGCGTGCCTTGCGCGCCAGTGCTTTCGGTCGAGGAGGCGATCAATCATCCGCATTTGCGCGAACGCGGCACCATCCGCAAGGTACACGACCGGATACTCGGCGAGTTCGAGTTGCCGGGTTTCGCGCTGCGTTTTTCCGACTTCCCGGCACCGCTCGATCTTGAAGCTCCGTTTTTGGGCGAGCACAACGCCGAAGTTCTCGGCGACTACTTGGGGTACACAGCGGAGCAGGTCACGGAACTCGAGCGCCGCGGCGTTATTCGTCACGAACGGCACTGACCAGCGCTGGCGGTCGTTAACGCCGGACTGTGCCCGAAAGCTCGAATTCGATGCGGTACATCCCCAGCGCGACGCGTAAATCATTTGTTATCTACTTGTGAACGTCTTTGACACTGGCGGCACCCGTGCCTAGACTCCCATCGACCGTCCCGGCTGTTTCCGTGGTCTCGTCAGGAGGCTCCGCATGCTCCTACATCGACCCCGGGGTCGCTTATACCGATGACCGCTGCCGCGGTCATGGTGCGCTCTTACGATTTCCGCATCGTTGCGCTGTCGATCCTGATTTCCATGCTGGGCGCATACGCTGCGTTGGAGCTGGCCGAGCGAATAGCCGCGGCTCGCGGCAGGGCGTGGCTCCGGTGGGTGATCGGCGGCGCCACGGCGAGCGGGCTCGGGACGTGGTCGATGCACTACACAGGGATGCTGGCCCTCAGCTTGCCGGTGCCTGTTCTGTACCACTGGCCCACGGTGGTGCTCTCTTTTCTCCCTGCCGTCGTCAGTGCGGCAGCGGGTCTGTTTCTCGTGAATTTGTTGAACATACGATGGGGTCGGGCTCTTGTCGGCAGCATCTTAATAGGCGGCGGCATCGCGGCCATGCATTATACGGCCATGGCGGCGATGCGATTCGAGGGGATGTGCCGCTATTCTCCCGCACTCGTCACCGCGTCGGTGATTCTCCCGATGCTGTTCTCGCTGGCGGCCTTGCAGCTAAGGTTTCTCTTTCCGGATGAGGCCACTGCGCCGAAGTTGCGAAGGGCTGCCAGCGTTCTACTGCTGGGAGCGGCCAACCCCGTCATGCATTACACCGGGATGGCCGCGACCACGTTCTTGCGTTCCGCGGAGGCTCCGGGCTTTTCCCACGCCGTCAGCATCTCCTTGGTCGCCACCGAAGCAATCACCATCGTCCCCATCATGGTACTCGCGGTTGCGGTGGTGACCTCGGTCGTCGATCGCCTTCGGGAGCAGAGAGATCTTCTCGAGGCCGCGCGTGACGCGGCGCTGGAGGCCTCGCGTCTGAAGTCCGCGTTCATAGCGAACGTGAGTCACGAGATCCGCACACCGCTGAATGTAATAACGGGGTATACGGAACTAATCGGTGAACACCTGGCCGAGCAGAAAGATCAAAGTTTGAAGGACTACGCGGAAGGAACCCAACGTGCGTGCGCACGCCTGCTCCGCACCATCGGCAACATTCTGGACATCTCCAAAATCGAGACGGGTGCCTTCAACTTGGTGCCGACCCGGTTGGAGATCGGTCCCTTGCTGGAGCGCCTGCTTGCGGATTTTCGACTTATTGCCGAACGCAAGGGCATTGCGCTGACATATACAATCGACACGCCCGGCGCCAGCGTAGTCTTCGACGAATACTGTCTAACGCAAGCCCTCACGAACCTGCTCGACAATGCGCTCAAGTTTACCGAGCGCGGCGCGATTACTTGCCGGCTGTATCGAACTCCCGATGGAACGCTTTGTCTTGAGATTCGCGATACCGGGATGGCTATTAGCGAGGAGTACCTGCCGCACTTGTTTGAACCGTTTTCGCAGGAGCGTTCAGGTAGCAGTCGGCAATTTCAAGGCTCGGGACTGGGACTGGCCCTCACACGCAAGTATCTGGAATTGAATGGAGCCACGATCTCGGTACAGACTGAAAAGGGTAAAGGGACGACATTTACCATCCACTTTTCGCGGGAGAGCGAAGCCGGAAACCCCTCGCATAAGTAATCCCCTTCCAGTCGGCCTCCCGACATATTGTCCGGCGCCCAACGCGAAGACGGAATCGCCGACGCGCCTAAAGTTTGATTTCGCGCAAAAACGGGCGCAACGCTTCGACCAACCCGCGCGGATTGTCGCCCTGCACCGTGTGTGCCGCGTCCTCGACGCGCGCCCAGCGCCCGTCGGGCAGCGCGCTCGCGAAACTTGCCGCGCTCTCGTCGGTCAGCACGTCGCTCTTCGCGCCGCGCAGGACCAGCGTCGGGCAGGTAATGTGAGCGATCTCGTTCATGATCTCCGTCTGTCGCGCGCGCATTGACTCGGGCGTGGGATGGAAGCGATTGGGATCGTGCTTCCAGGTCCACTTGCCATTGGGCAACTCGCGCAGGTTGTGCAACAGGCTGCGGCGCAGCAGCGCGGGATTGCGTAGCGGATTGAATGCCATCGCGCGCTCCACGAACGCGTCTACCGAATCCAACTCGCGGTCTTGGGCGAGGAAATTGCGGATGCGCGCGGTGCCGCTCGGATTAAGCTCGGGCGCGACGTCGACCAGCACCAGTCCGGCCATCCGGCGCGCGAACTTCGCCGCATATGCCATGGCCGCAAATCCGCCCATCGAATGGCCGACCATCAGCGGCCGCTCGAGCTTGAGTTTTTCGATGAAGTGCTCAACGTCACGCACCTGGCTCGGCAGACTGTAGTCGCCGACCGGCGACCATTCGCTATCGCCATGGCCGCGCTGGTCAAGCGCGAGGCAGTGATATTCGCTGCGCAGCGCCAGGCACACCAGATCCCAGGTATGCGCGTTGAGTCCGCCGCCGTGAAGAAAAAGAATCGGATGGCGCCCCGCCGTACCCCAATCGAGGTAGTGGAAACGCATCCGGTTGACCACGACATCGTGGTCCTCGGGAAGTGTGAGACGCGGCACTTCGAGCCCGGCGACCTCTGCGGCCAGCTTCAGGTGCTCGAGTTGTTCCGATGCTTCCAACATGGCTCTTTTGTCCTCGCTATCGATTTTGTTGTGCGTCCGGCTCGGCGGATCGCTCACGGTTCGATTTTATTTATTTATCAAAGCTCGCGCTGCGCCCGCCAACGCGATCGCCGGTTAATCAATTCGTGATATCGGGCGCGGCCCGCGGAGCCGAATTTGCTTGCAATATGCCGCGCCCGAAGGTTAGGCTGCGCGCACGAGTCGGCATTTTTGCACGCGGCGTGATGCCGCTTCGCGCGGCGCCGGTGGTTGGTGTGGCTATGCCTGGGCCGTATACCGCTAACGCGTTTACCCTCGCTCCGGCCTCGCCGCAGGCGGTCGCGATTTCGAACCTCTTTGTCGGCACGCTGATTTTTCTCTCCGCGATCCTGATCCTGGTCACTTTCCTGGTCATCTACGCCATCATCCGTTATCGGGATCGGCCCGGAGCGCGTGAGGCGGAGCAGAGTTTCGGCTCGCGAAAGCTCGAAATCATCTGGACCGCCCTGCCGATCCTGTCATTGGTCGTGCTGTCGGGTTTCATGGTAAGGGCCATGAGCGCCGGCGACCCGCCATCCGCCGGTGCCAAGCCGGACCTCAGGATCGTCGCTCATCAATGGTGGTGGGAAATCATCTACCTGAAGTCCGGCGTGACCACCGCCAACGAGATACATATTCCAATTGGAAAACAGTTGCTGGTCGATTTTCGGTCAGCCGACGTGATCCACGACTTCTGGGTCCCCGCGTTGGGGCGCAAGATCGACGTCGTGCCGGGTCATCCTAATCGCTTGTGGATCGAGGCCGACCACAGCGGTACTTACCTCGGGGCGTGCGCCGAGTTCTGCGGCAATGAACACGCGTGGATGCGCATCATGGTGATTGCGGATTCGCCCGAGGACTTCGCGGTCTGGATAAAACAACAGTCGGGCATCCCGCCCAAGCCCGTCACCGCGGACGAGCAGCTCGGCGCGAAGATTTACCGCGAGAACATTTGCACCAACTGCCACCTGCGTAGCGTGGGCCCCGACCTCACCCACATCGCCAGCCGCCGGACGCTCGCGGCGGGCGCGCTGGAGAACACGCCGGAAAACCTGGCCGCCTGGCTGCACAATCCTGAAGACTTCAAGCCCGGCAGCAACATGCCCAATTTCAAGCTGAGCGACGGCGACGTACGCGCGCTGGTCGCGTTCCTGGAGACGCAAAAATGAAAGACGCGGCGATTCCCGAGGCGCTTGGCGGCGAGTCGTTCGAGCTCGAAGCGCGCGAAGGCTGGCTCAGCTGGGTCTCCTCGGTCGATCACAAGCAGCTCGGGATCATGTACCTGCTGGGCGCTTTCCTTTTTTTCTTGGTTGCCGGCGTGCTCGCGCTGCTGATGCGCATTCAGCTCGCCGTGCCCAATAATCACTTCCTCAGCCCGCAGGTCTATAACCAGTTCTTCACGATGCATGGCACCACGATGATCTTCCTGGTGGTGGTGCCGCTGCTGGTCGGGTTCGCGACCTACATGGTGCCGCTGATGATTGGCGCGCGCGACATGGCCTTTCCGCGGCTCAATGCGCTCAGCTTCTGGGTGCAGATTTTCGGCGGACTGATGCTTTATTTCAGCTTCGCGACCGGTGGCATCAGTGGCGGCGCACCTGATGTAGGATGGTTTGCCTACGCGCCGCTCAGTGAGACCGCGTACTCCTACGGTCCCGGCGTGAACTACTGGATACTCGGACTGCTCGGGATCGGCGTGGGCACGCTAACCGCCGGAATCAACCTGATGGCGACGATCATCTCGATGCGCGCCCCCGGAATGAGTATCCGGCGTCTGCCGCTGTTCGTCTGGATGACGCTGATTACCGGTTTCTTGATTGTGGTGGTGATGCCGATACTCAATGCGGGTCTGGTGATGCTGCTTGCGGATAGGCTGCTCAACGCACATTTCTTTCGTGCCGACACCGGCGGCTCGGCGGTGCTGTGGCAGCATGTTTTCTGGGCCTTCGGCCATCCCGAGGTCTACATCATGGTCCTGCCCGCTTTCGGGATAATCTCGGAAGTCATCCCGGTGTTCTCGGGCAAGCCTATCTATGGATATGACTTCGTCGCCGCCTCGACGCTCGCGATCGCGTTTCTGAGCCTCACCGTGTGGGCGCATCACATGTTCGCGGTCGGGCTGGGCCACGCCTTTGATCTGTTCTTCGCCATCTGCAGCATGGCCATCTCGGTGCCTACGGGAATCAAGATTTTCAACTGGACCGCGACTATGTACCAGGGACGGGTGCGGTTTACGACTGCGATGCTGTTCGCGGTCAGCTTCATCGTGATGTTCACGATCGGCGGGCTCTCGGGCATTGCCTTCGCGGTCGTTCCGATCGACTGGCAATTGACCGACAGCTATTTCGTGGTCGCGCACTTTCACTATGTGTTATTTGGCGGGAGCGCTTTCGCGCTTTTCGCCGGTGTCTACTACTGGTTCCCAAAAATCAGTGGCCGGATGCTCGATGAGCGCTGGGGCAAGGTCAATTTTTGGCTGACTTTCATCGGCTTCAACCTGACTTTCATGATCCAGCATGTTCTCGGGATGCTTGGGATGCCGCGGCGGGTGTTCACCTATCCTGCGCTACCGGGATGGGAAGCGATGAACATGATTTCGACGATTGGCGCGTTCATGCTCGCCTTTGGGGTGCTGATCCTCATGGCCAATATCGTAATCTCGCTGCGCTCAGGAAAAATCGCGGGCGACAATCCATGGGATGCGTGGACGTTGGAGTGGGCGACCACCTCGCCGCCGCCGCCGGAGAATTTCACCCGCGTGCCGCCGATTCGCGGACGCCGGCCGTTGTGGGACCTCGCCCATCCGGATCGCACCGACGAAATGCTAACGAAGCTGGCAGGGTGAGCGGCCGCGATGCCGGAAAACAAGATGCCTGACAGGACCAAGGTCGGAGTAGGCCTGTTTCTTTTCTCGGAGGCGTGGTTTTTCCTGATCCTGGTGATCACCTATGCGTTCTTCCATGCGCAGCCTGCCAACGGGCCGAGCGCCGCCAACAGCCTCAACGTGATGCGCACGCTCGTGTTCAGCGTCTGCCTGTTCCTGAGCAGCGCGACGATCCATCTGGCCTCACGCAGCTTCAGGATTGGCGATCGGAGCGGCGTCAGTCGATGGCTCGCGCTAACCGTGGTGCTGGGCGCGATTTTTCTCTTCGGCCAGACGCGCGAGTACCTGGGCCTCTTCGCGCACAGCGTCACGATTAGTACCAACCTGTTCGGCTCGACCTTCTTTACGCTTACCGGCTTTCATGGCCTGCACGTGCTGATGGGCCTCGTCGCTCTTGGCGCGTTGCTGGGTATCGCGATAAGCGGGCGGCTCGGCGCGATCAAGCCGTCGGGCTTCGAGTCCGTCGCGATGTACTGGCATTTCGTTGACGCGGTGTGGGTAGTGATCTTCACAGTGGTTTATCTGTGGCCGCTGATCGCATAGGGGCGGTAATTCGCTGAAACGCGGGCGCAAAGAATCGCGAATAGCAAGATGGCTGTGATACTGCGAGCGTGGGACCCGGACCTGTCCGTGCTGATCGGATGCGCGGCGCTGCTTGCGGCCTATTGGAGCGCGCATCGCGGCGACCTGTCTCGCGCGGGATGGTTCGTCGCTGGGGTGGCCGTGATGCTGTTCGCGCTCGTTTCTCCGCTCGATATCCTGGGCGACGAATATCTGTTCAGCGCCCACATGCTTCAGCATCTGTTGCTCGAGCTTGCGGTGCCGCCCCTGCTGTTGCTCGGCATCACGCCGCGTTTCGCGCGTGCGGTGCTCGATTGTCGCCCGTTCGGCCGTATCGAGCGCGTGCTGGGAAACCCGCTGCTGGCCTGGACACTCGGAATCGCGACGCTCGCCGTATGGCATCTACCGCGGCTTTTCGATGCGGCGCTCGGCAATGAATACGTCCATATCGCGGAGCATCTGTGCTTCATGGTAACCGCGACGATCTTCTGGTGGCCGGTTCTCGCGCCGCTCCCGCAGTGCCGGATGTCGCCGTTGTGGACGCAGGTCTACCTGGTCGGCGGCGCGATGGCCAACAGCATACTCGGCATCTGGTTGACTTTCGCTCCAGAAGGCCTTTACGCGCCGTACCTGCATCCCGCCGACTCGCTGCATGTCGCCGCGCTGTTGCGCATCGGATGGGGCCTGACGCCTGCACTGGATCAGCAGGTCGGTGGGCTTCTGATGTGGGTGGGCGGCGGCTTTGTTTTTTTGGCGGTGATGATCGTGCTGTTTCTGCAATGGTTCGGCGTCGCCGAGACGGACGGCGTTGCGCCCGCGGCGGCGCGCTTTTAGGAGACGATTCGCATGGCCCCGGAAGACGAAGCGCAGACGCGCCCCGACGACGCCGGCGGGTGGAGCACGCCGCTGCCGGAGAAAATCCCGCCGGCCACTTACGCGCCGGCGTT
Organism: uncultured delta proteobacterium; assembly: GCA_963710455.1. Taxonomy (GTDB): domain Bacteria; phylum Desulfobacterota; class Binatia; order Binatales; family Binataceae; genus JAKAVN01. Next base: position 374,366 of record CAVQAG010000005.1, read on the forward strand.
CCTCGCACTCGGCATAACGTTTCTGCTTTTTGGAGTAGTCAGTTCCTATGTATTCTCAGCCGCTGGCCTGATTCTGATGATAGTGTCGATTAGCAAGTGGGTGGGAGAATTGTTGCATGGCGAGTGAAACACAGCAGCCAGGCCGCGGCGACGCGCTTAGTCCCGAACGCCGCCGCTTCATGGGACGGCTTTGTATCGCGCTTTCCGCCGTCGCCGCTGTGATCGTCGGCATCCCGGTCGTGGGATTCATCCTCGGACCGCTGATCGCCCCCGAAAAAGACGTGTGGCGCACGGTGGGCGGGGTCGACAACTTCAAGCCCGGAGAGACCGTTAAGGTCAGCTTTCTCGACCCCTCGCCCATGACCTGGGCGGGAGTGACCGCGATGACGGCGGCGTGGCTGCGGCGTCTGGATTCCGGCGGCTTCGTCGCGTTTGCGGTTAACTGCTCTCATCTCGGATGTCCCGTACGGTGGCTGGCAAAGGCCGACTTGTTCATGTGTCCCTGCCATGGCGGCGTTTACTACGCCGACGGCGAGGTAGCCGCCGGTCCGCCGCCGCGTGGACTGTTCAAGTACCCGGTGCGCGTGCGCGAGGGAAAGGTCGAAATCCTCGCCAGCGCTGTGCCAATCGAATAGCCGCGTCGCGGGAGGGGGGACGTGATCAAAAGAATCTTCAGAGAGGCCGTCGACGCGTTCGAGGAGCGCACCGGCCTGATTAAATTTTTCGGCGACGTGATGAAGCATCCGGTGCCGCCGAACACCGGATGGTGGTACGTGTTCGGCAGCGCGGTGCTGGTCGCCTTCATGATGCAGGTGGTCACCGGAATTGCGCTGGCGACGCGTTACGTCGCGGCGTCAGGATCGGCCTATCAGGTGCTCGAATTCATCACCTACAAGGCGGTGCTGGGAAACTTCCTGCGCGGGATGCACTTCTTCGGCGCCTCCGCGATGATCCTGCTGGTCGGCATGCACATGATCCAGGTCTTCCTGATGGGCTGTTACAAGTACCCGCGGGAATTCAACTGGGTCAGCGGAGTGATGCTGCTGTTCGTAACGATCGCCATGGGGTTCAGCGGGCAACTGCTGCGCTGGGATCAGACCGCGGTGTGGGCCACGGTGCTTGCGGCGGAGATGCTGGGACGCACGCCGTTCATCGGGACGTATCTCGCGCGCTTCCTGCTCGGCGGTAAGACGCTCGGCGGCGCGACGCTCAGCCGCTTCTTCGCTTTCCATGTATTCTTCCTGCCGGCGATGATCTTCGCGCTGTTGGCGCTCCATCTCTACCTCGTTATCCACGACGGAATTTCCGCGCCGCCGGTGCCCGGCGAAAAGGTCAATCCCAAAACCTACCGCGCTGAATATGAAAAGCTGCTCGAGGAGCGTGGCGTGCCGTTCTGGCCCGATGCCGCGTGGCGCGACGTGGTGGTCGCAGTCGGCGTGGTTGTCACTATTGCGGCGCTGGCCTTCCTCGTAGGGCCGCCCGAGCTCGGCAAGCCTCCCAATCCGAGCCTGTTGGCTAACGATCCCGCTCCTGACTGGTACATGCTTTGGTATTACGCCGTGCTGGCGCTGCTGCCGCGCGGGATGGAGTCGGTGTTCATGATTGCGGCGCCGATGGCCGCGATCGTTTTCCTGTTGCTGGTGCCGGTGCTGTGGAACAAGGGCGAACGCCATCCCTCTCGCCGTCCGTGGGCGGTCGCGGCCGTCCTGATGATCGTGCTGAGCATAATCGGCTTCTGGATCGAGGGATCGAGAGCGCCATGGTCGCCAAAATTCGACGCCCAGCCGCTATCCGCCGCTTTGGTGGGGACCACCAGCCCTCCGATTGTCATAGGGGCGCAGCTTTTTCATGACAAGGGATGTGAGTTCTGCCACACGATCGACGGTCACGGCGGAATGCGCGGTCCCGACCTTACTGACGTGGCGCATCGGCTGAGCGTCAACGATTTGCGGATCAAAATCGCCAATGGCGGCAGCAATATGCCGTCGTTCGCGGGCATCCTGACCCACGACGACCTCGACAACCTGGTGGCGTTCCTCGAATCGCGAGTGACGATCTCGCCGGCGCAGACCTCTAGCGCCGCCGGCGCGGCGGCGCTGGCGCAGTCAGGGAGCGCGCGCGCTGCCGCCGACGCTAGCAAGCCCTAGCGAATCGTGGCTGCTTTGGCCGCGGAAGATTGCGCGAAAGTCTCGGGTCTTTTCCATCTTTCACATTGCTTGTTAGAGAGCGCTGGCGAACCGCTGATACGCTGGATGTTTGCTGCAAGATTCCTTTCCACGATTACCTTGAACTGTGCGAAGTTATCAAATGGGTCGCGCGCGCCGCGACGAGGTCAGCGGGCAACCGGTCGGATCCTACAATCGTTTGACTACGCTGGATGGAAATTTCGTGTAAGGCTTGCGGCAGATGGCGCTAACTTCGCGCGTACGATTGCGCCGGTTATGTTGGACGAGATGGGAACGCCGTCCCCACCGCAGGTGCTCACAATCTGAGCAAATGGTCGATCCAACGAGGAAGAGTTATACGCGTCTCTTAGGAAGCGAGCACAATTTCGGGCACAGTCGGGTCTTTCAATGCAGAGAAAAGCCTGCAAATATTGGCCTTCTTCTGGTTTTTTCAGGGAGCCGTTAGCTCAGGCCGGTAGAGCATCTGACTTTTAATCAGAGGGTCCCGGGTTCGAGTCCCGGACGGCTCACTCTTCAGAAACCCCACGCATAGAAGGAGTTTAGAGTGTTTCTCGCTGACCGCATCGTGAGTTTCTGTGGGATCGTAAAGGAGAATGTAGTCGCAAAGTAGACGTTTGGACGGTTTTGGCTCGGGTTCTGAGGCCTGCCAGGCATCCGAAAATCACGCGGCCTAGTTGGTGAACGTTACTGTGTACCTCGTGAACCTCGCTTGAGCTTCACCGATTTGCTGCGCTCATTTACGCGCATCCACGCTGAAGCGGCCAAGCGAGTGCGGGCATTCTGTGGGCATTTACGATTGCAGGGGCAACTCTCTGCGGCAATACAGGACCAGAGTCCAATTGCAGCAAACGCGGTTTTTGGGCAAATGGTCACGCTGTGAAAGATTTTCTTTAAAGGAGGAGTCCAATGTATTTCACTAACGACTCACTGCTTCCCGAGAATCAGCAGCCACTGATTATCACAGTGGCGCCGTATGGGCCCCAATGGCTTCCGAGCGACTATCCGGAAGATATCCCCGTAACCTGGGAGCAACAGACGCAAAAGGCGGTCGATTGCTACAACGCCGGCGCGACTGTGCTGCACCTCCATGTCAGGGATCCTAAGACCGGTCACGGCTCGAAAAATTTCAACGAGTTCAACGAGCAGATCGCGCGTCTGCGGAAGGCCGTACCGAAGATGATCATTCAGGTCGGGGGCTCCATCTCATTCGCGCCGCCGGAGGACGACGCGAAGGCTGAATGGCTCGGCTATGACACCCGACACATGCTGACGGAGCTGAATCCCAAACCGGATCAGGTCACGATCGTCGTAGGCACTGTGCAGATGAACATCCTGGACCTCACGACGCCCGACGACGTCCAGGGGACGCAGCTCGCAAATCCGGCGATGCAGGCGGCGTATCAGAACATGGTTGCCGACGCCACACCCGATTCTACATCGAACATCTAAAGCGCCTACGCAAGAATGGGATCCAGCCGATGTTCGCGATGGCCCACGTCCACACTCTCGAAGCGATCGAACTTCTCATTCGCACCGGCGTGTACATGGGGCCACTGAATCACACTATGACGGCCATCGGCGGGGCAGGCGGCTGTGGCCGCAATCCTTTCGACTTCATGGAGTGGGTGCGACGCTCGCCCCACGGCTCCGTCGCGACGTACGAGTCCCTCTGGCGGACCGTGGCACCGTACGCGGCGATTTCAGTGGCGCTTGGCATCCACATCCGGGTCGGCATCGAAGATAATATGTGGCGCCGCAAGGGGGAACGCATGACTTCCGTGCAACAGGTCGAGCAGGTGGTGCGAATCGCGAAGGAGCTGGGCCGCAAGATCGCAACGGGGGATGAAGCCCGCCAGATCCTGAAGATTGGCACATGGTACAACAGCCCAGACGAGACGCTCGCCAACCTTGGGCTGCCGCCCAACCGCAAGGATGGCCAACTGGGCTTTATCGTGAAGGAGACCGACGGACGACTGCATCCGCCGGTGAGTGGATCCGATGGGCACCCGATAGCCGGGCAGTTTGCCGTCAAGTAGCGCGAGTCCGCGAGTTCGCACCGGGAGGGCGAATTTGCCGCAGGGTCTTCCATCGTAGTGTGACGGAAGACCCTGCCGGGTCGCGTTAACTGAAATGATTTTTCAAGAATGGGGCCGGAGGAATGGCGATGCCGGAGTTTGTCGAAGCCGCGCGAGTGGAGCAAATCCCGCCGGGAACAGGCACCACAATCAAAGTCGTCGACAAGGAAATCGCGATTTTCAACATCGAGGGTAACTTTTACGCAATCGGCGACTCCTGCCCCCACGCCGGTGCATCTCTCGGATCGGGCAAACTGAACGGCAGGGTCGTGACCTGTCGAGCGCATGGCCTGCGATACGATGTGACGACCGGCCAGGTAACCACTGGCGGATTTGGCGTTGCCTCCTATCCGGCGAAAGTTGTGGATGGAAAGATTCTAATTGCAGTCGATTAGAGGCTGCCATTGAAACAAGCATGAAGTTGAAAGAGAAGGTCGCCCTCGTCACCGGCGGCGGCCAAGGCTTAGGCAAATCGATTGCGCTCGCAATGGCAAGAGAAGGTGCCAGCGTCGTCATCTGCGATGTCAACACAGACACACTCGCCGAGACCACCAAAGAGATCGAGAAACTCGGCCAGCCGAGTCTTGGCCTCCGCTGCGACGTGTCGTCGAGTGAAGCCGTGCAGCGGATGTTTTCAGCGATCCGGGAGCGTTTCGGCACGTTGCATATTCTTGTCAACAACGCGGCGCTGGGGCCGGTGACGCCCGAAGATGAAAAGCGCCGTAACCGGCTTTACGCGTACTTGACGACTCCGATGCCCCGACAGTCCCTCGGAATCGTTACGAGCCTGACCGACGACGACTGGCTGCGGTTCTGGGCGTCAACGTCCATGGGGTGTTCTACTGCACGCGAGAAGCACTGCGGCTGATGGAGCTGCAGCGCTACGGCAAGATCATCAACATCGCTTCCATAGCAGGTATATCGGCAGCTAGTGCTCACAGCCCGGCGTACGCTGCGGGTAAGGCGGCGGTCGTGTCGTTCACCAAGACCTGCGCGCTGGACGTCGCCGGAGCCAATATCTATGTCAACGCGATCGCCTGCGGCGCAGTGTTAACGCCGCCGTTCGAGGCCTACCTCGCCAAGGCGAGCGAGGAAGAAAAGCGGAATCTTTATCAACTGATTCCGCTCGGCCGCCTGGGCTTGCCTGAGGAATATGCATCTCTCGCGGTTTACCTGGCCTCGGACGAGCATTACCTGATCGGCGAAATCATCAGTCCGAACGGCGGCGCCGTTATCTAAGCAAGAAGCGTGATTCTCGAGAATAAGTCTGGAAGACTGGCGATGCTCGTCCAAATGGACGCTCGCTAATTATGCCGGAGACCATTCATCGATCGTCTCATCTAACGCGCACAGCGGAAAACACGTTTTTGCACTTGTGCGGTGACTGAATATGCGGAAGTAGAGTCACTGAAGAGCCTCGAAGAGATGGAAGATCTCTTCCCTCGCTTGTGGACCAATCTGATCGGTCGGATAGGTGGACCGCTAACGTTTCGACTCATTGTTCAGCCAACGGTGGCGGACGTCTTCGCGATTCGAGCCGGCTTCAGAGATGCAAAGGAGGGTCGTGTTCGGTACGGCTGGGCCGTGCTGACCGATCCGAACAACCGACGAGGGTTCCTTCGAGACGGTTGGAAAGATGTCGCCACGGTCTTTGTTGCCGCGATGGTCATAGACTGCGTGTACCAGATCATGGAGTTCCGTTGGCTGTATTTTGAAGAGGCGCTGATTGTGGCGGCGGTCCTGGCTCTGCTGCCATATTTGCTCCTTAGGGGTCCGGCGAACCGAAATCGCACGACGCTCGCGCCGTACCGAGAAGGTACTATAACGGCTTCGGCGCTCACGCCCAGCCGTTCGACCTTTCGACAGAGCGATAGTCCTTATGGCGGAGCAGAAACGCACCAACATTGGACGTCCTGACAAGATTGGATCTTGAGCGGATTCACATCGCAGTCAATGATGACGTGGATCCGGACGGCCATAACATTGATTACTTTCGGCTTCACCATCTACAAGGGTTTTCAGCTCGAGCAGCCGGGGGCGCGGAGAATCCCGCTTGGTAGGGCTTGATTCTAGGAACCATAGCCTTTCTCTTAATGATCTTTCGGGCAGTAATACGCTTGCCAAAGAGGAGATCGTAATGGCGACAAAGGACCAAACGCATGAAACGGGCCCTTGGGACGCGGCGCTGGAACAAATCCGCGAATGGGATCCCGAGTGGGCGGAGACGTGCGTGAAAATGACGGCGAACCCGTGGACCTCGGCTGTCCTACCCCTCAAGACGGTCGAATTGATCGGCGTTGCACTTAACGCGGCCTGTACCAACCTCAATCCCGACGGCACGCGGCGTCACATTCGCGCCGCCCTCCGAGCGGGCGCTACCCGTGAAGAGATTCTGATGGTGCTGAAGATGGCTTCGGTGCTGGCGATTCATTCGTGCAGTCTCGGCGCGCCCATTCTTCTCGAAGAGGCCAAGGCGGCAGGATTAAAGCCACCTCCAAAGCCCGCGGCCTCAACACCCGCGTGCGACAAGGTACGCGCGATCGGCCAATGGAATGACGCTTGGAACCCTTTTGTCGAACTCGATCCGGTCTGGACCGATCAATTCATGGCAACCGGCACCGGAATTTACGCCAGCGGATTGATGGAGCCCAAGCTCATAGAACTGCTCAGTATAGCGTTCGATGCGTCTTATACCCACATGTATGCACCAGGCACCCGACGGCACATCAAAGCTGCCTTAGAGGTGGGTGCGACGATTGAAGAGGTCATGGAAGTGCTCAAGCTCTGCGTGGTTCAAGGGGTTCAGGCATGTAATCTTGGCGTACCGATCCTCGCGGAGGAAATCGCAGAACTCTCGACCGTCGGCGGGGCTTAACCGTGGTCGTGCTTAACGGGTCGGACTTGGTACGAGTGAGCCCCGCGGGCGTGCCAGGTGTTCCCTCTCTCATGCGAGAGTAAGCCTCGGCGTTCGAGTTCGCGGATTGCCGCTCGCGCCTTATGCTCCGATAACCCGGCGACGCGCGCCATCGTTGCGATACGCGAATGCGACGAGCCGAAGCGGAAAGTTACGCTCGCCAAATACGCGTACACCTGTTTGGCGCCGGCGCCGCGCAAGCGGCTGTTGAAACTCTCGATGAAGGCGTTCTGGATGGCTTGCCCGGTTCGATGAACTGCAGCTTCACGCCACGCTCGTAGGCCCACTGATCGAGCATCCGCCCGGTAAATTCCGGACCGTAGTACGTTGTCGGTTTGGATCACAACTGGCAGTCCGCGCCCGTCACTCAGTCGGTCCAGCACTCTTATCACCCGCTCGCCGGTGAGCGAGACGTCGACCTCGATCGCCAGACTCTTCCGGCTCGGCCCATCGATGACCGCCAGCGCCCGAAAGCCTCTCCCATCGAGCAGCCGGTCGTGGACGAAGTCGAGCGCCCACGCTTGATTTGCGGCCCCTGGCGACGGCGACGACGACGTAAACGGCTGAGAACAGCTCCGTCACCTTGGCCCCGGCCTCAGCTGCGCGAGCTGGTGCGTTTGCGCTCGCGGCTCGGTCCTCGCCGGCAAGGCGGCGTAGGAGACGTTGCATTCATCGGCAAAACCCTATACGCGGTGCTAGCCGGAGCCGGCTGCTCGCATGGGGTCGCCGGCACCGACAAAGCGGTCGTGCGCGTCAATGGTGATGGCACCACGACCCAGGTTGCGGATCTGAGCCATTTTCAGGCGTCTCATACCGTGGCCTTTCCCAACGCGGACGACTTCGAGCCGGATGGCACCTGGTACAGCAGTGGCGGTGCACAACAAGCTGTACGCGGTCGAGCCGAATCACGGTGAAGTGGACAGGCCTAGCGCTAATGGGAAGATCGGGCGCGTCGTTGGCGTTTCGGCCACGCGAGGGCACATCGTTCCCAACCGCTCTCGCGCATGATGACCGAAGATTTGCGCTCGGCAATCTCGGCGTCTTCCCAAGCCCCACCTTTGTCCACAGGGCGACCTGGGCATCGCAGCCGCGTCATCATAGCGGCGTGTTGACCTTGCGGCGTGCTACAAATACAGCAGCAGTCATGAGTAGGCGAATACTGCTTATATCGCTCACGACGCTGCTCTTCACTCTAGGAAAGGCAGACGCGCAGTACGCGTATATCAAGCATCCCGAAGTGTTGGTCAGGCAAGGAGCGACCACTGAAGTGTTACCTGTCAATCCGCTTCGCGCATTCGTTTACTGCGTAATCGCAAGCCCCAGCAAGGGTGAGCCGCTCGCGCCCAACGTCGTGACAATGGGCGACGCTACAACAGGCCTGGCTGTACATTATCCGGATCATTCACCGCAGCTTTGGGCGAGCACGGGCACGGTCTGGATCCTTTCGGATCAGACCGCACTGATTTCCTGCACCGAGCTCGGCATTCCACCGCAGCGCAAGACTTCCCCCACCGGTTGAGAAAAAACTCAGGACTTCGGGGGCTGTTCTCCTTGGGTCGCATCCAGCGATGAAGAACGCTCGCGGCTTTGGGTGGTGTGCACTTCGAGGTCAAAACGTTGCGGTCGCGCAACTCTCGACTGGCGCAGCTAGGTTTCGCGACTGAAAGAATTTATTAGCTTCCTATACGCCTTGGCACGTTGAATGCGTGCAACAGAAGCAATATGACAATCGAGACCCGAATCCGGGCCGCGATCGAGCGCGTACGCGAGCAATCGTCGAGCATACCCGACATAGACCGGCTCTTTGTTTCACTGAAAAGCGAGTTCGCAGAAGTCGGTATCAGTGATGACCCCGAGGGCGAACGCGCCTGCATCGCGCTCATGCTCTTGACACTCAAGATGCTGATGCCGGAATGCAAAGCCATAATGGAGACCTTCGCCCAAAAGCGGAACTCCAAAGGCGCCAATGCAGCGACCAAAGGGTCGCGAGTGATTTCACTCCAGCGGGCAGTGGATGGAACCTGGAAGCACAGGTTGGACGAACAACAGAGGCGAGCGGCCGAGTTGATCGTCCTGTACAAGAAATCCGTCGCACCCCCGAAGGATGAAGATCAAGTTCTCGTGCGCACTGGCCTGGCGACGCGGGCCGACTTCATCGAGGCACTGGCGTGCGAGTCCGACGCCTCGAGCGTCGCCGATTTGAAACTTTGGCTGGAACGGCTGGAGCCGCATTGGCGTGGACAGCCGAAAATGACCTTCGTTGAGGCGCACGCATTGTGGGAGACAGACCAACGCCAAAGCTTGCAAGCCGATGAAACTAGCCCGCAGAAGCCAAGCGTGGAACGCGGTGAGTTACAGATATCTGTTCTATAATTGCTGTTGAAGCAGACTTTGCTAGTCCGCCTCGACTTGCTGTTGGCGGATGGATTTCCGACACTAATCGCCAGCATCGGTTCACTGCTAAACGAACAAGGGCGGGTGGCGGAATGCTCGCCGACCGAGACATCTGCATGGCGGCCTTGTTTCAGGGAGTGCCGATAAGCGGAGTAAAGGTTTCGGCGGTGATGTCGAGGCAACTTTTCGATTGTACCTCGGATGATGATCTCTCTGCGGCTCAAGCGATCATGCGCGAGAAGAAGGTCCGCCGCTTACCCGTGCTCAACGAGGAGGGCCGTATCGTTGGTCTCCTCTCGTTGAGCGACATCGCGAGGCAAGCCGACGAGGATCGCGCGCGCGGCGCTGCCAACCGTTACGTGACTGACGCTGAGGTCAGCACGGTTGGCGGCTGACATTTCCAAACGGCGGCGCGATTAGGTCTGGGCATTTACGTCGAAGCGACCGGGGAAGTGTTCGTCCTTCACGTAGCTTCGTCACCCGCCGCGTTCCCGATGGTGTGTGATAGGGGCTTGCGGCGAAATTTGATCGATTCGTTGGCCTCACCTCTATAGAATTCAAGTAGGTTCTGCTTCTCCGCTGACCGTCTGCCTTCGGTGCGCGATAAAACAACGCATTCGGCTACGCTCTTTATGAACGGGCGGTTCCAGGGGTTTTGAGGCTTGGTCCCCGTGAATGAAAATGCCAGTAAAGTTGCAACCGCGTTGGACGCCGGTTCAGTAGCCGATTTGAGGCACGTCTTAACGGGTGACGTCCTTACCCCGAGCGATCCTCGATACGATTCGACTCGCCGCGTCTGGAATCACGAGTTCGATCCCCATCCGGCGCTGATCACAATGTGCGCGACCGAAGAGGACGTGCTTCGTTCGATCGAATTCGCGCGAAAGAAGGAACTTGTCGTAGCGGTACGAAGTGGCGGCCATAGCTTCGCGGGATATGGCGCCTGTGATGACGGACTGGTCATAAATCTGTCCCAGATGAAGCGAGTACAATTTGACGCACGCGCCGCGACGGTCCGGATTGAATCCGGTGTTCGGGCGGGTGAACTGGATCAAGTGACTCAGGCATTCGGGCTTGCCGCACCGCTCGGAACGTGTCCGATGGTTGGAGTAGCCGGTTATGCGCTGGGGGGAGGCGAGAGTTCGCTCACGACGAAAATCGGATTCGGTTGTGACAGCATCCTGGCAGCATCACTGGTTACCGCTGACGGCCGGAGGCTGCATGCATCGGAAAGCGAAAACCCGGAGCTGTTTTGGGCACTTCGCGGCGGCGGACCGAACTTCGGGGTGGTCACGTCGATAGACTTCCGTCTGCATCGAATCGACAAGGTGCTGTCAGGGCACCTGAAGTATCCGATCTGCCTGACGAAAGATGTCCTCAAATTCGTAGACGAGTATGTGCAAGGGATACCCGACGAACTGTACATTATAGCAACCGTTCTGCCGCGCCCTGGCGAGCGAATGCTCGACGTGGCGGTTGTCTGGAGCGGCGAGCAGCGCGAAGGCGTGCGTGTGCTGCGCCCGTTGCGCGAGTTCACGAAAGCTTCGGAAGATACAATCGAACCGAAACCATATTTGGTGGAGCAACAAAGCGGATCGGATTCGCCCGCGGAGGGTGATTGGTGCAGTTATCGGAAAGCCGGGCACATGCGACGACTTACGTGCGACCCGATTGAAGTCATTGCCGATCATGCCGCTAGCGGTTCAACAGAGACCTGTGGCATCACACTTGTTTATTGGCATGGGCAATGGTGCTCGCATTCCCGCGACGATGCCTTCGGGTTTCGCCGGATCGGATACGAATACTGGATACATTCTTATTGGCAAAACCCCGACGATCGCGAAAAATCCCACGCGTGGGTCGACGAGTTTTACGAAAGATTGGAGCCCTTCTCGACGGGCGCGGTCTATGTAAATGACCTGATGCGAGAAGGCGAGCAGCGGGTAAGAGCGGCATACGGCGATAAGTACGAGAGACTTAGGCGAATCAAGAGCAAATACGACCCCGACAATTTTTTCCGCGTCAATCAGAACCTAAAACCGAGCTTGGAATCGTGAAAAAGATAAAAAGCTAGTTGATGTGGAGTGTCGCCTCTCTGACAGGCATTTTCGGTCTCTTGAATCACGGCCCGCCTTTCGCTCAAATCAATCTGAAATCTTCATCGACTGACACGGCGGCCCATGGTACGCAAGTACATCACTCCCGGGTCTGTACGGATCTTTGGTCTTCCGGGCATCGACGACAACTTCGGTGTTCGGGACAACGGCTCCGGTCAGATGTGGTCCGGATCGAAAAGAGTTGGTTCTATCAATTATTGGACCGGTGAGGTGGTTCTGGCCAGGGAGCATATCCCGAAAGTTCGATTTTGGAGCGAACTACGCGGTTTACTCGGAATCAGGGGCGCGGCGCTGCCCAACGTAAGTTGCGAATACGAAGTGTCAGACCTGGACATCGAGAGCAGGGCCGAGGCAGGCAGCACGCGCGCTGAGACACTTCCCTTGGTGGTGACCGACCGTTATCGCAGAAGATAAGATTCTCCAAAGATAAGATTCTCCATCGGTTTCATAGCGCGCAGTCCTCAAAAAAACCTCCTCCTTGCAGCGTATCTGCGATCATTCCCGTTTCGGAGGTGATCAGGATATCTTTCTGGCATTGCCCGTTCGTCGCGCGGCATTGAAGACCTCTCAAAATTACTCAAAATAAGTACGGCGTTCCTTGAGTCCCCCCTGGAGCGGGTTGCCGGTTCTTGCCTTGGCCGTTCGTCATGCGCTAGTTGTGCGAAGCGAACGCGCACGGAGAGTGCTTCATGATCTATGAACTACGCGTCTATCATTGCCTTCCAGGACGGCTCCCGGCTCTCATCAAGCGCTTCGAGACCGTCACCATGCGGCTGTTCGAGAAGCACGGCTTCCGGCAGGGGGGCTTCTGGACGGTCGCGATCGGAGAATCCAACCAGGACCTGATCTACATTCTGCAATGGGATTCGCTGGCGGACCGCGAGAAGAAGTTCGCGACCTTTCAGGCCGATCCGGAATGGATCGAAGCGCGGCGCAAGAGTGAGGAGGACGGTCCGCTGGTCGCCTCGATCAGCAACACGATCATGAATCCGACCGCATTCTCGGCGATGCGCTAAACGTCGCGAGCCTTATTGCCGCGGTTGAAACAAGATAGAAAATAAGTCTCGACGGTCGGTTCAGGTCAGCGCACCCATGCCTGGGGTGGCGGCACCGAGGTTGTGACGTTCAGCGGCACCTGCACGCGGCGTCCGTTGCGCAGAATGTTTAAATAGACAATTTCACCGGGCCGGACATAACGCATGCAGTCGTAAAAATCCAGAAAGTTGGTCACGCGAGCGCCGTCGACACCGATTATCAGATCGTAGGCTTCGCCCAGCGGAACAGATTCGACGATCGGCACCACGATCGCCGCGGGCGGAAATGCCATCGTGGCCAGCATCCCGACTCCATTGAGAATGTCACGCGTGGGTTGGCGGTAGGGATGGAGTCCCGCACCGGCTCCGGGACTTCCCGGCGCAATATCGACGACCAGCAGTCCCTGGATCTCCTTTTCCGCTTTGCGCCGCTCGATTCGCAAGTCTATGCCAAAGAGCGAGATCTCCTCGCTCGCATCCATGTATTCCTTGAGTCCCGGCGGCTCCTCTGCGTTAGTGTTCAGATCCATCGGATAGGGCGAAGGCGCGGCGGGATGGCCGCTGGAGGCCGGAGCGAGTTCGGATCGATTTGAGCGGCCGGCATTGACGAAATTTCGGCAGTTTCGGCTGCGTACGGAGACTCGGAGAGCTGCGATCCGATGAGCAGGTTGGCCGTCAACAGAGAGAGCGCCATCCGGTGCCATTGTCGCATCTGACTAAACTCTGCCACTGGCTCGGGCCAAACTGGCGGGCCAGCGGCCATCCATCAGACCACGTAAGAACAGATGACGCCATACTCGCAACGCCACAAAGATTGCGTCACCGAGTTTCAAAGCGAGACAGGAAAAGAAAGAGCCCCCGGACCAGTTTCCGGGAGCTCTTGGACCTGCCTTGCCGCAGGTCTCACAATCATGAGAATCCTTACGCGTTGGTCAGCGCGGAATCAACGCCATTGGCGAGCGAACCGATGTTGTTGCCGAGCGCCCTGTAGGTGCCGTACACCACGACCGCGATGGCCGCCAGGATGAGCGCGTATTCCGTCATCGTCTGGCCACGGGTGTTGCGAACCACTGACTCACGAGCACTGATGAACATCTTCGTTACGAATTCCATTTCATATCTCCTGTTTAACGCCCATCTTGGGCACCATTGAAGCTACATCTTTTGTTATGCATTGTCTAGAGATGAAAACAAATAATTCTGCATCTCATAGCGATTCTTGACGCCCAGTTAACCCATCTCACCTTTTTTTGTCTTTATGTAGCAGAGACCAGCAGGTTGCCTTCCAGGGTTGTTCGTTTTCGAGATGCTCGTGGATTGTTCAGCCCGGTCTAGGCTTACGAAGAACCGGACTTTCAGAGATTCGTAGCCCAGGTTGATCGCCTTTGACGGGCCAGACGAAAAAACTGTGCTCTAATAAACGAAACCTATATCCGCCTCCGCCGAATGCGCCGAATGCATGCCTAGGACGATAACTGCGGGTTTTTGCGGAGCGATAACAGCCGCTTTATAGGAAGAGATAGATGGCGAGCCCTTTAGGACATCATGCAGTCGTGATCGGCGGAAGCCTGGCGGGGCTGATGAGTGCAGCGGTGCTCGCTGACCACTTCGAGCGCGTCACCGTGTTTGAACGTGATGTGATCGAGGATCTGCCGGTGCTGCATAAGTCGATTCCGCAGGGCAATCACGTCCATGCCCTGTTGCTGGCTGGGCAAAATGTGATGTCGTCGCTCTATCCCGGTTTCACAGAGGAGTTGAAGAGGCTCGGCGCTGTGGGCTTCAGGCCGGGTATCGATATCGTCTTTTACGGCCCTGGAGGCAGGGGGTACAACGGGACTCAGTCTGTAAAGGAGCCGCGCGACCTCGGGTTCGAGGGCCATATCATGAGTCGCGGCTTGCTCGAATATCACGTCAGGCGCCGTACGGCTGCAATCGCAAATGTTACGCTCCAGACGGAGGCGCCGATTGAAGGTCTGGTTCACGATAGCGGACGAGTTCGCGGGGTGCGGCGCAAGCGGGCGGCGGCCGCGGAGCCGGTCGAAGCTGATCTGGTAGATCGATGCGGCCGGGCGCAGTTCTTACGCGTCACGCTGGCTGATCGAGATGGGCGTGCCGGCTCCCGAGGAAACGACGATCGGCGTCGACTTCGCTTATACCAGTACCAAGTACCGCAAGCCCAATCTCGACCACGAGGCGGAGCCGTTGCTGCTCGTCGGCGGGCCGCCGCCGGAACACACAAGGGGGGGAGGGCTGTTCGAGATCGAGAATCGCACCTGGCACGTGAGCCTGGCCGGCCGCTTCGGCGATTACCCTCCAACTGACGCCGCCGGCTTTCTTGACTTCGCGAAGGCGCTGCCTTCTTCGCGACTCTACGAGCTGATCAAGGATGCCGAGCGTATCGCCGACATCACGCATCATCGATTTCCGACCAGCGTCTGGCGTCACTACGAACGGTTGCGGGACTTTCCGGCTGGCTTTCTGATTTTGGGCGACGCGATTTGCAGCTTCAATCCGGTCTATGGGCAGGGCATGAGTTCCGCGGCGCTGCAAGCACAGGCATTGCAGAGCGTTCTCCACGAGCGCGCGGCGCAAGCGCGTGGACTCGACGGCTTGGCGCCGGTGTTTTTTCCCAAGGCCGCGCAGGCGATAAGCGCGCCGTGGACTCTGGCGGCGAATTTCGACTTCGCGTTTCCGCAAACCAAGGGCGAACGCCCGCCCGGCCTCGCGGAAGGTGCCGGCTACTTTGCCGCGCTGGATTCGCTGCAAGCCGAGGACATCGACGTGCAGCGGCTGGTCACGGAGGTGTTTCAGCTCACCAAGCCGATATCGGCGCTGCGCGAGGAGCCTCTGCTAAGCCGCATCCTGGCCCGTCTGCAAGAGCAGCAGCGTCGCGCTTAAGCGGCGAACCTCGCGCCTGGAAGATTCGCGCGACGTTGCATCGCAAGGGCGGCCCGGCGTTTTGTGGCGGTGTTAGCTCCGCCGAGGCCGCCCTTGCTCCACTCAACTTTTATCGCCAGCTGACGCGGCACGTATGAGACGAAACGCAGCAGCCGCGGCGCGCGCAGCCACTACATCGCTTCGGGCTTCCCGCCCTTGTCCACGCACTCCTTGGTTTTCGCGGTGTGGATGAAACCCTTGCCCTTGCAGGAGTTCTGGCCCTTGCAATCGTTCTGCGCGCTCTTGCACGCGCCATGACCCTTGCAGTCGTTGGCGCCTACGCATTTCACTTGCGCCGTCTGCGCGCTCATCGCATTGGGGCCGCTCATGGATGAAGATCCTTGCGCCATCGCGGCGCCTGCGATGAACATCATCGCGGCCGCCGAAGCCAACAGCGCGCCATTTTTTGTCGATTTCATTTTCCGAGACTCCTTTTGCGCTTGTTTCCGAAAATCAGGTCACAAAACTGCTTTCACCTTTGGGAGTTCCTCGGGTGCGTCCGAAAGTTACGGGCCGCCGTCGCGTTGGCTTCGGGCGCCGTAACTAATTGCCATCGCGCGAGAATTCTAAACCGAGGAGGTGTGTTCGTATGACGAGTCTCTCGGTCGAGCAAATTGCCGATCGCGCTCTCGGACTCTGTGATCAAATAGGCTGGCTGCCGCCGTTGCTGATTCGTCTTTTCGTCGGCTACTTCTTTTTCGAAACAGGTTGGGCGAAGACGCACAACCTCGACGATTTCGCCCATCGCTTCGCGCAATGGGGAATCCCTCATCCCGCCTTCAGTGCGGCGCTGAGCGGCTATACAGAACTGATCGGCGGCGTGTTCACGGTTGTCGGCCTGGTCACGCGAATCGTTTCGATACCGATGATGATCAATATGGCCGTCGCGATTCTGGCGGTTAATCTCAAACACGTTTCCGGCCTGGATGATTTCGTTGAACTCGATGAACCGTTGTACGCGCTGAGTTATCTCTGGCTGATGATCGACGGTCCCGGCTGCGTAAGCCTCGACTATCTCATCGTGCGCGTGTTCGGCGGATTTCGACGCATACCATCTGTGGAACCCGCAGAACCTGTTGCGCTCGCAAGAGCCCAAAAGCTTTGATTCCGGCAATCCATCAATCGTTTGTGCAGCCGAGACGGTTGCACGTCATCGGCGAGCCCTTTGCCTCGGCGGCGTTTGTTGCGGCAAGGGGCGTCCCGTGCTGTTCTTATATGCGTGAAACGGACGTCGAAGGCCGGTCATGCGGCTTCGGCGCCAGAATCGCCCAGCTTAATCAGACTAATAATATTAATGGCAGCGCCGCGGTCATGAAAAAGGTCGACGACGCCGCAAAGCTCGAGCGCAGCCGGATACGCGCGCATCTGATGGAGCGCTTGCAGGGGGGTGACGCCGAGGCCTGCCGGCTTTTGCTGGATGACGTCGGCCCTGCGGTGACTCGTTTCCTGCGCGTGCGCGTCGCGATCGACGAAATCGAGGACGTTTACCAGGAAACATTTATGGCGGTGTTCCAGGCCCGCCACACCTACGAGCCAGGCCGTCCGCTCGAGCCCTGGCTATTTGCGATCGCGCGCAATATCGCGGCCGATCACTCGCGGCGCCGCTGGTCGCGCGCAACCTGGGAAGAGCTCACGGCAGATTTGCCCGAGCGCGCCGAGGACGACTCGCCCGCGGCCACACCCGATCTCGAGCAGCTCCTGACCAGGCTTCCAGCGGCGCAGCGCGAGGCGTTCGCGATGCTCAAGCTCGACGGGATGACCCTGGAGGACGCGGCGGGGCGCGCCGGCGTTTCGGTTGGAGCGCTCAAGGTCCGGGCGCATCGCGCCTACAAGGCGCTGCGAAAATTGATCGGTGGAGAACCTTAGGACAAGTGGCTGACGCCTCCCAAATGCCTCACGCGGAGCGCCATCGCCTTCTGGTCGAGTCGCTCGCCGCCAAAGTTACGCCGGTGCGGCCGTTGTGGCCAATCGGCGTGCGCCTGGGGCTTTGGCTGTTGCTGGAATCGATCGTGTTGATGTGGGTCGCGACTCATACGCGAAACAATTTCGTGACCAAGCTCGGTCATCTCGACTACGCACTCGAGGTGTTCCTCTTTGCCGCCGCCGCGACGCTTGCGGCGATGATGGCGCTACGCGCAGCCATCCCGGGCCGGAGCGCCGGTCCGCGTGAGATCGCGCTAGCCGTCGTGGCGGTGCTGATTGGCCTTACGCTGGTGGTAATTGGAGAACCGATCCGCACCGGGTATCCACTCGGAGAATTCTTGCACGTAGGTATCAAATGCGCTGTTCAGACCTGCGTCTTGGCGTCGTTGCCGTGGCTCGCGCTTTGGTGGGCAGTCAAGCGCGGCGCGCCAATGCGCGGCGCGAGTGTCGGCGCATTGATTGGGGCGGCGGCGTTGCTTTTTTCTTTCGCGCTGATGCGAATCGACTGCCCGATCGACGAGCCTTTGCATCTCATCACCTGGCATCTGCTGCCCGCGCTGGGGATGACCGCGCTCTCCGCCCTGGCTGGCGCCGTGTGGCTGCGCTTTCGCCCGCGCGCTCGATCGGGATGACTTGTACTATGATTTGCGAGTGTAACTTTCCCGGTTTTCGGGAGAACGATATTGTGAGGCTGGCGCTCGGCCGATGTGCGGCTAGCGCGTGTATCTGACTATGATGAATCGTCGTTTCCGGAAAATCTCCTTCCTTGCGCTGCTTGCGATAGCGGGATTTGCGGCGGTCGGCGCCATATCGGTCAAGGCGGCTGAGGAAGCGTCGCAAAGCAACGCCCGCTTGCCACAGACGGCGGTCTTCGCCGGCGGATGTTTCTGGGGCGTGGACGCCGTTTTCAAGCACGTCAAGGGCGTAACCCGAGTAGTCTCCGGATACGCGGGAGGGGGAGCGTCGACCGCCGAGTACGAAGTGGTGAGCACCGGGACGACCGGGCACGCGGAATCCGTCGAGGTCACCTACGATCCGTCGCAGGTTTCATACAACGATCTGCTCAAGGTATTCTTTTACGCTGCGCACGATCCGACAGAGCTCAACCGGCAGGGGCCCGACACCGGGACGCAATACCGTTCGGCGATCTTTTTTACGAATGCGGAGCAAAAAAAGATCGCCGACGACTATATCGCTCAACTCGATCACGCGAAGGCGTTTCCCGAGCCAATCGTGACCCAGGTAGTTCCGCTCAAGGGCTTCTATCCGGCCGAGGCGTACCATCAGGACTACCTCGAACGCCATCCTGATAACCCCTATATCGTGATCAACGATCTGCCCAAGGTCGATTCACTGCGCGAAAAGTTTCCCCAGCTATACAAGCCGTAAGCGATCGCCGGCGTTATCGCCGGCGGGCGGGCAAGTGATGAATGCCGCGCCCCGCAGCTGATCTGTTTTTTCGTCATCCTGGGCGAGCCCGGCGCGAGTCGAAGGACCTCGCGCGGTCCTCCCCGTGCCAACCGTTCACGCCACACACTTGGCTCATGCTACGCTGCGCGGCTTGAGAGGTCACATGAAATCCATGATGAAACGTTTTGCGCAGATCGTTGGAATCGTTCTGGGCGTTGCATTTTGTGGAGTCACGAGCGTGCTTGCGCAGATGCCTCCGCAGGAGCAGGTCACCATCTTGGAGCTGCCAGCGGTTTCGCCGCACTGGATCGCCATGGCGTCGTTCGGTGGTTCGATAATGGTCACGCCGATCATTCTTGTCGATGGCGATTCATTAAAGATGTTGGGCACGATCACCGGCGGCCTGACCGCGATGTTCGCCGCATCGCCCGATCACAAACAGTTCTATACCGCGGACACTTTTTATTCGCGCGCGGTTCGCGGCGATCGCACCGACACGGTTACGATCTATGACGCGCGCAAACTGGAGCCTGTCTCGGAGATTGTGATTCCCAACAAGCGCCAGCTTGCGGTCCAGGACGCAAGCGCGATGAGCGTCACTCCCGACGGGCGGTTTCTGCTCTATTCCAACCTGACTCCGGCAACCTCAGTCACGGCGGTCGACCTGCAAGGCGGCAAAGTCGCGAGCGAGATCCAGATTCCGGGATGCTCCGAGATCCTGATTCTCGGGCCGCGCGAGTTTGCCTCGGTCTGCGCCGATGGTGCGATGCTGACCACGCAATTCGACGACGAGGGCAAGACCACCGATCAAAAGCGCACCCCCAAGCCGTTTTTCGATGTCGAAAAAGATCCGGTCTTTGCCTTGCCGGCGATGATCGACAAGCAGGCCTACTTTGTCAGCTATCACGGGACTGTCTATCCGATGGACATGTCTCAGAGCCCGCCAAATCCCGGCCAATCGTGGCCGCTGCTGACGGACAAGGATAAAGAGGAGGGCTGGCGTCCAGGCGGATGGCAGCCGCTATCGGGCTACGCGGAAGACCATCTGATTTTTGTTCTGATGCATCGCGGAGGTGAGTGGACGCACAAGAAGCCGGGGACGGAGGTGTGGGAATTCAACGTGGACCAGCACAGCCGCGTCGCGCGGATTCCGCTCCCGGTCGAGGCAAACTCGATTCGGGTGACGCAAGACGACAAGCCGCTCTTGTTCGCGGCCTCCACGCAAAAAGACATGATACAGGTCTTTTCGGCGCTCGACGGCAGATACCGGGGACAGATCGAAGACATCGAACAACCGTTCACGCTGTTCGGGCTGTAGCGCGAAGTAGTAGCCTTACAAGAGCACTTGCGAAGGGAGTGGTGCGATGGAAATTGGCAAACTGGGTGCGTTTTGTTTCATGGATGCGATGCCCGCGCCGGAGAGCGCCGCATTTTGCCGCCGGGTCGAGCGCATGGGTTACAAGGTTATCTGGTCACCCGAGGCGTGGGGGCGCGAGCCTTTCGCGCACGGCGGTTACGTGCTTGCGAACACCGATCGCCTGATTTACGCAACCGGTATTGCGAACGTGTGGGTGCGCGATCCGATGACGATGGCTGTTGCGGCGAAGACGCTGGCCGAACTCGGGCCCGACCGCTTCATCCTCGGCATCGGCGTAAGTCATCGCTCGCTGGTCGAGGATCTTCGCGGGCATCAATACGTCAAACCTTTCAGCTATCTCAGCGAATACATCCCGCGGATGAAGTCGGCGATGTACAAGGCGGTCGCGCCGAAAACCGAGCCGCCGCTGGTGATCGCGGCACTGCATCCCAAATCGCTCGGCCTGGCCGCGCGCGAAGCCCAGGGTACCCATACCTACATGTGTCTGCCGCCGCATACCAAGCAGGCCCGCGCGATCATGGGACCCGATAAATGGGTGTGCGCGAGCGTGGTCGTCATCCTGGAGCGCGACGCCGCCAAGGCGCGAGCCCGCGCTCGCGAGCATCTGAGCTTTTACGCCAACCAGGATAACTATCGCCGGATTCTTATCGCGCAGGGCTTCACGCCGGATGATTTCGAGAAGGGATGCAGCGATCGCCTGATCGATGCGGTGGTCGCGTGGGGCAGCGAAGACAAGATCAAGGAGCGGATCGACGCTCAAATCGCGGCCGGCGCGAACCATGTCTGCATGATGCCGCTGCGGTGCGACAACGTTCCGCTGCCGGACGAGCGCGCGCTGGAGGCCTTCGCTCCGCGCTAAAACTTTTTGATTTCTTATTCGGGCGCGAGATCGGCTCGCGTGGTTTTGTCGCCGTTTTTGATGCCGTCGGTATTGAGCTTGGGCGCGACGACTATCAGCCGCGCCGGATCGATCTTGCCGCTGAGGGCCTTGCGCACCGCATTGGCGCGCGAGTTGCCGAGCTGCTTAAGGTCGGCATCGGTCACCTTGGTATTAGCGATCATCAGTTTTTTCATCTCATCGGGCGGCAGCGATTTATCCAGCCCGAGAAGATCGCGAGGCTTATCGAATTTCGCCGCCTTGTAGGCACGTTTTAGATACTTGTTGTACTCGTCGGGTGTAACTTCGACGCTCGCCAGGTCGACACCGGCCGTGCTTTGGTCCGAGTCCAGGAGCTTCTGCTTCGCGACGGCCTGCGCGACCAGTGCTGCCGGCAAGCCCTCGCGATCGAGCTTCGGATCGACGCGTCCGCAGATGTTGAGCTTCAGCGCAGGCCGTGCCTGAAGCGCCTTGGCCACCGTGTCCAACTTGCTTCTCGCGGTGGGCGTGATGGACGCCCATCCGGGTGAGAATACGACGTAATTCAGATCCTGGCCGCTGCCGCCGATACCGCCGACTGCCGATGCGATCAGGCTGAAGGGCGAGGTCACCGCCCTCATGATCAATCCCACCAGGGCGTGCAGCACGATTCCGCCGACGCTGAATTGCGGATCCGACAGTGAACCGGATACCGGTAGATGCAGATCGATCTGGCCCTCCGCGTTCTTCAGCAGCGACACCGCGAGGCGAATCGGCAGGTTGATGGCGTTGGGGCTTTCCACCTTGTCGCCGAAGGTCAGTTGGTCGATGAAGATGTGGTTCTCGGCCGTAAGCTTCTGCTGGTCGAGAACGTAATGCACGTCGACCATCAGGGTGCCCTTGGTTATCGGATATCCGGTGTATTTGGTCGAGTAGGCCGAGAGCTCGGTCAACTCCACGTTGTCGGCTTTGGCCTTGATGTCGACGAAGGCCAGCGGGGTGAGCGGATTGATGGATCCGCTGATGGTCAGCGGTCCATTGTCGTTAAGCAGTCCGTCGAGCTCGACGGCGGCCGGAGTGGTAGTGCTGGTGCCGAATGTACCGACGCTTCCTTTCATCTGGGTGAGGTTGGCGGAGTAGTTGGGTTTGATGAAGTTGTCGGTGTAGTTGACCTGGCCGCCGCTAAGCCTAATCCGCCCGATTGCGACGTCGGCTGGAAGCGGAGCTGGACTCGGCGCCGCGGCCGGACTTGCCGCAGCCGCGCCCGTTCCGCCGGCCGCCGCGGCCGGACTGGGAGTGGGTGTTAGTGAGGGTGTTGGTGTCGGCGACGGTGTGAGCGCAGGCGTCGGTACTGCCCCGGTAGCGCCCGGAGCTCCGTGCGCCCGCGTGAGCGAGGTCCGCGCCTCTTCCGGACTCGCCGTAATGTCGCGCAGGTTCAGGCGCCCGTCGGCATTGAGGATGACTCGCGCGTAGAAGTTGCTGAGATCCAGCGCCGCGACGTGGACCTTCGGCGGACCCGAGCCCATGGCGAAATTGATTCCGTTCGCGCTAAACGAGTTCCATCGGAGAAAACTGTCGTTGGTTACCTTGTCGAGCATCCCCACGCTGACCAGCGCGGCGTCGCCGCGGTAGCTGACGCGCATAACCTTGCGTTCGTTGTCCACCCCGACCGCACCGTTCATCGTCAGTGCCGCTTTGGCGATTTTAGTATTGAGATGGCTGGTGACGTAGGGATCGAACGGCGCCAGGTCCAGGCGGCGAGTGACGATGTGAAGATTGAGCTTCAACGGCACCGGCGCTGCCGTTCCCGTTACTTTGAAACTGCCCTTGCGGTTGAGGATGCCGTCGAGATCGAGCGCGATCGGCCTGGCTAGATCGTTGGAGATGTTCTTCAAGTTAAGGTTAAGCGGTGCGACGGTCAGGTCGACCTTCCGCGGCATCATATCGTCCTCGACCCGAACTTCGGTCTTTTCGAGCGCCACCGAAGCGACCTGGTAACGCCATTCATTGGACGGCGGTGCAGGTGCGGATGGCGCAGGGGCGCGCGCAGCGATCTTGCGAGTCTTGCTGATTCTGCGCCGCTCGCGCTCCGCTCGCTCGGCGGCGCGGTGCTCCCGCGCTGTCCGCGCCGCGGCAACGCGCTCCTCGCGTGTCGCCGGCTTTTTCTCGGGCCGCCGCGGCGTGACCGCAGCGGCAGGCGTCGCCGTGGGCGATGGGCCGCCACGCATCAGCGAGGCGAAGCTCAATTGGCCGTTGCGCTCGCGCCGGAGGAACAGATGTAACCCGTCGGAGCGCACGTCAGTGACCGTCGCCTGCCGCGTTACGAGATCGATCTGTGCGATCGAGGCGCTCAGCTTGTTCCATCCGATCGGATCCACGCTCTCTTGCGGTGCGCGCAATTCGAACTTGTCGAAGGAGATACTGGCCGGGGCCGCGTGCACGTTGAACTTGCCGGTGGCGAAGAGAGTCTGGACATTGGCATGCGCGGTCAACTTGCCCGACGCGACCGTGGCCACCAGAGCCGACTGCGCGAATCCCTGCAGCGCCGGGAGGTCGATCGCGTCGAGCGTGATGTCGGTCGTCGCCTGCGAGCGGGCGAGATCGAGCGCTCCTTTGACCGCAATTGTACCGCCGCCGCCAAGCGTCGTCCCCAATTCATACGGAGCCGGCGCCTTCTGACCGACAGTGCGCAAGTCCTTGAGACCGACATGGAGGTTCTTCAGCGCGAGCACAGCCGGCGGCGCGACCGTCTTGTCGGTGATGTCCACCATCGCGTTGGTCAAGGTCAATTCTTCCAGCGATACGTCATTGGGAGTGGCCGCTTTGGCCGTAGGCGGCGCCGGTTGCGGCGTGCTCGAGGCCGTGGGCGGAGCGTTTGAGGTTAGCTGCGCGGTGTTCGGTGCTGGCGTCGGCGTGACGGCGGGCGTCGGGGACGCGGCGGCTGGGTTTGCAGCCGCCAGGCTCGGCGGTGTGGCCGCCGAGCCCGGAGTCGCCGATGATCGTGCGGCAGCGAGGTTCGCGGCTGGCGGGCTGGGCGTTGCCCGCGCAACCGGGGCTGCCGGGGCAGCTTTACTTCCCGCCAACGAGGCGAAGTTGATCGTCCCGTCGGGGTTGCGCACAGCGTGAACTGTCAGACCGTCGAGGTATATCTTGCCAAGGTGGGTGACGCTCTCAAGCGGCTTGAGCTCGGTCAGCACGATCGACAAGTGTTTGAATCCGGCGAGAGGCGCGTTGGCGGAATCGCGCACGTCGATCTGGTCGAGCGCCACCTCTCCGCTGACGCGGATTTCCGGGGCACTCGCCGCGTTGACGAAATGCACCTGCAACTGCGAGGAAAGCGTTCCCTGCGGAAGCTTGACCGGCAGCTTGACGGGCGCGTAGCCGACGTAAAGCGGAAGACCAAAATGATGCAGGTTTAAATTGACGACCGACTCGGGGGGAACGGCGAACGGCTTGGCCTTGCCCGCGATTCGTATCGAACTGCCGTCGATCACCATTTGCAGCAGCGGCTGCACGAAGATGTTAACGTCCGCGGGCAGATTGGCGATGAACGGGACGTCAAGCTCCAGGTGTTTGATAACGTGCTGCCCCTTCAGCACCTTGTCGTCGAAGTGTACTTCGCCCTCGTGAATCTGGATGTTGGATATCGCGAAGCGTTGCGGCTTGGCGGGGGCGCTCGGCGTTGGCGTGGGTGCGGGTGTCGGGCCTGAGCTCTCGAGCAGATCGGAGAAATTGAAACGCTGCTCCGAGGTGCGAACGATATGAAAGGCCGGATGATCGACTGCCACTTCTCCGACTACAGGGGCAAGGCGAAACAACGAGCTCCACGAAACCTTGACCAGGATATGCCGGATATCGACGAAAGGGCCTGAGGTGGCGCGGTCGCCGATATGCAGTTTTTTTATACGAAGCCGCAGTCGGTAAGGATTGAAGCGGACCTTTGCGATACTGACCGGGCGATGGAGACTCGTGGCAAGGCGGCCGACCACGACGTATTGCGCGATCAGCGGGACCCCGACGAAACCCGCCAGGCTGAAAGCGACCAGCACGATGAGGGCGGCCTTGAGGGTCCGCCGAAACCATCGCGCTCGGCTAAAGCCGAATCGGCCAAGAGTCTCGGCCCAGGCGCGCTCCGCGCCGGCTTTGAGTTTGTCGATCATGGATGTGGCACTATGCCGTTGAACCTTTTAGCCTAAGCATCGCGTAAGTCGGCGCGGCTTAGCCGGATGGGTTCTCTGCGATGCCTCATTTAACCGCGCTGTCACAATTGGGCACTGTCAAGCTGTGGCCCCGGCGCCGTCAGCGTCATACAAATGCATTTTTACCCGCAAACGGTCAAATTGCCTTCCTCTGTTGCATTTCACCAACCTTTAACCGCTTGCCGAGACCATCGCCGTCGCCGCCGGCAGCCTCATCGCGCGCGCCTTATTGCCCGGCATCAGCGATTCGGCAAAGCTGAAATACACATATCCGATCGCAGATTCGTAACCGCCACATCGCGGCAGAGGACTCGGCATGTCTGCTACTCTTTCGAGCCGGCAAATTGAATTGATCGATGCGTACTGGCGCGCGTGCAACTACCTTTCGGTGGGAATGATTTATTTGCGCGATAACCCGCTGCTCCGAGAACCGCTCAAGCCGGAGCACATCAAGCATCGCCTGCTCGGTCACTGGGGCTCAGACCCGGGACAGAGTTTCGTATGGGTGCACCTGAACCGGCTTATCCGCGAGTATGACCTAAACGTGCTCTATATCTCGGGCCCCGGCCACGGCGCGCCAGCGACGCTCTCCAACAGTTATCTCGAAGGCGTATACACGGAGGTTTATCCAGATCGCAGTCAGGACGAGGAAGGCCTGCGACAGTTCTTCAAGCTCTTTTCTTTTCCAGGAGGAATCGGCAGTCATTGCACGCCTGAGACGCCAGGATCGATTCATGAGGGCGGAGAACTCGGCTACAGCCTGTCGCATGCTTACGGCGCGGCGTTCGACAATCCCGATTTGATCGTGGCCGCGGTGGTGGGCGACGGCGAGGCGGAGACCGGCCCGATGGCGACCTCCTGGCACTCGAACAAATTTCTCAACCCGATCCGCGACGGCGCCGTGCTGCCGATTCTGCATCTCAACGGCTACAAGATTGCCAATCCAACGGTGCTCGCACGGATTCCGGCCGAAGAGCTCGAGCATCTGTTCGCCGGCTACGGCTACACGCCTTACGTGGTCGAGGGCGACGTGCCCGCCACGATGCATCAGCTGATGGCGTCGACGATGGAGCATTGCATTGTTGAGATCCGCGCGATCCAGGACGAGGCGCGTCGGAGTGGCGTTCCACGCCGGCCGCGCTGGCCGATGATAATCTTGCGCACGCCCAAGGGCTGGACCGTGCCGAAGGAGGTCGACGGCCATCGCGTCGAGGGCTCCTGGCGGGCGCATCAGGTCCCGATAGCCGACGTCGTTTCGAATCCCGCGCATCTGAAATTGCTCGAGCAATGGATGCTGAGCTACCGGCCGCACGACCTGTTCGACGCGAAGGGCCAGCTGATTCCTGAACTGAAGGCCCTCGCGCCCGCCGGCAAGCGCCGCATCAGCGCAAATCCGCATGCCAATGGCGGCCTGTTACGCCGGCCTTTGCGGTTGCCGGCCTTTCGTGATTATGCGGTACAAGTCGCAAGGCCGGGGCAGTCGGCGATTGGGAACACGTACATCCTGGGACAATTCCTGCGCGACGTGATGCGCGATAACACGGAAAATTTTCGGGTTTTCGGGCCCGACGAGACTGCGTCCAATCGCTTGCAGGCCATCTACGAGGCTACGCCGAAGACCTGGCTCGGCGAGATGAAGCCCGAGGACGCCGACGGCGGCTATCTCTCTCCCGACGGACGCGTGATGGAGATGTTGAGCGAGCACACGCTCGAGGGCTGGATGGAAGGCTATGTGCTGACCGGCCGCCACGTGCTGCTCAATACTTACGAAGCCTTCGCGCACATCATCGATTCGATGGTGAACCAGCACGCCAAGTGGCTGGAAAAGGCGAAGACCGAAGTTCCCTGGCGGGCGTCGGTTTCCTCGCTCAACATCCTGATCAGCTCCACCGTGTGGCGTCAGGATCATAACGGCTTCACCCATCAGGACCCGGGCTTCATCGACGTCGTTACCAACAAGAGCCCGCGCGTGACGCGAATTTACCTGCCGCCCGACGCCAACTGCCTGTTGAGCGTCGGGGATCACTGCCTGCGCAGCACCGACTACGTCAACGTTATCGTCGCCGACAAGCAGGAGCATCCGCAGTTTCTCGACATCGAGTCCGCGGTCAAACATTGCACCAAGGGGATCGGGCTGTGGTCGTGGGCCAGCAATGATCAGGGCAGCGAGCCGGACCTTGTGGTCGCGAGCGCCGGCGACGTCGCGACCATCGAAGCGCTCGCGGCGGTGGCGCTACTGCGCGAAAAAATCTCCGACCTGAAAATCCGCTTCGTTAACGTCGTCGACCTGTTCAAGCTTGAACCAAACACCGAGCATCCGCATGGGCTCAGCGACCGAGACTTCGACAGCCTGTTCACGATCGACAAACCGATTATTTTCAATTTTCACGGGTACGCGTCGATGATTCACAAGCTCGCCTACCGCAGGACCAATCACGCGAACCTGCATGTGCGCGGCTACAAGGAATTCGGAAGCATCAACACTCCGCTCCAGCTCGCAATCGAAAACGAGACCGACCGCTTCAGTCTCGCCATCGACGCGATCGATCGCGTGCCCAGGGTCCAGGTCAGCGGCGCTCACGTCAAGGACTGGCTGAAGGATCAGATTTGCGAGAACCTTGATTACGCCTTGGCCAACGGTATCGACAAGCCCGAGATTCGCAATTGGAAATGGCCGCATTGAGGACTGCAGATTACCCTGGCACGTGTCGGAGAAACCGCGCGCAGTGAGTGCTTCGCAGGTCATACTTTCCTTCAACAGCGGATCTTCTTCCAGCAAGGTGGCGCTCTATCGCCTTTCCGCGGACGGAGAAGACCTGCTTGCGGTGGGGGCGGCGGAAGGAATCGGGCTTACCAGCGGACGGCTTTGGATCAAGGATGGCAATGCCAGCACGCTCAGCGATGCCGAGCGGAGCTTTCCGCGATCGACGGACGCGCTCGCCGCGCTCTTCGACGAGATGGAGCATCTGCGGCTGCCGCGCCCCGATGCGATCGGCCATCGCGTGGTCCATGGCGGTCCGGATCATTTCGATCCGCAACGCGTGACACCCGAGCTCATCGAGGCGTTACGCACTCTGATTCCGTTCGCGCCGCTGCACATTCCGGTTGAGATCGAAGCAATCGAGGGGCTGGCCTCGCGCTTCCCACACGTTGCGCAAGCCGTGTGCTTCGATACCGGATTTCATCGGCGGATGCCCGAGGTCGCGCGCCGCTTCGCCCTACCGCGCGCGCTCTGGGACGAGGGAATCTGCCGCTATGGCTTTCATGGCATTTCATACGAATACATCATGGCGACGCTCGGGCCTGCGCCTCCGGCGCGCATCATAATCGCGCATCTCGGGAACGGCGCCAGCATGGTGGCGGTGCAAAACGGACGTCCGATCGATACCACGATGGGCTTCACCCCGACGGGCGGGTTCATGATGAGCACTCGGAGCGGCGATCTGGATCCCGGGCTGATGGTGTATCTCATCAATCAAAAAAATTATGACGGGCGGCGCCTGCAGCGGCTCGTCAATCATGAATCGGGCCTGCTCGGCGTTTCGGCCATCAGTTCCGACGTGAAGAGATTGCTCGAGAGAAGAACCGCGGAGCCGAATGCCGCGCTTGCGATCGAGATGTTCTGCTACCAGATGCGCAAACAAATCGGAGCGCTGGCGGCCGCGCTCGGCGGCCTGGATCTACTGGTTTTCACCGCTGGTATTGGAGAGCGGGCCGCGCCGGTCAGGTTCGAGGTGTGCCGGGGCCTTGAGCACCTTGGGATCGAACTCGATCGGCAGCGCAACGACACGCACGCGGACCCGGTCAGTGCGCCGGGCAGTCGATGCACGGTGCGCGTAATTCCGACCAACGAGGACGTGATGATCGCGCGTCACACGCGGCGGCTGATTTTCGGTACTGCGTAAAAGGAAAGGGCCGTTCATCGAACGGCCCCGCAAATGCCCGGCGGATTCTTTTCCCCTTCCTGCACCGAAAAGGGGCTGGTTGCTTGAGGTGCTTGCTACGAGCCGGAAACCTCGGAGCGTTGAGAATTATCGATTAGCCGTTCGACGAGCGCCGTGAGTTGCCGGCGATAGAATGGCTTCGGAACATAGTCGTCACATCCAGCATCGACGGCGCGACGCAAATCATCTCCGGTCGCGCATGCGGTCAATGCAACGATCGGAATACCCTTCCATCGAGTTTCGTTGCGCAGATGCTTGGTCAGCGTGACGCCGTCTTCCTCACCCTCGAGCTTGAGGTCCATCAAGACCAGGCTCACGCGCTCCGGATGAGCCTCCAGCTGACGGCGCATCTCTTCGCCCGACGAAGCCGTGATCACTTCATACTTGGGCTCCAGGATGAATCTCAGCAGGGTCTGAGCATCGGGTTCATCCTCGACTACCAGCACCCGCAGCCGGGGTTGTTTCGGGCGACATAGTTCAACCACCAACTGATCGCGCTCCAGTTCAAGAATTTCCCGTCCGCTGCCACTATTCGAAGATCCGACGCTCATTGTCTCCCCCTGATCATTTTCGTTGTGCACCGAGTATGCGCCTTGCCGAGCGTCAGAATTTAGCGACCGCCACCCCTCATTCCAATCCCCCCTTGATTGCACGCTCACCGACGTCCCCCTTTCTTACAGCAAGATAAGTACCATCGTGTCCCTCAAATCTAAAGCCTTGATTTTCAACAATTAAACGGTCTCGCAGCCACTCCCTTATGGATAGATTTGTGTTCCGGCCTGCCACTAATCTTGGCACTGCCACTTTAGCGCAGGGCGTACTCCTTCATTTTCTTTTGCAAAGAAGCACGCGATAGTCCAAGCGCGATCGCAGCCCGCGAGACATTGCCCCGATGCTCCTCAAGGACCTTGGCGATAAAATCCGCCTCGAAAGCCGCCCGCGCCCGGCGCAGCGGAACCTTGGACTCGTCGCCCTTCGCGTGAGCAATTTCGGATGGCGCAGGGACTGCGCCCGCTGCGGCTCGTTGGTCGCTTCGAGATTGCCCATGATCGCTCGACGCACCATTGGCCGCCACGTTGGCCGCGCGCAATGACGCGGAGAGATGCTCGGGTCCGATAATCGCGCTTGTGCGCGCGAGCGCCACGGCACGCTCTATCTCGTTGCGAAGTTCACGCACGTTGCCGGGCCATCCGTACTGCGTCAGCAAATCGAGCGCCGCGGCATCTAGACCGGCGATCGGTTTGCGCTGTTGCTCGGCTGCGATGGCGAGGAAGCGCGTCGCCAAAAGCGGGATATCTTCGCGCCGCTCCCGCAGCGGTGGCAGCGAAATCGGGAAAACCGCGAGCCGGTAATACAGGTCCTGGCGGAACCTGCCGGCCGCCGCCTCCGCCCGCAGGTCGCGGTTGGTCGCGGACAGGACGCGCACGTCCACCTTGCGCGGAAAGCTATCGCCCACCGGCACGACTTCCTGCTCCTCGAGCACGCGCAACAGCTTGGCCTGCATCGGCAGCGGCATGTCGGCGACTTCGTCGAGAAAAACCACGCCGCCTGCCGCCGCGCGAAAGAGCCCCGGGTTGTCGCGAATCGCGCCGGTAAATGCACCGCGCCGATGGCCGAAAAGTTCACTCTCGAGCAGCGGCTCGGGCATCGCGGCGCAGTTGAGCGCGAGAAACGGATGGTCGCTGCGCGCACTCGCTCGATGCAGTCCGCGAGCGACAAGCTCCTTGCCAGTGCCGGTCTCGCCCAGGATTAGCACGGTGATTGCCGACGCGGCCGCAGTGTCCATCAGGCGCAGCACCTCCGCCATCGCGGGCCCGGTGCCGACGATCTCAGTGAAGGCGTCATGACGCGCGAGGTCGCGGCGCAGCGCCCCAACCTGAGTCTGCAGGCTGGCCTCGGACTCGCGTACCTGCGTGTAAAGCCGCGCATTTTCGATCGCGATCGCGATGCTGCCCGAGATGGCCTCGAGAAACGAAAGATCGTCGTCGGTGAATCCGTCGGCGCCGCGTCCGTTCACCACCTCGACCACGCCGATCGTTCCCTGGCGCGTCGAGAGCGGAGCGGCCAGGACGTTGCGGGTGACCAATCCGGACATTTTGTCGATGCCCTGGTACCAGCGAGGATCGTTCTTCGCGTCGTTCACGACCAGCGCTTTGCCACCCTTGATCGCGGCGGCGGCAATTCCCAGTTCAGCCGAAAAGCGCAGCCGCGCAAGTCGTTGCCCGACTTCCGGGTCTTCTTCAGAGATGTAGGGGAAGTAAAGTTCTTTGCGTTCGTCGTCGA
The DNA here is from genome assembly GCA_963710455.1 of uncultured delta proteobacterium. GTDB lineage: Bacteria > Desulfobacterota > Binatia > Binatales > Binataceae > JAKAVN01. The sequence continues at coordinate 406,016 of CAVQAG010000005.1, forward strand.
GCAGCAGGACCGATGCGCCTTCGGCGTCGAGCGCCTCGCGGCACTTGGTCACCACCAAAGGAATCAGTTGTTCGATCTCGATGCGCGCAGCAAATGCGCACCCGAGATCATAGAGCAAACGGAAGCGAACCTCCTCGTCCATCGCGCGCAGGCCCCCCCGCCTAAGTTTGCCCGGTTCCTCCCTATGAGCGCAAATATTTTGTGCGCAAATCCTCACGCGGCGAGGGGAATTTCGAAGAATATTTTCGGCGGTAGTTTCGCGGAATTTTGAATCGCGCTGGTGCCCAGCGCAACCGCCTGCTCAGTGTCCCCAACCAAGTGATTATTCGCATATAAGCGAAGGTACTCACGGCGTCTCCAATAGGCGCAATCTGCTTTGATTTTACGCAATGGTTCTCACAGGCTCTCATTGCGCTCGCTTGTTCGCCTCAATCGCGATAATTTTGGCTCGATCGTGCCAGCTAACCCGGGGAGGTCACGCAACGATGCCGCCCGAGCCGCGACACACCGCCGAGCGCGATGCCTTTTACGCCAGGATTGCCACCAGCAGCCTCGCTCCGCTGTGGGAGGTGCTGAAGGGAATCCAATCCGTCGAGCCGCGTCCGCCCGAGACCACGGCCTTGTGGCACTACGATGAAGTCCGTCCGATGCTGATGGAAGCGGGGCGCCTGATCTCCGCGGCGGAGGCAGAGCGTCGCGTGCTGATTCTACAAAACCCGGCGCTGCGTGGTCAGTCGCCACCGCGCATCACACATTCGCTCTTCGCCGGCCTGCAGTTAATCCTGCCGGGGGAGATCGCGCCCAGCCATCGCCACACACAAAGCGCTCTGCGCTTCATCATTGAAGGCGAGGGTGCCTACACCGCGGTCGACGGCGAACGCACCACGATGCGCCCGGGCGATTTCGTGATCACGCCCTCGTGGACTTGGCACGACCATGGCAACGAAACCGGGGAGCCGATGGTTTGGCTGGACGGACTCGACCTCGCCTTGGTCGATCTGCTCAACGCGGTTTTTTTCGAAGCCTACGGCGAAGATCGATTCCCGTCCAGTCGGCCCGAAGGCGATTCCATCGCGCGATTCGGAAGCGGGCTTCTGCCGATGGATTACGAGCGCCGCGGGTTAACTAGTCCGATCTTAAACTACTCTTACGAGCGCACGCGCGAGGCCCTCGAGCAGATGAGCCGCGGCGGCGAGCGCGACCGCTGCCACGGATTCAAGATGCGCTACGTCCATCCGGCGACGGGCGACTGGGCGATGCCCACGATGGGAACCGCGATGCAGCTTTTGCCGCGCGGCTTCAGCGGCGCGCCGTATCGCTCCAGCGATAGCGCGGTCTTTGTCGTGGTCGAGGGCAATGGGCGCACGGTGGTCGGCGGAGAGGCGCTCGCGTGGCGTCAGCACGACGTTTTCGTGGTGCCGAGCTGGGGCGAATACCATCATGAGGCCGCGGACGAATCGATGCTGTTCAGTTTCTCGGACCGTCCGGTGCAGGAGAAGCTTGGGCTGTGGCGTGAGCGGCGCGCCGCGAACACGTAGTTTCCTACCCGTATTGGATGACAGATGAAGCTCGAGTCTACTGGTCTCTGGTAGGTCGATGCGCTGCCCGAAATGCTCGGCGGAAAATCCCGAAGGAGCGAAGTTTTGCATCGCATGCGCTTCGCCGATGGCGGTAAAATGTCCGCGCTGCGGCGCAGACAACAAACCTCGAGCCAAGTTCTGTAACGACTGCGGTGCGCCGCTCAATCCTTCTACTCCTGGCGCTCGGGCGGTTGAGTCTCGCCCGGACATTAAGCGAGACGCCAAGGACGATATCGCGGGAGAGCGACGGCATCTGACGGTGCTTTTTTGCGATCTCGTTGGCTCGACCGAGATCTCCAGCCATCTCGATCCGGAGCAGTGGCGCGAAATCGTCGGCGAGTACCATCGCGCGGCGGCCCACGCAATCGAACGTTTCGGCGGGTATGTCGCGCAGTACCTTGGCGACGGCGTGATGGCCTACTTCGGCTATCCCGAGGCGCATGACAACGACGCCGAGCGTGCCGCGCGTGCGGGTCTCGCGATCCTAGGCGCGATCTCGAAGCTCAACGAGCATCCTACGCAACCAAAGCTCGCCGCGCGGGTTGGGATCGATTCAGGCACGGTGGTGGTCGGCGCAGGTGCCGGCAAAGACAGCGATGTATTCGGCGACACGCCCAATATCGCCGCGCGAGTGCAGGCGGCTGCGGAACCAGGCACCATGGTGATCACCGACGCCGTGCATCGGCTGGTCTCCGGGCTGTTCGTGGTTGAAGATCGCGGAGCGCAGGCGCTCAAGGGCATCGAACGGCCGGTCCAACTTTACCGGGTCAGTCCAGCCCAAGCGGAGTGCGCGGGCGTCTCGGAGCAGCGGCGGCGGCGCGTGGACTGACCCCATTTGTCGGGCGGGAAGACGAATTGCGCCTGCTGATGACTCGGTGGGAGCGTGCCCTCGAAGGCGAGGGCCAGGTGGCGTTGATCATTGGCGAGGCGGGGATCGGCAAATCGCGTATGGTGCAGCGCTTCCGTGAACAGATCGCGGGTACTCCGCACACCTGGGTCGAGGCGGCGGCCGGGGCATTTTTCCAGAACACACCCTTCTACGCGGTTACTGAAATGCTTCGTGAACTTCTGGCATGGCGCGGCGACGACTCAGCGGAGGAGCAACTCGGGCAACTGGAAACCCGGCTGGAACTTGCAGGACTCAAGCCCGCCGAAGCGCTGCCGCTGATTGCTCCGCTCTTGAATCTGCCGCTACCGGCGAAGTATCCGCCGTCACCGCTTTCACCCGAGCAGCAGCGCCGCCGCTTGCTGGCCACGCTGGTCGAGTGGGCGCTTGGCGTTGCCCGAGTGCAGCCGACAATAATCGCGATCGAAGATTTGCACTGGGCCGACCCTTCGACGCTGGAGCTGCTCCAACTGCTAGTCGAGCAGGGGACGACGGCGCGGCTGCTGCTGCTGTTCACGGCGCGTCCCGAGTTTCACGCTCAATGGCCGCCGCGGACGCATCATACCCAAATCACGCTCAACCGGCTGAGCGCGCGCAACGTGCGCACGATGGTGGGAGAAGTAGCGGCGCAAAAGGCATTGTCGGAGGAGACCATCGCGACGGTACTCGAGCGCACCGGCGGGGTGCCCCTTTTTGTTGAAGAGCTGACTCGAGCAGTGCTCGAGAGTAGCAATGCGAAACTTACCGAGCGCGAGATTCCGGTGACGTTACATGACTCCTTGATGGCGCGGCTGGATCGGCTGGGGGCGGCCAAGGAGGTGGCGCAGGTCGGCGCTGTGATCGGCAGCGAATTTTCCTACGAATTGCTGCACGCGGTCCATCCGATCGACGAAGCGGATTTGCAGGGAGCTTTGCGCAAGCTCGCCGATGCTGAACTGATTTACGTTCACGGGATTCCGCCCGACGCGAACTACACCTTCAAGCACGCGCTGGTCCGGGACGCGGCCTACGAAGCGTTGCTGAAGAGCCGGCGGCGGGGGCTGCATCATCGCGTTGCGCTGACGATCACCGAGAAATTTTCCGCTATGGCGGAAGCACAGCCCGAAGTCCTTGCTCGTCACTGGACGGAAGCGGGTGAAACCGAGCGAGCGATCGCCGAATGGTCAAGGGCGGGCAAGGCAGCACGGGCGCGCAGCGCGTTCAGGGAAGCACAAGACGGTTACGAGCAAGCTTTGACTTTGGTCGCCTTGCTGTCTGAATCGTCCGAGCGAGACAATCGCGAACTGTACCTCAGGCAGTCAATCGTTCAGATGCTTTACATCACGAAAGGTTTCGCCGCCTACGAAACGAAAGAAGCAACTGAGCGCGCTGCCGCGCTGGCCGAGAAGAGCGGCAACCTCACGCAACTCGTTAGTTCGATATCGTCGCAAGTTATGATCTCTCTTTTCTCAGGCGACTTAGGCGCCGCCTCTACACTTGCGGACCAAGCCCTAGAGTTTGCCCTTCGCGAAGGCAGTCCCAGAATTCTCGGGCGCGCGCATCACCACCAGCAGATGACGCGCTACTATCTTGGCGACTTCGCCGGCTCCGAGAAGCATTTCACGGCAGGACTAAAGTCTTTCAACGACCCAGGTTTCCACGACCAGGGAGCAGCTACCCTCGTAGCAGCCTTTGCTTTCGCAAGTTGGAACGCGCGGATGCTCGGGCACATTGATGTTGCCCGCGAGCGAATAACCCGAATGATGGCAATCGTGAACGGGAGCAACCCATACGAGGTAGCGTTCTCATGGATGTTCGATGCGTTACACCGGTTTGGTCTAAGAGAGTATGAGCAAGCCGAGGCTTCGGCGGCTCGGGCGCTCGAGCTGGCGGAGAAGCACCACATTCCTCAGCCCACACCATTTTCCCGATTTATCCTTGGTCAGGCGCGAGCGCAGCTAGGCCGCACGACCGAAGGTATCGCGCTCATTCGCCGGGGCTTGGCTGGGTTGCTCGAAATCGGAATGCGCTTGACCGTTCCATATATTGTGGCGTCCCTGGCGGAGGCGCAGGAACGCGAAGGCGCTATCGCTGACGCGCTTGAAACGGTCGAACATGGGCTACAGGCGAATCCCAAAGAGCTTCTTTTTTACCGGCCCGAAGCGCTCAGGCTACGCGGCGAACTGTGGCTTAAGCATGGCAAGACGGAATTAGCCGAGGCCGACTTGCATGCATCTATTGCGCTCGCACAAAAGATGAGTGCGAAGACATGGGAATTGCGCGCGACAATGAGCCTCGCCCGAATGCTGCGCGATACCGATCGCCGCGGCGAGGCGCGCACAATGCTCGCCGAAATCTACGGCTGGTTCACCGAGGGCTTCGACACCGCCGACCTCAAAGACGCAAAAGCCTTGCTCGACCAACTAGACCCCTAGCCGAAGGCGACTTACCGCGTCGCCGCGAAGGACGCGGATTTCTCTGAGAACGGGGCTGGTGTGGCGGAATGCGAACGGCGTGGCCTGCGTTCCTCTACAGCCGCAAAGGTACCTTCAGTTTGACTATTCGAGTCACCTCGAAAGCGCTATTCGAGTCACCTTGAGGACAATCGACCGGACGAGAGGCGGTTATCGAGCGAAAAATCGGTTTATAAGTTACGATCTGACTTCGAGCCTAGCGCTCTTCTTCTCAAGTATGCACACAAGAGCAGATCTGAGAAAACACTCGATTTAATCGTGAAAAGTCTTCTGCCGGCCAACGAATCGTTGCTGAGGTTCAATGAACTCAGTCAGCGGGGCGGGGCGGATTATCCGAAGGCGACACGGGAGCAGTGCGCGACGCGCCCGCGCCCGAGTCCGAGCGTGAACGCTCTGCAGGCGCTGACAAATCGTCGTGCGCGCGAGGTGCTCGAGTCCTCCCGAATTGTCGTCGCACTGCGCCGATCAGATTGCTGACCAACGCCGCGATCACGATGATCGCGATCACCGCGATCATCAGCAACGCGAACGCCGCGTAGAGCTGCATCGCCGAGGCCATTTTTATTCCGTCTGTGTGCTCATCGGGCGGTGCGTTTGTCCCTGAGCGGATGTTTTTGTTTCCACTCGCGCGCCACGTCGGCCATCGTGCTGAAGCGCACGCCGGCGCGCTCCTTGATATGCTCCACCAGCCGTTTGAGCATCAACAGCCGATGGCCGCGGCCGATTACCTGCGGATGCATCGTCAGACAATACACGCCCTCGCCGACGAAATCGCATAGATAATCGAAATCGCCGGCCCATCGTTCGTAAACCTGCGAGGGCGATGAGAGCCCTTGGTTCACGCCATAGAGCCACTCGAACGCGGGGAAGTCGTCGAGTCCCCAGGTAACCGGCAATTCCACCATCTCGACCTCGCGCCCGAAGATGTATGGGCCGTCTTTGGCTGGAACGTCGCCGATACGGCAGTAATAGGGCGAATAGTCATTGCCCATCAGACTGCTGTCGTAAAGAAAGCCGCGCTCGAGCAGAAGGCTGAGCGAGTGCGGGCTCAAGTCCCAGGCTGGTGAGCGAAAGCCCTCGGGCGCCTTGCCCGTGACGCGCCGGATCGTTTCGCTGCCGCGATCCAGCACGCGCTTTTCGTCGTCGACCGAGAGCGAGATCGGATTTTCGTGGCAGTAATTGTGATGGCCAATCTCATGTCCCGCGTCGGCCACCCGGCGTACCAGGTCGGGGTAGGTGTCGATGGTGTGGCCGGGGATGAACCAGGTCGACTTGATTTCCCATCGCGCGAGCATGTCCAGCAGACGTTCGGTCGCGACGGCGCCGAACTCGCCGCGCGAAATCGCGCTCGGCGAAGTCGCATTCAGGCTCCCGAGCCATACGCAGATCGCGTCGAAGTCGAACGACAGGCATACCGAGACGTTGGGGGCCATGAGTGTTCCTCCGGATTTGGTCAGCCGGCTCAGACGCGATAGAAAGCGGCGGCATTGTCGCACAGGATCTTTTCGATCGAGCGCTCCGGCAGTGCGGCGAGTAGGTCGCGCGTGGTGCGGACCGGATGGACGAAGCCTTCAGCGTGCGGATAGTCCGAGCCGATGAAGAAGCGATCATCGCCGGCGAACTGCACCATCAGCGGGAACATCCGCTCTTCGGGGTTGGCGCTCACCCAGATGTTGCGTGCGAAATATTCCGGCCGCTGAATGTTTCATCCGCGAGGTGTGGCCCAGGTACTTGTAACGATAGTCGACGCGCTCCAGCCATTCGCCAACCCATCCGGCCATCGACTCGATGGTGCCGACGCGCAAGCGTGGGAAGCGTTCGAACACCCCGTCGTACATCATCGAGGTCAGCGCCATGCGCGGGTCCTGCACGTTCATCATCGTGATGTACATGAAGCCGGGATTGCCAGTGCGATACCACTGACTGCCGGTGTAGTTCGCATGTCCCACGAGATGAATACCGACGGCGAGATCGAGTTCCTGCGCCGCCGCCCAGATAGGATCGAAGTCCGGGTTGCCGAAGCTGCGCCCGCCGATCGGAGCGGCGCCGACGAAAATGACTCGGCATCCAAGCCTGGCCACGCGAGTCATCTCTTGCACAGCCAGCGCGGCGTCACGCATCGAGATATGCGCGGCCGGAAACAACCGATCCTTGTGCCCAGAGACCAGCTCGAGAGCCCAGGTGTTGTACGCGCGGCAAAGCGCGTCGGCCAGTTTCGGGTCGTCGACCGAGCTTTCCCACAAGAGTCCCATCGTCGGGTACAGCACCTGCGCGGCGAAACCTTCCTCGTCCAGGTAGCCGATACGCAAGTCCATGTCCTGCCACTTCTGGCTCGCAATACGGTAGAGGTCGAACTCGCTGATGCTGCGCCCCTCTTCTTTTTCCCCGTACCCAGCACAGGCGCTCATCAGTTCATCCAGGTCGGCCATCCGCATTGGCCGGTTGTCGACGATGAGGCCGGTGACGCGACCGCTCGAATCGAAGCCGACGCGGACCGTACGATCGCGATAGGCCGGGTCGGTGTAGCGCTCGAACAGATCGAGGGGCTCGATAAAATGGCTGTCTCCGTCAATTACTGGCATATCGCACTCGCCTATTGCACCCGCATTGCTCCCGGCCCAGGTCCCTATGCTTTTCCCATAGCGCTTTTGAAGTCGCCACTAAAGCGTGACTCTCATCCGACGCATCAGACTCTCTCACAACGTCAGTGAGGCGGATATGATCATGCCTTGGGCGAAACGCACCCCTATGGCGTGAGGTCCGTGTAATCCGCTGAAGCACGCGTAAGCATGCAAAACAATGTGTTGTGTCGTGTCAGCGCTTTCGCGTAAACTCATTTGCCATGGCAGGGAACAACAGCGGGGGAGGGGAGTCTCGCGCAACGTCGGGGGCCGAGGGTTCTGATAACGCTACCGTCATAATTGGGGCAGGCCCCGGCGGTCTGACCGCGGCACACGAACTCTCTGCGGCCGGGCGTCCGGTCGTAGTCGTGGAGCAGGACCCGCAACACGTCGGCGGTATCGCCCGTACCGTCAGTTACAAGGGGTTTCGCTTCGACATCGGCGGTCACCGATTTTTTTCCAAAAGTGCAGAGATCGAAAAGCTCTGGGGCGACATCCTGGGCGACCGGATGCTCGAGCGCGAGCGCCTCTCGCGCATCTACTACAAAGGGCGGTTTTTCAAATATCCGCTCGAGACCTGGGATGCGCTCAGCAAGCTGGGCTTGTTCCAGTCCGCTGCCTGCATGCTGAGTTACCTAGCGGCCCGCATGCGGCCGAACCGCGATATTCGCAGCTTCGAGGATTGGGTGGTCAATGCTTTTGGGCGGCGCCTGTACGAGACTTTCTTTCGCAGCTACACCGAGAAAGTCTGGGGTATCCCATGCAGCGAGATAAGCGCCGATTGGGCGGCCCAGCGGATCAAGGACCTTTCGATGCGCGTGCTGATCAAGCGGGCGCTCGGACTGGGCAAGCGAAACGGCCCGGTCATCAAAACGCTGATCGATCGCTTTCGCTATCCGCTGCATGGTCCCGGCGAGATGTGGGAGGAGTTGGCCAGGACCATCCAGGGCCACGGCGCCGCGCTCAAAATGGGTGAATCGGTGGTCGCGGTTCAACGCGGCCAGTCCGGCGTGAGCTCGATCACCACTATCGCCGCGAACGGCAGCAGGCACACTTATACCGGCAGCCATTTCATTTCGACCATGCCGATACGGGAGCTTGTCTGCGCGCTTAATCCGGCGGCCCCGCCCGAGGTCGGGGAGGCCGCTCGCAGCCTGCGGTATCGCGACTTCATCACGGTCGCGCTCATCATAGAGGACCCGGAGCTTTTTCCGGATAACTGGATCTATATCCACGAGCCCGGCGTCAGCGTCGGCCGCATCCAGAACTTCAAGAACTGGAGTCCGGGGATGGTGCCGGACCCTCGGTACACAGTGCTGGGGCTGGAATATTTCTGCTTCGATTCGGACTCGATGTGGAACGCGCCCGACGCAGAACTGGTGGCCCTGGGCACGCGCGAGCTGGCGAAGCTGGGGCTATCCAAGCAAGCACAGGTGGTTGACGGCACGGTGGTCCGCCAACGCGCCGCGTATCCAGTTTACGACGGCGACTATCGCCGCGCGGTCGACGTGATTCGGGAATTCATCGAGCGCGAGATGCCCAATCTGCAGCTCGTCGGCCGCAACGGCATGCACAAGTACAACAACCAGGACCACGCGATGATGACCGGGCTGATGGCCGCCCGCAACATCATGGGCGCGTCCTACGATCTATGGCGGGTCAATTCGGACGCGCAATATCTGGAAGAAGAGGGCGGCGCCGAGCAGGGCTCGCGGATGGTCCCGCGCCGTATCGAAGCGGTGACTGAGCCTGAGGCTGAGCAGGACTCGAACGTGGCGCTAGAAGGCGCCTCGAGCCGCTAGTCGCTGCGGAAGGTAGTTGGAGCCGGACACGCTTTCTCTATTCCGTGATCGAACGCGCTGCAGCCTCGCCAAGACACAATCCTCAGGTGAGAGGGCTGGCGGGTAAACCCCAAGCGCATTTACCGATTTTACACTGAGGACGGGAACCAAGCTGCGCAAGCGACTGGCGTAGCGAGTGCGGGTGGCGACACCCAAAGCGACACGGCGGAATGTCCTAGACGACGCGAGCCGCCAACACATCTGTTGGCGGCTCGCGAATTCATCGGCTTATGCCTCAGCGGCAAATGCCCGGTTATCCCTCAGGAGTTGCCAACCTGGTTAGCGATATCGCTGACCGAGTTGCTCAGGTTATTGCCGATCAGTTGGTAACCTCCAACCAGCGCAACAACGATGCAGACAAAAATCAGGGCGTATTCACTAAAGGTCTGGCCGCGATAAGCTCCGGAGGCCGCTTCGCGGAGCCTTAGATACAGGCGCGTAGTCATTCTCATTATCAGCCTCCTTTGATAACCCAAACGTGGCCTCGCACCACCACGCCGTAAGATTACCGTACAAAGCTTCAAATTGCACCTCCGCTCCTTTCCATTGTTGGACTTTTAGTCCTCTCTTCACACGTCCATGATAGGAAGTCGTTGCCTTAAAGCGCTCTAAGTTGTGTCCTTAACACAAATTTCGGCAGAAACACCCTAAGTTCATGGGCTTTTTATCCCTCGGCGCGCTATTTCTGCTCTTGAGCCTAGGAACCCCTCGGAACCAGTCTAGGACTGCCATTACAAGAGGAATTCTATGGAATTCGGAATCGGTATCGATACCCACGTCAGCAAATGGGAACTCGTCCGCTACGCCGAGGATCTACGGTACGACCGGGCCTGGGTGCCGGATTCACAGATGATCTGGTCGGATTGCTACGCGACGCTTGCGTTGGCCGCAGCCAATACGCGACGGATCAAAATTGGGACGGGGGTGGCGATCGCCGGCACGCGCCTTGCCCCCGTCACCGCCCACTCAATCGCGAGCATCAATCAGATAGCGCCAGGCCGAACATTCCTGGGTATCGGTACGGGCCACACCGCGATGCGGGTGATGGGCCAGAAGCCGATGCCGGTCGCGGAGTTCCGCGAGTACCTGAAGGTGGTGCGCGGGCTACTGCATGGCGAGGCGGTCGACTACACCTTTCGCGGCCGCACGCGCGAGATCAAGTTTCTCCATCGCGACCGGCGCTTCATCAATCTCGATGATCCGATTCCGATTTACGTTGCCGCCAACGGACCCAGGGTTTGCGAAGTCGCAGGCGAATTCGGCGATGGCTGGGTCACCGCGGGAGGCATCAATGCGCGGGTCGGCGGGCGGCTCGCGCGAATTCGCGCCGGCGCCGAGCGCGCCGGCCGCTCGCTGGGGCCGGATTTCCATACCGCCGCGCTCACCAGTTCGTGCGTGCTACGTCCAGGCGAGAGCCTGACCTCGGAGCGCGTGATCGACCAGACCGGCGCCCAGGTCACCAGCGCGCTGCACTTCGCTTACGAGAATTGGAAAGCGCGCGGGCAGCCAGACGAGGCGATTCCCTCCTTTTTCCGCAACATGTGGGACGAATACCTGCGGCGCGTCGGCGCCTACAGCCTGCCCGAGAATGCGCGCTTCCGGCAGATTCACGAAGGCCACGGCACCTTCATGCAGCCGGCGGAGCGCCGCTTCGTCACTCCCGAGGCGATTCGTGGCACCTGCTTGGTGGGCGAGCCCGACGACCTCGTCGCACAACTCCGCGCGATGGAGGCGGCCGGTATCAAGGAGACAGTGATCGAGCCGCCGGCGGATTTTCAACGCGAGGTCTTTCGCGACTTCGCCGAACTGGTGATGCCGGCGTTTCGCTGAGGCGAACGCCGCCGCCCGGTTGCTCAGTTGAATTCAGGCTGGGGCAGTGCGCCGCGCTCGCGCTCGTACGCGTCGGCGACCCGCAGCACCGAGCGTTCGTCGAACGGCCGACCGACGATTTGCATCGCCATCGGCGCGCGGTTCGAGCCGATGCCGGTTGGAATCGCGAGCGCCGGTTGCCCCGTGACGTTGAAGGGCGCGGTGTGCCGGATCAGTTGAGCGAGGCCCAGCTTGCCCTCCCGCGCCTCGGCGATCTTAAGCGGCGCCGTCATGCAAACCGGCGTGGCGAGCACGTCGCGGCCCTCGAGTGCACGCATCGCCTCGGCCATCATCTGCGCGCGGGCGCGCTGGGAGCGGATGTACGCGGTCGCGGGCAACGCAATCGCGGCTTCCAGCAACCGGCGCACGCCGCGGCCGTAATCCTGCGATCGCTCCGTGAACCAGCGCTCGTGATACTCCAGCGCTTCTGCATACATGATATTCAGCGCGATCGCGGACGCGTCTTCGATCGACGGAATTGAAACCTCGTCCACGATCGCGCCCAATCCGCCCAGCGTGCGTATCGCGGCGTCGAACGACTGCGCGACATCCGGGGTAACGTCCCGGCCGAGCTCGCTGATGATTCCAACGCGCACGCCCTTCAAATCGCGGTCCAGCGTGGCCATGTAGTCAGGCACCGGCTCACCGCTCGAGGTCGGATCGTTGCGGTCGTGGCCCGCGATAACCTGCAGCATTGCGGCCGCGTCGCGCACGGTGCGGGTGATGGGGCCGACGTGGTCAAGCGAGTCGCTTAGCGGCAGGATGCCGTAGCGGCTGACCCGGCTCCAGGTTTGCTTCAGTCCGACGCATCCGCAAAACGCCGCCGGGATACGAATCGAGCCGCCGGTATCGCTGCCGAGCGTCGCCGACGCGCTCTGCGCGACGATCGCAGCGCCCGAGCCCGAGCTGGAGCCGCCGGGGATGCGTTCCGGATCGTACGGATTGAGCGTGGTGCCCCACGCGGTTTTGGCGGTACCCCCGCAGGCGAACTCGTGCATGTTGAGTTTGCCGAGCAGAATCGCGCCCGCGGCTTGAAGCCGGATCCACACCGTGGCGTCGAATTCAGGAACATGGTCGGCGAGCACCTTGGAGCCGCTGGTGGTCGGGATTCCTTTGGTGCAGCAAAGATCCTTGAGCGCGATCGGCACGCCGTGAAAGATGCCGCGCCAGTTGCCGGCGGCGATTTCGCGCTCGGCCGCAAGTGCGCTCGCGCGCGCCAGCTCCGCGGTGACGGTAATGTAAGCGCAGAGGCGTTTTTCGGTCGCCGCGATCCGGTCCAGATAGGCGTCGGTGACCTCCACCGGCGATAGTTCGCGCTCACGCAGCTTGGCCGCCAGTCCGACCACGTCGAGACTCAGGATTTCATCCGCTTTGCCCATCGTAGTTCTCCGATTCGACGCCTGTGTCTTCGCTTCGCATAACACGAACCGCGGCTCTCGCCTAAGTCAGAGGCTCACGCGACTATCCCGTGCTCGCGCAGCGCCGCCAGTTCGCCCGACGTGACGCCGGATTCGGCGAGCACTTCGTCGGTATGCTCGCCGAGGAGCGGCGCGAAGCGGCTCAGCGCCGCGGGCGTACGCTCGAAGCGCGCCGCCGGCCGCGGCTGGCGCATCGGGCCCGCGTGCGGATGCTCGGACTCCACGATGAGCTGATTGGCCACGACCTGCGCGTCGTGCAGCACTTCCTCACGGGTGAGCACCGGGGCAGACGGCACCTGGTTCGCGCGCAGGCGCTCGAGCCATTGCGCGGAGCTTTTGGTCTTCAAAACTTCGGCCGTCATTTCAAGCCGCACGTCGGCGTTGCGGATACGATCGACCGGCCTTTTGAAACGCTCGTCGCCAAGCCATTGTGGCCGCTCGAGCGCGCGGCACATCCCCTGCCATTCCGAATCGGTATTCGCGGCGGCGGTAATGTAACCGTCGGCGGTCTCGAAAATAAGTTCGCGAGCGCGGGCGGCACGGATGCTGGAGCGATTGTTGCCGACGAAAGTGTACGCCGCCATTCCCTCCGGCCACAGGAACGCGACCACCGCGTCGAGCATCGCGAGGCGCACGTGCTGCCCTTCGCCGGTGCGCTCGCGCGCGAGCAGCGCCGCCGTCATCGCCTGTGCCGCGGTCAGCGCCGTGACCTTGTCCGGGATGATGAGCCGGATCATGTGCGGGCGTCCGGTTTCGACGTCAGCCTGGATCGCGGCGAGCCCCGAGAGCGCCTGGATCACCGGATCGTAAACCCGCTGATCCGCGTAGGGGCCGCTTTCGCCAAAGCCGCTTATCGAAACGTAAACGAGGTCCGGCTTGACCGCGCGTAACGCAGCCTCGCCGATCCCCATGCGCTCGGCTACGCCAGGGCGATGGTTTTGCACGAACAGATCGGCGCGCGCGACCATCCGCTTGAGCAGTTCCAGACCGCGCGGTTCGCGCAGGTTGAGCGCGACCGAGCGCTTGTTGCGGTTGATCACGGCGAAGGCCGGCGCGACACCGCGTTTGGTCCCGCCCATCGCGCGCGTAAAGTCTCCGGTTCCCGGCGGCTCGACCTTGATCACGTCGGCGCCCTGATCGCCGAGAATCATCGTCGCCATCGGGCCGGAAAGATTCTGCGTTACGTCGACGATACGGAAGCCGCTCAACGGTCCGGTGGATCTTGATGGAGACGCTGGCATTGGATGCCTCGATGTTGCCGCTGTATGTCGCCTGCGCCGGGCGGGCGCAGCGCCGCGGGACTAGCGGAACGCTGGGATTACTTCCTTGGCGATCGTTTCCATGTTGCGTTCGATATCGTCGTGGCGGCAGGCCCAACTGAACATCACGCTGCGCGCACCGGCGTCAATATATTCCCGCAGCCGCTTGCGGCAATCCTCGGGACTGCCATAGAGCACGTAGCGGCCGGCGATCTTGGAGAAGTCCTGCGCGTAATTTTTGCCCAGCGAGCGCGCGGCCACTTCCTCGGCCTCTTTGCGATCGGGATAGACCGAAGTGAAAATGAAGAGGCCGGGGCGAAACGCGCTCATGTCACGTCCCGCCTCGCGGCCGAACGTGTCGATTTTGGTCAGGCTCTCGCGCAGCATCTCGGGCGTGTACATGTACGGCAGCCATCCGTCGGCGTACTTCGCCGCGCGACGCATCGCGGGTTCCTTGCGCCCGGCGACCCAGATCGGCGGATGGGGCTTCTGCGTCGGCGCCGGCTCGAGCGTGATGCCGGAGAAGCGCGCGTAGCGGCCCTCGAAGCTGACGTCTTTTTCCGTCCAGAGCTTGCGCACCACTTCGAGCGCCTCGTTGGAGCGCGATCCACGCTGCTTGACCGGCACGCCGATAGCCTCGAACTCCTTGGGAAACTCGCCGCCGATTCCGACCCCCATGTGGTAGCGGCCGCCGGAAGCGACGTCGAGCACCGCCGTCTGCTTGGCCAGCATCACCGGGTTGTACAGCGGCAGCAGCACGATCGAGCTCATCAACTTGATCTTCTCGGTCGCTCCCGCGGCCACCGACAATGCGATGAGCGAGTTCGATACCGGCCCGTGAAACATCACGTGCTCGCCGCAAGTCAGGTAGTCGTAGCCGAGTCGCTCGGCATATCGTGCGAACTCAACCACTCCCTTGACCGAGGTTAGCGCCACGCCGAATTCAATCGATGCCATCGTTTATCTCCGCCACGCGCGTTGGGATCCGCCAGGTTGCTCGCGGGCCGTGCATTCAGCTTCGCCGCGCGCAGGCCAATCTCTGTGTAGCATATCTTCGCGCGCGATCTCCAAAACAGTTTCTGATGGTTCCCCCTCCGCGTTCAAGAGAGGTTGAAGATCTCGCGCAACGCGCTCAGTCCGGGCGGACCAGGCCGGACAGTCCCGCCGCGAGCAGCGGGGTGATTATCCATCCGGCAAGAATATGCAGCCACAGGTACCATCGGAGCAGCGTGCCCGAGAGCGCGCGCATCCGCCCGCCTACCCCGTGGCGTGGATTGGGCCTCCAGTACGTCCCCTGATGCAGGTCGACTACCGGCAGGAAATTCTCCAACGAATAGACCACCGCGTTGAACGGGGGATAGTGACGCGGCGGCTCACCGGTCTTAACGAAGGAATCGTAGGCCTCGGGCTCGGTCGGCGTGATCGTGCGCTCGCGGTAGCCCAATCCAAAGAGCACCGATCCCAGCGAGACGAAAAAGAGGATCCACCAGAGGGCGCGCATCGGCCGGTAGCCGTACCCGATCGTGACGTCGAGCATACGGCTCCATAACCGCTCGCCCCATCCCA
Source organism: uncultured delta proteobacterium (assembly GCA_963710455.1). Taxonomy (GTDB): domain Bacteria; phylum Desulfobacterota; class Binatia; order Binatales; family Binataceae; genus JAKAVN01. The sequence continues at coordinate 421,509 of CAVQAG010000005.1, forward strand.
GCCCGCCCTGGTTGCGGCGCGCGTCCTCCCTGGCCATCAGCACGTCGACTGCGCCGACGTCCGAGCCGCGCTCACGCAACACCTTCGAAAGTTGGCCATAGGGCTGCGGACGATAACCGGACGGCTGACGCGCAAGCCATCGCAACCGCGCGGGCGCGTCGCTCGGGCCGCCGCTGATGTCGCCGTAAACGAAATCGTCGATGAACAGGTTGCCGGACGCGGGCCAGCTTGCGGCGTCGTCCCACAACGACGCGGCATGGGCACTGGTGAGGTTCAGTTCGGTGCCGGGCGTGCGCGCGATGCTGTCCCAGTACAACGTTCCGTCGATCGTCGCACGATCGGCATTGAGCCCGTTGACGCCGGTGCCGACGAAATGAGCGTCCTTGAAGCTGAGCCCCCGGCCGATTCGTGCGAGCGTCAGGTCAACCACGCCGTTGGTGGTGAAGCCGTTGTTGAACGAGGCGTCTCCCTTGATGTTCGCCTCCACGATCGACAGCGGGTCGAGGCCTCCCACGAAACGCCCGCCGCTGCAATCGAGACTGCCTCCGATCTCGGCACGAAAAAGACTTACTGGGCCGTAGTCGCCGCCGGTCAACTGGAGGTCGCCCGTAACCGTCAGACGGTCGCCCGAGATGGGTCCATATCTTCCAGCCGGCAACTGGAGGTCGCCCGTGATTGTCGCGCGGTCGCCCGTGATCGGCCCGGTCACGTCGTGTGAGAGATCGAGACTCTGCAGATGCGCGAAGGAGAAGTCGATACCGCCGGGTATCGCCGAGCTGATGATCGTGAGCGGCGCGTTGAGCGTCAAGTACGAGAGATCGATCTGCCCGTCGATCGCCGCTCCGCCGATCCCGATACCGCTGGGATGGACGTAGGGCCGCGCCTGGGGATCGGCGGCGAGCCATCGGATGAGCGTCGCACGGATCATCCTTGTGGGGGGCCATTCGGAAGCATTTGACGGATCGTTGACGGCGCTGGTCACGTCGTTGTTCGGCCCCACCCACAAAAGCGCGCGCTGCGGCGCCGCATGCACCAGCTTCAACTCCGCGTCGCTCAGATCGCCAAAGTTGGATCGCGCAAGCTGCTCCAGGGCGGCGCCGGCCTGCTCGGCCTCGCGATCCGCGATGCCGGGTTGCCCGCCCGGGCTCGGTCCGATCTGCACGTCGGGCGCGGACTGAGTCTGGGCGCAACTATTTTGCACTCTAATTGTTGCGAGGACAATCGTCGCCAGCACGGCGATTGCGCAACTGAGCGCGATCCTGGGGCGGGTTTGACGGCTATCGAGCATGCACAGTAGAAATGGATTTTTCACTGTTCGCTGTTCAAATTGCGCACCATTCGACCAGAGTGTGGAGGGTAAAGGCAATGCGTGGAATTTCACACGTCGCGATCGGCGTCAGCGACATGGAGCGTTCGTTGCGCTTTTACCGGGACCTGCTCGGGCTGAGCGTGAGCCTGGACAAGGAAGAGCCGGTGCGCGGATCGGAGCGGCTGTTCGCCGACCCGGCGCAGAATCGCCGGCGCGCGGTCTATCTGAAGTAAATTTCCGGGTGCGGTGTAGCCCTGTCGAGCCCTAATCACGTCGGAGAAATCACGCTTTTCAGTTTCTCGTTTCGGCGTGGATAGGGCTGGTTGGACGTGGGAACCGTCCCGAAAGTGGTACGCAAACCGGTACGCTAGACCGTCCCGCCGAGCCGGTGATATGGAGAAAAGTCGTGTCGTCGATCAACGAACTTCTCCATCGCCTCCTCTATGCGGGCCTGCCACGGTCACGCTACAGCGTCGAAGAAATCGAGGCGGCCAAGGCTGAGTTCGATCGAAAAATGATCGCGCTAGGCGACGCGGCCAACGAATTCAACGCGGTACTTACGCGCGTGCGCGAGAGGCCCGACCCCTCGCTTCCCCCGGCGCTGATCCGTGAACTCGAAGAGGACCGCAAGGACACGGAGCGAAGATTCTACGCGCTTCGCACCCAGCGGGACTTTCTTGGTGACTACCTGATCATCCTCAGCCATCGTCCGATCGCCCAGCGCCAAGCTGCCGTCGAGCGCATCGCCGATCGACTAGAGGATTATGGTCCGTTCACGCCCGATGCCCGCGCCGCACTCGCGAAAGTGGCCCGCAAGAGAGGCGAGACGCAACCGGCGGTGATTCGTGAGACCAAAATCCATGCGATCTGTCTCGTCTGTGAAGATGCCGAAGGCAGCACCGACCGGCGGCAGGGGCGGCAGTGGATCAAGGACAGCGAAGGGGAGCGGGTCGAGTTCACGCCCGCGCGCCAGTTCGGACCCGGATCGTCGGAGTTTTTTCATTGGTTCGGCTGCCGGGTGCGGGAACTGGTCGAGGCCGAATTGATCGCGGACGCCGGATTGCAGGACCGCGAAGAGGGCGAAGTGATCCCGGGCCTGCTTCCCGGCGAGCCGACCGGCAGCTACCGGCAGGGACGCGCTGGGCGGCGCGCATTGGCCGTCATCGAAGACGACGGTGAAGACGACGGCGATCTCGATCCCGCCTTGAGTTTGATGATCGACGAACTGACTCCCGAAGAGCGCGATGTCCTCGAACGCAGTGAGCAGGGCGGCCTCGACAGCCGCGACCGCAAGCGGCTACAGCGCTTGCGGGACCGCCTCATCCGAAAAATTTCTTAAAATTTCCCCTGTCACAAACCCGGCACCTTTCGCCTTTAGGGGTGAGAGAGGTGCCCGATGCGTTTGTACCTGTCCATCAGTGAAGGCGAAACGGCTGCTACAGCCAAACCCGTCTTTGCATCTTCGGACCGGCAGCTAATCGACATCGTTGCTCGCGCAGTTGCGCGCCGTCTTGGCGTGGAGGCCGCCCCGCGCCTTAGCGACCTCGGTGCTGCACGTCGGCGGCGCACCGAAGAAACTCCTGAAGCTGAGTGATCGCGGCGACGCCGCCCGGGGTTACGACCCGCGCGGCGTCTGGGGAACGTAGCGATGGACGATGACGACTCCACAGATACCCTCCACGCGTGCGCGGCACAAGCATGGTCGGCTTGCGACGCTGCGGCTGCATACGCGAGAGCCGGGCTCTCGCCGATACTGACTCGGGCGGATAAGTCTCCGTTCTCCGAACTTTGGAGCGGTGGTACGGCGGCCCCGGCGCGCAATCGCATTACATCCCCGCAATACACGCGCGCCCTGTACGCACTGCACCCTGATGCCGGAGTCGGAATCGTCGGTGGCAGGGTTTCGGGCAACCTCGTCATCACCGACCTTGATCGCCCCAAAATCTGGCCCGCCTACTTCGCTCGCCTCACTGAAGCTGTTCCGAAAATTACCAGCGCTCCGATCGTGGAAACCCCGCACGGCGGTCGTCACATTTACAAGCGCTGCATCGAATCGGTCGGTGGCAATTTGAAGTTGGCGATGTACCGGGCGCCATCGGGCGAGTTTAAGGTTGTGCTCGAAACTCGCGCTGAGGGCGGTTATGCGCTCTGCCCGCCTTCGTCCGGGTATGCACTGCTCGCGGGCTCGTTTACCTCGATTCCAATTCTGAGTCACGAGGAACTCGTCGCCACCTACGCCGTTGCGTCCGAGTTCGACGAGCGTCCAGCGGAGAACGGTTGCAACCGGACGAACGGCGCCAGCATCAGCACCGGGAGCATCGGTACCAAGAACGGCAATCGCCCCGGTGATGCGTTGAACGCTTCCCGCATTCCGTGGTCGGCAATCTTACGGCCTTTCGGATGGCGGTGCGCTTACAGGTTGGGCGAGACAGAGTATTGGACCCGCCCGGGGAAAGCACGCGGCGTCTCGGCTACGACGAATCACGCCGGATGCGACCTTCTCTATGTTTTCAGCACCAACGCGAATCCGTTTTCGAGCGGTCGCGGCTTCACCAAGTTCGCGGCTTACACATACCTGCGGCACAAAGGCGATTTCGCCGCCGCCGCGCGCACTCTGCGGCAGTGGGGGTTTGGACGATGACGATGATGAACGGAGCAGACGGCCCGGGTGCGAGCGATTTCCTCGAAGCCTTCCTCGGGTTTCTGAATGTCGAACAGGTTCGCGCAAAGTTGCAGGAGTTCGACAACGATCTCCGCAACGACATCAACACCATTGAGAAGACTGAGTATGTGGCGGCGGTGGCGGCGCTCGATCACTTCGAGCCGTCCGCCTACGTTGGCTTGGCGCGAGGTTTCAAGGGTAAATACAGCCGCCTCGACCGCTGGGAGCGCGCCGTTCGGGAGTGTGGTTATCGCGAGCGCGCCAGAATCGGGGAGGCGAAGCAAGCTGCGCAAGCGCAAGCGAAAGCGCAGGCAAAGGCGGACTCCGCTCCAAGATTCGTCGAGGTCAAGCCCGCAACTCACCCCGTTCCCGATGGGGCTCTGTTACTGACCAAGGTTCGCGACTTCATCCGGCGCTTCGTCCGCATTTCGGAGATGCAGGCGGTCGCCATCACGCTCTGGATTGCCGGGGTCTATGCGTTTTCGATCGCCGATCTCTACCCCCGGCTGACGATCCTGTCGGTCAAAAAACGTTGCGGCAAGAGCCGCTTGGAGACCGTGATCGCCATGCTGGCGCCCAGAGTTCTGCGGTCTTCGAACGTCTCCACTGCGGTCCTCTTCCGCTTAATCAGTGCCGACGACGGCCCGCCGCCTACAGTCCTCCTCGACGAGGCGGACAGTTCAATTTTCGCCCGCCGTGGAGCAACCAGTGAGCGCACCGAAACGCTGCGCGGTCTCATTAACGCGGGATATGAGAAAGCGACTGCCTATATTGACCGCTGCGAAGCGGTCGGCAACCAGCAGGTCACGAAAAGGTTCCACGTCTGGGCTCCAATGGTCTTGGCCGCCATCGGGCGCGCACCCGATACGGTTGAAGATCGCTCCATCATCATCACGATGGTGCGCCGTCTCAAGACGGAGAAGGTCGAGAAGCTCACCCGCCGTAATCAGAAGATAGTCGCTCTGGAGGCTAACAAGTTGGCTGGCGAACTGGCTCGCTGGGTCGGGGATAACCTCGATTATCTGGCCAAGGCCGAGCCCAAGTTTCCTGCCGGACTGGATGATCGCGCCGAAGACTTGTGGGACCTGATGCTGAGCGTCGCCGATCTGGCGGGCAGGGTCTGGGCGACTGCTGCGCGAAAGGCAGCACAGGAACTATGTGGTCACCGCAACGACGACGCCGAGGATTCGTTCGATGTCAGGCTGCTGGCCGACATCGGGATCGTTCTCGACCGGGGCGTCTATGGGGACGTAGGGGCGATTGGATCGACCGAGCTTTGCGATGCGCTCCGGGGTCTCGAAGATTCTCCGTGGGCCAGCTTCGGCAAGACCGCCAAGCCGCTCAGCACTCGCATGCTGTCGCTCCTGCTGCGCACATTCGGGGTTTATCCGAGTCACCAGCACAAGGGTAGCGAGTACGACGTTGCCAGCCTGCGTGACGTTATTTCCCGTTACGTCCCCGAAGACCCCCCTTCAAGTGTCAATGTGTCGCAACCCCTTGGGGGAGAAGGCGAATCTGAAGAAATCGAAGTGTCACCGGAACCCGTCGGTGACGGATGTAAAAGTGCAGATTCTACCACGGAGCGTAGGACTAGCGACACATTGACAGATAACGAAGGCTTCCCGGCCATGGGTGCAGAAAAAAGCACGCTCGACGAGGAGGTCTTTTGATGGGGCTGGCTCCTGACATGTCGACCTCAGCGGCAGCGACGCTGGCGCAGGCGCTTAATGTGCGCGGCATCCAGCTATCCGTAGCCACTGGCGGCGGCCTCCTCGTCGTCCCGGCCTCTGCGTTGACCCCGGAGGACCGCGAGGGCATCCGGGCGTTGAAGGTCGAACTTCTCACCCTCCTAGCTGCCGGAGTCCCGGGGGGCCTAGACGCCGGAGTCCCGGGGGTCGTTGAAACCCGGCCCGCGAAACCGAAGACCTCGAAGAAAGCCTCGAAGGCGATGCAGCAGACGCAAGCCGGGGAGGTCTACCGGTTGCTTACTGGTCTTCGCCGTCACGGCGTCACCGTACGCGCGGTTGGCGGTGATCGCTTGGTCGCCTCACCGGCGCGGCTGGTGGCGCCGTGGCAACTCAAAAGTCTGAAGCGTCTTCGGCGCTCAGTTCTGAGTCTGCTGCCCTTCATGCTGAGTGCCGACGAAATCCGCCTCTCCCGCGAGACCATGCGCATCGAAGGTCGACGCTGGCTGCAAGCTAACTACAGGAACGGAGACTGGACGCAAGGGAGGCCGGTGAGATGAAACCCGAAACAGTCAGCATCGAAATTCACGGGATCATGTACGAGATACCCCGCCGGGGTCGGATGTTGCGATGTCTCTCCTGCCTGAAGTTCGCAAACTTCCTGCTGGTATGCGGGTGCGGGCTGCTGATCTGCGTCGCTTGCCGCCAGTCCCGCGAGCATCGCATCTACACGCCCGGGGGCGAGGCAACGGAGCATCTCAGTTGAGCGGCGCGGCGTCTGTCACAAACCGGGCCGCTCTCGCCTTTATAAGCGAGAGCGAGGAGGACACGACAACGTAGAAACGTAACCCCGAAGGCAATCGAAGATCGCATATCAACGATTACGAAGAAAACGAGGAAACGAATAGCAACATGGACACGACAAACAAAGAGAACAAGGAATTGACTACCCGCCAGCGGATGTTGGCCGAGCGCGCGAAGCAGGATGCGGCAAGGGCGCCGGTGACCGGTGACCGCTGGTTTCGCTTCCGGGATAAGAAATTCATGCTGGGCGACATCGGAACCAGTGAACTGAGGGCGGTGATTCTCGACTTCACTTTCGAGAATGCCTACTTCCCCGGCAGCTACAGTCCTAACCAGCGCCAAGCGCCGACTTGCTGGGCTGTTGGGGTCGACGGACGCACGCTCGCACCCGGTGACAAGGTGGCGAACAAGCAGAACGCCGTCTGCGAGGGGTGCTGGGCGGATTTCTACGACTCTGCCTCACGCGGTAAAGGAAAAGCATGTAAAAATTCTGTCCGCGCGGGGGTGCTGGTGGTGGGATCGGACAATAGCTACTTTCCCGCCTTCCTGCGCATCCCGCCCGCCAGTCTCAAAAACTTCTCCGACTTCTGTGACAAGACCCTGCGCATCGCGGGAATGGGACTCTTCGAAGTAATAGCCACTGTGGGCTTCGACAAAAGTGCGACCTTCGAAAAATTGATCTTCCCGGCGGTGACTAAAATCGACGATCCCGAACTGCGCGAAGCGGTTGCGGTCCACGCTACCGATCCCGCGTTGAGAACGAAACTGCTCAAGGGCTTCGAAGCCGAGGTCGAAATCGAAGCCGCGCGCGCCGCCGAAGACCAGCGCCACGTCGCCGAGATCATCGGCGACGACGACGGGCCGGGCGCGGCGGCTCCGATTGACGACGATCTTCCGTTTTGAATGGCGGGACGGCTTCCCGGCGGCATCGTAATGGAAGTGAGGACAGGGGAACGGCCCCGCTAGTGACGGGGCCGCTCCGCAACCGAAGAGCGAGCAGAACGAACATGAAAACTCTAACCAAAAAGACCGTGCAGATCGACTACCACAAGACCCAGTCACTGGCGCACACACGGTGCTACGCGAGTCTCTCCCGGCGGCGCTACCAGTATGCCGTCCCGGTCGCACGCATCAGCGTCCCGATCGGGGGGTGGCCTTCCCGGGCAATGCTGGTCAGTGCGTTGCTCGATCTGGTTATGCATCTGGAAAGCGGAGAGGGTTTGCCGCCGTATCTGTTGGACCAAGCGGCGCCGGTGACGGCAGAGGAAAGCGGACGATGAAGATGAAGGATTCGCCACTAATGACCTCGAAGACCGGCGAACACTACGCGCCGCCACCGGTTCAAGACGACGATGACGACGACGAGCCGCGTTACTGCGCACTGTGCGGCGACCTCGACCCGGATACCGGGCTCTGCTCCGATTGCTGGGAAGCGTCGGGCATCAAGCGTTGCATGATTCGCGACTGTCCACTTTGCAAGGTGAATAGGGACTGGGCGGCTCTGGCCGCCTGAAGCTGAATAGCAACTGAGTAAACGGAGGAACGGAGTATGGCACGTCACAAAATTTCATGGCCGATTGCGAGGCACACGATCCCGAAGCCGGATTTCAACAAGGACAAAGGTCTGTTTGTCGATTTGTTTTTGGCACACGATCGCACGAGCGGCCCGCTGTGGGACGACTTCGTGCGGCAGACCAAGGCCATCGACGAAAACCCGAAATTGACCGCACTCGGCAAGGACGAGGCGCGCAAGGAACTGGCTGAAAAATTCCGCGCGTCCGACGACGTGCAACGCCATCGCGAGAACGTAGCGAAGGGCAAGGCGCGCATCAGCGAGTTGATCGCGGAACTCACTGCGCCGAAGGTGCCAAAAGAGTTGAGTCCCTACGAACAGGTGATGCTCGCGAATCAGCATGACAGAGCAATCCGCAGATTCGAGAGTGTGCCAGTTGAAGAGCGTCATCGCGTGTTGCGCGCCGCCATGCAGGCCCGAGACGTTGCGTTCCTGCGTCCGATTCACGACGAACCCGGACTGCTCAACGAGCAGGATGCCCGGCGTGTGCGTGCGATCCTGCTCGAAGGCGCGGACCCGGTGAAGTTCAAGGAGCTAACCGAGTTGGCCGGGCGGTTCGACGGCAATGGCGAATCCGATCCGCTGACGTCAGCGGTCGCGGTCGCCGACTATTCAGTCGGCCAACTGCTCGAAGAGGTTGACCGCTGGGCCGGACTCGACCGGATAACCGAAGACGCGAAGACGATGTTCAGCGAGCAGCTAAAGACCCCGAACGCGCCGCTGACCATGACCGCCGAGGAAGCGCACGACCCGAGAATTTATAAAGCCGGGCGCGAACTCGCAGCACAGCACGGGCGCGTATTGAGTATCAGCGGCGACGAAAACGTCAGCATGGAACCGCCCGCTGCTGGCGGCGCTGGCGACGATGCTGGCGGTAACGGTTCGGGCACATGACCGCGCGGCGCCCACACTCGGTGCGCCGCGATGTCTATTCGTATCGCTCACGCGCGAATGGCCCCTACGTGTGGCTTTGGATTCCCAGTTGGGCGGAAGAGACCGAAGAGGAAGAGGAAGAGGCAACCGTCATGGATATGTCACAAGTGCCCTCTCAATTCGACGCCACAATCACTGTGCCGATCACGACCGTGGATGTCGGCGGCGGCCAAACGATTCGCGTAAACCTCGCCGACTTCACCGACGACATGGGCAGCCCGCTGTCCATCTCGTGGCCGCAACCGCGCCCGGACCCGGCAGCGGTGCCGCTATTCGATCCGACGCGTGACGCCAACGGCAACCTGATCGCTAACATGCCCGGCTGCACGCCGCCGCTGTAGGAGGCAGACGTGGAAGCAACGGAATTGAGACGGGCGTTGCGGGTGCTGGCTCACGTCTTCGAGCAGGGCGAGTTCACGCACGAGGCCGGGAGTCCGAACCACTGGTTGCGGCTCTCGGTGCGGGCTCATGCGGCGCGGGCGATGGAGCATCTCGATCGGCATTTGGTGGGGGCCGGGAGCGGCGATGAGCATCTGAGTCACGCCGCCGCCCGGCTGGTATTGGCGCTCGAACTCAAGCTGCGCGAGGCCGAAGCCCGGCAACGGCTGGTAGATCGCAGCGAGTCGCGCCGGGCGCGCTGAGTGAGCCATGTCCGCCGACCCGCCGAGCCTCGAAGACCTCTTACGTAACCCGGGACTCGTGAGCAGGCTCGCGCCCCGGGCGCTGGCGGCTCTGGCGGCGCGGTGCTCGGCGGCCTACGCAATCATCGTCAGCGAGCAGGCCGGGCGGCTGATGATCGAGGAGGAGGTTGCGGCGGCCAACGGCGACGGTGATTCGCTGCTCACGATCGAGCGAGCCGCCGAACGGCTCGGGATGACCAAGGACTCGCTTTACCGCATAGCGAAGACCTTGCCGTTTGCGGTGAAGCTGGGGCCGGGGCAACTTCGCTTCTCCGCAAGCGGGATCGACCGCTACATCAAGGCCAAGATGCGCAAATAGACAACTTGTCAGCAAGCCTACATTCATGCAATACTGGTCCTCTATGAATTTCACGGAGGATGCAGCGATGAAAACGAAGATGGTCAGCGTGCGCCTGCCCGAAGGTTTGGCGCGCAAGGTCAAGGTCTACGCGGCTGCGCACGGCGCCTCGATACAGCAGCTAATCGAGGTGGCACTCGTGCGGCACATGAAGCTCCATCCGATCACCAACGTGACGGACGTAACGGACGTGACCGCGAAGACGCCTTCGCGCAAGGAGGTGAAGTAGGACCATGCACGATCACACCTACGGCGCTGGAACGATTTACGAGCGGGGCGACTCGCCGTTCTGGTGGGCGCAGTATTTCATCAACGGCAAGCGCATCAAGGGAAGCACCGGCATTCGCAGAAACGAAGACCCGGAGCAGAAGGCCGCGCTGCGCTGGCTGCGCAAGCGCGCGGTCGCGACCGAAGCCGGGGCTTACGTGCCGTCTGCGGCCCGGCTGGGCTTCGAGGAACTGGCGGCGGCGCTGGTGAACAACTGGACAGTCAACGGACATCGCTCGATGAAGTCGCTGCGGGCGAGCGTCAGTCATCTGCGGGAGTTCTTCGGCAACGATCGGGCGCTCGCGATCACCGCGCCCCGAATTGAAGCCTACAAGGCAGCCCGGCTGGGTGCTGGCGCCAAACCCGGAACGCTGAATCACGAACTGGCGATGCTCACGCGCATGTTCTCGCTCGCGAAGGAACACGGACTGGTGCCGAACCCGCCGGTTATCAACAAGCTGAAACTCGACAACGCCCGGCAAGGCTTCGTGGACCCGGCTGACTTCGCCCGGCTGCTGGCGGCGCTGCCCGGGCACCTCAAGGGCTTCGCCGAGTTCCTGTATCTGACCTCGTGGCGTGCCGGGGAAGCCCGCACGCTGGTATGGGCCGATGTCGATCTCCCGGGCCGCGCCATCCGGCTGAAGGCGGAACACAGCAAAAACGGCAAGGCACGGCTCATCAAGCTAAGCGGCAGACTCCTCGAAGTGGTCGAAGAGGCCGCCGCCAACCGGCTGCCCCAGTGCTTCAACGTATTCCACCTTAAGGGGAAGCCGCTGAGCGACTGCCGGAGGGCATGGGCGACGGCGTGCAAGGCCGCCGGGCTCACTGGGCTGCTCCTGCACGATCTCCGCCGCAGCGGCATCCGCAACATGGTCCGCGCGGGCATCCCCGAAAGCGTGGCGATGAAGGTCTCGGGCCATAAAACCCGGACGACTTTCGAGAGGTACAACATCGTGAGCGAGACGGACCTCGACGACGCCGCCATCGCTCTCGACGTCTACGTCGATCGGAAGAAACAGGAACTGGCCAAGGTGGCAGTGCTGGCGGATAGGAGGGCGGCATAAGGATGGCAAATCAGCAAAAGGGCAACGGCGGAATATTTGCTACGATAGTTGTGGTGGGGATTACCCTTGGTATCGCTGGGATCGGTGCAGTTTGGAACCTACGCGGCAAGATTGACGCGGTCGACAAGGATGAATCGACAAGAGCTATACAAATTTCTGCTCAGTTAAAGTTGATCGAGGGTTTTCTCAGAGAGAAATACCCGGAGTTTAGCAATTTCGTAAAGAAGGAATCACTTTCCCGACTAGTTAAAGAGGTCTCGCCGTTTGTTGTTGTGCCGCCGGGCGCGCAACAATCCTCTGGTACGCTCAACCCCCAGAGCGACGTCCACTCAATCGCGTTAGAGACCAATGCGGACCAAAACGAGAATCTACAAGTGCCGTCAGGGGTTGAGGTCTGGATGTATATTCCGACCCTTCGGCGGGTGCGTCTGATTTCTGGTGCTGCCGCCTCTGGAATCCTAATTGCGGCGATTCGAAACGGAAGCCCGGCTGTAGTCGTCTATGGGAGGTCGGACCGAAAAGTTAAAAGAATTTACTTGCCGAACTACCCCGGCTAAAAATGCAAACCAGCGAAGGCTCACCCAGCCTCGAAGCTCAATTCCGCAGACAACCTGCCCAACTGTAGAATTTTGCCCAATCATGGAGCTTCGACCTCAAAGACCGTCCCGAAAGCGGTACGCGGTCTTCGAAGACCTTGAGACGCAACGGCCTCAAGGCGTACGTTCTATTAACGATTAATCAACGATCGATGAACAAGACGACGAAACACGGCCTCTACGTTCGATCCGTTTCGGGCCTAAAAGTCCGGGATCGTAAGGTCGAGCGCCTCATCCTGCGTATGCGGGACAAGATGCCTTGGATCGAAGACTCCGACCTGCCTGCGGCCCGGAGTTGGGGCGAACTCGAATTCCTTTGCGGCCTCATGTACGTCGAGATTCGAGCGCACGGCATTCTGACTCCCAAGGGCAACGTCCGCGAAGTGGTCGATGCCTATCGCCGTCTCCGGGCGACGCAAGCGGTATTGTCGAGAGAACTGGGCATGACGCCCGCCTCGCGCGCCGTGCTCAAGGCCAGCGGAGTGAAAGCGCCCTTCGATCTCGCCAAGGCCTGCGCCGAAGTCGAAGACGCCGAGGCTAAACCCGCCGAGGATCAGCCAACATGAACCTCAAGGACCATGCTGCCCGCTGGAAGCGCGACCCGGTCGCCTTTATCCGCGACGTTCTCCGTGACCCGCAGACCGGCAAGGCCTTCGACCTCTACCCGGCTGAGCGCCGCTTCATCGCTGAAGCCTTCACCGTTCTCCCCGATGGCCGTCTTCGTTGCTCCGAGATCGTGTTCTCCGCCCCGAAGAAATCGGGGAAGACGGCGATTGCGGCGATGCTGGCAATCTACGTCGCCGCAGTCATCGGCGGCCCTTTCGCCGAGGTCTACTGTCTGAGCAATGACTATGAGCAGAGCGTGGATCGAGTCTTCGAGGCCTGCCGCCGCATCATCGACGCTTCTCCGATTCTCCGTGGCTCAGCCAAGGTGACGGCCAACCGAATCACGTTCCCTTCGACCGGCAGCTTCATTCAAGCGTGCGCCTCTGACTATTCGGGCTTCGCCGGGGCGAACCCGAGTCTTTGTATCTTCGACGAGTTATGGGGATACGTCTCCGAACGTTCACGACGGCTGTACGACGAGGCTGTGCCCTCGCCGGTGCGCAAGGTGTCGGCCCGCCTCATCGTCTCCTATGCTGGCTTCTCGGGTGAGTCCGACCTCCTCGAATCCTTGTATCGCCGTCTCCTCGCGGGCGAAGACCTCGGCGACGACTTCCATCGTAACGGCACGCTCTACGGTCTTTGGACCTCCGAGCGCTTGGCCCCTTGGCAGACTGAGCAATGGGCGGCGGAACTCAAGGAACAGCTACGGCCCAATGCCTACGCCCGGCTGATCGAGAACCAGTGGGTGTCGGCTGAGTCGTCCTTCGTCAGCCTCGAAGACTGGGACAGTTGCACCGATTCTTCGTTAACTCCGCTGTTCAGTTCGCCGACGATGCCGGTGTGGGTGGGCCTCGATGCCAGCACCCGGCATGATCAGACGGGCATCGTGGTGTGCGGCTACGAGACCTCGATTAACAAGGTCCGGTTGCTTTGGCACACCGCCTTCAAGCCGTCGCCCGAAGAGCCGCTCGACTTCGAGAACACGATCGTGCGCACGCTGCTCGAACTGGGTAAGCGCTATGACGTGCGCGCGGTGATCCACGATCCGTGGCAGCTTGAGAGCATCAATCAGCGGCTGAAGAAGGTGGGCATCCCGATGATGGCCTATAACCAGACGCTGCCGAACCTCTCCGCCATCGCAGGTAACCTCTACCAGCTTGTGCGGTCGCGGTCGTTCATCGCGTACCGCGCCGACGATCTCCGCAAGGCGGTCTTGCAAACCGCGATCACCGAGAGCGAGCGCGGGTTCAAGCTCTCGAAGCTGAAGCAGTCGCATCGCATCGACCTCACCGTGGCCCTTGCGATGGCCGCACACGGGGCGGCGCAACGGCTCGGCGTCGGCAGCGAGTACACGGTCGGAGATTTCTGGACCGAGCAGCCGTTCGACCGCGATGAAAGTCTTCCGCAGTGCGATGTCGGCTTTACCGATCGTAACGGTGACTTGCTTCCCGGCCTCGTGGCCTTCAAGGAGCGGCTGCGCAAGCTGCGCGAGGACGAGGAACGGGGCATCGACGTGACCTCGAAGTCTTACCGGGAGCAGCACGGATGGAGCACTGGCGAAGTCACCCGGACGTGAAGACGCGCGGCCAACCCGCTCGGCTGACGCCGCCCATTCGGCTGTGAAGGCTGCTGCCCGTTAACCGGGGTCGCGGCCTTCTTGCTAAGGTGGGCCGCATGACCCTTCGCCATGCCGTCGCGCTCGCATTGGTCGGCTGGTATCTGATGGTGCCGCCTCATACGCGATCACACGACATGCCGCAGGGCATCGACGATCTCGACGTTAAAATCAAAGCGCCTTTCTCGCAGTGGGAGACCCTTGGAAACTACGACTCCGCAAGGGAATGCGATAACCGTCTCGACGATCTCGTAACTCAGGCTGGCCGGTTTCTGGATAACATCTGGAACCTCGACCTCAAGAAGAAATCGAACATGGACAGAGTCCAGTCTTCGGAGACCTTAATTTGGGCTCAGTGCATCGCCAGCGACGATCCGCGCCTGAAGGGAAACTAACGATGAAAAAATCTGCGGTTAAGTCAGCGCCCAAGACGACCGAACCAACGCTGAAGCCCGGCTGGTGGGTGGCCGTGGTGCTCAAGCCCGGTGCGGCACCATTCCGCTGTTACGTCGGCAAGATTCAGACAATTGATGCCCAAGGGATGCGGCTGACGCTGGTTGATTGGTTTACCGGGAGACCATCGAACTGGGATTTTTTCGTTCCTCACGCGAACGTCGAAAGCGCGCTGGTCTGCACCGACCAGCACGACTCGACCCAGTTCGGAGATGCGGCGGGCAAGTGGCAGGAAGCTATCGAGCGACAGATGTTGCAGGCAGCCGCAAACTCAGACTGAGCATCTTCGCTTGTCGCCGGGTCGGGCTGGTCGCGCCATCACCGCCACGCCTCGTAGAGCGGGCAAAATGATCGATTCGAAATCGCTTACTTGATTTGTTGTGACCGGGACGGTTCCTTGAGCATCCCCGCCTTCCGCAGTTGCCGGGCCGCATCCCGGACGATCTGCCGCTTGGACTTTCCGCCGGTCGCAACGAAGACGGCGGCCTTTGGTTCTACTACGCGCCGAAAGCCGTGGGGTGCTAGCGCGTCGCTCGCGAGCGCGGAGTTCATCAGCTTATCGAGCAGGTTGTTCACAGGTTTGTTCATAGGCTGTGGATGGACGGCGGCGAGGTCCGCGCGGGATGTATGGGACTCGCGACCGGGTTGGCTGCCCGCCACCGTTCCACTTGCAACCGTAGCCGGAACCGTGTCCGCAAAAAACCGTCCCGAAACCGTCCCGTTGGGGCATCTTCGTGGCACGAACCCCTTGTGCGCGTGCGTGTTCTGTTCGTGATCCGTCCTATCTGAAGTGGGCCGACGGTCCGGAGGCGGGCTTCGTTGTGCTCTCGCAGAAGCCGGGGGAGCCGTCGGGACGGCCGATCAAAATCGACCAGCTCGGGATCCATCACTTTTCGTTCTGGGTGAGCGACCTGCGTGAACGGGTTGAGCGGTTGAAGTCGGCGGGCGTAAAGATTCTGGTCGGCCCGTACGAATCGGACTCGATTGCGTATGGCGAGCCGCCGGGCAAGAAAGTCCTGACCTGCCTGTTCGAGGATCCCGATGGGATAATCCTGCAATTCGACCAGCGGCTGGGCTAGGGCGGGGCGCCGCCTGAAACGGGCGTTCCCGCTGCTCCGGCCGCGCAGCTCGCGCACTTGCCCGCCGCGACCATCGCGCACAGCCGCTCGCCGATAAGCTCGCCGGCCACGCGATGGCCCTCGACGTTCCAGTGGCCGAAGCCGATCTTGCTGTTCGCAAAGCCGTGCAGAAAAGCGTGATGCGCCTCGGCGTACTGGTACAGCGGCTCCGCCAGGGTCAACACGTCGAACCCGTCGCGCTCGCCGAGCGCGGCGATTCTGCGGTCGGGATAGAACAGGTCGCTGACCCCGATGCGCTTCATAAAATTCTCCCGCACCTCGGGGTCGGGCCATACCTGGATGCTGGTGTCGAGGGTCACGGTCAGAAACGCGGCGCCGTGCCGCGCGGCCTCGCGATGCATCTCCGCTACCAGATCGTCGGTGACCTGCCAGGCGTCGCGCCACGACGGATCGGTGGGCGGCTTATAGATGTCGTAGTTGATCGCGCGTTCGACCGGCAATTCTGCGGTCGGCTGTTGGTTGCGAGTACGCAGGATCGTCCAGGCTCCTCCGATCAGCGAGAACAATCCGGACTTGCGGTAGTCGAAGCGCGCCATGCACCACAGGCGAAACGAACTCGAGCTTTCGAACGGGCCGGCCGGCGCGAGTTTGCCGTCGCGCTCGACATAAAACGGCCGGCACAGATTGCCTTCGAGCGTGACCGAGTTGTTGCGCACGTCGTTGCCAAGAAAAATCGCCAGCACCACGATATCCGGCTGGTAGGCCCACACTCGCTCGCGCAGCGTCAGCAGCTCCTGCGTGGTGCCGTAGCCGTCGACGCCGAAATTGAGCGCCTCGACCCGCCGTCCTTTGAGCAATGGGCATTGCGCTAGCTTGCGCGCCGCGACCGAGGCAAAAGTGTCCTCGTACGGCACCTGGATCGCTTCGGTATAGGAATCACCGAGCACCGCGATGCGGACGGTGCCGGATGGCTTGGGAATGGCGAACTCGGGACCGCGAAAGCCGCCGCGGTTAATCGAGATGTAGGCGGCGCCCTCGCGCCGATAGTAGCCGGCGGTGTTCGGCCGCAGGCCCCATCCACGCACGGCGTCATAACAATAGAAGTAGGGAAAGAAGCGGTTGGCGACCCGCACGCCGACTTCCGCGACCAGCCCCGCGCAGATCACGCCGAAGATGATCAGCACCGCCGTGCCCATCGCTCTACGAATCATCTGTTGAGTCCGTGCTGAAATGCGCGCCCCGCGTCGCCGCGGCATTGCTCGCCGCCGGGCAGTCTCGTTGACGAAAATCGTTCTGTCAACATAACGTAGGCCCGGAGCGGATGGGAGAGCCTCCGCGTTCGCACGAGATCCGAAAACTGACCGAAAACGGACCGAAACCGTACAACGATGGCACCGTGGATCGGACAGCCTCTT
>CAVQAG010000006.1:0-90459 GCA_963710455.1 uncultured delta proteobacterium
ATGGGATGAGTTCTGCATGGCGCACAGCGCCACAACGATCAATGAAAACGGGAGCGTTGGCAGTATGCTGTGCCGAGGCGTGTGGTCCAGAGGTCTTCGACCTTACTGGTGCTTGAGAGCCCGAGGATGAGTTTGACCCGGGACGCGCTTTGGCACAACGGACTGTAGCCTCCTCGTGAGGGGAGAGCACGCGAGGGAGATTCACCCTATCGGCGCGTCCTGGATCACACGTCAATGGAGGTGTAATCATGGACGTGCTGCATCCGAGATGTTGCGGTTTGGATGTACATAAGAGCTCGATTTCTGCTTGCATTTTGCTGCGTGAAGCGGGACGCGTGCAGAAACACCAGCGTCGCTTTGGCGCGATGACCCAAGAACTGCAGGAGCTTGCCGAATGGCTACGGCAGTTCGGTGTGAGTCAGGTAGCGATGGAATCCAGCGGCGTTTACTGGAAACCAGTTTGGAACATTCTGGAGGGACAGTTCACGGTAGTTTTGGCGAATGCGCAGCACATCAAGAATGTGCCGGGGCGCAAGACCGACCAGAAGGATGCGGAATGGATTGCGCAGTTGCTGCAGTATGGTCTTCTGCGGGCCAGCTATGTACCCTGCGAAATCATTCGCGATCTACGCGATCTGACAAGAATGCGGGCGAGTCTGTCCCAGGAAGCTTCGCGCATCAGTAGTCGAATTCAGAAGGTGCTGGAAGACGCAAACATAAAACTGGCGAGCGTGGCGACCAACGTTCTCGGCAAGAGTGGACGGGCAATGCTGGAGGACATCATCACCGGTGAAGATGATCCCGAGCACCTCGCCTCCCTCGCCCTGGGTCATCTGCGCGTGAAGATTCCGCAATTACGACTTGCTCTAGAAGGAAAGATCCGTTCCCATCATCGCTTTCTGCTTCGGCGTTTACTCGATCAAATACAGTTTGTGGAACACGAAATTGCATTGCTCGACGAACGCCTGGAGGACATCGGCCGACAAAGACCGGACCTGGCGCAAGCGGTTGCTCGCTGGGACACGATACCGGGGATCGATCGAGTGGCAGCGTGGGCTCTTCTAGCCGAAATAGGTGACAACATGGCGCAGTTTCCAACCGCTGAGCATCTGGCCAGTTGGGCCGCGCTATGCCCCGGCAATCACGAGAGCGCCGGCAAGCGTTTGCGCGGTACAACTCGTCAAGGGAGCCCATGGTTGTGCCGCATGGCTTGTCAGTGCGCCTGGGCTGCCGCGCGAACCAAGAACACTTACTTGTCCTCGCAGTTCAGACGCTTAGCGGCAAGACGCGGCAAGAAAAGAGCCATCATCGCGGTGGCGCATACCATCATCGTCATTGGCTATCACTTGCAGAAGAACCAGAGCAACTACGAGGATCTTGGCGGAAACTACTTCGATCGCATCCACTCCGACGGTCTCAAGCGGTACTTGGTGAAGCGGCTCCAACAACTCGGGCACAAGGTAACTCTAGAGCCGATGGAAGCTGCTTAACCCACCGCTTCCCGCAGTTGTTTTCGAGGGAGAAGGCCGGTCTCCGGACGGGATGCTGTACGCTCCCAAGTTATCGACGTGCTCGAAGCACAGATAAAAAGGAGACCGGCAATGAAGAAGGTTAGCACCGCAGCGGCAAAGCAGAGCAGAAAAATTTCAGAGCAGAAGCTGACGATCGGACTGGACCTGGGCGATCGCTCGAGCTGGTATTGCGTGCTGGATGAAGCGGGCGCGATGCTGCTGGAGCAGAGACTGAGCACAACTCCGAAGGCGATGAAGGAAGTGTTCGGCGCGATGCCGCGCAGCCGGATCGCTCTGGAAACAGGGATGCATTCGCCCTGGGTAAGCCGGTTGTTGAGCGAGTTGGGGCACGAAGTGATCGTGGCGCATGCCCGCAACGTGCGGTTAATTGGAGAGAGCCGAAAGAAGGACGATCGGCTGGATGCGCAGACACTGGCACGGCTGGCCCGAATCGATCCCAAGTTGTTATGTCCGGTGAAGCATCGCAGCGCGAAGGCACAGGCGGATCTGACTGTGATCCGGGCGCGAGCCGGGTTGGTGCGGGCCCGAACGGCGCTGGTGAACACGGCCCGCGGACTGGCCAAGTCTTATGGCGAGCGGCTGCGCGGGTGCAACGTGCGCAATATGAATGCGGAGAAAGCCCAGGGGCTGAGTCCGGAACTGCGAACTGCACTGGAGCCGTTGCTGGGGGGAATCGAGTCGCTGAGTGAACGCATCCGGGAATGCAACGAAGGGATCGAGCAACTGGCGCAGGAAAGCTATCCGCAAGTGGCGCAACTGAAGCAGGTGAAGGGGGTGGGCACGCTGATCGCGCTGACCTTCTTGCTGACGCTGGAAGACGCGCATCGTTTTCGCAAGAGCCGAGACGTGGGCTGCTACCTGGGGCTGCAGCCGGGACGAAGAAACTCGGGCCAGAGCGAGCCGCAGATGCACATCAGCAAGGAAGGCGATCCCTATCTGCGAACCCTGCTGGTGCAGGGCGCGCACCACATCCTGGGGCCGTTTGGAGCCGACAGCGATCTGCGCCGCTGGGGTTTGAAGCTGGCCGAGCGCGGCGGCAAGAGCGGAAAGAAACGAGCCATTATTGCCGTGGCGCGAAAGCTGGCTGTTTTGCTGCATCACCTGTGGGTGAGCGGAGAGGTTTACGAACCGTTGCGCCTTAGCAAGTTAAGAGCGATGCCGGCGGCCGCATAAAACCAAAAACGCTCTGCGAAAGGAAACGCCAAAGCCTAAAGCCGAGTTCCGGTGACTGCGTTAAACGCCTGGCCCAGCTTTCATCCTGGAGATGGAACCGAGGTCGATAAACAGGTGGCAGCACCGGCTGAAACGAGAACACCCAACTTGCACCGAGCGAAGCAAATCGCTCATCGAGAGTGCGGATGGAAGGGTGGCGACAGTGGCGACTCGGCGGGAAAAAAACAGCGTGACCAACAAATACCAAAACGAATCCCCTTGACTCCGACCGGCCTTCTCATGGAAGGCGTTTACACTCATCCTATGAGAGAGGATGTCAAGCGAAAACACTTCTCCACTCCTCTCCGTGAGGCCTCGATCGGTGCTTGCATCCAGGCCCCTTCTTCTTCGTGGAGAGGATTTTGGTTTTAACGCCTGGAGCGCCACAGAGTGCGACAGGGGTACGGATCGCAGTTGCTGCTCTCCCTTGAGTGGTTTCATGCAGCGGTCCCGACACCATTCGTTGCGAAGCTGCGCAAGCCAACCGTTGGCTTAAGTGCCAACCATCATCCTATGTGAGGCTCGAGGCCTATGGCTTTTTTGGGTTGTGCGAGGGGGCATAGGATTGACCCAGAGACTGGGTGTTGATTGCAACACCCGGAGCGCCTAATGAGTGCATGGATACTCTCCCTCGACCCGAGCATCGCCAGAACCGATGGGTCACCACCGAGGCGTGAAACCTGGGAGACCACCTGAGCTCTGTGCAACGCTCAAGCTGCGTGCGGCTTCAGTTGTTCGGCGTCGAAACGTTCCTCCTTCTTCCAAAGTGTCAAAGCGATGGCCGCGATCTTGCGGGCTAACGTCAGACGCGCCATCTCGGGCTTCATGCCTTTCTCCAGCAAGGCCACATAGAAGTCACGCAACGGCCCCACCCCACAGCTGGCTCGGGTCGCAGCTCCTTTGAAGATCTCTTTCATCTCGTGGTTGTGATTCTGATTGAGACCACGAATCTGTTGCGGTTTTTTCGTACGTTGCAGTTGTCCGTGCACGTAGCGATATTGCGCACTGTCGCGGGTCTCAATGCCCAGCCCACTATAGGTCCAGAGTTGCCGTTTGCTCCGGAACCGGTGTGGCGTCTGCATCAACGCGATTAAGCGGGCGGCTCGAATCGGACCGATGCAGGGAATCTGACGTAGCAGTTTCGCAGCTTTGTGTTTCCGGCTCTCCGCCAATAACTCAGGGCGCAGGGTTCGTCTTAACGCCTGCAATCCATCCAACTGTTGATAGAGTAGCTCGGCACGCCGGCGCACGCCTGCATGCTCGATCTTCTGTAGCCACTCTTCCCGATAACGCGGAGCATACACCTGGGTACCTGCACAAGGAATGCTCCAGCCGCGATACAAAGCTTTGATCCGGTTCATCACCCGATTCAGGTCTTGGCTGAGGGTCTGATAACTGCGCCCTAACTCGCGCAGCGTCCGCAGTCCATGTTCTCCGTGATAAACCGGGCGCAGCATTCCCGTACGCAACAAGTCGGCCAGCTTGCGCGCATCTATCTTGTCGCTCTTGTTGCCTTCCTTTAATAAGGCATTGCGCCGCGGATCGCAGACCAGCACCCGCGCCACCTGGGGTTGCAGCAGATCGTAGAGCCAAGCCGCCCAGGTCCCTTCTTCCCAGGTCACATGCAACTCGCCCCGCAGACCGTGGATAAACTGCAGAATGCTGCTGGCTTTCGTTTCGACAATCGACTCCATTACCAGCTTGCCACTGCTGTTGAGGACAGCGATCACCACTGCTTCCTTGTGCACGTCCATGCCGATATACTTGATGTCGCGACTCATGCAGTTGCCTCCTTGAGGGAAAGATCATTCGCGCTCAACGGAGTCTTTCCCTCAAGGTAAAGTGTCATTCTTCAGCCGATTTGCCTATCTTCTCCTCTGATTCTTGCCCTGCATCCCCGCGGTATACTCCACTCAGGGCCGCTCTCTCATAATGCATTGACCCGGCCCGGCAAGGGGTTTTGAGTGTAATGATTCCATAACAATGTCGGCTCCTAGGCCCGAGTAAACTCTGGTGGTGCAAACCAACCAAAGGCTCGGAGGAAAGGAGCCGAACATGCTGATTATAGGTTGTGACTATCATCCGGGCTTCCAGCAAATTGCATTGATGGACACGGAAACAGGTGACTTCGGGGAACGGCGGCTAACTCACCGCGAAGAAGCCGAGCAGTTTTACGGCACGCTGAAGGAGCGGAGGGTGCGTGTGGGAATGGAAGCCAGCGGACACGCACGCTGGTTTGAGCGATTGTTAAACGGCTTGCAGTTTGAGTTGTGGATCGGGGACGCAGCGGAGATCCGCACGAAGCGTGTGCGCAAGCAGAAGACCGATCGTCAGGATGCGCAGCTCTTGCTGCGGCTCATGGTGGAAGACCGTTTCCCGAGGATTTGGGTAGCGGACGCAGAGAATCGGGATCTGCGGCAGTTGCTGTGGCATCGGCACCGGCTAGTGCAGATGCGCACTCGCGTGATGAATCAGTTGCATGTGGTAGCGCTGAACGAAGGTCTGCGGCGGAAGAAGGCGCTGTGGCGTCCTGCAGGTCGGAACGAACTGGAGTCGTTGATCCTGGCTCCCTGGGCCAGTCGACGACGCCAGGACCTGCTCGACTTATTCGACCAACTCACTCCGAAGATCCAGGAACTGACCCGAGCGCTGGAAGAGGAGGTGGAAAAGCGCCCCGTGACGCGGCGGCTGATGACGCATCCCGGCGTGGGCCCGCTGACGGCCTTAGCTTTCGAGTTGGTGATTGGAACTCCCGAGCGCTTTCACTGCGGCAAGCAAATCGCCAGCTACGTGGGTCTGGTTCCGTCGGAAGAATCCAGCGGCGATCGCCGCCGACTCGGACATATCAGCAAACAAGGCAACTCACTACTTCGCTATCTGCTGGTGGAAGCGGCCCAGGTTACGGTGCGCAGCCACCCGCAGTGGCGCAGCAAGTTCTTCCACCTCGCCATGCGCCGGGGACGAAAGATCGCGAAGGTAGCGATGGCCCGAAAGCTGGCGGTGCGTCTGTACTGGATGTGGCGCCAAGGTTGGGACTACGGTCAGTTCGAAAAGCTCGGTTCGCACGCGGGAGCGCCCGGAAATCGCCATGGTGCGCAGTAAGTCACCGACGTAATGATTGGGCATCCCGCTCCCCTGCAGAGGGGAGTTCGAAGAAGTAATCATGATCGCGGTTGTGATCGAAGAGATGGATGGGTCGGACTGAGTTCCTGACCCCAACGATTAGAAGCGAGCCAAGGTTGGAAAGCGCAAACCATCTACGAGAGCGAAATGGCGCTCTTACGAGTGCATGCAGTCGTGTGCGCACATCGTGCTTGACACCGCCGACATTGTTAGAGATGGCGATTGTTCAGTTACATACCTCAGATCTAATTTCGTTCCCGACGCCACGGGACACAATTAGTCGCCTTTTCCGCCACCTGCACGGAATGGTCCGCCGTTTCATCACCAACTGCCTGAAGGCCCTCCTACGTTCACGCTTCGGCTCATTGATGCTCTATTCATCTTCACCCGCCAGCTTGCAGATCATGCCTTGCTTCTCCTGAAGAAACTTGCGTAATCCGTCCACAATAGCTGCAGTGCGACGGTCTAGCAGGCCAGCAGAGAATGTTCCGATTTCAAGAATCACATCCTTACGGGACTCCGCTAGTTGCAGCAGGGGTTGGAGAAACGCGCTGTCACCACGCCAGCACGATTCGCCGAGCACAGAATCGCGTGCAGAGTCTCGGCGTGTATATTAGTTTTGCCCGAGATTACCACTCAGATACTGTGTGCAATTGTGTATGACCTATATTGACCATCCGAGCCAAATCCCTGAGCCGTATGATTTAGCCTCTTTTTCTAGAGTGGAGAACGGCATTTCCACGTGAATTGATCGGGCCAAGGAGACAGATGGCGAATAAACGTACTCTCGGTTTCAGTTCCGCAGATTTCCGCAAAAAGTTCCGTGCTGGGATGACTGTGCGGACCTACCGAGACAACGAGGTCATTTTTTCGCAAGGGGATACGGCCGATGCAGTGTTCTACATCCAGAGCGGCACGGTGAAGCTCACGGTGGCCTCCACGCGTCGCAAGAAAGCTATAATCGCCGTCCTGCTGCGCGGTAGCTTTTTTGGCGAAGGCTGTCTGGGA
The DNA here is from genome assembly GCA_963710455.1 of uncultured delta proteobacterium. Lineage (GTDB taxonomy): Bacteria > Desulfobacterota > Binatia > Binatales > Binataceae > JAKAVN01. The sequence goes on from CAVQAG010000006.1 coordinate 6,876, forward strand.
GGGCAATCTCTGCGGATTTACACGGCGAGATCAATTGGGCCCTCCAGTATCACCCGCCTGCGGAAGGAGAGCACGGTTCGCACGCTCAAGCGAGACCCGCAGTTTGCAACGCTGTTTGTTGCATATCTGCTTTCCCGCGTCATTCGAGTCGAGGAAGACTTGGTAGATCAATTCTTCAATTTCAGCGAAAAGCGACTGGCACGGGTCTTGTTGCTGTTTGGGCAAATAATCAAGGAATCAAAGCCGGAGCACCCCCTGAAGGTGAGCCAAGCAACCCTCGCGGAGATGGTTGGTACTACCCGCGCCAGGGTAAGTAAATTTATGAGTGCGTTCAAGAAGAAGGGCTTTGTCCAGTACAACGGCGGCTTGCAAATAAATAGCGCACTTATCAGCGGCTTTCTGCAAAGTCGGCCCATGTCCGTTGTCACGAAAGCGTAGACCGTCACATGGGGAACTGGTCTAGTTGACCACCTTTTGTACATGGAGGTTTATGTGACAAAAGAACTCAGCCCGAAGCAGGTACTCGCTGTTCGCTGTCCGACTTGTGGAGCCGCTCCGGGGGAGAAGTGTGAACTTAGCACTGGCCTATCGCGAACCAATCCGCATCGCGACCGCCGATTGGTAGCAAAAGACCAGCCTTAGCACAATCTCGATCCACCACGAATTGGAATGACATCCACTACAGGAGAGTCAGCCGGCCCGAAACTTGCCGCACTCTCATACGCATGAGGATCGCAAGCAGGATGTGCCACCAGTGCTTCCGATTACACTCCCTCGAAAATCCTCCTCTACATTTGCACGTTTGGGAAGCAAGGTTTATGGGTGTGATTGTGACCTCGTAGCCGAGCTTGCGAAGCGCTTGCGCCAGCCTCCGAGCGTGTCTCTTCTTGGCCTTGGGATCAGGTTCGATGCCGTGCTCGATAAATTGCACCCCCTCATGCAAGATCTTCCACACCACGCGGCAGAGCCGATGGGCGACGGCCCAGATGGCGGACTGATAGCCCAGGCGAGGCAGCAGGCGCCGGAACACCACCTGAAAGTAACTGCCTTTCCTCTTGACCGCAGCGTGCGCCGCCTGGTTCAGCACCCGCCGCAGATATTTATTGCCTTTGGCGGAGCGACTGCTGTGGTTCTGTTCGGCACTTTCATCTTTCCCGGGACAGGTTCCCACCCAAGAGGTCAACTCCGCCGCCGAGGGGAACGTGCTGGCCTGCTCGCCCACTTCCGCGATGATCTGCTGCGCCGAATCCACTCCCAAACCAGGCACTTCCGCCAGGCGCATCACCGCCTCCTGATGCGGCTTCATGGCCTGCGCGATCAGGCCGTTGAGCTTGGCGATTTGCATATCGATCAACTGCAGCCGCTCCAACTGCAGCGCCAGCATTTCCCGATGCATGGGCTGCGGCCTGCCCGTCAGCGCATCTACCAGTTGCTCCTCGGTACATTGCAACCGCTTATCTCCCAACTGCGCCAATTGCTTGGGGTCGGTCTCTCCCGCGGCCAACGCCCGCAGCATGCGAAGCCCGCTCGCGCCTAGCAGATCGCTGACGACATGGATAGCTTGATCCGCATCTCTTCCAACAAGCACTCGATCTGGTTCTGCAGGCGTACCCGGTCGCGCGTCATCTGCAGTTTCATCCGGGTCATGCTGCGCCAAGTACGCTGCTCCCCACCTGGGACAAAGCTTAAGATCAACTCGTCCGCGATCAGCCGCCGTACCAATCGTTCCGCGTCCTTGAAGTCGTGCTTGCGTCCCCGCGGGGCACGGTTGGAGAACGCCTGGGCCAAGTGCAAACGCATGTGGGGTTCCAATTCCAACCACACCGATCGCCAGTATTGCGCCGTGGATTCCATCACCGCTTCTTCCACGCCTTGCTCTCGCAGCCAAATCAATAATCGGTGCAGGTCACTCGGCATGGTGGCAAATCGTCGCCGCTCGGGTTTCTCTTCCGGCGTAGTCGCATCGATCACTACCACCATCAGCACTTTCTTGTGTACGTCAATTCCTGCTATCTTGTACGACATAGCTTCCTCCTGGCGTGGAAGCGGCAGAACGCGCGCGAGAAAGGTTACACACCCTCACGTGCTACCACCCTTCCCGCCAGGATGGGTGGCGCAACACAGATTGGTTCAAAACGCACGTTCCAGATCAAACTCATTGACGGTCTCACTTCATCCAGAGTGCAAACGACCTTTGCCGTCCACGCATGATTGATCGTACACGCCCGACTCGAACCTAATTTTCATGTCGATGGGTGGGCCGTAGGCCCATAGAAACTCCGTCGAAAATCCACTCCTAGACCCGGACGGCAGCGCTGGCCGCAAGTTGGTTTATGGGTGTGATGGTGACCTCGTAGCCGAGCTTGCGAAGGGCTCGCGCCAGCATCTGGGCACGTTTCTTTTTTTCTCGGGGACCCACTTCGCGGCCTTGCTCGATAAATCGCACCCCTTCATGCAAGATCTTCCAAACTACGCGACAGAGCCGATGGGCAACGGCCCAGATGGCGGACTGATAGCCGAGGCGAGGCAGCAGACGCCGGAACACAACCTGAAAATGACTGCCTTTCTTGGCCACAGCAGCGTGCGCTGCTTGGTTCAGCACTCGGCGCAGGTATTTATTGCCTTTCGCGGAGCGACTGCTGTGGTTCTGCTCCGCGCTCTCCTCCTTGCCGGGACAGGTTCCCACCCAAGAGGTCAACTCCGCTGCCGATGGGAACGTACTGGCCTGAGCGCCCACCTCCGCGATGATTTGTTGCGCCGAATCCACTCCCAAACCAGGTACTTCCGCCAGTCGAATCACGGCGTCTTGGTGTGGCTTCATGGCTTCCGCGATCATGCTGTTGAGCCGAGCCATTTGCTGATCGATCAACTGCAGTCGCTGGAGTTGTAAAGCCAACATCTCCCCATGCATGGGCTGCACTCTTCCCGTCAACGCATCGACCAGTTGCTCCTCCGTGCACTGCAACCGCTCATCTCCCAGTTGCGCCAACTTCTTGGGATCGGTCTCGCCTTCTGCCAAAGCATGCAAAATGCGCAACCCGCTGGCACCCAGTAGGTTGCTGACCACAATCGACAGCTTGATCCGCATTTCTTCCAGCAAGCACTCGATCTGGTTCTGCAGTCGCACCCGGTCGCGCGTGAGTTGCAGCTGGCGATCATGGCGCGGCGGAGGCTATTTTTTAAGTCTCTTGCTGAATCCATACCGGCGCTACCTTCGGCGTCGGCGGCAGTGTTGGTAGTGCCAGCGGGCCCGTTGTAGCGCAATCCGCTGGTGGCGCCGCGGCGCATCCCTTGCGCTTTGGTGCCGGTCGCAAAACCTACTAACGCCGCGGCTATAGTGTCGGGCAATTTACAGTCGACTTTGCTGGGTGGCTCGAGTTGCACCGCCTCGCCACTGACGAGGACGTCACTGCCGATATTGTGGTCATCCGCATGCACATTGATAATCGCGTCTACGCGGTTCGGATATTTTTCGACCGCCGCCTTTCTTAGCTCGTCCGCCATCTGAAGGTGTTCGGGATCCGTGGCCGCCGCGGCAAAGGGCTCGACGTAGCTGACTTGCCCAATTTCCTGGTAGCACGCGGTGTCGAGCGATTGCTCGGTGACGTAAATATGCTCGGGGGGGCGGGATGCGCTTTGTGGAGAGGGCGCGGGAGCGGCCTCCGGCGGTTTCGCGGTTGCACAGGCCGAGAGTACGCCCGATATTATTGCGATAAGACCGATATAACCGGCAACGCGCATCGTAAGCATCGGCGCCGCTCCCCGTCTCGCGTATTCTAGCCGCGGACCCGTTCGAGAGTAGCATTTTTGCGGCTTCGCGTTTTCCATAGACGAAAGGTCGTCGCGGTTGGTTACATCAAAGTTGCCCCAGCCTTTGGACGGCCTTCCGCACTTGAATGAAGGCCGCTCATCGCGATAGGACGGCTGGTGATTGCCTGCGAAGAAGGAGACCTTACATGCTAACGCTCTATTACGCTCCAGGGGCGTGCTCGACGGCGTCGCATATCGGGCTCGAAGAGAGCGGCGCGCCGTATGAAACCAAATTGATCTCGTTTGCCAACGCCGAGCAGCGGTCCGAGGCTTATCTGAAGATTAACCCACGCGGAAGGGTGCCGGCGCTCAATATCGATGGCGCCGTGCTGGTCGAAAACACCGCAATCCTGACCTACCTGGCGAAGCAGTACCCCGCCAGGAATCTGCTGCCGGCCGATCCGCTGACCGAGGCGCGATGCATCTCGGTGATGGCCTGGTTCTCCAGCACCGTGCATCCGTCGTTCACCCATATCAACCGGCCCGAGCGTTTCGCCGACGACCCCGCGGTCCATGCGAATCTCAAGGAAACCGGGCGGAAGAACTTCTGGGCGAACGTTCAGGAAATCGATTCGATGCTGAAAGGCAAGGACTGGATGATGGGAGCGCAGTACACGGTCTGCGATCCCTATGCGTTGATCTTCTATGGGTGGGGCGTGCGAATAAATCTGCCGATGAAGGAACTCGCCGCGTACACGGCCTTCAAGGACCGGATGCTGCTCCGTCCGGCAGTGCACAAGATCCTGGAGCGCGAACAGCACATCCTGCTGACCCCCGCCGCCGCGTAACTTCCGCGGTAGATCGGCGGAGCGCTGGCGGCCGCTCTATGAGCGCCTGCGCGCAATCGCGTCGATCTCGACTCGGGCGCCTCGCGGGAGCGCCGCTACCTGCACGGTCGCGCGCGCCGGGTAGGGCGCGTTCAGATGCTCGCCGTAGATGCGGTTTACGACGTCGAAGTCAGCAAGGTCGGCCACGTAAATCGTGGTCTTAACGATATCGCCGAAATGAAGGCCCGCCGCGCCCAGGACCTCGCGCAGGTTCTCCATCACGCGCCGCATCTCGTGCTCGGCCCCGCCCTCGACCAACCGTCCGCTTTTCGGGTCGATCCCGATCTGCCCCGAGCAGAATACCCATTCCCCGTCTCCGATCGCCTGCGAGTAGGGACCTATCGCAGCCGGCGCCGCGGGCGTCGCAATCTGCTTTTTCATCGATCACTCCGAAGGGCAACTGTTTCGCGAAAAAGGTGCAGGCGGCTCAGACGCGATGGCCGTTGTTGCTGGTGCCCATCCCGACCCGCGCGACCCTCATCACCCCGTCGATCGCGGCGATCTGATGGATAAGAACATTGAGCTGGCGCGCGCTGCCGACGCTAAGCTCGAACACTGACAGCGCCCGACCGTCGTTGCCGGTCGCTTTGACCTCGGCGGTCGAAATATTGACGCCAGCGGAGGCGATGGTTTTTGACATCGCGGCCAGCAGCCCCGGCTGATCGATGCTCAGCACTTCAAGCCGGATCGGGCGCGGACTGTCCTCGCCTTCCTTCCATACCACGGGCACGCGGCGCTGCGGATCGCTAACCATCGCGTGCGGGCATCCCTTGAGATGCACGGTGACGCCGCGGCCGCGCGTGATGAAGCCGATGATCTCCTCGCCAGGCAGCGGGCTGCAACATCGCGCAAACCGCACCAGCATATCGCCCACGCCAGAAACGATAACCGCGTTGCCGGTTGGTGCCCGGCGCGTGTCGCGCGCGGGGCGCCCGTTTTCGGAGGACGCCGGCGATGCGGGCGCCTTTTCGGCACGATAGACCTTGAGTTCGTCCGGGGTCAGCAGCTTGGCCAGCAATTGTGCCGCGGTAATGATGCCGTAGCCGACCGCGGCCAGCAGGCTATCGATATCGCGGTAGGAGAACTCCTTCAGCACGGGCTCGAAGCGTTTGCCGGGACGCAGTTGCGCAACCGTCAGCCCAAGCGGCTCCAACTCGCGGTCGATGAGCGTGATGCCCCACTTGATCGAGCGCTCGGCCTGTTGCGCGCGCAGCCACTGGCGGATGCGGCTCTTGGCGCGCGCGGTGACCGCGAAACTCATCCAGTCCTTGCCCGGACTTTGCCGCTCGGAGGTGACGACTTCGATCGTATCGCCGGATTTCAGCCGGTAGCGCAGCGGCACCATCCTGCCGTTGGCGCGCGCGGCGCTCAGATGCTGACCGACCTGCGAGTGGATGCGGTAGGCGAAGTCGATAACCGTCGCACCCTGCGGAAAGTCGAGCACGTCACCCTTGGGTGTGAAGACAAAAACTTCCTCGGGAAAGAGATCGTCCTTGACGGTGGACAGGAATTCCTGCGGGTCCTTGAGATTCTGCTGCCACTCGATCAGCCGGCGCAACCAGGCGAAACGTTCGGTCTCGCGCAGTTCGCTGGTGCCGCCCTCCTTGTAGCTCCAGTGGGCGGCAATTCCCTCTTCGGCAACCTTATGCATCTCCGCGGTCCGGATCTGCACTTCCATCCGCTGCCCCTGCGGACCAATCACCGTGGTATGCAGCGATTGGTACATGTTGACCTTCGGCAGAGCGATGTAATCCTTGAAGCGGCCCGGAATCGGCTTCCAACTGGCGTGGGCCACGCCCAGAGCCTCGTAACACTCGCGCAGCGTGGCGACGATGATGCGAAACGCGACCAGGTCATACACCTGATCGAAGTGCAGCCCCTCCTCCTGCATCTTGCGATGGATCGAATAGATGTTCTTGGGACGCCCGGTAACTTCGGCCTTGACCCCCGCTTCTTCCAGCCGCTGCGTGATGATCCCAATCACGTTACCGATGTACTCTTCGCTCTCGGCCATCGTGCGCGCAACGTGCGCCTTCAGCGTCGCGTAGGCGGTCGGGTTGATGTAGCGGAAGGCAGAGTCCTCCAGCTCCGACTTGAGCCAGTAGATGCCGAGCCGATGCGCGATCGGAGCATAAATCTCAAGCGTCTCGTGCGCGATCTCTTCCTGGCGGTCGCGCACGAGGTGCGAGAGCGTGCGCATGTTGTGCAGACGGTCGGCGAGTTTGATGAGGACGACGCGGATGTCGTGCGCCATCGCGATCACCATCTTGCGGAAGTTCTCGGCCTGCTTCTCGGCGCGGCTGGAGAACGTGATCTTCGAAACCTTGGTGACGCCGTCGACCAGGGTGGCGACTTCGTTGCCGAAAAGCTCGCGCACCTCGTCGAGCGAGGCCATCGTATCTTCGACCACGTCATGCAGCAGGCCGGTAATGATCGAGGGCAGGTCGAGCTTCAGCTGGGCAATGATGAGCGCGACGTTGAGCGGATGGGTGACGTAGGGTTCGCCCGACTCGCGCTTCTGCTCGGCGTGCATCCGCGCCGAATATTCATAGGCACGGCGGATCAGGTGGAGATCGGCCTGTGGATTATATGCCTCGATCCGCGCCAGGAGGCGCTCAAGTTGGTCGGGCTCGCTGGCGGCGACGGCTAGTTCTTCCACGCTGCGAATCCCTCGCAGAGCCGTGTCACCCTTAACCGCTCCGCCTCCACCACGGCCCTCAGGCGAATCAGTGAATCCTCGACGTCCGCGTTGATGATCAGGTAGTCGTACTCGGGATAGGCTTGGGCTTCCTGCCGCGCGCGCCGCAGCCGTTCGCCGATCGCGGCTTCATTCTCGGTCGCCCGCTTGCGCAGCCGCTCCTCGAGCTCGGCAAAACTCGGCGGAAGGACGAAAATCGTGACGGAGTCGCGCGGGTAATTATGTTTGATCTGACGCGCGCCCTGGATGTCGATATCGAGCAGGATGTCATGGCCCGCAGCGACTGCGCGATCCAACGCCGCGCGGGGCGTGCCGTAAGAGGCCTCAAAGACCCGGGCCCACTCCGCAAGTTCGCCCGCCTCACGCCGCCGGATGAATTCCTCCTCGTTCACGAAAAGGTAGTCAAATCCTTCGACCTCGCCGTGGCGAGGCCTTCTGGTGGTCAATGACACGGACGCCTCAAGGCCACCAATCGCCTTCAGCGCCGCGCGAGAGATAGTGGTCTTACCAGCCCCGGAGGGGGCCGAGAGAATGAAAATTATCCCGCGGCGGGGCGCCCCCGTATGCTCCATGAATTAGCCTATAAAAGCCGCAATCCCTTTGCAAACAAGGTCTTTTCGCGACCTATTCGACGTTCTGTACCTGCTCGCGCATCTTTTCGACTTCGCCCTTAAGGCCAACGGTTATCCGCGAGAGCGCCGCGCTTTGCGACTTCGCGCCCATCGTGTTGATCTCGCGGTTCACCTCCTGCAGCAAGAACTCGATCTGCTTGCCCACGGTGCCCTCGCTTTCCACCAGCTCGCGCAAACCATGCAGATGGGCCCGCAAGCGGGTCACTTCTTCAGCGATGTCGGCCCGCTGGGCCGCGTCGGAGGCCTCTTCGAACAGGCGTTTCTCGTTGACTGCCAGGTCGGCGATAAGGTCGCGCAGCCGGGTTTGGAAGTTCGTCACAATTTCGCTGCGGGACGCCTCCGCCAGTTGCTCGATTTTCGGCACGGCTTCGGTGATCGCGTTGATTCGACGGATAAAATCGGCGCGCAGCGCTTTGCCCTCGCGCTTGCGGTCAGCTTCGAGTGCCTTGAGCGCGCGGGCAATTGCGGTGAAGGCCAACTGCACTCCCGGCTTCGAATCGGATTCCTCTTCGCTGACCTGGAAAATCTCGGGGCGATGGAGCAGAACCTCGATCTCCGGTTTGCCGGAAAGACCGAGACGGCGCCCAAGACGGCCAAGCTCTTTGACATAGAGCGCTGCCAGCCGATCGTTGACGCGGAGCGTTGTTGGCGGAGGGCCCAACGGCGTGCATCGGACAAACAGCTCGACCCGGCCGCGCGCTATCACGCCTTGGACGAGCTTGCGAATTTCGGCCTCGTGTTCACCCCAGCTGCGGGGCAGATTGAGCTTGAGCTCGAAGAATCGTTGATTGAGCGTGCGTATTTCGGCTGCAACGCGCACCTTGCCACGTTCGATCTCGGCCCGTCCGAAGCCGGTCATGCTGCGCATCTAGATTTTTTCCCCCCACGGCGCTCTGGCCGATGCCCCAGTTTGAAGACAAGCCCGATAAAGCTCAACTGTCCGCCGCGCCATGGAAGCCATCGAGAAGCGCTCGACAGCCATCGCTCGCGCCGCGACTCCGATCGCGTTCAGCGCCGCAGTCTCGGCACTCAGTTGTGCCAGCGCGGCGGCCAAAGCCGGCGCATCGCCCGGCTCGACCAGCATTCCGGTGCGGCCGTCGTCGACCGTATCGACGATTCCGCCGACGCGCGAGGCGACGGCGGGAAGCCCGCAAGCCACCGCTTCGAGCAGCGCGACACCCATCCCTTCCTTGAGCGAAGGCATCACGAAAACGTCGAGCGCCCACAGGATCGCGCGAGTGTCGTCGACCCTGCCGAGCATCCGAACCGCGTCGCTGAGCCCCAGGCGCCGAATCTCCTCCGCGAGCGGGTCGCGAAGCGATCCGTCGCCGCCTATTATCGCGACCATACGGCGGGCTGGCATGGCAGCGGCACTGCGTCCGAGAAGGGCCATCGCTTCCAGCAGGTAGCGATGGCCCTTGCGCGGCTCGAGCACGCCGACCGCGCCGACGGCGAGGTCGGCGCCGCCGAGGCCGAGCGCGGCGCGCGCCCGCGCGCGTTCGTCCGCCGACGGCGGACGAAAGTGGGCGCAGTCGACGCCACTTGGAATCACCGTGATCCGCTCGCGCGCACCGGTGGCGCGCGCGAGCGCATCGGCGACCGCGGCGGAGATGGCCGCGACGCCGTCGACCGCGCGGCGGCCGTAAAGCCATGGCGCGAACAGCCGGTTGGGTACGTAATCCATCCGGCGTGTCACCACCGCCGCACGCGCTAGGCCACGCACCCACGGCGCCATCGCGTGCGCGCGCGAAGTATGGAAGTGGACCACGTCGTAGCGCCCATCGCGAAGCCGGCGCCTTAGCGCGGCGGCCGCCACGAGGTCGAGCGCATTGCGGATAGGCAGCGGACGGCAGACTACGCCGGCTGCCTGTGCGCGTCGCCAGAGCCCACCTGCGGGATCGCACAGCAGCTCCGCACGATGGCCCATCGCACGGAGCTCGAGCGCAAGTCCAAGAACCTGAGTCTCGCCGCCCGCGAAATTGCGCTCCGGATCGACCCCGGCAATGCTAAGCGGAGGCGATGCTCGAGTCGCCGCCGACGGCGTTGGATTCTCGAGCGGAGGCGAAGATCCCATCGCTCAATCGGCGAAACGGTAATAAACGATCGCCGCGATCGCGGCGATCGCATCGCGCCAGCCGATCTTCTTCCCCTCCGCGTAAGTGCGCCCCGAGTAAGAGATCGGCACTTCATAGATACGCCATTTGGCGCGCGCCGCCTTGGCGGTTATCTCGGGCTCGAAAGTAAAGCGGTCGGCGCTGAGCTTGAGCGTAGTAAGCTTGTCGCGCCGAAACGCCTTCATTCCGGTTTCCATGTCTGTGAGGTTAAGATTGCACATCATGTCGGAGACGAGCGTCAGCATCCGGTTGCCCACGTAGTGCCAGAAGAACAGCACGCGATGCGGTCCGCCGAGAAAACGCGAGCCGTACACCATATCCGCGCGGCCGTCTAAAAGCGCCTGGAGCAGTTGCCGGTAGTCGCGCGGATCGTATTCGAGGTCGGCGTCCTGGACCACGACGTAAGGATTGCGGGCCGCCGCAAAACCGGTGCGCAGCGCTGCGCCCTTGCCGCGATTGGCCGCGTGATAAAAGCAATGGATCCGTGGGTGCTCGAGCGAGCGCAAATACTTGGGAGTGTCGTCGGTTGAGGCATCGTCGACCACAATAACCTCGGTCTCGAATCCGCACTCCAGGACGCGCCGGATGACCTCGCCGATCGTGCTGGCTTCGTTGTATACCGGAATCACAACGGAAATTTTCGCCGCTTCGTCCATCGCTCTTCCCACACTTTCCCGCGCGCCTGGCGCGCTCGCGTTATTGCTCCGCTTGGGCCCTCTCGCCGGGCGTCACTACGAATCGCCGAAAGCGGCTATATACCGCCGCTCACGGTATCGCGCCGGCGCCGCGCGCGCACCATCCTGGTAACCCGTCGAATCAACCGGCGCGACACATTACCCATCGCGCGACCATACGCGTCGATCACTCGAAGCCGGTCGGTGGAGCCCAGTCCCTCAAGCTCGAAGCGACAAAGCTGCACCAGGTTGCGCAGTCGCCGGCGCTCCCAATCGACTCGCGGACGCGCCGTGCGCTCGTGATCGATCAGACTGAAGCGCAGCGGCGGCCCGTTTGCGACAAAGATGTTATAGGGCGTGAGGTCGCCATGGACGAAGCCCGCGCGATGGAGCCGCGCGACTTCAACGCCGAGCGCTCGCAGCACCTCGCGTCGGCGCGCCGGCGCGCCCGTCGTGCGCCGAAGCAGGCGCGGCAGCGGATCGCCCGCCACATGCGCGGTCACCATCATTGTGCGTCCGCCCTTTCGCTCGTCACCCAGGATCAATACTGGCGCCACCCCAAAGCCGCTTGCGGCTAGCGCGTCGAGAATCGACTGCATCCGTTCCGCGCGCGAGCGCAAGGCCAAGCGGCGAAGCGTCTTAAGTCCGTGCGGCGGGTCGAGCAGTTTGACGAAAACCTCGGTCCCGCCGGAGAGGGGCGTGCCGAGCCGAATCTGATAGGTCGAAGCGTGGCGTGAGCGGCGCAGGGGCCGGTCGCCTTCGCCGCGCGCAATTTTGAGCGCGCGCTCGATTAGCTCCATCCCAAGCCGGGAAGGAAGTTCCGCGAGCGCAGGCGCCAGCATCAGGGACCATCCGTCGCGCTCGACGCGCGCCTGGGCAGAAATCGTCACGGACGCCCCTGGCCATGTGCCGCAGGCGGGACCGTGCTGCCAGCTTCCGAAGCCGACGGCAGCGGACGCAACTGGTCATCCGCATGCGTGTTGCGGATGGTTCGCGGCGCCGCCAGCGCGCCTCTGATCGCGGATGCGACCTCGGCCGGAGCGATCCGCCGCATGCATTCGCGGCCGATCGGGCACTCGCGCAGATAGCAAGGATGGCATGGAATCGCGCCGCTCAATGCCAGGTCGGCAAATCCCCACGGTGCCGAGCGCGCGGGCGCAGTTGCTCCCCACAACGAAACTACCGGGCATCCAGCCGCTGCCGCGATATGCATCGGGCCCGAGTCGGGACCGAACGCCGCGGCACACTCGGCGAAGATCGCGACCAGGTCGCGCAAACCAGTGCGGCCCGTCAGACTGAGGACAGGCGCGCCCGCGAGATTGGCGACTACTTGATCGGCAAGCGCCACTTCGTCGCGCCCGCTGCCGATCAGGACCGGGAACAGACCGGGAGCGCCATCGCGCGCAATCGCCATTTCGCGAATCACCGCCGCGATCGAGTCGGGAAAATAGATTCGGCTCGGCCATGACGAGCCCAGGATCACCGCCAACAGCGGACGCGGCGCGCCCGCGAGCATCGCGGCCGCGCGCTCACGCTCGGCGTCCGAGGAAGCGAGGCCGAACTCTATCGCCGCGGGCGCAAGCCCCAGCGCATCCGCGAAGGCCTGGTACTGCATCAGCTTCAGGCGCATCGACGGCTGGGGCGCAATTCGCCGGGTCGAAAACAGGTGATTGAACTCCTTGCCGTTGGAGCGATCGAAACCAATCCGCACCCGCGCTCCGGAAGCGAACGCAACCACGCCGCTCTTCAGGTGGCGCTGGAGGTCAAGCGTCAGATCGAAGTGGCCCGTGCGTACCCGCACGAGAAAGGGCAGAAACGAAAGCGGCGCGCGGCGGCGATTGTAGACTATCAGCTCGTCGACCCACGGATGGCCTTCAAGGACTGCCTGCGACTTGGGCTCCACTGCCCACGCGATATGCGCGGCCGGCCACGCGCGGCGGATACGTCCGAGCAGTGGCAGCGCTCGCACTACGTCGCCAATCGCGCCGAGCAGAATGACGAGAGCGCGGCGCGGCGTCCCGAAGGGCTCGGCTAAGGGCGCAGGGACGGCGGATTCGGCGGTCGGATCGGCGGGAATCTGATCGGTGTTAGTCGAGCTCAAGTCCAATCCAGCGCGCCGCGCTGCCAGGCGTAAACGAGGCCGACCGCGAGTATCGCGATGAAGACCAGCGCTTCAACGAGACCGAACATCCCGAGATGGCGCAACTCGACCGCCCACGGATAGAGAAACACCACTTCGACGTCGAACACCACGAACAGCAGCGCGGTCAGGTAAAAGTGCACCGAGAAGCGGCCCCACGCGACGCCGCTTGGCGGATTGCCGCACTCGAAGGCCTCACCCTTGATCTTGGTGGGGTGCCGCGGGCCGGTCAGGCGGTTGATCGTGACCATGCCGCCGACCACCAGCGCGGCGACCGCTAGCGTTACCAGAATCGGAAACCAGGTGAGGAGCATCGCGGTTACCTTATTCTAAAGCCCTCTCGGCAGTCCTTCTAATCGCATATGAATAGCGGATTAGGCGGGCTTTTCCAACGCAAGCCTGTCCATGGCGCTGGCGGTGCCGGGACGAGGCCAGGAACAATCGCATGGTAAACCACGATCAGAGCGACGCGTAGGTCGCTGCGATGAGTGCCTTGGCGCGCGGATCGAGCAGGATGCCCCCGCCCATCCGGTTCATCGCGTAGCCGAAGCCGATTTTCGCCTCCGGGTCTGCGAACCCGAGCGATCCGCCGGCCCCCGGATGGCCAAAGGCGGTCGCATTGGGACCCATCTCTTCACCCGGTTGCGAGAGCATGAAGCCGGCCGAAAAACGCGTCGAAATCATCAGTACTTCGTCTCGGCCGCGCGACTCTTCGACGTAACAGTCTGGAATCTCGCGCGCCTCCATCACGCGCACGCCGTCGACTTCGCCGCCGCGAGCGAGCGCCCCATAGAGCCGCGCCAGCGCGCGGGCGTTGGTGTGACCGTTGGCCGCCGGAATCTCCGCGCCGCGCCATGCGCGCGAGTTCACCATCGCCATCGAGAGCACCGGCGGATTCATGAAGGTCTTCGCGGTAACGGACTCAGGATTTTTCCCTATTTCGGCGAACAAATTGAATTCGCCTGGCGCGGGCGGGGGCGCGCCAAGCATGTCGGCGACGCGGCCGTCTTCGGTCACCGGGAGCCCGATATGCGCGTCGATCGCGAGCGGCGCCGCGATCTCGTCCCTGAAATAACCGCCGACGCTCTTGCCCGTAATCCGGCGGATCACTTCGCCAACCAGGTAGCCAAACGTGATCGCATGGTAACCGTGCCGCGTGCCCGGCTCCCACCAGGGCGCCTCGGCCGCCAAAGCGTCGGTCATCGTTCCCCAATCATAGAGGTCCTCGGACCCCAGCGGTTTGCGAATCGCGGGGAGGCCGGCGAGATGGTTCAGCAGTTGGCGGACGGTAATTTGATCTTTTCCGTTCGCGGCGAACTCGGGCCAGTACTTTGCAACCGGCGCGTCCAGCTCGAGCCGCCCCTCGCCGGCCAGCCGATGCGCGCAAATTGCGGTGAGCCCCTTGGTGGTCGAAAAGACGTTGACGATCGTATCACGCGTCCACGGCCGCGTCCGCGCCTTGTCGGCCCATCCGCCCCACAGATCAACCACGACACGCCCGTCGAACGCGAGCGCGACCGACGCCCCGGTCTCGCGGCGACTTGCGAAGTTGTCGGCAAAAGCCTCGCGCACACGCGTAAACCGCGGGTCACAGGTTCCTTCGATCGTGACGTCAGCCATTCATACCTCTGGAATTTTCTATGAAACCAGGGCGCCGCCGCAGCTTGAGCCAGCGCCAGCAGTGCATCCAAAGCAGTGCGCACTGGTCGCGATAGGCGCGCCCGCAAGCGCGTCGAGATTGTCGACATCCCACACCGTGAGCGCCTCGCGCACACCTGCCGCGCCAATCGGCAGCTCGAGCATCTGGTTGAAGTCGCAATCGTAAAGCCGCCCGTCCCATCCGACGCTAACCATCCCGCGGCACATCAGGCCCTCCACCGTCCCCGGATTGAAATGGTTGACCAGCAGCCCCATGTAGTCCGCGTACTTGTCCCATTGACGCAACTGACGGGCGAAGCGCGCGATCGGCATGTTGGTAATCGTCAACAGGCGGTTGAAGCGTACGCCATACGCGCCGAGTTCGCGCCGATAGTCCGCCTCGAGCGCGGCCTGAGGCGGCGGCAGCGCGGGGCCGACCGGATTGTAGACCAGGCTGAGCTCGAGAGCGTCCGCGCCGTAACCGAGAGCGTTAAGCTCTCGCAGCGCCGCGATACTTTTTTCGAAGACGCCGCGGCCACGCTGGCGCTCGACATTCGCGGCGCTGTAACACGGCAGCGAGCAGACCAGCACCACGCGATTGTCGCGGTAGAATTCGCCGAGCCGTTCCATCCTGGGCTCGAACATCACCGTCAGGTTGCATCGGACCATCACTTCGCGCCCCGCGCGACGTGCACCCTCGACCAGCATCCGGAAATTCGCATTGAGTTCAGGAGCACCGCCGGTCAGATCGAGCGTGGTGATCGTGGGAGTGTGGACGAGCAGGTCGAGCACCCGCTCCGCCGTCCCACGCTTCATCCGCTCAGTGCGCGCCGGACCGGCGTCGACGTGACAGTGATGGCAGGCCTGGTTGCAGTGCTTACCGACGTTGACTTGCAGGGTATTGGCTTTCGCACGCGTTAAAACGCCCAGTCCATAGCGGCTGAGCGTTTCGTCAAAACTCGCGGCCGAAACCGGGCCGGGCCGGTCAAACGTCTGCGCCTCACCCGCCATCGCGCGCATCTCTGTCAATCATCAGAATCAGATCTCCGACAGTTCCATTATATGTTATTGGTATCGGAAGTTGAGCGTTCTTCATAACCCAGGGCATGATCCGAGGTACCGGCGGCGATGAGTGGCGAACGCCCCGCCGGCTCGCCCCTTCATGGACTTTACCGGCTCGGCGGCGAGCTGATCGCGCTCATGTACATCGCGATCATCGCCGAGATCGCCTGTGCAACCGGCGCGGTCTATGTTTTGTTCCCGGAACTCGGCGCGCTATCGCACGACGTGATGGCGCGACCGCGCGGGACCTGGGCCAACGCGCCGCTGCTGCTCGCGATCACGCCGGTGCTGACCGGCGCAATCGGGATCGCCGTTACGCGAAGCCTTCCTTACGGATACCTGTCGGTTCTGCTTAACGTCGCCAGCGCGATCGCGGTCATTCTCGCGTTGCGTTCGCCGGTCGCACCCGCGATCTCCGCGGGACTCCTCCCGCTGGTGCTGGGGGTAGAGAGCTGGTGGTACCCGCCCGCGATTGCGCTCGGCACGGTATCGCTGGCGGCGCTCTCCCTGCCATGGAAGAAATACTGCGCCACGCGCACGGTTGCAGCGCCCGCGGAGAGCGACGAGGCTCGCAAAGGTATCTACAACGACGCTCTCGACAACCTTATCGAGACGGCGCCGAGCGGCTACCGATGGATTGCGGTCCTGATGGCGTTCGTTGCGGTCGCGGTCTTTTTCGTGAAGCTGACCGGGCTGCGCTTCGTCCTGTTTCCGCCACTGGTGGTAATCGGATTCGAGATGCTCGGACATACGGCGATTTGTCCGTGGGCGGACAAGCCGCTGCGGCTGCCGCTCGCGTGCTTTCTCACGGCGCTCGGCGGATTCGTGTCGTGGCACTTCCTCGGAGTGACGCCGCTCGCCGCGGCCGTCAGCATGGCGTGGGGAATCGCGATTCTGCGCATTTGCGACCTCCACGTGCCGCCGGCGCTCGCCGTCGCGCTGCTACCGCTGGTGATGGACAGGCCGACGATCGCTTATCCGTTCGCGGTCGGAATCGGCACCACGCTGCTCTCGCTCTGGTTTCTCGGCTATCAGCGGCTGTTGCGTGGAACGGTCAGTATCCCTTGGGCATCCCGAGCAGCCGCTCGGCAATGATGCTGCGCTGAATCTCGGAAGTGCCCTCCTCGATCGTGTTGCCACGCGCGCGCAGCGTCCCGTATTGCCACCGCCCGCCGTCGACCGCGTGGGACGATCCTTCCTCGAGCACCGCGCGCGGACCCTGCACCGCGAGCGCGAACTCGTTCATCCGCTGGTTCAGCTCGCTCCACAAGAGCTTAGAAATCGAGCCCTCGGGGCCCGGCGTGCCGCCGCGCAAAAGGCGTGAGAAGTTGCGGTACGCAAGATACTTCATCGATTCGACGTCGATATAAAACTGCGCCAGCGCCTGGCGGATGACCCGCCGGGCAAGCGGCGTCGTACCCTCATCAAGCGCGTGCGTCGCGAGACGCTTTAAATCTTCGAAGGTGTTGCCGAAATGCGCGACGATCGAGAGCGACAGCGTCGCCCGCTCATTCATCAGGGTGGTCAGCGCGACGGCCCATCCGCTGCCCTGCGGCCCGAGCAGGTTTTTGCGCGGCACGCGCACGTCGTCGAAGAAAAGCTGATTAAATTCCTCCTCGCCGGTCATCTGGCGCAGCGGCCGCACGGTGACGCCGGGGCTGTGCATATCGACCAGCAGGTAGCTGAGCCCACGATGCTTCGGCTTATCGGGCTCGGTGCGCACTAGCAGCATGCACCAGTCGGCGATTTGTCCAAGCGAGGTCCAAACCTTCGCGCCGTTGACGACGAACTCGTCGCCGGAAAGTTCGGCCCGGCTGGCGAGCGCGGCAAGGTCGGAGCCCGAGCCGGGTTCGGAAAATCCCTGACACCAGATTTCCTCGCACGAGAGAATCTTCGGCACAAAGCGACGCCGCTGCTCGTCGGTCCCGTGCTCCAGGATCGTCGGCGCCGCCATCGAGAGCCCGATCAGGTTGAGCGCCGACGGCGCGCGCGCCCGCGCCATCTCTTCGCTCAAAATCGCGCTGTAAACGATCGTCTTGCCCTGACCGCCATACTCGACCGGCCACGAGAGGCCCAGAAACCCCGCCTCGAAGAGCCGGCGCTGCCAATCCCGCAGGGTCTGTATCGACGCGGGGTCGGTCGGCAGGGAGAAGCCGCGGTCGGGGATATCGCGGGGCGTGTTGGCCTCGAGCCATTGGCGCGCGCGCAGGCGAAAGGCTTCCTCGTCTGGCGTATAGCTGAAGTCCATTTTTCTCTGTCGTCTTTTTTTCCGCGTTCGTTCGGATGCCTAGTCTCTAGCGCAAAAGTATCGCGCGCAAAAGCACCAGAAAACCATTGCAATTGCCGTCCGTTACGCGCGCCTTCTGGCCTTGATTTGGGGACGGGAGACGAAACGAGCTAAACTCTGTCCCCACGTCATTTGCGTTTCGACGCCCGATACGGAAGGCCGGAGGTTCATAGCCGATGAGCGCGGCAGAGATAATTTCTCGCGGCGGATGCCATTGCGGACGAGTCGCTTTCGAGGTCGACGGGCGTCCCGAGCGCGTCAGCGAGTGCAACTGCTCGATCTGCACTAAGAAGGGATACCTGCATTGGATCGTGCCGCGCGAGAGCTTCCAGTTGCTGACACCGGCGGAAAACGTTTCGACCTACACCTTTAACACCGGCGTCGCGAAGCATCATTTCTGCCCCAACTGCGGGGTGGCAGCGTATTACGTTCCGCGCTCCGACCCGGACAAGATCGACGTCAATGCGCGATGCCTCGACGGAATCGAACTCGCCGTGCTCGAAATCGAGCGTTTCGACGGACGCAACTGGGAGGAGGCGATCAAGGATCACCGCGCGCGCAAGTAAACCGAAGCGTCGAAGCAGTTAAAATAGAAAATGGCTGGGCTGGGCTTCACGCCATCCGACTTTGCGGCCTTCAAAATCGAAGGCTTCAGCGCGCGCATACAGGAGATATATGCGCGCGTGCGGCCCAAGCTTATAAGGCTCGGCGACGATTTGGCACCCGAGCTGGCGCGCAAACTCCAACTCGAATTCTTCCCGCACGTCGCGAGACACGGGCGGCGGACGGTCAATCCGCCGGCCGAAACGTGGGCTGCATTCGGTTCGTCGCCCAAGGGCTACAAGCGTTACGGCTACCTGGCGCTATGCATCTCGGGCGCGGGACTGCACGCACGCGTAGTGGTCAAAGCGGAGGCCGACCGGCGCCCGGAGATGGCGCGTGAGCTTGCCAGCAATGTCCCCCAGCTTGTGAAATCGCTCCGTGGAACCGGAGTCGCGCGCTATGAGAAATGGAATTTCAAAGCGCTGCCCGCGCCTACCGAGGCCAGCGACGAGCTTTTCGTAGCGCTCGCCAAGGGGCTCGGCAAGAAAACCGGCGGGATGGACCTGGGATTCGGATGGAGCGTGCGCGACGCGCTACACCTGGATCGCGCCGAGCTGCTCGACGCCTACCGCGAGCTCGAGCCAGTGTACCGAATCGTCAGGGCCGTCGTATAGCGTAAGAAGATGCGCACCATAGCGATTTTAGGAGCGGGCGCGTGGGGCACAGCGCTCGCCGCGGCGCTTGTGCGCGGGGGCCATCGCGTAACGCTATGCGCGCGGCGCGCGGAGCAGGTGGCGGCGATGCGCGCGCGGCGCGAGAACGAATCCTACCTGCCCGGCGTCGCGTTGCCGGAGGCGGTCGACCTTAGCGATCGATGGGCCGAGGCGGCGCGCGCGTGTGAGGTTGTCGTAATGGCGGTGCCGTCGCGCTTTGCGCGGACGGCGATGACGCCGGTGGGACCCGCGCTCGCAATCGACGCGACACTCATCAGCGTCACCAAGGGAGTCGAAGAGGATTCGCTCAAGACGATGACCGCGATGCTGGCCGAAGTCGCGCCTGCGGCGAAGAGGCTCGCGGTGCTCTCCGGCCCGTCATTCGCCGCAGAAGTGGCGCGCGGCAAGCCGGCCGCGATCGTCGCCGCGGCGCGCGACGAGAGGGTCTCGCGCGGCGTGCAGGATCTGTTCGCCTCGCGCACGCTGCGCGTCTATCGAAGCGCCGACGTCGACGGAGTCGAGCTTGCCGGCTCGGCCAAGAACGTGATCGCGATCGCCGCCGGCATCAGCGACGGCCTGGGTCTCGGTTCGAGCGCGCGGGCTGCGTTGATCACCCGAGGCCTCGCCGAACTCGCGCGCCTGGGCCTGCGAGCCGGTGCGCGGGCGGAGACCATCTATGGACTTGCGGGGCTCGGCGACCTCGTCCTGACCTGCACGGGTGATCTTTCGCGCAATCGCGCCCTGGGCTTTAGAATTGGGCGCGGCGAGACCGTCGCCGGCATCGCAGCCGGCGCACCGTCGGACCGGATTGCTCATCCGGTGGTTGAAGGCGTCTCCAACGCGCGGTCGATAAGAAGGCTGGCCGAGCGGATGGGCGTGGAGATGCCAATCGTCGCTGCCGTGTGCCGGGTGCTCTATGAAGGCGCGCCCGCAAACGCTATGGTCGAGGAACTGCTGAGCCGCGAACTGAAGGCCGAATTCTGATCCCCGGCCTGACTCCGGACGCGGTGACCTAAAAAATCGCATTTGAGAGAAGAATATTTGATGGCGAACAAGGGAACCTGCAAGGCTGCTGATTGCAACCGCGAGGCGGTCGCGAAACACTACTGCCGCATGCATTACCGGCTGTGGCGTCACGGCGAGATGCCAAAGCCACGCTACAAGACCTGCACTTTCGAGAAGTGCCGCAAAAAACGCGTCCGCGGCAGCCTCTGCGACGAACACTGGACCGCAAAGCATGGCAAGGCGGGCGCGGCGGCCGCTCCCTCAGCGCCTGCCGCTCAGGCGGCGCCAGCGGCCGCAAGCGCCTAGCACACCCGGTCAATCCGCGCCGCAGAGGCGGCTGGCGCCGCGCCGGCGCGCCCGAAGATGGAGAGGCACGATGGCCAACCTGATTGTGGCTGGCGCAGCGGGCCGGATGGGCCGTCTGCTCACCTCGCTCATCGCACAGGATCGCACGCATCGCCTGGTCGGTGCGGTCGAGGCGCGCGAGGCCCCGGCCGTCGGTACCGACGCGGGCACGCTCGCCGGTGTGGGGCCGCTCGGGGTCCCTATCACCGCGGACTACGCAGCGATTGCCAGGCCCGGCACCGTTACTCTCGATTTCACGATCGCAAGCGCCGCGCTCGAGCATCTTGAAACAGCAGCCATCAACGGCGCTGCGATCGTGCTCGGCACCACCGGGCTCACGCCCGAGATGGAAGCGCGGGCGCGCGAAATTGCACCACGTACGCGAACCGTGATCGCGCCCAACATGAGCGTCGGGGTCAATGTGCTGATGAAAATCGTCGCCGAGGTCGCCAAAATTCTGCCCGACTTCGACGCCGAGGTGCTGGAGATTCATCATCGGACCAAGGTCGACGCGCCCAGTGGGACCGCGGTTGCGCTCGGACGCATCATCGCGTCCGCGCGCGGCGAGGACTTTGTTGCCAACGCCATCTACGGACGCGAAGGTATAACCGGCGTGCGACCGGCGGGCAAGATCGCGATGATGGCGCTGCGGGCGGGCGACGCGGTCGGCGACCATACCGTGGTCTTCGGTGGGCAGGGCGAGCGGCTGGAGCTTGTACATCGCGCGCAGAGCCGGGATTCGCTGGCGCGCGGAGCGCTACGTGCTGCAGCGTGGCTGGATAAGCAGGCGCCCGGGCTCTATTCGATGCGCGACGTCCTGGGGCTCTGAATTGCGCTGAGGCCGACCGGCGGCGCGGGCGCATGTTTCGTTGCGCGCGCGCCAGCGCTTTTCTAATTGCGCCGCAGTTGCATCACTTCCCAGCGCTCCCGGAACCTCGACCACCATCCGCGATGCCGCGTCTCGAAGAAGATCAGCATCGCGATCATCGCCAGCACGTTGCCGGCCAGGATTTTCCAGAAGCCCAGGGCGGCGAGCGCCGCCTGGTCGAAGACCGCCAGCGCACCGACGAAAAAGATCTCGAAGATCGCTAGCAGGAAAATGGCCGCCAGTGCGAACACCGGCTCTAATTCAGCCGCCAGCAGCAGCACCGCTGTCGCAATTCCGAAAATGACGAAGGCGAAAAAATGCAGCGCCGTATAACCCAAAACCAGGGGCAGCGTGACCCTGACCTGGGCAGGGTCGA
Organism: uncultured delta proteobacterium; assembly: GCA_963710455.1. Lineage (GTDB taxonomy): Bacteria > Desulfobacterota > Binatia > Binatales > Binataceae > JAKAVN01. The sequence goes on from CAVQAG010000006.1 coordinate 28,608, forward strand.
AGATGCCTTGGAAGATCGCGGCGCCGAGCAGCGCCGGCGTCCGGAAGATCTCGCCCGCCACCAGGTCGCAGGCCATGAACCAGATCGCGACGACCACCGCGCCGATCACCCCCGCCAGCGCGCCCTCGCGGGCCACGCCGGTCCAGGGACCTTCCATGCGGCGCGCGAGCGTGGGATGACGTTCGAGAAAGAACGCCAGCATCGCCAACGTCGCCATAAGGTCACCGATCAGGAACTTCCACCACGGCAGGGACACCTGCGCGGACGGCCCAATCAGCATCAGGATCATGATGCAGAAAATCTCGAAGACCGGGACCAGCACCATCATGGTCGGAAACAGTGTCTCGTCATGCTCAGCGGTCTCGAGAATCAATGCCGCAACCACTCCGATGAGCGCGAATACGAAGAAATGAAAGAGCAGCCGGCCGAGCATCAGCGCCGCGCCCCCCTGCGTGCCACCAAACAGCGTGGCGGCAAGCGATCCAGCGGAGCCGAGCGGTTGACCCCTGGCAGCGTCGAAAATCAGGTACCACAGCGCGATCACAAACGCACCAATTAGTCCGGCGACGGCGCCATCAAAGACCATCCTTCCCCTTTGGTTCATCGGACTCTCCTTTCGGTTAGCGCCGAGAGACAAGAGTGCGCCGCGATAGGCAAGCGGTACCGTCCGGAGCAAACCGGCGGTTCCTTTGGAGGATTGATGCAGCTCTTGGGGCCGGTCGGCGCCCTTATTTCCACCCATATGCCTTGTGCGCGCGGGAGGGAAGCGGCTTAGTGCGAGGGCGTGAATTTACCGTTGAGACTGAGCAGGGCATCACTAATCGCCTCGACCCGCTGTAGCCGCGGCGCTGAAAAATTTTGAGAGCGTAAAATTTCTGGCCGCCTGTAACTTCTTCCAGTGGGGAATTTTAGACTTCTTATGGCGTCGCGAAGTCACAGCGACCCGGTCAGTCGAAGCGCCGATAGAACGTCACAGCTAAAAAAATCGTGCGCAAACGCAGCGGTGGGGCGAAGCCATCGCGTCCTCGCCCTTGGCCGCCATGTTGCTTCGATCACATCGCGGATACCTGCAACTACCTAGACTACAGGGCCGCGACAAATTCCCTCACCAGCGAAATACGACAAGCAACACGACTAAATAGGAGAACTCACGATGAGCGAATTCGTAACCGATATCAAAAAAATCCGGGACCGCGCACGCCAGCACATGGAGCAGGGCGCGGTGACACAGAACTATGCAGCCGATCGACCTGCAGTGCTCAAGGTTCTGAACGAAGTGCTCGCCACGGAGTTGGTTTGTGTCCTGCGCTACAAGCGGCATTACTACGTGGCCTCGGGTATCAATGCGGAAGGGGCCAAGGAGCAATTCCTGGAGCATGCAGGCGAGGAGCAGCAGCACGTGGATTGGATTGCCGACCGCATTACCCAGCTCGGGGGCGAGCCGGACTTCAATCCCGCGGGTCTCGCCCAGCGCAGCCATTCGGAATACGTCGAAGGAACCGATCTGCTATCGATGATTAGAGAGAACCTGGTGGCCGAGCGAATCGCTATCGATACTTATGCGGAAATAGTTCGATGGCTGGGTGACGGCGATCCGACCACACGCAAAATAATCGAAGACATCCTCAAAACCGAGGAGGATCATGCCGAAGACATGAAATCGCTCATGACCAGGATGTCGTAGCTCGAAGCCGGGAGCGCCAATGAAGTCGACAGCGCAACGCAAAACCACCAGGCGCAAGTGGTCCGCAGGTATCAAGACGGATTCCACCTTCCCGCCCGCTGGAACCTTTACCAAGCCGGGCGAGGAGGTGGCCCGTGTCATGGCCACCAAGAAGGTATCGCCGCTCGGACTCGGATCGGCGATCAAAATGGTCCAGATGTTCATCAATCGGTCGGGCAAAAACCTCGACCCCGATCGCAGGAAGGAGTTGGAAAAGGCCAAGCGAATCCTGCAGAACAAGCTGCGCGAAAAATCGGCGGGAAACTAGCAGGGCGAAGGATCGCGCGGTCATCCGCCGCAGTTGCCGGGCGACTATCTGCGCATCGTTCGCAGCGTCACGCCATCTTAATCGATGCCCGCTTTAGGGTCATCCCGAGCGAAGCGAGTCCGCGAGCGGAGTCGAAGGATCTCGCGCGGTCCGAGTCGGGCGCAACACACGTAGTTCGGGCTGGCGGCGCAGATTCACCGGAGGCACTTCGATTTCGTCGTCGCGCGCCCAGCGGAAGAAGATGAGCGTGGTGATCAGCATCAGGTAGAAGCTATCGGCGACCCACATCAGGATTCCACCGATGACCTGATCCTGCATCGGCGAGATGCCAAATGGGTGCGGCGCGACTGCATACCAGGGGTAGGTAACCGACTCCGCCAGCGTGATCGGCGCGGCCACGGCGGTCATCGGCACCATCAGCAGAAACAGGTAAAGAATCTGCGCCGGATAGCTGAGCCGCGGAAGTTCTACCATCGGGCTCAGCAGCGGCCAGAACAGGATCGTCCCCGAAACCATAAAGAGGACATGGATCACGATGTGGACGTCCTCATTGGTGGTCATGAGGTTGAAGATCGGCGGGTCATGCGCAAAGACGTAGATCACCGTGAAGGTCGCGAAGGCCACCACCGGGTTGGTGAAAAAACGCGTGAGCTGCCGGATCGGGCGGCTCATCAAAACTGGCCGAAGCATCCAGTCCGGCATCGAGAGCAGAAACAGCGGTGGGATGATCCAGCTCTGGAATGAGTGCTCGAGCATATGCGCCCAGAACGAGCGCTCATCCGATAGTTCGTCGAGCGGTCCAAACGTTATCAGCATCGCCAGGAGGAGCAGACAGAAGAAAAACACCTGGCGCTGGGTGGGCCGGCGCTCGAGTTGCCGTGCCGCTAGCGCATAGACGACTGCCAGGAGTGCGATACCGATGGCTGCGGATGGATCCATTTGAATCAGCTTATGTGTGGGAGCCGGCCCCGTCGAAGCCGGCCCCGAACCGGCTCAAAGAGCCAGACGGCCCTCGAGCGCCGAAAAAATCATCAACAGGGCGGCGCCGATAAAACATGCCAGGATCAGCGGGAATACGAAGAAGATGGTGAAGATTTTCTGGTCATAATAGAGGTGCATGTAAAATCCGCCGACCAGCAGAAACTTCGCGATCGCCAGTAGGATCAGAATCGGCACCAGCAGGGGCTGCAGGAAGCTAATGTAATAAACTGCCAGCTCCATCAGGGTCAGGATCACCAGCGCGACCGCGATGATCGCATAGAGCGCCGGCCCCGGATGCCCGGAGGCGTGCTCGCCCGCCGCCACGTGCTCGTGTCCAGCCGCCGCTACGTTCTCGCTCATGCGTTATGCACCGACCTCATCAGGTAGATCAAAGTGAAGATCAGAATCCAGACCACGTCAACGAAGTGCCAGTAGAGGCCTACGATTTCGACCGAGAGCGCCCTCGACTTACCCGCCCTGCCAGTGGCCGAAGCGACCGCCATTACCAACAGCCAGATGACTCCGATTGCGACGTGGGTGCCATGCGTGCCTACCAGCGTGTAGAAAGTCTGGCCGAAGATACTGCCTTGCATCGAGAGGTGGTCGTGCAGGAACAGTGTCGAAAATTCGTAGAACTGACCGCCGAGGAAGATCAGTCCGAAGAACGCGGTCCCGAACAGCCAGATGGTCGACCACTTCTGGTCGCCGCGCTGAGTCGCCGCCAGCGCCAATACCATCAGGAAGCTCGACATCAGCAGAATGAAGGTGCTGAACGAGGTCAGTGGGATATTGAGCACCTCGGCGCCGATACCAACGTTGCGCGGCTTGTAAACCATGTAGGTCGAGATGAGACAGGCGAAAAAGACGCATTCGGAGCCAAGGAACGCCCACATTCCGGCCTTGCGATGATCAATCCCCTTGTAGGTCGGAGGGTCCTGATGAAGATGCTCCTCGCCGTGGTCGGGATATTCGAACGCCATTCCGATGATCGAGAAAAACAGCAGCAGCGCGGCTATCACGTCGATCCTGACCCAGTTCATCATCGCGCCGATACCGCCGACCACCAGGCCAAACGCAAACAACAGCGGATAGAGCGAGGGCGCGGGCATGTGCGGCGCGCCGTGTCCGGAGAGGTCATGATGCTCGGCGATGGTCGGCGCACCAGCGCCCGAGGTCTCGCCCTGGGCGGGCATGCTGCGGTGACCATGGCCATGGCCCTCGACCATCACGCCGTACTTGTCCACCCAGAACGCGTCACGGCCACGGACCATCGGGATGTTTTCAAAATTGTAGGGCGGCGGCGGTGACGGCGTCGCCCACTCCAGGGTGCGGGCGTCCCACGGATCCGCTACTGCCTTCTCGCCGCGGAACAGGCTCCAAATGATGTTGTAGGCGAAAATCACGAAGGTGATGAACAGCAGGTACGCGGAGGCGGTCTCGAACGCGTTCCAGAAATCCCATCCCATCCCAGGCGCATAAGTGTAGATGCGCCGCGGCATTCCCCACACGCCGAGAAAGTGCATCGGGAAAAAAGTGCCGTTGAAACCGACGATCGTCAGCCAGAACTGCAACTTGCCGAGGTCTTCTCTCATCATGCGGCCCGTGATCTTGGGCCACCAGTAGTAGAACGCGCCGACGATCGCGAACATCATCCCGCCGAACAGCACGTAGTGGAAATGCGCGACCACGAAGTAGGTGTCGGTCTGTTGGAGGTCGATCGGCACCGCTGCGTGCATGACTCCGCTCAGTCCGCCGAGCGTAAATTCGAGAACCGCGGCGACGCCGAAGTAAAACGCGGTCGTCATCCGCAGCGAACCGCCCCACACTGTCGCAACCCAGCTGAAGATTTTGATTCCGGTCGGAATCGCGATCAGCATCGTGGTGATCGCAAAGGTCGAGTCCGCCACCGGGCCCATCCCGGTCGCGAACATGTGATGCCCCCACACGCCGTATGACAAAAACCCGATCAGCACCATCGCGTACGCCATCCCGGCGTAGCCAAACAATGGCTTGCGCGAAAACACCGGCAGAATCTCCGACATCATCCCGAAGGCCGGCAGCGCCATGATGTAGACCTCGGGATGGCCGAACAGCCAGAACAGGTGCTGCCACAAGATTGGGGTCGCGCCGAGTTCGACGAGGTAGAAGTGCGTGCCGACGAAGCGATCGAGGAACAGAAAGAGCAGGCCCACCGTCAGGCACGGGAAGGCCAGCAGGATGAGGATGGTGGTCACCAGCATCGACCACATGAACATCGGCATCCGCATAAAGGTCATGCCGGGCGCGCGCATGTTGACGATCGTGACGAAGAAGTTGAGGCCGCTCAGCAGGGTCGAGATCCCGAGGATGAGCAGGCCGATATTCCACAAATCGATGTTGATACCGGGGGAGTAGGCGCGCTCGGTCAGGTTCGCATAGCCGAACCATCCGCCGTCGGGCAGCGAGAGATTAAGCCATCCGAAATTCATGAACAGGGCCCCGAACAGGAAGACCCAGAAGCTGAGCGCGTTGAGCCGAGGAAAAGCTACGTCACGAGCGCCGACCTGCAGCGGGATGAGGAAGTTGGCGAAAAATCCCAGCTCGAGCGGCATCACGACCATGAAAATCATGGTGGTGCCGTGCATCGTGAACATCTGATTGTAAGTGTTGGCCGACAGGAAAGTATTGTTCGGCACCGCGAGCTGCGTGCGGATAGCCATCGCTTCGAGGCCGCCGATAAGCATGAAGGCGAGCGAGGCCAGCAGGTACAGTACCGCGACGCGTTTGTGATCGACGGTGGTCAGCCAACTATAAATCCCCGACTCGGCGGTCAGGTAATTGTAGCGTTCCAGCGGGAGCTGTTTGGGTTGCGCAGCCATAGCCCTCTACCTACTTCAAGCTCTCGAGATAAGCGACGAGGTCGTTAAGGTCTTTGCCCTTCAATCCGAGCGTGGGCATGTTAGCCCCGGGTTTGATCTTGTCCGGATCCTGAATCCATTTGGCCAGGTTCTCCGGTGTATTCTCCATGATGCTGCCCGCGATCGTCGAGCGCGAGCCGAAATGGGTCAGGTCGGGGCCCTTGAAATTGCCGGTATATTGCGAGGAAAAGCCCGAGAGGCCCTTGACCGTATGACATATCGCACAGGGCGCATTGGCGAAAATCTGCGCGCCTGCCGCGGCCGAGCCACCGGACGGCGTGACCGGCGCCGATTGTTGTTGCTTGACCCACTTGTCGAAATCGTCTTTGGTCTGGACGAACGCGCGCAGGCGCATGTTCGCATGCGAGTCGCCGCAGAACTCGACGCACTGTCCGTAGAACATGCCGAGTTGGTCGGGCGTGTAGGTTATCGAATTGATCTGGCCCGGAATCACGTCGCGCTTGCCGCCCAGCGTGGGCACCCAGAAGCTGTGAATGACATCCGCCGACTGCATCGAGAAATGCACCATGCGGCCGGCCTGAAGATGAACTTCATCCGCGGTGTCGATACCGTACTGCGGGTATTGGAACTCCCACCACCATTGATGCGCGATCACCTTGACGGTCAGCGCATCGGCTGGCCAATGGTCCGGCTGGGTCGCCCAAATGGTGCGCACCGTCGGGACCGTGATGAAAACCAGGATGAGCGCGGGAATCGCTGTCCAGGCGACCTCAAGGCGGATGTCAGAGGTCACCGTGGACGGTTCGCCCGGCTCGCCAACGCGGGTCGAGAACCAGAAAATCGCCAGGAACATCACGGCGACCACGAACACCATGATGACGAAGTCGATCCAGTTGACGAAAATGTAGATCGAATGGATCCGCCGCGCGAAGTCGGACCCGTTGCTGAGCGTGTCCATCGGGTAACTCGGAGAGCAGCCCATCATACCCGCCGTCAGCGCCACGAGGGCGCTTATCAGCGAAGCCCCTTTTGTAAACCGAGCGAGCGGCTTCATCAGTGCGACTCTCCGATCGGCTCCATCGCGGCCGCTGACGCCATTTTCAGGCCGGGATAGGAGCATAGCCAAAAAGCGCCAAGGAATCCGGCCGTGACCAGAATTTCGACCCACCCGAAGGGAATCGCCCGAGGCGAGAGCGAGGGCACGACCAGCACGTAAATCTCCGACCAGATACCGGCCATCCCGAGCAACGCCACCGTGCCGAGAATCGCGGGCGTCTTCTTGGGCCTGATGCCTAGCAGGCTGACGAACGGGATCGCCCAGACCAGGCACACGACCGCCCACGAGACGAACGCCCACGGCACGTAATGTACGCGCAGCGCAATGAAAAAAGTCTCCATCGGGATGTCGGCGTACCAGATAACGATATACTGGGCGAACAGTGTGTAAAACCAGAACACCGAGAACGCAAACACCATCAGCCCCAGATCGCGCATGACCCGGCCTTCGGTAAAAATGTTCCCAGGGCCCAGCACCGAGCGCAGGCAGACCGCCGTGAATGCCATCGTGACAATCGCGCTCCAGAACGTGCCGGCGAAAAACCACCAGCCGAACAGCGTCGAGTGCCACAGCGGCGACAGTGACATCACCAGGTCGAAGGAAAGCAGCGAGTAAACGAAGGCAAAACAGATGCACACTGCGGGCGCGAGTCGGCGTATCTTCGGCGGCGGCATCAGGATGTTATTCGAGGACGCCGCCCATTTACGGGCCTCTTCGCCACGCGAGACCGTAAGGAACGAAAGACTCAACAGCGTCATCACCGCGAGCGCGATACCGTCGCGCGCGAACAGGAACGGCACGTTGAGCCAGGTCGTCTTGGCCGGGATCGGATGCCGAATCCACGGGAAGATCAATTCGCGGCCGAAGAACAGAAACCAGAACAGGATGAACCCCGGGATAAGGAAACCGCTGAACGCTTCGGCCAGTCGATAGTGCGCGCGCCCAGCCCAGCGTCCCTGGGTGAGGTAAAAAGCGGCGGACGCCACCACGCCGCCCTGCGCGATCCCCAGCCAGAACAGCAGGTTGACCAGGAACGCTTCCCACGCACGCTGGGCGAAGCCCTGCGTTAAGGCGATGACGAAGGCGACGAGACCCAGCGCGATCAGCACGTAAGCGATCGTGCTCAGCGGCTGCGCCGGCAAAGTGGCCGCCGGAGGTGGTCCAGAAGGGCCGGAGTGATGCGAAGCGGTCTCAGAGTTGGGGCTCATTCGTTATTCCAAGGCTCGTGTTTCCAATGCTGACGTTGTGGGACGGCAGGCGCGTTAGGCCGCCTCACGCGTGATCTCCTGGGCGCCGGCCTCGCGCAGCATCGATTCAAAGCGCGGTGCGTCGCCTTCGGCGCAACGCACCACCAGGCCGAACTCGTCGCTCGCGAATCGTGAGCGAAAACCGCTCAACGGCTCGAACGTCGGCAGGTTGGCCAGCAAGATCCAACTGGCCACTGCCGAGATGCCGCCGAACAGCACCATAAGTTCGAAGGCGATAATCATATAGGGTGGTATCGAGGCGATCGGCTTGCCGCCCGCGACCAGGTTCCACTCAAGCGAAGTGCCGATGGTCATCAAGAAGGCCGTGAAGATCCCGGTGATGCCGCCCAGCAGCACGAACCAGCGGACGAAGCTCGAGCTTTTGTAGATGGTCTTGTTGAGGTGCTCGCTCGGGATCGGCGAGAAGACCCGAAACCGCGCCTGGGTCGCCTGGAGCTGCTCGATACAATGGATTAGCCGCTCCTCGTCGGGGAACGCCCCGACCAACTCGACTTCTGCACTCATGCTGCCTTGGCATATCCCTGGCGCAGCGCTTGCTTGAGCCAGGTGATGCCCTCCTTCAACTCGGTCATCGAAATGATCGGCATGAATCGGGCGAACAGCGAGAACAGCATCACGAACCACGCGAAGCTGCCCACGGTGATCATGACCTCGGTGACCGAGGGATGCCAAAAGCGCCAGGTGCTGGGCTCGAAGTTGACGGCGAGCGAGCCGGCGATGATCACGAAGCGCTCGAACCACATCCCGATGTTCACGAAGATCGTGATGATGAATAGTGGAATCGGACTAGTGCGGATACGCGGCGAGAACAGCGCCAGCGGGATCAGGCAGTTGCACAGCACCATCACCCCGAACATCCAGCCCCACGGCCCGAAATAACGCATGTGGAAGGTCATCATCTCGATCGGATCCTTGCTGTACCAGGTCATGAAGGACTCGACGACGTACGAATAGCTGACGACCAGCGAGGTCAATAGAATCACCTTGGCCAGATTATCCAGATGCCAAGGTGTAATCAGATCCTCCATACCCATGATCCAGCGCATTGGAATGAGCAACGTAAGCACCATCGCAACGCCCGAGAAGATCGCGCCGGCCACGAAGTAAGGAGCGAAAATCGTGCTGTGCCAGCCGGGCAACTGCGCCATCGCGAAATCCCAGCTCACCACGCTGTGCACCGAGAGTACCAGCGGCGTGGCGAGGCCCGCCAGCAGCAGATACGCCATAGAGAAGTGGCGCCATTGGCGGTCGCTACCCTGCCATCCGATCGCGGCGATTGTATAGAGCCGCTTGCGCCAACCGGTCGCCACCTCGCGCACGTTGGCCACGTCCGGAATGAGACCCGTGAACCAGAACAAAGCGCTGATCGTCAGGTAGGTGCCGATTGCGAAAAGATCCCAGACCAGCGGCGAACGGAAGTCGGGCTGGAGGTAGCGCTCGTTGGGGTACGGCGCCAGCCAGTAGAAGAACCATGGGCGCCCGAGGTGAATGATCGGGAAGAGCCCGGCGGTGGCGACCGCAAAGATGGTCATGGTTTCGGCAGCGCGATAGACCGCGGTGCGCCAGCGGGTGCGGAAGAGAAAAAGGATCGCCGAGATCAGCGTGCCGGAATGAGCAATACCGACCCAGAAGACGAAGTTGGTGATGTACACCGCCCACATCACTGGGTTGGCCAGCCCAGTCACCTGAAGGCCTTCGTAGATCTGGCGCGTCCACAAGGCCACCCCGATCGCGATCAGCGTGGCTAGAAATCCGATCCAGAGCCAGAACTTCCAGCCCGGCGGTTCGATAATCGCGCGCACGCTGCGGTCGATGTCCGCAAACGTCGGATCGAGATTTATGTCCTTTACCGCGGCAGCCACTTACGCCTTTCCTTTCGTCTGATATACGTCGCGCAGGTAAGTCACGTTGGGCCCGACGTTGATCTCTTCGAGCACCAGGTACCTGCGAAGTTTGTTGTCGATTCGCCGCCGCATCATCGCGCTCTGCGGATCGTCCTCATCACCAAAGGTCATCGCCTTGGACGGACAGGCCTGCACGCAGGCCGGCTGAATCTCGCCATCGCGCACCGGACGCTTCTCGATCAGCGCGTTAAGCTCGGCGTAAGTGATGCGCTGGATACAGAACGAGCACTTTTCCATCACCCCCGCGCCGCGGACCGATACGTCGGGGTTGAGCTGCAAATTAAGCGGCTCGTCCCATTCGGGAAGTGACCAGTTGAACCGGCGCACTTTGTAGGGACAATTGTTCTCGCAAAATCGCGTGCCGACACAACGATTGTAGATCTGCTGGTTCAGCCCTTCCTTGGTATGCGCCGACGCAAACACCGGGCACACTGGTTCGCATGGCGCGCGGTCGCAATGCTGGCAGAGCATCGGCGCCACGTACATCAGCGGCGCGTCGTCCGCCTTCTCCTTGGGCGGAAAGTAGCGCTCCACACGGATCCAGGACATGATGCGGCCCATTTCTACGTATTCTTTGCCCACCACGTACAAATTGTTCTCGGCGTAACAGGCGGCTACACACGCGCTGCATCCGGTGCACGAATTGACATCGATGGTCATCGCCCACTTGTGCACCGGGTAGTCGAACGGTTTGTACAACTCGGTCGGCTGCGGCGGCTTGGGCTCATCCGATGGCGGCAGCACGCCCTTGGCGAGGTCGTCTATACTGATGCCCTGCACGATACCGCGGTCCATCTGATTGGCCATGAACACTGGCGAAACCAGCCGCCGAACGTCACCGGTCGGACGCGCCTTGACCGCGACCGCCCTGTTCCATTGCGGCAATACCGACCAGACGTTCGCGCCCCTGCCGTTGGCATAGCGCCCGTACGCGGTATGGCCCTGTCCGGTCGGCACCGCGAGTACGCCCGGGCGGATGTGCTCGGAAACCATCGCGGGCACCGCGATCGCGCCGGCCTCGGTACGCAACTCCACGATTCCGTTTTGCGAAACGCCCAGGCTGCGTGCGGTGTCAGGATGGATCTGTACCCACGAGTCCCACACTAGTTGGATGACGGGCTCGGGAATCTCCTGCAGCCACGGTTTGTTGGCGCCGCGCCCATCGTAGAAAAAAATATGCGGCACGGCGAAAAGCGTAAGTCCAGTAGCAGCCGCAGGCGCCGGCGCGTTGGTCTCAAAGACCTTGCTGTCGAGCTTGACGTCGGCGGCCTTGACCTTTTCGAAATACCCGCCTGCGCGGCGCGCCTTCTCCCAGAACTCGTCGAACGTGCCGCCGGCCTTTGAGCCGACCTGCTGCCAAGCGGCGTTGACCGCGTCGGCCATATTCTCCCATGGCACTTGTTCGGCCTTGGCGCCCCCGGCGCGGGCCGAGGCGAGCAAAATATCGCCCAGCGGGCGCGAGTCGAATACCCGCACCGTCACCGGCTGTCCCAGCCCCCGCACGCCGGCTCTCGGCTGCGTGTCGTGCCAGGTTTCCAATGCATGATCGATAGGGATACGCAGGTGCGCCGAGGCTGCGGTTTCGTCGGGCACGGTGCCCATCCAGGCGACAAAGCCGACCTTGGTGAGCGCTTCCTTGAACTTTTGCCCGACCGGCATCGAGAACAACGGATTGCTGTTGCCGGCGATCACCAGCACGTCGATCTCGCCACCCTCCATCGCCTTCACCAGCGCCTCGATATCCTCGGGCGAACTGGCAGGCGCCGGCGCTCCTTCCGCGAAAACCACGGTCTTGCCGACGTTGCCGGTGACGGCGTTCAGAATAGCCACCGCGCTATGCAGCGCAGGGTCATCCGTGCCGGCCATCGCAACCGCGCTATCGGACTGGCCGAACGACTCGCCCATCCGCATGATAGACTCGGCCGGCACGCCGGTCTTCTGCGCGACTGCCGCAGGCTCAAAGTCGGCCGTCAGCTTGCGCAGCGCGTCGAGGTCGACGCCGGAGTTGCGCGAAACCCAACCCTGTTTGACCAACACGTTGAGCACGCTCAGCGCGACCGCCGCCTCGTCTCCGGGCGTGGTCGCCACCCACTCGTCGCACTTGGCCGCCGTCATCGTCATCACCGGGCCCACGTAGGTGGCCCGCGCAAGCGTCAACTGTCCGCGGCGCTGTTTGGGAGTGCGGAAAACGGCGTACTGGCGATGGAACTCGACGGGCGAAACCCAGGTGCTCAGGAAATCGGCCCCGAAGGAGATCAGCGCGTCGGCCTGGTCGATACGGTAGATGGGCAGGTCGTCGCGCCCGAAGCTCGACTTGGCCGCGACGCGCGCCGCATGGTCGCCGAGGCGCTCGTAGGTCACCATCCGGCTGGAGCCGTACGCTCCAAGCCAAAGCTGCGCGATCTTGGTCTGGGTTGGACCCAGCGGTCCGCTGATGAACGCGACGCGGTTTTTGCCGGCTTTGGCCGCGCCCCCAAGATGTTCGTTCAAAGTCTTGAGCGCGTCGTCCCAGCTTGCGGGCTCGAAAGACCCGCCTTGGGCGCGGCGATGAGGCCGGGAAAGGCGGTCGGGATTGTAGAGTTCCTGCAGCCCAGCCTGGCCGCGAGCGCATATCGAGCCATCGCTTATCGGGTCGGCGGGATTGCCCTCCAGCTTGATTACCCGGCCCTCGCGCACGCGCGCCACCAGGCCGCATCCGGCGGGACACTCGGTGCATACCGTCGCGTAGAAGGTCGGCATGCCGGGGATTACGTTCTCGTCGGGAACGACGTAAGGAATCAGGTTGCGGGCGGCCGGCTCGCATCCCGGTATCGCCGCCGCTGCTCCGGCGGTGGCGGCGAGCTTGATAAACGACCGCCTGGACAAGCCCTCTGACATTTGGATGGTCCCTCTCGCTCCTCTAGTGATGGCAGACGTAGCAGTCTTGGGTGGCTCCGCGCTTGGTATGGCAGTCGATGCAGAACCCCATGTTGATTTCATGCACCGGCTGTATTCGTTCCATCGTCTCCACCGGTCCATGACAGGTCTGGCAAGCCAGGCCGGCATTGATATGCGGACGATGGGTAAAGCGGACGAAGTCGGGCAGCGTATAGACTCGGTTCCAACGGATTTCGAAGTTGGACTGAGTGTTATCGGTCCAGGGACGAGTCACCGGCAGCAGGCCACCGGTTTTCTGGCTGCCGTGGCATCCCACGCAGCGCTGCACCGGCGGCACGCCCGAGGTCGACGAGCGGCGCGCATATTCGTGGCAATACTGGCAGGGGATTTTGTTGACCCCGGCGTGGATCCGATGGCTGAAAGGGATCGGCTGCACGACGTCGTAGCGCGGGGCCCACGGACGCTGCGAGAAAGCGATCACGCTCACTCCGCTCGCGAACATGAGCAGTGCCAAAGTAAGCAAGGTGCGGTTCAGATTCAGGTTCATTTAAGTCGGTAAAGCGCCCCCCAGGCCGTTGCGCCGGATGCTCGTGCTGATCCGCGATGCGCGCGCGGCACTAGCGCGTGCGCGATCGCATCCACCGCACACGGATCAACCGGCCTGGCGGCGCACTTCACTCTTAAGCTCTCAAGTCTCATGCAAGCCGGAATTACAGAACCGCAAACGGCAAGATAACTAACATTGCTCGGTACGTTCGGCAAGAGAAAGTAATGGCCAAAAAAGATTTTTCGGCGGGCGCATCCACCCCGCTGCGCAACCTTGATTTGGGCGAAAGCGGCGTTAGGCGAAGTGGTTGGGATCTGCGTCCGCGTAGAGACGCCCAGGCCGAAGGCTCTTAGCGCCGTGGGGCTAGGACGCGGCAGTCGGCGCGCCGGGTTGCCCACAGGGCGGCGGCGAGGCTGTGGGCAGGCGCGGTCAATCGATGTTTGGCGATGTTTGTGCCCCGGACCAAGTGTGGTAAGTAGTGTACGATCTGAAATCCGGAGACCGCTCACAAAGGTGCAGATAAAGCCCGCCGCCAGACTCGGACTTTTGCCGCCATATCTTTTTGCCGAACTCGATCGTCTAAAAAAAGAGGTTCAGCAACGGGGCGTCGACGTCATCAGCCTCGGTATCGGTGACCCCGACTTGCCCACGCCCGCCCATATAATTGCGCGGCTGCAGGCGGCCGCCAGCGACCCGATCAACCATCGTTATCCCGATTACGAGGGGCTCGAGCGCTTCCGCGCCGCCGCCTCCGGATGGTATCGGCGCCGCTTCGAGGTTCGGCTCGACCCCGCCCGCGAGGTCTGCGCCCTACTCGGCTCCAAGGAAGGAATCGCCAATTTCCCCACTGCGGTGGTTGACCCGGGAGATATCGTGCTCATCCCTGACCCGGGCTACCCGGTTTATTACTCGGGATGCGTCTTCAACGACGGCGAGCCGTATTTCATGCGGCTCAGCAAACAGAACGCTTTTTTGCCCGACCTGGCCGCGATTCCGGCCGAGATCGCTCGCCGTGCCAAGCTGATGTGGCTTAATTATCCGAACAATCCGACCGCGGCGACCGCCGAACGCGCCTTCTTAAAGGACGCGGTCGATTTCTGCCTGAAGCACGACGTCATTCTCGCCCACGACTTCGCCTACTCCGAGATCGCCTTTGACGGCTATCGCGCGCCAAGCGTGCTCGAGATAGATGGCGCGCGCGAATGCGCGGTCGAGTTCCATTCACTCTCCAAGACCTACTCGATGACCGGATGGCGGGTCGGATTCGTGGTCGGCAACGCAGCCGCCGTCGCCGCGATGGGCAAGGTCAAGACCAATATCGACTCGGGAGTCTTTCAGGCGGTACAGGAAGCGGCAATCGCGGCGCTGGAGGGCGGCGAGGAAAAGCTGCACGAATACTGCGCCGTCTACCAGCAAAGACGCGACCTGATGGTCGACGCGGTGCGCAGCCTGGGGCTCGAATGCGCGAAGCCGCGCGCGACCTTTTACATCTGGGCCGAGGTCCCCAAGGGTTATACCTCGGTGTCCTTCACTGAACGCGTGATCAAGGAGACCGGGGTCGTGATAACGCCGGGCTCCGGATTCGGCAAGGGTGGCGAGGGGTTCGTTCGCTTTTCTCTGACGGTGGCGAACGATCGCTTGAAAGAGGCTGTAGAACGAATCAAGGGGTTGCGGTTTTAGACGGCGAGGATGCCCCATCGGGCTTTCATCGGTTTAGGGACGAATCTTGGCGACAGGGCGGCCAACTATCGCGAGGCCGTCCAGCGCATCGCGGCGCTGCCTACTACGCGGGTCACGCGCCAATCCTCGCTCTATGAGACCGAACCGGTCGGCGATATCAAGGGCGCATTCATCAACGGCGTGGTCGAGGTCGAGACCGAGCTTGCTCCTGACGCGATGATGCGCCGGCTGCTGGCCGTCGAGCGGATCATGGGGCGGAAACGGGTACGTGGCAAGAAGCCCGCGTCGAGCCGCGCCAAGTACCGCCCGCGCATCATCGATCTTGACTTGCTCTTCTTCGACAACGAGATCATCGACACGCGAACGCTCAAGGTTCCGCATCCGCGCCTCCACGAGCGGCGTTTTGTGCTGGCGCCGATGAGCGAACTTGCGCCCGCGCTGATCCATCCGAAGCTCAATGCTTCGATTTCGGAAATGCTCGCGGCGCTCAAATCGCCGCATCGGGTTACGCTGGCGCGGGCCGACCTCCTAAGGGCGCCGTCCGCCGCAGGTGGAGGAGTGGCTTCGCGATGAAGTTTTTTATCGACACGGCCGACGTCAACGAGATTCGCGAGGCCGCAAGCTGGGGCCTGGTCGATGGGGTAACCACCAATCCGAGTCTTATCGCCAGGACGGGCCGGCCCTACGCCGACGTGCTGCGCGAGATTTGCGAGATCGTGGACGGCCCCGTCAGCGCCGAGGTGGTCGCGAGCGAGGCGGCGGCGATGCTGGAGGAGGGCGAGCGCCTGGCGCACCTGCATCCCAACATCGTGGTCAAGTGCCCGCTCATCATCGAGGGACTGAAGGCCACGCGCGCGCTCAGCAGCCGCGGCATCAAGGTCAACGTTACGCTGGTGTTCAGCCCGCTGCAGGGGCTCGCGGCGGCCAAGTGCGGCGCGACTTATCTTTCGCCCTTCGTCGGGCGCCTGGACGATATCGGCCACGACGGCATCGCGATGGTCGAGCAACTGGTGCACATCCTGCGCAACTACGGCTTTCCGACCCAGGTGCTGGTGGCCTCGATTCGCACGCCCGTCCATCTGCTGCGCGCGGCCGAGATGGGCGCGCACGTCGCGACGCTGCCGTTCGCGGTGATGAAACAGATCCTGCATCATCCGCTGACCGACGCGGGGCTGGAGAAATTTCTCGCCGACTGGCGCGCCACCAAGCAAAAGATCTGAGTCTCGCGCGTGCTTGGGTTCAGCGCATCCGCCGCAGGACCAAATTACCGTCGTCCTGAGCGGAGCGAGTCCGCGAGCGCAGTCGAAGGACCTCGCGCGGTCCTCTGCGCGTCATAGCGAGATAAGTGGCAATTCAACAGATGACCCGGACGCGACAGGGTCGCTCCACTCATCCGCTAAAAATCGCGAAGTTGTGAGTTACGCGCGCACGCGCACGAGATCTTTCGACTCCGGCAGCCTTCGCCAGGATGCCCCAGCGGCGGCGAAAGGGAGGATGCCACCGCACTATTACAGCATCTCGACGCCGCCCCACAGGAAGATAAGCGAGATCGCCCCGTTACGCGATTTAACATTGTGCGTACAGCCGTTGGGCCTGATGCTCATGTTGCCGGTTGCGACTTCGCCGCTCTCGTCGGCGTGTGAGCCCTCGACCATGTAAAGCAATTCCTCCCCGGTGTGGCGATGGCGCGGCAGCGCGGTGCCGGGCTCGAACATCGCCAGCATCGCGCGGCGGTTGCCCGCCTTGTCCTCCCAGATGAGTTTCTGGCGCACGCCGGGAAGCGTCTCGCGCCAAGGGATTTCACTCACCGCGAAGGTTTGCGAACGCGGCGCACTGCCAGGTTCCTTGGCCGGCTCGATCCCGCCGGTGACCACGGCGAGTACGGTCGCGCCGTTTTTGCTGCTGACGTTATGCACGCAGCCATTGGGCCGGTAGCTCATGTTGCCCGCGCTGACCGTCCCGCTTTCGTCCGCAATCGCGCCCTCGACCACGTACAGAATCTCGTCGCCGGTGTGACGATGCGTCGGCAGGCTCGCACCCGGCTCGAAGCGAGTCAGCATCGCGCGCCGCTCGGTCGCGGGATCGGCCCACAGCGCCTTCTGCCGGATGCCCGCCAGTGTCTCATGCCGCCTCCACTCGATGTCGGTCACCGCGATAATTCGTGAAGCTGCGCTCTCGGCCATGACCCGTCCTCCGAATATTTACTCATGCAACGGACTGCCATGGCCGCTGTTCGCGTACCGTCGGTCGTCCGGGTTATCCGGGTCTAACTCCGCCCCGCGTCGCGTGTCAAACGTTCACGGGCGGCGTATGCTGGCGGTCGCAGCACTCCCAGACTCTTATTGTGACTTTATCGCGCCCTGCAGATGCGCCGGACGGAGGACAAGATGCCGATTACCAATACGCAGTCGGGAACCAACGTCAACGAGATAGCGGACGGGATCCACCGGATCAGCACACCGATCGACGCGATCCCGGGCGGATTCACGTTTAACCAATATCTTATCGTCGACGATGAAGCGCTATTGTTTCACATGGGAGGACGGCAGCTTTTTCCCCTGGTGCGTGAAGCAGTCGCGTCGGTGATTCCACTCGCTCGGCTGCGCTACCTGGCGTTGTCGCACTTTGAAGCCGACGAATGCGGCTCGCTCAATGAATGGCTGGCAGCCGCGTCCAACGCGGCGCCTCTATGCGGGCGTATCGCGGCGATGACTTCGGTTCGCGACTTTGCCGACCGGCCGCCACGCGAGATGGCCGACGGCGAAACGCTCTCGCTCGGCACGCACGAGGTCAGGTGGATGGACATGCCGCACATGCCGCATGGATGGGAGTGCGGATATTTGATGGAGCATCGGTCGCGGACGCTTTTGTGCGGCGACCTGTTCACCCAACCGGGCAGCAAGCCAGCCCCGATTACCGAGACGGACATTCTAGGGCCGAGTGAGGCGCTTCGCTCGCGTCTGGACTATTTCTCGCACACCCGCAACTCGCGCGCGCTGCTCGAGCGGATGGCAGCGACGCAACCCTCGGTCCTTGCCTGCATGCATGGAAGCGCGTGGCGCGGCGATGGGGCCGCGCTGTTGCGCGAGTTGGCTGCCATCCTTGAGCGCGCCTGAACGCGTGCGCCCGCGCCTTCATCAGCCATTCAGGAACCGGTCAGGACGCCTGGGTCTGCGGTTCGGCCGGGATCGTCGGATCCCGCACCAGGACGCCCTCGGAATAGAGCGCCTTAATCCGGTCTTCGGGCATTCCGAGGACTTCGTGCAGCACGCGCTCGTTGTCTTCGCCGAGCAGCGCCGCGCGCAGGTCGAGCTGGTCGGGCCACGCCGAGAATTTAACCGGCACGCCCGGGATATCGAGTTCGCCGAGGAAACGATCCCTCACCCGGCGCACGGTGTTGCGCGCGCGCAGGTGCGGATGCTCCATCGCCTCGTTGAGCGAGAGCACAGGCGCGCACGCGACACGTTCCCGGTCGAGCGCGGCCAACGCCTCCTCGCGGGTGGGGAAGCTCCCGAGCCATTCCTCGATGATCCCCTTGAGCGCCTCGTTATTGTCGCGCCGCCCGCGGGCGCTGCGAAAGCGCGGATCGCTCGCGAACTCCGGCTTGCCCATCGCACGCACCATCTGTGGCCACTGATGCGGCATGACAGCGAGAAAGATGTACTGGTCGCCACGATAGCGGAAAATTCCAGTGGGGCCGCCGTTGGGATGCTGCGAGCCGCTGCGAGTCGGACGGTACTTACCGCCGCGGAGCGACACCATCGGAACGTTAGCCTCGTGCATGTGGAAATAGGTGTCGAGGATCGAGGCGTCCATGTACTGGCCCTCGCCCGTGCGTTCGCGATGTAACAGCGCGAAGCCGATCGCCATCGCCGCCGACATCCCGGTCGACACGTCTCCGATCGCCATCGTGACGATCGCCGGCGGTCGGTCAGCCTCGCCGATACCGTCGGTTATCGCGGCGTAGGCTTGCCCCATGTAGTCGTAGCCGACCTTGTAGGCGAGCGGGCCACTCTGCCCGAGCGCGGAGATCGAACACATGATGATCTTCGGGTTGCGCTTGCGCAGTTCGTCGTATCCGAAACCCATCTTCTTGATGATCCCGGGCGCGTAGTTTTCCACCACCACATCGATCTTCGGAATCATCGAATAGATAAGCTCGCGCGCGCCGGGTTTGCTGATGTCAACCGCGAGACTGAGCTTGCTGTGGTTGTGCTGAAAATAATAGCTGCTCTGGGTGGAGTCTTTATGCTCGGGTGCAAGCGGTTTGAGCCCGCCGGCGCGCACGCGGTCACCCCCCGGTGCGAGCTCCACCTTGATAACCTCGGCGCCCATCTCGGCCAGCACGCGGGTGCAGGTCGGCCCGGCAACGAACTGGGTGAAATCAAGGACTCGATAGCCTTCGAGCATCCGCGGTTTATCCGGCATTGTTCCAAACCTCCCTGCGTGCGCGGCCGGGTACGTCTTTTTCGGCCGCCGGTTACGCCACACTACAAAAAGCCAGCCAAGCTGTAAAACCGCTCGCGGCGAGCCGTTATTGGATCGGCGCAGAGTAATTTTTACCGCCTGCAGTTTTTGGGATGGCGCCGGGCAATTTTGGGTTATCCGAACCGCACGCCCGGCACAAATCCACGCGATCACTCAGATTTCCTCGCTGGCATCCTTGATGCTGCTTCCTGGGGGTGAGGACACGATCATGATGGGCGAGTTGAAGAGGAAACTTTACCCCGCGTTGAAGGCAATAATTTTTGTGGCTGGAGCAGCCACCCTTCAGGCATGTTTTTTCGGTGGTGGACATCCGTATGAGCCGGCATATGGGCCGCGGCCTTACGCTTATGGGCCGGGTCCGGCATATGCTTATGCGCCGCCTCCTCCCGCGTACGTTTACGCACGGCCCCCCGCGGTGGGCGACTACGACGACCATCACGTGTGGCACGACCGCGACTGGTGGGTTCACAACAACCATCCATGGGTGCAGCAGCATCATCCGGATTGGGTCGCACACGAGCATGGGCACCAAAGCGAGAACGCCCATCGGTAAGAGTCGCCATTCGAGCATGGTCGCTTAATCCGCGACGAGGCGGTCAGCAGCGCGAGGCGGAGTCGAAAGGGTCGGCTCCGCTTCGCTTTTTTGCGTGTGGTGCGGCGTGGGTGAACCAGCGCTGGAATTGCGGAAAACCCGGCGAGAAAAGCTGGCATCGTCCATAACAATGCTTATGTTCTTGCTAAAGGTACTGGAAAGCCGAACACTTCAGCGCTTGCGCGTTTCCGCCATTACCTAGATTTTAGGGCAGATGAGCAAACACAAAGACGAAAAGCATCGCCATCACGAGTCGGGCGCCGAGTGGAGTTTGGGCCACGACGATCCCAGGCCTTCGGCCGAAGCGCCGCAAGGGCGAAGCGACCCGATCGAACTAAGCCCCAACGATCAAGCTGGTGATCCGCCGGCCCCAATGGCGGCGCTGCAGGAGCAGCTAGCCAATAAGGACAAGGAAATCGCCGAGCTCAAGGACAAGTACCTGCGCGCGTTGGCCGACACCGACAACATTCGCAAGCGGATGCGCCAGCAGAGCGAGGATACCGTTCGGCTCCAACGCGAAAACCTGCTCCGCGACCTGCTGCCGATAACCGACAACCTCGAACGCGCCGTCGATGCCGCGCGCGGCGGCGGCAACGGCAAACCTATCGTCGAAGGGGTGGAAATGGTTTTGCGCTCGCTGCTGGACTTCCTGCGTAACAACGGCGTCAGTCCGCGGGATTCAGTCGGCCAGCCGTTTGACCCGCAGTTTCATGAGGCGGTCGACCACGTCGAAAGCGGAGAGCATCCGCCCAACACCGTCATCAGCGAGTTCCATCGCGGCTACCAGGTGGGCGAGCGCGTCCTGCGCCCGGCGCGAGTGGCGGTGGCTAAGGCGCCCGCGAGCGAAGATCCGTCCTCAAAAAATCGTCAAGACGGCGGCGGGCAAAATAAATAGGCCGTTGAAAACATTAAAATAATGATTATTGGAAATGTTAGAGGCTTCTTAAAACAATGGCAAAAGTAATTGGAATCGACCTGGGCACGACCAATAGTTGCGTCGCGGTGATGGAAGGGGGCGACCCCGTCGTTATCCCCAACTCGGAGGGTGCCCGGACCACGCCCTCGGTCGTCGCTTTCACGGATTCAGGCGAGCGGTTGGTGGGACAAATCGCGCGGCGTCAGGCAATCACCAACCCCACCAATACGGTGTTCGCGATCAAGCGCTTGATGGGGCGGCGTTTCGAAGACCCTGAGGTGCAAAAGGCGATCAAGGTGCTGCCGTACAAGGTGGTACGCAACGACGACGGCGCGGCCTGGGTGGAAATCCGCGGTAAGAAATACAGCCCGCCCGAGATTTCCGCTTTCATCCTGCAGAAGATGAAGCAGACGGCCGAAGACTACCTCGGTGAGAAGGTAACCGAGGCAGTCATAACGGTGCCCGCCTATTTCAACGACAGCCAGCGCCAGGCCACCAAGGACGCCGGCCGTATCGCCGGACTCAACGTGCTCCGGATTATCAACGAGCCTACCGCAGCTTCGCTCGCCTACGGACTAGACAAAAAGAAGGACGAGAAGATCGCGGTCTTCGATCTCGGCGGCGGCACCTTCGACGTTTCAATCCTGGAGATCGGCGACGGCGTGTTCGAGGTCAAGGCCACCAACGGCGATACCTTCCTCGGGGGCGAGGACTTCGACCAGCGCGTCATTGACTACTTGGCCGACGAGTTCCGCAAAGACCAGGGTATCGACCTGCGCTCCGATCGGATGGCCTTGCAGCGTCTGAAAGAGGCCGCCGAGAAGGCCAAAATGGAACTCTCGACGGTGATGGAAACCGATATCAACCTGCCCTTCATCACCGCCGATCAGTCCGGTCCCAAGCATCTCAATATCAAGCTGACCCGGGCCAAGCTCGAGGCGCTGTGTAGCGATCTGCTCGATCGGCTCGAAGCGCCTTGCGTCACCGCGCTGAAGGACGCGGGTCTGCGCGCCAGCGATATCAACGAGATCGTGCTGGTGGGCGGAATGACCCGCATGCCTGCGGTACAGGAAAGGGTGCGGAAGGTTTTCGGCAAGGAAGGTCACAAGGGCGTCAATCCTGATGAAGTCGTCGCGATCGGTGCGGCGATCCAGGCCGGCGTGCTCAAGGGCGAAGTCAAGGACGTCCTGCTGCTCGACGTGACGCCGCTGTCCCTGGGAATCGAGACGCTGGGCGGCGTGTTCACCAAGCTCATCGACAAAAACACCACAATCCCGACCCGCAAGAGCCAGATTTTCTCGACCGCCCAGGACAACCAGACGGCGGTGACTATCCGGGTCTTCCAGGGCGAGCGCGAGATGGCGTCCGACAACAAACTGCTCGGCCAGTTCGACCTGATCGGGATCCCGCCGGCGCAGCGCGGCTTACCGCAGATCGAGGTCACGTTCGACATCGACGCCAATGGGATCGTGAATGTTCATGCCAAGGACCTCGGCACCAACAAGGAACAGTCGATCAAGATCACTGCTTCCTCGGGACTGAACGAGGAAGAGATCAAGCGGATGGTGAACGAGGCGCAGCAACACGCGGCCGACGATCGGCAACGCCGCCAGTTGGCTGAGGCCCACAACAAGCTCGACAACCTGGTATACACCACCGAGAAGACGCTGAAGGACAACGGCGCAGCGCTCGACGAGGCCGCACGCAAGTCGGTCGAAGACGCGCTCGCGGCGGCCAAGGAAAAGCTGGAGTCCAAGGACCTCGACGAAATCAATCGCACCACCGAGGCCCTGATGGCGGCGTCGCACAAACTGGCCGAGATGATGTACAGCAAAACCCGCCAGGGTGCGGGCGCCCAGGGCGGTCCCGGCGGTGCGTCTGGAGGCGACGGTCACACTGAAGGTGCCGGCGATGGCGGCGATGGACAACCACACGAAGAAAAGAAAGAGGATGTAGTCGACGCAGATTTCAAAGAAGTGAAGTAAGCGGCGGTCTTCACATTCAATGTCAGTCCAGCGGACCTCGGCGCGAGCCTGTGACCCAGCGCGCCGGGGTTCGCTTACTTTCCGCGCCGGTGTAGTCTAGAATGGCGGCGATGGCGGCTCAGGCCAAAAAACGCGACTATTACGAAGTTCTTGGTGTCGAGCGCGGGAGCGGCGAAGAGGAACTCAAAAAATCCTACCGCCGGCTCGCGATTCAATTTCATCCCGACCGTAATCCAGGCGATAAGCAGGCCGAGGAGCGCTTCAAGGAACTCAACGAAGCCTACCAGGTGCTGTCCGATCCTGAGCGTCGTGCGCAGTACGATCGCTACGGCCACGCCGCATTCCAGGGTCCGCAGGGCAACGGCTTCGGCTTCGAATTTACTCAAGGCTTCGAGGAAGTCTTCTCCGACATTTTCGGCGACTTCTTTGGCACGGGGCGCGGGCGCACCCGCTCACGCTCGCGGCGCGGCGACGATCTGCGGTACGACCTGGAGATCGAATTCGAGGAAGCGGCGCGCGGCGCGGAAAAAATCGTCAAGTTTCAGCGTCTCGCGACCTGCGACGCGTGCTCCGGAACCCGCGCACGTGGCGGCGCCGAGGGCGCTCGCACCTGCCCCAATTGCCGTGGCACGGGACAGGTCCGCACCCAACAGGGCTTTTTTTCCATCGCCACCACCTGCGGCCAGTGCCGCGGCGAGGGCACGATCATCGCCGACCCCTGCCCCAAGTGCCAGGGTCAGGGACGCATCCGGCGGCCCGAGTCACTCTCGGTCAGAATCCCGCCCGGGGTCGACAATGGGTCGCGCCTGAAGTTGCGCGGCGAGGGCGAAGCCGGATGGGGCGGCGGTCCCTCGGGAGACCTTTACGTCGTGGTCCACGTCAAGGAGCATGACCTGTTCGTGCGCCAGGACAACGACGTGATCATCGAGATGCCGGTAAGCTTTCCGGCGGCCGCGCTCGGCACCGAGGTCGAAGTGCCGACGCTCGACGGCAAGGTCAAGTTGAAAATCCAGGCCGGCACGCAATCGGGCAAGGTCTTCCGTCTCAAGGCCAAGGGCTTTCCGGATTTGCACGGCTATGGGCGGGGCGACCAGCTCGTCAAGGTTGTGGTCGAAACTCCACGCCGGCTCACCACGCGCCAGCGCGAGTTGCTGGAAGAGTTCGCCGGCATAGACGGCGAAGCTGTCAACCATCCGCTCTCCAAAGGCTTCGTCGATAAGCTCAAAGAGATGTTCGGCTGATCCCACCGCGCTCTCGCCTTCATTCCCCGTTCTCGCTCTTTCCTTCGGTGACGCGATATTTCAGATACCCGCCGGTGCAGGCGACCGGGCTGATATTGCTCGTGATGATTCTGGCCGCGCCGGCGTATCGGAATCTCGGCCGCTACAGCGATTTCTACGACGGCGGTGTCTACCTGGAATCGGCTCGGATGCTGGCTGCCGGCTATGCACCGTACCGCGAGGTCTTCATTTCCCAGCCACCCGCGTGGCTGAAACTCATTCAATGGTCGTTCGCGCTCTTCGGCCAAAGCATGCGCAGCGCACAGATGCTCACCGTCAGCACGCTTGTCCTCACAACCCTCGGGGTCGGATTCATTGTGCTGGACCGGGGTTTTTGGCTCGGCTCCGTGCTGGTCTGCATAATTATCCTGCTTTCGCCGCTGACTTTCTTTTGGGCCCGCGAGGTAACCGGCGAACTCCCGTCGGCGGCCTTTGCGGCCGTAGCGCTGGCGATGGCCGGGCGATACGCGTCGAGTGGCAGACGTCTGTGGCTGGGGTTCGGAGCATTGGCTCTCGCCGGCGCTTTGTCGATCAAATTGTTCAGCCTCTACGCCGTTCCACCCATGTTGCTGATCACGGCCACGCGATGGGATTCGGCGGGCGAGCTGCGACAGAAAATTTGGCGGCCGGCTACGGACACCCTGCTCGTACTCGGGATCATTTTCGCGGCCGTGCTCGCGTTAGCGTCGGCATATGGAATGCGCGAGGTCTGGACTGAGGCAGTAGCGTTCCATCTCGGCTCGCGAGCGGGTCTCAGCCTGGCCCGAAACTGGAGCTTGATCGTCGCGACCGTGTCTCGGGACCCCGCGCTGTTAAGCGTCCTGCCGCTCGCCCTATGTGCAGCGCTCGAATCCTGGATCGGCTGGGCTGCGCTTGGATGGCTCGCCCTGACGCTCATCGGTTTGCTCAACCAGCACCCGCTGTTCACCCATCACGTCGTGGCTCTAGTGCCGCCGCTCGCGCTCGCCGCCGGTATCGGTTTCGGGGCATTGTGGAAACTGGGCAGACGATTGCGAGTCCATCAAGCGAGCGTACGTTCAGACGACTATGTAAACGACTACGGCCGACTAATAGGCATCGCAGTTTGTGCCACGAGCATCATCCTTTTCGCTGCGGTCTGCCGCGGAGGGCTCGCAGGCCGGATCGATCAGCGATGGATCCTGGCGCACTGGCACCCTCCGACCGCAGATCTGGACGTGGCCGCTGAATTGGCGCGAATAACCAACAACTCTGCTTTCATCCTGACCGACGCTCCTGAAATCGCGTTCTGGTCCGCGCGCCAGGTACCGCCGTGGCTGGCGGACACTTCACTGAAGCGTATCGACAATCGCTACCTCTCCACCGCCGACGTTAAAAGCGAGGTGGAGCGCTATCAAGTTAAAGCGGTCTTGCTATGGACCGGCCGGCTCGAACGCTTGCCGGGATTAGTCGCCTGGCTGGAGCAGACGTTCCCGATTCGACGCAGTTATGGACCCCACGGGGTCCTCTACCTGCGTCCCTGACGAGTGGCTCGATGCGCGCCGTTAGATTTGCGGCGAATCGCGGCCCAGGCGCTCCCAGAGCGCGCGGCGCATCACACCGGGCGGCGGCGCCACGCCGTTGAAAAGCTCGAACGCGAGCTCGCCTTGATTCACTAGCATCCCTGCGCCGTCTGCCGTGCGCCTTCCCAGTGCGATTGCCAGCCGTAAAAAAGGTGTCGGCTCGGCTGCGTAGATAAGATCGTAGAACAAACATTCGTGCGAGGTGCGCGCGTAATCGATTCGCGCAAAACGCCCCTGCGTGAGCCCCATCGGCGTCGCGTTGATCACGATCGCGGCGCGCCCGAGCACCGCCCCGTCGGCCAGCGCGTCGAGTCCGCGTACCGAAAACGCCGCCGCGCCCGCGAGCGCGCGCGGGAGCCGCGCACGCATCCCGCGCGCCAGCGCGGCCGCGCGCGACGGGGTGCGATTCGCGATCACGACCTCGCGCGCGCCGCAGCGCAGGCAGGCGACCACCGCGGAAGCGGCCGCGCCGCCTGCGCCAATCACGATCGCCGTCGCGCCATCGAGGGCGACGGCGAGGCCCGCCAGGTCGCGCTCCAACCCGCGCGCGTCGGTGTTGTCACCGTAGAGGCCCACAGTACGGTTCACGACGCAATTGATCGCACCCAGCATTCGAGCCTCTGCGCTCAGTTTCGCGACGATCCTGAGCGCGCGCTCCTTGTGCGGCACGGTCAGGTTGACGCCGACGATACCCAGGGCGGGCAGCGCGCGGAGCGCTGGGGCAAGATTCCGGGGTGTCACGAGAAAGGCGGCGTAAACGCGATCCATGCCGAGCGCGGCATACGCCGCATTGTGCATCGCGGGCGAGAGCGAATGTTCGATCGGATCGCCAAAGACGGCGGTGAGGCGGGTCGCGCCGCCAAGCGTGCGCGCAGTCGACCCCGACACTGCGCCGCGCGCTACTGCGATGCGGCGCTCAGCCACCACCGGTTCGTGCGCGCTCCGCGCGCACTTCCTCGGCGGTGAAGAGCCATCGGTAGTCAAGCCCGGCGGCGGCGAACGCTGCCGCCGCGCCTTCGCCACGATCGACCAGCGCGAAGGCATGCGTCACCGTTGCGCCGGCGTCGGTGAGCGCGGCGGCGGCCTGCAGGCTCGAACCCCCGGTAGTGATCGTATCGTCGATCACCGCCGAGCGCAGGTCGCTTCGGAACGCGCCTTCGATCTGCTGTTGCAAGCCGTGTACCTTCATCTCTTTGCGCACGAAGAAGCCGCGCAGGTTCGCGCCGTGATGATGGGCCGCGACGATTATCGCGTCGGTGACCGGCAGCGCACCGGCCGCCATCCCGCCAATCTGTTCGATTCCCGCGGCCACCACCACCTCCAGCATCAATTCGCCGGCCAGGTAAGCACCGCGCGGCAGGTAGAGCGTGCGCTTGCAATCGATGTAGTAGTTCGACGATCGCCCGGAGGCGAGCGTGACCGCTGCGGGGCGCTCGAAGTAAGACTCGCGCGCGAGAAGCGTCAGTAATTCGCTACGTAGAGTTTGGTTCATGGCGTCTTGCGCGCAATCTTACCCGCCAGTGCGCCGCGCACAAGAGCCGCCGCGAACTGCCGATGCGCGCGCGGTGATGCGTACCTCCGGAGCGTCGGCTTTGGTATCATTGCCGACTATGTTCTTCGCGCCGTTTATTTTTCTGTACACGATAATCTTCTTCGTCGCGCTCGCCCTTCTGTTCGCAATGCTGGAGCTCGGCGCCATCAATTACGCCTTCAATGCGTTGGGATTGCCCCCCCATGCGGCATTTTGGGCGCTGATCATCAGCCTGTTCGGCAGTTACATCAACATCCCGATCACGCGCATCGAGAGCAGTGGCAGCGGTGAACCTTCGACGCCGGACGTGGTGAACTACTTCGGGATGCGGTATCGCGTGCCGGCTCATCTGGCCGAGGGACGTTCAACGACGGTGGCGATAAACGTCGGCGGCGCTATCGTGCCGCTCTGCATCTGCGCGTGGATACTCGCGGTCGACCCCGCAGTGTTTCTGCGGGCGGTCATCGGAACCGCGATCGTGACCTTCATTGTACATCGCGCAGCGCGGCCGATTCCTGGAGTCGGAATCGCCACCCCGATTTTTGTCCCGCCGATCGTCGCGGCGCTGATGGGGATGTTACTGAGCGGCGGCGTCGCGCATCACGCGGATGCGATCGCTTACATCAGCGGCGTGATGGGCACGCTCATCGGTGCGGACCTGATGAACCTTGGGCGGCTGAGCGAACTTGGTGCGCCGGTCGCGTCGATCGGCGGCGCCGGAACGTTCGACGGAATTTTTCTGACCGGGATCGTCGCGGTACTGCTCGCGTAGCTTCTCCGCCCAGGTCTTCCCGGAAAGAGGCCGTTCACGAACGGCTTCTACGAAATCGAAATCAGCGCCCTAGAGCGTACAAAGAAAACTGATTGTCGAGCTTGTCGAGCGCATGCGTCGCAGTTTCGACGTCGAGAGTTATGTTTACATCGGCATGGGGTCCATGTGGTACAGTGACTTTATCCTGTTTCACAAGCGCCTAGGTTTTGCCGATATGACGTCGATACAGACCGCAGATGGCTACGGCAGAGCAAAGTTCAACGCGCCGTTCTCGTGCATAAAAGTTCGATGCGGAGTAACAACTAATGTACTGCCTACTCTAGAGCTCGCTTGCCAAGCAATGATTTGGTTGGATTACGACCAGGCAATGCAAGAATATATGTTTCGAGATCTTGAAACAGTACTCGGAGATGTGACGTCAGGTAGTATAGTAATAATGACCGTAGATGCCGAGGTGGACAGGTTCGGAAGGGCGACCGAATCAGAAGATATTAAAATGGAGCGAATAAAGCAGGCGATCGGGCAGTATCTTCCGTTGGGTACCTCAAACAGTATTCTCGAGATAGAACGATTCCCCCGCTTTGTGTCGCGAGTCCTGATAGATTGCATGAGCGAATTAACTTCACGCAGGCACCTTGGTCTGAGATTTTGTCCGGTGTTCAATTGCTACTATCGAGATGGCGCGAGAATGATAACCGTTGGAGGAATGGTGGCAAACGCTCAAGACCGAGTTGCACTACGGCAACTCGTGCCGGCGGGAGAATCCCTATTATGGTTCGAGGATTAAGAGAATCGCCGTCCCTCCATTGACCGCGAAGGAGAAGGTAGCGCTCGACAGCTTCCTTCCGGGGAATTACGACCATATCGACAAGACAGACCTCGGGTTCGATCTTTCCCAAAAGCAGATCAAAGCGTACAGGAAATTTTACCGACAGTACCCGGTGTTCTGGGAACTCAGCCCCTAGTGCACGGCACACCGTCTACGTGTCTGCGGATGACGGTTAACAGAGCTGTAGCCAATATTGGAGACACGCTGTTGCCGATCATTCGGAAGCTATGCCATTTGGTAGGATGGAATTGAAACCAGTCCGGAAACCCTTGTATGCGCGCCGCCTCGCGCACTGTGATAACTCGGTCTTCCCCTGGATGGATGGGCCTAATGGCTTGATGAGATCCGTGGTCTTTGCCTGTACCCGCCCTTAGCGTGGGTCCCGGCTTCTCCCAATCAAGCCGCGGGCATCGCGACACCGGTTCTCGCTCTCCTGGACCGACGCTGGCGAATCTCTTGATGACCTCTGCCGAGTGAGTAGTAGGACTCAGGCAGCTGACCAGTCCATCGCGACCCGCTTGTCTGATCCAATTCGAACTCATTCCTGAGGTAGGAAGCTCTCTGGCCTTTCGCGCGTACTCACCAAGATCGCCACGCGCCGGCGACTGCTTGTACTTGGTCCAAGATATTCCTCTATCGTCCTCGGCACCAAGAATCGGGCGCTGGAAGATCGTGAATCGCTTCAAAGACCGAGGTCGGCTTCTCGGCTTTGAGACGCTCTATTTCGGTCTCGGAGAAACGCTCCATCAAGCACACTTTGTAGCCAATTACGATTGCTCGCGTCCTCAGGGTGGCCGCTCCGAAATGCGCGGCATTCAGCCGGAGAGGCCCGACGAACTCGTATGTAGACGAAATCGAGTCCAATTCCTCCTCTAGGTCCCTAACGAAAGGCTCGGCCAAAATTCCCGGTACGTTTTCCATTATGAAGAATGCGGGCTTCAGTGTCCTCACAAATCTGAAGAAATCACGGACGAGTAAATTCCTACCGTCTCGAGGACTTCTTTTGCCAATGGCGCTGAAGCCCTGGCAGGGTGGTCCGCCGACGATCCCGAATGTCTGGTTTCTGCTGATACCGGCTTTGGCTAACAAGCTCCGAGGGCTGATTCGACTGACGTCGGCAAGCAGAGATTGAGCGCGGGGAAAGTTAACCGGGAAGCTCCACGAAAGATCTGCGTCGTTGTCTACTGCCAGTGCCGTCGAAAATCCACTGCGGTATGCCCCAAGCGTGAAGCCGCCCGCGCCAGCGAACAAGTCGATCACCGGTGGCTTCATTCAAGCGAGATTACCATAACGCCGAACTCTGTTAATCGCGAACGCAAAAGAACCGTCCACAGGCATCGCGCTCAAGCCGGCTTGAACTTGACCAGCGTATGCTCGGGCGTGACGTCGTCGAACTGCACCATCACCGGCATCCCGACCTT
Source organism: uncultured delta proteobacterium (assembly GCA_963710455.1). Classification (GTDB taxonomy): domain Bacteria; phylum Desulfobacterota; class Binatia; order Binatales; family Binataceae; genus JAKAVN01. The sequence goes on from CAVQAG010000006.1 coordinate 59,126, forward strand.
CACGCTTTCCGGCGCGGCGACGATATTGCTCGTCATCCGCGGCCCCTCGTCGAGTTCGACGATCGCCAACACGTAGGGTTGATCGGCGAACGATCGGCTCGAGGCGCGGCGCACCACCGTGTAGCTGTAGACTTTGCCCCGCCCGCTGACACGCTCCCACGCAAGCCGGTCGGAAAAGCAGTGCGGACATCGCTCGCGTGGATAATAGATGTACGCCTTGCATGCGGCGCATCGTTGAAGGCTCAGTTCATGGCGCCGCGCGGCTTCCCAGAACGGGCGGCTGGTCGGCGTAGGCTTGGGCAGGGGCTTGTGGTATTCGCTCATGAACGCCGCTCCAGGATCAGGCTTGCCTGCTCACTCATGATTCCGCCGTTGCCGTTGACGTAGGCAAACCGCGCGTTTTTAACCTGACGTTCGCCACCGCGGCCCATCAACTGGCGCACCGCCTCGGTCACATGGCTCATCCCACCGCCCAGCCCCGGCTGTCCGAAGGAGAGTTGTCCGCCGTGCGTGTTGCAGGGAAAGTCGCCGGCATACGAAAGATCGTGATCCCAAACGAACTTTCCGCCCTGCCCTTTCTTGCAAAACCCGGCGTCCTCGAGCGTAACGATCACTGTGATGGTATAGCAGTCATATGGGCAGACGAGATCGATGTCCTTGTGGGCGACACCCGCCATCTTGAAGGCCGCCTCGGCCGCAATTTTCACCGGCGAGTCGGTCAGCGAAGGCGCGTAAGTGATCGACGCGTGATTGGAGTATTCGCCCGCGCCGAGCAGCCAGGCAGGCGGATGCTTGGCGCGCCGCGCGACCTCGGGCGAGGCCACCACTACCGCCGATCCGCCGCTGCATGGGCTCACGATTTCGTAGAGATGTAGCGGGTCGACGATCATGCGCGAATTGAGCACGTCTTCGATCGTCAGTTCACGTTCGTTGAAGGTCGCGAGCGGATTTTTGACCGCGCTCTTGCGCTGGTCGACGGCGACCTTGGCCATCTGTTGCGGCGTAGTGCCGAATTCGTACATGTGACGATTGGCGATCATCGCATAGCCGCAATTGGCGCCAATATTTCCGTACGGCGCCTCGAACTCGCGCTGCACCGAAATCACCGGCGGCTTCTGATCGCCGAACTTGTTGAGGTCGCCGACCACGCACAACACCGCGTTGCACATCCCCGCGTGAATCGCCGCCGCCGCTCGCCACACCATCCCAGCCGGACTCGCGCCGCCGATATCGACCTGGTTGAGCATCCGCGGATTAATGCCCATAACCTCGGCAACGCTCGCCGGATAAAGCATCCCGGCATCCGCGAACGCCATCCCGCACAGAAAGCCGTCGATGTCTTTGGTCTCGAGGCCCGCGTCCGCTATCGCCTCGGCCGCGGCGTCCGACATCAGGCCAAGCGCGGTCGCATCGGGCGGCGCGTCCTTGGTGGGCTTCAATTCGCCGATTCCGACCACGGCGGCTGTTCCTTTGAGGCTCATCGCGACATGCTCCAGTTCTGTTTCATTGCTTCACTGCCAATCGCTATCGATACGACGTCGATTACCACCGACTACCATAAAGCTGGCGCGATCGGTAAATGGGCCGGGCTGACAGCGCAGCCGCTTTCGGCTAGCGTGGTCGAATTCGCAAGGAGTGTTTTACACGATGGCATTTGTCATGTGCGACGACCACAACCTCTCGGTCGAGGCCGACGGGATGGACGTGGCGGCCGCCAAGCAGACTATGTTGGGCGAGCTCAAGCCACATCCGTCCGCGATCGAGAAAGAGCTGAACGATTTCGGCCACGCCCATCGCGATTGTAATTTGCGCATCGTTCCGGATTGACGTCCCTTATCGACGGAAACGAATCATGTACGACGCGATCGTAGTGGGTGCGCGATGCGCCGGAGCGCCGACGGCGATGCTGCTCGCGCGCGCGGGCCATCGGGTGTTGCTGGTGGACCGGGCGACGTTCCCCAGCGACATCATGTCGACGCACTACATCCATCAGCCAGGCGTTGCGCGTCTTGCACGCTGGGGCCTGCTCGACGCGGTGCTCGCAACCAACTGCCCGCCGATCGAGCGCGTCCGGCTAGATGCGGGTTCGCTCGCGCTCGAAGGGGCGCCCGTGTCGTACGAGGACACCGCGATCGCGCTATGTCCGCGGCGCATCGTACTCGACAAAATCCTCTTCGACGCGGCCGCGCGGGCCGGAGCCGAAGTGCGCGACGGGTTCATGGTAGAGGCTTTGAGTTTTGAGGACGGCCGCGTCAGCGGAGTGCGCGGGCGCGATCTTGGCGGCGCGAAAGAGTGCCACGAGCGGGCGCAAATCGTGATCGGCGCCGACGGTCCATGGTCCACGGTCGCGCGCGCGGTAAATCCGCCCGAATATGAGAGCATGCCCGCGCTGACCTGCGGCTATTACAGCTACTTCAGTGGCGTGCGTCTGAGCGCCTGCGAAGTCCATCCGCGCCCCGGATGCTCGACGCTCGGCTTCGCCACCAACGACGCGCTCACTTGCGTCGCGATCGAGCGGCCCAAGGCCGAGTTCGAGTCCTGGCGCGCCGATATCGAGGGCGGCTTTTTCAAGGCGCTGGAGTCGGCGCCGGACCTGTGCGAGCGAGTGCGCGCGGGCCAGCGTGAGGAGCGCTTCGCCGGCACGGGCGGGATCGCAAACTATTTTCGCAAGCCCTATGGCCCCGGCTGGGCGCTGGTCGGCGACGCCGGCTATCACAAGGATCCGATAACCGGCTTCGGCATCACCGACGCCCTGCGCGACGCCGAGCTTTTGGCCGGGGCCGTCGGCGCCGGACTTGCCGGACGCGAGCCGATGGACGCAGCGCTCGCGCGTTACGAGAGCGCGCGCAACGCTGCCTCGATGGAGCTCTACCGCTTCACCTGCGACCAGGCGCGGCTGGAGGGGCCGTCGCCGATGATGCTCGCGTTGATGACGGCGCTAAGCGGTAACGCCGCCGACACGCGCCGCTTCATGGGCACCGTCGCCACGACGGTCGCGATGTCGGAGTTTTACGCCCCCAACAATCTGATGCGGATAATGCGCGCAGCCAACCACGCGTAGCCGCCACGACAATGTGACGCACGATGGTGCACGTTATGCGGTGCAACAAGCCGCATCCGCAGCGAGTCGTGTTGACCCTGCTCGTCGCGCGCCGCTAGTATGCCGGGGCGGGGTGGAGCAGTCTGGTAGCTCGCCGGGCTCATAACCCGGAGGTCGAAGGTTCAAATCCCTCCCCCGCAACCAAAAAACCCGCTCTGACGCGGGTTTTTTATTGCCTGCTCAGTGACCATCTTTGATCGCGCTGCCCCCGCGAGAGCCGTCAGGACCGCGACCGAGCTGAGTCAAACAATCTTGCGTGCGGTTTCCTGGACCCGATCCATCCACATCGCGAGCACCGGCGCGTAAACCTGCGGCACACATTCCGCGCAGATGTCGTCGGCGAGCACGCGGATGCTCTTGAGCGCGCTCTCGAGCGTCGAGGCACGGTTAAAGTCCAGCGGCAGACACGTCAGCACATCGCTCAGCGTACGCAGCGCGGAAGCGAGCGCGATGAGTAGCGCCTCCAGCACCGCTTCCTCGGGTGCGCGCTGAGGACTGTACAGCAGCGCATGGATCGCGCGCAGCTCGCCGCCGAACACCAATACCGCGCTCTCCAGTCGAGCGCCAACGCGCTGCGGCTGCTTCACACCCTCGTCGCACAACATGGCGATCGATTGTAGTTCCGAGAGCACCAGGTGAAGGTTGGTCTGCACGCGGTCGAGGCGAGCCTCGAAGGTGACGCTGTAAATATCGCGCACCAGTTCGTCCTGGCGGCGCGAGACGAACTTCGCGACCAGCGCGCCAAAGATGAGCAGGCCGGTAACCGCCTCGAAAATCGAAAGGATCCGTGCCGGCCCGAGCGGCAACACGTCACCATAGCCGACCGAGGTCGTGGTGACGAAACTGAAATAAAGCGCGCTGAGCAGACCTTCGAAAGTTCCCGCGATCGGTTCGCCGCTATCGACGAGTCCCGGATGGCGCGAAAAGCCGGTCAGCCAGTAGAGCAATCCGCACAACACGATCATCCCGAGCCAGACGAAGAAAATCCGCGCGGGCGAGAGGCTTTCGATCAAATCGAACAGCGCGTTTCCCCACTGCCGGCTGCGCGAGAGCGTTGGCTGCTGAAATCGTGTCCGGCGTGTCTCGACAGGCATTGATGGGGGAGAGGATTGCGGCTCTGCCGGTAGCGATCGCTCGCCGATCGCCGGCGCGCTCTCGATCGGCAGTCCGGCCTCTTTCCAGTCGGCCATACCGCCGTGGTAGTGCCGGACGTTGGTGTAACCCATCTCCTGGAGCAGGCGAACCGCCTGCGCGCCGGCCGGTCAAGTGAACTTGGCACAGTAAGCTGCGATGTCGGCGTTGCGATCGGGCAGCAGCTTCGGGGCGTGTCGTTCCACCTCGGGCAGTGGCAAGTTAATAGCGTGGGGAAGGTGCTCGGCAACGTAGGCTTCGTGGGGGAGCACGTCGACCAGCAGCAGCGTGGGATCCTTGAGACGGTGCTGGATCTCCTCGCGCGAAATCTCGCGCACTTCCGCCGCCGGGGCCGCGCCGGCGTTTTCGGGCGAAGCTTGATCCATAGCCGATAGAATACGGCGTGGCGCCGCGACTGTCACGCCCGAGCTTTTTTTCGGTTCGCCGCCCTTCGGTTTCCAAAATTAGATCTTGTTTGCACATTGCCCGGCCGTGATATGATCTCCGCGAGCTACCCAAAGCGCGGGCCGGCGCCGCGGGCATCCAAAATATGGCAGACGCCAAGCGCGTATTGGTCGCCGAGGACCATCCTAGAACTCGGCATGCATGGGTCGAGCTTATTGCTTCGTGGGGCTTTAAGGTCGAAGCCGCCGAAGACGGCCAGCGTGCAATCGAATTGCTAGCGAGTTTCGAGCCGCACATTTTGCTGCTCGATCTCAAACTACCGATAAAGGACGGCTTAGGGGTGCTGAGCGAAATTCGACAGCGCGGCCTTCCGATCACAACCATCGTGATCTCCGGCGAGGGCGACATCCCCGACGCCGTACAGGCGATCAAGCTCGGAGCGTACGATTACCTGCGCAAGCCTGTCGATCCGCCGCGGCTGCGCCAGACGCTCAACAACCTGAGCGAGCATCTCGCGGTGAGCGAAGAGAACCAGCGCCTGCGGCTGCGCCTGATGGGAGTGGGCGAACTCGGACCGATTATCGGACAATCGCAAGCGATGCGCCGAGTGATGGCGCTGGTCGAGCAGGCCGCTCCAAGTTCCGCGTCGGTAATCATCCAGGGCGACAGTGGCACCGGCAAGGAAATCGTGGCCCGCACAATCCACGAATCCTCTCCGCGGCGCAACGGCCCCTACGTCGCAATCAACTGCGCCGCGCTGCCCGAAAGTCTGCTCGAGAGCGAGCTGTTCGGTCACGAACGCGGCGCCTTCACCGGGGCCGACCAGCGGCGCGCCGGATGCTTCGAGTTGGCGAACGGCGGTACCCTGCTGCTTGACGAAATCACCGAGATGAAACCGGAGCTGCAGGCCAAGCTGCTGCGGGTGATCGAGGATCGCAAGCTCAGACGGGTCGGCGGATCGGCCGATATCGCGTTAAACGTGCGAGTGCTGGCGGCGACCAATCGCGATCTCGGCGAAGCGATTCACGCGGGCCGCCTGCGCGAGGATTTGTACTACCGGCTGAACGTATTTACGATCACTCTGCCGCGGCTGTCGGAGCGTCTCGACGATCTGCCGGTGCTGGCCGATCATTTCGTGCGCGAGTTCGCCCGTGCCAATTCCAAGCAGATAAGCGGCGTGGACAACGTCTGCCTGGAAGCCCTAAAGGCGCGATCATGGCCCGGTAACGCGCGCGAGCTGCGCAACGTTATCGAACGCGCGGTGATCGTCAGTGCGGGACCGTTGATCACGGTTGCGGATTTGCCGGCCGAGGGGGCGCTCCCTTCCCCGCCCGCGCCAACCGTGGCGGCGCCGCGGACGCCCGAGAGTTCCGGGTTTACGTCGGCGGAGCAATCGGCGCCTCCCTCCAATCCGCCAGCACAAGGATTGCCGGTAGGTCAGCCGCTGCGCGAGGTCGAGCGCCAACTCATTTTGAAAACGCTCGAGATGGCCGGCGGCAATCGAGTGCGGGCGGCTGAAATTCTCGGCATCAGCCCCAAGACCCTGTACAACAAGCTCGGGCGTTACCAGGCCAAATCCGACTCTGAACCGGAGCCCGCCGACGAAGTTTAGAAATCCGTCATTCGCGCGCTAAGCTGAGGGAACTCCGGCCATGGGCCTGCGGACCAAAATCGCCGCGATCTTCGTTCCTCTGCTGCTGCTCGCCGTGCTGGCCGTCAGCGCCACCGAGGCCAACCATGCGGTCGGCGTGATGGTTGCGGACTTGGGCGACTCGGGCAACGTGCTGGTCAACGAGACCTTCGAGCAGATCCGTACCGCGCTCGCGCTTTCGCAGGGCGACCCGGTGACCGCGCTCCGCCAGGACAAGTCGCTGGCCGCTCTGCTTTCCTCCTCCAGCGCCTTCGGCAAGGGTGTGGTTTACGCGCGGGTAGTGACACTCAACGGCGATCTGATTGCGGGGACCGGCGGCGACACTGTCAGCGCCGCACCAGTGCGGCCGTTCGCCGAGCTCAAATGGGCGGCCTCGCGATGGTCGCCGTTTGTGCGGCTTCGACCGCTATGGGGCGAGCACATCTACGAGATTAGCGCCCCGGTCGAAATCAATCAGCGGCCGTTCGCGCTGATCAAGGTCGGCCTCTCGACCGCGCTCATCACGACCGAGGTCCGCCGCGCCGTCGCCAACGTGATGTTCATCGCGGCGGTGGTGCTCGTAATCAGCCTGCTGGCGGCACTGCTGGCGGGTGCCCTGTTGCTGGCGCCGGTAGCCGCGATTACCGCCGAGGTCGAGCGGCTCGCCGCCGGCCGCGACAGCAGCAATCTGTTAATCCGCGGACGCGATGAGCTGAGTGCGCTCGCGCAGAAGTTCAACGAGCTCTCCCAACGCGTGCGTTCCGACCGTGTACAATGGGAGGACGAGCGTGGCCGTTTTATAAACATCTTTCGCTCGATCGATGACGCCGTGCTGCTGCTCGACGCCGGCGGCCTGATTCGTTTCTCCAACGACGACGCACAGGGGCGTCTCGGGCTTCCGGCTGGCGGCCTGGCGCAGGGCAAGGCGCTGGCGGCGCTTATCGGCGAGAGCCATCCGCTGGTCCGGGTGGTTCGCACGGCGAAGGCGGCGGGCACGGAACTGCGCGACGTGGCGATCGAGGAGGGACGCGGCAAGGACAAATCGCGGCTGTTGGTTTCGATCTTTCCGCTGGGCCACGATCCGGCGCGCGCCGGACAACTTGTGATCGTGCGCGATCTCGATCCGGTCCAACGATTGGAGAGCGTAGTCGATAACTCCGAGCGCCTAGCGCGCCTGGGCGGGCTGTTCTCCGGGGTGGCCCATCAGATTCGCAACCCGCTCAACGCGATTACGCTCGAACTCGAATTGCTGAGCCAGGACGCGCGGGCCTCGAAGCCGGTCGAAGACCACGTGCACGCGGTGCGCGAGGAAATGAGCCGAATCGATCTGGTGATCGAAGCCTTGATGCGTTTCATGCGGCCCGGTCAGTTGAAAATCGAGCGCGTTGCTGCCAACGATCTGTTGAGCGAGGTCGCCAGATCGGTGAACGAGCCGCGGATCGCAGTGAAATGCGAGCTCGATCCGGCAGCCGCGTTTGTAAAGGCCGACCGTGCAGTCCTGATGGAAGCGTTGCGCAATATCGTGCAGAACGCCGTCGACGCGATGCCCTCGGGAGGCACGCTCAGGCTCACCAGCGCTCTGATCGACGGCTTCGTAGAGCTTGCAATCTCGGACACCGGGCAGGGCATCGCAGCCGAGCATCTGGAAAATATCTTTCAGCTCTATTTCACCACCAAGGAGGACGGCAACGGTGTCGGTTTGCCGCTGGCGCTGCGCGCGGTGGACCTTCATGGCGGTACCCTGAATGTCGAATCCAAGATTAACCAGGGTACCTTAGTACGCATTCGGCTGCCGCTGGAGGATCGCGCCTTGCGGCCCGCCGCGGATATCAATGCTAACTAGGACTGGAACTTGGCCAACTAGTACCGCTACCAGGACTGCACATTGAAGGGGGATCGGGATAGAATGAGGTGGTGGTACGTGGCGCGCGTAGGAGCCGTTGGAGCGCTAGGCTTCGCGCTTTTCGGATGCACTGGACCGGGCGGAGGCTGGCAACTTCCAAGCTTCATGCGTCCGCCGCCGCCCGCACCGACTCGCTACTATCAGCCCAGCGTGGGCAGAGAGATCAACAACAATCCTCCCGCTGAAAACGAAGAGCCCCACGAACACGTGCGTTCGCGGCGTCCAACTGAACGCGTAGTTCCGGCCGCGGTCGCAACCCCCGCGCCATCGGTACAGCCCTTGCCAAAACCGACTGTCACGCTTGCGGACGGTCCTTCCAAGGAGCGTGCGGAGCGTCTGCTCGACGACACGGGAGCCAAATTGGCCAAGGTCGATCGCCACACACTCGGCGCCGACAGCGCCACAACTTACGATCAGGCGAACAACTTTTTGCAGGCTGGCCGTAAGGCCGCGACCGAAGACGATTACGTTGCAGCGTCGGGCTTTGCCGAAAAAGCCGCGGTACTGGCGGCCAAACTGATGCCTGTTTCGCGCTGATCGCCCGCGTCGCGAGGCAATCGCATTAAGGGTGTCGGGGCACTGCCGCCGTCAGGGGGACTCGCGGTGGTATGTGCGACGGCCGGAGCGCAAGGTTCAATGAAGGAATGTCCACGGCGGAGGCCACCGGCCGCGGCGGAATCCCTGGGCCGGTCGTATAGGACTCCGCCGCGGGCCGGATGGCCACTCCACCGAGATCTGCATGCGATGGGCTGATCGTCAGCCAAGCCTGCGACCAAATGAGGATGGCGCTGGCTGCGGCCAGCGCGATCGCCGTTACCGCCACTGCGGCCGAGGTCAGACGCACGCGCGGGATCATTGTGCGCACGGGGCTCTCGAGCGTGCGCGGTTGTTTGCTGTTGAGCAAACCCTCGTATTCGCTGACCGCGCGCTTGACCATCGCGAGGTTGACTCTTTTGCTTCCCGCGGCGTACCCCTGCAACATCGAGTTGTGACTGAGTACGTTCACCCGCCGCGGTATCCCGCCGCTGTGTTCAATCAGATAGCCGAGCGCGCCGGGAGCAAATATTCGAGTGGCTGCGCCCCCTTTTACGCGCAGCCGGCAATTGATGTATTCACGCACCTGCGGCGGGGCGAGGGGCTTGAGGAGCGCCCGGGCACCGATTCGCTGGTTCAGGCTGCTCATCTCCGGTCGCCCCAGCCGTTCGATCAGCTCGAGCTGTCCCACAAAAATTATTTGCAGACGACGCTCCGCATAGGTGTCGGCGTTGGACAACAGGCGTAGTCCCTCCAGCGCGTCATCGCTCAATTCCTGGGCCTCGTCGATAACGATCGCGATCCGCTGGCCGGGCTCCAGAGTGCCCAGTAATTCGGCGAAGCCCTCGGTCAGCTCCAGCCGCGTCTGCCCGCCCCACCCGGGGGCGAGCTGCGACATCACCACCTGCATCATCTGGTCGAAGTTAAGCCTCGGGTTGGACAAGAGCGCGGTGCGCACTTTCCAATGCCGGCGCGCGAGGATCGAGCAGACCATCGTGGTCTTGCCAACCCCGCTCTCGCCCGCCAGTAGAGTGAAGCCGGTTGGTTCGTGGAGCAGTCCCCATTCGAGCGCGGCAAGGGCTTCGCGATGGGTAGGACTTAGGTACAAAGCGTCGGGTGCGGGAGTGAATTGGAACGGCGGGCCGCTTAGGCCAAAGTGATGGTGATACATAACGAGTCCGGCCCGGGAAGCCGCTCGAAGGGCATGGTTGCTGGCAAATTGCTCATAGCCAAAGCAACAGCCCATCACGCCCGCACTAAATCTGGAGCGGCTTCCGGGCTTGGTCTTGTAGAAGGCGGAGCAAAGTCCGTGCCCGATAGACCTGACGGGAATATCAGTTTTCAGTCCGTAGTAGCCGAACCAGGGGGCAAAGGTTACCGAGTTGTTACGCGGCGGCAGTAAAACTTCCCTAAATACTAAGCAAATCGCCCGAGCTTAAGGGCTCCCGCGCGAAAGCCAGGATTGCGTTTGCTTTAGCGTCCGCGTCGTGAGATCAAACCAGTTGCATGAGACCGCGCGAGATTCTACGGAGGCATCGACATGAGCACCGAGGAGAGCAAAAAAATCGTTTTGGGCTTCTTTGAGAACTTAAACGCAGGCAACGCGCCTGCCGCACTGGATGCGCTCAGTGATTCGGCGACCTGGTGGATCCAGGGAAATTTCCCGTTATCGGGAACCAGGACCAAGGCCCAATTCGTCGAGCTGCTCGGCCAGCTCGGGGCCGCGATTGACGGCGCGCTCTCGCTCCGGGTCAAGGGCGTAACGGCGGAAGGCGATCGCGTAGCGGTCGAGGCCGAGTCGTTCGCCAAAATGAAGAGCGGCAAGACCTACCAGAATCGCTACCACTTCCTGTGCGAAGTCCGCGGCGGCAAGATCCAGGCGGTACGCGAGTACCTCGATACGATGCACGCCAACGAGGTACTGTGCTAGTCGAACAATAGAAAGCCGCGGTCCCAGTCGGGCCGCGGCTCTGGTCCTGCGCGGAATGGAAACTTGCGAAACGCGTCAGGCGAGCAACGATTTCGCCACGGTCTCGCGATGGATCGGCGCGTTACCGAAATTAGCCTCGCCGGCCAATGCGCGGCGATGATATAAATGCATGTCGTGCTCCCAGGTGAAACCGATTCCTCCATGCACCTGGATCGCTTCACTAGTCACATTCTTGGCCATGTCCGAGGCATACGCCTTGGCCATCGGCACCGCGGTCGCCGCCTCAGCGAGCCGTTCGTCGACGGTCCAGCAGGCATAGTACGTGAGCGAGCGCGTGTTCTCGACCGCGACCATCATGTCCACGCACTTGTGCTTGACCGCCTGAAACGAGCCGATCGGTTTGCCAAATTGCACGCGCGTCTTGGCATAGTCGACCGCGATATCGAGCGCTTTCTGCGCAGTACCGACCATCTCGGCCGACAAAGCCGCGGTCGCAATATCAAGGGTGCGGCGCAGGATCGGCCATCCCTGGCCCTCCTTGCCGAGTAGATTCGCGCCGGAGACGCTGACACCGTCTAACTTTACGTGGCAAAGGCGCCGGGTCATGTCGACGGTCTTGAGTTGGGTAACAGTGACGGCCTTTTGCTTCGCCGGCACCATCAGCAGGGTAATACCGTTTTCGCCGCTGCCCGCGCTGCGTGCGGCCACCACGATGCAGTCGGCGACGTGCGCGTCGGGCACGAAAAATTTCTCGCCCGTTAGCGTATAGTCGGCGCCCTTCTTGCCCGCGTTCAATTCAATTCCGCCCGCATCGAAACGCCCCGCGGCCTCAGCGATCGCAACGGTCGCTATATATTCGCCCTTGGCCATCTTCGGCAGCAGTTCTTTTTTCTGCGCATCGGAGCCACCTTCGATCACGATCGGCACACCGAGCAGCGCGGCGGCAAAAAAGGGCCCCGGTACCAGCGCCTTGCCGGCTTCTTCGGTGATCACCGTCATGTCGAGAAACGTGCCACCCTGACCGCCGTACTCCTCGGGAATCAGCAATCCCGGCCATCCGAGATCGACCAGCTTCCTCCAGAAACCCGCATCGTGCGCGGTCTCATCGGCCATCATCTGGCGCACGAACTTGGTCGAGCAGTTGTCGGCCAGAAAGCGCTTGGCCGCGTCGCGCAGCATCTCTTGTTCTTCTGAAAATCCGAAGTCCAACTTGGCTGTTCCTCCGTTGCCGGCTGGAATGCGCTCGGCGCAGAAATCCCGCGCCAACGATTCAGATTCCAGCTACCACTAACCGTTTGGGCGTGGCAAGCGCGCCCCCGCTTGGGGGTCTCCCCGGGCGCTGGGCACACACTTGCCGATTAGACGGTTTTCCCGCTGACTAGCGCCAGCACTCCTGAATATTGAAGCGTCCCATAGCCATGGCCAACCGGGCCGATCTCGAAGCCGGTGAAGAAGCCGGCGATTGGCAGATGGCCGAGATAGCGTCCGATGTACGCCGAATCATGATCGGGAATGCTGTACAGCGCCGCGCCGCGCGAGACGCAATCGAAGTATAGCCCGAAGACCGGCGGCGCCATCTTCCGTCCCTGCATCTCTTCCAGCGTGGCCTTGAGGTCGTCGCGTGAGCGCTCGCCGTTGCGCAGCGCAAAGCCGACGCGCTCGCCGATCTTTGGGCGATGGGCAACCGCGAGTACGCCATGCTCGGTGCTCGCACCGACGATATTGCGCACCAGGTAGCGCCCGCGTTCCATCTGCTCAGCCAGGGATCGCCGATCCCCGCGATCCGCACGCGCCCGGGAGGGACGAGTGCGCAGGCCGCGACGACGAGGCCGGCGCCGACGAGCGTCAGCGCGATCTCGACGATCGTGTTTGCGGTCAGGCCCGAGCTGCGCACGTAGGAACCGTCGCTTGAGACGATGCCCCCGGTCGCTGTGAAGCAGATCAGCACGATCGCCGCGGCGATCGCCAACGTCAGCCAGGAACGGTTGGCCGCCCGCGTGGCGACAGCGGCCAGCGGCGGGCGCTCGCCGTGGCTAACGGGTGCGGCGTGTGCGGACAACGGTCTGGAGGGCGCGGCCGGCGACGGCCACCACGGCCGCAAGCAGCGCCGCTAGAACCACCAGCAGCGGGGTCGGGAGGTTCGAAAGGAAGCCCGCGGTGTGCGCGGTCACTGCGCCCGGCGTCACGGTCACGCCGGTCGGCAGCTTGATCGGCCCGCCGCCCCAGCTCTGCAGGTGGTCGAGGCGCTCGCCGATCTGGCGCTGGCTCGGCTTGATGACGGGCCCGCTCGGCTTCGTGACGGGCTTGCCGGTCGGCGGCCGCGTCGGCGGCTTCGGCTTGTTGGAAAGCAGGTCCGCTTCCAGCGCGGCCTGCAGCGCGTCGGCGCAGGTCGTGTACTGCAGCGAGTTGGTGTTCAGTTGCCTGACGCCTTGTGCAGCACGGCGACGCTGTAATGGCCAACCAGCGGGTCATGGCCGGCGCCGCAGTCATGCAGGGCGCCACCAACCGTGTTCGGGTACGCGGCGTAGGCCACTTCCGCGCCGGCGATCGACCACACAGCGAGCAGCGCAACAAGCGCTCGCGCCGATCGGCGGAGCATCACGCCGTCTTACCCCCGGCCGATGCGTCCGAAACGGCGAATTCGAGCGCGCCGGCGAAGCCCTCCGCCCAGGCGTCGAAGGTGTAGCTCGCGACATCCTCGCGGCCGGCGGCCCCGAGCGCCGCGCGCGGGCGCGTCGGCGGCCAGCGAGACCAGCGCGCCGGCGAGCGCCTCGGCGTCGCCGGCGGGGACGATCAGGCCGTTGCGGCCGTCGCGGACAAGGCCGCCAGCGGCGGCGCCGACGGCGTCGCTTGCGAGTGATTGCTGTTCCCTGGTTCATGGCCTCGTTTACGACCAGCCCCCACGGCTCGATGAAGCGCGCGGGACGGGATCGACGGTACAGCCAGAACGTCGCTAGCGGCGTAGAAGTTGCGCAGTTGCGGCGATCGAGCCGTGCCGGCGGCGACCACGCCGGCGGTATGCGCGACGTCGTCGCCGACGACCGTGAAGCGTGCCGTCGAGGCCGGCGCGCCGCCACGCCTCGAGCGCCACCGCGAGCCCCTTCTCGCGCGCCGCGCGACCGACGAAGAGCGCGCGCGAAGCGATCGTCGTCGCGCGCGGCGCCGCAGGCGCCGACCAGAACGCGTTGTCGACGGACTGCGGCGCGACGAACACGCGCGACGCGCCCTGGCGCGCGGACGTAGGCGCTGACGTGCTCGCCGTAGGTCACGACCGCGTCGGCGCCGCGGTAGATGCGCGCGCATCAGCGGCAGCGCCGCGAGATGGGCGGCGGTGCGCGGCGTGCGCCACAGCGCCGCCCAGAAGATGAACGGGAGCCCGCGCCGGCGCGCGGCGCGCCAGGCGAGCGGCAGCGCGATGCGCCCGCCCGTGCCGACGACGACCGCGCGGTAGGCGCCGCTCGCGACGAGCGCGCCGACCTCGCGCTGGGACGACGCGCGGTGCGGCACGGTGCCCGGCGCGGCGCTCGCGGCCGCGCCGTGCAGGTGCGGTCCGCCGAACAGCGCGAGCTCGATCCCGACGCGCTCGTGCAGGCGCTCGAAGGCGCCGAGCGCGATCGCCGGCGACGTGGCCGGTGACGAACAGCACCGGCCTCATCGCAGCGCCTCCGGCGTAGGCCGCGAGCGTGCGCTCGCCCGCAGCGCTCCCAGTGAACTCGCGCATCACCGTCTGCGCGCGCCGCGGCGCCGAGCGCGTCGCGGCGCTCGGCGCGGAGCGCGCGCTGCAGGCGGCGCGCGAGCGCCGCCGGGTCGCGCGGCGGCACGAGCTCGATGCCCGGGGCCGGCGGCCGCGATCTCCACCGGGCCCGGGCTCGCCGGCGCAGCCGATCGCCGGGATCCCCGCCGCCATCGCCTCGATGTAGGCGACGCCGAACGCCTCGTCGGTCGAGGGCATCGCCAAGCACCACGCCGCCGCGCAGCGCGCCGCGCGCCTCGCGGGCGCGAGCTGGCCGGCGAACTCGACGCGCTCGCGCGACGCCGAGCGCGCCGCGAGGCGCTCGAGCGCCGGCGCTCCGGCCCGTCGCCGATCACGAGGTAGCGAACGCCCGGCAGCTCCGCCAGCGCGCGCAGCACGTCGGCGTGGCGCTTGCGCGCGACGAGGTGCGCGACGGTCGCGATCAGCGGCTCGCTGCGCCGGCTCGCCGCGCTCGGCGGCAGGTCGGTGCCGAGGTGGACGACGCGTGTCGCGCGGCGCGCCGTGCTCACGCGGCGAGCCGCTCGATCCCGGCGCTGTTGGCGAGCACCAGGCGCGCCGCGGAACAGGCCGCGCTCGACCGCGTCGCGGCCGCCGGGCACGCGCGACTCGTCCACAGCACGTCGCCGCCGTGGACCGAGACGACAAGCGGCAGATCGACGCCGGCGCGCAGGACGGCGTCGCCGGCGGGCACCGCGTAGTGGGCGTGGACGAGGTCGAAGCGGCCCGCTGTCGGCGCAGCGCGCGGCGCAGCGCCGGCGCGGCCTAGGCGCCCCAGCGGGCGTAGCGAACGCGAGCGCGGCGGCGAGGCGTAGCGCACATAGCGAACTCGAGGCCGTCGAGGTGCGACACGGGGGGCTGGCGCATGAGCGTCCACAGCGCCCGCGGATCGGCGCGCGGGGGCACCAGGCGGTGGAGCACGAAGACCGACACCTCCGCGCCGGCCTGCGCTGCGGCGAGCGCCTGGCGATGCGCCCACACACCGAGCACGGGATCGCGGCGGCGCGGGTAGAACTCGGCGACTACCGCTACGCGCATCGGCGGTGCACCGCGAGCGTGCGCTGCGACTCGCTCACCGGCAGGTAGGGGTGCTCGGCAAGGAACGCGCGCGCCGCCGCGACCGCCTCCTCGCGCGCGTAGGCCGTAGCGGCGGGAGCGCGCAGATGGGCGATCGGCAGAAGATCGACGATCCCCATCCGCCAGCCGCGCTCGCGCGCCAGCCACGACCAGTGCGCGTCGAGGCCCCAGCCCATTCCCGCCTCGCTCGGAAAGGGCAGCAGACCGGCGAACGTCTCGCGCGCCAGCGCCGTGATCGGGCCGATCTCGACGAACGCCGTCTCGCGCACGACGCTTCCCCAGTGGCGGCGCGTCAGCGGCCAGCCGGCGTGGGAGCGCATGCGATGGGCGGGCGCCGCGAGCACGAGCCCGAAACGCTCGGCGAGATGGATGAAGCGGTCGAGGAAGGCCGGCGGCAGCTCGACATCGTCGTCGATCAGCGAGCAGCCAGTCGAAGGCGTCGAGCATCGCCTGCTCGGCGAGCAGGTTGAGGTTGGCGAACTTGCCGGCGTCGCCGGGCCCCCGCTCGAGCGCGACGACCTCGCAGCGCGAGGCCGCAGGTCCTCGACCGCGCGCTCGTAGATGAGCGCGATTCTCCTCGCGAACGACGGAGAGGACGAGCACGCGGCGCGGGCCAGGCGCCGCGCGGCGCGCGCGCGCGCGCGCGAGCTGCCAGGCGCCGCGCGCGGCGAGCGCCGCGTCCTGCGCTGAGCGCAGCAGGTCGCGCCGGCCGCCGACCGTCCCGCTCTCACCCGACAGGAAGTCGTCGCGTGGATCGCCGCGTGGGCTGTCGTGGCCGTGCTGGCGAGCGCCGCGCGATACGTCCCCAGCTGTGCGCGGCCATCACCGGCCCGTTCGCGCAGCCGCGCCGCAGCGTGTGCCAGATGCAGCCGGCGAGGACCCGCAACTCGCGCGGCGAGCGAGGGCGCGCGGCCGTTCTCCTCGTCGTAGTCGCGCGCCTCGCGCCCGCGTGCGACGGCGACGCGCATCAGCGCCGGAAGCGCGCGTCGCGCGGCGCGCGGCGGTGGTCGAGCGCCGCGGCGGCGACGTAGCGGATCCGCCCGCCGGCGCGCAGGTGGCGGATCTCCCACTCCTCCTCGTCGCCGCTCCAGCAGCGGCGGTGCGGCGTCGAAGAGCCCGACGGCATCGAACGCGCGAGCGGCGGATCGCCATGTTCGCGCCCCATGCGCGCGTCACGTCGCGGTCCTCGCCGCCGGGATCGGTGTGGGTGATCGGCGGGCCTTCGCGTCCGCATGTCGCGCGGCGCGGGCGCCCCTCGAGGCGGGCGACGATCGGGCCCGTAAGCACGCCGGCGCCAGGGTCGCGCGGCCGCGGCCGAAAGCAGCGCCGCAAGCCATCCGGGATGCACCTCGACGTCGTCGTCGACGAACGCCAGCAGCTCGCCGCCGCCGCCTCGATGCCCGCGTTTCGCGCGGCGTTCAGGCCGCGCGGCGCGCCGAGTGCGACGTAGCGGGCCCCGAAGCGCTCGGCGAGCCGCCTCGTCGCCTCGATCGCCCCGTCGTCGACGACGATCGTCTCGGCGCCGGCTGCGCGCGCCTGCGGCGGCGATCGAGGCGAGCGCGACGCCGAGATAGTCGGGGCGGTCGCGCGTGGGGATGATGATCGAGGCGGAGCAGGGCCATTGTCAGGGGGAGTGTAGGTTCGCGCGAGCGTGATCCTCTTCCTCCACAACCGCTACCGGCAAAGCGGCGGCGAGGAGCGCGCGGTCGAGAACCTGCTGTGGCTGGTCCGCGAGCACCTCGGCGAGGAGGCCGAGCTGCTCACGCGCGACTCGGCGCTGCTCGGTCGCGGCCGCGCCGCGGCCGGGATCCTGCGCGGCGGCCTCTCGCCCGATGAGGTCGCGCGCGCCGTGCGACGCACGCGCGCGCGCGTCGTCCACGCTCACAACCTGCAGCCCTCGTTCGGCTGGCGGGCGCTCGCCGCGGCGCGCGAAGCGGGCGCGCGCGTCGTCGCGCATCTTCACCAGTACCGGACAGTCTGCGCCGTCGGGATCTGCTTCACCGCGGGTCGCGAGTGCACGCGCTGCCACGCCCACAACACGCTGCCGGGCGTGATCCACAACTGCCGCGGCGGACGCGCGCGAGGCAGCTCGTCTACGCCGCCGCGCTGTCGCTTTGGCACGGCCGCACGGCGGAGCCTTCGACGCCGCGATCGTGCCGAGCGAGTTCGCGCTCACCCGGCTTCGCGAGCTCGGCGCGCCGCTGCCGGCTGAGAGCGTCCACGTCGCTGCCTCACCCGGTCGCAGGGTTCGCGTCGCGCGCTCGCGCGCGCCGTCGGCGCCTACGCGCTGTTCGCCGGCCGCCTTGAGCCCGAGAAGGGCCTCGGCGTGGCCGTCGCCGCCTGCGCGCAGCGCGGGCGTTCCGCTCCTCATCGCCGGCGAGGGCTCGCAGCGGGCGGTTTACGAGGGCGCTCCCGGGGTGACGTTCACCGGCCGCGTCGACGCCGCTGAACTGGCCGGCTGCGCGCCGGCGCGCGCCTTGCGGTGATGCCGTCGCTGACGTCTGAGACCTTCGGGCTCGCCGCGGCGGAGTCGATGGCGGCGGGGCTGCCGGTCGCCGCCTCAGACATCGGAGCGCTTGGCGAGCTGGTGCCGCGCGCGTGGCTGTCCGCGCCCGGCGACGCGGCGGGACTCGCGCGCACAATAGAGGCGCTCGCGAGTGATCCTTCGGCCGGCGAGACCGCGCTGCGGACGGCCCGTGATCGGCTTGACCCGGCGCGGATCGCGTCGACGCTGGCCGCGGTCTACTCGATAGGATCCGCCCGGGGATGCCGCGCCGAGCGCTGATCACAGGCATCACCGGCCAGGACGGCTCCTACCTCGCGGAGCTCCTGTTCGCCGAGGGCATCGAGGTGCACGGCGTGCGTGCGCGAGCGCCGCCGACGCGACGACGGACCGAACCTGGACGCGGTGCGCGACGCGGTGCGCCTCCACGACGGCGACCTGCTCGAACCGGGCACGCTGCGGCGCGATCGTCGCGGCGGTCGCGCCCGACGAGATCTACCACCTCGCCGCGCCGGCGTTCGTGCCGCATCCTGGGACGGCGTCGCGCGACACGATGCGGGCGATCGCCGCCGTCACCGCGCGAGCTGATCGAAGCGGTGCGTGACGAGGCGCCCGCCGCGCGGATCGTGATCGCGACGTCGCGCGAGATCTTCGGCGCCGACGCGCCGAGCCCGCAGCGCGAGGACACGCCCTGCGCGCCGAGCTCGCCCTACGGCGTGGCGAAGCTCGCCGCCCACCAGCTCGTCGGCCTCGTCCGCGAGCGCGACGGCCTGCACCTCTCCTCCGCGATCCTCTTCAACCACGAGTCGCCGCGGCGCGCCGCCGGCCTTCATCACGCGCAAGGTCACGCGCCGCGGTCGCGGCGATCAGCCTCGGCCGCCAGCGACGAGCTCGTCGTGGGCGACACTCGACGCGGTCCGCGACTGGTCCGCCGCCGCCGACATCGTCGCGCGGGCTGCGGCTGATGGCCGCGGCCGAGCGAGCCCGGCGACTACGTGCTCGCGAGCGGCGTCGGGCGCACCGTCGCGCGAACTGGTGGAGACGCTTTCGCCTGCGTCGGGCTCGAGCCCGACGCGCACGTCTGCGCGTCGACCCATCGCTCGTCCGCGCCCGCAGGAGCGCCATCCGGTCGATCGGCGACCCGACGCGCGCGCGCGAGCGCCTCGGCTGGGCATGCGCGGACGAGCTTCGAGGAGCTCGTCGCGGAGATGGTCGAGGCCGACCTCGCGGCGCTCACGCGACCGTGATCTCTGTGCGCCAGGTACACGTCCTGGATCGCGTTCAGGAGCTCGACGCCCTCGTTCCATCGGGCGCTGGAACGCCTTGCGGCCCGTGATCAGCCCATGCCGCCGGCGCGCTTGTTGATCACCGCGGTGCGCACCGCCTCGGCGAGGTCGGTCGCCCCTACGAGGCGCCGCCGCTGTTGATCAGCCCGGCGCGGCCCATGTAGCAGTTGGCGACCTGGTAGCGGCAGAGGTCGATCGGATTGTCGCTCGTCAGCTCGCGAGTAGACGAGCGGGTGGTCTTGCCGTAGTCCGGCGCCGAGCGCGGTGTAGCCGCCGTTGTTCTCCGGCAGCTTCTGCTTGATGATGTCGGCCTCGATCGTCACGCCGAGGTGGTTGGCCTGCCCGGTCAGGTCGGCGGAGAGGTGGTAGTCGACGCCGTCGCGCTTGAAGGCCGGGTTGCGCAGGTAGCACCACAGGACCGTGAACATGCCGAGTCGTGCGCCTCCTCGAAGGCCTGGGAGATCTCGACGATCTGGCGCGTCGACTCCTCGCTGCCGAAGTAGATCGTCGCGCCGACGCCGACCGCGCCGAGCTCCCAGGCGCGCTGCACGCTGGCGAACAGCATCTGGTCGAAGCGGTTCGGGTAGGTCAGCAGCTCGTTGTGGTTGAGCTTGACGATGAACGGGATCCTGTGGGCGTAGCGGCGGCTGACGGCGCCGAGGACGCCGAGCGTCGAGGCGACGGCGTTGCAGCCGCCCTCGATCGCGAGCTCGACGATCGTCTGCGGGGTCGAAGTAGATCGGGTTCGGGGCGAAGCTCGCGCCGGCGCGAGTGCTCGATCCCCTGGTCGACGGGGAGGATCGAGACGTAGCCGGTGCCGCCGAGGCGGCCGTGGTCGAATACCTGCTGCAGGTTGCGCAAGGACGCGTTGCGGCGGTCGCTGGCGGAGCACGACGCGGTCGACGAAGTCCGGGCCGGGCAGGTGCAGGAGCGAGGCGTCGATCGTCGTCGAGGTGTGCTCGAGCAGCTCGTCGGCGTCCTCGCCGAGCAGCTCGGCGATGCGGTCGAGCGTGATCGAGGGATCGGTGAGTGTCATGCACCGAGCGTATCGCGTCGGCGCGGCGGGCTACGGCCAGCCCTTCGCCGCCTTCAGCCGCTGTCCTCGTTCGCAGCAGCGCTCAGATCGACGATCGCGGGCTCCACGACCTCCTCCCCATCCTGGTGGGCCCGGTGGCCTGCGGCGGCCTCGAGCTCGCGGTAGATCATTCTCAGCGGCACTGCGCACGCCGCTCTCGGGCCGCGGTCCATCCCAGTCGAGGTACCAGTGGCGACCGACGCTGGCGAGCCAGGCGTCCCGGTCGGGATCAGTGCGAAGCGGGTGATCGTCCGCTGTGGCCGACCTGGTCGCTGTAGAGCAGCTCGATCGTGATCGGCTGGCGCGTCTCGATCGCCTCCGCGGTCGCGGCGCGGATTGGATCCTCAGGGTGGCGCAGGGCGCCCTGCCACATGCCGATGTCTCCGGCGGGGATGTAGAGATCGCGCGTCTGCAGGCGAAACTCCTCCTCCGGAGCGGGCGTCGGAAGCTGTCGCGAGGAGCTGAAGCCGGGCCGCACCGCCCAGGCCTGGCAGACGGCCATCCCGCTGCCGACGTTGCGCAGGCTGATCCCGAGAAAGACGCCTCCGTTGATGAAGGTCGGCGGCGGCGCGACCGCCGCCCGCGCTGACCCAGTGCCCCTCGACGAACATCAGCTTCTGAACCGGATCGTCGAGGCGTGACTGCGCGAGCAGCGGCCGGCGCTGCTCCTGAAGCGCGACCTCCGCGATCCGCGCCGAGCGGTTGGAGGAGCGCACCGCCGCAAAGGTCGCGACGGCGAGGACGAGAGTCCCGGCCCCCGTGACCAGCGAGGAGATCGTCGACCAGTCCGTGGCGAGCAGGCTCATCCGCGCCAGTTTGGCACTCTCGCGTCGCGACGACCGCGCGTGCGTCAGCCCAGCTGCGCGGTGGGGCGCACGAGGATCTCGTTCAAGGTCACCGACCGCGGCCGCGAGATCGCAAACGCGATCACCGCGGCGATCTCCTCTGCCGCGATGGCGATCTCGCGGCCGAACGCCTGCACGGTCTGCTTCGTCTCGGCGTGGGTGATGTGCTCGGAGAGCTCGGTCGCGACCGCGCCGGGCTCGATCAACATCACGCGGATCTCGGGATGGAGCTCCTGGCGCAACGATTCGGAGAAGCCGCCCAGCCCCCACTTGGTCGCCGCGTAGACGGCGTTGCCGGGCCGGGCGGTGCGCCCCGCGACCGAGGAGATGTTGATCAGGTCGCCGCCGCCGTCGCGAAGCTGCGGGAGGAAGACCTCGGTTGCGGTGATCGCGCCGAGCAGGTTGACCTCGACCATCCGCCGGTAGTCGTCCCGCTGCTCGGTCGAGAACGGGCCGAGCAGCATCACGCCGGCGTTGTTGACCAGGATCTCAGCGCGCCCGAGGCGCTCCTCCACCTGCGCGGCGGCAGCGACCAGCGAGTCGCGATCGGTGACGTCGGCCTCGATTGCCAGCGCCTGATCGCCGAGCTCGGACGCAAGCGCGCGGATGCGCTCGCCACGGCGCGCGAGCAGTCCGACGCGATTGCCCTGCGCGGACAGCGCGCGCGCCGTCGCTGCGCCGATGCCCGAGGACGCGCCGGTTATCACGGCCGTGCGAGCGTGCTGAGCCTCGGTCATCTGATCACTCCTCGGTTGCGGTTCTCGTTGTGTGGCGACCGGTGCCAGCCTAACGACGAGGCTTCCCGCCGCCGCGGCGTGGCTAGCGCCGCAGCAGCTCGAGGTCCGCGTCGACCATCATCCGGATCAGCTCCTCGAAGCTCGTCGTCGGCTCCCAGCCGAGCTGCGCGCGTGGCCTTCGCTGAGTCGCCGATCAGGTGGTCGACCTCGGCCGGGCGGAGGAGCGCCGGGTCGATCACGCACGTAGCCGCTCGACGTCGAGGCCGGCATGGTCGAAGGCGATCTCGAGGCATTCGCGGACCGAGTGCGCGACGCCGGTGGCGATCACGAAGTCCTCGGGCTCGTCCTGCTGGAGCATCAGCCACATCGCCTCGACGTAGTCCCCGGCGTAGCCCCAGTCGCGCTCGGCGTCGAGGTTGCCGAGGCGCAGCTCGCTCGGCGAGGCCGAGCTTGATCGCCGCGGCGTGCCAGGTGATCTTGCGCGTCACGAACTCGAGGCCGCGCCGCGGCGACTCGTGGTTGAAGAGGATGCCGCTGGTCGCGTGCAGGTCGTAGCTCTCGCGGTAGTTGACGGTGATGAAGTGGCCGTAGGCCTTGGCCACGCCGTAGGGCGAGCGCGGGTAGAACGGCGTCAGCTCGGTCTGCGGAACCTCGCGCACCTTGCCGAACATCTCGCTCGAGGACGCCTGGTAGAAGCGCGCCTCGGGGCAGACCTCGCGCATCGCCTCGAGCATGCGCGTCACGCCGACGCCGGTGAACTCGGCGGTCAGCGTCGGCTGGATCCAGGAGACGGCGACGAACGACATCGCCGCGAGGTTGTAGATCTCGTCGGGCTGGCTGGCGCGCAGCGCGTCGACGAGCGAGCGCTGGTCGAGCAGGTCGCCCTGGTGGAGCGTGATGCGGTCGCGCAGGTGCTCGATGCGGTCGAACTGCTCGGTCGAGGAGCGGCGCACCATGCCGTGGACCTCGTAGCCCTGCTCGAGCAGGAACTCGGCGAGGTAGGAGCCGTCCTGCCCGGTGATGCCGGTGATCAGAGCCGACGCTCTGCGGTCATCGGCCAGTCACCTCGCCGTTCGCGCAGCCACGCGCACGGTCGCGGCGATGCCGTCGCTCGAAGTCGATCGCGGCCTCCCAGCCGAGCAGCCGCCTGGCCTTCTCGACCGAGGGCCAGCGGCGCTGGACGTCGACCGGGAAGCTCGGCAGGTGCTCCAGCGCGAACTGCGTCCGGGTCCTCGCCGCACGCCTCCCAGACGATGCGCGCGATCTCGGCGACGGTCAGCTCCTGCGACGGCGGAGATGTTGAAGTCCTCGTTCAGCGCCGGCGGGCGAGCGCAGCGCCGTGACGACGCCCGGCGGCGATGTCGTCGACGTGGGTGAGCGTCCGCGTCTGCTCGCCGGAGCCGAAGATCTGAAGCGGCCGCTGACCGCTCGAGCACCTTGCGGATCAGGTCGGGCACGGCGTGGGCGATCCCGGGCTCGTCGGTCGGGCAGCTCGCCGGGCCCGTAGGCGTTGAACGGCCGGCAGATCGTGTAGCGGCAGGCCGAACTGGTCGTGCGCGGCGCGGCAGTAGACCTCGCCGGCGAGCTTCGAGAAGCCGTACGCCGAGCGCGGCGGCAGGCAGTCGTGAGATGTGCTCCTCGGGCGTCGGGAAGACGCTCGCGCGCTCGAACACCATCGAGCTCGAGATGTAGACGAAGCGCTCGACGCCGCTCCTCGAGCGCGGCGCCGATCACGCCGTTGTAGAGCGCGTTGTTGACCTCGGTCAGCGTGTAGGGGAGGCGGTGGAAGTTGGCGATCCCGCCGACGATCGCCGCGCAGTGGATGACGTGCGTCGCGCCCGCGAGCGCCGCGCGCGCCTGGCGCGCTCGCGCAGGTCGCCGGTGTGGACCTCGGCGCGCCTCGCGGATCCAGCTCGGGCGCGTCGCGCTGGTCGGAGACGCGGACCTCGTAGTCGGGGTCGCGCAGCAGGCGCCCGCACGATCGCCTGGCCGATCATGCCGGCGCCGCCGGTGACGAGCACGCGGCTCATGCGCGCGGGGGCGGCGCGCGGCGCCAGCAGCTCGCGCGGCGTACGCGAACAGCTGCGCCGGCGCCCCAGCAGTTCCAGGGGTCGACGACCAGGCAGTCGCCGCCGCCCGCGCGGCGATCGCGCGCGAGCGCCTCGGGCGTGCGGAAGGCGCTGTGGTTGGTGGCGACGATCACGGCGTCGGCGCCCGGCCAGCGCGTCCTCGAAGCGGCGGCGTCGGGCGTCGCGCACGAGCGGGTCGTGCACCGCGACGTCGGCGAGCTCGCGCTCGAGCAGGCGGATCAGCTTGTGCGAGAGGCTGTCGCGCTCGTCGTCGGTGTCGGCCTTGAACGCGAGCCCGAGCACGGCGACGCGGCGGCCCTCGAGCGAGCCCGATGCCGGCGCTCGAGCCCGCGGACCAGGAACAGCGGCACCGACTCGTTGACGCGCGAGACGGCGAGCAGCATGCCCGGCGCGTTCGAGCGCTCCTCGGAGAACGCGAAGTCCTTGCGCAGGCAGGTGCCGGCGGTGATGCCGGGCATGCGCGATCCCGCCGCGCGGGTAGTCGCGGTTGATCAGGTCGATCACCTCGAACACGTTCGCGCCGTACTGCTCGCAGTCCATCATCAGCAGGTTGGGCAGCGCGAACGTCGAGTAGCGCAGGATGTTGGTCCAGATCTTCGCCAGCTCGGCCTGGACCGGGGTGGTCTGGACGATCGGCGCGCCGAACACCGAGAACAGGCTCGCCGGCGACCTCGCCGCGCGCCTCGCCGACGCCGCCGACGATGCACGGCAGCGTGCCGATCTCCTCGAAGAAGCGGCCGGCGGCGATCCGCTCGGGCGCGTGCGCGACGTGGATGTCGCTCGCCGACGTCGAGCCCGGTGCTGCCGGCGCAGGTAGCCGGCGACGAAGTCGGTCGTGCCGGGCGCGACGGTCGAGCGCAGGATCAGCGAGTGGCCGGCGCGCAGGCCGCCGCGCAGCGCGTCGACGCCGCGCGGATCTGGCTGCATGTCGATCTCGATGTGCGAGAAGGAGGGCGTGCCGAGCGTGATCACGATGTGGTCGGCGCGCGGCGGCGTCGGCGATCGCGCTCGGAGCAGCGCCGAGCGCGACGCGGTCGAGCAGCTCCTGGGCGCCCGGCTCGCGGAACGGCATCGCGCGCGCCCGCAGCGCGGCCAGGCGCGTCGGGGTCGTTGTCGATGCCCGATGCACGCGAGGCCGCGGTCGGCGAACGCGAGCGCGAGCGGGAGGCCGACCCGCCCGAGGCCGACGATCGCGACGTCGTAGCTCATCCGCTCGGGAGGCTCTTCGGCCTGAGGGGAGCCGGAGCGTGGCCGCCGGCGTCGCATCGTGCAGCGGTCATGATGCTCCGGGGTCACTCGAGCCGTGCGGCGGCGCTCGGCGGCGTACTGGCGCGCGAAGGCGGCGACGAAGCGCGGGTTGTAGCGGGCGTAGCGGCGCCAGAGGCGGCGCGGCTCGCGCGCGAGGCGGTAGGCCCACTCGAGGCCGTGGCGGCCCATCCAGGCGGCGCCTGGGGGACGAGGCCGGCGTGGAAGTCGAACGCCGCGCCGACCGCGACCAGCATCGGCGCGCTGCAGGCGCGGGCGCATCCGCGCCATCCACTGCTCCTGGCGCGGCTGGCCGATCCCGACCCAGACGACCTGCGCGCCCGCTGCGGTCGATCCGCTGCGCGACCGCCTCGCGTCCTCGGCGGCGCGCAGCCGCGGAACGGCGGCGAGTGGGCGCCGGCGATCGCGAGGCCCGGGAAGCGGGTGCGGAGGTTGAGCGCGAGCTCGACGAGCGCCGCCTCGTTGCGGCCGCCGTAGAGGTAGATCGGCGTCCCGGCGCGCGGCGGCGCGGGCGCAGTGGCGCGCCATCAGGTCGGGACCGTAGACGCGCGTCGCGCGCGGCGTGGCCGAGCGCGTGCAGCGCCCAGACCAGCGGCTGGCCGTCGGGGACGACGAGCGTCAGCTCGCGAGCACCGCGCGCGCGACCGCAGGGTCCTCGCGCGCGCGCATGACGAGGTGGACCGCGGCGGCGCTGAGGGTGCCGCGCGCTCCCGCACGCGACCATCGCGTCGATCCAGTCGACGACCGCGTCGTAGTCGGTGATCGCGAGCGGGATGTCGAGCACCGCCGCGGTCGGCGGCGTCGGCGGGTCGCCGGCGGCGTCGCGGTCAGTGCCGCTCCGGCCAGGCGCTGACCGGCTCGTACGGGTCGGGATCCGCCGGCGCGCGGTCCGCTCGAACGCGAGCACGGCGAGGCTGCGCTGCGCGTCGATGTTCGCTCCGCCCGTGCGCAGCATCACGCCGGTGCGGCGGTAGACCGCCGCGCTGACCATCCGCTGGATCGCGCTGACCGGCGTCGCCTCGCCGGCCGGGTCGCGCGTCGCCGGCAGTCGCACGACGAGCAGGATCGCGTCACCGTCGGTCCAGGCGCGGCTCGCCTCGGGCATCTGCCCGTAGATGGCACTGTGGATCTCGTCGAGCGCGTCCGCCGCGACCGCGCCGATCTGGCTCGTCTCGGCGTCCGTGGCCCTCAGATCTCTCACCTTGCCACCTCCCGCTGCGCATCATTGCCACCCCGCTCGGTCCCTCTGTATTACGTGACTTTCGACCGCGGCCGGTTGGTGAGGATGCACCGGTTTCGGTAGTGATCTTTCTCCGCTTGGTCGGGCTCGCTGCGCGATTCCTCGCGACGGGCCGGACCTGCGCCACTGCTCACGCGTCGCGCGCGCAGCCGCTGGGCGATCGCGACGGCCTCGCCGCGCGTGCCGACGCCGAGCTTGCGCAGCACGTGCTTGATGTGGCTGCGCACCGTCTCGAGCGCGAGCCCGAGCGTCTGGGCGATCGCGAGCGTGCTCTCGCCGTCGATCAGGAGGTCGAGCACCTCCCACTCGCGCGCGGTGAGCTCGCCGCCGAGCGGGCGCAGGCGCGGCCGCGGCTCGGGCTGGCGGCAGAGCTCCTCGACGAGCCGCCGCGCCAGCCGGCGCGAGATCGCGGCCTCGCCGTCGACCGCGCCGCGCAGCGCGCGCCGCAGCGCCTCGGACGAGAGGTCCTTGCTGACGTAGCCGGCGGCGCCGACGCTGAGCGCCCGGATCGCCGTGTCGTCGTCGTCGGCGATCGAGCAGAACACGATCGGCGTCGTCGGCGCCTGGAGCCGCAGCGCCTTGCCGACGCCGATCCCGGCCATCTCGCGGATAGCCGATGTCGATCAGCACGAGGTCGGGCTGCTCGTTGCGCACGCTGTGGAGCGCGTCGGGCGCCTCGGCGGCCTCGGCAACGACGACGAACTCGCCGCTGCCGGAGAGCTCCTCGCGCATCGCGCGGCGCGCGAGCGAGTCGCGGTCGACGAGAACGACGCGTACCGGCTCGTCGCGCGGCGCGCGGCTGGTCCGCGTCGGGAGACGCGTCGTTGTTGATCATCGGGATGGGCACGCCGCGGATGCTACGCGCAGTTGCAACGGCACCGGGTGGGGGATCTGGCGCGGCGCTGGTGAAGATCGTGCGGCCACCGCGGCAGTCCGAGGGGGTGAATGTTTCTCCCCACCCCACGTCGCGAAGATACCCCCACCGTGGGGGCCCCAGGGGCGACCCTTCGCCTACGACGCGAACAGCCCGACCAGTCGGGCGGCTCGCACAACGCGAACGGAGCGCAACGTGGACGCAGACAGCACCGGTCACGCAGCAGTGCAGGCTCGTTCCCTGCGAGGCCACGGTCGGGTTCCGCATCCGCAGCGCGAGCCGGGAGGGTGACGGCGCCGCCCGCGAGACGCGCCGGCGCGATCGCGCGCGCGAAGCAGGGCGACCGCGAGGCGCTGCGCCACCTCTACATCCGCTACGCCGACAACGTCTACAGCTACGTGGCGACGATCCTGCGCGACCATCACGAGGCCGAGGACGTCACCCAGCAGGTCTTCGCGAAGCTGATCGACGTGCCTCCCGCGCTACGAGGATCGCGGCACGCCGTTCCTGAGCTGGCTGCTGCGGCTCGCGCGCAACGCGGCGATCGACCAGATGCGCGCGCGCCGCGCGGTGCCGTTGGCCGAGCCGATCGAGCGACCTCCGAGGCGCCGGGCGCCGATCGCGAGCGGCTCGAGTCGCTGCGCGGCGCGCTGGGCGCGCTGCCCGAGGACCAGCGCGAGATCATCGTGCTGCGCCACCTCGCCGGGCTCGCGCCGGCCGAGATCGCGGCGCGGCTGCACCGCAGCGAGAGCGCCGTCCACGGGCTGCACCACCGCGGCCGCCGCGCGCTGCGCGCCGAGCTGAGCGCCTGGGTGCGGCGCCCGTCACGCTGGCGGCCTGAGCGCGATGCCGGCCGCAAGCTGCACCGCCCAGCCCGACCTCGCATCGCGCCGGGCCGTCGCCGAAGCGCCCGTTGCGCGACGAGCGGGATGCTGATCCTCGGCGCTGAGCCGCGCGCGCCGCACGGTCGCCTGCGCCGCATGAACGCCGGCTCCTCCGCACGGCCGGCGACGACGCGCGCCGGCTACCGCGCCGCCGGCTGCTCCTGACCCGCCGCCCCAGACGGCGGCGGCGTCGCGCTCACCACGTCCCGAACGCGGTCCTGATGTCGTAGGAGTACACGTCGACGGTGTACTGACCCACGGTCGTCGCCGCGAGCGGGCGCCCGAGGTTCGGAGCCGGCCCCGTGATCGTGTCGGTGGGCTCGGTGATGGGCGAGGTGATCAGGAAGGTCCGGTGCAGGTGCCCGAGCCCGAGCGTGTACCAGTCGCCGATGTAGGCGAGGTTCCACATACAGAACGGCGGGCTCGTCGGGCAGGCCTCGATCGGGTAGACGCGCAGCCGGTAGTTCGTCTCGTAAGTGAGCGGCGACGCCTGCCAGTAGCTCGCAAAGCCGATGCGCGCGCCGTGCGTGCGCGCGCACGAAGTGCTCGATGGCGGAGGCCTCCGAATAGCTCGGGGCGCCGCCGAACGGCGCCGGCGTGCCGGCTTCCACGCTCCCGCGCACGGCAAGTATCGAGAAGGCCAGCACGCCCACCACCGTGAGCTCGCGTGCGCGGCCCGAGCGCGCGAGCACGCCGACCAGCGCGGCAGCAGCCGTCCAGGCCACGATCAGGTAGCGGCCCGTCGGCGCGTTGCCGAGGTTGGTGAGCGTGAACTCCCCGAGGCTGACCACGAGCGCCAGGCCCCAGAAGCAGGAGAAGAGCCGGACGCGCTCGCGCAGCGCCACCGGCACCGCGGCGTGCCGCTCGGGGCCGATCGCGCGGGCCACGCCGAGCGAGAGGCCGAAGAGCTCGGCGGCCAGCGCCACGAGGGGCAAAGGCCTCCCGCCGCCACCGCCGTATGCGAGTCCCGCCGCCGCTCGCCGGAAGTCCGAAGAACCCTCCGTTGCCGAGCCCCGGCGAAGGCGGCCAGCGCGTTCTCGAGATCGGCGATCAGCTGGCTCGCGGGCGCGAAAACGATCGGAAACGGCGTCGCAACGACGCCCTTGGCCTGGAGGGCGTGAGCGATCAGGGAGCCGCCGAGGAGGATCAGCGCGCCGGTCACGACCGCAAACACCGCGGTGACCAGCGAGCGGCCGTCGAGGCGCCACCCACCAGCGCGCAGGCGCCGGTGCCGCGATGTCAGGGCGCGAGCACGCCGGTGGCGATCAGCGGGGCGGTGCATGCCGAGCACGCTCAGCACGCGAAGATCGCGACGCCGCAGACGCCCACCGTCACCCCAGGGGCCCGGCCGCAGCGCGGCGCGGTGGACAAGCAGCAGCGCTCCGCAGCACAACCCGGCGGCGTGCAGGCCCGGCGCCGAGGTGCGACTCGGGGTGAAGATGACCAGCCACAGGGGATTGCCGGCTGCGCGAGCAGCACGACGACGGTGAGCAGCGCGGCCCAGCGGCCCAGCGTCACCAGCGCGCACCAGGCGCGACCACGGCGAAGCCCGCGAAAACGACACCACGAACGGCCACAGTTGCCCACAGCTGCCGCGCGCCCGGCAAGCCCACGGTAGCGCGCGCGAGGGGGATCCACCACTCGTAGAAGGTGTGGTAGCCGAGATCTGATCTGCGAGCCCGCCGCGGTGCCCGCGAGCTTGGGGAGCACGAAGCCGGCGTCGTTGTCCGCATCGGAGTAGAGCCAGACCAGTACGCCGTGGACCTGCGAGAGGAGCACGACGACGTTGGCGAGGGCGGCGAGGACGAGCAGCGTCACCGCGACCCTGCCGATCACGCTCAGGCGAGCGAAGAGGGAGTGGCGAACGGTTCGACCTGGGCGCGTCGCGCCTCGGCGTGCAGGAGCCGCCGGGCTCCCATCGACCCCCGGGACCTCCTGCGCCGGCAATCCTCTCGGCCACAGCCACCTCATCTCTCCCGCCGCTTCACGACCCCCGCGGCGCCGACAACGTGACCCTAGCGAAGCGAGAGCTGGCCGGCGAGCGCAATTTCGGCGTCCGCCTTGGGGGCGCGTGCAGCGGCGCGATGCGCGCCGCGCTTGCCCTCGGCGTTTGCGCGTGCGCCGCTGAACTCGCCGGCCACGCCGACGAGAACCTCGCAGCGCTCATCGGCGGCAGCGAGTGCGACGAGGAACCCCGCGCAGGCGAGGCGGCGGCGCAGCTCGGGGGGCGCAGGCGCCGGCCGCCGGCGATGATCCGCCGCCCGCCGGGGCGCAGCACGCGCGCGAGCTACCGCGTGCCGGCGCGCTCGCCGAGGCCGCCGCTTCTGCGGCTGTCGGCCACGACCACGTCGAAGAAGTCGTCGGCGAATGCGAGATCCGCCGCGCACGAACGGGCCGCGTACGCGATCCGCAGGTTCGACATGCTCTCGAGCAGCTCGAACAGCTCGACGTCCGGAGCGACCGCGAGGACGTCCAACGCGCAGCGAGAACGTCCGAATGCTCGGAGCAAGCCGCGTCCAGCCGCGCCTCGGGGCGGGCCGAACGGGGGGTCTTCGTAAGCGCTCGCTGGTTCACGCACGAGCAACGCGCCGGCGATGCTCGCCCTTTCATGGCTCGACGTCCGTCGAGCGACTGAAGTAAGATCACCCTGCGCCAGAGGTGCCTCCCGCCGCCGAGGGTGAAAATCCACCCAGTCGGCAGCGGGGCGGACCCTAATCTTCGGACCAGGAATGGTGAAACCGGGGATTTCCGTGCTCCTCGCCTGGGGAGTCGGCAATTCAGAAAGTCCGCAAGGAGCGCGATGAGCAAGCGCGAGAGTACGAATGGCAGCTCCAATGGCGACCGCCCGGCCGGGCGGCTCGGCGCCGAGCTGCCCGCAGAGCTGGGGGACGCTGCATCCGCGCTGAGCGCAGACTTGGTGTCACCCGCCGGCGGGATGGCTGACCGTCTGCGAATCATCATCGCCGACCCCGACCCGCTGGCGCGCCGCGTGATCCGCGATTCGCTGCACGCCGACGGCGGCTTCACGGTCGCCGCGGAGGCGCGCGACGGAATCGAGGCAGTCGAGCTGGCG
>CAVQAG010000007.1:0-213772 GCA_963710455.1 uncultured delta proteobacterium
GCTTGGCAACGATCGTTTCAATCAGCCGTGTCTCGTCGTCGAGATCCATCACGACTTCGAGGCGTAAAGCGTACAGCGAATCGCGCTCGAACGGAAACCGTTCGAGCTTCACCAGATCCTTTTCGGTGGTCATAAAGACCGCGCCGCCGCGCCCGGCGGCGACGATAGTGTGCCAGTCGGCCGCCGTGTACACATGGTGGTCGGGATATTCGAGTACGCCGACCAGGTCGGCCTCCATTTCATGGAGCATCCGATAAAAGCCGCTTGCATCGGCCAGCCCGCTGACCGCGACCACGCGCCGGCCCATCAGCGAGAGCGGACTTTCGATCCATCGCCCGGCGGATGCGGTTGGAGAAACCAACGCGCGCGGCCTGAGCGCCGCGCGCAGCAGGCGCGGATGCTCGGCGATTGACCGCGGGATCGCCCCATCGCGGTCGGCCACGGTGTCGGCGCGTCCCGTGTCGATCGCGATCACGGCGTCGGCGCGTCGCGCGGCGCCGAGCGGCTCGCGCATCGGGCCCGCCGGCAGGAGCCATCCATTGCCCACTGCGCGCTCCGCATTCATCAACAGGAGATCGAAGTCGCGTCCAAGGCGTACGTGCTGAAAAGCGTCGTCGAGCACCACCGCGTCGAGCGGGCCGAGCCGCTTTTCGACAAGCTCGATACCGTCGATACGCCGGCGCGCGACCGCGATCGGCCCGCCGAACGATTTCGCCATCATCACCGCTTCGTCGCCTGCTTCCTCGGGTCTGGACAGCAGCCGCTCGCCGTCTGAGACCAGGATCGCGCGCTCCGCGCTCGGCGCGCGGCCCCATCCGCGGCTTACGATCGCGACCTTGAACCCTCGCATGCGCAGGCGTGAGGCGAGGAACAGCGTGAAAGGGGTCTTGGCGTTGCCGCCCAGCGTCAGATTCCCGACGCTCACCACCAGCGGGCGGGCGCGTCGTTTCATCCTGCGCCACCAGAGCGCCCGCGCCGCCAGCACGACTCGATAAGCGCCGGCCGCAGGCACCAGCGCGGCCCATAACAGCCGCTCGTGGAGCGCGAGGTCCTTCTGCCACAACCCTTCCAGGCGGGAACGATTCGGTGGCGCTGGTGTGTAACCGGTCATGGTTCAAACGACGTTAATCAGCGGCCGCAAACGCATCAAGGTTGCGGCGACACCCCCGGCCATCCGCTCCACCACCGCACGCGCGCGGCGCCCCGTATCCAGCCGCTCGGACTCGTCGTCGAGAAATGAGACAACCGCGCGGGCTAGCTCAGCGGCGTCGCGCACCACCACTCCCGCCCGAGCTTCCAGCAGCGCGGCGGCAATCGCGTGCTGATTCTCATGGAATGGCCCGAACAGCACCGGGACGCCGGCAGCGGCGGGTTCGGCGAGACTTTGTCCGCCACGTCCCGGAATCAGGCTGCCGCCGACGAAAGCAGCCGTGCAGCTCCTGTATGTCGCACGCAAATCGCCCATCGTGTCCAGCAGCAAGACGTTCGACGTGCCGACCGCATCAGCCTCCAACGCGCTCGCCTTTGAGTACTCGATCTGCGCGGCGCGCAGGAGTCCTTCGATTTCGGCGGCGCGTTCGAGATGGCGTGGCGCGAGGACCAGCGCCAGTTGACCGAAGCGGAGGCGCGTTTCACGCCACGCGTCGATGACGATTTGCTCTTCGCCCGGCGCGGTCGAGCCGGCGACCAGTATCGGGCATCCGGGCGCGAAAGCCTTAAGCTCGGGCCTAAGCGGCGCGGCGGTCAGGCTCTCGAGATCGAACTTGGTATTCCCGGTCACGATGACGCGGCTGGGCGCCGCGCCGAGGGTGAGGAAACGGTACGCGTCGTCGTCGGTCTGGGCGAGAACGAGATCGGCCGAGCAGAGCGCTTCGCGTAGCAACGGGCGAACGTACCGATAGCGGGAGAGCGCTCGCTCTGAGATACGGCCGTTGACAATTGCGATACGCGCGCCGGCGCGATGCGACTCGATGAAGTAATTAGGCCAAAGCTCGGTCTCCGCGATCAGCACCAGTGTGGGGCGGACCGCGTCGAGGAAGCGGCCGAGCGCGCGGCGGCAGTCGAGCGGCGCGAGCAGATGAGCCCGCGCGCCTGGAAGCGTGCGCAATGCCGCGTCGCGCCCCGCGCCAGTCATCGTGGTGACAACCAGTGTCGCGCCGGGGCTTTCGCGCATGAGTGCGGTCACGACGGCGCGCAGCGCTCCGACTTCGCCAACTGAGGCCGCGTGCGCCCAGATGCGCGGTTCGGACGCTGGCGGCGCACCGTCGTCCGCCCACGCGAGCCCCATCCGCGCGCGCCGCGTCCCGGCATCGTGCGCTCCGCCACTCAGGGCGAGCGCGACCGGCAGTGCCGGATACCAGAGCGCGTTGTACAATTGACGGAGCATTCCGAGGTGGTCTAATTACAGACTTTTCCACGCACTCCAACAAACCCGGCTCGAGAGCAAAAGACCTTTTTCGTTCACCGCTGAACCTCCTCGGAGGCACACACGGAGCATTCCGCGGACCCATTGATCATATAGAGCGGGAGTCCGGCGATCCGGATATGGCACGCCCGAAAGCGAAAAGCGATTCTCCTATCAAACTTCTTCGGAAGAGTTCGATCACCATTCGCCGGATGGTGCCTGATTCGGCGTTGGCGCATAAGTGCGGGCAGTGGATAATCGCGCTTAGGAGACGATGCGTCACATGCAACTCAGGACTCATCCAAAAATGAAGTGGGAAGGGTTCTCTAACTGGCCGCCGTCGTGGGCGGGCTCATACGGTCTTGGAGACACCTTCCCGATGGGAGAGGAAGGTGTACTGACCGCCGTCGAGATGAATGAAGCGGGCAACGCGTTACCGCGCCACCTGACCCTAACCATGGAGCACCGCGGGAAAGCCTCGTCAGCAGTGCTCTGCTGCGACGACGAGGAGAATGTCATCCCCCGTCTCTTCCAGACTCTTAAAGGCTGCGTCGGCTGGGAGATAAGCCGAATCGGCGATCTTGATATTGATCTTTGATGCTGAGCCACTGAACGGGAGAGGAGCCGGCCCTCATCCATGTCTCGGCCACTCTGACTCAATAGTCCGAACAGCGGTTACCTCCGTACGCCAGTTGGACGCTGGGCGAAGAAACATGCCGCTCATATATACGAATGAGGCCGCCGACCGTCGCTTCGGCTGATCTTTATGCCATCATCTCAAGCGCGATCGCGGCGACACGCGCGGCGGCGCCCGGCTCGCCCAGGCGAGTGCGCAGTGCCAGCAGCGCGTCGCGCGTCTCGGTGCGCAGCGGCTCGACCATCAGGTTTTCGGCCGCGCGCACCAGGTTGCGGACGTGGACGCGGCGCTGGATGAGCTCGGGCACAACTTCGCGTCCGGCCAGTATGTTGGGCATCGCGATATGATCGACTCCGCGCACCAGCACTCGCGCGAGCGCGTAAGTCAGCGGCGACATCTTGTACGCGACCACCATTGGGCAGCCCAAAAGCGCGGTCTCGAGCGTCGCAGTGCCGGAGGCCGCGAGCGCAAGCTCGCTCGCCGCGACGAGACTGTAGGTATCGCCCTCAATCACGCGGATACCGTCAAGGTTGACGCCTCCGTCCGTGCGCAGTTGCGCCAGCGTGAGCGTCGGAGCGAGAGCGATCACCGGCGTGAGCCCGTGATCGGCCTCGAGCACGCGCGCCGCCTCGACCATCGGACGCAGCAGGTAGCGAATCTCGCCGCGCCGGCTGCCGGGCAGCAGCGCGAGCAGCCGCGCGTGGGCGGGCAGGCCGTGGCGCTTGAGCGTGGCGGCGCGATCCTGTGCGGGAGCGACGCGGTCGAGTAGCGGATGGCCGACGAAGGTGACCCGCGAGCCGGCGCCCGCGTAAATCTCGGTCTCGAACGGCAGCACCACGGCGAGCCTGTCGGTGCGCTTGATAATGCGGGCGACGCGGCCGCGCCGCCAGGCCCAGACCTGGGGCGTGATGTAGTAGAGCACCGGGACGCCGGCACGCTTGGCGGCGCCAGCGAGCGACAGGTTGAATTCGGCGAAGTCGATAAGGATGACGAGGTCGGGACGATCGCTGCGTAGCATCGCCTTGAGTTCGCGCAGAACCCGCATAGTGTTTCGGATGCTCGAGGCCAATTCCGCAAGGCCGAGGCCGGCGACGTCCTCGGTGCGGGTGAGCGCGCGCACGCCGGCCGCGCGCATCCGCTCACCCGCGACGCCGAAAAGATCGCATCCGGGATCGCGGGCGAGGATCTGCGCGGCGAGGTCGGCGCCATGAAGGTCGCCGGAGGCCTCACCGGCTACGATCATCACGCGGCGGCGTCGAGGCGAGGCGCCGGCGGCAGGCGATTGTTCCCGGGGAGTCGCGCTCATCGGAAGAATTGTGCTGGAAAACTGCTCCATGCGCCACACAGATCGCGACAGCAATGCGCCGCTCGCGGCGGGACTTGCGTCCCGAAGATGCGGCCGCGCGCGCTTGCAGTTGGACGGTAAACAAAGTAGGTTTCGCGCGAGATTGGCGCCGAGGCGGGCGCACCTTACGCTTGCACGACAGAGGCGGTTTTTGCGGATATTTAGGGGTCGCCCATAGGCCCCCACCCCAGCCCTCCCCCAAGACTGAGGGGGAGCGAGTCAGGGCGCAGAATGCGGGAGATTAGCGGTGAAGATTGAAAACATTCTCTTCGCGACGGACTTCTCCGAGGATTCCGGCTACGCGCTGACTTACGCGCGCTCGCTCGCCGAACTGTGCAACACCAAGCTGCATATCTTGCACGTGATCGAGAATCCGCTGGAGCATCTCTATGGCGTGCCGCATGGCGAATATCCCGCGCTCCAGGCGAATGCGATCAAGAAAGTTCACGAGTTGATCCATCGTTTCGACGACGTGCTGGCAGGCTTTACCAACTGGGAGCTCTCCACCAAGGAGGGCGAAGCGCCGCTTGAGATTCTCAAGGCGGCCGAGGAAAAGCATGCTGGTGTGATCGTGATGGGCACGCATGGCGGCGGCGCGCTGCGCAACCTGCTGCTCGGCGGTACGGTCGATAAAATCCTGCGCAGCGCGAACGTTCCGGTGATGGTCGTTCGCCATCCGAGCCGCCATCTGCCGAATCATAGCTGACCAGGCCGCGGCAGGGTTCGGCGCCGACGCTTTCGGTTAGCTGCTGCCAGGCACTCGGTGGATATCCGCCACGACGTCGGAGGCCTTGACCTCCAGCGGCTGGTACTGGCGCACCTGATGGCCGTCGGGGCTGAGCAAAAAGCTCATTACCGCGTGATTCACGGTGCCGTTGGGATTGCGCGACCGCTCCAGATGATAGAGCGCAAGCACGCTATCCACTTCTGCGGGTGTGCCGGTCAGAAACAGCCATCCCGCCTCATCGGCGCCGCGTGCGCGCGCATACTTCTCGAGTTCGGCGGGCCGGTCATGCTCGGGGTCGATAGAGATCGAGACGAAGATCACCTGCTAGCCGAGCTTCGGCCCCAGCAGTTTCGCTATCGCGGCCATCGCCGCAACTCCCGCGACAACTGTCAGCGTCAGTATGCGTAGCGGACGCTCATGCCCGACCGCAGGCGACGATGATCATTATGACTATGCTGGTGCGGCAGAGCCGCAGCGTCAACCGGCCGCGCCCGGCTCGTCGCGCATCGCGTTGCGGATGCGCTCGCTCACTTCCATCACGCGCAGTCCGTCGAGCGCGGTGACCGCTGGCGCGCGGCGCGTGCGCACGGAGTCGGCGAAGGCGGCGATCTCGTCGCCCAGCGGATCGCCCTCGCCAAGATCGATCTGCTGCGCGGAAATTTCCGGATAGGTACCACCGGGTGGCGGCGGCGACTTGCGGTAAACCTGGATACGGCGTGCCTCGTAGTCGACCGAGAGATAGGCGTCGGGCTGGAAGAGCCGGATTTTGCGCTCCCGGCGCGGCGCGACGCGGCTGGTATTGAGATTGGCAATAAGCCCATCACTGAAGCGTAGCCGCGCGTTGGCAACGTCGACCTGCTCGGTCAGTACCGCGACGCCGATTGCCTCGACCGTCGCCACCTCGGCCTCGGTCAGGGTCAGGATGACGTCGAGATCGTGCACCATCAGATCCAGGATCACGTCAACGTCGGTGCCGCGCTCGGTGAACGGCGCGACGCGCAGGCATTCGATGAACCGCGGTCCGCGAACCATCGGGCGCAGCTCGACGATCGCGGGGTTGAAGCGCT
The DNA here is from genome assembly GCA_963710455.1 of uncultured delta proteobacterium. Lineage (GTDB taxonomy): Bacteria > Desulfobacterota > Binatia > Binatales > Binataceae > JAKAVN01. The sequence goes on from CAVQAG010000007.1 coordinate 6,181, forward strand.
CGAGATGGCCTATCTGCAGTACGCGGCCGCTGCGTGCGGCCAGCGCGGCCAGCTCGCGCGCCTCACGCACGCTCGCCGCCATCGGCTTTTCCAGTAGCACGTCGACGCCCTGGGCGAGCAGGTAGGATGCGATCTCATGATGGAGGCTGCCGGGCGCAGCGACGCTGGCGGCCGTCACCTTGCCCTTAAGCTCGCGATAGTCGGCGAGCGCCGCGGCGCCATAGCGTTCGCCGGTTTCGCTTGCGCGCACCCGGTCGACGTCGACCACATGGGTCAGCCGGACTCCGGCGAGCGCCGCGTACTTGAGCGCGTGCAAGGTGCCGAGCCGTCCCGCACCGACCACGGCCACGCGGACCTCATCCATCGCTCCGTTCCCCGGCCTCGCCCCATATCGTGATTCCAGCGGCGGTAGCGGCAGCCAGTGTGCGCGCGCGTTCGAGAATCAAGGCCTGCTCTGCCTCGACGCCGATCATCGCGGCCCCAATCTCGCGCAGGAGCTCGATCGTTGCCGGACCGATTGCAGGGCGATCGAAGCGCAGATCCTGACCGGGTTTGGCCGCCTTGGCGACCACGATGCCGCGGCCGCAGAGCGACGCGGCGCGGCGGAGCGCCGCGTCGGTTCCTTCGACCGCCTCGATCGCGCCGACCACGCCGTCGCGCACGGCGGCGGCCTGGCCGACGTCGAAATGGCCGAGCGCGCGCATCACCCCGAAAGCCAGGCGCAGATCCTTGAGCTGCGCCGCGCTGGGCTCGGGCCCGGCCATCCGGCCGCGCCCGGCGAGCGCGCCGTCAAGCATCGGCACTGGATCGATCATCGCGATTCCGTCGGACTCGATCTCGGCCGCGATCGCGCGCAGCAGCGCGTCGTCGCTGAAACGTCCCACGCGCGCGAGCATCGCGATCGCGCGCGCGTCGGGCGCGAACGATTCACCCAGTCGTGCGCGCGCGATCCCGCCCGCCATCGCGGCCTCGGTGACGCCGGCGCGCTTGAACGCGTCGATCATGGTTTGCAGCTCGCCCACGCGGACCCAGGTTATCTCCTGGCACAACTCGGCGAGGCGCTCGTCGGTCTCGCCGCGATGCGCGACTGCGATTACCGCGCCAGCCGCGCCGGCGCGCCGCCGTCGCGACTTCGAGCGGAAATATGCCGTTGCCGGCTATGATCCCGAGCTTATTCACGATCGCGGCTCACCACGCCGCGCTCGGAGGCGCGGATGAAATCGACCAACCTTCGAACTTCGGGCAGCGCGCCATGCTCGTCGAGCACCTGCTTGAGCGCATCTTCGCGAAGCAGCTTGGAATAGAAGAGCGTGCGGAAGGCCGCCCGCAGGGCGGCGAGCGCCTCGGGGCTGAAGCCGCGGCGCTCCAGGCCGACGGCGTTGATTCCGACCATCCGGGCGCGATCTCCCGCCACCATCGCATAGGGCGGCACGTCCTGTGCGACCTTGGACCCGGCCGCGAGCATCGCGTGCGCGCCGATTCGGCTGAACTGATGGATGCCGCACATTCCGGCGGTGACCACCCATTCGTCGAGCATGCAGTGGCCGGCGATCTCGGTCGAGTTGGCGAGGATGGAATGATCGCCGATGAGGCAGTCGTGCGCGACGTGTACGTAGTTCATCACCAGCACGTGGTTGCCGATGCGCGTGAGCATCCCACCACCCTCGGTGCCGCGATGGATGGTGGTGAATTCGCGGATGCGGTTGTCGTCGCCGATTTCCAGGCGCGATGGTTCGTCGCGATATTTGAGATCCTGCGGCGCGGCGCCGATCGAAGCGAACTGGAATATCCGGTTGCGCGCGCCGATGGTGGTGTGGCCCTCGATCACCGCGTACGGACCGATCTTCGTAGCGGGACCGATCCGCACTTCCGGACCGATGACCGTACCCGGCCCGACTTCGACGCTGGAATCGAGTTCGGCCCGCCGGTCGATGACAGCGGCTGGATGGATGCGCCCGGCTATGGCGTTGACTCCTCGACTTCCATCGCCGACAACTCGGTCTCGGCCACTAGCTCGCCGTCCACTCGCGCCTCGGCGTGCATCTTCCACAGCGGACGATGATGCTTGAGCAGCCGCACTTCAATTCGCAACTGATCGCCTGGCACCACCGGACGGCGCAGGCGCAGTCGCTCGATGCCGGTCAGCATGAACAGCGCCGCCGATCGGCCGGCGGCTAGGTTGAAGTCCATCATGCCCAGCGCGAGCAGCGCGCCCGATTGCGCCATGGCCTCGACCACCAGCACGCCAGGCATGACCGGACGGCCGGGAAAGTGACCGTTGAAGAAGGGCTCGTCGATACTCACGTTCTTGAGCGTCAGCACCCGGTTGTCCCGCAACTCCAGCACCCGGTCGACCATCAGGAACGGGTAACGATGGGGTAGCCGGCGCAGCAGGGCGGCGAGGTCGGGCGAGGATGAATCGCCGTTCACGGCGCGGTTGTTACCTCGAGATACTCGAGCGCTTGCGGATCGAGCTGCCGGTGCCGCTCGGCTCCGGAGCTCCCGCTGGCGCCGGCCCGGCCCCGCCAGCAGCCGACGCGCCTTGCGGACCCGCCCCAGTCCATCGCGGATCGGGCGCGAGCGTTCCGGCCTTGACGTTCATCGCGTCGTAGGAACGAATGACCTGGTCAGTGATGTCGGCCGAGGGGATGCCCCACAGCAATCCGCCCTTCTCCATCACCACGGTATAGCCGGCCTTTTCGCCGAGCTCATGGACCACAGTGGCGAGGTCGCGGACGATCGCCGCGGTGGCCTCGTTGTCCTTCTGATGCAGCTCGTCGCGCTCGTTCTTGACGTCGTCCTGGAACGTGCGCATTTTCTTGGCCAGTTCGTCCTCGAGATTCTGGCGCTGGTCGGGCGGCATCAGCATCCCCTTCTTGTCGAGTTCGTCCTTGAGCCCTTGGGCCTCGGACTGCTCGCGCTGAAGTCTCGCTTGTGCGCGTTCGGCCTCGACGCGGATGTTGGAGCGCGCGCGCTTGCCGTTGTTGCATTCGTTGAGCGCGCGCTGGATGTCGACGTAAGCGATTTTGACGTCAGCGCGCGCGGGAATCGCGGCAGCCATCAATAGGAGCATCGCCCCACAAATCAGACCTTGCCTCATCGAAATAACGGTCCTCCCATCAAATCTAACCGGCCGTGAGTAACTTAGTCGGCGAACCCGCGCCGCGTAAGGCTCTAGCAGGGGGGCGCGCTAAAACTTCCGACGACATTATAAGCTGATCCGGCGCGTCCTACACTATAGCCGGGCGGTTGCGCACTCGAGCCGGCGTTCGCGTGCTACAGTGGCGCTCCCGCGCCAAAATCGAAGACAGTGTGCTGATCGTTGGGCCGCCGGTTGATCGGTTTGGCGATGTCGACGTTGATCGGACCGAATGGCGACTTCCAGAAGAGCCCGATTCCATACGCATACTGCAAGCCGTTTAAAGTGATCGACTCGCGGGTCAGGAACGAATTGCCCGCATCGAGAAACACGTTGCCACGCAAACCTAGCGAGTCCAGAATCGGGAACCCAACCTGTTGGCTGAACAGCAGTTCCTTGCTGCCGCCTACCTGCTCGACCCCGAACGGCTGCCCGAATTGGTTGAACAGGGTCACCTGCGGACCCAGCGAATATATTTCGTAGCCGCGCACCTGGCCCTGGCCGTTGAGGCCGCCAGGGAAAAAGCGCTCGAACAGCGGCAGGTTGCCGCCAGTCCCGGTCTCCAGCGAGGTGCCCCATCCCAGCGTAAATGACGGCGAGTAAACCCATTCGCCCAGAGTCGGATTCTTGATGAACGGGATGAACCAGTGCCCGTGCAACACGCCCTTGATGAACGGGGTGCCGCCCAACCCCGCGACTTCCAGGTCGAGGCTCTGCACGGAGCCACTTCGCGGGTCCCTGGGGTCGTCAACGGTGAAGCGGCGGAGCGAGGGCAGAATCTCCGACACCCGGCTGTAGCCCTTCTGGCTTTGGATGTCGAAGGTGGTGAACGGCGATAGGTTGCTGATCCCCACGCTTTCGAACTGGTAGCCCAGACCGGCCGTAACGTGCTCGAGCGAGAACGGGCCGAGCTTGCGCAGTCCCAGGTCGGCCAGCGGATAGCCGCTGTTCAGCAGAAAACCGATCTCGCTCTGGTCGAAGCTGAACAGATACAGCTTGTTGTCGAAACCCTGGAGGCTGACCGCCAGCGGCATGTCGAGAAACCACGGCTCGGTGTAGCTGACGCTTAGGTTCTGGAACAGGAAGCCGATCTCGGCGCTGAACGCGGCCGATTCGCCGCCGCCGAAGAGATTGGTGTTTTGCAGCAGGAAGGTGCCGAACAGCGAGGAAGCGCTGTCGTAGCCGCCGCCGACCTGGAAGGATGCGGTATTGCCCTCCTGTACGTTGACGTCGAGATTGATCTTGTCGGGCTGGCGTGCCGGCTCGGTCGACAAGCGCACGCTCTGGAAATAGCCAAGCGAATCGAGCCGCTGCTTGGACTGCTGGATCTTCGACGCCGAATAAGGCTCCTGCTCCTGCACCTTGATCTCGCGCCGGATGACCTTGTCCGAGGTCTTGGTATTGCCGGAAATCTTGATCCGGTCAATCAGGACCTCATTGCCCGGAGTTACCGCGTAAGTGATGTCGACCCGATGCGCCGTCGGGTCAACCTTGGTGCGCGGGTCGACGTTGACGAAGGCGTAGCCGCGATCCGAATAGAAGTCGGACAACGTCAGCACGTCGTGCTCCATGTCGGCGCCACTGAAGACCTTGTCGGGCTTGAGCGTGAGCTTGGAGGTCAGCTCGTTCTTGGGAAACTTGAGGTCGCCGGCCACCCCGACTTTGCCGACCGTGAAGACCGGGCCTTCGTCGATCGTAACCGTGACGATGATCGAGTTGCCGTGTCGGGTGATGGTGGGATCACCGATATGCACCTGCAGGAAGCCGTGGTTGTAGTAAAACGCGGTCAGGCGGTCGACGTCTCCCTGCAGCTTGGTGCGGTCGAGCGTGCCGGTATTGAAGAAGCGGCTCAACAAATTATGCTTGCGGGTCTCCATCAGCCCGCTCAGCCGCCGGGTTGAGAAGGCCTTGTTGCCGACGAATTTCACGGCGCTGACTTCGATCAGCGGTCCTTCGTCAACGTGGAACACGCCGACCGCCGTGTTATTGGGCCCGGGTATCGTGCGGAACGTGATGTCGGCGTCGAGATAGCCCTTGCTCTGGTAGACCTGCCGCATCGCCTGGATCGTCGCCTGCACCAGGGCCGGATCTTCGATCACGCCCGAATGAAGCTTGAGCGCGCCCACCATCTCGTCGGCGGTGGGCTTGATCTCTTTCATCCCCTCGGTGCGGACGTCGGTTATCAGCGGCCGCTCTTTGACGTGATAGGTGAGGATTGCCTGGCCGCCCTGCTGGTCAAGGGTGGCATGGACGTCGGTGAAAAAGCCCATCCGGGCAATCGCCTTGACGTCCTGGTCGACGACCGTCTCGTTGAGCGGCTGGCCGGGCTGCGCGCTGATATGGATACGGATTGCGTCCTCTTCGACGCGCTGGTTACCGACGATCTTTATGCGGGAGATTATAGGATTCGGTTGCGCGCCGGCAGGTTGCGCCGCAAGCAGCACCGCCACCATTAAAAAAGCCGCATGAACCAGGCGCTCCCCCGGGCGGCACCGCGTGCGCAAATCCACCTATCACCTTCCCATCTTTGCGAGGCGCGACCAAGCTAACCAATCGCTATAGTGAAGTAAACCAAAGTCGGGTAAATGCGCGGCCGCCTGTGCACTGCCGCCACGGCCTCGTTCGCTAACCGCGTTCTTCGATAAGATGCCCGTCGCGCAGCCTCAGCGCACGGCCCATCGAACGCGTCAGCGATTCGTTGTGGGTCGCGATCACCAGGGTGATGCCGAGTTCGCGGTTGAGCAGATGGAACAGCTGATGAATTTCACCGGCGGTCTGTGGATCGAGATTGCCGGTGGGTTCGTCCGCCAGTACTAGCCGCGGATGCAACACCACCGCCCGCGCCACCGCGACCCGCTGCTGCTCGCCCCCGGATAGTTCGGCTGGCCGCCGATGAAGCTTGTCGGCGAGGCCCACCAGCTCCAGCACCTCGCCTGCGCGCTGCGCGGCCTCGCGTTCGGTCATCCGCGCGATAAGCGCCGGCATCATCACGTTTTCCAGCGCGCTGAAGTCTGCGAGCAGGTAGTGAAACTGAAAAACGAAGCCGAGCTTGAGGTTGCGAAACTCGGCCAACGCCCGTTCGCCCAGCGCGAACAGATCCTGGCCCTCGAAGTAGACCTTGCCCGCGCTGGGCGTCTCCAGGCTTCCAAGTACGTGGAGCAGAGTCGATTTTCCGGTGCCCGACTGTCCCACGATCGCGATTTCCTCGCTCGCCTTGACCTCGAGCTCGAGCCCGCGAAGCACCCGGACTTCGCGGCCGGCGTCGAAGAAGCTCTTGTCCAGCGCGGTGGCCCGCAGCAACAGCGCGCCGGCCCGCCCCTGCGGCCGCTGCCGCCGCACGCGCTTGCGCGGACGATCCGCCGCGTTCACTCATAGCGGATTATCTCGACCGGCGAGAGCGAACGAGCCTTGAAAGCGGGGTAAAGCGATGCGCCCAGACAAAGCACCACGGCGGCCGCTGCCACGGCGAGAAAGTTTACCGGGTACAAGCGCACCGGCACCGCGCTCACCATGAACAGGTCGGCCGGCAGATGAATCAGGTGGTACTTGCCGATTAAAAACGAGACCATGAAGCCGCCCAGCACGCCGATCGCTGTGCCGGTGAAGCCCAGCGCCGCCCCTTCACATAAAAAGATTGCCGCGACCGAGGCGGCCCGCGCCCCCATCGCGCGCAGGATTGCGATCTCCTTGCGCCGCTCCATCACCACCATCACCAGCGTGGCCACGATATTGAATGCGGCCACCAGCACGATCAACATCAGCACCAGGAAGTAGGTGAATTTCTCAAGCTTGAGCGCCGAGAACAGCGCCGCGTTGGCCTGCGTCCAGTCGGTCACCGTGAAGCCGCTGCCCGCCAGGCGTGCAATACGGGCCGCGATTGCGGGCGCGTCGAACAGGTTGCGCACCCGCACCTCCAGGCCGCTTTCGAGCTGCGGATCGTCGGCGAGCAGCACGCGCGCGTTCTTGAGCGAAGCGAAGATCAGCGAGGAATCGAACTGGTACATCCCCGAGTGAAATAGCCCGCCGACCACGAAGCGCCGGAGCCGCGGGGCGCCGATTCCGCTCGCCCAAGCTGGCGGGCGAAATAAGCACTATCGGGTCACCGACGCGGATTCCCAATTGCAGCGCCAGCGAGTCGCCGATAATCGTGCCCGGAAGATTCACACTGCGCTTCGCGCCGTTGTCGGCAACCGTGGCCGGATAGGTCCGCTCCAGCGCGTCGAGGCCGCCCACCGTCAGCGTCTGCTTGAGCTCGGTCAGTACCGGGTTGTTCGACGCGATCACTCCGCGCATCACGCCGCCCGCCACGTAGGCCGGTACTCCCTCGGCGTTAGTCGAAACCGCCATCACCTGCGAGGAAACATAGGGTGCGGCGGCTTCGACTCCGGCCAGCGCGGTTACCTTACTTCATCAGTGGGGCGGGGTCGAAGGCGGCGGCGTTGGAGCTTTGCACCGTGACATGCGGATTGAATGCCAGCAGGCGCTGGCGCAGGTCTTCCTGAAAACCGCTCATCACGGACAGCACCACGGTCAGCGCGAAGGTGCCGAGCGCCACGCCGGCCAGCGAGATGATCGCGATCAGCGAGACGAAGCGCTCGCGCCGACGCGCGCGCAGGTAGCGAAGGCCTATCAGGTATTCGAAGCGCACGGCTGGCCGTCTTCAGGAAGATTCGCGCCCAGGAACCGCTGGGGCGGCTGGCACGCTGCAGGAATCGTGGTCGGCGTGATGCTCAAAGTAGCCATGCTAAAAGTCACTTAAGGATGCTCATGCGAATTCAACGAAAAGAACTTTCACAATAGTCTTCGAGGCTTAACGGTTTTGCAATCGGGGGCGTGGTTGCGGTGCCCGGTTTCGACCGCTATAAAGGCCGGGAGTCTTCACCAAAGGGGTATCCAATGAAGTGCTGGATGTTGGGGGCACTCGCTATTGCGTTGTGGTCCAGCGTGCTCTGCGTGCAGGTCTTGGCTCAGGACCCGCCGCCGCAGGATCAAAACCTTATCACGATGAACTTCCAGGACGTGGACATCCCGGTCCTGGCGAAATTCATCAGCGAAATTACCGGCAAGAACTTTGTTGTCGACGAGAGCGTGCGCGGTAAGGTCAGCATCATTTCGCCGACCAAGGTCACGCCTGCACAGGCTTATTCCATTTTTCAGTCGGTGCTCCAGGTCAAAGGCTTCACCACGGTGCAGGCCGGACCGGTGATCAAAATCGTGCCCTCGCGCGAGGTCCGCGAATCTGCCGCGCTCACCACTTCGCAGGAACCGGGCGAGTCCCGGGGCGACGCCTACGTCACCCGGATGGTCAGGCTGAAGAACATCGACGCCACTTCGCTGGTCAACGTGGTCCAGCCGATGGTTTCGCATGACGGCTTGGTCGCAGCCTTTCCGCAAGATAACACCCTCATTCTTACCGACGACGCTTACAATATCGACCGCTTGTTGAGGATCATCGGCAGCCTCGACGTTCAGGGCACCCATCAGAATATCGAGGTCATTCCGCTCCAGCTCGCGTTCGCCGACGACCTGGCCTCGCAAATCGAAAAGATCATGAATGGCGAGAGCAACTCGGAATCCAACGCCGGGCGCTTTCCACGGCCCGGCCTCGGGGTCGTGGCGCCCTCGGCACAAGGGCCGAGCGGCGGGTTCAAGGTGGTGCCCGACGAGCGTACCAACTCGCTGATCGTGCTGGCCGGGCCGCTGCAGATGCGCACCATCAAAGATTTGGTCGTGAAGCTCGACGTCCATCCGCCCAACGAGAACTCGCGTATCCACGTATATCGCCTGAAGAACGCGGCGGCGGGAGAGATAGTGCAGGTGCTCAACGGACTGTTGGGCGGCGGCGGGGCGCCGTCGACGCTCTCGCCGATAACTGGTCGTAACTCGCTTGGCCGCGGCGGCTCGGGTGGTGCCGGCGGCGGGTTCGGATCGCTCAACTCCGGCTTTGGCGGCGGAATGGGGGGCGGCTTTGGCAGCTCGGGCGGCTTCGGTTCGGGCGGCTTCGGCAGCTCGGGCTCATCGTTCGGCGGTTTCGGCTCGAACTCCAGTTTCGGCGGCTCGATGGGATCGGGGTTCGGCGGCCGTGGCGGCGGATCGTCGGCGGGATCGGGATCAATCAGCGCGAGCACCGGTGGTGGCGGCGGCTCGAAATCCCCCGATTTTGAAAACGCGGTCAGCGTGACGGCCGACCCGGCCACCAACTCGCTCATTATCAGCGCCTCCCCGCAGGACTACCAGACCTTGCATCGCGTAATCGAAGAACTCGACGTTCCGCGCATCCAGGTCTTCGTACAGGCGATTATCGTCGAGGTCAGCGCCGAGCGCGCCCGCGACATCGGGGTCAATTTCCAGTCCGCCACGAATATCAGTGGCAGCACGATCGGTGTGGGACAACTTAACTTTGGCCAACTCCAGACCGCGCTCGCCAATCCGCTCGGACTTACGGGGCTCGGGATCGGACTGGCCTCGGGCAGCAAGTGCACCGTCTCGACAGCGCTCACTGCCGCCTCGAGCGTCGCCAGCGGTGGCACCACGCCCTCCACCGTATCGGTGCCTTGCGACGTTGCGCTGATGACGGCGCTTGAGACCGACACTCATAGCAACGTGCTCTCGGCGCCCACTCTGCTCACTGCCGACAACGAAGAGGCGATGATCGTGGTTGGCCAGAACCTGCCGTTCGTCGGGTCTGCAAGCGCGACCTCGGCATTGTCGGGACAAATCTTCAACTCGGTCGACCGCCAGAACGTCGGTATCACGCTCGACATCATTCCGCAGGTGTCCGAGGGCGATTACGTGCGGCTGGACGTGTACGAGGAAGTCTCAAACGTGGTCAGTGGCACCACCAACCAGAACACCAACCCGCTCGGGCCGACCACGACTATCCGTTCGGCCTCGACCACAGTGATGGTGCAGGACCATCGCACGGCGGTTATCGGCGGGTTGCTCTCAAACGAAAGCGATATCCAGCGCTCGGCGATCCCGTTCATCTCCGATATCCCGGTAATCGGAAACCTGTTCAGCGACAACGGAAGCGACAAGAAGAAACTCAATCTGCTGGTGTTCCTCACGCCGCACGTGGTCCGCACGCGTGACGACTTGCGGTCACTGGCGCTGGACGAGCGGCAGAAGTTCACCGATGCGCTGGGCCGCCGAGAGATGCATCAAATGCCGATGGACCAGTACAAGCAGCTTTACCAGCCGACGTTCAGCGTTCCGGTTTCACCCGCACAGGACTTGAAAGATCGTGGCGCGACGATGGCGCCGTCTGCCGGTAGCCCCAGCTTTGGCGGTGGCGGTTTCGGATCGACGCCGTCGAGCATGATGGCGCCCGCTTCCTCATCTTCCACGCCGCTCAATACCGAAGAAATCGGACCGAGCTCCAAGGCGATCAAGCCCGCGCCATGGATGAAGGCGCCGCCCTCGGCCACGGCGGCAACCGCACCATCGGCCACGTTGCCGTCGACCGCCGGGTCGGCGGCGCCGACTACGCCTGCGGCCGCGCTGGCGGCCATGCCGGCGGCTGGCGCCGGCGATCCTCCGTAAGTGTGCGGACAGGCGCTGGGCCGCGTGAGAGCGGCGGAGCGCCTGCTTTAAGCCGCGCGCGCCCTGCGCGCGCGGCCAGGTCAGCGTGGGGGGAGCGGGGCGGCGATTCGCCGCCCCGCTCCCCCCACGCGTGATCGCTCGCGGATACGGCGGCGCATCCGCGATTGCCTTCCAGAGCGGGAGCGGGCGCTTGCGCGCCCGCTCCCGCTCTGGAACCCTCGATGCCGCGATGGCTCGGCAGACTGGTCCGCTACGTGCGCGGCTGGAGTATGCGGCGATCGGCGCGCTCGTCGCGCCGCTCGCCGCGATGGAGCGTGAGCGCGCCATACGCGCGGGCGCGCGCCTGGGCGCGCTCGCGATGCGCCTTGATCGCTTCGACCGGCCGATCGCGATGCGCAACCTGGAGATCGCGTTCCCCGCGCTAAGCCCCGCCGAGCGGCTGGGCATCCTGCGTGCGACCTACGAGAACTGGGGCCGGACGTTGGCCGAGTGGATGCATTTTTCCAGCCTGGGCCCGGACAATATCGAGCGCTTCGCCACCTATCGCGGGATGGAGAACTGGAAGCGTGGCGAAGAACTGTCGCGCGGCCGCGGCGGCCTAATCCTGACCGGGCACTTCGGCAACTGGGAGTTGATGATCCTTGCGCACTCGATTTACGGCCATCGGGTCGCGATCGTTCATCGCCCGCTGCGCAACCCGCTCATCGACGCCGCGGTATGCACGGCGCGCAACCGTTTCGGCAATCGCGTCATACCGCGTAAGGGTGCGGGACGCGAGGTGCTGCGGATGCTCCGACAGAACTGGATAGTCGGGATGCCGCTCGATCTCGACGTGCGCAAGGGCGTGTTCGTCGATTTCTTTTCGCTCAAGGCCTCGACCAGCGACGGGCTGGCGCGGCTTGCGATCGCGACCGGCGTGCCAGTGGTGCCGGTCTTCGCCGTGCGCGACGGCGTCAGCGGCCGTCACTTTATCGAATGCATGGAACCGATCGAGACGGTTCGCGGCGCCGACCGTGAGGAATCGGTGATGCTCAATACCCAGCGCTACACGACGACGATCGAAGACATGGTACGGCGCTATCCGGATCACTGGAACTGGATCCATCGCCGATGGAAAACCCGCCCTCCCGGGGAGCAGCGCTTCTATTGAGGTTTCTCGGCGTTTTTCTGTGCACCGTTAGAGATTCACCAGCACCGCGCGCGTGAATTCGCTCGTGCTCGAGCCTCCGCCCTGGTCGGGAGTGAGCACGCGGCCCTCCGCGTACACTTTGCGCACGGCGTTCTCGAAGCGCTGCGCCTCCGTGGCAAAGCCGAGATAGTCGAGCATCATCGCGGCCGAGAGCATCGTGGCAGTCGGATTGATTATGTTCTGTCCCACGATGTCGGGTGCGGTTCCATGCACCGACTCGAAGTAGGCGTACTCCGCGCCGTAGCATCCGCTCGGCGCGAGGCCGAGCCCGCCCAGCGTGCCCGCCGCGGCGTCCGACATGATATCGCCATAGAGGTTCGGCATCACGACCACGTCGAGATCGTGCGGGCTCTGCACCACGCGGCGCGCGAAGTCGTCGATGATGAACTGCTCGTACGCGATATCCGGGTAGCCGGACGAGATTTCCTCCGCGATCCGGCGGAACAGCTCGTCGGATTCACGCAACATGTTGTACTTCGAGGTCGCGGTGACCTTGCCCTTGCCGCCCGCCACCTTGCGCTTGCGCGCGAGCTTGAATGCGAACTCCGTGATCCGCTTGCAGTTGCGCTCGGTGATTATCTTGATCGCAAACCTTCCGGGCATCGAAGTGTCGAGCGCCCCGCGCGTGATTCGGCTGTGCAGCTTGAGCGGGCTGAGAACCTCCAGCGGCCCCTCCAGGCCGAGGTAAAGGTCCTCGAGGTTCTCGCGCACGATTACATAGTCGATACCCTCGGGACGCTTCAGCGGACTCCGTGCGCCCGGGATATAGCGTGCGGGCCGCACGTTGGCGTAAGTGTCCTTGCCCCATCGCAGGTAGAAAATTCCCGCGGTCTTGCCCGAGGTCGAGCCGAACAGCGTGGAATCCGAAGCGTCGATCGCCGCGCGCGCGTCGATCGCGGTCTTGCCCCGCACCCACTGCTCGCCCGGCGGAAATTCGACGTACTCGATATCCGGCCCCAGCGCGCGCAGGACTTCCATCGCCGCGCCGACCGTCTCCGGCGCGGCGTCGTCGCCGGGCAGCACCACGACCTTCTTGCTAGCCACGTTGCGCTTGCGCCCGCGGTCGAATCAACCGCCGTAGTTGAAGCCGCACTCTTTCAGCGTCAGCGGCTCGGATTCGCGATTGAGATGGCCTTCCGTTACTTCGCCGATCACCACGCTATGGTCGCCAAGCTCGTGGAAGCCGACCACCTTGCATTCGACCGCGGCCGGCGCCTCGCTGATGATCGGTGCGCCGTTCTTTCCCGCCTCGAAGGCGTAGTTGCCGAATTTGCCGTCCTTGGGCTCGACGTGTTTGAAGAACGCGGTGCCGATCGATTTCTGCCCCGCACCAAGCATCGAGAGCGTGAAAATTTTCGACTCCTTGACCAGCGCATGCGCGGTCGAGTCGGCCTTGATCCCGACCACCACCAGCGGCGGTTTGAAACTCGCCTGGGTGAGCCAGTTGACGGTCGCGACGGTCTGCTTGTCACCGGCACGCGCGCCGAGCACGAACAGTCCGTAGGGGATCATCAGGAGGGCTTTCTTTTTTGCATTCTCGTCCATGAGTTTTTTTCTCCGGGTGGTATTTCTCCGGCCTCCATCGATACCGCGTCCATGCGGCAGCACGGCTGGGCCACGCAATGCTATAGTTGTGGTTCAACAAAAGAGTGCATCAATGCCACCGAACAAGTCAAAGACGCCTCGAATCACCGCGCTCAATGAAGTTGGCCGCTATGCTATCGGCATACGATGGGCCGACGGTCACGACAGCATCTATCCGCTGGAGAGCCTGCGCCGCGGATGCCCGTGCATCGCGTGCGGCGGCGCAATCGCCGGTGAGATTCCGCCTGCGAGCCAGCGGCTTTCGCAGTTATCGCGCCTGGGCGAGCAGGGCGTGTTCCTCGGATGGCTCGACGGTCACGAGACGCTCTACACAACCCGCCAGTTGCGCGCGAGCTGCCGCTGCGCGCACTGCGTGGCCGAGCCGGAAAATCCGATTACGGGCGGTTGACAGATGTCAGCGGCGCAGGCCGCCTGACGCGGCCTTTGGCGTCGTGGTCGGTTCCTCTTCGTGAACCGTTTCAGGCGTCGCCGGGGGCATGATTCGGCGGTTATCGATTCGCCGTCCCACCAACTCGAACAGCGCGGGCAGCACGACCAGCGTTGCGACCAGGATCAGCGTAACGCCCAGACTCAATACCCATCCAAGGCTCGAGATGCCGCGATGGGCCGCCGGAATCAACGCGGCAAAGCCCGCGATCGTGGTGAGCGAAGAGATGGTCACCGACTTGCCCACCGCCTTGCTCAGGATCAGCGCCGATTTGTCGCGCTCCTCGCGCCAGCGGTAGAGCATGTTCACGCCGTTGTCGACACCGGTGCCGATCAGGATCGGAACCGCGAACAGGTTGGCCAGGTTGAACTCCCAGCGCATCCATCCCATCGCCTCGAGCAGCCACGCGCCACCGAACAGCAGCGGCACGGTGGCCATCGCCGTGTCGCGCAGATTGCGGAAATCGGCGAAGACGAAAATGAACACCGCGATCAACGCCATTACGGCGGCGTGCTCGTAGCCGCGGCGCATCACGGTCGCGATGTTATAGGTCTGCACCGGCGGCCCGGTGACATCTTTGTCGACGGTCTTGAGTGCGCTGATGAAGCGGCTCAGCGCAGCGTCCTCCCACACGTCGCCGCGCGGATAAATCTGGACCAGGAAACGTCCGCTCTTTCCGATAAATCGATCGCGCACGACCTTGGGTAGGTTGGCGGTCGTCACCACGGCTGGTTTGAGATCGCGCTTGAGTTCGCCCAGGCGCGCGCGGAGATCGGCGTTGATGCTGGCTTCGTAGCCCGCAAATCCCGCCGGGTCGCTCTTGAGCCGGTCGAGCGCGGTTTCCGCAAGGGTCTTGGTTTTAGCCGCACCGCCGGAGGTGTCGGCGGGCGCTATCTGGGTTAGCCGGCCCGCCAACTGGCCGAGCTCGCGCGCGAGCCGCGTTGCGTTGCCAGGATCTGAACGATGATGCATCGGCGCCAATTCGATCGGCGCGAGCATCGCGCTCAGCGCGCGCAGCGTCTTGAGCTTGGCCGCCTGGTCGTCGGGAATATAGGTCGAAATGGTCTCGACGCCGGAAACAACAGGCAGCTTGCGAAACGCCGTTGCGCGCGCCTCGCCCGCTTGCATTGAGGGCGCGAGCGACACCGCGAACCACGACGATCGTCCCGAATCCTTGAGCAGTACGTTCTCGAACTTGACCGCCTCGGTTTGCTCGGCCTGCAGTTTGAGGAGATTCTGATCGAAACGAACCCGCCCGGTGAGCATCAGCAGGCCGGCGGTGACCGCCACCGCGCCCACGACGATCAACCCAGGGCGGCGAAAGGCGGCTTCGAGAATCGACGCGCGCGTATGAGGTGCAAGTTGCGGCCGCGTGCGCGCCGGGCTATAGCGTTCGCGCAGTACCACTAACGCGGGAAAAATCAGCAGCGCCGAGACCAGGCACAGGAACAGCCCGGCTGCTGAGACGATCCCGAGCTCGGCAATTCCGCGGAAGTCGGTGAACACCGGGGTCAGGAAGGCGAGCGCCATGATACAGGCCGAGGCGAAAACGCCCGTGCCCGTATTGACCACCGCGAGTTCGACCGCTTCGGCCGAGGACGCGCCCTGGCGGCGGCCCTCGTCGTAACGCGCCATCAGATGGATCGGAAAATTGATCCCGATTCCAGCCAGCACGCTGGTGAACACCGCGGAGAGTAGATTCAGATGGCCAATCACGAGCGTGGTGAAGCCGAACGACCAGGCCACGCCGGCCAGCAATGCCAGCACCGCAAAGAAGGGCTCGACCACCGCGCTGAACGGGATCACCAGCAGCAGCACATTGCTCCCGATCGCGATCAGCGAGGCGAGCGCGATGTCGTGCGCGGTGGTGGTTTCCTCCGCATACGCCAGCGCCGGACCGCCGGTCATTCCGGCCATCACGCCCGGAAACGCGGCGCGCACTGCGTCGAGGTCGTGCTGGATCGCCTCGGTCGGATTGGGGCCGTCCTTGACCCCGTCGCCGGGCGCCACCTGCAGCAGCAGGTATTTGCCATTGTCCGAGACCAGATAACCATGCCCCTGCGCGCCGTCCTGAACGCCCGCCTGCATCATCGATTGCCAGGGCGAGACGTATTTGGCGCCGCCGGCGTCCGCGAGCATCCCTTCCAACACCGTGTCGATCGCGCCGAGATCAAACGCGGGCGGCGTGGCAGATGCCGAGGCCGCAGCCGCCGCGCCCGGCGCAGTGTCCGGGCGGGCGGTCACGGCCGGCGCGATGCGGCGCGCGCATCCGATTTTGCATCTGGCGGCGCATTTGTGCAGGCATTTGACTCTGCATCTGAGCCTGCATCTGGCGGTCGATCCCCGCATTCACCATCGCAAAGAAGCCGGCCAGGCTGGGGTCCGCCGCATACCCACCGAGCATCGGGAAGGCGGTGCGAAGCCTCTCGGCGAGCGCGTCCAGGTCGGCGCTCGGCATGTAGAGCATCGCGCGGTCGGCGAATGCGCCGGCGTCGATTTTATAAAAGACGGTTTTGACGTTGGCGTGGTCGCCATTGAGCCGCGCTGCCAGCGTGTCGACGAAATGCTCGGCGCGGGCCAGGTCGGGCGCTGCCTGCACCACGATAACCAGGCCGTCAAGGTCGGGGAACTCGCGAGTGTAATCCAGGTAGTCGCGCGAGGCGCGACTGTTGGGCGTTATCAGGTCCTCCTGGCCGGTATGAAATTCAAGGCGCGCCTTGGTGTAGAAGACCGAGGCGATCGAGAGCGCCACCGCACAGAGCAGCACCAGGTAGGGCCGTCTTATGCTGATCTGCGCGAGTGCGCGAAAAATTCGGTATCGCAGACTCAAAAGGTTCTCCCGCCGCCGCGAAAGTTCCGCAATTGCGGCAAGCACGGTAAATAATCAGGGAGGCACGGAAGGCGAGTAGCAAACTGCACCTCCGGGCGCGGCGTCAGCCGGTGTCCGTCATGTGCTACCAATTCTGGTCTGGCCGATACGGGGTCAGCGCTTGAGCAGATACTCTCGCAACGCACTCAGTTGCTTTGTCGCCCGTTCCCGCACCACCGCCTCATTTTCCGGCTCTTCGCCGGCAGCCAACGCCGAAACTACGGCGACCGAAATCAGCACCAGCGCGAAGGTGAGTTTCCACCCCATGATGTTTTTCCCGCGACCCGCCTTTAGCTTCTAGTCCACCAGTTGCGAAACCGCGCTCAGCGCAATCTGATACACGACTCGCCTTCACGAGAAGCCTCTAAACCAAACGGTATCAGGTTTAATCCGGCGAGACGATAGGGAAAAGCGTTCAGGCTATAGGCAAAATCGTCGCCCCCGCGACGCTGCGTGCGGAAATCATCTACTGCTACACCACCTTGGACGGTTCCGCGCCGACCTTGAGTGAGTAACGCCCGCCACTTGTGCTGAGATGCAGCGGCGCGTTGAAGGCGCGGCTCAGCGTCGCCGAGGTCATTACAGTCTCGCGCAAGCCGGCCGTGAGCACCTTGCCTCCGCTTAGTACCAGGACGTGGGAGAAGCCGGCGACTATTTCTTCCACGTGATGAGTGACCAGGACCAGGGTGGGAGCGCCGGAGCGTTCGAGCAAGCGCTCGATGAACGCGAGGAAATGCTCGCGCGCGACCGGGTCGAGCCCCGCGCACGGCTCGTCCAGCACCAGCACGCGCGGATCGGCCATCAGCGCGCGTCCAATCAGCACCCGCTGGCGCTCGCCCTGGGAAAGAAAACGCCACGGGCGCTCGCTCAGATACCCAGCTTCGACCTCGTGCAGAATCTCGGCGGCGCGGACCGAGTCGCTCTCGTCCGCGTCGCCCCACATTCCGATCATCGCGCGCCGCCCGCTCAGCACCGCGTTGAGCGCGCTCTCATGCGGCGGCATCAACTGATGGATCGACGAGCTGACAAGCCCAATCCGCGTGCGCAGCTCGCGCCAATCGGCGCGTCCATAGGTCTCGCCCAGCACGCTGATCGTCCCGGCGGTCGGCGCGAGGTAGCCGGTGAGCACGCTCAAAAGCGAGGTTTTACCCGAGCCATTGGCGCCGAGGATGACCCAGTGCTGGCCGGCGTCCACGCGCCAGTCGACCGCGTCGAGGATGAGCGCGTCGCGGTCGACGCGGAGGCCCGCAACCTCGATGACCGGGGAGTTCACAGCAGGACGCTCGATGACCCGCCGGTTATCTTCGGGCGCTGCGCGCGAGGGCCTGGGATTCTTCGAAGCTTGGTCGGCATCTGCGCTCGAGCACCGGGGTTCAAGCTCGCGAGGCGCTCATGCGCAGACCGGCGGCAGGCGATCATCCCACGGCCGCGCCTTTTCCAGCTGGGCGGCAACCCGGATCAGCAAATCTTCGCGGCCAAAGTCCGCCACCAGTTGGACGCCAATCGGGAGGTTCGAGGAGTTCCAGAAAAGCGGCAACGAGATTGCGGGCTGACCGGTGATGTTGAAAAAGGCACAATACGGACTCAGATCGAGCAGGCGCCGCATACCCTCGGCAAGTCCGTCGCGGGTAATTACCAGGTCGCCCAGGAGCGGCGGCGGTGAAGCTAGAGTCGGGATCAATAGCAGATCGAATCCATCAGTCCACCACTGCATGAATTGCCGACTAAGGATCTGCAAAACTTGAATCGCGGCCAAATAGTTGCTCGCAGAGAGCCCAAAGCCTTGCTCGGCCAGAAACCAGGTCCACGGCTCGACATCCTCGGCCGCGATTTTTCTGCCGAGCGCGGCGCCCAATTGATCGAGGATCATCGCGGTGTGGCCCGAGACCACCGCAACGAAAGGCTCCATAACAGACAGCGACTCATCCAGCGCGGCGGGATGCGACTCCTCCACGCTGTGCCCCAGCGATCGCAGGGCCGAGGCGGCGTCGTCGACCGCCGCGAGACAATCGGGATGCAAATCGTTGGCGCCGCGCGGTGTCCGTCTCATCAAGCCGATCCGCAGCCGCTGTTCCGGTGGCGCAATCGCATCTCGAAAAAATGGCCCGCGCTGCGCCGGCGCGGCATATGGATCGCCCGGCATGTATCCCGCCGTTTGATCGAGAACCGCCGCCGTGTCGCGCACCGAACGCGTCACGACGTGCTCGGTGACAAAGCCGTGCCAGGCGTCTCCCGTATCCGGACCCAACGATATCCGCCCGCGCGAAGGTTTTAGTCCCACCAGGCCGCACTCGCTCGCCGGAATCCGGATCGAGCCGCCGCCGTCGTTGGCGTGTGCGACCGCGACCATCCGCGATGCTACGGCTGCCGCCGAACCGCCGCTGGAACCTCCAGTCGAGCGAGTCACATCCCACGGATTACGCGACGGGCCGAAAGCTTCGGGCTCGGTGGTGGTGATCAATCCCAGCTCCGGAGTATTGGTCTTGCCGACACAGACGAACCCTGCGGCTTTGAACTTCGCAGCCAGGTAGCTGTCATGGGGCGCGATGAAGCGCGCGTCACGCAGAAGCTTCATCCCCATATAGAGGGGGTCGCCGCCGTAGGCCGCGCCGAGATCCTTCATCAGGAAGGGGACGCCGCGGAAAGGTCCGTCGGGTATTGCTCCACTCTTTGCTTGCGCGCGAGCCTGCTCGAACAGCGGGATGATTACCGCATTCAGCTTCGAGTTAAGCGCCTGGATGCGAGCAATTGCTGCGTCGACCAGGTCCAGCGGCGAAACCCTGCGCTGCCGGACCAACTCGGCCTGAGCAATCGCATCAAGGTCAGCAAATTGATCCTTCATTCGCCCGCCTCCTGGCGTTGGTTAGAGTGCGCCCCTGAATTTCCTCACCGTCTTACTTATATGCTCGGGCCGCTGGACGGAAATGAGCATCTATTTATCGTAGACAACGTCCATCGAAGACAACGTGACGAATCGCAAAACGGCGAATCGCAAAACCCGCTGTTTCCAATCCGGCGAGCTCCGCTACCTGCCAGCGTTCAAGGGAGCGACGGCGCTGAGCGGCATCGTCCTGCTCAACAGCGAGGGTCTGATGATTTATGAATTTGTTGAACCAAGCTAGCGAGTCTGCGAGCGAAGTCGAAGGATCTCGCGCGGTCCTCCGCGCGTAAATCCATGACGTCGGGCTTTTGGCGATCACTCAGGACGGCTCGATGTCGCGCCCGAGTCATCTGTTCGCGTGTCCTCGTCTCGAGGTTTGACGCGCAGAGGACCGCGCGAGATCCTTCGACTCCGGCAGCCTTCACATAACACGGACTTTTGGTCAGAAATTCAGAGCCCTTGAGAATCTTGCGTCTCCGAAGAGCTCAAAAAAATGTGCATCTATTTTTCGCTCGGCGTGAAGTGATCGCGGATGGCTGCGATCAGCGCGGGGACCGTGTACTCGTTCGGTTGCGCGATCACCTGCAAACCGGCGGCGCGTGCCGTTTCGGCGGTGATCGGCCCAATCGCCGCAGCCCTGAGACTGCGGGCGGCAGCGGCTCCGAGCATCTGGCAGAAATTCGTCACCGTGCTGGAACTGGTGAAGGCAACCAGGTCGATTGCTCCCGCCGCCGCCATCGCGCGCACGCGCTCGAGCGGGGCGTCCGCGGGCCTCACCGTCTTGTAGACCGGCGCGACGACGACCTCGCGCGCGCCAGCCTCCAGTAGCATCTCCGGCAGCACCTCGCGTGCGACCTGCGCGCGAGGAATCAGGATTCGCGCGCCGCGGATACGCTTGGCGCCGATCGCTTCGACGATCGCCTCGGCGCGATACTCGCGCGGCATCGCGGCAACCGTAAGCGCATGCGCGGCCAGGCGTGCGGCGGTGGCGGGGCCGATCGCGGCGACCTTCGCGCCGTCGAGCGCGCGGAGGTCCACGCCGCGGGTCTTCATCCGCGCGAGCGTCCGCTCAACGCCGCTCGCGCTGGTAAAGATCATCCAGTCGAAGGACGCCACGCGCGCAAGCGCCGCGTCGATCGCGCTATAGTCGTCGGGCGGGGCGATCTCGATCGTCGGAAATTCCGTCACTTCCGCGCCAAGCGCCCGTAGCCCGGCGGCGAAAGCGCCGCCGGCTCCGCGCGCACGCGTGATCACCAGGTGCCGTCCGTGAAGCGGGGCCGTGGCGAGCGGATCCAGCCGCGCGCCCGTTCCGGGCGCGCGGCTGGATCCGCCGGTTACGCCCACCGTGCGCGCGCTGCTCGCGGACGGATCGCCGTCCGCAAGCAGCGCGCCGGCCCCGCCGGCCAGCATCCGCTCGGCGAGCCGCACGCCGAGCGCGGCGGCCCGCTCCAGCGGAGCGACTGGCGTGCCGTCGGCCGCGCCGCCGGTCACGTTAACGGAGATCTCATCGCTCATATGGCGCGCGCCGTCGATACTAAAGACCAGCGCGCGCATCGCGAGCGTGTCCGCCGTAAGCGTCGCGTGCACGCCGATTGGCGAGACGCACGAGGCGCTGAGCGTGGCCAGAAAGGCGCGCTCGGCGGCGACTTCAATATGGGCCCGCGGGTCGTCGAGCGCGGCAACCGCGGCCTCGAGCACGGTCGAGCCGGCAAAGGGCCGGCGTGCGAGCGCCTCGATACAGAGCGCACCCTGGCCGCCGCACGGGACGAAGTCGCGGACGTCAAGCGGGGAGAGCGCGAGGCCGCCCCTGGCGGCGTCGGGCTCTCCCCGCTCGAGCCGCGCCAGTCCCGCCATCGCGAGAATGATTGCGTCGAAGTCCCCGGCGCCGAGGCGCGCGAGGCGCGTGTCGACGTTGCCGCGCAGCGCGACGATCTCGAAGTCGGGACGCAGGCGCAGTGCCTCGAAACGACGGCGGACTGAAGACGTGCCAAGCCGGGCTCCACGCGGTAGCGCTTCGAGCGACCTACCGCTGCGGGCGAGCAGCGCGTCGCGCGGATCGGCGCGCTCGGGGACCGCCGCAATACGGAAACCGGAGGTGAGCTCGGCCGGCAGATCCTTCATCGAATGTACCGCGAGGTCGATATGGCCCTCGCCGAGTGCCTGCTCCAGTTCCTTGATGAAGAGCCCCTTGCCGCCGACCTGGGCGAGCGCGGCCGTGGCCATCCGGTCCCCGCTGGTGCGAACCGCAACGATTTCGATGCTCACGGATGGGATCAGCGCCGCGAGCTTATGCCGCACCAACTCGGCCTGTGCGAGCGCGAGGCGGCTGGGACGCGAACCGATACGAAGTACGGAGGCCATCTATATATATGTTGATCGAGACGACGAGGTCGCCGGATACAGCGAATCGAGAGACGAACGTGAGCCAGGATTCTTCGTTCTCACTCTTCCTCGTCGTCGTCGAGCGCCATCTCGAAATCGAGGTCGGAGGTCGTATCGCTCAACCGAGGTCCGTCGGCCAACAGCTCACCGCACAGCAGGCGCCGCGCAATCTCGGCGGTGTGTGCAGGGTCGGGCGAGCCGGCGCCGGTGCCGCGCAGGCCGGCCAGAATACGATGGAGCAGCTTGTTGACCAGTGTGCGCGTGAGCGACTCGATTCGATCACGCTCGGCCGGCTCCAGCGTGGCGAGCCACGCGCGATGGCGTCCGAGTTCGGCTTCGCGCAGTTGCTCGATACTCACGCGGATGTCCTTGATTGCCGGCACCAGGTCGAGCCCGTCCATCCAGCGCATGAACGAGGCGAGCGCGTCGGCAACGATCGTTTCGGCCTTATCGGCCTCGCGCGCGCGCTCGCCGAGCGATTCGGTCACCACTGCGCCGAGGTCGTCGATATCATATAGATAGACGTTCTCCATCGCGTTGAGCCGCTCGTCGAAGTTGCGCGGTACACCCAGATCGATGAGGAAGAGCGGGCGGTAACGGCGCTCGCGCAGGATGGTCTCGAAATCGTCAGGCTCGAGCACTGTGCGCGCGGCGGAGAGTGAACCGATCACGATGTCGGCGATCTTCAGGTAGGGGCGATAGTTCTCGAAGGGCACGGCGGTACCGCCGAGCGCGCGCGCCAGTGCGACCGCGTGGTCGAAAGTGCGGCTGGTCACCAACAGGGTCTCGGCACCGAGCGCGTGGAGCTGGCGCGCCGTCAGTTCGGCCATCTGGCCCGCGCCCATCAGCATTACCGTCTTGTCGCTCAGCGAATCGAAGATTTGTCCGGCCAGGCGCACAGCCGCCGAACTCACCGACACCGAGCCGCGACCGATAAGCGTCGCCTTGCGTACCCGCTTGGCGACCGAGAACGCGCGATGGAAAGCGCGATGCAGTACCAGGCCGGCGCTCTCCGCCTCGGCCGCGTAGCCATACGCGAGCTTGAGCTGGCCGAGGATTTGCGGCTCGCCGACCACCATCGAGTCGAGGCTCGCGCCGACGCGAAACAGATGACGTGCGGCGTCGCGCCCTTCGAAACGATAGAGCGCGCCGGCGAACAGCGCGGCGTCGACTTCGCGATCGGCGGCCAGGAAACCTACCGCTTCGTCAATCGCGCGCGCAGGCTCGGCCGCTACGCCGATGATCTCAACCCGGTTGCAGGTCGAAATCAGCGCGGCCTCGGCGAGCGCTGAGACGCGACCTTTTAGACGTGAAAGTGCCGCAACGATTTCGCCGTCGCCATAAGCCAACCG
Organism: uncultured delta proteobacterium; assembly: GCA_963710455.1. Taxonomy (GTDB): domain Bacteria; phylum Desulfobacterota; class Binatia; order Binatales; family Binataceae; genus JAKAVN01. The sequence continues at coordinate 29,567 of CAVQAG010000007.1, forward strand.
CTCGCGGACCGCTACCGGGGCGGTGCGATGATTGACACCGACGATGAGAAGCTTCTCCTCCATCCCGTTCGCGCCCGCAGGGGATTAGCCGAAACTCCCGCCGTGTTTGCCCGGAAAAAGCAGGCTCACGCTCAAGAACGAACCTAACAATACGGTAAAAACCGCCAGCGTCAGCGCCGCGGCGCGCCGCCCGCGCCATCCCGCCGCGATTCGCGATTCCAGCAGCCCGGCGTACAACAGCCAGGTTACCAGCGACCACGATTCCTGCGGCTCCCACGACCAGAAATGGCCCCAGGTAGCGTCCGCCCACAGCGCTCCACTGACGATCCCGAGCGACAGCATCACAAAGCCCCATCCGAGCAGACGGTAGTTGATGCGATCGAGCTTCTCGAGGCTCGGCATGCTCTCGCCCGCAGACGACATCGGGCGTTTCGCCTTCAAACGCGACTCGTGCACCAGGTAGGCCAGGCTCACACCCGCCGCAACCATTAACAGCGCATCGCCCAAAAAAGCCAGCGTCACATGCACTGGCAGCCAGACACTGCGGAGACTGTACGGAATTACTAGGCGTCCACGACTCGTTAACAGCATGGCTGCGCCGACCGCGGCCACCACGCACGGCGCCACGAAGGCTCCCAGCACCTGCATCCGCGTCCGGAGCATCAGGGCAAAGCTGACGATCGCCGTGAGCCAGGCCAGGAAGGATAACGACTGGGCAAAATTAGTGACGGGGATATTCCCGGCCTTGAGCGCGCCAACGATCAGATCCAGCGAATGGAACAGCACCGCAGCACCCAGCAGCGGAACCGCTTGTTCGGTCCAGCGCGGCCGGTTGGCGGTGCGGCCGGCAACGAATCCCGCGGCCGAAAGCGCGTAACATACGAGCGCGGGTGGCAGCCAAATCGTATCCATATCGAAAGTGATTGTGCGTCAGCATGTGCTCTGCTGACCCGGCGATTATATTACACCTGGGTTGAGCGAGACAGGGTTGCGTGCTGCGCGGCTGGCGCTACATCTGAGCGCCAAGCAAATGGAATAGCAAGAGGGGAAAGCAATGAAAGGTTTCCAGGCGAAGAGGCCAGCTAGCCTGCGCGCGGTGAACCAGACACGCACCACGGTGCTCTGTGAGCACCTCGAAGAGGCTGGCGGGATGACCGGCAAGAGCCGCGGCCTGCTCGGGCGCGATAGACTCGACCCTGATGCGGGGATGCTGTTCGAGGCGGGAAAGTTGGAGCCGTTCATGTGCATGCACATGCTATTCATGCGCTTTGCGATCGACGTCGTCTTCCTGAATCGCCATGGCACCGTTGTTCGAATCAACCACAACCTGCGGCCATGGCGTCTCTCGTCTGTCGTATGGGGCGCGCGCAAAGCGCTGGAATTACCGGCGGGGGCCGCTACACGCAGCCAGACGCAGGTCGGAGATCAGATCATTTTCGAGCGATCCTAGAGCAGGCATCTATTGAAGTCTTGACGGTGAATGGCTCGATTAGTTGCGTCCTGACGCGTTTTGGCAGCACCTGTGCAACCGAACTAGACACCTTGTTCACCGAAAACATCAATAAACATCTGATTTTTTGCTAGGACTGTTTTGGCACGTTCGATGCTGTACCGGTCGTACGTGGTCATACCGTGTGATGACATTGATGACCACTTGATAGCATCTCAAAAAAAGTGAAGAGTAATGACTGGCTATCGGGTGCGAAAATGAAAACGGTGACGTACTTAAAAGCAGGTTTGGTTAGCAGGTCAACGATAGAGGCAAAACCGGAAGTCAGCCTCGGTGAAACGGCAAGGGTCCAGGAGGAGAAAAAAATGGACGTGTTTACAAAGGCTTTTTTGAAAGTGCGTGAGCGTTTCGTCCGCTTCCATCGCGCCCAGACGATGACGGAATACGCGCTCATCCTGGCGGCCATCGCCGTCGTAGTATATGGCACCTACAGGGCGCTGGGCAACAACATCGGTTCGCTCGCCAATGGCGTCGATTCCGCTCTGACCAACGCGTAAATCAAGTCTAAACTCCGGCATTTCAAACCGCCTTAAGCCCGGCGGGTGGGTTATACCCGCTCGCCGGGTCCCAACTACAATGACGTTCTTTCTGTCCCTCCCGGGGCGGTACGGTATGAGGTTACGTGAACGTTGAATGGGTATCCCCGGCTCGCAGAACGTCAAAGCTATCGTTGCAGTCATGCAACCTTCGTTGCGACTACGTTTGTTTCGTCTTTAAGCAAACGAAGTAAAGGGCGCTTCTAACTACAAAATGGCTTTGGCATCTGATGTGCTCAGCGATTGAGGCCGATTTAGAATTCAGAGTTTTTTCTTGCCTTTGGTAAGCGACGAAATGGCTAAACAGTGGAGATTCCTACGCGGTCAAGCCGCCCTTGCTCTGACCCTTGCGGCGGCACCCATGGTACTGGGTGCCGTATGTATCGGGGCAGACATGCAGGCTGTTTACTCCAGTTCTGTTCATTTGCAGAAGACCGCTAACTCCGCAGTTCTCTCGGGAGCCGTTTATCTGCCCGCAGACCCCGCACTCGCCGAAACTGCGGCACGCAGCAGAGCACAGATCGACGGAATCAGCGAAGATGAAATCATCTATGATCGCCCGGCTGCGGACGCTCGGTCTATAACGATGATTATCGAGCGTAAAGTGCCTTATCCCTTCTTGCGCTTATTTTGCCGTCACCAGGGTCTAGTGACAGTCAAGGCGGTGGCGGGAATCAGGCCATTCCAATCTATATCCGGCGTGTTGCCCATTGCCTTCCACGGCGATGCGCATAGTAGCGATGTTTCGCTATCTGTCTCCGATATGATAGGGCCCAAACGCGCAGAGCCGCTGCGATGAAAGCGAATTTCGAGAAGATAGGCCGCATAAGGAGCGTGGTGAGCGATATTTCTGAAACAACAGAGCAGAATCTCGGTCTAGAGCGTAAAATTGAAAGCTCAAATCAAATAAGAATCATTTGACACGTTTAAGCACAGTCCGTATACTTCGTCACAGTGAGAATTCACCGAATGTGCCAACAGGAACAACACCGGAATCGCTTAGCGAATGGGTCCATTCGACTTTGACAAATGCTTGATCAGCTCAGATGAGATGTCTAAACTGTCATACACGTTAGATACGGTGGCATGGCATATCATCTGATGATATAGAGAATGCCGAAGCGTTCGAAGGACATTACACTTGGGGAATCGATCCCCGCAAAGCGGCCTGGAAGGCGGCTTAAAACAAGGAGGCTATCAAGATGGAGTCAGTGACCAAGATGTTCATCCGCGCCCGTGAGTCCGTAGTGCGCAACACCCGCGGCCAGACGATGACGGAGTACGCGCTCATCCTCGCGGCTATCGCGGTCGTGGTGTACGGCACCTACAGGGCGCTGGGCAACAACATCGGTTCGCTCGCCAATGGCGTTGATTCTGCTCTGACCAACGCGTAGGGCGGGTTGCGAGCTTAAGAAAGCGATTCGGAGTTAATCAGGCGGCGGGGCGTAAACCCCGCCGCCATTCCGAAATCTAGCGAATGGGTGGGGGGCTTCGATCGAGATCCTGGTTGCGCGGATAGTGCTAGCCGCTGGCTAGCTGGCACCTTCGGCGTTACCATACATCAGACTCGTGACGTGATTGGACGAGGTTAGACCTCTCTGAAGGTAAAAACTGAGACGCTCTTGCTTCAGGCTGTTCAACGCCATACTTTGTGGAAGCTAAGAGGGGCCATTCGCGCGGCACAGACCTGGCTGGTGAACGGATCTAAGGTAAGTACATTTGAACTCGGACTGCGACCAGCAAGCTCAATGGGGCTATCATTCATGAACTCCCGCAACCGACACGTGAAGACTCCACGACTCGATCATAATGTGCGAGATCGCCGAAGTCTGGTTTCAGCTGGACAGGCGATGGTCGAGTTCGCGCTGGTTCTGTTCGTTGCGATGATCGTTTTGTTTGTGGCGATCCAGATGGCGTTTCTCGGCCAGACCGCGTTGGCTCTCGGCCAACTGAATTATCAAGCCGCTCGCTATGCCGCAGTCAACCCGACCTACAGTTGCTCGCAGGTCGCCTCATATATGACCTCCAACGGCGCTCCGTCGGTGGTGAGCGCGGGGGTAACTCAGATGGGGAGCTGCGGGGCGGCCAACGGATGTACTTTGCCTACGACCAACTCGGTGGGTACGGGAGTGAGACTTTGCATGGCGTGCACCAGCGCCAGCAGTGGCAGCGCTGAAGACTGCAGCGCGCGCACCTTCGGCGACTCGGTGCAGGTCTCACTCGCTTTCGATGCGACGAGCAGGATCTTCTTGTCGAAGAATACGACGAATCCGAATTTCTTTGGAATTCCATTTCCCACCATGCTCACCAGCAAGGAGACGGCGATGAGCGAATAAGCGCGGGGCAATGCGCGCTGAGCAGCTAGAAAAACTTGCGGCCCTTCGGGCGGGCCGCTTTCATCAGGGGGAGGGGTCAGATGAGACGATCGTTGTTGTTCATGATGCTGGCTGGCGTCGCAGCGCTGGTCGCCGCCCTGGTCGTCTACTCAGCGTTGAAGAAACGCGAGCGAGAAGTCCAGGAGGCGATGGCTCAGTCGGTCAATATCGTAGTTGCGATGCATGACTTACACATTGGGACCCAGCTTGATCCGACCTCAGTCAAGCTCGCTCGATGGTCGCGTGACGCGATGCCTCCGGGAGCATTCACCGACATCGCAGCGGTGACCGGCAAGTACGTCAAGACGCCGTTCGTGGAAAACGAACCGATTGTTAGTGACCGTCTTTTCACCGGGGTCAAGACGGCAGGCATGCTGCCCCTGTTGATCCCCGCCGGGATGCGCGCGATGTCGGTGCCGGTCGACGAGGTGAGCGACATTGCCGGCTTCGTCCTGCCTGGTGCTCACGTCGATATCCTGGTCGCTATCAGCGACAAGTCCACCAATAGTGAGCCGTTCTCCAAGATAGTCCTGCAAAACGTCGAAGTGATCGCCGTTGCCCAGGAGATCGAGGAGGCCAAGGACGAACCGAAGGTAGTCAAGGTCATCACCGTGCTGCTGACGCCCGAGGAAGCAGAGAGACTCACGATAGCCAGTCACGACGGGACCTTGCGGCTCGCGCTGCGCAACTACGAAGATAAGAAAGTCGTAATGACCAACGGTTCCAATGTCGCGGCGATGCTTCGCGGCGGTGCGGCGGCTCCAGTGATGGAGCATCAGGCGGTCGCGCCGGTCGTTCACATTGGACGCCCACGGCCCAAAGCGATATCGGTCGAAATCATGCGCGATGGCAAGAGTAGCGAATCGATTTCGTTTGTGCACGGGCGGGGTGCGCGTAATACCGAGGGTCTTAACCAAACGATGATCGGTGCGGCCGATCCTGGTTATGAGGTGGCAGGAGTCGAAAACCTGACGCCCGCTCCGGTGGCAGCGTCGCCGGCCACTCCAGCGACGCGAGTAGCGCATGTTGCCTCCGCGAGCGGCGGACGCACTGAAATACGTCCGCCAGCGCGGAGCGGGGTTGGCTTCGCAGGGTCCCCGGAGAGCAATCCGTTTTTCTCGGGGCCGAACTCAAAGACTATCGACGTTCCGTAATGGGGGAGTATAGGACGATGGTCAAAGCGACAAGAAAAAAAATGCGTCACGGTCTGTTCGCCGCGGCAGTCATGCTTTTTGGGATCTTAATATCGGTGGGGCGCCAGGCGGTGGCCTTGGCGGAGACTCGCACAATTCCGATAACCATTAACACCGGTGAGGCGTATACCATCCCGGACGTGAGTCCAGATTCGACCCCGGGCGTTAAAGTGGTGTCAAATCCGAGTGCACTTGTAGTGCACACTGATGCTCCAGGCAAAATCGTGCTTCTCGGCGCCGCGGCCGGTAGCTGGAACATCGACGTCACCCTGGCCAGTGGCGAAAAGGTGACTTATGCGGTGGATGTAAAGCCCGACGAGACCGCCAAGGGACCATTGGCCGGAACTTCCAAGCCGGCCGATGCAGGCAGCGGTCCGATTGACGCGACTGCCGTCTTCAGCAGCGCGGGGACAGGGAGTACTGCTTCCGCCCCGGCAAGTCCTGCAACAGTCAGCGATTCCTCCGCTGCTATGGCCGCCGCCCCAGCGCCATCCGTTCCCGCCACCGAGCCCGTGAAAGTAGCATCGGCTGACCCGGCAGGTCCGATCGGTGCGGCTGCGCCAGCCGGGGCCGCGCTGCCGCCGACGACGGTGGCGGCTGCGCCCGCGCCATCTGTTCCCGCGGCTGAGCCCGTGAAGTTGGCATCAGCTGATTCGACAAGTCCGCTAACTCCCGCAGGACCGACGGCGGTTACGCCACCAGCGGTCCTGCCTGCAGCTGCGTCTGCCGCAAAACCGCCCGCGGTACTCGCCCAGGAAGCGACTCCTGCTTCCTCAACGGCACTGCCAAATTCGATGTCTCCGGTGGTCGCTCCCAATTCGCCCACCGGTGACAATGGGATGGTCCCGACGGTGCCCTCGCAGGCTGCTTCGAGTGCCCCGCAGACCTACAACACCGATCCGATGGCAGTCATTCCAACCGGGCCCCCGCCGCTTGGCGAGAAACATTTCATGCCAGGTGAAGGCGTTGACCTGATGAGCGGAACCTCGCAGGTGTTGGATTATCCCACTCGCATCCGGCGGGTTTCGGTCGCCGACAGCAAAGTCGCTGATATCCAGGTGATCAATCCATACGAACTCAATCTGGTCGCTCATCAGGCAGGCTTCACCACGCTGGCCGTGTGGGACACCCAGGGACGCTACTCGGAACGGGAGATCAAGGTCGACGAAACCGGCAAGCAGCAGGTACTGCTCAACGTGATCGTGGCCGAGCTCAACCGTTCGCGGGTGGAAAATTTCGGTATCAACTGGACGATGGCGTTGCCACGATGGAACATATCGCTGGTGAATATGGCCGGTGGTGTAGCGACGCCATATAGCGCGACGACCGCTCTGACCGCCAATTCGCTGATCTCCTCGAATCCTCCCGTCACCGTCTCAACCTCAGCGAGTGGCACATTGCCACCCAACGGCACTCTGATTCCCCTGCTGTTGTCGCAAAACCTCACCTATGGTCTCGCTGCCGGCAACGGAAATATACAGACCCAGAGTTTCTTTCAGTTTCTGGAAGAAAACAGTATGGGTAAGATACTGGCCGAGCCGCATCTGCTGGCCAACTCGGGTGAAAAGGCCGAATTCCTCTCCGGCGGCGAAATTCCGATCGTGATTTCGCAAGCGCTTAACACCTCGATCGTTTTCAAACAGTTTGGTACCTCCGTAATCTTTGTGCCTACCGTGATCGGTTTCGACGATATTCTGCTCAAGGTGAAACCGGAAGTTTCCGAACCTAACTTTGCTGAAGGAGTGAATCTTTTTGGGTTCACCGTGCCAGCTTTCATCACGCGAAAGGCCGAGACGGTGGTGCGGTTGAAGGGCAATCAGACTTTGATCATCGCAGGGCTGTTGCTCAACACAAAAAATGAGACCGTGGCCAAGGTGCCATACCTGGGTGACATACCGTACGTGCGCGGACTGTTCCGCAACACCACCTACAACAATACGCAAACCGATCTGGTTATGACCGTGACACCGCAAATCGTGGCACCGCTGCCCTCCAACGGGCGTGTGGCGCTGCCAACTGATCGCGGTCCGATGAATTTCGAAGAAATCAAGACCAGGAGGGTCTATCCCGAAGACGCCGGACGGCCCCGCTTCTAACGCAGGGGATCCGTGCGGCCGGAAAGAATCCTGTGGCAGTGTTAGGTAGAAAGAGTGACGGGCGGAAGGGTGCCCTCAGGGTTCTGCTGGTCGGAGAGGACGAGGGGCGGCGCGCTGAGATCAAGGCCGCGCTCGAGAACCTGGGCGACCCGCCCCTCGAAATCGTCTCGGTAACGCCGCAGGGCGGCGCCCAGGAGAGCAGTAACGGCGCGGCGCCGGCCGACGTCACGATGGTGGTGTTCAACGGCAACGAAGAAGCGTCGCTGAACTACCTCCAGAAACAGGCCGAACGCTCGCCCCGCCCCGCGCTGTTTGCGCTGGTGCGCGAGCGCTCGCCTGGGTTGATGCGGCAAATCCTGCGCGCGGGAGCCGATGAGCTGCTTTTCCTGCCGCTCGATCCCGGCGACGCTACGCGCGCCCTGCTCAAGGTCAGCGAATCACATCGGCGCGAGGAGAAGGAACAGGGCGGCATCATATGCTCCGTGGTCAGCACGGTAGGCGGAGTCGGGGTGTCGAGCCTTGCCGCTAACCTGGCGCTCGCGCTGCGCTACACGTTAAGCAAACGGGTGGCGCTGGTTGATCTGGATCTTCAATCGGGCGGACTTGCGGTAGCGCTCAACCTTGAACCCGAGCGCACCATCATGACGCTTACCGAGGGCGACAAGAAGCTCGACTCGATACAGCTCGAAGCCGCGCTGAGCAAGCATCCCTCAGGGATCTATCTGCTCGCGGCGCCCAAGCGTATCGAGGACAGCGAACTGGTTTCCGACGTGACCCTGGGCTCGGCGCTGGACTTGATGCGCCGTCTGTTTGACTTCGTGGTGGTCGATTGCGGCGGCTACATCAATGAAAACGTGGTTGCAGTCTGGGAACGGTCGGATCACCTGTTTTATGTACTCGACCAGTCTATTGGGGCGGCGCGGTGTTGCTGGAGGTTCATCGAACTGTTCGGGCGTTTGGGGCTCAGCGGGGTGCAGCCGCACTTCGTCCTGAGCCGTTACGTTTCGCATCACCCCATCAGCGAGGAGCAGATCGTCAACACCTTGGGCCGGCCAATTTACGCCAAGATCCCCCGCGACGAAAAAGCGCTTGAGAAAGTGCAGCTGCTGGCCAAAGATCTGTGGCAGTGCGCGGCCAACTCGGCGCTTACCCGGTCTTACGAGGAACTCGCCCGTCGGCTGGCGGCCGGCGACGAGGACTCCGAGGAGGCGCCGGGCCTGATGTCGCGGCTGCGCGGAGTGTTCGGCAATCGCTCCTGAAGGTTGGTTTATCTATGAAACTGGTTGAACGGATATCCCAGAAGGAAGGCACCTCGCCGCAACAACAGCAGCGCTCGATGATTGGCGCGCAGACCGCCAAGCGCGAGCGCAGCGCGATGGCCGACGGCTTTCAGCAACTCAAGCTCGCGGTGCACAACCGTCTGTTCGAGACCCTCGACGTCTCGCGCCTGGAGAGCCTCGAGGCCAACATGGCCTCGCAGAAGGTAACCACCGCTATCGGTGAGATTCTGGACGAGGAAGGACGGTTACTCACCGACGTCGACCGCGCGCGGCTCATCGAAGAGATCAAAAACGAGCTTCTGGGCCTGGGTCCTTTGGAGCCGTTGCTGTGGGACGACGAGATAACCGATATCCTGGTCAACGGGCCCTCGCAGGTTTATGTCGAGCGCGGCGGTAAGTTGTATCTGACCGACGTGAGCTTTCAGGACGATCAACATCTGATGCTCATCATCGACCGGATCGTCTCGCAGGTCGGCCGCAGGGTCGACGAAGCCTCACCGATGGTCGACGCGCGTCTGCCAGACGGTTCGCGTATCAACGCCATAATTCCACCGCTTGCGCTTGACGGTCCCTCGCTCTCGATCCGGCGTTTCGGCAAGCGGCGCTACTCGGTCGACGACCTGGTCGCCAAGGACAGCATCACTCCTGACATGGTCGAATTCATCCGGGCGATCATCCGCGCCCGCCTCAACGTCCTGGTTTGCGGCGGCACCGGCTCGGGCAAGACCACGATGCTCAATTGTATTTCGGCCTTCATTCCCGTGGACGAGCGCGTGGTGACGATCGAGGACTCGGCCGAATTGGTGCTGCAACAGCCACACGTGGTGCGGTTGGAGACCCGTCCTCCCAACGTCGAAGGCAAGGGCGAAGTCACGGCGCGCGAACTGGTGCGCAACACTTTGCGTATGCGGCCCGATCGGATTATCGTCGGTGAGGTTCGCGGCAGCGAAGTCTTCGACATGTTGCAGGCGATGTCGACCGGCCACGACGGCTCGCTTTGTACCATCCATGCCAACACCCCACGCGACAGCATGGGCCGGCTCGAGATGATGATGCTGCTGGCCGGTTGGTCGATTCCGCAGCGCGCGATGCGCCAGCAGATCGCTTCGGCCCTCAATGTCATCGTTCACGTTTCACGCCTGTCCGACGGTACCCGCAAGGTGATGAGGATCTCCGAGTTGGTGGGTATGGAAGGCGACATGATCATGATGCAGGACCTCTACGAGTTCCATCGTACGGGCGTCAACGCGCAAGGCAAGGTGCTGGGGCAATATCGCAAAACCGGTATCCGCTCGGCCTACAAGGATCGTATCGAAGCCTACGGCTATAGCATGGATTGATAATCCCCGGGGAGACCGATGACTATAATTGCCGCAACCGCCGTCTTTGCGTTCGTGTTCATCCTGCTGTTGATCGGGCTTACCTATTTCACCCAGTCGGCCGAGCAGAATCGCCAGGTGCTGCGCCGGATGAGCCGGCCGATCGGCGACGTCGAAGACGTCGACATCACGCGCAAGCGCAAACCCACGGAACACTCGATCTTCAGCGCGCTGATCGACTTCAACCTGTTGCGCTCCCTTGAAGAAATGATGTGGCAGGCGGGACTCTACATGAGGGTTTCCGAGATGGTCCTCATCATCGTCCTGCTATTCTCCGCCGGCGCGCTGCTCGGCGAGCTGTTCTGGAAGGGCACGTTCTTCGCGGCCGGCACAGGCATCGCTTTTGGCATGCTGCCGATTTTTTACATCCGTTTTCGCCGCACCCGGCGTATAAGGGCGTTCATTGCCCAGTTACCGTTTGCTCTCGACCTGATGAAGTCGTCGCTTGAGGCCGGACATTCGCTCAATCGCGGACTGCAAGTGGTCGTGCAGGAGTTCGCCGATCCGCTGGGCGGCGAGTTTCGCACGGTGCTCGAGCAGACGCGAATCGGATTGCCGCTCCCGCGGGCGCTCGAGGACATGCTCAAGCGCGTCCCCGAGGAGGATCTCCGTCTGCTGGTAGTCGCGGTCAAAGTGCAGAGCGAGGTCGGCAGCAGCTTAGCCTTGATCGTAGGCCGGCTGGCCGAAATCGTGCGCACCCGTCAGCGGCTGCGTCTACAGATCAACGCATTGACGGCGCAGTCGCGGATGGGCGGCATGATCGTCGGTGCATTGCCCATCGTAGTGCTTGGAATGTTCAGTCTCATCAACCGTGACTACGCCAACGAACTTTTTTTCGATCCGACCGGCGTCAAGATTCTCAAGATAGCAGCAGGCCTGGACGTCTGCGCCTTTATTACTATCCGCCGCCTGCTGCGGATGGATTTCTAAGCGCCTGGGCGGCGTGGGACTATCCATATGACTCCAATATTGGTAAGCCTCATCGTTCTCTGCATGGCCGGTGTGATTGGGACCGCGATCTATCATGCCCTCTATGGGACCCATCGCGCGCTCGAGGAGCGTTTCGCGGACCTCGCGCTCAAGGTCCGCGCTTCGCAGGGTGTTTTCGAGGATAGCGAGGAAGAGCTCCGGGGGTTCTCGCGGATCTTCCTGCAATGGGCCGCCAAGCGTGTGCCGGTGCCGAAGCCCGATACGCCCGAGGGTGAGAAGCTGGCGCGCACGCTGATTCAGGCCGGCTACCTGAAATCCACCATGCCGCAGATTTTTCAGGTATTCCGGTTCGGGATGGGTCTGTCAGGCGCGCTGATTGGCGCTCTGGTTGGGCTGCTGGTCGGCAATCCCGGTTCGATGATGCTGTTTGGAATCGCGGGCTTCGGAATCGGTATCTTCGTGCCTAGTTATTATGTCGGCCGGCGGGCGCGCAAGCGTCAAAACGCAATCGCACGGCAGCTTTCTGACGTGCTTGACCTGTTGGTGGTCTGCGTCGAAGCCGGGCTGGGCCTGTTCGAAGCCATCAAGATCGTGGGCACTGAGAGTGAACGGCAGAAGCAGGAGATCGGACGCGAGTTGGCGCTGGTGACCTCTGAAATTTCGGCCGGCGCCACGCTTGGACAGGCGCTACGCAACCTTGCCGAGCGCACCGCGGTCGAGGACATCAAGCCGCTTGCCGCGACTCTCATCCAGAGCGAACAGCTCGGCGCGCAGATTGCGCCGGCGCTGCACGCCAGCTCCGACGCGCTGCGCACGCGCCGGCGCTTGCGCGCGGAAGAGGCCGCGCAGCGGACCACGATCAAGATTCTTTTTCCGCTGGTGCTGTTCGTGCTCCCCGCGATGCTTTTGGTAATCGTCGGTCCGGCAATCATCCAGATCCTGCATACGCTCGCTGGCAGCTGAGCGAATGGCGCGGTTGTTGCGCGCCGTCTGTCAGAGTTGAGGCGTGCGACGCGGGCGATGCGCTCCATTGGGAGGTACGGTCCGCGTCGCACATCTGGGCGGCGTCGATCTCTTTTCTGCAATCTCCTACACACGGATTTCGGTGCCACGTTCGGGCACCGATTTGCCGTAGGTTGGACCCATAGTGCCAGGGCATCGGGGCTAAAATAGAGGCTCTCGCCACAAGGGTTTAGCGCGCCTCGGTTAGCGTGTCCGGTGTTTGCCCGTGCGATGGCGGGAGAGTCGCACGCGACGTCCTTGGACCTCACGATCGATTCGCCAACGCCCGCGCATTCCTAGGGGCGTTCTACGGCGTGATAGGCTGAAGTGCAAACGCGTTGGGCGCTACAGTCCCAAACGCTTCATCAATCGGTACAGGGTGGTGCGGTCCACACCGAGCGTGGTCGCGGCGATCGCGCGGTTGCCCTTGGCGGCATCGAGGGCCGCACGGATTCGCGAGACCGCGGCGCGATCGAGATAAGCTTGCAGAGTCTCGTTGGGCTCAGCCGGTTCCTCGCCCTCAGGCGTGGGCTCGATATTGCCCTCCAATGCAAAGGCCTCAGGGGTGAGAACTTCCGCTCCGCTCATGACCACGGAGCGCTCGATCACATTTTCCAGTTCGCGTACGTTGCCGGGCCACTGGTAACTGACGAGCGAGCGTTCGGCCTCGGGCGAGAGCGTGATCGGGCGCCCGGCCAATGCCGTGTAATAAGCGAGGAAATGACGCGCCAGCGGCAGGATATCCTCGCGGCGCTCGCGCAGTGGCGCGATCTTGACCGGGATGACGTTCAGGCGAAAGTAGAGGTCGGCGCGGAACCGGCCGGCGGCGACTTCGTTGCGGAGCATACGGTTGGTGGCGGCGACGATTCGCACGTCGACCTTGCGCGATTTCGAGGCGCCGACGCGCAATACCTCACCGTCCTCGAGCACGCGCAGAAGCTTGGCTTGGAAATCCGTTCCGGCCTCTGCGATCTCGTCGAGGAACAAAGTGCCGCCCGAGGCGCGCTCAAAGCATCCGGCACGCGCCGCGATTGCGCCCGTGAAGGAACCCTTTTCATGCCCGAACAATTCGCTTTCGACCACGCCGTCCGCGAAAGCTTTGCAATTGACTGCGACGAATGGGCCGTCGGCGCGGGCGCTCCAATAGTGCAGCATGCGCGCGATAAGCTCTTTGCCGGTGCCGCTTTCGCCCTCGATAAGGGCGGTCGAGCGGGACGGCGCGACCCGCCGGATCATCGCGACCAGCTGCTTGCTCTGCGAGCTTTCGGCGATGAAACCGGCGGCAGTGCTGGCGACGTCGAGCTGCTGTCGCAGGCGGCGGTTCTCGCGCTGCAGCGAGCCCATCTCGATCGCTCGCCCGACTGTCTTGACCAGTGCGTCCGCGCTGAATGGTTTGGTAACGTAATCGAAGGCACCCTCGCGCATCGCGGCGACTGCCGAGGTCACGCTGCTGTCCGCCGCGAGCAGAATCACTGCCAGATCAGGCCGCCGCGCGCGCGCCCGACGTAGCAATTCCAAGCCGTCCATCCCGGGACCGCGTACAGCCGTGATGATGACTTCGCAACCTTGCTCAGCGACGGTTAGAGCGGTGTCCGTGCTTGGGCAAATCTCGGTGTCGTAGCCCTCTTCTTCGAGTGCCTTGGCGAGAAAGCGCGCTGCTCCCTCGTCATTCTCGACGATTAGGACTCTTGCACGGTACGGTGCTACCGCTACTGCGCTTAAGCTCTCAGACATTAGCGTATGGCCCGATCTGACACGGCTTATTGAGCATACTGGTGCATAATTGCGCACGCTGTAACACATGTCAACAGTGCCGCGACCAAACTCGTGCGCTGGCGGCCTGGTATCCCAAGGCCATGTTGCCGGCCCGCAACGCATCGGAAAACCCATAAATTACTCAAAAATCCCAGTGTTTCTCGTAGTCTGTGAGGCATCGAAGGGATGGACGAATCGCTGGCGTTGCAGGACGTCCCTGCGCTTGCAGGCCGTTTTCCGCTGACTCACAAAAGGGCTTATACGCCAGATGTATGCCAAGGATGATCTGAATCGCATAACCTGCGATGTGGAGGAATCGCAACAGAGCGCGCACGCATTGTGTGCCAAGGGGTTTCGCGCGTAAGTTCGTCTTGTGATTCGTGATCTATGAGCTGAGAAGTGATCTTCGAGCGACAGTTCCGCGCTTTACCAGACGAGGTGATGTGATTGCGATGAGGACGACTCGGATGTAACTGAATGGCTCCCCGGGCCGGATTCGAACCAGCGACTTGACGGTTAACAGCCGTCCGCTCTACCGACTGAGCTACCGGGGAGCACGCGAGCAGGCCCTATTTTGGTAACCGCATGGCGGCACGAAATCAAGCGCCAAATCCGCCCTGGTGCCGCGGGGCTGTGGTGGATCATACTCGAATCGGTGATAATCCGCAGGAGCAACGGGCAGGGCCGCGATGGGCGAGGTAATCCGTCTCGAAGAAATCGACCGCGAGCGGCGACGTAGCCGCGCTCGCGTGGCCGAACGTGCTCATTTGGAGCGCGCGGTCGCGTTGCTGAAGCAGAACCTGGCCAGCGCGGCTGAGGCACTGCGCGACGTGCCCGATGCCGCGGCGCAAACCGAGCTGCTCGGACGTATCGAGCGGTTTGCGGCGATGATTCGCTATGGCCTGCGAATGCTCCATGAGGCGCCCGGCGATGGGTTTGAAGGCCCGTCATTCTCGGGCCACCCTGCTGCCGGAGATTAGAGTCGCGAAGAGCCCATCAGCGCAGCTTCCTTCCACTGCGGCGCTTAGCCTCGGCGGCCTCGAACCCGCCCTCCGAGAACCATCGTATCTGGCGCGCGATGCCGCTTAGGATGTCGAGTTCGCGCAGGCCGATTCCCGCGCGCCCCAGAATTGCTCGCAAAGCGAACATGATGTGCTCCGGATTATCAGCGGGAAGGAACCCGATCGAAACCAGCGCTTCACTAAGGCGCTCCAGCATCGCGTCCACCGCGACGGCCGGCGCGTGCGGCTCCGCGATCGGCATCTCGCGTGCGGCGCCCGCCGCCATCATCAATTCGTACGCGACCAGCATCACGGCCTGCGCCAGGTTGAGCGATGGATACTCGGGCGCGGTTGGAATCGTAATCAAGCGCTGGCAAAGCTTGAGCTCGAGGTTGACGAGTCCAGTGTCCTCGGGACCAAAGATTATCGCAACGCGATTGGCGGCGGCCTCGGTGATCAATTGCACTGCCGCCTCACGCACTCCGACCACGCCCGAACGATACAGTCCGGGCCGACAGGTGGTGCCGACCGCGAGCGTGCAGTCGGCAAGCGCGGCGCCAAGGCTCTCGTAACGCCGGGCGTTACGCAGCACGTCGCCCGCATGCACCGCCATCGTGGCCGCGGCTCGCCCCACGGCCCCGGTTCTTGGCGCGACCAGGCGCAGATCGCCAAAGCCCATGTTCTTGATCGCGCGCGCCGCCGAGCCGACGTTACCCGCCTGCACCGGCCGGACCAATACGAAGGCGAAATTCCCGAGCACGTCCATCAAGGCGGAATCTTATCGCTTGTGCTCTCGCCTCAACAGCCACGTCGGGAACGCCGCTGCTTGCGCGCACTTGAGCAATTAAAGCGCAAGGTCGAAGCGGCGGACGCGTGTCGATGCGTGCGACAGTCCATAAAAAACGCTATCGTGACTGCCGCGCGTATGCGCGGCAGCTACGATGAAGATAATTTCCTTCGGCGACGTCCACATGGCCACGCGCAACCTCGAGCGGATGAGCGAGGTGATGCGAGACACGGACCTGGTGATAGTCTCGGGCGACCTCACCAACTTCGGCGGCGAGACTGATGCGCGCAAGGTAATCGACGAGGTGCGCCGGCGATGCTCCAACGTGCTGGCGCTACCGGGCAACCTGGATCGCCGCGAGGTGGTCCCATTTCTCGAACACGAGGGGGTGGCGCTGCACGGCCGCGGGATAATGTGTGAGGGCGTCGCGATCTTCGGCTGCGGCGGCTCCAACGTAACGCCTTTCAACACGCCGATGGAGCTTAGCGAAGATGAGATTTACGCGACCCTGATGGCTGGCTATGAGCAGGTGCGAAGCCATCGTCCGCTATTGATGGTCTGCCATACGCCGCCGTTCGAGACTCGATGCGACCGAATCGTCGGCGGCAAGGCGGTCGGCAGCACGGCGGCGCGGCGTTTCATCGAGGAGATCAAGCCCGACGTGTGCATCTCGGGCCATATTCATGAATCGGCCGGGGTCGACGCGATTGGACCGACGCGAGTACTCAACGCAGGCCCCTTCAAAGGCGGCGGCTATATCGTCGTGCAGAGCGCGGGGCAGACGCTGGATGCGCGGCTGGAGTTTCTTTGAGGTCCCGGCGCTTTCGCGAGTGGGGCAATCGGCCGGCGTCTACTACGGAAAGCTGGTTAACGGCAGGAGCCTGGTGCTCAAGGGATGGTCAGCGTTGTTGCGCCGCTTCATCCTGGGGCGGTTGTAACGGCGAGCGCGTTCGCGCGAGCGCAAGGACGAATCGCAAGGAATGTTGAGGGTGGTATTTTTCGACGCGGCTGGCACGCTCTTCCATACACGCGAACCGGCCGGGTTGAGCTATGCGAAGATCGCGCGACGTTTCGGGGTGCAGGCCGACGAAGGGATGGTCGCCGACACGTTCAGGCGCGCGTTTTCGACGGCGCCAGGTCTTGCCTTCGGGCCTGGACACCAGCCCGCGTTGCTGCGCCAGATGGAGCGCGAATGGTGGCACCGGCTGGTGCGATCCACCTTTGCCGGCCTTGGCGACTTCGCCGACTTCGACGCCTATTTTGACGCGCTGTTCGCTTTTTTCGCCGACCCGGCGAACTGGACCTGCGATCCCGACGCGCCGGTACTGCTGGCGGCGCTGCGCGAGAGCGGGCTTGGGCTGGGCGTGATTTCGAATTTCGATTACCGCATTTACGCCATCATGAACGCGCTGGGGCTCAAGCGTTACTTCGACTCGATAACGATTTCTTCCGAGGCCGGTTACGCGAAACCCGCGCCGGAAATCTTTAAGCTCGCGCTTGAGCGCCATTCATTGCCGGCTGCGCAGGCGCTGCACGTTGGAGACTCGGAGGCGCTGGACGTGGCGGGTGCCCACGCCGCGGGGATTGCGGCCGTGCTGGTCGAGCCTGATGCGGTTGAGCCTGGCGCCGTCAAGCTCGACGAGCCGGAAATTTTCCCATCGTCTTCGCAGCGCCGATTTACCCGAGTGCGATCATTGGGCGAGGTCGCCGCGACGCTCGGCCGTCTGGGATTCTCCTGACGAATGGCGCCGAGACGTAGTCTCACGTATACGGCGCGCCGCTGACGAGCCCTAACTGCTCAATTCCCGCCGGTCTCGACGCTTTCGACCGCGGCGCCGTCGTGATCGAAACGGATCGCGATACGATACTCGCCGCTATTGATTGACAGTATATAGACGCCGGGTTTGCGCAGCGCGGCGCTGATCTCGCCGAGCGGCTGGTTCTTGAGCTTGGCCAGCGCGCGGTTGAGCTGATGGAGCGATTCCACGATCGCCTCGCCGCGAGGGGTCTTGCGGAAAAGCGGGGCGAGCGCCAATTCTGCCGCCGGTCCGAACATGTTCCTGATCCTTCCGGTGGAGAGCGCGACCTCGACCATCGCTCCCATCGCAGGCACGAGTTCGGGTGCCACCTCCATCGTCGCGATCGCGTCGCGCAACGCGCCGTATGCTTCGCGAGCGGCGGACTGAGGAGCGGCGTCGATGAAGCTCTGGATGAGCGAAAAGAGCAGGTCGCGTTGCAGCTCGTCGAGTTTCAGCGCCTCGGCGGTCGCCGCGTCCTGATTTTCATCGCTACGCATGTTCATGGCCCAACAAAGCGGCGAGTTCGTGCTCGAAACCGCCGGTTTCGATCGCGCAATGCATCCCGCACTCCTTGGGTGCGCCGGTCTCCCACCACCATCGTCCCGAGCGCGATTCATCACCGGAGGCTACGGGCCGCGTGCACGGAGCGCATCCGATTGATTTGTAGCCCTGGTCGTAGAGCGCGTTGTACGGAACGTCGTTCGCGCGGATGTAATCCCACACTTCGTCTTCGGCCCAATCAGCCAGCGGCGCCAGCTTTACGATTCCGCCGTGGTCGTGATCGATCTCGACTTTGCGAATGTTGGATCGGGTCGCCCATTGTTCGCGCCTAAGCCCGGTCACCCATGCGCTGCAGGTCATGAGCGCGCGGCGCAGTGGCAGAACCTTGCGTACCTGGCAGCAGAGCAGGCGCAGGCCGACCTCGCGATAGAAAAGATTATTGCCGTGCCTGGTCACCATTCTCTCGACCACCACGGTCTCGGGCAGGAAAACCTCGATCGCGATCCCGTATTTTTCGCGGATTCGGTCGACCAGCTCGTAGGTTTCCTGCGCCTGCCGGCCGGTATCGATCGTGAAAACGCGCACCGCGGGATCGATACGCCAGGCCATGTCGATCAGCGCGCAGCTCTCGGCCTGGAAGCTCGAACAGATCGCGAGCGAGGAGCCGAATTTCTCGATCGCCCACGCGAGCACTTCGGGCGGCTCCTTGTCGTCCAGGTCGACGGCAGCCTCGCCGGCCTCGAGCTCGTCCATCAGTTGAATTTCGACTTGCGCTTCCATAGCTGTCCTTCAAAACCGCCGACCAGGCGGCTTCGCCTTTTCAAATTGCCGCCGCCGTAACCGCTCCCGCGGGATCACGAGTTCCCTGTGCCAGTGAAATCAGATCGTTATCGGGCGTCCGCATGCAGAAGCGCGAGAACGACTCCTGCGGTTGATGGTTTGCGAGGTAGCCGGCGAAAAGCCGAGCCACATAATCTTCGACCTGCGCTGCCGGTACCCGCCGCAGGATCGGTTTGCCGATCGCCGCGTCGCGGCCAAGTCCGCCGCGCAGAATGATGTCGAAGGCCTCCATCGGCTCGCCCTTGGGCCCGCGCGCCGTCGTCCCTTGAAGGCCGATATCGCCGGTCCAGTGCTGTCCGCAGGCGTGCGGACATCCGTCCAGATTGAGCTTGAGCGCGCCCACCTTTTGGCCGAACTCGCTGGTCAGACGCTCGATAATCGCGGCCAGCTTGGGCTTGGTCGACACCACCGAGTAGTTGCAATGCGTATCGCCGATACATCCGATCGACGACGCGTAGAGTCCATTGGCATCGAGCGGGAAACCGATCGCGCCCACCCGATCGACGATTTCGCTCAACCGAGCCTCCGGGATTCCGGTCACGATGAAGTTCTGCCGGCGGGTCAGGCGGATGTCGCCGCCGATTTCGCCGGCGATTCCCGCCAGTTCGCGCATCTGGCGTCCGCTTATCAGGCCGAGCCGAACCGGGAACCCCGCATACCAGAGTCCCGCCGTTTTCTGCTCATGGACCCCGATATGCTCGCCTTCGCGATCGGGCAGCGGCAACTCGATCAGATCTTCCATCGGATGCCCGAGACGTTCTTCGACCAGCTTGCGAAAGCCCGCGGCCCCATAATCGTCGATCATGAACTTCAGGCGCGCCTTGACGCGGGAAACCCGGTACTCGGTGGTCAAACGCCACACGTCCAGAATCGCCCGCATCGCCGCGAGCGCCTGCTCGCGCGTGACGAAGACGCCAAGATCGCGCGACAGCCGTGGAGTCGAGGATTGTCCGCCGCCGACCCGGATCGCAAAACCGTCGCGCGCGTCTTTGCGCGTTCCGACCAGTGCGACGCAGTTGATCTCGGGCGCATTGCACTGGGCGGGGCAGCAGGCGATCGTAATCTTGTGCTTGCGCGGCAGATCCGAGTACTCGCGATTGCCGTAAAAGAACGCCGCCGCCTCGGAAATCACGGCGGTGGGGTCGAATAACTCGTTACGATCGATTCCGGCAACCGGGCATCCGGTGATATTGCGCACCACGTCGCCGCATCCGCCCATCGTCGTCACGCCGGCGCGCTTCAGCCGATCGAGAATCTCGGGAAAGCGCTCGAGCGTGATGTAGTGAAGCTGGATGTTCTGGCGGGTGGTGATTTCGGCCTGGTCGCGCCCGTGGTGTTCCGCAATCTCGCCGATCGTGCGCAGTGCCTCGGCGCCCAAAATCCCGCTGGGGATTTTGATCCTCATCATGAAATTGCCGACCTTCGGTTTGTCGTGATAGAGGCCGAACCATTGCAGCCGCACGATGTCCTCTTCGGGCAACTTCTCGTATGACGTGCCGGCTACGCGCTCCCACTGATCGGCCAACTCGGTGGGAAAAAGTTCATGCTTGAGGCGCTCAACGGAATTGCGCTTCAAGATCGTCTCCCACGTTGGCGCGGGCTTTATTGCCATCCGATTACTCCGTTTGCTTCTTCGGCGCTGCCGGGCGCATCCGGGGTGGGCGCGCGATCGGAGTGGAACCAGCTCAAGTGTTGGGCAAGCGCCACTACCTCACCCACGATCAGCAGAGCAGGTGAGGGAGGGCGGCGCGCAACGGCAATATCCGCGAGTGTCGCGACAGTGCCGCGCACAACTTCCTGCCGGCGTGTGGTGCCATTCGCGATCAACGCCGCCGGCGTCGTATCGGGCAGGCCCTCGCGCCGCAGCCTGCGGCAGATTGGCTCGATTTGGCCGGCCGCCATGTAGAAAACGATCGTTTGTCCGGGCGCCGCCAGACGCTGCCAGTCGTATTGCACCTCTTCGACGTTGTGGCCGCTTACAAAAACGCACGCGTGCGCATGGTTGCGATGGGTCAGTGGGATGCCGGCGTAAGCGGCGCATCCGCTTGCCGCCGTGATACCGGGGACGACCTGGTATGCCACACCCGCGCCGGCGAGCGCTTCCATCTCTTCCCCGCCGCGGCCGAAGATGAGCGGGTCGCCGCCCTTTAAGCGGAGCACCCGGTTGCCCTCGCGCGCGAGGCGAATCATCGCCTGATGAATCTGCGCCTGCGACCAGCTGGAGGCGCCGCCACGCTTGCCGACGTCGATACGTTCGGCGTCGCGCCTGACCAGCGCAAGAATTTCCGGCGCGACCAGCCGGTCATACAAAACCACGTCGCATTGTTGCATCAGCCTGAGCGCACGCATCGTGAGCAACTCCGGATCGCCGGGTCCAGCGCCCACGATATAGACCTCGCCCTCCACTGGCCGCGTATCCGCGCCGTCGACCATCCGCGCCATCAGCCGATGCGCCTCGGCGTCGCGGCCGGCGAACAGATGTTCGGCGACCGGCCCGCGCGCAACGCGCTCCCACAAGCGGCGCCGCTGCTCGGGACGCGAGACCAGACGGCGGACCCGTCCGCGCCATGCACCCATGAAAGCGGCGAGCCGGCCGAGCGCGCTCGGCAATATCGCCTCCAGGTAAGCCTTGACCTGCCGCGCCAGGATGGGCGCGCCCCCGCCGGTGCCGATCGCGATCACCAGCGGAGATCGATCGATCACCGCGGGCATGATGAAACTGCACAGGGCCGGATCATCGACGACGTTCACCAGGACACCGAAGCGATTGGCCGAGGCCGCGACCATCCGGTTCAGTCCGGCGTCGCCGGTAGCCGCGATTACCAGCCGATGGCCGATCACCATTTCGGGCTCGAAGCGCGCGACCCGCCAGGACACTTTGCCTTGCGAGATCAACGCGTCGAATTGGGAATCGCAATGCGGCGAGACGACGGTGACGCGGCATCCGGTCTCCAGCAATTGACGCGTCTTGCGCAGCGCGACCGCGCCCCCTCCAACCACCAGGGCCGGAGAATGGTCGAGCGCGAGAAAAATCGGAAACCAGTCCATCGCCTATTTCCGGTGCGGCCTCTGTGCCCTTCGCTAGGCCACCAGCTTCACGGCTACTACCAGCAGCACGACCGCGATCGCGCGTCTCAGCGTCGTTTCAGGTAATAGCCCCGCCATCTGCGTGCCGACGTAAATTCCCGGCAACGTCCCAAGGAGCAGTTGGAACAGCACCGTGAAATCGACCTTGGCGATCAGCATGTGTCCCAGGCCGGTGGCCAGCGCCAGAACCACACCATGAGCAAGATCGGTCCCGACCAGGTCGCGCGTCTTTATCGACGGGAACAACAAGAGGAGCACGCTCACCCCGAGCGCTCCGGCGCCGACCGACGAGAGGCTGACCAAAACCCCGATCACGATTCCGGCGGCGATGGGCAAAGAGCGCCGCAGCGGTCCATCGGGCGAGCCCGATGTGTTTCGCGCAATCAGGCCGCGCAACTGCTCGCGGAATAAAATCACCCCCGCACTCGCGGTTAGGGCGATGCTCAGTGCGACGTTGGCCGCCGTATCAAAGTCGCGCGGCCCGCGTCCCAGCAGCCAGAGCCCTGCCAGTGCCACGGCGGCCGCCGGCAGGCTTCCCGCAAGCATCCGGCCCGCCAGCCGCCATCGGACCTGGCCCCTGCGCGCGTAAATCCAGAGGGCGCCGGCTCTCGTCACGGCCGTATAAAAAAGGTCAGTGCCAACGGCCACGCCGGGCGCCATGTGCATCCCCAGTATAAGTACGGGCGCCATCAGGGAGCCGCCACCTACCCCGGTCATGGCCACGAGCGCGGCGACGACAAAGCCCAGCAGAGTGAACTCGAGATTCATTAACGGGTCCCGTCTGAATAAGTGATAAAATTAGTCATGTTTCTCATTTATTACGACCGAGCATAAACTGCCACCGATAGCGGGTCAAGTACTTCGGCCAGGCAGGCCCGGCGGGTCGTATCCAAGGTTTCTACTTGCGGGCTACCGAGGCACGCGCGGCCAAGGCGAGGTCAGCGGTGGTCGGACCGCGAACCAAAGAACTTCTGTGTCACCGACTGGCTGCTGAGGCGTATGTGATCACCGAGGCGGCGCGATGCGGGGGAAACGGGCAGGGCGGTTTGACGATCGCGTTTGCATGGGCCGCACTTAGAGGGCGCTTGGACTCGAGATGGAAATTTTTCTCTAAACAGGCGCCGCCTGTGAGTTTGAAAACTTTTCTAAGTAGACATAAAGCGGACTGCCTGCGTATCGCGCAGCATCACAGGGCGGAGAATACGCGCAAGCAGTTCGTAATTTATTGTAGCGGCCGATTTGCTCGAGTTCGCTTTTGACGTCCGCATAGAGTGCGCTAATGCGCCCGCGGGATTGACCTCTACAGCCGCAGCGAGGCATATATTATCGCTGCCTGAGGTTGGAGTTTCTATATCAGTGGGCCATATCACGCCCGCGCGGAGCGATTGGTAAAAATATCGCTGCCATGAGTGTTACCACCTGAATTTGATCCTGTCCGCTACAGGCGAGAGCGATGGCAAAGCATCCGAGCGACGCGGCGGACCAGACGTCCTCTGGCGCAAAACGGGGGGCCGAAAAAGATGTTCGCCCGCGGCAGGCGGAGGAGGATCCACGCGATCAACTGATCGCTGAACTGCAAGAGGCAGTTCGCGCACGCGACGACTTTCTCGCGGTGGTCGCACATGAGTTACGCAATCCTTTGACGCCAATTCTGCTTTGCGTGCAGCTCATCCGCGAGGAAGAGCAATCCGAAAGTGACCTCAAGCGCGACGCGGAACTGGATCGGCTCGAACGCCTCATCAAACATTTCGTCACGCGAACCACAATGCTCCTGGAAGTCGCGCAGATAAGCTCTAAGCGGTTCCTTCTCAAACCTGCCGAGCTGAACCTGTCTGAAGTGACGCACGGTGTGGTCAATGACTATATGCCGATGATTGTTCGCAGTGGCTCCGAGCTGACTACCAATATACAGCATGCAGTGATCGCGCATCTTGATGAGCTCGCGTTTTCGGGAGTGGTGGAGAATTTACTATCAAATGCGATCAAGTATGGCGATCGCAAACCAATAGAACTGACGTTGACCTCCGGCGATGGTTTGGCCCAATTGATCGTTCGCGACAACGGAATAGGTATCGATAGCAAAGATCAGGACCGCATATTCGAGCGTTTTGAAAGAGTCGTGGGCGGCGCGCCCAAGAGCGGCTTTGGGATTGGCTTATGGCTGGTACGCAACCTGGTCGAATCGATGGGCGGATCGATAACCGTGCTCGGCAAACCGGGCGAAGGCTCATGCTTCACGGTAACGCTGCCAATTAAACCTCGGGAGCATCGATGAGTAGCAAAAACCATTATGAACTCACGCGCGAACCCTCGGGCATAAAGGGCCTCGATGAGATTCTCCGAGGCGGCTTCTTCGGCGGTGGCCTTTATATCGTCGAAGGCCCACCCGGCGTTGGCAAAACGATTCTTGGAAATCAAATTTGTTTCAACCGCGCGTCATCGGGAAAAAAAGCCCTGTATGTAACGTTGATTGCTGAAACCGTCGCCCGGATGCTGCTCAACATCAAGAGCCTGACTTTCTTCAAGGAAGACGAAGTAGGCAATGGGATCGTCTACGTCAGTGGTTTCAGCGCATTGAAGGAAAAAGGCCTGAACGGCCTGCTCCAGCTGCTGCGCAAAGAGGTTGGCGCGCGCAAGGCGACTACCCTGGTGGTCGACGGATTCGCGTCGGCTTCCGACCATGCGCGATCCCCCGAGGAACTGAAACTCTTCGTGCAGCAGCTGCAAACCCAGGCCGACGCCGCGGACTGTACGGTCTTTCTACTCACCAATCCTGCTGAGCATACACCGTCGTCCGAAGAAACCATGGTGGACGGCATCATCAACCTGAGAACTACGATCCACGAATGGCGCTCCGCGCGTGAGTTGTGCGTGCGAAAGCTTCGCGGCAGCGGCTACCTTCAGGGAGTTCATTCCTACGATATCAATCAGGATGGAGTTACTGTCTATCCGCGGCTGGAAACCCAGATCAGCCCCAGTACTGATGTCAACGGTGAAATGCGACGGATTTCGTCGGGGAATTCCCGGCTCGACGAAATGCTGGGCGGCGGCTTCCCCGAGCGTTCATCCACGATGCTGATCGGCCCTTCCGGCACCGGCAAGACTACGTTGGGCCTGCAGTTTCTGTCGCTCTGCAGCGCCGATGAGCCGGGACTCCTGCTGGGTTTTTATGAAACGCCAGCGCGAATTCACATGAGAGCCAAAGCGAGTTGCCCTTCGATGGTTAAGCAGCTCGACGCGGGGCACGTGCAAATACTATGGCAGGCACCGACCGATCAGTTCCTGGACGAACTCGCCGATCGGATGCTGCGCGATATCAAACGCAGAAAGGTCAAACGGCTGCTGATCGACGGTCTGGGCGGGTTCAAGAAGGCCCTTCGCTCCAGACCGATCGAGCCTTTCTTTTCGGCACTGGTCCATGAATTGCGTGCGCAGGGAGTCACCACCATATGCACCGCGGAAGTGATGGAGATTGTGGGACCGACGATCACTGTACCGCTGCAAGGCCTGTCCGACGTGACCGACAATCACATCGTTTCGCGCTTCGTCGAATCGGGCGCCAGCCTGTACCGGATTATTTCGATCCTGAAAGTACGCGACAGCGCCTTTGATTCCGATTTGCGCCAACTGTACTTTTCTGCGGGCGGTATCGAACTGGCCGAAAGTTCTGCGAGCGCGAAATCGATCTTGCCTAGCCTGTCTCCGAAAAATGAGCCGAAACTGACTCAAGATAAGAGATGAGTTGGGCGCATGGTGAAGAACAAGGCCGGTCTGGCTAAGAAAACAATCCTAATAGTCGACGATGAGTTCGGGATTCTCGAAGTTCTCGAATCGATTCTTAGCGACGCCGGTTTCTCGGTCCAAAGCGCGATCAATGGCCAGGAGGCGCTGAGCCGGATGCAGAAGACAGTGCCGGATCTCGTTATCCTGGACTTTATGATGCCGCTATTGGACGGCGCGGGTGTTATCACGGCGATGCGCGCTGACAAGAGACTTCGCTCAGTTCCAGTGCTTCTCGCGAGCGCGCTACCCGAGAAGACGATCGCCGAACATTGCAATAGTTACAACGTTTTTCTGCGTAAGCCTTACAAGACTGAGCGATTGATGGAAGAAATTTCGCGATTGCTCGGCAAATCGGCGCCCCGATCCACCAAATCGTGACAGCGAAGCACTAAATCCGCGGTCACAGCGGTCATCGGCTCGTCAATCGCGGGCCGGCAATCCGCCTGCTATCGATCGTCTTGCAATCACCCTAATTCATAATCAAATCCGCTAGTGCGAAACCTCGAACGATCTTTCAAAGAAACTCAACAAACTCAAGCCTTCTGCGCACAGTAGAATACTCACCAAGGAATCTTTTGTTCCAGTTCTGTACCAGTCCCTTAGATTCGCAGTGGCCGCAGGCTGAACCTTTTGTCTCCCGGAGGACTCAGGCGATAAATATTCGAGCTACCGCCACGCCGCTATTCGGTGCGCGCGCGTCAGAAGTCTGGCCTGCTCTAAGACTTCTTATTCTGAGACTGGTAGGCCGGGCGCGCGCGCCTAGAAACCACGATTTTGGCGGTTCCGGGCGTGGCTCGCACCGGCGTTGCCACCCAAATTTAGGTGGCGGTACTTGACGAACCATCTGCGCATCCAAACGCCGAACGATTAAGGTGTTGGACAGACAATCTCTCGGCTGAACATCTCCAAATTCTCATTGCGAACGTAAAGATCGCTCCAAGCACTTTGATGTGCCGCGTCGCCAGGAATTGATACTGTCGTTGAGCCATCTCGAAAGCGGGCGACATACGATTCGTCTAATTCTTTATGTAGAAAAGATTCGACTCCGCGTTTGAATTTCTCGACATCCGGTACTGCTGCCATTCGAGTTTGGCACTGACGCTGCATATCTGCGTCGCTTGCAATAAATTCTCCAAGCCGTTGCTTGATCGCTCTGCAATGAGCAGCTTCACCGCTTCTCCGCGTTGCGGTTATTATTACTGAGCCAATCAACGCGATTCCGGCAACCCCCCCGACAGCTCCGATCGACCATTCGTAGCGCTTCTTCTTTTTGCCCTTGGGCGGATTTACGACGACCATGATGCCAAGCGCCGTAAGAACAATAATCGCGAGTCCAGAAATGATCGTGACGTAATCCTGTAGGCCCATAGTTACGCCCTAGCCTTTGGCACACATTGCCCTTCGCCCGAAAAGGGCGGGTGAAATCTCACTCAAAAGACAAAGGCATTATGCCCGGCGCGGCCGGTTGCTGTCATGGGCCGGAGCCTGTCTAGCGCGGTCGGAGCTAGCGGCGGCCTGGAGTCTCTGACGCGTTTTCAACGTGGGACGGCGGGAAACCGCCCAGCATCGACGATGCGGTAGGCATGGCAACTCGAGGTCCGCGCTATTAGTAAAGGCGCGGCCCACAGAGTAATTGTCCAGCCGGCAACCACGAGCGCGGCCACGGCTTCAGGTGGACCTCGATCGCTACCAGTAGTGAGGGCCACGGTTGCGTCGGGTCGTCGGTGTTGGCGCCCGCTTTCCCCACAACGAGGTCGCCGGTCGCCGGGTCAATCCTGAGGGCGACTCCGTATCGCTGGCAAGATGCGATGATGCTTTCAGCGGGTGTCTGAGCGGCAGATTCGTGCGCAGAGCCCTCGTCTCGAATGAGATCGGGATGCTCGGCGGGGAAAGTTTTTAGGTCAACGCCCTTGGCTTCGCAGTAGTGCGCGATCGCCGTGGCCCGCCCGTAGGGATCGCTTGGAAGCGACACGCAGTCATCCGACTGTGCGCGCGCCGGTGGTTCTACGCTTTTGTGGGTTCCTTGGGTTCCTTGATTCAAAACCTTCGCGTTTGTGAGGCATTTTCGTCCGTCGAGTCAGGAACCCGTCGGTCGCAGGCGTGGGTTCCTTGAGCGAGGGCGATCTCGATCAGGCCGCCGCCAAGATCGATGAGTTCCTGAATATCCACGAAGGCGACCCGTCAAAGATTACGGTACTACCGCGAAAGCAAGCCGCCGCTTGATGGCCGACTCTGCCATGCACCGCTCGCTTCGGGGGCGCGGTGGCCGGGGTTGCTTGCGCTGTAACAGTTCTGTACCAATGACCATCGCGATGGAGGACGACCCAAGCCGCAAAGCGGAACAAAAGACGCCGTGTTTTGTTGGGTTAGTCAGTCGAGGTTGGGCTTGCGTCTTGTCGCCAATACAATCCTTAATCAACACGGCCTTTGACCCGGTCGGATGGCCGTATCCGACGACCTCGCACCGGGATTCTTCAGGCTGTGGCAGGAATCGACCCGAATGGTGCATCCACGCCGTAGTTTGCTCGCCCTCACGCCGCTCCTGGTCCTATTGGGACTGGCGGTCTGGTTCTCGGCCGCCGACGCTTCGCTTGGCGGGCTTAACTCGCGGCTCAATGGACTGGAGTCGCGAGTTAACGAAGCAATATCCGACCCTGCTACGGCGAGCTCGGTCATCACGCAACTTGACGAGGCTGAGGGCGAATTCGAGGAGGCCGCCAACAGCCGCAATAGCCGCAGCGAGCTTATCGAGACGTATCTGCAGCTCGAATCGATGCTCAACCGGATCTACCAGGCGTATCAGCACAAGAAGGACGCATGTATCGCGCAGATCGACGCGGGGGGTAATTGCGACTACGACCAGCCCGAGCAGCTCGCGCTGCGAGCGCTCTATCCGCTGTCGTGGCTGCACTATCGCGGCGCGCTGCTCTACAGCGGCGATCCTTCACTGGCGCGGCGGCTGCTCAACCAGGCGATCGACGGCTTCACTTCGAGCACGCTGGTGATTTTCTCGCCCGAGCTTATTCGCGAGAACCTGTTGGGGCGGGCGCTTTGCGAGCGCGAATTGGGCAAGTACGACCGCCAGGAATACAACCACGCCATAACCGACTTCAAGCGCATCATGCGCGACGGCCCCGAAACCCGGCAGTACCGGCCGGCCCAACAGGGTCTGGCGGCGACCTACGCCGCGATGGGCCAACCGGGGCAGGCGGCCAGGCTCTCGGGTGAAGCGGCCGAGGGCGCAACCGGCCAAACGCGCCAGGGTCTTGAGCTGATGCGCCTTCGGGAGTTGTTCGAGGCCGAAAAGGCGGCGACCGATCCGGCCAAGCGCGCCAGCTTCCATCGCGAGGCCGTCGAGTACATCAAGGCTCGCCAGGATGACAAGAATGAATGGGCGATTGCGCTCTCGGCGGTCTCGCAGTACGTGCCTGACCCGGTGGCCGAGTTCGGCAATTCAACCGATCCGTTCGAGAAGTGGCTGCTGGCGAGCGAGCTTTATTTCAAGCATCAGCCGCTCCCCGCGGCGAAATATTTTACCGAGGCGGCTGACACCGGCCATTACCCGAAAGCCTACAAGTACGCGGCCGACCTCTACTATTCGCTCGGCCGGATCGATCTGGTCGAGAAGCTCGTCGATCAGGTCGCAAAGCAGCCGGGCAATCCCGACGCGCAGTGGGCTTCCTACATGCGGTTCAAGCTGCCCCGCCTGCAATGGGAGCGCACCGGCAAGAGCAACGCGGCGCTCGAGAAGCAGTGGCTGGCCGCCGCCCAGGACTACCTCAAGGCCTATCCGCACGGGCAGTATGCTTTTGAGCCGCGCTTCAGAATCGCCGAGCGGCTGCAGAAGCAGGGCGAGTATGCCGAAGCGATCAAGCAGTATCAGCAGGTCTCGGGTAATCCCTCGTATGACTTCACCGCGGTCTTCAACGCCGCCGAGTGCAACTACCTGATGGTCGCGAAGGCCGAGCAGGCGCAGGAGGCCGCCGGCAAGAACGCCAAGCCCTCGGTCGCGCTGACTGCGATGCGCGCGGAAGCGATCAAGGGCTTGCGCGACGCGATCAACCGCGAGCCGCAGGCCGAGCGCGCCGCGCCGATGCAGCGGCGCTTCTTCCACGATGCGCGTGGCAGGGCTATCTACATGCTCGCCAGCCTGCAGGAGCACGAGGGCAGCGCGATCAACAACCGTGAGATCGCCGCGCTGCTCACCGGTTACGAGAGCGAGTACCCCGCCATGAGCGATCACTTCAACGAAGTTTTCGAATGGCGGCTCAAAGCGCAGGCCGCGGTCGGACAATGGGACGCGATCGCGCGCGACGTCGCCGCGCTGGTCAAGCGCAACCAGGGCAATCCCGCCCATAGCGACTTCATCAAGGAGATTGGCGCGGACTTCTGGCGCGGCGCGCTCGCAGCCCAGGCCCGCGGCGATCAGAAAGCCTACCTCGCCCAGGCTCAGTTGACGGCGCTCGATTACAGCTACTTCGACGACATGGTCAAGGCGGGCAAGATTCCTGCCAGGAATCTCACCGGCACGCTGTCGATTCTCGGGCAGGCCTACGCCGCGCTCGGCCAGGCCGACAAGGCCGAGGCAACCTTCGCCGAGGTGGTCAAGGCGGACGCGGCGTCGCCCGATGCCAACGCAGGCTTGGCGCGGATCGCGCAATCGCGCAAGGATTACAAGAACGCGCTCGACCTGTGGTCGCGCGTCGAGGCGACCGCGGCGCAATCGGACAGCCTGTGGTACCAGGCCAAGTACAATATGGCGCAGATTCTCGCCGTCGAAGGCAATGTCTCCGGCGCTTGCAACAAGCTCGCGGTCACCCGTAGCGAACATCCGAGCCTCGGCAGTCCGCAGATGAAGGCGCAGTGGCTCGATTTGCAGAACAAGATTTGCCTCAAGCAGTCGGCGGCAGGGTAGGCTAAAAAATGCTGACGCGAATTCATCACGTGGGCGTGGTCGTGCCGAGCCTCGAGCAAGGGCTCAAGTTCTGGCGCGATACGCTCGGGATGCGGCTAACCAGGAGTGCCACGATTGAGGAGCAGAGCGTGCGCGCGGCGCTGCTCGAGGTCGGCGGCAGCGAAGTTGAACTGCTGGAGCCGCTCAGCGCCGAGGGCGGCGTGGGCAAGTTCCTCGCGCGGCGCGGC
Source organism: uncultured delta proteobacterium (assembly GCA_963710455.1). Taxonomy (GTDB): domain Bacteria; phylum Desulfobacterota; class Binatia; order Binatales; family Binataceae; genus JAKAVN01. The sequence continues at coordinate 60,563 of CAVQAG010000007.1, forward strand.
GGCGGATTGCATCACGTATGCTTCGAAACCAATGACGTCGCCCGCGAGCTTGCCGATGCGAAAGCCAAGGGCATCCAGCTAATCGACCAGGTTCCGCGCCACGGCCTGGCCGGGATGATTTGCTTCCTTCATCCCAAGGCGACCCGCGGCGTGCTGGTCGAGTACGCTCAGCCATTCGACGACGAATCTCATACCGCAAATAATGCTGACAAGTGATGAATGCCGATGCCGATTTACGAATATCACTGTGCTGATTGCGATCGCTCCTTCGAGAGCTTTGTCCGCCCTGGCGGGCAGGAGACCCAATGCCCGGCGTGTCATGGGGAAAATATCGCGCGCGAGCTTTCGGTCTTCGCGTCGGCGCGCGGCGCGGACGCGGGCCCTTCGATGAATGGCGGCGGCAATGACGGCGGCGCGATGAGCGGGGGCGGATGCCGCGGTGGAGGCTGCGGCTGCCGCTGAAAAAGCGCGCCTCGCAGCGAAGCACGCTGAACATAGAACCTCACTCACACCTACCCGATGCGCGGGCGCTTATCTGAAAGGGGTGAAGGTGCGCATCACGGCCGTGTACAATTCCAGCGGGATCGCGCTGCGCAGGAACGCGGCGCACAGTCCGAACAGCGCACCGAACAGGCTGCCGTTGACCCGGATCCATTCCAGATGCGTGCGAGTCTTGGATTCTATCTGAAACCGGATTTCCTCGTCGGTCTTGCGGCTTAGGTTTTCCACCACCACCCGCGCGATCTCGCCTCTCAAATTCCCCACCGATTTATTCAGCACCTCTTCGACCCAACGCTGCACATGCTCGCGTTCGGTGCTGTCAGTCTGAAGCCGAAGACCCAGGCGATGAATCTCGCTCTCGAGATAATTCAAGAAATCCGGATCGTGGCTGAATCTCGCGACCAGCTCCGGAAGGTTTTCCGCGAATTCGCGAAGCTTGCCCTCGAAATTCACCAGCAGCCGCTCCACCATCCTCAGCAGCGGTCCGATCCCCAGCAGCTTCCGCAGCTCGATCACGATACGATCCACTACTTCGGGCCGCTTTAGCCACTGCGCCAAACGCAATGCCTGCTCCTCGAGGAATGCGAGGTCGGCATCGCGCAACGAAACCTGCTCGAGCCATCGCCCGACTTGGCTGACTACGTCATATTCGGTGAGCTTGCGATGAATCATGTCGGGCGTGAGCCATTCGTTTTCGACCGTGTTGCCGATGCCCTTGATGATACGCTCGCGGTTTCGCGGCAATACACCGGAATTCGGCAGATACCATTTGCGCTCGAACAGCATCTTCAATGCGATGTAATCGCATAGCCCGCCCACCAGCGAAGCCTCGCCCGCCATGCGAATCACCTCGCCCGCGTGCGCGTTGAAATGCAGGTAGACAACCCATCCGGCCGCGTACAGCAGAACGGAAGCGATCAATGCAACGTCACCCTTTCGCAAAACCAAACCTCACTTTCTTTGTTCCCGTAACGTGGAAAAAACTGCGGCGGTGCGGCGCCGACCCGTCCGCTGCGAAGCGATTGCCGAGGAAAACTTAGCCCATCAACTCTGCTCGCGGGCCGCGAACTCGCGCCTGGCCGATTCCATCAGCCCCGGGTCCGCAAGCAAATCATACGCCGTCAGCGCCATCGCTTTCGCCACCCGGATCATCGCCTCGTAGGCGCGCGGCGTATCGGCAAGCTTCGCGAAGCGTTCCTCGTGGCAATTGCCCGCGCCCGGATCGGCGATGCGGAAGATCGGATGAATCGCCGGCAGCGTATGGCTCACGTCGCCCATGTCGGTCGATCCGGTCGGCATGTCCGGGGGCGCGTCCGGCGCCCTGACCCCGAGCGTCTCGCAATGATGCGCATAGCGATGGGCCATCGCGACGTTGTTGATCATATTCTTGTAGCCGCCAACGATTGCGTGCGTGACTCTGGTTCCGGTCGCCGTGGCGGCCGCTTCGGCGCATCGGAGGACGCGGTCGGCGATCTCGTGGGTATAGCTGGTCGTATGCGCGCGGCACAAAAACTCGCACTCCGCCTTCTCGGGGATGATGTTCACCGCCTGGCCGCCGTTGGTGATGATGCCGTGGATGCGCGAGCCGTCGCGAAAGTGCAGCCGCGCGGCGTCGACGCTCTGGAAGGTCTGGATCACCGCCGCGAGCGCGCTTGCGCCGGCCCATGGCGCCGCCGCAGCATGCGAGGCGCGCCCGTGGAACGTGAGGCGCAGGTGGCGCGTGGCGAGCGTCGGGAAGGTGGCGTATTCGCCGTCGACCGGATGCGCCATCATCGCGACGTCGATATCTTTGAGCACGCCACTTTCCAGCATGATGATCTTGCCGCCCCCGCCTTCCTCGGCCGGCGTGCCCAGGATCACGGCGCGGCCGGGCAATTGCGCCCGGACTGCGGCAAGGCCGGCGAACGCCGAAAGCGCGGCGGTGCAGATGAGGTTGTGGCCGCAGGAGTGGCCGTTGGGCAGCGCGTCGTACTCGGCGAGGATCGCGACGCTCGGAATCGATCGATCGGATTTCCCGGTCTCGGCGCGAAAGGCGGTCTCCATCCCCGCCACGCCCCGCTCGACCTCGACCCCCATCTCGCCGAGCGCGCCGGCGAGCAGCCCGGCCGCGAACCGTTCCTCGAACTTCAATTCGGGATGGGCGTGGATCTCGCGGCCAAGCCCAATCGCCCGGTCCCTGTAGCGATCGATCGAACGGCAGATCTCGTCGTAGATAGACATCGGAGAAGCTCCCTCGCACTCCTCAGCGCGAAAAAATTCTAAACACACCTCGCTGATGCGCAGAGCATGCTACCAGAGCGTGGGTGCCGCGGTCAGCCGCGCCCATCGCTTCCGCCGAAACGTTTGGCCAACTCCGACGTGTAGCCTCTTCCTACCAGGTTCGCATTGTCTCGAAGCCATGAGCTGAACGCGGTGGGACAGGTCGGTTGCCAGCGATGCGCGGTCAGGGTCCTGACCCGCGCGCCCCGCTCGAAGAGCGCGCTGGCGATATAGCGGCCGGTATAACCGAGCGCGCCGGTGACGACGTTGAGCTCGCCGCGGCTTGCCTCCGGGATTGCCATCGATGCGCAAGACCGGCGCTCAGTGCCGCGGCGATTGTTCCGGCGCGACGACCACCGCGACCGCGCATCCGGCGCCGCGCAGGATCTGATCCACCCTGGCCGCCGAAGTACAGGCGCTCCTGGCCGAACGGAACAGCGCGCCGATCATGAGCAGGTCGAATGCGCCCTCCTTGATCGTGCGCAGGATGACGCTTTCGGCGTTGACGCCGGTTTCGATACGGGTCGCGATCTTCAATTCGAGCTGTTCGGCAAGTTCGCGAATCTCGCCGACCGCTTCCTCGCCTTCGCCGTCCGCCGCGGCGCCCCCGGTGACCGTGCGCCAGTCGAGGATCGAGCGCTGGCGGACGTAAAGAGCCGTGGTTTCGGCTCCGGCCGCGTGTGCGTAGAGCATCCCGACCGCTGCGCCCAGGCGCGCAAAGGAAGCGCCGCTCACCGGCACCAGCAGTTTGCGCATCGGCATCGCGGAGCCGGCGTTGCTCGCAATCACCACGGGCGCGCGAACCGCGCCGAGCAAGCCGCGCAATACCTCGCCGCCAAGGACTGCGTGGCCGTGAACTTGCGAGGCGCCGGCAAAGATGGCGTCATAGCCGCGCTCGCTCTCCTGCACGATCGCCTCGATGATCGACTCGCCGCTGCCGGTCCGCTGGTAGACGTTGGCGGCGCCGGCGGAGGTAGCGATCTCCTTGAGGCGCGCGAATTGCGCGTCGAATGCGGCCGCCGCGCCGCTGCTCCCGTTGGAATCGCCGGCCGCGGCATGGAATACCGTGATACTCGCGTCGGAGGATTTGCCCAACGTGGCGGCGAGATGGGTCGCCAGCTCCGCATGCGGCCCCCCGCCGCTCAGCACCAGCAGCTTGGCCCCGGCGGTGCGCAGCGGCAGGCGGCTCAGGATACGGTCGCGCTCGGCCCGTTCCGCGTCAGCCTGCCGCCGGCGCACGCCGCTTAGCGCCCAGGTGAGCAAGGGCGGGGTCATTATCGAGGTGATGACCGCGACCGCGACGATCACCGTGTACATCGCCGGCGTCAGCACGCCGAGGCTGAGCCCCAACAGGGCCAGGATAATTTCCATCCCGCCGCGGGCGTTCATCCCGAAAGCCACCGCGAGAGCTTCGCGGAATTGAAGTCCTCCGAGCTTGCCGCCCAGGAGCGCGCCCGCAATCTTGGCCGTGCACGCGACGCCCAGCACGATCAACGGCACCACGGGACTCCCCAGCGCCGAAAGATTGGCCTGCAAACCCGAGTAAGCGAAGAACACCGGCGCCATCAGGCCCATGGTGACCGCCTCCATCTCGGCGCGGTCGCGGGCGCGCACGCGCGGCGCGCGGCTCAGCATCAGTCCCGCAACGAAGGCGCCGAACACCGCGTGCAGACCGATCGCCTGGGTCGCGATCGCGCAGGCGAAGCCGACCAGTACCATCGCGCTGAACTTCCCATGCTCGGCCGCACCCCGGTCGTCCACCCATCGCATCAGCCACGTGACCAGCCGCACGCCGACGAAGTAGCAGAACGCGAGGAAGGTCGCGGCTTCCCCCAGCAGCAGCCCAATCGAGGCCGGGGAGAGCGCACGGCCGCTCGCCAGTCCCGCGACCAACGACAGCAGGAGCCATCCCGTGGTGTCGTCGATCAATCCAGCCGCCAGGATCAGCATCCCCAACTCACGGCGCATCAGGCCAAGCTCGATCAGAATTTTCGCGATCACCGGAACCGCCGAGATTGCGATCGCCACTCCCATGAAGAGCATGAAGATAAGCCGCTGGTCCGGCGCGGCGAGATACTGTGCGGGCAGCGCCAGGCCCAGCATCATTCCCGCACCGAACGGGATCACCATCCCGCATATCGACACGCAGGCGGCGGCGCGTCCCTGGCCGGCGAGGATATCGAGATCGGTTTCGAGTCCGATATAGAGCAGCAGCAGGATCGCGCCGGTCCACGCGAAGGCTTCCAGCAGATGGCGCGACATCGGGTCACCGCCAAAGCACGCGGCGAACACGCCCGGCGCGAGGTTGCCGAATATCGACGGGCCGACGATCACGCCGGCGAGCAATTCGCCGATGACTGGAGCCTGCCCCAGGCGCTTCATGAGGTCGCCCAGCGTGCGGCTCACCAGCAGCAGCACGCTAAGCTGGATCAGGAAGCGAAGGATCTGCGCCTCGCTCAAATGCGACAAGCGGTTTGCTCCAGGGGAGAAGCGCGCATCGGGACCCGGGATGCGCGAATCCAAGTGTTGGCGATCACCCGATCGGTTAGCGATCACGCTAACGATGGTAAGTTGACGGGTCAACGGAGTAATTCGCACCCGGCGTGAAATTAAAAGCGCCGTCGATCGCGCCCGGGCCTCGCGAAAAAAAGGCAGCCGCCTCCATCGAGGGGGCGGCTGCGCGCCGAACCGGCAAGCGTAACGATTACGGGCGAATACGGGTGACCGGCTGGTCGGCTATCTCGGAGGGCTTCTCGCCCTTGGCCTCGCGATGCTGCTTGTAGTCGTTCATCGCGGTCATGATTCCGGCGACCGACTTGTTGAACAGCAACTCGCGCTGCCCGGCGGCCCAGCGCTGGGAGTATTCGATTTCAGCGACCGTGCCCTGGAACTGCGGCATCACGTAACGCGCGAACAACTCGTATGAGCGCAGCGTCTTTTCGCGCGAGGCCCATTCGTGGGCGAGTCCGAGCAGACCGCCGAAACCGCCGCTGGCTTCCTGGACTTCGCGGATGCGCTTGATCGCGTCGTCCGGGGTGCCGACAATCGCACCGCCCCGCCCAACCATCCGATCGACCGTCATCTCCTCGCGCGGCTGACCCGGATATTCCTCGAACTGGATCTTCGCGCCCAAGGTGTCGATGAAGTAATCCTGAATCCACGAGTTACCGCCCTCGCGCACATCCTCGAGGGCTTCCTTTTTGGATTCCGCCAGATGAATCGGCATCACCATCCGCCAGTTGGCGCGGCTGACCGTCTTGCCATGCTCTGCCGCCGTCTCCTCGGCCACCGCCCAGCGCTTGGGCAGCCCCTCCATGCCGCCGGTGGCGAACGCCGCGACCGACAACACGCCGCATCCAAGCTCGCCCGCCGCGACCATCCCCGAGGGCGAGATCGTATTGGCGACGAAAATCGGCAGATGCGGCTGCTGGTAGGGTTTGACCTGCAGATGGGCGTCGTTGAGGCGGAAGAAAGAGCCGTCAATCGTAATCCCGCCCTCCTCGGTGAAGAGCCGCATTATCGCCTTGACGCCCTCGACCATCTGGCGGCGCTGCTGGGTCGTGTCGATCGCAAGCATATGCGCGTCAGCCGCGAGCGCGCCCGGACCGCATCCGAGCATCACGCGGCCGCGGGTCAGATGGTCGAGCAGGGCGTAGCGGTTCGCGATATTGAACGGATGATGGTACGGGACGCTGACCACGCCCGACCCGAGCATGATACGGCGGGTGCGTCCGGCGGCGGCGGCGATAAAAATGTCGGGCGATGAAATGATTTCCCATCCGGAGGAATGATGCTCGCCGATGAAGACTTCGTCGTAGCCGGTGCGGTCGAGCCATTCGATGAGTTCCAGGTCGCGTTCGAAACAGAGCGTGGGATTTTCGCCGCTGCGATGGAACGGCGCCATGAAAATGCCGAATTTCATCAAGGTCTTCCTTTGGCCGCTGATAGGGGCTGTTTTCGGCCATTATTCTCTTTTTGGCCGCCGCAGTCGACGCCAAAGAACCGCGCCAATCGAGCCTCCGTGGCAGCGATGTGGCAGCGGAATTCGGGCGCGCACTTCTCCGACGAGCACCTGAAGCGGGCGGTCGAGGGCTTGGTAATGGGTGGGGCCGATCACAGCGGCAGGAGGAACTATCATCAGCGCCGATCAGATGCCCAAACGCCAAGCTATCCGTGAAGCGCTCGGCCTGATCTTTCAAGGGTATCGAACGTCTGCAGAGCACCTTCCCAAACCGAGAGTTCACAATCGACGCGCGTTTGGTAGGAGATATCGGTGAAGTCATCGCCGAGCATGAATACGACGTTACCCTGCATAGCGTGTCGCTGCCCGGTGACGATGGACGTACCTCGGATGGCCGCGACGTCCAGACCAAGGCAACATTCAAGGACTCGTTGCGAACTATTGCCTCGGATTCAAGCGTCCAAGGACGGCGAGGTGGGCCTAATGGCTGCCAAAGAGTTCTTCCAAGGGGAGCTGATAAGGTCCGGGACAAGGAGGCTGGAGGTCCCTGGCAGTGCATAATAGCATGATCCCTCTTTCCGCCTGTTCATAAGAGCTATGGGCGGCAATCGTAAAACATTGCCTTAGGAGAAGGGCGCCGAGTAATGTGCAGCCAATTATAAGAGATCTACTATGGAGGGGTGTAGGCGGAGGAAGAGGATGGAGGTCGCTGAGGAAAGTCTGGGCTTAACAGTCATTGACCTCTTCTGCGGGGCAGGAGGGCTGAGCGACGGCTTTCAGCAGACTGGTTTCAATATCCTCGCGGCCAACGATATCGACCGCTGGGCCGCGGAAACATTTAAGGCCTCGCACCCGAACAGCGCGTTCTTTCCACAACCTATCGAGGAGTTGTCCGCTGTCGAGTTGTTGCGCTCGGTCGGCCTTCGTAGAGGCGAATTGGATTGCCTGATCGGCGGACCGCCCTGCCAAGCATTCTCAGTCTACAATCATCAGCGCGGTTTCCACGACGACCGAAGCCGGTTATTCCGAGAATATTTGCGAATCGTTGATGGTGTGCGCGCGAAGTGGATCGTGATGGAAAATGTGCCCGGCATGCGCGATTTGGGAAACGGGAGGGCCATCAAAGAGATTGTGCGAAGCCTCGGTGCGCTCGGGTATCGTGTTGAAAGCCGAATCTTAAAGGCCGAGAACTTCGGCGTACCTCAGGAAAGGCGCCGAATTATTTTTATCGCTACGAGGACGAGCGATCCGATCCTATGGCCTTCTCCGAGGCACAATGGATCGGAATTACCGTACGTCACGGTGTGGGAGGCAATTAGCGATCTGCCGCAGCTGGCAAACGGTCAAGCCGGTAGCGGGTTGCCTTACGCAAACCCTCCTCAATCAGAATATCAACGTTCTCTCAGGGGAAGGGAAAAGGTCGTCAGCAATCACGACGCTCCCCGCCTCGCTCCCATCAATCTGCGCCGCATGAAACACATACCTCAGGGAGGCAGTTGGAGGGACATCCCGACTAATCTTCTCCCGAGCGGTATGAAAAGAGCCAGGCGCTGTGATCACACCAAACGTTATGGTCGGCTGCTGCCGAGTGGGATGGCTTGTACGATTCTTACGAAATGCGATCTCCATTGGGGTGCCTTCATTCATCCTACGCAAGACCGGATTCTAACGGTGCGGGAAGCCGCACGGCTTCAATCGTTTGAGGATCGCATTCGGTTTAAGGGGCCACGAACGGAACAGTACGTTCAGGTCGGCAACGCAGTGCCCCCAGTTTTGGCAAGATGCATAGCGCGTTCGATCGTTGCGGCGGTGTCTGGAATGTATGAGGGTGAGGCAGAGGGGCCTCAACAACTAGCCCTTGGCGTTTGATCCTACTGACATAGTAGGAGAGGTCTTAGGACGGCAGGCAAAGAAGGGGCCGAAGCTGAGCGACTACGAATGTCCATTTCTCGGTGCAACGTGCAGTAAAAGAAGCACCGCTCTCCCTGGCCAGTCCTATCCTGTCTGCTCTATCTGGGTAGGTAAGGATTCTGACCGCAAGCTAATTTGCGTTTGCCCGCAACGGTTCCGCGAGATCGAGTTCCTTCGCGACGTAGTGACCCATTGCTGGTCCGGGAAACCGCCAAAAGGCCTGCGTGTAGCGCGCGAGGTCACGATGAAGGGTTTCGGTACAGTGGATTTCGTTGTGGCTCAGCTCGACGCGAAGGGCGACGTGTCGAAGTTCCTGTCGGTCGAGCTTCAGGCGATCGATATCACGGGATCAGTAATGCCAGCGTATAAGGCTCTTCTCGCAGAGAAGAACATCACATCCCGCCCCACTTACGGCCTCAATTGGGACAATGTTTATAAGCGCTACATTACACAGCTTATTCGTAAAGGCTTCTTCCATCACCACTGGCAGACGAAGATTGTCGCCGTTATTCAGGACGCCGTCTATCGGAACATATGCGAGCGGGCTGATTTCATGCGGTCCAAAAATGTCACGAGCCAGACCGTAAACATCATTTTTCTCGCGTACCGTTTTGAGTTCGACGATAGGGCGAAACGTTATCGGTTTGTGCTCGATACCGTCGAGGGGACGAGCCACGCAAACCTACAACAGGCCGTCCTCTATAAGACGCCGCCGTCTCGCGATGAATTTTGCGAGCGGGTCAAAAAAAATCTGTCTGGATCGATGTCTTTTAAGTAGCCGTTCCGATACCGATAGATTGGCGTCCTAATGGATCGCGTCTCATCAGAGAAGCGGAGCGCCATCATGCGGGCCATCCGCAGCGAGGGTATGCGCCCTGAACTACTGGTGCGCAGCTTAGTGCACCGTGCGGGCTACCGATTCCGGCTCCACCGCCGCGACTTGCCCGGAACTCCTGATCTGGTCTTCCCTTCACGCAGAAAAGTGATTTTCGTACATGGATGCTTCTGGCACGGTCATGGATGCGCGCGAGGAGGCCGGAGCCTTCCGAAAACGAATACTGACTACTGGTATCCAAAAATCAGCAGGACGAGGGCACGCGACGCAGCGAATTTGACGGCGCTGGGCCGCTTAGGATGGCGATGCCTGGTAGTCTGGGAGTGTGAGCTGAAGCATCAAGGTCGGGTCTCGAAGATAGTACCGAGGTTTTTGAATGGTAGATGATTCCCGTAGAGAGACGATCTCGGAACTGCTCTCTTTGGAGATCGAATTGATAGGCACGTCTCCCGCTTTATGTCAGGACACGACCAAAGCGGGCGGCGAGCTCAAACGCGCTGGTGCGTGATTGCCCTCTTAATGACGCGTGAATTCAGACGGGCCCGATGCTTGCTTCAACTATCTTTAGTCGCAATTTCTCTGCATCATCTTCACGTAACACTGGTAAGTCCACTAGACGAATCATTCGTTCGAGGTCTCGCTTACTTAGAGCCGCTTTCAACAGAAGGTTCAGTGCTTCTCTCGCGACTCAAGCTGTTCGAGCTGCTCGATCCGTCCATACAGATCTCCTTGGTGGTAGCGATGCGGCCTTTGCTTTTCCTGCCCGCCGCGCAAGCCGGTAGTATCCTAATTTGGGCAGTAATATACTTGACTAACCCACTGCCGATTGCTATCTTCAAAGCATGGCAACGACGATCACACCGAGAACCTTGCTGGACGCAGTTCGCTATTTCCAAGACCCGGATGTCTGCCTTCAGTTCATGGTCGGACTTCGCTGGCCGGATGGCGCTGTGAAGTGCCCGATCTGCGGAAGCGACAAGGTTCATTTTCTCGCCAATCAGCGCCGGTGGAAGTGCGCCGCGAAGCACGACCGTCGCCAGTTCAGCATCAAAGTCGGAACGATCTTCGAGGACTCGCCCATCGGTCTGGACAAGTGGCTGCCCGCCGTCTGGCTGTTGACGAACTGCAAGAACGGGATCAGCTCCTATGAAGTCGCGAAGCGATTTGGGCGTAACTCAGAAAACCGCTTGGTTCATGCTTCAACGGATTCGTCTGGCGATGCAGAAGGGCACCTTCTGGACCAAGATGGAAGGCGAGATCGAAGCCGACGAATCGTACATCGGCGGACTCGCCCGCTTCATGCACAAAAACAAGAAGGCCAAGATCACGGGAACTGGCGGATCGGGTAAGGCCATCGTGATGGGTCTGCTTGACCGGAACACCAAGGAAGTCCGCGTCATGCACGTCCCCGACACCAAGCGGGAAACGCTGCACGGCAAGGTGCGCGAGCACGTAGCATCCGGTTCCGAAGTCTTTACCGATGAGTGGGTGTCCTATCAGGGCCTGGATCGCGAGTACGTCCACAACGTGATCAATCACGCTGAGACCTATGTGAAGGGAAACATTCACACGAACGGGATCGAGAATTTCTGGTCGCTGCTCAAGCGCGGCCTGAAAGGAACCTATGTCAGCGTCGAGCCGTTTCACCTGTTTCGCTATCTGGATGAGCAGGCGTTCCGGTACAACAACCGCAAGACGGACGACGGCAGCCGCTTCGCTCGCGCCCTTTCTCAAACCGCCGGACGACGGCTCACTTACAAAGAGTTGACCGGCAAAGTCACGGCGGTGGAATCGCCTAGGTGATAGGGTCCGGCAGGGGCGCGGCACGCGGGCGCTTCCCACTTCCAATCGAGAACGGCTAGACTGCGCATATGGCAAAGGACGGTCCAACGGACGCCCCACCCAGCTCCCACTCGTCTTTCCAGCGCTTCGAGAAGGTAATGAAGGCGCTGATTGCGGTCCCGAAAAAAGACGGGGACGCAAAGGCCGCTGATATTCGACAGAAGCGCGCCAAGGCAAAATCATCAAAGAAGACCGCCTGAGTCTATTTCAGCGTAAGGTCGTCGTTAATCTCGCGTAGGCCGATTTCACGAATGGTTTGACCTACGCAAATTAACAGTGAAGCGACCAGATTCGGTAGCAACGACTGCTTATTGCAAAGAAGTGCGGCAGTCGCCTTATCCTGATGGCGCATGAGTTGCACATGGCTATCGTGTGGCAATTGCACGATCTGGGCACTTCCCAAAACGCTGTCGAGCGAGTGGGTTTGATGGAAAACACCGCCGGGTGGCGCCCACGAGAGCGCAGACCAACTATCCTTGATTGCTGGATGATCTTCTAATTTCATATCGAAACCGCACTACTTAGCCTGCTCTAACCGATGATTTAATTCGTCTGCGATTTGCTCCAACTCGTGAAGATTCGCTTGGAGCATCGAATTGTTCATCTCAAGTCGGTCTAGGGTGCGAGTAAGCGCTAAGTCGATCTGATGGTCTACATCTCCTCGCTCTAGGTCTGCGGTGATCCTACTGGGGTCCGTAACAAGGGCCGCCATCTTGTGCGCTATCACGGTAGACGTTCGCTGAATCAATTTGCCCTTGCGCGCAATCTCGTCCAGCCGAGGTTTGACGCGAGCAAGATGTTTCACAGCTTTTTTCATGCCTTGCTTGCTACTTATTTTCATATGTTTGTCCCGAAGCGCCTTTAGTCGTTGGAGAATGTCACCGCTAAGCTCCGGAGCGCTTTGAATCAAAGTAAAAATCCGCTCTAACTTAGCTGCCCGCTCATCGGTGATTTTAATTTTGTCTTCAATGGTCAGCATCCGCCGACGATAAGCCGTCTGGGGCGGTTAGTCAAGTATATTAATGCCCTAATTTGGGCAACAATATACTTGACTCAGTAGACTCTCCATGCTAGATTTAGAGCATGAGCAGCGTACCAATACCCGCGACGCTACAGGACGCGATCCGTTACTTCTCGGACATGGATCGCTGCGTTCAAACTCTTGCGGCTGCGCGTTGGCCGGATGGCGTTATCTGTCCCACTTGCGGGAGCAAGGAAGTCCACTTCCTCGCGACACGGCGCATCTGGGAGTGCAAGACCAAACATCCCAAGCGCCAGTTCAGCGTGAAGGTTGGAACCGTCTTCGAGGATTCTCCAATCGGCCTCGATAAGTGGTTCACGGCAGCGTGGATGATCGCCAACTGCAAGAATGGGATTAGCAGCTATGAGATCGCCCGCGATCTAGGCGTAACTCAGAAAACCGCTTGGTTCATGCTGCATCGCGTGCGTCTCGCGATGCAGAGCGGAACTTTCGAGAAAGTCGCCGGCAAGTTTGAGGCAGACGAATCTTTTATCGGTGGCCTCGCCCGAAACATGCACAAGAACAAGAAAGCAAAGATCACGGGCACGGGCGGGGCCGGAAAAGCAATCGTAATGGGAATCCTTGATCGCGAGCGCGGTAAGATTCGCTTGAAGCATGTCGCGAATGTTCAGCGCGAGACGCTACAGGCGGAAATCCGCAAACATGTCGAGGAAGGCTCTGAAGTCTTCACCGATGCCTTGGTTGCGTACACCGGCCTTGATCGCGACTTCGTTCATGGCGTGATTGACCACGCGGAGAGCTACGTCAACGGCCAGATTCATACGAATGGGATCGAGAATTTTTGGAGTCTGCTCAAGCGCGGCCTGAAGGGAACCTATGTCAGCGTCGAGCCCTTCCATCTGTTCCGTTATCTCGATGAGCAGGCGTTCCGCTACAACGCTCGCAAGAACCTACAACGCTCGCACGATGACGGCGGACGATTTCTTGAAGTGCTGAACGGGCTGACCGGACGGCGCCTGACCTATCAGAAGTTGATCGGCAAAGACGAGAGCACCCCGGCCTTATAGAAGAGACAGGAGCGCGGGAAGCGTGGGCGAGCTACGCATCTACGTTTTTCTTCTTCTCAAGTCGATTTGCTCGCCAACGTTCCTCTTCAATTTCGATTTCCTTTTTTGGGACAGCGACGAGACCGCGAATGAGCCGTTGAAATCGCCCGAAGGGCGTATCTTTAGGCTCAGGCTCTTTCTTTTTGCTCATGGGAAATCGTTTCTTGAGTGGTCGTACTGAAATGGTACACTCGGTATTGCTGACGGCAGGGCACGTATGAGGGCCAGTGGTCAAGCAGTAAGACGTCGGGGATCGCACCCCCGGAGTCGCGAGTGCAACTCTCGCCTGGCCCTTTCTGTAGCCCCGCCGTCAGCGGGAGAACACATATGGAACGGGGACATGCCAGAGCCCGGTTTATTGGGGCGGACTCTAAATCCGCTGGCCGTCAGCCCACTACAGCGAAGCGGCCCGCAGGTTCAAATCCTGCTGTCCCCGCCCAACAGTTAAATCTTTTCCACAATAACGAGGTAAGACAAGGCACAGACATGCACATTCTGTCCCACAATGTCCCGCAAGCTGTGCAGCAGGGGGAGCAAGTAATGGCTGAGCCGGAAAAGGTCTTCACGACGAATTGGGATGCACTCGTCGCGCGTTTGCGCTCATTAGTCGATGATTGCGTACATGAACGCTCTCAGGCGCACATTCGGCTCAAGCAATGGGAGCAGGAACTTGAACGTTTAGATGTACTGCATGAGCGGCTAAATTCAGTGTTGCTCGTCGCGATTCACGGAACTATCCCAATGTCCGCAGATGATCCGAAACCTTCGCTGCGGCCCGAAGCCGCACCCGCCAAGGATGACTCCAAACCAGAGACCACGCCTCACAAAGATATCATTGCGGCGATTATCCGGCGCCAAGGACGTTCGATGTCCACGTCCGCGATCGCAAGACAAGCTCACAAAGATGGGACGATCTTTTCGAGCAAGGGATACCGTGGCATCTATTCAAGCGTGACAACAACGCTGAAGCGCTACGACAAGCTTCTCTTTATTCGGGTGCGAAGAGGCCTTTGGGATTTGCGCGAACGCAGACAGGCCCGAATGCAACCAGCAGCAGTCGCCCTTGGAGCCTCAGTTACCGTAAAAAACAGCGAAGGCAAGATCATCTACTCGGAAGCGATTCCTCAACCACATCTAAACTAGCCCGAACTCCGGCCTGTCACGTCGGCAACCAGATTAGCACGGTCGCTGAGTCAAGTATATTGTTGCCCTAATTTGGACCCTGCCCGCATCGCGCGGATAACTCGTCCTCTGTGGCAGCGATGGCCATTATTTTCATATTTCCTAGGAAATAACGCCCCTCATGGCGGCGGGCCCGTCAGGCGGCCGAAGGCGTTGCCGCCGCCCCTCACGACGGTGCCCGTTGCGGGGACAATGGCCGAAACGGGAAACGCGCGAATGCGTCTAATCATTAGGGATTCACCCAGAGATTGCCGGAGCATGAAATTGAGCGCGTGCGGGAAAATCGAATAAAAATGCATCGGTAGCGTCGGATTTCTATCCCGCTTGCTCAAGGCGCAGGCAAATAGGAAGATCAAGGTATCGGGCGCTTTGTATCCGGGAGACTTGGAAGGTCCAATTCCGAACGCCAAAAAAAGTGCCCGGGAACTTGCATTTGAGGACAGTCGCAATGCTGAGCTTTAGGGGCCGTGCAGTCCGCGGTCGGACGGCGACTGCAATAGCGGTGGTGGCGGTGCTCGCGGCGTTCCTGACCGCTGCGGCCGGACCCGCGGCGGCGCAGCAGCGCGCCTACGTCCCGCCGCCTCGTCCGCTAAACAACGGCCAGGGCGGCTCGGTGCTCGAATTGCCAACCACCCCCGGCAGCCAGCAGGGCGGTAATGACGCCCTGACGATGCCGCGGCTCGCTCCGCAGCCGGGCCAGGAGCTGGAACTGCCCTCGCGCGCGCTCCGCAGCCAGTCAGGCTACCAGCAGGTGACGGTCACGGTGACCGATCAGAACGGCCGCTACGTAACCGGGCTGCAAAAGGGCGACTTCCGCATCTACGTCGACGGCATCCAACGGCCGCTCGAGTTTCTGCGTCAGGACCTCAACACCCCGGTCTCGGTCGGCATCCTGGCCGATACCTCGGGCAGCATGGAACCCAAGCTCCAGCAGCTCCGCGCCGCGATTTCGCAATTCATCAGCAACCTCAACGGACAGGACGACGTGTTCCTGTTCGCGTTTTCCAACCGCCCGTTCCTGCTCCAGCCGTTTACCACCAACCACTTCCTGGTCCGGAGCCGGCTCGCCCTCCTGCATGCGTACGGCCAGACCGCGCTGTTCGACACCATTATGGACGGCCTCATCATGGTGAGGCACGGGCGCTACGACAAAAAGGCCCTCCTGGTGGTGACCGACGGAATGGACAATGCCAGCCAGGCAACGCTGCAGCAGGTGGTCGGGCAGGCACGCCGGATGGGCGTGTTGATCTATTCGATCGGAATCGGCGACCCGAACTCGGGCGGGGTGGGAATTGCGATCGGGCCGTTTATGTTTGGCGGTGACATGGATCGCGTCGACACGCAGACCCTGACCGAGTTGTCCACCGAGAGCGGCGCTCGCACCTTTGTCGTGCGCGAGGTCGGTGATGGTGAGGCACTGCGCCAGGACTGCCAAGTAATTAGCGACGAACTGCGCGAGCAGTACACGGCCGGCTTCGTGGCCCCGGACCCCTCGCGTCCCGGCTATCGCAGCCTGCGGGTCGACGTGCCGAGCCGGCCCGAACTGGCGGTGCGTGTGCGCAAGGGCGTGACCGTGGGCAGCGGGGGCACCGAGTACGCCGGGCCTGACGGCGGCCCCTAGGCCCGATTGGCAGCGCTCGCGGGCGCGAATGGCTGCGACCTCCTCGGCGCTTCCCCCCCAGTGTATTCAACGATATTAACAGGTTAAATCGGGATTCCGAACGGTGTCTCTAAGACGAGCTCGCGCGCGGATTCAATTTTTCGCCACAGCCCGCATCAGGCGACAATCTAGGGGCGAGCCAACTTGGCCCACATAGCGCAAATCACCACAGGCTGTAGTCAGATGCTAGTTAACGGCAAACAAATGCCATTCGCCGGGAACGCCCTTCAGGTTGTGCAGGCCATGATCGGCGAATTTGATGCCGGAGCCCGCGACGAGATCCTTGACCGTACTGGAAACCATCACTTCATCAGGATTCGCGGCTGCCGCCACCCGCGCTCCTATATGCACCGCGATGCCCCCGATGCTGTCGCCGATCAGCTCGCATTCGCCGGTATGCAGTCCAGTGCGGACCTGTAATCCTAGCCGGCGCAATTTTTCTCGCGCCGAGCAGGCGCATCGTATCGCCCGCGCCGGTCCGTCGAAGGTGGCAAGCAGACCATCGCCCGCCGTGTCCACCTCGTTCCCGCGGAAAATGCCCAATTCCTTACGCATCACATCGTAATAGCCCCCGAGCAGCTCGCGCCAACGCTGGTCGCCCATTTCGGCGGCGCGCTCGGTCGAGCCCACGATGTCGGTGAACATCACAGTCGCGAGCACGCGGTCTGGCTCCTGGTGATGGTGCGTCCCGGTCATGAAATCCTCGATCTCATCGGCGATGACGTCCTGTGTCTCCGCATCAGATACGAAGTGGTCATCACCAGGAATCTCTACGTACTTTGCTCCGGGAATATGCTCGGCCAAGTAGCGCCCGCACATGACCGGTACTAGAGCATCGCCTTTCCGATGTAGGATCAAGGTGGGGAGGTGAATCGAAGGGAGAATGTGCCGGACATCAATCTCATAGTTGGCTCGGAACAGGGCCATTATGGAAGCGGGACTTGCGGATGCCCGCTCCAACCGGCTAGTAGCCTTCACGAACGCTTTGTTATTGATCTGACTCGGGGCATTGAGGGCCACCATTGTACCTTCGCCCCAATGTTCTACCCAGCGGCGAATCATTGATTCCCATACATCGGGCGGTATGGACCACGGTTCCGCTTTTGCCGACGCATAGGTACCGTAAAGCACCAGGGCTGATGTTCGTTCCGGGTATGTGGCTGAAAACATCAGGCACATAGGACCGCCTTCGGACCAGCCGTAAATCGTCGCGCGCTTTGAACCGGCAGCATCCATGACCGTGCGTACATCTCCGATTCGTTCATCTAGGGTCTGTTCGGCGATTCCGCGATCCGAGAGCCCTTGGCCGCGCTTGTCGAACACGATCACTCGGGCAAAAGAGGTGAGCCTTTTCAGCAGATACTCTTCGGCAGCGAACTCCCAGAACAATTCCAGATGGGAGAGCGTTCCCGGAAT
The DNA here is from genome assembly GCA_963710455.1 of uncultured delta proteobacterium. GTDB lineage: Bacteria > Desulfobacterota > Binatia > Binatales > Binataceae > JAKAVN01. Next base: position 78,218 of record CAVQAG010000007.1, read on the forward strand.
CAGCACCAGGTCACGAGGGCCGTCGCCGAAAATCCGGTATGCGATGTGAACGTTTCCACTCTTCGCGTACTTGATCGGAGCTTCCATGGCGGTCTCCCTCCGGTGACATTACCCGGAATTCGATTTTAAATTCAATCAATCCGTTGAGGCGCGTGCCTCGGCCAGATGGCGAACAGCCGGTCCTCCTTATGGATGCTCCTCGTACGCGCTTATGGATGCTCCTCGTACGCGCCAATCGACCATCCCGAGCCTTGGGGCCGCGGGGTCCCGTCTTTATCCACGGAAAACGAACTTATCGTAGTGCCGGAATTGGCGATTCCTGAGATCGCCGAACAGCCGCTCGGACTGCCGTTCGCAAAGCACAGATGGTAGTTGGCTCCGGCTCCAGTATCGTCACCGCTGCTGACGAAGCCCGGAGCGATGGCGGAACTCGTGGGGCAGGTACAAGCGCCGCAATAGTTGCCCACTCCGCCAGACCGCATCGTTGCATTGTTCGTCGTCCAGGTCGGGACGGTCTTGTTGTAGCAGCTTAAAGGGCCGTCGCCGCCGGCACCGACATCGAACAACTCGTTATTTTCGATCACCTCATTGCTGGGCGACGCACCATATATGAAAGCCTCCTGCCCTATATGATCTATGGTGTTGTTGTAATAGTGGTTTCCGGATTGTGGACTGCCGTCCAGTTGAAGTCCCTGGTTCAGATTTGCGAATACGTTGTTGCGGAACGTGTTGCCGGTCACCGTTCCCTCGAAGGAGCCCATCTCAACCCCCCAGGCAGTCCAGGCGGCGGTGTCTGAATCGCGGCAGGTATTGCTATCGAACAAGGTATTTACCAGGCCGCCGGAAGCCGTGCCATTGTTCCAGGTCTGGAAGCAGTCGGAATGCGCCTCATTCACGTCGATTGGATTGGCGATTGTGCCGTGCGGAAGATCATGCAGGTTGTTATGAGCGATCACATGGTTGCGGCCAAACACCCGCATCCAATCGGCGTCGTCGGCAGGATCTCCGGTCGGAACCAGGTTAGGCGCCTGGCAGACGGAAAATATTCCACCGAGTAACTTAGGCCGTTGCTGTGTGTACGAGATGTCGTTGTTCGTAGCGGTTGTCCCGCTTCCGTCGATGTTCATTCCGGCCATTTGCGCCCGCACGACAGTGTCCCGGTCCAAAGTGATTTTGTTGCCGACCGAACTCTCCTCGTAAACCCCTTCGTGGCAAAGGTCGTGGATGTAGCATCCGGTCACGGTGTCGTCATGGGAAGTGCCGGAGATATACACACCGTATCCGTCCGGCGTAACCGCATCCTGATGGGTCAATTCCAGATTTTGAACGTCGATATAATTCGAGCTGTTCAGTTGCACCCCTTGCAATACGGCGGTTTGGCCCGTCGTGCTCTTCAAAATTATATGGCAGCCGGTCTGGCCCGACATGCCGTTGAAAGTTGCGACCTCGGTATAGGTGCCTGCATCAACTGAAATAGTGTCACCTGCCGCCGCCATCGAAATCGCCTTCGCCACGGTCCTGTAGGGAGCCTGAGCGCTGCCGTTGCCCGTCGTATCACTCCCGCCCACGTCGACATAAAACGAACCGCTTGAGGCGCACCCGCCAGTCGGGGTGGGCATAGGCGTGGGCGGTGGAGTCGGAGCCGGGGATGGGGTCGGTGTGGGACGCGGCGTCGGTGTCGGTGTCGCCGTATGCTTTTGACGCTGCGACCGGAGCGCTTCGGCGTTCGGCTGGGCCCAGAGGCGGCCGGCAGGCATGGCGGTTGACAGGAGTGCGCAAATCAATGCGCCAGCGGCGAACAGCCGCGCTGCAGAAGCAACGAACTCTTTCATCGCTCTCCCCCCCCGAGAGAAAGTCTGCGGCGAAAACGGGCGTTTACTGTGTCGACCCGGGTTCGCGAGCGATACTCGCCGACCTGCAGAAGTTGTCGGCTATGTGAGGGGGAACATTGATGCCACAAAAAAAAGACCGAGCGGCCGTTAGCACCCGGACTCGCAGCGCCTGGAAGATTCCCCCCGGATCTTCTAGGCGACGATACGCACTTTATGAAGTAGATACCTCGCAGTCAATGAAACTGCGAGAAAATAGCTATGCTTTTAGTCAATAGTAGCGTTTCGATCGTAATTTTTGTCTAATTCAGCATTTCGGGCAGCAATACGCGATGCGCTCCGTGGTCCAAGTGAGTTTTGTTCACTAGGGAACTATTACCCAGGGAAGATCCAGTACCGGCGTAGCGATGCCGGCTTGCGAAAGCATGTCGTGGATCTGCCCACGATGGTGAGTCTCGTGGTTGAAAAGATGCGCCAACAGCATCGGTGTCGGATTCCGATATGACTTGCCGTCGTTGGTGACGTAGGCGAGTTCGCCGTCCAGGAATTCGTCGCTGAGGCCGGCAGCGAACCGCTCGATACGCTCGTCCTCGCGCACGCGCGCGGCACGCAACTCCTCGAAATCGTCGTAAAGGATCGTGTCGAGAGGCGCCGATGAAGCGACGCCGCCCTCGAACCGGTTCATCCAGTTGCGGTCGCCGACCATAATATGGTTGAGCGTCGCGTGGATACTTTTGAAAAACGCCTGCCGGTTCTTTTTGCGCTCGGAATCAGAGAGGTGAGCGCAGCAGTCGTACAACCGCTCGTTGGCGAGCCGGTTGTAGCGCGCCATCATCTGAAAATGTGCGATCATGGGGTTTGTCGCGGAGTTCATCGCGGCGCTCGTTAATCGTCTTCCTCTTCCGCCGGCGATTCCGACGCCGGCCTTACTGGAAAGGGCGCGACGAAAGTTCGTCCGATGTCGGAGATGATATTGACGAACTTGACCTCGGCGAACTCGCCCGCGACCTGCACTGCCGAGAGTGCCGCATTGTCGACCCGGATGCGCCTGAAGTCGCGCAACTCCATCGCGAGAAAGTGGCAGAGCACCGTGCGGATGATGTCGCCGTGGGAGACGAACAGGACGCGCTGCCCGTCGGTCTCGCCGAGCGTGCGCATCACCGCCTCGACGCCGCGCTTCCGGACCTCTTCGATACACTCGCCGCCGGGCGTCGAACTTAGAATTGGCTCCTCGCGATAGCGGAGATAATCTTCGTCGACGATCAGGTCGTCGTAGGTCATGCCTTCCCAGCGCCCGTATTCTACCTCCGCGATTTGCGGGTCTTCGCGAATCGGTACACTACCGCCGAGGCCGGCCGCGATTATCTCGGCCGACTGGCGCGCACGCACCAGCGGACTGGTTACGATAAGGTCGGGCTTGAGCGCGCGAACAAAGTCGACGATTCCGGCAACTTGCGCGCGGCCGTGGCGGTCGAGTTCGACCGGGTTGCGGCCCATCACGCGACCCTCGCGGTTCCACGGGGTCTCGCCGTGTCGCATCAGGAGAGCGACGCCGCGCACGCCGCCGGGTTGTTTGAGTTTTTCCGCCACGTAAAACGGCCCCAGTGCCATACTTTCCCGACCGCGCTGCGCTTAAAAATGTTTGGCGGGTGCCGCAGAAACGGCACCCGCCAACATTTAACCCGAAGTGCGGTAAGGAAACGAGAGCGGGGACTCCATCTGCGTGATCACGGCACCGACCGGATTTTGGGGTGCGGGGAGGCGGAGCTGTCGGATAGCATCGAGGAAATTCGGCCGGGCGACATGGTGTGGATTCAACCAGGTGAGAAGGTGTGGCATGGCACCACTGCGATCACTGCCGTGACGCATATGGCCATTCCGTAACAGCTAGACGGCGAGCGGCACACTTGATGCTGCACGTCACCGACGAGCAATACCCGGCCTGACTACCGCTTCCGAGGAGCATGTGAAACTGACAGACCACGCGGCATAGCTTGCGGTTTCTAGGCCTCGCACAACCATCACTCAAGCTGACCCAGTTCGTCATCAGCGATGAATAATATCGGCCTGATGAAGGCCAAAAAAAATTATGAGCACAGTCAAGTGGTGCATCCTGGCCCATTGCGCATGCACAACCTCGTCTTTTACATGCAGGAGATAAATTCATGTACAACGCGAAAGCTTACGCTGCTGCCAGTGCGACATCGCCTCTTGCGCCCACCACGATCCCGCGGCGCGATCCAACGGAACACGACATTCAGATCGAAATCCTCTTCTGTGGTATCTGCCACTCCGACGTTCACCACGTGCGCAACGAGTGGAGCGCTCTCGTGCCCACTGTGTATCCGATTGTTCCGGGCCATGAGATCGTCGGCCGTGTCACGAAAGTCGGCTCGGCAGTTACCAAATACAAGCCCGGCGATCTCGCTGGAGTCGGCTGCATGGTCGACTCGGACGGTAGCTGTCCCGAGTGCAAAGCTGGCCTTGAACAGTTCTGCCCGAAACTGACCCTCACCTACAATTCCCCGGACAAGCACCTCGGAGGCGTAACCTACGGTGGCTACTCCGAGAGCATCGTCGTCGATGAACGCTTCGTTCTACGCGTCCCCTCCAATCTCGATCTCGCTGGAGCCGCGCCGCTCCTGTGCGCCGGAATCACGACATACTCGCCCATGCGCCACTGGGGCGTCGCGAAGAGCAAGAATGTTGGCGTGGTCGGTCTCGGCGGACTGGGCCACATGGGTGTGAAATTTGCTCGTGCGTTAGGGGCCCACGTCGTTGTCTTCACGACTTCACCCGGCAAGAAGGAGGACGCGTTCCGCCTCGGTGCTGACGAAGTCGTCGTCTCACGCAACACCGACGAGATGCAGAGGCACGCCGGCAGCTTCGACTTCATTCTCGACGCCGTCTCCGCCGATCACGACATCAACGCCTATATCAACCTGCTCCGACGCGACGGCAATATCATCCTTGTCGGCGCACCCGCGAAGCCCTTGGCCGTCTCCGCCCTAGGCCTGATTAAGCTGCGCCGCAGTTTCTCCGGCTCCAACATCGGCGGCATCGGCGAAACCCAACAGATGCTGGACTTTTGCGGTGCACACAACATCACCGCCGATGTCGAAATTATCCGTATCCAGAAGGTAAACGAAGCCTATGAGCGACTGCTCAAATCCAATGTGAGGTACCGCTTCTCCATCGATATGGCTTCACTCAAATCTGAGTGAAGACGGCCAGCCATTTTGGCTGGCGGGCAGCACTCACGATAGATCAAATGACGGCATGTCGGAGCTCGCCGCATGGGACAGCTTCTATGTAATCGTCGGCTCGGCTGCGGGCGCCCTCATCGGATTGCAGTTCGTCGTTATGACGCTTATTGCCGAGAGGCCCCGGCTACGTGCGGCGGAGGCCGGTGCCGCATTTGCGACGCCAACGATCGTTCATTTCGGCACCGCGTTGCTGCTGTCGGCGCTTCTACGCGCTCCTTGGCAATCGATCATCCTCCCCGCACGCGGCAGAAGTTATCTCCCAACACTCACAGCTTTGATTCTCTTATCGCGACGCCAACCTGCCAAGGACCGAAGGTGGAGAAGATACAGGACTCCGGAACTCCCCCGGATCTTTTAGTGCCCGGCTGGCGCCACCTCGGCATGCCCGTTGGCCGCCGCGCCTGCGCTCGGAGCTGCCGCAAGGCCGCAGAACGCTTCGTAGTCGATTAACCCGGTCTGCGTCGGACGGTCGCTGCAGACGGGGCAGTTCGGATCGCGCTTGATCTTGAGCACGCGCACATAGTCCTTCGACAGCGTGTCGAAGTAGACCATCCTGCCGATCAGCGGCTCGCCCGCGCCCAGGATTAGTTTGATTGCCTCGAGCGCCTCGATCGAGCCGATTATTCCCGGCAGCGCGCCCAGCACGCCCGCCTCGGCGCACGACGGCGCCATGTCCGGCGGCGCCGGCTCCGGGTAGAGGCATCGGTAACACGGGCCGCCCTTGGCCGGGTAGAAGACAGTGGCGTTGCCCTCGAAGCGGAAGATTGCGCCGTCGACCAACGGCTTGCGCGCCAACACGCAGGCGTCGTTGATCAGGTAGCGGGTGGGGAAGTTGTCGCCGCAGTTAACGATGACGTCGTAGTCCTTGATGATGTCCATCACGTTGTCCGAGGTGAGCCGGACGTCGTGGCGGTTGACCTTGATGCCGGGGTTGATCGCATTGATCGACTTCTGCGCCGATTCGGTCTTGAGCATCCCGACCCGATCGGTCGTATGAATTATCTGGCGCTGCAGGTTGGAGAGATCGACCACGTCGAAATCGACGAGTCCGAGCGTGCCCACACCGGCCGCCGCCAGGTAGAGAGACGAGGACGAGCCCAGCGCGCCCGCTCCGAGCAGCAGCACCTTCGAGTCGAGGAGCTTGGCCTGCCCTTTTTCGCCGACCTCTGGAATCACGAAATGCCGCGAGTATCGGGTCAGCTCGTCGGGAGTAAACTGGCGGTCGGCGACCCACGGCAGTCCGCGGTCCTTCCATGCGTTGAAGCCGCCGGTCAGGTTATAGACGTTCTCATAGCCCAACTCACGGAGCGACCGCGCCGCGAGCAGCGAGCGCGTGCCCGAGGCACATTGCAGGATGACCGGCGTCTTATGGTCGGGGACCTTCTCTTCGACTCGCAATTCGAGGAAGCCGCGCGGGATTCCGATCGCCTGCGGAATATGTCCTTGGCGCCATTCGTCGCCCTCGCGGACATCAAGCAACACCGTGCCGGGTTTTTCGAGCATTCGGCGCGCTTCGTCGATATCGATCGACTTAGTCTGAGAGCGTGCCTCGTCGAGAATATTCTTTGAAGTCTTGGCCATATTTTTGGACCGTGCTCGGTTGAAGAATTCAGCCCTTAGATTACATCATTTGTCATCTATTACGCCAGACATAAAAATAGCCACCTTTTGGGCGCTGTCCATACCTCTGGCGTTCAGCCGCCCAACATCCGATGCGATTCGAGTATAGAGCGAACGAAATCGAGTACCCGCTGGGCATGCCCGCGCGGCGTAACCTCGTGGAACGCACGCGCGACGCGCTGGTCCGCACTAACGACGAATGTCGAACGCGCAGCGACGCCGCCGCGCAGCACGCCAAAGGCGCTCGCCAGGTCGCCGTCGGGGTCCGAGAGCAGGGTGAACGGAAAGGCATGCTTTTCGGCGAACGCGCGATGGGACTCGACGGAATCGACACTGACGCCAACTACCGCGCACTGGAGCGCCGCGAAGGCCTCGTCTAGGTCGCGGAATTCCTTGCCCTCGACCGTGCATCCGGGTGTGTCGTCGGCCGGGTAGAAGTAAACGACGAGGCAATGCCCGCGAAACTCCGCGAGCCGTCTATCGTTGCCATGCTGGTCGCGAAGCGCGAGTTCCGCCGCCGCCCCAAGGTTGTCGCCTGCGCGCAATCCCTCAGTGGACGGCATGGCTCTCAGTCTCGCCCAGCGTGCGGCGCGCGGCAAATTTGATCGCGGCATTGTCGATATTTACCGAGCACAAAGATCCGCACATGCTGCAGACGTTGGAGCCGGCAGCCTCACTTTCTTCCTTGTAGCGGCGCGCCTTATCCGGGTCCATCGCCATCGCGTACATGCCCTCCCAGTTAAGTGCCTTGCGATAGCGCGACATCTGGTCGTTCCAAACCTTGGCCGCGCGTACGCCCTTCACCAAGTCGCCCGAGTGCGCGGCGATTCGGGTCGCGATCACGCCCTCGCGGACGTCGTCGATATCGGGCAGACGCAGATGCTCGGCCGGTGTGACGTAGCACAGGAAATCGGTGCCGGCGGCGGACGCGATCGCGCCGCCGATAGCGCCGGTGATGTGGTCGTAGCCGGGGGCGACGTCGCAGGTCAGCGGGCCGAGCACATAGAACGGAGCGCCGCCGCAGATGCGTTTTTCGAGCTGCACGTTGGCCTCGATCTGGTCGAGCGGCACGTGGCCCGGCCCCTCGATCATGACCTGCACGCCCAGGTTGCGCGCGCGCTCCGTCAATTCGCCCAGAACCAGAAGCTCGGCTATCTGGCCCCGATCGGTGGCGTCGCCAGTAGCGCCCGGACGCAGTCCATCGCCGAGCGAAATCGTCACGTCATGCTCGCGCAGGATCGCGCAGACCTCGTCGAAGTGTTCGTAGAGCGGGTTCTCGCGTCCCGTGCGTTCCATCCAGGCCGCGAGCAGTGCGCCGCCGCGCGAGACAATACCCTCGATTCGTTGATGCTGGCGCAGGCGGGCGACGCTCTCGCGCGTCACTCCGCAGTGCAGCGTCATGTAGTCGACGCCCTGGCGCGCCTGGCGCTCGATCACTTCGAGGAAGAAATCGCGCTCCAACTCCATGATCGAATGTTCGGAAGCGACCTGGTAGATCGGCACCGTACCCAGGATGACGGTGCATCGCGAGAGCAGCTCGGCGCGAATCTTGTCGAGGTCGGTGCCGGTTGAGAGGTCCATCACCGAATCCGCCCCAAAGCGCACCGCCGTATAGAGCTTTTCGACCTCTTCGTCGAGCAACTGATGGAAGTTCGAGGCACCGATATTGGCGTTGACCTTGGTGCGCAGCCGTTTGCCGATTCCGATCGCGCGGAAGTCGTGATGGACGTTGTGTGGGATGACCGCCTCGCCGCTGGCGACGAGTCCGCGGATTTCCTCGGGGGCGAGGCCCTCGTCCTCGGCGACCTCGACCATTTGCTGGGTAATGATCCCTTTACGCGCGGCTTCAATCTGGGTCATGTCAGGGATACCTCTGATCAAACGTTCCGGACTACGATCGCGCCGCAGAGATGCGGCTCGAAAGCTCACTATAGGTGGGCCTTCGAATCGTGGTCAAGTTGGCCGCTTGAGGAACGCTGTCTCCTCGGGAGTCGAGGCGCGGCCCAGGACGGCATTGCGATGCGGGAAGCGCCCGAAGCGGCGGATTACTTCAAAATGATTGTCAGCGTATTCGAGGTGTCCAGCCATCTCCGGGATGCTCGGCGGCAAGCTTGCGAAAAAGCGTGAGCGATTGGTGCTGGTCGTCGAGATTCTCGCTGTGCTGGAACGGGATATAGATGAAGGAGCGGCGGACCGGCAGCAGTGCGAGATCGAATCCCCGCGCGATCGCATGCTTGGCCGTCGCAAGCGCTTTGGAATCGGTGGCAAAAGCGCGTGCCGAGCCGCGGAAAATGTTGCGCGGAAACTGGTCGAGCAGCAGGATCAGCGCCAGCGCGCTTGACGCTTCGTTCTTCCAGCGGTCGAGTTCGCCGCGAGCCGCGCTTTCATGATCGACGAGAAAGCCGTTTCTGCAAATCAGGTCGAAGCCGGCATCCTGCACGAACCATCGGCGCTCGTGCTCCGGGTCGGAGCCGTCGCCGAACCAGAAGGTCAGGATTTCATCGACACGTTCCATCGAAGACTCCCTTCGTTTTCGCCTTACGGTTTCGCCGGGCTCGCTTAAGAGCGCGATTGAGGAATATTCTCTTGAATCCGGGAACACGCAGCCCGTTCCCTTAATGAAGAAGATCATCCATCTCAACGCGTTCAGCCAGTGCGCGGCGGCGCTGCAATCGTTCGGGCAGTTCCGCAACCCGCGCGACCGGACCTCGCAGGAATATACCTCGACCCGTTTCTGGGTCGACCTCGCGCGCACGCTGGAAGCCGGATGCTTCGATTCCATTTTCTTCGCCGACGTCCACGGCGCCTACGACGTCTACAAGGGCAGCGCGGAGGCCGGGATTCGCCACGCCGTGCAATTCCCCGGCAACGATCCGACGATGCTGTTTCCCGCGATGGCGCAGGCGACGCGCCATCTCGGCTTCATCTCGACCTACAGCACCACCTACTATCCGCCGTTTCACACCGCCAAGCTCTTTTCCTCGCTCGACCATTTCACCGGCGGCCGCGTCGGATGGAATATCGTGACCTCGTATCTGGATAGCGCCTGCCGCAACGGCCTGGGCGAGATGCTCCCGCACGACCAGCGCTACGAGCGCGCCGAGGAATACATGGAGGTCGCGTACAAGCTGTGGGAGGCGAGCTGGGAGGAGGACGCGGTGGTACGCGACTCCGCCCGCGACATGCATACCGATCCGGCCCGCGTTCATCCGATCCATCACAAGGGCAAATACTTCGAGGTCGAGGGGCCCCATATGTGCGAGCCGTCGCCGCAGCGCACGCCGCTCCTGCTGCAGGCCGGCCAATCGAGCCGCGGCATCGCGTTCGGCGCGCGCCACGGCGAGGCGCTGTTCGTGGTCTATCCGACGATCGAGGTCACGCGCGCGCGCGTGGCGCGCATCCGCGCCGCCATCCGCGAGCAGGGACGCGACCCCGGCCACGTCAAGCTGGTGCTGGCGCTGGCGGTCATCGTTGCGGAGACCGAGGAGGAGGCGCGGCTTAAGGAGCGGCGCCTGCGCTCGTACGCCAGTCCCGAGGGCGCGTTCGCGCTGTTCGGCGGATGGACCGGAGTCGACCTCGCGCAATTCCGCGACGACGACGTGCTCGACCGTTTTCCGTCGGAGGGAATCAAGTCGGCCGCGCGATGGTTTTCGGCGGTGCATCCGGAGCGCTCGCCGCTAACGCTGGCCGAGGCGCGCGAGGAAATGAAGCTCGCGAGCCTGATACCGCTCGTCGTCGGCGAGCCGGCGCACGTCGCCGACGAACTCGAGCGCTGGGTCGACGAGACCGGAATCGACGGTATCAACCTGGTGCCGATATACCAGCCCGGAAGCTTCACCGAGTTTATTGAACTGGTGGTGCCCGAATTGCAGCGGCGCGGCCGTATGCGCACCGGCTACGACGGCAGCACGCTGCGCGAGAACCTGTTCGGTACCGGCCATCGCCGCCTGCTGCCCGATCATCCGGCGTACCGGATCGCCGGCGTCGCTCCGCCAGGCAAAGGGATCGCGGCCGTCAGGGGCTGAACGCTACTGCGCGGCGTCGGGCGGGAGCGCCGGATTCGGCGCGGCGCAGAGGACTATCGAGATCGCGACTGCGAAATCGCGACCGCAGCCAGCGCTGAACCGGTCACGATCGCGCCGAAGGCGAGATGCCACGCGCCCGGCATCCTGAGACCGCCGCCCGCGTCGAGTGCGAAGCCCGCCGCTAGCGGCCCGATTGCGCCGCCGGCAAAACCCACCAGCGAATAGACCGCCAGCGTCGCCCCCTGCTCGCCCGGCCGCGCCGCCGCTACCGCGCCGGCGGTCAGCGCTCCCGAATCGGCCGAGATGGCGAAGGCATAGCCAAACAGCATCAGCACCGTGAGCGCGAAGGAAAAATTTCCGCAAAGTGCGGTCGCGAGACCGACAACCACGCTCGCGATCGCGAAGTATCGAATCAGCCGATTGCGCGAGCCGCGGATGGCGAATTCCGCGCCCATGATGCTCGCGGGCAGGCTCGTCACCGTGATGACGGTCGCCCAGTTGGTGATCCACGAGCCAGCCGCGCCGCCCCCGAAATGCGTCCAGGCGAACAGCAGATAGGCCGGCAGCCAGGCTCGAAAGCCGAACAGTTCCCACGAGTGGCCGCCGTACGCCAGCACGTAGACGAGCGCGTCGCGATTGGTGAGCACCGGGCGGAAGTCGAGCGGATGGCGGCCGTGGTTGGCGGCGTTAGGTTCACGCTCGACCGGTATATCGGAGGCCGCGACCAGCATCAGCAACGCCGCGGCGACCGAGCCGAGTGCGCTCGCCCAGAACGCGCCCGGCCATCCGTAGTGCTGCGCCATCGCGCCGCTCAGGAAAAACGACAGGCTCGCGCCCACGCCGAATGCCGCCGTGTAGTAGGGAACGGAACGGATTCGCGCCGTTCCTCTGAGACGCTCGGTCAGGATGCGCAGGCCGGGCATGTAGGTTCCCGCCAGCGCCATCCCAGCCAGCGCGCGAAACAGCATCGCGCTCCAGAATCCGCGCGCCAGCCAGGCGAAGCCGCAACCGGAGATCACGCCCAACGCCGCGCCGACGAAATAAATCGCGCGCGAATCGATCCGGTCGGTCATCCCCACCAGCGCCGGCACGGCGAGCGCATAGCCGATTAGGTAGGCGCTGCCGATCCATCCGGCCTGCACCGGATCGAGCCTCCAACGATGCGACAATTCGACCAGCAGCGAGGCGAAGGCCGCATAGCCCGCCATCGAGAAAATCTCGGCGGCGATGAGGCCTCCGACCAGGCGAGGCTTGCTCATCAACCGCGTCGGCGGTGAGAGCATGGAGGAATCTCGTCGCGGCGAGTGCTTTGCGAACCGCTGGTCGGACAGGTGAAGGCGTACGCAACTTTGGTTACTTTTCGCGTACTCGCGCTGAATAGAACCATCATCACGATACACGGTTCGATCTGGCCCTGGAGTTCAATCACTCGTTCGTCATGCCCGGTGCCCTTAAGCGCCGGGTAGCGCTGATGCACCGCCTTGGGGCCGAGGCCGGCGAGAGGCGGATGTGCGTCCTCGATAATCACCAGCTTGTCGTTATCGTCAAAGAAGAGCGCGTAGCTGGACTCGGGCGGGTTGTAGACCGTGGAGGGCTCGGGCTGGACCTTGCCGATCTTGACCTCCGGAAAGCCAGCCGGCGGGCGCGGATTGCCCGGGTAGTCCTGCGGCGGCGACGGGAACATCTTGACCACGTCGGCGAGCGCGCTGAGCCCTGGCACCAGGTCGCCGATTTTTTTCCCACTGCGCAGCACGGCAGGGTAATGAAACGGTTCGGCGGCAGGCGCTGGCAGATCCGCGAGAGCCGCAAGCATCGAAGGCAGGGCGAGAAAGATCGTCGCGGCTCTCAGGCGGCGGATGAGCGTGGGTCGCATGCTATTTGCTTGTCTCATTTTCAGTCTTGGTTCAATCGCTTGATCGCCAAAATAGTTCCGTCAGCAAGATGGTTTGCATCCCGGGTATAGCGTTGGCGGGCGAGGGCGATCGTGATAAGCGTCGACAAGGAGCGTAAGGGGTCCGACTTGCACGCGGGCGGCGTCGCTTTGATGGGCGCGGTGAGATCGGGCGGTACAAATCTTCAGCCGATTTCTCGGTCCACGTCGGACTTTCCCTGCGCAACAACGTCGGCGTTCGAGCCAACCAAGCGTGAGGTAAAGCGATGAAGTTCGGTATCTTCTACGAAATCTCCGTGCCGCGGCCCTGGGACCGCGAAACCGAAAAGCGGGTCTACGACAACTGCCTTGAACAGGTCGTGCTGGCCGACGAACTCGGCTTCGACCAGGTATGGGCGGTCGAGCATCACTTTTTGGAGGAGTACTCGCACTGCTCGGCGCCGGAGATTTTCCTCACCGCCTGCGCGATGAAGACCAAGAACATCCGCGTCGGCCACGGGATCATCGTCTGCGTCCCGCAGTTCAATCATCCGATCAAAATCGCCGAGCGCACGGCCACGATGGACATCATTTCTGGCGGCCGGCTCGAGGTCGGCACCGGCCGCTCGGCCACCTGGACCGAGCTTGGCGGCTTCAATGTCAATCCCGACGAGACCAAGAAGACCTGGGACGAGTTCGTGCACTGCCTGCCGAAGATGTGGACGCAGGAGCGCTTCGGCTACGAGGGGCGCTCGTGGTCGATGCCGGTGCGGACCATCCTGCCCAAGCCCTACCAGAAACCGCATCCGCCGCTGTGGGTTGCCGTGACCAGTCCGGGCACCGAGATCGACGCGGCCGAGCGCGGGATGGGCAGCCTGGGTCTGACTTTCGGTTCGTTCAAGGAGCAGGCGGAGAAGGTGAAGAATTATCGCCGTATCATCAGCAACTGTGAGCCGGTGGGCGAGTTCATCAACGAAAAAGTCAGCACGGTGAATTTCCTCTATTGCCACGAGGAGACCGAGAAGGGAGTGAAGAATGGCCGGCGGCTGCTCGGCACGTTTAACTTTCTCGCGGCGCAACTCCTCGCGTGCCGCGAGGCCTATCCGACCAAGTCGTATCCCTCGCTCGGTCTTTTGCCGACACTGCGCCAGGAGGCGGCGGGCCCCGGCGACGATCACGGCGTGCCCGAGGGAATTGCGATTGGCGATCCAGAGCGCGTGCTGCGCGCGTGCAAGAACTGGGAATCGGCCGGCGTCGACCGGATAAATTTTCTGCTCAACGCGCTCGAGACGATTCCACAAAAGGAGGTGCTTGAGAGCCTGCGCACCTTCGCGCGACACGTGATGCCGCATTTTCGCGACGAGAATCAGAGCGTCGCCGCTGCGGGAGGCCGCTGATGCCGCCTCGACTGGGAAAACTCGACGCCAAGGCTTTCGCCGAGCAGGGCGCGCGCGAAATCCTCGGCTACAAGACCGAGCCGTGGACGCTCAAGCAGGCGCAGATTCTCAACTTCAACCACGAGATCGACGACGACCTCGGCGACTACCTGCTGCCGCGCACGATGCATCCGGCGATCCCGGCGTACGCGACATTTACGGTGACCGTATGCCCCGAAAGCCCGGTGGGCGCGTTTTCGATGGGCGAGGTCAAAATCGCGGGGCGCGCTGGTGTGCGCCCGCGCGACTTCGTGCTGCGAAGTTTTTGCGACAGCGCCGAGGCGCGTCGCGAACTTGCCCAACGCTGGGGCTATCCGACCGTGCCAGGTGAGATCAAACTTACGGTGCGCCACGATCGCGTCGTCGGACGAGTATCTGCCGAAGGCCGCACGATTCTGGAAATGGACATGCTCGACCGCGATATGATCTCCGGCAACGACATCCAGTACATCGCGAGCATGCATCTCGCGCGCAACAGGGAGGACGGCCAGCTTGTGCTGGTCCAGGTCGATCCGGACTTCGTGTTCTCGCGCGCTGAGCGCGGCCGTCCGCTGCTGCGCACGCTCGACAGCGCCGCGTGGGGCGATACCGGCGGCCATCTAAAAGTGCGCAATCCGATCTCGATGAGCTACGCGGTGGCTGACATCGCGTTGCCCCGAATTCGCTTCATCTGCGATCCCGAGCGTCCGGCTTTCCAGGGAACAACCAAGGTCGCAGCGTAGCGAGTCGGGGAAAAGCCCGGCGGGAGGCGTCAGATGGCAGATCGCTATATCAATCCAAAGGTCACCACGGTCTCGACCGGTATCCCCGGGCGCCACATCTGGAACGCGCGCCACAACCACGTGGTGATCGACGACAGCGCGGCGCACGACGGTCCGGGCGACGAGCCAGGCGCGGCCGAGCTTTTCCTCGCCGGGATCACCGGATGCGCGACGCTGATGATGGAGCGGCTGGCGCGGGCCTCCAAGGCGCCGCTCGCACGCGTCGAAGTGAGCATGGAAGGGCTTATCGACACGGCGGCCAAACATGAAGGACCGGCGGTGTTCGAGAGCGCGCGGCTGAAGTTCGTGATGGTGGGAGTGAGCGACGCGCAGGCGCGCGAGATGGTCGAAACCTACAAGCATCGTTGACCGCTCTACGGCTCGGTCGCGGTCGCGACCGCCAATACGATCGTCGAACTCGAAGTTCAGCCTGGCTGAAGCTCGGCCACCGGACCTCTCCCTCACCCTCGACTTGGACAAAGAGAGGGGATCGGAAAGGGACCAATGTCAGTTTGCCCAAGCCCTCAGCAGCTCTCGCATGATATTTGCCATGTGAAGCTACCTTCTGATATATCGTACGATATATCTGTTGACTGTGGAGGGGCCGATCATGATGAATTGCGGGTATTCGCGTTTCGGTCGCTCGGGCTGGCATGCGTTCGGGATGATGGCCCGATCGGGCAGATTTTTTGGTCCCGGCGAGGTCAGGCTCGCGCTACTGTCCTTGCTGACGGAAGCGCCCGTGCATGGCTACGAGCTCATGAAGCAGCTCGAAGAGCGCTCGGGTGGGGTCTACCGGGCCAGTGCGGGCACCGTGTACCCGACGCTGCAACAGCTCGAAGACGAAGGCTTGATCACTTCCGAATTGCGCGAGGGCAAGAAAGTCTACCGCCTGACCGACGAGGGGCGGCGAGAACTCGAGGAGCGAGACGAGGCCGTCCGGGAGATCTGGCGACGCGCCCGGCGATGGGAGGATTGGCGCAGCGCTTTCGATCCTGATGCGTCCGAGATTAGAGGTCCGGCGGAACGGCTGGTCAAGGCGGCGTTCCGCGCCGTAGCGGGAGAGCGTGCGAGCGAACGGCGCATCGAGCGGGTGCGCGAGATCCTGCAGCGCGCACTGCGCGAGCTTGAAGAACTGAGCCGCCCGCGCTAGCGCGGTTCTGTTCGGGCAGGGCTCCTCTTGAAGAGGCCCTACAGTCCATATGGCCGTCTGCGTTAGAATAAATTCCACATGCGTTGGACCACAGATAGAATCCGTCAATCGTTCCTCGATTTTTTCAAGGAACGCGGCCATCAGATTGTGCCCTCGGCGCCATTGGTGCCTAAGGGCGACCCGACCCTGCTGTTCACCAACGCCGGGATGGTCCCGTTCAAGGATTATTTTCTGGGTATACGCAAGCCCCCGCAGCCACGTGTGGCAGACTGCCAGAAGTGTCTCAGGATTTCCGGCAAGCACAACGACCTCGAAGCGGTCGGCCGCGATTCGTACCATCACACGTTCTTCGAGATGCTCGGCAACTGGTCGTTCGGCGACTACTACAAGCGCGAGGCGATCGAATTCCACTGGAAGTTGATCAACGAAGTCTGGGGCATCCCCGCCGATCGTCTCTGGGCGACCGTCTACAAAGACGACGACGAGGCCGAACAGGCATGGCTCGAGCTGGGGTACCTGCCGCGCGAACGAGTCCTGCGCTGCGGGGAGAAGGACAATTTTTGGGAGATGGGCGAGACCGGTCCCTGTGGCCCGTGCTCGGAGATTCATATCGATCGCGGACCGGCGGCCTGCAACAGGAGCGGACACGCCGATTCGAGCGAGGAATGCGCGGTCAACGTCGAGGGCTGCTCGCGGTTTATAGAGCTCACGAATCTCGTGTTCATCCAGTTCAACCGCGACGCGACCCGGAAGCTCACACCGCTGCCGATGAAGCACGTCGACACCGGCACGGGGCTAGAACGGGTAGCGTCGGTATTGCAGACTCTGGAGACCAACGCCAACCCGCCGCTCGGCAACTACGATATTGATCTGTTCCAGACGATCATCCGCAAGATAGAAGACGCTTCTCTCGGGTTCGGCAATGGCGCTCGCTATGGAGACGATCCCGGTACTGATATTTCATTCCGGGCAATAGCTGACCATGCAAGGGCGGTGTGCTTTCTTGCGGCAGAGGGCTTAACCCCCGGAAACACGGATCGCGAATATGTCATGCGCCGTTTGATAAGGCGGATGACACGCCACGGTCGGCGCTTAGGGATTAAGGTGCCGTTCCTGACCTTGGTGAGCGGCGGCGTTGTCGAAGCCATGGGAAGCGCGTATCCCGAACTTTCCGAGAAGAAGGAACGAATCGAATGGGTGCTCGACAGAGAATGGGAGCTGTTTAGCGAAACGCTCGACCGAGGTCTGGACATACTCCGTTCTGAAAGAAACCGCATCGTCCACGGGTCACAGAAAGATCTTCTCTCCGGTGAGGTCGCTTTCAGACTTTATGACACGTACGGATTCCCGCTCGACCTGACACAGGATGTATTGCGAGACGATGGAATCGAGGTCGATGTCGCGGAGTTTGACCGTCTGATGGAACAGCAGCGCGAGCGCGGACGCGCAGCGCGCAAGGACGACGCGATCGCTCCTGAAATAAAACTTGACGCGGGTACGGCTTCGCGGTTCGTCGGACACCATCGCTACGACACCGAATCCGAAGTGCTCGCAGCCCATCGCGACGGCGACAACCGCGTCCTCCTTGTGACCGCCGAAACGCCCTTCTATCCCGAAGGCGGCGGCCAGATCGGCGATCGCGGCGTGATCGAATCGGCCTCCGGCGCAATTCTCGAGATCGTCGACACGCGCAAGGCCGACGGCTCGATTCTGCATGTTGGGCGGCTCCTGCGCGGAGAGCCGGGCGATTTCGAGCGCGGCCGGCGCGTCAAGCTAAGCGTCGATCGGACGCGGCGCGACGCCGCGATGCTCAATCATTCCGCTACTCACATCCTGCATTACGCGCTGCGCGATGTGCTCGGTTCGGGAGTCCATCAGGCGGGCTCGCTGGTCGCGCCCGATCGCCTGCGCTTTGATTTTGCGCACGCCGGCCCGGTCAGCGAAGGCGATCTCGCGACGATCGAAGAGGAGATCAACGCGCGTATCCGCGAAAACGCGGAAGTCACGACCGAAGAGATGGCCTACGAGGACGCGATCAAGGCGGGCGCGCTCGCGTTCTTCGGCGACAAGTATGGCGACGTGGTGCGCGTGGTGCGGATGGGAGACTTTTCAGTCGAACTGTGCGGCGGCACGCACGTCGAACGCACGGGCGATATCGGGATCTTCAAGTTCGAGGCAGAAACAGGCGTCGCTGCCGGCGTGCGCCGAATCGAAGCCGCGACGGGCCAGGGCGCGTTAGAGGCGATTCGCCGCCGCGAGCAAATCTTGCAAACAATCGGGGGCCATCTTGGGGCCCGCGACGATGCGGCGGTCGAGCGGCTTGAGCGGCTGCTCGCGCGCGAGAAGGAGCTTGAGAAAAAACTTCGCGCGCTAGAGCAGAAACTGGTCGCGGGCGACAGCGTGGCGGGCAGCGCCGATGCCGAGAAGGTTCGCGAAGCTGGCGGTGTGAAGATCGTCACGCGGCGCGTCGAAGGCATCGACCCGCGCGCGCTGCGCGAGATGGCAGACCGGATGCGCCAAAAATATGGTTCCGCAGTAGTCGCGATCGGCACGGTGGCCGATGGCAAAGTGGCAATCCTGGTCGCGGTGACGCCCGACCTCACTGCGCGAATCAAGGCCGGCGAGCTCGTGAAGCAGATTGCTCCGATCGTCGGCGGCACGGGCGGCGGCCTGCCGGACTTCGCCCAGGCGGGAGGGCGCGACGCCTCGCGTCTCGACGAAGCGCTGGACCGGATCACTGCGCTGGTTGCCCGACTCTTTGCATGACCTGTTTATAATTTGTCCTTAGGCACGCGCTTAATTTGCGCGTCACAAATTCAGGCTTTAAAAGTGGGCGGGAAAAGAGCTACGATCCTGGGAACGCGGGGGACGAATCGCGCAGTCTCAGTCTTTTGGGATGTCTACCCCGCGAATAGAAATCACGAGGCTTAGCAAAACCATTTCTCAGCCAGCCACCGAAGATTCTCTCGAACTCCACTTCGACGACCATCGGTTCTTTACCGATCTTCTCGGCCAGCACGACGCCCACGTCCATGTGATCGAGCAGGCGCTTGGCGTGCGGATCGGCGTCAACGGCAGCACGCTGCGTATCTCGGGAGCCCATCCCGACCAGGCGCTGGCCGGTAAGGTGCTGAGCGAACTCTATGAGATCGTCAAGCAGGGTCATCCGATTTATCCGAGCGACGTCGAATACTCGGTGCGTATCCTGCGCGCCGACGGCAATGTCGACCTGAAGGACATTTTCCTCGACACTATCTACATCTCCGCGCACAAGCGGGTGATCGCGCCCAAGAGCGTTAACCAGAAGCGCTATATCGACGCGATCCGCTCCCACGACATCGTGTTCGGTATCGGACCTGCCGGCACCGGCAAGACCTACCTGGCGATGGCGATGGCGCTGGCGGCGCTGATGAAGAACCAGGTCACGCGGATGGTGCTGTGCCGGCCGGCGGTCGAGGCCGGCGAGCGGTTGGGTTTTTTGCCGGGCGACCTGGCCGAGAAGGTAAATCCCTACCTGCGGCCGCTCTACGACGCGCTGCACGACATGGTCGATTTCGACCGCGCGCGCCGGATGCTCGAGCGCGGCACGATCGAGGTCGCGCCGCTCGCCTTCATGCGTGGGCGCACGTTGAACGACTCGTTCATCATCCTCGACGAGGCTCAGAATACGACCTCCGAACAGATGAAGATGTTCCTCACTCGTCTCGGCTATAGCTCCAAGGCGGTGATCACAGGCGACATCACGCAGATCGATCTTCCGAGCGGCAAGCTCTCGGGGTTAAAGGAGGCGCGGACGGTTCTCGCCCGCACACCCGGAATCTCGTTCGTTCACTTCGACGAACGCGACGTCGTCCGCCATCGCCTGGTGCAGGCGGTAATCACCGCTTACGAGGCAGCCTCCGAGGGCCGGCTCGAGGCCCTGACCGACAACGGAAACAAGCCCGCGAAGGAATAGACGGGTGGCGGTCGCGCTCCGATGCGAGACCCTCCGCGCGCGGCCCTACGGTGCGGCACTGCGTGCCGACGCGCGCCGGTTGATGGCGCTCGTGGGTGTTGCGGGCTGCGAGTTGTCGATAGTGATCGCCGACGACGGTTTCGTCCACGTACTTAATCGGGAGTTTCGCGGCAAGGATCGGCCAACCGACGTGCTCTCGTTCTCGCAACTCGAGGAAGCTGAGCTGGCACGAGCGCTCGCGCTCGTGCCGGTTGCGGGGACGCCGCTCGGCGACGTGGTGATCTCGCTGGACACGGCGTGCCGCCAGGCCCGCCGTCTTGGCGTCGCGCCGGCGGCGCGGATGCGCACGCTGCTGGTGCATGGGTTGCTGCATCTGTTGGGCTACGATCACGAACGCTCGGCGACCGAGGCGCGGCGGATGTTCGCGCGTGAGCGCGAACTGGCCGCAGCGCTTCGGAGCGCGGATGGGGGCGGCGGGGGCCGCCCCCATCCGCGCACACGCGGATGCAAGGGAGCCGGCGCCGCGGCGCCGCTTCTCGCGCGCGCGAAGCGGCATAAGGACCGGGATTGATGGCCACGCAGCAAGTGAAAATGCCGTCGTTCGCGATGCTTACGCATTTCACCCGCGCCGGAAAAACCTCCTCCGCGCTCGACAACTTGGTCACGATTTTACGCGACGGCGTCATTCGCGGCTCTACCCGGATGGTGCGCGAGGGCCGCGCCGTCGTCTGCCTGTTCGACGTCCCGATCCGCGATTTGCGTGTATTGCTTGACCGTCGCAATCGGCGCCGCTACGAGCCGTTCGGGATCGCGATCGAGAAACGCTATGCTTTCCGGGCGGGAGCGCGGCCGGTTATCTACATGCCTTGGCGCGAGGCGGAGAGTTTACTCGTGCCTGGCGAGCGATGGCGCGTAGTCGCGCTTGAATTGGAGCGGGATGCACCGATCGATTGGAGCTATGAGCACGAGTGGCGGCTGGCGGGAGACCTCGTTCTGCCGGCCGGGCGCGCGGTAGCGTTGGTCGAGAACTGGCGCGATGCCGACGAAATCTACGATCGCTTCCAGGGCCAGCCGCCATGCGCCGGAGTGATACCGCTTCAAGAGCTGTTTGGGATGTCTTGAACGGCCCGCTTAACTTCACCAGCCGTCTTGCGCTATGCGTAATCAGCGGCGTCGCGCTGGGCGTTGCGTTTCCTAAGTTCGATATCAACCTGCTCGCCTGGGTCGCCTTCGTTCCTTTGCTCCATGCGATCGAGGGCCAGAGCATGGGCCGCGTGTTTGGTTATGCGTGGTTCCAGGGTTTGGTTTGCTATGTAGTGTCGCTCTACTGGATCGAGTTCACGCTGCATCACTTCGCCGGCGTGAATCCCATCCTGGCGGCCGGCCCGCTGGTGCTGTTGGCGGCGATCATGGCGCTCTTTGCGGGACTTGCGATCTGGGCCGCCGAGTTTGCAACTGTGCGCCTGGGACTCCCAATCTTTGTCACCCTGCCGATCGCGTGGCCCGCGGTTGAATGGCTACGGAGTTTTTTTCCGATCGGATTTCCGTGGAACCTGCTCGGCTATACGGCCTACCGGAACCTCGAATTGATCCAGTTCGCCGAGATAACCGGCGTTTACGGGGTCTCAGCGCTGATCGTGTTTTTCAACGCGGTGATCTTCGTGGTGCTTTTCGGGCGTCATTCGCGCCGGGTTCAAACCTGGAGCCTCGGAACGCTGACCGCCCTGATGCTTACGGTGCTGGTCTTCGGAAGTATTCGGGTGAGCACGCTCGAATCCGAGCGGCCCGCCGGCAAGATGCGGGTCGCGATGGTGCAAGGCAACATCCCACAGAGCATCAAATGGGACCCGGCGTTTCTCGACACCAGTTTCAACGTTTACGTTGACCAGACCCAGCAGGCTGCGCGCCATCACGTTGACCTGGTGGTATGGCCAGAGGCTGCGGCGGCCTTTCTCTTCCAGCCGACCGCGCTCTATCCACCGCGTTTCGCCGGCGACGCGGTCTATCGCGACCGCCTGCTCAAGCTCGCGGCTGACTCCGGCGTGCCGATCCTGTTCGGCGCTCCGGCGCTTGGCGTCGCTCCTGATGGCGAAATCGGCGCGTATAATCGCGCTTACCTGGTCTCGAGTACGGGGAAGGTGGTGGACTACTATGACAAGATCCAGCTCGTGCCGTTTGGCGAGTACGTGCCGATGCGTCCGCTGCTGGGTCTGCTCGTCAATCGGATCGTGCACGGTTTCGGCGATATGATTGCGGGAACCGAGCAGACGCTATTCCCGATCAAGGGCGCGCAGGTCGGCGTGCTGATTTGTTACGAGAGCATCTTTCCCGATCTCACGCGGCGCGCGGTGAAACGCGGCGCCGACGTCCTGGTCAACATCACCAACGACGCGTGGTACGGCAAGAGTTCAGCGCCGTACCAGTTGCTCGCGATGACGGCGATGCGCGCGGTGGAAACCAAGGTCCCGATCGTGCGAGCGGCGAATACGGGAGTGAGCGCCGTGATCGAAGCTGACGGCCGTATTATGGCGAGCACGCCGCTATTCAAGCGGGGCACGGAGATCGAGGACGTCAGTTGGCGTCCGCGGCGCACCATTTATACGATAGTGGGCGATCTGTTCTCCGAGATTTGCTTCGTGCTGACGCTCGTCGGGGTGCTGCTCGCGATGCTGCGCGGCCGCGAAACACGAACCACATCGTCGCCGATTGCTGGAACGCTCAATCGCAACGGCAGCAGTTGACGTTGCGTTGCAGGCGCGCCTGTTTGGAGGTCATTAAGCTGTGGTCTCATATCTGGCACAATGATCAGTGCAGCGGATGAATGTCCTCCCTGCACGGAGTGCAACGAATTCATGGAACTCAGCGAAATGCGCGATCAGGTCGCCGACTTCGAAACCCGCACTGACAAGCTCGGGAGGCGTCTTTGACGTCGCTCATCTCAAAGCCCGCCACGAAGAACTGCTGAAAGAAACCGGCAAGCCCGGTTTCTGGGATCGGCCCGATACCGCCCAGGCCACGCTCAAGGAAAACGACCGCATCAACGAACAGCTCGCCGGCTTCGAGCGGCTGCGCGCGGCAGTGGACGAGGCGCGCCTGTTCCTCTCGATGGCCGAGGAGGAGGGCAGCGACAACTCGGAAGCGGCGCGCGAGACCGAAGCGGCGCTTAGTAAGGCGCGCGGCGAAATCGAGCGCCAGGAATTGCAGGTGATGCTAGGCGGCGAGTACGACCGCCTCGGCGCGATCGTCTCGATCCATCCGGGTGCCGGTGGACTGGAGGCGCAGGATTGGGCCGAGATGTTGCTCAGACTATACCTGCGATGGGCTGAGCGGCGCGGCTACAAGACTGACCTTGCCGATTTGCAGCCGGGCGATGGCGGCGGAATCAAGAGCGCGACCTTCACCGTTGAGGGTGACTACGCGTACGGCTATCTCAAAGCCGAGGCCGGGATCCATCGGCTGGTGCGCATCTCGCCGTTCGACGCCAACGCGCGTCGCCACACCTCATTCGCTTCGGTCTTCGTTTTTCCGGCGATTGACGACAAGGTCGAAGTGACGATCAATCCCGCCGATCTGCGGGTGGACACTTTCCGCGCGAGCGGCGCCGGCGGCCAGCACGTCAACAAGACCGACTCGGCCGTGCGGATGACGCATCTTCCGAGCGGAATCGTGGTGAGCTGCCAGAACGAGCGCTCGCAGCACAAGAACCGTGCGATGGCGATGAAGATTCTGCGCGCGCGGCTGTTCGAGCTCGAGGAACGCAAGAAGCGCGAGCAGTTCGAGCAGTTCACCAAGGAAAAAAAGGACATCACCTGGGGCAGCCAGATCCGCTCCTACGTCCTGCAGCCCTATCGCATGGTGAAGGACCATCGCACCGGGGTCGAGATCGGCAACACCGACGCCGTACTCGACGGCGCGATCGATCCGTTCATCGAGGCCTACCTGATGGGCGTGCGCAAGTCGGATGCCGAGGCCGCGCCAGCCTGACCTCACGCGAGCTTGCGTGGCGCGACCGCGATGGCGCAAAGTCAAATGGCGCGCGCATCATGTCGCGCTCGCACCAAGTATGAAGGAGATCCCATGATCGATGTTTATTTCTGGATGACCCCCAATGGCTACAAGGTCACGATCGCGCTGGAGGAATTGGGGATGCCCTACAACGTGATCCCGATCAATATCGGCAAGGGCGATCAGTTCAAGCCTGAGTTCCTCAAGGTGAGCCCGAACAACAAGATTCCCGCGATGGTCGATTCCGACGGCCCGGGCGGCAAGCCGATCTCGCTTTTCGAATCGGGAGCGATTCTGATCTACCTCGCCGAGAAGACTGGCAAGCTGATGCCCAAAGAGCCGCGCGGGCGCTACAACGTGCTCGAGTGGCTGATGTTCCAGATGGCGAGCGTCGGTCCGATGCTCGGCCAGGCGCACCACTTTCGCCGTTATGCTCCCGAACAGATTCAGTACGCTATCGATCGCTACACCAACGAGGCCAAGCGCATTTACAACGTGATCGACAAGCGCCTGGCCGAAGTACCGTATCTCGCCGGCGATTACTCCATCGCCGACATCGCGACCTATCCGTGGCTGCGGCCGCATAAATGGCAGGGGCAGGAACTCGAGAATTTTCCGCATCTCAAGCGATGGTACGACGAGCTCGAAAAGCGCCCCGCGGTGCAGAAAGGATGCGCCGTGATGGCCGAGCATCTGCATCACGGTCCGCCCGACAAGGAGTCGTGGCAGACGCTGTTCGGCGCCAAGCAGTACGAGAAGCGCTAGGACGAAACGGCTGTGGACATTGTCGCGGACGCTCAGCCGCGATGCGCGTCGAGCAGCTTCAGCAGCGCGTGCACGGTCTCGGTGGCCGGTACGCTGAGTCCGTGGCGGCGTGCGGCGCGGACGACGGCGCCGCTTATAGCGTCGTATTCCAGGCGTTTGCCGCGCTCGAGATCCTGCAGGGTTGAAGTCTTGATCGCGCTCGCGTTGGAAAAATTGCGCGCGACATTGTAAAGCGCCTCGACGTCCTCGTCGGAAATGTTCGCGCCTTCCGCGCGACCGACCATCGCGGTCTCGCTGATCAGGCGATGCACCAGCGCGTCGCTCTCAGGGTCGGCGAACATTTCTCCGAGCGTGCAACGCGCGAGTGCGCTTACCGTGTTGGTGCCATTGTTGCCCATCAACTTTTTCCAGCGCACGCTCTTGAGATCGTGCGTGAACTGGTCAAAAACACCTGCACGCTTGAAAGCTTCGGTCATCCGCTGAGCGCGCGGCGTGTCGCGGCCGTCGAGCTCGCCGAATTCGATTATGCCCGAGGCAGTATGAAGCAGCTTGCCGGGCGCGGTCAGCTCCGCGCCGACGCGCGCGTTTCCGCCCATTACAGACTCTCGCGTCAGCACTGTGCAGAGCGCCGCTTCGTTTTCGACCCCATTCTGGATCGTCATCACGGCGCCGCCCTCGGTGAGGCATCCGTCTAACAGGCGCGCCGTCGCGATCGTGTCGTAGGACTTCACGCAGAACAGGATTAGCTCGTAGGGCGCGAACTCGCCGGGATCGCCGCTCGCTTTAACCTTCAAGCTGAAATCGCCCTGGAAGCTTTTCACTTCGAGCCCATGCTCGCGCAGCACGCGGAGGTTTTCGCCGCGAGCGCAGTAGTAGACGTCCTCCCCCGCCCGTTGCAGGCGCGCGCCGTAGAACAATCCGACGGCGCCCGCTCCCATGATCAGAATTTTCATAACTATCCTCTCACGCGGCGCGGGCGAGTGCGTCCTGCCACAGCCGTGTCACGGCGGTACGCAGTTCTTCGAGCGAGCCGTCGTTGCGAATCACCGAGGTTGCGTATTTCCGCCGCTCCTCGTCGGAGAGCTGTGCCCGGATGCGCGCCTCGGTCTGCTCGGGCTTGAGCCCGCGGTCGCGCTCGACCCTTTCGATCACGCGCTCGCGCGCGGCGGTTACGAGCCAGATTTCGTCGAACAGCGGCTGCCAGTTAGCCTCGATCAGGATCGCCGCCTCGATAACGATCTGCCGCGCCTCGCCGTCGCGGCGCATCGCGGCGACCCTCTCGCCCATGCGTGCGAACATCTTCGGATGCACGATCGCGTTAAGCCTTTTTAGCGCGGCGGGATCGGCGAAGACGATCGGCCCGAGCTTGCTACGGTCGATGGTGCGGTCGGGAGCGAGGATACCTTCGCCGAAGGCGTCGCTCAGTTCACGGTAGGCTGGAGTGCCGGGCTGGTAGATCTCGTGGCCGACCTTGTCGGCGTCGATCGCCGGCGCGCCGAGCTCGGCAAGAATTTTTGCCGCCGTGCTCTTGCCCGAGCCTATGCCGCCCGTGAGCCCGATGGTGATAGGTTTCATCGCTTATCCACCGTTACAGCGCCACGGTCTTAGCCCGCCGCTTCGCGGCCCCACGACTGCAGATTGTAGAGGTAGCTGAAGAACCCGCCGCGCGAAAGCAATTCGGCGAAGGTGCCCTGCTCGGCGATTTCACCGTCGCGCAGCACCAGGATGCGATCGGCGTTCTGAATCGTGGAGAGCCGATGTGCGATCACCAGCGTCGTACGCCCGCGCATCGCTTCGCGCACTGCGGCCAGCACCAGCGACTCGGTTTCCGCATCCAGCGCGCTGGTCGGCTCGTCCATTACCAGCACCGGCGCGTCGCGCAGAAGCGCCCGCGCAATTGTCACGCGTTGCGCCTCCCCCTCGGATAGACTGTGGCCGCCCTGGCCAACGACTTCGTCGAGCCCGGCCGGCAGGCGCGCGATCACCGGGTCGAGGCGGGCGGCCGCGGCAGCGCGTTCGATCTCGCGCTGGCTTGCGCCGGGGCGGCCCAGCGCAATATTCGCGCGCATCGTGTCGTACAGCACCAGCGGCGGCTGGAGCACCATCGCGACGTTTTGCCGCAACGACTCCAGCGTGAAGTCGAGTGCATTGCGCCCGTCGATATTGATCGCGCCCCGCTGCGGTTCATAGAAGCGCACCAGCAGGCTCGCCATCGTGGTCTTGCCCGCGCCGCTGGGCCCGACGATCGCTACCGTCTCGCCGCGCCCGGCGCGAAAGCTCACCCTCTTGAGAACCGGATGGCCGGGCGCATAGCCGAATACGATATCCGCGAACTCGATCTCGCCGCGCGCGCGTCCGAGCGAGCGCGCTTCCGGCCGGTCTTTCACTTCAGGTTCGATCTCGAGCAGTTCAAGGCATCGCCGCAACCCCGCCATCGCGCCCTGCACCATCCCATAGGTCTGGAACATCTGGTTGATCGGCGCATAGAGCGAGGCAAGGTAGGTGGCGAACACGATCAGGTCGCCGATTGTTAGCCGGCCGCTTAACGCGTGCAGCGCGCCGAGGTAGATAACCAACGCGGTACCGATCGCGATCAGCACGTTCACCGCGCCGGCGTAAGCGGTCTGCAGGGTATACAGCCGCAGCGTCTCGCCGAGGCTCTCACTACTGGATTCGACGAACTCGCGGTAGGACTCGGCCTCGCGGGTGAAGGCCTGGACCACGTGGATCGCGGCGAGTGAGCGATGAGCCACCGTGTAGAGGCGGCTCTCCTTGACGCGGGCAGCAGCGGCGATGCGGTCGATGGGCTTGCTGGCGGTGGCGATCAGCGAGGCCAGAAACGGTACCACCGCGAGCGCCACGATCGTCAGCTCCGCATCGATGCGCATCATCACCACGAACATCTCCGCCAGCATCACGACCGAGGAGAGCAGCGGGAACAGTCCGTTCATCGCGATCGTCTGGACTGAAAAAGTGTCGTATGTGATTCGCACCATCAGATCGCCGATCGGGCGGCCGCGATGGAAGGAGAGTGAGAGACGCTGCAGATGGTCGAACATTTCCGCGCGCAGGTCGTTGACCATCCGTTGGCCGATCGAAATTGAAATGTAGTTGTTAAACACATTGATGAGGCCGAGCACGACGTAGAGCACGACCAGCCCAAGGCAGGCGGCGATCAGCAGGTGCGCGGGCGAAAGCCGGGCGGCGCTCCCCGGCCACGCAGTGCCGAGCGGTGCGCCGCGCAAAACATTGTCGACCACGATCTTGAGCGGCCATGGCTTGAGCACTTCCAACGCCGCGGCCAGCATCACGCAGATAACCGCCAGCGCGAGCCGGCCCAGATGCGGCCGCGTGCGGCGTAGCACCACCCCGATGAGCCCGAGCGTGCTCATCAGGCGGCTTCTTCCTCCACCTGGGCGCGCGCGCCGAGTGCGGCCGCGGCGTCCGCGGCCGCGGCCTTGAGCGCGGCTGGTAAGCGGCTCAAGTGCAATACGGCGAGCGCCGCCGCGCATACTCCCGCGATCGCGGCCCCGGCGATCGCGGCGATACCCGAAAAGCCGGTCGCGAGCATGACCACGACGATCGCCGCCGTGACCGCCGCAATTCGCCGTCCGGTGGGCACGGCGCGCCATGAAAGCGCGACGCGGCCGTCTTCCAGCTCCAGGCCGTTGAGATGCACGTGCATCGCGGGCGGAATTACGATCACGAGGTCGTAGGTTTCGTATCGATCACCGGCGGCGGCGGCGAGGCCGTGGCGGACCAGCGCCGCACGCATCGCGTCCAGCAACGGCTCGATACCGCCGGGACCGAGCGGCTCCGCCAACGTGACCAGCACGCGGCCGCGCGCGCGCACCGTCGCCGCCTCGTCGTCGGCGGGGACGGGCGGCGGCGCGGAACTCCATTTGACTCGCTCGCGCGCCGCGCTGCGGGCGAGCGCACCTGCCATCGCGGCAAACGCGAGCATCGCGCGCGCCGCCAGTGTCATCCGCGAGCCGCCCGCCGGCGCGCGGAGCGCCGCGATACGGATCGCGCTTACGAGCGTCAGCGCGATCGCGGCACCTCCCAGCCATGCCATCGGCGCGCTTACCAGACCGGCAACCATCATGACGATCGCACACACGGCCCATGGTAGCGTGAGCGGCAATTGCAAAAGCGGTGAAGTATCGGCAGTCGGATAGACACTCTGGAAGAGCCCGCGGCCGAAGGCGCCGTAATAAATGCGTGCACCGCCAAACAGGCCGCCAAGCCACGAGGCGCCGCCGTACATCGCGTCCGTGCCGCCGGCCCTCAATGGATACTTGCGAAACAGCAACCCCTCGCCCCGGCCGTAACCGCGTTGTTGTTCGACATACGCGGCGAGCGTTGGGCGGCGGCGATGAATCACGACCGCGGCGGGGGCGCTTGCGATCGTGAGTTTGCGCTCGTTAAGCCGCCACGAGAAATCAACGTCGTCGCCGGCCGCAGTGAACATCGGGTCGAATCCGCCGGCCGCTTGTGCCGCCGCTTTGTCGACGATCATGTTGCATCCACAGACCTGCTCGAGCGTGTCGTCGCCGGCGCGAACCTCGCGCGGCTGTCCCGGCGCGGCGGCGATCGCGGCGGCAAGGGCGGAGGAGGGTGGGGGAGCGAAATTGGGACCACCGGCGGCCGCGGCACCACGGCGGGTGAGGGTTTCCACCAGATGGTAGAGCCAATCGCGATCGGCGCGCGCGTCGGCGTCGATGAAAGCGACGCAGCTTCCCGCGGCGGCCGCGATTCCGCAGTTCCGCGCAGCGGCGACTCCGCGATGCGCCAGGCGCAGCACCCGCACACCGGCGCGCGTCGCCACCTCGCTCGTCGTATCGCTCGAGCCGTCGTCGACCACGATGGTTTCGTAGTCCGAGTAGTTGAGATGCGCGAGCGAGTCTAGACACTCGCCGAGGGTCGATGCCGCGTTATACGCAGCGACCACAATCGAGGCCTTGGGATTCTCTTTCAGCGGCGGCGGCATCGGGCTCCTGAATATGTCGCCGACCGCGTTGAAGGCCCGCTTGCGGATGCGTTCGCGCGTCACCAGGCCGAACGCCCACTCGGTGATCTCGGCGCCTCCAGTATGCCATTCGTCCGTGAAAGCGAAGACGATAAACCCCGAGAGCCCGAGCTCGAAGGCGGCGCGCGCCTGCCACCTAAGGAGTTCCGCTTGATGCTTCTCGCCCTCGCGGATGGTGTCCATCCCGGTTTCGCTGAGCACCAGCGGCCGCTCGCCCGTCGCCGCCATCAGATGTGCCAGGTAACGGCGGAAGTCGGGTTCGCGATGCAAATAGACGTTGAAGCAAACGAAATCGAGGAAGCTGAGATCGAGATATTCGGACGACGGGTAGTTGGAGTAAGTGAAGAGCGAATCGGGCGCGATACTTTTGCCCAGATCGTAGAGCTCGCGCATGAAGCGGCTGACCGCGCGTGCGCCGTGCCAGCGCACGATATCGGAGCGAATCTCGTTACCGAGGCTGAAAGCAAAAATCACGTCAGCGAAGCGGCGCATCTCGGTAACCGAGTCGCGGATGGTGCCGCGGATGCTGGCGGACATCTGGCGCGAGTCGAGAAACGCCATGTGAAACGGCCACGGCATCCCGACCATCAACCGCAGCTCGTGCTTCGCGGCGAGCTCGAACATCCACGGCGGCGGCGGCACGTAGGTGCGCACCACATTTCCGCCAAGCTCTCGAATCAGCGCGAAATCCTGCGCGGCGCGCTCGGGCTCCGGGTAGCGTTCGCCACGCGAGTTCGGCGCGAATGGTCCGTAAGAAACGCCGCATGCGCGGAATTTGCGCTCGCCCTCGAACAGGAATTTCCCGCGTGCGACTAGACGATCCATCCCGATGAGCTAATCGTAAACAATCGGAACGCGCAACGCGGCCCCCACTCAGGCGCGTGGCTCTACAAATCGCAAGGCCATACGCTTCACGGGGAGAGCGCTTTCGATCGCGACGTTGGGCTGTTTATATTGACCTGGCATGGAAAACCGACAGCACGATGAACCGAGAAATTTTTTCCTGGACGTGAACGGGATACGCCTGAGCTACCAGGATTGGGGTGGCGACGGGCCGCCGATCGTGATTCTACATGCGACGGGATTTCTGGGCCGGATCTATCCGCCGATCGCACTGGCATTGCGATCGACGGGCCACGTTTACAGCTACGATCAGCGCGGCCACGGCGACAGCTGGCGCCCCGCCGACGGCGATTACAGTTGGGCGAGCACGACCGCGGATCTAAAAGCGTTCATTGTCGCGATGAAGCTCGAGGGCGCGCGCGGCCTGGGTCATTCGGCCGGAGCCACCGCAATCGGATCGCTCGCGGGTACGGAGCCCGCGCTGATCTCGCGTGCCGTGCTGGTCGAGCCGGTGGTATTCGACGATGAGGCGCCGGAGTCTGGGCAGGACTCGCTCTACGAACGGACGCGCAAGCGCAAGCGATGGTTCGAAAGTGCCGAGGCGATGTTTCGCAACCTCGAGGGCAAGCCGCCCTTCAACAGGTGGCGGCGCGATATGCTGCACGACTACTGCGTGTTCGGCACGCGGCCCGCGCCGCAGGGTGGAATGGAACTGAAATGCCCGCCCGAAATCGAAGCGGAGTTCTATTCGCGTGCGCGCGAATTCCCCGGCCTCGAGCTGATGCTCGAGAGCCGCTCACCGTTGTTGCTGATGTTTGGTGAAAAGAGCGACTCGACGGGAGTAAAGATCGCAGACAAGATCGCGGCACAACTGGCGAACGGCGCCGTCGTCACTATTCCAGACGGGGACCACTTTCTTCCCATGGAACAGCCGGAACTGGTGGCCCGGCGGGCAGCGGAATTCTTCAATCAGAAATAAGACGGTTCGCTAGACCAATCCGTGGGTTTTCGCGAACGGGTCCCACGCCGGATCGCGATGCCACTCGTATTCCATCCGGATTGCGATCTGCTCAGCGTTCTTGGCCCCGGCGAGCTTCGCAATCAAAGAGAGCGTCATGTCGATTCCGGCTGAGACTCCCGACGAAGTCGCGAACTTGCCGTCCTCGACCCATCGCGCTTGCCGTATCCACTCAACGGCCGGACCCTGTTCGGTCACCCATTTGAACGAGCGCTTGTTGGAGGTCGCGCGGCGCCCGTCGAGGAGACCGGCGCGCGCGAGCAGCGCCGCGCCGGTGCATATGGAACTCACGATCTCAGCTTGCACCTCGCGCTGTCTCAACCATTCCAACAAGGAAGCGTTTTTGATCTCGCGCCGCGTGCCGACACCGCCGGGCACCAGGATGACGTCTATCCGCGGACAATCCGCGAGCGCATAGTCGGCCAGCGCGCGCGGACCCTGCGCGCTCTTGATTGCGCCGGCGTTTTCCGCGGCCGTAACGAGCGTGCACGCGTCTGCGATCTCGGCCAGCATCCCCCATGCCTCCAGCGGGCCGAAGACGTCGAGCAATTCGAAGCCCTCGAAGAGCAGCACGCCGACGGTTTTCTGCGACGCCATCGAAGCCTCCTCGGCGCGCGGGTATGGTGTCCTCGCCGAAGGAGGATGCTAATCGTCACGGCCGTGGGCGGGCAAGCGCGCGCGTCGCGCGTTTGTCCGCCCACGGATCGTCACCCCGGGCGCCTCGTCATAACGAGCGCTGCTGGAGCGGCCGTCTATGGCCGCTCCAGCAGCGCTCGTGCCGCGTCGCTATATACGCCCGGCGCGTCGTATATCACCAGCGGAGGCTCCACCTCTACTTCGACACCGCCACCCTTGCGTGCCTCGACCAGCACGGTCGAGGCGCTGGCGGCGGCGTAGGAATGGACGAAGCGGATGCGCTTAGGCTCCAGGCGGTGAGCGCGCAGCGCCGAGACAAGCTCGGCGCTGCGCGCCGCCGCAAAAATGAAAGCTGCGCGACCGCCGTGGCGCGCATGGCGCGCCGCGGCGGCGGCGAAGTCCTCCAGCCGTGCCGCCGTCTCACCGCGGGCGAAACGGCGGCCTGGGAGCGGACTTTCGCGCCCGCTTGAGCGGGCGCGAAAGGGCGGGTTGGCGAGCACCAGGTCGAAGCCGCCCGCCGCAGCGCCGAGCGCCCGGCGGCTTCGCAAATCAGCGCATACGGCGTGCACCATGCCAAGATCGTTAAGCGCCGCGTTGCGCGCGATCAGCGTGGCGAGCATTGGCTGAATTTCGATCGCGACCACTTCGCGCGGCCTGGCGAGCGTGGCGTAAATCAGCGCGACCACGCCGCATCCCGCTCCCAACTCCAGCACGCGTGCGCCGGGACGCGCGGCCGCGAAGCGCGCGAGCAGCACCGCCTCGACCGAAAAACGGTAACCGCGGCGCGGCTGGTAAAGCCGCAAGGCGCCGCCTAGGATCGAGTCGAGCGTTTCATCCGCCATAGATTCAGTCATTTTCCGATTATGGAGTCAGTGATGGATTCCGCGGCCAAGGGTGAACGTTATGCCCGCGTCTTTCGCAAGGCCGGCGTCTATCTCACCAAGGGCAACGTAGCGCGTGCGCTCGAGGTGCTCCAAGAAGGTCGCGATCTCGCCGAGCAGGAGGGCCATACGAAAATGGCGCGTCTGTTCGCAGCCGAGATGGAGCGTGCGAAAGTATCCGCAGATGCGAAAAACGAATAGACGAAGAAGTTCGGCCATTTGCGAACGTTTTGCCGGCCGCGCTTGAAGTACGATAGCGGCCAAGCGGCTCCGCGACAGGGGTTTTCGCGCCTGTTTCACGCATTGGCCTGTCTTGACGGAGCGCAGATCGTACTTAAATTCTTTTCAGCAGGCGCGGAGGTAAAAAAAGCCCGCACCGCGCAGCAAAAATCAAAATATCGACCGCAAACGCGGTCGGGAGGATTGCACGATGGAAGTGGTACTGGGAAACGGATACGCGAACGGATGGTTGTACGATCGGATGAACCGGCTCAACCGGCTCTTTAACGAAGCGGGATGGACCGCTCCGGAAACTAACGACCACGTTGCGCCGCGAGCCGATGTCGTCGAGGATGGCGAGGGTTACCATTTCTACTTCGATATGCCGGGCATCAAGGCGGACTCGGTTAACGTTCAGGTCGAGGATGGCCGGCTGACTGTCGAGGCGGAGCGCAAGCAGCCTGAGCGTGAGAAGGACGCTGAAGTTCATCTCTCGGAGCGCAGCTATGGCACGATGCGACGCGCGTTCACGCTGCCTGAGGATGCGAGCGCCGACGGCATCAAGGCAACCTATCGCGACGGTGTGCTCGAGGTGACGGTGGCGAAGAAGCCAGAGGCCAAGCCAACCAGGATCAAGGTCAACGTCGAGAACTAAGACTCCTGAACTTGCTTGTAAACAGTTCGACAGGGCGCGCCGCGAGCAAATTTCGTGGCGCGCCTTTTTATTCTACAATAGCGTGCAAGGCGGCCGGCGACCGATTACCGGCATAAGGTGGGATATCCTGCTATGAGCGCATCGCTTGTCATCCTGATAATCGCGATTGTGATCGTCGGATGGGCCGTGCTCGCCTACAACGGCCTCGTGAGCCTGCGCAACCAGGTGCAGAATGCCTGGCGTCAGATCGACGTGCAACTGCGCCGCCGCCACGACCTTATCCCGAACCTCGTCGAAGCGGTGAAAGGATACATGCAGTTCGAGCGCGATACTCTCACGCAGGTGGTCGAGGCCCGCGCCAAGGCAATAAGCGCTCCCGACCAGGCCTCGCGCATGGCGGCCGAGAATCAGATCACGGGAGGATTGGGCCGGCTGCTCGCGGTGATGGAGAATTACCCGCAGCTCAAGTCCGATCAGAACGTGCTCAAGCTCCAGGAGGAGTTGACCACCACCGAGAACCAGATCGCTTTTTCGCGTCAGGCCTACAATGACGCGGTGATGCAGCTCAACACTCGGATCGAAAGCTTCCCCACCAATTTGCTCGCCAACAATTTCGGCTTCACGCATGCCGAATACTTCCAGGGAGCGCCCGAAGACCAGGCGGTGCCGAAGGTCGATCTCGGAATGAGCGCCGCCGGGGCGCAGCAGCCGCCCCCGCCGCCCCGCACCTGACGCTTGGGCGTGGAGATCGAGTGGGGATGGCGGCAGCGCGCACCGATTTCTGGGAGCTCGAGCACGGCAACCGGCGCCAAACTGCGATCCTGGTCGCCGTCTTTATCGCACTCTTTACCGCACTTGGCTTCGGCCTGGATTTCCGATTCCACGACCTCGCAATCATCGATGGATCGCTGACCGGATTTCCGATCCTGACGCTCATCGCGCTCGGCTTGGGAATTTTCCAATCCCTCCTCTCATACTATGGCGGCGCCGCGCTGGTGCTGGCCTCGGTGCAGGCGCGCGAGCTTGCTCCCGATACGCCGCGGCATCAGATGGTGCTCGACGTGGTCCGCGAGATGGCGCTGGCGGCGCGGATGCCGGTGCCGAAGGCCTACCTGATGAACGATCCATCGCCTAATGCCTTTGCGACCGGCCGCGATCCGAATCATTCGGTGGTCTGTGTCACCCAGGGGCTGATCGACACGATGGATCGCGAGGAAGTGCAGGGCGTCCTGGGGCACGAAATGGCGCACGTGCGCGACTGCGACATTCGCACCATGATGATGATCGCGGTACTGGTGGCGGGGATCGCGATGCTGGCCGATTTTGTTTACCGCTCGATGTGGTACACGGGTGAGGCGGGTGGTAGCGGCAGGAGCGACCGGCGCGACAACGATAACAACGGCGGTAACGCCGGAGCACTGATTGGAATTCTGGTGCTGGTGCTTGCGGTACTGGCGCCGTTTTTTGCGCAACTGCTCGCGATGGCGGTGTCGCGCCAGCGCGAGTATCTCGCCGACGCCGCCTCGGTCGAATTTACGCGCAATCCGCGGGCATTGCTTCGCGCGCTAGAGCGTATTGCCGAGACGGAATCGCCGCTGCGCAACGCGTCGCGCGGCACCGCTCATCTGTTCATCGTCAATCCACTGCAGGGCGCGCGCGACGACGACGAGGGGTTTTTCGCCAACCTCTTATCGACCCATCCGCCGCTGCGGCGGCGTATCGAGCGGCTACGCGCGATGCTGGGCGAGGCGGGTAGCGAGGCGCCCCCGGCGGGCGCGGCCGCCGCGCCAACTCCGCGCGGCTGATACGCGGGTGCGAGCACCGCGTTAGCGGTTGCGATGGCGCAGTTCACGTTCGACTTCGCGCCGCGCGGTCTTGCGCTTGATCGCCTCGCGCTTGTCGTAAAGCTTCTTGCCCTTGGCTAGGCCGAGTTCGACCTTGGCGTGCCCGCGGCGGAAGTAAATTTTGAGTGGCACCATCGTGTAGCCCTGCTCGCGGGCATGGCCCCACCAGCGGTCGATCTCTCGCCGATGCATCAGGAGCTTGCGCGGGCGGATTTCCTTGTGACTGAATTGTCCCGCCGGCGCATAAGCTCCGATATGCACGCCGTACAGAAAGGCCTCGCCGTTTTTGATCCGCGCGTAACTGTCACGCAGATTGACCTTGTGCGCGCGCAGTGATTTGACCTCGGTGCCGGTAAGCGCGAGTCCGCACTCCAGCGACTCCTCGATAAAGAAATCGTGACGAGCCTTGCGATTGTCGGCGACCAGTTCGAAGCCGTCGTCGGCTGCTTTGACGCTTTCCTGCCGAGCCATTCTTTAACGAGCTTACCCTGTGCGGCGCTGCGAGCATAAGTGGGGGAAGCCGCCGCCAGGAACGCGTTGGTTGATTTCTTAGGTTCGCGGTGCCGTCGCGAGCTCATCCAGTCGCGCAGCGCGGCCTCGGTGGGGCGAAACGGGATCTCATTCCACGGAATTTGCTCAGGCGTGAAGTAGCGTACTTCGCTCGCCTCGTCGGAGAGCCTCGGATTCTCGCGGCCGGCCCGGGCAACGTAAGTTCATTAGCCCAAGCGCGACGGGGTCGCGTGGCGCAGCAGTAGCACGCGGCCGGCGTTGATTGTGAGGCATCCAGCGACAAGCTTGGTACACCGCAAAAGCCGGAACGGGGAAGCGCCTAAAGGAAAAAGCATCTGGCGCTTCCCCGTTCTGATTTTTGGCCCCTCACCCCGACCCTCGCCCCTCAGGGGACGAGTGCATAAGAAGGGGAGGCGGCCTACTTATAGCGCGGGAGCAACTCCTTGCCGAAAATTTCGACCTGCCGCCGCGCCTCGGCTATCGGTAGCAGTCCCTGGTCGCCCTGCCAGACGAACCATTCCGGATGCGCGTTTTCGACCAGCGCGTCCATCCTGCGCCGCACGTCCTCAACGGTGCCCAGGTACGCGAAGTCTGCCCGCTCCATGCGCGCGATAGTCGCTTCCTCCGCCGGCAACATCTTCTTGCCGTACTTGGAGTCGTCTTCAGCCTCACGCCAGGCTTCGAAGAAACCGAAGTGGTAGAAGAATTCGCGGAAGGCGGTTCCGATTACTCCTTCCTCGGCCAGTTTCTCCGCCTTCGCATGATTGTCCGCCAGGTAAACGGCGCGCAGCACGCCGACGCTTTCGCCCAGCTTTAGCTGACGGCCGGCCTTTCTCCCCTCTTCCTGGTACGCCTCGACCAGCTTGCGCAGCAGCGGTGGTTGCGAGATCAGGATGGTTGGCGTGATGCCCTCGCGCGCGCACCAGCGCACGGTTTCCTCGCTGATCGAAAAGGCCTGGAACAGTGGAGGATGCGGCTTCTGATAGGGCTTCGGCACCACGTTGATTTTCTGGATGCGTCCCTGCTCGTCGACCTCGCCCGGGAAACCGTACTCGCGCGTCCATTTGTGCGGCGGCCACTGGATGCCTTCCTGCGGCGTCGGATACTCGTAGTACTTGCCCTTGAAACGGAAAGGCTCGTCGCCCCAGGCGAGTTTGAGAAAGCGGAAGACCTCCTCGAACGCCTCGCGATTGACGCGGTCGGTTTCGCTCTTGTCGCTGGCAGTCGCGGTCACATGAATCTTCTGCGCCATCTGGTTGAGCCATCGAGGCTGATACCCGCGCGCGAAACCGACGAACGTCCTGCCCTTGGTCAACTGATCCAGCCACGCGATTTCGAGCGCGAGGCGCAGCGGGTTCCATCCGGGCAATACGTAGCCGATCGGGCCGACCTTGATGCGCTTGGTGTTGTTGATCACGTGCTGCGTCAGCACCGGCAAGCTGCCCATCTCCAGGCCTTCGCTGTGCAGGTGATGTTCGGGGAAACAGACCGCGTCAAAGCCCACTTCCTCCGCCAATTGCGCGACCTCCACGACCTCTTCGATCATGCGCTGCCAGCGGTCGGTACGGTTCGCGATCGGGCGCAGCGTGCGCCGCTCTTCGAGAGTTGCGGGGATCGAGGGGAGAAAAAAGTACATGAACTTCATCGCGGTCTACCTCCAACGGGGCTGCCATAGTGGTCGGATAATACGTCCACTTGATCCCAAAATGCCACCAAAAAAACGTCGAATCGTATGCTGGAAAGCGGTAGGCGGCCGCAATTGGTGGCGCGGGGTTTGTTCGGGAGCGCCCGGTTTGCGTACTCTGGGCGAAGCCCGAAGGTTCGCCTCACTGTTCGATGGGTTTGGGCCGCGCCTCGGGAACGATGCTTCAGGAGCGCCTGTCATGGATTTCAAAATTCCCGAGAAAATTGCAGCGTATCTTGTCGAACTGGACCAGTTCATCGAGCGTGAGATCAAGCCGCTCGAACGCGAAAACGACAACATCCGCTTCTTCGACCATCGCCGCGAATGGGCGCGCACCGATTTCGAACGCGGCGGCCTGCCGCGCCATGAATGGGAGGATTTGCTGGCCGAGATGCGCCGGCGTGCCGACCGCGCCGGACACTACCGCTTCGCGCTCCCCAGGGAGTACGGCGGCAAGGACGGCTCCAACCTCGCGATGGCGATCATACGGGAGCACCTCGCGGCCAAGGGGCTCGGCCTGCACAACGATCTTCAGAACGAAAGTTCGATCGTCGGCAACCTGCCGACGGTCCTGATGTTCCGTGATTTCGGTACCAGGGAGCAGAAAGAAGAGTTCATCCCGCGAATCCTGGACGGCTCGATCAGCGTCGCGTTCGGCCTGACCGAGCCGAATCACGGTTCCGACGCCACCTGGATGGAGACGCGCGCCGTGCGCGACGGCGACGGTTGGCGAATCAACGGAGCGAAAATCTGGAACACGGGCCTCCACGTCGCGACGCACGATTTCGTGTTCGCGCGCACGAGTGGACGCGACGGCGGCGCCAAGGGCATCACCTGCTTCATCGTTCCGGTGAAAAGCGAGGGATTCAAAATCGAGGAATATCTCTGGACTTTCAACATGCCGACCGACCATCCACGGATCTCGCTCAGCGACGTGTACGCTCCGGGCGACGCGACCCTGGGCGATCCGGAAAACGGACTTGAAGTCGCGCAGCACTTCGTGCACGAGAACCGCATCCGGCAGGCGGCCTCCTCGCTCGGCGCCGCACAGTATTGCATCAACGAAAGCGTCAAGTATGCGAAGGAGCGCAAGCCCTTCGGCAAGCCGCTCGCGACCAACCAGGCCATCCAGTGGCCGCTGGTCGAGCATCAGACCGAGGCTGCAATGCTCCGCGCGTTAATTCATAAGACGGCCTGGGAAATGGACCAGATGTCCAAGCCGGAGGTGGCGGAGAAGCTGTCCGACAAAGTTGCGATGTGCAACTATCGCGCGAACCGGTTGGTCTGTGAGGCCGCCGATCGCGCGATGCAGGTCCATGGCGGCATCGGCTACTCGCGTCACAAGCCGTTCGAGCATATCTACCGGCATCATCGGCGCTATCGAATTACTGAAGGCGCGGAGGAGATACAGATACGGCGCGTCGCGCAGGTGATGTTCGGTTTCGGCAGCCGGGGCAAAGCGAGCGAATAGGCGCCCGTCATGCCTGTGGACGTAGTTATGAGCGATGATGCGCTTTTAACCCGCCTCGAGACGGCGCTCACACGTCATACGGGCGCGCCCGCAAAGGTGCACGACTTGCAGCGTCTGACTGGCGGCGCGAATCGCACAACCATGTCGTTCGATGCGGAGACTGGTGGACAACGGCAACAATTGATCATTCAGCTCGGCAGTGAGTCTCTCGTGCCGGTGGCCGGAATCATGCCGCAAATAAAGCCCGCGGAGCAGGCGCGCCTGATGATCGCGGCGGCGCGCGCGGGAGCGCCAGCGCCGCGCGTGATCGCAATTCTGGATCCCGCGGACGGTCTGGGCGAAGGCTACATCACGGAACGCGTCGCAGGAGAGACACTGGGCGCGAGGATCGTGCGCGATGAACGCTACGCCACGGCGCGGAGCGTGATGGCGCGGCAGTGCGGCGAGATTCTGGCCGCGATTCATCGAATCGACCCCGCGGAAGCGTCATTCGTGATGCGCCAGGAGGCTGCCGAACACGTCGCGGCGCATCGCAAGATCGTCGACAACTACGGCTTCAGGCTGCCCGCGCTCGATCTTGCGTTGCGATGGGCGGCTGAGAACGTGCCGCGTGATCAGCGCCACACCGTCCTCCATGGCGATTTTCGTATGGGCAACATGATCGTGGGTGAAGAAGGCATCCGCTGCATCCTCGATTGGGAACTCGCACAGAGGGGCGACCCGATGCAGGACCTCGGATGGCTGTGCATCAGGACGTGGCGTTTCGGCGGTGCGCCGCCGGTGGGCGGGGTTGGATCGCGCGAGGATCTGTTTGCCGCATACGAGAGGGCGAGCGGTCATCCGGTCGACCCCGGGCATGTCAGGTTCTGGGAAGCGTTCGGCAACGTGAAGTGGGCGGTCGATTGCCTGCTTTTGGGGACACGCGGCGTGGAAGAAGTTGGTATCGAGCGCTCCGCGATCGGAAGACGTATTGAAGAGCCACTGTGGGATTTTTTCAATCTTATCGAAGGGCGCGAATAGTAAGTGAGAACGGTATAAAGGGGAAATGCGATGCCACAGAGTATGCCGAGCGCGCCTGTTCTTCTCACCGCGGCGGTGAAATATCTCGAAGAAGAGCTGCTTCCCACCTTGACCGGATATCATCGCTTTCAAACCCGGGTCACGGCGAACGTGCTGAATATCGTGCGGCGGGAACTCGAGTTGTGTGAAGCGCAGTCGGCGGCAGAGCGCGAGCGTCTGCGCGCGCTGGTGGGGCACGACGGCGAAACCGAAAGCTTGGGCGCGGAATTGTCGGAAATGATTCGCAGCGGCGCGATTGATTTGAACGACGCGAAGCTGCGAGCGCATCTGCGCCAGTCGCTGGCCGACGCGCTCGCGATCAACAATCCCAAATGGCCAGGCCGGTAAACTATCGCCTAGAACTTCCCGTGGCGGCCTTCTCCGGCGGAGAAGCGCGCGGCGCCCGCGCGCGTCTCGCCTGACTGGACAGTCGCGATTCCGTGGCTGAACTCGTTGTGCAACGCCGCATCAAGCGGCAACGTCCACCCTTGGTATGCGGACATGCGATCGCTTCTGAGACAGCGCTGCGGAAAGGCCGCGAGCTGATCGGCCAGTTCTTTCGCGGCGGCGAGCGTCGTGCCGGGTTCGACTACCCGGTTGACAAGTCCCATACGAAACGCCTCATCGCCACTGACGCCGCGCCCGGTAAGAATCATATCCATCGCGTGGCTCATCCCGATAAGCCGTGGAAGCCGAATAGTGCCGCCGTCGATCAATGGCACGCCCCAGCGCCGGCAGAATACCCCGAACACCGCATCGCGCGCCGCCACCCGCAAGTCGCACCACAGCGCTAGTTCGAGGCCGCCGGCAACCGCGAATCCTTCGACTGCCGCGATGACGGGTTGCCGAGCAGCATCCGCGTGCAGCCGAGCGGACCGTCGCCGTCCGGGGTAAGGCGGTTTCCCGTGCCGGTGGAAACCGCTTTCAGGTCGGCGCCCGCGCAGAAACATCCTCCGGCTCCAGTCAGGATAGCGACGGCAAGACCGTCCTCGCGCTCGAAGCGACGAAAGGCTTCGGCCAGCGCTTCCGCCGTCGGGCGGTCGATGGCGTTGCGGACCTCCGGTCGATTGAGGGTGACGATTGCCAACGGTCCGTCGGTTTCGAAAATCACCGCGCCCATCGTATTAGAGCCTCGCTCATTTCGATCGTTTCCTCACTCGGCGCTCTCCCGCGTAGACGCTAATCGAGCAGCCATCAGCGCAAGTTGAAGCGCACGCCGCAAATCATCACCTGGTCGTCGTTGACTTTGCGTCCGCGCGCGGCCGCCGCCGCCAGCACGCTAGCGCGATCGGACACAACAATATCGACGCCGCCCAGACCCTCGCCGCGGCCGTCGGTCGCGTCGACAAAGCGCACGCTCGCGTTTTCCAGCGGCATCTCCAGACGTCCTCGGAAATCCTTGCGCAGGGGAAGTTCGGCGATGCTGCTCCAGCGCTCGGCCAGCCCGCGCGGGTCGGCCGATTGCATCTCAACGGCAGTGTAATACTTGACGACGTCGGTATGCATACGGCTGACCCATTCGCTGCCGCCGGCAGGCGTCCAGTGGCCTTCAGGTTCGCCCATCGCGTCCCAGTCGATCTCGAAAAACGCTCCGCCGGTGTCGGCCGGATGCAGTTGCATGCCGTGAAAGGACTTGCCCTCGTGCTCCCACGCGATCCGCACGTTGAGTGCGGCAGCCCGAACTTTGCGCGCGAGTTGCGTCTCGTGCGTGTCGCACTGGCAAATCACCATGTAGCCGCCATCGCCCCGTCGGCGCTTGAGGTAGCGTCCGGCGGCGGTGTCCTCTTTGATCGGCGCGACCACCTCGAGGAAGTTGCC
This sequence comes from uncultured delta proteobacterium, assembly GCA_963710455.1. Classification (GTDB taxonomy): domain Bacteria; phylum Desulfobacterota; class Binatia; order Binatales; family Binataceae; genus JAKAVN01. The sequence goes on from CAVQAG010000007.1 coordinate 120,570, forward strand.
GCAGATCGGCATCAAGGAGTTCTCCAGCCCGAAGACCGCTACCGCCGGATCAACAAAGCAGACATCGACGGCGAAGATAGCCTTGAAGTCATCGATTACCGGCGCGAGCTTTTCCGCCACCAGGCAGATCTGACGAAGCCGTATCGACATGTGAGCCTCCTTTCAGGAGCGGCGCGGCAAATTTGACTGCCGCCTGTGTAGTTGCGGAGACGATACAACCGTCTTGCGCATCAAGCCAGCACAACATTTCCGGCGCCGGGAGATTTAGGCTACAGTCTGACGATATACAGGCGGGACCTATCCCATCACGAGGTGACGACAATGGAAGTTGGAGTATTTTACCTGCCGAGCATCGGCAACAAGACCGAGATAAGTGCTGGAATGGCGGGGCGGCGCACCGATCTTTATCAGCGGATGCTGGGCAATCTGAGCGAGCAGGCGCGTTACCTCGACGAGCATGGCTACTACGGCGTCGCGTTTACCGAGCATCATTTTCATATCGAGGGCGAGGAGGTTTCCACCAACCCGATGCTGCTCGACATGTTCCTCGGGATGCAGACCAAGCGGCTGCGGGTCGGGCAACTGGGGCTGGTGCTGCCCTGCCACAATCCGATTCGCATCGCCGAAGACGTCGCGATTCTCGACCAGGTTACCAAAGGCAGGGCGTTTGCCGGATTCGCGCGCGGCTACCAGCCGCGCTGGGTCAACACGCTGGGCCAGCACTACCAGGGACTCGCGGACAATCAGACCGATCCCGAAGGCTACGAGAAGCTCAAGAAAGAACTCTACGAAGAGCATTTCGATATCATCATGAAGGCATGGACCAATCCGACCTTCAGCCATCACGGCAAGCACTGGCAGATACCGCCGCCCGGAATTTTTTGGCCCGCGCACAATGTCACTCGGCAGTACGGCCGCGGCGTCGACGACAAGGGCATCCTGATGGAGATCGGTACGGTGCCGGAAACCTACCAGAAGCCACATCCGCCGCTGTTCCAGCCGTTCAGCTTTTCGGAATCGTCGGTGCGATGGGCGGCGCAGCACAACGTCGTGCCGATCACGATCGTGTGCGACAAGGAAATATGCACCGGGCAGTTCAAGGCCTGCCAGGACGGCGCCGCGCAGGTGGGCAAGAAGTTCAGCTTCGGCCAGGGAATCGGCATCACCCGCGAAATGGTGGTCGCCGATACCGACGAGGAGGCGATCGCGATCGCGCGCGAGGCCGGATGCTTCATCTGGACGAAGTTCTTCGAGCCCTTTGGCTTCAACGCCGCGATCGCGCGGCCCGGCGAGAACTATAAGGACGTGCCCAACACGTTCGAGTCGATGTGCGACCGCGGCCTGACCATCTGCGGCAGCCCGGATACGGTGTCGCGCAAGCTGGAGCGGCTGTTCAAGGATCTGCCCGCCGAATACTTCTGGGCCTATATCTACAACGAGCTGGTGCCGCAAAAGGCGGCGATGCGTACCCTGGAGCTGTTAACTACCAAGGTGCTGCCGCGCTTCACCGACAAGATTCGCTAGTCGATTGCGCCGCGGCGTTCTCAGGGTGAAGTTACGTTTCATCCCGAGAACGCCGCGCGCGTCACGACCATATAGCGCACGGCTTCTTGAATCCGGATCAGCCGCGCGGCTCGCCGAATCTCGTCCAGATCAACCGCTGGATGACGCTGAAGATCATCGCGGTTGTCACCCCGAACATCAGCATTCCATCGGCCGCTTCGAGCGGCCCCAGCAGCCGCCACGGCGCCGACATGACTACATCGCCATAGCCCAAGGTCGTGTAGTTTTCCGCGGAGCTATAAAAGGCCGCGCCGAAGTCCCGAAATTCGCCGCATCGCACGAACACCAGCGCCCACGCTGCGATCTCGATCAGATGTGCGGCGAGCGCTACCGACGTGGCCGCCGCGACAATAGTCGTGTCCTCCGAGAAGTGAACGCCGGCATGGCCGAGCCTTCGCTCGCGCCGTACGAAATGGACAATCGCGACCATGGCCAATGCGTGGATGAAGATGGTGGCGAGGGTCATCGCGGTGCCCACGACCAAGGGCACAAGAACGTCTACCTTGGCGCGCGAAGGAGCCACGTTATCCTCATGGTCGGATGCGGATCACGAAGGCTCGTGCAAGGTCAGGCTCATGGCGAAGCCCAGCGCGGGCACCATCGCGAGCACTGTCATCGCCATCCGCAATCCGTAGTGATCGGCTATCGCACCGAACGCGGGCATCAACAGACCACCAATCGTCATCGAGAGTCCGAGCGTCACGCCCGCGGCTAATCCGATTCGATCCGGCAGGTACTCCTGCGCCATCACGACTACCACGCTGGTGGAGGCTGCCAGCGCGATCCCAACCGGAATCAGGAGCAAGCCCGCCGCCATCAGATGATGCGCGCTCAGGAACAGGAACAGCAAAGGCGCGAGCGCAGCCAACGACACCACGACCACGATCTTGCGGCTGTATCGGTCGGCCATCCGGCCGCCGATGAGCGTGCCGATCACCACCGCGCTCAACATCGTGGCCAGCGCGTAGCCGCCGCCTGCTTTCGACCCGTTCAGTACGTGGGACCAGTAAAGCGGGATGAACGTGTTGAGTCCGAAAAACACGATCGAACGAAGTATCACGACTATCGTGAGACGCGCGAAGGCGCTCCATTGCTCGCGGCGCGGTGACGAGAGGGGAGCGGCCTGCCTGATGCGGCGGCGGCGTTCGTTGGCAAGCGATACGCGGCAATTGCAAGGTTATCGCGAGCGACATGATCATTACCGGCAGCGCGAGCAGTACTGCTCCTCGAGTGCCGAACGCGATCAGGGTTGGCGTGATCAGAAGCGGTCCGGCTGCGAATCCCGCCATCCCGCCCACCGTGAAAAAACTCATCGAGGTGGCCGCTCGTGCGCCGCCGAGATACCTGACCCGGCGCGCGGCTTCGGGATGAAAGGCGGAGATACCCATGCCGCTCGCGGCGATTGAGGCGAAAATCAGTCCGTAGGTGTGCGTCAGGCCCGTGAGCGCGACTCCGAGACCGGCGAAACTCAGTCCGATCGGAATGAGCCAGGGCGACGGCCGCCGATCCGCCAGCAGACCGAACAAGGGCTGTGCCACCGACGAAAAAAGAGTCTGCGCGAGTACCAGTCCCGCCGCGGCGGCATAGCTCAGATGGTATGCCGCGATGAAAAACGGCAGCATCGCGGGCACCACGCCCTGGTTGATGTCGTCGGAGAAGTGACAGGCGGAAAGCAGAGCTATCGATTTGTAATCAGGCCCCTCCGTCATTCTGTGCATCGGCCGGTATTTTGGGAGCGGTACTCACGAATCCCTCTATCTGGCAGAAGATCGTTACCGCAAGCAACCGCCACGAAAACGGCGAAGCGCCTTCGCTGTGCGCACTCGCGATCCAACTCGTATTGCGCACCGCCCGATTGATTTGGAAATCTCACCGTGACGTTCGAATCCGCCGCGACGAACTCGAGGCTCGCGCGAGGGGCGAATGGAAGCGAATAAGTCTGCCGATCTGACTCCGCTGGCCGAGCGATGGCTCCGCGATTTCAACGAGGCGCCCTGGCGCCGGTACATACGGGCGCTCGAGGAGCGCCAACTGCTGGCCAACGTCGACGGCATAATGGTCGACGCCGGGACGCTGTTCAAGACGCATTTTTGCTGCGATACCAGAACCTGCGCCGGAATCGATCGTGGTCCCGGTATCGAGTCCTGCTGCACCGACTACGATGTCGAGATCACGCCTGAGGAGCATGCACGAATCGTCGAGCACGGCGACGCGGTGATCGAACTGCTGAGCCGCTACGACGGCGAGCGCGTCACGCCCGGCCGCACGATCGCCGAACTCTTCCTGGAGTCGCACACGATCTCGCTCGCCAAGGAGAAGGGGCGCTGCGCTTTTTCTTACCGCGACACCGGCGGCCAATTGCGCTGTGGGCTTCATTCATTGGCGCTCGAAAAGGGCGTCCCCGTTCCTTCGATCAAGCCGCTCGCCTGCGTGCTTTTTCCGATCGTGATCTACCGCTTCGAAAACGGCGAAATCCTGCTGACCGCGACCTCGCGCGAGACTTCCTCTCTGTTCGGACGGGAGAAGGATTCCGAGCTTCCGTGTCTAAGGGCTGAGCAGGGTGACCCGATGTTCATTGAATGCCGGATGGCGATCGAGGCCGGCTTCGGCGAAGCTTTCTACCAGCGCCTCGCCGAGGCTGCAAGCGCGTTCGAGCGGGTCAAGCGCCGTTCGGCCTAGTGCGTTACGCGAGTCCGCGGAAACCATAAGCCGGACCGAACCACGATTTTGGCCACGACTGAACCCCGTCTGTAAAACCTGAATCCTCCAGGAATTGGCGGTAAATACAGCGTGCAAATGCGCCCGCTGCCGGCCTGTAACCGGACGGTGGACCCCTTCGTATCTGGTAAGTGGAGGGACTGAGCATGGATCCAGCAAAAGTTGCGGCAAATGAGTCCGGGACACAGGATTTGACTCAATCCATGGGGCGAAAGGTCTGGCGATATTGTGCAGGAGCCTTCGCGCTGGTGGCGACGCTTTCGCTGGCCGGATGCTATGGGCCGCCGATGAGCACACGTGCGGAAGGCACGCTGATTGGTGGAGCAGCCGGTGTCGGTGGTGGCGCGCTGGTCGGATCGGCAGTGGGTTCACCTCTCGCCGGTGCGGCGATTGGCGGCCTTGGCGGTGCCGGACTTGGCTACTTGATCGGCAATGAGATGCAGCATGAGGAGTACGGTTATGGCGGCTACGGCCGCTATGGGTACGGACGGTATGGCTACTAAGCTCGTCGTGCTGGCGGTCAAAGCGCCGGCAGTCTAGATTCCTCGTGAAAATTATCAGGCTGCATCGTCGCTATCTGGCGCGATGCAGCCTGTTTCGTCTCGGCGAGCGAATGAATAAAGCGTCAAGCGATCACGTCAAAAATAGCATCAGAGTATAGCAGCCCCTCCACCATATCGCCTCGAGAAAACGCGCCGCGGCACATTCGCGCCGCAACCAAACCGGCTTCAAAGTAATGGAGGTATTGCGGAATTTGACTGTCTCTAGAGTGAGAACGCAGTGAGCGGACGGCCGAGAAAAACAAAAAACGTTAAAGCAAAGCGTGCAGCTATGGATTTGGTTCAGGAACGAATTGGTGATGAAAAAAGCCCTGACGGCGGCAAGCATTCCGGGGCAAGACCGATGATGACTCTGCAGGAGGTAGCGGACTACCTGCGCGTGACTCGTTCGACGATTCATCGGCTGCTGAAGCGCAATGAGATTCCCGCGTTCCGCATTGGCAGGCACTGGCGCTTCAACACTCAAGAGATCGACAACTGGTGCTCGTCGCGCGTGTCAACCATAGACCCCAAGGCGCAAGCTTAGCCGTCGAATCCGAGCGATTTTTTCTCCCGTCAGCTCTATTTCTCGTGAGGCGCGTTCCGCGTCACAACCAGAATCCTGAACGTCCCTGCAACAGGAATCCCCCGCGGACGCGCATTACCGGCGCCCGACGGCGACACTGTCAAATCCGCCGTTGGCAAATAAACCGTCCCGCTACGCCCATCGACGGCCATCGTGCGCGCGCCCATCTCGGTCTTTACTGTTTCTGCCGGCTCGAACTTGTCCGCCGACACTTCCCGCACGATTGTAAGCGTTCCGTCACCGCAACTCGCGAAAGCCATTCGGTCGTCAAACGCGGTCGCGTCTACGCCCGCGCCGATCGCAAAGGCCGCCACGATTTTTCCGTCGTCGGCGTTCATCACCACTAGTTTCTTGTTCCGACACCCGACGAAGAGCCGGCGCGAAGCGCGATCCATCGCCATACCAGTCGGCCGCTGGCCAGGGCCGGTGGGCCAACGCGCGATCACCTTCATCAGTTTTGTATCGAGGACCGCAACCTCGTCCTTGTCCGCGATGTTCACGAACACCTTGCCGAGCCCATCCGCCACCGCGAACTCTGGCGACCCGCCCAGGTCAACCGTCGTCGCCGCGACAGCTCCTTTAGGGTCGACGTTTGGCGTGAGCGCTACCATCCGATGAGCGTCGCCGCAAAACACCAGCACACGATCGCTCGCGGGGTCGTAGATGATCGCGTCCGCGTCATCGGCTGCGGCGATTCGGCCCAGCGTCGCTCCACTTTGCAGGTCAAAGACGATCACCGCGCCAAGTTTGCCATCGCTGATAAATCCGCGCCCGGCCGCCGGAACCAAGGCGACGCCGTGCGATCGTATCTGCCCCGCAATGTCGTGCACCGGCTTGCCCGTAGCGACGTCCACGACCATCGTATGCGTGGTGCGGGTCACGTATAGAAATTTGCCGGCTGCATCCAGCGTCACGTAGTCCCAGCGGCCTGCGCCGCCAAGTTTCATCGCGGAAGTCAGCTTGTATCCCGGAGTGACCGCCGCGCGTGCGATGCCATTCCACTTCGCATGGGGAAGCCCGTAAACGGTGCCAGCCAGGGCGAGCACAAAGAGCCGAGTCGAAAAACTTTTCATATTGGCGAAATACTCAGTCAGCAAGAAGCTCGTGCAGGATGCCGTCTATCGCTGGGACGTCACGCGGATTCATCGGCGCCATGTGTCCCCAGATCGAGGATATGACGCGGCACTTAGCGCCCGGGATATGCTGCGCCTCGAACTCGCTGTCGGCCGGCGGAAAATAGCGATCGTTGTCCACTGGCGCGACGATGGTGCGGGCCTTGATCGCGCCAAGCGCCGCCGCGAAATTGCCGGCGTACGCCGGATTGTTGCTGATATCGCAGTGCAGCCAGGTCCATAGCTGTGAGAGCAGGTTGTTCGCGTCGCAGCGTACGAAGAACGGCTCCCAGAAATAGGCGACGTGCTCCAGGTAGTCGCGAGCGCCGAAAGCGCGGTAGACCTCCGTCCGATAGAAAGGCTCCGACGTTCCCCAACCCGCGTAGATTGCAGCGAAGGCCTTCAGCCCGTTGACGGGAGGGTTCTCGTAGAAGCCGCCCGCGAATACCGGATCCAATTCGAGGGCGCGCTGTAACGCGAGCAGGAAGACTTTGTTGTATGACGCCGTTTTGGCGGAGCCTGCGATTGGGCACGCGGCACGCACCATGTCTGGAAACTGCGCCGCCCATTCGAAGGTCTGGCACGCCCCCATCGACCAACCGGTTACGAGACGGATTTGCGAGAGACCCAGCTTCTGCGCGACCAGGATGTGCTGGAGACGGACATTGTCGTGGATGGTGACTTTTGGAAAACGGCCGCGCTCGTTCGGCGGAGGAGAATTGCTGGGCGACAAGGACAACCCATTGCCCAACAGGTTGGTCATCACGATGAAGTACTTGCGCGGGTCAAGTGCGCGGCCCTCGCCTACCATGAAGGTCTCGATGTCATTGTGAGTTCCCGTGTACCAGGTCGGCACCAACACCGCGTTATCGCGGGCCGCATTGAGCGTCCCGAGGGTCTTGTAAGCCAGCCGGGCAGTCGGGAGCAGTCCTCCCGTTTGCAACTGTACATTAGGCACTTCGAGTACTTCGTAATCGTTCATCGCTATCTCCGACTTCTTCCTGTGGTCACGCCGTCATCCGGACTGTTTTGAACCTCGGCGATAAAGGCTTCTATGGGCGTGCACCCGATTATACAAACGCACTTCTCGCGGCCGAGCAAGGCGGACCTGCTGCGGAACACTTTTAGGACCCGCGGTCCCGAAGGGCGCCACGCGCGAAGCGGCCTGCGCATCTAGCAATTCGTTGACGGATCGCCGACCACTGGGGGTAAACTCAGACTGGAGCGGATTAGCGGACGCGGCGCGGCAACGACGTGACAATCATCCAGGGAGGTCTAAGATGGGCAGGCTATTGAACGTCGCAGCGGGACAGCTTGGTCCAATCGCACGCAACGACAGCCGCAAAGCGGTCGTGCGCCGGCTTATCGATCTGATGCGCCAGGCGCACGAGATGAAATGCGAGTTAATAGTCTATCCTGAGCTCGCGCTCACCTCGTTTTTCCCACGCTGGTGGATGGAAGATCGCGAAGAGATCGATAGCTTCTTCGAACATCAGATGCCGGGGCCCGATACCCGCGCGCTGTTCGACGAAGCGCAGCGGCTGAAGATGGGATTTTACCTCGGTTACGCGGAACTGGCGGTCGAGAATCAACAGACGCGTCACTACAACACCTCGATCATCGTCGATCGAGAGGCGCGCATTGTCGGCAAGTATCGCAAGATCCATCTGCCCGGCCATGCCGATCATCGACCGAAATATCCATTCCAGCATCTCGAGAAGCGCTACTTCGACGTTGGCAATTTGGGGTTTGGCGCATGGCGCGCGTTCGATGGGATCGTCGGGATGTGCATCTGCAACGATCGCCGATGGCCGGAAACGTACCGGGTGATGGGCTTACAAGGGGTCGAGATGGTGATGCTCGGTTACAACACTCCGACCCACGTACCGTGGATGCCGGTGTACGATCATTTGACCGGCTTTCATAATCATCTGGTCCTGCAATCGGGCGCTTATCAGAACAGCACGTTCGTGGTTGGTGTGGCGAAGGCGGGGGTGGAGGAGGGATGCGAGTTGGCGGGCGGCAGCTGCATCGTTGCTCCCTCCGGAGAGATAGTCGCTCAGACTGTTACCAAGGGCGACGAACTGGCGGTTGCACGCTGCGACCTCGATCTGTCGCGGGCCAACAAGGAAGGTCTGTTCAATTTTGCCTTAAATCGTGTGCCGGAAGCCTACACGCTAATCACCGAACGTCGTGGGGCGATACCACCGGCCTGACAGCCGAGCGTTCAGCGTGTTAGGAGTGACCCGGAGCGTCTGCTTTCCGTAAGTCTCGCGCCTTCTTTCATCTTGCTCCAAGCACGGCCGGCTGTACCGTGAACGCCGAGGCACAAGAAGATTGCGGCGATCTCAAGAAAGAAAGGGCGTCATCGCCCTTCGGGTAAGACGCGTCCGTTCTTCGGCCGTGAACGCGAGTTGGAAATCCTATCCGAGGCAACGCAGGTCTCGGGACCGCTCGTGATCCATGTTCACGGCATTTCTGGCATCGCCAAGTCTGCGCCTATTTCCGAATTTGCGGCGATATGGCGCGGCCGCAGGCGAACTGTACTTATCCTCGATGGTCGGACGATTGAGCCGACCGAGGGGTGGGTATTCACTTGGTATTCGCTGCTGGCGCAGGAGGCATCGTATCGAACTCGGGAAGAGTGCCCGCAAGCTTATCCCAAGCCGGACGGCTGCGCGTAAATAGAATAGCCTCTGGCTGAAATACCGACGGGTCGTCAAGGGTGCCGACATAGACGCTGACGGACTCGGGGGCCATGTCAGCCATGCCAAATAGGAGGCTGCCGCAAGTCGGGCAGAAGTGCCGGGTCGTCTTCAGTCCGCTCGTTCCCTGGACCGTGTAGCTGTTGGGCTTGCCGGTGACTTTGAAAGACGCCTTCGCCATACCCATAACCGGCATATGCCCGGTACCGGACGCGCGCTGGCAATCGCGGCAGTGGCAGTGAACGGCAAACAGGGGCTTTCCCTGAGCCTCGTAACGCACGGCTCCGCACAAACATCCGCCCGTGACTATCTCCATGGCGGCCCATCCTTTAGAAAAATCCGACGCACGAGGCGGTAAACATCTCTAGGCGAACTGCTCATCGATATCGACCTGGTAGCCATTGGCAAGGCGATTCGTTTCGTTCGCCATCCCCACCACGGCCATCAGTTCGCCGAGCATCGCCTCGGTCATACCGGCCTTGCGTGCGCCGGCGGTATGGGAGCGGATGCAGTATTCGCATCCGTTGGTGGCGCTGACTGCGATATAGATCATCTCCTTGATCAGCGGATCGAGGGCGCCGGGAGCCATCACTTCCTTGACGCTTTCCCAGGTCCGTTTGAGGGTCGGACGGATGATTGGCCAGCGCCTTCCAGAAGTTGTTAATCCAATCAGTCTTGCGGGTAGCCATGATGTCGTCATACACCGCCCGGACTTCCGGGCTCGCTTCGCGATATTCGACCAGCTTTACGGTCGCCATACTGCCTCCGCGTTTGCCGGGGCGCTGGAGAGGTGGTTACTCGTTCTCCAGTTTTCACGCATTTCAGTTTCATTCCTGTTCGGAGAGCGCGCGAAACCGCCGTTCATATTCTTCGCAGGTAACTCTCACGGCGGCGAGATCGTGGCGCAGGAAGGCGCGTCCAACGGCCTGTTCGAATTCATCGAGAAGTGCTTCGGCACGCGCGGGCGAGAGCTCTTCTCCCATCGCGTCGATTTCGCGAGCGCGGCGCGCAACAGCCGGTTCGCCTCTGCTTCTTGCCACGGTTCGTTCAACCTATAACCTCGACCGATCGGTGTCCGACCCGGCCGGATGGAGCGCTCACCCTCTGATGCCAACCCGCCATGATTTCAGGCGATCTCAAATGATAGCTTCAAGGCTCGCTCAAGGCGAGATCAATCGGTACTCTCACGGGATGGCTCAGGCGGTTCGCAAGGCGTTCGCAGCCGGCGCCGACACGTATGACCGTGCGCGGCGCAAGCTGGTTCCATGCTTCGATGATTTCTATCGCATGGCGCTCGATTTGTTGCCGTTCGCGCCCGATGTCCGCTTCGAGGTGCTCGATCTGGGCGCCGGCACCGGCCTGCTGTCCGCGATGATCGCGGAGATGTTTCCCAAGGCGCAGCTCACCTTGTTCGATCTAACGCCCGAGATGTTGGCGATCGCGCGCCAACGCCTGAAGCCGGCGGGCAGACGCGTGCGCTTCGTGACCGCCGATTTCGCCGCCGCCGCGCGTCCGCGAAGGCTTACGACGCGGTGGTGTCGGCGCTGGCGATCCATCATCTGCCGGACAGCGGCAAACGACATTTGTTCTCCGACATCTTCAAGTACCTGACGCCCGGCGGCGTCTTCATCAATGCCGATCAGGTTGCGGGCGAGACCGTGGCTATCGATCGACGCGCGCACGACCTGTGGATCAAGCGCGCACGCGAGCTGAAGGCGGGCGAGCGCGACCTCGATGCGGCGTTAGAGCGGATGAAACAGGATTTGCCGGCGACGGTGGGTCAGCAGCTCGCCTGGATGCGCGAGGCCGGATTCGTCGAGGTTGCCTGTACCTATCGCAACCTGATCTTCGCGGTGCTTTCGGGCGCAAAACCCGGGTCGCAAGGCCAGCCGAGACTGAGCGACGGGCGCAAGATGGCAAAATCTCAGGCCGAAGTTCGCCAAGATCATTGAAGGTTGCGAAGATCGCGAAGATCGGAGATTCAGATCATAATTGCGCGGCCGGAGCCTCGACCACTTTCGATGCCCGGCACTGCCATCGATGGGCGGTCGCTAAGACGAGCGCGTTTGACGGTCTTCTCGAACAGCGCCCGCGCGGTTCGTCCAACCCATGGGATGCCCGCGCAGAGGTAGGTATGCTCTTTAACTACGTCCCCTCCGAATGACATTTTGAATTGGGTTATCCCGTTGCTCTTGTCGTCTTTGATCCCGCCAAGATCATAAGTGCTGAATCCCTCCTCCCGGTAGGCACATATCTCGTGCCAGTGGAGAAATCGATTCAGCGTGCCGCTTAAGCGCGAGGTTTCGCGATCGTCGAAGCGGCGGCTGGCGGAGTATAAAAGCCGCGCGCGGCCGATTTCGACGATCACGAAGCAGCACATGGCCGCATACCGGATTTCCGTCCAGATATGCCATGAAAATATCGACGTGATGCTGGTAGCGGCTGAGAATGCTGTAGTTGATGGCCGCAACTTCAGGTTTCGAGCGGACGAAATCGTTGAAGAGGGCGAGGAATTTCCGGATTAGCCGCAGGGCCATTGCGCTCGATGCGGATCTCGATCGCCGAGTTTCTCGGCCTGCCGAATCTCGTAGCGAGTGTTCTTAGCCACCTCCTTCGAAAGCATTTCGGGCGTCCCGCCAAGACCTATACATACGGTTGCGCTTTGTTCGTGCTGCACCACGCGGCTCGAGTTGCGCAACTCGGTCGCGGTCCAGAACAGTCTCGCCATTTGAATCGGCTTCGACCACTCGGTCAGCTCGGTAAGGGTCTGATCCGAGGGAAAAAACACGGCCTTATAGGGCACGAGTCCTCCCCGGTAACGATCAATAGTCACCATCAAATTTCCTCGGCCCGCAACGCTATCGATGAGAAAGCGAATCGCCGTCACGTTTGTTGGTTTCGCGTCCGACCGATTTGCGTTTGCGGGGAGCGCTGTCCGGCTGCTCGAGTTCGCGAGCGCGCAAGGAATTTGACTCGAGGATTGCGTCGAGCAGCGGCGAGCCGGCGAGCTTGCGCAGCAACTGGATATTGGGGATTACGCAGTGGCCGCCGATAACCCCCGGGAAATAGCGTGGTCGCGGCAGGAAATCCACTTCCTCGAAAAAATTGATCGCCTGTTCATAGTCGGCGCCCACGCGGCGGGCGTAGCGATCGAGATCCTGGGCAAAAGCGATCTGCACGCCAAAGTAGGTGGTCTCCGCCAGCTTGGCCAATTCCAGCGTCTCCGGCTTGTCCATCCGCCGCGTCTGCATCCCGGCGCGTTGGAAATGGGCCTCGGCCTGGGCGGCGACCTCGGGTTCGTCCGCGGCAACGTATTTGACGTAACGCAGCATATCCTGCGCCATCCGCACATGCTTGCCCCGCACGGGGCTGTACGCGACGGGTTTGCTGGTGCGCCGCTTGAGCGCGCTCGTGGTTCCGGGCAGCACCGTAGAATTGACGATCGTCAACGTCGGGTCGAAGCGTTCGATATAGCCGCACACCGCGTCCTCGAACGGCGCGCTCGATTGAAATGGGATACAGATATGCATCACACCGATCGGCGTCTCGAACTCGCGCGGTTCAATATCGTGACGCAGCACCGGTCCGCGGCGCTCGATCACTTCCGCCAGTGCCGCGCCGACTTCGCCCAGACCCACAATCAGCGTCTCGCCATGCTCCACTTGATTTCCTCCTTAGTATGTTCGGCTTGCCTCAGGCTGCCCGCTCGGGACCATAGCGCGCCTCCGACGAGGGCTTCTTCAGGAGCGCGTCGATCGTGCGGTAGTACTCCGCCCGTTGAGTGGGCCAGCCGATTCGCTCCGCCGCCCGTCGAGCGTTGTGCGCCAGCTCGGCGCGGCGCGCGGGATCGCGGTACAGCTCCTCAATTGCCGCCGCCAACTCGCCGACATTGCCTGGTTCGACAAATCTTACGGCGCGCTCGCCGAAATAGTGCTCGATCGTACGCAGCCGCGACGCGATAGTCGGGATGCCGAGCGCCATGTAGTCGAGCAGCTTGACCGGAAGCATAAGATGGGTCGCATTACTCGCTCGGTTGGGGACCAGTCCGACATCGGCCTCGGCCAGCAACCTTGGCAATTCTTCGATTGGAACCTGATCGATAAACTTTACGTATTTTTGAAGCTGTTTACTGACAACGAGCTGCCTGGCCGCCTCGAGATAGTCGCCGGTCCCGATCACCAACAGCCGCACGCCGGGGATTCGCAGGCGCACCAGGTCAATCGCTTCGATCGCGACATCCAGTCCCAGCCGGCGCGTCAGGGTGCCGTGGCAAACGAGAGTGAAAGAACCATCGGCGCGATTTCGCCCGTCTGGTATCGCGCTGAAGACGGCCGGATCAGGAGCGTTCATCACGGTGCTGATCTTGTGCTCGGGAACGCCCGCCTGGATCAGGCGTGCGCGATGCAGCGCATGCACTGCGAGCACCCGGTCAGCGCAGCTTGCGCTCGAGCGCTCCTCCAGCATCAGGAGCCGCGCGCCGATCGCGCCGCGCCTGCCGCCAAACTTGTCCAGGTACAGCTCCGGCATGGTGTCGTGGATATCAAGCACGACCCGGCTGCCAAGCAGCTTGGCCGGAAGTGCGCAGAGTACCGCCGCGTCGGGCATCGTGCAGACGATCACGATCTCGTAGCGCTGAACGAGGCTCCGCCGCAGGGCGGCCCAGGAGGCCCTGGCGAAAAATTGCAGATAGCTGCTCACGTAACTCGATCGGCTGGCGCCGCGGTAGCGCGGCATCTTGAGTCCGATCACGTTCACGCCGTCGAGCATGCCGTTGTGGCCGCTGTCCAAACAGATCACGTCGATCTGATCGCCGCGTTCGGCCAGCGCTTCGGCATGACGCTTGACGCGCCCGTCGTGGACATAGGTGGTATACGCTATCAGCAGAATACGAGCCACGACGTGCTCCTAATTCGCCAAGGGTTGTTGGCTAAGCCGCAGCGCGGTGGCACGCGGGGCTCCGGGTCCAGTAATCATCGGTCGGCCGTTTTCGACTCGCAGCTGCAGCTCCGACCGCTGCCGCCACCATCTGGCCACTTCGAACGGCAGTGCGCGCCAGGCCGACTCTATCTCGGCGAGCTGCTTGAGCAGCTCCGCGTATGCCTGGAGATAAACGCCCTCGCCGCAATAGTCGGGATGCGTCAGGGTGAGAATCATTCCGCCAATCGAGGCGATCCATTTTGCTTTCATCGACCATACCGGCAGAGGGCTGCGGCGGAGCAGATGAATCAGGGTATGGTCCTGCGGCAGCGTGTAGGGCAATTCAATCAGACGCGAGAGATGGAACGGGAACAGGCTGCAGGTACCGCCAGGCTGCGGCTCGTAGGGATCGGTGTCGGCGAAACTGGAATCAAAGTCGAAAGACATGGTCGCGATCGCACGCGGATCACGCAGCGTCGACGGCGATCGGAAGCCGCGCAGATCGTGTTCGCCGGCGAGCCGTTCCAACTGCGGGGCGAGCTCGGCGAAATCGCGCTGACTGCGGAACAGGCGGCCGTCGTGGCACAATCCATGGGCGCCGAATTCGAAGCCGCGCGTGCGCAGGCGCGCTACCCGTTCCCAATCGATCGGGTATTGGGCGAGCGGCAGGTTCCAGGCCGAGCGAAAGCCGTGCTGCTCTTCAAGGTCGGCTATCTGATCCATCCGATCGAAGCCCTTGGGGCTCTCCACGTCATGGGTGAGGACGATGCAACAGCGCGCGCCCTCTGGCCAAAAGCCGATGTGCCAGGCGTCCGTGGCGCACTGTAGTTCCAGGCTCTGCCTGAGCCACGCGCGCCAGAACTCGACCAGCGCGCTCTCGCAAGGCCAGCGCGGAAACTCCAGCGGCGTCCGCGCCCGGATCGCCACCGAATTCAGGCGATGGCGCAGCGCCTGCGGGATGAGGCCCTTGATACGATAGTAGGCGCGCATCGCCGAGGGCGGATGACGATCGATTTCCGGCAGATACTGCTCGAGCAACAGCCGTTCCGCGGCGACCTCCGACGGCCCAATGGTCGACTCCAGCGCCGCCCGCCATTGCTCGGGCAGCTTCCAGAAACTGAACGCGTCGTTGCGGGCGGGCGGTTCCGCCCGATGACCATTTTGTGCCATCGCCGCGCGATCGAGCGGCACCTTGAGACTCAGCGCCATACCGACTCCATCAAGAGAAGCCTGCGTAGCTGTTGACGGCGAACGAACTTGATCAGCGCGGGCGAGACTGGCCGTGGAGAGCGTTGCATTGCAGCCTCTACGTAGCCGGCCGCGAGCCCGAGGCCGCCAACGAGCGGCGGCCACTTGAATCCCTGGCGCAGCGCGCGCGCCATCAGGAACACGGGCGAATAGCCAACATTGTACGCGGCCCGTCCAGCGGCCTTACGGCCTTGCCACAGACCGCCGGCGGCGCCCTGTGGGCGATGATGATAGGCGCGGATGTGCCGAAAGCTGCGCGTGTCGAAGCCGAGCATCATCGCCCGCACTTCGTCGATCGTGTCCCAGCCGAGGCCGGCCTCGAGCCCGCCAATTGCGGCGAAGCAGGCGCTGGAGTACAACTTGGCCGCGCCGCGGGTATGGAACGACGGTGCCGGCACTTCGCGCCAGCGCCTTGCGTGGGGCTCGTACAGCGTGGGACCGGCGATTCCAAGCCGCGGGTTCTTTTCCAATTCGGCCAGCAGCAACTCCGCGAACTGCGGCTTGAAAGTCAGGTCGGCGTCCAGGCGCAGGACTGCGTCGTAGCCCTCCCAGGTATCGCGTGGCAGAAAGCGCATGACCACCGATTCGCCACCGGGGGCGCGCGCGCCGTTGCGCGGCAGATGCTGCGGCTGGATCCACGGATGGTACTGGGCGGCGCGGTCGAGAATCTCCCCGGTGCGATCGGTCGAACCGTCATCGATTACGATCCAGCAGCCGGGCCTGCGACTTTGCGCGACCATCGCGACCAGCAGCCGCGGCAATAGCCGCTCTTCGTCACGCGCAGGGGTTATGGCGATATAGTGCTTCATGGCCTAGGCGCCCGCGGCAGGCACAAAGGCCCTGCCGATGAGATCCATCGCGTTCGAGCGTTCCATCCACAGATAGATCAGCGCCGGCGGCACCGCCGTCGCAATCAAAATGATCCCGGCGTCGGCGCCGGCGAGCATTGCGGCCGTTTTCCGGCCGCGGTCGCCAGCGCGCAGAGCACGGTCAGGCGTATTGCCGGAATCGCCGAAGTTGCCAGATTGCGCAGACTAAGCCCGATCAGTGCGCAGGCGAGGCCCTGGCCGAATATGCTCACCGCACCCTCGACCGCACTCATCCCGAGGCTGACGCCGAAGAGCCCCCATCGCGCCGAGCTAATCACCGCGATCACCAGCAAAGTGAGCCGCACTCCATGGAGATACATGTCGATCGCGGGATGGTTCTTGCTGTAAAACACCGAGCCGATTCCAAGCCGCAGGCCACAGAGCGCGAGGCCCGGCGCGAGCAGCCTCATCGGCATCGCGGACGGTAGCCATTGTGAGCCGTAGACGGTGCGCAGGATTTCCGGCGCGGCGATTGCCGCGCAGGCTGCGATCGGCAGTACCACCCGCGCGATGTAGTCGAAAAAGTCGAGGTAGGCACGGGCGAGCGCCGCGTGGTCGTCCTGCAGTTGGCAGAACGCCGGGAATGTTACGCGTCCGGCGACGCGATGCAGGCGGTCGGGCACGAAGCGCAAGAGATCCCAAGCCATCCCATAGAAGCCAAGCGCCGAACTGCCGAGCAGCCGGCCCACCAACAGGTAGTCCGCGTTGGAGGAAAGCACGTATACGATTCGGCTACCCCAAGCGGCGGTCGAGAAACGGGCAAAGTCGCGCGCGGCTTGACTGCTCGGCCATGCGCGCGGCAGATGCGGATCGGCAATCCAGATAGCGATCGCATGCATCGTGAAACGCGCTGCGAGGCCTCCGGGCAGGCTCCACGCCGGCATATCGCGCCACACCAGCAGTAGCGCGACCACGACGAACGCCATCTCGGCCAAGACATCCGCTGCCGCAAGCGCGGTGAAGTTGAGTCTGCGGCGCAAGCGCGCGCCCGGGACCCCGGTGGTAGCGTCGAGCAGGATCGGTAAGCACAGCAGCCGCGCGCCGCCGGTCAACTGCGGCATCTCCATCGCCGCCGCGATCCACGGCGCGGCCACATACAGGACGCTCACGGCGCAGAGCGCTGCGAACATACCCAGCCACCAGGCGGTGGCCTCATGGGCGACGGTGATTTCCTTGCGCTGGACCAGCGCGTCCGGGATTCCCGCGTCGTTGCTCAGAGTCGCGAGGACGCCGACCACCAGCAGCACCCGATAGATTCCCAATGGTTGCGGGCCGAGCGCGCGCGCCAGCAACACGAAGCCGCCCAAGCGCACACCCTGGACGACAAACTCCGCGATCACATTGTCGCGCACACTGCGCGCGACCGCCTGCCACATCGAATGGTGCGCATCCGGGCTTTGCGGTTGGATGATCTGCTGATCTGTCACCCCCTTACACCCCCCCTCCGCGGAGCATCGCGGGGACGGTCCTGGCCAGGATCCGCAGGTCGCCGGCGAACGACCAGCTCTGGAGATACTGCACGTCGAGCCGGACCATCTCGTCAAACGAGAGATGGTTGCGGCCGCTGACCTGCCACAGCCCGGTTATGCCGGGCGCCGCTTGCAGGCGACGTAGATGCCACGGCTGGTAGAGCTCCAGCTCGTAGGGTAGGGCGGGGCGCGGGCCGATCAGACTCATCTCGCCGCGAATCACGTTAATGAGCTGCGGGAGTTCATCGATGCTGAAGCGGCGGAGCCAGTGGCCGGCTCGAGTCACGCGCTGATCGTTGGCGAGCTTGAACACGCGCTCGCCACTGGAACCGTTCTGGGCTGCGGATTCGCCCTGGCGAATCCACTGACGGACGTAGTCGCGATGCGACGAGTCATCGACGGCCGATCGCATCGTGCGCAGCTTGAGCATGTCGAACGGCCGCCCGCGCATCCCGATACGGGTCTGGCGGAACAGGATCGGTCCATCGTCGCAGAGCCGGATCGCGAGCGCGCCGATCGCGAGCAGTGGGGCGGCGGCAATCAGAAGCAAGGTACCCACCGCAACGTCGAACGCGCGCTTGAGCGCGAAGTTCAAGCCCTCGATGTTTGAGCCGAGGGGACTGATGAGCGGCACCACGCCGAACATTTCGACTCGCAGGCCGCCGTTGGGCCACTCCGACACCCACGGCATCAGCCACCAGCGCAGGCGCTGTTGCTCGCACAACCCGATGATCCGTTCATGCTGCTCGCGCGGCGCGTCGGGCATCACGATCGCCGCTTCAAGCGACGGATAAAGCGCGGCGATTTCCGCGATGCGCTCGGTGGAACCGAACACCGGACAGCCGCGATACTGGCGCATGTCACAATCGTCGTCGAGGAAGCCAACCATCTCGTACGGCGTCATCTCGTCGAGAACGCGATCGCACAGATAGCGCGCGAACCGATTGCATCCGATCAACAGCAGCGGGATAGCGTTCTTGGGATTGGCGTAAAAGCGCCGGATGCATTGCCGCGTCGCCATCCGTTCGAGCGTGATCGCCGGGATGCTGAGCAGGTAGCCGAGCATCACGGTGAGCCGCGAAACGTTGGCGTGCACCAGGAATCCGACCAGCACCGTGAGCAGCGCCGCGTAAGAGCATCCGCGCACGATGCTGACGAACTCCTGCAAGCCGCCGTTTCGCATCCGGTAGAGATCGCAGGCGCGGAACACCATAATCCACAGCAGAACGACCGCCATCACGTTGAGGCACAGAAGAGCCGGATCGCTATCCAGTAATCGTCCCTCCATCGCGCGCGAGGGGTCGTGCAGCATCAGCGCCACCGCGAATGCGACGAGCAGGGCGAGCCCGTCACAAGCCGCGAACAGTGCCTTCTGTCTCTGTAGTTCGCCGGCGAACATGCCTCACTCGCCACGCTCCGGGGGGAGAGCAGAGACGGCTGGGCTTCGGCGATGCCCGCCGGCGAATATGGTCGGGCGCTTGCGCACGGCGCCGAGAACGGCCTCGGCAACCTCGCGCACGTCGGCGTCAGTCAGATGCGGATGCATCGGCAATGAAAGCTCGGTATCGGCTAGCCGCTCGCTCACTGGAAAATCCTTGGGCCGGTAGCCGAGATCGCGGCACGCCGGCTGCAGATGCAGCGGCACGGGATAGTGAATCCCGCATTCGATATTCTTGCTGAGCAGCGCCTGACGGATGGCGTCGCGCTGACGGCTGCGAATCGCATAGAGGTGATAGGCCGAAGCCAACCCCTCCGGTTCGGTCGGCAGCACCAGGTCCGCGCTTTCGAGCAATTCGCGATAGCTCTCCGCGATCTCGCGCCGGCGCCTGTTCCAGTCCGGCAGCCGCTCGAGCTTGGCCCGCAGCACCGCCGCCTGGATCGCGTCGAGGCGCGAGTTATAACCGTAGTCCTGATGCGCGTAGTGCGAGATGCGACCGTGGTCGCGCAGCATCCTGATCCGCTCCGCCAGTTCATCGTCGTCGGTTACGGCAGCACCGCCGTCGCCCCAGGCGCCGAGATTCTTGCCCGGGTAGAAGCTGAAACATCCCGCCGCCCCGAAAGTTCCGGCGTATCGCCAGCGCTTGCCGTCGTGGAACGAGGCGCCATGGGCCTGGCAGGCGTCCTCTACGATACGCAGGCCGAACTCGACCGCGATTTCCTGGATTTCGCGCATTGCCGCCGGCAGACCATATAGATGGACCGGCACGATCGCGCGCAGGCCGTGTGGCGAGCGCCGCCGGCGTTCCACCAGGTAGCGCCTGAGCGCGTGCGGGTCGATGTTGCAGGTCTCGGGGTCAATGTCGACCAGAGTCGGGCGGGCGCCGGTCTGACGGATCGCCGCGGCGGTCGCGATGAAAGTCATTGGCGTCGTGATCACTTCACTGCCAGGTCCCACGCCCACCGCGAGCAGCGACAGGCGGATCGCATCCGTGCCGTTGGCGACCGAAATGACGTGGCGCACGCCGAGATAGGCCGCGAACTCCTCTTCGAAGGCCTTGATCTGCGGGCCGCCGATATAGCCGGCGTTGAGATGGATTGTGGCCAGTTCCCGTTCCACCCGCTCGCGGACCTCCGCGGTCTGCGAAACGAGATCGACAAACTTAATCTGCATTGGAATCTCCATCGTTGAGGCTGATCTGATCTTCGGGTGCAATCGAGCGGCGCAGCCGGGCCGGATTGCCGGTCACCACCGCGCCTGGCGGCACGTCATGCGTCACCACCGCGCCGGCACCGATCATCGCGCGCGCGCCGATTTCGATGCCGCACAGGATGACCGCGCCGCTTCCGATCGAGGCGCCGCGCCGCACCACCGTGTTCTCCATTCGCCAGTCACGCTCGGTTTGCGGCGCGCCGTCCCCGGTGGTCGCACGGGGCGCGCGATCGTTGATGAAAACCACACCGTGCCCGACGAATACCTCGTCCTCGATCGTCACCCCCGAACAAATAAAGGTGTGGCTCGAGATCTTGCAGCGCTGGCCGATCGTCGCGTCGCGCTGGACTTCGACGAAGGCGCCCAGGCGCGTGTCCTCGCCGATCTCGCATCCATACAGGTTGACGAACGGGCTTAAGCGGACGCGCGCGCCGAGCCGCACATCGTCAGCTACACAGGCCAACCGGGGCGTCTGGATATCGTCGCTCATGCGTTTCACGCCAGCGGTTTTTCGACCGGGATCTTATTCCCGCCGTTTTTCAGCGAAAGGTTCGCAGCGTGCAGCACGCTTACCACGCGCGCACCCGAGAGTCCGTCGGTACGCGGCACGGTGCCATTGCGGATACAGCTGGCAAAGTGTTCGCACTCGGCCTTGAGCGGTTCCGCCTCTTCGATACGCGGGATCTGGATGTCGCCGTAGCGGTAAGAGAACTGGAAATCGCCGAAGGTGTCGTAGTAGCGCTGGACGTCGACGCCTTTGTCGTAGATACGAATCTTCTCCTGCAGCGCGGTATCGTCGTAGACCAGCATCTTGCGCGAGCCCACGATGGTCGTGCGGCGGATCTTGTTGGGGTCAAGCCAGCTCACGTGAACGAAAGCGATCATGTTGTCCGCGAAGTGCAGCGCGAGCAGCGCCACATCTTCGACGCCGTTTCGGTAGTGGCTCTGCCCTTGGCAGCTCACCGCCTCGGGCATTCGCCCCATGATCATGAGGATGATCGAAATGTCGTGCGTGGCGAGGTCCCAAACGACATTTACGTCGTGCTGGAACAGGCCGAGATTGGCGCGAATCGAGCTCACGTAAAAAACCTCGCCCAACTCGCCTGCCGATATTACTTCGTGAATTTTGAGCACCGGCGCGCTGTACTCGAACGTATGCCCAGCCATCAGCACGCTGCCGCGCCTGCGCGCGAGCCGCATCAGGTCGACTGCCTCCTCCGGTGACATCGCCAACGGTTTTTCGACCAGCACCGATTTGCCCGCTTCCAGCACCCGGCGTGCCATCGGGTAATGGCTGCTGACCGGAGTCGCGATAATCACGCCCTCGATGTCCGGATCCTTCAGTACATCCTCGAAGCGCAGATCGGTTTCCGCGGCCGGATAGAGGTTACGCACGCGCTCACAGCGGCCCTCGTCGAGATCGCAGGCTATGACCCGGTCGGCGGATTGCAGTTGATAAAAATTGCGCACCCAGTTGGGGCCCCAATAACCGAGACCAACCACCGCCACGCCACGTAGACGCCGCCCCTCTTGTACCGGAGCGGCGCCATTGCGGCCGTTGAGTCCGGGTTCGACAACCGCCGCTGCACTTGCCAGTTCATTCATTTTCCCAACAGTCTCCGTAATGGTTTCGCAACCGGGTCGGTTGCATCGTTGAGGATTACGCCGGCCACTGAACGCCGCGCCGCGCGCAAGGCGCTGGCGGTCGTTGCCAACTCGCGCCGCTCCGTGTGGCCCTGCCGCACGACCATCAGGATCGGATCTTCGACCCGCGCCAGGGGCAGCATACGTGCGTCCAGCCGCGTCACGCCGAGATCGACAATCACGGCCGGATACGCCCCCAGCAGCGTTTCGAATTCGTCGAACAATTGCCGTTGCGAATCGGGGCTCGACAGGCAACAGGTGACCAATTCCAACCGCGGCCACTCGGTAGCGCGGATCTGCAATGCGCCGTCGAGCACTAATTCAGGAGTGCGGCGGCCGGGATGCTGGAACAGGCGATGCAGCGTCGGATGGCGCAGGTGCGCGTCAACCAGCATCGTGCGCAGGCCCAGGCGTTGGCTGATGTCGATCGCGATCGCCGTCGCGACCGTCGATGCTCCATCGCCTGGGCGGCAGCCGGTCACTAGCAGCCGCGAGGTTCTTTCGATCACCGCCACCGGCGCAAGACGCTCCGTCAGATTGCGGATCGCGCTGGCTCGCGCCACTGCGGCCGGCACGTGCTCGAGCGTCGGCAGCGGGACCAGCGAGTGCGACGATGGGTTGGTCCCATTGAATACCGAAGAGTCGGCGCGCCGCACATCGTCGATTGGCGGTAGCTGCTGGGCTTGGTTCGGACGAGTTATCGCTTCGTAGTACTTGCTCATGATTGCGCACCGGCGAGAGGAGAGCGGCGACTGGTCAGGGATCCCAGCGCCGGCAACAGCGGCCATGCCAAAATCGCGCGGTCTGGCCTCACGGGAACCGTCGCTGGATGGAAAGTTTCTCCGCCTAAGGCTGCATGCGTCGAATTGAAGTTGAACCACGACTCCGATGAGACGACGTAGAGGATGCCCAGCGCGACGATTACGAACGCGGCCACGGCCAACGCCGCCCGCGCAAATACTTTCACCCGCGGGGCGCGTGGCGGCTCATCGCGCAATGCCGGCTTGCCGCCCAGCAGGTTTTCAAACTCGTTCACCGCGGCTGCCGCCAGTGGCAAGTTGACCTTGGCGCGTCCGGCCGCATATCCGAGCAGCATCGAATTGTGGCAGAGCACGTTGGTCCGCCGCGGAATGCCGTGGCTATGCTGCACCAAGTGTTTGAGCGCCCCCGGGGCGAAGATCTTGTTTATCGCGCCGCCCTTGGAGCGCAGCCGGGCGTCGATATATTCGCGCACCTCTGCCGTCTGCAGCGGGCTCAGCAATACGCGGGCGCCGATCCGCTGGTTGAGACTTTTCATCTCCGGCCGCGTCAGACGGGTGAGCAATTCCGGCTGGCCCACCAATACGATTTGCAGTCGCCGCTCTTCTGCCATGTCGAGATTTGAGAGCAGCCTCAATTCCTCAAGCGTCTCGTCGCCGATTTCCTGGGCTTCGTCGATAATGATGACGAGCCGCTCGCCTTCGCGGAGGTCCTCCAGGAGGTGCGAGAAGCCCTCGATTATCTGGAGCTTGTCGTGGCCGTTCGTGCTCCGCAGGAATTGCGCCATCACGGTCTGCATCATTTGATCGAAGCTCAGCTTCGGGTTGGTGATGTAGGCGCTGCGCACGTTCTCGTAGCATCGCGCCAGAATCGAGCAGACCAGCGTGGTCTTGCCGACACCGCTCTCGCCCACCAGCAGGGTGAAACCCGAGGGCTCGTGCAGCAGGCTCCATTCTAGCCCGGCGAGGCCTTCGCGATGGGTTTTGCTCAGGTAAAGCGCGCTCGGCGTGGGCGTGAACTGAAATGGCGCGCCGCTGAGTCCGAAGTGCTGATGGTACATGGCGATGGTGTTATGCCTCGTTGCGCAGGATGGCGATGGTGCTAACTCCGCTCGCCTCCTCGACCGCGGCGGCCGAATAGATTCTGGGATCGCGCTGCTCTTCCCAATATGCGGCCCCGACGCCCGCGCAAAGGGCCAACGCCGCGCCTGCCAGCAAGTTCAGCCAGATGATCGGAAACACCGGCATCATCGGCGAGGTGGGCGCCTGCGCCAGGCTGACATTCAAAATCTTGTTCAGGTTGAGGCCCTGCGCCGCGCGCGCCTCTTCACCCTTGCGTACGTACGCGGTGTAGGCGTCCTTATCGTTTGTGACCTGGCGCGTCAGCCGCTCGATCGTCAGCCCGTTGTTGACCATGTCTGTCAATTGCTGACGCATCGCCTCGATCTGCTTGTCGAGTACCTGGTGACTTGCCTGCAACGAGGCCGCATTGGCTTGCGCCTGCTTCAGGCCTTGCTCAAGGGTGACCCAGACCGGATTCAGGTCGGTGCTGGACTCCTGCACCTCCAGGTGATTCTCACGATTCAGGATCCGATGAGCCGCCGCGAGTTTCGCATCGATCTCGGTGATCCGCTTGCTCGTCGGCTGATAGCGGCTGAGCAGGTCGGCACGCTCCGCCTCCAGCTGCATCACCTCGGGTTTGATTTGCTGAAGCGCGAGGTTTTGCACCGACCGCGTTTCCTTGTTTATCTGCTGCGGCGTCGCCTGCAGCTCCTGGGTTAGCGACGTTACTTGCTGTTGGGCCGAAGCGAGGTCGCTTGAGTTTTTGGCGTCCTCGATCTGCAGGTCGGACAGCCGTGTAACCAACGCCTGTTTTTGGTCACTGAGACTGGTTATCCCGCTCTGAACCTGGAACAGGCGCAGCTTGTCCTCCGAGTCATTGAGCCGCTGATCGAGCTGCTTGGCCTGTTGGTCGAAGAACTGTTCGGCCTCAGGGTCGTTGGAAAGCCCGGCGTGATATTCCTGGTACTGAGTTATCAGCCGCGACAGGAAATCATGCGCCCATTGGGAATCGTGGGCACGAAAATCCACCTCGATGATATTCGAGCGCTTGATCACTGAGACGTTCACGTGCTGCGCCAGTTTCAGGGCCCATTGGTCACGGGGATTCAAGGCCGGCGAACTGTGCAAGAGGCGGTATCCGCTGGTGGGAATCTGCAGCGCGAGACCGACTGTGTCCTGCAAAAGACCCGGACTCGTGGCGTCATAGGGCAGCTTTAGACCCGCGATGGCCTGTTTGACCAGGTGGAGACTGGTCAGCAGCTCGACCTCCGAGTTGAGATCCTGCTCGCTAACCGGATTGGCGACGATACCGGGATTCTGCGAGGACTCGTTTTGCAGATCCGGCGAGACCAGCAACTGCGCGCGGTTGTTCTGCACGAAAATCTTGGCGGTCGACTGGTAAAGCGGCGGCCAGAGCAACGTCCCAAGCACTACCAGGCCGAAAATGATCCCGGCGGTCTCGAGGAAGGCGTTTCTGCGCCGGAACAGCAGTTCGATCCAATAATTCAAATCACGCAGTATCATGATCGTGCGAAACCTCCGCGCTCCGGGTTACAGCCCGGGGGTCATCGACAAATAAGGCTGGACAGGCAGCAGGTCGCGAATGTACTGCTTGACGAACAAGTCCATATTCGCGATGCGGCTGCGCGGGACTACCAGGACGTCGTACGGCATCAGCGCCGCATCCTCGCCCTTGCCCGGATTGTCAGCTGCACTAGCCAGATCGAGCTTCTCGCCAGTGGGACGGCCGCACGCATCGCGGCGAATGAGCACCACGTTATCGTCGGCGGCGTCCGGCGTGATTCCGCCGGCGTCCGCCAGCGCCTGCAGCGCTGTCATGCCCGGTTCGAGGGGAAACGCGCCCGGATGGTTTACCTGACCCTGGACGTAGATCTGCCGCCCAGGCATGTTCTTGACGATCACCGCCGCGCCGGGCGACCGCAGCTCACTCAGGTAGGCTTTATCGATCTCACTCGCGAGCTGCGACGGAGTCATCCCGGCCGCCGGAATCGCTCCGACCAGGCGCAACGTTATCCTGCCATCGGGACCAACCGGCACTTCATCGTTGAATTCCGGATTCAGATAGAAATTTATTGACAACTGGTCGCCCTGCTGAATGTGATAGTTCTGCTGGTCATTCGCGGTTTGGATCACGCCTCCACTGAGGCACTGCTCCGGCGATTCGCTCGCAGCTTGAGGCGCACCCTGAGTGTCGCCGCGCGAGGCCGAGGCCGAAGCTGAACACCCATAAAGGACGAGCGCGCATAGCGCGACACCGAGCGCTCCCATTGGCAGCATCAACCTTGAGTGCGATCCTTTTTTGCTTCGCGTGTTATCTCGCGCTGCATCGGAGTTGCGGCACATAAGAGTTGATTCCTTCATGGTGCTTCTTTTATCCGTTCGCGATGGGTCGTCGTTTTACGAAGGCAAACCTCATGCCGCTGTTCGGACACGGAATCATGCACTTTTTCTGTGGCTGCTGAGGAAACAGCCGGTCAAAGTTACCCATTTTCAGAGTAACAATTGCTCATTGCGTGGTTCTGCTCGTTGCCTTGCTCGCGAACACGATGAAAGAGGTGGTCGCGCTTCCGATGCGGGTCCGACGAAAAGTTTGTCGACCTAGAATAATCAGCCGTGCATTTCAAAGCGGCGCAAGACGATCCACCAACGCCTTCCGAGTTTCCGTACGTTAAACGAGAGCAATCGACGCCAGTTGAAGGTTCAACGCGAGGCTATCGCCATTGCTCGTCAACGATGAGCTTGCGTCAATCAAATCCCCGACCGCGACTCGCGATCTGCGCGCCTGAAAAATGATGTGACGGGTACGCCGCCATCAGCCTGCGCACCCGTCACTTTCGAACCACACTTCCGGCTGACGATTCCGCTATTGCGATGCGGTAGGGCCCATCGTCAACTCGTTTCGCACTGATTTGACGCCACTGGTCTGCTGCGCCACCTGTTGCGCGGTCGCTGAGGTATCACCCGAGCTCACCGTACCCTTGAGCGTCACCACGCCTGCCACCGTCTTGACGTGGATGTCCGCTCCCTTGGTTACTTTGTTTTCATGCAGAGCGGTTTTCACTTTGGCGGTGATCGCAGTATCCGAGATTGCGGTCACAGTACCGTGATACGCGTGCTTAATTGCCTGCCCAGTATCCGAAGCCGCGTTCTCGGCAGATCTCCCGCGCGATGCATCGATTGACTGGCCGGCACGCTATCTTCCTGGGCGAAGACCGGCGCCGCCATGCCCAATCCCAGTATCAGCGCCGGAAGGATTATTTTTGATCCGAAAGTATTTCTCATTTTGACCTCCTCGCGAGCCGAACAAGCTCTCTCGCGCCGTGTTTACCTCTATGATTGGCGGTCCGCTCCGCCACCGCAGTAATGGGCAGCAAGATGAAGGCCACCAAGGAAAGTGGTTGAGAATTCTATGTCTCTTGCAAAGTCGGCTTGAAATTTGTGCAGCGCCAGCGCAAAAAATAACTTCTGCGGAATTTGACGACTGCCACATCTCGCGCGGGCTATGACATCAAAACTCTTTTGTTCGGATATGGTTTCCGACAGGTTACTGGAAGATTCCGGCTCCAACTATTTCGAGCGGCGATGCGGCACATGCCTTGCTCCGTGTTAGCGCATTCCCGTAACCAGGCTGGACAACTGGCCCGGATGAGCGAGTGAAATGACTCGCCATCAGGCACTGCTTGATCGAACCAACTTGGAGGAGAACTATATGCTTTACTGGGCAGTCGTTTGTCTCGTGATAGCAATCGTGGCTGGCGTCCTTGGATTTGGCGGAGTCGCCGGAACTGCGACTGATATGGCGCGAATACTGTTCGTCGTCTTTCTGATCCTGTTTATCGTGAGTTTGGTTATGCGAAGACCGGTCTGACGATTCTGGGCACGTTTACGTAGCGCATAAAACAGTGCACAAGAAGGGGTTTGGCAATGGACAAGAATAATTTAAGCGGTGCAGCTAACGAGACCTACGAGAGCGCGAGGGATATGGGACGTGAGGCGATGGATAAGGGCCGCGAAGCGATCGACAGAGGATATGATACCGCCCGCGAGTACGTCTCCAAAGGAGCGGGCTATGCTGGGGAGGTCTCTGACAGCCTGACAGATTTCGTCCAACGCCAGCCGTGGCTTGCGCTCGCGGGAGCCTTCGTCATCGGTTACGTCGCCGCGAAAGCGCTCAGGCAAGTGTCGCTATAATCCGCGGACGGTACGGCGATGGATACAAGTGAATCCCGGCCTTTGACCGATCTCGAGCGTCTCCAATCGAGCATCCGGGAGCGACCGCTGCATGCACTCACGTTGTCCGCCGGGGCGGGGTTCCTGTTCGGCGGCGGATTGCGCAGCCGCACAGGCCTCGCGCTCGGCATGTTTATCGGGCGAAGTTTCGCCGGCACGGCGCTGATGAATGCGATCGAGGCTCTATCAGAATACAATGGAAGACAACATCGAGCGAATCAAAGACGAGCTGGAAGAGGCTCGGCAAAGCCTGCATCAGACCGTGAACGAGGTCAATCGAAAGGTTGAGCAAGAGGTTGAGACGGTCAGCACGCAGCTACAGCCTGCCCATCTGGTGGCACGCCAGCCGCTGTTGTGGGCGTGCATAGCTGGTGCGCTTGGCTTTGCATCGGGTTACCGCGACAACACACCGATGGCTGTCCTGATACTCGGTGGATTGCTCGGAGCGGCACTGAGTGAGGCATGGACCGATGGATCCTGTAGCCGGGACACGACCGCATCAGCGTAACTTGGAGACCCTGGCCAGCGAGAAGACGGAGCCGGAATGGTCCACGTTGCTGGGCCGGATGCTTGAAGATCTCTCGCGGATCATCCGGCTCGAACTCCAGCTATTGGAGGCGAGGATTGCTCCTTCGCTGACCGGAATCGCCGATCGCGCGATTGCTGCACTGGTGATGCTGTTCGCCGGGGTTATGGCTGGTGCCTGCTTCCTGGGGGCGCTTATTCTGCTGCTCCATCAATGGATGAAATGGTGGGAATCTTTTGCTGTTGGCGGCGGAGTGGCATTGATATGTGGCTTCATAGCTTATTTAATTATCAAGCGCCCGCCATCGACATTTACTGAAGCGAAGACCGCTGCGTCCACCGTTGCGTCCCGCGTGTAGAAATTCGTGCCGGAAAGAAAAAATCGCGTACCATCCTTTCGCGCAAATTTCCTTCCCGCTTCGTGCGAAGCCTATGGGGTTTCGTGGAATTAGAGGAGTTTGTACAATCGTCTGTAAAATTATTGCATACGTATAAGGACAGGTGCAGAGCAAAACGAAAGCGGAACGTCCTCTTGTGTCCCGGAGTGGCTGTCCCAGTCGCAACCAATTTCGGAGGTAACCATGTTTTCGTTCACGCAAATCGCACGGACGGTCGCGGGGGCCACTTTGCTCGGCTCGATAGTTACCGCTGCTTCGTACGGCGTCGCCGCGGACCATCGCGTTCCCGCGGCTGCGGCGCAGGTCGGCTCTGCACCTGAGACCCTCGCGCAGGCCTCGAGCGCTCCCGCAACTACCGAGTCGGCGCCGGCCGGGGAAAAATCAGATCCTGTCGAAGCGCGGATCAAGGAATTGCACAGAAGGCTTCACATCACGTCCACACAGCAGGCCCAATGGGACAAGCTCGTGCAGGTGATGCGCGATAACGCGAAAGCGATGAACGACCTGCAAGAGCAGAGAAAGCAGGATGCCACTGGAATGACCGCTGTCGATGCGGTGAAATCCTATCAAGCCGTGATCGAGGCCCATGCGGCTGGTATGGCCAAATTCGTCCCCGCTTTTGAATCCCTGTACGACAGCATGTCGGAGGCCCAGAAGAAGGCCGCTGATGCGATGTTCCGCAGCAAGGTGCGCGTCGCCGCGGCAAAAGATACCGCGAAACAGAAGTGACCCGGAGTTCTAATTAGTTGGACGCGAAATCCCTCGCTTACCAGAAGTCGTCGCAAAGAGATGAAGAGGCCCCATGGTCACTCTAATCAGAACTGGCAAGATCGGAAGGTTCGGTAAACTCGCGATTGCAATCGGCTTCGGGGTCGTTATGTGCGGTACTGCAATAGTCCCTGCGTTCGCCGGCGGCCATGGCGAGGTAAAGCATCACGAGGAACACCACCCAGATCATGACCGGCATTGGGATCACGACCGCCACGTCCAGGTCGCGCCGGTACCCAGCTACTACTATGCTCCTCCGCCTGACTACTATTACGCGCCCGAGCCGAGCTACTATCCTCCCGCCTATAGCGCTCCCCCTCCGCCGCCGTCGGAGGGCATCAATCTTTTCTTTGGGGGATACCACTAGAGAATTCGCCTGATGGCGATACATCTCCGAGCGGCAGGCGCACGCAACGATAAGTTGCGCGCTAAGTTGTGCGCTTGACAGCGGCTTTCCACTGGTGGATAAGCCGAGCATGAAGCTTCGACATGCGGCGGCGGTGGTGCTGACAGGCTGGTTTCTGATTACGCCGCCACCGCTGCCCAATGGTCATTACGACCCGTCCGCGGCCTTGTCGAAATGGAAGATCGAGGGCGGGGCGGGCAGCCGTGAACAATGCGATAAGACACAGGCAGTTTTGAGCTCCCGCGCGGTCAAGGAAAACCGGCCAAGCGACGTCGAAGCCGTAAAAAACGCGCAGTGCGTCCCGATGGACGATCCCCGCCTTCAGGGGAATTAGTAGAGTGCGGGAGCAAGGACTGTGAACTGGAGGCCGAACGGCAGCATTGGAAGCAGGCGCGGTGGCGCAAAGACCTTCGCGCCGCGCGTAACGCGCCGGCAAATTATCGGGTGGAGCGCAATCGCGCTCGGCGGTTTGGCGACGGGCTCCGCTCTCATCCTCTCTAGCGCTTTTGCGGAATCGAATCCGAGCAATGGCCATGCGGACGTGCAAGTTTCCCAGCGCGATATCGACGCGCTTTCCACCGCGAGCGTGTTGTATATCGCCACCGTCCGCAAAGACGGCAATCAGAGCACGCCGGCTCCGGTTTGGTTCACGATAGCACCCAATCGGCTGGTGCTCATCCAAACGCAGCCCACGACCTGGAAAGCCAAGCGCATACGCCGTGGTAGTCCGGTGATCGTTTGGATCGGCAAGACTAAGGGACCGGCTTTCGTTGGCAAGGCGGAAATAACCAGTGATACCGCGGTCTCGCGCCAAATAGTCACAGACTATCCGAAGCGATACCTGATGGCGCGGCTCGGGATACACACGCCCACCCAGGAGATGTTCGACAAGGGCGAGATTCTCGCGATAACAATCAGGCCGATGCGCGATCTACCCGAGGGATTCGCTTCCCAACCCGGCAAGCCCGCGCCTTGACGACGGCCAGTAGAAACCCGGCGAGACTCTAACCAATCCTTCCATACTATATGCGGAAGAATTTTCGGGCGTTCGCTGCCGAGAATCTTCTCCACTGACGCCGGCGCAAGCGAGGATAGCCGCTCCCGTGTTTTGCGTACCGGGTCAACGAAGCCTTCCGCGTGCGGATAATCGGAGCCGATGAAGAATTTGTCGTCGCCGGCGAATTGCACCATGATCGGGAACATCCGTTCCTCGGGATCGCCGCTGACCCAGATGTTCGCCGCGAAATACTCGGTCAGGCGAACGTTTCATCCGCGAGGTGTGCTTCATGTACTTGTAGCGATACTCGAAGCGCTCGAGCCATTCGCCGACCCATCCCGCCATCGCTTCGATGGTGGCTACCCGTAGCCGCGGAAATCGATCGAAGACCCCGTCGTAGACCATCGTTGCAAGCGCGATTCGAGGGTCCTGAATGACATTCATCGTGACCCACATAAACCCCGGATCGCGGGCCGCGGAAGTACTCGCTTCCGGGATAATGAGCATGACCCACCAGGTGCAATCCGACCGCCAGATCGAGATCCTGAGCGGCCGCCCACAGCGGATCGTAAATCGGATCCCCGAAGCTTTTTCCGTTGTGAGGTGCCGCGCCAACGAAAACCGAGTGACATCCCAGTTTGGCCACACGCTCGCAGCTCCCGCACTCCCAGCGCGGGATCGCGGAGCGATAGATGGGCCGCCGGAAACAGCCGGTCCTTGTGCGACGCGCAAAGCTCGAGTGCCCACGTGTTGTACGCGCGGCAGAGCGCGTCGGCCAGCACGGGATCGCTCACACTGTCCTCCCATAACAAGCCCGCGGTGGGGTAGATGACCTGCGCGGCGAATCCCTCCCGGTCGAGGAATTTGGTCCGCTTGTCCATGTCCTCCCAGTCGGCGCTGTACGGCAGTTCGCGATCGAAGTTGCTGAGGTCGTGGCCGCTCTCTTTCTGCCCATAGCCGCGAGATCGCGCTCAGCAGTTCTTCAACGTCGAGCAGCTGTAGCGCCTTGTTGTCGACCACCATTTGGCGCAGTCTCGTGGCCGGGTCGATCTGCACCTTGAAAGCGCGATCGCGAAATTGCGGGTCAATATATTTTTCATAGAGGTCGAGCGGTTCCACGAAATGGCTGTCAGCGTCGATTGCGAGCATCGGCCGTTCCTCCTCGCATGCCTTCGGGCGCAAGGGCGCCGGCAGTTCGAGAGCATCGCTAACGCGCGCTTATGTCAAGAATCACACGCTACAATCCGCTGATCAGTTCGAGAATCGCACCGTCAGGATCTTTGAAGCAGACCACGCCGATCATGGCGCCGTCCGGTCCTTTGATCTTCTTGAGCGGCGCCACGAATTGGACCTTCTTCGCCTGCAGATCCGCATAGGTGCGGTCGATATCGTCAACGCTGAAGGCGATGCGGCAGATGCCGATGTTGTTCAGCGTCGGGTAGGGTTGGCCCTGCGGCGGCGGGTCGATGAATTGGACGAGGTCGAGAACCGGAGCGCCGGGATCATTACCGAGGCGCATGAAGACGCCGCGAAGCTTTTTGGCCTTGAGGCCCAGCGCGTCGCCGACGCTTGGATCGTCAAGCCTGAAATCGTTCACCTTGGTGAAACCCAGATCCTGATAGAAGCGGATCGAACGCTCCATATCGCGGACACAGATGTTGACGTGAAACAGCTTCTGCAACATGAGGGTCCCTCCGCGCGCGGATTGTTCTAGCCCCCGATCGGCCGCAACCTTCATCGACCGCATCCTTCATCGACGGCATCCTCGCAAACGTTGCGACGAAAGTACAAACCAAACGGCCATCCTCCGGCGACGCGAAGATAGTGAAAGAGTTTGGCGAACCGGGGCCGCCGGTGGTAGGAAAGTTCGAGACGCCGACTCCAGACCCTCAAAAAAAGCGAGCACATCCCGCAGGGCGCAAAAAATGGGTGTCTAAGATGAACTTCGACCTGGACCCCGAATTAGAGCGTATTCAGAAGTTGGCCCGAGAACTCGCCGCGGATTTCGCTACGCGAGCCTCGCAGCACGATCAGGAAAGCACCGCTCCCGATGAAAACTACGCCAAGCTCAAGCAGGCCGGCTTCTTCGGTCTGGTCGCACCAAAGCAATACGGTGGCTCGGGTGCCGGAGTACTCGGCTGGGTCGTCGCGGCTGAAGAGCTCGCGCAAGGATGTCCGTCGACGGCGGTCTCTTTCAACATGCACGTCGCGACACTCGCGACTTACCTGATGAAGACCAACTTCGCCGAAGGCTACAAGCAACGGCTGGCCAATGAGATCGTTAAACCGGACAAGTTGCTCGCCGCGATTCTCTCCGAGCCGGGCACCACGGGTTTGTTGCCCTCCACTTTTGCCTGCGCGACCCAGGCGCGCAAAGTGGATGGCGGATGGCGGCTCAATGGCCGTAAGGGATTCTGCACCATGGCGCAGTCCGCCGACGTCATCAACATCTTCGCCCATCCGGAGGATTCGGAAGACCCTGAAACCGCGCTCAGCTTTCTGATCTCTCCCAAGCTGACCGGCATCCGCGTCGAGCACAACTGGAATACCCTCGGTATGCGCGCGACCAAGAGCGATAACCTCGTGCTAGAGGATGTCTTTGCGCCCGAGGAGTCGCTGTATTGCGCGATTCCCAACGCAGGGATCTTCGTCTCTGAAAGCGAGCCGCTGTACAATCTTCCTTATACGGCCGTCTACCTTGGAATCGCTGTCGGCGCTCTGGAAGCGGCCAAACAGGGAGTCCATCAGCGACAACCAAGGGGTTATAAGGAGTCACTAGCCTATCATCCCGATATCCGCCGGCGCATCGCCCAAGCCGCCGCGCAAGTTGACGCGGCGCGCCTGATGGTACGCGACTGCGCCTGGCGCCTGGACCGTGAGGGCCAAACTCCGGCGGTCACTGCGAGCTACTTCAAAAGCAAATATTTTGTAGGAGAGACGGTCGCTGCGGTCACCCGCTCGTGCCTGGAGATGGGCGGCGCACACTCACTGTTCAAAGGCAACATGCTGGAACTCTTGTTTCGCGACGGGGTGACGGCGACGATTCATCACCCGCCGTCTGACTATTGCCTGTCAGAGGCCAGCATTTACGAACTCGGGCTGGACCGGAACAGAGTTCAACCGCCGATTCCAAAAGGGTGGAGCTGACGATTCCGTAGACGCCCCTACGGCGGTTCCGATGCGGAATTCCCAGATTTAAAAAACCGGAGAGTTGCGATGGCTACCAGGGAAACAATTGTCGCAAGGCTGGCCGAGTGGGGACTGACGCTGAGCGAAGGCGAGATCGATCAGCTCGTCCCCGCTTATGAGAACCTGCTGCGATGGCAGCGCGTGCTGGAAGACATGATGCACTCGAAGAAGCTGGTCGAGGGGATGACGGCGCCGGCGAGCGAGCCAATTCTTATTCACGCGATCGAGCGCACGATGGGCCCGACGACCGCGCGGAAAGGATGAACACCATGAACGCCTCGACACAGGAACTGGCCTTCGCCCCGATTTCAACGGTCGCGGAATCCATCCGGAGAAAAGAGCTCTCGCCGGTCGAGTTGGTGCGTGCGTCGCTCGGCCGGATCGAGGCGCTCGACTCAAAACTCAATTCCTTCTATACGCTGTTTCGCGACGAGGTGATGAGCGCCGCGCGCGCGGCCGAGGCCGAGATCGCCCGCGGCCAGTATCGTGGGCCGCTGCACGGGATCCCGATCGGGATTAAGGACATCTATGAGTGCGGCCCCACCACTTGCGGCTCGAAGGCGCTCAAGGACTACGTGGCCGCCGAGGATTGCACGGCGGTGCGCAAGCTCAAGCAGTCCGGGGCTCTGGTGGCGGGCAAAAACGCGACCTACGAATTCGCCTACGGCTTTCCGACCACCAAGTCCTACTTCAAGCCGGCGCGCAATCCATGGAACCTCGCCTATGACGCGGGCGGCTCGAGCAGCGGGTCGGGATCGTCAGTCTCGGCCGGACTGGTTTATGCGAGCATGGGCTCGTGCACCGGCGGCTCGATTCGATGGCCTGCGCAGTGCTGCGGAATCGTCGGGCTGAAGGCAACCTATGGGCGGGTGAGCCGGGTGGGGGTCTATCCGCTGGCGTGGAGCCTCGACCATACCGGACCGCTAGCGCGCACGGTTAAGGACGCCGCGCTGATGCTGCAGGGATGCGCCGGCTACGATCCCGCCGATCCGGCTTCGGCCAGCGTGCCGGTGCCCGACTTCAGCGCCAACCTGGGGCAGCCGATTAAGGGAATGCGGATCGGATTGATGCGTTCGGTGTACGAGGACAATTGCGATCCGAAGATCCTGGGACCGTTTAACGCCGCGCTCGGCGAGTTCGAAAAGCTCGGCGGCAGGATCGTCGACGTCCCCTCGATCACGCTCGGTCAGATGCAGGCGATCGAGTGGCCGGCGCTGTTCGCCGAGACCGCCGCCATCCACGTCGACAACGTTCGTCATCACGGGGAGGATTACAATCCGCACGCCAAGCTTTTCGTCGCCTACGGCCTGTTGATCAGCAGCGCATGCTACCTGATGGCGCAGCGGGCGCGTGCCCAGGTGCGCGACGAGTTGCTCGGGGCGCTGGCGCGCGACGTCGACGTGCTGATGCTGCCGACGGTGGGATTCCCGGTTAGTCCGGTGCTCGATGATTCGCCCGGACTGAGTATCGTGGCCGAGGATTTCTCGGTCTACACCGCGATCTTCAACTTCACCGGCTTTCCGGCGATCCAGGTGCCATGCGGTTTCGATACCGACGGGCTGCCGGTTGGATTGCAAATCGCGGGGAGGCCATTCGACGAGGCGACGATCTGCCAGGTCGCGCACGCCTACGAACAGGCGACGCCCTGGCACGACAAGCATCCAAGCCTCTAGCGCAACGCGTTCCGCACCGGCCACGCGACCAAGTTGCTAAGTGGGAGGAATAGATGAGCGATTTGAATCTCGATCTCTGTTACATGACGGCAACCGAAGCGATTGCCGCCTTCAAGAGGCGCGCGCTTTCTCCTGTCGAGCTTCTCGAAGCCATAATTGCGCGATGCGAGCAGCTCCAGCCGAAAGTCAACGCACTCACCTACACCTACTTCGATCGAGCGCTGGAGCAGGCCAAGGCTGCCGAGGCCGCCTACGCGCGGCGAGGCACGGAGCCGCGTCCGCTCGAAGGCGTGACCGTCGCGATCAAGGACTTTCATCCGGTCAAGGGCGAGATCACCACCTTCGGATCGAAGATCTATCGCGACCATCGTCCCGATCACACGGCGCCGACCGTCCAGCGGTTGCTGGATGCAGGCGCGATCATGCATTGCCGCACGACCACGCCCGAATTCGCGCATATGGGCATGACGGCCAGTCCGCTCTGGGGCATCACGCGCAATCCGTGGAATCTGGAATACACACCGGGAGGCTCTTCAGGAGGTGCCGGCGCTGCACTGGCGGGAGGGATGACCACGCTCGCCGATGGCACCGATGGCGGCGGTTCGATTCGAATCCCGGCATCGCTGGCGGGTGCGGTCGGGTACAAGCCTCCGTTCGGGCGCAATCCGCTCGATCTCGATCATCCGTTGGAGACGATTCTGCATTATGGGCCGATGACACGCAGCGTGTCGGACGCTGCACTGATGCAGAACGTGATGTCGGGCCCGCACCTCGATGATATCTGCAGCCTTCGCGAAAAAGTCGTGCTTCCAGACCTTCCGGAAGATATCAGAGGCTGGAAGGTCGCCTTCTCGATGGACCTCGGATTCTACAGCGTCGACCCCGAGGTCCGCCGAAATACGCTTTCCGCGCTCGAGCTTTTCAAAGCTCTCGGCTGTAAGGTCGAGGAAGTCAATCCCGCCTGGAACTGGGGCGTCAACAACGCGTGGATGACTTACTGGACGGTGCTGTTCGCCGGACTCCTGGGCGACAAACTCCCACGCTGGCGCTACGAGATGACCGAGGGGCTGGTTGGGATGATCGAGAGCGGCGCGTCATTGAGCGCCGATCGTTTCTACCGGATTAACGCTGTGCGTGGCGAGATGTACAAAACGCTCGGTCCCATTTTAAACGACTACCAGGTCTTGATCTGTCCGACTACGGCGCTGCCCGCGGTCAAGCATGATCACGACGCGAACGACAGGAATTTCACAATCGATGGGGTGAAGGTGCCCGCGTCGCTCGGATGGTACATGACGATGCCGTTCAATCTGGTTAGTCAATGCCCGGTCATCGCGGTCCCGACCGGCTTTGCAGCTTCAGGGATTCCCACCGGGATGCAAATCGTCGGAAAAACATTCGACGACCTGAGCGTGTTTCGTGCCGCGGCAGCCTATGAGAAGGAGCAGCCCTGGCGCGCAACGCGGCCCCGGATCTAACCCGAAGCTTCAAGCGGCTGAAGCTGGCGTCGTGGTTCTGGACTGCATTCGATCCGGGATGGGCGAAACGGCGCTACGTTATGGACTGAATCGTAGCTCGCGAATCAGGACGGCGGCCGAAGCCCGCAAGAGTCACAAGGCCCTTCGAATATAGCCGCCGTCGCGGAAAGAGCTCCCATGGCATCAGCTTGCCGAAATGCTCGCGCGTGACGGAAGAACTGAAAATTATGTCGATCCTCCCTTGACCGCCACTACCTTGGGAACGGAGCCTTTTGGGCTTGGCTTAGCACAAGCCGTCAACGGCAACCGAGAATTATGTAAAAAATTCAAAGATAGCTCATCTACCCTTTTGAGAGCCTTCGGCACGGGATGAGGACGACCAGGTTGCGACTTGGCTCGGCACTTAGTGTTTCCGCCTGTGGACGCCCTCAAATTTAGTTCCTATGCACCAAATTGCAACTGCAGCGTAACATCGGTAACATCTTGAAGGTTGTCTCTTCTTTCTAAGGGAGGGGTGGTGTGGTGGTGGGTACATTTGCGGTCAATTCACGTCTCGTCGTCTCTAAAGAACAAGTTGCCTGTGGCCTTGGCGACGAGATGGCCATTCTGAATCTCAAGAACGGCGTCTACTACGGACTCGATCCCATAGGTGCGCGTGTTTGGCACCTAATCCAACAGCCTACGACGCTCGCGCAAATTCGCGACGTTTTGAAGGGCGAATACCGTGTTGAGACCACACAGCTTGAAGCTGATATTCGCGAGCTTTTAGAACAGCTGGCGGAGCAGGGGCTGGTCGAGAATGCGCAATGACCTACTGGTACGAGGTCTATGGAATTCATCTGCGAAGCGACAGGAAGCTTTCATTAATAGAAGGCATTCCGGTCGGGAAGCCGGATATCGACCTTCTTAGTGCATCGGAAAGCTTCTTTCGCGAGGCGAGTCGCGACGCGCTGCTGAAACCCGCTGCCTACCGCTGGTATGAGTACGCTCTGCTGGACAACGGTCAAATCTATCTCCGATGGTCCAACCTGTTTGAATTTTTGGTGGATGGCGACGGACGCCGGATCTGGTTCGGCTCGCTCAGTGCTCACTCTCTTGAATCATTGCAGGTTTACCTTTTAGGCCGCGCGCTGTCGTTTGCCCTGGTCAAGCAGGGCTTTGAGCCGATCCATTCGACTGCGGTTGTTGTGGATCGTTGCGCGCTGGCATTTCTGGGCGAGAGCGGCTTCGGCAAATCCTCTCTCGCCGCGGAATTTATCGGTAAGGGCTACTCGTTGCTTACCGACGATCTCCTGCTGGTATCGCAGATCTCCGGTCGCGCGGAAGCGCAGCCCGGTCCTCCCCGCATCAAGGTGTTCCCATGGGTGGCGCGCCGCTGCCTGGATCCAACTGGCGAAGGTGTCCCCATGAATAATGGGTGCGAAAAGCTGGTATTACCGCTTGACGAGCACCACCACCAGAGCAGTCCAGTGCCCCTGGGCGGCGTATATGTGCTGAGCGGCCCTCGCGAGGTCTTCCGCAAACAGCGGATTCAAATCGAGACGTTCTCCCAGCGCGAGGCGATGATGGAACTGATTCGCCATACCTTCAATCACGTGGTGACTGATCCGAAACGTCTACAAAGACTTTTTTCCGAATCGCTAAAGCTCGCTTCACGAGTGCCGGTGAAACGACTTTCGTATCCAAGAGATCTCGCACTGCTCCCGGAGGTTCGCCAACGGCTCCTCGCCGATCTCGCCGATAGAGAGCGAACGAGTGACGAGAAGATTTCTATCTGTGCATGAACAGAGTGTTGTTGAGCATTAATTCACCATGAGTGGGATTGTCGGCATAGTCAATTTGGACGGTGCACCGGTAAACCGTCAATTACTTAGTGAAATGACGAATCATCTCGCCTTCCGGGGACCTGATGCACAAAACATATGGATCGAAGGCGCGGTCGGCTTTGGCCATACAATGCTGCGAACCACCTGGGAGTCGGAACATGAACGTCAGCCGTTCAGTCTGGACGGCCAGGTCTGGATCACCGCGGACGCGCGCATCGATGACCGCGCGAATTTGATCGAAAAGCTGGCATCAAAAGGTCAAGAGACGGCGTCAGCGGCACCTGATGCTGAGCTTATCCTGCGTGCATATCACGCCTGGGGTGAACGCTGTACTGATCATTTGCTCGGCGATTTTGCATTCGCGATCTGGGATGGACATCTTCGACGTGTCTTTTGCGCTCGTGATCAGCTCGGGATAAGAGCCTTCTATTATTTTCAGTCCGGCAAGACCTTCATCTTCAGCAATACTCTCAATTGCGTGAGGCGACACCCGGACGTCTCTAACAAGCTTAATGACTTGGCGGTCGCCGACTTTTTGCTTTTCGCGATGAACCAGGACTTAGCCACGACCACTTTTTCGGACATCCAGCGGATAGCGCCCGCTCATTCGCTCACCGTATCGAAAGACCGTTGCGAAGCCCGTCGTTACTGGTCGATGCCGATCGATGAACCGGTGTACTACAAGCGTAACTCATATTACGTAGATCAATTCAGTGAGTTGTTGAGGCTTGCGGTCCGGGATCGAATGCGCGCCCCCTGGATTGGTGTGCTCATGTCAGGCGGGCTGGACTCGCCCTCTCTGGCGGCGACCGCCTGCCAAATGTCGGGACCTCAACCGGTTGTTGCGGCTTTCACTTACGTTTTCGACCATCTGATTCCTGATGAGGAGCGCCACTACGCCGGTTTGGTCGCAGATCACCTCGGCATTTCTATTAGCTACAATGTCCGTGATGACAAAGTAATGGATCCCGAGTGGGATCGCCGTCAGCTCCTGACCCCTGAACCCGCGGCATATTCCGGGTATACCGTCGCTCGGGCCCATGAACTGGACGACTATCGCAACCTCGCGGAACATGGACGGGTGTTTTTTTACGGAGAGGGTCCGGACAATGCGCTTAAGTTCGAATGGCAACCCCACCTCTCTTACCTGGCGCGAGGACGCCGCTGGACCAGACTGATAAGAGACGTTTTGCAACATGTGATCGCGCACCGCCGGCTTCTTCCAATGTCAACTATCCTGTCTTGCGGCAAGCGAATCGCCGGCGGGGCGCATGGACCGGGGTTTCCACTGTGGCTCGACGGCGGATTCGCAGCGAGGACGGACGCGCGTGCCCGTTGGGAGACGATGCAATCGCCAGCGGATCCGTGCCATCCGGTCCGCCCCGCGGGGTTCCAGTCATTTGCTGAACCGATATGGCCGATGCTGTTCGAGTCGATAGATCCCGGCCACACCGAAGCTCCCGTGGAGTTTTGGCACCCCTATCTTGACTTGAGAATCCTCAGGTACATGCTTTCGGTCCCGTCTCTGCCGTGGTGCCGCGGAAAGTATTTGTTGCGTCAGTCCATGCAGAAATTGTTGCCGGAGGAGGTGCTCCGCAGGGACAAAACGCCGCTGGCTGGGTTTCCGGTATCTCAAACCTTTCGGCGAACGGGTGCAAAACCCCTGGTTCCAACCGGACAACTCTTCGAGTACGTGGATCCACGGAAAATGCCCAGTACGATGCCTGATGATGAGCTGGAGTTCTGGTTCAACCTTCGGCCGCTTGTTCTTAATCATTGGCTGCAACTTTATGCTTCATGAATTGAATAGTCAGAGGAGAGAAAAAATGGTTTTGAAAGATCGGAAAGAAATTCAAGAAGTCAGCCCGAAAGAAGAGAAGCCATATTGCAAACCCGAATTACGGATCTATGGCGACCTGGGAACCATCACTAGAGCCGCCAACAATGGTCATCCCAATGCCGATGGCGGGGTCACGTTGACTAAGACTTGATACGATGTGGTAAATCAAGATGTATGATGTCGTAACTTACGGCGGAATGGTCGCCGACAAGGGGCGTACGTCATCCTACGACCAGGCGCTTCGGGCCAACATACGGCCCGGAGCGGTGGTGTTGGACATTGGCGCCGGCCCCGGAATCATGACGTTTCTTGCATGCCGGGCGGGTGCTGCCAAGGTTTATGCGGTTGAACCTGATGACGTAATACAGCTCGCCCAGCAGATCGCCGCGGACAACGGGTTTTCAAGCCGTATCGAATTCATCCAGGCGATGACCACCGATATCGACCTTCCCGAAAAGGTCGACGGGATCGTGGCTGATATTCGAGGCCGCAGCCCGCTCTACGCGAAAAGTATTGTTTCGATCATAGATGCACGGAACAGGTTTCTAAAGCCTGAAGGCTGGATCATTCCGACCCGCGACACGATATGGGCCGCGCCGGTGTCCTCCTCCGAGCTCTATGACAAGTTCATCGGTGCGTGGGGAACTGAGTATCAATTCAATTTCGACCGCGCGCGTTTGAAAGCGGTGAACAACGTTGGCAAAAGCCGGTTGAACGCGGGAGCCCTGGTCGCGCCGCCGCAACGCTGGGGGGTCCTGGACTATAAGAACCTCGAGGGCCTCAATGTTGCCGGCGAGATGCGGTGGATCATGGACCGTGCCGCCAGCGCTCATGGCGTGTGCACCTGGTTCGATTGCGAGACCACCACGGGCATAGCGTATTCCAACTCACCTGCCTCCGGCGAACGGCACATTTACAAGCAACTCTTCTTTCCCTGGCCGGAAGCGGTCCACTTGACGGCAGGCGACCATCTGGAGCTTCGCCTCGGCGCCTACTTCGTTCAGTCCGACTACGTATGGTCGTGGGAAACGCGAGTGCTGAGTGGCGAGCGAGTGAAGGCCGAGTTTAAGCAGTCAACCCTCAATGGCAGGGCGCTTTCGCCCGATCGCCTACGCAAACGCGCACAGGCGTTTGTTCCGGATCCCAACGAGGACTGCCGAATCGACGGCCTTGTGCTGGACCTCATGCAGCAAAAGCTTTCGCTCGACCGGATCGCGAAGTCGCTTCTCGCGCAATATCCAACACGCTTCAAAACCTGGAACGCTGCGCTGATCAGAGCGGCGGACCTCTCCGAACGATATAGCAAGTGATTTTTGAGTAGGGTTGCTCTTCTCTCAAAACCTCCGGTGAGCCGCGAGTGCGAATTTCTGCTCGCGGCCGTGCGCCGATATTTTCGTCCTGAAGATCCGCCCCCCGAGCCTTACGGGCTCGATTGGACCGAATTGTTGCGGCTGTCGACGATCCATGCCGTTACGCCGATGCTCTACCAGACGCTTAGATCCATACCTATTCCACAGCACGCTGATGAAAGTTTACGGTTAGCTTTTGAAAAAAACACCAGGAGAAACCTGGCCCTCAGTGCGGAACTCTGCAGACTGGTCGAATTGTTCAACGAACACGCGGTCACTTTCCTTCCTCTGAAGGGCCCCCTGCTGAGCCAGCAACTTTACGGCGATTTATCCATGCGCTGCTCAGCGGACCTCGATTGGCTTGTTCCTCCGCATGACCTACTGCATGCCTGTAACCTGTTAACGGCGCGGGGCTACCGAGTGGTAAGCCCGCTGCACTGGCAGTGCGATTCCGCCTGTCTGCGCGGTAGAGAAGCGGAAATATCTTTGGCCGACGAGGCCCGGTTCTTGACTGTAGATCTGCATTGGCGGATCTTGCCAAGCTATTTCGCGAGCGCTTTCGACTACCAAGAAATCTGGCAGTCGCTGGTATCGGTCCCGTTCTGCGGCCGGACGATACCCAGCTTGTGTCCGGAGTATTTGTTGCACTTGCTATGCGCACACGGGGCCAAGCACGCTTTCGCACGGGTTGGCTGGATTTGCGATATCGCATCCTGCCTGATCGCATTCCCAAATATGCGATGGCCCGACGTGCTCGCCGCAGCAACCCGCGCCGGTACACTGCGTCAGCTCTTGCAGGGGCTGAAGATTGCTGAGGACCTACTCGGGGTACCGCTGCCGTCGACGCTGCCGGAAGACCCCGCGGTAGGGAAACTCGTTACCTTCGTGAGAGACCGATTGCTGACGGGCGCGGCGATGCCGATCCCTGAGTCCGAATTGATCCCGTTCAGCTTGCGGCTCCTCGAGTCTAAACGCCACCGTCTGCGCTACCTTCTCGGCCACGTCGCACCTTCCCGCGCGGAATATCAGGCCGTGCAACTTCCTCCGGCGTTTTATTTCCTCTACTACTTCCTGCGCCCAGTGCGACTTATTGCGAGGTCGTTGAAGTAGCCGCGCCCATTGGCCACTCCGGGTAAGCGATTTCGTTATACTCTTCAGACGTACCACCATCTTGCCGCCCGCTTGGCCAGATTCCATCAGCTTGTGCGCTTCGCGGATTTCCTCAAAGCGAAAAACGCGTGCCGGCTTGGCTTTGTAGCGGCCGGCTGCGACATCTTTTGCTATGGATTGGAGCGGGACGTCAGATAGTGGAAACTCCGGTGTGCCGAAAACAAAACTGCCGAAGAAGCTGAAGTGTACGCCGCTCGACATCTGGAGCAGGGGGTTGAAATCGGGTACCGGAGCGAGGCCGCCGAGAAAACCTGCCAGGCATGCGCGACCGCCTCGGCGAAGCATCGCGAGGGAATCCAGGATCGTGCTGTTGCCGACCAGATCAAGAACCGCGTCGATCCGCTTCCGCTCGGGAATGCGGCTCGAAAGATCGGGACCTTCGAGCTCGACGCGTCGTGCGCCGAGCGACTCCAACCTTTCGAAGCGGTCTCCCTTGCGGGTTGTGGCAATAACTTCTGCGCCGGCATTTACTGACAGATTCAGGGCCGTCTGCCCGAACGAGGACATTCCTCCGCGGATGACTAATTTCTGGCCCTCGACGAGTTCAAGGTTGCGGAACAGGCAGGTCCAGGCCGTGCAGTAGGATTCGGGTATCGCCGCGAGTTCCTCCCAGGGGAGATCCGACTCGATCGATGCAACGTTTGTCACGGGAGCACGTGTGTACTCGGCATAACTGCCGTTAATCGTTCGTCCCAGGCCGCCCATCAAGGCGGCTACCTTGGTTCCGACCGCGAATTCGCCTCCAGGGCAGGATTTCACGACACCGACGCATTCGATACCGCTTACCGGGGCAGCCTCCGCCCATTCTCCTCTTCGCATGTGCATCTCGGCGTGATTGATACCGAAGGCCTTGACCTCGATCACCGCGTGGCCGGGCTTCGGCTGGGGATCCGGAATCTCTTTGATTACCAGATGTTCCACGCCACCAAATCCGTCTATGACGATCGCGCGCATAAAAATCCTCCAAACTTGATGTTGAAATCGCGAATGCGAATGGCAGAACTAATTGCGCTGGCCTCAAGTGGAGCGCGAACCAAGAG
Source organism: uncultured delta proteobacterium (assembly GCA_963710455.1). GTDB lineage: Bacteria > Desulfobacterota > Binatia > Binatales > Binataceae > JAKAVN01. Next base: position 165,320 of record CAVQAG010000007.1, read on the forward strand.
TTCGATCGAGAAAGTCGCGAATAGCAACCGCAATTTCTTGATAATGAGTTTCCAGAGCGAAGTGACCGGTTGGGTAGAAGTGGACCTCTGCTTGCGGATTATCCCGCCTGAACGCTTCGGCTCCGGCAGGCACAAAAAACGGATCGTTTTTGCCCCAAACTGCCAGCAGCGGTGGCTTATACTTTCGGAAGTAAGCCTGAAATTGAGGATAGAGAGCGACATTGCTGGCATAGTCGAGAAGCAGATCGAGCTGTGCCTCATGCGCTCCGGGACGCGCCAGATAGTGGTCATCAAGCGAGCGGCCATCAGGGGATACGACCGTCGGATCGGCGACCCCGTGGGTGTATTGAAAGAGAGTGGTCTCGGGAGACAGGAAACTCCGCAGGGCATCGCGGTTGGCCTGAGTCGGCTGGCGCCAATAGGCTCGAATCGGGCTCCAAGCGTCGCTCAGTCCTTCCTCGTAGGCGTTGCCATTCTGGGAGACGATGGCGCTTATGCGCTCTGGGTGCTTTACGGCAATCCTCAAGCCGACTGGGGCTCCATAATCGAAGATGTAGATCGCGAAACGTTTGAACCCGATGATCTCGGTGAAACGGTCGATCGTCTCTGCCATGTTGTCGAACGTGTACTTGAACACATCACGTGGCGGCAGGTCCGACTGACCAAAGCCCGGCAGATCAGGCGCGACGAGCCGAAAGCTGTCGGCGAGAGGTGGAATCAAATCGCGAAACATGTGGCCGGCGCTCGGAAAGCCATGCAACAAGAGTAATGCCGGAGCATCCGTCCGACCGGCTTCGCGATACGAAATCTTCAGGCCATTAAGATCGGCGACGCGGTAGTAGATCGTTTCCATCGGAGACGGTCCTCCTAAGAAAGATATATGGTTAACCTGACAGATGCCTTTTATCTGGTTACTCTCAACGACCATAACCTGTCAAGTAACACCAGAGTGGTTACGTCTGATGGAACACAGGAGCCTCCTTCTGCTACATTGATGGCGAATGAGGGGAACAAGTTGCATGCCAGGCGGCGCATGCCGCAAAAGACCGCGGAGGACGAAGATTTTTTGGAGGCGCCCACCAGACTGGCTTACGAATGATCGTGAAATCGCGATTTCTCGTCGGTTCCTATGACGAGAACTGAGAAAGTGGCGAACAGCCCGAAAGAGATTCGGCCCCCTGCGATGTTCATCGCCGGAGATCCAAGCCTCGACTTTCTCAATTCAATTGGGACGCCGGCAGAGACGGTGGTTGAATGGCTGGCGAATGGCGAGGACCTTCTTGCATGGCTTGAGCAATCCGAGCTTGTACCTCCCGAGGCGGCCGCAACAATACGCGACAATTGCTTTCCAGGAGAACTCGACGCGGTTGCGGCCCAAGCCCGCGCCCTTAGGGAATGGTTTCGTGGTTTCGTGCTCGCTCACAGAGGCCATTCCCTGGGGCCTGATGCGCTAAACGAACTTGAGCCCCTGAATCGGATACTCGAACGCGACGATGCGTATGGAGCCATCGTGCTGAGGACCGATGCTTCCGATCCGTCGACGGCGTCAGGACTTACGTGGCGTACTCTGCGGCGTTGGCGTACGCCGGATTCCCTGCTGTTGCCGATCGCCCATACGATGGCGAACTTCGTTACGTCTGAGGATCTTTCTCGGGTAAAGTCGTGCGAAAAATCTCCTTGCACGCTTTTCTTCCTCGACAGAACTCGCGGACGAGCCCGCCGTTGGTGCAGCATGACTCTCTGTGGCAATCGCGCCAAGCAAGCGCTCCACCGTTCCCGCTTAAAGCGACAGAAGCGCCCGCTACTTCGCAACAGAAAGTCTAAAGCCTGAGTGCTGCGCGCGGCGCCTGCACTTCGTGATTGCCTCGATATGACCGGAGGCCGGATCCAAGTGATAATCGCTGGATTTCGAAACTCAAGCTCGATCCCAAGAACTCGCGCAACAAAGGGGTTAGAGCTTCCCTCCGATTAGTTGTGCGATCGCATCTTCAAGCACAAATGCTGATTGCGTGTAGCGTATCGAGTCCCCATCTTTCAGCATCCGATCGCCCGAGCCGGGTGCGATCGAGACGTACTTGTCACCGATAAGTCCGTTGGTTTTGATTGCAGCGATAGCATCACTATCAACTTCTACTCCCTTATTCAGATGCATTGAAACGTCAGCGCGGTCGTTGTGGAGTGAGATTGCGGTGACCTCGCCCACTGGAACTCCGGCGATTTCAACCGGATCGTCAATCGTAAGCCCAGAGATATCCTGGAACTCAGCGTGAATTGTATATCCCGGAGGGGAAAGAAGCTCTATCTTAACAAGCCTAAACGATAAGTATGACACAGCGGCCATACAAACTATGATGACGATCCCTATCAGCAGCCGGGTGGTCCGACTCGCGTACATCGAATCCTATGTTCCAACGGTCGCCGCAACCCGCATGATAGCCGGCCTTTAGTGAACAATGTAGTGCTTTCGATGTAAGGGGACAGGATTGTTCAGCAGGAAAGGCGCGGCGGCGCGGTAAGATCTGACAGCCGAAATCACTCCAATATGACGTCGACAGTCAAGCGAAGATAGAAACCGTGCACGCCGAGGCCGCTCAGCGGAATCTCGATTCGTTCGTGATCCCTGACCATTGGCGGGATCACGGCTAACACGGTTTCGCTCGCTTCTATGAGACCCTTCTTCCTGCACGCTAGACAAGGAACGTCTTGATCGATCTGCGATGCTTGGCACACCGGGCAGGGATAATAAACTGGCGCTTCGATCGTTACCGTGCCGCCGATAAGCGCCTGCTCCGGTGCCATCGGTATCCTAAGGTCGATTGGCTCAGCCGGATTGTGGTTGGGTAGATCCTCCCGGAGAAAATTGCGATACACCCGTTCGCGCACCACGTTAAGCAGAGGCCAGACTATTTGTGTGGGATCCAAAGCCGGGCGAACAACCGGAGGAGTAGCGTCAACCGGCATTCCGTCCAGACCGGGGACCAGCACCGGATCGTCATTAGGAACTTCTCCTGCATGACGTAAGCCAAGGTCATAGTTGTTTCTGCGTTCGAAGTCCGACAGAACCTTATAGGCCTCGGCGATCTCCCTCAGAAAAGGTGTGCCGTTGGGGCCCACGCGGTCCGGATGGTAGCGCTTCGCCAGCGCGTGGAACGCTAGCCGCAAGCCGTCGTTGTCGTCGACCACCCGGCAACCTAATGTTAGATAAAGACTCCTGTTCACTGAACCAGCCTCACGCCGGGATGCTTCCCGACGACGGTAAAATATCTGGCCGGCTCTCGAATCCTCTACTAACTGAGTATCGGGATATCGTCGGCCTCGATACGTCGTTCGATTAAAATAATTCTGGCTCTTAGCAACAGATTTGCTATTTTCCCGCCTATCCTCAATTTATAGCGTTCGTCGTGTGGTACGGTAAGTCTTAGTCGACTTTCACCCTCAGTCGTCGCTCTTTGGCCTCCGGCGTTTTAGGAAGGACGATCCGGAGGAGCCCGTTGCGATATGTCGCACTCGCCTTGCTAGCGTCCACCTGGCAAGGAAGGAGGACCGTCCGCGTGAAAGCGCCAAACCTACGCTCAGCATAATAGTGGTGGCGACCGCGCTTCTCGCTCTCTTCTTGTTTTTGGCCGCGCAATATCAGCCGACGGCCGTCCGTCTCAATCTCGAAATCCTTGGGATCGAGTCCTGGCAACTCCGCGAGCGCTACGATCTCGTCATCCGTTTCTTGCAGGTCGATGGAAGGACTTGTGGCGAGAAAGAGAGAAAGCTGCCCGCTGCCGTCCTGCATATCCGAGGTCCGGCGCCTCAACCGGTGCAGCCATCGATTTATCGCGTCGTGAATTCCGGCACGTAGCCGTGTAATAAATTGGTGGGACGCTGATCCGCCCGTTTCCGCATCTTCCGCCGAGACTAGCGGCGGAATCCGGACGGAACTCCGGTCTGCCGGTGCCTCGTAACGCGTTTCAAAACTGTGCGAAATCAAATTAGTCATGCTACTTACCCCCGCTGAGGAGGCTCCAGAGCGCCAGCGCCCCGTTTCGGCACGCGCCGATTCAGCTCACTTTGACCTCGACCTTTCTGGGCTTCGCACTCTGAGCTATCGGCAGATCGAGCTTCAAAACGCCGTACTTGAGGTCAGCGTTGATCTTTTCCGTGTCGATCTGATCGCTAATCTCGAACTGACGGAAGAAGTTGCTCAATTCATATTCACGGTAGATCGGTTCCCCAGGAACCTTGTGTTCGGCCTTTCCCTGAATTGTCAACGTCTCGTCGTCGACGCGAACCTCGAGGTTCTCCTTCGAGACACCGGGAAGATCGGCCAGCAGGACCAATCCCTCTCGAGTTTCATAGATATCCACCGGCGGCGGCACGTGATGTTCCTGGGCGCGGGTTATTTCCTTATCCGTGCCCGACCGCGACCCATTCACAGTTGGTACTGTTTTCTCTGCCATGGCTGTTCCCTCTTTAACCCTGTTCGCGCTTTAAGTCTCTGGGAATCAGGACACCCGCACGTTGATCTGCTTCGGCTTTGCCCTTTCGGATTTGGGCAATTCGATGAGTAGAAGTCCGTTCCTATATTCGGCGGTGACTTTGGCGTCGTCGATCTCCACTGGCAAGGTAATAGTACGCACGAACTTGCCGCGTGCCCGCTCTTCGCGATGAAAAGCCTCAGGTTTGATTTCCTCGGGTGCGCCCTTTTTCTCACCGGAAATGGTGAGCGTATTGTGCACGACCGAGATGTTCAGAGACGCCGGATCGACCCCGGGCGCCATCGCTTCCACGTACAGACGGTCCTTGTCCCCGTGCACGTTGACCAATGGATAGCCGCGTGCCAGTCGCCCCGGCAGAAAAGCCATGCGCGCGGACGGCCCGGTGAAAGGAACGAGATTTTCGAACGCGCGATCGATCTCACGATGTAGCGCGCCTACGTCCTGAAAAGCGTCCGCTTGAGCCATGCATCTATCCTCCTGTCGGCGGCAAATCGCCCGGTTGAACCGCGCCGCGCGTTAGAGCAAGTTGTACGCAAACAGTGCGCCGAGGGTCTGAACCCCGAGTATGGTCGGGGCTGGCACTGATGGCTGGGTCGACCGCGACTAACTAGGCGTGGCTGCGCGCCTTCTCAGCATCGTCAGCTTATACGCCGTTTTGCGCGGCGCAATTCTGATACGCGAATGTGGACCTTTATCTACAGAAGGTGGGGCGAATGCCACATGGACTGTGCGGATGCGGCTATCGGGCCTTTGCTGAGTACACCGCGCGGCGGTGATTCTCTAGCCCCCAGTTGTCTGCAAATTTCAACCCAGCATGGGCTTCTCATACCAGTTTCGGGCCGTTCGTCGAGTGAGAGAAGCGTCTCGGCACGACGTTTGAATCCTGAGTACAGGTTTTTCTCATTAGCCATGGGTAATAGCTGACACATACCCTATCTTGGACCTCAACCACCGGTGCAGGAACTCAACCTATGCCTAGCAACAATGATTTCAACTTCATTTCGACGCTGTTTTGGCTGTTTTTCATATTCTCCGCGATTCAGCCGTACCTGCAGCAGCGCATGCTCGAGGCCGCCCGCCAGCGCAAGATCGCGCGCTTCGAGCGAAAGCGCGGCTCGCGAGTGATCGTAATGGTTCATCGGCAGGAAACGATGCGATGGCTGGGGTTCCCAATCGTCCGCTATATCGACATCAATGATTCCGAGGATATCCTCCGTGCCATCCGCATGACGGACTCAGACGTCCCAATCGATCTGGTGCTTCATACGCCAGGCGGCCTAGTACTTGCCGCGGTCCAAATTGCTCGTGCCTTGCGCGAACACTCCGCGAAAGTGACCGCGTTCATTCCTCACTACGCGATGTCGGGGGGCACGCTGATTTGCTTGGCCGCCAACGAGATCGTGATGTCATCGCACGCAGTTCTCGGGCCGGTCGATCCACAACTCGACAAGTTTCCTGCTGCCTCATTGCTCAAGGTCATCGAGCAGAAGCCGATTGAGAAAATCCGCGATGAAACGCTGGTTTTGGCTGACGTCGGAAAAAAAGCAATCGTGCAGGTAAGGGCCACGGTTCACGAGCTGCTGCAGGGCAGGGTGTCCGACGAAAAAGCCAACGAGCTGGCCCATAAGCTGTCTGAAGGAACGTGGACGCACGACTATCCGATCTCCGCGGCGGAGGCGAAGTCGTTTGGCCTCAACGTCAGTACCGACATACCGGCTGAAATCCTGGATCTGCTCGCGCTTTACCCGCAAGCGACCCGCACGCAGGGCGGAGTCGAGTACTTGCCCGTTCCACGGCAGCGCCAGGCAGCTCGTCGAGTTTGAGGGCTAGCGTCTATCGCCAAATATCAATGAGCGTTTTAGTCCGGGACTTGCATACGTTCGAACTCAGCCGTTAGGGGATGGTGGAATGGTCTTCGCGCCTTTTCTGCTCATATATGTAGCCATCTGTTTATTCCTTCTGCTTGGCCTCTTCGTACTTATCGAGCTCGAGGTGATTAGCTACGCGTTTCTAGTCCTGGGCCTGTCCCCGCGGCTCGCGCTTGCTGCGCTGCTTGTCAGTTTTATCGGCAGTTACATAAATATTCCTCTCTACACCGTCGAGCCGGGCGCCGCGCCATCCGCGGCTTCCGTCAACAATTTCGGAGTGTTCTACGACATCCCGTCCAAATTCGGTCGCGGAACCACAGTAGCGGTGAACGTCGGCGGCGCGCTCGTCCCCATTTTCATCTCCGTATACGCTTTGTTGAAAACACCGGCTGCGATTGTGCCGTCGATAGTCGGCACGGCAATCGTAGCGGTCATTACTCATCATTTCGCCTATCCGCTGAGGGGTCTGGGGATTGCCCTCCCGCTCTTCATTCCGCCGCTTGCTGCGGCGCTCGTCGCTCTCTTACTAGGCAAAACAATGCGAGTATCCCGGGCGACACACGTGATCGCGTATGTGAGCGGCACACTTGGGACGCTCATCGGGGCCGATCTGCTTAACCTGGATCGAATCGCGTATCTTGGAGCCCCAGTAGCCTCGATCGGTGGCGCCGGCACCTTCGACGGAGTGTTTCTGACGGGAATCGTCGCAATCCTGCTTGCCGGCTCGAGGGAACCCGTGCCCAAGACGGCTGCGGAACTCAGGGCTATCTCGTTAGACTGAGCCTCTGACGCCGATCTCGTCCAGGTGCAGTAGAAGGCCCGCAGGATCTTCATACACACGGTAGGCACCTGCCGTTTCGAGTTCGTCTTGCCCGTATCCGCCCGATAGGACGCCGACGCCCAGCGCGCGCGCCCGCCGCGCGGCCAGCATGTCCCAGATGCTGTCGCCGACTATTATCGCCGCGGTCGCGTCGAGCCCCAGACGCCTCATCGCCTCCAGAAAGAGATCGGGATCCGGTTTTGCCTGAAGCACGTCGTCGCGGGTGACGACAGGCACGTCGCCGGGTATGCCCAATAGCTCAACACTGTGTGCAGCAGTCTCTCTTCGACCGCTAGTGGCAATGGCCCATGGAACGCGCATCTCGGTCAGATGACCGAGCAACCGTTTTGTGCCGGGCAAAGGGCGTACCTGTTGGATTCGGCGCGCGTAGGCTTGCTCGTGCAGCCGCTGCAAACGCGCCGTTCTGACGGGATCCAAATCCGCGCCCGTTTCCCTCAGTAATGCTTTAGCGAATAATCCGCCGCTCATCCCGACCCTCCGATGAATTCGCCATACGGCGAGTTCGATACCTTCCTCCTGCAGCGCTTCGTGCCATGCCAGAACGTGTTGGTATACGCTGTCTAGCAGCGTCCCGTCGAGATCGAACAGCACTCCGATAGGTGATCTCATAGGCAGCTCATCGATCGATATTCTGGTCTATACTCACTAGCGCGGAAGAACGCTTAGCCGAAATGAAATGTCGTCTTTGCGTAACACAATTCGTTCACGCGCAACTCATGACGGCACGCCCCACTGGTGGTCCGGCTGAACCTAGGTGATGCTCCAGAATGGACCCGGTGATTGGAGCGTCGCCATGCCGAATAGATGACCCTCTGATGGTGAGGTCTCTATTAAATCCAGATCGCCGTGGCCGTTGCGTCGCACGATTTTCACCCTCAGCGTTTTCTCTTTGCCGTTGTTGATTGGACAGTTGGGGTCCACTGGCATAAAAGTCAGCCTGGCTTCATAACCGCCGGAGTCCCTGGCGAGAGTATAATCGCCCGATATAAGAAACTTGCATTTGCGGACGGGCCTGCCGCGCGGCTGGCGAGAGACCGCGACCGCTTCTCCCGAGATGTCGCCTAGCCAGTCGAAGTCGAGGTCGCCGTACGTCTGAAAGGCCGGGTGCTCGAAAGACGCATGGAAGCTGTAGGACCCGCTCAAATTGTACGTGTTCAGGCTATTCAGCATCGAGGGAAGTGAACCCTGCGTCGCCAGAACAAGCGCAACGAGGAGCAAGAACGATCCAGCCGGGGCCGCCCGCGAAGACGCTGTAGCAGAGCGGCAAAGGCAGCAAAAGTCTCGCCCGCCGCTACTACCATCTTTGGAACTGTGTACGAGCGATTCGCGCGCAAGCATTCCAACGTTGTTGTGGTAGCGGCGGGCGGCTCCAGTCATATCCCTGATGCCGTTCAGTATCCGACCTTGATTCTGTTTTCGACCTGCGTAACCCCGGGAGCGGCCCACACCGCTAGTTCCGCCTCCTCGCGTTCGGCCCAGGAACGTACATTACCGCTCAGTATCACCTTGGTCCCCTCGGTCTCCACCGTAATCCGACTGGCGTCGAGTTGAGCGCTGCGCTTGAGCGCCTCCTCGATTTTCGCCCGAATCTCAGTCGGGGATACTTTCGGCGTGACGGCCAGAGCGTTGGTTACCCCTTTCACGCCGTCCAAGTAACGAACGTCACTTTCGGCCGCCGATTTCTGATAGTAATAATCGACCGTTCCTTCCAAAGTGATCCAGGCGTGATCGACAATCACCTTCACCCGGTCGGCAGGGATGCGGTTATCCAGCTTGAGCGCCGTTCGCGCGGACTCGGCGATATTCGCGTCCGTTCGCTCCTTCGACAATCGGACTTCGATATCGTTCGCGAGCGCGCTCACTCCTGCGACCCGCTTTGCTATGCGCTCCGCCCGCCACTTCTCGCCATAGTTGGACACATATCCGGTCAACGTCACCACGCCATTTTTGACCATGACTCCGATATTGCGCGCGTCGATACTGGGATCAAATTCAAGTTCGCGCTCGACGTCGTGGCGCAGTTCCAAATCCGATTTCATATTATCGCCTCCGTCGTCTATGAATTGTTCTCCGGCCTGCGCCGCTTAAGCAGCTTTTGAGCATCGTACAGGGCTAGATGTGTGGACCATCCTCTACATTGTTGTGGCAACTGCCGCACGTTCCCGGCGCCCCCGCGCTCGGTCTTCACACCTGCTATATAGGCGCGACATAGTTCCCCGGATTCGCCAGGAAGTCGCTTTTGATATCCGGATGCTGTTCGAAAAATCTCGCGAGCTCAGCATGCTTTTTCAGGAATCGTGGGTTGTCGGCGAGCTTGGGGTTTCGGCTGAGCATCTTCACAACATCCGGATGTTCGTTGGCGAATTCATCGAACGCCTTGTAGTGATCCATGGGTATGTCGCTGGGGTCCGCAGGCTCAAAGATGATTTCCGTATTTCCGCTGCGGACCACCCGCTCCTGACCGGGCGCGGGAGATGCTAACAGGACCAGGCATACCCCAAAGCCGAGCGCGAACGGCAAAACTAATCTGTTCATGGCAAAACCTCCTTGCTATCGATGTGACAGGGATCACGCAAGGAACGCGCCGAAGATTCGAGCCGAGGGGATGTGCGTTGCCGGGGTGCAGGATTGCGCCGGCGGCCCTATCTTTGCCCTATCTTCCGGCGACGGCTGCGGCGTCTGTGGAAAATAGCTCGTCTTCGTCCAACGCCCTACCCGCGAGAAATCGCTTGAAGTTTTGATTGTCCGAAGACATGACTTCGGGCACGCTGCCGGCGAGCTCGATTTTGCCCTGATTCATGTAAGCAATCTGGTCCGAAACCTCGAACACCTGCGGCACGTCGTGACTCACCATCACCACCGTCAGCGCGAAATTCTGCTGCGTGCGCCGCACCAGATGATGGATTGAAGCGGTGCGTGTAGGGTCGAGACCGGTAGTCGGCTCGTCGAGCAGCAGGATTTTCGGCCGACGTATAAGCGCGCGGGCAAGCGCGACGCGCTTCTGCATGCCGCCGCTCAATTCCGAAGGGTATTTGTTCTCCATCCCTTCAAGACCGAAGCGCTTCAGCATCTCGGTCACGCGCTTGGCGATTTCCTCACGACGTATGCGCGTTTTCTCGACCAGCGGGAAAGCGACATTGTCAAAGACGGTCATCGAGTCGAATAGAGCGCCCGCCTGAAACAGCATCCCAAACTTCTCTCTCACTCTATCCAGCCCGCGCGAATTGAGCCGGGTACGTCATCGCCGTCGATGATAATCTGGCCGGAATCCGGACGGAGCAGTAGAGCCAAATGCTTAAGCAGTACCGTCTTGCCGCATCCGCTAGGACCGACGATCGTGGTAATCTTGCCCTGCGGACAGCCGAGATTGACGCCATTGAGGACCTGCTGTACGTCAAAGCGGCGGCGCAAATCCCGCACGATGATCGTGCAATGGGAATCGGCTGCTTGGTTTCCGGCGGCCAATGGCTAAAGGCGACTCGGCAGTTCAATCCGGATAGCCGAATCTATAAATGTGCAATAGACTCGCGCCATGAGCGCCACAAAGACGCGAGAGCATATTCCGTTCCGCGTGCGTCCGATGCTCGCCACGCTGGTTCCCAAGCCGTTTCATAGGGCAGGATGGGTATACGAAGAGAAATACGACGGCGAGCGAATGCTTGCCTACAAGGAAGGCGCCAACGTGCGTCTGCTGTCGAGAAATGCGAAGGATCATACTGCTGCATTCGCCGAGATCACTGGCCGCGATCGCAGGATTGCCTGCGCGCACGTTGCTTTTTGACGGTGAGGTGATTGTGCTCGACTGCCACGGGGTCTCCCGCTTTCAATTGCTTCAGCGCGGGGCCAGCAAGCCGATTTATGCTGTTTTCGACTGCCTATACAAAGATGGACGCGACTTGCGGAGCGATCCGCTCACGACTAGGCATGGCGTGCTGGAGTCCGTGCTCGGAACGACTGGACTTTTGTTTGTCGCTAGGCGGCTTGCGGAGAATGGGCTTGATGCTTATCGAATCGCGAAGCAGCGCGGTTACGAAGGGATCGTCGGTAAGGATTCTTCGGCACCGTATATCGAAGGCCGCTCCGCTAAATGGCTGAAGGTCAAGATACGGCAAGAAGAGGAGTTCGTGATCGCCGGTTACACAGCGCCTTCGGGCTCGCGCGAATATTTTGGTGCCCTACTACTCGGTGGATATCTTGACGGCCAACTGCACTACGTCGGCAAAGTAGGAACAGGATTTTCAGAACCAGTCCTGGCCGCACTCTTCAAGAAGTTTCGACCGCTGGTTCAGCCGAAGCCCTCTTTTGTGGATCCACCGCGCGAAAAGCATGTGACCTACCTTGCACCGCGGCTCGTCGCCCAGATCGCCTTCCAGGAGTGGACACGCGAGGGAAGGCTTCGCCAGCCGGTATTTCTGGGTTTGCGCGATGACAAAGATCCCCTCGAGTGTCTGCTCCCCAAGGAATGGCCGCAGCTTTGACCGGTCATTGATTGCTCTCCGATCGCTCTCCCAGCCTTGCCTCTTCAACAGCCAGCTTTGCAACTTATATAGTTCGCCACGCAGTGATCCATGCAGGCCTGATATTCAATATTCGACATTGTTGCCGATGACAAAGCCACTCCACACGCTTTCACGCACTCCGTTTGCCGATTTGCACATGTTGTAGCGCATTTATTCGGCAGGGGTGTCGCTTCGCCAGCAGGTGTTTCCTGAGACATACTCGATTGCACTTCCCCCGCGAGCGTGAGGAGCAGCGAAAAATAGATAGCGACTCGTTTGGTCTTCACGGAAGTGTAATTTTAGATATACGGCATCTGTCACCTAGATGAAAATGGATGAAACCGATAATTAGCTGCGTTCTATATCGCGGCCGAAACTCCCGCTAACCCTTTCTGCCGCAGCAATCCTTGTAGAGCTTTAGCGATCCGCAAGGACAAGGCTCAATTGGATGCGGCATTGTTCGGTCCTCCTTATCGCATATTTGTCCGCACGAGCTGCCGGGCGAGGCACGGGTGCGGGCCACTTGCGAACCCGGAACGCACAGCACCTTCTGTGCCATCCCTTGCTGCGAAAGCGAATCCCCGGCAGGTAGTTTCCTCAGAAAGCGCCAGACATCCGGAGCTGCCATGAGTGAATTCTATGATGTCTCCGGGACGGAAAAGCGGACTTAGTAGGACTGTGGAGCGTAAGCCACACTGAACGGAGCATCGGCCACACACTTTCGTTTCGTGATGTCTCAACCCCTCGGCATGGTTGCGGTTGAAACTAACCCGGGCCCATCCCTGCCCTCAACTTACTTCCCATGTAGAAGATCAGTTATCGCCGCCGCGCTGCAGACGATGGCACGAAAAACGCACTGGGTACTCGAAATCGCAAAAGTTCTTCGAGCGAAACGCATGTCGGGATCACGGCGCGATTCGAGCTTGCATTACGAAGAAGTGACTCCCGCGCTGGGGCGGGACGCGCCGCCGTAACTTGACGCTGAATCCTTGAGTCGGTCGCTCTGCCGCCACCATTACACCACGATGCGTAAGCAAAAGGCGCAACCTTCGGTCATTTGGAGAGCAACGTGAAAGCAAAGAGCGCTGAGGCAGTGATAAGGCACCCTTCGAGTAGTTCGTCGGTCGGCGCCTCTTCCAAACTTCCAAAGACCATGCGTGCGGTCGCGATAGATCGGTTTGGGGGACCCGAGGTGCTTACGCTGCACACTCTTAAAGTGCCTGCGCTCAGCGCGCAGGAGGTGCTGATCGGCGTCGATACTGCGGGCGTCGGGGTCTGGGACGCTCAGATTCGAGATGGCACTCTAGACCCGAGTGCCAAAAAACGCTTTCCGCTCGTCCTCGGTACTGACGGCTCCGGTGTTGTCGTGGGGTTGGGCTCACGCGTCCGGCGGTTGAAGCTCCGCGACAAAGTATACGCGTATGCATACGATAACCCTAAGGGCGGGTTTTACGCCGAATACGTTGCCGTTGCTGCGCACATGGTTTCGCACATCCCGAAGCCGCTTGACCTGATGCACGCCGGCGCGATCCCTACTACTGGCCTCACCGCGTTGCAGGGTGTCGATGACGCCCTTCATTTGAAGAATGGCGAGAACGTCATCATTCACGCTGCGACAGGCGGTGTCGGAAGTCTTGCCGTGCAGTTTGCAAAGCTGCGCGGGGCGCGGGTCCTGGCGACCGCACCATCTGCAGCTGGCATGGAATTCGTTACTGAACTGGGCGCGGACTTTGCGGTGGACGGTCGGCACGCAGACATAGTAGCTGCTGCCAAGACCTTTGCGCCGGATGGCATCGATGCCGTACTGGCGCTGGTGGGCGGCGAATCTCTCGAACGATGCCTTGATACGGTCCGCCCCGGCGGCCGGCTCGCCTATCCGAATGGAATCGAACCGGAGCCAAAGAAGCGACGCTCTATTGACATCGTGGCCTATGACGCAATCCCCGGCGTTAAACAGTTCGAGCACCTGGGCCGCGCCGTGGAGGAGGCGAGGCTCAAAGTTCCAATCGCCGCCGTCTACGCACTCGCCGACACCGCGAAGGCGCACGAGCGCCTTGCCGCCGGGGGTGTGCTGGGGAAGATCGTGCTTCGAATCCGCTAGCTTGAGCCGAGAACCGTAGGAGGTTCCGGCGCGTCTGCTCGAATCGGTGCGGGCGACGGATTCTCTTTCCTACTCGACTACTTCCCTACTCGACCAATTCTCGGATGGCGTTGATTAGCGAGCCTGCGTTCCAGGCGCCGTCGTGCCTGAGACTGTTGATGAAGAAGGTAGGTGTGCCATTCACGCCGCTCCTCACGCCGCTCAGAAAATCCTCGTGCACGCGGGCCGCATAAGGATTGGTTGCCATCTCGAGATTGAAGCGCATGGTATCTAATCCAAGGTCGGCGGCATATTCAGAAAGATTCTCATCCTCGAGCGCGTCCTGATTTTCATACAGAACGTCATGCATCTTCCAGAACGCATTCTGGGCGCCCGCCGCCTCGGCCGCTTCCGCTGCATGCTCGGCATGGGGATGCGCGGCGCTCAGAGAAAAACTGCGAAAGACGAAGCATAGCCGTTTGCCGAGCAGCCGCTGCAGTTCCTTGATCATTCGATACGCTTGGCCACAGAACGGACATTCATAGTCGCCATATTCGACGAGAATCACCGGCGCCAAGGATGAGCCTTGCATGTGATCCCGAGACGATACCGGCAGAGTGAGCATCGAAGTCGCTACATTCGCCATGGCTTGACTGAATCCTCGTTTGGTTTTGTCGCATATGTCCCTGCGCAGCAGAGCGACGCAACTATTGCGCCAAAACGCATCAGAAACGAATCGATCGCTTTGTTCGTTTCGAAAACCAGGAATGGCATGCTGCGTGCTCCGTTCGGAGCGGCTGGTTCAACGAACTTTTGGTGCCTGAAGGCGGCTATCCGACCAGCAGCAGAATGGGGATATGAATCTACAATAGTGACGCAGATACCACATGAATGTCTCGTGTAGCCCGGCGCTAGCCACAAGCATCAAACTGAAGGATTCGAACATGACCCTGAAAACGAACTGGCTATACACGACAGTGATGCTCACCGCCGGTGCAGCCTGAGGCGCATTGATGATTCAATTGGCAGCAGGAGTCGCGATGGCGGCGAAGCCAGCGCGAACGCTGACCGCCCAGCGCGTGGTGCTAACCGATGTGGATGGCAGGTTGAAATTCACGTCAAACCCGATGGCACACCTGGGCTGGCGCTGGCGGACGAAACCGGCAAGACCGTCGCTGGCCTGCCGCAAAAAATGCGAGCGCGCATTAGCGGAGAATCAAGATGAAATCGATTGTTAGAAGGACGGCAGCGATTGTTCTGGCGACGACGATGGCTCTGGCCGCGGCCGGATGCGCGGGTGAGCCGCTGACGACGCGCGAGAAGGGAACCCTCGTGGGAGGAGGATTGGGCGCGGCGACCGGCGCGATCATCGGAGCTACGGTGGGCTCTCCTGGCGCCGGTGCCGCGATCGGAGGCGGGCTGGGCGCCGTAACCGGCGCGCTCGTCGGCAACGAACTGCAGAACCACGAGGATCGCGAGAAGCAAATCGAGGAGAGGCTCAGGGAGCAGGAGCGCGAGATCGAGCAGCAGCGCCGTGAGATCGAAAGGCTCGAGCAGGAAGCGATGCTCTACTAGACAACGAGCCTAACGGCTGTGATTGCGGGTCGCGCGGTCCGACGATTTCAGTGCCGCGCGGCCCGGCGCGCGACGCTGCTCGCTCTGGGTGCTCTGCGCCACGAGCAAGCGCCTCCCATCGCGGATGACCTTCCCACGACGAACCAGATCCTCGATCTCCAGGCTGACCGTCTGCCGCGAAGCGCCGATCAGTTCGGCAAGGTCACCGCCCCTTAGGCGCAAATTGATGATCATTCCTCTCGAGTCAGCTACCCCGAATTTCCGGCTCAACTCCAGCAGCACTGCCATTGTCCTGTCCCGCACTGAGAGGCGCGTCATACGCGAGTACCACACCGGCAAACCCCACCACCATCGCCCGAGTGACATTTCGATTATGCTTTTAAAACTATCGAATGGCACTCGCGCCACGGCTTCACAAAACTCACGCGCCTGAATTCGGCCGACTACGCAATCAGTAAATGCGTCACATCGAAACTTATGCACCGGATCGCGCAAAAGAGAATGCAGGCCGAAGATTTCACCAGCGACGACAACTCCCATCAGCACGGCCCGGGTCGCGCTGTTCGTCGCGCTCACTTTCACGACGCCCGAGAGCAGAACGTAAAGGTCGTTCGCAGGCATACCTTCCACGACAACGGTCTGCGAGCGTTTGATTCGCAGCGGCCTCATTCTGGCCGCCAGGTTCTGAAGCTCGCTCGTTGAAAGCCCTTCGAAAATCTTCAGCTTTCGAAAGACGTTAACGTCCAGTGTCTCTACAACGATGGTTTTGTCGCGCATAAACCTGCTCGAAGGAAGGTAATATACGGACATTTGGTTACCCAGACATTAACAGGGACAAAAATGTAATTTTTGTCGTATAGCCGACACTTCATCTTTGGCTTTCGGCCCTCGTAAGTCTATTGTGAAGAACGAAAGAGAACATTCATCGGTGTTCTTTGACCGCCTCAGAAATTTATGCCAACGCAGCATGAATGGTGCGCTCATACTAACTAGCGTCGTTGAAGTAGTCTTCGCTAGCATTGAAAACATAAACCTTGCATCACGAACATCAAAGGCCGGAAGATGCTGAACAACGCTAGATTATCTCTTGAAACCTATCAGCCAGTGTCATTGCGAAAAGCGACATAAGGGATCCCTTCCGAAATTCTTCTCAACCGGAGAACGAGCTCGACGCGCGGAGGGTAGCGTGGAAAGTCATCCACCTCGAAGCTTCTTCGCCGCGGTCAAATGACTCAAAGTCGCGCTCACCCTGCGGGAGGCCTACCGTGAGTGAATTCTTCAGCAAATTGTTTTCCACTGATTTCATGCCGCATGGGTCCTGCTATCTCTGGCAACCGGGAATTGTCTGGCTGCACGCCACCTCCGACTCGCTGATAGCGCTGTCCTATTACCTGATTCCGCTCGTCCTAATTTATTTCGTTCGCAAGCGTACCGATCTTCCGTTCAACTGGATCTTCGTGATGTTTGGCGTATTCATTTTAGCCTGCGGAACGACTCACATCATGGAAGTGTGGACGCTCTGGCACCCGGTGTACCGGCTCTCCGGACTTATAAAGGCGTTTACCGCGGTTGTGTCGATGGCGACGTTCGTGATGCTGGTGAAGTCGCTCCCGCAGGCGCTGGCGCTGCCGAGTCCCACGCAACTTCGAACGGCCAATCTGAAGCTCGAAAACGAAATTACGGAGCGGCTCCGCATCGAGGCGGCGCTACAGCGTGCGCACGATGAATTGGAAGCGAGAGTGCGCGAACGCACCGTCCAACTTGCGAATGCCAATGAAGAACTGCGCAAGGAAATTGTCGAACGACAGCATGCGCAGGAGGCATTGCAGGCCGCGCAGAGCGAGCTCGCGCACGTTACGCGTGTGACGTCGATGGGTGAGTTGGTGGCGAGTATCGCCCACGAAGTGAATCAGCCGCTCGCCGCGATCGTGACTAACGGAAACGCGTGCCAGCGTTGGCTCGCAGGTCCGACGCCGAACCTGGAAGAGGGGTGCGCGGCAGTGGCTCGAATGATCAGCGAAGGAAATCGGGCGAGCGGCCTGATCAAAGAGATCCGGGCTTTCGTAAAGAAATCTCCGCCGCAGAAAGAGCGAGTGGAAATCAACGATCTTATTCGCGAGACCCTGACCTTGGTGAGCCGGGAACTGAGGCGGAACCAGGTGACGCTGCAAACCAATTTCGCCGCCGATGTGCCGGCGCTGACCGCCGACCGCGTGCAAGTGCAGCAGGTGTTGCTGAACCTGATCGTGAACGGCATCGAGGCGATGAGCGCGATCAATGACCGTTCGCGCGAGCTGATGATAACGTCCGAGCCCTCGGAGGATCCGGCGGGCGTATTGGTTACGGTGCGGGACAGTGGCCCTGGCATCAGCCCGCAGAGCAGAGACAGGCTGTTCGAGAACTTCTTCACCACCAAGGCCGGGGGCATGGGCATGGGACTTTCGATCAGCCGTTCGATCGTCACGGCACACGGTGGCAGTTTGTCGGCAGCGCCGAATACAGACCACGGTGCGAGCTTCCAGTTTACGCTTCCGACGGCCGGCGAGACGTTATCGTGAGCAAGCCCGATTCAGTCGTGTTTGTGGTGGACGACGACGCGGCGGTTCGCGAGTCGATTCAAAGCTTAATCCGCTCCGTGGGTTTGTATGTCGAGAGCTTTGCTTCGGCGCAGGATTTCCTCCGCAGCAAACCTCCCGATGTGCCCGGATGCCTCGTGCTCGACATCCGATTGCCTGGCTTCAGCGGTCTCGAACTCCAGCGCAAGTTGGCTGACGCCGGCATCCGCACCCCGATCGTTTTCATGACCGGTCATGGGGATATTCCGATGACGGTTAAGGCGATGAAGGCCGGCGCCGTGGAGTTTCTGACCAAGCCGTTCCGCGATCAGGATCTGCTCGAGGCTGTCCAACAGGCGCTCGAGAACGATCGCTCGGCGCGCCGTGAAAGGGGCTTAGTCGACGATTTGCGTGAGCGTTACAACGCTCTAACGCGCCGGGAACGGGAAGTGATGCGGCTGGTCGTAATGGGAATGCTCAACAAGCAAATAGCGGCAGAGTTGGGGACCAGTGAAATAACGGTCAAGACTCAGCGCGGCCAAGTCATGCAAAAGATGGGTGCCGGTTCGCTGGCAGAATTAGTCAGGATGGCGGAAAGGGTTGGAGTGCGGTTACCAGAGGTTTAAACCTCGGCAACCAACGCGGTAGCAGCCTATGAAACCCTGAGCACCGCGGTGATTGCGTTAACCAGCACCGGCTTGCCGGTATCCGGTGCGCAGACCACCTTCGATCCGCAGTTGCTATTGCGCGCGTTCGGCTTCGTCGCGGAGGCTCCGCCGGCTAAACAATCGCTGCCCAAGATCGAGATCGATCCGCAATACACCTTACGATGACTGAAAGGTGTGGCTTCTGCCTCATCCGCGGCAAAGCAATCACCACACGCTAAGTAATGCGTCCTGCGAATTTCGCCTGCAGATTTAGTGACTGACCATCGCGTTAGGCTCGCTCAGCAACCAAATCGAGTTGGCCAGTTTTTTGCTCATAAAGGCATCGACTCATCGTTGTCATCAGAGTCCTCGCGATCTCCGCTAGACGATTCAACGTTCCCCGCGGGTTTAATTTAGGAGGATCCAAGCATGACACGACATTTGACCTTTGTTTTCACGTTAGCCGGGGCCATCGCCATCGCGGCGATCGGCTGCCAACGATCTGCGGCAAACCACAAACTTGTTGCCAAAGGTCCTACGCATTCAGTGCCGCTCTATGCCGATGAGGCGACGTACCAGAAGGTCTCGCAGCAGCCGGCGGCGGGTGTCGGTGCGCAACCGCAACAGGTAGATGATCAGACGCCGGTCGTCATCATATCGAGCGATGACAGCGGCGCCGTAGTAGAGATCGTTGATGGGCCGATGAAGGGACAAAACGGCTTCGTCGCAAAAGATAACGTGAACTGAAGCACATTCGGCAGGCGCGCAGTAACCGTGGGCGCAGCGGTCGTGCAACCGAGGCGTCTGCACCACCAATGCGGATTCGTGCATGAGTCCATAATCGCTGATTCAATGGATCTGCAGATCACATATCGCAACGTCTCGCGATCGGCACATCAGGAGCTGGAAGAACAGTTTCACGAGCTGGCCACGAAGCATTTGGATCGGCACATCGCGCATTTTGCACCCGATCTAGTACGACTCCGCATCGTTGCAGAAGAAGGTGAACACGCTTCCAATATCCGAAAGGTCGGACTGCACCTGACCGTTCCAGGCGCAGAGCTCCTCAGCGAGAAGACCGCCGAGTCTCTTCTGGACGCCGCTAAGGGCGCCTTTGCTGATCTGGAGCGGCAGTTGATTGAGCATCTTCAACGGATACGTGGAGAGGACCAGTGGAGTGGTGTAAAGCGGCTCGAAGAGTGGCGTCGCTTGAGAGCGGCAGTGTCCGATCGTCCAGCAGAAGAACGAATCAGGTTCATGCGAGCAATACGGCCTCATCTGTCCGGGCTACGGCGTCTGGCGAGGTTTGAAGTAGACCATCTACGCGCTCGCGGCCAGCTCACGTCTGACTACCCATCGGCGGACGACTTGATGGACGAAGTTCTGACGCGTGCCTGTCGTGATCCGGATCTGCTTAAAGAGCCACAGGACGTAGCGCGAAAGCTGTTTAGAATAGTCATTGACGTGGCGAAGGAGGAAGCCACGCGCGATCGGATCAGGCGTCGAGCGCTTTCGCTGGAGAGCCCGCCTCCTCGCGAGCCCACGGATATCGAAATCGACGAGACCTTTTACGACTTTTTTCAGCCGGACGAGGCGACCAAAGTCGAGGACTTGGCCGCAGATCGTTTCTCCGATCCAGAGCAGGTCGTAATTCGCAATGAAATGCGGCGTCGCTTCGCTTCGCTCCTCGCGAATCTTCCTGCGGCATGGCGTAGAGCTATAATTCTTGCGCGGGTCGAAGACATGCCGCTAGCAACCGTCGCTCGGGTTCTGAACACCACCGAAGATGAGGTCCGCGACTGGCTTGGTCGCGCGGACAATTTTATCCGGGCACGATTAGCCGAGGATGGCATTGTCCCTTCGGATAGCGATCAGCTCAGTTACCTGGCAAAAGCGCCGTTACTGGAAGATTCGGTGATCGAAGCCGGCTTTGATAGGGCTCTCGAAAGCAGCGAACAAGACGATGAAGACCTATGCAACAGTGACGACCGCGGGTAAATCCGTTGGTTCATTCGCGGCCCAATAATCCCACGAATCCAAAATCCTATAAATTATAGAGGTCTTCGGTCGTCCAGCCTGGAGGCCATATCGTCTGCTCTTCGCAGGGAATCCTTGGTTCCAACGAGTGGGGCGGATGCCACAATGAAGAGCTTTCGAATGGCGCAATCGGGTCATCGCGGTCGGTCAAAGGCTTGCAACGAGCGCGCACTGGTTTTGGCACGGCAGTTGATAACCTTACTCTCTTCGTTGCCGCAACGGTGACCAATCGGAAAGGTCCACACATGAAGAACAAAGAAAATTGGCCCATGTTGATGCTGGCTATGGTCGTTGGCGGGATCCTCGCGAATCAATTCGCCACGACGGTTGCAGCGGCTGCCGGACATGAAAAGGTAATAAGGGCCGAACAGTATGTACTAGTGAGCCACGATGGCGTCCGCCGAGCTGAGATGCGGGTAACTGGCGGCACTGCAGTGCTGGCGATGTTCGATGGGGCTGGCCGCGATCGAGCTGAATTCCGTGTGCCGAGCGATGGGGGTGCTCAAATTGGCTTTTACGACAACAGCGGGTCGCAACGAGTGGTCGTTGGGGAAACTCCGAGGGGAAGGAACGGGATCGCTATTTACGCCACCAGTGGCCGGCAGATCGCGAGTTTATCGGTGGCCGAAGACAACCAGGCCAGTCTGACGCTGTACGACCCGCAAACCGGTAAAGCGCGAGCGGGTCTGGGCTCCGCCACGAATGGCTCACCTGCACTGGTTTTGTTCGACCAGCAGGGCAGGGACCGCATCGAACTCCACGTCAAACCCAGCGGCCAGCCCGGCATTGCGCTCGCCGACGAGAATGGCAAGAACATCTTGGAGAAATCGGCGCAAGAATGACTTGGCTTAATGTCGTGAGTAAGTCAGAAAGCAGGCCTGAGAATCTCATATGAATCAAACTGCGAAATCAACAATGGTTCTGATTCTGACGGCCATACTGGCGCTGGCAGTAGCCGGATGCGCCGGTGAGCCGCTGACGACCCGCGAAAAAGGCACTCTGATTGGCGGCGGTTTGGGCGCTGCGACGGGCTCGATTGTTGGCGCGGCGGTGGGATCTCCCGGGGCGGGCGCTGCGATTGGAGGCGCGTTAGGCGCCGGGACCGGTATGCTGTTGGGAAACGAGTTGCAGAACCGGGAAGTCAGTGAGAAGCAAACGCAGAAGCAGCTCGAAGCTCAAGAACGCGAGATCGAAGAGCAGCGCCGCGAGATCGAACGGCTCAAGGAAGAATTGGCTGTTGACTAACTAACGCTCTCGATACACTACCAGCGCGGCAAGCCGGCCAATCCCCCGAACTCCCCGAGCAACCGTGCCTCGGCCTGTCCTTGCATGAACTCGAGCCGAGCGCCAAAAGTCTCCGCCACATCTCCGATGACGTCGCGAAGATTGACCCGCTTTGGCTCCTCTCCCGGACAGTATGCATCGACCTGCTGGCGATCGTGGAATACGAGGCCGTTCTTGCACTGCCATACTGGCACCTCGAGATGCCATGGAGCGGCGATGGCGTAGAGACGGTCCATCACCAGGTTGTCTAGCACGGTAGGCACGGTCCATCTTCCACGTTCGCGGATATCGTCGAGAAGGGCCAGTTCCTCGGTTTCTCTGCTCTTTTCGATTTCGGGCATGACTTGGTTCAAGACTTCACCAGCACTGGCGATCTGCTTTGGAATAGAAGGAACGTGGCCAGCAACCCGATCTCTCAGCCTGCGAGACAGATATTGCTCGAAGAAGTGAGTGTCTTCAGTCGGACCCATTAGAAGCAGCCGATCGATATGCCAGTCATCGACGAGGTGTTCCAGCGAATGGGCCGTGCGTTTGAAGAAGCGCACTTCCCAAGCTTCGAGATGCCGCGCGTATCGATCGCCACTGGCGCCACCACGTAGGACAACTCCCTGCACGATATGTTGAGCAGGGCGAGGCGGCGCAGGCAGCTTTTCGCCGCTCAGCTCCAGGAACGCATTCGCGACTTCCTCGATCTCACCCAAATACACTTCGAAGAAACGCCATCGCGACTGATCGACGTACACAACTCCATGACGCTTTGTTTCATCGATCAGATACAGAAACGGGAACGTGTATGGATCGCCCCAGCGAACGTCAACGCGGCCGTGTCGCACGTCGACCAGCGGGAGGTCCACTTGAATCCTATATATTTCCAGCAAATCGTCGGCTGCATACAGCGCGCAAGTGCGTCCCTCGACCCGCAAATTTGTCAGTTTCTCGATGATTTGTTTCGGGAGGTCGCGCGGAAGTGGAATTTCCTTCAGCGCGTCTTTTATGCGGCGAAGCCACGCGCGACCGGCATTCTCGGGGTTGCCTGGATTTATATCGGCATATAGCGAAAGCATCGGGGCGGCGTGAGATACGAGCACTCGTTTCACATAATCGATATCAGCTTTTCGCAGCACGATTTTTCCTCAGCATTCAGCCGCAAGACGTCGGCCGATTCGTTGTCGATTCGGAACGTCGGTGAATCGCAACGATTGTGCCAGCCGATGCGGAATTATCGAGCGGACATTCATTTGATTTGAGCTGCCGCCTCTACCAGGTGCCGGTATCTTCCAGATGAAAGCGGGCCTCATGCGATCGCTGAGCGCGCCGTGCGAAAAGCAAACCCTCGATCAAAAGCCAAGCACGAAGTGAGAGAGGAGATTACTCCTTTGCGATCTAGCCGCACGCGCTTTGTCCACGAAATCGCTCCGGTTCCATACGATGCTTTCGAAGCAGGCGGTAGAACGTTTTCCGATCGACACCTGCCGCCTCGGCAGCCCGGGACACATTGCCCCCGTGACGGTCGAGTGTGCCCCGCAGATACGATGCCTCGAACAGGTTGAGATATTGAGTTTTGGCCGCGCTGAATGCCAGTTCGCATGATTCGATATTGGCGGCCGTCTCGGCGAACAGACCCGAAGAGTGGTCATGGGTCCGCAAAAGTTCCGCTGGAAGATCGCGTTTGGTGATAACGCTGCTTTCTGCCAGCACACACATCCTTCGGACGACGTTCTGAAGTTCGCGGATATTTCCGGGCCAGGTGTAGGATTCGAAAATATCAAGAATCTCGGGCTCGAAACTCTTGGGCATGCCTGTGTCGCGTTCGCAGTAGCTCGCCAGGAACCAATCGGCCAGAACGGGCACATCGCCGCGACGCTCGCGCAAGGGCGGCAGCCGGATCGGAATAACGTCGAGCCGAAACAGGAGATCTTCCCGGAATGCTCCTTCTTTCACGCACTTGTGCAAATCGCGGTTGGTGGCCGCGACGATCCGTGCGTCGAACTTGATCATTCCGGTCCCACCGAGGCGGCGATGTTCTTTTTCCTGGAGGGCACGCAGCAACTTTACCTGGAACGTGACTGGCATCTCGCCGACCTCGTCCAGAAAAAGGGTGCCGCCATCGGCCATCTCCATCAGGCCGGGCTTTGCAGCCATCGCGCCCGTGTAAGCACCTTTTTCGTAGCCAAAGAGTTCGGCTTCGAGCAGGTTCTCCGGCAACGCGGCACAATCGACTGCGACAAAAGCACGCGCCCTGCGCGGGCTGCTTGCATGGATCGCTCTCGCGGCAAGTTCCTTCCCAGTGCCTGATTCTCCATACAGCAGAATACTGGCCTCGGAGCGCGCGGCCCTCTTCATCAAGGCCGAGGATTCCATCAGTGCAGCACTCGCACCGACCATCCCCAGCCACGCGGGAGGTGACGGCGGGTTTCCCCGATTGTCCGCGCGTGATTGCAGAAGAGGTTTTGCAGCGCCAACGGGATAGTTCCCTTCGGCCTTCCGGAACTGCGCTGCGGTGTCGAGCTCATCGAAGGTCGTGATGGAGACGAGGGCCTCGCCACTCCGGAACATGCGAGGTTTGATAGCGCTGCGCTCCAGCACGATTAGAGCGGGGCCGGGGCTGTTGCAGTCAAGCAACGCTAGGGCTTCGTCCCAGCCGCCTGCTATTGTGCAATGATACCCACAGGACGCGAGCATTTCGCTTTTGGCTTCAGCCGCACTGCGGTCTTTGTGAACGATAAGCGCTTGTGGTGCCATGATAGCCACCTCCAGGGGTTAAGAACGTCCAGAGACCTTATTTCCTTATTTTCATCTCCCAAAGTCATATTGGGCGTTCCCCCCTCTTGCGTCCCCCGGCGTTCCCCCCTCTTGGGCGTTCCCCCCTCCACATATGTTCCGATGCGCGGGATTTTTCCCTCCATTAGTTTGCGATTCCGTCTTCGATTGCCGACTGCACTGCGCCGAGCAGTGCTTCATCGCTAAATGGTTTTAACAGGAAGCCCACCGCGCCTCCTCGCAGCGCCCGTGAGCGCGTATTTTCGTCGCTGAAGGCGGTAATAAATAGGATCGGGATCGGTTGCGAGGCCGCTGTCAACCGGCGCTGCAGCTCGAGGCCATTCATTCCCGGCATCTGTACATCGAGGACCAGGCAGGAGAAATCGCGCAGATTGGGAGAGGCTAGAAACTCTTCTCCACTGGCGAACAGCTCGATCCCGAACCCCATCGATCGGAACAAGCTCCCGATAGCGTCACGGACCGGCTCATCATCGTCGACAACGGCGACCAGCGCCTGCTGGGGGGATGTTCCCTTTGCGGATCCGGTTGCCCTCGAGCGAGTACTTTTGTTCTGCATAGAAGAAAAAGTACCGCAGCATGCGAGCTCGCGACTATTATACGTTGGTATTCAAGGTCTAATCCCGTGGAACCTGCGCACCGAGCCGTTCCGACATCCTGACTGAGTCGGTCAGCGAGCCCGCACCCATCTTTTGCATTACCTGGCCGCGCCGCGTCTTTACCGCATTTTTTCCGGTTCAACTCGAACGCGATCCGTTGTTGAGCGGGACCTGGACGACGAGTCGCATCACTTCTCGTTCGCGACGGGTAAACAGATCGTAACGCTCATGGTGACGTGACGCAAACCCTCATGTAGCCCGTTCGCTGCCCGGCCAGCAGACGCTCGAGAGCGATCGTGAGACACATCGAAGTCATCGAGGGTCAGTGTGGCATCCACCCCACCGTGGTATAGCGGAGTCCACAGGACTTAGCAGTTTTCCGCGTATCGATTGAGGGCGCGGAACATCGACATCGCGATGCGTTATCTCCTCCTTTCTTTTGTTTAGGGTTTAATCGCGATTTGGGCGTCAATGGAGACCGTTCGTGGCGCGGTTTCGAAATGAAGTACCGCTGGTTCCTCGGCTTCGGCGCATTGTTTGCTTCGCATCACCCGTAAGGGGTGGCAAGTCCAACAAATGGGCCGGCAAATTTAACACTAACCCTGTCAAGGAGAATGCAGATGAACCAAGTAAGCTCGACTGACGAGATGGAGATGCTCCATCGAGAGATAGACCGGGCGTTCGAAGATTTTTCGCCGATGGCGCCATTTTTGCGCTCGGCGTTTCTACCCGGACGGTTCGCACGCGCTTATCCGCTCATCAATCTTCACGAGGACAAAGACAATCTCTACGTCGAGGGGATGGCGCCCGGTCTCGATCCGGCCTCGCTCAACCTGACCGTAGTGCATAACACGCTCACCA
This sequence comes from uncultured delta proteobacterium, assembly GCA_963710455.1. Taxonomy (GTDB): domain Bacteria; phylum Desulfobacterota; class Binatia; order Binatales; family Binataceae; genus JAKAVN01. The sequence goes on from CAVQAG010000007.1 coordinate 191,431, forward strand.
TCTCGGGAGAAAAAAAGGGTCCGCCGAGCGACATCAAGCCCGAGATGTTCCATCGCGCGGAGCGGGCGAGTGGCAAGTTCGTGCGAACTGTCACCCTGCCGGTTGAAATTGACGACAACAAGGTAAGCGCGGAATACAAGGACGGGCTCTTGATTATCACTTTGCCCAAGTCCGAGAAGGCAAAACCCAAACAGATCCAAGTTAAGCCTTCCTGAGCCTGCAAACTAAATTCTCAAAGTGCAGAGAGGAAAACGGCCATGGCAGAGAAAACAGTACCCGTCGTAAATCGTTCAGAGACCAACGGCCATCAGCAAACAGACGGAAATCGGGAGGTCACTCGCGCACGCGAACGCTACGCGCAACCACCCGTCGATATCTACGAAACTGACAACGCCCTGATCCTGCTGGCCGACATGCCCGGAGTTTCGAAGGAAGATCTTGAGGTGCGCGTCGACCAGGACACGCTGACCATCCAGGGCAAGGCGGAGGACCTCGTCCCGGGAGACCCGGTCTATCGCGAGTTTGAGCTGACCGGATCCTTCCGCCAGTTCGAAATCAGCGACGACATCGCGACCGATAAGATAAATGCGGAACTCAAGTATGGCGTGCTGTCGCTGACTCTTCCGAAAGCCGAGAAGGCTCGCGAGAAGAAGATCGAAGTCAAAGTGAGCTGATGCGGGGCCATACGCCTCCACTGGAACGTCCGAATTTGAATGGGGAGATCAGCTATATGACTCATTTGACATCTGAACCTTTGAAACGTTCCATTGGCCGGTTGCGTGAGGACATCCACCGCTTACTCGATCGCTGGATGAAACGGCGGTCCGCCCCGGGGAACGGGAAATTCTCGAATCTCGCGGACGGACCGCCGATCGAGTTCGAAGATAGACCGGATGAAGTCGTAGTCGAGGCGCAGATTCCCGGCTTCGACAACAAGGACGTCCAAATCCAGGTGATGGACAACCGGCTTATCCTGCGCGGCCGCAAGAACGTAGAGGATGAGGAGCGCGGCCCCAACTTTTACCGCATGGCCCGCGGTATGAGTGAATTCGTCCGCGTGATTCCGCTGCCGCCCGGAGTAGACACCGAACGGGCCAGTGCCAAATACAAAAACGGGATGCTGAGGGTTGTTCTTCCCAAGACGGAGAATGCGAGGGCGAAACGGATCGAGGTTCGAGCTTCGTAAACGCGCTCTGGAGATAGCTCGGTGCCGAAGCAGAACTTTTACGAGAGGCTCTCTGTTCCGATGCGAGCTGAACCGCTGGAGATTTGGCGCGCATATCAGCGGATTTCATTGCGCATCGATCCCGAAGCCGGCGCGCGGCCCGATCCGGAGCAATTTCGCGAGGTTGAAGATGCCTACCGCGTTCTGTGCGACCAGGATCGGCGCCGCGCTTACGATATAGAGCTGGCGACGCGCCGACGGCCCTTCTCGGCAGAGCCGCCGCGCTGGAAAAACCCCGTCACTGTTCCGGACGATTTCCTGACGATCACACCTTCGATTGAAGAGCTGTTCGACCACGTAGCGCAAAACTTCACCGGATATCGTCGCAAGAGTTCCGGGCCATACCGCTGGCTTGGCTTCGAGGCGATATTGCATCCCGACGACGTCCGTTTTGGATGCCACCTGCCGGTGAGGCTTTTCCAGGGCGGATCGCGAGTTTTGTTTGAGGTTCCGCGGGACACACGCGCTGGCGAGCACTTCGAGATGGATCTAGCAGGAATCGGAATTCACAACCTGGCGCTGCAAATCCACGTCGTAGTCGGTGAATGACGATGAAGCAGACGGAGATTCGCTCTGCGGTCTCGGCATCCACGACTACTACCTGCGGCTCCATTTCACAGTCGCTCCCAACGGCGCAAGGTGAGGGACTTCTGTGGAGTTGACCATGGGCCGTCAAATCGAAGTCGGAGATCAGACTTTCAGGTACGACGGCGGTGAAAAGTTCGGCACGGTTCGCCAAGTCCTCGCCGGGTTGGCGGTTCGAAATCGTCATCTACGTTGAGAATGCCGGCGAGTTTGTTGTTCCGTTCCAGACCATCAAATCGGTGCATTCAGGAAAAGTCATTCTGGATTACTCGCGGCTCGAACCTCGCCTTCAGCCAGGCTATCGACCACGCACACGATGCTGAGAAGCCGAATGCCTGATCCGGCAGGCTACGGGAAATTAAACAGAGGAAGGGAGCTTATGAAAAAAGAAGAAAAGCAGCAGACCACCGCCAACAGCGCGTCTCCCCTGAAAGCAGGCACGCCGGCGCCGGACTTCACTCTGCGCTGCACGCCCGATCAATCCGTATCGTTGAGCGAGTTTCGCGGCCAGCCGGTGATTCTCGCATTCTATCCGGCGGACTGGAGCCCGGTCTGCGGAGATCAATTGGCGCTGTATAATGAAGTGTTGCCCGAGTTCAAGCGCTTCAACGCGGCGTTGTTGGGCATCTCGGTCGACGGCGCGTGGTGTCATGCAGCATATGCGAGGGAGCGCAGGCTGCACTTTCCCCTTCTCGCAGACTTTCACCCGAAAGGAGAAACGGCGCAAAGCTACGGCGTCTACCGGTCCCAGGACGGTGTATGCGAACGCGCATTGTTTGTGATCGATCCGGAGGGAGGGATTGCGTGGAGCTATGTATCGCCAATCGGCGTAAACCCTGGCGCCGACGGGATTCTGACCGCCCTTGAAGCCCTTCCTTCCTCAAAAAAACAGGAGGCAGGCCATGCTGAATCCGCCCGTTAGCAAACGAGACCACACGATTGGTCCGCTGGATGCTCCCGTCGTCATGGTGGAATACGGCGACTTCGAATGTCCTTTTTGCGCTCAGGCCGAGCCGGTATTTAAGGAGTTGCTGCGCGCGCTCCCGGATACCGTGCTCTTCGCGTTCCGGCACTTCCCGCTGGCCGAGGCGCATCCCCACTCCTTGCACGCTGCCGAAGCAGCGGAGGCGGCGGGAGCTCAAGGGAGATTCTGGCAGATGCACAATGTTCTGTTCGCACATCAGGATGCGCTCGAAGACTCCGACCTGGTCGAATACGCAGCCGCCGTTGGCTGCGATGTGGACAGGTTCGTTCGCGAAATGGCGGAAAACAAATATGTCGAGCGGGTGCGCGAACATTTTCTCAGCGGAGTTCGCAGCGGTGTCAATGGCACCCCGTCAATCTTCATCAACGGACTGCGCTACGACGGACCTCGTGACCTTGCATCGCTGCTGGCCGCGATCGAACAAGTGGCGGCGGCCTAGGACACGGAACGTCTAATGAGACATCATCGATTCGGCGCCACCAAGCATGAAGTGCCGGTAATCGGCCAAGGGACCTGGTACATCGAGACCGGAGATCGTGCGCACGCGATTGCAACCTTACGAGCTGGACTCGATCTCGGCATGACGCACATCGACACGGCCGAGATGTACGGAGCGGGTGAAGCCGAAGAGACAGTAGCCCGCGCCATTGTTGGGCGTCGTGACGAGGTTTTCCTGGTCTCCAAGGTACTGCCGGAGAATGCTTCGATACGTGGCACCGTCGCCGCCTGCGAAAGATCGCTGAGCCGGCTCAGGACCGACAGGCTCGACTGCTACTTGTTGCATTGGCGCGGACCGCATCCGCTTGAGGACACGGTCGCTGGATTCGAGCGGCTTCAGCGCGGTGGCATGATTCTGTCGTGGGGTGTGAGCAACTTCGATGTAGCTGATCTTGACGAGCTTTGGAGCATTGTCGGCCCGGCCCGCATCGCGTGCAATCAGGTCCTCTATAATTTGCAAAAGCGTTCGATTGAGCATGCCGTGTTGCCGTGGTGTGAACAGCATGGGGTCTCGGTCGTCGGCTACAGCCCGTTCGGCCATTCGGGATCTCTTCCGAGTCCACAAACGTTTGGCGGCCGCGTCCTGGGAGAAATCGCGACCGAACACGACGCAACTCCGCGCCAGGTCGCGCTCGCATTTCTCATAAGACGGCCGTCACTCTTCACGATTCCGAAGGCGTCGAGTCCGCAGCATGCCGCGGAAAATGCCGGCGCAGGCGATCTACAGTTGAGCGAGCGGGAAGTGACACTGATCGATCAAGCTTTCCCGCTTGGCGTCAGCGATCGCCTTCCCGTGCTATAGAACGCCGCTGGGACATCAGCCCCGCGAACGCGGCGTTATGCGTCCCGTCGTCTCAGGCTTTTTCAACAAAAAAATCATCGCGGACTTTGCGACCAGCGAAATCGAGTCAAGACGCTTCACCGCGGAGTTGGGCAGGAAGGCCGGAAAGCTCGGGCGTCCCGTCGACGTCAAGATCCGAATTAATCTAGGGGCTGTGCTGAGGCCGAGCGCATCGTTTGATGATGCGCTCGGCGACCCAGTTGTTCTGGCAGTGGCGCTTCACGCTATCGTGCTTGGTAGGCACCCGATGCGGCTGGAGCACCTGTCGCACCGCCCTTTTTAGATCCGTCAAGAAAGAGTTTAAACGAGGGCTCACGCGGTCATTTAATAGCGTCAAGTGGGCGTAGTTGCTTGCGTCAGGCAGCGTTCTTCCCGAGAATGTTTCCCGCAAAATGTCGGCCGATTCGCAGATGGACATGCCAAAATCGCGAACAGAGAATTTTAGGCGATTTTCACGCTCAGCCGCTGCCGTTGGCATTCTCCACGTCCACGACCGCGCGTGGATCGCGCCCCACGCGCCGATTTCATAGCTTCTCCATAATGTGGGGAAGCATGCCAGACTGTTTGGCGGAGAGGGAGGGATTCGAACCCTCGGTACCGGTTACCCAGTACGCCAGATTAGCAACGCCACGCCAGTTCGCGAACGGCGTCACCTCGGCAAGACTCCTCAAGACAGTACTCACTATGGAAAGATGGCTCGGTAGCTCAGCAGCTATCCCACCCAGTCTCACCAAGTCTTATTGAGTCCAGGAAATTTAGCCCACCCTGACCCCACCTCAGACCACCAGACGCAGTGGGAGAGGCATTCAACCCGGTCATGCCCTGTTGCGTTTTTGTCCAGTCGGAACCGCCGCTCGGATGCGGCAGCAATTAATAGGCTCTAAGGCTTCGGTCTCTTTTGGAGCATCTCACCCCCAACGAGAACGGTTGCGTATCTGGCCCTTTGTCGATCGATCCCTCTCCGCAATTTGGCGCCGGCCGGCTTGAGTCTATCGAAGGAGTGGCGACGGGCTCGATCGTGGCGGCACGCGCGCCGCTCACCACGGTCATCGACGAACTAGACATCTATAGTTTGACCCCCAGCCCCCCAGCTACCTTCCGGAATCTCAATGACTACGACGTGGGTGCCATGGTACGACATCCTTCTGTTCTTCCTTCGAGTAGGGCTCACCAAAATATGGGAACTCGGTACGGATCCGATTGCGATCAGGGGCAGCGCCGTCCTGGAGGGGCCTGTTTGACGCCAATGTAAGCATCACATCCATAACATCATCACCCAGTGGCCTCCCATTGAATCCCGCGACATCAAATGCAGCTGCCGTTCCTAATTCATAGGGCAAGGTGTTCGGGCATAGTCGAGAGACCATTTGCTTTCCGTATTCTTCCGGGTTCATGACAGATCCTGCATAGGTAGCCATCTTCTGGGTATAGTCTGCGATGTATCCCGAGAATAAAGCGATGTCATCTGATGGCACCGATTTGTTGAAGGTCTCTTTCACCTCTTGATTGCCGGGATCGTTGAGAAAGAGGTGCGTGATCATCGGCAGGCCCCAACGTGACACCTGCATCTCGGGAGCATGGCCGTAAAGTGACACCGTGGCCCAGGCATGAACCGTTCCCTTGCCGATCAGATGGTTTGGGACTTCGAGGACAATCGCAGTGATATTGCGATTGTTGAAGAAGTTCTGGCGATGGCGCAGGAACGCATCGCCGTCATACCTGTGTTCGTTGTAGAAGGCATTCTGAAGATTACGCATTGCGACAGCGTCGGCGGCGAACAAATCGGGAGCGATTCCGACGAAGGCGCGAATACCAGACTTGCTATGGACTTTGCCCGTATCGCCTTCTATCAGAAGCTCGCCCTTGTCCCCGCCGATAGCCTCGCCAGTGGCTCTACGGACCTGAAACTTCTGAACATGGACATGCTCGTCCCCGTTCACATGTCTCGGTTCGTTGAACCTGAACTTGAAGACAACGTCTTCGCGAGCGTCACCAGTCAGGTCCAGGCGGAAGGCATACAAACCCTCAATGTGAAGGGTATCCGGTGCAGAGAGGACAACATCAGGATTGACGGTCATCGCCATCACCGTTGTGTCGGGAGCGCCCTGAAACAGATAGAGATCACACACGTTCAGGCTTGGATCCTCTTTCGCAAGTTTGGTATCGAAATGATGGGACATAGGTTTCCTCTCTGCCAATGCGTTATTGATTATTCGCGCTTATACAGACGTTGCGCCAGTATTTGAAGTAAGGAAATGTCTTAGTCGGAATTTCCATTTTGAAATCCCGATTCAGACTCGCACAGGCGCCAGGCGCTTTGCAAACGCAAGTTCAAGGCCTGTTTTTGAGTGCAGAGGGCTTTTCAGCGCTGCGCCTTTGGCCAGTTCCGCCTGCCTCGGCAATGAAACAGCCGAAGGACGGGATTTTCTGACCGAATTCTCAGACACCTGTACTTGCCGCTTGCCCCGCATCGCCGAAGTTGCTGCGTTCCGTGCTCGCCTATCCTGCCGGCGACGGCAGCGCGCAGATCTTCCGCAGCATGCCGACAAAGAGCCGCCGCGTCAGATGCTCTCCGCCAGCAGCAACCAGTAGTAGCGGGCATGTTTGATCAGACGCCCGCCAGTCTTCACCAGCCGCTGCTGCAAGCTGGTCAGCGACCAGTTGCCGATCGCCTTGGGCAGCGCCAGCCGCCGCCACAGGTTGCCCAGGTTGTAAGCAATGACGCTTAGCTATAGCCGCATCTCGTTGGCGCGAAAGCGGTGACAACAAAGCCGCGTCAGCGCGACCGTCTGCTTGCCTTCCTTGATCCATTGTTCCGCCGTGTCGCGTTTGTTGTAGAAGCGCACCACCGCCCGGTTGCAAGCCGTAAGGTTGGCTACGATGAAGCCAACCCGTGGAAACAATTCGCCGAAGTGGAACTCGACCTTGGCTACCACCCGCCGCGCTCGCCTCCAACTGGCCGCTTGATAGAGAAAGCTCTTGCGCCGGACCACCGGCTGGTAGCTCGGCCTTCCTACGGGCCGCTTGAGCAACTCCGTGACGTTGCGCTCCAAGTTGGGGTTGGCAGGAAGGCGGATGGAGTACTTGACCTTTCGCCCTTGCAACGCGTCGTAGAGTTCCGGTTTTCGCGAAGGCGGCGTCGCCACGAAAGGCCACTTCCTTGCCTTGTCCCTGCTGCCGGTCGACCTCAGGAAGCAGCAGCTCTTCCCAGCCCTCGGCGCTGGGGACGTTGCAATATGGACAGCACTGAGGTTCTGTTACCATCCGCTGCTGCTATTCAACGACAAGGGCGACTGCCTGGCGGCCAAGCTGCGGGCGGGGCGACCTGACTCTCGGCAAGCTGGCGCGAAGAATTCTTTGCCGTCATACCGTTTGTGGCTCTGGGTCTTGGTACTCCGTCAGGCGCACCAACTCGATTAATCCCTTTTAGCCGGCGCGATCGCGGGAGTTGTGGCTGGTGGACGTGGCGCCCAGCGTACGAGTTCGGCTGTACGCCAAAGATCACGTCGAACGATCAAGATTTTATCAACCCGCCGACTTCCTGCCCAACCTGTTGCGAGCGGGTCAAAGCTCGTCGCTGGCGACAATCAGGACTTCCACGGAACCGCCATCAGCGACGTACTTCGAGATCTCCTTGGCGGTCCTTGCCAGGTCATCAGGCTCCCAGCGTCGCGTGCTCACGCGGTCGAATATGAATTCCTTGAACAAGCTCACATCCACGAACCGAACTGAGCATTGTGCATCTTCGAGAAAGCGCAGGACCTTGGCCTCCTGAAGGCGCGTTCCAGGAGCAGTCCGAACCGTTGAAGACACTGGTCCGTTCCTCCCTATTTTATCCAGATCGTCAATTATCACGATATTCGGGTAAGTCAATTGGAACGGATCGGGTTGTCCGGGTCATCTGCTTAGCCAGTATTGAGTAACCTCGGGAACCGATCGCGAGTAGCTAGATAGACACAGTTGTAACCGAAGTAACTTGCTAAGAACCTTGTCAAATAGACGATCTATGGCCTAGGGTTAGGCGTTCGTCATTTCACGTTCAGGAGGCAGTTAGTAGCGTGAAAGCAAAAGTCTGAGGATAGATCGGTGACGAAACCTCGATCGCATCGGACGCTAAAGAACTGTAGTACCGGACTACTGGGGTCGATTTTGAGACGCCGCGGATTGGAAAGCCACTGATGCGTATACAACGGAGGGCGGCGCGGTGCCGCTGTTGCGACCGGCAAATTCTGCCACGGCGACAGCCCGACCATTCGGTACGCGATGAGATCGCAAAGGGGCCGGTCCGCAGTGCACCGTTTGCGGACGCGCCGGTACTCCGGGTCGTGTCGGAGCAAATAGGCGAGTTCGCAGGTCTTTCATTCTGCCCGGCGGCAGGCGATTCCGCGTCCGATTAGCTGTCACGTTTCTCGACTTGTTCGAGAAGGTAAACCAGCCCCTCGGACATTGTCGGGTGAGCGAAGATCGCGTCGCGCAACACGGTGTACGGCAGTCGCCCAACCATCGCGGTCTGAACTGCCGCCATCAGCTCGCTTGCCTCGATACCAAACGCGGTGAAGCCCACGATTTCGTCGCTGTCTTTGCCGATCAGCATCTTCATAAAGCCGCGCGGTTCGGCAATCGTGTGGGTGCGGAGCACATTCGCCATCGGCAGTTTCGCGACGCGATATTCGATTTTGTCGCGCTTCGCCTCGGTCTCGTTGCGGCCTACGCGCGCCAGTTCCGGATCGGTGAACATGCAGAACGGCACGATGCGATCCTTCGTGGTTCGATTGCCGCCCTTCAAGTTGTCACGCACGACGCGGAAGTCGTTATACGCGACGTGTGTGAATTGCGGACTGCCCGCGCAATCGCCCATCGCCCACACGTTGGATGCGGTCGTCTCCAGCCGGTCGTTGACCTTGATATAGCCACGCTCGTCGAGCTCGACGCCGACTTGCTCCAGTCCGATTCCTTTCGTATTCGGCGTCCGACCGACGGAGACGAGAAGATCGTACCTTCGACGATCCGGTCACCGGGACCGTCTTTTGCGTAGACCCGAACCTCTTTTCCTGAATGTCCCTCAACCTGAGAGACATGAGTGCCGAGCAACACCTCGATTCCTTCGTCGTGAAACAAATCAAGGAGAGCGGCGCCGACGTCAGGATCTTCCCGCTCGGCAAGCTGCGTCGCCTCGTTCGATCACGGTCACATCCGATCCGAACCGCCGTACCGCCTGCGCGAGTTCAAGGCCTATATAGCCGCCGCCAATCACTATGAGATGACGTGGCAGACGATCGAGATTGAGCGCCTCGATATGGGTCATCGGATTCGCCGCGGCGAGCCCGGGAACATTGGGCATCGTCGAGTGCGAACCCAGGTCGAGGAACACACGTTCGCCGACAATCCGTCGAGTGCCGCCATCGTTGAGCGCGACCTCAATCGTTCTCGGAGCGACGAAGCGGCCTTCACCCATGATCAATTCTATTCCGGCGTCCGCGGTACGCTTGGCGTGGAACTGATGTTCCGCTTCGACCATCTTGCGTTTGCGCTGCTGAACGCCGGCCATGTTGATTCGGAGTTGATCCATTTCCAGTCCGAATTCAGCGCCGCGCCGCGCCAGCGATGCTACTCTCGCGGAGTAGATCACGTTCTTACTCGGCAAGCACGCGATATTCGGGCACGAACCGCCGAGCCATTTCCGCTCGACCATCGCAGTGCGATGACCCTCATCGGCCATCGTCCAGGCTGTCCACTTACCGGCCTCTCCGCTTCCTAGAACTAGAGTTTCGTATTTTTCTGCGTCAGCCATTGGCCCATCTCCTTAATTAGTGACCATGGTTTGTCCGAGCTATATGAACCGCACTCCATTTCATTAACTGCTTGAGGGTCCCGGCAAATCGAACCCGAGAATGACTAATCACCGCAATTGTTCATTTTCATGGTTCTCTGTTCGAGCATCGCGCTGCTCCTGGCGCATTACAAAATGAAGGCGATCAGCCGCTGATCGCTTCCCCAATGGCCTCGCGTATGATGTCGACGACGAGGCCAGGCGCAGTAACGATTGGCGCGTGGTCTACCGGATGCGACCGCACCCGGGCGTGCATCCGCTCCGCCATAAAGCGCTGCGTATCTTGGACGATCATGCGGTCCTGCTCCGCCATTAGAAACCAGGTCGGGCGGTCTTTCCAGAGTGGACGATTCACAGGCACCGTGATGCAGGCAGGCGAAATCGGCCGCTGAACCGCGGCGAGCAGCGCCAATTCATCGGCGGACGCATTCTGCGCGAACGCCGCGGCGAATGCCTCGTGCGGCAGATAGATCAACCCATGATTGTCCGGTGCCAACTTTGGAGCCAGCGGATGAGGCTTGGTACGATAGAAGACATCGGCGACCGTCTCGCCCTCGTCGGGAGCAAGGGCGGCGACGTAAACCAGCGCCTTCACCTTCTCACTCCGTGCCGCCGCGATCACGGCCCCAGCGTAGGCGTGACCCGCAAGAACGACCGGCCCCGAAGCTCGCTCCAGCGTGCGCTCAACCGCCGCCGTATCCTCAGCAAACGACGTCAAGGGCAACGGAGCCGCGAGCACCCTGATGCCTTCGGCCGCCAGCGGCCCGATGACCTTGGCCCAACTCGATCCGTCAGCCCAGGCGCCGTGCACCAGCACAGCACTCACGTTCGCGCGCGACATAGGTACCCTCCTTGTTCTGCGCGATCAACTGATCGGCGACGTCGTCCAAGTCCGCACCGACGATCTGCGGCTGCGGGCCGACGTGGCCATGCGGCAAGCGCACGACCAGTGATGCGGGCCGAACCACTAACACGCGCGTTGCGCGCCGCGTGGCCCGTTCCTGGTGTAAGGGACTACGCCCCCATCCAGCCGGCGATGGTCTGCCCGATCTCGCCCGGCGAATCTTCCTGAACGAAATGAATCCCCGCCACCGTCTTCTCGGTCAGAGCCGGCCACCCGCGGACGAGGCTGACCAGTGTATCATTGGTGAGGATCGCACCTGGCTCAGCCTTCAGGAACAGCTTGGGCACCTTGCTCTTCCCCAGCCAATCCGCGTATTCAGTCGCTATCGCATGCACGTCGGCGGGCTTGCCCTCGATGGGTATTTGCCGGGGCCACGTCAACGTCGGCCGTCGCCCCTCGCCAGGCGCGGCAAACGGCCGTCGATACGCCGCCATCTCGTCGTCGGAGAGCTTACGCAGGATGGCGTTCGGCAGGATCTGTTCAATGAAATAGTTGTTCTGCAGGACCATCGCCTCCCCGGCCTCCGAACGCAGCGCCTCCAAGGCTTGACGCATTCCCATCTTGTCCCAGTGGTCAGGGCCCTGCGGCGCCACGATCGCCTCCATGAACGCGATTCCCTTCACGGCCTCGCGATGGCGGTTGGCCCAGTCGAAGCCGAGGGCCGAGCCCCAGTCATGGACGACGAAGGTGACCCGCTCGCGCACATCCAAGGCCTCGAGCAGAGCGTCGAGGTAGCGGCGGTGCTCGACGAAGCGATACGAGCCGGGGCCACTATCAGGCAGCTTGTCGGAGTCACCCATGCCGATCAGATCGGGAGCGATGCAGCGGCCTCGTGGCTGCAGGTACGGCAACACGTTGCGCCAGAGATACGACGAGGTGGGATTACCATGCAGCAGCACGATGGGGTCGCCTTCTCCGACCTCCACGTATGCCATCTCTCTGCCGAGGACGCGCCGCCGCTGCTTTTGGTACGGAAATGCTGCAGAGATCATGTTTCTTCTCCTTCTTATTAACGAAGGTGGATCAGTGACTAACCGCGCTATAAGCCAAAAATCCGACTGAGGAAGTCGCGAATAGCAGCCGCAATTTCTTCACAATGAGTTTCCAGGGCGAAATGGCCAGTCGGATAAAAATGGATCTCGGCCCGAGGATTATCCCGCCTGAACGCTTCCGCACCGGCAGGTAGAAAAAAAGGATCGTTCTTGCCCCACACCGCTAGAAGCGGCGGCTTGTGCTTTCGGAAATATGCCTGGAATTGAGGATAGAGCGCGACGTTGCTGGCGTAGTCGAGAAGGAGATCTAGCTGTGCTTCATGCGCCTCCGGTCGGGCCAAATAGAAGTCGTCGAGCGAACGGCCATCTGGAGATACGAGCGCCGGCTCTTCAACTCCATGAGTGTATTGAAAGAGTGTAGTCTCAGGAGACAGGAAGCCCAGCAGCAGATCGCGTTTAGCCTGACTTGGCTCTTGCCAATACGCTCGAATCGGGTTCCAGGCATCGCTGAGCCCCTCCTCGTAAGCGTTGCCATTCTGGGAGACGATCGCGACTATTCGGTCGGGATGCTTTAGAGCAACTCTCAACCCAACCGGAGCTCCGTAATCGAAGATGTAGACCGCGAAGCGTTTCAGCTCGAAGACATCGATGAACCGATCGATCCGATCGGCGAGATTCTCGAATGTGTATTTGAACGCAGCGCGCGGAAGCAGGTCCGATTGACCAAACCCCGGCAAGTCCGGCGCTATAAGGTGATAGCCGTCGGCGAGAAGCGGAATCAAATCGCGGAACATGTGCCCGGCGCTCGGAAACCCGTGCAGCAACAACAATGTTGGAGCGTCTGATCGCCCGGCTTCGCGATACGAGATCTTGATGTCGCCAATATCGACGGCGCGGTAATAGATCGATTTCATCAGAACGTTCCTCTGAAAATTTCTTGGATGGTCCGGCTGTTCCCATGGACCTCTTTCAAACGCATCCTTCACGGTCGCAAGGGTCACGCCATGAAACGCCGGAGTATTGGCACACTCCCGAGAATCACTTGAGATGTTGAATCTCTTGAATGCTGCGGTTGTTCTATCGCTTAACAACGAAGCGCGAGTGCCCTATCCGACTAGCGACGATTCGCGAATTCACAATTAGATTTCGTGACAAATCGTAAAATCATCCTCAGTGCAGAAAACTCTTCGTGGTTCTCGGCTTGTGCAGCATTTAACCCTCGGCATGGAAACTGTTCTAATTTCCTACGAACGTCAGTCTATTCTGTGATCACTCGGTGACTGCTCGGATGGCGTTCAGACAGCAATCTGGACAATTGCCCAATCGCGGAAGGCTATAGAAGGGACGGAAGTGGCCCAGCGTAAATCGACGCTCGAGCGCATCAGCGCATTCTCGGACGGCGTCTTCTCGGTCATCATCACGATTATGGTGCTGGAGTTAAATCCTCCGGACCATCCTACCTTCGCGGCACTACTCCCTCTTTGGCCGACTGGTCTGAGTTATGTGGTTAGTTATCTCTTTATCGCGATCGTTTGGGTAAACCACCATCACGTGCTCCACTATGCGGAGGCTCCGACCCCGAGGCTGATTTGGAGAAATTTCGCACACCTGTTCTCAGTTTCGCTCGTGCCGTTTTCGACCGCCTGGATGGCCCGCACTCGACTGGCTGGAGTACCGGTCGCTTTGCATGCGGGAGTGTTCGTGCTCGTAAACATCACGTATGTGGCGTTGTTGTGGGAGACATTCGAACGGGCCGAGGAGGCCGAGGTTTCGGCGCAGGCACGACGCATGATGCGATTGCGATCGTTCTTGACGCTGGGAGCTTTTACGATCGCAATGGTGCTCTCGGTCAAATTTCCGCCGTACGGCTTGGGGCTCATCGGGGTTTGTTTAATCTTTTACCTGCGGCCAGAGGCTCCCCACAGTGCGAGCGATCGCTCTAGAAGCCTGGGATCTTTACGAGCTCGCTGGCATCGAAGAATCCCGCCGAGCAACGCAAATACCGAACCTGGTAATAATGGAGGGAAGGCAGTTGATCGAGCATCGGGGTCATCTGCTCGTCCGCCTCGAAGCCCAACGCTCTGAAGCCTGGGATTTCGTCGCTGTTCTTGCGAATGAAAGCGCTCGCCACCCTCACCCTGGCCGTGGAGGATCCCTTCGGGATTTGTTGGATCGGCGAGCGCTGGGCTTACTAGTCAACTCATCAAGCAGAGCTTTTGCATCGCTGAGCGCGGGCGTGTCTAGGCCCTCGCTGAACCAGCCGTAGATTTCGGCGAGCATAATGCGCGCCTCATCGCGGCGAGCCGTATTGCGAAGCAACCGAGCCAGACTTATGGTCGCGCGCAATTCCAGCGATTTTGCGCTCTGACTGCGCGCAATCTCAATCGCCCGCTCAAAGCAACTCTGAGCTTCCGCGGCACTGGAACCGTCCTGCTTCGACAGCAACTCGCCTTTGAGCCGATGGGTCTCAGCCTCATAGAAACGCAGGTCATGTTCATCCGCGGCGGCCAGCGCTTCCGTCAAAGCATTTAGCCCTTCATCGAGGCGACCCGTCTCTGTCCACGTCTCGGCCAGCAGACACAGAAAATAAGGCCGCAGCAACGCTTCCGTCGCGCTAAACGCGGCCAAGCCTTCCCGTTGCTGCGCAATCCCTTCCTCGCTGCGCCCTAGTTGGGCCATGGCCCAGCCGCGCAGACCAGTTGCCCAACCCCAATAATCGCTTAGCCCGTGCTCGGCAGAGTGGGCAATCACGCTCTCCGCGTTCTCTTGAGCTGCGCGTACCTCCCGCTGATATTGACGCAGAACGCCGAGAAACAACTCCGCATGAGCCAGATTAAGGGGATGGGACAGCCTTTGCGCCAATGCGAGCGCTTCATAGCTCCGCTTGAGAGCCTGGTCGGAGTAGCCGAGAAGCCACAGAGTCCAGGCCGCGTATGCGAGGGAAGCGACCCCTGCATCATACCCGTAGCTGTATATGAGAGGCCGATGGAGCTCAGGATCATAGAGAGTGATCGCGCTTTCGAGATACTCTCTGGCGGTAAGGAACTTGCCCATCCAATACGAGGTAACTCCCCGAGCCAGCCGCGCATATGCCAGTAGCACTGGATCGCGGGCGCTCTGCGCCCGCAAGAGCTGCTCGGCAAGCTCAGAGGCCATCCGAAACTCACCTCGGTCCAAATATATGGCCCACATTCCGAACAGCGCGGGAAAAAGCTCCGGGGAATCGCCCAGCCGGTCACCAAGCTCCCGCGCGCGTGTGTAAGCTTGCTCTGTCTCCGACGCGGCCCAGCCTTTAACAGCGATTAGGGCGGGGCCAACGGCTAATTGAAGCTCGAGCTCGCGGCGGTCCCGCTCGACGTCTTTCGGCAATTCGCTGAGCAATTCGAGAGCGCCGGCGAAATGGCGCTCGCCTTCGATCATCGCGCCTCGCGCGACCGCTCGCTGGCCCGCGAGGTGAAAGTATTGGATAGCCTTCTGCTTGTCGTTGGCACGGCGATAATGATTGGCGAGTTCGGTCGCAACTTCGCCGGCACCTTCGCCATATCCAGCCTCTTCGCGCATCGCGATCCGGCGATGCAGCTGGACTTGATGGCCTGCAGAGAGCCGACCATATAGCACTTCCTGATAAAGGGCGTGGTGGAACCGGAAGCTTGTCGCAACGGTGCCGTCGGGCCAGGTGATGGGGCCCAGCTCACTGACGAATTGCTCGCGCCGCGACAGGCGTTTGCAGCACGCCTCGACCTCATTCTGCGGGCACTCGAGCGCGGCCGCGACGGACGCGGATGAGAACTCTGCCCCGGCGACGCTCGCCCCTTCGAGCACCGCCTGCTCCTCCGGTTTAAGCCGCTCCAGATTCCGTTCGATCATCTCGCGGATGCTGCGCAGTGCGTCGAGCCGATGTGCGCGGAGCGTCTCCGCCCACTCTGCTTCGCTCACTTCTCGCAAGTTGACGTGGAGCCCTGCGTCGTCCAGAAGATAATCGACCAGGTTAACCATGAACAGCGGATTGCCGTCCGTGCGAGTGTGAATTACGGACGCGAGCGCGCCGAACCTCCGCGGAGCATCGCTGGCAAGGCGTTTAGCGAGGTAATCCGCCACGTTTTCTTCAGTCAGCAGTTTCAGCCGCAAGTCCTCGCAATAGCGATGGAGCTCGAGTTCCTGTTTCATCGTGCGCAGGGGATGATCGTTCGCCAGGATCTCCACTGGCCGATAGGTCCCAATAATGAGCAGCCGCGCCAGCTCGTTCCGCCGTGCGATCGCGGAAATCAACTCAAGCGTTGAGAAATCACTCCAGTGCAGGTCTTCAAGCAGCAGCACCAACGGCGTTTCAGTAGCTAAGGCTTCCAGCGCCTGTGTCATCTCGCGCAACATTCGCTGTTGCGTCACGCCCTGCATCTCGCTTTGTAATCTGACCCGCTCTTCGCGCGTCAGCAGCGCGGGCATCTGCGCCAGCCATGTCGGTGCGAACCTGTTCAGAAGTTCAATCAGTAGCTCGCCGCTGGGTTCCTGGCACAAGCGACCAAGCGCTTCCAGCACCGGCATATAGGGTTCGCCCGCACCGTATTGCTCGACACACTGGCCGCGCCCGATGCGCACCGAGCCTTCTTGCGCGATTGAATCCAGGAATGCCTGAACGAAGCTGGTCTTGCCGATACCGGCTTCACCGGTAACGAAAACCACGTGCCGCTGACTTTCAAGGAGGTGCGAATACCAGATTTGCAGTTGCGCCCGTTCCTCCTCGCGGCCGACCATTATCGGCTTTGGGCCCTTCGGCACGAATGGCGGCTTGGGTGTCGCGTCCTCCCCGGCCGCCGCGGTCGTGAGCTTCGCTACGAAGCGGTAGCCGCGGCCATGCACGGTCTCAATGAATCGTGGAAACCTCGGTTCGTCGCCCAGCGCCTTGCGTAGTTCCGCGACACAACCCGCGGGCGTCGAGTCGCTGACCGTGACCTCGGCCCAAATGGCATCGAGCAGCGTCGCCTTGCTCACCAGCTGACCGGGACGATTGACCAGATAGAGCAGCACATCGAAGGTTTTGCGTCTTAGCTTTATCTCCTGATCGCGTCGCCAAAGCTGCCCGTTTACGGGGTCGAGACGAAAAGGTGGGAAGAAACGATGCGGCTCTGTGCCCATGGATGCTTCTGTCAATAACTACCGAAAATCACATCAATCACATAAAAGCTACATCGAAATCGCAAGAATCTTTCAAGACTAAAGGCGTTGCGGCGTCTATTCTCCGAGCATCGAAGAAAGGCGCCCATGATCATTCTCTAGAAACAATAAGCGGCATTCTAGAAGCCCAGCACCGGCCTTGAAGCTCTGGCGCGTCCAGTAATTCCAGACGCGACTGGCGTAAGTGAGGGGAACGCAATGTACGACTTCAATTCGATAGAACGGGCCTCCGAGTCTCTTCTTCATACCGCTGATTCCAGTAACCTTCAAAGCCAGGAACCTGCCAACTCTCTGAGCGAGGGTGTTCACAAGGTCACCGAGCGCTTGTTCGGGCGCAGGATGGATGAGCAACTCCATCAGGCGAACGCAGAGTCGACGGAAATCGGCGAGGATCGGTATCGTGATCTTTTTGAAGAGGCGCCAATCGCCTACCTATTTGAGGGGATCGATTCCCGTATTATCCAAGCAAATCGCGCTGCGATGAGAATCCTCGGCGTCAGGCCTGAGGAGATGCGAGGACTATTGCGGAAGTCTCTCGTCCCTGACACGCCAGACGCTCAACACCGCTTGCGCGAGGCCCTCGAGCCCATCAAACACGGGAATGAGACGGATGGGGTCGTGCTCGAGATGCGTCGCAAAGACGATGGCAGACTCATATGGATACAGTGTTGGTCCAGGCCTGTCTCTGGCGGTAACT
Organism: uncultured delta proteobacterium; assembly: GCA_963710455.1. GTDB lineage: Bacteria > Desulfobacterota > Binatia > Binatales > Binataceae > JAKAVN01. The sequence continues at coordinate 209,160 of CAVQAG010000007.1, forward strand.
ATTTGCGCACCATGTTCATCGACATCACAGATCGCATGTTGCGAGAGCAGGACAAAATGCAGCGCGAAACCCCGAACACCTACTTTCCCGATGAGATCCGTAATGAGTACGGTTTCGGTGACATCATCGGTAACAGCACCAGCTTGTGCAAAGTGATGCAGAGAATTCAGCTGGTTGCGCCGACCGACGCCACGGTGCTGATCACCGGAGAAAGCGGTACTGGAAAGGAGCTTGTCGCGCGTGCGATCCACAAACGGTCGAAGCGATCCTCCGGATCCTTTGTGAGTGTGAATTGTGCGGCGATCCCACAAGCGTTGATTGTTTCGGAACTCTTTGGCCACGAGAAAGGAGCTTTTACTGGAGCACTGCAGCGGCGCCTGGGGCGATTCGAGATAGCCTCGGGCGGCACGATCTTCCTTGACGAGATTGGAGAGCTGTCTCTGGAAACACAGGCTGTACTGCTGCGAGTGCTGCAGGAACGAGACTTCGAGCGGCTGGGCGGCAGTCAATCGATCCGCGCTGATGTTCGTGTAATCGCGGCTACCAACCGCGATCTAAAGGCGACGATCGCCAAGGGCATTTTCCGCAGCGACCTTTACTATCGACTCAATGTTTTCCCAATCGAATTGCCTGCGTTGCGACAACGTCCGGAAGACATTCCGACGCTCGTTCAACATCTCATTCGTCGCTATGCAGCTGCTTCAAACAAGAAAATCACCAACATCAGCGGGAGCAGCATGGACTTTCTTCGGTCGTACTCCTGGCCCGGCAACGTTCGCGAGTTGCAGAACGTGATCGAGAGGTCCGTCATCCTTTGTGCCTCAGAAACCTTCTACGTCGATGAGAGTTGGATCTCGCGCAACGACGCAGAGAGCGCTTCTCCTACGTTACCGCTCGCTCAACTCCTGGAAATCCAGGAGAAATCTCGGATCGAGATGGCCTTGGCCGAGTCGAGGGGAAGGGTGTCCGGCCCATCAGGCGCCGCGATTAGACTTGGCATCAAAGCGTCCACCCTGGAATCCAAGATCAGAGCGCTGAAAATCAACAAGAACGTCTTCAAGGGCGCTGAACGGGAAGTTCCAATGCGTGAAGAACTACGCAGAGTTCAATGGAGGAAACGCGATGACTCTGAACACCGCGAAGCGCATGACATTTCCAACTAGTCATCACATCCACGTGCGATGCTGGGTCGCTGCGCTCGGCAATTCGGACAAGTTTTGGGACAATCGCCCTGTCCGATGCTGTGCGAAACCCGAAAAGTACTTGATTTTATTGGTGGACCTGACGCAGATCGAACACGCGACCTCCTGAATGCCATCAACACCTCGGACGGTGTGGTTCTCCTTCGATAGATAGGCCCACCTTTTCAAGGGTTTACTCGTTTGAGCGCACCTGAATAAACATCAGTCGGGCTCATTGGACGCGAGCTGATGATTACGAACCGCATTTACTGACAACTCTCGACATTGAATTGAAAAAATGCTGATTCCATTGGTTTCTGGCATCGGAGTCGATGCGTACAGTCTCATCTCAGGACTGTGCCGATGTCCAACAGGGCTCCTCGGAGCTGGGCATTGTGGCATGAGGCCAGCATGCCTTCATTCATTCCTTGGCGCGCTCGTTGGCGAGCTGCGCCTCACGTAAATCGATTTCCCGCTCGATCCGCCGCCGCGCTTCGTCCTTCAGCTTGCCGATGACATAGAGTTCGTTGATCTCCTGTCGTTCAGCGGCGATCAATAAAAGCTCGATCTCGTCCTGAAGCTCGGCGAGCTTTCCGTGGCCGTCGTTCCCGTCGCTTTGTTCCTCGAGGTGTCTCAGCCGGTCGCGATGACGGGAATGCAGCGACCGAATAATATCCTCGGAGAGATCGCGTTCCACCGCAAGCTGGTCGAGTCGCGCAATCACGACTTCGATTGCCCGCCGCCGCGCTTGCTGCTCCTCGATTAGATTGGCATGGCGCTCCCGACTCCCGGCGTGCGCGAGACCGAGCGCGCGGATTACCGTAGGCAGCATCAATCCTTGACCTACCAACGTCACCAGGATGACGGAAAATGTCAGGAAAAGAATCAGAGCGCGATCGGGGAACGGCTGTCCGTTTGCAATTGTAAACGGGATGGCGAGCGCTGCCGCAAGCGAGACGACGCCGCGGACGCCGGTGAACGCTAGGACAAAGGGCACCTCCCAGGGCGGCGACGGATCTTTGCGCCTGATCGCGGGAAAAAGCCAGCGCGGCAGATACGTTGCCGGATACATCCATACGAAGCGGGCCGCGATCACCACAGCACTGACGACCGCGGCCGAGATGGCCAGCTCGGATATCGAATAATGGCCGATGTGGGCAATCAGCGTGCGCGCCTGCAGTCCGGTGATCAGAAACACCATGCCTTCGACCAGGTAGATGAAGAAATCCCAGAAGAAGATGCCCTGGAGCCGGGTCGCGGCGCTGATCAGCCTGAGGCCATTCCAACTGATATAGAGTCCCGTGGTCACGGTGGCGAGGACACCGGAGCCACCTAATTGCTCGGGCGGCCAATAGGCAAGAAACGGCGTCAAAATCGAAAGTATTATCTCAATTCGCGGATCGTTAACCCAGCGCCGCAGGCGCAGCATCAGCCAGCCAACGCCGATTCCCCAGACAATTTCGCCGGCGACGATGGCAGCAAACATCCCCACGGCTTGCTGAAACGAAAATGCGCCGACGCTCACGGCGGCTACCGCGAAACGGTAGAGGATGAGTGCGGTGGCATCGTTAGCGAGTCCTTCCCCTTCAAGGACGACCAGGATTCGTCTAGGAAGTTGCATCCGTCGAGCAATGGAGAGCGGTGCGACGGCGTCCGGGGGCGAGACAATCGCACCTAACAAAAAGCCCACCGGCCACGCGAAACCCAACAGCCAATGGCTTGCACCAGCCACAGCGATCGTTGTGAACACGACGCAACCGACGGCGAGCAGCACGATGGGGCGAAGGTTGAATCGGAACTCACGCCAACTCATCGCCACAGCAGACCAGTAGATAATTGGTGGCAACACGAGAAGCAGGACCAACTCCGGAGCAAGCTCCACCGCGGGCAGGCCCGGGGCAAGCGCTAGGACGAGGCCAGTGATTACCAAAAGGATGGCCGGTGGTATTTTGAGTCGTGCCGCGACGACCCCAACCGCGGCAGTCACCACTAGCAACGAGATTAAGATCTGAATCGTCGCAATCATGGGCCTGCTGGATTGACTACGATGGGAGTGTGCATGTGCGAATTCGGCACACACACCTTGATCGCTTCGATGTCAATCAAGGAAATCGACCGCCACGTTCGGTGCGCCATGCGCTCTTGCGAAAAAGAGCCGAAGGCAAGCACGGCTACGATCTCGAATACCAGCTGCGCATGGAAGCGCCCTGATCCCCAACATCATTCTCAAGCATCGCTTCCCGCCTACTTCTTAGCCGGGCGCGGCATCGGTGTCACCCCGACCTGCTCCTCCGCCGTATACGGCGCTCCATAATACGGGAAATCCTTGCGAATGCGCCCCCGGTCGGGAGCAAGTCCGTCGACAATTGGCGTGTTGGTCGCCAGCGTCAACATCACATCCATCGCATCGTCGCCGAGCGCGCGTCCATTGAAGCTGGCCACCGCAAATGCGGCCGACGTTCCAAGCTCGTAAGGCAACGTGTCGGGACAAAGCCGGGCAGCGATCAGCTTCCCGTATGCATCCGGGTCCGTCGCCGAACCGGCATAGGTCGTCATCTTCTCGGCAAAACTCGCGATCGACTTCGCGAAGCGCTCTAGCAGGCTGCGGAAAAACGCCGAATAGTCACGAGTTTTCTCTGTTCTGATGAGTTGGTATCGCTACTTAGTTAAGGGTGTGGAGGTCGAGAGTGGCCATGGGCTGCTCCGCGCGGGTGTTTCAGGTGGCGACGGGGTTCAGGTTGCGCATCCTGACCAGGTTTTAGGCGGTAGCAGCAAAGGTGAAGGTCCAGCCGACTCGAGCGACTCCACGATGACGAGTCTTGCGCAACCCGCCTACGGTCTTGATCCAGCCGAAGATCTCCTCGACCGTTTGCGCCGCCGCTGGCTGAGCAGATATCCCGGGCGGCGGGTGGTGCGGCCATCGATCGCGCTGTTGGGCTTCTGCGCAACGTGCGGAGTAACCCGATGCTCGCGCAGCTCCCGCACCAACTCCTTTTGATCGTAGCCCGTGTCGGCGCCCAGCGTGACTCGGCCAAAGCCCGCGATCTCTTCCACCATCGCCAAGGCCGCCTCGGGCTCGGCGCGACCGCTGGCCTGAGTCAGTCGGGTGTTGACCACTAGGCCGTGACGATTGTCCATCTCCACGTGGCCCGCGTAGCTGAGCTTGGCCTCTTTGCCCGCCCCCTTGCGCGCCAGCCGTGCCTCAGGATCGGTGGTCGATTGGTGAGTGGCGTTGCGGCGCCGCTCGCCGTGAAAGTCTACGCTGCGGTTGCCGGGATCATCCGGCGGGGTCTGCCCGTCGTCAGCTTTGCGCTTGAAGCTCTTGTGTCCGGCCCACGCTTCGATAAGCGCGCCGTCGACGGTGAAATGCTCGTCCGAGAGCAAGCCCTGCGCCCGGGCTTGCTCCACCACCGCGTGGAAAAAGCCCTGCGA
>CAVQAG010000008.1:0-105755 GCA_963710455.1 uncultured delta proteobacterium
GCCAGCGCCAGAACGCGTTCGCAGAGCGTCAGTTGTAAGGCTCAAACCCGAACGCTGAAGTTCCGTTGCGGGTCTTCACTCGAAGTCTCGCCCCGGAATCCTCTGCAAGCTCATCGCACGCTCCGATCCCTATGGTTCGGCGGACACTCGCGCGAAAAGTTGCTAAAGTTTCCGGCACAGGGGAAGGATTATGGCGAGCGCGGAAGGCGAAGAAAGAACCTTTACACCCAGCGAGGCTGCGGTTGTCTCCGGCGTTGCAGTGAAGACCGTCCACCGCGAAATCGACGAAGGCCCCCTCAAGCCGAAGCGAAAGAGATCCGCGAGCAAGAGAGCTCTACGCCAAGAGGACCTCTTCTACTTGGCTGTCGCGAAGGTCCTCGACACTCGGCTACTACAACTCACCAATGAGGGCAAAGACAAGCTGCACGAAGCGATCGTCGCGTATTGCCGAGGCAAGAAAGCGCCCAAGAAGGAATTGCCCTTGTTCGGGAGCCGTCTGCTGCTCGATCTCAAGTCAGTCCTTGAGGAAGTGCCGTCCAAATTGGAACGGCTTAAACAGGCCAGAACAATGGTCGTTAAAGATCCCGATATTAGAGGCGGCGAACCCTGCATTCGCGGGACCAGAATCGGTGTCTATGAAGTCGCGAGCATGCTTGAACAGGGCGCGTCCGAAGAGGAGGTTTTGGAAGATTATCCATCGCTCAAGCGGGGGCAACTTGAACTCTCCAGGATATTCGCGCGGGCGTATCCGCGAAGGGGGCGACCCCGTCACCCATGGCATCAGCCGCCTTGGCGCCAAAGCTCCAACAATTGAGACTTGCACGTGAGATTGCCGGTCAACGCTTGGCGCTGTCACGGTTGTGGAACGTAGCCGGCTTGCTCAAAGGGTAACGTATTTGTTACCATGTGCTTCCGATGGCATTGACCGTTGTTGAGTACGTTCGAGAGGACGGCTCCAACCCGTATCGCACATGGTTCGACGGACTCAACGCACAAGCCGCCGCGAAAGTGGCGACCGCAGTCTATAGGCTCCAGTTGGGCAACACTTCGAGCGTCAAATGGATGGGCGCGTTTGGGGAATATCGAATCAACTGGGGACCTGGCTATCGGGTATACCTCGCCAAGGATGGCGAGGTGCTAATTGTCCTGCTAGGCGGAGGAACCAAGAAGGGACAGCAGGCAGACATCGAGCGCGCTAAAGCGCACTGGTCGGAGTACAAAGCGCGCAAGGCGGCAGCTAAGCCGAGCGGCAAGAGGTAGTCGATATGGCGCTGACGAAAGATTTCAAAGAGACCGTTGTAGAGCGCGTGAAGCGCGATCCAGCGTTCGCCAGAGAGTTGCTCAACGAAGCGGCTACGCTTTTCCTCAACGGTGAAACGGATGCGGCCCGGCTCGTTCTGCGCGACCTGGTCAACGCAACGGTCGGATTCGAAGAATTAGCTGCCGAGACCAGAAGGCCTGCTAAGAGCTTGCACCGAATGCTGTCGCAACAAGGCAATCCGACGATGGATAATTTGGCGGCGATCCTAAACGTCATCCGTCGCAAATTGCGCGTCGATCTTCAGACTCGTACGATCAAGGCGGCGTGAGAGTTCGCCGGTTCGTCCGCGGATAGGAAACACGATGGCGTCGCAAAAGCAGGTCTTTCAGTTTCGCTTGTCCCTCGAAGGCATCCAGCCTGAAGTATGGCGCCGGGTCCAAGTGCCCGCTGATTTCACACTGGCGCAGCTTCATAGGGTCATTCAGGCCGCGATGGGCTGGCTGGATTACCACCTGCATGAATTCGCCGTGTCCGGCCACATGTACGGCGTTCCCGATCCTGACTATGACGTTGACCGCAAAGTGGTGGACGATCGCACGGTCCGTCTTCGAGACCTGAACCTGTCGCCGGGCAGTCGCATGGAGCACCTCTATGACTTCGGCGACAATTGGCGGCACGTTCTGGAACTGGAAGACGTCCTACCGGCTTATGGCGAGGACGCGATCCCGCTCTGCCTCGGCGGCGAGCGTGCCACCCCACCGGAGGATGTAGGAGGCGTCTTCGGCTACGAAGAATTTCTGGAAGCACTCTCGGACTCATCTCACGAAGAGCACGAGCAGATGAAGAGCTGGGTGGGGAGACCCTTCGATCCAAAATGCTTTTCAACCGAGGAAGCGAACCGGCGCATCAGGAAGGCGTTTCGGCGTCGAAAAGCTGCTCGAGTGGCTTGACCTTGTCACAACCTGACAGGTTTTTCTCCGAAAAGTTGGTGCCGGTTTTGGTGCCGGTTGGGGGTCAATTTTCAGTGATCTCCGATGAGTTGGAGTGAGCGAAACTCCTAGGAAATACGGACAATTTCCTTGATCCGCTGATCGGACGGAGCCGTCTTACAAGCCGAGGGTCGCAGGTTCGAAACCTGCACCGCCCACCAATAAAATCAGAGGGTTTTTTCCTACCTGACGTGTGCCTCCGAAGTGCTTGTGCCAAATAGGTGCCATGTTCTGCCCGATTTCGACGTATTTCGTGAGGGCCAATCCGGGCATCAAGCTTGAGGGGCGGAACCCTCACCCATCTCTACTTTTCGGCTTCGGCGTGGCGGCGGCGGTCCCTCGGTCGCCCGCGTGTAATTCAGGAAACATGCTTAGAGGCGATAGATACATCGCATCGACATGTACGCGATACGCGACGTATCCGGCAGCGGCGTTGTGGGGTGTGCGCCGAAAGAATGCTTCGATACCTGAAGCATCGGCGGACTTTGCGCTGCGGCGTGGTACTGGTGGGCAGATGCCTAGCGGGTGAAGCTCTCCAAGGAGGTATACCACCGCGTCCTGCGCGGCGAGCACATAGTGTTTGTGGAGCCTCGTGACACATTCATCACCGAGCGGTTGGTCCTTCGACGCCCAGCGCTGACAGATACGATGGCCGTGTACGAGTACGCCAGCGATTCGGAAGTCACGCGGTTCGTGGACTGGCCTACCCACCAGAACGCACGCGATGCCCTAAAGTTTCTCCGGCAGTGTGCCGCGAGTTGGGAAGACGGAACCGAGTATAGTTGGGCCGTGACCTTGAAGCTCGAGGGTTCCGTTGTTGGCATGGTTTCGTGCCGCATCCAAGGGCACGCGGCGACTATGGGCTATGTGCTAAATCGCAGATACTGGGGTCAGGGATACGCTACCGAGGCGGCAGCGACGGTAATGTCCTGGATGTTCTCACTTTCGCCAGTGTGCCGGGTTTGGGCCACGTGTGATGCCGCAAACTTCGGTTCAGTTTCTGTCCTGGAAAAGCTCAAGATGATGCGCGAGGGAGTGATACGAAAGGCGGTTATTCGTCCGAATATCGGCGGAGAGCCACGAGACGCCCTTCTCTACGCGAGAATTAAATAGTGAGGACCTTTCGCTCCCACACGCTCATTGAGCGAGACTCGCAGACTTAATTCGCCTTGGGACAAAGGAAGTAGGGGTTGATGCAAGATCTCAGCAGCGCGCGGAAGCGATATGCGGACCTGATCCAGCAGTCGGCCCAATTGCGCTCAGAGCGATTGGTGTGTGCGCTAAGCGAGGTTCCGCGAGAGGATTACCTGGGGCCGGGACCTTGGAAGACGATGCGGTTGGTCTTTCCGCTCGCATATGAGGACACGCCCGACGCCGACCCGGTGCACGTTTACGACGACGTCATGGTGGCGCTGGACCCCGAGCGGATGCTGAACAACGGATAGCCGAGCGTACTCGCGCGATGGATCGACGCGATGGACATTCATGAGGGCGACCACGTCGTCCATGCCGGATGCGGAACCGGATACTACAGCTCGATCATCGCGCATATGGTCGGCAGCGACGAGAGCGTTACCGCGATCGAGTTCGACGCTGAATTGGCGGCCCGCGCCCGGACTAACTTGCGGCATTTCCCTCATGTCGAGGTGGTCTCCGGCGACACCAGCACGCACGATCCCGGGCCAGCTGATGCAATCTTCGCAAACGCCGGCGCTACTCATCCATGTCCGTTGTGGCTCGACAGCCTGAGACCATCTGGCCGTCTCGTTTTGCCGATGGTCCGCTGGCCGGAAGGAAGCAAACTAGGTGTCGGCAGTGCCGGATGGGGTGCGATGATCGGATTCAATGCCTGCAATCCGGTTATAGTGCTCGATGGATAGGGTTTGTGGGCATCTTCCCATGTTTCGGCGCGATCGACAGTGAGGCTGATCGGCCGCTGGGCGATGCGTTCGCCCAAAAGGACTGACAGATGTGCGCTCGCTGGGTCGCGAGGCACATGATCCCGCCATTCTCTCTTCTCCACGGTGAGGGCTACTGCTTCTCCAAGAGTTAAGCAGGGCGATGGCGGGGGGACTTGGTTACTTTCGAAAGTAACGGCTCAGGCGGGTGCGGCGGGTATCGACGTGCCGTTCGTGGCGGCGAGCGCGGCCTGGGGCGTCACGACCTCTTCGACCTGGGCGGCGGCACGTTCGGCGGCGGCGATATCTTCGTCTTTGGCATTCGCCAGCCCAAGCCATATGGAGTATCTAGCCTCCGCGGCGTCGTCGTGCCGCAACGCCCGCTCGGCGCTCAGGCTCAAGCCAAGCTGTGCGGCCAGTTGCGCGAGGCGGCCGGCGACACGCATGAGTTGGTTCGTGATCGGAAAGGGCCGGCCCAGGTCGTCGACCGGCTCGGCTTCGACGGAATGCAGGTCGACGAATCTCACGAAAAGTGCCCCGTACGCATACAAAAGCGACCCAAAGTGTGGCTGACCGAGCCAGGTCGCGTGTTTCTTGATCCGCCTCACGACTCGGCGCACACGCTCGTCGCGCTTCCTGACTTTACGGCTCGGGACTCGCGATCAGCCGGTGCCAGTTCCGTCGCTGCGCTCATGGCTTCACCGCCGCCGCTTTCTGCTGGCGTCGCGCTGGCGCTTCTCGTTCAATATTCATGTCCTGATAGTAAAATGCTCTCGCGGAATCTGAAAGCCAGGCCGCAACTCGCCCCGCCTATTTTTCCTTGAGGCGCGGATCGTCGGAGGCTACGCACAGTTCCCACTGGTCACCGCGTCGGCGGGTTTCACATTCTTTCTGCGTGGAGAAGCCCTTGACTATTACCCACCGCGACAAAGGGCTGGCGCTGTGCGTGTGGAGAACGTGAGTGTCGAGGTGCGGCAGCGGCGGCCGCATCAAGTACCAGATTAACGGGGCGAGCGCGACGACGTGGCCGAACTTCATGCCTGCCATCCATAAGGGCGACCGACAGGAGTCTATTTAAGGTCGGCTTTGATTACGTAGAGCGCCCGGCTCGGTTACAGCGCGGTGAAGTTGTCTCGCACGCCAGCGTAAGTGTTGGACTTAACCGCGGCGTCGGCGTAGCTCTCCAGGTTGGCCGGGCGTTTTCCCCCAACGAGGCGTACCGGCTGACCCGAGAGGCTCGCCGGTCTGGTATCGCTCCCCAGTGGCAGCGAGCCTCTCCTGGCCCCCTCGAGGGACGACCTACCCGTCCCTAGCCGCGCCCGGCGGCAACGAATCGCCGCAAGCATAGCAATGGTCGCGACCGCTAAAGTCAGTTCAGCGACGGTCTCGTTTCGTCGCTTTTCCAGCCACTCCCTTGCTTCGTCGCCCCGGAGCGCCCCGCGACCGCCGGATACGTAGGGGGTGAATCGCTCGATTGCTCAGTTGCCTCAGGCCATTCGACGGGTCTTTTGAAACGAATCTCCTGGGGCCTCGTGAGCCGCATCGCCGCCGGAATAGCGTGGCCCCGGAGGTGGCAGTCGCAGGAACAGTTGCCTATGCAGCGCTCGTGATCACCCGTGGAGCAGACAATGGTGATCGAGCCGGGGTAGGGCCAAGTCGTGCTCATCCAATTGCCTCCGATGGAAATGCACCAATCATAACCCATCGCATTGCAGGAAAGTTCCTTCTTTTCGTTGATCTGCAATCGAGAAATATAGGCTTACAGTCCTGAGCGATCGGTGATGCGAAAAGCATCCTCTTCAGCATTTTAAGGGCGCCGCGGCGCCAGGCGTCGACGCCGCCTTCACATTGCGGTTTAGGTCGCGCCTATCCCTAGGGGGCGCTTGCGACACCGCCTCCTATACGCTCCGTGGTCAAAAGCAACATCCACCAAAGGCAGAGACTGATTTACGTGCCTCTGGCCGCTTGACTTCCCAGATACGCCTCCAAAAAACCGCGGCCGAACGCATCGCCAGCGAATGAATCGCTCCTGAGCGAATAGCCTCCGTGATGTGAGACGCGCGGTCGCTCCGAAGTTGCGACGCGGCGGCGGCTCTGGTGGTCTTAGGGGCTTTTATTTGTTATTCAGCCCGCCCTACACATCCGCAGAGCTACTCAGAGCTGTCATAAACCATTTATGCTATCACATAGCACTAGATATATGTTACTAGGTTATTAAATAACAGACAAGCTGCTCTATAGTAGGGAATAGTCCAAATCGCGGCTGACGGTCCGTTTTTGAGATGGAGCTTCTGGTTTCTCCCCCTTCCGAATGCCACCACTCACGGCCGTCAGACCGCGCAATGCGCCGAATGGAGATTCAGCATGGACAGGTCAATCGCCATCAAGTTGATACCGGGAAGCCCGGTTATGTTCCGGGGACACCGCCATTTAGTCGTAAGCGCACGGAGAGGGCCGCAAAGCGACGCTCCGTTTTTTCGATTGCGAGACCTGGATGACGCTTGGATCGTCACCGGCCTGGTCAGCTACAAGCTGCTGGAAGCTATCCCCGAACAATCCGCCACGAAGGCTCATGATGGTTTGGAGCCTGCTTGAAGCACTAACAACTCCGGAGGTCCGGGAAATGGAATCGGCGATGAAGATATTCATCCGTGTTCGCGAATCAGTGGTTCGCAATATCAGTGGTCAGACGCTCGCGGAATACTCTCTCGTTTTGACGGCCGTCGCGATCGCTGCTTTTAGTGCCTACCGCGCGCTGGGCAACAACGTTGGATCGCTCGCGAATGGCGTCGATTCCAATCTTACCAGCGGCTGAAATCCGACGAGAGGCGCTGCCACCTCGCTCTGCAAGTTGCCGCCCCTGAGGCGATATGAGACCGTCGGACTGCGCCGGGCGTTACTCAGGAATTTCCATAAGACTCCTGGGCCGCGCATCCGGATGTTGCTGGGAGCAACGGCGTCTCACGTCCTTTCGATCTTCACTACCTCAGACTCGGAAAGGACCCTGACAATCCGGCTCACGTTGGGGTCAGTTCGGTACGCAAGCAGACAGCGACGGCAAACGCAAAGTGACTCGCGCAGAAAGAGAAAGCCCCCGTACTGGTTTGGCTTGAAATCTATTTGGTAACTCTGCTGGCGTTTCCACCGGCAGAGCCGACAGCGCAGAGGTGTAAAAATCCTCATCGCACCGTCCCCATGTGTGGCCCGTTCTCGCTCTGTGCCGCCGTTCCGACCCACGGACTCGGCCAGGGCGCGTTCAGGAAATTTCGGCTGAGCCTGTCTCAGCTCTCTGAACGGTGCTGCGTCTGGGTCGGTAAGCCGCCATTGTGCGGGCTCAATTTCGACAGCAACTCGTTCAGCTCATGCTCGACGCTGCGCGCCTCAAGGAGAAGAGTCTGGACCTCGCTCCTGAGAGCCGGATCGCCTGTCATAGCGGCGCGAGCCATGAGGGTGTGAGCTTCATTGCGCAAGTCGTGCGCTCTCCGCTTGCGCTCATGAACTTTAGCGATGATCGTCGCGGTATCCGAGTCGGCCATGCGTCCCCCCTTGGCCGAAGAACTAGCAACAAGATAGCAAATCCTCCGAGCCGATCCATCTTTTCAGTGGTCCTCTTTTTCATGCGCCTTTCAAGGACGAATGTTGCGGTTCTCCACGCGTCGTTGCACGCTGATTCGCCCCATCGGAGATATAGATTTTCACTGAATAGTATGGGCCGTGTAAGCGACGAACCTCTTGCTGGCATGAAGGTTGCGCCCGATTATGGCGCGGCTGTCTTTGGGAATTCCGTTTGATCTGGGCCTACGGCGTTTTTTCGCTTTCCGCGACTTTCTTGGCCCTCGACGCTCGAAATGGTATTCCCGACCGCCGGCGCCGAAGCTATAATCTGCGCTGCGATTTCATACCTTCGCCATATTTGGCGATGCCAGGCGCGATGCTTGGCGACGGGTATAGAAGGAGTCCCGAAAGGGCCCAAGGCGCACTGCGAAGGGGGCAATGCAGTACCACCAGTATTTTCGGCTGAAGGGTCCGCCTTTCCAACCTGCGTCACCTGACGGCGCGGTTTACCTGAGCCCAACCCATCTTGAAGGCCTCGCTACGCTCGAGTCGGGACTGACTGGGGATCTGACCGGTTTGACGCTGCTGACCGGCGAAGCCGGCACCGGAAAAACCACCCTCATATACTCGCTGCTGCAGCGTGATTTCAAGCGGGTCCGAATCGCGCACATCGACGATCCCAAGCTCTCGTTCCCGGACATAATGCGCGTGATTCTGACCCAGATGAATCTTTATTCCACTGGGTCTACAAAGCTCGATCACCTCGAGGCGCTGGACCGATTTCTGCAGCTTCGCGGCAAGGAAGAGCGCATCGCGATTATTGTCGATGAATCCCAGCTCTTAAGCGATGACGTGTTGGAGGAACTTCGGCTGCTCTCGAATCGCGGTGACCGGCGCCTGCAGCTCATTCTGGTAGGCCATCCTGAACTTGCTGAGCGGTTGAAGAAACCCGAACTGCGCCAGTTGAATCAGCGAATTTCCTCGCGCGGTGTGATCAATCCGCTCACGATGGCGCAGGCCGTCAAGTACGTCGAATGCAAACTGAGCGCTCAAGGTAGCAGCTGCGCGGCAATCTTCGAGCGCGGCGCTTTGAAGCGCCTGCTTCGGCGAAGCGACGGTATACCCCGAAAAATCAACATGCTGTGCCATACCGCGATGCAGTCCGCCTATAACGCAGGGGAAAGAAAGGTCAGCTACAAGACCGCCAACAAGACTGCCACCGATTATCACGACTCGGTCAAGATCGTAAAGGAGGGATTTGGCACGCGGCCCCTGGTTTGGTCCGCCGTAGGTATCGCGCTCGCAGCAGTTCTGCTGTTGGGTTTCGTTCATGCGGGCATCTGGTCAGACCCCAGGCGCAATCACACGGACCTGGCGCCGGGACAGGTCCCATCATCGAAGCGAGCCAACCAAGTTAAACCGCTCGAACAGGTGAAGCCGCTCGAGCAAGTTAAGCCAGTCGAGCCAGCCAAGCCAGTTGAGCAGAGCAAGCCGGTCGAACAGGTAAAGCAGGTCTCGCCGGTTCAGCAGAACAAGCCGCTCGAGCAGGCCGGGCAGCAAACCAGCGTCGAAGCGCATCCTGACTCAGCCGGCAAATCCAGCACCGCTGCGCCTGTCACGCCTCAGCGCCCGGAATTGCGGGCCTCACTTCCTAGTCTGGAGACCGCACCGGTGGTGGTGAAAAGCGACGTGGGCGGGCAGGCGACCGCGCCGGAAAAGCGTATAGCTTCAACCGCACCTGGCGCAGGCGCGCCGACCGCCGCGAATCAAAAACAGACTGGAGTATCGGCAGTCCCATCGCGGCGAAACCAGATCGCTATCATGGATGGCGATACGCTCGAGAAGATCGCCGTTCGCTATTTCGGATCGAAATCAGGAGTTAACCAACTCGTCGCCGCGAACCCGCAACTAACCAATATCAATCAGTTGACTGTCGGACAGATCATTTACCTGCCTCCCGGCGTCACTCCGAAAGATTCGCACGATCAAACTACCACCGCACCGGCCGCCGACGCGGACAATTCTCCCGCACAATAAGGCAAGCTGCGCACCGATTGTGCGCAGCTTCACTGGGGGCCCGACCAAGGTCGAGTCCGTTGTGCTCTGGCACGCGACGCCCTGACAGGTTTTAATGGAAGTTGCCCGTTAGGGCGAAGCGGCCATTATGGATGTCAGCCCACTTGCGGGTAAACCCGCCGACCCGTCGATTCTCATCGACGCTTCCAAGCTGCTGGCGGCGTATTACAAAGGGCGGCCGGATTCGTCCGTTCGCGCAGAGCGCGTGGCGTTCGGGACCTCTGGGCATCGTGGCTGCTCGCTCGACTGCTCCTTCAACGAAGCGCACATCCTCGCGATAACCCAGGCCATCTGCCTTTACCGCAATCAGCAGGGTATCGACGGACCGCTTTACATCGGAATCGACACGCATGCGCTTTCGGAGCCGGCTTTCAAAAGCGCACTGGAGGTACTGGCGGCCAATGGCGTCGAAGTGATGGTCGACGCGAGAAATGGCTACACCCCTACCCCGGTGATCTCGCACGCGATCCTTTGCTACAACCGGGGCCGCAAGCGCGGCCTCGCCGACGGTATCGTCGTCACGCCATCCCATAATCCGCCGCGATTCGGCGGCTTCAAGTACAATCCCCCGCATGGCGGGCCCGCCGATACTGAAACCACCGGATGGATCCAAGACCGGGCCAACGATTTCATCGCTGACGGCTTGAGTGCCGTCGTACGGATACCGTTTGAGCGCGCGCGCTCAGCTTCGACGACTCATCCGCATGACTACCTCGACTACTACGTGAACGATCTCGCGAGCGTCGTCGACATGCAGGCGATAAGCTCGAGCAGCGTTCGCCTCGGGGTTGATCCGCTGGGCGGCGCGAGTGTCGCCTATTGGGATGCGATCGGCGATCGCTACGGACTCAATCTTGAAGTCGTCAATCACACCGTCGATCCGACGTTCGGATTCATGACCGTCGATTGGGATGGCCAGATCCGAATGGACCCTTCATCGGCATACGCGATGGCGCGGATGGTCGGACTCAAAGGCCGCTTCGACGTCGCCTTCGCATGCGACCCTGACGCCGACCGCCATGGAATCGTGAGCCACAGCGAAGGACTGCTCGATCCGAACCACTATCTCGCGGTTGCGATTTCATATCTTTTCAAGAACCGCCCTCTCTGGTCGCCGACGGTCGCCGCCGGTAAGACCGTCGTCAGCAGCGGCATGATCGATCGGGTGGTGGCGAGTTTAAATCGTCGTCTGATCGAAGTCCCGGTGGGATTCAAGTGGTTCGTCGACGGTCTCATCGACGGCAGCGTCGGATTCTGTGGCGAGGAGAGTTCGGGAGCGACATTTCTGCGGCGCGACGCCACGGTGTGGACGACGGATAAGGACGGGCTTGTTCCTAATCTGCTCGCCGCGGAGATCACGGCTCGCACCGGCAGCGATCCGGGGGAGCATTACCGCAAACTCACCGCCGAGTTCGGCGATCCACACTACGAGCGCGTCGACGCGCCCGCGACTCCAGAACAAAAGGCGAGGCTGGGAAAGCTATCTCCGGAAGCGGTAACCGCATCAGAGCTCGCGGGCGAGCCGATAACCGGCAAGCTCACCAACGCACCGGGCAATAACGCCTCGATCGGCGGCCTCAAGGTAACCACCGCTAGCGGATGGTTCGCTGCGCGCCCGTCCGGAACGGAGAGTATCTACAAAATTTACGCGGAAACCTTCAAGAACCGCGCGCACCTCGACGATATACTTCGCGAAGCCCAGGAGATCGTGAACAATGCTCTCAAGGTAGGATCGTAAAAGCCGCCCCGCCCTCACCTCGTCGTCAGTTTGCTTTTTGCCCGGTCGTATTCGTCGCCGGCTTCGCAAATTCCCTGGTAAAAGAGCTTCACCGCATTAAGCGTTGAAATCAGCCCCGAAAAGATTTCATCGCGATCCGCGTCGTTCCTTACATGCCTTAAAATCGGGCCCCAGACTTCCTGACCCGCGTGTTCCTCGTCGGCCTTGAGATGATAGCTGAAGAAAAATACCTGCTCGTCGCTTAGCTCGAAAGTCTTTTTCCAGACTTGCGGCCGAAAATTGTTCTCGGGCAACGTACTGAGAATAAATTCGTCGGTCGAAGTCGTCAGCCAACCGACGATCCAGTGCCGCGTCCGGCAGAGATTTTCCCAAACATTGAACGCGGCATCGACCAGCGGCAGCGGCTTGACCGTGTTCATCTCGGTGTCGGTGAGGCCGACATTGCGCCCCATCTGCCAGAGGATCGTGGTGTGTCCGGTGCCGATCTCGTCGTCCATCACCAGTTCCTGGCGAATCTGGCCGATCGTCTTTCTCACGACCTCAAGGTCGGGGCATCGACTCATCCACGCAGGCCGCAGAACGGAGCTCAGCAGGCGGTTTCTCAGGATGTGCTGGAGCAGGTACAGGCGCCCACGGCCCGGCGTCAGCGGATCGGAGAACCATCCGATTTCCCTCCCGGTCTTGAGCGTGTAGTCGGCAATATCGTCGATCAGGGTTCTCGCGTGTTTATTTTCGCTCATTACAACCCCTACCTGGACTCGAAGTTGGATAACTCATGCTACACATCTGAAAAGCGAAGCACTCCGTTACGGAAACCGCGACGGCACCAGGCGCAGAATCTCATCATCGAAGGTCTCGGGAGCGGGGTAAGCTTTCCTGCTATGGGTTAGTCCGAGATCGAGCAGTGTTTCGCAGAGCTTGAACGCGACGAGACCCGGATTCAGGATTGGCACTTCGAGCCGCTCGCTCAAGTAGGTATGCGACTGATGCATCGTCGTCGAGCCGAGGACCAAGGTGTCCGCGCCGTCATGGTCGATTGCAGCACGGCAAGCGCGCTCCAATTTTTCGAAGACGAAGTCCTCTTTTCCCGACAGCAGCTCCTGCGCATCAGGCCGCGTATCGATATTTCGGATCGAAGCCAGCGCATGTTGGAGCCCGGTTTCGCGCGCGAGCTTTTCGTAGATCCAATCCCACCGTTGCCACATCGTAATGACCGAAAATCGTTTTCCGAGCGCAGCCGCCATCAGGAATGAGGCCTGGCCCGGTCCGACCACGGGGATCGACAAGCGGGAACGCAGCGCGGAAACGCCCGAATCGCTCATGGAGTTGATGCAAACCGCCGAGTATCCCTCGCTTGCAGCGCGAGCGCCGATCTCGAGGCAGAAAGCGTCCGCCAGGGTCGCTTCATAGAATGAATCAAGGATATGAGCTCCGCTACGGGTTGCGACGAAATCGACTTCGATATCAGGCCTGATCAGTTCGGCGGGAATCTGGGCGCGAAACATAGAAAGTGCCGCTCCCGGAATGGGAACGGGAACAATCATTTTGATTCGCTTCTTGATGAGTTTGTTATGGGCGAGCGTCACGTAGGAGCCTCCTTGACGGGATCGTAACTCCAGCACCGCGCGCCTGGGTTGCGAGGTGTCGGCGGCGCGAAGCCGGGATGGTGCAAGCTACACGGCGGCGTCAAAGCCTGTCCCTAAGCGTATGATCGTGACGGGCCCGACGGGGCATCATACGCGAAACGCACTCGCCGCTTCAAAGCCGCGGGCGTCCGTTAAGAAGCTGAAGCGATGTAATTTCTCAGTTCGTTCAACTCGGATTGCGCTTCTGCAAGACGCTGCTTGACGACGTCGCCGATACTGACGATTCCCTCGAGCGCGCCATTGCGAACCACCGGCAGATGACGGATGCGCTGCAGCGTCATCACCTCCATCAGTTCGACGATAGCGTCCTCCGACGAGCAGGTCCTGACCTCGGTCGTCATCAGGCGCTCTACCGGAAGCGCCGCCACCGAGTCTCCGTGCTGGGCCATGCCGCGGATCACGTCGCGCTCCGAGATTATCCCGGCGAGACGGCCCTCATCATTGATGACCGGGGCGGCCCCAATTCGATTAACGCTGAGCACCTTGACCAGCGAGGCGACGGTGTCGCGCGGGGCGACGGTGACGACCTTATGACCTTTTTGCTCCAGGACCGCGGAAACCTTGGTTGCCATTTTGCGATCTCCCGGCTGTGATTCGTCCGGCCCACGGTCCAAGTCTGCGCGCGCGGCAACTCAAGGGTCAAGTCTGGATCTGAAGTCGACAATTGCCTAGGGGTGCTAATTTAAGGCGTCCTGTACATTCAGACGTCAGGGTCGATGGCGAAACTTCGGTAAAGCCTGGCCTTTCTTGTCCTTCTGATAATCATTTCCGGCTGGGGCGATTAGACTATTGTTTTTGGAGATCCCCTGGCGCAGTCCGACGCAGTGGTGGTTGCCGCGAAAGACGTTCGCTACCCGCCCTGGCGCCCTTAAATCTCCCGTGAGCGTCTCGCGAACGCGCTACAGATCCTTGTCGCTTTTGACGAACCGCATACCCGACGCGGCCATCGAATGGCCGAGTTCGACGTCGGTGAGATGCTTGAGGTTCGCAGTGTCATATACGTTGAGCGCGTGCCATTGACCGCCGCAATAGAGCTTTTTGCCGTCGGGATGAATCAACGGGACTGCCTGGCTGTTTGCCAGTGAAACCTGCGCCTCTCTTTTGCGGGTCTTGTAGTCGACCTTCCACAGATCGTTCCAGACGAAAAATGCCTTGTGCAGATCGGGCGGAGTGCCGATTCCTTCGACCGTGTACCAGTCCTCCACGAATGGCTCGAGTTCGGTAATCTGTAACGTTGGGTTCTGCTGCTTCAGGTCGATAACACCGAGCGACAGTGTGTCGGTGTCGGTTATCGAGTCTTCGACGATGATCGCGAAGCTGAGTACGTAATCCTGCTCCTGGTAATTGGCGAGAACCGGCAAACCATAGGTCGCGCGAATTCCCGTGATATTGCGATGGGCGAGCGGGATCGTGCCCAGACGACGGCCGTCCTCAGAATCCAGCACCAGGATGTCTTGCCCAATGCAGAACGCGTAGATCCGTTTGCCGTCGGGCGAGAACCCGAACGACATGGTTTGTTCCGGCGCGGGGATCGTCTTCGCTACCTGGTTGGTCGAAGTGTCGAACACGCGGAAGCGCGGCTCTTCGTGCTGATAGCGGCCGAGGCTTTGTTTCAGCGGCAACTCGTAGACGTAGAGCCTGTCGCCTTTGGGATTCAGGTTGGTTGCCTCGACCCGCACGATCTCGGTGTCGCTCGAAAGTTTGTAAGTTGCTACCTGTTTGCCCTGTTCCAGGTCCACGACCGCAATGGCCTGATCAAGATTGGTTGTCGCATAGGCGTAGCGCGGCGTCGCCGGATTGGTAGCGATCGCGAGCACTGGCCCCTGGCCCTCCAGCGCGATGGTCTTGACCACCTTGTCGGTGGTGGTGTCGACGACCTCGACATTGTTGGGCAGCGTGCCTACGACCACGTACCACTTGGCCGACGCGCTGGTGGCCCACATCGCCAAAGTGAGTCCCATAACCCACGAACAAGCCGCTCGCAGATGCCGCGCGTCTCTCCTGGTAGCTTTCACTGTAATATCATCCTCTGGGGAGTTTCCCGGTCTCGCGTCGTGACTTTTCTCTCCCTGGCGAAGTTTCGAGACTCCGACAGGCCAGACTTGCGGCAGTATCATCCAGACCGCCCGCCTTTTGCAAAGCTCCGGAGCGCCGGCTTGACCACAAGGCGCGCGGTTCCTACTATCCGCGTCGGGATACCGAATCCGAAGAGGCTACCGGCTATGGCTGACGCATCCTGTTCGCATCACCGTTATCTGAGCGACGAGCAGATCGACGCCTACCGGCGCGATGGCTACGTGGCGCTGACCGGCGTTATTGACGCCGAGCGCATCGGTGAGCTTCGTGCGGTGACCGAGGGTTTTGTCGACCGTTCGCGCGCGATCGGCGCGAGCGACGGCCTATTCGACCTGGATCCGATCCACTCCGCGCAAAATCCCACGCTGCGCCGTATCAAGAATCCCGCCGACAACGATTCCCTGTATCGATGGGTTGCTTTCGAGTCGCCGATTCCGGACATCGTGGCTGAGCTGATAGGACCCGACGTCAAGTTCCATCACAGCAAGCTCAACCTCAAGAGCGGGCGGGTCGGAGCGTCCGTCGAGTGGCATCAGGATGCCGCCTTCTATCCGCACTCCAACGATGACGTCCTCGCGGTGGGCCTGCTGCTGGACGACGCGACCGCCGAGAACGGATGCCTAATGGTCCTGCCGGGAAGCCATCGCGGAAAAGTCCACGAGCACTACGATGATGCCGGACGCTTCATCGGCAGAATGCGCGAAGAGGATATCGGCCGCTTCGACAGCACCCAGGGCAAGTTGCTCGAATTGCCCGCCGGCAGCATCCACATTCATCACTACCGGTTGATTCACTGGTCGGCGCCCAATACTTCTGCCGCCGACCGCCGGCTCCTGATCAACGCGTACAGCGCCGCCGACGCGATACCGCTCAGCGCCGATCCGACTAAAACGCGATTTTTTGGGGCGATCGTTCGCGGCCGCGCCCCGCTTAGCGTCCGGCGCACAGCGGGAGACATCCGCCTGCCTCCAGATTTCAGCAAAGGTTACAGTTCGATCTATGAACTTCAGAGCCACGCCGACCGCTGAATTGGGCGACCCCGCCCAATAATCGCTTGACGCGATACAAGCTACCGCTCTCCAGTAGTCAATCGCGCACCGCGGCCTGGATAGTGATCGCTCTCTATCTGGTCGGATTTGCTATTTCCGCTTCGCTGCGCTCCCAGAGCGATCTGATTATCTACCGCAACGCCGGCATCCACGCCGCGGCCCGTGTGCCGATCTACAATTTTCACGATCCGAGCCCTTTTCAATATGCCCCTGCGTACGCTGTGGCTTTCATTCCATTAGGGTTGCTCCCACTGCGCGCGGCGCAGCTTCTATGGTTTCTGATCAGCACGGCGCTGGCTCTACCCGCGATGATATTGGGAACGAGCCGCCTGCTTTGTGGCCGCGGGTTTCAGTTGCGTGGGGAAATGATCGTGGTCCCGGTATTGCTCTGCGTGCGATTCATTCAGCCTAACTTCGATCACGGGCAAATCAATCTTCTCCTGGTAGCGATGATAGTGTGGGGACTCGTGCTCATGACCGAATCGAGGCTGATAACGAGCGGAGCGCTTTTGGCGGCCTCGGCGCTGATTAAGCCAATCGGCCTGCCGGTGATATTTTACTCGCTCGGCCGCGGGCGTGTCCTGTTTCTCATTTCGTTCCTGTTCGCCCTTATCGCACTTTTGTGCTTACCATCCATATTTGTGGGTACCGGATATGCCCTTCACGAGACGACGGAGTATGTAAGAAGTCTGACTACTCGCGTTCCGCATCTCTCGCACGACCTGTATAACAAGTATAATCAATCAGCCGCCGCGATCTCGGTGCGATTGTTCGCGGCCCGGCATGGCCGCAGACGGTTCAGCCCGGGAGTCGCCGCGACCGCCGGGTTCGTCTTCCAGCTTGCGCTGTCGGTCGCGGTTGTCGTCTGGCTATTGGTGGGTCCAAGTGGCGCAAATGGGCCTGATTCGCGCCTCTCATTGGCGGCGCTTTTTTGCACGATGCCCGCCTTCTCACCAGTCTCCTGGCTGGAATACTACATGGTGCTCGAAGTGCCATACATGGCGCTGACGTTTATCGCCTGCCTGGACAAGGAAAGCGACCGTGCCCGCGCATTGACCGCGCGAATCGTGCTCGCCGGCGCGCTAATCCTGAATCTCAGTACTCGCCTGTTCGAACCGCTCCTTTACTGCGGCGCCGAATATTTTGGTTCCCTGGCGCTGCTGTCGGCGATCCTTGCGCTGACCGGAAGAGGCTGGGGATCGTCAGCAAAGGCCTTGGCCGAGCCGGATTTCGTCGCTGGCTCTACTTGACCTTGGGCAGATTGACGAACACTGCCGCCGCAACAACCGATGTCCATAGCCCTTCGCGATCGCCGATCGCCGACTGGGTGACGTTGCGGGTCGTGACGATCTTGTCCGACACTTTCCAGATGTCTTTGCGCTCATCATAACTGGCATTGGGATCGAAGTCGACGCCCAGGATGGTGGCGAGCATCGTCGCCGCGAGGTCTTCGGCATAGTCGCCCGCCTTCTGATCGGTCTCGCCGAAGCTCTTATGCTCCGACAGGTAGCCGTACTGATCCTTGTCGGCCGGGATGGCGAGGCCGACGGAAGACGCCACCAGGCGATGCGGTTCGTTGGTGGCGTTGTCGTACATCACGGCGTACACGATCTGACCGGGCTTAAGATGCTTGAGCCCTTCCTGGATCGGAATGACCTTGCATCCGGGAGGAAAAATCGAGCTCACCCGCACCAGGTTGAACTCCGCGATCCGGGCGTCGCGCAGCGCAAGCTCGAACGAGGTGAGCTTCTCGCTGTGGCGTCCTGAGCCCTTGGTCAGAAAAATCGCGTCTCCGATCGGCCCCATCTAGTTTTCTCCGCTTCGCGCGGCGCCATTTCGCAATCCGCACCCGCATAATTTTGATGAGCTGGCGGCGGATGGTAACCGCGTCGCCATTGCCGCGGCATTACGTCCGTGTTTCGGTCCGATGATCGCGACGCCGCTACACCTTTTGGATACATTGCGCCGAGCGATCCCGCAACAGGCGCCGCCGATTCGGCTTTCACGTTAGTCGGCGAAGTTGCCGCCGCAGCGTGAAGTGTGGTAACGCGGCGATAACTGTATGGATTTCTATGGGAGGACACGGCGATGATTTCGCTCAAGGATTACACTGCACACGACGGTCTCGGACTGGCGGAACTGGTAGCCCGCAAGGAGGTGACGCCAGAGGAACTCGCCGCGGCCGCATTCGACGCGGCGGCCAAGGTAAATCCCCGGATCAACGCGGTGCTGCACACCCTCCCCAAGGAGTCTGCCGCCGAGATTCGCGCCAGCCTTCCCCGCGGCCCGTTCACCGGCGTCCCCTTCATGATCAAGGAGCTAGTGCTCCACGCCAAAGGCGTGCGCTCCGAGATGGGCTCGAAGCTCGCGCGCGGCTACGTCCCCGACGCCGACACCGAACTGATGGCGCGCTTTCGGCGCGCCGGCCTCGTGCTTGCCGGCACCACGCAAACGCCCGAGTTCGGATACAACCCGACGACAGAGACGCGCGCATTCGGCCCCGTGCATAATCCGTGGGACCTGGGACGCAGTGCTGGCGGCTCCAGCGGTGGCTCAGGAGCGGCGGTCGCCGCGGGAATCGTACCGATCGCCCACGCCAACGACGGCGGCGGCTCGATTCGCATCCCGGCCTCGTGCAACGGCCTTGTCGGGCTCAAGCCTTCGCGCGACCGTATTCCGTCGGGCCCCGACTACGGGGATTTGCTCTGCGGCCTGGCGTGCGAGTTCGCGGTGACCCGTAGTGTGCGCGACGCCGCGGCGCTGCTCGACGCAGTGGCCGGCCCCGACCCGGGAGCGCCGGGCCATCCCGTTCCTCCAGCCCGCCCGTATCGCGATGAAATCGGCATACCGCCGAGCCGCCTGCGCATCGCATGGACCGCCACGCCGGCTTCAGGAGCCAAGATTGAATCGGAATGCGAAAAGGCCGTGCATGAAACCGTGCGCTTGCTTGAAAGCCTCGGCCACACGCTGATCGAGGATCGTCCGCGTTTCGATTGGGAGGCGTTTCTCGAAAACGTGCACGTCATCTGGGCCGTCTTTGGCGTGGCCTCGATCGATTTCGCCGCCGCAATGACCGGGCGCAAGCCGGGACCCGACACGCTCGAAGCGGTCACGCTCGCCTCCTACGAAGACGGCAAGCGTTACTCAGCGATCGATCTGCTTAACGCGATCACGCACTGCAACACCGTGTCGCGCCAGGTCGGCGCGTTCTTCGAAAAGGTGGACGTGCTCGTCAACCCAACCATATCGCGCGTACCCGCGCCACTGGGTGAGCTCAATCAGAACCGCGAGGGGATGACCGCGATGGAATGGACGCGGCAGGTTTTCTCCTACGTCCCCTTCACGCCGCTGTTCAACGTTACCGGCCAACCGGCGATCTCGCTTCCTTTGCACTGGAGCGCGGACGGCCTTCCGGTTGGAGTGCAGGTCGCCGGACGTTTTGGCGACGAAGCGACCGTCCTCCGCCTGTCCGCGCAACTCGAGCAGGCGCGTCCGTGGGCCGCAAAAAGACCGCCGGTGCACGCCGCCGCCTGAATACCCTGTCGCGGGTATTTATCGGACTGAGTAGTCAGGGATGAGTATGCACTCCGGGAATAGCGGCCTCGAGGAGCGATTTGACCCGTTTAGCGAGTCGTATCTTGCGGACCCGTATGAATTCTTCGCCGAGGCCCGCGCGGCAACTGCGGTGTTCTATAGCACCAGGCTGAAATATTGGGTGGTTACGCGCTATCACGACATCCGGCAGATCTTCGAAAACCCGCGGCTATTCTCGGCCGCCAACGCGCTTTCCGCTCTGAAGGCCGCCTGCCCGGCCACTGAACGGATTCTCCTCGACGGCGACTTTCGTCCGGTGCCGACGCTGACCAACGTCGATCCACCGGCGCATACTCGCGTCCGAAGGCTCGCCAACGTTGCGTTCAAGCCGCGCCGCGTCGCGGCCATGGAGCCCTTCATTCGCGACCTGGTGGTCAAGTTTAGCGAGCAGCGCCTTGCGCGTGGGAGCGCCGACCTGATTCGCGATTTCGCGTGGGAGCTTCCCGCCCTCGTCATCTTCCGCATCCTTGGTGTTCCCGACGAAGACGTGCCACGCATCAAGGCGGGCGCGGAAAGCCGCATCCTGTTCATGTTCGGCCATCCCAGCGACGATGAGCAATGCCGGCTCGCGCGGGGAATGGCGGCGTTCTGGCGTTACGCCGAGGAATTGGTCGCAGCGCGCGCCAGGGAACCGCGCGAGGATTTCACCAGCGATCTGCTGCTCGCACGTGAGAGCGATTTGCCAGCGCTGACGCATCCGGAGGTCACGACCATCGTCTTTGGCTTGCTGCTCGCCGGTCACGAGACGACCACCAATCTGCTCGGCAATGCATTCCGGCGCCTGCTAGCCGATCGCGCGGCGTGGAACGACCTTTGTCGAGATCCTTCGTTGATTCCGAACGCGATCGAAGAAGTACTGCGCCTGGATTCATCGGTCATCGCGTGGCGGCGCAGGACCAGAGAGGCGATCAAGATCGGAGGAGTTCCAGTCCCTGCCGAGGCGGACCTGCTGCTTTTGCTCGGAGCGGCGAATCGCGATCCAGCGGTGTTTGAAGATCCTGAGCGATTCGATGTCAGGCGCGCAAACGCCCGCGACCACATCTCGTTCGGACATGGCGCGCACTTCTGCCTGGGCGCGCCGCTGGCGCGGCTCGAAGCTCGCGTCGTGCTCGAGGAATTGACGTCGCGTTTTCCGGCTTTGCGTCTTGTGCCCGGTCAGACAGTACGCTTCTCACCGAATATTTCGTTCCGTGGTCCGCTGTCGCTAATGGCGCAATCGAATGGCGAATAACAATCCCGGATTTCCTTTTTAATATAATTAAACCAGGAAAGTCAGATTGTCGATCGGCTCGTCATTGTTCAACAGCAACACTTTCTTGAGCGCAATCCGGAAGCTTTCACCCGCTGGCCGCAGCGTATGTAACATCCGCGCGGCAAAGATGTCCTGCTTGGAGCGCCGCAATTCCGCGATTATGCAGTTGGACTCGACGAGGTAGCCGCCTTCGTTTTGCCGCACCTCGACGTTCGAGATCAGCCGCCGCGTCCGCGAGCGCGGTTGCTGCGCCCACGCCGCTCCGCTCGTTAAACGATAGATTCGCTCGCCCAGCCGCGCGCGATTATCATAAATTATCATCGCCTGGCGCGCCGGGTCGGCATCGTCCGTATTGCAAGGCACCCAATACAGTCCGTCCTCGGTCCACAACCCCAGCCATTCTTCATATAGGTGCTCGTCGATTAGCTTCGCCTCGTAGAAGAGAAACTCTTCGACGCGCTCGCGCAGGCTTTCCATTTCAAGCGCTCCGGCCTAATCGACCGCCACAAGCCGCATCGTGTCGATACTTTCTGCGTGGCTTTCGGTCTGCTCTTCGCGCCCGGTCATCAACCGTTTCCATTCGCGCCAGATTCCGCGCTGCGTCACCTCATCGGTCACGTGGCCAACCCGGGTCCCATCGGGCTCGCGGCGTTCGCGATGCATCCCGCGCGACAGGATCAGCCACGGATCGAGATCATTGCGGAAGCCAATCTGCATCCGCTCGAACATCTCGAGATCGTCCGGTGCGCCGAATCCCGCCGGGCCGAAAAAGCTCTCGTGGCCACGCAGGCGCCATTGATTCATCTCCGGCTCAACCCCTTTGAGCAGCGTCGGGTAGAGGTACACCTCGGTCTGATCGGGAGCGATCGGTCGGACGACTCTTAATTGCACGCCGATCATCACCAGGTTGGGAAAAACCAGCAGATGGGTGCCGCCGCTGTTGATTATCTCTTTCGCGCGCTCCTCGCCGTAACGTGCAAACATCGCCTCGCGGTATTTGTCCGCGCCCTGCACCACGTTCAGCAGCTGTCCGTCGCGATTGCATTCGCGATAGTCGAGCATCACGTGCCCATGGCCAAAATCGCGCGTTACCGCGATCGAAGTGCCGCCGAAATGGCGCGTCGGCGTCTTGATCCCGCGCCGTCCCATCATGCCGAAAAAGCTCTTGTGCACGAAATTCGGATGGTACCCGTCCATCGAATTTTCGATCTGCAATTTCCAGTTGCCGCGAAAACTGTACTTATGAATCCCGCCGCGCGCGTCGATCTCGCCTATCGGCGAAAGATCGTTGAAGAGATCGATTTGTTCGGTTGCCTTACCCAGATGCTGGGTGAGGCTCATTCCCTGCGGCGCTATACTGCCGAAGATGAACCCCCGATAATTCGCCATCCGCGGCAACGGAATCAGGCCATAGTCCTCTTTGCGCAGCGAGTGATCGTATGCCTCCGGATAGCTCACCGAGGCGAGCTTGCCGTCATTGCGGTACATCCAGCCGTGATAGTCGCAGCGGAAAAACCGCGCATTCCCGCGTTCGCTCTGGCAGACCGTGTTCGCCCGATGGCGGCAGCGATTCGACAGCAGCCGCACCTCGCCATCTTCGCCGCGCACCATGATAATCGGATAGCGGCCAACCCACGCGAGCCGGTAATCGCCCGGCTCCGGAATCTCGCTAGCATGGCCAACGAAGACCCATCCGCGATGGAAAATTTTCTCCATCTCGTCTTCGAAAATCTGCTGGTCGATATACACGCGGGAATGGACCCGGTCTTCCCGCACGAGGGCGTTGTAATCGACGGTCACGTTCGCTGCCATCGCTATACCCTCCCGAAGAGCGCTTCGTTCGCTTATCTACGTTACCAGTTTTACTTATACAACAGGCGCCCTGGCTTTGCACGTTTCAGCCTCGCCCTCATTCAAGGCGCGCGATGCGCGCTACGACACGATCCACGAAGGCTCCCGCCGATCCCAGGTACGCCGCCGGATCGGTCAGGCGATCGATCTGCTCATCGCTAAGATGCGCGCGGACCTCGGCGTCGTCGCGCAGAGCTTGCGCAAGGGTTTTGCCTTCGGCGATCGCGTGATCCGACGCGCGCTGGAGCACATGATGCGCCGCCGCTCGGCCCAACATCGGCGCAAGCCCCCTCGCCGCCGCCTCGGCCATGATCAGGCCGCCGCCAAGCTCCAGGTTGCGGCGCATCCGCGCCGAATCGACCGTCATCCCGTCCGCTGTCGCGAGCGCATGCGCAATCGCACCCGCGCAAAGGACGAAGCATTGCGGCAGCGCCAACGCCTCGGACTGCCATGAACCGGTTCCGCGCTCGTGATCCTGCGCCATCGCAGTCAGCATCAAAGGCACCAGCGCATGCACGCCACGCGCGGCGGCAATGATGTATTCGGAAGCGACCGGGTTGCGCTTTTGCGGCATCGTGCTAGAACCGCCGCGGCCCGGCGCGTGCGGCTCGAAAACCTCGGCCACTTCGGTCTGCATCAGGAGCGAAACGTCGAGTGCGAACTTGGAGAGACTGCCGCACACCAACCCCAGCAGTGCAACGATTTCGGCCACGGAGTCTCGCACGACGTGCCACGGCAAATCCGGCACACCGAGGCCAAGCTCGTGCGCGAGCGCCTCGGTCACAGCCACTCCGTTCGTGCCAACCGCGGCGAGCGTTCCAGCAGCACCCCCAAATTGAACTACCTGACTACGCCGCGCCGCCTGGTCGAGCCGTTCGACGTGAGCGGCGAGCGGCGACGCCCAGACTGCACACTTGAGCCCAAAGGTTACCGGCACCGCGTGCTGCAAGTGCGTGCGACCGGCCATCGGCGTATTGCGATACTCACTCGCTCGCCGCGCCAGCGTACGCGCGAGAGCCACCAGGTCGCGGCGCAGATACCCGAGAGCGCGCCGCATTTGGAGCACCAACGCGGTATCGAGAATATCCTGCGTAGTCGCTCCGAGATGGATGAAGCGCGCGGCCTCTTCACCCGCCAGGCGGCCGAGCTCGCTCACCAGCGCTGGAATCGGGACGCCGGTTTCGCGCGCTCCTTCGGCGATCCGTTCGATGCTCAGATTGTCTACCCGCGCCGCTTTCGTAATCGTCTCGGCGACCTGTAGCGGCATCAGGCCAAGCTTCGCCTCGGCCCGCGCCAACGCGGACTCGACGTCAAGCATCAACTGCAGCTGCGTCGCGTCGGAAAAGAGCGCGCGCATCTCCGCCGTTCCCCACAGCGCGCCGTAAATTTCCGAGTCGGCCGGATGAACGCTCATCGGCCCTGCCCACGCGATTGCAAGCGCATCGTCTTATGCGTCAAGGAACACGGTCTCGTTATCGCCCTGCAACACGATGTCGAATTCGAGGACGCGCTCCGCCGCGCCGGCGTCTACGGCGCGTGCGATCAACGTGTCGCGGCGATCGGTGGGCAGCGCGCTCAAGAGCGCATCGCTTTTGTTGAGCGGCTCGCCGGGAAAATAGATCCGTGTGACGAGCCGCTTTAAAAGACCACGTGCGAAAATCGACACATTGATATGCGGCGCTTGTAGCGCCTCGCCAGCGCCAGCCACAGGACCGGGCTTGATAGTGCGCAAGCGGAAACGTCCATCGGGTCCGGTCGCGACACGGCCGAAGCCATGGAAGTTGCGGTCGAGCGGCTTGCTTGGCTGAAGATCCTCCGGATGGTCATAACGGCCTGCGGCGTTGGCCTGCCATACCTCGATCATCGCGTCGGTCACTGGCGCGCTGTCGCCGTCGAGCACGCTCCCCTCGATCATGACGCGCTCGCCAACTGCGCCGCGCGCGGCGAGATTGTCCAGATCGTTCCATCCTTCATCCAATAGTGCTCGATGAAAAAAGGGGCCGATAGTTTGCGACGGCGTCGCGCGGCGAATCATCTCGCGCCTCCCTCGAGTTCGCGTTCGAACGGTGTGGCAGCGCGACCGCGCAGTACGATATCGAAACGATAGCCCAGCGCGCGGTCCGGCATGGTCGTCTCAATATCAAAGGCACAGACCAGCCGCTCGCGCGCCGCCGGGTCGGGAACGCTCTGGTAGATCGGATCAAGTTTGAGCAGCGGATCGCCGGGGAAATACATCTGTGTGATGAGGCGGGTCGCGAAGCCGGGACCAAACAGGCTGAAATGGATGTGCTGCGGACGCCACGCGTTGAAATGATTTTTCCACGGATATGCGGCCGGTTTGATGGTGGTGAAGCGATATACGCCATCGGCGCCGGTCGCGACGCGGCCCACGCCGGAAAAATGCGGATCGAGCGGCGCGTCGTGCTGGTCGACGTCGTGCGCATAACGACCAGCGGCGTTCGCCTGCCAGATCTCGACCAGCGCGTTGGAGAGTGGGCGCTCGTCCTCGTCGAGCACGCGGCCGGTCACCAGGATACGTTCGCCCAGAGCCTCGCCGCCGGCGAAGCGCGTGAGGTCGGCATCACCGTCGCTCACCACTTCGGCTCCGAAACGCGGCCCCGTGATCTCGGAGAGCGTCTGCGCGATCCGGATCTGCGGCTGCTTGGGCGCCCGCTTGTGTGTACTCGTATAAGCGCCGTGGTCGTGTGGCGGATCGACTCCATCCTTCGTACGCCGGTAGCCCGGGAGCATGCTCATGTCAGCTCTCCTTTCGGCTCCTCGTGCTTCGTACCATGGCGGCTTCAACGTCGTGGGCATAAAGCCAGCCGCGCGAGCCGAGCCCGTTTAGGGCGGAGGAAAGGTTGGCGTCGCGCGTGCGCTGCTCCTCGCCATCAGGCAAATGAAACATCACGGCATTGTTCCGCGAACCCATCTGGCACTGCGAAGCGCGCGGCTTGCGAATCGCCTCGTAGCGGCGGAGCGCCGCGACAACCCCGCCGGTGTTCACTGCGCCAAGGCATTTGGCCAGCACCGCAGCGTCCTCGACCGACTGCACCGCGCCTTGCGCCATGAACGGCAGCATCGCATGCGCAGCATCGCCGAGTAGCGCGACGCGTCCGACCGCCCAGGTCTCGAGCGGGTCGCGATCGTACAGCGCCCAGCGGTTGGTGACGTCAGCGGCGGAGATAATCTCGCGCACTCGCGAATGCCATCCATCGAACTTTGCCAGTGCGTCGGTGATCTCGCCCCGCGCTGTCCAAGATTCGACACGCCACTCGTCTGGCACGACGCCAACCCAATTGACGTAACGGCCGGCGCCGACGAAGTAATGCACGAAATGACGGTTCGGCCCGACCCATAAATTCGACCTGGGCTCCATCCCGAGATGGGCGAGCCGTGCGGCCGGCACCAGCCCGCGGTAAGCGACGTTGCCGGAAAAGCGCGGCGACTCAGGGCCAAGGATGGCGGTGCGGACCGCGGAATGAATGCCGTCGGCCCCGATTATCGCGTCGGCCTCTGCAATCGAACCATCATGAAAGCTTGCCTCGGCGCGGTCATGACGCTCGGCAACGCCGACGCATCTATAGCCGAGATGGATACGTTTCGACGGTACTGCGGCGGCGAGCACCATCAGCAGATCCGCGCGATGAAAGTGATAATAGGGCGCGCCGAAAAGCTGCACGCACTCGTCGCCTAGGGGCGAACGCATCAGGACCCGCCCGTCGTCCCAGCGGATGAATTCGAACGTAAGCGGCCGTACTCCGATTCGTTCGAGCGCTTCGCCGAGTCCGAGGCGATGCAGGATGCGCGTTGCGTTGGGGCTTATCTGAATGCCAGCGCCGACTTCGTGCAGCTCGGGCGCCTGTTCGAACACCTCGACGTCGAGCCCCGCGCGCATCAATGTGAGTGCCGCCGTCAGGCCTCCGATTCCGCCGCCGACAACAATGACTCGCATGTTGGCCTGCCTTTGTAATCACAGCGGGCGGCAAATGACGTTGAGCACGGCCTGACGGCGCTCTTCACGCACCGCATGGAGGGCGCGCCCCAGTGCCGCAAGCAGTTCCTTCGGATCGCTCACCGCTTCGCCGTAACCACCATAGGCCTGAGCGAACATCTCGTATGCCGGTTGCATTCCGAAACGCACGAACGGCATCTCACCGGTACGCATAGACCATCCTTCAGGATGCACGCCCTGGACGGCGCGATGAACTGCGCCCCATCCGCCGTTGTTCGCGATGATCGTCAAGGTCGGCAGGTCAAGGGTTGCTGAAGCCAGGTGACACGCGCTCGGCACGCTGAAGATGTAGCTACCGTCGCCTACTACCGCGATCACCGTCTTGTCGGGCGCGCCCAGCCTGACACCCAGCGCCGCACCCACGCCCCATCCGAGATAGCCCGCGGTGGAATGGCCAAACTGCGTGCCGGGTCGGTCGAGCGTGATATGGCGCAGGCTCAGATCGTACTCGTTGATGAAGACCATCCGCTCGTCCTGCACGCGGTCAAGACAGTGGGCGAGCCATTCGAGCGTGATGTGCTGATGCTTCGCAGCCGCCTCGATCTCCGCCTGTGCCGCTGCGACCAGGCGCCTATGCTGCTCGGCGATTCGGCCCGCTCGCTTCTCGATCGCGCCGTGGCGGGCCACGCGCATCGGGGCCAGCGCCTCGGTCAGCATCGGGAGCGCCACCGCAGAATCGGCTTGCACCGCGAGATCGGACGGAAATCCCCAGATTGGGTAGCGATCGTAAATCGGATTGACGCCGAGATGGACGACCTTCGTTCCGGCGCCCAGACTGCGCAGATGCGGAATCCACGGCACGTCGGTATCGATCACGACGATGAGGTCGGCGTCGTTGAGGTAAGGCGCGGGATCGTAACCCAGATGCAGTGGATGATTGTTGGGAAAGTTGACGTATGCGGGATTGGGATGCTCGACCACCGGCAGCGCGAACGATTCGGCCAGCGCGACCAAGCTCGCAACCGCCGCCGGGTTGCGTCCCAACATGCGCGTGATGATCAGCGGCCGCTCGGCATCCGCTGTCAGCCGCGCCATCGCGGCCAAAGCCTCGGGCGACGGCGCCGGAGGCGTCACAGGTGGCTCGAGCCCCATCGGCGAGTAGCTGAATTCACGATTTGGCTCGGCGAGCACCTCGCGCGGCAAGCTGAGGTAGACTGGGCCGCGCGGCTCCGCCATCGCGACCGTGAACGCCCGGCGCATCACGGCTTCGAGCTGATCGAAGCTGCGCAGCTCGTAGTCCCATTTGACGAACTCGCGCACGATCGAGCCCTGGTCGAAAGATTCCTGCCCCCAATGGATAAGCGTGTCGCGGCTGCCCGGCCTCCCCGCCTCGGTAAGGGGCGTGCGACCGGCGCACAACAGCAGCGGCACGTTGGAGCGAAACGCATTCATCAGCGCACCGAGCGCGTTGGCCGTGCCGGGCGTGGTATGCACCATCGCCACCGCCGGCTCGCCGGTCATCAGGTAGTAGCCGTGCGCCATGCTGACAGCACAACACTCGTGCGCGACCATCATCGCGCGCGGCGCGGCCTTGCCGTCGACGATGCGTTTGGAAAACGCGTCGATGATGGAGGCGAAATCGGTTCCCGCATTGCCGATCAGATACCGTACGCCCAGCGCTTCGAGCATTTCGAGGAAGGCCTGCGCGGTGTTCTCGACCGCGACCGTCTTGCATGTGCTCATCGTGATCGCCTGGGGACCCTGGGTATTCGATAGCGCGTCCGGCGCCGGGAAAAAAGCATATCCCGGCGCTGCCGCGCTTGCGAACCCATTGGCGGCACTCCGTTTTCAATGCGCTTCGCGTTCGACGATAGATTGCGCCAAGATCGTGAGATGATGCGCCGCTTGACGGCCCCACGCGGCTCTCGCCATATGCACGCCGTCACGCGCGCAATCCTGGGAGCGCTCGCTCTCGCGACGGCTTCCATAGGCTGCGTCGCCTCCCCTGCCCTCGCCGATTCCTCCGGGCTGAATTGGCGAGCGATCGTGCTCAAGGGCGCCGCGATGCCGCAACTTATCGGTAGTTCTGAAAACCATCTGGAGGTGCTCGCGCTGCATGACCGGCGCCTGGCGCCAATTGCGTTCCAGATCGATGAAGTCCTGGCCGATGGCCGCTATGCACTGCCCGACGGTCCCGAGCCACTGTCCGACGACAGCCCCGGAATTCTCGACCCTGACGATGAAATCTCGATGATGCTTTCCGACCTCGGCGATCGCGTGTCGTCACCGCGCGACCTTCCTCCCGATGCGCTCGAGATCGAAGCGGTCGATGCCGTGGGCGACGCACGCCGGTATGCGTATATCGCGGCCGTTGCTTCTCCGCGTCTCAGTTCCATTTCTTATGTCAGCTACGATCCGACTCACAGCGGCATCGAGGGCAGAAGTTACCGGATGACGTTCCGTGGCGATTTTCCGATCAGCCTCGCGCTCAAGGACGGCCGCGGCCAACTATCGCCGAGTCTGATCGAAGGGACTGAGGTACAGGTGACGGCGCGGGTGCTGAAGCTTTTCAAGCTGCGGCTCAGCGCCAACGGTGTGTCGAACCGCGTGCTGGCGTGGCACAGCGGTCGGATCCGGCTTATTCGGCGTGTGAGCCATTCGGTGAGGCTGTTTTTCGGAATTAAATCGCCGCCCGTGCTTAGCGAAGAGATCTTCTACGGCGACCGTGCGGAGGATTCCTTCGCCGCGCGAGTTCTATGGCTGCCGCGCCTGTTCTTCAGTGACGTTCGAGTATGCGCCTGGCTGGATTTCGTCGGGCTCGATGGTTTCGCGCTGTCGTGGACGGGGATGAAATGGCAGCCGTTGGAGCCTGGGACGAGGAGCGCTGTGGCAGCTGAGGTTGCACGCGATCCGCCGGCGGTGAAGTGGCTCGCGCTTAGGGGTGGCGGCAAGGTAGTGATGCAGACTTTTAGGCCGTCGCCTGATTTCGCGACACTTGAGCGCCGGCTTTATTATTGCGACGGGGCCACGGCGGACGCATCCGGACCGGGTCCTTCGGATTGCGAGGGCGGCGCGCTGCAAATCGGATATTTGATTACCGGATGGGAAGATCTCGCGCCCGGAACTCATGGGATCAGTTCGGTACTGATGATTCTTCCCAACGGGGCCGAGCCGGACGCGGTCGCGCGCGAACTTCAGATTGCACCGGTCGTGAACGTCCACCCGACGGGACGCTAGCCGGGTGCTAGCGGATCGTTCCGAGCTGGCGGAGCAACGGCATGATCTCGCGCTCGAAGCGGACGGTGTCTTCGTAATATGAGAGAAACACCATCAGCACGCCGTCCATCCCCGAGCGGTAGATGCGGTCGAGGCCTTGGGCGACCTGCTCGCGGGTGCCAATGATCGGCAAGGCGCCACCGCCAAGGGCAAACATCTCGAGCGTGAAGTTGTCGAATGAGCCGCTCTGTGGAAGCAGACCACGCGCCCAGTTTTCGGCGGCCTCACGATCCATCTGTTCCAGGATACGGCGGCGTTCCTCGTTGGCCTCGCGCTCGGTCTCGCGCCAGACCACGAACGGGTAACAGCAACATCTGACGCTGCGTCCATGACGCGCCGCGCGCCCTTGAAAATCAGCGGTCAGTCCGGCGCACGCTTCCAACGATGGCGGCGCGATAAAGGCCCAGTCACACTGGCGGGCGACCAACTCGCGTGCCTCGTCCGACACGCCGGCATTGGCGATTGGCGGATGCGGTTTCTGCGTCGGCTGCGGCATCACCCATCCGTCACGAATCCGGTACCACTTCGATTCGTGGTTGAAGGTGCCGGGGTCGCAGGTCCACAGTCCCTTGATAATTTCGATATAGGCCGCGGTGCGTTCGTAGCGTTCGGTATGAGGCAGGACTTCGAGCCCCATCATTCCAAACTCGCGCTCGCTCCATCCGCTGACAACATTGAGGCCCCAGCGCCCCTTTCCGATATGGTCGAGCGTCGCACCCATCTTGGCCGCGACCAGCGGATGGAAAATCGGCACGTGCACGGTGGAGAACACCTGGATGCGCTCGGTGGTCGCCAGCAGCGCACCGGCCCAGGTCATTGTCTCGAGTGAGGTGCCGAGAAAATCCGTCTTGCCGCCGTAACCCTTCCACTTGGCCACTGGAAAAAGAAAATCGAAACCGGCGGCCTCGGCGGCGCGGGCAATTTGCGCGTTGGACTCGTAGGTCCAGTCGTCGGGCACCGGTTTGTAGGTGCTAATCGAATATGCGTAGCTGCAATTGGGCATGAAGAGCCCCAGGCTCAGTGGACCACGTTGCTCTCGCACTAAAGTGCCCGGCGCTCCGGCGGTGGCTGGTCGAATCTCACTCATCGCTTACTCACATCAGTCGCTCTAACTTACCTTGGCGAGCAGGTTGGCCATGTCGTCGGCGTGCTCCTCCTCGGTCTTGAGGATGTCCTCCATGAGACGGCGCGTAGTCATGTCGTCGTCGCCAAGCCATCGTATGATCTCGGAATAGGATTCGATCGCGACGCGTTCGGCGATCAGGTCCTCCTGGATCATCGTAACGAGGTTGCTATGACGGCCGTACTCGGAATGGCTGCGATCCGGCAGCCCCTTGGGATCGAAATTGGGCTCGCCGCCAAGTTGGGTTATCCGTTCGGCGACCCAATCCGCGTGCTGTTGCTCCTCGGCCGCATGCCGGAGAAACTCGGCCCGCGCCGGCTCCGCGTCGAGTCCTTTCGAAAAGTAGAAATGTGACTTGTAGCGCAGGATGCAGACAATCTCGGTCGCGAGCACGTCATTGAGCACCTTGATGACCTGCGCGCGGTCGGCGCGATAGCTTTCGGTGACGGCGCCGGATTGCATGTGCCGGCGCGCGCGCTCGCGCATCTTCTTTACGTCGGCGACAAAACGCTTCGGCATGGCTTTGATCGGCTTTTTCTCTACCGCCATCGCACTCTCCGAGTAAAAGCTCGCTCGATGCTCCAGCGTTCCTGCCTAGCGCGTCCCTGGCAGCCGGAAAAGGCTACAACGGCAGTCATTCCCACGCTAAGCTATAGCAAGACGCTCGATCGCGCGCAGGATCCGGGCG
This sequence comes from uncultured delta proteobacterium, assembly GCA_963710455.1. Classification (GTDB taxonomy): domain Bacteria; phylum Desulfobacterota; class Binatia; order Binatales; family Binataceae; genus JAKAVN01. The sequence goes on from CAVQAG010000008.1 coordinate 32,028, forward strand.
CGCCGCTCCTTGGGATCCGCCGCGAACGATTCCGGCTGAAGCGCTGTGGCGGTCACGCCAGCCTTCGCGTATTCCGCAAGCCGCGCGCGGCAATGGTCGACACTGCCGAAGACGTAAATCTCCTCCAGCATCCGGTCCGGCACCGCCGCCAGCGCGGCCTTGCGATCGCCAGCGTTCCAGGCCTCGGCAGCGGTCGTAGCCTCGCGATCGAAGCCGATCTCGCGGAAGAAATTATTGTATTGCGGGACGGTCATGTAGGCGGTCAGGTGGCGCCGCAGTTCGGCGCGCAGCGCGTCGCTGTCCTCATCGACCGCGACGAAGATGCGGCAGACCACGTCGAGCGGCGTATTCGCGTCCTTGCCGGCGGCGCGCTGGCCCTCGCGCACGTGCGCGATCATCGCGGGCAGGGTCGCCGGCGTGATGAAGTTGGTGATGAGGCCGTCGGCGATCTCGCCGACCAGGCGAAGCATCGTCGCGCCCTGCGCGCCGAGGTAGATCGGAGGCGGCGTGTCCAACGTGATGGCCATGCGAAAGCCGCTGACCTGTACGGTCTTGCCCTTGAGCGTGACCTTCTCGCTTTTGAACGCGCTGCGAATCGCGGCGACGGTTTCGCGCACCCGGGTCACCGGATGCTCGAACGGCACGCCCATCCACTGCTGGACGATCACCCGCGACGAGGTTCCGAGCCCAAGGATGAGCCGTCCGCCAGAAAGCTGCTGCACGGTCGCTGCCGACATCGCAATCAAACCTGGCGGCCGCGTAAACACCGGCACGATCGCGGTGCCCAGCCGCATTTTTGGTGCGAGCACTGCTGCCGCCGCGAGCGGAGCGAAGGCCTCGGTCGCATACGATTCGAACGACCATGCGTCGACGTAGCCGCAACGCTCGGCCTCGCGCACCAAGTCGACGAAATGCTGGTTCTGAAAGGCTTCCAACGGAATCGTGATTCCCTGTCGCATCGTGATTCTCTGCTCCACTGCGCGATGTCTGATAGAGGATGGCTCTTCGCGCGTCAGTCTTTTATTACATGGCGACGCGCCTTGAGGCCATGCGCCGGCACGGAATAGGCGAACTCAATCTCACGGACCTCGATATCGCGGGGTTCTATGGCGGACGGGGTATAAATGAGCCGGCATCGACGGATCACCTGGGCCAACCGGTTTGCCGCTAAGCGGCGGCCCGAATAGGATGCGGCACCTGCGGCGCCGCTTCTCGGCGCCGGGCGTTGCGTAAAGCGATGAGCGACGGAGCTGAGATCCAAAACGCATACGCATCGGCCGGAACTCCCGGTCGGCGCGAGCGCATCTCTGCGTTCGATCATGTTTTGCGCATCCTGCCGACGGAACCTGATTCGCCGCAGGCCTGGGTGATCGCCTTCGCCGCGTTCCTCTCGATGTTCACGTTGTTCGGAGTGGTCTATAGCTTTGGCGCCTTCGTCAAGCCAATGGCCGACGAGTTTCATTCCGGCCGCGCGGCAATCTCGGCGGTCTTTTCGATAACCGCTTTCATCTTCTTTATCTTCGGCGCCGCCGCCGGCCATATTTCGGATCGTGTCGGTCCGCGGCCGGTGATGGTTGCGAGCGCACTCTTCATGGGCGCCGGCCTCGTGTTGACCTCGCGGATCAACAGTCTGCCGCTCGGCTATGTCACCTACGGCCTCGGCGTCGGGATGGGAGTCGCCTGCGGCTATGCGCCGATGGTGGCGGTAGTCACCGGATGGTTCGTGCGCCGGCGCAACACGGCGCTCGGGATTGCGGTTTCAGGCATCGGCTTCGGCACGATCGTCGGCGCGCCGCTCGCCGCGAAGTGCATCCCGTTCTACGGATGGCGCGCTACTTACGTACTGTTCGGCCTGCTGAGCGCGTCGCTGCTCCTGCTCGCCGCCGCGCTGGCGAAGCGCTCGCCGATCGCGCGCAGCAGGAGCGGACCGAGCACGGGCGAGGCGTTGCGGACGCCGGCCTTCATGTTGCTCTACGCGTCATCGTTTTTGTGCTCGGTGCCGCTGTTCGTGCCATTTGTATTTCTGCCCGCATTCGCGCGCGACCTCGGGACAAACGCGGTCGCCAGCGCTGCGCTAATCGGAGTAATCGGCATCGGCAGCGTATGCGGACGGCTCGGCCTGGGCACGTTGGCGGACCGGTTCGGCCTGATCGGCCTCTATCTGCTGTGCTTTCTGCTGCAGGCACTGAGCTACGCCATCTGGCTTGGCGCGCACTCGTACCTGACGCTGGTGATCTTCGCGCTGGTTATCGGCACCGGCTATGGCGGTTACTCTGCGCTTGCGCCCACGGTGCTGGCGCAATTCTTCGGCATCGGCAATCTCGGCGCGCTGGTGGGAACGCTTTATACCAGCAATGCCTTCGGCACGCTTATCGGACCGCCGCTCGCCGGCTTTATCATCGATCGTACGGGAGGCTATAGATGGGCGATCGCAGCGGCGCTCGTGATGGCGACCGCCGCGTTCCTCGTCCTGCTGCCGCTGCCGAATTGTGAGATCCCCGACCCCGAGCCTCAGAAGATCGGGTGATTCTGAATCGACTTGTATTTCGGATAGCCGGACGAGACGCCGTACTCCATCACGCCGTAGCCAACCGAATTGCCGTCGTGTACTTCGATCACGTGATCGCTCAGCGTGCGTACCAGACGGCGAATCTCCGGGTCGCCCAAATCCCAGCGGTCGTGCTCGACGTAGATCGGACCCTTGTCGTCGCCCTGCGCCCATCCGCGCAAGCCACCGTACATCCCGGCCTTCAGGTAATAGCGGCCGGGTAGCATCTTTATCTGCACGCGTCGTTTGGCGCCGCCCACGAAGGTCATTTCGAATTCGGCACGGTCCATCGTCTGGCCGCGCGGATCGTCGGCCCAGGTGATCTCGTGCGCGACATCGATGATGCGGCGGCGGCGATCGGCATGCTGCCCGAGCGGCAGGACCTCTTCGCCAGTGATATAGATGAAGTCACCGGGCGCGCGCTCATTGAAGTACCACTGCAGGCCGTGATCGGCGAATTGAATGGTCGACCAACTGAACAGCAGTGGCGGAAAATAGGAAATTGGCGGCTTGGTCTCGTCGGTATGTAACTCCGCACGGATGCCCCAGGAGCGGTCGCGCTGTCCCCACCAGTTCTCGGGCTTGAGCTCGTAGCGCTTGCCGCCTGCTTTGATCCATCCCGAATAGCGACCGACCTGTTGCGCACGTGCTATCTGCTCGGCGACCCGCCCGTGGCGGCGGCGGAAATGCGGCTCCTCTTCGTGCGGGTTCAGCGCGGCGTGGAACTCGATATCGAAGCTCATCCCCGAATCATTCTCCGCCAGCACGATACGATGCCGCCGCAGGCCTTCGAGCACTTGGATTTGCAGTGGTCCGACGCGCGTCAGCAGCGGGTCGGGGCGGAGCCGCCGCGACATCCGGATATTATGCTGCACATTGTCGATGGTCACGCCGGCGAACGCGTCCATCACGTTCTTGTTGGGGTAGTAGCCCAGGCCGATGTCGAAGATGATGTCGCCGGCGGGCACGGGATGTCCCGTGTACCACATCCGCTCCATCCAGGCCGGATCGCTGGTGCCGACGTGGTCGAAAGTGGTGGGAAGCTGATGACCGATGAAATCGTCCTGCGCTGTAAGCATGTTCTAATACCTGCCCTTCTCTCTCAGTATCCTTACGCGTTCGCTCCGCGAGAGATTTCCGCGAAGAGCGGATTCGCGGTCAACGCCAGCTCGCGTTTGACCGCCTCGCGCATGTAGTTCGTAAGTGTGTCCTCGACCGCCTGTGCGACGGCGGCGTCGAGCGCTCCGCGATGCTCTGTCAGCCATTTGAGCACGGCGCACACCTCGGCCTCCAACCGGTCGCGGCGTTCCTCCAACGCCCTGGTTTCGAGGGTGGTCGAACTCGCGGACGGCGGTGCGTAAGCCGTCGGGCGCTCGCTTTGGCCGCGGCACAAATCGTCCACCCGCTTCAGTGCTGCCTCCTGCAAGCTGACTTGCGCGAGCGTGACCCCGCGCGACCACTCGAGGCGCGGTCGCATGTTGCGCAAGAGGTCCATCACGGCAAAGGCCTGGCCGCGAGCGTACGCGTCGTCCACGCGCGGAATGATCTCGCGCTCAAGCGCGATTATGATTCCGTCGATTAGCCGGTTGAGCGAATTGTTCATGGTGTCTCGCCCGACAAAAGTCTTTCCAACTGCGCCAGCAGGCGCCACAACTGCGCGCCCATCGCGGCCATCCGCAAGTCGTCAAAACCGCCGCCCTCGAAGCAGTTCGCCGCGCCGACGTGCATGACGGCCAAAGTGAAGGTGCCGAATATTTCGTAGAAGGTGACCGCGCGCGGATCAACCACTATTCCGCTCAGCTCCTGGTAGCGCCGGTAGAGCTCGTCCCGCGCGATTAGGTGACACATCAGCGGCGAGCGGCCGCGAAACGCCCGCATGCACATCCAGCCCAGGTCCTGATGCGGATCGCCAAGATGAACCAGCTCCCAATCGAGCATCGCACTGATGCGTCCGTCCAGCACCAGGAAATTGCCGATCCGGTAATCGCCGTGAATCACGCTGATACGCGGCGCGCGCGGACTATTGGATCTTAACCATAGGAGCCCCCATTCCAGAATCGGGTAAGGACGCCGCTCGTGCCGTCTTAAGTATCGCTCCCAGAAATTGATCTGTGCGGCCGCCGCCTGCGCCACGTCCCGGGCGCCGTCGAGCTGTTCGGCAGGCGTGCCGCGCCATTCGAAGCTATGCAGGCGCGCGAGCCCAGCGACGAACTGCTCCCCGAGCGTCATGCGCGTGGCGTCGTCAAAAGCCGCGCCGCCGCCCGGCACCCATGGCAGCGGGGCCTCGCCTTCGACTTTCTCCATCAGGAAGAATGGCGCGCCGAGGACCTCGGGCGAATCGGTGTACCAGTAAACCTGCGGCACTGGGACGCCGCTGTGTTCGAGCGCTTTGAGCGCGACGAACTGGGGAACCGCACTATAGGGCCCGAAAACCCCGTCGGGCGGACCGATGCGAGCAATGAGGTTACGATGCTGGCGCTGACCGTCCTCCTGCCACGTCGCCTCGAGGCCGTAGGTCAGCCACGAGAATCCGACGGAGTAGCGAGTCAGCTCGCCGACAGTGACCGGTCCACCGGTCTGTTTCTCGATGAAGCCGGTCAGGCGCGCGCGCAATTCTGTCTCGGACGGTTGATACATGAGCGATGCTTCGGAGTTTACTCTCTTTCTACGCCCGGACCGTCGTTTGCCGTCTGTGGTCGCGCGGCGAAAGCTAGCAGACCAACCTTGCGTTTAAAAGGACGGCTCTTGCTTAATAGAGTATAGTGAACGAGTACTCGGCAGCTCGCGAGAGCACTTCATACTCCAGCGAAGAAAGCCTGGTTTCGACAGCGGCTTTGCGCTCTGGCTTCGCCTGACTCTTTGCGAACTGCAGGTTGCAAATCAATGCAAACCGCAAACCGGCCAGCGGTTGCAATGTAAAGCGCGCCGATTTTCCACGATGTTCGTTGATGGCATGTCTCGTGCGTGACGCAAAGAGCCATGTGGGACTTGATCTTCATTCTGGCAACGGTGGCTTTCTTCGCCGTGAGCCTCGCCTACGTGGAAGGATGCCAGCGGCTATGAGCACTTGGGAATTGATCCTGGGATCCGCTGGCGCCGCTCTCCTCACCGCGTATCTCGTATACGCACTGTTGCGCCCCGAGCGATTCTAGGGGCCCGTCTCTTTCGAGGCATATCAGATGTTCTGGAACGCAGTTTTCCAGGTGGGCATTTTTCTGGCCATCGTCACCGCAGTGAGCGTGCCGCTCGGGCTTTACATGGCTCGCGTCTTTGCGCACGAGCCGACTTTCCTCGACCCAGTGCTCGCGCCGATCGAACGGCTCATCTATCGCATCTGCCGGGTGCGGCCAGGCAGCGAGATGACGTGGGCGGAATACGCCGTCGCGATGCTGATGTTCAGCATGGTCGGGATGATCGTGCTGTACGCGATGCAGCGCCTTCAGGCGTTCCTGCCGCTCAATCCGCAGAAGTTCGCGGGCGTGGCGCCGGATCTCGCGTTTAATACGGCCGCCAGCTTCACGACCAACACCAACTGGCAAGCGTACGGCGGCGAGTCCACCATGAGCTATCTCACGCAGATGGCCGGGCTCGCTTTTCACAATTTCGTCTCGGCCGCGGCTGGAATCGCGATCGCGATCGCGGTTATCCGCGGTTTCGTTCGCCGCAACGCCAAGACGCTCGGGAATTTCTGGGTCGACCTGACCCGCGCCGTACTGTGGGTGCTGCTACCGATCTCGGTAGTCTTTGCGCTGGTGTTGGTCTGGCAGGGGGTGCCGGATAATTTCAGTCCCTACGCGCAGGTCAAGACGGTGGAGGGCGCGCAGCAGGTGGTTGCCCAAGGTCCGGTCGCCTCGCAGGAAATCATCAAGGAACTCGGCACCAACGGCGGCGGCTTTTTTAACGCCAACTCGGCACATCCGTACGAAAACCCGACTCCGTTGACGGACTTGCTGGAGCTCGTTGCGATTTTCGCGATCGGCGCAGGCCTCACCCATACCTTTGGCCACATGGCGGGCGACCGGCGCCAGGGATGGGCGCTGTTCGGCGTGATGGCGATCATGTTTTTGATGGGCGTTACTCCGGCGATCTGGGCCGAGCAGCGCGGTAATCCGCAGTTCGCCGCGCTGGGTCTTAACCAACACGCCACCGCAGCCCAATCCGGCGGCAACATGGAAGGCAAGGAGGCCCGCTTCGGCATCGTTGATTCGGCGCTGTGGGCGACCGTGACCACCGACACCTCGTGCGGCGCGGTCAACTCGATGCACGACAGCTACACGCCACTCGGCGGACTCGTGCCGCTGGTCAATATGCAGATAGGAGAGATCATTTTCGGCGGCGTCGGCTCGGGACTTTACGGGATGCTGGTGATGGCGGTGCTGTCGGTGTTCATCGCAGGACTGATGGTCGGGCGGACGCCGGAGTACTTGGGCAAGAAGATCGAGGGCCGCGAGATGAAGCTCGCCATGCTCTTCATTCTGATCTTTCCCGCGGTGATTCTCCTGCCAGCCGGGGTCGCCATCGTGACCAAGGCCGGGCTCGCCGGCATCACGAACCCCGGACCGCACGGCTTCTCGCAGGTTCTATATGCCTATACCGAAGCCTCGGCCAATAACGGCTCGGCCTTCGCCGGGCTCAACGCCAACACCTTCTTCTACAACACGACGATGGCCTTCGTGATGCTGTTCGGCCGCTTCATGATGAAAATTCCGGTGCTCGCGCTGGCCGGCTCACTGGCGGGCAAGAAAGTGACGCCGCCGAGCGCCGGCACTTTTCCGACCAACGGCGCGATTTTCGTGGTGCTTTTGATCGGAGTGATCCTGATCGTCGCAGCGCTGACGTTCTTCCCGGCCGACGCGCTGGGCCCGATCGTCGAGCACCTGGCGATGATGCAGGGCAAGCTCTACTAGCAGAGGAGTGGATTTCGATGACTGAGCGTAAGGCGACGGCGCTGTGGGACAGCCAGATCGTCAAGGGCGCGCTGGTTGATTCGCTGCGCAAGTTTGACCCGCGGATCCAGGCCCGCAACCCGGTAATGTTCGTGGTCGAGGTGACCGCGCTCGCCGTGACTATAATCCTGTTCCGCGATTTCTTTCTTGGACGCGGCGCGCTTGCTGGCTTCGAGTTCCAGATCGCGCTCTGGCTGTGGTTTACGGTCGGTTTCGCCAACTTTGCCGAAGCGATGGCCGAGGGACGCGGCAAGGCGCAGGCCGACAACCTGCGCAAGACCCGCACCGAAACCCAGGCCAAGCTGGTCAAGGCTGGCGGCAGTATCGAGTTGGTCGCCGCGACGAAACTCAAACGCGGCGATGTAGTACTGGTCGAGGCCGGCGACGTCATTCCCGGCGACGGCGAAGTAATCGAGGGCATCGCTGCGGTCAACGAGGCCGCGATAACCGGCGAGTCCGCCCCGGTGATTCGCGAAAGCGGCGGCGACCGTAGCGCGGTCACCGGCGGCACCACGGTCATCTCGGATCACATCAAGGTACGCATCACCGCCAACCCTGGCGAGACCTTCCTCGACCGCATGATCGCGCTGGTCGAAGGCGCACAGCGCCAAAAGACCCCTAACGAAATCGCGCTCAGCATCCTGCTCGCCGGCCTCACGATCATTTTCATGCTGGTGTGCGTGAGCCTCTATCCGTATGCGCGCTACGGCGGCACCTCGCTCTCGTTGCCGGTGCTGGTGGCGCTATTGGTGTGTCTGATTCCGACCACTATCGGCGGATTGCTCTCGGCAATCGGGATCGCCGGCATGGATCGCCTGGTCCAACACAATGTGCTCGCGATGTCGGGCCGTGCGGTCGAGGCCGCCGGCGACGTCGACACGTTGCTGCTCGATAAGACCGGCACCATCACGTTGGGCAACCGGATGGCAACCGAGTTCCTGCCGATGCTTGACGTGCGTGTGGAGATGCTTGCCGATGCGGCACAACTGGCGTCGCTCGCCGACGAGACTCCCGAGGGCCGGTCAATTGTTGTGTTGGCAAAGCGCGAGTACGACCTGCGCGGCCGCGAACTGGCTGAGAAAGACGCGCAGTTCATCCCCTTCTCGGCGCAGACCCGGATGAGCGGCGTCGACCTCAACGGACGGCGGATTCGCAAGGGCGCCGCCGACCAGGTGATCAAGTTTGTCCGGGAGAACGGCGGCCAGGCGCCGGCTGAGCTGGCCGGTATCGTCGAGCGTATCGCGCGCAGCGGCGGGACGCCACTGGTGGTCGCCGAGAATGCGCAGATTTATGGGGTGATCCATCTCAAGGACGTTATCAAGGAAGGTATCCGCGAGCGTTTCGCGCGGCTGCGTGCGATGGGAATGCGCACGGTGATGATTACCGGCGACAACCCCCTGACCGCTGCGGCGATCGCGCACGAAGCCGGCGTCGACGATTTTCGCGCCGAAGCCACGCCGGAAACCAAGCTCGCGCTGATCCGCGAGGAGCAGGTACAGGGCAAGCTGGTGGCAATGATCGGTGACGGCACCAACGACGCGCCCGCGCTCGCCCAGGCCGACGTCGGAATCGCGATGAATGCCGGCACCCAGGCCGCGCGCGAGGCCGGCAACATGGTCGATCTCGACTCGAATCCGACCAAGATTATGGAAGTGGTGGAGATCGGCAAGCAACTCCTGATCACCCGCGGCGCGCTTACCACATTTTCGATCGCCAACGACGTTGCTAAGTATTTCGCGATCATCCCGGCGATGTTCGTGATCGGATACCCCGAACTGCAAGAGCTCAACATTATGCATCTGGCGACTCCCGAGAGCGCGATTCTCTCGGCCGTCATCTTCAACGCTCTTATCATCATCGCGCTGATTCCGCTGGCGCTACGCGGCGTCGCCTACCGGCCGATCGGCGCCGCTGCAATTCTGAGCCGTAATCTACTCATCTACGGCCTTGGCGGCGTGATCGTGCCGTTCATCGGTATCAAGGTCATCGATCTGTTTGTGGCCGCCTTCCACCTCGCGTAGGGACATGGAGATGAAACCAATGCGCACGCTCACTAGTGCAATCGCGATGACAATTTCGCTGACCGTTTTGACCGGGATCGTTTACCCGATAGCGGTCTGGGGAATCGCGCAAGTGCTTTTTCCCTGGCAAGCGAACGGCAGCCTGGTGGTACGCGGCGGACGCGTCGTCGGCTCCGAACTTATCGGACAGAATTTCGCCGCCGCTCGATATTTCCATCCCCGGCCGTCCGCCGCCGGTGACAAGGGTTACGACGCAAGCAACTCGGGTGGCTCCAATCTCGGCCCCACCAACCGCAAGCTGATCGATACGACCAAAGCCGCGTTGCACAAGGTACTCGAGGAAAACCCCGGCGCCGCGCCCGCGCAGGTACCGATAGACCTGGTAACCGCGTCGGGCAGTGGCTTGGACCCGGAAATCTCGCCGGCCTCGGCGGAGCTTCAGGTGGCGCGCGTGGCAAAGGCGCGGAGCCTTAGCGAGGATGCGGTGCGCGAGGTGATACATGACAACGTGCAGCCGCGCTTTGCCGGCATGCTCGGCGAGCCCGGCGTCAATGTCCTCGAACTCAATCTAGCCCTGGACCGGGTGGGCGCGGCGGCGCACTGAGATCGCGCGGCGTCGGGCGTATATACTCTTGCCGGTATGGCTGAGGAGCGCCCTGCGCCGGAATCATTCCTCGACCTGGTCGCTGAGAAGCACAAGGGCCGCCTCAAGATCTATGTCGGCGCCGCGGCCGGCGTCGGCAAGACCTGGCGGATGCTCGAGGAAGCGCACGAGCTTCGCGACAAAGGCGTCGACCTGGTGCTCGGCTTCATCGAAACCCATCGACGCGCGGACACCGAGGATATGGTGGGAGACCTGGAAGTGGTCCCGCGCCGCAAGCTCGACTACCGCGGCGTGACGATGGAAGAGATGGACGTCGACGCGATCCTGGCGCGCAAGCCCGAGATCGCGGTGGTCGACGAACTCGCGCACACCAATGTCGCCGGATCGAAGCATGAGAAACGCTACCAGGACATCGAGGAGCTGCTCGCGGCGGGAATCAACGTGATCACCGCGATGAATATCCAGCACGTCGAGAGCCTCAACCCGATGATGAAGCGGCTCACGGGCGTGGACGTGCGCGAAACCGTACCCGACTCTTTTCTCGCGCGCGCCGACCAGATCGTCAACGTCGACGTCACTGTAGAGGCGCTGCGCGAGCGGCTACGCGAGGGCAAGATCTATCCGCCGGCGCAAATCGAGCACGCGCTGAAAAACTTTTTCAAGCCGGGCAATCTCGCCTCGCTGCGCGAAGTGGCGCTGCGCGAGGTGGCGCGAGGACTCAGCCGCCAGCGCGAGGACCGCGAAGCGCTCCAGCGCGAAGGTGGGCGGCGTACGCTGCCGACCGAGCGGGTCATGGTCGGACTGTCCTCCAATGCGCACGACCGCGGAATGCTCCTGCGCAAGGCCTGCCGCATCGCGGGACAACTCGGCGCGGATTGGTACGCGGTGCACGTCGAAACGCCGTCCGAAGCCGTCAGCCGCGTCAGCACCCGCGACTTCGTCAAGCTGCTCGACAACATCAACCTCGCCGGCGACCTCGGCGCCGAAACCGTGTGGCTGAAATCGGATGACGTCGTGTCCGCCTTGCTGGAATTCGCGCGCGAGCATGGGGTCACCAAGATCGTGCTCGGCCGCACCCATCAGCCATTGTGGCGTCGCCTGCTCAAAGGTGACGTGACCAAGCGGCTGCTCACCGCCGCGACCGATTTCGACGTCGAGGTCGTAGGCGGCGACAACGCCGGCGAGTCGGATAAGGAGTCATGAGGACGCCTTCGCTCCGCACCCGCATCCGCAATGTCAGCCTGCTGCTGGTGGTGGTGGTTATCGGGCTCGGCCTGTACGCCCTGCCGCGCGTTTACCGGCTCGGCACCTCGATTCGCGAAACCCTGCATCGCAATTACATCAGTATCGAAGCCGCGCAGCACATGCACGATGCGTTGCGCGTCCTGCAACTAGCCGAGCGCGATGGCCACGCGCGCGACGTGCTCCCGAGTTCCCGTGCCACCTTCATGCACTGGATGGATATCGAAGACCATGACTTCACCGAGCTCGGCGAGCCCGAGCTCGCACACGATATCGAGCGCCGTGCGCAGCGCCTGTTCGATGAAATCGCAACCGCGCCACCCCAGGCGCGCCACGATGGCGACTTCGAGCAACTTCATGCGCGCTTGAACGATCTGATCGCGATGAATCAGGCCGCGATGTGGCGCGCAGACAGTCGCGCGGCGGGGCTCGGCAGACGGCTCACGTACGAATTCGCCGGCGGCCTCGTCGCACTGCTGGTGACAGGCATCGTGCTCTCGTGGGCGCTTGGATGGGCGCTGGCGCGGCCGCTCACGGAGCTGGCTGAGCGGCTCCGCGGGCTCAGCCAGCGCCACACCCAGGTGCGCCTTGGGCCGCAGCCGCTGGCCGAGCTGGACGCGGTGGCGCGCGAGTTCAACCAGATGGCCGAGCAACTTGAGCAGTACGAAAAGCTCAACGTCGAGCGCCTGTTGTACGAAAAGCGTAAAACCGAAGCGATCATCGAGAGTCTCGAGGACGGCGTGGTGCTGATCGATTCGGCGGGAATCGTCACCCACATAAATGAGATAGCCGCGCTGATCATGGACATCGAGCCCGCCGACGCGCTGGGCAGCCCGTTCGACGATCTCAGCAGTAACTCGCCGCACTACCGCCGCGTGCGCGACGCATTGCGCGGCCTGCGGCGCATGGCGCCCGACGGACCCCGTACCGAGGTGCAGTTGCATGTGCGCGGACGCGATCATTCCTACGTGCTGAAGCCCATCCCACTTCATCGCACCGAGGGCACCGCATTCGGCACTCTGCTCATCCTGCAGGACGTAACTTATCTGCGTGACCATGACCGGGCGCGCAGCAACCTGGTCGAAACGCTTTCCCATGAGCTGCGCACGCCGCTCACCTCGCTGGCGCTCTCTGCGCAACTGCTGCAGCGCGAAGAGGCGTCGCTCGAGCCGAGGCAGCGTGAACTTTTACGCACGATTCTCGAGGAGTGCGCGCGGATGAAGCAGCTTACCGACAGCCTGCTCAACCTCGCACGCGGCGAGCTGGCCTCGATCTCGCTCGAGCGCGAGCGCATCGACCTGGCGCGCGTGGCCCAGGATGTCGCGGGACGCTTCCGGCTCCAGGCCGAGGAAAAGCACGTGGCGCTGGAGCGCAATATCGTGGAAGTCCCGCCGGTCAGCGGCGATCCGGTCAAGCTTTCGTGGGTGGTATCAAACCTGATCGGCAATGCACTGCGCTATACTCCACAAGGAGGACGGATCGAGGTCATTACCGGATCCGCGGATGACACGGTGCGGCTGGAAGTTGCCGATTCCGGCCCGGGCATCGCGCCCGAGTTGCGCGATTACGTGTTCGAGCGCTTCGCGCAGTATGGCGACGGCGGCGACAAAGGATCTGCGGGGCTGGGACTGGCTATCGTCAAGGACATCGTGGTCGCCCATGGCGGCCGGATTTTCGTGACTGGCAACGCGCCGATGGGCAGTCGTTTCGTGGTCCAGTTGCCGGCGTCGCGGGAGGCGTGATGGCTCGGCTGCTCATAGTCGACGACGAGAAGAATATTCGCGCCAACCTGGCTTCGTTCTTCCAGTCACTCGGGCACGAGGCCGAGACCGCCGAAAGTGGCCGCCAGGCGCGCACCATGATCGAGGCAGCCTCCTTCGACCTGGTGTTGACGGATTTCAGGATGGCCGAGATGAACGGGCTCGAGCTGTTGACTGAGATCAAGAAGCGCCGTTCCGAGACCCTGGTGATCCTGATGACGGCATATGGCACGGTCGAGAACGCCGTCGCCGCGATGAAGGCCGGAGCCTTCGACTATGTGACCAAGCCTTTCTCGCTCGAGCAAATCCAGCATCTGGCCGAGCGCGCGCTGCAACTCCAGGGTCTGCGGGCTGAGAATCGCGCGCTGCGCAACGCGATCGATGAGACCCCGCTCCTGGAATCGAGCAGTCCGGCGATGGTCCGGCTGATGGACACCGCGCGCCAGGCCGCGGCGAGCGAGGCGACCGTTCTGCTCAGCGGCGAGAGCGGCACCGGCAAAAATGTGCTGGCGCGCCAGATCCATCGATGGAGTCCGCGCCAGGAACGCTCGTTCGTGGTCGTCAACTGCACCACGCTCTCGGAAGAACTGCTCGAGAGCGAGCTGTTCGGACACGTCCGCGGCGCATTCACCGGCGCGATCAAAGACAAGCCCGGGCGCCTGGAAGCGGCCGACGGCGGCACGGTCTTTCTCGACGAAATCGCCGACCTCTCCAGCGCGCTGCAAACCAAGTTCCTGCGCTTCGTGCAGGAGCAGAGCTTCGAGCGGGTGGGCGGCGATCGCACCATCCGCGTCGATATCCGCATCATCGCCGCTTCCAACCGCGATCTGCGCTCGGAAGTCGCCGCGCGCCGCTTCCGCGAGGATTTGTTTTATCGGCTGAACGTGATCACGCTCTCGGTGCCGCCGCTGCGCGAGCGTCCCGAGGACATACTGCCGCTGGCGATCTGGATGCTCGCCGCGGCCAGCGTGCGCAACCGGCGCACTCCAATGCAACTTGCGCCCGAAGCTGCCGACGCGATCAAGAACTACAATTGGCCGGGCAACGTGCGCGAGCTGCGCAACGCCCTGGAACGCGCCGCCGTGCTCTGCCGCAGCGACCTCATCACGCGCGACGATCTGCCTGACTCGATCTTCCGCCAGGCGCCCGAGAGCGGGCCGGTTGCGCCGGGGCAGGCAGCGAGTCTCGAAAAGATCGAACGCGAGCACATTATGCGCGTGCTCGCCCAGAGCGCGACCCTGGACGAGGCCGCGGCTACCCTCGGCATCAACGTGACCACGCTCTGGCGCAAGCGCAAGCGCTACGGCACCGACTAAGGACGCGCCGGCGCGACGCCGTATGCGCGACGCCTAACGAAACGCCGGGATGACCATCTCCGCCATATCGCGGAACACCTTGCGCTGGTAGTCCGCCGGCGGCAGCATCGTGATTTCCTTGATGCCGACCTTCTCAAGCTCGCGCACGCGATGGATGATTTCTTCGGGCGTACCCACGATACACACTCCCGCAATCGCCTCGGGCGTGATGAAACGCCGCTCCTCGGGCACCAGGAAGGTGCAGTGCCCTTCGTGGATCTGCCGGAAACGAGCGTTCTCGGGCAGGCTGTAGTTTTTCACGCGCTTCAAGTAATCGTCCCAGATGTTGGCGAAAAACGGCGGGATCAGTTCATCCTTTTCGCCACGCTGTTTCCAGATTTCATAGGCAAAGTGCAGCGTGCATGCTACCTGCGAGCCGGTCTCGTTCACCACTCGCTCATCGCTGAGCTTCTCTCCGGGCCGCAGGACGCACGCGGTGGTCAGGCAGCTGGTGTAAAAGTCCGGACCGATTTTGCGCCCGGCCTCTTTCGCGCCGGCCTCGACTAGTTGCATCGAGCGGCGGAATTCCTCGGGACTGCCGGTGACTGTGATCCAGCCATCGCCGTACTCGCCGGTCGCGCGCAACGCCTTGGGGCCGTTGGCTGCGATGTAGATCGGGATCGGATGATCGAGATTGATGAAGTAGCGGTCGCGATGGAGAAACTTTATCTCGCGCGTCTTGCCGGCATAGGTGTAATCGACCTCCTTGCCGTCGAGCAGCGCGCGCACCACGCGCAGGTACTCGCGGAACTCCCGCGGCGGCATCGGGTCCTGCCCCATCACGCGCATCGCGGTATGGCCGGTGCCGATGCCAAGAAAGACGCGGCCTGGCGCGAGCTGCGCGACACTCGCGATGGAGTGTGCGGTCACCGGCGCTATCCGGGTGCCCGGAATCGCGACCCCGGTGCCAATCCTGATGCGCTTGGTATTGACCGCCGCGAGCGCCAGCGTGGCATAGCAATCCGACCAGATCATCTGCGAATCGGGGACCCAGCCGCTGTCGTAGCCAAGCTCTTCCGCGTAACGGATCAGTTCCCACTTGTCGATATGGGTGTCGAACATGATTCCGAATTTCATCGACGCACCTCTCTCTTTATTGTGCGACTGGCGCTGCTGCCGATCCGCACGAAGCTTAGTATGCGAAGCCTTATGTACAATGTTTTCGCGCGAGCGCAAACCCCGCGTTGCGCCCCGGACGTTGGCTGAGGATGCCCGGGCAATTTAGTGCGTAGTCGACAAACCCGCCTCGACCAGACGCTGTTCGAGTATCGGCAGCCGATCGTGTCCCCAAAACGGCTCGCGCTCGAAAAAGAACAGCGGCACGCCGAAAACGTTGTCAGACGCCGCCTCCTCCTGCGCGGCCGCGTAGGCCCTCGCACCCTCGCCGCTTAAGTATTCGCGATACTCGACAGCGGAAAGCCCCAGGGTCGCGAGCAACGCGGCAACCGCCTCGGGCTCGTCGGCCTCGAACTCGCGGCGGAAGAATAATTCGTAAGCCTTGCGGCTATATTCCAGCAGCAGACCCTTCGATTCGGCGAACAGCCCGCCGATGAGCGCGGGCGTCGTGTCGAAAACCTTCTGCGGCGCGCGAATCAGGATTCCCCGCGGTTTGGCCCAACGGCGCGCATCCAGGTAGGAGTACTTCGCCTTGTAGTCGGAATAGACGCTGCGCTGGCCGCGATCCTTGATCCGGAGCTGGAACGGAATCCATCGCACACGGACGGCAAACCGCTCCTGGAGCGCGAATGCCGGATCGAAAGCAAGATACGCGAAGGGACTTTTGTAGTCCGAGTACATCTTCAGTTCCTTGCGTTCCATCGCGAGTCTCCGATTCCTCCGCCGCTTATGGCTTGCGGTTCAACAACTGCGCGAGATGAAGCGGCCGGCGCTCGGGACAGAAATGACGGATCTGGGTGCGGCAGGCAAAGCCGTCGGCGACGATCATCGTGTCGGGCGCGCTTTGACGGACCGCCGGAATCAGCACCCGTTCCGCGATCGCGCGCGACACCTCGTAGCGCTCCGCGCCGTAACCGAACGGGCCCGCCATCCCGCAGCATCCCGCGTCCGGCGTGTCGATCTCGAGCCCTCCGATTCCGCCCAGGATAGCCATCTCGCCCTTCATCCCGGCGAGCGACTTCTGATGGCAGTGCCCGTGCACCAGCGCACGCCCCTTAAGCATCGGCGCGCCAAAGCCCGGCGCTTCGCGAGAGAGAAACTCATCGAGCAGCATCGCGCGAGCCGCGAGTGTGGCAGCGCGCGGGTCCGCAGGAAAAAGACTCGGCAACTCGTCGCGGAAGGTGAGAAGGCAACTCGGCTCGAGCCCGACCAGCGCCGCTCCGTGCTCAAGCAGCGGCGCCAGCATGTCCATCGCCTGCCCCAGGCGCCAGCGTGCGCGATCGAACATCCCGGCGTCATACAATGGCCTTCCGCAGCACAGATCGTCCGGCGGAATAACGACTCTGAAGCCCGCGCGCTCCAGCACCTCGGTCGCCGCCATCGCGACCTCGGGCTCGAAGAAGTTATTGAAGGTATCGGGAAAGAGCACGACCTCGCGCGGGTTCGTATCGGCAGCGCCGCCGCGCCTATCGGCCGCGCCGTCGCGCCGGGCGAACCACGAGCGAAATGTCCGCGCGGCGAAGCGCGGCGCCTCGCGGGCGGGATGGATCTTCAACATGCGCCGCGCGATCGCTCCAAGGACGGGCGCGTGCGAGAGTGCGTTGGCCAGATGCGGTGCGGCGGCGCCGATTCTTGCGAGCTCGTGGATGTGCGCGAAGAAGCGCACGTCAGGCGGGCGGCGATGGATCTGGTAGTAGTGCGCGAAAAACTCCGCCTTGTAGGCCGCCATATCGATCGCCGCGGGGCACTCTGTCTTGCACGCCTTGCACGAAAGGCAGAGTTCAAGTGTTCCTTTAATTTCCGGATTGGCGAGTCCGCCTTCAAGCAATCCGTTGCCGCTCAGCGCCTCCCACAGCAGACGAGCGCGGCCGCGCGTAGAATGCATTTCCTCGCGCGTCGCCATATACGACGGGCACATCGTGCCGGAGTCGCTCTTGCGGCACTTGCCGATGCCCACGCACTTGAGCGCCGCACCCGCAAGCCCACCCTCGGCGGCGAAATCGAAGTGCGTCTCGGGCTGCGCCTGGCCGATACGACGGCGTCACCCGCAGATGGGAATCGAGCGGATGGGGCGCCACGATCACGCCCGGATTCATCATCGAATCTGGATCGAAGATCCGTTTGAACTCGGCGAAGGTCTCGATCATCTGCGGGCCGAACATCCGGGGCAAAAGTTCCGATCGCGCAAGCCCGTCACCATGCTCGCCCGAAAGCGAACCGCCGAACTCGGTCACCAGATCGCCGATCTCGAGCATCGCGGCGCGAAACGTCTCGACCCCTTTGGGCGTGGTGAAATCGAAATTCACCCGGCAGTGGACGCAGCCCTCACCGAAGTGCCCGTAGTAGGTCGCGGCCGCGAGCTTGTGCCGGTCGAGCAGCCGCACGAAGCGGCGCAGGTAGTCGCCCAGTCGCGCCGGCGGCACCGCAGTGTCCTCGGCACCCGGCCAGGTGCGCGGATGGCCCGGGATGAGCGCGCCGGCGCCGAGCCCCGACTCGCGAAGGCTCCAGACCGCACGCTGCTCCGCGGCGGCAAAGAGTGGAGCCACTCCCGCGCAGGCGCGCACCCGCCGAGCTTCGGTCGTCAACCGCTCGGCCGCGGCCAACGCGGCATCGGCGCTGTCGGCGCCAAGCTCGACTATGAGAAAGGCGCGCCCATTGGGCAGCAGCCGCACCGCGTCGAGGCCCTTGGCGCGTGCGAAGTCGGGCAGATGATGATCGAAGCCTTCGAGCGCTTGCGGGCGATGCTCCAAAATCCACGGCACCTGGTCGGCCGCGAGATAGACGTCGTCAAAGCCGAGCACCACCAGCGCGAGCCGCCGCGGACGCGGCACGAGCCTGAGCGTCGCGGCAAGCGTGACGCCAAGGGTCCCCTCTGAACCGACCAGCGCCCGCGCCAGGTTGTGGCCACGCTCCGGCAAAAGCTCGTCGAGGTTGTAGCCGGAGACGCGGCGCGGAATTTTCGGATAGCGGCGCCGAATCTCGTCCGCCGAGCGCTCCGCGAGCGCACGTGTCGCGGCGTAAATCTCGCCCTCGCGCCCGCCACGCACCGCGGCGGCGAAGATCTCGCCCTCGCCGCCCGCACCGGGCGCGAGCCGGGTGCCGTCGTAGAGGGCGACTTCGAGCGCCTCGACGTTGTCGACGGTCTTGCCATGCGCCGCCGAGTGAGCGCCGCATGAATTGTTGCCGATCATCCCGCCGATCGTGCAGCGGTCCTTGGTCGAAGGATCGGGCGCGAAGAACAAACCCTCCGGCGCGACCGCCGCATTAAGCTGCGCTTGCACCACGCCCGGTTCGACCACCGCGAGCCCGCGCTTGGCGTCGATACGGCGAATCGAATTCATATACTTGGAGAAGTCGAGCACGATCGCCGCGTTGCAGGCCTGGCCGGCGAGCGCCGTACCACCGCCGCGCGCCAGAATCGGGAGACGGTTCTCATGCGCCAGCGCGAGCGTGCGTATCACGTCGCCCTCGTGACGCGGAATCACGACCACCAGCGGGACTTGGCGATAAACCGAGGCGTCGGCTGCGTAAAGCGCGAGCGTGGCGTTGTCGGCACGCACCTCGCCGTCGATCGAGCGGCGGAGTTTATCCCATAGCGTATGCGGCACAGTCATGACGAAGCGGCGCGCAGCCCGCGGCCCGGCGCCGGCGCAATTGTAATTGATCGTGTGGGCTGGCAGATAGCGCGCGAGCCATCCGAGTTGCGCGACCTATACAGGCGCACCATAGCGAATCACGAAACAGTGATTTAATTTGCGCAACAAGCCGGCGAAACAGTCACGCGCATAGATTGTATCCCGCGATCTTAATCGCGGGAGGTTTATTCACATTGATAGCGATCAACTCAAACAAACGGAACCGTTCGGGCGCAATCGCGCGACGGCTCGTCCTAGCATCGCTCATTGCGCTTGCGACCACTTCCACAGCTTACGCGCAAAGCGGCAGCCTATACTTCAATCCGGGCAACCTGGTGGTCAGCCGCAGCGTGTACGACAACAATCCAAACACTCTCGTGGTTGGGGTGACCCAGCTTCCGCCAAACTGCCAACCCGCTTCAGGCTCCTGCTCGACCCCGCCCACCACGGCGATAGCTGACGGCACGTACCCATACGTCTGGAACAATGACACCGTCGACGGCAGCTTCGGCATCACGTCGAAGATATTTCTCGACCAGATCGCTCCGAACGGCACGTTGGTAACTTCGCTGGAAGTGCCGAACAGCTCGCAAAATGGAGTACCGCCGACCAAGGATCAGATGGTCACCAGCTTCAGCTCGAAATCGGAAATAGCGCTCAACCTTTCGACCGACGGCAGCTATCTGACGTTCATGGGCTACCTGGCGCCGATCGACGCGATCGACGTATCCAACTCCAACACGCCGGGCGCGGTCGACCCGACCAATCCGGTGGGCGAGAATGTCTTCCGTGTAGTCGCGCAGGTCAATGCTAAAGGACAGTTCAGCTTCACCAAGACCAACGCCTACAGCGGCAACAACGGCCGAGCAGCAATGTTGAACAACAGCGGCGGCGCGAATTTTCTTTACACCGCCGGTAATGCGGGCAATGGCGCCAATCCTCAACCGGATGGCATCATTCTCGGCGCGGGCGCGCAATTCATCGAGCCGGAGGTCAAAGCGCTGGTTGCGCAAGATCCCGGTAGTCGTACGCCAGTGGGTAGCTTCAGTATCACGCAGCTTGGCGACACTGCAGATAAGGTCGGGAAGGATACCAACTTCCGCGGCCTCACGATTTTCAACAACGTCGTTTATACAACCAAGGGCAGCGGAGGCAACGGGATCAACACTGTTTACTTCATCGATACAACCGGCACGATTTGCACCGGCACCGGGGTCGGTCTTCCGGACAGCTCCGCGACCCTGCCGACAACATCGATTTTATACGACCCGACACTGCTGCAGACGGAGGGCGTGGTTCCGTACAATATGTGTATCCTGAACGGCTTTAACACGGTACTCGCTAAAACCACCACCAATATCTTTCCTTTTGGTGTGTGGTTTGCCAACGCAGACACGCTGTACGTGGCGGATGAAGGCGACGGCTATGCCGGCGGCCTTGATCTGGACACGCACGCCGCAAGTCAAACCAATGCGGGACTGCAAAAGTGGATTTTCGATTCCACAGCTAAGGTCTGGAAGCTAGCCTACGTGCTGCAGAAAAATCTGGGGTTGGGGGTGCCGTATACGATTGCAGGCTATCCCGGTGGATTGAATTTGGCCACGTGTGTTGTGGCGAAAGGGGCGTCCAATCCGAACAATTGCCCCGTGAGCAAAACCCTGAGCTCCACTTACTCCGCACCTGACGGACTTCCCTGGGCTCCTGCCGCCGACGGTCTCCGCAATATCACCGGACGCGTTAATGGCGACGGAACCGTGACGATCTATGGCATAACTTCCACCGTTAGCGGCAACGGCGATCAAGGCGCTGATCCGAATCAGCTGGTCTCGATCACCGACAGTCTGAGCGCCTCCACCCTGCCAGCCAACGAGAGCTTCACGACCGTACGAAGCGCCGGGTTTGGTGAGGTGCTGCGTGGCGTTTCGTGGACGCCCGGAACCGCGACGCCATAAACTTCGCAACGAACGCATAATAGCGAGCGGCCGATCCGCGACGTTTTTTTCTATGCCGGCAGCATCACGATCTTGCCCTGGACTGCGTTGGTCTCCATCAGATCCTGTGCCCGGGCGAGTTCCTTGAGCTCCATCGTGCGGTCGACGACCGGCTTGATCAGGCCGCGCTCCACGAAGCGCATCGCCTCGATCAGCTCACCCTTGTTGCCGAGATGCGAGCCGAGGTAGTTCTGCTGCTTGTTCCACAGCAGCCGGATGTCCATATGGGCGTCGAAACCAGACGTGGCCCCGCAGGTCACGATCGTGCCTCCCCACTTCAGACACTGCATCGAGATTGGCCAGGTGTCCGCGCCGGTGTGCTCAAACACGATATCGGCCCGGCGGCCGTCGGTGATGCGGCGGACCTCGGCAAAGATGTCGTCGCGCGTGCGGTTGAGTGT
Organism: uncultured delta proteobacterium; assembly: GCA_963710455.1. Lineage (GTDB taxonomy): Bacteria > Desulfobacterota > Binatia > Binatales > Binataceae > JAKAVN01. The sequence goes on from CAVQAG010000008.1 coordinate 53,647, forward strand.
GAACTCGGCGCCGAGCTTGCGCGCCAGGTCGAGCTTCTCATCGCTGGAGGCGACCGCGATCCGCCGTGCGTTGAACAGCTTGGCGATCTGGATTGCCATTACGCCTAACCCGCCGCTCGCGCCCCAGATGAGCACGAAATCGCCTGCCTGCACGTGCGCCCGCGACACCAGCATCCGCCATACCGTGACCAGCACCAGCGGCATCGAGGCCGCTTCTTCCCAGTTCAGGTTTTTGGGTTTGGCGATCACGTTGACCGCCGGCACTTTGCAATACTCGCCGTGCGCGCCGTCGAGCGGGCCGGTCTGGAAGCCCCAGATCTTGAAATCGTGGCAAAAGAACTCCTCGCCGCGGGTGCAGTAGTAGCAATGGCGGCAGGCGATACCGCAGTGAACTACCACTTCGTCGCCGAGCGCGACGTCGTGAACCTCGCTCCCGCGAGCCACGACCACGCCGGCCGCGTCCGAGCCCGAGATGTGCGGCAGCAGAATCTTCATTCCCGGCAACCCGCGCCGGGCCCAGATATCGTTGAAGTTGCAGGCCGAAGCCTTGACCTTGAGCACGACTTCGTTGGGGCCGGGTTTGGGTTCCGCTATGTCCTTGTACTGCAGGACCTCGAGACCCCCGTTACGCTCGAAAATGATGGCTTTCATTAGATTTTGTACTTCCCTATGCCGTCCCGCGCGCGTGCATCCGTGCCGCCATTAGCTACACGTTTAGATAAGTTTTCGCAACCAGTCGCGTGCTTGAACGCCTACGAACTGCTCTGAATCGGGTTGACGACCGGCTGCCAATCCCGTAAAACCCATGCGCGAATAAGGCTGTTCCTGCTTGCTACGAAGGCTACCCGTTTCGGATCGAAGGACCATGTCTGCGGTTCCACCCGTCGACTCATTTCGGCCTCTGAGCAGTGGAACAGCAATTGCGGTGCCAAATGAAGAGGGTGTTCTACGCAACGTCTGTTTGCATCTTTGCGCCAAAATGCACCAGTGCCATCCCAGACTTGGGGCGTAAGAAGGAAAAAAGGTAAAACCGATTGTCGGTGGAGAAAAATAGCGATGTACGTACTCGATAATGGCACCCGCTTCGTTATCCCGCGCACCGAGATGACTTATCCCGGTCACAACATGAAACTCCATCAGACTGCCGCCGACGCCGTCAAAGCGCGGGTCGACCATGTGATGGCGGATTTCGAGGACGCCTGTCCCTACGAGTTCAAGGGTCCCAAAAGCCACAAAGTAATGGTCGAGGCGCTCAACACGCTCGACTTCGGCCGCAAAGTGGTGACGGTGCGCCCCAACAATATCCATTCGCCGTTTTTCAAGGCCGACATGGAAGCGATCGTGCTGGGCGCGCCCAACCGTTTCCACGGCATCATGCTGCCCAAGACGCGCGGCCCCGAGGAAATCGTCGCGGTCGCACGCCTGCTCGACGACCTCGAGCAGCGCGCGGGCTGGAAGTACAAGATCCAGATCGAATCGCTGGTCGAAACGCCACAGGCCCTGGTTAAGGCTTATGAGATAGCGACGGCCTCCGACCGCATGTGCGGCCTGGTTTTCGGCATCGCCGACTTCGCGGCCAACCTCGGTGTGCGCGAGATCGTCGAGAACCAGAACCAGAATTTCCACTACGCCAAGCAATCGATGGTGGTCGCAGCCAAGGCCGCCGGGTTGCACGCGATCGACAACGTCTACCTGCGGCTTTGGCGCAAGGAGGATTCGCCCGCGAAGGTCGCCGAGTTGCAGCGCGGGCTTCGCGAGAAGAACGTGGGCGCCGCCAACCTCGGGATGGACGGCACCTGGGTCATCCATCCGCAGCAGGCGGAGATTGCCAACGCCTGCTACACGCCGAGCGCCGAGCAGGTCGAAGACGCGCGGCGCGTGGTGATGCTCTACCACGAAAAGGGCGGCGGTTCGATGGCGGACCCCAAGAGCGGCGAGATGATAGACGAGGCGACGATCAAGATTGCACTGATGGACCTGGCCAAGGGCGCGCAAGCCGGAATCGTCAGCGAAAAAGAGCTGAAGGAATGGTCCGAGAAAAGCCGCTCGATCACCGGCTACGATATCCTGGAGTTCATGCGCCGCGTGGCGTAGCTCCACGCGGACCAGCCTGTCGCCAGTCCTTTGCTTTTGCCCTCGCCCGTATCATTGAGGCTGCCGATGATATTAAGAATCGCTTCGCGTTGATCCTTCACTTCGGCGGCCTTCGTTCAGGATGACGACATGCTGTCATCCTGAGCATCAGCGAAGGATCAACGCGAAGCGATGGATCTTCTCCCGTTACTTATCGACATCCCTGCAATGCGGGCGAGGGCTAAGACAAACGCACGCCCACGCGACGCCGTCACGGGCCGAAGGCCGGACTGCTTTTCTTTTCGGTGCGCTCCTGTCAATTTTCGCTCGAACAGCAGGCGAGCCCAGTACAGGAGGTCCAGTCATGCGATTTGAAAATCAAGTGGTACTGGTAAGCGGGGCGGGACGCGGAATTGGCAAAGAGATAGCGCTCAGCTTCGCACGCGAGGGCGCCGATATCGGCTTTGCCGAGGTCAACGAGGAAACCGCGCAGGAAACGGCGGCGGAGATCAAAAAGCTCGGGCGCCGCACTTTCTTCAGTCATGCCGACGTGAGTGATTACGGTCAGGTCCAGCAATTCGTCGCCGGTGCGATGCGCGAGCTCGGCCGAATCGACGTGATGATCAACAACGCCGGTATCGCCAAGCCGCAGCCGTTCCTCGAGATCACGCCCGAGAACTGGGAGAACCATCTGCGAATTCATCTTTTCGGCGCTTTCTATTGCTCACAGGCGGCGGCGCGCGAGATGGCCAAACGTAAGTATGGACGGATCGTGTCGCTCGCCTCGGTGGCCGGCTTGATGGGGCCGATCGATCTTGCGCCGTATGGTGTCGCCAAATCGGGGATCATCGGCTTGACGCGCGCGATGGCCCTGGAGCTTGCCGATTACGGAATAACCGCTAACGCGATTGCGCCGGGACCGATCGACACTGAAATGGTGCGCGCGGCCTGGAGCAAGGAAGCGCTCGAGGAACGCGCCAACCATCTGCCGATTCGCCGCCTCGGCAAGACGGCTGAGATCGCGCACGCCGCGTTGTTTTTGGCGGCGCCCGAGTCGGGCTATATCTCCGGGGCGACGCTGGTAGTCGACGGCGGATCGGTCGCGGCCGGCGCCTACATGGTGGAGAAGTATCGCCGTCGCAAGGCCGGCCAGGGCTAACCGCGGCTCAATGCCGCGGTTAATGCCGGTCGACCGCGTGATAGCGCGCCGCCACCACATCCCAATCGATATGCTCGATGAACCGCGCGACGTACTTCGAGCGCTCGGCGTAGTTGAGCAAGTAGGCATGCGAGGCGACGTCGCATACCACCAGCGGATTGCCTCCCACCCATCCGCCGGCGTCGTCCTCGCCCACCGGCAGATTGTGCCATCGATCGTCGTAGGGATCGTACTCGAGAATCGCCCAGGTCGGCGCAATTCCCGCACACTCGACAAAGTCCGCACGCCAGCGCTCGAACGAGCCCATGTGCTCATTCAGGTTGTCGAGCACGTAGCCCGACGGCTTCCTCGGTTTGACCGCGAGGTTGCGGAAATAGAATTCGTGCAGCAGCACCGAGTTCGCCGCTTCAATCTGTTGGCGGCGGATCAGTCCGTAGTCATTGCCGTGCGCGGCATCGCGCGGCATCGTGGCCAGCAGCCGCTCGGCCACCACCAGGCGCTCGAAGTCGTGGCGGTAGGCCTGGTAGTTTTGGGCGAGCTGATCGTGCGATAGAAAGCCGAAGATCTCCGGATGCGGCAGCACCATCGGGCGACGCGGTTGAAATCCCGCCTCGCCCTTGAGCAGGCCTTCGTTGCCAAGGCCGCTCTCCGGCGGCGGCGCCGGCACTGCAGCGGCGGCCGCGCGCGCGAGCCCGCGCGTTGCGGCCGCTGCTCCGAGCGTCAGCGCGCCGCTTAGAAGTTCGCGCCGTCCAAGGCGGCGTTCGCGGCTGCGGTTTTTTGGAGCGCTCAGAAAGATCGGGGTCCTTCGACTCGCGCAACGCTCGCTCAGGATGACAGAAGAAGAGGCACCCGTGGGTTACCTTCCGGCGCTTTCTAATGAATTCACAAACTCTCAAGATGACAGAAGAGAAAGCCCTTCTTCACTTTCTCACTTTTTCACGGAACAGGCGCCACGTTCAGCAATCCCGCCGCCTCGTCGTGTCCCAGCATCAGGTTGAGATCCTGCACCGCCTGGCCGGCCGCGCCCTTGCCGAGGTTGTCTATCGCGGTGAGCACGAGCAGAGTTTGCGAGCGCCGCTCGAGGACAAAGCCGACCTCACAAAAATTGGTGGCGCGGACGTTTTTCAACTCCGGCAGTTCGCCCGACTTGAGCAGGCGCACGAAGCGCGACTTGGCGAACGACGCCTCGAACGCCGCGCGCACGTCTTCTTCGGTCGTGCCGGCGCGCGGCCGCATGAAAATTGAGCTCAGGATGCCGCGCGTGACCGGCAGCAGATGCGGCACAAACATCACCGCGACCTCGCGCCCCAGCGCAAAGCCGATCTCCTGCTCCATCTCGGGCACGTGGCGATGGTTGCCGACCTTGTAGGCGCGAAAGTTTTCGTTGACCTCGGCGAAGAGCTGCTCGATCTGCGCGGCGCGGCGCGCGCCGGTAGTGCCGGACTTGGAGTCGATTACGATCGACGCCGGATCGACCAGGTCGCGGCGGATGAGCGGCAGGATGCCGAGCAGAGCGCCCGTCGGAAAGCATCCCGGGACCGCCACCAGACGCGCCTCACGCAGCTCATGGCGATGGAACTCGGCGAGCCCATACACCGCCTCCTTGAGCAGCGCAGGTGCCGGATGGTCGGCGCCGTAGGTCTGCCGATACTGCGCCGGATCTTTCAAGCGGAAGTCGGCCGAGAGATCGAGAATCTTGAGCCCGGCGGCGGCCAGCTCCGCGAGCAGCGCCGCGCCAATTCGCTCCGGCAGGCACGACATCACGACCTCGGCGCGCCCGGCGATGAGATCGGCGCGCAACTCCTCGAACGGAGGCAGATCGAGCCCGGCCAGGTGGCGGTAGACGTCGGTCACCTCGCGGCCCGCGTAGTGCTCGGACGTCAGCACGCTCAACTCGACGAACGGATGCCCGGCGAGGATGCGCACGGCCTCGATGCCCGAATAGCCGGACGCTCCCAGCACCGCTACCCTGACCTTGTTGCGCGACGCCATCGAAATTCCCTCACCCTGTTAGCCGTGTCTGGATAACGCGCGACCGATCCAACAAAGCTAATGCCTACGACCTAGCACTAACGCGCGTCGCGGGCCAGTTGTGCCGGTGCGCAAGCCGACGAAAGCGGCCATGGGCGCGGCCCGGAAAACTGTAACCCGCGCTGGCGCGCCGATGCGCGGTTTAGCGCTTGGAGTATTGTGGACGCTTGCGCGCCTTGTGATGGCCGTACTTTTTCCGCTCGACTTCGCGCGGATCGCGCGTCAGCATTCCACCCTTGCGCAGCGCCGGACGCAGCGCCTCGGAGGCGGCGACCAGCGCTCGCGAGATCCCGTGGCGCACGGCCTCAGCCTGCGCCGCGATACCACCGCCGCGCACGCTCACGATAACGTCGTAATGGCCTTTGGTCTCGGTAAGCTCGAAGGGTTCCATGATCTTCATGCGCGAGGTGTCACGCGGAAAGTAGACCTCGAGCGCACGCTCGTTGACGCTGATAGCGCCACTGCCGGGCGCCAGCCGCACCCGCGCGATCGCGCTCTTGCGTTTGCCGACCGTCCAGATTTCCGCCTTCTTGTCTGCCATCTCGCCTCGTTCCCTCTCCGGAAGCTTTGCCCGCCCGTTTGGAGCTTGACCTGTTAGAGCTCGACCTGCTGGGGCTGCTGGGCGGCGTGCGGATGATCCGCCCCGCGATAAATCTTGAGCTTGGTGAAAAGCCTCCGCCCGAGGCGATTCTTGGGCAGCATCCCACGCACCGCCGCCTCGAGCAGCCGCTCGGGCCGCGTCTCCATCAGGCGCGCCGCGCTGGTTTTGCGCACGCCCCCGGGGTACCCGGTGTGGCGGCTATAGACCTTGCCCTCCAGCTTGGTGCCCGTAAGGCGCACTTTGCCGGCATTGATGATGATGACGAAATCGCCGGCATCCTGGTGCGGCGTGAAGTCGGGGCGATGCTTGCCGCGGAGCACGCTGGCCGCGCGCGTCGCGACCCGGCCAAGCGGCCGTTCGCTGGCGTCGATCAACACCCAATGCCGATCGCGCAGCGCGTTCTCGTGCGAGATGCTTCTGGTCTGTTCGCTCAGTTTCAACTCTTCAACCTCGTGCCGCGGTGGCGACGCGCGTCCTTCACCCGCCACCGGCGCAACTATTTTGGCGGGGCCGATGGGATTTGAACCCACGACTTCCGACGTGACAGGCCGGCGTTCTAACCGGGCTGAACTACGACCCCGCCCGAACCATCCTTTTTGCCACTTTCCAGCGCCCGGAGCAACCGAACCCGCGCGGCAGAGCCTTATTGTAGCGGGCTGGAGCGTCCCGGCGCCATCGCCTGGTTGAAGAACCGTCGCCGCTTCATAACGGCGTCGGCCACGCACGGCGCCGCCGACGCGATGCTTGCGGGCCTGCCACGCTCTGCTTTATCCTTAAGCTCAACGTCGAGCGCAAACATCACCGATGCCGCAGCTTCTTGAAACCGCCCGTCGGGATTTGTCGTAGCCATCCCTAACCGCTATGTGGATAGTCCGTCTTGCCCTGCGCCGGCCGCTCTCGGTCGCGGTGATGGCGCTTCTGATGCTCGTGCTCGGAACGCTGTCGTTCGAGCTGATGAATGTCGACATCTTTCCCGCCATCAACCTACCCGTGGTGATGGTGGTATGGAGCTATCCGGGCCTGTCGGCCTTTGATGTCGAGCGGCGGATGGTGTTTATCAGCGAGCGCGCTTACTCGACCACCGTCAACGGGATCGAGCATATCGAGTCGGAATCGATCAACGGACTCGGGATTCTAAAGGTCTATTTTCAGCCCGGCTCCGACCTCGGGGCGGCAATCGCGCAGATCGACGCAGTCTCGGAGACCATCCTCACCATTTTGCCGCGTGGCACCGAACCGCCGCAAATCATTTCCTATAACGCGAGCAATGTTCCGGTCGCGCAGTTGAACATCTACAGCGATACGCTCTCGACCGCCCGGCTCTTCGACTACGGACTCAACTTCATCCGGATTCAGCTCTTCACTATCCCCGGCTTCTCATCTCCCGCCCCGTTGGGCGGCGTGCAGCGGGCGGTGATGGTCAATCTCGATCCGACCGCGCTCTATGCCAATGGGATGTCCGCCTACGACCTGGGCAACGCGCTGGATGCGACCAACGTGGTCATCCCGTCCGGGACCGAAAAGATCGGCAACTACGAGTACAACATCGATCTCAACATGAGCGTCCCCAAGGTCAAGGATTTCAACCGCCTGCCGGTCAAGTACGTCAATGGTTCTCCAGTTTTCCTGGGCGATATCGCCCCGGTAACCGACACCCATCAGCCGCAGACCAACGTGGTGCGCGTCGACGGCCAGCAGGCGACTTACCTGATGGTGATCAAACACGCCGACGCCTCGACGCTCAACGTGGTCGACGCGGTCAAGGCCAAGATTCCGCTCATCCGCGCCACCGCCCCCAAGGGTTTGAAAGTCTCGCTTACCTTCGATCAATCGCAGTTCGTGCGCGCCGCCTTGTGGGACGTGGTGCAGGAAGCGGCTAGTGCCGCCACGCTGGTTGCCCTGATGGTCCTGCTGTTCCTGGGTTCGCCGCGCAGCATGCTGATCGTCATCACCTCGATCCCGCTGTCGATTCTGACTGCGATCATCGCACTGAAGTTGACCGGTCAGACGATCAATACGATGACGCTAGGCGGAATCGCCCTCGCGGTCGGGATGCTGGTCGATGACGCCACGGTGGAAATCGAAAACATCCATCGCAACCACGCGATGAGCAAGCCGCTGCTGGCTGCTATTCTCGACGGCGCTACCCAGATCGCAACGCCGACCTTCGTCGGCACGCTCTCGATCTGCATCGTGTTTTTTCCGGTCGTGCTTTTGACCGGGGTCGCGAAATTCCTATTCACCCCGCTCGCGCTGGCGGTGGTGTTCGCGATGTTGACGTCATATCTGCTGTCGCGGACCCTGGTGCCCACGATGGCGCGTTACTTGCTCCCCGACGATCACGAGGACCATCTTGGACGGGGGCGCTGGGCCCGGGTGGTACGCGCGTTCGATCGCTGGTTCGAGCGTCTGAAGGAGCGCTATCGCGTCGCGCTCGCGACCTTCATCGGGCGGCGCGGACTGGCGCTGGTGTGCGTCGCGATACTGATCCTGCTGTCGCTCGGCTTGCTGCCGATTGTCGGCGAGGATTTCTTTCCGGTGGTCGATGCGGGCATGATGCGGTTGCACGTGCGCGCCCCCACCGGTTCCCGGATCGAGCACACCGAATACCTGGTCGATCAAATCGACCGCACAATTCGCACCATCGTTCCGCCCGCCGAGCTCGAGAGCATCAGCGACAATCTGGGCTTGCCGATCTCCTACGACCTCGCTTTCTATCAGACCGACACTATTGGACCACAGGATGCCGACGTGCTGATCCAGCTCAAGCCGAGTCACCGGCCGACCGCGATGTACGAACAGCGGATTCGCAAAGCACTGGCGGTGAAGTATCCGGCGGTGACCGCATATTTCCAGGCCGCCGATATCGTCAGCCAGGTCCTGAACTTTGGCCTGCCCTCCGCTATCGACGCGCAGATCAACGGCAACAACCTCCAGACCGACTACGACATCGCCTTGCGGCTCGAGGAGCGAATGGCGCGAATCCCGGGTGTAGTGGACATGCGAATCGCCGAGCCGCTCGACTACCCGAGCCTTAAGGTCGAGGTGGATCGCGCCAAGGCGCTTCAGTTTGGTGTCACGCTGCAGGAGGTCGCTTCGAGCGTGCTCTCCACCCTCTCCGGTGCGCAGCTCTTGCAACCAAACTTCTGGCTCGATCCGGTATCCGGAGTTAACTACAACGTCATCGCGCAGGCGCCGCAACATCTGTTTGACTCGATCGGCGCGTTGCAGAACATCCCGCTCAGCACGACCGCTACTTCGTCGGCCAATGCGACGGTCGATTCGGCCGTCACCAGCGCGGCCACCACGCCACCGCAGCCGCAGTTGCTCGGCAACCTCGCGACCGTCAGCCACACCTGGGACCCGGCCGTCGTCGCTCACTACACCGTGCAGCGCGTGGTCGACGTCGATTGCGGCGTATCCGGCCGCGATCTCGGGGCAGTCACTTCCGCAGTGCAAAGGGAAATCGGCCACCTGGGCAAACTTCCCCCCGGCACCCAGGTCGTGATTCGAGGCCAAAGCCAGGCAATGCGCACCTCGTTTGTCACGCTAGGCGAAGGGTTGGTGCTCGCGATCATCCTCGTGTACCTGCTGATGGTCGCGAACTTCCAGTCATGGCTGGAGCCGTTCATCATCATGATGGCGATTCCGGGCGCGCTCGCAGGGGTCGTCTGGATGCTGGTGCTGACCGGCACCACCATCAACGTCGAGTCGATGATGGGCGCGATCATGGCCGTAGGCGTCGGCGTCGCCAACGGCAACCTGCTAATCACCTTCGCCAACGAGTTGCGCGAGGAAGGCTACAGCCCGGCCGCCGCGGCCATCGAGGCCGGGCGTATCCGCTTCCGTCCGATCATCATGACCGCGCTCGCAATGATCCTGGGGATGCTGCCGATGGCGCTCAGCCTGGGTTCGGGCTCCGAGCAAAACGCTCCGCTGGGACGCGCGGTGATCGGAGGGCTTCTCGTGGCGACGGTATCGACGCTCTTCGTGGTGCCGGCGGTCTATTCGATATTCAGCCGTAACCTTATCGGCAAACATCAGCGCGACGCGGAGATCGAAGCACTCACGCAACCTCACGCGTGAGCGAAAGCGACAGATGGACGACGACCCCAGGCAGTATACCGCCAAACCATCCGGTAAATTGTTCGTCGCCGGATGGATCGGCGCGATTGCGATCGTAGTAATTGCCACCGCCGGGCTGGTGCTCGCGCGCGAACTGTGGATCGGCCGCCAGACCAGCGATCTGGCCCAGGAGGCCGCGGCCGGGCCGCACGTGCTGGTCGCGCAGGTCGGGCGCACCCCGGCCGTGCGCGACGTCATCCTCCCCGCAACCACCCGCGGCCTGGACGAAACCGAAATCTACGCCAAGGTTCCCGGCTATATCAAAACGCTCCTGGTCGACAAGGGCGACCACATACGCATGGGCGAACTGCTCGCAACCATCGAGTCGCCGGAGACCGATCAGCAGGTACGCAACGCGCTGGCCGCCTACCGGATCGCGAAAATTACCGACGATCGCAACCAGATCCTCGTCCAACAGGCCGTGATCCCGCAGCAGACCGCCGACGAATCGCGGGCCACGATGTTGCAGACCAAAGCTACCCTCGAGCAGACGATCGCTTTGCAGGCCTATGAGCGCGTGACCGCGCCCTTCGACGGAATCGTGACCGACCGCTATGTCGATCCCGGCCATCTGATTCCCGAAGCCACCAGCTCGACCAGCCTGGCCGACGCGATCATCGCCGTCGCGCAGACGAAACCGCTCCGCGTGTTCTCCTACGTGCCGCAGAATATCGCTCCATTCATGCGCAACGGCGATACGGCCACGATCACGTTCAACGAGTTTCCGGAACGCAAGTTCACCGGCGGCATCACCCGCCATCCTGAGGCACTCTCGCCCGATTCGCGCACGATGCTGGTGGAAGTCGATCTGCCCAATACCGATGGGACGCTGCTTCCGGGAATGTACGGCAGTGCGGAGTTTGTGGTCTCAATTCCGGCCGGCGCGCCGCTGGTCCCCGATGAAGCGCTGGTCTTTCGCGACGGCAAGGTGTTCGTGCCCGTCGTCAAAGACAACGTGCTCCATCTCACTCAGGTGAAGCTCGGCTACGACAATGGAGTCGCGGTCGAGGTCGCCACCGGTATCGATCCCGACGCGATGGTGGCGCTGAACGTCGGGCAATCGGCGCACGAGGGCGAGACCGTACAGCCGGTGCATCAGTCTACCAAGTAGCCCGGTGTACCGCCGCGAGTCGCGGCATGTCAGCGTTTCGGCTCGCTCTCCTTCCAGCGTTTCATCAGCGTGTTCGAGGGCCGCGTCTCGTCCACCAGCTTCTCCGCGGTCTCGCGCCCGGCCGTGGGCAGGTTCTTCGGATCAAGCAGGCCGAGCTGGACCAGCGCGGTCGCCTGGTCCCAATGGATATGCTCGTGCACCAGCTTGCCGCCGCGGAACTGAACGATCGCGACGGTCGGGATCTCGAGGTACTTTCCAGTGGGTGCGATGCCCGGCAGCAGAAAATCCACTTCGATGTCGTGGGTGAAGCAGAGCAGGAACTCGTCGACCACGCGGTCGGCACCGACGGTGCGCGAGACCGGAACGAACTTCAGATCCTTGGGCAGCGTGGGAATGAAGTGATGTTTGTAGAAGCGATGCAGCTCTCGCTGACCGAAACCGCCAGTCATCGTCGGCACGTGATTGACGTAGGGCCGATCGACCATCGTGGTCATGGTGCCGTCGGCATCGTGGTACTTGAACTCGAGGCCGGCGTGTTGCTCCCATAGCGCGCACAGGTCGAACCGCGGTCCGATAGCGTGACGCAGCATCCCGATCGTGCGCGAATGCGCAAGCGAAGCAGCAAATCGATCGTAAGCCGGACGAGCGGGGTTATTAAACGCGTGATCGGCGCCCGGATAGACGTAGATCTCGACCTCGTCGCGATCCTTGAAGGCCGCGGCAATCGCGTCGCGCGCGTCGGCCGGCACGAACCGGTCCAACTCTCCAAAGTGCAGCACCATCGGGCAGCGCACCGCGCCCGTCTCGTTGAGGCGCTTTTCGATTCCGACGCCGTAGTAGCTGACTGCAGCCTCAATATTGCATCGCGCGGCCGTCAGGTACGCGAGCATCCCGCCCAGGCAAAAGCCGATCGCGCCGACCTTGCCGTTGCACTCCGGCATCGCGCGCAGCGCGCGAATCGTATCGGCAACGTCCTTAATCGCGTGGTCGGCGTCGAAACGGCCATAGAAATCGAAAGCAGCCTTGATCTCGGCCTCCGAGTAGCCCAATTCGATTCCCGGCTGAATCCGCCAAAACAGGTCGGCCGCGATCGTGACGTAACCCTCCTCGGCATAGCGGTCGGCGAGTTCGCGGAGATGACGGTTGACGCCGAAAATTTCCTGCAGCAGCACGAGCGCCGGCCCACGGCCGCCCTCGGGTAGCGCGAGGTAGGCATTGAAGACACCGCCGTCGGCGGCGGTCACGCTCACGGTCTTCGATGAAATACTCATGGCACTCCCCTTGTCGCTCGCGGCTGAGCCATCCCCCGATGCTTATGCCACAGCGGCAAGCGCGATCCCAAGCCCAGATGCATTTCAGCCCGATCGCAAGCCCGTTCATCGATCCAGCTTTCCCGCGCTTTTCGATACCAACCAACGTCGACTATGCTCCGTGTGCGGCGTGCGGGGACCGCGCCGTGACCGCGACTACGAAACAGCGAAGGAAGGAAGGACTAGACATGAGCGAATCGCAGAGCCCGAACAATCAGTCCCCAAAAGAGACGCTGCTCGGCATGGCCTTGGGCTATATGCTCGCCCGCGCGGTGCACGTGGCGGCCGAGATGGGAATCGCGGACCTGCTGAGCGATGGGCCCAAGCGGGTCGAGGAGTTGGCGCAAGCGACGGGCGCGCGGCCGCCATCGCTTTACCGTCTGCTGCGCGCGCTCGCCGGCAATGGAATTTTCGCCGAGGATTCATCCGGACGCTTTGAATTGACGCCGGCGGCTGAGTGGCTCCGCAGCGACATCCCGGGTTCGCTCCGCGATGCGGTGCGGCTGGCAGGGGACATAACGGGCGAAAGCAAGTGGTGGAATATGTGGAGCGACCTGCAGCGCTGCGTGATGACTGGTGATCCGGAATGGGATCGGGTTTACCAAACTGACTTCTATACACATCTCGCGAGCGCTCCGGAAGCCAATCGATGGTGGTCCAGGGGCGTCGCCAGCTTCGCCACCACTGAGGTCGCACCCATAGTTGATAGTTACGATTTCTCGCCGTTTAAGCGGATCGTTGACGTCGGAGGCGGACGCGGCGGTTTACTCGCGGAAATTCTGAAACGCAATCCGAACGCCAGGGGCGTGCTCTACGATCATCCGCTGATCGTGAAGGAGCCCGAGTACCTGGCCGCCGCTGGTGTTCTCGATCGCTGCGAGCTAATCGGCGGAAATTTTCTTCAATCCGTCCCAGCCGGCGGGGATGCATATATCTCGAAGCGAATTCTCATGGACTGGGATGACGACGACTGCGTCAAACTGCTGCGCCTGTGCCGCGAGGCTATGACTAAAGACGGGCGCGTGCTTACCGTCATCGCGGTGTTGCCGCCGGGTAACCAACCGCATCCCGGCAAACTGGTCGACCTTTTCATGATGATCCAGTTGAAGGGACGCGAGCGTACGGCGGACGAGTTCCGCGACTTATACCAGCGTGCAGGACTGAGGCTGACGAGGATTGTTCACAATCCTTCGATCCTCTCGATCGTCGAAGGCGAGCGCGCTTGACCTGCTAAGGCAACAGCCCGTAGACGTCGAGCTCGGTCTGCGTGCCGACATAAACTTTGCCGTTGGCGACCGTCGGCACGGTGAACTTGACCGCAGGTCCCGCGGTATCGCGCGCGCCCGGCGCCGCTGCGCTGTTGTAAAGCCCCACCAGATTGTACCTGTAGGCGTGCAGGACCGCCGGCTTGCCTGTTCCAAACCCGCTCGTGTCGAGCGCCCAGATGATTGGATGGAGGTTGCCGTTACTCGAGATCGCGGGAGTGGTGCCGGGATAACCGAAAATGGTCACGGTGCGCGCGACCGGCTTCGCGGATATGCTGCCGTTCAGGATCTGCCAGGCCTTGAGATGGGTGGCGACCCCGCCGAGATAGACCATGCCAAAGGCGAAAGCCGGTGCGTCGAATATCCCGAACCCGGTGTCGACGATGCCGATCGCCTGTGAGTCGTCGCAGGACGCGCAAAACTTGCCCATCGATGAACGGTTGAGCAGGTAGAGGCGACCCGATTTGATTCCGCCCAACAGCTCGACAGCCGCGGGACCGAAGGATTGAGCGGGCAACAGGACCGCGCCGGTGATGCCGCTGTCGTCATCCAACTCGCTCAGCAGGGCTTGGTCGGAAGGCGTGAAATAGTCGAGCACTCGCAGGCTGCCAGGGTCCAGCTTCACAAAGCTGTCGCCAAAGTCGGTCGTGCCGTTGAAACTCCCATTGCCGATTCCGACGAACACCTTGCCGGCCGGGCTGGCCGAAGGGCCGTTGCCGCTCTGCCAAATTCCACCCTCACCGCCGTTGGGGGTGGTGTTGAATGCCGCCTTCTGCGCAAGCGTGAGCCCGTCATATGCCAGAACCCATCCGTGATAGTCCCCTATGTCGCAATTCGAGCCGAGCGCGATGTACACCGTGCCGTTTAGGAAGAGCAACGCGGGACGCTGAAGAGCAAGCTTGGCGACGAACGACACGTGACCGTGACCGTCGTTGCCGTTGCCGACGCCGGCGACAGTCGCGCTTATCGGCACCGGACCGCCGAACTTCTCAGCCCCAGTCGCGAGATCGAGCGCGTGTAGCTCCAGAGCAAAGGTACCGGTGGTTTGATTCTTGGTCTCTGAAACCACGTACAGAGCCTGGTTCGCGAGGCTGATAACCGGGGTTCCTGTGATGCCGATTTCGGGCACCAGGTTGGCGCAGCCGATGTCGTTCAGTGCGCTGACAGTGGTAATTCCATTGGCCGGATCGATGAAGCTCTTCTGCCATAGCGGCGTCGTCACGAGGCCGTCGGCGTCGAAGGCATAGACGGTGTCGTGCTCGGACGCGACGTAGACCACGTTATGCGTTGCCTGACCCGGGATCGCGAGCTGCGAGACGTAGAGCGGCTCGGCGTACAAATAACCGTCGACCGGATAGGAAAAGAGTTTGCCGAAGGTGCTTACGTTGACGTTGGCGGGTAGGAGTTTGGTCTCGTGCGGGTTCAGGCCGCTGCGCGTGTTGTCGTTATGGAAGGTGACAGTGTTTATCGGACCGGGCGTAGAGGTCGCGGCCGCGGGACCCGCCATAGCAACGATGGAAAGGAGAACTAAAGCCGCGGAACCCGCCAATACCGCGTAACCCAGACGTTGATTCATTTAAGACCTGAAATCTCCTTGCGCTGAGATGGCAAGCTTTTCATGGCGATGGCTGCGGCGCAAATTTCCGCACACGAAATCACGCGCGCCGTCGGGCCAATTTAGCCGACAAAAACGCGCCCCACAGCTCGGATAAAAAGCCTGTGGAGCGCGAATTAGAAACTGCATCAACCAAGCGCGCGCTTTCGTGTACGCTTGGTCAGGGAGTCGTTCGACCTCCAAGCAGAGGACCGAGCAACGATCCCAGCGCGCCCATCGAACCCGTCTGTCCTGAACTGCCTGGTGCACCGTACGGCGAGCCTGCCGCCGCGTTCGGATATCCGGCTTGCGGATAACCACCCGGCGAAGCCGACGGAGCTCCGCCGCCGAACAATGGACCAAGCAACGAGCTCAAACCGCCCGTCGAGCCAGCCTGTCCGGGAGCACCCGGAGCGCCGTAGCCTCCGCCCGGATAACTCGTGGGTGGATAACCGGCCGGAGGATAGGGCTGGGCGTACGCCTGGCCTTGCATCGATGGCGGATATCCTTGCATCGGCGGCACGTAGGCTGATCCCGGTGGTGCATAGGATGGTCCTTGAGCTGGCATATAGCCTGGCGCGCCATAACCGGAGCTATAGCCGGGCCCCCCGTGGTGACCTCCGCCTGAAAGTTCGCGTTTTATGTGCTTGATTTGTTTTTTCCAGTGCTTAGCCGCGCTGAAATCGCCTGCGTGCTGCGCGCGATTGTACTGCGCCTCGGCGTAGTTGAGTTGCGCCTCCAGCTGATTGCGCTGGGCATAGCTGGGCGGGGGATACTGGCCCGGCGGCGGCATCGGTTGAGGGTACTGGCTGTACTGCCTCTGCCCTGTGTACGCCTGATAGGCAGCGACATCGTCAGGGGTGTTGTAAGGATCGGCTGCCGCTCCGGTCGCCACCACAAGAGGAGCCGCGATCATAATCAATCCAGCGACGCCGGAGAGAATCTGGCGGACGTTCATGTTGGAAGCCCTCCAGGCTTCCCATACGTATTCGGCTCGCGGGGGTTTCCGCTTTGGGCGAATTATTGCCGCGACTGGCTGGCCCGCGTCGGCAGGAAGCGTTCAGGGAGCCACGGGCGAGACCTCCCCCCTGCGCCTCCTGCGGCGCAACGTCCATGTAGAAATGGCTTGAAAGGAGTGCGCCATCGAACGGGCGCCAGGGCCCGTTCGATTTAGCGCTCAACCTAACGTCGGAACCGCAAACGAGGAAATCGCACGTATCAGGCGCGCGCCTTGCGCAGCCTGGCCCGCCGATCGGACGGCGCGCCCTTGCGCAGCGAACGGCTCGTGCTCGTCGCTGGCTTCGCGATCACGGCTTTCGTAATGGCCGGCTCTTCGGCCTCGGCCGGCACCGCCGCTTCCTCAATCACCGGCTGTGCAGCCGCCATCGCCGCCTGTTCAGCCCGCGCGATTTGCGCTCGCTCGATAGCGTCGAGCTTGCGCACTTTCCATTCGCGGAGTCCGCGGCGCAGATACTCCGGGTTGACGTCCAGCATTTCGCAGACGTTGTCGAAAGAGAACACCCACTTTTTGTCTTCGAGGTTGATCCACTCTTCGGCGTCGCGGAACAGACGCTGGCCCTTATTGGTGGACGAATCGATGCATTTCATAAAGCATTCGACCGCATCCTCGAGCACGCTCAGAACCAGGCGCTTTTCGCCTTCAAGCAAATGCTTGCGGCGCATCGCCTCGAAGTATTGGATCGGCAAAAGCGTGTCGGGCTCAAACAATCCCGGCAGCTTTTCGTCCAATGTTTCCTTTTCCTGCATCTTCGCTCCTTGCTCCTGCCTCACCAGATCTTGTGCTCCCACCCCCCGTCCTCCTTGTTATGGACGTCATCATAAGACGCCCTATTCATATTTATCGTTTCAGCACTCCAGCGTTGCGGCAGTTATTCGTCTTCGTTATTTTCTTCGTAAATCTCATTCCAGGCCATCTGGATCGCCTCGAGCTTCGCCTCACTGGATCCTGCTGGATCGTCCTCAAATTCGTCCAAATCGGCGACCCATTGCCGCAAATCAGTAAACCGAACCTGAAGTGGGTTAATTCCCGGATGGTTTTCCGTCAGTACCTCTGCAATCTCTTGCGCCTGGTCCCATTTCAAGCCCATTTGCCCATCTCCTCGCCTGAAACCGCTTTGAAACCGGATGAAAAATGCTGCGAGTGCCAAAAATTAACGCACTCGGTGCCTACGACAGCTCCTCGATTGACTTCTTTTCGAGCGCCCGGCCTATCGCATAATCCATTATTCTCTCGGCAAATGGGGTCGTGAGCTGATTAAGCTCCTCTACCAAGGCTGAAATATAAGCACGATCCGTACCGTTTCTAGCGTCTTCCAGCTTGGACGCGCATTTCACTACCTGCGCCCGCTCATCCGCCCCAATCAGCGATGCATACTCGTCGAGCTGTTTGGCCAAAGCGCCTAATAGTTGGGCAGCATCGTTGCGGGCCACAATCAGCATCCGCTGCTCGAGATCCTGCTCGCCCAAATCGATCGATTCTTCAAGCATCCGTTCAATTTCTTCGTCGGTCAGCCCGTAACTCGGCTTGACATCAATCGAATGTTCTTGCCCGGTACGCTGATCACGTGCCGCGACGTTCAAGATACCGTTGGCGTCGATCAGAAAGGTGACTTCGATCCGCGGCAAGCCCGCCGGTTGCGCCCCGATCGGTCCCAGCTTGAACCGCGCCAACGAGCGGCAGTCGGCCGCCAGCTCGCGCTCTCCCTGAACCACGTGAATATCGACATGAGTCTGATTGTCGACGGCCGTTGTAAAGCCCTCTGTGACGCTGGTCGGGATGGTGGTATTGCGATGAATCAGGCGTTCCATCACTCCGCCTACCGTCTCGATTCCCAGCGAAAGCGGCACCACGTCGAGCAGCAGCATGTCGCCTCGCGAACCCATCAGCACGCCCGCCTGTACCGCAGCCCCGAGCGCGACCACGTGGTCAGGGTCGAGCGAGCAGAGCGGCTCACGCCCGAAGAGTTCCGCCACTCGCCGGCGTACCAGCGGCATGCGCGTGGAGCCACCGACCAGCACCACCGCGTCGATTTCGGCGGGCGAAAGTTGCGCGTCGGCGAGCGCAATCCGGCATCGCTCCAGCGATCGTCCCACGAGCGCGTCGGCCATCCGTTCGAACTCGGCGCGAGTGATAGTCCTGCGCACCTCGCCATCCGGCAGCGGGAGCGTCACCTCGGCCTGGTCGTGATCGCTAAGCCGCTTCTTGGCCGCCTCGGCGGCCAGCCGCGCGCTGTTCCAGATGTGGCGATCCAGCCTCAGTTGTGGCGCAACGGCATCAAGCAGCAGGTCGACCAACAGGCGGTCGAAGTCGTCACCCCCCAGATGGGTATCGCCATTGGTCGCGAGCACTTCGAAAATCCCACCCTTGATGTTGAGGATGGAGATATCGAACGTGCCGCCACCCAGATCGTAAACTGCGACCCGTCCCTCGGCCATTTGCTGCAGCCCGTAGGCGAGCGAGGCCGCGGTCGGTTCGTTGACCAGGCGCACGACGTCGAGTCCGGCAAGCCGCCCGGCATCCTTGGTCGCCTGACGCTGGCCGTCGTTGAAGTATGCCGGAACCGTAACCACCACGCGCTCGACCTTCTCGCCGAGCGCAGCTTCGGCGCCGCTCTTGAGCGCGCGCAGGATCTCCGCGGAAATTTGTGACGGCGTATAGGTGCGCTTACCGATCGCGAAGCGCACGACCGGCCCGCTGAAGTCGGCGAAGCTGTACCGATGGCGGTCCTCGGCGGCAACCTCGTCACTTCCAAGCCCCATGTAGCGCTTGACCGAGCGCACCACGGCGCCCGCCTCACCGCCTTCGAATCCGATGGCGTGGGCACGGCCGTCGCGCTCGACCGTGAGATGCGGCTCCATCGCGATCGCCTGCTCGCCCACGAAGACCTCGCCCTGGGGCGTTATCGCGACCACCGACGGCAGCAATCGACTAGCGGTACCAGGATTAGTGACGATTTCCGGACTCTCCCTTTGCATAACCGCGATGAGGCTGTTGGTAGTTCCTAAATCGATGCCGAATATACGGGACATAAGTAATATTGCGCCGAAGCCGCCGCGCGGCCGAAGGCGTGGTTTGGTTTATTTCCTCAACCGGCCGTGATAGCGGCGGTTACGCTCTCGAGCGCGCGGTCGACGTCGCGGGTAAGCGTTCGGAGATAAGCGATTTTGGAAAGTGCGGACTTCAATTCGTTGACCAATCCCTGACGCTCTCCCACTCCCTGGTCCCAGCGCGCGAAATTGCGCTCCAGCTCCTCCTGCGTCGCAGCCACCAATCCTTCAAGCTCCGCGCGCCGCTCCTTGATTGCGGCGCCGAGCGCGTGGGCGCTTCCATTATGCGACGCGCGCAGCTCTCCAAGCTGTTCCTGTACTTCGAATACCATCTCCGCCAGCTCAGGCGGCACGCGTTTATTGTTCTCGGCGAGCTTCTCGCCAATTAGCTCCAGCCAGTAACGCCCGCGGCTCACCGGGTCGCGCAAGGTGCGATAGCTGCGAGTCAGCAGCGCCGTGCTCTTGAGACTCGCCTGCCGTACCGCGGGCGTCCCGGTCGCGAAACGATCGGGATGAATGCGGCGTCCGGCTTCATGATAGATACGTTCGAGCTCATGCGGATCCAACGCGAGCTTGCGCGGCACGCCGAGCGCGGCGAACAGATCGAGCTCAGCGCCGAGCGGCGCCCCGCATTCGGAGCAAGTCAGACGCGGCTCGCTTGGCCGCGCACATGAAGGGCATTGCACCATCGCTACGCCTTGATTCCCGCGTCGTCATACGACGAACGACTCTCCACATCCACACGTCCGCTTGGCGTTCGGATTGACTACCTTGAAGCCCGAGGACATCAACTCCTCGGAATAATCGAGCTCCGATCCGTTGAGGTAGAGGAAGCTCTTTTTGTCGACGATAAGCTGTGCGCCGTCGCGCTCGAAAACCTTATCGCGCTCCTTGGGATCGTCGAGCTCCATGCGGTACTGCAAGCCTGAGCATCCGCCGCCGACCACCTTGACCCGCAGGCCTTTGCCGGGCTTCTCGGAAGAGAGCTGCTTTATCTTGGAGACCGCATTTTCAGACAGCAAGATCATACTTTCAATCTAAACTAGTTTCCTAGCTTCCGCTCGTTGGACGCTTCCGCTCACGAGGATTTGGCCTGAGCGGCCTTGTCCGCTTCGACGCCGGCCTCCCCGGAATGGGTTGCGCCCTTGCGGCTACGCCAGTCGGTAATCGCGGCCTTTATAGCATCTTCGGCCAGCACCGAGCAGTGAATTTTCACCGGTGGTAGGTTAAGTTCTTTCACAATCACGGTGTTCTTGATCGCCATCGCCTCATCGATATGTTTGCCCTTGACCAGTTCGGTCACGTAGCTGGATGACGCGATCGCGCTGCCGCAGCCGAAGGTCTTGAAGCGCGCGTCCTCGATCACGCCCTCCTCGCTTATTCGGAGCTGCAGTTTCATCACGTCGCCGCACTCGGGCGCGCCGACCACGCCGGTGCCGACGCCGGGATCGTCCTTGGCGAAACTGCCGACGTTGCGCGGGTTGTTATAATGCTCGAGTACCTTATCTGAATAAGCCATGACCCCTCCGGTCGCTTAGCCTCTGATTACGCCCGCCAGTTGACGGATTTAAGATCGATTCCTTCGCGTGCCATCTCGTACAGCGGCGACATCTCGCGCAGCCGTTTGACCTCGCGCGAAACCCGATCGGTCACGAAGTCGACCTCTTCTTCGGTGTTGAAGCGCCCCACCCCAAAGCGGATCGAGCTGTGCGCCAGTTCCTCGTTGGTGCCGAGCGCGCGAATCACGTACGACGGCTCCAGTGTGGCCGAGGTGCAGGCCGAACCCGAACTAACTGCCACATCGCTGATTCCCATCAGCAGCGACTCGCCCTCGACGTAAGCGAAGCTGACGTTGAGATTGCCGGGCAGGCGCTCGGTCGGATGGCCGTTGAGGTAGACCTCGTCGAGCCGTTCGAACAGCCCCGCCTGCAGTTTGTCGCGCAGCGAGCGCAAGCGCGCGCCCTCGCTTTGCATTTCCTGGCCCGCAATTTCGCACGCCGCGCCAAAGCCCACGATACCCGGCACGTTGAGCGTGCCCGAGCGCATACCGCGCTCATGACCGCCGCCGTCGATAATCGGCGTCAGGCGCACGCGCGGCCCCTTGGCCCGCACGTACAGCGCGCCGACGCCCTTGGGCCCGTAAAGCTTGTGCCCCGACATCGCGAGCAGGTCGATACCATCGCGCTCAACGTCCACCGGAATCTTGCCTACGGCCTGAACCGCGTCGCAGTGAAAGATAATGCCGCGCTCCTTGGCGATGCGCCCGATTTCGCGAATCGGATGAATGGTTCCGACCTCGTTGTTGGCGTACATGATCGAGATCAGCACCGTCTTGTCGGTTACCGCGGCACGCACCGCGTCCGGGTCGACCATCCCGTACTTGTCCACCGGAAGATAGGTCACGGTCGCCTTGCCCGAACGCTCGAGCGCCCGGCAACTGTCGAGAACCGCCTTATGTTCGGTGACGCAGGTGATGATGTGGTTGCCCTTGTCCCTGTAGAACTCGACAACGCCCTTGAGCGCCTCGTTGTCCGACTCGGTCGCACCGCTGGTAAAAATAATCTCCTTGGACTTCGCGTTGATGAGCGCGGCGAGTTGGTTGCGCGCCTTCTCGACGGCTTCCTCAGCCTCCCAACCGAAGCTGTGGTTGCGGCTGGCGGCGTTGCCGAACTTCTGCGTGAAGTACGGCAGCATCGCCTCCAGCACCCGCGGATCGACTGGCGTCGTCGCGTGATTGTCCATGTATATCGGCAGCTTGACCATCGAATTCCGAAACCTCTCGCAGCCGCACCTAAGCGCGGACATGACTACCCGGACAATGCCACAAAACCTAGCACTAAAATTAGTGGACTTACAAGGTCGAGTATAGGGCTTAAGCGCTCGGTCGTCAAATGGGCTATAAGCTGGGCGCTACTTTGGAGCAGAGCGTTATAAGCCCGAGCGCGTTGAATTAGACCGACTGTCAACTTTTCAGCCGCGCATAGCCGGTGCCCATCTTTGCAGGCCGCGATACTAGCTTATCGAGATGTCAAAGCCGCGCGAACCGGGTACCCCTCGAAGCTGCGTAGCAGAATGGTCCTCAGCTTTCCGGGCATGACGATGATTCGCCGGCGTTCCTGGATCAACACTCCTTCGAGCGCGAATCGTCTCAGGCACAAGCTGACCTTGGGACGTGATCCGCTTACCAATTCTGCGAGATTGCGATGGCCGAAACGCAAATTGATGATCGTACCGCGGTCGTCGGGCAGGCCAAACTTGTCGGCAAGATCGAGCAGCGCGACCGCGATTCGCTCCTCGAGCGTCTGATCCATGAAATGTGAATGACGCACCAGGAGCGCCCACCAACGGCCCATCGTGAGTTTCAGCGCGAGAAGGAATTTCGCGTATTCGATACCTACGGTTTCGACCATAGACTCTGCGCTGAGCGCGCCGATTTCGCAGTCGGTGAATGCTTCACATTCCAGATTGTGACGCAGGTCGGGTAACAGTGTGGGAATGCATACTACGTCGCCAGGCCCGAGCACCTCGAGCAGGACGCGTTCGTTTTTGCGATTCACTGAGGTGAGCCGGGCGATGCCCGAGAGAATGAGGTAGACGGTGTCGCCTGATTGCTTGCCGCTATAGATAATCATGCGCTTGCGAAAGCGGCGAACTCTAAGCTGAGCGCCCAGTACGCCGAGCTGCTCAGCGGAAAATCCTGCGAGGTCGTTCAGCACGGCCAAATCGAGCCGCAATTTTTTGGCTGCGCTCGGGCTGCGCGCGAATTCAGCCGGGAGAGCCTTGGGCGCAGGCTTTCTAGCGCTTCTTCGTTTCATGGCACCAGAGAGACATCGCGGCTGTATCGTGCGTGACCAATTAGAACTAGCACGGTCGACGTCGATTTCGCTAGCAGCGCTGGATTTCGGAAAATCACCAGGCAAAACAGCAAATGAGTAACCAATGTAACTAGTTTAAGGCGCCTTTCTTACCTCCTTCGGGCGATTTGCACTCCCGCCTCTGTTATATGTTCGCCCTTTGGTTGTACTGCGTTTTGCCAGCTAAAGATGAGAGTCGAGCACACACGACGAGTTACCAACAAAACGCCTCCAGGCCGCTTCTTCGTCCTGAATCGTGATCCTCCAACCTGCATTCCATCTCGCGTTCCTACTGGAGACTCAGCCATGCGTGTTCCGCGTTTCGAACCGGCTTCGAACCTAGAGCTGCTTGGGCGGCTGAAAAGCCTTTCCTGGCTTTCAGCAGCTCAACTCAAAGCACTCGACGAGTGCATGTCGACCCGAAGCGTCAAACGCAACGGGGTGATCTTTCAGGAACTGGGCAAGCCCTCGACCGAAGCACACATCCTGCTCTCGGGAGCAGCGCAGCTGACGCATCTCAACGGCTCGGCGCCCAGGGTGGTCGCGATGATGATGCCGGGAGTGATTTTCAGGCTGCCCCTTATGCCTGTGGAGGTCGGCCACAACTTTGAGTGGATGGCGCTCAGCGATTGCCGGGTCGGGCGCCTGCCGATCGAACGCTATGTCGGGATCACCTTGGGCATCGAGTACGGCGCCTACGCGCGCGTGGCCGAACCCGCGGAGGTCTGCATCGGCCGCATGCTCGTCCGCTATCCCAGCTTTATCGGATTCGGCCTGCAGCAGCGGGTTGCGGTGGCCTTGATCGAATTGGCGTCCGAGTTCGGTGTGCAGAATCATCGCGGCGTGGTCCTCGGAATCATCCCGACGCACAAGCAACTCGCCGATCTGGTCGGCGCGTCACGGCCCAAGGTGAGTGAAGTGATGAACGATTTGCAGCGGCGCAAGGCGGTCTTGCGCCAGGGCCGCCGGCTCACCTTGGCGATAAAACGGCTGCAGGCGATCGTCACCGACGGCGCCAATCCCAACGTCTCATCTGAGCGTCCGTCAGGCCTGAACGTTCGTACGAAGGCCTCGTGACAGGCCGCTATCGCGGCGCGAAGCAGGCGGTCTCCGGGGCGTCTCGGTATTCGCAGACTTGAAAAAAAGCAGCCTTACCAGCGGTCCCTCGCGCCAAACAAAGTCAAATTATCCGAGTTTGCTGGGGTTCCTGCGACAAAATAGGACGTGCCGCCTCGAATTTGCTGCTTAGCGCTTCTTTCGCATACGCGACCGTATTAATAATATTGTAATAGTTGGCGCTCAGACGATAACCTTGCGCGACCGTCTGAAGGATCCGGCAAATCCAGCAAGCAACCCGATAACCCCGAACCGGCCGAAATCGTTGCGATGACCAACATGATCGCCAAGAAAAACGCCACCGAAAACCACTTTCTCTCCGACTGGGTGG
Source organism: uncultured delta proteobacterium (assembly GCA_963710455.1). Taxonomy (GTDB): domain Bacteria; phylum Desulfobacterota; class Binatia; order Binatales; family Binataceae; genus JAKAVN01. Next base: position 78,285 of record CAVQAG010000008.1, read on the forward strand.
CCGATATTGCCCGCCTGACCACGCCTGACCGAGTTTACTGGTGCGACGGCAGCGAAGAGGAACGCCAGCGCCTGCTTAAGGAAGCGGTCGCCGCCGGAGTGCTGACTCCCTTGAACCCGCGCAAACGGCCAGGCTGCTACCTCCATCGGTCCAACCCCAACGACGTCGCGCGCTCGGAGGACCTTACCTTCATCTGCACGCGCAACAAGGACGACGCCGGACCGACCAACAACTGGATGGCGCCCGACGAGACCTACCGCAAGATGAGGGGATGGTTCGAAGGTTCGATGCGCGGGCGGACGATGTATGTCGTGCCCTACATCATGGGTCCCGCGGACTCGCCGTTCGCCAAGGTCGGCGTCGAGCTAACGGACAGCATCTACGTCGCGCTCAACATGGGTTACATGACTCGAATGGGCGCCGTCGCACTCCAGATGCTGGGCACCTCGGACGACTTCAACCGCGGGCTGCATTCCACCCTGGACTTAGACCCAAAACGCAAGCTGATTTGCCATTTCCCCGAGGACAACACGATCTGGTCGGCCGGAAGCGGCTACGGCGGCAACGCGCTGCTCAGCAAGAAGTGTTTCGCGCTGCGTATCGCAAGCTGGCTCGGCAAAACGGAAGGATGGCTCGCCGAGCATATGCTGATCCTGGGCCTGCAAAGTCCCCAGGGCGAGACCTCTTACATAGCCGCGGCATTTCCAAGCGCGTGCGGCAAAACCAATCTTTCGATGCTGACGCCGCCGCCGGCCTTTCGCGGTTGGCGCGTGACCACAGTCGGCGATGACATCGCGTGGATGCGAATCGGACCGGACGGCCGTCTATGGGCGGTCAATCCCGAAGCCGGATATTTCGGCGTCGCACCGGGCACCAGCGCATCCTCGAATCCGAATGCGATGAAGATGGTGGAGCGCGACACGATCTTCACCAACGTCGCGATGACGCCAGACGGAGACGTCTGGTGGGAAGGCATGGGTATCGACCCCCCTGCGGGCCTCCTTGATTGGCAGGGGAATCCGTGGCGCAAGGACTCGGGCAAGCCGGCAGCGCATCCGAACAGCCGCTTCACCACACCGATGCGCAATAATCCGGCGCTTTCACCCAAGGCCGATTCGCCGGAAGGCGTTCCAATCTCGGCGATAATTTTTGGCGGCCGCCGCGCCACTACAGTTCCGCTGGTGCTTGAATCCTTCGATTGGAAGCATGGCGTCTATCTCGGCGCCACCATGGGCTCGGAAACTACCGCGGCGGCCACCGGCAAGGTCGGCGTAGTGCGGCGCGATCCGATGGCGATGCTGCCGTTCTGCGGATACAACATGGGTGATTATTTTGCCCATTGGCTGGCGATGCAGAAGGGCCTGAAAAATCCGCCCCAAGTTTTCATGGTCAACTGGTTCCGCAAGGATGGCGAGGGCCGCTTCCTGTGGCCCGGCTACGGCGAAAATATACGCGTGCTCAAATGGATTGTGGAGCGCGTAAACGGCCGCGGCGCGGCCGAGCGCTCTCCGGTTGGCCTGAAGCCAGCCGAGGGCTCGCTAGATCTGACGGGCCTGGAGATTGCCGCTGAATCCTTGAAACAGGCGATGGCCGTGAAACCCGAGGAGTGGGCGGCCGAACTCGATTCGCAGGAAGAGTTCTTCAAGAAGCTGGGCGCGAGCGTGCCTGCGCAGATTGACGAGCAACGCAAGGCGCTCCGCGCGGCCTTGCAAGTTCAGCAGGTTCAATAAGGTTCAGCCAGGTTTACCAGCTCATCGCGGCACGCGCCGCAATCCAGTCAGGTGCGAAATGGACCGGGATGCTCGCGGTCGAAACGCACCGTGAGCGGCCTGCGTTCACTGCGTAACGACTTGAGCGCCGCTTCACGCGTCTGCTCGAACTCGCGTTCGAACCACGGACCAAGCCGCACGAGCATCGCGCCCTCATCAGTTCCACTGCCGACATCGTCTGGCGCCTCGGTCAGCGAGCGCGCGATCGCGCACAGGAAGCCGACCCGCTCCAAGCCGTCGGCACGCTCGAAACTCAGCGTGAGCGTGATCTCGTCGGGGGTGAGCGCGGGCGGTGCGGCGAGACTCAGGCGGTAGAGGCCTCTGCCGGTATTTATTTCATGCTGCGTCACGGGGGAATGCTTCGCCGAGGAAGTGCTGTCTCGGTTTGACGCGCGGAGGACCGCGCGAGGTCCTTCGACTCCGCTCTTAGACTCGTTTCGTTCAGGATGACGAAAAAAGGCAGTTGCGCGCGGCTCAACAATGATCCCTACGCCGCGCGCGTGACCGCGCCGCGGCCTCTGCCGCCGCGGCCCTTGCCCTCCCAGAACAGGACCACCGGGCCCGCGATATAGATCGACGAATACGTTCCGGTGATAAAGCCGACCAGCAGGGTGAAAGCCGACGGGCGCAGGATTGGACCGCCAAGCGTCAGCAGCGCTATTAGCACCGCGATCGCGGTGCCTGAGGTCAGGATGGTGCGCGAGAGCGTCTCGTTGATCGCGCGGTTCATGATCGCTGCGATCGGATCGCGCCGGCGCTTGGACGCGTCCTCGCGAATCCGGTCCGACACGATGATCGTGTCGTGCACCGAGTAGCCGATAACCGTCAGCAGGGCGGCCAGCGTCGTCAGATCGAACTCCAGGCGCGAGAGAACCAGTGCGCCGACGACTACCAACACGTCATGCACGAGCGCGATGACCGCGCCCGCGCCGAAGCTCCAGCTAACTCCGCGGAACTGCCAGGCGATAAAGATGCCCATGAAGACCGTTGCAAAAATCACCGCCATGAAGCCGTTGCGCCGCAGGTCGCGCCCGACCTTGGCCCCGACCGTCTCGACGCGCAACACCTGCGCCGCGCCGGGCCCGTAGGCTTTGTCGAGTTGCTCTTCGAGTCGCTTGCCCAGGCTGCCGACGTTCTTCACCTTCTCGAAGCGGACGAGGTATTGATGGAGGTCGCTGGAGCCGAAGTCCTGTACCGTCACTTCGCCGAGGCCCATCGGCGCCAGGGCGTCGCGGATGTGCGAGGCGTCGGTGGCGGTTTTGAATTGCAGTTGCACGACGCTCCCGCCGACGAAGTCGACGCCGTAGTTGAGCCCCACCGTTATCAGCAAAACGATCGATACGATATTGATGACGGTCGAGAGAGCGACGAAGAAGTAGCGCTTGCCGACGAAATCGAGATCAATGCCGGGGGGGATTATCTGAAGGGACATCGGTCCTGTATGAGCTCCTCCGCCGCCTGCCCGAGGCTTAGTGCGCGGGCGGCGTCGGCAAGATAGTTAGCGGTTTGATCGCGTTAATAAAAGCACAGCCGCGCCCGCCACGCCATCGGAACACCAAACCGTGGCAACGCTCCCTGGCGCGCGTCGACCCTCCGGCCTACGCGGTCAAGCGGCGGCGATGCGGGCCTTGCCGCATTTGCCGCACTGGTTATTCAGGTTGTTGGCGTCTTCGATCAGCCCGTCGTCGAGCGAGTGGCAGACCTTGAGGCATTTGGCGCAGATGAAATAGATGCCGTCGATGGTCTTGTTGATGCGCTCGCGATTCAAGATGCGGCCCTTGAGCTTCTCGATCCGGATGCCCAGTAATTCCTGGTACTGACGCTTAATCTTGCGCCGGCCGGCTTCGTCCTTGGGCAGGTCGGCATCTTCCTCGGCTTCGTCGCCGGAGTCGACAAAACTGGGATACAGGTCACGCTTGGCGGTCTTGCTCTTGCGAGTCCTGGCCATCGCTTTCTTCCCCCCTCCCGCTTAGCGCGTGCGTGCGACGTAGCCGCAGTTCTTGTCACAGACCAGGAAAAATCCGCGCCGGCCGTAGCCGGCGAACATGGTCACCTTGCTCTCGGCTCCGCAACTCGGGCAGGTGTGCTTGTAGGACACATCGCGATTTTTTTCCGCAGTCTTCGCTTTTTTCTCAGCCATGACCGATGACGCTCTCTCTGTTTGGGTTTGTGATTCTAATTACGATTCGGCGACGGGCCTGCGTGGCGGTTATGCGCTGGCCACGGATACGCAATCGATGCGCGATGGATGCGCAAATGGACTCGGATGACGTTGCGGCCCGACGGCTCGTCCATAATTCGACCGAAGCAGTATACCATAACGCAAACGGGTCAAAACTATTCGATGGCTGCCTGCGGACCCGCCGCAGCTTCGGCCATGCCCGGCGCCCAGGTTGCGCGCGCCGCGCCGAGCGTCTAAGCGTTAAGCGCTTGGAAGCAATACTCAAACCCAACGATGCCGTCCTGTTTATCGATCGCAAGGGCCGCCGCTATCTGAAAATGCTGCGCCCGGGCACTCGCATCCTGATTCGTGGCGAAATCCCCGCCGACGATCTGATCGGCACCGACGAGGGCTCGCGGGTCAAGCTCAGTACCGGCGAGACTTTCCTCGTCCTGCGGCCGACTTACGCCGACCTGATTCCGCATCTGCCGCGCCAGGCCCAGGTCATCTATCCCAAGGATACCGGGCCGCTTCTTATATGGGGCGACGTCTTCCCTGGGGCCACGGTTATCGAGGGCGGGGTCGGCGCCGGTGCGCTGACGATCGCGCTGCTGCGGGCAGTCGGGCCGGCGGGGCGCGTTATCTCATACGAGTTGCGCGAGGATTTCGCTGCCGCGGCGCGCCGCAACGTGGCCACGTTTTTCGGCGAGGCGCCCAACTGGACGCTCAAGCTCGGCGACCTCTACGCTGGTTTCGCGGAGACCGGCGTCGACCGCATGTTTCTCGATCTCGCCGAGCCAGGCCGCGCGCTCGGTGTGGCGGCGCGTGCGCTGCGCCCGGGCGGCGTCTTGGTCTGCTACGTACCGACCGCGATCCAGTTGGGCGATACCGTCGCAGCGCTGGAACGCGACGGCGGCTTCGGCAAAGTCGAATCGTTCGAGACCTTACTGCGCAACTGGCACGTCAAGGGATTGAGCGTGCGTCCGGTGCATCGGATGGTCGCCCACTCTGGTTTCATCATCGTATCGCGCCGCCTGGCCTCGCCTTCGCAGGCCGGCGCCGAGCCGCTCGCGGCGCTGGCCGAATCGCGCGTGCTGGATGATACGGCCGCCGGCGCCGACGAATCCGATTCGTACGATGACGCCAGCGATCCCGACGACGACCTTCAGCACTGACGGGCGAGGCTTCAAACCGCGGCATAGCTTCCGTCCGTGAAGCGCCCCGCTCTGCAACTGCCAACTGAATTCGGCGGCGGCCCTCCCTGCTTTGAAATATCTCGAGCGTCTTCGACAGCCCTGCTTTTTCCTTTCCTATGGAAATTCGCCTGGTTTCCCAGAGCCGCCCCTTTCTGTGATCCTTTAATCAGGAGACCCGATGAGGCGCAGGAGATTTATCAGGATCGCGGGCGGCGCAATTGCGCTCGCCAGTGCTCCGCTAGCGGCCCGCGCGCTCGCATCGCCGGGCGCGCCCAAAACGCCCACCGGCGGATGGGGCGGCTTCACTCCGAATGCGGATTTCTACGTGACTACTTACGGCTCGACTCCGCGCGTAGACCCGAGCCAATGGCGGCTCAAGATTCACGGCCAGGTTAAGAATTCGCTCGAACTCAATTTCGCAGAGATCAAGGCGCTGCCGCCGGTCAATGAGACTCTGACCCTGGAATGCATCGGCAATCCACCCAACGGCACGTTGATTGGCAATGCGAGGTGGACCGGTCCGAAGCTCGACGCTTTGCTGAAGCGCGCGCGGCCTTTAAGCAAGGCCGTCTACGCCAAGCTCCGCGCGGCCGACGGTTATACGACCGGAATCCCGATCGACGAGCTGATGCGCAAGGAAAACTTCTTGCCGTACCTGATGAACGGCGTGCCGTTGCCGCCCGAGCATGGCTATCCGCTGCGTATATTCATTCCGGGCAAGTACGGAATGAAGCAGCCGAAGTGGCTAACAGAGATAGAATTCGTCGACAAGGAATTTACCGGCTACTGGGAAGCGCGCGGATGGACCAACAGCGCGTGGCGCAAGGTGAATTCGGGATTTTTCTATCCGCAAGCCAACTATAGTCTGCTGGACGTGGTCGCTCCCGAGGCCAAGGTCAGGGCGCCGGTGGAAATGGTCGGATGGGCGCTGGCGGGGCCGTCGGGAATTCGCCGGGTTGACGTCTCGACCGACGACGGCCAGACCTGGAACGCAGCGCAGCTAGGCGCAAGTCGCTCGCCTTATATCTGGACGGTATGGAAGTACCGCTTTGCACCGCCTGAGCGCGGACGCTATCACGTTCGCGTTCGTGCGACCGATGGCGACGGTCGCACGCAGCCACCGAGCGATCCTGACCGTGCCGCCGGGATGAGCGCGCAGGTCCGCCTCGCATTGGCGGTGACTACCGACTGACTGGATTAGTCAGTGGATCTGCGCGCGGAGGCCCGCGCGAAATCCTTCGACCGCGCAACGCTCGCTCAGGATGACCAGAAAAGGACCGCCCGCGCCCAGGCGGTCCGCGTCTCGCTCAGTGACTGAAGAGCGAACCGAAGAAATTTCCAAGCGTGCCGAGGACTCCGTTGGTCGCCGGGGTAGGAGCCGCTCCAGGAGCTGTCGCGGCGCCCGGCGGCGGCGGCGTACTCGGGCCCGGATTCGCCACCAGGGTCGGCGGCGGCATCACGCCGCCGTGCAACGGGCAAATCTGCGTCGGCGCGGTGCCGTTGAGGAACGGAACGGTGGCGATATGCGGGCAAGCACTAGTTGCAATACCGCCGCTTTGCGGATCGATCGACGCCATCGTGATTCCAGGCGGGACCTTGAAAGGCGGCGAATTGGACGGCGTAACGTCGAGCATGAAACTTACCCACGCGGGGAGCGCCGCAGTGGCACCGGAAGCGCCCAGACTCTGCGGATGGTCGAACCCGACCCACACGCCGCACACCACGCGCGGCGTGTAGCCGACGAAGTACGCGTCATGGAAGTCCTGCGTGGTGCCGGTCTTACCGGCGGCCGGAAAGTCCAGCCCCATCTTCATTGCGCCCGCGCCCGTTCCCCACTTGAGCACCTGCTCCAGCGCGCCGGTGATGAGATAGGCTGCGGGCGGACTAACGAGCGCGAGTTCGTGCGGCGTATGCTGATAAATCAGATGGTCCTTGGCGTCGTAAACCGCCTCTAACGCATAAGGTGGGCGTGAGATGCCGCCGCTCGCGAAAACCTGGTATGCGCCGGTAAGCTCGAGCAGTGTGGTCTCGGCGGCTCCGATCGAAATCGGCAGCACCGCGGGCATGTCCTCGTTGATACCCATCTCGTGCGCGATTCCTACGATCGTGGAGGGACCGAGCAGACTTCCCAGGTAAGCAGTAGGCACATTTAGCGATTCGGCGAGCGCTTCCACCACGGTCACGGTACCCTGGTAAGTGCGCTCATAATTGACCGGGGCCCATCCGTTGAACGACATCGGACGGTCAGGCAGCAGGGAGGCCAGCGTAATCGGCTGTCCGAGCGGCGAGCGCGAAGGATCGAGGGCGCTCAAATAGACGATCGGCTTGAAGGCCGATCCGGGCTGGCGCTCGGCCTGCGTCACGCGGTTGAATTGGCTAATCGAATAGTCGCGCCCGCCAACCATCGCGAGAATCGCGCCCGTGCGCACGTCGAGCGCGATCAGCGATCCCTCCAGCTCTTCGCCGCGCGCGATGTGGCGAAGATGCGGATGCTGTTTCTCCAATCGCTTGATATTCGACGCCACGCACTCGGTTGCCGATTGCTCCATCTCCGAATCCAGCGTGGTGTAAACCTTGAGTCCGGCGAGGTTGCCATTGAAACCCGGAATCCGCTCGACCTCAGATATTACGTAGTCTGTGAAGTAGGGTGCGCGGCGCAGGCCCGGCATGCTGGCGGTCTGGATCGGCGCGGCGGTGGCTTGCGCGTACTGGGCTGCGTCGATCACCCCGTCGCGGCGCATCACAGCCAGCACCGTGTCGCGGCGCGCGCGGCAAGCCTCTGGATGGCGGCGCGGGTCGTACAGCGTGGGAGCCTGGATCATGCCGATCAACATCGCGGCCTCGCCCGGCGTGACCTCGTGCAGATCCTTGTTGAAGAAGTACCGCGCCGCCAGCGGCATCCCGGTGATCGGCGTGCCGTCGTACGCGCCCATCGGAACGTCGTTGATATAGCGCTCGAGAATCTGGTTCTTGCTGAGCCGGAACTCAATCACCATGGCAACAGCGAGCTCGCGCATCTTGCGCGCAAACGTGCGCTCGTGGCGATCGATAAAGGTGCGCGCGAGTTGCTGGGTCAACGTGCTCGCGCCCTGCGCCAGATGATGCGATCGCAGGTCGGCGATAGCGGCCTCGATCATCCGCACGGGGTCGAACCCCGGATGATAGTAGAAATAGCGATCCTCGGTCGCAAGCAGGCCACGCGTCAGGTAAGGCGGAAGATCGTTTAGCTGAACTTCGACCCGCTCGGGCGGCGCGCCCGGGAGCAAACCGCCGATAACCTCGGGCTCGATCAACGCACCGGGCAGCGCAGCGCCGAAGGAGTCGGCCACGCCCTCAACCGTCGTGCGGGAGAGCGACAGATGGACGAGCGCGGCCGGACGCTCATGTATTCCTTCGCGAAAGCCGCGGAGATAAATCGTGATGCGGCCGGGTATTAGCGCGTATTCGCCGGGATGGATCGGGTCCGTCACGCGCGTGTAACTAAGCCGCTCGATACGGTCGAGCAGGTGAAGTTGCGCGAGATCATCTCCGCGTTGGATCTTGAGGGGCGCGGAATAAATGGCCGAGGTAAGTGCGGCTTCGCGCTGCTCGATCAGTGCGGAGACCTCGCTATAGAGCTCGGCCAGGTAAAACCCACATCCGAAGAGGAATAAAAGCAAGACGCCAGCGGCTGAGCGTCGCAGACCCAGCCGCTTGAGCGCGCGGCGCAACCGTCCGGCCGCCGCCGATCCCCTCCCCCGCCTGCCTGCGCTAGCCATCGACCGTAACTGTTCTCCAGCGCGCCGGTTCCGGCCCGAACGCGGCGCACTGATACGAGTATATCCCGGCGGGCCGTATCGACGCGATCATCGTAGCGAGGCGGCATTCAGGCCCCCGCGCGGGCCTCGCCGGTGCGGTGCGCCGCGAGCTGGCCCGCCAGTTCGCGCATCAGCGCGAGCCCGGACACCCCGCGGCACTCGGCGAGTTCGATTATCGGCGCGCCGATACGGCGGCGCACGAGCTCGAGCGCGCGGCGCTCACCGGCCGCGCGCTCGAGCTCGGCGTGCGCCAGCGCGGCGAGCCGGTCGAGGTGCGGTACGGCGGCGCGGAGGGCCGGCCGCCGCGCCAGCCGTGCGACGGCGTCGGCGTCGAAGCGGGGCGCGCGGGTGCGGTTGGAAATCACCGCCGCGACGTCGAGGCCCAACGCTCTCAGTGCCGCATGCGTTTCCAGCGTCTCGCTTACCGCAAACGGCTCGGGCGAGGTCACGAGCACGACGCCGCATCGCGCGGGGTCGCGCAGCAGCTCGGAGACCCGCGCCGCGGTGCGCCCGGCAATCCCCGCGCCGAAGGTCTCGCGCGCCACCAGCGGCATCCGCAACACGCTCAGCGCCTGGCCGGTTGCGGGAGCGTCGAGCACCACCAGGTCCCACGGCGGCGAGGGCGGCCGGTACTCCAGCTCGTGATAGATCTTCCCGACCATGATGAGTTCGCGCAGACCCGGCGCCGCCTCGACGAAGTAGCGGTATGCGCCGCTGCCGACTACCGCCTTGAGCATCGCTCGGCTCGGTACCACGGTGGCCAGGTATTCTTCGAGCTGATGCGCACCGTCGAGCACCACCGTCCACACGCCCGGCAGGGCCTTGACGGGGTCGAAGGCGGGCCTGCGGCCCATCGCAATTGTAAGCGCGCCGAACTGATCGTACTCCATGGCGAGCACGCGGGCCGGGCCGGCCGCGCGCAGGATCGCGAGCGCGCCGCTGACGCTGGTGCGTCCGACGCCGCCCTTGCCGACAACAATCAGCGCGCGGCGTCGCAACAGTTCGTCGATCATCTATCGACTGTTGATGACGCTTCTAGAGGAAGCGGCGGCCCTGGCGCTCGTCGGGCACGTCGAGTCCCAGCGCCACGAGCTTGCGGTCGACATATTCCTTGTACGCCGCGCGAATCTCAGAATTGCCGACGCCCTTGAGTCCCCATTGGATGAAGCGCGGGGTGTTGGGCGAGTCGGAGCGGCCGAACATATCAAGCGCCGCCGAATACCATTTCGGAAGCAGCGCCTGGGCGAGCGCGCGGCCGCGGCGCTCGGCGCAAATCGCGCTTAGAAAGTGATAGCCCATCTCGGAGTGACCGAATTCGTCGCGCTCGACCGTGCGCGAAATCTTGCGCAGCGGCGCGTAACTCGATTCACGCCAGTCGCGAGCATGAAAGGCACCGTTGAGATCGATCAGGAAATGAAAAAACGCGTCGTCGGCCCAGGTGTTCTTGGGCAGATGGAACGCGTAATGCGCGTACGGCACGTCGCGCAGCGCGAAGTCCGGGTCCAGGCCGACCGCGATCCGATGGAACATAATCGCGTGCTTGAGTTCCTCGGCCAGGTACTCCGACTTGATGAGCCGCGCGGCGGGGTCGGGCGCGAGCGTCTCTGCTACCTCGATACAGGTCCCCATCAGGCCGAGAAAGCTCTTGTTGCCGGCGCGCTCGCCCTCGTGACGCAGCATCTTCATCAGCAAGCCGCGGTAATCCTCGGGCAGCTCGTCGCCCTCGTCGAAATTGTGCTCGGGACGATCGATCTTGCACGAGAGGTCGGGCAGCGGATCGCCCTGAGCATAGATATGCGTCCAGAAGGGCCACAGCCCGCCGCCGCGCATGCGTTCGCCGCGCTCGACCGCGTCGCCCGCTTCATCCTGCGTGATGTCATGCGTGATATCCCGCGCGATATCCTGGGAGTTCAAATCGTTCGGCGCCATATTCGGATCCCTCTTATGCGACCTCGCTCGAATCTAGCGCGCCGCGCCTCGCTTACGCAAAACGGACCTTGGCGGCGGCGGCGCGCGTGGGATCGATCTCACCTGCGCGCTCGGCCTGGAAACCGCAGGCGCATCCGGCAAGGCCCGCCGCGTAAAGATCCATTTCGCCGTCGACCAACTCGCGCGCCATCCCCGGCAGTAGCTTGTCGCCGACGCATCCGAGCGCCGCGCCACATCGCGCACATCGCAGCCGATAGTACGTGCCATAGGTGGCGACACCCTCGACCGCGATGCCGAGCGGTTCGTAAGCGGCGCGGATTTCATCAAGAATCGCGCTCATGAGGTTTACGGCTTGGCGCCGCCTTTTTTCTCCGCGCCAGTCTCGCGCGCCAACCTGGCCACGATGTCCGCGCGCAAATCCTTCTTCGATATCTTGCCTACGGCGGTCATCGGAAAGCGTTCGACGATCTCCAGGCGCTCGGGGATCTTGAAGCGGGCGATGCGCCGCTGCTCGAGATGACGTGTCAACTCCGCGAACGTCAGGCTCTTTCCCGCGCGCAGCACCACGTATGCGCAGGCGCGCTCGCCCAATACCGCGTCGGGCATCGCGACGATCGCCGCATTGAGCACTGCCGGATGCGACAACACGAGGTCTTCCATTTCCTCCGCGCTGATCTTCTCGCCGCCGCGATTGATCACGTCCTTGCGCCGCCCTTCGACGATCAGGTTACCGCTCGGATGCATCATCACGAGGTCGCCGGTGCGATAGAAGCCGTCGGGCGTGAAGGCGCTGCGATTGTGTTCCTCGGCGCGGTAGTAGCCACACGGCGTGTAGGGGCCGCGACAGAGCAGTTCGCCGACTTCGCCCGTCGCGACCTCCTGCCCGTCGTCGCCGACCACGCGCAATTCGTCGTGATCGCAGATTGGGCGGCCCTGTGTGATGACGACGACTTCCTCGGGATCGCCGCGCCGCGTCGAGCAGCATAGTCCCTCGGCCATCCCATAGACCTGGGTCACGACCGGGCCGATTTCGCTCAGGATGCGCCGTGCGGGCTCGGGATTCAGCCGCTGGCCGCCCACCGCCAGCGATCGCAGCGAGGAGAAGTCGGTCTGCTTGAAACGCGGATCGTCGAGCCAGCTCACCGCCATTGCGGGCACCGCGCAGATCCACGTCACGCGCTCGCGCTCGATCAGCGGGAAGACCGTCTCGGCGTCGGGCGATGGCGCCAGTACGATTCGCGCACCGAGCAAAATCCCCGACTGCACCGCGGCCAGCAGCGGAAAGTTATGCATCATCGGAATCGCGACCAGCGCGACGCCATCGCGATCGAAGCCTGAACATTCCGCCAACCGCAGCGAGTTGTACAGATAATCGTCATGCGTGCGTGGAATAACTTTCGGGAGTCCGGTACTGCCGCCCGAGAGCTGAAAAACCGCGACCTCGTCGCCTTGCGGCCGAAGGCGGCCCAGCGTCGACGGCGCGATCCGCTTCTCGATCGGATCGCCGAGCAGATCCGCAAGCTGTGTCATCCCCGCCCCCGCGCGCGCGCCCATCACGAACACCTCGCGCATCGCCGGCAGCGCGTCGCGCAACTCGGCCGCCATCGCGACGTAGTCGAAGCGCCGATACTCGGACGGGATCAGCCACGCGTAGGCGTCAGTGAAGCGTGCGAGATGGCCGATCTCGGTGTGGCGATGCGCGGGCAGGGTCGCCACCGGAATCGCGCCGGTCTTGAGACAGGCGAAGTAGGCCGCAGCGCATTCCAGGCTGTTGGGCAACTGAAAGACCACCCGTCGGCCTGACGTGACGCCGCGCTCGGCGAAGTGCAGTGCGAGCCGCTCGACCATCGCACCCAGCTCGCGATAGGTGACCCGCCGATCGCCGTCCACGACGGCGAGACGTGCGGCGTTCTCCGCAACCGAGCGATCGAAGCGATCGCCAATCGGCTCGCCGCGCCAATAACCCAGTTTTCTATAAAGCTCCGCAGCCCCCTCGGGCCACGGCACCACGCCCTCGAGCATCAGGAGCCTCGCCGCCTTTCGCGATGACTCATACGCGCTATTTTTGCGCCAACGGTCAACTTAAAGCATCACTTGAGATGAGGTTCTAGCTGCCTTTCCACTTTATGCGAGTTCGCGCAGGCGCGGCTCGACGTCGCGCGCAAAACGATCGATCCCGCTCACGGTCTCGCGATGGTCCAGGAAGCCCGCCTGCCCCATCAGGAGCAGATGGCCATAGCCGCCGACGTGCTCGTAGTGTGCTTTGATCTGTTTGAAAACGGTATCCGGGTTACCGGCGAAAACTATCCCTTGTGCCAACGCCTCCTCCAGGGTTAGGCGGCTGAAATCGTACAGAGAGCCCTTGCGCATCGCGTTCGCCTCGGCCTCGACCGGCACGTACCCCGGTGGCATCACGAACTGCGGCGGAACTTTGTTCGCGTGCATATACCACATCAGCTTACGCGCACCGGCCCGACCCTCTTCGTCGGTGTCGCCGGTGTAGACCAGCGCAGCGTAGGCCAGACGGTCAGAAGGCGTCTCGCGGCCCAGGCGTGTCGCGGTCTCCCGATAGGTTTCGAAAATTCTTTTCGCGATCTCGAACCCGGTCAGGAAAGTCGCGACCACATAGGCCTTTTTCGCAATCGCCGGAACGCTGCCCGCGCTAAGTGCGGTTATCCACACGGGAGGATGCGGTTGCTGATATGGGCGCGGCCAGATGTTGACCTGGCGATGATGAAAAAAGCGGCCCTCCCAGCTAAACGGCCCGTCGTGAGTGGTCCAAGCCTTCAGGATGAGATCGTGCGCCTCCCAAAAGCGCTCGCTCATCCGGATCGGACTCGCATTGCCCGCGGAAATCTCGTAGGGCACGCCGCGCACGAAGCCGACCTCGATTCGTCCGCGCGCGAGGTTATCGACCATCGCCATCTCCTCGGCAACGCGCACCGGCTGGCGGCGATTGGCGATCTGATTGCCGAGCAGCAGCAGCCGCGCGCGGCTGGTCTGGCGCGCCAGCACGCCGAGCATGATCGGCGCGGCGGGATCGAGACAGGTCGCTGTCTGATGATGCTCGTTGAGCATGATGTCGAGTCCAACGTGCTCGGCGTGCAGCCATTCGTCGAGATAGCGATGGTACAGTTCGGCGCCTATATGCGGATCGTAGTGACGATTCGGCAGCGTCACCCTGATAGAATCGTACTCGTCAGGCAAGTACGGCCAAGCGGTCTCGGTGAAAAACCATGTTCTCATGGTCAACCGCTCTCTGCGCCCCGCTCGCGCGCGAACGCGAGCATCCGCTCCACGAGCGCGCGCGGCTGTTCGGTTTGCGGCGCGTGACCGGCCTCGGCGATCGTTTCGATCCGCGCGCCGGGGATCGCCGCGCGGTACGCTTCGAGATATTGCTCGCTTATTAGCCCGTCGCTCGCTCCGCGGATCAGCAGGACCGGCAGTTTGAGCCGGCCAAGCCGGTAGCGCAGCTTGGGATTATGCATGTAGGGCTCCCAAGTGTAGAGCGCGAGCGATTGGCGGTTGCGCGCGATTATCCTTAGCTGCTCGTCGGACATCGCGGCGTAGTCGATCGCGGCCTTTCGCGGATCGTGGTAGACGAGCCGCGTCACTTCCTCGGGCGGCAGCGCGAAGATGTCCGGGAAGTCGCGGGTCTCGCGATCGCCTGCCTTGATTCCGACCGCGCCGACCAGAATCAGGCGGGAAAGGCGATGGGCGCAGCGCACCGCGACCTCGGCCGCGATCCAGCCGCCGAGCGAAAATCCCGCGAGCGTGACGTCGCGCAGATCGAATTGCTCGAGCAGATCGAGATAGACGTAGGCGAGATCGTCGACGCTGTCGAACAGATCGGGTAGCGGCGAGTTGCCAAAGCCGGGGTGCGAAGGCGCCAGAATTTCGAAATGGCGCGCGAGCAGATCGAGGAACTCGGAACCCGGGTCGATTCCGCCGGCGCCATGCAGCAACACAAGCAGCGGCCCGGTCCCGCGATGCACGATCTCCAGTTGCAGTCCCCGAACCGCGACCTTGCCGTCTTCGATCTCAAGCTGCGCCATCGCGCCACTCCAGCGCAGACTTCTAGCGCATCGCCCCGTCCGCGCGAAAGGCCGGCATCTTACCCTAAACGCCGGCACTTTGCCGTAAGCGCCGGCACCTGCCCGAAAGCGCCCGGCATCTCAGCGATTGAACCCGCTGCCGGATGCCCTGATAATCGCTCCGAAAGCAAGGAGCCCTTGATGCGGATGAGACACCCGACCTTAGTAAAGATTGCGACCTTGGCGCTGCTTGGGATCTTGCGCGCCGCGATTTTATGCGCCGCGGCTTCGGCGGCGGCTATTGCCGACGACGTGCCGCTCGCCAGTTCGCTGCCGTTGGAGAACGTGATGCTGGTCGGCGGATGGCCGTCGACGGGGCCGTTCATCCCGGTGATTGGCGACGGCACCGCATATCTCGCCTACGAGTTGTACCTGACCAACTATGGCAAAAAGCCCGCCCGTATCGTGTCGCTTCGAGTCCGCGGGAACGGTGGCGCCGCCTTCGCGAGCACGGTCGAGAGCGATGCGCTCAAGTCCTCGTTCACGCCTGCGGCGGCGCGAAGCCGCCTGGTGCCGTACGATCCTGTTTTGGCGCCGGGCGCGAGCGGAGTGCTTTTCGTCTTTCTCAATTTTTCCGGCCGTGAGACGCCACGGCGGCTTGAAAACTCGATTGTGGTCGAGGCCAACGGCGACGCGAAGAATGCGCAGCGAATTCCATTCGGCGAAATTGCGATCGAAGAAATCGGCGCCGCTCTGATCGACCAACCGTTCACCGGTGATCGATGGCTCGCCGCAAACGGACCGTCCAACAAGTCCATCCATCGGCGCGCGGTTATCGTGCTCAACGGCAAGCCGCGGGTGCCGGAACGCTACGCGATCGATTGGATAAAGCTCGGCGACGACGGCGATAGTTTCTCCGGTGACCAGTATAGAAACTCCAGCTACCACGCCTACAACGTGCCGATCCTGGCTGTCGCCGACGGAAAAATCGTAGCGGTCAAAGACGGGCTTCCTGAAAACGTTCCCCACTCCAACAAACTCGCGGTCGCTATGACGCTGGCCAACGTGGCGGGCAATCATATCGTCGAGGATATCGGCAGCGGCCTATACGCCGGCTATGCGCACATGATTCCCGGCACTATCAGGGTTAAAGCGGGCGATCGGGTTCATCGCGGACAGGTCCTTGGACATCTCGGCAACTCTGGCAACTCATCCGAGCCGCATCTCCATCTGCAGGTCTGCAACGCGCCGTCTTTTCTGATTTGCGAGGGCGTGCCGATGGAGTTCGAGCGGATGAGCCTGACCAAATACAAGATTCACAAGCGCGGCGAAATCCCAATCAAGCTTGAACTCGAGGGCACCCACGACGTAGCCGGGGAGGAGCCGATGGAAGACGAGCTGGCGAATTTTCCTGCGGCTAATCAGCCTGCGAAATAACGGCCGACACGTCCGTTGCCGCGGTCGGGTCTACCAGCGCAGCAAGTTGGCGCCCCAGGTCAGGCCGCCGCCGCACGCGTTCAGCATCACGAGGTCGTTGTCGCGGATGCGGTTAGCCTCGAGCGCCTCGTCCAGCGCGATCGGCACCGACGCGGCTGAGGTGTTGCCATAACTATCGATATTGGTGAAGACCTTGTCTTGCGGTACGCCCAAACGATCGGCGACCGCGTTCAGGATGCGGATATTGGCCTGGTGCGGAACAATAAGCGCGATGTCTTCCAGGCGCACCCCAGCACGCTCGGCCACCTTGAGCGTGACGTCCGCCATCGAGCGCACCGCGAGCTTGAACAGCTCCGGCCCCTTCATCTTGATCGCGTCGTCAGGCGAGCGCCGCATCTCGGAGTCGAGCGTCGCGCGCACTCCCGTCGCTCGCACCGAGAGCAAGTGCCAGTACTCGCCCGAGGAGCGCAAGAGACTCCCCAGCACGCCGCGCGGGCCGGGCTCGGAAACCATCACCGCCGCCCCGGCCCCATCGCCGAACAGCACGGAGACCGCGCGATCGTTCCAGTCCACCATGGTGGAGAGGGCGTCGGTGCCGACCAGCAGCAGGCGCGAGTAATCGCCCGCGCGCATCGCGTTATCGGCGACGTTGAGCGCGTAGACGAAGCCGGAGCAGGCCGCGGCGACGTCGTAGGCAGGGATGGTATCGATCCCCAGGCGATGCTGAAGCTGGCAAGCGAACGAGGGAAACCCGAACTCGGAGGAGACCGTGCCGACGATGATCGCGTCAAGCTCGGAGGCCTTGAGTCCGGCGCGTTCGAGCGCGATCGTGCTGGCGGCGGCGGCGATATCGACCAGCGATTCGCCGCTGGACATCACGTAGCGCCGGGCGATTCCGGTGCGCGTGCGGATCCACTCGTCGGAGGTGTCCACGATTCGCGCGAGCTCATGATTGGTAACCGCGCTGCGCGGCAATGCGCGCCCGGTCGCGACGATTCGCGATCCCATCTTACTTCCCGCTAAGTTCAACCGCGGGCTTGAAGGCCAGCGTGGTGTTGGTGCCGCCAAACCCGAACGAATTGTTCAGTGCGATCCGAATCTTCGCGGCGCGCGGCTGATTAGGCACGTAGTCGAGGTCGCATTCCGGGTCGGGATGCTCGTAGTTGATCGTTGGCGGCACCATCCCGCGTTGGATCGCCAGCACCGTATAGACGGACTCGATCGCGCCGGCCGCGCCCAGCGTATGGCCGGTCATCGACTTGGTAGAACTCACCGCAATTTTGGCCGCGCGTTCGCCGAACACATGCTTGATCGCCTGGGTCTCGGCGACGTCGCCCTGCGGCGTCGAGGTCCCGTGTGCGTTGATGTAATCGACCTGGTTGGGATCGAGCTCGCCGTCCTGCAGGCAAAGCATCATGCAGCGCCCGGCGCCCTGCCCTTCCGGCGACGGCGAGGTCATGTGATAGGCGTCGCCGTTGGCGGCGTAGCCGGCGATCTCGGCCAGGATGTTGGCGCCGCGCGAAATTGCCGCGTCGCGCTCTTCGAGGATCAATGCGGCGGCGCCCTCGGACATCACGAAGCCGTCGCGCTCGGCGTCGAACGGACGGCTTGCGGCTTCCGGCGCGTCATTTCGGGTCGACAGCGCGCGCATCGCGATAAACCCGCCGATACCGAGCGAGGTCAACGCTGCTTCGGAGCCGCCGGTGATCGCGGCGTCGATATAGCCGTCGCGGATCATACGGTAGGCTTCGCCCACTGCGTGACTGCCCGAGGCGCAGGCGCTGGTAGTGGCAAGGTTGACGCCACGCGCGCCGTACCGAATCGCGATCTGCCCTGGCGCCAGGTTGCTGATCAGCTTGGGGATGAAAAACGGCGTAATGCGCTTCAGCCGGGTGTCGAGAAACAGTAGATGGTTTTCTTCGATCGTGAGGAGCCCGCCGATTCCGACTCCGACCAGCACGCCGACGCGGTCGGCGTTGCTTTCGTCGATCTTGAGCGCCGACTGGCGCATCGCCTGCTCGGCCGCACCCAACGCGTACTGGATGAAGAGATCCATCTTTTTGACGTCCTTCTTCTCGATCCAGTCATGGGGGTCGAAGTCACGCACTTCGCCCGCGATTCGCGCGGCGAAGTCGGAAACGTCGAAGCGGGTAATTGGACCGATGCCCGAGCGGCCGGCCATCAGGGCTTCCCAGTTCTTCTCGATTCCCGTGCCCAGCGGCGTGACCAGGCCCAAGCCGGTTACCACCACGCGGCGATCACCGATGCGTCTCATCTAAGCGCGATGCTCCTAAAGAGGTCGTTGTAACGTTCCATCTTGTATCAAAAGCCGCATCACTTCTACATCACCGTCCCGCATCATCATCGACAGGCTCCAGGCGCGTCCGCCGTACCCTCGATTCGGCCAATCTTCGCGATCGACCGTGGCACGATCGCAGGGTTTCCTTGCAACACGACCTCGATGGGTAAAAAATCTATTCATGCCCTCCGATTACCTGCCGCTCGATTCGTTCGTCAAGCTTGCGGATAACCTGAGCGAACTCGAAGTCACGATCGGAGAGCGTGCCCGGCCAGCCGTCGCCGAACTACGCCAGCGCCTCCTCGCAGCGGTCGCCGGCCGCGAGCGCGGCGACCTGGCGGGCTCGCTTGACCAGCTTAGGGTCGCGATGGAGCGTCTGGCGGCGATAGCCGGCGAACTCGATCCCGAAGAGGGCGCATTGATGCGGATGGTTGCGCAGCGCTTTACCGAGGCGCTCAAACTGGGAGATAAGGGTACGGCCAAGAAAGCCGTCAACCTAATGCGGCACAAGTCGGGCGATCCGAAGGAAGAAGACCACACCAAATGGTGAACCACAGGCGACGGCGTTGCGCGGGCGACTTGAGTTAAAGACGAAAACCAAATCCTGGCGGCCGCCGATGGCCGTCCTGACAATGACTGCACAACAATCGGAGTTAACGTGGCAACCGCAACTCAAATCAAGGCGTCGGACTCAAATCTCGATCTACTTTGCATCAATTCGATCCGGGTGCTCGCGATCGACGCGGTGCAGAAAGCCAATTCGGGACATCCGGGCATGCCGATGGGGATGGCGCCGATCGCGTACCTCTTGTGGACACGTTTTATGCGCTACAACCCGGCCAATCCGCACTGGTTCGGACGCGACCGCTTCGTGCTCTCGGCCGGGCACGGGTCGATGCTGCTATACGCGATGCTCTATCTAACCGGCTACGACTTGCCGCTGGACCAGATCAAACAATTCCGCCAACTCGGAAGCATCACGCCCGGCCATCCCGAGTATGGCCTGACGCCCGGGGTCGAGACTACCACCGGGCCGCTCGGCCAAGGCGTCGGCAACGGGGTCGGGATGGCGATTGCGGCGAAGCATCTGCGCGCCCGCTTCGAACGCGACAAGTCGGGGCTGTTCGACCATCGCGTCTTCGGCATCTGCGGCGACGGCGACCTGATGGAGGGCGTGTCGAGCGAGGCGGCGTCGATCGCCGGGCATCTCGGCCTCGGCAACCTCATCTACATTTACGACGACAACCACATCACGATCGATGGCGGCACCGACCTGTCATTCGACGAGAACGTAACCGAGCGCTTCAACGCCTACGGCTGGCATGCCCAGGGCGTCGATGATGCCAACGATCTTGCGGCGGTCTCGCGCGCGATCGAATACGCGATCGCCGAAGAGAACCGCCCCTCGCTTATTCGCGTGCGTTCGCATATCGGTTACGGCAGTCCGAATCGCCAGGATACCTCGAAGGCGCACGGCCAGGCGCTCGGCGTCGAAGAGGTCAAACTGACCAAGCGCTTTTACGGATGGCCCGAGGAGCCGCCTTTTTACGTGCCCGATGAGGCGCTCAAGCATTTTCGCGATTGCGGCGCGCGCGGGCGCGAGTATGAATCCGAATGGAACGCCCGCTTCGAGCGCTACACCAAGGCGCACGCGGGCGAGGCCGCGGAGTTGAAGTCGATGCTGGCGGGCGAACTGCCGAAGGGATGGGACATGGAGCTTCCGCAGTTCACGCCCAAGGACACGCTGGCCACGCGCGAGTCGGCCTCACGCGCCGAACAGACGATCGCGAAGAAGGTTTGGAACCTATTCGGCGGCGCGGCGGACCTCAACGAATCGACCTTCGTCGACGTCGTCGACGGCGGCGATTTCGAGCGCCACGATTATACGGGACGCAACCTGCACTTCGGTATCCGCGAACATGGAATGGGCGCCATCCTGAACGGCATCGCGGTCCACGGCGGCTTCATCCCCTATGGCTCGAGCTTTCTCATCTTCACCGACTATTGCCGGCCCTCGCTCAGGTTGGCGGCGCTGATGGGCGTCCATGTAATCTATGTTTTCACTCACGATTCGATCGGACTGGGCGAAGACGGACCGACCCATCAATCGATCGAACAGCTCTCGGGGCTGCGCGCGATCCCCAATTTCATGGTGATTCGGCCCGGCGACGCCAACGAGGCCGCCGAAGCGTGGCGGGCCGCGATGCTCCATCGGGGTGGCCCGGTGCTGCTGGCGTTGTGCCGCCAGAAGATCCCGACGCTCGACCGCAGTGCGATGGCGCCGGCGCGCGAGTTGGCTCGTGGAGCTTATGTGCTCAACGAAACCAGGGGGCGCACTGCGGATATTGTTCTGATGGCGAGCGGATCCGAGCTGCATCTCGCGGTCGGCGCGAAGGAGGAACTCGAAAAACGCGGCCATGCCGTGCGCGTCGTCAGCATGCCGAGCATGGAGCTGTTCGAAAAACAGGACGCGGCATATCGCGACTCCGTACTGCCGCCGTCGATCCGCCGCCGCCTCGGGGTCGAAGCGGGTGCGCCGATGTCGTGGTATCGATGGGTCGGGCTTGAAGGCGATGTAGTCGGGATGACGACCTTCGGGGCCTCGGGCCCATCCCAGGACGTGCTCAAGCATTTCGGTTTCACGGTGGAGAACGTGGTGGAGCGGGCACTCAAACTGCTCGGGCGGTAAACTCCCGGATTCTTGAAGAATGCGGCGCTGGCGCGGACGGCGTGCTTTCGGCTAATTTGATTTTTCGCAACACCAATTCAGCGGATTGCCATGGCTGCACCGAAGCTCATCATCCTGGACGACGCGCAGTCGCTCTATGTGCACGCGGCGGAGGAGATCGCCCACTTCGCCGGCGAAGCGATCTGCACGCATGCCGAATTCATGCTGTGTCTCACGGGCGGATCGACGCCTGCCGCGACTTACGAATTGTTAGCCGAGCGCTTCCGGCTGAGCGTCGATTGGAAAGAGGTGCAGTTCTTCTGGGGCGACGAACGATGCGTGCCGCCGAATGATCCCGCTAGCAATTTCGGGATGGCAAACCGCACGATGCTGAGCCGGCTCGATTTGCGGCCGGAGCAGATTCACCGAATACGCGGCGAAGATCCACCCGAGCAGGCTGCGCGCGAATACGAGGAAGATTTGCGAACGTCTTTCGGGATCGGCGAAGGCGAATTTCCCCGCTTCAACCTGACGCTGGTCGGCATGGGAGACAATGTTCATGTCGAATCACTGTTTCCGGGCAGCCCGGCACTCCATGAGCGCCGGCGTCTCGCGATCGCGGTAGAGGTCGACGCCCCGCAACGCCATCGCGTGACGATTACGCCGCCCGTGCTCAACAACTCCGCGCGCGTGATGTTTCTCGTCCAAGGCGCAGGCAAGGCTGCGGCGGTAAAAAGCGCGCTGGAGGGTCCGCGCGATCCCGACCGCTATCCCGCGCAAATTATCGACCCGCCTCACGGCGAGGTCATCTGGCTCCTTGACCGCCCGGCCGCCTCTCTGCTCTCGCATACCTGACCCGCAGCGCTTACGTCGGCAAACGTGCGATTGAGCGGCGGGCTGTCTCGACAGCCCCGCTCAGCTAACGCACAATGACCAGCATGGGTTTCATTTCGCGCCACGCCATCGGAGTGCTGATCGTTCTGGTCGTCGCCGGGTGGGCAGTGTTTTACGTTCCGACCACGCCTTCCTACGCCGTCTATCAGCTCAAGCAGGCGATTGACGCGCGCGACGGTGCAACCGCCGCGACTTTCGTCGACTTTCCAAGCGTGGTCAGAAACGCCGGCTACGAGATGCTGCAGCAGAACAAGGCCAACGACGTTATCACCTCGCTGGTCGGCAAGGGCGCAGTCGATCTGCTGAGCGCGCCGATGGCCGCGGCGGTACAGCAGTGGGCGACGCAACAGGTGAATAGCGGCGCAAAGCAGGTTCAGATGCCGGCCGCGGCGGTGGCGGGCGCGATCGTTCTGCTCCACCGCTCGGGTGACACGGCATGGACCAACTTTCGCGACGACAAGGGCCAGCAATGGAACATCCGATTTTCGCGCGAGAATAGCCATTGGCGAATCGTCGAGGTCAAAAACGTCCAGCAAATCCTGCAGCACTTCGAGGAGCAACATGGGATGGGCGGGGCGCCATCGATGCCGCCGGAAGTGGGTGGCGCGCCTGGAGCAGCTCCGCCCTCGGAAGCCCCTCCTGAAGCCGTGCCTCCTACCGATGGCTCGTCCACCTCGCCTTAACTCCGCGCGCGGCACCATTAAATAATGGCGCGTTAACAATCTTGGAATTCGCGAAAGCTGAGACGCGTTTACAGTGTGCGCGGCGGCAGCTACACTGAGAGCAGGCGCGGCCGCATAGGCCGCGCCGTTTAATATAAAGCCCTTAGATGCGACGACAAGATATCCGCAACCTCGCCATCGTGGCCCACGTCGACCACGGTAAAACCACCCTGGTCGACGCGCTGTTGCGCCAATCCGGCGTCTTCCGCGCCAACGAGCACGTGGCCGAGCGCGTGATGGACTCGTTCGCGCTGGAGCGCGAGCGCGGCATCACCATCATGGCCAAGAACACCTCGATCGCCTGGCGCGGCGTGCGGATCAATATCGTTGATACGCCCGGCCATTCCGATTTCGGCGGTGAGGTCGAACGCACGCTGGCGATGGTCGACGGCATCCTGTTGCTGGTCGACTCGTCCGAGGGGCCGCTGCCGCAAACTCGCTTCGTGCTGCGCAAGGCGCTCGAGGCCGGGCTCTCCACCGTGCTCTGCATCAACAAAATAGATCGCGCCGACGCGCGTCCGGCCGAGGTGCTCGACGAGGTTTACGATCTGTTCATCGACCTCGGCGCCAATGAAGATCAACTCGATTTCCCGATTCTCTACACCAATGCGCGCGCTGGCCTCGCGCTTACCCGCGCCGATGGGACTGGTCCCGAAGGGGCCGGTAAAGACCTCGCGCCGCTGTTCGAGGCGATTATCAGCCATCTGCCTGGGCCCCAGGTTGACCCCGAGGCGCCACTGCAGTTCCAGGCCAACAATCTCGACTATGACGAATACGTCGGGCGCCTGGCGATCGGACGGGTGGTTGCCGGCACGATCAGCGCGGGTGGGACTTACGCACTCTATCGGGCCGACGGATCGTGCGAGACCTGCAAAGTGGCGCATCTTTACGGTTGGCGCGGGCTGAAACGGGCCGAGCTCTCCTCGGCTGACGCGGGCGACGTGGTGATGGTCGCGGGTCTCGAGGATATCGAGATCGGCGAAACTATAACGGACCCAGAAAATCCGCGTCCGCTCCCGGGCATCCGAATCGACGAGCCCACCGTGGCGATGACCTTTTCGGTGAACAACGCGCCGTGGGCTGGACGCGAAGGAGAGTTCGTCACTTCGCGCAAGCTGGGAGCGCGGATCGATCTCGAGGCACGGCGCAACGTAAGCGTGCGCGTCGAGCAATCGGGCGCCGATTCATGGCGTGTGCTGGGACGCGGCGAGCTGGCCCTGGCAGTGATCGTTGAAACGATGCGCCGCGAGGGTTACGAGCTGCAGGTGTCCAAACCGACCGTCGTGACCCGCAGCTCCGGCGGCGAGCTGCTCGAGCCGATGGAGTTCCTGGTGATCGACATTCCTGAAGACCACATCGGACTCGTCACCCAGCTGTTGTCGGCGCGCAAGGGCCGCATGCGCACCATGACGACGCATCAGAGCGGCCGTGTGCGGCTGGAATACGACGTTCCGGCACGCGGGCTGATCGGGTTTCGCGGCCGCTTCCTGGCCGATACGCGCGGGACCGGCGTCATGCACTCGGTGTTCAACGGCTACGCGCCATGGTGCGGTGCGATCCGCTCGCGCCAGAACGGCGCGATGATCTCCGACCGCGATGGGATCGCGACCCCCTATGCGATTTTCCATCTCCAGGAGCGCGGGATCTTTTTCATACCGGCCGGCGAACCAGTCTACGAGGGCATGATCGTCGGGGAGTACGCGCGCGAGACCAATCTGCCGGTCAACGTGTGCCGCGAAAAGAAGCTGACCAACATCCGCGCCGCCGGACATGACGAGGCGGTACGCTTGAGCCCGCCGCGCTCGATGACGCTCGACACGGCGCTGGAGTGGATCGACGAAGAGGAGCTGGTTGAGCTAACGCCGCGTTCGGTCCGGCTGCGCAACCGCGTGCTCAAGACAGGGCTGCGCGGCAAGCATCGCGCCGGCTGGCTCGAGACCGCGGGGGCCGGCGCGGCCGAAGCGCTCGAAAGCGAGTGAGCCTCGCGGGCTAGGCTGGCGCTCATCCTCCGCGGCGGTCGCTTAGATTCGATCACTTACATTCCAGTCGCTAGATTGCAGTCGCTTAATTTGGAGACTTGCCTTAGATTCAAGTCCTGCTCCGGATGAGACTCGTGCGCGCCGCCGCGATCGCCCTGCTCTCGCTTGCCTTGCTGCTGTCGGCGGCGGTGGCGATCGCTATGCACAACCAGGCGCGGCTGATCAGCCTGGTGCTCGAGCACATCGAGCAACAAACCGGCTATCAGATCGTGGCGAGCAGCGCGCGGCTGCAATTCGGCACGCATCTCATCGTTCTCCTCGAGCATCCGAGCATCGAGTACAACCAGCGCGAGCTGATCCGTTCCGAGCGCATCCGGGTCTACCTAAGCTACCATGCGCTCGTCTGGAGCAATGGATTACCGCTACGCGCGCTGGTCATCGTGCGCCCGGAGTTGCGGACTCCGGCGAATTCGAGAGCACTCGGCGCCCATCTTCTGCCACGCCCTGACGCCGCGACCGTGCAGGCGGTGGTGCAGGAGTTTCGCGAGTTCTCCGGCCTTGTCGAACGTCTGACCATCGCTAACGCGCGGGTCGCCGATGCAGCCGGACAGCCGCTCCTCGAGGAGTTCTCGTTGACAGCAGCGCCGCGGCGCAGGCACTCGCTCACCTGGGAGATCGGCTTCATCGCGCCGCATATACACACGGGGCTAAGCGGGCTCGAGATAAGTGGCCGGATGAGCATCAGCACGGCCCCGCACGCCGCCGACCAGATCCTCTCCTATGGAGAACTGTGGTTCTGGAATGGACGGTTCGAGCGCGCGCCCGGCGCCGGGATAACCGTCAATGGACTCGCCAGTGGCGACGCGACCTTCGCGCTGCACGGCAACGGCGTGCTCGACGGGCGCGGCGCCCTCACGATCGACCATTTTGGAGCCTCCGGCGCGCGCCTGAGCAAGCCGATCGACGTGGGCAGGTGCTCGCTCAAAACCATCTACTCGATTTCCACCGAACGGATAAATCTGGCGGATATGGAAGCGCGCCTGGGAACGGTGAGGGTCGCTTCCGGCGAACTGACGCTAAACGATCCGTTCAAGGATAACGCCGCGCTGCTCGCGCATCTGAGCGCAGTTCAAATCGACCTCGCCGAACTCAAAGCGCGGCTTGAGATGGCGCGCTCTCTGCCAAAGACGCTTACGTGGCTTGCTGCGGCGCTAATTTCAGGCCGCGTGACGCTCGAGGAAGCGACCTATCGGGGCGAGTTGCACAACCTCGGATGGAGTGCGCCGGCGCTGGCCAGTGCGTTGCAGCTATCGGTTCGCCTCGACGCCGTGAGTCTCAAGCTGCCTAATCCGCCGGCCCTCCCCACGCTAACGCAGGTCAACGCGCAACTGACGTATGCGAAGGGCCGGGCGACGCTTTCGCAAGGATCGGCGGTGCTTGGCGGTTCATCGTTCCCGCAGCTGAAAGGCGAGGCCGATTTCCGGGCCGGCCATCGGCAGGTACGCTACCAGCTCAGGGCCGCCGGGACGCTCGACCTCGATGAACTCTATCCGGCCGCGATGCAATTCTCTCCCGCGCTCGCCGCCATGGCCGCAAACCATAAAGACCGGCTGTCCGGCAACGCGACGGTGCGGGTCACCGCCTCGGGATCGTTTGACACCGAGGCACCCGCACCGCCCTCAAAATACCTTGCGAAAATCGACACCAGCGGCGTGAACCTGAGTGCGAAGGATTTGCCGCAGCCGATCGCGCTGGTCGGCGGCACCGTGACGCTCACGCCGGGCAATATCGCACTCAGCCGCGTGATGGCCGCAGTCGCCAAGCCCAACGTGCCCGGCGCCGTGACTGTGAACGGAAATCTCGGCTTCGATGCGGGAAGGCTCAGACTGCACCAGATAGCCGTCGAGATGCATCAGATCGAAATAGCGCAGTGGCTGCCCCTGCTGGTCGACCCGCAAGATCTCGCGGCCCGCGGTCCTCTCGGCGGCACGCTTACGATCGTACGTGAACCGAGCCGCAGCCAGGGTATCCGCGCCAATG
Source organism: uncultured delta proteobacterium (assembly GCA_963710455.1). GTDB lineage: Bacteria > Desulfobacterota > Binatia > Binatales > Binataceae > JAKAVN01. The sequence goes on from CAVQAG010000008.1 coordinate 105,210, forward strand.
GCCGCCTGACGATGGGTGCGGGCGAGGTCCAACTCGGCTTCTTGCGCGCGCCAATCGTGGCGCAGTCGGCGACACTTAGCCTGGACGGCCGTGGACTGCTGTTCGCGATCGTCGGAGCGAAACTCCAGGGAGCACCGTTCGACTTGTCGCTCGGCGTCGCCGACCTCGACAAACCTGTGCTCAGGATTGTAGCGAACGCCGGTCGGCTCGATCTCGAAGTGATGAAGTTCATCCGCTTGCCCTGGGCCCCCAGCCCTCCCGCGCATTTTTTTCCGGTGCCGGTGGTCGGCCATATCGACGCCGCTCACGCGAGTCTCGAACGGCTGACGATGTCGCGTGCAAGGTGCGACTTCAGCCGCGAGATCAACGGTGACTGGAGCGTGCGCAATTTTGTCGCAACCATGTTCGAGGGACGCGCCGAAATGGAGTTTTCCGGCCGCGGACGCGATGACTGGATTAACGTGAAGGGCGCCGTCAACGATGTTCAGGTCGGATCGCTCTTCAGCCTGGCGAGTCCGTCCAGCCAGCCTCCGCTGAGCGGCCGCC
>CAVQAG010000009.1:0-526711 GCA_963710455.1 uncultured delta proteobacterium
GCGGCCACCTTGGGCGGAATCACCGCGCGGTCGGTGATGATCGCATCGCGGAGCGCGTTCGGGCAGGCGCAAGTGCGCGCTCGTGCCGCGATCCGGCGCGCCAAAATCGCCACCGCGCCTTGCGCACGCTCAACGTTTAACCGCATCACCCGCAGAATTTCGCCGATATCGACCGCCGCGACGCTCTCGTGCCAGCAATCGTAGTCAGTTACCAGCACCAGCGCCGCGTAACACATCTCGGATTCGCGCGCGAGCCGCGCTTCCTGCATCGCCGTCATGCTGATCACGTCTGCGCCCCAGCGGCGGTAGAGATTCGACTCGGCGCGGGTGGAAAACTGCGGCCCCTCGATGCACAGATAGACGCCGCCTTGATGAACCGTCGCGCCGCCCTCGCCCGCCGACTCAAAGAGCTGACGTGCGAGCGACGCGCATACCGGATCGGCTAGCGAGACGTGGGCGACGATCCCGTCGCCAAAAAAGGTCGCCGGCCGCTTGTAAGTGTGATCGATGAACTGGTCGGGCACCACCAGGTCGCCCGGCCGCAGCTCCTCCTTCATGCTCCCGGCGGTGCTGACTGAGACCAGATGATCGACGCCGAGCTGTTTCATGCCATAGATGTTGGCGCGGAAATTCAGTTCCGAGGGCATCAGTCGATGGCCACGGCCGTGGCGCGAGAGAAAAACCACGTTGCAATCGCCCAGCTTGCCGCGAAAAAACGGATCGGATGGACGGCCGAACGGCGTCGTGAGTTCCACCTGCTCGACCGCGGTGAGCCCTTTCATCTGGTAAAAGCCGCTCCCGCCGATGACTCCCAGCACCGTTTTGCCCATGGCGCGCGTCCCTCGTTCCATCAGCCGGATTGCCGCTCGGCGTACAACTGACCGCAGGCGGCGGCGATATCCTGTCCCCGGCTCTGTCGGATGGTAGCGGTCAAGTTACCTTGCCGAAGGATCGCTTGAAAGCCCTCAACCGCGGCGCGCTCCGAGGCCGCAAACGGCGTGCCCGGAAACGGGTTGAAGATGATCAGGTTTACCTTGGCCTTGAGTTGGCCGAGCAACCCCACCAGCCGCCGCGCGTCGGCGGGCGAATCGTTGACGCCGGCCAGCATCACGTACTCGAATGTGATGCGGTCGCGCCGTTTGATCGGCAAGGCGCGGCAGGTGTCGATAAGGCTCTTGAGCGAGTAGCGCTTGTTGATCGGCGCGAGACGATCGCGCAATGCGTCGGTCGTCGCGTGGAGCGAGACCGCCAGGTTGACCGATGGAAACTCCGCCAGCAGCCGCTCCATCGCGGGCGCCAGCCCCACGGTCGAGACGGTCACGCGCCGCGGCGAGATCCCCATCCCCCACGGTGACGTCATAATCGAGAGTGCGCGCGATAGACGCGGGTAATTGGCGAGCGGCTCGCCCATCCCCATGAAGACGTAATTGGTGATTTGCTCGCCGGGTTCGAGTTCGCGCAGCGCAGCGGCGATCTGCCCCAGAATTTCGGCGGCGGTCAGATTGCGATGAAGCCCCATCAGCGCAGTGGCGCAAAACTCGCATGCCATCGCGCATCCCGCCTGGCTCGAGAGACACAGCGTGACTCGCTCGCCGGCGGGGATAACCACACTCTCGATAGCCTCGCCGTCGTTAAGCGCGACCAGCAGCTTTCGCGTGCCATCGTCCGAGCGTGCGACGGCGGCGGAAGGTATCGGACTAATTTTAAAGTTATTCTTTAAGTGATTGCGGAACCCGATGCCGAGATCCGACATCGCGTCGAACGAATCCGCGCGCCGCTGCCACAGCCAGCCCATCACCTGCCGCGCGCGAAAAGCGCGCTCGTCCGCAGCGACTACGTACTGCTCGAGTTCATCAAGCATCAACTCGCGGATATCGCGGATTGGTGCGTCAGCCGCCACGGCATCGGTCAGAGGCAATCCTGGACTTATCTGCTCGCGCACGGTCTCCAAGTCTAAACTAAATGACGCAGGGTTCGGAGAGGGCTGGCAGCCGCGCTTTTCCTCTCGCCTCTCCCGTGTCTTGGGAGAGGCCGACGGCCGATTGCGGCCGTCGGGAGAGGGTCGATTCCGGCGCGCTCGCTTCGAGAGCGCGGCCTGAAATTTCGGAATTTTGATTTGTGCCGCTGTTAGCAAAAAACGCCATGCGCAACACGCGCGGGCGTCATGTCTGCGCGCCCGTGAAAAGCATCTCGACCCCCACCCCAGCCCTCCCCTAATTCAAGGGGAGGGCTCCGAAGAGAACCACTCTAGAGCTACGCCGCGGGCGGCGCGAAGACCGCGTTGTCGATAAGCCTCGTCTTGCCGACGTGCGCGGCGATTGCGACCACCACAGGCCGTTCGATCCGCGGTATAGACGCTAGCGATTCCGAATCGACCGCCTCAATATATTCGATCCTCAAGTCGGGCGTCGAACTGAGTACCGCACATGCAGCGCGTACCAGCGCGCGTGGGTCGCGTGCCCCGTCGGCGAACTCGGTGCGCGCGGCCTCGAGCGCGGCGCTCAGGCTGAGCGCACGCCTGCGTTCGTCGGCCGAGAGATAGGCGTTGCGCGAACTCATCGCGAGCCCGTCGGATTCCCGCACGGTCGGCATCGGCACGATCTCAAGATCGAAGTTGAGGTCCTTGACCATCCGCTGGATCGCGCGCAACTGCTGAAAGTCCTTCTCCCCGAACATCGCGTAGTGCGGCTTGACGATGTTGAACAGCTTGGCGACGACCGTAGTGACTCCACGGAAATGGCCCGGACGATGCGCCCCGCATAGTCCCTTGGTGATCTCCAGCGCTTCGATCCAGGTCTGCGCGCCTTCGGGATACATCGCATCCGACTCCGGAGCGAACACCAGGTCGACTGGAACCTCTTTCATCATCTCGCAGTCACGTTCGAAGGCGCGCGGATAGCGGCCGAAATCCTCGTTGGGCGCGAACTGGGTAGGGTTGACGAAAATCGAAGCCACCACTACTTCCGCGCGTCGTCTGCCTTCGCGCATCAGGCTGAGGTGTCCCTCGTGCAGGAAACCCATCGTGGGTATGAATGCGATTCGCTTACCCGCGCGGCGGATCGCGTCGGAGCGGCACTGCATTTCTGCTGGCGTGGTTATGATTTTCACGTTTCGGCTTCCTCTCTGGTCGCGATATCCGGCTATTTTGCTGCGGACAAAAATGCGGGGCCACCGCGCATACCGGCACCCCGCATCAAACGTGCTCTCAAGGAGCGCTCAAGCCATTCGGGGTCCCGGTCCTTCGAGATCCAGGCGCTAGCCCAAGCCTATGTCCACGATGCTCCGTTGCCGGAGTCTTTCGCTGCCTCGTTTTAACGTCTCGCCGGGCTGAAGCCTCGACGGAGTGCGATCTAATAGTACGACGTCGATGTTTAGTAAAGATGCTTTAGAAAAGACCGACTGGCGCCCGAGCTTCCAGCTATCCGCGACCTCACGTAAACAAAACTGCCCGGCCTGGTCTTACGGTTCCAATTTCGCCGCGCTCGGCTGCGGCATCTCTACCGGCACCTGGAGGCGTTTGCCGCTGCGCAGGATGTTAAGATAGACGGTTTCGCCCGGCTGGGCGTCGCGCAACTGATCCTGGAAATCCATGAAGTTGGTGACCCGGTTGCCGTCGACTCCGATGATCAGATCGTAATTTTCGCCGATCTGGATGGTTTCGATCACCGGCACGGCCAGCACCGCCGGCGGAAATACCAGCGACGCCGCCACGGCCGCCCCTCGAGCACGTCGTGGGCCTCGCGATGGCCCGCCTGCACCCCTGCGCGCTCGGCCGGACTGCCGGGCTGCAACGCGACCACCAGCAGACCGTCGATCTCGCGGCCGTTTTTCGTCCGCCGCGCGCCTTCCTGCAGTTCAACACCGAGCGGCGAGGTGTTGACGCCCTCGTTCATGAACTCCTGAAGGCTATGTAACTGCGGCTCATTGAGCGGCATTTGCTGATTCGCTTCGTAATTGACTACCTGGGAGCTCTGGGAGGCCGGTGGTGGCTGGAGCGCCTGCTGCTGAGAGGCCGTCGGAATGACCGTGGTTCCCAGCGGCGCCTCATCGGGAGTTATGTTCTGCTCGCCAGGCGCGGGAGCATCAATGGTAGCCGGCGTCGCTGCCGCCGCGGCGCGGCAGCCGGTGCGCCGGCGCGCCGAGGCGGGCGCGTCCGGCGCAACCGGAGTCCATCCGGAAGGCGTCGACCCGGGCGGCGCGCCGTCGTTTATGAGAAAAGTTCCGGGGCCGCCGGTGGGCGTCGAGGCTTCAGCGGGCGCCGCCGCGGTCGGAGTGGGGTGGCCGCTGGCGCTTCGGGTGGGGCCGGCGTGCCGGCCCCACCCGAGGCGGCCGCTGCGCCAGCCGACGCCGCCGCGCGGGAATCCGCCGCGGCGCTCGCGTCGGCTGCCGCGACCGCAGGCACGGTCGCTGCCGGTGCGCTGGCGCGCCGGACTCGGTCGGCGGCGTCGGGCGCCAGCGACACTTCTGGTTCGCCGGCGGGCGTGGGCGCTGCCGTCGGCGATTCGGGCGCCGCCGCCGCGGAGGCGGCGCCCAGCGCGCCTATCGTGGCGGACGGGCCGACGGGCGCCTCGTCCTGGGCGAGCGCCGGGCTTATCGCGCCGAGCGCGATAAGCCCGGCCGCCAAGGCCGGCAATATCGCCGCGACATTTGCGGCGCGGCGCGCCAGCGGCGAGCGCGCCGGTCTAGTTGAGGCTCCAGCGGCTCTCATGCTCGACCACGCGTCCCTCGTTGCGGAGCTTTTTTAAATGCGAGCGCACTGAATTGGAGGCGGCGGCGTGCAGATACTCGGGCACGTCGACGTAAATCTTCTTGACGATCTGCATCGGCTCGAGCGGCTCGCCATCGGCCAGCGCCTCGAGCACCTGGCGCTCGCGCAGTTCGCGATGCGCGATGTACTCCTCGATCTTCTGCCGCGGATTGCGGATCACCGGGCCATGCGCAGGATAGATCAGCGCCAGGTCGAGTTCCAGCAGACGGCGGAGCGAGGCCATGTACTGACCGAGATCACCGGTATCATCGGGAATCACCGTGGTGCCGGCGCCCAGCACCACGTCACCGGTGAACAGCGCCCTTTCCTCTTCGAGATAATAGCAAAGATGGTCGGGCGCATGGCCGGGCGTATGGATCGCGCGAAGCGTCGCGCCCTCGGTCCGGACTATCGCGCCATCCTCGATCGCGCGAATCGGCGCGCCGGCGACTTCGTCCTTGCCCGGCCAAGGCTTCTTGAGCACTTCAAGCTCGCCGAAGCGGCGATGCACCTGCGGGAATGCCGCCGATATGGTCGGCGTGCGCGTGAGTGCAAACAACGCGCTCGAGTTCGCCGGTGGAACTGACCTCCTTGAGCGCATGCGGCAGCAGCTCTTCGTAAATCGGCACACCTGCGCCGGTATCGAGCAACATGGGCCGGCGTCCTACGCCGACGATATAGGTATTGGTGCCCGGGCCGGTGAACGGACCCGGGTTATGCCCCAGCACGGTCGCTACGCGATCGGAATGCCGCGCGAAGTCGGGCAGCTTGAGCCCGATCATCGAATCGGTGACGACGCGCTGCTGCTTCGCCATCAGGCGTCTCTCGCGCCGCCCGGCCCATAGGGTGCGGGCGCGCGCCGGTTGCGTTCGAAGATCAGGCGCAATCCCTTGAGCGTGAGAAACTCGTCGACCACCTCAATCGTCTTCGACTCGGGCGCGATCAGGTCGGCCAGACCGCCGGTCGCGATCACGTGCGCGTGCTCGCCCCGTTCCTGCTCGATACGGTCGACCAAGTCCGTCGACCAGCGCCGTGTAGCCAAAGATGAGACCCGACTGGATCGCGCCGATAGTCGTGCGGCCGACCGCCTCGCGCGGGCGTATCAGTTCGACCTCGTAAAGCTTGGCGGCATGCTTGACCAGCGCGTCCATCGAGATTCCCAATCCTGGCGCGATCGCACCGCCAACGTATTCGCCGCGCCCGGTGACGTAGTCGAAAGTGGTAGCCGTGCCGAAGTCGACTACGATACACGCGCTGCCGTAGCGATCGTAGGCCGCCACCGCGTCAACGATACGGTCGGCGCCGACCTCTTTGGGATTTTCATAGAGGATCGGCATGCCGGTCTTGATTCCCGGACCGACGATCAGCGGCTCGCGCTGGAAGTAACGATGGGCAAGGTCTTCCATCGTACGGTTGAGCGGAGGCACTACGCACGCAATCGCCACGCCCTCAGGGCGCAATGGCGGCTCCAGTCCGACGCTCTGCAGGAGAGCGCCGATCATCACCCCATGCTCGTCGGTGGTGCGTTCGGCCTTGGTCGAGAGCCGCCAGTGATTGCGCAGGCGGTCGCCCTCGTAAATTCCGATCACCGTATCGGTGTTGCCAACGTCGATTGCTACCAGCATCGCGCTACCATCATGAACGGTTCCTAGGTTTCACGACAGTAGCCTAAGGTAGACCCGCTCCTACCTGTGTCCGAATCCGCCGTGGAATCCCATCATTGGTGCGAATCCTCCATGAGCACCCCCGGCAAATCCTCCGTGAAACCTCCGGCGAATCCTCCGTGAAATCCTCCGGCAAACCCACCGGAGAAACTTCCGTTATTTGCCGGAAGTCCGTGGGGAACAATCGACGGCAGTGGTACGACCTTCTGCATGGGCTGCGGCATCCAAGGCCGGTGACGACGGCAGCGACCGCGCGGCAGCAAAACCCGAAGTGCCGGAATGGATGTCCCCGGCAGGTAGTAGAGCCCTGCCGGCGCTCCGACGATCACCGCCGGGGCCTGGACGATGCCGTAGTTGCCAAGCTCCTGCGCCTCCTGCTGCTCCTGATAGTCCTGGGCGGACCCGATCGATGGCTCGAGGCTATCGATGCTCGGCTGGCTCATCGTCAGCGGCGGCGGCCTGCTGTTCCTGTGAACCCGAGCCGTCGGATGTGGAACCGTCCGCTGCCGTTCCTTGATGCTGTCTGGATTCGCGGCTGGGTCGTCGGCAGTTCCCGCGCTCGCATTTTCGGGAGTGTCCGCGGTGCCCGCGACGGCGGATGGGGCCTCTCCGTTGCCTGGGTCGCTTCAAATTCGGACAGTCTTCAGCGCAGGCGTCGGCCGACCCGACTTGTCCTTCGCCTGGTATACTGGGTGGAAGAACCAGGACGCTATCGAGCCGCTCCCAAGAAGAGGAATCGCCGGTTTTTGCTGGCGTCCTGGGCCCGCGACGTGCCGACCATAACTGCAGCGAAAATCAGGGCGAAAGTCGCGGCCGCCCTGTAACCGCGACTCTTGCGCGACTTCTGCCTGACCGCGACCGCGCCACCCCGTTTGGTTGTGCGGGAAAATTTCATGACACCACCTGGTTCTCTCTCCAACGAGAAGTACGCCGAGGCTATCACCCACTTCAGCAAATCGACAAGGCACACGCAACCACGTGCAGGGAGCATCTTTAAGCACGTAGAACATCCAGCGTGTAGGACATCCAGGAGGAGGAGAGATGTGGTGCGCCACTTCCGCCACCATCCGACCGCGCGCGCCCCTGATTAAAACCAACCCACCGGAGAACCGGGCGGTTCCCGCTTCTAATTTGGCTTCGCCGCGGGTTTTCAGCGGTAACGGGGTCGGCTAAGATGCGCGCCATGTCAGAACCTAAAGTAGCATTGGTTACCGGAGCTGGACGGGGAATCGGACGCGACATCGCTCAGCGCCTGGCGCGCGAGGGCTATGCCTGCGGACTCATCGCGCGCACCAAGTCGCAGCTCGAAGAGACGGCCGAGCTTATCGTCAAGGCCGGCGGCAAAGCGTTGGTCACGCCGACGGACGTTTCCAAGCGCGAGCAAGTGCTGGCGTCGGTCGAAGCGGTCGAGCGCGAGCTGGGTCCGATCTCGGTGCTGATCAACAACGCCGGCGCATATTTGCGCAAGCGCTTCGAAGAGATCACCGAAGAGGACTTCGACTTTCAGCTCAAGGTCAACACCTACGGACCGTTCTTCTGCACCCAGGCGGTGGTAGGGAAGATGACTGCGCGCGGCAGCGGGACGATCATCTTCGTGCTGGGATCGGAGACCCGCGGTGGGCCCGCGATGTACTCGGCCTACACCGCGTCCAAGGTTGCGCAGCATGCGATCGCGGAGTCGGTCGCTTACGAATACATGCACCTGGGCATCCATTCGGCGACCTTCGACGTCGACGGCGCGGTGGACAGCCCGCGCGTCCGGGAGGCGGCGCCCGACGCCGATCCGTCGCATTTCGTGCCACCGTCGGCGATTTGCAACGAGATCGTGCATCTGATCAATCAGCCGCGCGGGGCTTGGACATTTTCGATCGATATGCGCTCGTTCGTGCAATGGCGGCCGCGCGTCGCGGCGAAGAAAAAAACCTGACGCACCGGCTGCGCGCTGCACGGCGCATGCATCCGTAGACGCTGATCCTCCGACGGTAAGTCGATGAAAGCGACTGACCAGATTCGCATCGAGCGTTGGCGTCCCGATCCATCGCGTCTTAACGACGATCTCGAGATGCTCGGCGGTCTCCTGCACGCTTGCGTTCACGCGGGCGCGAGCGTCAGTTTCGTGCTCCCGTTCACACACGACGACGCGAAAGCGTTTTGGCGCGAAAAGGTCCTGGCTGCCGTTCAGGCGGAAAGGTGCCGCGTTCTTGTAGCCCGCAGAGCGAAACAAATCGTGGGCACGGTGCAACTCGACCTCGCCACGCCTCCCAACCAGGCCCATCGGGGGGAAGTCAGGAAACTTCTGGTCCATCCCGACGCGCGGCGGCGCGGAATTGCGAGAGCGCTCATGATGGCGATCGAGGATCAGGCACGCGAGGCCCGGCTCAGCCTGATCACGCTCGATACGGTCACCGGTGCTTTTGCGGAGGCGCTTTATCTATCGATCGGTTATCTGCCTGTGGGCGTGATCCCGCGCTATGCACGGCGGCCGGATTCCCTCGATTTGGAGGCCACAACCGTGATGTACAAGGAACTGGCTCTCGCAACCTCAAGCACCGAGTAGCCTGGAGAGATCCTGGGCTTCCTATCCCCTGTTGTCGGAGACGTTCGTGCTATCGGTTCCTTCGACGGGTTGCCAGGTGTCGTCCGGATTATATTCTGTCATCTCGGAGGCGATTTGGCTGGTACGCGGACCCAAGTCCTTCTGATATATTTGGCCGTTCTGATTGACCACAAAGGTCATCACTCCGGAGTCGCGATAACGCACTGGATATGCAACCAGCGCAAATCCACCCGTCATCTTGCCATCGACGATATAGTCTTTAGCGCCTCCAGGCGCAGTGGTCCCTTGCCGGGTTAAGATCCGGTAAATATAGCCGTGGAAAGGATGGGGTTTTCGCGCGCCATGATGGGCGTGATGTCCGTAGCCTTCGTTTGCGGCTTCGGCCACCAGCGGGCCCAGTGGACTTTCCGGCTCGTCCGATTTGACCTCCCAGTATAGTCCGTCCTGCTTTCCGGGAGTGCTTCTGAATTTCTCAGCGTATTGATGCACCGAATCGCCGTCATGAGGAGTCGCGTCGTATTCCTGCTCACCATTGACTATTTCCTGGCAGACCTTGATCACATTCAATTCATTTGAACCAATCCGGCGGTATAGTACTTCCTGCTTGCCGTAAGTAGTATCGAAATACCATTTGCCCCCGCTCTTTTTCAGCGGAATTGCAACCGGCCAGTTTTCCGCTCCTATGTATAGGATCATTCGTCCAGAGCTGGTCGCGGCGAACCGATGCATCTGGTGGTATTTCGCGACGAAGCGATCGTTGTTTGCCTTATCGGCAACCCGATCGCCGGAATAAATCAATTCCTCACCGCTCGGACCCAGGATCGCCAGCATTTGCTGCTTATCGTGTTCCTGGGCGGCCGCGGCCAGCGCGGCGGCCGCGGCGGCGGGAGATTTGAAGGTCTTCTGGCTCGGCTCCTGTGCGAAAGTGGATCGCGAGCTGCCTAGTCCGCCTACTATCAATCCGATAAGTAAGACTTTCAGGATTAGCCCGCTGCCGCTTTCCTGCTTGTAGTCTGTCGATCGAAGCATCGCTTTTTCCTCGGCTAGTAACTTCCCTGCATCAGTCCCAGAATTTGCGCGGTCCTCCTTGAAGCTTTTTGCTCCGCTCAATGCTTATGGGGCGGGGGCGCGCCGGGATGTGGGGCTGGTGCGGCCGGATGTGGAGCGGATGCGGGTCGCGCAGCCGCCTGAACCGGGGGTGCCGAGCGAGGTGGCGCGGATGCATGGCCCATGCTCGCCCGACCGCGAGCGCTCGCGGCTATAGCCTCGCCACCCGGTGCGATCCTGGCGAAGGCAGTCTTGTTCAGGCCTGTGGCCGGAGCCTTGGCGAAGCCTCGGTAGGGGTTGGGTTGGCTAACCTGCGGCCTAGGGACATTTCGCACCGGCGGAGGCGCGGCCGCCATGGACTGATGGGCAGGTCTCGTTCCGCCGGCCTCCGGACGAGGCGCAGGAGCCGGAACGCGCATCTCGCGCGAACCACCGTTTGTCAGCTGGGGATTTTTATTGGGCGGACGATTTGCCGGTGCACCCAAGGGATGTTCCGCGACGCCGGGAGCGCCCATCTCGCGCGGACCACGATTAGCCATTTGCGGATTCGCAGCGGCTGGGCGATTCGCAGGCGCTCCGGCTCCATTACCTTCTCTGGAGCCTCCAGGCGGTCGGCCTGGAGCGGGAGCACCGTAGCCGCCCTGACGGTTTCCACCATTGCGATTGAAATTGCCTCCGCTACCCCTTCCTGCATGGCCTCCTCCGCCATAACCACCGGCAGAAGAAAAAGTGTTGGAATTCGAAACGTACACCTTGTTTTGATAAACGACGTCATGATGGTGCCAGTCGGTATTCCAGCGATGCCATCCCCAGTCCCGGCTCGCGAGCACACCCACCGCGACCCCAGCCCCGAACGCCAGCACTCCGGCACCGATCATCTCTCCAGTTGAATATCCGGGATATACCGGTTCCGGGGTCCCATAGATAACGCCGGGGTTATACTGCGGGACATAAACCTCATCGGGGCTGACCGGATCGATCAGAATCATGCCATCCTGATCGACGTAACGCTGTTGAGGCGTGTCCACCAACGTCCTGGCGGCGAGCGCTCGCCGGCGCATCACTTGAACGGCGTTCAGCACGTCCTGGGGCTGATAGTAATAGGCTTGGCCTAGCGCGGAGGTCCACTCGAGACTGTTGTTCATGTTCGTCAGCACCGACGGAAACTGGGTCAGCGCTTTGACGCTGGGGTCCCAGTTCTGGCTATCGACGGCGGCCGCCAGGTCATCTCCGCGAAGGCCGGGATTTGCGCTCTGCCATCGAGCTGCTTCGACGATTTCGGTGGGATACGTAGAGCCGGCCAGAATTTGAGCGAGCAGCGCGTCCGGATAGAGTGCGATAGGCGCTACCATCTGGTCGAGTTCGTCATCTGAAAGCGGAGCCGGCGCTTCGGGGGCTCCGGGAGCCGCGGTCTCATAGGGAACAGCTTCTTCCGGAGCTTCATCCTGTGCCCAGGCGACCGAAAATGAATGTCCGCTTGTCCATAAAACCGCTACGACGCAGTAACTTAGCAGCGACCATAGGCCTCGACGCTTAAGCGACATCATCACACGCTCCCTTCCAGAGCCAATCTCTCCAAGTGGAACAGTTGTGTCAGTCTGAGCACTTCCAACCTTGGGCGCAAGCCGTTGTCTACCTGCTGGGTCGCGCGTGGCCGCAAAACGCAGGCGGCGATGCGCCTCCTAAGAGATTCTGCATCGCCGCCTTTGCGTTAGATGGCCGCGCCGCGCGATCAGGCGCGCGGCATCGAGTCCTAGGCCGTCGCCGCCAGCGCCTCCGCATGCGCCACCGGCTCGGGCTTGCCCGAGGCCCCAAGCGGCGTCGAGCCCGGCGTGCGCTCGAACGGATCTTTCAAGCCGAGCTTTTTCGCATGCTCGCGCAGCGGCGGAATCACCTCCTGCGCGATCAGCCTCATGCTCGTGCGCCGCGCCTCGGTCGGTATCGGGCCGTCGTTCTGCCAGAAGGCGAAGATGCCCGGCCGCAACACGTCGAGGATGTGCTTGAGCTTGGGGATTACCGACTTCGGGGTGCCGACGATGATCTGGTTGTTCTTCTGCGCGCTCTCGTAGCCGGCGTAAACCGCTTTTTTCAGCGCCTCGACGTCGACCTCGCCTTCGAGCGACTGGAACAGCGCGGGACCGTTGGGATTGTTCGGGTCGCTGAACTGCCGCGCCATCCGCCGCGTCGCGTCCTTGGAGTTGTATCCCGGCGGAAACATCCACTCGCCGCGCGCGAAGTGCGTCAGCCCGCCGCCGTAGAGGTCCATCTTGCCCAGCTCCTGCGCCTTCTCCTCGGTCTCCGCCACGAAGACCTTCTGCAGGTAGCCGAAATTCTCGGTGCCGGCCTGGTAGCCTTCCTTCGCCGCCGCCTGCGTGTACAGGTTCCACATCTCGACCGTCGGCTCGAGGTAGGTCGCGAGCGCGAGGTACGGGATACTTGTGCTTGGCGCACCACAGCAGGGTCTCGGGGCTGACCAGTCCGGGAATCCAGATCGGCGGATGCGGCTTCTGGATCGGCAGCACCCACGGATTCACGAAACGATAGTGGAAATGCTTGCCCTCCCAGCGAAACGGACCGGGACGCGTCCAGGCCGCGATTACGAGGTCGTGCGCCTCGTTGAAGTATTCGCGGTTGTAGGCCGGGTTGGCGTTATTGGCGAGCTGCTCGCTGCCCGCGCCGCGCACCCATCCGGGCACCAGCCGCCCGCCGGAGATCATGTCGATCATCGCGAGCTCCTCGGCCAGGCGCAGCGGATTGGCCACCACCGGCAGCGGATTGCCGAGCAGCACGATGCGGACCTTCTTGGTGATGCGCGCGAGGATCGAGGCCTCCATATCCATCACGGCGCCCATGCAGAAGGGCGTGCCGTGATGCTCGTTGAGCATCACGCCGTCGAAGCCGAGTTCCTCGGCCATCACTTTGTCGTCGAGATACTCGTTGAGGAGCTTCGCGCCCTTGACCGGATCGAAGAAGCGATTGGGCACCCCGAAGAAGCTCTGGATTTTCAGAACTTCCTCTTCGGGAACGTACAGGTACGGCCGTTCAGTGAAATACATTATGTGCATATCAAGCCCTCCGTCTCCGTCTTATGAGCTCAGTGCTGCGTCGTGCATTTCCTGACTGTATTTCCTATCTCAAAGGCGCTCGCGGCGCATCGCGAACGGCTCGCCGCAAACGCCGTTGCTACGCCTCCAGTCCTTCCATCGAACCCACGTACTCGGGTTTGCCCGACGGGCCCAACGGCACCGATCCGGGCTGGCGCTCGAACGGACCCGTAAGACCCAGCTCCTTGCCGATCTCGCGCATTTGCGGGATGACCTCGGTGCCCAGGAGCTTCAGACAGGTCATCCGATCCTTGGCCGGCGCCGGGCCGTCGAGCCAGAACGAGAAAATTCCCGGCCGCAGCACCGACAGCACCTTCCTGAGCTTGGGGATCACCGTCTTGGGCGTCCCCGCGATCATCTGCAGGGTTTCTTTCGATCCGTCGTAGGCCGCGTGGATCGTCTTGCGGAGCGCGTCGAGGTCCTCGGTGTGATCCTGGGAAACGAACGATAGTCCGGGCGTGTTCGGGATTGGCGAACAGGGTCGAGAGCCGCCTGGTCGCGGCCTTGGAGTTGTAGCCCGGCGGGAACATCCATTCAGGCCGCGCGAAGTGCGAGAAACCGCCGCCATAGAGGAAGTGCCGGCCCATCTCGTCCGCCTTCTCGTCGGTCTCGTGCACGAAGATGGGCTGCAGGTAGCCGAAATTCTCCGGCCCCGCCTGGTAGCCCATCTCCGCCGCGCGGTCGGTGTACATCTTCCACATCTCGAGCGTCGGCTCGAGCATCGTGGCCAGCGCCACGTAGGGGTAGCGATGCTCGGCGCACCATCGCACCGTCTCGGGACTGATGAGGCCCGGGATCCAGATTGGCGGATGCGGCTTCTGCAGCGGCAGCACCCACGGATTCACGAAGCGGAAGTTGAAATGCTTGCCTTCCCATCGAAACGGACCGGGCCTGGTCCAGGCCGCGATCACGAGGTCGTGCGCCTCTTCGAAGTATTCGCGGTTGTAGGCCGGGTTGGCGTTGTTGGCGAGCTGCTCGCTGCCCGCGCCGCGCACCCATCCGGGCACCAGCCGTCCGCCGGAGATGAGGTCGATCATCGCCAGCTCCTCGGCCAGGCGCACCGGGTTGGCGACCACCGGCAGCGGATTGCCGAGCAACACGATCTTGACCTTGCTGGTGCACTTGGCGAGCACCGCCGCCTCGACGTCCATCACCGCGCCCATGCAGAAGGGAGTGCCGTGATGCTCGTTGAGCATCACACCGTCGAAGGTGCCGAGCTCGTCGCTATAGATTTTCTCGTCGAGGTACTGGTTGAGAAGCTGCGCGCCTTTTTGCGGATCGAAAAACTTGTTCGGCACGCCGAAAAAGCTGCGCAGCTTGAGCACCTCGTCCTCGGGCACGTGATGATACGCCCGCTCGGTAAACCACATTATGTGCATTGCACATTCTCTCCGGAACCTCAGCCCAAAAACGCGCGCACCTGCTTTAGAAATTCGGCCGGCTGCTCGACTCCGGGATAGTGTCCGCAATTGTCGATCGTCACGACCTTCGAGCCCTTGATCGAGCGTTGATAAACTTCGGCCGCGCTGAGCGGCACCACCGGGTCCTGCTTGCCCCACAAGAGCATCGTCGGCAGCCCGTCGATTCCCTCGAGCAGGTGCGGCAGGCTTGGATTGAACATGTAAGGCGCCCACGCGAGCCGCGCGGTCTCGGCGCGCGCCTCTTCCCACGCCTCGTATTGCTCGGGCGTCTGCTCGCCGCCGAACAGCTTGGTGAAATCCGGCTTCTGCGGGTCAGCCGCGCCGCGAGTCAGATAGACGCGCGCGGTCACCGTGAACATGTCCATGATCTCGCCCTGGGGCGGGCGGACGCCGGCGGGCGCGACCAGGATCATTTTGCTGAACTGGGCCGGGTTGGCGGCCGCCATCTCGGCCGCGATCCAGCCGCCGAGCGAGTGACCGATGCACGTCGACCGGCCCCAGCTTCTGCTCGCGCACGTAGCGCTGGTAGAAGCCGGCCAGGTCGCGGATGCTCATGATCCAGTCGGCCATCGCGGTCTTCCCGAAGCCCGGATGAATCGGCGCGATCAGCGTGCGTTCCTTGGCCAGCGCGGAGTTCCACGGCGTCCATCCCGGCCATCCCAGTTCGCCGTGCAGGAGCAGCAGCGGCTTGCCCTTGCCGCCCTTGACGATCGCCAGTTCCGTGTCCCCGACGCGGACCTTTTCTTCGGTCCATTCCTTGTCTGCCATTGAGACTTTCTCCAGGTTGTATTCGTGGCGTCCTGCGGGACCGTCGATGCCCCCAACCGGTCCGCCCGTGCAAAATCCAGCTTTAGTACAGTGCCATCGTATTTGCCACCGGATTTCCTGCCGCGCCCTGCGACGCTCTGATCGTCGCTATCTTTGAGGACAGACCGTATCGCTGGGACCGTTAGCGCCGACGCTCTAGTAGACGGCCTACAATGACGTTGTCAGCGAAAGCTATAATCACGGACCCGTATGAATAGGTGGACCGGACGATGTGGTGGACGATGGGCTGACGATGGACGACCTGGCGCAAGCTCGCGAACGGATGGTGGTCGAGCAACTCGAGCGCCGCGGTATCCGGGACTCCCGCGTGCTCGCCGCGATGCGCATGGTCGAGCGCGACCGCTTCATCCCGGCCGAGTACGCCGCGCAGGCCTACGACGACGAGCCACTGCCCATCGGCGCCGCGCAAACGATCTCGCAACCCTACATGGTCGCCCTGATGTGCGAGGTCGCCCGGTTGACCGGCGTCGAGCGCGTGCTCGAGGTCGGCACCGGCTCCGGATACGCCGCGGCGGTCCTCGCGCGCCTGGCCGCCGACGTCTATTCGGTCGAGTGCTCCCCGCTTTGTACGAGCGGGCGCGCGCGCGCCTTGAAGCGCTCGAAATCGCCAACGTGCATCTGAGTTGCCGCGACGGATCGGAGGGATGGCCCGAGCAGGCGCCGTTCGACGTGATCGTCGTGACCGCCGCGATGCCCGGAATCGCGCGTCCGCTGCTCGAGCAACTCAAGCCTGCCGGGCGGCTGGTCGCGCCGATCGGCGAAGACGACCTGCAAACCCTCGTGCGAATCAGCCGGCGCGACGACGCCTGGTGCGAGGAATATTTCGGCGAATGCCGGTTCGTGAAGATGACCGGCCGCTACGGATTCAAGACGCAATGATTCGCAAGCCGACGGCGCGGGACGGCAAGCCGTAGGACGGCAGTGGCGGGTGGCGGTGGTGGACGAGGACGCGGGCGAGAGCAGGATCGGGATGGCGGCGCATACGCCGGTGTCCGCCATGACAACCCCTGGCCGCTCGCGCTTGGCTCTTTTATAACGATCGTAGTGGCGATCGTAGGGTGCTCGATGTTTCGGGATGCTCGTCGTCGGCGCCGTCCAGTCCCCAGCTAGCAGTACGGCGGAAGCCCGGCAGCCGGTCGAGCACGTCGTGCGCCCCGGCGAAACCGTCTATCACATCGCGCACGTCTACGGCGTCAGCGTTCAGCGCCTGCTGGAGGCCAACCATCTGAGCGACTCGCGCGATCTCCGCGTCGGCCAGAGCCTGCTGATTCCCGGTTCCTATACTTACGCCTCGCTCGGCGGCGCCGAGAGCGCCCTGGGCGCGATGTGGAACGTGCCGCGCGCGTCGCGCCAGTTCGCGTGGCCGCTGTGGTCGGGCAAGGTGACCTCGGGCTTCGGGATGCGCCACGGCACGATGCATGACGGGCGTCGACATCGCGGCGCCGGCCGGCACGACGGTGCACGCCGCCGACGCCGGCGTGGTGGCGTTTGCGGGAAGGCTCAACGGCTACGGCAACACGGTTATCATCCGTCATTCCGACAACTACGTGACGGTCTATGGCCACAACTCGCGCATCCTGGTAAGCGAGGGCTCACCCGTCGCGCGCGGCCAGAGCATCGCGGAGGTCGGCACCAGCGGACGGACCACCGGCCCCAATCTCCACTTCGAGGTGCGTTACGACAACCACGCCTACAATCCGCTGAGCTATCTTGCGCCGCCGGGCCCTTCGCCCATCGACAGCTTTGCCCGCAACGGCCCCTCCTAGTATCTTTAGCCGCTTGGTATCAGCCGGACCCGCGCGCCGCATGCGCCGGGCACAAACCTCCTGATGATGGAATTGAACGAACTGCGACGACTCGTGCGTGACGTGCCGGACTTTCCGAAGCCGGGGATCATGTTTCGCGACATCACTCCGCTTATCGGCGACGCGCGCGCCTTTGCCGCGATGGTCGATATGATGGCGGCGCCGTTTTTGGGCAAGGTCGACACCGTGCTCGGAGTCGAGTCGCGCGGCTTTATCGTCGGCGCGCCGGTGGCCTACCGCCTCGGGGTGGGGCTGACGATCGCGCGCAAGCCGGGCAAATTGCCCTTTCACACGATCGGCGAAACCTACGACCTCGAGTATGGCAGCGCCGGGCTCGAGCTCCATGAAGACGCCCTGGTGCGCGGCGCGCGCGTGCTGATCGTCGACGATCTGCTGGCGACCGGCGGCACGGCCGAAGCCACGGTGCGGCTCGCGCAAAAACTCCACGCCACGATCGTGAGCTGCGCCTTCGTGATCGAATTGGCCGCGCTCCGCGGACGCGAGCGCATCGCGCCCGTCCAATGCTTCTCGCTTATCCGGTATGATTGAAGCTGCCACGGACCGACATCGGGGCTGCGCGGCCGTATCGCTGACCGCTGTACGCGCGCGTGACATCCGGCATCGGCCGACGGGCGTGCTAGTTTCGTGCAACTCGATGAAATGCAGCACGCGGTCACGGACGGATCGAAACCGTCTGCTGATCGTGCTCGCCGTGACGGCGCTCTACTGCGGCGCCGAATTCATCGGCGGGTACTACGCGAACAGCCTCGCGCTGATTTCCGACGCGGTCCATCTGCTGACCGATATCGCCGCGCTCTGTCTCGCGCTGCTCACGCTATGGATCTCGACGCGGCCGGCGAGCGGCGCCAAGACCTACGGCTACCTGCGCGCCGAAATCCTGGGCGCGCTGGCCAACGGGCTTTTCCTGTGGCTGCTGGTGATCTTCATCTGGTTCGAAGCCGTCGAGCGCCTGCGCGATCCGCGGCCGGTCGCGGGGCTGACCGTAATCGCAATCGCCACGGTCGGTCTGGGCGTCAACGGTTTCTCGGCCTGGATGAACGCACGCGGCCGGAACCGAAGCGGGGCGGCCGGGGATGGCGGTGCGCGCGGTATTCGTCCACGTGCTATCCGACCTGATCGGCACGTTCGGCGTGATGCTGGCGGGCGCGCTGGTGTATTTCTTCGGATGGACCCAGGCCGACGCGCTGATAAGCGTGCTGATCGGCGCGCTGGTGCTCTACAGCTCGTGGGGCCTGGTGCGCGAGGGCGTCGACGTCCTGATGGAATCGGTGCCGGCGCATATCGACCTCGAGGAGTTGCGCCACGATCTGCTCGCGGTGCGCGACACCGAGGAAGTCCACGACCTTCACGTATGGTGCCTCGCGAGCCGCCAGTTCGCGCTCTCGGCGCATGCGGTGGTCACGCGCGAGGCCGATCAGGACCGCGTGCTGTCGGAGATGTCGGCGATGCTCGAGCGGAAGTTCAACATCCGGCACATGACGGTCCAACTCGAACGCAACAGTCGCCGCGCGAGCGAGCCCGAGCATTTCTGAACCTGCGTCCGACCAGTATTAACATCAATGCGGCTGGGACCAAGGTAATCCTATACATCCGGATCTCAACACGCGCCGAGCCGGCCGCTTATGCTGAGAGATTTTCTTGCCGCTTCCAGCTGTACATGCGTGCATGAGGGTGAAATTGTCGATACAAGTCGATGATCTCAACCATTTAAAAGTCTTAGAGCGCTTTGATGTGAAATTTTGCGCAATTGGCCGATAATTGACGGTACCATGTAAAAATTGTTAATATAAGTAGCCTTCTGTATATCCAAGGCGGCGCGAGGTAGGGGGGATGCGGACAATAGCTCAATCTATGTCGATTCTTGCTCTGGCGGGGTCGACTTCTTTTGGCCACGTCGGGCTTTGGTACGGCCGCAGAGGTTGCATGCGCGCCGAATCAACGTGAACTGCTGATCAGCAATCACAGTCCACAAGACCTTTGGATTGGAGGGGGCGGCGGCGCGCTTCGTTCCGTATGCGTCGTCAACGCGAGCACCAGTTGTCTTGCGGCGAAAGATACCATTAACTCGTCGACCGGGGCATGCAGCTGCGGAACCCAGCAGGGAACCCTTGCCTGTCCCGGAACCGCTCAGCGCACGGGACCAAACACCAACGGTGGCTTGAACTGCGCATGCACGACGGATGCGCAATGCGGTCCAGGGGCTGGGTGCAACACCAACACCGATTTCTGCTATTTCTTGCTCCCCGCCAATCCAGTCGCGCATTCGGATAGTGCTAAACCATTTACCTGGGAACTTACGAAGTCCGCGAGTCCGCCGCGACGAGGCGGATGGGCCGAATTTTGCGTGGATCAGGCCTCGGTAACGTGGCAGAGCACTACGATTCCCTCTGAAGTATGGTGGAGTGGCGGAATTTTCGCGCGCACCGGCTGCAATCCGGACGGAACGAATTGCACCACCGGCGATTGCAGCGCGTCGCCCAATTCCAACTGCGGCGCCGGCGTCGGCGGGAGCAATCCCGCCACGATCGCGGAGTTCACGCTGCAGAGTCAAAACAATGACTTCTACGACATAACCCTAATCAACGGCGCCAACATTGCGGAGGAAATGGTACCGCTTCCGGCCCCCACGGCCACACCAGGAAGTGTCTCAGAGCCCTACTGGTGCAAGGCTCCGGGACGGAAGACCGCGCTAGGGGGCAAGTGCAACTGGGATTTCATACAATACACCAGAAATGTGCATTATCCTGAAGGTGAGGTGAAAAACTACACAGCCCTCCTTCTCAGCAGCTCGAAGCCCTGTTCTACCGCTAACGTTCCAAACGGATGCCCATCTTCTCAATACGCATGCACCGGCGCGCCAGGCGGATGTTACCTCGCGTGCACTCCGGGCGTACCCAATACCTGTCCCAACAAGCTTGAGTGCTTGCCCTCGCAGGACGGCAACAACTACTGCCAGTGCAGCAAGGAGGCCGAGTGCTCAGGTCAAGGTTATTGCGGCACGCAGTTTATTCCGGGCAAAGGCATCTTCCTGCAGCAATGTGGGACCTTCGACGGCTGGTGGAGCGCGGATGATTTTTGCGCCGGCTTCCCGAGCTATACGGTCGGTCCACTCAACTGTGGAGACCTCATAACCGACGGTGATGGCTCCAGCCAAACCAATCTCGCATCGCTCTTCGCCTGTGCGGCCAAGGGGGGCAGCAGCCCCGGCAATACCACTTCCTGTTACAACGATGGGACTGCGCAGACTTATCCCTCAACCTGCTGCGGATGCGGCACTTACGCTCAGGGCAACCCGGATGGACTAAGTAAGTTCTGGCCCAAGAATGGGACCAGCAAATGTGCAAGCGTCAACGGCAATCCCGCGAACGACGTGGTTTGGGATTCACAGATCCAACCATGGCTCGTCAACCTCAAGCGGGCGTGCCCGACCGCCTACAGTTATCCATACGACGACCCGACCAGCACGTTCCAGTGCCGCGGTAAAGGCACTACCAACACGTTGGGATATGGCGTGCTTTTCCTGAATTTGCCGAAGCCACCAGCGCCGTGAACGAAGCCAAATAGTCAGTCTTGCCATGGCGACCCGCATCCCGCACGAGGGACATGGGACTTGCGCCGGCACGCTGTTGAGGCCGATGCGACAGCATCTCCGGGTCTGTAGTTTTAATCGCCTCCAGGTATGATGCACCGGATGGAACCTCCAGTCAGTCATGAGCCGCAGACTGCCCCGGGTGCACGACATGTTCACCATACGCTTGTGCCTGCGCTCGAAGCAGCCGACGCGATCGTTTACGGCCTGGTCGGGATAGTATTTCTGCTGGCGGCGCTCGGGATGCTGGGGTACAGCCTGATCGCTTTTCCGGATGCTCTACGTAATATCGGCTTTGCGTTAGCCATTGTGACGTTGGTCAATGATCTGCTGCTGGTGATGATCATCATGGAGGTTCTGCGTACGGTTCTTTCGTACCTGCAGGAACGCGCGACGTCTTTGCAGCCGTTCCTCTTCATCGCGGCAATTTCGGCGACCCGGCGCATCCTGGCTATCGGCGCACAGATGAGCGTCACGGGTGACACTCTTTCGGCGGATAAATTCCGACAGGTCATGATCGACCTGGGCGCCAATGCCGGCGCGATCCTCGCCATAGCGGTCGCGCTCTTTTTGCTCGCGCGTCGCCCCGTCCCTGACTGAGAACTGCTCTAAGGCACATAGTGATCGTTGAAGTGGAAAAGGAACCTGGCGACGGAATGCGGAGCCTGACCTTCTTCTTAATTAACAGTGTTGCCGCGTCCTGCCAGGTGCTCGGTGACGTCCAGTGCGACCGGACGCCATCGCGCAGTGCACAAATCCTCGTCGCCCGGTTCCTGCTCGAGTATGTGAATCGAGCCAAGATCGATATACGGCTCAAGCACACCGGTTAACTGACGCACCACCGCGCGAATCACCCCGCGATGCGCCACTATCAGCGCGTCGCAGGGGCGGCCGCTCGCGCGCGGGCCTTGCCGTAGCTCTTGCCATAACGCGAGCATCCGGGAGGTACCTCTGACCACGCGCGCTACGAACGCCGCTCTACTCTCGCCCTCGGGATAGACGAAGTCGGATGCCAGGCGGTTCGCGTTCCAGCAGCGGAACTCCTCGGGGTAGCGCGCGGCTATCTCTTCGGAGGTGAGACCCTCGAACAGGCCGAAGTCGACTTCGGCAAATTCCTCGATCGCGATTGCAGCCGCATCCCGGCCGGCGATTATCCGGGCGGCCTCTATCGCGCGAACCAGCGGGCTCGTGAATACCGGGGCTAAACCGCTCTCGCCATCGCGCGCCGCCAGCCAGTCGCGCGCCGCGTGCATCTGGCGGCGGCCCAAATCCGACAGCGCCACGTCAGTGCGGCCATAGTAGCGGATGCTCGAATGGCCGACGGTTTCGCCGTGGCGCACCAGCACCAGGCGTTTCGGGGCAAACATCGCGTCAGCTCTTTGCGGATGGGCCGTCGTCGAGCGGATTCAGCACCAGTCCGGTCAGCAGCTTGGGATAGAAGTAGGTCGACTTCTCGGGCATCACGGCGCCCGCGTCGCTGACCGCCTCGACGTCGCTTATCGAACGGCGGATTCATCAGGAAAGCACCGCTGCCGGTGCCCGGGCCCACGTTACCGAGAGCCTCCAGAGCATCGATAGTGTACTCGATCGGCCCACCGGCCTTGATCTGTTCAGGGGTAATTTTAAAGATGCGCTCGAGCACCAGCGCGTGCAGTACGCTAACCTCGAGCCGCTGCACGGCTGGCGGAGCACCCGGCATCGCGTCAGCCATCGCGGCCGGATCCTTGAGCCGCAAGAGCCGCAGCTTGACCCGCTCGCCGCCGAGCGCAACCGCGATTGCGCCCTGCCCCGCGTTCGCCAGCGCCGCACGCATCGCGTCAGCGCTGCTGAACTCCTCGACCGCGAACCATGGCGCGGCCCGCGTATCGAAGGAGGCTAATCGTCTCCGCGTCGAGGCGCCGCGCCACGCGATAGGTCGGCAGAATCACCAGCCCCGGATCGTCGCAGGCGACCAGCGTCATCATCGTGTAGTCGTAGGGGCGTGCGTCGGCGGGATCGTGCTCGGCGACGCGCCGGCGGCGGCGATATTCGAGCGCGGTTTCGTAGCGATGGTGGCCGTCGGCGATGAAGATGCGCGAGCTCTCGAGCTCGTCCTGAATCGTCGCGATTGCGGTCGCGATCCTCGATCGGGCGGAGCTGGTTGCGGATGCCGAGGTCGTCGGTGACTTCGAGCGCTGGCTCGCGCGCCGTAAGCTCGGCCATGAGATTGGCGAGCGCCGGATGCGCGCCGGCGTAAAGGCCGAACACCGGACTCACATTGGTATTGAGCGCGGTCAGCAGTTCGAGCCGGTCCTGCTTGGCGGCGGGAAAAGTCCGCTCGTGCGGCAGGATTCGTCCGCCGCTGAACTCCTCCAGCCGGATCCGCACGATAAAACCGTCGCGCCGGAGCAGGCGGCCTTCGATCTCGAAAAATTGCGAGTACAAATAAATCGCGGGCCGCGTCGCCCGCTTGAGCACCCCGTCGTTGAGCCATTCGCCGAGCGTGCGCGCCGCCGACGCGTAGCGATCCGGATCGCGATTGAGTTCCAGGCGCACGACGTTATAAAGACTGCGCGCGTAGAGCGCGTCCTGGCGCGCTTTGTCGATCAGATCATATGGCGGCGCGACGACGTTACTCAGCACGCCGACTCGGTCCGGATCGTAGAGCAGCCCCGCAAACGGTTCGACTCGATGCGTCATCGCCATTATTTCAATGCCTCATCTCGATACGCTGCCCTTTAGCGCGGCGGCCAACTGGCGCTCGCTTACCGCGCCCGGGCGAAGCACGCGTACCCCGGAGCGATCGATGGCGACCACAGTACTCGGCGCGCCACCGGCAAGCTTACCATCCTCAACGAACACTTTAACTTTATCGCCCAGCGCGCTGCGCGCTGCGGCGGGCTCCACGGCCGGCGGCTCGCCCGCAAGATTCGCGCTGGTCGCGGTGAGCGGGCCCCCAAGCGCGTCGGCGAGCGCGCGGGCGAGCGGATGCGACGAGACGCGCACGCCAACTCCGCCGTCGTCGCCGATGAGCGCGGCCGGAATTCCGTCGCGCGCGGGCAGCACCAGCGTTAGCGGCCCCGGCCAGAAGGCTTCGGCAAGGACTCGCGCCTCGGTCGGCACCTCGCGCGCGAACGCGAAAGCCATCGCAGTGTCGGCCGCGATCAGCGCGACCGGCTTGCCGGGCTCGCGGCCCTTGATCGCGAACAGCCGCTCGAGCGCTTGCGGCTGAGAACGGCGTCCACGCCGAGCGCGTAGAACGTCTCCGTCGGATAGACGATCGCTTCGCCGGCGGCCAGCGCCGCCAGCGCGTCGCCGAGGGCGGTGGAATAATTCTCAGCCAACACGAAACGCTCCGAACTCTCGCCACTACCACGGAAAATCGCTTGATAGCACTCACTGCAGGAAGGCGGTCGAGAGCGCGGCGGGCGATATCGCGGCGCATCTGGAGGCCCTCGAATTCGATCATAGCGGCCGCTTCGTAGGCGGCGGCAACCGCGCGGCGCAAATCCTCGGCCATCGCGGTCACCACCAGCACGCGGCCGCCGTCGGACACCAGTCGCCCCTCATGCATCGCGGTGCCGGCGTGAAAAACCTTTACGCGCGTCTTCTGCAGCGCCCATCGCACCTTCGCGTCCGACGGCTCGGCTCCGTCGATCCGCTCAAGCCCGCTTATCGCGAAGCCCTTGCGATACTCGCCCGGATATCCGCCCGAAGCGAGCACCACGGCCGCCGCGGCGCGCGGCGAAAGCCTGACGCTCGCGCTCTTCAGGCGGCCCTCGGCGCAGGCGAGCAGCGTCTCGGCCAGGTCGCCCTCGAAACGCATCATCAGCGGCTCGCATTCAGGATCGCCGAAGCGCACGTTGTACTCGAGCACGTTGATTCGCTCGCCGTCGACCATCAGCCCCACGAACAGCACGCCGCGAAACGGCGTGCCGCGCGCGCGCATCGCGCCGAGCGTCGGCCGCACCACCTCGTCCATCACGCGCGCTTCGAACGCCGGAGCCGAAATGCGGCACCGGCGTATACGCGCCCATCCCGCCGGTGTTGGGGCCGCGGTCGCCGTCGAAGACGGCCTTGTGATCCTGCACCAGGCCGAGCGCGATCGCATTTTCGCCGTCGCAGAGCGCGAAGAAGGAAAGCTCCTCGCCCTTAAGCCGCTCTTCGATCACGACCCGCGCGCCCGCCGCGCCGAAACGCCGACGCTCCATCGCGTCGTCGATCGCGGCCAGCGCGGCCGCGGCGTCCTCGCACACGACGACGCCCTTGCCCAGCGCGAGGCCGTCCGCCTTGACCACCATCGCGCCGCCACGCGCGCGAACCCATCGGCGCGCCGGCTCGGCCTCGTCGAAGACCTCGAAGCTCGCGGTCGGCACGCCCGCCTCGCGCATCACGGCCTTGGCGAACGCCTTGCTCGCTTCCAATTGCGCGGCGGCCTTCGTCGGGCCGAAAATTCTGAGTCCCGCGCGATCGAATTCGTCGACGATTCCGGCGGCCAGCGGATCTTCGGGTCCGACCACGGTGAGATCGATTTTTTCGCCGCGCACGAAATCGACCAGCCCGGCGAAATCGTTCTGCGCGACTGGGATTACCTGCGCCAGTTGGCTTATTCCCGGGATTGCCGCCGGCGCAGTAGAGCTTGCGCGCCGTCTCGCTCTGGTTGAGCCGCCAGAGCAATGCGTGCTCGCGCCCGCCCTTGCCTATAACCAATACTTTCATCGGGCCGGTACCTTCGTCGGGCGGACATCATCCGAGCCGGTGACCTGCTTCGAGAGCGAGCTGCCGCGCGGCGTGACGTCCGCTATTTCATTTGACGTGCAGCGCTCAGTGCCGGAAGTGGCGCACTCCGGTGAAGACCATCGCGAGTCCGTGCGCGTCGGCGGCGGCGATGACCTCGGCGTCACGCATCGCGCCGCCCGGCTGCGCGATCGCGGTGGCGCCCGCCTCGGCCGCGAGCGCCGGTCCGTCGGGGAACGGAAACAGCGCCTCGGAGACCAGCACTGAATCCTTTAAGTGATACTTTAAGCCGTGCCGCTTTCTCACGCGCCGCGTAGAGCGGGTCGATTCGCGAGGTCGCGCCGCCGCCGACCGCCAGCGTGCGATCCTCGGTGACGAAAGCGATCGCGTTGGACTTGATGTGCTTGCACACCCGGATGCCGAATTCCATCGCGCGCAGTTCGGCGGCCGTCGGTGCGCGCCGCGTCACGACTTTGCCCTCGCGCGGGTCCTCGAGACTCAGGTCGGGCGTCTGCACCAGCAGCCCGCCGACGACGCGTTTGAGATCGAGGTCCTCGCGCCGCACCGCCTCGGGATGAAACCGCATCACGCGCCGGTTCTTTTTCTTGCGCAAAAACTCCAGCACGCCGGGCTCGAAGGCGGTGCCAATCAAAACCTCGGTGAACAGTTCGTCGACGGCCTCGGCGAACGGCAGGTCCCACGGGCGATTGGCGATAATTATCCCGCCGAAGGGCGAATCGGGATCGGTCGCGAACGCCTTTTCCCAGGCCTCGAGCAACGTCGCGCCGACGCCCACGCCGCACGGCGTGTTGTGCTTGAGGATCGCGACCACGGCGTCGCTGTAGCCGGTGAAGTCGAGCATCAGGTTGATCGCCGAGCTGATGTCGAAGACGTTGTTGAAGGAAAGCTCGCGGCCGTGGAGCTGCTCGGCGATTTCGAGGAAACGCCCGTAGAGCGCGCCGACCTGATGCGGATTCTCGCCGTAGCGAAGCGGCTGCTCGCGCGGCAGCGAGAGGCTGAAGGTTTCGCCGAGCGGCTGGCGCTCGCCGTTCTCGATCGCGCCGAGGTAATTCGAAATCGCGCAGTCGTAAGCGGTCACGCGCGCAAACGCCTTGCGCGCCAGGCGCCATCGGGTCTCCCGCCCAAGCGTCCCGCCGCTGCTCGCCAGTTCCTCGATCAGCGCCGGATAGTCGGCCGGGTCGACCACCACCGCGACGTCGTTCCAGTTCTTGGCCGCCGCCCGCACCAGCGTCGGGCCGCCGATGTCGATATTTTCGATCGCGTCGTCGAGGCTCACGCCGGCGCGCTCGACCGTGCGTTCGAAGGGATAGAAGTTGACCACCACGAGGTCGATCGGCTCGATCCCGTGCTCGCGCATCTGGCGCTGATGACGTTGCGTCGGCGCGCCGCGCCAGGATTCCGCCGTGAATCTTCGGATGGAGCGTCTTGACCCGCCCGTCGAGCATCTCGGGCGAGCCGGTAAAGTTCTCGACACCGCGGACCTTGATCCCGGCCGCTTCCAGAGCCGCCGCGGTGCCGCCGGTCGAGACTATCTCGACGCCGCGCGCGGCCAGCGCCCGCGCGAGTTCGCCCAGCCCGGCCTTGTCCGAGACGCCGAGCAGCGCCCGGGTGATTTTCACCGCGCCGGTTTCCATCTCAGGCCGCCTTGCGATAAACGCGCGGCACGCGCTTGCCGACCGTACAGAGCATCTCGTAGGAGATGGTTTGCGCGAGACGCGCGATGTCGTTGACGCTGATCATCGCCTCGCCCGCACCGCCCCACAGGATGACCTCGTCGCCGACCGCCGCGCCGGGCACGTCGGTCAGATCGACCATCGTGAGGTCCATGCAGACCGCGCCGACCACCGGCGCGCGCCGCCCGCGGATCATCACTTCACCGCCGTGCTGAAGTCCGCGCCGATAGCCGTCGGCATAGCCGACCGCGAGCACGCCGATCGCGCTCGGCCGCGGCGTGACGAAGGTATGGCCATAGCTGACGCCGACTCCGGCTGGCACGCGCTTGACCTGGATCACGCGGGTCTTGAAGGTCATCACGGGCCGCAGTTCGACGCGCTCGCGCACGGCCGGCACGGGCGGCAGTCCATAAATCGCAAGCCCGGGGCGCAGCAGGCTGTAGTGCGCGTCGGGCCGCAGGACCGAAGCGGCGGAATTGGCGACGTGGGCGACCCGCAGATCGATCCCGGCCGCCCGCAGCCGCGCCGCCGCGGCGTTGAACACTTCAAGCTGGGCGCCGGTCACGGGACTTTGCGGATCGCCGGCATTGACCAGCAAGGTGCACACGCCCTCGACCGTCAGCGACGGCGCGCAGGCGAGTTCCGCGATCGCCTGGTCCAGTTCGCCGGGCAGAATCCCGAGACGGGTCGCGCCACTGTCGATCTTCAGGTGAATCAGGAAATTCGCGCGCGCCTGCGCTTCCACCGCGCGCTGCAGCGGCGCGATCAGCGCCACATCGTACACGAATGGAGTGACGTCGAGACCGACGATCTCCTCCGCCTCACCGGCGAGAAATCCTCCGAGCAGATAGATCCGCTCGTGCACGCCGGCCGCGCGCAACTCGCGCGCCTCGCATACGCGCGCAACGCCGAAATGGCCGCAGCCCTCGCCGCGCAGCGCGCGCGTGACTTCGATCGCGCCGTGCCCGTAAGCGTCGGCCTTGACCACCGCCATCAGTTCCGCGCCGTGGCCCGCCTCTTTGATCGCCCGGTAGTTGGCGCCCAGCGCTCCCAGGTCGATCTCGGCCACGGTCGGCGGCCCGTTAGCGATTTCCATCGATGATTGAAACCGTCCCCTTTATGCTCTCCCGGTGATCTCTCCCCGGACGCGTTTGATGATACCGGGCTGACCCCTTTTTTGACACTCCCCCGCCCAAGTGATATTCACAGAATTGGCTGGGGGTGTGCGCGGCACGAAGGGCGCACTGAGAACAGTAAACCCCTCGAACCTGATCCGGGTAATGCCGGCGTAGGGAAGCCGCGCTCCGCCCCTTGCTACACGGCGGAACGTATCGCGGTTCCGCCTAAAGCCGCTTGCCCGAAATCGGGGAAGCGGCTTTTTCGATGCCCGAGAATTCACCGCCCTTCGCAATTCAGCTCAATGGTGAGGAGTATACGATCGAAGGCGACGCCGGTCTGCCCGCGCTGCTCGACCGGCTCAAAATGCGCCGCGGCCGGGTGGCGGTCGAAATCAACCAGGCCGTGATCCCGCGCGCACAATACGACGCGGTCAAAGCTCAAACCCGGCGACACGGTCGAGGTAATCAATTTCGTTGGAGGCGGGTAGCGCGCGAGCCTCGCGCACCGGGCGCACTGGCCCGTGTATGCCGGCCTCCGACCCTATATGATCGATAGATGGAACATGCCATGGAACATGATCATTTCGAACTGGCCGGCAAGGTCTTTCATTCCCGACTGATCGTCGGCACCGGCAAGTACCGCGATTTCGCCGAGACCCGCGCGGCGGTCGAGGCGAGCGGCGCCGAGATCGTCACCGTAGCCGTGCGCCGCGTCAATATCGCCGATCGCAAGAGCGAGAACCTGCTCGATTACATCGACCCCAAGCGCTACCAGATCCTGCCCAACACGGCCGGATGCTACACGGTCGAAGAAGCGGTGCGCACCTGCCGCCTGGCGCGCGAGGTCGGCGTGGGCGACATGGTCAAACTCGAAGTCATCGGCGATCAGAAAACGCTGTTCCCCGACGTGCCGGCGACGATCGAAGCGGCGAAGATTCTGGTCAAGGAAGGCTTCAAGGTGCTGCCTTACATCACCGACGATCCGGTCGCGTGTCTGCGGCTGGCGGAGATCGGATGCGCGGCGGTGATGCCGCTGGCGGCGCCGATCGGCTCCGGCATGGGCATCCGCAACCCCTTCAACCTGCGCATCATCATCGAGCAGGCGAAGGTCCCGGTGATCGTCGATGCGGGCGTCGGCACGGCGTCGGACGCGGCCGAAGCGATGGAAATTGGCTCCGACGGATTGCTGATCAACTCCGCGATCGCGGGCGCAAAGGATCCGATCGCGATGGCGCGTGCGATGAAGCTCGCGATCGAAGCCGGGCGCATCGCTTATCTCGCTGGACGAATCGAGCAGAAGCTTTACGCGACGGCCTCGAGCCCGCTCAGCGGATTGATTCGCTAGAGCCGCGACATTCGCGCGAGGTCGCGTTAGAACCGCGACATCGCTTAGAGCCACCATTGGACAGCGCGCTCCGTCCGCCGGCCGACTTTCAGCTCTACCTGATTAGCGACCGCCGCCTGGTCGCGCCGCGCGATCTCGCTCGAAGTCTGCGACGAAGTGCTCGGCGCGACTCGCACGCGATCCGTCGGCCATCCGCGTTGCGCTCCAGCTTCGCGAAAA
Organism: uncultured delta proteobacterium; assembly: GCA_963710455.1. Taxonomy (GTDB): domain Bacteria; phylum Desulfobacterota; class Binatia; order Binatales; family Binataceae; genus JAKAVN01. The sequence continues at coordinate 29,876 of CAVQAG010000009.1, forward strand.
GGACCTCGACGGGCGCGAGCTTTATCAACTCGCCGCGGCGCTGCGGCCGATCTGCACCCGGCACGGCGCATATCTGATCGTAAACGACCGGATCGACGTCGCTCTGGCCGCCGGGGCCGACGGCGTGCATCTGCCCGCCGACTCGATCGCGATCGCCGACGCGCGACGGCTCGTAGGGTCCGTCGCGGCTCGTCGGCGTCTCGACGCATAGCGCCGCGGAGGCCGCGGATGCGGCCGCCGCCGCAGGCGCCGACTTCGCGGTATTCGGGCCGGTGTGGCCGCCGCTCTCGAAGTCCGGCTACGGCCCGGCACGCGGCGTCGAGTCCCTCGGCGCCGCGTGCCGGGCCGCGGCCGCGATGCCGCTCTACGCGCTCGGCGGCGTTACCGCCGAGCGCGTAGCGGCGCTGCTGGGCGCGCCCGGCGGGGCGGGCGCCGCCGATGGCGGCAGCCGCCCCGCCGGAGTCGCCGTCATCGGCGCCGTATTCGGCGCCGATGACCCGGTGGCCGCGGCGCTTGCGCTCGCGCGCGCCATGCGGCGCGCGCTCGCGCCGCGGTAGTGGGCGGCGATGCGCGCGGGCATGGGCCGCGCGCGCATGCTGCCGGTCATCCCTATGGCGGTTTTGCAATGATCTGCGGATACTGCTAGGATCTCCGAGCAGATAGATAAGGAAGGTTATCGATGGAAGCTATTTCCTTCAGACTGCCGGGAAATCCTGAAAGCTACGGAGAGATGCGCTTCGAAGCTCAGTCTCACCCGCGCCGAATATATCCGGACGGCAGTCGACACGGATGAATCGCGAGACCGTCGCTACGATGCGCGCTGAAGGGCGAGCTGAACCATGCGCAAAGTCGCAAGGAAGGCTGCGCGTGAATGCCGAGTTCGCGGCAATCGAGCGCGACCGCGATGCCTGAATGCAGCGAGGCGTTGGCCCGGCTGGACAGCGATTCAACGCGCCTTGTCGCACGCGCGCTGCTCGAAATTCTGACCTCGCCGACAATTCTCGGACCTACGAATTGACCAGCTGCGGCCGCCTGGTCGAGCGTGACGGCGCCCTCGCCGAGCAGCATCGCCGCCGCCTGCTCTTCCCACGCCTCGTCGAGTCGGCGCGAGCGGATCCTGCGCGCTCAGGCGATGCTCGACGACCATCCGCGAAAGCAACAGCCGCCGGCCATTGTCCAGGCGCGCCGCCTCCCAGGCCATCAGCACCGCCGTGGCGGCGTTGTAGAGCGCGCCCGCCGCCATCCGCGCGAGCCTCTCGCCCTCGGTCGCCCGACGCGCGCGCGGCGAAGGCGACCGCGCGATCGATCGCTTCGCCAAGCCGCGCGCGAAACTTCTGCGGCACTCGCGAGGCCTCGGCCAGGCGCGCGTGCAGCGCCGCGCCGAGCGCCTCGTGCGCGCCCATCTTGGCCGCCGCGCGGCCAATCGCATCGAGCGCGTTGATATTGCTGGTGCCCTCCCAGAGCACGCCGATTTGCGCGTCGCGGACCAGGCGCGGGTTTATCCAGTCCTCGATATAGCCGTTGCCGCCGCGCACCTCCATCGCGCCGGTCGCCACGCGGAGGTTGTCGCGGCACGCGCGGAACTTGAACAGCGGGGTCAGGATGCGCAGCAGATGCGCTGCGCCCTCATCGGCGCGATTGGCGCGAGCCCATCACGTCGAGCCGTCCACGCGTACATCGAGAGCGCCTGCTCCGCCGGCACCATCAGCTTCAGCAACTGACGGCGCACGAGCGGCATTTCGATCAGCGCGCGGCCCAAATGCGATGCCGGTTGCGGGCCACGCACAGCGCCTCGTTGAGGCAGCGGCGCATCATCGCGGCCGCGCGCACGCCGTGCGAGAGCCGCGACAGGTTGACCTGGTCGAGCATCTGCTTGAAGCCGGCGCGCAGTTCACCGACCTGCCATGCGAACGCGCCTTCGAGCCGAATCTCTCCGCTCGCCATCGAGCGCGTGCCGAGCTTGTCCTTCAGGCGCACGATCCGGTAGCGATTGCGGCTGCCGTCTTCGAGCCGCCGCGGCATCGCGAACAGCCCCAGGCCGCGAGTGCCGGCGGCCGCGCCTTGCGGACGCGCCAGGATCAGCGCCAGGTCGGCGTCGGTGTGCGAGCAGAACCATTTCTCGCCGTAAAGCCGCCACTCGCCGTTTTCCTGGCGCGCTTCGGTCTCGAGCGCGCCCACGTCCGAGCCGCCCGACTTCTCGGTCATGAACTGCGTGCCCTTCCACATCTCGGCCGGGTCTTGCGAGAGCAGGCGGGGAACGAGCTTGCGTTTGAGCTCGTCGCTGCCGTAGCGAAGGATGATGAAGTTGCTGGTGTCCGAGACGCTGACCGGACACATCAGGCCGAACTCCGCCTGCACGAAAAGGTACTGGAAGCCGTACTTGGCGATCGGCGGCATCGGCGCGGGCCATCCGAGCACGCCGGCGCGATGGCTCATCGCGTGCAGGCCCAATTCGCTGAACGCGATCCGCTCCATCTCGCGGTAGGCCGGATGATACTCGATCCAGTCCTCGTCGCGGCCGAAGCGGTCGCGCGGATGGAGCACCGGGGGATGCTTGTCGGCGGCGTCGGCAAGCTCGTCGAGGCGACCGCCCGCGAGTGCGCCGAGGCGATCGAGATGGGGCTCGAGGTGAGCGCGCAGCGCGGGCTCCATATAGAGGTCGAGCAGGCCGCGAAACGCCTCGTCGGCGCGGTAGAAGTTCATCCCGCGGCAGTCGGGCGCGACGTGATCGGAGCCGGTCTTTTGACGCGCGCCGCTGTTTGGTCGGGCTTCCATAAGCTGCGGGCCGGGATTAGGCGCGGCGCCAGACGCCGTGCAGAAAGCTAGAACGGGTAATTGATTCCCGAAAACACCGCCGCGCCCTCGCCGCCCCAGCCGACATCGACGTAGCCGACGACGAATGGCTCGGCGATCCCGCGAAAGCCCATCCCGCCCACCGGATGCAGGTCGGTGACGAAGTCTTCGCCCGGGTTGTGGAAGACGCGGCCGACGTCGAAAAACGGCGCCAGCTCCAGGATGCCGTGGGTGTTGAAAATATCGGTTTCCCACACCCGCGAGCGCATCTCGACGTTGATGTCGAAGAGGTTGTTATCGACGAAGCGTCCCGCGCCATAGCCGCGCAGCGTCTGCTGGTTGAACAGCAGGCTCGATTCGCCGCCCAGCCGCGCCATCGACCAGAACGGGACCTCGTTGCCGGCCGGCATGTATTGCAGGTAGCCATGCGTGGCGAGCGTGATCTTGGGGCCGATCGGGAAGTAATGATGGATGTCGGCGCCGAAGCCGGGTATACGAAACCGAACTCAAAAAGCGGCGATCGGCGATCGAGGCGTAAATCAATTGGTAGCCGCCGTCGGTCGGGGAGATCGACCGAGTCGCGCGTGTCGTAGCTGGCCTGAATCTGGTTGAGCACTTCGGTGCCGCCGTTAAGCCCCTTGATGTTGGGAAACTCCTTGAAGATGCTCGGAATCGACTCGAAAGCGCCGTTGAAAAGCCGCACATAACGCGGCCGCTCGACCAGCGCGATCTGCAGGCGCGGTGTGATGTTGTAGCCGAGCGTCCCCTCGAAGTAGAGCTGTTCGGTCGTGTAGTTGCTCTCGTTGCCCTCGGAGGAACTGTTGCCGATTCCGAAGAAACGCTCGGTCGGATCGCGCTCGAAAAAGAAGTGCCCATCGAAGGAAAAATCCCTTGATGAGTGCGGCCGGTCGCGTAGTCCAAATCGACGTGGCGCGCGATCTTTTCCTCGAACCCGGCAATCACGTAGTACTGCGTATCCGCCGAAGGGTACCCAAGATAGCGAAACGTGCCGCCGGGCCCCAGCGTCGAATTGCTGATGATGTCGGGCGCCAGGATGTTGTTGATTTCGCCCTGCTTGTCGGTGAACAGCATCGCGGCCAGCACGCCGTAGGTCACGCCCGAGTTAGGGTCGGTTTCGATTTCGGGGACCGGCACAAGGGTGAAGGGCCAGTTGTGCGGGTTGAGGACGGTCGGCCAGGTGTTGGGATTGAGATAGCCCGGCCAGGTATCGGGATTAAGCAAAGTGAAGGCGCGCGCTGGACGCGCGCGCGGCACCCACGCCATCACGACCAACACTATTACGAGCAGTCTCTTCATCGATCGTTGATGCGGACATAACAAATACCGCAAGACTTATGGCGTAACAACGTGACAGGCATCGGCGCCTCCGATCAACTAGCGATTGTTGCGTTATTCCGCCATTTCCGCGCTTGCCGAAAATGTGCAAGGATTCCCGCAGGGCAAGCCCCGGGGTTCACGATGCGACCCGGTCTGCGCACGGTTTGGGTGAGCCGCTCTGGGGGGCGCGGCTCGCCTATCTCGGCGCCACGGTAAGCCCAAATTGCCAGGGAGGTTTCTGCTGATGCCTAAAGTCGACGGTGGTGAATTGGTCGCTCGCGTGATGCGCGAGAACAAGGCGCGCTATTGCTTTTCCATCAATGGCGGGCATCTGTTCCCGATCCTCGCCCAGCTACGCGCCAACGAAATCAAGCTTATCCACATGCGTCACGAGCAGGCGACCGCCTATGCCGCCGACGCCTACGCGCGGATGACCGGAGAGGCCGGGGTATGCATGGTTACCGCAGGATGCGGGCTGACCAACGCGATGACCGGCCTGTGCCTCGCCGCGATGACCAATAGCGCCGTGGTCTGCGTCTCGGGCCAGCATCCGAATACCGAGGACCATCAGGGCTCCTTCCAGGAGGCCTACGGCTCCGAGATGCTGAGCAGCTTCGCCAAATACACCAAGCGCGTGACCGACTGGAGCACGATCGAATTCGACATGCGTCTGGCCTTTCGCGAGGCGATCACGCCGCCGCAAGGCGTGGCGCTGGTCGAGATTCCGCAGAACATTCTGTACCACCACGATGAGGACAAGCAGCAGAGTCCCGGCGGCATGCGTTTCACGGTCGACGACGTGCGCTCGGCGGGCGACCCGGCCAAGATCGATCGCGCGCTCGAATTGCTGGTGGCGGCGGAACGTCCGCTGATCGCCGGCGGCGATGGAATCTTCTGGTCGCAGGCCGGCCCCGAGTTGCGCGAGTTCGTCGAGCTTACCTCGATTCCGGTCTACGCGCGGCGCGCGGGCCAGGGCTCGGTCTCCGAGGAGCATCCGCTGGCGATTCGCGGCGCTTTCAAGAAGCCCTTTACCGGCCGCGCCGACGTTGTGCTGACGCTGGGCTTCCGCTTCTGGAGCGGCGAGCATTTCGGGCGCCCCAAGACCTGGAACGACAAGGCCAAATACATCCAGGTCGATCCGACGCCGAGCCGGATCGGATGGCAGGTGCCGGCGGAAGTTCCGCTGGTCGGCGATCCCAAGCTGGTGCTGCGCCAGATGATCAATCGGATTAAGGAGCTCAAGCTCGACTTCTCGAAAAATCGCAGCTCGCAGTGGATCAAGGAGCTGGCCGAGGTCCGCTCCAACTTCGAGCGCCAGGTGGTCGAGAACGCCAAGAAGTTTCAGACCAACCGTCCGATCCATCCGGCGCGGCTAGCCCGCGACCTGGTCTCGGTGCTCGACAAAAACTGCACTGTCGTGATCGACAGCTTCACGCTCTCGGGATGGATGAGCCAGAACTTCGTCTGCCGCTTCCCCGGCCAGGTGATCGACGCCGGACCGCTCGCGCCGGTGGGCCACGGCTTCGGGATGGGAATCGGAGCGCAGCTCGCGCGGCCGGGCGCTCAGGTCGTGATGGTGATGGGCGACGGCGGCCTGGGTATCGGCGGCTGGGACATGGAGACGGCGGCGCGCTACAAGCTGCCGATCGTGTGCCTGCTGTGGAACAACAGCTCGTGGGGGCCGAGCTTCGAGTCGATGCCATTGCTGAAGGACCGCACCGACCCGTTCAACATGCTTCAGGATATTCGCTACGACAAGATTTTCGCCGAGATGGGATGCCACGGCGAGAACGTCACGGACCCCGACCAGATAATTCCGGCGCTCGATCGCGCTTTCAAATCGGGCAAGCCCTCGCTGGTCAACGTGATCGGCGACAAGACCGTCGGTCATCCCACGCTCGGCGGCAACCTGCTCGGGTCGACGGGCACAAACTGATTTCCCCGCGCGCCACACGCATTGCGGGCGTTGGCTGAGTGAACTCAACAGGGGCGATGAGGCAACAGTCTCATCGCCCCTCATCTTTCATCCGTTGCTGAAGGGACGCTGGACGCTTTATCTCGCGCGTGGACCGTGTAAGCTTAAATCCGATGGTTGCCCAGCCTCTGCGTCGAGCGCTTCGCCTCGCGGCCGGGATGGCCGCGCTGATCCTGCTGATCCCGTCTGGGCTCGCTCTCACCGGATGCAAACTCGCGGACGCGAACAAGGTCGCAGCCGTCCCAAAAAGTTGCCCCGAACGGCGCCGAGCTCAAGGGCTCGCCGCCGCCCGACGGCACAGAAATCTGGTGCGAGAAAGAGGTCGGCGGCATGCCGGTCAAGGATGGCGCCATTCGTCGTTTACAACTTGAGCGGCGCCAGGATGATCGAGGGCTATTACCACGACGGCAAACAGTCGGGCGAATGGACGATGTGGTATGCCAACGGCCAGCGCTCCTCAGTCGACCATTACACCGACGGCGTGCAGAACGGCATGCATACGAGCTGGTATTCGAACGGCTCCAAGGCGATCGAGGGTGAGTACCACGACGGCAAACGCGAAGGCGTGTGGCATCGATGGGATCGTAACGGGTTCAAAGAATGGACCGACGTTTATAAGGATGACGAAAAGATCTCGGGCGATGTAGGCGACGGTCCCAAGAGCAAAATTCCGTAAAGTCAAATGTGGCCGCGGCGCTGCAGCCCGCGCCGCCGACAACCGTTATTCCATCGAGGATTGCGACGCTTCGATCGCGGCGAATGGGATCTGGCCGCACGCGAGCGCGCTCGTGTAGTACGCCTCTGGCGCGCCCCACACTAATGCCGGCTCGGCGCGATTGCCGACGCCAAGCGGATGCGCGAAGACCTGCTCGATGTTGGCGTTGATCCGCAGCGAATTGGGCGCGAGCGGCGCCGCCAGTACGCCGTTGCGAATCAGGTAGGAGTCACCGCTCACCGTGCAGGTGAAGTCGCCTGCGCGCTGCCCGTTGATCGGATAGGTGTACCAGACGCGGCCGACGTAGATCCCCTCGCCCACCGCGCGGACCAGCTCGCGCTCACTTTTTCCGTCGCGCGCCCTCATTATCACATTGGTCGCCGACGATCCGGGAGTGGCATCAAAGCGACGCACCGCGCTGTCGCCCAGGCGATATCCACTGTTGGGCGGGAAGTCGGCTCGCTCGAGCCCAAGCGGTCCGAGTTTTTCGGTGCGATGCTCGTCGGTCGCAAGCCGATGGCTATCGTAGAAATTCGACAACAGTCCGACCAACCGCCCGTTCCGGATCATCGTCGTGCGTCGCGCGGGCAGCCCCTCGCAGGTCAGCCGGCGGCGAATCGCGCCGCGCGCCGCCAGCGGGATCGTCGAGCAAGCTCAGGCGAGCGTCCATCACCTGCGCGCCGAAGCGTCCGTGATAAGCGGTGCTGGCGGCGTGAAACGCGCCGGTGGAGAGCGACGGAATCACCATGTAGTTGAGTATTTCCGCTATCGGCTGCGGGCCGAACACCACGCGATACGCTCCACCCGGCGGCCGTTCGCCGCCGCCCAGCGCGAGCGCGCGCGTTACCGCGTCGCGCCCGGCGTGCTCGGCAGCGGCGCGCATCGCGCCGAGCGTCGCGCCGAGCGCCGACGCGGTGCCCTTGGCGCCGAGCGATTCGATAAGCGCCGTCACCGTGGTAGGTGAAGTGCGCGCCGGCCTCGGCCCGCACGTCATCGAAGTTCGAGCTCGCAAGCGCCATCCGATCGCGCATCATCGAGACGTCGCCGCCCAGCACCAGGCCGGGCGCCGACGCTTCAGATGATACGCGCCGCCGCCGGCGGCATCGTGAAAGCCTCGAGCGCGCCGCCGACGATCCGCCACGCCGCCTCGACCAGCGCGGCGTCACCGGCGCGCATCAGGCCGCCGGCCGCCGCGTCAGCCGGAGCCGGCCGAGCTTGGCGAAATTTTACGTGGCGTGCGAGGGCAATCCGGGAAAATGCTGGATCGACCAGCGCCGACGCTGCGCGCACGAACGAGCGCCGCCCGCAGCGCTTCGAGGCTCAAGTCGGCGGCCTCGGTCGCGGTGCCGAACTCGCGCGCATCGCGGCGCATCACGACTCTGAGCGTAAAGCCGTCGGCCACGTGCGACTTCAGCTCCTCGACCCCGCGCGACGGAATGTCGGAGGTATAAGCGATACGCGCCACGCGATGATCAGCCGAGGCGCAATAGATCTCGAACTGGGCAAGATCGCGCTCGCGTGCGAGCATCGCGCGCGCCTCGCGCACGAAGTTTTTCAGTTCCGCTGCCGCGCGCATCGCCGCGTCATCCTTCGCTTATCCTTTTCTCAACCTCCGCCGAGCCGCGCTCGCGAGCGCAGGGTCGGCCCGCCATTGGACATCCGCTTGACCTGCATCGGCTGCCCCTTGCCGCAGTTGGGAATCGCGATAAGCCGCAGATCGTTGCCGGCCGCATCAACGTGCATGAAGAACTCTTTGGAATCCGCGATCACGCTGCCCGCGCGGTACAGCCGGCCGAGCCGGCCGTGATCGATTTCGTAGACCCGGCGCGCCGAGATGCGGAAGTTCTCGCGCGATTCCGCGATCGACGGCACCGCGCTGCCGCAAACGTAGTAGCCGCGCTCGACGTCGGCGATGATCTGTTGCGGGTCGCTCTCTCCGGGCATCAGGAAAGTATTCGACATCCGGATGAGCGGGACGTAAAAGACCTCGCTCGCGCGCGCCGACCCGTTGGGCTCGACGCCGAGCACAGCGGCCGTGTCGCGCGAGTTGAGAAAGCCGCGGAATACTCCTTTTTCGACATGCATTACTCGCCGCGCGCGCGTCCCCTCATGGTCGTAGCGATAATGGCCGTAGCCGGCGAGGCCGGGGTCGGAGCAGGCGCTCAAGCAGCGGCGAGCCGACCTGGCGGCCGACCTCGTTGTCTTCGAGCGAGCGCAAAAACCAGCTCCGCCCCGCGTACGCCGCCTCCATTTTGAGCGCGCGGTCGGCCTCGCTCGGATGGCCGATAATTTCGTGTGAGACGAGCGCGTTGAAATGCGGGTCGGTGACCACCGTGACTTCGGCGTCGGGCGGTTTGAGCACCGGCGCCGCCGCCAACTCGCGCGCCTCGGCCGCCAGCTCTAGCGCGAACGTTTGCAGATCCGGATTCGGCATCAGCTCGTCGCGATATCCTTCGGCCAGGCACTCCAGGCCGCGCTGCTGCCCGATCGTGTCGTAGATCTCCTGATGGCCGTCGCCGCTTTGCGCCACGATGTAGCAATCGCCCTGAGAAAACGCGAAGCCCTGGCTGATCAGCGTGCCGTTGGCGCTGATGAACAGCTCCTCGCGCACTTCGCTCAGCGCCGCTACCGCGTTGTACGCGATTTCAGAGCCGAGGGCGGCGACGCGGGCCGAAGCATCGCGGCAGAGGTGCCTGAGCTCGCCGGGGTCGAGTGTGCGCGGATCGCGCTGATAGACGGCGGCGACTTCGTCATGCACCGCGGCGCTCGGCGCCGACCGGCGCGCCCGTGAGGCTTCGCGGCCCGGCCCGAGCCTCCATTCATCGCACGAATCAGCGTGGCTTTCTCGCGCGCGCCGAGCCGCGCGCGCTCGTATGCCTCGGCCAGACCCGCGCGAATAGCCGCGAGCATCCGTCCCGGATGCATCGCGAGGCGGCCAAGCTCGACTCCGGTCTGGCCGGTGCTGGAGACGCCGGAGCGCTCGTTGACCCGCACGTTGACGCTGAAGCCGGCGCTCTCGCCCTCATGAGCTGAACGCGGTTCGCCGTCGGTCGCGGAGCTGGACTGGCTGAACATCGCCTCGAAACGCAAATCGGCCGTGACCGCGCCGCGATGGCTGCGGATGAAGGTGCGCAGCAGGCCGGGCCCCTCTTTCTTGAGCAGCTCGGCCGCGCCAAACATGTCTTTGAATGTAGTCGTCGGCGCCACGAGCGGGATGAAAGCTGGCATCTGCGCCAGCGACAGCGGGGCCTTAGATTACGCCTTCCTGCTTGAGACGCTCGAGCTCGGCGGCGTCGAAGCCGAGGTACTTGGCAAAGACCTCGTTGTTGTGCTCGCCGAGCAGCGGCGCGCTTTTGACCTCTACCGGCGAATCCTCGAGCCTCACCGGGCATCCGGGCATCGTGAATTCGCCGCGCACCGGATGCTGCACGGTGACGATCATGCCGCGCTCGCGCAGATGCGGGTCGTTGAGCAATTCGACGCTGTCGAGCACCTTGCCGCAGGGCACGTCGGCCTCGCCCAGGATTCGCATCACTTCATGCTTGGTGTGTTTGGTGGTCCACTCGTTGATCGCCGCGGTCAATTCTTCGACATGGTGAAGGCGCGAGCGCCGATCCTTGAAGCGCTCGTCGACGGCCATTTCCGGCCGTCCGATCGCATTGCACAGGTTCGTCCACATCTCCGGCGTCGTGCACAGGATATATACATAGTCGTTGTCGCCGCCGGGAGCGCACGGGTAAGTGTCGGCGGGAGCGCCGGCGGCTATCCGGTTGCCCATCCGCGGGACCGGCTTGTGCGTGATGTACGTACCCATCATCGGCACGCGGCAGAAATTGAGCACCGCCTCCTGCATCGAGAGTTCGACCTTCTGCCCCTTGCCGGTGCGCTCGCGCTGGATATACGCCGCGAGCACGCCGATCGCCGCGTGCATCCCCGTGCCGGTATCGCCGATCGTCGGGCCGGGTTTGAGCGGCAGGGTCTCCGGCGTCCCGGTCAGCGCCATCGCGCCGCCCGCGGCCTGCGCGATCATGTCGAAACTCTTGTACTTGCTATATGGCCCGTGCGTGCCGAAGCCCTTGATCGTCAGGTAGATGAGGCGCGGATTGATCTCGTGCAGCCGCTCCCATCCGAAGCCCCAGCTCTCCAGCGTGCCGAGCGAGTAGTTCTCAGACAGGATGTCGACTTTTTTCAGCAGCTCGATGAAAATTTTCTTGCCGCGATCGTCTTTGAGGTTGAGCGTGATCGAGCGCTTGTTGGCGTTGAGCAGCATGAAGTAGTGCGAGTCGACGCCCGGCTTCTCGGTCAACTGCCAGCGCCCCTGCTCGCCCTTGCCCGGAGCTTCCAACTTGATTACGTCCGCGCCGAGCCACGCCAGCATCTCGGTGCATGAAGTGCCGGCCTCGAACTGCGTCAGATCGAGGACCTTTACGCCTGCCAGTGCCTTGTCCATCCGAGCCGTCCTCCTGCCGAGTCCCGCCGCCGAGCCTGCGCGTGGAGTGATTGATCCGTTGTAGCCCCTGCGGTCATCCCCGGCAAGCATGGTGATGCGCCGCCATCGTGCGCGAAGGGGCGCGCTCTGCTAAGAATTTGATGGGGTATCGATGTCCAACGCAACGGCCAGCCTCGCCCACATCCGCGAGGAACTCAACCAGAGCTTTCAGGAACGCGCCGAGCTGATCGACGGCGCACTCTGCGCGCTGCTTTCGGGCAGCCACGTGCTCATCATCGGGCCGCCCGGCACCGCCAAGTCGATGCTGGCCGACGAGCTATGCCGGCGGATCGAGGGCGCCGACTATTTCCAGTGGCTACTCACCAAGTTCAGCACGCCCGAGGAAATCTTCGGCGCGGTGAGTCTAAGCGGCCTGGAGCACGACGATTACCGGCGAGTCACCTCGCATAAGCTACCCGAGGCGCACATCGCGTTTCTCGACGAAATCTTCAAGTCCAACTCGTCGATCCTCAACGCCCTCCTGACCATCATCAACGAGCGCCTGTTTCACAACGGGCGCGAGCGCCTGCGCGTGCCGCTCATCACGATGTTCGGGGCGTCCAATGAGCTGCCCGACGAGGAGGAACTGACCGCGCTCTACGATCGTTTCATGCTGCGCTTCACCGTCGACTATGTAGTCGAGGAGTTTCGTTTTCTCAAGATGCTCGAGGGTACACGTCCGGCCGCGCGCACCACGCTGAGCTTCGGCGACCTCGACGAGTTGCGCGCGCAAACCCGCGCCGTCGAAGTTCCGGGTAGCGTGCTCGGCGCCATCACTGAGCTCCGCCGCGAGCTCGGGCGCCAGCAAATAGTGGTTTCCGACCGGCGCTGGCGCAACTCGCTCGAAGTGTTGCGCGCGCACGCCTTTCTTTCCGGTCGCGCGGTCGTCACCGAGGACGACCTCGGCTTCCTCGAGCACGTGCTGTGGAAGGATCCGGAGGAACATCCGAAGGTCCGCGACGCAATTCACCGGCTGGTGAAGGGCTACGAGGAACAGGCGCGGGAGCTCTTGATCCAGAGCCAGGAGTTGCAGGAGTACGCCGACCGCCGATGGGAGAGTGGCGAGCTGCGAAGCCGCGCGCTGGTCGAGGCTCACACCAAGATCGCCAACATCCTGATCCGCTTCGATCACCTGGTCCGCGAAGCGGCCGAGAGCGGGCGTGCTCTTCACGGGGTCGAGACGATGCGCTCGCAGGTCAAGGAAATACAGCAGTCGATGCTGCGACGGATTTAGCATCGGTCCCTTGGAAGCACGCCGCTAATGCCAGTCGAAGAAGCCACCCCCGCGATCGTGCTCCGCACCCGCGACTACATGGAGTCCGATCGCATCGTGACCCTGCTCACCGAGCAAATGGGCAAGCTTGGTGGTATCGCCAAGGGCGCCAAGGCCTCGCGCCGCCGTTTCGAGCATCGGCTCGAGCCTTTCTCGCACGTGATGCTGTATTTTCGCCGCCGCCCGCACGGCCAACTCGTCTTTATCACGCGTGCCGAAGCGGCGGGGCTCCAACCGTTCCGTCTCGAGGATGACCTCGGGCGCCTCGCGCTTGGCACCTACATGCTGGAGCTCGCCGAAGCTCTGACCTCCGAAGATGCGGAGGCGTCCGGCGCCTATCATCTGTTGGCCGAGGCGCTCGCCGCGCTCGCGGCCGGCGAGGCCACCACGGCGTTGCGCCAGGCTTACGAACTCCGGATGTTCCGATGGGCGGGGTTCGGAATGCAGTTCGACCGCTGCCGCATGTGTGCCGGAAGCCAGGCGGAAAGCCAAGAAAGACCAACGGCGATGGTCTATTTCATCGTCGGGCGCGGCGGGATTGTTTGCGCGCGATGTCGCGAGGGCGTGCCCGAGGGCGGCATCCGCCTTGGCGGGGCGAGTGCGGCGGCGCTCACCGAACTGGGACGGATGCCGTTGGCGGTTGCAACGGCGGCGACTGCGGCGGGCGCCGACGGCGCGCTGGCGATCGCGCGCTTCATCGCATCAGTCGTCGATCGCAAGCTCAGGTCGGTTGAGTTCCTGGATTCCGTAATCGCGCCCGCGACACGCGCGTAACCGCAACATCCATGAACGACGCATCCCTTCTCTCGACACAGTGAGGCGCGGCCAAATGAAAGCGATCCAATTCGACCGCCTGGGCGGCGCGGAAGTGATGGAGCTGCGCGAGGTGCCAAAGCCCGAGCTCAAGCCCGGCACCATCGTGGTCAAGAACCACGTAATCGCGATCAATTTCGGGGACATCCTGTTTCTGCGCGGCGAATACCTGGTCAAGCCGGCGTTCCCGGACATCCCCGGCATGGAGGCGGCCGGCGTGGTCGACGCCGTCGCGCCCGACGTGAAAGACCTCAAACCCCGGACGCGCGTCGCATATATCGGGATGGGCGCTTATGCCGAGTACACGCGAATTCGCCGCTCGCGCGCGATTCCGCTGCCCGACTTCATGGACTTCGAACAGGGCGCCGCGTTTCCGATCGCCGTGCTCACGGCCTGGCACCTGCTCCATAGCTGTCATCAGACCGCGGCAGGACAAACCGTGATCGTTCATTCAGCAGCGGGCGGAGTCGGTATCGCGGCCGTGCAAATCGCGAAAGCCGCGGGAGCGCGCGTCATCGGCACCGTCTCGAGCGATGACAAAGTCGCCCTCGTGCGAAAATTCGGCGCCGAAGAAGTTATCAACTATGAAACTCATGACTTTGCGGCGGAAGCGATGCGGCTCACGGACGGGCGCGGCGTCGATCTCATTCTCGACGCGGTTGGCAAACCGACGCTCACCAAGGGACTCGGGTGCCTCGCGCCGTTCGGACATCTGGTGCTGTATGGCCGCGCCGGAGGAATACCCGATCCGGTGAATCCGATGATGCTGTTCGGCAAGGCGCTCAAGATAAGCGGATTCGCGGTGCCGATGGTTTACGCAATGCACGAGATCCATCGCCGCGGCCTCGACGACGTCTATCGGCTCGCGCACGAAGGCAAACTCACGATGCCGATCGGCAAAAGATTCGCGTTGGCCGACGCGGTAGAAGCGATTCGTTACCTGCAATCGCGCCAGTCAGTGGGGAAACTGTTACTGCTGCCTTGATCGTCAGGGCGCTCATGGCACTGACGCGCGCACGGGCGGGGAGCTTCAGTCGGCAGCCATCCGCGGACGCCGGACGCCGCAGTGCGGTGCAATCCCCATCCGCTCGTAGTAGCGCTGATGGTACTCCTCGGCGCGGTAGAAGACCGAGGCCGGGACAATTTGCGTTACGACCGGTCTGCCGAGCTCTCCGGACTCGTCTAGGCGCCTGCGTGAGGCTTCCGCCGCCGCCCTCTGTTTGGCGTCATGATAAAAGATAACTGAGCGATATTGCGCGCCGAAATCGGGCCCCTGCCGATTCAAGGTGGTTGGGTCGTGGATCTCCCAGAACAGCTCCAGGAGCTGTTCGTACGATACCAGCGCGGGATCGTATTCGACCTGGACCACTTCGGCATGGCCGGTCTCATCGGTGCAGACCTGGCGATAGGTCGGATGCTTGAGCCAACCGCCCATGTAGCCGGAGGTTGCCGCGATAACGCCGTCGAGTTCGCGGAACGCAGCCTCGACGCCCCAAAAGCATCCGCCGCCGAAAGTGGCTATCCGTATTCGTGCCATCGTCGCTGGATATCCTTTCCTTCGTACTGCCTATGGCCTTCTATAGCTTTACATAGACCGTCTTGATTTGCGTGTAAAGTTCTAATTGACCAGTTGCCAGTATCGGCGTGCGGAGCTTGGTATTTCAGCGAGCATCGTCTGGTAAGCGGGACATTTCTGCGGGACATTTCTGAATGTCGAACGAAAGAAGGGCGCTCCCTTTCGAAAGCGCCCTCCAATCTTGTGGCCGATTGTCTCTACAGCTTGACGTAGACGGTCTTGACCTGCGTATAGAGCTCTAGCGCGTACTTGCCCAGTTCGCGGCCGAAGCCGGACTCCTTGTAACCGCCGAACGGCGCGATCGGATCGATGATTCCGTAGCAGTTCACCCAGACCGTGCCGGCCTTTAGCGCACGCGCGACCTTGTGCGCGCGGCCAACGTCGCTCGTCCAGACCGCGGCGGCCAGCCCATAGTCGGTGTCGTTGCCCTGAAGAACCGCGTCGTTCTCATCCTTGAACGGAATCGTCGCGGCGACGGGGCCAAAGATTTCCTCGCGCGCGATCCGCATATTGTTGTTCACGTCCGCAAACACGGTCGGCTTGACGAAGTAGCCCTTGCCGCTGGCCGCCTCGCCGCCGACGGTGACTCTGGCCCCTTCCTTCTTCCCGAGTTCGAGATAGCCCTTGACCTTGTCGAACTGTTCCTTGGAAACCAGCGGGCCCATCATGGTCTTCGGATCGAGACCGTCACCCATCGTCATGCCGGAGCTGAACTTAGCGAGCGAATCGTTGAATTTATCGTAGACGTCCTTCTGCACGAAGATTCGCGTGCCGGCGCAGCAGACCTGACCCGAGTTGAAAAACACACCCATCATCGAGTTCGGGACCGCCTGCTCCATGTCGGCGTCGGGAAATACGATGTTGGGTGACTTTCCGCCGAGCTCGAGCGACACGCGCTTGAGATTGCCTGCGGAGGCCTTGAGGATGATCTTGCCCACCTCGGCCGAACCGGTGAAGGCGACCTTGTCAATATCGGGATGCTCGGCGATCGAGCTGCCGGCGCCGGGACCGAAGCCGGTGACGATGTTGACTACGCCCTCGGGCAATCCGGCCTCAAGAATCAATTCGCCGAGCCTGAGCGCGGTGAGCGGCGTCTGCTCCGCCGGTTTCAGAATCGATACGTTGCCGCAGGCGAGCGCCGGGCCGAGCTTCCACGACGCCATCAGTAGAGGGAAGTTCCACGGAATAATCTGTCCGCATACGCCGACCGGCTCGCGCAGCGTGTAGTTGAACATCGAGGGGTCGGACGGGTTGGTCTCGCCGTAAATCTTGGTGCACCATCCGCCATAGTAGCGGAAGGTTTCGGCCGAGCCGGCGATGTCGATCGCGCGCGCCTGAGTCTTGGCCTTGCCGTTGTCGAGCGTCTCGAGCTCGGCCAGCTCGTCGGCATGCTGCTCGATCAGGTCGGCGATCTTGAACAGGTAGCGGGCGCGCTCATGCGGCCCCATCTTGGCCCAGGGGCCGCTATCGAATGCCTTGCGCGCCGCCTTGACGGCCTCGTCGACGTCGGCCTTGTCGCCCTCGGCAATCAGCGCGAGGACTTCCTCGGTGGCGGGATTGAGCGTCTCGAAGGTTTTGCCGGATTTGGCCGGAACCCATTTGCCGCCGATCAGTAATTTCTTGGGCGAGGCTTTGAGAAAATTCAACGCCGCACTGGAGGGCGCGTTGCCGCGCGACCTCTCTGTCGATGGGGTTGTTGCTGCCATTGGTTCAGCTCCTTTCTCTTCGATGGCTCGACGCCATAGTTGCGAATGCCACTGCGAGACCCGTTCCGTCAATTGAAGCGCGCGATCACCTGACCCATCTGCGCGGTATCGTACTCACAGAGCTGGCTTACTTCGACGGCGAAGCTGCCGGTGTTCAGCGCGTCTAGCATCGCACGCACCGGGGGCGAGTCCGTCTCGCGTTGCAGGATCACCAAATCATAGCGCTCTTCGCGCACTGGGACAAAACCCAATCTGAAAGCCTCGGCCGCCACCCGCAGAGTCAACCCAGCCTCGGCCTCGCCCGCCGCTATCGCCCCCGCGACTTCCAGATGGCCGCTTAGCTCCCGCGCGTAGCCGGCAATCCGCCGCGGCGCGATCTTCAGCTCCGCCAGCGCCTGGTCGAGCACAAGCCGCGCGCCCGAACCCGACTCGCGATTGACAATACGCATCCCCGGCCGCGCCAGGTCGGCGATGTTCTGCACGTCCAGCGGGTTGCCGCGCCTAACCGCCAGCCCCAGTTCCCAGCGGGCGAAATTGACCATCACGGCGCGTTGGCGCTTAAGGGCGTCGCGTACCGCAGCCAGGTTGTACTCGCCACCCGTGCGGTCGTACAGATGCACTCCGGCCACATGCACCTGGCCACCGAGCAGCGCGGCCAGCGCCGCGCGGCTGCTGCTAGTGACGGGCGTAAGCGTCGTGGCCGGCCGATGCCGTGCCATCCAGTCAGCGAGAATCGACGCCGCCGGATCGCATCCGGCAACCAGCAGCGTCGCGTCGATCTCTTGGGAAGTGCGAAACGCCGCCACCCGCGCCCGCCTGCCGACAGCGTCCTGCAAAACACCGTCGGCAGGCGCGAGCCGCATCGCCGGCGGCGGTTGCGCCAGCGCAACCAGCCGCCCGCCGACGCGCCCAAGCGCGACGGCGTGGCGCGCCGGCGATGCCGGCGCGCCACGCCGCACGTTCCGCGCCGCGCTGGGCGGAGTGCCCGGCGACGCGCCCGCAGGCGCGTCGCCGGGCGCCTCCGCCCAGTCGGCCTCGAGCAGCGACGGTTCGGCCGACCGGCCGAACAGCGCCTCGACGCTGTGGCCCAACTCGCGCGCAAGCGCCAGCGCCGCGCCGACGCCGGGCTGGTACGCGCCGGACTCGATCGCGCTCAGCGCCTGGCGCGAGAGGCCAGCGCGCCGGGCCAGTTCATCCTGCGTGAGGCCGCGCGCGACACGTGCGCGGCGGACCATCGCTCCGCTCTGCTCCGCCATTGTGTCTACCGCTCCGCTTCTATGCCATTGTACTTGTCATAACGCTCGCATCATGGCATAACCTCTGCGCTATGAGAATGCAGAATAGTATTCAAAGGTTCCAGTTGCGCGCCGCCCTCGCGACCGTCGTTCTCTTGATGGTGATTCCGGCGCCGGGCCGCGCACAGAGCGCGCCACCTGTCGCCAGCCCGCGTTCTGTCGCCGATCGAGCATTATTTCCTCGACTGGTTTCCGCGCGTGACGCGGATCCAGAGCGAGCAGCCGCACTGGATTACGCCGCTGGTGACCGTCACTCCGCGCCTGGAGGAGGAGTACCGGTACGATCAACTGTGGGAGGCGCAACCGCATGGCAAGGCGCTTGACAACTTCGGCGCCAACAAGGGTCTCGAGCTGATCCCGTTTCAGAACACCGAGATCATCCTGGGCGTTCCAGGATGGGTCGCGCACAACGGAGCTCTCCCGCCGCCTCCCAAGAAAGGGGCGGAGAAACCGGACGTCGACGGCTGGGCCGACGAGACGTTTCTGGTCAAATACCGGCTGCTTTCGGCCAACGAGGAGAGCGGCAACTACATCCTTACCGTCTTCATGGGTTTCAGCGCGCCCACCGGGAGCGACGGCAACAGCTCGCGCCATGCGCTCTTCACCCCAACCGTCGCATTTGGAAAAGGATGGGGCGATTTCGATTTTCAGAGCACGCTGGGAATCGCAGTTCCCAACGGAGGCATGCAGCGACTTGGCGCGCCGCTCGCTTACAATACCGCCTTCCAGTACCGCCTGTTCAAGTACTTCTGGCCCGAATTCGAGGTGAACTACACTTGGTGGCCCAACGGCGAGAAAGACGGCATAAACCAGGTAATCCTCACCCCCGGACTGCTTATCGGGCGCATTCCGATCCACGACCGCATCGGGATGACCTTCGGCGCCGGCTACCAGGTCGCCGTCACGCATCATCCCACATACAACAACGCGGTGATTGCCACCGGGCGCATCCCCTTCTAGACACTCCGGCGGAACGTCGATGAAATGCAATCGTAGCCTGCTTTTGCAGGCAGGCTTCGCGGTCGTGGCCGGCGCGTTCGCGGCACTGTTCGCCGGCTCCGGCGTGAGCGACACCGTCCCATCGAAGACGCCACTGCAGGTCGCGTACGCCGGGTCGATGGGCTCGATGATGGACGGCGGAGTTCGTCCGGCGATCGCGAATGCTCTGGGAGCCGAGTTCCAGGGACGCGCCGCGGGCTCCACCGGCCTGGCCAACCTGATCGTCGCGGGTAGCATCCGGCCCGACGTGTTCATCTCGGTCACGCCAGAGCCGATGCGGATCGTGTTGAAGGCGGGCAAGGCTCAAAGTGCGCAACCGATTGCCCGCACCGAGATGGTGATCGCCTACAATCCGAAGAGCCAATATGCGGCGGCGCTTCGCAAAGGCGGGCACCTCCAGCGCCAAGCCGTGGTGGCAGATCCTGGAGACGCCGGGTCTTCGTTTTGGGCGCACCGACCCGAATACCGATCCGCAGGGGTTGAACGTCATCTTCGTGATGCAACTCGCGGCGCGCTACTACCATCAGCCGGGCCTGGCCGAGAAAATTCTCGGACCGCAAATAAATCCGCAGCAGATTTTTCAGGAACCCCAGGTGATGGCGCGCGTGCAGGCGGGACAACTCGATGCGAGTTCTGCCTACAAGACGCAGCCGGCGGCGCTCGGTCTGCCGTTTCTTTCGCTCCCGGCGGAGATTAACCTTGGCGACGCGTCGATGGAGAAGGAATACCAGCAGGCGAGCGTCACGCTGAACGGCAAGACGCATCGGCCCTCCCCGCTCGTCTTCTATGCCGCGGTCCTCAAAGATGCGCCGCAGCCAAAGCTGGCGGAACGCTTTGTCGCGTGGCTGCGCGGTCCCGAGGCGCGCCAAATCCTTGCGCGTTACCACTACGACGACCCCGGCGACGCCAAGCCCCTGGTTCCGTAATATAGTGCCTTCGTGCGATCCCCTGGTGGGCCCGGATGGGCATGCTCGCGTTCACGCTGGCGCTGCTCTATCCGCTGGCCGGCCTATGCGCTCCGGTTGGCCGCTGGCAATGGGACGGCAGTATTCCCGGCTCGACGGCCTCGTCCGTGAGCGTCTCGCTGGTGCTTACCGGAATCGCGCTGCTGCTTGACGTGATCGTCGGCACGCCGGTCGCGTGGTATCTCGCGCGCGATACCGGCCGCGACAAAATCGTCTGGGAGGCGGCGGTCCTGATCTCGGTACTGATGCCGCCGCTCGCGTTGGGGATTCTGCTCTCGCTCGCCTTCGGTCCCACGATGAGGCCGGGCGCGTGGCTGCTGCGGATGGGACTGCCGACCACCAACAGCCCGCTCGCGTTCGTCGCGACCCAGTTTTACGTCAGCGTCGGGTACTACATCGTGGCGGCGCGCGCCGCGCTGGCTGCCGTGCCCGGCGACCTCGAACAGACGGCGGCGCTGCTTGGGTTACGGCCGTGGCAGGTATTTCGCCGCGTGACCTTTCCACTCGCGCGCCTGGGCTTTGCCGCGGCGGTGAGCCTCGCATGGGTGCGCGCGCTGGGAGAGTTTGGCGCGGTGATCGTCACCGCCTACTATCCGAGCGGGATGCCGGTGCAGATCTGGATCAATCTGCAGGACGCCGGGATGCCGGCGGTGATGCCGTTGCTGGTCGTGTTCCTGCTCACCGCGCTGCCGCTGCCGTGGGTGATCCATCTGCTCGCACAGAGGCGCTACGCCGATGCCCACGCTTGATGCGCATATCGTAAAGGCGCGGCGCTTGCTTACGGTGGATGTGCGCCTGCGCCTGGAGCAAGGGAGAACGGCTCGCGCTGTTCGGAGCTTCGGGCGCGGGCAAGAGCACGGTGCTCTCGTGTCTGGCGGGAATCGAAAATCCCGACGCCGGGCGGATTCAATTCGGCGACACGCTCCTGTTTCCGCCGAACCTGCCGCTTTACCGGCGCCCGCTGGCGTACCTGACGCAAAGCGATTCGTCTGTTCCCGCACTTGAGCGTCGCCGGCAACGTCTGCTTCGGACTGCGCGACCACGAAAGCAACGGCGCGCGGCAATGGGTCGAGGAACTCAAGCAGCGCCTCGAGCTCGGCCCGCTATGGCACGAATCGGCGCGGCGGATTTCCGGCGGCCAGGCGCGCCGGGTCGCGCTGGCGCGGATGCTCGCGCGGCGTCCGCCGCTGGTGCTGCTCGACGAGCCGTTCACCGCGCTCGACCGTCCGACTATCAGCGAACTCGTCGACGACGATCCTTCAATGGCATCGCGAACTGGGCTTCACCTTGATTGCCGTCGACCATCGCGCCGACATCCTGGAGCGGCTCTGCACGCGCGCGGCGGCGATCGAACACGGCCGCGTCATTCAGGAGGGCGTCGTGGCCGGAGCTCATGGCGGCGCCGGCGACGCCGACGCTCGCCCGCCTGCTGTCGGCCTGAAGCAGCCGACCGATAGCGCTCGCCGCACCCCGTCAGTCCTCGACAATTCGCGGAGGCTTGAAACTTCCGTTTTCGTATTCGACCAGCACGATTCCGCAGTTGAGCGGCACGTGCGTGTTCTCCCAATGTCCAACCAGATGCGCCCAGCACGTCAGCATCACGCCGCCGTGGCTGACGACGACCAGTTCGCCGTCGCCGGCGCGTACTGCCAGCCGCTCCAGGATTGGCGCGACACGCACGCGCACGTCTTCGTAGCTCTCGCCGCCCTCGGGACGCCATAGCCACGTCTTCTCGGTCTCGAACGTCGGATCGTCGCGCACCGCGTCGTAGGGCTGCCCCCGCAGGTAGCCGAAATGGCGCTCGTAGAGGCCGGGCTCGACCTCGACCGGCAAGCGCAGCGCGGCGGCGATTATCTCGCCGGTCTCGCGCGCCCGCGCATAGGGGCTGGTGATGACGAGCTGCGGATGAAACAGCCGCGCGATCCGGCGCGCGGCCTGCGCGGCCTGCTCGCGCCCCAAATCGGTCAGCGGCGCGTCCGGAGTGGTGGTGAAGCGGCGCTCGCGATTGCCCTCGCTCTCGCCGTGGCGAACCATTATCAGCTTACCCATCGCAAACGTGCGGCCCCACTGAATTGAAGATTAAGCCTTGCTATCAGGATTTCGTGCCGCCATCGTCGGGCTTGCTGAAGGTGCGGCGCAGGTTCAAAAAAGGCTCGAACAGATCCATCGGAATCGGAAAGACCGTGGTCGAATTGTTCTCGGATGCGATCTCCTTGAGCGTCTGCAGATAGCGGAGCTGCAGCGTCACCGGGCTCTTGTTCATGATCTCGGCGGCCTCGGCGAGGCGCTGCGCGGCCTGGAATTCGCCCTCCGCCGCGATCACCTTGGCGCGCCGCTCGCGTTCGGCTTCGGCCTGCGCCGCGATTGCGCGCTGCATATCCTGCGGCAGATCGATGTTCTTGAGCTCGACCAGCGTGACCTTGACGCCCCACGGCTCGGTCTGCGCGTCAACGATCTCCTGGATGCGCGCGTTGAGCTTGTCGCGCTGGGCCAGCAACTCGTCGAGTTCGGTCTGGCCGCCCACTGAACGCAGCGTGGTCTGTGCGAGTTGGGTGGTGGCAAAGAGATAGTTGGCCACCTCGGTCACGGCGCGGGAGGGGTCGAGCACACGGAAGTAGAGCACGGCGCTCACTTTTATCGACACGTTGTCGCGGGTGATCACGTCCTGGGGCGCGATGTCGAGCGTCACGACGCGCAGATCGATCCGCACCGCGCGCTCGATGATCGGGATGACGAAAATTATCCCCGGCCCGCGAAACGGGGTGAGCCGGCCGAGGCGAAAGACCACAGCGCGCTCGTACTCGTTGAGCACTTTGAGGCCGCTCAGCAAAATCGCCACGCCGATCACGATAATTATTCCGAGTGCCGGTCCCATAGGATTCCCCCGCTTTCGTTAAACGGGCGCCGCCGCCCGCTGCCTTGCATAGGCTAGAAAAAACCGCGTTACGATTCGCCGCGCACCTCGATCTCCAGCCCGCGCACCGCGATCACACGCGCCCGTGAGCCAACGCTCAACGCCTGATTGCTCGCGGCGCGCCAATGCTCGCCGTGCACGAACACGCGCCCGGGCGCGCCCGGCGCGATCGCCTCGCGCACTTCGCCGACTTCGCCGACCATGCCCTCGCGCCCGGTGGTCGCAGGCCGATGACGCTCGCGTAAAATGATCCAGCCCAAGCCCAGGATGGTCGCGCTCATCGCGATCGCCGCGCCGGCGATCATGCCGCGGTTGACCTCGAGATTGGTTTGCGAACTATCGATTAGAAAGAGCGAGCCGATCACGAACGCGATCACTCCGCCGATACCGAGCACGCCGTAGCTGGTAACGAAGACTTCGGAGATCAGCATCCCAATCCCCAACATCAGCAGGAGGAACCCGGCCAGATTGATCGGCAGCAGTTCGAAAGAAGCCAGCGCGAGCAAGAGGCAAATCGCGCCGGCCACGCCCGGCAGGTAGAAGCCCGGATGGCCGAACTCGAAATAGATCCCGACGATCCCGGCCAGCATCAGCAGATACACGATGTTCGGGTCGGCCAGCACGTTGAGCAGCGCCTGCCCCATCGTCATCCGCAGGCGGTGAATCGCGGCGCCGGCGAGTTCGAGCTTCAACGTCGCGCGACCGCCGCTGACTTTGACCTCGCGTCCCGACGCCTGCACGAGCAGGCTTCGCAGATCCGGCGCGACGATGTCGATCACGTGGCGCTTGAGCGCCTCGGCTTCACTGATGGTCGCGCTTTGACGCACCGCCTGCTCGATCCATTGCTCATTGCGGCCGCGCTCGCGCGCGATACTGCCCGCGAACGATGCGGTGAAGTTCTCGATCTTGGTGCCGACCACGCCTTTGATCTCACTGCCGCCCTCGCCCACCGGATGCGCCGCGCCGATAGTGGTCCCGGGCGCCATTGCCGCGATCGCCGCGGCTTCGGTGATGAAGGTTCCGGCCGAGGCGGCGCTAGCGCCGGACGGCGATACGTATACGATGGTCGGCACGGGCGCCCCGAGGAGATCCTTGACGATGCGCTGCGCAGAGCCAAGCAGGCCGCCGGGCGTGTCGAGTTCGATTACAAGGGCGCCCGCATGATGGGAGTTTGCGTAAGCGATCGCGTCCTCTATAAACGCGGCGACCGCCGGATTGATCGAGCCTTCTATCCTTATGAGGCACACCCATGGCGCCGAGGCGCTCGCGGATACAATGGGCGCCGCAGGTGTGGCGGCCGCGCCATTTCCGGCGCCATCGTTATCAGCATCTGCACTGGCCAACGCGCCAAGTGCGAGGACGCACAGAATCGCAAATGCGCACGCCGCAAACGCATTGATTGCGCCGCGCTGTCTCACTTTTTCACTTCTCACTGACTCATCGTGCGCCGCCGCGCGCGGGAATCTCGATCCCGAGCAACTTCATCACTTCCTGTATATCCTGCCACACGAGCCGCTTCTCGCCCGGGCTGCGTAACAAATAGGCCGGATGGAACGTCGGCATCAGCTTGACCCCGCGGACCTCGTGCCAGTTGCCACGGAGGCGGCTTATCGGCGTTTTGACCTTCAGCAATGCCTGCACGGCAAAGGTGCCAAGGGCGACGATCGCGCGCGGTTGGACGAGGTCTATCTGACGCATCAGGAACGGTTCGCACGTGGCGACCTCGTCGGGCTCGGGATTGCGATTGTCGGGCGGACGGCACTTGATGACGTTGCAGATATAAACGTCGGCGCGCCGGAGTCCCATGCCGCGCTCGATGATGTCGGTCAGCAACTGGCCGGCGCGGCCCACGAAGGGCTCGCCGCGCGCGTCCTCGTCGGCGCCGGGCGCCTCGCCAACGAACATCAGGTCGGCTTCGGGGTTGCCAACGCCGAACACCAGATGGGTGCGCAGTGGCGCAAGCTTGCAGCGTTGGCAATCGCCGATGAAGGCGGTCAGATCTTCCAACGTCGTGGTTTTCTCCAGCCCCGGATAGCGCGAGAGCAATTCGCTCCGCGCCGGAGCCGCACTCGGCGGGGACGCCATGGCTGAAGCGCAAGACGACGCGCCCTCTGGCGCTAGCGCCGCGGCCGCGGGGGCGGCAGCTTTGGGAGCGGCCGGCGCGAGTCGTCGCTGCCGCGGGCAATCCCTCCAGGCCTTCCTCGGCGAGTTGCTCCAGGTAATCGCGAACCGAATCGAGCAGCAGGCGGCGCTGCTCTGGCGCGCTTAGGTCGCGGCTCATAACATCAAGCCAACGACCCGGCACTGAAGGCGGGCGCGGTTATGATCATCGCCAGTGTAATCGCCTTGGTAATCGGCTTCATCGCGCTCAGCGCCCCGCCCGCTTTCGCCTGGGGCCCCGTCACTCATATTGCCCTCGGAGCCCAGGTGCTTGCGAGCGTTAGCACCCTGGAACAACCGCTTCAAGCCATCTTACTCTCGATGCCCGACGCTTTCCTGTACGGCTCGCTCGCCCCGGACATCGTCCAGGGGCGGCGCTTCCAGAGCCGCCTGCGACGCCATTCGCACAACTGGTCGACCGGCTTCGGGCTGCTGAGCGCCGCGCGCGGCAGCGAGGAGCAGGCGTTCGCGCTCGGCTACCTCGCCCATCTTGGCGCCGACGTCCTCGCGCACAACTTCTACCTTCCGACGCGATGGATCGGACGTTTCAACTCAGCAATCGCGAGCCACATCCTGAGCGAGGCGCGTTTCGATTCGATGCAGGACGCCGCGCATCGCGAGACCCTCATCAAGCTGATGGCGATCGACTTCAGCGCGCTCGATTCCAAGCTCAGCCGCCAGATTGACTCTCCGCTGCTGCCCTTCCGCGCGCAAAAGCGAATCTTCGGAGGCGGGCTCCGCCGGATCCGCGAGTGGAACCGAGTCATCCTTGCGATAGGCCGCGTCAAGGCGGCCGATCGTCATGACGTCGAGGTCTTCTGTTCCGCCTCCTGCTCCGCGATCGACGGACTGCTCCGCGACGGCGACGAGGCTGCGGCCTGCCGATTCGATCCGATGGGCCAGCGGGCGCTGCGCAACGCCCAGCGCGCACGCCGCACACTGCAACGCCTGGCGCGGATGGGCCCCGAGACGCGGCGCGCCGCACGCCAGCTCGCCAACTCGACCGTCGCGGAACTGCGCTCGCATCTGAGCGAAGTGCCGTTCGGAGGCCCTCCGAAGCCCTCCTGACGGGCCTCTGCCTTCCTTTTTATCCTCGTTCAAATTGTTGGGAACGTGCGCGCGGGCTTGTGATACTTGCGCTAACGGTGTTATCACGGCGACGCCAGCAACATCACGGCGAGGAACTCAACCATGGCAAGCAGCGAAAAGCAGACTCCTCACATGCTGTCCGGCGTCCGCGTGCTGGACTTTACGCAGTATCTCGCGGGCCCGACGGTCACGCGCTTCATGGCCGAGATGGGTGCTGAGATTGTCAAGGTCGAACAGGCGCCGATGGGCGACCCGGCACGGCTGCTGCCCGCAGTGCGCAACGGACGCAGCGCCTACTTCGTCCAGCAAAATCGCGGCAAGCAGAGCCTCTGCCTCGACTTCTCCAAGCCCGAGTCGATCGCGCTGCTGCGTGAGCTGGCGAAAAAGGCCGACGTGGTGGTCGAGAACTACGGACCTGGTGTGATGGAAAAGCGCCGCCTCGATTACGCATCGCTCTCCAAGCTCAACCCCCGCATCATCATGGCCTCGATCTCAGCCTTCGGGCGCAGCGGCCCGCTCTCGCACAAGGTCGGCTACGATTTCATCGCGCAAGCCTTCTCAGGACTGATGCACATGACGGGCGATCCGAACGGGCCGCCGATGTTCGTCGGGATGGGTATTGGCGATCAGACAAGCGGCGTGCACGCCTTCTCGGCCATCGGCTTCGCGCTCTTCCATCGCGAGCGCACCGGCACCGGGCAATACATCGACATCGCGATGGTCGACAGCCTCTACCACATGCACGAAGTGAACATCCAGGTGTGGGCCGCCACCAAGGGCGAGTACGTGCCCATGCGGATGGGATCGCAGCATGAGCTGGTCAGTCCGTGCGGTTCGTTCAAGGGACCGGCGGGCTATATCGTGGTGTTGGTGCTCGACCGGCAATGGCCGTCGATGGCGCGTGCGATGGGCCGTCCGGAATTGATCGAAGACCCGCGCTTCGCCACGATGCGCGACCGCGCGAAGAACCGCTATGAGTTGGCCGCGATCGTCGAGGCGTGGATGCAGGCGCAGCCTTCGACCGAGGCGGTGCTGAAAATTCTCGAAGAGCATCGCGTCGCCGCGGCGCCGGTGATGTCGGTGGTCGACACGGTGAGCCATCCCCACTTCAAGGCGCGCAACATGATTCGCACCGTGCCCGACCCGATCCTGGGCGAGGTGACGATTCCCGGATTCCCGCTTAAGTTCTCGGCCTTCCCCAAACCGCTGGAAATCAAGGCGCCACTTTTGGGCGAGCACGGGGCCGAGGTCCTGCGCGAGCAGCTCGGCATGAGCGACGCGAAGATCGCCGAACTACGGTCTCAGGGTGTGCTGCATTCGGAGAACAAGTAGCGCCCTTATCCGGGCGAGCCGCGCCGGCGTCGCGCTCGTTTGACATTTGTCGCGTACTGGCGAAGCTAGTCGAATCGTAACTCAACTTCGGGGAGGACATGTCACATGAAAGTCGGTTATTTTCCGTGTACCCAGGATCCGCCGCACGGCGCCAATATCGGCGGCGTACTGCGCGAGGCGATCGTCGAGGCGCAGGTCGCGGAAGAGAGCGGTTTCGACAGCTGCCTGTTCAGCGAACATCATCAGCAGGAAGACTGCTATATCCCCAACGTCATCCTGATGGCCGGGATGGTCGGGGTGTGCACCAAAAAGATCAAAGTGGGAACCTGCGTCACGCTCATCCCGCTATGGCATGGGGTGCACGCGGCCGAGGACGCCGCGATCGTCGACCAGATAACCGGCGGCCGCATGATCCTTAGCGTGGGCGTCGGCTACCAGGACCGCGATTTCGGGGCCTTCGGCCTTTCGATCAAGGAGCGCGCCGGACGCAGCGAGGAAGGCGTAGAGGTGATCAAGCGGTGCTGGGAGCAGGAGCGCTTCTCCTATCATGGCAAGTTCTATGACCTGGACAACGTGATGATCACGCCGAAGCCGTTTCAGAAGCCGCGCCCGCCGATCTGGATGGCGGCGTGGAGCGATGTTGGGATCAAACGCGTGGCGCGGATCTCGGATGGATGGATAACCTCGCCGCTCGAGCACGTGAAGGTGATCAAACGCTTCGCCGAGCTCTATCGATCCGAGTGCAAGAAACATGGCAAGAAGCCCTACCTGGTGCTGATGCGGGACATGCTGGTGTCGGACTCGATGGATTCGGCGCGGCGCGAGAGCGAGCCGCTGATGTACACGCACAAATTCTACTACCGCAACAACGGCTATACGCCGGATGAAGTGATCGACAAGGTCAAGTCGGAGGACGACTGGACCTTCGACGTCGCCGCACCCAACCGGCTGATCGTCGGATCGCCAAAAGATTGCCTCGCGCAACTGCAGATGTGGCAAAAGGAAGTGCAGCCCGACTACCTGGTCCTGCGCATGCGGCATCCGGGCGGCCCCTCGCACGAACGGACCAAAGAGGCGATTCGGGTGTTCGGCAAGGAGATCGGCCCGAAGCTCTGAGAGGAAGTCCGCAACAAATCTCACGCGGGACGGCCGCCGCGGCGCAATCGCCCCGGTGGCTCGTCCCGCGTTTCTTTGAATCGCTGTGTCGAGATGCTCTCTGCCTAGCGATTAGGCGGAAGTGGGCCCTGAGGCCCCTGAGGACCGGGGCCGCCCCACTGCCTGGGCGGCCCACCCCACGGCCCCGGGCCCCAACCATGTCCAGGCGCAGGACCGCACGGACCGCCCCAGCCGAAGCCCGGATACGGCGGTAGCGGGTACGGACCATAGCCGCGCATCCCCTCGGGGCCTCCCCATCCGGCGGTCATGATCATCCGTTCCCGCCGCTGGTGATGCCCGCCCACGAGAATCGCGAGCGCCAGCAAAAGCAACGCGGCAATGAGACCGCCGCGCCACCAACGATTCTCTCTTAAGACCTCTTGCTCGAGACGCTCCAGACGCGCTTCGAGGCGCTCCTGCGCTGTCTCTCTTTGATTTCCACCGCCAGTAGATTCTTCCGGCACGGATCCTTACCTCCCTTTGTTTCGGCAGAGAAATGGACAGAAAATCCTCGACCTGGCCAATCGAAGCAGAAGCTGGGGGACACCCTGACCATTCTATGGCTGATGCAAAAGACGTTGGACCGTGGCAGAAGTTTCATTTGTAGGGCCAAAGATGCCCTCGATAGCGGGAAGGCGAAAGGTTAGCGGACGGCACGGAGCGTGCGGCGCCCCGATTTCGCGGCGCGCAACGCCAGCAGCCGGTCGAGGATCACGTCGGCGACCTCGTCCTTGCTGAGCTTGGGATGTTCGATCGCGCGGCCGTCGTCACCGATGATGGTCACGACGTTGGTATCGACGGCGAAGCCGGCGTCGCTTCGCGAAACGTCGTTGGCCACGATGAGGTCGAGGCGCTTGCGCCGTAGCTTGTCGGCGGCGTTTTCCTCCAGCTCCTGGGTCTCGGCGGCGAAACCGATCACAATTCGCGAGCCCTTGCGTGCGCTAAGACGCGGCATCTCGTCCGCGATCCCTTCCAGCTCGAGCGTCATCCCGCGCGAGTTTTTCTTGATCTTGTGCGTTGCCTGATGCGTCGGACGAAAATCCGCCACCGCCGCCGCCATCACCAATGCCGTGCTCCACGGAAAATTGCGCGCGGTCGCGTTCAGCATCTCGGTCGCGCTGATAGTGTCGATCCGCTCCGTGCCGTACGGCGTGCCGAGCGGCGACGGTCCGGCAATCAGCCTGACGCTCGCCCCGCGCCGCCACGCCGCGCGCGCGATCGCGAAGCCCATCTTGCCGGTCGATCGGTTAGAGACGAAGCGCACCGGATCGATCATCTCCTGCGTCGGTCCGGCGGTCACCAGGATGCGCTCGGCGGCGAGGTCGCGTGGCGACAGCATCCGCTCGACCTCCTCGACGATCGCCGCGGGATCCGGCAACCGCCCCTTGCCCTGGTAGCCGCAGGCGAGGTCCCCCGAGGCGGGCTCGATAACCGCGACGCCGCGCGCTTTCAGCCGGGCGAGGTTCTCGACCACGGTCGGATGCGCGTACATGTGCACGTTCATCGCGGGCGCAAAGGCCAACGGGCACTGCGCGGCGAGCAACACCGTCGTCACGATATCGTCGGCGATACCGACCGCGGCCTTGGCGATTACGTCTGCGCTCGCGGGTGCAATTACGATAGCGTCGGCCGTATCGGCGAGCCGGATATGGCCGATCTCGGATTCCTCAGTCAGGTTGAAGGTATCGGTCGCGACCGGATTAGCGCTCAAAGTTTGCAGCGTCAGCGGCGTGATGAACTCGGCCGCGTTGCGCGACATCATCACGCGCACGCGCGCCTGCCGGGCAGTCAGCAATCGCACCAGCTCGGCGGCCTTGTATGCGGCGATTCCGCCGCATACGCCGACCACGATTGTCTTGTCCTTTAAAACGCTCATCTGACACGCCTATCCCGGGCCAATTCTACGGCGTCGAGGGGCGGTCAGAAAGGGGGCGCCTCGCGGCAACGGTGCCGGGAGTCCGAGCGCACTGTTAGCGTTCGATCTCGCCGCTGATGAACTTCTCGACCCGCTCGCGGGCGATGTCGTCGGCGATTTGACGCGGCGGATGTTTCATCGTGTAGGCCGCGATCGAGTAGAGCGGGCCGCCAATTTTGCGGTCGCGCGCCAGACGCAGGCATCGAATCGCGTCGATCACCACGCCGCCCGAATTCGGCGAGTCCTGCACCGACATCCGAAGCTCCAGCTCGATCGGGATTCCGGCGAAGCCCTCGCCTTCGATCCGCAGGAAGCAGACCTTGTTGTCGCGCTGCCAGGCGACGTAATCCGATGGTCCGATATGGACGTCGCCGTCGGGCATCCGTTCGGGCATCACGCTTTGCACAGCCTCGGTCTTGGACTTGCGCTTGGAACCCAGGCGCGAGCGATCGAGCATGTTGAGAAAGTCGGTATTGCCGCCGGTATTGAGCTGATAGGTGTGGCGCACCTTGATCCCGCGGTCGGCGAACAGCTTCATGATCGTGCGATGCAGGATGGTCGAGCCGAGTTGCGATTTCACGTCGTCGCCGACCACCGGGATTTTGCGCTCGGTGAATTCGGCCGCCCATTTCTCGTTCGACACGATAAACACCGGCATGCAGTTCAGCAGGCTGACGCCCGTCGCGAGGCAGGCTCGCGCGTAACGCTCGACCGCCTTCTGGCTGCCCACCGGCAGATAACACAGCATCACCTCGGCGCCGCTATCGCGGAGCCGACGCTCGATGTCGACCGGCTTCTGATTCGCCGGCAAGAAGCTGCATTCGGGCGGATACTGCGACATGTGCTCGGCGACGCCGTCATGAATCTCCCCCATATCGACGGTGACCCCGTACTTGGGCAGGTCGCGCCAGATGGTGATGGTATTGTTGGGCATCGCGAAGCAGGCGTCCTCGAGCGGCCGGCCGACCTTGCGCGAATCGATATCGAACGCGCAGGCGACCTCGATATCGGCCGGCTTATAGCCGGCAAGGTCGTAATGCATCAGGCCAATCGGACTGCGCTGCGCCTGGGCCGGGGCATGCTGGTAAAACTCGATGCCCTGGAGCAGGGAGGATGCGCAGTTGCCCACTCCGACGATTGCTACTCGAATCTTCGCCATGTCCCCTCTTCTCAATTCACCGCCCGTCATCCACAAATAGGGCTCAGGCGCGTCCATACGGCCGCCCCTGAAAGATAAGTGGAACTGATAATTCCTGTCGTTTTATAGGAGCGCGGCAGCAAAGTAAATTGCCCCGGACGCGGTTGCCCACAGCGTCCCGGGCCTAGAATCAGTACATTGTGTCAGTGCATGATTACCATCATCCCAAGGGATTTAAGGCGCTAAAATCTGCCTAATCTTTGGGCATCGCTGCCAGCACGCCACGCGCGAGGTCCATAAAGGCGCGGCTTGCGGGATGCTCGGGGTCTTTCAGCACGATCGGCATTCCCGCGTCGCCCGCCTCGCGAACTTCGAGATGGATCGGAATCTGCGCCAGCACCCGCGTGCCCTCTTCCATAGCGAGCTTCGCCCCGCCGCCTGCGCCGAACAACTCGTCGCGCTCGCCGCAATCGGGACAGACGAAA
This sequence comes from uncultured delta proteobacterium, assembly GCA_963710455.1. GTDB lineage: Bacteria > Desulfobacterota > Binatia > Binatales > Binataceae > JAKAVN01. Next base: position 62,001 of record CAVQAG010000009.1, read on the forward strand.
TAGCTCATGTTCTCGACCACGCCGATAACCGGGCAGTGCAACTGATGGAGCATCCGCGCCGCCCGCGTCGCGTCGAGCAGCGCCACGTCCTGCGGCGTGGTGACGATCACCGCGCCGTCGAGCGCGACCTGCTGAGCCAGCGTAAGCTGCGCATCGCCGGTGCCCGGCGGCAAATCGACGATCAGGAAATCCTGCGTGCCCCACAGCGTGTCCTTGAGGAACTGGCGCACCGCGCCCATCACCATCGGGCCGCGCCAGATGACCGGTGACTTGTCGGTCAGGAAGAAACCCATCGAGATGAGCTTTACGCCGTAGCGCTCGACCGGGTAGAAGTTCTGGCCACCCGCCGCGCGCGGCCGCTCCTCATCCACCCCGAACATCATCGGCACCGACGGCCCGTAAATGTCGGCATCCATCAGTCCGACCGTCATCCCGAGCTGCTTGAGCGCCATCGCAAGGTTCACCGCGACCGTCGACTTGCCGACGCCGCCCTTGCCGCTCAGCACCGCAACGACGTAGCGCGTGCCCTCCAGGCGCACGCGCCCAGTCTTTTCGCCCAGCTCGGCCTCGAGCTTGCGCAGCTTGAGTTCGACCCGCGCGAGTCCGAGGTCACGTTTGAGCGTGGTGCTGATAGCGCTGGCGAGATCGTGCATCACGCGGTCGCTCTCGCTCACCTGGCGCACGATCACCGCGAAACCGCCCGCAGTCTCGAGCGGCTCGATAGCCTCGATAATTCCGAGCGAAACAACGTCGGTCGCGTAGCCGGGATAGTTCACCCGCCTGAGCGTCTCGAGCACCGCGTCAACGGTTATCTGCCTGGCCACGCTAAGATTATTTCAGAAGCCGCGGGGCGTGCGAAACGCCAATTTAGGGGCGGCGCATTTCCTGGATTACTTCGCGCACTACGCCGCGATCGCGCTCGCCGCGGATCGGAATTTCGAAGTCGAGCCGATTCACGCCCGCGAAGCGCTTCTTCATCACTGCCGCGATATCGTCGTAGGTGCCGACCGCTGCGAACGCGTGCACCATCTCTTCGGTCACCAGCTTCGGCATCTCGCGCCACTTCTGTTGCACCGACAGCCGATGTAGCTGCTCGGCCCGGTCGGCCCAACCGTCGAGCTCGAAGCTCGCACGGTACGATCGTGTCGAGCCATAAAACGCGATCGTCTCTTTCATCTTCTCGACCGCGCGCGCCAGCGAATCGGCGTCGGGCGCGGCGCACAGAAAACCGCCGCCCGAAATCTGGAAGCTCGGCCACTCGGCCGTCGACCGCCCTGACTTGGCGAAGCCCTTGCGCAAGTTGGGCAACGCGATCTCGTCAAGGTAGCGGCGGGTGCAGATGCCGTGCAGCCGAACGCCGTCGCACACTTCGCCCGCGACTTGCAGCATGTGCTCCTGCACCGCGGCGATCAGGACCGGGATATGCGGATGCGTGAGCGGCGGCGGCGCAAAGTTGGGCGTCATCAGCGAGAGATTGTAGTGTTCGCTTTGAAAATCGAGCGCTGCGCCGGTTTGCCAGGTCTTCCAGCACGCGCGCATCGCGCCTACGTAGTCCTTCATCCGCTGCGCCGGTTTGGTAAACGGCATCCCGAAGCGCCGCGTGATATGGCCTTTGACCTGCGAGCCCAGCCCAAGCACGAGCCGCCCGCCGCTCATACGCTGGAGGTCCCACGCTGTGTACGCGGTTGCGACCGGGCTCCGGGTGAACGCCAGCGCGATCCCAGTCGCGAGTTCGAGTGTCGAGGGCTCCTGCGCGGCGACCGCGAGCATCATGTATGGGTCGTGTTGCACCTCGACCGCGACGGCGGTGTCGTAGCCGAGCGTTTGCGCCTCGCGCACCTGCTCGCGGAGCGTCGCCCAACTCGGCTCGGGCTTGCCGCCCGCGCCCATCTCGGGCGTGTAGGCGGCACCGAGATTCAGCATGCGCTCTATTTTAATCGTCGTCATGCGATCCATCCGCAGCTTTTACTCCGCCGTGTAACCGCGGCCTTCCATACAGGCTTTGAACGCGCGATCGAAGGCGCTGCTGCCACTCCTCTGCCCCTGACCTGCCGCGTGTTGCTGTTTCTTTTCCATCATGCGGCGCCGTATGATCGCAGCCATCCCGCCGCCCATCGCTCCCGCGCCGGTGTTGCCGCCGCTCCTCCGATCATCCGCCCGCGCAACATCCCCTGCGCCAGGCCACCCGCCGCTCCGTGCTCCGCCTGGGGCGATGCGGTAGCTCCGGGATCGGAAGTAACGGATCCACTTTGTCGAGCGGCCCATCCGCCGCAATCCACATGATCCTTGTGCTGCTGAGCCTCGTTCTGGCCCTTTTCCGGATACGCAAACAGTTCGGTGGCCTGAGCGTTCGCCATCGAACAGCCAAAGAGCCACGCGCCGAGCACCCCAGCCGCTATGCGCACGGTCATGATCCGCTGCCACAACGGTTCAAGCCGCGATCCCTGGTGCAGGGAAGCGGCGGCACATCTCGGTGACTTCGGCGTTGATTCGCGCGAGCGCCGCTTCGTCCTCAGCGTGCGCGACCGCCTGGTCAATCCATCGCGCGATCTGGCGCATCTCGCCCTCGCCCATCCCGCGCGAAGTGACCGCCGGCGTGCCCAGCCGCAGGCCGCTGGGGCTGAAGGGTTTGCGCGGATCGTATGGCACCGTGTTGTAGTTACAGACGATCCCCGCCCGGTCGAGCGCCTGCGCGGCCTTTTTGCCGATCACCTTTTTGTTGGTTAGGTCTATCAGGATGAGATGGTTGTCGGTGCCGCCGGAGACCAGGTTGAAGCCATGTGCGAGCAACTCGGCCGCCATCGCCTTGGCATTACGCACGATCTGATGAGCATATTCCTTGAAAGCGGGCGTCGCCGCCTCCTTGAGCGCCACGCCGATCGCCGCGGTCGTGTGATTGTGCGGGCCGCCCTGGAGACCCGGGAAGACCGCTTTGTCGATTTTCTCGGCGACTTCGTTGCGGCACAGGATCATCGCGCCGCGCGGGCCGCGAAGCGTCTTGTGCGTGGTGGTGGTTACGACGTCGGCGTACGGCACCGGGTCGGGATGGGCGCCGGCGACGATTAGTCCGGCGATATGCGAGATATCGGCGAGCATGAAGGCACCCACTTCTTTGGCGATTTCGCCGAAAATCTTGAAATCGAACTGACGCGGATAGGCGGTGGCGCCGGTTACAATAATTTTCGGCCGCTCCTTTTTCGCCAGATCGCGCACCGCATCGTAATCGATACGCTGGCTTTCGCGGTCGACCTGGTAATGCACCGCGCGCCAGAAAATTCCGGTTGCGCTGACCGCCCATCCGTGGGTCAGATGGCCGCCGTGCGGCAGCGCGAGACCCATCAAGGTGTCGCCTGGCTTGAGCAGCGCGAGATATACCGCGAGGTTGGCGGGTGACCCTGAGTAGGGCTGGACGTTGGCGTGCTCGGCGCGAAACAGTGCCCGGGCGCGCGCCGCGACGATAGTTTCGATCTGGTCGATGTAACGCTGGCCCTCGTAGTAGCGCCGCCCGGAGTAGCCTTCCGAGTACTTGTTGGTGAGAATTGAGCCAGTCGCCTCGAGCACTGCGCGCGAGACGTAATTTTCCGAGGGAATGAGGCGCACGGAATCGATCTCGTAGCGCTCCTCGGCGCGGATCAGATCATAAATTTCAGGATCGGTCTGCTTAAGCGCGTCCATCATTTACCGCCATCGCATTCCTGGTTACTGAATTAATGCAAATCCGCGGGCGTGATGCGCGCGATCCACGCCCGATAGTTGCCCTCGTAACCGACCGCGCGTTGACGCTCGCGCACCCGGCGCATCACTTCGCCCACCTCCTCCGGCCCGAGCCCAGGCCGCGACTTTCATCGCATCGCTGATGTGCGCGCCTTGCCGCTCGGCTCCCTTTCGCGCGCCCTCGGCCAACGGGTACATCGTCGTCGTTGAGTCCCAGGTAGGCCTCTGCCACATGGATCCCAACGAAGGTGCCGCTCTCGAGCGAGTCCTTGATATTGCCCTTGCCGGTCAGCACGTTGCCCGCCGCGTACACCGCCGTCGGCCCGTCATCGAGCAGGCCAACCGTTGCGTCGATATAGGCGTAGACTTCGCCCTTGGCCGGGATGCCGGGGATTTGCTCCGGGATGCTGCCGATAGAGCTGATGATGAGAGGCGCGCGCACGGGCGAGGCCGAGTCGGGAAGCGTTCGCACCTGGCCGTCGGCGACCTCGGTCCGGCTCATCTGAACGCCCGACCATACGGCCATCTTCCACGATAAGGCCGGTGGGCACGCGCAGCGGCTCGAACTCGAAGAGGTACTTGCGTTGCGCCTTGTCCAGGATTTTGGCGCGCGCCGCGCGCATCGCCTCCGCACGTTTGGGCGGAGCGTCAGGGCGCGATGTCGGAGAGCGGCATGTCGAGCACGCGCCGGCGATAATAGAGTTTGCACGGCGCGACGCCAAGGTCGGCATATTTGAGCCCGCGCGCAGCGAGCACCGGCTCGAGGCCTTCGCGCTCCAGCCGCAGCATGTCCTCCTCGATGCCGCGGCCACGCAATGCCTTTAGCGCGGTTTCGATCTGCAGCACCTTGACCACGTCGATCGAGGCGAGGCCGCCGCCGATCACGATCGCACCGGGCGGAAGATCGATAGCGCGGCCCGTCGTAGGCCTTCTCGGGGTAGTGGTTGAACCAGTAGATGAGCCGGTTCTGATACACCAGGCCGCGATCGATAAACTGGTCGGCGCCTTCGACCGCGAGCGGACGGTCGCGCCATGCGCCATGCGCCAGCACTATCGCGCTGAGACCCCAGTGCTGGCGCAGATCGTCGTAGTTGATGTCGGCGCCCATCCGGGTCAGCGGGACGAACTCGATATTCGGATGGTCGAGGCGCCGGTTGATTTCCTCGTACTCGTCCCGGCGTTGCTTGACGTGCCATCGCGGCAGCCCGTCCTCGATCTTGCCGTAGGGACGAGGGTTCTGCTCGATGACGACCACTTGCGCGCCGCGCTTGGCCAGGATGTGGGCGATTTCAGCGCCTGCGGTAGCGGCGCCAACTACCGCGACGACGTGGCGCGGCGTTTCTCTGGTTATGGATTCCGTCATGGGGCGTGAATCTTAGCGTTGAGGAGCGGTGCGGTAAAAGAGCTTCGAGGGCTCGCGGCGCATCCGCTACAATTTTGTAACACAAGATGGCGGCGCATATGAACCGATGAAACATCGCGACCGGCATGCGCGTTTCGTCTTGCGCGCGGCGAAGGCTCGTGGTTGTCTGTTGGGTTGTCTGGACGCTGCGGCGCTCGCCGCGCTTGTCAGGCTTGCGATGTATACGAATCAGATTGCGAATCAAAATACAGATTGGCTGCGAACCGCTGCGCTGCTGCAAAGTGGGCGCTATGGATATTCGTGGGCGTGATGTCCCTGCTCGCGGGATGTTACGTCGGACTATGGGGCGAAAACGAGCATTGGAACACCGCCGATTCCGCTCTGGGCGAGGAGCATGAGGTCAACTTCCCCGCGCACGATACCTATCTCCTGACTCAGGACGCGCTGCGCGGCGACGGCATCCTCTATGAGGTCGGACCCGACAATTCGCTGCAGACGCTTTGGCGCAACGCCGACACGAAGGTCGGGTTCATGCAGAACATGGTCGGAGTGCAGCCGCGCTATCGCTACGAAATCCAGGTCACTCCCGAAGGCAGCCAGAAGAGCAAGGTCGTGGTCAACGTCCATACCCAAGGCATCCCCGACAACCAGATCGCCGACTACAAGGCGAGCAAACGCTTTGCGCTGTTCGGCGAAATCGACGAGTTGGCGGCGAAGTACCCTCCCCCCTCCAGCACTCCCGCCTCCGGCGGAGTCAATTTCACTCTGTTGCCCAACGAGGACCTCAAGGGGCTGGCCAAGCGCGTGACCGGCAGCGAGGGACAACTGGCAACAGATCGCCAAGGACAACAGCCTCAAATCGCCCACCGACGTCACGCCGTTCCAGAGCATCTGGGTCGCCGGCGATCTGCTCAAAAAGGCCCCGACAAGGCCCACGCCGACTAACAGGGCCGTCGCCGACGGCGCGGCGAGCGTGATGCACTCAATCAGGGAAAGGCTTAAGGGGAACGCGCGTCGAGGGCTCAGTCGGTGGTCTGGACCCTGATGCCCTCGTCGTATTCCGGACACAAGCCCGGTAGGGCTGACAGCGGCGACGACGGTGAGAAACTGCTCGAAGGTCATCTGAAGGTTGAGAAAGCCACCTTGACAGAAAACCCAGCCGTAGTAGTCGAGAATTTCATCCGGAATCATCAGCGGCATGCGCGGGAGGCTGGAGACGATCGGGAAACGGCGAGGCGCGTCCAGATGCGGCAAACCTCGTCAGCCACTTCCGACCTCGCCGTCCATCACGACACTGGCCTCTCGCAAGGGACAACATTGCCTTTGACGCCGCCGCGAAGCATCGATGCCATCGCTCCTGATTTGCTTCCGGAACTCACCCAATCATCCTATGCAGGTTTTGAGTCCTTGCCAAGTATATCATGCTTCCTATACACCCGCTCTAGACCCAAAGAGAAGCCATTGATGCCGAGCGCGGTCAATTGAGAGCTAAGTAGCTGAAAAATAATGATTTCATACTTCCAAGCGATCGTCCTGGGTGCCGTGCAGGGGTTGGCCGAGTTCCTTCCAATCTCCAGCTCCGCCCATCTGATTCTCGTCCCATGGCTGCTCAAATGGCAGGATCCGGGCCTCGCCTTCGACGTCGCCCTGCATCTGGGCACGCTTCTGGCCCTGTCTGATCTACTACCGAGAGGAATGGATAGCGATGGCGCGGTCGGTTGCCGGCGGACAACCCGCAGAACGCCGCCTACTGCAACTTCTGATCGTCGCCTCGATTCCCGGAGCGATAATCGGCCTTGCGTTCGAGAAGCAGGCCGAGACCACTTTCCGCTCTCCGCTTGTTGATCGCGATAGCGATGGCGGTTCTCGCGGTCCTGCTCTGGCTGTTCGACAAGCTCTCAGCCGCAGAAGCGAACGATGAGCGAAATGACGTACTGGGACGCGCTGGTGATCGGATTCAGCCAGGCGTTGGCGATCATACCGGGCGTGTCCCGCTCCGGAGCCACGATCACGATGGCGCGAGCGGTCGGAGTCGAGCGTGGCGACTCGGCCAATTTCTCTTTTCTGATGGCGACGCCGATAATCGCCGGCGCGGGATTGGTCGAAGCGCGCAAGCTCATCCATGAAGGCCTCGACTGGTCGGTCGGCCTCGGCTTTATCTCGGCCGCCGTCTTCGGGCTGGTCGCAATCGCTTTCCTGATTCGCTACGTGCGGACGCGCGATTACGTCGTGTTCGCGGTTTATCGGCTGCTGGTCGCGGCTTTGGTCATCGCCGTCTTCTTCGCCCGTGGCTGAGCGTCGCGCGCACTCGCCAGTCGCTTCGGCGCATTCGCATCGCGCGCGTGAGCAACCGCTACCGCCGGGATCGCGATGGCGGCGCTGTGCACGGTAACGGCCGCCACCCAGCCGGCCCTGATCGCGTTTCGGCGCGACGCGGCTGGACCCGATGCTTTTCGCGGCGGGATGCGCGGTGGTGGCGACGCTATGCGTCCTGCCGGTGGTTTATGCGCGCGGCGAACTGGGCCTGCTGGTCGACCGGCGTTACCGGATGCGGCTGCTGACGCTTTCGATCATCGGGACGGTCGTGACGACACTCACCCTGGTCTTTGGTCTGCGCCATATCGACGCGGTGGCCGGGACCCTGTTGCTCCAGAGCGAGCCGGTCTACTCGCTGATGCTGGCGACGCTCTTCCTCGGAGAGCGCCCCACGCTGCGCCAACTCGCCGCGACCGCAATCATAATCACCGGCATCGTCTCGGCGATCGGCGCGTCGAGCGGCGCCTATTCGCCGGCGTGGGCGGCGATGTTCGTGGTGTGCACGCCGCTGCTCTGGCAGACCTCGCATGTCCTATCGACTGCCGGTGATGCCGCCGCTCTCGCCGCTGTGCATGACGGCCGCTCGTTACGGCTACGCCGCCATCGTGCTGACTTGATCCTGGCCGTGGTCGATCCGCATGCAGTGAAGCAACTCGCGGATCCGATGGTGCTCGGAACGATCGTCGCGACTGGCGCGGTGTGCTATTTTCTCGCTTCGCTGGCCTGGTATGCGGCGATCAGCCGGTTGTCGCTGGCTTGGACAACCGCGCTGGTCATTCCGGGCATCCCGCTGCTCTCGATTCTGTGCGCTATCGTCTTCCTGGGCGAACGCGCGACCCGGCGCGATCTTATCGGGATCCTCGTATCGATCTCCGGCGTGCTGTTGCTGGTGCTCGGTGCCGAGGGCATGCGGCACGCGCCGGCGCACTCCAGCTGAGGCGGCAGAAGCGATCCATCAACCTATGAATTGATCCCTTTGAATTGATCCCTTTGAATTGATCCCTTTGAATTGACCGCTACGATATACCTCAACCAATGCAATCCATGTCAACGCGCTTTGAAGGGGCCATCTCGCGGGGCGGTTTGACTAACAAATCGGGCTGATCTTTAGTTGCACAGAAGTCAGTTGCTCAGAAGTCAGTTGCTTAGAAGCGGGTTGCTCGAAAGCAAACCGACAGGAGATCGCGATGGCCAGATTGGTCGAACACGAGCGCAACACTCCCTACGAAATCGCCGAGGGCACCGAACTGCCGGTGTACATCTGCGCCTGCGGCCTCTCCAAGAACAAGCCGTTTTGCGATGGCTCGCACAAGCGCACCCGCGACGAGGAAAGCGCCGCGCTCTACTGCTACGACGACACCGCGCGGGTGAAAGTCGAAAAGAAATACTAGAGCGGCCGTCGGGCGGATCCGCCGAATGGCGGAGTCCGCAGGACGAGTCCGCCCGCGCCGCCATGCCCTTTCGCAGCGGCCCACACGATGCTTCCGCTCTCGTGAATCTGTATCCTCGTTGCGATGGATGACGCGGCGTCAGGCGCTACCCAGCCCCGGTTGTCCCTTGAGCCTTGCGCGCCGTCTGGCGTCGCCAGGCGGCAACGGCGCGCGCGGCCTGGCCTGGTTCAGCGATCTCGCCGAGCCGCCACTGGCGATTGTCGTCCTCACCCTGGTAGGCATCGCGCTCTTCCTGGTCAACCTCGGCGGTTATCCGTTCTACACCAAGGGCGAGCCGCGCGAGGCGGTCACCGTTTTCAACATGCTGCACGGCGGCGGGTTCATCCTGCCGCTGCGCGCGGGAATCGAGGTCCCTTCGAAGCCGCTCCTGATGCACTGGCTGGCGGCGATCATCTCGATGCTGGCCGGCGGCGTCAGCGAATGGACGGTGCGGATGCCCTCGGCGCTGTTCGCGATCGGCGGGATGCTGGCCGCGTATATGTACGTGCGCCGCCTTTCGACGACCGTGTCGGCTTTCTCGCGGCGCTCATCCTCGGCACCACGGTACAGTACCTGCAGGCCGGAAGCGGCGCGCGCGTCGACATGACGCTCACGTTCTTCCTCGAAATCGCGTTCTTCGAATTCATCCTGATCGCGGAAGGCCTGACGGCGCGGCGGATGACGCTGTACTTCGCGATCGCGATGGCGGTGCTGAGCAAGGGGCCGGTGGGGTTAATCCTGCCGGCGCTGGTCGCGCTGCGTGTGGATCGCGGTCGAAGGCCGATGGAAACTGATGCGCGAGCTCTGCCTGGTGCGCGGTGCGGCGCTGGTCGTGCTGCTGGCCGGCGGATGGTACCTGGCGGCGGCGCTAGAGGGCGGGATGCCGTTCGTGCACAAGCAGCTCCTGGCCGAGAACCTCTTCCGTTTCGTGCGCGACAAGCGCCTTCCGTGAGGGCCACGCCCATCCCTTCTACTACATGGAGGGCGCGCTGGTAGCGGGCTTCCTGCCATGGACGCCGCTGCTCTGATCGTCTTCGTGCAGGCCGCGCGCCGGCCGCGCGACATGGACCCGCGTTTGTCGTACCTGATGGTTTGGTTCGTCGTGGTTCTGCTCTTCTACAATCTGCCTCAGAGCAAGCGCGGCGTTTACCTGCTCGCGCTCTATCCCGCGCTCGCCACCTTGCTGGCGATTTACGTGGAGGCCGCCGCGCGCGTCCTTGACGTCTCAGGGAACTGGATTCGATGGCTCTCGCAGATGGCCGCCGTGTTCTTTGTCATCGCCGGCCTCGACGCGCTGTTCGGTCTGGGGATGCTCGCGTTCGCGCCTCATGCGCTGGAACTGGTGCTCAAGAATCTGGTCATCACCGACTACGATTTCGTTCCGCAACTCGAGCTTGCCGCGGCGGCCCATCCATTTATCGGGATGGCGCTTGGGAGTCGCGCTGATCGCGATCGGCGTGTGTCGCCATACGCGGCCGGCAGAGCGCCGAGCGCCTGTGCGTGACGGTGACCGGCGGGATGATATGTCTCGCGCTTGCGGCGAATCTCTTTGTCGTGCCGGCGCTGGCCAACGCGCTCACGCTGCAGCCCTTCACCAGCGAGGCGATGAACATCGTTGGCACGCGCAGTGTCGGCTACATGGGGGCGATAAATTATACGTTGCCTATTACAGCGAGCGCAATCTGCCAGTTGCATCGATCTGGAACGGGCCGCGGCCCAGAGTTCCTGATTGCATGGCGCGAGGAATTCCTGCGCCTGCCGCCCGCGATGCGCGCGCAGTTTCGCGCCGTGCTGCTGAGCCATCCGACCGAGCTTGACGGCTCGGGCGGGATGGTGCTGTTGCGATGCGAGCCGGGCTACGCGCCGGAAAGTCCGGGACCCCCGAGCGCCGAGCCGCCGCCCGCGAGCGAACCCCCCGAATTCGACGTCTGAAACCACGTATGGCGGGCGGCGAATCCAACAATTTCTGGTCGCTCGAGCATGCTAACCGGCGCCGGGCCGCGCTGGCTGGTCGCGGCGACAGGTTCTGATCTTCGCGGCGTTGGGCCTCGGCTTTGACCTGGGATTCGGCATGGTCGGCTTCGCGGCGGGCCGGCTTACGGGCTTCCCGTGGTGCACCGCCGCCGGGCTGATTTTCGGCGTCACGCAATCGATGCGCTCCTACTATGGCGGGCCGGGGATGGTGCTCGGAGCGGTAGGTGCGTTCCCTGTCTCAGGCGAGGAGCCGAATAACCAGGTCCTGATCGACGTGACACACGAAATGGCGCTGGCGGCGCGATTGCCGGAGCCACGTCTGTACATGATCGACGATCCCGCGCCCAATTCGTTCGCCGTCGGACGCAATTTCAATGATTCCGTGATCTGCGTAACGAAGGGACTCGTCGATGAAATGGACCGCGAGGAATTGCAGGCCGTGATCGGCCACGAGATGGCGCACATCCGAAGCTACGACATGCGCCTAACGATGCTGGTCACGGCAACGATGCTCGGCGGCGTCGGATCCTTTTCGCAAATGGTTTTCGGGACGCTCACCCGCGGCATGGCAGCGGTGCTCTCGGTGAGCGCGAGTTCCTGGCCGACGCAGCCGCGGTCGAATTCACGCGCAATCCAACCGGCTTGATTCGTGCGTTGCGCAAGGTCGCGGAAACCGAAACGCCGCTTAGGCGCGCTTCGCGCGCGACCGCCCCACTTTTCTTCACCGATCCCTTCCAGAGCGCCGGTGGTAGCTATGCGGAATTAATCGCCGAACTTACGCGGACTCACTCGCAGAGCGGCAAATCGGACGATCAGCGCGCGGCGGAGGCCGAAGAGGAAGCGATGAGATTCGCGAACGATCAATACCGGCGCGACATGAGCCGGCAACCGCCGCAATCGACTCATCCGCCGATAGCCCAACGGATCGCGCGCCTGCAGGGGCTAGCCGGGGCGGCCTCGAATTCGAGGGTGCCTGAGCCGAAATCCTCGACAAGCGCCGGGGGGTGAGTCCGCCGCTGCCTCTTCCGGGTCGTCCCTGAGTGAAGGCCTTGGCAGGATGGAAAACAAAGGCGCGCGGAGCTTCCTACTGCGATTGGCTGCCCCGCGGAACCAGCGTTCCCTCTACTCCGCTTCCAGCGGCTACGGACCCATCTGCCACGCCGGCTGCGACGGTGTGCTCGACGTTGAGATCGACCGTCATAATCTGGCTGGTCGTATGGCTTCGGTACATCCCTCTCAGCGGGGGCACGTCTGCATAGTCGCGTCCGACGGCCACCCTGACGTGGCGCTCGTCGGTGCGATATCGATTGGTCGGGTCGAACCCGGACCATCCCGCACGCGGTATCCATGCTTCGAGCCAGGCGTGGCTCGCTTGCTCTCCAAGCGGCGCGTTGCCGGTAGTCGAAATCCCCGGAGCCAGATAACCCGAGACGTAGCGCGCGGGTACACCCGCGAGGCGCAGCAGTCCGATAGTCAGGTGCGCGAAATCCTGGCAGACGCCGCCGCCGGCTTTCAGGATATCATCGACGCTCGAGTGAACATTGGTCCTGGCCTTTTGGTAGTCGAACTGATCACGCACCCAGGCGACAACCCGCGCTACATACGCTGCCACGTCCTCTGTCTCGGCCGGCCGCGCCATCCAGAACAGCCTCTGCAGCCGTTTGCTGAACGGAATGTAGTAACTGGGATTCAGAAACTCGCAATAGTCTCTGATGTGGGATTCATCGTCCGCGAGGAAATCGCGGAAACTCATTTCTGGCCAGGTCTTCTGCGTGAGCGTATCGGAGCGCTCGACCACTGATCGCGCAACGATCGTCAGTTCCCGATGCGGAGCGGCGACCGATACCGAATGTGCGTGATTGCCGAAGAAGTCTCGGTAGGCCAGCACGGCGGCGGGCTGGTCGATACTGAGCTCGAAGGAATGGCAGCGCTGCTCCGCATCTTCCAACGGCCGCAGCCGCAGTTCGTTGTGCGAATCGTGTGCCGGCAGGTCATACACGAACCGGGTCCTGTGGCTTATCCGCAACAGCATCGACTGTGAGCTTACTCGAGCGACATATAGCGGTCGAATACGTGGTCGGCCAGCCGTGCACACCTGCTCTCGACTTCGATCAGAAATTCATGCAGACCGCACGCAATCGTCTGGTCCGCGGAGCCCGCGTGCAGCATCCCCAGCAACTCCGCACAAGGCGGATGCTCAGGCGTCGGTTCCTCTTCTCGCAACGAAATCCGCTCCAGCGCCTGCGCTACCCGTTCGATCGAGAAGCGCATCGAGCGCGGAAACGCCGGATCGAAGACCAGTATCTCGACCACCCGGTTCACCCGAATCGCATTGCCATAAACCTTGCGGAAGGCCTCGAACGCCGATGCGCTGCGCAGCACCGCCGCCCACTGACGCAGGTCGGCCGGTCCGCCGATGTCCTCCAGTCGCGGCAGCAGGTAGTGATACTTGACGTCGAGCAGGCGTGACACATTGTCCGGCCGCTCGAGCATCGTGCCGAGTGCGAGCAGGTCGTAAGTCAGATCGCGCGGCATCGTGTTCACGATGACTCCGTCGATGGTATAGAAGTGGCGCTGCAGCTCGGCAAAGAACCCCGACACCCCGGCTGCGGCGAGCGCCTGCGCGGACCATCCCTGGGTCTCCAGGTAGAGCCGATTCACCGCCAGCCAGAGCTCGGATGAGATCAGGTGTCGCAGCGGGCTCAGGTTTGCGCGCACCGCCTCGATACAACTGCGAATCGAGGACGGGTTCTCCCGGTCGAAAACGAAAAAATCGATCACCGAGGCTTCGCTGGCATGGCTGTGCTTGACCGCGAACAGTTCCTGCTCGGCGGTGATGCGGACCAGCGGCTCCCACGGCTCGAGGTCGCGCGGCGGTACTTCGAGCAACAGATGGTAGTTGACGTCGACAAGGCGCGCACGCCATTGCGCGCGTTCGAGATAGCGCGCCGCCCAGAATAATGAACCCGCTATGCGCCGCAGCACTATTCTTCCAGCACCCAGGTATCCTTGCTGCCCCCGCCCTGCGACGAGTTCACGATGAGCGAGCCTTCGCGCAGCGCCACCCGGGTCAGGCCGCCAGCCAGCACGCGCGGCTTTGCTCCGAGCAGCACGAAGGGCCGCAAATCGACGTGGCGCGCCGCCAACGCGGCCTCGCCCCCGGCAGCCGCCGTTGATGAGCGTCGGATGCACCGAGAGCGGAAAGACGGGCTGCGCGATAAAGTCGGCCGGGGTTGCCTCGATACGTTTGCGCGCCTGTGCCAACTCCTCGTCCGTCGCGCTGGGTCCGATCACCACTCCATAACCACCCGATGCTCCGGTCGGCTTCACCACGTAGTGGTCGAGGTCGCGCAGCACTTTGTGCCGGACATCGGGGTCGCGCAACAGATAGGTCTCGACGATCGGCAGCAACGGCTCCTCGCCCAGGTAGTAGCGGATCATTGCCGGTGTGTATGCGAACACACCCTTGTCGTCGGCTACTCCGGTGCCGATCGCATTGGCCAGCGTCGCGTTGCCCGCGCGTAGCACCGCGGTCAGACCCACCACGCCCAACAGCGAGTCCGGACGAAAGACCACGGGGTCGAGAAAGTCGTCGTCGATCCGCCGGTACAGGACATCGATACGCCGCGGCCCGTGAACCGTCTTCATGAACAGCTTGTGGTCCATGCATACGAGGTCGCGTCCTTCGAGCAGCTCGATCCCCATCTGTTGCGAAAGAAATACGTGCTCGAAGAACGCCGAATTGAACGGGCCCGGCGTGAGCAATGCGACGGTCGGATCCGAGACGCCGCGCGGAGCCAGTTCGCGCAGGCTCGCGAGAAGATAGGCCGGATAGTTCTCGACGCTACTGACGCGCAAGCCGCGAATCAGGTCGGGCATCAGGCGCGTCATGATGCGCCGGTTCTCGATCACGTAGGACACGCCCGACGGCGTGCGGACGTTGTCCTCCAGCACGTGGAAACGTCCGTCGGCGCCGCGCACCAGGTCGATTCCCGCCACCGTGATGTAGACGCCGCAGGGCGAACTGATTCCGGTTGCGGCGTGCCGGAACTGCGGCGAACCGACCAGCAGGTCGCGGGGAATCACTCCGTCCTTGACGATCAGCGCATCGCCATAGATGTCGCCGACGAAGGCGTTAAGCGCCCGCGCCCGCTGGATCAGGCCGGCTTCGAGGTCCGCCCAAACCTGGGCCGAGATGATCCGCGGAATCGGATCGAAGGGGAATATTCGCTCTTCGCCCTCTGTATTGCCGTAGACGTTGAAGGTAACGCCCATCGTCTGGAACATCCGATGGGCGCGCTCTCCGAGTTCGCCGAGCCGCCGGGACTCCATCGCAAGCAGGTAGGCGATTACCCGCGCGCATTCGGGCCGCGGCCGGCCCTGCGCGTCGAACATCTCGTTGAGCGGCTGAAGCTTGGCCACTTCTGCCTGCCAACCGGGCACCGAAATGCCCGCCCGCTGTGCATCCATCGAATCTACCTCGCGCGAGCGCCATGTTTTCGTGCGGCTGCGCACGAGACGCTGGGCTCAACAGCAAGGGGCGTGCCCTGCCGAGACATTCTTACGGCAACGGGCCTTACTATGACAGGCGCGCGCGGCGAAGTTCCGAGATCGTCCGGGTCAGGCGCGGCAGCACGTCAGCCGAGCCGCCGCGCAGGCTCAGATCGCAAAGCTGCCGTGATCTCCGATTCGTAGAGGTTCACCTCAATCAGGCGGCCGCCGCGCTCCTTGACCTCGATCGCGAAACCGGCCGCCGGATAGACCGTCGCCGAGGTTCCGCCCAGAAGCACCAGGTCGGCGCGCGCGGAGTGGTCGGCACATTCCCGCAGCACGTCAGGCGGAATCGGCTCGCCGAACGCGACCGTGTCGGCCTTCAGCAGGCCGCGGCATTTCGGACAGGACGGCGGCAGCACCTCGAGGCTTATCTCTTTGCCCTCGAAACGCGCCGCGCACTGAAGGCATCGGATGAGCTTCCAGTTGCCGTGAATCTCGGCCAGCGCCTTATGTCCGGCCTGGCGATGGAGGTCGTCGACGTTCTGCGTGATGAGGAAGCGCAGCACGCCGATCTGCTCCAGTTCGACGAAGGCGTAGTGGCCGGGGTTGGGCTTGGCGATTTTGAGCGGCGCGAACAATTCGTCATCCTGGCGCTTGATCCGTTCCTCCCATCCTTTCTTCGGATCGGCGAGGAAAATCTGGTAGCCGTTCATCGGCGGCTCGCCGTACTTCGTCCACAAGCCGCCCGGGCCGCGAAACGGCGGGATGCCGCTCTCGACCGACATCCCCGCGCCCGTCAGCGCGATCGGGTAACGCGCCGCGAGCAGCATTTCCGCCGCCTGCCTTATCTGCTCGTTGGTCGCACGTTCGACTTCTTTTGCCATCGCGCTCGCGTCACTCCCCGCCGCCTGAAACCGGCACCCGTGCCTCTCGCGCTTGCGAGCCTAGCACAATGGCGTTACCGGCTCTCAAGCGGATTCGATTAGCGAGCGCGGAGCGCGGTTTGACGATGCGGGGGACGCGCGCTAGTTGGAATTCGATGGACGCTCCGGCGGTGCTCACCGTTATCGAGATCGGCGGCGATCGCTCGCGCATGGAGCAGGCCTGGGCGCTCCGCCGCCGGGTCTTTATCGAAGAACAGCACGTGCCCGAGGAAATCGAACTCGACGCCGACGACGCGCGCGCCATCCATGCGCTGGCGCTTGAGGGCGCAACTTCGCAACGTTCAGGATGTCCGGTGGGATGCGGCCGGATGCTCGCGCATGGAGACTACGTCAAAATCGGGCGGATGGCGGTGCTGGCGGAACGCCGCGGCACCGGCGTCGGGCGGCGTGTGCTGGAATTCCTGATCGAACTCGCGCGCCAGCGCGGCTTTCGGCGCGCCGTGCTCGACGCGCAAGTGCACGCCGAAGGCTTCTACCTCAAACAGGGGTTCATTCCCATCGGCGAGGTGTTCGAGGAAGCCGGCATCATGCATCGCAGGATGGAACGCGCGCTCTAAACATCGAAACTCCGGCGAAACCGATCAAAACAAGGGTAACTTATGCTTCGGCGGGGACTATTAGTAGTCATGGCAGCCATCTTGCTAGCGACATTTTGCACGCCGAGGCGCTCCATTGCTGCCGAAATGGACGGTCTCATCATGCAGAACGGAAAAATGATGACGATGAAGGCGGGCAAAGCGATGGATCCGATGACCGCCCGCATGACGATGGCCAATGGCGCGGTCGTGATGCCTGACGGTAAGGTCAAACTATCCGGCGGCCAGGAACTGCATCTGAAAAACGGTCAGATGATAATGATGGACGGGACGATAATGGATGGAGGCAAGCCCAAGCCGATGATGAAGCCGCCGGGCATGGATACCAATGAGTAGCGCCATGCCCTCCAGCGTTGCGAGTAAGAGCGATCCGGCGCATCCAGCGGCCGCGGATCCTCGTTTCAAAGGGCGGCGTATCCAGCCGCTCACGATCCGGCTCAATCATTGGCTGAACGCGCTGTTCATCGTCCTGATGGCGGGCAGTGGCCTGGAAATCTTCGCCGCATATCCGTCGCTGGGGCCGCAGGGCGCGAAATACGGATGGTATCCGTGGCAGGGCGTCGCGCCGCCGAAATCGCTGACGATTGGCGGATGGTTGGCGGGCGCGCGGCACTGGCACTTCGCGATCGCCTGGTTTCTGGTGCTCAACGGCGTTATCTATCTCGCCTATTTCTTCGGGCGCGGCGAATGGCGGCGGCGGCTTTTCCTGCCGGCTCGCGACGCGGGCAACGCGTTTTTGATGTTCGGCTACTATGTCCGCGTCCTGAAGACACCGCCGCCCGTCGATTTCTACAACGGCCTGCAACGCTTCGCCTACAGCTCAGTGACGATTGTCATCATCCTGCAGGTGCTGACCGGATTGGCGATTTACAAGCCGGTGCAGCTCCACTGGCTATTGAGGCTCTTCGGTGGCTACGACGTGGCTCGCGTAATCCATCTGTTCGGGCTGGTATTTATCGCCCTGTTCGTCGTGACCCATATCGTGCTGGTGTTGGCGCATCCGCGCGAATTGCTGGCGATGATCACTGGAGGCGAGCGTGGCTAAAGTAATTACGCGCCGAAGGCTGCTCACCGGATTTGCTGCGGCTTCGTTCCTGGCCGGGTGCGACGCGCGCCATCCCGTCGCGGGCTTTCTGCAAAGCATGCTGCGCTTCAACGAGCGCTTTGAGGGACTGATCTTCTCCCCCTCGCGGCTCGCGCCTGAGGCGCCCGAGAAAGATCTGACACCTGAGCGTGCGTTTCCGAGTTATTTCATCGCGGACACGATGCCGTTTCCGCCTGCGGGATGGTCGCTCAAAGTGGGCGGGATGGTTGCGCGTCCCGGCACGTTCACGCTCGATCAGTTGAAGTCCATGCCCCGAACCGACATGCGCGTGCGCCATCATTGCGTCGAAGGTTGGTCTGCGGTCGCGGCCTGGCACGGCTTGCGTCTGAGCGAGCTTGCGCGCACGGTCGGCGTCGATCCCCGCGCGAGGTACGTCGAGTTTCGCTCATTCGACGAGGACTACTGGTCTTCGTGGGATCTCGGCAGCGCGTTACATCCGCAGACCCTGCTCGCCTATGGGATGAATGGGCACGATTTGCATCCCGATCACGGCGCGCCGCTTCGAGTCTACTCCGCGATCAAGCTCGGGTATAAAAACGTAAAGTATCTAACCGAGGTTAATTTCCTGACCACTCGCACCGGCGGTGGGTATTGGGAAGACCAGGGCTACGACTGGTTCGCCGGCGTGTGACCTTGCGAACTGGCCAGCTCACGTTCTTCAGTCATCCTGAGAGTTTGTGAATATTTGGATTTTTGCGATGGCATCGGCGCGTTGCGAGCGACAGTCACTGATTGGACGAGGTCAGGTTGTTTAGGCAAAGAGCGCCTGAGGAAGCTGGCGATAGTGGAAGCCTCACAACCAGCCCATTTTGATCGAGCGCATCAGGTTGTAAACCAGCGCCGACCAGGTCGCGACGATCAGCACCTTGCTGATGCCGCGGACCAGCAAGCGGTCGAGGCCGCGCCAGGTTTTGAGATCGGCGTTGACGGTTTCGGCGGTGGCGGCCCGCTCCAGGTAGATGCGCTGGCCCTGCGGCGAGCCCATGCGTTTTCGATACTCGGCGATCGCCGCACTGTCGCGGGGCTGCGGGGTGAGCGGATCGATGTGATAGGTGCGGTTCTCGCGCGGCGGCACGAACACCTCCACCCCGCGTGCCGCGGCGCGCTCGACCGCGGCAAAGTTCATATAGCCGCCGTCGGCGAGATGCTGCCTGGGGAGCGCGCCGGTCCGCCGCTCGATCTCATCGAGCATCGGCGCCAACTGCTGGCTGTCGGTCCCAGAGTTGCTCGCCTCGACGCCCACGATGATCCGGCTTTCGGTGTCAGTAGCGAACTGCAGATTGTAAGCGGGACGGAATCCGCCATCGGCCATCTTCATCACCCGCGCCTCGGGATCAGTGGTCGAGATGCGGGTTTCAGTTTTGCGCTGCGGATGGTTTTTGGCCTCGGCCTTGTGCGCGCCGAGTTCGCCCAGCCGCGCCACCGCCCGCTGGCAACGCTCCTCATACTCGCGCGCGGCGCGCAGTTCGGCCGCGCGCTGGCGCGCGCTGCCCTGGGTCGGATCCTGCGCGGCCTCCGCGTCGAGCCGCTCCAGATGCGCGCGCGCCGCACGCACGCAGGCCTTGAGCCGGGCCTTGCGCCGAAACGACGCCGCCCCCGCGCTCGCCCGCACCCGGGTCCCATCCTGCGCCACCCGGTAAAGCGTGATCAGATGCTGGTCCAGCAGCAGGCCCAGCACCTGGCTGAACAACTCGTCCAGCGCTGCGCCATGTCGGCTGCGAAAGTCGCTCAGCGTATGATAGTTGATGCTCACCCCGGCGCAGATCCAGCGATAGGCCGCGTGCTCGGCGCTGAGCCGCGCGATCTCGCGCGCACTGTTCACGCCTTCGCTCAACCCATACAGCCACAGCGCCAGCAGCATCCGCGGGTCAGTCGCATCGCGTCCCGGGCCGTTCTCGCGCGCCTTGATCGGCGCACAGAACCGGCTCAGGTCGAGCCCTTCCAGTACCCGCCAAATCGCGCGCACCGGATGCTCGGCACCGGCCAGCTTCTCGTAATCCACGGTTTGCAATATCAACTGCTTACGATCGGGTTCCCGCAGCCGCACCTCTTCGCCCATCACCTCACCTCCGCCTCTCCACCATCATCCACTTCCCATCCCTCAAAGCGATCCCTGTCCGCAAATAAATTCACAAACTCTGAGCGAAGTGAGTCCGCGAGCGCAGTCGAAGGATCTCGCGCGGTCCTCCGCGGGTCAATCGAGATGATTGCACTTCAAAGGATGAAGCGAGCGCTACAGGTTTGCTTCTGGCTCATCGCCAAATCTCGGAGTCGTGGAATATGGGAGTAGAAACACGCGAGATCCTTCGACTCCGGCAGCCTTCGCGCTGGATGACCATGTTCACGGGCGCTCGAAGTGAGTATGATTCCGATACTCACTCCATCGGGAGGCCGACGTAATTCTCGGCGAGCGATTGCGATGCCGCGCGCGAGCTGACTACGTATTCCAGTTCGGCGAGCTGGCGACGCTGGTCGAATGCGTTTTCGCCCTCGAATCGATGCAACATCGAGGTCATCCACCAAGAGAACCGCTGAACTTTCCATACGCGGCGAAGGCAAGTCTCCGAGTAGCTGTCGAGCCCGGTGCGTGAGCCGCTTTTGTAAAACTCGCCGATAGCCCACGCGAGCACGCGCACGTCGGCGATTGCGAGGTTAAGTCCCTTGGCTCCTGTTGGTGGTACGATATGTGCGGCGTCCCCGGCCAGCATCAGGCGCCCGTACTGCATCGGCTCGACCACGAAGCTGTGCATCGGCGTGATCCCCTTCTGCACAATCGGCCCGCGCTTGAGCGTGAAACTGTCGCGGGTCTCGAACCGTCGATCGAGCTCGTCCCAGATTCGTTCGTCGGGCCAGTTGCCGATCTCGTCATCGGGCGCGACCTGCAGGTAAAGCCGCGTCAACCCCCGCGAACGCATGCTATGTAGAGCGAAACCCCGGTCGTGGCGGGAATAAATTAATTCCTCGGAGGATGGCTCGACCTCGGCGAGCATCCCCAGCCAGGCGAAAGGGTAGATGCGTTGAAACTCGGTGAGCACGCCGGCCGGCACCGACGGCCGGCACACGCCGTGAAAGCCGTCGCAGCCGGCGATAAAATCGCATTGCACCTCATCGGCTTCGCCGTCGCTCCGAAAGCGAATCGAGGGCGCTGTGCTATCGAGGCCGTGCACACTCACGTCTTCGGCGGCGAAGTAAATCCGCCCGCCCGCGGCCAATCGCGTGTCGGTCAGGTCCTCGACGACCTTGTTCTGACCGTAAATCGTGATCGCTTTTCCGCCCGTGAGTGCGAACAGGTCGATGCGGTGGCCGCGGCGCCCAAAGCGCAGTTCTAGTCCGCGATGGACCAGGCCCTCGCGCGCGAGACGCTCGCCGACCCCGGTTTCGTTCATCAAGTCGACCGTGCCCTGCTCGAGCACGCCGGCGCGGACACGCTCCTGGACGTATTGGCGGCTGCGGTTCTCGACCACCACGGATTCAATGCCGGCGCGATGCAGCAGATACGAAAGCATCAGTCCCGCTGGCCCCGCCCCGACTATGCCGATTTGCGTGCGCATCTTCGCCAAAGCTCGAATCTACACGGTGGCGAGGAATTCCTCGATGGTGCGCGCGACCGTCACCGGCTGCTCGAGGATCACGTGATGATGCGCGCCCGGGATTGTTACCAGCGAGGTCCGCGGATTGGCGGCGACCGCGCGAGCAGCGCCCTCGGCGGTCATGATGCGGCTTTTTTCTGCGCGAATCAGCAAGAGCGGGTCGCGAATCCGCGCAATCGCTGCGAGCACGTCGATCCCATCACTGCCGAGAAAGCTGTCGCGGTCGAACTTCATCGTCCAGCCGCCTTCGGAGGTCCGTCCGAGGCTCTTTTCGGCGATCGATCTCAGCGTCGCCTGCGCTATCTCGCCCTCCTTTGGCATCAGGCGAAAGCGCGCTAGCGCCGTTTCGAGGTCGGGATAATTGATGACCGGCAATCCCTTGAGCCGGCGCAGGTAGTGGTTGCGCCTATCGCTTGAGGTGACCGCGACGTCGATAGCGACGATCGCGCGCGCCGCCTCCGGATACTCGGCCGCGAAGGTCAGCGCGCTTATCCCGCCCATGCTGTGTCCTGCCACGAACGGCCGCGGCGGCGCGCACTCGGCGATGAAGCGCGCGAGATCGTGCGCGTACGCTAGCGGGTTGTAGGCCGGCGGCCGAATCCATTCGCTGTCGCCGTGGCCGCGCTGATCGAGCGCGAGCAGGCGGAGGTCCGCCGCGCGCATCGCGTCGGCGAGCGGCTGCCACCACCATGCGTTGGCCGAGTTGCCGTGAAGCAGCACGAGCGTGCGCGTCGCGCCGGGATTCCATTCCAGGTAGTGCAGGCGCGGCGCGGAGCCGGTGAAGTGGCTCAGCGGTTCGCTCATTTACGCAGTCCGGGCCGCGACTTCGTCGAGAAACGGCGTCATCACGCTGACCAGTCCCGACGGATTGTCGATCGGCGCGTGATGGTTCGAGTTCTCGAGCTCGACCATCCGCCCTTGCGCCATCCGCGCCGCCATCGCGCGCGCGAACGAGGCCGAGAGCACCGGGCTCAGCGCCGCCTTGATCAGCAGCGCGGGGCATCGGATGCGCGCGAGTTCGCCGTCGAGCTGAACCGGTTCGCGCCGAAGCGTCCGGCGATCCATCTTGTGCACCCATTTGCCGTCGTCGCGCTGGCGAAAGCTCAGCTCCGCCACATGGCGCAGAACCTCGGGCGCGGCGAGCGTCTCGCCGGGCAGCAGCCGGAACGAGGCGAGCGCATCGGCGAGCGATTCGTACACTGAAGCCGGGCGATCGGCGATTGCGGCCAGCGTGGCAACCGCGTGCTCCGGGTAGGCCGGTATCGAGTCGATCGCGACCATCGCCCGCAGCCGCTCGCTATACCGGGCCGCATAAACCATCGCGCTATGCCCGCCCATCGAGTGGCCCACCAGCACCGGCGCGCCCAGGCCCCATCCGTCGATCACCGCCTCGAGGTCGGCGACGTAGTGACGCGAGCCGTAGGCCCATTGCGCCGGTCCACGGACTGTCGCCGTGGCCGCGCTGGTCGAGCGCTAGCACGTGGAAGCGGCCGGTAAGCGCGGGCGCGACGAAATCCCACCATCGCGCGTGCGCCGCGCCGCCATGCACCAGCAGCATCGGCGGCCTGCCCTCGCCTCCGTAGTCGACGCAGTTAAGCTCGACTCCGTCGCCCTTGAATTTTCTTAGTTTCCGATGCTCCATCCCGGGGGATCGTTGAACCTTTCCTGGCGCCCGGCGGTACGACGCGCGGGCTCGGCCCGCGCCGGGTCGCGGCTTTGCAACACGTAACTCCGCGTGCCACGATTCTACCAGTGGCAGGTACGATCAATTCAATGCGCCTCAGAGCGAAACTGGTTCTGCTGGGCCTCGCGGGGATGCTCGCGATGAGCCCATCGATGAGTGCGCGCGCTGACGAAGCCAGCGCGGCCAAGGCGCGCTCTCTGGTCGAGGCGGCCATCAACATGACCGACAGCCAGCAGGCGGTAAAGTTGCTCTGGCAGGCGAGCGATATCGACCCGACGCTGGAGGATCCCGTACGTTTACCTCGGCCTTTATTACAACTCGCGATCGCAGTTCGACCAGGTCGTTTCGGTCTACAAGAAGCTGATCAAGTACGAGCCGAATTCGCTAAGCGCCTATCTCAATATCGGCGAGGCCTACATGTCGTTCACGCCGCCCAAGGCGTCCGACGCGCTGCCATACTATCAGAAGGCGTACCAGATCGACCGACCTCGGCGTTCGCGGCGCTCAGGCTCGGCGAGGTTTACGCGCAGATGGGTAATCGCGAGCAGGCCGCGCACTACCTCAATCAGGCCGTGACCGATAGCGCCAAGAATCCGGCCGTGGCGGCCGAGGCGCGCAAGGTACTGGGCGACCTGGGCGCGATGTAGCCGTTTCTTCTGTAATGCAATAACACTATTCGCTTTCTAAAAGAGGCCTGCAGCTTCATTTAAAAGTATAGAGATCCGTTCGACGCAAAGCCGACGGCAACAGAATAGCAGCTTGATGTAGATACTATCTCAAAACGTTTCTAACCGAAACAAGCGGCGCTCTGCGGCTTGTAACAGGAAGATCGATCAAAGTTAAATGTCGCCGATTTTGTTTTGGAGAAATGAACGACTTTGAATCATATTGGCATGATGTGTTATGAATCTTGTTGCTCTGGTCCCATCTCTTGGTGACGCGTGCAAGCCCTAGTCAGCATGCGTACGACCACGCTGCTCGCCAGGTAGAAAGTTAAGAAGACGCGTTTACGTGGACGGATTTCTAGCTCATGAGACGGCTTCGCAACCGCCGTATAGCAGGGGTATAGTGCAGCTTACTCAATCCCCGCTAGTTGGGTTAAAAATGGGAGTTAAGATTCCTACGGAATCGTATTCGCGGCAATTGTCGAGCGATCTTCCAGCCCATAGTGAATCTGCGAACGGTGTCTATGACATGACGGTGCGCCCTGCCGGGCGCATGGCCGGCGTCCGGCGCGGTGGCATTGCTGCTCCTCGTTTCCTTAGGATCGGTCCCGTCCACTTCCAACCGTTGGAGTGGGAGCTCGAACCCTTGCGGATCTATTTTCACGGGCGGACGTTGAACGCCGGATGCGGCAATCGCGATATCAGCGAGACCTTGCGCGGCTTCGGCGCGACCGAGGTCGTCAACTACGACATCGCTTCGGAAATTTCGGAAGCCGTAATCGGTCCGCTTGAGAAGATGCCGTTTGAAGCCGCCGAATTCGACTCGATTCTTTGTAATGCTGTGCTCGAGCACGTCGAAGCTCCAGAACCGGTGATCAGCGAGATGGTTAGAGTGTTACGCCCCGGCGGCTATTTAGTGGTGGCGATACCATTCTTGCAACCTTTTCATTCCTGCCCCGGAGACTTTCGCCGTTTTACCATTGAGGGGATGCGAAAGCTCGGGATGGCGAGTGGGCTGGAAGTGATCGCGATCCAACCAACCCATACAATTGCGCAGACTCTCGGTTGGATCATCTGGGACTATCTCAAAGAGAAAAAAAGCCGCGTTCGCAAGGCGATCTTCTATCCGCTGTTATGGTGCTTCACGCGATACTGCTGCCGCACCGACTCCTCTCTGTCGGGAACGGCCAATACTTTCCAGGCCGCATACCGCAAACTTCCTTAATGTGGATTTCCGGCGATTATGCGCACCCAATCGGCCAAGCAGCTTGAAACTATGGATGTCTTCCCCCATTTACCAGTGACTAGTGCTCGCGCCGCGCGTTCCCAGGATCCGGTACGTGTGTGTATTGCTAGCTATGAATTTCTCGGGCCCTCGCGCAACGGCGGCATCGGAACTGGCTATTCGGCGCTCGCTGGAGCACTGGCCGAGGCGGGGCATCAGGTAACCTTGCTTTATCTGTTCGGGGACTGGTGCGAAAACGGCACCATTTCCGAGTGGCAAATCTACTATCGCAGCCGCGGCATCCAGTTCTGTCCGCTATCCGCTTCCGCACATTCTGGAGACGGTCCGCAAAGCATCAGCATCTCGTTCGACGCCTACCAGTGGCTGAGGGCTCGTGACTTCGACATCGTTCATTTTCCCGAGCTGCTCGGACACGCCTATTATAGCGTGCTGGCCAAGCATCAAGGGCTGGCTTTCCACGATACGATGCTGTGCGTCGGTGCGCACAGCCCGATTGCGTGGATTCGAGAAGTCAATCGCGAGCTGCCGAAGACCGTCGACGAGCCGGAGATCGACTTCATGGAACGCGAGTCGGTCGCATTGGCCGATGCGGTTGTAAGTCCAAGCCACTATCTGCTCGGCTGGATGCGGGCTAACGGCTGGCGTCTCCCGCGCGCGACATACGTACAGCAATATGTCCTTTCGCCCGAACTGTGGACCGCCTGGAAGGATCGCACGGAGACCAGCGCCTTGCAGCGGGTAACGGGGCTCACCTTTTTCGGACGGCTGGAAGAGCGCAAGGGGCTCGCGCTATTTTGCGACGCGCTCGATCTGCTGGTTGGCATGAACGCGCCGCGTTTCACCGTAAGCTTCCTCGGCAAGAGCGCGTATGTCGCAGGCCGCGACGCCACCGGCTATATCCAGGAACGCGCCCGCCACTGGCCGTTTGCTTGGCAGATAATTTCCGACCGCGATCAGCAAGGAGCCCTCGCTTTCCTGCGTCAAGGTGGACGGCTCGCGGTGATTCCCTCGCTGGTGGATAACCTTCCCAACGCCATACTGGAATGCCTCTGTGCGCGGATTCCCTTCGTGGCTAGCCGCTCCGGCGGAATTCCTGAAGCGATTGCTGCCGAGGATGTGGATCGTGTGACATTCCCCATCGATCCTCTAGCGCTCGCCGAACGGCTGTGCACCGCGCTGCGTGAGGGCGTCGCGCTTGCCGAGCCAGCCGTCGATCCCGAAGAAAACCGCCGCCAATGGGTGGCGTGGCACAGTCGGCCCGAACCAAGACTTAGTTCCGAGGCCCAGGTCATCGAGTTGCACACGGAGGAGCCTCTGGTCAGCGTATGCCTGGCGCAGCCGTCACGTCCCGAGTGGTTGCGCCAGTCGCTAGCAGCCATGCAAGCGCAGTCCTGGCGTAAGCTCGAGATCATCGTGGTCGTTCAAGACGGTGGCAGCGATAGCGACACGGAGCTTGAGCGTATTGATACCGCGTCCGGCAAGAAAGGCCTTCGCATGATCACGCAGCGCACGGGCTACTCCAGCGATGTGCGCGACGTCGCGGCCGCCCATGCCAATGGTGACTATTTGCTTTTCCTGGATGGCCATACGGTAGCCAAGCCCGAGCAAATCAGCACGCTGGTCGAGGTCGCCGAGCGTTCGGGCGCCGACGTGCTGACGTCTTTTCTGGATCTTTACACCGGCGACTGCGAGCCCGATGAAGGAATCAGCCTCGGTCGCCGGCTGTTTCTCGGCGGCGCAGTGATCTCTGGAGTCTTCCACAATTACTATGGCCAAGGCGGTATATTCATACGTAAGGAGGCACTGCTCCAGGTCGGTGGCTTCGCCACGGATGACTGGATTCCGTGCGAGGACTGGGAATTTCTCGCCAAGGCTGCTCTTTCCGGCCTACGCCTCGAGGTAGTGCCGAGAACGCTGGCGTGGTACCGGGTCGAGAACGCCGCGGATCTAAACTGCGCCGCCGGCAACGGCAGTGGCAGCGAGACTCGCCGGCTGCGACCGTACTTGCAGGCAATGCCGCCCGGTTTCCGGGATTTGCTCAAGCTGTCGCTGACCCTGAGCCGGCAGAGTGAACGCCCATCGACCACCCGTTCCAACGGCAATCATGCGGCGCTGCTGAGCGAAGCGGAACTCCTTGGGATAGTGCGGGAGCGTCTTACGATGGGCGGAAATCGTCGGATCGCTTCGTTTCTCAAGGAATGGACGGACTACAACGCCGTCCGCGTCAATCTGCCCAAGCGGCGTCTGGAGCGACTGCCGCACGTCGTCCAGGAATTGTTCAAGGGCAACTACCACCGTTTCGCCCATGGCTTTGGAAGCGCGCTCAGAGATCTGCGTCGCGCGCCCAAGCCGTCTGATACTTCTCAGGACGCGTGACGGCGGATAACGCGGCCACCTGATATTCGGGGTTTCGAATTCAAGACGTTCGCGCAACGTCCCCCCAGGCGAGCGTTATGGCTGACAGCACGGCGATATTAGTGCTCGGGATGCATCGCAGCGGCACTTCCGCCACCGCCGGTTGGCTGGAAACGCTCGGCGTCAACCTCGGGCCCTATCTCATGGCCGAGGATCCGACCCAGCCCAAAGGATACTTCGAACACGCCGAAATCGTACGCATACACGAAGAGTTGATGGCTGCCTTCGGCTCCTCGTGGGATGATCCGCGACCGCTTCCAGAAGGTTGGGAGCATGATCATAGAGTCCGATTTTTTCGCAAACAGTTGATGGAGATTATCCAGCGCGACCTAATGACCGAGCCGTTATGGGGCGCAAAGGACCCAAGGCTCTGTCGCTTGTTGCCGATTTGGCTCGGGATGCTCGAGGAACTCGGAGTACCGGTGCGCGCGATCTCGGTGCTGCGGCATCCCGCGGAAGTGGCGGAATCGCTGGCATTGCGCAATGGATTCTCCCCCGACAAGAGCGGACTTTTGTGGCTACGCCACGTGCTGGAGGCCGAGCGGCATTCACGTGCAATACCACGGATTACGATCCGCTATGGCGATCTTCTGCGCGCCTCGGGAGCTGAGTCGCAACGCGTAGCGCAGTCCCTTGGTATCGTGTGGCCAAAACCTGACGGGGGACCCCACGACGGGGCCGCAGATTTCCTGGAACGCGAGCTTCGCCATCACGACAACAAGTACTTCGACCGCTTTCCCTCGCCTCTACGCAAATGGATCATCTCGGCATATCGGGCGCTTAAGCGCGGAAACGGCCCGGGCGACCATGAGCGCGCCATGCTCGACAGTCTGCACCGCCAACTAGCGCCATACGATTCGTTTGTGGCGGCGTGCTGGCTCGAGCGTGTAAGAAACATTGGTCTCGAAAACGTGCAAACCCGCGCAATGCTGGCTCAACTTCAGTCACAACTCAGTCAGAAGCAAGCGGATGCGAATCAGGACCGCATCAATCTAGATCTCGCACAATCGGCACTTGCGGAAGCCAGGGCTGATCTCGCGAGATTCCAGTCTGAGCTCGTAGCAGTCCGTGCCGAGTTGGCAACTGCAGGGACAGAGTTGACGCATACGAGGAACGAACTGAGCGACGTCCGCACGGCGTCAGCGCAATTGAGTGAGCAACTGACCCGGGCACGAATGGAACTGTCACAGGCTGGCGGCGAACTCGAACGGAGCCGCACGGACTCTCAACGCGCGCATCAAGAGCTGGAGGCCGTTTATCGCTCGCGTTACTGGCGCTTCACTCGGCCGTGGCGAACGCTTGATACTTGTCTGCGCAACCGCAGACGCCGTCTGCGCGAACAGAGACGGCGGAAACAGGCGGCTCAATAGCCATATGAACGATAAGTATTGGAAATCGTATCGCCACCGAAATTGAGCCCGTTCGTTCCTTTGTATGGACGTATTGCTTTGCTGAGGAAGTATTTTAAGATTGGCGAGATACTTGGAGCTGTCACGGTATTTCTTGCCATCTTTCAAATGCTTTGGATTCCCTGGTCGACAGGGGAAACGACATTTCTCTGCATTGGCGGTTACCTTCCGTGGTCTGATGCTTCCTGGTGGTTAAGTGGCGGCTTTCGTCTCCTCCTCGACGGAAAACTGGATCTGCTAAGCGCAACTCGTATCGTGAATGAAGTATTTATCGCAGCGCTACTCGGCATTTCGGGCGAACGTTTACAGATTGCTTTGATCCTGCGCACTACTCTGATCTCTGCCGCGATATTTCTCTTCGTTAGGGAGATTGCCCATAGATTGACAATCGCATCTGCTGCCATTGCGGCCGTTGTCATGCTTGCTTTCATAGCCGGGTTTACAAAAACGATGATGACGGAACCGACAGGCTTTCTCTACGGCACACTGGGAGCGACACTTTTGTTAGTAGGAACTGACGATCAAAAACCGCGCCTGTTCGCTGCAGGGGTTTTCTTGATTGCACTCGGACTGGCAGCGCGACCTGGCCCCTTCCTTGTGTTGCCTCTGCTTGTGATCGGGGCCGGGCGATGTTTCAGCGGACAACGACGTTTCGCAGTTACGCCTACCCTCTGGTCAGCCGCCGGTCTGGTGTCGGCGGCCGCAGTTACAGTCATGCTGAACCGGCTTTACACATGGCCTGGAACTGTTCCATTCAATAATTTCGCGTACATCCTCTATGGTCTTGCAGAAGGGGGACAACCGTGGACGGTTGCGCTGAAGACCAGTTCTTCCGGTCCATCTACCGATCTAGTGATGGAACAGGCCGTCGCAATGATTCGGGCGAACCCTGTTCCGTTGCTCGTGGGGATGTCAGGCTTCGCCTTACGCTTCTTGAGAGATCAATTGCTCTATATCTACTCTTATCCCTGGGAATGTTGTTCTATATATAGACATCTGCAGTGGTACCGTGCCCCATTCGTTGTACTCGAAGCGATCGGGTTGACATATGCTCTCAGGCCAAGCCGCTCCAGGATAGAGCAGCTCTGTGTGATGGCGTTTGTCGGTTGCGTTTTCTCATCAGCGTTTACCTTCTGGAATGCCGACGCCTACAGGACGTTCGCGTCGACCAACGCGCTCGAGGCGTTGTTGGTAGGACTCGGCGCATTGGCTATCTGCCGAGTGTTTGGCCCTCGGCCCAGAGACCATCACTATTTTGCGTCATCGGCGAAAGTGGTTTGTGTCATTAGTGCTACGATCGTTGTACTGTCGATATTCACTCCCCTGATGGCGACTATAGGCAGATTACATTATCGATCTCATCCGGTATCAACATCCTGGTGTTCGAAAGACTCGACGCCGCTTATAATCGACCTAGGAAGGAGTTCGCCCTTTTTGCGCATACAGCCGCCGGGAAGTGGTGGATTCGTCCCAAATGTCGCAGAGAACAATTTTCTCCGGGATAGAACTTTTTATGGTATAGGCATCGCGCCAAAGCTCGATACCCTACGTTCAGGCGATGTTCTAGTTCTGGCTCATGATCTCAGCGGCCTGAACGATCACTCGATAGCAAGCCAATACTACCCGATATGGCTTATCATCCACGGCCCAACCGAACTACCTGCGCCGGCTCGCTACCGGGTCTGCTCTGCGCGAGAGGACATACCCACCCAATGGGGAGTGCAAGCCGTCTTTACTGCGCAGACAATCCAGCCTGTAGAACCCGCGACGGCTTGCGCAGGATCGTCGTCGCGCACACAACAATGGCGTAACGAGTCTTAGCCGGGATCATGTTCTTCGTCTAATGGCAGAGGAGAGACTGCACTTCGTCCCAATTCTGCCAGCCCACTTGACCGACGCCGCCGTTTACGAAGTGCAGCAGAGACGGGCGGGGCAGCCCTCCCTCGCCCGTCAACGAATAGTCGTTCCAAATGTGAAAACGGCTTGGCGAAGCGTTGCAGCGCTCAGACAGTGGCAGCCCCCAGAAACGGTCAACGATGAAATTGAAAGCGCGCGGCAATCTCAGCTGATCCTGCAAGCCAAATTTCCAGACCACGGCTGCCAGCGTCGCCTGGTCGCGGGTTCGCCAAAGCGAGTCAGTCTGTATTTGGCGAGTCAGGTCGTGCCAGAGTCTCAAGAAATCCGCAGAGTGCGAGTCAAACAGAAAGACCCCACCGTTCCAGAGTCGCCAGTCACCCGATGTGATCGAAATGCCGAATTTATTTACAATGCACTCGCGCAGATGATTGCAGGTGCTCTCCCGGCAGCCGCAGTTAATGGCATAGCCAGTGAACATATCGATCGAAACGTTGTCAGACGCGAAGGTCACAGGACCGTGTTTGTACTTAAAGATAGAATCGACGTCGTCATTCACTGCGATCACGTCACTATCTAGATAGCACAAAGGAGAGGGAACTGGCCCCAATACTTCGAGCAAGCTGGTCTTTAGAAATATGCTTGCCTCGCGATCATCAAGATGGTCCGGAAGCTCGACCTCGATAACCTGATCGTGAGCGGGCTGAAGTGCGCTTCTGCTCATTACGACAACGATATTTGAACGGGAGAAACGCTTCAGGTATGTGAGCGCGATGTTCACTGCGCGAACATGGGGCTCGCCCACAATTGCAAATACGAATGTTCCCGGCACAGGCGTCATCGGCGGACAGGCTTTAACTCAACTGGTGAGCGGGCACAAAATTGGCACAAACTTCAGGTGTTTGGGAAGATGCACGCGGTCGCTCTTCGTTGAGAATTTGAAAACAGCCCCCAAAGGATGCATCGCCGTACGCGCCGGCCTCGGTATTTCGTATTTACGATGTCAGGTGTAAGCGCCCGCGGAGACGCTTGGCTATGAGGAAGATAATAAGAGGGCCGGAATTTCGAGCAGCCGCGGCCTATCCGTGGCCTTCAGAACGCCTGCTTTGTGAAAGGCGGAGACGAAAAATGTACTAAGGTTACGGAGGAGGCCCTGCACCCTCGTGAGGTTCGCCCCCACCTTCACCCGGTCGGCCTTCGCCCTCATGCATGTCGTGATCGCCCCCGTGGTCGTGCTCAGGGGGTCTGAACTCGCGATCGAATTTCTCCTGCTGCTCGGGCGTCAGCAAGGCACGCACCCGCGCACGCGCCTGTAGTATCGTTTCGTGGCGCTGATGCTGGAATTCTTCGCGCAGGTTCATCACCTTGGAGCGCGTCTCGTTTATGATCTGGAGTATTTGATCGCGCTGCGTGGGCGTCAGATTCAGCTCGTGCTGAATCCGGTCGATGAAGGGCCCGCGCGGAACGCCCAGCCATCGGTAGCGGTAGGCTAAACTGCTGGCGGCGAATCCGATCGCGAGGCCCGCTACCGCAATCACTACGAAGAGCCAGCCCTTTCCACTATCCGGCAAGGTCGCTGCTCACCGTGGGAATCGTGGGTATCTGCTGACCAAGGAAATCCATGTCCGGCTGTGCGGCGGTCTCGGAAATTGAATCCGAACTGGCCAAGGCGTCATCGAAGGACTGTGACGGCGCAGCGACCGAGAAGTAGACGAGCAACATTGCCGCCACGACTGCCGATAACCCCGCCGCGGCTCCGCCCCAGCGGCCCGAAGGGCGGCGATCCGCGAGCCGGTAAACCGAAGCGCGCCGCAGAATCTCGGCCGCCCGCTGAGCGTCGGCGCTGCGTAACCCATTCATATCGATAGGCCGGTCGACATGAGAACCGTTTTGCGCCGGAGTACCCACTGAGTCGTGCGACGCGGTGCTGATTGAGGGCGAGGCCGCCGCCGAGCCCCCCGAGTGAAGCATCGGTGCCGTCAGCGCAAACGTCCGAAACGCGTGGTCGCACTTCAAGCATCCCTTTAAATGTGTAAGCAACTCGCGACGCCGTTCGCTCTCGAGCGCGTTCTGCCAAAACCTGACGAAATCCTGACGTGCTTCAAAACAGTTCATCATTCACTCTCCGCTTTTGCGCGGCCGCACCAGGCGCGCGGCCTGACGACGCAGAGCCTGTCGCGCCCGAAAGGCGCGAATCTTAACCTTTGCTTCACTCCAGCCGACGATCGCGGCAATTTCACTGACGCTCATTTCCTCACCGTTCTGCAACGTCAGTACCAGTCTATCTTCCGGCTTAAGCGTTGACAGCAATTTGTCCGCCAGCGTCTTGGCCTCGCGCCGTTCCTCAGCCGCCTCGACCAGTTGTTCCGGAGTGGCAGTATTGACCAATCCCAGCCAGTTCGCTTCGGCCACGCTGAAGTCGGCCACCAATTCTTCGGGCCTACGGCGCCGGCGGCGCAACTCGTCATAGCACAAGTTGGTTGCGATGGCGCGCAACCAGGCACCGAAAGGAATTTCCGCACGATAACCCTTCAACCCGCCGTAGGCGTGAATGAAGGTTTCCTGGGACGAGATCGCGCACCTGCTCCAGATCGGAAAAAAAACGCTGGCAGATGCGCTCAACGCGAGGGCGGTGCCGTCCGGCCAGCTCCGCGAAGGCCGCGGGCTCGCCGTTCAGCGCCCCCGTTACCAGGTCCTGGTCCGATGGCTCCGACACGCTACGAGCGAATCGCTTGAATGCAAGGGCGCCACGCATACCTGGTAGAAAGTACGATGGCTCACGTCGACGGTTACAGCAAAAGGTGCCTGATTTGCGGGCGAATCCGTTTTCATCGAACGCTATTCCTCCCGTTCTGGAGGACGGGCCAGGCCGGCGCGTTCCAGATCCTCGGGTGTATCGAGATCGGTTAGCACCCCAGGATCGTCGACGTCGACGTAAGCGACGCGCGACGGGTCCGCCGTCACGACCGCCCGCGCGCCTTGATCTTCAGGGGCATCCGCCAGCTCCACAAAAAGTTCGCGCGCGAACAACACGGGATGGCCCCGACGACCGTGATAACGCGCGATTGTTATCGGCTTGCCCACGCTTCGATAACCGTCGATCACGGCGGCGAAGGTCTCCGCACGGACCATCGGATGGTCCGCCAGATGAATCAGCGCGCCCGCCGCCGTGGACGCTACCCACGGCAGAGCGGCCTTAATCGAGGAAAGCTGACCGCTAAGAAAGTCAGGGTTCTCGACGACGAGGATTCGAGGATCGGCAGGAATCGCATCGCGCACGGCGTCGGCATGCCCACCGACCACTACGAGCAGACGCTCGACGCTCTGGAGCATCGCGTCCGCGAGTATTTCGATGAAGGTGCGCGAACCAAGCTTGAGCAGCGGTTTGGGATAGCCCATTCGGCGAGATTCACCCGCCGCCAGCAGGATCCCTTCGAACGTCGCGCCCGCATCCGACGGTCCGGTTCCGGCTTGATGCGCCGCCACCACGTCACTGGCCAACAGCGTTCCTAGCCCGGACGCCTCAGTTGTCCGAGCTTGACCCCGAGGTTGAATGGGTCACGCGCGCCCATGCGCCGCTCACGAATGATCTCGGCGATGATCGAAACAGCGATTTCGGCCGGCGTCTCGGCGCCGAGGTCGACGCCGAGCGGCGCATGGACCTCGTTAAGCTCGGAAGCGGGTATTCCGGCTTCGGCGATGCGTTCGAGCGTCGCGCGCACGCGCCGGCGCGAACCTATCATCCCGATGAAAGCGCCGTTGCGCTTCCTGAGCGCGGCGAGCAGGGCCTCTTCGTCAAAGGCGTGGCCGCGGGTGACCGAAAGCAGGTAGCAATGGCGGTCGAGTTCCAGCGCTTCGATCGCGGCGGTGAACGGGCGCACGATTATCTGATCGGCAGTGGGAAACCGCTCGCGGTTTGCGAAGGCCGCCCGGTCATCGATTACTGTGACATGAAACCCCAGCATCGACCCGAGTTGTGCGAGCGGCTGCGCGATATGGCCAGCGCCCACGACTATCAGCCTTTGTGCGCCGGTTATCGGATCGAGAAAGACCCGGGGCGCCCCGCTCGGCTCGACTCGCGCGGCTGGCCGGACTGCGCCGTCGGCGCCCACCTCGAACAAGGCCGCAACCGCGTCCGCGGTATGTTCGCTCAGTTGCTGCGCCGCCTCGGCGCCCAAGCCGGCGAAACCGTCCAGCGGTGCGGCGCGCCGCGAGATATCGACCACCGTACGCTCACCGACCTTCGCGGTGTTGCCATTCGATGTCCCGGGATCGACCACAGTGAGCAGCGCTGCCGGCCGATTGTGATCCGCGGCTTCGGCCAGGCGGCGGGCGACTTCGAGGTCCGCACGCGGTCGCCACAGGTCGATGAAGACGTCCATGATGCCGCCGCATGTACCTATTTGCTGCTGGTCAAAGTCGCCCGTGAGATCGACCTCCGCTATCCGCGCGTCGCCACCATCTTCAAGTAATACACGAGCTTTGCGGAAGACTTCGGCCTCACCACAGCCGCCGCCGATCGTGCCGAACTGGCCGTCGTCGCGCACGATCATCTTGGCTCCCACCTCGCGCGGAGTCGAGCCGCGTACATTGACCACCGTGGCCAGCGCGAACGGTTTGTCGCGCTCCAAGGTCCGTACCGCCTCGGCCCAAATTTCTTCCGGCCCGATCATGCTCACCTGCTCCCGAGAATCCAGTCGATACCTGCTACGCAAGCGCGCGCTTCGGCTTGTATGCCGCTCCGCTTATTGGAGCGCGAACGACGGACTGTCTCTTCCTATTGTGGATCGAAAGTCGTCACCCTTTCCACCCGGAGGTAAACAGCCTCCTCGGAAGGGCGGCGATCGATTGCGATGCTTTGGGGATGGCTACGCTTTCGGCACCAAGGATTGGTCCCGCGGCGCAGCCTGATGCGAGTTCATGGCCGATGACTGTGCAAGGGACACTCCATGCGGCCGATGTCTCATCGGCGGCAAAGCGAGTCAAGCTGCAAAGACAGTCGGCAAACTTACACGCCCAGCACGTCAGCAAGTACTTTTGCGGCGTGATCGCGCGGATCGACTTTGTCATAAACGCGTTCGATTCGACCGCTATCGTCGATCAGGAAGCTGATACGCTCCGTATACCTTGCCTTGAGATTTTCGCAAGCGCCGTAGGCCAATGCGACCTCGTGCGTGGTATCGCTAAGCAGTCGGAAGCCGAAGTTGTGTTTGAGCGCGAAGGCGGAGTTGTCGGCGACGCTGTCGAAACTCACCCCGACTATCTCGATCGTGTTCTGATCGAAGTACTCGCGATGGTCGCGCAGGCCGCGACCCTCCAGACTACATCCCGGCGTGTCCGCCTCGGGAAAGAACCACAGAAGAACATTGCGGCCGCGCAGGCTCGACAGCCTGAACTGTCGGCCGTCGTCGGCCGGCAAGGTAAAGTCCGGCGCTAGATCGCCAACCTTAAGCATCGACGCTTCTCCTCGGCAGCAGTCTTAGTCTCATCGCGACACTCGACACCGGAAGCTCAATTGAGGGTCGCGCGCAACCGTGCCAGGAACGTCTCGCAGGTGGGCTCGCCCGGTTGCAGCTCGAGGGCGCGCTCGAATTCCCGAATCGCCTGTTGCAGCATCCCCTTTACCGCGTAAAGTCGCCCCAGGTTCATGTACGGAAAATGTCGCGGCTCGTAGCGAGGCGCCTGCTTCGCCTGCTCCAGCCGCGGCACTGCCTCATCGAGTTCGCCCTTGGCGATCAGGTAAGCGCCGATGTCGTTATAGGGATTGCCGAAGCCGGGATCGACCTCGATCGCTTTCTTGCATTCGCCGATCGCTTCATCGACACGGCCCAGAAAATTGTAGGCCCATCCACGAAAGGTGTAAGCCTCCGCGGTTGGACAGAGTTGAATAGATTTTGTGTAGAGCGCGATGGCGCCGTCAAAATCGCCATGCATCTGACGCTGCACGCCCTCGTTCCATAATTCGAGCGCGCGCTGTTTGTGAGCAGAGTCTTCCATTCGCCCATAGCTCAGCGGATGCGAGCGTAAGCGACCGTGTCGCCGATACCGCCGGAGATTGAGAGACTGCCATTGGCGGGCGTGCATCTAAGTGGATTGGCCGCGGTGGTGTCCGTGCAAAGCACGATATTATCGGCGCCAGTGAAACACCCGTCGCTGACTGAGGCAGTGCCGTCGCTCAGCGTCGCCTTGCCGCTGCAGGGCGCCCCTGATGTCATCGAGAAGCCGCCCATCGGCCCCCACGAGCTCATCGTGGTCGGCGGCACGGGGGGTTGTGGCGCGACCTGCAAACATCCAGCCGCCATCAGTCCCGCGGTAGCCACGCTCGCGATCATCAATGATCTCACGATTGCCGGTTTGAAGAGTGCAAACCTCAAAATTATGCCGCGCATCCGCCCGCCTCCTCAGCTTACTTATGATGAACGCTTCTCTGCCCCGCGCTCCATGTCAGCTCATTCTAGCCATCCGTATCAATCGTGTCGCGCCCCGTTAGGTGAGCCCGAAGATGCAACGAATCGGGAACGCCGGGGGACGCACGGACTCTACCGCGAAGCCAGCTGCGTCTCGATCCAGCGGTGAAAGAGAGGCTGGGTTCAGAAACTAAGCGTGCGAACCGTTTGCACGATCGCCGGGCCGATAATGATAAGCAGCATTGCCGGCAAAATCATCAGCACCAATGGGAAAAGGATTTTGATGGTAGTCTTCTGAGCGGCCTCCTCGGCGTTGAGACGGCGCCGAACGCGGATCGAGTCTGAGATCGCGCGCAGAGCGGGCCCAATAGCGGCGCCGAGTTGCTCGCTCTGAATCAGGGTCGCGGCTAGCGGTTTGATGTCAGCGACTCCGCTGC
Organism: uncultured delta proteobacterium; assembly: GCA_963710455.1. Classification (GTDB taxonomy): domain Bacteria; phylum Desulfobacterota; class Binatia; order Binatales; family Binataceae; genus JAKAVN01. Next base: position 99,644 of record CAVQAG010000009.1, read on the forward strand.
GCTCGGCCAGCGAGCGCAACGCCTGACCCAACGAAGATCCTGCGTTGACCTCGCCCGCCACCTGCGTAAGTTCGTTCCCAATGACGAGTTGCTGCGCCTTGGTCTCGTCGCCGACGACCTTGATCGACTCAAGCAAACCGAGTCCTGCCTCGACGCACACCACCAAAAGATCGAGCACGTCGGACAGTTGTCGTCCGATATCGAGCTGGCGATTTTTAGCACGCTTGTTCACGTAGTGGCCGGGAATAAACGCGCCCACCGAGGCACCGACGACAGTGAGCAGAATCACGTGGCTGCCGCGCATACCAAACGCCAGGCTCGGAGTCAGGCCCAACAATAGTCCGCAGACCGCGGCGACCAGCTTGCAGATCTGGAACAACGCGAGTCCATTGCGAGTTTTGAAGCCTGCCTGCACTAACAGCTCGCTGAGCCTGGTGCTGCGAGACGCGTCGAGCTTGGGCTTGGGCAGCCGTCCGACCGCCCACTGGAGCAGCGCGCGGGTCGATTGTTGATCGCTAACAGGCAGGCCCGCCGCGGCCATGTCTACGCGAGCTTTATGTCCCACCCGGCTCATCCGCGCTTCCATCACGTGCCGCCGATTCGTGACCGAGATGTAGATGGCGCTCGCTGCGCCTGCGAGCACCAGGAACACGACAGCACTGACTATCAGAGGGTTCATCGCGATACCCCGATCAAAATCTGACCCTTAGAATGCGCCGAATGAGCATAAAGGCGCCGAAGTCGAGACCCGCGGCCGTTTTTAAAATTAGCCGTCCGGTGTGGTCGAAAAACAACATTTGCGCGTAGTCCGGTTGAACGATGCTAAACATCAGGAGCACCACCACCGGCAACAACCCGACCACCATCCCACTCATCCGGGATTGCGCGGTGAGCGCGCGAATCTGCGAGAACAGCCGCTGGCGAGTGCGCACGATATCGGACAGCCGCGCTACAATCTGTGCCAGCGAACTACCCACTGCGGTTTGCACCTTGACCGCCACCACGAAGAGCCGCAGATCGTCTTCCGGCACCCGTGCCAGCATGTCCGCGAGAGCCTGGGAAATAGGCAACCCGAGCCGTGTCTGCTCAACCACGGTGCGGAACTCGCCACCCAGCGGGTCGGTGAACTCCTGCTCGACTACCTGCATCCCGCGCTGCAGGGTGTGGCCAGCCTCCAACGACGACTTGATCAAATCGAGCGCGAAAGGCAGCTGTAGCAGAAAGGCTTTCAGGCGTCGCGCCCGTTTCATGCGGATGTAAATAAGCGGCGTCAGGCCCAGCGCCACGCCAACGCCAGTCGAGATGAATAGATCTCCGGTGGCTAGCGTCCCGCCGACAGTGGTCACCGCGAACAGCCCGCCCATCAGCAGCAACGCCCTATTAGCGCCTTGGTACATCCCTGCCTGCCACAGGTACTGTTCCAGGCGCCGCATCAGGTCGAGTCGCGGCAGGCCGTTGAACAGATCGTTGGCGGCGCGCGAGCGGGAACCGGTGCGGGCCAGCGGGTCATAGGCGTCAATCGGCCGCGTGACTTCTTCGAGACGGTGCCCGGCTGCCGAGTGGTCGAGCGAACGATGCACCAGAACTCCGCCGACGCCGGCGAGCAGCAAGAACACCGCAAACGCGATCAGCAAATCCATCAATCCGTCCCGGTTGCCCGCAGGGTACTGTCGAGCTTGTAGCCGGCGCGCTCGATGCGTTGCGCATAGGCCGAACGGATACCGGTTGACCGATAGTGGCCGTGTACCATGCCGGCCGAGTCGGTCTCGGTATGCACGAACTCGAGCAGGTCCTGCATCATGATTGCCTCGCCTTCCATCCCGGTGACTTCGGAAATCTTCATCATCCTGCGCGAGCCGTCTGACAGGCGCGCGACGTGGACGACGACGTTGATGGCCGCCGCGATCTGCTGACGCATCGCGCGCTCAGGGATCGAAAAGCCTGCGAGCAGCATCATCATCTCGAGGCGTCCCAAGCATTCGCGCGAACTGTTGGCGTGGATGGTCGCGATCGAACCGTCGTGGCCGGTCGACATCGCCTGCAGCATGTCGAAAACCTCGGCTCCGCGAACTTCGCCGACGATGATTCGGTCGGGACGCATCCGCAGCGTGTTGCGTACCAATTCGCGCGCCGTAACCTCACCCTTGCCCTCGAGATTGGGCGGGCGGGTCTCCAACCTCACTACGTGAGTCTGCTGCAGCGACAGCTCGGCCGAGTCCTCGATGGTGACGATGCGCTCGTCGGAGGGCACGAAGCTCGAAAGACAGTTGAGCATTGTGGTCTTGCCCGAGCCGGTTCCGCCGCAGACCAGCAGGTTGAGCCGCGCCTTGACCACCGCCCGAAGCAAAGACACCATCTCCGGCGAAATACTTTCCTTGGCCACCAGGTCGTCGATCGAATAGCGCTTTTTGCCGAAGCGCCGGATCGAAAGCGAAGGCCCGTCAATCGCCAGCGGCGGAATGATCGCGTTGATGCGCGATCCGTCGCGCAGCCGCGCGTCGACCATCGGCGACGATTCGTCGACTCTCCTTCCGACCTGCGAAACGATGCGATCGATTATCAGCATCAGATGCTGGTCGTCGTGGAAGTGAATTCCGGTCTCGTGAAGCTTGCCGCGCTTCTCGACGTAGACATGGTCGCGCCCGTTGACCATGATGTCGGTGACGTCGTCGTCACGCAGCAGCGGCTCCAAGGGTCCAAGTCCGAGCAACTCGTTCTTGACCTCTTCGACCAGCCGCGCCCGATCGCCGTCAGTCAGCAAGCGACCGTCCTCATCAAGGGTCTCGCCGATCGCGGTGGTCACCTTGGCAGCTATCAGCGCCGGGTCGAGCATCTCCATCCGCGAAACGTCCATCGACTCGAACAGCCGGTTGTGCACCTTTATTTTAAGCTCGCGTGTGGAGTCCGCGGCTTCGTCCCGTGGACGCCAGATCGCACTACCGCCAAGGAAGGCGCCCGGCTGCTCGACTGGCGCGCGGTTACTGGCCTGTAAAATCCTGTCGGTTATTCTCATTACGCTTCTCCTTCAGGTGCGTGCACCCAACGAGCCGAGTAGCCGAGTGACAAACCCGCGTGCCGGACCCGACTCGGTTGCGGACATGACTTCTGCCGCGCGCGCGCGGCTCCTGCCGAGACGGTTCGCCAGTTCCGCATACGCGCGCACCAACGCCGAGTTGGGCGTCATTTGCGAGGGCATCCGCCCGGCCGCTTCTGATTTCTCCATCACCCGTTGGGCGCGCGTGCTCCTGGCGCGCCATATCCCTCTTTCGCTTCCCCGACTGTTGCACTACTTACGGCCTCGCTTGTCGGAGGCGCCGGCCGTGGCCGTCTCTAGGCCTGAGCGTGGAGGCTAATCGGCGCTCTACGAGCTGCTCAGAGCGCTGTCGATTTTGTTGACCATCGATCCGATGTCCTGGCCCATCACCTGATAGGTGACGTACGCCACGATCGCCACGGCGGCCAGAATCAGCGCGTACTCCGTCATCGTCTGACCTTCGGCTATCTTGCGAATGCCTTTACGTATTCCCTCAGTCGCCTTCACATACATCTCACTAAGCAGTTCCATATCCTATCTCTCCTCTCCCGTCGGCCGCAGCCGGTTAATTCGTCTCATTGTCACCGTTCCAATCCGTAACGTTGCGTTCCCAGTCCGCCGCCTACGAACTAGACAGTGCGTTGTCGATGACGTTGACCATCGATCCGATATCCTGGCCCATCACTTGGTATGTGACATAAGCCACGATCGCGACAGCCGCCAAGATCAAAGCATATTCGGTCATCGTTTGGGCATTAGTATTGCCACATAACGTTTTCCACACTCGTGTTTTGATTCGCATAACCTTGCTACCTTTTGTATTCACGTTGATCAGTAAGTCCTCATCTTCGCTCTTTTGTATTCACTCACATCAGCCATTAACATCAGCATCTCTCGTGCCATCGGGTTGTCTTCTGGGGTTTCTGTGTTTTCGCAACAACTTTGCGGAAAGATGCACTTAGCTACTGTCTCGTGGCTGAACGCGCGCATCTGGCTTGTTTATGAACGGACTAGCTAGTGTCCGAACGCGAGACATTCGACAAGATGTAGACACGCAGATGCCACAACCCGTAGTCGGTGTGATTAACCCCAGGATCACTTTGCGTATCGAACACCCTCGTACGACTGTGAAATCGTCGCGAAATATCAAGAACGCGTGGATCGAAATGCTATCGACCTAAGGTTGGCCGTAGGCGTGCGGACGCATTCCGGACAAGTCCGGTCACACACTGTCGGCAGTCAGACGAGCCGCCACCGTAGGCGTTTGCTGACACTTAGGACCCTCGGCCTACTGGATAAGAACGGCTTTATATGCTCCGTAGTTTGAAGCGTTGGAATTCGGCGTACTGCCCGGCACCACTTGGTCGATAAAGTAGGTCTGAATGTCGTTTTTGCTATCGACACTGACCAACCACAATGCTGCGAAGCCCATGACTTGCACTTCCGAACTTCCCTGGGCGGTGTTGAAATTAACCATCGGCACGATTAACACCCGAGGATCGTTGAAGGTATGATTGGCGAAGGTACCGCCCGGATCTTCGCTTTGACCCTTATTGATGACGAAGTTGAACGCGCTACGTATGGGGCCTGCAGATATACCCGGTTCAGTGAGAATGTCATCATTCAGTGATACTGAGCCCTCGTATCCGTATTCAATGTTTTGCTCGAGATTGCTCGCTCCAGTGCCGCCCAACGCCAGCGGCCCCCAATCTCCCGGTCCAACCTGGTTTTCCATGAGCGTGACAACCTGCCCGGACGAATATTGTGTTTGAAAATCGACACCCATAGGTGTAACGCCGATCGCCTTGCCGACGGTCTGTATTTGCGCCGTCGCCTGCGCCGAAACTGTTCCGCTGGTCAGTCCCAGCAGAGTGGCGAAGCTGTATGGGACTGAGCGATGGACCTGAAGGTTGAGTTCGGTATTGTTGGCTATAATCGTAGTGGAGAGTATCTCGCCAGGAGCGACTCCATTGTGTTCAGCGAAGGCGTTTGCGGTCGAGATTGCAAGTGAGGGAGAAGAGGGAAGATAGCTCGCACCTGCGACGGCGCCGGCGTCAGCCGCAGCTTGCAAGAGCTGCCAGTTGAAATAGAGCACACCAACATCGGCGACCAGCGCTATCGCGCCCAATAGCGCGGGCAGGCACATAGCGAGCAGCACTACGATTTGGCCGCGCTTTGAAGGCCGATATGTACGCAGAGACATGATTACACCTCCTGGTCAGGTGATCGCTTGCCAGCAAGGGAGCACTGAGCATGCCAGCACCAGGAAGATGCCAATAGTGACTTTCCTGAGCGCAGTCGGGCGTATTGAGTGGCTATAGTCTCATCTTCGAGACATCTACACTGGACAACAGTCTCAGAACGAGAAACATCCTGCGAGGTCGCGCCATCTTGCGTGAAGCTCCTCGAGCTCGCTCACTCGCTGGAGTGTGCGCAGCCGAGGTCCGTCGGCCTAGTACTGGAGCGTCTTGACCAGCGGATGACCGGATAGATTGGAGGCGTAACCGCCAACGAATCCGGCATGGAAGCCAAGAGTGTCCGTGGCCAGCGTGTCATAGTCGCCCATGTAGTCAGGCGCCATCAGGACGTCCTGACCCACGATCGCAGGAAAGGACATCGCCGTAATTCGGCTGTTAGGCCAGTTCCGGCCATCATGCGAGGAGGCGCAGTAGCGATCGATACGAAAATTGGAAGGATCGTTTCTGCGATCATAGAAACAGATTGCGATGCGTCCTTTGAGGTCGGTGGCAAGCGCGGGCTCGAAATGATCGGTCGGCGGCGCGCTACCGCCCTTGAGAGTTGTTATTGACGCGAACCGATGGCGACCAGGTCATGCCCCCGTCTGCCGACTGGCTGAACATGACATCTGTGAAGTTGTAGAACCCGGTAGTGGTCAAGGTGTCGGGCGCCTGGCGATCGCCGTCAGCCCACGACAGGTAGACTTTCCCGCTATTGGTTCCCTTGCCGATCGCTAGGCTTGGATGCTCATTGCTGTGAGCCAGCCCCTGCCAATCGGCGCAATCGCCCGCGCAACCGACCATCGCCACCGTGACGGGCGAGGCCGAGAAGGACTGTGCCTGGTTGGTCGACTTGGAGATCTCGATCACGCGCCGCTCCGAGACTACTACTGTCGCCAAACAGCTCCCACGCCACGTAGATCTCGCCATTCGGCCCCACGGCCACCCGCGCGCCGTCGACGAAGGCGAAGATATGCGCGCTGTCGGCGCATACCTGCGCCACCACCACCGGTGCGCCGGTCCAGGTCGTGCCTCCGTCGGCCGAACTCACGGCTTCGATCGCATAGCGCGGCACCGCCGAACCGCTTTCCTGCCCACATGTCGATCCAGAAAAATCGAGGTCGGTGTAACTCACATACAGGCGTCCCGGTGTCCCAGGGTCGACCGCAATCCAGGCCCCATCGACGATGTGGCTATTCGACGGCTTAGAGGCTATCACGACCGGCGTCGCGAAAGTCTTACCGCCATCGCCTGAGGTCGAGAGGCTGACGCCGAATATTCCTTTGGTGCCGTCGAGAAAGCTCGAAACGTAGTAGAAGGTTGCCGCATTGGCGCACGCCACGGCCGGATCGCCCGACATGAAAGTGTTGGGATCGCTCGGCGTGGTCGAGCGATCCCATGTAGGTGAACGTGGCACCGCGGTTGGAAGATTGGGCATATCCGTCCATGCTGACACCGCGTCCGGAAGCCATCGTCGTGACTTCGGCGCCGCTGTCATTGAACCCCATCACTACGTTGCTACCGCACCAGGCCGTTGCCGTTTCACTCTGCGTGAAGCCCGAATAGCGCGATTGGCGGAGATCGGTTCCAAGCGTCAGCGGCATCTCGCGCCACGGTGAAACCCTGCGTTTGCCTGGACTCCGCAGTGCCCGAAACGCCTCTGAGCAGCCGCTCGCGCACGCCGTCCAACGATCGGCGAGGCTGAAAAGATTGCGGCTGGCCGCGGAGAGACGCGCCGGATCGAATCCCGCGACCTTCTCTATTCTCCTCAGACGCGCCATCGTGGCGTCTATGGGAGTACCAATTTGCGGTGTCTCAGGTTGCGGCGCGTCGGTTTGGACCTCCACATCCGGGCTCTCGAATTGTCCCGCCGCGCACGGTCCGACGCTCAGCAGCGTTCCCAGCACGATACCGAGCGCCCAGCCGGCCAACCCCCGCCACATCTCCTCCCTTCGCGTCCCCGGCCGTCGCATCTTGTCCGGGCCAACGCGCAACAATGATGCCAAGCGGATGTCCGGGAGTGCGTCTTCGGTGTGACCTCAACCCGATGTGAGAAATCACGTTTTTTACAGACCGCCGCTCGAAGTGGATCGGGGGCGAGAATGCGGAATCTTCCTACCCGATTCGTGGAGCGCCATAAAACTGGCGCCGACGAATTGACACTCGGGCGATCAGACGTACGGCACGTTGACGTAGATCGACGAGCACTGTTTGACTGTTTTCCGATTCCGTATCCCGATAACGCGGGGAAGCCGTCCGGGGAGTATTGAGTGAATTGGCGGGAGCGCCGGGAATGTCCCCCTCGCGCCCGGACTGATGCGTACCGTAGTCCGCCGGCCGTCATTGGCCGGACCTCGCTCAAGGAGCCGGCGAATCGCGTCGCCAGCGCGAAACTACGGCGAGGATTGTGGCAGCTTCAGTCCCAAGGCGAGGAGAATTCTTCGAGCTCGCGGTCCACCGACCGCCTCGGCGTCTCCATCGCAAAGATTCCGGGACCAAGGCGTTTGAGCGCTTCGACCAGCCGCCACATCCGCACCCGCGGCGCCCGTTCGATCGCCCGATTCATATCGATTTCCGGATCAGAAACGTTAATCGACCGTTGTATATCCACGAAGCACCACCCGGGGTCATCGCCCTGGAGATCCTCCGCCCCTGCCCCCCTCTCCCCGACGCAGAGAAACGCAAGTGTTATGCCATAACGCGAAAATCTATCTTATACATTCAAATTTCACTCGTACCAATTTTTATTATGCACAACTAAAATTTCAACATGCGTAGACGTGTCCAGTCGCAACATAGGGTGTACTCTGACGCTACGGCGCATCCTGGCGAGTCGCCTGGACTGTCTTAGCCTTATCAGTTCACGGGCACAAGGAATTCCGTGACCGCCGCTGCGGTGTCCTCCGGAGCTTCCCAGAAAAAGACGTGGCCCGCTTCCGGCAGCTTGCGTATCTGCGCGTTGGGGATGCGTTGCTTGATGATGTCGGAGTTGCCATCCGGAACCAGAAGATCGGAGGTCCCGGTGATAACCAGCGTCGGCGCTTTTATCTGGGGCAGGCGATCGAATGTGTCGAAGCCCACCACCGCGCCCCAATGCAGTTGATAGGTGTGCGGCGGCGTGATCGCGTAGTTCATTACTTCCGCCACCCTCTCTTTGAGCACCGCCTGGCCCTTTGGCGAGGCGAGAAACGGCTTGGCGCAGCAGGCCGCGAGCAGGCGCTCCACTTGCGCCGCAAGCGGCTCGTTCGGTTGCAGTTGGAGCGCGGCGAGCGTCTCGGGGTCGCCGGGGACGCTGTGAGCGACGCCGCACATCGTGCAGCCGAGCACCAATCCGCGCAGACGCGAGGGATGATTGAGAGCAAATTCCTGCGCGATCATTCCGCCCATCGAGATGCCCATCACGTGTGCGCGGTCGATGTTCGCATGGTCGAGCACGTTCGCCGCGTCGGCTGCCATCTCGGCCATCGAGAACGGCTTTTCGGGCTTGTCGCTCAGGCCCGTGCCGCGGTTGTCGATCAGAATAATCTTGAAATGCGACTCGAGCAGCTTCACGAATGGCTCGCCCCATCCGCGGCTCGAACCGGCGTAGCCGAAGATAAGCGCGAGCGGTGCGCCCTGCCCGCGAATCTCGTAGTGAATTCTGGTTCCGTCGTTGCTCTGAGCAAATGTTCCTGCGGCCACTTCGTCTCTCCGTCACGACCAAATTTTACGCCACTGGCGAAATCATCCCACTAGTGTTCGATCAAGCACACGCGGGAAACTGCCGCCGTTCGTGCGGTGCGCAGCGATACTAGCGCCCGAACGGAAGCGGGGCAAAGAGCAACGCGTCGAAAATCATTGCGCAAAGCATTTCGAAGCATTGCGCAAGCCTGGCGACGACGAGTCCTGCGGCGAAAACTGGCGCGACTAATCCTACCAGGATCATTCCTGCTCCCGAGCAGTTTCATCGCGCGCCGTTGCTTGTGGCTCCGCGGCGATCGAACTCTCCCCGATCGTCAGCCAGTCGGTGCGCACCTTGTCCCACTGCTGAATCAGCACTCCATGCGCCTCGAACAACTCGCGTATACGCTCCGGGCTCCACCCGCCGATCTGTTCCAGAATTGGCACCAGCACGCTCAATGCGTCGTCGCTGATGATCGTGCGCTTGGCGATTTGCGTGATGTACTTGGCCGCTGAAGCCGCGATCGTGAAACCGCCGCGATGGTTTACTTCGAGCATCACGTGGATGTCTGAGCTGCCGTCGCCGACGTAGATGATGCGCTCGCTCGGTACGCCCAGCGTTTGGCGCAACTCATCGATCGCCGCCACCTTGCCGTAGCCGGCCGCGACCCGCGCGATCGATTCGATCTCGCCCGATTCCGCGGCATAGCCGAGCCGCGTGCCGATAACGTGATCCGGCGGCACGATGCCCTGCAACGCCGACCGCACAACCTCTTCGGGAGCCGCCGAAATGACATAGAATTCGAAGTGATGGCCCTCGATTCCGTTTGTCAGTAGCCGGCTCAACAATGGGATGTTGCGCTTGAGGCGAACGCGGCGGCCAACTTCGGCCAGGTCCTTCCTGCGTACGCACCGATATTCCGGATCGTGGCGCAGGAGATACGCCAGTTCGCCACCCTGCTGGACCAGATTGAGCCGCGAGAGACCGGCAACCTTGTCCTTGAAGCCGGTAATGCCGAGCAGTTCGCTCAGTGCGATACCGGAATCGTTGAAGCTGAGCGTCTGATCGAAGTCGCTAGCCAATAAATAATGTTTCATCTGATGGCAAAACACACGACCATGAAGGGACTAAATCCGAAACGCGGCATATTCCACCTGCAACCCCACAAGATGATAGCGCGAAACATTTGGCTATTCGCGATTCAGATCATATCGGCCGGCAAGTATGTTTCCGAAGCGTTTATGCAGTACTCACTTGCGCCGGTCACCCTTTCATCATATCAAGCACTCTCCGTGCCACTGCGTTATGCAACCCGGCTCGCAGGCCGAAAACATTGAGAAGCGGAAATAAAAAAAGCGGTCCGCGCGAAGTGCGCGAACCGCCTGAAGAAATCAGGATCCGCCGTCAGCGGAGCGCGTCACGAATGATACGGACCTCCAATCAGAGCGCGCCGCTCAAGCAATCGAACAGTTCCTTAGAGCTTCCAGAGCGAGCGAGCGGTGCTCACGCTCTGCTCAACCAGCTTGCGGCCGATCGTCTGCTGAGCCTCGATCAATGGATAGATCGGGGTCTCCTTGGCCCACTCGGTCGCCTTGGCCTGAAAGTCCAAGGCCTGCGTCGCGAGCTTCTCAGTGGTGTCGATGTACCACGCCGCCGCCTTCTTGGCGCCCGCGGGGTTCATGCACTTCTCGGCGATACGTGAAATTCCCTCATACACTCCGCTGTGTTCTTTCTCCGACATCAGGGTCCTCCGTGAATCCTTTTGGGAGCTTTGCTCCGTCAGTTTAGAACTTAACCACGAATTCGCGCTCGGCGCGGAATACTTGGTCGCATGCGCGACATTTTCCGGCTTTTGCGTCTCCTCGTGATGCTTCCCCTTTTCCTTTTGTTTCTTGTTCATTACGTCTCTTGCTCAATTCGATCTTTCTCCCAGCCAGGCGCCGATCTGAGGCCATAGTTTCTTGTGCGCCGCGCCACTCACCATCGCACCGACGTGCCCGGTCGGGAAGGTCAGGTTGCGCCGGTCGCGGCTGCTAACACGATCGACCAGACCCAGGCTCGAACGCGGATGAACCACGTCGTCATACTCGGCAACCACGTTGAGCAGCGGACACTTGATTTGGCCAACTTCGACCTGGCGTCCGCCGACTTCGAACTCGCCGCGCGCCAATTGGTTGCGCTTGGAGATGTCGCCTCCCATCTCGCGGAAGATCTGCCCCGCCAGAGCCACGTCGCTGTTCATCCAGCGCTCGAACAGGTCGAACTGCTCGGCATAACCATCGCGCTCGGCGTTACGGTAGAGCCCGACGAACTTGTCGATCGCGTGATGCGCCGGAGCCATCGCAGTGAAAAACGACTGCACCATCCACGCCGGACAGTTGCCGTGCACGCGCGTCACCAGCTCCATCGCCTCCTCGCTCATCTGGTCCACGATGTTGTAGATGGGCAATTCGCGCACGCCCATGTCGAACGGCGTGGTCGCAGTCACCAGGTTGCGCACGTTCTCGGGATGAAGCGCGGTGTAGACGAGGCTCAGCAACGCGCCAAAGCAGTAGCCCAACACCGTGACTTGCGAACTGCGTGTGATCGCGCGCACGTAACGCACGGCCTTGTCCAAATCACCATTGACGTACGCGTCGAAGCCGCGCCAAGTGTCAGTCGCGTTGGGCGGCAGCCAATCGGTGAGGTAGACGTCGAAGCCCGCGCGGGTCAGGTGTTCGATCACGCTGCGGCCCTTCTGCATATCCAGCACGAATGGCCGCTTGATGAGCGCGTAGACCAGCACGATCGGCGTGCGATGCGATTTGACCGGAGCCGCGTAGTAGCGCAGCCGCACCTTGCCGCTCTCGAACACCACCCGATACGGAGTCACCGGCGGCGGATCGTTGACGGTGGCATGCGTACCCTTTTTGAAACCATCGAGCGTGCGCATCGCGCCGTCGAGCCAGTAACCAGCGATCGCGGCAATGGGCGAATTAGTTGACGAGCTAGTTGGGGACATCTTCGCCTCGCTTGCGATCCATCGGCACGGCCGCCGGGCTCCATCCGCCATTCCACATCGCGGTCAACGCGTCGCCTGCCTGGCGCTCGCCCGCAGGCAACTCGATCTCCGCCGCGCGCGCTTCCTCGGCTTCCAGACGGGCCTCCGCCAGATCGTCGCGGAGCGCCCCCACTTCGGCGCGCAATTCGGTCAACTCAGCCGCTGACGGCAGCCCCACGGCCGGCCATAGCGCGGCGAAGAACGCACCGGTCATGGCAGAGCCCAGGCGTTGCCACTTAAGCGACGACTCCATCGAGCGTCCGACGGCGGACCCAACCTCCGGGCTGTTGTAGAGACCGTTGGCCGACTCGTTCAACAGTTGCACCCAGGCGTCGTAGGCCTTCCATCCCGCTTGCTGGACGTCCTTTTTCAGGTCCTGCTGCGGAGCCTGTTCGCCGTCGCGCTCGAACATGCTTCTGGCGGCCACGAACGGTATTTCGACCATCGCCTCGCTGAGCTTCATCCACTGTTCGAAGAGCTTCATTGTTACCCCTTTATGCTATCCGCGCGCGGTCGAGGACTGCCTGAAAACGGCACAGGTCGCATCAAACGCAGCATTTATGCCAGCCGTCTCAAGCGTTCCTTGCCGTCTTTGTGTTGGCTGTTTCGCCCTTGCCTGCCTGTTGGATATGCGTTTGCCGCCGCTTTGAGCATTCCATCCCATCGTCACTTGGCAAACGCGATTAGGTTGCCGGTTGATGAAGATCGGGTTGTCGGAAAATGAACCGAAAGTATGTTTCTTTCCAACCCCGCGATCGCAGAATATCTGATGTATCCTCCGCGGCAATATTAGTTGTCCTCTCCTTTGTCACACGCGCGACCAAAGCGCCGAAACCCGGCCGAGTACCTAAGTGTTTGGTCGCTTTGGTGACATCGGCGCTGTCTGTGCTAACCAATGGACAGTGAACGCCGAAACTTCTCAATTGAAGTTGCTCGCGCGGCTGCGGACGCTAAGCTGGATGTCCGAGGCGCAGCTCGCCAAGCTTTCTGCCGCGACTATCACGCGCCGCGTTCGGCGCCACGAAACAATTTTCTTCGAGGGCGAAGATGCTAACCGCGTTTACCTGTTGCTGTCGGGCGTAGCCAAGCTGACCTTTCTCAACGCAAACGAGCGGATCCTGGTGTCGCTGGTCGGGCCCGGCGAGATTTTCGGTGTCTCGTCATTGTTGACGGTCGCCAAACGCCCCTTTCGATGCGACGCGTTCAGCGATTGTCTGGTAGGAGTCGTCAGTTCTGAAGCATTTGTCGACTCGACGCTCGGCGTGCGGCTTGAGGATCTAAGCCGCGTGCTCGACGTCACGGTGGGGCGATGGTGGGCGATGCTTTTGCGTTACACGAACTTCCTTGGACTCGCGTTGCGCGAGCGGCTGGCGGGCGCGCTTTTGGAGTTGGGCGCCAAGTTCGGCGCCGAGGATGCGCGCGGGCAACTTCTAACCCTGAAACTGACGCATAGCGACCTTGCGGAGTTGGTCGGGGCTTCGCGCCAGCGGATCACCGAACAGTTGAGCGAATTCGAGCGCACCGGCGTGATCATCCGGGACGGGCGGCGCCTCATAATCGTTACCAGTGAACTGCTCGCGCTGGTGCAGAGTGAGAAGCCCGATCCCGACGGCGGCCAAGGAAACGGCACCCGCGCGACGCGCTGACATGCAAATGCCGCATCTCAGACGCAGCTTGAAATCGCGGCGCGATTGCTGAACAGTCTTAGCTTCATTCGAGGCTGAGGTTCGTCTCGACTTGTGCTGTCACAAAATCTGGCGTGCGAGCACGAGTCGCCAGCCAGGTAACGCGGCGTCCCCGCGAGGAGTTTTGGCTCGATGCCCGAAGACAAGTTTCAGACCGCCGGCGGAATCAAGTTGCACTACCTGGATTTCGGCGGTGACGACGGTAAGCCGGTGCTGGTGTGTATCCATGGACTGACCGGCAACGCACACAATTTCGACGCACTGGTGCCACTTCTTACGGCGCGCTACCGCGTGCTCGCGCTGGACGTGCGCGGCCGCGGCGACAGCGGATGGGGCCCTCCGATGGACTACAATCCGCAGGTTTACGTCAGCGACCTCAAGGAATTCCTCGACGCACTCGGGATCAAACGCGTGAGCCTGGTGGGAACCTCAATGGGCGGAGTGATCTCGATGATGTACGCCGGCGGCTATCCGGAAACCGTCGAGCACTTGGTGCTGAACGACATCGGTCCCGAGATCGATCCCGCCGGCCTGATGCGAATCATAGCCTACGTAGGCCAGGCACCCGATCGCTTCAAGGACATGGCCGGGGTAAGAGACTACTATCGCGCAACCTACCCGCCCGCGGTTAAACTCTCGGACGACGAGCTCACCGAGTGGGTGCGATGGTCGGTCAAACCGACCGAAGACGGCGGGCTTTCGTGGAAGATGGACCCGGCGGTGCGCCGTCCGCCGCGCGGCGGTTCGGCGGCGCGGCCGATCGATCTGTGGCTGCATTACAATCGCGTGATGGCGCCGATCCTGATCGTGCGCGGCGCGGAGAGCGATGTCCTGTCCCGCGAAACGGCGGCCCGGATGGCCAAGGTGCAACGCGGAGTGCGCCTGATCGAGGTTCCCGGCGTCGCCCACGCGCCCTCGCTGGTCGAGCCCGAAGCACTCGAGGCGATTACCGGCTTTCTCGGCGTCACCAGCCAGTAGCCTCCTGCGGCAATGTTCGACGCGGATCTGGGAAGTGCGTTCGCCAAAAGCGGGCTTCGTCCGTATAGCTAATTAAAGCGATATGCGGCTCTGATATTGTTGCGGTGGGCTGATGTCACACCGCAATAGAGAAAAGCGCGCTCACAAGCGAGATGCCGAGCGCAGCTACTCGACTATCGAGCAACATACCCGCCAAGGCAATGTTTTGGTGCCGGGGATGATGACGGTACCGAACGTTCAACTAACGTCCTGGAGGAACAAGCGGCTGCCTGAAATTCTTTGGGCTGCGATTCTCATATCACACATGCCTCGCGAGCTTGCGCTTTCGATTTTTCGCAAGGTCGGGCTCTATGGAAGAACTCTCCGAAGAGAGGGCGTTCAGGCCCCTGGCGACGTAACACATTCGGGAATGGCTCTTCTGGAGCCGCCGGAGCGACTCCGAGAGCTGTTAGGAATTATCTGCGCGGACGACTCTGCGCGCGTCCTTTTAGCGAGTCTTACACTGCTCGAGGAACTACCATGTAGTAGCGTCTGGTTCGAATTCTTGCAGACGGAACAACGACAAGCTGACTGGCGGATACTAGCTAGAGCCGTTGCCTTGACGCTAGATCATCAGTCTCAAGCAGCCACCGATTGTAGGTGGCTCAAAGTGATATTCCTGGGCCTAAAGGGCCAGATTGTCTTCCCCGCCGGAAATTTTGACGAAGAATTAGACGAACTTCTGAATTATCCGAACGTAGGAGACATGCGGAAGGTCCGACCAACAATCCGGTCATTGGAAGCGGCAATCGCAATGACGGATCAGGAGAGCGATTGGTCTTCCAGGTTTTGGTCTCAATGTCTTCGAAATACGCCCTGCAAACCTCTTCATTCGGCGAACGAAATGACGTCAATGACATCGGGAACAACGGTTGCTTTGGTGTCTGCAACATATCGTGCTGCCGTTGCACACGCGAACGATACGCATGCTACCACGGGCACAGACGCCAAGCATGATGTAGTTTTTGGTTCAGTCCTTTTCTCTCTAAGCATATTGCTAGAGCTGTTACGGATGAGTGTAGGCAATTCCATAATTGGGCGAATTGGGCTCAGAACGATACTCGAGTGCTACGTCACACTCGCATATTTGGTGAAGCAAAACTCGCCCCGATTGTGGGAGTCCTATCGAATCTATGGAGCAGGACAAGCCAAGCTGGCTTTACTCAAGCTGGCTGAATCGCAAGTTCGGCCTGACTATGTCGGTGTCGAAACGCTGAACGCATTGGCGAACGAAGATATGTGGCAAGAGCTCCTCCCAATAGACTTGGGCCACTGGGACAAAGCTAATTTTCGCTCACTAAGTGAAAGGGCTGAGCTCAAGGACGAATACGATCGCTTCTATCCTTGGACTTCCACTTACTCACACGGGCATTGGGGTGCGATGAGAGACTCCGTCTTCGAAGTTTGCGGAAACCCACTGCACCGGCTTCACCGAATACCTCGTCAGTCGCCGCGAGTATTGGAGGATGTCATCAGTGATGCGTGTGAACTCATAGATCGGATTCTCGGCATCGCAGACGGGTGCTATCCGGGTTTCAGCGCGCGGGTCGCCCTGCGACGTGACAGCACGAATCCGGTGGCATGAAAGAGTGCGGGCTGCCGCTGCCGACTAGCTGATCGTTCTCTTTCCAAGCTTTTATCTTGCTTGCTCTCGGAGAAAATTTTATGGAGCGCCACCTTCGCGCAGCGCAAAAAACAGCCTCCGCGTCCGGCCATCGCCACCTCGGAGCTCTGTCGCCAGTTCTCGATAGCGTTATCTTCTGCGACGCGCCTAGTGCGGGAACTCGACGATCACCTTGGCCCGGCCGCCCGGCTTGCGCAGCGCCTGGAACATCTCGGGCACCTGGTCGACGCCGATCACGTCGGTCACCATCGGACGCGGATCGATCTTGCCGGTCGCCAGCGCGTCGATCGTCTCCTGGAACTCCGCGTCGTTGTAGCCGAGCACGAAGCTGACGCTGATCTCCTTGAAAATGCATCGCACCGGCGTGATTTCATCCGGCTCCATGCACACGCCGAGCACGACCACCCGCCCCAGCGTGGCGACCATCTGGATCGCGGAGTCGAGCGTCGACTTCACGCCGATACACTCGAAGACGAGATCGGGACCGCGCCCGGTCAGTTCGCGCATCCGCTCGGCCGGATCCTTCATGGTGGGATTGATGACCTCGGTCGCGCCGAGCCGCCGGGCAAGCTCGGTGCGACCCGGCGCAAGCTCGGAGACGATAATCGTCTGCGCGCCCTTGGCCTTGCACCACAAGAGCGTCGCAAGTCCGATCGGTCCGGCACCCATCACCACGCACGCGGCGCCCGGCCTCCAGCCCGGAGCGGTTGACGCCATGCAATCCGACCGAGAGCGGCTCGACCAGCGCGCCGAGTTGCGAGCTTAAGCTGTCGGGCAGCTTGAAGAGGCTCTTCGCTCCGCACATCACGTACTCGGCATAGGCGCCGGGTAGCTGGCCCAGGCCGAGGCCGCGGATGTTCTCGCAGTGCATCCCGTGGCCGGCAACGCATTGCTCGCAGGTGTCGCATCCGATGTACGGCAGCGAGGTCACGCGGTCGCCGATCGCGTAGCCGCTCACCTGCGGGCCAAGCTCGACGATCTCGCCGCAGAACTCGTGCCCCATCACCGAGTCGGGCGGCATCCCGAAGCCGTACTGCACCGCGTGCAGGTCGGAGCCGCAGATTCCGCAGTTATGGACCTTGAGCACGACTTCGCCGGGCCCGGCGATCGGGCCGCGGCACGTCGATAACGGCCATCTCGTTCTGTCGTTTGTAGACCGCGGCTTTCATCGAATTTTCTCCCCGCGGGATTTTACAAATTCGCGTTAAACGCTATTTGCGCTCGATCAGCTCGATCTTGTAGCCGTTGGGATCCTCGATGAAAGCAATCACCGCGCCGCCAAATTTCATCGGGCCGGGCTCGCGCGTCACCTTCACGCCCTTGTGCTTGAGCTCCTCGCAGGTCTTGTAGATGTCGTCGACGCCGACCGCGAGATGGCCGAAGGCGGTGCCCAGATCGTAGCTCTTGGTGTCCCAGTTATGGGTAAGCTCGACGACCGTGTCGTCATTCTCGTCGCCGTAGCCGACGAAGGCCAGGGTGAATTTGCCGTCGGGGTAGTCCTTGCGCCTCAGCAGTTTCATTCCCATCGCGTCGCAATAGAACTTCAGCGTCTGGTCGAGATCGTTGACCCGGAGCATCGTGTGCAGAAGCCGCATCGTGGTTCTCCCTTGTTGGCGCGCCTCTTCGCGCGCGGCGATCGCGCGGCCCAGTTGGCCGCGGATTTCATCGAATACCTTCTCGGTCGGCCGCATCCCCACCGCTTCCATCCGCTCGACCAGCTCCCAGCGCTCGACCCCAAGCATCCGCGCCGCCTCATGCTCGTGCAGGCGGCGCGCGTCGACCAGCGCAAGGATCGCCCACTGCCGCATGCGCGCCGCGAAAGCATCTTCGGGGAAACCGGCGTCGAAAACGTCGGCTGGCAGGTCGAGCGCGACTTTCACTTTCTCAGTTTTTCACTTTTTCGTGTTTTCATTTTCGCGGCGGCCCTGATGGTTCTTTTTTTCCGCGATTGGCCACGGGATGTCAATCGCAGATGCGGTTGCGGCCGAACGCAGCGAGGCTTTGAAGGACCGAACTGTGCTATGCATTTTAGAGGCTGCCGGCTCGACAGATTAAGGAGGCACGCAAGCGGCAAATGGACTTCAACTACAGCCCCGAAGACGAAGCGTTTCGAGCTGAGTTCCGCGCCTGGCTCGAAAAGAATCGCCAGTACGCCACACCCGCGCGCGAGCCGATGACCGACGAAGCCGACGACGAATGGGAGGGGCGCGTCCGATGGCATCGCAAGCTCAACGAGGGCGGCTGGATTGGGCTTAGCTGGCCCAAGGAGTACGGCGGCCGCGGCGCAACCCTGCTCCAGAGCATCATCTACGAGCAGGAGCTGGAGCGCGCCGGCACCGCCGTCCCATTCGTCGGCTTCGGCATTTCGCTGCTCGGTCCCACGCTCATCCACTGGGGCACCGAGGAGCAGAAGCGCCGCCACGTGCCCAAGATTCTCACCGCCGAGGAAATCTGGTGCCAGGGCTACTCGGAGCCGAACTCGGGCTCCGACCTCGCCTCGGTGCAGACCCGCGCGGTCGAAGAGGGCGACTACTTCGTCGTCAACGGATCGAAAATCTGGACCTCCGCCGCGCATCACGCCGACTGGATATTTCTGCTCACCCGCACCGACACCGAGGCGCCCAAACACAAGGGCATCAGCTACCTGCTGGTCGACATGAAGACGCCCGGAGTGGACGTGCGGCCGCTGGTCCAGATGACCGGCGCGCGCGGCTTCAACCAGGTCTTCTTCGAGGACGTCCGCGTGCCCAAGGCGAACATCGTCGGGCAGAAGAACCAGGGATGGCAGGTCGCGATCACCACGCTGATGTTCGAGCGCTCGGGCGGCCATGACCGCGGGCTGATGCGCCAGGTGCGCGAGCTGACTGCGCTCGCGAAGCGGCTGCCGCGCAATGGGCGTAGCGCCTGGGACGATACCAGCGTGCGGCAGCGGGTCGCGCAGTTCGCGATGGAGGTCGAGGCGATCAAGTACACGGGCTTCCGCAATCTCACGCGCCAGCTCAAGGGGCTGCCGCCGGGGCCGGAGGGCTCGATGATGAAGCTGTGCGCCACCGAGCTGGGATTGAAGATCGCGATGTTCGCGATGGAGCTGCTGGGGCCGTATAGCCAGTTCGAGCACGGCGCGGCGTTCGCGATGGACCAGGGAACATGGTCGCATCGGATGCTGGCGGCGCGCGGCCCGACGATCTACGCCGGGACCAACCAGATCCAGCACAACATCATCGGCGAGCGCGTGCTGGGCCTGCCCAAGGGATAACGGCGAGCGGCCCTTTTGTGCCCTCGCCTGCGCTCTGTGGGACAGTTCGAATGCAACTGGTAGGAGGCTTCTGACCTCCTCCCCCGTGTTTTGGGGGAGGATGGAGGTGGGGGTCGAGCGAGGAAGCGCCCGATGTCTGCTCCTGTGCGGCGCTTCCTCGTCCTGACTTTTGTCGCGATAGGCACGTTGCTGCAAGACAAAGGCGGTTCTCACAGAGATTCCGAACCCGCCTATGACCCCCCACCCTCACCCTCCCCCAAGACACGGGGAAGGGAATTGGATACTCAGACATTTCTAATCCCTTCCTGATAGGCGGTCACTTTAAGATTCAAAGTGGCGCGATGTCGCATAAACTTTACTGAAACCCTAGCGGCCGCGCGGGGCGGCCGGAGCCGCGCTCGGAGACCACGTGCTGCTGGAGCGCGCGAACGCTGATGCCGAGTTTGCGCGCGGCGGCTGTCCGATCTCCGCCGCATACCATTAGCGCCTGCATCGCCATCTCACGCCGCATCCGGAACGGACTCGACTTCCAGATCGAAGGAGTGATAGGCGGGCCGACCAGTTCGGGGCAGACGTCGGCGGCCTGGATAAGCTGGCTCGCCTCGTCGCGCTGCATGATCGCGAAGCGCGTAACCAGATTGTGCAGCTCGCGCACGTTGCCCGGAAACGGATAGTTGCCCAGCGCCTGGAACGCCTCGGGCGTGAAACTCAGCTTGGGCGCCACGACGCGCAGGAAGCCGGCGGCGAGCAGCCCGATATCGGCGCGGCGTTCGCGCAGTGGCGGCACGCCCAGGGTCAGAACGGCCAGCCGGTCGTATAGCTCACGCTTGAACCGGCCCTTCGAAGACCATCGGCCCCAAAGGCCGGTTGGTCGCCGACACAAGGCGGGCGCGGGGCCGAACATTTTGAACCGAGGCCCCAGGTTGAATTGGGTCCGGAAGCTTCTGGTCGCGCTCGCCCGGATCGGCATCTTGAGAAACATCGGATGCCTGAGGAACACTCGGGAAGTCCTCCGTCGAGGAATCGCCGGCGCGCAAGATCGCGCGCAGCACCCGCGTCTGCGAGGCGGCTGAGAGTTCCGAAACCTGGTCGAGGAACAGAGTGGTATCGGAAGCCGCGCACAGCTCGTCGAGCCGATTTTCGGCGCCGGCCGCACGCGCGCGGCACACCGGACGCATCTTTATCATGCCGCGATCATCCGCGATCAACCTTGCGCGTCCCCAGCACTGGGTCATTGAGCGCCGCGCAGTTGACTGAAGACATTCCACCGGCGCGTCCGCTGGCCGCATGAATCAGGCGCACCAGCAGCTCCTTGCCGGTGCCGGTCTCGCCGGTGACCAGGATTGGCGAATCCACCTGCCCGGCGCGCGTCGCGGCGCGGATGACCGCGAACATTGCCGCGTCGGCGGTCAACAGCGGCGGAGAAAGTCCAAAGCTTGTGAAACGATACAACTCGCCGCAGCCCACACGCAGCCGGGCCCTTCGAATTCGATAGCCTCATTATCAACGGACCGGTCGATATCAACATATGGGACACTTTCGGCCGGTTGGTCGGAGGGCCGCCCAGAAAAACGGACGCGTTCGATCCGCAGCCGCGCCGCCTGAGCAGCGGTCCGCGTTTCCACAGTAAACGATCGCGACCGATTCGACCCGTATCGTGGCGCGCTCGCGATCGTCTGGCGCAAGCAACTCGATTCCCAGTCCCGTGAGCAACGGCTCCATCGATCGCGGCAATGCCGGTGCCAGCCAAACCCTTTCGCTGCTTCTACCGGACGCGCCTGTGTTCGCGATTTCGATGCCCGTGCTGTCCGCCTTCGGCTGATCCTTCATCGATCCCTCGCAAGTCCCCCGCATCCCCAGAGGAAATCGTTGCAAGGCGGATACCAGACTGGCGAAAGAGCCAAAACTAAAACGAGCGGAGCAGAAGTCGCTATTGCTATCGGACGACGAAAAGTTGGCGACGAAAATCCGCATGTATGCATCAGATACGATCGTGTAAACAATGGCGAAAGGCGGAGCCCGGTGGACCGCATCGGAGACACCCTCGATGCCCGTCACATCGTCCTTGAGCCAGCACGCGAGATGAGACGTTTTTCACCTGAAACTCGCTGGCTTTTTTACAACGGGATGTTCTACACCCTTGGTTGGTGATGACAACTGAATAACCGGCGCGCAAAGGATTCGCAGAAGAGCGCAAAGAACGCGCGCCGCTCGGAGCGACACCGATGGCAAACGCGCATCAAAGTGAACCGGCTTTCAAGGTCGTGATCGAAAAGGACCAGGTGATGCGCACGCGCGACGGCGTGTGCTTGCGCGCCGACGTGTATCGTCCCGACGCACCAGGACGTTTCCCAGTGCTGCTGGTGCGCACGCCCTACGACAAGGGTGCCGGGATGGCGCTGACGGAGAAGGATTACTTTCCGCCTCGCGGCTACGTCGTGGTGGTGCAGGACACGCGCGGACGCCATAGCTCGGAGGGCGACTTCTATCCCTTCGTCCACGAGGCGTGCGACGGCTACGACGCCGTGGAATGGGCGGCCGCCCTGCCCTGGTCGGACGGCAAGGTCGGGATGGTAGGGCAGTCGTATCTCGGCCTGGTGCAGTATTACGCCGCCAGTCTGCGGCCGCCTCATCTGCGAGTGGCCGCGCCTGTCTCAGGGCCGGTCAGCTACTTCGAGAATTTCGCCTACCGGCGCGGCGCGCTCGAACTGGGATGGATGCTGGCCTACTTCATGTTCATGGCGCGCGACACACTGGCGCGCAAGGGAATTTACGACCAGCATCGCGAGCGCCTGGACAGTTATGTCTCGCGCCCGGACATCCCGATGGCCCCGCTCAAGCGCGACGCCTATCATCATCTGCCGCTGCGCGATTGGGGCGAACGCCTGAAGGATGGCGCGCCGTATCTGGCCGACTATCTCCGCCATTGGACCGACGGTCCGTACTGGGCCGCGACCGATCTTGCGGCCGCGCTTCGGCGAATTCGACACGCCGATGTTTCACGTGGGCTCGTGGTACGACGTGTTCCAGTACGACACGCTCGCGATGTACCTCGGAATGCGTGAAGGCGCGCGTAGCGAACAGGCGCGGCGCGCACAGAAGCTGCTGATGGGTCCGTGGGCGCATCTGCTGCCTTATTCGATTCCGACTTCGCGCGGCACCGGCGATATCGATTTCGGTCCCGAGGCAATAATCGAGCTGCATGCGTTGCAGCTTCGATGGTTCGATCACTTGGCTCAAGGGAATGGCCAACGGCGTCCTCGAGGAGCCGCCGGTGCGGCTGTTCGTGATGGGAGAGAACCGATGGCGCGACGAGAACGAATGGCCGCTCGCGCGCATGCAATATACCGATATGTTCCTGCATAGCGGCGGACACGCCAACAGCCTCGAGGGCGACGGACGGCTCGGTCTCGCACGGCCGAGCGAGGAGCCGCCCGATCGTTATGTTTACGATCCAAACGATCCGGTGCCGACGCGCGGCGGCACGGCGCTCGGGTTGAAAGCCGGAGTTTTCGATCAACGCGAGATCGAGCAGCGCAAGGACGTATTGGTATATACCGGCGAGACGCTCGCGAAGCGATCTGGAAGTCACGGGGCCGGTGACGATGATTCTGTACGCGGCGTCGTCGGCGCCGGACACCGACTTCACCGCCAAGCTGTGCGACGTGAGGCCGGACGGCTATGTGCAGAATATCGTCGAGGGCGTGGTGCGTGCCCGCTTTCGCGACTCGCTCGCGGCGCCGTCACCAATCGTGCCCGAACGGATCTACAAGTACCGGCTCGACCTGTGGGCGACCAGCCATCTGTTCAAGGCTGGGCATCGGCTGCGGCTGGAGGTCTCATCGAGTAATTTTCCCCGTTACGATCGGAATCCCAACACCGGGCATGATCTTTTCGCCGACGCTGAACTGGCGCGGGCGCATCAGAGCGTCTTCCACGACAGCCGCTATGGCTCTCGCGTCGTGCTGCCGGTAGTTCCGCGTTAGACGCCTGGGCGCACCGAACGAACGACGGTGAGTTGGCGCCGACAAGTGCGCGAGAGACGATTTTCCCCCCGCCCACCAACCCTGATAGTATCTATCCGCTCGAATAGATGAGACCGGGAACAATCGGGTGACGGCGGATTCGCGCCGCGCCCAGAGGATAGAGGATAACAGTTTCGCGCTGCGAGGCGGAAACTTCGAGAGGGTTTCGAGACATCCTTCGAGAGTCGAGACCACGAAGCTCGGACTGCGAGGACAGAGCGAATTTGACCGCATATAGCTTGCCAGGCAGATTGCCCTCGCCTGTCCATCATCAGCCCCGC
The DNA here is from genome assembly GCA_963710455.1 of uncultured delta proteobacterium. GTDB lineage: Bacteria > Desulfobacterota > Binatia > Binatales > Binataceae > JAKAVN01. Next base: position 123,504 of record CAVQAG010000009.1, read on the forward strand.
TCTCGCTCCGCCGATCGAACCGCCCGTGGCGCAACTCGATTCGCCCGCTTCAAGCAGATCTTGCAAATCGGCCCCGCGATCGCGATCGTCAGTCGCGCTCGGTATCGGATGCTCCAAGTCCGGGCCCGAAGCAGCTGGCGGCTTCATGAGCGGGCCCGTGCCGGTGCTGATTGCGCAGGCCGTGCAGAAGACGGTCCCGATTCAGCTCCACGCGATCGGCACGGTCGAGGCCTACTCAACCGTCTCGGTGAGGTCGCAGATTGACGGCAAAATCGCCGCGGTTCATTTCCGCGAAGGCGAGGATGTGAAAAAGGGCGACCTGCTGGTCACGATCGATCCGCGGCCTCTCCAGGCGGCCTTGCATCAGGCCCAGGCAAATCTCGCCCGCGACCGCGCGCAACTGGCCCAGGCCGCCAATGACGAAAAGCGCTACGGGTACCTGCTCGAGCAGGGCGTCGGCTCGCGCGAACAGGCCGACCAGGCCCATGCCACGGCACAGGCCCTGCGCGCCACCGTGATGGCCGACCAGGCTGCCGAGCAGACGGCGCAGCTGAACTTCGAGTACACTGGGATCCGCTCGCCGCTCGACGGCCGAGCCGGCAACCTGATGCTGCATCCGGGCAACCTGGTCAAGGCCAACGATTCCGCCAGCGCGATCGTCGTGATCAACCAGATCAAACCGATCTACGTCGACTTCAACGTGCCCGAGAAGGATCTGGACGAGGTCCGCCGCGACATGACCGGCCATCAGCTCGCGGTGGTGGTGCGGCCCCGCAGCCGCGAACTCCAGGCGGAGGCGGAAAGCGGGACGCTCAACTTTATCGACAACGCGGTTAACGTCAACACCGGCACCTTCGAGCTCAAGGGGCTGGTCGCCAACGAGCGGGAGCGGCTATGGCCGGGCCAGTTCGTCGACGTAACTTTGACTCTCAGCGAGCTGCCGGACACAATTCTGGTGCCCTCGCAGGCGGTGCAAACAGGACAGGACGGGTCGTTCGTGTTCGTAGTGGAGCGGGACATGTCTGCCAAAATGCGCCCCGTGGTGGCGGGCGACTCGCTCGATGGTCAGACGGTCATCAAGAGCGGAATCAAGGCCGGCGAGACCGTAGTCACCGACGGCCAATTGCGCCTGTTCCCCGGCGCCAAGGTTAAAATCAAGAGAGGACTCGATCAGCCGGCGCAGCAGGTGACCTCGTGAACCTGGCCGAGGGTTTCATCCGCCGCCCCGTGATGACGACGCTGATCTCGCTGGCGATCGTCTTCTTCGGCCTGATGGCCTACCGGATGCTGCCGGTGAGCGACCTGCCCAACGTCGACTTTCCCACCCTGGTGGTGAATGCCACGTTGCCTGGCGCCAGCCCCGAGACGATGGCGTCGTCGATCGCAACGCCGCTGGAGCGGCAGTTCTCGACCATCGCCGGCCTGGACCAGATGACATCGACCAGTATTCAGGGCCAGACCAGCATCACGCTCGAGTTCGCCCTCGACCGCAATATCGACGCCGCCGCGCAAGACGTGCAGGCGGCGATCGCGGAGGCCCAATCGCAGCTGCCGGTGGGGATGCCGAGCCCGCCCTCTTACGAGAAGGTCAACCCGGCCGACAAGGCGGTGCTTTACCTCGGGTTGAGCTCGCCAACGCTGCCGCTCTCGCAAGTCGACGAGTACGCCGAGACTTATCTGGCCGAGCGCATCTCGATGATCAGCGGGGTCGCGCAAGTCTCGGTTTACGGCTCGCAAAAATATGCGGTGCGCGTCCAGGTCGATCCGCAGGCGCTCGCCTACCGCGGTATCGGGATCGACGAGGTTGCGCAGGCGATCCAGAACGCCAACGTCAACCTGCCCACCGGCACTCTCTATGGCTCGCATGAGGCCTTCACCGTGCAGGCCAACGGCCAGCTTACCAACGCCGCCGCTTACAGGCCGATAATCGTGGCCTACAAAAACGGAGCGCCGGTGCGGCTGGAAGAAGTGGGCCGTGTGATCGACGGAGTCGAGAACGACAAAGTCGCCGGATGGGTCGGCAATCAGCGCGCGGTAGTGCTCGCGATCCAGCGCCAGCCGGGCACCAATACGGTCGAGGTGGTGAACGCGATCTACAAGATCCTGCCGGCCTTTCGAGCCCAGCTTCCCGCCTCGGTCACCATCACGAATCTCTACTCACGCGCGGATTCGATCGAGGCCTCGGTCGCCGACGTGCAGTTCACGCTGCTGCTCACCGTGTTCCTGGTGGTGATGGTGATTTTCCTGTTCCTGCGCAATATCTCCGCCACGGTTATTCCGAGCGCCGCGCTGCCGATGTCGATCATCGGCACCTTCGCGGTGATGTGGTCGCTCGGGTACACGGTCGACAACCTCTCGCTGCTCGCCATCACGCTCTCGGTCGGCTTCGTGGTCGACGACGCGATCGTGATGCTCGAGAACATCGTGCGCCACATGGAGATGGGCAAGGGCGTAATGGAGGCGGCGCTCGACGGCTCGCGCGAGATCGCGTTCACGATTCTTTCGATGACCTTCTCGCTGGCCGCGGTTTTCATCCCGGTGCTGTTCCTCGGCGGAATCATGGGCCGGCTCCTGCACGAGTTCGCCGTCACCATCGCGGCCGCCATCCTGGTCTCTGGTTTCGTCTCGTTGAGCCTCACCCCGATGCTCTGCAGCCGCTTCCTGCGTCCGCCCGGAGCCGAGCGCCACGGCCGCCTCTACATGGCGACCGAGCGCGGCATTCGACCGGCTGCTCGAGGGTTACCGCCGGAGCCTCGCCGCGGTGATGACCCATCGGCGCGCGACGCTCGCGCTGGCGGTGGGACTGCTCGTGGCGACCTTTTATCTGCTGGCGGTCATCCCCAAGGGCTTCCTGCCCAGCGAAGATCAGGACCAGATTCTGATGTTCACCAAGGCGGCGCAGGGGATTTCGTACGACGCGATGGTCAAGCATCAGGAGGCGATTGCCGAAATCATCCGGCGCGATCCCAACGTCACGACTTATTTCTCCAGCGCTGGCGCGACCGGCTTCAGCGGCGGCGGCAACACCGGCATCCTGTTCGCGCGACTGAAGCCGCGAAGCGAGCGCGCACTAAACGTCGACCAGGTAATGGCTGAGTTGCGGCCCAAGCTCGCCACCGTGCCCGGCATCATCGCGTTTCTGCAAAATCCGCCACCGATCCAGATCGGCGCCAAGTTCACCGAGGCCACGTACCAGCTTGCGCTGCAAAGCCCCAATAGCGACGAGCTCTACAAATACGCGCAGATCCTTGAGCGCAAGATGCGCACGATGCGGGAGCTGACTGACGTCACCAGCGACCTGCAGATCGCCAATCCGCAGATCAACGTCGTAATCGACCGCGACAAAGCGCATACGCTGGGCATTTCAGCCCAATCGATCGAGGACGCGCTTGATAGTGCCTACGGCGCGCGTCAGATCTCGACTATTTACGCACCCAACAACGAATATCATGTAATCCTTGAAGTTGAGCCGCAGTACCAGGAAAACCCGGCGACCCTCCCGCTGCTGTACGTGCGCGCCCAGGGCGGACGGTTGGTCCCGCTCGACACCATCGCGCGCCTGCAAAGGACGCTCGGGCCGCTCCAAATCAACCATTCCGGACAGCTCACCGCGGTTACCATTTCGTTCAACGTCGCGCCCGGTGTCTCGCTCGGAAAGGCGCTCGACGACGTCAAGCAGTTAGCCAACGACACCGTACCCGGCAACGTCAGCACCGCGTTTCAGGGTACCGCCGAGGAGTTTCAGTCCTCGATGCGCAATCTTGGAATCCTGCTGGTGATGGCGATCCTGGTCATTTACATCGTGCTAGGCGTGCTCTACGAAAGCTTCATCCATCCGGTCACGATCCTTTCGGGACTGCCGGCGGCTGGCTTCGGCGCGCTGCTCACACTGATGATCTTCCACATGGAACTCGACCTGCTGGCCTTCGTCGGCATCATCATGCTGGTCGGCCTGGTCAAGAAAAACGCGATCATGATGATCGACTTCGCGCTTGACGCCCAACGCAACGAGGGCAAGAGCCCGGCCGAGGCGATCTTCGAAGGCAGCATCATCCGTTTCCGGCCCATCATGATGACCACGATGTCGGCGCTGATGGGCACGTTGCCAATCGCACTTGGAATCGGCGCGGGCGCGGATTCACGGCGTCCGCTGGGCGTGGCAGTCGTGGGCGGCTTGTTTTTCTCGCAGCTGCTCACGTTGTACATCACGCCAGTCATCTATACCTACATGGAATCGTTCCATGACTGGGTCACTTCGCGAGGTAAGCGCCGTAGTGAGAGCGAACCTCATTTGCTTAGCGGCGGCAAGCGCAGCGACGCTGAGCCGCCGCGTCGCCGCGCCGCCTCATAGGTTCTGCCTACTCCCCACTTGTCTTGAGGAAGATGGAGGTGGGAAGTCGAGGGAAAGCGCCGGTTGCTTTTTTCGGCGCTTTTCTCGTTTCTGGTTCCCACGTTCTGGTTCTTTTCGCGATTGAGATCCGTTGGTGCTAGGCTCGGCCAGGCGTCAACGCAAACGACTCTGTTAAGCGGAGGACCCGATGGCACGGCTCAGTTCGATCCCATTTGAAAAAGTCGATCCGGAGCTGCAGGCGGTCATGCATGAGTATGACGTGGAACTCGGCGGCTCCGGATTCGTCCAAGTCCTGGCTCACGCGCCGGATGTCTTCAAGAACTTCATCAAATTTTACTTTCCCCTGGTCAGCACCACCCGCGGATCGGTCAACATGAAACTGACCGAGCTCGCTCGCCTCAAGGTGGCGGAGAGAAATGAGTGCGCGTTGTGAATGGGTGCCCGGTTTGCCTTGGCAAGGCAACAAGGACTGACTGAAGAATTGGTCGCCGAACTGCCGCACTTCGAAAGCAGCCGAAAACTGACCGGCCAGGAAAAAGCGGCGATTCGCTTCGCCGACATACTCGCGGGCGATCATCGTCAGGCTTCGCAGCAAACCTTCGACGTCTTGCGCGCGCATTTCACGGAAAGTGAGATCGTCGATCTCGGTTTCAGGATAGTCACCTTCGTCGGCTACGGCCGCCTGATTCACGCGCTGGGTCTGGAGATCGGCAAAACCTGTCCGCTGTGAGAAGAGCAAAGACGCTCCGCAGACATTCTTTTTTGCCGCGTGCAAGTGCGCGATAAATAAAACGCGTCCCAAGAATTTTCGGCGGGAGGTCCTTGCCATGGCGGTTCCGGTGTATCGGCTATTCATTGACGGCCAAGCGGTCGATACCCCCGACCATTACGAATTGCACTATCCCTTCGACGGCGAAATCGTGGGAACGGTAGCCCGCGCAGGCGAGCATGAAACCGACGCGGCAATTGCAAGTACGGCGCGCGCGTATGACGAGACGCGCCGGCTCTCTCGAGCACGGCGGGTCGAGATTCTGAACGCGATGAGCCGCGGCGTGGCCGAGCGGCGTGCCGATTTCGAGCGCGCCATCACGCTCGGGACTGGAAAACCAATCGACTATGCGCGGGCCGAGGTCGGCCGCACCGTAGGCGCCTTCGCGCTCGCCGCCGAAGAAGTAAAGCGCTTCGGGCAGAGCACCGAACCGATCGACTTCGAGGCCGCCAACGCGGGTTCGGTCGGAATCGTCGAACGCTTCCCGATCGGACCGATTTCGGCGATCGCGCCGTTTAATTTTCCGCTCAACCTGGTCACGCACAAGGTCGCCCCCGCGATCGCAACCGGCAACACGATGGTCGTCAAGCCGCCGCCGCAATGTCCCGGGCCAGCCCTGATGCTGGCCGAGCTGGCCGCTGACGCCGGGCTGCCCAAGGGTGCGCTCAACGTCATCTCGGCCGATCCGCCGGTCGCCGAGCGCCTCGCCGCCGACCACCGGATCAAGATGGTGAGTTTTACCGGCAGCGCGAAGGTGGGATGGGCGCTCAAAGAGATGGCCGGAACCAAGCGCGTCGCGCTGGAGCTCGGCGGCAACGGCGGCCTGATCGTCGATGACGGCGCCGACCTGGAGTACGCCGCGACCCGCACGGCACGTGGCGCGTTTGTGCATGCTGGCCAGGTCTGCCTCTCGGTCCAACGCATTTTCGTCCATCGCAACGTGTACTTCGCGTTCTTGAAGCACCTGGTGGACGCGACCGAGCGCCTGGGCGTGGGCGATCCGATGGATGAGCGAACGGTGGTCGGCCCGCTGATTTCGAGCGCGGCAGCTGACCGCGTGATGGAATGGATCGACGAAGCCAAGAAGGAGGGTGCCGGAATCCTGACCGGCGGTCGGCGCGAAGGGAACGTGGTGGCACCCACGCTGGTCGAGCTTTCAGAGCCGAAACTTCATCGGCTGCGCGTCTGGTGCGAGGAGGTTTTCGGTCCGGTCGCGACCGTCGAGCCGATCAATTCGTTCGCTGAAGGAATCGCGGCAACCAATGATTCGCCGTATGGCCTGCAAGCCGGCGTCTTCACGCCCAAACTCGAGCACGCCTTCATGGCGTTTCGCGAGATCGAAGCCGGGGCGGTGATCGTCGGCGACACCGGCGTGTTTCGCGTCGATACTTATCCGTTCGGCGGCGTGAAGGGCTCAGGGCTGGGCCGCGAGGGCGTGCGCTGGGCGATGGAGTCGATGACCGAGCCGCGGATGCTGGTGCTGAGCCTGCGCGGCCGCTCGTGAAGCCTGTGCCGGCAGCGGTCATTTTGCGCCTACGGCTGAATCTGTGCGAAGATTTCTCCAGATCGGATAGCGAGGAACCATGGATTTCAAGTTCAGCGCAGACGACGAGGCTTTTCGAGCGGAGTTGAGGAGCTGGCTCGACGCCAACCTGCCCGGCCGCGAACGCGGTGAACACGCCGAATGGGCTTTCTCCGACGAAAACCCGAGCCATTGGCAGCGCCGCCTCGCGTGGCACAAGAAGATGCACGATGGCGGATGGGTCGGTATAAGCTGGCCCAAAGAATACGGCGGCCGCGGCGCCACCCTCACCCAACAACTCGTTTACGGCGAAGAGATGAGCCGCGCGCACGCCCCCGCGCTGGTCAATCAGCTCGGCACGATGCTGGTGGGGCCGACACTCATTCAGTGGGGCACCGAGGAGCAGAAAAAGCGCTACGTACCAAAAATCCTTTCGGCCGACGAGATCTGGTGCCAGGGCTACTCCGAACCCAACTCCGGCTCGGACGTCGCTTCGCTACAGACCCGCGCGGTCGAGGATGGCGATTACTTCGTGGTCAACGGCCAGAAAGTCTGGACCTCCGACGCGCATCACGCCGACATGTGCATCCTGCTCGTGCGCACCGATCCCGACGCGCCCAAGCACAAGGGCATCAGCTACATCCTGGTCGACATGCACAGCCCCGGCATCACAGTGCGCCCGTTAACCCAGATCACCGGCGAGCGCGGCTTCAACGAGGTCTTCTTCGAGGACGTGCGCGTACCGAAGAAAAATATCGTGGGTGAGAAGAACAATGGATGGCAGGTGGCGATCACCACGCTGATGTTCGAGCGCACCGGGGTCGGCGACCCCAACATGAATACCAACCAGGTACTGGAACTCGCACGCCTTGCGAAATTGATCCGGCGCAACGGTGCAAGCGCCTGGGACGACACCAGCGTGCGTCAGCGGATCGCGCAGTTCGCGGCCGAGGCCGCCGCGCTCAAGTATACCGGCTATCGCCAGATCACGCGCCGGCTCAAAGGACGGCCGCCCGGGCCCGAGGGTTCAGTGATGAAGCTCGGCTCGAGCGAGTTGCACCTGCGGATGGCAAAATTCGCGATGGAATTGCTGGGTCCGTATAGCCAGTTTGAACACAACGCGCCCTTTGCGCTCGGCCGCGGCGTGTGGAGCTACCGGATGCTCGGAGCGCGCGCCTATACGATCGCCGGCGGCACCAGCGAAATTCAGCACAACATTATTGGCGAGCGCGTGCTCGGCCTGCCCAAGGGCTGAGCGCGAAACGGCTCGCAAGCAACGGGAGCGCGATGGACTTCAAGCTGAGCGCCGAGGATGAGGCGTTTCGCCAGGAACTCCGTTCTTGGCTCGACGCGAATCTGCCCAAGGACGAGCGGCGCAACCGTTTCTCGCTGGAGTTCATGCACAGCGAGGCCGGTGAGGAATGGACGCGGCGGGTGGCGTGGCACAAGAAGATGCACGCGGCCGGATGGATCGCGGTGCACTGGCCCAAAGAGTGCGGCGGGCGCGGCGCGACGCTCACGCAACAGATGATCTACCAGGAAGAACTCGAGCGAGCGCGCGGCCCGGTGCTGGTCAACGCCCAAGGAATCGCGCTGGTCGGGCCGACACTGATGCACTGGGGCACCGAGGAGCAGCGCCGGCGCTACATGCCGCCGATGCTCGCGGCGGAGGAAATCTGGTGCCAGGGCTACTCGGAACCCGGCTCGGGATCCGACCTCGCCTCGCTGCAGACACGCGCGGTCGAGGACGGCGACTACTTCGCGATCAACGGACAGAAGGTCTGGACCTCCGACGCCCATCACGCGGACATGTGCTTCCTGCTGGTGCGCACCGACCCCGACGCGCCCAAGCACAAGGGTATCAGTTATGTCCTGGTCGACATGCACACCCCCGGCATCACGGTACGCCCGCTGACTCAGATGACTCGCGACACCGGCTTCAACGAGGTCTTTTTCGAGGACGTGCGCGTGCCGAAGAAAAACGTGGTCGGCGAGAAGAACAACGGATGGCTGGTCGCGCTGACCTCGCTGATGTACGAGCGGCGCTACCGCGGCCTGGACAATAGTATCGCCGAGCTGGTCAAGTTGGCGAAGACCGTGCGGCGCGATGGCCACGCCGCATGGGAAGACGACGACGTGCGCCAGCAGATCGCGCAGTTCGCGTGCGAGGTCAGCGCGATCCGGTTGCTCAACCTGCGTCAGCTCACCCGGCAGCTCAGGGGATTACCGCCTGGCCCGGAAAGCTCGATCGTCAAGGTCGTGACCACCGAGGTAAACCTCGGAATCAACAAGTTCGCGACCGAGCTACTCGGCGCCTACAGCCAGATCGAACTTGACGCGCCGTTCGCGATCGCCGAGGGGCGATGGCTCTACCGGATGCTGGCGTCGCGCGGGCTCACGATCGCGGCCGGGTCAAGCGAGATTCAGCGCAACATCATCGGCGAGCGCGTGTTGGGTTTGCCGAAGGGCTAGTAGTGGCGCGATAAACTCTCATTCGCGGGTTCGCGCGCATTCCGCGAAATGCGAGTCGGCCACACTGGTCGATAGTCCGTCCGCTATTCGTTGCGGGCGGCCCGGCGAGGCCTAAAAAGACTCGAGGATACAAGCCCTTTTCGAGGCTCTCACCAGTCACATCGTTAACCGCCGAGCTTGCGGCCGGTCTGTGGCATGCATCTCGCTCAGATAACAGGTATGAACGAGCTACTTACAGATCTTTTGGTGGGAGCCGCCTTCGTTGAAGCCGCCGTGATGGCGGGTTTGCTCTTCGAGCTTATCTACGAATTGCCGCATTAACCGCCGTTGCGCTCATGGCGACGTGAGCGCCTCGACTGCCTCGATCGTCTTGGGAATCGCCGCAGTCAAAACTTCGTGACCGTCCGCCGTGACCAGGACGTCGTCTTCGATTCGGATACCGACCCCGCGCATCTCTTGCGGCGCGCTCTCATCGTCGGGCGAAATGTAAATTCCCGGTTCCACCGTCAACACCATCGAGGGTTCCAACGCGCGCGAGCCTCCGCCGACGCGATACAGCCCCACGTCGTGTACATCCATCCCGAGCCAATGGCTGGTGCGATGCATGTAGTAGCGGCGATAGGAGGCGGACGCGATCGCGTCGTCGAGCGGCCCTTTGACGAGGCCGAGATCGATCATGCCCTCGACCAGCACGCGCAGCGCGGCTTCGTGCACGTCGTCGAAGCGTACGCCGGGCTTTATCGATTCGATTCCACACCGCTGCGCCTCGAGCACGACCGAGTAGAGCGCGCGCTGCGCCGGGCTGAAACGCGTGCCGACCGGAAAGGTGCGGGTCACGTCGGAGGCGTAAAAATCAAACTCGCATCCGGCGTCGATTAGCAGCAGGTCGCCGCTTTGCATCTGGCGGTCGTTCTGGATGTAGTGGAGCGTCGCAGCGTTCGGGCCCGAGGCGATGATCGAGGGATAGCTGGGGCCGGCGGCGCCGCGCGAGCGAAACGCGTAATCGACCAGCGCCTCGATCTCCCACTCCATCATCCCGCCGCGCGCCCGGCGCATCGCGTCCTTGTGCGCCTCACACGAAATCGCGACCGCGCGGCGCATCGCGTCAAGCTCCTCGGGCCGCTTCTTCAGCCGCGCCTCATGGATCAGCTCGCGCGGATCGAGCATCGCGATCGGTCCCGAGCCGGTCCGCGGCCGCATCGCCTGCGCCCCGCGTATCAACTCGAGCATTCGCGCGTTCATGCGCTCGTTGTAACCGAGCGGGTAATAAACGCGCTCGACGCCTTCGAGGTAGCGCGGCAGCACGCGGTCCAGTTCATCGATGACGTAGGCTTTGTCCGCACCGTAGTCGAGCATCGCGCCTTCGACCCCGGCGCGCCGCCCGGTCCAGGTCTCGCGCTCGCGGTCGCGCGGGCGCACGAACATCACAAACTCGCCGTCCTTGTGGCCGGGCGCGAAGAGCGCCACCGACTCCGGCTCTGCGAAACCGGTCAGATAGTAGAAATCGTTATCCTGGCGATAGATGAACTCAACGTCATTGGAGCGGACCGCGACCGGGGCGCTCGGCAAAATCGCGGCGGCCCCGCCGATCTCGGCCATGAAGCGCGCGCGGCGCTCTTTGAAAATCTCCGCCCTTCCGTTGGGACTCGCCGCACTCACACTGCCGCTCCTCTTCTGCACTGCCGCCCGCCCTTTACGGTAAGCCGGCGCCGGCAACCTCGACCTCCGTGGTCTCGATTCGCGAGTTTCGCTTTGCGCGGAGCACGTCGGGATCGATTGACTCGGACGTGAGCAAAAAGAGCGTGCGGCGCGCGGGACCGCCGAGCGCGCACGCGATCGGCATCTGCTCGCGCTTGATCCGCTCCGCCACCTGGCCGCCCTGCTTCACCCGCAAAAGCTCGTGCGTAAATGGCGACGCCACCCAAATCGCGCCCTCCGCGTCGAGCGCGATTCCATCCGGCACGCCCTCGCCCAGCTCGGCCCATACGCGACGGTTGCCGAGCCCGCCGTCGGCCGCAACGTCGAATGCGGTCAGCCGATGGCCCATCGACTCGCCCACCACCAGCGTCTTGCCGTCGGGCGTGATCACAGTGCCGTTGGGAAACTGGAGGTCGCGCGCGACCACGCGCGCCTCGCCGTTGGGCTCGACCATTACCATCTCGGCCGGCTTCTGCGGCGCTTCCTTGATGATGTCGTAGCCGAAGTTGCCGACGTAGGCGCGGCCGCGGCTGTCCACCACCATGTCGTTGCAGTGATACGACGCGAGCGCGCTGAGATCGGCATGCGGCTTGAGTCCTCCCGCTTCCTGGCGCAGCAGCTTGCGATCGGTCATTGAGACCACCAGCATCCGCCCGTCCGGAAGCCATCCCAGTCCCGAAGGCCATGTAGGAACTTCCGCGATCACTGTATTGCGGCCTTTAAGATCGACCGCGTTCACCGTATGCGCGTGCATGTCGGAGTAGTAGAGCTTGTCGTCATGCCATCGTGGGCCTTCACCGAAAGCCAGATTGTCAAGTAATACTTTAAATTGCCTCATGACTTCCTCCGGAACGGCTCGCGCGCCTGCGCGTGAGCGTATTATCGCGGCTGCTATTCCAACGCACCGGCCCCGCGCAGCCGCGCGACCTCGTCCTCGCTATAGCCTAACACTTGTGTAAGCACCTCGTCGGTATGCTGTCCGATGAGCGGGGCCGGCGCGCGCACGCCGGCATCGGTACGGCTCATCCGCCACGGAATTCCGCAATGCTGCTGGACGCCGACTTCGGGATGGTCGAGGTAAACCCAATAGCCGCGCTCTTTCAGATGGGGATCCTCGGAGACGAACTTGTTGGGTGCGCATATTGCGGCGGCCACGCCCGCAGCCTGGAGGATTTGTTCGGCCTCGGCGGCACTGCGTTCGGAGGTCCAGGCGGCGATCGCCGCTTCGAGTTCGTCCTCGTTCTGTTTGCGTGCGGCGGCGGTGGCGAAACGCGGATCGCGCGCCAGCTCGGGCTTTCCAATCGCGCCCGCGAGCCGTCCGAACTCGGCATCGTCGGCAGCGACAATCGACAACCACATATCGATCATGATGCCGGTGTTCTCGAATCGATCCTTGGACGGGAAAACGCCGTGAGGGGCGATCAGCGGGTCACGATTTCCGTCGCGTGCCGGCTCGCGCCCGTTCATCGTGTACTCCATGATGCCCTCGGGCAGCAGTCCCATCGCGCACTCCCACTGGCTCATGTCGATGTACTGGCCTTCGCCGGTTTTCTTGCGATGGTACAGCGCGGCCAGGATCGCAAACGCGCCGTGCACCCCTGCGTTGGGATCGGCATAACTGAAACCGGCGTGCATCGGCGGCCATCCTTTGTAACCGGTGAGCGACGAAAGTCCGGAGAGCGGCACCTGTGCCGGTCCGTAGGCGACGTATTCGTGAAACGGCCCCGTATCGCCATAGCCGGAGAGCGAGATCATGATGATCTCGGGCTTGATCTTGCATAGCGCCTCGTAGCCGAGCCCCATCTTGTCCATCACGCCGGAGGCGAAATTGTTGGTGACGACGTCGCTCGCCTCGACCAGCCGATGCGCGACTTCTAGCGCGCCAGGCTTGGCATAGTTCAGGGTCAGCGAGCGCTTACCCTGGTTGTATTGGTTGAAGTAGCCGGAGCGGTTGACGCCGGGTTTGCCCTCTGGCCATGGCGGCAACAGCCGGGTGACGCACGGCCGCGTGCGGGTCTCGATACGGATTACGTCGGCGCCGAGGTGAGCGAGTTGGAGCGTGCAATACGGTCCCGCCCATACCCAGGTAAAGTCGGCGATTCTGACGCCTTCAAGGGGAAGCTTCGCCATCATCAACTCCCGCTTCTCACGCGATCAAATCACTCGCGCCCGCCGCAGCTCCTCGAGACGCGCCGGCTTCAACCCCAGGCGCGCGCCGAAAATTTCCTCATTGTGCTGCCCGAGCGTTGGCGCCGGGCGGCGAATCTCCCATGGCGTGCGGCCATACTTGAGCGGCGCGCCGGGATACTTGTGCGTGCCCGCGACGGGATGCGCTATCTCGACGAAGAAGCCGCGTTTTTTGAGATGATCCGAACTGAGCAGATCGCCCATGGTCGAGACCGGCGCGAACGGGATACGCCGTGCCTGCGCTTTCTTGTAAAGGTCGAGCGCGTTCTGATCTTTCAGCCAGTCTTCGAGGAAAATCTTGAGCGCGTCCCAGTTGACGCCGCGCTTGAGCCGGTCGGAGAAAATGTCTTCCCCCGCCCACTCCGGATTGCCCATCAGCTCAACGAAATTGCGCCACTGATGCTCCTCGACGCAGCAGACGAAAATGTAGCCGTCGCGGCATTCCATCACTTCGAGCGGCTGAATCGGCTTCTGGCCAAGCCTGGACGCGACCATGTTCATGTAGGGCCAGAACTCGAAGAACAGTTCCATCTGCGCCGCCAGCGATTCGTAGATCGAAACGTCGACGTGCTGGCCCTCACCGTCACGCATCTGCGCGAACACAGCGCCCATCGTCGCGACCGCCGCATGCACTCCGCCCTGGAAGCCGGCCTGCTGGCCGAAGGCTTTCAGCGGCGGCATCTCGGGATGCTGCGGGCCGCCGCCGTTGATGTAGCAGATGCCGCTCGCGCTCCAGAGCGTCAGATCCTCGGCGCGCCACTCGCGCTTGGGGCCGCTTAACCCCCACGGCGAAATCGAGGTCATCACGAGGCGGGGATTGACCTTTCGCAGGCGCTCGAAGGTAAGGCCGATACGATCCATGTCGGACGGCGTGACGTTGTTAATCAGAACGTCGGCGTCGCCAGCGAGGCGCTCGAGCAATTCGAAGCCCTCGGGACGCGAAACGTCGAGCGTCACGCCAAGTTTGTTGGTATTGAGGTAAAGATAGAGGCCGCTTTTTTCCGGATGCGCCGTGCCGCCCGGAAATGGACCGCGCAAGCGGGCATGGTCGCCGGCGCCCGGCCGTTCGATCTTGATCACCTCGGCACCCATGTCGGCCATCAGCTTGGCCGCGTAGGGAGCCGAGACCATCTCGCCCAACTCAATAATTTTAAGTCCTGAAAGCGCTCCGGCCATCCAGACCCACCACTCGATTATTCGGGCAATACCTTGCGGAACGGTTTGACCTCGACCCGCTCGAAGACGCCGTCGAGCGCGTACGGATCATTACGCGCGAACTCGAGCGCCGCCGCCTCGCTCTCCATGTCGACAATAATCAAGCTGCCGCTGCCGTCGGTGAACGGGCCACCAATAAGCATCTTGCCGCTTTTGGCAACAGGCCCCATGTACGCGAGATGCCGCGGGCGAACCGTGGGCCTGAGCGCGGCGCCATTGGGTCCGTCGTGCCCGATAATCACGAACAACATCCCGTTCCTCCTGCTCTTCGCCGAAGTTAGCACGCGCGGCGCGCGCCGCCCAAGTGCTGTCCAATGGACGGACCAGCGTCACTTGGGCGAAATCGCGCCATAGCCGGTGTAGTAGATCATAAAGTACGCGGCGCCTAACGCGAACAGCGCCACGGTCGTCGCGATGTCGCTCGGCTTGACCGGGTAGTCGATGAAACTCGTGGGCTGACGACTCATCCCGAAGCCGCGCGCCTCCAGCGCCATCGCCATCGAGTTGGCTTTGCGCAGCGCTCCCATGAAGACCGGAATCAGAACCGGCACGTAGCGCTTGACCCGCTCCAAAGGACCGCCGCGATTGAAATCGTAGCCGCGCAGGTTTTGCGCCTGCACCACGGTGAGCGCAGAATCGATGAACAGCGGCACCAGGCGGAACGCAAGCGTGATCGCGAAACCGACAAGGTAGGGCACGCCCAGGCGAGCCAGCCCGGCGGTGAATTCCTCGACCTTGGTGGTCGAAAGGAACAGCACCGAGGTCGCGAGCAGCTCGGCGAGCTTCAGACCGCGTCCCAGCCCGAATACCAGCGAGGCGCGGCTCAGATGGATAAGCGGCAGATTTATCAGCACCGGCCCCCGGCGATAGAAAACCATCCAGGCAAGCGTGGTGGTCAGGATAACCAGGATGAAGAGCCAGCGCAGGCGATAGAAATTCGGCCATGCGCCGGTGAATTCCGCGAGCACCAGCATCACCAGCCCGAGCGGCAACAGGGCCAGCGGGTGGTCGACCCAGTAGACCGACCAGAACATCACGAACAGCGCAAAAACCTTGACCGTCGGATGGAGCCGATGGATGAAGGTGGCGCGCTGGATATAGAGAAAGATCGGCATCTCAGCTTTGCGCTCGCAGCCACGCGGCGAGTTCGTCGGGGCCCAGCGCCACCGTGCCGAAGCGGCGTGAAAGCTCGGTCGCCTCGGGCGCGCGAAACGACGAGGAGGTGAGGAGCTCGTCGCGAGCGAAGAATTCGCGCACGCCGCCATCCAAAAGCTTGCGCCCGCCGCGGATCAGCACCACGCGGCGCGCGTACTCGGCGACCAGCCATGGCGTATGCGTGATCATCACGATCGCGATTCCGTCGCGGTTGAGCTCCGTCACCAGCGCCATCATGCGGCGCTGCTCGCGGTAGTCGAGACCGGTGGTCGGCTCGTCGAGAATCAACAGGCGCGGCCGCAACGCGAGCACGCTCGCCACCGCCAGGCGCTGGCGTTCGCCCTTGCTGAGCAGGAAGGGATCCTGCCCACGCGCATCCTGGAGCCCCACTGCCCGAAGGACTTCGTCACATCGGCGTTGAATCTCGCCGGGCGCGAGGTCGAAGTTGCGCGGGCCGAAAGCGACCTCGTCCTCGACAGTCGCAGCAAAGATCTGATGATCGGGATTCTGGAAAACATAGCCGACCTCGGCGGCGGTCTCCGCCGGGCGCATCGCGGTGCGGTCGCGCCCGTTGAGCATCACGGCGCCCGCGACCGGATGCAGCAGGCCCACCAGATGCTTGGCCAGCGTGGTCTTGCCCGAACCATTCTGGCCGATGATCGCGACGAACTCGCCCGGTGCAATTCGCAGATCGATCGAGTCGAGCACCGACGGCCCGTCGGGGTAGTTGAAACTGAGCGCGCGCACCTCGACCAGAGGACTCACGCCGTTGCTGATCCCTGCGTCCTGCGTAGAAGTGCCCGCTGCCGCAACGGACGGATGAGAGGAAGCGCGGAGGTTCGGCAGCGCGCGGCGAATCAGCGCCTCGGCTTCATCCACACTCGCTGCATGAGCCGAAATTCCCAAAGCGGCGAGCACGCGGTTCAAATCGGGCGGATGAACCCCGCATTCTTCGAGCAGTTCGAGCCGCGTCATCAGATCGTGCGGCGCGCCTCCGGCGATTATCTCGCCCTCGCGAAACAGCACCAGGCGGTCAGCGCCGCGCAGCACCTCGGCCTCGTGCTCGATCACGATCAGGCTGAATCCCTGCTCGCGCAGACTGCGAATCAGCGCAAAAACCTCAGCCTTGCCTTCGGGGTCGAGGTCGGTGGTCGGCTCGTCAAGCACGATCACCGACGGGCGAAGCGCGAGCACCGACGCGATAGCGAGCCGCTGCTTTTCACCGCCAGAGAGCGAGGTCGGATCGCGATGCTCGAAGCCGGCGAGGCCGACCGCCTCAAGCGCGGGGCGGATGCGGCGCACCATCTCGGCGCGCTCCATCCCGACCTGCTCCATCGCGAACGCGACTTCGTGCTCAACGTTGGTGGAAAACAGTTGCGCCTCGAAATCCTGGAAGACCATCCCGACGCGCGACGCGACCTCGCACGCGCGCGCACCGTCAAGCGAGCGGCCGCCGATTCGCACCACACCCGTAAACGCGCCCCCCTCGAACTCGGGCACGATCCGATTGAGGCACTTGGCCAGCGTCGACTTGCCCGCGCCGGACGCGCCCATCACGCCGACCATCTCGCCTGCGGCGACCGCGAAGCTGATGCGGTTGAGCGCCGGGCGCTCGCCGTCGTGATAGGTGAAGCTCACGCCTTCGAGCGCCACATCGTGCGCGGCGCCGGCGGCGCCCGGGGCGTCATCATCGAGTCGTGCAGGGTCGTCCGCTCCAGGAGCCGGGCCGCGGTGTTTCACATCAGCCCCACGCCCAGAACGGCCAGCACGATAAACGGGCTCACCACGATAGCGATCGCCTTGTCGTACGGCGGCTGGTTCATCGCCGCCGACAGGAACGACGGCGCCCAATAGCCGGTCGAAACGAGGTTGCCCATCAGCCACGCGCCCGCCTCGCCCGCCACCAGTACCGCGAGTCCTATAGCCCGCACGCTCCATCGGCGTTCCTTGAACTCGGGCATCATGTCGGTATAGAGCATCCGTCCGCGTTGCACGCGCGGGTAGACGGCGATCAGGATGAGCGGCGAGAGCACCAGAGCCGAGGCCATGTTGTTGAATACGATCACGTTGCCCAGGATGCTGAAAGGCCGCAGCCCGAGCAGGTTGTCGCCCCATCCGACGATATCGGCACAGAGCACGCTCGCGACGAGGCATGCGGCCACATACTTGGCGATCGCGCCCGGCGAGCGCGCGATCGGGCTCTCTCCCTGGGCGATCACGTTCCAGGCTTTGTACGGGATATAGCCGTACATCAGGTTGGCGAAAAAGCCGAAGATGTCGCCGGGGCCGACGCCGCCGAAGAAATCGCCGATCATGTTGCCGATCGCCGAGCCCCAGCCCGCCGCCGGACCGAACAGAAACGAGCACACGACCGGAATCGCATTTGCCGGGCGCAATTCGGTAACGCCCGGGATAAGCGGCACGACCTTGAACGGCACCAGCACGGCGGCGTAGAGCGCGGCCGAGATCGCGCACAGCACGACCATCCGGGTGTTGCGCCACATCGCAACCAGTTCTCTCATCGCGTGGCCTTTGCGCTTGGATTCATCTCGACGCCAAGCAGTATCCTGTCGCCGATCCGCGGATCAAGCGGGTATCCCTTCCTAACTGCCTCTCCCGTGTCTTGGGAGAGGCCGACGGCCGTTGCGGCCGGCGGGTGAGGGTCGATTCCGGCGCGCTCGTTGCAAGCGCGCGGCGCGGAATTTCGGAATTTTGATTTCTGCCGCTGTTCAGCAAAAACGCGATGCGCAACACGCGCAAGCCTCATGTATACGCGCCCGTGAAAAACATCTCGACCCCCACCCCAACCCTCCCCCAAAACATGGGGAGGGAGTCAGAAGTGCGCGACGTCCTCTGTACAAAACGTGACGCGAAGACGCTATGGCGATCAACTTCTCGCGTGCGACAAAAGGGCGGGTGCCCTTGCCGCAGCCTCGCGCGCCACGGAAAATCGAGGCATACTCCGCCGGAGAGTTTGGCTACTATGCCGATCTACGAATACCAATGTGAAAAGTGCCGCAAACGCACCAGCGTGCTCACGATGCGCATAAGCGAGCGAGTCGAGGCGGTATGCGAGCATTGCGGGAGCGCACAGATGCGCCGCCTGATGTCGCGCTTCGCGACCCCCCGCAGCGAAGAATCGCGGATGGACGCGCTGTCGGACCCCTCCAGCTTCTCCGATCTTGACGAAAACGACCCCAAAAGCCTCGCGCGCGCGCTCAGAAGAATGGGCAAGGAGATGGGCGACGAGATGGGCGGGCCGGAGTTCGATGAAGCGGTCGATCAACTGGAGAGCGGCGGCGGCCTGGACGATGACGACGGCGGCGATGGCGGCGGCGGCAGCGACGATTTTTAGCTCCGTAAGGTTTTGATCGTCACGCACTCTCCGAGCTTTCGTAACAAAACGACATCGCGCTTGACGGCCGCGGAGGACAACAGCAATGGCAAGATTCTTTGACGCGGACGAGGCCGATCCCGCGCTTCTCAATGGTAAGACAATCGCCGTCATCGGCTACGGCAACCAGGGACGCTCACAGGCGATCAACCTGCGCCGCTCCCGCCATCAAGTGATCGTTGGCAACCAGGAAGACGAAAGCTGGCGGCTGGCGCGCGAGGATGGCTTCGAAACCTTCACGATGGACGCGGCGGCCGCGCGCGCGGACGTCATCATGCTGCTCTTGCCCGACGAGATCGCCCCGGCAACCTACCGCGAGCTTATCGCGCCGCACCTGGCGCGCGGGAAAACTCTGGTCTTCGCCAGCGGCTACAACATCACGTACAAGTTCATCGCGCCGCCGCCCGGGACCGACGTGGTGCTGGTCGCGCCGCGCATGATCGGACAGGGCGTACTCGATCTACCGGCCCGCGGCGAGGGTTTTCCAGTGCTGGTGGGCGTCAGCCAGGACGCAAGCGGTCACGCGCTCAAGACGGCACTCGCGATCACGCACGGCATCGGCGCTTTCCTGCCTCACGGCGCAGTGGTCGAGTCGAGCTTCGAGGAGGAAACGCTGGTCGATCTGTTCTCCGAGCATACCTGGGCGGGCGCGATGCTTTTTCTGCTCGACCGCGCTTTCAAGCTGCTGGTCGAAGCGGGCGTGAGCAAAGAGGTCGCGCTGCTCGAGCTATATGCTTCAGGTGAGCTGGGCGAGATCGGCCGCGCGATGGCCACGCTCGGGGTGTGGAACCAGCTCAAGCTGCATTCGCATACCAGCCAGTTCGGGCAGCTCACGCATGGCGCGCAATTCATCGGGGCCGATTCGGAGGCGCTGATGCGCAAGGCGATCGACGAAATTCGCGACGGCACGTTCGCGCAACGCTGGGCGGCCGAGCAGGCGGCCGGGTCGCCGGTCTATCAAAAGTTGTTGGGCGAACGCCTCACTTCGCCGATCGCGACCGCCGAGCGCGAGCTTTTCACCAGGCTGGGCCGCCGCTAGACGGCCGGCCAGGCTTATTACTTCTTTTTCACCCCCTCGACGTTGATCTCGACCGAGACCGCGTCTCCGACCACGGCGCCGCCGGTCTCGATCATTTTATTCCAGGTGAGACCGAAGTCCTTGCGGCTGACAGTGGTGGTTGCGAATGCGCCCGCGCGCGTGTTGCCCCAGGATCCTTGATTGGAGTCCCCGATACCTCGACGACGAGCGTAACCTCCTTGGTGACGCCATGCAGCGTGAGATCGCCGATGACGTTGTATTTGCCCGGACCCGCCGCCTCTATTTTCTTCGACTTGAAAGTCATCGTCGGATACTTCGTCACGTCGAGGAAGTTTGGGCTCTTGAGGTCGGAATCGCGATCCGCCGAGCGCGTGTCGATCGACGCGGTATCGATGGTCGCTTCGATCACGGCCGAGGCCGGGTCGTTGCCGTTCGCCGTGATAGTGCCCGCGACTTTGTCGAACTGGCCCCTGACACTCGAGATAGTCATGTGCCGCACGGTAAACCCTACCGTGGTGTGAGCAGGATCGATCTGCCAGGTGTCCGCCGATGCGGCCAGCGGCGCGGCAATCACGACAGCCAGTGCGATCAACGTTCGCGACATCCAGATTTTCATGAAGGCTCCCCCAAAAGTTCGCACCCGGCGGAGGCGATATTCTTTCTAGTTCGACCAAAGCCAGTAACAGGCTAGCCGGCTTCCAGCAACACCACCGCGGCCGCCGACATCCCCTCGCCGCGGCCGAGCGCACCCAACCCTTCTGGACTTGCGGCCTTGACGTTAAGCATCGCGGGCTCCGCACCCAGCGCCGCCGCCATCCGCTCGCGCATCGCGTCGACATAAGGCGAAAGCCGCGGGCTCTGCGCAAAGATCGTCAGGTCGGCATTGACCAGGCGCCAGCCACGCGCGCTTGCGAGCTTATAGACCTCGGCCAGCAGCGCAAGGCTGTCGGCGTTCTTGTAACGCGGGTCGCTATCGGGGAAATGTCGGCCGAGGTCGCCCTCGCCCAGCGCTCCGAGAAGCGCATTGGCGAGCGCGTGGGCGGCGACGTCGGCGTCCGAATGCCCGTCGAGCCCCGCGTCATGGGGAATCGTTACGCCGCCGAGCTTGAGCGCGCGGCCCGGGCGCATCGGATGGAAATCGAAACCCTGCCCGACCTTAAACCGCATCGCGCCCGTCCGCTGTGACACGCTGCTTGGCAGTCATTGCCAGCCCGGCGACGGCGCGCGGCGCGTTGACAATACGCATAACGGCGGCCAAGCTTTTACGCAGTCCGTTGCTACGGGCGCCAGGAGGAGAAGTGGCCGCACCGGCATTCGTCAAAAATCCGAGATTCATTGGCGGCACGATCGTATTCCTGTGGGTCGCCTACGTCGTCTACTGGAACTATCGGCTCAATCCGATCGACATTCAGCTGGTTCCGTTCGTCAAACCGGCGCAGCTCAGTGTCTCGTCGGTGATCATCGGATCCGCCCTCTTTGGTTTCCTTGCCACTGTGGCGGTTCAGTTTTTCTGGCGCAGGGGCCGCTCGAAAAACGGTTCCGAGGCAGTGACCGCTTCCGCCGCCAGCACCAAACCCGTCACCTGAGTACCCGCCCTGAGCACGATCGCATCCGACGGGCCGATCAACAACGCGTCGGCGCGAGAGAGCGAACTTAAAATTCCGGAACCCTGGTTGCCGGTGGGCGTTGCGTAAAGCTCGCCACCGTCGCGTCTTATGCGCACGCGCACGAACTCGGTCAGGTCCTTCGCCGTCCTGATATCCACCGCGCATCGCATCGCGACTCGCGGTAATCCGAGGTCGCGCCGTCCGCCCATCCGGAGCAGCGCGGGTCGCACATACAGATAGAAACAAACCATCGTCGACACCGGGTTCCCCGGCAGGCCAAAAATCGGACGGCTACCGATCGTGCCGAACTTAAGCGGACGCCCCGGGCGCTGGGCGACGCCATGAAAGATCTGGCGCAAGCCCAATTCGTCGAGCGCGCCTTTGACGTGATCGAACTGGCCGACCGACACGCCGCCGGTCGAGAGCACGGCGTCGAAGGCTAACGCCTCGGTCAGCCGGGCGCGAATTTCCTCGGGACGGTCGCGTGCGACTTTCAGGAGGACTGGTTCGCCACCAGCCTCACGCACCGCGCCGGCGAGCGCGTAGGCGCTGGAGTTCACGATCTGCGCGCCGGCTGGAACCTGGTCGACGTCCACCAGTTCGTCTCCGGTCGCGACGATCGCGACGCGGGGGCCGCGATAGACGTCGATCATCGAACGGTTTAGCGATGCAAGCATCCCGAGGTCTGCCGCCCCCAGCCGCTTGCCGCCATCCATCACCAATTCGCCCTCGCGCAGGTCCTCGCCGCGAGGGCGAATGAACGTGCGCGGGTCGACGGCGGACAGGATCCCGACCGTGTCGCCTTCGGCGCGCGTCTGCTCGACTGGCACGATCGCGTCCGCGCCCGCCGCCACCGGCGCACCGGTCATCGTGCGCATCGCTGTGCCTGCCTCGACTCGCGCCGCCGGCAGCGCGCCCGCCCCTACCGTGCCGAGCACGCGAAGCCGCGCCGGATTCGACGGTCCGGCATGAGCTACGTCAGCGGATCGTACGGCGTAACCGTCCATCGCGGAATTGTCGAAGCCAGGGATATCACGCGACGAGCGGATCTCTTCGGCAAGCACGCGGCCGAGCGCGTCGAGAATCGGCTTCCGCTCGACTCCGAGCGGGGCGACGTTTTCGAGCACTAGTTGCAGGGCTTCGTCAGCGCTAATCATCATTCGAACCTTAACCCGCGTCTGATGCGAGCGCCAGTCAAAATGGTGAGACAGTTGTAGCGAAGCGAGCGTGAAAGGGAATGTTGCGAGGGCGGCGAGCTTAGAAAATCAATGCAGCCGCCGGATCGCGCGCGTCGGCGCTTTCCGCCAGCGGGAGGCGCAATTCGTAGTCCGGGCCAGGCGGGACGCGGTCGTGCAGGATGGCCGGATTGTAATCACGCAGGACGCTCACCGAGACTCCAGTGAGCCGGGCCACTTCAGAGAGCGTCGTGCCGCCCTTGATTTTGAGCACGCGGAAGCTCTCCGGCTCGGTATAGTTCACCGGTTCGAGACCATAGCGCTCGGGCTGATTGGCAATTATCGCGACCGCCATGAAGCGGTTGAGCAGCGAGCGCGTATTGTACGGCAGATGCGAGGTCAGGCGGCTGTAATCGACGCCGCGCAGCGAGAAGTAGTCGTTCATCGCCGTCTCACCCCGGTTCCATCCAACCAGTGCCACGCGCCAGTCACCGACCTCGTCATGGAGCGTCGCCAGGTACTGGGCCGCGGCACGTGTCGATTTGATGGGGTCGCGGCGCTCATCGAGATACCGGTTAACCCTCAGATTGAAACGGCGGGCGGTCGCGATACTGAGCTGCCACGGTCCAGCGCCCTTGCTGGAAAACGAACTTTCGGCGAATGAAAGATAAACCAGCTCCGGCGGCAGGTCGTGATTCTCCATGACCTTGATCATCGTCGGAAGGTACGGGCGACTGCGGCGGAAGGACTCCTTGATACCCGCGTTATGCTCGGCGAAGGAGTCGACGTAGCGCTGGACAGTCTGGTTGAGGACCAGCGGGAACGGGGGCACCTTATGCGGTTCGCTGCGGACGTAAGGAATACCCTCGGCCAGGGCCACCGCAGCATCCATATTGGCGGCTTGGGAGGTATTAGCCACTGATGCGGCAATCGTCCCCTTTGTGGACGAGGCCGCAGGGCTTCCGTACCCGCCGAGCGGCACTGTAGCAACCAGACCGAAGCGGTCGCCCGGACTGGATGCGTCATCGATGACCCGCGTTGAAGCACAACCGGTGAGGGCTGCGCCCAACAGACAGACCACCCCTAGCGATATGACCTGGCTCCCCCGCATAAACGAACCGAACCGACCCGGCCCAAACCCTACCGGCCAGCTGGGGCCACTTCAACCCCCATCAGAGTGGTTTATTCTAAAAAAAACTAATAACCTAAACGGATAGTATTAGTAGGAAAGTCATTTTTGTTGCCCATGGCGCCTATTATTAGGCGATTAGACGTTTTGTGATACGGTGCGATTTGGTCGCCGTCGCCATGCGTAAGTCTTCGACACTATCCGCAGGGTTGTGGCGGGAGATCGTCGACAGTTTGAGTGACGCTGTCGTGGTTTTTGATCCCGCACTCGCGCCGATCGCGATCAATCCGGCGGCTGAAACTCTCTTTGGTGTCTCGCATCTCAACGAGGCTGCGGTCGGCGCTCTTCTGCGCCACAACGAATGGCTTCTGCGGATGGTCGAGACGTGCCTAAGCAGCGGGCAGAACCTCGCCGATGCCGACGCGCGGCTCAGCCTGGGGTCACGGCTGGCGAGCGTCAGCGTGGAGGTTGCGCCACTGATGGGCGCAGGTGGGTCTAGCCGCGGCGCAGTGGTGCTTCTGCATGACCTGGCGCTCCATCGCGGAGCCGCGCAGGCCCTTAACACGGCTGAACCCGACCTCAAACTTTCCCCCGCCGGGCTCGCGCACGAGGTAAAAAACCCGCTGACCGGAATCAAGGGTGCTGCCGAATTGCTGGCGGGACGGCTGCGCTCAGACCCGCGCGCCCAGCAATATTGCGGACTTATCCTCGAGGGCGTCAACCGCATCACGGCTCTGGTTGAGCAGGTGCTGGCTGCCAGCGCTCCGCAGCGGCTGAGCTTCGAGCCGGTCAATATTCATCGCGTGCTTCACCAGGCGCTCAGGATGGCCGGGCTGCATCCGCATCCGCCCGAGGGCGTCACAGTTGAGCAACTTTTTGATCCGAGCCTGCCCGAGATCAGCGCCGACGCCGCAGCGCTCGAGCGCACTTTCCTTAACCTGGTGCGCAACGCCACCGAGGCGATCGGCACTGCCGGGACGATCCGGCTGCGGACGCGGATGGAAACAGAGTTTCGCCTCACCGCCGAGGGACGTCGTGTGCAGTTCCTGCGCGTCGAAGTAAGTGACAGCGGTCGCGGGATGACCGCCGCCGAGATGACGCAGCTATTCACGCCGTTCTTCACCACCAAGCCCTCAGGCACCGGCCTGGGACTGGTGCTGAGCCAGCGGATAGTCCTCGCCCACGGCGGCAAATTATGGGCCGAGGCAGGCGGCGTGACTCCCTCACGCCCGCTGCAGGCGATCCACACGGCCGGACCCCATCACGTGCATCCAGCCAACCCCGAAGATCATCGCGTGCGTGGAATGACGTTTAAAGTGACATTGCCGGTGGGTCCGCGCGACCCTGAGCCGTCCGAGGCGGCGTAGGTGGCATAGATGTTGGTCTGGGACGAGCGCTTCAGACGAGGCTTTTACGATCTGGCAGCCGTTGCCGCGTTTGCCGATACTGTTACCATGGAGTGGGAATGACTGAGACGGGACAAAGCCTTGGCGGTGCGGACGAGACACAAGCGATTCGCGCACTGATCGCGGACGACGACCCGGCCATCCGCCTGATCCTGCGCCATAGGCTCGAAGCCGAAGGATGGCGTGTCGAGGAGGCCGCTGACAGCGGTGCCGCGCTCGAGGCGCTCAACCGCGGATATTTCGACGTTGCCTTGCTCGACATCATCATGCCCGGCGTGGGCGGTCTTGAAGTGCTGAGCACCGCGCGCGAGCAGGGATGCGCGACACCGATCGTCGTGATCACGGCGGCCAGCACGATGAACAATGCGATCGAGGCGCTCAAGCGCGGCGCTCGCGACTACCTCACCAAGCCATTCGAGAACCTCGACCTGGTGGTGACGACCGCGGCCCGCGCGGCCGAGACGGCGGCGCAGGCCTCCGAGCTGGAAAGGGTCAAGAAAGAACTCGACCGCAAGCTAGTGGGCGGCGAGATCATCGGCCACAGCGCCGCCATCCAGGAGGTCTACAAGCTCATCGGGCGGGTGGTCAGCAACGACAAGATCGACGTGGTGCTGGTCAGCGGTGAGAGCGGAACCGGCAAGGAACTGGTGGCGCGCGCGATCCATTTCAAGGCGCGGCGGCGCGAGCCCTTCGTTCCGGTCAACTGCTCGGCTATCCCGCACGGCCTGGTCGAAAGCGAGTTGTTTGGCCACGAGCGGGGCGCGTTCACCGGCGCGGCCGAGCGGCGCGCGGGCAAGTTTGAGGTGGCCGGCGCCGGCACACTGTTTCTGGACGAGATTGGCGATTTGCCGCTTGAGCTGCAGCCCAAGCTTTTGCGCGTACTCCAGGACCGTGAGTTCACCCGGGTCGGCAGCGTTGAGACGCAGCGCCTGCAGGCCCGCATCATCGCGGCCACCAACCAGGACCTCGAAACCGCGGTCACCGCGCGCCGTTTCCGCGAAGACCTTTATTTTCGGCTGCGCGTCATCCTGATCAACCTCCCGCCGCTGCGCCAGCGCCGCGAGGATATCCCCGAGCTGACCGATTTCTTCGTCGCCAAGGCGGTGAGCGAGATGGGATCGCGCGTGACCGCCGTCAGCCCCGAGGCGCGCGCGAAGTTGCAAGCCTATGAATGGCCCGGTAACGTGCGCGAACTGGAAAACACGATGCTGCGCGCGGCACTCCTCGCCTCCGGGAGTACCATCCGTGCCGACGACATCTCGCTTGCGCGCAGCCCCGCCGCGGGCGCCGCATCCGAGACTGACGGCGACGGCGCCGACTCGTTCGCGGCGCTCATCGGACGCCGCGTCGCGCAGTACCTCGAGAAGGCCAATGGCGAGGAGCCGCGCGGGCTTTACCAGAAGCTGGTGGCCGAAATAGAACGTCCGCTCATCGAGCAGGCAATGCGCCGGGCGGAGGGCAACCAGGTACGCGCCGCGCGCATCCTGGGGCTTAACCGTAACACGCTGCGCAAAAAGCTCGTCGACCTCGGAATAGCAACCCGCAAACTACCGTTCGATTAGCTCGCAAGCGCCGCGGTTCGCGATGAAGTGAAAGGTGAAATTCCCTTCGCATTTTTACGCGATGGTCGATCCGGCCGGCGGCCACGAGCCGGTCGCCCTCGCGCGCATCCTGCTCGACGCGGGCGCACGCGTGATGCAGTTGCGGCTCAAAGACGCGCCGGGCCGCGAACTGCTCGCGGCGGCGCACGCGATCGCGGCTATGTGCCGCGAGCGCGGCGCGCTACTGATCGTTGACGACCGGGCGGATATCGCGATGCTGGCCGGGGCCGCCGGCGTCCATCTCGGACAAGAGGATCTGCCGCTGGAGGCCGCGCGCCGGCTGGTTGGCCGCGACATGATCGTCGGCATTTCAACGCACAGCGTCGAACAGGCAATCGCCGCCGAACGCGGCGGCGCGGACTACATCGGGTTCGGCCCGGTGTACCCGGGCGGCCTGCGCAACAACGCGGCCGGCAAGGGACTCGCGATGCTGCGCGAGGTTCGCGACGCCGTAAGTATTCCCATAGTCGCGATCGGCGGCATCACCGAGGCGACCGTGCCCGAAACGCTCCGGCCGGCGCGGATGCCTGCGCGATCATCACCGACCTGGTGCGCGCCCATGACGTCGCGGCCAAAGCCCGGGCGATACTGGCCTTGCGTCGCTCGACCTGAATCGCGCAACTTGAATTCGCGACAAGTGTTCGAGAAAGCTTCGGGAGGCTTCCGCAAAAGTTCGGAGGTTTGGCGATGGGCAAATTACAAGACAAGGTTGCGCTAATCACTGGCTCGAGTTCGGGTATCGGGCGCGGAGTGGCGATCGCGTTTGCGCGCGAAGGAGCCAAGGTCATCGTCAACTATCCCGAGGAGTCCGAAGCCCGGAATGCCGCCGGAGTCCGCGCGGAGATCGAAAGGATCGGCGTGCAGGCGCTCGAAGTGCGCGCCGACGTTTCGGTCGAGCATGAAGCGCAGGCGCTGGTCGAGACCGTGCAGCGGAACTTCGGGCGCATCGACATCCTGGTGAACAACGCCGGTATCGGCAATGTCGCGCGAGTCGAGGCGATGGCGCCGAGCCAGTGGGACCGGATGATCGCGGTCAACCTGCGCAGCGTCTTCCTGTGTACCCACTTCGTGCTGCCGATCATGTACCGGCAGGATTACGGCAGAATTATCAGCACCGCCTCGCAACTCGCGTACAAGGGCAGCGCGGGCCTTGCGCACTACTGCGCCGCCAAGGCCGGGATCATCGCGTTCACCCGCTCGCTCTCGCACGAGATCGGCACGAGCAATATCACCGCCAACTGCGTCGCGCCGGGCGCCACGCAGACCCGGATGGTCGAGGGCATCGACAAGGATTTGATGGAATCGCTGATAGCCTCGATTCCCAAGCGACGCCTGGGGACAGTGGACGAAATCGTGCCGGCGTATGTGTTCCTGGCCTCCGACGAGGCGCGCCATTTCGTGGGACAGTGCCTGAGCCCCAACGGCGGAGATGTGATGCTCTGAGCGCGTCTTCGGATGGCAAGGTTCGCCGACCCGGGATTTGACGCAAAACCGCCGATGTGAAAAGGATCGGTCGCCGACCGATTCCCGTGCTCCCTTCTTCGCGCGTCGAATTTTCCCGCCCAGGAGGCGTTCTCATGAAAGTACGCACTTTCGCCGGACTGACAGTCGCGCTCATTTTTGCGTGGATTCCACTTCGCGCTTACGCGCAGGGCGTCGCAGGCGGGATGGGTTCAGCGGCGGAGGGCGCCGCAAAGCAGGCCGGTCAGAACGCCGCCGGTCAGATGATGCAGAACATGGGCTCCTCCATGATGGCGTCGCCAGCCGCACCCGCCTTGCCGCCGGGCGCGCCAGCGGTGGCGGGAGCACCGTCGATACCTTCAATGCCGGGCGCACCGGCGATGGCAGGCGCACCTACGATGCCGTCGGTGCCAGGAGCGCCAGCTATGGCAGGCGCGCCTTCGATGCCCTCGATGCCGGGCGCCGCATCGGCAGCGCCGGGAATGCCGTCAGTCCCTGGCGCTCTGGCGGCGCCTTCAGTGCCGGGTGCGCCGTCGGTACCGGGCGCGCCTACGATGCCGGTTGCTCCTTCGGGCGGAGGCTACTAGCTATGCCAGCGCCGCGAAGCGGTGGCCAATGACCTCGCGTGCTTCGGCAGCAATTCGCCGCACGATTTCGCCCGCCGGCGCGATATCGTTGACCAGCGCGCACGACATCCCTGAGTAAAACGCGAACTGGTCGACTTCCCCCTCCAGAAACTCAGCCGGGGGCATCACCGTGTACTTGACCAGCGGGGGTATCGTTATTCCTGCGTGCTTGAGCGTACCGATCACCTGGTTCTCGCCGGGCCGCTTTCCGCTCTCCGGCCGCCCCGCCCGCTCCCAGTCCTCGTAAACTTTAGTCCGCAGCACGCGATGGGCCGCGTCGGGCCATCCCATGTCGTAGAGCTTGGTGTGGACGGTGTCCTCGGCGCGCGCGCTGACGATGCGATCCTTGTAGGAGGGATGAGCGGTCGACTCGCGCGACGCCAGCAGCCGCGTGCCGAAGACCGCGCCGTCGGCCCCGAGTGCGAGCATCGCGGCGAGCCCGCGGCCGTCGGCGATGCCGCCCGCGGCGAGCATCGGCAAGTCGCCGATCGCGTCGCGCACCTGCGGCACCAGCACCAAAGTCGAAACGAGACCGCGCACGTGGCCGCCGGCCTCTACACCTTGCGCGATAATCATGTCGGCACCGGCGCTCTTGGCCTCCGCTGCCTCGTGAGCCGAGCCGCACTGCCAAATGACCTTCTTTCCAGCCTGCTTGAAGCGCGAAACGTGTTCGATCGGCACGCCCCAGAAAAGTGTCACCGCATCGACCGGCGCCGCCGCCGCGGCCTCGGCCACGCCCGGCTGAATAAACGGAATCAACACGTTGCAGGCGAGCGGCTTTCTGGTCAGGCGGCGCGCGGCGGCGATCTCATTATGGATTCCCTCGGCAGTGAAGCCGGCCAGCGCCACCGTGCCCATCCCGCCGGCTTCCGAGACCGCGGCAGCGAGGTCGGCAAGCGCGATCGTGCCCATCCCGGCCAGCATGATCGGCAACTCGACGCCGAACGATTCGCAGAACCTGGTCTTCCACATGTCGCGCTCCTCTTTTCCGACGCAGCAAGAATTCTTTCTGATTCATCAGAACTCGCACGCGGTTTACTCCGGCTCGTCCTGGGACTCGTCCGTCCCGAGCGCGGGGCGCGGGCCGAAAGCGACCCCGCGGCGAGCGCTGCGGATGAACTCGACCATCTCAACGACCTCGGGCGTCATCGGACCCGCCCCCGCCAGCGCCTCAATCGCGAGCTTGAGATTGCGCCGCTCACCGAACAGGGTCTTGAAAGCGTGGCGCAGCGCGGTAATCGAGTGCGCGTCGGTCCCGGCGCGCTTCAGTCCCACGGCGTTTATCCCGCGCAACGTATGAGTGAGGTCCGCGATGCAAAACGGCGGAATATCACGGCTGGTGCGGCTCATCCCGCGCATCATCGCGAGCCGGCCGATCCTGACGAACTGATGCACCACGCAATTGCCCGAAACCAGCGCGCGGTCGCCGACCTCGACCCATCCCGCGAGCAGCGCGCCGCCGGCGATGATCGTTCCATTGCCGACCCGGCAATCATGCGCAACGTGTGCGTTCTGCATCAGGAAGTTGTCGTCGCCGATGATCGTGATATCGCCTCGCTCGCTCCCACGATGCACCGTTACGCCCTCGCGAAAAACGTTGCGCGCGCCAATACGTACGCGGCGCGGCCCCCCGCTGTAAGCGAGGTCTTGCGGCTCGTCGCCGATCACCACGTTGGGGTGCAGCACGTTGGCTTCGCCCAATTCGACTTCGCCCAGGATGGTGACGTGGCCGACCAGACGCGTGAGCGCGCCGATCCGTATCGCGCCATCGAGCAGGCAAAACGGGCCGACCTCGACGCCCGGCGCAAGTGCGACCTCGGGGCCGATCACCGCACTCGGATGGATCCGGGGTGGCGCCTGCGGATCGTGCTCGTTGGTCAATTTAACAGCTTCTTTTTGAGATCGTCGGGATGCTCGCGGTCCTCGACCGCGCCGCCAGCCACGCGATAGTCCTCGCCCGCCCACTTACCGAGGTCGAGCATCTGGCATCGCTCGGAGCAGAAGGGCCGGAAGCGGTTGGCGGGCCTCAGGTCGATCGGCTGCTTGCAAATCGGACAGCGCATCGCGCTCACCTGAATCGAAAATTGCCAGATAGCCGCGCGACGCGCAAATCGCCAATCGCGCGAGGCCTCAGTAGCTATCCGGAATCCCCAACAGATATCGACTCAATAGATGTCGGACTGGCTGCAACGGTCGGTTCCACCAGCCGGCCTGAAACTCGCAGAACGATAATCGAAAATCACGCGCTCGCTATAACAGAACGCCTCGCTGCCGGGACCTTTGTACTCGGCGCGCACATGGAGCATCAAGCTCTCCTTGCCGGCCACGATGAATTTGTAAGTATCAACCGGAAAATAGGTATAGAAGAAATGCGGCACGCCGGGCGAAAGCACTCCAGCGGAGATCGATGACATCTCGTTCGGCCTGT
Source organism: uncultured delta proteobacterium (assembly GCA_963710455.1). Lineage (GTDB taxonomy): Bacteria > Desulfobacterota > Binatia > Binatales > Binataceae > JAKAVN01. Next base: position 154,739 of record CAVQAG010000009.1, read on the forward strand.
CGGCGATACGTTTGCCGCCCGCTAATGCGACCACGGTGAAGATCGCGCCGCTGGCGGGAATTTTGCCGAAGTTGCGATATTCGACCACTGCCCGCGGATTCGGCGTGTCACCCTGCTCGAAGGTGACTCCCTCGACCCCGACGAACGGACGTTCCTCGAGGGCGAAGATGTGCGAAGTCACCTCCGCGGTGCGCCACGCCGCGTAAGCGCTGAACGCCGTCGCCGCCACCATCAGCAGCGCCATGAAATCCGCGAAGCGCAGGACGTCGGTGAGCCGCCGCATCAGCGACCTTCGCCGTGGTCAATTGTTCCTGGCGCGGAGGATCGGGGGACAGGGTTTGGCTCCGCGGATCGGGACGATGCTGACGTGCGGGACTCTTCTGCTCGCTCATCGAATTCAGTTGCTCCCCCGTCCCTTTCTTTAATCGCGTCAAATGATCGGCTAAATCGGGCCGCCTGGCAACGAATATCCCGCCGTCGAGGCATTCCTGTGGACTCATTTGGCTCGCGCGTGTCGTCCTTTCGTGCCCTTATGGGTTTTTTCTCTCTTGCGGCAACTTTGCTCACCTTTTAAGTGTTGGGTGTATGAGCTTGCGTCAACACATCGAAGGAAGAGGAACAGTTATGAGGAACTTGATTAAATTCGGCCTAGCGGCTGCGATGGTGTTTGCAACCGCGTTAGCGACGCCCGCGCTGGCAAAGGACGCCTTCGACGTCTGCATCAACCCAACGACGGACGAAGCCACCCTGGATACTTTTACGAAGGGCGCGTTTGTCACTGCGGCGGCAAATATTTATAAAAAAGGAACGATTCCGAGTGGTGGTGTAACGGCGTGTGACATGATCACCAGCCGGGTGATCGGCACCTTCTATGCCAACGTGGGTGTCGAAGCGGGTCAATTGCCCGCGGCGAAAGACATCCTGGCCTTTGTGACCTGGCATTTCGATTTCAGCCCTAAAGGGACTTTTGTAACGGTCGGGCCGATCCCATTCCCTCCCGGACAGGGTGGGGCGGCGAGCTATCCGCAGACACTCGTGGGCGCAAGTGGCGGATTCCCCGGTCGCGGAAAGGCTATCGTCACGCCTTTAAGCTCGGACGGCAACCAGTTCCGCATAACGCTCCCGTAGTCGGAAGGTTGGGTCACTAGAGTCGTCAACAGAGCTTCAAGGTTCGCGATGGTCCGCAGACTCCGTTCGCGGCCTCGCGCCACGAGCGGAGCCTGCATGGTCCACCAGCGACACAGCCTTCACGCCGCTGCGGTATTTCAGCAGCTCCAATCTGTAAAAGGTTTTCCTTCCCTCATCGGCTTTTGCCGCCACCATGGACGAGACAAAGCGGTCGGGAAAATCTCAGTTCTGCGCCGTCGTCTTATCGGGATCGGGCTCGACCATTCTGTGGCTGATGAGCCCGGTCAACGCACCGTCGTCGAGCGCGCGCAGGCGAAAGAACGGAGCCTCGCTCTGTGCGCCCGCCTTGGCGCTCATCACCTGATGGCGGCGTCCCCGAAAGATGACGACGCTCCCCGGCAAAACCCTAATGGCGGTAGACTTGTCCATGGCTGGACCTCCTCCGCATCAGGCCGGCAGCACCCGCTGCCGGCGCCTCCTGAAGAAACATCCTAAATGTTCGCTTGATCTTTACCTGAAGCGGGCGAAGCAGTCAATCATTCGGTCTATTTTGAGCTTTGCTATCAATCCAGAAGTCACCGCAAGTCACGACCTGTTCTTACTGATTAGCACCGACGTTGCCGGACGAAGTGCCTGAACTCTTGGTGTAGACGATCGCGATGCCGTTCATGAAATGGCCGGGATGACCGGCCTCGCCCACCACGGCATGATGCTTTTTGCCGCCACCCTCAGGATCAATGCCTATGTGCGCGCCTTCCTCGAGCGCCGCCTCCGAGCCGGGTCCGATATTGCCGAAGCGGCCGGGTGCGGCTCCAATCTGAAGGTCGCCCTCGTGTTGCAAATTCTTCGAGGTCAACACCACGGCGTCAGCGCCAACCTGGCATCCTTCGCGTTTGAGGTATGTGAGCAGGTCCTCGTCCTTGGCGGCGAGGTCGCCCCACGCGTCGACCAGCGCTATCTGCTGATGGTCGGTAAGCGGCATGGTGTCCAGCACCGGCATCGCGCAATCCGGCGGCTTGGCCGGACGCACATCGGTTCCCAGCGGGGTTATACTCACAATGGGCGGATTGACCTGTGCCGGAGAGACGCATCCCCAACCCGACGCCGCCATGGCGATCAGCATCGCGGCCAATACTGCGCTGCCTCTGTTTGCACATCCTCATTCGCTTCCTTTTTAACCCAACTGCCGCTTGATTAAAATGCCTGCGCGCCGGCTGAGCGCCAGACACGCCGCGGCAGGCGCACGTTTCGAGCGATGCGCCGGTGCGGCGCGCCGCGAGCGGTTGCCGAGGCGGCGTTGGCGCTTTCGATACCCTCACTTTCGCGCTACTTAATCTGGGACGCGCCGGCTCGGTTCGCGACGCGGCAAAAAGTGGGAGTTATCGCAGATGGACGGAGGACTGTTCGGCGGAGTCTCGCTCAACTGGCCGACATTGATCCGCCTCGCCGTGGTGTTGGTGCTGGCGATCGCGGTGCGTCAACTGATTCTGCGCTTCGGCACCAAGGCGATAGAGAGCCGCCGCGACAAGAGCCGCAACGGCAAGCCGCGGCGTTGATACGCGTGCGGGAGTATCGATGAAGCGGCGGATCGAATGCCCGGGCACACCGCGATACGCGGGCGCAACGCGGCGTCCGCGTGGCCGGCGCGGATCGCGTTCCGCGCGATGTTCCTCGCGACATTCGCGGCGATGCTCCTGATCGCTGCGTGCCAGTCTTACGTCCAGCAGCAGGAAGTCCAGCACAAGGTCAACGTCGAGCAGGATCATCTGCGGCTGATGGTCTATACCAGCGACCTCACCGAACCCTACGAAAAACTTGGCGAACTCAGCTACACCGATCCGCTCAACGGCGAGACCATCGACACCGACCACATCAACGAGAAACTGCGCCAGATGGCGATCGAGCGATGGGGCCAGCAGGTCGACGCGATCATCCTCGTCACCACCAAAGTCGGCGGCGCCGACACATCGACGATCTCGGTCACCGGCGAGGCGGTCAGGATTAAGGGTCCATGCACGCGGCTGCCGCCACAATTATTCCGCGCCGCCCGCCTGAACGAGCCGATCGAGCGGATGTTCAAGCCTCTAAGCAATCTTTAGCTTGCTATAAGGGCTTAATTGCACTAAATATTAGCTGTAGATGCGCATCGGTCGGAGACGGAGGATCAAAAGCAGGCCGCGGAGCCAACCATTGCTGGAATTTTGGCACAACCTGCAGCTCTCGTCCCCGAGCCAAGCGTGGCGCGATTTTCCTCCACTCCAGCGGGCGATCACCATCTTCGCCATCGCGCTCCTCTTCGCCAACTTTTTTATCAGGGACTACAACCGCGGCGGCAAACGATACATCGTATACGGTCCGGTGGCACTGCTGCTTTTCGCCTACGCCATCGTCACCGCCGGCCTTTTCTGAGCTTTTCTGACCGACTGGCGGGCTTAAAGCAGAGTGCCGCGGCGGGTGCGGCCGAGATGGCTGTAGGCGCGTGCGGTGGCGACGCGGCCGCGCGCGGTGCGCGCGATGAATCCTTCCTGTAGCAGGTAGGGCTCGTAAACTTCGCCGATAGTGTCGGCCTCCTCGCCCACCGCCGCCGCCAGGCTCTCGACGCCGACCGGACCGCCGTCGAACTTGTCGATAATCGCGGCCAGGATCGCGCGGTCCATCCGATCGAAGCCGCAGGCGTCGATCTCCAGCAACTCCAGCGCGCCGACCGCGACCTCGCGCGTCACCGTGGCGGCCTCGTTGACCTGGGCGAAGTCGCGCACGCGGCGCAGCAGGCGGTTGGCGACGCGCGGCGTCCCGCGCGCGCGGCTCGCGATCTCGCGCGCCCCGTCGCCGTCGACCCGGACGCCGAGCAGCCGCGCCGAGCGCGCGACAATTTCGGTCAGCTCGTCGCGGTCGTAGAAATCCAGATGGAAATGCTGGCCGAAGCGATCGCGCAGCGGCGCGCTCAACAGCCCCGAGCGCGTGGTCGCGCCGACCAGCGTGAACGGCTTCACCGCCAGCGGCATCGTGCGCGCGCCCATCCCCTTGCCGACCACGATATTGAGCTCGAAATCCTCCATCGCCGGGTAGAGCACCTCTTCGACCGGGCGCGCGAGGCGATGTATCTCGTCGATGAACAGCACGTCGCCCTCATCGAGGCCGCTGACGATCGCGGCGAGGTCGCCGGCCCGCTCGACCGCCGGTCCCGAGGTTGAACGCATGCTGACGCCGCGCTCGCGCGCGATGATATGGGCGAGCGAGGTCTTGCCGAGTCCCGGCGGACCGGAGAAGAGCACGTGGTCGAGCACTTCGCCGCGCTGGCGCGCGGCCTCGATCGACATGCCGAGGATTTTCCGCGTACGCTCCTGCCCGACGAACTCGCCGAGCACGCGCGGGCGCAGCGAGAGGTCGAGCGCGCGATCCTCCTCGCTCTGGCCCGCCGCCGCCAGCCGCGCCGCTTCGGCAGCGGCTTCGGCCTCCGCCTATCTTGCGGCTTATCTTTCACCGGACAGCACCGCGAGCGACTCGCGGATGATCACTTCGAGCTCGCGCTTCGCGCCGCCGCCGCGCGCGGCCGCCGCGTCCACGGCCCGGCGCGCCTGGATCGGCTTGTAGCCGAGGTTGATCAGCGCGGAAACGGCGTCATCGAGCTCCGTGGAGCCGCCCTCGGCGCCGTCCGCCGCGCCGTCGAGTTCCTCGACGCGCTCGGAGGCGACCAGTTTCAGCTCGGCGGTCTTGTCGCGCAACTCGCGCACCACGCGCTCGGCCACCTTGGCGCCCACGCCCGGGACCGCGTCGAGCCGCTCGACATCCTCGCGCGCGATCGCGCTCACCAGCTCGTCGGGCGAGAGCACCGAGAGTATCGCCAGCGCGAGCTTGGGACCGACGTGCTGCACCAGCATCAGGAGGTCGAAGGCCTGCTTCTCGGCGCGAGTCATAAATCCGTAGAGCGTGAGCGAGTCTTCGCGCACGACCTGGCGAATCTCCAGCGCGACCGGGGCGCCGAGCGCGGGCAGGCGATAGTAGGTGGCAAGCGGGATGGAGACTTCGTAGCCGACGCCGCCGGTCTCGATCACGACGCGCCCGGCATCGCGATGCTTCAGCCTGCCGCTCAGGCTCGCGATCATTTCGCGTCCGCCCGCGTCAGGCTATTGAGCGAACGTTTGTCCTCTCTGTGCCTTTCGCTTCTGATGTTCCACGCCCGCGGCTACCGACGCGGTCACGCGCGCGCAGAACAGATGGCAGAGCGCGATCGCCAGCGCGTCGGAAGCGTCGTCGGCAAGCGCGACTTCCTCGCCCACGCCGAGCGCGCGGCGCACCATGAACTTGACTTGCGCCTTGTCGGCGTGGCCATGGCCGGCGACCGTCAGCTTGACCTGGTTGGGAGTGTACTCGAACAGCACGAGCCCGCGCGCCGCCGCCGCCAGCATCGCCATCGCGCGCGCCTCGCCCAGGCGGAACGCGCTCTGCACGTTGGCCGCGACGAAACTGCGCTCCAGGCTCATCGCGGCCGGCGCGTATTGGTCGATGACCTCGAGCAAGCGGTCGTGGATGGTCTTGAGGCGCTCACCGCCGCGCAATGCTGCTGCGGGGCGGATCGTGCCGGCCGCAATATGGGCCGGATGGGCAACGCTGCCCTCGATCACGCCGAACCCGGTCACCGCGTTACCCGGGTCAACTCCTATAACCCGCCCTGTCAGCCCCATCGCCCCCACCTCCTCGCGAGCGGCATTACCCTCGCGAGGCTAAAGCTCTAGGCCGCCGAGAATTGCGCCAGCTCTTCGTCGCTGATGTCGAAGTTGGCGGCGACGCTCTGGACCTCTTCGTGATCCTCGAGCTCCTCCATCAGCTTCAGCACCTGCTCGGCGGTATGGCCGGAGACCCGCACCGTGTTCTCTGGAATCTTGACCACCTCGGCGCTGGCCATCGGGATTTTGGCCGCTTCCAGCGCGTCGCGCACGGCGCTGAACGCCTCCGGCGCGGTCATCACCTGGAAAGTTTCGCTGTCGGCGACGACGTCGTCGGCGCCGGCCTCCAACGCAAGCTCCATCAGGCGGTCTTCGTCGATCGCGCTGCGCTCGACGGTAATCACGCCGCGCTTCTTGAACATCCAGCCCACGCAATTCGACTCGCCGAGGTTGCCGCCGTGGCGCGAGAGGATGAAGCGCAACTCGGCGACCACGCGGTTGCGGTTGTCGGTCAGCACGTCGGCGATGATCGCGACGCCGCCCGGCCCATAACCCTCGTAGACAACTTCGTCGAGCTGGCCGCCGCCAAGCTCGCCGGTGCCCTTCTTGATCGCGCGATCGATATTGTCGTTGGGCATCGATTGCGCGCGCGCCGTGGTAACCGCGGTGCGCAGGCGCGGGTTCGAGTTGATATCGCCGCCGCCCAGGCGCGCCGCGATGGTGATTTCCTTGATCAGCTTGGTGAAGAGCTTGCCGCGCTTGGAGTCGCGCGCAGCCTTCTTGTGCTTAATCGAACTCCACTTGGAATGACCTGACATTGATGACGCCCCGCGGGCGCAGCCTACCGTGGCCGTCCGCCCGACCGTGAGCCTACCACATCGGCACATCTGGTGGGAGTAATTTGCCCGTTCGCCGCCAAAGCCGTTGCACAGCACCTGCTCCGTCGGCTGAAATGGGGCGCCCGCTCATGGGCCATGAACAACGGCATGAACCGCGCGATCGCAATCGCAACCATAGGGACGACAGGGACGACGCTGATACGGCGACGGATCGCCGTCGCGATCGGGATGGCCTCGATTGCAAGCGGATGCTTTTATCCGCCGACCCAGAAGCCTCCTGCTCCAAACAAGGACGAGGTGACGCTCGCGCAGCCTTACGATCTGGTCTGGGATGCCGTGCACAACGTCATCAGGGAGAACAAACTGCGGATCAATGCCGACGATCCCAACCAGGGCATCGTCGAGACCGAGACCAACCAGTTCACGATCGCCGACGCCGATTGCGGAAAGGTCAAGGGAGTCAGCGGCAAGTACGCTGCCGAGCCCGACCGCGCCGCGACCGTGGTCTACTATTTCAAGGTCAAGCCCAAGGGCCACGAGGCGAGCATCGTCAGCGTGCAAGCGACCTTCAGCGCGCCACTCTACATTCCGCTCCATCCGCCGCGCGACGAGCAATGCGTCTCGCGCGGCAAGGCCGAGGCACGTCTGTTAAAGCAGGTTACGGAGGAGGCCGCCGCAATTCATCGGCCCACCTTCCAGAAACCGGCGAGCTAGGCACGTAAATCTCGAGCACAGGAAACAGATCGCCCAGACCGATAAATCCGTTTCATTCGAAAGCTTGCTGAAGAGATTGCTTCTGAGCTCGCAGCCTGATGCTGGGCGCAACAGATGGTAGTGGCGGAGGGGTTCGATCTCAAAGCCGCCTGTAGTCTTTCTCTTCCCTTTTTTGTAGGAAAGCTTCCGAAAGCTGGCTCCTGGGGATCACTGGAGGAGGAACCGCAGGCCGTCCGCGCAGAGAGGATCGCACGCGAGGTCTTCGCCCCCGATGAAGAGAATGCGGTTTCACTTTGGTGTGTCGAAACGACACTAGATTTCGAGCGCATCAGCCCAGCATTGAACGCTAACCGTATGGGAGGTCCTATACAGGTGATTATGTTGGAGTTGACACGACCGCTCGCGTTTGCTAAACTGCTTGTATGAACACAAACGTCGAAGCCGGAAAGCCTCTGACCACAAAGCCGAGAAGCATGACGCTCGCTCAACTGCGCCAGCGCTTTAAGACAGAGGACGATTGCAAAGCCTTTATCAAAGCCTCGCGCTGGCCTGACGGCGTGCGTTGCCCGCGTTGTGGCAATGACAAGCTCACAGAGCTCAAGAAACGCCCTTGGCATTGGCAATGCCGCGCATGCGCGAAGAACGGCTATCGCTTTTCGGTTACGACCGGCACGGTTTTCGAGAATACGAAATATTCGCTGCGTACTTGGTTTGAGGTCGGCTATCTCATGTGTCAGAGCAAGAAAGGAATGAGCGCTCTACAAATCCATCGGCAGATCGGTAGCGGCGATTATCGGACGGCTTGGTACATCTGCCATCGGCTGCGCGCGGCGATGGAGAACGACGAATTCAAGCGGCTGACCGGGACGGTCGAAATACACGAAACCTACATCGGGGGGTTTGAACGCGAATCGCCCTTTGTCCAAGAGGCTCAATCTGAAGGGGCGCGGCGCCGTCGGAAAGACCACGGTCGTAGGCGCAATCGCTCGTTAAGGATAACGTCGTGGCGCGCGTGATCGAAAACACTTCGACCAAGACCATGACGCGATTCGTGCGTCAGGTCGTCGATAGCAAAGTTGATCTGATCGCGACGGACGAAGGCGCGGGCTACAAGCGGCTAGCGCCCCTAATTCCCGCATCAGACTGTTGATCACAAGGCCTTTGAGTACGTGCGGGGCGAGGTTCACACGAACAATATCGAGAGCTTTTGGAGCCTGTTGAAACGTGGCGTGATAGGAACGGTTCACAACGTCAGCAAGGATTATCTGCCACTGTATCTGAACGAATTTGCATTCCGGCACAATGAGCGTCAGAATCCTGACATTTTCGAGAAACTGATTTCATCTTGCTAGTCAGCAGCTACAGCAACGCGGGCGTTGCCGATAAAATGGCTTCATGCCGAAGTCATTGGAGATGAACACCGGCGGTCTCGATTTCAATCGCTTTATGAAGGCGATTGTTCGCGTTCCAGTGAAGAAAAGGCCTAAGAAATCCGTCAAAAAGGAAGCGGCCCCGAAGGGCCGCTAGCCTTATGACGCGGCGGCTGATAGAATCGTCACTGTACCACCTGCCTTTCGCACAACTTGGCGGGTGCGTTTGCCAGCCTCTCGACCCCGTTCTTAAAGCTGGGTCGCTCGGTCGGAGGATCGAGAGGCAGTTAGTTTCGCGACCGCGCCGTAGGCTGCCACCTGCGGCGCTATCTTTTTAGGGAAAGCCGTCTCCCCTCCGGTGCTAGTGTTATTGTCGTGGGGATGTTCGCTGCTTTCCTCAAGATTTCCACAAGACCATTGTTTGCGACCACCGGATCCGCAATGGTCCATCCAATTAGACCGAAGGTATTGGGCACGCCAGTCTTGCAAAAAATCTTGTCCAATTGTCGATAGATAACTGGTCCAATGTAGGAAGACTTGAGTTTATGGCCGAACTTGGCCTCGATTGCCTGCGCTATCTCTTTGACGTGCATAGGCGCGCCCTTTTCATCAAGAACGGCCTTGATCATTTGAGTTTGCGACAACTTGCCCTCTGGGACCGCAGGCAGCTGGTCTTTATCATCTGCAAGCAGGCGAGCCGCTACGCGCAGAGCCTGGACTTCTTCCTGGAGTCGTCGCAACTCCGTTTCTTTTTGTCTCAAGATTTCAAAAACATTCTTCATGAGAACCATGATTATAACGGTCTATTGCAAGCGCTGTCAAATACGACGCAATGCATTATTTGCAGCCGACACAACTCATTGCGGATTTTTCAAAAACCCGCACAGAAAAGTCATTGCACGCACAGCGCCCGAGCGTTTAACTTGGTGCTTGTGGGTGCGCTCATGAAAGACAACAGCAGACCTCCTGAGTCGCAAGCCGAAAGGGCGGACCGGTTGGCGTTTGACGTTCTAGATGCCGAAATCCCTACACTCATCGCGGAGTTTGCAGGAACTTCCTTAGACTACGATCCCGTGCTTGAGGCTGCGGCATTAGAAGCCATCGCGCACGAAGATAACAGTTCAGACTGACGCGAAGTGCCAGCGACTGTTAAGCGGGGCGAAGTTTGGCACACCTTACCTGCCCGATGAAAGCGGCTCTGAAGAGAGCGGTCGCCGCTTTGTCCTGGTTGTATCAAACGATAGGTTTAATCAAGATGCGCGATGGCGCAGCATAATTGCCGTAGCCATTACGAAATCGTCCAGTCATTCGAATCGTCATGGAAGTATCGTTGCTATTCCTGCAGGAACAGCAAATCTTCGGCTCGATAGCTACGTTCTATGCCACCAAGTCTTTGTACTCGACAAGAACAAGCTCGATACCCTTAAAGGTGTCATGCCCGCCGTTCCCTTCATGCGCGATATAGAGGCCGCCCTCAAAGTTGCGCTCTGGTTGAGATAAGACCTCCCCCTTTGGCCTGTCACGTCGCAACCAGTCTAGCGGCTGGCTGTGTCATCTGCAACATAATCACCCTATACAGGACCTTTACCTCGTCGCGATCGCACCGCGAGAGCTTGGCGACATCAAGGTTCCCCACAGTGGTGGCGAAACGGACTGTTGGTGGGCCAACCGATTGCACTTCAACGCGCTCATCAAGAATCCAGAGCAGTCTCTGACATTAGCCTGGCAATTGGCGGCAACTAAGCGGCAGACCAACGCCAATCACGATCCATCAGCCGCGCGGCCTTGACATTGCGCGCCGGGCGGGTGAAACCCAACATCGAAATCACGCGGCCCGCCGTAACGAAACCTGCGCGCGGACCAACGCCATCGAGGAGCTATCGAGATGAAAGGAAAAGTCGCCTTCATTCCCGGCGAGCACAAGATCGAATTCCACGAATTTGAGGTTCCGCCAACCGCACCCCCCGGGGGCCTCATTACCGAGGTCACGCAGAGCAACGTGCGGCTCTGAGGTGCATATGTGGCGGGGCGAATTTGGCGGACGCCACGGAATCGCGCCCGGCCATGAGATGGCGGGCCGTATCCATGCGCTCGGTGACGGCGTCAAGACCGATTGGGCGGGCGTGCCGGTCAAGGCCGGCGACCGGATCGCGCCGGTATATTATTCGGTGTGCAACCGATGCTCGAATTGCGTCAAAGGCAACCAGGCGGCGTGCACCAACAAGGGATTCGGCGTGCGCCATCCGAGCGAGGCTCCGCACTTCACCTCGACCTTCGCCACGCACTATATCGTGCGCGCCAACCAGAATTTCTATCGCATCCCCGACAACGTGCCCGACCTGGTCGCCGCGTCGGCCAACTGCGCGATGTCGCAGGTCTACTGGGGCCTCGACAAGGGCCGCGTTCGCTATGGCGAGAGCCTGGTGGTGCTGGGCGCGGGTGGACTGGGACTGCATGCGATGGCGCTCGCGAAGGCGCGCGGCGCGTATGTGATCGCGATTGACGCCGTCGAGCATCGGCTCGACGAAGCGGTAAAGTTCGGCGCCGACGCGACGATCGATCTGCGAAAATTTCCGAGCGCCGACGCGCGCCAGAAGCGGATTCGCGAGCTTCTTGGCGGCCCGCCCGACGTCGTGATCGAAGTCGCCGGCGTGCCCGACGCTTTCATCGACGCGCTCGAACTTGCCTCGGTCGGCGGCCGGGTGATCGAAATCGGCAATATCTCGCCCGCGCTCACCGCGCCGATCGCGCCGTGGCGGGTGACGTTCAAGTCGCTGGAGATAATCGGTGTGGTGATGTATCCGCCGAACTATCTCAAGAAGTCGCTCGACTTCCTCGCGATGCATATCGACCGCTATCCATATCGCGAGTTGTGCGACGCGACCTTTCCGCTCTCCAAAGCGGCCGAAGCGCTGGACAAGAGCGAGCGGCGCGAGGTAACGCGCGCGGCGCTGCTGCCGCAGGAGGGCTGAGGGCTGGCACGCCAGGGAGGAACACGATGGCGACGTTTGTTCTGGTGCATGGAGCCTGGCACGGCGGCTGGTGCTACAGGCAAGTTGCGCAGCGGCTTCGACAAGCCGGACATGAGGTCTATACGCCTACTCTGACCGGCCTCGGTGAGCGCGCGCATCTGATGAACCGCACGATCAACCTCGACACGCACGTGCAGGACGTCCTTGGCGTGATCCGCTGGGAGGAACTTTCGGACTTCGTGCTCTGCGGCCATTCCTATGGCGGAATGGTAATTACGGGCGTGACGGAAAAAATTCCGGAGAAGATCCGTTCGCTCGTTTACCTCGACGCCTTTGTGCCGCTCAACGGCCATTCGCTTTTCGACATGGTACCGGCCGAGATGCAGGAGGCGATGCGCGAAGACGCGCGGCACAATGGCGAGGGCTATTTGGTGACACCTTTGTCAGCCGAGTTTTTCAACGTAAACGCGAAGGATGCCGCGTGGGTGGACCGAATGTGCGTGAAGCATCCGATCGCCTGCTTCGAGCAGAAACTTCAGCTTGCAGGCGGAATCGGGCGAGTGCCCAGGCGCACCTATGTCCTTGCCACCGGCTACGGCGCGGGAGCGGGACTTCCGTTCACGTCGATCGCCGAGCGATTGAAGAACGATGGCAATTCCTGGCACATCGTCAGCGTGCCTTGCGGCCATGACGTAATGGTCGACCTGCCGGACGAGGTTGCCGAACTGCTGATCGCAGCAAGCGCCTGAGGCCGTCAGCGCAAAACTTTGTCCGTGGTCTCCGCCCGCATGCCTTGCCCATCGCGTGGCGTGAGGGTAAAGCCAACGTATAAGCGCTGTACGGAGGCTGCGATGGCATTGAAGTCGGACGCCTCGTTCAACGAGGTGTCTTCGGCGCCGATCGTGGGGCGCGTAAACGCGATCCGCGATCGCTGGCATACCAAACGGCACCCATTCTTTCACGAGTTCAGCGAAGGCCGGCTGCCGTTGAAGGCGCTCGGCCGCTACCAGGCACTGCACTACCATTTCGTGTCGTATGCCCTGCCAAGCTTCGGGCTGTTTTACGCGCGCGCCTACAAATTCGAGGACATCCGAAAGATGATGGCCGAGAATCTCGCCGAGGAAGAAGGGTTCAAGGCGATCCCGCAAGAGGGGCACGAGCCTCGCGACCACAACGAGCTGATGTTTCGCTTCTGCCGGGCCGCGGGCCTCAGCGACGATGAAGTAAGCAACATGAAAATGACGCCTGCCTGGTGGGCGCGCTCCCTTTACTACTACAACACCGCCGCGGTTGAGCCGGTCGGCGTCGTCCTGGCGATGCAGACAACTCAAGAAGGCCAAATGCCAGGGCTCATCGGCGAGGTGCTGCTACCCGCCTTCGAAAGACATTACGGCTTCAAACGGACCGCGAGTGAGATCGAGTTCTTTGCCGAACATAACGCGGCCGATGTGGAGCACAGCCGCCGGCAGGCAGATCTATGCGCCAAATACCTGGATACGCCGGAACTCGAGGCGCGCGCGCTCAAAATCGCTGAAGAGATATGCATCCTGCGCTGGGCGTCGATAACCGACCTCTACCGTCAGGAGGTGCTGGGCGAGAAGGAGATCCTGCCGCCCACAGTGGGCTGACGCATTCTCAGCGGCGGCGGCGACCGCCGTCCTTGCGGCGGCGCTCACTCCGCGGCAGCGATGGCGAAGGCTGGGTTTTGACCGGCGCTGGAGTCGGCGCGGGGTCGTCGGCCTCATAGATAGTCCATCCGGCCACCGCCGCGATGGCCAGCAGCATAAACGCCGCGACCAGCGTCCACGGCTTGCCAACTGGCGGCGCCACCGCACTTTTTCTCACGGCGCTGAGGTCGAATACGGGCGCCGCATTCGCGGGCAGCGTGTCGAGTTTCACCACGCGCGCATGGCGAAAGAATGCGCGGCCAGTGTTGAGGCTGCCGAACCCCCCAAGCCTGAGCGCGACGTCGATATCGGCGCCGTGCGCACCGACTTTGAGGAAGAGACCGAGTCTCTGCCAGCCGGCGTTGTCGTGGAGATCCGCTGAATTGACACTGTCCTCATCAAGGCTCACGCTCGCGCCGGCGGCGGTGGACGGAACCCCCTCGGTGCGCGCCTCGGCCCCGATGTAATACCATCCCGGGCCGAGGGTGAGACTCTGGAGCCATCGCGCGTCGTTTGGCTGAAGATTGGCGACGATCAACTCGGGCTCGCTGCCCACCGCGTGCAGCCAGTCGTAGCTGGTGAACGCCGGCGACTCGTTCCATCCGCCGGTGCGCCAGTTGTCGGGCGACTTGCCAGAGCCGGTTGCGAAGTCACCGTTGGAAAGCAGGTTAGGTCCGGCCGGGACTTCGACAGCGCTCGCCGCGGGCGATGCGGCGGAAACGCCCGTCGCTTGGGCACTGCCTGAAGGCGGCGCGGTCCCGGCTGCGCGGCTTAGAGTGATCGCAAAAGGTATCGTGGCGATAACGATTGCGAATTCGATCGCTATACCGAGTAATGTGGCCTTCACGCGCATATGCTCAAATCCAGTTGCGCAGTCCTGGCCCTTGTAGCCACATCCGCTCGTAGTAACCCGCGCGATCGATAAACATCCCGGTCCAGATCGGAAAGTAGTAGACGAATAGGATCGCCGCGGCGAGCAGAAACACGACGGCGGTCAGCCGCGGCGCCCATCGCGGAGCCTCCAGATCGGGGACAGCCTCGGGAACGATCTCAGCACCGATCATATAAATAGCCAGTAGCGCCAGCGCCGCGCTCGGGAACAGTCCCGCCCAAAACCCGAGTCCGAGCATGCAGGCCGGGATGATAGTTACGAGCAGCGCGGCACATTCCCACATCTCAGCCTCGCCCCGCCACGCGTCGGCGACGATCGCCGCCAGCGCCAGATAACCCAGGTAGACCGACGGCATGTAGTGATACAAAAACAGCGTGCGCCCGACCGGCACCCACATCGCCAGATAAGCGAGGTACCCTATGACCAGAAACGCGCGCGCCGGATTCGGCCGCTCCAGCGCGCGCACGGCGGTAATCGTGATCGCGGTCAGCGCGCTCCACCACAGCAGCGGATTTCCGCCGCCCCAGATGGTCGCGACCTTGCCGTGGGACGGAAAATTCTGCCAGTACGCGATCGGCCGCAGCATCAGCGGCCACGTCCACCATTGCGAGGAGTACGGATGGGTCGCGGCCTTGACGCTGCCCTCGTACCACAACACGTCGCTGTAATAGTGGAGCAGATCCGCCATTCCCGCCCACCATCCAAGGAAGAAATGTGGGAGGAACACCGCGAGGTAAAACACGGCGCTCAGCGATCCGACCATCAGCAGCGCGCCGAACGCATGCCGAAATCCGCAGCGCGGCGCGGCGCGCTCGGCGCGCATGATGAACCAGACCATAAAGCCCGAGCACAAAAGAAATGTTATCGCCGGGACATAAAGCTTCGAGCCGAGGCACAGCCCCAGCGTCACTCCCATCGCGGCCAATGTGCGGCGGCGATCGCGACGATCGTTCGACTCCGCGAAGCGAAACAGCAGCAGGTAGGACCACGCGGCGAACGTCAGGTAGACGATATCGATCACCGCCACCCGCGAATCCACCAGGAACATCCCGTCGCAGATCACGAATGAGGCCGCGAGCGCACCTGCCAGGCGCGAGGCGAACATCCGCCGCCCCAGCATATAAGTCAGAGCGACCAGCAGGATTCCGAGTAGCGCGTTGCCAATCCGCCAGCTCCACGGATGGTCGCCGAAGAGCAGGATGCCGGCCGCGATCACCAGCTTGGCGAGTGGCGGATGCGGGTCAAGGAACGGCTCGGCGCGAATGTAGTGGCGGGCCTGGGCCACGAAGTGAACTTCATCGAAGACGATCTCAGCCGGAAGGCCGAGATGCCAAAGCCTGGTCGCCGCCGCGGCGGCGACCAGCGCCGCCAGCACGACGGTGTCGACACGAAGCCACGGAATAGCGCCGAGCGGCTCGCGATGCGGGTGCGATAGAAGCGGCGGTCCGCGAACGTACGTCCGCGGTGCCGCCGTCAAGCCGTCGGCCGAGCGACGCAAGCTTTCGCCAGAGCGGGCCCGCGCCTTCGGCCAGCCCGACGCCGTAGTCGATCGTCAGCGTGAGCGCGATGAGGTTTATCGCCGACGCGAGCATCGCGAGCCCGTCGCGCGAGTCGAGAAATATCGTGGTGTCGAGCACCTGCAGTACATAGGCCAGGTTGAACAGGCAAGTCACCGTCAGGATCGCAAACACGGTCGCCATTTCCGCGCCCTCCACCACTAACGGCGCGGCAAAAACCAGGCCTGCGTAGAGGTAGCGCTCGTGCATTCGCGGCGCGAGCATGAAAAATCCAAACACGGCGGCAAAGATCGCGAAGATCATCCCGCGCGGCGAGCGCTCATGCCAAAGCCGGAATCCGATAAATACGTACAGCGGCACAAGCAGGCCCATTCCGATACTGAAATAAGACAGGCCCGCAAAGGTGTCGGTATCCGGCTTGCGTAGCCCGCCGATCAGCGCCATCAGGTTGAAAGCGTTGACCGAAGTCTCGTGATAATACGCCGCGGTCGAGTGATAGAGTTCCAGAATCCAGTACCAGGGATGGCCGAGCTGAAACGGCATCACTCCCACCATGGCCACCGCCACAGCGGCGAGCGCCGGACGCCACCATTGCGATAACGGCAGCTTGAGCAGCGTCCACAGTCCGAGCACCGGCACGTACATCAGCGCCTGCGGCTTAATCAGCACGCTCAGCGCCGCGAGCGCCCAGGCAAGCTCGAATTCGCTGTCGAGCGCCAGCACCGCGCTCAGCATGATCACGACCGTGAGCGCAGAATCGCTCTGACCCCAGATGATCGTGTCGAAGCCGAGGGCCGGATTTAGCGCCACCAGCAGCATCGCGACGTAGGCCGCCGTCCGCCGCGCGGGCGCGGTGCGCCGGACGAAAACGAACACCAGCAGGGCGAGCACGAAGTCGGCCACCAGCGCCGGAGCTTCGACGGTCATCCGGAGCATCACGCCCCCCGCACCGGTCGCATTCGCGAGAATTCCCATCAGCCACAGCGCGTAAAGGTAGCCGGGCGGATAGTCGAGGAAATAGCCGGCGCGATAAATGCGTGCGGGGCCCTGGGAAGCCATCTGGAGCGCCCACGACTCGTAGCTGGAGATGTCGTTTTTGTAGCCGTCAAACCAGGGCAACAGCGCGAGCTTGACGATCCCGACCACGCAAAGAATAACGAGCGCCCACATGATCGAGCGATCGCGATCCTTCAGCAGGGGAGCGGTGTAAATGTAAATCGAGTAGGCGAAGAGCGCCAACAGGAACAGGCCGGAGATCAATCCCGGCAGCTTGCCGGTCTGAGATGACGCGGGCGCTGCCATGTCCGCCGCCTCGCATACACCGCCGAGCGTCAGAAGCATCAGCGATGCGACAGCGCAGATCGGAGTGACGCGGCGCATTTGCGCTTTGAGGGATTTTCGCGGCCGCAGTTAGGGTTGGCCGCGGGTCTGGAAAATCGGAGCTTGCTTCGGCGACGGCGTTGGGACAGGTCCCGGTTGTGCATCGGGCGTCCCCCATGGGACGGCCTCTGAAAGCACAGGCTGACGGAAATACGCATGGGAAGCGTCAGGCGGCTTCCGTTCCTTGGCTCGTACAGCCCAAGTCGCAATGGATACGACAGAAGCGAGGATGATCAATAGCGTAATGGAAGCGTGTCGCTCAGTAATCACAGTTCTAACATAGCCGCAGCCGCCGCTCACTTGAAGTAAGCGCATCGCCAAACCCGAGGACGATATGAACAGCTTCACGGTGCGCAACTGGCGGGCGGACGGCAGCCGGGTCTATGATGGCGCAACTCGAACCTAAAGGAGGCTTTTCGCATGGACCTGGTTCACGCCGCTTTCGAGCCGGCCGGCGACGGGCCGCATCCAACCATCGTTGCGATGCACGGATGGGGTTCCAACGCGCTCGACCTGATCGGGCTTGCACCTTACATCGCGGGCGGACGATGCCTGACGGTGTGTCCGCAAGGCCCGGTCGAAGTCGAGATCGGAGCGGTCAACGGCTATGGATGGTACCAGTTGCGGATCGGCGCGCCGCCGGACATGGAGGCGATGGGACGCGCGGCCGACCGCCTGATGCGTTTCGTTGACGCCGCGCTCGAACGCTATCCCGTCGACCGCCGCAAGCTTATCGTGATGGGCTTCAGCCAGGGCGGCGTGATGGCCTACAACCTGGCGATTCGTCATCCCGAGCGCTTCGCCGCGCTGGTCGCGCTCTCGACGTGGTTTCCCGAGGAGCTTGCCGAATACGCCGTTAATCGCGACGCGCTCGCGCAACTGCCGACGCTGGTCCAGCACGGGCGCGCCGACGACATGATCGAGGTAGCCAAGGCGCGTCAATCGATCGAGCGCCTGCGCGCGTTCAAGATGCCGCTCACTTATCGCGAATACGACGGCGCCCACGAGGTCACGGCCGATGCGATCCGGGATCTGTCGGCGTTTCTGATGGAAAAAGTTATCCAGCCGGTGATCCCGGCATAGACCGCCCGAGTTCCAGTCATGGATGATGCAGCGACGCGCGGTGCGGCCGAAGAATTTCTCGCCCTGCTAGAGGTAGTTCGCGAACTGCGGCAGCGATGCCCATGGGATCGCGAACAGACGCTCGCCACCGCGTCGCGTCACCTGATTGAGGAAGCCTACGAAGCCGCCGACGCGATCGAGCACGGCGGCGATCGCGAAATCGATGACGAACTGGGCGACCTGCTGGTACAAGTGCTGTTCGCGGCGAATATTGCCGAAGAGCGCCGCAGCCTCAGCGTCGCGGCGATGCTGCGCGGCGCGCGCGAGAAACTCGTGCGGCGCCATCCGCACGTCTACGCCGGCGTCGCAGTCGAAAACTCGGCCGAAGTCGTCCAGAACTGGGACAAGCTCAAGCAACAGGAGCGCGCGTCGGCCGGCGCGACCTCAGCGCTCGACGGGGTCGCGCGCGCACTGCCGGCGCTAACTCGAGCGCAGAAACTCGGCGAGCGGGCGCGAGGCGCCGGGATGGACTGGGCCGAGGCGTCCGCGGTGCTCGACAAGGTCGACGAAGAGATTGGCGAGGCGCGCGTGGCGCTTGCGCGCGGCGACCGCGATCACGCGGCACAAGAGATGGGCGACGCGATGCTCGCGCTGGCCAACGCGCCGCGTTTCGTGGGCCATGACGCGGAAACCACACTCAGACGCGCCTGCGACAAGTTCATCGAGCGCTTCAGGAGCGTCGAGCAAGCCGCCGTCAGCCACAAGCTCGAACTCGCGAAGCTCGACCCGGATGAGATCGAAATTCTATGGCAGGAGGCCAAGCGCGCGCTGGACGACGACCAGAGCCGCTGACCTTATCGGCGAGAGAAAAAACGGCCAGCCGGAAAACGCTTTGAGATCGTATCGCGGACTACAATTCGAAATCGGCTTCCTCGAGGATGCGGGCGGCGCGGTACAAAAAGCGGTTGCCGAGCACGCCGTCGATAACGCGATGATCGTACGACAGCGCCAGGTACATCATGGTGCGGATTGCGATCGCGTCCTCGCCGTCAGTTTCAATCACCACCGGACGCTTCTTGATCTCACCCATCCGCAAAATCCCGACCTGCGGCTGATTGATGATCGCGAAACCGAACAGATTTCCTTCGCGTCCCGGATTGGTCAGCGTGAAGCTGCCGCCTGCAAGGTCGTCGGCGGTAATCTTCCTATCGGCGATCTTGCGCCGCAGCCGCTCGATCTCACGCGCCAGGCCCACCACCGACATCCCTTCGGCCGCCTTGATCACCGGCACCAAGAGCCCCTCTTCCGTATCCATCGCGATGCCGAGGTTTATCTGGTGGCGCACGATCAGCGAATCGCCCACCACCGAGGCGTTCATGCGCGGAAATTCCTTGAGCGCGCGCACCGTCGCGGCCGCCGCCAGCGGCAGCAGGGTCAGCGCGAAACCCTCCTGCGCAGAGAACGCGTTCTTGTGCTGGTCGCGCAGGCGCATCACGCGCGTGAGATCGACCTCGGCCAACGTGCCCACATGTGGCGAGTGGGTCTTGGAATAGACCATGTGCTCGGCGATGAGCTTGCGCCGGCGCGTGAAAGGCTCGACGGCGTCGCCCTCGCGCGGCTCATAGACCGGCGGCCGATAGCCCGCTCCGCCGGGCAGCGCCGGCACCGCACTCGGCCGCGGGGCTGCCGTCGATGACTGCGCGGCCGCCACCTGGGCGCCCTGCGACGCTTCCTGCGTGCTCGCAACATTCGTCGCACCGTTTGTGGCGCCGCTCGCCGAAGCACTCACGGGAGGCGGCTGGACCTGGCCCGCCTGTAGGGCATCCAGGTAGGCGAGGACGTCGCGCTTGCTGACACGTCCGCCGATTCCGGTGCCGGGCACGCGAGTCAGGTCGATTCCCTGTTCCTCGGCAATGCGTATAACCACGGGCGAGTAGCGCCGATGCGCGCCTGCGGCGACGCCGCCCGGCGCGCCCGGGGTCTGCGCGACTCGCGGCGGAGCCGCGGTGGCGGGCGGCGCGGCCGCGCCGCCCGCAGGTGCCTGCGATGCGGAGTGAGCCGCGGCCGCTTGCGGCCGGGGCTCACTCCGCACAGCCCGCAGCGTCGGCGGCGACTGCTGCGGGCGCGCCGCAGACGGCGCACTCGCAGCAGCAGCCGTTTTGCCCGGGGCGGGCGGAGGTGCGGACGCAGCCTTCGGCTGCGTCCGCACCTCCGCGGGTGTGGGAGCGGCAGCAGGCGCGGCGGTCGCCGCGCCTGCTGCCGCTCCCGCTCCCGATGCTTCAATTATCGCCAGCGGCGCGCCCACCGGCAAAGTCTCACCTTCGGACGCGATAAGTTTCGCGATCACACCCGCACCTGGGGAAGGAATTTCCGTATCGACCTTATCGGTAGAAATCTCGCACAGTGCCTGGTCTTCCTGAACGCGGTCGCCTTCCTTGACCAGCCACCTGGTGACGGTCCCCTCGACCACGCTCTCGCCCATCTGCGGCATCGTTACTTCGATCGACATGCCGGCCCTCTGCCCCTAGTACGCCGCGAGCTCGCGGATCGCCTCGACGATCTTGTTGGTGTTCGGGAGGATGTATTCCTCCAGCGGCGGACTGAACGCGACATGCGCGTCGAGCGCGGCGACGCGCCGGATCGGCCCGTCGAGATAGTCAAACGCATGCTCGGCGATGATTGCCGCGACCTCTCCACCGATGCCGCCGGTCAACCGATCTTCGTGCGCGATCAAGACCTTCCCCGTCTTGCGCGCGGTCGCGAGGATCGCTTCGCGGTCCAGCGGCAGCAGCGTGCGCAGATCGAGCACCTCGACCTTGAGCCCGTCTTCCTTCTCGACGATTCGCGCCGCGTCGAGCGTCTGATTCATCGTACCGCCATAAGTGATTATCGAAAGGTCGCGGCCTTCCAGCCGCAGTTCGGCCGGCCCGATCGGCACAGTGAAATCGCCCTCGGGCAGGTCCTCCTTGGTACTCCGATAAAGACGCTTGTGCTCGAAGTAGATGACCGGGTTGTCGTCGCGCACCGCGCTTTTCAGCAGGCCCTTGGCGTCGTAGGGCGTCGCCGGTGCGACCACCTTGAGTCCGGGGACACGGGTGAACCACGCCTCGGGGTTTTGCGAATGGAACAGCGCCCCGTGCACGCCAGCGCCCGAAGGCGCACGCACCACCAGCGGACAGGAGGCTTTCCCTCCATGGCGGTAGCGCAGCGTCGCCGCCGTGTTGACTATCTGATCGAACGCGCAGGAGATGAAGTCGCCAAACTGCATCTCCAGCACGGGACGCATTCCGAGGATCGCTGCGCCGATTCCGGCGCCTACGATCAACGCCTCCGAGATCGGCGTATCGATCACGCGCTCTTCGCCGAACGCGTCGAGCAGACCCTCGGTGACTTTGAATGCTCCGCCCAATTCGCCCACGTCCTCGCCCATCACGAAGACGTTCTCGTCCCGCCGCATCTCTTCATGCAGCGCCTGGTTAATCGCTTTCAGATAGGTGACTTCCATCGTGCTCCAGTGGTTGAGATTCGGGTATCGGTATCGCGCGCGTGACGGCCGATGCGACTCGGCTCACGACCCGCGATGGTTCCCAACACCGGTGGTCGTGCTGGAGGTATTAGAGGAGGAGCCGGAAGGGGCGTACAGATCTTCGAGCGCTTCCTCGGGCTTGGGCATCGGGCTTTGCTCGGCGAAATCGACCGCGCCCTGAACCACCGCGCGGACGCGTTCGTCGACTTCTTCACGGATACGTTTGAGGTCGTAACCCTTTTTTTCGAGAAAGAACTCGTAGCGCGGGATCGGGTCGCGGCTCTCCCATTCCACCAGCTCTTCCTTGTCGCGATACAGCGCCGGGTCATGCTCGCTATGGCCGCGGTAGCGGTAGGTCTTGCATTCTATCAGCACGGGGCCGCCGCCTTCGCGCGTGCGGTTCATCACGCGCTCGCTCAGTTCGACCACGGCGAGCAGGTCGTTGCCCGAAACCACGTGACCCTTGAAGCCATAGGCCGCAGCGCGCGAGGCCACGTCCTCTATCGCCATCTGCTTTTCCAACGGCGTCGAGTACGCATAGCGGTTGTTTTCGCACACGAAAACCACCGGCAACTTGTGCACGCCGGCAAAATTCATCGCTTCGTGCACGTCGCCGCGCGAGGCCGCGCCCTCACCGAAGAACGCCACCGCGAGATGGTTTTCTTTCTTAATGTGGAATTTGAGCGCCGCACCGACCGCGACCGGCAGCGACGACCCCAGCATCGAGGTCGAGCCAAAGACCGCGTGCTCGAGGTCGCCTCCATGCAGAAAGGAATCCTTGCCGCGCGAGAGCCCGGTTTCCTTGCCCATCAGTTGCGCCATCAAGCGTCCCGGGTCGACACCTCGCATCAGGAAGACACCCAAGTCGCGATGGAGCGGCGCCACCAGGTCGCCCTCCTGCAAGGGCGCACAGATGCCGGTGACGATCGCCTCCTGGCCGGCACCTGAATAAACCCCGCCAAGAATCTTGTTCTGCCGATGTAGCCGCGAGACGCGGTCCTCGAAGCCGCGGATAAGCTTCATCCAATAATAGAGTTGCAGCTCATATTCGACGCGGGCAGCGCCGTTTACAGCTGGCGCGCTAGCGCCCTCGAGCTCAGCCATCGTTCACCTCGCATCTCGCCGACCGGCATCAAACTATAGAAGTATCGCAGGCTTAAGCGCTTCGCAAAAGTACTTTCCTTGAGCGGAGGCCGCCTTTTGTCGCGCTTGCGACAAGTGGATCTATGAGATTGTTCCAAGGTCCGGGCGCCGGTATCATCTCTCGCGACGGGGCGGCTCGACCTTGCCGATGTAGCGTAAACCATCGCGAGCCGGGGTTGGGAGGGGGACTGCGATCATCCAATTTCAACCAGATTGCAAACTTCAAGCAGAGCCTGAACTTTATCCTGAGTTTTATTTGCAAGCGCGGCCGGCGAGCCTCTCAGCGGCCGTACGGCAGCTTTTCATTTTCGCCGCCCGCCTCGTTTTAACCTTATTGGTCTGTATCACCGGCGCTTGCGCCTTGGCCCGCGCCGATTCCCCCCCGGCGACGGTCACCTTCTCGCCTCAAGGCACGATCAAAAACGTGCGCCAGGTGGTGGCGCGCTTTTCTCAACCGATGGTTCCGTTGGGAGATCCGCGCGTCACACAATCGCCCTTCAATATCGATTGCCCGCAACATGGAACCGCCCCGTGGCACGGAACATCCAGATGGATCGATAGCCGCCAGTGGTCATACGATTTCGACCATGACCTCCCGGCCGGCGTGCGATGCACTTTCACGCTCGTCTCCGGCCTGAAGACCCTGAAGGGCGCTGCCGTCCAGAGCCATCAACCGTTCGTCTTCGACACGGGCGGTCCGGCGGTGATCGAAACTCGACCGTGGATGGGCGATACCGGGATTGACGAGCAGCAAGCGTTCGTCCTCGTTCTCGACGCCGAACCGGTCGAGCAAACGGTGCTGGATCACGCCGAATTCGCGGTACAGGGGATGCCCCAGCGGATAAGCGTGCGCATCTTGAGCGGCGCCGATCGTGACTCGCTGCTCAAGCGCTTCGACGATTTCATCAACCATCGGCCGGCGATCATCCTGCAAGCCCGCCAGGCATTTCCCGACAACGCCAACGTAAAGCTCATCTGGGGCAAAGGGATCGCAACGATCAGCGGAATCGCGACCTCGCAGGCCCAGGAAATCAATTTCAAGGTGCGCCCCAGGTTCGAGGCGCAGTTCCGTTGCGAACGCGAGAACGCACAGGCCGCGTGCATCCCGGTAACGCCGATGGGGCTTTCGTTTTCGGCGCCGATCTCCGCGGATGCCGTGAAGCGAATCGCGATCGTTGGCCCGGGCGGAAAACGCCGCATAGCGCAACTCCCTGACAGCGCCGATCTATCGGACATCCACAATCTGACCTTCCCCGGTCCATTCGAGGAATCCGCGCAATACACGATCGAGATTCCCGCTGGCCTTACCGACGATACCGGCCGTCAACTTGGCAACGCCGCTCGTTTTCCGCTGGCGGTGAAGACCGACGTGTTTCCGCCGCTTGCGAAGTTCTCCGCGCGCTTCGGAATCATCGAGGAGGCTGATCCGGTACTCCCGGTCACCGTGCGTAATCTCGAGCCGATTCTCCATGGCGCACGGCTAAAGACGAGCGGGATGCCCGCGCCGACCGGCGCACCACTAAGCGATTTGATGAGCCGAATCGACGCGCGGGTTTTCGGACTTGCGGTGCCCGCGACGCCGACCGTGGTCTCGTGGCTCAGGCGGGTGGCGAGCGCGCAGCGCTCGCGTTCGGTATTTGCGGATGATGCAACCAAGGACGGCATGCCCAAATCTTTTACGATGCCGAAGCCCAACGGCGCCAAGGCGTTCGAGGTGGTCGGCATCCCGCTCGGCAAGCCCGGACTCTATATCGTCGAACTCGAGAGCGCGCACCTCGGGAACGCGCTGCTGGGCAAGAACGAACCGATGTACGTTCCGACCGCCGCACTGGTGACCAACCTCTCGGTCCATTTCAAGCAAGGCGCCGCCAATTCGATGGTCTGGGTGACAACGCTTGAGGACGCGCGTCCCGTCGCCGGAGCGGCGGTCGCGATCAACGATTGTCACGGCAATCGGCTCTGGGCCGGCACCACCGATCATCAGGGACTGGCGCTGGCGCCGAAGATCGACGCCGTGACCAATCCTCCTAAGTGCGAGGATCTCAAACCGACCAAGTATGACTTCTACACGACTCAGACCCAGGCGTTGCAGGACCTCGGGTCGGGGCTGCTGGTGACGGCGCGGCTCGGCGACGATTTCAGCTTCGTCCATTCGAGTTGGCGCTACGGAATCGAGTCGTGGCGCTTTCATCTGCCACAGGAATGGAGTCCGAGTAACCTCGCGGCGCATACCGTGCTCGATCGGCCGCTATTTCGCGCCGGCGAGACGGTCCACATGAAACACTTCCTCCGCGACAAGACTGTGGGAGGATTCGCGATGGTCCCTCCGGCCGAGCGTCCGACCATCGTGACGATTCGCGGCGTCGGCGGTGATCAGCACTATGACTTGCCGCTCAAGTGGAGTGCGGCAGGTACCGCCGAAACGACCTGGTCGATTCCCAAAGGCGCGCGCCTGGGCCAGTACTCGATCGTGATGCCGCTCAAGGTTGGTCCGCAGACCTACCCCAACGAGATCCAGACCGCGGATTTCCGGGTCGAGGAATTTCGCCTGCCGCTGATGAAGGCGGCGATTCGGATGCCGGCACAGGTCCAGGTCGGAGTCACCAGTGTTCCGGTCGATCTCAGCGCGGAGTATCTGTCGGGAGGAGCGGCGAGCGGATTGCCGGTCATACTGCGCAGCCAGATCCAGCCCAACGCGTTCATTTCCGTTCCCGATTTCGAGGATTTCACTTTCGCCAATGGCGAGGTCAAGGAAGGCACCGTCACTAGCGAGCAATGGTACGAGGGTTTCGAGACAGTGAAGCCGCCGGGAGTCCATCAGCGCAAAGACCTGACGCTCGACGCCGCAGGCGGTGCGCGCACGGAGATAACCGATATCGGGCGCGCGCCCACGCCGACCGAGGTGCGCGCGGAGATGGAATACCGCGACCCCAACGGAGAGACGCAGACGGTTTCCAATTCGATCACGATCTGGCCGGCGAAATGGCTGGTCGGAATCCGCGCCGACGATTGGGTTTCCTCTCCCGGCCACGTGCGCTTTCGCGTCGCGGTGGTGGCGGAAGGTGGCAAGCCGGTGGCCGGCGCTCCAGTGACCGTCGATATCTTCACCCGCAAGACGTTTTCCTATCGCAAGCGCCTGGTCGGCGGATTCTACGCGTATGACAACACGATCGAGACGCGCCGCGCCGCCAAATTATGCTCCGGCGTTACCGATAAGCGCGGACTGCTGTTGTGCGATGCGAAAACCTCGCTAACCGGCTCGGTCGAGGTGCAGGCCACCGTGCGCGACGACGCCGGTAACTCGAGCGAGGCCTACACTGAAGTCTTTATCCCCGGCGCCGAGCGCTTGTGGTTCGCGGGCAACGATGAAGATCGAATCGATCTGTTGCCCGAGCATCCGCAATACCAGCCGGGCGATATAGCCCGTTTCCAGGTGCGGATGCCCTTCGCGGAAGCTACCGCGCTGGTCGCCGTGGAGCGCGAAGGAATAATCGCCGCCTCCGTGATTCATCTTTCGGGACACAACCCCGTCATCTCGCTTCCCGTGCGCGACTACGCCCCCAACGTGTTTGTATCCGTGCTGGCGATTCGCGGCCGGGTCGGGTCGCCCCAACCCACCGGTATGCTCGACCTGGCCAAGCCGGCCTTCAGGCTGGGTATCGCGGAGATTCGCGTCGGATGGCGCGTCAATCGGCTGAACGTAACCGTCACGCCGGAGCATCGCGTCTACCGTGTGCGCGAGAAAGCCCGAATCCACATCGCGGTCAGGACCGTGACCGGCGCATCACCGCCCAGGGGCAGCGAAGTGGCCGTAGCGGCGGTCGACCAGGGACTGCTCGAGCTCGCGAACAACGATAGCTGGAAGCTGCTCGACGCGATGATGGGCCGGCGGCCGTATCAGGTGGACACGTCGACCGCGCAGATGGAGGTCGTCGGCAAGCGGCACTACGGACTAAAGGCGCTGCCTCCCGGCGGAGGCGGTGGCCGGCGAATCACGCGCGAGTTGTTCGACACGCTGCTGTTGTGGAAGGCGACGGTCCCGCTCGATGCGGCCGGCAACGCATCGATCGAGGTCCCGCTGAATGATTCGTTGACCAGCTTCCGTATCGTCGCGATCGCCAGCGGCGGTATCAACATGTTCGGCACCGGCGACACGCTGATCCAGTCCACGCAGGATCTCATGATCCTGCCGGGGGTCTCGCCAATAATCCGCGCCGGCGACTCGTTCGACGCGGAGTTCACCGTGCGCAACGCCTCCGAGCAGCCCTTCACCGCTACTGTGAACGCGAAGATCGAGGGCGTCGCGTCCGAGCCCGCGCCGCAGGTACTCGAACTCGCACCGGGCGAAGGAAAATCAATCGATTGGAAAGTGACGGTCCCGACGGGTCCGCGCGAGTTGCGCTATCTCGTCAACGCAACTTCCATCGCCGGCGGACCCTCGGACCATCTGAAGATAACACAGCGCGTGCTGCCCGTGGTCCCGGTACGGACCTACCAGGCGACGCTGATGCGATGGGAAAAGCCGATCGCCGAGCCGGTCGCGCTGCCCGCAGACGCGCTCGCGGGCCAGGGTGACGTGCAGGTCGGGCTCAGCCCTTCGCTCACCGCCGGGCTCGACGGCGTGCGCGACTGGATGCGCGCGTATCCATACACGTGTCTGGAGCAGCGGGTATCGCGAGCGGTCGCGCTCGGCGATCCGGCGCTGTGGAACAGTATAGCCGCAGATCTGCCGCAGTACCTCGACGGCGATGGACTGCTCAAGTTTTTTCCCATCATGCACGACGGCAGCGACATCCTGACTTCGTACGTATTCTCGATCGCGCACGAGGCCGGCTTTAAAATTCCGCCGCAATCCGAAGAAGCGATCGAGCGCGGCCTGCGCGGCTTTATCGCGGGCACCGTGGTGCGCTACGGAGCGGTACCGGGCGCCGATCTGCCGCTTAGGAAGATCGCGGCGATCGAGGCGCTCTCCAGTGCGGGCCAGGCCAATGCCGCGATGCTCGGCAGTGTCATAATCGAGCCCAATTTGTGGCCCGACGCGACGGTTATCGAGTGGTGGAACATCTTGCTCCGCCTGCACGACGTTCCCGATCGCGCGCACCGGCTTGCCGAGGCCGAGCAAATCGCGCGCTCCCGGCTCAACTGGCAGGGCACCGGCGCGCATCTTTCAGGCGGGCAGTGCTGGTGCCTGATGACCGACACGGAAAGCAACATGCTGCGGCTCGACCTGCTCTTGGTTGACAATAATCTGTGGCATGAGGAGGTGCCGCGCGTGATGCAGGGCGCGGTGAGATTGCAATCGAGGGGTGCCTGGACGACCACGCAAGCCAACGCGTGGGGCACACTCGCGGTGGAGAAATTCGCGCGCGCCTTCGAGTCGGTGCCGGTCAAGGGAACGACCACGGCGTCGCTCGCCACAGCCTCGCAAAAGCTGGATTGGACGCGCGACCCCAAGGGCGGCGACCTGAGCCTCGCGTGGCCGCCGGCGCAAGCCGATCTAAAGGTGGATCACAACGGCAGCGGAAATCCGTGGGTCCAGATACGCGCGCGTGCTGCGATCCCGCTTAAGTCGCCGTTTAGCAGCGGTTACCGGATCACGCGCACGCTGAGCGCCGTGGACGCGAACCATCGCGGCGGATGGCGCCGCGGGGAGATCGTTCGCGTGCATCTCAAGATCGAAGCACAGACCGACATGACGTGGGTAGTGGTGAACGATCCTCTACCTGCCGGCGCCTCACATGTTGGCACCGGGTTGCGCCGGGATTCAGTGATTGCGACCGCAGGCGAAAATATCGGGAACAACAATTATTACTGGCCTGACTTTGTCGAACGGCCCTTCGACGCTTTCCGCGCGTACTATCAATATATCCCCAAAGGCACGTTCGAGGTCGAATACACGATTCGGCTCAATCAGGCCGGCGTTTTCCAACTACCGACGACGCGCGTGGAGGCGCTCTACGAGCCCGAGATGCTGGGTGAACTGCCCAACGCGCCGTTCGAGGTCGCACCCTGAGTGAAACGCCAAGCCACATTAGCGGCTGCGCTCACCGCGCTGATGGGGCTGCTGGCAGCGATCGCCCTTTGCTGGCCGCCCGTGCCAAGCTTCGACGCGGTACGCGCGCGATGGCGCCCTTCTGACGCGCAATTGCTCGACCGCCACGGCGAGCCGATCCACGAGCTTCGAGTCGACGCGCACGGGAGACGCCTCGCGTGGACTCCGCTCGCCGCCATCTCGCCGGCCCTGCTGCAAGCCGTCATCGCCTCCGAGGATCATCGTTTCCTCAGCCACCACGGCGTCGACTTCGTGGCGATCGCGATGGCCGCCGCTCGGCGGCTTGCGGGCCGTCGAGCACGCGGCGCAAGCACGCTTACGATGCAACTCGCCGCGATGCTCGATCCGCGAATCTCGCGCGCCGGCGTCCGGCCACGCACCGCGACGCAAAAATTGCATCAGATGCTGGTGGCGCTCGCGCTGGAGCGCCGATGGTCGAAGCCGCAGATCCTCGAAGGCTATCTCAACCTGGTCACCTACCGCGGCGAGATTGAGGGGGTGAGCGCGGCCTCGCGCGTGATATTCGGCAAGCGGCCTGACGGGATCGACGCGGCGGAAGCGGTGGTACTGGCCGCGCTCATCAAGGCGCCCAACGCGCATGGTGGCGTGCTCAGGCGCCGGGCCGAGGCGTTACGCATCGCGATGGGCCGTCTCGAGCGTTCGTCTGATTTGTCGGGTGTGCAAGTCTCGAGTACTGCCGATCGGGCGCTCGCGGCCCATGCACGCGACTTCACTAGTGTCACACTGGCGCCACGAGTCGCCGAGCAACTTCTCAGCGACGGCCATCTCACCGCGCAATCCACGCTCGATCGCAATCTACAGGCGTTCGCGCTCGACACGCTTCGCCGCCACGTGGCCGAGGTTCACGATCGCAACGTCGACGACGGCGCGGTGTTGGTGGTGGAAAATACTACCGGCGAGGTCTGGGCCTACGTCGGCGGGACGGGCAGGCTGTCCAGCGCGCCTTATGTCGATGGTGTGCGCGCGATGCGCCAACCGGGTTCGGCGTTGAAGCCATTTCTCTATGCGCTCGCGCTCGAGCGCCGCCTGCTCACCGCGGCTTCGCTGCTCGAAGACACACCGCTCGAATTGCCCGAGCAGCGTGGACTATACCGCCCACTCGATTACGACCGCGAGTTTCGCGGACTGGTCTCGACGCGCGTGGCGCTCGCCTCGTCGCTGAACGTTCCGGCCGTGCGAACGATCGGCATGGTGGGCGTCGAAGCCTTCACCGGGCATCTGCGCGCGCTCGGCTTTACGGGAATTGTCGAGCAGGGCGACTACTACGGCGCGGCGCTCGCGCTCGGCTCGGCGGACGTGCGGCTCTGGGATCTCGTCAACGCCTACCGCGCGCTCGCCAATCGCGGCCGCTACTCCGCGATGCGCCTTACCAGCGGCGGCGCGCCGGAGCCTGCGCGTCAAATCTACTCGCCGGCGACCGCGTTCCTCGTCTCCGACATCCTGGCCGACCGCGCGAGCCGCGCGCCCACTTTCGGCCTGGAGAACGCGCTCGCCACGCGTTTTTGGAGCGCGGTCAAAACCGGCACCAGCAAGGACATGCGCGATAATTGGTGCGTCGGTTACTCCGGCCGCTTCACGGTCGGCGTGTGGGTGGGGAATTTCTCCGGCGCCGCGATGCATGACGTTACCGGCATCACCGGGGCCGCGCCGGTCTGGCTGGACGTGATGAATTATCTCGATCAGCGTTTTGGCAGCGACGCGATCGCGAGGCCTGCCGGCGTGACGTCGCGGATGGTCGAGTTCCCGCAGGCAGTTGAGGCGCCGCGTGAGGAATGGTTCGTCGCGGGGACCGAGCCGAATCGCCGGACCGCCAACCTCGACGGCTCGGTGCGGATCCTTTCGCCCACACCCGACACCGTGATCGCATTTGACCCCGATATACCGGTTGACCGCCAGCGCGTCGCCTTTGTTGCGAGCGCCGGCGCCGGTGGCTCACGATGGATGCTCGATCATAAGACGCTTGGGTCCGTGAATGGCGTGATGCTCTGGACGCCTTCGCCCGGCGTTCACACACTCGCGCTGGCCGATGCTTCCGGCCGCGCTCTCGACACAGCGACCTTCCGCGTGCGCGGTGCAGAAGGAATCGGTTTGCGGGGTTTGGGGAAATAACTGTAGACTTCGGAGGAATGACGATCGCGCAGCACTCATCGGTTGTGGGGCGCTCCGGATCCGCGCAAATACGCGAAATCCTTGACCGGGCGCGCGATGGCGCGCGCCTTGGCGAGGCCGACGCGATCGCGTTGATCGAGTGTCCGGCGCACGAGCTGCCAGCGCTGCTGGCGGCGGCGGGCACCCTTCGCGATCGCGCCAAAGAGCGCGTCGTCACATACTCGCGCAAGGTTTTTCTGCCGGTCACCAACCTCTGCCGTGATCGCTGCACCTATTGCACCTTTCGGAAGGACCCGGGCGAGCCGGGAGCATGGACGATGACCCCAGCCGAGATCGCTCAATGGTCGCGACGCGGCCGCGCGCTCGGATGCCACGAGGCGCTGATGTGCCTCGGCGACAAGCCGGAACTCGCCTTCAAGGAATATCGCGAGACGCTGGCGCGCCTGGGCGCGCACAGCACAATCGACTACGTCGCGCGGGCCTGCGAGGTCGCGCTGGACGAAGGCCTGCTGCCACACACCAACGCCGGCATCATGAGCCGCGACGAGATGGTGATGCTGCGGCCGCTCAACGTCAGCATGGGATTGATGCTCGAAAACGTCTCGACCCGGCTGCGCCGCCGCGGTGAGGTGCATCAGTGGGCCCCAGACAAGGATCCCGCGGTCAGGCTGCGGATGATCGCGGAGGCCGGCGAAGCGCGAATCCCGTTCACCACCGGAATTCTGCTCGGGATCGGTGAAACGCCGCCGAGCGCGCGCAGAGCCTGGTCGCGATCCGCGACTTGCACGAACGCTACGGCCATATCCAGGAAGTGATCATCCAGAATTTCCGCGCCAAACCGGAGATCGTGATGGCCGACGCGCCCGAGCCCGACGCGATGGAGATGGCGCGCGCGATCGCGACCGCGCGGATCGTGCTGGGGCCGAAGATGAACGTGCAGGCGCCGCCCA
Source organism: uncultured delta proteobacterium (assembly GCA_963710455.1). GTDB lineage: Bacteria > Desulfobacterota > Binatia > Binatales > Binataceae > JAKAVN01. The sequence goes on from CAVQAG010000009.1 coordinate 186,748, forward strand.
ATCTCTCGCCCAACGAGATCGAGCTGTTCCTCGCCGCCGGCATCAACGACTGGGGCGGCATTTCGCCGCTCAGCAAGGATTACGTCAATCCCGAAGCGCCCTGGCCGCATATCGAGCGGCTGGCCGAGCGCTGTGCGCGGGCCGGTTTCGATTTGCGCGAGCGGCTCGCAATTTATCCCGAATACGTCGATGATTATTGGGTTGACCAGAAGCTTCGCCCGGCGCTTAATCGGCACGGCGCGGAGATCGGCGGAGGTGCCTCGTGAACCTGGAAGTGCTGCGCAACTATGTCGATGAGATCGAAGCGACGCCGCTCGGCGCGCTGATGGATAAGGCCAGCCCCGCCGTCCGCGCCGCGCTCAGGCGCAGCCGCGAGCGCCACGAATTGACGGCCGAAGAAGCACTCCTCCTCTACACCGCCGAGGGTGACGATTTACGGGCCGCGATCAAATGCGCGGATCTGGCGCGCGCCGAGGACGTCGGCGACGAAGTCACCTACGTCGTCAACCGCAACATCAATTTCACCAACATCTGCTTCGTCGGATGCCAGTTTTGTGGCTTCAAGCGCCAGCGCTGGGAGTCCGACGCCTACGATCATTCCGACCAGACGATCCTCAACAAGGTGGGCGACGCAGTGGCGCGCGGCGCGACCGAAATTTGCATGCAAGGCGGGATCAATCCCGAAATGCCCGACTTCAAGTACCGCGACCTGCTGCGCACGATCAGAGGCGGCTATCCGGAGATTCACATCCACGCCTTCTCGCCGATGGAGATCATGTTCGGCGCGCGGCGCGTGCGGATGGAATACCCGGAGTATATCGCGATGCTGCGCGAGGCCGGACTGGGATCGATTCCCGGCACCGCGGCGAAATCCTGGATGACAGCGTGCGCGAGATCCTGAGCCACAAGAAGGTCGACGTCGCCACGTGGGTCGATATCATCACCACAGCGCACGCCCTCGGCGTGCGGACCACCTCAACCGTGATGTACGGTCACGTCGAGAGCCCGCGCCACGTCGTCAACCATCTCAACCTCCTGCGCGACATCCAGAAACAGACCCATGGCTTCACCGAGTTCGTGCCGCTGCGCTTCATCCACGAGAACACGGTGCTCTACCGCAAGGGCCTGGTCTCCGAGCCGCCGCCCAAGGGCACGCTCGACTTTCAGATGTACGCGACCTCGCGCCTGTTCCTGCGCGGACAGATCGACAACTTGCAAACTTCGTGGGTCAAGCTCGGGGTCGAACTCGCCGCGCTCACGCTCAAAGCCGGCTGCAACGATTTCTCGGGCACGCTGATGGAGGAAAGCATCACGGCCCAGGCCGGCGGAGATTCGGGCGAGTTCGTCCCGGTCGACGTAATCGAAGAGAAGGCGCGCTCGATGGGCCGGATTGCGGTCGAACGCAGCACGCTTTACAAGAAGCTTTACGGGAAGAAGGCTCCTAATGGCGCGCGGCCGATCACCACGTCTCCCTCACCAGTCCATCAGGCCGATCACCACGCTTGCGGGGGGAGTGGGGGCGGCTAAATTCCTGCGCGGCCTGGTGCGCGTGACCGGCCAGCCGCGGCTTCGCATAATCGTCAACACCGGCGACGACGAGGAGTTCTACGGACTTCACGTCTCGCCCGACCTCGACACCATCGTCTACACGCTCGCCGGCGCCTCGAATCCGACGACCGGTTGGGGCCTTGAAGGCGAGAGCTTCAACACGCTGGGCGCCCTCGCCCGCTTTTACGGCCGCGCCTGGTTCAACCTTGGCGATCGCGACCTCGCCACGCACGTGTTCCGCACCGAACGGATGCGCGGCGGCCAACCGCTGAGCACCATCACGGCCGAGATCGCGCGGAGCTATGGCGTGAGTGCGCAGGTGATGCCGATGAGCGACGACCGGGTGCGCACCTTCGTGAAGGTGCGCGGGCGCGGCGCGATGCCGTTTCAGGAGTACTTCGTGCGCCGGCGCTTTCGTGGCACGGTCGAGCGAATCGAGTTGCGCGGCGCGGCGCGCGCGCGGCCACTCGGCGCGGCCCTTCGCGCGATTCGCAGCTCCGAGGCGGTGATCGTCGCGCCCTCCAATCCATTCGTCTCGATCGGGCCGATTCTCGCCCTTCGCGGGATGCGCGAAGCGCTACGCCGTGCGCGCCCGCGCGTCGCTGCGATAAGTCCGATCGTCGGCGGCAAGGCGATAAAAGGACCGGCGGCAAAGATGTTGCGCGCGCTCGGGCATCATCCATCCGCGCTCGGCGTGGCGCGGCTCTACCGCGACTTGTGCGCGGTCTTCGTGCTCGACACCGCGGACCGGCGCGCCGCCCCCGCGGTCGAGAAACTCGGGATGCGCGCCGTCGTCACCGATACCATCATGGCCGACGAAACGCGTTCGGCGCGGCTCGCGAACGTGGTTCTGCGCGCGCTTGAGGTGTAGTAGGCTGGACCGTCAGTCCGAGAAGGAGCAACGCGAGAAGGGGCAATGCGATCGGTGACCTTCACCGCAATCGAGGGGATCCCGCTGATCAACCCAGGCGACAATCTGGGTGAGCTGATCTGCTCGGCGATGGCCGCGAGCGGCCTTAAGCCGGCGCGCGGCGATATCCTGGTCGTCTGTCAAAAGATAATCTCGAAGGCCGAGGGACGCACATACGAGCTCAGCGATATTGAACCTTCCGCGCTGGCGACGGCGTATGCCGCGCGCTGGCAGAAAGATCCGCGCTCGGTCGAGTTGGTGCTGAGGCAGACCAGCCGTATCGTGCGCATGGACAATGGCGTGCTGATCGTCGAAACCGGTCCCGGATGGGTCTGCGCCAACGCCGGGATCGACGAGTCCAACAGCATGGCCGACGGACGCGCGATCCTGCTGCCGGAGGACGCCGACCGCTCCGCCGCGCGAATCCGCGAGGAGATTCGCAAGATCACCGGGGTCGAGATCGCGGTGCTGGTGACCGACACGTTCGGACGTCCCTGGCGCGACGGTCTGACCGAGGTTTGCCTGGGAATCGCCGGAATGAATCCGATGCTCGATCTGCGTGGCTCAAATGACTTAAGTGGCCGCGAACTGCATCACACGGTGATCGCGATTGCGGATGAAATCGCCGCGGGCGCAGGTCTGCTGATGCCCAAGGCGGGCGCAATCCCGGCCGTGCTTGTACGGGGCTATTCCTACGAGCCCAGCGAGGGCAATGCCAAAGCTCTGATTCGCCCCGCCGAAATGGACCTGTTCCGATGACCCGGGGGACGTGAGGATCGTGGACCGAAACAAGATGAGCGCCGCCGCTTCGATCGCACCGCCCGCCGCGACGTCAAATCCCGCGCGCGTAGTCGAATCCGATTTATACGACGCCGAAGCCAAGCTCGGCGCGTTGCTCAATTCCAACGAGTCGCTTATCTCGGAAATCTGCCACTACCTGATCGACGGCGCGGGCAAGCGGCTGCGTCCCGCTTTCGTACTGCTCGTCCATCGCGCCTGCGGCGGCACCGACCACACCGCGCGCGACGCAATCGACGCCGCGATTGCAATTGAACTGATCCATTCCGCAACGCTCCTGCACGACGACATTATCGACGGCGGGATGCTGCGGCGGGGCAAGCCGTCGGCGCTCGCGCGCTATGGCTCGGCCGCGACGTTGGTGGCCGGCGACTACCTGTTCTGCCGCGCCTTCGAACTGTGCGGGCGCTTCGAAGAAAACCTCGTACGCACCGCTGCCCAGGCCTGTATCCAGTTGACCGAGGGTGAAGTGATGGAGGGTCGGCTGCGGCACAACGCGGCCACCAGCCTCAAGGACTATCTGGCGGTGATCGCGCGTAAGACAGCCTCATTGTTCGCCGCCGGCGGGAAGGTTGCGGCCGATCTCGCGGGCGCACCCAAGCGGACTATCGATACGATGCAGCATCTCGGCAATGCGGTCGGAATGGCCTTCCAGATGATCGACGACCTGCTTGATATCCTCGGTCCCGAGGAAAAAATCGGCAAACCCGTAGGATCAGATTTGCGCGCGGGAATCCCCTCGTTGCCGGTGGTGCTGGGCGTGACAGCGAATCCGGAGTTGAAGACGATCATCGGCAACGGCACGCCGCTGGAGGACGGAGCGCTTGAGCGCGCACTCCGGATGCTGCGCGAGCCGAAACTCGTGGCTGAAGCGCGCGCGATGGCGGCCGAGCAGGGACGAATCGCGATGGCCGCGCTGGGTGAGCTCGCGCCGTCGGTGTATCGCGAGAGCCTCGCCGCGCTGATCGACGAACAACTCCGCCGCGAAGTCTAAACACCCTCAGCGCGGACGCCCGCCGCCATGCAAGATAGCCCATAGGGCGCGCCCAGTGCGGCACGCGCCCCAACCTTGCATCAGGCGCCGGTTAACGTTCGGTTAACGCGCGACGCGGGCGTAATAAATTCAAAATCGAAACAGGGATCCGAGAGAAGATTATGCGGGCGCCCGAATCGTCACAACGCGCACCGCTAGCTCGACCATCGATCGAAATCAAATCCCGGTGGCAACTCGATGAACGCCAGCATCGCGGGACCTTCGATAACGCGCGTGAGATGACCTTTGCCGCTGAGATCGTCGGGAATGAATGCCGAGCCCGCGCCCCATCGCCGCTTCTCGTTGTCGCTGGTGCCAACCTCGACCATTCCGTGAAGCACGAACACTATTTGCCGCGCAGGAGCGTGATGCCAACTCTGGTCCAGGCTGGCCGGAAGCTCGACGAACCTGACGCTGGGCGAGCTGAATGCGTTTGACTGATGCATGATGTTGCCGAACGGATCGACCCGTTCCAGGTTCACTGGAAGCTCGATTTCCTGGAAGCGCGATCCGCCTTCATCGGTGGTATGAAACCTGGTGATCTTCATAGATGCATCGATAGCATGAAATACCCGCCCGCGGGGAATGACGATGCAAGTTCGCGGTGAAAGCGGCCGCCGGGGACGGCGCGCCGCTGGTCCTGGAAAGGCGGAAATTATTTTGCGAGCGTGGCCGCGGTTTCGGTGCTCGCGGCGCCGAGCCGCGTCATCGCCCCCTTGAGTTCCGCGCGAGTGGTGCCGAGCGTGCGCAGCGTCGGCAGCAGCCCGCGCTCAAGGAATGTGCGGGCGCTGATCCCCGCACCCGTGGTGCGCAAAAGCTCCTGGTATTCAGGAATCAGCCCGTCACCCGGCATTTTGAAATTTGCGATCACGAAAGCAAGGTCGGCCAACGTGCCGTCGCGGTCCTCGTCCAGTTCAAGCTCGACCGCCGCGCGATAAAAGCCCGCATGTGCGGCCTCGTCGCGGCTGAGGAAAAAGAAAATAGCCTCCAGTACCTTGTCCCCCTCGCTCACCGCCTTGTCCTTCTGCGCCTTGTAAGCGAGATAGGTCGCGGCTTCCTGCAGCGCGCCGTAGCAAGCCATCTGGCGGCGGGTCTGAAAAGGCAGTCGCCAAACCTTGGACAGAACGCGCCCCTCGAAGTCCGCCATCTCGTCCTTCGAGCGCAGGCCCGAACGCGTCAGGTACTCGCGAAACACTAGTCCGTGCTTGGATTCCTCGTAGCTCCAGCAGGCCTGGAACCAGGCCGCGCCGAACATCGAACGAGTCAACTCACAGCCACCCGCGCTATAGTCCGGCAGATAGAGCTCCTCGGCACAGAAAACCTCGATACGGGCCGCTTTCTGCTCGCTGCCGATGGAACTTTCCAGCGCGTCCCACGGCACGTCATTAAACATATTCCATCGCCGCTTAGTCTCGGCGACCTCGAAAAATTCGAGATACGCACGGTACATTTTTTCACGCAGCGTAGACGATCCGGTCATCGATAATTTCCTTTGCCTGTCATGCGCCGGACGCTCGCGTCTGTTGTACTGCGCACAGGTTGATAAACCCCTAACGTCCGACTACAGACGATCGCGACGACTCCATCGTCAGCCGGCAGGCGAAGTGAGGATGTGTTCCATAAGGGACACGTCAAAACGTATTCTTTCAGGGTGGGGAAGTATAGTGTGCTGGTCGGTTTAGCATATTGCGGTTAAAAACAGTCTTTTATGACAGTTTGCGAACTATTGCTGCCATGACGTGCTTACGTGATGCGCAAAATAGCCAGATATTAGGACTTCAGGGGGAAGAAACCCGAGACTTACGATGGAATAAAATTTCCCCGTTTGACAAATACGAATAAAAAACGAAAATCAGATCATGGCCGCCTCTCCAATCGCCTTGATCGAAACCGTCGCACAGGCTCCCGCGACCGCCCCTCTTCGCACTCTTACCGATCGGCAAATAGCTGAATTTTCAGGAGTTTTTCGCGGCCGCGAGCTTACCCGCAAGGACCGCCGCCTGAACTCCGGCATTGCCGCGCTCGACGCCATCCTGGAAGGCGGCATTGTCCGCGGCCGGGTGAGCGAAATCGTCGGGCGGCCCGGGTTTGGGCGAACTTCACTCGCCGCCTCTTTCGCCGCTATCGCCACCCGGCTCGGCGAGGTCGCGGCGTGGATCGATTCGGCGGATGCGTTCGACCCGCACAGTATCGCAGCGGCGGGCGCGGACCTCTCGCGGATTCTCTGGGTCGGCGCCGATGCGGCCGTGCGCGCGCGCGATTCTGGCCGAATCGCCGGCCACTAAATTTGCGCCAACGCGATCCCACGCGTCGCCGAAGGCGGGGATTAAACCAGTGCTGTTGGCGGCCGAGATGGTTTTGGGCGCGGGAGGTTTCGGCCTGGTCGTAATCGATATTGGCGGCCACGCGCGAACGCTCACCCTGAGCGCGGCGCTTAGGCTGGCGCGTGCGGCCGAGCGCAGCGGCGCGGCCGTGATCGTCCTGGCCGAGCGCCGGACATGTGGAACCTTCGCCGCACTCAGCCTCGTACTTGGCCGCATCCGTCCCCTTTTCAGCCGCACGGCGCCGGGCGCTCCGGCGTTGTTCGACGGGATGCGGATCGAGGCGTACGTGGCGCGCAACAAGTTAGGCGGCTCGGGCCAGGCGGCCGCATGGCGCGCGCTCGTCGATTCGACATCTTCCGTGTCGACATCTTCCGTGTCGACTTTCCCCGCGTCGACGTCTCTCGTGTCGACGTCTTCCGCGATGCCGATTGGCGCATCCGCGCCGGCAGAGGCAACTCGAATCGCCGAGCCCGCGGCGGTCGCGTCGTATCGCGATCGCCAACGCGCGCAATCGATAAGGAGACCGCGCCGCGGCAAAGCTTACGAATACGCCAGGTGATGTCCATCTTAACCGGCATGGAATGCCGGCCGGTGATTTTTTTTGCAGCGATCGAATGATCGAACGACGCCTATCGCCGAAAACCACTATTGCCGCCACTACCAAAGTGGCGCGCGATACGCTTTTGCCGCCGCACCGCGCCTTTGCCAGTACCAATGCGTCCGCGACAGGCCCCCGAATCGCATGCATTTTGGTCGCGGATTTTCCGCTCGCCGCGGCGATACGCCAAAGCCCCGAGCTGCGCGACCGGCCGCTGGTGCTGATTGAATCGGGCGGGCGGCGCGATGCGGCCGGCGTTGCCAACATGGAATGCCGCTTCGTGTCGGCGCACGCGCGAGCGATGGGTGTACGAACCGGGATGACAGTGGCGCGGGCGCGCGCGGCCGCCGCGGGGTTGGCCGTGATGAGCCGCTCGCCGGCGGCAGAAGCCTCCGCCGCCGAGGCGCTCGTCGATGTCGCCCTGTCGTTCTCGCCGCTGGTCGAGGCCGGCACAGATGGCGAAGTATATCTCGATCTCGGCGGCCTCGAGCGGCTCCATCGGCGTCTCCGTTCCAATTCCCATCACAAAGTCGCGAGCGCGAGTACGAGCGCATCCCAATCACCGTCGGAGACGACGGATGCCGAGACGATCGAGACTGAGCTTGCGCAGGAAGCGCTGGGGCGTGTGGCGCGGCTCGGGATGGAAGCGGCGGTCGGAGTCGCGTCGAGCAAGGAAGTCGCGCTGCTGGCGGCGCGATGCGGTGGGGCGCGCGCGATCGCGGCGGGCCGCGAAGAGGAATTCCTCAACTGGCTGCCGCTCGACCTGCTCAAGCTCGACGGCGCCGCGGACGGCGGCGGTCGCGACGACGCGGAACTGGAACAGACGCTCGCGCGATGGGGAATCCGGCGGCTGGGCGAGCTGGCACGGCTGGATATTCGCGCGGTCGGCAGCCGGCTCGGCGCCCGCGCGGTCGAGCTGATACGGATCGCGCGCGGCGAATGCCGCACGCCGCTGATCGCGCGCAGGGCGGCAGAAAATTTCGCCGAGGCGGTCGAACTCGAATGGGGAGTCGACAGCCTCGAAGCGATGGGCTTCGTGATGCGCGCGATGATCGAGCGGGTGGTCGAGCGGCTCAAGTTGCGCGGGATGGCGGCCGGCGAAATTGCGCTCGCGCTCGAACTCGACGGGCGCCGCCGCGACGTCCGCCGCGTCGCGCTGCCCGCGCCAACCAATGAAGCGCGCACGCTGCTCGCGCTCATCCTGCTCAACCTGGAGTCCGCGCCGCCGGCCGCGGCGGTGGAAGCCATCCGTATCACGATCGAGCCGCGCACGCCGCGCGCCGCGCAAGCCGACATGTTTGCTCCGCCCTGCCCTGCGCCCGAGCGGCTGCACGTCACGCTCGCGCGGCTGGCCGCCCTATGCGGTCCGGGGAAAGTTGGCATGCTGATGCCACGTAATGCTCATCTGCCGGACGCGATCGAGCTTGGCCCATTTGCGCCGCGACCAGTTGTCGCGCCAGCACCGCTTGTGCAAAACGGCACCGTCGCGACGGCGAATCGCGATGCCCAGAAGAGCTCGGCCGCCGGCGCCGTCCTGGCGCAACTGACGATACGTGCGGTTCGGCCGCCGCATCAGGTCGAGGTGCTGTGCACTCGCGGCGACGCGCCGGAATTCGTCCGCGGCGCAGACTTCGGCGGGCGCGTGGTCTCGTGCGCCGGACCCTGGCGGATTGCGGCGGCGCCGTGGCATAGCGGCAACAGTGGCGGCGACTATCGTCAGGGAGCGCCCGGCACGGCGCGCGATTACTATGACGTCGCGCTGGAGGACGGCGGCGTGTATCGGCTGCTCCGCGATCTGCGCTCGGGCGAATGGTACGTCGATGGAATTTACGATTAACCGTCGCTAAACCGAACGCGGCGAACCCTCATATCAATGGTGAAATATATAGAGCTGCGGACGCGCAGCGCGTTCAGTTTTCTTGAAGGCTCGGCGCTGCCTGAGGACCTGGTCGAGCGCGCCGCGGAACTCGGTTACCCGGCGCTGGCGATGGGCGATCGCGACGGGTTGTACGGCGCGCCGCGTTTTTACCATGGCGCAGAGCGCGCCAGGATACGCGCGATCGTCGGCGCTGAGTTGACGCTCGATCTGTCCTCGGCTGGCGCGCCGGCCGCCCGCGATGCAAGCGATCAGCGGCTCTATGTGCTGGTGCCGGATCGGGAGCGCTATCGCAATCTCTGCCGGATGATCACCGCTTCGAAAATGCGGCCGCTTAATCCGGTCGAAATCGAGCACGGGCGTGCGCCAAAATATCCCGCCAAGGGAGAGAGCCGCATCACGCTTGATGACCTCGAGCGTTACGGCGCGGGATTGATCTGCCTGGCCGGCGGCGCGCGCAGTCCACTTGCGCTCGCGCTCACCCGCGGCGACGATCCGCGCGCGTTGTGCGCCCGGCTCAGCGCGGTCTTCGGCCGCGGCAATTTTTATATCGATCTCGGACGCCATCTCGATCCCGCCGAGGAGCGGCTCAATCGGCGGCTCGCCGCGCTCGCCGCCGCATCCGGCGTCCCGCTGGTCGCGGCCAACGACGTATGCCATACCGGCACCGATCGCGCACTGCTCGACGCGCTCACCTGTATCCGGCTCGGGCTCACGCTGGAGGAGGCGGGGCGGGCGTTATGGGCTAACGCCGAGCGCCGGCTCAAAGCGCCATCGGAGATGGCCGCGCTGTTTCGCGATCTGCCCGGCGCGGTCGCCGCCACGGGTGCGATCGCCGAGCGCTGCGGATTCAAGCTCTGCGACCTCGGCTACCGCTTTCCGAGCTATCCGCTGCCGCCCGGCGAGACGCCCGACAGTTACCTGCGGCTGCTGGTCGAGGCCGGGGCGCGCGAGCGATGGGGCGCGGCGCCCGGCGCGCGGGTGCTCGGCCAACTCGCGCACGAACTCGAAGTAATCGCACGGCTTAAGCTTGCCGGCTATTTCCTCATCGTTTGGGACCTCGTGCAGTTCTGCCGCGAGCACGCGATCATGGCGCAGGGGCGCGGCTCGGCGGCCAACAGCGCGGTCTGCTATGCGCTCGGAATTACGGCTATCGATGCGGTCAAGATGGAACTCCTGTTCGAGCGTTTCCTTTCAGAGGAACGCGGCGAGTGGCCTGATATCGATATCGATCTGCCGAGCGGCGACCAGCGCGAGAAGGTCATCCAGTACGTCTATCGCCGCTACGGAGAACGCGGCGCCGCGATGACCGCCAACGTGATCACTTACCGCACGCGCAGTGCAGTGCGCGAGATCGGCAAGGTGCTGGGCTTCACCCCTGAACATATCGACCGGCTCGCGCGGCTTAACTACGTCTACGAATTTCGCGACAGCAACGACGAACTGGCGGCGCTGCTCAAGCGTGGCGGCGTCGACGTCGAGACCCCGCGCCTTGCGCGGCTGGTCACTCTTGTGCGCCAGGTCCAGGACCTGCCGCGCCATCTCGGGCAACATAGCGGCGGGATGGTGATCGGCGCGGGGCCGCTCGACGAGGTAGTGCCGCTTGAGCCCGCCTCGATGCCGGGGCGGGTGGTGATCCAGTGGGACAAGGAGGATTGCGCTGACCTCGGGATCATCAAGATCGATCTGCTTGGGCTCGGGATGATGGCGGTGCTGGAGGAGGCGATCCCGCTGGTGCGCCAGAGCGAAGGGGTCGAAGTCGACCTTGCCCATCTGCCGGCCGACGATCCTGAGGTGTATGCGATGCTCTCGCGCGCCGACACGGTCGGAATTTTCCAGGTCGAGAGCCGCGCCCAGATGGCTACGCTGCCGCGGATGAAACCGCGCACGTTCTACGACCTGGTGGTCGAGGTTGCGATCATCCGGCCCGGGCCGATCGTCGGAAAGATGGTCCATCCCTATCTCGACCGTCGCGCTGGCCGCGCGTCTATCGTTTATGACCATCCCTCGCTCGAGCCAATCCTGCGCCGCACGCTCGGCGTGCCGCTGTTCCAGGAGCAGTTGTTGCGGATGGCGATGGCGGTGGCGGGCTTCAGCGGCGGAGAAGCCGAGGAGTTGCGGCGCGCGATGGGATTCAAGCGCTCGGCGGCGCGGATGGAGAAGATCGAGCGGCGGATGCGCGAAGGGATGGCGCGCAATGGGATCACGGGTGCGACCGCTGACCGGATTGTGCAATCGATCACCTCGTTCGCGCTCTATGGCTTTCCGGAATCACACGCTGCCAGCTTCGCGCTAATCGCCTACGCCTCGGCCTGGCTCAAGTGCCATCACCCGACGGCGTTTTTCGCCGCGATGCTCAACTGCTATCCGCTCGGCTTCTACCATCCTTCGACCCTGGTCAAGGATGCCGAGCGTCACGGCGTGATGATGGCGCCGATCGATGTTACCCGCTCGGATTGGCACTGCACGATCTCCATGCCCTCGCCCCCTTGGGAGAGAGCGGGTAAGGATGAGAAGGCGGACGTTTTGCGGCTCGGTCTCAAGTACGTCACGGGATTGCGCGCAGAAACCGGAGCGCGAATCGAGCGCGAGCGCGCTATACGTCCGTTCGCTTCGATCGCCGACTTCACCGCGCGCGCCGCACCCAACCGTCGCGAACTCGACGCGCTCGCGTACGCCGGCGCTTTCGCGGCTTTCGGGATGAACCGGCGGGCAGCGCTATGGCAGGCGGCGGCGGTCGAGCGCGATCCGCGCGGGCTTTTTGCCGGCGTCGAGCCGGCGGCGGGCGCCGTGCCGCTGGCCGGGATGGATGCGGTGTCGGAAACCCGCGCCGATTACGCGGCCACCGGATTGACTATCGGGCCTCATCTGATGGCGCATTTGCGGGAGAAGCTGCGCTCAAGTGGCGTGCTCGCCGCCGCCGAGCTTGCGGACGCGACACACGACACATGGGTGAAAACGGCGGGAGCCGTGATCGTCCGTCAGCGTCCGGGCACGGCCAAGGGATTTTTCTTTCTCACGCTGGAGGATGAAACCGGAATATCCAATGCGATAGTCATTCCCGATTTGTTCCAGGCCAACCGCACGCTGCTACAAAATGCGGCGATCCTGATGGTCGAGGGCGTGTTGCAGAAGCAGGACGGCGTGGTCGCGATCCGCGCGCGCCGGTTCAAGGATTTGCGCCTGGGCGCCGCCCTTCCCCCTTCACATGATTTCCGGTAACGCCTTTGTCGTATACAGCACGATGATTAAGGGGCACGGACCCGCGCGACGTTCATAAGAAGGCGGACGTTCATAAGAAAGCGGCGGATGCTCACGGACGTGGCTGGAAAATCAAATCGCAAGGTCCCGCGCGTAGCGGCGCGCCGCGAGGCGTCGTTCGAGCTCGAGTTGCCGGGCCCGCTCGACCCCGCAGCGTCGCTCGAGATGTTTCGCCGCTCGGGCGACGACTTGCTCGATCGATGGGACGGCAGGACTTTCGTGCGCACGATCGCGATCGACGGACGCCCAGTCGCCTTCGCCACGTCGTTCGCTGGAACCCGGGCCCGTCCTGCAATTCGCGTCACACTCGACGATGGCGACTACGCCGAGGAAGTGATGGCCTCCGTGCGCGCGACCTTCGTACCGCCGCCGCGCCACTTTGCCGAGTTGCGCCGCGCCGACCCGCTGCTTGCGCGCCTGGAGACGCGCTACCGCGGCTTCCGGCCGGTGCTGCAGCTCAATCTGCTGGGAGCCCTCCTGCGATGTATCAGCGCGCAACAAGTCAATTTGCGATGGGCCTCCGAGACACGCCGGCGGCTGGCGGAGCGCTTCGGAGACAAACACGTCGTTGACGGGACAGTAGTTTACAGCCTCAATCCCGAGCGTCTCGGTGTAGCCTCTCCCGCCGAAATTCGCGCGCTCCAGTTCACGAATCGCAAAGCCGAGTATATCGTCGCCGTGGCGCAAGCGGTCGCGAGCGGGCAAGTAAGTGTTGAGCGCCTGGCGACGCTCTCAGACGCCGCGGTAATTGAGGAACTGGTGGTGCTGCGCGGAATCGGCGTGTGGACAGCGGAGTGGATTTTAGCGCGCACGCTGGGACGGCCGGCGCGTAGTCGGCGGCGATCTCGGGGTGCGCAAAGCGACCGGGATCGCGTATCGCAAGGGGGTTATGCCCTCCGAGGCCGAGGTTCGCGAGCTTACGATGCATTGGCACGTCTCAGCCGGGCATGCGCAGGCGTTGTTGCTACACGGCCTGGGAGAGAAAGAGCTAGAGGCGCTGGCAGCGTTCTGAGGACTGATTCTTCCTCCTCTGCCGATAAGCCTGGACTCGCGCGCACTCGATTTTCCTGGCCAGGTCGACCTCCTAACGCCGACCGAGCGGAATGCGCTATTCTGCCGAACGGATTTCGCGAAGCAGACATAAGAGGAGACCATTCACGATGGCATCAGCGGGCGAGATCGACAGGGAAAGGGCCAAACAGGTCGCGCAACAAGTGATGGGCGACGTAGCGAGTGCGATGCATAGCGCGATGGTTTTCATCGGTGATCGCCTGGGCCTGTTCAAAGCGATGAAGGACGCGGGACCGCTGACTATCGGGCAGCTCGCCGGCAAAACCGGGCTCAACCAGCGTTACCTGCAGGAGTGGCTCAACTCGATGGCGGCGGCGCAGTACTTGGAATACGACCCGGCCGCGCAGACGTACGTGCTTACGCCGGAGTACGCGGTGGCGTTAGCCGAGGAAGGATCGCCATACTTCGTGGGTTCGTACTTTCAGGTGGTGCAGGCCACGATGTCGGTCGCACCCAAGGTGGCCGACGCGTTTCGGACCGGAGGCGGGCTCACCCAATCCGACTATCCGCCTTGGATGTTCGAGGCGACCGAGCGCAATTCGCTGCCACGCTACCAGTTCAAGCTCGCGCGCAAATGGATTCCCGCAATGCCGCAGGTGGTCGAACGCCTGCAGGGCGGCGGCGTCGTGGCGGATGTCGGATGCGGCGGCGGACGCGCGGCGATCCTGATGGCCAAGGCTTTCCCGAACTCACGCGTGTTCGGTTTCGATCTCCACGCCGAGTCTATCGAACGAGCGCGGCGCAATGCGGCTGAAGCGGGCGTCGCCGACCGCGTCACCTTCGAGGTCGCCAACGGCGCGCGGCTCCCGGCCGGCAAGTTCGACCTCGTCACAACCTTCGACGTCGTTCATGACTCGGTCGACCCGGTCGGATTGATGCGCTCAATCGGCCGCTCGCTCACGCCGGGCGGCACCTACCTCGTGCAGGAGATCAACGTCTCTTCCAAGGTCGAGGAAAACGTGAAGCCGATGGGCAAGCTGATCTACTCCGTCAGCACGCTTTACTGCATGACCACCTCACTGGCGCACGGCGGGGCAGGAATCGGTGCCGCGATGGGCGAGCCCAAGGCGCGCGAACTGGCGGCGGCCTCCGGTTTCACGCACTTCCGCAAACTTCCGATTGAGGACGAGTTCGCGGTCCTCTATGAGTTGATGGTCTAGCGGGGCGCTCGAAGGGTTTGCGCCGCGCACTTCGGATGGAGGTGTTTTCAGATGGCGTCGCAAAAGCCGAAGTTTGGACTCACGCTACCGAATCGCGGCGTGGTGATCGGCGCTACCACGGTGCCGGAGATGATCGAGATGGCCGAGTGGGCCGACGGCAGCGCCGCGTGGGATTCGGTGTGGGTCGGCGACTCGATTTTCGCCAAACCGCGCCTCGACGCGATCGCTCTTCTGGGCGCGCTCGCCGCACGCACGCAGCACGTCCGGCTTGGGCCCGCATGCTTCGCAAGCACGCCGCTCCGCAACGCGCTGGTGCTCGCTTACCAATGGGCGAGCCTCGACCTGATGTCGGGCGGGCGAACCATCTTCGTCGCCTGCCAGGGACAGCCCGAAGCGGGCGGCGGCGCCTTCGCCAAGGAGTTCGATGCCCTCGGCATCGCGCCCGGTAGCCGGATGCGCCGGATGGAAGAAGCGATAGAGATCATGCGTCTGACCTCGGCGCACGAGAACGCCGATTACGAAGGGCAGTACTACAAGTTTCGCAACCTGACCGTGCTGCCGCGTCCCGTCCAGCAGCCACTGCCGATCTGGGTGGTGTCGAATCCGCAGATGAACAAGCCGCGCAACGTCGAGAGCGGCTACAGGCGTGTGGCGCGCCTGGGCGACGGCTGGATGACCACCTTCAAGCCACCGGCCGACGTCCGCCGCTCGCTCGAGATGATCCGCGGCTATGCCGGAGACTACGGCCGCACGCTCGGCGACGACTTCGACGTCTGCGTCTACCACAACATCAATGTGAACGAGAACCGCGAGGCCGCGCTCGAGGAGTCCAAGCGCTTCCTCGACGCTTATTACGGCGTTGACTACCATCGCGACGCGCTCAAGTTGTGGGTCGCGATGGGCTCGCCTGCCGAGTGTATCGAGAACATCCGCGGCTACGTCGAGGCCGGCGCCACCACGATCACGCTCCGCCTTACGGGCTATGATCAGCGCGCGCAATTCAGGCGCGTGACCGAGGACGTCCTGCCGGCCTTCGCCTAGCCCGAATCACGCCTATGAAAGATTTTCGATCTCCGGGAGCGGTACTTGTGGCGTCGGCCTTGCTCGCGATGTGCGCGCTCGTAACCGCCGCATACGATCAATCCGATAACGCCTCTAGCGCCTATGCCGCGGATGCCGCCGCCGCGATCCGATCGCCATGGGCCGGCAGCGTTCTGATAGCTGGCGGCTGGGGCCATTCGCCAACTGTCGAGCTTTACGATCCGCCGAGCCGCAAATTCCACATCGCCGGTAAAATGAATCTCTTTTTCGCAGGCGTCGAAGCGATCGAGCTTCGCGGTCCCGAGGTCCTGTTACTCGGAGGCCGCCGCCAGGACTATTACGATGTGCCTGGCGGTCAGCTTTACGACGCGCGCACCGGGCGTTTCGTCGTGGTCGGCGAGCATTTCGTGTTTGGAACCTGCTTCGCCATGGTCCAATTAGCCAACGGCAAGGTGCTGATCACCGGCGGATTGAAAATTCCGGAGACGGGACCACCCACAGTCGCCGACGCTTTCATTTACGATCCCACCACCCACAAATTCAGTGGGACGGGCGCGATGGCCGAGCGGCGTTGCGGCGCGAGCGCGACGCGGCTCAATGACGGCCGCGTGCTGGTCGCAGGAGGCTCCGGAGAAACACCCGTGAGCCTCGCGAGTGCGGAAATCTACGATCCACGCGCCGGCAAATTCACCGCCGCAGGCAAGATGCGCCAGGGCCGCGAGCAACACAGCGCGACGCTGCTGCGCGACGGCACGGTGCTGATCGCGGGCGGCTTCGAAGCTCACGCCGACGGCGCCAAATCGTTCGCCGATGCGGAGTTGTTCGATCCACGCAGCGGACATTTCAAGACCGTGGGGAAAATGAGCTCCGTGCGCGGCGCGCACACAGCAACGCTGCTGGATAACGGCGACGTGCTGATAACCGGCGGAGAGAACGGCTTTCGCGGCGATCAGGTGATGGCGAGCGCCGAGCTATACCATCCGGCGACTCACACCTTCACCGCGGCGGGCACGATGCTTCAAGGGCGGTACAGCCATACCGCGACTTTGCTCGCCGATGGTGACGTGCTGATCGCGGGCGGCGCGACTTTGCACGATTGGCTCGCGAGCGCGGAGCTGTACCATCCGGCCAGCGGCAAGTTCGAGTCAACCGGCGCGATGGCGCATGCGCGATACGGACAGAGCGCGGTCGTGCTCAGCGGCAAGTAGCCCGCCGTCACGATCCGCACTCATCGAAGCGCGATCGTCAAGCCGGCGCGATCTCGCCCATCCGCCCTTCGCGATAGTCTTCGAACGCCTTGATGATCTCTTCCTTTGTATTCATCACGAAGGGGCCGTAGCGCGCGACCGGCTCACGCAGCGGCATGCCGGCAATCAACAGCACTTCCAGCGGTTCGCCGGCGCTCTCGGGCGCGGCAATCGAAACCGCGTCGCCATCGCTCGCGAACATCGCCATCTGATGCTCCGACGCCGCCCTCTCGTCACGGCCCAGGCGGCCCTCGCCGCTGAAGACGTAAGCGAAGGCGTTGTACTCGGCGGGCACCGCCTGCACGACGCGCGCGCCAGGCTTCAGGGTGAAGTGCAGATAGATGATGGGCGTGCGCGTGTTGATCACCGCTTTCTTGCCCATCGACTCGCCCGCGATCACCCGCACCGTCGCCTTGCCGTCGGCGCTGGTGGCGACCGGAATTCCGGCCGCCGGAATCTCCTGGTAGTGCGGACGGATCATCTTGTCGCGCTGCGGCAGGTTGACCCACAACTGAAAGCCATGCATACGGCCGCCCTGGCGTTGAAAGTCCTCGGCCGGCATCTCGGAATGTACCACGCCAGCCCCTGCCGTCATCCATTGTACGTCGCCCGGCCCCAGGCGTCCGGCATTGCCATGGGAGTCGCGATGCTCCATCTTGCCCGAGATCATATAGGTCACAGTCTCGAACCCGCGATGCGGATGGTCCGGAGCGCCCTTGGCCTCGCCCGCGCCGAGTTCCATCGGGCCCATCTCGTCGAGCAGCAGGAAAGGATCGAACAGTGCCATCCCCTGGTTCGGGAAAGGCCGGTTCACAACGAAACCCGCGCCCTCGAGCTGGCGCGTCGCGTCGACGATATTGGTCACAGAGCGAATCTTTTCGTTAGCGGTTGTCATCGCATCGATCTCCTTGCCTTTGAACATAACCATCGTGTCAAGGGCAGCGCCGCAACGCCATCTTCCTGGTAATCGGAGGGTTGATAGGGCAAACGACGCGCGCGCGACTTTCGCTATGCGGCAGCCGGGCGCCGGGCGAAATCAGGCATGATCCGGCTCGCGAAGAGATCGAACGAGCGGCGCGTGTGTGCCGCGGTCAGGTTGCCCCATGCGAATGCCAGCACCAGGTAGTCGCATCCCGATTCCTCACAGAATCGCGCAACCTGGTCGCGCACCGAGGCGACCGATCCGCTGAAGCTCGCGCCCACGCGATGAAACAGGTCGTAGTCGTTCGGAAATGCCACCGCGAGCGTATTGTAGTCGCGCCAGAGCTTCTGGAGATTGTCGAAGAAAGCGCGGTACGCCTCGCGCGCAATCTGCTCGGCCTCGCGATCGGTCTCGGCGACGTAGATGTGGCGAATCGCGCCGGTGACTGGCCGTGCCAGATGTGGATTGACGTTCAGCGGACTGCCCGCGCTTTCATGGTGATGCTCGCGATACGCGGCGGTCACCCGCTTGACCGATTCCAACCCACCGATCGACACGATATTCATACCGCGGCGCGCCGCGTAAATGGCATTGTCGGGGGATAGCGTTCCGTACCAGAAGCCTGGATGCGGCTGCTGGAGCGGGCGCAGCTCCATCGGAACATTGTCAAAGCGGAAATGCGGGCCGTGATGTGTCAGGCGCTCGCTGGTCATGCCCTTGATCAGCACCGCCATCGAATCTTCAAAGATCTCGCGCGCATCGTAAAATGGGATGCGATACTGCGCGTGCTCGAAAGGCGATACCCCGCGTCCGACGCCGATTTCGAGCCGCCCGCCCGACATGTGGTCGAGCATGCAGATCTCTTCAATCAGGCGCAGCGGGTTATAGAACGGGAGCAAATAGACCAGCGTGCCCAGCCGGAGGTTGCGCGTGCGCTGGGCCGCGGCGGCCAGGAACAGATTGGGCGACGGCGCCATCCCGAGCGGCGTCGCATGATGCTGGGCGACGTGGTAGCCCCAGATGCCCGCCTGCTCGTAGGCTTCGACCAGCCGCAACCGCTCTTCGAAGAGCTGCCGCAGTGGGCCTTCGCTGGTAGTGCGCTCGATGTGGTCGAAGATGCCGAAATTGATTCGTTCCATTGCCGGCTCTCCCAACAGCCTCGATAGCACCATCGCGAGCCGTTGCAAACTGGACCGAGGAATCGGCTATTCGAGCGCGGACGACGGGATATAGCCTTCGAGCCCGCTCTTCATCCTGATCTTCATGTAGCTGAGCGCGATACCTACGACGTGGACCGCGTGCCCCTTATGAACCTCGGAGACCTTCTTACCCCAGTGATTGGGAGCGTCGAGCACCGGAGCGTCATGGGTCAGCATGAAAAGTTTGTCGGCCGGCGTCGTGAGTTGGACTGCCGCGGCAGGCACGTAGCCCTCCTGCCCGTTCTTGAGCTTGACGCGCAAAAAGTAATGGGTCGTGCCGGTCACCATCACAAACTTGCCTCTCTCGCCCTGTTCGACGTGCGAACTCCTGTTACTCGGCTGCGCAAAAATCCAGGTGTCCTCTTTCAATGGCAACTTGGCATGCGCCGGCTCGGCGGGAACGGATTTGATGGGAGCGGCCGTCGAAGCGAGCATATTATGATGAGCTCCCGGCGGCGGCGTGACGCGATGGTGCGTGGTCGTAGCCGGCAGCGGCGTCCCGGTCGACGCTTCACCTTCGGCCGGCGCGATCGTAGTCGAGGGCATCCCCAAATCGTCCCTGGTCGAGCCGGTCTGCGCCGATGCCGGCCGTCGGTAGAATCAACCACAACCCCGCCGCGGTAAGAGCGATCGTCCACGGCCATACGCAAGATCGAAGCGCTCGCAACCTCATCTTCACCCCTCTCCCCAAAGGCGGCTTACTCGACCGTCCTCATGTCAACCCGATTTCAACACGCGCCACACACAGTGCATCGCATAACGTCGCACGGCCTGGTCTGATGCTCCCGGTGTGCCTTCTTGCGCTCGGACGCGAGGAACCATTTTTCGATGTGATGGTCGATGAAATCCCAGGGCAGAACTTCATTGCGCTGGTAGTCGCGGGTGACGAAGAAATCAGGATCCACGAGTGCGGAGGTGCCTTCGCCCGCGGAGACCTCGCGCTTTATGGTTTTGAGCCCCTGCCAGATTTCGCCGGGCAGCTCGCGATTCTCTGCGCTGAGCCGTGCCAGGATCGCGCCGACCCGCCGGTCACCCCGCGAGACCAGGGTCTGGAAATAAGCTTCACGCGGCGATTCGGCGTCGAGTTCTACACCAGCATCCAGGCGCATCAGGTGCGTGCGCACCAGCGCGACCTTGCGCTTGAGCTCCTGCGTATCGCGCATCGCGTCCCATTGAAACGGTGTCCACGGCTTGGGCACAAACGGATTTAGCGACACACTGACGTGGCCAACGTGGCGGCGCTGTTCGCGAGCGCGGCTGACTATCCGGCCCACCAGCTCGGCGATCGCGACCACGTCCTCGTCGCGCTCTTCGGGCAAGCCGACCATAAAGTAGCACTTTAAGTTCTCGACACCCTCGCCCATCATCATTTCGGCGGCGTGCAGGATCTCGGGCTCGGTCAGGTTCTTGTTGATCACCTTGCGCATCCGCTCACTGCCGGCCTCCGGCGCGACGGTGACACTGCGATTGCCATTACGCGCGAGCGCCGCGGCCAGCGCGGGCGAGATGCAATCCGCCTTGAGCGACGACGGTGAAAGCCGTCCGCCGCCGTCGGCCACCGCGCCAGCTATCTCGGCTACGCCTGGCACGCTCGCCATCTCGGCGCCGACCAGTCCGATTACATTGCGCTCGCAAAGTCCACGCTGGGCGTCGGCGGTCAGCTTTTCGGCACTGCGATAACGAATCGGACGATACATGAAGCCTGCCGCACAGAAACGGCATCCCCATTGGCAACCGCGGCTCGCCTCGACCAGGTACATGTCACCGAACACCGATTCTTTGGTGAGGATCAGAGACGCGGTTGTGAAGCGGTCGAGGTCATGAATCAACCGGCGGTTGACACACGGCAGGCCCGGCCCGCTGTAATCGACGCGCATCAGGCGGCCGGCGTCGTCGTAGACCGGGTTAAAGTAATCGGGAAGATATGCGCCATCGACCAGCGCGAGCGCGCGCAGACGCTCAGAGTCATCGAGAGCGTCCGTCTCGCGAAAGCGCGCGATGAACTCGGGCACCATCTCCTCGCCCTCACCGATCAAAAAGAGATCGACGAAATCAGCGATCGGCTCGGGGTTTAGGAACACGGCGGATCCGCCGGCGATGACGAGCGGATAGTTACGTCCGGCGCGCTCGGCGCGAGTCAGCGGAATCCCGGCCATCCGCAGCATCGTCAGCGCGTTGAGATAGTCGGTCTCGAACGAGACTGAAAAGGCGATCACGTCAAAATTGCCGAGTGGCTCGCCGCGCTCGAAAGAGACCAAGCGCTCGCCGCGCGCGCGGATATAGGCGCGTTCGTCAGGGTCGGGCAGGAAGGCGCGATCGGCAGCGACGCGCGGATCGGACTCGAAAATGTGGTAGACGGCCTGGAAGCCGAGATTCGCCATTCCGAGCCGATAAACGTTCGGATAAACGACGCAGAGCCGGATGTCGCCGCCGCGATGGCGCTCGAAGAGCACTTTTTCGCTGGCGATACGTTCGAGCGCGCGCTTTCTAAGGAACATCGATAAGGCCCTGCGGCCCCATAGAGTTAACGCCTATGAGCCCCGCGGCTCAAGTGGGTATTACGGCGGCGCGAAGTGCCGGCCAACATTCGAACGTGACTCTTCATCGGAAACGAGATTACGCAACGACGCGGTTGGGATGGCAATACAAATTGAAGGTACCGTTGCGCAGGAACCCGACCAGCGTGATCCCGACTTCCTCGGCCAGTTCGACCGCCAGCGATGACGGTGCCGAGACCGCAGCCAGGATTGGCACGCCGGCTGCCGCGGCCTTCTGTACGATCTCGAAGCTGAGCCGTCCGCTCACTGCCATCAGAGCGTCGCTAAGCGGTAGCATCCCATTCATCAACGCGTGGCCGACCACCTTGTCGACCGCATTGTGCCGGCCGACGTCCTCGCGCAGAACTTTAAGTTCGACCGCCGCAACATTGTTCGCAGCGCGGCCGCTCCTGCGCACGCCGTTAGTTCTTGCGACAGTGCCGTAGGGAACGAATAACGCGGCGGCATGTAATCCACCGGTTGCGGCGAAGACCTCCTGTGAGCGCCGCATCATCGACGCTAGTTCAAGGATCGCTTCCGCCGCGACAGTCCTCCGCGATCCGATCGGCGCGATACGTCGCTGCGTCGCCTCGATACTGGTCTTGCCGCACACGCCGCAGCTCGACGAGATCGTGAAGTTGCGCTTCAGGCGTTCGCGCAGATTCGCCGCGGGAACGTTAAGTACGACGTCGACCGCGTTGGGATCGGGCATGCCTTTGGGACCCCGCAAGCGTCGAATCTCCCCCAGATCGGCGCGCGCTTCGACAAAGCCTTCGGCAAGTAGAAACCCGGCGACGAGTTCTTCGTCATTCCCAGGCGTGCGCATCGTGAGCGTGAAGCGCCGCCCGCCAAGCCGAATTTCAAGGGGTTCCTCGACCGCGAGCCGTTCCTCTTTGATGTCGAAGCGTCCGTCGCGGAATTTGCGCGCCGGATGATGCCGGATGCTCTCGGACGCCGCGGCGCGCTCGGCACTCTCCGCGATCCGATTTGCGTCGTTAGGTATCATGATTTCCCGCCGCGTCCTGCTTATCCGGCCGCCTGGGCGGAGGGCTCGTTTTCGAGCATACGGACCGCGTCGCGCGCTATCTCGTTGAGACCCTCGCCGCCTTTGTCGGCCAGGTGCGCGACAATTTCACGGCGCATCCGTGGATCCCAGAAACTGCGCAGATGTTGCGCGGTCGCAGCCACCGCATCGCCGCGGTCGGGATTCGAGGTTTTGAAGAAATCCGCGATCTGATTGGCCATCGAGACCAGGTGATGGATATCCATCGCGACGCGTCCTCAAACGGCGCTAACGGCCTGCCGCTGGGTGTGCCTCCGCGCCCTGCCCCGTAGCGCGCCGCGCCCCGGGTTCAGCGACGGGCATCACCTGCACAGCGGTCACCTTGTACTCCGGACAATTGGTCGCCCAGTCGGAGTTCTCAGTGGTCACGATGTTGGTGCCAGAGGACTGGTAGTGGAATGTCGTGTATACGACGCCCGGCGGCACGCGTTCCGTCACCTGTGCACGGATCGTGGTTTCGCCGGCGCGGCTGCTGATCTTAACCCACGCGCCGTCGCGCACACCGCGCTCTTCCGCATCGTGCGGATGGATTTCGAGCACATCCTCGTGATGCCACAAGACGTTGGGAGTGCGCCGCGTCTGAGTGCCGACGTTATACTGCGAGAGGATGCGCCCGGTGGTCAGGATGAGCGGGAAGCGCGGGCCGATCTTTTCGTCGGTCGGGATGTACTCGGTTATCACGAAGCGGCCCTTGCCGCGCACGAATTGCCCGACGTGCATCACCGGCGTGCCCTCGGGTGCCTGCTGGTTGCAGGGCCACTGCACGGAGCCCAGGCGATCGAGCTTTTCGTAATTGACCTCCGCAAACGTCGGCGTCAGCCGCGCGATCTCATCCATAATCTCGGACGGATGCGCATAGTGCATCGGATAGCCGAACGCGGTCGAAAGCTCGCAGGTGACTTCCCAGTCGGCTTTGCCGGCCAGCGGTGGCATCACCTTGCGCACGCGCGAGATACGCCGCTCGGAGTTGGTAAAAGTCCCGTCCTTCTCCAAGAACGACGAGCCAGGCAAGAAAACGTGCGCGTACTTCGCGGTCTCGTTGAAAAAGATGTCGTGCACGATGACGCAATCCATCGCACTCAGCGCAGCAGTCACGTGATGCGTGTTCGGGTCGGATTGCGCGATGTCCTCGCCCTCGACGTAGAGTCCTCTGAAACTGCCGTCGAGTGCGGCGTCGAACATGTTGGGGATACGCAGGCCCGGCTCCGGATCGAGCTTGACGCCCCATGCCGCTTCGAAGCTGGTGCGCATCGCGGCGTCCGAGATGTGGCGGTAGCCGGTCAACTCGTGCGGGAACGATCCCATGTCGCACGATCCCTGCACGTTGTTCTGTCCGCGCAGCGGGTTGACGCCGACGCCTTCGCGCCCGAGATTGCCGGTCGCCATCGTCAGGTTCGCCATCCCGAGCACCATAGTACTGCCCTGGCTATGTTCGGTGACGCCGAGACCATAGTAGATAACCGCGTTGCCGCCGGTCGCGTACAAACGCGCGGCGGCGCGAATTTTTTCAGCCGGCACGCCGGTTACTTTCGCGGCCGCCTCAGGCGAGTTGCGCTCCTCGAGAATGAATTTCTTCCACAATTCGTAGGCGGCCCACTCGCACCGCTCGCGCACGAAATCTTCCCTGGCAAGCCCTTCGCTCAGCGCCACATGCGCGAACGCATTGATCAGCGCGACGTTGGTGCCGGGCAGCAGCGGTAGATGGTACACGGCCTCGATATGCGGCGTGCGCACCAGATCGATCGTGCGCGGATCGGCGACGATCAGTTTCGCCCCCTGGCGAAGCCGCCGCTTCATCAGCGAGGCGAATACCGGATGGCCGTCGGTAGGATTGCATCCGATGACCAGGATTACATCGGCTTTGAGTACGGAGTCGAAGTCCTGGGTGCCGGCCGAGGTTCCAAGCGTGGTCTTGAGACCGTAACCGGTGGGCGAATGGCAAACGCGCGCGCAGGTGTCGACGTTATTGTTGCCGAAGGCCGCCCGCACCATCTTCTGCACCAGGTAAGTTTCCTCGTTGGTACAGCGCGACGATGTGATTCCGCCGATTGAGCCCGGGCCATACTTCGACTGGATTTCCTTGAGGCGCTTCGCCGCGTAACCGATCGCTTCGTCCCACGAGACCGTTCGCCATGTGTCGCTTATCTTCTCGCGTACCATCGGCGTCAGCACACGGTCCGGATGCGTTGCGTAGCCCCACGCGAAACGTCCCTTGACGCAGGAATGGCCGTGATTCGGCATCCCGTCTTTGTTCGGCAGCATGCGCACGACTTGGTCGCCCTTCACTTCCGCCTTGAATGAGCATCCGACGCCGCAATAACCGCAGGTAGTGGTGACAGAGCGCTCGGCGATGCCCTTTTCGAGCATCGACTTTTCGACCAGCGCGTCGGTCGGGCAAGCTTGCACGCAAGCCCCGCAGGAAACGCACTCAGACTCGAAGAATGGCTGATGCTGGCTCGGCGAAACGACTGAGTTGAAGCCGCGTCCATCGATCGTCAGCGCGAAGGTGCCCTGCACCTCCTCGCACGCGCGCACACATCGCGAGCACACGATGCATCGGGCGGGATCGAACGCGAAGTACGGATTGGAAGCGTCACGCGTGGCGTTGAGATGATTCTTGCCCTCGAAACCATAACGTATCTTGCCAAGTCCCACCGCGTCGGCCATCGCGTGCAGCTCGCAGTTGCCGTTGCCGGCGCACGACGCCCGGTCGGCCAGGATGATCCGACATGTAGAGTTCCATCACACCGCGCCGCAGCCGCTCGAGCATTTCGGACTTCGTACGCACCTTCATGCCGGGCTCGACCGGCGTGGTGCAGGAGGCTGGATAGCCGTTGCGTCCTTCTACCTGGATAAGGCACAGGCGGCACGATCCGAACGGCTCGAGCGAATCGGTGGCGCAGAGCTTCGGAATCGGGGTGTCCACCAAGGCCGAGGCGCGCATCACCGAGGTTCCCTCGGGCACTGTGACCTCGCGCCCGTCGACCTCGAGCGTGACGAGTTTGGAGGAGGTCTTTGGCGGGGTCCCGTAGTCGCGATCGGTTTTCGAAAGCACCGTCTCAAGCTCCTCGCGATGCGGATGCGCTCCGGACTCTTGACTCGGGGGAGCCTGGCAGCCGCAATCTCAGCGCGCCGGACAACTTCAACCAGTTGATTAAGTTTAACGCGTTCAGCCCGCCCATGCGACGTCACTCGGCGAAAGGCCAAAGTCCTCGGGAAAATGGCGCAGCGCGCTCAGCACCGGCAACGGCGTCAGTCCTCCGAGCGCGCACAACGACCCATAAGTCATTGTATCGCAAAGATCACGCAGCAGCCCCATCGTGGTCTCGCGGTCGCTGATATGCGCGCTTCGGGAGATCCGATCGAGGACCTCGGCGCCGCGCGTCGATCCGATTCGGCACGGCGTGCACTTGCCGCACGACTCGATTGCGCAGAACTCGAAGGCCCAGCGCGCCTGGCGTGCGAGATCGACCGTATCATCGAAGACCACAATCCCGCCGTGACCGACGATACCTTTTTTTGCCGCGAACGCCTCGTAGTCCATCGGCAGGTCGAGCATGCTCGCGGGAAAATACGCGCCGAGCGGGCCGCCGACCTGCACCGCCCGCAACGGGCGCCCGCTCCACGTGCCGCCGCCGTAGTCCTCCACCAAATCGCGCAGGGTGACGCCGAAAGCTTTCTCGACCAGGCCCGGATGCTTCACGTTGCCGGCAAGTTGGATCGGCAGCGTGCCGCGCGAGCGACCCATTCCGTAGTCCTTGTAGAAGCCGCCGCCGCGCTCGAGGATTATCGGCACAGTGGCGAGCGAGACGACGTTGTTCACGATTGTCGGCTGTCCGAAGAGTCCGGCGATCGCGGGCACCGGCGGCTTGTAACGCACCATCCCGCGCTTGCCCTCAAGGCTCTCGAGCATCGCGGTCTCCTCGCCGCAGATGTACGCGCCGGCCCCAAGGCGCACTTCCAGATTGAACGTATGCGCACTGCCAGCGATTCTCTCGCCCAGGTATCCGCGCTTGCAGGCTGTGTCGATCGCCTCATTCAGGATGCGCAGCGCGTGCGGATATTCCGAGCGCAGGTAGATGTAGCCCTGCGTCGCGCCCGCGCATACCGCGGCGATCGCCATACCCTCGATCAGCACGAACGGGTCGCCTTCCATGATCATTCGGTCTGAGAAAGTGCCCGAGTCGCCCTCGTCGGCATTGCAGACGACGTATTTCTGGCGCTCGGAGGCCTGCTGCGTAGTGCGCCATTTGATTCCCGCTGGAAAGCCGGCGCCGCCGCGCCCGCGCAGTCCTGATTCGGTGATTTCTTCAACGATTTTTTCTGCCGGGATGGACAGTGCGCGTTCCAATCCGCGATAACCGCCGTGCGCGACGTAATCGTCCAGCGAACAGGGATCGACAATTCCCACGCGCGCGAACGTCAGCCGCTCCTGCCGCTTGAGATATGGGATTTCCTCCGTCAAGCCGAGGCGTAGGCGATGATCTCCGCCCGTTGGCAGACCGGAGTCGAAAAGCGCCGCCACGTCCGCCGGCGTGACCGGCCCATACGCGACGCGGCCGCGCGCGGTCACCGCCTCGACCATCGGTTCCAGCCAGAACATCCCGCGCGATCCGTTGCGCACCACGCGTAAATCGATATTGCGCCGGGCCGCCTCGGCCGCGATCGCATCGGCGACTTTATCCGCGCCAAGCGAGCGGGCCGAAGAATCTTGCGGCACATAGACCGTCGTGTTCATCGCCGATCCTCTTTGCGGCGATCCTCTTTGCACTCGGCTAACAACTCATCGAAACGCGCCGGGCTGACGCGCCCGTAGAGCTCATCGTTGAGCAGCATCGCCGGCGAGCATCCGCAATTACCCAGGCAGTACACCGGTTCCAGCGTAAACTTGCCATCGCTCGTGGTCTCGCCGAATCCGACCCCTAGACGCCCGGACACGTGCTCGGCAAGCGCTACCGCGCCCATCGCCTGACAGGACTCGGCGCGGCAAAGCCGAATCACGTTGCGCCCCGCCGGCTCGTGGCGAAAATCGTGGTAGAAAGTGGCGACTCCATGGACCTCAGCACGCGAGAGATTGAGCACATGAGCGATTGTCGGCACGCTCTCGCGCGGCACGTAGCCAAGGCTATCCTGGACCTCGTGCAGGATGAGCATGAGCGCGCCAGGCCGTTGTTTCAGCCGCGTTGCGATCGCTTCGATCGCCGCCGGGTCGAAGCCGTTTTTATTGTGGTCCATGGGCAATTGCTGGTTGACTGCGTTAAGGTTCCGCCAGCGACGGCGCTTTCGTCAAGCGGGGACGGTCCAATTATCATGCGGCAGAACGCCCCGGTGTGAGGACTCCCGCGTCCGGCACTCGGCTGGTATGATCGTACCGAAGACGAACCTCGGAGAGCCGCCATGATTCGCGAATTCAAGTTCGAGGACGAGATGCATACGACGCTCGCGTGCGTACCGATGGCGGTGCGGCGCAAGCTAGACCGGGTCGGAGTCAAGGTCGGTCTTGAGCAATGGAAGGCGCTCGGGCACGGGGAGCGGCTGGCGATTTGTCATTTGCCGGTCGAGCGTCATGAAGAACGCGAAGCGCTACGGTTGTTTATCAACGAGGCCGTAAGGCGCGTTTGCGGCGAGGAGCCGCGCACGCTAGCAGAGCCGCAGCGGGCCATCGCAGATCCTCCAGTGAAATTGCCGGCGCAATTGGCTGAGCGTGCTCGCGCGGCGGGCGTGGCACTCGACCAGACAGCGTGGGAACGGCTCGACGCCGACGAACGTTATGCGCTGATCAAACTCGGCGGTGGCTCCGAGGTGAGCCACAATCTCATGGCAGCGCTCGCCGAATTCGTCCAACGCTAGAGAGCTTTGCGAAGCAAACATCGCCCCCTCTCTTTGCCCAAGGAAATCCATACTCACTCCTTGTCCTGGGTCCAAGTAGAGGTTTAGGGAGCGCTCTGAGGGCGCGGGTCAGGTTTCTGGTCTGGTTGGCGGCCGTTCATTTGCGCGCGAAATGATCGAGCACGGCGCGTCCCGCACCCAGCTTGAAGCTGGCGCCGAGCGCCGCCGTCACGTAGCGCTTGGCGCGGCGCACCGCACCGACGAGATCCATCCGCTGTGCGAGATAGGCGGCAATCGCCGCCGACAGCGCGCATCCGAGACCATGGGCGCCGCCGCCGGGAATTCGCGCCACGCGCAGTTCGATGAATTCGCGGCCATCGTAAAGAAGGTCGACCGATTGCGCGCGCTCTTCGGTGGATGAAGCCGCTTCAGCGTCAGCATGGCCGCCCTTGATCAGCACGGCGCGCGCGCCTGCCTTGCGAAGCGCGCGCGCCATTGCGCGAATCGCCGCCGGACTCGCGCCGTCGATGCCGCTTAGCATCCGCGCCTCGGCCAGGTTAGGCGTCACGATTCGCGCGAGCGGGAGGAGACGCCTAAGGAGCGCACGCTCGCCCGCCGAGTCGAGCAGCCGCACGCCGGCGCTCGAAATCAGCACCGGGTCGACCACGGGCGCAGGCAAATCGAGCCGGGAGATCGCGTCCGTTACCACCTCGACGATCTTCGCGGTGCCGAGCGCACCGATCTTGATCGCGTCGGGACGGCGCTCGGCGACGAGCGTTTCGATCTGCGCCGCGACCATCGCGGCGTCGACCGGGGCCACGCGATCCACGGTTGAGCTGTTCTGCGCGATGACCGCGGTTATCACCGAGTAGCCGTAAACCCCTAGCGCGGCGAACGTCTTGAGGTCGGCCTGGATTCCGGCGCCGCCCCCCGGATCGCTGCCACCAATCGTGAGCGCAACGCTTCTGTACTTCTTGCGGCTCGATGTGCGAGCGGGCTTTTTCACCGGCTCACTTCTTGAGCGCGCCGCATTTCATCCGCCCAACTCATGGAGCAGCGCTTTCGCGTTTTTCAAGTCGGCGGTGTCAAACCCCTCGGTGAACCAGCCGTAGATCTCGCCGAGCATTATGCGCGCCTCGTCACGCTTGCCCTGCGCCTCCAGCAGGCGCGTGAGACTCATCGTCGCACGCAACTCCCACGACTTCGCGCCTTGTCGGCGTGCGATCGCAACGGCCTGACGAAAGGCGCTCTCGGCCGTCGAGATGGCTCCAGGTGCCTGCAGTAAGATCAGCGCTCCTTTGACTCGATAGAGTTCAGCCTCGAGGAATCGGAGCCCGGTTCTCTCCATCGGCGCCATTTCCTCGGCGATCGCGGCGATTCCCTCCTCCGGGCGTCCGAGCTTCGCGTAAGCTTCCGCCAGCGACAGTTTCCAGGCGCCGGCTACGGTGCCGGTCCTCTCAACTAAGGCCGCGCCGCGGCGCAGTTCGACGATTCCCTCTTCGACTTGTCCCTCGGCCACCAACGCCTGCCCCCGCAGGAACACCGCTTGAGCCGACCACAATAGAAACCCGCGCTCGCTGGCGAGCGCGGCCAGCGCTTCGGTCGACTCCCGCGCTTTCGGTTCGTCGCCAAGGTAGCGATGGACCTCGGCGGCCAGGTTCAGCGCGAAGGCTATCGAATGCGGTCCCAATTGGCGGGCTCCGGAAAGCGCCTCGCGGCTTCGGGCCAGCGCCTGGGCAGGATAGCCGAGGATGAAGAGATCGCGAGACGAGTGCGCCAGAAGCATCGTCCTGGGCTCTCCGATTTCCAAAAACGGAAAAGTCCCCGGAACATAGTCCAGAGCGAGCCCCTTCGCGCAAAGATCATGCGCCGCGCTGAACTCGCCCAAGTCAGACAAGACTTCAGCCATCGCGGCGTAGGCGGCCATGAGCATTGCAGGGTTCTGCGAGTGCGCCGCAAGCTCGACCTGCCGCTCCCCAAGCTCGCGCGCCTCGCGCAATTCCAATCTCAGCATGTGAAAGAACTGGAGTGCGTACGTCACCCAGAAGAGCTGCACCTGCTCGCCAAGCTTCTCGCACAGGCTGCGTGCGCGGGTGAAAACCATCGCCACCTCTTCGGCGGCAGGGCCTTTCGTCGCAATCAGATACGGGCCCAGGTCAGACTGCACCGCCAGCTCCTGACGGTCGCGCTCCAGATTGTCGGGCAGGCCGCCGAGTAGCTCGAGCGCCGCCGTAAAGTGGCCGATCGCTTCGTTGTAGGCCAGGCGCGCGGCCGCCTGGCGCCCGGCGAGGTGAAGATATTTCACCGCCTTGCGTACGTTTCCACTTTGGCTGTAGTGATACGCGAGTTGGTTAACATGATCGTCCAGCCGGTTGGGGTAGAGCGCTTCGATAGCTGCGGCCGTGGATTCGTGAAGCTGCTTGCGACGCCCGAGCAGCAGCGTCTTGTAAGCCACCTCTTGCGTGAGCGCATGCTTGAAGATGTACTCGGTCTCGGGAAAAGCCGGTTGCTCGTAGATGAACTCGGCAAGCTGAAGAGCGGACAGCATCCGATCCAATTCGCTGTCAGACTTCCGGACCATCCGCGTGATGAGGCCGCGCGGAAACTCGCGGCCAATTACCGCCAGCGTCTGCAGCAATTCCTTCTCTTCGGCAGGCAGCCGGTCGATGCGCGAGGTCAGGATATCCTGCACTGTCGCGGGCACCTTGATTTCCCCGAGCGCCCGGGTGAGCCGCACCGCGCCGTTGCGCGCGAGCGTACCGTCGTCGAACAGCGCCTGCACCATCTCCTCGATGAAGAACGGATTGCCCTCGGTTCGCTCCACGATCATCCGCCTGAGCGGCGCGAGGTCGGGGGAGTCACCGAGCAGCGCGGAGAGCAGTTGCTCGACGCTCTCGCCCGCCAACGGATCGAGGCGCAACTGCGTATAGTAAGTGCGATTGCCCCATTGGTGGCGATACTCCGGGCGGTAGTTGACCATCAGCAGGACGCGGGCAGTGGCGAGCGAGTCCGCGAGCAGGTTCAACCAGGCCTGGGTTTCGCCGTCGACCCAATGAAGGTCCTCGAACACGACGATCAGCGGCTGGTTGAGGCTCTCGCGCAGCACGATTCCTTTGAGCGCTTCCTGCGTGCGCCGCCGCCGCGTCTGCACGTCCATCTGTGCAAGAGGGTCCTCGCCTTCCTGGATACCGAGCAGCACGAAGAGGTATGGCAGCGCGTCTTCGAGGCTATGATCGAGCGCGAGCAGTTTGCCGATCACTTTTTCGCGGCGTTTCCGGCCGTCGTCGGCGGAGTCGATGCCGAAATACCCGTGGAGCATTTCGATAACCGGCAAATAAGCCGACGCCTTGCCGTGCGACATCGAGTACGCTTCCAGGATCAGGCAGTCGCCCGCCGCCACCGCCTTGAACTCATAGATCAGGCGCGACTTGCCAACCCCCGCCTCGCCGATCGCGGCAACCACCTGGCCATGACCCGCCCGCACCTGTTCCAATGCGCGGCCCAACTGCGCCAGTTCATGCTCGCGGCCGACGAAGCGCGTAAGTCCGCGCCGCGCCGCAGCCTCCAGGCGCGTGCGCAATGGGCCGAGGCCCGTGACCTCATAAACGGTGATCGCTTCGCTCGCGCCTTTGATTCGCGCCGGCCCCAGGAGCCGAAAGGCGAAATAGCCGGCACACAACCGCTCGGTCGCCTCGGTCACCGCGATCGATCCGATCGGCGCCAGCGCCTGCATCCGCGCGGCCATTCCCGTGCTATGGCCGATCGGCGCGTATTCGACGTGCGCGCCAGTCTGGATTGAGCGCACCACGACCTCGCCCGTGTTCACCCCGACACGCACCTGCAGCGGGGCGCGGCCCTCCAGGCGCAGACGATCGGCGTAGCGCCGCATCTCCTGCTGCATCCTGAGCGCGGCGTGGAGCGCGCGCTGCGGATGGTCCTCATGTGCGATCGGCGCGCCGAACAGGGCAAACATTCCGTCGCCGGTCGATTGCACCACGTGGCCGCCGTAGCGATGCGCCGCGTCCATCATCAGTGCCAGCGCCGGATCGACGATCGCGCGCGCTTCCTCGGGATCGAGCCCTTCCATCAGGTCCATCGAGCCCTTGATGTCGGCGAACAGTGCGGTGACGGTCTTGCGCTCGCCTTCGGGCAGCGTATCGCTTTCGGCGGGCAACCTGGCCGAGCGCGAGTCAGTGTCGAAGCCGCCTGAGGGAGCGCCGCCCAGCGGCGCGGCGCACTGCCCACAGAATTTGAATTGCCGAGGATTTTCGGCGCGGCACTTATCGCAAATACTGACTAACGGCGCGGCGCAGTTGCCGCAGAATTTCATGCTGGCGGGATTGTCCAGGCCACATCGCGAGCAGATCATTGTTGTCGTCGCGGGGTTTCGATAGCTGCCGCCTGAACAGAACAAGTATATCACGCCAGCGCAATCACAGAACAATGACGCGCAACGCCAAGGTTGCTGGCTCCGATGCGATTCGCATGGTACTGAAATAAAGCATGCAGCCGAGCCGCGGAGCGCAGCGCGCGTTTTCGTAATGCCTTCCATACGACAGGAGGAATTTCTCAGCCTTCCGTTCAAGGCCAAGCTCGAGTTTCTCTACGGGCTCCCTGCGCGCCAGAAGCGCGATCTCATCCTGTCGGCTCCCGAAGCTGAGCGGCTGGTGCAATCGTTCTCGCCCGAAACGCTCTTCTACACGGTAAAGGAAATCGGCTCCGCCGACTCGGGCGATTTGCTGAGCCTCGCGGTGCCCGAACAAATCCAGGGACTGTTCGACCTCGATTGCTGGACCCGCGATCGTCCTAACCTGGATCGGATGCGCGAATGGATCGAGGCGCTGACCGAGGCTGGGCGCAAGCGCATGGCTGAGGGGCTGATGGGTCTCGACATGGAGATGATGGCGCTGCTTCTGCGCCAGTATTTCCGCGTCCATCGGCTCGACGATCCGTTGACCGCGGCCGACGTGCCCTCCGATCGCTTCGTGCAATTCGACGAGCACTACATCATCGAGTTCCAGCATCACGACGCGATCCTGCAACCGCTGGTCGATTTTCTCGAAGAGGTCTTCGAGCGCGACTACACTTACTTCACCGCGCTGATGGAGGAGATCTACTGGAGTGTCGAAGCGGAACTGGAGGAGGAGGCCTACCAGTTCCGCCGCGCGCGCTTGAACGATCGTGGCTTTCCCGATTTCTTCGAAGCTCAGGACGTGTTCGCCTACGTCAATCCACGCGACTTCCTGAAGATTCGCGCCGGCTATGACGCGCCGACGCGCGCCGACCTGCTGCGCGACGACGAACTGGTGCCGCACGGAATGGCGCCGGTGCCGGCCGACACCGACCTTTCGCTGTTCAATACCGCCCTGATGGCCGGGTTCGCCGCGCAGGGCCAGCGCCAGTTGCGAAGCGAAATGGCGCTGGTGAGCAACCAGGTGCTGGTCGCGAGCGCGGTCGATTTCGGCGACCTCGACGCGGTCCGCGTGGCGGTCGAGATGACTCATCACTACCTCAACCTGGGGCTCGAGTATCTGGCCGCCGGCGAGCTCAACAATGCGATCGAACATCTGCGCGACACGCATCTCAAGCTGCTGTTTCGGCTCGGCGTGAGCCTGACGATCGATCTGCGCAAGCGCGCCGAGCAGGTGACCGTCGGGCTCGGCCTCGATCCCACACGCGGCCGCGAAATTGCCTATCTCGATTCACCCTATCGCGAGGCGCTGGGAGGCTTCCTCGAACGCCGGCCGCGTTTTTTCGGTGGGCTCGAGGGACAAGGCT
The DNA here is from genome assembly GCA_963710455.1 of uncultured delta proteobacterium. Classification (GTDB taxonomy): domain Bacteria; phylum Desulfobacterota; class Binatia; order Binatales; family Binataceae; genus JAKAVN01. Next base: position 220,943 of record CAVQAG010000009.1, read on the forward strand.
CGGTCGTGCTGCGCGATTTCGCTGCGATGCGCGATCTGCACCTGAGCCACGCGGCGCTCGATCAGATCGAAGCGATGCGCGAGCTGTTCCGGGCATTACTCGAGATCAATATTGCCTCCCCGGCTTTCCGCGCCGAGACGGCTGGCCGCGAAATCAGGCTCGGCCAAATCCTGATCACGGCATTTGCGCGCGCCGCGCTCGATCGCAAACCCGACCAGAGGCTCGCGCCCGCGCCGATCGAAGCGAGCCGCCTGGGCGAACTTTATATGGCGATCATGACGGGCGGCGGACGACCGGCGCGCCTGACCGAGGGCTTTCGCTTGATGGTCGACGCGGCGCTGGCAGCGCGCATGGACGAAACCGCTCGCGCGCGCTCGGCCGGCTTCATCGCGTCGTGCCTCAGCGTGCTTGAGGAGGATCTCGCCGAATTAGACCCGCGCGCGATCGACCCGCGCTTCCTGCGCAGCCTGCTGATTCGCCGCGGCTAGCCGGGATGCGCAGCCTGGTCACCCGCCTGGTGACCACTGCGCTGCCTGCTTTCGCGGTCGATCGTGATCGTGCGCGACTGCTGCCCCCGCATCACACTGAAGCTCACCTGTGGATCTTTGAAACCAACCAGCGCCACCACGAAGTCCGAGGTGTTGTGCACCGGATGCTGGTCCACGGCGGTGACGATATCGCCGCACTTCAACCCCGCTCGCGCGGCGGGGCCCGAAACGTCAGCGACCAGCACGCCGCTTAGCGGCGGCACCGCGAAGTGCCAGGCCAGCGAGGGACTCAGATCCTGCACCACGATGTCCTGGGCAGTGATGGTCGCGGGCAGGTTTTTTTTAGCGGGCGTCTCGCGCTGTAACGAGGAGGAGGATTGAAACAAACGATCGTTTACGAAGATCGGCGCCCCCGTGCCCATCGCCAAGGCGATTGCGTCGCTCGGCCGGCTGTCCAGACGCAGGCCCGCGCGATCGAGATAAATGTCGGCAAAGTAGATTTGATTGTGGACGCTGGTGATGACGACGCGGTCGACCCGATTGCCGGTCTGCTCGATCAGGTCCCGCAGCAGATCGTGGGTCAGCGGACGATCCGGCTTGATTCCATGCATCTCGAGCATGATGGTGCGCGCTTCTTCATCGCCGATCAGAATCTGCAACTCGCGCCGCCCCGTGAGATCCTCGAGCTGCACATAGTGCGCGCCGCTGTCGTTGTCGAGGCCGACGTTGGCGACTTCGACCCGCACCTGATCGGGTGATGCGCTATCGCTGTCGCCGTGCCGTACGCACGCGGAGCATAGCGCCAGAATCGCGGCCATCACGCCCGCGACCAGCGCCGCTCTGCGGCGAAGCCACATGCGTTCTAAGCTAGCGTTCCGCATGGGGCTATCCATACGGGCCTGTTGCGCGAGTGGCCGCCGCCGCATGGAACCCTCGCGCCACCAGGTACAGCTCCGAGGATCCGGGGCGGCTCGCGCGTGTGCGCGTGCGATCGACCTGGGCAAAATCGCGAACGAAGGCGTCGGCCGCCTCGCCGAAGTCGCCGCCCATGAAGAGCTTGACCACCATCGCGCCGCCCGGGCGCAAGAGCGCATGCGCGCATTGCAAAGCCGCGAGTGCCAGTTCGAGCATCCGAGCCTGGTCGCGCTCGGCCACGCCGCTAAGCTTGGGCGCGAGGTCGCTGGTCACCAGATCGGCGGCCGCGCCGAGCGCCGCCGCTACGGCAGCGATGCTCGCCGGATCGCGGATGTCGCCGGCTATCGTAACAACATTGGCGGCGCTGGCGGCGCACGCGGCCAAGTCGATTCCGGCCACCCTGCCCTGCGGTCCCACCGCCTCGGCGAGCATACTGAGCCATCCGCCAGGCGCGCATCCGAGGTCCACCACCCGCGCGCCCGGACGCACGAGCCGAAAGCGCGCGATCAGTTCTTCAATCTTGAACGCCGCGCGCGAAGGCAGCCCGCGCTCGCGCGCTTTGCGATAAAATCTGTCATGCGGTTCGTACTTCGCCATCGATTGCAAGCTTAGCAGAGATTGCCGCTAAGTCATTTTGAACGCCGGTGTCCTCTTGAACGCCAGTGTCCTCGACCGTTCGCGAATCATCGGAGCATTTCGCTTGGCGCGGTTAGGAGAGACGCGAATACGTTCCGAGTCAGGCGGCGCGAGCGTGAATCCTGTAAAGTAATCCACAGTTTCAAACGCCAAACCGCGCGCGCGGGGTTTGAAGCAACGCGCGAAGCCGGTATTTTCATTCGGGCACGCGCGCATCCGCTGACAATTTTGACGCCGCCGACAACTTCGAATTGATGCTGAACCTCGACGATCTCAATCCCGCCCAGCGCGACGCCGTACTCGCGCCCGAAGGGCCAATTCTGATCTTGGCCGGCGCGGGCTCGGGCAAGACCCGCGTGCTGACTTACCGTATCGCCCACCTGCTGGCCGAACGCAAGGCGGCGCCCGAGCGGATGCTGGCCGTGACGTTCACCAACAAGGCGGCGGGCGAGATGCGCGAGCGGATCGCGATCCTGGTGGGCGAAAATTCGCGCTGGCCCTGGGTCAGCACGTTTCATTCGGCCTGCGCGCGAATCCTGCGCCAGGAGGCCGATGCGCTCGGTTTCAGGCCGAACTTTTCGATCCTCGATGAAAGCGACGCGATGGCCGTGATGCGCCGCGTGATCGAGGAGGCGGCGGTCGCCGGCGCACCAACGCCCGAGATGGCGCGGGCGCGAATCGAGCAGCTCAAGAACGACGCCGTCGGACCCGCCGCCTTCGCCGAAAGCGTGGGCGGCGACGGCCGCGAGGCGGCGCTCGCCACGATCTATCGCCTCTACCGCGAGCGGCTGCGCGCGATGAACGCGATGGACTTCAGCGATCTGCTGCTCAACGTTCACGAACTGTTCGAGCGCGATCCAGGCGTGCTGCTCCGATGGCAGTCGCGTGCGGAACATCTGCTGGTCGACGAATACCAGGACACCAATCGCGTTCAGTATCTGCTGGTGCGTGCGCTCTCGGCGCGCAGCGGAAATCTGTGCGTGGTGGGCGACGAGGATCAGTCGATCTACCGCTGGCGGGGTGCCGACATCCGCAACATCCTCGATTTCGAGCGCGACTTTCCCCAGGCGCGGATCTTCAAACTCGAACAAAACTACCGCTCGACCAAGACCATCCTGGCCGCGGCCGATACCGTGATCCGCAATAACCGCGAGCGCAAGGAAAAGCGCCTATGGACCGAAAACGCGTCGGGTGAGCCGGTCACCTATTTCACCGGCGTGACCGAGCGCGACGAGGCCGATTTCATCGCGCGCGAGATCGGACGGCTCACCGCCGAGAGCGGCACCGATCCGGCCGATGTCGTGGTCTTCTACCGGGTCAACGCGCAGGCACGTGTGATCGAAGAGGCGCTGGTGCGCCGCCGCGTGCCCTATTACGTGGTCGGCGGGCTGCGATTCTACGAGCATCGCGAGGTCAAGGATCTGCTCGCCTATCTGCGCGTGTTGGCCAATCCGGCCGACGCGGTCAGTGTCGAGCGGATGGTGGGAGCACCGACGCGCGGAGTAGGCGCCAAAACCCTGGAGGCGGCCGCTCAAATCGCGGCCGAAGAAAGCGTCACGGCCTTCGAGGCGCTGGGCCGCCTGGAGACCAACTCGCGAGTGGCGTTGCGCGCGGCAAAGCAGGCGGGCGAGCTGTACGGATGGATGCGTGACCTGGCCGAGCGCGCGCCGGTGATGAAGGTGCGCCCAATCCTCGACGAAGTGATCGCACGCGCGGGCTTCCTGGGCTACCTCGACGCGATGCCCGATGGCGCGGCGCGGCGTCAGAACGTCGCCGAGATGCTCTCGGCGGCCGACGCTTTCGATGCCGAGGGCCAAAACGGCGGCCTCGCCGATTTCCTCGAGCGCGTGGCCCTGGTCAGCGACGCCGACCAGGTCGCGGGCCGCGGCGGACGTGCCGCGCTGATGACGTTGCATACCTCAAAGGGCCTGGAATACCCAGTGGTGTTCATCGCGGGGATGGAGGAGGGACTGTTTCCGCATTTTCGCTCGAACGACGACGGACACGAAGTCGAGGAGGAGCGCCGGCTGTGCTACGTCGGGATGACGCGCGCGCGGCGGCTCCTCTACCTGACCAACACCTTGACGCGCGAACTTTACGGCCAGCGCAACGAGTCGCGGCCCTCGCGCTTCCTAGGCGAGATCGACCCCGCTCTGATCACGCGGATTGCGCCCGAGAAGCCGGGTTCAGTGCTCCGCCCGCCTGGGCGCGGCACTTACGTGGACTACAGTACGAGCCAGCTTTCGGAAAATGGCGAGGCGGCCGACGGTGACGAACTCGCGGTCGGCGCGCACGTCGTCCATCAGACCTTCGGCCGCGGTGTGGTGCGCCGGCGCGAGGGGCGCGGCGATGGAGCCAAGGCCTGGGTCCATTTCGAGCGCAGTGGGGTGAAGTTGCTGGTGCTGAAGTTTGCCAACTTGAGGCCGGTTGCCGACTGATCGCAGTTGCAATATCATTTTTGGAGTCGTTCGAGCCGGGCGGCGTGCGCCAAAAGGGGCGGGGGCGTTGTAATGCATCATAATAGGTCGCGGTTTTGCTCGCGGATTGTTGTTGGATGCGCGGCGGTGGTCCTGTTAGCCGCGATTTTAGCGGCGCCGCGGCTGGCCCATAGCTGGAGTGAAAACGATTTCGAGAATCGGCCCCTGGTCGGCTACCCGATTCCTACCGGCCGCGATGACCTGATCGGTTCGCTCCAGACCTATACCATTCGCAAGGGCGACACGTTGCTCGACGTCGCGCGATGGTACGGCCTTAGCCCGACCGAAGTTTCCAACGCCAACAATCACATGGATTGGTGGTCGCCGCCGGTCGGCAAGCTCATCATCATCCCCACTGAGCACATCCTGCCGGCCGCGCCGCATGCCGGGATCGTGATGAACATTCCCGAGATGCGCCTGTACTATTTTTACCCCACTCTGGTCGGCGGCCGGCGGCGAATCGGCAAGGCCAGGTTCACGCACACCGCTTACGCCGAGCCTCGCCACTCCAAAGGTCACGCCGGGAAAAAAGCGCACGCGATCGTCGGCGCACATCCGACGGTTATCTATACGTTTCCAGTCGGACTGGGCCGTTACGACTGGCGAACGCCGACGGGAGTCTGGACCATCCGCGACAAGACTCACAATCCTACCTGGGTAGTGCCCGATGATATCTACCAGGAGCATCTGGAACGCGACGGCGAGGCTGAGCACGTGGTCGAAGGCGGCGATCCCGACAATCCGCTCGGTCACTACCGGCTTGCGCTGACGCTGCCGATGTACGCGCTGCATGGGACCAACGTTCCGTGGGGCGTTGGGATGGAAGTCAGTCACGGATGCGTGCGCCTCTATCCCGAGGACATCGAACATCTCTATAACCATACAAGCGTCGGCACGCCTGGGCGCTTCGTTTACCAGCCGATCAAGTTCGGATGGCGCGGCAACTCGCTTTACGTCGAAGTCCACGAGGATCTCTACGGCGTATATCCTGGGCTGTGGCGCCACGCGATAAGCCTCGCGAAGAGCCAGGGCGCCCTTGGGAATGTCGACATGCTGAAGCTCGAGAAGGCGGTCGAAGAGAAAACCGGCGTGCCGACTTACGTGATGCCCGGGCCTGAGCCGCCGAGCGCGTTGCCGCCGACCACCGAGAGCGCAAGCTCGCTTCCCTTACCCCCGCCAGGCACCGCGGCCACCGCGCCTGACGCCGACAGCAGCGCGGGTGGCGCGAGCACAAGCAGCACAGATACCGACAGCGAAGGCGACACCGACAACGAGGGCGATAAGACCGCCGCGGCGATTCCGCCGCCCGCCGCGGCGATTCCACCGCCGCCTCAGATGAACGCGATCAGGACCGCACCCTCCGCTGCCAGCGCACCGAGCGAAGATAATGAAGGGGACGTGGACTCTGGCGCCAGCGAGGGCCGCATGGCCCACACTGCCGCCAGCGCGCCGGCACCCGCCGCGGCCTCCGGCAATGCTCCCGACACCGACGACAGCGATGGTGCCGCCGCGCCCGCCGGCGATGCCTCGCAGTGGGAGCGTCTGCCAACCGGTGCGATGCCGGTCGAATAGCGGACTCCGCCACGAAACCAGCTTTCGCTTACGCTCATTTGTCTGGCGCGCCCTCCAAATATCGCTCCCACTCCCGCCACCTTGCCCGGCTTTGAAACGATCCTCTATACTCCGCACGAAACGTGATGCGACAGATCCCCTTTCATCGCCCCTCGATCGGTCCCACCGAGGAGCGCGAGGTGCTCGACAGCCTACGCTCGGGATGGATCACCACCGGTCCCAAGGCTAAACGCTTCGAGAAAGAATTCGCCGCCTACGTCGGCGCACGTCACGCGCTGGCGGTCGCGCATTGCACGGGTGCGCTTCACCTGGCGCTATTCGCGCTCGGCATCGGCCCGGGTGACGAGGTTATCACCACGCCGTTCACCTTCACGGCGACAGCCGAGGTGATTGGCTACCTCGGAGCGCGGCCGGTGTTCGTCGATATCGATCCCGGCACGCTTAACCTTGATCCCGCGCGGGTTGAAGAGGCGCTCGCGAACGGTGCGCATCGCCGCGTGCGCGCGATATTGCCGGTGCATTTCGCGGGACACGCCTGCGATATGGATCGCCTACTCGGGATCGCACGTAGCCACAATTTGAAAATCGTCGAAGACGCGGCGCACGCAGTGGGCTCGGCGCGTCTTCTCGAAGGCCGCGGGATGACGCGGATCGGAACGATTGGCGACCTTTCCTGTTTCAGCTTTTACGCGACCAAGAACATCACCAGTGCCGAGGGCGGGATGGTGACGACCGAGGATGACGCTTTGGCGGAACGGATCGCGGTCGCGAGCCTGCACGGGATGAATCGCGACGCGTGGAAACGATACGACCGTAGCGGCTCGTGGTTTTACGAAATTCACGACACCGGCTTTAAGTACAACCTCTCCGACGTGCACGCCGCGATCGGCGTGGCGCAGCTCGCCCGTGCCGACGAGTTCATGGGCCGGCGTGCCGCGATCGCGCGGGCCTACAGCGAGGCTCTGCGCGCCGACCCCGCGCTCCAGGTGCCTTGCGAGGAGCCGGGAATCGAGCACGCGTGGCATCTCTATGTACTCCGGCTGCATCCGGAGCGGCTTCGGATAGGCCGCGCGCAGTTCGTCGAGCTTTTGCGAGAGCGCGGCATCGGAACTTCGGTCCATTGCATCCCGCTCAACACGATGCATTTTTACCAGGAACGCTTCGGCTATCGCACCGGCGATTTTCCGGTCGCGGAGGACGTGTACAGCCGATGCCTCTCGCTACCGATCTACCCCTCGATGAGCGACGAGGACGTCGCCTACGTGATCGAGAACGTGCTGACGCTCGCGCGCGAAAACCGCCGCTGACACCGCGCCCCGCAGCGGGCCAGCTTCCGCGCGTGCATCCGATCCTTTAGAATCCTGCGCAGGTTCGGCGCAACGGGAGGTAGACGTGCGAGCATTGGTTACGGGCGGCGCGGGATTTCTCGGATCGCATCTTTGCGAACGGCTGCTGCGCGACGGGCACGACGTTATGTGCCTGGACAATTTTTTCAGCGGCAAGCGCGCCAATATCCAGCATCTGCAGGGTCATCCGGGCTTCGAGTTCATCCGCCACGACATCGTCGAGCCGATTCTGCTCGAGGTCGACCGCATCTTTCATCTCGCCTGCCCGGCTTCGCCGGTCCACTACCAGTACAATCCGGTCAAAACCATCAAGACCAGCGTGATGGGCACGATCAACATGCTCGGGCTGGCCAAACGCGTACGGGCGCGGATGCTTTTGACCTCGACCAGCGAGGTTTATGGCGATCCGGAACAGCATCCGCAAACCGAAAGCTACTGGGGCCACGTCAATCCGATCGGCGTGCGCTCGTGCTATGACGAAGGCAAGCGGGTGGCCGAGTGCCTGATGATGGACTACCATCGCCAGAACAACGTCGACATCCGCATCGTGCGCATCTTCAATACCTATGGGCCGCGGATGGCGATCAACGATGGCCGGGTGGTGTCAAACTTCTGCGTCGCGGCATTGCGCGGCGAGGAACTGCCGATTTACAGCGACGGCAAGCAGACCCGATCTTTCGCCTACGTCGACGACATTATCGAGGCGCTGGTGCGGATGATGAACGCGGAGGGACTAACCGGGCCGGTCAATATCGGCAATCCCGACGAGTTTACGATTTTGGAGCTCGCCTCGCTCGCGATCGAACTCGCGCGCAGCGACTCGAGACTCGCGTACCATCCTGCGCGGCCTGACGATCCGGTGCGCCGCCGTCCGGATATCAGTCTCGCCAAGGCACGCCTGGGATGGGAGCCGAAAATTCCGCTGCGCCAGGGCCTCGCGACGACGATCGAACACTTTCGCAAGGAAATCGGCTTGACATCCACTTAGAACGCGACGGTTTCATTTTTTTCGCCGAGACGGAGGAACGAACTTGGCAACCGCGCTAATCACTGGAGCTTCGAGCGGGCTCGGCGAGCAGTTCGCCTATGCCCTTGGGCGAGAGCATTACGACTTGGTACTGGCAGCGCGGCGCGAGGATCGCCTGGCCGCAGTCGCCGGACGAGCGCGTAGTGCGGGCGCCGGCGCGGTGCGCGTCATTCGTGCCGACCTGACGCAGCCGGAGACGCCCTCCGCGCTGTATCAGCAGCTGACCAGCGACGGCGTCAAGGTCGACTACCTGGTCAATAACGCCGGTTTCGGCACCAGCGGGCGTTTCCATCTTCTGCCGCTGGAGCGCGAGCTCGAAGAGGTTCAACTCAACGTGACGTCGCTGGTCGCGATGACGCGGCTGTTTCTGCCTGCGATGGTCGAGCGGCGCAGCGGCACGGTGATCAATGTCGCCTCAACCGCGGCTTTCCAGGCGACGCCGTACATGGCGACTTACGGCGCGACCAAGGCCTTCGTGCTGAGCTTCAGCGAGGCGGTAGCTGCGGAACTCCGCGGCACCGGCGTCACCGTGATGGCGTTCTGCCCGGGGCCGGTAAAAACGGAGTTTCAAAAAGTCGCGAACAACGAGCGGATGCGATTTCCGTCCTTCATCTGGACCGAGGCGGATCGCGTCGTCAGCGAAGCCATCGCGGCAGCCGCGAGCGGCCATTCTATTCACGTGGCCGGTGCTATCAACAACGCGATGGTGATCGCGAGCAAGTTCACTCCGCGCGCGCTCTCGGCGTACATCAGCAGCACGCTGCTGCGTCCGGCCTCTGTCGACGATAAGTAAAACTCTCCGGCGGACGCGTGCATCTATTGCTTGAGCAGGCTTCGCGCGATCACCATCCGCTGGATTTGCGACGTGCCCTCGTAGATTTGCAGCAGCTTGGCATCGCGCATCAGCTTCTGCACCGGATAGTCATTCATGTAGCCATACCCGCCAAAGATCTGCACCGCGTCAGTGGTAACCTTCATGCAAGCGTCGGCGCTGTAGAGCTTGGCGTAACTTGAAATCGCGTTGGGGCTCTCTCCCCGATCGACCAGCCATGCCGCCTTGTAGGTCAAAAGCCTCATCGCTTCGACTGCCACCGCCATATCGGCCATCATGAACTGGATCGCCTGGAAGCTCGCGATCGGCTGGCCGAAGGCCTGGCGCTGCTGTGAGTATTTGATGCACTCGTCGAGCGCGCGCTGGGCAACGCCGGTTGCAATAGCGCCGATTTCGGGCCGGCTTCGGTCGAACGTCGCCATCGCGTACTTGAAACCCTCGCCTTCCCGTCCGACCAGGGCGCTCGCGGGAATGCGTACCTCGTCGTAAGCGATCTCGCCGGTGTCAGCGGCCCGTTGGCCCAGTTTGCCGTGCATTCGCTGACGGGTGATTCCGGGCAGGCTGGCGGGAAATACGAAGCACGAGATGCCTTTGTGCCTGAGCTTGCGGTCGGAAGTCGCAAACGTAACGTACCAGTCAGCCATCGAGCCGTTGGAGATGAAATGCTTGGTCCCGTTGAGGACGAAGGAATCGCCCTCGCGCCGATACGTGGTGCTCATCGCGGCAACGTCGGAGCCGGCGCCCGGCTCGGTGATCGCAAACGCGCACAGCGTCAGTTCCTTTACCAGCCGTCCGAGGTAAGTCGATTTCTGCTCTTCGTTGCCGGCCACCACCAGCGGCAGCGTCGCCAGTTCATTGGCGCCGACCGCGTTGGCCATTCCGGAACATCCGTAGTTCAACTCCTCGATGATGATGCTGGAATCGAGGACATTGAGTCCGGGACCGCCTTGCTCGCGCGGCACGCCGAGATTCATCAGGCCGGCTTTGAAGGCGGCCTCGCACACCTCGCGCGGGAAGATTTCCTTCTCGTCGTATTCGCGCGCGCGCGGGATCATCTCGCGCTCGGCGAATTCACGCGCCAGTCGGCGCAGGTCGTTCTGCTCCTCGGTAAGCTCGAAAGCGATCATTTATCTTGGATGCTCCGTTGGATAAGCGCTCCGTGCCGCTTCCGCGTTCCACCATAGACCGGTTTTCGGCGCCTTGTAAAAGCCGCCGCAGCCAACTATTACGGGCTTGCAAGCCCAGTCAGCGTCGCGGCCGCCGCGTGCCGCATGCTGCGCTGCGCAACTCGTTCCAGCAACGAAAAAGGCAAGGAGAAACCGATGGCACTTACATTGATTGCACGGATCAAGGCCAAACCCGGATCGGAGAAAGAACTAGAGAATGCGTTTCGCGACATGATCAAGAAAGTGCGCGCAGCGGAGCCCGGCTGCCTCACCTACGTTCTGCACAAGTCCAACGACGATCCGACCACCTTCGTCTGGTACGAGACCTATACCGACGATGCGGCCTTCGCGAGCCATCGCAAGACCGACCATATGAAAGAGATGGGAGCCCGGATCGCGAATCTGCTCGCCGAGAAGCCGCAGATCGAAATGCTTACGGAACTGGACCGCAAGTAGGCGCCGTCGCCTACGCTCCGGGGGAAGCGGCGTCCGCCACGGATTGCGGCGGAGCCGCCTCCGTGGCGGACGCCGCTCGCGCCTAAGCCATCGCCACGAGGGAGCTTGGTCACGATGCCCCGAACCATCCTGATGGGCGACCCGACCTACTTCTCGGTGCTCGGCGGCGCCAATCCCCACACCCGCAACGCGCTCGGCATCAGGAAGTCGGTCAATGCGGATCGCGCGCGCACGCAATGGCACGGTCTTGCCCGCTCGCTCATCGCGCATGGCACCGAGGTTTGCGTAATCGAACCGCATCAGGGAATGAGCGGCCTGGTATATCCGGCCAACGCCGGCTTTCTGTATCCGCCCGCCGGCGAACTAGGTACCGCGAAGAGTTTTCATCTCGCCCATCTGCTCCCAACTCGCGTACGCGAGCGCGAAGTCTACCGGCCGTTTCTCGAATCGATGGGCTATCGATGCGTCGATATTGAGGCGCGGTTCGAAGGCGAGGCTGATTTCTTTCCCGCCGGACGTTTCATGCTTTTCACACACGGGCGCGTCGAGCGCCAGCGATTCGTGCCGCGGATGGGAATTCCGCCGTGGCGGCGCGTGTATGGCTTCCGTTCCGATGCGAACGCGCTCGATGAACTCCGGCGGATCGTGAAAGACCGCCCGATAATGTCACTGGAGCTGTGCCTCGAGGCGCACTACCACGGCGATACCGTGCTCTGCTCGTTCGGTCCCCGACGCGAATTTTTGCTCGCCTACATGGAGGGCCTTTCGCCACTGTCGCGCGAACGATTAGGGTTTGAGTTTCGCGAAAACCTGATTGAATTGGCGGAGTCCGACGCCGCGCTTTACGCCGCGAACGCCTTTCAGGTGGACTTCGAAGGGAGGCTCTATCTGTTTATGCCGCAAGGCGTAAGCGGCGCGCTGCTCAGTCGTGTGCGCGATCGCGGGGTTGAGCCCGTGCTAGTCGACGTGAGCGAATTCCTGCACAAGGGCGGCGGCTCGGTCAAATGCATGATCCTCGATCTGGGTCCGAGCGACGAGCAGCCAGACGACCCGGCGGCGGTCGAGTTCCGCGCCGAGCGGGCGTACGAGGTTCTGTTTCCAAATCCACCGCCGCAGTGAAACAGTGAACAACGCTGGAGCGGCTACATCGGAGCCGCGAGGCGGGAGTTGGTGAAAAAATCAGCGCTCGATTACGCCATCGCGCGAAATGTCGAGTACCAGCGGATCCATCCGCGCAAGCTCATCCGGATAGGTGCGCAAATAATCGGCCGTAAAGGTACCAGCGAGATCGTCGATCATCTCGGTGCCCGCGGTCCGTTCGAAACCAAACCGCAGCAAGTATTCGTCGCCCCGGCGGCCGAGTGCGTAAAGCCGCCGTGCGCCTCGCGCATGTGCAGCCTTGCGCGCGGCGTTGATCAATGCCGCACCGATTCCGCGCCGGCGCATCGGCTCGGCCACTGCGAGCGAGCGGATTACGGCCGCGTCCACGATGGTTTCAATTCCGACAATAGCGACGATCGCTCCGTCTAGCGACGCGGAAATCCAGCAGGCGCCGGGAGCGTCGAGGCCACCCATGCTGATTCCAGCGGCGTCGCCGGCGTCCGCGAGTATCGCTTCCGCGGCGGCGAGGTCGGCGGTCTGTGCGACGTAGAGTTCGCCGGGCGCGCGGCGGAGGCGTGCGGCTATTTTTTGGGTGGCGGGAATAGCTGGGTTCCGGTTTCTTCGTCGACTACGACTATCGCTTTGACAGGGCATGAGCGCGCCGCCCCCATGATTGCCGCCTCTGGCGCTCCGGTGGGATTGTAGACTTCCGACTTACCGTCGTCGCCGAGCCGGAAAACGGCTGGCGCCGACTCGACACAGTCCTCGCTCGAGATGCATTTCGCTTTGTTGACGGTGGTCTTGAGCTTCGCCATTCGGGGTTCTCCTGCCAACTCCTGCCAGCCAAAGAATAGAATCGCGCTGCGGCTAATCGCAAGCCGCACGCTAACTTGGCGATCCTTCCTTCGCCCGGTCGCCCCGTCTAAGATTGCGGCGGGATGGGGATTCTCGGAACCGGAATCGATATGGTCGAAGTCGAGCGCGTCGAGCGTGCGCTCACCCGCCCGCGCACCGGCGAGCGCTTTCGTGATCGCGTGTACACCGAACGCGAGGTCGCCTATTGCGAATCGCGAGGACGGCCGCGCTACCAGAGCTATGCCGCTCGCTTCGCCGCCAAGGAGGCGGCGATGAAGGCGATGGGTACCGGATGGAACCGCAATGTGGGCTGGCGCGAGATCGAAGTGGTGCGCGAGCGCGGCCATGCGCCGACGATCGTACTCTCGGGCAAGGCGGCCGAGTACGCACGCCGCAAACGTATCACGGCCTTCCATTTGAGCATCACGCACACCGACGCGAGTGCGATGGCTCACGTCATTGCAGAGGGCTGACCCCGGCCCGACACAAGCGCACGATGTGCGTTATTTCTTCGGCGGCACCGGGGTCGAGAGCGGCTGGGTTACCTGAAATTGATCGGCGGTCATATCGAACTGGCTGAAGTCGGGCTCGCGCAGGCTGTAGACCGCACTGCCCGCGTTCGAGGTCGCGTAGTTCTCCATCCGCATCACGGTCCGCTCGGCTTTTGGCTTTGATTGGTCCGTATCCTCGTTCGGTACGGGCGTCGGTGGCACTTGGATCTTGTTCTGGATCTGGGCGAGCTTGACCGTTCCGATCTGCTTATCGTCCCTGCCGAACACCACTATCTGCTCGGTCGGCTTGTCCATCGAGAAGCGCTGCGGATCGGTCATCGGATCCTGGATGATCTTGTCGCCCTTGAGATTCGCCAGCTCGTCTACGAAAGTCTGCACCGCCTGTCCGTTGGCGGGCGAGGTCTTACTCCCTTCGGTGAGCTGCCCTTTGCCGGCCGCGTCGCGCGAGAGCGTGTACTGCTTGCCGTGGTTTTCGATCTCAACCCGTCCGATCTTAAGCGGGTCGAATCCCATCACGGTCTTGTCGCGCAAATCGAAAAGCCCCAGGTTGACCTTGCCAAGCAGCGCGTCTTCCACGGTGTAGACCGAGGGCTCGCCCCCACGTTTGACGTAGACCGCTTTCTTCGAGGCTTGCGGCTGCTCCAGACCGATCAGCAGGGCATGCTCTTTCTTATCCTTGCCGCTGAAAACGGTAATCTCGATCTGCGGGTTTTTGAGGCCATACTGCGCGAGGTCCGTGGGCGCGTCGGTCACAAAATCATTGATCCGGGCGTCGACCAGGGCGGTCAATACCTGGGCAATCGTGTCGGAGTCGGCAGTATAGTGTCCCGGCGCTACGATCCGCCATTGACCGCCCTGCCGGTCGATTTCGATCGGTTTGTTGACTCCGCTGCGCAGCACGATCTGTTGCGCGTCGTCCATGTTGAAGGTCATCAGCTCGTGCGAACGCACGTCATTTAGCTTTTTGCTGACGGCGGTCGCGAAATCGCTGCTGGTCATCAACACCGCCGGCTGATTGGCCAGCTTCACGTACACCCCGCTGCTGACCGGGCTGATGTTGCCGACCAGTAGCGAGGGCAGCGCACCTTTGTTGTCGCTGGTCACGTCTACGGTGACCGCCGGTTTGTCGAGGCCGAAGGGCCGCAGGCTATCGGGCTTCTCTTCGATAGTCTTGAGAAGCTGAGCATTGGCGATTGTTTCGGTCAGGCCGTCAACGGCGGTCTGATCGCCATCGGTCTTGATCGGCCTGACGATGCTCCAGGTGTGGTTGGGATTGCGTACTAGCTTCAGTTCGCTGCCGGGATAGCGCAGATCGATGCCGCTGATGTGCTTGGAGTCGAGGCCCAGCAGCGTTGGCGGCGGGACCGGGCGCGAACCGAGCAAGATGATGAGCGAGTAGCCGCCCAACACCGCCAGCAGGATCAGAACGATGATCGTATTACGCAGACGCATCGGAGGAACGCGGATCCAAACTCCATGCGGCGCGTCAGTTACGCCGCTCCCACCACACCGCGATTCCCAGGATCAGCAGCAACTCGGGCAACATCAGCACCGACGCTACGAAAACGCTGTTAAATTGATTGACCGTCAGGCTGACGCGCGAGGCGCGCAGTGTGCGCGGGCGAATCGCGATCGTCGCGCTTTCGCCGGCTAGCCAGTCGACCGTGTTGAGGAAAAAGTCCTGGTTGAAAACCTGCGACAGGTTTTGGTTGTTGGCGAAATCGGTGTCGCCATAAACCACCAGGCGCCCGTCGCCCGTGCCCCACTTGAGCTTCTTGTTGTCGGCGTCGACCGCGTCGGCGACCGTGATCGGCCCCTTGCGATCCTTGGGACCGGCCTTGAATTTCTGCTCTTTGAAGATCGCCTGGACTTCGGTCGCGGCGATCGAAGTGTCGCTGGTCTGTGCCAGCGGCCAGGCCTGCAAGCCCGGCTTGATGTCCTTCACCGGCTCCACCGAACGCACCATCGGCCACAGCGTACGTTTGTTGAACTGAGCGGTGATCGGATGCGGCGGGTAAAGCTCGACAAGCGGGCTGAGACCTAGCGTCGGTCCAGAAAATAGATGCAGTTCCTGGTCGAGCACGATGTCGTCGCCGACGGTGAGGCCCCATTGGCTGACCATGTTGATTAGCGAGGTCTCGGTGTTCGGCTGGTCGGGCAGCGGCGGCCGCAGCATCACCAGAACCCGCCCCCCGTTCTTGAGGAAGCTGTCGAGCGCGTCGACCTCGGCCGGGAACAGCGGTTTCACCGGCCCGGCCACGATTACCACCACGCAATTCGACGGCACCTTAGGCGTCGTCATTAGCGTGAGCGCCTTGACGTCATGGTTCTCGCCAGAAAGGGCCTGGGCCGCGCGGCCGAAGCCGCCGGCGTTGTCCATATCGTCGATCGATGGTTCGCCATGGCCCTGCAAAAAGCAGGCGCCCTTGGTGCTGGTACTGGTGACCTTGATGATGCCGTTGGTGATCGCCTGCTCGGTGGTCTCGCCGACGTTGGTGCCCTGGTCGCCGTACTGGATGTGCGTGGTAGGCATCCGCGAGACGTTGTACCGCGTCGCCATCTCTGGATTGCGCTCGGGGTCGATTAGTTGAAAAGTGATCTTGGGTGAGCTGTAAGAGTACGACTCGTAAAGCGACTCCGCTTGCGGATCACGCCCGCCTTGGAAAAAGCCATAGAGCTTCAATGGCCGCTTGAGCGTGGCGACCACCTTGACCGACTGCGGCGAGAGGCTGAAGAGGCGTTCGGAGGTGAGATCGAAGCGGCGATGATGCAGCGCCAGAATGTAGTTGATCGCGACCAGCAAGCCGATGAAACCAAGCGAGTAGACCACCGCATTGGCGCCGTAGCGGGTCGCGCGATGGCCCATCAGGGTGCCGAGAGTCTCTCGGCTTGAGGTCGCCCAGAGCACGATCGCGAGCACGCCCAGAACCAGGTTGAGCAGGAAGTACATGCGCGCGTCGGTGAGATACGCGACCAGCGCAAAAAACAGGAAGACCAGGCCAATCAGGCCGGCTGATGCCATGCTGCGTTGCATTGCCGCGCTCCGCCCTACCCCTATCGCCAACGCGCCGACTCGACCGAGCGCTGGGTGAGAAACAAGGCCACGAAGATCATGGTGGCGAAATAGACGATGTCGCTGGTGTCGATTACGCCGCCCACCATCTGGCCGAAGTGCTGCGGCAGCGAAAGATAGCGCAGCAGGTCGCCGAGGATTCCGCCGCCCGTCTGCAGCGGCCATGAGATCACATAGAGCAGCAGCAGGACCCCGAGACAACTTATCGCCGCGATGATCTGATTTTGCGTCAGCGACGACGTGAACAGCCCGATCGCCACGAAGCATACGCCGAGTAGCGCCAGCGCCACGTAGCCCGCGCCCATCACCCCGACCTCAGGATCGCCAAATACCATCAGGATAATCGGGAAGATCCAGATGAGCGCGACCATGATCAGGATGAAAACCGCGGCGGCGATGAATTTGCCGGCGACAATTTCGCCGGTGCGGATCGGCGCGGTCAGCAGAAACTCGTAAGTGCCGGTGCGCTTTTCCTCGGCGAACGCGCGCATCGTGATCGCCGGCACCAGGATCACCATCACGACCGACATGTTGTGCAGCAGCGGCTCGATCACGCGCGCGTTGAGGTTCAGATGCTCCAGCGCCTGCGCGTTCGACATCGCCGAATACACCTGCACCATCTCGCTGAATTGCTTGAGCAGCGCGAAGAAGAACCATCCTGCCAACAGCACGAAGACCGTCAACACCACATAGGCAACCGGCTGCACGAAGTAACTCGAGAGCTCCTTGCCCGCTATTGTCAGCGCATTTCTCATCGATATTCAGCCGGGCGGCACGGCCTAGCCATGCCCCGCTCCAACCTCCTCGAGGGTTTCCTCGGGCTCCGCGACTTCGTGCCCTTCCTCTTTCGAGATAGCCTCCAGGAATACGTCTTCGAGCGACTTGCCGGCCGGCAGGCTGCCCAGGCTCTCTGCCAACACCACGCGCCCGGCATTGATGATTACGACCCGATCGCAGATCTGCGAGACCTCGGGCAGAATATGTGTCGACAGCACGATCGTATGCTGGCCGCGCAGTTCGTGGATCAGTCCGCGAATCTCATGGATCTGGCGCGGGTCGAGGCCGATCGTCGGCTCGTCGAGGACCAGCACCGGCGGATTGTGTATAATGGCTTGTGCCAGGCCGACGCGTTGGCGATAGCCCTTGGAAAGCTGGCCGCAGATGCGATGGGCCATGTCGGCGAGGCCGCAAATCTTGAGCACGCGCTCGACCGCGGTTTCGACGTCGGAGCGCCGCAATCCGCGCAGCTTGGCGACGAAGCGCAGGTAGGATTCCACGCGCATATCGGAGTAAAGAGGTGGCGTCTCGGGCAGGTAGCCCAGACGCCGGCGCGCCTCGAGCGAGTCGGTGAAGATGTCCAATCCGTCAACCAGCACAGTGCCGGTGGTCGCCGGCATGAAACCGGTGATGACTCGCATCGTGGTGGTTTTGCCCGCGCCGTTGGGACCGAGGAACCCCAGGATTGAGCCCTGGTCGGCCTTGAAGGAAACGTCGCGCACGGCGACGAAGTCACCGTAACGCTTGGTCAGGTTTTTTACCTCGATCATGCGGATCGCCTCGGCGGCAGCCGCGACACGGCCCCCAATCCTAACGGGTTTTGACGACAGAACGCTCCCGAAGCTTCAATTTCGCTCCGGCAAACGATCGATTAGTTAAGCTGCGATGCTGCGAGCTGTCAATATTAGACACCAGACTAGACGTCTCGGACACGATTAGATACCCGCCGCGGATCGCGGTTTTGCTTTGACGGTAGCTTGGGATAATTTCACACGCCGATGGCTGAAGAACGGCCGACACTCTATCTGATCGACGGCTCGGGGTATATCTTCCGCGCGTTTTTCGCCCTGCCGCAGCTAAACAACTCGCGTGGGCTACCCACCAATGCCGTCTACGGCTTTATCCGGATGCTCCTGAAGCTGCTCAAGGAGGAGCGCCCGCGGCATATAGCGGTGATTTTCGACTCTCCGCGCAAGACCTTCCGCGACGACCTCTTCGAGTCCTACAAGGCCAACCGGGTCGAGGCGCCGAGCGATCTGAACGTCCAGGTCCCATACATCCTGCGTGCGGTCGAGGCCTTCCGGATCAAAAGCCTGGTCCTCGAAGGCTTTGAGGCCGACGACGTTATCGGCACACTGGCCGCGCGCGCCGTGGCCAAGCGCTACGAGACGGTGATCGTCACCGAGGACAAGGACTTCATGCAGCTCGTCGGGCCGCACGTGACGCTGTGGAACACGATGCGCGATCGGCGCGTGGACGCGCGCGAGGTGCGCGCGCGCCTCGGCGTCGATCCTTCCGCGGTGGTCGACGTGATGGCGCTGATGGGCGATTCGATCGACAACGTCAAGGGCGTCCCCGGAATAGGCGAGAAAACCGCCACGGCGCTGATCAAGCACTTCGGTTCGCTCGACAAGCTCTACGCCAGGCTGGCGGAGGTCGAAACGATTCCGGGGCTGCGCGGGGCAAAAAGAATCGCCGCGCTCCTGGCGGAGCATCGCGCGAGCGCCGAGCTCGCACGCAAGCTCGTCAGTATCGACGCCGCCGCACCCGTCGAAGCCGATGTGAGCGCGCTCGACTGGCCTGGAATCGACGAGCGCGCGGTGAGCGAACTGCTGCGCGAGCTGGAATTCAACACCCTGCTCAACGAACTCACGCCGGCGCAAGCCACGCTGCCGACCGGCGGGGCGCAAAGGCGCGAGCGCGAGGTCACGGCTGCGGAGGTTCCCGCGCTGATCGCACGCCTGGGGCGCGCCTCGCGCCTCGCACTTTACCTGGAAGATGGCGCTGCTCATCCCGAGACTCCTGTGAGTGAATCTGACCTCGACGAATTGGGAGAGCCCAACGGTTCGTTAGACTTTGACGCCGACGCCAAAGCGGACGCCACTGCAAAGGCGAGCGCGGCAGCAAAATTTTCCGATAATGCACGGCTCAAGATTGGCGCGGAGGGCGAGGATGAAACGTACGTGCTGGCCGGCGCGACGATTGCAGCGGCGGCGCCGCTGCTGAGCGCGTCCACTCCGCCCCGGAGCGTTCACGACCTCAAGGAGCATCTGTGGCGCTTGAAGAGCGGCTACGGAATCGAGCTTGCCGGCGTCGACTTCGACACGATGCTCGCGGGGTTCCTGGTCAATCCGGGGCGCCCCGAGCCGTCGCTAATCAATCTCTATCACGACTACCTGGCGCCGCTGGGCGGTAATCGCGATCCCGGCTCTGAGCCCGAACTGATCGCCGCGCTGCGCAAGGCGCTGACCCCGAAGCTGGCCGAGAATGGCCTCGAGTCGCTGTTCAGCGATATCGAATTGCCGGTCGCGCGGATCCTGGGCGAGATGGAGGAGACAGGAATAGCGGTCGACGGCGCGGCGCTCAACGCGATCTCGGCCGAACTGGGTGAGAAGCTCGCGCGCATGGAGCAGAATTGCTACCTGCTGGCCGGGCGCAAGTTCAATCTCAACTCGCCGATTCAACTGCGCCAGGTGCTATTCGACGATCTGAAGCTCTCAGCCAAGGGCCTCAAGAAAACCAAGGGCGGTTTTTCGACCGACGCCGATACGCTGGAGAAGCTTGCCGCGGTGCATCCGCTGCCCCGCGAACTCCTGCAGTACCGTGCGATCGCGAAGATAAAATCGACCTACAGTGACGCGCTACCGCAACTTATCGACCGCGCGACGGGACGGCTCCATACCTCGTTCCATCAGGCGCTCACGGCGACCGGCCGGTTGAGTTCCACTGAGCCCAATCTGCAAAACATTCCCACTCGCACTGAAGAGGGCCGGCGAATCCGGCGCGCCTTCGTTGCCGCGCCGGGATGCCTGATGCTGTCGGCTGACTACTCGCAAATCGAATTACGGGTGCTGGCTCATCTCTCTGGCGACCCGACCCTGATGGACGCCTTTCGCCGCGGCGAGGATATCCATACCCGCACCGCCGCCGAAGTGCTGGGCCGCAAACCCGAGGAAGTCGATGCCGAGGCGCGCCGGCTGGCCAAGGTGATCAACTTCGGAATCATCTATGGGATGGGACCGCAGCGCCTTGCAGGCGAGCTTGGAATCAGCCTCAAAGAGGCTTCCGAGTACATCAAACGTTACTTCGAGCGGCTTCCCGGCGTGCATGCATATCTCGAGAAATCGCTGGCCGAGGCGCGCGAGCGGGGATGGGTCGCCACGATGTATGGGCGGCGGCGCTACCTGCCCGAGCTTAACGCGCCTCAGGGCGGAGCGCGGGCGCAGGCGGAGCGAATTGCGGTCAACACACCGCTTCAAGGGACAGCTGCGGATCTGATCAAGTTAGCGATGATTCGGCTGGACGCAGCGATCAAACGGCAAAAGTGGATGGCGCGGATGCTCCTGCAGGTGCATGACGAGCTCCTCTTGGAGCTGCCGCATGCCGAGCGCGAACCGGTGTCGGAGGCGGCGCGCCGCGAGATGGAAGGGGTGGCGGAGTTGCGCATCCCACTCAAGGTTGAGCTCAAATGGGGTCCCAACTGGGCTGAGTTGGAGGGCCGTCGAGGCTAATCGGTCTGAATTTTGCCCGATCGACCCGCGTCTAACCCATTGAACAAGCCAATCCGCCAGGACGGGGACGAAGCCGAGCTCATCGAGCGGGCCAAAGCGGGGGACACCAAGGCATTTGGCATTCTGGTCGAGCGCTATCAGCGGCGAGTGGTCGGCGTGGCGATGGCGGTGGT
Organism: uncultured delta proteobacterium; assembly: GCA_963710455.1. GTDB lineage: Bacteria > Desulfobacterota > Binatia > Binatales > Binataceae > JAKAVN01. The sequence continues at coordinate 242,080 of CAVQAG010000009.1, forward strand.
TCATGATCAGGAAGACGCGCTTGAGTTGGCGCAGGAGAGTTTCGTACGTGCTTTTGAGAACATCCGCAAATTCGAATCGCGCTCGAGCTTCTCGACCTGGCTGTACCGGATTGCCGCCAACATCGCGATCGATTTTCGCCGCCGCGAGCGACGCCATCCGACGATGCGCGGTGAAGAAGCCGAAACCGAAATTGAGCGCCTGCCGAGCAAGCTCGGCGATTCGTTCAAGGAAACGCAACGCAGCGAGATGGCTCAGCGCATCAAGAATGCGCTCGGCCAGTTGACGCCGGAACATCGGGCCGCGATACTTCTACGTGAGGTCGAAGGCCTGTCGTACGATGAAATAAGCGATGTGTTGCAGTGCCCACGAGGAACCGTGATGAGCCGGTTGCACTATGCGCGCAACCACTTGCGCGAAATCCTCAAGGATTTAGCCAAGGATTAGACTGCTAATGGCGCACAGCATCATGGCTCAATGTGACGATATCGCTCCCCTCCTGGGAACCTTCGAAGATGGAGAACTTCCGCCGCATCAGATGCAGGAGGTCGCCCGCCATCTCGCGACCTGTGCAAGTTGTGAAGAGACGCTCGCCGGCTATTCCAACCTAGGCAGCCTGCTCCGCGACACAGCGCCGGTTCCGGCGCTCGACGGCTTCGCACTCGCCGTGCAGGCACGGATCGAGCAGTTGCACCTACCCTTTCGGCTGCGCCTGGGACGCTGGCTCGAGACTCAGCGAGAGCGCTTTGGCCTCGGCATGGCGATGGCGTTCGCGATGGCCGCCGCGGCCGTAGTGACCGTAGTCATCACTACTCCGTTCGCGCGCAACATGGTCGGCACGGGAAATCATGTAACGCAGGTGGCGATGCACGACGCACCCACGCTCGCGCACGACGCCGCGAAATCATCCGCAGCCATCGCCTCCGCTACCAGCGGCGAGCCGAGCACCATCATCTCGAAGCTCGAGAGTTCCAATCCCGACGTCGCCGTATGGAGCGAGCCAAGCCAGAACACCACGGTCATCTGGCTGCCCGACGACAACAACACTGACTATGCATCGTTTGACGATTCCTTCACTGACGACACTTTTGGTGGTGGCGCTTGCGATAGCCGCGCAGGCTCAGCCCACTCCGGCAAGCCAGCCGCAGGCGCCCAAGACGCCGAACGGCCAGGCCGTCGCGGCAGCCCACGCCGATCAATCCAAAGCCAAGCGTCATAGGATAATCCTGCTACACGTCGACGAGGTGATCGCAGCGGACACCGGCGAGGGAATCGACGAGCGGTTGCTCCCGATGGGCGGGCGGCTGGAGTCGCTATTCCGCTATACGACTTACCGCCTCATCAGCCATCAGGTCGGCCGCACCGAGTGCGGAGGAACGGCCGCGTTCACATTACCGGGCGGATGGATCGTGCACGTTGAGCCGAGCGCGGTGCACGACGATATGATCGCGATGGAGTTGATGCTGTTCCAGGGGGCGCGGCCGATGATGACGACCGATGTGCGGATGCGCAATCACGGGATGTTGATTATCGGCGGCCCGCACTATCAGCAAGGGATGCTGATAATTCCGATCGGTGCCGACGCGCCCGAATTGTCGATGCCCCCGGGCCCGATACCGGTCAGCCCTGAGGGAACGCTGCCTGAGATGACTGCGCCGGGAATGTCCGCGCCCGACGCGACCCACGAGGTTTCGCCTGAAGCAGGCCCTCCCAGCGACGCTTCACCGCCCGACTCACCTACTCCGTAATTTTCCGATGCCACGACGCGGCGCGCTTAGCGCGGCGCCATCCGGAGCGCCCCGTCGAGCCGGATCGTCTCGCCGTTGAGCATCGTGTTTTCGACGATATGGCGTGCGAGCGCTGCATATTCACTCGGGCGTCCCAGCCGCGACGGAAACGGTATCGACGCCTCGAGCGCTTTGCGCGCCGGTTCCGGCAACAGACCGAGCATCGGAGTCTCGAAAATTCCCGGCGCGATGGTGCATACCCGGATGCCGAGCGAGGCCAGGTCGCGCGCGACCGGCAGGGTCAGGCTGACCACGCCGCCCTTGGAGGCCGCATATGCCGCCTGCCCAATCTGACCCTCATACGCGGCGACCGAAGCGGTATTGATGATAACGCCGCGCTCGCCCTCGCTGTTGGGCTGATTTTTCGCCATCCTCGCCGCCGCAATCCGGATTGTGTTGAAGGTCCCGACCAGGTTTATCTGGATCACCTTGTTGAACAAGTCGAGCGAATGCGGTCCGTCCTTGGAGAGCGTGCGCGATGCGCGTCCGATGCCGGCACAGTTGACCGCAATATGAACGGTGGCGAAATGTTCCGCCGCTTTCGCGACGGCCGCCTCGACCTCCGGGCCTGAAGTAACGTCGGCCGCGACGAACAGCCCCTTATTGCCGAAGGACGCGGCGATCTTCGGGCCAGGCGACGACGGCAGATCGAGAATCGCGACCTTCGCTCCGCGCTCGGCGAATTCCTGCGCAGTCGCCGCGCCCAGTCCCGAACCGCCGCCGGTAATTACTGCCACCGCGTCTTTGAGATTCATCTCGACCTCGCTATGTGCTCTCTCTAGAATCGGCATCGCCGGATATACTCCCGGCGTCCCTGCAATTTCAATCTCGGCCCGCGGACAGTTCAGGTGTGGAGCAGTTCGCGCAGCACGTAGGGCAGGATCCCTCCGTGGCGCATGTACTCGACTTCTTCGGGTGTGTCGATTCGCGCCAGCACGTCGAACTCGCGTGAGCGGCCGCCGTCGGTGACGCGAACCTTGAGCTTCTGGCGCCGCGTAACGCCCGCCGCCAGTCCCTCGATCGAATAGGTCTCGCGCCCCGTTAGCTCCAGCGTCTTGCGCGTCTCGCCGCCAGTGAACTCCAGCGGCAACACGCCCATCCCGACCAGGTTGCTGCGATGAATCCGCTCGAAGCTCTCCGCGATCACCGCGCGCACGCCGAGCAATTGCGTGCCCTTGGCGGCCCAATCGCGCGAGCTACCCGAGCCGTATTCCTTGCCGGCAATCACGATCAGCGCAACGCCCTCGGTGCGGTAGCGCTCGGAGGCCTCGAAAATCGTGGTGCGTTCGCCGTCGGGCAGATGTACCGTGAAGCCGCCCTCTACGCCGGGCACCAACTCGTTGCGCAGCCTGATGTTGGCGAAGGTACCGCGCACCATCACTTCATGATTGCCGCGGCGCGCGCCATACGAATTGAAGTCGCGCGGCTGCACGCCATGAGCGATCAGATACTTGCCGGCCGGCGTGTCGGCGCCGATCGATCCGGCGGGCGAGATGTGATCGGTGGTCACGCTGTCGGCGAGCATCGCCAGCACGCGCGCGTCCTTGATGTCGTCAACCGGCGGGGGCATAGCACTAACGCCGTCGAAGAACGGCGGCGCCTTGACGTAAAGCGAATCTTTCTCCCAGCTGAACAGATCGCCCTCCGGCACCTTCAGCCCGCGCCAATGCTCGTCGCCTTCGAACACCTGGCCATACTCCTTGCGGAACATCGCGGAATCGATCGAGCCGGCGACCGCCTCGGCGAGCTCGCGCGTCGACGGCCAGATGTCGCGAAGGTAAACCGGTTTGCCCTGTTGGTCGTTGCCCAGCGAATCGCGGTTGGGATCGAAGTCCATCGTGCCCGCGAGTGCATACGCGACCACCAGCGGCGGCGAGGCCAGATAGTTAAAGCGCACGACCGGATTGATACGTCCCTCGAAGTTGCGATTTCCGCTCAGCACCGAGCATGCGACCAGGTCGCCCTGCTTGACCGCGGCCGCGATCGCTTCGGGCATCGGGCCGCTATTGCCGATACAGGTGGTGCAGCCATAGCCGACCAGATTGAACCGCAGCCGCTCCAGGTATTCGGTAAGGCCCGCGCGCTTGAGATAGTCGGTGACCACTTTCGATCCCGGCGCGAGGCTGGTCTTGACCCACGGCTTGACGGTGAGCCCGCGCTCGACGGCTTTCTTAGCCAGCAGCCCCGCACCCAGCATCACCGACGGATTCGAGGTGTTGGTGCAGCTTGTGATCGCGGCGATCACTACCGCACCCTGAGCGAGATCGAACTGCGCGCCGCCCTCGCCCGTCACTTTGACGCTGTGGCCCAGCGCGCCGAGTTCGCCCGCATGGATCGGCTGATGGGGCGCCGCGGCGGGCGGCCCGCCCTCGCTTACCCATTTGCTGATCCGGTCCGGATCGATACCGTCGTGATTGGCGACTTCCTTGGCCAGCTCGCGGCGGAACTCGCTCTTGGACTCGCGCAGCCGCACGCGGTCCTGCGGACGGCGCGGCCCGGCCATGCTCGGTTCGACCGTGCTGAGATCGAGCTCCAGCGTGTCGGTGAAAACGGGATCGGGCGAGGCGGCGGTGCGGAAAAGCCCCTGCGCCTTGCAGTAGGCCTCGATGAGGCGCACTTGCGGCTCGGCGCGTCCCGTGAGGCGCAGGTATTCCAGCGTCTGCTCGTCGACCGGAAAGAATCCTATCGTCGCGCCATACTCGGGCGACATGTTGCCGAGGGTGGCGCGGTCGGCGACGCTCAGGCTGCCGAGTCCGCTGCCGAAGTATTCCACGAACTTGTTGACCACGCCGCGCTTGCGCAGCATCTGCGTGACCGTCAAAACCAGGTCGGTCGCGGTCGCCCCCGCACGCATCGCGCCGGTGAACCTGAAGCCGATCACCTCGGGAATCAGCATCGGGATCGAGCGCCCAAGCATCGCGGCCTCGGCCTCGATGCCACCGACCCCCCACCCCACCACGCCGAGTCCGTTGATCATCGTGGTATGCGAATCGGTGCCCAGCAGCGTGTCGGGATAGGCCTGGCCGTCGGACGAGGTGAAGACGACCGGGGCGAGATACTCGAGGTTGACCTGATGCACGATTCCGGTGTCGGGCGGGACCACGCGGAAGTTGTTGAAGGCTCCCTGGCCCCAGCGCAGAAACAGGTAGCGCTCGCGATTGCGCTCGAACTCCATCTCGGCGTTGATCGCGAACGACTTCGGACTGCCGAAGCTGTCGACCTGCACGGAGTGGTCGATCACGAGATCGGCGGGTTGGAGCGGATTGATCCGCGAGGGATTGCCGCCAAGGCGTTTGATCGCGTCGCGCATCGCGGCCAGGTCGGCCACCACCGGCACGCCGGTGAAATCCTGGAGCAGCACGCGCGCCGGCATGAAAGAGAACTCGCGCTCGCCCGGCTGCGGCTGCCAGCGTCCAACCGCTTCGACCTGGTCGGCGGTGACGACCACTCCGTCTTCGCGGCGCAGCACGTTCTCGAGCATCACCTTGATCGAAAATGGCAGGCGCGCAAGCGCAAAGCCGCGTTTCTCCAACGCCGGGAGGCTGAAGATGGTGTACTTGCCGGCCGCCAACGTTGAGTGCGGTACGCGCGCCGAAACTGTCTTTAGTCATGGTTCAGGCCGGGTCCTTTCCGGAAAATCGCGCGCTCCGTAGCCGTTAGACGGCGGGGGCGCGGCTGTGGGTTGCTGTGGAGTTTCAAGATAGCGTGGCGCTTCGATGTTCGCCAAGGCGGGCCGCGCATCGCCGCAGCGCAATCCGCTAGGGCAATTCGCGCAGCACTCTGCCGTCCTGGGCGTAAAAGTTGAGCCCGGCTTCACCCTGGCCGTCGACACCGATCACAGCGCGCGGCCGGTCGCTGCTATCCAGCAGGCGCACGGTTGGGACTCCATCGGTGCTGATTTCCAACGAGAGCCTGACCTTGTTGGTGGTGTCATAGAGCCGCACGCTCGGCGCACCGTAGGTATCGACCACGATTTGAGCGCGGGGATGGTTTTCGCGATCGTACATCGAGAAGCCAGCCTTTCCGTCGTCATTCACGTCGATTTTGGCCCGCGGCTTGCCGTCCGAGTCGAGCAACAGGAATTCCGAGGCCGCTACGACTCGCCGCGGCGCGGAGTTATCGTTTTTCGCGGCGCTAGTGCCCTTGACGACCGGAGTGGCGGCGGTCACGGTTCGCGTGCGGCAAAAAACTGAGCTGGTCAGGGCTCCACCGATCAATCCGCCCGCGAAAACCAGCACGCCGTAGAGCCATAACGTCTTGTTCATAGGCACAATCTGAGCCGCAGGTGATGGCGGAATGCAAGCATCCCCCTGCGCCGAGCGATGTCAGGCCGCGCGATCGGGCGGGCGCATCGCGTAGACTCTCGTCAGCTCGACCTCGAGTTCGATCACCTGGCGAGCCCTGCCGCTTTGCGCCGGGCGCGCAGGGCGCAAGCTGCCGGCGACTTCGCGCGCGACGCCATAAACGATCGCGGCCGCGCCGTCGGCGCGCCAGGTCGTGAACGCGATCCGCGGATTGGCGGCGATATCGCGCCGGCGCAGCGTGTTGTCGTAGATCACGAGATGCAGGCGGTTGCCGTCGAGGCGCGCATGCACGGGCGCGATATGCGGGCCACCGTTTTCGCCTAGGGTCGCCATCGCAACCAGCCGGACGCTTTGCCAGAACTCGACGAACTCGGCCGCGCTCATCTGCCGCGCTGGATAAGCGAGCGAATCGGCCGCGGCCGGGCCGGCCGACGCGGCGCTGCGATCGATAAGCTTTTGCAGAGCCTGCAGATCCGCCGAATGTTTCTCCTGCGAGCCCTTTTCGTCAGGTGTCATCGGAAACTCATCATCTTTGAGATGCACTTCACCGCGCTTGGCGACGGGCCGCCGCGCGCGAAGGCGCAGGGCCGGGCAATCCGTCGTAAACCAGCGCGCGGCCGTCGGAATGGAAACCCATCGCGGCGAGCGCATCGACCCGCACCGACGCGAGCGCCGGCGCACCGTCAATTGTATCGACCACGACTTTGCGCTTGAGATCGATAAGCGCCCCCACAGCCGTCGAGAAGGCCTCATCGTCGAGCGCGTCGAGACTCGCCAGCGCGCGTCCCGCAAGCCCGAGCATCACGCGCCCACCCCGCATCATGACGAAGTTCCCAGCCTCGCGCGCGACGCCGCATCCGGGCAGCACGGCGCCGTAAGGATTGGCCGGATCGGCGGCGCTGAGCGCCACCGGAGGCTCGCGCGCGGGGTTGAGATTGCGCGACGCGGCGAGCATCTCGAGCGCCGCCGGCAACGCGTATTGCTCACCCGAAAGCGCGCGGACGAAATAGCCGCGCCGGATCGATCCGGCATACTCCATCCTGCGCAGCGCAAACGAGATTTCGTGCCACGTCATCGGCTCGCTTTCCAGCCCCAGCATCTCGCGCGCCACGATCCCGTTACGATAGAGCAGCGTCTCGGCGCACTCGCGCGCCAGGTCGCGAGCCAACTCGCGTTCCGAGCCGCGCGCTTCGGCGCGCGCCTCGGAACGTGACAGCGCCGGCGCCGTCGCTCTTCGCGCTGGGCATGGGCGCTGCGGCTTTGGCGGCAGCGCCCATGCCCAGCGCCGACCAGCGCCCTGTCACACTCGAGCGCAGCCGCGCGCGCAGCGCCGCGTCATGGCGGGCGCGGCGATGAGCCCCCGGGGCCATCGCCCGCACCGCCTCGGGTGCGGCCCACAACAAGCGCAGCGGAGCGAAACTATCGTTGGAAACGCGGCCGGCGGCGGCGAGGCGCCATAGCGCCGCGAGCGCTGTCCGCTCCGCCAGCCCGGCGCGCTCGGCGAGTTGGTCGAGATACTGCGCCCCACCAGCGGCGAGCGCGAGGAAGACCCGCTGCTCGTCGCGGTCAACGAGTTCGGCGGCGGCGGAGTTCGCCGCCGCCTCGTCGAAACGCGCGCCACCGGCACGCCGCCGGCGCAGGAACGTGATTCGCGCCGGCACTTCGTCGTCAGCGTTCTCGCCCGGCACTGCCGCCCAAACCACTTCACCCCCAAGACAAAGCAGATCGAGCCACTCGGAACGATAGCCAGGAATTCGCGCCGGCAGGATCGCGCGTTCCCACAACTCCGGGCTGAGCGCGACACCGGAGAGCTGTTCCAGCACGGCGGCGACGCCCGATTGGTCGGCGGCAATTCCCGCACCGCCCACATGGTTCCATCGCATCCGAAAAGCAACGTACTCGTGGTCCGCGCACGGCTCGGTTTCGGCACGCAGCCGGCTAAGCGTCAGGCGATGAATTTTCTCCAGGTTGTAGCGGTCGCACCATTGTTCAGGGCTGGCTGCGGCGGCGGCTCCAGTGGCGGCCGAGCGGCTCCGCGATGCCCCGATCTGTGCGCGGCGTGGGGTGAAGTGCCCGCGGAAGATCAGCCCCCTCGCTTCGAGCGCCAGGAGATGCTTGTTGAGCGTCGCCGGCGCCATCTTCAAGCGCTCGGCGAGGTCCGCGATCTCGACCGGCCCTGAGGTTGCCATCGCACGGCGCAGGATCTCGCGCTCCGCGTCGTCCGCTTCCGATGCGGGGGCGATGGAAGCAGGTGCGGACGGCGGCGCTTCGGCGTGCCGTTCGACAATTGCCTCGGGATAGGCCGCGGTAAAAAGCGCGGCATCCTCGCTCGCGATCAGCATCTCGGGAGCGCCAGAGGAGAATCGGGCGCGGACCACGCGGCCCTCGCGCTCCAGCACCGACAGCATCGGATTCGCCTCGCCCGCGGCCCGCTCCTCGAGCCCGCCGGTCGCGAGCGCGCCGTGTGCACGAATCAATTCGTAGAGTTCGTCGCGATCGCGCGCGCGCCGTGCCATCGCACGCCCGCTTACCTCGGCCTCGACGCTCTCGATCGCGTCGGCGGCTAGCATCGCGGACAGGTCCTCTGTGCGCAGCACATCTTCGGCCATCGCACGATTGAGCGTTACGGTGCGGCTCCGGCGGTTGGCGCGCTCGCCATCGTCAAGGAACGAGTAATCCCACGCGAGCAGGATCCGATGAGCGAAGACCGACGGCGCAATCGAATCGACGGTCACTACCCGCGTCGTGCCCTGCTCGATCGAGCGGAGCAGTTCTTCAATACGGCCGATATCGGCCGATTCGGTGAGGCACTCACGCATCGTCTCGGTGGCGATGAAGTGGTCGGGCAATGCGACGTCGGCCGGCCGATTTTCCAGGCATGCCTCGCGCCCGGGGAAAATCGCGGCCGCAAATTCCTGAGATCGCAGGCGCTGGATCCATGCCGGCACCTTGCGCCCACGCGACGAACGCATCACGGCGAGCGCGCGCGTCGCGACGTGGCGCATGCGTACCTCGAACATCGGCGCGGCGAGCAGCGCCTGTTCGAGGACGTGACGCGCCGTGCGCGCGGAAACCATCGCCATCAGCGACTCGAGCGGAAAGCTATGGCGCGCGTTCAGCGCGAGCAGCACCGCGTCGTCGATCGCTGAGGCCTGGATTTCGAAGTCGAACGACTGGCAGAGACGTTTTCGGATCGCGAGGCCGAGCCCGCGGTTGACGCGCATCCCGAACGGCGAGTGAATCACCACCTGGGTGCCGCCGAGGCCGTCGAAGAAGCGCTCGACCACGATCGTGCGCTCATTGGGTATCGCGCCTAGCGCACCATGCCCGCGGCGCACGTAATCGATCGCCTGGCGTGCCGCCCGTTCGTCCATCGCACATTCGCGGCGAAGGAATTCCGCGGCGGCAACTTCGTCGCCGCGCGCGATACACTCGAAGATCGCGCCGCGCAGCGCCGAAACTTCAGCCGACAGCGCGGGCGAACGTCCCGCCGCTTCGGTCTGCCAGAAGGGCAGCGACGGCGCCATCCCGGGCGCCGGCTCGACCAGGAAACGGTTGCGCGAAATTCCGAGCACCCGCCACGGCAACGAGCCGAGCGCGAAAATATCGCCGCGCGAGGACTCCTGGGCGAAGTCCTCCTCGACGTCGCCGATCTTGCGCCCCTGCGATTCGATCACGACGTCGAGATTGCCGCTTTCCGGAATCGTACCGCCCGAGGTTATCGCGGCCATCCGCGCGCCGCGCCGTGCGCGCACGCGTGCGCCGATGCGGTCGTAGAAGATTTTCGGCGCTGCGCCCTGGATTCGCGCCGCCAGTTCGGCCGCCATCTGATCGAGCAGATGGGCGAGCGAGGCGCGATCAAGATCGGCGAAGTTGTACGCGCCGCGCAGCAGGCGCAGCAAATCGGCCTCGCCGATTTCGTCCTCTTCGGCGGCGATCGCGACTATCTGCTGCGCCGCGACGTCGTGGCATCCGGTCGGGATCTCCACCTCGTCGAGCCGACCGTGGCGGATCGCGCGCACCGCCGCGCCACATTCGAGCAAATCGTCGAGCGTCAGCGCGAAGAGGCGCCCCTTGGGAGTCGCGTCGAGTTGATGGCCCGAGCGGCCGATCCGCTGAATCGCGGCCGAGATGCTCTTGGGCGTGTCGATCTGGCAAACCAGCTCGACCGCGCCGACGTCGATACCCAACTCCAGCGACGAGGTCGCGACCAGCGCGCGCAGCTCACCGCGCTTGAGCCGCTGCTCTGCCTCCAGCCGCTCAGCGCGTGCGAGACTCCCGTGATGGGCCAGCACGGCGTCGTTGCCGAGGCGCTTTTGGAGATTAAGCGCGATCCGCTCGGCCCACCGCCGGCTCAGCGTGAAAACCAGGGTCGTTCGATGCTCTTTGACGAGTGCGGCGACCGCGTCATACATAGCCTCCCAGTGCTGATGGGTCGCGAGCGGACCAAGGTCGGGCCCCGGCGCGATAACCTGGAGGTCCATCCGGCGCGCGCGATCTTCAGACCCTTGGGCATGCACCACCTTTACCGCGCGCGGATGGCGCTCACCGCTGGCGTCGGCGTCGAAGCCGGCGAGAAACCCTGCGAGCCGTTCGACAGGATTGAGCGTCGCTGAGAGCCCGATCCGCGCGGGCCGCGGCGCCCCGGTCGCACACACCAGCCGTTCCAGCCGCTCCAGCGTGAGCATCAGATGGGCGCCGCGCTTGTTGGGCGCGAGCGCGTGCAGCTCATCGACGATCACGTAGCGCACGGCGCTCAGGCTTTGACGAAAGCGTGGCGAGGTCAGCAGGATGAATAGCGACTCGGGCGTGGTGACGAGGATGTGGGGCGGCCGGCGAAGCATCGCGGAGCGCTCATTGGCCGAAGTATCGCCGGTGCGAAGCCCCGCGCGCACTTCAAGTATTGGTTTAACTTCGTTAAGACGCGCCGCGGCCATACGATGCGCTGTCTGGCGAATTCCGGCCAGCGGCTCTTCGAGGTTGACCCGGATGTCATTGGCGAGCGCCTTGAGCGGCGAGACATAGAGCACCGAGACGCGATCGCCGAGTTCGCCGCGCTCAGCGTCGCGGAATAGCCGGTCGATCGACCACATAAAGGCGGCGAGCGTCTTGCCGCTGCCGGTAGGCGCGCACAAAAGCACGTCATGGCCGGGCGGCGCGTCGCATCGCGCGATTACCGGCCATCCCAGGGTCTGTGCCGGGGAGGGCTCCCCGAAGCGTTCGGCAAACCAGGCGCGAACGGCAGGATGAAAAGCATCGAGCACTGAATTCATCGTTGAGAAAATTATAGCATCTGTCTTACTCGATCCCGCGGGCCGGCAAAATCAAAGGAGGCGCTTTGCGCAGATGACCTTCCCCTACTCTCTTCCCGAACTTGAACTCAGCGCTCCATTAGATCGCTATCGCGCCGTCGTGCTTCCCGAATGGATCGATCTTTATGGCCACATGAACATGGCAGTGTACGTAACCGTCTTCGACCAGGCCGCCGACGTGCTGTGCGCGATGCTCGGAGTGGGACCGCTTTACACGCAACACGAACTCGGCATGTTGTTCGTGCTCGAAACCCATCTCGCTTACGCGCGCGAGGTCCGGCTCGGCGCGCCCTTGCGGGTCACTTCACAAATCCTCGATCACGACGCCAAGCGCCTCCACCTGTTTCATCACATGTATCACGGCGAAGAAGGATGGCCGGTCGCGACCAACGAAGTTCTCATGATCAACGTCGACTATAAGACGCGGCGGATCGTGCCGTGGCCGGATGAAACGATGCGCCGGCTCAGCTTGATGGCGGCGGCGCATGGCGCGCTGCCCAAGCCTGAAAATGCCGGACGCGTGATGGGCATCAACAAGAACCGCGGCCGGATCAACGCGGGCGAAGCCCAGAAATAAGACGTCCAAAATTTGAGTGCGCTAGTAGATCCCGGGAATCAGCCGCGAGGTCCGCGCACGGTACGCCTCGTACTCATCGCCAAACTGCGAGCGCAGCAGCCGTTCTTCGGCACTGATGCGCGCGAGCAGCGGCACCATCGTGAGCGCGGTCAGCAGCACACCCACCGCTGAACGAAACGCCAGGGACCATCCAAGCGAGTTGACGAACAAACCCAGGTAACTGGGATGCCGGATCACACAGTAGATACCGCTGGTGACCAGCGTGTGCTCAGGCTGAATCGCGACCAGGCCGCTGAAGCGGTTGCCCAGCACAAAAACCGGCCATAGCCGCAGCGCACCACCGGCAACAAAGAGCACGACGCCAAACCATCGGATGGTGTCGCCGTCGAGGGTCCAAAAGTCGATTCGGTCCGTGTAGGCCGGCAGATAGGCCTCCAGCAGTCCGAGCACTCCAAAGGCCGCGAGCACCCAGCGGTTGTCGCGATCCTCGCGCACACCGGCGCTCAGATTTCCGCCGGCGAAAAGCGCCACGCCAGACATGGCAAAGAATACGATCGCTAGTGCAGTAAGCGGCGTATCAGAAAAGAAAGATGCAAGGCCGCCCCGGCCGATGACCGCCAGGGCAAAGTAAGCGACCGTGCCAACGATGACGAATATCCATCTGACAGTTGATGTCATCATCGCCGGTCCGCCCGCAATTTACCCGGCCCTTCCGGGTGGCCGAGGCAGCGCGTCTACGTTACGTCTTTAGCAGTTCGGGAAGACGTTGGGTGAATTCGCTGCGCGAGAGCGTCATCTCGAATCCGGCCTCGCGCGCCGCGCTCAAGGCCTTGAGGTCGACGTGCGAGGCGAACCCGATAAGCCGCGCGGAGGGCGCCGCAACTCGCATCGCACCAGCGGTCTCGACCGCCGGAAAGCGTGGGTCGGCGAGGTCGACGAAAATCATCGCGGGCACCTCCTCGGCGCATCGCGCGTTCGCCTCCTCCATAGAAGTCGCATACACGACCGCTATACCCACGGCGTGGGACACGGCGTCCACCTTGGAGCGGAAGAACAGGTCGTGCATGAGGCCGAGGATTCGAGTCATAAGCTATTGCTCCCTGAAACGCGTGGCGGAAAACGCGCCCAATTCTACCGCGGGCCGGCGCCCCTTGACCAAATCGGCGATGATCTCGCCGGTGATTGCTGAAAGCAGAATGCCGCTGCGAAAGTGACCGGCTGCCCATAGCACATTGGATACGCTGGGCGAGAACCCAAGCACGGGCTGCAGGTCGCGCGTGGCGGGACGCAATCCGGCCCAGGCCTCGCGAAAGGCTGCCGCTCCCAGCGCGGGCACGATCGAGGCTGCACCGCGCGCGATCTTGTCGAGTCCCGCGAGCGTCACGCTCTTGTTGTAGCCGGCCTCTTCCATGGTCGAGCCGGCGAGCAGGCGCCCGTCGCGCCGCGGCACCACGTAGCCGCGCAGCGAGAACAGCGCGGCGCCAATAGCTCCGGGCGTGACTTCGAAGCATAGGATTTGGCCGCGCACCGGATGAAGCTTCACGCGGTCGGCCTCCAATCCGCGAATCTCGCCCGCCCATGAGCCGGCCGCGTTGACCACGACGTCGGCCTCGCGAATCGAGCCGCCATCCATCACGACTCCGATCGCACGCTCCCCGCGAAGCGCCAGTGCCTCGACGCGCGCCCCTTCGACGAATTCAGCCCCCGCCCTGCGCGCGGCGGCGGCGTAGGCATGGGTGAGCTTGCGGTTGTCGGTGCGCCGATTCGTTGGCATGTGGATCGCGTAGAGCGCTTCGGGCGAAAGCATCGGTTCGATTCGGCGCGCCTCGGCACCGCTTAGCTCCTCCAGCGGAGCGCCGACGCTTCGCTGCCACGCAGCACGCCGTTCGAGTTGTGAGCGCTCAGCGGCGTCCAAGGCTACGTAGAGAATTCCCGCACGGTCATACTCGGGATCGACACCGCCGTCGCGCACCAGGCGATCGACAATTTCGTCGAAGGCGTCACGCGCCTTCATGCAAAAATCGAAGAACGGGCCGGGACCCTCGGCTTCGGCCTGCGGCGCGATCATCCCGGCCGCGGCCCACGACGCTTCCTGGCCCACACGGCCGCGCTCGAGCACCGTAGCGATGACGCCGTCAGCGGCAAGTCGCCATGCCACAGAGCATCCGATAATGCCGCCGCCAATAATGATCGCCTTCAATTCGCTACACTCCCTGTCGCGGTCGCGCGCATACGCGCGCATCCACAGCGTTTAGCTTAGCTGCGCCGCACCTGGCGCGAAAGGCGCAATCGGGGCGGTGTGAAATTAGCCTACTGAGTGCTAGAAATGCTCTACATCCCGACTCGAGCGCATGCTGGGAGATTCGCCAACCCCGCCTGCTCGACAGCGATACGTCGTCGGGCAAAGCCCGCGGAGGAAACGGCATGGCCAAGGTTATCCATAACGTCGTGCGGGCGCTCGAAACCAAGCTCGTCCATGCAGGCGAGCCCGACCCACGCATCGGCGGTGCGGTGTCGATGCCAATCTTCCAATCGGCGACCTTCGCCTATCGCGGCGAGGAGAATTACCACGACCTCCGCTATATCCGGCTGAGCAACACACCTAATCACGAGGTGTTGCATCGCAAGCTGGCGGCGCTGGAGAACGCCGAAGCGGCACTGGTGGCGGGAAGCGGGATGGCGGCGATTTCAGCCACGATGTTGGCTTTGCTCGGTGCGGGCGACCATCTGCTGGCCCAGGATTGCCTGTACGGCGGCACGCACGACCTGCTTACGGCCGATCTGCCGGCACTTGAGATCAGCACGGATTTCATCGACCCCAACGACCCGGCGTCCTGGCGCGAGCAACTCACGGAGCGCACCCGCGCGATCTATGTCGAGACCGTTTCCAATCCGCTGATGCGAGTGCCGGATCTGAACGCAGTGGTCGAATTCGCCGCCGCCCATGGGCTGGTGTCGATCATCGACAACACCTTCGCAAGTCCGGTGAACTTCCGCCCGGCGGAAGCGGGCTTCGATCTTTCGCTGCACAGTTGCACCAAGTATTTGAACGGCCACTCGGATATTGTGGCCGGCGCCGTGATCGGACGCGCCCGCCTGGTGCAGAAGGTAACGCACAAACTCAACCATCTGGGCGGCGTGCTCGATCCGCACGCCTGCTTCCTACTGCATCGCGGAATGAAAACCCTGGCGGTGCGCGTGCGTTATCAGAACGAAAGTGCGCTCAAGATCGCGCGCTTTCTGGAAGCCCATCCCAAGGTCCGCCAGGTCAATTACCCGGGACTCGAAAGCAGCCCCGACCATCTGCGCGCCTGCGACCTGCTCGATGGCTTTGGCGGGATGCTGAGCTTCGAGCTCGATGGCGGGATCGCCGCCGCCGACAGTTTTATCCAGCACGTCACGCTGCCTATCTCGGCGCCGAGTCTGGGCGGCGTCGAGAGTCTGATCACGCGTCCGGCGACGACGTCGCATGCCGGAATGACACCGGAACAACGAGCGCGCGCTGGAATCGCTGAGGGCCTGATTCGATTTTCCGTGGGGCTCGAAGCGACCGAGGACCTTGTCGAAGACTTCACGCGCGCGCTTGCCGCCTGCTGAGTGCGGCTCTCGCTGCGTGATGCAGCCTCCGCCAGGTGACGCGCTTTAGGTTTCCGAGTTCAAAGAGAAGGTGGCACACCGCCTAGCCGTATTTGCCTCGAAAAACAAAGCGGTTCCCGATAGCCCATTCCTGAGACTAGAAACGATGGCCAAGACGATCGGATCGCGGCGCTATTTTTAACGGCCGCGACCCGCGCCGGTTAGGCCGGATAAGCAAACAATCGCGCTTGTTAGTATAAATTGCTACTATGAGGCGGGTCTTGCGTCCGGGCGCGCCGCCGACCAAGGGCCGGGGTACGTTGTAGATGGCGCTCAGGAAACCCGAGCCGACGGACTCCATCGGCGACGCGCGGGCGTCCGCTGATGTGCTCACCGCTGGTGCGGCTGCTCCGGGACGAGCGACGCGCGAGTACGACTTCTCAGCCGAACTTTTCGACTCTGAGCCAAGATTCCGAGACTTCAACCTGCACCTGATGCGCGCGGGTGCAGCGCTGCTGGTCGCCTTCGAAGCGATCTACTTCATCGTCGCTTACTTTTCACCAAATCTGACGCCGGCAGCGGTCGCGATGCACGTCGCCATGATGGTTGTCACCACTGTCGTCGTGGCGTTCACGATGACAAGCTCGTTCGAGCGCAACTGGCGGCCGGTCTGCTTTGCCAACCTGCTGGCCATCTACGGCCTTACCTTGACGTTGCGCTTTCTCACGGGCGACGCTGAGCCATTGTTCATCACCATGGTGCTCACGCTTGTTGGCGCGGGGGCGCTATTGCGATGGTCGGCTCGCTGGCAGGCGGCACTCGGTGCGCTCGCGCTGCTGATTACGGCGATGCCGGCGCTAATACGTGCCTCGGTTGACCCCGAGACGGCCTACCGATGGCTCGGCGTGGTGGTCGCAGCCGCGCTGGGACATTTCGTGCTTGCGATACGCGCACGCCACAGAGCCGAACTGGCTGGATGGATGGACAGTCTGCGCGCGAGCCACCACGATTTGGCCGATGCGCTCGCGCATAGCGCGACGGTGATGGCCGAGCGCGAGTTGGCCGAGCGTCGCCTGCGCGAGGGCGAGGAGATGCTGCGCAAGGTGTTCGACGCCGCGCCAGACAATATCGTCATCACCCGTATGTCCGACGGCGCGACGCTCGAGGTTAACCCCGAATTTCTCAAGACCGGCTACACTCGTGAGGAGGTCCTCGGGGTCTCGGTCGCCAAGTTCGGCCGCTGGCCGCGCGATCAGCTCCGTATGCTGGTGGGCCAGCTCCGCGCGCGCGGGACCGTGCGAAATTTCGAGACCGAGCTGCGCAACAAGGACGGCCGGCTGGTGCCGAGCCTGGTCGCCGCGACGCTGGTGGAATTGGGCGGCGAGCAATGCGTTATCTCGATGGTGCGCGACATCAGCGAGCTCAAGCGGACCGAGCGCGAGTTGCGCGCCGTGCGCGAGGCGCTCTCGGCCGAGGTGCGTCGGTTGGAAGCAAGCCAGGCATCGCTGCGTGGAGAAATTGCCGAGCGCGAACGAGCGCAGCGCCGCCTCCAGGAGAGCGAACAGACGCTGCGCAGAATTTTAGACACCAGCCTCGATTCGATGACCATCTGGCGCCTGAGCGATGGCCGATATATCGAGGTCAACAAGGCGTTTGAAGCAGTCTGCTATACCCGCGATGAAGCCCTGGGAAAAACCACCGAAGAGCTCGGACTCTGGGTCGATCCGAACCAGTTCGGGCTTTTCGTCGAGCGGCTCAGGACGCAAGGGCAAGTCCGCAACATGGAGTTCGAGTTTCGCGCGCGCGACGGCCGAAAAATCCCCGGCCTGATTTCGGCGGTGGTGGTCGAAGTCGGCGGCGAACCGTGTGTGGTCTCGATCGCGCGTGACATCAGCGACCTCAAGCGGACTCAGCATGAACTGATAGCTGCGCGCGAGGCAGCGCTGGCGGCTTTGGAAGCAAAGTCGCATTTCCTCTCCGTCATGTCGCACGAAATTCGCACACCTATGAACGCGATCCTCGGCATGGCCGACCTGCTGTCGGAAACCGTGCTCAGTGCCGATCAGCGCCGTTACCTCGATACGATGCGCAGCAACAGCGCTTCGCTGCTTAACCTGATCAACGGCATCCTCGACCTCTCCAAAGTCGAGAGCGGACGGCTCAGCCTCGAGCGCGCCGACTTCGACCTGGTCGAGATGGCCGAGGGCGTGATGGAAACGCTCGGCGTACGCGCGCACGAAAAAGGCCTCGAGCTGGTGTTGCGTATCGCGTCCGCGTTTCCCACCGCGCTGAAGGGCGACCCGCTGCGCCTCCGCCAAATCCTGCTCAACCTGCTCGGCAACGCGATCAAATTCACCGAGCATGGCGAAGTGACGCTGACTATCGACGCTGTGGACTTCGCGGAGATCGGCGAACCTCTTAATCCCCAGGCGAAGCCCGCAGCGACCGCCAGTTCCAGCTGCGCCGGTCAGGTGGGCAGGCGCCAGTTGCTCAACTTCGTGGTCCGCGATACCGGCGTCGGTATCCCCACCGACCGCCAGCAGGCGATATTCTCGGATTTCACCCAGGCCGATCCGACTATCAGCCGCAAATACGGCGGCACCGGCTTGGGCCTCGCGATCGTCAAACGCCTCGTCGAACTGATGGACGGCAAGATTGCGGTCGAAAGTCGTCCTGGCGAGGGCAGCACATTCACCTTCAGCGTAGCGCTCGAACTTCAGGTTGGAGCGTCAGTCGCGGGCCCGACCCTCGCCGGCAAAGGGCGTCTTGCAGGAAAGCGGGTGCTGGTGGTGGACGACTCCGGGGCCAGCCGTGTCGTCCTGAGCGAACTGGTCGGGCTCGCCAGCGCTGAGGTCTTCGTGGCCTCGGACGGCGCCGGCGCCTTGGTTGAGATCGCGCGGGCACGCGCGTCCGGACGGCCTTACGACGCGGTGCTGGCGGACAACCGGATGCCGCCGCCTGATGGCGCAGCGATCGCGCACCAAATAATGATCACGCCGCACCCGCGCGAGGCCACGGTGTTGATGCTGACGGCCGATGATCTCAACTCTCAGCTTCGCCGCCTGCGCGAACTCGGCCTGGAAGAAAGCCCGCGCTGCCGCTATCTGCTCAAGCCCGTGCGGCGCGCCGACCTGTGGGCGATACTCGCCTCGGCATGCTCCGGCACCATCGACGGGAGCGCCAACGGCAATGGCGCGGCCGCTGCCGTTCATGCCGCGCGATCCGACTTCTTGATCCAACGCGGCACGTCGCGCACCGTGCCTTTGGTGATCGACAAGCCGCTTAGAATTCTGCTGGCGGAAGATTCCGCCGACAATCGGCTACTGGTCGAAGCCTATCTGAAGAATACTCCGTACCAGCTCGACCCCGCCGAGAATGGCGAGATCGCGGTGCACAAGTTCGCAGCCGGCCATTACGACGTGATTCTGATGGATATCGAGATGCCTGTGATGGACGGCTACCAGGCGATCGCCGAGATTCGCCGCCGCGAGCAGGGCGATCATCGCCGCCCCACCCCGATCATCGCATTGACCGCCTCGGCCCAGGACGAAGCCGTCCGACGGAGCTTGCAATTGGGATGCGACGCGCATGTGATCAAGCCGGTGAAACGTTCAACCTTACTGGAAGCGATCGGAGATGCCGTCAGGTCGGCCGAGCAGCCTGAGTATTCCGCGAAGGATGCGGGGGGAGACGACGGCGGCGCGCCAGCCTCCGCGCGCCCCATCGTGGTTCAGATCGATCAGGACCTGAGCGACCTCGTTCCCGGGTTCCTGGCGCGCAAACGCGAGGACGCCCGCGCCGTCCTGACCGCGGTGGAACACCGCGACGCCGAGGCGATCGCGCGGCTAGGCCACAAGATGAAGGGTGAAGGCGGTAGCTACGGCCTCGATGCGGTAACCGATCTCGGGCGCGATCTAGAGCAGGCGGGCAAAGATGGCGATTTCGACACGGCGCGGCGGCTCGGACGCGAACTGACGGACTTCCTCGAACGGCTCGAGATAGTTTACCGCCCGGCGGAGGAATGATGCTTAGTTAGGCTCTTCGCGCTCGCCTTCGCCAAACGCGCTTCGTGTCGCTGACATCAATCTTTCTGGTTCCCTCTCTGTTTCAACTGACCTCTGCGCACTTCAGACCGAATCTCTCCCTATCCAAATGTGCGCTATATGGTGCGCCTTGTGGATTGACGCGCGCATCACTCGCGCTGCGCGCTGGATAACGCTTCACTCGTCGAATAACGTCCATGCGCTATGCGCTCCAAGGCCGCTACGACGCCCGCCAAACTTGAGCACGTGGCGCTCAGCGCCGCACGCGCGGCCGGCCGGATCCATCTGCAGCGCCTCAGCCGCATCAAGATCACTCGCAAGAGCAACGCGATCGACCTGGTGACCGAAGCCGACCACGAATCCGAGCGCGCCGTAATCCGCACGCTCACCCGCAGGTTTCCCGGCCACGCGATCCTGGCCGAAGAGAGCGGTGCAAATGCACGTTCCAGCGAGCATCGATGGATTATCGATCCGCTCGACGGCACCACTAACTTCGCACATGGATTTCCGCAGTTTTGCGTGTCGATCGCGTACGAGCGCCGCGGGCGAGTCGAGCTTGCGGTGGTGTTCGACGCGCTCAAGCGCGAACTGTTCGTCGCTGCGCGAGGCCGCGGCGCACGGCTCAACGCCCAGCCGATTCACGTCAGCGCAACTCCGTCGCTCGACCGCGTTCTGCTTGCGACCGGCTTTCCCTACGATCGGCGCGAACGGCGCAATTTCTATTTCACCTTCTGGGAAGCGTTCATGATGCGCACGCAGGGAGTGCGGCGCACCGGGTCCGCTGCGCTCGATCTCTGCTATGTCGCCTGCGGACGGGTCGACGGGTTCTGGGAATTCGGACTCCGGCCATGGGACGTGGCGGCCGGGGCACTGATCGTTAATGAGGCAGGTGGCCGGGTGACCAATCTCGACGGCTCGGCGCTGGATCTCGACGCGCGCAACATCCTCGCGAGCAACCGCAAGGTGCATCGCGCGATGTGCGAGACGATCGCGAAAGCCTGGTCCGAAGCCGACAGAAGACAAGCCGAAGGTCGCGAAGCGCCGTAAAGAGATTTGTTTTCCAAAGCGCTTAAGCAATTAATTAAGTTAAAGATTGATTGTTATAAATCATATTTCCGCTATTTCGCTGCGATATTGGGCTAAACTTCCAAACAGTTGCTTGTTTCACCTAAAAACATGGTTTACCGTTATTCCATGCCCAAAAACGCCCATAAGCCGGTTTTCTCAATAACCAGTGCAATCGTGCGAAAACTTGCCATGAGTATAGCGATCGCCGTCCTCGCCATCTCTCCGCTGATGCGAACGAGCGCCCAGGCGCAGGAAAATCGGTCGCCTCTTTCACTGACATCCGACGACGGCAGCATCATCCACATCTTTCCATCGGTAGGCGGAGCAAACGCCCTCGCCCCGCTCCTGTCGGACACCGGACCGCTGAATTACAACGGCGGTTCGGTGATGGTGAATCCGACGATTTACGCCATCTTCTGGGATCCGCCAAGTCTGCAGGGCGGCGGCGGGACGGGCATGTCGACCAACTACCTGCCCATCTTGAAGAGGATGCTGAAGGATTACCCCTCGCACAGTCTCGACAATAACAACACCCAGTATTTTCAGACCATCGGCGGAGTCACTACCTACATCCATAATACCGGTACGTGGGGCGGCGCCTTCGTCGATACCTCAGCCTATCCGGCCTCGGCATGCGCAGATCCTCTGACACCGGGCAACTGTCTGACGAACGGACAGCTTCAACATGAAGTCAAAAAGGTCATGACCATCAAGGGATGGACGGCAGGGATCAACCATCTATTCCTCCTTTTCACTTCGGCGGGTGAAGGCTCATGCATCGATTCCTCGAGTACCGCGTGCGCGTACACCAGGTACTGCGCCTACCACAGCGCATTCTTCAATGGAGTGGGTACTCCGATCATCTATACGAACCAGCCATACGGCGATCTCTTTCATTGCCAGGCACCGGGCGTTCCGTCTCCCAACAGCGACGCGGTGGCTGACGCCGTCGCGAGCATTGCCGCCCATGAAACGACGGAGGCGATCACGGATCCAATCCCTCCAAGTGGCTGGGTGACGACTCTCGGCAATGAGATCGGCGACCTGTGCGCCTACAACTACGGCGCGCTCACGTGGGACTTCGGTAACGCCAACGAGATGTGGAACGGCGACTTTTACATGCTGCAGCAGATGTTCGACAATCACGTCGGCGGCTGCGTGCAGGTCGGCCCCTAGCTAGCTTCAAATCGAGGCCGAATCTGTCGCGTGCTGGGCCTGTGCTGATTTCAGAGTGCCAGGGGCGCGAGGCGGGCGCAGGCCTGGGATCGCCATATGCCGCGAACTCGATGCATGCTCAAAATTCGTGCCCGCCGCTCTGCAATCCTCGCGGCGCGAGCAACAGGCACAGCGCGCCGATCACGACCGGCGCGAGTGCGATCGCCGCGATTCCCGTGCGGTCCCATGCCGCGCCGGCGAGCAACGGGACCAGAAAGGCCATCCCGTAACCGATCGTGAACATGCCCGCCGAAATTCGATGAACCTCGCCGGGAGTCTCGGCGAGCAGCGGCGGAAAAGCCAGGCTCAGCACGAAGCTGAAGGCGGCCGCGAATCCGAGCACTCCAGCGCCAACCATGCGCGCCCAATCATGCGGGATGAAAAAAACGCCGAGCCCCGCAGCCGCAAGCAGCGCCATCGCCTGGATCGGCCCGCTGCGCCCGACGAACCATCCGGGCCTCAGCGCTATCGCAATCGAAGCCGGAAGTTGCGCCGCGTTAAGCCAGAGCAGCGCCGGCGCGATCAAACGCGTCGCGCCCGCGTGATGAAGATAGTCAGGAAGGAAAGCGTTGGCACCAAAATAGATCGTGCCCCCGCCGGCCTGGATCAGTCCAAGCCGCCAGGTCAGGCCGCGATGGAAGTCTGGTAGCCATTGCGGCCGTGTGGAGGTCTCAATCGCTCCCAGAGCCGGCGTCATCCACCATAGGATTGGTGCCGTGACCAGCGCGACCAAGCCCCACAGCACGAGCGCACCCTGCCAACTCCCCGCAATCGGCACCGCCACCTGCGTCGTGAGCCCGGCGCCGATGAGCTCTCCGATGAGCAGTCCGTTGCTGTAGACCGCCGTCGCCACGCCCACGTGACCGGGCGTCCAATGGTAGACGAGTGCGGGCAGCGCCGGCTGCACGATCGCCACGCTCGCGCCCATCATCAGGGTCATCGCGAACAGCATCGTAAGCGACGGCCCGACTCCGCGCAGCGCCGAACTCGCGCCGAGCAGGGCCACGCCGAGAATCGCGGTTCGGCGGGCGTCGAAGCGCGAAATAATTATCGAGCCGAGCGTGGCTGCCGCCGCCAGCAGCAGCACCGGCAATCCCAGCAGCGCGCCGACCGCCGTTTCATCAAGTCGCAGGTCACGATGGATAAGCGGCACGAGGGGCGGGATTGCGAGCAGCGTGATACGCAAATCGATGCCCACGATCCATAGCAGAGCCATTCGAGGCCAGGTGATTCGATCCATAACGAGGGCGGCGGCGCCGGCAGCCCTGGTCAAAGGCCGCAGCGGACATCACCGAAGCCCGCAAAGATATACGAGCGGCGCTGGCGTCGAAAGCGGTCACGCTTGAAAGTTCCGCGAGGGTTGATAATCAGACCGCCTCTGCCGCGACACGCTTGTTAGCGCCGCGCGGCTGAGATACTTTCTGCGTCTGCGGTCCACGGCCTCGCCCCGGTAGTGAAAAGGACATCACGGAGGTCTCCGGAACCTCAAGTCCGGGTTCGATTCCCGGCCGGGGCACGATGCCTCTCGTAAGCGACCGAAATTTCGACGCTTTCTCGAATCAGCCCGATCGCACCAGAAATTTTGTGGCAGATTTGTGGCAAATCACGCGGCGCTGGAGGCGGATGAGGAGGTCGCCGTCAGATGATTCGGATGCGATTTGGTATAATGAGCATGAAGCTACTTTCGGCCAGCTTCGAGCCGCAAACGGCCCGAGGCTCGGCGAAAGAGATCCCGAAGGTGGCGACCACTGAACTGAAATGATGAGCGAGTCACAGACGGTGCATTTAGCTGGTGGCGTCTTCAGAGCACAGGGGGAAAAGGCGCTGGCCTTCTACAACGAAAACTATGACTTGCTCTCGTACCAGGAGATGAAGCCCGGACAGCGCTTCATGATCGGGACCAAGCCGCCGCGGGTCTGTCGCTTCTGCCGTCAGAGCGCTCCTCAGGCCTGTTTCAGGGACGACGCGCATGCTGTGTCGCGCCTCACCGGCAATGACGTGCTTTTCACATATGATGAGTGTTCCGCTTGCAACAAACGCTTTAGCGAACTGGAAGACGACCTAGGCAAATTCACCTTACCCGCCCGCACGTTCGGCCAAGTTCGCGGATATCGGAAGATCCCATCGCTGAAAACGAGGGACAGCCGGATGGATATGCATCCCGGCAATCTCCGGATCGAAATAGATCCCGCAACTTAGATCGGCTGATTTCCGAAGATCCGGTGAATCACACCGTGACCCTGAGGGTTCCAATCCAGCCTTTACCGGCCACTGGGCGTGTACAAGGCGCTCGTCAAAATGGCAGTGACCCTCGTTCCTTCCGGCGAGCTCGGCCAGTTTCAGGGAGCGCTGCGATGGTTGGCATCGCAAGGGGTGGACGAAAACGCAATTTCGGATGGGAACGGCTCGTTATGCGTTCAAACCTTTTGCGCAAAAGTTTACCAGTGTGGCTACAATGCAGATCGCGGCAATAAGAATGAATTTCGCACCGACATAGAAGGAGGCGAAGCTCAGCTCTCTAGATAGGACGCGTTTCAACTGGATCTATGTTCGTTATACCGATCGAACACCAGCAGATGGAGAGCGTTGTGATTATTCTCGGTTAGCGGTGGGCCAAAGGTACGGAGATTCTCGTGGGCGGCTCGCTTTGCCCAATCGTCCCTTACCTTGGCATTGATGACAACGCCATCGCCTCAAAGCGGAATGGTGCAGCTCTCAGCGATTTCCGCGTCTGCGCTTAGGAGAAATACCGCGTCTTCAAAAACAGGACGCTACTAACCTCCCAACCCTATCAAATCAGAACCCGTAACCAGGCTTCGAGATTGCTCAATGGTGTTCACCAAATGCTGTGTCGCTTCGGCGCTCGGAGCTAAGCAGCGTGCGCAGGTATCCCAGTAACGAAACGAGCAAGGGGCCGTGCTTTTTCGACGCACGGCGACGCTTTATTGATTCCAGCTTCGATCGACGCGAAGTTACTTTCCGCGTATTCACTCGGACTTGCGTCGCGGTGTCTCGCCGGAATGTCGGAACCGGACTCATATAGGATTCCAGTTCGATCATTTGTCCCGCTCCATATCAGTTACCCAGGCGTCGATCGCCATTGCCTGTTGAGGCTTTGGCGCGACGCAAACGGGCCGTCAGGCCGGAGGCGATCCTGCGCCACAGGCGCGGAAATCTCTCGGCCAGCTTCGTGAATTCACGCTCCGTGATGCGCGCGACTACGGAATCACACGCCGCGATCACGGATGCTGAGCGCGGGGCCTGGGGATCGACTAATGCCATCTCGCCCAGATGTTCTCCAGCCATGCATCGCTCGACCAACTCGCCATTAACCAGCACTGAAAATTCTCCGCTAAGAATCAGGAAGAGATCGCTCTCAGAAGCACCCTGCCGGATCAGTGTCCTGCCAGAGCCTACTGCTTCCAGACTCACGTGCCGTGCGAATTCGAGCGCTAGATCCTGGTCGCTTATGAGGCTTTGCAACTTAAGAGCGTCGGCGAGCCGCGGCTTTCCTGCGGGTCCATTAAATTGGCTCAACAGAGACTTGTGGTTCAGTTCCATGAACCTGGCATAGAGCTACAAACGTGCCAACAAGAAGGCCGCGGAAAGGACATATTTCTGCAGATCCAATACTCAATGGGGGATTCACCTTGAAGCATTGGCCATGCAATCTTCATTGACGAGTGCGGCGCCAAACGTCATTTGAAAAGAAGGCCGCTGCCCTGTTGCACCGTCGGCCTTAGACTTCTCGTTTTTACCCGCCGCTTTGAGGCCATCGCGGAAAAGCTTCTCTATAAGGGTGCCGGTCGGCGCGATTCCAGCGGCCTGGTTGGACAGAAAGGCCTTCCAACCTTGAGAGGACGGTCGGCGATTGCGCACCATATACGCGCGCGAGCAATCCAGTTAGGACACGCTCGCCGCGGCTTCGCGATTGGCAGAACCCGTTGCTCGACCTGAGCAGGTTTGCGCTAAAGGCGCATCTAGAATCAACTGGACAGAGGCGCTAAGTCTCCGTGGAACCGGATATGTTGTGGCCCCACCGGCGAGAGTCAAGGCCGAACGTTCGATGCATCATATCTTCAGTCCCTCGGGAATGACCGAGTGGCTCTCTAACTGGGGTTATCTCGGCATTTTCATTTGCGTCTTCGTAGGGAATCTCGGGCTACCGTTACCCGAGGAGTTAGTCCTTCTTGCTGCCGGATTTCTCGCCGGGCGCCATACTCTACAATTGGGTACTCTGTACATTGTTGCGATTTTGAGCGCGGTGTCAGGTGACTGCTGTGGCTTCATCATTGGACGCACCGGTGGACAGCGTCTGTTCGAGTGGCTTTCCGAGAAATCGACATTACTACACCGGCGCTATAAACGCTTGCAGGCATTCTTTCTGTGGCATGGTAACCAGGCCGTCTTCTTCGCGCGATTCATCACGGGCGCGCGCTTCATGGTAGGACCGATGGCTGGTGCGGCCGGAATGCGCTTCCCGAGCTTCCTCGGATGGGACCTATTAGGTGCGTTCGTCTGGTGCTCCGCGATGATCACGATCGGCTACTTTGTCGGACATCAGTTGGAGCGCGTGGCGCATGCGGTGCACACGGGCGGCCAGTGGATAGCCGCCGCTGGCCTTTTGCTCATAACTGTGACGTGGCTAGTTTGGCAATATAGACATCATCGTAGGTTCTGAAACTGAGGGTTTCGAATTCACTTCACTCTGTAGACCGTCGCGTCAGATCAGACGCAGATCTTTCATCACCGCGTGCAGCTTCTCGGCCGGGCCCGGCGACATCTGCACCAGCGGCATCCGCATCTCCGCCGAGCACTTGCCCATGAACGCGAGCGCCTGCTTGACCGGAATCGGGTTGGTCTCGACGAAGATCGCGCGCACCAGCGGCAGCAGCTTATAGTGCAGCTCGCGCGCCCGCGCGTAGTCCCCAGCCAGTGCCGCCCCTGCCAGCTCGTGCATCCCAAGCGGCACCAGGTTGCCAAGCGTCGTGACCACGCCCTTGGCCCCGAGCGCCATAATCGGCAACGTGAGCGCGTCGTCGCCCGAGAGAATCGTCAGCCGATCGCCGCACAAGCGCCGGATGTCAGAGACCTGATCCATCGAGCCTGAAGCTTCCTTGATCGCAACGATGTTGCGAATCTCGCATAGCCGTGCGAAGGTCTCGGGTGCGATGTTGGACGCGGTGCGGCTCGGGATGTTGTAGACAATGAGCGGCAGGTCGACCGCCGTCGCGATCGTTTTGTAGTGCCTGAAGATGCCGTCCTGGGTGGGCTTGTTGTAGTAGGGCGAGATCAGCAACGCACCGTCAGCGCCCGCCTCGCGTGCGGAGACGGTCCATCGGATCGCCTCGGCGGTCGAGTTCGAGCCAGTGCCGGCGATCACCGGCACGCGCTGGCGCGCCTGTTCGATGACGATCTTGATAACCTGCTCGTGCTCGGAATGCGTCAGCGTGGCAGACTCGCCGGTCGTGCCGCACGGCACGAGGCCGTCGATTCCGCCCTGGATCTGGAATTCGACCAGCTCGCGCAGCGCGCGCTCATTGATATCGCCGTCGCGAAATGGAGTTACGATTGCCGTGAGTGCTCCGTTGAACATTGCTTCACCTCCGGGCTCACGCCACGACCGGCACGAGCTCGCTGTCGCCGACTTCGATCTCGGCCGCTAGACACTTAGACTGCTTCGCCCGTCATCATCACGTGATTGGCGTCATCGCCGCGCTCGGGCCATTCGATTCCGAGCTTGCCGCCGCGCAATTCGAGCGCTGCGCACTGCTCGGCTCGCCCCGTCAGCACCGCCGCGATCAGCGAAGCGCACGCGCCCGAACCGCGCTCGCATAGCCGCATCTGTAGCCCGTGCCGGCCTATTCCGTCCTGGTTCGGACAGCCAACCCCGCCGGCTGTCCGCCTAAGGCAATCAGCTAAATTCTAGGAACTGCGAGACGGGGTGCTGCCGCTTTCGGCCGCGTATCCTGTTCAAATTTGAAGACTGCGATGCTGTCCGCGTGGACTGATTCGAGAACGGCGTGAATGGAGGTCTTAGTCTCTTCATCGAGGACAGCGAAATCTACTTTAACCCTCGATGTGTGGTCGGAAGTACAATCGGGGGATACAGCGAGTCGATGGTGGTCTCTGAGTTTGGCTTGTTCTTCAGATAAGTCGAACCCGAAGATTCCAAGCTGCCTGGCGCATCGGCGAAAGTCGTCCAGAGCCGAGCGCATGATTACCACTTCTATTCTCTTCATATGCGCTTGTTTGGTTTCGTAATCTCTGTGTTCTTATGAAGCAGGAACTATGCCGCGCAAAGCCTTAGGCGATGGGGATGTTTTACCCGGCTGAACTTTCTAAACATTCAAGTTTGAAACGCATCAATTCATTTTGCATGGGCGCGTGACGCTCGCCCCGATTTCAGGATCTCGGCCGTCTGTCTGGAGTTCCGGGCACTATGAGTGTTGTCACGCTGGCCAGCACGGCCGATTCGGAAGACCAGGCGCGATTTTTAGCTGATACCCTCGATATGTTGGCCAACTATCATCAGAGCCGCACGCTTCTCGTTACCGTGACAGCCCGCGGCACAGTAGTTGGCCGCGATCGTACAGTCGTGATCGTAGTGCCTGCTGCGGTCGATTATGCGTCGTGGACCAAGCGCACCTCCTACTTTGCCAGCCGTTCTGATCTGGTTGCGCTCAAGCGAGGTGTCTGGCTTTCGGGTCAAATGTCGCCGCTCGCCAAGAAGAATTTCGAGGCGTCAAATTGGACTATCGATGAACGAACAAAGTTGTAGTCGATTAGAGTCGATCTCATAGACACTTCGATCGGTAAGGGAGATAGGTGGCGAGACGAGCTAAACCACATTTGATGGAACGTGACGATAGTGGTTCAAGCAGAGAAGAAAACGAGAGCGAGAGAAAATTCAAAAGAAACCTGCGCTATTCCCACCCTTGAGCGCAAAGAGTTCGAGCGCGAACTCAAAACACTTCAGGTGGAGCTCGTTAAACTCCAAGAATGGGTGAAGCATAAGGGGCTCAAAGAAGTGATCGTTTTCGAGGGACGCGACGCTGCGGGTAAGGGTGGCGTGATCAGGCGAATCACGGAGCGGGTCAGTCCGAGGGTCTTTAGAGTTATTGCGCTACCGGCTCCGACCGAGCGCGAAAAAAGTCAGATGTATTTACAGCGCTTCATTCCGCACTTGCCCCGCGGCTGGAGAAATTGTTCTCTTCGATTTCAGTTGGTACAACCGCGCGGGTGTCGAGCGTGTCATGGGTTTCACATGGAAGAAGAATTAAGGAGATTCTTCATATTAACTCCCGAGTGGGAGCGTGCAGTAGTCGAGTGGCAACATCCTCGTCAGGTACTGGTTCGAAGTGAGCCAGGAAGAGCAGCACCGTCGATTCCTTTCCAGAATCAATGATGGCCGCAAGATTTGGAAATTTAACTCCGATGGATCTGGAGTCGCATCGGCGTTGGTACGATTATTCGCAGGCGCGTGACGGGATGCTTGCAGCGACGCACAAGCCATTTGCGCCCTGGTTCATCGTGGATGTCGATGACAAACGTCGCTCGCGCCTGAATTGCATAGCACACCTGCTTAGCCTGATTTCATACAAAAGCGTCCGCAAAAACGAATCAAGCCACCGAAGCGCCAGGAACCGAATGGTTACAAAGAGCCGGCAAGGCGCTACAACCACGTTCCCGAAGCGTTCATCCGCCAAGCGCCGCACTGCCGGTCGGCAGACTCCTGTACGAGGCCCACAACTTCAGAGAGGCGAAGTGCCTCAAAACTCAGTGGATTTTTCCGCCGCATGGTCGACGTCTCGCTCGATCTGGCGATCCCATGTAGCTGGATCAAACTCAGCGAACCACTGCCGAAACTCTGCGAGTTCCTCAGCCGAGGAGACTGGACACTCTCTTCTCGAGGGCTTCGAGTTTACTCATAGAAGAAAGAATACCACCTTCTCCTTTCGCCGGGTAATGCCCCTCCCGTGAGCAGCCGCCCTCGCGTGCTCTCGCGGCGATCATCTTTCGATGGGAAATCGTTTTGCGGACGGCGAAAATCACTGTTCCTAATTTTGTGCTCGGCTGTGCCCAAAATTGTGCCCTGATCCGAGATCGGTACCGATGACTCGTTAG
Organism: uncultured delta proteobacterium; assembly: GCA_963710455.1. Lineage (GTDB taxonomy): Bacteria > Desulfobacterota > Binatia > Binatales > Binataceae > JAKAVN01. The sequence continues at coordinate 272,087 of CAVQAG010000009.1, forward strand.
CGGTCGGTCGCATCGAGACGAATATCGGAAGTCCTTCTGCCGCGAGGGGTCCGTTGATTTCGAGCGCGACTGAATGGTACGGAATTCTATCGCCCGCTTTTCGCGACGGCACAAATGGCCGTCAGCCGGTCGGCCGGAACGTTGGCTCCGCGCTACTGAAGCCACATGCAAGCGGTTCGACGCCACAGACTGCAGGTAGGAATCGATTTCCATCTCGGGGCTCCTACGAACCGGAGAAGCGCAGGCTCTCTCAAGCGCTGACCTTCACCTTCCCCAGCTCCTCGCGCAGCACGGAGCGGACCTCGGCTCCCACCTGCTGAGCGATTGAGGGACGCCGCAGGTGATCGCGAAGCGCATCGTTGATCAAGGTCTGATAGTTGCCCCGATGGGCCTTGCGAACCTGGTCGCGGAAGTGATCGACGATTTCCCGGTCCAGCCGAATCGTGATGCGAACCTTCTCCGGCGGCAGCGGAACGACCGCCCCGCGTCTTCCCTTGCTCAGGTCGTACTCGTGCTTCATATTCTTTTGTCCTCGTATTGGGCGCGCTATCGGGAGGTGGCTTCGCGCGCTGAAATTATCCGAATGGTATTCCCACGAAGCGCATAGGAAACCGCCAGCACACGTCCGTAGGCATTCATGCCGAAGGTCACGTAGCGTTCTTCCGTGGGGTGTTCATCCAGCAAAGTGATTCCACGGTCGTCGTCGAACACGATGACCGCATCAAGGAACTCGATCCCATGCTTGCGGCGGTTCGCTTCGGCCTTTTTCGGGTCCCACTCGAACTCCACCACCCCTCACCCTCACCATATGCACAGTGTACACTAAGCTTCGCCGCTCGTCTATTCCGAGCAACCTGATTGAACGCTGGAATATCCTCAAGGCCCGCTTTCACATAGAGACCGTCGGCCCAGGCGTACACTACTTCGAGCTTGTCCAGCCGCCGGCTTCGCCAGGCCTCGTATTCCAGTTGCCACTTCGCCCGCAGCCGCTCGATCGACGACGCCGAGAGCGGCGCACCGTCGCCGAGCAGTCCGCGCAACGCAAGCTCGAAATCTCCCTGATCAATGCGATGGATGCGGATTCTGTGTATTGCCAGCGACGATCCACATTTGGTTAGGTAGAGGTTAGCGTTCTGTTCGGAGACAGCGATCAATGCCGGATAGTGCCGAGTTCGAGCCAGCGGCCAATAGGAAATTCCTATTGGATGGCGCCGAGAGTCGCCCTATCTCTCTTTGGCGAACTAAATCGCAGCTTAGCCCCGGCAGGGTGCTCGCTCGACTCGGTGGCGGACTTATCTCAATCGGATTGGTCGTTTGGGTGGTCGCTGTGTTGGTGCAGCATTCTTCTGCCTCAACAACGATCACCAGGATCAACATGTTTATCGCTCATTCGGCACACGATGATCAAACATTTGCGATATCACGCGCTATGCGCTTTGCCGCCCTGCTAGGCTCGCCAAAGTTTACCGCGGCACTCGTTGTGATGACAGGACTGGCGATGCGAGTGCGGATGAAGACCTGGCGGCCGCTGTGGATTCTCGCGTTCGTCTACGTAGGATCACTGATCCTTGAGCTAGCGTTGAAGCTCACGATCGTTCGTGGGCCGTCACCCTCAGGCATGGTCGCAGCAGGAGTTTCATCGTTCCCATCGGGCCATTCCCTCCGATCAGCGGCAATTTACGGCGCTTTAGCTGACCTCTTTGGAGAGCTGCGTAGGGACTGGCGTCGTCGACTGTGGACGGTAGCGGTTTTGCTGGCGGTGGCGACGGGTATTTCCGTTGCTTACCTTGGCTGGCATCGGTCGACCGACGTAATCGGCGGCTGGACTATGGGCGCGGCATGGCTGGTGATGGTTATTTGGGTAATGACGAAGAGAAAACCTTAACATCATATACATCAATGGAAGGGCGTCCATTTTGCGCCCGGCACGTATCATCGAGCGACACACCAGCCAGCCAAACGAAAGCGACTGATCCATCGATGGACGAGCCTCGATTTAGCGCTACTTCGGCGCCCAGGTTGAATCTCGAAAACGGAATTCAGCCAGGCGAGGTGAGTCTGCGCGCCGTGCGCTGACAACAGTTTGTTGGGAGCGCTCACGCTGCGGGCGGTCGCGCCGTACATGGTGGCTCTTGCAGTTATTGCAGAATCTGGACCTTTGCTGATTTGACTGTCCGCATTTGGTGCAGAAAGCCATCCCACAGCTCGTAGTCCTTCATACGGGGCTATGAAAAGAGCCAGTTTTAGGTCAACCAGGACCGTTTGCGCTAGCGTGGACCGAGCGCTAAGCCATACGAGGATTCTGATCGACGAAGGAGTGCCACGCATGGATTCATCCTGGCGCAAGGTCGGTGCGAAGCTCCACCGTACCGATCAAGGGCTCCGTCGGATGGTCGAGGGTTACGAGTGGGATGCGCGCGAATTGAACGCACGCTATCGAGAGCTAGAGACCGCGCGCGCTCGCGGTAAATGCACGGCTGAAGAATATGCGAGCACCAAACAAACCTATGATCTTTACAAAGCTTCGTTGCTGCACATCCGCAAGGCCCTGCGCGCGCTGACGATACCCTCTGCGAAAAGCAGCACAGCCGACGCTCCAGAACGGCGCCCGAGGGCTATCACTTCGCAGTCGTGTGCAAAAACTGCGGCGAATTGAAGCGGCGCAAATATCGCAGCGACGCGCTTCAGTGGCAACGCAAGCATCTCGCACAACATGCGTCTTACGAAGTCGAGATCGTCGAGCGCCCGAGCGAGGAGTCTACCCGCGTCTCGCCAGGCGGGCTGCCTGAGCGCGTCCCGAGAAGAGCGAGAGGATGACACCTCGCCACGCGGCTGCGCTCGCCTTGGTCGGCTGGTTTCTGATGCTGCCGCCGCATTGAATTTGCAAGAGTTGCAGCCAGTAACTTCCGGCCGGATGAGTTTTCCGCTTTTGCAGCTGTCACTCGGAAATGCTTGGACATCAGCCTATGTGCGTGCTCTTCAAACCGTGCAGCGTCCCTTACTTCCTGTAGGGAAGGTCCAGCAAGACGTGCGATAATAAGCCTTCCTGACGAAATCATGCGGCGCGGTTAAGTTTTTCGACCGGTCCCCAGTTGTTCAGCCACTTAGTAAAATCCCGGCGTGGATTGTGGAAGTCACCGTCACCGAGTTTTTCCTCATCTCCACGGCGCAACCCACGTGCCTCCCAGCACCGGTCACGTTCCGTGACCCAAAGGTAACTTTGAACAATTTTCTATTGACCGTGAATAGCTCGCAATCGGGACGCTAGTTCTTTGGGCGGCACAATCAGAAAATCCTGCGTATGGCCCCGCGAATCCAGGAAGCACAAACACCCAGAGTTCAGCATGCGACGTACGCAATTTTTCTTCGTTAATCCTCCACCAGGTACACGCCCGTAGCTGCCGCTGCAGACGAGGACTTCGTCCGTCATAGCGGGGAGAAAGTCCTTCGAGTATTTCACCTGCATCGATACGGCTCGTCAGTTCTGATGGCCTGTGATGAGAAGGTCGATTCCGTATCGCGAGCGGGAATCCACAGATTCACGCGCTTGAAGTGTCGTTCGATGTGCTCACCGACGAGGTATTCCCCGCCGTGGATTGTAAAGAGCGGTTTCATTCACGCCCCGCGCGGGTCTTGAGCTTGGTCCGTCTTTTATACAGTTAGCTGTATAAAAGAGCTATTGGTTAGACCCGCCAAACGCATCCCTTGACAAATGGGAAGCAATCCATAGTCACGACACAGCGCGTATGTCGCTACATACGGTCAATGCATCGCCACCGCCGATCCGCGCCTGAAGTAAAAATAAGCGATGAACCCCCGCCACGCCGTCGCGCTCGCATTGGTCGGCTGGTATCTGATGATGGCGCCTCCGATGCGTAACGGAGCGCCGAATTACCACGCGCCGCTCCGCTCATGGAACATGAGCAAAGCCTATGACAGTGCCCGCGACTGTGAGGCAGATCGCGAAGCCGCCAAGCAGGCCTGCGCCCAAGTGCCCGACGATGAAAAGCCGCTCACCAGCGGCTGCGCCGATACCTTCGACCGCAGCCGCTGCATCGCTACCGACGATCCGCGCCTGAAGTAGGGATGAAGCCGCCACGCCGCCGCGCTCGCCTTGGTCGGCTGGTATTTGATGATGCCACCGCCATATTGGTCGAAAACAAATCCGCGTACCGCGCCACTGACGCAATGGACGGTCTTTGGCCGTTACGATAGCGCACAGGAATGTGCCGACGAGCGTACGAGGATGATCAGAGTGCAGTCTATGGCGCTTCTTTCAGGTTTGGTAGAAGGCGAGTCCGACGCTAACCAACGCAGCCTTAGTCTGGATTTTAGGCATGCCCAGTGCGTCGCCTCCGACGATCTGCGCCTGAAAGAAAAATAGGCGATGAAAATCCGCCACGCCGCTGCGCTCGCCTTGTGGGCTGGTAATTGGTCGACCGGCAACCAAGCGAACGGCGCACCCGCACTGCATTTACACCGCTAGGAATCATGATAGATCAGCGGACCATTAACTTTATATCGGGGCTACATCTGCCGTTGACGAAGCAGTGGGTGAGGCATTTGGAAATAGTCTTAATTGTTGGATGTTACGTGGCGATGGCAGCGATCATGTTCATAGCCGCCCGGAACACCATGGCTGCAATCACGCAGGGAACGAGTGATATTTTGCTACAAACCATCCAATTGATGCACGAACTCTAACAGACACGTATAAATGAAATTTGAAGCCGAACGGCCTGTGCCAGTTGTTGCTATCCCCAGCGCACGAAGGAGCGGATGGCGATGGAATGAGACTAGTTGGCACTAGAAATATTCTGTCAACCGGAATGTCATTTTGGGTCATAGCGGGAGCCCCGGGATGATGCGTCCACGGACTTGTCGCTTGTACTCGAGGTACGGTTTGCCGAGTTTCCGCTCGAGGCCCTCCTCCTCGACTATCGTTAACAGCCACAGACCCGCCCACCACACTGGAACCAATGCGATGCCGATCTCCGAGCGGAACATCAGCGCCCAACCGAAACACCACAACACATCTGAAAGATAGAGGATTCCTGACGACCCGGAAAAATCCTCCAGTTCTCAGGCTCACGCCAGCCTCAGTCCCAGTTATGGGCCTGATCGTGAACACGGGAAGTGCGAAAATCATTCCTGCGAGAAAGATCACACCACCGACTCCCGAGCTCCAGTCACTCGCCCCGAATCGCGGCTGGCATACCGCGGGCAGGACCAGCACCACGCGCCCGATGGTGAACATTCCGACGCTTGCGAATCCCAGTGATCGAAATTTCGCCAGCCTGGCGCTGCCCACCAAAGCCTCGGCGCCTGTCAAACCGAACATGCTGACCAGCGCCCAAAAAAACGGATCCCCGAAGAGTTTCATGGATGGCTCCCCGCTTAGTCGCACTCCAGTCTACTCGCCCATTGGTGCACGTGCTCACGATGTCAGCTGCTACCAAGACCCTCCGCCACGCCGCCGCGCTTGCCTTGGTCGGGTGGAAACGTAAACCAGCCGGGGCTAATATCTCGCCGACATGATCATCGCACTCTACATAGCCGCAGCTATCATCATGGCTGTCGGAAGTCTCTATTTCGCATGGCGAAACAGGGACTTTCGCAAATTTCTGGCAGGCGCGTTCTTCGTGTCATCCGGCATTATGTTCTATCTCTATCTCGCCGATGTCTCGGTGCCTCTGTTGGGGACTAGTTTTGTCGAAACACCTCAGATCAGCGCTGGCCGCTCCATCATCCATTTCATCCTCTTCTTGCTTGTTTCTATTTCGGCTTTGTCGGGAAACCAAAGGCTTGAAACGGACGCCATCCCCGCGCCCTCAAGGAACAGTAGGCAATGAGACCCCGTCACGCCGCTGCGCTCGCCTTGGTCGGCTGGTATCTTGATGCTGCCGCCGCCACGGCGTCCGCAATCCATGCGTCTGGTGAAAGATTCTGTTTGCCTTTACTCGTCCGTTAGGACTAGTAGTTAGCCCAATAAAGCTGCGTTTCTTAGCGGCTTATTCAAACTCGGACCGCACGACAGGCCTACAGGGCCTGGTCCTGAAGGCTGCCGCCCTCTCCCCGACAGCCGGCTTTCCGGCGAAGGGTCCGCATGAAATCGCGAAGGAACCTAAGCAAAGTACTTGTGAGAGTGGAGGACCCGGGCCCCAACGGGAACACAAACACCGTCTGGCGAGCCGCGATTCTGCTGCTCGTGTTAATTGCGCTAGGTCTCGCTGCTCCGTCACGTGGCTACGCCGCGACACTGACCGTTTGCGCTAGCGGGTGCAAATACACAACCATCGCGACTGCCATTGCTGCAGCAAGGCCTAGCAGCACGATCAGCATCTTAGACGCCGTTCACACAGAGCGGAACATCACGGTTGATCGGAACTTGACAATCCAAGGACGAGGAGCGGCCAACACGGCTGTAGATGGCGGTGCGGCAGGGATAAATGGGACAGTGTTCCTCGTGGGTTCTGGCGTAACGGCAATTTTCCAGAACCTAACAATCCGCAACGGTGTGGACTTTTATTCGTCGGGAGGAGGCATCTTCAACGAAGGAACGCTAACTATCAGAAACGCGGCCTTTTCCGGGAACTTGACTGGTTCAGCGGGCGGGGCAATTTTTACGCTAGGCACGCTGACCGTCACCAACAGCACCTTCTTCGATAACACAGCCTTGGGAGGCGGCGGCATTGATAATGAAGGCACGCTGACGGTCACTAACAGTACCTTCTCGCACAACGGGAACGATACATTTTTCGGTGGCGGGATTGCTAGTAACGGGACCCTAACCGTCTCCAACTGCACTTTCGACACCAACGGAGCGGGAAAGGGGGGTGGTGGGATTTTCAGCGAAGGGACCCTGACCGTTAACAACAGCACCTTCTCGAACAATGGTGGCTCGGATGGTGGCGGAATTCTGAACTTCGATACGCCAAGCGTGGCGACCGTTACCAACAGCACCTTCTCCGACAATGATGCTCTAGGAGGTGCGGGGATTGCGAGCGACGGGACGCTAACCGTTACAAACTGCACCTTCGCGGACAACATCTCTTATGGCGGCGGTGGGATTTCGGACAGTGGTGCGCTTGCCATCAGCAACAGCACTTTCTACGGTAACAGCGCACAGACGGTCGGTGCCGATATCATATTTAGCGGGACCAGTGCGGTTCTAAAAAGCACCATCTTGGCGGGCAGCAGCAGTGGCGGTAACTGCTTTGGGACGCTCACGGACGGCAAGTACAACATATCGGATGATGCGACGTGCGGGTTCACTGCCTCCGGAAGCCGAAACAGCACCAATCCGCTCGTTGATCCGGCGGGCCTGAGGAATAATGGCGGATCTACAGCAACTATCGCGCTAGACTCTGAGAGCCCTGCTATCGACGCTATTCCGTTGGCGGACTGCACGGATCAAAACTCAGATCCGATTCACACCGATCAGCGGGGTGCGCTTCGACCTGACCCCGGCGAAGTAGACTGTGACATTGGCGCCTACGAGTTTCAGGACTTTGCCGGGCAGACGAATTGCCCAAAGAAGAGTGATTCCGCGCTGGTCCAACAATATGAGAGTCTTTCTGCGGCGGCCTCAGCGTATGGGTTCTCGACCGTGAAGGCGTTGGAGGCCGCTGTTCAAAGGTCTTGCGAACGGACACCGGCTGCGATCTGCCCACCGCCTGGCAAGGGTACCGAGGCTCCGTGCGTGGTACCACACGGTTAAGTAAGTCATCTTTCAAGCCGGAATAAGTTCTTTGAGAGAGCAGCGCTTGAAGGAAAAATAGGTGATGAACCCCCGTCACGCCGCTGCGCTCGCCCTTATCGGCTAGTATCCAATGGTGCCGCCGCGTTCCGTCATGGTGGCTTCTGCAACACTACCCACTTCGGGTCAACTATTAATAGGGCGTTTGCCTTAGCCCATGGACTGAGCATAAAGCCTTACGAGGTCCTCAGCGCATCGTGAAGGAGTCACGCATGGATTCAACTTGGTGCAAGGTCGGCGTGAAGCTACCCCATACCGATGAATTCTGAGAGCTCCGTCGAATGGTGGAGGCTTACGAGCGGGATGCGCGCGAATTATACGGGCGCTATCGAGAGCTAGAGACCGCGCGCGCGCAGCAAATGCACGGCACAAGAATATGCGCACGCCAAAAGCATCTTGGATGCCTATAAGGCGCCGCTGTTGCGCGTACGCGAGGCCGTGCGCGCGCTGACGACAACCTCAGCGAAAAAGCAGCGCAACAGACTCTCAAGAATGGCGCGCGAGGGCTATTGCTTCACGGTCGTGTGCAAAAGCTGCGGCGAATTGAAGCGGCGCAAATATCGCAGCGACGCCCTTCAGTGGCAGCGCCAGCATCTCGCACAGCATGCGCATCAGGAAGTCGAGATCATCGAGCGACTTAGCGAAGAAATTGCGCGCGTCTCGCGCACGCGCGCCGCCTGAGCATTATGACCGTACGAGTTCGACGTTGTCGACCGCAGTATCAGCCTTCTTCGCCGCCACCGCGGAGGATACTGCGGACATCGTGCGGTCATAGGCTACTGTACCGGCTTTATCAGATGAGTTGTGCAGTTCTTTGGTTCACTTTATAGAGGACGGAGATGAGAAGAGCGCAGATACGGCCTTCTTCATTGGCGCTTTCTTCGACTACACACTTGGGTAGGGGCAGTTGTTCTTCAAGGTCCCCGCTCAAGCCACCTGCTAGCGGTATCGCTGAGCAGAAACAGAAACAACGCTATAGCACCGACGATTCCGCACATCACGACGATGCCGAATGCCTCGAAGAACAGACCGATGGCGTGCATCATGACATTTGCTGTCCGGAGGTCGGGCAATGCTTCACGACGCGCGGCGGGTAAACCGGAATGCGGCGCGTCTCCCTGCCCATCTCATTGCCGACTATAACCATGTTACCGCCGACGGTAATGACTTCATCGCTTATTTCTCCTGCTTCAGCTAAGGCGTAGCGTAGAGCCGCTGCACCCCGTCCATCGTTATGTTGTGATCCGGCTGGGTAATGTTCTCGCGGTCTGCGGGTCGTCAATACGTCGCTAAATGACCTAAATGACATCGCTCGATTGCCAGAATCCTGGAATGTCTTTAGTGCGAGTGACGGGCCGTGATTGGTAAGAATTTACGGGGGAAGGGGTCAACTTCTACTCACCAGATCAAACGACCCGTCAAACGCGTTCTTGTTATGTCTGAATCAGGAGCGATGGTATAGAATGCAATAGCGAGACCTAACCTAAGTGCCGCTATTCCATATGGCGAATCGACGGATGGTTTCCGCTTTTCTTGACGAAATGGGCGGCAACATGAGGTCAACGCTCAGAACGGCGTGGCATTGCGAACCAGGTTCACAATGCACTGTATGGGCGCGAGGAGGTGGGGCATGGGCGAGGGCTTAACGGGCCGTTTCTGTGGCCAATTTCCTGCGCTGACCGACCTACCAAGGAATCTTTCACACGGAGATGGGTCGCGCGCGGACGCACAACCGGAGCGAACATTGGCGGAGGTGCAGAGAAGCGAATTCATTTATGAGCAGCCGGCGACCGGAGCTGAATACATCTGCAAGCACGCACTAACGCAGGAAATCGCCTACAGCACACTAATACTCGAACGCCGCAAACTCCTGCACGAACGTGCCGGACAGGCACTGGAGTCGATGTTCGCTGAGCAGTTGGAGGATCATCTGGATCAGCTGGCGCATCATTATTAGCCGCAGCGATAACGTCGGCAAGGCAATCGAATATCTATGGAGAGCGGGCCAGCAAGCGCTGCAGCGCTCTGCTGTGCGCGCTATTGAGATTGCGCTTAGACAGAGCGGGAAATCGCTGGAACTACGCGCGACCACCAGTCTCGCACGGCTGCTAGATGAGCAAGACAAACGCGCCGAAGCGCGCGCGATGCCCACCGAAATCTACGGCTGGTTCACCGAGGGCTTCGACACTGCCGACCTCAAGGATGCCAAGGCGCTGCTCGACGAACTGCGAGGCTGACCGGCAACTATGTAGCCTTCGCCCGATTTAACTCGCCCAGTTACCGAGAGGTTTAACCATGAGCAAAGTCAGATGGAGAATCGCCGGAGAGGAGGTTGTCAGCTGCGACTGCGCATGGGGCTGCCCCTGCCAGTTCAATGCACTCCCGACCAACGGCCGATACGAGGCCATCGCCGGTTTCGAAATCCGCTAGGGCCACTATGGGAACGTGACCCTCGACGGAATCCGATTCGTTCGTGTCTATTCCTGACCCGCTTCAATTCCTGAAGGCGACGGCACAAGATTGACGATCATCGACGACCGGACCGCAGCCGACCAGCGCGCGGCGCTCCTCGCACTCGACGGTGCGAAGCAGGGCGGCCTCTACTTAGAAATTTTTGCTTCCGTCTGCCCCAACGTTCTGGAGCCTATGTTCGCGCGGTTGGAAATCGAGACGGACCGTGAGCACAGGCGCGCCAAGGTAATTATTCCCGACGTCTTGGAATCTCGCGTGGAACCGATCCTCAATCCTGTCACAAGCGAGGAACACCGCGCTCGGATCGTTCTCCCCAACGGGTTTGAATACAAGGAAGCGGAAGTAGGCAACACAGTTAGCTTCGAGGTCAAGGCGCCCCAGAAACTCGCAATGCACCATCAGAATACTTACGCGCAGCTTAACGCTTTTGACTGGAGCAACTAGCGACACCGCTGACCTGAAGGATGCGAAGGCGCTCCTCGACGAGCTCAACGCTTGAGGGAAAATACCGAGCCGCAGATTTGATTCAATGGATTTTGCTCTGTTCGACAGGGCTGAACGGTGAAAGCTGACGAGCTGTGCCAAAATGCGCGAAATGCGGTCGAGACTTTGAGAAGCCGCCGCGATCAGCGGAAGATCGCCGCCGACCCGGCTCGGTAGGCACCTTCGCGCCGCACCTCGAACACATGTGCGAGTGCGGCCACTTATCGCAGTGGCACATTTCGGCGACGCTTCGAAAACCTCCTGGTTGGCGTCACCCCATAACGCCCGCCAAGGCACGACCGTGTACGGCTAGCTGTAGGAAGCATCGTCCCGTTGCCAGTTTTCCTTTGTGGCGAGACTGACGGCGTGCTTGACCGTCAGCCGCGTCAAGGTTTTGACATATGGGCCTTGTGCAGAAATTGTGAGGTGACGGTCAATTGTGCGCGGCAAGGACTGCAAACGCTTCAGGCCAAAACCCTCGAAATTCTCGAAACCCTTTGCCATTGAATATCGGGCGTGACCATGGGGCTCGGGCTCAAAATCCTTCAAGCGCAAGCTCATGTGGGTTCAAGTCCGGCCCGCCATTCAACCCGAAGGAGGCGCCGCTGTGCTCGGCACGACGTGCGCGGCAACACCACGATCATCTTTCAGGCGGCCGGCATCCACGGCCTTTATTTTGAACAGGCTACGGACCTGAAGCCAGTTCGCCGAGGAACATCCGAAGATCGCGATGGGCTCTGGCCTACAAACCTTCTTTGATTAACGATCCCGGTTAGTTAACGAAGCATCACAAAGTCTCGCCACGTTTTTCCAAACGCATCCCGATATAAAGGATGCGATCGAATAGAAGCTTGGCAAATTTCGCGGCAATTCCACCACGACCTGGGGAATAAGTGATCGAGCCAAGGCGAGCCGCCGAACGGGTCCTCTCGCGAGGATGCCTCGGGCCGGGTCCTTTTCTCGACCCCGCTCGCTTGTAACTGTACAGTTCGTTGAGAGATTAGGAATTGTCGTAAAGGACATATCGGCGCCTTGGTCCGCTTGTTCGTAGCAGCGACGACGATACGGCGAGGTTAAAGATCGACGACGGAGCTGCGCGCGATCTGTGAGGCGCGCGTCCCGCGTCCTGAGCTTAACGGCTGGTCGATACGCGATCGGATGCGCGACCAGTAAGTCAGATCACGCAGAAGCGTCGCGAGAACTAACCTCATCATTTCTGCGCCATCTTTATATCGGTTCGCTCGATGAGCGCACTCGACGAACTAAACGCCTCTGCGGTGATCTTGTGGTCACCGTCGCCGACGGTGCTCGAATCCCAGCTGCACGTCCACCGATGATTGTACGGCGCGGCGAGCCGGTGCGCTTGACACGCGAGCTGACCGTCGACCAAGAACTTGAGCGTCGCGACACGGGGAACGTAGCCGTGCGTGATGGCCGTAAGTCGAACGACGCCGCTCAACGTCGCACCCTTGGCAGGGATGAGGATCGTGAGTAGGAACACCAGATTAAGTAACCGCGCTATTGTGTTCATAGTTCGAACTTAGCACGTGACTAACCGTGTGTAAACGTAATATAAGAATTTAAGACACTATCGACGACGTATAGATGATACATAAATTAGCCAAGCTTTGATTTAATTTATCTTAGGCCGGCTGTGCCATACTGACGTTGGCCAAAGATTTCGACTACAGACAGGGTCGCGTCCGCGTGCTCGACTAGCATACTGGCACTCGCGACCATCCACCGGCTGACCATCGCTTGGCCGTCGAGCCGACCGGTCCCGGGTGTGATGCCCGGCTAGGTTTAGCTGCGCCCGAGTACTACTAAGGCTTCATGCCTAAGCAGTCGTCTGAACCGCCGCCCGCCCCGCCCATGATCTTCGGCTGGGCGCAACGGGCAGTCCTGACGGCAGGCGCCGGCCTCTGACCAGTGCGCAGTGCGCCGAGCTTCGCCGCAAGCGAGCCGAGCTGAACGCGAAGCTATGGCAGATGACGAAGACGGAGCGCGACGCGCCGTCAACCATCCCGGAGGGCGACCTCCTTAGAAGGATCGGATTTAAGGAATCTCTTTTTGGCCTTGCGGCGCCCCTACCCGAAAATTGCGGCGGCGATTCGGGCGTGGGTCCCATCCCACTGGGAACTTTTTTCGAATTCAGGTCGGGATTAATTTCGATCTATAATTCCCATGCGGATACCACGATGCGAAAGGGTAGGCGCGTTTCAGGGCTGATAGTTGGTGCTCTCGCCGCCGCCGCGCTGAGCGTTTGCGTGGTCGCCGCATATGCCCAACAAAACAAGCAGGAGTCGCCAGGCGTAACCGGGGTATGGACGGGTAAGTCGTCGGCCCGATGCGCGGATGACGTCCGAACGCACGCGATGCGGCGCGGTCAACGACATCACCTTCACCATCGTCCAGCGCGGCTCGAAAGTGACCGGCTCCTTATAAATGCGCCTACGGCAACATGAATTGCCGCAACATGAACAATACCGGCGAAATCACCGACGGCACGATGGGAAAAGCTGCTCACTCTGCGCGTGATGATGCCGGACGGCTCGAGCTGCAGGTTCTCCGGGCAGCCCAGCGGCGACAGCATAAAAGGCGGGTACAGCTGTAAGGGCGGGCCGAGGGCCGAGCAAGGCACCTGGGAAGCCCGCCGCAGTCGCTAGGCTCCGCAGCCCCCAGCTGCCGGCCGGCGGAAACTCCGTCGAGGGGCGCCCTGAAAGCGACCGACATCCTCATCAAAACCCACCGCGAATAATTTTCTCGCTAATTCTGGGGCCTGCGGGGCGCGGCCGGTAAAAAACCGGGGCTCTCAGAGAATCTTGCCGTTATACAGGTATTTTGCCGTTATACGGTCCGAACCAAACGGCAAAGCGACGGATGCAAGCGAACTCTCTCGGCACGGCGTTGCGCGTGTACGCAGAGACTTTCCTACCCAAAATTCGGAAAAGAAAGGATGGGTTATGGCCGACGATCAGGAAGTCCTGACTGTAAAGGAACTCTGACTGCTACCGCGCGGCGAAGGCGCTGCGGGGTGGTGGAGGAGATGGCGAGGCAACTGAGTATGGCGACACGGCGAGAACTTAAGGATGCGATGAGAGCAGCGATATCAAGGGAGCAGCGATGGTCGCGAGCGGCGACAGATCCTGGCCGAGTTCGTCCGGGTAACCGGGTATCACCGCAAGCACGCGCTGCGCGTGTTGAATCATCCGCCGACCGCAGCAAGCCGCCGGCCAGCGGGAGCGAGTTTACGACGAGGCGGTGCATCAGGCGCTGGCGGTGTTGTGGGAGGCGGCCGATCGAATCTGCGGCAAGCGGCTGCGCGTTCTCCTCCCGGTACTGATCGAGGCGATGGAACGCCACGGCCATCTCCAGCTCGACCCGGTGGTAAGAAGCCGGCTGCTGGACATCAGCGCCGCCACCATCGATCGCCTGTTGCGCCCGGAACGCGAAGCGACCGGACGCATGCGCCGGCGGCGTTGGGGCACCGGCTCGGCAGTCAGGCAGAGCGTGCCGGTGCGGACCTTCGCCGACTGGGGCGATCCGCCGCCGGGTTATTTCGAATGCGATCTGGTCGAGCACTGCGGCGGCGTGAAGAATGGCGGCAACTTCGTCCATACCCTGACCCTGACCGACATCCACAGCGGCTGGACCGAATGCGTGGCGCTCGTGGTGCGCGAACAGAGTCTGGTGGTGGAAGGGATCAGCGCCGTCGCCAAGTGCCTGCCCTTCGCGCTGCGCGGGCTTGATACCGATAACGACAGCGCCTTCATGAACGAGACTCTGCAGGGCTGTCAGCGGAACAACATCGAATGGACCCGCTCGCGCGCCTACCGTAAGAACGATCAGGCCTGGGTCGAGCAGAAGAACGGCGCGGTGGTGCGCCGTCTGGCCGGATACGGACGACTGAGCGGACTCGCCGCGGCCCCCGTGCTCCAGCGCCTGTACGAGAGCGCGCGGCTTTATGTCAACTTCTTCCAGCCGTCATTCAAGCTGGCGAGCAAACAGCGCGACGGCGCGCTGGTGCGTAAACGCTACCATCCGCCGCTCGCCCCTTATCAGCGGCTGCTCGCCTCCGACCGCATCGACGAAACGGTCAAGCATCATCTGCGCGAGCAGTTCGCCGCGCTCGACCCGGTGGCGCTGCTGACCACCATTCGCGCGGCGCAGCATGAGTTGTCGATCCTTACCAATCGTGATGCTGGTGCCGCTGGCTCCCCGGACCAGCCGGAGTATCTGGCAGCGTTTGCGACCGCCTGGCACAGCGATTACCGCGCGCCGAAGGGGCAGAGAAAAAACACCACCAAGCACTGGTGGCGAAGTCGCGCCGATCCATTCGTGGAGAGTTGGCCAATGGTGGAAGGCTGGCTGAGTGGCGGAACCCAATCTCGCCGCCGGGGAACTGCTGACCCAGCTGAGGCGACGGCTGCCCGACCTTTACCCAACTGGCGCGCAGCTCCGGACCTTGCAGCGGCGCGTAAAAGCCTGGCGCGCAGAGCGTGCCCGAGAACTGGTGTTTGCGGCGTCCTCTGCCGCGCAGACAGGCCGCGAATCTCACCCGTCGTCGTGAAGCCACCTTCTCGGATGCTTGATGCGAGGATTAATCAAAAAAACGGGAGCAAAGAGGTGGAAAAGAACACCATCGCGAAGTGCGAGGCAAAGCACTCGGGATATCGCGGCCTGACGCATACTGGTGGCTTTTCACACGGAGGGCGAGGAGGGCAGCCCTCCTCGCACTCCACCCCAGCTCACACAACGACGATTATCGGGAGTAACATTTTTGGTTGAGGCAACACGATCAGTCGCACTGGCGTTTTTGGTCGAACTGGGAGCCGCGATGATGGCTGCGTCCACGATGGTGCCCGAGCGCAGCAACAACCGCCGTTCTTCCAGCAGGCCAGTGATCGAATCGAAGATCGCTTGGGTCAGCCCGTGCTGCTCCAGCAGGTGGCGGAAGCGCAGAATCGTGCTCTCGTCCGGCACCACCTCCTCGCCCAACTCCACCCGCGCGAAACGCCGCATCGACTCGCTGTCATAGATCGCATCTTCGGCTTGCGGGTCCGACAGATTGAACCATTGTTGCAAGAAGTAGATGCGCAGCATCTTCTCCATTCCCAGTGGCCGTCGTCCGTTGCCCGCCTTCGGATAGTGCGGTGCGATCAACCCAAGCAGCCGCGTCCACGGAATCACCGCATCCATCTCGGCCAGAAACCTTCGCGCCGCGTCACCTTGCCTTTGGCCTGCCATGCCGTCGAAGCGAACGTCCGCTGTTTACCCATCACCTCACCTCCGCACCTGCAGTTCCACCGATTCCTTTGTACCTGAATCGATCAACCTGTGCAGAGGTTCCCTAAGTCGGTGCGGCTTGCTTCGACCATCGCCGCTCTCGCCCTCGTAACCGAAGCTGCGCCGTGAGGGTTGAACCCGGTCAAATCCACTTCATAGCGCAGGCGGTGCAGCAACGGTGCCTTGCCGGCCTCCATGCCCTTCCACCTGCCAATTTCCAGCCCGAGTTTCACATCCAAAAGACGTTCGACCCGGTGGACGAAGAAACGCCGGTCGTCGTGGTCGAGGTCGCACCCCTTGGGTTGCCCCTCTCCAGGGGATTCGCGGCCCCTGAAAGGAACGTTGCTCCAGAGAAAGGCCTCTGCGCCCTATTGCCAGATCGGCAATCCGTCCGTGCACGGGAGCGACCCTTTGGAGGGCCCGGGCCCCGTATTCCAAGATATGCTTCGATGGTGAACAATTGCCTACTGACCATCGAGGGCGCCCAAGGTAGCAGCGATCTCAGTCCGGGGGGGGCGGAAATGGCGCGGGCGGCGCGGGCTCGTTGAAGCAGGACTGCGCATCGTGCGGGCAGCCGATCGTCTTGCGCGTGAAATGCAAAGAACGGGCACCGCTCGCGTCAGTTTGCCGTCAATAACTATCGTGGTGCAATGATGAAACAGAAAAGGAAATGTCTGCTAACGCTGCTCGTTCTGCTTCCGATCTGGGCGGTCTCTTCATTCGCGGTGGGCGACAGCTCTACCGCGTTGACGACCTCGGGCCACAGCGGCCCGACCTTTGCGGGCCCGTCGGCGACGCCCTCTCCAACCACTCTGACCACCACGCTTGCACTGACCTCGGCCAATAATGGTCAGACCTTCAATCATTATCGCATCTCGACCACAAGCGGGCCGTGCGTCACGATCACCGATGCCACCGGCATCACCATCTCGAACAGCAATATCGGCCCCTGCGGCGGCCCGGCGGGCACCAGTAATACGACAGACAGCACCGGCGTAGAACTCAGAGGCGCAAGCCACAACAACGCGGTGTACGACAGCTATATTCATACTGAGACAAGCTGCGCATCCGGTTGCGCACATAATTCTCACTACGGCATCCTCGACACCTCGACCAGCGGCGGTGGCAGCAATAGTTTTCAGGGTAACGTCATCGCCTACGCAGATAAGAACCTCGTCATCAACAACAGCGGCAACTCAGGCGATCAGGTCATCGGCAACATGACGCTGAATCCAAGTGGGGATGGGGCGGCGGGCGGGGCCATCCAGTCCGCCGGGTGGAATCAGGGCAATGGGATGGACCTCGAAGGCAAGAACATGACAGTCAGAAACAATTTGCTGATCGCTTGCCGGACGAGTGGCGGTGGCCCCGGCAACGGATTGCCCTGTACCTCGATTCCGAATTTTGCCGCAGCGAACGTGCTTCATGATGAGTATGCTTGTGACGACATGATTTTCAACGATACCGCGAACCAAGGGGGCCGCCAGGATTTCGAGAATAATTATGCAATCGGCGGTGGCACGCACGAAAGCGGAACGTGTTTTCTCCTGCGTGCAGGCAATGCTGACTTTATCACCTTCAATAACAATACCGCTGTCGATTGTGCTAATACCAACACCGCGGGAATGTTTTTCGTCAACACTGGGAGTGGTTCGTTTACAGGATTTAAGGGGTTCAATAACGGCTCCGGCACACACTATCAACAGGTCACTTTTAGCGCAGGCGGTTGGCAGCACACGGGCGTTTACGGAACATGGACTGGGAGCAATAGCAGGGCTAACAATCTCGATAATCGTCAGAGCAACAGCACGTATTGCGGCAATGGGATTTCCTGCTCATCGGTGATCACCGAGACCAACGATGTCTGGGGTGCAGACGCGTGGCCCACGCTTAACCTGAGTTCGACGGTTGCGCAGATCGAGGCTGTGCTCGGAACGCCGCCTCTGATTCCGCCGATACCGAAGAACTGCACCGTGCAGTCTCCATTCACGACGCAAACTTCGCTGCCGAGTTGCTAGAATGGCGGTTCGTTGGTTCGCCGGAGCCGAAACCCGAGATGGGGGCTGAAGTAGCCGCCATCACCAATGCGCCGACAGTGCCTTCGCGACGTGATAGATCGATGGCTCGTGCGCTTCGGCGTCGCTCAGCAGCCATCTCGACGCAAACGGCAAACTGATCGCCAACATGTTCGGCTCGACGCCGCTGCAGTAGTGCATAGGAGCACGGAACCGTCGCCCCGAGAACTACTACCTGCCAGGTCGGCTCGAACGGCGCCTGGTCGAGTTTGTCGATTACTGCTCTCCGGTATTTGAATGAATCGACGCGTTCCTTCGAATATCCGTGCCGTGAAAAGGAGAGTGAAGCGCGGCGAGCGGGCAATCCAGCTGTCGCGTTTACGCTCCACCTTGGCCCAATGCTCCCCTCTTGGCTATTAAGGTGCCATCTACCGCTTATCTTTCGCTTATCATTCATAATTTTCGCTGCGGATTGTATGTTTCGCTCAGCTTCGGCTCGCTCTACAACGGGTCAGTAACCCCCCTTGATGTGCACTACTCGCTTGGCTACAAAGCGTACCGGTAGGGGTCGCGGGGCGGTTTCGCAGTGCAGACCACCAGTCTTCACTGCTACTTCTTCTACTCCTGAATAGGCCCAGCCCTTACTGTCCTTCACGGGACGCGCATTCACTCGAAGCAAACAGCGAGCGAAGGAAATGATGATGAATTCTCGCACGCACGACCCGTAGCAACGAGCAATTTAAACATATCGCGGCCCAGGGCACCGCGGCGAAGGCACTACGGCTGTGTCGAGGTCAACCGTGCCGCCATCACGGACGTCGCTTCAGTGAAGGCACGTTGCCCAACCGAGTATTCGGAAGAGGTGCGCATATGCAGTAAATCGACAAGGGGGGGACAATGGAACATGTTTGCTCTTTGCGGCTATCTAGTCGCCTGAAACTGCTGATGGTTTCGTGGACATTCCTACTCAGCTGTTGCGGCCAAGGCGGAGGTGGAAGCAGTGTGAGCCTCGACCCTAGCCAGCCGACAGCTCCGACGCCGCCGTCGACGATCTCAGTGCATAGTCTGACCCTTGTAGACACCGATACGGGCCGACCGATTCCGCAATTCAATCCTATCGTCAGCGGCGCCACGATCAATCGCGCGACTCTACCGACGCAGAACCTCACCATTCAGGCAAATACTTCGCCTGCGACCATCGGTTCCGTGGCATTCGATTTGGTTGACAGCGGGTACTTGAATACTGTCAACACCGCGCCTTACGACCTCTGTGGAACTGCACCTTGCTCCAACCTAAGTGTGGGCCTGCATTCGCTCACTACCACGCCCTACGCGGGCCCCAGCGGGTCTGGCGGTGCGGGAAAAGCCATGAGTATCAGCTTTTCCGTGATCGACCCGACGCCGACCCCGACCCCGAAGTTAACGCCCACACCATTACCGACTCCCGCGCCCGTAACCTTAACAACCACGCTTACACTCACCAGCGCGAATAATGGTCAGACCTTTAGCAACTATCGCATTTCCACCACGAGCGGGCCGTGTGTCACGATAAATGGCGCATCAAATATCACTATTACGCGGAGCAATATCGGTCCCTGTGGGGGCAGCGAAGGCGCTACCACCAACGCAGACAGCAATGGAATTGAGCTTATCCAAGGTTCCAAAACTTCTAATATTCAAATCGTAGACAACTACATTCATACTGATACATTTCCGGGCAATCCATGCACTCAACAGCAACATACCGGCATCATGGATCAAAGCAGTACGTCAGGGACCCCCAATCTGTTCCAAGGCAATGTCATCGCCTATGGCGGTAAAGGGATACACGTCAACGACGGAGGCGTGGGTGATCAGTCTATAGGTAACTTCATCATCAACCAAAGAGAGGACAACGACATCTCTCCTTGTGAACAGGGAAACGCGATTGAATCGAATGTTCCCGGGACGTTAATCAACCAAAACTATGCCGTCGAATGTACGGTAGGCGCTGGCGGTGAAGGAACGGGTGAAACAAACTGCTCGAGTATTCCGGGGTTACCCGTCACGCCGGCTTATAGTCAGCACATGGAAGACACCTTTGCGAGTGGTGGTTCGCCGACTAACCCGACAACCGTGTCAGCAAACTATGCAATAGGTGGACGTTCCGGGTCCGCAACCTGTTATTTAGTTAATGATCCAAATACGAGCACCACTATTACAAACAATCGTGGCATTAACTGCGGTGGGAACGGCGCTGCAACCCTTGGGATCAGTGGAGGCGTAGGAACCGCCAGTGGCAATCTGATGTTTTCAAACGTCAATACCAATATAAGTAGTGCTGCGGGCGTCGCTGCTTTCAACTGGAGCGGTAGTTCTCCCTACGCCTGGACTGTCTCCAATAACAAGATCGACATGCTGACTAGCGATGGTTATCACAATGGCCTTTATTGCGGTAGCTATTGCTCGAACATTACCCTATCTAATAACTATATCGGATCATCACCGTCTGTGCCCTTTTCGACGCTTTCGACTGCTTCGACCGTTGCCCAAATTGAAGCCGTGTTGGGTGCGCCGCCGCTGATCCCACCGGTACCCAAGAACTGCGTGATCGAATCACCTTTTACGACTCAAACGTCCAAGCCGGCGTGTTAACAAACGCGGACAACCGTCACAGGGTGGCACCCTTGCGACGATCTGTAATGGTGATTACGATGATTAGCTCGAGTAAGGATCGAAGCAACTGTTCTCGCCACCGTCAACTGCCCGATTCGAACGACGCCCGCGAATGGCTATCTGTGACTTGGGCCCTCCAGAGGCCGGTGTGCGGCGCAGCCGAGGTGGATGCCGGTGGAAGATCCAGCATGACGCAGGCTGGAGGGAAGCAAGCAGGCCGCTGCGTCGCCATCAGTCCTCTGGTTGACTGGACGCCCGTCGCGAGCGATGTGGTCGAGCTGCCGGGTTTCATCACCATGACTACGCCCGACGGGGATACGTTCAGGCTATACGCCACGTTCGAGACAGCCAGCGGCAAAGCATGGCCAGGCCCGGCCACTCTTCTGATAGCCGCTCAGTACAAGAACCCTGCGCGCACTCGCCGAACTGGATTACCTAGGCGAAACTGCCAATGCTCGTAGAGACTAGGCGCGGCAGCCAATACGCCAGCCAGGAATATCAGCGGTTGATGGAGCGGCACGGAATCGTGAGCAGCATGAGCCGCAGCGGCAACTGCTGGGACAATGCGGTGGCCGAGAGTTTCTTTGCCACCCTCAAACTGGAACTGGTGTACCGCTGCCAGTGGCGCACGCGAGCCGAGGCCCACAGCGCGGTGTTCGAATACATCGAGCTGTTTTACAACCGCAAGCGCCGGCATTCGGCGCTCGGTTATCTCTGTCCTGTTGAGTTCGAGCGTCGTCATTATGAACCGATCGCTGCTAACCCGAGTGTCTACGCAATCGGGGCAACCTCAGTTCGCCAGCCGGAGTCGTGAAGCATACGTCGAAGGTGCTATCCCTAATCGCCGACTTGGGCAGGCTTCTTAGCCTTACGTCGCGTAACCGCCCAGGGGCGAGGAGATGTGTTTATTCCCCCCGAACGCTCAACGGGCAGATGCCTTATCTGACGCTTCCTATCGATTTCGCTCAGTCGCTGCTTGCGCCATTCACGTAGGCTCTCACGGAACCAATCAGGGTTGATTTCGAGAGTTTCGCAGATGGTCTCGAACGCGAATGGTCCTTGACCCTTGCGGTCGGCTATCCACGCCTCCGCCTCGGCGAGCGACCGACGCTGAATAGCGATGCGTTCACCTGGGGCCCCGGTCCGCAGACACTGCAAAGCGTCCACTAGAACCGCCAGCATCAGTTGCTTGGTGCCGCGAAAGCGTGGGTTCTCCCCGCGTATGCCCGCGTACCATTGCACAGGCGTCAGGATGTCCGGTGCTATCAGTTCCGCCAAGTTGTTCCCTACTGACATTGGAACCTCGATTCCTAAGCCTTTTACGTGCCCTTAGGCTCTTTCTACGCAACAAGGCAACTTGGAAGTTAAAGGTGCATTAAGGTTTCTTGCTCCGACCGGTCGGCGGTTCTTCTCTTGCCCTGCTCGGGTTACACTCGAACCCGCGCCGTGGTCCGAAGCGGCCCCTCCGCGCCAATCCGAATTTGAGATGCAAACGCTCCTGAGAGCCTCCGCCGCTCCTGACGCTACCAACCCCACCCGCGTGCGTAGGTCGGGTTGCGGATCGCGTTCAGTTTCTTAAGTCGCGACCTCAGACTTGGAGAGCACCCTAATGATCCGCCTCACGCGTGCGTGAGTTTGATACCTCAGCAAGCAGCGATGGCAAACGTAAAGCGGCTCCCGCAGAAAGAGAAAACCGCCGTGCGTGCCTGGCTTAAACTCTATTCGATACGACTGCTGCCGTTTCCAGCGGCAGAGTCGACAGCGCAGCGGTGCAAAAATGCTCACCCGCTTTACCCCCTCAGGCAGCGATGTCGAACTTTTCAATTCACGCCTGACTCAATGACATTTCTCGCCAGACGAGCGAACATGGACTTTTGCCATCCAGCGTTCAATCAGCTCCCTTCGGAATCGCCTGGCGGTGCCGATTCGGAAGCTTGGAATCCTGCCCTCTCTGGTTAGCTTGTAAAGCGTAAAGCGGTGGATTCGCAGGTGGGCGCAAACTTCCTTTGCTGTCAGCACTTCGCCATCCACTGCCGTGGCCTTCATGACGCGCTCCTGGTCTTTAAATCGGGCTGGATTGCTTTGCGCAACCGCAATAGCCATGCCGCAAAAATCGCCGGTATTAATCAGTTCCAGCCATCGATTCCATCGTCTAGCAGGTAAGATCCATCGTTAGCAGGTAAAAACTGACGGTATAGCAGGTAAGATTTTCCGAACACTGAGCAGACTTGGCACGGCAGACCCCTTTTTTTGAGCCGTCAGCTCTGGACCCTTGTATCTCCACGAAATAGCTGCGGCCTTGGGCCGCGCTCAGGTCCACAGGCCTACAAGCAGGCTGGTCATCGCGTGACTTTCCTGGCATCAAATGCGGTAAGACGTAGCTTCAGTAAGTGTCTTGGAATGTGACGATATTGCGGCACCTACCGAGCACCCCTGTTTAAATCGTTGGTGGTAGGACCTGCGGATTACGCATGCTCATTGCGGCCGATCGCTCCGATCAAAGGGGGTTCAGATGAAAAGTCGGGGTGCTGCCGAGACGTCCCACGATGCACAGCCGGTCAAAGTGATGACCCTGCGCGAAGTGTCCGCCTACCTGCATGTGCATCGATCCACTATCTACAGGCTGCTGAAGCACCGTCAGATCCCGGCGTTTCAAGTGGGCAGCGACTGGCGCTTCAACATCGAGAGTATCGACAACTGGCGCTTATCGCAGGAGAAGCTCCCTTGACTTCCTACGCAAAACCGGCGGCGCACAGATGGCACAGCGCTGGCTCGATCCACGTCGCCATGACGCGCCCGCGCATTTCGCATGACGCCCGAGGAGCGTAGCCAAGCCCTGGCCGGCGAGAGCTGACGTGCGAGACGTGCGACAGTAGTCAGCCAGTGCACTAGGTGCGAGGCGCTTCAGGCGAACGCATCGCCATGAGTTGTCTAACCTCTTACTTCGTTCGTTGCGCGGCGGGCGGCTTTTACGATCCATTCAGCGGGGCCTCATTCGGCCAGTAGAGTCGCATCCATGGCCAACCCGGCGCAGGTCGCTCGCGCTCTGGGTGCGGCAGGTTCGATGCCGCCAAAAGACGGGGCCTCCCAGGAAATCGAACGTATTGTCGAAAGTGCTGTTGCGCGAGTCCCTGACTCAATGCCTCGACACGATAGCGGGAAATCCCCCGGAGCTGGCTCCGGAGGCTTTTTTTGTTTTCTCAGCTCCGTTGCCTAGGAGGGACTCGTTTCCAAGACGCCACCAACCTCGGCAGAGGGACTTTAGCTCCGTCAAAATTGGCCAGGAAATTATTGGCATACGCACGTGGAAGCATTGTTATCTAATAACGCCTAATAGGATGTGTGACGTTACTAAATAGACGAATCCTCGTTGAAAGCAGAGATAATTAAAACTCGGTACGTTGCACAAAAAGTCGACAGAGGGCATAAAAGCCAATCATGCTGAAGTACATCACCGCAGAGTCAGTGCAGGGCACTCTGGGCACAGACAACAACTTCGGTGTTCGGGACAACAGCTCCGGGCAAATACGGTCCGAAACCAAGAATGTTGGTTCGACCGGTAATGTGGTTCTGGACAGGGAGTATGTCCCGAAGGTTCGGTTCGGGGACACACTGCAAATCCACGACCCAGTCCTCGCCCTTCGTCCCCTTTATTTAGAATGGGTAATGCGCTTTTGGGAGCTAGAGCTGCACCGTGCTTTGGAACTCGCCGATAAGCTTATGGCCGCAGCCAAGAATGTTAGAGACCCGGCTATGCTCCTGTGTGGGAACCACGCGCGCGGCGCTACCCTCCTTCATCTCGGCGAGCTGGTCTCGGCGAAGGAGCACGAGGAGGAGGCGTTGGCCGTTTTCGATCCGCAGCAACTCCTTCCCGCGGAGTTGGAGGCTCGCAGGTTAGCTTCGTTCACCTGCCTGCACTTTGGTCTATTTGGAATTGGTTATCCCGATCGGGCCTGGGCGATATCGTGCGAGATGCTGGAAATGGCTCAGCAGTGTTCGGACCCTTACGTTTTGGCTATGGCTTCCTACTTTGCGGCCGAACATAACTTGATGCGTGGGGATGGCGCAGCAGCGCAAAAATGCGCCAAAGAGGCAATGGCGCTTGCCGAGAAAATGGGATTGGTGAGCGTTTCAGGACTGGCGACCACCTGCTATGGCGCTTCCCTCATCGCCCGAGGTCTCTACGAGGAGGGCATCGCCAGTATACGCCGAGGCTTCTCCACCATCCGCGCTGAAGGGGGAACGCCGTTCGCTTGGTACTTGTGTATTCTGGCCACCGGGCTCGGAAGGATCGGACGGCCCCAAGAAGGACTCGAGGTAGTGGAGCAAGGATTTGCTTCAGTCGCGAAAACCGGGGAGCAGATCGCTAGTCCTTACCTGAACCACGTTAGAGGTGAGCTGCTACTGGCGCAGAACCCGTCAGACGTTGCCAAAGCGGAGCAGTGCTTCCGCACGGCGATCGAAATCGCTCGCCGACAAAGTGCGAAATCAGAGGAGTTGCGGGCAACGACGAGCCTCGCTCGGCTGCGCGTGAAGCAGGGAAGGCCCGAGGAAGCACGCGCGATGCTCGCCGCCACCTACGGCTGGTTCACCGAAGGCTTCGACACGCCCGATCTTAAGGAGGCTAAAGCGCTGCTCGACGAACTAGCCGCGCTGATACCTCGCCTCGAGCCGCCGCTGTTCCTTCCACCGAGGTTCTTGGGCGCCCTCTTTCGCTAACTTCGCCGCCCCCGAAAACCGGATATTCCTTCGGCCGCCCGCCTAGGTTCGGCGGCAGCTTACGCCGTGAAGTTGCGACGCCGGAGTCGCAGTCCCGGCGATTTGCGCTAGTTCTTCATCGCTAAGCTTGCTCACGTCTATTGGCTCAGCTAGCTCGGACGCTGTTTGAACTGACCAAAGTCGCTTTTTCTCAACGGATTGCGTTTGACCGTCAGTGACCTACGTTTGGGCACTGGTTTCCAGATGAACTATCAGCGACCATATAAAAGTAACATAAAATCATTCCGTACACAGTTAAGGTGTATATTGAAAGTAATCGGAGCTGCTCTAGGCTATGCAGGACACTGTCAAACTGCGTACCGGTGGCGATGCTTGAGAATTGGTCGCGGCTGGTTAGTAAGGATGCGTCGCTGGATTCTCGAGGAGGCTTCTGGCGTTGCGCTGACTCTGGAGCGATTGCCGGGCCGGCCCGATTCCGCAACAGCGTATGTCGAAACCCGCGATTCGGGTACACAGCTGAGTTCGGGCGGTGGACGGGGTGCAGTGCGGTATGTTCATAGGTGAGCGAGGTGTGACGCAGCGCCTTCGTCGCCGCAACCAGCGTCTTCTCTCGGAGGCCAAAAAATGGGAACATGGCGCAAATTCTTTGGAATAACCCCTACCATTAGCGCGGTGACGGGTGTCATTACGATGCTAGGGATGTCGCTAATGCCCGCAGACGCGGTCGCCGCGGCGTGTGCTAAGTCGATTCCGGATTGCGGCTGTACAATTACTGCGCCCGGCACGTATACACTGACAGGCGCAAATCCAATGAACTCCACCGATACGTGCATTGACATCACCGCTAGCAATGTAAGGCTCGACGGCAACGGTAAAATCATCAATGGACCAGGTTCATCAAGCGCGACCTTCGGAGTTCTTGTGGAAGATACCGCGAACAAGGTTATTTTGGTGGATCTCACCGCCGAACACTTTGGCCAGGGCGTTCACGTGAATGGCCCGAACGCTTCGACGGATACGGTGACAACGACGTTCAACAAGAAAGGAATTGTCGTCAACGGTCCAAACGCATTCCTCATCGAGGAAGGTTCGATTTCGGACGAGCTAGCCGGGATCCAGGTGAACCCTGCAGCGACGAATTTTGTAATGGTGGACGGCGGGGTACAAGGAGCTGGCGGTGCCGGAATCTTCCTCAACGGAGTAAACGGCGCATTCATCAGTAATGCTGTTGCCGAAGGCGACGGAACATTTGGCATTTGGCTGAAAAGCGCATCAGACAACGTAATTGTCGGCTTCGTTGCCGAAAACAACGGCATAGCCGGCATATATCTCGGATGCAACACGAACGGTCTCAGCGGCCAACCGTGTCCCCCCGGTGAGGCCTACAGTAACGGCAACTCTCTGACCGGATCGGCCTATGCCGGTCCAGGGATGAGCGGGGAGAACAGCGTAGTGAGCAACACAGCGATTCCTGCTCGTCAGCACTTCGGTGTGGCTGTAGATTTGGGCAACCTACACAATCACTTCACAGGAATCACGGGCACAGGTAACACTCTCGAAGACGCAGCTGATGGCAACGGATGCGGAAGTAACCGCTGGTTCGGTAACGACTTCACACATACCAGCCCGCCCGCGAACACGAGCTTCTTCTGCCTGAATTAGGTTCTATCTTGGAGTAGTTATCGGAATCGCACTTGCGTGGGCGACAGAGGGCTTCTGTCGCTTACGCCGAGTGCGAGGCCGAGTCGGAACCCTTATCAGCGCGGGGGCTTCACGCCGTATGAGCCGCACCACCTGGTGCAACGCTCGCCGACCATTTTTTTATCGACCGCAGCATTCGCAGGTGAGAGTCGGAGTGCCCTCATAGTCACGAATCGTTCTCATCCCTTCTTCAGCTCTTGGTTAAATAGCATGGCCGAGCCTAGCGGCAGTTGTTTGCTGCACCAGCGGCAGCGGATTTCGGTCATCATGCATTTATGCGGTCCCAATTTGATATGAGTTGGGCATGGACTTTCAGCCCACCCGCGCGGCATGAAAATGCTGTGTTACATTGCGAGGGCCGTCCGGCGCCCGACGTCGTCCGCCACAGTGGTACCGGAAAGTCCGGTTTTGAGTTTGACGTGGGGGCATCCAGGCACCCCGCAATGTTGCTTCGAGCACGTAGAGCAGAATCTTTGTTCTTGATGCCTCCAAGCGCCGGCGGCGTAAGGAGGAATCGTCATGGAGCAGGTGATCGAGCGATGTGCTGGGCTGGACGTGCACAAGGCGACCGTGGCGGCCTGCGTGCGAGTGCCCGGGTCAAGGCGAGCGCCGCAGCAGGAAGTACGGACCTTCGGCACGAACGCAGCGGAATTGCTGGCCTTGCTCGACTGGCTTGCCGAAAACGGTGTGACCCTGTTTGCAACGCTATAAAACTGAGCCAGTTTACCGCCGTAAAAATGAGCCACCCCCGGCGGTTCTTTCCTCTCTCTTTTCTGAGATTTTAACCGTCTGATCTTTTCGCCGGTGCGCGTTAGGTGTCGCGCGCCAGCGCGTACCTTGTGCGCCAGCATTACTAACGCGCTGCACTATCGTCGGCATGGACTTCCTTACTTTGCGCCGCCAGCGGCGGCGACTTTGATTCCTCGCTGGCTGCGAAAGGAATCACCGCGAGTTGTGAGTATGTGGGCGTGATGACTGAGGCGATCGAGCAGCGCCGTGGTGAGCTTTTCGTCACCGAATACCTTGACCCACTCCGAGAACGCCAGATTGGTGGTGATGATGGTCGAGCGGCGTTCATAGCGCTGGGCCAGCAGATTGAAGAGCAACTCGCCGCCGGTGCGCTCGAACGGCACGAAGCCCAGTTCATCGACGATCAGAAGCGCGACTTTTTGATAACGCTGCTGAAGCACAGTGAGCCGCCGCTCGTCGCGCGCCTCAACCAGGCTCTGCACCAGATCGGCGGCACGCGCGAAGTGAACTCGCAGCCGCCGGCGCGTGGCTTCCAGTCCAAGCGCGATCGCCAGATGCGATCTTACCCGTGCCGATCGGGCCCGCCAGGATTACATCCTCGGCGCGCCCGATGAAGTCGCAGCTCGCCAGTTCCATCAGCTTCGGCCGTGACACGCCCTTAAGCGCCGCCCAATCGAGCTGGTCGAAGGTCTTGACGTCGGGAAAGCGCGCCTCGCGCAGCAGGCGGCGCGCGGTGCTTTGATGGCGATTGGTGATCTCGGCTTCGAGCAGTTCGCGCAGCAGATCTTCGTAGGGCCAGCCGCCATCGCGAGCGCGCCGGCATATGGCGGGATAATCACGCACTACCGCGGCGAGCTTGAGTTCGTGGCAGTACTCCTGGATGACCGCCTCGCACGCCGCGTTACTCATGGACGGCTCCGGCGGCCAGCAGATGATCGTAATCGGATGCGTGACCGGCTTCGACCACGTAGGCGGCGAGCGCCTCGGGCACCGCGACGTTCTCGATGCGCGGTTCGGCCGCTGCGAGATGTGGTGCTTCGCTGCGATGTTGTTTAATCGCCGCCTCCAGCGCCAGGCGCACGCGATCTTCGCCGTGCTCGCAGACCGCGCCGAGCAGCCGCGCCAGCACACGCGCCGCTTCCAGTTCGCCGTGGGTGCCACATAACAGCCCCCACAATCCGCTCCACGGCGCACCTAACTCCGCGATCAACTCCGGCGCGACCTGGCGCACGGCGTGAGGCTTGCGCGAAAGCTCGGGCAGATAATGCCGATAGCGAACCTGGCGAGTTCCAAATCGCGCCCGCGGATGCGTCACGCTCTCGCCCATGCAGGTGATGCGGACATCGTCCACGCCCAGGTATGCAGTCGCGTTCAAGCGCGCCCAGCGCGACGGCACCGAGTACCAGGCGCCTTCGATCCTGACCATCGCGCGCGAGCTGATCTCGACCGGGATTGGCTTGCGCACCTCGAAGCTCGTGGCCGGAACCGGCAGCAGTTGCCCGCGTTCTTCCTCCCACAGCTCGCTGCTCGATCTGCCGGCATCGTGCCGGGCCGCGAACGCCGCGTCGAGGTCACCGAGTAGCTGGCGTGAGATCGCATCGAGACTGTCGCCGCGTGGGATCGGCGTGAGATGCGCGAGCCGTATCGCCTTGCCGCGGCTTTCGACGCCACCCTTGTCGTGTCCTTCACCGATGCGCGCGAAGTCGGGCTCGAACAGATAGTGACTCACCAGCGCGAGGAACCGGCCCGTGAGTTCGCGCCGTGCGCCGACGATCTTGCGCACCGCCGCCGCGAGATTATCGTACACGCAGCGCCGTGCGACGCCGTCCAGGTGGGCAAACGCGCGCACGTGGCCGTCGAGAAAGGCCAGTTGATCGCAACGCTCGTAGAGCCAGGCGAACTCGCGGCCCGAGTACATCAGCCGCATCAGGAACTCCCAGGCTTTGCGCCGCTCGCCGCCGACCTCTACCACCACCTCAAAGAAGTCGATCTGCGCTTCGCCTGGGCGATTAATCAGCGGCACGTAAACCTCGGCGCGTTGCCGCCGCCGCTCGCGCCAGTAGTCGCCTACCAGCGTCCTGCCGACTTGATAGCCTTCCGCCCTGAGCTGCCGATGTAGCCGCATCGCCGTGATGCGTTGCTTGGCGGTGGTGCGCGGCTCCCACTCCGCCACCAACTCCTCAAGCCGCGGCTGCACCGCTTCCCATACCGGCCGCTCGCGCTGCATGCCGGGAACTTCTCACCGGCTCGGGCTGATCGAGATACTTGGCTACCGTGTTGCGGCTTAAGCCAAGTTCCCGCGCAACCCGCCGGATGCTTTGCCCCTCGTTCAGTACCTTGTGTCGCAGTACGTGCACCTGATCCATCTTCAGCATCCCCGTCCTCCGGCTTCCTGCCGGAGCCTATGGCCGGGGGGTGGCTCATTTTTAGAGCGGTAAACGGATCAGTTCTTTAGCGGCATCTCCAGACCCATGTCGCCATGGAGGCGACAGGTGTTTACTGAAAGCCGGTCTACTACGTGCTGGAGCAAGACTTCAGCATCTGCTGGTCAACGCCGCGCACGTCAAGCAGGTACCGGGACGTAAAACTGACCTGGCGGACTGCGCTTGGCTAGCTCAGCTCCTGGAGCATGGGCTGTTGCGCGCGAGCTTCGTTCCGCCCCAGCCGATCCGCGAGCTGCGCGATCTGACGCGGCTGCGCAAAAGTCTCATCCAAGACCGCACCCGCGTTGCCAACCGTTGGAAGACTCCGGCATCAAGCTCTCCAGCGTCGCCGCCAACGTGCTGGGTGCGTCGGGCCGGGCGATGCTGAGCGCGCTGATGAGCGGGACCAGCGATCCGGACCAACTCGCCCAACTGGCGCGCGGAAAGCTACGCAACAAGCTGCCGGCTCTTCGTCAAGCACTCGCCGGCCGCTTCCGTGACCATCATGCTTTTCTGGTCGGGCAGCTTCTCGCCCACGTCGATTACTTGGATGAGGCGGTCGTCGACTTGAGCCGGCGGATCGAAGAATTACTCGCGCCGCTGATGGCCGCGCTCGAGCGGCTGGTGACGATTCCCGAAGTCGGACGACGCACGGCAGAGGTTCTCATCGCGGAAACTGGCGCCGACATGAGCCGTTTCCCCAGTCCACAGCATCTATCGAGTTGGGCCGGTATCTGCCCAGGCAACGACGAGAGTGCTGGCAAGCGGCGCAGAGGCAAGACCCGGCGCGGCAATCCGTGGCTGCGCGCTGCCCTGATCGAGGCCGGTCAGGCTGCGGCTCGTAGTAAAACCACCGCGCTCGCGGCGCGCTACCGGCGCGTAATGTCGCACCGCGGTCATAAGAAAGCAGTAGTTGCACTTGCGCGCTCGATTCTCGAGATCAGCTACCATCTGATGAATCGAGCCACCACCTACCGCGAACTGGGGTGCCGACTACTCGGATGATCGGCCGAGCGCCTAAAGCGCCGCAGCCTCGCTCAACTCGAGCGTCTCGGCTATCACGTCACGCTGAGCCCCGGCCCAACATAAAGCGAGCAGTTATTTTCTGAGCAGTAGTGCAGCGATCTCGTCGATATGCAACTCGATCTCGTTCACTAAGGACCGCCAAGCCTTGCTTCGATGCGGATCAACCCTCAATAATGCACGCAAATAATGGTATACCCGCCCCGCTCAAAATATGGTGGCAGATTTCGTTTGCTTTATTTAGCCTTGTGACTACCAGTTATCTATAAGAGCCGTACTTCTCCCGGCCTTGGCGACTCTCAATCGGACCGCTCCTTGTCTTTGTTGGGTACGAACTGAAACTCGACACATTTCGAGTAGCCTAATCGGCGCTCCAAACATGAGTATTATGGGGGCAGAAACAACACTGTTGTTCGTGCGGAAGAACGGACGCGGTCAACGCGGTGTGGGCGAGCACTGCGTCTAACTTCTGTCTGGGTTTTCAAACATCACACCGGCACTATCGACTAATGGCTTTTCTTATGAGGTAGGCAAATGCCGACTGGCTTTAGCGCTTCTCGGTGGCTGAGACTTCACAGACGGCTGCCATGCCGATACCGGGTGGCTTGACTAGTATGTTGGCCGCCCCCTGTTGCGGATCCATCGCCGTCAGGCCAACCGGAATCGCTCTGGTTCACTGACTAGTGCCAACTGCTGGATGCGAGAAGGGCCTTTCGCGGACTGGCTCAAGGCGAACCGCCCGAACAACGAGGTTGGTTTGTCTATCGCGCTCGACTTGGCTGGTATGAGTTACCAAATAGCTGACGGGGGATGGCATGATCGCGCGCGCCGATCATCTGCTTCGAATGGCCACGCCAGTGAGCCGGAGCTGGAACACCATGGAATAGGGCTCGTAGATGTTCTTTGCTTAGGCCGGAGGATGAAGTGACACTTTTCACCGCGTGCGAGGAACCCTTCCTCAATCAGGTCGCTGATCAACTTACTCACCATTGGCCGTGAGCTTCCGATCATCTCTGCCAAGTCCTCGTGACTTAGCTCGGGCACCAGCAACGTCCCCCTCTGGTCGTAGATGCCGAAGCGGGTGCCGAGACTTTTGAGCACCGTTTCGAGCCGGGTCCGGAACGGCGAACCGAGAAACCAGACGTACCG
The DNA here is from genome assembly GCA_963710455.1 of uncultured delta proteobacterium. Lineage (GTDB taxonomy): Bacteria > Desulfobacterota > Binatia > Binatales > Binataceae > JAKAVN01. Next base: position 304,522 of record CAVQAG010000009.1, read on the forward strand.
TTCGAACATCGTGGACCAAGCGCTGTTAAGTTGCTCAAGCAGATGGATCGTGGCGGTACGGTATCGAGCTTGCTCAGGATGGAGCCGATTTGATCGTGTGGGAGCAATCCCACCGAACATTTTGTCAAGGCGTGCGCCTCGAGTAGGTGTCGTGGACCTTTGGAATCTCGGGCATGGATAAACCCCAGGAAGTCGCCGGGGCGTGCCAAATCGACCAGGGCCCTATTACCATCCTCATGCGGGAGGTATAGCTTGACGAATCCTTTGAGCAGCCAGAAAAGAAGATCGCATGGAGCCCCGCGTAAGAAGATTACCGCCCCCTTCTCGTACGTGACCGGGGTCAAGCGATCCTCGATGTCGGCTGCTATCTCGGCGGGCAGGCCGCACGAGCCCAGCATTTCACTGTATGACTGATTGCCTCTCGGGCAGGTCGTGCATCGTTCTTAATCTGCTCGGCACCGCATGAAGAGACGTCCTGGCGGTATCTTTGCCTTTCATAGAATTCCCCTGAATTTCGCCGAAGTAGTGCACAATCTCCTCGGCGAGAAGCTGGCGCTCGCCCTCTATTCTGAGTCCGACGATGGCAGTTTCACAACGCTTGGCGAGTTCCGGGCAGGTTGCGCCCGCCCGTTCGTCGAGAAGCAGCCAATTGTTTGCAGACATTTTCGGCGATTTGCAACGAGGCTAACCGGGAGTTTGCGGCCGCTCGCTTCGCAGCGAGCAAGGGGCACGCGACGGTCGAACTCCTCGATCGCGCGCGCGCATCAATCCAACATCTCGACGAGGTGGCGCAAGCTGTGGCGCACCGCATAGATGATTGATGGAAACGTGACCCGATACCAAGCGCACGAAGGCTAATTACGGCAGCCTAGCGCAGGGCAAGCTTGCATAAGTCTCGCTTTTCGGCGAGGACATTTGCCCTGTTCGGTCCGTTCACGCGCGACCGTTTTATCCACAAGAGTTGAAGAATTTGGGGCGGCGGAACGCGAACAACGCTAATCGCTAATACTTTCTGGCCTTAAGCTCGCGCTGGTAGGCGCGCAGCTTGCTGATTACATCCAGACGGAGACAACTGCAGGCTACTCCCAATTCCGAGGTATCATCCGGACCCTCGGACAATTCCCACAGCCTGCGTCGGTGCGCATCAAGCTGAAGGATGATCTGCTCGATCTCACGGCTCCGAGCTTCGCGCTCCTGTACTGTCATCATTTTAGGTTCTCCTAAGCCGCGCCTTGAGCCATTTTTACGCACGATGCTCGCGGTCTGCGGTCAGGGTGCTTTCGGTCATTAAAGTTCACGCTAGTATCCCGTCCCGCAAATAACTTTACTATTCCGGGATTTCATTTGAGGCTGATATTTGAGCGAAATAAGTGGGTTTTTGACTCATAATGAATAAAGCTGTTTATGGGACAGGACACTAGCTCGATTTCTAATTTCTCCGATGATCGCGAAGAAGTCGATTCGCATCCGGTTTCGTTGGCGGTCATCGAAGAGTAGGCGGTCGGCCCAGCTGTTCGGCCCTCATCCTCTCCCTTTATCGCACCCGCCAGCGCCGTCCTAACGGGTGCAACCGGCGAGGACCGGGCCTGGCGGCGTTAGTGTTTGCCGCAGCCGCTGCCGAAACCCTAAGCTCTATGAATGACCAAGCCGCCGCAGGCAGCGCGCAGAAAGCCGGGCCGTCCACGGATCGTCCCTGACGCCTTCGCAGCCTCTGATCTTGGTGAACGGGCAGAACAATCACTACCATGCCATCCATGCCCTGATCTGGCTTGGGATATACGACGAGGCCAGTAAGCGCTTTCGAATCAGAGCGCCTTCCCAGCGTTATTTGCTTCCACTCGGTGACCGGCTCCGACGCGCCAAGTGGGATGTACTGGCGGAACTCGGTCGCACTAGGAACGCGGTCGCGGCCAGGATCTTTGCTGATCGGATCTGCGACTTGCAGCCACCGGCCAAGCAGGCCGTGACTTGATCCTTGATTGGCACCGCACTTTCGAGTGGTTCGTGGTCTTCGACATCGTGAGCGGGGCCTACACCAAAATAATCCGCCAGGAGGTACGGTGAGTCCGGTTGACGTGCCGCCCAAGCTGAAGCGTAAAGTTGCCGCCCTGATCGCAAGCGATGCACACATGGCTTGCGATGGCGAACCCATACCTGAATCGTTGGAGCGGCCCGCAGATTGGCGGCTGTCGAGTGTGCGGGCCAACGTACGCCAGACCATGCGACGGTAGGAATGGATCCGCGATAGGCACGCGCACGAGCACGAACCGTCTAGCAGCTCAAACAGTCCCTCGCACGACTCAGGAAAGCGGCATCTTAGGCCGCGCTCCGCGATTACCGAAAAGTGGCTGCTCGGGCAGGACCATCTAGGAGGTCAACCTCAAAGCCAAAGAAACCGGAATAACCGCCAGAAACCTGTCAGCTCTGTCACAATCTCTCGCATTCAGCTTTGACACTTCGTAGCCAAACGGAAGTGGAGCCCGAAATCATCGAGCTTCGGCACCCAAGTTGTTCTTCGGCGCGAATGGCCGGGCCGTAGTTGTGTTCCCAGACGCAGAATAGCAGGTTGCAACATTTCCAGACTTCAGCGCTTCAGAGTCTTGGGAAGCGACTAGCGAAAAGCAGGACTGGTGGTGCCGATTATAGCCCGACTAGGACGAAATTAGAGAACGAACAGCTAAGGCACCCTTGCATTAACTCGGTTTTTGGTGTGTTAGAGCTCAGAAAATTAATATAGGTATCGGCTGAAGATATCAACAATCGAGGACAGATGCATGACGATGGAATTTCCATTAGGTCATTTAGTGTCCGACCTAGCGAAGGGCCTGCAAGAACTCGCCAAGAAGTCTGCGACGAAGAATCGGCTTCTTAGGCTTAACGACTTTTTCGATAAGCTCCAACAGACCTCGAAACAGTTGCGTACGGGTTTCAGTTACCGGGCCGCAGTTAGAATCTGTGCCGAATGCTCTGGCACCATCCGCCCGTGGGACAGTCGAGTCTTAGTCACCGAATATACCTCCACTCATCGAAGGTGCTGGGAAAATCGGCAGTTCTTCGTAGAATTCATGCAATGGCAATGGCAAGTCGCCTCGGGCGTGACGGTTCTTCACCGAGCCCCTGAAGTTTTGCGAGCCACCGAGCTGATCCAGTCGATTGTCTGTTCTTTCTATGACGAGGTTCAGCGGAATGGGAAACGTAGCCCGAAAAGTGAGTATATGAGGGGAATGCTCCACGGCGCGAAGTCGATGCTTGCTGAGCTTCGCGGCCAAGCAATCAAGGAGCGGGTACTAAACGAGGCTCGTAGGCGCATTGCAAGGCCATTCCCGAGCGCTCTTCCCCTGGCAGAAGACGGAAATCGTTACGGCTGGGACATCGACGCAGAGGCTGGTTCGCCCTGATGCTGGCCGATTATTTTCATCGAGACGGCGAGCTAGGGGAGTTCGAAAAAAATAGACGGTCGCTAACGGCCAGCAGAGTGCAGTTTCAAGCTGCTGCGGCGCGATGGTGAGTGCTGCCGCAGGTGCAACTGCGTGCGACGCGACCGGGCGACGTCGGCCTCTCCACGCCCCGTTGCGCCGGTATGTTCAGAGCGTTCTTAGACCTCGTCGGCCGCGACGATCGTGGCCTCGACCGACCCGTGATCGGCGATATACGTCGCGATCTCTTGCGCAGTCATAGCTAGGTCAGACTTAGGCTCCCAGCACCGTGAGGCTATGGGCATCTTCCGGCTGGTTTTGAAGAGTCTCACCTCAAGGGTGCGCATCGAACACCGCTCTTCGCGAAGAAACCTGAGAATTTGATGAGCCTGTCGGAAGCGCGACGCAGGCACAGCCCAGACTGTAGACATGACTCCCCCCTTTTCTACAGCTCGAACTTGAACAATGTCGTGACAGAGATGCTATTCAGCGCGATTGACGAGATCAACAATTCGCAGCGCACAACTATTCCTGCGCAAGAAACTCCCCGCCCCCCTGCGCCGCGGGTCGACCGCAGAGCTTGGTACGCTAGCCACCCGGCGAGCCGTCGAGGCGCAGGAGGCTACCCGCCCCTTGTCACGAAAGTCGCCCTGACCGGTAGCTCTACAGCGATCACGAAGAGGCGAACTTTCGATCCGGCCGGTGCGCTGGGTCTCAGCCTATGCGCGAGCAAGCCCACTTTTTCGATCCCGCGCTTACAATTGATGCGGACTCAGCCTGGGGGCGTCTGGCCTGTGGTCTTCAAGTCGCATTCTGAGTCATGGTTAATAAGCTGAGGATTGGGGAATCCGCCTCGCCCAGAAGCATGGACGTCCGCTTCGCACCAGCTTTGGTCAGGAGAGATTATAGGTGCGGACCGCATCGGTCATTTACTGCCGGATCATAGATCAAATCACGTCATCATATGCGAGAAGGCTGGTTCCAAATCAGGTGAAACTGCGGCTGAAGAGCGAAGGTGGCTCTCCTTCTTTCAAAATTCCTGTTTGTATATAGCCCTCTTGACGCGGGGGTGGCGCGTGGCGCTTGTTCGCGTCTCCGATGGCCGTAATCCAAACCCCTCGATTGCGGAGACCACGTCACGTGAGACGGTTGATGCAGCTGCCGTTCCGGGCGTCGAAGATCGTCGAAAGGATTGCGGTAGGGAGCCGGCCGCCGTCTATTGCGAAGCGGGCGCCATATGAGATCGGAACACCGCCTTTCGGCCGGCTGCGTATGCGACGCCATCAGAACGTATTTTGCGCGCTGTCACTAGCCTGCGTGTTGGGCGGCTGTTCCGCCAACGGGGCCGTCAGCACGCCTTCGCCATTGCCAATTGCTAAAGTGGCGGCGACCCCAATTGGGGGAAAGACTTCGATCGTGGCGGTCCCGGCAAATCCGGTCGGCAATGTCCAGCCGGTCTACGTATCAATCGCCAACGGAACGGGCAACCCTATGCTGGAAAGCTCGGGCGAGATCTTCGCCCTCGGCGCGGACGGAAACCGCGTGCCTGCGTTACCGCCAGAGGAGGCGGCGAATCAGGCCGGAGGGTCGGCGGGGCTGGCTTCGAGCACGGAAACCGCAGGAGCCTACGCGGCACCGGCGGCCGCCGGGGGAGCGGCGACCGCCGCCCTTGGATCTGCGTTCTCGGGAGGAAGCATGCTCAGCGGGAGCCTCATAGGGAGCGTCGTCGGGGTCGTGATGGGAGCCGGCACCGGCCTCTATCAGGCCCACGCCGCGGCCGAGACGCGCGCCCAGGAACAGATCCAGAGCTTGTCACTGAAGCCCACGACCATCCCGCCCAACGGCACCGAGAGTGGATACGTTTTCTTTCCGCTCGGCGAATACCAGAAGATCCAGGCCGTCCTGGGCGATACTGAGGCCGGCTCCGCAATCACCGTAAGCGGGAATATCAGGCGCTGAAAAAAAAGTCGGAGCTGAGGCGGAGCCACTGGCAATGCCGGTAAAATGCTAAGAAATGCTAAGTTTGGAGTTTCGCATTTAATTCCTAGAGCCGCGGTTCTGGGATGGATTTCTGTGCCGAAAGCGCATCGCGCGTCGGCTCTAATAGCCCGAGGTGCATGGCCAACATTTTCAGCGCCGGGAGTTTGTCGCGGACGCGCACCCCACTCGGCTTGCCGTCCTTAAATACGATCTCGATCGCTTGGCGCGTTCTCGGGGGGATCCGGTGCAGGGGAAGCAGCTCCCACTTATCGTCGAAGCACTCCAGAAGGTTGCAAAAGGCGATCTTTGCGAGTTCGCGCATGATACGATCCGCAGATATCTCGTAGCGGCGGAAGAGCCGGCCCTGCCGCTTGTCAATTTCTGCGGCTATCCTGGGGTTACGTAGCAGCCGCGAAGCGGTGACCTCGGCGGAGGCGCCTCCCGCATATCCGGCGCGGATCGCGGCCTGTTTCGCGTTCCTGCAGCCTGCGCCAAGGTATTCACGCACGAAGGCGGCCGGGCGCGGCCTGAGCGTTGACTCAGCGGTTCTCTTGGGGTGTGCCATTTGCGTCCTGCCGCCAGTAGCCTTGCCAGAGCCCCCCTGCCCTGCAACGGGCAAAGAAGATCTTAGCATATGCAACCCTAAGTGAAATGCCCGCGCGGCCCAGGGCGAAGCCACCCGCTCCTAGGCGTCGCCAGCGGCGCCGACTTCTCGGCGGCGTCACAGGGCCTAAACGGCGTGCCTGATTCAATCCGGCCGCAGATCATCGGAAGATTGGAGGCGGCCAGCTTTTCAACCATCATCGCGGCTAGGTTTTCGATACGACGCGGAAGGCGCACGAGAGCCGGATTGCGTCGATCAGGTGCTCGACGCCCCATCGTTGATCCAGTCATAAGATGGTCTGTCGCGATACATGGGTCGCTGCCGAACCGGGGGCATGGTCATGCACAGGGCCTGCTCCAGCTGATGGGTCTTGGACGTGCATCGCGCGGGCCGGAGAGCCCGCCTGCCTCTGCCACGCGCGTGCCGCTCATTTCGCCCGTTCAACAGGCAGTCGGGATCGCCTCGCTTCGCCGGCGCGGGCCATTCGATCGACATGCTGCCCGGCTCAATGCGAATCGGCCGAACGCCCACGACTTGAGGAATCCACCCGATGCTTGACCGAACCATCAAACGCCGGCTGCACTGGGCCAGTGATGTTGCGCCGCTTCGGATAACGTCGATCAATTTCACAGGAGCTCACGCCGTTATAGGGACGAGCAGAGGCTCGAGTCTTGGCATCACAGTCTAGCGGGCGGCGTTTTTTGACGGTCGAGTTTCTGACAATTTGTGGGTTTCCTTGTCTCAGCCCTGATCGTCCTCCTCGCCCACGAACTGCTCGATCGGAACCCCGGAAGCCTGCGAGAGGCGAAGCGCGTGGCGGAGGAGAATCACACTCCCGGACCGTATCCAGCGATGGACGGCCGCATTCGAGACCCCGCAAAGCCTAGCAGCTTTCGTAGGGCCACCCACCACTGCAACGGCGCGCGCGACAGGGTTCTCCCCTGCCTCCCTCTTCCTCCTCTTCATGGCACCGCCCTCGCGCTCATGCCCCGCGCTGATTTAGGGAACGAGCCTACCGTTATGCCCCGCATTGTTCAAAGCGGGGCTAACTCAAGGGCACCATATCAAATTGTACCTTTCGCTTATAACAAAAGATTGACACATAAATGTAATACATTTATGATACTTGACACAGCTGTTTCCATAGTAGAGGTGGCGCGATGAAAACGAGTCTGGATTACAAAAAGGGCTTTCTCTGCGTCCTGACCGAATCCGAGATTTCAGATGGGCCGCGTGGCGCCGTCCTGGTGAGGGAATGGCATCCGGTCCACGCCGCGGAGGAGGCGGAGGTCCGGACGCTGGTAGGACGCCCGGTTACCGAGGTCAATTCAGACGAAGGAATTTACATAGACGAGGAGGGCAACGTGTTTCAGTTAGCCGAAAAAGGAAGGAGCAAACCGATGGAAGTCGAACAGTCTGCATTGGAGCGAGAGCCGGCGGGCGCCGACGATCAGGCGTCAGCCAATGGCCGGGCGCCGAAGGAAGGCAAAGCGGAGGGGGCCGCGAGCGACAATCACCGCGGCAAGGTGAGGCAGGGACGGACACCGAACAGAAGGGCAAAGCGTCGCTCGGATCGCGCCGAATCTGCAAATGGTCTCGGCGGCGCACATAGATGACGGCGCAGCGAGAGAAGATTCGGGTTTCGCGGCGCCGATGTTCGCACAGCTGAATCTGCGCGAGAAGTTCGCCGAGGTCCGCCGGCGGCTCGGCTATGTCCAGAAGCGCGGCCACAACGAGCGGCATAACTACAGCTACGTGACGGCCGCTGACCTGGCGGGCTCGGTGGGCGACATCCTGGCCGAACTCGGCGTGGTCGTGATTCCGCAGCTTCAGTCGATCTCCACCGAGACCCCGCGCAGCTCCTCCGACCGCATCGCACGGGTGGTCATGAATTACCGGTTCGTCGATGCGCGGTCGGGCGAGGAGCTGACCGTGAGGGTGGCAGGTGAAGGTGCGGACGCGGGTGACAAGGCGCCCTACAAGGCGATGACCGGAGCACTCAAGTACGCCCTGCTCCAGTCATTCCTGCTGAGCCACCGGTGATGATCCCGAGGACGAGCGCGCAGATTCGAGGGCCGCGCTCGGCTCGGAGCGTGTCATCACGCCGGAGCAGGTGCGCGAGCTGCAGGGACTGATCGAGGAGACCGGAACCGAGCTCGAGCGGGTGCTGGCCTACTACCGGGTCGCGGCGCTCGGCGAGATGACCGAGGGCTCGTACCGCCGTGCGCTCGAGGTGCTCAACCGCAAACTCGCCAAACAGAGCAGCCAGGAGAACGGAACCCATGCCCAGAATTGAGCGGCTGCACCAGAACACGGCGGAGTGGCACCGTTGGCGGCAGCAGGGACTCGGCGCCAGCGACGCTCCGGTCATCATGGGCGAGGCGGCTTTCAAGACGCCGCGCATGCTGTGGTCGATAAAAACCGGACGGGCGCAGGAAGACGCGGCAGGGCCGGCGGCGCGGCGCGGGCGCGAGCTGGAGCGGCTCGCGCGGCGGGTCTACGAGCGGGAAGTCGGCATCCAGATGGAGCCGCTGTGCCTGGTGCACGACCAACTGGAATGGATGCGTGCATCGCTCGACGGGCTGAGCTTCGACGGCTCAACCGTACTGGAGATCAAGTGCCCCATGAATGTGCGCGACCAGATCAGCCGCTCAACAGGGAAACGTGCCTCCGCAGTACTACGCGCAACTGCAGCACGAGCTCGAGGTCTCGCGGGCGGCGGAGGCTCCACTACTGGTCGTTCGATGGCAGCGCGGGAAGCCTGGTCAGGGTACGCCCCGATCGCGAATACCTGAAACGGCTTTTGGATGCCGAGGCCGCGTTCTGGCAGCTGGTCAGGGACAACGTCTGGCCCGAGCCGGCGGGCGGCGAACTCGACTTGAGCGCCGATCCGAAATGGCGCCAGGTCGCGCTGCGCTATCGCGAGGCGAAGGTGCGGCTGGAAACGGCAGCCGCGGAAGAGCACAAGCTGCGCGCGATACTCGAGAGCCTCGCGACTGCGCGCAGGACCTTTGGGTGCGGGGTCGAGCTCCTGAGAAGCTCCCGAAGGGGAGCGGTAGACTACGCCGCGATTCCGGAGCTGCGGGGCGTCAATCTGGAGCCCTACCGCAAGCCGCCGGTCGCGGTCGTCAGGATCAACTTTCTCGAGCCTGGTCATCAATAAAAAGATCGATGGAACAGTTCTTCGGCTTCCGCAACTTCCGCCAGTTCGAGCGCAGTCGCAAAGAGATCAGGCTGCCCTATGACCTGCTCAACGACCTGCGCTTTCGCCAGCTTCCCGACGCCAGCAAGGCGCATCTGATCTGTCTGCTGTTGCTGTCGGCGCGCATGGACAACGTGTTGCCCAATAACCCAATAAAGCTGGAGCAGCTCATCGGGGCCACGGATTCAGTGGACCTGAGCGCGTTTGCCGACTTTGTCGCCTTCGCCCAGGTTGAACAACCGAACTACGAGGACCGCGCGGCCAAGCGACGGATTCCCGACCCCGTGCGGGCGGAGGTGCTGCTGCGCGACGGAGCGCGGTGCCGCAGGTGCCGGACCGCAGCCAATCTCGAAGTCGATCACATCATTCCGATTAGCAAGGGCGGGACAACCGAAGAGTCCAATCTTCAGACGCTCTGTCGGCGCTGTAACCGGCGCAAATGGAAGAGTTGGTTGCGCGGCTCTGACTAACAATGAACGACGCAACCCAACAGCCCCGCAGCATCGCCGCCGAGTTGGCCCTGCTCTTCCTGCGCGAGCTTGAACCCCGAGTGCCGGACGATCCGGAGCTGCTGGTCTCAACCGAAGCGGTGTGTCAACACCGGAGTGAAAGTACATCAGCGCATCGCAGTAAAAATCCATCAGCCGGAAGAGGAAGGCAGTGGAGTCTGGTCTCTGGCAGGGGGAGCGCGAGGGGGATTACCCCCTCGCCGTGTCATTGAAGATCTAATTTCGTAGGCAGGACTGACGGGCGGTTTTTAGCTAGGTTCTTGCTGTGGTTGATCGTCTGTGATGCGGCGCTTGCTGTGTTTGAGTCTGAAGCTGTCGCCGTTCATCTCGAGGATATGAACGTGATGGGTAAGGCGATCGAGCAGTGCGCCGGTCAAGCGCTCGGAGGCGAACACGCTGGTCCACTCATCGAAGGGCAGATTGCTGGTGACGATGATGGAGCCCCGTTCGTAGCGCTGACTGAAGATCTCGAAGAGCAACTCGGCGCCGGTCGGCGATAGGGGGACGTACCCGAGTTCATCGACGATAAGAAGCTTGTAACCAGCGAGCTGTCGTTGCAGGCGCAGCAGACGCTTTTCATCGTGGGCTTCGTGGAGTTCGTTGACCAGCGCGGCGGCAGTGGTAAAGCCGACCGAGAGACCTTTCTGACACGCGGCCAGACCTAGCCCAAGCGCCACGTGAGTTTTGCCGGTGCCACTGTTGCCAACCGCGATGATGTTCTCGCGGCGGCCGACGTACTCCGAACGAGCCAGCTCCAGCACCAAGGTCTTGTTGAGCGAAGGGAGCGCTGCGAACTCGAAGCTGTCGAGACTTTTGACCGCTGGAAACCTCGCTTCCTTGATCCGTCGCTCGACGGTTCGGCGCTCCCGTTCGATCATCTCCAGCTCGGCCAGGCGCAGCAAGTAGCGCGGATAATCGACTTCCTCGCCGGCGCATTGGCGCGCCAGCTTGTCATACTCGCGCAGGAAGGTCGACAACCGAAGTGTCTTCAGGTAATGGGTGAGCAGAACTTGCGGCGTATCGCTCATGACGCCGCTCCCGCCAGCAGGCTCAGGTAGCTGCTGGCCTGGGTGGTCGCCACCGTGGTTTGCGGGAGGTATGGGTAAGTCTCGAGGTTGAGCCGCGGCGGACGGCGTTCGATGCGGCACAGCACCAGGTGTTTGACTGCATCGAAGCCGATCACTCCACGGGCGATCGCTTCTTTAACTCCGGCCAGCACATCGTCGAGGCGGAACACCTCCAGCAAGCGCAGGACCTGGACGAACTCACGCTTGCCGGGCTTGCCCAGGCGCGCTTCGAGCAGCCGGCGCAGGGTTGCGAACTCCTCGGGGAGTTGCCATCCGACCAGCGGCGCGGCCTGGTCGAGCGCGCCGATCTTGCGTTCCAGCAGGGCCAGGTAATGCAATGGGTTGAACACAAAGTCCTCGTGCGCGTAGGAACGCGCGTGCCGGGCGATCTCCTCGCTGGCGCAGGCGATCACCACTTCGTGGACGTAACCGCGGACCAGTACCTCGCGATGTCCGTATGCGGTCGGCACCGAGTAGTCGTTGCCGCGATAGCGCACCAGCGACAACGAGCTGACTCGCGCAGGCTTCTTTTCGCAGGCCTCATAGGGAGCAGGTGGTAGCGGCAGTAAGGCTTCACGGTCCCGCGCCAACCGCTCGCCGATGGTCTCGTCATGACCACGGAGCCGATCATTCAGGCGCCAGCGGCAGCGCTCTAGTAAGTACGCATTGAGCTCGGCGAAGCTGGCCGCGTGCGGGATCGGCACCATGAAGTTGCGCCGCGCATAACCGACCAACCCCTCGACCTTGCCCTTGTCGTTGCCTTTGCCCTGGCTGCCCGAAGCGGTCGGCGAACAGATAGTGGGACTGCAGTTCACTGAAGATTCGAGTGCGCCGGCGGGTGCCATCCCCGAGAATGCGCGCCACCGCCAGCTTGAGGTTGTCGTAGAGGATCGAGCGCGGCACTCCGCCGAAGAACTCGAAGCTCACGTTGTGCCCTTCGCAGAAGGCTTCGCTGCTCTCCGCCGGGTAGGCCTGCACCAAACATGCATCGCTGTGCGGCAGATCCATCGCGAAAAAGTGGATCTTGCACTCCTCGCTTGCGATCACCGCGAGCGCTTCGCCGAAGTCGACTTGCGCGTGTCCGGGATCGTGGCGCAGTGGCACGAACATCTCGCGCAGCCGCTGGCGGTGCTCGTGCACGTAGCCCCTTACGATCGAGACCCCACCGTCGTACCCATGCTCATCGCGCAGCCGCTCGAAAATCCGTTTCGCCGTGTGCTGCTGCTTGGCCGGCTGGGACTTATCTTCTTCTAAGATCCGGTCGATGATCCCGACAAACGGATCCAGCTTGGGCCGTGCCGGCTGCCGGCTCCGTCGATAACCAGGCGGCACAGAGAACGCCAGCATCTTCGCCACCGTCCGCGGGTCGATTCCATAACGCCGCGCCGCTTCCCGCTGACTGATTCCCTCTACGTAAACCGCTCGTCGTACCTGCGCGTATAGTTCCACCCGTTTCATCCCTCCGCCCACCTTTGCCGCTCCTCGGCAAATGGGCCATTGCTGCCGGATTTTTACTCCGGTGCAACCGGTCTATCCGGCTGCTTCAGTGAGGGATTTTCTCTCTGGCGCTCTCATGTATTGGCGGCTAAATTTGCGGATAGCGAGATACACTTCAGTCTTTCGCATTCGCACGGCGTGGCGCCCTTCCGCTGGAGGAGCGGCTGACCCGTTTCCACGAGCGCGAGGGCGACCTCAAGGCCAGCCCGAAGATCTGAACAGGCCTCCCATCCGGCCCTGGTTCATTCTGCACAGTGGCTGCTACTCGGTAGCCAGACTAATTTGGCAGAAGAGAATGGGAGGCCAACCCCGATCGCCTTCAGACGTTGGACCTTGGAAAGCGTGAGCGGGCAGGGGGGGCAGCGCTGGAGCGGTCATCCTGAATATCGGCCCTCCTATCCGTAAAAACGCTAGCCAGCCTGTCGTAGCAATGCGCCAGCAAGGCGATCAAGACTAGCACTCCGAAGACCGTGACGGTGAGCGGCCAGATAAGGCAGAGGATGCTAAAAAAGGAGCGCCGCTCACGGTTCGCGGTCGAAGCGTTTAGGCGCCAAGCGGTGCCGATCGCGCCCGCCAGATAAACGGCCAAAAGCGCCGAGCTCACATGGGCGACTCCAAATAAGGTTTGGCGCGACGTGACGAGCCGGAGTGGGGGTGAGCAAGCTCTGAGGGGAGATGTGCCCTGACCGCCATCTCAACGGCTCGTCAGCCGCAGTTTCTTCATGGCTGAGTTCAAGGCAACTTTCTTGCCTATGATGACCTGATTTTATCTATCCTCCGACATTAAATTACCGCCGCGGTCACTATCTAGATTCTCTCTTGACCAATGCCCCGGTCGCGCGTCGTGGAACCGAGAGGATGAAGCCCCGCTACGCCGCTGCGCGCGCCCCGCGAAATAGAAACGCAGCCGGCGCTCGATTACTTCGCGCGGCGTGCACCCCTCATTGAATATAACCCGGGCTCAGCCGTGAGCCGCGCGTGGCGGAGCCCGAGCGCCTCGGCCACCGCGATGACCGCGTGGCCGGCCTCGTAGTGCGGATACGCGCGCGTTTGCTGTCCCACAGCGCCAAGACCGGAGAGGCCATCGCGCTCACCAATGGCTCAAATATCAATTCTTCTGCAGGGTTTGGATGTAATGGACCAGATCGGTAACTCGGGATTTCGCTTTCGCTTCGGAAGCACTCTCGGAAGGATTTTTTGGCTCTCGGAAATATATGCCCCACAATGGCATATCCAGGAAGCGCTTATGCGCTGCAATCCGTTTTTTGCCATCGATCACGTTGTAGACCTCTTGAAAAGGAAATTTGCCCCCGTTCGTTTTGGTCAGATGGGTTAAATCGGGCCCTGGAATGTCTGATTCCTTATTCCCGGCTCCATCTATCCCATGACACGATGTGCAGTAACTCCGATAATCTGCTTCCCCAGTTGGCGCAGTTTGCGCAGATACCTCAGCCGTCGCCAATAAAAGCAAAACAGAGGCGCCGAGTACGAGACTTACATACGGTAAGCGAGCGGCCCTTCTCAGGAAGACTAAGTTTAACACCTTTAATTCCTCTTTCCGCGCCCGTTTTTCCGCTGCAGCGCGACTGACGGTCATTGGACTTCCTTTTTACTCTCCGATTCCAACTCGCTGCAAATTGATTACCAGTCTGTTCAAATGTCAGTTCTTCAGCAGCCGCAACCCTAGGACTTCGGAGCCTCGCGCTCTGTCAGAATCGCTTGCATGGAACTTGGTTCCCCAAGGGCGGCTACCCGGGCATGATGTAGACAGTCGCTACTCGCCACGCTCGCCCTCGGCTGAGGCGAGCCCCAATCGGCCGCGCGCTGCGCGAGCCGGAGGTCACGCCCGTTCAGGTTCACGCCCGATGCAAGGGACTGGCCTTGTCCGCGATTCGCCGCCCATCGTCGTCAACCTTCGGGTCGTCGTCAACCTTCGGGTCTTTGTTCGGCGGGTGATACACACGCGGCGGCCGGTCCGGTCCTTCGAGGGCCGCAGGTCGCCGGATTCGTAATCGGCGGTGTTCATGCGCACGCGACCGAGCCTCGGATGATCGACCAGCACGGTCGCGACTAAAATCTCATGTTAGCGCTGCATTCAACCGGTGTACCCATGACTCCTCCTTGCGCGCTGATGATCAGCGCAGCTTTCTAACCTTAGGCCTTGACTTTGCCGACGACCGAAGCGGAACCTGCCGTTGCGCCCCGTGGCGGCGGACGAGCAGCTCGGAGCGGCGAGGGATGCGAAGGGGCGACGGCGCGCAGGCTTCGGCTCGACATTCCCCCTCACTACTGGAAATATCGGGGACCAAGCCGGCTAAAACCTTTCCGAGGGAGGCCGTTTGGGTCTACACGGCCAGTTGGAATCGGAGAGTCAAAACGGGAATCCCAGCTTACTCTTGCCTCGCATGCGCTGGCGCCTCGCCAAACTCCCCGTGCTTGAAATTGTAACTACCGCACACTTTAAGGCCGCCTGACAGCAAGGTCGTGCATGACTATCTTCGCTCAACATCAATCACATTCTAATCAAGGAGATCATCATGCGTCTGAAAGATAAAGTCGCCATTGTAACCGGCGCGGCAAGCGGTATCGGCAAGGAAATTGTTCTGACCTTTGTCCGCGAGGGGGCGAAGGTCGCCATCGCCGACCTCAATCAGGATGCCGCAAATGTCACGGCAAGAGAATTGGAGACTATAGGCGGCAAAGGCGCGGCTATGAGCGTTGCTATGGATGTTTCCAACGAAGCGCAGGTCGATGCCGGAGTTGACGAAGTGGTTGGCCAATATGGCCGCCTAGATATTCTCGTCAGTAACGCTGGCATACAAGCTGTCGCCCTAGTTGATCAGTTCGACTTCGCCAACTGGAAGCAATTGCTTGCCGTTCATCTCGACGGCGCATTCCTGACGACTCGCGCGGCGCTTCGCCATATGTACCGGCTCGGCAATGGCGGCAGCATCATCTATATGGGGTCTGTCCATTCAAAAGAAGCTTCGCCTCTGAAAGCTCCGTATGTTACGGCCAAGCACGGCCTTGTCGGCCTTGCGAAGGTCGTCGCAAAGGAAGGCGCGAGGCATGGCGTTCGCGCCAATGTCATTTGCCCTGGTTTTGTCCGCACGCCGCTTGTGGACAAGCAAATCCCTGAACAGGCAAAAGAGCTTGGCATTTCCGAACAGGAAGTCGTCAAAAACATTATGCTGAAAGGGACCGTGGATGGCGAATTCACGACGGTGCAGGATGTCGCCGAAGCCACATTATTTTTTGCGAGTTTCGGCGGCAATGCCCTTACAGGTCAGTCGATGGTCGTCAGTCATGGCTGGTTTATGCAATAGGGCCTAAGCAAGAGTGATGACTAAAAGTCAGGCTGGGCGGCGCAGGAGTCAAGTTGGCTGCTATCATTGCACAAGAGTAGGTCAGTGGCTATATGCGCCTTAGAATAGCGACTAGTAGGCCAAGCTTAAGAGAAGAGATTGCTATTCGGAGAGAACGAGGTGAGGGTATACTGGAGTGGTGGAGGTGTATCGAGGACAAATCGAACTGCCGAGCGGTAGGTCTTGTTGTTTGACAGAGTAAGATTTGATTTGTACGTCCGCCCGGAGTCAGGTCGGCCGTGAAGTTGGTGAGGTAGAAACAATTTCAAGCACAGGGAGGCGACGGGCGTCCGCGCATGCGAGGCAAGAGTAAGCGGGGATTTCCCTGTTGACTCTCCGATTCCAACTGGCCGTGTAGACGGAACGGCCTTCCTGTGCGAGGTATTAGCCGGTTTTTGGTCCACGGTGTTTCCAGCCGCGCCGGGGGGCCGGTGTCGCATCTGGTGGTCGCACGACGCTACGAGCGGTTCCGCAGACGCAGATCGTAAACAGCGCTAAGAAGCGGACAAGAAACGATGCGTCGGGGCGGTTAGCGCGTCGATTTTGAGCCCGTGCGGACATGCACTCGCACACGGCTTGGCCGTGCAAGTCAGGCAGGCTTGAGCGTTGGTCGCGATCGTCGCGTATTCGTCCCGCGCCATGCGCGTGTCGCTGTAGTCGACCGCGTACATCCGTGTGCGCATCACGTCCGATATCGCGACCCCAGCCGGGCAGGCACCCTCGCACGCGTTACACGCGTGCTTGCAGTACGAGGCACCGTTAAGTCGCGCATAGCGGCCCAGTAGTGGCAAGTCCTCCTCGCGCACAACGCGCGATCCCGAAGCGCCCACGTACTCGTCGATCAGGTCGCGGCTGGTCATCGAGACGACAAGCGCGTCGACGTTGCGGTTCGAGAGCACCCAACGAAAAGCCGCCTGCGAGAAAGTAGCGTGGTCATGCTCGTACGGGCGCATGTCATTGAGCCGCGCGCCCATCAGTGTCTTCATCACCACTACGCCGACGCCGTGCTCTTTGGCCTTGTCGATCACGCGCGGCAGATCCGGCTGACGCGCGACCATGTCGAAGCCGCCGAGGAACCGCTGATAGAAACGCGGGTCCTGGCCGAAGTTGTAGGCGCACAGGATAACGTCGAACTTACCGGTGTCGATCGCGTAGTCGAGGCAATCGATCAGGTAGCCCGCGTGGCCCGACATCCCGGCAAAGCGAATCTTACCCTGCCTCTTCGCGGCGTCGACGAACTCGTACCACTCAGGATTCTTAAGACGCGCCATCTCGTTGACCGCGTGATTGAAATACACATCTACATGGTCGGTTTGAAGCCGGCGCAGACTGCCTTCGAGCGCCTGCATGATCTCGTCCCGCTTGGCGTCAGCCCCCGCGGAAACCTTGGAGGTGAGAAAAACCTTATCGCGCTTTCCCCGCAGGACCTTCCCGAGCACGATCTCCGAATCGCCGCCTCGGTACGTATCGGCGGTATCGAAGTAGTTTATCCCAAGGTCGAGGGCGTGCCGTACCAGGTCTTCCTGACCCGGAGAGAGCCGGGCCGCTCCGAAAGAGATGTCGGAAATCTTCAGCCCGGTGCGTCCGAGCGCGGCGTAGCGTCGGATTCGGGGCTGAGGTGGAACCGAAGCGTCCGCAGTGCCAGTCAGCGCGGCAAGTCCGACGCCGAGGCCTGCCAGCGCCCCACTCCTGATAAACTCTCGCCGTCCAATTTCATGTTGTGAGTGCTTCATGGTAGTAGCACTTGCGGGCTGCGACGAAGCGCCCGAGCTTTACTCCGAAATTTTGAGGGAGAACTCGATCGCTGCGGCGGTGTGCATCCTAGTCTCCCTTGATGTGCGGATCGTTGGTCGACATGCACGTGGAGACCTTCGACGGCAACTGGTTCCCCCGCGTCCGCGAGCATCGAAAGCATGCGACTTTCCACCGGTCCGATTCCGCCTGAGTCCATTGTGGATGTCAGTCCATCGGCTTGGCTATCAATCCCGAGGACTGCATCCACTCGAGTAGAGGTCCAACGAGTTGGCGTCCATGAACGAACCCTCGCGACGAATCTTAGCAGAGACACGCACGGTCAGTCGAACGCGCGCCCTTCGTTAGACCATCCCTAAGGGAATGGCCTGCGCTTGCACGCGGCCATGCGTATTTGCGTCCAGAGACCCAGCTTTACCTCCTCGCCGCTCCCGCTCCCGAATTCCGGCAGCACAAAACGCCTTGTCGGTCTGCCGATCTTTGGTCAAATCGACATCGATGGGGCAATCCAGGAACGCCCAAAAGATCGGCAGCCCGGCCAAATCACCGGTGCCGACTGCGTCCCGTCGGTCAGGGGAATTGATGGCGACGCAGCGGCCGCTTGATTCCATCCAGCCAGTGTCACATCTCAAGCTTCCATCGAAATCCACGTCAACTGCGCTGCACACCCGCCTCTGGAGCGCAATTACCTGATAGCCATTCGAGCCATCTGACGGCAGTCGCAGTGCGAGAATAATTGCTTCGACACTCCCTCAACTTAATAGTCGTAATCATCATTAGCAGACCGTCGCAAAGGCCACCCTGTGAAGACTTTCGGGTTGTCTTAACATGCTGGCTTAGATGTTTGAGTTGTAAAAGGTGATTCGATCACGCAGTTCTTGGGAACCGGCGGGATCAGCGGCGGCGCGCCTAACACGGCTTCAATTTGGGCAACGCTTGAAGTCGTCGTAAGTGTCGGGAACGCAGCTGATGGTACATTTCCAAGGTAGTTATCATTCAGGGTGAAGCTTGAACAATAGCTACCACAGTAGAGACCCGCATGAACCCCATCACTGTACAACATGTCTATCTTGTTGTTGGCAAGTGTCCAGCTATAAGGAGTATCGCCACTCCAATTGAAAGCAGCGACGGCGGCGGCGCTATTTATACGAGTATTAGTGTTTGAAAACATCAGATTGCTACCGGCGGTCCCTATGCCCCCGCTGATCCCAAGAATTGCAGCACCGTTACCACCGCAGTTAATGCCAATATTGTTCGTAATGGTAGTGCTTGTATTAGGATCATTAACTAAATAGCAAGTCGCGGAACTGGAACGTCCACCTATTGCATAATTAGCTGACATAGTTGCCGAGTTAGATAGCGATCCGCCACTCGTAAACGTGTCTTCCATGTGCTGACTATAGGTTGGCGCGACGGGTAACCCGGGAATAGTGGAGCAATTTGTTTCGCCAGTTCCTTGACCACCGGCGCCGACCGTACATTCGACGGCATAGTTCTGGTTGATTAACGTGCCGGGGGCATTCGATTCAATCGCATTCCCCTGTTCACAAGGAGAAATGTCGTAGTCCTCTCTTTGGTTGATGATGAAGTTACCTATGGACCGATCGCCGAGTCCTCCATCGTTGACATGTATCCCTTTACCGCCATAAGTGATGACATTGCCTTGGAACAGATTGGCGGTTCCCGACGTAATACTTTGGTCCATAATCCCAGTATGTTGCTGTTGCGTGCATGGATTGCCTGGAAATGTATCAGTATGAATGTAGTTGTCTACGATCTGAATATTGGAAGTCCTAGAACCTTGGATGAGCTCGATCCCGTTGCTGTCTGCGTTAGTGGTAGCGCCTTCGCTGCCCCCACACGGGCCGATATTGCTCCGCGTAATTGTGATATTTGATGCGCCATTGATGGTGACACACGGCCCGTTCATGGTGGAAATACGATAGTTGCTGAAGGTCTGGCCGTTGTTAGCAGACGTGAGCACTAGCGTAGATGTGCGAGTGGTCGCCGGCGCGGTCGGGCTATTTTGCACGAAAAACGTTGTGGTGCCTTGTGATTGCGAAGCCTGAAATAGCGCATTGGAAGTTTGTGCAGGTGTTGCCGCTACAACGGTGATTCGATGCGGGCCGTTGGGCGCGGTGGCGGAATTCCACAAGATTTTGTACGGAGGGCCCGAGGCAAAATATTTATCGTCAATAAAGACGAAAACCTTTTTGATGTTTTGACCGACTTTGAACTTGATATGGATCTTGCCTGATATATGCGCACCTTTTTTGGGCTTCACAATTTTAATCTGGTTTTTCTGGCTCGCCGCGACGGGAATCTCTACACCCGACCCAAAAGCGACAGCTTTGATGAACAAACCACAAAGCACGATCACCGCAACCACCATATCCAGGCCAAGCCGTGATCCAGACCGGCGTGACCGGTTCATTACTCTTCCAGCTTCAACTTTCACTGTCTTCCTCTCCTCAAATTTGACCGCAAACCTTGTACAAGGCTTCGCGAAATGAATATGCGTGGTCGTCGGGGTGACGCCTCTGGCCGAGGACCATCCCCGACAAAATGAGTCATGCGCCCGCCCAATCTGCGCAGGACTGCCAACTATCGAATGTCTATTGGCCGGCGCCGTTTACTGCGCACACTAAACCAGCGTAGACGCGGCTCAGACGACAATGCCGAGTCGAGCCACTAGCGCTGGCTTGCGTGCGCTGAAGTCAGCGCCGCACGCGCCGCAGAAATGCGGCTATGCTCAAAGTGGGTTGTTAGGACCGCGGAGAGCCGCGGCCACCGAAGTTATGAACGAGGCTGAAGACCGGTTCCCGACTGTCTAGCCGGTTTCCGAATACCTTCTTGCCGAATTGCTCTCGGCTGTCCTTGGGATAATCGATCATATCCCGCTGCTCCCCCCATGAACTTGGTCAGGAAACGCAAACAATGCCCATCTTGGTACAGACAGTCGGGTCAAGTGTCAAGATCCAAGAGGTTGCGGCAGAACGCGAGTATCCACAGAGCCGCAAGAAGTCGAGGCGTGGTAAGACGTCGCTCCGGGAATCTTTTTACCCGCGGCCGCCGCGACGACAGGCAGCATCGGCCAACTGCTCTGGTAACGGGCTCAGGTTATCGAAACACACAATCCAGGAGTTTCTCGCTGCTGCAGTGAGATCACGAACCTCGAGAGGGACGCCTCTGGGCGCCGACGTGCGAGCGTCAATGCGCGAACTGATCACGCGGCACGCGGTCGACTTGCCCGCGCCCTGATCACCCCTTGTCGGCCAGAATAGGAAAGCAGAAGCCCAGACGCAGAGCGGCGAGTAGGAAGGTTCGAATCAACGTTCTGCCGTGCTGATCGGCGCTGAGGAAGGGCCGCTCTCAGACCCGGAATCGAACCACGTCGAATAGACTTCCGTCGCTCTCAGACGGCCAACAGCGGGGCGTTGTACGCGGCCAGCAATTCCGGGAATCCCCTCGTCACATTGCCCGCAACGACTGGCGCCAGCGGAGATAATCGACGAAGCAGCTCTGGTGGTTACCCGGCTGAACTCAGGATAGAAGAGCCGAGCGCGGGAAATCTCTCCGCTCGCATCTGGTGAGGGCAAAAGCCTAATGGCTGAGCTATTGGGCCGCGGAAATTCGGAGCGAAAGCGACTGACTACCTCAGTGTATTTATCCGCGAGCTCGCCGCCGTTCTCTCCTGAAACGCGTCAGTAACCCGACGGTAAGTACCCTTCTTTCAGGGTATTTACGATCACTGACGACAACTGCCGGTCTTTTCCAAGGGTTTGCGATGCGATGAGCTTGCGGCACATCATCGTCCCCGTCCTGCACCTGTGGGAGCCTCCAACTATCGAAGCCTGCTGCGTCATCGTCAGCGCGATGTTCACCACCGCGTGGCAGCGGGTACGCTCCGGCTGCATAATGTCACGCCCGCTGATCACGGTCCCCTCCCAAAGATCCGGCGGGGTGCGAGACGAGCTCGCAGAGGACGTTTCTCCCTGTGCAGCGACCGCACACGCCTGGCGGCAAGGACGCCCAGCGCCGGAATGGACCAAAGAAGCGGGGGCCGACGATCACGGAAGTCAGCCAGGCGCGATCCGACGGGACAGGCGCGATCACCGCTCGCCGATAGCATTCACGTCTGGGCGCCGTCTACAGCGGACGCAACCCTGGATGATTCGCGTTGAGGTCCCAACCGCAGGCTTGCCTATGGCTCGGAATTGCGCGCGCGGTCGACATCTGTCTTTGCGTTCTTAGTCGCTGACTCGCTGGCATATCAAATGGCCAGGGAAAACCACTTCATCATCTCTCGGAATGCTGCCTCAGTGCGAATTCGCCCGCCGGTGGCGAGCACGTCCAGATGTAAGCCACGCGCCGTAGCCAACCCCAAAGTTGCCAAAGACCGTGCCTGCACACCGGAGACAGCGACTGCGAACGCTCGCTCGGCAAGTGGGAGCCAGTCGCCTGCGGTCACTTGCAAAACCAAGGAAACCGGTCGGCGGAAGAATATCGGTCTTTCGAGGTCGAGGGAGCCCGACTGGTTAAAGCGCCTGACTCGCCAAACCCGTCCCTTTTGGGCTGGCCGCAGCTTTTGAAGGGTATGATGACGGTCTAGCCTTGCCCTGAAGCGGTTCGCTGCAGCCGTGGCAATCGGTAGCGGCGACGGCGTCAGGACAGTCCGTAAAACATGTGTCGATAGGTGTCGAGCTTAAAGGGACGATTCATTTCGAGGCGCCAATCCCGTTGGGCGCGAACGAACAGAAATACCCGGTCCGTACCGAATTCGCCAGATATCGTCCGATGTCGGCGTGAGAGCGCCAGAGAGAAAATCCCTCACTGAAGCAGCCGGATAGACCGGTTGCACCGGAGTAAAAATCCGGCAGCAATGGCCCATTTGCCGAGGAGCGGCAAAGGTGGGCGGAGGGATGAAACGGGTGGAACTATACGCGCAGGTACGACGAGCGGTTTACGTAGAGGGAATCAGTCAGCGGGAAGCGGCGCGGCGTTATGGAATCGACCCGCGGACGGTGGCGAAGATGCTGGCGTTCTCTGTGCCGCCTGGTTATCGACGGAGCCGGCCGCCGGCACGGCCCAAGCTGGATCCGTTTGTCGGGATCATCGACCGGATCTTAGAAGAAGATAAGTCCCAGCCGGCCAAGCAGCAGCACACGGCGAAACGGATTTTCGAGCGGCTGCGCGATGAGCATGGGTACGACGGTGGGGTCTCGATCGTAAGGGGCTACGTGCACGAGCACCGCCAGCGGCTGCGCGAGATGTTCGTGCCACTGCGCCACGATCCCGGACACGCGCAAGTCGACTTCGGCGAAGCGCTCGCGGTGATCGCAAGCGAGGAGTGCAAGATCCACTTTTTCGCGATGGATCTGCCGCACAGCGATGCATGTTTGGTGCAGGCCTACCCGGCGGAGAGCAGCGAAGCCTTCTGCGAAGGGCACAACGTGAGCTTCGAGTTCTTCGGCGGAGTGCCGCGCTCGATCCTCTACGACAACCTCAAGCTGGCGGTGGCGCGCATTCTCGGGGATGGCACCCGCCGGCGCACTCGAATCTTCAGTGAACTGCAGTCCCACTATCTGTTCGCCGACCGCTTCGGGCGGCCGGGCAAAGGCAACGACAAGGGCAAGGTCGAGGGGTTGGTCGGTTATGCGCGGCGCAACTTCATGGTGCCGATCCCGCACGCGGCCAGCTTCGCCGAGCTCAATGCGTACTTACTAGAGCGCTGCCGCTGGCGCCTGAATGATCGGCTCCGTGGTCATGACGAGACCATCGGCGAGCGGTTGGCGCGGGACCGTGAAGCCTTACTGCCGCTACCACCTGCTCCCTATGAGGCCTGCGAAAAGAAGCCTGCGCGAGTCAGCTCGTTGTCGCTGGTGCGCTATCGCGGCAACGACTACTCGGTGCCGACCGCATACGGACATCGCGAGGTACTGGTCCGCGGTTACGTCCACGAAGTGGTGATCGCCTGCGCCAGCGAGGAGATCGCCCGGCACGCGCGTTCCTACGCGCACGAGGACTTTGTGTTCAACCCATTGCATTACCTGGCCCTGCTGGAACGCAAGATCGGCGCGCTCGACCAGGCCGCGCCGCTGGTCGGATGGCAACTCCCCGAGGAGTTCGCAACCCTGCGCCGGCTGCTCGAAGCGCGCCTGGGCAAGCCCGGCAAGCGTGAGTTCGTCCAGGTCCTGCGCTTGCTGGAGGTGTTCCGCCTCGACGATGTGCTGGCCGGAGTTAAAGAAGCGATCGCCCGTGGAGTGATCGGCTTCGATGCAGTCAAACACCTGGTGCTGTGCCGCATCGAACGCCGTCCGCCGCGGCTCAACCTCGAGACTTACCCATACCTCCCGCAAACCACGGTGGCGACCACCCAGGCCAGCAGCTACCTGAGCCTGCTGGCGGGAGCGGCGTCATGAGCGATACGCCGCAAGTTCTGCTCACCCATTACCTGAAGACACTTCGGTTGTCGACCTTCCTGCGCGAGTATGACAAGCTGGCGCGCCAATGCGCCGGCGAGGAAGTCGATTATCCGCGCTACTTGCTGCGCCTGGCCGAGCTGGAGATGATCGAACGGGAGCGCCGAACCGTCGAGCGACGGATCAAGGAAGCGAGGTTTCCAGCGGTCAAAAGTCTCGACAGCTTCGAGTTCGCAGCGCTCCCTTCGCTCAACAAGACCTTGGTGCTGGAGCTGGCTCGTTCGGAGTACGTCGGCCGCCGCGAGAACATCATCGCGGTTGGCAACAGTGGCACCGGCAAAACTCACGTGGCGCTTGGGCTAGGTCTGGCCGCGTGTCAGAAAGGTCTCTCGGTCGGCTTTACCACTGCCGCCGCGCTGGTCAACGAACTCCACGAAGCCCACGATGAAAAGCGTCTGCTGCGCCTGCAACGACAGCTCGCTGGTTACAAGCTTCTTATCGTCGATGAACTCGGGTACGTCCCCCTATCGCCGACCGGCGCCGAGTTGCTCTTCGAGATCTTCAGTCAGCGCTACGAACGGGGCTCCATCATCGTCACCAGCAATCTGCCCTTCGATGAGTGGACCAGCGTGTTCGCCTCCGAGCGCTTGACCGGCGCACTGCTCGATCGCCTTACCCATCACGTTCATATCCTCGAGATGAACGGCGACAGCTTCAGACTCAAACACAGCAAGCGCCGCATCACAGACGATCAACCACAGCAAGAACCTAGCTAAAAACCGCCCGTCAGTCCTGCCTACGAAATTAGATCTTCAATGACACGGCGAGGGGGTAATCCCCCTCGCGCTCCCCCTGCCAGAGACCAGACTCCACTGCCTTCCTCTTCCGGCTGATGGATTTTTACTGCGATGCGCTGATGTACTTTCACTCCGGTGTTGACAACAGGCTTGTCCCGCTATTCTACCCAACGAGATCGATTCCGGCTCGCAAGCGAAATACGGTGAGCAGTTGTCGGAGGATCGATCGTTACGCAGTGAACCGCTATCGGTCTTGTTCTCGAACCTGAAGCGGGGCGCGTCGCGTTCTCAACATCTTCGAGGTTCGCAGGGCGGCGCCTCTTACGCCAACTCGCACAATAGCCCGAGGTTGCGGCTTTAGATGAACTGTTTGGGGCTGAAGATCGCTCGCAAGCCGGCACCAGAGCGACATGTGAAGAACCGGACTGCGAGGGTGGCGGAGTCGGCCTTCGGAGTGGCGAAGGGTCGTACCATTGCCATTCACTGTGGCCGCGCCAACTCGAGGACGAGAACCGGCGAGGCTGAAGTCGATCATCGCCTCCAGGCCTCGACATTCGGACGCTCAGAGGTCTGCTCCGAAAAACGCGTGAAAGCGCGTCGCACAGAGCGGCGATGGGCAAGGTGAAAGCTAATGGCACATGTAAGGCTGATTCCTAGATCGCCCTACGCTGAGCTGATGGGTCGCGGAATGAATTCAAGTAAAACCCATCTCAAAATCGTGCTTTTTCACAATGCGAAACAAGATGCTCTTTGACCAGCCAACGTTAGCGATTGGTGACAAACGAACGGATATTTCGTCACATTGCTGCTCTAATTACTTCTGAATTTCTATGATGTGCTATTCTAGCTCATCTGAAAGTGTTGCCATATAGCCGGACCTAGGCTCGAGCCGAGATTAGCAAGCTGCTGAGCACCAGTAGGGAGGTAACCAAATATGAGCTCAATCACTCTCGAGGCTGCGAGCTTGGTCGCTCTTGATCCGGCCCCGATCTCGCCCAATTGGATTCTCGCCGGAACACCCCAAGCACGGAGCAAACTCCTAGCAAAAAGCCACGACCGTACTTCATCTATTATGGTTTGGGAATGCAGTGCCGGACGCTTCAACTGGCATTACAGCGAGGACGAGACAGTTGTCATCATCTCCGGTGAGGTCTTCATTACGAGTGAGAAAGGCGAAGAAAGGCGGCTTGGCCAAGGCGATATGGGGTTTTTCCCCGCCGGCACCTCCTGCACATGGCGCATCAACGATCGCGTCAAAAAGGTCGCCGTCCTGCGAAAGGATATGCCGCTCGCGCTCGGTTTTGGCGTGCGAGTCTGGAACAAAGCTCTTCGGCTCTTGGGGGTTAGGAGTCAATCTTCCTTGATGCCGGCCGTTGGATATCGATCCGAGCCGAATGCAATTTGAGGTGGCTACATGGGCCAACGAAGCGCGAAACTTCGGCGCGACGACTTCGTGGAATAAGGCGCGACGCCACCTTGCAGCGTCGGCGATTAGCGAGCATCATGCGGACTGAGTCAGGTCATGCAGCTTACGATCGATTTCTCAAAGCTTGCGACCCTCGATGCCATCAAGGCTGAGATCCTTACGTTTCTGAAACACAACATGATTGACGCAGGAACTGTGTTCTACGAGATTCAAGCGTCGGGCAAGGTTGGCAGCCCGGTTAAGCGGATGCACTACATCATGGACCCGGCACCAACACTCGACACACATGCGGGCATGATCGCCGCTGACCTGGCTGACTTTGCGACGGGAGCGGACGGGCGCCTGTATAGCGGCGCGACGCTAGAAATTCAGTAGGCTATCTCTTTGGCTTCTGCTTGCGGCGCGCCGAGGCCGCATGCATGGGTGCCGCGCGGCCGGGTACGATCTTAGTCAACGCAAGCGTCGCGCCTTTAGGTTGATCTTTCCTAGACGCCCATAGCGAGAATCCGGAATAAACGGACCTTGGGCATCTTATGCCCGGCCGTATCAACAATTGTGAGACAGCGCACCTTTGTGAACCTATCGGTGATGCTTTTCGTGCTGAACTCGTGACCAAGAAGTTTTCCCGAACGCGCTTCAGCGCATCCGAGCTGACGGTCAAGCAGCTCGACCCGCGCGTCTTCAACGCCAGGAAGAAGCTCAGCGTCGTCAAGTGACTATTCCTCGCCGACGTCATTGAAGTGAGCCGAGCTTAAGAACTGACGTCGACCATCCACGCATCGAGCATCTATCTGACCCCCTTAAAGCTGGTCTAATTTATCACGAGGGATGGACCGATATCAGAATACACTGGAAGGTCTACGATCGACAAGCTCAAAGTTATATTTTGACCTGCGGCGCTTTCGCTATCCGGCGGTTCCCACAAAAGCACTCGGTGCGGTGTCGCGGAGATCTCGCTCAATGAACTGATTTTCGCTGATGGAAATATAGACAGAATCTCTCCACTCACAGGCAGCGAGATCCAATTCCCTGCCCAAAGGATCTGGGTCTCCAGATTATCCCTACGCCCGGTAAGCGCAGTAACATACTTGTTCGAATCGATGTGTGCACCGCCGATGACATAATGATCTTTAGGCAACGAATTGCCGCGCGCCACCGACATTCTCTCATTCAGAGTTATCATCAGCCTTTTCAATCCAGGGATCAATGAAGCCATAGCGAAGACGTCTTTAAAACCTTTCTTGTCGAATACCCCCACTGCGTCCTTTTTATTCGCGTCAATCCGATGACCAAGTTGTGACCAAAACCCTGCGCTACTGACGTAATTCGTGAGCATGGTGGCATCGGTCAATAGAGTGTGAAGCTTGCTCACATCCAGACTGCATGTCGGATAGACTAAGATCTCAACCAGCACTGCGTAGGTCAACGTTTCGGCGTGCGTGGGCAGCGCGCTCATAAGAAGCTGAGACATTAATTCCCACGCCGTTTCCAAAATGCATTGTGGCACCGAAACACTCCGATGGTTCAGACGGAAGGCACTAGGAAAAGCCTGGAGGGATCCATCAGCACTAGTCGGATACACGAGGAATTTTCGAGCAAGGTAGCCGAGCGACTTCGGAACGAATCGCACCATATCGCCCAAGCACATATTTCCTTCCAGATGATTTCGAGCGATGTCGATAAGATTGTCGCCGAAGGCAAGCTGTCTGTCCGCGGTACCCCCGTTTGCGTGCCCGAGCCAGTCCAGAACTGACTCTACTAATCGGTGAACACGATCGTCTTCACGAAGAATCGCCGCTCCCCTTTCCTGAAATAATGAAAGCAATTCTCCGCGCTCGAGTCCTCCCCGCGTTATTGTAGGAATAGCGTCGCTGACCATTCTCGAATCTACCTGGGCCTGAGAATTTGCAGCTGTGAATTCAGAATGGCGCGGCGCGATGCTACCCGCCTGTGTCTCTGCACCGGCTGGATGCTCCGCCGCTGATCCGCTTCGAGACGACCGGCAACTACCGTCGAACGTTGACCTGCTTTCTTGATCACGCAAGCTTGGAGGTGCGTCCGATTCCGACCTTGGCCCTGGCCCGCACCCGAGAGGCAATGCACAACTCCTGGGACAAAAACGACCCCAAGGACGCGCTGGTGATCCTGCACCTGCTCAAGGCCGGGCTGAGCCAGAACTGGCATGAGCCGCCGCCGAGCAGCACGAACGACGCGCAGAAACTGCGCAGGACTCACCAACCGCTGACGCGGAACCGCATGTGGCACAGCACGCACTATTACTACTTTCCGTTGTACTTTCCCGAGATCGAGCATTCCGACCATAGATTGGCTCATCCAGTCGCCGCTGCGGTTTTCACACCCTGGCGCGATCATTATCCCTACCATATGAGGACCTCGTCGCGCAGGACTGAAGTCTGATCAGCCGCAAGGTTCACCAGACGGCGCCGCTCGGCGACATCTACAGTGCCACGCAGCGTTCGATCACTTTGCGGTGGCGCCTGATCGTCTGGCCGTCGCGACGTTCCACATGGCGCTCTGAAAGTATCTCGCAATCGGAGGATTGCGCGACAAAATTGTGCAGCAGGCCAAAACCGCGAGGATGGATATCTACACACCTACAGGTAATATCGCCTTGTCTGACCAGATGTGCAAGTGTCCATTCATATCAATTCGCGAAGCGGTAATAGATGATGGCAGCAATCGCTGCGAAGGCGTCACTTAATCCGATCTTCTTTCCTTCTTGGTAGGTCCGGCCTGAATATGAAATCGGAACTTCGTATATTTTCCAACGCGCCCGTGCCGCTTTGCAGGTAATCTCAGGCTCGAATGTAAAACGATCAGAACGGAGCTTCAGCGTCATCAATTTGTCACGCCGAAACGCTTTCATGCCGGTCTCCATATCACTCAAATTGAGGTCACTTGTCATGTTCGAAACAAGTGTCAAAAATCGATTGCCTACGTAGTGCCAAAAGAACATTACTCGATGAGGTCCGCCCATAAACCGTGAACCATAGACCATATCGGCGCGGCCGTCGATTAGCGGTTCAAGCACCAGACGGAAGTCCCTAGGATCGTATTCTAAGTCGGCATCCTGAACCAACACGAACGGGTGGCTCGCTGCGGCAAAGCCTGTTCTCAATGCCGCACCTTTCCCGCGGTTGACGGTATGAAAAAGACAACGGACTTTAGGATGTTCAATCTGTTTGAGGTAATCCCGGGTTCCATCGGTTGAGGCATCGTCGACAACGATCACTTCGCTGTCGAATCCGCACTCCAGTACACGTCGGATGATCTCTCCTATGGTGTTTATCTCGTTGAAGGCTGGTATTACCACAGAAATCTGTACGGCTTCTTCCTGTGTTTCCGGGTCGCTTAGCAACACATCGCGTTCGAGCCTGCCTGCTCGTTGACGCGGAATTTGAGAGTAATCGCGCACAATGTGGCTAGTCTTAACCGATGGTACACTCATGCGCCCGAATAAGCTCCTTTGCGCATTTATATTCTAAGAGACGGTCAGCTCACACTTCGCCCAGGTTTGTCATGGCCTACAGCTTAAAACGAGAAAGCGCTCACTATTTATGACTCACATTCTGTCATTTATTGACCCGCCCGATGTTGGCGTAGGCGCGGCTCGCTTCGAGAATCGCCATGCACTTTGCGCCCCAACGTCAGCGTCGGCACGGTATGCCGTAAGGCCGAGATTATTGACTTCCGCTTGCTCATGCTCGCAGACCGCCGCCGCACAGAAACCGTGGCACGTGGATTTTTGCCTGAATTGGCGATGGTCAGTAGGTAATAGACTCATGACGGCAGATGCTTGGCAGCTTGCTGCGCAGGATCGCGGCGTTGCTGTTCGTCCGGCGGGATAGACTGATTGCTGCGCCGCGGAAAAATCGCTCACAAACGGCACCTGGAAACTAACGTGCAGCCTTCATAGACGCAGAATCGCGAATGAAGGTTTGCTGCCAATTGCGCCGCGCAGGTTACAGAGACGCTTAAGATCCATCGAAATGGAGCGGAGGTTTCCTGCCGCCCGAACAGCGGTCCACAACGAACGAACGAGTTCATCCTCAAGGTACCCGTCAAATGACGTTCTTACGTGCATTAGGTTCGATTCGTTGGCATCGTGCTCCGGACTGCTAGTGCGTGCGCTCAGCGCATCAGGGCCTGCCGGCAATTGCGTGCGAAGCGTTTCGTGTCACAATAAGCGCAACGCTGTCTGGGATAGCGGAGGAGCTATTCGATTCATAAGATAACTCCAAGAAGAGACCCGGCGCTGGCGATCGTTCTGTCCTCTCTAGGACCACGCGGGATCCTGATCGGCCACCGGCTGATTTCTCCTGGGGATGAGGACGCTCTTTTCGAAGCGGAGGCAGCGGCGATCCGCAACTGCGCTATCAACGTGCGCAGGCAGAGCGGGGCAGCACGGATCGCCGCGCGGGAAATTGTCAGAGCACTTGGCAGAGGTGAGGTGGCCATTCCGCGATCCGGTTCTGGCGCTCCCCTGTGGCCGCAAGGGCTTGTCGGTTCGCTCGCGCATGACGATACCGTCGCATTAGCAGCTCTCGCGAGTGCTCGTGAGTTCACCGGTCTGGGCATCGATGTTGAGCCCGCTGTTCCGCTTCCGTCGGAACTAATCGAACTGGTTGCGACTCCGGCAGAACGTTCGCGATATGGCGCTGCGCCGCTTGCTGGTCGCGTACTGTTTTCGGTCAAGGAAGCAATTTATAAGGCGCGGAACCAAATCGATGGGCTGTTTTTGGACTTTCAGGATATTGAGGTAGAGCTTGAGACTAATCGAGGGCTCACCCGAAACGGGCACATGGTCGCGATTGCTGTCGCGACATCTCCTAGCATCGTAGCATTGGCCTTTGTGCGAGCGCCCTCTGAGAACAAGCCCAGCGGCTGGCCAGTCGCATAACCTGATGGACCTGTTTGACCACCGGCGGCTGCGCGTCGCCCCTTCAAGTTCCGCGTAATCGGTTACTCGCGTCAACCGCGTTACTCGCGCGACCAGCGGCGGGCGGGTCGGGCGCCAGCCTACACTCAACGCCGCCCAACTCAGGCAGATCGAGCAAAGACTCAAGCACGAGGCTCTGGGATTCGCGGCCTACCTGTGGATCCGCGGGTCGGGCGCGCGAGCTGACCGAGCCCCAGTGCGGAGTGCGCTATCATCCAGCCCGCGCGTGACGCATTCTGCGCCAGCCCGGGTGGAGTTGCTAGACCCCTCCGGGCCAGCGCTGGAGCGCGACGAGCAATCTCACCGGCGCTGCGATAGCCTTCACAACTGGACAGGGCTCTCTTCCGCGGCGGCATCAACTTGGAGGAACGTCTAATTCGGCCCTTATCCTCACATCTCAACAACTGGGGGCCCTGCGACGACGGCCGCGGCTAAACATGGGCGAGCCGACGCTCGAAGCGCTCGTGTACGCCTATCAGCCTATTTCAACGCGTCAGCCTTCCCGCTTTGACGGGCGCAACAAACAGCGCTCCCGGGCTCTTGGCAGTTTGCGCTTGGCTATGCACGACTCCTCGAGCCGAATTTGCCGTTTTACGCCGCCATCATA
This sequence comes from uncultured delta proteobacterium, assembly GCA_963710455.1. Taxonomy (GTDB): domain Bacteria; phylum Desulfobacterota; class Binatia; order Binatales; family Binataceae; genus JAKAVN01. The sequence goes on from CAVQAG010000009.1 coordinate 336,126, forward strand.
TCTATTATTTACCTTCTCGCAGACCCTGAATGTGAATTTGACGTATTCCCAGAAAGGGGTTGGGTCGTAGGTTAAAGTAGCAATGTGTGATTAAGAGCAGCCCCTTTAGAGCGGCATGTCAAAGTCATGTCAGGCGGCTCGTTTACGGCGAAGCGGCTCGCTTGTCCAGCTCTGAAGCATTATGAAGCTAAGGAAGCATTCTTCGCCCACAGCGCTAGGGGTTTGACCTCGATCCCTACCGCGGAGGTCGCTGATCGATGACGACTGGAGAGCGAACCCCGATCTTCCTGCCAGACCCGGCCTCGATCGCTCGCTCGCAGATGACGGCGTTCATGCGGTATTGCGAGGCAGAAACGGGGAGGAGTTTCGCTGACTACACTTCCTTCCACGATTTTTCTGTGCGGGAGTTCCGCTCGTTCTGGCGCCTCTTCTTTCATTGGTGCGGGTTGCACTACGAGGGTGACGCCGCTCCGGTGTGCGTCGGGGATTCCTGTGAGGGCGCGTGCTTCTTCCCAAACGTCCGACTCAACTATGCTGAGATTCTGCTCGCCAATGGTTCGGGCGGTGATGACTGCCCGGCTGTGACTGCCCGCCACGCCGACGGCGGTTGCGAGCGCCTGACACGTGGACAGTTGCGCGACCGTGCGCTCCGTTTGGCCGCGTCCCTTCGCCTACTGGGTGTGCGCCCGGGCGCTCGCGTTGTCGCGGTGGCGCGCAACACAAGCGAGGCAATCATCGCCGCACTTGCCACCACCGCGCTCGGCGCGACTTTCTCCAGCTGCTCGCCGGACATGGGCGCCTTCACCATCCTTACACGGTTCGCGCCGCTTGAACCCACTGTCCTGATGGGGCATTTATCCAGCGAGCCATGGGACTTGGGTGCATCCGTCGCCGACCGCCTAACGGAAGTGGCGGCTGGGCTCCCGACGCTGACTGCGACTGTTGCGCTCGACGATGGACCACTGCCCAACGGTTTGCGAAGGCCGGTGTATCGATTCACCGACCTCATTCTGCAGGGTGCAGCCCCGGATGGGTTCAAATGGCAGCGCTTTCCATTCAACCACCCGCTCTTCGTCATGTTCTCATCGGGAACCACCGGTCAGCCGAAGTGCATCATACACGGTGCTGGTGGAACCTTGCTCGAGCACATTAAGGAGCACCGGCTTCATTGCGATTTGAAGGAGGGTGACAAACTATTTTTTCAGACCTCCTGCGCTTGGATGATGTGGCACTGGCAGCTCTCGGCACTGGCCTCGTGTGCAGAGGTGGTCGTTTACAATGGCTTGGTTGAGGGACCGGAGACGCTGTGGCGGATCGTTGCCGATGAACGGGTGACGATCTTCGGGACAAGCCCCCCATATCTGCAGTTCTGCGCGGAGGCCGGATTCGCACCAAAGCACACATTCGATCTGGGCGTTTTGCGCGCGGTACTCTCGACAGGATCGATTCTCTACGAGCGGCAGTACGACTGGGTGCGCGATCACGTGAAGGCGGACCTGCCACTGCAATCGATCTCGGGAGGCACCGACATCATCGGCTGCTTCGTTCTGGGGAATCCCAATCTCGCCGTTTATCGTGGCGAGGCTCAATGCAGAACCCTCGGCCTCGATGTACGAGCGCTGCCGCCCCGAGACGAGACTACTGCCACGGTGGGAGAGTTGATCTGTGCTAATTCTTTTCCGTCACGCCCGCTCGGATTCTTCGGGGACCATGATGGAAGCCGATTCCACGAAGCGTACTTTAGTCAAAATCCCGGTGTCTGGACCCATGGTGACCTGATCGAGTTCACCTCTGTGGGAGGCGCGCGTCTCCACGGACGTTCGGACGGTATTCTGAACATCCGAGGGATCCGAGTCGGCCCGGCGGAGATTTATCGAATCCTGCAGGACGTCACCGAAGTGGCCGAGGCGATGGCGGTCGAGCAATATGCGGAGGGAGAATTCGGCGGAGCGCGCATGGTGCTTCTGGTCGTGCTTCGCAAAGGCCTTGTGCTCGACTCTCGCCTAGAAGCAAGGATTCGATCCGAGCTTGCCCGTCGCGGTTCAAGCGGGTTTCAGCCTGCGAGGATCGCTCAGGTGGACGCACTTCCGGTGACGCTTAGTGGAAAACGGTCGGAGACGGCGGCGCGCGATGCGGTGAATGGTCGCCCCGTGCGCAACCGAGACGCGCTGCGAAATCCGGAGTCTCTAGAGGCTATTGCCAGCCATCCCGTGGTGCGTGGTACCGCTGGGAGCGCGGCCACCTCTACGGCCGTGGATGCCAGGACGACAGCTCGCTCGCTCGAGGGCGAGCTTGTGGGACCGCGTGATCGTCTGGAGCGCGAGCTCACGCGCATCTGTGAGAAAGTGCTGGGCCTTTCCCCCATTGGTAGGCACGACAACTTCTTCGAGCTTGGTGGCCACTCCCTGCTGGTCTTGCGATTGTTTAGGGAGATCCACGCCCTCATACACTGTGATTTGCCCCTCAGCGCGCTCTTCCAAGACTGGACGATTGAGAGTCTCGCCGTTCTTCTTCGCCAAAGAGGAGTGACAGTAGAGACGCTGCCTTGTGACTCAGCGTCAGACGGCAACATTACGAGGAGGCTCCCTGCCGGGCAAACGGTGGACGCAGCAACGCTCGGTGCAGCGGTGGGTAGTAAATCGCAGCGCGTCAGCCCATCGCGCAAAAACGCAACCGCCGATGCGGGGCTTCGCCTGGGAACGACAGCGAAACGGGCATGGCAGGCAATCTATCGGCTCTACGGAGTTCGCAACAATGTAGTCGCAGGACCGGGCCTTCGCTTGGGGATCGGAGCCGTTATCGACGCGCCTCGCAGGATAGAGATTGGGCGAGATGTTTCGGTCGGGAAGTTCTGTACGATCGAGTGTGACGGTAAAATTGGCGATTTTGTGATGATTGCAAATGGGGCCGGTCTCGTGGGACGCTTTGACCACGATCATCGATTCGTGGGAAAACCAATGCGGTTCGCACCATGCATCTGGGACCTAGACTACGAGATGGGACTTGAGCTTATCGTCGAAGACGACGTCTGGATCGGCTCCGGCGCAATCGTCCTATCCGGTGTCACCATCGGTCGCGGCGCAGTCATCGCCGCAGGAAGCGTCGTAAGTGCCAATGTTGCGCCCTACTCCATTGTGACGGGCCACCCAGCCAGAAAGGTAGGTCAGCGATTTACTGAAGAGCAAATCGTTGCTCATGAAATGGCGGTCTACGGTAGGATTCGAACACTGCGGGCAGTGAGGAAGCTGCCAAAGGCTGGCGTTAGCGAACCACAAATGACTTTGCAACCTTAATTTAATTTCTGCGACTTATGTTCATGTTCACAGTCAGGATTCGTGCCGACTATAGCGCGGATCTTGGGATTTCTTGGGTCTCGGCGTGGAAAGTGCCTCGTGATTTGGCCGATACGGGCGAGCCCCTGATCGCGATGCGTGGAGATTCGCACTCGGAGTCCAGGATGCTTTTGTTGCGCGAAGAGTCGGCCCGCGAGCGAACGAGTGCCTTCTGGTCTCCCGGTTTTCAATTCATTTGATAGGTAGAGACCGCCGATTATTGACATGCCCCGCAAAGACGGCGAGCGTTTATCTTCTCCCGGCAGTGTCCAAAGCATTCACGAGCTCGACCACATCGTCCGGAGTTGTCTGACCATGCGTCACGCACACACGTATGATCTCGCGCCCCTCGAACTTGGCTGCCGCTACCCAGGCGCGACCGGAAGACAGAATCTTCTCCGCGATCGATCGTGCGTCACGAAAGCTGGGCGGGGGCTGGATGCATAACACAGCGACTGGTGAGTCGTTAAGAATTGCCCATCCCCGGGCTAGAAGCTGTTGTTTGAGCAGCCCTGTCAGCTCAATCGACCGCTCCACGTGCTTCGCATAGCCGTCCCATCCAGCCACTGCGAGGGACAGGAACAGGCGCAATCCCAGAAAACGTCGCGACCATTGCACCGTCGTCACGTAAGGATCCAGATTGGGAACATTGGAGGGCATGAAATCGGTCGAGACCTGGAACGCAGAAGACAACACGGACACGTGCCTGGTAAGGAACATACCGCAGCCCATTGTCGTCGCGAACCACTTGTGTGCATCGATAGTGATGGAGTCGGCCTGCTCGATGCCCTTAAGCGTGCTCCGCAAGGCGTCAGACGCGATGAGCGCGCCACCCCAAGCTGCGTCCACGTGATACCAGAGGCCATTGCTTCGAGCAATCCCGGCACACGCTGCGAGAGGATCTATCATTCCGGCATTGGTCGTTCCGGCCGTCGCCGCGATCATGACGGGGATGCAACCCTGAGCGCGGTCAGCGCTTAGCGCATGGGATAGTGCGTTCGCGTCCATACGACCGCATCCGTCGGTCGCCACGAGCCTCATCGCGGAGCGGCCTATACCCGCCTGGTGCGCGATCTTGAGCCAAGCAAGGTGGCTCTCTCTCGAGACATAGAAGACGGGCGGGCCCTGAAAGCAACGGGCTCCTTGTGCCGCAAATCCAGCATTTGACCGGGTCAACGCACAAATGAGTGCCGTATAGTTCGCTTCCGATCCCGCGGTCGTGAAGTGACCACCCGCTTCTGCTGGAAGACCGGCGCGGCTGGCGACTGCCCGAATAACGTGAGACTCGATTTCGACTGCAGCCGGTGATGTGCTCGAAGTCGCCAGCTGCGGATTAAACACCGCTACGATACGGTCAGCGCATTGTGCGGGGAACGTGGGAGCCGGATTGAACAGTCCGAAATAGCGAGGGTGCGTCACGTGCACGAGGCCGTTTTCCATTTGCGAGATAGTCCACGATAAGAGCTCGCCGAGCGGACGCGGCGCCCGAAAATCGAACCCTGCAAGTTCGCTCTTGAACGCGCCCCGGTCTAGCGTCGGTGTTACAGAGCCTTCCGCTATGCGCTCATGGGCTCGAGCCAGTTCCCGGGTCAGAAAGTCGTCCCAACGCTCACGATCCTCGCGCGCCGGAAAAAGAGGCGTGCCGCGGTTGTATAGCTCGAGATGATTTCTCATCAGCCCTAAATTACCCTCATCGGTCGGGCAGCGTGCCGCGGCGTGGATTCGCAATCATTCGTGGATATCACCTCATGATTTAGGGAGCGGTGCTAATGTTGGGCGGCGAGCGCGTCACTGGGTCCTTCGGATCGGCGAAGCCAAATCTCCCGCCAATAGGTGAGTTCGCAGCGGGAACATCCATCCCTGCCGAAGCCCATGTAGGAGCATCCGCAGGTTGAGTTTTCGAGACACACCGTATTGCGGAGCTGCCTCATCTGCCCGGTCCCATCCACGATGATCCTGTCCAGCCGCCCCCTCACCCGACACCGCCGTCCGCACCAAAGCCGCATATCCGGTGAAAAGTACAGCCCGCGGTTATATCCACGCTCGTCCAAGGTCTCGATGATGCTCTGTATGGATTTCACTTCGACCCATTCTCCAGGCTGCAGGTTCAGCGCTTCCAGAGGCATGGACTTGCTGCTTCCGCGCGGGTACAGACCGAGAAAGATCGGGCGAATTTTCCAGAACAGCCACGTTCCTATGCTCTGTGCCATTTCTAGGGCGTTGAAGTTGCCCGCACGGAGCCCGCTCAAATATCTTCCCAATCTTTCCCACCGCGAGAGGGAATGCGTGGCTTTCGACAATTCACTTGCCTGACAATAGTATACTCCTGGGCCGGTCGAGACTTTGAGGCGGGTTCGTAGTCGATCCATGTTTCGCAAATCCACCTTTGACTGGACCGCGTTCTCTTCGACTTTTCGGAGCCATACCTCGCGCCAGAAAATCATGCACGCTTTCTGACAACCATCATGGGCGGCGCCGGAACAGCGGACGCCATCGAGCGTGACGACGTCATCGGTCCTGAACCCCCGGCACGAGCCCGGTCCCGAGAAGCATGTCGTCAATGCTCGCCTGGAGACCCGAAATCTTTGCCCACAAAATCCGAGCATTTCAGGCATGAACGGGAGGTGGTCCGACGCTCCTTCGGCGTCCAGCGTCTGGACGATCTCGTCCGGCGTCTTCACCTCCACAAGGTCGCCGCGACAAAGTCTCGCGTTTCGTCGGCTCATGTAGCAGCCTCAAAATTGCATTCGAGCTGTATCTAAGGAGGCGACATTAAGGATGACTGGTCTCTTAGCCCTAGAGCCCGGAGGAGCTTGTGCCAGGCTCGCACGCCAATACCCAGCAAGGGCGGTGGCTCCTTTCAGAGAACGCCAACCTTTTACGCGATCATTGATGCGCCGTGTGCAGGAACTGCCGGCGGGAAAGGATCCTATATCGCCTTGTCCAAGCCGCCTTTCTTCACCATTCTCGGTAGAAACGAAGACCTCACCTGAGATTACGACAACCGAGCCGTCCTCGCTGTAATGCCAATTTAAGCCTCCTGCAGCGCATTCCCAAACCGCGATTGATGAAGGGCGGCCATCATTTTTCACCAGCATTTTGCTCCGCGCTTCGGCACTCCGGCCAGAATCTAATTGGGTGAGATCGGACCCGGGTCAAGCTAAACTGAAGTCGCGGTCTCGATCACTCGTCCACCCACCGCCCCAATGCACCGGTCTCCGTCCCGTCTGAGCCAGCATTAACGTCTTAGTTAACAAGTAAAAACAAGTTCCGAAATTAACTCTTTACCCAGTCTCTTTTTCAGATCACTATGCATTCTCGTGCAGGTGATGACTTCGCCGCGCCGAGGCTTCGAGACCTCTGCTCCACCAGGCATGATAACCAGTTGCGCGTATATACGAACTGCCGGCCCAAGCCAGGGGTGCGTCAACTTGTTGTTCGGCTATGGCGGCAGGGAAACTCGACAGCAGATCAATGCCCCGGTTCGCCAGCGCCTGGCGGCGAAACGCAGCGAAAGCAGCCGTAGCGTTCTCATCGAAATAGCCACACGGCATTTCGGGGTAGCCATCTCTTTCGCCAGTGAGGAATCTTCTTACATCTCTGCGATATTCGCGAAGCAATGCCCCAGGATCATATTCCATATGGCCTTGCACGAAAAGGAATAGGGCCTTCCTCTGCTTAACGAAGATATCGGCTCCCGTACCGGGCAACCGCGACAGGATACGATAGCCACTAGAAGCGAGCGCGTCCTCGGAGCAGGTCGTTGTATCGGGAATGCGGAACCCGCCATCGAGATGGGGCGCCGTCCACGATTGCGTGGTCCGTGGCCTTCATGCAATCGAACACCCCGGAGAGCTTCTCGCGGAACGCGCGCCGGCTTATGCCGTCGATATGAAGAACGGCGGCATGCGCTGCCAGACACGACCAGACTGTCGAAATGGCGTGGTCATCGGCCCAATCGACAAGTTTCGTCGAGGGTCGGCCAATAGGGTTCGTCCGTCAGGGCAGGAGCACGCGGCTCCGTCCCGGTCACAATCAAGCCATCGAGATGGCTTGTCCACAATTCGCTGATGTCCTCGTAGTGCTGGCTTATATGCGAGCGGCCTGCTTCCGTTCGCGGAAGCTCCGGCAGAGAGAAGAACCTCAGGCGAACAGAATTGTGAGATGAGGCAAAGAGCAGTTCGCGGAATTGTCGCTCTGTGGTCTGCAGCGCCGCATCCGGCATGTTGTTGACCAAGCCAATGACGATGGGGTCAGCGGCATCGCCGCGGGGCCGTGGCTCTTGCGCGCGGAGCACTGGCTGAAAGTATTGGCATCACGCGCTCGTGGCAGCGTGGCGATGATTATTCTCCCCGATTGACCTCTCGCGGTCCGCTGCCGCTGCGTCCAGTGCCTGATCGAGGTCGGCGATGATATCGTCCACATGCTCGATTCCGATGCTGAGCCGGATTGTCTCGGGCTTGACGCCTGCCTTCAGGCGCTCTTCGACCGACATCTGCCGATGGGTTGTAGACGCTGGATGACACGCCAAGGATTTGGCGTCGCCCAGATTGACTAATCTTTTGACCAACTTCAGCGCGTTGTAGAACTTAATTCCCCCCTCGAATCCGCCACGAATTCCGAAGGTCATCAGTGAGCATGCCCTGCCGCCGAGATATTTCTGCGCAAGCGCGTGATAGGGGTTATCCGGGAACCCTACGTAATTGACCCAATCCACTCTGGTGTCGTCGCGCAGGAATTCGGCCACCCGCCTTGCATTCTCAACGTGACGGTCGACCCGGAGAGCGACCGTCTCGATTCCCTGCAGCAACAGGAACGCACTCAGCGGCGACAAGACCGAGCCCATGGTCCTCTGATAGACGCTTCGACAGCGCGCGATGTAGGCCGCCGGACCGAAATGCTGCGTGTACACGAGGCCGTTATAGGACTCGTCGGGCTCGCTGAACATCGGGAATCGTTTGGCGTGCTTTTCCCAAGGGAACTTGCCGCTGTCGACGATGATGCCACCAAGAGTCGTTCCATGCCCGCCCAGGAATTTTGTCAGCGAGTGCAAGACGATGTCGGCCCCGTAATCGATCGGGCGCAGCAAAACGGGAGTGGCGACCGTGTTGTCCACGATCAATGGAACGCCATGTTTGTGGGCGACGTTCGCCAGCGCTTCGACGTCGCAAATGTTCCCTGCCGGATTCCCCACGCTTTCGCAGAAGACCGCTCGCGTGTCTTCATCTATCAGCCTTCTCCACGGCGGCAGGATGGTCGGTCTCGGCAAATCGAACACTAATTCCGAGCTTCGGCAGTACGTGAGCAAAAAGGGTATGGGTGGTGCCGTAAAGTTGCGGAACGGAAACGATATTCGTGCCATTCTCGGTGAGGTTCAGCACCGAATAGTGTAACGCGGCTTGCCCAGTGCTCACGCTAAGCGCTTCCAGTCCTCCTTCCAGGGCGGCGACGCGCCGCTCGAGTACTGCATTAGTCGGATTGCTGATGCGGCTATAGCGGTATCCTTCCACCTCGAGATTGAAGAGCGCCGCTCCGTGCTCGGCGCTGTCGAATGCATACGCTACGGTCTGATAGATCGGGACGGCCACCGCCCTCGTCGTGGGGTCGACTTCATAGCCGCCGTGGACGGCAATCGTTTCGTTCCGCATCCGACGAACCTTATCTACTTTCCCACCGCGATGTTGACGCGCGGCGCCGCCCCGTTTTTGTGCTGGGCAGGCTCGCCAGTCGCTCGGTCGAGATGATCAGACCACAGAGTCTCACGAACGACCGCCGGCCACCTTTGCAGATCGAGTCCGTGCGTCGCGAACAGTGCGAGGGCCAGCCGGTCAAGGCCAAAGGCCACACAGGCCGTGTGCGCTACCTCACCTCCCTCGGTCACCAAATCCCACGTCGTTCCAAAATGATCGCGATGATAGTTGAAACTCATACACGCTGTCGGTAGCTGCTCGGAGTGCACAGGAATCAGCAATTCGAACTTGAGTGATTGCTGAATTTGGCTCATCGCCATTAGCTTGCCGGCCCTTCCGAAAAACGGATCGCTCGCTGGAGCGACCGTATGGGGCAAGGCTAGACGCTTCGCCAGCCCCTGCGCCCGAGATTTCCATCGTGCTTGAAGGTCGAGCGCCTGTTCGCTTGTTCCCACGCACACAAACTCGCGCATTTGGAACGCCTGTAGTCGATCGATCTCGTACGAGCGCTCCCGGCGAAAGCAATAAGAAGCAACGTCGAACAGCAAGCTCTTTGAGGGCACCCGCCCGCGGGCCGCTACAAGGGGGTAAAGCGGATAGCAAGCGGCCGGGCTAAGGACGAGATCAGTCGCCGACAGACCAGCGACCCAATCCCGATCAGGATCGCGCCCTTCCACCAAAGCGCGGATGTCGGACTCCTCGCCGTGAAGGCAACTGACGCAGCCAAGGAGATGTGGAAAGCTGTGCAGGTAACCCGACTTTTCCAACTGTGCGCGGCTCATGACCGGCGGAAATCTCAGGATTTCCGTGTCAGGCTCACGGAGTCGGGTGATGAGGGCTGACAGGCCTTCGATGACTTGCTCGAAAAGCGCCGTTCGAGCGAAGACACCGCCGCCGCCGGTAGGTTGAAGGAGGGTATGAGCAATCGACTCAAGCCCATCTTTGCCATTATGGCTCATGCGTATCTTTACGCCTCCGGAGCAGGTGCTCAGTTCTCGGACCTTGAGATGGATTCGCAGGGCAGCGGTTGCGGCATATCTAGTCCCTTAGCAAAGGCGGAACTTCGATCAGCAATGACGCGCCGGCGGCATTGGCAAGTATCCGATCATTGCTGATCATGATCGACGACGACAAAACATCCCGGAGATGACGAGCGACGCTGAATTCCCCATCATTCCGATAGCCGGATAATCCGCACGCCTGCATGCAACTCATCACTGTTGCGATGGCCATCTCAGAGGCGTTCACCTTGAGCAGATTCATGGCGGTCTGGAAATCGAGTGACTCAACTTGATCGGTCGTCAGGACCTCGAACCTTTGAAGTGCTGATCCCACAATTCCCCTCAGCGCCCGAAGCGAAGTAGTTGCCCGCGTTAGATGAGCCGCGCCTGGTGGCAGTTGACCATTAGCGTGACGAGCGGCGCTGCGGACAAACCGTCGCGCGCGCTCAACCGCGCCAGCAGCGATCCCGGACCACACTCCGCTCCATGTCAGGTGGGCGACGGGCATCATGGTCTGCGTATGAATCGTCTGGTAGGATTCCGGTAACAGTTGGTTTATTTCGCCGGCGGCTTTGAGCATGAAGCCGGTGCTGCAGGTTCCGCGCATGCCGAGCGCGTCCCAGTCAACGATTCGCTCGAGTTGATAATCCTCCTTGACCAACGCCACGAGGACTTGGTCGGAAGGTGGAGCATCGGCTGAACGCCGTGCGGTCGTTAAAATCGCGTCCGCCTGCGCGCCATAAGACACCACCGTAGCGCTCTTCGCGAGCGCCATGCGCGAGCCGGTTCGCTCCACTGCGCAGGAACTCTTGCGCAGGTCGCCGCCGCCTTGACCTTCCGTTGTAGACGAAGCCAGAAGTAGCTGCTCAGTGGAAAGCCGGCGAAGCAGACGCCGATGCCATGGGCTGTTTCGAGCGTGACGCACCAGGATTGCAACCATGATCTGGTGCATCGCAAAGATCATGGCGGTCGACGCGCAAGCCCGTCCCAGCACATAACATACATCGACCACGTCAGAGATGCTGGCCCCATCCCCTCCAAGATCAGCCGGGACCAGGATGTCAAGCAGGCGTTGTTCTCGTGCGGCCAGGAACGCTTCGGCGGGAAACCGTGCGTCGCGGTCGACCGCGTCAGCGTTTTTCGCCGCTGCTGCGGCCACGATCTCAGCTCGGAGTTTAAGATCATTTGTGACCGAGAAACTCTGTAAGGGTATGCTGTGAGCACTCATCTTGAACGCGCCACCCATCTACGATGCGCGGCCAATAAAGCCGAGTTTTGGTGTGAGCCGACGACCTCGAGCGGAACGATAGCCTGGATGTCAACGTTTGTGCGACGTGACGGGCCGTGACCCGGCGTCCAAAAGCGCGCGATATGAGGTGCCATCTTGCTGGCCTCCGCACCAGCTCGCCCACGTCGTAGCCTCTTCAGGATCTTTCATGTCGCCCACGAATTATTTCTGAACGGGAAAGTACTTTCTAACATCGAGTAGCGCTCGTCTGCGTTAGTGTTGCTAACCATTGACGGCGGACCGCGGTTTTCTGGCACTCATGCAGGCACTGGATACGAATCTCTCGAGCGCAAGCGTTGTGCCGTCTCGAAAACCGAAAGAGCGGATAGACGGCAAGAAGCACGCCATGGAGCAGATCGTCGGCAAGTTTCGGGAGGCAAAAGTCGAACCGGGCAAGGGTCTGACGGTGGGGAAGATGTGTCGCAAGTGGGCGTGAGCGAGCAGGCCTTCTACCGCGGCGGAGCGAGTACGAAGGCCTGAAGCTTGACCAAGCCAGGCGGCTCAGAGAGCAGGGCGGAGAACGCCGGCTGGACGGCGCGGCAGCCGCCTGCGACGTATTCGAGGCGTCGCCCGGGCTCGGCGGAGCGGACTGCCGGACCCCCCCCCGGTGCGACCAACGGCCAAAATTAGCTTGCTGCAAACGCCGTGGATCTACTGTAATTCGCTTAGGGAAGTTTGCTATTCTCCTTGGTGCCAGATTGCAGTCGCAAGATAGTTAATGTCGCTAATGTCCAACATCGGGTAGTGTCACAATGTTGAATGGTCGTAGTGATTCGCCGGGAGACAGGGTGGTGGACGTTGTTCAGCGATTGCTCGCGGAACGTTCGATTAGTCGACCCGTTAGTTCGGACGATGATCTTCGTGAGGTCGGTCTGACTTCGCTGGATATGGTCAACCTTATGCTCTCGGTTGAGGCTGAGTTCGATCTTGAGATACCTGAAATCGACATTACCCCTGCGAACTTCCGATCTATCTCAACGATAAGCAGCTGGTCACCACATTGCTGAACCATGCCTGACCGTTGCCATGAGGTCTGGCATCGCGTTCTCAAATCGAAGACGACGACGCTGACGAGGATTTGATCTTGGCAGCACGCCTGCGCGCGAGTGAATTGACGCACGAGCTGACAACCCGAACATTCGTGCGCAGGAAGTTCGATCATGCCGCTTGATCCGCACGTGAAGAGATTTTTGCACATGGTGGCGGCTGGCGGCATACCGGAGGTATCGGAGCTTACCCCGGCGGAAATGCGCCAAGCAATTCTTCGATTGGCGCAAGCGGTAGATGTCAAGGACATACCGATCGGCAAGAGAGAGAACCGCGAATTACCCGGACTCGGTGGCCCGTTGCCGATCCGCATTTATATTCCGGCAGCGATCAGACACCGGCAAATCGGCCGGATTGGTTTATTTCCACGGCGGTGCCGGGGTTTTCTGTAATATCGAGACGCACGAAGGGCTTTGTCGGATGCTCGCGAACGAGAGCGGCTGCCGCGTAATCTCCGTTGATTATCGGCTCGCACCCGAGCACAAGTTTCCAGCTGCTGTCGAAGACAGCTATTTCGCTACCAAATGGGTCTCTGAGCATGCGTTGGAGTTGGGCATCGATCCGGATCGTATCGCCATAGGCGGAGACTCTGCCGGCGGCACCCTTGCTGCCGTGGTTTGCCAGCTTGCCAAGCAAGCAGGCGGACCGAGTCTCGCTCTGCAGGTACTATTCTGTCCGGTTACCGACGTGAGTGCTGATACTGAGTCACGCAAGGCCTATGCAGAGCACTACTTTTTCGACAAGACAACCATGGAATGGGCCCTCAGACACTATTGTCCGTCTGGGATAGATTTAGAGGACCCGCGCATTTCTCCGCTCCGCGCCTCCGATCTTGCCGGCCTCCCGCCCGCGCATATCCATACGGCTGAATTTGACCCGGTACGCGATGAAGGTAAGGCATATGCAGATCGCCTGGAGAGTGCCGGAGTGAAGGTGCGCTACACCTGCCACGAAGGTATGATTCATCACTTTTATGGGATGGCTGGCGTCATCCCCTATGCTCGGCTTGCGATAAGGGCGGCAGGCCGCGCAATTAAAGAGGCGCTCGTCTAACCGGAATCGTAGCTGCATTTCCGGCTATAACGTGACAATCGATTCGGACGAGAGCAGTAATTCTCCACTCAAAGCGTGGGTGCGCGCGCTCGAAATGACAGCACCCATTGCCAGAAACACTTCTGTCACTTTCCCGGTCCTCATTGAAACCCTGGCTGACAGGTTTGGTGCGGCGCTCGCTCTTCTTTCCGACCGGGAATGCTTGACGTATCGCGCTCTCGCGGAGAGAGCCAATCAATATGCGCGTTGGGCTGCTGGGACAAGGTCTCGCAGCCGGCGACGTCGTCTGTCTGCTCATGCCAAATTGTCCGGAATACATGGCGATCTGGCTGGGGATAACGCGCGTCCGCGGAATCGTTTCGCTGCTCAACACCAATCTCACCGGCGACTCGCTCGCGCACTCCATCAACCTGGTAGCTCCCAAACATGTCATCGTCGGAGCGGACCTTGTCGACGCCTTCGCGGCCGTGTCACCGAGACTTGCTCCGGATGTCAAAAGTTGGGCGCACGGGCAGGGCAGCCAGGACTTTCCGCGGATCGATCACGAAATCCAGCGGATCGCAGGTGATAGGCTCGAGAGCTTCGGAATGTCCGCCGCCATCGATCATGGACACGGCGCTTTACATATACACGTCAGGCACGACCGGGTTGCCCAAGGCTGCCAAAGTCAGCCATTTTCGACTGATGCAATGGAGCCATTGGTTTGCCGGCATGATGGACACTCGCTCGAGCGACCGAATGTACAATTGTCTGCCGATGTATCACAGCATCGGCGGCGTGGTGGCTACTGGAGCCACGCTGGTCAATGGCGGGTCTGTGGTGCTGCGGCAGCGATTTTCGGCGAGCCACTTCTGGGACGACGTCGTTGAGTGGAATTGCACGCTCTTCCAGTATATCGGCGAGCTTTGCCGCTACCTCGTAAACAGCCCGCCGCATCCGCGGGAAGCGGAGCACCGACTCAGGCTGTGCTGCGGCAATGGGTTGAGGCCCGACGTGTGGGACGAGTTCAAGCGCCGCTTCCGCATCCCGCAGATCCTTGAATTCTACGCCGCAACCGAAAGCAACTTCTCTCTATACAACTGCGAAGGCAAACCCGGCGCGATCGGCCGGATCCCATCGTTCCTCGCACACCGCATACCTGTGGCGCTGATCAAATTCGACATTGAGACGGGCGAGCCGATTCGTAACGAGGAGGGCTTCTGCATCCGCTGTTCCGCGAACGAGGTCGGCGAAGCGATCGGCAAGATTCTCGACGGCTCGAGTCCGGGAAGCCGGTTCGAAGGTTATACCGACAAGGAAGCCTCGGACAGGAAGATCCTTCGCAACGTATTCGTGAATGGAGATGCCTGGTTTCGCACCGGCGACCTGATGCGCAGGGACGAAAGCGGCTACTTCTACTTTGTCGATCGCGTCGGTGACACGTTCCGTTGGAAGGGCGAGAACGTGTCGACCACGGAGGTTGCCGACACGATCTCCGCATACCCCGGCGTGATCGAAGCGGTGGTTTATGGGGTGGCTATCCCCGGTACCGAAGGCCGCGCCGGCATGGCCGCCATCGTGGTCAGCGAGGACTTCGACCTCGTCGCGTTCCGGCAGCACCTCGCCGAGCGCCTGCCCGAGTACGCCCGTCCTTTGTTTCTACGTATCCGTTGCGAGATCGAGATGACGGCGACATTCAAACCGAAGAAGCAGGATCTTTCGCGCGAAGGCTATGACCCGAACATCACTGCCGATGCCATCTACTTCGACGATCGGGTTCGTCAGTCCTTCGTGAAGCTCGACGCTGTGCTTTACGAACGGCTGCAAAACGGCAACGTACGACTGTGATCTTGCGAAGCTTGCCTACGCGGTGCTGCCGGCATCGACGGTCAGCACGGTCCCGGTAATGTTCCTGGCCTTGTCGCCGAGAAGAAACTCAACGGCGTTGGCTACGTCATCGACGTCGGCAAGGCGGTGTAGCGCGCTGCGCCGCGCAATTTGATCGCGCTGTCGTTCTCCCAGGCTCTCGGTCATCTCGGTATCCAGAAAGCCGGGCGCGACGGCATTCACGGTGATTCCCAACGGCCCAACCTCCCGGGCAAGGGATCGCGTAAATCCGACGATCGATGCCTTGGTTGCACTGTACACAGAAAGGCCGCTGTACCCGGTGAAGCTGACGATCGAGGCGACGTTCACGATCCGGCCGCCTCCGTCAGCCATCATCGATCGCACCACATATTTTGTCAGGATGAGCGGAGACACCGTGTTCAGGCGTGCGAGGCGCTCGATTTGCGCATCATGCATGGTGGCCAAGATGCCGCTCGTTCCGAGAGCCGCATTGTTGACGAGCCCATAGATCGACCCGAACTCCTTGCGTAACCCTTTGACCAGATCGGGAATGTCAGAAATATTGGCGAGATCGAACGGCCTGAAGTGGAGCGAACCCTGCTGACTGGTCCGCAATTCCCGCATGGCGGATGCGAGCTGCTCGCTCTCTCGCCGAGCGATGGCGATAACACGGTAGCCGGCCGTCGCGAGCTTGCGCGCGATCGCCAGACCCAATCCCCGGCTCCCACCGGTAACGATGATGTTAAGCATTGAAGACGAGCTAATTTGCCGGAGGCCGCGACATTCAAAGAAGGCACGAAACGGACTGATGGCCGGAACCTTGTGCGGAGCCAACGCGCGACGACAGGTTTCGAGGATCTCGCTCTTAAGCGCCTCGGTGCCCGCGGTTGCGCCGACGTCGGCCAGGCTCGGATTTCGCAACGACATCGGCGACCACGACCGCGCCCGTGAAGGGGTTCTTTCGCGCTTTCACGAGCGACATCTGCACGCCCGGATGGCGGTTGATCACCGCCTCGACCTCCTCGGGATGGACCTTCAGGCCGCCGACGTTGATGATACCGTCCCTTCGGCCGACGAAATAATAGCGGTCGCCACGCAGCTCGACCATGTCCCGAGTATCGACGAAGCCGTCCTTGTCTGCGAGAGGCTCACTCGCGCCGCCGAGGTAGCGGGTCGCGGTTCGCGCCGAGCGGATCCGCAGCGAGCCATCCTCGACCTTCATCTCGACGCTGGCGCCTGGCTGCCCGATAAGCCTCGCGGGAAAGCCCGCGAGACCATCGCCGACCTCGAACGCCACGCCAGCCTCCGTCGAAGCGAACGCATGCGCGATCCCGGCCTCCGGGTAGAAAGCCCGAAGGCCGTCCAGGATTGCCTGGTCGGCGATCTCTCCCGACAAGCGAACGTATTGGGGCGCAATCCTGCGCGCCGACGAGCTCATGAGGGCGCCGCGCCAATGGGACGGGGTCCCGGAAATATGCGTCACTCCGTGCTTGCCCGCCCGCGACCAGGAAGTCTGCCCGTCGATTCCTGAGCGCTCGACAGCACCAGCGATCCCCCACCGAGGATCGCGCGCAGGAAAATCTGCAGGCCGCCGATAGCGGCGAATGTCGTAGAAAGTGCTCCAGATGACGGGGGTTCTGTGCGTTGTGCCTCCTTCGATCGCTCCCGCCAGGCTCGATAAAGTGTGCAACACCATCTTCGGCAGCCCGGTCGTACCCGATGTAAGAAGAATCCATTCAGTTTGATGGCTTGCGCTCCGCTCTGAATCAACCGGCGTGATCTTTGGGGTGCACGCTGACGACGCATTCAATGCCTGAAGCGACGGCACCGAGTGCAGACCCGTCGGACACCAGCAAGGCATCGACATCCGCCGCCTCTATGACGGCAGGAAGATGCTCTAAGGGCAAATCGGGAAGGCAAAGAACGAGTCGGCGAGCAATCCCATCGAGCTCAATCAGCGCCAACGCCGTCGTAAGCTGATCCTTGGTCACGATTAGAACTGAGCGGTCTCGGAGTTCCTCGAGCCGGCCACCAAGGCTCGAACCCCGGGCGAGATCGCCCAACATGACGGTCGTGTCGGCGCCACAGAGGAAACGGTCGGGCCGGTGTTCCGCTGCGATCAATGAATCCCAAAGCGTGCCCCAGCTATTTTGCGGCATCTTCGTAGGATTTAATGAATTCTCCCAGGGTCACAGGAAAATCGACAGCCTCGGTAGCAAACGGATCAAATCCCAACTCATCCTCGAGACGAGCGACGATAACTGCGAAGCAAAGGGAGTCTAGACCTGATTCCAGAAGCACCAGATCATCAAAGAGAGCAGTAGATTGCTTGTTCTGCTCCTCGACGACCTGTTCAAATTGAGATATTATCGTTGACCTTATAGACATCTAACGCATCTCCTTTCACAGTTCTACCTAAATTACGACGTAATTATGACATATCGCATTCTCCATTAGCTAGAGATAACAATCATCGCTCCCATTTGTGCCTTGACCCTTGTTCCAGCGAAGGGGTTTCGGTCCAGTGATCGCGCCAGTCCATAGCGACCTGATTCGAGCCGCCGAGTACTCTTGATCTTGAAGCTGCTGCGTGCCGGTCGCTCGGTGAGCGATCAGGTGCAGATGGCGGCGTCCGCATCGTCCGCGGACTGTCGCTGACTACTTTCAGCGCGAAGAGGCTGGTGGAACTATGGATCACGCGGGAGGGCAGTCCAAGCAACATTGGCAGTCCCGATCGGTGCGGTTAAGCGTCTGAATCAACGACTTTTCGTCCACGCACAGCACCAACCTGCGCTCGGGCGGATCAGATGAACTCAGCAACATCTTCGGCACCAGATAGACACCTTGCGCCAAACTGCCAGAACAGGAAAGACATGTGGTATCCGACGGCAAGGTACAATTAGTGGCGCATTGACTCAGGTGAGGCATCATCTCCTCGCATTTTGACGGAAGATAAGTCGCTCCTTGTCAAAGACAGCACGCCAAGTAAATCGGCTCCACCTCATACTGTGGTTTCCGATGCAACGAGCTCCTACGGAGTCTCGAATGCGCTTTTTCGGCACGGCCCACCCTGGAGGGAGGGCGGACGCATGGGCGCCTAAAGAGGCGTAAGTAAACGCTGCGCCCTGCTTACAAGGAATTGCCAGACATCATTGCTCATCGTCGGGGACGGTTCGGGAAACGAGACCGCTATCTGTATCGGAATTGCTTTACAAGTATCTTCTTCGTTGGAGCGATGAGCAGTTACAAATACTTGGTGCTGGAGCGGTGCATCGGGAAAAGTAAAGTTTTACTGCGGACTGCGAGAGACAGTAACAAGGCTCGACAAACGCTCGAGCGTGTGGGTCCTCAGAGATGGACGTAAACACCGAAGCCTATAGCGAAATATTGCAGACGCCAAGCATGCGCGTAGCCATCATATATCGCAAGATGCCGCATTTTCGTCGATGCTTCTTCGAGCTGTTGCGGGAGAGGCTTGCGGAGCATGCGATCGCGCTTCAACTGATTTATGGCCAGCCCGCCCCCAAGGATGCAGTGAAGAAGGATACCATCGAACTTGAGTGGGCGCAGCGCATCGAAAACCGAATCATGAGTCTGGGCAGGCTGGAACTTTACTGGCAGCCTTGCCTTCGACTGGTCGACCGAACCGATCTGGTGATCGTCGAACAGGCGAGTAAACTACTCGTCAATTACGTTCTTCAGACGCGTTATCTTCTCGGCGGCCCGAAATTTGCGTTCTGGGGCCATGGCAAGAACTTCTCTCTCGACGAACGCAGCTACGTCGGCGAGTTCCTTAAGCGTAACCTTTCGAAGCGTGTCCACTGGTGGTTCGCTTACAATGAAAGATCGGCAGCTGTGGTGCGGTCATTCGGCTTTCCGCCTTCGCGTATAACATTGACTCAGAACGCGATCGATACGCGAACTCTGATCGCCGCGGCGCGTGCGGTCGAGCCGTGCAAACTTGAATCCATTCGCGACGAACTGCGCCTGAACGGCAAGAACGTATGTATATTCGCAGGAGGAATGTACGGTGAAAAACGTTTGCCGTTCTTGCTTGAAGCGTGCGAGCTGATCCGACAAAGAGTCCCGGACTTCGAGGTAATTTTTGTTGGCACGGGGACAGAAGCAGCGTTGATCAAACAGGCGGCGGCGCGACACTCATGGATTAAGTATGTCGGGCCTAAATTCGACGACGACAAAGTGCCATATTTCCTGCTTTCGAAGCTATCGCTGATGCCCGGCCTGGTCGGGCTCGGAGTTCTGGATGCTTTCGCACTGGGTGTTCCATTGGTAACGACGGCAGTGCCGTATCATAGCCCGGAGATCGAGTATCTGCAGGATGGGGTCAACGGCGTCGTGGTCAGGCAGACGGAAAGCGCGGCGGCTTATGCGGAGACGGTGACAGAATTGTTGCGAGACGAGGGGCGGCGCCAGCTACTCGTCGCCGGGGGCCGCGATTCTGCGAAAGAATATACGATAGAAAACATGGTCGACAGGTTTGCTGCCGGTGTAAGGCAAGCCTTAAAGGCCTAGCGAGGTCGCGACGGTGAGGAGGAACTCGATGATCGGCGCAACAGTGCTCGACGCAACGATGCGCAACAAATCACAGCAAATTAGCGAAGCGCGAAAACAGACAAGCGCTGGGGCCGGGCTCCGATTCGGGACGAGCGCAAAACATGCGTGGCAGCGAATTTACCGGCTCTACGGAATTCGCAACAATGTGGTCGCAGGTCCGGGTCTTCGCTTGGGGATAGGAGCCGTTATTGACGCGCCCCGAAGAATGGAGATTGGGCGAGATGTTTGGGTCGGGAAGTTCTGCACAATAGAGTGTGACGGTAAGATTGGCGACTTTGTAATGATCGCAAATAGGGTTGGTCTCATAGGGCGCTTTGACCACGATCATCAATTTGTCGGAAAACCAATGCGGTTCGCGCCATGCGTCTGGGATCCAGATTATGAGATGCGATTAGAGCTCATCGTGGAGGATGACGTCTGGATTGGCTACGGCGCAATTGTCCTTTCAGGCGTCACCATCGGGCGCGGCGCAGTCATCGCCGCAGGAAGCCTTGTAAGTGCTAATGTTGCGCCCTACTCCATTGTCGCGGGCTATCCAGCCAGAAAGGTAGGTCAGCGATTTAGTGAGGAACAGATCGCCGCTCATGAAATGGCTGTCTATGGCAGTATTCGAACGATTCGTCCGGCGAGCAAGGTGCCAAATCATGGTGTGACAGAGCCACAAGTGAATTCAGAACCTGAATTTTCAAATGGCCAACACCGGTAACGATGGATTCTTATCAAGTTAGTAAGTCTGTCGACGTCCGTTTGAGTGCATATCGCAGTCACCGTCGACGGGCTTAGAGCCTGACCCACGATGCACTTCTTTGCTGCTTGGAAGCACTTGCCAACATCCCTCTAATAATCATTGGTAATGGACCGCCCGCGAACGACAGCGGGCCTCGGCTGGGCAGCTTCGCAATGTGTCGTTCGGCGACGCGATCGTCCATAGCGACGTGCGTACGTGCGGCGCGCAAGATACGTGAACGTCCTATCGTAATCAGGCTGACTGCAGATGCAGTTTCATCTCTCTCGCGGCAATATGGAGCGCTGCATCGACAGGAATTGTGAAAGAAGTTGGTCCGCACGACAACTCAGACATCGTTCTATTAATAGGTAGGTTGCCCTTTAAGGCTCTAGAAATAGCGGAACGCGCCGTAAAATGCTGGCAAGGTATTCGGTAGCATTTTGACGCATCTTACGTCGATCGAGCCATCTGCACTTTTAGGAGGTGTAGCCGTGACTACTGTTCGCATTGTAGCCAGCGCTGTATCAATTACTCTGGCTTTGGCCGGATGCACAACCACTACCGGCTCTGGAACGCCCATGGACTCGCCAAACCTATCTGCCGGAAGTGTGGGGGTTAGTAGCGAAAATTCTCAGGATCAGGATCGCTTGGCGCACTTGTGGCAGGAGCGGCGCAATGAGAGTTTGAAGTCGGACTATCCACTTGGTCCTGGGGATATGTTGGAAGTCTCTGTACCAGATATTGACGAACTCAAGCGTTGCGATTTCAGAGTTGAAGGGAACGGTAGCGCAGTATTGCCTACTATCGGTGAGATACAGATTGAAGGACTAACCGAACAAGAGTTACAGACGGAGATTCGGCAACGTCTAGATAAGTACTTAGTCAAGCCACAGTTCAATTTAGTTGTCAAAAGATATAGGAGTCGGCAGGTCGCTGTGGCGGGTGCGGTAATGAAGCCGGGGCTGTATGAGCTGAAAACCACAAACGACACCATTCTTGATGTCTTGGACCAAGCCGGTGGACCCGACAAGGATGCGGCACAGCATGTCCTTTTGATCCCTGCAGGGAGCGCGTCACCACCTCATGGGCGAAGGACAGGAGCGTCAGTACAACCTGGTCCGGATCTGGAAAAGGCGCTCAACGGAGATGACTTCGGCTCGCTATTGAGAGATAACGATCCTTTCATTATCAATCTTAGAGCTTTAGACCGCGGCGATAGCCGAGCATACCTATCTATGCCAGCGCGTCCCGGTGACGTTATTTTCGTACCAGAAGCGGGAGAGGTGATGGTACAAGGATGGGTAAACAAACCCGGGGACTACAAGATCACGCCCGGACTCACGGTCCAGGGCGCTGTTGCCGCTGCCGGCGGGCCGATGTTCGCGGCCGATACAGATAATGCCCACTTGATTCGTAACACTAAAGGTGGCGAAAAGCTCACGACTGTCGTCAACGTCGAAGACGCAAATATGCCAGTGCAGGAGGGCGATGTTATCGATGTGCCTTACTCCACGGCAAAAGTCGTTCCATACGGTGCCGCTACCCTCATTGAGCACGTAGGGGTTGGTTTGGCTGCATTCTAAGAACTGGCGTTATTATTCCACTCTGCGCATAGTGTCGCATGTTGAGCGAGTGCACCTGGCGGTCGGGTTTCTGGAGTCAGTGCTGCGTACTTGAAGTGTTTAGTCCTGTGAGGGTGCAAATATACTTGCATAAAATCGGCGCGCGCCCGCATCGCAAGCGTGGATTCTCTGCTCCCAATGGCGCCGCCGCGACAATCAAACCGTCGCTTGCCTTGTCCGAGCCTTTCGGCCGGAGCCTAGCCTAAACCTATTTCAGGAACGCGAGAGTAAAGGAGAGCCCCCTTGAGAGAACTATCAGAATATCGGCACCGCCTCTCTGACGCGCCCGAACAATCCAAGGTTTTTATTCTGACCGAGCGCCAGGCTTCTAACGGCTTTCAGCCTTTCGCGAGCGAACCGGTAGCCGACCTTCGCGACTATTGGTTTACGATCGTAAAGCATTTTCGTCTGATAGCTGCGCTTGTTGTCGGAGTCGTTTTCATCACTGCGCTTGTCGTATTTTCGATTGCTCATAAGTACACCGCCGAGACTACGCTGATGATCGAGCACTCGACGCCTCAAGTGCTCAACATGCGACAGGTTCTGGGTCAAGTAGTAACGGCAACGTATGATGATGATTACTACAAGAGTCAGTATGCTATTCTGCAAAATGAAACTCTGGCGGCTCAGGTTATCCAAGAACTTGGGTTAGCCAATAGTCCCTATTTCAGCGATCGAGGCAACGACAACCGATTATTCGGCACTTCGAAGAAGGCAAATCACTCCACATTGCTGGGGGTCAAGCTGACGGTCATCGAACGATATCTCAAACGGCTCGCGATCACGCCGGTGCGCGGTACCAATCTGGTGAAGGTCTCATTTACTTCTCCGGACCCGGAACTGTCGGCGCGAATCGTTAATGCGCACGCACAGGCCTACATCCGTCAAGGACTCGATTTGCATCGGGCTGTTAATGAAGAAGCCCAGCATTTTCTGGAGGGCAAATTGGGCGAATTGAGGGAGCGCGTGGAGAAGTCCGAAGCCGCGCTTAACGCTTTTGGGAGGGCCAACGAGATTATTTCGCTCACCGACAAGCAAAACATTGTCATTGACAGACTTGACGAACTCAACAAGGACCTGACAGCAGCGGAAGCGGATCGTATCTCGTTAGAGGCTCAGGAGCAGCTGATTCAGAACCGCTCCTACGACTCACTGCCGGCAGTTATTGACAACGACATGATTCAGAAGTTCAAGGAACAGCTAATCAGGCTTGAAGGGGAATATGCGAAGCTCGCAGGCGAGTATAGGCCCGGGTATCGGGCCCTTGACGAAGTTGGCGCCGAGGTTGCAGAGACCCGAAGGAGCATCCAGAGCGAGATAAAGAAGGTAGTTGGAGGGCTCGAATCAAAATATATCGCAGCGGTGAGCAAGGAAAACAAGCTTCGCACAGCGATGGAAGAGCAAAAGACGCTGGCTTTGCGGCAAAAGGACGCAAGTGTCACGTACAACATTCTCGCGCGCGAAGCGAATACCAACCGCCAGCTCTATGAAGCCGTGCTTCAGCGTATGAAGGAGACGGGTGTGGCGGCCCAAGTCGGCACTTCCAACATCTTTGTGATAGTCAAGGGTGCGCCCCCCATCCGGCCGTCTTCTCCTCTTCGCGCTCTGGATGTTTTGATTAGCGCGCTGCTGGCATTGGTTGGCGGAATCGGGCTCGCCTTCTTGCTTGAGTCGCTGAATAATACCTTTAAGAACCCAAACGAGGTCGAGCGCTATCTAGGATTGTCAACTCTGGCTGTTATTCCTGACTTCCTGACGGCCAATGGCAATCACTCGTCCTCGGGTCTCTTAAGGCTGGTCCGAGGCTCCGCGCACGGTATTCTCGCACCGGCAGCCGCCGCCAGCAACCAAGGCTATGCGGCCGCGCTGCAGCGGATGAAGGACACAGAACAGCCTGCGTCCAAGAGCACCGAGCTCATCAATTCGCCCGCAAAGTTTTCTGCCATCACGGAATCGTACCGCGCGCTTCGCGCTGCGCTCATGCTGTCACGGGCGGGCGAACCGCCAAGGGTAACTCTCTTCATCAGCGCCTTACCTTCCGAGGGCAAGACCACAACTGCGGCAAACACAGCGTTCCTGCTGTCTCAGATGGGCGAACGCGTTTTGTTGATAGACGCAGATTTACGCCGCCCTCGCTGCCATGAAATGTTGAATATGCCGAATACCGCGGGGCTTACTGAAGTGCTGACTGGTCAGCTCACAGCGGAGGAAGCGATTTCAGCCACGGCATTTCCTAGACTTTGGCTGCTTTGCTCTGGCTCGGTTCCGCCCACTCCGAACGAGCTGGTCGGCTCGAAGAAAATGAGAAATACTCTCGACGAACTTCGCAGAGTCTACGACTACATAGTTGTTGACGCTACGCCGACCATGACACTCAGTGACGCCTTGCCGCTATCGACGATAGTCGACGGTTGCGTCCTCGTCGTGAACGCCAAGACGCCAAGACAGGTAGTGCGTCAGACATGTTCTCGGCTGACTGATGTTGGAGCCAAGATTTTGGGTGTAGTTCTCAATCAGGTTGATGTTCGCGGTCCTGACTATTACTACACCGAGCACTACTATTCTTATCGTAATTGTTCTTAACATAACTCGGAGTTTCAGAGTCGTCCCACAGGTCGGCGCCAGAGGTATGATGACTAAGACCTTTCGGTTAAGTACTCACCGTGAATTTTTGAGCAGTGGTGTTAGGGCTCTGAAGGCATACGCTGTCAGTGTGTACCGCTTGGCGACAGCTCAGAGCCGGAGGGGGTTAGCTCCTTGGTAAATGAGACAAGGTCTGAGCATCAATGAGTGTGTAGAATGTCAGCTTTGCCGGACAACAAATGCGATCGTCCGAGACCGCCGGCGAGGTCAGTATGTATTTGCGTCGCCACTTTTTGCCGGCGCGCTGGACTAACGCGTTTGTTACGCAGCCTTTCCAGCTTGTCCTTTCGGAAGAACAGCGACGTCCTGGTGCGTGTCGCGGTCGCGGACAATGATGCGGACGGGTCGGCGTGGTTGAGCGTAAAGGAAGCGGCGCAGTATTTAAGAATTCCGATCACCTATGAGATCGAGCGGAACAGGGGTGTGTCGTTTGCCCGCAATCGGTCGGTACGTATGGCGGGAGAGTGCGACTATGTCGCTTTCGTTGACGATGACGAGTTCGTGGAAGCGAATTGGCTGGACGAACTCCTGAAGGCCCAGGCTCTCTATAACGCCGATGTAGTACTCGGTCCAGTAATACCCGCTTTTGATTACGAGCCTCCGGACTGGATCATGAAGGGACGTTTCTTTGAGAGACCTCGCCACTTGACCGGCACTCCTATCAGCTATGGGCGCACAGGTAATGCCTTGGTGGTCAAACGGGTGCTCGACGCAATCCCTGGGCCGTTCGATCCGGCCTTTGCTCTCAGCGGAGCTGAGGACACGCTGCTGTTTAGGCAGTTATTGGACGCTGGCACTCGCATAATCTGGTGCGATGAAGCAGTGGTCACTGAAGTCAATTCCGCCGGCCGAAACGCGCGGTGGCTTCTGAGGCGGACGTTCGGATCAGCGAACGCCTACGTCTTCTGCCAACGTGCCCTGGGGATCGGTCGCAGGCGATGGCTGTTTGCGCTGAGAGGCCTAGCGCTGACCGCCGGGGGTGCTCTAGCGCTGGTTCCGTCGCCTGTACTCGGTTTGGACAAAACGGTGTGGGCGTGCGCTCGCGTAGCAAGCGGACTCGGTCACCTCACTGGCGCGCTCAACTTGCGACACAAGCGATACGGGGTATCGAAGTGAGATTCGTGCCAGGACGCATTAGCGCGAGATCTTGCGAGGCGGCCCTCACTGCGACGACACTTTTCCTGTCGACCGGAGCCTTGCTCCCGCTTCTCGTCTTCGGTCCTGATACCGGCGACGCTCATTTGGATGCAAGTTTGGTGGGAAGCTTGGCGACCGAGATCCTCTGGGCGGGTTTGTATGCACTGTTTTTCGTGCTCGCTTTTGCTCATCGGCAGCGACCGGTGGCGACCCTGCTTAGAGATCGAATTATCTCCTTGTTGCTCGGCCTGGCAGTTCTGTCAACGCTGTGGTCCGACTCACCGTCGGTCAGTCTTTGGGAGAACGCGAGACTCATCGCCACCACGTTCTTTGCGATCTATCTCGCGAAAACTTACAGCCTTGACGACATCTTTCACATGGTCGCTTGGGTCACCGCTCTGGTCGCGGTACTCAGCATTATTTTCGCTCTCGCGCTGCCGCAATACGGTCTTGGCGAATACATGCGCCAGCCAGTTTGGACCGGGGTGTTCGACCAGAAGAACACGCTAGGCGGCATTATGGCCCTTGGAGCATTGACCTGGTTAATTGTTGCTCTTGGGGCTGGCCCATCGCGTTGGCTTGGAGTGCTGCTCTTTACGACATGCTCTCTGTTAGTAGCGCTCTCGGCATCAGAGACCTCGCTGGTCGTAGAGTGTGTATCGGTGGTCGCGATTGCGGCGTTTGCGAAAGTGCATCGGTCCATTCATATCCTCGCTCTCCTCTGCCTAATAGCCCTAGTTGCATTGTTCGTCACTCAAGCTAAGGATCCCGTCAATGTTGTGTTTGGGCTGCTAAACCGCAACCAAGATCTGACAGGTCGAACGGAAATTTGGTCGATGGTGATGGACGCTATCCTCAAACATCCGTGGCTCGGTTATGGCTACCATGCCTTTTGGCGGGGCGCCGACGGCCCGTCTGTGGATGTTCGCTTGGCAGGTTGGATACCTCCACATGCACACAACGGATTCCTGGATCTGGCACTGGATCTTGGAATAGCAGGGCCTTTGCTGTTCGTGTGTCTGCTCGCCAGGCCAGCCTTTGATGCCCTCCGGCTGGCGAAACAACGAACGAAAGCCCTAGATCTCTTTCCGTTGGTCTTTCTGCTCTTCATACTATTGTCGAACCTGACCGAGGGCGGCAACGTAACGCCCAACAACATTTTCTGGGAGTTGCTCGTCATGCTCCGAGTAAAGCACAGCATCAAACGGACACAGCCGTTACACGTTCACCACGGGTCGGATTATATGTACGACGTCGGCGCTTCGGTAGCGTGGCCTTCGGTGATGATATCTCAGCCTCGGCGCTGAGTCCTGAGGCCTTGGCCCCTGGCGAGAACCCGCGCGGTCGGACCGTCCGTCACCTTGACGAATACTCAATTGGGCCGTTATTCGCAGCTAGTCGTTAGACTTTAACCCTTAGCATCTGTACTGCGATTGTTCTCGGGGCGAAGCTAGGACTAAATTCATTAGACCGTAGACGCAATGGTCGTCGCTGCCTCCTTGAGGGCACATCGATGTCTCTCAGCGTGTGCTCTCTTAAGACGAAGAAGCAGAGCTTCGCTCCGCGTAACAGGCCGACAGTTTATGATGAATGTACTGGTCGGCTAACTCGCTTTATAATTCGTCGCGCGCGAATCGCCACTTTTTTTAAAGCGAATGCATCCACCCCTTTCCGCATAGAGACGGGATCGTCCGAGGACAGACCACCGCCCGTAGCGGCTGTATTCCGGACGAGCACAGGCTGCAGAATTTCGAAGCAACCTGTTCGAAGCGCTTAAAATTTCGCGTCGTGGTGTCAACCTCTTCGTTATCTGCTCGAACTCGACTGTCGACATGCAGTGGGACGTAGAAATCACCGGACGCAGCACCGCCGTGTAAACTCATCTTCTCACGGGATAGCCTGGCGTGCGCGATCTCTGTCGTAGCGGGCCGGCCAGTTAACCAGCGATCGTAGCCCTGCTATTTGGTTCTGAGTCCGCGCTTTGATTATGTCGAGCACCCCGGTGGGGTGGGCGAGCCGCGACGTCGCTGTCGATTCAGGTAGGAGCAACATAGTAAGTGTATAGTCGGCGCGGATAAGCCCTACACCGGCACGCTCCGGGATGGAGTACAGACCGTCATGTTACGTTATGAGCCCTTAAGAACTGATTTCTGGCTTCCCTCAGACAAAAGTGTTGACGCTTGGACCTACGAAACCCAGAGCGAAGCCTACGAGTGGAGCCGTTGGTTCGCGACAGCTTTGCGCGTGGTTTTGTTGATGCTCAGCGATTTATTTTCGGTCTCAGTCGCATATGCGCTAGGATACTTACTATGGGCAGATCCAATACTGCATTTGAACTATCTGAGTTATAGCAATGTGGGATTTAGCAATATCGGACTCCTTCTTCCGATTTTTCTGCTCGCTTATGGGATTGCTGGAATGTATCCGGGGTTTGGGCTCGGAGCGGTCGAAACGGTACGGAGGCTGTCTTATACCACAAGCGGCGTATTTTTACTGTTCACCGCTATAGGCTTTATTTTAAAAAGTGAAGGTCGAATGTCCCGAATGTCATTCGCCATCGCTTGGGCCGGGACAATGCTGTTGGTTCCCCTCGTACGTTTTGTGATACTGTCGTTCGCGCACGGGTTGCGTTGGTGGGGAGAGGCGACAGTAGTCGTCGGAACACCGAAGCAAATCGGCCTCACTGTCCGTTCACTGAGGGATGCTTTTTCCCTTGGTTATACTGTTGTCGGTGCGTTATCCTTACGAGGGGGATCAGCTTCTGAGATCGAAGGAGTTCCCCTTCTTGGAGGTTTGCGCGCGGCTGCTCGACTTCGCGACTCCGGGGTTAGGACGGCATTGGTCTGGGACTCGCGGGCACAAGGTAAGACTCTCAGTTATCTATCGCGTGTTTTCCCCCATGTAGTGATCATTCGGGATGGGGAAAGTCTGCCTCTCGAGCGTGTTCGGGTGAGAAACTTAGGGGGCGTACTTGGGATCGAATTGACAAATGAGCTGCTTCGGTCCCGCAACCGTTTTTTGAAGCGGCTAATCGACTTAGTAGTGGGCGCCTTGATGACGATTCTCGCGTGTCCAGTCATCCTAGTCGGTGGGATAGCGATTAAACTTGTTAGTTCCGGACCGATGTTCTTCAGACAGAAGCGAGTCGGACTTGGCGGACGCACGTTTTTTGTGTTGAAGCTGCGTACAATGCACATTGATGCTGAGCAGCGCCTTTCAGAATTCCTCGAGCACGACCCGAAAGCACGCGCCGAATGGGATCGGAGTGTAAAACTTCGAAGCGACCCGCGTATCATTCCGGGTGTTGGGCACGTGCTGAGGCGTTTCAGTATTGACGAGCTGCCTCAACTATTCGCCGTTATCCGAGGAACCATGAGTCTGGTTGGCCCGCGTCCGTTCCCTGCCTACCACATGGAAGTGTTTCCGGCTGATTTCGCCGTGTTGCGCTGTTCGGTACGGCCCGGACTGACAGGAATGTGGCAAGTAATGACGCGAAGCGACGGAAACCTACAGGATCAGATGCGTTACGATTCTTACTATATTCGCAATTGGTCGCTCTGGTTCGACATCTATCTGCTCGCACGTACCGTTTTCACGGTTATTAGCGGTGGTGGATCTTGATAGTCCTGGCTTCAGATATTCCGCTCCCGGCTCGCTACCAGTGATGCCCTCGAGAGCGGAGCTCTGCGCAGACTCTGATTTCTCGGGGTACACGTGAGGCGAACCAAAGCGTTGCGAAATTACATTTTGGTGTCGCGAAACTCGTACTCACTCCCCTTGCGAACCGATTTGAAAGCAGGCCCGGAGCGAAGTCGAGTTCTTTCCGAGTGTTTAAATTCCGGGGTTTGGTCGAGCGAGGACTAGAACTTGTTGCACCGTATACGCACGCTTCGCCGAAATAGACTGAGTCGAATTTCTTACCTCACTAATGTTGGCCAGATCTTGCTTAGTAGGCGATTGCGCTTGTGAGAAGGCGACTGCGGATAGCCCGGAGATCGTTCGAATCGCTGTCGGAATTTGAATATACGTTTTTACGGCGGAGGTATCAGTTATGACACGAGTGTTGGTTACAGGGGCAGGCGGCTTTATCGGTCATCATTTGATCGGCCTGCTGAAGGGTCAGGGCTATTGGGTACGAGGTGCGGATCTGAAACTTCCCGAATATGAGCCAAGCGTCGCCGATGAGTTTGTCGAGACTGATCTCCGTCGATGGGAGGCCTGCTTGGCGGTTACCGCAGATGTCGATGAAGTCTATGCTTTAGCCGCCGATATGGGTGGTATGGGGTTCATCTCTACGAACCATGCCCGTATACTCCATAACAATTCGCTCATCAGTATACACACTCTTGAGGGAGCCAGAACCAACGGAGTTAAGCGTTACTTGTACAGCTCGTCTGCCTGTGTGTATCCGGAGTATCGGCAAACAAATGCCGACGTCACTCCGTTGAAAGAAGAGGAGGCTTACCCTGCCGAACCGCAAGACGCTTATGGCTGGGAAAAGCTTATGACCGAAAGGCTCTGTATCCATTATCGTGAGGATTATGGAATAGAGACGCGAATTGTGCGTTTCCACAACATTTTTGGGCCGCTTGGTAGTTGGAACGGAGGACGCGAAAAAGCGCCGGCGGCACTATGCCGGAAAGTAGCGGTCGCTAAGTTGAAGGGACAGCGCGAAATTGAGATATGGGGTGATGGTCAGCAGACCAGGTCATTTTGTTATATCGACGATTGCGTCACTGGCATCTATAAGCTCATGCAGTCGAGCTACCACAAGCCGCTGAACCTCGGCCAGGATCGACTGGTCACGATCGATCAGCTAGCGGACCTAGTTGCGGATAGCGCAGGGATCAAGATCAACAAGAGACACGTTCCCGGGCCCCAAGGGGTACGAGGCCGCAACTCCGACAATACTCGACTTGATGAGGTTCTTGGATGGGTGCCTCAGATCAGTCTTGAAGAAGGTATCGCTCGCACATACGCCTGGATAGAGCGCGAGGTTCTTGCTAGCCCGGATTTTTGCCGGGCCGCGGGAAGCCAAGCCGCGGCAGGTTTACGCTAGTATAAGCTATCATACGGCCGACAAGAAAGCTCGTGAAAGTTTGAGGCCTGAGAGGCAGGTCTAACCGAGCGGACTATCGGAAGGGCTTAGCGTGCACATTGCCCGACGACCGAGGCACGGCGCTTCGTCCAATCGGCGAGTACCGTCGAGGCTAGCGCGGCGGGTCACTCGGCTGACATCAACTGAGCTAGTGCCGGACAGGTTTCTGCGACGAAGCAAAGGTCCGAGTGATGTGGATGAAGTTTGCTTGGTGGCCGGGTGCGCCCGGATCTCGGATAATTGCGGGTCCCGGTCGCCACCGCTCGGGCCAGCTCCAGTGCAACTAACGCCGCGCGTTTCAACTCCAGAAGGTGACCTCGACCTACGGGTCGCGACGCACCTGGCTTTTCGCTCGGCAGTTGTTGCTGCGACTTGCTAAGACATTACACTCCGATGCCTAGGCATTCAGGCTGGCGAATTTAGTTCGGACGGCCGCTCTCAGTATACAAGAGAAGTCAGATCGCATCACGTGAATAGGAGCGCGCAAGTTAATGATCGACACTGCGAATATTCTGGGCGTCGGCGTGAGCGCTATAAACATGCAGATGACGTTGGACAACATTCATCGGTGGATCCAGAACGATGAGAGACACTACATCTGTCTCACCGGAGTGCATGGCATTATCGAGAGTTATCGGCGTGAAGCCGTGCGAGCGATCCACAATTCGGCCGGTCTTGTTGCCCCGGATGGGATGCCACTGGTCTGGTTGAGCCATCTTATGGGCTTTCGCAATGTAGAACGCGTCTACGGACCGGATCTCTTACTTAAGGTTTGCGAGCAATCGTTGGTATATAATTATCGTCATTACTTCTATGGAGGTGCAGTGGGTGTGGCAGAAAAGCTCGTTGATCGGCTCGTCACGCGTTTTCCCGGCCTCGCGGTCGTAGGTGTTCATTCTCCTCCATTCCGTGCGTTGTCCGTTGAGGAAGATCGAGCAGTAGTAAAACAGATCAATAAGGCGCATCCGGATATAGTATGGGTCGGTATCAGCACCCCGAAGCAGGAACAGTGGATGGCTCAACACGTAAACCGACTGAATGCATCAGTTCTGATGGGGGTAGGCGCGGCATTCGATTTTCATGCCGGCGTTAAGAGACAGGCTCCCAGATGGATGATGCGGGCCGGTTTGGAGTGGTTCTTTCGGCTGCTGTCAGAGCCGCGACGCCTCGGCAAGCGTTATTTGATCAACAATCCACTTTTCGTCGCGCTGGTGACGTTGCAAATGCTCGGTAGGCGACCGCCCGCAATCAGCGGTTCTGCTCTTAACTAAAACTCGTGCCATTCGGAGTGGGCTGGTCCCCGTATAGACACCCCGGGTTGCATGAGATTTACTTTTTGCCTTGAGCAATAACTTGCGGAAAAGAGAATGAAACTTCCCATACTCGTGTATCACGACGTAGGCTGTCCGGTCACAGGGGCTTGGCCAGCATTGACGATTTTGCCCGAGGAATTCGAACGGCAGATGCGTTGGCTTGCGGACCATGGTTACGTCGGAATTCGGCCTTCGGACTGGGTCGCGTGGCGCAGGCAAGGCAAATTCCGGCTGCCCAGACCAGTAATGATCACGTTCGATGATGCCTATGCCAATATCGCCGAACATGCACTGCCGGTTCTGCGGCGCTTGGGCTTCACGGCGGCCGTCTACGTGGCAACTGCTCGAATCGGGGCAAGCAGTTCATGGGACGAAGCCAAGGGTTTGAAGACTCTCAAGCTAATGGACGCTGACCAGATCCAACACTGGGCGGGGGAAGGAATCGAGTTCGGTGCACACGGTCGTACTCACGCCAACCTCACAACGCTAAGCGGAAGCCAGTTGGTTGAAGAAGTTCAAGGCAGTGCGGACGATCTTGCCGATCTCCTTGGAGTTCGTACGATCTCCTTCGCGTATCCTTATGGAGCCCACAACCTGGGTGTCCGGCAGTGCGTCGGACGGGTCCTCGATTTGGCTGTAACTGGCGAATCAGGTTTGAACGGACTTCGAACCGAGCCACTTATGCTACACCGAACGGGAATCCGACCGGGAGACAACATCTTCACTTTCGCCTATCGAATACGCTTTGGCAAGCTCCCGACAGAATCGCTGCGGCATCGGTTGCGTGCACTGATTAAGAGGCGTGACGTGTCTGTCGCTACAGTGCTGCAGTCGCCAGCCGCTAGAACTGATCCGTACGTCGCTTATAGCGCCAAACTTCGCAATGGCCGATACCCGTGACCTTGAGTGAGGGGAACGTGCGAGAATTAGCTCAACGGAAGAATTGACGGAGATACTTGTCTAACGATGATCAGAAGGATGGAGATCCTAACTGCTAGTAGCCTCTCTGCATCGGACTGGGCATTTTGGCGGCAGTGCCAACTTTGCAATCCCACCCTCGATAGCCCCTATTTCCATCCTCAGTTTGTACGAGGGCTACTTAATGTCGGCTGCAGAGTATTCGTGGCGGTGGCGAACGGGGCCGGGCAAACTACTGCCTTGTTTCCCTTTGAGAAAAACGGCACGGCCGGCCGCCCTGCAGGTTGGCCGATGTGTGATTTCCAGTCTCCGATCGGTATGCCAGGCGCGGAGTTCTACCCGGCGGACTTCCTGAGGGCAGCGGGGCTCAGGGCCTATCAATTTGATCACCTTCTCGAATCTCGGCAGGAGTTTCGGCCGTTTGTCGAACGAGTCGTGCCTTCACCGTATATGGAAGTGGCAGGCGGCCTGGAGAGCTACCAAAACCGTCTGACAGATAGGAACAAGCTCATACTGCGCGACACTTTGCGGTGCATGCGGAAAGCAGTGCGAGAACTCGGGCCGCTGCGTCTGGAATTCCTTTCGACCGATGAAGGCCTGCTGGAGCGACTGATCGCTTGGAAGCGTGCGCAGTACGTGAGCAGTGGTGCCAGCGACTTTCTAGGTCGAGCCGAGCCACGGGCCTATCTTTTCAATTTGCTCAAGCTGCACGATCCAGAGTTTCGCGGCGCATTGTCCGTCCTATGGGCGGGCGAGCGACTGCTCGCCATACACATGGGTATCATTGCACGCGGGATACTGCACTGGTGGTTCCCGGCCTACGATCGAAACTTTGCCAATTACGCACCGGGCCGCCTGATGCTGGCAAAGTTGACCGAGGAGGCAGCCGCGCACGGCCTCTTGCGCATAGATCTTAGGGAAGGGACAGGCGGTGTACAAGTTGGGGGCAATGACTGGCGCCACCATGGTAGCGGAAGGCTATATCGAGACGCGCCCATTGCACCGCTGGTTGCGATCACAGCGCCGAGCCTCGGCCACTATCCTGCGAACGAGTGCGGCTTATCAAATCGCACGCAAAATCAAGCGGCACTTGCTCGGAGAGAGAGCTTGAACGAAACGATTACAAGCCGCGCGAGTCTGCTGCGTCTTTTTTCAAGCGCCATTGCTGACCAAGTACTGCTCTCCGCCGCCAGTTTCATGGGCGGGGTGCTTATGCTCCGCCGAGTGTCCGACGCTGATTACGGTCTTTACGTGCTCGTCACATCTGCCCTACTACTCATCACTGGGATGCAGGACGCACTTATCTCCTCCCCCATGCTGGTGATCGCGGCAAAGAGAAAAGCACCAGAGCGTCTCGGCATGTCGGTGGACTTGCTCCATCGGCAATACATTTTCTGGCTCCCTCTGGTGCCTGCGGCCTTGCTTGGCTTGATCATGATCTACTGGTGGGGCCACTCCTATGCCGCCACAGCCGGTATGATCGCCATCGGCGTCGCACTGTTGATTATGGCCCGTGAGCACCTGCGTCAGATGCTGCTGCTCTACAATAAGCCCGGTCTGCTGCTGACGGCCGATGCAGTGTACGCGGTTGTATTCTTGGGAGGAATCTACGCGGCTACGCGATCGCACCTGCCGGTTCACGTGGCCGTCCTTGGCGTCGGCACGGCCGCGCTGCTTTCTACATTGACTTCCATCAGCCTCTTCCGCCAGGCGGTCGGTTGGAAAGAGTCCATCTATCAGGGTGCGTTGCGAGAGGTCTG
This sequence comes from uncultured delta proteobacterium, assembly GCA_963710455.1. Taxonomy (GTDB): domain Bacteria; phylum Desulfobacterota; class Binatia; order Binatales; family Binataceae; genus JAKAVN01. The sequence goes on from CAVQAG010000009.1 coordinate 371,157, forward strand.
GCGGCTCGGCAAGTGGGGGCTCGCTGGGTGCATTCTCACGTGGCTGCACTCGCAGGGGTTCTTCTACTTACTCGCGGCCCTCAAGAGTGCCAATATGGTCGCAGGAGTGGCAGCCGCCCGCCTGATGCTGATGCCTATGAATCTGCTGGTTGCCGGCGTCGGCCAGTTGTTGCTACCGATGGCATCCGGCTGGCAGGAGCGCTACGACACACATGAAGTGGTTCGTAGAATGATTCGTATCGGCGCACTGATCCTTGGCGCCACGCTGTGCTATTTCAGTTTCGCCTGGGTGTTCCGTTTGTGGATCGTCACGAACGTTTTCCATCACCCGGTGGACTCGTTGGATCCGCTCCTGTTGATGTGGGGCGCTGCATTCCTCGTAGTGACCTTGCGGTGGTTCGCTATGGTTGTGCTGCAAGCGCAGGAACGGTTCTCGTCTCTAGTGTTTTTGGCGCTTGTCTCTTCTAGTTGTTCGTTGATTCTGTGCTGGTGGGGCATTAGACACTATGGAGCGGTCGGTAGTGTGCTCGGCATCATCGTGGGCGAGAGCGTTGATTTGTTCGGTATCGTCTGGTTGATTCAGCGGAGTCCGTCTTGCATCGTCGACTGGTCTCAGAGCAGCGTCTTCAGTATGAATGAGCTCACAAAATCTGCTGAATGATAAGCTGGGACGCGATGGTCGCGCCAGTTCAACGTGCGGCGCATCAGCCTGTGCGATCCAGACGCACTGGAAAATGACATGCGTCGGAACTGGCAAACGTTCATCGCGGCAGTCCGAACCATGGCCAGGATGTCGGCTCCGGATTGGTCCGAAGAATATAGACCTTAGATTGACCGACTACAGTCACGATATCGCGGTGATGACACCGAGCTCCGACCGCGAAGTGGCGGAACTGTGTGACTGGGCGGGTCTTGCCGTCGTCCTTTCAGGTCCAATTTACACGCATCCTTTAACGGTGACTTTCGGAGCAATGCTGCACGGATTGCCAGTCGTCTGCGCGGACACTGGCAGATTCAGGAGCAATTTTTCCGAACAGGACGTGCGCTACGTGCTACTGCAGCATCCGGCGGCTCTGCGTCGCGCCGTCCAAGAGCTCGCCGACATCGATTCAACAGCATGCGCTTCCCGATAGCCACGCTTGCGCGGGCTAGCGTGATTCCGCCTTGCGAGCCGTTTCAAAGCGCGCGCCCGCCCCTTGATTGGCCTTGGCAACCGTAATCACAAACGAGGCACCGAGCCTGCAACCAGACACCTGGAAGCGCAGCTCGGTACGGCACAACCTGCTCGCTAACCTCGGCGGCAACGGTTTGTCTCTTCTTATCAGCCTCGTATGCATTCCGGTCTACATCCGCGTTCTCGGCATCGCGGGTTATGGCCTCATCGGCGTCTGGATGACGCTCGAGTATATCGCAAATATTGTCGATCTTGGTCTCAGCCCCACGATCACTCGTGAAATGGCGGCCTGCTCCGCTCGCGCCGGCGGCGCCCAGGACGCGCGCGACCTAGTACGCACCCTCGAAGTCGGTTATTGGATGATCGGTCTCGTTGTTGGCGGGATAATCGTTTCGTGCGCCTCGACGATCTCTGTCCACTGGCTGAGCAGCAATCAACTTCCGCCCGATACGCTGAGCGCCGCGGTGGTATTAATCGGTGTTCTGATCTTCTGCAGATGGCCCATAACGTTCTACAGCGGCGGACTGATCGGCCTCGAGCGGCAGGTTTTGCTCTCCGGGATATCCACCGCCTACGCGTACCTGCGCAGCCTGGGTTCAGTGTTCATACTGCTTTTTGTCTCGCCGACGATATTGGCGTTCTTCGCGTTTCAGATCGCAATCAACGTAGTTGAGACGGTTCTGCTCATCATCCTACTGTGGCGCTGTCTTCCGCCGGGGCGAACGCCGAGCTTCCGGCCCGAGATGATTGGCCGCATCTGGCGCTTCGCAGGCGGGGCCAGCGCGAACACGCTACTTTGGCTTCTAATCTCCCAGCTCGACAAAGCTGTAGTCAGCGCAATGCTCCCGCTCGAATCCTTCGGCTACTATGTGTTGGGGTCGCGTATGGCCGGCTGCCTGGGCGCTGCTTCCTCGTCGGTCTACGCGGCCTTTTTTCCAGCTTTCTCGCGGCAGGTGGCTTCCGGTAACGAGCGCAAACTGGCCGACCTCTACCATCGCGGCTCCCAGCTAGTGTCGGTACTGATCATTCCGGCTGCTTTGACCGTGATCTTTTTCGCCAAGCCTTTGATTTTTGCGTGGACTGGCAAGGAGTTAGTCGCCGAGCGGACCTCGGCCATAGCTGCGCTGCTTACCGCCGGCACTGCCATCAATTGCCTGTTGAACATTCCCTATGCCCTGCAACTCGCGCATGGCTGGACGCGCCTTGCGTTTTGGTCAAACGTGTTCGCGCTAAGCATAAGTGCACCGCTTCTCTTGATACTAACCAGAAACTTTGGTGCTACCGGAGCCGCCGGAGTCTGGCTGATTGTCAGTCTCAGCTACATAGCGACCAACGTGATGCCCATGCATCGGTGGCTCCTTACGTCCGAGGCAACACGATGGTTATTCGAAGATGTAGGCATTCCGCTGATTGCCTGCACAGCTACTGCGGCACTTCTATATGAACAGATGACTTGGAGCGACACGCGGCTGAGTGCCGCTCTCACCGTGACTATAGCAGCCTCAGTTCTCGGAGGCGTCGCTATGATGGCTACTCCGCTCGCCAGAAGGCACATTCGTAAATTGGGCGCCCGCAAGCGAGTCGTACTCGACGCATCGACGTAAGAGAGGTTCGAGCCTCGATATAAAGGTCTCGACTATAGCGGTGCCGCCCTTGGTGATGGGCGCTAACTCGAACACTACGGAGCTCAACGGGGGTTTCGCATTGAGTGGTCGCGTGGAACTGACTGGTCAGTTTTAATTGCTATTTCAACAGCCCGAACAGGGTCCTCATTGAGGTCGAAGTTTGGTGCCCCTCTACCAGCGTTCGACAGCAATACGCACCCTAAGGTATTAGTTCTATGATACAAGAGATCGAGGTCGCTGTGAAGGCTATCGCGAGAGACGGCCTGTCGGCACTCAACAGGCCGATCGGAGAATGGAGATTTCGGAAGGCCGCAAAAAGTGTTCGTGGCCCACTTCTAGTGAGTGCAGGCGCTGGCAGGCGCAAGCTGGAAGGCTGGTTGAATACCGATGTCAGCTGGCGTGGCAGCTTGTATCTGGACATCACCAAGCCTTGGCCAGTGCCACACGTGTCTGTTGCAAAAATCTATGCCGACAACGTAATCGAGCACTTCCCGCTCTTGGTTGGGCGCCGCATATTGCGCTACGCGTTTGATGCTTTAGAATTCGGTGGCAGGATACGGCTCGCGACGCCCGATGTGGAAAAGACCGCCCAGGCCTATCTCAACGATCCCGATCTCACCGCCCGCCACCTCGAACGGCACCGTCGATTCGGGTACGATGTACATTACCCGGTGGACCTCCTACGAGTTACATTTAGCGAATCTGGCCACCACGTCGGATTCTGTTATGACTGGCATGCTCTCTCTAGAGAATTACAGCTAGCGGGGTTTGTCGATGTGGAACGCTACGCGGCAGGAGAGAGTAACGATCCATTTCTAAGAAACCTCGAGGCACGAACAGAGCCCACTGAAGCCGCGACATCGCTTATAGCTGAAGGTCGGAAGCCAAAGCCGCATCCTGTTCAATAATTTGCGCGCCAACCTGTAACGGCCTGCTAGCCTGTCCCCTTTTCGCTAAAAGACCGCCCTAAAGCCCACGCAGAGTTAGTCCCGCGACAATAGCGGCGGAAAGCGTCGAACCCCGACTACCAAGCACCGCAGACTCCAATGCAACCCGGAACTCATCATGTTTCGGGCGCCAGAGGTTCCGTCGCTAAATGGGTCATCGGACGTGTGACTGCGATTTTACGCCGTGAATGCGACCCTGACTCTCGTCCGATTTCCGCCGTCCTTACAAAGCCATTCGCGCTTTAATTTCTTGGACTTGATGTTAATGTCTTTCATTTGAACGGCACAGAGACTACCGATGATACCGGCTATAAACGTCCCATCGTCCACTCAAAGTCACGCGCCTCGGCGGTTACTGCGAATTGTTCGACAGCTACCGTTGTTTGTGCCGTACGCTACTCTGGCGATAGTCGTCGCCTGTCTCTCGAAGTCTTATTTCACTTGGCCCGACGAGGCCGACTACTACAGGCTGGCATATAATCTCATCCACCTCCACGTCTATTCCTCCAATGGCGTCTCGCTTACTGCTTTCAGACCGCCCGGCTACACTCTTTTCCTTGCGCTGATTTTTTGCATAAGCAGCAACATAGCGTTTCTTCACTACGTTAATTTTACTCTCTGGCTGTGTACGGCCTTTCTCGTTTATCAAATCTCAAACATTTTGTATGGCGAATTTGCAGCCAAAGCCGCTTTGATCTGGACTCTAATATACGCGCTGGGTCTGTATACGTCGATGTTCTTGTACCCTCAAACACTTGCTGCAACATTATTCCTGGCGTCGCTATATGTGCATCTTAGAGTCGAGGAATGGGGCGCTGGCTGGCGCGTAGTTGAAGGCACGCTCTTCGGCTTTTTGATTCTCACAGTTCCCATGTACCTATTTGCTTTGCCTTGTCTGGTGCTACTCATCGCAACTGAGACGAGGAGACCGTTCCAGACACTTTCGTTTTTAATCTGGATAGCATTGCCGCTAGGACTGTGGACGATCCGAAATTACTCCGCTTTTCACAAATTCGTCTTCATCGCCACACAAACCGGCCATGAACTACTTGTGGGAAATTCGCCCAATAGCACTCCGAACGCAGGTGTCAATGCGGATATTAGTACATATATTGACGAAGCAAAACGCTTAAACCTGGATGAAGTGCAGACTGACAGATTTTATCGGCATTCTGCTGTCGAATGGATCGTGCATCATCCTCGTCGATGGTTGGTTCTCTATGGTAAGAAGCTGCTTAATTGGTTTAATTTTAGAAACGAGCTTGCGACGAAATCTCAAGAGTCGAACTCTAAATGGATACTAATGTTCGTCACATGGTATAGCCTGCTCAGCATGGCAGTGATTTATATTTGGCTTAGCACTGAGAAACGGAGAAGCATCGACCTATACTTATGGAGTGTGTACGCGAGTGGAGCGCTCTCATATGCGATGTTCTTTACTCGTCTGCGATATCGTGTTCCATACGACTATATTTTGATTACACAAGCAGCGGCTTGTGTGAATGAGTGTCGGAAAAGATTGAGCTGGTCGACCTGGTCGTGGAGCGCTAAGCGCCAGAGTGCACGGGTTGCTTGGAATTCGAACCGTGGCGCGTAGAGTATTTGCGGTGGCTGTGCCGGAGCGCATGCAGGCGATGTATCGCGCTTGAAAAGATAGTTTAGCGACCGCGTGGTGGTCCGGAGCGACTGCCTCGAGCACCAGGGAGTCTGAGACACGCGTTGATGCCGATGGATTGTCTCCAACCAGCGTGGTACTCGCTGCGGCCCAATCGGAGTCCCAATCGACATCAACTTCACCGCTCCGCACCTCCACCTCCAGGGCATCAAAGGTACTTGCTGCCATTTGAGCTTTCAGTGACAACGCCCGCAGCCTCGAGACCAGATTCCTCCCAGGGGCATCTCGTGAGGGGTTTTGACATTTCTTAACACGCCGGCTTGGACGTTTGAGTCGTAAAAGGTGATTCGATCACGCAGTTCTTGGGAACCGGCGGAATCAGCGGCGGTGCGCCCAACACGGCTTCAATTTGGGCAACGGTCGAGGCAGTCGAAAGTGTTGGGAAGGGGATCGATGGTGATGATCCGATATAGTCGTTAGATAGAGTAATGTCCGGGCAATAGCTACCGCAATAAAGGCCATTGTGATAACCATCGCTAGTCAGCATGTCGATCTTGTTATTGGAGACAGTCCAGGCGTAGGGAGAACTACCGCTCCAGTTGAAAGCAGCGACGCCCGCAGCACTACTTATATTGGTATTGGCGTTTGAGAACATCAGATTGCCACTGGCGGTTCCTACGCCTCCACTGATCCCAAGGGTTGCAGCGCCGTTCCCACCGCAGTTAATGCCACGATTGTTTGTAATAGTGGTGCTCGTATTTGGATCATTAACTAAATAACAGGTTGCGGACCCGGAACGTCCACCTATTGCATAGTTTGCTGACACGGTTGCCGGGTTAGTCGGCGAACCACCACTCGCAAAGGTGTCTTCCATGTGCTGACTATAAGCCGGCGTGACGGGTAACCCCGGAATACTCGAACAGTTTGTTTCACCCGTTCCTTCGCCGCCAGCGCCTGCTGTGCACTCTACGGCATAGTTCTGATTAACCATAGTCCCGGGAACATTCGATTCAATCGCGTTTCCCTGTTCACAAGGAGAGATGTCGTTGTCCTCTCTTTGGTTGATGATGAAGTTGCCTATAGACTGATCACCCACGCCTCCATCGTTGACGTGTATCCCTTTACCGCCATAGGCGATGACATTGCCTTGGAACAGATTGGGAGTCCCCGACGTACTGCTTTGATCCATGATGCCGGTATGTTGCTGTTGAGTGCATGGATTGCCCGGAAATGTATCAGTATGAATGTAGTTGTCTACGATTTGAATATTAGAAGTTTTAGAACCTTGGATAAGCTCAATTCCATTGCTGTCTGCGTTGGTGGTAGCGCCTTCGCTGCCCCCACAGGGACCGATATTGCTCCGCGTAATAGTGATATTTGATGCGCCATTTATCGTGACACACGGCCCGCTCGTGGTGGAAATGCGATAGTTGCTGAAGGTCTGACCATTATTCGCGCTGGTGAGTGTAAGCGTGGTTGTCAAGGCTAGCGGCGCGGGAGTCGGTGATGGTGTCGGCGTTAACGTCGGGGTCGGCGTCGGATCGATCACGGAAAAGCTGATACTCATGGCTTTTCCCGCACCGCCAGACCCGCTGGGGCCCGCGTAGGGCGTGGTAGTGAGCGAATGCAGACCCACACTTAGGTTGGAGCAAGGCGCCGTTCCACAAAGGTCGTAAGGCGCGGTGTTAACGGTATTCAAGTATCCGCTGTCAACCAAATCGAATGCGACGGAACCGATAGTCGCGGGCGAAGTATTCGCCTGAATGGTGAGATTCTGCGTCGGTAGAGTCGCGCGATTGATTGTGGCTCCATTGACGATGGGATTGTATTGCGAAATCGGTTGAAACGTGTCGGCGTCGACGAGTGTCAGACTATTCACTGAAATTGACGGTGTTGGTGTCGGCGTCGGGGGAACCGGCGTGGCCGCCGGTGTCGGCGGAACCGGCGTAGCCGTTGGCGTCGCTGGGGCTGGCGTGGGGGCTGGCGTCGGTGGTTGTGGCGTGGCCCTTGGTGTCGGCGCGCTCGTCGGAGTTGGCGATGGGGTCGGACGCGGCGTCGGCGAAGCCGTTAACCGATTTTTCACTCTCACCCAACGTGCATTGGAGGCCAAGATTAGCGCCGGTTTCAGCATGAGTTGGCCGGCTGAACCCGAGGGCGATGCTGGTAACGCTTCTGCAGTCAGTACATGCAAGCCATTGCTTACTTTAGTCGTATCCCACCGAATAGTGTACGGCGGGCTCGATGCAAGGTATTTGTGGTCAAGCAAGACGACCACTCTGTTGATGTTTTTACCGACTTGGAGCTTTATATGGGTCTTGCCTGATATGTGCTCGCCTTTTGTCGGGTGCACAATTCTAATCTTGTTTCTCTGGCCCGCTGCGGTGTCAATATCTACACCTGGCTCTGAAGCGACACCTTCACCATAACCGACACCGACATCTGCGTCTGCACGTGGCGCGAGCGCCATGAACAGAACACAAAACGCCAGCACCGCGACCACCAGATCCAGGCCAAGGCGTGATCCAAACTGGCATAACTGCGTCACTGTCTTCCCCGCCTCAACTTTCACTGCCTTCCCCCCTTCAACTTGACCGCAAGCTTTGGACGCAGGTTGCGCGAAGAACTACGCGCAGTCGGGAGCGACGTCGGTGGCTCCAGATGGTCGTCCCGACAAATTGAGTCATGCGGCAACCTAATGTGCGCAGGACTGCTCAATCCAATGTCTATTGGTCGACGCTGTTATTGCGCGACACCAGGTTTGCTCACGATCTTTCCCCCCTTTCGATCCACTTGCAGCAGGCTCGCAGCTCTCCAATGTTGTCAGCGGCCCTCGAAGCTTGCCTCCAATACCACGTCAGCAGCGTTCTCAAGCGAAGTCTACGAGGGCGCGTCCACTTTCGGGCGCACGTCCATTTTTCGCCATATCCATTTCCGCAGAGACGGCTGTAGTACGATCTGGAGTATTGCCTTAGACATCCTGCTCTTCCTCCCCTCTGCGGTTGGCCGGTGGAGCCGCAATTGTCATGCCACAACATCGCAATCTATAAATTAACTTCTGTCTACCTATCTGCCCTTAACTGCGCACATCGGTAATCCGGTGTAGCGAGGCGGCAACATTCAGACGCTGTGCAACACTCTCGGAATAGCGACCGCCGAGCTCGCGGTTTGCTTTCAGTCCTTCGATCTTCCTATTGGACGCTGTTATGCACGTCCCATGAAGGACAATAAAGGCTGGGTCTAGTCAGAAGCAGAAGAAAGTAACAGAACCCTGGTGACCTGCGCCGCCCAGCGCCCCGCGGCTCTCCCCTCTCACCGCGCACTTTTTAGCCAAGCAGCTAATGGACAGTCAAGGTGATCAAGGGCGTGTTGCGAGGCGAGATCGGCGTAAGCGAAACTTACAATCCGCTGCCAAAATTATTAAGAATAAGCGCAGCGTAAGTGGTATATGGCAGACTCGTACGAAATAGGGGCGATGTTGCCAAGGCGCGCCCATCCGCTCGAGCGCGGTTCATCCGCACCGATCGAGACGGTATGTAGGCCTCATTTCCATCGTCCAAAAGAAAAAAGACGACCAGTATGCACCTGTCCAGCCGGTGCGAAAACCTGAGGAGCGAACAGCAATCGTTACGAGGTCGTCGCTCGTGCGAACGCGCATGTGCCGAAAATGCTGCGGGTTGTGATGACGGCGACACTTCCCGTTCGTGATTTGAAAAATAATTTGCCGAAATGTGGCCATTCGGAAGATAGAGGTCTGATTCAGATTCTGTTCGATGCATCGATCACGGAAACCGTTCCCGGCGAAAGCCTAACGACGGCCGTTGCGTCTGCTACCACCCGCAGTCCGCATCCCTCAATACTCTTCATAAGGATCGCCACCCGTTTGGTCCCCGACAGGTATTTGTCGAAGATCGCTTCGAAATCACGAAAAGGACCGTCGACCAGGCGCACATGCTCGCCAGGCCGCAAGGGTGCCGGATTCAACTGAACAACGGAATTCGTGCACCGGCAGCGAACGCTATCGACTATTGCCTCTGAGACGGCTAGAGGCTCGCAGCCCGTAGAAACAAACCCGGTGACGCCCGGCATATATCGGACCTCGAAAAATTGAGTAGCAAGATGAAGTCGAGCAAATATATATTGCGGGAATAGTGGCACCAGTGAAGGAGATTTGCGTTGGGATCGCGTAAAAGGCAGCTTGAGCATCGGCAGGAAAATATCCGACGCAATAGGAGCTAATTGTTCACGGACCACACGTTCTCTGTTTGACTTAGTTCGAATGAGATACCAAGGATATGGTGCGTACATAGGCGATCTCCGAATAGCGCTTTGCGAGGTCGTCGAGGTTAGTCGGTCTTGCGTAACTCTGGCAGCTTAAGTTTATTTAACCATCGTGCCGTAGGAACCGTTTTGGGTTTGAGAACGGATCGCTAAAGATCGTCGAGCGCTCGTTTGATCGCGCACACCGATCGTCTGCTTGGAATCGCCATTCCAGTTAACCGGGAATTGATCCTTATAGGACGTCGGAATCGAAGTTCTTTCCTGGGACCGGAGGATGAAGTGACGCTTTTCGCCGCGTGCGAGGAGACCTTCTTTGATCATGTCGCCGATCAACTTACTCACCATCGGTCGAGAACTTCCAATCATCTCTGCCAGGTCCTCATGACTTAGCTCGGGCACCACGAGCGTTCCCCGCTTGTCGTTGATACCGAAGCGGGTGCCGAGACTGTTGAGCACCATCTCGAGCCGTGTCCGGAATGGCGAACCGAGAAAGCAAACATACCGTTCAAACATCGCGGACCAAGCGACGTTGAGCTGTTCAAGTAGATGAATCGTCGCGGCACGGTCGAGCTTGCTCAGTATCGGACCAATTTGATCGCGGGTGAACAGCCCTACCGAACATTTCGTCAAGGCGTGCGCCTCGAGCAGGTGGTGTCGACCTTTGGAATCTCGGTCGTTGACAAATCCCAGAAAGTCCCCGGGCCTCGCCAAATCCACCAGGGTCCGATTACCGTCCTGATGCGGCAGGTATAGCTTGACGAATCCCCTAAGAAGCCAGAAAAGAAGGTCGCACGGCGCGCCCCGTAAGAAGATCACCGCACCCTTTTCGTACGTGACCGGGATCAGGCGGTCTTCTATATCAGCCGCTACCTCGGCGGGCAGACCGCACGACTCCAGCATCCCCTCCAAACGAGAGCGAAATTCCGTACCTTGGCTTTGCATGATAGTTTCCCCCGAAAGGTTTCCACCCGGGCTTCCTCATCATGCCCAACCGCGCTCCTGGCCCCGTTGTTCATGGTTAAGATAAATAAGGGTCACACAAGTTACTTTCGCGTCACAGAGATCATACGTGCGATTCAGCCCTGACAAAAGACAAATGGACTCGGAAATGAGAAAATCATCGACGTAAACGTGCATTTTTGGCGTCAAATCTTAGCAAAGACGGGAAGTCCACTGTGCCATTTTGGCCGTTAAGCAATTTGTGCTGTAATGGGCGTGTTAAAGATAGTTTTAAGGAAAACTGCCGATATGTTTGGACGATTAAAGGCTTGGTAATAGGTGTAAGTTTAACGGGAGTCGGTCTTGATATTTTCGGGTCCCCCACCCCACGCGGCGCCAGCCGTCGCGATTAACACCCCACGTCTTCGGGCCAGCCCTACCCAATCATAGATGATGGCGTTTGCCATGCGATTGTCCTTGAAACGTCGACGCCGAGTGATGCGCTGGCCAATGGTTCCGCAATGTACGCTAAGCCGCCGCGGAGCACGCGCACCTCGCTGACGCGAGTAGTATCGCCGAGCTTAACGCCCCGCGCTCACAAAACAGAACAGGTGTCAGTCGTAAGCACTCCTACGATCCAAACCGGTTACTAACACATAGCAAGGTTTGCTTAGGTCTGCGATCTTTCCGCAACACCAATTACCAGAATGCGATATTACCCGCGCACCATCACGCGACATATCGCCCTCAACATCAAGTATGAGGCGACAATCTTCTCCTACCTAAAATATACGTCGCTCTAAGGTCAGAGGTCGCATCCCATGAAGAGGCCACAGCCCGTCACGCATGAGGCGCTCTCGAAGGTCCTGACTCTTTCGGAAGTTTCCGACTACCTGAACGTTAGTCCCGTGACTATCTACAGGTTGCTGAAGCGAAGGCAGATTCCCGCTTTTCGGGTCGCTGGAAACTGGCGTTTCAACATCGAGGACCTGGCGTTATGGATGGAAAGCCACTCCAACAATTTCGAACCCGGCGGCGTACGCAAATATTGATTCTTCTCACGCGCTCGTCTGATTCTTAGGCGATTGCAAGCCCATACGCATAGGCCTCGCGCGCGACCAATGAAATCGCGGGTAACAGCGCTCAGCAGCATCCCACTAGCCCTTTACAACTACCGCTGTCGTCGCAGCATTAAGATACCTGCCGCCACTAATCCCGAGCCCATGGACAGGCTCGCTCCAACAAGAACCGAAAGCGGTCTGCGCAAAGACACTTCGAGAATGACCGTTGCCAGGCCTGGAAGCATCGCGCCGATCACGACACAGCTTTCGGCAACTAGCTTCATGAGCTGCCGCCGGAGCATCAGAATACCGGCCGCAATTAATCCCAATCCGAGAGTAAAGCTGGTCCAAACAAGAGCCGACACTAGTCTATGCGAAGACACTTCGAGAACAACCGTGATTATTCCGGGAAGCATCGCACCAATAACGATAAATATTTCAGCAAGTAATTCCATCGAAGGGTGACCATACCTGATCAAGCCGCCCCTGGCGACCATTTCCAGCCTTCGCGCGAAGGCCACGCGCGAGAGCGTCAGTCCGACCGCATACGCGACATTGCCATTCTCTATTGAGGAGGCTTTCTTCCAGCGGTGCTGGAGCTGTGTTCCCACTATCGCGCGGCGGCTTTGAAGAACACCTTCAGGCGGAAGCACACACGGGCACAGAAGGTGCAGCCTCCCGCTATCCAGAACTTTCGGCAATGCTCGGCAAGTGCCGTCCGGCGCGCGCCGCACCAGATTACTGATGAGTCTTGAGTTCCGTCCAGAGGCCGCCGATGCGCTTCATCGGGTATCGTTTCGATTGCGGCCGGCGGCTTCGGCAGGAAGGAATACCGTGTCACCCGGATAGATTCGATTAACATTTCGAAGCTGAGGATTTGCCTGTATGACGCTCTGGGTCTTGCTCTTTGACCCGAAATGTCGAAGAGCGATTCCTTCAATTGTGTCGCCGGTCTGGACGGAGTAGGCAAACCTCTCGCGAGATGCCGGACCGGTTTTACGACTCGGATTTGTGACGCTGGCGTCCAATATCGGTGTCCGCGTCGACGATGCTACGTCAACCGCTCGTTTGTTCGCTTCATGATCGTTTTGACCGGGAGCAGGCGGACGTGACACTGCGGTTCCGTCTGCTGAGGCGCCGGTATGGGTATCCGTTGGTATTTTGGATACCGCTTTGATGTCGGCCTCGTTCTTCTGCGCAACTTTCGAGCTCACCGGTGACGGATTCGCTCCGCCGCTAAGTGCAAGCTCGATCCTGGACGACTCCTTAACGCCAAGAAAACATAGTCCTGCCAAAACGGCTAGCCCCAGACCTGCAATGGCGGGATGCGCGATAAGTGAACGACCAGCCGGACGGAGCAGCGGCTGGTGGAACTCTTCGATTGCTTTTCCCAAATTGTCGTACTCACCAATTGCGGCGCGCGCGATCCTCAACGTCACCCGTCGGAGTCCGGCCGCATACGCACGAATCAAGGCATTGTTGCAAAGAAGATTGAGTTGCCGCGGAACTCCCTGGCTACGGTCCACTATCTCGCCCAGTGCACTCTTGTCGAAGATCGCGTTTGCGGAACCGCCGGCGTTGCGCAGCTTATGGTCGATATATTCGAGCGCCTCTTCGCGCTTGAGCCGATTCAATACGGCTCGCGCACCGATTCGTTGATGAAACTGCTGCAGTGAAGGCGCCGTAAGACGGGTCAACAACTCAGGCTGTCCGACCAGCAGAATCTCCAAATGACCCTTGCTATTCCGGGCGTAGTTGGAGAAAAGACGAAGCTCTTCTAGAGTTTCATCGCTTAAGGCCTGAGCCTCGTCGACGATGACTGCGATTCGTTCTTTTGGTCTGAGTTGCTCGAAAACGCGTTCGTATTTTTTCAACAGCTCGAGCTTTGTCGCCGCGCTTGGCAGATATCCTAGTTGCTCGAGAATCACTCGCAGCATTTCTTCAAAGCCGAGTTTCGGGTTCATTACGTGGCAGATGCGCGCAAGCTCGTAATGACGACCGAGCAGAACATTTATCAGCGTAGTTTTGCCGGTACCGATCTCGCCCATAAGCAAGGTAAAGTTGCCTGGCTCGTGCAGCAAACCCCATTCCAACGCGGCAAGGCCCTCGCGATGAGATTTGCTCATATACAGTGACGTCGGCTGGCCGACCATCTCGAAGGGCGGTCCGCTCAGACCAAAATGTTGATGAAGGTTCATTTCTGCTTAACCTCTGTCTGACTAACTTAAACAAGACCTAAGGATTCCGGATCGGTACAAACCACGTACTATATTCGGTAGTCAGAAACATACTTGTTGGCGACATAAGCTGCTATCTAGCGCGTACTTTGTTTTCACGCGCTGATGATACGGCCAATGACGCTGCGATCCTCGACAATAATTAGCTTCCACAACAGATGTAATCGGGCTGAGATTGACACCCAGGCAGTTTCAGCGCGCTAATTTTTTACGCGCGAAGGGCGTCTCTGTGATTGGCACTTAACAGTTGATCCGATGCGTCCAGAGCAGCATCAGAGCATCGTGGAGCATCGTGGTTGCGTCAGCCTTCGACGAGGAGTTGACTGATCGGAGTGATGATGAGTTACGCAGAATGCTGGTGATCGGCTCGCTTCACCTAGACGTCTTGGAGCGGCAGGTAAATGTGGCCGCGCAAGGTCCAGACTCTCAGATCCTGTAGTGCAAAGGTTCTGAGGAATCCCGCTGATTAAGCTGATGAAGCGCAATTCTATTCCTGTACTTTGGATGGGTATCGCACTTGCGATAGGGCTTTCTTTGGCCGCGGTTGTTTTGGCCGTCGAAGGGATCGATGTGAAGAGCCTCCAGTTGGCGCTTCGGGTAACGGCACGCTGGGCGTTCCTGCCCTTCTGGATGGCTTATGCGGGTAAGCCAATGGCCACGCTATTTGGACCGGCATTTGCGCCATTGGCCCGGCGCGGTAGAGATTTTGGCCTGGCATACGCCGCAGCAATGCTGATCCATGTCGGCCTATTGGTCTGGATCTTTGAGCTAACGTCCCATGCGCCGCTGTCTGGAAATTCGTTGCTTTTCTTTAGCACGGGTATTGTCTTTACCTATCTACTGGCCCTTTTCTCTTTTGGACGGCTGGCCGAAGCGCTCGGTCCGACAGGCTGGCTCATTTTACGGGTCGTGGGCGTGAATTACATCCTATACGCTTTTGCCTCTGACTTCGTGCCTGCGGCGATCCATCCTAGGCCTGCGCAGCATGACGTCTGGCAATTCCTCGCGTATGTGCCGTTCGCTGCGATGAGCGTCGCTGCACCCCTTCTTGTCCTTGTGGCTGCCGTGCATCGCAGATTAGGAATGAGCTATGGTCGCGCGGAGGTTAGGACTGCCGTCCATCGAGCCAATTGACCGAAATCCATTTCAGCCGCTGCAGCTCGGCTAAGCTTGCTAATCATCTTCCTTCCATCCTCTTCAACCGAATATTTTCGCGGCCGAATGGCATTCGCTTCTTGTGTGACTAGGACGCACTCACCGTACTCTCGTCGGCTGCACATACTGCTCTGTCATTGAAAAAATCGAACCGAGGTAATGGTTAAGGGCGACCTATGGGCTGACGGCACGAGCTGCATCGGTATCGAGTAATGTTAGACAGTTTGAAAGCATCACCAGTCTAAACTGCGTAATTAACAGCAACGATTTCCCCCTCTGGTACGCTATAAAGTAATCAATCTATCGGCCTATTTGGAACATAATTGATACCAATAACGCGCCACTTCATGTCAGACCTATCGATAGATTGGGAGAGATAGCAAGGACAGCTTCGATCAAAACCAGCCCGCGGGTCTTCCTCCCGGTCGAGCTGCGCGGATGGCCCGATCTTTTAGACTACCTTGTGTGGAGTAATTCAGGTGAGAAAGATAGACCTCCGCAGCGATACGGTAACTTTGCCGACCGACGAGATGCGCGAGGCGATCGCGCGCGCCGAGCTGGGCGATGATGGTTATGCCGAGGACCCGACCGTAAGCCGGCTCGAAGCGACGGCGGCAGCGCTGATGGGCAAGGAGGCGGCGGTGCTCTTGCCCAGCGGAACGATGGGCAACCTGGCCGCGATGCTTGCCCACTGCCCCCGCGGGACCAAGGCGTTTTTGGGCTCCCAGGCGCATAGCTACGTGTATGAGGGTGGCGGTGCGGCCGCACTCGGCGGCATCGTGATGACGCCCATTCAGAATACCGTCGACGGTGAACTCGACCTAAATACGCTGCGCAGTGAGCTTGAACGTCCGTCCGAAGCTCATTTCGCCGAACCCGCGATGGTTGCGCTTGAGAACACGCACAATCTTTGCGCTGGCGCTGCGGTCGAATTGTCGCACATGGCCGCGGTCTCCGCGCTCGCGCACAGCCATGGGCTATCTGTTCATCTGGACGGCGCGCGAATCTTCAACGCGGCTATCGCGCTCGAGACCACGCCGGAGAAAATCGCCTCGTTCGCCGACTCAGTGTCGTTCTGTCTCTCCAAGGGGCTCGCATGTCCTATCGGTTCGCTGCTCTGTGGCACTGCCACGTTTGTCGAACGGGTACGCCGGATACGTAGGATATTGGGCGGCAGCATGCGCCAAGCAGGGATTATCGCGGCCGCTGGAATCGTCGCATTGCGCAGCATGATTGATCGGCTCTCTGAGGACCACGTCAACGCCCGCTTACTCGCCGAAGGTTTTGGGCTCGTCGCGGGTCTGACTGTGTGGCCAGTTAAGCGACGTACCAACATGGTGGTCTTCGAGGTGGATGAAGGACCCATGGCGGCAGTTCGATTCTCGGCCGCGCTCAGGGATCGAGGAGTGCTGGTCTGTTCGCGAGGACCCAGCGCGTTTCGCGCGGTCACCCACTACGGTGTGACGCGGCAGGATATCGACCAAGCCGTCATGGCAACCGCTGAAGCTGCGGCCGAGACTTTTGGGGATGGCGCTAACCACAACAACCACATCCCCGGCGCGCTTGAAAATCAGACTCGAGGTCGTGAACAGCTAACGTACTGGCGCATCACAGGTTGAGCTCCGACTTCCGTTTCCTACCCACCACCGCATTCGTGCGCGTCACACACGGGATCGTCCATCACTCGTGTTGGGTTGGTCGCGAGTCGTCACCTGCTGAGCCCTGCTTGGCGGCCGTCTGCTCTCGATTGAGCCTCGGCCTCATGCTTTTTAGAAAAGGGTCCCGAGAATTCTGCTGTGCCCGGGGGCTTGGCAAAAACACCTGAGCCAGCCACCTGTTTGGAAACGCCATTGGCGCGCATCGACGGTTGAACGGTGCCGATACCATTCCTTACGGACGGCCTTGTCTGGCTGCAAAGAATAAAATGGCGATTCTCGCCACGCGTCAATAGGCCTTCACGAGTCATATCACTGATCAGCTTACTGACCATCGGACGCGAACTGCCAATCATTTCTGCCAAGTCTTCGTGTCCTAACTCGGGCATGATGAGCGTTCCGCGCTTGTCCTCGATGCCGACGCGGGTGCCTAGCCTCTTGAGCACCATCTCGAGTCTTACACGGAACGAAGAGCCTATGAAGGTGATGTACCTTTCGAAAGTCGTTGACCAGGCGGTATTGAGCTGTTCGAGCATCCGGATCGCTGTCTCATGATCCACCCTGTTCAGGAGCTGCCGCAGATGCTCGCGGCTGAAAAGCCCCACCGAACATTTTGTTAGAGCGTGGGCCTCAAGAATTTGGCGACGCCCCATCGACTTCTCTTCATTGACGAATGCCAATAGGTCGCCAGGTCTTGCTACGTCGATTAACGTCCTGTCGCCGTCCTCACGGGGCAGATAGAGCTTGACGAAACCCTTGAGCAGCCAGAAGAGAAGATCCGCTGGCGAGCCTCGCAGGAAAATAACCGCTCCCTTGTCATAGGTGACCGGGGTTAAATGATCCTCGATCTCGGAGGCGAGGTCCGCTCGGAGGCCTTGCGAATCGAGCATCTCCTGAAGGCGTACACGAAATTCGGCCGGTCGGTCCTGCATAAGTTCCCCCATGGGCTGCATAAGTTACCCCCCCCGGGCCTTGAAAAATCACGGCATCGACCAGCGTCTTCAGACTTCCATACGACGCCTGAGGACTTCTAGGATAATAGATGCCTGCAATGAACCGTCTTCAGTAAGATTTGATACTACGGCAGTGCATTATCTAAAGCTAGAGAAAATGATTGACGTAAAGCGAAATTCACTAACCTAATCTACGGCAATTGATGTCAATTTTTGACGTCTATGGGCTGACCAGTTTTAGGCTATTTGATGTTTTAGCTTAAATTACATGTAATTGCTAGCTTACAAGAGTTATTAGAACCTATCTTTCCACACCAGACTTAACCGACGCGTAACGAAATTTGGCTTTCAAACCTGGGATTGTCCCGATTTTCGCCGCCGGCACAGCCGACTTCCCAAGTCCGCAGGGCAAACCCGCAGCTTTGCCCTTTAATCCGTAAAACTCGTCGGCCAATGACCGCGGTTCCTGCAGTCTTCGCTTCTTATGACGACACATACGCGACCAGGGTTCTGTAACTTGTACCGCTGCAGGCCGGACAGTCTTTGGCGAAGTTCTGCATAGATGAGATAAGGCGCGCCTTGAAACCGAAAGAACTGGCCCAAAGATGATATCGAAATCGCCCCCATTTGAGATCTTGGAGTTTTCCTTGTTCATGGCCGTCTAAGCGCAACTGCCGCGCGGAGCCGTAGGATGACGAAACGCTGGGACATCACAAACGACAACATCATAAAGCGGAAAGTTCTAACGATTCCCGAGGTGTCCGAATACCTGCGCGTCAGCAGACAGACCATTTACAGAATGCTCAGACGGGGCGATATTCCCGCCTTCCGGATAGGAGGTGACTGGCGGTTCAACATAGAGGACCTTGGACACTGGATTGAGAGAGACTCTCGTGCGCCAAAGTCCGGACTTCGCAAACCGTAGCGGAATTCGTTTTGCTCCGAAGACAACCCGATGCGAATCTGATCAAGCGCGAATCGAGAATCAACGCGCGAGAGAATCAAAAAAATTTAACGGTGGCGCGATTTTGACCAGCGAAGCTTCCGGATCTGGATCCTGCAAGATGCGGGAGTTTCCCGAGGATAAAAGAAACTCAACGTCAGTTGCTCGGCTGCCAATTGCTGCCACGGTCGAAGGTGCTGAGTCGTGACCCGTCCGCAGCAACGATGTCAGCGACGTCGGCGCTGAGAGGCGATACGCTGACGATATCGGCGGTGTTTGGAGGTTCGATCCGTTGCCAACGGGCACCATCGACGGTGAGCAAGATAGTGCCTTTGCGGCCAACCACCCAGCACACCTTGTCTGATGTCGCCTGACCGCCCAAGAGCTCAGATCGCACGCCGCTTTCCTGTTTCTGCCAGGTTTTTCGATCGATTGAGCGGAAGATTGTTCCCGATCCTTCGAGCGCCCAGTAAACAGAATGGTCGGGCGATGGAACGAGGATCACACGCGCCATCGTTTCCTTAGTTGGCGCGCTCCCTTGTGAAACGCTCCCCGCTGAAGCGATTTTTGTCGGCGAGGGTTTGCGAGATTCTGCGTCGCGCTGCGCATCGCTTGCCAGAGACGAAGCACCTGCGGGCATCGAAGAAGTCATTTGCTCCTTCGCCAACGGTCCTGAAGAGCCTGCTTCAGAGCCACTAGCGGGGCCGACCGCGGTCGTTGCCGGTCCATCGTCTGCTTGAGCAACTAAGGAGGCTTCTTTGGACTTAAGCGGTTGTGCAGGAATCTGCCGCGAGACTTTCGAGCGCCGTGGCGATGCCTGTGGCGCGGCAAGCGGGCTTCGCGGTTTGTCTTCAAAACGCGACTTTGCGACAGGGATGCTGAAGGTCTGTGTATTCGAGTTCTCAACCTCCGGTGTGGGCGCAGTTGTGGACGGTCCTTGAGTGGACGGTTCTTGAACTGTGGGAGATTTGTGGGCTCCAGCCGCGATAGAACCTCCGTAAGGACCGGTCGCGGATGCGTCAGGCGTTGCGGCGACTGTTTCGCCGAGTGAAACACCGGGCACTTTGGGGGTCGCGATCGAGGTCTCGCTTGAATTGAGCGAAGACGATTCGGATGACGTTATTGCCTCAGGAGCGCTTGACGGCGTAGCAGGTTGATCGAAGGCACTTCCCTGCCGCAGCGCCGATGTTTCCGGGGTTAAACGCGTAAAACTGCCGAGTCGCACCTGCAGTGCCGCAGCAACGGCAACCACTGCTATCGCTGCGAGCGACAGACACAACAGCACGATGCCGAAAGGGCGCAAACGCTTTGGGCGATCG
Source organism: uncultured delta proteobacterium (assembly GCA_963710455.1). Classification (GTDB taxonomy): domain Bacteria; phylum Desulfobacterota; class Binatia; order Binatales; family Binataceae; genus JAKAVN01. Next base: position 391,058 of record CAVQAG010000009.1, read on the forward strand.
CCCGCCTCTATTGAAGCAGTGCCCGTCTCCGCCAGCTGGCCGGCTTCGTTGGACGTGTCAAGCGCTGATTTTACTGCGCTGGCGAACCGATCCTCGATGTCGTTGCTCGGCGTCAAGCTTGATCCCGGATGCGACGTTGTGAGGACGCTTTTCAGCTGCCAGCCCTGGCTGCAGCAATCGCGTCAGGTGCGGCTATGCACGGTCTCGAGCCGCGCTATCGCGTACCACGTTGATCGGCCTCGATCGACGTATCACCTTCACCGCCACCGCCGAACGCCCGCGACAACTCTACGAACCGGCGCTGTAAGGACTTGGCAGGTTCGAAGGCCTTCACCAGATTTTGGAGTTGCTCCTGGAACTCCACCGCCGGTTTCATCGCAGTTGCCAGTTTGAGGATCTGTTCATGAAAGGCCGCAGCCACCTGCTCGAGCTGGCTTTGGAAAGCTCGCATCGGCTCGAAACGGTTCGCCAGGTTTTCAAGGTGGCCCTGGAATCCCTTGATCGGCTCGAAGGCTGCGGCCACTTCGGCCAGCTCTTCCTGGAATTTCCCTATCGGCTCGAAGACGTCCGCCAGCTGCGCCAATTGACCGGTAGGCTCGAGCACTTTAGCCAGGCGATCGAGTTTGTCCCGAGCCGGCTTCATCGGATCAAAAACCTTCGCTACCGCCTCGGCTGGTTGAAGAGTAAGAAATGATTGGTCCAACTCCGCTGCCCCCTTTTTTCTGTTGCGAGTGTCTTCGAGATCGTCCATTAGCCGCTCCGCCGCTTTGATGCTGGAGTGGGCGTCTCACGTCCAGACGATCTCGCGGGTGGCTTTGACAGCCGTTTCGATGTGGGCTGTCGCCGCGCCACGACCCAAAGTTGCAGCGAGCTGGGATGCTTCCCGGGCCTTGGCCAAAATCGTTCAAAAAAACCGGCAAGAGATGATGTGGATTCTCAGGTAGCGCACTTACACACGTGGGGCAAGCCTTCCTGCATTAATGAATTCACTGGTAGTGCAAAATCGAGCGCACTGTCTAGCGACGAACAAAGCTCGCGCGGTCGAAACCGAGAACGGATCGTGACGTGATGGACGTACCCCGCGCGCGCTGGAGGCGCGGCCTAGCAGCAACCGTGTTCAGAAACCGCGCCCAGGAGGGGAGAAAGGGGAGAGGTTGAGGAGGTGAGGGCGGGTGTTAGCCAGTGCGTTTTGTTGTGAAGCATGGCATTGAGAATAACGAGGAACTTGCGCATACAGGCGGTGAGCGCGGGCTTGGCGTGCTTACCGTTGGCGCGCAGCCGCAGATAGAAAGTTCTAACGGCGGGATTGCTGCGAACGCCCGCCACCGTCGCCATATACAGGACGCGCCGAACCTGCGCGCGTCCACCCCAGATACAGCGGCTGCCGCGCATGCTGCCACTGTCGCGGTTAAAGGGCGCCAGACCGGCCAGTGCGGCGATCTGCTTGCGATTGAGCATGCCCAGTTCGGGCAACTGGGCCAGCAGGGTACTCGAAAGCACCTTACCGACTCCGGGCACCGAACGCAGCAACTCGTCACGCTCGCGCCACAGGGGAGTATTGCGGATCAACTCGCCGAGTTCGTCGTCGAGACCCGCGAGGCGCTTTTCCAACCAACGGATGTGCTCATCGATGCTACGGTGTAAAACCTTTGGGGCTCGGGCCCGGCGATTCTTCTCCGCCGTCAGCATCTCGACCAACTGGCGCCGCCGGGTAACCAGTGCTTCGAGCGCCTGGGCCTGTTCGTCGGCTAACGGCCGTGCTTCTGGTCGAACCGCTTCACCAAACTGCGCTAGCACTTCGGCATCCAGCCGGTCGGTCTTGGCCAGTCTGCCAGTGGCACGGGCAAAGTCGCGCACTTGGCGTGGATTAACTATCGCCACGGCGATCCCTGCAGCCGTCAGGGCACTGGCGACAGGCGTTTCCAGGCCACCGGTGGCTTCAACAATCACAAAGTCAGCCGGCTCCAGCTGTCTCAGTAACTCCCGGATTCCGACCTCATCATTAGCCACTGAAAAGGCCGCGCCGACCGACCCGATGAACACGTCCAGTGCCACCTTGGCGACGTCGATCCCGACAAACCGTCTCACCTCGTCCATTTTCCACCCTCCTCAGCGCGGCTTGCCCCGCCTTGCGATCCGGGATTTCTTTCCCTTACAACCGTTCGGGCTAAGCGCCTGCGGGGGCACGGCGACCCTCGCTGCTAGACGGGATTTTTCTCCCAAGGATGCACCGGTCTGCCGCACCACCAACTCTGATTCTTGTACCACCTCGTCAACATACAAGGATGCGGAAAAAGCCGGATGGTCACGAGTATCTCGGTGCTGGCGTAGAGATATCGGGACTGAGCGGAGAGCTAGCGGTTGAAAGTGGCTGGCGCCGGCGGTTTACCGATTGATTCAGGTGGCGACTGGCAGCAGGTTACGCATTCTCACCAAGTTGTAGGCAGCGGCGGCGAAGGTGAAGGCCCAACCAACCCGGGCGATTCCACGATGACGAGTCTTGCGCAGTCCGGCGACTGTCTTGAGCCAGCCGAAGATCTCTTCCACTCGTTTGCGCCGCCGCTGGCTGAGCAGGTAGCCGGGGTGGCGAGTGCTGCGTCGGTCGATAGCGCTGTTGACCTTTTGCGCAACGTGCGGTGTGACTCGATACTCACGCAAGGCGCGCACCAACTCCTTTTGATCGTAACCCTTGTCGGCGCCCAGCGTGACCCGACCCTGGCCCGCGATCTCTGCCGCCATCGCCAAAGCCGCGGTGGGCTCGGCGATGCCGCTGGCCTGAGTCAGGCGAGTGTTGACCACCAAGCCGTGACGATTGTCCATCTGCACGTGCCCGGCATAGCAGAGCCGGGCTTCTTTGCCCGGCCCTTTGCGGGCCAGACGCGCCTCCGGATCGGTGGTCGATTGGTGAGTCGCGTTGGAGCGTCGCTCACCATGAAAGTTCACGCTCGGGTTGCCGGGATCGTCGGGCGGGGTGTGCTGATCATCCCCTTTGCGCTTGAAACTCTTGTGTCCGGCCCAGGCCTCGATCAGCGTGCCGTCGACCGTGAAATGCTCGTTGGAGAGCAGTCCTTGGGCACCCGCTTGCTCGACCACCGCGGTGAAAAAGCCCTGTGCAACCTCGCCTACCAGCAAACGCTCCCGATTCTTCGTGAAGACCGTCACGTCCCAGACCGGATCGTCGATGTTGAGTCCCACAAACCAGCGAAACAGGAAGTTATAATCGAGCTGCTCCATCAACAGCCGCTCGCTGCGCACCGTGTACAGCATCTGCAACAGCAGCGCGCGCAGAAGCTTCTCCGGCGGAATCGACGGCCGCCCGCTGCTAGCGTAGACCGCGTCGAAGCGCCACGACGACTCCTTCAGGGCCGCGTCCACCATCACGCGGATGGCCCGCAACGGATGATCCCTGGGTACTCGTCGCTCCGCCGATATGTAGCTGAACATTCCGCTCTGCTGGTGGTCCACTCCGCGCATCACCGCCACCTCCCCCTGCAACCACTTCCTACTCCACTATATAGTGCCGTGCGGAAAACTCATCGTTTTTCCGCATCCTTGTATGTTGACGAGGTGGTACAAGAATCAGAGTTGGTGGTGCGGCAGACCGGTGCATCCTTGGGAGAAAAATCCCGTCTAGCAGCGAGGGTCGCCGTGCCCCCGCAGGCGCTTAGCCCGAACGGTTGTAAGGGAAAGAAATCCCGGATCGCAAGGCGGGGCAAGCCGCGCTGAGGAGGGTGGAAAATGGACGAGGTGAGACGGTTTGTCGGGATCGACGTCGCCAAGGTGGCACTGGACGTGTTCATCGGGTCGGTCGGCGCGGCCTTTTCAGTGGCTAATGATGAGGTCGGAATCCGGGAGTTACTGAGACAGCTGGAGCCGGCTGACTTTGTGATTGTTGAAGCCACCGGTGGCCTGGAAACGCCTGTCGCCAGTGCCCTGACGGCTGCAGGGATCGCCGTGGCGATAGTTAATCCACGCCAAGTGCGCGACTTTGCCCGTGCCACTGGCAGACTGGCCAAGACCGACCGGCTGGATGCCGAAGTGCTAGCGCAGTTTGGTGAAGCGGTTCGACCAGAAGCACGGCCGTTAGCCGACGAACAGGCCCAGGCGCTCGAAGCACTGGTTACCCGGCGGCGCCAGTTGGTCGAGATGCTGACGGCGGAGAAGAATCGCCGGGCCCGAGCCCCAAAGGTTTTACACCGTAGCATCGATGAGCACATCCGTTGGTTGGAAAAGCGCCTCGCGGGTCTCGACGACGAACTCGGCGAGTTGATCCGCAATACTCCCCTGTGGCGCGAGCGTGACGAGTTGCTGCGTTCGGTGCCCGGAGTCGGTAAGGTGCTTTCGAGTACCCTGCTGGCCCAGTTGCCCGAACTGGGCATGCTCAATCGCAAGCAGATCGCCGCACTGGCCGGTCTGGCGCCCTTTAACCGCGACAGTGGCAGCATGCGCGGCAGCCGCTGTATCTGGGGTGGACGCGCGCAGGTTCGGCGCGTCCTGTATATGGCGACGGTGGCGGGCGTTCGCAGCAATCCCGCCGTTAGAACTTTCTATCTGCGGCTGCGCGCCAACGGTAAGCACGCCAAGCCCGCGCTCACCGCCTGTATGCGCAAGTTCCTCGTTATTCTCAATGCCATGCTTCACAACAAAACGCACTGGCTAACACCCGCCCTCACCTCCTCAACCTCTCCCCTTTCTCCCCTCCTGGGCGCGGTTTCTGAACACGGTTGCTGCTAGGAGGCCGCCGACGCTTATCTCAGCGGCCGTCCAAAACGTGGCGGACCTTTGCGGCCAAGTCGGCGTATGTGAACGGCTTCATGATCAAGTCCACCCCAGGATCGAGCCGACCATGATGAACAATCGCGTTTCGCGCGTAGCCGCTCGCGAATAGCACCCTCAAGCCTGCCTTTCGCCGCAGGGCCTCGCCGGCTAACTGTCGGCCGTTCATGCCGCCCGGCAGGCCAATGTCCGTTAGTAAGAGTTTTGTCTCGGGATGCGCGTCGAGTTGCCGAAGGCCGTTGAAACCGTCCGTCGCCTCAATCACCCGGTAACCCAGTTCGGTCAGGATTTCGGAGAGCGTGCTGCGAACATCAACATCATCTTCGACCAATAGAACGGTCTCTCCATTGGCCCGCGGAATGGGCTTCGCTGGAGGCTCCGCCTCGCCGACGCGATCGGAAGAGACATACCGCGGCAGGTAAATCTTAATCGTGGTACCCGCTCCAACCTCGCTATAGATCCTCAGGTACCCTCCAGATTGCTTGATGAAGCCGTATACCTGCGACAGACCGAGCCCTGTCCCCTGTCCGATTTCTTTGGTGGTGAAGAATGGATCGAACGCTTTCGACGCCACCTCCGGTGTCATTCCCGTCCCGGTATCACTGACGAAAATGCCTACGATACTGTCCCGGAGGCACTTCGGCAATCGTGCTGTAGGCCTCGTCGAGATAGCTGTTGGCGATCTCGATTGTCAATTTACCGCCCTGGGGCATAGCGTCGCGTGAATTGACGGCGAGGTTGAGCAGCGCGTTTTCGAGCTGGCTGGCATCCACAAAGATTGTCCACGCGCCGGCGGCAAGTACCGTCTCGATCTGGACAGCTCTCGCCCAGCGTTTGACGAAGGATCTCAGACATCCCGCTGATCAGTGAATTGACTGAAATCGGTTTCGGCTCAAGCGGCTGATGGCGTGAATAGGCGAGAAGCCGCTTGGTCATCAGCGCGGCGCGCTCGGCCGCGTGCAATGCCGCCCTGGCCAGCCGCTGTAGATCGCCGTCGCCGTCTTTGGGAAGCCGACGTTGGAGCGTCTGGATGTTCCCGGAGATAGCCGTCAGCAGGTTGTTGAAATCGTGGGCGACACCGCCTACGAGTTGACCGAGGGCTTCCATCTTCTGCGCCTGGCGCAATCGCTCTTCGGCGGCCCGCCTTTCCGTCAAATCGCGCGTAACTTTGGCAAATCCGAGCAACTGACCCGCCGGGTCGCGGATTGCGTTGACCACGATGCCGGCCCAGAAAAGGCTGCCGTCCTTGCGCACGCGCCAACCTTCCTGTTCGCACCTGCCGGTTTGCGTTGCCTCTGCGAGCACCTGCTGCGGGCGCCCAATGCGCCGATCCTGTTCGGTATAAAACAGCGAAAAGTGCCGGCCGATGATTTCCTCAGCGTTGTAGCCTTTGATCCGCTGCGCGCCCTTGTTCCAATTGATCACGTTTCCCGACCCATCGAGCATGAAAATAGCGTAATCAGTAACGCCTTCCACCAGCAGGCGGAAGCGGCGCTCGGTTTCCTCCAGTTTTGTCGCACTTGCCTCGAGCTGCCGAGTGCGCTCCGCCACGCGCGATTCCAAGGTCTCAGTGAGCGCCAACAAGCGGGCCTCGAGCACCTTGCGTTCCGTGATTTCGTAGCAGGCTCCGCGCAGCAGCGCTTGATGCTTCTCGTCCCTGACAATTTGGCCGGTTCCCGAGAGCCAGTGGAGGCTGCCATCCGGATGCGTTACGCGGAACTCCGCATGATAGGTTCCCGTGCGCGACCCGGTCTCGATCGCGGTACGCACTTTGGGCACATCGTCAACGAAGATTACCTTCTCCCAGTCCGCTAGCGTCGCTCCGGGAATCTCCGAGCCGAAGCCGAACAGCACGGCAACCTGTGGAGTACACTCCAGGCGGTCCGACGCTAAATCCAGCTCAAAAATCCCGATTCCGCTGGCCGCCTCCGCCAGGCGAAGCCGCTCCTCAGAAATGCGAAGTCGCTCTTCGGCGTCTTTGATGTCGCGCGCGTGGTCACTCATGAAAGTCAGGTTGCGCTAGTTCGAGCTGCCGCCCAGGATCGCTTTTGCCTCGGTCATAGCGCGCAGCTTGCCGAAGGCGACGTGCCTGGGCAGGTGATTGAAGCCACACGAGCTGGTGATGATGGCCTGTTCCGGGGCGAGCCACCGATAGGCCCTGATGCGCTCGGCAATCTGTTCACCGGTCTCGATATTTGGGGACTGCACATCGACCGCTCCGACGCCAAGCTGTTTGTTGCCCAGCAAGCCCTCATAGTGCCGAGTCATGTCGTGTTCGATCAGATAAGCATCACAATCGATCTGGCAAACGAGATCGGCCTTGTAGCGGCCGGTGTCGAAATAGCGGTGTCCAATTTGTCCGTCGTAGTCGGGACCGACGGCATAGTTTCCCTGGCAGACGTGCACCAGGAGATGTACGTCGTTGGGTAGTCCCTCGAACGCCATGTTGATCACCTCGACGGCGGTGCGGACTTCGTCGTCATCCGCCGCGGTGAAATAGGGCTCGTCGATCTGGATGTGCTTGCATCCAGCCTCTGCCAGGCGCTTGAAGTTTTGGTGGAGCAGTTTTCCGATGTCGGCCATCATCCGCCGGATGTCGTGGTAGTGCTCGTCATAGGCGACGGCCGCAAGCAGATGCGGTCCGGTCATCGTGACCTTCACTGGCTTGCGCGCAAATGACGACACGGTGTTGAACTCATCGACGAGCCCCAAATCGATGCTGTCGGCTATCGGTCCCCGGCAGGTAGCGGCGGGATGGTACACATTCGGGTCGTGCCTGCTGATGGGCTTGGGCCGCGTCGCGCCTTGAAAGGCAGGGATCTTCTGCCAGAAGTGGTTCAACATCGCGTTCGGTGGCGAGTGCCGATTATGCGTACGCCGATGCATCTCACCACCGGTGATGACGTCGATCCCGGCGGTCTCTTGTTCCAGGATTGCGGCCTGAGTGCAGCGAAGCTGCGCATCGCCGAAATCGCCGGGCGCGAGATTGCCCAAGGTGACCAGGCGGTCCAACGCCTCATACCAACGCGGGACGCTATGAGCGCCGACAACGGTGGTGGTGTACTTTGGGTAGTGAGGCATTCTTCCCGTTGACGGTCGCAGGTTAGTCCTCGGTACTCTTCAAGACCTCCGTCACACTGCCGTCACTCCAAACTGTCACAGGATGGTAGGCGGATATCCCTTTTAATTTCAAGGATTCATGGCCTTTCCGCAATTTATACAGTCCGTCACGTCGCGCGCGGCGCCAGGTCGTCAGAATCTCAAGTTCAGGTTTCGATTCTCACCCGAGACAAGAATCCCGTCCTTCGATTTGCCGACGAAGGTGGGCGCCAGCATCAGCGCCGACCCGCGATACGGCTGACGGATTACAGTTCCATCGGATCCCGAAAATGGTCGCGAAAAATTCGTGAGCGATGTTCCAGCAGCAGAGGATCCAGGGCCGCCTTGATGACCGGATCGCTGACGACGAAGCCGGGACGCCAAGCCTCGGGCATCGGACAGTGCTCTTTCGGCAAGGGGTCGAGCAGATTGGCGAACGAAGTCCAATAGATGTCCAGCGCGCTCAATGCGTCGCCGGCGAAATAGCGCACGCCACGCGCATACTGCGACTTGAGTTGCGTGGTCAGCGCTTTCAGAGATTCGGCAGTGCGTCCGCCAGCGGCCTTCGCATCGTGTTCGTTGTAGCCATACTTGCTGCCCATCCGGCTGATCCCGGCCGGTGGGCTGCCGGAGGCGTAGGCGGGCGCAAACAGTTGCAAGCGCCGGTTCCAGCCGATGCCCATTTCGCCGCAGATTTCGTGCGACAGTCCAATCATCAGCGCGCGTTGCGTGGGGTCGGCCGGAATCAGTGATGGCTTGGGCGCGAGCCGCTCGGCCAGATACAGTATGTCGATCCAGCGATTGACCGGCTTCTCTTTGGCCCACGCGACGATGGGCGCGCTGGCCTCGCCGCCCCACGCCACGATGTCGGCGTTGGGCTCACCCGGCACCCACGGCGCTGCGACATAGTCGAGACCTTTGATTTCGAAAATGGTTTTGGCGGCCTGGCCCCATGGACTCGGTATGCCTTTGACCAGCACGATACGTAAGCCAGTATGGTCGATGAGTTCCTCGAACCTGCAATATTCCAGCATGGCGTCCTCCCTCCATTTTTGAAGTATTTCTAGCGGGTCACGATCTTTTGCGCTATCTCCGTGGCGTCTGTCAGCACTAACGGCTCCGGCACGGCGATTCCGCGTTGGCACGCGGGACGCGCTTCCATCCGTGCGATCCAGTCCTGCAGGCTGGTCAGACCATCAACGTTGACGCCGCTCCATCTGTAGATACGCACCCAGCACCAGTTGGCGATATCCGCGATGCTGTATTCGTCGCATAGAAATTCACGGCCTTTGAGCTGCCGTTCCAGGACTTCGAACAGGCGCCGGCACTCGTGGTGGTAGTAATTGATCGAGCGCCGCTCTCGCGGTCATCTTGGATTCGGCTCGCCTGATGCCTGACTGACGGTATCCAGAACGACAGGTTTCAGGGTCCCGCTGAAGCAGGCAGGTGCATTTCTTCTTCCGATCGCGCACTGCCGTTGTGCGCGATCCAGACCAACAGCAAAAGCGCCGGCAGCGTCGCGACCGTCGTCAGCAGAAAAAACGCCACCCATCCCAGGCGCTCGGCGAGCACGCCGCCTGACGATGCCACCAGCGTACGCCCGACCGCGGCCAGCGACGACAGCAGCGCGTATTGCGTTGCAGTGAATGCGGGCGAGCACAGGCTCGACAGATACGCCACCAGCGCCGCGCCAGCCATCGCACCCGTCACGTTCTCCGCCGCCACGCAGAGCGCGAGGTAGTCCAGCCGATGGCCGCCGATCGCCTGCAGCACGTAGAACAGATTGCCCGCCGATTGCAGCACGCCGCACACAATCAAGGCGCGCACGATTCCCAACCGCACGGTGAGGACCCCGCCGGCCAGGGCTCCAATCACGGTCGCGAAGAATCCAACCAGCTTGGAAATCGCCGCGATCTCGGTCAGCGAAAAGCCGAGCGCAATGTACAGCGGCATCGCCATCACCCCCGCCATCGCCTCGCCCAACTTGTAGCCCAGCACGAAAACGAGAATCGCGAACCATCGCGGCCGCCGCATGAAGTCAGCGAAGGGTCCGACCACCGCCGTGGCCAGCCACTCGCGAAGCGCCTCCAACCCTCCGCCTCTGCTCCGATCCGCGAGCGCCGGCGGCGGCGCAGGCTCCGGCCCCAGCAGGAATACGAGCATCGTAATGCTCAGCAGCGCAGCCATCGTGGCATATGCCGCGAACCATCCCGCGTGAGCGGCGACGATCAGCGCCCCCGCGCCCGCCACCAGCATCGCGATCCGGTAGCCGGTCTGGATCATGCCGGCGCCCGGCCCCTGCTCTTCCGGCGAGAGGATTTCGACCCGCCAGGCGTCGATCACGATATCCTGGCTAGCCGAGAGAAAGGCGACCAGGAGCGCCAACCCAGCCATCATGTCCAGATGCGTTTTTGGATCGCATAAGCCCAATGCGAGCAGCGAGGCGACCAGCGCAATCTGGATCGTGAGGCCCCAGCCGCGCCGGCGTCCCAGCGGCAACGGCGGCGGTAAACGATCGATGAGGGGCGACCACAGGAACTTGAACGCGTAGGGAGTGCCGACGAGCGCAAAGGCGCCGATAGTGGCGCGCCTCACGCCAGCAGTGGCGAGCCAGGCCGAGAGCGTCGAGAAAGTGAGCAGCAGCGGGAGGCCGCTGGCGAAGCCGAGCGGCAGGATCAGCAACACGCGCCGATCGCAGTACACGGCGAGCGATCGCCGCCATCGGGTCATGCCGTGGCCTGTCTCTTCACGGGTGCGCCGCCGCCTGCTTCAACGCTGGTAAGCCGGGTCTTCGCGCGATCGCCTTCCGCAAACCAGCCCCTCGGCCGAAAACTCCCGCTCGATTTTGTCGATCCGGCTTCGATCGAAGACCACCTGTCTATGCGCAATTTTCCAGAGGCCAGCGCGGCGCTCGAAGCGGTCCGCATATCTTCCGGAGAAGACCAGATCGACCGTGCCGCCGTCCTTCTCCTGGCGGCGATGGATTCCGAAAAAATAGCTCTCGCAATGTGCGACATCGCCCTTCACTTCAATCAGTTCGTTGGCGATGTAGTGGCTGGTCCCGTCATCCCTGACCAGCGCTTTGAGCGCCCACGGAATGAAGTCGGCGGCTTTGCCCTTGAACAGTCCGTGATCGTCGGTCGCATCGGGATGATAGACGCTGTGGAGCAGTTCCGCGTCGCAGCGGTCGATACCCCGGCAGTAACGCATCAGGACTTCGTGAATCTCCTGCTTGTCCAGGAGCAGGCGCAACGCGCGTTCGGTTTTCTCGTCGATGCCCATGGTTCCTCTGTTTCTACTCCCCGCTATTGTCAGGGTGTCACGCGATCGGGTCCGCTAGCGACGGATCGCCCGACATTATCGCGCGCGCCAGCGCGAAGCGATGCACTTCCGAGGGGCCATCATAGATTCGAAAAGCGCGGATGTCGCGGTAGATACGCTCGACTACCGTGTCGGCGGTGATGCCGAGACCGCCGAGAATCTGCAACGACCGATCGACCACGCGGCCGAGCGCTTCCGAGCAGAAGACCTTGCAAAGGCTGGTCTCGTTGCGCGCGCGTTCGCCACGATCGAGCAGCCAGGCCGAATGCCAGATCGCGAGCCGGCACAGATGCAGGTCTGAGGCATTGTCGGCAAGCTGGAACCCTACGCCCTGATGCTCACCGATCAGCTTGCCGAAAGCGTGACGCCGCCGCGCGTAATCAGCCGCGATCGCATGGCAGCGCCGCGCCGCGCCGAGCCATCGCATGCAATGCGTCAGGCGCGCTGGGCCGAGACGCACCTGGGCATTGCGAAAGCCGTGGCCGACCTGCCCCAGAATGCGTTCCGGGCCGACGCGCACGCCGTCGAACTCGACTTCCGCATGACCGCCAGGCGTGTTGTTGTCAAGCGTCTCAAGCTGGCGCACGATTTTGAATCCGGGCGCGTCCATGTCGACCAGGAACATGGTCGCTCCGCGATCGGTCCCGTCCTCCTCTAGCGTGCGTGCCATTACGATATTGATGCTCGCGCCGGGAGCGCCGGTGATCAGCCACTTGCGTCCCGAGATCACGTATTCGTCGCCGTAGCGGCGCGCCGTGGTTTTCATCAGGTTGGGGTCGGAGCCGGCGCCGTCATCGGGCTCGGTCATCGAGAAGACGGTGCGAATCTCACCCGCCACCAGCGGCCTCAGCCATCGTTCTTTCTGCTCGTCGTTGGCAATCTTGTCGAGCAGATTGGTGTTGCCCTCGTCGGGCGCCATGATATTGAGCGCGAGCGGGCCTAGCGGTGACCATCCCGCCGCCTCAAACACCACCGCCATCGCGCGATGGTCCAGGCCAAGGCCGCCCCACTTCACTGGCGCGTGAGGCGACAGCAGACCGGCCGCGCGGCCGAGCGCGATAAGCTCGCGACGGAAATCCTCGCTGGGACCATGCGGACCCTGCCGCGGATCGCGTTCCAGCGGCACGATCGTCTCGCGGATAAAACGGTCGACCCGCGCTTTGAGTTCGACCAAGTCAGCAGGTAGGGAAAAATCGATCACGGTTACGCTCCTCAAACGCGCGCGCACGAGTGGCTCGGCGCCAACGCAGCGGTTCTGTTATGCCCACGACTAGTAGGATGCGCGGCGCCGACCGTCAAGCGCTCGCTCCAGGCCGGCCACCACGTCCAGCGCGAGCAGTTATGTGGCTCCTTGCAAATCCGCAGTCGTGTGCTAAAGCGAACACGAATCGCACGAAAGCTGCTCTGGCGAGGGTTTCGAGAGACATAAAACAATGGCTAATTTGCTCGAGGGAAAAATCGCGCTCATCACCGGCAGCGGCAGCGGAATCGGCCGCGTGACCTCACTCACTTTCGCACGCGAGGGCGCGACCGTCGTATGCGCCGACGTCAGCCAGGATAGCGGTGAGGAGACCGTCGCCAAAATTAGTGAAGCCGGCGGCAAGGCGGAATTCGCGAAGGCCGACGTCAGCGACGATACCCAGGTGCAGGCGCTGATCGCGCGGATCGTCAAGACTCACGGCCGCCTGGATTGTGCCTACAACAACGCCGGCATCGAAGGCGACGTCATCGACACGCACGAGACCTCCGAACGTAACTTCGATCGCGTGATGGCCATCAACGTCAAGGGCGTATGGCTCTGCATGAAGTACGAGATTCGCCAGATGCGCAAACAAGGGAGCGGCGGCGCGATCGTGAATACCGCCTCGGCCGCCGGACTTATGGGCTTTCGCAGCCTACCGATCTACGTCGCGAGCAAACACGCGGTCGTAGGACTGACCAAAAGCGCGGCGCTCGAAAACGCCGAGTCGGGCATCAGGATCAATGCCGTCTGTCCGGGGCCGGTGGACACGCCGATGATGGAGCGTATCACCAACAACGAGGGGCAGCCGGGACGCAAGGACTTCGAAGCCTTCGTCCCCATGCGGCGCTACGCCGTGCCGCAGGAGATCGCCAACGCGGTGCTCTGGCTGTGCTCCGCGCAGGCATCGTACGTGACCGGCACCACCATGCGCGTCGACGGCGGCGTCGCCGCGTCCTAGCGTTGGCGTTTAACGAGCGGCTCCGTCGACAGCTCAGGCATGCACTTCGACTTCGAAGCCGAAGCGCTCGATCAACTCACGCGTTCGATCGAAATTCCATCCAGCGGTGGTCAGGTAGCCGTTGACGAAAATTGAATTCACGGCGTTGAAGATCTCGCCCTGCCGCTCGCCAAGGTTGAGTTCCCGTCCGCCGGCGGCGCGAACTTCGCTGCGTGGGTTGAGCAGCCGGAACAGGCAGGCGGCCTTGAGGCATCGTTCGGGAGTCAGGCGCCGCGAGTTTTCAAGCGGCGTACCGGCGATCGGATGCAGGAAGTTCAGCGGAACGGATTCCGCGCGCAAATGGCTGGTCGCGAACGCCAAGTCGATCACGTCGTCGTCCGTCTCACCCATCCCGATGATCCCGCCCGAGCAGACCGACAGTCCCGCGGCGCGCACGTTCTCGATCGTTCGTATGCGATCGTCGTAGGTGTGCGTGGAACATATCTCGGGATAGAAGCGGCGGCTGGTGTTGAGGTTGTGATTGATCCATCCGGCGCCGGCCTCTTTCAGCCGCTGAGCCTGTTCCTGCTCCAGCAGACCGATCGAAAGACACAGCTCCAGGTCGGGGAACTCGGCCCGGATGTTTTCGCAGGCCGCGGCCAGGTGCTCGACGTCGCGCGGAGCGGGGCCGCGCATGCTGCACACCATGCAATAGCGGCGCGCGCCGCTCGCGACGGCCAGTCGCGCACCTTCAATTAACTCGGCTACGGTTTGCAACTTGTAGACCGGGATGTCTGCGCGAGAGAGCCGCGACTGTGAGCAATAGTGGCAATCTTCGGGACAGATGCCGCTTTGCGCATTGCGCAGAATGCAGATTTTTACCCGGCGCCCGAAGGTGGCTTCTCGCACGCTCAAAGTCGCCGCGAGCAAGTCCGGAAGCTTCTCGTCGGGGCAACTCAAAACCGCGCCCGCCTCCGCGCGCGACAAGTTTTCGCCCGCGAGCACGCGCTTAACCATCCGCGTCAAATCAAGTTCGCCGAAGTGCATCTCCCTGCCGTCTCCTCAGGTGTTTCCAGATCGAAAGCGGGCGACATTTTCGCACGGAGACGCTCCGGCTCCAATAGTTTGGCACGGTCCGAAAGTGAGACAGATTCTCGCGGCAGTAACGTTTCAATGGCGAGCCTTCAAGCGCTCGGAACCTCGCCGTTCGCGCGCCGAAACGGCTGCGCAGAACGAAACCCTAGTTAGAGAAAGCTTGCGTGAACTCGAGCACGCCGCGACGCGCGGCATCGATGTTGCTCATCCTAAGACGCGACGCGCAAATGAGACAGTTGTGGGATCATGAACCGAGTTGTGTAAGCCGTGGTGGCACGCAAATGTGCCGCAGTCAGGGGCTGATACGTACGAGTTCGTCTTCATTCCGCCTCCAGCCGCTATGCACCGCCATTGTAGTGGCGATGCTGGAGGTGCCAGCGTTTGGCGCTATCGTTTGTGTTTCCGAATTCGGCATCAGCACTTACCGTCCCGGACTGATGGATCTGTTCGCCGGGTATCTGGGCTCTCCCGGAACGACGCTGGTCAAAACCTATTTCCTCTTCCAGGACGCCAGTGCCAGAGCCGTCACGCAGCACGGCGACATCGAGGCTGACTCTCACACCATCAACTACACATCGGCCCTCTTCGCGGCTCAGATCACCGGAATTCCGGTTCTCGGCAGCTATTGGGGGTTTGGCGCGATCACCCAGTTCCGAATCTCGTCACAATCGTTGCGCGTCGGAGCGGTTGGCGTATCGGTCCCTCAGACTTCCACCGCAAAACGACTTGGCGACCTGATCCTTCTTCCGGTCATGCTGAACTGGAACACTGGGGGCAATTTCATCTCACGACCGCGTTGGCGTTCTATGCTCCGACCGGAAGCTACGACCGCCAGCGCATCATCAACATCCGCACCAATCGCTGGACGGTTGAACCTGACACCGGTCTCACCTGGATGGACGAGGAGAACGGACGCCAGGCTTCCGCGTTCGCCGGGTACACGATCAACAGCGAAAACACCGCGACCCACTATCACAGCGGCCAGGAATTTCACGCCGACTTTGTCCTCGCGCAACATCTCCCCAAAGGCTTCGTGGTCGGAATGGCCGGCTACGCTTTGCAGCAGACCACGGCCGATTCAGGACGCGGCGCTATTTTCGGCCCGTACAGGGGCCGCGTGCTCGCCCTGGGTCCGCTAGCCGGCAAGACGGTCGATCTGTGGAACTGCCCGTCACCTTCGCCGTCAAATACGACTTCGAGTTCGCGGCGCAAAATCGATCGACCGGCGACGAATTGTGGTTGACCGGATCGTTGCGATTCTGAGGTGCGCACATTCGTGAAAGACACCAAGGCATTTCGACCCAAAGAGCGTTGAGTCTATGAGTCAACCAGAACGACCTGCTCCAACATCGGCCCGCATCGCGGGTCCTGTGGGAAAGCCGCCTGCGCCGGTTGACGTTCAGGTAGCGCATGACCTGACCCGCTTCACGCTCGCGGATATGGTTCGATGCGGTGAAGCGCTCCGCCTGCTAGCGACTGAAGCAACGAGTATGGAGAAAGCTGCGCAGGCGGTCACTCGCTATCTCTATGAGAATCTGCGAAAGAGGAACTCAGACAACCTTAGTTGTGTTCTGGTTCGTTTCTTTAGAACCCTTATCTACGCGCGACTGGCCACAGACCTTCGCGAGGCGGCTTCTCAGACGTCCGTATCCGCCGAGATTTCGGAAGATACCAAGTGTCTGACTCTGTTGGCGACAGTTGGCGACGACCCTCGATGGAACTCTCGACACACTTCCACCGGGCACAAATGCATCCCCCTGATAAGCGAAGCCATAGTTGAGCGATTTCCCATGATTTCGCAACTGATACGCCAGCTTGGGCTGACCACATCTGAGCTGCTGCGCACGACCCCGGAGCTAATAAAGGAACTCGACCAAAGAAATTTCGGCGTCTTCCATGTCCCGATGGCAATCAACAGCCCATTCGTCCCTGCGCAGGCGGATTTCGTGGCGTCTCATGGTGTCTCGTCGGTGCTTGGATTCGGCGGCATGCTGCCCGACGGTGACCTGTTCGCGGTAATAATCTTCGCCCGCATTGCGATTCCATCCTCCACCGCCGATATGTTCCGCACGATCGCGTTGAATCTTAAGGTCGCCCTCCTGGATCTACTCGACAAGCCTGTTTTCGCCGACTAACCGCAGGTGTGCAATTGCCCGATCTTGATAAAGAGAGTTACGCGCGCAAGCGGGAATCCCGTGTTACCGCGCTCGAGGAGCTACTTCCTACTCTCGAGCGCACCATCGTGGAGCAGTCAGAGCGCCTCGACCGCGTCCGTGGGGCCGAATCTCTCCTCGCCGCGATCGTCGAGTCGTCCGACGACGCCATTGTCAGCCTCTCCATGGACCTTACGATACTCACTTGGAATCGCGGCGCCGAAAAACTATTCGGTTTCACCGCAGCCGAGGCGATCGGCCAGCCGACCACACTTTACATCCCGCCTGAACTGCGGGCCCATGGACTCGACCTGCTGAAGGAACTTCTGACCCATCTCGATCGCGTCAACAGCTTCGAGGTGCCTTGTCTGCGCAAGGACGGCACCTGCGTCGACGTTTGGACGGTTTGCTTTGGCATCCGGGACCCCAGCGGGCAGTTGCTCGGGATGTCGGCAATCCATCGCGATCTCACCGAGCGCAAGCGTGCCGAGTCCGAGACGGCGACACTCGCTGCACTCGTCAATGCTTCGCACGACGCCATAATCAACGTGTCCCCGGAGGCCAGGATCATCTCCTGGAACCCGGCGGCGGAAAAAGCGTATGGCTACACCGCTAAGGAGGCGATTGGAAAAGGTATCGATCTGTTCGTTTCGCCTGAAGAACTACCGCAAACCCTTGCCGCCACCCGGCGGGTTGCGGAAACCGGACAGGCGGTGTCATGGGAACAAAATGCCCACAAAAAGGGCGGCACCTCGTTCATTTCCGCAGTCAGCATTTTTCCCATCCGGGATGCGGCCGGAAACATCATCAGTGTGGCGGGCATCGGGCGCGACATCACGACGCTTAAGACCATCGAGAAGGACTTGCGTGAGGCGCGGGACTACACGCGCGGCCTTATCGAGTCTTCGATCGACGCGATGGTGGTCGTTGACCGCGACCTCCGTATCACCGACGGCAACGAGCAACTGGCGCGGCTAACCGAGGTGCCCAAGAAAATCCTGATCGGCAGCCGCTTCGACAGCTATTTCACTGAGCCGGCGCGCGCCGCGGCCGCGATCGAAACGGCGCTCGCGGACGGTTCGGTGACCAACTACGACCTCGTGTTGCGCGCCGCCAGCGGCGGGGAGATCCTGGTTTCCTTCAATGCCTCGGTCTTTTCACGTGCCGGCGTGGTTTCCGGCATCTTCGGTGTGGCGCGAGACGTCACCGAGCAGCGCGCAGTCCAGCGCAAGCTCGCCGAAGAACGGCAATACAGCCGCAGCCTGATCGAGTCTTCGCCCGACGCTTTGCTGGTCACCAACTCCGAACTCATCCTGACGGAATCAACCGGCAAACCGTCCGCTTGACCGGCTATCGGCCCGAGGAGCTCGTTGGCATCAGGCTGGCATCGATTTTCACCGAGCCCGAGAAGGCGATCGCGGTCGTGCGACGCGCACTCGACGCAGGCCTCGTACAAGAAGCTGAGCTCTGCCTGCTGACCAGGACCGCCGAGGCGCTACCGGTCTCGCTCAACGCCTCGGCGTTCACAAATGGCGACGGATCGACGCACGGAGTGATCATTGGCGTTCGCGACATCAGCGAGCGCAAGCGCGCCGAGAAGGAACGTTCGCTGCTCGCCTCGATCGTCGATGCGTCGGGCGACGCGATCTATAGCGAATCACCCGATCTGACGGTAACCAGCTGGAATGCGGCGGCCGAACGCCTGTTCGGCTACAGCGCGGCGGAGATAATCGGCCGGAACGCCGCGCTGCTGGTGCCGCTCGATCGCCGTGCCGAAATACTTCTGCCGGTCGGGCTCGGTTCGCGATTCGACAAGGCCGAACGTTTCGAAACCGTCCGCCAGCGCAAGGATGGCAATTGCATCGATTTAGCGCTCACCCGCTCGCCGATTCTGGATCCTTCCCACAAGGTGATTGGATTTTCAGTGACGGCGCACGACATCAGCGAGCGCAAGCGTATCGAGGCCGAATTGACCGCGGCGCGCGACGCGGCGCTGGAAGCCGCGCGGGCCAAGTCGGAATTTCTCGCCAACATGAGCCACGAGATCCGCACCCCGCTCAACTCGGTTATCGGGATGACCGGCCTGCTGCTCGATACTCCGCTCAGCCCCGAGCAGCGCGATTTCGCACATGACGTGCGCGAGAGCGGCGAAGCGCTCCTGACCCTGATCAACGAAATCCTCGACTTTTCCAAGCTCGCCGCCGGCAAGATGGTCTTTGAAGAGATCGACTTCGAACTGACCGCGACGGTCGAGGGGGCGGTCGATCTCGTCGCCGAGCAGGCTCGCAGCAAGGGCCTCGAACTGACCGTGTCGATCGATTCCGAAGCGCCGCAAAGCCTGCGCGGCGACCCCGGACGCCTACGCCAGGTGCTGTTGAACCTGATCGGCAACGCGATCAAATTCACCAAGCGCGGCGAGGTTGCCGTGCAGGTCAGCAAGCTCAGCGAAAACCCGAAGGCAACGATCCTGCGCTTCGCCGTGTGTGACACCGGGATCGGAATTCCCCAGGAAAAACTTCACCTGTTGTTTCACCCCTTCAGCCAAGTCGACGCCTCGACCACCCGCCACTTCGGTGGCACCGGACTGGGACTCTCGATCGCGCGCCAACTGGTTGAGCGCATGGGCGGAACGATCTCCGTGTCAAGCACGGTGGGCTCCGGCTCGACCTTCTGGTTCACGGCCAAATTTGTCAAGTCCGGAGTCGTCAAGAAGCCGGCCTCGGAGCGCTTCGCTTCGTTCGCCTGTGTGCGACTGCTCATCGTCGACGACAACGCGAACAGCCTCCAGATCCTGCGCAGCCAGGCATCTGCGTGGAAGATGGAGGTTGCAACGGCCGACTCCGCCGAGGCTGCGCTCAAACTGATGCGCGCAGCGATACCCGAGCATCCCTTCGAGGTTGCACTCATTGACGTGCAAATGCCCGAGGTCGACGGTATCGAGCTCGCACGAATGATCAAATCGGATCCAGCGCTCGCCGCGACCGCAGTGATCCTGGTTTCGTCGGTGGGTACAGCGCATGACTACCGCTCCCGATTGCAAGCGCTCGACGTGGGCGTATGGCTGACCAAGCCGGTGCCGCAGTCATCGCTTTATAACGCTCTGGTCAAGGTGCTGCCGTACAAAGCTGAAGTCAGGACCCAGGCGCGGGCGCCTGCAAAGGCGGACGCCTCCGCGCAGCCTCCTACGGGACGGCTGAAGCTGCTCGCGGGACGCAAGCTCCGGGTGCTGCTGGCGGAAGACAATCCGATCAATCAAAAGCTGGCGAAATTCCAGCTCAAGAAGCTGGGCGCCGACGTCGATTGCGTGAGCAACGGACGCGAGGCCGTCGACGCAGTGATGCGGATACCTTACGATGCGGTTCTGATGGATTGTCAGATGCCCGAGATGGACGGCTACGAGGCCACCAAGGAGATCCGTCAACGCGAGGGCTCGCAGCGTCACACCCAGATAGTCGCGCTCACCGCTCATGCCTTGGCTGGCGACCGGGAAACCTGCCTCGCCGCCGGCATGGACGCCTACATCAGCAAACCGGTGAAGCCGGAAATCCTCGAAGGAATTCTGGCGCAGGTCGTCGCACCGAGCGCAGCATCAGCCTCCGTAGCCGGCACGGCTTCGCCTGGCTCGCCGCCAAACGGCACGGCGGCCGCCACGTCGACTTCCAAATCGCAAGAGGACAACGCGGCGCAGGCGCTACACGCCCTGAATGGGAATGCTCCCACCTAAGTTTCCGCGCCGCACGCGCAACGGTCAGCGGCGCAAGCCGGCCTGCTTGAGCAGCGGCATCACGGCGCGCTCGAAATATGCGAGTTCCTCGTAGTAGTCGAGAAAGCCGAGAATCACTCCCTGAATACCCATCGCACTTAAGGTCTTTAGCTGATCGACCGCCTGCTCGGGCGTGCCGACGATCGGATAACCGCCCCATCCGAGAATGAAGCGCTCGCGAAAGGCCTGCATATGCGGAAACGAACCGCTTTCAATTCCGAGCACCATCATGATGTTGTTTGCGGCGCCCCAGTCGCCCTTCTCAAGGATTTCGCGCCGAACTTCCTGCGCCTCGCGCTCGGTATCGCGGCAGATCAGCATCGCATAAGTCATGATGCCGATTTCGCGTCCGTAGCTGTGCGCGCGCTGATGCATCTTGTCGATCAGCTCCTTGCTGTGCTCGAGCTTTTCGATCGTCATGAAATTGAAATCGACCTCGCGCGCTGAGAACTCGATTCCCGCGGTCGAGTTACCGGCATTGACCAGCACCGGGAATGGCTTCTGGAGCGGCTTGGGATGCGCCTGGCCCCCACGGATGTGAAAATATTTGCCGTCGAAATCGAACGCCGCTTCGTCGGTCCATAGCCGCTTGACCACCCCGATCCATTCGCCGCCGAAGGCGTAGCGCTCGTCATGCTCGCGCTGCGCGGCACCGAACATCTCCATCTCGGGCGTAAACCAGCCCATCACCAGGTTCAAGCCGAAGCGCCCGTTCGAAATATGATCAACCGTCACGCATTGTTTGGCCGCTACGATTGGGTGGACGGTGGGCACGTGCGAGGTCGAGAACACCATGATGCGCTCGGTCGCGGCGGCCAACCCGGCTGCCCAAGTGTAGGTCTCAAAGCAGATTCCGTTGAAATCGGTGGTGCCGCCAAAGCCGCGCCATCGCGCGATCGGCACCAGCATCTCGAATCCCATGGCGTCGGCGCGCCGCGCGATCGCGAGACTGTGCTCCCAGGTCGAGCGGTAGGTCGTCTCCGCGTGCGAAACGGTCAGTCCGTTGCTGCAGTTGGTGCCGAAAAGCCCAAGCTTGAGCTTCTGATCGTTATAAAGGGGACAGTTGGGACGTTCGACTTTCGCCATTCGCGCCATCGTCATTGATCTCTACGCGACCCGCATCGCTATTCTTCTACTGCTTTTGCTCCGCCAGCCACGACTCGGTCCGCGCCAGCGAGGCCTTGAGCTTATCGATCAGCAGATCGATTTCCTTGGCCGTGATGATCAGCGGAGGCGACATGCACAGAGTATCGCCGACCGCGCGAACCAACAGGCCCTCCTCGCGCGCGAAATCGCGCCAATGAGCGCCGACGCCGAGCGATTCGGGAAAAGCTTCGCGCGTCTGCGGATTGCGCACCAATTCGACGCCGGCCATCAGACCCAACGCCCGAATGTCACCCACGATCGGTGAGGAGCGCAGCTCCTGGAGCCGCTGATTCAGCCGCTCGCCCATCTTGCGCGAGTTCTCGACGACACCGTCGCGCTCCATTATTTCGAGCGTCTTCAGCCCCGCCGCGCAGCACGCCGGATTGCCGGTGTTGGTGAAGCCGTGCCATACCGCCGCACCCGCCGACGATTCCAGCAGCGTCTGATAGATCCGCTCGTGTACGATCACGGCACCAAGCGGCAGATAGCCGCTGCTGATTCCTTTGGCGCAGGAGATGATGTCCGGGCGCACGTCCCAGTGCTCGCAGGCGAACATCTTGCCGGTACGGCCGGCGCCGGTGATGACTTCATCGGCAACCATGAGGACATCGTACTTGTCGCAGATCTGACGGATACGGGTCCAATATTCCTTGGGCGCGGGAATCACCCCGCCGGCGCCCATCACGGGTTCCGCGATGAAAAATGCGACCCGGTCGGGCCCCTCGGCCACAATCGCTTTTTCGAGTTCATCAGCGCAGGCGACCGCGCACGACGGATACTCCTTGCCGAGCGGGCA
This sequence comes from uncultured delta proteobacterium, assembly GCA_963710455.1. GTDB lineage: Bacteria > Desulfobacterota > Binatia > Binatales > Binataceae > JAKAVN01. Next base: position 413,387 of record CAVQAG010000009.1, read on the forward strand.
GTGGTAGCAATACGGCGGCGCGATATGCCGCACGTCGGGCAGCATCGGCTCGAAGTACTCGTGAAAGTGATCGATGCCGGTCAGGCTCGCCGCGCCGCACGAAGAACCGTGGTAGCCCTTGATCCGCGCGATCGCGACCGTCTTGTTCCTGTATCCCCGCAGCCGCTGGTACAGGCGCGTAAGCCGGATTACCGATTCGTTCGCTTCCGACCCTCCACTGGTGAAAAAGACGCGGTCGAGTCCAGGAGGCGCGAGCGAGGCCAATTTCGCGGCAAGTTCGATCGCCGGCGGCGTCGAAATGTTCAGCAGCCCGAGATGAAACGAGAGCGTCTCGATCTGATGAGCGACCGCGTCGGCGATTTCCTTGTTGCCGAAGCCCAGGTTGACATTCCAGATAGCCGAGCTGCCGTCGAGATATTGCTTGCCGTTGGCGTCCCACACAAATACGCCCTTGCCGCGCGCGATGATAAGCGGGCCCTTGTCCGCGTGCTCCTTTGGGGACGCAAAGCCGGGGAGCTTGTGCTTTCGATCGAGTTCGTCAAGCCGCTTGGCGTCGATCTCGAAGCGTAGCTCATTCGTGCCGCCCGCGGGCTTTTGTGCTGTAGCCATCAGAAACTCTCCTACTCGTCCGCAGCTGCCTGCGGCGCGCGGTGCCTCAGGCTCCGGGCTGCCCTCGCAACGCGGCGCGCCATTTCACGGTGGCCTCACGATCGACAGCGACCGACTCGTCCTCGATCCGTCCCTTAAAAACCACGCCGTAAATCTGCCGCGCCTTCTCCAAAGAAACCAGTCCTTCGAGCACGTCGGTGCGCACCATCTCGGGGTCGCGATCCAGCGGGCTGCCATAACCGCCGCCGCCCGAGTCTACTCCGACGATATACTCTCCCGGATTTATCTGTTCGGCCGAGACCGAGGGCAGCTCGTGCTCGTCGCCTTCACGATCGAGCTTCGCGGCGAAGCATGCCTGACCCGCATGACCGCCCAGCACGCCTTTGGGGGGATTGTGATGGCCGTCGAGCGGATAGACCACCGTCATCGGGTCGTGCCGGGGGCCATATTCGACGCGCGCGCCGGGGGCGCCGCGAAAGCGGCCCGCGCCACCCGAGTCAGTCAGCAGCCGCGCGGTCTTATAGATAATCGGATACTTCTGCTCGTCGATCTCGACACTGTCACGATACATCAGTCCCGCCACCACCGGCAGGCCGTAGTTAATCCATCCGTCATTGTGCGGCGTGCCCGGGCCGCCGTTGGCGCTGATGAAAAGCTGGTTGACGTAGGGCGCGCCGCCACGGCGAAAATCGCCGCCCGAAATCACTCCGTACCCAGGGCCCATCCCCAAGCCTCCTTCGGCGAGTCCATAGCCCTCACCCAACTGAGCAAAGGCGGCCTGCGTGATATTGACCAGCCGGTCGCCGATATTGGTGGTCGCGACCGAGCACGAGGTCGGAAAGCGCGGGATTCCGACCACGCAGTTTTCGCGCAGCAGCACGTTGACGCGGCGGAAGCTGCCGGCGTTGTGCGGCACGCCTGGATCGATCGAATTGAAAAGTCCGGTAACGGTGTTGTTAATTGCGCAGGTCTTCGACTCGTTGAGGCCGCACGGAACGCAATCGATATTGTCGCGCAGATCGATCTCGACCCGCCCCTCGGCGGCGTCGATTTTCACCTTGACCTTCAGCGGCACGCCTTCGGGCAAGGCGGGAAACGGGTCGTGCGCGCCGGTGCCGGTGAACTCGGCCGAAGGAAGTTGCTTCAACGCATGGATCATCCGGCGCTCCGAGTAGTCGAACCAGTCCCGGATGAAGTCGCGAATCAGCGGTTTGCCGAACTTGACCGCCAACTCCTTCAGCCGGCGCTCGCCAATCCGCGCCGCACCGACCATCGCGAGATAGTCGCCATACCACTGGTCGGGCACCCGGATTCGCCGGCGGCACATCCGGATGATGTCGTCGATGTCCTGAAAGTTGCGCTGGACCTGCACGCACGGAAAATTCAGCGCGCCTTCCTCGTAAACGTCGCCGGCAAACGGCGCGTACGTCGTTGGCAGGCCGTTGCCGCAATCCGCCTGATGGGCCTTGGCGCAGCAGGTGAACAGATGCTCGCCGTCGACGAATACCGGCACCAGGATTGTATGGTCGGCGCTGTGGGTGTTGCCGAGGTAAACGTCGTTGTGCAAAAACGCGTCGCCCTCGGTGAGGTTCGGATGGAGATTGCACATCGCCTCGCCCAAAAATTGCGATCCAAAAACATGGACCGGCAGGCCCTCGGCGGAAGCGAGCATCTGGTTGTCGCCGGTGATCAGCGAGCAGGAAAAGTCGCGCGCCATGTTGAGCACCGCGGAGCGGCCCGAGCGCAACAGGGTGTTGGTCATCTCGCGGCAGACACTGTCGAGCCGGTTGGCGATGACCGCGAGCAGCGCCGCGTCGAGTCCCCCGCCCTCGGTTCGTGTACTCGTGCTCATGGTGATGTCGATGCCTCCGTTTTCCTCTTGTCCTTCCTTCTTCGCGACCGTTCAGGAGCGCGCGACCTCAAGCAGGTAGTTATGCAACTCGGTCACGCGCGCGCGGCTTCCCGGATAGACCACGATCGTGGTGGTTGGCTCGTCGATGATCGCGGGCCCCTCGACCGCCATCCCAGGCGTGAGACTCTCTCCATGATAACGCGGCGTCTCGACCTCGCGATGACCGGCGAAGAAGACCGGATACCGCACCCGCGCCGCCGGCAACGCCGCGTCGCGCGCCGGGACCTTGCTTAGCGGCGGCCCCTCGAGCATCGCGGTCAACCTGCCCCGCCAGTAGATGCATTCGATCTGTTGGCCCGGTTCCTTGACCGCGAAAACGCGTTCGTGCTCGCGATGGAACGCCTCGATCATCGCGTCGAGATCGGATGAGCTCTCGAATTTGCCCCTGGGCAGCGCGACGTCGAGTTCCCATACCTGGTATGGATAACGCGCCTCAACGAAGTACTCGCGCTTGAACCGCGAAAGCCCGCGCCCGCGTAACTCGGCCTCCAGCCGCTCCATCGAGGCAGTGATTTCGGCCAGCACCCGATTGACCGAGTCGTACGGAAATTCCCCGGTGTAGGCAAATCTGCTCTGCGTAAACTCGCTCACGATGTCGGAGTACTGGCCGCCGCAGGCGCTGAGCGCGCCTGCCGTGCGCGGGACCAATACCTGGCGGCATCCGAGCTCGCGCGCGATCGGCACAATGTTCAATCCGGCGGCTCCGCCGCCCGCAACCAGCAGGCTCTCGCGCGGATCGATTCCCTGGTTGATCGTGATGTCCTTGATAGCGCCGACCATGTGGTCGCCCGCAACTTCCATGATCGCGCGCGCCGCGTCCTTCACCTCCAGGCCAAGGCGCGAAGCGACTTTCGCGACCGCACTTGCGGCCGCACCGGAATCCAGGCGCATCCGTCCGCCCAGAAAATAGTCCGGATCGATATAGCCGAGCACCAGCGCCGCATCGGTGACCGTCGGCTCGACGCCGCCGGTGCCGTAGCACGCCGGGCCCGGCTCGGCGCGTGCGCTCTGGGGGCCGACGCGCAGCAATCCGCCGGGATCGATCCAGGCGATCGAGCCGCCGCCCGCGCCGATACTTCTCACGTCGACCGACGCCATGCCGGTGATATGCCCGGTGAAAATCGAGCCGAGCCAGGTTTCGCGCGTGAACGTGATCGTACGGTCATGCACCAGACTTACGTCGAAGCTGGTGCCGCCCGCATCGCATACGATGAGGTCGCGCGGGCCGACTTCGGCCTCGCCATAGGTGCGTCCCGCCACGGGTGCCATCGCGGGGCCCGATTTGACCAGGAAGATCGGGCGCTGGACGACGTCACCCGCGTGCATCACGCCGCCGAAGGAGGTCGCGACCAGTAATTGCCCGGTGAAGCCGGCGCGGCGAAGGTCCTTCTCCATGTCACGCAGATGGCGCTGCATCAGCGGTTTCAGCGAGGCGTCGATTGCCGCCGACGAGGCCCGCCGATATTCGCGGATAATCGGGTTGAGGCGCGAGGACAGCGTGTATGGGACGCCTGGTAACTCGGCCTCGATCAGCCCGCCCAGCGCCGTCTCATGGGCGGGATTCACCGGCGACCAGAGCAGGCACACCGCGATCGCCTCGACCCGGCGCTCGGCCACCCGACTCAGCGTCTGGCGTGCGTGCTGCTCGTCGAGCGCCAAGACAACCTGGCCCTCGGAGTCGATTCGCTCACGAATCTCAAAGGTCAATCGCCGCGGCACGTACGGGTCGATCGGCGGATATGAGAGGTTGAACGGATCGAGCTTGCCACCCTCGCGCAGCACGAGAATATCCGGAAAGCCTTCGGTCACGAGGAACGCGGTACGTGCGGTGCTCCGCTCTATGATCGCGTTGGTCGCGTGAGTGGTGCCATAGATCACCAGGTTGGTGTCGCTCAGCACGTCCGTGACGCTCGCGCCGGCTTGCTCCGCCGCCATCTTGAGCGCGCCTTCAATGCCGACGAAGATGCGTTCATAGGTGGTGAGCGATTTACCCAGCACCAGGCCTCCGCGCTCGTCGGCCAGTACGAGGTCGGTGAAAGTTCCGCCTGTGTCGATCGCTATGCGATAGGCCAATTGCGCCGGTCCTCCCTGTCTATCGAAATACCCGCCCTTGTCGATTTGGCTGCACCGCCCGATTCACCCGTTGAGCTCGCGCGTCCATTCTGAGCAAAAGCCGTGCGCCCGAACCAGATTCTGCCGTTCCGCTTGATTAGCAGCCCCGAGGGCAAATTAAAACCGAAACCGCAAACACCCAGGCTGTTTGGTGGGCATTCTCCTTGACAGTGCGAAATCAGCCGATCTAGCTTGGCCTGTTCCATTGCGTGGCAGCGGTTCGGCAGCTCGGGGACGCGCCAAATCACGCCGGCCGCACCATTACGAAAACTTAACTTTACCAAGGACTTGGGGAGGCGATCATGGCTGAAGGCAAGGCAAAAAAAATGTGGGCGCTGCCCGGCGCGCAACTTACCGCTCCACAGTCGCTGCTGATGCATGGCGGCGACGCTACGATGATGCTCGATCTCCCGTGCCCTTCGTTCCTCATCGAGCATCCCAAGGGCCTGGTACTGTTCGACACCGGATGTAATCCGAAGATCATCGATGACGCGGTGGGCTACTGGGGCGAGGTGGCGGCCCATCTGCCGCTCAAGTGGAACAAGTCCGACACGCTCGACAAACAAATCCAGAACGTCGGCTACAAGACCTCTGACGTGAAGTACGTAATTCTCTCGCACTCACATCTGGACCATTCGGGTGGCCTGACCTATTTCCCCAAGGCCAAGTTCCTGGTCGGAAGCCGGGAGTTGCAGTACGCATACTGGCCGGACGTGGATCGCCGATGGGCGTTCATCCTCAATGATTTTCTGCCGACCCGCGCCTATGACTGGATGGAGCTGGACTGTGACTTTGATCTTTTCGGCGACGGAGCACTGCAATTTCTGCTTACCCCGGGCCATACCCCCGGCGAGTGCTCGCTCCTGGTAAACCTTCCCAACCGCAAGTTCCTGCTGACCGGCGACACCACGCACCTGCGCGCCGCGGTCAACCAGGAGGCGACGATGGGAATCGACGTCAATCCGTTCCAGTCGATCCACTCGCTGCGGCGGATCAAGGCCATCCGTGACATGCAGGGCGCCACGATGTGGATCACGCACGACCCGGACGACTGGAAAGAGCATCCGCACAAGGTCGAGTAGCGCAGCGGTAGCTGGAAGCACGAAAGAATGCCGCTTTACGAATGCCGATGCGAGCGGTGCGAGCTCACCTTCGAGGTGCTCGCACCGCTCAGTTCATCCGTGATGAAGTCGCGCCCCTGCCCAAACTGCGGACGCGCTGCGCGCCGGATCATCTCGGCTGTGGCGTTCACGGTCGAGGGCGGGACGCGCGCGAGTTCGACACCCGACGTGACCCAGTACAAGGTTCCTCCGCCGGCGCGTCTGTGCTGGATGGACGATCGTTCGGCCGCCCGCTATGCCGCCTACAAGCATGGACGCGGCGCCGAGTACGACGACAAGATTCACGCACGCGAGGAAGCGAAGAAAAAACGCGACGAGCCGCCGTCAAAACCGGCACCCCCCGCGCATCAGCATGGCCACTCGCACTCAGCAGCGCTTGCCGCCGCGCGCAAAGCCAAGGCGGCAGAGTCCAAGCCACTGAAGGCTCACTAGGGGATCGCCTCTTACTTCCTCCCCCGTGTCTTGGGGGAGGATGGAGGTGGGGGTCGAGCGAGGAAGCGCCGGCTGTCTGTCCTTTGCGGCGCTTCCTCGTTCTAATTTCCTGCTGTTTCAGAAGGTTCAGAAAGAGGCGGTTCTCACAGAAATTCAGAACCGCCTCGACCCCCACCCTAACCCTCCCCCAGGGCACGGGGGAGGGAGTAAGAAACGCTCCGCCCAAAACAATTGGGAGAGTAGGCCAGAAACGCTCAGCCAATATTAGCGGTCGCGCCCAAGGGCGGGTGAGGCCGAGACTTGACGCCTGATTTTACTGACCGGCGCTCGAGGTAGCGTCCGAGCCGCCCTTGATGAACGCGATCGCCACGCCGCTCATGTAGTGGCCGCCGTGGCCGACCTCGCCTACAGTGGGGTCATGCATGCGCTCGGAGACATTGGCGGGCGCTCCATGGCCTCCTACGTTTGAGTGAACGCTGGCGTCATAACCCTCCAGTTGATCGCCTTGGTGCTGGCTCTTGTCGGAAGTGATGACGATAGCATCGGCTCCAACCTCGCATGCCTTACTTTTGAGCACGGGTAACAGGTCGGCGTCGTTGGCCGACTGATCACCCCACGCGTCAACCAGCGCGAGCTGCTTCACGTCGGCGGTCGGCATCGTGCTCAACATCTGCAAAGGGCAATTCGGACCCTTGGCCGGACGCATCACGGACGTCATCGGACTGACCGTTGCGGAAGGCGCTGGAGTTTCGAGTTCGAAGCATCCGTCCGCAAGTATCGTGATCGCCACCAATGCCACGGCTAACGCAATTAAAGCAGGGCCTTGCCGCTTCGCCACTGAAAAACGATTGCGCAACAACATCTTTGATCAGGTCTACGGTTTAACCGGCGCGTCCTCGGCCGGCGGTGGCCCCATGAGTTTGAAGGTTCCCTGGTCCGCGATGCCACCGTTCATATAGCAGGTATATTCGCCGTCCGCCTTGGGCGGATAGAAGTCATCCATAAAATACATGCACCAACTGGTATCTTCCATCGCCACGCGAAAGCCGCGGGCGCTCACCTGGCCGGTGACCCATCCATGCGGCGCATTGTTGCGGCATACCGCGTTGCCTGCAGCGCACAGATAGTCGCCCTTGAACTCATTTCCTTGGCGCCTGATCTTGAAGATTATCTTCCCACTGGCCGCGTTCATCGAGCTGACCTGACTGCCCTTCCAGACGCCGTTGAAGTCGGCCAAAGGGTCGGGCGAATCCGGCGTCACGCCAGAGGCTGCAGCGGTAGTAGAACCCGAGGCGCCCGATTGCCCCCCTCCTCCGCTAGCGCACGACCATCCGCCGAGCGCCAGGCAAAGACCGAGTACGATGATGCGTCGCATAAAACCCAAACCCCTTTGGCGCGCTACATGCCCATCGTGTCTCGGTCCGGCGCGCATTCATCCTTTGCGCGCGCGCGGCAAAACCTCTTCGCCGAGGCGCTGGATACATTCCAGCACCTTCTGCGGCGAGGGGCCAAGCGGGACCCGGATACGCAGGACGTACCAGTCGATCCCGCCCATCACGGTATTCCAGCGGTCGAGCGCCTCCAGCCAGTCATCCCTGGTGCCGATTATCGCATGGCCTCTGCCCCGAATCTTATCCAGCGTAAAGTCGCTTTCGGAGCCGAAATCCTCGGTCGGCGCCAGCATTCCATTTCTAAAGTAAAACTTGCATTCTTCGAGCCACAGCCGGCCGAAGGTCTGTTCGGCCTCCTCGCGGCTCGACGCAAGCCATCCGTCGCGAAACAGCGCGATACTGGGCTTGCGGCCGGCCTTGGCAGCCGCCTCGCGATAAATCGAAACCTGAGCCTTGATATTCTCGATACGATCGAAGAACGGCGCCGCAGACCATGCATCGCTCATCCGCCCCGCCCGCGCGATCGACTTGGGTCCGAAGGCGCCGATCCAGATCGGTGGCCGAGGCCGCTGGTAGGGCTTGGGTGTGACGTGAATCGCGTCATAATTGAAGTACTTGCCGTGATGCGCGAATGGGCCGACGGTGGTCCACGCCTTTTCGACGATTTGCATCGTCTCCTCAAAGCGGCCCTCGCGCTGCCTAATCGGAACGCCGAAGTGCGCGAAATAGTCCTTGTGATAGCCAGCGCCGACGCCCAGGATGAGCCGCCCGCGCGAGAGCACGTCGATAAGCGCCGTCGACTGCGCCAGGTGCACCGGGTTGTACAGCGCCGGCATCAGGATGTCGGTGCCGATACGCACGCGATTGGTGCGCACTGCAATCGCCGCCAGCAGTGGCAGCGGGCTCGGGAACATGCACTCCGTGCGAGCATGGCGCTCCGGCACGAAAACGCCGTCGAAGCCGCAATTCTCGGCCTTCACAGCCTCGTCGAGTAGCTGGACCGCGAAGTCTGCGGAGCGCTCGGGCTCGGGCTCGGGCTGTCCGTAGGGTCCGCCATGGGTATCCGGCATGTATGCGAACGAAGCCATCAGATTCTCCTCGGGCGCGCGGCTTACTGAGAGCTGATCGTGAAAGCTGAAAAGTGAAAGAAGGTCGCGCGAGCCATCAATGCCTTTTAGCTGAAGCGCCGCTTAAATTAAATGTCCGCGTGCGAAAGCAGGTTCCCAAATTTCCGCGCATGCTCACTCTTATAATCCACCGAGCAACGCTAAGAAATCGCTGTGCGCGAAAGCTTCCGGCAGACCGCGTTTCGCGCTACTAATCTGGGCTCATATAACCGTCGAGGAGGCTGACAATGCTTTTCATGCTGAAGGCGAACATCGCCAAGCCCGCCAACGTGTCGAACAAGGAATTTTACACGGTATGGCGTCAGGAGTCCGAAGCCGCTCTGGGAGCGGTTAAGGCCGGCGCGATCAAAGGGATTTGGAAGGTCGCCGGACGGCCTATAATCATCGCCGTCATTGACGTGCCGAGCGCCGACGATCTCGACCACGCGATCCACGAACTGCCGATCTGGAAGCTCGGATACGCGCACATCGCCGCCGATACCGAAATCTGGCCTCTGCGCCCGTACGAGAACTGGGCCGAAGATCTGAAGGAGCTGTCCAAAGGCTAAAATAGGATTGGGCGCTCGTCGCAAGGACGCATCACGCGATGAGGAACTGACGCGGCCGTCTCGCCATGGGACGGCCGCATCGTCGCCGCGCAGTCGCAACCTAAGGAGATATCGTGAATTTCGGCTTCACTCTGTTCTTCCGTAATCCGCCACCGGCCAAGGTCTCGTTCGCGGAACTATATCGCAAGGAAATCGAGCTTGCGGTCGCGGCCGAGGAACTCGGCTACGATACCGTCTGGCTGACCGAGCATCATTTCGTCGACGACGGCTATTCGCCCTCACTGCTGCCGATTGCGGCGGCGATTGCCGCCCGCACGAAAAAGATTCGCATCGGCACCTTCGTGCTGCTGTTGCCGCTGCACAATGCCCTTCGCGTCGCCGAAGACGCCGCCACCGTCGACCTCATTTCCAACGGCCGCCTCGACCTCGGCCTGGGCCAGGGTTACCGCGTGCCGGAATTCGTTGGCTTCAACATTCCGCGCAACGAACGCGGTCCGCGCCTGGAGGAAGGCACTGAGGTCATCCGGCGAGCGTGGACCGAACGCAACCTCACGATGGACGGGCGGTTCAACAAGCTCACCAACGTGACCCTAGTTCCCGGCCCGGTGCAGAAACCGCATCCGCCACTTTGGCTCGCCGCGCGCGGGCCCAAATCGATCGGACGCGCCGCGCGCAATGGCTACCATTTCATGGGCACCGGCGGCGTCGACCAGCAGCAGATGTACGATGCCGCGCTGAAGGAGCACTGCCGCGACCCCGCGGACTTCAATATCGCGCAGCTCCGGACCGTCTTCGTCGCCTCCAAACACGACAAGGCCTGGGACGCCGCCGAAGCCGGCGCGCACTACATGATGAGCTGTTACGGCAAGTGGTTCGTCGAAGCCAACGATCTCCCGGGGGACCAGGCCTACGGCACCAACCTGCCGCCGATCGGCAAGCTGCGGCACTCCGAGACCGCCTCGCTGTTCGGCGAATCGATGCTGATTGGCACTCCAGACGAAGCAATCGCCGGTCTGGAGGATTATTTTGCCCGCACGCGGGTAACTCATCTGGTGGCGGCGATGGATCTGCCGGGGATGGATCCGCGCAAGGTGCGCCGCAGCATGGAGTTGTTCGCCAAAGAGGTGATGCCGCATTTTCGCCGCAAGTCGCGCACGCAGGTGAAAAAGGCGGCAAAGAAGAAGTAAGTGCGATGCGTCGTTTCGCCCGCACCATCGCGATTCTCAGCGCCGGGCTCTGGATAGCGGCCTGTCAGGCCGCTATCCAGCAGCAGGAGCAGAAGAAGGCGGAAATTCACTATTACAACGCCACGGTGGATCGCCAGCGAATACTGGTTTCTACCGGCGATCTTAGTAATCCGCACGAGAAGCTCGGCGATCTCAGCTACGTCGAGCCGCTCAACGCGGAGAGCATCGACAGCACTCACATCAACGAGAAGCTCCGCCAGATGGCAATTGACAAGTGGGGCACACAAGTCGACGCGCTGATCTTCGTGAAGAGCACGCCCAACGCCGACGCTACGATGATTACGGCGTCATGCGTGGCGGTGCGAGTGATCGGCGACTGCGACTTCTGCCGCCACAACTACACGCCAGAAGAGACGAAATGAGCCTGATCGATCGCGTCGGCTGAGCACAAGAAAGACGCCAAGACGTAGCTAGTTCCCTCCCCCGTGTCTTGGGGGAGGGCTAGGGTGGGGGGTCGAGGAGGTTCCGAATGCCTGTGAGAACCGCCTCTATCTGCATCGGCGTGCGCATCGCGACAAAACCAGAACGAGGAAGCGCCATAAAAAAGACCTGTGGCGCTTCCTCGCTCGACCCCCACCTTGATCCTCCCCCCAAAACACGGGGGAGGGAGAGCGCCCGACCACTGAATAAATAGCAACTCTAAAGCTCACCACAAAGAAAAAAATCACGCGACGAAGGTCGCAGGTCATTCCAGCCTCCGTCGCGCGCCTGAGGAAATACTGCGTCTGCTTGCGAGCGCTATTTGATCTTGTGCAACACCGGCATCAGGTACTTCTTAAAGGTCACCGGATTTTCGGACATCGGAAAGTGTCCGATGTCCTCCATGATGATGCACTCGGCATTGCGCACCTTTTTCGCGGTCTTCTGCGACATCTCGGGTGTGCAGGCAAAGTCGTAGACGCCGGTCATGAAATACACCGGAATCTTGCCCGAAATCTTTTCGCAGTCTTCGCGGAAATCATGATCGACCGAGTAGAAATAAAGGTCGCCCTTGAAAATTCCGGGACCTCCTTGTGAGTAGTACCACCAGGTTTCCTGGCGGTACTCGAACGGGCTTTGCGGCGCCATCAAGCCGTTGATCGCGGTGGCGCAGGCCTCCCCGCCATGAATTTGCGCGTGCCACAGCCAGTCGAGCCACCATCCGGGCGAATAGTCACAGGCCTCGATCGCGATGAGCGCGCGGAAGTAGTCGCTGTAGCGCAGCGCCAAGTGCAGGCAGATGTTGCCGCCCATCGAGCTGCCCATCACCACCGGCCTATCCAGTTTAAGCTCGCGGCAAAGCGCAACCACGAAGTCGGCGTAGAACTGCGCGGTTAGCTTGTATTCCTCTTTCCACCAACCCTTGGGAGGAATCGACTTGCCGTGGCGCGGCAGATCGAACGCGATCACGTGAAAGCGTTCGCTTATCTCCGGATCGTTGAGCTGATGGCGCCATTCGCGCGAGTCGGTGCCTGCGGTGTGCAGGCAGACCAGCGGTATACCTTTGCCGGATTCCTCGTAGAAAACCCGATATTCCTCGCCTTCGAACGGAACGTGAATGTAATGTCCGGTTACCGGCTCTATTTTTGCCATGTCAGTGCGCCCCCTATTCCTTGACCGCGCGCATCAGGTCGAGCGCCCATGCGAACGCCCGCAGGTTCTGCCACATCACCTTCACGTCGCCTTCGATTTTGAGACGGCCGTGAAGCGTATGCGACATCGCGATGATGTCGTTGTACATCGGCGGAGGCACCGGCTGCACAAACTTGGCCCAGGTCTCGGCGGGCGCCCGCAATGCGAACTGGTAGGCGCTCTCAGCGCCAATTTCGTGCTGGACGCGGTTGATCGCGCCGCGTTCGAAACTCACCACGTAGGCATGCGGTCCGAACTCGAGCATCACGTCGGCGTTGAAATGACGGCCAAGCAGGCGCGCGACGCTGTCCTGATTGACCATTTTCTGCCAGCGCTCGACCCATCGAACATCAAAGGCAGGCATAGTCTTCCTCCCTGGCGGTTGAGAAGTGTGTCCCCCTCCATACCGCATCGGCACGACTTCGCTCAAGAGGCGCCGTCCGCATCCGAAACGGCTGCCACGAAAGGGCAAAAAAAAGCCCCGCCGGATCCCATCGGACCCGGCGGGGGCGTCGTTACGTTTAGCGATGGACCTGCTCGAGGCTGTTGATGTCGAACAGCTTCTCGGACTCGGCTCCCTTTACGTTAGGGAATCCACCGGGAACGATCCAGATGGTTCCGCGATCGTTCTGCACGTCGAGCACCTGCACCGACTGGAACTCGGTCGAGTAGGCACCCTTGTTGATGGCTTCCTGCCAATCACCCTTGAAGGTCTCGCTCCACTTCTTCTGGAACTCCCAGACCTTCCAGAGCTTGTCCTTGTGGTCGAAGGCTTCCATCAGCCAGGCGTCGTAGTTCTGCGAATCCCAGTCCTCGACGACGCTCTTGTACGGATGGCGCTCGGAAGTAGGAGTACGCTCCATGACCGCAAAGCGACGCATCGTCCACGTGTCATTCGGGATGATCCCGTTTGGTCCGTAGAGGTACGTGTACTCGTGCGAGGAGTCGACCACCGCGAGCTGGTCCTTCCATCCCAGGAAGCGCCAGTGCCACTCGAGCTCGCGGCCCGAGAAGCTGTAGAAGTCCTCCAGGGTGTGGTCCGTGCCCAGCAGCGAGTCCGATTTGACCTCGGCCGAAATACGGCGCACGCGACGCAGATTGGGAATATAGGCCCAGCCGTCGTCTTCACGATGCGGGTCGGCGTAGCGATAGATGATGAAAGCAGTGCCGCGGATGTCGAAAGGCGAGAAGAAGCCCGTGAACTCCTTGAACTCGAAATTCGCCGCGCCCGGCGCCGGCAGGGTGTGGTTCTCCAACTGCGCGAGGTGAGTGTAGTACACGCGCTTGTAGAAGGCGCTCAGCGTGCGCTGGAAGTTGCCGCCGCCGCCATAGATCATCTTCATCACATCAGCCGACGGAACCGAATAGCTCAAATTCGAGAGACCCGAATTGCTGAGCCAGTCGCTCGGAGGATCCTCCCACTTCGGAATGTCATGCGTGCCGCCGAAGCGATCCCAGGTGGCCGGCGGAATCGTGAACAAGCCGAAGTTCTGCCAGCGGTACTCATAGTTCCACGCGGCCTTCCATCCGGCATCCGGATCGCTCGTGGTCAGAGCCGAATTTGGAAAAGGCTGACCGCAGACATAGTTCGCCATGGTGTGGTCGGCCTGCAGACGAACCTGGCTCTGGTATTTTTCCGTGCAGGCCATGTAGTCCTTGCGCGGAGTATGATCCACAGGTGCGGCGATCGTCGCCTTGAATTCTGGAAAGTTGAACTGTTCGACGTAACCAGGAAAAACGAACGGGCGCATCCGCTCGATATCTTTGGAAGTCAGAACATCGCCAACCTTGAAGTCAGGCTTCGCATTTTGGTACTTGGCCAGCCATTGGTCGAATGTGGCCCGGGTATAGCTCTTCACGTCCTGTGCCTTTGCGGTGCCACCGCCGAGGCAAAGGCCTGCCGCCGTAACCAGGACTGCCAATGCCAGGCACCATGGCCGCGCGGCACGTCCTTCATGCGGCTGTAAATTACGTCGCATAATACTCGTCTCCTCCATTTAGTCGTCCCTTCTGTCAGTTTTCCCCGTAAGGACAGTCAACGTTTCCTCGTTCCCACTCCCGTCCCGTTCCCGCTCTTTATGTCAGCGGCTGCCGAGCCGCTTACCTCCCAGCAAATGCATCGCCGTATGGTCCAACCCATCCGCCGCCGTATAGCGCACCGCAGGATCGGGTTCCTGGACCATCGCGAGCAACATCTCGATTCCGTTGGAGCTACCGATACGTCCCAACGACCACGCGATGTCGGCGCGCGTGATCGGATCCTTGCTATCGCGCAGCAAAGTGCCGAGAAGCTCGACCTCGGGGTCGCCGCCTGCCGTCCCGAGCGTCTTGACCGCCGCCAGCTGAACATCAGCATCCGGCGATGACAGCGCTTGCACGAGAATTGGACGCCCCGCATCAAAGGCGAGGTCGTCGAAAAGCTCTGCCGCGTGACGCCGCGTGACCTGGTCCTGATCGCGAATCGCGCCCCTAAGATATGCTATTCCGCCGGCGTCGTTGTAATGAGTCAGTGCCGCGGCAGCGCCTAGACGAACGTCGATGTTCTGGTCGGTCAACGCCTGCCGGAGCATCGGCAATGAGGCCGGGTCATGCGCATATCCAAGAGCCACGGCAGCCATGGCCTGTGCGTTGCCATCGGCATGGTTGCTCAGCGTCGCGCGCAGCAGTTCAACTCCCGAGTTATCGCCCATCAGAAGAAGCGACTCCGCCGCTATCACCCGCTCGTTGACTCGCCCTTTGGTCAGCGCCAGCTTCAGCAACGGCATCGCATCGCGATTGCCGACCTTCCCGAGGCCTTTTAGCGCGGCCAGCCGCAAAGAAGGGTCGGAGGACTGCTTGACGGCGTCGCTGAGCACCGCGACCGCGCTCGGATCGGTTGCTGATGACAGGGCGTTAACCACAAAGCGGCGGTCCAGCATCTCACCGTGATAGTAGAAATGCCCCAGGATGGCGACCGCCTTGCGGTCACCGACCTCGCCCAGACCATCCGCGACCGCCATTTTCAGACTGAGATCGGGATCAGTCTGAAAGGTATTGGCCATCATTTGCAGCGCGCCGTTCTCGCCGCCCTCGGCGAGTGCGCTGGCCGCGTAGCACTGCTCGAAGGGATCGCGCTCCTTGAGTCCGCGTTGCAGGACGATGATCGAAAACTGCCGGAGCGCGATCAGTCCCGATTCGCTATCGAAGCGATAGGTTGAATTGAGCTTGTTGGCCGCTTGCGAAACGTTGCCTTTTACGACCATGTTGCGGATTGCGATCATCGAGGGATCGGTTATCGCAACCGCCCAGCGGTCGCGCGCGTGCCTTTGCATCAGCGCATTGACGCCGACGATCAGCGCTACCACCGCGACCAGTGCAATCGCCCATGCTTTCCATCTCCACGACTGGAGCGTCCCTGAAGGGCTCAATTCCGTAATTCCATCTCCCTCTTAAGGCTCCGGGGCCCGGCGTGCCGGGCCCCGGGGAACTGCTCTCGTCACTAATTCCTATTATTAGAAACGATACCGTAAGCGAGTCCAGAACTCGTCGTCCTTGTTACGCTGCGCGCCACCCGCTCCCATGTGCGCGGGACCGAAGATGCTCTCGCTGTAGGGAGCCTCCTGCTGTGGCTGGCTGGCTGCCTGGAAGACAGCGTTGGGCCCTATGTTATGCTGATGCGACTTTCCCAGGAAGGCGTCGAACCCGATCACCGCTGACCAGTGGTCGTTGATCAGCCACTCATTGTTGCCGCCGATCGTCGCGTCGGTACCCTCGGTACCGAACGCCGCGAAGACAAGCGGAATGATCTGGTCGCGATAGTAGTGGGTCTGGGTGAACGCAGTGAAAGTGAAGTCGTTGGTACCGGTAACTAGTCCGTCCTTGCCACCGTTGGAGCTATGCGCGCCCGGATAGTAGGTTTCGAACACCTGGAAGCTGGAGAAGAAGGTGCGATCCGGGTTCAGAAACTTGATGAAATGTGGACGGTCAAAACCGATGACGTATTGCATGATGTCATTGTTGGTCGTCCAATCGAGCGAGTCAGTGTCATTGAGCAGCGCGTTGTGCGTCCACGAAGACTCGACGCGGATAACCACGCCGCTCCATGGCTCGAAGTAGTCTGCCGAGAGACCCAGCGTGTTGTCCTTGTGATAACGGATTTGGGCACCACCGCCAAAGGCGCAGTTGTTCAGGAAGGTCTGCCCACTCACGCCTTTTGCCAGGTGGATGTTGTTCGGGGTGGTTGCGATAATAGGCAAGTTGCCGCCACCCGGTCCATAAAAGCCCGGATAACCCGCGCTGAGGGTCGCGAGCTTGGCGCAATTTACGCCCGACTTCGAAAAGTTGCTGCCTTGAAGGATCTGACCCGGATGATTCGGATCTCCAAGCACCTGAATCGTACTATTAGTGAAGACTGGCGTTTGTCCGACGCCCCACCAATCGGTCAGCGCGAAGCGGATCGACGGATGCGGAAGCTGGAAGTCCCACTTCATGCCGATGCCGTCGTTGCGGAAACTCCAGTTAGGCGCCTTTTCCTGGGTAAGGCCGAAATTGACATGGTTGGGATTGCAAACACCCGGTGTCTTACTTCCACCGCAGAGTCCGGCATCGAACAGGCTGTTGTCAAATGCGAACGCCTTTTTCTGGTCGCCGAAGTTCACTGCCCAGGGCTGACCTCCCACACCCAGACCAACCGGATTGAACGTATCAAAGTTCCATACGAAATTGCCCGCTACGTCCTGCAGACCCAGCACGTCACCAAAGCGATGCTGCAACCAAGCCGCTAGCTGCGGGATTCGGGTGTCCTCGAAGGGCTCGATGAAGAAGTGCTGACCGAAATCCACCGGGTTGATGATGTCCTGAAGGCGAAAGAAGTCGGCCTTGCCCCACACGACCTGCTGTTTGCCGACGCGCAGCAGGTTGGATCCAAGGAAGTCCCAGCGGAAGTCTAGGTAGGCCTCGCGAGCGGGATAGTAATATTGATTGCTGTCGTCGCGCTCGAAACGGAGGTTGCTGACCGACTGCCATGCGTTTATGCAACCCCAGCAGGCGGTCGGAACCCCGTTTACGACGCGGTAGTCGCTGATGTTCTGGACGACCGGCTCCGGGAAGAGTAGATCACGGGCCACCACACCTTTGAATTGTTTGGGCTTGTAGCCGAAGGCATTGAGCAGCGCCAAGCCCGCGGTTTGCCCGGTGCCCTGAAATTCCGAGATGCCAATACCCGAGAACCCGGTGGTGTGATTTCCGAAGCGGTCGGGGACGAGATCATATGCACCCTCGTAGCCAAACCGGACTTCGGCGAAGTAGTTCACCGAGAGGCCGGTTCCCAAGGGCACGCCCATCACAGTGGGCATCGTGATATCCTTGAGTATCTGGCCGGAAGGTTGGAGGTCTATGCGGTTACGAATCGACGCCACGTTGTAGTCGCTTACGTAGTTCTCCGCCCGAATGATCTCCTGATTCTCCACATAGCCGTGAAGCTCAAAGCTATCCTCCAGGTTTTGCGCAATTCCCTGCTGTGCGTAAGCAGAGCCGCCCATCACAAGCGCGAGCGCTGCCACCACACCCAACAGCCAGAGCCGCTCTATGCTTTTTCCACCTACATTCATGTTGCTTCCCCCGAAGTTTGCTAAAACCAAAACCAACAACCCCAGACGCCGAACAGAGCCCTTCCCCGGTCTCCGTTCAGCTCACTTCCGCAGCCGAAACATCCTTTTCAATTAATTCCAAATCCTCGTCCGAGATCTCCGCGCCTCGCTCGACGAACTTGGGCCGGATGATCGAGAAAATCGAAGGCACCAGCGTGATTGCCGACAGCCAGTGCGTGATCATCAGCAACGCCAGCAGCATCGCCATCTCAGCCGAGAATCGCAGGTCCGACATCCACACCCACGGGATGACGCCGCCGACCAACGTAGTCGCCGTGAACGTAACCGCCATGCCCGAGGTCGCAATCGCGCGCTTGATCGCCGCGTTATGGTCATGCAAGCGACCGTACTCGCGTTTGATCCGATCGACCACATACAGAATGTAGTCGACGCCGATTCCCATACCGACCGCGGTTACCGGCAGGGTATTGATGTTCATGCCGATGCCCTTGAGGCCGATGTACAGGAAGCTGACGATACCGGCAGCAACCAGCGTGATCATGACCATGCCGCCGGCCACGAACGACATGTAGCTGAAGGTCACCAGCACGAACACCACCAGGACGATCAGGATGGTGCTGACCCGGTCGGAATAGGCGACCTCGTCATTCAGCGCGGCGGTGGTGCCAATCGTACCGCCGGCCAGGACGAATTGGACATCTTTCATCGGATGCGCGGCCATGAATAGCTTGGCCCGCATGATCGCCTCATCGATGGTCGTACCTTTCGCGTCCTTGTAGAACACGACGAACTGGCCGTCGCGGGCGTGAAAATCCATGTATTCCAGGATGACGCCCGGTACCGGCGCATTCGCCTCATACATAAACGTCATGTTGCCGACGCCAGCTTCGGTACGCGGAATTACCGCCCACGCCGGATCGTCGTAGTGATAGAGACGGTTGACGCTGCGCACCAGGGTCGGCAAGTCGCGCGTGCCGCCCGCCTCGGTCTGCTCCATCATGTAGTGGCGCAGGTTATCGAGCACCGCCAGCACGGCCGGATCCTTCAGCGCGTCATCCTTGGAGCCTTTCATATAGATGACGAGTTGGTTGGAGCCGGCGAAATCCGCGTTGATCGCGCGCGCCGAAATATTGAAGTCAGAATTCTGGAACAACAGCGGTGATCCGGCCTCGGTTTCGCCGACCTGAACCGAACTCGCCTCGTAGGCGCCCGCCGCCACGATCACGGCCGCGAGCGTGAAGACCACCCAGCGGCCCTTCGGACTGGTGCAGAACTCGCCCACCCAGGCCAGGAGGTCGTGCATCCACTGCGGCACATAGTGCGTGGTCTTGCTTGGCCGCGGCAGGACGTCCAGCAAAAGCGGGATCAGGAGCAAAATCGTGAAGATGTTGGAAAAGCCCCAGAAGCTGGCGAAGAAGGCCAGCTTGCGCACCAGCGGTATGGTCGCGACGGCCAGCACCAGGATGCCGGCGGCGTCCGCCAACACCCCAATTCCGCCCGGCAGCAACAGCTCGCCCATCGCGATCGCCACGGCGTGATGCTTGTCGCCGGTGGCTTCAAGCTCCTCGAAATAGCGCTCGACCATCTGCACGCCATGGCTCGCGGCGCGCGCCGAGACCAGCAGCGGTATGACGAGCACCAGCGGGTCAAGGTTGTAACCCAGGATGCCGAGGAAGCCGAGGCCCCAGATGGCCTGCGCAATCGCGCCGATAAACGGCAGCAGCACACCATAGAGACGGCGGAAATAAATGATCAGCGTGCCGAAGATGAATATGAAAGTGACCGCGAAGATTTCCGCCAGCTCGCCGGTATAGAACCACACCCAGCCCTTCAGCATCGGCTCGCCCGCGGCGTACAGCACGGTGTTGTTGTCCTCCACGTGCTGGCGAATGAGCATTATCTGATGCTGAATATTACCGTAGTCCAGCCGTTCTTCGTTGAAGCCCGCCAGGATCAGAGCGGCCTTACCGTCTGTGGAGAGATATTTTCCATAGACGATGTCGTTGTTGTACATCTCCTTTTTGAGCTCTTTGAGCTCAGCCGGATCCGTGGGAACTTGCTCAGGCAAGACAGGCACCGACTTAATCAAGCCGCCCGAGCGTGCTTCCAGACGGCGAATCTTGACGTGCGAGAGCGAGGCCACCTGGTAATGGTTGACGCCGTCAATCTGGTCGACCTTTTCGGTGACATAGCGGATCTTCTTGAGCGTGTCGGTGTTGAAGATGTCGCCGTCTTTCACCCGCAACGAAAGGCTGACGATATTCGCGCCGCCGAAAGTAGTGCGAAAGTGGTTGTACGCCTTGATGTACGGATGGGCCTGCGGCAACAGGTCGGCGAACTGGCTGTACATCTGGACCTTCACCGCGTGGAACGCGAAGAAGACGGTGATAACCGCCAGCACTACCAGCGTGGGCCAGCGATGCCTCAAGGTGAATCTGGCGATGCCGTGGGTGATGCGTTCCGCTGCCGGCAATCTGTTCATGGCAGCTGCTACTGAGGATTCTGTGCTTGACGTCGCCATTGAAAATTCCTGCTCTTAACGTCCGGGGCGCCTTACTGCATCTCTTCCAGCCGCTACTCCCGGTCCATTCGACTTCAATCCTTGTTCCGACTTAGCTCTTCGCCGCGGCGATGCCCGCGGCCGCGATCAGGTCTTTGTTCAACGCGTTCCAGGTCGCGCCACCATCCTGCGATACCAGCACCGCGCCATTGCCGCCGGTCATAATCCCGAGCGAGCCGTCGGGCGAAAACGAGGCGCTTCTGAGCCACGTGTACACGCGGCTCGACACGCCCTCGTCGAGCGTCCAACTGCCGCCGTTGCCCTCATGCGCAACCGTTCCCAGTAAGCCCGCGGCTACCGCCGGATGCCCGGCGGGAGTGGCTATCGCGAACAGTGAATTGCTGCCGCCACGCTTGGCCTGCCAGGTCGCCCCGCCGTCGTTGGTCTCAAGCACGTAGCCACTCGCGGCCACGATGTAACCCTTCTGGGGACTGGTCCACGCACTACCGAAAAGGTAGAGATCCTGCTCGGACAGCTCGGGAATTCCCCGATGATAGGCTTCGGCGTCGGTCACGTCTTCGACATACTTGGGCAGCCCCACGACCTTGTCCGACTCGACCCAGGTCTTCCCCCCATCGAGAGTGTGCTTGATCACGCCGAATTCGCCTTGGACCCATCCATTTTTGTCGTCCAGGAAGGCTACGCCGTTGAGGCACTCGTCCTTGTGCAGACTCTGGTCCTCCCAGGTCTTACCCCCGTCAGACGAATGAATGATGGTGGCTTCGGGACCGACCGCCCAGATTTGATTCCCGTCTTTGCCGCGGCTCATTCCGAGCAGGTTTTCGCTCACTCCCTTGGGAGCGTCGACCTTCTCCCACGTCTTGCCGCCATCGACAGTGCGCAAGATGAGCGCCTGCTCTCCGCCGATGACACAGTTGTTGGCGTCGGCGCAGCTGACCGAAAAGAGGGAGAAGTGAGTCCCGCTCTTTTGCAGCTCGACTTTGGAAGCGTTGTCCGTGATGCTCAGGATCGTGCCGTAGGTGCCGACTACCCACGCGTGGTCTTTGTCCGCCACGGTTGAGCCATAGTAATCCTCGTGCTCAGGTAGCGAACGCCCCTCGGAGGAAGTTCCGATGCGTTCCCGAATGATGCGCTTTTGCGCTTCACCTTCGCATCCGACCGAAGTCACGCACAGCGCCACCAGCGCCGCGCACATTACTGACCACTTGCTGATTTTACCCATCGCCCCGTGAAGCAAAGGCCACCTCTCGGAAAAATTCCCGACGCCGCATCGTCACCGTAACCTTGACGTTACACATTTGCGCGCGGTGCCCCAGCCGCCCGCAAACTTTCCACCGTCGACCCCCGAACGGTTACGCGCGGTCCAATTGAGACGCGATGCGTTCTATCGCGCCCAGCCCTATTTCTCCCATCAGTTGCTCCGGAGGCGGCGCGAGAGTCGCCCTAATAGACAAGGTTCCCCTAGGTAAGGCTACCCGCGTAGGCCACGCCCCGAGTGGACGCTATAATGCTTGATCCAAAGGGAATGTCAAGCAGTCCCGCTCTTTTAATAACGACCGTTTATTAACAGACCGGCAATATCAGCTACACCCGTCATTCTGAAATTGGGCTTGAAAAAAACCGGCCGAAATGCTTTGAGCTATGCGGCAACCCTGGTGCGTATCAGGTCGCTCCGGGGGGAGCACCCAACCATAAGGAGCTGAAGCTGATGTTGAGAGGGAAATCATCGTTGTTTGCGGTACTCGTGGCATGCGCGGTCGCCGCAGCGTGGTCGGGCGTGGGGATGACAGAGGAAATCACCCACCAGAATGTCGGAACCATGGCAGCCAACGCCAAGACTGCTCAGGACTATGAGGCGCTTGCGAACTACTATGAAGCCCGGGCGAAGATGCACAAGGAGGAGGCCGAGGACGCAAAAGCTCAATACGAAGCCATCCACAAGCCCATGGGAAAGCGCACGGGATCGGACCAGGAAGTGATCGCGACGCAAGAGATTTTCATGAAGCAGGCCGCCGCGCACTATCTCGAGATGGAAAAGCACAGTAAAAAGCTAGCGGCGATGTATCACCAGCTGGCGAAATCCGCAGGCGGCGGACAGTAAGTCTTCTGCTTTAATCCGCTTATACGGTCGAACGCGCGCCCTCGACCGGACAAAAACCGTCCCCTGGCCTCGCCGCCAAGGGTCCCTGGGCCATCTGACCGAGCGGACCCATTCAATCGAATCTCTCTGGCGAGGTCAGGGGACGGAACATTTCCGCAAAACGCGACATCGAAACAACGCTGTTTCAGGAGTTTCGGCGCGCAACCGCGGCTAAGATGACTAGGAGTGGAATTCGGCTAACTTTTGGTCGTCAGCTATTGACCGAGCCATCCGACGCTATCGAACAGCGCGAGCGAATCCCTAAGCGCCCACAAACGCGCCTTATATTGCGCGCGCAGCCGCAGCGCATCCTGGATCGTGACCGCGCGAAAGCGAAAGCGCGTACGCGGCGCGGCTTGCGCCACGCGATCGAGGTCGCATTGAATGACGGTACCGATGGTGGCGTAGCCGCCGCCGGTAACCGCGTCGCGCATCAGCAGGATCCCCTCCTTTCCGCCGGGGACCTGAATTGAGCCGACCGGATAGCCGACATCGACCACGTTGGAGGGGTCGGATCCGGCGCCGAAGGGCGCTTCGCGATCGCGAAACTGAAACCCTGCTCCGTGAATCCGGTAGCCGATACGATCCGCTTCGGTGGAGACCTCCCACGGCGTGTTAAGGAAGTGCGCGATGCTCTCCTCGGTGAGCCGATAGCTGCAAAGACCGATCAGAATCCGCAGTTCCGCGACTTCCGGGAAGGTCGGCAAGAGCCGCGGGTCGAGGCGGCGCCCGGTAAGCTCGGCGGCGGCTGCGGCGCGGCGCACCCGTGACGAGCACGTCCGCCGCCGCGATGGTGCGGCCGCCGATTCCGCCGAAGCGGCCGAGCAGGTAGGTCGAACGGCTACCCAGCAATTCGGGGACGTCGATTCCGCCGTGGACGCATATATATGAGCGAACGCCCGCGACCGCCTGTCCGCAATGCAGCTTGTCCCCGGGCTTAAGCGCGAGCGCGACCCACATCGGCGCAGGCTCGCCGTTGAGCCTCAGTTCGAGCGGCGCACCGGTGACCGCGACCGTGACGTCGGCAGCGACCTCGAGGTCGGGACCGAGAAAGGTCGTCTCGAGCGCCGCGGCGCCTTCGTCGTTACCGACCAGCAGATTACCGGCGCGAAACGAAAACTGGTCCATCGCGCCCGACGGCGGCATCCCGATGTGATACCAGCCGAAGCGGCCGGCATCCTGGATCGTGGTCAGCAGTCCCGGTCTCAGGACTTTGAGCATGCGCGCGCTTCTTCCTGCAGCCGGTTTAGGTAGCGCTCCGGATCCTCGAAATAGACTGCCGGCCTGAATTCCTGCTCGACGATCTTATAGCGATACGTGCCGGCCTCGACCTCGGCGCGGATCGCGTTGAATTCATCGAGATCGATTGGGCGCAATTTCCATCGATCCGCCGCCTTGGCCAGGATTCGCGTCTCGCGGAGATCAACCAGCCGACCCTCGGGCTCGTAGACCGGCACGGGCGTCAACCCTATCAATTGGTAGCCGCCCGGTCCGCGCACCGGATAGATCGCCAGAAACGCGCCGCCGTGCGAGACCGCGCGCTCGGGCGTGTCGGTACGCGGGCGGACGTACTTGGGCGCCTGCAAGGCGCGCTCGCGCGGCACCATCTGGTATCCCCACGCGGTGCCGGGCACGAAACCCACCATCGAAATCCAGTACGGACGCCCCGAATGCGCCTGGATAAATTCCTGCTTGCTGCTGAAGCCGTTTAGGCGCATCAGGTATTCGAGATTGGTGACCGAAGGGTCCTGATGACGCTCGGCGAACTGCGTAGCGCATTCCTTGGTCCACGGATCGTCATAGAGCACCGGGATATCGACCATGCGGGAGCTGATGGCGCTGATGTGCTCGGCCTGATGCTCGAGTTTGCGCAGTTCCTTGACCAGCTTGTCCGGATCGATCTCCTCGGGCCGGTAGTGCAACAGGTACGACGCATTGCCTGGGCATACCTCGATCACTCCGGGGATGCGCTCGCGCTCGATTTCCTGGCAGATGGAGAGAATCTTGAAGTTGACCTCAAGGCTCATCTCGATATCGAAGTCGACGAAGATGTATTCGTCGCCTCCGAAATCGTAACGTACATCCATTGCGACACGTCCCCTGCTCGCGCTCAGCCGGCTGCCATCTCGCGCAGTACCTCGTCGGCGACGCGCAGCACTTCCTTCACGTCCTCAGCGGTATGCGCCGCCGACAGAAACCCCGGATGATGGGGCGTCAGCAGGATGCCCTTGGATAGCAGGCCCATGCTGAATTCGTACTGGCGGGCATGATTGGCGAGCATCGCGGTGCGCTTGTTGGTTATCGGCTGATCGGCGAAGTGGACATGAAAGAGCGAGCCGATGCCGGTGACCTGGACCGGAAAGCCGCATCGCCGCGCGCTCTGGGCGATTCCCTCGCGTACGGCGTGACCCATCGCACCGACATATTCGTAGACCGGGTTCCGCTCCAGTTCGGTGAGCGCGGCCAGGCCGGCGGCCATGCTGATCGGATTGCCCGAGAACGTCCCTGAGGCGAAGCTCTTCTCCTTGAGGTCCGAGGGCTGCTTGGTCGGCGTGATCACTTTTTCCATCAAATCGCGGCGTCCGCCGAACGCGCCAACCGGGAACCCGCCTCCTACGATCTTGCCAATACATCCGAGGTCCGGCCGCACGCCAAAGTGTGCCGCCGCGCCGCCCAGGCCGAGCCGGAAGCCGGTGACGATCTCGTCGAAGATGAGCATCACGCCGTTTTGCTCGGTCACCTTGCGAAGCGCGCGCAGGAATTCCGGATCGGCCGGGACCGCGCCGGTGAAGAACGCCGCCACCGGCTCGACGATCACCGCGGCAAGCTCCGGCGCGTGGCGGCGCACGAGGTCGATTGCGGCCATGTCATTGAACGGAAGCATCAGGATGTTATCGACCACCGAATGCGGAATTCCCGCGCAGTCGGGCATCGAGAGCGGTTCGCTCTGGGGCCCCTGCCCGCCCGCCGCGCCGCCAATCAGCGACCAGTCGTGCTGGCCGTGGTAGTTGCCCTCGAACTTGGCGACCCGCTCGCGTCCGGTGAACGCGCGCGCCGCCCGCATCGCCATCAATGTCGCCTCGGAACCGCTGTTCACAAAGCGGATCATCTCCATGTAATCCATCAGACGCGAGACTTTTTGCGCCAGCTTCACCTCGAGCTCGGTCGCCATCAGGGGCAGGATCGCCTCGTCGATCTGCTCCTTGACCGCACTTCTTATCGATTCGTGGCCGTGGCCCAGGATGGCGGCGCCGACTGCGTCGAGCAGATCGACGTAGTCATTGCCGTCGACATCGATCACGTGCGCGCCGCGAGCGCGCTTGACGTATAGCGGATACGGTTTGAGGAACTTGGCGTTGCCGCTCACTCCGCCCGGCAGGACGGTGCGCGCGCTTTCGTAAATCTCGCGCGAGCGCGGAGTGCGCGCGACGTAGGCGTTGACGAATTTTTCCAGCGCCATCGTGATAAATTCTCCTGACTTCTCGCGTCCCAACCCTAATCCACTCGGGTCATCCTGGGCGAAGGCTGCCGGAGTCGAAGCGCCTCGCGCGGTCCTCCGCGCGTAATCCGCGATTTCCGGATTCGGGCTATAAAGAAGAGTCGACTTTGTTCTGCTCGGGTCATCCGTTGAGCTGCGGGGTTATCTCGGCTTGACGCGCGGAGGACCGGGAGCACCGCGCGAGGCGTTTCGACCGCGCTCGCAGACTCGCTCCGCTCAGGCTGACCGAAAAGGCTACAAGCTCTCTTGGACCGGTCCAAGAAGAGGCCGACAACGCTCATGCGTGGGCAGGTGCGGCATGCGTGCGGCCATTGCCCTTGCCCTTTACGTCCTGCACGGCGCTGCGCGCGGTTACCCCGGCCTGCTTGAGCGCCTTGTGCATCGCGGTCAGAACCTCGGGCGCGTTGATCACGTCGCCGTGGACGCAGATGCTGTCGGCTTCGACCTTGATCTCCTTGCCGCTGGAACTCTTGACCTTGCCCTCGGTGACGAACTTCATCACCAGGCCGACCATCTCCTCGACATTTTCCTCGCCATAGGTGCGCTTGACACCGATCGATCCGTCGTCGGCGTAGACCAGGCCCGGATAAAATTCCTTGATCACTCTGAAGCCCATTTTTTCCGCGACCTCGAGCATCGGATGGCGCGGCAGCGCCGGCAGGTAGGCGACGAAGTCGGGATCGACTTCACGAAAGCCCTCGAGGATCGCGCGCGAGTTTTCCTCGCTCTGCTGCGCCCACAGATAAAAGGCACCGTGCGGTTTGGCCGCCACCAGTTTGACCCCGGCGGCGTCGGCAAAGGCCTTTACCGCGCCGACCTGGTAAACCACGTAGTCGCGCGCCTCCTGGTGGGTGATATTCATCAGGCGGCGTCCGAAACCCATCTTGTCGGGGAATCCCGGATGCGCACCCAGGGTCACCCCGTAGCGCTTGGCGGATTCCACGGTACGCCGAATCCAGACCGGGTCCCCGGCGTGAAAGCCGCAGGCGATATTTGCGTGGTTTATCTGCTTCATCACTTCGTCGGGACGGCCCAGCACGTAGTTTCCAAAGGACTCGCCCATGTCGCTATTGAGATCGATCCAGCTACGCATCGCCGTTGAACCTCCAGCTATTCAACCTTTAACGTGCGGCATTACTTCTTTCGCGAACAGCCGCATCGAGTTCATCGTCTTCTCCATTTCGACGCCCGGAAACTGCATCCAGCAGATAAGGTAGTCCATTCCAATCTCGCTCTGGTAGCGCTTTATCTCGCGCACGCAGTGCTCGGGGCTGCCGATGATGAAACGCTCGCGATGACTTTCGAAGGTGACGGTCGCCGGATCCTTGACCAGCTCGCCGTGGTCGTCGCGCAGCGGCCTCACGCCGGCCCACTTGCCGTACATTCCGCCATGGATATACATCACGCCGTCGCGCGCCTCGGCTTCGGCCTGGGCCGTGGTCGGGGCGCAATAGACTTCGCGGATGACCGGAACGCACGACGGATGTTTGCCGAACCGCTGCAGGTACTCACCGTACATTGCGAAGTGTTGCTTGAGTTCGGCAATATGATGGCGCGGCGAGGCGACCAGCGCGTCGGCCCATTGGGCGGCCCGGCGGACTCCGCCTCGCGTCGAAGCGCCGATCCAGATTGGCGGGCGCGGCTTCTGCACCGGCTTGGGCGTAACCGAGGTCTCGGGAATTTTGTAGTAGCGGCCTTGGTGGGAGAAAGACTCGCTGGTCCAGGCCTTGATCATGATGTCGAGTTGCTCTTCCATCCGCCCCTCGCGGCCCGCGCGCTCCTCCTCGTAACCGGCGAACTCCTCGGGCCGGTAGCCCGCGGCCACGCCCAGGATGATCCGGCCGTTGGCCAGGTTGTCGAGCACCGCCACGTCCTCGGCCGATTGCACCGGGCGATGGAGTGGCAGCAGGTACATGCTGGTGCCGATAGTCATCCGCCGCGTGCGCGCTGCCATCGCGGCCGCAGCCACCAGGGGCGAAGGGCATAGACCGTCGGCAAGGAAATGATGCTCGACCAGCCAGGCGGAGTCGAAGCCCAGGTCTTCGGCGACTTCTATTTCCTCCAGCATCTCTCGATAGATTTGCGCCTGCGTCGCCGGCTTATCGGGCCGCGACTGAAGTGAGTACAGGAGGCCGAAGCGCATCGCTTTCTCCTTGGGGTCGGCTGATTAGGTAAAGAACCAGATAAGCGCAGCTATACCATAGCCGGTCTAAAGCGAACAGCTGGATGGTCAGCGGAACCTCTGCCAAGGTCGAATCGAGACCCATCCGGGGCACCAAAAAAGGCGCGGGATGGGGCTTGTCGCGGGTCGAAACTTATGAGACAACCGTTCAGATATTTTGAAGATTTGAATAAGTTTTATCGGTAACTCTAGCTGGCCGGGGGAGGCATCGCTGGAGCGCTGCTCGTCCAAAGGCTGGGAAGGAAGGATGATGGTGAGAAGAAAACTGGGTCTATACCTGATGGGGGCGGCAGCCGTGTGTATGGTCGCCGGCTGCTCGGCCAATGAAGAGCAGAGAAACTGTGAAACCTTAGGCGCCGGAATTGGTGCGATAGCGGGTGCCGGGATAGCCACTGCGGTCATCCTAACCGAAAAGAACCACGGATCGCATGAAGGAACCTACTTCGCGTGGGGAATTCCCGCGGGGCTCGCGGGCGGTGGTATAATTGGTGGAGTGGTCGGCCACTACTTGTGTCCGCCGCCTCCGCCGCCGCCTCCGCCACCACCGCCGCCTCCGCCGCCGCCACCTCCTCCGCCGCCGCCTCCGCCGCCGGAGAAGCTAATCCTGCGTGGCGTGCACTTTGATTTCAACAAGTACAACATCCGCCCGCAGGATGCGGCGGTGCTCGACGAAGCCGCTGGTATCCTGAAGCAGCACAGCGACGTATCGGTCAACGTCAATGGCTACTGCGACGCGATCGGTTCGGTGCGCTACAACCTGAAGCTCTCCGAGCGCCGCGCCAACTCGGTGGTGAGATACCTGGCCGACCACGGTATCGCGGAAAGCCGTCTGAGCCCGCATGGCTACGGGAAGACCGACTTTGTCGCGACCAACAAGACGGCCGAAGGGCGCGCTCAGAACCGCCGGGTCGAGCTGATTCCGAATCAGTAAGAGTCGCGCGGCACACACCAAAAGCAACCGCCGCAGCCCTAAGGGGCTGCGGCCGTTGTGCGTTAGAAGCGGTCGCGAGATCGTTAAGTGACTAGCTACCCGATCAGGGTCTACTTAAGCTCGACGCTGATCTCCCGATATAAACCTTTTCCGACGTTTACCAGGTCGCGTTCGACGCTGCCCGCCTGCCAGCATACGTCCTTCACGTTGCGCGTCTCTTCCTTGACCCGCTCCGGGCCCGCGGTCGCACGCTCGACCACCTTGACCTTGCCCGGCTGAACCACGAACACCGCGGCGTCGCGCTCGCAGCGTTGCATGCCGAGGGCTTTGCCCGGCGGCAGCGTGGTCTCGAGGATGCGCATCCGATCGTTCTCCAGCACGCAGATACTGCCGGCACGGTCGGGCGCGCCCACCAGCGCATCGCACGAGGTAAAGCCGGCGCGATCCTGGTCGGGGCGCGGTTTGCGTTTGATCTCAATCAGCGCCTCGCGAAAAGGCGTCGGACTGACGTTGCGAAAGCTCTCGGTCCCGCCCGCCTTGATGTAGTAGACCGAGCGGTCATGTGCGATGAAGTCGTACGCCCCGGCGTCCTTGTCGTCGACCTTAAGGTTGGCGCCGCTGGTGATGTAAAGCACATAGTCATTACTGTGATGATGCAGGCCAAAGGTGTCGCCCGGCGCGACGTCCATCTCCCACACTCTCACATCCTGGTTTTCGAACAATGACCGCGTCGCTATCTGAGTCATCGGATGCTGGCTCTTGGCTTTCGACTGATGCTTGTGTTCGGATATTTGCCCGCTTCCAGCCATGGTTTGTTTCCTCCTGATCGCCCCGTACGATCATTGCAAAGCTGTCCCCGTAACGCCATATAGCATGCACCGGCGCGAGTGCGCCAATGGTTCCTCGGCCCAGCGGCCTGTTCACTCTTTGAGTTTGTAATAATCCGGACGCCCGGCCGTCCACTGCTCCCCCCACATCTGAAAGCCGCCGTCGAGCGCGATGACCTCGCCGGTGATGAACTTGCCGGTGGGTCCCGCCAGGTAGCAGCAGGCGTCGGCCGCGTCCTGGGCGTCGCCGAGCTTCATCATCGGATTGGCGCGGCGGAACTCCGCCCGTGCCTCCTCGGGGTAGACGTTCATACCCTCGGTGGCGGTGACGCCGGGCGCCACGTTGTTGACCCGGATTCTCAAGGGCGCCCATTCGACGGCGAGCGTCTTGCTCAGGTAGATCACGCCGGCGCGCGCGGCACAGGTGTGAGCAACGCCGGGCATCCCGCGTTCAACCACCGCCACGATGTTGACGATACATCCGGCGCTCGCGGCGTCGCGCCAACGCCGCGCCGCCGCCTGCATCATGTACCAGGTGCCATTTAGGTTGGTGTCAATCACCGCGTTCCATCCCTTGATGCTGAAATCGAGCGCCGGCTGAGGGAACTGCCCGCCGGCATTGTTCACCAGCACGTCGAGCCGTCCATAGCGCGCCCAGGCGGCGTCAAAAAGAGCCGCTACCTGTTCCGGGTCCCGAATGGTCATCGGGCAGGCTAGACAATCGATGCCGAGCCGGCGCATCCCATCCGCGGTGCGTTCCAGTGGCTCTGGTTTGCGGCCGCAGATGACCACCTTCGCGCCGAGGCGACCAAATTGATAGGCGATCGCCTTGCCCAGTCCGGTGCCGGCACCCGAGACCAGCACCACGTGACCGTCGAACAGACCGGGTCGCCAGCTCAGTTCCAGCGTGGCGAGCTGTTCGTCGGTGAAGCCAAAAATCCGATGGCTGTCGTCGGCCATTGTCGAATCCTCAATCTTCTATCGCGATACCCAACTCTCTACGTTCCCGAAGCGAGAGGAGGCAAGCGCCGGTCTCTGAAGGGTGATCGAATGGCCACTGGGTTAAGGGGTTAAGGGCGCTATGATCTGCATGCTATACGCCAATTGAACTACATATACATTGTAAAACATTAAATTTCACTAACAACAGTGTGTAGAATTATTAGATTATGTTGACACGTGTGTCGACGCTTTATACATCTTGTAGTCATGGAATGGCGTGGAGGATCTCCCGGGGGGAGAGATCTTCCCCTAGTTGCCAATCGGCGTAGGAAGCCGCGCCGCTGGACCGGCCATGACCGATTCTTCTTCTGGCTGATTGTCCCCTTTAAAGACCTAGCCCGTCGCTGGCAGCGCCCCGCTCGAGAAAACGAGCGCGACGCCGCGATGCGGAGGTTTGCCTGATCAGGGCTTTTTTCGGGGGGAATTCGATGAAACGTTCAACTATACGTCTTTTATTCGCCGTCGCGACAACACTCGCGTTGGTCTCAAACGATCATTTGCCGCGCACCTCGGCCTGGGCGTTGATGTCTGGACGGCCAGCATTACTGCGTGTCCGCCATAGTGCCACGCCGACGCCCAAGCCGAGTCCAACCGCCACATCGACTCCGCGGCCCACACCATCGCCTGCCACCCCAACTCCGACACCCAAGCCAAGTCCCAGTACCACGCCCGTCGCCACGCCGACGCCGACCAATATAGGCACGGAGATCACGATTACCGGACCCGGGAATGGCCAGACCGTCAGCGGCACGGCGGTCACCGTGTCGGTCACCCAGGGCCCTGACGTTTACTGGGACCAGTTGGAGGTCGATGGAAACAGCGTGCTCTCTGGTTACGGCAACTTCACCTGGAATTCGACCACCGTCGCGAACGGCACGCACACTCTGATGGTGCGGGTTTTCCAGTCAGGCGGCACCTTGCCCATCGGCACCGCTTACGTCTCGATAACCGTAAACAATTCGAGCGCGACGCCAACTCCCGCTCCAGCGACACCCACGCCAAGCCCCGCTCCAGCGACACCTACGCCGGCACCCGGTCTGCCGACGCCGACCCCTACGTCCACGCCGTTACCAACGTCAACCCCGGGCGTACCGACCCCCACCCCGACGCCTGGACCCCAACACTTCTCCACGGTGTCATCGAGCGCCTCGCTGCCCACCGGTACACAATGCGCGACTATGATACCGGCGACCACGGAAAATGTTGCGGCTAATACGCCCTTCAACCATACGTTGCCAACCGCGGCGCAGCTTTCGGCATACGCGGCCAACGGCTACACGTTCGACTACCGCGACAGTTACGCTCAGTACCAGCGGGTGGACGGCAATTACACCGGCTCGACGGACATGATCATGCGATGGGCCGCGTGCAAGTACGGGATCGATGAAGATGTCGTGCGCGCGCAAGGCTGGATCGAGAGCGGATGGCTGCAGGGCGGCGCGGGCGACAAACGTACTACGCAGGCGCAGTGCGTCCAGGGCAGCTTCACGGCCTTGTGGAACACCACGATAAGCGAGCCCGGAGGCTCCACGGTGTCGTGCCCGAATTGCTGCTACCAGTCGTGGTCGTTATGGCAAACCAAGATTTACTACGAGTGGATGACCTGGCCGGAGATCATGCAATCGACCGCTTTTGCCGCCGACTATCGCTACGCCGACCAGCGCGCTTGCATGGACGGGGACTACAAAAGCTACTTCGCAAGTTCGGGCCAGCAACCGAACACCTACGCATCCGACATCGCCAACTACCAGAGCAATCCCGACACTGCCAATACCGATCAGGTGTTGTGGGGCTGCATCGGAATGCACTACTCGGGCTCGTGGTATGACAGCGGCGCACAGAACTATATCAGCGCGGCCCAGAACGCGATGCTGACGCAACCCTGGCCGCATTGAGAATGCGCGCCGCTTGCGCCCATAATCCGATGGATGAGGGCCGGTGAGTTTGCGCGACTGGGAAGCCTGCGGGATGTAGCGGAGTTTCAGGAACATCTGGACTCGCTCGGTCTCGCGATCCCGTGCGATTCGGAATTGTCCAACGGAGCGGCTGCGCCCCTGGCGCAGCCGCTCGTGCGCCAGGGGATCAGTATAGGCAACCGCCTCACCGCCCATCCGATGGAAGGATGGGACGGCACGACCGACGGCAACCCGAGCGACAACACGGTTCGCCGCTGGCGGCGGTTCGGACAGAGCGGCGCGAAACTCATCTGGGGCGGCGAGGCGGTGGCCGTGCGCCACGACGGGCGAGCGAATCCCAACCAGCTCGTGATCGCTTCGCATAGCGAGCGCGGATTGGCCCATCTGCGCGAGGTCCTGATCGAGGAGCATCGCCGCGTCACCGGTTCCGATAACGGCTTGCTGATCGGACTGCAGCTCACGCACTCGGGGCGCTACAGCCGTCCCGGCGCGGACCATCGGCCGGCGCCGCGCATCCTCTATCGCCATCCGGTCCTGGACCATCGCCTCGGTCTCACCGCTGAATTCCCGATACTTACCGACGCCGAGATTGGCGCGATCATCGAAGACTTCCACCGCGCGGCGCACACAGCGTCGCGTCTCGGTTTCGATTTCGTGGACGTCAAGCACTGCCACGGCTATCTCGGTCATGAATTCCTGGGCGCGCACACACGCGACGGGCGCTATGGCGGCAGCTTCGAGAATCGCACGCGATTCCTGCGCGAAACCGTCGAGGGTATTCGCGCAATCGCCCCCGGACTTAAAATCGGGGTGCGGCTCTCGGCGTTCGATATGGTGCCGTTTCGGCCCGCGCCGGCCGCCTCGCCGGTTGGAGCGGGAGTTGGAGAGCCGGAGCCATTCGAACGGCTCATCCCCTATCGATGGGGATTCGGCATTGATCCCGCCGATCCGACACGCGAGGACTTGAGTGAGCCGGAGCGCTTGCTCGCGATGCTCGAGCAGATGGATGTCCGGCTGGTGAACCTGACCGCGGGTAGTCCGTACTACACGCCCCATCTTCAGCGGCCTGCGGCGTATCCACCGTCGGACGGCTACCGGCCGCCGCACGATCCGCTGGTTGAAGTGGCGCGGCAGATGAACGCGGTGCGCGTGCTCAAAGAGCGCTTCCCCGGATTGATTATCGTGGGTACCGGGTATAGCTATTTGCAGGATTTCCTCCCCAACGTGGCGCAGGCCGCGGTCCGGATGGGCTGGACGGATTCGGTCGGCGTGGGCCGGATGCTCCTGACCTATCCCGAGATACTGTGGGACGCGATTGAAGGGCGGCCGCTTCAACACAAGCGGGTTTGCCGGACCTTCAGCGATTGCACCACTGCGCCGCGCAATCATCTGCCCTCCGGATGTTATCCGCTCGACGCGCACTACAAGAGATCCGAGATGGCGCGGCGCTTGAAAGAGGCCAAGGCCGGGCGGGCCGCCGCGACCTGATTAAGTCATGATTGAACTGAGATGATGAAACTTGAAACGTTGATCAGGCGGCGCGTGCCCGGCCGCAAGGTGCAGGGCATCGCGGCGGCGCTGCTGCCCTATGACGCCCGCGGGATGATAGCGGTCGAAGAATTTCAGCGCCATCTGCTGTCGACGCATCGCGCCGGCCTGATGAACGCGGTCAACATGGACACCGGCTACGTGAACTACTTGAGCGACGCCGCACAGCACGAGGTGCTGCGATGGACCCGCGCGGCGCTGGGCGAAGGCGTACCGTTCGTCGCCGGCGCCTATATCGAAGGCCGCGACGGCGACCTGGTCGCCCTTTATCGCCGCCAGATGGATCTGATCGTGAAATTCGGCGGCATTCCGATCCTGTTTCAGACCGCGCGGCTGCATGGAAAATCGGATCACGACAAGATTGCGGTGTATCGCGAAGCGTGCCAGGGCTACGCGGAGGTGCTCGGTTTCGAGTTGGGACGCATGTTCGCTTCCAATGGCGAGATTTTCAGCGAAGCGACGCTGCGCGGCTTGATGGAAATCCCAGAGCTTAAAGGAATCAAACATTCCTCGCTCGATCGGCTGACCGAACTGGGGCGGCTCGCGATGCGCGACGCCGTGCGGCCCGGCTTGCGCATCTATACCGGCAACGATCTGGGCATCGACATGATCGAATTCGGCTCGGACTACCTGTTGGGCCTGGCGACTTTCGCGCCGGAGAAATTCGCCGAGCGCGACCGCCTATGGGAAACGGGCGACCCGGACTACTACGCGCTAGCCGACGCGCTGCAATACCTGGGTAACGTGGCGTTTCGCGAGCCGGTACCGGCCTACAAACATTCGGCCGCGACTTTTCTGCACTTGGTGGGGCGAATTTCATCCAGCGAGCCGCATCCAAAGAATCCCCGGCGTCCGCCCTGGGAGCCGGAGATCCTGCGCGACTGCGCCCGCCGGCTGGGCTACGAGATTTGATGGCTCGCTCGACGGGCCGAAACCGCGGCGCGCGCCGAAGCGAAGCTGAAGACTCAATTAACGGCTGACCGGAACCTTTTGCCAGCTACGCGACGCCGGCGTTTGCCGGAATAAGAAAGAAGGGCCAGCTGTTCAACGCTGGGCTTTGAGCATCGCCTGCATCGCCCTTTGAAATATCTGCTGTTTATGCGATTCCCAGCTTGCGTATTCCGGATTGATCTCATGGCAGACTGAATCGATATCTTTTCCGGCCGCCAACAGAGTCTGCGCCTTCTGCACAGCGTCGGCCTTCAGCCGCACAACTATCGACTCTTCCTTCAGCGTGACTTTGGCCGAGCCGCCGGGGATCCCAAAGCGACCTGTCTGTGTAAAAGCAGCCCCGTCCGCGGGCGAGCCGCCGGACTGCTCAATTTGGTTACCAAGCGAAACCGTAGCAGATAAATTAAGCCCCGCCCGATTGATCAGACGTTTGATTACTATTGCGACCGCAAAAAAAACGATGAACGCCAGGGACGATGTAACAAGGATGGAATTGGTGTGGAGCGACGTAGCAATTGAATCTATGACAGCTTGCCAGTCAGCTTTCACTTAATACCTCCAATATGCTCAGAGGAAAAAAATTATCACTCCTAAGGATTACGGAAAGGCTCAGGAACGGCAACTGATAGAGCAATTTAGTTAAAGAACCGGAAACACATCGGATCGATCGAAGCGATTTTTTCACTGCACATGTGCAGAGCGCGAATCATTCTCGCGTGAAGCGCACGACCTTTCGGCCTCCAGCAGCGGACGGACAACTCTGGCCTCGCGTTCGATCTGATCGAGCAGCGCTTGCGCGCCTTGCGCCGACCCGCCCCTCGCCAGCGCCTCCATCTCACCGCATAGTGCCGCCATGCGTCCGAGGCCGAGGCTGAGGCACGAGCCCTTGAGTTCGTGCGCGCGCTCATCCAACTCGGCGAGTTCGTCTCGCGACGCAGCCTCGCGAATCAAGGCCAGCCGCGAAGCGAGCTCACCGTAGAACATGTTGATAAGCTCGCCCAGGAAGTCGCCACTCTCACACGAGCGCGACAGATCCAGCAATTCAGTAATCACTTCCGGATCGATACTCTCGCAACCCGACCCGGCCGTCCTCTTCGAGGAGCCGTGCTGGCTGGTCGGCGTCTCTTTCAATGGGACCCAGCGCGCCAGCGCCGCCTCCAGCGTCTCGAGCCTTACCGGCTTGGCGATGTAGTCATCCATCCCTGCCGCGAAGCATGGTTCGCGCGCCCCCTCATGCGCAAAGGCGGTCATCGCAATGATGATAGTGTGCTTGCGGCCTGACTCGCGGCGGCGAATTTCGGCGGTGGTCGCGTAACCGTCCATCCGCGGCATCTGGCAATCCATCAGCACCGCTGCGTAAGACCCGCGCGCCAGAAGCTCCAACGCGCCCGGCCCGTTGTCGATTGCGTCGGCGGCGTAGCCGAGCTTGCGAAGCTGGTTGAGCGCAAGTTTCTGGTTGATAGCATTGTCTTCGACGATCAGCACACGCAGGTTGTGTTCGGGCCGCTGACGCGCCTGCGGGCCACCGTCGACCGTTGCGCCATCGCCACCGTTGTTCACCTGATCGCGGCTCCTGTGCGCGAGCAGTTCGTTGAGACTCTGCAAAAGTTGCGAGGGCCGGATTGGCCGCGCGAGCCACATGTCGGCGTGCGTGGAATGTTGCGCGCGCTTGGAAATTTCAGCGGCCGCCGCGCTCGCGGCGATGAGCCAGGTGCTCGCGATCGCCGAGTCTGCCCTGACCGCGCGCATAAGCTGCACGCCGCCCGCGGCGGGCTCATGCAGATCGATGATCGCGGCGTCGTACGGCGTTCCCGCCCGCGCGCGAGCACGCAGCAATTCGAGGGCGGCAGGACCGTCAGCAGCCGCATCCGTGCGTACGCCCCAAGCCTCGAGACGCTTGCGCAGGCTTA
This sequence comes from uncultured delta proteobacterium, assembly GCA_963710455.1. Taxonomy (GTDB): domain Bacteria; phylum Desulfobacterota; class Binatia; order Binatales; family Binataceae; genus JAKAVN01. The sequence continues at coordinate 450,512 of CAVQAG010000009.1, forward strand.
ATTCGAGCGTCGCGTTGTCCTCGACCACCAGCAGCCGCAACCGTTCCAATGCCGCGCGCGGATCCGAAGTGGCGCTAACGAAAGGGCGCTGCTTTTTGAGTGTCATGGTGAAGCGAAAGACAGATCCACGCCCGGGTTCGCTTGCTACTTCGATCCGCCCGCCCATCCGCTCGACCAGTTGGGCGGAGATGGCGAGCCCAAGGCCGGAGCCGCCGTACTTGCGGGTGGTTGAACCGTCGACCTGCGAGAATGGTTGAAACAGCAGCTTCTGGGCTTCGGGCGCAATCCCGATTCCGGTATCACGCACCTCGCAACACACCGACGCGGTGGCTGCGGATTCCGCCTCTTTGAGCAGGCGGACCACTATTTCGCCGCGCTCGGTGAACTTGACCGCATTGCTGATCAGGTTGACCAGCACTTGTTGCAGCCGCGCCGGGTCGCCGCGCAGCAGACGTGGCACGTCATCGTCCGCGTCCAGGATAAGCTCGACGTTGCTTCTCTGGGCGCCCTCGCCGAACAGGCCCATCGCGGTTTCCACCACCTGCTCGAGGTCAAAATCGACCTGCTGCAACACGACTTTGCCTGCCGCGAGCCGGGAAAAATCCAGCAGATCGTTGACCATGCCGAAAAGCAAGTCGGTGCTCAGTTGCACGGTCTCGGCATACTCGCGCTGCTCGGGGCTGAGCTCGGTGCCGAGCAGCAGTTGGGTCATGCCGATAATGCCGTTGAGCGGAGTGCGAATCTCGTGGCTCATGTTGCTGAGGAATTCGGAGCGGATGCGTTCCGTTTCGAGCGCGAGGTCGCGCGCCCGCTGCATCTGATCTTCCGCAAGCTTGCGTTCGCTGATGTCGCGCAGAACCACCATACCACCGAGGATCGTGCCCTCGTCGGTCCTGACCGGGCGCGCGAAGGCTTCGATCCATACGTCGCTCGCCAGGGTCGGACCGCGCAGAATGAATTGAGCGTTGTTGACCGCCTCGCCTCTCATCGCGCGCGCGAGCGGCCATTGTTGGGGCGCGACGGGCGGCGCCCCGCGCGAGGGGATTAGCTGATACCTCTCCGCCACATTGCCGAGATCCTCGCCTCTCAAATCAGCACCGACCATCGCGCTCGCGCCGCGGTTGAATTGAACCAGACGTAAATCGCGGTCGCACACGATTACGCCCTCAGCCATGTTATCGAGGACAAATTGCAAAAGGTCGGTCTGGTGACGAGCGGCCAACTGCGCGGCGCCGGAATCGGCGGCCTCGAATTCGGCGGGCGCAACGCTGCGTTTGGATAGCGCCTTCAGGAACTCCAGCATGTTCGCTCCAATCCAGGATAGGTCCGCCATTGTTCGCCCTCGAGCGCTTGGCTCGTGCCGATTCGCGCCGCGTGCCTCTCATTGCACGACAAAGACCGAACGGTTCGAGAATGACAACGCGGCACGGCGCGCGGGTTATACCCGAGCGGCGAGATGGGACAGTGCAGAATTTGTGCCTAAATGAGCGATACAGAGCAGAGATAGTCAATCCGCAGGTCTGTTGGACGGGCGAATTTCATTCGCCTGTGAGATGACATGCTTATCTAGTCAATACTTGGCCCAAATAGGCATACCTGCCTCAGACGCCAAGATTTTACTCCAGAGTATTTTCGACTTGTTGGCTTTCTCATCGTGCAGCATCGCTGCAACTGCTGTCGTAGATGCGCCACAAGCAGGCTCGCGCGCCAGGGCTAAGTGTTTACTCGCGCACAGGCGACCACTCTTTTCTCCACAGTCGATGTTTTTGTTTTTCGCAAAACTAGGTTTTTTTCGCTTTATCCGTGCATCTGTTCCCTTCTACCGCAATTTATTAGCGGGAGTATCTATGCGACATCCCATCGATGATGCTACACAAGCATTGTTAGTCTGCTGCGTGGTGCAACAGGCTGTCAGCCGCGTGTGGGACTTTTTCGATAGGTGCGCCATCCGAGCGTCAGATTTATTAAATGGGGAACGCATGGGTGATCCTTCAGACACCCGGAGACGAGTCGTGGCGGTGCTTGCAGGTTCGGGGGGCGAAGATGGCTCAAGATAGGGATCGTCCGCTGTTCGGACGGCAGAGCAAGGTGATGACGGTGGAGGAGGTCTCCGAATATTTGCACGTGCATCCCTCCACCATCTACCGGCTGATCAAGCGGCGTAAGATTCCGGCCTTCCGGATTGGCAGCGACTGGCGCTTCAACATCGAGACCATCGACAAATGGCGCTCGGAGATGGAAGCGGGCGCTCCGGAAGGACATAAAAAGAGTTAAGGCCGCTTAGGCCGCGGATTAAGTCGTGGATCGTCCGCACGGCGATCCGTGCGCGCAAATCCGTTGGCCATCGAAGCGTCGGCCGCATTATGATGCGGCTGGTATGAGCACGCTTCCACTCTCCCGCTTCAAAGTCATCGACCTCACCCGCGCGCGTGCCGGGCCGACTGCGGTGCGGCAACTTGCCGACTGGGGCGCCGACGTCCTGAAGATCGAATCGCCCGACAACGACGCGATCGAGGTCGGTTCGCGCTCCAGTCCCGACTTCCAGAACCTGCATCGCAACAAGCGAAGCCTTACCCTCAACCTGAAGCATCCCGAGGCGGTTGAAATCCTCGAACGCCTGGTCGCGAGCGCCGACGTGCTGGTGGAAAACTATCGCCCAGACGTGAAGCACCGGCTCGGCATCGATTACGACCGCCTCCGCACGATCAATCCACGGCTGGTGTACGCAAGCATCTCGGGCTTCGGCCAGAACGGCCCTTACGCGGATCGTCCGGGCCTCGACCAGATCGCGCAGGGGATGGGCGGGCTGATGTCGATAACCGGCCTTCCGGGCCAGGGTCCCGTCCGCGTCGGCATAGCAATTGCCGATCTGACGGCGGGAGTCTTCGCTGCGATGGGTATCCTGCTCGCGTTGCTGGAACGGGAGAAATCGGGCGAGGGACAGTGGGTGCAGACCTCGCTGCTCGCGGCGCAGGTTGCGATGCTGGATTTTCAGGCAGCGCGATGGCTGCTCGCGCGAGAGGTCCCGGAGCAGGCCGGCAACAACCATCCGACCGCGATTCCGACCGGGGTTTTTGTAACCGCCGATGGGCATATCAATATCGCGGGTTCGGGCCCCGAGCTGTTCGCCCGGCTGTGCAAGGCGCTAGGCGCCGAACAGCTCGCCACCGATCCGGCCTACTCGAGTGGAAAGGCGCGGCTGCGCAATCGCGATCGGCTAAACGCGGCGATCGAGGCGATCACCCGCACCCGCCCGTCGGCGGCGTGGATCGAGATTCTCAACCGCGCCGGCGTTCCCTGCGGCCCGATCTACCGCATCGACCAGGTATTCGCCGACCCGCAGGTGCGGCACATCGGCATCGCGCGCGCGATCGAGAGTCCTGCGCATGGACCCCAAGAGCTGGTCGGTCAGGCGGTGGATCTGAGCCGCACGCCGTGGGAATTGCGCGCGCCTACGCCCGAAAAGGGCGAGCATACCGATGCCGTGCTGAGCGCGCTCGGCTATGATGCGGCTGCGATCACCGGGTTGCGCGCGCGCGGCGCGATCTGAGAGCGTCTGTCGTCGATCCCTCTTGCCCGCGTCGAGGCTTCTGGCTAGCCTGCACCCGTCTTGAGAATTCCAGGATTCATAATCGTCGCGGGCATGCTGACGCTAGCGCTCGCAGCGGTCATAGCGGTTTCGCCCACCGGCAGCAGCGCGGAAGACGCCGGCAAGATCAACGTCAACGTCGCGTGCCGATGCACCGATGTTGTGGGGCAGAACTTCTGCGCGGACTTCAAGGGAAAAATCCAGAAATCGGTCGGCTATCAACTGGCCGAGAACACCAGCGGGTACGGGATGGGCGTGCACTTCGCCTGTGTTGATATGTGGAAGGGTATCGACAACAAGCTCGCCGGACGGATGTCCGCGGTGTCAGTCTCCTTCACCATCTATTCCGATAAGCTGCCGGGCGAGGTGTTCGAGGATTCCTCGGTGTTTAGGGTGGGCAAGGACAAGGTGCCCGAAATGTCGGATCAAATCGTGATCGCGCTGGGGCAGCTGGTCACCGCGAATACGAACTTTTTCGAAACCATGCGTGCGAGCGCCCAGGCATCGTCATCCGGCACCTCCTCGCCGCAGGCGTCGCCCGAAGCCTCTCCCGCACCCTCGACTGAGGCCTCGCCCAAGTTTCTTCCGAGCCCTCGCCAGCTCCCTCGCCCTAGGACCCCGCCCCGGCGGGCGGCTCAGTTTTTCTTCTCGGGCGCGAAGAACGCGATCGTGCGCGCTTCGATACTCTCGCGGGGAGCAGGATTGGGCGGCGACGTCGGATCGTCGAAGGCCGTGTGTGCGGTCCATCGCGCGCGCCCGTCGACGGACGAGTCGTAACACTTGAGCAGCAGCGCTTCGTCGCGCTGCATCCGTGGAAAATAGAACCATCGATGCTCGGGGTTGAAGGCCACCGAGTAAACCTCGCCGGTGCGATCGCGATACTTAAGGTCGGTCGGCACGAAGTCGGCAAGCCGCATGCTCTGGGCGTCGCAAACCGCAAGCGGCGCTTCCTCCACCGGGCCGCGAATCGGCCGCCACACGTTGATAAACACGAACCGGTTCTTCAGCAGCGCCTCGGCCTCCTCGCCCAACAGATCGCGCACGCGTTGCGGACCGGACTTGAGCGTATAATCATTGTGCGCGAAGCGGACCGGCTCGCGCGCGCCGTTCAGCCCCTCTTTCGCCATCGGGCCGCATCGCACGTTGTGATCGAATACCAACTACTCGCACTGCGCCGGTGGCTTGCTTCACCAGGCGCTCGACCTCGGGATAATAAACCGCGCGGACCTCGGCTTCATCGTAGAAATTGCCGGTCGTGGTCGGATGATGCACCAGCGCGAAGCCTTGGCCGTCGAGCGTCAATCGCTCGTCGACCGCGCGTCCGTTGAGAATCGCCATCGTATGCTTGACGTTGTGGTAGCTCCGCTGGGGGGAGCCGTTTTCGGTCTTGTACATGTAGGTGACCGGCTTTTCGCCCGTCGTGTCGAGGTAGTTGAGCAGCGCTTCCACGCGAGCAACCGTCGTCTCGATGTGCGTATTCTCGTTCATTGTCTTGTTTCCGCCTTCTGCGTTCGTCTTGATGACGAACTGCTATGGACTGATCAGGTCGTAGAGCAAGTTCCGTGCTCATGAGAATAGTGAATAATTCGCTGAATTTCTAATGCCGAACGCTTTCCTGAAATGCGAGAAGGCAGGGTCTGCGGGCAGATGTTCGCAAAACGCCAATCAGGTGGCAGATTGGACTCTTTCCAGCGCGGCGCGTAATCGGGCGACAGTCCGTACCTTGCCGAGCACGGCGATCACCTCGTAAATCCCCGGGCTGACCGTGCCGCCCGTCAGCGCCACGCGCACCGGCTGCGCGAGCTGCCCGAGCTTCAGGCCGAATCGCTCCAGCACTCGCTCGAACGCGGCCTGGATACTCGCCTCGTTGAAGTCGCCCTCGATCGATTCAATCTCTTGCGCGAGCGCCTTGAGCGGCTCGGCAATATCGGGCTTGAGGAATTTCGCGGCGGCCTTGGGATCGATCGTAATCTCGTCGCTCAGGTAGAACTTCGCGAAGTCGACCAGCTCGACCAGGGTCTTGGCGCGCTCGCGCAGCGTCGCGATCATTTTTTCGAGCCACGCCTCGTCGCCGGGAATGTCCTTGTAGCCGGCGCGCTCGATGAACGGGCGCACCTCGCGCGCGAGTTGCGGCAGTGGCCGCTCCTTCATGTAGTGAAAATTCAGCCACAGCAGTTTCTCGGCGTTGAAAATCCCGGCCGACTTGCCGCAAGCGGCGAAATCGAAATACTCGATCAGCTCCGGCTTGGAAAAGATCTCCTGGTCGCCGTGCGACCATCCCAGCCGCGCCAGGTAATTCAGCAGCGCCTCGGGAAAATAGCCGGCCTCGCGGTAGGCAAAGACCGAGGTCGCGCCGTGCCGCTTGGAGAGCTTCTGCCCGTCCGGCCCCATCACCATCGGCAGATGCGCATACGCGGGCGGCGTGAGCCCGAGCGCGAAGAAAATTTGCATCTGGCGCGGCGTGTTGGGCAGATGGTCGTCGCCGCGCACGACGTGAGTGATCCGAAATCGGCGTCGTCGAGCACGGTGGCGAAGTTGTAGGTCGGCACGCCGTCGGAGCGAAAAATGATCAGGTCGTCGAGCTCCGCGTTGTCGAACACGGCGCGCCCCTTGATGAGATCGTCGACCACGGTCTCGCCGGTGCGCGGCGAGCGAAAACGAATCGTATAGTTGCGGCCGGCGCGCTTGTCGGGCAGCGCGAGGTCCGCGGGGAACGGCAGGTCGCGGCATTTGCCGTCGTAGCCGGGCTTGCGATGCTCGCGTTCGGCCTGCTTGCGCTTGGCGTCCAGTTCCTCGGCGGTGCAGTAGCAGGGGTAGGCTTTTTTCTCGCGCAGCAACTGGAGCGCGCCCTCGCGATATCGATCGAAGCGGCTCGACTGGAAGTAACGGCGGTCGGGCGGCCCCTTGTCCCACTCCATCCCGAGCCAGCGCAGGCTCTCGAGGATCTCTTCGAGCGACTCCTCGGTGGAGCGTTCCTGGTCGGTGTCGTCGATGCGCAGGATGAATTCGCCGCCGTTGTGGCGCGCGAACAGGTACGCGAACAATCCCGAGCGCACGTTGCCGATATGCAGCGCGCCGGTCGGGCTTGGCGCGTAGCGGGTACGAACGGTCACGCTGTGGCTACTCCCATTCGATGGTCGCGGGCGGCTTGGAGGTGATGTCGTAGACGACGCGGTTGACCCCGCGCGCCTCGTTGGTGATGCGGTTGGAGAGCCGCGCGAGCAGGGCCGGATCGATCCGCGCCCAGTCGGCGGTCATCCCGTCGGAGGACTCGACCGCGCGAATCGCGATCACGCTCTCGTAGCTGCGCCCGTCGCCCATCACGCCCACCGTCTTGAGCGGCAGCAGTACCGCGAAGGCCTGCCACAGGCGCGCGCCAAGACCGGCCGCCGCGATCTCTTCCATCACGATCAGGTCGGCACGGCGGAGCAGCTCGACGCGCTCGCGCGTCACTTCGCCGACGATTCGCACGGCCAATCCCGGACCAGGGAACGGCTCGCGATCGACGACGTCGGCTCCTAGACCGAGCTCGCGGCCGACCGCGCGCACCTCGTCCTTGAACAATTCGCGGAGCGGCTCGACCAGCTCCAGGCGCATCCGCTCCGGCAATCCGCCGACGTTGTGATGCGACTTGATGACGGCCGAGGGGCCCTTGAACGAGACCGACTCGATCACGTCGGGATAGAGCGTGCCCTGGCCGAGGAATTTTGCGCCGCCGATTTTCTCCGCTTCCTTCTCGAACACTTCGATGAAGGTGTGGCCGATGATGCGCCGCTTCTGCTCGGGATCGAGCACGCCGGCCAGCCGCTCGAGAAACAGATCGGAGGCGTCGACCACGCTAAGCGCGATTCCGAGCCGCCCCGCGAATATCGTCTCCATCCGTTCGCGCTCGCCGGCGCGCAGGAGCCCGGTGTCGACGAAAACGCACTTGAGCCGGTCGCCGATCGCGCGATGGATCAGCGCGGCGGCGACCGAGGAATCGACGCCGCCCGACAATCCCATCAGCACGCGGCCGCTCGCTGCCGACGCGCGCGCGAATCTCGGCGAGCTTGGTCTCGACGAAGGCGGCCGGCGTCCAATCGCCGGCCTCGCCGCAAATCTTGTGCACGAAGTTGCTGAGCACCTGCACGCCGCAGGGCGTGTGCGCGACCTCGGGATGGAACTGGATGCCGCGAAGCAGGCCATCGCGCGTGCGAACCGCGGCATACGGCGAATTGCCGCTATGCGCGATCGCTTCGAGCGCCGGCGGTATCGCCTCGACGCGGTCGCCGTGGCTCATCCACACGGGGAACTCGCGATCGGCGAGCCCCTCGAACAATTCATCGCGCTGGTCGATCACCAGCTCGGCGGGACCGTACTCGCGCTTGCCGGCGCCCGCGCTATGCGCGCCCAGGTGTTGCGCGATCACATACAACCCGTAGCAGATTCCCAGCACCGGGCATCCAACGCGCAACACTTCCGGCGCGATATCCGGCGCGTCGGTCTCGTAGAGGCTCGCAGGGCCGCCCGAAAGGATGATTCCGCGCGGGCGCATCGCGCGGATCTTTTCGATCGCGAGATTGTACGGATGAATCTCGCAATAGACCTTGGCCTCGCGCACGCGGCGAGCGATGAGCTGCGTGTACTGGCTGCCGAAATCCAGAATCAGGATCACGAAATCCGACCTTGCCGATTAACTATACCGAAGCCGCCGCAGGCCGCGAAACGCGTACGGCGCGCGCCTTTCCACAGCGCACAGGCCACGCGCCCCAGCGCGGTTCGTTACTTCCTTTTCTTCGGCGCCTTCTTCGATGCGTTCTTCGATGGCTTCTCGGTGGCGACATTCTTCCTTGGGCCGCACCGCGCCGGTCGCGCGCGCCTCGGCCCAGGTGCGGCCGGTGCGGCGAAACCCCAGGAGCAGCGGCGTACCGACCAGCCCCAGCGCCGCGCGAAAGCGCGTGGCGAGGAAGCGCAGGTAGTGCGCCGGGATGTCGCGCTCGACGTTGGCGAAAAATGCCAGACGCGGCGGCGAATGGCCGACCTGGGTGACGTACATCAGCTTGAGCCGCCGCCGCTCCGACCATCGGCGGGTCCATCGCGGCAGTGGCCTCGGCCAGAATGCGATTGAGATGCGCGGTCTGGAAAGTCGCGCGCCACGAATCGACCGCCTTCATCGCAGCCGGGATGATCTTGTCGACGCCGTCGCCGGTGAGCGCCGACGTAAACAGCATCTCGGCAAAGGCCAGAAACGGCACATTCGCTTGCGCGTCGCGCACGAACGCCGCAACGCGGCGCCCCTCTTTCGCCGCGAGGTCCCACTTGTTGCAGACCAGGACCAGCGCGCGGCCCTCGCTCTCGACCAGCCGCGCCAGGCGCGCGTCCTGGTCGGTGACGCCCTCGGTCGAATCGATCACCAGCGCCAGCACCTCGGCGCGGCGGATGGTCTCGATCGCGCGGCCGACCGAGAAATGCTCGAGCTCGCCCTCGACCTTGGTGGGCCGGCGAATTCCGGCAGTATCGATCAGGAGCACGTCGCGGTCGGCGGCGCGAAGCCGCACGTCGACCGGGTCGCGCGTGGTGCCAGGAGTGTCGTCGACGATCGCGCGCTCGAAGCCGGCGAGGCGATTGAGCAGCGATGATTTGCCGACGTTCGGGACGGCCGATGAGCGCGAGCCGCAGATCGGGCGGCGCGGACGGCTCGGCCTCGGCGGCGGGCAGGCGCTCGACAATCTCTTCGAGCAACTCCTCGACGCCGCGTCCGTGGGCCGCCGACACGAGCACCATCGGCGAAACGCCCAGCGCATGATACTCGCCGGCCACCGCTTCCATCCCGGCGCGGTCCATCTTGTTGATCGCCGCGACCATCGGGCGTCCGGTCTCGCGAATCAGCGCGATCGCCTCGCGGTCGCCGGGGCCGAGGCCGGCCCGCCCGTCGAGCATGAAGACCACGACGTCGGCCAGCGCGACCGCGCGCAACGCGCCCTCGGCGACGCGCTCGCCGAGGCGCTCGCGTCCGCCCAATTCGAGCCCGCCGCTATCGACGACGAAAAAATTGCGCCCGCGATGCTCGGCCTGGCCGACGTTGAGGTCGCGGGTGGTGCCGGCGACCGGGCTGACGATCGCGCGGCGGCCGCGCGCGATGCGGTTGAACAGGGTCGATTTGCCGGCATTGGCGCGCCCGACCAGCACCACGACCGGCGCGCCCTCGGGCAGCGCGGCGAGCGCGCCCGCGCGGCTGGCGAGTGTTCGCGGCGGGCTTCATCCTCAGAGCCCCAACTCCGCGATCTTGCGCGGACTGCGCGTCCAGTCCTTTTCGACCTTGACCAGCAGTTGCAGGAAGACGTGCGCGCCGAGCATTTTTTCGAGTTCCAGCCGCGCGGCCGTGCCGATCTGCTTGAGTTGGCGGCCGCCCGCTCCGATCAGCATCCCCTTGTGCGCCTCGCGCGCGACGACGATGACCGCGTCGATCTTCAGCAGGCGTGCGATCCGGCTCCTCGACGAAGTTCTCCACCACCACGGCGGTCGAGAACGGAACCTCCTCGCGCATCGCGAGGAACACCTTCTCGCGCACGACCTCGGCCGCGATCATCCGCTCGGTCTGGTCGGTGTACTCGTCCTCGGGCATCAGGGCCGGACCCTCGGGCAGCATCCGTTTGATCACCGCGACCAGTTCGTCGACGTTGCCGCCTTTGATCGCGCTCACCGGAACGATCTCGGCCTCGGGCACTTCGCGGCCGCATTGCTCGACCGCGGCGAACAAATCGGCGCGCTTGATGCGGTCGATCTTGTTGACCGCGACGACGCGCGGCGCCTTGATCTCGCGCAACTCGGCGAGAAAGGCGCGGTCGCCTTCGCTTAGCGGCGCGCTCGCCTCGACCACGCCGACCACGACCTCGCCCTCGCCAAGGCATCGGCGCGCGATTTCGATCATATGGTGGTCGAGCGCGCTGCGCGGGCGATGCAGCCCCGGAGTATCGACGAAAATCAGTTGCGCGTCGGGGTCGGAGCGGATGCCGAGGATGCGCCGGCGCGTGGTCTGCGGACGCGGCGTGACGATCGCGACCTTGTGGCCGACCATCCGGTTGAGCAGCGTCGACTTGCCGACATTGGTCCGCCCGCCCAACGTCGACGAAAGCCCGCGCGATGAGGCTTAGCTGACGGTCACGCTTTTCGTTCTCGATCTTCTCGATTTGGTCCAGGGCGGCGCGCGCCGCGGCCTGCTCGCTCTGCTTCTTGCTGCCGCCCTCGCCCACTCCAAGGTCGCGCCCGGCGATGCGGATGCGCGTGCGTGAACATCTTGGCGTGGTCGGGGCCGCGCGAGGACACCAATTCGTAGACCGGCTGGCTGCGGAAGCGGCGGTAGGCGATTTCCTGCAATTCGGTCTTGTAGTCGCGCTCGGTGCTGGGGCCGCCGATGTCGTCGGCAAACAGTCCCTCGATCACTTCCTGGGCCGGCCGCAGACCGCTGTCGGTATAGATCGCGCCGATCACGGCCTCGAACGACGCGGCGAGAATCGACACCTTGTCCCGTCCGCCGCTTTTCTCCTCGCCCTTGCCCAGCCTGAGCGCCTGGCCCACGCCGATCTCCTGCGCCTTGGCCGCGAGCGTGCGGCCGTTGACGATCGAAGCGCGCTCCTTGGAGAGCACGCCCTCCTTGGCTTCGGGAAGCCGGCGCATCAGCAAGTCCGCGATCGCGAGATCGAGCACCGCGTCGCCCAGGAACTCGAGCCGTTCGTAGTGCAGGTCGGCGCCGACCGCGGCGCTCGGATGGGTGAGTGCGATCCGCAACAGCTCGGGACGCACGAAAGTATAGTCGAGCCGCCGCTCCAGGTCTGCGCGATCGTCTTCAGAGCGTGGCGGCGCCGGCTGCGTGAGCCGCCTGGGACCCCAGCAACCTTCCCAACGAGGGCCACGCCCTCGACACGCGATGCCACCACCTCAACTTCATCGTTCCCAAGTGTATCGGGCCCCTCCACCAGCACGCGGATATAATTGCGGCTGTAGCCCTTCAGCCTACCGTCCGCGTCGCGTTCTTCAAGCAAGACTTTAAGCTTAGATCCCTGAAACCGTGCAGCAAAACGCCGTCGCTTGTCCTCGCCGAGCGTGCGCAAAATCCCGGCCCGGCGCTTTATCTCGGCCCCCGCTACCTTCCCGGCAGCTTGGCGGCCGTGGTCCCCGCTCTCACGGAGTATGGGAAGACGTGAAAGTAGGCAAGCGGAAGCGTTTCGATAAACTTAAAGTAATTATCGAAGTCCTCAGAGGTCTCGCCGGGAAAGCCGGCGATAAGATCGGTGCCAATAGCCGCCGTGGGCATTAGCGTGAGAATTCGTTCCACCCGATCTCTGAAGTGAGCGATGTCATAGCGCCGGCGCATCCGCAGCAACGTCGCGTCGGTGCCCGCCTGCAGCGGCAGATGGAGATGGGGGCAAAACTTGTCGCTCGCCGCCATGATTTCCAGGATTTGGTCGCTCAACTCCTCGGGGTCGAGCGAGCTTATTCTGACTCGGTCGATCGGCGAGCGCTCGGCGACCATCTCGAGCAGCGCCTCCAGACTGACCGGCGGATCGAGGTCGCGTCCGTAACCGCCTAGGTGAACGCCGGTCAGAATGACCTCGCGAAAGCCCGAGGCCGACAGGCGATCAAGCGCGTCGAAGATGCGTCGAGGCTCGACGCTGCGCGAAGTTCCGCGCGAGGTCGGCACGATGCAGAAACTGCAGAATTGATCGCACCCTTCCTGCAGCTTGAGAAACGCGCGCGTGCGGCCCTCGAGCGCAACCGCGCCCAACTCGATCGGCGCGCGCTCCTTGCGTAGGTTGGTAACCATCACGCGGCTCGTGGTTTCGCCCAGTGCCGCGTGTTCGAGATCGTCAGGGCGGCCGAGCCCCACCACGGCGTCAATCTCGGACGCTGCGGAGAGAACGGCGGGATTCGCCTGCGCCAGGCATCCGGTCATCACCACGCGCGCACTGGGGTTGAGCCGCCGCGCGCGCCGCGCGAGCTTGAGACTCTCGGCGTCGGCGCGGTCGGTCACCGTGCAAGTGTTAACGATATAAACGTCGGCGACCTCGTCGAACTCGCATCGCTCCATCCCGCGCGCGCCGAGGCGCGACTCGATCATCGCCGAGTCGTACTGATTGACCTTGCATCCGAGCGTGGCGACCGCAAAACGCATCGCTCGCGTACTTGCATCTGTTTTGCAAAGAGTCTTCACAAAGCCCGCTCGATAAAGCCGCCGCCGACAACTTCTTCGCCGCGGTAGAAAACGCACGCCTGTCCAGGCGTCACTGCGGGGCCTCGGCCGCTCGCGAAAGTCACCCGCGCGCGGGCGCCCGATTCGAGCGCGAGCGTCGCCGGCAGCGCGGGATGGCGATAGCGGATGCGCGCCTCGACTGCGACCGCACCCGTCCCAACGCCCTCGGGATCGACCAAACTTACATCGCGTGCGACCAGGCCAGCCGCGGCGAGACCTTCGCGCGGTCCGACCACGACCTCGCCGCTCATCGCGCGAATCTCGCGCACGTATAACGGTGCCCGCGCGCTTAGGCCGAGCCCGCGGCGCTGGCCGATGGTGAAATGATGCACTCCGTTGTGGGATGCCAGTTCGCGCCCCTCGATATCCACGATCCTCCCGGGACGCGTCCGCTCAATGGGTGCCGCTCGCTCGACGAAGCGGGCGTAATCGCCGTCGGGGACGAAGCAAATCTCCTGGCTCTCGGGCTTGTCGGCGTTGGCGAGACCAAGCTGGTGCGCGCGCGCGCGCACCTCGGCCTTGGTCATCGCGCCGAGCGGAAAGAGCGTGCGGCTCAGCTCGAGCTGGCCGAGCGTAAACAGGAAGTACGATTGATCCTTGGTGGCGTCGGCGGCGCGCAGGAGATGGAAGCGGCCGCGCGGATCACGCTCGATACGGGCGTAGTGGCCGGTTGCCACGTAGTCCGCGCCGAGCGCCGCGGCGCGCTGGCGCAGGCGATCGAACTTGATCTCGCGGTTACACATCACGCACGGGTTGGGCGTGCGGCCGTTTAAATATTCGGAGACGAAATTGTCGATCACGCGGGCGCCAAACTCCGCGCGCAAATCGACCACATAGAATGGAAAGTCCATCCGCTCTGCGACCCGCCGCGCATCCTCGAAGTCCTCATGCGAGCAACACGTTCCGCGACGGCGCGAGACCGCCGGCGTCGGCCCTTCTGGCGCAAGGCGCATCGCGACGCCCACTACGTCGTAGCCGCGCTCGCGCAAAATCGCCGCGGCGACGGAGCTGTCCACCCCGCCCGACATCGCGACCAGCACCCGCGCGCTCATCGCGACACCTCCCCTGCCACCGCGGCTGTCATGGCCCATACCGTGCTCAGCGGCTCAGCCGCGCGAACCCGTCGCCAGACGCGAGCGACGATTTTCGCCGCGCGCTCTATTTCGTCCGCGGTCGTGCTCCATCCGAGGCTAAACCTGAGCGAGCTGCGCGCTTCGTCGCGCCTTAGGCCCATCGCGACCAGCACGTGCGAAGGTTCGACCGCGCCCGCCGCGCATGCAGATCCCATCGAAACCTCAACGCCCTCGAGGTCGAGCGCGATCAGCATGCTTTCGCCGAGCACACCGGGGAAAGTCAAGTTGAGCGTGCTGCCAATCCTATCCGGGGGGCCATTGAGGCGGAGCTCTGGAATCGACGCGTCAAGACGTTCGAGCAGCCGGGCCGCCAGCATCGTAACACGCGCAGACTCGTCCGCCAGATGCGCCCCGGCGGCCTCAGCCGCCACGCCAAAGGCAATCGCGCCGAGCAGATTCGGCGTCCCGGCGCGCATCGCCGCTTCCTGCGGTCCACCTAGCATCACGGGTGCGAGCGCCACGCCAGCGCGCACATAGAGCGCGCCGATTCCCGCCGGCGCGCCCAGCTTGTGGCCGCTAATCGTCAAAAGATCGCAGCGCAGATCGCCGACTCGAAGCGGCATACGGCCGGCGCCTTGCGCCGCGTCGATATGAAATAGTGCGCCCGCGCGCGCGATCGGCTCGGCCATCGCCGCCACATCCTGGATCGTCCCAACCTCCGCGTTGACGAGCCCGATCGTCACCAGCGCCGTATGGTCGTCGAGCGCCCCGGCCACCGCGGCGGGCGCGATTCGTCCGTCGCAGTCAGGAGCGATGCGCACAACCTCAAAACCATGGCCGGCCAGATATTCGAGCGGCGTGAGAATCGAGGAATGCTCGATCGCCGAAGTGACGATCTTGTGGCGTGCCGGGTGCGCGTCGGCGGCACCGCGAATCGCAAGATTGTTCGACTCGGTGCCGCCGCTGGTAAATATGACCTCGCGCGCGGCGGCTCCGACAAGCTGCGCGACCTGTGCGCGGGCCTGCTCCAGCCCACGGCGGGCGCGCTGGCCGCTTCGATGGACCGCGGCGGGATTTGATACCTCGTCCGCCGCGCTGAAGCGGGCGATAGCGGCACACACTTCGGGCCGCAAGGGGGCGCCGGCGTTATGGTCGAGGTAAATGCGCATACGGGTTTGATAGGCCCAAGACGAACGAATAACTTAGCCTAGCGGATTGGCCGACAAAAGTCCGTTGCAACGCAAAATGCCGCGATAGCGGGAAGTACTACTGGCGATGCCTGAAGTAATCGTAATCGGCGCGGGGGTGGTGGGATGCAGCCTCGCATTCCATCTCGCCCAGGAGCGTGCACGGGTTACGGTCTTCGATAAAGAACACACTGTATGCGCCGGAATGTCAGCGCGTTCCGGCGCGCTCCTGCGAATGCACTATACTTTTGCGCCGGAAGCCGAACTGGCCTGGAAGAGCCTGCGTTACTTCGCGCACTGGGATGAGATGGTGGGGCGCGACGCCGAGCGGCGCGGTTGCGGCTTCGTCAAGACCGGATTCACCATCGTGGTCGGGCCGCCGAACGTCGAGAAGCTGCGGGCCAACGTCGCGATGCTGCGCGCGGTCGGCGTCGATACCACCGTTATCCAGCCGGCGGAGTTGCGGAGCCTCGAACCCGCGATCAACGCTGATGACGTCGCACTCGCGGCTTACGAGCCGCAGAGCGGTTACGCGGACCCGGTCGCGACCACGCGCTCGATGGCGGAAGCCGCCGCGAGTCGCGGCGCCGGATTCAAACTGGGAATGCCGATCCGCTCAATCGAAGTGGCGAGCGGGCGCGTACGCGGCGTGGTCGACGCGGCCGGGAAGCGGCACGGGGCCGACGCGGTATGCGTTATCGCCGGTCCGTGGACGGATCGGCTCCTGAAGCCGCTTGGCGCACCGATCGGAATCCGTGCCGAGCGCGCACAGATCGCTTTTTTCAAACGGCCCCCGAACCTTGGGCATTGCGGATGTATCGATACGATCTCGGGCAGCTACTTCCGTCCTCACGGCGCCGAAGAAACATTGATCGGCCTCGGCGATCTGAAGGCGGAATATGAACCCGACCCGGACAGCTTTCGCGAAGACAACGACGCCGACTTCGTCACCGAGGTCGCCGAGCGCCTGGCTCATCGCGTACCCGCGATGGCTGGTGCGGGATACTCGCGCGGCCACGCTGGAATTTACGACATAAGTCCTGATTCGCGCGCAGTGATGGGCCGGGTGCCCGATGTCAGCGGGCTTTACGTGGCCGCGGGCTTCAGCGGGACTGGGTTCAAGACGGCGCCGGCGGTGGGCGCCGCGATGGCGGAACTGGTTCTTACCGGCGTGGCCACGACCGTGGACCTCCGACCTTTCGGCTTCGAGCGGCTCCGCGAAGGACGGCCGATCCGCGGCGAGCACGAGTACCTGATGGGCGCCAATTTCGGTCACAAGCTCTGAGCCGCCGCGAACTCCAGATGAAACGCGCTTCCAGAAGACGGCCGTCGCGGGCGGCGATGCTCATTACGGCTTTTCTCGCGGTCCTGCTCGGCGTGGGATGCGTGACGGAAAATCCTCCCGCGCCGCCCCCACCTCCTCCGCCGCCGGCGTTGCCGCCAGGATTGGTGATTCAACCGTCGTCGCTCGCCGAAGACGCACAAGGAAGTCTATGGTTCACGATCCTGGGAATCCCCAAGGCCGGACGGCTTGACCGCGACGGGTCGCTGAGTCAGTTCGCGCTGCCGCCGGTCAGCTTCGGCGCAAACATCGTTTATGGACGCGACGGTAATCTCTGGATGGTCGGCATCACGACGCTGGGCTCGTCGGTCGCCGGCAACATCATCAAAATGACGGCCGCCGGAAAGAGCACTTTCTACGAACTGCCCGGCACCTGGGTGCCCGAGGGCCTGACCACCGGGCCCGACGGTAATCTGTGGTTTACAGCATGGGTCGGCGCCAATTCTGACGGGGCGGTGGCGATCGGACAAATCACTACAGCGGGTGCCGTCACGATCTTTCCGCTGCCCGAGCCGGGGACCGGCGCGGCAACGATCTCCGGCGGCCCGGAGCACAGTCTGTGGTTCACCGAAGCGCCAGTCGGTCGTATCGGGCGGGCGGGAGTCGACGGCAGGGTGTTCGAATACCAGCTAGCGCGCAAAGGTACGTTGCCCGCGCAAATTGTGGAAGGCTCCGACGGCAACATCTGGTTCACGGAAAATTTCAGCAACCGGGTGGCGCGCATGACACCGCGGGGCCAAGTCACCGAATTCGCTCTGCCGGTGACTGGCAAGTACGAGGCGATTGTCTCGGGACCCGATGGCAACCTGTGGATCGCCGTCAATCATCCCGGCGCCACACCGAACTCCACCGCCGGCGCGATCGTGAGGGTCACGACCAGCGGGGCCGCGACAGTATTTCCAATTCCGAACGGCGCCAACATCACCAGCCTCATCGTGCGGCGCGACGGCACGCTCTCGTTCAGCGAACGCTGGGTAACCGACGGACCGACCAAGATCGGGCGCATTACCACGGCCGGCCAAATCACCGAGACGTCACTCAAGCTCAAAAAGTGACGCGACGCTCCGCCGAGCGCACATTCGAGATTAGCTTTAGCCTGTCTTGCTCAGCGTTCTTTGAGAGGGGTGGTCAGGCCGGCGGTGGTTGGCGCGGCTGGTGCGTCCGCAGAGGAGTTCGCCGGTACATTCGGCGAAACATTGGGCGGAACATTGGGATTGAGTTTGTCTTCCAGGCAGTCCTGGCGCTCCTCGAGTTCCTCGATTCGCACACCGATCCGGTTGAGCTTGTCGACCAGACTCTGCATCGCGCGCGCCACCGGGTCGGGCAAATGCACGTGGTCGAGACCAGCGACATCCTGACGCGTGCTCTCGCCCTCGATCACCTTGCCGGGGATGCCCACGATGGTCGAGTACGGCGGCGCAGAGGAGACCACCACCGCGCCCGCTCCGATCCGGCTGCCGCGGCCGATCCGCACCGGACCGATCACCGCGGCACCCGCGCTGATCATCACATGATCCTCGATCGTTGGATGGCGTTTCTCTTTCTTGAGACTGGTGCCGCCCAGTGTCACGCCCTGGTAGATGAGAACGTCGTCGCCGATCTCCGTGGTTTCGCCGATCACCACACCCATTCCATGGTCGATAAATAGGCGGCGCCCAATCGTCGCGCCGGGATGGATCTCGATTCCAGTGATCCATCGCGCAAGTTCGCTCAACAGCCGGCCGAGCAGGCAAAATCGACGCTCCCAGAGCCAGTGTGCCGTTCGATACATCCAGATCGCGTGCAGTCCCGGGTAGGCGAGCACCACTTCGAGCACGGTGCGCGCGGCCGGGTCGCGATCGAAAACGGCCTGAATATCCTCGCGCATCCGGCTCACTACGCCGATCGGCGCCGCGGCGTCTGTGGCCTTGCCATTCGTGTCCGGCATCGCCATTTGATTACGGCCTTGCCGCCGCGCCATTGCGCAGCGGAGCGCGTTCGCGCGGCCGCGCCCCATTTCCCTGCGGATGCTTGACATTACGGGGCTTGGCCGCGTCCTTGTGCAACTTGTATTCGACCGAATCGACCAGCGCCTGCCAGCTCGCCTCAACCACATTGCTGGAAAGACCGACCGTGCCCCAGCGCCGCCGGCCGTCGGTCGATTCAATTAGCACCCGCACGCGTGCCGCGGTGCCGGCACCGTTGTCGAGCACGCGAACCTTGTAGTCCGCAAGCTGCATCGCTTCGAGCGCCGGATAATACGGCACCAGCGCGCCGCGTAGCGCCGAGTCGAGCGCGTTGACCGGACCATTGCCAGTCGCCGAATTGCGCGTGCGAACGCCGTCGGGCCCCTCGATCACCACCACCGCCTCACTGAACGGCGTATGATCTTCGTGCCACTTGTCATCGAAGACGCGGAAACTGACGAAGCGGAAATGGTCGCGCGCGAAGCCGAGCGTCCGCAGCATCAGCAGCTCAAACGAAGCGTCGGCGCCGTCGAAGGTGTAACCGAGCGACTCGAGCCGCTTGAGCTCGTCGAGCAGGACGCCGATCTTTTCATTGCTCGGCTCAATGTTGAGGCCGAACTCCTTGGTCTTGTACAGGATGTTGGCGCGCCCGGAGAGCTCCGATAGAACCACGTGACGATCGTTGCCGACCGTGGCCGGATCGATATGCTCGTAGGTGTGCACGCTGCGTTGGATGCCGGAAACGTGCAGCCCCGCTTTGTGCGTGAAAGCGCTGTGCCCGACGTACGCCTGGCGCGTATGCGGCGTGATGTTGGCCAGCTCGTAGACCAGCATCGAGACTTCGCGCAGCGTCTTGAGCTTGCCCGCCGGCACGCACTGGTAGCCGAGCTTGAGTTGAAGGTCGGGAATGATCGACACGAGGTTGGCGTTGCCGCAACGCTCGCCGAGGCCGTTGATCGTACCCTGCACCTGCACCGCGCCGCTGCGCACGCCGGCGATCGCATTGGCGACCGCGACCTCGCAATCGTTATGCGGATGGATTCCGACAGGGCATCGCACCGCCTCGAGCGCGGCTAGCACGCCCGCCTCGATTTCGTGCGGCAGGCGTCCGCCATTGGTATCGCAAAGCGCGATCAGATCGACGCCGGCAGAATCCACCGCGCGCAGGCAGGCGCGCGCAAACTCGGGATTGGCCGCCATACCGTCAAAGAAATGTTCGGCGTCAAAGATCACCTCGTCGACGTGGCGCTTTAAGTACGCAATCGTGTCGTGAAGGATGTCGAGGTTCGCCTGTTCGGAAATCCTGAGCGCCTCGCGCACGTGCATGTCCCAGGTCTTGCCCACCACCGTCGCGACCGGTGTCTCCGCGCGCAACAGCAGCGCGAGGTTGCGGTCGGCCGAAGCGCGCACGTTGGCGCGGCGGGTCGAGCCAAAGGCGGCGATTTTGGCGTGCCGCAGGCGGAGCTTCTTGACCTCGCGGAAAAACGCGGCGTCGCGATCGTTGGAGCCTGGCCATCCGCCTTCGATGTAGTCGATCCCGAGATCGTCGAGGCGCTCGGCGATCTCGAGCTTGTCTTCGATAGTGAGCGAGACGTCTTCGGACTGGCATCCGTCGCGCAACGTGGTGTCGTAGATCTGTATTTTCTTCGCTACAGCCATTTGCTTAGACCGACTCCGCCGTTATCGCGTTGGAACCTTTGCCCAAGAATGCGTCGTGGAGCGCCCGCATCGCAAGCTCTCCGTACTTGGCGTTGACGACGACCGAAATCTTAATCTCCGAGGTCGCAATCATTTCAATATTGACGCTTTCGTCGGCGAGCACCCGGAACATCCGAGCCGCGACTCCCGCATGGGTGCGCATCCCGAGCCCCACGATCGATACTTTGGCCACCTGGTCCTCGTGACGGACGCCCGCGGCGCCGATTTCGGAGGCCATCAGCCGGCATAGTTCCAACGCGCCGCGCAAATCGTCGCGCCCCACGGTAAAGGTGACGTCGGTATGGCCATCGGCGCTGGCGTTTTGGATGATCATGTCGACGACCATCCCCGCCTCCGCGATGGGTCCGAAGATTCGCGCCGCCAGGCCCGGCTGATCGGACACGCCCGCGATGGTGATCTTGCTTTGGTTCTGATCGAGCGTCACACCCGAGACCATCACGTCTTCCATCAATTTGTCCTCCTGGCCGACCCAGGTGCCTTCGGCCTCACTAAAGCTGGAGCGTACGACCAGCGGCACGTTGTAGCGCCGCGCCAGCTCGACCGAGCGCAACTGCAGCACCTTCGCTCCCAGGCCCGCCATTTCCATCATCTCGTCGTACGAGATGCGACCGAGCTTGCGCGCGCGCGGGCAGATGTTGGGATCGGCGGTGAAGACGCCCTCGACGTCGGTATAGATCTCGCAGGCATCCGCCTTGAGGGCGGCCGCGAGCGCCACCGCCGTGAGGTCCGAAGCGCCGCGCCCGAGCGTCGTAATATCGCCCTTGGGGTCTACTCCCTGGTAGCCCGCAACCACTGCGATATTTCCGTCGGCGAGCGCCGCAGTCAAGCGCACCGCCTCGACCGAACGAATCTTGGCGTTACCATGATGGGAGTCGGTCGCGAGTTTAAGCTGATGGGCAAGAAACGAGACCGTAGGATAACCGAGCGCCTGGAGCCGAATCGCGAGAAGCGCCGCCGAGACCTGCTCGCCGGTCGCGACCAGCACGTCGGTCTCGCGCGGATGGGGCGAGTCGCTGAGTTCCGCAGCAAGCTTAAACAGCCGATTGGTCTCGCCCGCCATCGCGGAGACCACGACCACGACTTTATCGCCGCCGGCGTGTACGCGCGCGACGCGATCCGCCACCGCCCGGATCCGGTCAATCGAGCCGACCGAAGTTCCGCCATATTTGTGCACGACTAAAGCCACGTTATCGTCGCCGCAGGATAGTTCGCGGCGTGATCGACTATTATGGCCGCAATGGATGGGCCGAACCAGAGGCGGCTTGAGCATTACTCAGGGGGGTAAGCTCACGCGAATCGTGAGCGCAGACGCAGCAGCAATTGCTCGTAGCGATCAGAGCTGGCCACGAACTCGATCCGGCGCGCGCTCGGGCTGATGTAGCTGATGCGCACCGAGAGCACTTCCAACTCTTCGGACTCGCGCAATCGCTCGAACCATTCCACTGCGGCAACGCCGCTCGTGAACAGGTACTCGCGCAATCCCAGGTCGTCGAGCCCGGCCTCTTCAAGACGATAGAGGTCGATGTGGTACAGCGCCATGCGCCCGCGATGCTCCTGGATCATCGTAAAGGTCGGGCTCAGGATGTCTTCCTCGCGAAGGTTCAGCCCACTAGCGAGCCCCTTGATGAAGGAGGTTTTGCCCGCACCGAGATCGCCTATCAGTCCGAGCAATTCTCCGCCTTGGAGCACCGAGGCCAGCCGCCGGCCCCAGCTTTTGGTCTCGTGCGCCGAGTGGCTTTCGATAATCAGCGTCATACCAATAAGCGTGCGCCTGAGGGTGATTTCATTCAAGCACCAAGCGCGGCGAGCGCAGACGGCAGTTCGTCGGCCAGATCGCCAGCCAGGTAGCCGACGGGTCCGATGCGCGCGGCCAGCCGGTCAGCTGCGTAACCATGCACGAACGCGCCAAACGCGAGCGCGTCGAGCGGCGCGAACCGTTGCGCCAGCAATGCGCCAACTATTCCCGAAAGCACGTCGCCCATCCCCGGCGTCGCCATCCCGGGATTGCCGCTCGCGTTGATGTAGATCTCCCCGCCGGTGCCCGCGATAACCGTGCGCGCACCCTTGAGCAGGACCGCCGCGCCGCTCAGATCGCTGAGCCGCCGCGCCGCGCCGACACGATCGGCGTTGATCTCCGCCGTGCTCATCCCGAGCAGACGTGCGGCCTCGCCCGGATGAGGCGTCAGTACCACGGGACTTCTGGCAATCTTGAGCGCGACCGCGCCAATCTGCGCGATCAGGTTGAGGCCGTCCGCATCGATCAGCATCGGACGGCGCGGCGCAACCCCTTCGGCAATAAGCCACTCGATAAGCGCGCGGGTGTCGTCGCTCTGGCCGATTCCCGGACCGACCGCGAGCGAATCCTTGCCTTCGATCAATTGTGCGAGCACGCGTGGCGCGTCTTGCCCGTCGAAATGGCCGTCGTGGTCGGCGACTGGTTCGGTCATCAACTCCGCCTGCCCCGCGGCCACGATCGCACCCACCGCTTCGGGGACGGCGGCGGTCACGAGCCCGGCGCCCATCCGGAGTGCGCCGCGCGAGGCCAGGATCGCGGCGCCCGACTTGCCGCGGCTACCCGCGATCACCATCACGTGGCCATAGTTGCCCTTGTGCGAGTTGCGCGGACGCGCACGCAGATAATGCCGCGCCTCGACAACGTCGAAAAATTTACCGCGTGGCGCAACCTCGCCGATCGCAGCCGGTGCGAATCCGATCTCCGCGATCTCGAGCTCGCCGCAAAGCTCCGCGCCCGGGTAGGAAACGTGACCGAACTTCGCGAAGCCAAACGTGACGGTCACCGCGGCGCGCACCGCCGCGCCCATCACGGCGCCGGTATCCGCGTTGACGCCCGAGGCAATATCGACCGCCAGGACCGGGGCGCCAACATTATTTATCCCTTCGATCGCGCGGCGCGACAGTCCTGTGACCTCCGCATTGAGTCCGGTGCCGAAGATCGCGTCGACGATTACGCCCGCGCGCCCGCGCATCGCAGTGTCGAGATCGGCCTCGCCGGCGGCTTCAACCACTACGCCGCCCGCGTTGACGAACTCCGAATGGGCGCGAGCCGCATCGCCCTTCAGCGCCGACGCGCTCGCGAGCAGGATCACGCGCACCGGCACCTGCTCGCCCATCAGCGCCCGCGCGGCAACCATCCCATCGCCGCCATTGTTGCCCTTGCCCGCGATGACCAGCACTCCATGATGCACCGCATGATGCCATCGACGCATCACCGCGGCGGCGACCGCCTCGCCCGCGCGGGTCATCAGCGTGTACGACGCGATGCCGTACTTCTCCTGGCTCAGGCGATCGAGTTCGCGGCTCTCCGCGGCGCTCAGCAGTTTCATACGCGCGCCATTCTTCAGCGCCGCGCCGCGCGGACGCCGCTCGCGCCGGCCCGCGGCATCACGTCGCGTCCGACGTCGACCAACGCCAGCATCTCGCTCACCGCCCGGCTCATCCCGACTGAAATTGCCCGTGCGACAATTGCATGGCCGATATGCAGCCACTGGATTCCCGCGAGCGCGGCGATCGGAGCGACGTTGCCGTAGTTGAGTCCGTGGCCGGCGTTGGGTTTGAGTCCCAGAGCACGCGCGGCTTTGACCGCTTCGCGGATTTTGCGCAACTCCGCCGTGGTGGCCTCGCCAGGTTTGACTTTGGCCGCCGCTAGCGCGCGCGGCGAATCGACGCCGGTGAGATATTGCTCTGCGAGATCCTTGTCGGCCAGGTTCGCGAAAGCCCCGGTATGAATTTCGACAAACTCCGCGCCCAGCGCTGCCGCGGCCTTGATCTGATGCGGCTCCGGATCGATAAACAGCGACACGCCGATCCCCGCCTGCTTGAGCCGCGCGATCATCGGAGCGAGCCGCGCACTTAATCCTGCCGCGTCGAGACCACCCTCGGTAGTAATCTCCTGGCGTCGTTCCGGCACCAGGCAGACCTCGTGCGGATGGAGTTTCAGCGCGAGCTCGACCATCTCTTCTATCGGGGCGAGTTCCTGGTTGAGGCGCACGTGAACCTCCTGGCGCAGGCGCAGCAGGTCGTGGTCCTGGATATGCCGGCGATCTTCCCGCAGATGAAAAGTGATCGCTCCAGCGCCCGCACGCTCGGCGGCCAGCGCCGCTTCGACCGGATCGGGATAGCCGACGCGCCGCGCCTCGCGCAGCGTGGCAACGTGATCGATATTGACGCCCAGCCGGGGCATCTCAGGCTTTAACGCGGCCGGCGCGCTTGCCGATTGCTTCACCGATTTCGCGCGCGAGTGCGCCGATCTCGGCCGGGTCTTCGCCTTCGATCATCACGCGTGCGAGCATCTCGGTGCCCGAATAACGCACCAGCAGGCGGCCATTGGCGCCGAGACGCTTTTCGGCAGCGGCGATCAGCCGCTGTACCTCAGGCATCTCTTCCAGCGGCACGCGCGCGGCCACTCGCACATTCTCCATCACCTGCGGCACGCGATGCATCGCGCGCAACTCGCTTAGAGTGCGCCCGGTTTCGACCATCAACGTGAGCATCATCAGCGCCGTGATAATGCCGTCGCCGGTGGTCGAATGATCCATGAAGATTACGTGTCCCGACTGCTCTCCACCGAGGTTGTAGCCACCGGTGCGCATCTCGCGCGCAACGGCCGGGTCGCCGACTTCGGTGCGCACCAGGCGCGCGCCCTTGGAGCGCAGCGCCAGCTCCAGCCCAAGATTGCTCATCACGGTCGCGACCACCGCGCCGCCGGCAAGCCGTCCCGCCGCCGCCATCCTGAGGCCCATCGCCGCCATCACGTCGTCGCCATCGAAGACTTCGCCGCGCTCGTCGACCAGCAGTGCGCGGTCGCCGTCGCCGTCCAGCGCTATCCCTGCCTGAGCTCGTTCGCGTAGCACTGCTTCCCGCAGTCGCTCCGGATGGAGCGCGCCACAACCGAGATTGATGTTCTTACCGTCGGGATCGACGCCCAGCCCGACAACGTCGGCGCCGAGTTCGGTCAGCGCGTCGGGTGCGACCTTGTAGGCCGCGCCGTTGGCGCAATCGACCACCAGCTTGAGCCCGTCGAAGGTAACTGCGCGCGGCACGCAGCCCTTGAGGAACACCAAGTAGCGGCCGATCGCGTCATCGATACGGGCGGCCTTGCCGATTTCACCGGCGCTCGCGCGCAGATGGGCCAGTGCGCCGTCGTCGAAAACCAGGTTCTCGATTCGGCGCTCGGTTTCGTCGTCCAGCTTGAATCCCTCGCGAGAGAAGAACTTGATACCATTGTCCTCGTAAGGATTGTGCGAGGCCGAGATCACCACGCCGGCATCGGCGCGCATGCTGCGGGTCAGAAACGCGATTCCCGGCGTAGGCAGCGGCCCCACCAGCCACACGTCGGCGCCCATCGAACAAATTCCCGAAGCCATCGCGGTTTCGAGCATGTAGCCGGAAAGCCGGGTGTCCTTACCTATCAGAATGCGATGATGGCGGGCGGGTTGCGCCTTGAGCACGTAGGCCAGCGCCCGTCCCAGCTTGAGTGAGGTTTCGGACGTGATCGGTTCGGCATTGGCGACGCCGCGCACGCCGTCGGTGCCAAAGAGCCTGTTAGACATGACTACTTCTCATCCATTCCCAGCGCGCTTTTGCCGATAGATTCGGACCCTGACATTGTCCGGGTTTGCGCGCACCAGTTGTATTCCGTCGGGCAGATCGATCTGCAATGGAAGATCGCGCAAGCCCGGCTCCACATCTTCCGCTGTCACGTAGACCGAGCCGTGCAAATTCAGGCCGGAAAGCTGGTTGAGCGGTCCGCGCACGGTGACCGCAACCTTTGAGGGCTCCACTTTGACCTTGTAGTCGGTGTCACGCACCTCGACCCGGAGTCCGCGAAACTCGCGGTCGGCGACGATTTCGTCTATCGAAACCATCGCCTCGGCTGCCTGCGAGCCCGTGATCGTCACTCGGTCGCTGGGCGGCGCCAGGCTCACCGGCTGCGCGACGTCAGCCTTGGCTCCGTTCACCTCGACCGGCGAGGTCTCCACGCTGTCGGTGTGAAAGACGAAGCGGCTGGGGCCGCGCACCATCACCGTGGCCGGATTGGCCTTAGCAGACACGACGCGATAACCAGGGGCCGGCTGACCCTGAACATCCACGCGGATCGGAACCTGGCGTTCAGCGATACGGTCGATGTCGAGTACGATCTGGCTCGGCGAGATACGGGTCACGTCGGTCTGGCGCGGAACGTTGAACATCTCGGGACCGATTTTGAATACTGCCTGTCCCGGGGTTACCCCGCTCAAGTCCAGTCGCAGCAGCATCCGATCGGGATCAAGCAGCGAAAGCAGCGTGCGCGGCCCGCGCACCTCGACCTGCACGGACTCTGGGTGATCATTGACGATCACCAGCCCATGCGGCAGCTGCCGATAACTGATCGGCACGCGCATCGGGGCCAATACCCCGCGCTGCCCGGCGTTGACGAAAAACCACAGTCCGATGGCGAGCAGGACCGCGATGGCCCGAAGGCCGAGGTTGCGTCGGACGCGCTGCATAAGCAGCGGCCCCAACGGAGGACTTATCTGACGAGGCAGATTCGTCCCCAGCACGAGCCTGGTCAACGCGTGCCTCAGACGGGTCGAGATCGCCTTGTGTTCCATCGTGTCGTGCCCCACCTACACCATCGTCACCAGGACACCGAGTAAATCCTCGGGCGTCAGCCCGCGGCGCAATTCGCCATTGCGGGCGAGCGAAATAGTCCCGTCCTCTTCGGAAACCACAATCACCGCCGCATCGCTGTCCTCGGTGATTCCGATCGCCGCGCGATGGCGCGTGCCGAGCGCTAGATTCACGTTAGGATTGGTCGAAAGCGGCAGCAGGCAGGCCGCTGCCAAGACGGTCTCGCCCTTTACGATTACCGCGCCGTCATGCAGCGGCGAGCCGCGCATGAAAATGGTTTCCAGAAGCTCGGGGGAGAGCCGCGCGTCCAGGATGCGGCCGGTTTCGACGTAGTCGCTCAGGCCGACTTCCTGCTCGAGCACGATCAGGGCGCCGATCCGGCGGGCGGAAAGCCAGGCGGCCGCATTGACCAGTTCCTGGGCCACGCTGGCCACGGTTACGTGGCCGGCCAGGAAAGTCGGCGTGCCGACCCGGGTGAGCGCGCGGCGGATGTCAGATTGGAAAATCACCACCAGGATCAAAAACAACGAGCCAAGGAAATTGTTGAGCAGCCAGTTGAGTGTGAACAGGCCGAGCAGTTGCGATCCAACGAAGGCACCAGCCACCACCAACAGGCCCACCACCATCTGCATCGTGCGCGTGCCGCGAATGAGCAGCGCTATTCGGTAAATCACGTAGGCGACGATCAGGATGTCGAGCACATCCTGCCATCGCACTTTGGGGACCAGGCCTAGGTATTGCTCCATCGCGGTTCCAGGTTAGCCGCCGCCACAAGATTTGATCGCCGCCGCCATCTTCACTGCCGCCACCGCCGAGGCTACGTCGTGAACTCGCACGATCGCGACACCCGCTGCGATAGCGATAGCGCTCACCGCTGTCGTCGCGGCTTCGATCGCGGCCGGGTCGGTTCCTGCCGCTGCACGAACGAAACCCTTGCGCGACGCGCCTACCAATATGGGATATCCCAGCGCTCGGAGCCGCGGCAAGGCGTCGAGCAGGGCGAGGCTATGGCGAGCCACCTTGGAGAAGCCCAGGCCGGGGTCGAGGATAATACGCGAGCGCGTTACGCCCGCACGGACAGCGACGCGCGCGCGCGAGGCGAGGAACGCCTCGACCTCGCCGACCAGGTCGCGATAATGCACGAACTTCATATGATCGGCGGGTCCGCCGCGCATGTGCATCAGGACCACGGCGCATTTGCGCGACGCCACCAACGGCGCCATCGCGGGATCGGCATTGAGCGCACTCACATCGTTGACGATCGCAGCGCCCGCATCCAGTGCGACGCGTGCGACGTCCGCTTTGCGCGTATCGATTGAGATCGGCACGCGCAGCCGCCCTCCCAGTCGTTTCAGCACCGGCGCGATACGCTCGATTTCGATTTCGGCCGGGACCTCGCGCGCTCCGTGCGGACGGGTCGATTCTCCTCCGATATCTATAATCGCAGCGCCGGCGGCTTCCATCTCGAGCGCGTGCGCAACAGCTCGTCGCGGATCGAAGTGTCGTCCGCCGTCGGAGAATGAATCCGGGGTCACGTTGAGTACGCCCATCACGGCCGGAAACCTGATGACCCGTCCGTCGCGAAGACTGAGCGAATGCCGGCGGCGATTTGCGATGACTTCCAAGCCTGGATGCTCCGCGAAATCCTTGGTCTGGCAGGCGCCTATCATTTAGACGACGCGCCGCATTTCTTTATTGAGGATACACGCGGAACGGCTCCAACGGGACGGGGCCAGCCAGGCAAATCGAGGGGCAAGCGCCGTCAAATGGTGCTTGCCCCTCGACGAATCGGGCAAAAGGTGATCGGCGACTTACGCGAGAACGGGCTTGGGAGGAAGTCCGGTTATCGCGGGAGCCTCCTCGCCCGCCGGCTTGGGCTTCTCCGGCGCCAGGACCTGACCCGGCTTGGTGGGCCCGCCTGAAGGCGCAGGCGTGCTGGCCGGGAAAGGACGCCCCTCCTGGTAGGCCTTCACCATCTCGGCGACTTCACTGCCGTCGAGCACTTCCTTCTCGAGCAACCGATCGGAAACCGCATGCAGCAGCTGCAGGTTATCGCTCAGGAGCTTGCGCGCCCGCTGGAAGGCCGCATCGACCATCCGGCGCACTTCGCGGTCGATCTCGATCGCGGTGTGCTCCGAGTAGTCCCGATGATGCGCGATATCGCGCCCGAGGAACACCTGCTCCTCGCGCCTGCCGAAGGTCATCGGTCCCAATTCCTCGCTCATGCCCCACTGGCAGACCATCTTGCGCGCGAGTTCGGTCGCCTTCTCGATATCGTCGCCTGCGCCGGTGGTGGTCTGGCTGAATACCAGCTCCTCCGCGACCCTACCGCCGAACATCGTCGCGAGCTGAGTCATCAGGTAGTCGCGCGAATACGTGTAGCGATCGTCAAGCGGCAGTTGCTGCGTCACCCCCAACGCCATACCGCGCGGAATGATCGTCACCTTATGTACCGGGTCGGCGCCCGGCTGGAGTATCGCCACCAGCGCATGGCCCGACTCGTGATACGCGGTGTTCCGCCGCTCGTGCAGCGACATCACCATCGAACGCCGCTCGGCTCCCATCAGGACCTTGTCCTTGGCGAGCTCGAAATCGGTCATCTCGACCTTTTCCTTGTTGCGCCGCGCGGCGAGTAGTGCCGCCTCATTGACCAGATTCTCCAGGTCAGCGCCGGCGAAGCCAGGCGTCGAACGAGCGACCTTGCCTATATCGACATCGTCGGAAAGCGGCACCTTGCGCGTATGGACTTTGAGGATTCCCTCGCGGCCCCTGAAATCGGGGCGCGGCACTACCACCCGGCGGTCAAAGCGGCCGGGGCGCAGCAGCGCGGGGTCAAGCACGTCGGGCCGGTTGGTCGCGGCGACCAGGATCACACCTTCGTTGGCCTCGAACCCGTCCATCTCGACCAGCAACTGGTTCAGCGTCTGCTCGCGTTCGTCGTGACCGCCACCCAAGCCGGCGCCGCGATGGCGTCCGACGGCGTCGATTTCATCGATGAAGATAATGCACGGTGCGTGCTTCTTACCTTGCACGAACAGGTCACGCACTCGCGAGGCACCGACGCCAACGAACATCTCGACGAAGTCCGAACCCGAGATCGAAAAGAACGGCACTCCCGCCTCGCCGGCGATCGCGCGGGCGAGCAGCGTCTTGCCGGTGCCCGGCGGGCCGACCAGCAGCACGCCCTTGGGAATCCGCCCGCCTAGCCGAGTGAAGCGCTTTGGGTCCTTGAGGAACTGGATTATCTCCTCAAGCTCGTCCTTGGCCTCGTCTATACCAGCGACGTCAGCGAAAGTGACTTTATGGGTATTCTCGGTCAGCAACTTGGCGCGGCTCTTGCCAAAAGACATCGCCTTGCCGCCGCCGATCTGCATCTGGCGCATGAAGAAAATCCAGACCCCGACCAGCAACAGCATCGGGAACCACTGCACCAGCAGAACCATCCACCAAGGGTCGCCCTCGGACGGTTTGGCTTCGATCTGGATATTCTTGGCACGAAGCGTTTTGACCAGGTCAGGATCGGCAGGCGCGTAGGTCTTGTAATGCTCGCCGTTGACCACGACGTGGATGGTGCTGCCCTGGATTGTGACTTTGGTAACCTGGCCCTTCTCTACCTGGTTCAGAAAATCTGAAAAGATTTCCTCGGGTTCTTTGACCTGCTGGCGGCTGAACATATTGAACAGCAGCAGGAACATCAGTCCGAGCGCGAGCCAGAGCGCAATACTGCGAGAAAACTGGTTCATTCTTGGTTAAAGGGTACCATGCGACTTCATTTGCAAGCAACGCATTGCTGGTTGAAGGGCGGCG
The DNA here is from genome assembly GCA_963710455.1 of uncultured delta proteobacterium. GTDB lineage: Bacteria > Desulfobacterota > Binatia > Binatales > Binataceae > JAKAVN01. The sequence goes on from CAVQAG010000009.1 coordinate 481,034, forward strand.
CCGCTTTAAGCGCGCACCGCGGGTTCAAACGCCTGTAAGCGTAGGACGCGAACAGTTTCTCCCGTGACCAGCGCGACGCGGCCGCGCACCATCCCGGGAAGCCATGCGATCTCCTCTTTCAATGTAACCACGGGAAAGGTGGGGCGGCGCGGCCGCGGCACTTTGTGATCGACAAAGACGTCATGGAGCTTGCGCGAGCCTTTCATGCCGAACGGAGAAACTCGATCGCCGCGTGCAAAGTTGCGCACGACCAGTCCGGCAGCGGTAAGGTCAGCGTCGAAGCAGGCTACGTCAAGCCCAAGCGGCATCGGCGCCGCATCCGCCGGCATCACGTCGGACCGAAAGACGAAGTGTGCCTGCGACACCCTCGTAACACCTTCGCGAACTAGCGGGACGGCGAACCCGTCGCCCGCGGCCAAAGGGCGCCCTTTGGCACCTTGGGGCTCGATTGCGAGCGCGGCGTAGCGCCGTTCGGCGCGCCAACCGCCGGGGAGGTCGAGTGTAGCGCTCGGAGATTCGCCCGCGATAAGCCGGCGCATATCGTCGATATGGCGGCGCGTGAACCGGCGGAGGCTTCCGATTCGCGCGGCAACAAATTCTCGGAGGAGCGCTACGGCAAGTGCCGGATGCAATCCGACGAAGCCATTAAGATCCAGAAGATCCAACGGTCCGCCCGGCACAGCTTCGCTGAGACGCGAATTAAGCTCGACTCGCGCGGCTTGCGCGACGTAGTCATCGAGCTCGCGCATCTCAGTAGCAAGCGCGGCGAGGCGCCTGCCGAGTCCCGGCGCATACTCACGTTCGAGCTTCGGCAGCAGTTCAACTCGCACCCGATTGCGCAGAAATCCCTGGTACGCGTTGCTGCTGTCGCTCACGAAACGCGTTCCGATCGAATCCAGGTAGCGCAGGATTTGCTCGCGCCCGACGCGCAGCATCGGCCGCAGAAGTGTTAAGCCCGTTGGCGCGAGCGTCATCGTGTCGGCCATTGCGCCCAGCCCAGCCGCGCCCGCGCCGCGCAACAGCCGGAGCATCACCGTCTCAGCCTGGTCATCCGCATGATGGGCGGTCGCGATATGCGAGGCGCCAAGCAGCGCCGCCGCGCCGGCCAAGAAGGCATAGCGAGCCTCTCGCGCCCGCTCCTCAAGATTGGACGCCGCGGGATCCAGGCCGCTTGATCGTTCTACCGTCAGTTCGACCCCGAGCGTCGAGCAAAGGTCGCGGACGAAAGCCTCGTCGCGGTCGGACTCCGCGCCACGGAGACGATGATTCAGATGAGCGGCCGCGAGGCGATGACCGAATCGCGGCGCAAGCTCACGAAGCGCATAAAGCAACGCAACCGAGTCGGGACCGCCCGAGAGAGCGAGCACGATCGATGATGACTTGCTGTGGCGGAGTCCCGCGCGTTCGAGCACCCGAGCGATTTCGCCAATCAGATCTGATTTTGCCGCGGAGTTCATCGCGCATTCCGGCATCAGGAGGCCGGCCCGAGCGGAAGGTCAACAGTACGACGCCGCCGTCGGCGCCGCAATCGCCTGGCTGCCGTTGCGACCAGGGTAAGCGCGCTCAGCGCTGCATCTGGTCGAGCAGGTTGAGAATTATGTCGATTCCCGGGAGGTTCACTTCGAGATCCTCGGCGAGCGTGCGGATAAGCCTCGCGCGGCGGAGCGTCTCGGACGCATAGAGCGGCTCGCGGCGCCCGTCGAGCATAATCACGCGCGCAGGAGCAACCAGCGCTTCCTGCTCCCACAGCGCAAGCTCGCGCTCGCTTACCCCGCTTAGCACGCAGAAGGCGTCGCGGCTGACCAGTGCCGGAGAAGCGGAAGGCCGGCGCCGGCCGGGTCCACGTCGATGCGCAGTGTTGCCTCGCCGCTTCATGGGGACTACTCGCGAATCAAGCCGGCGCGCGGATCGGGCACTGCGCGTGCCCGGCGCCGCTCGGCGAACTCCTGCATCAGTTTGCGCTCGTCATCGGTCATATCGATCGGAGCCAAAACCTTGAGTTCGTAAAGTAGGTCGCCCGCCGCCTCCTTGCCACGCCCGGGCAGCCCGCGACCGCGCAGACGCATCAGCCGCCCCGTCTGGCTGGCGGGTGGAATTTTCAACGAGAGCCGGCCGTCGAGCGTCGGCACGGTTATCTCGGCGCCGAGCGCCGCCTCGTAATCCCACACCGGTAGCTCGCATCGCAGGTCGCGCCCGCTGACACTGAAAACGCCGTCGGACCGCAGCCGCACGGTAAGGAACAGGTCGCCGTTGAGTTCCGGGCGCGGGCCCTTTCCGCCCTGCCCTTTTAGGCGCATCCGCGTGCCGTCGACTACGCCCGGCGGAATCGTCACCTCGAGCGAGCGCTGAGCCGGAATCGTGCCCCGGCCACGACACACCGGGCAGGGCTCAGCGGCGCGGACCACGCGGGTTTTGCCGCGGCGTTCTTCGCGCGCGACCACGCCGGTGCCGCCGCAGTTGGGACAGCCGTCTTCGGCGTTTAGCGTGATACGCATCTTGGCGCCGCGCATCGCGTCGCGCAGCGGAACCTCGACCTCGGCCTCGACATCGCGTCCTCGCGGCCGCTCTTCGGCGAATTCGTAGCCGCCAAAGCCGCGCGGAGCGCGGCCGGCGCGCGCGGAAAATCCGCCGCCCAGGCCGCCAAAAAAATTCTCGAAGAAATCGCTGAATCCGCCGCCACCACCACCGCCGTCGCCTGGGCCGTAGCTGGCTCCGCCGCCGGGCGGCGGCCCGCTCCAGCCATAGCGGCGCATCATCTCCTCTTCAGTGGTACCACGTTCCCAATCGGCTCCAAGTTCGTCGTACTTCTTGCGTTTGGCCGGATCACTGAGGACCTGGTAGGCCTCGTTGATTTGCTTGAAGCGAGTCTCGGCCTCCTTGTTATTGGGATTGACGTCCGGATGGTGTTTGCGGGCGAGTTTGCGATAGGCCGATTTGATTTCGGCCTCCGAAGCCCCGCGCTCGACGCCTAAAGTTTTGTAATAGTCGCGAAATTCCATCTAGGCGCCGGTCCCTCCCCCTTGGAACAACGTCATCAAACCGATGTCATGTACGCCCGCATGCGGGGCAGCATCAGGTAAAGATGCGCACGATTGTTCGTGATCGCAAGCCGCAAACAGGAATTCAGGAGCCCGTATGCGATTCGACACCTTTCATAGCCCGTGCGGGTTCAGACAGGGCTTGCATCCGCGCTTCCATCGCGCGCAACTCGGCTTCCAGCGCCACCTGACGGCGCCAGATGAACAGCACATACCCGAAGATCACGACGAAGATTATCGTGTAAGCGGCGAACAGGTAGCTCAGGTTGTCCATTGAATTCTCACGCGTGAATCTCTCGCGCGATCATGAGGCACATTTCCACGCGGCAATTTCTCAAGCAGTATTCCTAATCCTGCGCCGCGGCCTCGGCCAGCGCCAGCGTGCGTGCGAGGGCGCCCAGGCGCGTATGCATTCGCAGGGTGACGAAACGCAGGCACAGAACCCAGATGAAGAGCGCGGTAAATGCGGCGAGCGAGACCAACAGCGTCGCGACCATCCGCGGATCCTCGAGGCCGTGGCCGCCCTGACGAGTGACGAGCACCGCGGGATGGATCGTGCGCCACAGCCGCACCGAAACAATCACTATGGGTACGTCGATCGCAGCGACGATTCCAACCACCGCTCCGAAACGCGCGCCCTGCTCGGAATCGCCCGCCATCGCGCGCAGCATCAGGTACCCTCCATATAGGAGCCAGAGGATGAGCGTGGTCGTCAGGCGCGAGTCCCAGGTCCACCACGCCCCCCAAATAGGCTTGGCCCAAATCGAACCCGTCACCAGCACCAGCGTGCAAAAGACCATCCCGGTCTCGGCCGCGGCGTAACCAAGATCGTCCCATACCTGATGGCCGAGCCAGAGGTAAAAGATCCCGGCGATTGCCACTAGCGCAAACGAGGCAAAGGCGACCCACGCGCACGGTACGTGAAAGTAGAAGATCCGCTGCACGATTCCCTGGTCAGCCTCCGTCGGCACATAGACGAAGACCATGTAAAGCGCTGCGAGCATCAGCGCCAGGGTCACGAGGCCCAGTCCAAGCCTGACTGCGCGGCCGTTCATTTATTCCTCTCCCGCGACATATTCGAACAGCAGGTAGCCGGCGGCGACGAACATCACGTCGAAAGCGATCAGCACTTTAAGCCACGCCGCAAGCTCGCCGAACGGTGCGCCGCCCAGCGCCGAGGCGCTCGCCTTGACGCCGGCGATAAGCGCCGGCACGAACATCGGGACCGCGAGCAGCGGCAATACCAGATCGCCGCCGCGCAGCCGCGAGGAAATTCCGGCGAGCAGCGTCGCGAGCGCTGCAAAGCCGAGTGCGCCGAGAACTACCGCTGGCACGAGACGCATCACGCGCGCGTCGAATTCAAGATTGAAGAACAGCACCATCAGGATGATCGATGCTGCTTCCGCCACGGTCATGAAGATGAAGGCCGCGGCCACCTTCGCCCCGTAGAGCGCGGCGCGATCCAGCGGGCTCATCAGCAGTGCCCGGATGCAACCGTTTTCGTTCTCGGCGCTGACCGCGCGCGTCGCCCCCAGCATCCCCGAAAATACCAGCGCGACCCAGAGTGCTCCGCCGCGGCCTCGGCACCCTGCTCGCCGCCGCCGGGATTGAAAGCAAAAACCAGCACCACCAGCACCAGCAGCGAGAGCGCGCCAAGCGCGACCGTACTCTGCCCGCCGCGCACTTCGAGCGTCAGATCCTTGCGCAACACCGCGACGAAGGAGTTCATAAAAATCTCAGGAACCTCGCAAATCTCACGAATCTCACGAGCGTTGCGAACTTCGTGCGCAAACTCAAGCTAGTCACGAAACCTGCCGCGTGAGCGCCGGCCGCGTGCTCTGCCGCGTAACGGGCGGCTCCGCGCGCTCGAGCTTCCCGCGGCTCAGCGTGAGTACTGCGAACTCCATTTCCTCAAACGCGCCCGCCGAATGCGCGCTTGCCAGCACGGCGCATCCACGAGCCATCGCCTCGCCGATCAGCGCCGCGGCCAGCGCGGCGCCGTCGGCGTCGAGCGCCGCGAACGGCTCATCGAGCAGCAGCACGTCGGGCCGCGCGAGCATCGCACGCGCGAGCGCGAGCCGCTGCTCCATCCCGCGCGAAAAGCCGTGCACTCGCACCTCGGCAGCGGGACTGAGTGCGACGTGCTCCAGCCATTCGCGCGCCGCTGCGCGAGCGTCCTCGACGCCATAGAGTGTCGCGTAGAACTCCAGATTCTCGCGCGCGGTCAGGTTGGGATAGACGAAGCTCTGATGGCTCAGCAGGCCGACGCGGCGGCGTAGCGGCGGCTTGAGCGATCGCGCCGTCTCGCCGAAGAGCAGCGCGGCACCGAGACTGGGCGCCGAGAGTCCGGCGAGCAACCGGATGAGGGTCGATTTTCCCGCTCCATTAGCGCCGATCAACGCTGCGCCGCAACCTGCTTTGAGACTTAGGTTCACGTCGCGCAGGATCGGGGTCGGACCGAAACTTTTGCCGAGCGCGCGTGCCTCGATAAGCGCGGCCGTCATCTATCGGCCCGCGCCGCGGCGCGCGCCGATAGGGAAAGCGGCGCACCGCATTCGCTGCAGAACTTCCCCGCCGCGGTGTCAACGCCGCATTGAGGGCAGAACCGGATACGCGCAGGAGGCGCGGATGCCGTCGGAGGTGCCGTCGTCGTGGACGCCGATACGGATTTGACTAACCGCGGCCTTGCCGCTGGCACCTCTGACGCGGCAGCCGTCGCGTGGAGGCGCTCGAGCGCGGCGCTCGCGCCGAGCGCGCGCGTCATCAGAGCTTCGTGCAGCGCCGCGTAATCGGCTTGCGAAAGCTTGCCCATCTCGCGGTCGAACTCCAACTCGCGCAGGCCCTGCATCGCAAGCGCCCGCTCATGCTCCAGCCGTTCGGCCTCGGCCGCGCCGCGACTGATACGCCGGGTCGTTAGCAGCCCGCCGCCCAGCGGCGCGGCGACGAACAGCGCCACGCTCGCGACGATCAGCACCGCGGCCAGATAGAGCAAGGCTTAAAGACGCTCCCGCAGTTCACGTTCCAGCCGCTCGCGGAGCGCGGAAGCGGTCGTATCTGAGTTGCACGAATTATCGGAGTTACCCGAGCCTGAACCGCCCGGCGATTGCGGAATCGCAGGGGGGCCGCCGCGCCAACGGCCCATCATCAGGACCACCAGCCCGCCGCCCACCAGCAGCGCCGCGAAGGGCATCGTCCAGGCAAGCAGGTTGAAGCCCTGGGTGGTCGGCGCAGAGAGAATCTTCTCGCCGTACTGCTTGCGGAAGTAGGCGATTATCTCGGCATGGCCCATCCCATGCGCAAGCATCGTATCGATACGCTCGCGGGTCGGCACCGAGAAGCTGCAATTGGGATGATTGCAGTTGGCAACCGTCAAGCCGCATCCGCACTGGCAGGTCAGGCCTTCGGCGATCTCCTGGCGGCTGGTAGCGGCGGCGCGCGCGGCGCGCATCGGCATTATCAACGGCACCATCAGCGCGACCGTGAGCGCCAGCGCGAACAAGGCCTGGACCGACTTAGTAGCGCCGGCGAATCTCGATTCGGATTTCACGCGCTAATCGCCCCCCGGCACGGGTTGGGCGCCGAGCGCCTCTTCGCGGCCAAGCGCGGCGGCCATCGCGGCGCGCTCGCGCACGTTGGGCCACATCACGACCACCGTGCCGATCGCCATCATGAGGCCGCCCGCCCACAGCCAGAAAACCAGCGGCGTAAGAAAGACCTCGAAAGTGGCAAGTCCGCTCTGATCGTCTACGCCCGCCAGCACGACGTAGAGGTCGGCGAGCGGCGTTGAGCGAATCGCGACGCGAGTGGCCGGTTGTTGCGGGCGTTTATAGAAGAGCTTGGCGGGCTCCATCGTGGCGATTTCACGGCCGCCGCTTCGCACCTCGAGGCGTGCGCGCAAGTCCTCGAGATGCGCCGTCTCGACCCCCTTCAGGCCAAGATAAGTCATCTCATACGCGCCGATACTGAAACTCTGTCCTTCGCGCACGCTGCGTTTGACTTCGGTCCTGAAGAATGACGAGGCAACGATTCCGATGAACGCGAAGACCACTCCGAGGTGGATGACATAGCCGCCGTAACGCCGGTTGTTCTTGGCCACAAGGTTGACCAGCGCGCGCGCCGGCGTTTCATGGACCAGGTGGCGCCGCGCGCTAACGCCGCGGCGGAACTCGACGATGACAGTGCCGAGCGCGAACGCGGCCAGCGAAAGCGCGGTCAGCACATACCATTGCCGGAGGCCCATCGCGAATACCGCCACGCCCGCGCCCACGCCCATCGTCAGCGGCGCCAGGAACGTCCGTATCAGCGTCTGCGGCGAGGTTCGCCGCCAAGCAATCAGCGGCCCCACGCCCATCAGGAAGACCAGGCCGAGCGCGAGCGGCCCGTTGACTTTATCGAAAAAGGGCGGTCCGACGGTTATCTTGACCCCCCGCACCGCCTCCGAAATCACCGGGAAGACGGTGCCCCAGAAGACCGCGAACGCAATTCCGACCAGCATCAGGTTGTTGAACAGAAACGCGGCCTCACGCGAGAGATAGGATTCGAACTCCGCCGGGCTTTTCAGGTCTTTGACGCGGCTCAGCAGGAGCGCCGTATAGCCAACGACGACGGCGATCAGAAACGTGAGGAAGTACGGCCCGAGCCCCGATTGCGTAAACGAATGAACCGAGGAAATCACGCCGCTGCGGGTGAGAAACGTGCCGAACAGCGTGAGCATGAAAGCCATCCCGATAAGCGCGAGGTTCCATACCTTCAGCATGTCCTTGCGCTCCTGGATCATCACCGAGTGCAGGTAAGCCGTCATCACGAGCCACGGCATGAAGGCCGCGTTTTCGACCGGGTCCCATGCCCAATAACCGCCCCAGCCTAGGACCTCGTAGGCCCAGCGCGCGCCGAACAGATTGCCGAGCGTGAGAAAAAACCATGAGAAGATCGCCCAGCGCCGTGTCGTGCGAATCCATCCGTCGTCGAGCTTGCGTGTGACTAGCGCGCCGCATGCGAACGCGAACGGCACCGCCGCGCTGACATAGCCGGTGTAGAGCGACGGCGGATGAATCGCCATCCAGTAGTTCTGCAGTAGCGGGTTGAGGTCGGAGCCGTCGGGCGGCACAGTCGCCAGCAGATCGAACGGGCGCGTGACGAAGTTCAGCATCCCGAGAAAAAAGATCGCAACTCCAGCCAGTACGATAAGGGCCCACGGCATGATCTCGGGGTTACGCCGGCGATTCTGGAAAATCGCGATCGAGGTGAAAATCGAAAGCAGCCAGGTCCAGAACAGCAGAGAGCCCTGTTGCCCGCCCCACAGCGCCGCGAACTTGTACTGAGTCGGAAGTGTAACGCTGGAGTAAGAGGCGACGTACTCCAGTGAGAAATCGCTGGTAAGAAGGCCCGTCCATAGCGCGGCGACCGCCACCGTCACCATCGCGCACATCGCCCACAGAGCGTGGCGCGCGCTGAGCAGCAGGTCGGGCGAGTTGCGGCGGATCCCGAGCAGGTTGGCACCGATCGAGTAGATTGCGACGATCAGCGCGAGCGCGAGGGCGAGTTGGCCTATGAGTGGCATTTCACTTTCACTTCGCCTGCTGCTTGGGAACGTACTTCGACGGACAGGAAGTAAGCACCTGGCGAGCCTCGATCGTGCCGTCGGCGGCCAGCCGCCCCTCCACGATCACATCGCGTCCGGCCGCGAACATATCGGGCTTTGGCTCGCCGCGCGCGACCACGCGAAACTCTGCCGGCTCCGCGGCAGCGACTGGTTTGACCGGCGATCCGTCGGAATTGGGCGGCGAGACCATCGCGAAGCCGAGCGTCAGCGTGGCCGGATCCCAGCTAATCGTGCCGGCCTTCACTCGTCCAGCCACGCGCACCATCTGACCGCGCAATTGGGACTGGCGGGCGCCCACTTCGTTGACCGTGAGGTAGTACTCGGACGTGTTACGGACGGCCGTGGTGATGAGGTAGCCGATCGCGAGCACGATTAGGCCTGCACCGACGACAAAACGCAATTTCGAGGGCATCGAATTCTCTTATCCGTCAAACCTAAACTGTCGCCTGAACTATGCTTAACCGAGTCGCTCCAATCATCGCCAAGCGGCGCGTTTCAAGCAAGCCCGCCTCCCGTGCGGAAAAAGCTTGTCCGGTTGCGTAAGTTCCACATATGCCAGCGATTCCAGGTCTCGGAGCACGCAGCGCGAATCCGGCAGCTCCCCGAAGGAGCGTAGGCCAATGGCCCTCATGGCGTGCACCATACTCACACTCAATATCTTTCACGATCTGCCAATGTATCGTCATCTGCAACGGCGCTGCGAGCTCATCGCCAGATCCATCGCCGCGCACCGCCCAGCCGTCGCCGCGCTCCAGGAGGTGGTACGTTCAACCCGCTCGGGCGACATCGGCGCCGCAATGTGCGATCGCGTCAACCAGCTCTGTGGCGGCGAAGTATACCTGCTTGACTATGCGGTGGCCGACGGCGCCGGCGACGGCGAATTCTCTTTCGATGAGGGCGTCGCGCTGCTCAGTCGCCTGGAGGCCGACGGCCCGGCAGAGTCGCTCAAGTATCGCGCGCAGGTCGAGCATGGCAACCGAGGTCGCGGGGCAACGCTACCGTCTGCCGGACGACCGAATCGCTATACGCCGGCGTTTCGGTTGGAGAAGCGGCGTCAGACTCGATTTCTATGTTTCGCATCTGACCGACCGGCCGGAATGCATCGATGGAGTCGCGGTGCGGACGATGCAAGCGCGCGAGCTCGCCGGATGGGCGGCGGGCAGCGGCGCTGCAGACCACGGTGATACTGGCGGGCGACTTCAACGACGTTCCCGACTCGGAGACGATCGCGAGCCTCAAGCGCGCCGGCTTTATCGATCTGCACGAAGCCTTCGGAAGAGGCCCCGGCTATACGAATGATCGCAACGATATCGATCTGAACGCCGAAAGCGCGACTCACAATCAGCGTATCGACTACCTGATGATGCGTCCGGCGAACGGACACGCTCCCGAGGTGACGGAAGTGGGACTGTTCGCCGACCAGCCGCATCGCGAGAGCGACGGCACGTGGCTCTGGCGGTCGGATCATATCGGGGTGATCGCAACGCTGTGGTTGTAGGGAGAATTAGTCGCAATGACTATAGATTTGGTGGCGGTATTTCAGGCGGGTTAGGCGCCGCAGGCGCAGTCGGACTCGGCGCGGATGCGGGCCCTCCGGCGCTTGGATGAGTTGTCTGTCGCCTGCGGAGTATACGTTTCGGGAGTATCGTCAGAGTTGCGAGGATTCTTGATGATGCGGACTGGAAAGCCATTCAACTGGCTGGGCAACCGCCGCATCTGGTCGGTGATAACATCCGCATGAAGTTCGATCTCGGGGGCGCCCCCGGTCCTTCACCAACCCCGACATCTGTCACCCCGGGAATCGAGGACAGCCACTCCGCGTAGTAGTCCTTCACTTTGCCGACGTCTTCCAGTTCGCTCTGGGCGAGGGCGAGGGTGCAAATGCAAAGCGACGCCGCGATCAGTATCGCAGTGGCTGTCTTCGCTACGGGCATGATCCACAACTCGAGGAGCGTAGCCTCCTCAGTGTCCCTTGAACGTGGGTTGGCGTTTTTCCAGGAACGCCTTGACCGCTTCCTTGTGATCCTCCGTATGCCCCGTGAGCGTCTGGCCGACCGCTTCGCGATCGAGCAGCGTACGAAGATCCGCCGTGAGCGCGGCGTTGATGTTGGCTTTCATGTGGCTGTAGGCGATCGACGGTCCCGACGCGATTCGTTTGGCCAATGCGGCGGTCTCCGCCATCAGCGACGCCGCCGGAACCACGCGATTGACCAGCCCTAGCGCGAGCGCCTGGTTGGCCTCGATCGGATCGGCGAGAAAATAAAATTCCTTGGCGCGCGCCGGTCCGACCAGCCGCGTCATCAGCCAGGTGCCGCCGAAGTCGCCGGAAAATCCCACCCGCGCGAAGGCGGTGATGAGCCGCGCGGAGTCGGCGGCAATCCGCAGGTCGCAGGCGAGAGCGATACTGAGTCCGGCGCCGGCCGCCGCGCCGTTGATCGCCGCGATGGTCGGTTTGGGCAGTTCGTGAAGCATCAGGCTGACTTCCTCGGCGCGGCGCAGGCTGGTCATGCGCTGATCGACGGTAGGGCCGGGGGCGCCGCCCTCGTTTCGCTGGCGCATCTGGCTCACGTCGCCGCCCGAGCAGAACCCGCGTCCCGCGCCGCTCAGCACGACGCATCGGACTTCCGTGTCGTGCGCGGCGCGCCCGAGTTCTTCGAGCAGTCCGGCGATCATCTTTTCGCTGAGCGCGTTGAGCTTGTCGGGCTGATTGAGCGTCAGGTTGAGCACGCCGTCGTGGCGCTCGGCGATCAAATGTTCGGTAGCCATCGGATAATCCTCCCAGGGATTTGCGTAATCAGCCTGGCGCGCATCGAGGGGACGCCACGAGTCTTCAGCTCCCGTACTACTTCAGGCGCGCCAATCTGTCGAGCGCGGCCGCGACCGCCTGCGTGCCGTCGAGGTCATGGCCCAACGCGGCCGCCGCGTTGAACATCGATTGCATCAGCGCGAGCCCCGGCAGCGCGAGGCCCTCTTCGCGCGCGGCGTCAGTCACCAGGCGCAAGTCTTTGCGGATGAGCTTGATGAAAAAGCCGGGGCGCCAATCGTGCGCGATTATCTTCGGCCCGAGGTTGGCGAGTTGCCACGAGCCGGCGGCGCCCGCGCCGATCGCCTCGAGCACGCGCGCGCGATCCAACCCGCCGCTCTCGGCCAGCGCCAACGCTTCGGCCGCGGCCTCCAGCGTCAGCGCAACCGCGATCTGATTGGCGAGTTTGGTCATCTGGCCCGCGCCCGGCGGCCCCATGTGAGTGACGCGCCGGCCGAGCTTCTCGAACAGCGGGAAGCGCGCGCTTGTAGGCCGACTCAGCGCCGCCCACCATGATCGTGAGCGTGCCCTCGATAGCGCCGCTCTCGCCGCCCGAGACGGGAGCGTCGAGGTATTCCACGCCGGCCTTCGCCAGGCGCTCCGCGATCGCGCGCTCGGCGGCCGGCGCGACCGTGCTCATGTCGATCACCAGTTGGCCCTTATGCAGCGCCGGTTCGATCCGCGCGACGACGCTTTCGACGTCGGGCGTGTCGGGCACCATGATAAAGACCGCCTCGGCGCCGCCGGCCGCCGCGGCCGGGTCGGCCGCGACGGTGACTTCGGAGCCTTCGGCGGCGAGCGCCACGGCTCTTTTGGCGGTGCGGTTATGCAGGCGCAGGCGATGGCCCGCGCGCATCAGGTTGCGCGCCATCGGCGCGCCCATGATCCCGGTTCCGATCCACGCAATTTCCATCGATGTCAATCCTTTCTCAGGATGCGGCTCTGTCGAGCTACTCGACCCGGTACAAGCGCCATTCCTCGGGCACGCCCTTGAGCCTATGGGCGCCGCGGTCCTTGAATTTGATCCCCGACCCGTCCACCAGATCCTTGACCGTGCTCGAGACCAGCACTTCGTCCGCGCCAGCTTTTGCCATGACGCGTGCGCCTATATGAACCGCGATACCGCCGACCGCATCTCCGACCAGTTCGCACTCGCCCGTATGCAGGCCGCCCTGATCTCCAGGCCGAGCGTGCGGACCGCCTGACGCATCGCAGCCGCGCATCGAATCGCCCTGGCTGCCCCTGGCTGCCGGTGAAAGGTGGCGAGCATGCCGTCGCCGGTAGTGACTACTTCTCTTCCCCGGCACGCGCGAAGCTCTCTGCGGAGCGCTGCGTAATAGTGGCTCAGCACCTCGTTCCAGCGACGGTCGCCCAGCCGCGCGGCTTTCTCGGTCGAGCGGACGATATCGACAAACAGGACCGTGGCAAGAACGCGGCTGGGCTCGACGCGACGATGCACAGGACGTCTCCAGATGCGTACGCGTTCCAGCAGCTGTTCATATCGATGGCCGCGGCGCCGCGCAATTGCTCTTTTCACGTAGTCTTGCGCCCGTTTCTCCGAACCACAGCGAAGTGTTTTTTGCCGTGGTCGAGCCGCCCAGTAAATCCGTCTGGCATGGCCCGTTCCACGTACCTCGACTGAGCCCCATTTCAAGAAGCACAGTCGAGCCGGCCCGACGAATCGTCCATGCTTTGGACGTGTACCCGCCCACATTCGAATGATGAACGCCGACGCGGAGGAATTTCGCCACTGGAGTGCCCGGTCCGGTCGAGGCGGGGGATCCGGAGACGTTAAACCAAATATGAGGTAAAGAGAAAAAACACGATCGCGAAATACAATCAAGACCGCGTCGTCAGCTTGCCGCGAAGGCGCGGAGGGTCGGTGAAAAAAGGAAGGCCGGGCGCCGATGATGGCGCCCGGCCTTCCTTCGTCGTTGCGAGATCAGCGGCGAGCTATGCGGCCGCCTTGGCCTGACCCGACTGGCCCTGCTCTTCCGCGATCGATCCGCGCTTGGAGAGCGCGACCGCCAGCGCAAGCATCAGGACCGAGAACGCGGTTACCAAGACCCTGGTCCAGCTAAACGAAACTTCGATCGAAGTGAACGGCGCGGCGAGGATGCCGACCAGGTTCATCACCTTGATCATCGGGTTGAGCGCGGGGCCGGCGGTGTCCTTGAAGGGATCGCCGACCGTATCGCCGACGACGGTCGCCTTGTGGACCTCGGTGCCTTTGCCGCCGAGGAAGCCGTCCTCGACTTTCTTCTTGGCGTTGTCCCAGTTGGCGCCGGCGTTGGCCATGAAAACCGCGAGCAATTGCCCGGTCAGGATGGTGCCGGCGAGGAATCCGCCGAGCGCGCCCGCGTCAAGTCCGAATCCGACCATCAACGGCGCGAACACGGCGAGGATGCCGGGACCGAGCAACTCCTTCTGCGCGGTCGCGGTGACGATATCGACGCAACGCGCGTAATCGGGCTTCTCCTTGTACTCCATGATTCCCGGATGCTCGCGGAACTGGCGGCGCACTTCGAAAACTACCTGGTAGGCCGCGCGGCTGACCGCTTTGATCGCGAACGCGCTGAACAGGAACGGCACCGCGCCGCCGATCATCAGGCCGACGAACACGGTCGGCATGTTGACCTGGACGCCGAGGAGGCCGAGATGCGCCTCGTCGATAAAGGAGCGGAACAGCGAAACCGCCGCGATGACCGCGGTCGCGATCGCCAGGCCCTTGGTCAGCGCCTTGGTGGTGTTGCCGATCGCGTCCATCCACGACAGCGTGCGCGAGGCCTCTTCCTGATGGATGCCGCCCATCTCGAAGATGCCGTGCGCGTTGTCGGTGATCGGTCCGTAGGTATCCATCGCGAGGATGAAGCCGGTGGTGGTCAGCAGTCCGAGGCCGGTCAGCGCGATGCCATAGAACTGCAGCGCCAGCGAGTCGTGGAAGATGACCATCGCGCCGACGATACACGCCACGATACACATCAGCGCCCATACCGAGGACTCCAGGCCCTCGGCCATGCCCGACAGGATGAGCGTCGCCGGGCCGGTGCGCGCCGCGTAGGCGGTCTCGGTGACCGGGCCGCGCTCGGGATGGGTGAAGTAGTTGGTCAGCCAGAGGGTGACGACGGCGAGAATGATGCCGAGCGTGGCGCACCAGGCGAAGCGCCAGTCGGTCGCGCCGGTTTTCGGGTCAGCGAGGTAGAACCAGTTGACGATGAAAAAGCCGATCACCGAGGCGATCGCCGAAGTCATGTAGCCGATATTGATCGGGCGCATCGGATCGCGCATCTGGCCCGGCGGCACGCGCACCGCAATGATCCCGAGGATCGAGGAGAACACGCCGACCGCGCGCAGGATGAGCGCGAAGATAATGAGCTTCATCGCGAACGCGCCGGCCATCGCGCCGTAAAGGTCGGTGAAATCTTTCTCGCTCAGCGCGTAGGCCGCGAGGATGATCGCCGCGACCAGGGTCACTTCGTACGACTCGAACACGTCGGCCGCCATCCCGGCGCAATCGCCGACGTTATCGCCGACGTTGTCCGCGATCGTGGCGGCGTTGCGCGGATCGTCCTCGGGGATGCCCGCCTCGACCTTGCCGACCAGGTCGCCGCCGACGTCGGCCGCCTTGGTGTAGATACCGCCGCCCACGCGCATGAAGAGCGCGGCCAGCGAGCCGCCGAAGCCGAACCCGATCAGCACCTTCATCGCGTTTTCCTGAAAGACCAGGAAGATGATGGTCGCGCCGAGCAAGCCGAAGCCGACCGTGAACATGCCCGAGACGCCGCCGGCCTTGAACGCGATCTCCATCGCGTCCTTGAAGCTGGTGAGCGCGGCGTTGGCGCTGCGGACGTTACCTTTGACTGCGAGCTTCATCCCGACGAACCCGGCGCCGTAGGAGGCGCTGACGCCCATCAGGAAGGCGATCGCGATTCCGAACGAGAGCGAGGGGTTACCCGGATAGACGTGGCGGTACATGAAAAAGAGCGCGAGCGCGATCACGATCACAAACCAGATCATGGTTTTGACCTGGCGCCTCAAGTAGGCCATCGCGCCTTCCTCGACCGCGTCGGCGACGTCGGTCATCGACTTGGCGCCGGGGCTGGCGGCCAGTACGGTCCGCGCCAGCGACCAACCATAGAGCAGTGCGACCAGTGCGGAGGCCAGCACCGCCCATAGGATTACCAGCTGATTGCCGGTCAGGTGCGGCAGAACAATATTGGCTTCGCTCATCTGAGTATCAGTCTCCTGAAATTTGACGCCTCTAAACCGGCGTCGGGCCGAAAGGCCGTTCGCGTCGGCTGTCTTCTGCGGAGCAGCAGCCTATGGCGCGTAGTTACTTGGATCAACCGAGCGAGTCTAGGGATTCTTCCTCTTTATGTCCAGCCATCTCGCCGCTTGGGACAATTGCCAGCAAATCATAATCATCAAATTGTGCATTGTCACCAAATTGTGCATTGTCGGCGCAAACCATAAGCCGCTGAAACACGATTGCAGATGTCCTCTGGTGCTCGCGCCTGGGTTTGTCGCACAATTTGCCAACAGTTTTCTGTCCGCACACGATTGATTGTGCGGTGCGGCATGTGTTTAGTTAAACGCTCCGACAACAACCATGAATGTCAATCTTGAGAGCCCTTCGGCGCTTCGGCGCAAACTGACCATCGAACTCGAACCGGCCGAGATCAAGACCGAACTCGACCGCGCTTACAACGATCTGCGGCGCAACGTGGTGCTCAAGGGCTTCCGCCCCGGGCACGCGCCGCGCACGATGCTCGAGCGCCTGTTCGGCGACCGAATCCGCGGCGAGATCGTGCAGAAGCTGATCAAGGAATACACCGACAAGGCGCTGGAGGAGCAGAACCTAAAGCCCCTCTTGCCGCCGGAGATCGTCACCGAGGAGAGCGACCTTGCCAAGGCGCTGCGCTTCAGCGCGACCTTCGATCTGCGCCCCGAAATCGTAGTGCGCGACTACCAGGGCCTGCGGGTGCCGCGGCCGCAGGTGGAGGTCAGCGACGAGGAGGTGCAGAAGACCCTCGAGGACCTGCGCGAGCGATCGGCCACGCTCAAGAAGGTCGAGGATCGCACCCGGGTCGAGCGTGGCGACCTGGCGCTGGCGGAGATCGAGGGCTTCGTCGACGGCAAGCCGCTGGAGGGCGCCAAGATCGGTCAGCGTATCCTGGAGGTTTCGCCCGAGCGGCTCGCCCACGGGCTCGACGAAGTGCTGGCCGGGGCCGAAGTCGGCCATCCGGCGCAGGCGACGCGCAGCTACGCGGCCGACTACGCCGAAAAAGATCTCGCCGGCAAAACCGTCGAGTGGCGCGCGTCGGTCAAGGAAATCTACAGCAAGGTGTTACCCGCGCTCGACGACGAATTCGCCAAGGACCTGGGCGACGTCGGCTCGCTCGACGAATTGCGCTCCAAGGTGCATGAGCAGTTGATGCAGCGCGCGCATGAGGAGGCCGATATGCGGGCGCGCCAGGGTTTGCTCGACCTGGTGATCGAGCGCAATCCGATCGAGGTACCGCAGTCGCTCGACGATCGCGAGCGCGCGCTGATGGAATCCGAGATGACCGGGGCGCTGGTGGGCGCGGGGATGTCGCGCGAGGCGGCGGCCGAGCGGGTGCGCGAGAGCGCCGAGGAGATTCGTACGCGGGCGCATAAGCGCGCGCTCAGCTCGCTCATCGTCGACGCAATCGCCGAGCAGGAAAAAATCGAAGTGAGCGAGGACGAGCTTGCCGCACGCGTCGCCCACATGGTGACGCGCAGTTCCGGGCGCGAGCGCGACCGGGTGGCCGAGCACTATCGCAACGAAGAGCATCTCGCGCTGCTCAAGCAGTCGATGCGGCGCGAGAAAGCGCTGGACGCTTTGCTCGAGCGCGCGCAGTCGGAGCCCGCCGATGCCGCTGGCGAAGCGCCCTCCGGCGCACAAGCGTAGCGGCACGCCGAGATTTCAGGTTGCCGCGCTATCTCAAACTGGATAGAATTTTAGGTGGGTGCCTGCACCTGAGAAATCATTACCGGTCGCGGCGGGCCGGGGTCTTATGAGCAACCTGGTTCCGATGGTGGTCGAGCAGACCGGCCGCGGCGAGCGCGCGTACGACATATACTCTCGCCTGCTCAAGGACCGCATCGTCTTCCTCGGCACCGAAGTCAATGACGATGTAGCCAACCTGGTGACCGCCCAATTCCTGTTCCTGGAATCCGAAGACCCGGAAAAAGAGATCAGCTTTTACATCAACTCGCCGGGCGGTTCGGTCACGGCGGGACTGGCAATTTACGACACCATGCAATTCATCAAGCCTCCGGTCTCGACCTTGTGCCTGGGACAGGCGGCGAGCATGGGAGCGGTGCTGCTGACGGCGGGCCACAAGGGACGGCGTTATGCGCTGCCGCACTCCAGGATCATGATCCATCAACCGCTCGGCGGCGCCCAGGGCCAGGCGGTCGATCTGGAAATCCAGGCACGCGAGATTTTGCGCATGCGCGAGGAACTCAACAACATCTTCGTACGCCACTCAGGGCAAAAGCTCGCCAAGATTGAGAAGGACACCGATCGCGACATGTTCATGTCCCCCGAGCAGGCGGTTGAATACGGATTGATCGATGAGGTAATCGTTAGCCGGGGGACCTCCAAGTGAAGGGCGGCGGGAGGCAGTAATGGCCAAGCATGACGACCGCTCGGGCAACCTGGTCTGCTCGTTTTGTGGCAAGAGCCAGGATGAAGTCCGCAAGCTGATTGCGGGCCCGACGGTTTATATCTGCGACGAGTGCATCGACCTCTGCAACGATATCATCGCAGAGGAAACCGACAGCGAAGAGGCTTTCAGCCAGACCTCGGCGGTGCCCAAGCCGGCCGAGATCAAGCGCGTGCTCGACCAGTACGTGATCGGCCAGGAGCGGGCCAAGAAAATCCTCTCGGTCGCGGTGCACAACCACTATAAACGTATCGACTCGCAGATGGTCACCGGCGAGGTCGAACTGCAAAAATCCAACATCCTGCTCATCGGTCCAACCGGCGTCGGCAAAACGCTGCTCGCGCAGACGCTCGCGCGCTTCCTGCAGGTGCCGTTCACGATTGCCGATGCGACCTCGCTGACCGAGGCCGGCTATGTCGGCGAAGACGTCGAGAACATCATCCTGTCGTTGCTGCAGAACGCCGACTACGATATCGAGCGCTGCCAGCGCGGCATCGTTTACATAGACGAGATAGACAAGATCGCGCGCAAGGGCGACAACCCCTCGATCACGCGCGACGTCTCGGGCGAAGGCGTGCAGCAGGCGCTACTCAAGATCGTCGAGGGCACGATGGCGAGCGTGCCGCCCAAGGGCGGCCGCAAGCATCCGCAGCAGGAATTCCTGCAAGTCGATACCACCAATATCCTGTTCATCTGCGGCGGGGCGTTCGTGGGCCTCGACGACATCATCCGCCGCCGTATCGCGGGCAAGACGATGGGCTTTCGGGCCGACCTCTCGCATCGCGATCCCAAGACGGTCTCCGAGCTGCTCAACGAAGTGCAGCCCGAAGACCTGCTGAAGTTCGGACTGATCCCGGAATTCGTCGGGCGCCTGCCGGTAATCGCGACGCTCGGCGAACTCGACGAGGACGCACTGGTGCGGATTCTGACCGAGCCCAAGAATGCGCTGGTGCGCCAGTATCAGAAATTGTTTGACATGGAGAATGTCCACCTTAAGTTTACCCAGGGCGCGCTGCGCGCCATCGCGCGCGAGGCGCTCAAGCGCAAGTCGGGCGCCCGCGGCCTGCGCGCTATAATGGAAGCGATCATGGTGGACCTGATGTACGAAATTCCCTCACAGCCCAACATCAAGGAGGTTCTGATTTCCGAGGAGGTGGTTACGCAGAAGGAACAGCCCCTGCTGGTCTACCAGAAGACCGCCGAAACCGCATAACAACTCCGGGAATTCTATAACCGATGCTTTTTCGCAACGACAAGGACAAAAACGACAAGAAAGACGGACGCGACGGACAGGGCGAAGCCGTTCCCCTGCTGCCCTTGCGCGAACTGATCGTCTTTCCGCACCAGGTTTATCCGATTTTCGTCGGCCGCCAGAAGTCCATCAAGGCTCTGGAAGCCGCGGAGGCGCGCAAGCAGCCGATCCTGCTGGTCGCGCAAAAGGATGCCAAGGTCTCCGACCCCGGACCGCAGGATATCTACGCCACCGGCACGCTGGGCGTGGTGGTGCAGTTGCTGCGGCTGCCCGACGGCACCGTCAAGGCGCTGCTTGAGGGCAAACGCCGCGCGCGGATCGTGCGCTACGCGGCCGAGACGGAATACTTTCAGGTCGAAGTCGAGCCGATCGAAGAGGTCTGCGATCGATCCACCGAGATCGAAGCGCTGATCCGTTCGGTCAACGCTACCTTCGACAATTATGTCCGGCTGAACAAGAAGATCCCGCCCGAAATGGTGACCTCGATCGCCGCGGTCGACGATCCGGCTTACCTGGCCGACAAGCTGGTCGAGCACCTGGGTATCAAGCTCGAGGACAAGCAGGCGCTGCTAGAGTGCGCCAATCCGGCCGAGCGGCTGGAGAAGATCCTCGGCTACATGCGCTCTGAACTGGAAATCTTGGAGGTCGAAAAACGCATCCGCTCCCGGGTCAAGAAGCAGATGGAGAAGACCCAGAAGGAGTACTACCTCAACGAGCAGATGCGGGCGATTCAGAAGGAATTGGGCGAGAAAGACGAATTCAAGAACGAGATCCAGGAGCTCGAAGAGAAGCTGCGCCAGAAGAAGATGCCGGCCGAGGCGCGCGAGAAATGCGAGCGCGAGATCAAGAAGCTCAAAATGATGTCGCCGATGTCGGCCGAGGCGACCGTGGTCCGCAACTACCTCGATTGGTTCCTTGCGCTCCCCTGGTTCGAGTACACCGAGGACAAGCTCGACATCAAGGAAGCCGAACGAATCCTGGAAGAAGATCACTACGGCCTGGAAAAGGTCAAGCAACGCATCCTCGAATACCTCGCGGTGCAGACCCTGGTCGGCCAGATGAAGGGGCCTATCCTGTGCCTGGTCGGGCCACCGGGCGTGGGCAAAACCTCGCTCGGAAAATCGATCGCGCGCGCCACCGGGCGCAAGTTCGTGCGCGTCTCGCTGGGCGGAGTGCGCGACGAGGCGGAAGTCCGCGGCCATCGCCGCACTTACATCGGCGCGCTGCCTGGCAAGATCATCCAATCGATGCGCAAGGCGAGTTCCGGTAACCCGGTGATGCTGCTCGACGAGGTCGACAAAATGTCGACCGACTTCCGCGGCGACCCGTCCTCGGCGCTGCTCGAGGTGCTCGATCCTGAACAGAACTGCACCTTCAACGATCACTACCTGGATTGCGATTACGATCTGGCCAAGGTGATGTTCGTCACCACCGCCAACACGCTCGAGCGCATTCCGCGGCCGCTGCAGGACCGGATGGAAATCATCCGTATCCCGGGCTACACCGAGACCGAGAAGCTCAACATCGCCAAGCGCTATCTGGTGCGCAAGCAGCGCGAGGCCAATGGCCTCAAGGAGGAGAACATCGAGTTCTCCGACCAGGCGATCCTGCAGATCATCCGGCTCTATACGCGGGAGGCCGGGGTGCGCAACCTGGAACGCGAAATCGCCTCGATCTGCCGCAAGGTCGCGGTCGAAGTGGTCAAGACCGATCGCAACGCACACGTCCGCGTTTCAGCCTCCAGCCTGGCCAAGCAGCTCGGAGCGCCGCGCTTTCGCTACGGGATGGCCGAAACCGAGCCGCAGATTGGCGTCGCCACCGGACTCGCATGGACCGAGATGGGCGGTGAGCTGCTCGGGGTCGAGGTCACGATCGTGCCGGGCCGCGGCAAGCTGACTGTGACCGGTCAGCTCGGCGAAGTGATGCAGGAGAGCGCGCATGCGGCGCTGTCGTACATCCGCTCCCGCGCCCAAGCGCTCGGCCTCGCGCCGAACTTCTACCAGAAGATCGACATCCACATTCATATTCCCGAAGGCGCGACGCCCAAGGACGGTCCCTCGGCCGGTATCACCTTGGCAACCGCGCTGGCCTCGGCGCTATGCCGCGTGCCGGTGCGCAACGACCTGGCGATGACCGGGGAGATCACGCTGCGAGGACGCGTGCTGCCGATCGGCGGGCTCAAGGAGAAAATCCTTGCGGCCCATCGTGGCGGCGTCAAGCTCGTGCTCATCCCCAAGGAAAACGCCAAGGACGTGGACGATATTCCGGCGCCGATTCTGAAAAACGTGACGCTGATCCAGGTCGAGCACATGGACCAGGTCCTGCGCCACGCCCTGGTGCTGGCGGACCCGGATACGTTCTTCAAGGGGAAGCCTGCCGCGATCGATTACGCGGAGGGTGAGAGCAAGGAGGAGTTGGTGGATGACGACGGGGAGGACGAACCGACGATCCCTCCCTCGCCCACCAACTTGTCCTGAGACTCGGCGACGGGGAACATCTGCGGTATCCTTTACCGCAATATTGTAGGAAACTTGCCGGGAGATCGGGGACGCGCGCGCGCATCTGCGTGGCGGCGCGCCCTGACAAACCAGGGGCACACTGGGGGTGGACGAATAAATGACAAAGGCCGAACTAATCGAGGGACTTGCCAACAAGCTCAACCTGAACAAGGCCGATGCGGAAAAGGCGGTCAACCTCCTGCTCGACGACATCGTCGCCGCGCTTAAGCAGGGCGAGCGCGTCAACATTTCGGGCTTCGGAACGTTTTCGGTTTCGGAGCGAGCCTCGCGAACGGGGCGCAACCCGAAGACGGGCGAAGCGATCCAGATCTCGGCCAGCCGCTCGGCCAAGTTTCGCGCCGGCAAGCAACTCAAGGACTCGCTCAACGATGCGGTTGCCGGCGGAGGGTCGCAAGCGAGTTCACCGTCGGCCTGAAGTCCGCAGCAAGTAGATCACGAGGTTCACGCCGCGCCCGCGATGGGCGCGGCGTTCGTTTGTGCGGGTAGCAGGCGCTCCGCTCGGACCTTGTCTCTTCGTCTTCCCGCCAATCGCCTGCAACGGCTGCCGAATGCATCGCCCGCTCGGGACGACAAACTCTTGTGTGCGGATTTGGCGATTGGACGTTATACTGGCCTGTGCGCGTCGAGTGCGCAGGGCGGTTAGCTCAGCGGTAGAGCATCGGCCTTACAAGCCGAGGGTCGCAGGTTCGAAACCTGCACCGCCCACCAATGAAATCAGCCACTTACGTTATTCTCGAATCTCGCCGGATCGTTTGGTGCCGGTTTTGGTGCCGGTCACCGAAAGCAACACACCCTGCCACGCAATATTGTCACCCGCATCGTTCCTCGGGAGCGTCATGCCGCCAGCCTTTGCAATCCGTATTCGTGATGGAGTCCGCCCAAGATCGGTTTGGCCACGACTTGATGACCGAGTGGAAGGCGATGCCCGCAGAGTTCGACTGGCAGATCGCCCAACCTCCGTCCGGGAATGCCTCGTCCCAAGGCGGTATGTGGCCTGCCTCGTTTGTAGCGGGCCATCCACGACTCCAGGATGTTTCTCAGGTGCCCTTCGCTCAGCGGAATAATCCAGTCTAGGCACTCCCGCCGGAGAGTCCCGATCAGTCTTTCGCAAAGTGAGCTCGCCTGCGGACTGCGCTTCGGCGGTGACTACTTTAAGCCCAAGCCGCGTCAGCGAAGTGTCCAAATTGCCGGAAAAGATTGCGTCGTGGTCGTGGATGATGAAGCGGTAGCCGTGGTCGGAAGGAATGGTTTCTCGCAATTGTTGGAGGGTCCAAGCGGCGGTGGGATGGGCGGTCGCGTTGAGGTGAATCACTCGACGCGAGGCATGCTCCATTACCACCAACACATAGAGGATTCGGAACGTCGCAGTCACTACCACGCAGAAATCACAGGCAACAATGAATTGAGCGTGATTCTTTAGCAAGACTGCCCACCGCTGATCGCCCCGAGGTCCATGGGCCGGCGCAGCCGGCCACTTTGGCAGGTACTTGCGAATGGTGCGCGGCGACACCCGTAAACCGAGCTTCAGCAGCAACTCGTCTGCGATCCGCCCCTCGCCCCACGTCGGGTTCTCGCGCGCCATTTTGCGAATCAGATATTGGAGCGCTACAGGAATTGGTCGGCGGCCAGCTTCGAACTGCCAGCGCCAGAAGAGGCGAAAGCCCTTACGGTGCCAGGTGACTAAGGTCCTGGGCCTCACGACAATGAGAGCGTCTCGCCAATTGAATCAGCGGCTCAGCAGCACCAGCGTCAGGCGCGTAGCATTATCGGCACGTCGGGGCTTGACCTTGCGCTCTTGATAGAACGCGAGTTGCTTGCGTGGGAACAAATTCTCGGCTGCGAGGAAAGTTCTGGAGCGCAAGCCGAGACGTAGAAAGTAGACTAAATCGCCGAGGATCGTCAGCCATCTCAACCCTGCTCTCATCTTGTAAGAGACCTCCTTCCGTCGACGCTGTCTCCTCAAAGATTCCCAAGAACTATCCCGGGTTCAAGCCCGAGCGAAATGTTTTTGCGGAGCACAGGTGATTGGGGAGTAGGCGCGGCTTCCTCACTTGCCGGAAGGGATAGGCTGCCCGATAGCTGCCCGATACGCGCAACGCTTTACGCGGGCGCCGCCTCGCGGCGTCAGGAACGAAGCCGCATACGGCCTACAACACCAGGCTCGGACCGCCGTACTTGGTCCAATGCTCGTTGTCATAGTATTCGCGCCATTCGTAGATCTTCCCCGCCTCGTTCAACTCGAACATCCCGCAGACCGGAAGCTTGAGCGTGAAGCCGCTGCCATCCCAGTCCCAGCAGTCGAGCCGCTCCGTCACCACCTTGTTGCCGGAGCCGAAGAGGTTGAGCAGCTTGAACTCAACCTTTTTTGCCGGCGCCATGATCGAGCCGATCATTTTGGCAACATTCTCGCGCCCGCGGATCTCCTCCAGCGGTTGATTGAGATAGCACATGTCGTCGGTGACCTGCGCCATCGCCAGCGGGAGGTCGCGTGTCTCCCATCCGCGGATGAACTCGCGAACTACTTTTACGTTGCGCTCGACAATCGGGTCGATAGACGTCATTGACCTTTGCCTCGACGGTGCGTCAGTGCGTACTCTATATATGCAGCCGCGGACCGCCGTTCTTGAACCATAGCTGGTTGTCGAAGTAATCGCGCCAACCGCAGATTTTGCCGTCTAAATCGAGATCGAACATTCCGATGCACGGCAGCTTTAGGCCCCATCCCTTGCCGTCAAAATCCCAGCAGTCGAGCCGCTCGGAACAAACTGTGCTGCCGCGCCCAAAGACGTTGAGCAGTTTCCATTCGACTCTCTTGGTCTGGTCGAGGATGCCCTGAATGATCCTGCGAACGTTCGCCAGCCCGACCACAGGTTCGAGCGGCTGATTGATGTACACGATGTTGGGCGCAAGACAGGCCATCGCGCCTTCCACATCCAGCGCCGCCCACGGATCAAGAAAGCGGCGCACGACCTTTTCGTTACGCGCGACGACCGGATCTTTTTCGGTGAACTCGTCCGTCATCTGCGATCTCCCGGATCGCCTGAGGAGTACGTGTGGTTCTGCGGCTAACACAAGTCACCGTATCGCGCAAGCCGTGATTCATGCGCCATGTCCGGAAGTATGTGCAGTGCCGCATCGTCGAAAACTCGGCTCCGCTGGGAGTTGCGGCTCCCTACGACCGCGTCGCGGAATTGTGGTTCGACAGCGCGGAGGAGATCGCCCAGGCCTTCAACGAGCCGACGTATCTGGAGATTATTCGCCCGGACGAGCACAAGTTCGCTGAGTTAGCCGATTGCGTCTCCTTCGTAACGCAAGAGGTGCCGATTGCCTAGCGTAATGCCGAAAACCGATCGCTAGCGAAAGCTGGGCCGACATTTAGCGCGCGAGTCTCTTACTCCCTCCCGGGTTCGGAGCTGACTACTGCGGTTTCCAGCAGCCGTGGGCCAACAATGAATCCGCGACCGCCTGCACCGCCGTACCGCTGAAGAAGTCGCGATTCCCCGAGGTCCAGAACTCGACCGCGTTGGTGAAGACCATGTCGCGGAAGGCATCCGCGCTGATGACACCATGCTCGACCAGCTCGTGAGCCTCCCGTGCCGCTTGCGCCATCTCGGGCACATCCCAATGGCCAAGATCGGAGCCATACAGAGCGTGAAGTTTCGCGTCGAAGGGCGAGCCCTTAGTGTCGGAGGCGAGCGCGTTCAATGGATCATCGCCCTCGCATCCGAAGTAGAACCGCTGGGTAAAAATCTCGCAGATTTCCTCCGCGCTACCGATCCCGCTCGGCGCCCATTCGTCAAATGACGCCGCATCCTCGCCGCGCGCCATCCTGTCCCGGTGGTCCGCTATGAGAGTCTCGGCACGGCCGGCCACACGCGAACCCCCATAACGCGCGGCGAGTTCGATGAACTCGGCGGTGTTGATATGCGCCGGATTGTAGTTCTCCAGCGCCTCGCGGTTGCGCTTTTCCCAATGCGAGACCAGGTCGCAGTAGAGGCTGCGCGCCCACGCGACACCGCCCTCCAGAAAGGCGAATTTCAACTGCGGGAAGCGCTTGGGCACCCCGCCCATGAACAGCCCGCGGCAGACGGCGTCTGCGCTCGAGGCGAAACTCCCAAGATGATTATGGACATAGTTCGACGTCGAGGTACGGCTGCCCCAGCCGTAGCCTAATGAATGAAACGTGGGCGACACTCCCAGCTCCACGCATTTCGCCCACACCGGATCGTAGTCGTATTCGCTGTCCAGCCCGAAGGTATCGATCCAGTAGCTATAGCGTGCCGCCTGTGGCGAAATCCGCATCGCCTCCTTGATCGTGCGCGGCACCAGACTGGCCATCATGACTGCGCGCAACTTGAGGTCTCTGACCGCGAACTCCAGTTCGTCAATCGCCTCCCGCGGCGTATGCATCGGAATCGTAGCGACCGGAATCAGCCGGTCGGTGAAGCCGGCGAACATGTCAGCCTTCATTCGATTGAGGGCGCGGCACGCCGCCCGCCGCACCTCCTCGTCAGCGATCAGGATTGTGATCAGCCCGAGGGTCGGGTAGACCACCGAGACATCCAGCCCCATCTCCTCCATCCGTTCATGGAACAATTTGGGAAAAAAAGAAGTGGCAAGATCACGAGTATTGCGCGTCGGGCCCGCCCACCATACCGGCTTCATCGCGCACCGCTCACGGCGCTCTTCGGGGTTCAGATCGCGCCACTCGAAGTTGAAGAAGGAATCGAAAGCAACCCCGTTCTTGAAGCGTTGGGCCACCGACGCGCCGCCCACTTCGGCAAGGTAATCAAGAAACACCGGCGCCATCTCAACCTGATGGCCGTCGGAATCGATTATCGGATGATTCAGACGCGCGCGAATCGCGGCTGAGCTGGAAGGGACATCGGTCTGCCAGGAAGCCATAGTGTTCACCTTTGCTCGCTTAGCATGCCGGTACCGGACGAAGCTCTTGAATCAGCAGCTCCATATTTAGTCGTGATTCACTATTATTCATACATCGGGCTTATTTCGCACGCGATCGTCGCGAATGGCACGGCTCGACCGGGGACGCGCAATGAAAGTGGCCTTGATGACTGCCGCGGTTTGAGAGGACTGGCCAGCGGAGAGGAGGGCTTGGAATCACCGCAACCCTTCCAAGTTTACACGCTCCCAGGCGTGCCTTAGACCGGGCTACCACGATAACCTGGGGCCACTTACGTCTGGTGCTTGCTGCCGCTCTAGGAATACAACGACGGTCCAACACCACCCCGATGGGAGTACTAAGGACGGAAAGACACTCACCACCGACGGCCCGTTTCCGCGGAGAACCAAGGAACAGGTCTGTAGAGGCGCGCGATTGGCCTTAAATAAAAGAAGGTTCTGACGACATACGCCGATCGTAAACTGCGGATTGACCGGATACCTCGTATCGAGGTATCGAATATGACACTACCGGAGCCTCGGAGACACGTGGCCCGGAAAGGTGCGGCTGTTGAGGAAACGCAACGCGGACGGCACGACCGATAACGCCGCGACAGACAGGATGCCATCACTGGGCCAGCGCTGGAGCAAGCCGGCGCCCCGCATCGACGTCAAGTTCCCCATCTTGGGCTTCCTGATGGAATCCGAAATGACCGGCTACGGACTCAGACGCACTTTCGCCGAGTCGGTCGGCTTCTTCTATCGGGCGAGCGATGGCTCGCTCTACCCGGCGCTCAAGAAACTCGCCCGCGACGGGATGGTGACGGTGCGCTCGGAGCGGCAGGGCCGGCGGGTGCGCAAGGTCTATGCGATCACGCCGGGCGGACGAAAATGGTTCGTCAGGATGCTCGGCGAGGCGTCGCCGCCCGTGTCGATCGAAGACGAAGCGATGGTCAAGCTCTACTTCGCGCATCATCGGCCTGCCGTCGCGCTGGAGCATCTGGAACGGATGCGTCGGCGTGATGCGCAGTCGGCGGCCGAGCTCGAGCGCGTGGAACGCGAACTTGAACAGACGGACATCAACCCGTTCAGGCGTATGATGGTCGAGATCGGGCGCCGTATCACCGCGTTTAAAGCCGAGATGCTCGCGGACATGGAAGCCCGGCTCATGGCAAACGAAAACCTCAAGAGTCCGACGCGGGGCGCGGCGAAGTCGCACCGCCAGTCCGCCGGTTGAAGAGAATGGACGACAAACTCGCAGTCGAACTCGCGGATGTCTCGAGAATCTACCAGCGCGACGAGTTCGAGATTCGCGCCCTCGACGACGTGACGATCAGGATTCCGGGCGGCCGTTTCGTGGCGATCATGGGACCGTCGGGCTCCGGCAAAACAACGATGCTCAATCTGATCGCCGGAATCGACCATCCGACATCGGGCCGGGTCGCCGTCGGTGGCGAAGAGATCACCAAGATGAAAGAGGTCGAACTGGCGCGCTGGCGCTCCCGGCATATCGGATTGGTCTTTCAGTTTTACAACCTGATCCCGGTGCTCACCGCGTTTGAAAACGTCGAGTTGCCGCTCCTGCTGACCCCGCTCAGGAAATCCGATCGACGCTCGCACGTCGAGACCGCGCTGCGTGCGGTCGGGCTTGCCGACCGAATGGATCATTATCCGCGCCAGCTCTCGGGAGGACAGGAGCAACGCGTGGCGATTGCGCGAGCGATCGTCACAGACCCGACAATCGTGCTGGCCGACGAGCCGACCGGCGACCTCGACGCACAATCGGCCGAGGAGATCCTCGCATTGCTCACGGAGCTAAATCGACATTTTCGCAAGACCATCGTGATGGTCACGCACGACGCGCGCGCCGAACGCTACGTCGAGACGATTATCCGGCTCGACAAGGGGGTGCTGGTCGGAGTCGAAACCGGCAAGGCCGCGAACGCAGCGGCCCACGCCAGTGCCTGACGAGGGCTTTCAACGGATAGCATCAAGTGAAGTACGCGGCACTCGTTCTCAAGAACCTCACGCGCAACAAACGACGGACGATTCTGACCGTCCTCTCGATTGCTGTTTCCCTGTTTATCTTCTCCGCGCTCGCCAGCGTGCCGACCGTGGCGAATCAGATACTCGCAGACAGCGCCTCGTCAGTGCGGATTGCGTGTCACAACAAGGCCGGCCTCGCCTACTCGCTGCCCGAAGCCTACAAACAGCGGATCGGGGCCACGCCGCACGTGGTTGCCGTCGTCCCCGAGAGCTGGTTCGGCGGCATCTACCACGAGGTTTCCGATGAGTTTCCCAACCTCGCCGTTGATCCCGAGTTGATCGATGTGATGTGGCCGGATTGGGGGATCTCGTCGGAGGCAACCGCGCACTTCAAAGGGCTGCGCACCGCCTGCCTAGTCGGAGCCTCCACGATGAAGCGCTTCAACTGGCACGCGGGCCAGCAAATTATGCTGCGCGGGACACTCTATCCGTTCAATGTTACGCTCACTATCGTTGGCACCATGCGCGGCAAGGCGCCGCCGAACTTCTTGATCTTCCGCCGCGATTACCTGGAGGAGGCGGCGGGGCGGCCGGGCTTTGTCGACAATTTCTGGGTGCGCGTGGACCAGGCTTCCTCGGTACCGCAAGTGATCGCGTCTCTCGACGAGGGCTTCGCCAACTCGTCGGCGCAGACGCTCAGCGAGTCCGAGGCTTCGTTCCTGGGCGACTTCATGCAGACGTTCCGGATGTTTTTTAAGTTGGCCGAGATCCTCGGCGCCATCATTGTGGTAACGATTGGCCTGGTGGCCGCGAACACCGCCGCGATGTCGATTCGCGAGCGCTACACCGAGATCGCCGTGATGCGCTCGATCGGCTTCACTGCGCGCACGATCCTACTGCTGCTGCTGGCCGAGTCGCTGCTGATCGCGCTTATCGGCGGTGCGCTCGGATGCGGTGCCGCCTACCTCGTCTTCAAAATTTTTACCGTCGGTTCGCTGGCGGCTGGTCCGCTGACGGAGGTCCGGATATCGCCGCTAATATTTGCCGAAACGCTCGTGGTCGCGACGCTGATCGGCGCGCTCAGCGCGCTAGTGCCAGCGCACTCTGCCGTGCGGCGCAACATCGTCGACGCGCTCCGCATGGTGGCCTGAAATGGCCGTGCCACTCAAATACAACCTGCGCAGTCTCCTGGTGCGTCGCATATCGACCGCGATGACGGCCGGCGGAATCGCGCTGGTGGTTGCGGTGTTTGTGATCGTGATGGCGATGGTGGCGGGCCTAGGCTCCGCGATCACCGACACGGGCACGCCCGACAACCTGGTGGTGTTGCGCCGCGGCGCCACCACAGAGACCTATTCGGCGATGAGCCTCGCGCAGTTCGACTCGCTCAAGTTTCTGCCGCAGATTCGTCGCGACGCCCAGGACAATCCGATGGCTTCGCCCGAACTGCCGGTGCAGACCCTGTTGGAGCGCCGAGGCGGAGGCAGCGACAACGTGGTGTTTCGCGGCGTGCTGCCCGTCGCGCTCGCGGTTCACGACCAGGTTCATCTGATCGCAGGCCGGATGTTCCGCCCGGGTCTCAATGAGGTGATGGTCGGCGCGGGACTGGTCAACCGCTACAAGGATTGCGCGCTCGGCGCGACGCTGGGTTTTGGCCGCGGGACTTGGAAGGTGGTCGGCATTTTCGCCGCGGGCGGCAGCTCATTCGAGTCCGAGGTCTGGGGCGACATTCATAACGTACAGGATGAGGCCCGCCGGGGAGCATACTACGCCTGCGCGCGGCTCAAGCTGATTCCGGGCGCGGACGTCGCGGCGCTGACGCGGCGCATCGCCGACGATCCCCGAATCAACCTCCAGGCGCAGACTGAGAGTGACTACTACAAGGACGAGGCTGTGGTCGCACGCCAGCTGCGCGCGCTGATGATGGTGGTCGCGACGATCATGGCGATCGGCGCGGTGTTCGGCGCGATGAACACGATGTACGCAGCGGTAGCGGCGCGCACCGCGGAGATCGGCACCCTGCGGGCGCTGGGCTTCGGCCCGGGCTCGGTGATGGCGTCCTTCCTGCTGGAGTCGCTGGTGCTCGCGCTGGCGGCCGGCGCGATCGGCGTGGTCCTGGCGATGCCGATCAATGGTTTCTCGACCACCTTTGGCAACTTCGTGACCTTTTCAACTCTGGCTTTCAGCTTCCGCGTAACGCCTGCGATCGTGCTCGAGGCGATCGTGTTTGCCGCACTTATGGGACTACTCGGGGGATGGCTACCGGCACGCCAGGCAATGCGGTTACAGGTGGTGGACGCGTTGCGCAGGGTTTAGGAGCCAACAAGTGGCGGCGGAATCGACGCGCGGGCCCAATATCCGCGAATTGGAATCGCTGCGTATCACGCGCAGCGAGGAGTCGCCGCGAAGGCGCCTGCTCCTCCCGTTTGTGCTGGCGGTGCTCGCGGTCGCAATTTTGGGCGTGGCGGGCTACGCCGTTTACGCCCACACGCTCGGCAAACCGCTCGAAGTCCAGACCGCGCCGGTCACGCTGATTGCAGCTGAGCAGCAGGGCCCTCTGCTAACCGGCTCGGGCTACGTCATCACACGCGACAAGTACATCACGATCGGCACCAAGATTCTCGGTCAGATCGTCGAGGAGCCGATCGAGGAGGGTAGACACGTCAAACGGGGCGACCTGCTCGCGCGCATCGACGACCGCGACTACCAGGCGCAACTCCATCAAGCGAACGCCGACCGCGACCTCGCCGCGGCTAATCTCAAGCTCGCCGAGATCAAGGCCGGGCGCGAGCGAACGCTTTACCGTAACGGGGTCGCCTCGCGCGACGAGCTCGACGTGGCAGAAAATACGCTGGCGGTCGCTCACGCCGCCCTCAAACGGGCCGATGCTTCGATCGATTACGCCCGCTTCAACGTGAGCCAGTGCGTGATCACCTCGCCGATAAGCGGCGTCGTGCTCCAGAAGTATCGGGAGGTCGGTGACACCATTAATTACGGCGGCGATATCCAGGCCGGCGGCGGCACTACCGATATCGTGCAGCTCGCCAGCACCGACGACATGCGGGTCGAAGCCGATATCAGCGAGAACGATATCGCGAAAGTCGCGATGCGGATGCCGGCGGTGGTGGTGCTCGACGCCTACCCGGACCTCAGTTTCGATGCGGCGGTGGTGAAGATCTATCCGGAGGCCGACCGCCAGAAGGGCACGGTCAAGGTCGAAGTGAAGATTCTCAAGCCCGACATGGATGTGGTGAAGCCCGAGATGAGCGCCAAGGTGACGTTCGTGGCCCAGCCATCAAGCCGGGGTCGGCAGCCGATAATCCTCGCGCCGAAGAACGCGATCGTCAAAAACGGCAAGCAAACCTATGTCTGGGTCGTGCGCGACGGCGTTGCCAGGCAGGTGCCGATTCTGACCGGGCGCGAATTCGAGCGCGGCGTCGAAGTTAGAGGCGGTCTCGACGGCGGCGAGACGGTGATCGTCGCACCGCCAGTGGGCCTCACCGACGGCCAGCGGCTAGCTTCCAAAACGTCCACGTAGCAGCGGCAGGGGATGGCCCTGTGATCGTGGTGCTCGATGGCGGGAGAATCGTCGAGGTCGGGTCGCATTCGGAGCTCGTGAAGCGCGCCGCGCGTCTACTCGCAACTCTTCAGCGAGCAGACTCGCAAGCTGCGGCCGGCGCCCGTGCATATCGTCCGCGTGCCCGGCTCGCTGAGTCCTGCGCCGGCGGAGAGAGACCGCACCGATTAGCGATGGGCCGGATACGACGGCGGACGATGCGCTCTTCGCACCGCTCGCGATGTCCACAGATTTCTTCCAAATGCGTTGCGCAGGGCATCGGCACCGAATTCCTCGCCTGCAGAGAAGTGATCGGGCACGGACTCGACATGTGCGTTCCGAGCAGCGACGGAATTCTCCATTGCTGTTGCGGCACCTGCTTGGCACGGTTGAAGAGCGAGAGCAGCGTCGGCCTTCACCCTGGCGAACGAAGCGAACCGGAGAGAGCCGAAGCAGAGTGAATCGCAGGCGAATAATTTCTCTCCGGCACGGATGCTTTTTGTCGGGCCGAATAGTGCGCCAACCTCGGGCCCAATTCCCGCCCGTAGAAGCCCTCGCGGCACCGGGGGTTCGAATCCATCCCGCTCCGCCATCGAGTCCTTCTCTGTTTGCAATTCGACGACAAATGATCGAAATACGGGCCTGGGCGGCCGATTTCGCGCAGCTTGTGGCAGCGGAGAACGCTCCGAACCGCGAATTCGGCCGATTCTCGGCTCGTTTTATCCGCAGGAATCAGATTCGGGGCCACGACGAAAATGGCCTGCACCACCTGACGGATATCAGAGGCGATGAAGAGATCTGGACAGGGCACAGATAAAGAAAGCTTTCCGATAGACCGAGCAGGCTTTATAGAGGTGAGGAGACACGCACATGTCCGCGAAAAGAGCGAAGTCATCCGACTCGTCCAAGAAGCCATCGATCTCCGCAAAGATACGCTGCACTCTCACCCCCCAAGGGCAGAGAAACCAGATCAAAAAAGGCAAGAGTGGGCGAAGGCTTCAGGAAATCGATATTCAAATCAAGGCCGAGGACGTTGATCTCTTCGATATCGATGAAGAGGGGAATCTATCGTTCATGCTCGCTCTAGCACCAGTCGACGACTTACCCGAAAAGAGCGAGGTCATCCGACTCGTCCAAGAAGCCATAGAAAAAAAGAAGAGTGCGACGGCGCTCCGAGAGCAACAAGACGAGTAGCGAATCGAGTAAGGCGCCAACCAGATTTAGACCTTGGGAGGGATCACCAGGCCGTAGAGAAGCTTGAAGGACATCGTCGGGACTTCCAAACAGATCGATCGCTGCGATTTGTTACGCCCAGCAACTGCCCTCGAGCCTTTCACCAACTGGAATTCGTCGATCGCCGTATCAGTCCAACTCTGCCTGGCAGAGCAAGCGGCACCGGATTGCCGCAAACAAAACGTCGGTAGAGATGGAGAATGGCAATCACCGTAAAGAAGACCTTTCTTTGGAAAAAGGGGCTTGATAACCACCGTGGTGCAATGGCCGAAGCGCTAGAGCCTCTCGCGGACGACGGTGCCGACCTGCGTCTCGTAAGGGTCTATCGTTTTCCCGACGCTCACTAAGGGGCGATCGAAATTAACCCTATTTCCGAAAGAACATTGAAATCCATTGCTAACAGCGCCGGGTTCGCCCCCTCACCCGGTCCGGTGCTGCTTGTCGAGGGCAACAACCGGCAGGGACTGGGCTATGCGCTCGCCAAAGCGATAGGCGATGCCGGCGTCAGCGTGAATTTTCTAATGGCCCAAATGGTCGGTCGCAGATATGCCGCTATATTCGGCTTCAAGAATGACGATGATGCGGCGAAACCTGCAACCTTTTCGTTTCTTATGATAGGTCGGCCGTTCTTGGGGGATGTTTCAAGTCGCAGGCGGCGCCGCTCTAGTCAGATCCGATCGGGCTGGCGTTCAATCCGAAAGAAGACGCTGCTGCGCATGCCATTCAATCGGGAGACGAGCGTGGCCCTTCAAACGCTCCGCCGAAGTGGTAATGGATTGTTGTCCCGCACAGATCGCTTCTATGAGCTTGGGGGCGAGTAGTCCGAGTGGGACCACGTGGCGCCCGTAGCTATGGCTCAGACCTTCTCGGGCCGCGATCTGTTTGGTTGATGCCACTCTTCCCAACGCCAATTCGCCAAACCACTGATAGCCGCGGGACGGAGCTCGCAGGAGAGCGGGATCGCTACGAGAAACGGCGACCGCTTCTCCAGGAATTACCAGCCGCGTTTCGACGCCGCGCCTCTTCATCTGCATACGCACTACGCGGGTCATGCAAAGGTGACCTCCGCCATCCGAAACAAGCTCGGTAGGGAACAGCGCTCGAAGGTTGAGCGTGATCTGCATGCCGTCACGCTTCAACTCCACGCGTTCGACGACTGATCTCGCAGCGTCCATCGCCCCGATCTCATCAACTGACTTGACTTTGCGGTCGACAACCTCGAGCGCCTGCTTCAACTCCACCGCAGCAAGGCCGCAAGCCTTGAGCGTAGACGCCAATGCGCCGCGATCCGAGACCATCTGACGCGTGGCGGCCGTAACGGCACGTTCTATTTCTTCAGCAGAAACGCGCCATCCACGGTCGCGAGTCTTGTCGGTTCTTCTGATCAGTTTCCGTGAAACGAAGTAGCGGTAGCGTCGACCGCCCTTTCTAGCCCCGCACGCGTAAAGTGGCTCACCGTTCTCATCGAACAGCTTGCCCATAAGCAGACTGGGCGTTCTTCTGCTCGCGCCACCGCTCTGGCGAGTCGCGCTCTGCTTGAGCATCGCCTGGACTCGCTGCCACAACGATCTTTCGATTATCGGCTCATGCTGACCCGGATGGCTGACTCGTTTATGACGGATCTCACCCACGTAAATTGGGTTCGCCAGCATTTGATAGAGCGCACCTCGCCCGAACCGAACCCCGCCGGATCGCGAACTCTTTGACACCCGCTTCTTCGAAACAATCGACCTGCGGTCCAGTTCGTCCCTGACCTGACGAACTGATCTCAGCTCAACATAGAGCTGAAAAATCAACCGCACGGTAGCGGCTTCCTTGGGATTAACCATCAGACAATGTTGGTAGACGTCGTAGCCGAGCGGCACCGTGCCCCCCATCCACATCCCTTTCTGCTTGGAAGCCGCGATCTTGTCGCGGATGCGTTCGCCCGTAACTTCGCGTTCGAACTGGGCAAACGAGAGCAGTACGTTGAGCGTCAGCCGGCCCATCGAAGTGGTGGTGTTGAATTGTTGGGTTACCGCGACAAACGACACCCCGTGGGCGTCGAAGATTTCCACTATCTTTGCGAAGTCGGCCAGCGAACGAGTTAGGCGGTCGACTTTATACACCACGACCACATCGATGCGTTTTTCTTTGACATGAGCGAGCAACGTTTTGAGCGCGGGGCGGTCCATCGTGGCGCCCGAGAATCCGCCGTCGTCGTATTTAGCCTTAACCGGACGCCAGCCTTCACCGCCCTGACTCTTGACGAATGCTTCGCAAGCCTGGCGCTGCGCGTGTAGTGAATTAAAATTCTGCTGGAGTCCTTCTTCAGAAGACTTCCGGGTGTATATTGCGCAGCGCTTTGGAGCGTTGTCACCTTGAGCCACGGCTCGTCTCCCCCTCTCTCTTGCTGTGTAGGCCGAAGAATAGAGGACCTGACCATCGCGAGCCGGTGATCAGTCGTGCAACCTCAGAGAGCGAGCGGTAGCGCTTTCGCTTGTACAGCACTCCTCGATCGAGAACCTGCACCTCGTGCGTGATGCTCTGCCAATCGCGCATTAGAATCGTTCCTGCGGACACTAGCGGCGCGCACGACGATAATGTCAGTGGTTTTCCAACGCGCGCGTCACTGGCGAGACGCTCCAGCAGCCTACGAGTGGATGGTTTGAGTCCTCCGAGGACTTGTTCCTGGATGCGGTATGCCACCGCACGGGTCAGCAGCTCGCGGCTGACGCGATGCGGCGGTTCGGAGCCATAGAGCAATCGCCATTGCTTCTTCAACCCTTTGATCGGAAGCGATCGAAGCGAAGCGAGTTTACGCGAAAGCGCTTCATTTGAATCGGAAAGTGTCTTGCCCTGCATGCGTTGCCTTCCTTCCTTTTCGGGCAGACACACACATTGCTCTTGTTGGGGCAGACAGCCAGTCGTTAAGACCGGTTTGCCGGGGTTGGCGCCCCAAACTTTGCCGTTTCCATTCGCCTTTCAATCGCTTCCGTCGATGCCGCCGCCAGATCCTGCCAACAGCCGCTCGCGCGCACCCAGGGTGGAAATCTAAAGAGACCATTCGCTTCACGCGCCGACGAGAGCAAACATCCCATCGAGCCCGTTACGGCTCGGGAGGTTTATCGGAAATGGAAAACTCGAAATTGGCAAACAGGAACGGTGATGGAGCGCAGATTGGACGCTTTGCGTCCTCGGCTCAGCAGGATCAAGTGAGCGCAGTGAGGTCGGTCGGCGAGAAGTCGGCTCGGAAGAAGACAGCCTCGAGAAAAACTGACCCTACGCCACTACTACGAAAGAAGATGGGTAGCCAGCCGAAGTCGAGCAAGCTGGTCTGTCGCTATTGCGGCAGCGAAGACCTTGCTCCAAGTTTTATCAAGCGGCGTGATCGCCGATGCCGGAAATGTTTCAGCAAGCGTTATGGGGCGGCCGCACGGGCGCGAAACGCGAAGAGCCGGAAGTAGCTCAAGATCTCGAGAACAGGGAACCGGACTCGAAAGAGTTCGGTCCCTGTTTCTTTCCCGCCAGTTTGAACGCGAAACTCGCTGTGTCATGCTTTTCGATCTACGTCGATAGAGCGCAGTATCTTCTGCGAACGTCCGCATACAGTCATTCCGCGACTTTGATGAACTGACGGATGAGCATTGCAATCTGGTCTGCAGCAGTGTCCAGCGCGAAATGTCCCCCCTCCAG
Organism: uncultured delta proteobacterium; assembly: GCA_963710455.1. Taxonomy (GTDB): domain Bacteria; phylum Desulfobacterota; class Binatia; order Binatales; family Binataceae; genus JAKAVN01. The sequence goes on from CAVQAG010000009.1 coordinate 518,292, forward strand.
AATCTCGATCAAAGCGTGCAGCAGTCGCGCCGATATGCTTCGGGCTCCGAAATGTCAAATGATGGATCATATTTTCCCCATAGCACGAGGGTTCGCGGCTGGGACTTACGAAGCCAGGCTTGCCATACGGGATAAGCGGTTACGTTGGTGCGATAGTCATAAAACAGATCGCTTTGGATATCCGCTTCGCCGGGCCGGTTGAGGAAGGCGAATTCGTCAGTCCACAGATCCGGGTCATATCGTTCCACTTGGGGATCGTTTCCCACATGGCGCGCTCGTGTCGCGGCCAGTGACAGCAAGTTTGCTCGCAACGCATCTTCATTCGCACCGCGGTTCGCCCAAAAGGCTCGCCGCGCGTTCCAGATCGGCCCCAGACCTTCGTCGTGAGCCACAGCGTTCTGGACGATGAGAGATTGAATACGCTCCGGATGAGCCGTGGCCAGACGGAAGCCGACTGGGCCTCCGTAGTCCTGCATGTAGAGTGTATAGCGAGATAGTCCAATCGCTCCAATGAATTGATCAACGATTGTAGCAAGATGGTCGAACGTATAAGCAAATTCCTTGGCAGAAGGCGCATCGCTATGTCCGAATCCAATGTAGTCCGGTGCGACAAGGTGATACGAATCGCAAAGTCGCGTGAAGAGCGGCTCGAACATTCGAGAGGAAGATGGAAGGCCGTGAAGTAGTAGAATCGTCGGCGCGTCCTTCGGTCCGGCTTCTCGGTAGAAGACTGATAAATTGTCCACCGGAACATAACGATAAAAGGTGTGGTATTGCATTTGACGTCGCTGGCCGGATTCGAATAACGGCCGGGGCTTTTTGCTTCTGACCTAGCTAGCTTTCTATTTCGAAGATTACTTCCAGTTCGACCGGAGTGCCGAGCGGCAGGCTTGCGACTCCGTACACCAGGCGGCAAGGGCTCTTGTCTTTTCCGAAAACGTCTTGCATCAACTCCGAAGCGGCGTCGGCGACTTTCGGCTGATCCCGGACATCCCCCAACGTGGCCACCGACACGCCGAGCCTGACGATCCGCGTCACTTTGTCGAGCGATCCCAGATGCTGCCTGGCGACAGCGAGGACGTTGAGCGCCGCGAGGTGAGCCGCCTTTCGCCCCGCTTCCGTATCGAGCTCCGCGCCGACTCGCCCGATGAATTTAGCCCCATGGCCTTCGGTGGGCAGCATCCCGCTCAGAAAAAGCAGCTTGCCCGTCTGCACCGCCTCCACATATGTGCCGAACGGTTGAGGCGGCGCCGGTAGCTTAATGCCAAGTTCTTTCAACCGCTGCTCGGCTCTGGCCGGCCGATAGCCTTTGCCGGTTACCATTTGCCCACATGTGCTCCCCCATCGACGTGGAGCACCTCCCCGGTCACCTGACTAGCCTCGGTCAGATAGAGCACGGCGTCGGCGATATCTTGGACATCGACAATGCGTCCTAGCGGCGACAAAGACTTTAAAAGATCTTTAGGATCGTTACTATGCATCGGAGTGTCGACTACTCCGGGCGCAACCGCGTTCACACGAATGCCGTCCTTCGCATATTCTATCGCCAAGCTTCGCGTGATGGCCTGGATCCCGCCCTTGGTGAGCATCGGGACCGAAGCATTCACGCCGGCGATCGGATGTTCGACCAGTGTGGTCGTCATGCTGACGATGCTCCCACCGCATTTCTGCGCAACCATTTGCTTGATCGCGAGCTGGGTGATGTAGATGAAGCCTTCCAGGTTGGTAGAGGCGAGAGCTCTGAAGTCTTCGGCCGTATAGTTGGTGAAGGGCTTCGCGAAGAATATGCCTGCATTGTTGATTAGTGCATCGATTGACCTGAATTGGCTTATCGCAGTATCGACAATCTTTGCTGCCGTGGCGGACTCTCCAATGTCTCCGTCGACCAACGCCAGCTTACCCGACGCTACGAATACCCCGGATTTTGTGATGTTCCGCGAGTTCGCGACGACTGAGTAGCCCCGTTCCAGAAAAGCCTTCACAAGGGCCGCTCCGATGCCCTGCGAAGCACCGGTTACGATGACTGTCTTAGGTTCGTTCGCCATACAAGAACTCCTTTGCATCTGTGTGTGGCGCAGCCCCGAATAAGAAGGCCGACTCGGTGCTGCTCTAAATCGGAATTAATGATCTTAACCCGCACGGTCTCGACGATTTGAGCAATAACAGGTGTGGCAGATCCTGACATTGTGCGCCTCCTTCCTTACTTCGAGTAATTGACTTTGAGCCGTGAGTCTCGTTTGGACATGTGCGACGTCCTTATCGCGACGTCATCGGCCTTAACCATATTCGCGGTGCGTGACCGCAGAGCCATATTGCGGGCTAACACGTTCGAGCAGATGTACGGTCAAAAGAGATGCCGGCCCGCAGAAGCCGACCCTCGCTGCTCCAGAGCTGTTCGGATTTGTTGCTCTCTCATAGCCATCGGGATCCACTTCGACTCTTCCTAGAAGGAAGCAAGAATTGTGCGACCGGTGAACAAGGAAAAGTGATCGCGAGTCAGGCGGCGTGCTCGTGTTCAAGTACTTTGACTTCCCGTAATCTGCCGGTGTCCACGTCGAAAATGCAGCCGCGCACGGGGATGTCTTTGGCAATCCAGGGATGCGACCTGACTTTCTTGATCTGCTCCCGGGTATTTTGCTCGGGGTCCTTATAGGAGAAGAAGCGCATTGGAGCCGGCGAAGCATCTCCGGTCGAAGCGCTCAGCTTCGCGTTCAGCTCGTCATCTGTGAAGGTCGTGAACCCGCAGCCGGTGTGGTTGAGAAGCAGTATCTCTCTGGTTCCGAGTACACGGTTGGAAACAACAAGTTCCCCGAGAACATCTTCTGTTACCGCGGGTCCGCCGGTCCGGATAACGTCTATATCGGCTCGCGGCAGACCCAAGATTCCAGGAAGGTCTGAGAGCCGTGGATCCATGCAGGTCACGACTGCGATTTTGGGGGCCGGACGCTTCCCCAGCGTTGGATCGTAACTTTTTGCATAGTTGCGGTTTGCTTCTAGCGCCTTATCGATAATGCTCATCATTTTCCTCCTGACGGGCGAATGGTGCGGCCAAGCCCCTTTTTTATAGTGTCGCTCTTCTGGTCACGACTAGCTCAAATGCTGCTAATCGGGAGTGGTCTGATGTCATTTATGCGGATTCAGCCCTCTCGCACGGACTCCGCAGTCTGTTGTCAAAGCTCGGTGGCTGGTCCGCCGTGCGGCCAGCGCTGTGTTACGACCTTTGTGCGCGTGAAGAAGCGGATGCTGTCCTCGCCATATTGGTTAAGGTCGCCGAAAGCTGAGTCCTTCCAACCGCCATGGCTATAGTAGCCGACCGGCACTGGCGTCGGAACATTGACGCCGACCATACCTACCGCGACCTCGGCAACGAAACGCTGGGCCGCATCCCCATTGCGCGTGAAGACCGAAACCGCGTTGCCTTGGTGATGGACGTTCGGGTAGCTCAGCGCCTCCTCGAACGTCTGTGCACGAACGATCTGCAGCACGGGGCCGAAGATCTCGTCCTGGTAGCTTTTCATTGAAGGCGTAGCGTAATCGATCAGGGTCGGCCACAAGAAAAACCCCTCCTCACGGCCCGGCAAGCTCCGGCCCCGCCCGTCGATGACCAGCTCGGCGCCCTCGTCGGCAGACAGCTGGATATAGCCTTCGATCTTCTTCTTGTGTTCGGCGGTGACGACCGGGCCCATTTGCGCGTCGGGATCAGCCGCGACGCCGATCCGCAGCTTGGGAATCTCCTGCAGCAGGCGCTCGCGAACCGCCTCGGCCGTCTTCTGGCCAACGGGCACGATCACCGGCATGGACATGCACCGCTCGCCGGCGGAGCCAAAGGCCCCGGCGAGGACGTCCGCGACGACTTGGTCAAGATCAGCGTCGGGTAGGATCACGCCGTGGTTCTTCGCTCCGCCCATGCATTGCATGCGCTTGCCGTTCCCCGCGCCGCGCGCGTAGACGAACTTCGCTACAGCCGTCGAGCCGATAAAGCTCACGGCCTTGATGTCCGGATGATCAGTGATCGCTTGACCGACATCCTTGCCACCATGCACGATGTTGAGGATTCCCCGCGGCACGCCGGCTTCGAGGGCAAGTTCCGCGAGCCGAACGGCAACGGAAGGGGTGCGCTCCGACGGTTTCAGGATGAAGGCGTTGCCAACGGCGATGGCCGGGGCCAGCATCCACAGCGGGATCATGGCGGGGAAGTTGAAGGGCGGAATTCCGGCGACGACCCCTAATGGCTCGCGGATCGAATAGACATTGATGCCTGCGTCGGCGCCCTGGGTGAACTCGCCCTTCTGCAAATGTGGGACGCCGCAGACAAACTCCACCACGTCCAAGCCGCGCTGCAGCTCGCCGACGGAGTCGTCCAGCAATTTGCCGTGTTCGGAGGACATCAGGTGGACGACTTCCTGCCTGTGCTCTTCGATCAATGCCTTGAACTTGAACATCACCCGGGCCCGGCGCTGGGGGTTGATCGCAGCCCAGGCGAGTTGCGCCGCCTTGGCGACTGCGACAGCCTCTGCCAGGATTGCGGCGTCACCGTGCTCCAGACGGGCCTGCACCTGCCCGGTGCTCGGATCGTATACCGGGCTGGTGACGGCGCCAGTGCGGGTGACGCTTTGGCCGTTGATGAAATGGCTGATGGTGCGCATGGGGTCTTCCCCTCCTCACTGTTGACTCCGAAATAGGCAATGCGCCTTCGGAGCGAATACCTGCGTCACGGCAGACATTCTCGCGTCGAGCGAGAGAATTCGCACCGAGCTCCGGAACACCTCTGGATCAGGGATCATGACGCTCTGCTCTCTCGCGGTTTACCGCAATCGCGCGTTCGATCAAGCTAAGGTCTGTGGAATAATTGCGTCGTGGAAGCGGCGCCACATCCGCAGCACTACTCACGCGACGAGCAATATTTTCCCTGCGACGCCCTTCCCCATTGCAATGTGACCTTGTTGCGCGTCCTTGAGTCGCAGCTTTTGCGAAATAGGTAATTGCAACCTCCCATCTCTTACCGCTTCAGCCATGTACAGGAGCGTTTTCGGGTCCTGCTTCGAGTCAAACGCCACGGCGCGAACCGATAGCCGGGACTTCGCGCTATCCGGCACACCTGTCACTGAGGCATGGGTGCCACCATGTTTGACCTTATCCAACAGGAATTCGGAGGTTGTGCCACGGACGGTGTTGGCGACGACATCGACTGGTGCAAGCGCATCGAACGCAGCGTCGTCGTCCAACGCTACCACCTGGTCCGCATTTAGACCTTTGGCCTCGGCCAGTTCGCTCTTTCGCACTCCCGCGATCACTCTCGTCCCCTTCTCTTTCGCGGTGTATATGGCTGCGCGGCCGACATTGCCGAGTGCTCCGGAAACCAGAACCGTCTGCGCCGATTGGATTCCGCTAGCAATCGGACAGTTTTTCTCGCGTCGAAGAGCGCAAGAAAAATGCGTTTCGGTTCCCCGCGAAGGGGCATTGCAGCTTGCTACCCCCGCGTTCGCCACGTGGCAGGGGTGCAACAGCAGAGGTGCTGCCTACCCCATAGTGCAACATTTAGGTTTTGTGCCTCTACCCCATAACATGCGCACCGCAGTCGATAAAAGTAACATTGCCGGTGATGTAGCGTGCGCCGTCGCTTACCAGGAAGGCCGCCATCGCGCCGACATCGGCGATGAGCGGCGTTTCGTGGAGCGGTGACTTGCGCTGCGCCTCGCGCATCAACTCGTCGAAGTCAGCCAGCCCGCCCGCTGCCCGCGTCAGGATCGGCCCCGGCGACAGGACGTTGACGCGGATGCGGCTCTTGCCCATTTCCGCCGCGAGATACTTGACCACCCCTTCCAGCGCCGATTTCACCGGCCCCATTATGTTGTAATGCTCGACGACTTGTTCGCCGCCGTAATTGCTCGTGGTCAGCAGGCAACCGCCTGCCGTCATCAGCGGCTCGGCGCAGTGCGCCATGCGGATGAAGGAATAGCAGGAAATATCCATCGCGGTCAGAAACCCCTGCCGTGAACAGTCTGCCACGCGGCCATGCAAATCCTCTTTCGGCGCGAAGGCAATAGCATGTAGCAGAAAATCGAGCTTCCCCCACTTGGCTTTGACGGCATTAAATACGGCTTCCATCTGCGCGTCGTCGCGCACGTCCAGCGGGAGAATGATCGATGCACTTACCTGCTGCGCCAGCGGGCGCACATAGGGTTCCGCCTTCACATTCAGATAAGTAACGGCCAGTTCCGCGCCTTCGGCCTGAAATGCTTTCGCGCAGCCCCAGGCAATAGAATGCTCATTGGCGATCCCGACGACCAGCCCTTTTTTGCACGCGAGTGTTTGAGTCATGCCGCTTTTCTTAGCTCCTCTTTCGCCACGCACGCGGTGACCTTGGACATAGCGAACTCCCTCATCCCACGCCCTGACAGCCTCGGGCCGCCCTCCGCGATGCTGCGTGAGACGCCGGCCTACGAGCGGATGGAGCACTGGGTTGGCCCGCCGGCGATCGCATCGATCAACGATCCATGGAGTGCGGCGCAACGAGAACAGCGCCAGTGGCCATTATGGTACCGAACAGAGCAGGGCTTCCGAACGCCGATAACTGATAGATGCCTTCCCGAAGCTCCTTTGACACATTCTTGATTGAGACCTCGACGTACTCAACCAGGATTTCCTTTTTGACTTTCCAATTCCAGCTCGTTCGATACCTCGAACGGCTTTGCTGTGCAAGGCTTAGCCGATTTTGTTCCGCAGTGTTCCCAGTAGTTAAGGAAGTGGCTGGTTTCGCGTTGGGCGGGCTCCCCGACGGCTGAAGACGCCGTTTCCCCATCGATTCTGGCCACACTTCCCTGCACCCCCCGGCGTCGTCATCGAAATTTGCTCCGCTTTGCACTCCCGCCGGCACGGGCAGCGCCGCGATTTTCCGCAGCATGCCGGCGAACAGCCGCCGGGTCAGATGGCCCTTGGCCAGCAGCAGCCAGTAATAGCGCGCGTGCTTGATTGACCGCTCGCCGGTGTTCGCCAGGCGCTGCTGCAAGCTCGTGAGCGACCAGTTGCCGGTCGCCTTGGGCAGCGCAAGTCGCCGCCACAAGTTGCCCAGGTTGTAGGACAGCACGCTCAGCCACAGCCGCACCTCGTTGGCCCGAAAGCGGTGACAGGAAAGCCACGTTATCGCGACCGCCTGCTTACTCTCTTTGATCCATTGTTCCGCTGTACCACGCTTGTTGTAAAAGCGTACCAGCGCCCGGCTCTTGGCCGTCAAGTTGGTCACGATAAAACCGACGCGGGGGAACAGTTCGCCAAAGTGGAACTCCACCTTCGCCACCACGCGTCAGGCCACCGTCCAACTCGCTGCCTGATAGAGAAAACGTTTGAACCGAAACACCGGCTTCTGGCTGGGCCGTCCCACTGGCCGGATCAACAACTCCGTAATGTTCCGCTGCAGATGGTCGTTCGCCGGAAGGCGGATCGCGTACTTTGCGTCACGTTCTTCCAACGCCTCGTAAAGCTCCGGCTTGCCAAAAGCCGCGTCGGCGCTGAAGACCACCGCTTTCCCCAACCGCTGTTGGCGTTCAATCTCGGGCAGCAGCAATTCCTCCCAGCCCTCGGCGCTGTGGACATTGCCGGGCCGCCGTTTGGCGGCGAGGCAGTCGCCTTCACGATTGAACAGCAGCAGCGGATGATAACAGGTGGACTCGAAGTGGCCGTTGGAGGCACTCTCCTCCTGGTGACCATAGACCGCGACTTCCGTACTGTCCATATCGAGCACGATGCGCCGCGGCGAATCGATAGTTTCGACCCTTGCGACTAACTCCCGATTGAGCGCGGCCAGCCCGGCAAGGTTTTCCTCCTGGGTCAGCACTCCCGTCTCGAATGATTGGAGGCGCGAGGTTAAGGCCGCTCCGCGCTCCAGGATTTTCTTGGAGCCGATAAGCCGAAAGGTCGGATCCTGGGACAACCGCTCAGCGTCGTTCACGTCCTCATAGCCTGCCAGGCGGCTATAGATCGACTGCCGCAGCAGATCGGCCAAAGGCAATTGGATATTCTTGTCCCGGCGGGAATCGCTCAAGTGGCGGTCAACGAGTTCGCCCAAGCCGAGACGTTCATCCAGCTCGCGCACCAGAATCAAACCACCGTCGAAGGTCACCCGCGCGCCCTGAAACTCGACGCGCAGCGCGCTGTTAAACGACAGCTGAAAGGGCCGTTCTTGCGTCTCACCCACCGCCTCGCCACCTCCGCACCGCTCTTGATCGCATCCAAACCCACGTCCATCAGCGCGTTTGTCGCATTTTACCAAATTGCTAATTCAGTCAGAAAATGGAAATCGGGTTAAGACCGGTGCCGCCGGTGATAGCGCCGAAGGGATGCTGAGCCGGTCGCAGAAAGTGCGGCACTGACGCCCTTTCTAGCCTGATAAAAGACATTTTCGTGTTTGCGTGCGGGGTTAA
>CAVQAG010000010.1:0-234987 GCA_963710455.1 uncultured delta proteobacterium
AATAGCGCGCCACGCACCCCAAACGTGAAACTGCCCATTTCGTCAATATCGCTTAATAGCTCTCGGTAGACATCAACGTTAACGGCGGCAAGCGGCTTCTCGCTTTCAGCTACGGTACCCGACCTATTTTGAGTGATACCGATATCGATTGAGACTCCCCACAAAATCCCCCACACTGGCCCGCCTTCCAGCCGGCGCGAAATGCCGATGGGGGGTTCGCTGCCGCGCCCGCTCCTGACCTAGCTCTACCCAAGACACCGTCGGGCAGACAGTTCCGAGAGAGGTTATTTACCTCCCAGAAAGGGCGCGACGCATAACCGCGAGCCCATAGGTGCTGGCTGTCGCGGCCCGTCGAGGAAATGCGCGGGGCTCTCTAGAGAGCACGCAATATTACGGGAGTGGCGATTCCGTCCGTGGCGACGACGACAAGGCGATGATGCTCGATGGGCGCGCGCGCGGCTAGGGTCATGCATGATTCTCTATTGTCTTTCCCTCAGACGCTCAACTCATCGAGCAATGCCTTGGCGTTCTTCAGGTCGGCGGTGTCGAATCCCTCGGTAAACCATCCGTAAATTTCCGCGAGCATTGAGCGCGCTTCGTCGCGCCCGTGCTTCATGAGCAGCGGCGCGCGAGATACAGCCGCGAACGCAACTCCTCGGACCTTGCGTTGCGGACCACGGCCGCCTCGATCGCCTTGCGGAAGGTCTTCTCGTAGCCATCGGCGATGCTCAGCAGGACCCATATCTGGACAATCTGGGCTTGGGTTCTGTCAATCGGTGCATCTCCTGCTCCATCAACTCGATTGCCTCTCTCATGTGGCTGTGCTGCCCGAGAGCCCATCCGAGCATTCTTCTTCCCACCGACCGCGCTAATGGATTGAACGGACGGGGGTGGTTAAGCTTGAGCTTCGATCCGGGAGGCAAATATGAACGGTCGAGTTCAGCTTGCGCTTGTGATTATGGCCGTGATCGCGCTGCCGGCTTCTTCGGGCGCCGGCGATACTGAGACAATCGCAAAGCGGGCCGCGCTGTTTAAACCTCAAAGGCGCGCCGAAGGGTTTCGCAGCATGGACACGGTCTATCCGTACCATGTGATCAAACGAGGCGGTCCGGTTGTCGAGCTGCCGCGCGCCCTGCGCAAGCTCGACGTGACCTATACGTTTGCGGGCAAGCTGCACACCCTCGACGATCTTCTGGCGCGCTCGCGTACGCAGGGCTTTCTGGTGATCAAGGACGGAAAGATCGTCGATGAGCGCTATTTCAACGGCGCCAACGAGGAATCGAAGTTTACATCGTGGTCGGTAGCAAAATCGTTCACCTCGACGCTCGTCGGACTGGCGCTCACCGATGGCAGGATCAAAAGTCTCAATGATCCGGTCACCAATTACCTGCGGGAACTCAAGGGTTCGGGTTACGACGGTGTGCCGATCAAAGCCATTCTCGAAATGTCATCGGGCGTAAAATTCAACGAGGAATACGGCAAAGAACATTCGGATGTCATGATCCTGTGGCGCAAGACGATGGACGAGGAATCGGAAACGCTGGCCGACTATGCAAAGTCCCTGGGCCGCGCCGAGGCACCTGGCACGAAGTTCGTCTATCGAAGTATCGATACAGGCGTGCTTGGGATGCTTGTGAAGCGAGTCACAGGCAAATCCCTGGCTGACATGCTCTCGCAGCGAATCTGGCAGCCGCTCGGGATGGAAAGCGACGCTACTTGGCTCACCGACCACCCCGGTCCTGACGCGCTGGAAGCTGCATACTGCTGCATCAATGCCAAGCTGCGCGATTACGGACGCTTCGGTCTGCTATTCCTCAATCAGGGGAAGGTAGGCCTGAAGCAGGTCGTTCCCCCATGGTGGATTTCTCAGGCTACCACTCCGCAAAGTCCATCGGTTGAGTGGGGTCATCTCTTCCCTGACGATCCAGGCGGGTACGGTTATCAATGGTGGCTGATCGAACCCGGTCAGAAACATCCGTACTCTGCCGAAGGCGTGTTCTTTCAGTTCGTATACGTGATGCCGAAGTACAACACGGTGATCGTAAAGGCGAGCGCATACGACGACTTCTGGAGCGTGCCGCTCATGATCGAGCAGTTCATCGCCTTCGACGCGATCGGCAGGGCCCTCGAGAAGAACTCTCAATAGGGCGGCCTTGCCATGAGCGCCATCTCCCACATGAACGACTAGACGCTGAAAGTCTTGCCCAATTATTGAAGGCCAACGGACGTTTCATGCCTTTCGTTCGACCAGCGATCCTAGCCTTTTCTTCATCCTTTCCCGCTGGAAGGACGAAACCGCCTTCGAATATCACGCGAGCTTGCCGCACACACATTGCGCTTCCTCGAACGAGTGACGCAACTGACTCGATCACGCGTTGGACACGAACGCGCACCACGCTGACGCGAGCCGCCTGCCGCACGAGGCCGCCTTGAGACTCTTTAAGAAGGGCCAGATAGGCGGAACGCTAGCTCACTACTATGGCCATCTCCCCGACAAGCGCCGCTGGTTAGTGCTGAGTTGCTGTGGCACATGACATCCGTCAGCCCCTCTGCTAGATGGCAGCCATGAAGCCTCGCCATGCCGCCGCGCTCGCGCTTGTCTGGTATCCGTGACGGTACCATGGCGTCCTAAGGAATAGAACGATTTCGTGCTCGCGAACGGTCGATTGTGCGAAAGGCACCGCGTCCTGTTTTGGAGAGAAGGCGGCCCATCCCGGAGGGTCAGTCCGTCCGTCTCTCTGTTGGGGGGAAGAGCGGAATAGGAGGGCCGCCTTATTTTAAATGTAAGCACCGACAAGCACGGTGCAAGGGATAGGGATATCAACCGACTTTCCGATGACCACAGATAAAGATCAATCTGAAATCGTCAAAGGTTCCCGGACAGTCAGGAGGTACGTGCGAATCGTCGCCCGAAACTTGGGGCTGGGGGTCGCTTTGGGTCAGAAGTAGGACCCAAAGATTCGAATCGTTCCAGGGGATGGTCACGATGGCAACCCCACCATCCGCCGACGGCCGCGATGGTCACCCGGACGGATGGGCAGCGACGCTCGCGCTCCCAGGGGAACCCTGCAGAATTAGGAAGGAAATCGCGGTGCGGCATCTCTTGAAATTCGCCCGACTCTGATTAAAATTCTTAACCGTCAAACCTTTGTCGCTGCGTTCTTAGGAATACCGATGATGGAAAGACGACACTTCCTGCAGGCGCACCTCTGGGCAAACGGCGATATCCCTCGCCGAATCACGCAGGACGGCACCCTCATTTTTCATCACCGCTGCGTCCGTTGCGGGCGCGATTTCATGCAAACGCTCGACGAGCCGCGCTGGCGAGCCGCTAATCTCGGATTTCACAGAATCGACCCTCTTCCGGACAACGTGACTGAGCAATGGATAACCGAGAAATGTCCGGGGCGGCTACTGCTCGAGGATAGGGTCTTTGTAAGCACGTGGTCGGCCCGCGGCCACAGCAAATAACGCAGCGCAGATTTGGCAAGGAAACGCCTCTAGGAGCTTTTCGCCGCTACCAACTCTGCCGCGTGTGCCCGTAGGCCCGCAGAATCGACAGGAAAATTATTGGCGTGCGCTCCTGATGCGATGCGCCTGGCAAAGAGCGGAGCGGCGATGTCGGCAAAGCATCGACCGCCCCGCCCCGGAGAAGGAGTAGCCAAGGCCATGCGAGTAACCCTGGCAAATGACACGCTCCCCGCGGTGCGCGGTTAAGTCAAATCTGATTGGCTGAGGGAATCCAGTTGCTCGCCTGCGGATATTCAGCACAGTGTACAGCTCACGCTTCCGGTCTGTTTAGCGTTCGCCTTAAACCTGGCACAGGAATAGAGATGAGCCAGCGTCACACCGACGCACGGAGATTAAAGGAGTCGTCCCATGAAGTTTCTAGTAATTAGAAAACCACGTATGGGAACCGGCATGATACCTACCGCCGATATGGTTCGTGCCCAGAAGGAGCTACTGCTGGGCGCTGTCAAACGTGGAGAGGCGGACTGCGCCTACGCCTTTTTGGGCGGAGGTGGTTTCAGTATTCAGAACGCCAATTCCGCAGAAGACTTGAATCAGCGGATGATGGGCTCGCCGCTCGCCCTGTTCTATGAATTCGACGTGCGCGCCCTCACCGACTATGGGAAGTTCATGGACACCGTTGCTCAAACTCTCGATAAGCAGAAGCACTAGGACGCTCGAGACGGGGCGAACCTGGGAGGCTTCGCCCCGCCTGAGGCTGCTAAATGGCAGGTACGTTCTCCAAGATCGATCTCGCGATCATCTTCGCCGTGGTAGTTGCTGTGGTGATTCTGGTCGTGGCCGCTGTCGCGTTAACGCTCTCCACTCAGAACTATGGTTCATCCAAGACCAAGAGTTCCGCGATTTTGCGCTTTCGATCCTCTTCATCGCCCGGCAGATGTTTGCCAGGACAGGATTCTCTCAGCCACCGTTTCGTCACGGTATCATCCAGCTGATGAAAGCTGACGGCAGAAATGGAGACGGCGCGGCTGCGGCGCGAGGTCAGGTCAACGAGAAAGTCCCGCCCGCATTCGACGCAATGCTGATGTAGCACGGGTGTCCCGGCTCCGACTTGGAGCCGACGGGGATTGGCGTCGCGCCATTTGTGACCGTTCCAACCTGTATTGCTCGCCTCGTCCATTTGAGATGCTTCCCTGGAAGTAGGGACGAAAGAGATTAATGGACGATTTAAAGTAAATAAAGCTTAAATCGGTTAAAATAAGCCTGAGCCGCTTTCGATTGCTGTTATCGAGTAGTGCTCGGCGGATGAAAGCGCGCCACTACACGAGCGAAGTTCGCTTCAAACCGAGAGATAAATAGACCGCGGCTGACCGGTGCTTGAGACGGAGCAAGGGTTAAACCCTTCCCGACAAAAAGTTCGCTAAAAATTGCGACCCCTCACGGCCCGTCAGGTCGCGCTGGATATCCTCCCCGTGGGGCGGGCTTGGCAAGTCGGGCGCTGTGCTGTACGTAAGTCCAAACCCGCCCCATCTCCCACCGCGAGGCTGAATTTCTTCTTTGGTGCTGAAGAGGACTCGGGTTGTCTAGCCCCGAGCGTTCTTGAACGTCGCCGTTCTCGTTGACGGTCGGGACCCTTAATCGTTCTATACGGCAGAGGTTAGTGCGTGGCCGCCGAGATTCAATTGCTCACCTGCGGTATTCGGCGCAGTGCATCGTCCGCGGCTACGGCGCCCGCGCAACGATGATCGCCAGGTACACCGACAACCAAGGCCGGCCACTTCGGCAGCGCGAGCTATGCGAGCGACATGCGGACTGGCTCAAATCCAACCGCCCGAACGTCCATGACCTCAGGAGCGATATCGATGCCTGAGAAAACCGTCAAACGCCGGCTGCAGGATTGTGACGCCGCGCTCGCTGCTGATTACGGACCGATCTTCTCGACCGTCGCCAGGCTGGTAGAAGCGCTCAAGCGCTCCATTCCAGAAGGAACACAGCACGCGGAGCGAACAAAGATAGAGTGGGTGCGGTTGACGCGCTGCGCCATTGCGTCAAGAGCCAAACCTGATAGCGCCGCTAATCTGGCACGCAAGCGTGTAGCGCTTGGGTCGGGACCTTGGAACCGGAGTTGCTGCATGACGTTACGACTATCAAATACGGTCAATCGAAGGTTCGGTCAGGTTTCTAGACCATGATACAACGGTAGCACGTATGTAGATCGCCTGGGCCGAGGGGGGTTCAGATGAAAATTGAGGGTGCTGCCGCCGAGGAGACCTCGCACGATGCGGGGCCAGTCAAAATGATGACCGTGCGCGAAGTATCCGCCTATCTGCGCGTGCATCGATCCACTATCTACAGGTTGCTGAAGCAGCGTCAGATTCCGGCGTTTCAAGTTGGCAGCGATTGGCGCTTCAACATCGAGTCTATCGACACTTGGCGCTTGGCGCAGGGGAAAACGCAGAGGGATCTTGGCGGCTGACCTTCTGTAGAGACCAGTAAACATTAGGTCGCGACCTCAGACGCGGAGAGCACCCTAGTGATCCGCGTAACGCGTGCGTCAGTTTGATACCTCGGCAGGCAGCGATGGCAAACGTAAAGCGGCTCCCGCAGAAAGAGAAAACCGCCGTGCGTGCCTGGCTTAAAATCTATTCGATACGACTGCTGCCGTTTCCAGCGGCAGAGTCGACAGCGCAGCGGTGTAAGAATGCTCACCTGCCTTATCCCCGTTAGGCGGCGATGTCGAACTTTTCAATTCACGCCTGACTCAATTCACGCCTGACTCAATTCACGCCTGACTCAATGAAGTTTCTTGCCAGACGAGCGAATATGGACTTTTCAGCCATCCAGCGCTCAATCAGCTCCGTGTGGAATCGCCTGGCGGTACCAATTCGGAAGCTCGGAATCCTGCCCTCCCTGGCCAGCTTGTAAAGCGTAGAGCGGTGGATTCGTAGAAGGGCGCAAACTTCCTTCGCCGTCAGCACTTCGCCATCCACTGTCGCAACCTTCATGGCGCGCTCCTCGCTCTTCAAATTGGGAACACGAGCCCTTTGCGTGGAGCGCAATAGCCGTGCCGCAAACCCACCGGTATTAATGAGCTCTAGCCACCTATTCCATCGTCCAGCAGGTAAGATTCAGCGTCTGGCAGGTAAGATTTTCTGAACGCTGCGCAGATTTGGCACGGAAACGGGGCTAGGAGCCACTCTGCCCGCGCAGCCGCCCCAATCCCTGCCCGACACGCCCCGGAATTTTTATAATAATTCCTAGGCGGCAAATCCGGGCATTCTTGCAGGGGATGGGCCTAGCGAAGGGACGGAGCGGCGATGTTGGCGAAGCATCGAAACCGCCCCGCCCAGAAGAAAGAGTAGCCGAGGCTATGCAACTAACCCCGGCAAACGACACATTCCCCGCGGCGCGCGGTTAAGTCAAACTCGAGAAATGAAGCGGTCAAGCCTGCGCGAGTTGCTCGCTCGAACCGAGGATGCGGTTACGAGAGAAAAATCATAGGAATGAAAGCAGAATCCGAGCGATGCTGAAGGAGCCATGAAGGGACCTCGACATTCTGACCCCTCCGCGGAAGCCAAGCGCGTGCTTATCCTGGGCGGTGGTTTTGGTGGCATCTACGCCGCACTGAGGCTGGAGAAATTGCTGGCGCGCCGCGCCCACCTGGATGTAACGATAGTCACCCGGGAGAACTATTTCCTGTTTACCCCGATGCTGCCCGAGGTTGCGGCAGGAGAACTCGAGCTAAGCACGATCATCAATCCCCTGAGGCTGCTCAGCCGCGTGAAAAGCTTCGTTGGAATGATCGAAGCAATCGATCTTAAGGCGCGACGCGTCACGGTGTCTCACGCATTTGATGGTCACACTCATAGCGCGAGCCGGCGATGAACTATGATGTACTTTATAGATCTCGCTGTCGCAGCAAAGACGCTGCGCTAAAAACCGTCCCCAAGAGAAATTAGCTATGAGTGAGCCTCAAATCGACCTATACACCGCTTCCACGCCCAACGGCTGGAAGGCATCCGTGTTCCTGGAGGAAATCGGCCTGCCGTACACCGTGCACCGCATCGACCTGGGCAAAGGCGATCAGAAAAGACCCGAGTACGTGCGTCTGAATCCCAACGGTCGCATTCCGACCATCGTGGACCGCGCCAACGGTGACTTTGCCGTATTCGAAAGCGGCGCTATCTTGCTCTACCTGGCGCGCAAAACCGGCAAACTGTTGCCCAAGGACGAAAAAGGCGAGTCGCGAGTCACGCAGTGGCTGATGTTCCAGATGGGCGGCATCGGGCCAATGATGGGCCAGGCGAACGTGTTCTATCGCTATTTCCCGGAAAAACTTCCATCGGCTATCCAGCGCTACCACAACGAATGCCGGCGCCTGTTCGAAGTGCTGGAAGAGCAGCTCAAGGGCCGCGAATTTCTGTGCGACGAATACAGCATCGCCGATATCGCCAACTGGTGCTGGGTGCGCATCTACGGGTGGAGCGGTGTCAAAATTGACGGCCTGACCAACCTGCAGGCTTGGATTGCCCGGCTGGAAGCGCGTCCGGCGTGCCAGCGCGGCATTGCCGTGCCGGAGCCACTGGTGTTGAAGGACGACAAGGACACCGGAGGGGTGGTAGAAATGGCACAGAAAATCCTGGCGCGCTAGAAATATACTTCAAAGAACGGAGGAGAACGCCGTGCTCCAGTACCGTAGCTTCAACGAAATTGTTGACCATCCTGGCTTGCGTATCGTGCTGGTCAAAGGCATGCCCAGTCCGTGGGGACAGGCCGCCAAGACCATTTTCGAAATCAAGGGTCTCGACTATGTCGCCGCACCGTGGCTGCCGGGCGAACCAAACGCCGACATAGTAGCTTGGGGCGGCGAAGCCAGCGCACCCATCGTTGCGTGGGCCAAGGAAAAGCCAATCAATCGTTGGATCGACATCCTCTATTTGGCCGAACGGCTCGCGCCCAAGCCTTCACTGATTCCGACCGACGCCACGCAGCGCGCGCCTGATGATCGGGCTCTCGCACGAAATCTGCGGAGAAATGGGTATCGGCTGGAACCGGCGACTGCAGCTGTTTGCGCCGGCGTATGCGTCCGGTAACCCGCCGCTCAACATTAGCCGGATGGGCAGTAAGTATGGCTATAACGAAAGCGATGCAAAGGCAGCCGGCGAACGCACCGCCGAATCACTGAAAGCGCTGGCCGTGCAACTCAAATCACAGTACGCGCGTGGTGCGCGTTATTTCGTCGGCGACTCCTTGAGCGCGCTGGACATCTACTGGACCGCCTTCGCAAATCTGCTCGACCCTCTGCCTAAAGAACAGTGTCCGATGCCCGAAGCCTGGCGCCCGGCCTTCGTCGCCACCGACCCGGTCGTCAAGCAGGCGCTGGACCCGCTGCTCCTGGAGCACCGCGCGCGAATCTTTCGCGAGCACTTCCGCGATCCAATGGAGCTGTAACGACTGTACAGGTTTCTGAAAGCGACAGACGGTCAAAGCATATAGTTTAGCGTTGAGAGACCTGCTGCATGGTCTGCGCAATCGTCGCTGTGCTGTTTCATTCGGCAAGGGCTGGCCGTCTGGCAAACAACCGAGAGCGATTGCGCAACCACAAGGAAGTTGGGTTAGGGTAAGCAGATGGTCTTGATCCACGAGACAGACGGCGCGCTATCGTGGCGCGCCCGGCGCTTCCCGTTAGCGTCTGTAGTGGTGCAGGTGGTGGTGGCAATGATCGCGTGGGCCACGATGCCAGTCGCGTACGCAGCCGAGAGTTCCGCTTCGCCCGCTGCGCAGAGCACGCCAGAGCAAAGCGCGCCGCATATGACCGCTGCTGAGAAGGAGCACGCGCTGACCGAGTTCATGCGCCGCGACGCGGCGGGCGAGAAGATCGACCCAGCGCTGCTCAAAGCGTTCATCGAGGCCCAGAACGAGGGTGCGACCAGCGGGATAGCAATCGGCCAAATCGCTCCCGCCTTTGAGCTGAAGGATCAAAATGGCCGCACACACGCGCTCAAGAGTCTGATGGGCCGCAAGGGGGTGCTGCTGGTCTTCATCCGCAGCGCCGATTGGTGACCCTATTGTCAGGCGCAGCTCGTCGAGCTGCAGCATTCAGCCGGCGCGCTCACGAAGAGCGGCCTCGGGTTGGCGTCGATAAGTTACGATTCGCCTGCGGTGCTCGCCCGCTTCGCCAGCGCCCATCAGATAACCTTCCCGCTGCTCTCCGACAAGGGCAGCGCCGTGATCCGCCGCTACGGAATCCTCAACACCAACATCCCGCGCACTCACATGTTCTACGGCATACCGTTTCCCGGCGAATACCTGGTCACACCCGACGGGCGCGTGACGGACAAGGTCTTTCTGCCGAGCTTTCAGGAGCGCGCGACTGCCTCCGAAGTGCTGCTCAAGGATTTCGGCACTGGCGCCGGCGGTGACGCGGTCCAAGTAACGAGCGATGAGACCAAGGCGCGAATCCAGCTTTCCGACTCCAGCGCCTTCTCCGGACAGGAACTCGCGGTCGCGGCTGACTTCGCGATCAAGCCCGGCTGGCATATTTACGGCCAGCCGCTGCCGAAGGGCTACGTGCCGACCGCGATAAGCTTCGATGGTGCGATGGTGGCGCAGCAATCGTTCGACTTTCCCAAGCCGACGCGGATAAAGTTCGTCGCGCTGGGCGAGACGTTGCCGGCCTACACCGGCAATTGCAAAGCGATCGGCAAGGTCCTTCTCAAGCAGAAGTTACCGGCGGGCGAGCACAAGCTCGCGGGCGAGCTGACGTTCCAAGAGTGCAACGATCAGATCTGTAAGCTGCCGCAGACCGTGCGCTTCGAGATTCCGCTAACCATTCAGCCGATCAAGGAATAGCGCGCACCGCTACAGTCTCTTCACACCTTTCTGTTCCTCCAGCGTCCATTGCAGAAGCTGCGGTTTGAGGTCCGCAATGTCTGTCTCGGCCACCCGCGGAGAGTCGCACCGGCAGGCCGTACACATTTCTGTGAGGAGTTCCTCATTTTTGTCTCTCGAAAAGCGATCCACTATTCGGCTTCCTCCACAGGTTCGGGATGTAGGCCCAGCCGTCGTCTTCGCGAAACGGGTCGGCGTAACGGTAGATGATGAACGCTGTGCCACGGATCTCAAACGGCGCATAGAAGGCGGTGAACTCTTTAAACACACCTATAAATAGCCGGAGGAAGGCCGATTAACTGCTGATTTCTGGCTGTATCGGACTCCCTGTGTGTGGCGAATTCCTGATTTGTGTCGAAAAATCAGTAATTCGCCACACACAGGATGGATGCGCTACGAATCCTCATCGATCTCGCCGGGCCGCTCAAGCTGCCGCTCGACGCGCCTTCCGCATCGCCCGCGGAGGACGGGAAGTTGTCCCTCGAGCAGTTCCGCGCTGCCGCCGCCGCAGAATCCGAGGGCCAGCTGCCACCGCTCGAAGATGGATGAAGATGGCTCACTTCCATGGCGGATCAAGCACAGGCGCAAGGCCAAGATCATTGAAACGAGGCCAGCGCTGCGGGGAAAAGGGTCAGATACCGCAAACTGTGCGCCCGCTGCCGAGGTGAAGGAGGCTCGCCGGCCACCGGGGGAGGGGAAGCCGACGAGCCTCGGGGGAGGGAGGGCCGGCGCGCAACCTGGGAGAAGCGTCCGGCATCTCGAGCGTTACATCCACGCGGCGGTTAAGTACACCCGCAATGCTGGTCTTGCTGAAACTTCACGGCTGCGTAACGGTACGCTCAGATGCAAGTCATGCGCGCTAGTCGGTTGAGACCCCTTCATGCAACTGAAATGAAAGTGTGCTATCAGGGTCGGACCAACATCGCCGCCGCCAAGTCGCGCAGACGGATTCCGAAAGATCAGCGATGCCGCCGTGTAAACGGCGATAGCCGCGAGATGCGACGAGAGCGCGCTTCGTGACTGTGATCCCTCTTCGGGACGTGCTGGGCAAGAAACGCTGACTGGTATCTATTTTTTAGACTTTCCTCTCCAACAATTCTCTATACAGGAACTGGCGAGTGTTCTAACAGCAGGCGCATTTTATCGGAAGCTAAATTGTTCCGTCTTGTTCATGAGCCGCCGGGAGTGAGCAATTGCGGTATAGGCCGAAGACGTGATTGCTACAGAGGTGCGGTAATTGAAAAGCGGAACGCCATAGCAGTGCTTACTTGTTCGGCAGTCTCGGCGAGGGTGTTGGGTGCTATTCTAATTTTTTCGACAACACCAAACATTTGACATTGACAAACTTCCCATCGCTGAGACAAAGTATTTCTTGAGCGTAAGAGCAGACGACACGAAGCTGAGAATGGCGGCCCGATCCAGTAGGACTAAGACGTCAACAGGCCGCAGAGTGATGCGAGCGAGATCGAATCACCAATAGCAACAAGCTATCTAACGGGCACCCCCACACAGGACCCGGCCATTTTGCCTTCCCGGTAAAATGAGCGGGTTTTTTTTCGGTTCGCTGAGACTTTTGGTTTTATCCCAAGAGTCCACGGAAGGCGCGTGGAGATCTTTGTGAAGAAATCAGAACAAGGAACGAACGATCAGAAAGAGACTTGCGTCTCGAACACGAATCGCAATGGACGCAGATGCCAAGCAATGGCTATGCATGGTTCGCGCTACTGCTTTTTTCATGATCCGGAGAAACTGGCGGAGCGGAAAGCGGC
This sequence comes from uncultured delta proteobacterium, assembly GCA_963710455.1. Lineage (GTDB taxonomy): Bacteria > Desulfobacterota > Binatia > Binatales > Binataceae > JAKAVN01. The sequence goes on from CAVQAG010000010.1 coordinate 12,132, forward strand.
TCAGCGACAGGGCGGTCAAGCGAACGGCCCAGCCTTCCTTCGGGCCGACGCACCAGATCTGCCACTAAAAAGTGGCAAGGACATGGCCACGTTTCTCGAAGAAACCATAAACCAAGTTCGCAAGGGGAGGCTCTCGCCAAAGATCGCGACCACCGTCGGTTATCTAACAACCGTACTGCTGAAGGCGCTTGAGGGCGGCGACATTGAGGAGCGGCTCGCGAGAGTAGAGCAGGCTATGAAGACACGCAAACCGGACGAATCCATATTCGATCCGGAATCCATATTCGATCCCTATGAGGATGAGGAGGTGGCAAATGGGAACGGATCGGAACCGCAAGCGACTTGAAAAAGTCGAGATTTCGCTCACGTCCAGGGAGATCGTGACTTTGTGGGTTGAAGGCCTCGCGAAATTCAATTCGCTCGAGGACTACATGTCGTGGATAGCCGAAGATTCGAGCAGAGCACCGCTCCCCAAAATGCTCCAGCAGATTGAAAGCGATATCGCCGGGCGTCCGAATGGCCAAGGCAAAAACTCGTTCGGCAAGAATTCACCGGTGGAGTTGCTACGCAGGCGATCAAGCGAAGTGGTGTTTCTATATAGCCTGCTCCTTGAGATGAATCGGCATGTACATGAGTTCGTCGGCCAGAAAGAATTCCACGTCACAGCTCTCATGTTATTTATTCAGGCCATGAACGAGCGCGCCGTTCACAGGATGGCAATGTTTGACCTATGGAAAGGGTTGCACGACACTCCCTATCCGCTCGATCCCGATACCGCCGCTGCGGTCTCGGCGGCCTTAAGGAACCGGGTGACCTCGTTTGCGGACCTGGTAGCGTACGACGAAGAACCATCGGAGAGCTTCTGCGAGCGGCTAGAGCGGGCCGTCGATGACCTGTGCCGCAGAGGGCTCGTTAAGCGCGGATGGCGCGTAAAGCTGGGCCCGAGCCCGACCGAGTTCCTCGCTGATCCTCCGCTTGTCGATGGAGAATGGATCGACCGAACGGCCATCGAGCTTGCGGAATTTGCCGCTCTCCTTCGCGAAAGAGGCATCGACCTCGAGGTGACGGATCTCCATCCGTTGGCTCTATGGCGGCCCTATCGCAGAAAAGAAATTTCGGGGGAACAAGATACAGAGGTCCTGAGCCAAGATGAAATCGCCGCTGCGCACGCGGAGGCCGCAGCCCGTCTGTCGACGTTTGCCGGGCGCACAAAAGAGATCGATGGCCGACCTTATTTTCATCTGGATGATTATCGCGCGTGGAGCGGGCGCAAGGCCGGTGATGACCTTGAACTGACCGCGGGAGTTGTCACCGCATCCTGGAACGCCTGGGTTGAGGCGAGCGGACCTTGCCCGGAACTGGCGGGAATCCAGGTGAGCAAGGTCGATCCTGCCGTGAAGGACGAAGACTTCTTCTGTTGCCAAGACCCGGCGCGCCGGCGCAGGCGAGAGGAGAGGGCGTCGCTGATGAGAGTGTTGATGTTAGAGAAGGGAGTTTCGGCGCTCGAGGGTTCGCTTCAGGGCTCTCGGGTGGACATCTGCCGGTTGTTGACCGAGGTACGCGCGACCGTGACCGCCACGCAGCGGCTCGCCGCCCGGTATTTCCCGGGCCTGAAGATCCTCTTCAACTCATATGCAAATGCACTCGACCACCTGACCGCAAACGTCACGCGTCTCGTCGACGACTACAACGGGCTCGCCGACTACATCAAGGGAGAAAACCGAATTATTTTTGATGTGGGGTTCGGCGACGGAATTGAAAATATCGACAAGGATGCGGACGACAAGGGTGCCCAGCAAAGGAGCGTCACCCTGGCCCGTAGTCTTGTCGCTTCTGCCCAAGCGGAGATGCTGGCGGTGCTTCACGAGGGTGAGCGGGCGCTCGAGATCTTGAAACCTTTTGTGACGGCTGAGGCGGATCAGGTCCGGGAGCCGCACGGCTGAACATTACTTAAGTAATAGGGGGGGTAGGAACTCGGGCCTTTTATTCTCGTAAAGAGGCTTTATGATGCTAAAACCCCCGCTCGCAAATGGGTTACCGGCACCCAGCCGCAGTAGACGTCGACGTCAATATAAACGGGAACGGAGTAGTCAATCCTGAGTAATTTTACAAAACAAACCCAATTAGGGACCCTGACCGACCGTCACCGCGAGCGATCCGCGCTGATTGCCTGGGCGATTTCTGCTGATCACCGAAAGCCATGCTTGGTAATGACATAAAGTAAGGGAAGCGCTAAGATGTAAGGAATATGGCGCTTTCAACAATTACGAGTAAGGGCCAGACGACGATACCGGGCGAGATCCGACGGCATCTCAAGCTCAGGCCCGGAGATCGCGTGGAGTTTATCGTTGAGTCGGATGGCAGAGTAATCCTGGTTCCGGCCACGGTGGACGTAACCGAGCTCAAAGGATTGCTCGCACCAGCGCCGCGGCCTGTAACGCTGGAAGAGATGGAAGCGATCATCCGGAAGCGGGGGGGACGCGGGTGACGGGGATCGACACGAACGTTCTCGTGCGTTACCTGGTTCAAGACGATCCTGATCAAGGGAAGAGGGCGGCACGATTCATTGCCAGCGAATGCTCGGCCGACGCGCCGGGGCTGATCAACCGGATCGTCATGTGCGAGCTCGTCTGGGTGCTCGAGAGCGCCTACGGGTATCCGCGGGAACGGGTTGTACTGGCGCTCGAGAAAATCCTCCGTACTAAGCAATTCAGCATTGAGGACCACCAGGAGGCTTGGATGTCGTTCCGGGAATATCAGGCCGGTGGCGACTTTGCGGATTCATTGATCGCAGCGGTCAATCGCCGCGTTGGTTGCGCGCATACGGTGACATTTGATCGTAAGGCTGGCCGCAGACCCGGGTTCGTGCTTCTCTGAGATTCGCTTGCACCCTGGCCGCTTTCGCGGGCTTTTGCTGCACGGCCTAAAGGGCGCTTGTCGAACCTCGAACGGTCGAAACCACTCTCTTCGGTTCGCTAACGAAGGCCCTCCACGAGCTGCAGCGCCTCCAGGCGTTAAGGTGTCCGCGTGAGGACACAGCTGCTACAGCCGACGAACAGCACAATCAGGACGTAATCAGATGCTGAAGTGCTTTTGAAACAGCTGAAAAGTGCTTTAATAATTGAGTTTCTTGTGTGAAGTATCTATAAATAAGCGTCGGCGCAAAATTGCACCAGTAGAGGGGCGGAAGGCGGAGGTTTCGATGCTGATCCAAGACATGGCGATGATTTGCTTAGTTCTTTCTATTTCGGTGTTCACTTCGGTCCCAGCGAATTCGAGCGACCCATCACCCACACTAGGTCCGGCGGCCAACGCTACTCCCAACGCAATGCGCCGTGAGGTGATCTTCTCCCCCTCAGCAACCGAACTGAACAACCCCACGACACCTTCTGAGTCTAATCCGTCTTCTCAGTTTACGATCAAGGCCGATGCCTTTGATGTAAAGGGCAATCCGCTTGCACCCACTAAAGGCAATCCCCTGCACCTCGAGGTCTATGGTGGACCGGATGGTGTCATTACGCCCATCAAAACCAAAATCACCTCTGGTGATTCCGCGACCTTCACTTACAATGGTGAATTTTTCCCCAACAATATTGTGATCAACGGATGGATTGCCGATCCGAAAGGCGGCGACGCGATTGGGGTGACTCAGGTCCTGCAGGCCAATCAACCTCCGTGCACCTCGGGCACACGGGACTTTTCGGTGCCCCTGGTCAGCACGCTTCCTGACGCGTTGAAGATAATGGCGACGGTGGGCTACACCACTGCGGGTGGCGCCAAAGGACATCTGAAAAAATATACCATCGATACAGGTTCACTTGGAGTTATTGTGACTACCGATGACCTGCCGACTACAGGCGCCGCTGGAACTATGGCGATCGGACCTGCAGGTCGAGGCGTCAAATGCTACGATAGCAGCAACAAAGCATATTTCGGGGATTACTATCTCTCTCCGGTAGACATTCAGGTTACCAGTGGAAGCAGCACTACCACGGTTCAAACTACTCCCATTATTGTGCTCGGGGCTAACAAGTACTGCAAGGTGTCCGACTGCAAATCCTTGACGCAAATCAGTTGCGTTAAGAACTCACCGATCCATTACATGGGTGTTGGTTTCAATCGCAACAGCACTACCGCTGGCGATCTCTTCGACAGCCCCGCTGAGAATGCTTTTTTGCATTTGACCGACCGCACCAACGGCACCGATATCAATCCAGGATACATTCTCAGCCCTGAGGATCACACTACACCAACCGGGGTAACTTTAGGAATCGACGATACTACTGGCTATAACCTGATCAATCTCACAGCGAATACTAGCGTGCTCGGCGACTGGCAGGCGCAACCTGCCTGCTATGGCTTCCCGGATTTGCCACCCCCCAATCAATTCTGCAATGGCACTACTGGTCCTGCTACGGGTCTTTTGGACGTTGGTATCTCAGAGATGTTCCTGGATCTGCCGTTTGCTCAGCGCCCGGACGGTACTTACGACGCCGCCAACCCGAAGGATCTCAAAGTGCCTGCAGGCCTGAGAGTCAATGTTCTGATGGGCAGCGCCAGCAATCCGGCGATGTCGTATACGTTCACCACCGTGCAGGAACCGACCTCTCCGTCCGGGCCTGCTCCTACCTATTCACAATGGTTTGACACCACCCAGACTGGCTCGGTCTTCGTCAACACCGGCCGCGATCCGCTGAATAGTTTCGATTATCTTTATGGAGGACAGTGCGGGTTGGTGGGGTTTAAGGCTCTGTGGGACCAGTTTTAAGAGCCAAGTAAGCAAGTCTCCGGCGAGGCGAATTCCAATTCAGGCGGCGATTGCGATGTGAAAGAAGCCGCGGCAATGGTCCGTCAGTAAAGGGAAGATTTTGGGATTGCCGATCGCGAATGTTCGTCAGGGTAGTCGTCGAGCAACTTTACCTACCTGCGGGTGGTTGGCTGGGTCCCGTCGTCCGAGACTCGGATATGGCCATACGTTCGTGCGATCGCGGCCAAACCTGCCGAGCTGGACGTTGTTGCGATGTGGGCCGCGGCCGTGGATAGCTGCAAAACGCCTGGTAATCCAGCCAATTGCACCAGCCGGTTCGATTTTCATTACACGGGAGTTGGATTCAACTGCAACAGAAGTGCGCCGGGCGATCTTTTCGACAGTCCGACCGCGAACGCTTTCCTGCACGTGACCGATGCCACAAATGGCGGGGACCTCAGTCCCGATTACGTTCTAAGTGCTGCTGGAGTGAGTCTCGGAATTGAGTCCACTACCGGTTACAACACGATAAAGCTCACTGCCAATGCGAGTGTGCCGGTGACTGGAAGGGACACTCGCCAAGGCCGGCAAGCCCGGTGGCGCGACTGGTGCCTTTCGCGCAAGCCCCGTCGGCGCGCAAGCCCGGCACCGCTAAGGCGCTCGTCACAATAGGAGCCGATTTCGATGCCCCGCTACCAAATGAGATTCAAAAGGCTTTGGGGTGAAGGTTCTCCTTGATACCCATGCCCTTCTCTGGTGGGTCACTGATGACCCACAGCTTTCCTCGCGCGCCCGTCGGATTCTGGACGATAGTTCTCATGAGGCATACTTCAGTGCCGTGGGCGGGTAGGAGATTGCGATCAAGACTCGCTTTGACTACGCACGAGTTGGAGGAACTTGCGGCCTAAATCGGCCGCGGCGGGCGCGCCGCCTCGGCCTCTGGCGATTCCGCCATCAGGGCTCGGTAAAGCGAACCGCCCAAGATTGCGCCTGCGATTGGAGCCATCCAGAATAGCCACAGTTGCTCGACCGCCCATCCGCCAACGAAGAGCGCGGGCCCGGTGCTGCGCGCAGGATTAACCGAAGTGTTGGTCACCGGGATACTGATCAGGTGAATCAGCGTCAGCACCAATCCGATCGGAATTGGCGCGAAACCGGCCGGCACGCGCGGGTCAGTCGCTCCCATGATCACGAACAGGAACATCAAGGTCATCACGACCTCGCATACGAGTGCGGAGGGAAGGGCGTAACCGCCGGGTGAATGTGCGCCGTAGCCGTTGGCCGCGAAGCCGCCGGCCAGGCTGAAGCCGGGCGCGCCACTGGCGATGACGTAAAGCACGGCGGCGGCGAAAATTCCGCCGAGCACCTGCGCGATCACGTAAGGCGCAAGCTCGCTGCCGGGAAAACGCCCGCCCGCCCACAATCCGAAACTCACCGCGGGATTGATGTGGCATCCGGAGATGTGGCCGATCGCGTAGGCCATCGTCAGCAACGTGAGCCCGAAAGCCAACGCCACTCCGGCGAAACCGATTCCCAAGTGAGGAAAGCCGGCGGCCAGGACGGCGCTGCCGCATCCACCAAGCACCAGCCAGAACGTTCCGATGAATTCGGCTCCAGCGCGCCGCGAGAGGCTCGTTGCCATAACAGGTTCTCCTGCAATCCGATTTTAATGAAGCGAGCCTAGTCGTTTCGCAGGGTTATGTCTGCCGCGAATGGTTCTCGCGGCGTGTAAACCGCCGAGCCCGCTCCTTCGGAGTGATACGATTGACCGCGCATCCAGCTGGCCCTTCCCTGTAGTGTGGGATCAAGTTGGACTCCGTCCATCAACGCTAGGGTGTTGAAAAATCCCATACGCCCGGTACGACTGATCAGTTGGGAACCGTATATTGGAATGAGGCCAGCGAGGCTGAGGAGGAAGGGCCGACGCGTGGATCGCGTCCGGTTATCCGTTGAAGGTCGTATTCGCCAACGAAGAGCCGGACTTCATCGGCTACATTTTCCGATTGATCCACCGACCCGTCTGCGAGAACTCAAGAGGACTCGAGGATCGGACGCGTGAGCCGAGCGCAGGCATCTTCGATTGAAGACCAGTTTGTGAATGCGGTCAGGGGCGCGCTTGAAACGGCGCCAGACTGGTCAGCGGAACCAGTCACGATACTGCGCCGGACAGTCCAGGGCCATATCGAAATGGTGAAATTCGACGATTCTTCCTATATGAGCCGAGCGGCTTACGACTTACTGCGAACGATCTGACTGTCGTCCTGACTAACGGCGAATTTTTGAAGGTTCCCCGCATCCCCGTCGAATACTGGGACAGGCTGCTGGCTGCCCCATCCAAGGGCGGGTTCTTTGTGCTGTACATTCAGCCGCGCTTCAACGTGAAGAAGCTCGGGTGGTTAAGAAGAATGTGCGTTCAACTCAAATCGCGACGCCAAATTCCTTAAAATCCCGTACTGCAAAACCCTGTAACGCACCGCCAGCCGACTGCTAGTGATTTGCCGCCGAGTGCGTTAGGCGACCTGTCCGCGCCGGGTATGGATGATAGCTGGTGTCCGATACCACGGGATACCAGCTGTTTTTGAAGCGGAATAGTTATTGAACTCGTCAACCGCGCTGGATAGCATCCTGATAACGACATTGCTTAAGTTCGAGCTGTAGAAAAGGGGGCAATGATGTCTACGGTCTGGGCTGTGCCTGCGTCACGCTTCCGACAGGCTCATCAAATTCTCAGGTTTCTTCGCGAAGAGCGGTGTTCGATGCGCACCCTCGAGGTGAGACTCTTCAAAACCAGCCGGAAGACGCCCATAGCTTCACGCTGCTGGGAGCCTAAGTCTGACCTAGCTATGACTGCGCAAGAGATCGCGAGGTATATCGCCGATCACGGGTCGGTTGAGGCCACAATCGTTGCGGCCGACGTGGGACCGCTCTGAACAGACGGGCGCAACGGCGCCTGGAGAGACCGCCGTCGCCCAGCCGAGTCGTACGCAGTTGCCCTGGCGGGCTTCTCCAGGCGATAAGGGCAGGCGAACGGATCTCCGCACCAGCCGCAGTGGACGTCGATGTCAATATCAACGGGAACGGGGTAGTCAATCTGGAATAATTTTACAAAACAAACCCAATTGGCGATCATCCCAAGAGGCGTGGTGCGATCTGCCCAGGGTGACGAACGCAGTGTTGGTTCGTGAGCGCAAAATCGGTCAATTTAATACCGGGTAAGAACGATAATTTGGCGACATTCGGTCAGCGTTGGCGGACTTTGGCCCCTGCCTTTGAGAAGCATTTTCGGCCTAGGGTCTTGAATCGCCGCCAGGCCGGACGCTCTTACGCAGAATAACGGCCGCTGCCTTCAAGGCTTGCCTTAACAGGTGCTCTGGCCCTAAAGTAACTTGGCGTCGGACTCATTGACGGAGAAGATTAATGAACAAATTGCTCCTGGTGTTGGCTGCCGGTTGCGTGCTTGCGATGTGTTTCAGTGTTCCGGTCTTCTCCGGCGAGATCATCGGCTCGGTTGTGGATGCGAATGGCAATCCCCTCCCAGGGGTGCAGGTTGTCGTTAAGGCCCAAAACAGCCCGATGACGGGGGCTGCGATCACAAATCGGGCTGCGATCACAAATCAAACCGGTCAGTACGAAATAGCAGGTCTCAATCCGGGCCTGTACTACATCACGCTTGATCCGAAAGGAACCAATCTCACCGGCCAGACCGTCGTGAGCAACCTGAACGACAATGGGCTGACAGTTAACTGGGCGGCAGCACCCGGACGCCAAGCGATAGCTATGGCGCAGCCCGGCATTCAGCGGTCATCTGCCGACTCATTCAGACCGGTCGTAGCCGAAAACTCCAAGGACCGCGACAAGGACGACGACCATTCTCCTCCCGGTTGTAAGGGCATGCCCGGACCGCCTTGCGGCCCCAAGAAATCCGATAAACATTAGACCCGATCGCCACCTATAGAACGGCGGCTCGGGCTCCCGATGCTTGATCGAAGAGCTGTCTGCAAATGCGCTCGTTCATTGCTAGTCCTCAACCTTCTTTACGGCCCTGCTCGACCGGGATGTTATTTGTCGCACGCTGACAGAAAAGCGAAAAATTGAGATTAGAATCCGCCTGCCAACAACCGATAAGATCGTGCACCTCGAGAGGCGGCTGCGCAAGATAACTAATGACGCATCGATGGCAATATTTAGTGGGCCCGTGGTCCTATGGTTCGTTCATAGTGAGCTATTCCATTTTCCTTACTCTGTTAGCAATATCCGTAGGCTACTGGGTTCGGCATCGGCAGAACGCGTGGTGGCGAAAACTAAAGAACGAGCCATTGAACGAATTGCTTGCTATCAGATCGCGCGGCAGATTGTCGCACTCTCAGGCGATGGTGATTGAGTGGCTGATCGAGTTCCGCGAACACGGTCCATACGAGCCGGTGCCCGAGCAGCCACCGGACGACGTCTGTTTAGCGACCATTTCCTCACCGATGGTACTGCGATCGCTGAGGAGTAAAGACTAGCGTCGTAGCCCAGTTTCGCGCGACTCGTCGCCGCCGTGTAGCAGCATCGGTTGTATATCGGTAGTGCCGCCCGTGGATCACTTCACGTCTACTTCCATGCGCATCCAGGGATGGATGCAGCATTCGAAGAGATGCTTGCCTTTCGAAAGGCCCGTGATATCCAGGTGACTTCCCTGAAGGATTCGCGTCCTGGCCACCGCGATGTTTTTGAAGCCACCCGAGCACTCGGGAATAACGCTTGTTGCACTGCCGGGGTTGAGCTGCGGTATGAATCCGTTACCGAACTCTCTCACCTCCGTAAAGGTGTGAGGCTCACCTCCTTGGTCGACTACGGAAAGGATGGTCCCCTGCCTGATCGTCAACTTGTCGGGCTCGAAGTCCCAGCCCGGATCGGGAGTTCCAGCCTCCACCAATGTAAATAGTTCGGACAGCGTGGTGAACGCTCCTAGAGTGACGTTCTTACAAAAGTCATGGCCCACAGCCGCGTTGAACGTGACGGGATCGCATTCGTCCAATGCCACGACTTGGGCGAGGCGAGGAACGCGCTCACCATCACCCGCGGCGACTTCCCTGAGACCTTGACTCATGAGTAAGACAAAAGCGGCGACCAAGATCACTAAAAGCCTTTTCATTGCCAGTGTCCTCCCTTGCGTCGCTAGGACGCCAAGGACTAGTTACTCCGGTGCCAGGCTTAAGGTGAATGCGAAATTGACAGCAACCCAGCTGCGCTCGACGCCTCGCCACGACCACCTAACCGATAGCCCAATGACGCCCGCCGAGGCGCAGTTGCGCACCCGCGCCGTTTCCCGGTCGCGTCGTCACTCAGCTACCCCGCCGTCCTGGGTCACTGGGCAGCCTGGAAACCGGACGACGGATGGGACCTTACTGGGCTTACTAAGGGGAGTGGGGAATGGCGGTGCGCAGCAAAGGGAACAGCCGATGGTGGTGGTTTTATTTAAAATGTGCGCAGGCAGCGCCCCCGTGCGATAAGGTAGGCGGAGCGGATTCCAGCACCTGTCGCGATGGAGGTCGACGTCAGTTTAAAACAGGAACGGTGGGGTCAATCCAGGGTAATTTTACAAAACAAAACGCCGCCGCACGTGGTCACACCAAGTAGCTCGCCGGCATCTTCACCAATCGCCAACAAAAGTTACGAGAGTTTCTTTGCCCGGACAGGAAAGGAGGCGACCAGTAGCCAGCCATGAGTAAACGAGTAAGTCCGGCAGCTATCGGCGCGTTCGTGGTCGCCAGCTTTGCGATCCTGGTCGTGGCCCTGATCGTAGTTGGCTCGGGCTGGATCTTCACCAAGCCGATCACCTTCATCTGCATGTTCCAGGGCAATCTCAACGGGCTAAAGGTCGGAGCGCCGGTCAAAGTAAGGGGGGTGCAGATCGGCACGGTCGCCTCGATCGAAGGCTTTCGCCCTCCCAGGGGCGCTTGCGTCCGGAGATCCGGGGACTTCGCTTGCCGGTCCTCATCAATCTCGATCGATCGCAACTGCTGGCAAGAGGCGGAACCGGCGAAGCGCTCGAAACCGCCGGCTTCGAAGACCTGGTCAAGCAAGGGTTGCGTGCCCAACTCGCCACGGAGAGTCTTCTGACCGGACTTCTGTATGTCGATCTGGATCTTCATCCCCACATGCCTATCAAATATGTGTTGGAGCCGGGCGGGCCTTACCGAGAAATCCCCACCGTCCAGACTGACCTTGAACAGCTTCAGGAACGACTGAAGAAGGCGTTGGACGAATTCGAGAAAATCGACATCCAGGCGCTGGTGGTCTCGATCACTGAGGCCGCCAATTCGATCAAGGCTCTCACCGGGTCGCCGGAACTCAAAGCTACCGTGGAATCGCTCAAGGGGACGATTGCTAATCTGAACCAGGCGGTCAACTCGGCTCGCGCCCTGATAAATAATGCCAACGCGAAGGTCGGTCCCTTGGTTGCGGATATTCGAGAGAGCTCCGACGAGGCTAACCAGACGATGAAGGAGACGCGCGCTGCGCTAGTCAGCCTTCAGGACACGCTCGATCCCGCGTCCCCGCTGTCGGTGCGTCTTAATCAGACGCTCGACTCGCTTACTGAGACCTCGGAATCGCTCGGGGAGTTCACCGACTATCTACAGCGCAATCCAAGTGCTTTGGTCCGCGGAAAGTACGTGTGTCAACACCGGAGTGAAAGTACATCAGCGCATCGCAGTAAAAATCCATCAGCCGGAAGAGGAAGGCAGTGGAGTCTGGTCTCTGGCAGGGGGAGCGCGAGGGGGATTACCCCCTCGCCGTGTCATTGAAGATCTAATTTCGTAGGCAGGACTGACGGGCGGTTTTTAGCTAGGTTCTTGCTGTGGTTGATCGTCTGTGATGCGGCGCTTGCTGTGTTTGAGTCTGAAGCTGTCGCCGTTCATCTCGAGGATATGAACGTGATGGGTAAGGCGATCGAGCAGTGCGCCGGTCAAGCGCTCGGAGGCGAACACGCTGGTCCACTCATCGAAGGGCAGATTGCTGGTGACGATGATGGAGCCCCGTTCGTAGCGCTGACTGAAGATCTCGAAGAGCAACTCGGCGCCGGTCGGCGATAGGGGGACGTACCCGAGTTCATCGACGATAAGAAGCTTGTAACCAGCGAGCTGTCGTTGCAGGCGCAGCAGACGCTTTTCATCGTGGGCTTCGTGGAGTTCGTTGACCAGCGCGGCGGCAGTGGTAAAGCCGACCGAGAGACCTTTCTGACACGCGGCCAGACCTAGCCCAAGCGCCACGTGAGTTTTGCCGGTGCCACTGTTGCCAACCGCGATGATGTTCTCGCGGCGGCCGACGTACTCCGAACGAGCCAGCTCCAGCACCAAGGTCTTGTTGAGCGAAGGGAGCGCTGCGAACTCGAAGCTGTCGAGACTTTTGACCGCTGGAAACCTCGCTTCCTTGATCCGTCGCTCGACGGTTCGGCGCTCCCGTTCGATCATCTCCAGCTCGGCCAGGCGCAGCAAGTAGCGCGGATAATCGACTTCCTCGCCGGCGCATTGGCGCGCCAGCTTGTCATACTCGCGCAGGAAGGTCGACAACCGAAGTGTCTTCAGGTAATGGGTGAGCAGAACTTGCGGCGTATCGCTCATGACGCCGCTCCCGCCAGCAGGCTCAGGTAGCTGCTGGCCTGGGTGGTCGCCACCGTGGTTTGCGGGAGGTATGGGTAAGTCTCGAGGTTGAGCCGCGGCGGACGGCGTTCGATGCGGCACAGCACCAGGTGTTTGACTGCATCGAAGCCGATCACTCCACGGGCGATCGCTTCTTTAACTCCGGCCAGCACATCGTCGAGGCGGAACACCTCCAGCAAGCGCAGGACCTGGACGAACTCACGCTTGCCGGGCTTGCCCAGGCGCGCTTCGAGCAGCCGGCGCAGGGTTGCGAACTCCTCGGGGAGTTGCCATCCGACCAGCGGCGCGGCCTGGTCGAGCGCGCCGATCTTGCGTTCCAGCAGGGCCAGGTAATGCAATGGGTTGAACACAAAGTCCTCGTGCGCGTAGGAACGCGCGTGCCGGGCGATCTCCTCGCTGGCGCAGGCGATCACCACTTCGTGGACGTAACCGCGGACCAGTACCTCGCGATGTCCGTATGCGGTCGGCACCGAGTAGTCGTTGCCGCGATAGCGCACCAGCGACAACGAGCTGACTCGCGCAGGCTTCTTTTCGCAGGCCTCATAGGGAGCAGGTGGTAGCGGCAGTAAGGCTTCACGGTCCCGCGCCAACCGCTCGCCGATGGTCTCGTCATGACCACGGAGCCGATCATTCAGGCGCCAGCGGCAGCGCTCTAGTAAGTACGCATTGAGCTCGGCGAAGCTGGCCGCGTGCGGGATCGGCACCATGAAGTTGCGCCGCGCATAACCGACCAACCCCTCGACCTTGCCCTTGTCGTTGCCTTTGCCCGGCCGCCCGAAGCGGTCGGCGAACAGATAGTGGGACTGCAGTTCACTGAAGATTCGAGTGCGCCGGCGGGTGCCATCCCCGAGAATGCGCGCCACCGCCAGCTTGAGGTTGTCGTAGAGGATCGAGCGCGGCACTCCGCCGAAGAACTCGAAGCTCACGTTGTGCCCTTCGCAGAAGGCTTCGCTGCTCTCCGCCGGGTAGGCCTGCACCAAACATGCATCGCTGTGCGGCAGATCCATCGCGAAAAAGTGGATCTTGCACTCCTCGCTTGCGATCACCGCGAGCGCTTCGCCGAAGTCGACTTGCGCGTGTCCGGGATCGTGGCGCAGTGGCACGAACATCTCGCGCAGCCGCTGGCGGTGCTCGTGCACGTAGCCCCTTACGATCGAGACCCCACCGTCGTACCCATGCTCATCGCGCAGCCGCTCGAAAATCCGTTTCGCCGTGTGCTGCTGCTTGGCCGGCTGGGACTTATCTTCTTCTAAGATCCGGTCGATGATCCCGACAAACGGATCCAGCTTGGGCCGTGCCGGCTGCAGGCTCCGTCGATAACCAGGCGGCACAGAGAACGCCAGCATCTTCGCCACCGTCCGCGGGTCGATTCCATAACGCCGCGCCGCTTCCCGCTGACTGATTCCCTCTACGTAAACCGCTCGTCGTACCTGCGCGTATAGTTCCACCCGTTTCATCCCTCCGCCCACCTTTGCCGCTCCTCGGCAAATGGGCCATTGCTGCCGGATTTTTACTCCGGTGCAACCGGTCTATCCGGCTGCTTCAGTGAGGGATTTTCTCTCTGGCGCTCTCATACGTGTCGGGCAAGGGCGAGTGACCGTCATGAAGCATCGATAGGGAACCTGGTTTTAGGCTAAGCGCCGAAACGCCCACGGTTGAGAGGCGCGCCCGATGCATGAGGAGAGCCGTGCGTCTCGCCCCCCATGTTGCGCCGCCGCAACTGCCGATCAGCGTTCAGCACCCACGGAGCTAAATTCTGCGACTGAAAGAAGTTATTAGCCTAGGCATGGTTTTGGCACGTTGAGTGCGTCCGCGTTGTCCGTCGTTCCCGCTGTGCGACTGGGTGGCATTGTGAAATTGAGGCGGAGGCAGGTGAGTGGAAATGAAAAAACCCGATCAACGCGAGAGCGGACTGCGGAGGCCCGACCTCTTACAGTGTCCAGCCTGTTACATGTTTCAGGACTGCTCGTTGAAGGACTTTAGGTGCGGGCTTGAGCGCTGCCCGCGGGTCTTCGTCAGCATCAAGCCGGCCCGATCGGCCCCAACGCCTCCTGAGCCCATCGTCGTCCCTGACGCTGCCGACCCTGCCCGAACCACCCAGGACGCGCCTGACGTAGCGGGGGAATTATTGGCGCAGGTTCCTGCACGAGACGAGGATGGGATAGCCGGTGCCAGGAATTGAACCTAGATCCCAACGATTATCGTCGACTCTGCCGTTGAGCTACACCGGCCTGCGGGAAACTAGCATTTCCTGGATTCCTGAAAAAGTTCCGGATAGCACGGGACCAACGCGCGCAATGTCACCGCGATTTTGGGGAGAAGGGGCGCGCCTCGCGGCCAAAATTGGACCCGCCGTCGATGCGCCGAAGGCAGTTCAGTCCAGACTTGCACCGCGAAAAGCGCGGCCAGCCGCTTAGTCGGCGTATGACAATATGGCGCCGTTTGATTTAGAGTTTTGAACTAACGCTACTTCTTTACGACTCCTTTGATTCAATTATCGATTTATTGACGGAAGGCATGCGAAGCTATCCGTTAGCGTTAAAGGACGCTTTTTTGCAGCCAAGGAGACACGGGATGAAGAAGCTAATTAGATTGGGCATGGCAGCGGTGGTCGTAATCGCCACGGCGCTGCCGGCAATGGCCAAGAGCTGGGATGTATGCCTCGAAACCTCGGACCTGAACGTTGCCAATACGGTGACGATCGCGGGTATTATTCAGCCGGAATTCTTTTCAGCCGCGCTTCCATCTTTCCGTCCGGAACCTTCCCAGTTGCAACCATATCTACGCCACTGACCTCCTGTAAAACCTCGGCCAGTGCGGTGGGCTTGTTTTTCGCCAGAGGTTCCGCAGTAGGCAATCTTCCAGCCGAGACTGCCCAGTCGGCACCAGACATCTGGCTGGTCGAGTGGTACTTCCGATTCAGGCATGGGGCTTTCAGCACAATGGGCCCGCAGGTGGGAGTCGCACCGGGTAGTACATATGGACAGACCATAACAGGTGTTCTTGCCGGCAAGACCACCTTACCCGGAAAGGCCGTTATAACCGTTCTGAGCTATGCGGGGGTGGCTGGATCGACTGTCAACGCGTTTCGCGTCACTGTGCCTTAAGCGCAATCAGAACGAGGCGCGAGGCTGAACCAAGGACCGGAGGAGCCCACGACCGCGCGCAACGAGGCGGCCAAGGAAACAGCACTGCGGTAACCAGGCCGTGGGCCGGCGAGAAGGCAGATGGTCTCCCGAGTGGCGACATTCATTATAGCTCCATGCCGGAGCGTGATCTGATTTGCGTGCTCTCTCTTCAGTGAGGTTTTGGCAGCGGAGTGCATAACGAACCTTAAATCAACGAGGCCGCGCCACCGAGGGGTCAACACAAAGCTCCGAAATTGCTCCGCTTCGGCTTTGGACACTCGGTCCGTTTTTTCCTGCCAGTCGATCCAAACTAAGCCGTAAAAAAAGCCCTCTGGCCAAAATAAGAACGTCCAGGCTTTCGTCTTCCAGGGCTTCAATTATTCCGTTGAGCGTAGCGCATGTTACCCATGTGTTGAAGAAAGCGCGGTGCCTTTACCTATCAATGGCGCGACTGAAGCACGCTCCTGAAAAGTGCGAACAATCGCGCCGTTTCTCTTAAGAAACTGGTGGACTGCGCCGATCGTGGTCGTTTTTCGGGACTTGGTCATGCCCGCGAAATTCTATAATGAAAGGGCGACGCTTTTCGAACAGCCTTGGTCGAATGCGCGATATTGCTGTTCGAGATTCGCGAAGATGGCCTTCCCTGGTCCGTCCATTTCAACCGCTGTTTGCAACGCTGAAGAACTGATCCACTTTGCCGCTGTAAAAATGAGCCACTCCGGACTGATTCTTTGTTCTCTCTTTTCTGAGATTTTAACCGTCTGATCTTTTCGCCGGTGCGCGTTAGGTGTCGCGCGCCAGCGCGTACCTTGTGCGCCAGCGTTACTAACGCGCTGCACTATCGTCGGCATGGACTTCCTTCTTTGGGCCGCCAGCGGCGGCGACTTTGATTCCTCGCTGGCTGCGGAAGGAATCACCGCGAGTTAGCATGGTAGGAACGCAAAGCTGATTTTCCGGGTAGAGATCGGATTAGATGCTGGGTCCGCGGCTCTTTACGCTCGACCCGAGCGTCGCATTCGCGGCCGTCGATCAGCTCCGTTGAAAGCGATTGTGTTTAGTAATGAAAGCCGCACTGTATAGGATTATCGGTCGCGGCAGGAATGAGTCATAGCAATTCCATCATTCGCCTAGACTGACTCTATGCGCACACGGAACAAGCCTTAGCGGTGAAGGTCATCGTGGCGGTATTAATTAGTAGACAAAGATATAGCCTTATGATACAGACTGCGGTGGGGAGGTGGGGTTGTGATGAGCACTACGATGCGTCTGAAAGCGCTGGCTTCGGCGAGACTGCTGCACCCCAATCGCGCTGGGGTGACCGCACCGCTGTTCGACGGCAAGCGGTCGTTCTTTCTGTCCGCCGACAAGGTCCAGGTCAAGTACGAGATGCTGCGGGCTCATGTAGTCGATGGGCTCAGCGTTACCGAGGCCGCCGCCATTCACGGCTACTCGCGACCCGCTTACTATCTGGTGGCCGATTCGTTTGCAGAAGCGGGCATGATGGGACTGCTCGACGAGCGGCGCGGCAGGCGTGGGCCGCTCAAGCTCAGTGCAAAGATCCTTGCCTTCATCAGGTCGGCAGATCCCGACTGGTCCAGCGCGACACTCGCGCAAGCGATCACGCGGCGCTTCGCGGTCTCACTGCATCGGCGCACTGTCGAGCGAGCTCGCCAGCGATGAGAACGCTGTGGCCAGTTACTGATCGCATCCAGGCCGAGTATGAATCGCTGCGCGCACTGGCGTTGGTCAATGCCGAGTTAGACGGGCCGTCCGCGCTCCGCTTTGCCCAACAAGGGCTCGTCGGGTTGATCGCCTGGAGGAGAGTCGAAATACCATTCAGCATCTCGCTCGTCGGTGCGCCACGGCCAGCGTGGACGCCATATGCTGATCCACGTTCGGATGCACTCTCCGCAGTTTACGAGTTCCTGCTGGGCGTTGATCAGGAACAGGCGGATCTAGCGAAGGTGCTGTAATGAGAGTTGCAATCTACGCCAGGGTTTCCACCGAGAACCAGGAGACACGCGGCACTATCGGTTCGCAGCTGGCGGTACTGCGCGCCCGCGTCGCGTCGGAAGGAGACGAGCTGGTAGCGGAGTTTTGCGACGACGGCTATTCCGGGGCGCGGCTGGATCGTCCGGGACTGGACGCTTTGCGCGACGCTGCGGAGGCCGGAGTCATCGAGGCGGTTTGGTGCCTGTCGCCCGATCGACTGGCCCGCATGTACGCCTATCAAGTGATCGTCCTGGATGAGCTTAAACGGCACAGTGTGCGCGTGCTGTTTACTGACGCACCAGCGCTCAATGACGATCCCCAAGCTCGACTGTTGGTCCAAGTACAAGGCGTGATCGCCGAGTATGAACGCGCCAAGATCGCCGAACGCTATCGCCGCGGCAAGCTTTGGCGCGCCCGTCGCGGTGAGGTGATCTTCTGGAAAGTTCCTTACGGCTATCGCCGGATCGCCGGAACTATTAATCGCATGGCACACTTGGTGGTGTATGAACCGGAGGCGGCAGTGGTCCGTCGTATCTTCGAGGATTATGTGGCGGGTCACTCCACGCGCGAGATCGTTAGGCGGCTCAACCTTGACCAAGTGCCATCGCCGACCGGCAAGGCGGTGTGGGGAACCTCAACAATCGATCGAGTCCTCCGCAATGAAAGTTATGTCGGGCATGCTTATTACAACCGCACCGAATCCATACCCGATGCGCGTGCCCGACGACGAACCCGCCAGGTGCTGCGACCGCGCGAGCAGTGGATTGCGATCGAGGTACCTCGTATCGTGAGTGACGAGCTATTCCGGGCAACCAAACAGGTGAGCCGCGACAACTCGCAATGGAGTCCTCGCAGGATCCACGACCAAGCCTGGCTACTGCGCCACGTGCTCAAGTGTGGCCACTGTAGCGTCGCGGTCAGCTGTCATCGTATGCGCGGAGGCAATGGCACCTATAACCGCTATTACAATTGCCCCAATCATGATCCAGTCCGCGCTCGCGGAGACCATCGGCGCTGCCCCGAGCGCAACATCCGAGCCGACGCGCTGGATGCCTTCGTCTTCGAGCAGCTGCGCACAGTTTTGCAGCAACCCGATCAACTCCTCGCGGGGGAGCAAGCTGTTACCGCGCGCGCGCCAGAGGGCGACGATGAACTGTTGCGCGCCCAGCTAAAGCGACTTGAACGTAGAGTTGAGGCTGCCAGTAACGAACGCCGCCGCTTGGTCGATCTCTATCAAAGCGGATTACTCGAGCTTGCTGAAGTTCAAAGTCGCGCCAAGGAGATTGACCACCGACGCGACGCCCTTGAACAACAGCGTGGCGTCCTGATTGAACACCGCGCTACGCTAGCGCAACAAAACCGGCTTCGCCGCCGAATCGCCGGCTTCGCACACCGAGTTCGTGGCGCCTTAAACGACCTCGGCTTCGAGCAACGTCAGAAACTGGTACGGCTCATGGTGGAAGAGGTGCGCGTCGCCGGTTACCACGTCGATATCCGTCTGCGCATCCCGCTTGACCATTCTCCGGAGGATATTCCATCGGCGCGATCATCGCCTCCCAGCAACAGTGAGCGCCCGCTGTCTATTAATAAGCGTTTGCGTTCCTTTGATGGTGAGTATGTGCGCGTGATGACTGAGACGATCGAGCAACGCGGTCGTGAGCTTTTCGTCGCCGAACACCTTAACCCATTCGCGAGAACGCCAGATTGGTGGTGATGATGGTCGAGCGGCGTTCGTAGCGCTGAGCCAGCAGATTGAACAGCAACTCGCCGCCGGTGCGCTCGAAAGGCACGAAGCCCAGCTCATCTACGATCAAAGCGCGACTTTCTGATAGCGCTGCTGGAGTGCGGTGAGGCGCCGTTCGTCGCGCGCCTCCACCAGGCTCTGCACCAGATCGGCGGCGCGGGCGAAGTGAACTCGCAGCCGGCGGCGCGTGGCCTCGACTCCCAGGGCGATCGCAAGGTGCGATTTTCCAGTGCCGATCGGACCCGCCAGAATCACGTCCTCGGCGCGCCCGATGAAGTCGCAGCTCGCCAGCTCCATCAGCTTCGGCCGCGACACGCCCTTGAGCACCGCCCAGTCGAGCTGGTCGAAGGTCTTGATATCGGGAAAGCGTGCTTCGCGCAGCAGCCGGCGCGCGGTGCTTTGATGGCGATTGGTGATCTCGGCTTCGAGCAGTTCGCGCAGCAGATCTTCGTACGGCCAGCCGGCATCGCGAGCACGCCGGCATAGCCCGGGATAGTCACGCACCACCGCCGCGAGCTTGAGTTCGTGGCAGTACTCCTGGATGACCGCCTCGCTCGCCGCGTTACTCATGGGCGGCTCCTTCGCGAGCAGCAGATGATCGTAATCGGAGGCTCTTCCGGCCTCGACCACGTAGGCGGCGAGCGCATCGGGCACCGCCACGTTATCGATCTTCGGTCCGGCCAGCCGCGAGATCTGGTAGTTCGATCCGATGCTGGTTCATTGCCGCTTCCAGCGCGACACGCACGCGATCTTCGCCATGCTCGCAGACCGCGCCCAGCAGCCGCGCCACCACTCGCGCGGCTTCCAGTTCGCCGTGGGTTCCGCACAACAGCCCCCACAATCCACTCCATGGTGCGCCCAACTCCGCGATCAACTCCGGCGCAACCTGGCGCACGGCGTGCGGCTTGCGCGAAAGCTCAGGAAAATAATGGCGATAGCGAACCTGGCGCGTTCCAAATCGCGCCCGCGGATGCGTCACGCTCTCACCCATGCACGTGATGCGGACATCGTCCACTCCCAGATATGCAGTCGCGTTCAAGCGCGCCCAGCGCGATGGCACCGAGTACCAGGCCCCTTCGATCCTGACCATCGCACGCGAGCTGATCTCGACCGGGATCGGCTTGCGCACCACGAAGCTGGTGGCGGGAACCGGCAGCAGTTGCACCTGTTCTTCCGCCCATAGTTCACTGCTGCCTCTGCCGGCATCGTGGCGGGCCGCGAACGCCGCGTCGAGTTCGCCGAGCAACTGGCGCGAGATCGCCTCGAGACTGTCGCCGCGCGGGATCGGCGTCAGATGCGCCAGCCGAATCGCCTTGCCGCGGCTTTCCACGCCGCCTTTGTCGTGTCCTTCTCCGATGCGCGCGAAATCGGGTTCGAAAAGATAGTGGCTGACCAGCGCCAGGAAGCGGCCCGTGAGTTCGCGCTGCGCGCCGACGATCTTGCGCACCGCGGCCGCAAGATTATCGTAGACGCAGCGCCGTGCGACGCCGTCCAGGTGGGCAAACGCGCGCACGTGGCCGTCGAGAAAGGCCAGCTGATCGCAGCGCTCGTAGAGCCAGGCGAACTCGCGCCCCGAGTACATCAGCCGCAACAGGAACTCCCAGGCTTTGAGCCGCTCGCCGCCGACTTCCACCACTACCTCGAAGAAATCGATCTGCGCTTCGCCCGGACGGTTAATCAGCGGCACGTAAACCTCGGCGCGCTGCCGCCGCCGCTCGCGCCAATAGTCGCCTACCAGGGTCCTGCCAACTCGATAGCCTTCCGCCCTGAACTGCCGATGCAGCCGCATCGCCGGTGATGCCGTTGCTTGGCCGTGGTGCGCGGCTCCCACTCCGCCAGCAGCTCCTCCAGCCGCGGCTGCACCCGCTTCCCATACCGGCCGCTCGCGCGGACGCCGGGAACGTCTCACCGGCTCGGGCTGATCGCAGATACTTGGCTACCGTGTTGCGGCTTAAGCCCAGTTCGCGCGCAACCCGCCGGATGCTCTGACCCTCTTTCAATACCTTGTGTCGTAGTACGTGCACCTGATCCATCTTCAGCATCCCCGTCCTCCGGCTTCCTGCCGGAGTCTATGGCCGGGGGTGGCTCACTTTTAGAGCGGTAAACGGATCAGTTCTTTAGCGGTATCTCCAACCGCCTCCACCCTCGCACGGGTACCGCTTTCTAGCAAAGCCAGGCCGCCAGCGTCGAGTAAGGTGGTGGTCATGGTCGGCTGAGAGATTGACCGAGGAACGCGGAATGCCAACTTTCTCGTCGCGACCCGCTGATTTAGTATCAGGGGGTCCTCCCAAAATTCCTTTCCAAAATGAGCCGTTTTTCGGGAGGACAACCGCGGAAAAGCTCAAGGAGTCGCTTGCGGTGGGCCCACGCGGGGGCAGTCCGTGTCGATGGCCCGCAGCTCTTCGGCTGCGGCTTGGGGCCCGCTTGAGCGCGGCCTTCAATGCTGCGCTGCAACCCGAGCCGGTGATCGAGAATCCTTGGAAAACTCCACCTCGGCGGGCGGCGGCGGGCAGCCGGTACTGTTCGCGTCCGGCTCCTTGCGTTGGCTATTTGCCGTAGGATCTCGCCAATGGCCTGCGACAGCCTGGAAAGTCCGAGATGTCTGGCGATTATTTAGGCATAGATAGGTTTATTCAACTTATCATGGGTATAAGCGGGCTTTGGTCGAGTTTTGATGTTGGCATTAAGGACGGTAGTATGAAGCGGTCGAGTCTGCGTTCACTCCCGGACTTTCACAAAGCGGCGGGCCAGCCGAAGGGACCCTGCGAGCCCAAAAGCCCCAAAATTGGGCCGTATTTATACATTATCAGACCCATTTGACCCGTCGTTCGGGACGTTCACGTGCGTATCCGTTGACACTACGTTGGAAACCTAAGGGGGTAACAGGAGAAATCCGATCATCGTCTCCTTGACCTCCGTCTACCCTCGTTTCCGTGGCCTGCTTTCCCAATGGTCCCCAGCTCCGGAGCCGCGCCGAATGAGCCGGGCAGATCGGAAACCAGTCAGTCGTTTCGTGGTTGATGACGTCGCCGACCGCGCCCGGATACTGCTCGAAGCAGCCGACGCACCGCACCGTCGCGACCGCGTCGTTCACGTCGGGTCTGAACTTACCGATTGCCCCCGATGGGCGCCTAAATGTGCTTACGTGAAAAAACATCAGGCGCAAACAACCGTGAGGAGAACCGGGGTCAGCAAGCCCCAATCTCGTAGCCGCGGCGGTCAGGCTGGCAGGCGAACCAGGTGCGGCAGCGACCATCTGCAGGATATCGCGCCAGACCATCTATGACCTCACCACGTGATTCAGGCGATTGGCTATCCGCTACGACGGCGACCAAACGGATGCTGGGATTTGTCGCCGAAAAGGAAGGGTGCGGCGCAGCTTATGCCGTCCGCATCCGCCAGGCTTCGCGACCCTATCGCGTATCGCTCTATGCATCTTTGCGGTTGCTCGCGAGGATCTTGGGCTGCATCTTTGGAACGATCCACATGCTGCTGATCGCTGGCCAAGGTCTTTTCTCCGGTTGCTCTAGGGGCAAGAAATCGACGGCGAAGTCAAGGAACTCTCGTTGGGATAACTGTATGCTCCGTCGAGCGCGTTGGAGGGCGAGACCTGCGCAAACCACTGGAGCAGCGCTTCGTTTTGAGGGTGGTACGTGAAGCCGCCGATCGTTACCGGAAAGGTTACCAAGTCAGGCGAGAGAACCTCGACGGGGTCGCCGGTTTCCAGATTGCCCTGGCAGACTCCGGGCTTACCCGGGAACTGCCACGATGGAATTACCGCGTTGGTCCCAAACGGATCGTTTATCCATTCCGTGATCTCGTGGCTTAGCGCAACGACGTCTGTGATGGTCGCCTGATTGAGGCCCTGCGCTGCGACATCCGAGTCTATCCAAGGCGCATATGCAAGGGTTTGTATAAAAATCTGACTGCCAGTTGTCGCAACCTCGAGGGCCGTGTGAAAGCCAACCACGCAGCAATCGTTCGGATTCCCATTTTGAAAGAGAAAGGTGTTCCTGATCAAATAAATGCGCAGCTGTCGCGCTGCCCGCGGCTCCGAGGACAAAAGCGCGGTCAACTGATCCTCGAGGAAAGTGATGTCCAACAAACAGAAGATCCTACCGTCCGGGAGTTGTAACACCTCGACCACACTCGGCGGAACATGGATTGTCACCGGCGCGAACCTAGTTGGCAGATTCAATATGGTGTGCCAATTGGTCCGTCGCACTGGCTGGAACTCGGCTCGCTGCACGGCGTCGGAGAACTGTACGAAGCCGTCGGTGTAAGTCGCCTTCGCGAAATCCGGCCCGGCAAGCGTTTTGGCAACAACGGACGGGTTCGTATTAATCACGGCCGTCGTGCCGGTCTTCGGGTTAATGATCCCATCGAAGACCAACGAAATCGGGACGACCTGGGTATTTATGAATGTCTTGCCGGTCGTTTGCGGAAAGTTCCCTACCATTATGAAGGGTTGCACTGGTCCGTCGAAGGCGAACGAACCTGGCCATCGTGGAACGCTGACAATCGCGGATGCCGCCCCGATGGCATTTGCATTCCCGGATAGAACCGCCTCGGCTTCGCGGTTCAGGGCCCTCTTGGTATCGGGGGAAAGGAGGTCCAGCGTGAGGTACTTTAGGTGAGCGAGACGATGGGTGTTGTCGTTTGCGTCCACTTGTATAGGGTATTGCGGGCTTTGAGGTGTCGGTGTTCCGGCGAAGCCGCCCGTTGCGAGCAGAAGCAACGTTGAAACAAAAATCCCAATGCTGGCCAAGATATGTCTAATCATAGAAATTCGTCCTCTAAGGTGGATTTCCGTATCATGGACCGAGACTCTGGGCAAGTTGTTGACCGACTGAGGTTGAAGCGACCAAGTGAGGTTGAAGCCGACCTCGGCGTTAAAAACCACCTGAAAGAGGATCAGAATGGTGCGTGATTGGTATGGATATCACTTTTCCGCCACAATTTCGAAACGAAAAGGCGCTCTCACCGATGGCAGACGACGACATCCTGACGGTAAAGGAAATCTGCGATTTACTCCAAGTTCACCCGGCGACGCTTTATAAATGGATCAGGGAGGGCAAGATTCCGAGCTTCCGAATAGCCTCTGAATGGCGATTTCGGAAAGACGTGATCCGGCAATGGATGGCTGAAAAGTCCATGTACTCATCTCAAAGCAGAAAAGCCACGCATTCACATAGGAACGGCGAGACTGCCAGCTCCCGAGAACGTAAAAGATAGCGATTCCGTCTCGTGGCTCGGCTCCGCGCTTGGTCATACGGAGCAATTCGTCTAAGCCGCAGCTTCGTTTTTAGCTCCAGGTTTTGTGTTCACACGCGTGGTCGCCCGTTCGCGCTGAAAAATTGAACATTTAGTAACCTAGGGCACACTTGACTTAGCCAGACATCGTGATAGTTAGAGATTTAGAGTCTTAAAGGGGGAAGTGATGTCTATAGTATGGGCAGTCAAAGGGGCGCACGTTTTCGGTCGCGAGAAACATATTCTACGCTTTTTAAAGGATGAACAGTGCTCAGTGCGGATTGTAGAAGTTAGAGTGTTTAAGACCAGCCGGCTATCCGACCGAGTGCCTATGGATATGCGATGCTGGAAGCCCGGCGGTGATCTGACAGAGACCGCCAAGGAGATCTCAAAGTTCATCACCGATAGTGGGTCCGCGGATGCGACGATTGTGGCTAGCGATGAGCCGCTCGCGTCCACTCGGCCGTCTAAACGGAACCCGAGGCTAGTCCGGCCGGTCTCTCGTCACTGAGACGACTGACCACCCGCCATCATGCATCGAGTCGTCGGCTTCGCGTCGTCGCTGAGTCACTCGTGACTCCGTGAGTGAGCTGGCCCGAGGCGATCCGGTTTGGCGGACGCGCGGGGCTCGCGGCGTAAGAAGATCTGATTAGGCGCTATCCAAATCAAACCAAATCGCCTCGCCCGCGATGCCGGTCGGCAGTGTGAAATCATAATTGCGAGCGTACTTTATTCTCTTAGGATGACCCATCAGTTCCTGCCAGAGCGCCCCTTGGTCCGGGGCGACGACGTGTCCGAGAGGTTGGTGGGCCTTATCAAGGGCTATGGGGTCGGCGGAGTGCTCCGTTCTCACGACGACGCGGACACCGAAGTCCGATTTGCTGCCGAACAATGCCAGTTTTTTCGTTACACCCTTACCATCGATGATGTTTAGGTGTGTTCGCATGGATCGCCTTCGCGCGCGACTGAATGAATTGATCCACAGCGGCGTAGCGCGGGCCGCTCGCGCTTGGCCGCTGTCAACTGCCTCAGCTAGTCATGCAGGTCGGCCGCTTGGGCACGGCAGTCTACTGCACGAGCCCTCTTTGCCTGCCCCACTTCACGAGGTTCTTTTGAGCAAAGAAGGTGGGCTTTTTCGCAGTGACTATGTAGTCGCGAATTTCCTGCTGCCACGGTCGCAGAGCGGTCCTTCCGGATTGACGCAGGTATTGGTCAAACCTAGGTGCTAGATCCCAGAGTAGCTTGACCCCAACTTTTTTCTCCATGAACCTTCACCTCGGGAGTCGAATGAAAATTCCCGCCGCGATAGCTTTTCCTACTGAGAAGCGGCCATAGACTTTTCAGCCATCCAGCGCTCAATCACGTCGATTCGGAATCGCCAGTCGGCGCCGATCTTGAAGGCCGGAATCTTGCCGTGCCTAGTCAGTTTATAAATCGTGGACGGGTGGACGTGCAATATCTCGCAGACTTCCTTTACTGTCAGGACTTCATAGTCGCTTGCCATGACGCGCTCCTACTCTTGAAGTTTGGGAATCTCGCCCCTCAGTACGCATGCAATAGCCGGGCCGAAAAATTAGCGATATTAGATGGCTAGCGCCATTGATTCCACCGTGTAACAGGTAGAATTTACACAACACCTGCAGATTTGACCGAGACAGTGCTAATAGTTTTCGGACACTACCGAGCCTCTGCCAGCCCAGAGCACGCCAGCATTGGCCAAAAATTATTGGCTGCACTTCCTGAGGGGATTCGACCTTTCAGGTTGACTGCCGCCGTGAGCCCGCGTTACGCTCCGGCGCCATGAAACTGCTCAGCCGTCAGTTGTTCATCCTCGTGGTCGGTGCCGGTGCTTGCGTAACGACGACTGGATGCTTCTCTTACACCGAGGTGCATAACCCACCGCCTCAAGTCACCATACAGCAACCGCCACCTGTCATAGTAGCACCCAACCCACCGCCGCCAGCCCAGTGACTCTTCTGAGGAAACACCTGAGGAGGTTCTCTATGTCACCGCTCGTACTGATTCTGATCCTGCTTTTGCTGTTTGGGGGTGGCGGCGGTTATTACGCCTACGGCCCATACGGCGGAATCGGGATCGGGGGGATCGTCCTTATCATCCTTCTCGTGTTGGCGCTCACGGGGCGTTTGTAAGCCGAAGCCGTCGGCTGGGCGCAACAGGCCATGCCTACGGGGGACGCCGATTCCTGACCAGCACGCAGTATGCGTTTACGAGCGCTCGCTAATCATGCGTCGTCATCGATGCCAAGCACTTCCAGCCACGCCGCGTGCTCCTCGGCAGCGTGCCGTACAAGCTCCACTCCCTCAACGTCTCGCTGCTGCCGATTCCCTTCGGCGAGATCAATCAGACGCGCGCACTCAGAACAAAGGAAATACATCCGAAGGCGCAGAGCCTTTGCCTGAGCATCTTCGACCACTGCTAAATTAACCTATAGTCATGCAGATATGACTGATAGATAGCACAATTTCCGGCCAGATGCAGTGTCGCGCTCGACATTTGCGGCCACACAGAGAGGAAGCGTGACTCGCATGTGAGACCCTCTCCGGTGTCCGCGGGCAGTCAGGGCCACAGGGACATTTTTGTTTAGATCGCCGTAGGAATGGGCTGCGGCGGATTTCGGAGGAACCCTGCAGAGAATCCTTAGAGGGTGAAGACTCGATGGCGGATGACGCAGTCTATGCGAGCCACTCTCCGCTTCAAATTCCCTGATCATCAGGGAAAATACAGAGAATTTCCGCGATTTGAGGTCCGGCTCAGGCGTCTATCGGGTCGAAAAATCCGCTCGACCGTCGGCTTTTTTGGAGAATTCTCTGGAGATCGGAACAGGAAATTTTTTGCCCAGCCGAACAGAGAACTCATGGCTGGAACAGAGACGCCAAGCTCAACTCATCCGGCTACAGGCGCTCCGCATGCTGCTTTGGAATCAGGCGAGCGTGGATCCTGCAGGCCGCGAGGAGCGGTCACCGCCGTGGCGTGATTGTCTTATCGTGTTGACCGCTCCGGCCTGGCGACAATTTCGCTTATCGTTGCTAAAACTTCCACGGTATGCGTCTGAAGTTCGATCCGGTCGTCAACAGGCTGAAGGAACAGCATTTGCCTTATCTCACTTCTAGCATCAGACACGTCTAGGGGAGAGGTGGGGACGTAATGGAGATGAGCCAAGTAGCGGCTAGGGCCACGCACCGTCACGTCCGCCGGATCCGTATTGATTGCCGCTACGCGGTAGCCGACGGCAGGCCGCCCAACGACGTTGACGCGGACCGGAATCCGGCGACTGGTGAGGCGGTCGATATCGAGTCTGATCTGGCTCGGCGAGATTTCGATGACAGTGGTCTGGCGCGGTACGTGGAACATCTCCGGACTGAGCTTCAACACCATCTCACCCGGTCCGACGCCGCCTAGCTTGAGTCGCAACATAAGGCGGTCAGAGTCAATAAGCGACAACAGTAGACGAGGTCCTTCGATTTGAATCCGCGCGAATTCGGGGTGCTGATTGACTATCACCAATCCTGCCGGCAGCAAGCGATAGCCGAGAGGCACGTCGAGCTGAACAGTCGAGCCGCGTTGAGAGGCGTTGACCAAGAACCAAAAGGCCAATGCGACCGTCAGCGCTATAGCACGCAGCCCCAAGTTGCAACGCATTTGCTGCTTCAACGAAGCGAACGACGATCGTAGTGCCTGCGGCCATAGATCAAGCCGAATCCCAAAATTTCTACGCTGCACCACGATCCGGGCCTGTCATCGATTCAATGCCTATGAGATTTGGCGACAACGAAGACCAGAGAGGAGGGCCACCACGAACAAGTCTCTCAGAGAACCGAGCGAGGGGAAACGCGCAAGCGTCATGTCTTCGGTTGAGCTGAACCCTCTGTTTCACACGAGCTTCATCAAAGTCAATTACGCGCGCTGCCTGCCTGCCGCTAGAAAACGGCGGGCCAGCCGCGCAGTCAAAACCGGGAACGCGCCACAGAGAATTCCCGGCTGCCACCGGCTCCGAACATTCTGGAGCATGCGCAAACGAGTTTGCTGCACTAGACTTCTCGGACGCGCGGCCGTCGAAGAAGATGCTGCCAGGGAGATACTGCGGCCGCGCCGCCCTCTCCTGATGGCAATTCCAACCACGAAACGTGTTGGCGCACGCGGTTCGCAACCAGCCCTCGCGAGATAAGCGTGGCCGGTTCCTGGGCTGCGCGGCAGTATACGCGCCATAGCACCGCGACGAACGGGGAACTTTCGGAGGCGCGGCGGCGTGCGATCGCGCTAAGGTTTTCCGAAGTGCCAAGTGGATAAAGGCAGGCCGGCCACGGGTCATGAGAACGGTAGATAAAATTAAGCTCTGGACGTCGTCAATATTGGCGCTCCTTGCAGTCGTGACGTTGCTGATACTGTTGGCGCCGGACTCGGATGCCGAAACCCTCCTCGGAATGGCAGTTGTCGCGACGGTGATCACCGCTGGAATAGTGATCCGGCTATATCGGCAAGCGGATGCTCGTCAGGACACTCAGCCCTGGATTTGTCCTGCGTGCCGCGCAGGAAATCATAAACTTTGCAAAGGCGCGCTCTTGTTTGTACGCGAGGGTGCGCAGCCGTGCCAGTGCAAGGACTGCGTACTAAATCGATAAAAACATCGTCTCTAACATTTCACATGTCACACAGGGCGCCGCGGGACCGACTACGATCTGCGGCAGGGAGGCGGCCTTCTTCGCCCGCTTACGCTCGAGCTTGCGCGCGCACTAACAACACGCGACGACCGCCACAACTACACGAGAACGATATAAGCGGCCGACAACCTACTGACTATCTCGCGAAGAGCCATGGTAGTTATGGTCGCTTCTCGCGCTGCGAGTCAGCCCATGCAATGAGATGCTCCCGCGGCCAGAGAAGGATATAGGAAACCGGCGTGTACTTCCCCGCTTCGTACAGACACCGACGACTCGCGGACTTGGCGGTCGCGTTTCGAATGTCGATGTCAGTCGTGCCGCTCCATAGCATAAAAGCCCCGCGTTCCAACGGGCGTTGTCGAAGATACGCCAGACGCGGGCTCACGGTCTCGAGTACAGGATCGTAGAACCTAGCCCTTCCGGCCGTCCCCAGAATCTCGGGATGAACCCGCAGAAGTGCCGCAATCCGCATATAACAAGCATCCCAGCCCGGCTCGTCGAAATCGTTCAGGGAGCGAGAATCGGTATGTATTTGAAACCATGGTCCAATTCCACCCGATCGCAGGATGCTGCGCACATATCGCGTCAATGGACTGCAGACCAGCAATCGTGCCGATGTCCTGTATCCCAAAATGCTACTCAGATCGATAACTTGAGCGGTCCCGCATGGGACGCTGAGGCCGCTAGCGAAGCGTACGTCTTTAACGAAGTCGTCATGGGCAAAATTGTATTCGTGATCCGAAAGACCCCGCAGGTAAGCGAGCAACCGGCTCACCTTGGCAGGATACAACGCCAGGACTACGTCAGGGATGTTGCGCTGCGCTATCGTTTCCGTCAGGCGCAGCGCAAAGTCAACGACGACGAACTTGTTAATATCGAGAAATGCCGACTGCTTGAACCGTTCGCGGAAGGATGTTGACAAACTGATAAACTTGGTTCCGAGACCGCCAATACCCCGTCGCCAATCCGGCAATGCTGTCTGTAGTTCGCGCGCGGCCGATTGTTGTTCCCGCGTGAGACCTTTCAACAGACCGTCGCGCTCCATGACGAATGCCTCAGCCGTCGCTTGGTCAATGACTCGGGACGATTCTTCAGTCATTCTGGAGTACCGCTCCTGCTTCAAATCAAAACGACGACTGTTTTGCCGTTGCTTCGAATCGCAACGCCGCTCTCCAGGGAGTGTGCGCAGAGGTAAGCTGCGCCTGTGCCGGTCGCATTGAACCGGGTGTCCTTTTGATTTATTTCCCTGATCGATCTTAGGCGGGGAAGATTCGGCGGTGATTTGGCGCGCATCGCAATCCAGATTTGGTGTAGAGTGATCGAGAAGCTTGATGCCACTTTCAATCGCGCGCATATTGCTCTGCGGATCGGAGGCTGGGGCGACACTAAAGCGGCTCCGTAATTATTTTGCGCGCTATGGTCCCCGGTCACGGCCAAAGGGATACCTCAAGGGCCGTCGCGCTCGGCCTGGTTAACGGCTTCCGCGGAGGGGCCAAAGGCATCGAGGAAGGACGGCTTAGTCATTGTGCGACCCTCTCGACTAGGGCGATCCGCATCACAGCGGCCACCAGGCGAACGCCAGAACGGTCAGGCCAAGGCAGGCGGCTATAATGCCCCACAACGTCGCGATCCGCGGATCCAAATTGGGCCATTCGAGGCCATCGAGTGGATATTCGTCAGGAGTCATTTGCCGCTGCCGCTCGGACTCGTGGAGAGGCTCTAAGCCCCGTTCTGCAGGTCCGATCATCGGAGTGTCGCGAACCACGGATTCGCGTGCATAGATAGTCATCTTCGTCGACGCGATGTTTTCACACCTCCCGGCCTTCAAAGTCTTAAACCACAGGTTCCTCAATCTTCACGGCAGACTCTTCCGGCATAGGTTCAAGCACCTTGTAGCTGACCAATCCGGTGACGACCCAGGCATCATCCAGGTCGCGCATGCGAAAGAGCGGTGCGTCGCTTTGTGGCCCTCTCCGAACGCTGACGACAAAATGATGGCGTCCTCGGAACATAACAGGACTTCCGGGCATCAACCTGCTGGCCGCAGACTTATCCATATCCGTGAGCCTCCATACTACACATTGCGCGGCCTGACGGCCGTGAGCGGTGGCATTTCGGAACGGGGGTGAAACCAAAAAGCTCCGTCTCAAAACGGCCCGTCAGCCGCGATTCGACTATTCTCATTTACAAGGCGATTCATCAGCTATTTAATGACGTGACACAACCTATTAGGTGTTATTAGATAACAAAAGTGGTCTTCAATTTCAGCCTTCATCGACCAGCCTAAGGATGTTGAAGGAATTCATATTCGATTCACCTGGCGCTGGAACCGCGCAACCGAAGGGATGTACGCCAGGGACCTCGAAGGCTAGGCCGCACATCATCCAAGCTCCCACACCCGGGCGTTTATCCCGACAGTCTCGGCTACCGCAGCAGAACACCGTCCACCGAAGCGGGTAGCTCCAAGCTGTGTGCCGCGGCCGCGCGCCGCTCTGTAAATCCATGAAACCATATAGGCAAACGAGGTGGATCAGGATGGCTTCGATGGGCCTGCGAGACGGTTGATTGGCCGGCTGACGCGTCGCACGCCGACCATTGCGCAGCGTCCAGGCTGGCACCGAGGGGCAGATACGCGATTAATGCGTGCCCCAGTATGCACCGGGCGATCGCCCAGAACGAAGAAAACGAGGGCCCCGGTCAGAAAGAGCCTATGCATCGAGAAGGTGATGGCTCCTGGCTGCCGCGCGTATCACGCTTGCCCGCCACGTTTGGTCCCTGACGGCCCCTTGAGCCGGTTCGCATGGCCTGGAAAACATCGTCAGTAATCGTCAGTAACCAGGAAATCGGTGCGTCCACTGGTGGTAACTGGCGATTACTGACGATGTTTTCCGACTCTGCGCCGTTCGCGATCCCGGATATCACGCGTCTGCCGTGCCCGTCATTACGGCTGAGCTGAAGTTGGATTCCGGCTTCGCGCAGGTTGGTAGACATACGTCTGAGCGCATTACTTAAAATGTTTGGCGCTTTCGGCCAGCGTTACGAGTGGCGAGTTGCGTCTCCGACCATGGAGCCAAGCCGCGCGTGCAGTTCGGCCACTGTTCCGGTAAAGCCCTCGCGGCCAATTCAGCCAGTGGCTGGTAGAGCGGCGTAGCTTCGAGCGCCAGGTCGCGCGCCGCTGCGTTATTGGCGCGGTAGGCTCCCATTGCCTCGCCGGGCTTCATGCCCAAGGCTTCCTCGCACGCGCTCACCAAATCGCGAAGTCCGACAACCGTGGTGGGCGATCGAGCTTAACCTGCGGGAGATTGCGGAGTCCTACCACCACAGCGTCGAGCAACGCGCTCAGAATCCGCGATTGTCGCTCGGAGAACTCGCGCCAGAACTGCGCCTCGTCGCGCTTAGTCTCGGGCTTTATACGGTTGCCCCGCTGGTTCCGCTGACGTCGATATTGGAAAGGCTCGTAACGACAATGTCGAACCTAGAACAGTACGAAACCACTCTCTCGCGATCATGGTTGCGGATGCTTCACGAACTGCAACGACTCCCAGCGATAAGAGGGGGCGAGCGGGTCCCAGCACTGTCTGTGGTGGACATTGATGTCAATGTAAACGGGAACGAGTTATTCAATCCCGAGTAATTTTCCGAAACAAACCCAATTGGGGATCATCCCAAGGGGCGCGTCATTGCCCATCGCGCGGAACCTGTCAGGACGCCGAAATAACGTTCGGATCACCGGCGACTCTGAGATGGCAGCCCTGTGAGACGCGCAGCGAACTTCTCACGAGGGGCACATCCAAAACGGAGCATGAGCCTCACGCTACATCGCCATCGGTGGTTTCTTGCCGACGTGGCCGCCCTTGGCCTCGCAGGATTTGCTGTCGGTCGTAATGACGTAGCCCTTACCCGAGCACGAATTCTTGCCCTTGCAATCGTTCCTGGCGGTCTTGCATGCGCTCTGCCCCTTGCACGCATTCGCACCCAGGCACTTGATTTGTGCAGCCTTGGTCGACTGGCTCTGCGTGTCCGCGGCATTTAAGGCGCTCCCGGTGAACGCCAACGCCGCGGCCGTGGCGAGCATCGCTCCTGCGAACCGAGTTGTCTTCATCGCATGAATCTCCTTTCGAGTTTTGCGCATCGGGTTGAGACGATCCACAAGCCGGCTCGATCCCCAATGGGATCCATTTAAAAAGCTGTCACAAAAGGCCGAATTCGACGAGCTGCGCCGGCCCGCGCTCGGCTATGCGTGACCATCACGATGCAAAAGATAAATTTGTTTGATACCCCAGGCAAGTCAAGGTCTCTAATCTTCCCACACCCAGGCTTGCGCTACGCGGTGGGCTCTGCTTTATCCGAACGGAGCCGAAAGACCAAAATCGAAAATCTCGGCAAAAAAAGGAGGATACTGATGAAGAGACTCGCGTTTGCCATTGGAATGATCTTCGCTCCGCTCGCATTAGGCACGGGTTTTTCTTACGCGCAGACCCCGCTCAACCCACAGGCGATCGAAGCGGCCTGCGCTAGCGCCGCAAAAGCGGAGCCCGCGACGTTTCGTCCCGGTCACACAAAGATGTGGTGCGCGGTGGTCAATCGCGAGGGCAAACTGCTGGCGATTAATGCTACCGATACGGGGGGAACTCCACAGACTCCACTAGGCTCCGATGCTTGGCGCGGTAGCATTGAGATTGCGATCGCCAAGGCCTACACGGCGGTCGCCTTCAGTAGCAACGATACCGCCCTAGATAGTAGGACTGTCGGTTTAGTCACGCGCCAGGACGGTCCCGGATCGAATAACCCCACGGATATCGGCACGGACGCTGGCGTGGCGCCTCTGTGGGGCCTTAGCGCCAGCAATCCATACCGTTCCGCGTTCGGATTGTTCAAGGGCAGCGATGACCTTCCTGGCAGCTACCATCATGGAATCATCACGTTTGCCGGCGGCCAACCCATTTACACCAAGAGCAGCGGTGGTGCATGTGGCGGCGGGGTTTTGATTGGTGCCGTGGGTGTCAGCGGTGACGGCGTTGACCAGGATGACGCGGTTGCGAAGAACACGATCACC
Source organism: uncultured delta proteobacterium (assembly GCA_963710455.1). Classification (GTDB taxonomy): domain Bacteria; phylum Desulfobacterota; class Binatia; order Binatales; family Binataceae; genus JAKAVN01. The sequence continues at coordinate 46,377 of CAVQAG010000010.1, forward strand.
AACGCCCCGATTAGTCTGTGCCTCAAGCCATGACAGCCTGAGTGATTTGGATCGGGAATGACGTGGTTCGCGTCGCTCTCCTCTGCATCCATAGTTCCATAAACAAGCCTCGCGCCGAACGCCAAGCGCCGGCGCGAGGCTTCAATTCCGCTCGACATGCTTTTTGGTTAGCAACTACCAGCGGACGGAAGGATTGCGAGCAACCGCGCCCTCCCCCGGAGAGCAGATCGGATAGCACCCCTCCGGGGCAGCCTCGCTGTTTTCGCCGCGGCGTGTTTCGGAAAACGATGGGCCAACCTCGGAGGTTTGGCAGTTGTTTGGCAAATCGCTATCACCCTGGCCTAGCGAATCACAAACGGCAACGCGATGAATTAGGCGCAGCGCAGCGGACATTCCTGGAAACCGACGATTGTCTCGACACTATAGCGAACGGAACAGAATTCCGGTCTTTCAAGGGACCGCTCCATCTTGGCCGGTGCCCCGAGTTTGAAGATAAAATAACGACGAGCGCGCAGCCCATGAAGCTCCTCAACACGGAGGAAATCATGAACAGGAAAAACGGGGCGTCCGGAGTGCTTCAGACGGTTCTCGATGGCGAGATCGCGGCAGGGCTCGCTCGACTCGAAATCTCGCGCCAGAAACTTTTTGCCGAAGCGGAGCTATATCCCTGGATGGCGGAGTGGCCCGAAGTCTAAGGAGTAGCCGGGGCCATGCGACTAGCCCGGGCAAAATCCCATACTTCCTCTGGGGCGCGCTTAAGTCAAATCTGAAGAGAGCCATGCGTTGGAATGGGAGTGATCGACCGCAGGGCGTCACGCCGGATTTAGAATCACAGTGCATGAAACCACGCCGAGCGCGGAGGAGTTAAATGCGCATGCGAGATATCGTTATTGGCGCGATAGTGATTATTATTTTGGTGGTGATAACTCGCTGGGCCGCACTCGGAATTCTCCATCACAGAAGGTGAAGCAGACGATGCGGGCGTTCCCGCGCTTTGTTCGCAGTTGACAATTGCTCCGCCATGCGAAGGACGACGCCGACATGCGATTGTTGCCCGCTGGAAAAGACCGATGCCCAGGTGCGCGCCGACCTCTACCCAAGAGACGCTCAAGGGAATAAGAGCGACAATGCCTTCCTCGGCTTTTTATGTGACGAATGCCTTTCTCACGCGCGTCGCGCGGGATCCGCCAGAAAATCGTTGGCTTCTGAAGCAGGTCGAGTTTGAGCTTACTTCACCCGGATGCTATGCCAGGCGACAGCGCCGGCGCCCGCTGCCATGCACGGCACGTCGATTCCCGGATTCACCAAGCCCCTAGTCACGTTACTTTCGAAAGTAACGTGCCGACGCCCACGCCTCGTCGCGGCCCTTCGGTTTGCCGGACGCCTCTGATAGATGGCAGTCATGAAGCTCCGCCACACCACCGGCGCCTGTGGCTGTGGCGCTGGCCGAACAGTGCAATCTCGGTCTTGCCGACCATGACTGTCGCACCCCTGGTATAAGCGTTAATCGACACGGCCAAGATCTTGCACGGCGAAGTCAGAGGAAGTAGCCGTCTGCGACATTCCGGATGGTTGCTGGCCTCTTGAGGTGAGGGTGCAGCGATTGGCCGCGAGATCGTTCTACTAGTCTCGCGGACGCGCGCGGCAGGAACAGCCCATACTGTAGAAGATGTCTGTCCGTTCCTCTTAAAGGCGATGCGCAATACTCGCGATCATTGTCAAAATTTCAATTGGGCGCACCGGCTTCGGGACGTGCATTTGATAACCCGACAACAGCGCCCGTAGCCGATCCTCAGTTCGGGCATAAACGGTGAGAGCGACAGCAGGAATATTGCCTCCTTCCTCCGGCGAACGGGCTCTCAATTTCCGCATTAATGTATAGCCATCCTCGCCAGGCATGCCGATATCAGAAACCAATATGTCGGGACGCCACTCCTTGAGAATTTCGAGCGCCTCGGCCGCGCTCCCCGCGACCCTGACCTCTGCTTCGGCTCCGCTGAGAATTGTAGAAACCGCCTGGCGCACCTCGTACTCATCATCTACGAGGAATACCCGTAATTGCATCAGGCTGGGGCCAGGTTGATCGAACAGCGAGTCGTATCGAGCGAAAGTCTGATCCTTCGCTTCCACGGAACGCTTTATCGGAGCGACAGGGAGCCGCACCGTAAACGTGCTTCCTTGCCCCTCGCCTCGGCTGTGCGCCCTAACCGTGCCGCCGTGCTGCTCGACCAGGTAGCGCACGATAGCGAGGCCAAGCCCGAGGCCCCCGTAAGATCGCGACGGACCCGACTCGCCTTGGCGGAATCGGTCGAAAATGTAGGGAAGTAACTCTAGCTTAATGCCAATCCCGCTATCAGCAACAGCGATCTCGATGTGCGAATCAATCCTTTCGACGAGCACCTGAACGCGTCCGTTTTTGGGCGTGAATTTGATCGCATTCGAAAGTAGATTCCAGAAAATCTGTTGCAAGCGATCTGGATCGCCTATTACTGTCCCGGCGCTCGAATCCACCGTGACCTGCAGACGAACTCCTTTTGCTTCTGCAGTCGGCTGGATCGCATCAACGGCCGACCGTATCGCGTTCGGCAGATCGAGGGCTTCGAGATTGAGGCGGAGCTTTCCGGTGATTATCCGGGAAACATCGAGCAGCTCGTTCACCAACTGCGTCTGCATCTCTGCACCGCGCAGGATAGCTGCGTATGCGCGTTGCGCCTGTTCATCGCGCAGCCTTCCGCCGACCAGCAGGGTAGCCCAGCTGACGATTGCGGTGAGCGGTGACCGCAATTCATGCGATAGATTTGCCAGGACTCGTCCTTCGCGCGATCGGCCTCGTGCACTTGTCGGTAAGCTGCCTCCGCACGCGCCAGTGCCTCTTCACGTTCGCTCTCGATTTTCTTTTGCAATGAAATATCGCGCGCGACCTTAGAAGCTCCGGTTACGTTGCCGGCCGCGTCCCTTATCGGTGATACCGTGAGTGAGATGTCGATGCTGCGCCCGTCCTTCGCCTGCCGGATTGTCTGAAAGTGTTCGATTTTTTCTCCCCGCCGAAGCCGGGCAAGGATCTCATCCTCTTCTGAGTGAAGGTCCGTCGGAATGATCAATTTGATATTGCGGCCAACCGCCTCCTCCGCGGTGTGCCCGAAAATGCGCTCCGCCGCCTTATTCCAAGAGGTTATAGTTCCTTCCAGGTTCTTGCTGACGATCACTTCATCGGCAGAATCGACGATTGCAGCCAGCAGCGCGGCGGCTTGGCTTTCACTGGGTATCTCAGGTGTCATTCTTTTAGGTTAGGCGCTCGTCAGAAGACGAGGCAAATGGCATTCGTATCGCGCTGAGCGGGCGCTGCGGCACGATGTCGCTCTGCGCGCTAGGCTGCCACGTGCCAGTGCCGCGGGGCACGATAGTGCGAACTCGGAGGAAGGATGGTGGCGGATCTAACGAGTGATTTCGATGGCGCGTGGTATGCGATATTCGGTGCGCAGCTCGAGGGTGAAGGCATTGTGCTCCTCAGGGATGGATTTATTCTTGGCTGCGACGACCAGTATTTCTACGAAGGGAGATACGTGCGCGACGACGACGGGAGCCTCAGGTCGCTAGTTAAGGTGTCGCATTATGCCGGCGATCGGGCGGTAAGCGTCTTTGGCGAGTTCGGGCCTTTTGCGAATCTGGAAAGCTTCCACATTGAATTGCGAGGGGCCCAGGACTCGGACGGCACTTTGCAGCTCAGCGGGGGCGTCACAGGCGACCCCGACAGGAGGCTCGACGTCGCGCTGAAACTAACCCGTCTCGTTCCGAACCTAGTCAGCCAAGCATAGATTTAGCGTCGAGTTTGAAGCCTTCCTGGGACAAGACACCGCAAAGTATATGCGCGCAGGATTGGTGCCCATTCACGCTGGAGGGCCGCAACGCGAGATGCCATCCGTTCGGTGGCCGGCGAAAATTGGCCACTTAAAAATGAAGCCTCTCTGAGTCCTCGCGATTCGCGCCATAAGCGCTCTTTTAACTCTGTTCAAGACTTATGGGGGTGTCTTGATATGTTAAAACTATAGGTAATGTCAATGACGTTCTGAAGCAATTTCAGCGATAAAAATGAAACCGAGATATGAAAAAATGGGGCTAATGACGAAGATATTCATTCGCGCCCGTGAGTTCGCGGTTCGCAAGACCCGTGGCCAGACGATGACCGAGTACGCGCTCATTCTGGCGGCCATCGCGGTCATCGTCTTCGGCGCCTACAAGAAGTTGGGCAACAACATCGGTTCGCTCGCTAATGGCGTCGATTCCGCTCTGGCCAACGCGTAAAGGCACAGCGACATGATGACGTGTCGCAAGTGCGAGGCTCCGGCGGTTGACGTGCGGCGCGACTGGGACAACGAGGGTGCGGACTTTACCTACGTCCACGCCGACGGGAGGGTGCACCGCGTCCGTGTGCTGGCGATCGACGCGCAGCGAATCACCGACGAGGAGCTGCGGAGTAGCGCAGGTTCATAGCGGTCATCAAGCAAAGGCGGCCAAAAACCCGAAGGGCCGAGGCCCGAGCGGCCCTGTCCCCTATCCGCGGAAGGCGCTGAGATCATGGACCAAAAGAAAACAGAGTGAACACCCAATGATACTTCCGATGAGACTTCCAGAGACCGAGATGGCATCCGACGGTCGGGATATTTTTATCGTTATCGACGGCGTGAGAGTCGCCAAACGCGGGCCGTCGAGCACGGCGGAAGCATCGGAATGAGTCACGCTTGTTCCCGGTTGGGGGATTCGCGACGCTGTTGACCGACTCTTGATAACGCACGGGGAGAGTCACTGAGAATACGAATCCCACGGCGCAAAGGTGAGGCTAAAAATCGCCACCAAAGAGCCGTTACAAGCCCGCGTCTATGACCCTGACATCGATATGAAAGTTTCATGCGCGACACAAAGTATTGTTAGTGGTCGCGGCGGCGCTGAGATGGCTTGCGCCACGAGCCATGGCACGCGGCAGCTTAAGCGCGCCGGGTCGAGGTCATGGACGTTCGGGCCATTCGCCTTGAGCCAGTCCGCATATCGCGCGCACAGTTCGCGCGGCTTGAGCGGCATGATTATCATCGGTGTATCGGGTGAGCATGGTTGCGCGGGCGCGGCAACCGCGGACAGCGCGAGCGCGGCGGCGTAGCGTGGCTTCACACTGTGGACCGGCGCATTGCGCACAGCTCTTGGCCAAGGCGGCCGTGCCTGCAGTGGACTGCCAGTCATCTGGGCGCAACCGAGCTCGCGATTCAGCGTACCTAGCAGCGAAGCCCTGGATACCGATCGGAAGGTCCGCGTCTGCCTCGAGCGGGGTTTGCGACCAGTTCTGCCGGCTTTGGTAGGTGCTTTTAATTATCGAACTTTGGGAGAGGCCTTCATGAAACTCGAATGTTGGTGGCGGTGGCAGTTAGCGTAGGATTTTTATCAGTATTTCCGCGCGTTCACGCGGATGAACATCAGGAATCGGCGACTATGAGTAGCATCACGAGTGGCACGCTGCCGACTGGTGGCGCGACCACGACCCGAAGTGGATCCAGACGCACCATCCGGATTGGCTTGCAAACGGTGACTGGGACAAAAATCATCACTGGCACGATCGCATTTGGTGGAAGGCGCACGATCCAAAGTGGGTGCATGAGCATCATCACGACTGGCTCTAGAATTTTTCCGACACGGATCGCCTGAAAGTTTAAGCGCGTACCGCCATTGATCTATGAGCTCAAGGACGAGCCGCTGGCTGCGTGGTGGGACTTCATGCCCGTTTGTCAGCTGCGATCCGGAGCGCGGCGAGTCCACCCCACTCCCAAGTTTGCGGTCCCGATTCGCGCGCGGGTCCCTCCTTTCTGTTAATGACCAGAGCTTTCAAACGGTCTGTTTCGCTAGACGTGATATTGGTTGGCGTTATAGATGATAATTGACTGTCAAAAGTTAGCAAAGAAAGCCGTTGCTTTATAAAAGTTAATAGATTAAAACAGGGATGGTCATAAAGGAGCTGAATCCATGGGACAGACTGTCAAACTGCGGACGGGCGAAGGGCGCAGGGTTCGCATCGTCCTTGAGAACTGGGGCTCCGGGTTGGACCATCTTCGGCGTCGCTGGGTGCGGGGGGCAGACGGTTACTGGGAGTGCATGGACAGCGGAATGCGAGCAGAGGAATCTCGCTCGGGTGGAACTAGGGCTTTAAGTGATTTGAATCCTGCGACTGTAACAAGCCAGGTTCGCGATCTTCTGAGATGGCGACTGTCCTGACTGTCGCGGCTCTCGAACACTGATGGCAGACGATCAGGACATCCTGACGGTAAAGGAAATTTCCGATCTACTGCGGGTCCACCCCGCTACGGTTTACAAACTGGTCAGGCAGGGCAAGATTCCGAGCTTCCGAATCGGCACTGATTGGCGGTTTCGGAAAGACGCGATAATGCGATGGATGACTCAACGATCTATGGAAATTCAGCAAGTGAGAAAAGTCATCTATACCGGCATCTGTCAACGCCGGAGCAAAAGTACATCAACAGGCCGGAGTAAAAATGCGTCACTATATAGGATGCATGTTTGGGGTGATGGGTTTGGCTTCCGGCAGGGGGAGTGCGAGGGGGATTTCTCCCCCTCGCCAGCTCTAGGAACTCTTAAAGCTGCGGCAACAATCCTGGCGGATCTTATCCGGGTTCTTGAGATGGTTGATCGTCTGCGATGTGGCGCTTGCTATGCTTGAGCCTGAAGCTGTCGCCGTTCATCTCGAGGATATGAACGTGATGAGTAAGCCGATCGAGCAACGCGCCGGTCAGCCGCTCTGAGCCGAACACGCCAGTCCACTCGTCGAAGGGTAGGTTGCTGGTGACGATGATCGAGCCGCGCTCGTAGCGCTGGCTGAAGATCTCGAATAGCAGCTCGGCGCCAGTCGGCGAGAGCGGCACGTATCCCAGCTCGTCGACGATCAGCAGCTTCAGGCCGGCAAGTTGGCGTTGCAGACGCTGCAGACGCTTTTCATCGCGTGCTTCGTGCAGTTCGTTGACCAGGGCCGCAGCAGTTGTGAAGCCGACGGGGAGGCCCTTTTGGCAGGCGGCCAGTCCGAGTCCGAGCGCGATGTGAGTCTTGCCGGTGCCGCTGTTACCGACCGCGATTATGTTCTCGCGGCGGGATACATACTCAGAGCGGGCCAGTTCCAGCACTAGGGTCTTGTTGAGCGATGGGATGGCGGTGAAGTCGAAACTGTCAAGGCTCTTGACCGCGGGGAACCTGGCCTCCTTGATCCGGCGCTCGACGGTCCGTCGTTCTCGGTCGATCATCTCCAGCTCGGCCAGACGCAGCAGGTAGCGCGAATGGTCGACACCTTCGGCAGCGCACTGGCGCGCCAGCTTGTCGTACTCGCGCAGGAAGGTTGGGAGCCTAAGCGCCTTGAGGTGATGGGCGAGTAGAACCTGCGGTGTATCGCTCATGACGCTGCTCCCGCCAACAGGCTCAGGTAGGCCCGGGCTGAGGTGGTCGCCACTGTGGCTCGCGGCAGATAGGGATAGGTCTTCAGGTCCAACCGCGGCGGTCGCCGTTCGATGCGGCATAGCACCAGGTGCTTGACCGCATCGAAGCTTAACACCCCGCGCGCGATGGCTTCTCTCACCGCGGCCGATACATCATCGGTGCGGAACACCTCCAGCAGGCGCAGCACCTGCACGAACTCGCGCTTGCCCGGCTTGCCCAGGCGGGCCTCGAGCAGACAGCGCAAGGTCGCGAACTCGTCGGGCAGGGCCCAGCCAACCAGCGGCGCGGCCTGGTCCAGCGCACCGATCTTCCGTTCCAGCAGCGCCAGGTAGTGCAGCGGATCGAAGATGAAGTCCTCGCGCTCGTAGGAGCGCGGATGGCGCGCTATCTCTTCCGCCGCGCAGGAGATCACCACCTCGTGGACGTAGCCTCGGACCAGCACTTCGCGGTGCCCATAGGCAGTCGGCACCGAATAGTCGTTGCCGCGGTAGCGCACCAGCGAGAGCGAGCTGACCCGGACGGCTCTCTTCTCGCAGGCATCATAGGAAGTGGGCGGCAACGGCAGGAAGGCAGCGCGATCCCGCACTAGCCGCTCGCCGATGGTCTCATCGTGGCCGCGCAGGCGGTCGTTCAATCGACGCCGGCAGCACTTCAGCAACTGCGCGTTGAGTTCGGCGAAGCTAGCCGCGCGAGGAACAGGCACCATGAAGTTGCGCCGCGCGTAGCCGACCAACCCTTCGACCTTGCCCTTGTCGTTGCCCTTCCCGGGTCGTCCGAAGCGGTCGGCGAACAGATAGTGTGACTGCAGCTCGCTGAAGACCCGGGTCCTCAACCGCCGGCCATCGCCCAGGATGCGCGCGACCGCCAGCTTGAGGTTGTCATACAGGATCGAGCGCGGGACGCCGCCGAAGAACTCGAAGCCGACGCGATGCCCATCGCAGAAGGCCTCGCTGCTCTCCGCCGGATAGGCCTGCACCAGGCAGCCGTCGCTGTGCGGCAGGTCCATCGCGAAGAAGTGGATCTTCCGCTCCTGTCCGCCGATCACCGCCAGCGCTTCGCCGAAGTCGACCTGCGCATGCCCCGGGTCGTGTCGCAGCGGCACGAACATCTCGCGCGACCGTTGGCGGCGCTCGTGCACGTAGTCCTTTACAATGGTGATCCCGCCACTATAGCCGTGCTCGTCCCGCAACCGCTCAAAGATCCGCTTGGATGTATGCTGCTGCTTGGCCGGCTGTCCCTTATCCTCCTCCAGGATCCGATCGATGATCCCGATGTACGGATCCAACTTCGGCCGCGCCGGTGGCCGGCCCCGCCGGTATCCTGGCGGCACCGAGAACGCCAGCATCTTCGCCACCGTCCGCGGGTCGATCCCGAATCGCCGCGCTGCCTCCCGCCGGCTCAGCCCCTCCACATAAACCGCTCGTCGCACCTGCCCATACAGTTCCACGCCTTTCATCCCTCCGCCTTCAACCCTCCCGGCTGAAGGCTATCGCGTGCTGGAGTTTTACTCCGGCGCGGCCGGTCTATCCGGCCGCTTCACTGAGGGATTTTCTCTCCGGCGCTTACACCTCTCCGAACGCATTAACAATGCCACCTGTTTTCGCGCCCATCTTGTGAAAAGCCGAGCAAACGAAGCATAGACGAGCATATGTACCTGACGTAGCGTTGAAACCCATGAAAGGACCGATCGACCGTGCTATCCCTCTCAGACGAATAGAGCGTGTTGAGTTCGAGGCTGCCCCGAAGCGGTCAGCGCGACGGCTGGCGCTACTGGGTGACTTTGAGCTTGCGAACTCGATCGCCTCGGTATCGCGAGGCGGGCTCATCGACGCGAGCAACCGTTTGCTCGCGATGCTGGTGCTAGCAGCGTTTCTAGGCCTCGTCGGGTGCGGCAGCGACAAGTCTTCTGAAATGAGTGTCCCGTCGGCACCCATCGCTCTTTCGGGGCACCTCTTGGGGGGTGGAGCGCAGAATCCGATTTCCGGTTCAGCAGTAACGCTCCTCGCCATGGGTAGCACCTATAAAGCTGGAGCTATCACGCTTGCGAGTGCTACCTCCAAAGCGGACGGCAGTTTTGACTTCGGCCCTTTTGTTTGTCCAAGCTCGACGACTGACGCTTACATAGTGGGCATCGGAGGCGATTCCAACGGCATCAACAGCGCCATCGGTTTGATGGCATTATTAGGCCAGTGCGGCAGCCTAAGCCCATCCACGCCGGTTGTAGTTAATGAGCTTACGACGGTCGCGGGAGAATACGCACTAGCCCAATTCACAGACAGTACCGGGCAAAACATCGGCGCGCCATCGACGAATGCTATCGGGTTGAATAATGCAATCAAGATGAGCATGTCGAATCTTGCCGATACGACCAAAGGTAGCCCCGCCGGGTTTCTTCCCGCGTTCACGCAATGCACCGCTGGATTACCTCCGGTCAATTGCAATGGCTTAACCAAGATCAACACTCTAGCGAACATTCTAGCAGCTTGTGTGAATAGTTCGGGACCTTCAGGTTCAGCCTGCAGCACTTTGTTTGTAAACACGAGTACCCCCGCAACCGCGACTACTCTGATGGCTATTCATATGATCGCGACTAATCCCGCTGTGAACATAAAACCCATTTTTGATGTACAAGGAACCCCGACCAGCCAAGAGTTCCAGCCGACGCTTCCTTCCGCTCCCAACGATTGGACCGTGTCGCTAAACTACTCTGGAGGCGGCCTCAATCTGCCGATAGGCGTCGCCATTGACTCGGTCGGAAGCGTTTGGATCACCAATCTGGGCAATCATCCAAACAGCAACAGTATGTTGAATCCGAGTGCGACGGTGAGCAAATTCAGCAGCAACGGAGCGGATCTTTCAACCGGCTCAGGCTTCTCAGCTCCCGGACTCAGCAATCCCGCGTTCGTTGCAGTGGATGGTGCCGACAATGCATGGATAACAAACATCCATAGCAGTGCTGTGACTGAACTCACCGCTGGCGGTTCCCCGGCCATAGGCTCGCCCTTCACCGGAGGAGGGATTAATTTGCCGGTCGGAATCGCAGTCGACCAGCCTGGGAACATCTGGATCGCCAACGCAATGGGCAATAGCGTTACCGAACTTAGAGCCAATGGTTCCGCAGCCACGGGCTCACCTTTCCTGGGCGGCGGGCTCAGCAACCCGATCGGTCTCGCGGTTGACGGTTCCGGAAATATCTGGACGGCAAACAATGTTGGGGGTGGCCAAAGTGGCAGCGTGAGTGAGTTGAACAAAGAGGGCGTACCTCTATCTCCTTCAACCGGCTATACGGGCGGTGGACTTAGCGGGCCGTTCGGCCTGGCTATAGCTCCCGGGAACAAGATTTGGGTGGGAAATACGGGTGTCAATGCCGTTAGCGAGTTCGACTCTCGTGGCATGGCTATCAGCGGGTCCCCATTTTCTGGGGGTGGTATCAACACGGCTCCGCTTCTTGCAACGGATTCATCAGGTAGCGTGTGGCTAGCAAACTTCGGCGACAAGAGCATTAGCGAACTTGGGTCGAACGGTATCCCAGTTTCGCCTGCTGGAACCGGATTCGCAGGGGCAGGCTTGAACCTGCCAGCTGGTATAGCAGTCGATGCTTCAGGGAATTTGTGGGTAGTCAATAACGGCGACGGCTCCAACAGCATTACTGAATTTGTAGGCGTAGCAGCACCCGTTAAGACACCGCTTTTCGGTCCGCCTACATTACCGTGAACCCATGCTGCGCATAAGCCGAAGTTCGGCGAGGCAGGCACACAGAATTGTCGGGCGGATCCGATAAAGCGTCATGACGCCATTGCGAGCTTGTCCAACAGTAGCATCGATACGTGCCGTCTGCGGAACTCAGCCGCGACTTTCATGCTCTCGTCTGGCCCATTTTTTCACTGTTCGCCAGCGTCGGGAAGCACGCGCCATCGAAGCGCGACGGCACGACTACAACCGGTGCACACCTCCTTGGTTCTTGCGCAGGCCTCCTGCTCCTCCCGATGGTCGGCTCCTCGGAAGCGGCTTTCATTCATCAACCGCTCCTGGGTAGGGAATTCGGGCAAAAGAAGTCGGATATTCTATGAAAAGGGGGAGTCTAGCAAAATGCGGAAAAAGGTCGATGGCGCTCCGGGCCTTTACAGTTAAACGATTGCTCTCATCAACTGTTCGCGGCGCCCCTCCCTAAGACCGTCCCGACGATCGCCAAAATAGCGCTCCCGCGCCTGCTCGGGCGTTAGATGAATTGTGTGAGAAAAGCCCATCGATCGAAGCCTCCCCGCAAGCTCGTCGCCGCAGAGCCTGGTCAACCATGGTATAGAGGAGTGGTGGGCTTGGCCTGAGGAGGAAGAGGAGATGCGGGCGAACGGACCGTCATCAGTCCTTTTATGTTCAGCTACATATCGGCCGAGCAGCGGGTGCAGAAGGACCACCCGTTGCAGGCGATCCGGCTGATGGCGGATGCGGCCCTTGAAGCCTACGCAGCCTCCGGTTCGGCGCGGCCAGTAGCTTGGGTCACGCATCCGCTGACCGCGAGCCCGCTGCGATTCTCCAACAGTACCTGGCCCGGCGTAGCTGAGCTTGGCACTGGTGGAACGGATCCCGGACTAGCATCCTGTCACCGTGGGGGCCGACAAGGGCTACGAACGTAAGGAATTTGTTCGGCAGTTGCGGCGATCACCGGGTAACTCCGCACGTTACACGCACGCCGAGCAGCAAGCGGACCATTTTGCTGGTGATGTAACCAATCAGACCGTGTCGCTCCAAGCTGACGTCGAGAGATTGAGAGTAGGCACTCACTAGCTCTGCAGCAGTGGGCTCGTTCAGCGCGGATTGCGCGTAAATCTCGGCCCAAGCCTGTTCGAGTTCCTGGGTGATATTCCGCTGTTCGAACAGGTATGGATCGATCGAACGGCAGTTGAGTGGGCAGAATGCGCGGCCATTCTCGAACAACGGGGATTTGATCTTGATTGTGAGAGTTAGGAAGCGGCTGACCGCTCGTTACTTTTCCGGCTTGAATATTCTTTTTTGGTCGTATGCGAAATCGCTCGCAGAACTGACTGCAAATGTAGAGCGCCTTTAGTGATACATATAACGATCTTGCGGAACGCATCCACGCAGCACAGAGTTGGATGGTTTTCGGCCCGAGACTCGCCACCCCAGCCAGCGCGCAGCATTGTCGTCAATCGACGAAAGCGAGAAGGCAATGCAGATCCTTGGATCCGTGCTGCGCGGCAAGACGGAAAGTCCAGGTGCAGCCGCCTCGTGAAACATTACTTAAGTAATAGGGTGGCACCTCCCGCGTTTCTCTTACGTCTTCCTACTGATGCGCTTCCGAGCAAAGGCGCATTGCCGGCTGCTCCCAGGCCGCCCCGCACCCGCAAAAACGTATCGCGCATGCCGAGGGGAACAATGCATTCGCGCTTAGCGATATCAGAAGTCTCAAAAAGAGCCGAGTTGGGGCTGTCCAGTTCCGCCGCGATCAAGTTTGCGAAAGCCACCGCCGTGGATGCTCAGTCTCACCAGCGAGGTCTAGCTGACGTTGCGCCCTGATGAGACGAGAATCGCCTAGATTTAGAGGTTATAAATAAATAGGGTTAGCTCTAGACAGACTAAACTTAAAAGTGTACCTTCAATGGTGCCCCTAGAGGGGAGAAAACAAGGAGACGTGAAAAAATGGAGCTTGTGACGAAGATGTTCATCAGTGCACGTGAGTCAGTAGTTCGCGCCCGCCGTGGCCAGACCATGACGGAATACGCGCTCATCCTAGCGGCCATCGCGGTCGTGGTGTACGGCACCTACAAGGCGCTGGGCAACAACATCGGTTCGCTGGCCAACGGCGTTGATTCTGCTCTGACCAACGCGTAAGAACGGGCTGAGGATTAAACCTGCTGCAAAAGCAGGTTCCCCGCAAGGCTTAAGAGCTCATTGCGGCGAGGAGGCGAATTGTCAAGCCAGCCATTGTCGTCGTGCCCTGAGGGAGACCGTAACCTAACGGGACACGACATCCGTTCAATGGCGAACGGCATCGATTCGGCTCTGACCACCGCCTAGGATCTCTGAGCGTTGGACTTAGGGGCAAGGGTTAAAGTTGCAGCCCTCGGAGCAGCCTCTGGGGGCTCTTTTCCAACCATTTCTCGGCGCCGATCATCCCCGGCCGCGCTTTCGAACGTCCCGCGGATCGCGCGATGCTACTCGCCGTACTCGCGAGGATTGGCGCGGCTCGAGGTCCGGCGCCGAGGATGGTGTCGCACCCATCGCTGCAGTGAACCGCGGCGATTCCCATCATCGATGATCGTATTAGAAAGCCCCGCTATGGCTGCGCGGGAGGCGTGCCGCCTCGGGGACTTGGTGCATTCATTGGAGTGTAGCGTTCAAGCTCGAACTCGCCGATCACAACCCTCCCCTCGCTCTCAACCCAGGCGTGCGCGATGAATTCGCCAGCCTTCTTCGCGCCGCCGATTCGCAGCTTGCATGGGTAACCCGCCTGGATGAGCATGGCTTCCGCCGCCACCGCTTGCACCAGGCAGTTCTTCATGCCAGGTATCGCCCGGCTGGCAGTATCCACCGCCCACGCAATACGGTCGGCGCGAACCGGTACCACCCTCGATATAAGCCGCTGCTGGCGGGTAACTATTGCGCGCGCGGTGGGTAGGGGCCACGTTCTCGTAGCCAGTTTCGCATTGATCACAGCCAGTGCGGCCTGGATCAACAGCCCCTGATCAGAAAACGAGAGTCGGAAGAAGCTAAACAGCCGGCGTACCATGCCACCCCTTCGTGTTCACGAGGACCTCCACGGCGGACATTTCAGCTACGGTGGACATTTCAGTTGCGTACCCCAACGGCAAATACACTCGACAACGCGCAGTGAGGTTAACACCCACGCGATTCCGAATCTATTACGCCTTCTTGTGGCACACGGGCTCGGACTCGCTGAGTCCTTTCGCGGCCCGGTACCAATCTCCGCGTCTGCTTTGCTAAGAGTTCGCCGGCGAAGGCAAGAGGAAGCTCAGCTGAGGCCTCACAAACAGCCGCAGTCAACCAAATCAAAACGCTTTGAGGTGGCGATTGAGAGCGACAAAACGCTTAGCATTGAGTGTCGTTTCGAAACCCTTACCATTGAGCGTCAGAGATTATTTGAAAGAAGTTTCGAATATTGCTGCCCATGACTCGAAGGACGCTAATGTCTATGGCCGCTACCATGTGGTCTATCTCCACGGAGCTCAGTCGCGCTGCCGATATTTTGCGCCTCCTGAAGGAGGCGCGGCACTCGGTGCGGGCCGTTGACGTTAGGCTGTTTAACAATGCCGGCCCTTTCACCAAGATACCTACCGCCGAACGGTACTGGAGACCGGTAGGCGCTTTGCTGTCAACAGCCGAGGAAATCTCCAAATACATCACAGATAGTGGGTCCGCAGAGGCCTGTATAGTGGCATCAGACGAGGTTTGACCGCTCTTTGCGGTCATCCAGCACGGATACCGGCTTCGCTCATGCCTGGATGCACGATCAAAGGCGATCTTTCCATTTCTCAAAGTCCAAGATGGCGGCGTTCGACTCAGCCACTGAGCAATTTGGCGCCGAACTAGGCGAGCAGCAGCCTCGATCACCCAACGTCCACACGATCGGACTTGGTGAGGCTGCTGCCTGGGCACACGACCAAACAGACACCTTCCGCCACAAATAGTCAACGATTTGTGACGCCTAGTCATCTAGAGCGGGTTTATGCTATAAAATCTCCTGCTCCCACCATAATGAGGAGTGGTGTAGGCGAGTTATAAGATGGCGAAGGTTGCAGTTTGGTCTACCGGCCCTTTAAATAATCCACACTTGTGCCGAACTGACGTGCTGACGTTCCTGCAAGACCTCTCGTGGCATATCGCGGCAGTCGACGTGAAGCTATGGACACCGGACGGATTGCCTCTTGCGTCTCGCAAGTGGGAGCCAGGCACTATGGACCTCTGTAACCTTGCAGAAGAAATTGCCCATTTCATCACCCACAGCGTCGCCGGCGCGGCGACGGTCCTTTTACGGCGTGCCTCTGCGCCAGAACAATGAGACACACTTCTGCCGAGCTTTTTACGGATCGTCCTAGGCCCTGATAGCGCCTATTTCGTTCCTTAGTAATGAGGGCGCAAGGCAGCTCACACATTGCCGCGCAGATTCGCTTGAATGATTTCGGATTTGAGGCAACACGAATAGGCGCGTTGCCTTGCTGGGCTATCGGGGGGGGCTGCGGCCTTCTCGGGCAGGGCGGTCGATAGGACGATATTATCGTTAATATTGTCGTTTCGCCCGTTTTTTCGATTTGTTCACTGGCGGTACCAGCTGGGCGCTAATCCGAATTTGCGTTTTCGATGGCGCATCGTGAGGATTCGCTCGTTTTTCGCGCCACCATCACCTCCATGTCTGCGACAGTTTTCGCCGGGGAGGAGTTTTTCGCCGACTCAGCGTGTCAGTTCATGGGTGCAGCGATCGGTGCGATCTTTAGGCGCTCGTCAGATCGTTATTTAGGCCGTTGCCCAGAATAACAGCACTGTTCCCAATGCTCCGGTACGCCGCGTATACCGCGATCGAAAGAGCCGCAAAGATAAGCGCGTATTCGGTCAGGGTCTGACCGCGCGGACTCTCGCGCATCCAGATATACGATTTGGACAGGAGGGCGCTCACTCGACTTAGGCTGAGACCGCCGAATCTTATCTTTCTCTTGAGCATAAACTCCCCAGTACGGCCCCTTCTTTTAACATCGTACCTCCGCAGGTGGATACATAAAACTGACCGATTTTGCCGATATGGATGTAAATCCGGTCACCGCAATCCCGAGCATTTGAGTCCTGGCTGCCCAGAAAAACCATAATGGAGTACACCCCAGGGTCGCAGCGGTGGGAATCTTCGCTATCGCCTTGAATGGAAGGTCGTCTCCTACCGGCAGGCGCACTATTTTTAAGACATACCAATCCCATGTCCGCATCAATCCTCGGCGAATCGAGCGCCATTTCGGAGGTTAAAGATGGCGAAGAGGCACAGAAAAACTCGAACTCCGCCGTGGCTGGAAGTCCCGGTCGAAACGCGGTCCAGCCGCAAGCAAACCCACCGTCGGGCTGGTGGTGGACGCGCTTAAGCAGCGGTTGAGTTCGTTCTCGCATTGCCGCTGATGCTGACACTTTTACTAAGTGTGGTGATGTTCGGGTTCGCCTTTACAATGAGGCGCTTACGTTTGCTACGGATACAGCCGCGCAGGCGTTTTCGATCAGTCTAGCGCAAACCACAGACCTATACCAAACGACTAGTGAACAGTTTACTCGGCCGCGCCCAACTCCATCAGTCGAATAAGCTTACCATCGTGCTGAACGGAACTTCGGTTACCTCCAATACAGCACAGCCGTCGTGCAGTGGAGCGCAACAACATCTAGTGGCGTCCCAAACTCCTCAGGTAACGGCTACTTCTCCGTGCAACCTAAAAATCTTCAGAGTGAATCCTGTATCCACCTGACTCTCACAGCACAATCGACGGTGCTCATCTAAGCAATTTAAGCAAAAAATCTGAACGCCGCTTGCCTGACCCGGTGTGGACAAATGATGGTGATTCTAGCGATCTCGCTGATCCTCTCTCGTAGCGGCCGGGTTGGTGATTGACAGCGGCCGTCTCTATTACTCCTGGAACTCCTGGCTGCAACTCTGAATGCGGCCGCTGCCGGCGGTGCCTACTAGGCAATAACACAGTAGCGCATGCAATAGCGGCCGCTACGCAGTACAGTGCCCCTGAAGGGGGGAATTAGATGCGCCTCCCAATCTGACTGACGTTACGATGGTGATTAGCCCAAGGTGAAATGTCCGACGAGCCCTGAAATCCTCTGTTCCGCCTCGCCGGCGAACGCCAACGCAATAGCAGTACCAGAGCAGGCTACCGTGCTGACAACTTCATCAAAGTGCTCGGCATCAAATCGTGGGCAATCTCAGCCACCGCGGCGAGCGCAGGGATGGCTTCAATGGCCTTTCAACGTGATGATCGTCGTGGACACGACGCAATCTATGAACAAAACGGTCTCGGACAGCCAGCAATAAATCTTGCTCTCGTGCGCGTTGGCTGGCATCCGGCCCTTGCGGAACACGCTTTCGCCCTGCGCCGCCCGGCTGACAAGCTGCGGCACATATAAGCTCAAGCGAAACGGCTACTCTCAGCACCAAAGTACCGAACGCGGTCGATGAGGTCGCCCTGATGGTATTCCCGGGGCCGACTTCGACTTTGCAGGTTCCCGATGGGTTACAGTTGCTCTTCCAAAAAAACTTCAATTACTAACCACAACAATTCGCCCGTCGACGAGATCATTCCGGCATCGAGCAACTATTGTGCTTCCGACACAGCTGGGGAACCTCTGCACAGTTGATCGATTCAGGTACAAAGGAATCGGTGGAACTGCGGATGCGGGGGTGAGGTGATGGGTAAACAACGGACGTTCGCTTCGATGGCATGGCAGGCCAAGGGCAAGGTGACGCGGCGCGAACGGTTTCTGGCCGAGATGGATACGGTGATTCCGTGGGCGCGGCTGCTTGGGTTGATCGCACCGCACTATCCGAAGGCGGGCAACGGACGACAGTCGCGGGGAATGGAGAAGATGCTGCGGATTTACTTCCTGCAGCAGTGGTTCAATCTGTCGGACCCGCAGGCGGAAGATGCGATCTACGATAGCGAATCGATGCGGCGTTTCGCGCGGGTGGAGTTGGGCGAGGAGGTGGTGCCGGTTGAGAGCACGATTCTGCGCTTCCGCCATTTGCTGGAGCGCCATGGGCTGACCCAAGCGATCTTCGATTCGATCACTGGCTTGCTGGAAGAACGGCGATTGTTGCTGTACTCGGTACCATCGTGGACGCAACCATCATCGCGGCGCCGAGTTCGACCAAGAACGCGAGTGCGACTCGCGACCCGGAGATGAATCAGACCCGCAAGGGCAAGAATTGGCACTTCGGAATGAAGCTGCACATCGGAGCGGATAAGCGCGGTATCGTGCATACGGTGAGAGCGACCAACGCCGCAGTCGCCGACATCACTCAGTTGCCGGACCTGCTGCACGGAGAGGAGCGGGAAGTCTTCGGCGATCAGGCGTACCGGAAGGAAGACCATCGAGCGTTGCTCGAGAGTTGTGGAGTGCGCTACCGGATCAATCGGCGACCCAGTCGCAGGCCGCTCAGCAAACGCTGGCGGCTGATCAACCGGGCGCGTTCGCGGACCCGCGCGCGCGGCGAACATGCCTTTCGGATAGTCAAGCAACTGTGGGGGTTCGCCAAAGTGAGATAACGCGGTCTGGCCAAGAACCTGGCGCGAGCGCAGACTATGTTTGCCCTGTCCAATCTCTACCAGTTTCGGCGTGAGTTGCTCCCGACCGAATTGAGGTGCGAGCTGTGATCCCAATCGAGCGAACCGCAAGCCACCGCGGCCGCTTGCTACAGACCAACGACCGCTCTCGCGGTTGTCACTCCACCTAATCGTCGTCACTTTCATGCCAAGCAGTCGTCGCATAGCGACCTGTGCAGAGATTCCATAGTTCACTGAATAGCAGCTCGGACGTGGTGATCGCGACCGGTGGAGGATGTTCCAGTGGAGTGGTTGCTCCTGAAAGCGGCTCGACGTCGCTCGGTGATTGAGCGAGAACCGACGCTGCCATGGCATCGGTCTCCTTCACGCATCAGGGTAATAGCTCTTTCACTAAACAGCGTGCTGATCAGGTAATGATTTCTGGAACGGCTCTTGAGACTTATGCTGCTGTCCGGACGCTGTCACACTTATCAATCGGCCTGGCAGTCCGAATGCGAACAGCGATACATACTCCGGAATCTTTCGGCTAAGCTTGATCGTCAGTGTGTAGTCGTCAGCAGAAACTTCAGTTGAATCTATCTCGTTGGAGCTAACACCGCAGAACCGGACGTAACGGTCGGCAACGAACATTGCCGTTCGCGGATCATCAGGCAGATACACCGCTCCCGCTCGTATCGCCGTTGAAGCAACCAATTGCAGGTTCCATAAGCTAAGATTGTAGTACGCGGTGGAAATGATGGAACGTACGATAAGCGCGCCGGCGAGGAAGAGTAGAGCCAATACAATCGGCATCTGGCGGCGAAGTGAAGATCGGTTGAACTGTCGCATGGTCATGAACAGCTTGCTCTACTACTGCGAGACCAGCATCCGTGCGGTAGCGGTCAGCGGCAGCGTCTTCGACGGAAGAAAAGGTATACGCAGACTATAGTTCAAGGCGATAGTGCACTGCGCATCGTCGGATGACGGCAGACGAGGATCGCCGGCCAGGTTACCACAACTTCGCTTGCTGTCAGCTGATTTGGCGCAGGCAACGCTGCATAGCTGACCGTGACGTTCTGGATCTGCGAGGTGGTCGCCGGGTTGGGACCAGTGGGCGAATGTACTATCGCGTAGCGCACACATTCGCGCGCGGCATGACTAATCGAGTTGTACGAATAAACCACCATCGCCATCTCGATGATCGCGAACATCAGCATGAAGAAGATCGTGGTTCCCAACGCAAATTCCACCATAGTGTCGCCGGGAAAACGTCTCGCAACTAGAGAGATGAATAGCTTCTTCATTGCGGTTGTACCTGCCTCACAGCTTCATTCTTGAGGGTGTCAAGAAGGGTACTCCGGGGTACTGGAGATGGTGCTGAACCTGGCCTAGGCATTGATGACGACGAGTAACCGGGAACGGATTGGGTCGCAGTCCCGCACATGCACCGACTAGCAGTCACCGTGACGTTAGTTGACGCCATCTTGCCTAGGTGTAGAAAGAGCCATCCGAAGCCGTCCCGCAAGCACATCGTCAGAACCACGCGGAAATGGCATTCCCGCTTCCCTTACTTGCTGCAGCACGATCATTTCAATGTTGGCGAGCACGAGACTCCGGGCGATCTGGATTCAATTCACATGCTCTCTGGACCACCACCATAGACAGTTAATTAATCGAAACGACAAGATATGTCAATGCAAGACATCGCTATTAGGTGCGTTACATCTCCAATTAACCCTGGTGCTTCTTACGTTAGCAGTCTAAGGCTAAAGCCTGCGTGGTTCGCCGGTGCTTTTTCCGGTGCTGATGGCAGTACGGCCAGTTCATGCGGAACGTTGTTGCCTGGTTGCTTACCATTCGGACGGTCGCATGCGACCGCTGCGACGCCGCGAATTTGGGGATGTCAGCAGGGGACTTGGCTCTCCGCCGTAAGTGGCTGGAAAACGTCAAAATTGAGTGTCCTGCCAGGTGGAGGCGTACTTCACCCGGCCACTCGGGGCCTGACTATACCGCCGCCATCCACCGCCAATTAGACGAGGTTCCTAGAGAACGTTGTTGCATTGACTCGTCAACTGGCCATCAGGGCGCGGGAATCTAGTCTACATGTGTTGGATAGTGGACACTCCTTTGAGGAGGTCGCTCGAGCATATAACGCAAAATTGGATCGCGGAACCCTACGCCGCTGGGTCGGCGGCTAGCGCAGGGAGAACGTTTGCGCCTACAACCAATCAACAAGTTCTCGTAAAACAAGTGCTCTGTAGCAAAAATTGCCCTGAAGACGTAACCGAAGACCGATTTATAACTTTAACCAAAAGAATTGTACCGAAATCTCGCCTTGTTGCAAAAATGCACGCTACTGTGCGCCATGTGACTTAATTAGACACAATATCGCTACTTTCGGTTTGAACCAAACAGATGGCGTAAACATATAAAAACTTCTGATTATCCGCATTTTAGCGCGTTTTCAGTTATTCTGACTGCAAATATCTGCTCACGGCATGAGATATGCTTTGGTACAGTGATATTTAGCGTGTAAATAATCAAAACAATAGGGTAAGACTCATATCCCGCTTTAACACGATCAAAAAGCTCATATGGCACGCCTTGTTAAAACTGCTTCACGGTCAAACTGGCCCGGCAACATCATAGCCTTTTCGCGGCGATGTCCCCATAACGGAACGACAAAGGGACAGGCGATGGTCGAATTTCTGTTCGTCGCGCCATTGTTCTTCTTCCTGTTTTTTGCCGTGCTTGATTTTGGGCGTCTGTTTCTTGTGCAGATGGAGGTTGATAACGCAGTAATGGAAGCGGGCCGTTTCGCGTCCACAGGGAATCATCTTCCCGATCCAAAAAACCCTGGCCAGTATCTGTCTCGCGTAAATTCGATCATCGCTACGCTTCAACAAGCGGCTTTTGGTCAGCAGGTGACGAACATTCAGGTTTCGAGCTTAAGGGGCGGTCAGGGCAGCGCTGGCGGGCCCGGGGACACAGTGACAGTCTCCGTCGCCAGCAATCTGAAGCTCATAACGCCGATCGTCGCACGTGGGTTTCCCAACGGGGCTTATACCTTCAACTCCAGCGCGAGTTTCAAAAACGAGCCCTTTTCTCCCAGCAATACCAACTAAGTTGGCAGGCACGGAAGAAAGACACTCATGGCATACGGTCAAATGCAAAAAAAAATCGTAGCGGCGGAATCAGGCCAGGCGGCACTGGAGTTTGCGCTTATCGCGACCTTGATGCTCGTACTTTTCTGCATGGTGGTCGATTTCTGTCGTGCGGTCCACGACGAGCAGCTGATGGCGGGGTTGTCCAGGCAAGGCTCGAACCTGGCATCACGTGGGGCGACCTTGTCGGACTCCGCCGCGGCAGTTACCGGGGGCAGCCCTTCCTTGGACTTACGCGACGAGGGGGAAGTGATCATCACCACCGTCACCAACCTTAACCAGGTTTACACCATCACCGATCAGTTCTCGCAGGGAGGCATTTCGAAAAGTAGCCGGGTAGGGACGGGAGTGGGAAACACCGCAAGCGTGCCCGCATCGGCAGCGGCCATGCTGAAACCTGGTCAGACGATTTACATAACAGAGGTTTTCTACTCATACCAACCGGTAACTCCCATTCAGAACTTACTCAAACTCGTCTTGCCCTCAACATTGTACGAGTCGGCATATTTCTGACAAGCCGGAGGATGACTATTTTGCGACCACCTAACCTCAGGCGTTTTCAGCCTGCGCAGATTTTCATTGTGTTCGCGCTCAGTCTGCCGGTTCTCATTTTGTTCCTAGGTCTTGGAGTTGACTTCGGCTTCGCCTTCGTCACGCGGGCGAGGCTCAGCAAGGCAGTCGACGCCGCCGCGCTTGCGGCCATGCGCAACATCAGCCAGGGGCAAGCCCAGGTCACGACAATCGCCCAGAGCGCATTCAACACCAATTACGGTTCGGGGGCCGGGCGCGATTTTAGCCCGCCCATATTCAAAGTCGCACTTACTACGGACGCCAGCAACAACGCTGTCGTAAATGTCAGCGCCACGGCCACCATCAATACTTCATTTCTCCGACTTTTGTCGGGGCTACAAACTCTGCAGATCAGTTCCTATGCGCAGGCAACGCGGCCCAAGCTGATTATGTCGCTAGTGCTGGACAAATCGGGGTCAATGAACAAGAACGGTGGGGCGCAGGCGCTACCTCCCGCGGTCGTCAATTTTCTGAGTTACTTCGACAATAGTAACGACCAGGTCGCAGACGTCAGTTTCTCCTCGGTTGCCAGTGTGGACGTCTCGATGCGTACAAATTTTCTCAATCCCATAACCAACGCGGTCAACAACATCACGTTCGCCGGCGCCACCTACTCGCAGGGTGGGCTACTGAATGGACAGGCGCAGATTAACGGCGTGACGGTGGCGCCGGGCCAAAACGTGATCAAAGCGGCAGTCTTCTTCACCGATGGCTGGGCCAACACGGTTGAAGATACCCTGAACTGCCCTCCATCCACTTTGCTGAATTTCGGCGGATGCGCTCCTCCGGAGGCGGCCGTAGGCTGGTGCAGCGGCATCTCCTTTCTGGATCCAACTACAGGCAGCGGTCGCAGTTGTGGTGCGACACAATTCCCTTCCCAGGTCGCCGGAGGAATGCAGCCGCTTACTCAAACCAACATAGCCAATGATGCCATGTATCGCGCAGTCCAAACGGCCAACAGCATGCGCACTCAAGGTATTGTTATCTATTCGATCGGCTTGGGTGACAAGATCAGCCAAGCCTTTCTCCAGCAGATTGCCAATGATCCGGCAAGTTCCACGTTCAATCCGAACGAGCCCATAGGACAGGCGGTGTTCGCACCTACCGCCCAAGATCTGGACGCTGTCTTTCAGGCCATTGCTTCAGAGATACTCCTTCGTCTGTCGCAGTAGGTTTTTGGCGTCTATCGGAGACGCGGTGCGCTCGCTATAGCACAAGGGTCGGCTCATATGGCAGCCGCCGGAGCCCAACGACCAGGACGAAGTAAGCTGCAGGGTGGGTTCTTTTAGCGTTTGGAGGAAAGGTTATGAGAGCTATTGCGATCGCGGCAATCTTGTTGGCAGCCATTTACTCGGGGGGTATGGGCACGCATCGAGGAGGGCTTGCTAAATCCGTACAGCGGGTTATTTCATGTCAGCAGCAGTCTAGCGCGACCCCTACTCCTAACCCCGGTTGACAGCCGATCGAGCTGAGTAGACCTGTCTCATGTAGCTGCCCTTCATGTAGCTGCCCTTCATTCGTCGGCTTGCCGCAAGCGGACATCTGAGGTTGCCCGATTGCGTAGACACTCGGGTTAGGCAGCCATCGGTTCATAATGAGACGCTCGAACTCAACAGGGCAGAGATAACCAAGCGCCGAATGCCGGCGCTGGCGGTTGTAAAACAGCTCGATGTATTCGAACACCGCGCGGTGGGCCTCGGCTCGCCGTACACTAGTTCCAGTTTGAGGGTGGCAAAGCAGCTCTCGGCCACCGCATTGTCCCAGCAGTTGCCGCCGCGGCTCATGCGGCTCACGATTCCGTGCCGCTCCAGCAACCGCTGATATTCCTGGCTGGCGTATTGGCTGCCGCGGTCCGAGTGGTGCAGCAGCCCGCCGATTGGCTGTCGCTCCGTCAGCGCCATCTCCGGTGCCTTCAGGGGCGACCGTTCGTTCCAGCCGTTCGCTCAGTGCCCAACCGACTACCCGGCGCGAAAACAGATCCAGGATTACCGCCAGGTACAACCAGCCCTCCAGGGTCCACAGAGAGGTAATGTCGGTCACCCAGCCGGCGTTCGGCGTGAGCATGGCAAAGCGCCGCGCCAGCAGGGTCCCCTTTATTGCCATTCCTTGTCTGGAATCGGTGGTGCGGCGGAAGTGCCGCCGCTCACGAGCGCGCAAACTCGCCGCCCTGCATCAGCCGCGCCACGCGCTTGCGCCCGGTCGGTTGGCGGCGCGCCCGCAACTCCGCATGCACTCGCGGGCTGCCGTAACAGCCGCGGCTCTCGGCGTAGATCGCGCCCACCTCGAGCGCGAGCCGCTCTGTCATCGCATTCAGGTGGCACCGCGACCACGTGGGCAGTCGCACCGACATCGATTCCGGCAGCTAATGGATAGACGATGGATAGCTGTCCTGGGGATTTCCTCCGCTTCTGCTTGCTCCTTGGCATACGTTTACCTCCCGAGCCAGGCGCTGGAGCTCTACGATTTCCATCAGGCGAAGATCGCCGAGTGCGACGCGGAGATCGAGGCAGCTCTGCAACTCCTCAAGGAGGAACGGGAGACTCCGAAAGAGCCATTGCCCGGCGTGCGGCATGCCAGGGGCAGGAACGAACCGCGCTTTGACCCGCGGCCGGCGCTTTATACTTTGCCGGGCGCCGACCTGACGCAGATCCATGGATTCGGTCTCTACACAGTGCTCCGGTTGGTGGCCGAATGCGGAGACGATATGCGCAAGGCCCTCCGCCAAGTATTTCACA
Source organism: uncultured delta proteobacterium (assembly GCA_963710455.1). Taxonomy (GTDB): domain Bacteria; phylum Desulfobacterota; class Binatia; order Binatales; family Binataceae; genus JAKAVN01. Next base: position 71,601 of record CAVQAG010000010.1, read on the forward strand.
TCCTGGCTGAGTTTGGCCCCCGGCAATAAGACCTCAGGTGGCAGGTTGCTAAGCTCCAAGACCCGTCGGTCATCCAACCGGGCCAGCGCGCTGTTTTGCGCCTCTATCTCTGCAAGCCACTGCGCCAAGCTGTGGAGATCTGAGCTGAAGGTCCGGAAGGTGCGCACTGGCCAGAGGCGGAGCAATCACCTCAGACATGCCGCGCCACACCAGCTCCCAATAAAGTAGGTATCCGGTCGGCCCGGCCTCATAGCAAACACGCAACTGCTCGGCCAATAAGCCTCACCGCAGGTGATGGCTCAGCCACAAGCTGTAGCCACCAGGCGATTTCTGGTCAGAGGTTTCGTACGATTCCGAAGCGATTTTGGCGCTTGCGGTCTAAGGACTAGGGGCAAAATTACCGCGCCGCCCCGAACCGCTAAACCGACCTAGCCTAGCGCTTGGGCAATTAGACAACTTTGCAACTACGCAGCACCGTCAAGTTCCTATTGACGATTGCATAATATAGTTACAAAGGAAACAGATCCGCTTGCTCCCAGAAAGCCATCACCAGCGTGGGCCGGCGGCGCATCCGTCGCAGCGTGTGTCGAGCGTGATAGCTGAGCTGGCTGAAGTCATGCGGGCAGAAGTTAGGCAGCTCGTGATGTTTCCAATAGCCCCAGATGTACTCCACCGGATTGAGTTCCGGGGCGTAGGCCGGCAGGTAGTCCAGCGCCAGGCGGCCCCGCTGGCCGGCGACAAACTCCCCGACCAGGCGGCTGCGATGAGTCTTGGAGCGATCCCAGACTACCTGCAGTCGGCCCGGCAGCTGACGCAGCAAATGGGCGAGGAACTCCACCACCTGCGGGGCGCGGATGGTGTCTTCGTAAAGCCGGAAATAGAAGTTCCACCAAGTAATGCCAGCGACGGCCGAGAGCACCTTCCAGTTGAAATGATATTGCAGCACCGGGGTCTGTCCGCGCGGGGCCCAAGTGCGCACCCGATGGGGCCGCTCGCTCAGCCCACTTTCGTCGATGAAGACGATGGTGCGCCGCTCGCCGAGCGCTTTTTTTTAAGCCGTGGCCAGCGCACTCGCTTCCAGTACCGGATCGCCTCCTCGTCGCGCTCCAGCGCCCGCCCGGTGGGTCGCTGGCAGCTCCACCCAAGCTGACGCAGGATGCGCCAAACGTGGGCTTCGTGATACCGCACCCCGCACTGGTCCTCGATGAGTTCACGTACCCGGCCCGCGGTCCACATTCCGTTGGTGTAGCCGAGCGCCTCGGGACCGCGTCTGAGCGCCCGCTCGATCTTCCGCAGTTGGCTCGCGCTCAGTTTGGGCTTACGCCCGGCCCGTCCAGCCTGCTTCAACCCCGCCCGACCGGACTGTGCAAGCTGCCGCGCCCAGCGAATCACCGATTGCCGATGAACGCCCAGGCGCCGCGCCACTTCACTCTGGTTCACGCCCTGCTTGAGCAACTGCGCGGCTTCCATCCGGCGCCGTTCCAGCCCCTCAAAGTCCCGCCGCACACCTGCTGCATTACCCATAGCCGCAGGCTATCATATGTATCTATATTATGCAAGAGTCAATAATGAGCAGCCAACAGGGCGGTTCGATGGCGCTCAACCTGACGAGGAGGGGCCCACCAGCGGCGCGGCGTTGCGTACGATGTGCTCAACGTGGCCGCACGGGCATCCGCATGCCGCACTCCCTATGCGCACATCATAAAGGTTACCCCGGAACGTCAATCAGAAAGTGAGTCGCCCACGTTGGTCGGAGGAAAGACCGGCGCGGGTTAAGCGACCCCTCGCGCTTACACGAGCGGACGTCTGTTGAGCGACGCGCCACGGCCGGCGCTGCGAAGAACAATTCGCGCTTGAGTACGTCATGCACCGCCCGCAAGCTAGAGCCGTCCACATGTTCATGGGCAATCGAACGCGGAATTGCGGAAGCCAGGGGAAGTTGGTACTGGGCGTCGAGCGGATGACCTCGCCGCATTACCCGGACGGTGAGAAAGGCAATGGCGGCGCTGTTCAGCCTTTCTCGTCACAGAGTCGAGCAGGTTCTACGAGAGGCAGGCGGAGGAAACTAAGTTGGATCATCAATGGAGATGATCGGCAGAATGTGCGGTCGAACCCTAACTTACAAAACAGACCCATTTTTTGATCGTCCCAAGCGGCGTGAGGATCCTATGACCGCAATAAGCCAGCCGTGAATTAAGGGCGGCTTACGAGGAAGCGCGGCCCTTGGATTCGAGCCGATCTCTCCACCTCTGGCTTGGCGATCGTCTCGCGCATCGCGCGATCCAGCTTGCCGCTCGCCAAGGCCGTTGAAAAACTGGCCGCGTCAATTCGGATCTCGGCTCTCGGTGTATTGTTCTTGTTTCTGCCGCATAGAGATGTATCTTGCTCTACTCTCTGGATAATATACAGCCCACAGCGTTGAGATGCACACAAGTATTTGGAGACCAGGTCTATATCTCGACAATCTTGTGCAGTACAACCGAATGAATCTGACGCGCGAGCGCCTGAGCCAATCTGAGGAACGGGCAAGGCCACGACGGGTCGGCTGGGAGGAGGGGGTGGCGAGATGGGACGGCAAACCGATTCAGCGGGTATGAGCCAGAACAACCACTACAGGGAAATAAGTTCACCCGAAAACATTTATCAAGCTTGCTCCTTTGCCCTATTTCTGATCGGTATTCGCCGACGACGGCGGCCTCGGCCGGTACAATTTGTTTTGTTTCGAATCCTTCACGTGCTAGCGAGCTTGGCCTTGCTCGGCGGTGGTCTGGCCGCATGCGGCTCGGACAACGCTCCGCTGCCTCCGGGCACGATCCTCACCGCGATCACTGTAGACCCAAGCAATCTCTCAGTAGCCCTCGGCACGACGGTGCAACTACATGCCACTGGCGTTTTTTCGAACGGAACGACCGAGGATCTTACGCAGTCGGTCACGTGGTCCTCGTCGGATGCAACGATCGCGGTAGTCGGCAACGCAGCGGGCTCACAGGGGCTCGTTGCCGGAGAAGGCCTCGGCGTCACAACGATCACTGCGACGAACGGTCGGGTGCAGGGTTCGAGCACCTTGACAGTTACGCCCGCGACCTTGACTTCGATCACCATCGACCCGGCCCTGCCCTCAATCGCCAAGGGTACGACAATTCAGTTGGCGGCCATTGGCAATTTTTCGGATGGGACTACTCAGGATCTCACCGAATCAGTGACATGGGCTTCGCTCGACGCAACAATCGCGCAGGTGAGCGACTCCAGCGGTAGTAAGGGGTTGGCGAGCGGCGCGGCCATTGGCAGCGCGACTATCAGCGCTGCGGAAAGCGGCATCACAGGGTCCGCTAAGATCGCCGTCACCGCCGCCACGTTGACCTCGATCACCATCGACCCGGCCCTCCCATCTATCGCCAAGGGCACGAAGATTCAGTTGGCGGCGATCGGCAATTTTTCTGATGGAACTACCCAGGATCTCACGGAATCGGTGACATGGGTCTCACTCGACGCGACAATCGCGCAGGTCAGCGATTCCATCGGCAGTAAAGGTTTGGCGGCGGGCGTAGCCATTGGCGGTACAACCATTACTGCCTCTGAAAGCGGCATCACGGGGTCAACAAAGATCGGGGTCACCGCCGCCACCTTGACTTCGATTACCATCGACCCGGCTCTCCCATCCATCGCTAAGGGTACGACCATCCAGTTGGCGGCCATCGGCAGTTTTTCCGACGGAACGACTCAGGATCTTACAAGCTTTGTGACTTGGACCTCATCCGACGAAGCAATTGCCCATGTTGGGAATGCAGTTGGAAACCAGGGGTTAGTTACTGGTCTCGCCGTCGGGAGTGCCGTCGTAACTGCTATCGACGGTGCAGTGCAGGGGTCAACAACCGTCTCGGTCACCGTCGCGAGATTGACCGCGATAACGGTGGATCCAGCTGCTTCCTCGATCGCAAAGGGCACCACGGTGCAACTGACTGCCACCGGTGACTTCACTGATGGGACCACCGAGGATCTCACCACCCAGGTGAGCTGGACCTCCAGCGATGATACGATTGCGGAGGTCAGCGACATTTTGGCGACGAAAGGACTGGTCACAGGTATCGCACTAGGAAGCGCGCTCATAACCGCTGCGTTGGACGGTGTGCAGGGTTCGGCCACAGTCGTCGTGACCCAGGCGACCTTGACCTCGATTACTGTTACACCTGCCAATCCTTCAATCAGCAAGGGCACGACCGTTCAACTAGCCGCCACTGCTCATTTCTCAGACTCCACCACTGAGGATCTAACCAGCGAGGTGAGCTGGATCTCTGCCGATGACACAATTGCAGAGGTCAGCAACATGTTGCTGACGAAGGGACTTGTCACGGGTATCGCTGTCGGAAGCGCGCTCATAACCGCCACCTTGGACGGCGTTCAGGGTTCGACCACTGTCATCGTGACACCGGCCACCTTGACCTCGATAACGGTGACACCCCCCAATCCCTCGATCGTCAAGCACACGACCGTTCAAGAAAGCGCAACCGCTCACTTCTCAGACTCCACTACCCAGGACGTCACCCATCAGGTGAGCTGGACCTCTGCCGACAATACTATCGCGAATGTAAGCAATAGGTTGAGGACGAAGGGACTGGTCACGGGCCTGCACGTAGGAGCCGCCTTGATAATCGCCACATTGGATGGCGTGCAGGGTTCGACCACTGTGACCGTGACGCGGGCTACCTTGACCGCGATAACTGTGCAGCCGGCTAACCCGACCATCGGGGTCTTCCATGTTCTGCAGCTAACTGCGAACGGGCATTTCTCGGACGGCACCATTCGGAACCTGACCCAATTGGTAGATTGGATGTCCTCCAATCCTAAAGTTGCGCACGTTATCAGCAGCTCATGGCACTTTAACGGTCTAGTGTTTGCGTGGCGGCTTGGGAAGACGACCATTGCAGCCAAGTTCGGCGACGTCGAAGGTTCGACAGTCGTGAAGGTGGTCCCGTGATCTGCCTAGCCGCTCTGTGCGACACGAAGGCCCTCCCAACGATCAGGAACAGCCTCTGTGGGCTTCACCCTTACATGGGCCGGTCATGCGGTCGAATATTTCTGGCTCATCCCAATATCGCGAGCGAAATTGGATCGCGGGGTTCCACGTTTCACACTTTCTCCACCGGCATTGGTACGAGTTTACATGAGGACTCAAATGGGAATTCCCGATAAGTTCTTATCGGCGCCTCAGACGTGCCCCGACTGAATGAGAAATCAAGCGTCACTGTGGGCGAGAAGAACGCCTAGATTAGCAATGCCATGAAGGGGGAGGCGGCACCAGCAGCCTCATTCTCCCCACCGGCTTGGGGCTGTTCTGCTCATCCTTGCGGCGTCGCTGGCACTGGTCGCTGCCGGGGTCGTTTTCTTGCCATTACGCGCGATCAGTAACTGATCTCGCGAATTTCCAGGTCAACCCGAACGACAATCCTTTTTGCTCCAATTCTTCCTGTCGAATTGTACAGATGGAATGCGAAGGCCATATAAGCCTGGCGACCCATTGGAAGGTGCAAACATCCGAGGAGTGGTGAAAGCCGGACGAAGCGCGTGAGGTTGCCGCTCGCGTAAGCATCTGCGAAGGCGAATAGGACACGTAAGTTCTATTGCCCGCGCCAACCTCGGCCAGAATCTCTGCCGACGATCGGCTGACTGGACCAAGGGTGGGTGCCGCAAATGCGTCATACCCGACCGCGCCTCGAGAGCCTCCGGTAATCGTAATCGATAGTCAGGACCTGGCGCGCGTGAAAATCAGGCCGCCGCGGACGCAGTCTTATCGCTGAGCGCGGTCTCGCGAATCACTCGCAAGAGAGTGCTGCGCTTGAGCGGCTTGCCCAGATGCGAATCGCATCCGGCCTCGAGCGCCTTGCGTACGGTTTCATCGAAAGTGGACGCGGTCAGCGCGATGATCGGCGTATGGCGCAAGCTGTTCTCGCGCTCCCATTGGCGAACTCGCCGCACGGCGGTAAACCCATCCATCACCGGCATCTGGATGTCCATCAGGACGAGGTCGTAGCGGCCGCTTAGGAGTTTGTCGACCGCGGCCTGGCCGTTCTCCGCCTCGTCAAGCCCGTAACCAGTCTTGCCGAGATAGGCACGAATCAGCAGGCGGTTGTCGATAGAGTCATCCGCCAGCAGGATTCGGCACGGTGTTGACGCAGCCTCTTCTCCGGCGAGCATCAGAACCGATTGCACCGGAGTGGCCGCGGCCCGGTCGGCCGACAGCGCCGTCGAGTCAACAATCGCGGCGGCAGGCCCGATTGCAGCCGAGGCGGCCGCGGATTCGGCTTTAACCGGCGTCCGTCTGGCGAAGTCCGCCGCCGCTGCCAGCAGGTCAGCCCGCTTTAGCGGCTTGACCACATAATGTTCGAGCCCGGCTTCGCGCAGTCCGACAAAGGCTTTAGAGAGATCGTACGAACTGACAGTCGCCACCGTGAGTCCGGCCGCGCCGGCCTTGGCGCCGATCTGTCGCGCGAGTTCGAAACCGCCGGCGTCGGCGCGCGAGCAGTCGGCGAAGACGAGGTCGAACGGCTCAGCGGCGCGGTTGGCTTGCGCGACCGCCTCTGCGGCCCTCTCGGCCGAAGCTGCTTCGACCACGGTAGCGCCGTGGGTTTCGAAAATCTCTCGCGCGGTGGAGCGGCAGGTGGCGTTGCCGTCCATGATCAGCACCCGCGCTCCGCCGAGATCGATTCGCGCCGCCGCGTCGGCCGCGCCGGACGTCACACCGAAGCGGGCCGTGAAGTGAAAGATGCTGCCCTTACCCACTTCGCTTTCAACCCATACTCGGCCGCCCATCAGGCGCACCAGGCGCTCGACTATCGCGAGTCCGAGGCCGCTGCCGCCATACTTGCGCGTGGTCGAGGAGTCGGCCTGCGCGAAGGGGGAAAAGATCGAGGTAAGCTTTTCGGGCGCGATGCCAATGCCGGTGTCGCTTACGGAAAAGCGCAGCGCTCCGGGATCGCGGCTTGGCGTGTCGCGTTCGATCGTGACCACGACCTCGCCCTGCTCGGTGAATTTGATCGCATTGCCGACCAGGTTGGTCAGCACCTGGTTGAGCCGCAACGGATCGCCGATCAAGGTGGCCGGCAAATCCGGTGCGAAACGCGCCACCAGTTCGACCTGGGACTCGCGCGTACGGATCGCAAGCGTGTCGGCGACGCGCTCGGTCAGTTCGGCAACATTGAAGGGCGCCTGCTCGAGGCTGAGCTGTCCACTTTCGACCCGGGTGAGATCGAGGATGCTATTGAGCAGCTCCAGCAAATTGGAGCCGTTATTGATCACGCGGTCGACGTAGTGGTGCTGCTCGGGACTGAGCTGGGTGTCGGTCAGGAGATCGGCCGAGCCAAGGATGACATTGAGCGGGGTGCGGATCTCATGCGACATGCATGAGAGAAACTGCGACTTGGCCTCGGAGGCGGCCAGCGCAACCTCGCGCGCCGCAACCAGCGCCTCGTGAGCCTTGCGCAGCTCGGTTACGTCGCGCACCGCGCTGATCACGCATTCCTGGCCGTTGATGGTCGCCCTAACCGAAGAGACGAGTGCAGTTACCCGCTCTCCATTACGCATCCGGAAATGGCCCTCGACGTTGCGCGCGAAGCCCGCGGTCTTGATCTCGTCGGACAGGAGTTTGGCCTGCTCGCGGTCGTCCCATAGGTCGAGTTCCGAGGGCAGCCGGCCGATCACTTCCTTGCGGCTGAAGCCCGTGCGATCGGTGAACTCGCGGTTGACATCGATGATGTGTCCGTCGATGGTCCGGGTTATCACGATCGCGTCGGCACTGGTCTCGAACACGCGGCGGAACTTTTCTTCGCTCTCGCCGAGCTGCAGATCGCGCTCGCGCAGCGCCTTGTATTGTTGCGTGCGCTCGCGGTACCGCACGCCGAAGCTGGTCGCGCACTGAGAAAGACACGCCGCGGTGATTACACCCAACCAGTGATACATAAGGTTCGGATCGGCCGGCTGCGCCATCATGGTGTTCGCAAACATAGCGGACACGCTGAGTGCGCCCAGCCCCAACTGCCATCGCGATTCCCATGGCACCAGCATCGCCGAGCCCAGCATGATATGCAGCAGCGACAGGAACAGCGCCTCGTGACGCCCGCCCGCGGCGATGCTCATCACGGTAGAGCTGACGATCAGCATCGAGCACAGTGAGAACGCCGCCGAGCGCCAGTGCTCGCGAAACCCGCGCGTCCAGCTTATGCCGAGGCCAGTGAGCGCGGCGGCGAAATTAAAAAGATGAAAACCCGTAAGCAGCCAGGGATTTACTTCGCGCGCGCCACCCAGCCTGAGTTCAGAAATTATGAACAGCGGTTGGGTAATGAGAATGATGGCGATGCCGACACGCGTGAGCAGGACCGCCCAAGCGTCGTCGGGCAGCGTCGGCTTAAGGTCGAGATAAAAGCTCTCCGAATTAATGCATCTTCAGATGCGGGATAAGTGAGCGCATGGAGGCTTCCTAGATCAGCAAAATCCGTCTAGAGGCAAGCCGTATGCCAAGAAAGAGTCGAGCAAATTTGCGATAAATTAGATTCCTAGACGAATAAAAGCAGGCAATCTTGCATCAAGCTCTATGCAGAGATGCAACATTAGGCTAAAAGTAAAAAATAAGTCACAAAGATAGCAATATCGGTAGCAGGATGAAATAACTCAGGTGACGTAGTGCAATTGCGGATCTTAACGACGCAAGCCGAACGGCGTGAATTTTGCCGATCGGATGGTGCGCGCTAGAGCCGGCAAGGGACTCGGGTTCAGCGAAATCCACGAGATCTGTGCTCGGCGAGATCCACCTCAACTATGGCGAGGTATGCGCCCTCTACAATGAAGAGGGGCCCGAGCCAAACGAGATGCTCGCCGGGTTTGTCATCCACAACCTAGCGATGTTTCCGCAGAGCTATCCACGGCCCGATCTGACCCATCTACCTCCAGAGCACGTGTATGAATGCGGAGAGTTGTGGGCGCTCGCGCCGGGTGCGGCGCGCCTCGCTCGGCACGCCGGTTACATCTTGGCGGGCCTTAGAAAGGCGCAAGCGATCCTGGTTTACGTGATGCTCAAGCCTCGCGACACCAGTTCTTTGTACAAGACGTTTACCCGGGTAGGCGGTCCGATCCAATGGCACTACGTCAGGGCCGTGGACGGAACGCCGGCGTGGGGCCAGGCGATGGTACTGGAAGGACTAGCGCTCGAAATGACAGTCAACGTCGCGACCGCGGTAAGTTTGGAATCGTTCGACGAAGAGGTCCTGCAGTTTCGCAATCCGTTCCCGATCGTCCCGATAATCAATCGGAGAATCCCGCTGCGCGTTCCCGCCACGCCGGAAGTTCCTGAAGTTCGCGGCGGCCGCGTCGTGCAACTGCACCGTTAGCAGGTCAATTCTGAGTAGTGTACAGCGCAGCAGACGCGGCAGAAGGCATCGTGCCAAAATGTGCTGCGCGCTGTCTTGTTTTCCTGAGTGAATAATCTCGTCGGTTGCCGTGCGGATTTCATCTCACAATGTAAACGAGAGAAACCCCTGCAAGCGTGCACTGCAGCGTCCTGTCGGAGAACGTTTCAAATTCGACACGAAAGCTCACGCTTGGAGGATTGGATTCGGAAACGAGACGGATCAGTGAGACGGCGAGCCTCCTGTCGAGGTCGCCTTCGACACCTCCGCTGAGGTGCAATATGCTCACCTGAGTCCTGGGTTCCTCGCAATTCAGCGTGGAAGCTTTTCAGAGTCGCAAAACGGTCCGGACTCGCCAAAGACACTTATCGCCCGATCGCCGGCATATTGCGATACTTTGATTAGCGCCCTGAAGCTCTCTCGTCGAACACGTATCTCCCTTCGTAGAAATACTGGTCATCGCAGGCAAGAATAAATCCATTCCTGAGGAGCACAATGCCTTCACCGTCGAGCTGCGTAGTAAATACTGCGTGCCAAGCGCCCATCTAGATCGTTCGTTAAATCCGCCACCATCTTTCCTCCTTCCTCCAGTGCATGCTCTCGCAGCTGGCCTTCAATCATCAGTATATCTCGAGCTGGTAGCTCGGGTGCGGTAGCCGACAGATATACTGTGCCGAATATCCGCAATTGAAGCTTAAAGGCTGGCCGGCATAAGCCTAGACGTCAATCACTTCTTATTGTTCTTAGCTTGTATAGCAGTACGTGCACTTGATCATCTTCAGCATCCCGTCCTCCGGCTTCCTGGAGTCTATGGCCAGGTTGGCTCATTTTTAGAGCGGTAAAATGGATCAGATCTTTAGCGGCATCTGCAGCTCAATACGTCGGTGCACTATTGACTATAATTGATGGCATCAGCGGGTCCTAACTGACCTGATAAAGAGATGGGTGATGCGCAAGGGCGAGCCCTCGCTTTGCCCCGTTTCTTTATTGTCCAAAAAAAGATTGCTAGTGAGATATGCGGCGCGTGATTTCCGTGCAGCCTCTCTCATTGTTCTTCGCCGATATGCTGTCATCTTTCGCCTCGCAGGTCCTGCGGACCAAAATACCCTGCTCTTCCCTCCTAGCTAAAAGTTATCAGTGCTCCACCATCGGTTAAAAGCGAATAAAAATGGAACAACCTCTAAGTCACGGCCATTAGGCGTGAATCGGTGATTTTAGACCGTTTGAGGGAGCGCTGGACAAGATTGGTCGGCTTTGGCTACAATCCTTTTCCGACGCAACGTCGTCATCAATTGAACCAAGGGTTGCTTCCACATAAAGAGCTGCTGCTGAAAGGGTCTTTGAATGGCAGTGGTCTCCAAGGCTTGCGATTCCTTGGGCCCGAACGGCCAAGGGTGTGATCTCCGCATTTTGCCTTGAAATGTCAGCCGATTGGATCGTGTGGACTTTGGGATGGCGCAGACAGGAAATGTCTCTCACCTAATAAAAGCCGACCCGACTGTTCTGGTTGTCGAGAATGACGACTTTTCGGCGAGCTTTCTTGCAAAGACGCTGCGGGAAGAGGGCTACGACACCGAAATCTGCCCGACTACAGAGATCGCCCTCACCATCGCCGAGCGGGGCTGCGAAGTCATCATCACGCATGTCCGCGGTCCCGGGATGGACGGCCTGGACTTGCTGCGCCGGGTGCGGGCGGGGCGCCGCGACCTGGCAGTGATTCTGCTCGGGGCCGACGGCAGCGTAACCTCCGCAGTCGCGGCGATGCGCGAGGGCGCCTTCGACTACGTAACTAAGCCGTTTAGCGCGGATGTTCTCGTCAAAACAGTGGCGCGAGCGATCGAGTTCGGCTCTCTCCAGCGGCAAAACCGCCGCCTACGTCAGCAGCTCGACGTCGCTGGCACTGCTGCCGGGTTTATTGCCGAGAGCCCGCAGAGTAAGCAGCTAGTCGCGATGATCCGTCGAGTTGCGCCGTCATGCTCGACTGCTCTCATTGAGGGCGAAAGCGGCACGGGCAAGGAGCTTATCGCGCGCATGCTCCATTTCTGGAGCGCACGCACCGACGGAGCCTTCGTCGCGGTCAACTGCAAAGCTTTCGCGGACAACGTGGTTGAGAGCGAATTGTTCGGTCATGAGAAAGGCTCCTTCACGGGCGCGATCGTGGAGCGCACAGGATGCTTCGAGCGCGCCTCGGGCGGCACGTTGTTCCTCGACGAGATCGCCGAGGCGAGCACAGATTTCCAATCCAAGCTTTTGCGCGTGCTCGAAGACGGCGAGCGCGCCGGCGCCTCGAAGTTGCGCAAGGCTGACGTCAGAATTATCGCCGCCACCAACCGCGTGCTGCGCAACGAAGTTGCCGCCGGCCGCTTCCGCGCCGACCTCTACTTCCGTCTGAACGTCATACCCGTCAAGATAGCGCCACTGCGCGAACGCCGCGAGGATATCCTGCCACTGGCGCGCCATTTTCTCGCCTACCACATAGCGCTCGCCGGACGTCCAATCACACTCTCGCTCGAAGCCGAACGGTCGCTAGTCGAGTACCAGTGGCCCGGCAATATACGCGAGCTGGAGAATGTGATCGAGCGTTCAGTAGTCATGAGCGGGGTTGAAGTTCTAACCCCTGAGGCCTTTGCGCTCGAGGGTGGGATCGGGCTCGCGCCCAATAGCGAGGAACCGGCTGAGCCCAATGAAACTCTGCAAGCTTATCTCGATCGCGCCGCTGTTTTGCGTATCCGCGTGGCGCTCGAGGCCGCCAATGGCAATCGTGCTATCACGGCGACTACGCTCGGCGTAGACCGCGCCACACTGTACCGGTTGATGAAGCGTTTGGGTCTGTGATGCATCGAAGGAAATTTTGTTCACAAGTGGTCTGCTACTACTGAGCTTTACCTATGCATCATTGCGGAAGCGCGCCGGGACCTCAGGTGTTAGGTGCTCTGACGTCGCTTAAGACGTTGGTCGTGAAAACCGGACGGGGCGGCAATATACGCGACCGCCCCGGCCGGAAGGAGATAACCGAGCCTACAAATAGGCCTCGGCGAGCCAGACACTCCCAGTATTGCGTCTTGAAGTCAAATCTTTGCTTGCCCTTGGCTTTAGGCGGATTATTCTTGACCCTATCTTTGGGGTTTATGTTGATTGGCCCAATGGTCTCATGACGAGACCGGTGTTAGACAGTGGGAACTGCGCAATGATCATTTCTGGCCGAAGTCTCGCAGCCGTATATGCGCTATCCGTATGCAGTAAAAAATACGTTTAGAATCTCGAGAGCTGCCAGTTCGCTCGGATTCTGAGGACCCAATCCATCTGCACACCACGACTATTGCATTTATTGCATTCGAGAGCGCTTCGTCCGTCTATCCACTGCTCCAGTCCCTTTTCTTGAAAAGCAAACTCAAGACACCATTCGACGTTCCGGATCTGGCACCCGGCTTCTACACGACCACACTGGGCCTCCATGTTCGACTCATGCCGGATGACCCAAAACCCGAAAAGTATGCCGGGCATAAGTTTAGAGAAGGGCCTGAGGTGTGGTCCTGTGCAGCAGCCGAGGAGGGCAGCACAATGCCCGAAGAAGGGCCACAGCGAGGAGCAGATCGTGCGCGCGTTGCGCCAGGCCGAGAGCGGCACCAGGGTCAGTGAGATCTGCCGCGAGCACGGGATCAGCGACGCCACGTTCTACATCTGGAAGAAGAAATACTCGGGCCTGGGCTTGAGCGAACTGCGCGAACTGCGGCAGTTGCGCGAAGAGAACGGCAAGCTCAAGCGGCTGGTCGCCGACCTGGTCGCTCGATCGCCACATTCTGCAGGAGATCGTGCAAAAAAAGCTGTAAAGCCCCGTCAGCGGCGCGGACGATGGACCCAGGCGGTCTTCGCCGTGAGCGGGCGCCGCGCGGCGGGGCTGATGCACATTACGCGCAAGACTTTGGTATACCACAGCCGCCGACCTCCACAGGACGGCCTGCGCATGCGGTTGCGCGAGCTGGCGGCGAGCCGGGTGAGGTTTGGCTATCGCCGCCTCACCGTGATGCTGCGGCGCGAAGGCTGGCGAGTGAACCCCAAGCGCATCTATCGGCTCTACACCGAAGATGGCCTGACGGTGCGGACCAAGCTGCGCAAGAAGTTGGCGCGAAGATCGCGGGTCGCTACACCCAAGGCGACGCGGCCCAATCAAAAGTGGAGCATGGACTTCATGAGCGCAAAACTCCTTGATGGGCGCTGGTTTCGCGTGCTGAGGATGATCGATCAGTTCACACGAGAATGCCTAGCACTGGTCGCCGGCACCAACCGACCACACCAGGCCGGAATCTCTACCGCCGGTCGGTATACTTTCGCGGGGCGGGTCACCGACTCCAGTCGCCTTGCCATGGCCTATCCATTTTTGGGGTTCACTCCAAAGTGGGCCAAGCTGTATTGTCAAAAGCACGGCAGGGAGCGTTGTGGAACTGATGCGCATAGGCTTCGGCGGCGGGCGCCGGGATGCGCACCCAACGCTTCCGATCTGACGGAATATTTCAAGCGCTAATTAGAACGGAGGTTACGGGTGCGATCGGATAGAAAAATAACCCTCACCACGGCTTGGCTTAGAGCATGCGCCGCCCCGGTGGCTGTCGGAGCGGCGGCTTCTTGCGAGGGTTGTTTTTATCGCTTGAATAAAAGATATATCCGGCGGCGAGGAGAAGGATGATCAAGGACGCAAGGACTATAGTACCCATACTTCCTCCATTTTCGTGCGCCAACTTTGATTATCTCTAGCCTTGCCGGATCCTCTGATGTCTGGCGACGTCGGGTACCTCGTTTCGACCCTTTAAGTAAAGACCGTCAACCCGAACGCCATCACGACCAAAATCGCCAAAGCCGCGAGAGCTTGGAATGGGTCTATCCAGGCACGGTGGAGAGTCAGGCACAGACCGCTAATTAGTACAATGAGCAGAATCGCAATATCGCGCCTAGAAATCATGTCACTTGCACCGACCCATGGGGCCAGAGCGGTGCTGCCCAAATCTTCAGGCGAGCGACGCACTCAGCATGCCAAGAAGGAATGTCGCGCTAATATGCTCTCTCAGTCGCGAAGCTTCGCCACGTTCGACGCAAGGCAATGCTCAGTTGCGTAGACGCAACATTAGAGCTCCGTTTCTGGCAGTTCCGTCACCATTCTTCCCTGTTATTTGGTTCCTCGGAACAGCCTGCCCGGCGCGCAGGGGGTTCTTTTTTTCGCTTTTCCGATACCCTGGCAATCGAAGCATTTGGGCGATTCGACTGGCTTGGCGATGGCCGGAGAAAGAGCTGGACCGTTCTCAGAAGCGGGCCGGACTTTCTTTTAAAATCCAATCCCGATTTGCAGAAGCGATGACATTTAAAACGAACCATAGACATCTATTGACTTGTTTAAATTAGATTGTTATTGTTCAGACCGGTCAGGATAGATTGTGGAATGATTAGGATGATATAGTAGGTCTCGACTGACGGAAGCAATCGAGGCGCAAAAGGTTAGCATCGTTTTTGGGAATTGGCGGCGGCTCGTAAATTCCAGGCTCGTAGGCTGGATCGGCCTTGAAACTCTGGCGCCGATACCACCAGTAGCAGCCGTCTAGATTGAAGCAATCAATCAGCCTTTCGATAGTAGGAGTTTGGCGATGAAGCGTTGCCCTAGGTGTAAGGTCGGAGGGACTGACCGCGGCCGTTGCTCGCAATGCGGCTTCAAAATTGCCAGCTCTGAAGAACGCGACGAGAAAATGGGACGGCTAGCACGGAACAGCCTTATCGGTGTCGTTTCGGTGCTCGCGGGAATTTGGCTGTTCCGCCTGCTTTAATCAGGTACCTATGTAAGGAATTGGCGCGGATCGGGGCGGCGGTACAACGTTCACAACTGTGGATTAAACGATTGCAGTCCGCACCGAAGCCGCATGGGCTCTCTCCCAGCTCAGTAAATCGCATTGAGTTGTCGCGACAGTATCCGCCTATCACTGAAGCTGCCGGTGGAGGCGCCAGGACGGACCTATTAAAGGCTGACACTACGGCGCAGTTGCTTCTAAATGGGACTCATATTGTTGAACGTCCATCAAGGTCAAGATCTCGCGAGCGAAATGGATGGCAGCTTCGTCCTTGGGCATGAGGACCACGGGCAGAACCAAACATAACACAGTGGACGCGGGATAGACCTCTGAGGATCAGTGTTACCACTTAGTTTGGAGGGAAGTTAGTTCGCAAGTTAATTGAGCAGCGCCTTGGCGTCCTTCAGATTCGCCGCGTCAAACCCTCGATGAACCAGCAGTAGTCTCCATCAGCATTCAAACAACCCAACCCACATATACAGCAGCTAAGCGGAGTACGAGCGGTTGTAGAGTGCGTCCTTCGCTGAAGCAAATCCATCTACGATTTTGCATACATGCGCAAGACTGGGCAACCCCGCTATCGAGTTGGCGCCCAGAATTCCAATATAATTTCGGGAGGCCTCTCAATACTGTTAATCTCATTGCGAGATGCGCAGAAGAATCTCCGAAGCGATGGTCTGGAACACCGCATTGAGATCAGTGGCGGTTGGCGCAAACACGGCCTGTCCCTGCGGTTCACTGGAATTGAAAGTGGGGCTCGCAGGATCGTTAGCAATTTCCTGCAGAAAAGTCTGGCTAATTTTGTCACCCAGCCCAATTGAATAAATCACGATTCCCTGACCGCGCATACTTTCGGCCACCTTATTCGCCCGATAAGCAGCATCGTTCGCGATGTTCTGTTCTCCCACGTTCGTTGGGGTGAGCGGTTCAGTTGTGCCGGTGCTCTGCGAAGGAAAGCTGGTGGCGCCGCAGCTTTGGCCATTGCCATTGACCGGATTGAGGAAGGAGATACCGCTGCACCAGCCCACTGCAGCTTCGGGTGGAGAGCATCCGCCAAAGTTCAGCAGAGTGGAGGGGGGACAATTCAAGCTATTCTGAACAGTATTTGCCCAACCGTCAGTGAAGAAAACCACCACCTTCGCTACCTGCTCGCCTGGCGCATTACCATTATTGATTTGAGTCTGCCCGGCCTGCAATCCCATTTCAGAAAAAGTGGCGCCACCAAAAGTCATGCGGTTGACCGCGTTTGTTATCGGAGTAACGAACTGTGTTTGTATATTCACATCCGTCGTAGCGATCGAAGAGAAGCTTACCTCGGCAACCTGGTCGGTATTGTTGTCGAAATAGTTCAAAAAGTTGGTCACGGCCGGAGGAAGCGCCTGCGCGCCGCCATTGAGGTTCATCGAGCCTGATCTGTCTAGGACCAACGACATAATGAGCAGCGGACGCGTCACTTGAGCGATAGAACTCACTTTCAGTACGTTGAATCCAGGAAGCAATCGCAGGAATGAAGTGTTAATACCTACGCTGGCGCTGACGTTCACGGTCGTGTTGTTGTTGGCGTTCGTACCGAAAGCAATATTGACAACGGGAAGCGCGTTGTCGCGGCCAAGTCCGGACCCATAGTTGGTTTTGAACGCGGCGAGCGCGATGGCTTGTGCCTGAGCTTGGCCTTGACTGAGGTTGCGCATACCTGCCAGCGCGGCAGCGTCGACAGCCTTGGAAAGTGTGGTTTTCGCTACGAACGCGAACCCAAAATCAACGCCAAGACCCACGAATAGGATCAGAAGGGGCAGCGACAGAGCGAAGAGCGCCAGAATCTGCGCAGGCAACGCGAATCGAGTGCGAGCTCTATCCGATATGATCATTTCAATCCCACCTTCTTAGAAATAGGCCGCCTGATACAATGTCGAAGGCATCGTCATGTGCAAGAGGTTTCCAATCGGTGTGACCGGATTGAACGCGTAGAAAACCTCTGTCACATAAACCGTCTGGCCGGCTCCGAGCATAGGCCCGCTCGCCGATGGAAGGGTGGCCGGGTTTCCGACCCCGTGTCCGACCTTGCTATTCTGTGCGACCCCGCCGACCGATACTTGCCCAGTGACCGTATTCACCAGCGTTACTTGTCCAGTCCGCTTATTAGTCTGACTCTGTGCGGTGACGGAGGTTACTATCACATAGCCGTGATTGGTCAGATTCAATGGCGAGTCGCCGGCGATCACGGCCGCTGCCGCATCGGCCAAAGTGCTTCCGCGCGATGCGAGATTTGAGCCCTGCCGGCTAAGGCCGCTCAATACCTCCATGTCGTAAAGAGCTCGACTGAAATCGACTAACAGACAGAAAAGAAGCAACATGACCATCGCTACGAGAGCGAACTCCGTCATTGCTTGGCCGGATGTTCTTTGCCTGGATGCAGATAAAGGTTGAGGTCGCTGTAACGCCATGGACTTACCTAATTTGTCTCAGGCCGTCGGAAACGGCTCGTTTTTGACGCTGCTACTCGAAACGAAGGTGTAGGCGCCCTTTGGAAAGCCACGCGCGACGATCGGCGTCAGCAGATTCAAGGAGACGGTCATTGAAATCGTCACCAGGTCGCCGGGACCGCCAGCACTTCCGGCACCGCCCTGCAGGCTGGAGATCTGAACGTTCGTGATATTCGCACCCCAACCGATCGCCGACTGCTCAGCTTCGTCAGTTATCGACTGAATGCGCGAGAGGGTCTGACCAGGGTTCTTGGGATCGGGTAGATGATTGCCCGTTGACGCATAGCGGGCCGCTTCCTGCACTGCTTCTTGGACATCCATTTGCACCAGAAACAGCCGGCCGAAGTCGAGCACCGCAAAAATCAAAAAGAAGAACATAGTCGCAACGATAGCGAATTCGACCATTGCCTGGCCGCCGCTCCTGCGAACTCGAGCTTCTATACGCTCGCGGATAACAGTCTGACGAGAGGTGCGATCCTTTATTTTAGGGACAATCTTACAAGCATCCATAGATATCCCAAGAAACCGTAAGCTGATTTGCGTAAACGCGTAATTTTCAGGCCTGGTACTCATATGAGCAAATAAAGCAGCATTATAATTAACAAAGATTGAAAGACTTGTCTATAGCAATCTTATAAATATATCTGCATGTTGTATAAGAGATTAAGTTTGTGTCGCTAATTATAACCTCTAATGGAAGCTTAATCTGTCAAATTTTGATGAATTGGCAGTTTTAGACCTTCCTGGAGCATTAAAAATCTTCTGTTGCAGCTCGCCTCGAAACCCAGAAATCTTGCGCGCGTCAAGAGGTAGTTGGAACAGGCACCATAAGCTGCGGGCCTATCCGTGTGGCTGAGGGGACCGAGCAGTGCCGGACATTGGTGAATGCGCATACAGCCGAGTGACAGCCTCGACGAAGAGCGGCGTGGACGCCGCTCTTGCTGGCGCCAAGAACGCTCTAATTCTAAGATCCTAGGTGATGGTTTGTGGGCGCATCATGCGTGTTCGCCGCTGTCAGTGGCGAGGGTCACCGTCATGACACGCGGACGGGTTTAGAAAAACCCTTCGAGGGAATTGCGCTGTTGTTGCGCGCCACCTGGCACGCGAACGCTAGGTCTGCCGCCCTGCTTGCCTGCGAAGCGTGGGCGCTCGATATTCCCCTTAGACCGCTGCCTCGTCGGGGACCACTTATAAGCGGCAATCAACTCGGGCACGCGCAGCGGTAGATCAACACCTCAGGCTGTATTGCGATAGAGCTGTGTTGTCGTGTTCGGTGTTTAACTGGGTTCCGTCTTCAGACGCTATTCAAATGCGCGCATAGGATTTGCCGCTCGTATTCCTGGTTTGCACCCCAGGATCAACAGCACCGAGCCGTTCGGCCGCTGCTGACGGCAGGTCATAGCGAATCAGATTGCTGTCATCCTTCGGAGTTGCCAATCGTCGCTAGGGGTGTTGAAACTCGGCTGATACAGGTCCGCCTTATCCTTTGGAGAAGGCAATTCTAAGTGTCTAAGAGCTATAATAAAACGCTAAAAGAGTCTTGACATGCTAAAACGAGGTCTGTACGCTCTCATAATGCCCTGGGGGGAATAAAAATTAGAAGGCTAGAAAAATGGGGTTATTGAATAAAATATTCATCTATGGTCGTGAGGCGCTCGTTCGCAACACTGAGGGGCAGACCATGACAGAATACGCGCTGCTCCTCGCATCCATAGCAATCGTGGTCTACGGCACCTACCGCGGTCTCGGAAACAACATTGGTTCGCTCGCCAAGGGTGTTGATTCCGCATTGACCAACGCGTAGCGGCTCTCACGATTGGGGCGACGCGTCGCAGAGCAGATCACGAAAACCCAGGCGCTCTTCGGGGCGTCCGCACTTTTGACGAGGACTCGTATGGAGCGAGAATGTGGAATCGATGACAAAAATATTCATCCGCGCTCGTGAATCTGTGGTTCGCACGGTGAAGGGGCAAACGATGACGGAATACGCCATTATCATTGCCGCGATCGGTGTCATCGCCTGGGGCGCTTACAACATCATGGGCCACGACATCGGTTCGATGGCTAACGGCATCGATTCCGATTTGACCAGCACATAAATGAACCCATGGCCTCGATCCACGATAAGATGCGGCGGCAAATGACCAGGCAAACTCCGCTATGTGGTTAATCGCACTTTCTCATCGCCAGGACCGTTGTTGGGGGCATTGGCACGATTTTGGGTCGTATAGGCGCCGGAGATCCTGATTGACCGCGACCTCCGTAGCCTCATCCCGAGAATGACAAAGAAGACTTCTCATGGAGCAGCCCCGCGAATCCGGGGCGGACTACTGATACATAGAATCGAGATCGCCGCCCAATACTAGCCATCGCACATGACCAGAAACCAAGCGCTGCCCTAGGTTAGAAAGACATTCCTTGCCTGATGCCAACGACGGTCAAGGGTTCGCGCGCAAAGCGCGCCGGCCTGCGCCGCCCTTGACTGCGGACCGGCGCTCCGGCTGCAACGGTAATTACGCAGTTGCTGACGCAACTGCTTCGCTCATTAACCACTGGCTCCGAAAACACGGAATTCTGATGCTATCCAGCTCGCTGAAGACCCGGGTCCTCAACCGCCGGCCATCGCCCAGGATGCGCGCGACCGCCAGCTTAAGGTTGTCATACAGGATCGAGCGCGGGACGCCGCCGAAGAACTCGAAGCCGACGCGATGTCCATCGCAGAAGGCCTCGCTGCTCTCCGCCGGATAGCCTGCACCAGGCAGCTGTCGCTGTGCGGGAGGTCCATCGCGAAGAAGTGGATCTTCCGCTCCTCTCCGCCGATCACCGCCAGCGCTTCGCCGAAGTCGACCTGCGCGTGTCCCGGATCGTGCGGCAACGGTCAAGAACATCTCGCGCTGCCGTTGGCGGCGCTCGTGCACATAGTCCTTTACAAAGGTGATCCCGCCGCTATAGCCGTGCTCGTCGCGCAGCCGCTCGAAGATCCGCTTCGAGGTGTGCTGCTGCTTGGAAGGCTGGCCCTTCTCCTCCTCAAGGATCCGATCGATGATCCCTGCATAAGGATCCAGCTTCGGCCACGCCGGCGGCCGGCCCCGCCGGTATCCCCGCCGTACCGAGAACGCCAGCATCTTCGCCACCGTCCGCGGGTCGATCCCGAATCGCCGCGCTGCCTCGCGCCGGCTCAGCCCCTCAACATAAACGCTCGTCGCACCTGCCCATACAGTTCCACGCCTTTCATCCCTCCGCCTTCAACCCTCCCGGCTGAAGGCTATCGCGTGATGGAGTTTTACTCCGCCGCGACCGGTCTATCCGGCCGCTTCACTGAGGGATTTTCTCTCCGGCGCTTACAGTGATCCGACCGGCGCAACGAAGGAACGTTTGCGGGCTCGTTAAAATATGGTTTTCACACTCAAGAGACCTTTCCCCCGATTCTTAGCGTCCTTCGGGCTTTCTACAAATGATCCGGGGGTTTGTGATTATCAAAAATGAGATTTGACCGTATAAGATAAATATGTCATGTTTAAAGACCTCATAAGGAGATATAGAAGACGATGCGAATGATTCTTATATTGAAAACTGCGGACGGTAGCAGGGTAAGAATAACCTTGAACAATAGGGGCGCCGGGCGAGACGACATTCTGCGCGAGTGGACTTTCGAGAACCCCTACTGGCGGTGCATCGATAGTGGGCAGCTCGCGGAGCAAGCGGGCCCCGCCGTCACAGAGGGGTAACCACGTTCGGTGTGGTGAAATTGTTTTAACCCAGAGCTCACGAAGCTACATCCCAGACGGGCAAATCGCCGCAGCTGAGCATGACCCAGCTTGTTAGCCAGGTGGTCTGTGTAACGAATATATGCACCTCACAATCCATTAAGAACGAAACCTGCGTGGCAAAACTGCAACAGCGGCTCAGGCGCTCCTGCCAAAGCGGCTAAGTTCTAGAAGAATTCAATACAAGAGACGCCATAATAGATGGTTATAGTCGATAATAGCTAATTAAAACACACGTCTGTTTGAGAAAACTTTGCGATCTCCATAATCTCATGGCGGCACAATTCCTGCTCGTTGTTGAGACGGAGAACTGGCAATGGGTTTTCAAGCACTCACGATTGAAGACTCCCGAATCGTTAGGAAAATTCTGAAGGAGCGTCTGAAGCGAGCCGGATGGGATGTCATCGAGGCTTCTAATGCACGTGAAGGATGGGAACTGTTTCAATCCGTTCGACCTCAATTGGTTACGCTCGATATTGTAATGCCCAACGCGGAGGGCCCAGACGCGCTCTCCCTGCTTGCTCGAATGCGTAAGCTGGCACCCAACACCGTGATTATCGTCATCAGTGGAAGCAGCTCGATCGACGATCGGGAGAAGTTCATGCAAGCAGGAGCCATGGCCTTTATCTCGAAACCTTTTATTGATTTCGAGAAGGCTCTGAGCCGAATCGGCATACTCTTTCCACGACTTCATGAGCGCGAGAATTCTGAGGTTCGCGATCGTACACCGATTTCTGAAGACCTCTCGCTGATCGAGAATCGAACACCTAAGCTAGAAAAAAGAGGGTCCATAAATATCATTTTCATTGCTTCAATTGCGGCGTTCGCCTTAGCGAGTCTCGCCTACTACTGCAGCTTTAACAGTTCGTTGTCAGGCGCCATATTGGCTGCCCTGCGCGGAGTCAGAGGTCTTTAGTTTCCAAAGCCGGGACGGATCGCCTAGAGCCTCGGCCGACCGCCTGTCAAAATTAGCAATCGCTCTTTTTTGACCGTTCTGATTCAGGGGTCGCGCGCGACGACCTTGGAGGTCTCTGGCTGCGAAACTCTAGGGACCATCGCGCATTTGCTCCAGGTTCAACCCCACAGCCATAGCGCCGTTCGGTAGTCGCAACCCAAAACGGCCGACTAATCTAGCGTCCTACACGGCGTCGGGATCCTACGGCACCGCACATCAAGATCACTAACGTTTCATTTCGCAAGAAGGCCTCAAGTGGGATCCGCGCGTTGCCGCCGATGCTAATTCTGCCGTTGTATACTCGGGTCGTTTCCCAGTAGAAGAGTAGCTGCTGATGGTAATGCGACAGTTCAGCCGATTATCAGTTTCGTTGTCGTGTGATTCTCATTGGGCTTGCTGCGATCACCTTACCTGTCGAACTGCACGACAGCCTTTCGCCTACCAGTTGATTCTGGCCGGGCTAGCGGTTGCAGTAGCTGTAGGCATCCGTTCAACAAGGACTTGGATATGCCGCTAAAGAACTGATCCATTTACCGCTGTAAAAGTGAGCCACCCCGAGCCATAGACTCCGGCGGGAAGCCGGAGGACGGGGATGCTGAAGATGGATCAAGTGCATGTACTGCGACACAAGGTGCTGAACGAGGGGCGGAGCATCCGGCGCGTCGCGCGCGAACTGGGGTTAAGCCGCAACACAGTGGCCAAGTATCTGGAGCGGCCCGAGCCGGTCAGAAGTTCGCGGCGACAGCGGGAGCGGCCGGTATGGGAAGCGGTGCAGCCGCGGCTGGAGGAGTTGATCGCGGAGTGGGAGCCGCGGACCACCGGCAAGCAACGGATGACCGCGATGCGCCTTCATCGTCAGCTCAATGCGGAAGGCTATCAGAGTCGGCAGGACATTGGTGGGTGACTACTGGCGCGAGCGGCGGCGGCAACGGGCCGAGGTCTACGTGCCACTGATTAATCGCCCGGGCGAAGCGCAGATCGATTTCTTCGAGGTGGTGGTGGAAGTCGGCGGCGAACGGCGCAAAGCGTGGGAGTTCCTGTTGCGGCTGATGTACTCGGGGCGCGAGTTCGCCTGGCTCTACGACCGCTGCGATCAGCTGGCCTTTCTCGACGGCCACGTGCGGGCGTTTGCCCACCTGGGCGGAGTCGCGCGGCGCTGCGTGTACGATAATCTCGCGGCCGCGGTGCGCAAGATTGTCGGTGCGCGGCGCGAACTCACGGGCCGGTTCCTGGCGCTGGTCAGCCACTATCTGTTCGAGCCGGACTTCGCCCGCATCGGCGAAGGGCACGACAAGGGCGGCGTGGAAAGCCGCGGTAAGGCGATCCGGCTTGAGCATCTCACTCCGATTCCGCGCGGCGACAGCCTGGAAGCAATCTCGCGCCAGCTGCTCGCCGAACTCGACGCCGCGTTCCCCGCGCGGCACCGTGCCGGCAGGTCCGCCAATGAGCTGTGGGCGGAGGAACGGGTGCAACTGCTGCCGGCACCCGCTACGAGCTTTGAGGTGCGCAAGCCAATCCCAGTCGAGATCAGCTCGCGCGCGATGGTGAGGATCGAAGGGGCCTGGTACTCGGTGCCGTCGCGCTGGGCGCGGCTGGATGCGACCGCGTACCTCGGCGTGGACGACGTCCGCATCACCTGCATGGGCGAGAGCGTGACGCATCCGCGGGCGCGGTTTGGAACGCGCCAGGTTCGCTATCGTCATTATCTTCCCGAGCTGGCGCGCAAGCCGCAGGCGGTGCGCCAGGTCGCGCCGGAGTTGATCGCGGAGTTGGGCGCACCGTGGAGCGGACTGTGGCGACTGTTGTGCGGCACTCACGGCGAACTGGAAGCGGCGCGCGTGGTGGCCCGGCTGCTCGGCGCGGTCTGCGAACACGGCGAAGATCGCGTGCGCCTGGCGCTGGAAGCGGCGATCCGCCAGCAACGCATAGACGTGCTGACTCTTCCCGTTCCCGGACCGAAGCTCGAGAACATCGCGGTGCCCGAAGCGCTCGCCGCCTACGTGGTCGAAGCCGGACGCGCGTCCGATTACGATCATCTGCTGCTCGCCGACGGAGCCGTCCATGAGTAACGCAGCGTGCGCGGCGGTCATCCAGGAGTACTGCCACGAACTCAAGCTGGCGGCGGTGGTACGCGATTATCCGGGGCTATGCCGGCACGCCCGCGACGGCGGCTGGGCTTACGAGGACCTGCTGCGCGAACTGCTCGAAGCCGAGATCACCAATCGCCATCAAAGCACCGCGCGCCGCCTGCTGCGCGAGGCACGCTTTCCCGATATCAAGACCTTCGACCAGCTCGACTGGGCGGCGCTCAAGGGCGTCTCACGGCCGAAGCTCCTCGAACTGGCGAGCGGCGAGTTCATCGGCCGCGCCGAGGATGTGATCCTGGCCGGCCCGATCGGCACCGGCAAGACCATCTCGCGATCGCGCTCGGAGTGGAAGCCACGCGCCGGCGGCTCCGCGTGCACTTCGCGCGCGCCGCCGATCTGGTGCAGAGCCTGATCGAGGCCCGCGACGAACGGCGGCTGACCGCGCTGCAGCAGCGTTATCAGAAAGTCGCGCTGTTGGTCGTGGATGAGCTGGGCTTCGTGCCATTCGAGCGCGCCGGCGGCGAGTTGCTGTTCAACCTGCTGGCCCAGCGCTACGAACGCCGCTCGACCATCATCACCACCAATCTGGCGTTCTCCGAGTGGGTCAAGGTTTTCGGCGACGAGAAGCTCACCACCGCGCTGCTCGATCGCCTCACCCATCACGCCCACATCCTGACCACGCGCGGCGATTCCTACCGCAGCCAGCGCGCAACCAAAGCCGCCACCGCCGGCGGTGCAAAGAAGGAAGCACATGCCGACGATAGTGAAGCGCGTTAGCAACGCTTGCGCGCAGGGTACGCGCTGGCGCGCGACACCTAACGCGCACCAACGAAAAGATCAGACGGTTAAAATCTCACCAAAGAGAGAAGAAAAAACCAGCCAAGAGTGGCTCACTTTTACGGCGGTAAAGTGGCTCAGTTTTAAAGCGTTGCAAACAGGACTTACGGAGCTCAACGGACCTCGCGCATTGAAACTGATAGTGGAAAGCTCTATTAGGCGGTGGAATCCGCGAGGTGGGGTTGCGCACGCGCCGAAAGCTTACCACCACCGATTTTCCCAACGGACGTGCGTCGACGTCGACGTCTCTACCTAGTTGCCCGGACGGCTGCCGCTACCGCTTCGCAGACGAAAAGCCCTTAGACTCTAACTCATAAATGGTTGGAACTCACAGACCAAGCCTAAGTGCTTGGCTGCTTCTTCTCTTTTTCAAATATTTGCCTAACGCTTTGCGTCTCACTTTCCACCTGCTTGAACCAGGTAGAGATTTCCTCAAGCATTCCGCGCTTAGCCGACTCTTGCAGTTTCTGAGAAAGGGCGGCCAAACACGTGGCACCCATACCCGCTGCGGTTCCCTTCGATCCATGGGCGAGTGTGGCCAGAGTTGTCGTGTCTCGCTCTGCCATAGCCACGCGCATGGCGGACAGATTTCGTTCCAGGGTATCCAGGAACAAATCTATGAGCTCAACAACTTGGTCAGGCGTGGCGATTTCGCGAAGTCCCCGTAGTGCCTTGGGATCGACACTTTGCTGAGTGATGGCTGAGGAAATTTCTTTATCCATGGTATCGGCAGAAGCTACTTCAACCTTCTTGGGTTAAGCTACCACGGGATGCTCATTTAAGGGCCGCGAGCCGCTGGCTTAGGGTAGATTCTACAGTCTGTGACTCAATTGCCTCTATGAGAGGCCCCACTTTTCTGATCAACCCTTCGAAGCTATCGAAAGGCTTCGAAATGAAGCCAATAGCTCCTTCCTTCCGGAATTTCTCCTGCTCGTCAATGGAAGTGATGGAACTGATAACGATTACATCAGTTTCATCGGTTGCCTTTCGGACCTGCTCAAGCAAGTCCATAGCGGTCAAACCGCCCACATTTGGCATAACTATGTCCAACGTGATCAGATCCGGATGAAATTTTAAAAATACCTCGAATCCCTCAAGCGCGTTCCCCGCCTCTTCTACCTCGCATCTGATCTGTTCAAATCGAAGACGCAGAATGCGGCGTATCACGGGCTGGTCATCCACTACTAATACTCTTGCTGCCATGTCTCATTGTCCCATTCGGCCTTTCTTTGTGTCAGGTCAGAATCGTCCATCTAAAAGGCTGAGTTATGGGCCAGCTGGACTTACGAAAAACGGCCCTACTCAGTCTCCAAACAAGTTAACAAATGGATACATATAGTACAACACGTTTACACCTGTTTTTATGTTTTTTGAAATTCAATGGTCGCGGCAACGAGCGATTTCTTTAAGATGTTATATTTGCCAACTGATGCTTAAATTGGGCATAATTTCAAAGCAGAAGGTAAATCTAGATAAAAGAGAATCACGCGAGGTGGCTTCCTTCCCAGCATACCCGCTGTGAGCATTATGCTCATTGAGGCTTAGCGATCACGGCGTAGAGACTACGACGGGAAACTCAATTGACGAGGCGCCCAGCTCTAGGGCGACTGGCAGCCACCGGACCATCACCGCCTCCAATTTGTCGGTTTGAACCGGCTTTGAAACGTAATCGTCCATTCCGGCGGAAAGACATTTTTCGCGATCGTCCTCCAACGCATTTGCTGTCATAGCGATGATCACAGTGTGGTGCTTACCAGATTGGCGTCGCCGAATTTCTTGGGTCGCCGCATATCCATCCATCTCGGGCATTTGGCAGTCCATCAAAATCATTTGATACGGAACCTGCTGAAGTGCATCGAGCGCCTCCAGGCCATTGCTGACCGCGTCCCCAGAGAAGCCGAGTTGATTGAGTTGGAGCAATGCGATTTTCTGGTTGACCGCATAGTCTTCGACCACCAACACGCGGATTTTTTTGCGCAACTCATCCGTTGGCATCGCCGAGGCGGTAGTGCGATGTCCATTCGAGGGTATGGGTTGCTCCCTCCCACCCAGGCTTGCGTCGCTCTCCCGCTCGATTCCATGCCGGACGGATGTCCGATCCGGGACCAGATGAATCAGTGTCTCGTAGAGTTTAGAGTGTTTAACCGGCTTTATGAGCCAACAGTCCAAACTTGTTGCTTGAGCCGCGAAATCGGCGCGTTCTCCTGCCGAACTCATCATCAACAGGCGTGTGCCACAGATATTAGTATCGTTGCGGATTTCGCGGGCCAACGTGAGACCGTCCATCTCGGGCATCTGGAGGTCGAGGATCGCGACGTCGTATGGTTGGATCAAAACCTGAGCACGAAGTGCGGCCAGCGCTTGGAAGCCGTTTTCTACCGCATCGCTGCGAGCTCCCCAGTCCGATAGCTGGCGACGCAAAATTAGGCGATTGGTAGAATTGTCGTCGACGATCAGGGCGTGCAGACCGCTCAAGTTTTCCCGCTTCTGCCGTGCCTCGACGCCGCTTTCTGCCCTTCCAAACTTGGCCGTGAAATGGAACGTTGAGCCTTTTCCAATCTCGCTTTGAACTACAATCTTGCCGCCCATCGCTTCAACCAACTGCATCGAGATCGCCAAACCTAAGCCAGTGCCTCCATACTTTCGACTGGTCGAGCCGTCCGCTTGTGAGAAGGGCTGAAACAGCCGCCGCTGGACTTCAGCGCTGATCCCGATGCCCGTATCGCAAACCTCGAACCGAATTTGTGCCTCATCGTTAGTGGTTGCTTCAGCGACAATGCTCAATACAACTTCGCCCTGAGGTGTGAATTTGATTGCGTTGCCGATCAAGTTGGTGAGCACTTGGCGCAGCCGGCCCGGATCGCCACGCAACACGCGCGGAGCAGCCGAATCGACAAAAAGCGCCAATTCGATATTTTTTTTGTGCGCCTGCGGCGCCAGTAATTCGACCGTCGACTCAGCGGTCGTCAGGAGGTCAAAGTCGATTTCTTCGAAAATCAGTTTACCAGCTGCAATTTTAGAAAAATCGAGAATATCGTTCACAATGGTGAGCAGGGCATCGCCAGATGAACGAATGGTCTCGGCAAATTCGCGCTGTTCGTCACTGAGCTTGGTATCTACCAGAAATCCGCTCATACCGATGATCCCGTTGAGCGGCGTGCGAATCTCGTGACTCATGTTAGATAGAAACTCGGACTTGAGTCGCGCTGTTTCGAGCGCTTCGTCGCGACTGCGGGCCAGTTCTTCTTCGAGGCGCTTGCGATCGGTGATGTCGTCGACTGTGCCGACAAAAATAATCGGTTGTCCATCGCGCGACGGCAGCCGCGCGGTCCGAGTCGAAACCCAACGGATTTCCTCTGCCGACGTGACGATCCGATACTGAAGTCCAACGTTACGATTCTCACGTATCTCGGTGAGCCCTTCGTTCACGATTCTATCGCGATCATCCGAATGGATGTTGTGAATCCATCCTTTGCCGAGAATCTCTTCGGAGGGGAAGCCATAGATTTCCCCAAGCCGCTTGTTTGCATAGATGCAGCTGCCGAGTGAGTCGAGAAAAATACCGACCGGCGAAGCCTCACTTAGCGAGCGGAACCTCTCCTCGCTGTTCTGCAGTTCGATTTCGCGCTGCAGCACCTCATCTTGGATCTTTCTATTGGCCTCCTCTAGGTTCGTTTGGCGCGCTGCGATCGCCGACATTTGCTCTTGGCTCTGCTTGATAGAGATAATCAAGAAGATGTCAGTAAAAAGGATCCAGCTTGAGTGTTCCAACCATCGCCAGGGTTCAACTGGAAGTAAGCCATAAGTTTGGACGCAAAGAATACCTCCTAAACAATAGTCAATCGAGGCAACGGTCGAGGCCGTCACCAATACGCGCCAGTCGCGATAAAGAGATAAGAAGGCGAGCGCGACAATGACTTGTAAGTGCCTCTCAATCCCACCACCTGGGAGACCAGCTAGGAGGCCCGACATAAGTATAAATCCCGCAGCGATGAGGTGGCGAGTTACATTTCTGCCGGGCATCGCGAAGACGAGCGCCAAAGATAGGCACGAGATTATGCCTCCTCGGAGAATTGCAGTCCAAATGTGAATTTGGTTATCACTTTGCGTTCCAAACCAAAGGTGCGGCGAAATCCACAGGGCAGCCGCGATTGCAGCGACCCATTCAAACAGCGTCAGCGCCACGAAGAGGCGATCGATGTGCTCAGAGAGGTGCCGCTGATCATCCGCGACAATAGCGGCAGATCGCGAGCTAAATCTCCAGTTTGAAGCCGAAGCTTCCATTCACAGCCAGCCTATACTTAACAATGCGATCGTGTCGCGAACATATCTGCCCACAGTTCGTAGAGCGACCCGGGCAGCACACGACCAAATATCGCCACTGCTGAGTTTACCACCTGTTGATGAACCAGTACGAGTCGGAGCTAAGGAGCGGTCAAGCTCATACAGTCGCAAGCGATCAATAGCCGACCGCGAAGGAGCGCAAGCTCGAGCGCAAAGACCTTTCGTGCGCTCCCTGTGGCTGCAAAAAAGGACTAGCAAACTATGAAAAAGGTAACGAGCTGAATGCGAGAATGTCCGTAATGCTACAACCAGACCGTCTAGGTCGCCGGACTTGTCCATACCTTCTGATCTTCTATAAGGGATAAGGGAGAGACTGGAGGCGTTTTTCCAAAAAACAATTAGAGTGGCCTGCTAAGTTACTTCGAAACACTGTCTCGGGACATGTCGCGCAGCAACCCGGTTTACCGCCTTTTTTGCTGCTCTCCCGAGGCGATTATGCAAATGGTCTGATTTGGCAGTCTCAGAGCCAGCAAAGATACATCTCGGAAACTCGCGGGTAAAGTCGATGGTCAGTGCACTGTCGTCATCGGAGGCCTCGATCGAAATGATCTCCTCGAACGTGATAGAGAAGTCTAAAACGAAACAAGTCGAGATGCGGATTGCAGTCTCCGGATCTACGGAGAGATATTGGATCCCAGCTCCGACCGTGATGAAAGCAATCAACCGCAGGTCATTCGAGTTAACATTATAGTACGTGCCTGCCGCAACGGTATGCATTGTCAGGGCGCTTAGCAACATGGAATACTGCCCCACAGTCGAGGCCTTACCAATTCGAAAGATCAATGTCTTAAACAGCCTATCTGTTATCGTGAACCACCCGTTACTGGGAAACGAGCATCCGTGCGGTAGCGGTCAGCGGCAGCGTCCTCGACGGCAGAAATGGTATGCGCAGACTGTAGTTCAAGGCGATGGTGCATTGCGCATCTTTGGACAATGGCAGATTGGGATCGGCCGGCCAGGTTATAGCGACGTCACCCGGTACCAGCTGGTTTGGCGCCGGCAAATCGGCGTAGGTTATGGTTGCGGTCTGGATCTGAGCGGTGGTCGCCGGGGCTGGACCGGTCGGCGAATGCACGATCGCGTATCGCACACATTCGCGGGCAGCGTGGCTAATGGTGTTGTACGAGTATACCACCATACCTAGCTCGACGATCGCGAACATCAACAATAGAAAAATCGTAGCCGCCATCGCGAATTCGACCATTGCTTGTCCGGTCAAATAAATTCTCTTAAGCAGCCGAGCGACAGACCTTTTCATTGTTGCTGAACCTGCATCACCGCCTGGCTCTTAAGAGTAATTGAGGAAGGGACGCCGGGGTACTTGGTGATGGTGCTAAAGGGCGCCTGGGCGTTAACCACGACGTAGTTTCCCTGCGGGTCATTGGTACAGTAGTTCGACGAACACGCAAGGACGGATGCAGTCGCGGTTCCACAAGTGCATTCGCTAGCGGTGACCGTCAGATTGGCAACGTTGACACCATCCTGTTTGGCCGCGGCGATCATCCCACTGGAGTCAGCAGCGGTGACCACGCTGTTGGACCCATATTGCGCCGCTGCGCGCGCGGCATTGATTACTTCGACATAGGTATAGAAGAGGCGTCCGAAATCGGCCGCTACCACCAGGATGATCGCGAGCACCGGGAGCGCAAAGGCCAGTTCGACATAGCTTTGGCCAGATGCGGCCCAACAGCGCCGGCGCGTCTCAATCGGTCTGTTTGAACCAGGGCTATTCATAGAGCGCGCTCGACTTGATCGGTGCGCCATTGGCAAGCGAGGAATAATTATTGCCGATAGTTAACGAGGAGTTGCCGGTGATGCTGATGTCGTAGGCGACGAGAATTGTATAGCCGGAACCGCCCGAGTTGCCCACATATGTGAGGGTGGTCGTGGGGAGATAGACGATGCCGTCAAAGGTCGACGACGAGTTGCCCACTATGGTGGCACCAGCAGAGCCGACCGCTATCGATGGATCCTGGAAGAAAAGGAAGCCTTCGTAGGTGCCAGAGGTGGGAGCAGTGAGGTTCGCCGTCTCATTACCGGTCAGGTCGATCGGCGCGTATGCATAGCCGGTAGCGCTCGTATCATAGAAGGTCACGCCAGTACCCTTAAGCGTGGAGTTGCCGGTGACCGTCAATCCGCCCCCCGCCAGAACATAGGTACCCGGACTGAAGGTTACATTGGCGTTGCCGGTGATCTTGATTCCGCCGTAATACTTACCCGGCTGCAGGGTGACCGTGTTGTTGCCCGTGATATTAACCGCGCCGCAGAAGGTGTACGCGCCGGCCGCGAGGACCGTCGTCGTATTTCCGGTGACAGTTATGCTGGCGCCACTGCCTCCACCGTTCTGGTACTGACCCGGATTAAAATTGGCCGTGCCCACGTTTCCGCCGAGATTGATCCCGTTGCCGTACGTACCGGCCGCGAAATTCACCGTTCCGATGATTCCGCTGACACTCATGCCCCCCGAGTACACTGCGGGAGTCAGATTAAGCGTGGTGACGATGCCGGAATTGGAGTAACTCCCGCCGTTCGTGCTGGCCGCTTGGCTGCAGCCACCGACGGTCGGCGCTATGCTGTTGGCCCGTCCAGAGAGGGGATCGGGCAACGCGGCCAGGTTCTCGACGGGTTGCGGCGAAATGTTGATGTTGCCGGATTTGGAAAAGCTACTCCCGACAACACCGACCGAGGTTGCCTTTAGCGTGATATTGCCAGTTAGCGAAAGTCCGGACGAAGAGGTCGAATCATCGATTACGCCGCACTGGGAATTGACGTTGGCGTTGCCCGTCAACGAGAAGCTTCCAGAGCCGCTAGGGTCCATCGCATATATGCAGGCGGGCCCGGCGACGGCGCCGCTCACCGCACGCGCACCCACTTTCATGGATTTGTAACCCAGCACCCGCAGAAAAAAAGTCGGCACGGTCTGCGAAATGTCGACTTCGACGTAGGTCACGCCGCTCGGGTAGGGCGATGGCAGCGTAGGTTCGCTGACGGTCACCGTCACGTTGTTCTGCGAATTCGTGAAGCCATTAAAGGAGGCGACGTCGTCAGCCGCGTTGGTGTAACTCTGGCCATCGCGAATCGCACTAGCACCCGCCACCGCTGCTGCGTCGGCCGCGGTTTGCATGCGCCGCCGCGTGGAATAGAGGTAGCCCATATCCACTCCCAATGAAGCGAAGCCGAGCAGTACCACCATCGCAATCGCGGCTAATACGAGAATCTGTCCGGAGCGTCGACCATAGAGTGCTTTCATTGCGATAGTCCTTTTCAAGCTATCTACATCTCTAAATTACATGTTTAGACATGCTGAAAATCTGTTCTGCCTTGATAATCATCTACCGCATCACTATAGTCTGCGTAACGATGGCAAAGTCAAGACCCCGATGTGTTGCGATCCGTAATGATAGGCTTTATTAACTTTTATTTGTCAAGATAGTCATGATCGTCGGGACGACTGCTGAAGTAAGCTAAGTTTAAAGCCTGCTTTGGTGGGCCTAAGTTTTGGCGTCAGGGTAAAATTGTCAGCTGCGTTCTCTTCCATCTGGCTTGTCTGTCTCGCAGCGACGCTGATTTCGAGCATCGCGTTTCGTCACCACCTCAGAGTCAGAGTCGCCAGCGTTCCGGCCGTTCGAGGCCGCCCGGCTCCGTATGACGCTGCCGACAATCGGATCACCGAGCTTGTCAGCGCAGCATTCCCGGGTGCCGAAATTCATGATCGGCTGGAGCGGCGAACCTGCTTCGATGAGCTCGTTGGCCTCGACAGAAATGCGCCCGCGTCTTTTCATCTCACGTGGGCTACTGCCGCCGACATCAAAGGCGGTGTTCACTTGAAGTGGAGTTTCACAAGCGGCTCATACCGCCCCAAGTGGCTCGGCGGTTGCGCCATCGTATGAGCGAGCTGCTGCCTGACGTTAACTACGATTGCCATCGTCTGCGCCTATACGACACCGTGGCTCAGCAATTGTTCGCCGGCCTTGAGGCGTCTGTTGACGCAGCGCATCGGACATCAAGTGCTTCGATGAGGTATCTATTCTCCGACGCCTCCGCCACCTGATCGTGCTGCTCAGCATGAAAACCGGCCGTCGCCCTATATGCTGGGCAGCAGATATTCGGCACTCTGCGGCGCAGAGGTCAAGCCCGGATACGCCGCGTAAAGCGCCACTGTCAGCGAATCGACCATAGCCGTATTGGCACGTAAGATGGTAGGCGTCGGAAGAGACGCCGGTTTCTTATTGCTCAACGCTGGTGCGAGCGGCCGGGACACCGCCGTGACTGCTGCCTCAGCGGGGCTTGCGCTCGGGTGATCCGACGTCCCAGCGACGGGCGAGGCTATCACCACCACCGATTGCGTCGCTACGTGATGCGTGTCCTCGATCGCCTTATTCATCCAACTTTCCGCGTCCGCCACTTCCAGCACGCCTTTTTGATCGACCGGCAGACCCGCGTAGCGGGCGCAATCCATAAAGCTGTTGAACGACAGATCTTTCTCTAGGCCGAGAATACCGTTGCCCTGCGAGCGCGTCAGCAGGATGGGACCCATGCCGGCGTGCGAAAAAGCTGGGAAGAACGGATCTACCCCCAGTTTCTCATAACAGCCCGCAACCTGCAGCCGGTTCTCGATCCATTTCGCCTCAGCAATATGCCTATAGCAAGCATCCATCACCATGTCGTGTTCGCATCCGACCAGATGATAAGTCTCGTGACGCGCCACCTTGGCGGGCGAAAACCACAAACCCATAAGCACCTGGTTCAGACTTGCGATCCGGTCGACAACGAACCCCCGCGTCATCGTGAAATCGTCGGTTTCGCCCAACACTTCAGGAGCGCCGTAAGCTTCGGGCACCGACCAAAGCACGTCGAGCGCGTTGCGATTGACAAAGTACATCATGCGGTCGCATCCAGCCGGAATCTCCTGCATACCTAGTTGTCGAGCGATCTGCCAATGGAAAAATTCGCTCGCCGGACGCGGCAAACTCGAGTACGATACTAACTTGACCGAGAGATTGTACTTCGATGCTTCGTTTTGGTTCCAATAGTCCTCGAAAGTCTCCTGAGCATCGTGCGGGCTTATCCCGTCATCGAGCAAGGCGCACACGCGCACTGTCTGAGACGGCCCAAAGTCGGTCCGCGCACGGACCTCAGGCCTGTCTATTCCGATGCTCGTTAAAAAGCATCCGCTCGTCCCCAACATGCATAGCCCCACTGCGAGAGAAGAAAACAAGCTCGTTGATCTGCTCAGCACCGTAGTCTCCTCCCTGGGGGCCCAAATATGGCAGCCATCGCGCAACGCCAATTTTGTGCCACAGTACTAAGACATACTGCGCTAGGAGATACAGACCGCTTGTCATCTCAAAAGACTAGTTTAACTTTTCCTTGGTTTTCTAAGTGCCATAATGTCGCAATGATAAGAGGAATTCATCTCTAAGCGAAAATGAGGAGCTTATAGGAATGCTAACTTCGAGAGATCGACTACTTTTCTTTGGATCGTGTCAGGCGGAATCGCACCGCGTTGTCGCAGCTTTGCAACGACCGCTACCAATGAAGCGTGCGGCGAACCGTTACAAATCCAGACTCGATCGTGAACAAACTATGCAAGATACCGTAAAGTGCGGTGCAACGTTCAATCCATAGATACGAATTCAGACGCGGTAGCCGATGAAAGTTGTTCGATCTCACTATCTCGATGCGACAGATGAATAACAGACCTGGGAGAGAAAGCGTCACCCTGTGATTGTAGCTCTGCTCGCTAACAATAGCGGGGTGATGGCAAATCTATACGACATTAACGAACTTTGCCTTAGCGGTCTCAGCTACGCCCAATCAGATCCGAGATGACGGCCGGAGAAGACACGCTTTCCCGCTGGCCTGGCATTACGATTCGTCGCCGCCGCCGCGAGGCTTTTCGATTCCAACGACAGGATGATCGGGCTGCCCAACGCTCAGCCAAACAGCGAGTACCCTCATCTGTGGACTTGAATGAGGCAGTCTTCGGAGGCGCAGGCCTCAGAGCTAACCTTCTTCAACTCCAACGTCTAAAGAGAGGAAAAAGCGCTTTTCCTCATCATCTCGTGCGGCAAAATATTATTTCTAGAGATGCGTTTAAGTATTGGTTTCGTTCCGATCGATGCCTCGTTGAAAGCTTGGGATCGCTTCAACCCTAACCCGCTGAGCAGTTCCCACTCCATTTACGATGTAGCCCTTAGACACCGCTGAGAGCTATAGACCACTGAAGCTCAGTAGCTTATAGATGCTCAACTGGCCGTAACCATGTGCGCTTCCATCGCCCGCCTGCACGGCAGCGCCGACTCGCCACGGCCGATAGTAAAGCCCGAGGTCTGGACCGCCTTGACCTTGCGCACCGGAGAGGACTCCGCCAGCATAGAAAGCGCCTCCGCCGCCCACCATAGCGAGCCACTGTTCGGTCGAGATAACTACGCACTGTACATCGATTTCGGTGGAAGTCACCTGGTTCTGGAAATCGTGAATCGAGCTGAAAGAGAAATTCAGCGGATGCAGCGAGTGAGGCAGGAGCCAGGTCGAGAAGTCACCCTCTATGATGGAGCCATCACTATCGGCAACGCTATGGCCGCCTGAAAGAAACAGCGATGTCCCGGGATAAAGCTTGAGGTCGATCCCGCCCTGAAGGTTACCGAAATTAAGCCGCGGCGAATGCGCCGCGGTCGGATTGAATGGGCTTGAGGAGTCGTCACCGACGAAAAGCTGGTAGCCGGTCGCGCGGCCAAAAACTCCCACGTAAGGAGTGACGCTCTGCTCGATTTGGACGCCCTCCTGAATCACGCCATAGGTGCCACTGCCAAAGCCGCCCCCGAACAGCGTCACGTCCAAGTTGCCGGGCCGCTCAAGGCTCATAAAATCGGGATAAAGATTCGACAGCTGCCCGTATACCGGCGAAAGAGCCCCCAGGCTGCTCATTCCAATTGCAACCGCGAGACAACTCCAGCGGCGTATCGTTCTTGGCAAGATCACCCTGCGTCTCCTTCAGATGTACGGTTGTTACCGGTATCCTCCGCCCGGCACGAATCCATGCCCCGGCGGTAGTGGCGGCGGTGGAGGAGGAGGTGGCGGCGGTGGAGGAGGAGGTGGCGGCGGTGGAGGAGGTGGCGGCGGTGGAGGAGGAGGTGGCGGTGGAGGAGGTGGCGGCGGCACCGCGCTCATCGGAGGTGGCAATGCCGGTGCAGCGTTTTTCGATCCGATTGGCCCTGGTCTCAACGGAGACTGCGCGCAAGCTACGGTAGTTTGGTAGCCCTCCCTGACGTTGATCGCGGCGTTAGGAGCGACCACATTTGCTACCGCAACGGTTCCTTGATAGACGCTAACGTCCGTGAACTGTTGGCACTCGCCAAAGGCTGCCCGAGGCGTGCCGGTCGAGTAGGCACTGTCGTACTGTGTGCCACGAGCTGAAGCGACTGCATTGGGTGTGTGAACCTCGAAGTTAGGTTTGGCGCTACCCGCGATGCTTACCAGCGCACGCACTACTCCGCCAACCAGGCTAAAGGACGACCGCACCGCTCCGGCCGGTGGAGCGAAATACTGATCGATGATCAGGGTTGTGGAAGGCTCGAGTTCCAGGCGGCTGCCGTCGCCAAGAGTAATCGTGATATGGCCGTTGGGACCGGTTATGAGCCGGTCCCCTTTTTCGACAGCCATACCCTGCGTAGCCTGAGCGCTACTTGCGCGACGCTGGAACATAGCGCTCCCGCTCACACTACTGATAGATCCGGCGGTTTGCGAACCGGCGGTCGAAGCCGCAAAGAGCACAAGCGCAAGAACAACTGATACTGCGTAGACCCTTTTCACCCAAGACTGCCTTAATATCGGCGGGAATCGGCGATTGCAGTTATTATGCAATGATTTGTAGCGATCCGAGCTGGGGTACTTCGTCAGGCAAGGATGACAGTTTTGAAGAAGCGAAGCAGTGGGGTCCCCTTTTTCGAGCAGCAGCCGCCAACCGCTTCCGACAGTCATTGCGAGATGGAATAGAAGGGTTAAAAACGGAAGCCCAATTTTTTTGAATTTCTGTTGATGTTGATTGCCTGTCAGTCAGCCTGAACTCTCTCCGTCAATCCTCGCGCTCTGCTCGTCCATTTCAAGGAATTGATAGTACATTCGCAACCGCTATTAGGCAATCTCTGGCTCCCGTGTTATCGATTATGGAGACATTTTCGGAGCTTGGCGCCACAATACCTGTCACATCGTGAGAATGAGTATCCCACAACTGATTCAAGGGCGCTCCGTCTGCTCCATTCCAGTCGCTGTCGTTATCCCCACCAACGGCCGCTGCGCCCGGTCCGGCAATAGGAGTACCGTTGAGTGAAGTAGTTTTCGATGTCAAAAACGCTGTAAGTGAAGTACCGATCTGACCGTCGGAACCGATCTCGGTAAATATACTTGAGCCTTGTCCTGGAGTCGGTACCTTATCAAGTGTGTAAGACAGACCTGGATTTGCGCCGAACTCCCTTCCAGCCAGGCCGGAGTCATAAATCAAGGTCGTGCCGTTCCCTCTGGGCAGTGTGTAGACCACGACCAGAGAGGCACCGTCTGCCAATCCCTGGTTCGTATTCGTTGGACACCGGGTCTCCTGCCAGGGGCTTGCACCGTCGGTTTGCGGTGTCGCGCCGTTCGCAAGAGCGACCCCGTAGACCCCGTTGCCGGTCACAAAGGATCTAACGCCGGCCCGGTACACGACATTAGTGCCGCCGCACCAGCAAGCATCAATGCCACTGCCCACCAATGTTCCCGTGACAACATTGCCCGCGAAGGTAATCGTACTTTGCTTCGCGCTTCCTGTTCCGGTTGTGGAAGTAAACGCCCAATAGATAACGGCTTTTACTACGGTCGATCCTGCTGGGAGGCCCCGCATCCTTATCTGACAACTCCTCGCGTTGCGCAGCCCACATCCGTTGGCCACGTGTCCCGCGCTGGTTATCGTGAAACTGGGATTGATGGGCTCAGGGAGGCTCTCAACTAACGCCTGTGGCTGTTCTCTAGGCGCCGCCCCCATCTCCGCTTGCGCAGGAAACACAGTCAAAGCGATCGTGAGAAAGCTCAGCCCTAGTGCAGCCAGGCATTTGGAAGAGCTCGATCTGTTCATTGATGTCTCCTGCACCCGTTGGTCGAAAGCCTCGCCAAGCGACGATCGTCGTTACTCAGCGGCACAGACATTTTGTAGCCGACGATAAAGGCAATGGTCCGCCAACCGGCCAGGAGCGAACCTCCCAAGATACACTCACCGCTCGTCAGCTTTCTTAAAACCCTGATCACGCGAGATGTTCAAATTGGACCCAAACTTAGCGGTGAAAGTATGGTCCGGGCAAACTCGGCTTAAAAAACAATCCACAGGTACGATCGATGGTTATTTCAGATCTTCGATCGGCCGACCACCAGACGCTTGAGCGTCCCGCTCCCGTCGCTGGCGGATGTACCAGAGGGCTGCGCTGCTCTCGTCCTCAGATCTCGTCGATCTTCGTCCCGCTCTCAGCTTGTCGCACCGTCCGCAAAAATGTGCTCCTCAATGCAACCTCCGCTCGCCATCAGAGTCGTCCTCCTGAAATTAGGACCGCCCCCGTCGCGATCATAGTTTTCGAGCCCTCGGTCAAGTTTCAATCTACCCATTCAAAGTATCCAAGTTTTAAGTTTCGCAAATGGTGCCTGAGTTCTCCTGCAGCGGCGGGCGCGGGGGATCCAGCGGCAATCGCGGTCACGATGGGAAAGCCACTGCTGACGCCGGTGATCAGGCGAGGGTTTCCCAAAAGGGAAAACACCTTTCACAGTGAGTAAAAACGTTTCAAAATGAGCGTTTTCGTTGTCATTCCTTCGAACCAAAGATGTTGACGTGTTGAGTCGGTTCATCCCAGACGGAATATGGGTCCCGGCTCCCAAGGGGGGATCTCACGCTCTGATGGGACCAGCGGTGCTATTCAGCGCTAGCAGCGCTTCGTGCGTTCTCGGATATGCTCTGGCGGTAGCAACCGTATACCTGTTCTGCACGCGTTAAATGAGGGCATCAGTGACATTTCGAATCCAAAGCGCGCTCAACGTTCATGGTTGTCCTTGTGCCCTGCAATTAAATTGTTTAGAATTTTAAAGAATAAGTGAGCTCGGGTAAGTCCATTTGGGTTTGTGACGTCTTTGTCGATGAATAGGGTTTCGCGATGAACACACGTTCCTTGTTCTCCAAAGGGCAGATAATGGCCTTGTTTGCCATTGTCCTGCCTGTGCTGCTTGGCGTGATGGCCCTCGGTGCGGACTTCGCGATCATCTACCTTAATTGGTCAATGGTTCAGAAGGCCGCAGACGCGGCCGCGCTGGCAGGTGCCTCGCAGCTCACGGCTGTGCCCGGCTCTGCCTCGAGCGTCACGCCGGCTGCCACGAAC
The DNA here is from genome assembly GCA_963710455.1 of uncultured delta proteobacterium. Taxonomy (GTDB): domain Bacteria; phylum Desulfobacterota; class Binatia; order Binatales; family Binataceae; genus JAKAVN01. Next base: position 111,691 of record CAVQAG010000010.1, read on the forward strand.
TACGCATACGGCTACGCCTGCCTGAATGGTATCAGCGATCCCAGTAATACCTACGCCACCATCTGCCCGACTGAGCCATCTCATCCGGGAGGATTCGTGGACAAAATCAACACACCAAACGTCACCGACACCACGGTTCAGGTGGGCATCAAGCGCTCGGTTCCATATTTCTTCGGTAAGATGATAGGGCTCAATACGGCAGGGGTCGCCGCGACGGCGACTGCGGCGGTCGAAGCCACGGGGACCGTCTCGAGCGGACTTTTCCCCGTTGGCATTCAGTGCACGAGCCCCTGCAGCAAGATCAATCTGAATCCGGGTCAGGTGACTTCGTTTGGATCGAAGTTCGTGGGCGGTCTGGCGCCCGGCAATTGGGACTGGCTGGATCTTGGTCAGGGAAAGGGTGCCAATGCGCTCGGATCGACGATACAGAACGGCGCGTCAGGAAGTTTTTCGATTGGCACCGACGTCGGTTCCGCACCCGGCAACAAGGGCAATTCAGGGCCAGTGAAAAATGGCCTTGCTTCGAGATTGAGTTCTTGCGCAGCCACCACCTCCGCCACTGACCCGTGCCAGAACGGCGCCCTCGTCGGTGGTACGAATGGTATCGGCGGAACGAATGGCGTTCCGGTTAATGATCCATGCCTGGTGGGTATGCCCGCGGTTGACTTTACTGGGTGCCATGGCGCGAACTGCAGCATGCCTATAGAAGCCTTTGCGCAGATCTACTTGGAGCAGAACAGCACCGGAACCGACATCGAAGGATGTTTTGTTCAGACACTTGCCCCTGGCGCTGTCGGGAGCAGTAGCGCACCGAACCTGGGCTCGATAGGGCAGCCCGTACTGATCAACTAGTTCTGGTCCTAATTCCTGCGGGGAAACCTGAAGATGAATGTGCGGCCCCTCACTCTCGCATCTCGCTATATCGCAAGAACGGCCAAGGGGCAGGCGATGACTGAGTTCGTGCTCATGGCTTTCGTCGCCTTCATCGTACTGTTCGTCGCGATTCAGTTGGCCGCTCTTGGACGCGAGTACATGGCGCTCGGCCAATTGAACTACCAAGTCACCCGCTGGGCCACTTCGCCCGTAAACAACACCCTCAAGGATTCCAGTGGTAACGCGGTCAACAGTCCTCAGTGCGCTGACGTAGCAAATCTCATTAATGGTACGACTATTACGAATGCATATTCACAGATTCCCGCCGTGGCGACTGGGTACATGGGAAAGATCGGATATGGGGCTGGTCATACCGTATGCGGCAACGCGCCGGCGGGCGGAATCGGCGTCGCAATGACCTGCACGGTTCCGGGAGGCTCGGGCGCCACATCTTGCGCCACGCAAAGGCCAGCCGGTACGGGAGTGCAGATCGTGCTGACTATGGATACTCGCAAGGCCATTTTTTTAAGCACTTCGACAAGTAATCCGAATTTCCTCGGGATTCCGTTTCCCAAAACCATGTCAAGTACCCAGATGATGCTCACTCAGTAAATTGCCGTTACCTGAGGACTCCAAGAAGATCAAACATTAGGGAGCAAACGACAGTTGCATCGATGTTGCTGAAATGCACCTTTGAAGCGCCCAACGGAGTGGGCCTATCCACGTGCACGTAGCCGAGACGCTCGCCTTGAAGCCTTGGGTTGGGTCACCGAGTTGCGCTTTGTCGGCGTCCGTTTGTGAGCCCGACGCGCTCTCTCCGAGACGAAATGGGCCTGCCCGCGACAGACCGGCGTGTTGCTGCATCCTGAGACACACACAAAGTTTCGACATATCTTTCGCTGAGCTCAGGAAAATTCGCGATATTTAAATTTTCGTCTTCATTGCCAGGCACTTCTTCCTCCAGACGTAAAACTCGCTTCGCTGATCCCATGCTCGTGCCAGATGACTGCCGCTTTCCGCTTGTCGCAACGCGCAAAATCTACTCGTCAGAAGGTCCTTTTTTCGCTACCTACGATCCTCCTCGATCGCGTCCAGAAGACCACCCTTGCTGCCCCAAACTCAACTTATCCGACCGGCTTTTCGGGTTTTGGCTCACTGCCCTTTTAGTCGGAATGATTGGTCGCGCATTGTGAAAAGGGAACGATGGTCGCACGAAGTCGTGGCTTGAGGTCCAAGACCCCAGATGATAAGGACGCACGGCATTACTGACAAACGGCGCCTGCAGCCGGGATCAGCGTCTCGAAGGTTTTCTTGTCGGTCGGGGTAGGCGTTGACGACTGATTGTCATGCTTTCGTCCCCGGGGGCGAACAGTTATGTTTCCGGTTTCGTCCGTCGGTCTTGTGGATTACAGCCCGAACCCCTTCTGGATCCTCGCGCTGCGCCAGCCGGACATAGACTCCAGACCGTAGCGACACCTACAAAAGTCCAACACCGTACGCACCACCGGCGCCGCTGACGCGAATATACTCCGAGCGGCTCCGCTTATTGGCCGTGAGAATCCTAGCGAGGCAACGAAATGGCGGCGAGATGGGCCTTTTCTACCCACGCTTGAGCTCGTTTCCGTTGAATGAATCCGTGTTGACCTTCCAGCTCGCTCCCGTGTTATCAGTCAAAACGCCGAGATCGTAACGGGTGCAGGTAATCTCCCATTTTGCAATCCGCGCCTAGCGTTATTGCAAGTGCGCAGCGATCGGGCAACCGCAGCCGCCTTCAAGCCCAGCTTTACGAGGTTTGTGGCTAGTGGCACGGTTCAAATTCGCCAAGGCGACCTTGGCGTATCTTTGGTTCACATCACTTAATTCACTTTAAAGCTCGTTTACTTATCTATTGACTTCTATTACTATCTTTAATAGTATTATTAATGTTCTGAGCAGAAATCATTGCTTACAGCGGTTTAATCAAACAACAAATCGGAGGTCGAATGGCGAAACTAAAGAGAATGTTACTAATTTTGGCTCTGGCACTGGCTGGCACGGTAGGTATTGCGAACGCCTCTGGACATCAGTGCGACGACGATAGTGGGCATTTGCATTATTGCTGGCAGCCGGATCGCGATCCTACCTTCACACTTACGGTCCAGCAGGCGGCCGTTAACGTTCCGGTCAATCAGGTTGGGACTGCGGAAGCTGATTGCACAGTCGACGGAGCCTATCCTGTGAGTGGGGGCTTTAAGGTGATGCCGAAGAATCAGAAAATCGGTTACGTCGTGATGGCGAAGGTGCTGAACGATGGCCCGGCCTTTAGTGATAACGCTCAGGACAGCAGTCCCAAGGGTTGGACCGTCACCGTGGTCAACCACGGAGCACAGACAGCGCTTCTGACCGTTTATGCCACTTGTATGCAACCCAATTAAAGCCGAAACCGGAGGAGCGCAGACGCTCCTCCGGTCCTCCTAAGCGGGTTGCCGCGCTAATCAGCCGAACATTTCTGCTCTATTCACGCGCTCTATCTTTGGCGCCTGAAAGGCGAGCTGAACCGCGGCAGACGTTTGGGTCGCTCCTGGCCCGCCCCCGAAAAACTCCTCCGGAAATGGGCGAGCGAATTTGATGTTAAGGATGCATCATCTGCGCAGGCGCGGGCGGCCGCCCTGGATCCTGTGCTGACCACGGAGGTTGCCGCTCTCACAGGAACGGTGCCACTCCCGCCAATGCAGCGATCTCGCCGCGGTTGAGCCGTCCTGGCTCGGGGAGGTTGGAGAGCAGCGCCATGCTCAGCACGGACCTACTCCGGGCACGCTGCTGAGCGCCTCGTACTTGTCCCACAGCACGGACTTGCGCACCTCTCGATCCAGCTCATCGTAAGCCTGCTCGATCTGTTTGCCGAGGTAATCGATATGCGAGCGCAGGTTGTGACGCACGGTCTCGGGTCGAGACTCCTTACGGACACAAAGAATCTGATCTCCATTCAGCCTATTGAATGGGTTTACTTGCGCCGGGCCACGGCCGAGACCGGCAGGAGCACGCGAAGACCACTGGCTTCAACGCTTTGCAGAAGGATTGCGACTCGTTCGGCGCCAGACAAATATCGCTCGAAGATGGCTTCGAAACCACGAAACGGGCCTTCGACAATGCGCACCGGTTCGCCTTTGCCTAAGGCCTTCTCCTGTATTTGGACAATATCGCTTACTCCCCGTCGTTTGATCTCATCGATTATGTCCTGTGGGACGATCAACGGGTCGCTTCCCGCAGATACGAGTCCGCGCACGCCAGACAAATACTTCACATCGTAGTAGTTAGACTCCAGATTAAATTTCGCGAACACATAGCCTGGAAACAATGGCAAGACTGACCAACTGAGCCTGCCCCATCGCGGCACTCGCGCTCTTAGCAACGGCAGGAAAACCTCAGGCAGGATTCGCGACAACTGATCGCGAACCCACCTTTCTTTGGCGGGTCGGGTTCGAATCAAAAACCAAGCTGAACGAGTTCTGGAAGTATTCGACGCTCTCTTCATTAACTCCTTGAGAAGACTACTGGGTAAGCGCGCAGGCGTTCAAGGACAATTGGTCCCCATTTTCCAAGCAAAGAAGCGCAAGTTAGATGCTTGTTATAAACGGCTACTATCTGCGGTTTACAGCCGATTGACGTCTTCTTGATTTTTTGGTCCAGCAATGAGGTCAGGAATTCGGCATAATGGGCCTGTGGAGAAGCGGATGCCGATGCGGAAGAGCCGCTTCACGGAGGAACCGATCGCGCACGCACTGAGGCAGGCAGAGACCGGACCGCCGCGAAGGCGCAAACATACGTTGGATCAGTAAGCGCTGCGTGGCAGGCCAGATTGCGATATGAATGATGCTCGAGCAGGGGAGTGCGCCATGAATTGGTTGCGGTATTGGCCTTACCTGGTCGGGCCTTGGCAAGGTCTTTTGATCGCTGGATACGTTATCTTTCTGGCCGTAATCATGCCGCTCGGCATCCTTTGCGCTCGTCGCCGGCAGCACGTCTGGTGGCTTCGGATCAGCGCCAGGTCGCTGGGTGAGCTGCGAGAGATCAGGTATATTGGGGGTCTTTCGCATTATCAGACGAAAGCGATCGACTGGCTGATCGATTTTGTTGAGAGACACCCGTCAGAACAGGTGCCCGAGAATCCTCCGGCAGAGATCTTTGATGACACAGACCGCACTTAGGGGGGCCTCATCAAGCTATCTTTAGTTCGAAAGCTTAGAGCTTCGCAACTAAGTTCCCCAGTTGTGATTCCTAAGGATAGTGGTGGGCATCGTGCCGCCCCAACCGTGACTCGATTGGGTCGCTACCTCGCGAGCAACGAAATGGCGACGCGAGAGCCAAAGAGGCCTTCAAGGGAAATGCGGAACTGAGAAGATAAAGCGAAGGTCGCGTTTAACGCGCCCGGCACAGGCTAAGCGGAGAAAAAATCGTCTTGCCGAACGAGCATGCAACGGATTTCGAAGCCTTACGGCTCATGCATCAAGGGGCTTAAACCCGTCGGTCCAGCCCAAGAGATCTGCGCTGGGATTACCGTGACCTATGGCGCCAAAGACACGTCCTCATCGAGCGGGAACAGAATAATTCTCAAAACAAACCCAAACAAGAGCAGTGTCGGTTCAATCTCTCATAACAGAATGAGATGAATCAGCATGCATCCAAAAGGAGGCTTGAGAGCATAGAAGGACTGACTCACACGAAGAGCGCTCGAAATTCATTTCGGCGGAGGCCTGGTTTTGGCCTCGCTTTCTGTAAGTGACTTTCACCATCGTGCGCACCGAGCATGCTCGAACTACATGGGGCCAATTCGAGACATTGGTAGGAGCGCGCCGGAACCGCGAGGGCCGGTCCGCCGCGATTACCGCGTGAGTTCGAGCCATATTCGGACCATTCGCAAGTCTGCGGCGGCACCCGGCCCACGCTATCTAGCTGCTCGTCCGAACATGCATGAACCCGCAGCGTCTGCGCGCTACCAGGGGGCCGACGAGCGAGTCCTGGCGCTGCCGACATCGTCGTCGTTGAAGTGACCGGCCACTGCTATTCCGGAATTATTCTACAAAAAACAAACCCAATGAGAAGCTGCTCGTCGGTTTGGGCGGCTCCGGATGTAAGTCTCAAGGTGGGGTGCTTTTCGTGTCCGTGCAGAAAGGTTATACGATTAGCCTCGCAGTTGAGGAACGCCAACGTCACGCAACAAGGTCGACGAACACTAGATTGATCGACCCGTAGTCGAGCTGCCCCGTGCGCCAGGCAGCGATCAGTGTCTTTACCCCTGCCGCGGGAGGTATCACCGGGTGCTGAGCAGTCAATGATGTTGCGAGACAACACCAGCCGCACGCGCGGGATGGTAGAGTCCAAGCCAAGCTGCCCCTACATCGATATATATTGGGCTTTGCTATATGGGCCCTCGCTGTCGTGAAAATGGTCGGTTATCCTGATTTGTCCAGCCATCAACTACAGAAAAATTAAAGCCCTAGTGCCACAGTGGTTTCGCTTTAGGATCAGAGCCCCAAGTTGGCCAGCATTGCCTGAGATTGGCAAAATGTCGATTCCGAAGATTTCAGTTCATATAATGGCCTGCGCGCTGCCCTCACTGCGAAATAACGGCACGCGAATAATTCGAAGCGAGGACCAACCGAGTGGCACTTCGAATTGAGGACTACGCGATCATCGGCAACATGCACACGGCCGCGATGGTCGGACTCGACGGCTCGATCGACTGGCTGTGCATGCCGCGGTTTGACTCCCCCGCATGTTTCGCGGCACTGCTCGGCACTCCGGACAACGGGCGCTGGCTGATCGCTCCACGCGACCAGCCGCATCGAATCAGCCGCAGCTACCGCGGCGATACGTTGGTGCTCGAAACCGAGTTTCGATGTGCCGACGGTACGGCCGCGGTGATCGATTTCATGCCAGTCGCCGAACGCGTTGGTAAGGTCGACCTGGTGCGCGTGGTTCAGGGGCGCGCCTGCCGCGTACCAATGCGCATCGAAGTCATTCTGCGCTTCGACTACGGCCGCATCGTTCCCTGGGTCAGGCGACGCTCTTACGGCTTGAGCGGAATCGCGGGACCGGATGCTATTCAATTGCGCTCGCCAATCGACCTTCGCGGCGAAGATTTTCAAACCGTCGGCGAGTTCGAAATTACCGAGGGTCAGAGTCTGGCGTTCGTGATGACGCGTTACGCGTCACACCAGAGCGAGCCGCGCGGCCGCGATCCGGCCGCAATGCTGCGCGAAACCGAAACCTGGTGGCAGCAATGGTCGGCGCGATGCACGCTCGATGGCCGCTGCCGTGAGATCGCGATGCGCTCGCTCATCACCCTCAAGGCGCTGACCTACAGCCCCACCGGTTCGATAGTCGCCGCGCCTACTACCTCGCTCCCGGAGAAAATCGGCGGCGTGCGCAACTGGGATTATCGCTACTGCTGGCTGCGCGACGCGACCTTCACGCTCTACGCCCTGCTCATCGCTGGCTATACCGAGGAGGCTCAGGCATGGCGGCGATGGCTGTTGCGGGCCGTCGCGGGCCATCCGCAGGAGTTGCAGATCATGTACGGGCTCGCCGGCGAACGCCGCCTCACAGAGTACGAGATATCGTGGCTGCCAGGTTACGAGGAAAGTCGTCCGGTACGCATCGGTAACGCCGCGCACGAGCAATTTCAACTCGACGTCTATGGCGAGGTCATCGACGCGCTGTACGTCGCCGGCCGTTATGGGCTCCGGGCCGACGATGATGCCTGGCGCGTGGAAGGCGCGCTGCTAGATTTTCTGGAAACCGCCTGGGAGAAGCCCGACGAGGGCATCTGGGAGGTGCGTGGCCCGCGCCGCCCTTTCGTGCACTCGCGCATGATGGCCTGGGTCGCCGTGGATCGCGCGGTCAAGGCGGTCGAGCGCATGGGAATGAAGGGGCCACTGGAGAAGTGGCGCGCCTTGCGCACGCGCATCCACGAGGACGTCTGTCGCCAGGGCTTCAATTCGTCGCGCGGAGCGTTCGTCCAGTATTACGGCTCCGACGCGCTCGACGCATCGCTGTTGATGATGCCGCTAGTCGGGTTTCTACCCATCAGCGATCCGCGTGTCGTGAGCACGGTCGAAGCCATCCAACGCGAGCTTATGATCGATGGGCTGGTACGGCGCTATCTGACCTACGCCGAGGTCGATGGCCTGCCATCGGGCGAAGGCGTCTTCCTGCCCTGCACGTTCTGGCTGGTCGATTGTCTGGAAGCGATGGGCCGCCATGAGGAAGCGCACGACATTTTCACCCGGCTGCTCGCTCTTCGTAACGATGTCGGGCTGCTATCCGAGGAGTATGACCCCAGGCTCAAACGCCAGCTCGGCAATTTTCCCCAGGCGTTTTCCCATATCTCGCTCATCAACACCGCCTGTAACCTTTCCTTGACGCGCGGACCGGCTGAGCATCGCTCCTCCAACAACCAGAACCATCCCCGCTAACCCGTGCACGGCGGCGGCCGGTCTTTGCTACGATATCCGGTCCTAAAAGGAACTGAATCGGAACCTTGATCCAGGTACGATACAGAAAGGACGAATCTTCATGGCCGAACAAAAATCCGCTCCCACCCCCGAGGCGCTGGTGCGCGAGCTTTCCTCCTTTCCACTGCTCGGCGCGATGTTTGGCCGGCGCGCACGTCGCTTCGGCCTTGGCATGAAAATCCCCGACGGCCCGCTTGCGTATGAATCGCCACGCGAACCGGTCGCGCTCAGCGAGACCGAACGGATGTTGTTGGTGATATGCGGCGCAGGAATAAACGGATGGAACACCGGGATGGAACATACTTCGGCCGGCGAGGCGGACTCCGGATGCAACTACCCGGTACGGTTGCTCGGCCGGACCTATCCTAGCGGCGCGTCGATTTACGCCTCCGAGCTGATTTTCACCGACGACGACGGCACCTATCTGACGCAACTGCGCGACCTCGACCCACAGGACATCCTCGGGGGCAATCGGCCTGGCGATCTGTCCACGCTTTTCGATTCCGTCAAGCGGCACTGCGTGAAGCTCGCGCCGGGTCGCGTTACCGTTCCGGCCCAACCACCGCATACGAGCGCCCATAATCTATGGAACGCGAACAAGCCGGGCACCACGTTGTTCGTTCCGGTGATCGATCTGACGCAGCAGATGATGGACCTGCTGGCTGTGTATCTCGGTATGGGATTTACACCTTTCGATCCACAAAATGGCCGGGTCTGCGGCGACCTCGATCGCTTCATCAAAATGGGAATGATCGACGGCGCCAAGCGCTTCTCGATTTTCGAATTCGACCAGTACTGCCTGGCGACCGGCGCGATGGAACTTGCGCTGATGTGCTACAACATCGTGCTCGCGATGCAGGCGATGGGGCTTGGCGGTTGGATGTATACCGGTATCAATCCGCCGAGCTTGATGGGCGCGTTCGCGGACAGGGGGATTCCCGGGCTCGGCTTCCGCTTTGCCACCGATCCGCGCTGGGCAGTGCCGAATCCGCTCGGAATCGACCAGCACTTCGAGGGGCTGTGTCCTCCCTACTGCGCCGACATGCGCGCGGCAGTGGAGAAATTCGCCGAGCTCAAGTTTGGACCCAACGGTACGTTCGACCCCGAGCGGCCGGGGCCGTACCGCGAGAGCCCACGCGTCAAGGCGCGGGTGGAACGCTACAGGCCGGAGTTCATCGAGTTGATGGGCGAGGTCACCCAGTACATCTACGATACCTTTGGCCGATTCCCCGCGTCGGTGCCGAGCTTCTACATGCGTGCATATGCGCAGGCGCAGCACTGCGAGATGGAATTTTACGACCGCTTCTTCGGCGAGGACTTCTATCTCGATACGCACACGAATCACATGGCGAAGTGGCACGGCACGAAGTAGCGAGCGTGGCGAAGGAAAAAGAAGGAACCTGGCGCTTCGTTCTCAGGATCATGTATGGGCGTTGCGGTAGGAACATGATCTGATCCAGCGGCGGACGCTCGATACGTCCGCTGCCGGAGTTCCAAAGCCCAGCGATCGCGCGCATCAACGAGGTCTTGCCCACGCCGCTCGGACCCATGACCAGCAGCATTCCAGCCCGCCCATAGACGCGAACCCGTTCCATCCCGCGGCTCGGCGAATCCTTCTTGAGCACGTAGCCAGAGAGATCTGCGCGCTCGAGCGCCGCCGCGCGGCGCTCGGCATACGCCCGCATCGCGACGGTTAAGTCGGCGCCACTTTTATTGGCGATCATCCGCACTGCGCCGCGACCGTCGCGGACCAGCCTCAGGCTCTCGCGCGGGACTCCGAAGCCTATATCGACCTCCGGACACACCGGGACGAATTCGACGAAATGGCCGAGCGCGCCGGTAAGGAAAGCGTTGCGTTTATGGCCGCCGTCAAAGCGCACTTCCTGTCCCAGCAGACAGGCAGAGACGCCGATCCGGATCGGGCCTGACCCGCGAAAATCTATCATCCAATGCTAGCGCGAAAAAAGGTGCGGTGTTACGCCAGCGCGTGCGGGTAACCCGAGGTCAACCGCGGCATCGCGATTCCGACGTTGCCCAGCCGGCGCTCGAGCATCGAGAGATACAGTTCCGTAAGTTCGCCGTTGTCGCGCGCTTTGAGTCCGAACCGCATGCAATCGTAACCGAAGCCGCTGCCGGGCGGGCCGAAAAAGTTGGCCGCCGCCGGCAGCCACTGCTGGAGCGCCGCCGCCACCGGCTCGGGCCCAAAGCGATCGACCGCGCTTGCGAGTTCGCCCACGGCGAACATCTCGTGCTCCGCTTCGTCGTCAAGGATCCGCTCGGCGGCGCGCGCATGGGGCGCGTAGCTGGAATCTCTATAATTGACGCCGATCATCAGCAGCCCGGTCATATCGAGGCTGAGCGAGGCCATCAGCAGGTCAAGCTCGCCAGCCGGGCTCCTGGCAAAGCGCAGCGGCGCCTCGAAAGACGGCGCCTTCAGCGCCGGAATCATCGCGCGGTCGGCTTCCTCCTGGGTGACCCCGATTTCGCGGAGCGCCCGGTAGACGAGCATCGCGTGGCGGCGTTCCTCGGCGAGATTTTTCTCGATCGTCGAGCGGAGCGATTGGTCGGTAACTTTGTCAAGCGCGCGTTGGTAGCCGAGAGCGGTCAGTTTTTCGGCGAGCGCGTGCGCGGCGAGCAGCCGGATAAGACTCTTGACGTAATGCGGATCGACGCGGCGAAGTCGGACGTCTTCGGCCTCGACCGTGCGCGTGGGAAATTGACGCCCGAGCGGCATCGTGGACGCCTTTTCTACCCTCCCTGTCTGTCTGCAAGAGCCATCGTGAGAACCCGCGCCTAAGCCTGCGCTCCCTGGCGTGAGGGCAAAATCACGGTCGCGCTGCCGATTGTGGTCTTCTCGCCCTTGGCGTTCTCGAGCCAGATTTCGCAATCCACCATATGGTCGCGTCCTTCCACATACTTCTTGACGACCTTGCCCTTGCACACGACCTTGGAGCCCGGCTGATCCATCCCGCGATACTGCACCGCGAGCTTGCGCAGCCATCCCGCGTGGCCGGCGAAGTCGGTCATCATCTGGCCCAGGAAGCCGTTTTTGAGCGCGCCGTGCAGAATTACACCGGGGAGGTTGTTATTGAGCGCGAAGTCTTTGTCGTAGTGAATCTGGTAGAAGTCGCCCGACGCGCCGGCGTACTTGACGAGTTGCTGCGTGGTGGGATTTTTTTCCAGCGCCGGCACTTCGGAACCGGCCTCAAGGTCGTCCCAGTAGGTCTGTTTCGCCATCTTCGATTCTCCCTAGCCAGTCTCGCGCGACAAATTCCGCGCGCGCTCAGTAGCGGATCACGGTCGAGCGCTGCAATGCGCAGAGTTGATTGTAGTGATTGGTGTAACTGGTCTCGACCGTGATGAAGACCATCGCGCCGAGCCGGCCCGCGCTCTCGCGGATGTCCGCGATTTTGGAGACTACGCTGATTCGGTCGCCCGGGCGAATCGGCTCCAAGTACTCCCACTCCGAGCCCCCATCGAGTCCGCGAAACTCGCCCATCCCGATCTTGATTTCCGGAATCGCTGCGCCGAGCGAGCGGCAGAAGGTCGGTGGCGCAATCATTCCGCCGAAGCGGGTTTTGCGCGCGGCGCCCTCGTCATTGAAGAGCGGATTGGGATCGCCGATCGCTTCGGCGAAGCGACGAATTGCGCCGCGTTCGACTTCGACCACGCGCGCTTCGCTCTGCATCCCGATCTGCTTGCGCACCTCATCGGTCACGTACTTGTTCGCCATCGCCCGAGTCCTCGTTAACTTGTGTGCGTGATATTGGCGCCGCGCATTACTCAGTAGTCACCCACGATCTTGGAATGATCCCAACTCGCCCAGCGCTCCGGACGAATCCGCATCAGGACGCGCTTTTGCACACGACGCACGGCCGCCGGATTATTCGGATCTGCGCCGGTGAGCGCCAGAATTTCGGCCAGCGCCGCCGGACCTTCGACCAGCTCGACCCGTCCGCGGACCATCACGCCGCAGAGTTCTTTGTATTTGGCGCCGCTTTCAACCAGCACGGTGGCGCGCGGGTCGCGCTTCAGATTGACGATTTTTTGCGCGCGGGAGTAGCTGGTCATCATGATCGCGCCGTCCTTGACGGTATACCACATCGCCACAAGGTGCGGATAACCGTCGTGGCCGTTGGTCGCCAGGGCACAGCTATGATGCGCGCTGAGGTAGGCGAGCGCTTGCTCCGTTGTCATTTTGATTGAATCGCGCTGGTTCATCGAATCTCTCCCCGGCAAGCGAGCGTTTGGCGCGGCGTGCCCGCTGTTGTGTAATATCGGCACTAATATGAGTCAGGCCGGCACGCAAAGCGAGTAGTCCGCAACGTCAGGCCCACGGAGGATACCCCAATGGCCAAGCTCGAGAAGTCCGCAATTGAGCGGCGGCTAAGCGCGCTCCCCGGATGGGAATACAAGGACAACGCAATCAGCAAACTCTACCGCTTCAAGGCCTTCATGGATGGAATCCGGTTTCTCAACCAGGTAGCCGAGATGGCGGAGGCGGCCGACCATCATCCAGACGTGAAGATCAACTACACCCGCATCACATTCTCCTGCTCCACGCACGATCAGGGCGGCGTGACCGAGAAGGACTTCAAGCTGGCGTCTCAGATCGAGGAGGCCTACAAGGCTTACGCAGGATAATTTACAGACACCTGTAGTGTTCCCTGCGGAACAATTCTCGCCGTCGGCCGTTAGCGCTTGCGCGGAACATAGTAATGCGAGCCGGTGACGGTGCGATCGATTTCGCGCAGCAAATCTTCGAGATCGCCGGGGTCGTCGACGAAGTCGATCTCGGAGCTATCGACCACCAAAAGCGGTGTCTCGTCGTAGTAGAAAAAGAAGTCGCGGTAGGCGGCCGAGACACTCTCGAGATATTCCATGCTGATATGGCGCTCGAAGGTGCGGTTGCGCTTGCGCAGCCGCTCCGCAAGGACCTCGACCCGGGCCCGGATATAAACCACTAAATCGGGCCGGGCGAGTTGTACGTCGAGCAGGCGGTAGACGCCTTCGTAGAGCACCAGTTCGTCGGGGTCGAGGTTGAGCCGGGCGAAAATGCGATCCTTGGCGAGCAAGTAGTCAGTGACCGTGGCTTGGGCGAAGAGATCCTGTTGGGCAAGCTGGCGCTGCTGGTTGTAGCGGGTCAACAGGAAATAGAGCTGCACCGGGAAGGCGTACTTTTCCGGATCCTGGTAGAAGCGCGCGATGAACGGGTTGCTGTCGGTATCTTCGAGTACGATGCGGGCGCCAACCCTGAGGCCCAACGCCTGCGCGAGGCTGGTCTTGCCGACCCCGATCGGCCCTTCAATCGCGATATAGCCGCCGCCCCGCCTCATCCGGCCGCCGTCTCGGCAACCGCCCTAATCGGCCGGCATCGGGAGCGGGAAATGCACCCGTTCCTTGGCCACGCTCAGCAACTCCACGGAGGCTCCTTTATCCGCAAAGGCCCCGATTATCTGTTCGACCAGCCATTCGGGGGACGACGCGCTGGCCGTAACGCCCAGTGCGCGCACGTCTTCCAGCATGTCGGGCCGCACGTCGTCCAACGAATCGACCAGGAATGCGCGTGCGCCGCGCATCCGTGCGACCTCGACCAGGCGATTGGCGTTGGAACTCTGCTTGGACCCGACGACTAAAATTGCATCACTCTGTTCGACCAGTTCCTTGACCGCATTCTGGCGGTTCTGAGTCGCGTAGCAGATGTCGTCGGTCTTGGGCGCGACCATCGCCGGAAAGCGCCGCTTGAGCGTCTCCATGATCTCCCGCGTGTCGTCCACGCTGAGCGTGGTCTGAGTAACCGCCGCCACCCGCTCCGGGTCGGGAACTTCGGCCACCTCGGCCTCCTGCACGCTGCCGACCAGCAACACGCGTCCGGGCGCGACGCCCAACGTGCCCTTGACTTCCTCGTGGCCAGCGTGGCCGACCAGGATCACGCTGCGGTCCTCGCGCGCGTAACGCTCGACCTCGAGGTGCACCTTGGTGACCAGTGGGCAGGTGGCGTCGATCACGCGCAAGCCCCGGTCGTGCGCGCGCTCCCATTCACTGGGTGCGACGCCGTGCGCGCTGAAGATTACACGCTGGCCTTCGGGCACCTCGGCCAGATCTTCGACAAAGATCGCACCTTCCTCGACCAAGGCTTCGAGCACGAACCGGTTGTGCACAATTTGATGACGTACATAGAGCGGCCGGCCGTAGGTGCGCAACGCACTACGCACGGCCTCGACCGCCCGGTCGACGCCGGCACAAAAGCCGCGCGGCTCGGCCAGGATTATTTTTTCGACGCAATGTTCACCCAGAGGCATCAGGGCTCCTGATTAACGGATGCTGGCCGATCGGTCAACCTGCCTGCCGACCCAAGCATCGAGGTTGTGAATCAATGTACATCATTTCCGAATTATCTGCTGATTGAACGGCTGGCGGCATCAATGAGCGTGGCCCGGGGCCGGAGGATGAGACGTCTGGCAGCCGATCCACACTTCGCCGCCTTCGAAATATTCCTTCTTCCAGATCGGCACCACTTCCTTCAGACGGTCGATCGCGAAGCGGCAGGCCTCGAACGCCTCTCCGCGATGCGCCGCGGAGACGGCGATCGCGACGGAGGTCTGGCCGATATCGACCAGACCGATCCGATGGCTAATCGCAATACGTACTATTTGCCATCGCTGGCCCGCCTCGCAGGCAAGCCGGCGCATCTCGCTGAGCGCCATCGGCTCGTAGGCCTCGTACTCCAGGCGGATCACGTTGCGCCCGGCGTTGTCGGCGCGTGTGGTTCCGGCAAAGGTGACGATCGCGCCGGCTCGCGGGTCGGCGACCGCGCGTTCCAGCGCCGTGACATCGATTGGCGCGCAGCCGATCGCGATCGGACCCACCCATTTCGGATCGACCGACGTCCCGACGCCGCCGCTCACGGGCGGGATGAACGCGACTTCATCGCCCGGACGCGGACGATAGTCGTCCTGCACGTATTCCTGGTTGACGGCGAACCCGACGGAGTCGCGATAGCCTTTGAGCCCGGGGAACTCCTCCGTCAGGCGCTGCCACATTTGCGCGACGGTCGCGCCGTCGGGAAATTCGCGGCTTAACTCGGAGGTGCCGGCGCGCTCGCGCAGCGTGGCGAACAATTTTACCGTGATCCGGTTCATCGATGATTCATCTTGCGATTCACGAGCGCCCGTCACAATTTCAGCAGATGCGCCATGTGACCAAGCTCGGGGATAATCAGCTTTTCCATCGCCAGCCGGCAAGCCTCGGGCGAACCCGGCAACGAAACCACGATCTTGCCGGCCGCTATTCCCGCCAACGCGCGACTTAAAAACGCCGCCGATCCGATCTGTTGATAGGAGAGATAGCGGAACAATTCGCCGAAGCCCTCCACTTCCTTGTCCAGCAGCGTGCGGACCGCCTCGATTGTTGAGTCGCGCGCCGCGATTCCGGTGCCGCCGTTGACAATGATCGCGTCGAGGTCGTGCAGTTTATCGAGCACGGCCTTGCGGATGCGCGCCGGATCGTCGGGAAGCACCTCGGCGAACTCCACGCGATGACCGGCGGCAGTCAGAAGCTCGCGGATAAGACGGCCACTTTCGTCGGTTTCGGCACTGCGCGTATCGCTCGCGGTCAGCACACCCACCTTGAGACTTTTGTGGCCGTGCCGATGATGCTCTTCCACTGACACAGAAAAATTATATCACCACCGCATGGCATCAGTAGTCTTTTAGCGACCAGCCATCAGCGCAGGCGCAGGTTGAACGCCTGCGGTCCCTTGTCGCCGGGGCGCACGTCGAACTGCACCTGGTCACCCTCGCGCAGGTCCTCGAAATAGACTTTCGGCGAAAGCCGCGACCGATGAAAGAAGACCTCATCGGTGCCGTCGTCGGGCGTGATGAAACCGAAGCCTTTGTCCTTGATCACTTTTTTGATCGTGCCGAACACAGCATCCTCCGCGGGAGCCACGCGGCCCCTTAGAGGTTGAGCTTAGGCAAGCCGCGCCGTATGTAAAGGGGGGTCTTGGGGCGCGGAGGACGCAGCTTTGCTTAAGTCAGTTGGGATGGTGGAAATCGAGCGCATCTTTGCGATAACCGACGCGCTCGGAATCTCGCGCGAGGCGTTGGTGATTCCGCTCCGCACCGAACATCCTGGTCGCGTACGCAAGCTCGGCGCCGGCAAGCTCGAAATCGTCGTCGATCGCGACGTGGGCTTCGATCAATGGATCAGTCGTCTTGAGGCGGAGATTCGGGCGGTCTGGCCGGAGTTGCCAGCGGACTGAGTTCGATAAGGCGTGCGCCGTGGTCGACCATCTGCCCGGCCTCGACGCAAATCTTCGCCACGATTGCCGGACTCTCGGCGTATAGCGTCGTTTCCATCTTCATCGCTTCGAGCACGATCAGCGGATCGCCATGCTCGACCGGCTGGCCTTGGGCGACCAGCACCTTGAGCACCTTGCCGGGCATCGGCGCGTCGACCTCGGGCGCAGCGAGTCCGCCCGCGCGATGAGCCGCGCGTCCGTCGACCACCACGAACTCGGCCGCGAGCGGGCCCGCCGACACCGCCAAGGAAGATCGGAGCCGCGCTCCCGCAACGCGAACCCGCCGGCCGCGCAATTCCACAATCGCGCTGCCGTCGGGCATCGCCGCGACCGTAGCCGCGACTTCGCGTCCGTCGATAGCAATGCAGATCGCAGGTGGAGCGCCCGGGTCGGTCTCATTTTGCTTCTTTTGCGCGCGGAGCTCGACCTCGAACTCGCGCACGTAGCCCTGGCGCTTGAGTTTCATCTTATCGTTCGCTTCGCGCCCACGGCTCGAAGCCCGAAAGTTCCGCCCAGGGCGAACGCGCTCCACGCCCGTCACGGGCGCCGTCGGTGAGCGCGCCGCTCGATGACGCCGGCCGCGCCGAGCCGAGCGCGCCACCACCCGCGGCCATCGCGGCTGCGACCAGCAGGCTCTCGAGCGCATCGTCGTCCGGACTCCACCGGGGAAAAAACTCCTCCAGGAATCGCGTTGAGAGCCGCGCATCGCGAAATGGCTCGCTCGCGATGACGTCGCGCAGAAAGGCCGCTGTGTTGGTCACGCCCAGCAGAGAGAATTCGCCCAGCGCGGCCGCCATCCGGCCGCGCGCCTGCTCGCGATCGGCGCCCCAGCAGATCAATTTCCCCAACAAGCCGTCATAAAATGCCGTAACCCGCGTGCCCATCATGAGGTGCGTATCGATACGCACGCCAGGACCCGCCGGCAGATTGAGGTAGAGCGCCTCGCCGGTGGCGGGGCGGAAATTCTGCTCGGCGTCCTCCGCGTAGATTCGGCATTCGATCGCCGCGCCGCGCGGCGCATCCGGCTCGATGACGCGCTCACCCATCGCGACCCTAAGCTGCTCGGCTACCAGGTCGGATCCAAAGCGCATCTCGGTCACCGGATGCTCGACCTGCAGACGCGTGTTGGCCTCCAGGAAGTAGAATTCGCCGCCGTCGACCAGGAACTCCATCGTTCCCGCGTTGCGATAGCCGGCCACGCGCGCAACCTTGAGCGCCGCCTCGAGCATCCGGGCGCGCAGGCCGTCGTCGAGTCCGGGGGCGGGCGACTCCTCGATGATCTTCTGATGACGCCGCTGAATCGAACAGTCGCGCTCGCCGAGCGCAACGACGCCGCCGTGCTGGTCGGCGAGCACTTGCACCTCGATGTGGCGCGGACGGGCCAGGTACTTCTCGAGAAACACGCGCCCATCGCCGAAGGCAGCCTCGGCCTCGCGCGACGCTGCCGCTAGCGCCTCGGCCAGGCCTGCCTGCGCCTCGACCAGACGCATCCCGCGGCCACCACCACCCGCCGCCGCCTTGACCATCACCGGAAACCCGACGCGAGCGGCAAACTGCTTGGCCGCCCGATCGTCGACCGTCTCAAGCCCCGGCACCACCGGAACGCCAGCGTCCGCCGCCAGGCGCCGCGCCGCGACCTTGTCGCCCAGCGCCGCCATTACGTCCGCCGGCGGTCCGACGAAGACCATCCCGGCCTCGGCGACGGCGCGGGCGAATTCGGGGCGCTCGGAGAGAAATCCGTAGCCGGGATGAATCGCGTCGGCGCCGGTGGCGCGCGCGGCCTCAATGATCGCGGCAATGTTGAGGTAGCTACGGCCTGCCTCGGGCGGACCGATGAGGCGGGCCTCGTCAGCCGCGGCGACGTGCGCGGCGTCCGCGTCGGCTTCCGAATAGACCGCGACTGTGGCGAGTCCGAGCAGGCGTGCGCTTCGAACTATCCTGAGCGCTATTTCGCCACGATTGGCAACGAGCAGCTTGTTGAACGAGCGGCGCTTCATCTCCACGCGAGCGTAGCACATGACGGGCGCGCCGCCGCGCTCAGCGAGGAGCGTGCGCCGGACGCCCGGCCCCGGCCGGTTCGGGTTCGCTCCGGGGCGGCGAATAAAATTTCCCAAGAATATTTCATCACCGGCCGTCAAATTGATTGATCGACAGGGGGATTTCATTATCTTGGAAAGTCCGGCGCGCGCGTGCGGACCGCCTGGCGATCGCGTCGAAGGAGAAAATTCTGAATGAGGGAGCGCTAGTGCTAGAAATGGAAGCAACCGACATTCGTACTGTTTACGATTTTCCTGTCGCCGGCCATCTCTGCAGTGACGGGGTGGTGCACTACGTCAAACTAACCCGCCGTTCTGGCAATCCCAAACCCCAGGGCGTCTGCTCGCAATGCCAGACAACCTTTCAGTACGAAAAACCGCAACGCTCCCGCGTGCGGCACTATGGCAGCGAGGGCGCTAGTCATTTCTAGGCCGCCAAAGGTCTAGGCCGTCGAGGGCCTGCTCAATTCATTCTCACCCAAAACCGCGCGCGACCGGTCCGCGCGAAGGCTAGCGTGCGCCCGTAGTTTTTGCAGGATAGGAGCCGCTTTGCTCTGGCGTGCGTCCAACCGCCCTTGACGGCAATGCCGCGGAGGCCGCGCTTGGGGAGGGCGGTGGCGCGGGCGTGGCAGAGTCGCTCGGCGCCGTAAACGCCGGCGGTTCGGGCCGTTCAAAGGCCGGCTCCGGTTTGACCGCGGGACTCATGCTCACCAGCAAAACCTCAGGACCACGAAAATAGCGCGACAGGGTTCCGCCGACGAACGCATAGTCCCGCAGAGGATCGAACCACATCCGGATGGTCGGGACGAACGGCTTCAGAAACACGTTGAACCATCCGAACACCGGATGCGCCTCGGCTTTGGCCAAATCGCCATCGTGCGGGCGAAAGCTCCATGGCCCCCGCTCCAGATCGGCATGCAAAGTCAGGATTCGTGGGCCGAGCGCGCAATCGAAGACATGGATGTCGAGGTCGATGCCGCCCCGGCGCAACTGATCCGCCACCGGCACCAGCACGCTCGCGCCGGCGTATGTGTCCTCGGGAAATTGCAGGACGGCGGTTTCTATTGTGCCCTTGCCGTTCTCATATTTTGCGCAACTGGTTTTGCCAGACGCGGCGTCGGCGCTCGCGCTTAGAAGCGCGGCGCCATGGCTATCGAAAAAATCATGTTGGTAAGTCAACATCCGGGGAATCTCGCCGTCGACCGACTTGAGCGTGTCATGCTCGACGTCGCGCTGACCGTCGATAAATTCGTTATGCCCGTCGATCATCACCACGCTGCCGCGCTGCGTGACAACGTAACGCGCCCGGCCTAATAGCTGCGTGCCGGTAGGGTCGTAGATGTAGAGACTGGATTTCTGCGAAATCGTGCGGGGCTTGGCAGGAGCAGCCGCGGCCACGGCGTCCGTCCCGATGCGAAGACAGTACAGCAGCAACACGGCGAGTATCGCCACCGCGATCATCTTTATCGTCTTCAGCACGTCATTACCGTCTAGTAGGATCCGCGCTGCGTTTGCTTTCCCAGTATCCGGGAACCGATCTCCTATAACATCTGCCTCTTATCTGTGAATTAACAATTCGCCGCACTCTGGAGCGGGAATAAGACGAGGGTGAAAGCCATGGGTTGGGGCGCCTGAGTGCAACAAACTCGCGCTGAGTGGGGTGGGCGGGTGGAACTACGCGCTCTTGTTGGACGTAAATAACTTGGAAAACGCCTCGAGCGAGGCCGGCGGATGCTGCAGTGCCTGCAGGATCTCGCTCACGTGGTCCGCGGATTTCATCCCGACCAGCGCCACGTTGACCCCGGGCGCCGAGCGCACGAACTGCAACGCGCGCTGCGCGTCGGTCGTCAATCCGTCGAACGTCTGGGTCATGATCGGCGGCAATCCGCGCGCAAGCCGCCCCTGCAGCAAGGAGGCGCTGGCGCATACCGCGATGCCAAAGCCGACCGCGGCACGCAGCGCCGTGCCGCGCCGGTCGGGAAGCTGTTGATTGGCGAGCGTCAGCGCTTCCGGCATCGTCAGATTGAACGGGAGCTGAATCACGCGGAAGTGATGATCGCGGCCCGCGATTTCAAAAGCGATCTTCACCAGTTCTTCCATCTGAAGGTACTGCGGCTCATCGGGACCGAGGCGAAATCCGCTCCAGGTTGCGGTGCCATAGACGCCGATTTTGCCGGCGGCAGCCTGCTGCTCGAGGAACTCGAACGCGCGGCGCATCCGCTCGAGAAATTCGCCTCTCTCGATGCTTGCGAGCTGAGTTTCGGGATTGTGGATGTAATAGATATCGATCGTGTCCAGGCCCAGGTTGGCACGGCTCATCTCCAGCATCGCGCCGAGATAGCGTGGCGTCATGCAATGCGAGCCCTCGACCAGCTCGCCCGGTCCGACCAGTCCGCTACTGACAAACTTCTCCTCGAACCAGGCTCGCGGATTGGGCGGCATCGTACCGTCGAACGTTACGTAACCGCCCTTGGTCGCAACCACGACTTCTTCGCGGCGCAGTTCGCCCGCAGCCACCAGTTCGTTCAACACTTTGCCGATAGTGCGCTCGGCGCGCTGAAAGCGGTAGTTGACCGCCGTATCGATCAGGTTGATTCCGCCCAAGAGAGCGCTTCGAATCGATTCCGCGTAGGCCCGGTCTGTTTCCTCGTCGGGCTCGCCCAGGTAAGTGCCGATTCCCACCGACGAAACGCTCAGACCACCAAGCATCGGGCGGAAATTTCCCGCCAACTCTGTATGTCGGCCAGCGTAGGCAAGCGTACCTTCGGCCGTGGCGCGATTCTTCAGCATGGCGGACTCCTTGGCGCGACGCGGGCTCAGGCCTTGGGCGAACTGATTTCTAAAGGGCTGATGTTCGGCTCAAACAGCAGCTGGATGATGTTCCCGTCCGGGTCGCGAATGTAAAAGGACGAGGAACCGTCGCGATGCTGGCGCAATGGATGAACTATGTCCAACCGCTCCGCCTCGGCCCATCGCCATCCCGCTTCCAGATCGGCGACACTCGCTACGAGGAAGCCAAGATGGTCGAGCGCGCCGGCGCTCGCGTCACCGGGCGTCCCGCGATGAAGCGCGAGATTGTCGCATCCCGAACTCAGGTAGGCGTTGTCGGGATCTGGTTGCCACACCAGGTGCATCCCAAACACGCGCGTGTAAAACTCGGCCGCGCGAGCAACATTGTTCACCCGCAGCGCAAGATGGCGCATGCCGCGATTGCTAATCACTCCAATTCCTTGCGGTAGCCTAGCACGGCCCACACCGGATCGGTTTCGACGGAGCTGCGGTCGATCACCTCTATCTTCTCGAAGGCCGCGCTGTGGGTAAAGTAGTAGCTCACCAGGTCCACTCGCTGCTGCTCGCTCGCGTTAGCCCAAATTGCCACCGCCTTGGTCGGGAACATCCGATTCGAAAACGTGACGATAAAGGGGGCGCCAAATTTCAGAACGCGTCCGACTTCGGCGAAGACCTCTATCGGATGGATCAGGTACTGCACCGAAACGGTCAGCGTCGCACCATCGAACGACGCATCCTCAAACGGCAGTTGAGGCTCGCGGTTCAGATTGTGTGTCACGATTTCAGTGAGCGCGGGATTGTCAGCCATCTCGGACCGGTTAAGTCCAAGCCCCACGACACGCGACGGCTTCAGCGCGGGCGGCATATGCGAGCGCCAGCTACTCATGAGGTCGAGAATCGCCCCCCCTTCTGGAAGAAGCCTCATATAAATCTCGCCGACGGTCCTCACCGCTGCGTCATCGATATGCACAACGAAACGCGGTGCGAGGTAGAACAACTCGTCGTCGGAGTCATCGACGCGCCGGAAGAGCTCAGGTTGAAGGTGGGTCGGCATGGTGGGTTACTTCGGATTCAACAAATATGCAACGATAGTACAATTCATCAGCAAAAACAGCTACTTACGTCAATTGGAGCCAAACGTGAACAATCGCGTTGACATAAACGAAGCCTGACGCCTAGAGTAAAACGATTTTCCAAATCGGCTCGATCCGTTGCTCTATCACGGCGCCGCTCGAGGAGAAGTTCGCCATGGTCAGGCGCAACAAAACCAACTACGTCATCCAGTCAGTTGCTCACGCTCTGGACGTGCTGGAACAGTTCTTTGGCGAAGTCGACGAACTCGGCGTCACCGAACTTTCCAAGCGCCTGAAACTGCATAAGAACAATGTCTTCCGTTTGCTCGCCACCCTGGAGGCGCGCGGCTATATCGAACAGAACCGGGCGACCGAGAACTATCGCCTCGGAATCAAGTGTCTCCACCTCGGTCGCCGCTATATTGACCACATGGGACTGGTGCGGCAAGCGCGCCCGATCCTCTCCGACGTCGCGCTTCGATGCCGTGAAAGCACTTTCGTCGCGATCATGCGGCGCGAAGGCGTGGTGCCGCTGGAAGCGGCCGAACCGGGCGACCGCGTTGTGCGGATCACGCCGCCGCTGGGCCAGCCGCTGCCGCTGCATAGCACGGCGGTCGGCAAGGTCCATCTCGCCTTCGACCCCGAGCAGCAGTTGCGCGCCGACCTGCCCGAGCAGCTCCCGCGCTTCACCGACCGAACGATCGTGGACCGCGCGATGCTTTTCGAGCAACTAGACTCGGTCGCGCGCGACGGCTTCGCGATGGAGTCGTGCGAGTTTTTCGAGGACGTGTCGTCGGTCGCGGTGCCGATTCGCGACTACACTCGCAGCGTGGTCGGATCGCTCGCGGTTGCCGGGCCTGCCTACCGCATCGGGATCGAACGCATCAACACCGAGATTGCGCCGCTAATCGTGGAGGCCGGCCGCGAGCTGTCGCATCGTCTTGGCTACAACGAGTAGCGCCGGAGGCCTGCCGGCGACCGGTTTGACCGCACCCTTGAGCCATTGTTAGTTTCTTTTGCTGCCCCATAAGGACGCCATTCGGACCTTGGGCGGCACCTGTCAGCCGCGTCCAAGAATGTTCGGCTGAGTACAATCGGAGTGAAACTGCCGTGAAAATTCTGGCTTCCGTCAAACGTGTCCCTGACCCCGCCACGACCATCCGGATTCTCCCCGACGGTTCGGGAATCGCCACCGACAATGTCAAATGGGTGATCAATCCATTCGACGAAATCGCGATCGAAGAAGCGCTCCGGATCAAGGAGAAGCAGGGCGGCGGCGAGGTCGTACTGATGTCGATCGGTCAGCAGACCTGGCAGGAGCAGCTGCGCACGGGGCTCGCGATGGGCGCCGACCGGGCGATCCTGGTGCGCGCCGACCAGCCGCTCGACAGCCTCGCGATCGCGCGGGTAATGGCGAAGATCATCACCGACGAAAAGCCCGACCTCGTGATCATCGGCAAGCAGGCGATCGACGACGACTCCAACCAGGTGGGCCAGATGCTGGCCGAGATGCTCGGATGGCCGCAGGCGACATTTGCCTCCAAGGTCGACATTGCGGGTACCAAGTGCAGCGTCGTGCGCGAAGTCGATGGCGGCCTGGAAACGATCGCTTTCGACCTGCCTGCCGTTATCACTACCGACCTGCGGCTCAACGAGCCGCGTTACGCTTCGTTGCCGGGGATCATGAAAGCCCGCAAAAAGGAGCTGAAAGAAATCCCGGTCGACAGCCTCGGCGTCGACCTCGCGCCGAAGCTAAAGATAAAGACGCTCGCCGCGCCGCCCAAGCGGCAGGCCGGACGCAAGGTCGGCTCGGTCGAAGAGTTGGTCAGTGTGCTGCACAGCGAGGCCAAGGTGATCTGACGCGGCGCGCGACGCGCGCAGCGCATACAGGATGCATCGTATCCGCGTCCGCCAAATTAGCGGGCGCGCCGGAGTGAATTCGAGATGGCTGACGTACTGGTCTTTGCCGAACATAAGGCGGGACATTTTCCGAAAACGAGCCTGGTTGCGGTCAACGCCGGACTTGAGCTGGCGAAAAAGCGCGGCGGTGGCAAATGCGTCGCGGTGATCGCCGGTGAGAACCTCGACCGCCCGGCCGCCGAGCTGGCGAAATACGGGATGAGCAAAGTCGTCGCGCTCGAAGACCCCAAGCTCGCTCATTACCTGGCCGATCTTTACGCGCAGGCGATGACCGCGCTCGCAAAAAGTCTCGGCGCCGAATATGTACTCGCGACTGCGACCGCGATGGGCAAGGACCTGTTGCCGCGGGTGGCGGCTCGCCTTAACGCTCCGATGGCCTCCGAGATTGTCGCGATCGGCGACGACGGCACGCTGGTGCGTCCGATGTACGCCGGCAACGCGCTCGCGACGGTCGAGATGGACGGTCCGATCAAGGTTGTCAGCGTGCGTGCGACCGCTTTCGATTCGGCCAAGCCCGGCGATTCCGCCGCTCCGGTCGAAAAGGCCAAGCCCGAGCTCGACCCGGCCGGGCTCAAGATGCAATTCGTCGGTTTCAACGAAACGAAGAGTGATCGGCCTCAACTCACCGAGGCGCGAATCGTGGTCTCGGGCGGGCGCGGCCTCAAGTCGGGTGAGAATTTCAAGACCGTGCTCGAGCCGCTGGTCGACGAGATGGGAGCCGCGATGGGCGCGAGCCGTGCCGCGGTCGACGCCGGCTTCGTGCCCAATGATTTGCAGGTCGGGCAGACCGGCAAGGTGGTTGCGCCGGAGCTATACGTCGCGGTCGGAATTTCCGGCGCCATTCAGCATCTTGCCGGAATGAAGGATTCCAAGACCATCGTGGCGATTAATAAGGACGAGGAGGCGCCGATCTTTAACGTCGCCGACTATGGGCTGGTGGCCGACCTGTTCAAGGCGGTGCCGGAGATGGTCGAGGCGCTCAAAAAGGTCAAACATTCGTAGCGACTGCGCGAATTTCTAGGCCCGCCCCGCCTGCCGCGGCGCGCGGGCTGCAAGGCGGCGCTCTGCGGCTGTTATAGAGAAGCTTCGTTCACGAAGGCGGCGCTCCAGGAGACTGCGGAACTCCGGATGCTCCTCGAGCGGCAGCCTATCAGGTCATCCTTTTCGTCAAGGGGAACAAGCTGAAAAGATGGCTTGCCAATGACGGTTACCGCCACCGGCTCGTCACGACATAGCTTGCCATAGCGGCTCAGCTTGGCCTTGGCCTCACTCAGTGGAACGACTTTCATGTGCAGCGAACTTCTCCCAGCGGAGATCGTTATTTTTTCATATGTGAGAGCATCACCGTCACTGATTCACGCCCGCGTGGATTGGATTTCCCGCACCGAGGGTGATTTAAACTTCTAACGGGTGCGCCGATTAGCTTCGACGTTCAGCGCCCATAGCCGGAGCCTCACATGAACCAGCAACTCACCCGCGAGATTCTCTGGGATGTCCTTCTCGCGTTCAGAATCCTTGTTTATGGGATGCTTCTCCCGTTGGTCGCCGCCTTCGTTTACGAAGGGATGCGCTGGTACCGGATCGTCAGCCTCGGCCAACGGCTGGACCGCCTCGATCAACCAGGCCGACGCTTCTGGCTCTTGCTGCGCGACACCGCGAGGCAGGGCAGCGTGAACCGCGAGTTTAGCGGCTGGCTCGAGAACGCCTTTTACGTCGAATTTCTCGGTCTCTTCATCCGCACTACGATCATTCTTTTCAATGACGAGATCGCCGAGGCGGCCGGACTTTTCGGTTTTTCCTGTTACTTGGTGGGCATGACGGAGGTTCTATGATGACGGGGATTCTCTTCACTCTGTGCATTTTCGCTGCCGCGGGCGTTTTTTTCTACCAGCTCTGGCGCCGCTTTCAGCTATTGCGGAGTGCTGCCGCCGTGGCCCGTTTCGATCGCATTCCCGAACGCGTTCGCGCCGTGCTTGTCTACGCCTTTGGCCAGAAGAAATTCGTGCGGAGCAATCCTGGAGCCGAGCGGTCCGCCGGGTGGATGCACTTTTTCATCTTTTGGGGGTTTTTCATTCTCGGGATCCAGATCCTCACGATGTTCGGGCGCGCCTACTCCGACTCGTTCGTCATTCCCGGCTTTAGCTTGAATTCCCTGGGTGGCCCCTATTTCTTGCTCCGCGACTTTACCGAGGTGGCCGTCCTGTTGGCGGTTGGGGTGGGGTTGGTGCGATGGAGGATCACGCACGCGCCCCGACTTTACGGTTTTCTTCCGCCCGAACGTCGCCTACGCGATAAATCCCACTGGGAGGCCTATGTGATCCTCCTTTTCATCGCGACGATCATGGTGACAGGCCTCGTTTACGATGGCGGGCGAATCGTTTCTCACCGGAACAACATGCAAATCGTTCGGGAGGCTAGGTGGGAGCCTCTCGCATTCCTGGTGGGTGTCGGCCTGGCGAAATTGCTGGGCACGAGCTTTGCCCTGTACGCGAGCAACGTAGCCTGGTGGGTGCACAACCTCGTCGTTCTCGTCTTTTTGAACTTCCTGCCGCCCTCGAAACACTTCCACATTATCACTGCAATCCCGAATATTTTCTTCTCGAAACTCGAGCCCAAGGGGCAGCTCTCGAAGCAGGACCTCGAAAATGATTCCCGCTTCGGCACCTCGCACATCGATCATTTCACGTGGAAGCAGGTGCTCGACATGTTCAGTTGCACGGAATGTGGCCGCTGCTCCGCGAATTGTCCGGCCACTGCAACCAAGAAGCCCCTCGCTCCCCGTCAGTTGCTACTCGATCTGCGGGACTACCTCTATGGGCATCAGGACGAGATCATTGAGAAGAGGACCGGCGCAGGCAAAGCGGATGGGACGGAACCCCTGGAGGTCGGAGAAAACATTGTCGGTCCGGTCATCCACGACGACACACTGTGGGCTTGTACCACCTGCCGAGCCTGTGAGGAGGCCTGTCCCCCGATGATCGAGTACGTCGACAAAATCGTCGACATGCGCCGTCATCTGGTGCAGGAGGAGGCCCGTTTTCCCAAGGAGCTTACCCGCACCTTCAAGAACATGGAGACGCAATCCAATCCGTGGGGGCTCGATTCCACGCTGCGGTTCGAGTGGGCCGAACGGATGAACGTCCCGACCCTCGCTGACAAGCCCGACGCCGAGTTCCTCTACTATGTCGGCTGCGCCGGCTCCTTCGACGATCGCAACAAGAAGACGACGCAGGCCTTCGTCCGCATTCTACAGAAAGCCGGCGTAGACTTTGCCTGCCTCGCGCGTGAGGAACTTTGCAACGGCGAAACGGCCCGTCGGCTCGGAAACGAATACCTCTACCAGTCGATGGCCCAAATGCTGATCGAAAGTCTCAACAACAACAAAGTTCGCAAGATCATCGTGAACTGTCCCCACTGTTTCAACACGATCAAGAACGAGTTTCCCCAATTCGGTGGTTCGTACGAGGTCATTCACGCCGCCGACCTCGTGCAGCAATTGATCGCTTCGGGGCGTCTCAAGATCTCGACGGAATTCCCGAAGCGGACCGTCTACCACGACTCTTGTTACTACGGCCGTTACAACGACGTATTTGACGAGCCCCGGACGGTGCTCAGCCGCGCGGGGGCCCAGGTTCAAGAGATGGAACGCCACCATGAATTCGGCATGTGCTGCGGTGCTGGCGGGGGGCGGATGTGGTTAGAGGAAGACCCGGATAAACGGGTGAATCTGCTCCGCACCGAGCAGGCGCTTCAGACTGACCCTGAGGTCATCGCGGTCTCCTGCCCTTTTTGTATGACGATGCTCGGCGACGGCATCAAGGCCAAACAGCTGGAGGAGAAGGTCCGGACCCTCGACGTGATGGAAATCGTAGACGAGGCCACTCGGAGCCGTGATGCAGAGTCCTGAAGAGACCCTCTTCGTGCAAGAACCGCAACGTTGTGTTGCGGCGCGGGTGACGGATGCTTCTGGAAGGAGGCGCGCGAGGGCTCGCGCATCAACCACATGCGCTTCGATCAACTGAGCGAGGCGAGGCCCGAGACGCTGGCCGTGGGATGCCCGTTCTGCATGACGCAGATGGAGGACGCGATGAAGGCGCGCTCGATGGAAAAAAAAATGCGCGTGCGTGACATCTCGGAACTGATCGCGGATTCAATCGGCGCGGTAGATAGTAAGTGAGTAACGAGTCAGGGCAGCTCAGATCCCTCTAATCCTTCTGTCAGATAGTCGGGCCGGGTCAGATTCGGATTGATCCCCTACTCCCTCCCCCAATTAGTTTTGGGGAGGGTCGGGGTGGGGGTCTATGCGGTTCTGAATTTCTGTGAGAACCGCGTCTGTCCGACGCGATGCTCCCCTATCCGAGACGCCGCGGATCGAGGCACAGTCGCTGTGCCTTGCCGAGTGTGAGAAGCGCGCACACTTCGTCGAAAGATCGGAACGAGGAAGCGCCGCAGAGAGAAGTTCGGCGCTTCCTCGCTCGACCCCCACCCTAACCTCCCCCAAAACACGGGGGAGGTGTTCAGAGGCAGCTCGAACGGAATCCTAGCCGCCCCAGCCGTACCATCGAACCTGCCAGGTGAAGAACGCCACGAAGACGATCGACACCACGATTAGAATTTTCGTCAATTGGTCGAGCTTGCGCGGCGCGCCGAGCGCGATCAGCGTCAACAGGAATGGATATATCTCCACATAATAGCGCGCGCCCAGTTGCGCGAAGCCATTGGCGTACCAAAGCATGCTGGGTCCCGCACACAGCGCCCCCGCCAGCGCTACCAGTATAGTCGTGGGCCGCAGAAAGCTCGGGCGCAGCGCCAATATAAATGCCGGGCTCGTGAGCATGAGGCCCTGGCCGATGAAATCCGGATGGACGTAAGGAAACTTGTCGCTGTAGCTCGGTGCCATGAAGAGCACCGTGTAGAGGTTGAACGGAAAATGGCTGAGCGCCAGCGGGCCGCCGGGGCGCGCGAACCGGTATTTATCCTGACTGTACCAGAGCCACATCCCAATATCATACGGCTCGCCAAAGCGCGCCTCATTGAATGCCACGAACACCACCAGCACCGCGCCCATCCACGGCAGCATCGATAGTAACTCGCGCGTACTTCTTCCGCGCACCCAAAGCAGGCCTGCGTATAATGGCCAGGCGAAAATCATGTCGTAGCGCGCGAGCGCAGCTAGCGCGGCCAGCAGTCCGACGATCCACGGTCGTGCCTCGCCAAAAACCTCGGCGAGCGCACCCAGCGTGAACGGTATCGAGGCAAGCACGACGAAATCCCACGAGCTGCCGAGCGTGGCCTCGTACCAAAATGTCGTGCCGGCGCCGAAAAAAAGCGTCAGCCACACCCGCGCCGCAACGCCGAGGCCGATCTTGCCCAGAAGGTGCCACATCAGGCCGATCGAGACGGCCCCGACAACCACCGAGATCGCGGTCTGGTTCGTCGCCAGGCCCCAGATAGCCACCGCCGGAAGAGTGATTAGCGCGGCAAGTGGCGGATGCAGCAGGTAACTCCTGCCGTGCCACACGATGTGCTCCATATAGCCCGGGGCGTCGACCCAGGTACGCCCATGCAGGAACGCATACGCCTGCTGGACCGGCTCGGTATATGGCGTGGGCGGCGCGATGGTCGCGGCGTAAAAGGCGAGGAACAGAACTCCGACGGCGAAAACGGACCATCGATCGGAAGCGAGCGCGCGTTTGAGCAAGCGCGATCGCGCCGCGGCGACACCCTGCATACCAGCCGCAAGATCCGCGACGATCCCCGCAAGCGCAAGTACGAACGCGACGAGCACCAGAGCATTGGGCAGGTCATGTTTGAGCCACGGTATGACCAAAAGATCAGTGAGTGCGATCAGCGCGGCGGCGATGAAAAACCATCGCGCCGCGTCTTGCGCGCCCGCCACGTCCTCCGCAGCAGCCGTGATTTGCGATTCTTCGAGAGCGCTGAGCGACAAGGCGTTCACGTGATCAGGTCATGCCCGGCGGGTTTACAAGGCGCTCACGTGACGGCGCGACACTTGTGCAGCGCGATGCACCCAAGTTCACTTCCGGAGGTCGGCGAGAAACTCTAGCATCGCGTGGTTGACCTCCTCGGGCTTCTCCTGCTGCGTCCAATGACCCGAGCCCTCGATCAGCACCGTATTGCGCAGATTTGGCACCCACGTCTGCATCCCGTTCGCCATCTCAGGCCTCAGCACGATATCCAGTTCCGCCGTGATCATCAGCGCCGGTTGGCTCACCTGCATCGGCAGTCCGGCGCTCTCTTCCCAGTTGCGATCGATGTTGCGATACCAGTTGAGCGGCTTGCGAAAGCCGCTCTTCTCGAAGGCGCGCACGAAAACCTCGAAGTCCTCGTCGCTCAGGAAACTGCCGGGTGGTTGATCGGGCAGATGGTCGAGAACGCCGCCACCTGCCGGCCCGAGCACCCCTGAAGGCAGTGCGCGCAGTTGGGTAAAGTCGGCGCCCTTGAGCGATTCGCCGCCCTGGTAAAACGAGCGCAGGCTGCGGCGCACGTCGCGCTCGAGCTCTTTTTCGGCCACGCCCGGTTCCTGGAAATACACGATGTAGTTGAAGTTCCCGGCCGCCATTGCGCGGATGAAGTCCATCGGTCTTATCGGCGTCCGTGGAAAGAACGGAGTGTTGAGCGCGATCACGCGCTCAATTCGCGCAGGCGCCATCAGGGCCGCGTTCCAGGCCACGAAGCCGCCCCAGTCATGGCCGACGACCACGCATTTTTCGATCCCCATCGCATCCAGCATCCCTACCAGGTCGGCGACGATCTCGCGCTGGTTGTAGGCCTCGATCGGCTCGGGACCGCCGGTATCGCCATAGCCGCGCTGATCGGGCGCGATCGCGCGGAGACCGGCGCTCGCCAGCGCGCGCATCTGATGCCGCCACGAGTACCACAGTTCCGGAAACCCGTGACACATCACGACCGGATAGCCCCCGCCGGCCTCGGCGACATGCATCCGGAGGCCGTTGGCGTTGACAAAGCGATGGTTGAACTCGCTCATCGGCAAATGACCCCTGGCAAAATATCTGGAAACCCGCTGGCCTCGGCCTCCAAGGCTAGCACGCGGACTGCGAACTGGCATCGTTGGCCTTTGACTTAACCGCGACGCGTGATGGACGATGGGCCAGCCTCGCGAGCGCGAGGCAATCCATTTTTCCGAGGAAAAGCCGATGGCCTTCACGGTGCAGCCGGACAGCTTCCGCTTTGAAGAAGAATTCCGCGCCGGCGTCGCGGGCAGGCGCGTCCTTATAACCGGCGCGGGCAAGGACGGCGGCCTAGGCCAGGCCTTCGGGCTCGCGGCTGGCCTCAATGGCGCTGCAAGTGTGGGCGTGCATTTCCACAGCAGCTACTCCGACGGCTTCGATTTGGTCAATGCGCTCCGTGAGCTCGACGTAAACGCGTTTCCGGTACAGGCCGACGTCACCAACATGGGCGACCTGTGGGCGACTCGCAGCTATGTGATCGAGCAGATGGGAGGCAAGCCGCCGAACCTGATGATCTGCAATTCGGGATTGACCGAGAAAGGCTATGCATTGGGTCGCGCACTGAAGGAAGTCCCCGACGAGTCGCGAGCGATGCGCCGGGCGCGGGTGCGTCAGCACTTCCTCGACAGCTTGCACGAGTCGCGCCTGGTGTTGAATACGAAGATCGATGGCTTCCTCGCACTGACCCATCTATGGGCGGGCGAGGCGGTCTACCATAAGGAATTCCTGCAGCTCATCTATGTCTCGTCGCGACAGGCTATCGATCCCGGAACCAGCGTGCCGGGTTACGTGATCAGCAACTGGGGCGTGCTGCAGCTGCCCAACGTGCTCGCGGTCAACCTCGGCCAGAACGCAAAATTCGTCGGCTCGGCATGTATTCTGCTGCCATTCGTCCGCACCAGCATGACCGACCAATACGCGGACAATCCCAAGGTGTTCGGGCGATGGCAGCCGCGGATGCTGGAACCGAACGAGGCCGCCAAGGCGTTTCTGCAGTTGCTGGCGCGCCCGCAGGCCGACCTTGATAAGGGGCTGTTCGAGTTGATGGTGGATGGTGCGCCGGACAAGATCGATGTGAGCTGGAAGCGCGTCGCGCTCGTCGTGCGCGAGGAGCCAATGGAGTGGAGCAAGGGTGGCACCCTGCAGTTCCATGGCCAGCGCCAGGCAGCGAAGTTATAGCGTCCTGGCGAACGACGGAGGTAAACGCGTCATGAATCGAGAATTCGAATTCAAACAGCTCCTGCGCGCCTATCGTGGCGGAATAATCAGCGAAGCGGCCTTCGAGCAGGAGATGGCACGGCTGGAAGCCGGCGGCGCGTCGGAAGCCAATGGCGTAAACGGCGGCGGCTTTCGCGCGTTTGGCCGCACCTACAAATCCGAGCGCGCGGCAGTCGTCAGCTTCATCGACAAGGTCTGCGCGGGCGAGGCCAATGGCGCCGAGGCGTTTCGGCGCTGGGCCGAAGTCTGCAAGACCGAATGTATCCGCAGCGGCCTGCGCATCGTGGCCGAACGCGAGGCATACCATGCGCGGGTCTTCGAGGCCCGGATGCGCGATCTGGGCGCCGAGTTGCGCGCAAGCGCCACCGAAGACGGGCGCAAGTTCGCCGCACTCCTCGTCGATCCCAAACGCTCAGATGCTGAAAAACTGATGCAATTCGTAAGCGTCGTGGGCGATCCGGACGCCGCGGTTAAACCGATCCACGATTTCGCGGCGCTGCTCGTCGAGGACCTCGAGACCAAGGAGGCGTTGCGCCTGTTTGCCGAGGACGAGTACTCGACCGTCAAGTGGGCACACGACGCGTGCGCGGCGCTGAACGCCGCCGCGCCTGCTGCAGCGGCGCGCCAATCCGCGCCAGCCAAAGCCGCGCGAGCGAGTTAGCCGCGGCGGGTAACAACCAGCGGGAGGGGCGCCCCGACGGAGCGCCGCGGCTCACACCAAACCGACCGTGCGGCTACTCGGGCGCTTTTGTCCCCGAGGGCGGTGCCCCGGCATTCGCCCCCGCTCCGGATGCGCCCGGGCCGCCCATCGCGCGTCGCTCATAGCCAGCCGGCGCAGTGAACGTGTCGGCCGACAGATCCCGCGTCGCAAGTTTCGTTACCACGGTTTTGGTGGTCTGCGGCCCCTGTTTCGCGATCATTTGCTTCAACTTGACCGCCTGATCGGGCGTCAGGCCGGGCATCGTAAAGCCCGAGTTGACCGTGCGCGTGGAGTCCATCGTCAACGGAATCCCGCTGGGCATCTTACCGGCCATCGCGTTGGCGTTCTTCAGCTTCACGCCCATCGCTTTGGTGAATTCCGTAAACTCGGCGGCTCCCGGCGCACTGGTCGAGAAACAACCGGAGGTTGAAACCGCGGCCATCGCGGTCTTTCCCCCGCCGCGGTATTCCTCGCAACCGTAGTCCAGTACCTTCGAAGACTTGCCGGTCTTCTGGAAATTCAGGTCAAGCTGCTGAGCCGGATTACTTGCCATCCCATGCGGCGGAAAAGGCATCTCCGCATAGGCTTTCTGGTTCGGATCGATCAGCATCATGGTGCCCTTGTCGAGATCGATCACGAACACGTTGCGATCGCTGACCATCTTTTCTTTGTGCCCTTGGACTAAAAGTTGGCGATTATGGGTCACGGCGGGCGCGCTGCCCTGTGTTGTGGTCACCTGCTCGTCGATCACCACGCCGGCGCGCGCGACACCGTTCAGGCCCGCCGCCATCAACAGGCAGGCACATATTGCAAATGTCTGTTTCATCACGATTAATCCCCTGGCGCGCTGCTGATTTCCAAAACCCGACGCGACCCACCCGTCTCGCGGTCGGCGCGCTCGACGACCAGCCGATGAAGGGTCAGGCTCGAAAGGCCGAAAAATACCCATACCATCTCTTTGAATCTGCGGAGCAATCCCACTGCGAAACCGACGTCGGCCGGATAACCCAGCATCGCCATCACCAGCGCTTTGCCGCCTTCCTGGCTGACCAGTTTGGCAGGGATCATGAAAGTGGCCCGCTCGATCAACTGGCCGAACACCTCGACCAGCACTGCAATCTGCCAGGTGACGGGTTCGTGCAGGAGCAGCAGCAAAATATATATTTCGAGCGGGCCAAGGCTCCAGGCAACCAGGTAGCATAGGCACGAAGCGACGAGACGCGCGCGATGCCGCGCGTGGAAATCCAGCAGCAGCGTGTCAGCCTCGGCGGCGGCATCGCGCATCTCGTCATTGGCGATACGGGAAAGATCCAGATGCGCAGCCGCACGCCACAGATGAGAAAAGGGCCGCTTGATCTGGACGTAGAAGAAACCTGCGGCCAGCGCTATCGCGAGCACCAGTCCACCCAGCGCCGGCCATAGCAGATGGTGGAACCGAGCTTCGAAGGGCAGCACTGTCAGCATCCCGCCGGTGATGAATCCGACCTGGCCCAGCATCTCGGCCAGCGCCGCTACAACCACCGTAACCAACCCCGCCGCCATCGGCAGCTTGTGCCGCACCATCATCGCCATTACGAACTGGCCGCCGAGCTGCGCGGAGGGGGTCACGTAGTCGACCGCTTCGCCCGCGATTCGCGCCGCGAAGAGTTCGCCCAGGCCGAGCGTGCGCGGGCAGTTCTCGATAGTTACCCGCCATCCAAGCGTATTGGCCAGGCGGGCCACCGCCTCCAGCGCCACCGTTAGCATCAGGCCCCACCCGGCCACGCGCACGTAGTGCAGGACGTCGGCCCATCCGAAGCGATGCAGGAACCAGGCGTAAAAGCCTAGCGCAAGCAGGACGATCAAGGTTTCAATGCGTCGCATCTATAAAGAGCTGGCCGAAAAATCAAAAAGAAAAAGCGAAAGAACTAAGCAAAGAACAAGAACAGTTTGCCTTCGGGCCGAACCCCCGAGCCGTGCGGCACCGATGCATTCTTTCAACGCGACCCGCCAGAGGCAAGGCCGCTCCACACACCGCTAAAGGCGGTTATCCTCAGACCTTGAACCTCACGTGGATAATATCGCCGTCGCGAATCACGTATTCCTTGCCCTCAAGGCGGAGCTTTCCCGCTTCGCGCACTTTGACATCCGAGCGCAGCGCGGCAAAATCTTCGTAGCTCACGATTTCGGCGCGGATGAAGCCGCGCGCAATGTCGCTGTGGATACGCCCGGCAGCCTCGAGCGCCGAGGCCCCTCGTGCGAGCGGCCAGGCATGTGCCTCTGGCTCGCCCGCAGTGTAGAAGGTAATCAGTCCGAGCGCGCGGTAAAGTGCGCTTACCAGCCGGTCGCGGGCCGGTGCGCTGAGCCCAGCCGCGCTTAGCATTTCGCGCTGGCCTTCGAGGTCGAGTTCCCACAACTCTGCCTCGAACGCCGCCGCGAGCCCGAACAATTCCATCCCGTGTGCCGCGGCGGCCTCGATCGAGCTGGGCGTGGGTGCGGCGCCGGCATGGTCGGCATCGCAGTTGACTACCACCAGTGCGGGCTTGCGCGAGAGCAGCCCGAAACTCGCAAACACGGTGAGCTCCTGCGCGGCCATCTCGAGCGAGCGCAGCGGCTTGCCCTCTTCCAGCCACTCGACGCAGCGCTTGAGCGTCGCGCGCTCGAACTCGGAAGCGGGGTTGCGCTCTTTGATCAGACGCTCAAGGCGCCGTTCGGCCTGGTCGAGATCGGCGAACACCAACTCGGCCTCAATCGCGGCGAGCGCGGGGGGCAACGCGGCCTGATTCTCCGCAAACGCGGGGATCACGATCAGCAGCGCGTCGAGGTCGCGGATGAGCGGGAGCAGGCTGGGATCGAGCGCGGCGCCCTCCTTCTGCTCCTTGGGATTGGGCGCGAAATCGAGCACGGTGAGCTCGACCTCGACTCTTTTCCTGGAGCCGTAGGTGCGCTCAAGAAAATCCAGCCGCTCATCGGCGACCTTGATCTGGCCGGGGCGGGCGCGGTTGCGCCCCTCGCCCTGCCCGGCCAGCGGAGCGAGCCCGGTGAGCGCGTGGAAAACAGTCGATTTGCCCACGCCGCGTGCGCCGATAATTCCGGTCTTCAAAAATGAGCACTCCCGATCCCACAAGATTTACATATACGGCCGCACTGCGAAAGCGACACTATTCGGCGATCCGGGCAGGCGTTCGCGGGCCGCTAAACGACCCGACTCAGGCGAAGGCGGGGCGACGGTCCGATCCGAAGGGTCCGGTTTGCAAGGAGTACGGAGAGAGGAGAGACTTTAACCCAGCCGAGCGGTGGGTTAATCTCGTAGACGCTTTTTTGCCCTCGGGGCCACCCTAGCTCAGTTGGTAGAGCAGCTGATTCGTAATCAGCAGGTCGTCGGTTCGAATCCGACGGGTGGCTCCAGAAAAATCAAGCACTTTTTCCGCTTCACGACTTGCAGCCCCTTTCGATTGTGCCCACCCCTGAGAAATTTCATCTAACTGATCGGGCGTTTCGAGTCCCGCGATCGTTACTTCTTTCGCTTTCTGCCGGATGTGACTGTAGTGCTCCATCATTTTGCGGCCTACATGGCCGGCGAGAGCACGAACGGTCTCCTCGCTGTTGTTTGGATTCTCGAGAAGGCGCGTGATGAACGTGTGGCGCAGATCGTGCCATCGATATTTCAGTCCAGCCTGCCGCAGCGCCGTATACCAACTCGACTTCCATTCGCTTAATGGTTGCTTGAAATCAACGGCGTAAACGAGAGGACTGCCCGCATCTCCTGCAAAGCCGATCTGGTGCTTGGAAACACGAATGCCTCAGGGGCTGCGTTGCGGAGTTTGGAGAGCCAGAGCGTGAGTACGCCGCAAGCTTTCCTAGTCAGGGGATTTTCCGTCCGGTGCCGGAGTCTGTCTTCGATCTCGCGACAACCAGTTCGCCTCGCGCGATCACTCCATCCTGCCATTGGAGATTGAGGTCCCTGCGCCGAAGTGCCTTTGCCTCACTCGCGCGCAAGCCGGCATCAGGCTGAGGACAAGAGCGGAAGCAGTGCAGGGCCGCTCGCGGTCGAGCCATCCCTGTTCGGAACGCACCTCGGCCTGCAAAGCAGACGAAACGATTATGCTTCACACAGGTTCTAATCTCGGCCACGGCTCGCGTTTCTCTATGAAGGCGCGTGGACCTTCCCTGGCATCCTCAGAAGAAAAGACTCCCCGCGCGATTTCATTTTCGATTTTATAACCTTCCTCCAATGGAAGACCCGAAGTCCTTATCACGCCTTGCTTGATCGCGCGCACGGCTAGCGGACCATTCGCGGCGATCTTTCTCGCAAGCTCTTCGGCTTTTTCCATCAATTGAGCGGCTGGCACGACGTGATTGATCAAACCCAGCCGCCGAGCCTCCTGCGCGTCGATCCGATCGCCGATCATAAGCAACTCCATCGCATTGCAGTAGGGGATCTGCCGCGGCGTGCGAACCAGAGATCCGGCGTATGGAATGAGGCCCCATTTCACTTCCATCAGGCCGAAGGTGGCATGCTCGGCGGCGATGCGGATATCGGTGGCCAACATCAGTTCCATCCCACCGGCCACACAGTATCCATTCACCGCAGCGATGATCGGCTTGTACATTTCGAACGGATGAAGCATCGCGATATCGCGCAACCCCGGGTTTTTGAGCAACGCGTGATCCCATTCGTCTTCGGGCCGCCGCTCTTTGGTCGTTAGGGACAGCATCCGCACCAGGTCAGCTCCGGCGGAAAAGGCTTTCTCGCGCTCAAGTGCCATCATTCGCTGTTGCCCCGCCGAAAATGATGACCGGGTACGCGAGATCGTGAAGGACGAGGTTTCGTGACAATCTTGTGAAGCTTCACGCATAGAGGCACGGCCATGCTCACGGGCGACCCTCGACAAACCGGGTTGGACGGTGCGGACGGTTCGGACAGTAGTTTCCGTTCTTAATCTGAAATCTGTGGCTTGGCGATTGGCCGAGCAGGTCCTTACTGTCATTTTTTATCGAAGGACACGCCGGTCCACGATCGTTGAGTCATGATGAATGGGTCCGGAGTAACACTGATTTCACCGCGAAACGGATAGTCGAGAGCAATGATCAGCACTACGACTAGAGCTAGCGTAGCTGCCATCGTGGCGGTCATCACGATATGCATGCCGAAGTGTTCGAACCCGAAGAGATAAGTGTAGCCGGTAGTGATTCCGGCCCCAAGGAACACGATCCACCAGACCACGCCCGGGATATGCCCTTCGACAGCAGAAAGACGGCTGCTGCGCGCCTGGTAGAGTTCGTTCCATGCCTTGAGAAGTTCGGCCTCGATAACCGCCTCACCTGGGTTCTGCGGTTGGATCGTTGCGATCGCGCTATTGAGGTCACGTAGCGGTTTCCATCCCTGATCGGGTACCCTGCCAGCCCGCTGGACCGGCCATTCGTCTTCGATGACAACGCTGACGTAGCGCGCTACCGCATCTCGGATTGGTTTTGCCTTAGCCTCTGGTAAGCCCTGCGTATCGAGATAGATCCCGCCAGCGTAATCCGATTCAGCCTCAATGATATCGGACGCCTTGCTGAAGGATTCCCACGTAGCGATGGCGATGAATGCCAACAAAACCGCATACAACACACCGATCACAGCAATCGTGAAGCCCGCAAGATCGTTGTGAGCCCGGCGCAATTTGACATGCACCAATCGGTGAAAGATTAATAGGCCACTGCATGCGAGTACTGTAGAGCCCGCAACCAGAATACTTCCCCACAGCCAAGTCGGATTGTTGTAAATCCAATCTGTGATCATGCTACCCCCTTCAATCTACGATTTTCTATTTTAATGCTGCATTCAGAACGGTCTTCGTTATTTTGTTCTTTTCATCGATGCATTGAACACTGCAACGAGCATCGCGTAAAGGTCGTACTGGAGAAGCAATTGCTGAGCGAACTCTGCGTTAGCCGAACTCCGATAGATACCGTTCTCACGGGCGGCCCTTGCTAGAAAATCGGACGATGCTAACGGTATTGATGATAATCTTGCCGTATTAGGAGCAGGGCACCAGACCGCTATAGGCGGTGAATTGCGCCAGAACCTGCAGTCCAGCCACGTCGGCATCGTCGGAAATTGATCGATTCGATATGGCTATCAGGTTGCAGCAACGGCCATGATCGTATCTGCGGCTAACGCATATCTGGCAAGGGCCACCCCGTGAAGGTGACCGAGTGACTGTCCGCATTTGCAACGAACCTACTTTTGACATGAAGGCAGCGGCCTCTATAAATTCCGGCGGTCCTCGCAGCGGCCTCAATAACCCGCGCGACCGCGTATAACGTTTCGCAGGCCGCCTCTAGGGTTCGCTACGTCGCCGATTCGTCGGGGCATCAAGTGTGGATGACAGTGAAAAATCATCTGTCCTGCGCTCGCGCCGTTGTTGAGTCCAACATTAAACCCGGTCACATCACCGTCCTTCCCCGCAATCGCTGTCTGGACCTCGTTGAGAAGGCGGAACATCGCGTTTCATTCTGCGCTGTAAAGGTCAAAGAAGTCCGGGATTTGCCCCCATGGTATGACCGACGTGTGCAGCCGAGTAACTGGATGGGCGTCGTGGATTGCATAGCAAAGAGAGTTTGAGCCGAGGACAGTACGATTGAATATGTCGCAGAACGGACAGCCTGCCTGCTGCGCCTTAAAAACTGCCCCGGCCACGGCAGCACCTTTACCGGTGTCAACCCCGATTCCCAAGCCGCCGCCGCACTTGATGCGCTCGGCTTGGATTTGCTGATCGTCGGGGAGCTCAGTTTAGAGGACTCCGACCGCGCGCGCGATCAGCAGTATGACGATACTCAGCGAAATGGCAATCTGCACCACAGTAAGTAGCTTTGCCCAGCGAGCCAGAAGGGGTGCATCGGTTGGTCCAAAGGTGGAGCTTTGCGTGAAGGCGATGAAAAGGTAATCGACAAAACCTGGCCGCCAGTGTTCGACGCCAAACCGTTCACGCTCGCTTTTTTCGATCTGCATTTGTGGGAAAACGAAACTGCGGCTACCGAATTGCGGATGCTTGTCGCGCATGTTCGGGCCGCCGCCGTCGAGCCGCCAGTACCAGAGCGAGAAGACGAGAACATTCGTTAGCCAAAGCTCAGCACCAGAGCTTAAAAGTCGCAGAGGCGCCTGTTTGTGCGATGCCATCGTCGCAACCAGCAGACTAACCGAACCGATGAGAGCGACAGTGATGATGCCGTTGTTCACGATCCCCAAGGCATGATTGAACGAATGCCGCCCTATGCGATGAGTCACGATGGTCGGGGCGAGTAAGACAGCGATGACGGTCGGGAGCAACCATGTCGGTCCGATGACGAGTTCTCTGGGCAATGCCAGGTAAACTCCGCCGACAGCAGCCATTGCGAGAAGGGCCTGCCAGCGCGGCTCTGGTTTGTCCACATGGGCGCGAGCCTCGGTCATAGTATCGATTAACAAAGGATTGATTTTAGTGCGAAGTGCTTAGGACGCGGAGGACCAGTATCGAAGCACAGGCAATCAGGGACCCGTGGACCGACGTTTATGCGGTCGGCGCGACCTTCTATCATCTTCTCACCGGCTCGATTCCACCGCCGTCGAATCGACCGCCTTGCCGAAGACACGATTCAATTGCC
The DNA here is from genome assembly GCA_963710455.1 of uncultured delta proteobacterium. Taxonomy (GTDB): domain Bacteria; phylum Desulfobacterota; class Binatia; order Binatales; family Binataceae; genus JAKAVN01. The sequence continues at coordinate 152,702 of CAVQAG010000010.1, forward strand.
AAGCGCGCTCGGGTCCGATATCCCACCAGCCGCCGAGGAGGCCCTGATGACGGCACTGGCGGTCAAGGCTACCTATCGCTATCCCACGATCGAGGATTTTCAGGCCGCCATCGGCGTCGCGCAAACCGGCCAGCGCGTGCCCCCGCCGCCGCATCCGGAGCCAGACCCCAATCCGCAAAAATTCATCAGGACGCTGCCACCGCGGGCGATGCCCGCGGCAGGTGCTGGGGTCATCGTACTTGCCGTCCTGGGGGGCTCCTAATCTTTCCATCGCCAGCCCGGTCAGCCTTCCGCCAACGGTCAACCTGGCGCACAACCAAGCGCGGATGCGGCTCAATCGATGTCTCGGCCTTCCAATTCTTTGGCCAACTCCAATCCTTACAGTCCCAATGTAGCGCCTAGTCCCGCCGATCTTCCCGAGGAGATGGATGGTCGACTGATCGGAACTTGGGAGGCGACTGTGCCAACTCCGAATGGCCTGCTCTATATGCGATTTCGGCCGACCAACGCTGGCAATACGAACGGAACTGCGGTTGCGGACGGCACTCCTGCCCACTGACACCGGCACTTTCCATGCTCTGAATGGCATATGGTCCCCCCTCGGACACAACGGCGTATTCGATCATGGAACATATGCTTTCAACGGCCCCCAGCGAAGTAACCTTCACCACGACATTAGGTGCGCCAGTAACCTATCATCGCGAGTACGAGACAAATGATTAGTTGATGGGACGTCTCCTCGGCGGGTAATGCGCCGGCCGATCGGGTACGTGCGGCAGTTTACTTTCCAACGCCGACCGCGATGTCGCAGCGATGCCGCCGGTGATGCCGGCAGTTCCGGGTACTCGCTCTCTGCATCCCGGTTGCGCGCCGTGCGCGAATTTCATCGATGAGGAGTTGCGAGAATCATCAGCCGTGCTGCCTCGCTTCTGCGACCAACCGTCGCGATCAGGTCGAGCGTCGATGGATCACTCCAGCGCAGATCTTCCAGGTACAGGACCAACGGCGTCTTTGCGGCGATCACTTCGAGCGCCTCAGCCATCTCGCGCAGCATCCGCTGTTGCGTCATCCCTTGCGCGAGTCCTTGCAGCCGAGCGCGATCCTGCGCGCTAACGAGACTCGGCATCTGCGCCAACCACGCTGAAGCAATACGATGCAGAATCTCGACCAGTTTCTCGCCGCCGGGCTCGCGGCACAGTCGCGTCAGGGCTTCGAGTATCGGCAGGTACGGCTCGCCCGCGCCATACTGGTCGACGCACCGCCCTCACCCGATACGAATTGCTCGGTCTCTCGCGAGCGAATCGGCGAACGCGCGCGTCAGCGTCGTCTTACCGATCCCTGGCTCACCCGACACGAAGATCACTTGTCGCGTGCCGCTCCGGGCCTGTTCGAACCAATCGTTAAGCTGCGCCAATTCTGTCGCCCATCCAACCATATCGGGGGCAGCGGACTGTACCTGCACATCGGGCGCACAGAGCCGGGTCGCTAGCTTGAACTTCGAGAGCAGCGTCCGAATCGGACCACTTTGCGTCCGCAGTGGTCGCGGGGGCCCGCGCCTCGTGCTTGCGGAATTGCCGCTCGGCGAAGGCCGACGCGACGGCGAACGCGAGCAGCGCGCTCAGGCTAAAATAGCGATATCGCCACAGATAATCGGTAAGCCGCGAGAGGGCCGGTGCTGGCTGATTCCCGAGCCAGCCATATAAATAGTTGACCGCCAACCCAGCTGAGACAGTCCCAGCCGTAGCCCATAGCCGTCGCAGATGAGGCCACAGCCACCACATACAGCGCTATCCTAGCGACTGAAAGCACTTAAATGGGTTCGAATGCAAATGAGGACAGTGCCCGCGCATAATGCAAAATCTTCTGGACAGTTTAGTCCCCTTCGCGCGAAGCGTTTCCGGAGAAGGTTACCGCGTTTCGCCCTGAGATGGCGGTCCACGGCCGCTATGGCAAACCGTGCCCGCGCTGCGGAGCCAAGGTCCAGCGCATCCGCTACGCGAGCAACGAGACCAACTACTGTGCGTCGTGCCAGACCGGCGGCCGCCTGCTCGCCGATCGCGCCTTCTCGCGCCTGTTGCACGACGACTGGCCGCGCACGCTCGATGAACTGGAATCTCTCAAGCAGCGCTGACCGAAGCCCGCTGTTGTCGTTCTGACGCGGCGGGCTTTTTTGCCCCGAATACTTGAGGGACAACACGTCCCTCAAGCACAGAGGACCTCGAATTCTCTGCGCCTCGTGAAGTCGCTCGCGCGCAAAGAGTCGGGATCGACTGTGGTCGCTTCTGTGTCCACGCACGACGTGGTCCTACCCCTTTCGGTATCCCATTCGTAACTTAGTGTCGGCCGCTTTTTGGTTCATTTTTCTCCCGAGTTTTTCGAGACCGCCCTTCATGATCTGAGGGCGGTCGGAAAACGATCAGGTTTCGGATCCGAGGCCGGAGCGCGTTGCACCGCGTCGGCCAGTTCCGGTTCTGCCGCTGGCCAAGCGGTGCGCGCGATGGCCGAGCTCATCTGATGCTTTGCCGCGAACTCCTCCGGGGTCAGGTTGCCGAGGCTCGAATGGGGACGTTCGCGATTGTACTCGACACGCCACCTTTCGATTTTGTTGCGCGCATCGTCGAGTGAGACGAAGACGTGCTCGTTCAAGCATTCCTCGCGCAGCCGCGCATTGAAGCTCTCGATATGCGCGTTCTGGATCGGCTTGCCCGGCTCGATGAACTGCAGCCGCACGCCATTATCATAGGCCCACTGGTCGAGCGCTCGGCCGCGCAGTTCCGGACCATTGTCAGCCTGAATCACGCTCGGCAGACCCCGTACAGCGCGCACGCGCTCCAACACTCTGGTTACGCGCTCGCCGGTAAGTGAGACGTCGACTTCGATGGCCAGGCTCTCGCGGCTCCATTCGTCGAGCACCGCGAACGCGCGGAAGTGGCGCCCGCTAATCAGGCTGTCGTGAATGAAGTCGACCGTCCAGGTTTGATTCGCCGCCACTGGTCGCGCGCGCGCTACCCGTAGATGGCTCAGCCGCTTACGCCGCCGCCTTTTCCGCAATGACAGCCCTTCTTCGCGATACAGTCGCTCGACTCGCTTATGGTTGGCGCACCAGCCTTCGCGCCGCAGCATAAGATAGAGCATCGGGCAACCTCAACGGCGCCGCTCTTCCGCCAATTCCCGCAGCCGTTGACGTAAGTGAAGATTGCGATCTGGCGCCGGGGCCCGCTGAAAACCGCGTCGCGTGATGCCGATCAGCCCGCACGCGCGACGCTGCGACAGCGCATGGGTGGTCGTGACTTCCGCCACCATCGCGCGCTTCACCGCGGGCCGTAACCGTTTTTTGCCAGTACGTCCTTCAGTGCCCGAAGGTCGAGCGCCTGGTCCGCCACGATCGCCTTCAACCGCCGATTCTCCTCCTCGAGCTGGCGCAGCCGGCGTATCTCTGAGACCTCCAGCCCGCCGTACCTGCTACGCCAGGTATAGAAGGTCGCGTCCGAGATCCCATGGCGCCGACACAGCTCCGTCACCTTGGCCCCGGCCTCCGCCTCCTTCAAGACCGCGATAATCTGCTCCTCGCTAAACCGTGCTCGTTTCATCTCTGCCTTCCTTCCTGGCAGACACTAACTCATCGATGCGATACCTGCAGGGGGAAAGACCAGAATCACTAAACCATAGAGTAGCCTGAAGGATATCGTGCGCACGACGAACAGATCGATCGACGCGATTCCGGTAGCGTTGATTGGATAGGAACGTCCTCCAGCCTTGGGATGGTGGCTGCCCCCGCCTCGGGAGGTATCTGCCGACGGTTGATTCGGCCACCTGGATTCCAAGCATCAGCATTTCGGCGTGAATCCGCGGCGCCCCATAGCGGATTATCTCGGCCCATGCGCCGAATCAGGTCTCGAATCTCACCGTGAATCCTCGGACGTCCGCCGCGCCGGCGAGACTTCCAACGCCAATAGGCACCGAAGCCGCGCCGATGCCACCGGATCACCGTCTCCGGCTTGACTATGACGATTGCATTCAGAATCGACGGGATAGAATCGGTACAGCCAAACGAAAATCAGCCGATCGATGTTCCGGAGCCGCACTCGCGAGTGGGACTTGCGGCTTAAAACGATCACCTGCTGGCGCAGAACCAGGTTTCTGCCTCGAGGCTCGCCCGTGACTTCAGTCGGGATCGTGCGGCGAGTAGAAGCTTGGCCAGGAACGCGAACATCGCGCCTTCCACTAGCACAAGCCAGCGCAGTCCGTCATCCGGACGAGGTTTTAGGCAGCGACAACTCTCACGGGCACCTATTCTCGGTCTAGCGCAGCGGCGAGCCTCACGGCCTTATTACTGAGTGCCCGGGCTTCCGCGTAGTCATGCTCTTGCATTGCCGTCCACGCAGCGCGCAGCATCCCGCTGGCCAGATCATAGCTTACAAGGTCGGTCCCGGGCGCATTGAGTTCGGCCGCGGCAAGCTGTCGGTCAGCGTACTCAAGAGATTGCTGGGCGAGCTTCCGCGAACCATTGCCGAGGGTCAACGCGATATCCAGTGACGACTCGCGTAGAGTGGACGGCGCGGAAGCCCCACAAGTCGGCGGTGCGAGAAGAGGCCCTAGCTCATGTCGCATCGTCGGCAGCCTTCGTACCGACCAGCTTTGACTGCTCGGGTGTGAAACGATCCGTGATGGCACGTCAAGCAACACTTTGTGCAGCGGAGCTGAAGATGGAAAACTCACTACCAGGCACGGAACCGACCTTTGGCAGGGCAACGACAGATCCATCTCCAATTCATGCGGTTTATGACAGGGAATCTCCCGCGGGACGGATGGTGCCTTGGCGAGGCATGGCAACAAGTGGGAGGTCTTCGCCGTTGAGGTAAGAAGCAAACGCGCCGGTGCCGTGGGATCAATGACGCCGGCCCTCGCAGAAGGAGAGTGTAGTCCTGCCAACAAGAGAGCCGTATTCGAATCGTAGAAGGTAAGCGCGAGTGTTCGAAGCAGGTTTCGTCAATGGACCGCCTCCACCTGCAAGACGCCTGCAATTTTCTCACGCTCGCGATGATAGTTGCAAGATTTCATCACGCTTGTCGCCATCTTGACCGTGACCCTGCGAAACTCACGCAAAGTGATCAATCTACGGGTAGACGAATCCGCTTCCCCAGTCCAGATCACTGTCGGAAGACTCGCGGGGCGCAATGCGGTTTTCGTTCGATCAGCTTTCGCCCGATGCGGCTGCTCCAAGGGAGCTCGGCGAGGTCGGCAAACACCTCAGGGCCGCTTCCGCGATATGGAGAGGCTCGTTGCCGCAAATTTTATTTTAACAGTACGGGGACTTCGGTTTGCAACAAAAAGCGCTCGGCCGAGCCCTCACCCAAGTGCCGGAAAATCTCGCCTCCCAGGTGTCGCGTTGTCGCGAGACGCTCTGGTCCCCTGCTGGACCTAAAATAAGTCGAGCATCACGACTTCAGCACGCTCGCTCAGCGAGCGGCGTTTTTCCAGGTAGAATCGGCGGCGGCGTCAGACAGCCGTTTCGGATCAAATAGTCCGATGGGCGCCTGATTGTCGTACTTTACGCTGGACACTTCGATCTCGCTGCTACCACCCGATTGCACGTCCTTAATCAGGATCTTCATGATGGTGCGGATGTTGGCGACCTCCCAGATCTTTTCGAAGCGCTCTTGCTTGAATAGTTTGCCGTCGAGGTCATAGTAGTCGCGCTCGACCGGCAGATTCGTATCGGTGGCAACCCAGGTTACAACTTTCGAAAAATATGTATTGTTGCTGAGCGCCTCTTCCAGCTTGTAGGCCCTCACGCCGTTATGGGTCTCGATACAGTCGAGCTTCTCGTGGCCGCCGAGACGGACGAAGCTCAAATCTTCGTAAGTGAAGTCGGTTCCGAAGTACGGCTCGTAGCCAGCGAGCGGCGTGAGCTCACGCACGCGGCGAAGCGCCGGCAGATAGACATATTCGATGGCTCTTGCGCCCGGCCTCTGCTGAGCCAGGAGGGCGAGGCCTTTGGCATCGGCCGGCTTGAGCACCACCGTCAACATCCAGTCGGCGTCGTTCACATGAGCGCGCGCTTGCCCGAGTCTCCATTGTGTGGCGAATCCTTCGCTGCTGTTAACCTTCAACGTCATGACGCGCACGCTGGGACGCGCGGGCTCGAGCGCCTGCTTCATCCGCTTCACAATCGAAGTTACGTCGGGCTCAGGCGCCGATGCGCCGGCGCTGGGCGGAGATGCGCAGGCCACCAGGATCAGAACGGCGATTGTAAGGTTTAGAGCCCGCCTCATGACCTCTGCATCCCTCAATATTGCGGCTACGCCTTGGGATTGATTACAGTGTAGAGGGAGTGATGGCCCCTCTGAACTAGGAGAAGCGCCGAACTGTCGCGACTCTGCAGATTTCTGGCTATCTGAGCGAATTGACGAGCCGACTGCAGCTTCTCGTGGTTGATTCCCAGGATTACATCTCCCGTCTGCAGGCCAGCGTCGTCCGCCACTGAGTCCGGAAGAACGCTACTGATGACCACGCCGTGCTTTTCCTGAATACCCAAATCATGGGCGATTTCGGGGTTGAGAGTCTGCACTTGGAGTCCCCATTTTGCCCCTGGATGGCCGCTCTCTCTCGCGCTCGCGACCTCCTTGTCATGGAGTTCGCCGATCTTCACGTGAAGGTCGACTTGCTTGCCGTCGCGAATGACCTCTAAAGGCACTGTCTTGCCAATCGAAGTCTGCGCAACCATTTCAGGAAGGTCGTGCTCGTCATTGACCACATCACCGTCAAACTTGACGATTACGTCCCCCCGCTTGAGGCCCGCCTTCTCAGCTGGAGTGTTTTTCTCGACATCTGCCACAAGTGCTCCTGTTGGCGCTTGAAGACCGAATGATTTGGCCAGGTCCGGTGTCATTGCCTGAACCTCGACGCCTAGCCATCCTCTGATTACATGTCCGTGTGTCTTGAGCTGCTCCATGACCGACTTTGCGAGGTCGACCGGGATGGCGAATCCGATGCCCGCGTTGCTGCCCGTGCTGCTGTAAATTGCTGAGTTGATGCCTATGACTTGACCGCTCGTATTGAAGAGCGGGCCACCGGAATTACCAGGATTGATCGATGCATCGGTTTGAATGTAATTGTCGTAATTCCCTCCCAGCGCCCTTCCCTTCGCGCTCACGATTCCAGTGGTTACAGTGAGGTTGAAACCAAATGGATTGCCAATCGCTACGACCCAGTCGCCCACCTCCACCTTGTGCGAATCACCAAGTGAAGCATACGGCAGAGGTTGATTTGTGTTTATTTTGATCAACGCCAAATCGGTCTTCGGATCTGTACCCACCACCTTGGCAGTAAATTCGCGCTTATCCATCAATGTAACATTGATCTTATCCGCGTGCCCGACGACATGGTAATTGGTGAGTATGTAACCGTCAGGAGACACTATTACTCCGGAACCAATCCCATGTTGCTTAAAATGACGTGGCTGATGCGGTCCGAAGAAATATTGAAAGTTCTGAAATGGACCGTTATTGCCGAATGGATTGCTAAACCCGAATGGATTGCCGGGCTCGAATGGGCTGGCTGGACCGTCCGGCCTGTTTTCTTCGCCCGGTCCCTGCTCGTCCTCACCCTGAAATTCCGCGCTCGTGACCTCCTGGGTCACTGCGACGTTGACCACCGTTGGCATGACACGCTTCACTAGTGGCGCCCAAGAAGGTAAGAGAATGGGTCGCTCGTTAGGTTCCGGCGCGCCGGCCGGCGCGGGCTCATGAGTATGATTGGTGATTCGTGCGGATGGATTTTCTGTGATGCTGTGCGGTGGACTGGGCGTGCTCCAGGGGAATTGGAAGGCCCCTGCCTGGGAGAAACTCAATGCGATTCCTAACACTACTGCGGCGGCAAAGGCGGCAAGCTTTCTCATTTATCGCCCTACACGGTTGTGCAGCTAGCCATTTCGATAGCTAACTGAATTGTCTTTACCTTTTGGACGACGCGCAGGCTCTTGGAATTCACGAGCCCCAAGGCAGAGTCGGCGCTCTCCCCTACGCCTATGGGTGACACAATTCAACATCGACGCTATCCTTTACGGCTGTGGGTAAGACAATTGAACGTCGACGATTCGAGCGATGACGGGCTGCAATGAAAAAGTCGCGCACTCGAGTTCCTTCGGCGCCCAGGTGAATCAGCGTCGTCGACTGCGAATCGTGAATCAGTCGGAATGTTCGCGGCTATCGATTTTATCTGCCGAGGATCTCCAACGCCTGAATCGTGCAGAATTCGTTGAACAGTCCGGGATCGTTGACTGTCGCTGAATAACCTTCGACCTGTTGCGCTAATTGGAGGCGTGACATGCGATTGCTCTGGAGGTCATGCGCATGTACGTGCGTCCAACTCCAGAAATTGTTCGGTACTCCATCCATCCAACGCATGCCGGGTTTGCGGTGGTAGTAGTCGAAGCCGCCCTCCCACTGTTGCCATAGCTTTTTCTGCCGATCGAAGGTGATCATGGTCAATGGACAGAGCGTCCGAGCGTCATACCAGATGCGTTTTTTGCTGATCGGAGCCCGCGGGTATGAGGTCGGCGACAACTCCACCACATATGCCTCCGGCACAAGCTCCATGCGAGTCCGAAAGTACTTTGTACCGCTGTTGCCTCCGCAGGTTTTGTGCAGCCAGTTTGGGTTCTCGAGATCGGCGCAATGATGAGCGCACGTCAGCACCGGTCCTTTGCCTACAAGCCTAAAATTGCCCCAAGTGAGCAATGGATCACCCGCCATCCAGTATTCGGTCGCGAAATATGTGTTGCCGGGAAACAGAGGTTCGAAACGCTGGTCAACGGGCAAACTTCGCACCCGCCTGGTAAACGGCGTATAGGCATAATAAGCGGGGAGCATGTGTTGATCGTAGCCCAGGTCTGAAGAAACGACGAACCTGCGACATCTTCCGGAGCGGTCACCAAATCGCCTGTGATTCGTAGTTGGTCCTCGTGACCCGGCATATAGGGATGAGGATCGAGTATCAGCCGCCCGACGGTCTGCCATTCTACAAAGTAAAAATGATAGACGTATTCGGTATAGCCATCAGAATCCGTATCCCAGTCGATAACCGCGTGGCCTTGCGTGTCATGCTTACCCCAACTCAGCGTGTTGGCCATCATACATTCCTGAGCGGTCTTCGGTTGGGGGAAAGGATTTCCGCCTATCCACGGCTTATGTGCGAGAGTGTAAACATTACCGTCGGGAAAGATGCGGTGTTTGCCGCGGTTGGCAATCGTTGCTCGCAGATACGGAACCGGCGTCAGCTTGGTTAGGTCGGTTTCGGTTGGCGCCAGATCGACCAAGCGTCTATCATGTTTGATCTGCCAATAGGCGGCTGGATCGAGTATGTCCTTGACAATATCCACGTTCTCGGCGCTCAGAACCTGACCAGCCTTAAGCTGGCCCTTGGTGAACGCCTCCAGTGACAACAATTCGGGAGGGTAGGCAGCCTCGCAAGAGCCCGTTTTGTCGATTACCTGCCATAGTGGCGCGATCACGCCAGCTGCTAACAGACCTCTGGCTACTTGCTCAAGAAAATGCCGTCGCGTCCATCCATCGGAATATTTTGTTAAATGCATTGCCGTCGCTCATGATATGGAGAAGAAGTACTTATGCTCACATAAGTTCGGACGATCTCATCGACGAGTGTATTCATAATGGCAAGAGGTACAAGAAAGCTCAGTCAATGACCCATCAGCCTCAGTCTGCCCAGGAACTTCGGCTTTATAATCATTACTTCCAGCGGCAACAAAGTGAGCGCCAGGAGCCAGTTGAAAGCCATCACCAGCGCGAGCATCAATCCCATCTCAGCAAGAAAGCGCAGGTCGGATAGAAAGTACCAGGGCAGCACGCTTATCACCATAGTAAAGGCTATGAAAGAGATCGCCTCTCCTGTCGTCGTAATTGCTCGCGTAGCTGCTTCCTGCACGTCATCGTTATGTGCAGACTGAAACTCATCGCAGATTCGGCTTAACAGATAGATGCCGTAGTCAATACCGACGCCAAGTCCGACCGCTATGACCGGTAAAGTGTTGAGATCGAGTCCCAATCCACCCAAAAACATAACCGAGTCGTTCGCGAACTGAGCGAAGGCTAGCGGCACCAGCAATACGATGGCCGCGATTGGTGAGTAATAAGTGAATGTTACCATCAGAAAGATAGCAGCCAAAAGATATCCCATAATGCGCCAGCTCGAACGCGCAACCACCTTGTCCGTCGCGTATTGAAGGGACACCGGGCCCGCGGCCAAGCGGACGCGATAGATCGTGGGAGAAGCCGCAACATCGGACTGGGCAAGCGCTTTGTGCACGAGCGCGATCGCGTGGTCAATGCTCGAAGTGCGTAAGTCCTTGTACCACAGCACCACGTCCCCGCTGCGCATGTCGCTAGTGGCCAACTGGGCGACGTCTTCTAAACTGTGACCCGTCAGGGCCCAAAAGAGATCACCAGCCACCTCACGTTTTTCGAGATCAACGGGAAGCCATTTAGGATCGCCTCCATTGAGCAGGCGATTGGTCCGTGGCAGCAAATCGGCGATCGAAAAAGTCGCCTGGGCGCCGTGCATGCGCTCGATCGCGTGCTCGAAACGCCGCATCGACGCATACGTCGCAGGATACGCGAGCGCGTGCGGTGTCTCGCCTTGCCACACGACGTTCAGCGTCGCCGTACCCGCTACATTGCGATCGATCTTGGCCTCGGCGATATTGAATTCGTTATTAGGCCAAAGGAGCGGGCTGCCAGTTGTAACGTTACCGATCTGACGCTCGACCGAACCGAGCAAAACCAAAATCCCGATAAGGATCATCGCGCAAACGGTGCCGCGCCGGTATTCGGGCATCAAGAGCCTGATCAGGCCGGCCTGTACCCATTCGGTTATTTTCACTATGAGAGAGGGAGTGTCGTGGGTGATGAAGACGCTGACATCCTTGGGCGGCGGAAGCACTGCCAGCAGACATGGCGATAGCAGGACAACCGACGGGATCAGCAACAACGACCAAGTCCCGCACAGGAGACCGAGCTTTTGCAGCACCGGAATGGGCGCGAGGCAGAGCATGTATAGCCCGGCTACGTCGCACATGATACCGAGGCAGGCCGGCGCAAACAGCGAAGTCAGTGCTTGCCCAGCGGCATCGGTGCGCCGCCCGGACTGATACAAGGTCTCATAGTATCGGCGCGTTATCTGTACCGAATGACTAAGCGCCCGGGCCATCAGCAGCACCGGCACCACGAGTGTCAAAGGCTCAAGATTGAGTCCCATCCATCCACCCGCTCCGATCCCCCAGATTGTCGATACCATCGCAGCGATTAGAGGAGTCGCCGAGCCCGCCAGGCTGCGCATATAGTCGCCCAGTGCGAGCGCGATGAGCGCGAACGAGATCAGGAAGATCCACACCGCATCGCGTCCGTAATGATATACCCAGCCGATCAGCATCACGCGGCCCGCAGGATAGAATTCGAGGTTGGGCGTCTTTTCCTGCTGTAACATGCGGTGGATGTCAGCGAAGATCTTCTCGTAGTTGATGCCTTTCTCGTGGAAACCAGCCTCTATCAACGTCGCCTTTTCGTCACGCGAAACAAGTATGCCCGTGACACCTTGGGCGTGGCGTGCGCGATCGCGGATCTCCATCGCTTGCGCTTCGGTTCGAGGCGGCAGATCAGGCATCACCGGGAATGACTGGAGGCCAGCCGGCGTGGCGCGCGTTACGCGAGTTTTACTGGATCCAATCGAGATGACGCTCACATGGTCGATATTGGGAATCAGGTCGATCTCGCGCGTCAACCGATAGATCGTATCGAGAGTCTGTGGAGTATATATCGTCCCGTGTCCGACTTTCACCAAAATTTGCACATTGAGAGGTTGAGCGAATTGCTCATACTGCTTAAATACTTGGACAATCCGATTGTGCAAGGGCAGCAAGTCCGAGAATTGCGTACGGATAGCTATCCGGGCCGCTCCCGCCAAGAATAGAATCGTGAGTCCGACACACAGACCGATGTAGAGTTTACGAAGCCTGATCAGTAATGACGCGAGTTTTGCAGCCGAAAACTCCATTAAAGTTCCCACTTGGTGATATTTCACACCGACCGCACGGACCGTTCGAGCAGGGCGCTCAAAGACGGTCTTCTAGGGGTACGGCTATGTGACGCATGCGGCGACGCACGAAGAACTCCTTGCACGCCTACGACACAGGAGACAAAAAGCGGCCGACGCTATTCTCTCTGGCAGCGAAAGTGTACGGACGGCTAGTCGGAGACTAGCCTGCAACGTCAATATGCCCGACCATTCCATCCTTCTCATATGGGATGCAAAAGTAGGTATAGTCCCCGGGCACGGTGAACTTATGTTTCCAACTTTGCCCAGGCATGAGAAACCCTGTAATCGAATGGCTTCGCGCCGGACGGTAAATGTACGTCTTTCTTATTTTGCGCGTCACCCACCACAGTCGAGACGTCATGAAGTGATTTGGCGGTGTTTTTCCATTCGACAGTCGTCCCCACCGAGATTCTAAGATTTTCCGGAACGTATTTTGGAGGAGCGTCGGTCATCGTTACAATTACGGTTTTGGTTGCAGCTGCAGCCCGAGAAACATCGAACACTTGCAAACCCAAAGATCCAATTGCCAGTGCGGCGACGAGGGTGGCGAATCTGAAATTGATACGTAGTTGCGACGGTGACTTGTATACTTTCATTTTATCCCGTCCGGTTAGAGCAAGGCGTCATAACCGAGGCCTCTGAAGCGCTGTGCCTTGGCCAATACGCAAAACGGTACGCTGTCTATGTTTCAGACCCAGCGTGATGCTATATTACTTTTGACGACACGCAGAGTGCGTAATTCACGAGCGCATTGATTTAAGAATGGGCTCCGCATCGGGGGAGGGGTTCGAAGAAGAATCGCAATATAGAGACTTGTTGGCCGCCTTTCGCGATGCGTCCCGGCTCGCTACGAGATTAGGCGCGGGGCTCTGGCTTCGCGACGCCTACGAACCAGGGGGACGATTGCGAGCGTTGAACAAAGTCAAGATCACCTCGCATGGATCCTGGCATGATATCGATTGTCCAAGAGTGGACCTTGGTGAGACTCAAGCCGCAACTTCCATCCACCGGTATAACTTCGATAATGCCATCTACAATTTGCGGGTCTTGCGTGCGCTTATAAGAACCTTCGATCATTGCATCGCAAGAAGTTCCGCTGGGTGTTTTGCCGCCGCGCCGATGAGCCGACACTTCACCGGAGATATCCCCGAGCCAGTCGAAATCGAGCGTTCCCGAAAGACTAAAAAACCGGCCTTGCCGGTCCTGGATCGAGCCTCGAAAGGCATAGTTTCCGGCAAACCGCAGTAAAGGCCATGGTCGTACTGTGGCCGCGTGGGCGCCCGGCGTGACGAGAGCACCGAAAAGTCCCGCGACCATACCGACCAGGATGCAGAGGCCACGCATCCCCCGCATCTTGCAGAACCGGGCGGGAGCGTCAGGCTTTCGCCTTGGCCGCGCTCTGACCCTTGTGTATCGACTGCCGTCCGTGCTCGGAAGCATAAGCCAGACGCGGCGTGATGACCAGGTAATTGCCCGGATTCGCTTCGATGTCGGCGCGGATCGCCGGATGATCCGCCACAAACTTCGCCCACGCCGGATGTTCACTTTGAAACTTGCTGCTACGGACCAGGTAAGGGTCGCGGCTAAGATCACGGGCGATCGCTGAGTGACTGCGTTCAAAATTGTCAAAGTCCCGCAGCCAGTTCAAATGAAGATCCGACTGCGTAGCACCTCCAGAAACAATCTCCACTTTTCTGGCCTCGCCGCTTCGCGCTTTTGCGGTGGTGATCGCTGCCTGGCTTAATGCAGGGCTGATGAGTAGCGCCAACATGCACACTGTGGCTGACGGTAAGACAAGTTTCATGGCTTCACCTCCTATAGTCTTAAAGTATTGTACACTGACGCTTGGTATCTCGATGTTCGAGCATGTGGCATGCGTTATTGACGCGCAATGATCCAATGCTTGTGGTGTTACTATCCTACGTACTCGCGACAGCGCCACGACTCCTTCGAATGCCAAACTGTTCAGCCGCTCAGCAGATTAGACGCCTGAATTGGCCTGATCCTTCAGTTTCGCAGAATCAGCTTTGACGGGCAGCATAATCATTCGTGCAAATACTTCCTGCGAACGTCTAAGAGAGCATGAACGAAAATCTCGCGTCAGACGGCGACAGTCACAGCGGCGCTACGTCAGATCGATTCGATCAGCTTTTTTGGAAGCGACTCTGGAGCCTCGCACGGCCGTATTGGATTTCGGACAGACGGGCGCAGGCTTGGGTAATGATCACAATCATGACGGTGCTCAATCTAGGCATGGTGGGGATGCAAGCGATTTTCAGTTATGTCTCTCGTGACGTTATGAACGCGCTGCAGGCGAAGGATCCTGCACGCTTTTATCACCTGATGATGCTGTTCGGGGGCTGGATCGTGCTATTCGTGCCCATCGCGGCTTTTTACCCTTATGTTACCGGGCTTCTCAGCATTGACTGGCGCGACTGGCTGACTGAAATGTTCGCGCGCCGCATGCTGCACCGGAACGCGCTCTACCACATTATGCGCGACCGTACGGTTGACAACCCCGATCAGCGAATCAGCGAGGATATCAACAGTTTCACCAGTGATACGCTCAATTATGCCATGACAGTATTGCAGGCGATTGTAACCGCGATAATTTTCTTTGGGATCCTATGGGCGATCTCGCGATGGCTTGCTCTGTGTCTGATCGCTTACGCACTGTTCGGCACGTGGCTCGCGGCAGTGATCGGTCGGCGGCTGGTAAGCATCAACTTCAATCAGCAGCGGTTCGAAGCGGATTATCGTTTCGCACTAGTCCATGCGCGAGACAACGCGGAAGCGATCGCGTTATACGATGGGGCGAGCGACGAAATGCATCAATTGAGAAGGCGATTCGGTAAAGTGATCGGGAATTTCAAACTACTGATTCTGTGGCAGCGCCATCTGACTTTGTTCACAGCTGCCTATGACAACGCAGCTGGCCTGGTGCCATATTTCGTGCTTGCAGGAGCATACTTTTCGGGCAGGTTCGAACTGGGTGAATTTACTCAGGCTGCATATGCCTTTTCAGTGCTACAGGGTTCGCTTTCGCTGGTTGTCGATCAGTTCGAGGGACTCACCGACTACGCATCAGTGGTTAATCGTCTGGCAGCGTTTAAAGAGAGTTGCGACAGCGCTGGTAGTGAGGGGATGGAAAACAGATCGCATATCGAAGTCATCGAAACAGCCAGAAGAGTGTCACTCGAGAACCTGACATTGATGACCCCCGATTGGAAGCGAGAACTCCAAAGGCATCTGTCAATTGAAGTCGAGGACGGTGAGACTCTGCTCCTCACAGGGCCGAGCGGAGCGGGCAAAACCTCCCTAATGAGAGCGGTCGCCGGCCTTTGGAGTTTCGGGAGCGGTCGGATTTTGCGGCCCCCGCCGGATCAAATCATGTTCGTGCCGCAAAAACCGTACCTTATTCTAGGTTCACTTCGACAACAGATTCAATATCCGCGCGGCGGCGAAGTAGGCGATGACAGATTACTGGAGGTGTTACGTAAGGTCGGTCTCGCGTATCTCCCCGCCCAGTTCGGAGGTCTGGATGCGGAACTGCACTGGGCAGACGTGCTCTCTGGAGGCGAGCAACAGCGGCTTGCCTTCGCGCGCCTTCTAACCAACCGTCCTCGCTTCGCTTTTCTGGACGAAGCCACTAGTGCACTTGATATAGCTGCCGAGGAAAGCCTGTACTCGCGCCTCGCGCGGTCGCCGATCGCCTTCATCAGTATCGGACATCGACCAAGCCTTCGGAAATTCCATAATCGGGTTATCGAGTTAAGCGGAGCACTTGACTCCGGCACCGCGACCATCGGGCGCGGGGACAAAACAACCGAGAGAGAAAGCACCGGTTGAAATATCGCGGCCGGCCGCAGGACCGAGGGCGGACTCTGAGCCGAAAGCAATTGTCGCTCATACCGGCATGAATATGGGTATTCTTCAACACGTCCAAAGGTTGAAGCGTTCAGAACCGTCCCGGCCCTTCGACGCGACCGAGCGGCGACGATGTGGCTCTGTCAGTTTAACCTGCGGTGAGGGCGTCGACCCTGTTGCGGGCTCACCGCATTCAGGAGGGACTGATGCTAAGACCGGGCAAAGACAAAGGGCTCGCTACACCGCTACCGTTGGGACTCGCCGCTCTCGGCAGTACAACATTTCTTATGGGGGTGGCTGCAATCTTTCAGTCGTCAGCCTCACTATCTCCCTATTTGACGCAGGCTCTGTTGTTCGGCGGATTGATCGAGTTGCTCGCCGGCATGTGGGCTTTTGCTTATGGCGATCCACTGGCCGCGACGACTTTTTCGTTCATGGGTGCCTTTTTCGGATGGTGGGGACTAACTCAGGTGCCGCTGTTGGGCGCGCATGCTGCAGCCTCCGCAGTGACGAGCAGTTCCGCAATGGTGTTCATTGTCACGGGAGTCGTGGTAGCTGCCTTGTGGATCGCGTCATTCTATGAGTTCGCAGCGTTCAATCTTGTGCTTCTGTTCCTCTGGGTAGGGTTGGTTTTGAGTGGCATAGCGATCGCTGGTGACTACGCAGCTTTCAGAGTGACCGGTGGGGCCGCTGCAATTATATCGGGGTTGATCGCTGGCTACGCTGCCTTCGCAGACATTTACAATTCGGCCAGTCTCGAGGAAATCGTGCCGGTGGGTGAATCGAAAGCGGTGCGGGCCCGTGTCGAGCATGAGGAGATGGAACGAATCCGCCGCATTCATCCTAACAATCAAATGGAACGTAACCCGGAAGCTCGACGAGCTTGATCAAGGAGCTGAGATAGCGGGCAGGGCGCAGCTTCACTGGCGCCTGCCCAAGCTCTCGCAGCAGTCGACGCATCACGAAGGTCGCGGTCGATAACGATTCAGGGGATCGCAAGCACGCGATCACTTGAGGGTGCGTACCCGCTCGAGCTTTTTTCACTTGAGGCCTACACCAAGAACACACTTAAATCGTGAGACGTTTTACGTGCCAATAACGTTGACCATCGTCAAGGACCTGCTCGACCCGGCGGCATACCGGCAAGTCACACATGACGGATGTTTGGTCGGCCTTGCGCCCTGCTTCGACTACTACTAGCGCAGGTCCGGAATGAAGTGGATTGAAAGGCTGCCTGATCACTTCTGGAGCTGGATGCCCTGTGCTCACGATCTATTGAAGAACCGGACGGCGCGCTTTTTACTATGCGAAAAAATCCCAAAATGTCATTCAGCACATCGTGAACCGGAGGTGGGTTATGCGAAATATGATAATCGCCGGTCTGTCCGTCGTGTTGACGGTCGGACTGGCCGGCTTGACGATGGCAGCGGAGACTGAGACGACGGTCACCGGCGCCTTGCGCGACACGTTCTGCTACACGATTCTCGGCGCACACGGACCGAGCCATGAGCAGTGCGCCATCAAGTGCGCGGAGAAGGGAATTCCGGTGGGGCTGGTCGAAAAGGGAACCAGCAAGATGTACATACTGCTTCCGCCTAAGAATCAGGAACCGTTGCCTCAGGACATCATTAAGAACATGCAGAAGGAAGTCACCGTTACCGGCAAGGAGTACTCGAAGGATGGGTCAACTTTCTGACCGTTGTATCGGTGAAAAGGCCTTGAGTAGGGGGCTGATTTTGGGGGCTGATTTTGGCGACTGATGGAAGGAGACCGTGTTTGGCGCATTTTTTCGGAGCGTCATGAGCGGCGATCGGAATCTAGGAGAATTTGGAGAAGATCAAATTTGGGCACAAGATGTCGAGAACAGGCAACCAGTTGATGCGTCGGCACGCCTGAAGCTCGCGGGCATACGCAACGTCTGAGGAATTCACCGACGGGCATCGCCTGTTCGCGCGGCAACAAATTTTCGTCCAAATTCGTCGACTTCGACGTTTAGCGTCGTGATTAATTGAACAAGTGTGGTCAATTGACGAAATCGCAACGCGCGACGAGCATTGCATGTGCCGGCGAATTAGCTGATTCTCGTGCTAGAGAGCGTGGGTTCTTGGACTTCGACATCTCAAGCCAACAGAACCGCAATGAGGCCCGACAGGAACACACCGTCGAAAGTGCCGGCTCCTCCGATTGAGGCGACCGGCGCATGCATCTGCGCGACAATGCCGAGATTGAATACGTCGGCGCCGAGAAGGCAGCCCATCGTTCCAGCGACGTAAGCGATGGCAGCGGAACGATGCAAGTCGAGCGCGACGGCCAGCAAAGCGGCTGAGAACGCCAGGAATCAGTGTGGGTACCGTGATACCCACGCCTGGCACGGGTTTCGAAAAGTGATAGACGACAACGCTCACTATGGTCGTCGCGACGAGCGCCTGAATCGCTCCACCAACGCGCAAGAGCAAGTAGATCGACAGCAACGCAGGTATCAGAGCACCGCCGACATTGATCGCGATCACTGTCCTTCCCACCTGCACTACCTGGGGCACGATGTAGGCGATGCCGTTGACGACCACTTCCTGGTCGTGAACCAATTGCGCCGCGGGAGTTGAACTGACCGGAATGTTGATGTAACTGCCCAGGATCGTCACCAGCAAGAGAGTGACAATGGCGCGATGTGACATCCCCAGCTTGTGATAGGCGGCCTCTATAATTTGTAGCTCGAGCAGCGCGAGTAGGAACAGCGCGGCCAGTCCGAAGACGCCGAGGTATCGAAGAGCTACCGGTGGGTACATGGACATATTCCCCACACTAGCCGTCGCCGGGGACGTTTGCTACGGAGGCTCTTGTGACAGGCGCTATTCCTGCTGGGCGACCTTGCCACGCCCATCCTGCTCGGGTGTAAGTTGCGGACGTGGCCCCAGAATGCGATTCAATTCCTCGGCGCTGACTGTTTCTTCGCGAAGCAGCGCATCGACGAGCTGATCCAATTTGTCCCGGTTTTCCGTTAAGCACCGGCGGACTTCCTGATGCTCCTCTTCGATAACCCGCAGGACTTCCTGATCGATGCGCGCGGCAGTCGCCTCACTGTAGTCACGTCCTTGAGACATCTCGTAACCGAGGAAAGGCTGCTGCTCATCCCCTTTAAACGCCACCAGGCCCAGTTTACCCATACCCCACCGGGTTATCATCCGGCGCGCAAGGCGGGTCGCCTCGACGAGATCATTCTCCGCGCCAGTGGTTATCTCGCCGAAGACGATCTCCTCCGCGGTGCGACCGCCCAGCATCACGTCGAGCCGAGTCTTCAGGTAGGACAGGCTCAGGTTGTGTCGTTCCTGGCCGGGAAGCTGCTCGGTCAAACCCAGCGCCTGGCCGTGCGGCACGATCGTGACCTTGTGCACGGGATCCGCCGCGGGCGTTAGCCAGGCGACCACCGCGTGACCGGACTCGTGGTAGGCGATGAGACGGCGCTCTGCGGGATCCATCAGCCGTGGCTGCGCGGCACCTAGGCGGATTTGGTCCTGCGCTTCTTCGAAATCCTCCATCGTTATCATCTGGTGGTTGTGCCGTGCGGCGGTGAGAGCCGCCTCGTTGCAAAGATTGGCGAGGTCGGCCCCGCTCATGCCAATCGTAGCGCTCGCAAGGATTTGAAAATCGACCTTCGGGTCGAGGCGCAGCTTTCTGGTGTGGATGCGCAAGATGCCCTCGCGGCCGTGACGGTCTGGAAGCCCTACCACCACGTGGCGATCGAAGCGTCCGGGGCGCAACAGCGCGGGGTCGAGCACGTCCGGCCGGTTCGTAGCGGCCAGGATGATCACTTCGAATCGCTCATCGAAACCGTCAAGTTCGCCCAACAATTGATTCAGTGTCTGCTCGCGTTCGTCGTTCACCGTTCCGATCCCAGCACCACGCCGCCGCCCTACAGCGTCGAGCTCGTCGA
Organism: uncultured delta proteobacterium; assembly: GCA_963710455.1. Classification (GTDB taxonomy): domain Bacteria; phylum Desulfobacterota; class Binatia; order Binatales; family Binataceae; genus JAKAVN01. The sequence continues at coordinate 172,611 of CAVQAG010000010.1, forward strand.
TGAAAACAATAGCCGGAGCAGCTTCCTTGGCCTGGCGAAATAGGTCGCGCACGCGGCTCGCGCCGACGCCAACGAACATTTCCACGAATTCGGAAGCGTTGAGGCTGAAGAATGGCACTCCGGCCTCACCGGCAACCGCCCTCGCAAGTAGCGTCTTGCCAGTTCCCGGCGGACCAATGAGGAGGACTCCTTTGGGAATGCGCGCTCCCAAGTCATGGTACTTCTTCGGCTGCTTGAGGAAATCCACCTCTTCCTGCAACTCCATTTTCGCCTCATCGGCGCCGGCGACATCGTTGAAGGTGATCTCCGGCCGATCGCTCGAATAGCGCCGAGCCCTCATGCGCCCGATGCCGAAAATGCCGGATCGGGCTCCTCCCGCGGCTCTTGCGCTCCACCAGAAAAATCCGATCAACAGTACCCAAGGAGCCCAATCCAAAAGTATTTCGAGCAGCAACGGTGTGGTCGCAGGCGACACCTCGATGACAACCCGATGCGATTCGAGAAGAGGCATGAGACCGGAGTCGCCTACCGTCGCTGGAAACGTCGTTTCGAACTGAGTGAAACGCTGGGAAGGCGCGGCATGCTGCTGAGGTTTGGCGCTGGGAGACGCGCTCGACTCCGGCTTGGGCGTGGTCATCACCGGCTTCGGCGCGATGCCCGGCTTCGAGGCGGTCGTCGGCTTCGGCTCAGGCCATAGAATAGGCTTGGCGAATGCGCCGGTTATCGCCGCTCCCACGATATGTACTCTGACGACATTGTCGGCACGCACCTGGGCCAGAAACGTCGAGTACGGTATGGTGACCTCGGGATGTGAGTGTGGCCAGAAAAGTATCAGGTCCCAGATCAAAAGCGCCGCCAAGATCGGCCACCAGGACCAAGCCCTCTGAGGGGCCTGCGGCTGTTGTCCGGGCTTTCCTTCGCTGGGTGTCTTCGGTCGGGCTGCCATCGCCGCAGTTCCTTCGCCGTCAGCTCGTGACGGTTCCCTAGTCTTGCTCTATCAACATCGAAGCCCGTTAGAATACGATTTCGGCCAAAACCGCCGCACCCTCAACGCTTAGTTCTTCGCCGAACATAGAACTCAGGAGTTACGAGAATTTGCTGTACGCCCCGCCGAGGGTTGTGCCTGACGTCTCTCAATTAGAGTGTCAAACGACGGGCGACGATGGTAGCGTAACAGTCAATGCTTGTGGCTGATGGCGCAGACGCTTTCAGCGATGTCTCCTTTCGCATTCCTGCTGCGTAAGGCGGAAATTCTATGACAGCCGAGGTTGCGAGGTATTTTGAGCCGCTGCGTCTTTAGCTCAACTTGGCTAGTATGCGCTCAACGAAAATCTAATCCTTGGACCATACTGCAAAATGTCAGAACGTCCAAGTCCAGCCAAATCCAGCGCTTCGGACGGACGGCAACAAATCGCCAAATGATGCAACGATAGCCTAGTCGAGCACTATTGCCGCCAGATCCATAAGGCTCATCGGAAGATCCTTTCTCAACTATCTTTCCTACAGATTAGCACGCGACATTTCGATCAGGGTTTCAATCGGAGACCGGGGGGCGTCTCACTTCACGGGATAGAAGATGACTTTTTCGAGAAATGTCTCAGGCGCGTCACGCCTGAAGTTCTTGGTCACCCCGGACAGCGAAACAGTAACCCGCGAATGTTGAGGCCTCAGGAGAAGAAAAGCTCTGCGTTGTGAATTGTCCTTTACCATCGGTCGTCTAACTTGCTAGCTGATCGCTCGCGCAAGGACTATAGCCGAGGGTTTTTTGTGTACGCTGGACAGCGTCTTTCAACGACGACCCAGGACTATATGCGACCTTCTCTCTGCAAGCATCGATCTTTCATGTCAGTGACATTTTTCAGATTGAAACTGCATATAGCAAGTTATAACCAATGATCCTGCCTATAATGATGTAATGTGAGTAGTATCCATCGTTTATTCGAACGAACAGCAAAGATCGTGGGGTCTGATGAAATAAGACGTCGTTGCTATAGTTCAGGAGAATTCTGATGACTACGTGAGGCTGTGGCATGGGAGTCACATTAGCCGGGTTCCTCAGCGACAGCCTGGCCATGTATTGGTCGAGACGAATAGTCCGTTACGGCGGGCTCCAGAGTTCAACGCGGGGACGGAGTAACGAAAGCGAGACTACCAGCGACGCTGCTACGGCAATGGAAAGCGTTGGCGATAGCGCTGCTCGCAGCATGTGCACTCATCGTAGCGGCTAATGCGCTGATGCGGAGACGCTCGTACGATCGCTGGACGGTCGCGATTACCGATCCTTCGATGAGCGCAATTCGCAACATGGTCGCGCGAGGCAATCTTTCCCAGGCAGCGGCTAAGCTTGATACGACCTACCGCTTCGCTAGCCAGTCAGGGTTGACCGCGCTCAGACAGTTTTCGCTCCTTGTTTTGCAACGCGGTCTCAAGGAGCATGATCTCTTCGAGCAATGCTATGCAGCCAGCGCGCTCGCCGAGGGTGGGGAGAACGGGGCGCTGCAGATGCTGGCCAACACCTTCCAAACCAACCCTGATCTTAGCCTAAAAATGGCGGTCGCCGATGGTCTCGGCGACATCGGCGACCACCAGGCAGTCGCCATTCTTGGACATTTCTACTACCGGGGAGAGATCCTGGACCGCCGATTCATTGTCAATGCCCTCTCCTCGGCGACCGATCCGAGCGTGATCGCGATTTTGAGCGACGCCGCGCGACAGGCCGGCCCGACGCTTCGGATGGCCGCCCTCAAGGGTCTTGGACGTCTCGGCAATCACGACGCCATGCCTGTGCTCAAGCTCGCGCTAGCCAAGGGATCGGTCTTGGACCGGGTTACCGCAGCCGAGTCTTTGCTGCTGATGGGCGATTATTCAGGCGTTGGACAGTTGCGCGCCACTCTAAATGACCATTCCCAGGGCAACGCGAGAGCGATCGCTGCCGTTGCCCTGGGTTATGCGCGTGACCCGACTCTGGTGCCAGTACTCCGACAAGCACTGAGCGACGAGAACATCGACGTGCGACTCGGCGCGGCTGCTGCGTTGACGCACTACGACGATCCCGGTGGGGTGGCGTATCTGAGAGGAGCTATCCAGGATTCAGATCAAGTCACGCGACGCCACGCGGCGCAACTCTTCGATGATATGGCTTTCGACGCTGGCCGCCCGATCCTCGTTGAGGCGCTGTCGTCGCCGGACGCGGACGTGCAGTTGGCGGCGGTGAAGAGGCTGGGAACGGCGGCGGCGATCCTGAGGTCAAGTTGCTAGCTATGCTGCTGCGCAATAACAAAGACCCAATTACGCGGGCGGATATCGCCTGGTCGCTTGGCCGGATCGGCAGTTCAAACGGAATCAGTACTCTGCTCGCGTTGGTTCAGGAGAGCAACCCCGCGGTCCGCTACACGGCGGCCGACGGGTTGGATCATATTGCGATGCATCTGTTAGAGCGCGAGCGCTCAGCACGCACCAATGGATAGCTTAAGAAGGGGCGGAGGTTTCGCTCTGGCAAGAGATGGGGATTACAGCGGGAACCGAAGCACGGACGATTACACACAAGGAGGTGAGTATCGTGCGACAGAGTTTAAACCTGTATGAGCGACGACCCGCGCGGCCATGGTGCATGGCGTTGATGATCCCGGTGCTGGCGGCCAGCCTATGCCTCTACGGAGGCGCCGCCAGAGCACAGGACGTTAAGACCTATACCCGCGCCACGTTCGACAACTGGCTGGCCAAGTACAAGAATGCCAAGCCTCAATTCAAGGTCGGCGATGTTTTGACCGCCAAGGATATGGACAAGATTCGGCCATTCGTCTTTCCCGGCTACGCCTATTTTTTGAATTTTCCCCAGTTCAAGATGAAAATCGGCGCACCTGTAGACCACACTCCGCGACAAGATTATATGGCGTGCACGGAGAAGTATCAAAGTCAGGTTCGCTTGCTGCCCGACCATACGATGGCCAACTATGTCTGCGGTCAACCCTTCCCCAATTCGGAAATAGATGCGAGTGATGCTAATGCGGGGTGGAAGGCGGCCTGGAATTTCGAGTATCGCTGGCAGAATTACGGCTTGTTCACGATTGCGCCCGCAACGTGGGACAGTTTCGGGGGTAGCCATCAAACTCCGATATGGGAGGACCCTCCGAGCGATTGGCTGGGATACACAGGTGTGAAGAACCTTGATTACGTAGCGCCAACAGCCCAAGAGATGAGAATGATCTATGGTGGCGGCGGAACCTTCGAGCGCACTATAAGCGCTTTCTACCGGCGGCTCTACTATACGCACCTCGCCATGCTGCCGAATCACACTTTGCCCGCGCCCGATGCATCGCAGTTCGAGTTCAAGGAATTTACCGGTTTCTACTCGCCCTTTGACATCCGTGGCACCGCGTTCATCATTTACCGTTACGCCGACCCGCATCGCGAAGACGACGCCTGGGCCTACATTCCTAATCTGCGCCGCGTTCGGCGCATCTCGGCCGAAGTTAAATCGGACTCGTTGTTGGGCACCGAACATACGCTGGAAGATTTCTATAGTTTCTCCGGCCGCGAGCTCGAGTGGCACTGGCGATTCCTCGGATGGAAGAATCAGTTGGCTGTCCAGGATTCCGTACACGACTATACCTACCTGTACGGGCCCAATGGCTTCATCCCGAATGATACATGGACGATGCGCCGCTTTGCCGTCGTAGAGCGCACGCCCACCTTTCCACAGCATCCTTACAAGAGTGTCGTCGAGGATTGGGATTCGCAAAACTACGATGCGTGGACGATGGAAGCGTTCGACCACAAGAACAGGCTATGGAAGGTTTGGGAATTCCAGAAGAAGTGGAGCGAGACCTTCGACAAGAACAACTGGCAGTATCCTATCAACAAGGGTGCCGACTCTACCGAATTCCAGTCGGTGCAGGTTATGAATGTGCAGGACGGCCGTGCAACGATCTGGATCGTTCCCGGCGGATTTCCGAACGTGAAAGGCGCTGAGTCCGAGACTCTTTTCGACATCGACCGTCTCGAACAGATCCATCGCTAGATGAGGGATATGTTCTGCCGGGCCCGATGGGCTCGGCAGGACTTGTTTTTCGGCTGTCGATGCTCGCCAAGCTCGCGTTGATTTATGCATGAACACCGGACAGATCAGAGAATCGCCCGCGACCGAAGCTCCGTCTGGTGAGCGGCGGCGCGGATCGCTGGGCAGACTTGCTGCACTGCTTGAGAGTGCCGTCGCCCGGGCACGAGAGCTGCGCGCGGTTTTGCTGCGTCGCCTGCTGATCGTTGGCACGCTGGGAGTGATGGTGATGCTTGGTCTGTTTTTATCTAACTACTCAAGCGATCGCGCGCGCGACTACTGGGTCGCAATGTTCCCGCTTTTCGGCATTAGCTGCCTGGTGCACGACCTCGCCGCAGGCCGCGCCCACGTTATCCCGCTATGGCGGATCCTGCTGCGCCAGGCGCTTCACTGGCTCGGCCCAATAATTGCCGTCCAGATTCTCTTTCTACAGTACACGCGCGGGCAGATGTCCACGGACGCGGTCGGACTCACGACTATCCTGATGCTCGCGGTTACTTGTTTCCTGGCCGGTGTTCATTTCGATCACAGCTTTTATTGGGTGAGCGGTCTGCTCGCTCTCGCGGCGATGATCGGTACCGAGATCGAAACCTACCTCTGGTTCGTAGCAGTGATGGTGCTAATCGTAATCGCGCTCGTGGCGCTCTCAACCATTTTGTTGCATGACCGCCGTGCCAAGACCACCGCTTCGGGCTAAGATTTCTGGCCGCAGACAACTAGGGAAATACCGGCACCGCGTGGCGAAAAGAAAAGGCGCACCGATACAGCCTGCCGACAAGCGAACAGCACTTGCTGCGCTCGGCGCCTGGGCAGGCTTTAATCTGAGATCAGTCGCCCCGGGCGTAAACCGTCGCGCCTCGCGCGCGGAGCGCCGACGAAAGAGTGGAGGCGCGGGTCTTGCAGGCGCGGGATTAACGGCCATCCATTTCCGGAACTTGGTCGCGCACGTAGGTCCGGCGATAAACTTTAAGCAATGCAGCGAAAACCGCGATATTCGCCGGGCCGAGGAATATCCCAAGCGGGCCGAACGCATCTAGTCCACCGGCGAGACCGAAGAACAAGGCGAGCGTGGGCAACTCAGTGCCGTGGCGCATCGCAACGGGCTTAATGAAATTGTCGATGATGACAACCGCGATAGTGGACCATACCACCAATAGAATGGCGGCTCCCCAGCCGGATTGGATGACGAGATAGATCGCGACGGGGATCCAGACGACGGCCGTCCCACCGATCGGTAGCAATCCACACGCGGCAGTTGCGAGCGTAAGCAGAGTCCAGTAGGGGACGCCGCAGATGATGTAGCCAAGACCGATGACTACGCCGTCGAGCAATGCCGTCAGCATCAGCCCGCGCATAACGGACGAGAGCGTCGAGCTCAGCGTCTCAAAAATCGCGGTCTTGTCATCCTCGTGCAGGGGCATCAGTTTGAGCAGAGCAACGTAATACGATTCGCCGTCGCGCAGAAAATAGAAGAGTGTGATGAGGGTGATGGCGAAATGGAAAACGAAAACAGCGAGATTACTGGCGACTGCGCCGCTATGCTCGAGTACGTAGCTGCTAACGAGCTTGGCACCGCTTAGGGCAGCAGTATCGATCTGATCTGCAAGGCGGATGCCCCGCCGCGCCAACAGTTCCGTAATCCGCGCACCCATGTGAGTGTGTGTCAGCCAGCCAGTGGCGGAGCTGAAGCTGGCGCGTCCGGACAGGGCTGAGAGCGAGCCATATAGTGACTGGGCTTCGCGGACCAGACCAGCCGACAGATAGATCGCCGGCAGTATGACTCCGAGTGCGATCGCAAATGAGATAATTGCGGAGGCGACGGTACGGCTGCGCACCAGGCGGTTCAACTGGATCTGGGCGGGATGGGCTAGAAAGGCCAGCAGGATCGCCCAGGCGATCGAGGTGAGGAAGGGTTCGAGCACCAGAAACAGCCCGTAGGTGATCAGGGCCAGTAGTCCGAAAAAGAAAATCTGGACGATGCGCTCGCGGTTCATCGGTTTTGCAACCCAGCTAAGCAGGGCGGCGGCGCCCTTGTTCACGAGTACGATATTGCGCTTCTTCTAAGAACTATCCTCAAGGAGGGCGTCGGAGATCCCCGAGACCAGCCTTATCCTCGCATAACTACACACCCCGCTTCTCTCTTCTCTTGCGATATCGAGCGTAAGATTTTCGCAAGCGAGGAGCGGTGCCGCTCCAGGCGCGTAGCGGTGACGAATTTCCACTACGCGTGTTGCGTTCCGAGTGTCAAAATGTAGACAAGGGTCCATTATGGGCCAAGGGCGAACCTTGTGACCGGAGACGAGCCTATGCGGGAGGGCGCCCCGGCTAAGGAGCTGCCGGCGCGGTTGTGGGCACAACGACTCTAGCGGAGCGAATCGCCGGGACAGGCGACGGGCGAATCAGGACGCTCATCGTCGGGGGTGGGATCGCAGGGCTCACTCTTGCTTGCCTGTTGCGCCAACGCGGCGAGCGGCCGCACATCGTCGAACGCGCTCCGAGCCTGGACTACGCGGGCTACAACCTTGGACTCTACCCGCTCGGAAGCAGTGTCCTTCATGGACTCGGCTTGTTCGAGCAGCTCCAGCAAGTCGCCCTTCCGATGGGGTTTTACGAACTCGGAAACGGCACTGGAAGGATTCTGCGCCACTTCGACTTCGCTCCGATTTGCGGCAAATACGGACCTATGTTCGGACTCAAGCGGATTCAGCTGCTGGAGGTTCTCCGCCAAGGACTCGGCGACCTTCCGATTCATTTTGGCGAAACGGCTTCAGCTCTCACTCGCGAGGGGCGCGAGATTACAGCTGGATTCAGGGATGGCTCGAGCGCAACCTTCGACCTCGTGGTCGGCGCCGACGGAATACACTCAGCGGTGCGCTCCATGATCCTGAGTGATGACGAAGTCTCCTGGTGGAACATGGGTTGGAGCTGCTGGGTAACCTGGGCCGACGAGAAAATCGTTGCGCCCGAAACCGCAGTGGAATTCTGGGGTGCGGGGTTCCTGGTCGGTATCTATCCGGTTCGGGGTGCGCAGGGCGTAGTCGTCGCGGGCCCGAAGAAGGTTCTCGAACACCACGGCCGAAGAGGATTTGCCGAAAAAGTACGCGATCATCTGCGCGATTTCGGCGGACCCATACCCACAGTGCTAAACGCTCTCGAAAAGGATGAGAATCCGTTCCTCTGGGATTTGCAAGAGTGCCGGTGCGCCCGCTGGATCGATAGACGCGTAGTGCTTCTGGGCGACGCGGCCGCGGGCTTCCTCCCCACGGCGGGAGTCGGAGCGTCAATGGCAATGCTCGGGGCTGCGGTGCTTGCTGACGAGCTCGCGCGAGCCGACACCGATCATCTCGACCACGCGCTCAGGCTCTTTTACAACCGCATGCGGTTGAAGACCGACGCGGCCCAGGATGCCTCGCGCAGGCTCGCGCGGATCATGGCGGTCGAATCGGTCGCGCTTGCCTGGGGACGCGAGCAGCTCGTGCGTTTCTACACCCTCGATTGGGCATTGCGGGATATCGCTAAAGTGATGGAAGGCTCGATCTAGCGTGACGCAGTATCAACCGTCCCTTACTCATTGTGCGCGTGCCTCATTCCCCGACATCTCGGTCTGGTCTGACCGGGTAAGGTAACTGAGTATCACCGCGTGAAAGAAGGCCGGATCACAACAGATGTTTCGCCATTGACGCTGGCCAGGTTTCTACGACGTGACGTCCGGCCCGCCGTGGCGCTTTTCGCCTGCGGGCTGCTTATTTATTTTCTTCATGGCGTCTCTCGCGGCATCGAGTACCATCCGATGATGCGTGCCGTGCGCGAGATGCCGGGCCGACTCCTCTGGCTCTCGATCTCGTTCACGATAGTCAGCTATCTCGCCCTCATCGCTCGAGACGCTTGCGCGCTGATCTATATCGACTCCAGGGTTCCGGCTGCGTCGGTGCTGCTTGCGTCGTTCTGCGGTTCGGCCTTAGGCAACGCGATCGGCTTTGGCGCCCTAACGGGCAAGGCGGTGCGCGATCGAGTCTATGGCGCGGTCGGTCTACGATCTGAACAGATCGATCGCATCACGCTCTTCATCGACGTGGGATTCGGGGTCGGCCTGGTGGCGTTCGCCGCGGGCAGCGCGGTATTGGCGGGGTCGTCCTTGGCGCGGTTGTCGTCGATTTCCATCGCTTCGCTCCACCTCGTCGCTGCGACGTTGCTGCTCGTGCTCCTCAGCCTGGTGGTGAGCGGTATCCGGCATCGCCGCCGGCTTGCGATAATTCGTGGGCTTTCGATCGCAATGCCGGCGCCCACGATTGCGTTGTCCCAGTTTGTACTGGCCCAACTCGATTTGCTTGGCGCGAGCATGGCTTTATGGGCTCTGATGCCCGCGACCAGCATGGGCTTTTTCAGCTTCGCAGCGGTCTTTGCGGTGGCTATTGGGGTTGGCGTAGTCAGTCGGATTCCTGGCGGGCTCGGGGTATTCGACACGATAGTGTTTTTATCATTGGCCGGGCACGTGTCACAGAACAAGCTGGCCGCGGCCCTCCTTATCTATCGCGGAGTGTACTTCCTGTTGCCGCTTGTACTTGCCGCGGGGTCGTTGGCGGCCTTCGAAGTGAGCCGCGACGGTGGCGCGCGGGCTCCCATGACAGGTGGACGCGTTCTCATGGGGGCCGACCTTCTCGCTCCAATTTTTCTCGGCGTTCTCACGTTCTCTGCCGGCGTGATGCTGATTCTGTCCGGCGCGACACCCGCCGTGGATTGGCGGCTCGCTGCACTCCAATCGGTTCTCCCCTTATGGGCGCTCGAAATTTCCCATCTGCTCGCCGCGCTGGCAGGTGTCCTGCTACTGTTCGTGGCTCGCGGCCTCTTCCATCGGCTCGATGGTGCTTGGTGGCTGGCACTGATCATCACTTTGCTCAATGTCGCGCTCTCGCTCGCGAAAGGTCTGGCGTTCGGCGAAACCGGGGCGCTGCTCTTTCTGCTGTTTCTCTTGCTCGCGACGCGGCGCCAGTTCAGTCGCCCGGCGGCATTCTTGCGCCAGCGATTCACCGTGGGTTGGTTCACGGCGATTGTCGTTGTCATCGCGGCCGCCACGGGAATCATGTTTTTCGCCTTTCGGCAGGTCCCTTACAGACACGAGATTTGGTGGCAGTTCGAGTTTGACGCGCAGGCGTCGAGGGCGTTCCGAGCGCTTCTAGGCGTCTCGATTTTAGCGCTCGGGATTTCGCTCTGGCAGCTCCTCCGCACTGCATCAGGCCGCGTGAGACTCCCTACAACCGAGGAATTATCGCGCGCGGCGCGCGTTATCCGCCTGCAGGAGCGGAGCGCGGCTCTATTGGCACTTATGGGAGATAAGAGCTTCCTGTTTTCCCGCTCGGGCAATGCGTTGCTCATGTACGCCAAGCGCGGTCGCAGCTGGGTTGCTCTGTTCGACCCGGTTGGGCCCCGGCGGGAGTGGCTGGAACTGGTTTGGAGCTTCGTCGAACTTGCCGACGCACACGGTGGTCGCGCAGCCTTCTATCAGGTCCGTCCCGATAGTCTTCCGGTCTATCTCGATGCGGGCCTCAGAATCATGAAAGTTGGCGAAGAAGCCCGCATCGACCTCGAGGATTTTTCTTTACAGGGTTCCCAGCGCTACGGATTGCGCCAGGCCCTGGCCCGCGGAGAACGAGACGGATTGGAATTCGAGATCCTGCAGCCGAGCGACGTATGCCGGCAACTGACTGTCCTACGGCGCATCTCCGATGCCTGGCTGGCCGGGCACGGTGGCCATGAAAGACGTTTCTCGGTAGCCGCGTTCGAACCGGAATTCGTGGCGGCGCAGGCCGTGGCGCTGTCGCGTCACCACGGCGCTCCGATCGCCTTCGTCAGCTTTATGAATACCGACGAACAGCGGGAGGTAACAATTGGATTGATGCGTCAGTTGCCGGGAACTCCTACATACGCGATGGAGTACGTCATCACAAAATTAGCATTGGAGCTCAAGGACAGGAAGTTTAAAATACTCAGTCTTGGCATGGCGCCATTGGCCGGCCTTGCGCGGACGCCGCTTTCGTCACAATGGCATCGGATGGCGGGGCTGCTGTGGGAGTTGGGCAGTCCCGTGTACAATTTTCAAGGACTTCGCAGTTTTAAGAATAAGTTCCATCCGGTGTGGGAGCCGCGTTATCTGGCAGCGTCAGGCACTATAGGCCCATTCATCAGTCTTATCGACGTGGCGGCGCTCGCCAGCGGCCTCGTCCGGCGATCATCGGCGGAATGAACGGATCGCGCGTTATATCTTTGACTATTGTTGTGGTCATCGCCCTCTGTACTGCTACCACGATGCCAGCCTTCGCGATGGATGTCGGCCGCTACGGCATGGTCAAAACTGCCGCTCCAGAGCATCCGGCGCGCGGATTCGTTATTTTCTTCTCCGGCCGCGATGGGTTGACGACGGCGGACGATGCTGCCGCGCGAGCGATAGCGGGAGCCGGCGCACTGGTAGCCGAGGTGAACACTCCCGCCTATTTGAGCCGTCTCGATAAGACTGATGAAAAATGCCATAGGCTGGTCGGCGATACGGAGTTGCTTAGTCGCGAGCTTCAACGCGAGCATGGCTTTCCCAACTATTTTACGCCCATCCTGGCAGGTGTCGGCGAGGGCGCGACGCTCGCGGCAATGGCATTGAGCGAGGCGCCTGCAGCAACGATCGCCGGTGTCGCGGCTTTTGACGCGTCAGCCACCATCACGAGCCGAAGGCCAATCTGCACCTCGGCTGCTACGCAGGCTCGCGCGGACGGTTTCAGCTATGGCGCAAAGAAGCACTTGCCGGGATTCTGGACGGCTGCGCTAAGCTCCGACGTCTCGAAGGCAAATCGCGAATACATGATGGGGTTGCGCCGTGATGGCGCACCATTGGACGTTCAGCAGTTTGGCTCTAATCGGGAGATGAGTGACGCTCTACGTGCGCTCATCGAGCCGCATCTGGCAAGGCCGGCTAGCGCACCGGCTACGAATATCTCTGCTCTACCACTGACTATACTGGAAGTTGGTCATCCATCGGAGGTCATGGCGGTTGTAATATCGGGCGACGGTGGTTGGCGTGACCTCGACAAAACGATCGCGGAGGATCTTCAGCGCGACGGAGTGCCAGTCGTTGGGTGGGACAGCTTGCGCTACTTCTGGAGTAGGAAAACTCCACAGCAGACGGCGAACGATCTCGCCGCCGTGCTTGGGACGTTTATGGCCGGGTGGCACGCCAGTAAAGTGGCGCTGATTGGCTACTCGTTCGGCGCCGACGTGATGCCCTTTGCATACAATCGGTTGCCTGATTCATTGCGTTCGCACGTCGCCCTGATCGCTCTGCTTGGTTTTTCCAAAACCGCGGATTTTCAGATCACCCTTACGGGCTGGCTGGGCGAGCCGCCGCAACTCGATACCCTGCCGGTTTTTCTGGAGACGAACAAAATTCCGTCCCGGCTGATGCAATGCTTCTACGGCCAGGACGAAAAAGATAGCGCCTGTCCCGACTTGGCGCAGCGCGGAGTCGAGGTCATCCGCACCACCGGCGGTCATCATTTCGACGGCGACTACAAGGCCTTGGCCCGACGTATCCTGGCAGGTTTCGAAAAGCGCGTCGGTCCACTGCCGACGGCGGGTATCGGCCCGAGATCAGTGGCGTCTTTCCGCACATCGGTATCCGCGGAGCTCGGCTGGGTGCTCTCACTCGTCACGATAGTAATTATTACGCTGGCATTGTTGCTGTGGATTGCGCGTCGTAACAAGGATTCCGAATACCGAGCTCGATGAATGCGAAGGCAGTTACGACTGATTATGTCGGTTCCGAATGCCCGAGGCGGCCAAATGACCTTATTGAGCATGTGCATTGTTACGATGAGCGACCACGACGCTATCGGTGCAAGTGCCTAAGTGGTCGATTCGCCCTAAGCATCAGGTACACGAGGTAGCCTGCGCAAAGCCCTAACAGCAAGCCATCTGCTGCTTCTTCAGCGAACAAAGGCGCGATCGCGATTCCCGAGATGCGTGATTCGCCACTTGCAAGCTGAAGGACGATCAGAAAAACTACCGTCCCGATCCAATCATTGAGCAGCGATTCGCCAGAAATCTGAGTCTCAAGGCTCTTTGGGGCTCGCGCGCTCAGCCGCTGCCGTTGGCATTTTCCGCGTCGACGGCCGCGCGTGAATCGCGCCCGACGCGCCGATTTCATCGCTTCTCCATAATGTAGTGAAGCATGCCCATACCGTGTGGCGGAGGGAGCTGGATTCGAACTCTCGGTTCCGTTGTCACGTTTCCAAACAAACTAAGGGTTCCCCGGCTTTCTTCGGGTTCAAATACCTTCCGCTCGATAATCTTTCGATTTCAGCCCGAGGCCATACAGGGCTCTGACCGGCCTCGGATATATTACTGGAAGGAGGGCACCGTATTGGGCTATCTCAAATGCAGGTCGTCGAGTCGGGCTTAGTCCGGTCGGAGCGATCGGCGACCACTTCTGCTACGGCTGACTTGGGTAGCATTGCTCTACGATGTTCAGTTTCACGTTTCGTGAAAGACAATCGAGGACCGAGGGCGGGTTTGCAACGGCTAACACACCACAATCATTGTGCCCAGTCTTGTGCCCTGCTGTGCCCAAAATTGTGCCCTGACCGCGTACCGCTCCCGATCACTTGGTGGCGGTCAGTTGCAACGACCCAAGTGTTGGAAGTCTTTGTGCCACATCGGGTTTGTTGATCTGGGGCATTATCGAGTGATATCGACTAGTCACGGCGTTTGCGATCCGGATTACAATTCGTAATCAGTAGATCGTCGGTTCGAATCCGACGGGTGGCTCCAACAATTCAAAAAGTTCAGAACATTTGTGGCATGTCATCATGCGTAAATGCGCGCGCCACACTATATCGCACGTGCCGCGGCTTCGAATGAGATTTCATACATTCCGATCGACTTTTAAGGGCTGGCTGACCGCCTCGAGACTGAGCACAGAGCTCGACGTTCAGGGCATCATTGAGACGAAAAAATCGACATGACCAGCGGAGTCAACTCGCGCTCCGACGGGGAATCTCCACCGAAATCGTCCATAATCGCACGCATATCTATGCCGCTTGCGTTCTGTTTTGCCAGAATGAACGGAATGTGGCTGTCCTGCTCGCACGCACTGCCGTGCCACGAATAGTGATTCATGCCGGCAAACGCGTAACGCTCCTCGATCGGTAAATTTGTACACGCCTTTGGTAACAGGATGATATCGCCCGCGCGATCGCCATAAGGGCCGACGCCGAGCCAGTTCATTCGTTTCTGCAGATCCACCAGGTCGGGTCTGCGATGCTGAGATAGATACTCAGGAATAGATATCAAATACTCTCCGTCCCAAACCATGAAAGGGAGTGCGTTCTGGCGGGGGGCTACGGGCAAACGAGCAAATATCAGATCTATGCTGCCCTTGAGCTTCGCGACTGGCCGTCCGTACTTGTTTGATCGGTAAATCGACTTGAGTACCGGGATGACATCCTCCTCCAGCCGCGCGGGCTTGCTCCAATCACATCGCGAGTGCTCGCTGCGGCAAGTCGAACGATCGGCCAGATAGATGTTCGCCATGAAGCCCTGATACGCGAGCACTGCCTGATAGTCATCATCGGTATTCGGAACAACCAAAGTTGCCCTCCGAACTCGGAAACCGGCTTTGGCTACGGCAGCATAGGGCGAGTTCTCATCGTCGGTTCCCAGAGTGTGCTGCGCATCATCAAGTGTTTCTATGTGAGCGTGATCCGAGATGAAAATGATATAGGTTTTGTCGAGCACCCCCTTTTTTCGATATTCCTCGATGACGCTACCCACCGCCGGGTCCGTTACCTGCTCCAGGTATCGAGTTTGCGATGCGAGCGGATGCTTCGATGCATGGGTAAAGATGTCGATGCCAGGGAAGTAGACCGTCTGGAGGTCCGCTACTCCGTGTTCCTCTATGGTGCGGACTACCTTGGTTACCGAACTACTGTCGATGGAAGCGCTGAGCGACTTTTCGGGATTGTCGCCCTCCAGAGCCCCCTTGATTAAGTCGCCTACCATCCCAGTCATCGATTGCGGATTGACAATCGTGTAAATCGTGGCTCCGCGATGGACGGAATTAAGCGAGACGTACGAGCGGACTTTGAGCCTTTCGTAAACCGTCTTAGTTTTGAGTTCGCGTCCGACCAGATCATCTGTCACGACCTTCGCGTTGTCCGCTAGGTCATGAACCGAGACCGGAACAGGCGCGAAAAACTTCATTTTGTCGCGTTCGAACCACTCATCTCCGGGAATCCCGTCGTATCCAGGCACTGAGCCGGTAAAAATCGCAGTCCAGTCCGCGATCGTGCTCGATGGCAGAATGGCCAGCGCTTCGGACGCCGCGTATGCGTGTTCAAACAGTCCTTTGCCCTGGTCCTTGCCCAATATGCTCGCCAGGCGGGGCGCTCGCCCCGAATGAACCGCGTCCATGAATTGCTTCGGACAAGCGCCGTCCATCGCAAAGATGAGAACATGTGGCCCAACTTGGTGCGGCGGCGGAGCATTCTTAACCTGTCGTTCTTCGCCCCCGGTCTGCAGTTCCTTAGTGACAAACGCACAGGAGGACACCAGAAGGACCGCGACTGTCGCGGTAAAATATCGGCGCAAGGATCGCAGGGTCATTTGTACCATTCCCTAAGACGAGCATCATAAAGGAAAAGGTTAGCGATTCAACGTTAGAGCATAAGATAGCCTTTAATCGGCGAAAACGTGTCTTTCTGGAAAACAGAACGCGGGCGATTGCGCTTAACCTCCATACCCTTTCGGCACGCCTTCAGCTACGCTCCGAGGCCATAGGGCAGCGCAAAAAATGACTGGCTTCGCGGGCGATCCCAGCAATAGAATCAGTTGTGGTCGCTTGCTCGAACCCACCTGGAGGCGATTCAATGAACCGTCATTTAACGCGTGCGTCGATAGCTGCAGTTTCGACAGTTTTGATCGCAATCCCCGCGCTCGCACAATCCAGCGATCAGCCCGTAGAGGAGGGGGCGGGCATACTCGCATGGATTCTAGTCGGCCTGATCGGCGGCTTTCTCGCGAGCAAAGTTGTCAATAAGACGGGTCAAGGGATGTTCCGGGATATCCTGCTAGGGATCGTGGGCGGAATCGTGGGCGGAATTGTGTTCCGAGCCTTTGGTGGGCATGGCGTTACGGGCTTCAATTTATGGAGCATCGTGGTAGCGTTCATCGGCGCAATAGTTGTTTTGGTGCTGTACCATTCGATTGCTGGTTCACGCCGATCGGCGGCGTAACGCTTGAAACTCCTGTTCGATTGCTGGGTGCCGAGTCCATGCGCCAGCGAAATCAGATTGCGTGCCGCGGGCGTGCCGTAAACGCCGGCCTCGTTCATTCAGTTACGTGAAATACGGCTAGCGACTCGGCGAGTTGCCGCTAGCCAACTTTGGATGCGGCCGCGACCCGGATCAACCAGGCTTTTTTCGCGGCCGGACGATCGAACACTGCACGGTCCCATGCTCGCAGATTCGGAAACTCGGAAAGATCGAGTTGTTGGCGAGGACGTAGCAGTACGCATCCGACATTCAGGTCAGCGATGCTGAAGCGGTCACCGAGCAGATATGCCTTGTCAGTCAATTCCTCTTCGAGAATCCGCATAAGCGATCTCAGCTCAGCTAACGCCTTGGCCGCCACCGCGGCATTGCGTTCTTCTGGTTCTAAAATGAAGTCATTGAACGCCCACTGCATTGCGGGCTTTTCAAGCTGGGTCGCCGCCCACAAAGTCCACTGTAATGCTCGCGCCTCCTCCTGCAGCGTTTTCGGGGCCAAGCCTCCATCATGCTTCTTCACGAGATACCAGTTGATAGCGAGGGATTCCCACATGATGAAGTCGCCGTCCTGAATCGCAGGCACGCGGGAATTTGGATTTATTCGTCGATAGGCTTCGCTGTAAATCGAATTATCGTCCCATCCGATTGGGACATTTTCATACTCGATTCCAAGCTCCAAAGCAGTCCAGATATTGCTTATTGAGCGGGAGATCGGGACGCCAAAAATTTTGAGCTGTGTCATATTCGATCCTGCCGTAAGCACCAATACGCTAGCGCAATGCTACGCGAAAAGCGCTTTTGTTTCGAACCGTCCGATTGAATGCAAAGCGCCCGCCGGTCCCTCACCCTCCTTTTTTGACAATGTCCCCCCCTTCTTGGGCGAACGGGGACACGCGCAAGATTGTGACAAGGATTTTCACGCTTATGAATTGTCGCAAGTCAAACACCGCTGCTATCGGAGCCGAGAGAAACAGGCCATGGAGGATTTCAAAAGCATCCTGATCGCGTCTTTAGGGGTGCTCGTGGTTGTGGCCATATCCGCCGCGACCGGATTGACCCTTAACACGAAGGTCGCAAATTCCGATTCCGCTTTCAAACCCCGCAAAGAGCGAATCTTCCGTGTCCTTCGTCCACCCGCTCGCTCGTTGGTTTGCCTGGACCGAACACATGGCGATCGTGATATTCCAGCAGATTATTCGCCACTGGGAATCACGAACGTTAACGGAAGACGCATTGCGGTTTACGTCTTTCGCAACGGTGCAAAGGCTAATGATGTGGCCGGTCGAGGCGAAGGCTCCGCCGACGTATTCGACCGCGCAGGTCGTCTCGTCCGGCGCTTTAGCTTCAGAGAAAATCTCAACTCGCCGCCGCAAATCACCGAATACGTGTTCATGCCCGCGCGCTGAACGAAATCGGTCGAAGATTTCGTTCCCAACTCGGCGAAGCGCAGGCGTCTGAGCGGCGTCCGAGTGCCCCGTGGTGGCCGATGCGATCAGGTTCTGGGCGAACCGTTTTTCCGCACGCCGCGCCACCCCGACGGAACCGCGATCAACCATTTTGTGCGGTCCTTTTTCACGCCCTGGTCCTGACCGCAGGACTTTATGGTTGCGGGGTAGGCCCGGATTTTCATTCCATCGCTGCTCCCGCCGTCCCGGGCTACACGCCAGAGGCTCTGCTTCACAAACCCTGCTTTCCGGCGAAGACATACCGGGAGAGTAGTGGACGCTCTTTCATTCCACACGGCTTAACCGGATGATCGAGCAAGCTTAGAAAGCTACTCCGAGTCTCCACGCGGCATAACTGCAGCGGTTCAAGAAGCATCGCTGCGCGGACGGGTCGCCGCGACGCTCGAGTTGATCGAAGATGAGGCCGGTCGAGTGCGTGAAAGCATTAACCGTCGTCCTTGTAGCAGAGCCGCACCGGCGGCGGAAGCTCGAGCGTGAACGACACGCTTGACTACAAGCTCAAAGCTGTTGTGTGTCTATAGCGCTCAGACTTAAGGCGGAGTCGCGTCCACCCCGGGACGGTGCAAATTATGAATCGTAAACCGCGAATCAAGCCATACAATGAGCCCGCCGGCGGATGGGGAGCGGCGAAGGCAACCGCTGCCGCACTTCTCGAGCAGCGTGTGCTCTTTAAGGGCGGGGCGGCGCTTTACTACATGAACAAACCCGGTGGGTTCAAATGCCCCAGTTGCGCCTGGCCGGATCCTTCACCTGAGCGGGCCGATCCGTTGGAATTTTGCGAGAACGGGGCGAAAGCCCTGGCGTGGGAGGCGACCGCCAAGCGTGTGACGCCCGAGTTCTTTGCTCAGCATTCGGTAACCGAACTTGCTCGACGGTCTGATTATTGGCTCGAAGAACAAGGCCGCATTACTCATCCAATAGTGTACGACTCGGCGACGGATCATTATGTACCGATCGACTGGATAAACGCGTTCGCACTGATCGGCAAAGAACTCCGAGCCTTGTCACATCCGAATCAGGCTGAGTTTTATACATCGGGACGATCGAGTAACGAGGCGGCATTTCTCTATCAGCTATTTGCCAGAGAGTTCGGCTCAAACAACTTTCCGGATTGTTCTAATTATTGTCACGAGGCATCAAGCCAGGGACTACCTCCTGCGATAGGAGTCGGCAAGGGCACATGCATGCTCGAAGACTTCGATCACGCCGACCTGATCCTAGTAATTGGACAAAATCCAGGCACTAACAGCCCTCGGATGATGACCGAACTACACGACGCCGCGCGCCGGGGCGCTCGGATTATCGTCTTTAATCCGCTGCGCGAACGGGCCCTGGAGCGCTTTCAGGCTCCGCAAAGACCGCTTGAGATGGCGACGATGACTTCGACGCCAATCGCCACCCACTATTATCAGTTGAGGGTTGGTGGCGATGTTGCCGTTCTTAAGGGAGTGATGAAGGCTATCATCGAAGCCGACGATCTCGCGGTTCGCGAGGATAAGCCGCACGTTCTGGATATGAACTTTATTGAAGGGCACACCGCGGGGTTCGAGGCTTTCCGCGCGGATTTGCGCGCAACGCCGTGGCCCGCAATAGAAAGACAGTCGGGTCTATCTCGCGCGCAACTAGAAGAGACGGCGCACGTTTACCTTGAAGCGCATCGTGTCATGGCCTGCTACGGCATGGGCATAACACAGCATTTCCGTGGTACCCACAACGTGCAGCAGATCATTAACCTTCTGCTCTTGCGCGGAAACATCGGCAGGCCGGGCGCCGGCATTCTCCCAGTGCGGGGGCATTCAAACGTTCAGGGCGATCGCACTGTAGGCATCACGGAACGACCCACCGGCGAGTTCCTGGATCAATTGCAGAGAGTGTTCGGCTTCAACCCACCACGTGAGCACGGACACGATGTGGTGCACGCTCTCGAAGCAATGGTGCGGGGCGACGCCAAGGTCTTCATCGGATTAGGCGGCAATTTCGTGGCCGCTTCGCCTGACACGCCTATAATCAGTGAGGCGTTCAGAAAGCTTAGCCTTACCGTGAGTATAGCTACGAAGCTCAACAGAACTCACCTCGTCCATGGCAATAAATCCCTGATCCTCCCATGCCTCGCGCGCTCCGAGGCGGATCGTGCCCCGAATGGCGTGGTGCAGGAGGTCACCATCGAGGATTCGATGTCGATGGTGCAAGCATCGCGCGGACTCCTTGTTCCCGCGAGCCATCATCTCCGCTCCGAACCTTGGATTGTCGCGCAGATGGCGCGCGGCACGCTGGGCGATAAATCGGTTGTTCCCTGGGACTGGCTGGTGGGGGATTACTCGCGCATCCGAGACAAGATCGAAGCGGTATTCCCGATATTTCAGGGATTTAATGCTCGAATCAAAGTACCCGGTGGTTTTCATCTGACCAACGCCGCGCGCGAACGGATCTGGAAGACGCCGAACGGTAAGGCGAATTTTATCGTCTTTCCGGACCTTGACGAAGACGAGCACGCGAATAATCCGGAGGCACTCTGGTTAAGCACGATTCGTAGTCACGATCAGTACAACACCACCGTTTACACCAATAACGATCGTTATCGGGGCGTTTATAATCAGCGCGACGTTCTATTTATGAGCCTTGGCGAGATGCAAAAGCGCGGCTTGCAGCCCGAAGATCGGGTGGACATTCATACGCTATCCTCAGATGGAATCGAGCGCGTGCTGCGCAGCTTCAAAATAGTAAATTACCACATGCCTGATGGATGTTGCGCGGCTTATTATCCCGAAGCAAATCCACTACTGCCGCTATACGCTTACGATCCGGTCTCAGGCACACCGAGTGCGAAGGCAATTCCGGTGATATTGAAACGGCCCACGGCCAAGATTCCCGAGCCGGCTCCAACAACAGGACTGCCATCATGACCCTTGATACAGTCACGCTATCGCGCCTGCAATTTGCTTTCACGATCGGCTATCACATCTTGTGGCCAACCTACTCGATCGGCATAGCCGGGTTTATTGTGCTGTTGAATACACTATGGTTGCGTACCGGAAAGACCGTCTATCGAGACCTGATGCGCTTTTGGATTCGGCTTTTCGCACTCGGATTCGTCATGGGCGTCGTCACCGGCGTGGTGCTGTCTTATGAAATCGGCGCCAACTGGAGCGGTTTTTCGCGCATGACCGGCAATGTTACGGGTCCGCTTCTTATGTACGAAGCGCTAACGGCGTTTTTTCTGGAGGGCGGATTTATCGGGATCGTTTTATTTGGAGAAACGCGAGTTGGTCAGCGCATGCATCTGTTCTCTTGTTGCATGGTGGCGCTCGGCACTTTGCTGAGTGCATTCTGGGTGCTGGCTGCTAATAGTTGGATGCAGACGCCGCAGGGAGCCATACTCGGACGCGACAAGGTATTTCACGTCGATCACTGGACGAAGGTTATCTTCAATCCCTCATTTCCTTACCGTTTCGCGCACATGGTGTGCGCTAGCTACATCACTGGCATCTTCGTGGTTGCCGGCGTATCAGCGATCTTGCTGCTTCGAAGAACTAACCGCGAGTTCGCGGAGGCGGGGCTTTCGTTGGCGATGTGGCTCGTGCTGTTTCTCGTACCATTGCAGATGTTACTGGGCGATCAGCAGGGACAGAATACGCGACAGTATCAGCCGATGAAGCTGGCCGCCATCGAAGCCCGTTGGGATACGGCGAGCAGCGTTCCGTTAACTCTAATTGCATGGCCGGATCAAAACACTGCGACTAACCTCTGGCCCATCGATATTCCGCATCTGGGCAGTCTCATCCTGACGCATAGTTGGAACGGAACAATACAGGGACTTAAGGAAGTCGCGCCGCAAGACAGGCCATATGTGCCAATTGTGTTCTTTGCATTTCGTGCGATGGTCGGAATCGGAATCATATTGTTGGCTGTCTCGACTGTAGGTGCGTACTTGAGATGGCGCGGCCGACTGTTTACTAGAAGATGGTTTCTCATAACACTAGTCATCGTGATGCCTCTAGGGTTTATTGCAATAATCACAGGATGGATTGTCACGGAGGCTGGCCGCCAGCCCTGGGTAGTGTACGGTGCCGTGCGTACTGCTGATGCGGCGTCACCTTTGGTGGCAACAGATGTAGGGATGACCGCTATACTGTTCACCATCGTCTACGCATCTTTGCTAGCCGGATTTCTCTGGTTTTTCTTACGAATAGTCATGGAAGGCCCTGAACTGACGTCGACAGCAGATTTGCCGCCGGCTTCCGGGAGAGGCCGTATGGAGTCAACGCCGACGCTCTTTAGGAAGTAATCGATGCCGTTTCTCGCATACATCTCCTTTGCGATCGTCGCTCTTGCTGTGCTGTTGTACGTCCTGATGGACGGCTGGGACCTTGGGGTCGGTATCTTGTTTCTGCTAGCCGCGCGAGAGCAGCAGCGCGACAAGATGATGGCCTCGATTGCGCCTTTTTGGGACGGCAACGAGACTTGGCTGGTATTCGGCGGAGTGACATTGTTTGCCACGTTCCCTGCCGTCTATGCCCTGACGCTGCCAGCTCTGTATCTGCCTTTGATGGTGATGCTGTTTGCGTTGTTATTTCGCGGAATTTCATTCGAATTTCGCGCGCATTCAAAAAATTCCAAGGCGCTTTGGAACTGGGCCTTCGCGCTCGGGTCGATCATAGCCGGTTTTGCACAGGGAATGATGCTGGGAAAGCTTGTCCATGGAATTCCGTTACAACACGGACCGCATGGACAAATCTTCACGATCAGCTTATTTCCGGTGCTTTGCGGGATGGCGATGGTGTCAGGTTATGCTCTCTTAGGATCTGCATGGCTGGTTTATAAGACCGAAGGTGCGACGCAGATCTTTGGTCGCGAAGTGAGTAGAGCTGCCTGGCTTTTTACTATGACGCTCTTTGTCGTCGCTTGCGTCTGGACGCCGATCAGTGTGCCAGAAGTAGCGAGACGCTGGTTCACATTACCTGGTTCGTTGCTTTTCGTGGCGGACGCGATAGTACTGGTGGGCGTGTCGATAAGCTTCTGGCGTTCGATCTGGGCTTCGGAAAGTGACGCGCGTCTCTTGCAGTTCTCAATCCTCATGACCGTGTTAGCGTTTATCGGATTTGCCGGAACCGTCTGGCCCTACGCGATTCCCTACAAACTCTCGATCGTGGCGGGCGCAGGTGATCCAGTTTCAATCGAATTCGCGCTGGTCGGGATCATTGCCGTTCTGCCTATCGTGCTCACCTATCAGCTTTACGCCTACCGGGTGTTCAGGGATAAGGCAAAGGTTTCGGAAATGTCTTATGAAACTTCGAGGCCTTCGGACATCCGTGCGCGCCGCACTCACGAAGGTGTATCGCGGTTGCATCTTTCCTAAATACGGCGCGCGCGGCGCTAGTAACTGCGACAGAGAGTGTCAAGGCCGTGGCCAGGCACCAGATGCGCCGTCTGATGATGGTGGGGGTGCCGTTAAGCTGATTGATGTCGGCCATTTGCATGGTAATGACGGCAACTCTCTGATGCCCGGCCCACCCATTGTCGCGACAGGTCCACGAATACCCGGTGCAACCTGGCTTGAGCACAACTTTCAAAACTTCACCGACGATTACCCCCATACTTGCTCTGCCAGGTATAGAAGGTCGCGTCCGGGATGCCGTGGCGCCCGCACAGCTCCGTCACCTTGGCCCGGCCTCGGCCTCCTTCAAAACCGCGATAAATCTGCTCCTCGCTGAACCGTGCTCGTTTCATATCTGCCTTCCTTCCCGGCTGACACTAACTCATCGATGCGATACCTGCAGGGGAAAGACCTGCTCGCGCTGGATTGGCTGGTTCGAAAACCCAGTTGGTCGACCGAAGCCGTTCGTGCTTTAATTTTTACACCGTGCTCGGACAAACTCCTTCTATTGATCTTCATGCATGACAAGCCTGGCTCCTAGAGCAAATGGCCATTCGCCACTATTGGAGAACCCAGTATGGGAAACGTCGCAACCTCTGTCGAAGCGCGGAACAAATCGCTGGTCCGCGACCGCTTTGAAGCATGGGCGGAGGGCAATGGGAGCCCTTTTGAGCTGTTGGCTGACGATGCAAGCTGGACCATAGAGGGCAGCTCGGTCGCGTCAAAGACTTATATGGGCCGCGAGACCTTCATGCGCGAGGTGATCAGGCCTTTCAATGCACGCATGAGCGTGGGACTCAGGCCTACCATACGAGAGCTATGCGCCGACGGAGACTTTGTGGTGATCTTTTTTGACGCCAGGGGAACGGCGCGCGATGGCAAGCCCTATGCCAACACCTATTTCTGGCTCTTTGAAATGCACGACGGCAAGGTCACCAAGGCGTCCGCGATGTTCGACAGTATCGAATTCAACGATTTTTGGTCCCGAGTCTCTCCGCCGAACAGTAAAAGGGACCTCGAAATTTGGAATGGGCCGGGGTGGGTGCGAGCCAGAGGTGAAGTGAAACACCGATATGCCGGTTGAGAATCCGATCCTTGTCACCGGCGCCGCCGGTAGCGTCGGTGCGATTGGCCGCACCGTTGTAGAGCTGCTCCGTGGGCGCGGCCTGCTGGTTCGGGCGCTGGTCCGGCGCGAGGATGAACGCGCTGAGGCGCTGCGCGCGACCGGCGCGGAAGTTGTCGTCGGTGACCTGACGCAGGCCGCGGATGTGGCGCGTGCGTTGGAGGATTGCCGGCGCATTTACTTCGGGATGAGCGTGTCCCCGCCCTATCTGGAGGCCTCCGTCATCGCGGCAGCCGTGGCGCGCGAGCGCGGCGATCTGGAGGTGTTCGTCAACATCTCACAAATGACCGTCTCGCAAATGACTCTGCTCAACATGACGGAGTCTCCGCAGCAACGTCAGCATCTGCTCGCCGAGCAGGCCTTGAACTGGTCAGGACTGCCGGTCGTGCATGTCCGCCCCACAGTGTTCCTGGAGAACTTCTTCTTCCTGGCCTGGGCTGCCGAATCGATTGCCCGGGATGGCACAATCCGGTTGCCCTTCGGAACCGGGCGGACATCTCCGGTTGCCGCTGCGAATGTGGCCGAGGTGATAGCTACGATTTTGGCAAGCCCGGCCGCTCATATCGGCAAGGTGTATGAACTGACCGGGCCAAGGTCTCAGGACATGCATGCCGTGGCGGCGGAATATTCAAGCGCGCTGCGCCGAACCATCAGGTACGTTGACGTGCCGTTGGCGCAGTGGCGTGATGAGGAGTTGGCCCAGCGCAACCTGCCGGAGCATGTCGCCCACCATCTGCTGACGATGGCCCGCCTGCACGCCGCCAACCGCTACGATCGCATCAGTCACGATGTCGAGACGATCACGAGAAAGCCCGCGCTAAGCGTGCGCGACTTTGTAGCGCAGCACGCCGATTTATTCGCGCCTAATCCTCGGTCCACCAGGAGTTCCGACGCAGGTTGAGCCACGCTCACGGGCAATGGGAGCTGTTTGATCGAGACGATCGCGGAGTCAAGTCTTTCATCGCTTATCGCTGAATTAGGCTTAACGGTGCAAATCCTGGGAATTGTCCAGGCGCCCGCCCTCGAATAGCGCCTCTCCGGAGCTGCGCGCGAGCCGCTAGATCATGCGCGACTGGCAACCGCGGGCTTCGCGCGCGGGCAGCCGGAGCGAGGCTGGTCGAACACTCGCTGGTCCGCTTGACATGTCACCATACGGTGACATGATGGTCCGCAGTATGCGATCGACGAAGAGCCGTACGCGGCCCAACGCGCCGCGCCGCAACCGCGAAGCTACCCGCGCTCGCATCCTGGGCGCGGTCGGCGAGCTGCTCGCCGAGCAGGGCTTTCGCGCGCTCGGCATCAACGCAATCGCGCGCCGCGCGCGAGCCGACAAGGCGCTCATCTATCGCTACTTCGGCGGCCTGCCGGAATTGCTCGCCGCCTACGCCGAGGAGGGCGACTTCTGGTGGAAGGCTGAAGACATTGTCGGCGGCCATCTGCGGCCTCGAGCGCGCGACACGCTCGCCGAATGGATCGGGCTCGTATTTCGCCGCCACGTGGCGGCGCTTAAGGCGCGCCCGGCGACGCTCGAGATCATGGCGTGGGAAACCATCGAGCGCAACGAACTCACTTCGGCGCTGGCCGCCGTGCGCGAGGCGCGAAGCCTGGCCGTGATGGAAACGCTTACCGATCGCTTCGCGACGCCCGCCGGCTTCGACGCGGGCGCCTTGGGCGCGCTGCTTGGCGCCGCCACCAACTACCTCCTGATTCGCAGCCGCAGCATCCGCGTGTTCCAGGGAGTCGATCTGGGCAAGGCGGCCGGCTGGGAGCGCATCCTGAATACGATCGAGAAAATCGCGTCGGCGATGGCGAAGGACTGAAAATTTTTAGCGCGATAAGTCACCGGCAGGTGACATCGGCGAAAAGAGCGATTTTACCATGGCTCCACAACTCAACCGCCGGCAGATCCTGATCGCGGGCCTGGGCGCGCTCGCCGCGGCTGCGATTTGCGTCGGCGCCGACGCAAGCCCGGGGGAAAGTTCGACGAACACCGACGCGTACGCGCCATGGCGCGAGTGGTCCGGCGCTTTCGGGGAGGGGGCGCGGACGCCGGTCAGAGCGGCAATTCTTGCGGCCAACGCGCACAACACGCAGCCGTGGAAGTTCTGCGTTCATCCCGATCGAATCGAACTCTACGCCGACGAGAGCCGCAACCTGGGCGCTATGGATCCATTTCGGCGCGAGATGCGGATCAGTCTCGGCTGCGCGCTGGAGAATCTATGCCTGCGCGCGCGGGCGGCGGGTTACGCGACTCGAATCACGATCGAACGCGCGGCGCTCTCGCTGCCTGCGCCGGCCGGCGGGACGCGCCGAGTGGCTTCGGTTGCGCTCGCGCGCTCCGCGGCCGAGGTTTCTTCGCTCTATGCCGCGATACCGGCGCGCCATACCAATCGCGGCCCGTACGATCGCGATCGTCCGGTTTCTCCCAAGATGCTGGTGAAGCTTGGGGCGGTTGGAGCCGAGGAGCCCGGCGTCAAACTGTTCCTACTTACCGACTCGGCCACGCGTTCGGAGTTTGCCGCGGCCACGGTCGCCGCGACCGAGGCGATTATCGCCGACAAGGGAATGATCCATGACAGCGACGCCTGGTTTCGCGGGTCGGATGCGGAGATCGCGGCTCATCGC
This sequence comes from uncultured delta proteobacterium, assembly GCA_963710455.1. GTDB lineage: Bacteria > Desulfobacterota > Binatia > Binatales > Binataceae > JAKAVN01. The sequence continues at coordinate 199,561 of CAVQAG010000010.1, forward strand.
GACGGCCCTACGATCGCGGCGGCAGGGCTCTCGCCGTTCGTGACGCTGATGGCGAGGATCCTGCCCGCGCCTTCGCCCGCGCGGGCCCATCGCATCTGGCTCGGCCAGACTCGCGACGTGCAGCTTGCGACGGCGGCAGTTTTCGGCCTGATCGCGGTCGAGGATCTGCACGATCAGGAGCGGGCGATGCGGGCCGGCATGCTCTGGCAGCGGCTGCATCTTGTGGCAACGGGTTTGGGCCTCGCTGCGCAACCGCTGAACCAGCTTCCGGAAAGGGTGGACCGGGAAAAGCAGCTCGGCTCGCCCGCATCTACGCAAAAGGTGCTGGCGTCGCTCGTCGGCGATTCGCGTTGGCGCCCGACCTTCGCGTTTCGGCTCGGCTTCCCATTGCGCGCGGCATCGCCGAGTCCACGCCGCGACCTCGAATCGGTGATTTTGGCCGCCGGATGCACGTAGTTCGAAGGCATGGGACCAGTCCTGGGTCGACGCGGCGCCGGGTTTGCAAAGCCTCGATGTTAGTGGGAGTTCTAAACGCGACGGCAGTCCGGAAATCCCAGCGGCGGCGAAGCCCTACGGAGTCACCAAGAGCGTCTATTTCCGCGACCCGGACGGCCATCTGCTGGGGGTCTATTGCGACGGCCCGCCGGAAGAGGTCGCGAAATTTCCCGCCCCATACTTGGGAACAGGCGCGATCGATTTTGCCAACGACGCCCCCGATTTCATGCAGGCGTTCGGCGCGCTTACGAAGTAGACGGGCGGTCATTCCTCTCCCGCGGTTGTCTTGGGGTGGAACAGCTAGACCTGCCGGCTTGTTAACCTCCTGTCACGAATTCACTTTCACGGTTGTCTTTCCGGACGGCTAGAAGATCAAGAAGGGGAATCATTTTTTAAGAAGGCTTTGAGAGCAAGCATCCGTCAACTTAATCAATTCTGCCTTTTTCAACCGCCCGCCAAGGTGTGAAAAGAATGAACAGCACGAAAGCCCATAGAGTCGTCATTCTTGGAGGAGGATTTGGCGGCCTGTACACCGCGCTTAGACTCGACAAAACCATCGCCCGCCGGATCGACGCGGAGGTGACTCTGGTCAATCGCGAGAACTTCTTTTTATTCACACCGATGCTGCACGAAGTCGCGGCGAGCGACCTCGATATCACGAACATAGTCAACCCGATTCGCAAAATGCTTCGCCGAGTACAGTTCTTTGCCGGCGATGTCGACGCGATCGATCTCGCTAACAAGCAGGTGACGGTATCGCACGGAATTCACCCCCACCAGCACGTCCTCGAATACGACCAACTCGTAATCGGGCTGGGCGCGATTACGAACTTCTTCAATCTGCCGGGCGTTGCCGAGCATGCGCTCACGATGAAAACACTGGGGGATGCGATATACCTGCGCAATCGCGCGATCGCCCACCTTGAAGAGGCTAATTTCGAGTGCAGGAAGGCTCACCGCGGGCGCCTCCTGACCTTTGTGGTTGCGGGCGGGGGATTTGCCGGCGTCGAGACGGCGTCCGCGCTTAACGACTTTCTGCGCGAGGCGCTGCGTTTTTATCCAAACCTGACCCCCGCGATGATTAAGATCCTGGTCGTGCATCCCGGGGCGGTCATTCTTCCCGAACTGAGCGAGAAGCTGGGACGATATGCGCAACGAAAGCTTGGGCAGCGCAGAATCGATGTTCGCGTCAACTGCCGAGTAACCGGCATGTCAAAAGGCGGCGTGGAGCTCAGCGATGGTGGTTGTGTCGAGACTGATACCCTGATCTGGACCGCCGGAGTGACGCCCAATCCCAAGCTTGATGAGTTGCCGTGCGCCAAAGAGCGGGGACGGATTGTGGTCAACGGGTATATGGAGGTCGCAGGTTTCCCCGGCGTGTGGGCGCTTGGCGACTGCGCAGTAATCCCCGATCCCATGACCGGAAGGCCCCAACCCCCGACGGCTCAACACGCATTGCGCGAGGGCCGCGTGCTGGCGGCAAACATCCAGGCGTATCTCGCCTCGGGAAAAAAGAAGGCGTTTTCGTTCCGTACCGTTGGACAATTAGCGTCGATTGGAAAACGGACGGGGGTCGCCAACGTTCTCGGCATCAACTTCTCGGGATTCATCGCCTGGTGGCTATGGCGGACCATATATCTGGGAAAATTGCCGAGATTCGAAAAGAAGGTGCGCGTCGTCCTTGATTGGACTCTCGACCTAATCTTCTCCAAGGACCTGGTGCAATTTCCTACCCTGCGCGCGCCTTCTATCTCAGATACTCAGGAAAAGTAGGCCTAGGTGAGATTCTTGTCACCTCGCCCCCAAGCACGCGCCAGCTTTGGCCCTCATTGCACGCGCTGTTACCGAACTTGAGGATGAGACGCGTGGCTCAATTCCAATAGCCGCGTGCTCTTCGGGAACACATAAGGCGTAGCGCCCGCCTCACTGTCTCGTTCATGACTACATGCTCGTCTTCGCCCGACTTTGGATCGCGGATAGCGATCGCGCCGCCCGCAAAGTCTACGTCCGGCCAGCGCAGCTTCAGCAACTCGCCCTTGCGCATTCCGGTGTGCAGCGCGACGGCTACGAGCGGTCGGAGCCAGCCGGGCAGCGCCTCGAACAATCGCCGCTCCTCGTCATGCCGCAACCATCGCTCGCGCTTGTTGTTCACGCGGTAGAGCTTGACCTTCGCCGTCGGACTGGACGCAACTTTGCTGTCCCGCACCGCTCGCCGGTAGACGGCGCTCAAAAACTGCAAATGCCGGTTCACCGTGGCCTGTGCATGGTTGCGTGCTAAGTCGTCGCGCCAGGCTTCGACTTCAGAGGCCGTAATCACTTCCGCTGGTCGACCGCCAAAGCGCAGGCGCGCCCGCCGAACGTATTCTGGCCCCCACGGCGCGCGTTTACTTTCGACGACGCGCGCTGGCCGGTAGTCATCAAGAATCTCATCGAACGTTACCACGCGTCGCCGTTCGGGCGGGAAGTAGCGGGCTTCGCGCACCTCCGTCTTGCGCTCTCGTACAGCTTGCGAGCAAGCGCCTTTGGTCCCACTCGCTCGCGACGCTTTCGGTGCTCTAAGTCGTGATAGTGAATCACCACACGCCCGACCCCTTGGGCCGCTCGAACAGCCCGCGATCTTTCCCGCCTAATCGTGCCATGTGAGTTTTCCTCACCTACCTTTGTGCCGGACTATCCAGCAACTTCGCCATTCTTGCCTCTTTCTCAATTCGATTCCTGAAATCCGCCAGCTTGCGCTCGAATCGACTGCGATCACTGCCGTTCAAGACCGTGCGCGTCAGGACAGACATCGGTTCGAGATGCTTCTTTGCGATGTCCACGAACTCCTGTCTGAGTCTCAGAAGCGTGGCGTCTCGACTTTCAGGAATGCTCATCGCAAGGTCGAAAACCGCGCTGCCCTCGTTATAGGCAGTTAGTACTAACTCTAATTCATTCCATGAGAGTAGATTCGCGAGTAAAGGCAGATGCCGACCCCAAATCTCCGTTCGAAACTGCTGCACAGGACGATACGGCCCGACCCCCGTGAACGTAGATGCCGCTATGAGCAGGACCTCAGCATTGTCTCTGAGCTCCGCCAAGACCGCACGACCTGCGCCGATTCGGTTCGAAACTTCGGTGTGCCGTTGAACTTTGAAGGCTCCTCGTATGGCGAACCACGCCCCTGCCAAAGTAAACATTCCGCCAATTAGGGCACCAAATACGGAATCCGTGACTCTCGGACTCAGCGATAAGGTGTATCGCTGTACGGGAGTCGATCCAGACGCGGACAGCCCTGGAAAACCGTGGAGAGACGGAACTACCTGGAGAGCCGTCCCGACGATGAGAATCGCCAGAAGCGTATAAACCACACTCTTGGTAGGAATTCTCGCGATCGTGGTCCAGTCTGGCTCAGCGGCTAAAACGGTGGACAATAGTGCGAACACCGACGCGACAAACACCAACGAGATACCTAGTGCCGGAAGGCTTTGAGACAAAGTCGAAGGTGAGAGCCACCAGACGGCGAATCCGCCGTAGATAGCAGCCAAGACCGCACAAGTAACCAGCCATCGGTCTCTCGTGTTCATACTATTGTCTCGCTCCGTGTGAGGAATCACCGGATTGCGCTTACTAGGATAGTTGACACCTGCGTCATCTCCGCGTGGCACAAATGGAAATGAACTTTCAGTCAGCAGTCCACTACTTGTAGTTGGTTCGCCCCTTTTCGGTGAGTTCCCACCAACCACGCGGAGATTTGGGTTTTAGGAGCCCTGCCATCTCCATATTCTTGCGCTCGAAGCGAGCCTGGAGCCGCCAACGAGGCTCACCGCTTTTCATTTTCTCCCGGTCAGCCGGCCTGAGCTTGTGCTGAACTCTCTCGTACACCTTGCCCAGTACGTCATCGGCCTTAGCGCTTCCGCCTAATTCGAGTAGAGCACCCACAATGGGAGACCTATATTCGCGTTGAGGCGTACAGCCAACGGCGAGCTTGTCGCTTCCATCTCCCTTGGCTGCGGTCTGCTCAGAAGAACCTGTCTTTGAGGCAAGCCCGAGCTCTCGCCTTAAGACATCGTTCGGGGCATCAACGAACGGCCGCGCCCGTTTTTGGAGGGCGGCCCAAACCTCGTCATCGATTCGTATAGTTGGCATTAACGACCTCCACAACTGAATATGTCGTGACGTTGATGCTACGTCGCTACGAATCGGATGTCAACAAACTGAAGAGCCATGACGGTTGCCCAGCCGCGATGCCCAAGACTTACGATCTAGCCGATCGGCTCCTCGCCTGGCTCCATTCGACGAGGTCGAGTAGGCGATAGCGGACTCCCCGCGTGCCCACTTTCACGTATGGGGCCTCGTGCCGGTAGGTCATGTCGCGCAACGTTGATTCCGCGAGGCCCAGAAAGCGCGCGGCATCATCGGCACTCATCAAACGATACAGATCCTCGATCTTCGTCGCGCGGCCAAAAGCTTCTCGCCATCGCTAACCGGCTTGGCCTACACGCCACGCCGGCTCTATCTCGTGGTCGCCGCGGGCGCAGCAAGTTATGAGCATGTTGCCAAGCTCGTCTACCGCCGTGCGCTCATGCGCGCCGATTCCGACTACGTCGAACACCGCGGCAAGCGCGTCTCGATGATCTTGCTCGCCAACAGGGTTGAACCCGCGATCGCCGATTTCGCCCGCCGCTCGCGCGTACGCATCGTCGCTCAGTGCGAACAGCTCAGTTGCGCGACGGACACCAAAACGGACACCAAGCAATCCGCCGCGCCAGCGCCCGAATCGTCAGAAGTCCCGAAAGCTATGTCTCAATAGGGATTCGTTGGTGGAGCAGAGGGGATTTGAACCCCTGACCCCCACGTTGCGAACGTGGTGCTCTCCCAGCTGAGCTACTGCCCCATCGCAGAAACGAATTTTACGCCGAAATCGTCGCTTTTCAAATAGGCCCGCAACCTATCAGCGAGGTCCGGGCGCTTCAAGCCGAACCCGATTTGTGCGGTGATCAGACCGAGACGGTCGCCCAGGTCATAGCGCGTGCCGCTGAACTCATAGCCGTACATCGGCTGGCTCCGGGAGAGCGCAAGCAGGCTGTCGGTGAGTTGGATCTCGCCGCCTGCGCCGGGCTTGCCCTCGGCGAGCATGCCGAAGATCTCCGGGGTCAGGACGTAGCGTCCGACGATCGCAAAATCGCTCGGCGCTTTCGACGGCTCCGGCTTCTCCACCATCCCGGTCAGCCGATGCAGCCGCTCGCCGGCGGACGCAGCTTCGACGATTCCGTATTTCGAGATGTCTTGCGGCGCTACGCGCATCAGCGCGACCACCGGCGCCTCGCGCGCCTCGGCGACGTCGAGCAGTTGGCGCAGGCAGGGCGGCTCGGAGTCGAAAATATCGTCGGGCAAAATCACGGCAAACGGTTCGTCGCCGATCGCCGCGCGCGCCTGCAGCACGGCATGGCCGAGTCCCAGCGGCTGACGCTGTTCGGCGCGCGTGATACGCGCCATCGAGGCGATCGAGCGCACGAGGTCGAGAAGATCGCGCTTGCCGCGCTCCTCCAGGTGGCGTTCCAACTCGGGAACCGGCGCGAAAGTGGTCGAGCACCAGCGAGCGTCCGGGCGCCACAACGAAGACGATTTCTTCGATCCCGGAGGCGATCGCCTCTTCGACCACGATTTGGATCGCCGGGCGATCGACGACCGGCAGAATTTCCTTGGGGATGACGCGGGTGGCCGGCAGCATTCGAGTGCCAAGACCGGCCGCCACCACCACGGCCTTGCGAACTTTCATAACGCATGCCTCGGAGTCAGGGTATCTGCAGGAGTGCCTGAGGATGGTGCAGCGCCTTTACGCTAGCCGGGCTGGCACGAGCGCCGGATTTAGCGCGCCGAGCCCTGACGCTCGCGCGCTTCCTGCGCCGACTTGCAAGTGATGCAAAGCGTGGTCACCGGACGCGCCTTGAGCCGTTCGATCCCGATTTGCCCTCCGCATTCCTCGCATTGGCCGTAAATGCCGCCGTCGATGCGGGCAAAGGCCTCGTCAATCTTGCTCAAAAGCTTGCGCTCGCGGTCACGCATCCGGAGCAAAAAGGCCCGGTCGGATTCCAATGAGGCGCGATCGGAAGGGTCGGCGCAGGCTTCCTGGGCTTTAGTGTTGAGCGTGCCGAGCGCGCGCTCGGCTTCCTCCAGAATCTCGCTTCTGCGATCCTCGAGCAGGCGACGGAAGAAATTCAGGTCCCTTTGCCTCATAATAACGGAGCGCTAGAAGTACCAATTCGGATTCTACTGACGCCCTACTGTTATGTAAACAGGGCGCGGCATAAACTCGAATTCGGCCTTCTCTCTTTATATATCTGGCATATGAAATCAGCCTTCCTCGACGCGTTTTCCGGACTCAGCGGCGACATGATCGCCGGCGCGATGCTTGATGCGGGGGCGGACTTCGAGGAGCTGCGAGAGGCGCTCGCATCGTTGCCGCTCGACGGCTATCGGCTGGCCGCGCGGCGCAAGCTGGTGAGCGGCATCTCGGCGCTGAAGTTCGAGGTTGAAGTCAGCGCGGCGCAGCCCGAGCGCCATTTGAGCGACATCCGCGAGATCGTCGCGCGCGCCTCGGCGCTCTCCGCCGGCGTCAAGGATCGCGCGATGGCGATTTTCGGCGTGCTGGCCGAGGCCGAAGCGAAAATCCATCGCACGACTCCCGAGCAGGTTCACTTCCACGAGGTCGGCGCCGTCGATTCGATTATCGACATCGTGACCGCGGCCTGGGGCTTCGAGCGGCTCGAGCTTAAGGAAATGATCGTTTCGCCGCTGCCGGCGGGCAGCGGCTTCGTGCGCTCGCAACACGGCATCATCCCGGTGCCCGCGCCCGCGACGGCGGAACTGCTGGCCGGTTTCCCGATGCGCATGGGCGACGGCGCTTCCGAGATGGTCACGCCGACCGGCGCCGCGATCCTGCGCGCGCTGGCCGTTCCGGCGCCGCCCGCGATGGGCTTCCGCGTCGAGCGCGTCGGCTATGGCGCGGGCACCAAGGATTTCGCCGATCGGCCCAACGTGCTGCGCCTGATGGTCGGCGAACGCGCGCAAACCTACGACGCCGACGAGCTGGTCGAGATCGCGGCCAACATCGACGACCTCAATCCGCAGATTTACGACCACGTGGTCGAGCGGCTGTTCGAGACCGGCGCGCGCGACGTGACCCTGACGCCAACGATCATGAAAAAGGGCCGCCCCGCAGTGACCATCTCCGTGCTCGCCGAGCCGTCGGCACGCGAGCGAATCGCCGCGGTGCTGTTCGCTGAAACTTCGACCATCGGGCTACGGTATCATCCGGTCGCCCGGCTCAAGCTCGCGCGCGAAATCAAGGAAGTGGAAACGCGATGGGGCCGCGTGCGGGTGAAGGTCTCGCGTCGCGGCGACGATACGGTAACGCTCTCGCCGGAGTACGACGACTGCAAGCGTCTGGCGCGCGAGCATCACGTCGCGCTCCGGCTGGTTCTCGAACAGGCGCAGGCCGCGGCGCGCCGGCAGATTTCCCGCGATGACTGACGACCGGCTGCGTATCAACGAGATCTTTTTCAGCATCCAGGGCGAATCGACCTGGGCGGGGCGCCCGTGCGCTTTCGTGCGGCTCACCGGATGCGATCTGCGCTGCTCGTGGTGCGACACCGAATACGCGTTTCACGAGGGGCGCACGATGGCGGTCGAGGAGGTCGCCGCGCAGCTCCTCGGCTATGGATGCGATTTGGTCGAGGTGACCGGCGGTGAGCCGTTGCTGCAACCCGCGGTTCATCCGCTCATCGCTCGCCTGCTGGAGGCGGGAATCACGGTGCTGGTGGAGACTTCGGGCGCGAGCGACGTGAGCCGGCTCGATCGCGCGCGCGATCAAGGTGATGGACCTGAAATGCCCGGGCAGCGGGGAAGCGGCGCGCAACCTGTGGAGCAACCTGGAGCATCTGACCTCGCGCGACGAAGTGAAGTTCGTGATCGCCGACCGCGCCGACTACGAATGGGCGCGAGACGTGGCCCTGCGTCACAAACTTGCGGCGCGCGTCAACGCCGTGCTGATGAGCTGCGTGTTCGGCCGCCTGGAGCCGGCGCTGCTGGCGGGATGGATCCTGGCCGATCGATTGCCGGTGCGGATGCAACTCCAGATGCACAAGCATATCTGGGCGCCGGACGCGCGCGGCGTCTGACCAAGGCCGTGGCGAAACCAGACGCCAGGGCCGCGTTTTCGAGAATCCGACGGGTCCGGATCGGCCTGATGATTTCCGCCGGGCTGTTCGCGCTCTGGTGGATCGTCGAGTTCCTGACGTACGCGGGCCGCACCAGCGGGTTCGACGCCTTTGATTTTCTCTTTGTTCTGATCGTGAGTGCAATCGGATGGCTGCTCTACCAGGCCTGGCTGGCGCGATGCCCGCAGTGCGGAAATCCATTCTTCATCAATTCCAGCCTGCCATCGGGGTTTCACTTCTCCACCCAATGTCCATACTGCGGCGCACGCCCGAGCGATCTGGACGAGCCCCAGCTTTGATCGGGGAACGGCTTGCGGCTAGGCTCTAGGCGCGATGCCCAAACCGCTGCTTAGCGAAGTTCTGCCCGACCTGGTCGACGAGATGGTTTTCTTGCTGCGCGAACGCGGAGCCGAGCCGCTATGCGATCAGTTACGTGCGCTGCATATCGAATCGATCTGCGATTGCGGCGACGACAATTGCGCGAGCTTCGCCACCGCGCCTGAGGTCAAGGTCGCGAGCACCGTCGAGTTGCAGGCGATGGAAGGGTTTCTGATCGTCGACCTTAACGCGGCGAACCAGATCTGCTTCATCGAAGTGCTCCATCGACCCGACGTAAAATACCTGCTCGAAGAACATTACGCGGCCGGGTAACCAAGGTTGGCCAAGAAGACGATATTCGAATGGCGAAAAGAATTTTCCTTGCCGGAGCTACGGGTGCGGTGGGGCGACGGATGCTGCCGCTTTTGCGCGAAGCCGGCTACGAGGTTACCGGCACCACGCGCGTCGCCTCCAAGGCCGAGGAACTGCGCGCCGCCGGAATCACGCCGGTGGTGGTCGACGTCTACGACCGTGCCGCCCTGGAGGCCGCGATGCGCGCGGCGCGGCCCGATGTCGTCGTCAATCAGCTCACCGACCTGCCGCACGGGCTCAAGGCGGAACTGATGGCCGAGGGCCTGATGCGCAATGCGCGCGTGCGTATCGAAGGTGCGCGCAACCTGGTTGACGCAGCGCTTTTTGCGGGCGCGCGTCGGCTCGTCGCTCAAAGCATCGCGTTCGTCTACGCGCCGGGGCGCGCGCCGCACGACGAAAGCGATCCGCTCAATTCCCCGGCCGAAGAACCGTGGCGAACGACGATGGAAGGGGTCGTGACGCTGGAGCGGCTCGCGACTACGACCTCAGCGCTGGACGGGCTCGTGCTTCGGTATGGGATGTTCTACGGCCCGGGCACGGGATTCGAGACGGCCCCGGGCAAGCCAGCAGTACATGTCGACGCGGCGGCGAAGGCGGCAGTGCTCGCGATCGTGCGCGGAGCGCCGGGAATCTACAACGTCGCCGAGGACGACGGCGTGGTATCGATCGCCAGGGCGCGCCGGGAGCTGGGCTGGGATCCGGACTTTAGGCTGAGAGACTCCACTCTTCGATAGAGCGCTCAGCCCATCGCGCTTGCGGGTTCGGCGCTGCTGCGCAAAGCGCCTAAAAATTCGATAACCTCGGACGCCACGCGCTCCTTTTCGCTGTCGACCGTGATCACGTGGAAGCTCTTTTCCAGGATCACGGCGCGTTTTTGCGCGCTCCCAAGATGACGCATCAGGAAATCCACGTTGCGGCGCATCGGGCAGGTATGATCGCGGCGGCTATGGATGACCAGCGCGGGCTGGTTGACGCGGCCAAGGCGCGGGCGCACCGATGCCGACAGTTTCAGTAACTCGATCACGGCACTGAGGGGCATCAACCGGACGGTGGGGTGCACGCCGCGGGCCGCGGCGTCGTGGATGTCGGAACCCTTCCCGCGCAGGTAGATACGGTCGACGAGCGGGCCGAGCGCGCGGAGCGCCTTCAGCGGTCCGCGCACCCATAGCGGCAGGAAAAAAGCCGGCGACAGCATCACCACTCCCGCAACCGCGTCGCCCTGATCGGCTGCCAGCCGCGCCGCGAGCACGGCACCCATCGAGAGTCCGACCACGGCCACCGGATCGCCGTCGCGATGCAGCCTCTCGAAGCCTTCGACCACGCTTTCGTACCATTGAGCGTTGGTTGAGGCACCCAGTTCCTCGGACACGCCCGCGTGGCCTGCCAGCCTCACGCCGCATACGCGCACGCCAGCCGCGGCCAGACGCTCGCCCAGATAGCGCATCTCGAACGGCGTGCCGCTAAGCCCGTGGATGAGCAGCACGCTCGCTCCCGCGCCAGGAAAAAAGAACTCGTTGACGTCGATGGTTGGATTAGCTGGGTGGGGATCGTCGTCTGACGAACTCATTCGTTACTCCGCCTTTAGGACCGGTCCTCGGTTTGCGTTCGCGTTGGCGCTTGCGTGTGGGAAGGTTGCGCCGGCCGCGGCTACATCGTTGATCCTTGTTCCCCGACCAGGTCCGTACGCACAAAAATCTGGGCGCGCGCACGCAGGTCCTGAACAAAATTTTCCCAGGCCTGCGCCTGCCGCTGCTTGATCAACTGCTCCTTGAACGTGGCTTTCGCCGTTTTCCACTGGTCGTCGGTAGGGGGCGTGCGGCGGGTGACCTCGAAGACATAGGCGTTGCCGTCGAGCGTTAGCGGACGTTCAATAATGGCTGGCGTCCCGGGCAGCAGGGAGGCCGCCTGCAACGCCTCGTGGAATTCGCCGATGCCGGGGACCGAACCGTCGGCGCGCGAAAAATCACCCGTATTGTGCACCGCAAGCTTGGCGGTCGCAGCAGCCGCGGCGAACTTGGCGGGATCTTTCACCTGCTTAACGAAAGCGCCGGCGTGCTCCAGTGCCTTGGCTTCGGCCATCTGCCGGACCAATGCAGCGCGAACCTTCGGCTGGATCTCGCTTAGCTTTGGCAGATAGCTCGGCTTGCGCGCGATGAGCTTCACGATGTATTGCGCGTCGCGGCCGTTGATGACGCGGACGTCGTTCGGGTTGAGCTTGAAGGCATCCCGCAGCAGGGCGGGGTCGCTGATCTCGGTCGTGCTCTCATTGACGGCCAGCATCGGCGTTTTCACGAGATCGAGTCCGCGCTTGTCGGCCAGTTGCTGAAGTCCTTTGCCGCTCAGTGCGTCCCCGAGATCCTGGTCGATCGCCTGATGGGCCTGCTCAGCCCCAGCGCGATGACGCAGCGCTTCGATGATGTGTGGGCGCGCCTCCTCCAGCGTCTCGACGTGGGCGAGCTTGTGATCTTCGACCTGGATGACGTGATAGCCGAACTGGGTCTGGACGACCGCCAATTCACCCGCCTTCATCCCGAAGGCGGCGTCGGCGAACGGCTTCACCATCTGGCTCTGTTCGAAGTAGCCCAAGTCGCCGCCGGCGTTCTTGGTACCTGGATCATCGGAAAACTGCTTGGCGAGCTTGGCGAAGTCGGCGCCGCCCCTGATTTGCTTTTCTAGCTCCTCGGCCTTGGCCTTGGCGGCAGCCTTTTGAGCGGGGGTCGCATCGGGCGCGACCGCGATCAGAATGTGACGTGCGCGGACCTGTTCAGGATGGGTCAGGCCGGAGTCCCGCTGGCGATTATAGTAATTCTGGATTTCCTTCTCGGAGGGATTGAAGTTGGCAGCGAGCCGGTCGGGATCGTAACGGATGAAGTCGAATGAGATGCGCTCGGGCTCGCGGAATTGTTCGCGATGCGCCTGGAAGAAATCGGAGATTTGCTTGTCTGTGGGCGAAATAGTCGATTCAAAGTCTTTATAGGAAATCTCGACGTAGGACATCGCAAACTTCAGGTTCAGTTGGTCGTAGATCTGACGCATCTCAGCGTCGCTTACCTCGACCGTCTGCGTGACCATCCGCTGCATCAACTGCTGGAGCATCTCGAGCCGCACTTCGGACTCGAAATCCGCCGGACGCATATTCTGGCTGCGCAACGCCGTCTGATAGATGGCTAGATCAAAGCGGCCGTCAACTTGAAAGGCGGTCTGCGCCTCGATCATCTGCTCCAAGGCCGCATCGCTTATCCTAAGTCCCAAATGATTGGCTTCGTCGAGCACAAGTTGCTGATCGATCAGCTCCTCGAGTGCCTGTTCGCGTACGTTGTAGCGCGCCAGCGCCTCGGAAGCCTCAGGTCCGTACATCTGTTCCAGTTTCCGGCGCAACTGTTGGGCTTGCTGGTCGACGTCTTTAGTCAGGATTTGATGGCCATTGACCGTCGCCACCGGCTTTAGGCGGGTGAACATCCCGGTGCTAACACCCCAGAAAGCGAACACACCGATGAGCGCGATGACGACCGCACGGGTCAGCCACGAATACGCATGCTTGCGCATCAGGTCCAGCATCATTGTTCATCATATTTTGCGGCTTTTGATCGCGCAAATCGTGCTTGCGCCTTGCCTCGGACGATAGGCGTCTGTTAACTTCTTCATGGGTCTCGGGCACGTCTAAAAATTCTTTATACCGCGCTAAGCCCCGGACCTTGTGTAGGCTCTTTTTGTGGGGCGATGCGGAAGCCCGAGTGAAGCTACTTCGGGCGGCAGGGGGGCAATCCGGTGGTACTCAACTCCATATTCGGCTGGTTCTCTAACGATCTCGCGATCGACCTCGGCACGGCCAACACCCTCATCTATGTGAAGGGCGAAGGTATTGTGTGCAACGAGCCTTCGGTAGTCGCCGTGCAGAAGGATTCGCGCGGCGCGCGGCGGGTGCTGGCGATAGGAGCCGAAGCCAAGAAGATGCTGGGGCGGACGCCGGGCTCGATCGTGGCAATCCGACCGCTCAAGGACGGGGTGATCGCGGACTTCGAGATCACCGAGAACATGCTACGCCATTTCATCCAGAAGACCCACAACCGCAGGTTTCTTGCGCGTCCGCGGATCGTCATCTGCGTCCCATTCGGCATCACCGCGGTCGAGAAGCGGGCGGTGCGCGAGTCGGCGGAGGCGGCCGGTGCGCACGAGGTCTATCTGATAGAGGAACCGATGGCGGCCGCGATCGGCGCGGGGCTGCCGATCACGGAACCCTCGGGCAACATGATCGTCGATATCGGCGGCGGCACCACCGAGGTCGCGGTGATCTCGCTGGCGGGCGTAGTTTTTTCGCGCTCGGTCCGGGTCGCCGGCGACAAGATGGACGAGGCGATCATTCAGCACATCAAGCGCAAATACAATCTGCTGATCGGCGAACGCACGGCCGAGTTAATCAAGATAACGATCGGCTCGGCTTATCCCGGCAACGAAATTCAAACCATGGAAATCAAGGGCCGCGACCTGGTGGCCGGCGTACCCAAGATCATCGAAATAACCGACGAGGAGATTCGCGAGGCGCTGATGGAACCGGTCCATCAGGTGGTCGAGTCGGTCCGTATCGCGCTTGAGCGGACGCCGCCCGAGCTGGCTTCCGATATCGTGGACAAGGGAATCGTGCTGGCCGGCGGCGGCGCGCTACTGCGCAACCTGGATGTTCTGCTGCGTGAGGAAACCGGGCTGCCGGTTACGCTGGCCGACGACCCGCTGACTGCGGTCGTGATGGGCGCGGGCAAAGCCTTGGACGAGTTGTCCCTGCTGCGCGACGTGACCGTCGACTAAACCGCCTTGCCGTGACGCCGTGAGGCATCGCCGAAGCACAAAGCGGTGAAAAACTACTACCTGTGGCGCAATCGCGTGCCGATCACGGGCGCGCTGCTGCTGCTCATTTCCGCCCATTTCCTGTGGAGTGGAGTGTTACCCGACCAGCGGGTGGCCAAGCCGCGCAGCCTGGTGATGGAGGCGCTCGCCCCGTTCCAGAGCGCCGCCGCGCGCCTGACCGAGGGCGGCTCCGGAATCATCCATGATTATATCGACCTGGTGGGTGTGCAGGAGGAGAACACGCGGCTGCGTGCCGAACTCGCCCGCGAGGAAACGCAACGCGCGCGCCTGGCCGAATTGGAGGCCGAAACCCTGCACCTGAGCGATATGCTCGAGCTCAAGCAGGCGCTGGCCTTGAAATCGGCGGCGGCCAACGTGATCGGCGCCGACGCCTCCGGCCTCGCGCGCACGCTGGTGCTGGAGGGCGGCTCCGACCAGGGTTTCGAGGCCGGAATGGCTGTGCTTTCGACCGAGGGCGTGGTCGGCAAGCTTATCGCGGTAGGGCCGAGCTCTTCGCGCGTGCTGCTGATCAACGACCATAACTCGGCGCTCGACGCTTTCGACCAGCGCTCGCGCATACGGGGCATTGTGGCCGGCATGGTCGACGACGGCCTGGTAATGAAATATGTCGACCGCTCGGAGGACGTGAAGAGCGGGGATACAATAGTGACCTCGGGGCTGGACGGGGGTTTCCCGCGCGGCCTGCTGATCGGTGAAGTCACTTCGGTGGTACGCGAGGGGCCGGGTTTGTTCCTGACCGTCAATCTCGCCCCGGCGGCCGACTTCCGCCGACTCGAACAGGTGTTAGTCGTGACCCAGCGTATTCCTCAACCGCCGGCGGAGCCCAAGGGCTGAGAGGTTCGTGCGTTTGGCTGCTTTGTTCGCCGTTTTAACTCTGATTGCCCTGGCGATTCAGACCACGGCCTCGCGCTGGCTACCGTTGAGCGCACTGGTGCCTGATCTCGTGCTGGTGCTGGCGGTCGATCTGGGGTTGCGGCATCGGCGTGCGCTGGCGCCTATAATAGCGTTCGCGATGGGTTACGCGATGGACGCCTTTTCGGGCTCGCAGCTTGGCGTCAACACTTTTGTGGTCACGCTGACTTACCTGGTCGCATACGAAGTGGGCGTCCATACGTCCGCTACGGGCGCGGAGGCTGGCGCGGTGCTGGTCTTCGTCGCGGTCCTGATTCAGAGCCTTGGAGGATTTCTCCTCAGTACGCAATTTCGCGTGCCGCACCAGCTAGGGACGCTCTTGCCGGCCGCGCTGTTGCAGGCCACTTTGACCGCCGTGATTGCGCCGCCAGTATTTCGATTGATTGCGGGACTCAGGCGATTATTGGGGCTTAGCCAGGAGCGCCGCTCGCGCGGCTGGGCCTCGCGAGGAGCCTGAAGTGGCGCGCTGGCGTTACTACAGCAGCAACAAACAGTCGCGTGCGATCCCGCGTATCGAGCCGCGCCTCGCCATCCTCTCCGCGCTCATCACAGCCGGATTGGCGGTGGTCACGGTGCGCCTGTATTACCTGCAGATCATCCGGCACAAGGAATTCGTCGAACTCGCCGACCGCAACCGAATCCGCATTCATCGCCAGCCGGCACTGCGCGGCCTGGTCTTCGACACTCATCACCGTCCGCTGGTCGATACCAAGCCGTCGTTCGATGCGGTGATGGTGCCCGAGGACGTCCGCAACATTAAGCAGACGGTCGCGCGACTCGAGGGTCTGCTCGGCCAGGACAACGTCGCCGCCAAACTGAGTCAGGCCGAAGACGACGGGCGGCCACCGTTTGACCCGGTCACGGTCGAGGAGCATTTGGGCTGGCAGCAGGTCGTCTCGCTCGAGACCCATCAACTCCAGCTTCCAGGCGTCAGCCTCGAGGTGATGCCGCAGCGCCACTACATCTACGGTTCGCTCGGGGCGCATCTGCTCGGCTACGTGGGCGAGGTGGCGGAGGGCGATCTGCGCCGCAACAACCAGTATCGGATGGGCGACGAGATCGGAAAATTCGGCCTGGAGCGTGTGTTGGAGGGCGATTTGCGCGGCCAGGCGGGAGGCCAGGAGATAGAGGTCGATTCGGTCGGCCGCAGGCTCAAGTTGCTGCGCGAGATTCCCGAGATTCCCGGCCATAGCGTGGTGCTCAGCCTCGATCTCGATCTCCAGCAGGCGGCGGAGAAGGCGATGGGGACCTGGTCCGGTGCCCTGGTCGCGATCGATCCCAACACCGGCTACATCCTCGCGATGGTCTCGCATCCGGCCTTCGATCCCAACATCTTTGCCAACGGGATTACCGCGGTACAGTGGCGCGGGTTGACGACCGACCCGGCCCATCCGCTGGCCAACCGCGCGATCGCGGGCACCTATCCGCCCGGATCGACCTTTAAGTTGATCGACTCGATCGCCGCGCTGGAGGATCACACGCTAACTCCCGCAACCACCTACTATTGCCCCGGTGGGTTGTACTATGGGAATCGCGAGTACCACTGCTGGCGCAAGCAAGGCCACGGCACCCTCTCGGTGCATCGCGCAATCGTGGGCTCGTGCGACGTGTTCTTTTACCAGGTCGGTATCCATCTAGGTATCGATCGCCTGGCGCAGTGGGCCCGTCTGCTCGGCCTGGGCGAAAAGACCGGAATCGATCTCGAGAACGAACGGCCGGGCGTGATGCCGTCGTCGCTGTGGAAGGAGAAGCGGTTCCATCAGCGATGGTATCCGGCGGAGACGCTCTCGGTAGCGATCGGGCAGGGCTACGTCGCGGCGACCCCGCTGCAGATGGCGATGGTCGCGGCCGAGATCGCCAACGGCGGTAACCGCTACAAACCGCAATTCGTCAAAGAGGAAGAAGCACTCGACGGCTCCGTGGTCAGAAAATTTCCGCCGATCGTCGAACGTCGCATCCATATTGATCCAACTGTGCTCGACATCGTTCGCAGCGGGATGTGCGATGTGGTCAACACCAGCGGCGGCACCGGGCACGCCGCCCATCTGGACAATGTTACCGTGTGCGGCAAAACCGGTACTTCGCAGGTGGTCAAGGAAGCCGGCAACGCGCGGATCGCCGAAGACAAGGAGCCGATGAAATATCGCGACCACGGATGGTTCGTCGCGTATGCGCCGAGCGACCATCCGCAAATCGCGATTGCCGCGGTAATAGAACACGGCGGACACGGTGGAAGCTCAGCCGGACCGGTCGTGCACGATGTGCTGCAGAAATTCTTCGAGCTCTATCCGCCGGCGGGCAGCAAGCCGGCCGTGCCACAGGAAGGCACGCCACCGACCGCCCCGAGCCCGGCTCCTGAGAGCCCCACCGCGGGATCGATCGCCGAGCGCGCGGACTGAGCGGCATCGACGATGGCGCTGGATCGGCGACTGGTTTATCACTTCGACTGGACCCTGTTCTTGATGACGCTGGGGCTGGCGGGTGTCGGCCTGCTGAGCGTCTTGAGCGCGTCGTGGGGCGGTCCGAAGCACGTGCTCGATCCGCTGGTGGTGCGGCAGTTGGTCTGGATCGGAGTAGGCACGGCCCTGATGGCGACAGCGGCTTTTTTTGACTATCGAGCGCTCGCGACCTACGCCTACCCGCTCTACGCGGCTACGGTCGGTCTGCTGGCGGCCGTGATGGTGGCGGGTCACGTAACCGGCGGATCGCGCCGATGGCTCAATCTCGGCGTGCTGCGGCTGGAACCGTCGGAACTGGCCAAGCTCGCGCTGGTGCTGGTGATGGTGCGCTACCTGCGCGAAGAACCGCCGCGCGGCGGGTGGAGCTTTCGCCAGATGGTCATTCCGGCGGCCTTACTGGCCGTGCCTCTTGGCTTGGTGCTCAAGCAACCCGACCTCGGCACCGGGATCATCTTGGCGGTTGTTACCGCGACGCTGGTCTTCGTCGGCGGCCTTAATGGGCGCGTGCTGCTGGTCGCGATGCTGGCGGGGGCGTTGGCCGCTCCCGCTGGATGGCATTACCTCAAGCCTTACCAGAAGCAACGCCTCGTGAGCTTCATCAATCCGGAATCCGACCCGCTCGGCGCCGGCTACCATATAATCCAGTCCGAGATCGCTATCGGCGCGGGTGGCGCATGGGGCAAGGGATTTTTGAAAGGCACACAGGCGCGGCTGAACTTTCTGCCCGAGCAGACCACCGATTTTATTTTTTCGGTGTTCGCCGAGGAGTTCGGTTTCGCGGGCTCGATCCTGCTGATGGCGCTCTATGCGGGGGTGATCGCGCGTGGACTTTGGATCGCGCGTCACGCCCGCGACCGCTTCGGTCAACTGCTCGCGGTGGGGCTTACCGCGATCGTCTTCTGGCAGGTCGCGATCAACGTCGGCATGGCGAGCGGAGTGTTGCCGGTGGTAGGAATTCCACTGCCGCTGGTGAGCTATGGGGGGTCGTCGCTGATTGCGATGATGGCGGCGATGGGGGTGATGATCAGCATCAATACCCGCCGGTATCTTTTCTAACCAATGCGGGGCGGCCCTCAGGCGGACGCGTATGAACCAGCTTCCGCAATGGCAGGCGCCCGAGCAGCCGGGAGGAGCCGATAGCCTGATGCGGGCGCTGGCGCTGATAGCGCGACTGGTCGTAGTGGTCCTCCTTGCGGTGGCGCTCATGGCCGCGACCACCAAGGGATGCAACCTGGTCTCCGCACCCAACTCTTCACACGTGTTCTTCGGGCTGGTGATCCTCGCGGTTTCGTGGGCGATCGCGATCGCGTACATCACGTGGCTCTACATCGGCATCGCAAAATGGGCCAATCGGGCGAAGTGGGAGGGGCCGAAATGAAGCTGGAGCGACCGATCCTTTTTGTCCTGTGCGCTGCCGCGCTAGCCGCGGCGGGATGCACCAAGGTCGAGCCGGGTTACGCCGGCGTGCGGGTCAATCTGTACGGCAGCCAACGCGGCGTGAGCAGCTTGCCGCTGGTGACCGGGCGCGTCTGGTACAACCCGCTGACCGAGGAAATCTACCAGTTCCCCACCTACATGCAGAACGTGGTATGGACCCGCAGCATCACTGAGGGGCGCGCGTTTGACGAAAGTTTCACCGCCAACTCGCGCGAGGGCGTGCCGTTCAACTTCGACGTCGGGGTGAGCTACCAGATGGAAGCCGACAAAGTGCCGTCGATTTTTCTCAAGTTCCGCGAGGACGCTCACACGCTGACTACCGTGTATGTCCGCAACCAGGTGCGCGACGCCTTCAGCATCGAGGCGAGCAAGATGGCGATCATGGATATAGTCGGTCCCGGCAAGCCGCATTTGCTCAACGCCGTTCAGCATGACCTCGAGGGTAAGCTCGGCCCCGACGGCATCCACTTCGACAACGTGTCGATCATCGGCAAAACCCGCCTTCCCGAGCAGGTCGAAGCATCGATCAATTCGGTAATCGAGGCCACGCAGCGGGCGCAGGAGGCGCAGAATAAGGTCGCCCAGAGCAGGGCCGAGGCCGAACAGCGCGTGGCCGAAGCCAACGGCATCGCGCAGTCCGTGCTGATCAAGGCCAAGGCCCAGGCCGACGCGAATCGTATCCTGAACGAATCGCTCACCCCGATGCTCATCCAGTACGAGGGCCTGCAGCGATGGAATGGGACGCTGCCGCTGATGACCGGCGGAGGAGCAATTCCGATGGTTCAGTTGCCGTTTAATGCTGCGAAGCCGGGGCCATAGCAAGGAAGCGACTCGCAGCAAGCGCCGGATTACCGCTCAATTGATCGACGCGCCCGCGGACAAACATCTGTGGGCCAAGAGCTACGAGCGCGACTCGCGCGACGTGCTCGCGCTTCAGGACGAATTGGCCTCCGCAATCGCGCGCATCAGGCGACCGTCCCCGCGCGATGGCGGCGATCGAGGAGCAGAACAAGCGGTCGTTGCATGGTTACGTTCAGCCGTGGAACCTGGCGATTATTTATCTGGGGTTGGGCGATCGCCAGCGCGCATTGGACGGCCTCGAAAAAGCCTACGCGGCGCATGCGCAATGGATGGCCTGGCTCAAGATGGACCGGATTTTCGATCCACTGCGCTCGGAGCCGCGCTTCATCGCGCTGATGAAGAAAGTGCACTTCGAAAAGTGACGGTTCGCCGCCTCGTACGCGCGGCTGATATACTTTGCTGGGCGCGCGCGGCGCGCCCAATCCATAGCGGGTGCATCAACGATGGCTGCCAAGGGCAGGAAGTTCCACCAGCCCAATTCGTTTACGGACCCTACCGACCGCGAAATCTACGAGGTCCATCGACGCTTCGTCGAGGTGATGGAGGCCGACCGCCTCGCCACCATCAGCGCGGGGACCAAAGAGCAATACCTGCGCATCATGCGCTCGCTCGCCGAGAAGCTCGCCGTGCCGAGCAAGCCGCTTTCGGAAATCGTCGGCGAGGTCATGTCAGAAGCCGCCCCGCTGCTGTTCGCGGCGATGCAGCGCTAAGGCCTACGCTCCCAGGTCGTAGGCGTTCTCCTCGTGCTCGCTCAGGTCGAGCCCTGCGCGCTCGCCCTCGTCGCTCACGCGCAATCCCACCATCGCGTCCGTCACCCCGAGCAGGATGAGACTGCCGGCGAAGGCGAACGAGATGCTGGCCGCGACCGCGACCACCTGGATCAGGAACTGAAGCGGGTTACCAAAGAAGAGGCCGTCAGCGCCGGCCGCGTTGACCGCGACGCTGGCGAAAAGGCCGGTAGCGAGCGCGCCCCAGATGCCGCCCACTGCGTGCACGCCGACCACGTCGAGCGCGTCGTCGTAACCAAAGCGCGCCTTTATTCGCACCGCGAAAAAGCACAGCACGCCGGCTACCGCGCCAATCACGATCGACGAAATCGGCCCGACGTAGCCCGAGGCCGGAGTTATCGCGACCAGTCCTGCGACCACGCCGCTTGCGACGCCGAGAGTGGTCGGTTTGCCGAGCACGATCCATTCCGCGAATACCCATCCGAGTGCCGCCGCAGCTGCGCCAATATGAGTCGCGACGAAGGCCGAGGTCGCAAGTCCGTTAGCGGCGAGAGCGCTCCCAGCGTTGAAGCCGAACCATCCGAACCACAAGAGGCCCGCACCAGTCAGCGTAAGGGTCAGGTTGTGTGGGGGCATCGGCTCGCGCAAAAAACCTCGCCGCGGCCCGATCACCAGCACGGCGGCGAGCGCCGAGGTCCCCGAGGAAATGTGCACCACCGTACCGCCGGCGAAATCCAGCGCGCCCAGCCGATGCAGCCATCCGTCGACGCCCCATACCCAGTGCGCCAGCGGATCGTAGATGAACGTCATCCAGAGCAGGCTGAAAACCAGGAAGCCCTTGAAGGTGATGCGCTCGGCAAAGGCGCCCGTGATCAGCGCGGGAGTGATCACGGCGAACATGCACTGAAAGATCATGTAGGCCTGATGCGGAACGGTGGCCGCGTAGTCGGGATAGGGCGCCGTTGCGCTGACGCCGCGAAGTCCAATCCAGTGGAGGCTGCCAACCAGCGCGTGGCCGGGCGAGAACGCCAGGCTGTAGCCGAACAGGATCCACTGGATCGATACCAGCGCGGCCAGGATGAAACTCTGCATCAGAATCGCGAGCACGTTCTTCCGCCGCACCATCCCACCGTAGAACAGCGCGAGTCCCGGCGCGGTCATCAGCAAGACCAGCGCCGACGAGGTCAGCAACCAACTGGTGTCGCCGCTATTGATGGCTGGCGACGCGTCGGCAGCGTGTGCAGGGACGGCAAGCAGAAGCATCGTGGCGGCGGTTCCCAGGCAAGCGATCGGCCTCGTGCGCGGCATCCTGATTCTCCTTCTCTACGAGCCTGATGGTGCAAAACAAAAATGCGCGGACGCTGCTCTGCGGGGCGTCCTGCCAACGCTGTTGGGCGATGTTTGTGACAGAACTTCGCGCGGCGGACAAGTCCGATACCAGGGCAAAATTTATCGCGGCTGCGACCGCGACGGCGGCTGCTCAGCCCTTAGGGAGCTGCAAGATGCGCTCGCCGATCATGTTTTTCTGCACCGGCGAAGTTCCGCCCGCGATCGTCATGCTCTCGCTATAGAGGATGCGCCGCAGCCAGTCGCCGTCGGGCGCGAACGGCGAGCGCCGCTCGAGCAGCGCGAACTCACCCAGCAGCCGCATCGAGAACTTGACCATCCGCTGTGTCAACTCGGTCGACACCAGCTTGCCGATAGAGCTTTCGGGGCCCGGCAATTGTCCCTTGAGCCGGCGCGTCAGCGAGCGCAGGCCGTTGTACTTCTTCGCGGCGACTTCGATCGCGAACTGCCCGAGCTGCTGGCGGACCTCGTCATCTTCGGCCGCGGAGCGCCCGTCGATCATTGCACCGCGCGCGATCTCAACCAGCTGCGCGAGGGTCTGCTCGGTGCCGCCGATCGTCTCGCCGATACCGAAGCGCTCATGCATCAGCGTCGACACCAGCACCTGCCATCCCTGGTTGAGCGGTCCTAGCAGGTTGGCCTTGGGCACGCGCACGTCTTCGAAAAAGATTTCGTTGAACTCGGACTCGCCGGTTATCTGTTTGAGCGGGCGCACGATGACGCCCGGGCTCTTCATCTCGACCAGCAGGCAACTGAGGCCCTTGTGCCGCGGAACGTCAGGATCAGTGCGCACGAAGAGCTGGCAGTAGTGCGAACGATGGGCGTGGGTGGTCCAGACCTTCTGCCCGTTGACGATAAAGTTATCGCCCTCGAGCACGGCGCGGGTCTGCAACGCGGCGAGGTCAGAGCCGGCAGCCGGCTCCGACATCCCTTCGCACCAGATCTCTTCCGCGCTGAGGATCTTTTGCAGGTAGCGCTGCTTCTGCTCCTCTGTGCCCCACTGCATCACCGCCGGGCCGGTCATGATCACTCCGAGCACGTTGCATCCCATCGGCAGGTTCAGCCGTCCAAGTTCCTGCTGAAAGATGACCTGCTCGACGAAGGTCGCACCGCGCCCGCCGAACTGTTTGGGCCATGTAAGTCCGGCCCATCCGCCGTCGTAAAGTTTTTTGTGCCAGAGCTTAAGGCGCTCCCACAGGAAATTTTCGTCGGCACGCTCTTTTTCCTCGGGCTTAAGCGATGGCGGTTGATTCGCTTCCAGCCATCCGCGCACCTCCATCCGGTAAGCTTCCTGTTCGGGGGTATAATTGAAATCCATCGCTCGGATGCTCCGTCAGCGTTCGATGGTTGATGCTACCGAACTGCCGCCCGTATTGGCGATTTTAATCACCGCGAAAAGTGCTGCATTGATGCCGACATAGTTGCAGGCAAGATAGTACCATGCGGTAGGCCCGGCGTCGCCCGACGGACGATGGCCCGGAGTTGCGAAACCTGATCAGCACCGTGGATGTTGGCAGAAAGCAAATTTTCATACGTCTGCAACCGATGCGGGCTCTGCTGCCGCGACAAGGTGATCACGCTTTCGCCCTATGACGTGATCCGGATCGCGCGGGCCGCCAAAATCACCACTGGCGCAGTGGTTGCGCGTTACACGATACGGCGCGGATCGCTCCTGCGTTTTCTCCCCGACGGGCGATGTGCCGCGCTTGAAGGGCTGCGCTGCTCGATTCATTCAGGACGCCCGCTGGCGTGTCGACTCTATCCGCTCGGCCTCGAACGCGTGCCTGCCGCCGACGACGCCGGATACCTCGAGCGCTTCGTGCAACTTGAACCCGCCGCCGGCTCGCTCGGGGTCTACGGCACCGCTGGGACGGTCGCGGAATTTCTCGATGGCCAAGGCGTCGCTCCGTATCTCAACGCCGTCGCGTTCTACTATCCGCTGGTAGCGAAATTTCGCGCGCGCGTCGCCGCGACTGTCGATTTTGAGCGGGTCGAGCCGCGCGAGTTCTGGCGGTGCGCCGCGCGCGAGGCGCTGGCCGAGACCAATTACGATTCAAATTGGCTTATCGATGCGCTGTTCGACCCTGACGGCCTCGGATGCGGCCGCGCGAGCGCCGAGGAAACCGCTATCGCCCATGTCGCGGCGCTGGATGACATGGCGGCGCGGGAGCACGACGGCGCGCTCGTCGCCGCGGCGGCGATGATGCTCGCGACGAGTCTCGGCCACGCGCCCGGCGAACTTGCCGGGCCACATGCTAGCTCTTGATGCGCGAATCGATCTGAATTCCTGCCCCCTTGGCGAAGCCGAGCAGGATATCGCGGTCGCTCTGGAGTCCGCCGCCCTGGACGTTCTGCGCGTCCGCGAATTCGCCGCGCACGTGTCCGTTTTTCATATCGATGAAGGTGACTTTCAGCGTGATCCCGGTGGTGCCACTGTTGGCCGAGGATGTATCGGGCTGATACGCGGTGAGCTCGCACTTTATCAGCAGCGGCTCGGATTCGGCCGGTGCGCTCGCGACAATATTGTAGCCGCGGTTCTTGAGCTCGATGGCTATTCCCTCGCCGATTATTTGCGCGGCCTCAACGCCGGCCGGCTGCCCGCTCTGGTTCGCGACCGGCGGTAGCTCGAACGCCGCGTAAGAGGAAAGTGGGATGTCAGGCACCTCGGGCGGTGGCTTGTTGGCCGCGCAACCCGAGACGATCAGCGGCGCGAGTATCGCCGCGAGGGCGATCGCTCTACGCCGTATCGCGATCCCGATCGTCGGCCTGAGCTTCGGCGCACCTGGCTTCATTCCACGTCGCTCCCCTCGTCCGGCTGCGGCGTTGCGGTTTTTGCAGGTGTCTTTACTCCGCTCTTGGGCCCCGAGGCCGCCTCGGCCGACGCTGCGGGCGAAGCTGCAGGCGTGGGGCTCGGCGGGTGGTCGGCGCCGAGGTCATGGATGATCTGTTTGGCGTGGATGCCGGGATCGACCGACGGGTAGACCCTCAGGATGTGTCCATCCTCCCCAATTACGTAAGTCACGCGGCGGTCGAGGCCGAGAATCGGGATGCCGTTGTCGGCCCCATAAGCGCGCGCGATGCTACGGTCGGGGTCTAGTAGCAGCGCAAACGGCAGACCGTACTTTTTGATGAATGCCTTGTGCGAGTCGGCGGTATCAATACTGCATCCAAGCACGTAAATGCCGGCGGCCTGGAAACGTGAGTAGCCGTCGCGAAACGCACACGCCTCTTTGGTACATCCGGGAGTGTTGTCCTTGGGATAAAAGTAGATCACCAGCTTGTGGCCATGAAAGTCGGTGAGGCTCACTGGCGTAACCTGATCGCCAGTAACCATCTGGCTATGAAAAGTCGGTGCAAGCGCTCCCACCGGGAGCATCGCCGCGCGCGCGATCCGCGGACGAAAGGCGATCGCTCCCAGGCCCGCAACCGCAAGCACAATCACCACCATCATGATGAATCGCATCGGCGTCCCCACCCCGCTTCTTTTGTGAGTTCCGCCGCCGGCGCGGACGCGCCAGCGCCTCGGGTTAGACGTAGTGCAGCCAGTCGCGATAGCGCGCGTCGCGGCCATGCAGCGCGTTGCGAAAAACTTCCTGCACCTTGATCGTCACCGGGCCCGGCACGCCTGCTCCGATCATGCGATCGTCGAGCTCGCGCACCGGCGTAACCTCGGCAGCGGTGCCGGTCATGAAAGCCTCGTCGGCGATATAGACCGCATCGCGCGGGAAGATCTGCTCGACCACCTTGATCGATGCGTCGCGCAGAATTTTCATCACTGCGGCGCGCGTGATCCCGGGCAGCGCCGAGACGAGCGGCGGCGTCTTGACCACGCCGTCGCGCACGATGAAAAAGTTTTCGCCGCTGCCCTCGGCCACGTAGCCGTGAACGTCGAGCAGGAGCGCTTCGTCGTAGCCGTTGCGGCGCGCCTCGTAGCCGGCGAGGATGGAATTGACGTAATGGCCCGAGGCCTTGGCGAGCGACATCAGCGAGTTGTGATGGAACCGCACGAAGGACGAGGTCTTTAGCCGCACGCCCTTCTTGGCTCCGTCTTCGCCGAGATACGCGCCCCAGGGCCATCCCGCGATCGCGACGCGCACCTTGTTGCCGCGCGCCGAGAGCCCCATCTCGCCCTCGCCGTAAAACGCGATCGGTCGCAGGTAACATTCCTCCAGCCGGTTTACCCGCACCACGTCGCAGCAGGCCTTCAGCAGCTCCTCGGGGCTGAACGGGATTTGCATCTCGACAATATGGGCGGAGTCGAAGAGGCGCCGGATGTGCTCAGGACCGCGGAAAATCGCCGAGCGGCCGTTATCGGATTTGTAGCAGCGCATCCCCTCGAACACGGCCAGGCCGTAGTGGAGGCTGTGGCTGAGGACGTGGATGTTGGCCTCGTCATAGGGTACCAAAGCGCCGTCGATCCATATTTTGTCCGTGCGTAAGCCGTTCGCTGCCAAAACCGACCTCTTATAGGGCTGCCTTAATTGATGAAACCCGCCTGCTCGCGCCGCGCTTCGTAAAACGCGAGGGTTAAGCGTAGTCGAAACGGGACGCCCCGGACAAGCGGCAACCTGTCTTCGGCCGCGTCCGCTGGCCGCTTAGCCGCGAAGACGATCTTCAGGGTCTCGGCTGGCTGCTGGAACAGCGTCCGTTTCGTTTGCTCGGATCATCGCGTCCGCCAAACCTGCCGGATCGGCGTGGCGCGGCTCGACTCTCGCTTCGCCTTCGCCATGCGCACGGCCCTCGCCGTTGGGCGAGGCACCGAGCGCGGGTGCGGCTGCTCGCCCGCGCCGTCGATGGCGCGAACGGCCACCGCGCCGGCCACGCCGCCGCCGCCGACCGCCGCCGCCTGGACCGGTGACAGACTCGCGCGGCTCGGCGCGCCGAGGCTCGCCTCCCCGCGTTTGGAGCCAGGCGTCGGGATCGCCAAGGAAGCTCGCGAGTACATCTGGATCGCCGCCGCAGGTGGGCGCGACGACTTCGAATACGGCGCGCGCCTCCTCGAAGTATGGGCGATGGATAAGCCGACGAGTGCGGCGCGACGGCGTTACCAGATGCGGCAGCGCCTCGAGCACGAGGCGCATCCGCTCGGTGTCACCGCGCGCGAACCCGCGCGACCTCAGCTCAGCCAGCAGGTCCAACGGCTCGCCGCCGGGCATCCCGCGCATACAAAGATCCGCGAACATGCACGCCAGCACCACCGAATGCGCCGGCTCCATCCCGGCGGCGATCCGCCGGCCCATCGCGGCCAGGTTTCGCCCGGTGGCGCTCTCGTGCACCGGGCGCTGATGGGCCCGCATGAAACGCGCGAGCGGCGCCAGCAATAGGTCGAACAGCGCCAGCTCGTGCATCAACTCAAAGGCGCGCCCGGCGGCAGCGATCCCGAGCGCACGGTAAATCTCCTCGACCACGCGCGGCACCGAGGCGTTCAGCAGGTCCTCGCGATGGCGCTCGATGGCGGCCCGTGTTGCGGGCTCGATCTCGAAGCCGAGCTTGGCGGCGAAGCGCACCGCCCGCAGCATCCGGACAGGATCTTCACGCATCCGCACCTCGGGATCGCCGATCGTGCGGATGCGCCGCGCCTGGAGGTCGGCAACGCCGCCGGTGTAGTCGATCACGTGAAAGGTGCGCGGGTTGTAGAAGAGCGAGTTGATTGTGAAGTCGCGCCGAAACGCGTCTTCCTCGGGCGTGCCGAAAGTGTTGTCGTGACGGATTAACGGATCTTCGGACTCGGGTACGTCCTCCGCTCGGCGGCGGAAGGTGGCGACCTCGATATTGTGCTGGCCGAAGAAGACATGGACCAGGCGGAAGCGCCGTCCGATAAGCCGCGAGTTGCGAAACAGGTCGCGCACCTCCTGGGGATGCGCCGACGTCGCGACGTCAAAGTCCTTCGGCTGCCGCCCGATCATCAGGTCGCGCACGCCGCCGCCCACCAGGTACGCGGCGTGGCCCGCATCGATCAGGCGGTACAGCACCTTGAGCACCCGCGGATCGATATCGCGGCGGGAGACCGGATGCTCGGAGCGCTCCAGGATGCGGGGCTCGGGATGAGCCTCCAAATCGCCGTGGCCGGAATCAATCATCAGGGTCCGACCCAATCTAGCACGCACGCCGCCTCGCTTTCATCGGGGGGTCCGGCCTAAGTGGGGAGCGACTGCGAGGCGGCTATCGCACCTGCGGGCTCGATGCCATAGGATTTCGTCCACTATGAGTAAGCCCGCTAAGCGCCGCGCGATCCAGGTAATCAGCCACGGTCCGTCCTGCCTCGACGGGGTGATGGCGGCTGCGGCGGTCGCCCGCTTTTACGAGGGCGAGCGGGTGGTCACACAACTGGTCGCCAATAATGACAGCGACCGCGTGCTCCAGGAACTCCAACTCCGCGCAGGCGGTGAGGACGATGAGATCTGGGTCACCGACCTTTCGTGGAACTCGACTGCGACCGGCGAGCACCTGACCGAGCTAGCGCAAAAGGGCGCGCGCGTTTACTGGATTGATCACCATCGCACCGCCGTCGGCCGCGCCGACGCCCCCGAGTTCAAAGTGCCTTTCGCGGCGCGCGTGCTTTCGGAGCAGTACTCGGCGGCGCGGCTGACCTTCAACTATTTGCGCAAGCACGCCGCCGCACTGCCGGCGGCTCGCGCCCGCGCCTTAGAGGAGTTCGCTGCGTTCGCCGCGATCGCCGACGATCATGACCGCTGGATCCATCGCATTCCCGAGTCCAGCGACTGGGCGCTCGCCGTGCAGACGCTCGGAGGGATTGAGTCGTACCGCGAGATTTTGCGCCTACGTGAGCCGAAGCTGTCGCGGCGGATGCGCGCGGCGTTAGAGGCAGGACGGGAGGCGATGACGAAGTCGCTCGAGCTCGCGCGCTCGACGACGGTCGACCGGATGCTCGATAACGGAATCAAGGTACGCAGCGCCTGCTGCTTCGGCTACAGCAGCGAAGTCGCAGCCGCGCTCTACGAAGGTCAGACGCGCACCGTGGTCGCGCTGTTCGACCTGCGCAGCCAGGGCGTGAGCCTGCGGCGCAGCTCTGATTCGGAAATCGATCTCTCGATGCTGGCACGGGTCTTCGGCGGCGGCGGCCACGCGGCCGCTGCCGGTTTCGCAACCTCCGACTTGAAGCGCGCACCGGCCGAACGTCTCGCCGAACTGATTGGCGATCGCCTCGCCACCACTTGATTGGCTCTTACTTCCTCCCCCGCGTCTTGGGGGAAGGTTGGGGTGGAGGTCGAGCGGCCGTTCTCAATGGCTGCGAGACCCGCCGTCGCTACTCTTAGCGTCGCGCCGGACGGTTGTGCAAAAGCCATTGCCGTAATTCTGACCCGCGTACTACAGTCCCGACATGGACGCCGCGCTGGAGCGCATGCTTAATCTGCTGCTCGAGTCCGAGCGCGCGGGGGTGGCCGTTCTCGGTTCACTCGCGGCCGAGGTCAAACACCCAGAGCTCAATGAACTGCTGCTCGATGCGCGCGAAGACGAGAGCCGTAACGTCGTCACGCTGGAGCGGCTGGTGCGCGAGAGCGGCGGCACGCCGTCGGCGGTAACCGGACCGTTCGCGGATAAGGTCGCGGCGGTCGGCAATATGCGGGGACGGCTTGCGCTGCTGATTCGCGGCCAGGAATGGGTCGCGCGCAAGATCGAAGAGACGCTGGCGCTCGCGCCGCAGAGCGGTCCGATTCGCGAGTGCCTGCAAAAGATGGCCAACCGCCATCGCCATGAAATCGAATGGGGCCGCGCCGAATTGATTCGGCTGATGGACACCGTCTACTAGAGCGTACGCTTGGATCGTACCTATGGACCTCGGTTTCAGCCCCGACGAAGAGCGCTTTCGCGAGCGCGTGCGCAATTTTCTGCGCGAGAACCTGCCGCCCAAGTGGGGCACCGCCGAGCAGCGCCTGCCCGAAGGCATGACGCAGGTCGAATTCCTGCGCGACTGGCAGCGCCGGCTGCATGAGGGCGGACTGCTAGGGATGTCGTGGCCCAAAGAGTACGGCGGGCAGGGCGCTAGCCGCACCGAGATGGCGATCTTCAACGAGGAGATGGCGCTTTGCCGCGCGCCCGGGCCGCTCAACGCGCTGGGGCTCTCGATGGCCGGTCCGACCATCATCACTCACGGCACCGAGGAACAGAAGCAGCGCTACTTGCGCAAAATCCTCAACTGCGAGGAAATCTGGTGCCAGGGTTTCTCGGAGCCCAATTCCGGCTCCGACGTGGCCTCGCTGCGCACGCGCGCGGAGCTTCGCGGCGACGAGTTCATCGTCAACGGGCAGAAGGTTTGGACCTCGATGGCGCATCTTGCCGACTGGTGCATGCTGCTCGTGCGCACCGATCCCGAAGCGCCCAAGCATCGCGGACTCAGCTACCTGCTGGTCGACATGCATACGCCCGGAGTCACGGTTAAGCCGCTGCGCCAGATGACCGGCGAGTCGGAGTTCAACGAGGTCTTCTTCGAGGACGTGCGGGTGCCGCGCGCCAACCTGGTCGGCGGACTCAACGAGGGATGGCGGGTCGCGATGACCACGCTGATGAACGAGCGCGGGACGGCGGCGTTCGCTTCGGCGGCGCGCTTTCGGATCGTGTTCGACGAGATCGTCGAGCTGGCGCGCGCGACGCTGCGCAATGGCGTGCCGGCAACCAGCGATCCCATTGTCCGACAGCAACTCGCGCAGTTCTACGTCGAGCTGGAGATGATGAAGTTCACCTCGTACCGCGTGTTCTCGAAGATTCTCAAGGGCGGCGATCCGGGGCCCGAGGGATCGATCTCGAAGCTGACGTGGTCGGAGCTGAACCAGCGGATGACCGAGTTCGTGGTTGCGCTTGAGGGTCCGGCCGGCCAGTTGGTCAAGGGCTCGCCACACGCGGTGCATTCGGGGCGCTGGCAGCATCATTTTTTGCGCTCGCGCGCGAATACGATCGAGGCGGGGAC
Source organism: uncultured delta proteobacterium (assembly GCA_963710455.1). Classification (GTDB taxonomy): domain Bacteria; phylum Desulfobacterota; class Binatia; order Binatales; family Binataceae; genus JAKAVN01. The sequence continues at coordinate 230,477 of CAVQAG010000010.1, forward strand.
GTCGGAGATTCAGCGCAACATCATCGCCGAGCGCGTGCTGGGGATGCCGCGGAGCCGTTAGCGCGCATCAAGCGTGCTCGTGCGCGCCAGCGGGCATCTGGCGCACGCTCGGAATTGCTCGGTCAGCAGTCGATCATTGCGCTTATCTCGAAAAGTGGACGGCTCTTGCGACGGGAAGCGACGGGCGCGATAATTCGTTTCCCGGTGGACGCATAGCTCAGCCCGGTTAGAGCGCTTGCCTCACATGCAAGAGGTCCCAGGTTCAAGTCCTGGTGCGTCCACCAAAATTCTCTTCTAAATCAAGTATTCCGTCTCCAATAGACGACGCAACTAGTCGTCTATTGTGTCACTTCTGTGTCAGAAAACCGGCTGGCAGCGTCTCCCGCGAGTGCGCATGAAAGTCGACTGCTTTGGGAGGGACTATGGAACTACTATCGTACACTTCAGAATTTTATTTGATGCCCGCATCCCGTCGCCATTTTACACAATACGAGGGCTTAAGCCGCCGAATCGAAACGCTATAAAACGCATAAGACCGCTGTGTAAGATGTGCTAACATAAAATGACGCTAAGCACGGCGATGAGAATCACCAGGGCTAAACGATGATCGGCAGATGTATTCATTGTAATCACAAAGTATCCACGCGGGCACCGGCGTGCCCGCAGTGCGGGGCGCCTCCACCCCAGGCCATCCACTGCACCAAGTGTGGGAAAGAGATGCTGGACAGCGACTTTGCGTGTTCCACTTGTGGAGCCGAACGGTATCAGAAAGTGGCCCACGCTCTAAAACATTCTTCGCCGTCTCGAGTGCCGACCGCGACATCGAGTTCGGCCTCTACAATCGCGCGGTCGCGCATTCGCAGGCTCGCACAAGGATCCACCGCCCTAGCTCTTATAGCCTTTCTAGTCCACGGCTACTTTTCTCACGCTTCATATACGCGGATATCTCCACCTGAAGAGCCTCCGCCTGGAAAGCCTCCCGTCGGTTCATCGGCGGATCTCACACCTCGTCCGCCAACTCCAGAAGAGTTTGCGCTTTCTTTACAGAATCTAGGAGATAGCACCATAGATTCTGTTCAAAGTGTTGAGTACTGGTGCGATCCAAATGCTCTTCCACTCCGTCCCAAGGAAAAATGTAAGAAGGAGATCGATCGCGCTTCTGGTGTTCTAAACGAAGTAAACTCTTGGTTGGTAGCCGCGAATGTCGCGTCGCCGATTAGAGACTGTTTGGGGCTTCCGATCTCCGATCTTCAAGGTGCCACCATATCCGCCTCTGCAATATTCTCTTCCGACAACCCTATCTGGTCGATGGCTTTCAACCCAGAAGTAGTATTGCTCGATAACCTCCAACAGAGCGTGGACCCTTCGCTGGCCAGTTTCTCGACCGACCTCCAGCAAGCCATCGGTGTGTGCCGCAACATGGGAGCGCTGCCGCGGTGATATACGCGCGTCGTGCAGGGCAACGCGCCATCGCTTCGTTTAGGATCCGCTTTGCGCGCAGTAGCAGCGAGCCTGTCCTTGGCCCGCGGAGCGGCCATGCAAGTGACACATTTCTAACACAGGGCTGGTAAAACCATTGTGCCGCAAGAACTTTGGATGGACCGTTTGACTTCAAGCCAAGCGGCGCCATTCGCCAACGGTTGAGCCCGTTTTGGCTCACAGCAGCCACTCTTCCGGATGGGCCCACCGCTGTCGGTATCATTGGATAACCTTCGAGCAGGCTTTTTGCTCAACGCCGAGAGCGTTTCGGATGGGCATCCAAACACACCGATTGATACCGGTGATTTGCTGGACGCCACAACTCACATGCAAGAGGGACCCAGGTTCAAAGCCTGATGCGTCGACCAACCTAATTCCTCGCTCAATTCGGCATCACTGGCACCGTCGGCTGAAATTCCCCCAGGGCAATCGAGAGTTTCTGTGGTTATATTGGGACGGAAGATGCGCACGTTGACTGCAAAAATCGCCCGGCGTAGCCTCAAACAAGCCGAGCGATCGCGGTCGAAATGTACCAAAAACACCTTTAATTTGTTGGATCTTAGTCTCGCACAAGGAACCTATGCTGCGTAGCGCAATCAAGACGACCATATTGCTCGGTGCCCTGACCGGGCTGCTGATTTTGATCGGAGGTATCTTCGGCGGACGAAGCGGCGCCGAGTTCGCTTTCTTTATCGCGCTCGCGATGAACTTCTTCAGCTACTGGTTCTCGGACAAGATGGTGCTGAAGGCTTACGGCGCGCAGGAACTCGATGCCGCCGCAGCGCCCGAGCTTTACTCGATAGTCCAGGAGCTGGCGCAGGAGGCGCATATCCAGGTGCCGCGGATGTATCTTATCGATACCGACACGCCCAACGCCTTCGCGACCGGCCGCAACCCGCATCACGCCGCCGTCGCCGTGACCCGCGGGATCCTACGCATCTGCAGTCGCGACGAGCTCAAGGGCGTCCTCGGTCATGAGCTTTCCCACGTGATCAACCGCGACATCCTGACCAGTTCGATCGCCGCGACGCTCGCCGGGGCGATCATGATCCTGGCCTCGATGGCACGATGGGGCGCGTTTTTCGGCGGCTTCGGTGGTGGAGACGATGACCGGCGCGGCAATTTGGTCGAACTGTTGCTGATGGCTTTTCTGGCGCCGCTTGCGGCAACAATGATCCAACTCGCAATATCCCGCACGCGCGAATACCAGGCCGATGCCAGCGGTGCTCGTCTTACCCATCATCCGCTCTACCTGGCCGGCGCATTGCGCAAGCTCGAGGCCGCCAACGAACGCTTGCCGATGGACGCGGGGCCGGCGACGGCGCATCTTTTTATCGTCAATCCCCTGACGGCACAGCAGGGATGGATGAGCAAGCTGTTTTCAACCCATCCGCCGCTCGAAGAGCGTATTCGCCGACTCGAGCACATGGCGAGCACAGAGGTGGTCTAGGCTGATGGCATCCGAGGAAGAGAACTCCAAGGGTTTCAAAGTCCAGGACCGGCGGCGTTTCTCGGCCGAGGGCGAACTGAAGCCCGAGTTCAGCGGCGCTGATGAATCCGCCGCCGTGAAGCCAGAACCGGCGCGTCCCGCGGCCGGCCCGCCGCCCGGCGCCGGCGCACCCACCTTCGCTGGGCAGCAGGGTGATGCACCCGCGGAGCAGGCGGGGCCAGCGACGCAGCCGCAGCAGGCGGCCGCGGCGAAGGGCTATGCGGCGGCGCGATCGGCGGCGGCCGGCTCCCCATCCGTCCGAGGCTGGCGCGGCGATGGGCGAGATAAGCTTTGCCGCCTTCCTGATGAGTCTTTCGACCGAAGCGCTGGTGCATCTGGGTGAGGTAGCCGATCCCTCCAGCGGTCAGGAGCGCCGCGACCTGGCGATGGCACAGCAGCTTATCGATATTCTGGGGATGCTGCGGGACAAGACGCGGGGAAATCTCGACCACGACGAGCAGGCGCTGCTCGACGCGATTCTCTTTGATCTCAGAATGAAATACGTTGAGATCGCTCGCCGGAACGGCTGATTGGTCTGGTCCGGCCAGCGTGCGAATGCCTTCGAAGTTCGGGAACGTCACCATCCTCTGTTTCGCGGCGCTGCTGCTTTTATGCGGCTCCCTGGCGTCGACCGCTCTTGCCGATCCGTTCTGGCGCGAACTCACTTCATCGCGCGCGACCAAGGCAGAGACCTTGCCCGACTTCGTTGCGCTGGCAGATAAACTGGGACCAAGCGTAGTCAACATCTCCACCGAGCAGGCTGGGCCATCAGCCTCCGAAAGCGAGGGCGGCGGCAGCGAAGGCGGCGGCAACGAGCCCTTTAACGAGTTCGGAGAGCCGTTCGGCGAGCCGCATGGCCGCAGCCTGGGCTCCGGCTTCATCATCAATGCGGCCGGCTACATCCTGACCAACGATCACGTGATCGAAAACGGCCGCGAAGTCATCGTCACCACGATGGACGGCAATCAGTACAGGGCGGTGGTGGCCGGACGCGACGCCAAGACCGACATCGCGCTGCTGAAATAAAGGCCAAGCACGACCTGCCGGTGGCGCCGCTCGGCGACTCCGACGACGTCAAAGTCGGTCAGTGGGTGATGACCATCGGCGATCCATTCGGCTTCGATCACACGGTCACCGCCGGTATCATCAGCGCCCGCGGGCGCTTCATCCCGGGCAATTACGACGAGTTTCTACAGACTGACGCTGCGATCAACCCGGGCAATTCGGGCGGTCCGTTGATCAACATTCGCGGCGAGGTGGTGGGCGTGAACTCGGCGATTTTCACCCGCACCGGCTCCAACACCGGCATCGGCTTCGCCATTCCGGTCAATCTGGTCAAGGAAGAGCTGCCGCAACTGCGCGAGCATGGCAAGGTGGTGCGCGGATGGCTCGGAATTTACGTGCAGCGGGTGACGCCGGCGATCGCCGAACTGGATGGGGCTGGAGGAGCCACGCGGCGCCCTGGTTGCCGAGGTGCTGAACGAGGGACCGGCCAACAGCGGCGGGGTCAAACGCGGCGACGTGATCGCCGCGTACAACGGCA
>CAVQAG010000011.1:0-574067 GCA_963710455.1 uncultured delta proteobacterium
GAATTGGAAACCCGACGCACCATTGCGGATATACCTTTCCCCGGATTGCTGTTTTTGCTGGGTGTGATTTTCGCTCAGGGATGCGGCGTGCCGCGAGCCCCGCAGCAGAGGCCGGTGCCGGCATCGCCTCCGCCAAACGAAATCGCTCTGGCATCACCTACTTCGACGCCTTCGCCCAGCTTAGAGGAAATTGAAGACGTAGAGACCGGAGATCAAGCTGCGTCGGAACAGCAGAAGGAGCAATGGCACCGGGACTTTTTAAGAAATACGACATCGATCCGTCCGAAGCAGAAGCGTGGATAAGCAATGGCATCCTTTGGGCTGAGGAGGCACGATCATGGAAGGAAGATGGCTTCCCTGATCCGGTTGTCGCCGGTAAATGGCATTCACTAATTCGGACGGGTGCTGACGGGAGATGGGATTCGAAGGATTGAGCGGAACTTGGTCGGATCCAGCGCCTGTTGCCAAAGCGTATGTTCATGCTGGTCTGACCTTGGACGAAATAGCAAATTTCAAGCGCAAAGGGATCAATATTCGAGACAGTACGGAGACTCTTATCGTGGCTGACCTCATCCAGCACGGGTACAGTTTCCCGCGCGCCCGCTACTATGCAGACCATCATGTTCCGCGCGACAGTATCAAGTCATACGATCTTGTTGAACACACGCTAACAGGGGTCTGCCACGGAAAGGCGTCCAACGAGATTGAGCTGCTCTATGCTTCACCGTATGCAACGAAGGGAAGTTGCTACTTCATTTCGTTCGGCGAAGTTTCCCAATGGTTGGGTCCGCACGACGCTTTAGTCGGGGAAGGATACTCGTTGAATTCAAAAGTTCCCCTAGTAGCAACATGATTCGGAATCTCCTCGTTCAGGGCCTCGGCGCCTACACCTATACAAGCGTGACTGGTGCTTACACGACGGTCCCACATGTTTTGGTGTTGCATCAGCTGTCCGATACAATGAATTACAGTTTATCCGGCAAGTGATTCCAGCAGGAAAGGAACGTTAGCTTACCATGACTTATAGTGAAATCGCGACAAAATTGCGTAACATTGCAGATGAGCTTGAGAAGCGCGGCAAAAATCGCGCTCTTGGCAACTCGTTTTTGCTTATATGCCAGCCAGGTATTCCGTCGCTATCGGTGTTTCTGATCTCAACGGACACCGCTAATCAAACGGGAAAGATTGAAGAAGACCATCTTCGTCTGAACCCATCGTGTGGGCGTGTTTACATTTGAGTTCCGCAGTCGCCGGGGACCTGGGGAATCTCGAAGTCTGCATGCACCAGTCGAATTCCCGCATTCCTTTGTATCCACCAGAATTGCTTAGCTCGGGGTGGGCGAACAATTTATTGCTTTCCGCAAAGGGCGCGCACACTTCAGTGCCCATCGACATGATGCATTTGGCAGCGACCTGTTGGCTCGGCCTGCGGAATCAAGACGAGCGTGGCCGAATCGCCGGAGACCGACAATGTTTTTCAAAAGCAAGAAGGTTTACGCTCTGGGATCTGGCGCGTCGCATTTCGCGGGCTATCCCCTCGGGAAGGATTTCTGGCCTTTTGTGCGGTGTTTCGCGTCAAAGTCCAGGACCGCAGGCGCTTCCGGTGCCCCGGGCGCATCAGTTTCAGTCGACGACATTAGCAGGGTCGAAGCGGTCATCGACGACTCGGACAACTTGGAGCTTCTGTTTACCCTTCTGGAACTAACGCATACGGGCCTTGGGGCTGCTGCTCGAATTCCGCCGGTGCTGTCTGACGCGTGGGATATCCTGAAAAAGAGTTACGACGGATGGCCGAATCCGTGGGACGATTTTTCGTTCGGAACTGATCGGCCTGATCAGCCAAGCCCTCCTCTATTACCAGCACAACCTAAATAATTTTCTGTTTCCCGACGATCCACTCTGCCGAGCTGTAAAAGCCGAACTCAAAAAACATGGACAGTCGCTCCCAGCGTTGCCTGCGGAAATCGCGAATCTCGTTGTCCCGAGCGTTAAGAACGCGCTCGATACGTGGGCGAAACGCACTCAAGCGAGGCGACTGTGTCATTTCGTTCAATTGGGACTTGCTCCACGAGACCGCACTTTATCGCGCCGGAAAGTGGAGATGGTCTGACGGATACGGCTTCGCGCCCAGCAATGCTACAAAAGGACTTGGTTCGGCTGTCAGGCTCTACAAGCTGCATGGATCGGTGAATTGGTCGCAAGAAGCGGCGGACGCTCCGATTGAGATTACGGATCCTAAAGTTGTTCGCGCGGGCGCCGGCTGGTAAGCCAGGAACGCTAAATTTCGGCGCCTACGGCGGCAGAAAAAGCCTTATTGTTCCCAGTTTCTTGAAGACGCCGGAGGGTCATGCCGTGCTTTTCGACCTATGGTTCAAGGCAGATGATGCGCTGCGTTGGCACATGAAATCGTCGCTGCGGGATACAGCTTCGCTGGCGGCGCTGACTCGGTTGCGTATTACCTATTCGTCTCATCACTCGCGCGAAATCAGCATAAACCGGCTGTCGTCGTTGTTGACCCCGGCGACGAAGGGATCAAAATCTGGCAGCGACTTTGCCAAGAGGCGGGACTCGCCGAACCTGTGCATCAGAAGAGACGCTTCGAGGACTGGGTCAATCTCTCGACGGAGTAGGCCGAAGGCAGTCGTCGGTTTGCTACGACCAACTACAGACGCCTTCAACGGTTATTGATCGGCGCGCACGAGTACAATCCGCCACAGCGCGCAGACCGTCTGGTCCAGCGCTCCCACAGGTCATAGAAACGAATGTAGCGCGCCGCATGAAAGATTTGATCCTCAACGCTTCACCCGCACTCGCGGCGAGCCATTCCTAAAGTTCGGCTATCATGCTACATAGCTTATTTATGAGGACACTCGGACAATTCATCGTAGAGCGGCGCAAAGAGTTGGGGTTGAGGGGCGAGAGGTGGTCGCGGAGGTGCGCAACTCCGATGGCAAACCGATCTCGATCCCGTTTCTGGTTGACTTGGAGCATGACCGGCGCAAGCCTTCGGACGAGGTGCTGGAACAGTTCGCCAAGGTGCTCAAGGTCGATTCCGACATGCTGTATTTTCTGGCAGGCAGGTTCCCAGCCGACCTCACCGCGCAGAGCATCAACAGCGCGGAAGAGCTTGCCGCCGCCTGGAAGGCATTCCGGCGTGAAGTAAAGCGCAGGAAGAAGCCGTGAAGATGATCCCGGACAGGACCGGTCGTTTAAGCGAGCGGCCCTATTGGGAGCTCGTCGGAGCTGGACAAAAGTGCGAGCAGGCGATCACGTTTTCCTGCGCGAACGCTACGGCTTCGACCGGATTCCGGTCCCGACCGAGGCGTTCACTGTGCTGATCGAGCGCGACGCCGCCGAGCTTGGACCTGTCGCCGAATCTCTCCGACCACAGCATGACGGTTTCGGCGTCACGTACTTCTTCGGGCAAGAAACCGCGTGTGATACGCGCGCGAACTCTGGGAGCGTCGCTGGCCGCAGTCAATCGGCTGCGGATCACGCTCGGCACACGAGTATGGGCACGTGCTGCTTCACACCTGGCTGTACGACCAGTACGATCCTGCCGCCGGGACCGCAGCCCTGTTACTGGCGGAGATTGCTCCCGACCGCGCGCGTGGTTGACTGGGCGGAATGGCAGGCCGGCTACGCCCGGGCGCACTGCTGATGCCCGAAAGCTTCATCCGCCGCGCGGTGGGGGCCTACTTTCGCGAGCCACAGCAATGCCACCGTGCCAGAGGATCCGCCGAGGCGGCGGCGCTCAGCGCAGCGCATTTCGCTCATCTTCGAAGTTCGGTCGAGGCCGCGACGGTGCGCCTAGCCAGCTCGGCTTCCTCGCGACTAGAGCCCCCAATTCTCCTCCTTCATGCGGGTCCCGATCGCGCGCTTGACATCTGCTCGGCTACTCGCTACATAGCGAGTTAGTTAATGAGCTTGTTCGACGTGAAATCTAGCCGCGAGGCCAGCCAATCGAGACTGAGAGGCAGCCATGAACCAAGCATCACATGCGACCCAACCTTTTCTCGCGGCCATTTGCAGTGCAGCCGCAACTCTCTTCACGCCCAGCCACTGCTGGGCCGCCGGACCAGTCAACTTGCCGTGGGACTATGCGCTCGAAGTCATCCAGAGCTTTGTCGCCGGGCCGCTCGCACATTCGGTCATAGTCATTTCCAGCATTGTCGCGATGCTCGCCTTCGCGCTGGCCGGTGACAACGAACTCGTACGGCGGTTTGCGAAGGCAGTCATCGGTACCGGGGTCGCCCTGATTGCCGTCCAGTTGCTGAACTACCTGGCTCCCTGAAGAAGGCTCCGTCCGCAGTCCGCTCTGTGCATCTCGAAGAGTTTATCCATTCGTCACTTTTGTGGAGGTCGTCATGAAACTCACCCGCATCACCAAGCCGCTTCGTTCGGTACAAGTGCGTGTCACGGTTACCGGCGAGCTGAACGCCGCACTCGAGAATTACGCGCGCTACTACGAGTACGTCCACGGCGAACCTGTGGAGCCGCGGACGCTCATGCCCGAGATGCTTCGTGCCTTCATTGAAGCCGACCGCGAGTTCCAGGCATGGTCGCGCTCCAGCTCCAACAGCCGCCAGCACCGTTCGCCCCGCGCCTTTGCCCCATACCGCCGCGAAGACACAAGTCGTGACTACCGTATCGCAGCATCTGTAGACGCGCTCGGCGCAGCGCCTCGCGCGTGAGACGATGACACGTCACTCATTCGCCAATGAAGCGTGCTTGCAGCATCGGAACAGGCCGGAGACTCGAAAACCGCGATTTTATTGGGCAAGCAGGCGAATTCGCGACGTGTCCATCAGTCACCAGATGCGGGCTAAGTCCTTGATTTTCCACTGCAAGCACAAAGATCACGAACATCGAAAGGCCCAGGAGGTTCAGTCACATGGGCGAAGAACTTAAACAAACCTACACCATCCGAATCCCCGAGCAGGTCGCGGCACGCTTGGAAGATGTTGCGCGGACCCACGGGATCACCCCGACCACGCTCCTCCAGTCGCTCATCATGCGTAAGTTCAAACTGCGTGAGAGCGCAGATCGCGAGCCGGACATTGCCTCCGAAGTTGCGTTCGGCGCAAAGCTGGAGACCTTGCGAAAGAGTCTCGAACGGCTCGAACAGATTGACAGCGCGCGGTTCGAGCAACTTCGCTTCGAGATCGTGAAGACCCGCTCTGCGCTCCTGCATTCCCTCGATCAGACCCTCAGCGCCACCGTCGTCGACCAGATTATCGAAGCCTCCGATAAGACCGCGCGCGAGTACACCGCCGGCCTGGCGCCCGCTCCGGAGAGCAAATCATGAGACTCAATTACGAGGACGCCGTGCTGCGGCGCGCCGATATGGCATCGCTGCAGGTCTGGACCCAAACGGCCCTCCGAATTGTGCTGGCGATCGCTCTGCTTTGGGCGCTCATCACTACAGCGCTCGTCTGGTACTGGATGGGCTGCTACGGCGGTCCTCCCGCACACGAATACTTCGGGCGCTGGGTTCTGGCGTGGTTCTTCACCGAGATCATTCCGCTGCCATTCGGCTCAATCCCGTACAAGGGCGAGCGCTACACCATCGACAGCATGTACCGGTACCTCAGCTGGAAGTATTACTTCGGCGGGTCATTCGCCGGCTGGTTCTGGCATTATGCGCCGTGGGGCGCGGTTCCTTACCGGACTGCTTGTTGGCCTGCTGTTGCTGATTGTCTTTCCGCTTCCCTGACGCCGCGCGGCGCGCGATATATTCGCGGTACCGACGTCATCCCGTCGCGGCGGCTGGCCAGAGAAATCGCCAGCGATGGCATCTCGATTGGAGATATGCCCACTCCGCGCCGGCAGGAGCGGCAGCACTTCCTGATCAGCGGCGCGCCCGGAACCGGCAAATCGACTGCCATCCGTTCGATCCTTCGGCAGGTAGCGCAGCGCGGCGAAATCGCGGTCGTGCTCGATTCCGAATGCGAGTACGTCCCGGAGTTCTTCCGGCCCGAGCGGGGCGATCTGATACTGAATCCGCTCGATGTCCGCTGTCCCGGCTGGGCGCCGTGGGCGGAGCTGATCCGGGAAGCGAAGCGATGGACGCCGAGGCGCTCGCGACGGCGCTGCTTCCAGACCCGGCCAATACTTTCAGCCAAAGCGGCGCCGACTTCTTCTTCCGCGAGTCCGCACGGACGCTGATCGTCGGATTGCTCGACTAGCGCTCACACGCGCGACCCGGCGGACATTCCAAGCTGCTCGGTCTGCCGCGCGCGAAACTCAAGGAAGCGTTCCGGGGCACTCCCGCCGAAGCGCTGATCGATCCGGGCGCGCACGAGCAAGGCGCCGGAATCGTCGCGACCGCTTTCAACGCGACCAAGGCGTTTCGTCATCTGCCGCGAGAGTTCGAGCGGCAGTGGAGCGCGGTCGAATGGGCCGAGACCCGGAAGGGATGGCTCTTCCTAAGCTCCACCGAGGATTCGCGCGAGGCGGCGCTTGCCGCTTCAGAGCGTATGGCTGGACTGCCTGGTGCGCCGTTTGATGGCGGCGCAGGAATCTCGCGAACAGACTTGGATCATCGCCGACGAGTTGCCGATTCTGAGACGACAGGCGCAACTCGAAACGCTGGTTGTGCGGGGACGCAAGCGGGGTCTTTGCGCGGTCCTCGGCTTTCAGGCGATCACCCAGCTACGCGCCCTCTATGGCCGCGACCAGACCGCGACGATGGCTGCTGCGCCCGCAACCAAGCTGATTCTTCGCACGGGCGAGCCCGAGACCGCGCGATGGTCGAGCGCTCAGATCGGAGAGCGCGAAGTAAGCCGGACCGCAGGTCGGCGCCAGTGCCGGCCCACGCGAGACCGGCGACGGTTTCACGATTCATCCTCAGCGCGTCAGGTCGAGAGCGCGGCGCTTGCCAGCGAGATTCAGATGCTGCAGCCGTTCCAGGGCTATCTCTGCATCACCGGACATCGCCGCGCGATCGTGGACGTATTTCTTATCTCGCTCCAGATCAGGCGACAGGCAGGATTCGTTCAGCGAGTCACGACAGAGGATCAAGCCGAAGCCGACTCGGAGCATCGGCAGATCGCACACAAGAATACATCCGAGAGCGGCGGGGACGGCCGCCGCGTCAACGCGCTTCACAAATGAAGCGGCCCCTCGCATAGCCATGCTCGTAATGTCGAAAGGGGCGCTCAGCGCCGAGCAGGCCGAGTCATACTACGAGGAGAAGTACTCGCAAGACGACTACTACACGGAGGAGCGACGCGTCGTCGGCCGATGGTTCGGCAACGGAGCGGCGGCGCTCGGTCTCTCTGGCGAAGTCACGACCGAAGCATTTCGCGCCGTCTTGCGTGGTCTGCATCCGGCGACCGGGAGGTGCTCGTCCAACAGGCCGGTGGCACGCGACCGGCGCGCTGGATGGGACGCGACTTTCAACGCTCCCAAATCCGTAAGCATTCAGGCCTTACTGGGCGAAGATGGACGCCTGCTTGAAGCGCATCGCACTTCGGTAAGCCGCGCGCTCATGGAGCTGGAGCAGCTACGCGCTTTCCCGCCAACGCGGGGAAGCGAATGGGTGAGTCACCGAAAACATCGTCGCTGCGCGCTTCGACCACGTCGCCGCCCGACCCTCGCAGAGGTGCGGACGACGGTTACGGTCCGGACCCGCATCTCCATACTCACGTCGTCATCGCGAACATGACGCGGCGACCCGACGGAGCATGGCGAGGCCTCGATCCAATAGAGATCTATCGGTCCCAGACCTTCGCCAGCGCGGTCTATCGATCCGAGCTTGCGCACGCGGTCGCAAAACCTCGGCTATGGGATCAACGTCACAGGAGCGGACGGCCGATGGGAACTTCAGGGCTACACCAGAGAGCAGGTGATGGCGTTCTCGCGCCGGCGCCAGGACATCGAGGAAGAGCTCTTGCGGCAGGGGCTGAACGGTGCCGCTGCGGCGCAAAACATCGCGCATCAGAGCAGGCGCTCGAAAGATCTCCGCGGCGAAAACGAGCTTCGCGCGGAATGGCAAGTCAGAGCCCGCGAATACGGAATCGACGTTCCAGCGCCAGCACTCGGCGATTGAGCCAGCGTCGAGAGCCGAAGTGGAGAACGCGGTTCGTTTCGCCCTCGCTCACAACACCGAGCGCGAAGCGGTGATCGATCGCCGAGCACTGGAAGCTGCGGCGCTCCAACACGCTATGGGCAGAGCGGATCTGATCAGGTACGGAATGAAAGTCGTCGGAGCCAAGAGCGAGGCCAACTTTTGGCCGTCTCAAGTCCGGAGCGCTGCGCAGGACTTCCTTCACGACGCCCGAGATGATTGCACTTGAGCGCGACAACCTCGACCTGATGCGAGCGGTCAGGTCGAGCGAACCGATTGCCCAACCGACCGAAATCCAACAATGGGCGGCGGAGCGAGGCCTACTCTCCGACCAGGCGGAGGCGGCAAAAATCACGCTAACAGCCCGCGATTGGCTGACCGCGATCGAAGGCCGCGCCGGGAGCGCAAAGACGACTACTGTCGGCGCGATCGCGGAATTTGCCCGAGAGCACGGCTACTCGGTGCAGGGCTTCGCCCCAACCACGCGGGCGGTCAAGTCGCTTTCAGAAGCAGGCGTAAACGCGCGCACTGTCGCGAGCCTGGTGGAGAATCCATCGCACCGGCCGGCGACAAGCGATTCTGGATCGTGGACGAATCCAGCCTCCTTGCCACGCGCCAGATGAACCGACTTCTGCACCGAGCGCGCGATCAAGATATCGATCGCATCGTCTTTCTCGGCGATCAACGACAGCATCATGCGATCGAAGCGGGACGTCCTATCTTTCAGATGCAGCAGGCGGGCATGCCCGTCGCGCGACTCGAAGGTATCCGCCGCCAACGCGACCCGAAGTTTCGGCAGGCTGTCACGCTTGCCGCGGAAGGCAGGATCGCCGACGCATTGACGCTGCTCGAGAACCACCATCGCGTCCGCGAGATCGCCGCAGCCAAGGAGCGGTACAAGGCAATCGCGAGGGAATATGTCACCGCGCACGAGGCGGGTGAGCGGGTGCTGGTCGTCAGTCCGGCCAACGACGAGCGCCGCCAGCTCAACTCCGCGATCCGCGATCTGCTCCGAAGTCGCGGCCACATAGCCGACGCGGGAAGAGAACAGATAGTCTTCGTCAATCGGGATCTCACCAAAGCTCAGCGTACCCACGCCCAAAACTACGAAGTCGGCGATGTCGTTCTGTACCGGCGCGGCAGTAAAAAGCTCGGTCTCGCAAAGGGCGGATACGCATCAGTCGAAGCCATGGACCCCAGACACAACCGAATCACCGTCCGTACCGATGATGGTCGAGCGGTCCAATACAACCCAAAGCGTCCATCTGGCGTCGAAGTTTTTCGTCCCGAGCGTAGAATCTTTGCCGTCGGCGATCGCATCCAGTTTCGCGCGCCCGATCGCGCGCTGAAGGTCGCCAACGGCGAATTGGCAACGGTCGTAGCGATCAATGACGCAAAGCTGTCCTCCGAACCGATACAGGGCGAGAAGTAAACGCTGCACTCCAACGCCTCCGGCACATCGATTACGGTTATGCATCAACCTCGCATTCGAGCCAGGGGGCGACGGTCGATCGAGTCATCGTGAATATCGATACGCTTCGTTCCGTTGAACTCGTAAATCGCAAGCAGTTTTACGTCTCGATCAGCCGCGCGCGCGACGGCGTCACGATCTACACCGATGACCGTGAGGCGCTTCGCCATGCGGTCAACCGCAACCGCGAGAAATCCGTCGCACTTGAGCAGGCCCGATATCCGAGTTCGGCCGCAGATCAAGCAGGCCCCGGAAGTCCAGCGCAGGACCATCAGCCATCACCACGGAATTCGTCGATGAGCGGTCATCAAAACCGGCGGCCCTCCGCTATGAGCGCGGGCACTTCGGGCTTCGCAAGCTTCGCCGCTCGCCACGCCGCGCCCCGCGCGGCTCGCGCTCCGCGCCGGTCCGCCAAAGAGGTGGCACTTGCTACGCTGGCAACCGCGCCACCGGCGCTCTCGCGCCGGGCGCTGCGCTTGTCACGGTTGCAGCGCTCCGCTGCGCGCATCTCGGAGTCTTGCGCCGCCCTCCAGATTCGGTTGAGAGGGCGGCGCTTTCAATGCTGCGCCGGACCAGCCGAACCGACCCTAGCCTTCGGGCAAGACCGGGTGCACCTCTTGACCTAAACCGGCGAGTTAGCTAAGTAGCGAGTTATGGAGTTATTTTCTGAAGTCTGGCCAGTTTAGCGCCAGCCAGTTTGTCCCATGGCTGCGACCCTCAAATACGAGCGCAACAAGCAGAATTTCGAATCGCGCGACGCTGCCCTAACCGCCGTACTGCGCGCGACGGGCGGGGAAGCTAAGGTCCTGGAGCTTTACAAGCTCCTAACTGCGGAACAGGCGGCGCAGTTTCTGGGTCTCGCCGAACCTACCGTTCGGGACATGACTTATCGACACGAACTGCCGTGCGTGAAAATCGGGAAACGCGGAGTTCGTTATCGCGTCATTGACCTTATCGGTTGGACCGATCGACGGCTGGTCAACGAACTTTGATAATTCTGCAAAGCTCGATCGTCAGCGATGACATCAAGGATTTGATGCAACTGCAATATTTATAGGGAGTTCAGCAAATGGCACGGAAGAATTCGAAAGATCGTGGCTTGTTCGAACAGCCTTCAGGATCAGGTGTTTGGTGGATCTGCTATTTCGACGCGTTCGGCCGGAGACATCGTGAGAAAGCCGGTTCGAAGGGCTTTGCGCGACGACTCTATGAGAAACGGAAGACAGAGATCCGAGAGGCCCGATATTTTCCTCCGGAACGCCGGAAGCCCGTGATGTTCGAAGAAATCCTCGAGGATTACCGCCGAGCGGCGGAGAAGGAACAGCGCGGAGATGGATGGGGTCCGGAGCGGTACCGAAGGCTGCGAGAAACATTCGGGGGCCAACCGGCCGCGGTAATAGCCCCGGTGGTTGTGGAGGCATTCCGCGACGAACTCTCGCGAGACCATGCGCCCGCCACGGTGAATAGACATCTGCAGCTTCTGCGAGCCGTTTTCTTGCGCGCGATACGCGATGGCAAGGTGGATTCAACTCCAACCAGCAAGGTGCGCTTCTATCGCGAAAACAATAAGCGCGAGCGTTACCTCTCCAACGATGAGGAACGTCGGCTGTTCGAGACGCTACCTAGTTGGCTCCATCCGCTCGTCACTGTCGCGCTCCACACCGGGATGCGAAAAAGCGAACTGCTGAAGCTAAAATGGTCAGATGTTGATTTCTCTACCGAAACGATCTACGTGCGCGATCCCAAGTCAGGCGAGGATGAACACGTTCTCATGAATGAGACGACCAAGCGCACCCTCAAAATCCTATCGGATTCTGAACCCAAGGTGATCGAACTGAAAGATCATTCTCAGAAACATCTGAACCGCGTTACGTGTTCACAGCTCCTCAAGGCGGCTACATTCACGCGCTGAATCGTTACTGGTACCCGGCGTTGAAGCACGCGGGAATCGAAGGCCTTCGATTCCATGATCTGCGTCACACGTTCGCTTCACGTGCTGCGATGAGCGGAGTAGACATGTATACTCTTCAAGCGCTAATGAGACATCGAAGCCCGCAGATGACCCAGCGTTACGCACATCTCAGCGCTGCGCATCAACGTGAAGCGGTAAGATTGCTCGACAGTTGGCAGCGCCGACCCGAGAGCGCCGATGACGGTTCTGGCCGTGGCAGTTTTGGTGGCAGTTGATTTCTTGAAAACAACGATTTCCAACGAGGTCCAGCGATGAAAAGTGCCTGATTATCGCTGGATTCTTGTTAAAGCACGTCGGTTGTTATCGCTCTCATAACCCGGAGGTCGAAGGTTCAAATCCCTCCCCCGCAACCAAAAAACCCGCTCTGACGCGGGTTTTTTATTGCCTGCTCACTGACCATCTTTGATCGCGCTGCCCCCGCGAGAGCCGTCAGGACCGCGGCCGAGCTGAGTCAAACAATCTTGCGTGCGGTTTCCTGCACCCTATCCATCCACATCGCGAGCACCGGCGCGTAAACCTGCGGCACACATTCCGCGCAGATGTCGTCGGCAAGCACGCGGATGCTCTTGAGCGCGCTTTCGAGCGTCGAGGAACGGTTAAAGTCCAGCGGCAGACACGTCAGCACATCGCTCAGCGTACGCAGCGCGGAAGCGAGCGCGATGAGTAGCGCCTCCAGCACCGCTTCCTCGGGTGCGCGCTGAGGGCTGTACAGCAGCGCATGGATCGCGCGCAGCTCGCCGCCGAACACCAATACCGCGCTCTCCAGTCGAGCGCCAACGCGCTGCGGCTGCTTCACACCCTCGTCGCACAACATGGCGATCGATTGCAGTTCTGAGAGCACCAGGTGAAGGTTGGTCTGCACGCGGTCGAGGCGAGCCTCGAAGGTGACGCTGTAAATATCGCGCACCAGTTCGTCCTGGCGGCGCGAGACGAACTTCGCGACCAGCGCGCCGAAGATGAGCAGGCCGGTAACCGCCTCAAAAATCGAAAGGATCTCGCGCCGGCCCGAGCGGCAACACGTCACCATAGCCGACCGAGGTCGTAGTGACGAAACTGAAATAAAGCGCGCTCAGCAGACCTTCGAAAGTTCCCGCGATCGGTTCGCCGCTATCGACGAGTCCCGGATGGCGCGAAAAGCCGGTCAGCCAGTAGAGCAATCCGCACAACACGATCATCCCGAGCCAGACGAAGAAAATCCGCGCGGGCGAGAGGCTTTCGATCAAATCGAACAGCGCGTTTCCCCACTGCCGGCTGCGCGAGAGCGTTGGCTGCTGAAATCGTGTCCGGCGTGTCTCGACAGGCATTGATGGGGGAGAGGATTGCGGCTCTGCCGGTAGCGATCGCTCGCCATTGCCGGCGCGCTCTCGATCGGCAGTCCGGCCTCTTTCCAGTCGGCCATACCGCCGTGGTAGTGCCGGACGTTGGTGTAACCCATCTCCTGGAGCAGGCGAACCGCCTGCGCGCCGGCCGGTCAAGTGAACTTGGCACAGTAAGCTGCGATGTTGGCGTTGCGATCGGGCAGCAGCTTCGGGGCGTGTCGTTCCACCTCGGGCAGTGGCAAGTTAATAGCGTGGGGAAGGTGCTCGGCAACGTAGGCTTCGTGGGGGAGCACGTCGACCAGCAGCAGCGTGGGATCCTTGAGACGGTGCTGGATCTCCTCGCGCGAAATCTCGCGCACTTCCGCCGCCGGGGCCGCGCCGGCGTTTTCGGGCGAAGCTTGATCCATAGCCGATAGAATACGGCGTGGCGCCGCGACTGTCACGCCCGAGCTTTTTTTCGGTTCGCCGCCCTTCGGTTTCCAAAATTAGATCTTGTTTGCACATTGCCCTGCGGTGAAATGATCTCCGCGAGCTACCCAAAGCGCGGGCCGGCGCCGCGGGCATCCAAAATATGGCAGACGCCAAGCGCGTATTGGTCGCCGAGGACCATCCTAGAACTCGGCATGCATGGGTCGAGCTTATTGCTTCGTGGGGCTTTAAGGTCGAAGCCGCCGAAGACGGCCAGCGTGCAATCGAATTGCTAGCGAGTTTCGAGCCGCACATTTTGCTGCTCGATCTCAAACTACCGATAAAGGACGGCTTAGGGGTGCTGAGCGAAATTCGACAGCGCGGCCTTCCGATCACAACCATCGTGATCTCCGGCGAGGGCGACATCCCCGACGCCGTACAGGCGATCAAGCTCGGAGCGTACGATTACCTGCGCAAGCCTGTCGATCCGCCGCGGCTGCGCCAGACGCTCAACAACCTGAGCGAGCATCTCGCGGTGAGCGAAGAGAACCAGCGCCTGCGGCTGCGCCTGATGGGAGTGGGCGAACTCGGACCGATTATCGGACAATCGCAAGCGATGCGCCGAGTGATGGCGCTGGTCGAGCAGGCCGCTCCAAGTTCCGCGTCGGTAATCATCCAGGGCGACAGTGGCACCGGCAAGGAAATCGTGGCCCGCACAATCCACGAATCCTCTCCGCGGCGCAACGGCCCCTACGTCGCAATCAACTGCGCCGCGCTGCCCGAAAGTCTGCTCGAGAGCGAGCTGTTCGGTCACGAACGCGGCGCCTTCACCGGGGCCGACCAGCGGCGCGCCGGATGCTTCGAGTTGGCGAACGGCGGTACCCTGCTGCTTGACGAAATCACCGAGATGAAACCGGAGCTGCAGGCCAAGCTGCTGCGGGTGATCGAGGATCGCAAGCTCAGACGGGTCGGCGGATCGGCCGATATCGCGTTAAACGTGCGAGTGCTGGCGGCGACCAATCGCGATCTCGGCGAAGCGATTCACGCGGGCCGCCTGCGCGAGGATTTGTACTACCGGCTGAACGTATTTACGATCACTCTGCCGCGGCTGTCGGAGCGTCTCGACGATCTGCCGGTGCTGGCCGATCATTTCGTGCGCGAGTTCGCCCGTGCCAATTCCAAGCAGATAAGCGGCGTGGACAACGTCTGCCTGGAAGCCCTAAAGGCGCGATCATGGCCCGGTAACGCGCGCGAGCTGCGCAACGTTATCGAACGCGCGGTGATCGTCAGTGCGGGACCGTTGATCACGGTTGCGGATTTGCCGGCCAGGGGGCGCTCCCTTCCCCGCCCGCGCCAACCGTGGCGGCGCCGCGGACGCCCGAGAGTTCCGGGTTTACGTCGGCGGAGCAATCGGCGCCTCCCTCCAATCCGCCAGCACAAGGATTGCCGGTAGGTCAGCCGCTGCGCGAGGTCGAGCGCCAACTCATTTTGAAAACGCTCGAGATGGCCGGCGGCAATCGAGTGCGGGCGGCTGAAATTCTCGGCATCAGCCCCAAGACCCTGTACAACAAGCTCGGGCGTTACCAGGCCAAATCCGACTCTGAACCGGAGCCCGCCGACGAAGTTTAAAATCCGTCATTCGCGCGCTAAGCTGAGGGAACTCCGGCCATGGGCCGGCGGACCAAAATCGCCGCGATCTTCGTTCCTCTGCTGCTGCTCGCCGTGCTGGCCGTCAGCGCCACCGAGGCCAACCATGCGGTCGGCGTGATGGTTGCGGACTTGGGCGACTCGGGCAACGTGCTGGTCAACAAGACCTTCGAGCAGATCCGTACCGCGCTCGCGCTTTCGCAGGGCGACCCGGTGACCGCGCTCCGCCAGGACAAGTCGCTGGCCGCTCTGCTTCCTCCTCCAGCGCCTTCGGCAAGGGTGTGGTTTACGCGCGGGTAGTGACACTCAACGGCGATCTGATTGCGGGGACCGGCGGCGACACTGTCAGCGCCGCACCAGTGCGGCGGTTCGCCGAGCTCAAATGGGCGGCCTCGCGATGGTCGCCGTTTGTGCGGCTTCGACCGCTATGGGGCGAGCACATCTACGAGATTAGCGCCCCGGTCGAAATCAATCAGCGGCCGTTCGCGCTGATCAAGGTCGGCCTCTCGACCGCGCTCATCACGACCGAGGTCCGCCGCGCCGTCGCCAACGTGATGTTCATCGCGGCGGTGGTGCTCGTAATCAGCCTGCTGGCGGCACTGCTGGCGGGTGCCCTGTTGCTGGCGCCGGTAGCCGCGATTACCGCCGAGGTCGAGCGGCTCGCCGCCGGCCGCGACAGCAGCAATCTGTTAATCCGCGGACGCGATGAGCTGAGTGCGCTCGCGCAGAAGTTCAACGAGCTCTCCCAACGCGTGCGTTCCGACCGTGTACAATGGGAGGACGAGCGTGGCCGTTTTATAAACATCTTTCGCTCGATCGATGACGCCGTGCTGCTGCTCGACGCCGGCGGCCTGATTCGTTTCTCCAACGACGACGCACAGGGGCGTCTCGGGCTTCCGGCTGGCGGCCTGGCGCAGGGCAAGGCGCTGGCGGCGCTTATCGGCGAGAGCCATCCGCTGGTCCGGGTGGTTCGCACGGCGAAGGCGGCGGGCACGGAACTGCGCGACGTGGCGATCGAGGAGGGACGCGGCAAGGACAAATCGCGGCTGTTGGTTTCGATCTTTCCGCTGGGCCACGATCCGGCGCGCGCCGGACAACTTGTGATCGTGCGCGATCTCGATCCGGTCCAACGATTGGAGAGCGTAGTCGATAACTCCGAGCGCCTAGCGCGCCTGGGCGGGCTGTTCTCCGGGGTGGCCCATCAGATTCGCAACCCGCTCAACGCGATTACGCTCGAACTCGAATTGCTGAGCCAGGACGCGCGGGCCTCGAAGCCGGTCGAAGACCACGTGCACGCGGTGCGCGAGGAAATGAGCCGAATCGATCTGGTGATCGAAGCCTTGATGCGTTTCATGCGGCCCGGTCAGTTGAAAATCGAGCGCGTTGCTGCCAACGATCTGTTGAGCGAGGTCGCCAGATCGGTGAACGAGCCGCGGATCGCAGTGAAATGCGAGCTCGATCCGGCAGCCGCGTTTGTAAAGGCCGACCGTGCAGTCCTGATGGAAGCGTTGCGCAATATCGTGCAGAACGCCGTCGACGCGATGCCCTCGGGAGGCACGCTCAGGCTCACCAGCGCTCTGATCGACGGCTTCGTAGAGCTTGCAATCTCGGACACCGGGCAGGGCATCGCAGCCGAGCATCTGGAAAATATCTTTCAGCTCTATTTCACCACCAAGGAGGACGGCAACGGTGTCGGTTTGCCGCTGGCGCTGCGCGCGGTGGACCTTCATGGCGGTACCCTGAATGTCGAATCCAAGATTAACCAGGGTACCTTAGTACGCATTCGGCTGCCGCTGGAGGATCGCGCCTTGCGGCCCGCCGCGGATATCAATGCTAACTAGGACTGGAACTTGGCCAACTAGTACCGCTACCAGGACTGCACATTGAAGGGGGATCGGGATAGAATGAGGTGGTGGTACGTGGCGCGCGTAGGAGCCGTTGGAGCGCTAGGCTTCGCGCTTTTCGGATGCACTGGACCGGGCGGAGGCTGGCAACTTCCAAGCTTCATGCGTCCGCCGCCGCCCGCACCGACTCGCTACTATCAGCCCAGCGTGGGCAGAGAGATCAACAACAATCCTCCCGCTGAAAACGAAGAGCCCCACGAACACGTGCGTTCGCGGCGTCCAACTGAACGCGTAGTTCCGGCCGCGGTCGCAACCCCCGCGCCATCGGTACAGCCCTTGCCAAAACCGACTGTCACGCTTGCGGACGGTCCTTCCAAGGAGCGTGCGGAGCGTCTGCTCGACGACACGGGAGCCAAATTGGCCAAGGTCGATCGCCACACACTCGGCGCCGACAGCGCCACAACTTACGATCAGGCGAACAACTTTTTGCAGGCTGGCCGTAAGGCCGCGACCGAAGACGATTACGTTGCAGCGTCGGGCTTTGCCGAAAAAGCCGCGGTACTGGCGGCCAAACTGATGCCTGTTTCGCGCTGATCGCCCGCGTCGCGAGGCAATCGCATTAAGGGTGTCGGGGCACTGCCGCCGTCAGGGGGACTCGCGGTGGTATGTGCGACGGCCGGAGCGCAAGGTTCAATGAAGGAATGTCCACGGCGGAGGCCACCCGCCGCGGCGGAATCCCTGGGCCGGTCGTATAGGACTCCGCCGCGGGCCGGATGGCCACTCCACCGAGATCTGCATGCGATGGGCTGATCGTCAGCCAAGCCTGCGACCAAATGAGGATGGCGCTGGCTGCGGCCAGCGCGATCGCCGTTACCGCCACTGCGGCCGAGGTCAGACGCACGCGCGGGATCATTGTGCGCACGGGGCTCTCGAGCGTGCGCGGTTGTTTGCTGTTGAGCAAACCCTCGTATTCGCTGACCGCGCGCTTGACCATCGCGAGGTTGACTCTTTTGCTTCCCGCGGCGTACCCCTGCAACATCGAGTTGTGACTGAGTACGTTCACCCGCCGCGGTATCCCGCCGCTGTGTTCAATCAGATAGCCGAGCGCGCCGGGAGCAAATATTCGAGTGGCTGCGCCCCCTTTTACGCGCAGCCGGCAATTGATGTATTCACGCACCTGCGGCGGGGCGAGGGGCTTGAGGAGCGCCCGGGCACCGATTCGCTGGTTCAGGCTGCTCATCTCCGGTCGCCCCAGCCGTTCGATCAGCTCGAGCTGTCCCACAAAAATTATTTGCAGACGACGCTCCGCATAGGTGTCGGCGTTGGACAACAGGCGTAGTCCCTCCAGCGCGTCATCGCTCAATTCCTGGGCCTCGTCGATAACGATCGCGATCCGCTGGCCGGGCTCCAGAGTGCCCAGCAATTCGGCGAAGCCCTCGGTCAGCTCCAGCCGCGTCTGCCCGCCCCACCCGGGGGCGAGCTGCGACATCACCACCTGCATCATCTGGTCGAAGTTAAGCCTCGGGTTGGACAAGAGCGCGGTGCGCACTTTCCAATGCCGGCGCGCGAGGATCGAGCAGACCATCGTGGTCTTGCCAACCCCGCTCTCGCCCGCCAGTAGAGTGAAGCCGGTCGGTTCGTGGAGCAGTCCCCATTCGAGCGCGGCAAGGGCTTCGCGATGGGTAGGACTTAGGTACAAAGCGTCGGGTGCGGGAGTGAATTGGAACGGCGGGCCGCTTAGGCCAAAGTGATGGTGATACATAACGAGTCCGGCCCGGGAAGCCGCTCGAAGGGCATGGTTGCTGGCAAATTGCTCATAGCCAAAGCAACAGCCCATCACGCCCGCACTAAATCTGGAGCGGCTTCCGGGCTTGGTCTTGTAGAAGGCGGAGCAAAGTCCGTGCCCGATAGACCTGACGGGAATATCAGTTTTCAGTCCGTAGTAGCCGAACCAGGGGGCAAAGGTTACCGAGTTGTTACGCGGCGGCAGTAAAACTTCCCTAAATACTAAGCAAATCGCCCGAGCTTAAGGGCTCCCGCGCGAAAGCCAGGATTGCGTTTGCTTTAGCGTCCGCGTCGTGAGATCAAACCAGTTGCATGAGACCGCGCGAGATTCTACGGAGGCATCGACATGAGCACCGAGGAGAGCAAAAAAATCGTTTTGGGCTTCTTTGAGAACTTAAACGCAGGCAACGCGCCTGCCGCACTGGATGCGCTCAGTGATTCGGCGACCTGGTGGATCCAGGGAAATTTCCCGTTATCGGGAACCAGGACCAAGGCCCAATTCGTCGAGCTGCTCGGCCAGCTCGGGGCCGCGATTGACGGCGCGCTCTCGCTCCGGGTCAAGGGCGTAACGGCGGAAGGCGATCGCGTAGCGGTCGAGGCCGAGTCGTTCGCCAAAATGAAGAGCGGCAAGACCTACCAGAATCGCTACCACTTCCTGTGCGAAGTCCGCGGCGGCAAGATCCAGGCGGTACGCGAGTACCTCGATACGATGCACGCCAACGAGGTACTGTGCTAGTCGAACAATAGAAAGCCGCGGTCCCAGTCGGGCCGCGGCTCTGGTCCTGCGCGGAATGGAAACTTGCGAAACGCGTCAGGCGAGCAACGATTTCGCCACGGTCTCGCGATGGATCGGCGCGTTACCGAAATTAGCCTCGCCGGCCAATGCGCGGCGATGATATAAATGCATGTCGTGCTCCCAGGTGAAACCGATTCCTCCATGCACCTGGATCGCTTCACTAGTCACATTCTTGGCCATGTCCGAGGCATACGCCTTGGCCATGGGCACCGCGGTCGCCGCCTCAGCGAGCCGTTCGTCGACGGTCCAGCAGGCATAGTACGTGAGCGAGCGCGTGTTCTCGACCGCGACCATCATGTCCACGCACTTGTGCTTGACCGCCTGAAACGATCCGATCGGTTTGCCAAATTGCACGCGCGTCTTGGCATAGTCGACCGCGATATCGAGCGCTTTCTGCGCAGTACCGACCATCTCGGCCGACAAAGCCGCGGTCGCAATATCAAGGGTGCGGCGCAGGATCGGCCATCCCTGGCCCTCCTTGCCGAGTAGATTCGCGCCGGAGACGCTGACACCGTCTAACTTTACGTGGCAAAGGCGCCGGGTCATGTCGACGGTCTTGAGTTGGGTAACAGTGACGCCCTTTTGCTTCGCCGGCACCATCAGCAGGGTAATACCGTTTTCGCCGCTGCCCGCGCTGCGTGCGGCCACCACGATGCAGTCGGCGACGTGCGCGTCGGGCACGAAAAATTTCTCGCCCGTTAGCGTATAGTCGGCGCCCTTCTTGCCCGCGTTCAATTCAATTCCGCCCGCATCGAAACGCCCCGCGGCCTCAGCGATCGCAACGGTCGCTATATATTCGCCCTTGGCCATCTTCGGCAGCAGTTCTTTTTTCTGCGCATCGGAGCCACCTTCGATCACGATCGGCGCACCGAGCAGCGCGGCGGCAAAGAAGGGCCCCGGTACCAGCGCCTTGCCGGCTTCTTCGGCGATCACCGTCATGTCGAGAAACGTGCCACCCTGACCGCCGTACTCCTCGGGTATCAGCAATCCCGGCCATCCGAGATCGACCAGCTTGCGCCAGAAACCCGCATCGTGCGCGGTCTCATCGGCCATCATCTGGCGCACGAACTTGGTCGAGCAGTTGTCGGCCAGAAAGCGCTTGGCCGCGTCGCGCAGCATCTCTTGTTCTTCTGAAAATCCGAAGTCCAACTTGGCTGTTCCTCCGTTGCCGGCTGGAATGCGCTCGGCGCAGAAATCCCGCGCCAACGATTCAGATTCCAGCTACCACTAACCGTTTGGGCGTGGCAAGCGCGCCCCCGCTTGGGGGTCTCCCCGGGCGCTGGGCACACACTTGCCGATTAGACGGTTTTCCCGCTGACTAGCGCCAGCACTCCTGAATATTGAAGCGTCCCATAGCCATGGCCAACCGGGCCGATCTCGAAGCCGGTGAAGAAGCCGGCGATTGGCAGATGGCCGAGATAGCGTCCGATGTACGCCGAATCATGATCGGGAATGCTGTACAGCGCCGCGCCGCGCGAGACGCAATCGAAGTATAGCCCGAAGACCGGCGGCGCCATCTTCCGTCCCTGCATCTCTTCCAGCGTGGCCTTGAGGTCGTCGCGTGAGCGCTCGCCGTTGCGCAGCGCAAAGCCGACGCGCTCGCCGATCTTTGGGCGATGGGCAACCGCGAGTACGCCATGCTCGGTGCTCGCACCGACGATATTGCGCACCAGGTAGCGCCCGCGTTCCATCTGCTCAGCCTCCGGATCGAGCGGCACGCCCAGGAAGACGAAGGCAACCGCGCGCTTCAGGTCCTCTGCGAGCGGTCCCGCGGCCTCGGCGAAAACGTCGAAGGCGCGCCGCCCATCAAGCTCGACCAGTATGTTGTCGCGCACGGCGGTTACCCGATGGGTCTTTCCTAGCGGCGTACAGGCAAGCGACGCGCCCAGGTTGAGATCGAAGTCGCCGGCGAGCAGCATTCCGGCCACTGCGTTGGAGCTTACCGTGTCGCCGCAGAACTGAAACGTCTCGCCTACCGAGCCGTCCTCGCTCGCTCCGCCGCCCACCACCATCACGCCCGGCAATTCGCGCCCAAGCGCGCTCACGAGCGCGTCGGGCTCGGTGTTGTAGGTGTCGGCGAATAGGCAGAGCAGGTTGTTGGCGCCAAGCGCCGGACGAATAGCGGCGGCGATCTCGCCGGCGACCTCCCGGGCGCGGCCCCGCACCGAGGGCACGAACAAGCGCTTGGCGCTGAGCGAGCTACCGCCGAAAACCATCACCGCGACCGCGGGACCGGATTCGATCTCGTGCTCGCCCGCGATCACGCCCACGCTGGAGCATCCGGCGACCTCGCGCGTTCGCGCCTCGGTTGCAACCGTGCGCATGATCAAGCCGAAGGCCGCGCCATGCGCGGTGGTGGCGAAACACAACGCGGCTGCCGCATGATGCAATCCCGCCTGGCGCATCGCATCGCGCGTGGCCTCGGCGGCGGCCACCCTGGGGTTGTTCGAAATCGAGTATCCGGCTCCTGCGTGCAGCATAATTCTCAAGCCTCGGCTCCCATCGACGATTTCAGCTTCCGCCCGCGAAGCGCAGCAATTCAACCATCCGCCGAATCCCGTTGCCCAACTCCTTTGCCTCGATCCGCTCATTGACCCCGTGGACCGTGTGCTCCTGTGCCGTGGTCAACTCCACCGGTACAAAGCCGTAGGCGACGAGGCCGGCGGCGCGAAAGTAATGGCTGTCGGTGAACCCGGCGATCATCATCGGCACGGCCGTATCGTGGCCATCCTGCCACGCGACCGCGTTGATCGCGTTCATCAGGATCGAGCGCGAGGGTGATGAGGCCGCGGGAAAGTTGAGCAGCACATCGACCTTGATCGTGTCGTCACCGATCACCTTGCGGATCTGATCGAGAAATTCCTTCGGATCGGCGCCCGGCAGCAGACGGCAATCGACCTCGGCGTAAGCTGTTGGCGCAATCACGTTGGTCTTTTGGCTGGCGCCGAGCACGGTTGGTGTAATCGTATCGCGCACCATCGCGTTATAACGCGGGGTGGAAAGAAAATTTTGCCGGAAGGCGGGCTTGCGTAAAGAGATCACCAGGTTTTTGAATTCGCTCGGCCCCCCGTCGATTTTGCCGATAGCGCGAAAATAATCGCGCACCGTGTCGATCACGTGCAACGGCGGACGGTACGTGATGAGCTTGCTGAGCGCCACGGTGAGATGCGTGACCGCGGTCGCGTCCGGCGGCACTGCGGCGTGGCCGCTCGGCCCCTGCGCCGTCAACCGGATCCACATCGGGGTCTTTTCGGCCAACGAAACCGCGTAAAAGCGATGATGGCCCGGCGTCTCCTCGATTCCACCGCCTTCGTTGAGCAAGTAGCCGGCGTCCGCGAAAACCTGCTTCTCGTGCGCCACCAGCCATCCGGCGCCGTTGCGTCCGCCCTCCTCCTCGTCTCCGGTCGCGATGAAAATAACGTCGCGATTGAGCAGGATGCCTGCGCGCTTGATCGCCAGCATCGCCATCATCTCGATCACGCCGGGGCCCTTGTCGTCGATCGCCCCGCGGCCCCAGATATCGCCGTCCTTGACCTCACCTGAGAACGGTGGCACTTGCCATTGCTTGGGGTTGGCAGGCACGACGTCCATATGGCTGAGCAGCACGATCGCCTTGGTATGCTTGCCAATCCCACGCAGGCGGGCAGCGATTACTCCGCGCCCGGGCGCCGGCTCCCATACGGAGGCCGGGATTCCGTCGTCGAGGAATTTCTCCCGCAGCATCCGCGCCGCGCCCAATTCGTTGCCGGGCGGGTTGGTGGTATCGATACGAATATACTGGGAGAGCAGTGCCGTCGCCTCCTGGGTCAGCTTCTCCCAATTGAAGGGTTGAGGCGCCGGCGCCTCGTTAACCGCATCGGCCTCGATGCTGCTGGCGAGCTCGGCCGACCATCCAGTCCCGGCCCCGACACTTGGGCACAGCGACAACGCCAGTGACGCTGCCAGCGCCACGATCCAGGATGCGGCCCGCATCTTTATTAGCGCTCGCCGAAGTTGAAGATCTCGATCACCGTCTGAAGGAACTGCGCGGCCGGCGCGCCGTCGATCAATCGATGGTCGAAAGTCAGGCTGAGGGTCATCATCGAGCGCCGCGCGATCTCGCCGCGATAAACCACGGGCTTCTCGATGATCCGCCCGACGCCAAGAATCCCGGTCTCGCCGGTGTTGATGATCGGCGTAAACGCGTCCACCCCGTAGGTGCCAAGGTTGGTGATTGTAAACGTCCCGCCGCTTACCTCTTCCAGGCGCAGCTTGCCCGCGCGCGCGCGCTCACCCAGTTCGCGTGTCACCGTGGCGATCTCGCGCAGCGACTTCCGATCTGCGTCGACGATCACTGGCACGATTAGACCGTCCTCCAGCGCCACGGCCATCCCAACGTTGACCTGCGGCATGATAGCGATCGCGTCCTGCATGAGCCGCGCGTTCATCCGCGGATGACGCAGCATCGCGCGCGCGACGGCCTGGATCAGGAGGTCACCGTAGGTGAATTCGAACTGCCGGATGAGCCGCTCGCGCAGTTCTACGGCAGCTGTGACGTCGGCCTCGCTGGTGATCGTGAGTTGCGCGCTTTCTCGCAGGCTCTGCGCCATGCGATCGGCGATGGTCTTGCGCATCCCGCGCATCGGGATACTGCGCGGTTGCGGTTTGCCCGCGGCGGCGCAGCGGCAGGTGCAGGCGCGCCCGCTGGCGCGCCTGCACCTGCCGCCGCCGACGCCGCGTTGCGCGCTCTTGCGCGTTGAGCCGCGCGCCTGCGGCCGCGCGCTCGACGTCTTCGCGCGTGATGCGGCCGCCGGGGCCGGTGCCCGCGACGCGCGCAAGGTCGACGCCGAGTTCGGCGGCGAGCTTGCGCGCGACCGGGCTTACCGCGCGCCGCGAGCCGGCGTCGTCCGCCGCCGAAGCGGCGGACGACGCCGGCTCGGCGGCAGCGTCAGCGATACCTGCTGAGCGGGCGGGAGCGTCCGCCGCCATGGCGGCGGACGCTCCCGCCCGCGGCCCCGCGCCATCACCATAGCGCGCACTGATCGCCGCCGCGTCTTCGCCGCTCTCGGCGATTATCGCGACTACGACTCCACATTCGACCGTCGCGCCCTCCGGAAACAACGCGGCGGCGAGCGTGCCCGAGGCCGGCGCCTCGACTTCGTAAAGCACCTTTTCGGTCTCGACCTCGTATAGCGGCTCTCCCGCACGCACGCTTTCGCCCTGCGCCTTGAAGTAGCGCTGAATCGTGCCCTCCTGCATCGTGAGGCCGAACTTGGGCATGGTCACTTCAACGGGCATTCGAGTCTCACCGGGGCGCGAACGTCGGTCGATGATATAAGAGAGCGGTTTCCAGGGTTCTCAGGACAGTCCGCCAAACTCGGACTTTAATGCCCCGCCAATTCGCGAACCGCCGCCTCGATCCGTGCGTCGTCGGCAATCGCGGCCTTCTCCAAAGGTGGGCTGAATGGAATCGGAACGTCGAGCGAGGTCACGCGCCGGGGCGGCGCGTCGAGCAGGTCGAAGCCCTTCTCGACGATAAGCGCAGAGATGTCGCCTGCCGCGCCACCGCGGAGATGGCCCTCGTCGGCGATCACCACGCGATTGGTTTTCGTGACGGATTCCAGAATCAAATCAAGGTCGAGCGGAATCAGCGTGCGCGGATCGACAACTTCGACGCTGATACCGTCGGTGGCAAGCCGCTCGGCGGCCTTGAGCGCCTTGGGCACCATCGCGCCGATCGCGACCACCGTCACATTGTCTCCCGCGCGCTTGATCGCGCCCTTGCCGAGCGGAATCAGATGGTCGCCGGCGGGCATTTCTTCGCGCAGGCGTCCGAGCGACAGATGTTCGAAGACGATTACGGGACTGTCGTCCCTGATTGCGCTCTTGAGGATTCCCTTGACGTCGATCGGCGACGAGGGCATTGCGAGCTTCAGTCCCGGCACGCTCAGGAACTGCGCATACACGGTTTCGGAATGTTGCGCCGCCGCGCCGCCGACCGCGCCGTACACGGCCCTGAAGGTAATCGGCAACCGGGCCTGCCCGCCCGACATGTAGCGCAACTTGGCCGCCTGGTTGCACACCTGGTCCATCGCGCAGTAAAAAAAACTCGCGAACTCGACTTCGCAAATCGGGCGCGTCCCGGCCATCGCCGCACCCACCGCCGCGCCGACGAACCCGGCCTCCGAAATTGGCGTGTTGCGCACGCGGCTGGGACCGTATTTTTTGTGCAGCCCACGCGTGGCGCCAAACGCCGCCAGGATCACGTCCTCGCCCATCACGAAGGTGAGCGGATCGCGCGCCATCTCTTCGTCGATCGCCTGGTTGATTGCCTGAATGTAACTGACCACCGCCATGGTAATGCCCTCGCTCTGCGTCCGAATCGTTTCTCCCGCGCGCCTACGCGAAAACGTCGTCGGTGACCTCGGACGGGTCGGGCAAGGTGCCCTTGCGCGCGAACTCGACCGCGGCTTCGAGTTCTGCTTGCGTCTCATTTACGATGCGATCGAGTTCGGCCTTGCCGATCTTGCCGCCCTCGAGCACAAATTGTTCAAATTTGATAAGCGGGCATTTCTTTTTCCAGGACTCGATCTCGGCTTCGGTGCGGTAACCGGCCGAGCCGAGGAAAGCCTGCTCGCCAACCACGTGCCCTTCCCATCGGTAGGTCTTGCATTCGAGGAGCGTCGGCCCTTCGCCGGCGCGGGCCCGTGCGATCGCTTCGCTCGCATAGCGATAGACCTCGAACACGTCGTTGCCGTCGACGATATGTCCGGGAATTGCGTAGCCCTGCGCGCGTACCGCGATATCTCTAACAGATGTCACGGTTTCCATCGGGGTGAATTCGCCGAAGCCGTTGTTCTCGCAGACGAAAACTACCGGCAGTTTCCAGACTGCCGCGAGGTTGAGCGATTCGTGAAAGGTGCCCTCGTTGGAGGCGCCGTCGCCGAAGAAGCAGGCGGTAACGTCGTCGCGTCCGGAGATTTGCGCGGCTAGCGCCGACCCGGTCGCGATCGGCAGGCCGGCGCCGACGATTCCGTTGGCGCCCAGGATTCCGAGCGCGAAGTCCACAATGTGCATCGAGCCGCCCTTGCCCTTACAGTAGCCTTCGCGCTTGCCGTAGAGCTCAGCCATCATGCGGTCGAGCCGGCCGCCTTTGGCGATCAGATGGCTGTGCCCGCGATGGGTCGAGGTGATGCGATCGGTCTTGCGCAGCGCCGCGCATACGCCCGTAGCGCTCGCCTCCTCGCCGATCGAAACGTGCACGAAGCCCGGAATCTCGCTGGCGATCGCCAGATCGCGCACCCGCCCCTCGAACTGCCGAATCCGCTGCATCGAGCGGTACATCTCGAGCATCAGGTCTTTGCCGAGGTCCATCGCTAAACCCTCCCGGTATTGGCGAACGCCGACGGCGGCCGGCGCGCCAGCGAAAGGAAGGTATTACCGTTGAGGTCCAGCGTCAAACGAACGTCGGCTTCTTGCGCGCGCGGCCAGCGTGCTAGATGTGATGCGCCATGGCCTTCGCGAGCAAGACAGTTCGCACGGCCGCGCTGCACTCGCGCGCGGCCGGCACCGAGGCGCCGACGGCCGATCGGCGCTCGCGAGTCGGGCGCTCGCGCATCGAGTCCGTCGATCGACGAACGGTGGGCCGGATGCTGCGTATACTGCGGCTCGCGGCCAAGGGATGGAACGCGCCGGTGATGGCTCTGGAAGCCGCTGAACATGGCGACCCGTTTCGCGTGCTCATCGGATGCATCCTGAGCCTGCGCACGCGGGACGAAACCACGGCCGAAGCCGCGCCGCGATTGTTCGCTGAAGCATCGACGCCGCAAGCGATGCTGGATCTCGGCGAAGGTGCGATCGCACGGCTTATCTATCCGGTCGGATTCTATCGCACCAAGGCCGGTGTAATTGTCGGAATCTGCCGCGAGCTTGTCGCGCGTTTCGACGCGAAAGTGCCCGACTCGATCGATGCGTTGCTGATGCTCAAGGGCGTCGGGCGCAAAACCGCCAACCTCGTGGTTACCCAGGCATACGGTAAGCCGGGTATCTGCGTCGACACGCACGTGCATCGAATCTCCAACCGATGGGGGCTGGTGCGGACGCGCATGCCCGATGAGACCGAGACCGCGCTCCGCGCGGCGCTGCCTCGCCGTTACTGGATCGAATATAATTCGTTGCTGGTGGCATTCGGCCAGACTATCTGTCAACCGCTTTCGCCGTGGTGCTCGCGATGCCCGGTTGCGCATCTGTGTCCGCGCCTGGGAGTGACCCGCGCGCGGTAGTCGCGTGGCGATCACGGCCAGCGGCGCAATGTGTGCTCAAACTTGAAGAAAGGATTTGTCACTACGATGGCCACTGAAATCGGATTTATCGGATTGGGGGCGATGGGCGAGCCGATGGCGGCCAACCTCCTCGCTGCCGGGTACAAACTGCGCGTTTACAACCGCACGGCCTCGAAAGCCGAAGCACTTGTCAAAGCCGGCGCGACCCGGGTCGAACGGCCCGGCGACGCTGCGCTGGCGGGTGGAATCGTGATCACGATGCTCGCCGACGATGCGGCTGTCGAACAGGTGACGCTCGGCACCGGGGGATTGGCCGAGAGGTTAGGGCCAGGCGGAATCCATGTCTCGATGAGCACCGTTGCACCCGCGACCACGCGCCGGCTCGCGGAGCATCATAGGGCCTGCGGCAACACCATAATTGCGTCGCCCGTGTTCGGACGTCCCGATGCGGCGAAGACCAAGCGGCTGTGGATACTAGCGTCGGGACCGGCCGCGCAGAAAGCCACGATACGGCCGCTGCTCGAAGCGATGGGGCAGGCGGTTTTCGAATTCGGCGAGGAGCCTGGCGCGGCCAACGTCACCAAGCTGGTAGGCAATTTTCTAATCGCCGCGAACCTTGAAGCAATGTCAGAGGCTTTCGCGATGGCTGAGAAGCAGGGAGTCGAGCGCGCGGCGGTCGCGGACCTGCTGGCGAAAACGCTCTTTGCGTGCCCGATTTACCAGGGCTATGGCAAAGCGATCGCGGAGAAGCGCTTCACTCCTGTGGGTTTCCGGCTGGCGCTCGGACTCAAGGACGTAGAGCTGGCACTACGCACGGCGCGCGAGGTGACGATGGCGATGCCGGTCGCGAGTTTGGTACGCGACCGATTTCTCGCCAGCCTCGCCAAGGGGCGCGAGGATATGGACTGGTCGGCGATCGCACTGAGTGTGCTTGACGACGCTGGGCTTAGTCATAAGGACTGAGTCAGGCCGTGGCGTGCTCGCTGAGCTGTTGGTGCAATTCGTATCGCGGACGCCCGGCAGATCTGACAGATTCAAGTTGCGCAGGTCGCAGGCCTAAATTATCCTGGTCGCTACTGACCGCCGATTGGCGTCGTGGCGGTGGTGCTTTTCCCTAATGGATCACGAAGCCGCACAAGCGCGTGGCGAGGATAAGTCTCGGCTGATTCTTGACCAGGTGGCGTCGATTCGCGGCCGGCTCAACGCCTTGGCCCTCCAAACGGGATTATTTGGCGGTCTCACCTTTATCCTGTGCGCCGCTGTACTGATCGTCGGCGCCGCTTTCGCTTTCAGTCCGCTTACTTTTCTTCTGCTGAGTATGGCTGTCATCGCTGTCACCGTCGCCGGAGTCACGCGCACGGCGCGCGCCGCATGGCGGATGCGCACCAGCGACGAGAGCGCGGCGCGAATCGCCGATGAACGTGCGGCGCTTAAGGGCCGGCTGACCACGATGGTCGCGATGCGGGTGGAACCGCGTTCCTCACTGTGGCCCTATCTGATCGAGGATACGCTCGGGCTACGTGAGCAATTCGCCGCCACCCGGGTCGAACCGCGCCGGCTCTCGCGATGGCTGTGGGCGGCGCTGGCCTCCTGCATCGTTGCGGTGATCGTGATGCGCCTCGCCTATGGTGTCCGCACCTCAAGGCTGGCAGCCAATAATCACGTCGTGAACGCCCCGGGCGAGCCCACTGCCGACCTGGGCGATCTCGACATACGGCCCGCCGATCCTTCAGCCGAACCGGGCACGGAAATCGACGCCGACCCTGCCACGCTACGGAAGCTCGCGGAGAAGTTGCGCGAAGCGCAGCGCGGAGGGCAACAGAGCAGCCCGAGCTCGCGCCTGATGGCCAATGCGCGCGACGCTGCCAAGGCGCTGCAGAACAAGCTTACCGGCGGCAAGCCGGCCGAGCCTGCCCCGCGCCTGAAGCTTACCGACAAAAAAGGCGGCAGCGCGGGCAAAGCCGCAGCTCAAGGCCAAAACGATCAGCCGGCAAAGGGCACCCAGGGCAATCCGCAAGATCCCGCTGCCGGGCAGCAAGCCGATCAGAATCAAATGCAGCCCAACAGCGCACCCAGTCCGGGAATGCCGGACATGAGCGGATTGTCCGCGCTCAACGGCCTCAATAACGACGACCCGGCCGCCAATGGATCGATCGCGCAGAACACGCCACCTAACGCCCGCAAAGTCCCGCCAGGCGGCTCGCTGGGCGCGGGCGGTTCGGATCACGGCTCCGGCACTGACCCGCAGCATCTTTATGGCGAGGCCGAAAAGCCGGCACTCGGCAACGACACATTCAAGATTCCGGTCGAGGTTGCACCCTCCGACGAAGGATCGAGCAGCGCGCCGGCCTCGCCGCCGCAACGGACCAAGAGCGCGCTCAACGCGAGCCAGGCTCCTGACGAGCCCTTCGAACGCGCTTCTATCCCGGCCTCGGACCGGGTGACGATTAAACGGGTGTTTGAACGATGAATGCAGTTGCCACCGCCGAGGTGCCTACGGTAGCCGACTTCGCGCGCACCTTCCGACATGTCCAGGCGCAAATTCACAAAGTAATCGTGGGCCATCAGCAAGCGGTCGAGGAACTCCTGAGCGCGCTCTTCGCAGGTGGCCACGTGCTGATTGAGGGCGTCCCCGGCACCGGCAAAACTACGCTGGTCAAGACCCTCGGCCTGGCGCTGAATCTCAGTTTTAACCGCATACAGTTCACCGTCGACCTGATGCCCGCCGACATCACCGGTACGCGGGTGATTCTTTCGGGGGAGGACGGACGGCGCGAATTCTCTTTCCAGCCCGGCCCCGTGTTCTGTCATATCCTGCTCGGCGACGAGATCAATCGCGCCACACCCAAGACCCAGTCGGCGCTGCTGGAGTGTATGGCGGAGTTGCAGGTGACCGTCTCCGGTATCACGCACACGCTCAAGCCGCCGTACTTCGTGATGGCAACCCTGAATCCGATCGAAATGGAGGGCACCTACCCTCTGCCCGAAGCCCAACTCGATCGCTTCCTGTTCAAAGTGCGGCTGGAGTACCCGGACGAGAGCCAGATGGTGCGTATCGTAACCAACACCACCGGGCCCGAGGATGCGGGAGTCGAACCGATCTTTTCGGTGGCCGAGGCGGCGGAGCGGATCGAAGGGCTGAAGCGCCTGGTGCGCGAAGTGATGGTGGCGCAGCCGATCGAACACTACGCCGCGCGGATGGTGCGCGCGACCCAGCCTAGCACCTCGCGCTATATCGGGCAGCAGAACAATGGCCTGCGCGTCGACGCGGTCGACCGCTACGTGAGCTTCGGCGCGAGCCCGCGCGGCGCGCAGGCGCTCATCATGGGCGCCAAGGTGCGCGCCCTGCTCGACGGCCGCGCCAACGTGGCGTACGAAGATATTGACCAGGTGGCTCCCGCCGCGCTCCAGCATCGCGTGATGCTCAACTACGCGGCCCATTCCGACGGTATCGACGCGGCCCATATCGTCGAGCGCGTCATCCAGGCGGTCCGCCCCGCCCGCGCCTGAGCGGCTTGGCCTAGATGCTCGAGGCGCGCGCATTCGAGCCCGACTTTCTCCGCCGGCTCGACGGCCTGGTGCTCGGAGTCCAGCGTTCGCGCACCGTACGTGAAGGACGCCGCATGCTCGGGCGCGTGCAAGGACTCGGCATCGAACCCGAAAGTTTCAAGGAATACACCGAAGGCGACGACCTCCGCTTTCTTGACTGGAACGCATTCGCCCGGCTTGACGATCTGACGATCCGCACCTTTCGCGCCGAACGCGAAATCGAAGTGACTATCCTGGTCGACGCCAGCGCTTCGATGGGCCTGCCGCGCGAGGACGACAAGCTGGGCCTTGCGCTGGGCCTCGCGGCTTCGCTCGCCTACGTGGCGATGGCGAGCAACGACGCGGTCCGTCTCGGCGCGTTTACCGCGGCGCGCGGCGGCACGCCGCGTCTGGAGACTTCGGCGCTCCATCGTCGTCGCGAGAGCTACCCGGCCTTCCGTACCTTCGTCGGGACGGTGCGCGCAGGCGGCGCCACGCAGATGGCCGAGGCGATGGGCCGCTTGCTGCTGATGCGGCGGCCGGCCGGCACCGTCATTCTGATTTCCGATTTCCTGGTGTCCGCCAGCGAATACGAACAAGCTCTGCGCGGCCTTTTACGCGCGCGCCACGAGGTGAAGGTCATCCACGTCCTGGGCGATCGCGAGAGCAGCGGCAACTATCCGCCGGGCCACTATCGTGTGCGCGATTCCGAAACCGGGGAGCTCTGCGAGGTAACTCTCGGTGCGAGCGCGGCAGAGAACTGCCGCCGGCGGGCTGAGCGGCTGTCCTCCGATCTTGCGGCGT
Organism: uncultured delta proteobacterium; assembly: GCA_963710455.1. Taxonomy (GTDB): domain Bacteria; phylum Desulfobacterota; class Binatia; order Binatales; family Binataceae; genus JAKAVN01. The sequence goes on from CAVQAG010000011.1 coordinate 31,907, forward strand.
TTTGCGCGGCTAACGGAATCGTTTATGCCCGGGCTTTTGGCTCGAGCCATTTCGAGGACATCGTGATGCGCGAATTTCCGCGCCTGGGCCTGATGCGGTAGCGCGCGATGGGACTGCTCAATCCGCGCAATCTGGCCTATCTGGCGAGCCTCGCCGTGCTGGTCGCGATCTACTTGCGCGCCCGCGCCAAGCCCACGCTTGAGGTGTCCAGCCTGATGCTGTTCGACGAGATCGCGGCGCCGGTGGCCAGCTCCCGGGTGCTTCGCACCGACCTGATGTTCTGGCTGGAAATTGCCGCGCTGGGTGCGCTCTCGATGGCGCTCGCGGGACTGTACATCCGAAGCCAGTCGCCGGCGGCCCATCATCAGGCCCACGCGCTGATCTTCGACCTGGGCGCCGGGATGGGTGCGCGCGAAGCCACTGGCACCCGGCTTGACGTGGCTCGGCGCCAGGCGCTGGAAATCGTCGCCGCAGCCAAACCGGGCGACAGCTTCAGCGTGATCGGCTATGCCCTGGAAGCCACGGTGCATCGCGCTCCGACCTCGCATCTGGCCGACGTCCGCCAGACGGTTAACGAACTCAAGCCCGCTGCTCTGCCGGCGCGGGCCGCAGCGATGCGAGCGGCGCTGATGCGAGCGCGGGGGACGGCCGAAATTGATCTTTTTGCCGACCGTGCTCCGGCGAGCGACCTGTTGAATTCAGCCGGCCCTGGCACGCATGTTCACGTCCATCAGGTCGGAAGATCTGCCGCCAATCTGGCGATCGTGGCGCTCGAGCCGGGTACGGTAGGCGCCTCGCCGGGACGCTTGGTCGTGCGCAACTTCTCGGACCGTCCCGAGCTTTGCGAAATTTCCATCGATCTCGACGCACGCAGCCTGCTGAACACCACCTTCGTGCTCGAGCCGCGCGGACAAACCGTGCTGCCTTTTGGCCCGCTCAAGGAGGGCGGCTTGGTCCGGGCGCGCATCGTGACCGACGACGCGCTGGCCGCCGACAACACGCGCTGGACCTTTGCGCCCAATGACAAACCCGACAAGGCCCTGGTCATGTCGCCCAGTCCCGAAGCTCGCGACGATCTGGCGCGGGTGCTGCTGGCCGTCAACCAAGGCTTGATCGTCACCGCGATCGATCCGGTCAAGTTTGATCTCGCCAAATCCCAGCGCTATCGCCTGGCCGTGCTCAACGACGCCTACGACCCCGGTGTCAATGCCGCCGCGCGTCTGATCATCTATCCGCCGCCCTGGCTGGAGCATTCGCAGCCGCCGTCATGGCAGTTGCCTGTAGTCGGCACCGTGGCCGTAGCGCAGATGCAGGAGCGGGCCGATGGCGAGCAGCTCGGCCAGCCGCTCGCGCTCAGCCCGGCGCGCATTCTGAGCCTGCCGCAATGGATGGAAGTGCTGGCGCACGGCACGGGCGCGGGCAGCAGCGGATCGTTTCCGCTAGCGGCCTTCGGCTACGACTCACGGGGCGCAACCGGCCTGATTGCGTTCAGCGTGAACGACCACATGCTGCTCGATCCCGATAAGCTCGAAGCACTGGTGCTGACCGTGGAAATGGTCAAGCGGCTTTTGACCCCGCAGGATTTGCAGGTCGTATCGACTGGCGGCTCGGTCAGCGTTCCCGCCGTTGGGGTTGCCAGGATAGTCGCGCCGGATGGATCTGTGAGCGAGGCCCGAGCCGACGAGATGGGCCGCGTTCGAGTGCGACCGATCGAGGCTGGCCGCTACGAAATCAGGTCGGCGGGCGCCAAGGCGGTAATCTACGCCAACTATTACGACGCCGCCGAATCGGATCTTTCAGCGGTTCCGCCAGCGGCCGCATCGTCCGCCAAAGGCGCCCCTGCAACGGCTGCGGCGATGAGCGGCCGCGCCCCCGCAGCCCAGGTAAAGCCGATCGCGACGTGGCTCGTCGCTCTCGCGCTGCTTGCGATGCTGATGGAATCTGCACTGCTGACGCGTAAGGCGATGCGCTGGAGGGAGCGTAATGTTTGAGCGCCCCGAACTACTGTGGCTGCTGCTCGCCACGCCGCTGGCTGTGGCGCCGGGAGTGATGGCCATGTGCGCGGGGCGCCGCGCGGCTGGCGCGGGCGCTGCAGCGTTGCGCACCAGCCTGTATGTGATCCTGGTGGCTTTGCTCGCCGGGTTGCGCTTGCCGCTCAAGACACCGGCGCATCGGATGTCTGTGGTGGTCGCGATGGACGCTTCGCATTCGATCGCACCCGACCAGTTCCAATGGATGTACCGGCAGATGGAAGCGCTGCGCGCGGCGATGAGTCCGCGCGACCGGCTTGCGGTGCTCGAGTTTGGCCGCAGCACGCATTTGCTGGCGCCATTGGGCGACCCGCGTCTGGTGCGCGTCGATCCTTCGCGCATCGGCACCGATCCTGGCGGTACCGATATCGCCGGTGGACTCACCACCGCGCTTAGTCTGCTGCCGCCGGAGGACGAGAAGCGTATCGTGTTGCTGACCGACGGCAACGAAACCGATGGTAGCGCTACTGCGGAATTGCCCGCGCTGGTCGAGCAGGGCGCGCGGCTGTATGCCGCGGCGCCGCAGCCGTCGTCGGCGGGGCGGGTCGCGATCGTCGATTTTCAAGCGCCTACTCCCGTGCGTGAGCATGCCAGTTTCGCGCTGAGGCTCGACATCCTGAGCGAAGCCCGCGCGCCCGCTGCGACGCGAGTACGGCTCACCAGCAATGGCGAGGAGCAGGGCCATCGCACTGTCTTGCTCCAGCCCGGGCTTAATCGTTTTGCCCTGCCCTACCAACTGGATCGTTATGGCGCCGATCTGCTCAACGCGCGAATCGAGGTCGACTCACCGCTGGTCGCGGTCAATCCCAGTGCGGAGACCGCAGTCTCCGTCATCGGGCCACCGCGCGTGCTGGTGATCTCGACTAATCCGCCCGACAGCCTGATGAGCGCTCTCAGGCTTCGCCAGTACGAAGTCCAGGAGACGCCCCCGCATGGGCTGCCGACCGATCCCGAGACTTATCTCGCTTACCAGGCTGTGATCCTGGTGGACGTCACCGCGTCAGCGCTTACGCCCGACGTGCAGGAGGCGCTGGCGCGCTACGTTGGCGACTTCGGCGGCGGATTAATCGTGACCGGGGACGCGCTGCGCGACGAAAAATTTCATCAGGGCGAGCTGGAAAAGGCCCTGCCGATAACTTTCACTCCGCAGCCGCCGCCGCCCTCGCGCGAGCCGATCGCAGTCTATTTGTTGATCGATCGCTCCAACTCGATGAGCTACAACTCGCGCTATCCGGCGGTGCGCGACGGCGAGCGTATCCGCTACGCCAAAGAGGCCGCCGTCGCGCTGATCAACCAACTCGACGACACTGACTACGCGGGCGTGATCGCGTTCGATTCCGAACCCTACGTGCTGTCGCATCTGCGCCCGGTCGGCGAGGACCGCACGGAACTGACCCGCCGGATCGAGCGGCTTGAACCCGGCGGCGGCACCGATTTCAAAGAATCGCTGGAGATCGCCGAACGCGAGATTCTCGGCAGCGGCATCCCGGTGCATCAGGTGATCCTGATTACCGACGGCGACACCAATCGCCAGTATCATGATCATGATCAACTGATGGCCGATTTCGACAAGCAACACATCTCCGTTTCAACCATTCGTATCGGACCCGACCTCGAGAATCTGCGTCTTTTGCAGGACTTTGCCAAAGCCACCGGCGGCACTTTCTACCGTGTCGAGGACATCCGCAAGCTGCCCCTGCTGCTCGTCCACCTGACCAATCAGGCTATCTCCGACAAACGCCATGAGCAGAGCCATCTCGAGTACGCGGGGGAAAGCACGATTTTGAGCGGCATCAGCGATCATGAAATTCCGCCGATCGGGCTGTTCGCGACCACCGTGCCCAAAGATGGCGCCGCCGTGCCGCTTCGAATCAGGCGCAACGACACCTCCTCGCCGCTGCTTGCCGCGTGGCAGTATGGGCTCGGGCGCAGTGCAGTCTTCGCCGCCGACACCGATTCGACCGCCTCGCTCAGTTGGGTGCGATGGAACCGTTATGCGGAATTCTGGTCGCAGCTCACGAGCTGGGTGATGCGCCAGGGGGACTCTGGACCGTTCAGTCTGCGGGTGCATAACGCGGCCGGCGGCGTGCTCAGTCTGCAGGCGGAAAAGGCCGATAATGCACCGGTCAACAACCTGGTGTGCCGTATCAGCAGTATAACCAACGCGTCGGGTAACGCGTTGGGCAGTGCGATCGACGTCCCGATGACCGAGTCGGGCCGCGCGGTGTACACCGGCGAGTCCGCACCACTGCCGCGGGGCAAGTACAACGTAACGCTGATGGTAAAGGATGGCGACACCGAGCGCGTGCTGGTGCGCCGCGAGGTTGCGGTTCCGGAGGCGGGCCCGGCCGACCAGGCGGAGCTCAGGCTGCGGCCCGCCAATCTCGATTTGCTACGCGAGCTTGCGCGCGCAACCGGCGGCGCCGTCGGCGCGCCTGCGGCGCAGATACTTAAGGCGCGAGGCGAATTGGTGACGATCTATCGCGACGCGGATCCCTACCTCCTGCCGCTGGTGATCGTACTGCTGCTGGGCGAGGTCTTCGTGCGCCGGCGCTACCTGGGCGACTGACTCCGTTTGCTCAGCGGCCGCCGCGGACAGCCAGTTTTTCGCCCAGGTGAGTCAGACGTTCTGCCGCCGCGGCGAGCGTCTGATCGCTCTTCGAAAATGTGAAGCGCAGCATCCGATGGCCCAGTTCGTCGCGATGGTAAAAACTTGATCCCGGCACCGCGGCCACGCCCACCGCGTCAAGAAAAAAGTCGGCGGCCTCGAAGTCGTCGCGAAAGCCCAGCTCGCCGATGTCAGTCATGATGTAGTAGGCGCCCTGCGGCATCCAGCATGGGAGCCCGGCGGTCTTGAGCGCGGCGAGCAGGATCGCGCGCTTGTGCTCATACATGGCTTTCAACTCAGCGTAAAACGACTCGGGCATCGCTAGCGCCGCGGCGCCGGCCTCCTGCAGCGGATGCGGCGCCCCTACGGTCAGAAAGTCGTGGACCTTGCGAATCGCTCCCGTCAGCCGCTCGCTCGCGATCGTATAAGCCAGCCGCCAGCCGGTTATCGAATAGGTTTTGGAAAGTCCGCTTATAGTGATCGTGCGTTCGGCCATCCCGGGCAGGCTACCGATCGACAGATGGCGCGCGCCATCGTAGATGATGTGCTCGTAGATCTCGTCGGTCACCGCCAACGTGTCGTGGCGCCGGCATAGCTCGGCGATAAATTCCAGCTCGGCTCGGCTGAAAACCTTGCCCGAAGGATTGTGCGGCGTGTTGATCACTATCGCCTTGGTGCGCGGGCCGAAGGCGGCCTCGAGCTCGCCGCGGTCGATCGCAAAATCGGGCCCCCGCAAAGCTACGTAACGCGCCGTCGCCCCAGCCAGGATCACGTCGGGACCATAGTTCTCGTAGAACGGTTCGAAAATGATCACCTCGTCACCTGGATTGATCACCGCGAGCATCGTCGCGACCATCGCCTCGGTGGCGCCACAGGTAACAGTGACGTTACGGTCGGGATCGCATTCGAGCCGATTATAGGCGCGCGCCTTGTCGGCGATCGCGCGGCGAAAATTGGGTGAGCCATGCGTGATCGCGTACTGGTTATAGTCCTCATCGATCGCGCGCTTGGCCGCATCCTTGAGTTCCGCGGGCGCCGCAAAGTCCGGGAATCCCTGCGCAAGGTTGACTGCGCCGCAGGCGAGCGCTCGCCGCGTCATCTCACGGATGACCGATTCGGTGAACAAACGCGTCTTGTGTGATATGTCGGTCGGCATCGCCCGGACAGTCTACGCGTGCCGCACGCCGACCACCAAGTCTCAGCCAATAGACGTGATCGCACCAGGCGCCGACAGGGACTGCCGGCGGACCTGGACATCGGGGCGCCTCAGTATAACGGCGCCAAGACAACGCGCACGACGATATTGATTCGGGACGGCCGCCTGGTAAGGGACGGACTCGACGGAGTGCGTCCCCGGAGGGTTCAGTGACCGATTTCGGCCCGCAGCTCTTCCAGCTGCGCAGCGCCTTGCTGCAGGCGCCATTCATCAATCGCTTCAACGTTGAAGCGCCAGTCACTGCCAATCTTGAAACCCGGTAACTGCCCCTTTTTGAGCAAGCGATAGATCGTCGAGCGGTGTACGCGCAGATATTCCGAGAGCTCGTTGACCGTCAAAACTTTTGCGCCAGTCGATGGCATCTTTTCCTTCCCCTTTTGGAGCGAACTAATCCCCAGCCTCCCACCTTGTGTACGATGCCGACCCCGGTCTTATTATGCCAATCTTCGGCATTGATGTGCATTATTAGGATAGATTTTTCAAAAAGGAAAGCCCCTCGGAACCAAAGCCGGCGTTTTTTTTGATAGTGCTCACATGGACGCAATTCAGTCACCTATGGAACACAGACTGAAAAAAGCCCCAGCCCTGTGATGTTTGTCAGGGCGATCAGCTGACGAATATCGATGATCTGACCGCGCGCCATGAGCAGACACGAACTCCGGCTTGTCCAATCGGACGCGCGCGAATAGCTTCGACGGGGATGGCTCCGCAGGTGAGGATCGGCGCTTCAGGCTTCAGCTACAAGGAGTGGCTCGGAGTCTTTTATCCGGCCAAGCTGTCGGGCCCAAAAATGCTTTCGTATTATGCCGAGCGTTTGCCGACGGTGGAGATAAACTACACGTTTCGGGCGATGCCGCGGCGCACGATGCTCGAGCGATGGGCGGAGCAGACTCCAGCGCACTTCCGCTTCGCGCTCAAGGCGCCGCAACGTATCACGCACTTCGCGCGCCTGCGCAATACCTCTGATCCCCTCGGCTTCTTCGCCGAGACCGCCGGCGCGCTGGATGAGCGCCTGGGCCCGGTGCTGTTCCAACTCCCCCCCGACTTCGGCCGCGACGTGCCCCTGTTGCGCGAGTTCATCTCAATGCTCGGCGGGCGCTTGCGCGCGGCGTTCGAGTTCCGCAATAGCTCTTGGTTCGACGATGACTCGGCCTTGCAGGCGCTGAGCGACGGGGGCGCCGCGTTATGTATCGCCGAAAGCGATCGCCTGGCGAGCCCGGTCGAGCGCACCGCACCCTACATTTATGTGCGGCTGCGAAAAGAAACCTACGACGATACAGGGCTCAAGGAATGGGCGGCACGCCTGGCGCGCCTTGGTGAAGGCGCTGAGGAGATCTACGTCTTCTTCAAGCACGAAACCGGCGCACCTGATCTCGCCGCGCGCCTGGCGCGCCTGCTCGCCGATGGCATTTGACGAAACACCCGTGACAGCAGCCGCGCCCCCGGCAGGCGAATATCGCTATGAGCTGCGTCGCGGCGGCGAGCTGATCGCGATCGAGGAGGAAACGCTGGGCATCGGGTTCCTGCGTGGCGTGCGGCACACTCCCGACGGGCTCAACCGTCACGAGGTCGAGGCGCGCCTCGACGCCGGCGGGTTCATAACGGCGGTCGCGTTGCGCTACAGCCGCGGGCCGTTCAAGCGCAGCGCCAGCTACGAGGCTTCCGGCGATCTCATCCGCGGCCACCTCATCGCGGCCGGCGGGCGTGAGGAGGTGAGCTCCAAGCTCGGCCGCATGCATGAGGTCGACGCCGATTTGGTCCTGTGTAAGGCGCTGATCATCGCGCACGTAAGAGCCCGGGGGCAGGCGCGATGGATTGGCCGAGTCGCGACGATAGACCCGAGTACCCTTGTGGCTTCATCGCCCAAGCAGACCTACCGCCGCCGCGATGAGGCGGAGCAACTATGGATTTTCGAACCGCGGATGGGCGACGCGGAGGACTTCGAACTTGACGGGGCCGGCCGTGTCGTGCGCCGCCGCGCCCGCGACGCAGCCGAAACCACGCTGGTCAGCTTCGCCGCCGCTTGAGGCTTCGCGATCGGCCTAAGCCGCGACGATCACGCGGCCATCCTGTCACGCGGCATCCGGCAATCACCGTCGAATTGCGCGCCTTCGTTGAGGATCAGGCTTGGTGTGTTGATCGTGCAATGCAGCCGCGCCGAGGACATCAGCTCCAGGCGCTGGCGCACCACGATTTCGCCACTCACGGTACCGGCGATCGTCAGCCGCGCAGCCGTAATCTTGGCCGAGACCACCGCGCCTTCGGCGATCACGACCTCATCACCAACGATCTCGCCGTCGGCCTCTCCCTCGATTCGCACGGTGCCATGAAAATGCATGGTGCCCGAGATCTTGGTGCCCTTGCCGATCCGCGACTCTTCCGCTGCAGCCATTTCTCCCCCCTTGGATAGACGGCAAACAAAAAACCGAACTGGAAAAATAATGCCGACAAAATCGTCGCTGTGCAAACCTCTATGCGGAATAGACACGTTTGCACCGCTCGTCGCCCGGCCGAGGCTTTTGGTATTCTCGCATCGATGGGCGAATTCGACGGCAAGGTGGCTATCGTGACCGGTGGCACGCGCGGGTTGGGGCGCGCAACTGCGCTTAGATTAGCGCGTGGTGGCGCAACATTGGCGCTTAACTACCGCCGCGATGAGCAAAGTGCGCGGCGCACGCTGGAAGAAATTCGCGCTTTCGCGCCCCGCTCCATTTTGGTGCAGGCCGATCTTGGCGAGGACGAACAGGTGCGCGCGATGGTCCGGCGCGTCGGCGAGGATCTCGGTCGCCTCGATATCCTCATCGCAAATGCCGCCGCGACCGCCTTTCGCCCGCTGGTCGAGCTCAAGCCGCATAACCTTGCCCGCACCTTCAACTTGAGTGTCGGCGGCTTCGTCGCGGCCGTGCAGGAGAGCGCACGCCAGATGTGTGCCGGCGGCCGCGTCGTGATGATCTCGGGAATCGATTCGATTCGCTATACCGCCGGCCATGGCGCCCTGGGCGCAGCCAAGGCGGCGCTGGAGAGCATGGTGCGCGACTTCGCCTTCGAGCTCGGCCCGCGCGGCATCACGGTCAACGGAGTCAACTTCGCGCTGATTGATAGCGACTCATCTCGCCTTTACATGGGAGAGGACTTCGAGCGGATCGCGCGGGCAGCCGCGGATCGCTCAGCGCTCAAACGCGTCCCGAACGCCGACGAGCTCGCGGCCGTGGTTTGTCTCATCTGCATGCCCGACGCCGCCTTTCTCACCGGGCAAACCATCATGGTCGATGGCGGCCTTTCGCTCGCCTCGCCGTTCGTGCCCTGAGCGCGCGGGAGCCGCAAGGCCTGGCCGCGATTCGCGGCCCCACTCTCGATCAGACTCGGCAGAGCAGGCCGCCGTCTATCGGAATAGCCTCGCCGGTAACGAAACCCGACGCCGGCGAGGCGAGGTAGAGCAGCGCGCCCGCCAGTTCTTCGGGCTTCACCAGGCGCTTGTACGGCAGGTACTTGAGCAGGTTGACCGCAAACTCGTCGTTGGCGAGGGCCGGACTTCCCTCCTCGGTCAACCAACCCGTTTCGAGCAGGTTGATACGAATTTTATCGCGCGCCCACTCCAGCGCCAGCGCGCGTACCAGGTTCGCCACCGCGCCCTTGGCAGCGCAATAAAGCGACGCGCCGGGGACGCCGCGTTCCGCGAGCACCGAGCTGATGACCACGATCGAGCCGCCGCGCTGACGCATCGCACGGGCGCCCTCCTGGCATGCCATCCACACGCTCTTGACGTTGCGCTCCATCACGCGATCGAAAATCGAGTCGTCGCCCGCGTCGGCCGGTGCGTAGTAGGGCGCGTCGAGCGCCATCACGATCACGTCGAGGCCGCCGAGCCGCTTGACCGCGTTGTCGATCGTGGCGCGCACGTCGGCGCGGATCTCCGCGTTCTGTATCTGGGTTACCGGCGCCGTCTTGGCACCCGCCGCCTGCGTTGCCTTTACGGTCTCATTGATCTGGTCGTTGGTGCCGGGCTCCTGGGAGGCGATCATCAATTTGGCGCCCGCCTCGGCTAGCGTAACGGCGGCGACATGCCCTGCCGGATGCTCCGCTCCAATGATCAATGCAGCCTTGTCGGTCAGTGTGAAATCGTCCAGTCCCTGGGGAAGTGCCATGATGCCCTCGCCTGCCTTTACGTGGTCGGCTGCGGCGCGACGCCGGTGGGCGTGATGCCCCCGGCCAGGCCGCCGCCGTCGATCTTGATGAGCGCGCCATTGATATGATTGGAAGCCTCGGAGCTTAGGAAGATCGCCAGCGGACCGACGTCCGCGTCCTCTCCGCCGCGGCCCATCGGAATGAACTTGCCGCCCTTGAAGAACGCCATCAGGCGTTCGTTGTGCGGAAAGATGCCCGGCACGATACAGTTGGTCTGGATATTGTAGTCGGCGTAGGTAAGCGCCATCGAGCGCGTCAACTGTAGCACCGCGCCCTTGGAGCAGGCGTACATGTAATTGTGCTTGCCGCCGCGCAGTCCATAACCTGACGCGATGTTGATTATCTTGCCCCGCTTTTGCTTGAGCATCTGCGGAATCACTGCACGGCAACCGTAGAACTGGCTGGAGAGATTGACGTCGATTCCGCGGCGCCATTCGTCGTCGGTTATCTGATCGATGGTCTTGCCAAAGGAGTCCTCGCCGGCGCCGGCGTTGTTGATCAGAACGTCGACCTTGCCGAACTCCTTGACCGCCGCCGCGACCATCGCGCTTACGTCCTCCGAGCGCGAGACGTCGGTCGGCACGATCAGACACTTGCGTCCGAGCTTGCGCACCTCGGCCGCGGTCTCCTCGAGTTGCTCGACCGTGCGCGCGGCGGCCACGATGTCGGCGCCGGCCCCGGCCAGCCGCGTCGCCATCGCGCGGCCCAGCCCACGTCCGGCTCCGGTGATGATCACGAGCTTGCCCTCGAGTTTGAGATTGTCGGCAACCATGCTTCCTCCAGTTGCGCGCGCGTCGTCGATTAGTGCCGCGGCGACCGCGCCGCGCTGTCTCTAGCTACTAACACAGCGGCCCCACGCCCAGAAAGTTGTCCAGGCACGAGGGCTGGAGAAGGCTGCCATGCGCGGCTATCGTTTCGACCGGCAAACCGGTAGCCACATGATTCTTCGCTCTTCGCGCCACCGTTTCGCCGACTGGTTATTCACGATCATCGCGAAATCGCCAAGGGGACTCTGCGAACAATCGTGCGTCAGGCGGTATAACTGTCGACGAATTTCTTGCTCTGCTGTAGCGGCGGCCCGTGAGCCTCTTTTGACCGCGCGACCGAACACGGCATATATTTGGAGATAAGGAGCAAAAGCGATGGCGATTAACATCACGATGTTTTCCGACTTCATCTGACCTTTCTGCTATATCGGCTTCGCCGTGTTGCGAAAGCTCAAGCCCGAATTCGATTTCACCCTGCGTCATCGCGGATTTCAAATTCATCCGGAATGGCCTGCCGACGGGATGCCGGCCGAGCAGTGGCGGCCCGACATGGATCCGAAAACGCGCGAGTCGCTCTGGGAGCGGATAGGCGCGATGGGAGCGGCGGCCGGAGTGGAGATGAAAGCGCCCCGCACGCTCGCCAACTCGATGCTCGCGCTGCAGGCGGGCGAGTACGCGATAGAAGCCGGCGTAGCCGAGGCCTTCGAGGATCGCATTTTCCGCGCTTACTTCACCGAAGGGCTCAATATCGGCAAACGCGACGTGCTCCTGGACCTTGGCGCAGAAGCCGGGCTCGACCGTGCGACGCTGGGTGAGGCGCTCGATTCCGGAAAGTACGCGATGCGCATTAAGAACAATGCCATGTCGGCGAACCAGAAAGGCATCAGTGGCGTGCCGACATTCCTCATTGGCGACTGGCCGCTGGTCGGTGCGCAAAGCGAGGACGTGATGCGCCGCGTGCTGCAACGCGCGCGCGAAGTGCTGGACGCATCGAAGTCGGCCGCGCGCTAACGCCGGCGGCTTGCGACCCGGTCCGCCCGACGAATCGAAATAGACATGCTACAATCGACGCCGTGAAGCCCACCGGCGAGGTGATTCGGCTCGACCTAAAAGGCGTCAAATGTCCGCTCAACTGGGCCCATGCCAAGGTGCGTCTGGAACGGATGGCGCCCGGCGAGACGCTGGAATTGACCCTCGACGATCCACGCGGCGCGCGTGATATCCCGCGCGCGGCCGAGGCCGAAGGTTACGCGCTCCTCGAAACGCGAGTGGTTGATGGAGGCTGGGTACTCAGAATCGAAAAGTAACCGGCAAGTACCATTCTTCCGAATCGAGACTCGACACCCCCGGCCTAGCTGTTGGGTTCCTGGTCGCGCTCCTTCAGCATCCGTATCAGGTCCTGGTAGGTCTTCGGCATGCTCACCGTAGAGCGCATCGCGACCGTTATCGGATAACGGACTCCGCCCTTGTGTGTGCCTTCGAGCCCGGCAACGATCTCGTCGGCGTATTCCCACGGAGCCGAAAACACCATCTCGCTGTCCTGCGCCATCCCGAACACGCGGTCGCCGGTACAGGGAAGAATCACCTTGGGCTCGTTGGTGCTCATGGTCTGGATGACGATCTCAGCGCAGTCGAGCCGGCCACCCGTTGTACTAGCCACGCGGCCGCCGCGCTGGAAAAGCGAGGCGTGCACCAGCCGCAGCACTTGCGCGCTGTTGGCGTAAACGGCGAAGACATGCGGCTCGAAGCGCGCGCGCGAAAGCGGCGCGACGCATATATAATCGTATGTGCCGGGCTCGAACTTCCAGGTACTGGCTTCAAGCCTGGACGCCGCATCCTCGTTCTCGCAGTACATCCCCACCGCCGCGAAGCCCTTCAAATATTCGTCGTTAGGCTTGCGCAGTCCGAAGGCGATCGCCGATAGCGGACAGATGACGTCGTCGCGGCCGACCGCGATTCCCCACCCGTAGCGCCGCGCGACACCTATCGACTGACAGACGATCCATTGCTCCTTGAAGCTCTGGCTGGGAACGCGCACATCCTCAGGCAGCCGCTCGCCCGGCTTGAGCATCCGGATACCCAAGGCAAAAGTGTCCGGCCGGACGTAGCGCGAGATCGCATCGTCCAGGCGCTTGAGGCGCGCGGCTGTTTCTTCATTCATAGCATCGGCTCCTGCCGGCGGAACCTGCGGCTCCATCGCGGCTAATTACATCCCGATCAAATCGGCCCGCTCGATAACGTGCCGGATGCCGCGGACAGATGCCACGTCGATCATCACGCCCTCATAGGTCACCGCGCCAAGGCCATCGGCCTCGGCCTTGGCATAGACCTCGGCCATTTTCCGTGCGCGTGCGACCTCATCTTTGGTCGGCGAGTAGACCTCATTGGCGATATCGATCTGGCTCGGATGAATTGCCCATTTGCCGACGAAGCCGAGAATCGAGGCCCAGGTCGCCTCGCGCCGGTAGCCGTCGGGATCGTGGAAGTCGGCGAACGGTCCGTCGATCGCATCGATTCCCGCCGCGCGCGCCGCGACCACGATCTTGTTGCGTGCATAGTGCCACATGTCGCCCGGGTAACCTGCGGCGCCTTTAGCCGGAAAACGCACGCCTTGTGAAGCGCTGAAATCGCCGGGGCCAAAGATGATCGCTTCCAGCCGCGGCGTGCATCGCGCAATCTCTTCGACGTTGATCAGCGCCTGCACTTCTTCGATTAGCACCTCGAGCGCGATACGCCGCTTGCGCTTGAGCTTCATCTCGACGCCCGAAAGCAGAGTGTCGACGAACCAGAGATCGCGCGGCGCCTTGACCTTGGGAATGATAATCAGGTCAAGGTTGTCGCCGGCCTTCTCGGCAAGCTCGATCACTTCTTCGTAAGCGTATTCGGTCTCGACGTTATTGATCCGAACGGCGCGGGTTTTCTTGCCCCAATCAAGGCCATTGAGCGCGTCGATCGCCCGTTTGCGTGCGGCGACCTTTTCGTTGGGGGCGACCGAGTCCTCGAGGTCGAGGAAGACGAGGTCGGCGTTGCTCGCCGCCGCGCGCTCGATCATTCGCGGATTGCTGCCAGGGGTCGAGAGTTCCGACCTGCGAAGACGCATCATGGTGATCCTTCCTGTCTGAGTACTCGCCTGCCTCGTGCTCGCGTTCTGGTGCTCGTCAGCGAAATATTGCCTTTGCACCCGCTCCGGGAGCGTAGCCGGATTGCCGGCTATCGCCGGCCGCGCGGACGTGCGCCGCCCTTCTTCGCTGCCGTGGCGCGAACGCGCACCGCGCGCCGCGCCGGCGGCTTCTGATGCGCCGGCGTGCCGCGTCCGGACGCCCGCGAGCCGGCCGGCTCCGCCGACGCGCTAGCGCGCGGCCGAAATCCGCGGCGCTTGAGCAACACTCGCCGCTCGCCTTCGAACACCACCTCGCCGCGCTCGTTCACTCCCCAATGGCGAAAGCGCACTTCGCCGACCTCGGCGGGGTTATACTGCGCGAGATCGGGGCGTCCCGCCGCGGCCGCGTCGAAGTCGCGCTTTTCCATCACTTCGGAAAACGCATAGAGCGTGTCGCCGTGCAGCACCGGCGTCCGGAATCGAATCTTGTCCAGCGCAAGCTCGGCGAGCGCCTGCTCGCCCGTATCTTCCATCGCAAGCCCGATCACCAGCGACGCGGTGACGCCGCCGAAGGTGATACGGTGGCCGATCGGGTTGGACGCCATCAGGTGCTCGTTGAAATGGCCCTGCGCCGTGTTCAAAACCAGGTTGGTGATGAGCACGTTGTCGATCTCGCCGACGGTCTTGCCGCGTGCGTGCTCGTAAACCTCGCCGAGGTTGAAGTCCTCGAAGTAATTGCCGCGGCCGGTCAGGCTCTGGGGCTCCGACGCGTTTCTCTTTCCGGTCTCTGCTGCCATCTTGCACGCTCCCGCCAATCCCGCTTGGTCCCTTCTAATCTTGCGGCCCGAGCAGCCGATCCGAAATCACGCGGAGCTGGATTTGCGAGGTGCCCTCGAAGATCTTGGTCAGCCGCGCGTCGCGCCAGTAGCGCTCGATCGCAAAATCCTTGGTGTAGCCGTACCCGCCGTGAATCTGCAGCGCATCGCTGGTTACACGCTCAGCCATCTCGGAAGCGAACCATTTCACCATCGAGGCCTCCTTATCACAGCGCCGCTTGCTGTCGACTTCGTTAGCGACGAAGTACATCAGTTGGCGCGCGGCCTCGATATTTGCGGCCATCTCGGCCAGCTTGAAGCGGATCGCCTGGAAGTCTCCGATGGGATGGCCAAACTGTGAGCGGCGCTTGGCGTACTCGACGGAATCGTCCAGCGCGCCGCGCGCGAGGCCAATCGCGCGGGCCGCGGTGTGTACCCGCGCGGTCTCAAGCCCCGACATCATCGCGTAAAACCCGCGCCCTTCTTCGCCAAGCAGCGCCGCGGCCGGCAGATGAAAGTTGTCGAAGTGCAGCTCGAAAGTCTTCCAGCCGAAATAACCGATCTTGCGAATCGGCGAACCGGAAATCCCAGGAGGAAAGCCGCCGCGTTCTTTCTGGATCAGGAACTGGCTGATGCCGACGTGGCGGCGCTTGGGATCGGTCGGCGGCGAAGTGCGCGCGAACAACACGATGTAATCTGCGCCGTCGGCAAACGTGCACCAGGTCTTGGTGCCATTGATGACCCATTCGTCGCCCTGACGGGTGGCCTTGCAAGCGACATTGGCGAGATCCGATCCGGCGTCAGGCTCCGACAGCGAAAACGCGCCCAGCCATTCGCCGCGTGCGATTTTCGGAAAATAGCGGCGCTTGTCCTCTTCGGTAACGCCACCCCATAGCGAGTTGCCGCGCGCGATGATGCTCGCGACGCTCATCCAGGCCCGCGCAAGCTCCTCAGTCACCAACGCGTACTCGAACACGCCGAGCCCCAGGCCGCCGTATTCCTCAGGGATCAGGATGCCGAAGTAGCCCAGCTCGGCCATCTTGTCCCGCAGCGACATCGGGATATCGCCCTGCTCGGGGTCGAGCTTGTTGGCGATAGGCAGGACCTGCTCGAGCGCAAAGTCGCGGGCCATCTGCTGGATAAGCTTGCGCTCTTCGGTGATGTAATTCATGGACGGGGATTCCTCTTGCTCACTAGATTGGTGCGGCGGAAATCGATCACCAGTTCGCTGCGGCGGTTGTGGCCCTCGGTGTGCCAGCTCACGATTCCGCTCTCGGGCCGGCTCGTCGATTCGCGCTTATCCAGAACAGTGCTGCGCGCGCTCAGCGTCTCGCCCGGATAGACCGTGCGATGGAATTTCAGATCGTCGACCCCCAGGAAGAGGCCGCCTGCCTCGCTCAAGTCCTCGACCGACAGTCCGAACACGGTCAGGAAGACCAGCATCGGATTCAAGACGACGCCTCCGTGGCCATGGGCCGCTGCATACTCGGCGTTGAAGTACAGCGGGTTGAAGCTGAGCGTCAGGGTGGAGAACAGGCTGTTGTCACCATCGTTGAGGGTCCGGCCCCAATGATGATGGTAGACATGGCCGAGTTCGAAATCTTCGTAATGATTTCCCTTGGGCCATTTTTTGGCCCGCGATTTGAAATCTTCGCTCATCCTGATGCTCCGAGTCCATCCGCACGAGACTCTGTAGCCTTGGCAATTCGTGCCGCTACTCTCTCCCGAGCATAGACAACCGGCGCCATATTGGCGAGTTTAGCCTCGCGGTGGCAAGGATATCGGCAGGACGTGGCCGCCTCGACCTTTGCCGGCGCAACCCGGCGGCGGTTGCGCCTGTTGGATTGATATTACCGTCCCCGCCATCGGCGCCCGCGATAAACCCGGCTTGGATGGTGTGAGACGCGCGTGGTATCCTCGTGGTTGTCGGAGGCTGCGAAGCGAACTCCTGGAGAGAGAGTAGCAGTATGCGCAAATGGACAGTCTCGATAGCGGTCGTGGCGGCTCTCGCTTGTACGGCGCCGTTTACGGCAAGGGCGGGTAGCCGCTCCTCCGCATGGGACAAGCTTTCCGTCCTGCTGACCGGCAAACGTGCGGACGATAACTTCAAGCTAATGCACGTCGCCGACCTCGCCGCGCTGAGGGCCGATCCGAACTCGCACGTCGTGGTCCTCGACGCCAACGTTGACACCACTCGCGACAAATACGGCGTTATTCCGGGAGCACGCCTACTAACCACCTATGACAACTACGACGTGGCGACGGAATTGCCGCCCGCCAAGAATGCCAAGCTGGTCTTCTACTGCGCCAACACGCGTTGAATGGCCTCGCACGGGGCCGCCCGGCGGGCGGTCGCAGCGGGTTACACGGACGTGAGCGTGATGGTCGACGGAATCAAGGGATGGGACGCGGCCGGTCAGCCGCACGATGCGGCCCCCGCGCAAAACGCAGGAATGTGAACGCTGGCGCGTTCGCAATCGACGATAGCGCTGTAATCATTTCTCTTCGCTGCTTTTCGAGATCTGACGTCGCGTGGCGGGGTTGACCGGAAGATCTCCGGAAGTCCGCAACGCGGCGCCTCGTGAGATCACGCCGCGCGCGATCGCGCTTGGCCTGATACTCGCGATGCTGCTCGGTGCGGCCAACGCCTACCTCGGGCTTTACGCCGGGCTTACCGTATCGGCGAGCATTCCGGCAGCGGTGATCTCGATGGCGGTGTTGCGCGCGCTTGGGAGCGCGACGATTCTCGAGAACAACGTCGTGCAAACGATCGCGTCAGCCGGAGAAGCGGTGGCGGCGGGCGCGATTTTCACTTTTCCTGCGTTGGTGGTGCTGGGCGAGAGCGGCGCGCTGCCCTACCGCGACGTAACGATGCTCTGTGCGGCGGGCGCCACGATGGGCAGTCTCTTGGTGGTCTTTCTGCGCCGCGCTTATATCGTGGACGAGCGTCTGCCGTTTCCCGAAGGCGTCGCGTGCGCTGAGGTCCTGCGCGCCGGCGAGGCCGGCGGGGCGAGCGCGTTGCCGCTTTTGTGGGGCGGACTCGTCGCCGCCGCGCTCAAGGCCTCACAGGACATCTTGGGCGTCATACCTGGGGTGCTGCAGTCCGCGCGATGGATCGGGACGCGCGTGCTGGCAGGCTCAACCGACATCTCGGCCGCGCTTCCGGCTATCGGCTATATCATCGGCATCCGCATCGCGAGCCTCGTCTTCATGGGCGGAGCGTTTGCCTGGCTGGTCGCGATACCAATCCTGAGCACGTCGCATCCCGAGTTGCGCAATCTCGATCCGCAGGCGGCGGCGCACGCGATATGGAGCGGTCAGGTGCGCTATCTCGGCGTAGGCGCGATGCTGGTCGGCGGCCTCGCGACGCTGTGGCGCTTGCGCGGCCCGATCGGACGCGCGCTCGGCGAGAGTATCCGGATGGCGCGCGCGACTCAGACCGCGGCGGTGGCCCGCGAGGACCAGGACCTCTCGACCACGGCGGTACTGGGCGCGGTCGCGCTCGCGATTCCGCTTATCTTTGCAATCTGCCTGATTTTATCCGGCAGCGTGTTCCTCAGCGCGGCGCTTGCGATCGCGCTCTCGTTTATCGGCTTCTTCGCCACCGCGATCGCCGGCTATCTGACGGGAATCGTCGGCGCGTCGAACAATCCGGTTTCCGGTGTGACGATCATCGTACTGCTGGCGGTTGCCCTGCTGCTGAAATTGTGGGGCGTGCCCGCCGGGATCGGTCCGCACCTGGCGATCACTGCCGGCGCTGTGGTGTGCACGGCGGCTGCGATGGCGGGTGACTCCTTGCACGATCTCGCAACCGGATTCCACGTCCGCGCGACGCCGCGCGCGCTCGAAATTTCCGTATTGATGGGCGCGCTTGCGTCTTCTTTCGTGATGGCGCCGATTCTCAATCTGCTGATTCGCGGCTATGGCATTGCCGGCACACCGGGCGCACGCGCCGGTGCGCTGGCCGCGCCACAGGCTTTCCTGATGGCCAAGGTGGCGCAAGGCGTTTTCGAGGGCGGCTTGCCGTGGGCCGCGGTCGCCGCAGGCGTGGTGCTCGCGATCGTGCTGGTTGCTCTCGATCTAATTTTGGAGCGGCGCGGCGCGCGATGGCGAACGCCGGTGATGCCGGTCGCGATCGGGCTTTACCTGCCGCTGGGGCTGAGCGTGACGATCTTCCTGGGCTCGTTGGCGCGGTTGATGCGCGGCGAGGGCGACCGCGACAGCAATAGCGGCCCTGGCTTGTTGTTCGCAGCCGGACTGGTGGCCGGCGAGGCGCTGATGGGCGTCTTGAGCGGCGCGCTGGTGACTGCGGGCCTCAAGCTGCCGGTGATGTGATGGCTTCTAAAGGGAGTTGATCGGAGCGGGCGAACGGATGACAATCATTATCAATGACGGAAGTTAGGCTCCTTGGCGGGCAGGGGCGCGGCGATTACGCCGAGGCCCGGCTCGCGGAATTCATCGCCAATTGCCGGCGCAAGAAGATGGCGGTAACTCCGCAGCGTCTCGCGGTGCTTCGCGCGCTGCTGGAATCGGGCGACCATCCGCGGGCCGACCGTATCTACGCCCAGGTGCGCCGCGAACATCCACGTATCTCGCTCGCCACCGTTCATCGCACGCTCGAGCGCCTGTGCGATGTCGGCGAGGCGCGTAAGGTCACGCCGTTGCACGAGACCGCGCGCTACGACGGCAATACTCGCCCGCACCATCATGTCGTCTGCGTGCGCTGCAAGCGGGTCGAAGATGTCGAAGCGCCCGAGTTCGACACCCTGCTCGCCGGCCGGCAAACGCTCGGCGAGTTTCAGTTGCTCGGATGCTCGGTCGAGGTCCGCGCGCTGTGCCATCGATGCCGCAAGCGCACCAGCCGTTCCCCGGCTGCAGTCTGAGCGCGCTTGCGGCGCTGAGTCTTCATCGGCGCGCTACCGATCTCATCTGTGTTCGTCCGCGCCGCACCACGCACTCGCGGCGGCCCGCTGATTTTTGCATAATGACCGCCACGTTCGTGCCTGCGCGAAACTCGAAGCCTCGGTCGCCGGCTGCAACAGTCGCTGTGGCCGCAGCAAGCAGTGAGTTCTATCGCCCGGTCACATACCGGTAGCCCATCGATGGCAGAAGCCGCTGCAACGATCGAAGCACCCGCGCAAGCGCACGCCTACGTCGAAGGGGCGCTCAAGTGGCTGATCGCGCTGGCCGTCATTCTGTGCACCATCCTCGAGGTGCTCGACAGCTCGATCGTCAACGTCGCGCTGCCGCACATGCAGGGCAGTTTCTCGGCCAGCGTCGACGAAGTGACCTGGGTCGTGACGACTTACCTGGTGGCCGCCGGTATCATGATCCCGACCACCGGATGGATCGCCGGGCAATTCGGACGCAAAAACTATTTCCTGGTCTGCATCGTCACCTTCGTCGTGTCCTCGGCGATGTGCGGCGCGGCGCAGACGCTCAATCAGATGGTCGCGTTCCGTTTCCTCCAGGGAATCGCCGGCGCCGCGCTGCAGCCGCTCTCGCAGGCGATCCTGATGGAGACCTTTCCGCCCAACGAGCAGGCGCTTGCGATGGCGATGTGGGGGGTCGGCCTGATGGTCGCGCCGATCATGGGCCCGACGGTGGGCGGCTGGATCACCGACAACTGGAACTGGCGCTGGAACTTTTACATCAACGTGCCGATCGGCGTCGCCGCCGGTTTGATGGTCTACACCTTCGTCCACGATCCGCCGTACTTGCGCAAGCTCAAGGGCAAGGGCGGCGCCGACTACCTGGGGATCGTATGCCTGGTGCTCTCGCTGGGGCTCGGCGAGATCGTGATGGACCGCGGCGACCGCGCCGACTGGTTCCAGAGCGCCTGGGTCTGTTACTTCTCGGCGATCGCTCTCAGCGCCTTCGTGGTGTTGATCGTGCACGAGTGGCGCACTCCCAATCCGATCCTCCAGGTGAAGCTGATCACCAATCGCTCCTTCGCCGTTCCGACCATGCTGCTCATCATTCTGACCTTTACCGCGTATGGAATGCAGATTTTGAATCCGGTCTTTCTGCAGGAGCTGCTGGGCTATACCGCGTGGAAGGCGGGACTCGCGATGGCGCCGCGCGGGATGGGCGTGATGGCGGCGATGTTTTTGCTGGGCGCGATCGCGCGCAGAGGCTTCGACACGCGCAAGCTGGTCTTTCTCGGCTACATCCTGATCGCCATCGCGCAATGGGAGCTGTCGACGCTCGACCTCTCGATGAGCATCTCGAACTTCGTCTGGCCCACGCTGGTGCAGGGGGTGGGGATGGGCCTGATTTTTCCGACTCTGGCGGGAGCCGCGCTAAGCTCGGTCAGCCGCGAGAACATGGGTTACGCGGCGAGCTTTTTTTCGATGGTGCGCAACATCGGCGCTTCGATCGGCACCTCGACGCTGACGACCTATCTCACCCACCTCGAACAGACACGTCAAAGCCTACCTGGTCAACCATCTGACGGTTTTCGACGCCTGGCGTCTCGGCGAGAGCGGTCCGCGGATGCCGGGAGCGATGCACTTCGACTACATGCATCAACTCGTTACCGGCCAGAAGCAGGGGCTGGCGATGATCTACGGCCAGTTGCAGCGCCAGGCAATGATGCTGTCGCTCAACGATATCTACCGCGATTTGTGCTACCTGATGGTGGTTGCGCTGATCATCACGTTCTTTCTACCGCGCACCCGCGCGCAGAGCGGCGGAGCGTCAGCGGCGCACTGAAATTGTGGACCGCCTGCACTACTCGCCCCGCGCTCGCTATTGCCCGCCCGGCGCGAATGCTCTAGCGTGTTTTCGTGATCGCTGAACCAGGAATTTCGCCGCATGCCGTAGCGCGCGGCAACCGGCCCTGAGGATTCGCGTCACGCCTTTCGCCGCCTGGCGAACCATGTGAGCAAATCGCCCGGAGAATTCCACCTGATCGAGCGCCTGCTGAAGCGCCTCGGCTCGAGCCGTCGCGCTATACTCGGACCGGGCGACGATTGTGCGATTCTTCCCGAAACCCACGTCCGCCAACTTCTGACCATCGACTCGATGGTCGAGGACGTGCATTTCAAGCTCGCGTGGGGGACGCCGGAGACGCTCGGCGCGCGTGCGTTGACGGTTAACCTGAGCGATATCGCCGCGATGGGCGGAAAGCCGACCGTATGCGTGGTCAACCTTGCGGTGCGCGACGGAGTTGGGATGCGATTTTTCGATCGCATGTACCAGGGACTGCAAGCGGCGGCAGTTCGCGCCGAGGTCGAAGTGGTCGGCGGCAACATCACCCGCGCGAGTGCGCTCGCTATCACCATCGCGCTGCTCGGCGAAGTGCGCGGCGCGGCGCTCCGGCGCGACGCCGCGCGTCCCGGCGACACCGTCTACGTTACCGGCACTCTGGGCGACGCCGCCGCCGGACTGCGAATTCTCTCGGGACGGCTCTCGCGCTCGCGGCGCCGCGCGCAAGTTCCTCGTCGACCGTTTCCTGCAGCCTACCGCACGTCTTAAGGCCGGGCTCCGCCTCGCTCGCATAAAACCGGCGCCTGCCGCAATCGACCTGAGCGACGGACTGTGGCAGGACCTCGGCCACATTCTCGAACGGAGCCGAGTCGGCGCCGAAATCGACGCGAGCGCACTGCCGCTTTCCGCGGCCTACCGTGCGACCGTCGGCGACGATCCGGCGCTCGCACTCAGCGGCGGCGATGACTACGAACTGTTGTTCTGTCTGCGCCGCGCCGTCGCCGCGCCTGCACTTACGCGTATGCTCGGTGTGCGCGTGAGCCGTATCGGCTGCATAACTTCGTCCGGCAAAGCAGTGTTGGTCAATGCGCCCGATTCTAGCGGACGCGGCATTTCGCCGTTGCTCGCGGGATGGGACCAGTTGCGTTCGCAACCGAGCGGGTAAGCGATCGAGCTATCGGCAATGTTGCTGCTGCTGGTCATCGTGCTGCTCGGAGCGAGCGCCCTGCTCGCCGCCTCTGAAACCGCGTTGTTCGCGCTCGCGCGGATGCAGCATACGCGCGCGAGCCTAGGCGAAGCGGCGGCAAAAGCCGTCGACTTCGTTGCTCCGCCGTCCGCTCGAATCGCTGGTGGTAATCATCGGCTTCAACGAAGCGATCAATGTCTTCGCTGAATGTCTCGCGACCACTTTTCTTCTGACTTGGCTCGGACCACCGGGGGGCTGGATCTCGGTGCCCGTAATGTTCGTGCTCGTGTTGCTGGTCAGCGACATCACGCCTAAGACCTTCGCGCTCGGCTTTCCGGCCGCGGTGGCGCGACTGACCGCACGTCCGCTTGCCGCGGTCGCGCTGAGGCTTTCATCCGATGGCGCGCCTCTTCGTGCCCGAGGAGTCGCCGCCCAGCGCGCCGCTCTCGGAGAGCGAGTTCAAGGCGCTGCTCCTCGCCAGCGAGCGGTTCGGCCAGGTGGCGCCGGCCGAGCGCGAATTGATCGACAAGGTGTTCGCGTTCGGCTCGCGGCGGGTCTCCGAGATCATGACGCCGCGCGAGCGCATCTTCGCGCTCGACCTCGATACCGCCGCCGACCGCATCATCGCCGAGGTTGCCCACGGACATTACTCGCGCGTTCCCGTCTACCGCGGCAATCCAAACAACATCGTGGGCGTGCTGCGCGCCAAGGATTTGGTCGCCCGCCGCCTGGAGTCGACCCCGCCGCGCCTGGAGCGGCTAATCCGCGAGCCCTACTTCGTGCCGCCGGGCAAGACGCTCGGCGAATTGTTCGACGAGATGCGCCGGCGCCGTTTTCAGCTCGCATTCGTGGTCGACGAATATGGCCACCTGCTCGGCCTGGTCACGCTCGAGGACCTGCTCGAAGAACTGTTCGGCGAACTGCGCGACGAATTCGAACTCGAAGGGCCCGACCTTACTCGAAGTCGGCGACGGAGAATGGCTCGCGGCCGGCACCATCAGCGTAGCCCGTCTGTCGCAGGCGCTCGACGGCGGCGATTCGTTCGCCACCCGCGGCCACGAGCGCACCTTGAGTTCGCTGGTGCTGCGCCGGCTCGGCCGCGTTCCTGCGCCGGGCGAGCAGCTCCGCCTGAACGGGTTCGAGGCGAAAGTCGAAAAAGTGCGCGGCGCGACAATCGAGCTGGTAAGGCTTAAACGATGGAGCTAGGCGCGCTCATCGCCGCGATCGCCGCCTGCCTGCTGGTGCAGGCCTTTTTCGCCGCCAGCGAAATCGCGATGGTGGTGACCGACGAGAGCAAGCTCGGCGCCGCCAACGAGCGCGACCGACGCGAATATCCGCTGTTGCTCGCGCTGCTACGCCGCCGCGAGCGGGTGTTGGCCCTGACGCTTACCGGGTCCAACCTGGCGACCGTGATCGCCGCCAGCGTGCTCACCACTTTCCTGCATCAGTTCGGCCCCAATACTTCCTATCTCGCGCCCTTCGTGCTGGCCCCGTTGAGCCTGCTGATCGGAGAGTCGTTGCCCAAGCTCCTAACCTTCCGTCATCCGATCGCTTTCGCGCGGATCGCGGCGCGCCCGTTGCGCGCGCTGGAGGTGACCTTCTGGCCGGTGCTCGAGGCCGAGTCGATGGTCAGCCGATGGCTGAGACGGCTCGCCGAGCGTGCCGGCGGGAATGCAAGAGCGTGTTCATCACGCGCGAGGACCTCGCCCTGATGATTCGCTCGCTTGGCGATCAGCCGCAGGCACCGATCGCGGACGCGATTCTGCCGGCCGAGCGGCAGATGATCAGCCGCATCTTCCGCTTCAAGAACGCCGAGGCGCGCCAGGCGATGGTGCCGCTGGTGCGGGTGGAGGCGGTCACGCTCGAGACCACGCTCGCAGAGGCGGCCGAAATCGCTCGGCGCAGCGGCTTCAGCCGTATCCCGGTTTTCGAAAAGCGGATCGTGAACATCGTCGGCCTGCTCCACGTCTTCGATCTGCTCGAGGCGCCCGACTTGAGCCGCCCGGTCAAGGAAGTGATGCGCCAGGTGGTCTACTTCGCCGAGTCCACGCCGCTCGATGAAATTCTGCTCACCTTCCAGCGCACCGGACAGAACCTGGCCGTGATCGTCGACGAGTACGGCGGCGCGGCGGGAATTCTGACGCTTGAGGATCTGCTCGAGGAGATCGTGGGCGAAATCGAGGAGGAGCATGGCGCGGGCGAGGAACTGGTGCGCGTGATCAGTCCGCGCGCGCTGAGCGCTTCGGCGCGCGCGCCGGTAGCCGAACTCAACGAGCGCTTCGGTCTCAGGCTGCCGGAAAGCGGCGAGTATGCTACCATCGGCGGGTTCGTGGTCGAACGTCTAGGTCATATTCCCCGGCCCGGCGAACAGCTCAAGGCAGGCGAAGCGACACTTACGGTGGTGCGTGCGGACGCCCGCGCGGTGCGCGAGATTCTGATTACTCCGGCGCGGCCGCTGGATCCCGAACAGGCGCGCCGGCGATGATCCGCGAGCGTTTACCGTGACCGAGGAGAGTTTGCGCCGGCTCCTGGAGCAGGTCGCTTCAGGTAGCCTTGGCGCCGCCGCCGCGCTTGAACGCCTGCGCCACCTGCCGTTCGAGGACCTCGGCTTCGCCAAGGTCGACCAGCATCGCGCGCTCCGCCGCGGCGTGCCAGAAGTGATCTTCGGCGAGGGCAAGAGCGCTGCGCAGATCGCGGCGATCGGCGCCCGCGTCGTCGCCTCCGGCGCCAACCTGGTGGTTACCCGGCTGGAGGCGAAAAAGGCGCGCGAGTTGCGCCGGCGGCTGCGCGGCCTCATCTATCATCCCGAGGCCCGGCTCGGCGTGATCGAGAAGCGTCGGCCCGCACCGCGCGGCCACGGCGTCGTGCTGGTGATGAGCGCCGGCACCTCGGACCTGGCGGTGGCCGAAGAGGCGGCGCTGTGCGCCGAACTTTTCGGCAACGCGGTCGAACGCCTCTACGACGTCGGCGTCGCCGGCATCCATCGGCTCACCGCCAACCTCGAGCGTGTGCATGCGGCAGCGGTCCTGATCGTGGCGGCCGGGATGGAAGGGGCGCTGCCCTCGGTGGTGGCGGGGCTGACCGACAAGCCGGTGATCGCGGTCCCCACCAGCGTCGGCTACGGCACCGCGTTCGGCGGAGTGGCGGCGCTGCTCGGGATGCTCAATTCGTGCGCAAGCGGAGTCACGGTGGTCAACATCGACAATGGCTTCGGCGCCGCCTTTGCCGCAACGTTGATCAACCGGGTTGGCATCGCGCGTGAGCGGCCATGACAACGGGCATGACTGAGAAGCCGAACAAATCGATCACCTCCGGGCGCACGCGGCGCGCGCTGAAGATGGGCGGCCTCGCCTCGCAGGTCGGCTCCAGCTACCTGTGGACCTCGATCCGCAAACCCTTCCTCGACAGCCGCGAGCCACGAGCGCGAGCTGCTCGACACCCACATTCGCAACGCCCGGCGCATCGTCGAATGCTCCACCCAGTTGCGCGGCGCATTCATGAAGCTGGTGCAGATGCTCTCGATGCGGGAGGACTTGTTGCCGATCGAAGCGATCGATCTGCTCAAGACCACGCGCGACGGCGTGCCGCCGATGGACTATCCGATGATCGCGCAGCAGATCCGCCGCGAACTCGGCAAGCGCCCGGAGCAGCTCTTCTCGACTTTCGAACCGCGCGCCTTCGCCGCCGCCTCGCTCGGCCAGGTCCATCGCGCGCGCCTCAAAAGCGGCGAGGAAGTCGCGGTCAAGATCCAATATCCCGGGATCGACGCGACCGTGCGCCAGGACCTGGGCAATCTCAAGCTGCTGCTGCGCACGCTGCAGGCGATCGCCGGCGACGTGATGCGGCAGAAGATCGAGACCCGCACCGTCTACCGCGAACTCGAGGAGCGGCTGGTCGAGGAGCTCGACTACCGGATCGAGGCGCGCAACACGATGGAGTTCTATCGGCTGTATGCGGGCGACCCCGAGACGATGATCCCACGCGTCATCGGCGACCTGAGTTCGCGCCGCGTGCTCACGATGACATACCTCGACGGTTACCGTCTGTCGGACCTGATGAACCCGGCGGCCGACCTCGAGCTGCGCAAGTGGGTCACGCGCAAATACTACGAGCTGGTGTGGCGTCAGTTGCTCGAATTCGGCGTGCTCCACACCGATCCGCATCCCGGCAACTACCTCGTCACCCATCATCCGCACATTTGCGTGCTCGATTTCGGATCGATTCGCCACTATCCCGAACCGATTCGCCGCGCCAATCTCCAATTCGCCCGCGCGCTGGTCGAACGCAACGACCGCGCGCTCGGACAGGCGCTGGTCAAGCTCGGCTACCTCGACCGCGGACAGAGTCCGCGCCCGATGATTGAGGCCGTGCATCTGCTGTTCGAGCCGGTGCTCGAGGATCGGCTCTACGGACCCGGCGAGTACGACCTGGTCGGCAAGCTCGCGCTGGTCGGCGAGATCGCGTTCAAGCACAAACTCTACAAATCGCCCGCGCACGGCGTGTTCACTGTGCGCGCGCTGGTCGGGCTCGACGGCATCATGCGCGGGCTAGGCGTGCGCGCCAACTATCACAACCTGTTTCGGGAATGCGTAGAGCGCGTGCGGGCATAAGGGCGGCACCTGCGCGGAAAAGCCGCGTGCGCGTGTCGTGCCCGCGCCGCCGCCGCTCGAAGCGCTGGAACGCCATCGCGATCATCATTTCCGCCGCGTCCGCCATCGCCGGATAAGCGGCGAGCGCGCCGCGCTCGATTTCATCGAAGAAGTCGGCTTCTGTGCGGCATTCACGGCCGGGATGGGCGTGCCATGCCTGCGCGAAGCGATCGAAGGGATGCGCGAGCCGCCGGTGCCCGAACATATTCAGCACGATCGCGCGATCATGATGACCTGGAACATCAAGGACACCCTGCCGGCGCGCAAACTCGTGTACTACGGCAAAGTGATGGGCGGACGGCCGGGCTTCATCGCGCGCGGCACTGCTCGCCGCCTTTCTGCGCTTGCGCGCCGAGCCGCGCGGCTATCGCGCGCTGTATGAGCGCGGGATGCTCTCGCACTGCGCAAAGCTGGTGATGGATTCGCTCACGCGGCGCGGCGCCGCCGAGACCAAGGCGCTCAAGCTCGGCGCCGGCTATGCGCAGGCCAAAATGCGCGGCGAATTCGATCGCGCGATGAAGGAGCTGCAGGAGAAGTTTCTTGCGCTCAAGATCGAGGAACGTTACGACCCTTTCACCTACGTGTGGGACACGATGGAGCATCGATGGGGCGAAGCGCTGCGCGAGGCGCGCACGTTCAGCCGCGGCGAAGCCGCCTATCGCGTCGTGCGCCGGTATTTCGAGGTCGCCGGTTTCGGCAACGAGCGGGCGGTCGCGCGCTTGCTGGGGATCGATCCGGCGCTGGTTGACGGCGCCGCGCATCGGCTTGAGCGCGAACGCCGGCTAAGACGCGCGATCCGCGTCGCGGGCCTGATCGGTGCGCACAGCATCCTCGGCAACCTGTCAGATTGAATGGAGGTGAGAACGATTCGATGAAGCAAGGTGGAAACCGGGCGATATTGATTGCGGCACTGATGGCGGGCGCGGTTGGCGGTGGGGCTTCGGCGCGAATGTGGCCCGCGCCGGCCTCGGCATTCGCCGACCAGCAGATGCTGACCAGTATCAGCGCAAAGCAATTCGAAGTGATGGACGACCAGGGGAATTTGCGCGCCAAGCTGAACGTCTCTGGCGAGGGAATGACGCATCTGGGCCTGTACGATCAACAGGGCATCGAGCGCGCCGCGCTGGTCGTGACCAAGGAGGGAACCTCGATGCTGGCATTGTCGGGCGACGATGGAAAACCGCGACTGGCGGCAAACGTTGCGACGCACGACGGCCCGGCGGCGTTCACACTGCTCAATCCTGACAGCACGCCAGCAGCCGCACTGAGGATGGACAAAGATATGCGCGCGCTCGAACTCGCAGACGGAAAAGGCAGCGCTCGAGTGCGACTTCAAACTGTCTTGGGAGCCAGCGGCGAGTCGGCGCTGACGATTTACGATAAGGACGGCAAGCCGCTTAAGAAAATTCCGTGAGCAGCGCGAGCAGTGGCCTCACCATTGCTCGTAGTGAACTGATCGGCGCTCGTAGCCGGCACCGCGCAACAGATCGCGAAGCGCAAGCACACCCTGGCCGACGCCGCAGACGTAAAAGTGCCTGCCACGATCGGAATCGGCCTCTACCCATCGGCGTTGAGCCTCGGCGATCAGCCGGTCGTAGAGCTCGGAGGCCGGCGAGAGGAGCGGAATGAAGTTCACTCCGGCCGCCGACCATCGCTCGATCTCCTCGCGATAGAGGAGATGCGCGGAATCTGGCGCTGCATAGAGCAGGCTCAACGCAGGATGCGATGCCGCGCCGAGCGCATGGTGGATCATTGGGCGAATCGGCGCGATCGTGGTGCCCTCCGCGATGAAAACGCACTGCGCCTCGGGCACGCGATCCATCGTGAACGCTCCAAACGGCCCGGTGAACTGGAGCTCGTCACCGACCTCGCGCGCGAACAAGTGGCGAACGCCCACGCCGCCCGGCACCTGGTTGAAACAAATCTCTATCGCATCGCGCTCATTCGGGACTCGAGGCGATCGGTGTACGGTCGCACGCGCGTCTCATTTTCGAGCATCAACGAAATAGAGATGAACTGGCCGGGCACGAAGCCAAACTGTCCGCCGTCTGATTAGCCTCAGGAACAACGACCGCGTGTCGGCGTTGTGATCGCGTATCCGCTCGACGCGAGCGCGGTAGACCGGCCGGCGCGGCGGCGACGCGGCAGTCCCTCCCGCTTCAGCCATCGTAGGGTATCCCGGTTCGAATTGTTGCGCCCGCTCACGGCTCCGGCTTAGCGCCTCCTTCGCTTATCTGGTTGATGGTGTAGCGAGGGATCGTGACCACTATTTCCGCGTCCGGATCCTCGACCACGGCCTGGCAGGCCAGGCGCGACGTCGGAAGTCAGCCCGGGTGCCTTGTCGAGCAAATCTTCCTCCTGTTCGGAGGACTCGGAGAGCTTGTTGAAGCCCGATTTGACGATTACATGGCACGTGGTACAGGCGCAGTTGCCGCCGCAAGCATGTTCGAGGTGAATGTGATTTCCGAGCAAGACATCGAGAATAGAGCCAGGCCTGCCGTCATGATGAAAGGGCGCGTCGGCAGGGTTGAATTCGATAACCTGCTCGGGGTCACCGTTTTCGAAAATCACGCGAATCCTGGCCATCTTGTAACTCAGTGGATCAGTTTTTGGAACGCAATGCGAGGGGTTCTTTCAGGGACTTGCAGGGTACTTGCCGATTCGCCTGATTTTCGCCATCATGATCACGCGCCGAGGAGTTTTCGCAGGAGGTTGATGACTGATGGCCACGCTAACCAAACGGCAAAAGCAACTGGTCGACTTCCTGGAAAATTATATCACTGAGCACGGCTACGCGCCGACGTTGAGCGAGGTCGGTCAGTATTTCGGCCTCTCGTCACTCGCGACGGTACACAAGCATCTGCATAACCTCGAGCAAAAGGGCTTCATCAAGCGGGTCCACAACCACAGCCGCGCGCTCGAAATCACGGTCGAACGCAAGCGCCCGGCAGCGCAGGAACTAAAGCTTGTCGGCACGGTCGCGGCGGGCGTACCGATCGAGGCGGTCGAGGGCAATGACACGATCGCGGTGCCCGAGGAGTTCGTACGGCGCGACAACACGTTTTGCCTTCGGGTAAAGGGCGAGTCAATGATCGACGAGGGCATTCGCGATGGCGACTACATCATCGTCGAGGGACGCGACGCAGCGAATGCGGGAGATACCGTAGTCGCCTTGATTGGCGATGAAGCCACGGTCAAGAAATATTTTCCAGAAACTGATGGCAAGGTCCGCCTGCAGCCCGCCAACGCAAGCATGGACCCGATTTTCGTGAGCGAAGATGACCTCCGGATTCGCGGGGTAGTGATCGGCCTGATGCGCCACTACCGCTAGCCGTTGCTTCACGGCATCAGGGCGTGCTTCCTCGGCTAAGCTTTCACGCTCGCGATTTCTCAGCCACGACATTCTTGCCACCATCAGATGAACACGATCGGTCGGCGGCGGCGCTGCCCGTGGTTTTGCGCGGCACTGGCGAAGGTGGCTGAATCGGCGCAGGGCGCAGGAGCGGGCCTGGTTCTGCTGGTCTGGCCAAATATCTGCTTACGCGTTTTTTCCGCATTCTGTTGAGCCTACCAGATGTGTCGGCGGAATTTTCACCACGAACCGCGATCCGCGGCCGGGCGTTGAGCTGACTTCGAGCTTGGCGCCCATCGCCGAAACATGGCGATGGACCACGGCGAGTCCCAGCCCGAGTCCGCGATACTTGCGCGCGCTGGACCGCGAAAGCTGCGCAAACGGCTCGGACGCCTGCTTGATCAACTCCGGGCTCATCCCCAAACCCGTGTCGGTGACCTCGAGCACCAGGCCGGGCTCCGCGCCGCGAACACGCGCACTGCTGATGCGGACGGTCACGTTGCCCCGCTCGGTGAACTTGATCGCGTTGAGCACCAGGTTTGAGAGAATCGAGCGCAGTGGGCGACGCGAGGTATGAATCGTCTGCGGCGCATGCTCGATATCGATCTTCAGAGCCAGGTCCTTGCCGTCCTTGGCAGCTTCGATCGCTGGCGCCAAGTCGCTCACCAGGTTGCTGATCGACACGTCTTCTTCCACGCGTCCGGTGGCAGCCAGCCTCCCACATCACGAACTCCATGATGTTGTCCACGGTCTGGGTAGAGATCGTGCAGATTGCTGTTCATCCGCTCCAGCATCGCTCGCGGCTCGGGATCGAACTTTTCGGCCCATTCGTCGCGCAGGATATCGAGATAGCCGATCAGCACCTGCAACGGCGTGCGCAACTCGTGCGCAAGGTTGGCCAGCACCTCCAGCCGCATGCCCTCGGCCCATTGCCGCAGCGCGCCCTTGGATTCGGTGGTGACTTCCGGCTTCGATCCCGGATCGTCGGATAGGAGGTCGGTTTGCCATGAGCGTCTCCTGTTTGCCCCTGCGACGCATCGGTCCGGCGAACCTGAAGCGGCGAAGCATGGGCGAATACATGCTTCGAAAGGTAGTCCGATGCGAGGGAGGTGCCAAATCGGGAAACCGCCCAGGCGAGGGCGGAAGAATACCTATTTTCGTAGGAAAAAGTACTTAGAAGACGGGCGGACAAAGCCGCTCAGCAGCAACGGTTCGGTCCCTGACCGCGACGCGCGAGGGTCTGCTTGACGATCCGCACGCGATCGCTGCGTGACGATGCGTTGGCGCCGACGCCATTTAAGCGGCGCAATTCGGCGACGAC
Organism: uncultured delta proteobacterium; assembly: GCA_963710455.1. Lineage (GTDB taxonomy): Bacteria > Desulfobacterota > Binatia > Binatales > Binataceae > JAKAVN01. The sequence goes on from CAVQAG010000011.1 coordinate 63,847, forward strand.
GAGCACGACGGCCGTATCGATCGCCCGCGCGATTCGCTCCGCCCCCGCCCCGAGCGAAGCGGCGCAGCGTCCTAGATGGCCGGCATGTCGATCCATCGCGAGGCCAATCTTAGTCCGTATCGCGCCGGCGCGCCAATCGCTGCGAAATCATCCCGCTCGAATAATCGCCGCGACACGCAGCGCTTCACGCAAGCTGCTGGCGGCGTCCGCCGAACGGTTGCTATCAAGATAGATCATGACTTCCGAGCCGCTTCGTATCGCGCTGGTACAGATGAGCTGCGAGGCCGAGCCGCAACGCAACCTGGACAAGGCGCTCACGCGGATCGACGAGGCGGCCGCGCGCGGCGCCAAGGTCATCTGTCTCCAGGAGCTGTTCCGTTCGCGCTATTTCTGCCAGTCCGAGGAGGCGCGCAGCTTCGACCTCGCCGAGCCGGTTCCCGGGCCGACCAGCGAGGCGCTGGGCGCGGCGGCCGCCGCACGCAAGGTCGTCGTCGTCGGTTCGATCTTCGAGCGGCGCACCGAAGGCATCTACCACAACACGGCGGTGGTGATGGACGCCGACGGACGGCTCGCCGGCCGCTACCGCAAGATGCACATCCCCGACGACCCGCACTACTATGAGAAATTCTATTTCACGCCGGGCGACCTCGACTTCACCGCGCATCGCACCGCCCATGCCACGGTCGGCGCGCTGGTATGCTGGGACCAGTGGTTTCCCGAAGCGGCGCGGCTGGTCGCGCTGGCGGGCGCGCAGATCGTTTTCTATCCGACCGCGATCGGATGGGAGCGTGGCGAGGTCGAGCCGGTGCGCCGCCGCCAGCTCCAAGCCTGGGAGACGGTGCAGCGCGGCCACGCGATCGCCAACGGGATGTTCGTCGCGGTGGTCAATCGGGTGGGCGCGGAGGAGAGCCTGGAGTTCTGGGGCAACTCGTTCGTGGTCGATCCGTTCGGCGAGGTGATCGCGCGCGCCGGCGCCAGCGCTGAGGAAATTCTCATCGCCGACTGCAATCTCGCGCTTATCGAAGAGACCCGGCGCAACTGGCCGTTCCTGCGTGACCGGCGTATCGACGCGTACGGCGATCTCCTGCGCCGCTTCCGCTCCTGATTCAGTGAAGCGTCCGTGAGCGTGAAAAGGTGAAACGGTCCTTCGTCCGCATCGCCGCGGCTTGCGGCGGCGTACCGGATGCCGGCCGAATGGGCGCCGCATCTGGCCACCTACCTGGTCTGGCCGCATAACCGCGACACCTGGCCCGGCAAATTCGACGCGATCGTGCCGGTGTTCGCCCGGATGGCGGCGGCGATCGCCGAGTTCGAGCCGCTGCGATTGCTGGTCGCGGACGACGCGCATGGCCGAGGCGGCGCGCGAGACGATCCTTGCCGTGACCGGCCCGAAGGCGCGCCTGGATCGAATCGCGTTCACGGTCGTCGCGACCAACGATTCGTGGATTCGCGACCACGGACCGATCTTCGTCAATCGCGCGGCGCCCGCCGACGCTCCCGCGCAAGTCGCACTGGATTTCGGCTTCAATTCGTGGGGAGGAAAATACGGCGCCTTCGACCTCGACGACGCGGTGCCGCGCCGGCTGGGCGAGCGATGGGGCTTTGAGGTGATCGAGCCCGCGATGGTGCTCGAGGGCGGTTCGATCGACGTCGACGGCGCGGGCACCCTGCTCACGACCGAATCGTGTTTGCTCAATCCCAATCGCAATCCCGCGCTCGATCGCGCCGAGATCGAACGGCGACTCAAGTACTGGCTCGGCGTGAGCAGCGTGCTCTGGCTGGGCGAGGGAATCGCCGGTGACGATACCGACGGGCACGTCGACGACCTGGCGCGGTTCGTCGCTCCGGCCACGGTGGTGACCGTTGTCGAAGAGGACCCGCGCGACGAGAACTATCGTGCGCTGGCCGATAACCTTAAGCGGCTGGAAGCGATGCGCGACGCGGCGGGGCGTGCGCTTAAGGTCGAAACCCTGCCGATGCCGCCTGCGCTTTACCACGAAGGGACGCGGGTGCCGGCGTCCTACGCGAACTTCTACATTCTTAACGGCGGCGTGATCGTGCCGACCTTCGATTGTCCGGCGGACGCGACCGCGATCACTACGCTTGGCCGTCTGTTCCCCGGACGCCGCGTGGTCGGGATTCCGTCGCGCGACCTGGTTTGGGGACTCGGCGCGATTCACTGCCTAACCCAGCAGCATCCGGAACCACCGGCGTCTAGGGGCAACAGATTCGGCGGGGCTTTATCACGCAACAGCGGGCGGCTCTCGCAACGACATGGGCGGCAGATGAATCGGCGCGCGCGAATAGAGCCGCGACTGGATCGCGATAGAGCAGACGCCACCCGGGCCGCGCGGCCATGAACCGCCCCGCCACCGAATCGGGGGGCATCAGTACGTACTCGGTCGGATAGGCAGCGAGCACTCGCGCGGCGTCGGCGCCACCGTCGATAAAATCCAGGTAGTCGCGCTGCACACGCGGCGGATAGACCATCTCGAAGCGGCTGTCGATAAAAACTCTGGAGCCGGCCGGCGCGTGCCAGATGAGATAACCACCCCAGCTATATTCGCCCAGCACGTTGCCGCCCAAGCCGTGGGCGACCATGAAATCGACGGCACCGGTGGGACATTTCACTCCAGCGCGCAGCGTGCCGGACAACAGTTCGGCGCGCTGCGCAGAGCACGAGGGCGACCAGCGCCGCCGCGGCCTGCAGTGCGAAAGGCATAGGCCGCGGCGCGGGCCCGCGCCGGACAACTCCGAGGCGAGCCGCGGCGAGGCCGGCATGATGGGCAAGCGGCACCGCCAGCGCCAGCGCGGCCAGCGCCGTATTGCGCGCCGCCGCGAACGCCGCAGCAACCATCAGCCCCGCAATCGCGAGCAACCCGCTGTCGTCGCCACGCGGCGCGAGCAGGCACGCCGCGATCAGCGCTGCGAGCATCAAAAGCATCGTCACCAACGAAGGACTGATCGTTCCGTTTCGATGCATCGCGGCGAGCATCGTGAGCAGCGGCTTGAACTCGCTCACCCGGTCCATCGTGTATGGATTGCCAAGGCTCCGCCTGACCGCCGATCCACTCACCGATTCCCCACGGATTACATAACGTGCCAGCCGCCGCCACCACGGTTATCGCGGTGGGACGCAGCGCACAGTGCGAACCCGCACCTCGCGCCATGCCGAGGGCTCCGCAGGCGACGGAATAAATCCCCAGCGCGGCCAGTCCGACGAAAAAACCGCCGTGGAGATTCGCCCACAGCGTGAGTATCGGCACCGCCAGCCACAATGGCGCGCGCCGACCATAGCTTTCGCGCGACAGCATCGCGATCAGTGCCGCGAGAAAAACGTAGTCGAAGAGCTGTGGCCGAAACTGCATCTGCTGAATCAGCACAATCGCCACCGCGGCGAGCGCGATGAATTGCCCCACGATCGAAGCGCCGGTTTCGGCAAGGCTCGCGGCCAGCAAGGTCATGGTCGCTCCAGTGCAGATCAGCTTAAGGAGTTTGAGCCCGACGACGCCTAAGGCGTTGTAAGCGAGCGCCATCACGATCTCGGAAAGCCACTCATGATCGATCCATCGCCGCCCCGCCGCTGTGTAGGAAAAGATGTCAGTCGTGTATCAGACGACCGGTTCTGAGCATTATCTGGCCGTAGCGGACGTGGCCCCAAAGATCGGCGTCGGCATATTGCATCGAGTCGGCGACGACTATGAGGAACAGCATAAGGCCGGGCGCGTAGCTCAGCAGCCAGCGTTTGCCGAGCAACGTCCCGCGGTTCGCGCAATCGATCGGTGCGGCTGCCACGGCTATCTGGTTTTGGGTCTTCGTATGAGTCCCATACAAACGCGACATCGGCATCGCCGCCCGCGAGCCGACTAAGGAAAGACGCTCGGCGGCGCTGTTGCGACCAGGTTCGGAACCCCGGCGAGCTTCGTGGCAGGCGAGCCGACGCGCGCGAACAGCGCGGAAACCGGGTCGCGGTAGATGAGACGCCATCCGGCTTGCGCCATCATCAGGCTGTAAGCGGCCGAGCCCGTCGGCATCAGGACGAAATCGTTGGGGTAGGCGTCGAGCACCCGCGCGCCGCCCGGCTCGCCGTAGTAAACCGCGGCGAAGTCACTTTGCAAATGAGGCGTGTAGTAGGCCTCAAAGATACTTTCCATAAAAATTTTCGCGCGCGCCGCGTCGTGGAAGATCAGGTAGTCGGCCCATCCGAATTCGCACAGAACGTTGCCATGAAGATCATGCCGTTGCATGAAAGTCAGCGCTCCGGCAGGTTTGACCTCGACCACAGCCAGCGATCTCGACAGGAGGCCTCCGCGGATCGCAATGCCGACGGCGATCACTGCCAGCAAAACCTGCAACGCGGGCCAGTTCCGCCGGGGGCCCATGATCGTGGCGTTTCCCCCGGCGCCCAGGCGATCGATGACGAGCAGATCCGCATGGCGGCAGAGCGGAATGCAACAGGCGATTACGGCGAGGCCGGTGTTGCGCACGGCCAGGAGCGCGCCCGCGGTCATCAGCATCGCAATCGCCAAGAGCGCGAGGTCGTCGGCGCGCGGGGTGAGCGCGAACGTGACCAGCAGCCCGGCCATGATGGCGAGGGCGGAAACGAAAGTGAAAACCGGCCGATGGCTGCGGTAAAAGTCCGCCGTCACCGCAAGCAGCGGACGAAACTCCGAGATGTGGCTCAGCGTGAACGGATTGCGCAGGACGCCGGCGATGACGATCCAGTCGTTCACTCCGTAAGGATTGAGCAAGGTCGCCAACGCCGCCGCCGCAGTCAGCGCCGCGAGCCTGACAGTTGCGCGCATCCCCTCGCCTTGCGCCAGGTCCTGTGCGCCGCGGACCGCCGTATAGAGACCCATCGCGGCCAAGCCGACGAAGAATCCCCCATGCAGATTGGCCCACAGCGCGAGCATCGGCACGGCGAGCCATAGGGGTGCGCGCCGGCCGTAGCTCTCACGCGCGAGCATCGCCATCAGCGCGGCGAGACAGACGTCGTCGGCCAGGAAGGTGCGGAGTTGCATATGCAGCAGGAGTGCGAAGGCAGCCGCCAGCAGCACTAGCGCCTGGACTACGATCGCTGCGCCGGTCTCAGCCATTCCGAGCGACAGCAACGCCATCACCGCCGCTACACATCCAAACTTGGCGAGCTTCATCCCAACTACGCCGGCCACGTTATACACCAGCGCCATCAGCGCCTCGCCCAGCCAATCCACCAGGATCCAGTCCCGCGGACCCGGAGGGCTGGCGTATGACGACGGCGCGTGGAAGAAAAGTTGATGCGTGTGAGGACGATATTCCCGAAGTAGAGATGGCCCCAGAGGTCCGTGTCTGCGCTGCGCATCGCGTCGGCCACTACGATCGCGAACAGGACCACTGCGGGTGCGGAGCGGAGCAGCGAGCGGCGGCGCGGCTGAGGCCCGGCGTCCGGCGGCATCTCGACGGCTAAGCCGCGCGACGAGAATTGACCAGTGCTCCGCGCTACATGCTCGAAACTCCCCCCCAAAACCCTCACCTCCGCCCGATTGCCGGGCCGCCGACGCCCGGGCGGGCAGCGCTGACGATGCAAACCACGCCCTACTCTATCCGCTGACACTCTAACGATGCTCGGCAGGAGCGTCAAAACCACGGGCGGCAGGTCAGCAGCGATGCCGGAGTCGATAGCAGGCCCCCGGCGACAGGCTTCACGGGATGGCCTTTAAGACGCCCCAGATCCGTTCGCAATATGGCGTGGACGCCGAACGAACGAGCGATACGTCAGCGAATCGAAAGCCTTAGGAATGTGGGGCGTTCGATTTATGCTCGGCGCGCCACTCGTTGTTGGTGGCTGCGGTCGCCCGCGAGCCACTTGCGCAGGTCTTCATGCGCGCTGGCCGAGCGCTTGGCCGTAATCTCGTCCGCCGCGGGATGATCGACCGTGAACTCGAGATTCAAACCATTGGGATCGGTGACATAGAGCGACACGCAGTAGCCGTGGTCGATCACCATGGTCTCGTGGCCAGCCGCCTCCAGCCGGCGCTGCATCTCCTGCTGGCCCGCCGCGTCGGCCACCTTCAAGCGCCAGGTGGACGAACGGCGAGTGCGGGCCGTAGTGCGCGAATTTTTCATGCTGCTTGGGATTGGCGAAGTGGAAAAAGGCCAGCGCTCCGCCGTCGGCTATCTGAAAGAACAAGTGGCAGTAATACAGTTCGTCCTCGCCGAATACCTTGTCGCACTCGCGCCACGCCGCCACCATCGGCCAGCCCAGGATGTCCTCGTAAAACTTCCGCGTCTGCTCGAGGTCGCGGCAGACGTAGGCCGCGTGATGCAGCCGCGTCGGAACCGTGTCCAATTTGCCGCGCCCCTGACCGTTGGTTTGTGTAGTGCTCATGGCGATTTGCCCTCGTAACCCCGTTTCTATCCCTTGTAGCGGGCCTCGCGCAATGGGACCCGGCCGCGCGCCTGCGCCAGGACCCGGCGCGGGAACGCGGCCTCGGGCGATCGCGTCAGCGTCGAGATTGCGCTTGATGCGATCGAGTTGCTCGCGCAGCAGCGGTATTTTCTTCGCGGAGATTCCGGCCAGCGCGACCCGGTTCACTTCCATCGCGTACGGCAGCAGAACTTCCCGCAATCGCCGGCCTTCATCGGTGAGATGGATATTGATCTTGCGCCGGTCCACGGAGTTGCGCCTGCGGCTGATGAGCCCGCGCCGCTCCATACTTTCCAGCGCGGTCGCCGTGGTCGGCTCCATCATTCTGACCCGCCGGCTGAGTTCGCGCTGGGTGAGCCCGTCTTCCTCCCACAGCGCGCGCAGGAAGTACCACATCCCGATACTCACGCCATGGCGCGACACGCGCGTGCCCAGGGCCCGGAGAAAGGCGCGATGGGTTTCGCGCACCAGGTAGCCGACGCTCTGGTCGGGCGGAAAATCCGCGGCTGACTTCCGCGCAGGCCCGGCCGCCGCGCCGCCTTTTTTGCGGGCTTGACGATAGCCGGGAGGCAGACTACTAAGAATACTTAGATATCTTTGCATTTGGATATCCTGACATTTGGCGCCCTTTGCGAGCAAAACTTTCCGGCGCGCCGCCTGAGTATATGGAGAGCTCACGTGGAAGCAGCCGAGCATAACCCTCATCGCTGGCCGCCCGAGGGTCTGGGCCGAGTGCCCTACTGGGTCTATAGCGATCCCCAGGTCTATGCGCTGGAACAGACGCGGATTTTTTCCGGCCCGTACTGGAACTACGTCGCGCTCGAGGCCGAAATTCCGAAGCCCGGGGATTTTGTCCGCAGCCACGTCGGCGAACGTCCGGTGGTCGTGGTGCGCGACAAGCTCGGCGCCGTCAACGTGATGCTCAACCGCTGCGCCCATCGCGGAGTCCAGTTCTGCCGGGTCAACTGGGGCAATACACGCTCGTTTACCTGCCCCTATCATCAGTGGACCTACGATCTGAAGGGCGCTCTCACCGGAGTGCCGTTTCGGCGCGGGGTCAACGGGCATGGCGGGATGCCCGAGGATTTCGATCCGTCGCAACACGGCCTCACGCGGCTTGAGGTTGCGACGCGCCACGGCGTGATCTTCGCCAGCTTCGATCCCGCCGTGCCGCCGCTGGAAAAATATCTCGGCCCCGCGATGCTGCAATATTTCGATCGCGTCTTCGACGGACGCGAGCTGCGCGTGCTCGGCTATTCGCGCCAGCGCATCCCGGCCAACTGGAAGCTGATGTTCGAGAACATCAAGGATCCCTACCACGCGAGCCTGCTCCACGTGTTCCTGGTCACCTTCGGCCTGTTCCGCGCAGATCAGCCCTCGGCAGTAAAGATGGACCAGAGCGGGATGCACTGCGTGCTCATCTCCAGCAAGGGCGAACAGAACCTCAACGCGACCACCAAGGAAATGAAAAACTTCCGCGCCGACTTCAAGCTCGCCGACCCGCGCCTGCTCGATCCGGTGCGCGAATTTCCGGGCGAGGCCACAGTCGTGATGCAGACGCTGTGGCCCAACATCATCATCCAGCAGCAATCGAACACGCTAGCGATGCGCCAGCTGGTGCCGCGCGGCCCGGAACTGTTCGACCTGATGTGGACGTTTTTCGGCTTCGCGAACGACACGCCCGAAATGACTCAGCGCCGCTTGCGTCAGGCGAACCTGATGGGACCTGCCGGACTGGTGTCGATCGACGACGGCGAGGTGATGGAGTACTCGCAGCAAGGCGTCCGCCACCATCCGGGTAGCTCCGGCATACTCGAGATGGACGGGCGCGGTACCGCCGATCAGGACCACATGGTGACCGAGGCGGCGATTCGCGCTTTCTACAAGCACTATCGCGAGGTGATGGAGTTCTGACCCGGATGGCGCGCGAACGGCAGGACCTGCAAATTCTGGCCTTGCGGGTCGAAGTCGAAGAGCTCTACACCGAGTATGCTCACGTGCTCGACAACTTCGAGCTGGAGCATGGCCGGAGTTTTTCACCGACGATTGCCTCTACCAGATCGTCTCGCGGGAGAATCGTGAGCGCGGATTGCCGCTCGCGCTGATGCGATGCGAGAGCAAGGCGATGCTGGCCGACCGCGTGGTGACGATCCGCCAGACCCAGATGTTCGCGCCGCGCGCGCTGCGCCATCTGGTCAGCTCGCTCAGGATCGCGCCGGCGGCCGCCGACGGTGTCGACGTGCAGGCCAACTACGCCGTGCTGCAAACCCTGGTCGACGATGAAACCCGAATCCTGAGCGCCGGCCGCTATATCGACACACTCGTGCGCGACGGCGACATGCTCAAATTCAAATCGCGAACCTGCGTGTACGACACCGTGCTGGTGCCGAACTCGCTGATTTATCCTTTATGATTTTGACTGCAGATCCTGAGCCTGCAGGTTTATCCAGAGACAAATTCAATTCAGAGGCAAACTTAATTCAGAGGGCATCCAATGAGTGAAACAAAGGCCAGGTTCGTAGATCGTAGCGGTTACGTCACTCCCAAGCTCGACCTCTGGCCGTCGATCGTTATTTCGAAAGAAGAAATCGACGCCGAGGTGAACCAGCTTGCGAGCCTGCCGCCGCCCGCCAATGGCCGGCGGCGCTCACTTATCGTTCATCCCAATGAAAACGGCACCGGGCTGGCCCCGGGAATCCAGGTCGCACTCGACGTGCTCAAGCCAGGCGAGCGCACCAAGCCGATACGGCACAACTCCTCGCAGGTCAATTTCTGCATCCGCGGCCGCGGACATGCGGTCGTCAACGGCAGGCAAATCAATTTCAGCCAGTACGACGTCTGGAATACACCCTCGCTGAACACTTACCAGAATTTCAACGAAAGCGACGATCTGCAGGTGCGCTGACCTACAGCAACGCAGCGCTGCTGGAAAAGATGAACGCGCATATCGTCGAGGAAAATCCGCCCGCCGAAGAGATCAAGGGCGAGGCCCCGACCGGCGAGCCCGACGCGCGCCACGTCAATCCGTTCGGCACCTTCGCGCTCAACAACGACGGCGCCTACCTGCTCCCGTACGAAAAGCTGATCAGCCCCGACGTGATCGAATCGCCCGGTGCTGTTCTGGCCGTGGCGCCAGGTGAAGGAGCATCTCGACAAATTGCAGGCGCTCGGCTCATCCTACGTCGGACGGCGGCTGTACCTGCTGTATAACCCGGCCACCGGGCGCACTAACGGCACGACGCACAATTTCTTCGCGACCATGACCGTACGCCCGCCGCATATCGTCGACAAACCGCATCGCCACGCCGCCGCTGCGATCAATTACTACTTCTCCGGCAGTGGTTACAGCACGGTGCAGGGCAAGGTGCTGCAGTGGAAGGCGGGTGACCTGATGCTGTCCGCGCCAGGATGGGCGGTGCACAACCACGCTTCGAACGACGAGCCGGTATACGAACTGACTATCCAGGACAGCCCGCTCAACATCGCGATGGATTCGCTGATGTGGCAGGAAGACCTGAAGCATCCGGCGCGCCTGTTGGGCTCGAGCTACGGCTTCGACACCAACCGCGCCAAGGTCGCGTAGCCATGCTGGCGCTTAACCGCAATTTCCTGCGCGGCTCCTATCCTCCGCTGGTTACGCCGTTTCGCGACGGCGCGGTTGACTACGACGCCTACGCGCGGATGGTCGAGCGGCAGGTGGCCGAAGGCTCGCACGGAATCGTCGTCAACGGCACCACCGCCGAGCCGAGCACTCTCAGTATCGAGGAGCGCAACGAACTGGTGCGGCTCGCGGTACAGACCGCGCGCGGCCGCCTCCCGGTCGTCGCGGCTACCGGATCCCAATCGCACGCCGACACGATCGCGCTGACCGCAGCCGCGGAAAAAGCCGGCGCCGACGCCGTTCTGGTCGTGACCCCGTACTTCATCCGGCCGCCGCAGCGCGGCCTGGTCGAATACTATGTCGATATAGGCCGGCGCACGCGCCTCCCGATGTTCATCTACCACATACCCGGACGCGCGGCGGTTAACGTCGAACCCGCCACCCTCGAGCGCATCGCCGAGCGCACGCCCAACCTGGTCGGGATGAAGCATGCGGCCAATGACCTCGCGCTGGTTACCCAAGTGCTCGCACGGATGGGCAGCGATTTTCGTATCTTCGTCGGTTTGGAAGAACTGAGTTTTCCGATGATGGCGATCGGCGCGTGCGGGCTGATGAATGCCGCGGGAAATCTGAAACCGCGAGCGCTCGCGCAGATGTGCGAGGATGTATTCGCCGAGCGCCTCGCGCCCGCGCGCGCCGCGCACGACGCGCTGTTCGAGCTCAACCAGGCGATCTTCTTCGACACTAATCCGACGCCGCTCAAATACATGATGAAGCGGATGGGGCTGCTCGAAACCGAAGAGCATCGGCTGCCGATGATGCCGGCTACGCCTGAGCTCGCCGCGCGGCTTGACGGCGTCCTCACCCGCGCCGGTCTGATTCGAGCAACTGCCTAATTGGGGTGTAATATATTGGCTACACACAAAGGCGCAGACGAACCGCGGCGCAAGATTAATCCGCTGTACAACGACCGCAAGCTAAAGCTCGGCACGTTCTCGAGCAACCTGAGCCACGGATGCGCGATCACAACTATCGATGGCGTGCTGAAGGCCGACTGGCAGAGCACGCTCACGCTGGCACGGCTCGCCGACGAGATGGAGTTCGAGGCGCTGGTGCCGGTCGGGCGCTGGAAAGGCTTCGGCGGGGTTACAAACTTCAACGGCGCCGGCTTCGAGCCCTACACCTGGGCCGCCGCGATCGGAGCCACGACCAAATATTCCACCGTCTTCGCGACCTCGCACGTGCCGACGGTGCATCCGATCATGGCCGCCAAGCAGGCGGCGACGATCGATCACGTCACCGGCGGGCGTTTCGCGCTCAACATTGTCACCGGATGGTTTTTGCCGGAGATCGAGATGTTCGGCGCGCCGCAGATGGATCACGATCTGCGCTACGATTGCGCGATCGAGTGGCTCGACATCATCAAGCGCTTGTGGACCGAGGACGAGGAATTCGACTACAGCGGCAAGTACTACCAGATCAAGAAGGGGATTCTGCGTCCCAAGCCGATCCAGGCGCCATATCCGGTCGTGATGAATGCAGGCGGCTCCGAAAAGGGACGCCACTACGCGGCCAGGTATTGCGACGTGGCGTTCGTCATTTTCGATCCCGACGATTTCGCGGGCGCCAAGGCCCGGGTCAGGAGCTATCGCGAACTCGCACAGCGCGAATACGGCCGCGACCTTCAGCTGTGGACCGCCGCCTACGTCGTACAGGGGAACACCGAGAAAGAGGCCCGGGACTTTTTCGATTACTACGTCCATCAAAAAGGCGATTGGGTCGCTGCAACCAACCTGGTTGAAACGATGGGCATCGCCGCGAAAACGTTGCCGCCCGAGACGCTGCGTTCGATGAAGGCGCACTTCATCGCCGGATGGGGTGGCTATCCGCTGGTCGGTACCAACGAACAAATCGTCGAAGGGCTGGGGCGGCTTTCGGAGATGGGCCTCGATGGCGCGGTGCTCTCGTGGCCGCGCTACATCGACGGCATGCAGCAATTCAAGCAGGAGATCATGCCGCTCGCCAAACAGGCCGGGCTTCGCTGAGCGCGGGGCCAAAGGAATTTCGGCGCAGCGAGAATTCCGACGAGGAGAAATGTTCGAATGTCCGACGCGAGCCAGCAAACAATCGACCAGAGAGAACTCGCCGCATCGATTCCGCGCGACCTTTACTACTCGGGCACCTGGCACGCCGCTGCCGAGGGCGCTCGCACCGAGGTCTGGAGCCCCTCGACGGGGCAATCGCTGGGCAAGGTCGCGTGGGCTGGCGCGGAGGATGTCGATCGCGCGGTGCGGGCGGCGCACGCGGCATTTTTCCAGTGGCGGGACGTGAAGCCGCTCGAGCGCGCGAAGATCCTGCGCGAGGTCGCGGCGCTGCTCCGCCGGCACGGACGCGAGCTCGCGCTGATCGACGCCGCCGACTGCGGCAATCCGATCGCCGAGATGATCAACGACTCGGCGATCGGCGCCGCCAGCGTGGAATACTTCGCCGGACTGGTCAGCGAGGTCAGAGGCAGCACGATCCCGATGGGCCCCGGCGTGCTGAACTACACGCTGCGCGAGCCGCTGGGCGTGATCGCGCGCATCAACGCATTCAACCATCCATTGTTGTTCGCCGCGATGCGCACCGGCGCGCCGCTCGCCACCGGCAACACGCTCATCGTCAAGCCGCCCGAGCAGGCACCGCTTTCCTCGTTGCGATTCGCCGAGCTTGTCGGGCCGCTCTTTCCGCCCGGCGTGTTCTCCGTGCTTCCGGGCGGACGCGAGTGCGGCGCCGCGCTGACGACGCATCCCCTGGTCGCGAAAGTCGGGCTTATCGGCTCGGTGCCGACAGGGAAAGCGATCATGCGGGCTTCGGCCGATTCGCTCAAGAAGGTGGCGCTCGAACTCGGCGGAAAGAACGCGCTGATCGCCTATCCCGACGCCAACCCCGACAAGGTGGCCGCGGGGATCATCCGCGGGATGAACTTCACCTGGTGCGGTCAATCCTGTGGCTCGACCAGCCGCGCCTTCGTGCACGAGGCGATCCACGACGCGGTGCTGGAGCGCGTGGTCGCCGCGGCGCGCGCGATAAAACCCGGCATCCCCACCGAGCAGAGCACGATGATGGGCAGCCTGATCAGCAAGGAGCAGTTCGACAAGGTCATGCGCTACATCGGCTACGGCGTCGAAGATGGCGCGCGGCTGGTCGCAGGCGGCAAATCGCCGCAGGACGCGGCGCTCAGCAAGGGCTTCTTCATCGAGCCGACGATTTTCGCCGACGTCACGCCAAAGATGCGGATTGCGCGCGAAGAAATCTTCGGCCCGGTGCTGTGCGTGTTTCGATGGTCGGACGAGGCGGAGATGCTGCGGGCCGTCAACGACGTCGAGTATGGCCTGACGGCCTCGATCTGGACCCGCGATCTCGCCACCGCGCATCGTGCCGCCGCGCGCGTCGAAGCCGGCTACGTTTGGGTCAACTCCTCGAGCGCGCATTACCTCGCCGCCCCGTTCGGCGGTTACAAGCAATCGGGCGTGGGCCGGGAAGAGTCGATCGAAGAACTGATGGACGCGACCCAGATTAAAAACGTGCACGTCGAGTTCGATGCCTGACACTTCTCGAGCGATCGACGAGCTTGTGGCGGCAAACCATATCCTGTTCGACCAGGGCGTGGTTGACGGATTCGGACATGTCAGCGTCCGCCATCCGGCGAGCGGCGATCGGTTCCTGCTGGCGCGCAGTATCGCGCCGGCGCTGGTCAGGGCCGCGGATATCATAGAGTTCGATCTCGACGGGAATCCACTCGACGCCGGCGGCCGCGCACTCTACCTCGAACGATTTATCCATAGCGAGATCTACCGCGCGCGGCCGGACGCCGGCGCGGTCGTGCACAGCCACTCGCCGGCGGTCGTGCCCTTCAGCGTGGCCAGGGACGTGCCGCTCTGCGCCGTCTGGCATCTCGGCGGAATTCTGGGTGAAGGATGTCCCGTCTTCGAAATTCGTGAGGTCGCCGGACCGGGCACCGATCTGTTGATTCGCAACCGCGCTCTGGGAGCAGCGCTGGCGAAATCGCTCGGGCCAGGACCGGTCGTGCTGATGCGCGGGCACGGCTGCACGGTTGCGGGATCGACCGTGCGTCAAGCGGTGTTCAACGCGGTTTACACGGAGATCAGCGCTAAGCTGCAGTCCGAAGCGATGCGGCTCGGCGCGGTGACCTATCTCACCCGCGAAGAGGCGGAGGCCGCCGCGGCCTGCAACGCCGCGCAGATCGATCGGTCCTGGGAGTTGTGGAAAATGCGAGCGGAGCGGCGCCTTCAGCCCCAGACCTGACAGTTTCCGTGCGGCTGAAACGGCGCGTAGGAAGGGAAAGCCGATGACGAGTGCGCAGACTCTCATTTGAGACTCTATCAGCTGCCTTGGGTCACTTTCGCCTTCTACAGCTTTTTGCTAATTATTGCTATCTGGAAGTCACCGATGGCCCTCATCTGAGTCGCGGTGTCTCACGGCCCAAGGTCTAGAACGCAGTGCTTTGCCATCCCGTTATCTTATTCCCGTTTCTTCGGTTAAGTCCATTAATTCCCTAACTCGGACGAGGCCGTGCCTCGGGTACCGCACTGCAACCGAAGTAGAGAAGTCTGGGACTTAGTTACTGAAACCGCGATTCCACTACTGAACATTGCCGACTTGGGGCTGAAAGATGGTCGTTGACGTGGAACACTTTGATTTAATGCACTATCTCCATGAGCTTAACGCCCAGTACTATGGAAAAGCTCTCGAATTGCGAGAAACCATACGAGCATGGCTCGAATATATTCCGAATACGTTTCCTCATTACACCTCCCACACGATTGCACACAGCGAGCAAATTATTTTGCAGCTCTCGAAGTTGCTGTTTCGCGGTGAAGGCAAGCCGATTTTAGGCCTCTCAGCTCTTGAAGCATACATCTTAATTGCTGCTGCGCATCTCCATGACGCTGGCATGGTCGTTTCTGACACGGAGAAGCAAGAGATTCTTCGACAGGAAGACTGGATAAACTGGACGACTGGAGATGGCACCGGAGCTGAGAGATGGCGGCAAATCGAGGCGTTTCGTACCGGCGCACTTTCTACGCAACATAGCTCGAAAGTGACACCTCCGGACATTCGCAGTTTCCTAGCTGATGTGCAAACGAGACACCTACTGGCCGAATACATCCGACGGATTCACCACGAACGAGCGGCAGACGTGATTTCACAACACCAACAGGCGTTAGGACGGTTTGCGTTTGACGACTTGGTTCTGCAAAACACTATCGCAGATATATGTGTTGCGCATGGCCTATCGCGAGAACTTTTGGACGACCGCTCACGCTTTCCGACTCTGCGCCAAATTCGAGGTGAAGACTGCAATGTTCGACTTCTGGCCGTTCTCCTTCGGATAGGTGATCTCTTAGATCTGAGCACGAGCCGAGCATGTCCACTCCTGCTGAATGCAGCCTGTCCGTTGCCGCCAGACAGTTTTGTGCATTGGAGTCAATACCGTAGGATTATACATTTCGCTGCTTCTCCCCAATCGATCGAGCTCCGCGCAGAAATGTGAGACACCAGAAGAACATCGGGTGTTACGCGATTGGTGTCAATGGATCGAAGACGAAGTTGGGTTCGCGCCTAAATTACTCGCTGGCTCACGGCGTCACCAAGAATGGTCTCCACCGATAGCGCGCATGAATGGGGACAGTGCAACTATCACAATAGCACCTAGCGCAAATGCCAAATATCGAGCGTGCGACTGGCGTTTTGAACTAGACGAAACTGCCGTATTTACGCGCCTGACTAGCGATGTCTATGAATCTCCTCTCAGTTTTGTGCGCGAGTTAATACAGAATGCGCTCGACGCGATGCGCTGCCAAATGTACGAAGAACTGCGGATCGAAGGAGCCGTCTTGCCAGCAAGTCCAACGGATGTCGCTGAAGTGACCCGTGAGCGGTTTCCGTTATGGATTCGACTTACAGAAGAGCAGGTCCTGAACGAAATAAGCGGGGAATAGGAAACTCGCCAGGTGATTACTTTTGAAGATAGCGGCATTGGCATGGATGATGAGATTATCAGAAGGCATTTTCTTCAAGTTGGACGCTCCTACTATACGACTCCTGAATTTCGGCGCCGATATAGCTTTATTCCTACTAGTCGTTTCGGAATTGGGTTTCTGTCCGTTTTTAATGTTTCGTCGCACGTCACTGTCGAGACATTGAGACTTTCCTCGTCTAACTCGGCCACGTCCATTCGACTTACTCTGACCGGCCCACGTAACTACTTGATCGTCGAAAACGGTGATCGGCGGGATCCAGGTACAATGATTCGCGTACGCCTCAATCGTGAGAGGGAGCTCTCCGCTAGCCAGCTCACGACCGAGATTTCTAACCTTTGTCGGCGAGTGGAGTTTCCGATCTTTGTGGACGAACTCGGCCGCATCACCGAGATTAAGGCAGAACAACCGTCCGATTTCACCTTTGAGACAGAAGACGCAGAACGCAAGGGCGGAACTTTTCGAATGAGAGCATTTCCTTTTAGGGACAACAATTCTCAAGGAGAGATTTACATTCTAACGCGCAAAGACGCGACTGGCAACGAAGATTGGGCTTGTAGAAGGTGGTACGAACACGAGTACGGCAAGATTCATCCCGAGGCCGACATTCTTCCGCTGGTTTCCAGCCTCGTCTGCTTGCATGGCATCCAGGTTAACTCTCCGCACGCCGATAGACCCGCCGTGCGTCAAGATGTTCGCGGGCAACTCCCGCTTAGCCTTTCGCGCGAGCGACGCCACGCGTGGGCGGATACGGCCGTTACTAGAGGAGCGCGGGACCGACTTCGAGAGATTTTAGATGAACACTTAAAACATTGCACGTTGGCGGGTGGCCAAGACGGTTGGCGCTATCTCAATCGTTTGGCGGATCAGTTCCCTGATATGAACTTCTGGGCCGCAAGAGGCGGCATGATTCCTTTATATAGATCGGGCGTACGGTTATTAGCTTCATCTCAAGAGATTGATGACGAACCGACGCTGACCGAAGTTACCATGTCAACTCTAATGGCATTATTTCGAATGAGGGATAGAAAAGTGTCCGTAGACGCAACGGCTTTGTCATCAATAGCGGCGGCGGTAATAGATGCGGATCTTCGACGGCTCTTCGACGGATTTTGCGAAAATATATTTAGAGGGCGAATTCCGGTCAACTGTAAACGGGTCGGCGATGACAATCTTGCTATTGAGTGGAACAAAGGTGGCACCGTCGCCCAGCCTAACGATGACTGGGGGACACTCGCCTACCGCCACAGGCAAATATTCGCTTGTAAAATTGAAAACCCAGCGATCGCAGCGCTTTGCCCGGAACGATTGTTTCACATAGGCAGAATTGTGCTGGTTAACCCGGATCACGAGTTTGGGAAATGGTACCTTCAAGTCCGAAGTGCTTTCGGCGGTAGTTCTAGTAAAATTGAGAGGCAGAGACTAGATACATTATCTGATGTAATTTTTGAGGCCGCACAATTTGGACATGACCGCACGGAGACTCTTCGAAAAAATGTAGTGGGTTGGAGGTCTGTCGCACACCTGTCTAATGATTTGAAACCACCTGATATCGAAATTGGCGATGCGTTGTTCGGGGGCCACCAGAGCGAATCTAAGGAAACATCCACGCAGTAAAAGGCGCCCTTGGTTCCGTTTCGGCGGAGCGGCGGCTTCAGCCCCAAATCTGACGCGCGGTTTCCACGACCAGTTCCAGCTTGCGCTTCTGATCGTCCTCGCTGACCAGATTGCCGACAAACTCTGAGGCGAAACCGCATTGCGGGCTGAGCGCCAGTTGTTCGAGCGCCACGTAGCGGCTGGCCTCGTCGATTCGGCGCTTCAGGTCGTCAATCGTTTCGAGCCGCGCCACCTTGGTGCTGACCAAACCGAGCACCACGGTCTTGCCCTTGGGCACGAAGCGCAGCGGCTCGAAACTGCCGGCGCGCGGCGAGTCGTACTCGAGCAGGAAACGGTCGTGGTTCAGTTCGTTGAACAGCATCTCCGCGATCGCGTCGTAGGCGCCCTCGCGATGCCACATGCTGCGCTGATTTCCGCGGCACAGGTGAATTCCGAAGGTCACGCCGCCGAAGCCGCGAATCAGATCGTTGTCGGCCTTGAGTGAGCGCCTGAAGTTGGCGATCGGATCTTCACCGCGCGCCCGCATCGCGTCGAGCGATGGACCGTCGACGTAGGCGGTGTAGCCGGGCGCGTCGATATGAACATAGCGGCATCCCGCATCGGCGAGGCCCGCGATCATCGCGCGCTCGACCTCGACCACGTCGGCGACGAAATCCTCCATCGCAGGGTAAACCTGCGCGGACTTGGAGAGGTCGACGCGCTGCGAAATCCGATCGGGCCCGATCAACGTAACCTTGACCGGCTTGCGCGCGACCGCGGCGGCGTAGCTGTACTCCTCGAGCACGCGGTTGCGCTTAAGCCGCAGCCGCTCGACCACGCGCTGGCGCTGGACCACGGGCGTTCCCTTGCGGCGATCGTCGTCGAGCGAAAGCTCGAAGCGCTGGAGCGGCTGAGCACCCGCGGTGCGCTGGTCGTAAAAATCCAGCGTCGCGCGCCCGCCGTCGTAGCCCGAAACCGCCTCGCCGAAACTGTCCTGGAAATTGAGCCGGCGAAACTCGCCGTCGGTGACGACGTCGAGGCCGATATGCTCCTGCAAGCGGATCGCGCGATCGACGGCTTCGTTTTCGGCCGCGCGAAACTCGCCCTCGCCTATCTCGCCGCGCTCGTAACGAGCACGGGCATCGGCCAGTGCGCCGGGGCGCAGGAGGCTCCCGACTACGTCGGTGCGGATACCGTCGAGGCTTTTCACCTAGATGAAAGCGAGGCCACCGTCGCAGTTGATCGTCTGGCCGGTGATGAACGCGGCGTCGTCCGAGGCGAGGAACGCGGCCACGCCGACCAGGTCCGCGGGTGTCTCGTGATGCTTGAGGCACTGCATTTTCAGCATCGCCTCTTTCTGTTCCGGCGTGACGGTCGCGCGTGCAATCTCCGTGTAAACCGGCCCGGGCGTAATCGCGTTGACGCGCACGTTGAACTCACCCAGCTCCCGCGCCATCGCACGCGTGAGCCCGAGCACTCCCGCCTTGGACGCCATGTAGTGCGCGTAACCCGGCCGCGCCAGCATGTAGGCCGCCGACGAGATGTTCACGATCGCCCCGCTCTTCTGCTCGCGCATCGGCGCGCTGCACGCCTTGCCGGCGAGCCACACGCCTTTGAGGTTGACCGCCATCAGGCCGTCCCATTCGGCGACGCTCATTTCCCAAAACGGCTTCATCTGGATGGTCGAGAAAATCGCCGCGTTGTTGATCAGCACGTCAACGTGGCCGAAGGCTTTGAGTGCCTCATCGACCATCTGCTTGCACGAGGTCTCGCTGGAAACGTCGGTGGTGCAGAAGATCGCGTTGGCGCCGGAGTCGGTGACTTCGGCAAGCACGCTGCGGCCCTTGTCCGCGTTGACGTCGGCCAGCACGACGTTGCATCCCTCGTCGCGGAACCGGCGCGCATATGCGCGGCCAATACCTTGCGCTGCGCCGGTTACGATCACGGTTTTGCCTGCCAATCCGTTTAGAGGCATGGATCACACTTCCTTTGAGCGATGGTCGTCTGTCGCTCGCGGTCATTATCTCGAATTTTTTGAGAATCTGAAAACACTTAGCAACCTAAGTAATTTGCTTACCACCCGCGCGGCTTGAGCGTCAAGGGTGTCGCGCCCGCCGGTGCGTTAGCGCGGCGCGCGACGTTCGAGTCAGCGCCTTGAGCCGTGGCGGCAAGGCGCTGTGGAATTCCATCGCTGCGCCCGAAACAGGATGACGAAATTTCAGCTCGCATGCGTGCAGCGCGAGCCGCCGTGCTGGATCGGTCTTTCCCATTTGCGCCATATTTGCGATCGCCGATGACCGGATGGCCCAGCGCGGCCAGTTGAACGCGGATCTGGTTGCGGCGCCCGGTTTCGAGCGTAAGCTCGAGCAGCGACCTGTCTGCCTTTCGCGCGCAGCACGCGGTAATGCGTGATTGCCAGTTCGCCGCCCTCCTCGACGGGATGAACCATTAGAGATTTGCTCTTTCAACCAGCCTGTCCTTGAGCGTTCCCCGCATCTCGGCCGGCACGCCTTCGACGACCGCCAGGTATCTTTTGATCACGCCCTTCCAGTTCCGCTGGAGCGCGGCCTGCGCCGATTCGGTCCTTGCGAACATCATCAGGCCGGAGGTCTCGCGGTCGAGCCGATGGACGATGAAGACCTGTTGCGCCGTGCGTTTTCATCAGCGTCTTCAGATGCGTGTTGAGGATTCGATACGCGGTCTTTTCCTTTTCGCGCTCCGAGCCCATCGAAAGCAGCCCCGCCGGTTTCTCGACCACGACGACCGCATCGTCCAGATGCACGATCGCGAGTCCATGGCGCTCAAGCGCGGCCTCGCTGACCTGCTTGCGCGCCGCGATGGTCACGACATCGCCGGGCTCCAATTCCGTGTCGTGACGGACCGTCGCTTTGCCCTTCACCGTCACCGCCCGGAAGCGGAGCAGGTCCTTCGCCTGTTTGCGCGACAATCCGAGCGGCAGTCCGGTCAGATATGGCAGGAGCTGGCATCTTGATGTGACTTGGAACTGGCTGTCCATCGTGCGTGGAGTTTAATCACAGACTGCGCCAATTCCAGACATCGGCGATGGCTTGGATTTTGCTAGCTACGTGTCAGGATCGTCTCTATGAAAGTGCTACGCGTTCAGCGATCTCGACCTCGACATCGCACGCACCCGGATCGTGCTGTCGTTGCTGGCGATGCTCTCGCTGTATATCGATCCGACCACGGCCGGCGGCCTGTTTCATCTGACCCCGTACGTGCTCGCGACTCTGCTCTGCTCACCTGGCCTACAGTGTCGGGACCTATTTTCTGCTCGAATCCGAGATCGCCAAGCGCTGGCTGCCGACGGCCACGACGCTGCTCGATTTGCTTTTCGCGATGGCGATCGCGTACCTGACCGAAGGCCAGACCGGCCCTTCCTATGTTTTTTTCGTGTTCGCGATTATCGCGGTCGGCGTGCGCGCGACGCTGCGCGCGATTATCTATGTCACGCTGCTGGGAGTGGTTCTTTACCTGGCGGTGATTTCCGCCAACAACAGCTTGACCGGCGCCTACGTGATGCGCGCCGTGTACCTGGCGATCGCGGGCTACCTGGTCGGATTTTTTGCGCAACAGCGGGCGAACTACGAAGCGCGGGTGCGCGAGCTCGAGGCGCAGGCCGAACGGCAATCGATCGCGCGCCTGCTGCACGACAGCTACGTACAGTCGCTTGCGGGCGTCAACCTGCGCCTGGAAAGCTGCCGCGAGTTGTTGCGCCGGGGACGCCCGGACGACGCCTCGCAGGAATTGAAAGAGCTGCAGCTTGGAGTGAAACGGCAATTCGACGAGGTGCGCGAATACGTGCGCTCGCTGGCCGGGGTCGATTCGAACTCGACGCACGAGGTTGCGGATATCTCGGCCGATCCGGAAATCAGAATAAACGGCGTGTTCGACGGCAGCAGCCGGCTGGGCGAACGTATCCTGCAGATAATGCTCGAGGGGCTGCGCAACGCGCGCAAACATGCGCGGGCGACCCTGGTGCGGATCGACGCCTCCGAAATCGCCGGGCGAGTGCTGATCACGATCGCGGACGACGGGGTGGGCTTTCCGCCCGCGGCCGATCCTCCGTGGACGATCGCTTCCCACGTCGCCGAGACGGGCGGGCGGCTGAGCTTCAGCGAGAGCGGCCCGGCCTGCCTGCAAATCGAGATACCCAAGGGCTGACTAGGATCTGACAATGTCCGTAAACTCTGGAGGAGGTGCTTCCGCTGAGCCAATTGCGTTTGATAATCGCCGATGACCATGCGCTTTTCCGGCAGGGATTGCGTTCGCTGCTGGCGCTGGAGGGTCTCGAAGTAGCCGCCGAAGTCGAACAGGCGAGCGGCCTGGAAGCCGCGCTCGCGGCCAACCCGTGCGACATCCTGCTGCTCGATTTGCAGATGGAGCAGTGGTCGATGGACCAGATTGCGGAGCTCTCGCGCAAGACGGCGATAATCGTACTGACCGCGAACGAGAGCGTCGAAACCGGATTGACGGCGCTGCGCCTGGGCGCGCGCGCGATCGTGCACAAGCGCTTCGCGATCGAGTCGCTGATGACGGCGATCCGGGCCGTTGCCGACGGACTGGTCTGGATGCCGCCCGCGATACAGGCGGCATTGGTCGCCCAGGACAGCCCGGCGGCGAAGAAACTGACTGCGCGCGAATCGGAAATCGTGCGCTACGTGGCGATCGGGATGCGCAACGCCGAAGTCGCCGCGCGGCTCTCGCTCAGCGAGAGCACGATCAAAACTCATCTGACCAACATTTTCCAGAAGCTCGGGATTCGCGATCGAATCGAACTCACGCGCTACGCGATCAAGACCGGTCTCGTCACGGTCCAGGATCAGTAACCGGACCTGAGTTCGGTCAGGTCAGCGATGGCCTGAAACACTCTGGAAGCGCGTGCCCAAGCCGGCGGCAACTGCTCATCTCGCTAGCAGCACCCTCCTCTACGGATCCTGTTGCTACCGCGAATAGTCGGTCCAAAGGTTAAAATCTACGACTTTCGGATGATTTCTCGGTCGAACGATTATCCGTCTTTAGTCGTATGAGATATCACCCTTACGATTACGAAGTATAGGCACATCCATTGCTCAACTAAGTCCCCGGACTAAACCGCGTCCCGCAAGTCTTCAAGCTGGGCGCCTCCAACGGTGCGCGCCGTGAACGATTCTCGCAGACCCGCCGGCCCGGGCGCTCGACTATGGCCATAGCACGCCCACATCGCACTGGGGCCGCTCGGCCGAATGCATCCGCGCTGATTCGAGGCGGTCTCCTGCACAGCAAATGAAACCTGATTTCAGCGACCTCAATCGAAAGGTCGCGGGGGGGCGCGTCGTCCTATCGCTGCTCGTGCTGATTTCCCTGTACGTGGACCCCAGCACCGGAGGTCTATTCAACGTCACCGAGGGGCAGTTCATCACGCTGCTCTGCCATTTCCTCTATAGCTCCCTGACTTACCTGGCGCTTAGCAGCGGCGTGCGCATCGATTCCGTGCGCAAATTCTCGATAGCACTCGACCTGTTTTTCGCCACCGCGGTCGCCTTGGTCAGTGAGGGCCGGACCAGTCCGTCATTTGTATTCTTTGTATTCGCGATCCTCGCTGTTGGCCTTCGGGCGAGGCTGCGCGACACTATACTGACAACGTCTTGCTCCGTCGTTCTCTATATTCTGGTCATCGCACTTTCGAATGGGCTGATGAATATCTATCTGATGAGAGCGGTCTATCTGGCGATTGCCGGATTTGTCATCGGATTTTTTGGGCAACAGCGCGCCAAGTTCGAAACCCATCTGCGCGAGCTGGAAGCGGATGCCGAGAGGGAAACGATCGCACGCTCTCTTCACGACGGCTATATCCAGGCCCTTGCCGGTATCAGCCTGCGGCTGGAGAGCTGCCGCGACATGCTGAACAGTGACCAGCCGGCGGAAGCGCTTGCCGAGATCAAGGAAATTCAAATAGTGGTGGAGCATCAATACGACGAAGTCCGGGAGTATGTTCGTTCCCTTGCCCATGCTGACTGGTTGCCGAGGAACCAGGCGCTGGAGAACTTCGATACTCAATTTCGGATTCAAGCCGCATTTACGGGCCCGGGGCTGATGACCGAACACATCATACAAATCGTGCTCGAAAGTGTCAGGAACACGCGACAGCATGGACGTGCCCACCTCGCTGCCATCAGTGTGCAGCAAATTGGAGAGGCAATCCGCATAACTGTCGACGACGATGGAGTCGGGTTCCCGGACTCTATAAATCCGCCATGGACGATCGCCTCGCGGGTGGCTGAATCCGGCGGCCGATTGGTGATTAGGAAAGCCGGTCCCGGAGCTCACATGGATATCGCGATCCCGACCGCATAGACGATGAAACCGCTGATTCGGCTCATAATCGCGGACGACCATGCCATTTTCAGAAGTGGCCTGAAGTCGTTGCTTCGGCGTCAGCGCGACATACAGGTCGTTGCCGAAGTCGAAAGCGCCGGCGGTCTGGCGCAAGCGTTGGCTCACACGGCCTGCGACGTCCTCCTGCTGGATCTGCAGATGGAGCGGTGGGCGCTCAATGACATCAAGGAGCTTGCGGGGCTCACTAAAATTGTGGTGTTGACCGCCAGCGAGAGCGTGGAAAACGCGGTCGCTGCGATGCGCCTTGGAGCACGAGCCGTCGTACAGAAGCGATTCGCGGTGCGGACGCTGATCGAGGCAATCCACGCCGTGGTTGAAGGTCTGGTCTGGATGCCGCCGGTGTTGCAGTTGGAGATAGCTGCTCAGTGGAGCGTTTCAGAAGCCAAGCAGCTGACCAGCCGCGAAACCGAAATCGTGCGCCAGGTCGCCACCGGACTTCGCAATGCCGAGATCGCGCAGCGCCTCTCAATCACTGAGACCACGGTCAAGACTCATCTCAATCATATTTTCTCCAAGCTGGAATTGCGTGATCGGGTGGAGTTGGCAGTCTATGCGCTGCGCCATGGACTGGTTGCGGCCCAAAATCCGACTAGTGATTCGGATCCAGCGTAAGCCGGCTGTGACACGCCTGCACCTCTGAGTTCGCATCCGGGGGCAATGCCCCGTCTCCTCACAAATACCCTGACTGGATAATCAGCCTGATGCTTGCCTAATAAGCATCAGGCGCTTTTTTAAGCAGCTTGATTCTGTCCTAAGATCGACCCTTAACGGCGATCTCGTATTCTTCTCAATCTAAAGATGGATGTTCTGTCCATCGCAAGTTTCAATTTTTTCGGCGCATCGCTTATAGAATGCTCGTCCTTCAGTGGCATAGCCGTTGCTGTCCATGGCCCTGCAATTTATCGACTCGGCTGCAGCAACCCGCTTCACAAAGTTCGGTAGCGACAAAAGCTCTGCCGCCGGAGCGCGCTTACTGAGACCTCCGGAAGCTGCCGAGTCGTGCCAAAGACGAAGCCTATCCGAGACTGGGAGGAACTTAGATCTATGGGGGCGAACAGCAAACAGGGTTGGTATTTGCTCGTTTTTCTCGTTGGATTCACTTTTCTGGTGGCGGGTCTAGCCTACCTCGGGATCATTTTTACACTGATTGGAGTGGCCGGTCTGATCGCCTCGTTCGCCGGTTTTTACAGCATCAAGCCTCTGGAGCACGCCACAACGCCAGAGTCATTGTCCGTTGTGCCTCCGCCGGCGGCGTCCAAGCCGGAGCGCGCTGTTGGATCACGTTGAGTCGGACTAACCAGACGATCGAGAGGAAAAGCGCATGAGAGTTCTAGGTCTGTTAATAGCCGTGCTCGGATGGTTGATCGCGGTGAGCAGCGTCGAGATGTCGAGCGTTGCGATTCAAACCGCCGTAGCAGTGATTGGACTACTGGTTGCGTTGGGCGGAGTGCTTGGCGTTCTCAACGGAGCCCATCTGAAGAACGCCATCTGGAAAAGCTGAACCCGGTTACCGGCAAGCATTTTAGGAGAATTGGAGAAAAGCGAATGATGGCTAGAGTCAACAAGCTTAGGCGCATGGTATCCCTGCTGATCGCGACCCTGTGGCTATGCGCCGGCACGATGCCAGCAGTCGTGTGGGCGACCGATCCGCCCCCGGTACAGTTGGCGCAGGCGTCCACCACGCCGGCACCGGCCACAGCCGCGAAGACTCCTCCGCCCGTTCCCATCACTGATGCTGACCTGAAGGCAGTCGCGGGGCCCAAGCCCGACGACCTGGCCAAGGGTGATCCCGGCGGGACGCTCACCGGCACCGTGAATGACATCGTCGTGAGCGATCCCAAAAAAGGGTTGACGCTCGCTGATCTGGTCAACATGGTCGGTCAGAACCGCATCGCGGACAACTTCATCTGGACGCTGGTCACCGGCTATCTCGTCATGTTCATGCAGGCGGGCTTCGCGCTGGTCGAGACCGGGTTGTGTCGCGCGAAAAATGCCAATCACACCATGATGATGAATTTCATGGTGTATGGATTCGGGCTGTTTGCCTACTGGGTGATGGGCTTTGCGTTGCAGCAGGGGGGCTGCGCACCAAACGCCAACCTGGGCGGACTCAGCCCGCTCAACTCGGAATTCGCGATCAACTTCATCGGCGGCAAGTCATGGGGACTGTTCGGACAGCGGGGCTTTTTCCTCAGCGGCTCGACCTACGATGTCGGCGTAATGGTGATGTTCCTGTTCCAGATGGTCTTCATGGATACCGCGGCCACGATCGTCACCGGCGCCGCAGCCGAGCGCTGGAAGTTCGCCGCGTTCGCAATATCGAGCATGTTCCTCGCGGCCATCACCTATCCGCTCTATGGCAACTGGGCGTGGGGCGGCGGATGGCTGTCGCAACTCGGCACCAACTATCACCTGGGCCACGGCTACTGCGACTTCGCGGGTTCGGGAGTGGTGCACGCAGTCGGCGGGGTGAGCGCGCTGGCGCTTTCGATGATCATCGGGCCGCGTATAGGTAAGTACAAACGAGACGGGCGCCCCAACCCGATGCCAGGCCATGACATCACGATGGTGCTACTCGGGTGCTTCATACTGGCATTTGGCTGGTTCGGGTTTAACCCTGGCAGTACGCTGGGTGCGTCGGGCGCCGGCAACCTCAGGATCGGCTCGATCGCGGTCAACACGATGCTCGCCGGATGCACCGGCTCTTTCGCCTCGCTGCTCTACATGTGGATTCGTTTCGGCAAGCCTGACGCTTCGATGGCGGGCAACGGTTTGCTGGCAGGACTAGTCGCGATTACGGCGCCGAGCGGATTCGTCAACACCGTCGGCGCTGTGATTATCGGTTTCGCGGCCGGGATGATAGTTTGCCTCAGCGTCGAATTTGTCGAGCGCGTGATGAAGGTCGACGATCCGGTCGGAGCAATCTCGGTCCACGGCACCTGCGGGCTGTGGGGCGTAATGTCAGTCGGTCTGTTCGCTGACGGTGCGAGCAACTACGGCGGCAGCTGGAACGGCGTGGATGGCTCGGTGCGTGGCTTGTTCTACGGTGACCCGGGCCAATTCGTCGCGCAGCTTATCGGATGCACGACACTGGTTGGGATCGTGTTCACGATTAGCTACCTCGGGAATTGGCTGATAGACGGGCTGGTAGGCCAGCGCGTGGGTGCGGCCAGCGAACTGGAGGGCCTCGACCTGCCCGAGATGGGCGCGCTCGGATATCCTGAATTTCAACTGGTGACTTCGGGCCTTGGGCGTTCGGTAGAAGTCGCGGACTAACGGAGGATTGCGTCAATGGCAGGGCAAATTATCTTCGGAGTGCTGATGCTGATCGTATTCGCGCTATGGCAGATGGCCAAACCAGGCAAAAGCCTGTTTGACAAGTAGAGTGCAGTTGCCCAGGGGCCAATGGTAATGCAGAGCGCAGTGTCACAGGATGAGGGCTTGGTGGCAGACCGCAAACCAACGCCAATCATCCGCGACGCCGAGCAGTTGCTCAGGCGCGGAATCGATGCGCTCGAACATGATCGGTTCGAGGAGGCGGCAGGCCTGTTAAAGCAGGCGGTGGACCTCGCGCCGGAATCGCCGATGGCATCACTGGCACTGGGGATCTCTTTGGTTCGCCTGGTGCGAATTCCCGAAGCAACAGCCGCGCTGGAAAACGCCATCGCGCTCGACCCCCGGGGCTTCTATCCGCGTTTTCGCATGGCCGAGCTCTACATGCGGGTCGGACTCGTGGCCCAGGCTGAGGAAGAGCTAACGCGCGCGATGGATCTCAGCACCAGCAATGACGAACGACGGCTGGTTAGGGAACTCCGTGCGCTCGATCGCAAACGGGCGCCGCGGCGCATCTGGCGTCCCGACTTTACCGGCTTCTTCGGCCGAAAGCCGAAGTCCTGACGCGGAGAGCCTGCCATGACCAAGGAGCGGCACATCGCAATAACCCTCACCACCGGAGTACTGGCGGCCGGAGCCGCAATCGCAGTGTTCGGCGCGCCACCGATACCGGTCGCCGTGGGCGTCCTGATAACGGTTGCGTGGCTGATCAAACGCGGCCCAGCCGTCTGAACGCTGAAGCAGGGTCTTGGAGGAGTTTAAGTGAAAAAGATCGAAGCTATTATCAAGCCCTTCACTCTGGACGCCGTGAAGGAAGAACTGCAAAAGGCCGGGATCACCGGCATGACCGCCTATGAAGTCAAAGGCTTCGGCCGTCAGAAGGGCCATACCGAGATGTACCGCGGCTCCGAGTACGTGGTCGATTTCTTGCCCAAGGTAAAGCTGGAAATAGTCGTGCGCGACGACCAGGCTTCCTCGGTCGTGCAAGCCATCACGCGCAAGGCCCAAACCGGAAAGATCGGCGACGGCAAGATCTTCGTCTCCGACCTTAACGATGTAATCCGCATCCGTACCGAGGAGCACGGCGACAGCGCCATCTGAGCTAGCTGTGATTGAATGGTACTGGCGCTTGGTCTGATCCTCCTCGTGGTCTTACTCGGACCGGTTATGATAAAGCCGGTCGAACGTAACATCGAGGTTTTCTTCCTCGTTGTCGGGGCGCTGGCGGCGATAGTGAGCGGGCAATGGAGTTGGCCGCTGCTGCACGCCGCGGTAACAGAGCCCATCGCGCTTACCATCGCCGTGCTGGTCTTCGGCGCTATTGCGCGCCTGATGCGCCCCACTTTCGATCGCTGGGTCGAGCGCCTGCTCGGCGTGATGTCCGCGCATTGGATCTACTTCATCCTAATCGTCGCACTCGGGCTGCTTTCCAGCGTAATTACAGCGGTCATCGCCGCGCTGATCCTGGTGGAGGCGATTTCGCTGCTCAATCTCGACCGCAAGAGCGAAATTGCGGCCGTCGTACTCGCCTGCTTCGCGATCGGTCTTGGTGCGGCACTGACGCCCGTGGGCGAACCGCTGGGAACAATCGCAATCGCCGCACTCCACGCCGATTTCTGGTACCTGGCCCGGCTGCTCGGCTGGATGGTGGTCGTCGGAATACTGATTGTCGGTCTGGTGAGTCTAATCTTCCCGGTCCGACACGGCGAATCTCTCAAGGCCGAGCGCGACGAGCAAACCTGGTCGGAAGTGGCGGTCCGCGCCGGCAAAGTGTACCTGTTCGTGGCAGGTCTTGTGGGACTGTCGTGGGGACTCAGACCGCTGGTCGACGTCTTCATAAGCAGGATGCCCGGGGGGGTGTTGTTCTGGCTCAATAGCGTTTCCGCCGTGGTTGATAACGCCACGCTCACCGCCGCCGAGATAGGTCCATCGCTGAGCGTCGCGCAGCAGCGCGCGGTTCTCATGGGCCTGCTGATCAGCGGAGGCATGCTGATTCCCGGCAACATACCGAATATCGTGGCCGCCGGACGGCTCGGTATCGGCAGCCGCGAATGGGCGCGCGTTGGACTGATCACGGGATTGCCTCTGATGGCGCTGTGCTTCGCCATCCTGCTTTGGATGGGCTAGGAGCCATCGGAGACGGCAGAGCATGCTGCCTGTTTCACGGCAGCGCATATTCCTCCGGCCCGCTGTCGAAAAGAACCGTGTGTCGGCGCGCTCCCCGGGTAGCCGTTATAAGAAGGGAAAGGCCGTGACAGGCGCAGCAAAGCGAGTCACCGGATAGTTCCCGCATCCCGTGCCGCTCCAGATAGGCGAACTCCGTCTCGGCCTGGGCGGAAATGGTCGACAGGCTATCGGTCGCGTTATCGACCAGAACCTGAATCTCGATCTTGTCAATCGGCACGGGACTGTCCATCTAAACCTCTTCGCATGGAATCTGGGATCGCAATACTTGAACCCTGCCCTCCACCTGCACAATCAATTCGCGAGCGGAAACTTTACCCATGCGCGATGGGTTCGAATTCGAGAAAGTATTGATACGGGAGAAATTTGTGTTCGCGCACCATCTCGTAGCCGGCTTTGCTGAATTGTTCCATCATTTGTTCGCGCGAAATTTTCATCCGCTTCGGGGGACCTTCCGGCGCGTCCTTCTTGAAATCGACTACTGCGATGCGGCCTCCGGGCTTGAGTGCCGGAGCAAGCTTGCGCAGATAGGCGAGCCGGTCATCTACATGATGAAGTGTGTCGCAGAAAAAGATGACATCGGCTGACTTCGGAGAAAGTTCCGGGTCGTCCGCCTTAACCACCCGCGCATGATAGTTTTCAAGGCCGAGTTTCTTGGCGTCTGCCTTCATATAGTCGACCATACCCGGTTCGACATCGAGTCCGATAACAGCGCCTGAGGGGCCGACGGCCTTGGCGAACCGGCGCGTAAAATAGCCGGTCCCGGCGCCTATATCGATCACCGTCTGGCCGGGTTTCAGGTCGAGCGCCCGCACTACTTCGTCGGACTTTTGCCATTTGGCGCGTTCCGGCGATTCGAACACGCTTGCCCAATGCGCCACGTCGCCAAAGCCATGGTGTACCGTGGGCGCGTGCTCTTGGGCCTGTGGGGCGTGCGCAAGCAAAAGGACCGCCATCAGCGTGACAACAAATGAAACGGACTTCGCCACTCGAACGGCAGCAATAGATAGGCTCGGCCGTTTTTGCGGCAACGGACTGAGGTTGATCTTTATCTCGACTATCATGCGGCGCGCGCAACGAAAGAGTAGTGATATTTGAACAGACGCTCACCGTCGATCCGCAAACCCATCCGCTTCATTCGCTCACGCGCTTCAGCGGCGGTGTAAACATGGTCCCGTGGAGGACCTACCGGCCGTTCGACGCCTGCGTTCCAGTCAACTATGAGCACGGTTCCGGTCGGCTTCAGCAGGGCAGCCATCGCACGTAGCGCCTCATCGCCAACCTCGTGCAGGACGTTGAGCGCGAGGACGCGATCGGCCGTTCCATTGAGCTTCGTGATTTCGTCGGTATGAACCGCGCGGAGATTTGAGAGCGTTTGTGCCGCAGGCTTTGCACGCAGCAGGTCGAGCATCTCCTGCTGTTCGTCAAGTGCAATCACCTCCAGGTCGGGCCGCGATCGTACGAGCTCGATCGCGTAGGTCCCGGTGCCCGTGCCGAAATCCACGACACGGCCGCTGGCCGGCGCCGCCAGCATCTCGAAGACCTCTTCCGGCGGTAGGTGCCCGAAGCGCGAAGGGTCGTCGAGTAGAGCCGCCCGAGCCGGGTCGAAGCGCTCGGGCTGACGGGCGCCATGCCGATCGTCATCGCCATGTGCCCCGTGGTGATGTCCGGCGTGACGAGGGTCGTGACGGTTCTTTTCCATGAGGAATCCTCCGCGCAGGATAATCGCAACTTGTCGTGCGGCTGCTGATAAAAGATAGTGCCGCGCCGAGTTTGACGGCAAGGGTTCTATTGAGATCTCTGACCTTCTGCTGGCATCTAGCTCCATGCGGGCCCGATGCCCGTGGTTGCATCGAGCAAGATCACACCTTCGCGAGCGCGAAGAGCCGACACTCACCGGAAGTGGTGGAACCCAATCGTTGTAAGCTTCCATGTTGCAGCGCGTGAGCGAAAAAGAGATTGATTAGAAGAAATGACTGCGCGCGCAAGCATAGTGGCGTTGGTATGAAACCCGAACTGGATGACAAAGCCGCACTCCAGGAGACACGCCTTCCCGTATATAGCTCGCGACTAATAGGGGGCCTTCTTGCACTTGGATTTGTGAACGTCCTGCTGATTGTCGCCGCCGCGCGAATGGCTTATTTCCCGACCGATCTGTTAGTCGCTCGCGCACTGCAGTCCCTGGCGTTTCTTCCATTGAGCTGGGCTAGTTCGATAACGGCGACTGGTGATACGCCGTGGTGCTTCGCCCTACTCGTCCTGGTCGTGGTGGTTGCATGGCTGCTTTGCGGATGGCGGGCGGCCTTGGTCGCGCTTCCGGTGTTTTTCGGGCTCTGGCTCTTCGGTATCTGGTTGAGTCCCCTGATTGCGCAACCCCGGCCCTCTCCTGAACTCATTGGAGTTGTTGGTCATCCGAAGGGATACGCTTTTCCATCGATATTCGGCCTGGTCTATGTAGCGACGTTCGGATATCTCGGGCTATTGGTTGGAACGCAATGTCGCGGCATTTTGCGAGTTCTCATCCCGCTGGTAGCGGTATTGGCTCTTCTGATTGGGGCAGATGCGCGGATCGTTTTGGGCGCTCACTGGCCAAGTGACTTGTGGGGCGCCTATCTCCTCGGCCTGTTATGGATCTCCGCGCTTCTGCCGCTCTCCCGGCGAGAACTTGGACAGGGGCGATAAACGCGGTCCGCGCCTCTTGGCCGCCAATCAAGCATCGAACCTCCGGAGTTTGGCTGCGGCCGTGTTCAAGGTCTGAGCTTGGTCGAGGACGTTCGTCGTGCCGAAAGCAAAGGCTAGTCAATCCCTCGGGGTGTCTGAATGAGCGATTCTGTCACCGAGTCGCCTGTGAAGACACCGTCGCGTGGCCTGACTAGCGAGGAAGCTCGTCGGCGTCTTCTTGAGTCTGGCCCCAACGCCGTAATCGAGCAGAAGTCACATCTGATCCTGGCGCTGCTCGAAAAGTTCTGGGCCCCGGTGCCGTGGATGCTCGAGGCGACGATTGTTCTCGAACTCGCCTTGGACAAGTTCGTGGAGGGTACCGTCATTGCGGTGCTGCTGGTGTCCAATGCCTCGCTGAGTCTTTTCCAGGAAACCCGCGCGCGCAGCGCTGTGGAGCTGCTGCAGAAGCGGCTTGCCGTGCGGGCGAGGGTTCTGCGTGACGACGTATGGGGCGTGATTTCAGCAGAGGAACTCGTACCGGGTGATTTCGTTCACTTGCAAATGGGCGACCTGGTCCCAGCCGATATTGGCATCCGCGATGGAGAGGTCTTAGTCGATCAATCGGTGCTTACCGGTGAGTCGATACCGGTCGAGGCCAGTCAGGGCAAGACTGCCTATGCCGGCTCTTTAGTTAAGCGTGGCGAGGCCAGCGGCGAGGTCACGGCCACCGGCCAGCGAACCTTTTTTGGAAAGACGGCCGAACTGGTGCGTTCGGCCAAGACGGCGAGCCACCTAGAGGGCACTATCTTCGCCATCGTGAAGTACCTGGTGGCGATGGACACCGCGCTGGCGGTGGGAGTCTTCCTATACGCCGTGCTCGTGGGGATGCCTCTCTCGCAGACGCTTCCTTTCGTGCTGATTCTGCTCGTGGCTTCGGTTCCGGTCGCGCTGCCGGCCACCTTCACGTTGGCAACCGCCCTGGGCGCGGTGGAGTTGGCCAAGCGCGGCGTGCTGGTCACGCGCCTGTCGGCGATCGAGGAAGCGGCGGCGATGGATATGCTGTGTAGCGACAAGACCGGAACGATAACTCAGAATCGGCTATCGCTGGCTGCGTTACATCCCTACCCACCGTTCAGCGAGCAGGACCTGGTGCGGTTTGCTGCGTTTGCGAGCGACGAGGCAGGCCAAGACCCAATCGACCTCGCGGTTCTAGCTCGCGCGAAAGCCGAAAGCGCGCTCTCGGCACCGGCTCAACGTGTCAAGTTCGTTCCGTTCGAGCCAGCAACCAAACTTGCCGAAGCAACGATTGCTCAGGGCGGCAAGGAGTTGCGCGCGCTGAAGGGCGCACCTCAGGCAGTCGCCGCCCGAGTCGGCCGCACGGCCGACATAGACATCGACGTTGAACGACTCGCAGCGGGAGGTTACCGCGTGCTCGCCGTGGCGGGCGGACCTGAAGGCGCAATCCGTCTGATTGGACTCCTCGCGCTTCAGGATTTGCCACGCGAAGACTCGAAGTCTTTGGTGGCCAGCCTCAACAAAATGGGTGTCCGCGTCGCGATGGTTACCGGAGACGGGCTCGTAACGGCTCGCGCAGTAGCTGCGCAGGTCGGCATCGCGGGTCGTGCCTGCTCGTCCCAGGATCTGCGCGAGAACATCGATCAAACGCTCGATTGCGCGGTATTCGCCGGCGTCTTCCCGGAAGACAAGTTTCGTCTGGTTCGGGCCTTGCAGCAGGCTGGGCATGTCGTTGGCATGACAGGAGATGGCGTCAACGATGCTCCCGCTTTGAAACAGGCGGAAGTCGGAATCGCGGTTGCCAGCGCCACCGACGTGGCTAAGGCCTCTGCAAGCCTGGTGCTCACCAATTCCGGGCTTACCGACACGCTAGCCGCCGTCGAGATCAGCCGGCGAATCTATCAGCGCATGCTGACCTATACACTGAACAAGGTCATCAAGACCGTCGAGATCGGACTATTCCTCAGCATCGGTGTGATTCTTACTCGCGATTTCATCATTACGCCGCTGCTGATTGTGCTGCTGTTATTCACCAACGATTTCGTGACCATGTCGATTGCGACCGATCACGTGTCCGCTTCACCCATGCCCGATCGTTGGCACATTCGAACATTGATGCTGGCTGGAATGAGCCTCGGCAGTCTAATCCTGCTTCTGTCCTTCGGACTGTTTTTCTATGGGCGCGAGTGTCTTCGTCTGCCGCTTCCTCAGCTGCAGACGTTGGTCTTCGTGACGCTCGTGTTCACGGGGCAGGGGATGGTCTATCTCGTGCGCGAGCGCGGCCACTTTTGGAATTCTGCTCCGAGCCGATGGATGATTCTTAGTTCCATTGTGGACGTGAGTGCGGTCTGCTTCTTATCGACCCGTGGAATTCTGATGGCGCCTCTCCCGGATTTCCTGATCGGGTCAGTGATTCTGGCATGTGCCCTCTACCTGATCGCACTGGATTTTCTGAAAGTCCCAATTTTGCGGCGTCTAATGTATACGTCGTAAGCTTTATCGGCAGCGCAAGCGCGTCCCAGGCGTGCACTCGAATTCGCCTGGTCGCGCTCGTTAAAAAGGATTAGATGCCCCAGTTCAACAAAATTCTCTGTCCGGTCGACTTCGACCCGAACTCACTCCAGGCGCTTCAGCTCGCGTCCGAGCTGGCGCAAGAACGCCAAGCAACTCTCCATCTGCTTCATGTGGTTGCGATGCCTCCCGGACCGGAGGTGGCGCTACCCTTCGGTAAGATGGAGACCGCCGCGCGGAGCAGGCTTGAGCGGCACGCACGCCAGATAGTCAATGGCAAAGCCAGCTACGAAGTCGAAGTCTTGATGGGAGATCCGGCGGTCGAGATTCTCCAAGCCGCGAAACGGCTGCGCGCTAACCTGATCGTAATGGCGACCCACGGCCGGAAGGGATTCCGTCATCTCATTCTTGGAAGCGTGGCTGAACATGTCGTCCGGGAAGCGCCGTGCCCGGTGCTCACGGTCAAACCGAAAACGCCAGTGGCGAAATCATCAGTGAGCCGGCCAGTGAAAAAGCGGCCGGCTTGAACGAGTGGCTATTCTTAAAAGCTGCACGATCAGCCAGACACGATTTCCGGCTCAAGGCGGACCGGCGTCGACAGAGATGCCGAAATCAGACACGCCTTCTCGCTTTTCTCAAGGACGCGCAGCGCTCTCGCTCGATCCGCACCCGGCGGTAACGTCAGGCGCGGATGCAGGACGATTTGTGTAAAGCGTGTTGCTCCGTCTTTGCGGTCAACCGTGCCTTCCCCTGAGACTTCGAGCGAGGTGAACTCAACCTTAGAGGCGCGCGCAACGGCGCGAAGCGTGAAAAGAAAGCAGGTCTCGACGGCGGCCATCAGAAATTGTTCGGGGCTCCATGCATCGCCGGGCCCGTCGAAGTCCGCCGGCGGAGCCGTGCGCAGTTCGGGTACGCCAGTAGCGGCGACCACGGCATAGCCTTCGGCCCCGCCGGTGAGTCGCGCCGTGTAGACATGGGGCAATGGCTTCATTGCATTTTCCTCCAACGGTCCGAGCCACTCTCGGATTAAGCGATCCAGCCGAGCAGAATTGCGCCGAGCGTTCCGCTGCCCATCAGCACCCAGAGCAAAAAGCCCTGAATCAACGGCCGGCGGCCAACTACCTGGAGCGCCTCTCGGCTCAGTCCCGAACCAATCAGAAACAGCGTAACCACCAATGAACGCTGCGCACCGACGAACACGCCGTGGCCCGACGGCTTGAGGGCCGGAATCCAGGTGACGACCGCCGCGGCCGCGAGGAATCCCAGAATGAACCATGGCCGCTTGGCCTTGCCCATACCCTTCGCGTCACTTCCGCGATTCCATACCATTCCGATGGCCAGCGTGACCGGAACGATCCAGAGCGCTCGCGTCAACTTGATAGTCGTGGCGATTTCCAACGCGCGACCGCCATATTGCATCGCTGCTCCAACCACTGAACTCGTGTCGTGAATCGCAAGCGCGCTCCACACCCCGAACTGCATCTGGCCGAGCCCAAAGTGACGGCCCAGCGGCGGGAAAATGAAAAGGGCGACCGCGTTGAGAAAAAACACCGTTGCGAGTGCCACCGAAACGTCATGATTCTTGGCGCGGATCGCTGGCGCGACCGCGGCGATCGCGCTCCCGCCGCAGATCGCGGTGCCCACTGTCACCAGCAGCGAGGTATCTCGCTCGGTACGAAGCAACCAGCCCAAGGTCAGGCCGATGCTCATCGTCAGTGTGATCCCGATTACCGTGTAGAAGAAGCCGTGCACGCCCGCCCGGCCGACTTCGGCTAGGTTCATCCCAGCGCCGAGCCCAATCACTGAAATTTGCAGAAGCGGCGTAATCACGCGAGCCGTAGTCAGCGGATACGGGTTACCGACCGTTAGAGCCAGCGCTATCCCCGCCATCAAGGCGATCCCGGGAGAAACGAATGGTAGCAACGATGCGCACGTAAGGATCGGAAAAGCGAGACGCAGTGCTAAGCTCACGGAATTCGCCGAACCGAATTCGTCGCGCCAACTCATCGGCGCCAACGGTGGGGCTGCGGTCGTCGAGACTGATTCCAGGGTCGCAAGCGCCATCAGAGTCAACCTCGCGTCCGAGCCTTGAGCGCGCCAACCTGCGCTTCAAGCCGATCGTGCAGCCGCGAACAAATCATCTCGCAGAGCTCGAACACCATCGCATCCGCAATCGAGCAAAAGACCGTGGTACCTTGCTGGCGGCGTTTCACCAACCCCGCATCCTGGAGAATCTTTAAGTGCTTGCTGACATTGGGCTGCGTTGATTCCACGCTTTCTGCTAGCGCCGAGACGCTTCGTTCGCCGCCTTCCAGCTCCTGCAGTATGCGCAAACGCAGCGGTTCGCCAATCGCCCGGAAACGCGCGGCGACCATCTCAAGCGCTTCTCGGGTCAGCATCGGTCGTCGCCGCCGCGGCCTACGTTGAAGAGTCGATTGAATGCTTGCATTCATGTCCATTTAGTTATATTTACAAGCTAGCAAAGTCAAGTCGCAACCACGCGGCACCGTGGAATCCGAGCCGCCGAGGAGGCGCATCATGTTCTGTCGTGAATTGAACCGGGGTAAGTGCAAGACCTACCTGCTGGCCTGCGAACGGACGCGGCATGCGGTGGTGATCGATCCGTTGAAGGAAAATACGAGCCGTTATATCGCGGTCGCCGTCTACCACGGCTTTCGGCTCGATTACCTGATCGACACGCATACCCACGCAGACCATCGCAGCGGCACCTTCGACCTGGCCGATCTGACGGATGCGAAAGTTGTGATGGAGCGTCACGCGCCCGCGCCTCACGTAGCAGTTCACGTGATCCATGGCGACGTGCTCGAAGTTGGCGATCTGCGGCTGAAAGTCCTGTACACGCCCGGGCATACTCCTGATGGAATCAGCCTCAGCGTCGATGGACGGGTGTTCACGGGCGATACGCTACTAATCGGCGGCACCGGGCGCGCGGACTTCCCCGGCGGCGACGCCGGCAAACAATACGACGCCATCACCAGCGCGCTGTTCACCTTGGCGGACGACACTCTGGTCTTTCCGGCCCACGACTATCGCGGCAATCAGCATTCAACGATCGGTCGGGAGAAGGCTTCCAATCCCCGCGTCGCCGGTCATACACGCGCGGAATACATAGACATCATGAAGAATCTCGGGCTAGCGCTGCCCGACAAGATCCAGGAAGCGCTGCAGGCTAATCAATCCGCGATCGACGATGATTCCCTGAAGTTCCTCGACCTGACTCAGTTGAATGCGATTCGGCAAATTTCCGCTTCTGACCTGCAGGATCGGCTAAAGGCTGGGGACTCTCCCGTTATCATCGACGTGCGTGAGCAGGACGAGTACCAGGACGAACTAGGCCACGTTCGCGGCAGCCGGCTGATTCCGCTGCGGCTGTTGCCTGGCAAAGCGGCCGAACTCGACAACCTAAAGAGCAGTGAGATCGTCGTGATTTGTCGGTCGGGAGTCCGCAGTACAACAGCTGCTGCAATTTTGACCGCGCTCGGCTTCGAGAACGTGAGCAATCTTAAAGGCGGGATGCTCGAGTGGAACGAGGCAGGTTTGCCGGTCGAGCGTTGATCATTTCGCCTATAGCCGTCGCATGGACCCTGCCCCGTTCGACGGAAGCCGGCCACGCCGCAACGCATGGAGAATGCTCTTATGCATAACTTCACTCCGTTCGCCTCTCTGTTCGGCGGCATGCTCATCGGCCTGAGCGCGTCGGCGATGCTGCTGTTGGACGGCAAGATCGCCGGTATCAGCGGCATCCTGGCCGGTGTCCTCAAGCCCGTCAGAGGCGACACCCTCTGGCGAATCTGCTTCCTGGGAGGCTTGTTGGCGGGCGGGCTTCTACTCAGAATCTTGCTGCCAGCTGCTTTCGACTTCGGCATCATTCGCCCGCTCCCACTGCTGACCATCGCAGGTCTGCTGGTCGGATTCGGCACCCGTCTTGGCAGCGGATGCACCAGTGGTCACGGAGTGTGCGGTATAAGCCGCCTTTCGCCGCGTTCGATCCTCGCCACGGCGACTTTCATCTTCACCGGAGCCCTGGTGGTTTATTTGGTAAGCCACTTGATGGGAGGCTCACTATGAAAGCGCTGCTGACCTCCTTTGCTTCTGGGATCCTTTTCGCGCTCGGTCTGGGAATCTCCGGGATGACCCGGCCGGTAAAGGTGATAGGCTTCCTGGACTTCTTTGGTGTCTGGGATGCCAGTCTGGCCTTCGTAATGCTCGGCGCGATCGCGGTCTACTTCGTGGCGTACCGTTGGAGCAGGAAATTGTCCTCACCACTGTTGGCGCCTGACTTCTCGCTGCCAAAGCGCAGCAATTTGGATGCCAAGTTGATTGTGGGCGCCGCTATCTTCGGCGCGGGCTGGGGACTCGGCGGCTTCTGTCCCGGCCCCGCACTCACCTCGCTCTCTTCCGGCGCGCTTCCGGTTTTTATCTTCGTCGTTGCGATGGGGATTGGGATGTACCTTCACACCTGGGTGACCGAAATGGGCGCGACAACCTCAGGTTTGGCAATCTCGTCGGCGAGAAGCGCCCAGGATGCATAAACGGAGCAAGGCTGTGGACAAAAGCGAATCGTCGAATGCGAGCTTGTCCGGGGCTGGTGGCTCGGGTTGGTTCCCACGTCGAAGCTTTTGAAAATGGCGGCGGACGTCGTCGCCGGCGGAATCGTTGGTGGAAACCTGCCCGCGTTCGCTGCGAAACTGATCCAGATGCCGTTTGAGAACGGCGGTCGGAAGCTCGTCCGCTTTCCCCAGAAGGGCGAGATGATCCTGCTGCGTGAGCGCCCCCCCTCTGCTAGAAACGCCCTTCGAGGTTTTCGACCAAGTGTCTTCACGCCCAATGACCAGTTCTTCGTCCGCTGGCATCCGTCGGTAATTCCGAACTCGATCGACGTGGACACCTTCCGCCTGCGGGTGGACGGCCACGTGCGCACCCCCACTGATTTAACGCTCAAGGAAATTCTGCACCGATCCGACCAGGTCGAGCTTGCTGCCGTGAACCAATGTTCCGGCAACAGTCGTGGCTTCTCGTCGTCGCGCGTGCCCGGTGGCGAGTGGGGCAACGGCGCTATGGGCAACGCCTTGTGGACCGGGATTACGTTGAAGTCGCTGCTCGATCGTGTGGGCGTGCTGCCTGGCGCCGTGCAAGTGCGCTTTCGCGGTCTCGATTTTGGTGAAACGCCAGAAACTCCCGTTTTCATGAAATCGCTCGCCATCGATCACGCTATGGACGGAGAGGTCACGGTGGCCTATGGGATGAATGGCGCACAGTTTCCGGTACTCAACGGCTTTCCGCTGCGACTCATCTGCCGGGCTGGTATTCCACGTACTGGGTCAAGATGCTCAGTCACATTGAGGTGCTCGAGAAGCCCGATGAGAACTATTGGATGCACACGGCTTATCTGATTCCGGACACGCCAGGCGCCACGATGGCGCCGGACGCGAAGGGCGTCAAAATGGTTCCGATCAACCAAATGGTGCCGCATTCTTTTATCACCAACCTGCATGACAACGCGACGGTGCAGCTCGGCGTGCCTACCGAAGTGCGCGGCATTGCCCTTGGTGGCGAGACCGGACGGGCAAGCGGTGCGCTGGTCGCGTGGAGGTGCGGCGCTCGTACGAAAGCGAGTTTGCGACGTTTCCTGAAGGGTACTGCGACCTGCGCCTGTGCAGCGGCAACAGCGGCCGCGGAGTGGCGGAGTCGTTGTTCCACGGAACCCGTGCAGAGCATGGGAAAGTTGAAGCGATCGGTGAGGAAGTAATGGAGATCGTGGATGGCAAAATCAAGGAGCTCCGCGACTACCATCAGCCCCGTACCGGCCAAGGCAGCCTAGACCACCGTCAAGACAGCCCCGCCGGTCACGTCTATGGATGAGTGCATCCGAACGAACGAAGTAACGCAGGCCGTGGATTTTTGAGGTCGCGGGCTATGGCGATAGCCGGCGAGGAGCGTCGAGCGCCCGTTGTCAGAGCTCCACAACCTCCGAGAGGCAGATCGTTCAACGATAAAGGGGGGTAAACAGACACCATGCAGACGCAAAATGGCAAGGCCGAACTCAGGATCGGCGCTGTAGCATACGCGCCGAAGGTGGTCACGATTTGGGAGGGAATCAGGGAGTACCTGCGTGACCGAGGCCTACAGACCGAGTATGCCCTGTACTCAAGCTATCCTGCTCTTGTCGATGCGCTGGTCGCCGGCCATATCGATATCGCGTGGAATACTCCGCTGGCCTATCTGCAGGCGAGGGAGAGACTCGGCGGACAGTGCCTCGTGTTGGGAATGCGCGACAGCGACATCAACTTTACCACCGTGTTCATCACGCGGACGGATTCGGCGATACATTCGCTGGACGATCTCAAGGGCAAACGGTTTGCGGTGGCTAGCCGCGACTCGTCTCATGCGGCGATATTGCCGGTCCATTTTCTGCGCGCAGCCGGCCTCGATACGGAGAAGGATCTGAAACTTGTGCGTTTCGACACCGACATCGGAAAGCACGGCGACACGGGAACGAGCGAACAAGACGTAATACGCTCCGTTAGTGAAGGTTCGGCCGACGCCGGCGCGATCGGCAAGGCCACATGGGGCGCGTTCGTTGCCGGCGGGTCGATCGATGAGCGCAAGCTGCGCGTATTCTGGACCAGCCACGGTTACAGCCATTGCAATTTTACCGCGCGGGCAGGGCTTTCCCCGTCGCTGGCCGAACGCTTCACGAAGGCCATCCAGGCAATGGACTACAACGATCCTCGGTGGAAGCAGGTCATGAACCTCGAAGGCCTGACCCGATGGATGCCCGGAAGCACTGCGGGTTACGACGAACTGGAGCGTGAAGCGCGGCGGCTCGATATGCTGAGTGAGAAAGCCTAGGAGGCAGGCGCGCCCGCGCCCAGTGGCGGTAGCTGGACGAGAGCCCGGCTCCCCCGAGAACAAAAGCCATCGCGCTGACACGTCGCAATGCTACAGGGGCTTTAAATGCCGCTGGCGGGGCGGCCTCTTGACTGACTGGCTCGGTCATTATAGCGTCGACGCATGGTTCGAAGGGTGCCCACCGACCGCATCGAACGACTAATCGAGTGCGCAACCGAAGTCTTCATCGATCAGGGCTATCGCCGCACCCAAATGTCCGATATCGCCTCGGCACTAGGCGTAGCCAAGGGAACCCTCTACCTCTATGTGGACAGCAAAGAGGCTCTGTTCGATCTGGTCGCGCGATATGCAGACGATCCTCGCGCACTGCCTAAGCCGGCAAAACTGCCGTTCGCTACTCCTCGGCCGGGCGCGACCCTGCGCTATATCCGCGAACGTCTGTCTCGGAATCAGGTACCAGAGACGCTTGTAGCCGCCCTCGGCGCTCGCCGAGTTGATGACGCCCGCGCCGAACTCAGTGCCATCGCCAGCGAGTTGTTTGACACGCTTGCGGCTAATCGACGCGGGATCAAGCTGCTCGATCGTTCAGCGCGGGACCTGCCGGAGTTGGCGGCGCTGTGGTTTCAAGGCGCCAGAGCGGGTCTCATTCATGCTCTACAAAGCTATCTCGACGACCGTGTGCGTCGAGGCCTCTTGCGCGCCTTTCCAGACACCGCCGTGGCGGCGCGCATCGCGATCGAGACCTTGGTCTTCTGGGCCGTCCACCGCCACTGGGATCCGCAGCCTCAAATCGTGGAAGAAACCGCGGTGAGAGATACGGTCATCAAATTTATCGTCACCTCATTCGCGAACCGGTGAAGTTGCCATGCATAAACGCATTGGGAATCGGCCGAACCAGCTCAAGCGATCATTCGTCAGCCTTGTGGTTGTCCTCAGTCTCGCGAGGGCATTCATCATCGCGACGCGGCCCGTGTTTGCCGCATCAGCCGAGCCGGTGGGGCAATGGTACGCCGAGGGCGGCGCGGCGGCGGCGCGGCGGTCGTAGAGATCACGCCGTGTGGTGACGCGCTTTGCGGACGTGTCGTATGGGTACACTCTCCGTTGGACGAAGATGGTTGCAAACTTCGCGACAAGAACAATCCGGACCCGGCGTTGCGCAATCGCCCAGTGGTTGGACTTGAGATCCTTGGCGGTCTTGTCGCCTCAGACCGCATGCCTGTGTCCTGGACCGGCGGCACGATCTACGACCCGGTCAGCGGCAACACCTATAGATGCCGCCTCGAACTTGATGGTCACGACCGACTGCGGTTGCGCGGATACATCGGGATTCCGCTGGTCGGCCGAACTGCTACTTGGACCCGCGTCGGCAGCGAAAAAACGAAGTGCACTCAGTGACGCAAATCCTCGATTCAACGAGGAAGGTAGTACGCCTATGAAGATGCGCTATTTTGCACCGCTGATCGGATTTGTGGTTCCCACGATTGTCATCGGTTTCGGCTTGATGATTCCGCGAAGTTGTATCGCCGGCTTCAACGATCTCACGGTCGGTTTTTCGAGCACGATCGTGGGTGGATGCGTGACTTATTGGTTGGCAGTTCGGACCGTGCTGGGAGATAGGCGGCGAGGAAGCTGCGATGCGTCGTCCTGAGTTTATCGGCCGCCAGTCAAGTCGGCCCCACGGACTGGTTGGACGTCTCCTCGGGCACGTCATGGCGATCGAAACGGCTTCGCTCAATAGCCAGGCGCTCGAACTACTCGCCTTGCAGCCCTCGGACCGCTTGCTCGAGGTCGGATTCGGTCATGGCCGAACGATCCAGCTGGCGGCAGCGCAGGTTCCAAAGGGGTTCGTCGCAGGCGTGGATGTGTCGGAGGACATGGTGCGAATGGCAAACAGTCGCCGCTTGAACTTGGCTAACAAAAGCCAGGTCGAACTTATGGTCGGCGACAGCCGCTGGCTACCGTATGCTGATGCTTCGTTCAACAAGGTACTGAGCGTCCACACGATTTATTTCTGGAAGGAGCCGATTAAAGATCTCGGCGAAATGTTTCGAGTGCTGAGACCCGGAGGCCGATTGGTACTGGGGTTTCGTGCGCCGTCCGGCAAAGGGTCGGTCTGTGATTTTCCGGACACCGTGTACTCGTTCTACTCAGTCAACGAGGTAAGTACGCTGCTGGAGTCGGCGGGGTTCGACGAAAGCTCGATTCGGAACGCTGGGACTTCGCTCAGCGAGATGTTCCTCGCTGTGGCGCGAAGGCCGTATTGAGGTTCGGTGCGGAACCGACCGCAACGGCGCAAACCTGATGGTTAGAGAAACTCAGCTAATCGCTGACTGCTCAATCGGCAAGCCCGCGGCCCTCCATTCAGGATAGCCCTCTTCAAGCCTGAAAGCCTTGAAGCCGCGCTTGCGAAGCTGGGCGACCGCCTCATACGAGAGCACACAATAGGCGCCGCGGCAGTACGCGACGATCTCCTGATCGCGAGGTATTTCCCGTAGCCGGCGCTTGAGTTCGTGCAGCGGCACGTTGATGGCACCGCGCAAGTGACCCGCGGCGAATTCTTCTACCGGGCGGGTATCTAACAGTGTGACAAGTCCCTCCCGCATCCGCCGCAACAGTTCCTTGCGCGATACGGGTTCGAGGCTGTCGCGCTCTCGAAAGTAGCTATTGAGCACCTTTTCGACAGCGCCGACGTTGCGTTCGGTGATTCGGCGCAACGCACCGAGCAGTGCGACCACATCGCCGTCCGCAAGTCTGTAGAGTACGCGTTTGCCTTCCCGGCGCGACTCGACGAGTCCGGAGCGGCGGAGCTGCTGCAGGTGCTGTGATGCGTTGGCAATCGTGAGGCCGCTCAGCCCGGCCAGCTCCTCGACGCTGCGCTCGGTCTGCGCAAGCAGTTCCAGCAGCTCCAGGCGGTGGGCGGAACCGATTGTACGTGCTACGCCGGCAAACTGTTCGAACATTGCACGTTTGGGATTCTGGCTTGACATTGTGAACAAAACCTCTTAGCTTCATTCAAATGCTTAATTGAATGTTTGAAGAAGGTCAACCATGTTGACTCACGAAGCTGCCATACGCTTGGGCGCGTTCATCACCGTCTTCACTGCAATGGCGCTGTGGGAAGCGGCGAGGCCACGCCGGCCAAGGTCATATTCGAGGTTCAGGCGTTGGCCGAGCAACCTTGCCGTCGTCGCGCTGAATACCGCGTTCGTCAGGGTCTTGCTTCCCGCCACGGCTGTGAGTCTGGCGCTGGCCGGGGAAGGGCGGGGCTGGGGCCTGCTCAACAACCTGCAGGTTCCGGCTTGGATGGCTGTCGTTGC
Organism: uncultured delta proteobacterium; assembly: GCA_963710455.1. Taxonomy (GTDB): domain Bacteria; phylum Desulfobacterota; class Binatia; order Binatales; family Binataceae; genus JAKAVN01. The sequence goes on from CAVQAG010000011.1 coordinate 108,784, forward strand.
ATCGGCGGTGCTGCTGGATGTCGCCATTTACCTTCAGCACGTGATGTTTCACGCGGTGCCCGCGCTTTGGCGGGTGCATCGGATGCATCATGCCGACCTTGACTTCGATGTCACTACGGGCGCGCGCTTCCACCCCATCGAGATTGTCCTGTCGATGTTGATCAAGTTCGGCGTGGTGGTGGCACTGGGAGCCCCGGCATTGGGCGTCCTCGTCTTCGAGGTCCTACTCAACGCGACTTCGATGTTCAACCATGGCAATGCTCGCCTCCCCGCGTGGCTCGATCGCTATCTTCGATGGTTCGTCGTCACGCCCGACATGCACCGGGTCCATCATTCGATCGTAGTCAACGAAACCAACAGCAACTTCGGCTTCAACCTGCCGTGGTGGGACCGGTTACTGGGGACCTACCGCGATCAACCCGCCGCCGGTCATGAGGGTATGACGATTGGCATCGAGCAATTCCGTAACGGCCGCGAATTATGGCTCGACCGGATGCTCTTGCAGCCGTTCCGGGGCCCTGCGGGCGCTTACGCGATTACTTGGAGGCGTGCGGCATGAACTGGGGCAGTCTCATTTCCCGCTGCGGTTTGGTGGTGGCTCTGGCTGCAGCGATTATATGGCTGGGCCTCCATCGCGAGCTTCTGCAGCCCGCGACTATCGAGCGCGAACTGCAGCGCTTCGGAGGATGGGCTCCGCTTCTGTTTCTTCTCTTGAACACCCTGGCCACAATGCTATTCGTGTCGGGGTCCGCGCTCACCGTGGCGGGAGGTGCCGTCTTCGGCCCGATCTGGGGTACTTTGTGGAACCTTACCGGCGCGACCTTGGGCGCCACGCTAGCCTTCTTAATCGCTCGATACATTGCCTCCGACTGGGTTGCGGGCAGCGGCGAACGCCTCGGTCGTCTGATGCGTGGAGTTGAGGAGGAAGGCTGGCGTTTCGTCGCGTTCGTCCGGCTGGTGCCGCTTTTTCCGTTCAATTTCATGAATTATGCCTTCGGATTGACACGCATTCGCCTGCGAGACTATGTCTTCGCCTCCTTTGTGTGCATGGTGCCGGGCGCCTTGGCCTATACGTACCTGGGCTATGCGCGGCGCGAGGCGGCCTCCGGGCAGGCGGGAGCAATGCGCAAGGCTCTGCTTGCCCTGGCGCTGGTCGCGGCGGCCGCTTTCCTGCCGGGGCTGGTTCGGCGGGTGAAGGAGCGACGCTTTACTGACCCAGCGACGCTTAAACGTCGGCTGGAAAGCGGCGAAGAAGTGGGCTTGATAGACGTGCGCACAGCTGAAGAATTCCAAGGGCCGCTCGGCCATGTAGCCGGCGCGCACAACATTCCGATCGCGGAACTCTCCGCAAAAATCCTAGAGCTGACCGAGATCAAGCGGAAGCCGATAACAACCATTTGACGAACTGAGAAGCGCTCGTCGAGCGCTGCGGAAATGCTCTCGAAAGCAGGGTTCGAGCAAGTGTCGATTCTGCGGGGCGGCATGGAACGATGGAACAAGGAAGGGCTCCCCGTCGAACGTTCCAGCTGAAAGGAGTTCAAGGCTCCGACTTGATTCAGAAGCTGATCAGAACGGAGATCCTCAGCCCAGTGCTCAAGTGAAGAGATGAGCATTGGCTGATATATCCTGGGGCCGTGGCTTCGAACCGTATAGGGCGGCACAGTGTCCAGTGACTTGGGCTGGGTCTCTGAGTGCCAGCGTGATTGGCTTCTCGGTCTTCTAACGTTTCGACCTTAGCTGAACGGCCCCGACGACGCGGAAGCTTTCGTTCCCGCGACGCACTACCGGAAGAGAACGCTGTCGAGACTTACGCAAGGACAAAATTACCCTCGACCGCGCGTGAGCGGTACTCCTTCGAGAGCGTTTGAGCACTTCTGAATTTCAGACTTCTAAACCTTGAAATAAGCGGACAGTTTGCGGACAATCCGGTTGTCCGTCAATGTCAAGAAGCAAAAAGAGCTTGATTTTATTGGTGGAGCTGACGCGGATCGAACGCGCGACCTCCTGAATGCCATTCAGGCGCTCTCCCAAACTGAGCTACAGCCCCACCGCGCGGAAAGCCAGTTTCAGTTAATCGGAAGCCCTCGATCGGGTCAACCTGAAGCCCGCCGAGTCGCTTGAGTTGGCGACGCCCGCAGCCAGTGGGGCAGCGGGGAGCGCTTTGATGCGCTCGCATGTGCATTTTTTCGGAACTTTCCGTTACGTTCGGTCATCGAGGTCCCGATTGCTTCTTTCCCATCCGCAGGCGATCTTTGATCTTCATTTCTGCCAAAGCTTCGATGAGGGTCCGAGTGGAACATGCGAGCCTGCTGAGTCCGGATGAGCCGCCGGCGTTTCAGATGGTCCGGGAACGAGGGCGTTCAGCTTACCTTCTCGCTTGCGACCATGCAGGGAATCTACTGCCGCGCGCGCTCGGCACTTTGGGTCTTGACCCAGCCGACTTGACACGGCATATCGCGTGGGACATCGGGGCGGCGGCCCTCGCGAGGAAACTCGCCGACGCGCTCGACGCTTTTCTGATCGCGCAAACCTATTCAAGCCTCGCGATTGACTGCAACCGGAGGCCCCTCTCGTCCACCTCGATCGCACCGGTAAGCGAGTCGACCCCGATTCCGGGCAACCAGCAGGTCAGCCCGGCAAATGCGGAAGCGCGGCGGCGCGAGATTTTTCAACCGTACCACGACCGTATCAGCGCCGAGCTTGACGATCGCATCGCCCTCGGACGGCCGATGATCCTCGTCGCAGTGCACAGTTTCACGCCAGTGTTCCACGGCGAGAGCCGGCCGTGGCATGTCGGCGTCCTCTATAACAGGGATGCCCGGATGGCGCGTATTCTGCTCGAACTATTTCGTAGCGAGAGCGGAATCGTGGTCGGTGACAATCAACCATACGCGGTCAGCGACGAAAGCGACTATACGATTCCGATCCATGGTGAGCGCCGCTCGATTCCGCACGTCGAACTCGAGATACGCCAGGATCTCTTAGCTGAAGAGTCCGGCCAGACGGCCTGGGCGGATCGTTTGGCGCGCGCTTTGGTCACAGCTGAGGGGATCATTATGCGGCCTCGCTGACCTCGTCCGTAAAAACTTTGAAGCCGACCAAAATACTGGGACCGAAGGTGCTACTGATAGCGACATCGGCGGCGTCGCGACCGCGAGCGATAAGTATCCGTCCGATCCGCGGAACGTTGTTTCGCGGATCGAACGTATACCATCGGCCGCCGAGGTACGCTTCGAACCATCCCGCAAAGTCCATCGGTCCTTGTGGCGGAATTCCAATATCGCCTAGATAACCTGCGCAATAGCGCGCGGGAATGTTCATGCATCGGCAGAACGCGATCGCCAGATGGGCATAGTCGCGGCAGACGCCCCGGCCCTCCTTGAATGCCTGCTCGGCGGTTTTACTTGGACACGCGTGCTCGTAGCCGAAGGCTATATGCTGATGAACGAAATCGCAGATTGCTTGAACCCGCGCCCAACCTGGCGGAGTCCGATCGAACAGGTCCCAGGCGGTCTGCGAGAGAAGATCCGTCTCGCAATACCGGCTGCCCATGAGAAAAACCAGACTCTCCTCGGGTAGCTCCTCCACCGGGTGCTGACCGGCTGATGGAGCGACTTCGTCGGGCTGGCCGGTATCCCGGACGACGCCGCTGCTGGCGATTCTAATGCACCCCTTGGGAGCAACGATCCTGGTGCACCAGTTTCCAAACCCGTCGCGATAAGCGGTAAGCGGTACGCGCGGGTCGGTCGTCATAAAATCGGGAATGACTATATCCGACGCTCGCGTGTAATGGATGTTCAAATTCAGAATCATCGGAGTCGGTTGCGGAAGGTCGTAGATCAGCTCATAGCCGACGCGGATTTGCATATACCAGGTCCCTGTTTATTGCCGCAGCCCCGTGAAAGGCGGATCGGTGGCGGAAGATTCCTCAACCCCTTTCTCGCCCTGCGACCTTTCGGTTGATGAAAGGGTTTCGTCGAGAACGCTCACGGCGACCTCCATGCCCAGGAACGCCGACCGCCTGCCGATGAACGTACCCCACAGCGGCAGCACCTGCGCGTGGTCCCATGCCACCGCGACGCGGATCAGATTGCGGTTGCCGACGATTTTGTTGGTCGGATCGAAATCGACCCATCCCATTCCCGGCAGGTATACCTGCAGCCACGCGTGGGTCGTGCCTCGCCCAATGGTCAATCTCGGATCGGCGTCGGGTAAGAACACGTAGCCGCTCACGAAACGCGCGGCCATCCCGAGCGCCCGGACGCCCTCGATCATCAAGAGAGCAAAATCGCGGCAGGTCCCATGGCCACGCTGGAGCGTGTCGCTCGGGCTCTGCACGCCGCGCTCGCCGCGGCGCCGGTACTCGAATTGTTGGTTGATCCCGACGGTCATCGATCGCAGAAGGGACATCGTGTCGCTCGAGCCGGACCCGCCCGAGGCGAGAAATCCGGTTGCCCACTGCCGCACGTTCTCGGCCGGAAAACGTTGCTCGAGACCTCGCGCGAGATCCGCGCGCTCCTCGCTGGAATAGGCAAACGGATAAGTTCTTGCCGCGGGCTCGAGCCGATATACCGGAGTAATCGTCTCGATATGCTCGAGTGTGACCGCGCTCTCAAATCGAAGCTCGGTGGTCTGTCCGCTAAACGTCGCCACCGCAACCGAGTTATCGAAAACGTCGTGACTCCAATGAAGGTCCGCCGGCTGCGGCACGATCGCGAGGCTGCTCCTGATCAGCCGCAAGTCATGGCTCGCGCGCGGCCGAAACATCCATCGATGCTCGCCCAGGCCCACCGGTTCCGAATAACGGTACACGGTGGCGTGCCTCACGGTGAAACGGCGCATGCGAGCTGCCTCGGCGGTCGGATCGATCGAGAAACTGTGCGGAGGGAACACGTTTCAGTTAATCGGAAGCTTTGGGCCGGGTCAATCCGAGATCATCGGAGGCTGCTGTAAACCCAGTTGCGTGATGCCTCAAGGGCGGGCGCGTCCGATCAGCTCGCGCGCCGCGCGGCGAAACTTGTCGGTGATTTCGATGCCGCCGAGCATCCGCGCGATCTCCTCGATCCGCTCGGTTTGCACCAATGCGCTTACGCGAGAGCGCGTCGCGCCCCGCCGTTCCTCCTTCTCGACCAGGAAATGAGTGTCGGCGAAGGCGGCGACCTGCGGCAGATGGGTCACGCACAGCACCTGGTGAAATCGCGCGAGTTCCTTCAGCTTGCGTCCGACGACCTGGGCGACCGCGCCGCCGACGCCGGCGTCGACCTCGTCGAAAATCATCGTGGCGACGCCGCGGCGCTGCGCCTCCAGGCGCTTGAGCGCGAGCATCACGCGCGATAGTTCGCCGCCCGACGCGATGCGCGCGAGCGCCATCGGCGGCTGCCCGAGGTTGGGCGAGAGCATGAATTCGATCGCGTCCGCACCGCTCGGGCCGAGGATCATCCGGTTGTGCTCGAAGGCGCTTTCCGACTTTTCCAGCGGTGCGAAGTGCGCCTCGAACACCGGCGCGCGCATCCCCAGGGTCTTGAGCTCGGTTTCCATCTGGCGCTTGAGCTCGGCCGCCGCGCTCTGGCGGCGCGCGCTTAGCTCGGCGCCCGTCCGCGCCAGATTATCGAGCGCCTCGCGCAGCTCGGCTTCGGCCGCGGCGCGCGAGTCGGACACTTGCTCGAGCTCGGCGATCTCAGCCCGCGAACGATCCAAAGTTTCGAGCACGCTCTGTAGCGTGCCACCATACTTGCGCTTGAGCCGCGTCAGCTCGGCTATCCGCGTTTCGATCTCTTCCAGCCGCGCTGGGTCGGCCTCGATACGCGCGGCGTAATCGCGCAGCGTATGCGCGGCATCTTCCAGGCCAAGCCGGGCCGAGCTGATCAGCTCGAGCGCGTCTTTTAGCTTGGGATCGATCACAGCTGCCTCCCCGACCCGCGCCTCGGCGCGGGCGACCGCATCAAGCGCCGCCGCACTCTCGCCCGAAAGCATCTGCTCGGCCTCAGCGGCGGCGGCGGCAAGGCGCGCGGCATTGGCCAGGACCGTGCGCTCGGCAGCCAGCTGCTCGTCTTCGCCGGGAGATAGCCCGGCGCGCTCGAGCTCGGCGATGCGGAAGCGCGCGAGCTCGAGCTGCTCCGCGCGGGTACGTTCGCGCTCGCGCAGCTCGGCAGCGCGAGCGCGCGCTTCGACCGTCGCGCGGTACACCGCACCGTACTGCTCGAGGGTCGCGTCGAGCGCCGCATGTTGGTCCAGCAGCTGGAGATGGCTGTCAGAGCGGAGCAGCGTCTGGTGCTCATGCTGTCCGTAGACCTGCACCAGGCTCTGGCCCATCCGCGCCAGGGTCTGCACGGTCGCCATCTCGCCGTTGACGTAAGCGCGCGAACGGCCGCCGTCGGCGGCAAGCGTGCGGCGGATGAGCAGCTCTCGCTGGGAGGATTCGGCCAACTGCTGGATGCCCTCGGGCAACGGCGCCTCGCCCTCGAGTTCGAACAATCCTTCGACGACGGCTTCACTTTGGCCAGCCCGGATCATATCGGGCGAGGCGCGTCCGCCGAGCAGGAGCCCGAGCGCGGTCATAATGATGGTCTTGCCGGCGCCGGTTTCGCCCGAAAGCACGTTGAAGCCGGGACCAAAGTAAAGCGCGGCGCCCTCGATGATAGCGAAGTTGCGGATCCGAAGTTCCACCAGCATCGGCGCTCTCCCGCGTCAGCCCCAGCGCAGCTTGTTCCGCCAAATTTCGAAATAGGAGTGTGACGACCGCACGAGCACCACCGGGTTCTTGCCGCGCCGCACGCGCAGCGTGTCGTTGCTCGCGACGCGCGCGGTCTGCTGACCGTCCACGGTCAGCATCGCGCCATTGTCGTCGCTCTTGACCCGCACCTCGATCTCGAACGAATCGGGCAGCACCACCGGGCGGTTACTTAGCGTGTGTGGGCAAATCGGTGCGAGCACCGCGACGTCGAGCGTCGGAAACACGATCGGGCCTCCGGCGCTGAGCGCGTACGCGGTTGAGCCGGTTGGAGTCGCGATGATAAGTCCGTCGGCGCGGTAGGAACAGAAGCGCTCACCGTTCGCGACCACGTTGAGCTCGAGCATCCGGCCGAGCGCGCGCTTGTTGATTACGACATCGTTGAGCGCGCGGAAGCTCTCGCGATCGGCCGTGCGGGCCGCCGCGGGATGCGCTTCCACGGTCGCCTCCAGCGTGATGCGGCGGTCGACCTCGTAGTCGCCGGCCAGCACGCGGGCGAGCGTTGCCTGCGCCTCCTCGGTCGTGATCTCGGTTAGAAAACCGAGGCCGCCGAGATTGATGCCAAGAATCGGAGTTTCGCGCTCGCCGATCAGACGTGCGATGCTGAGCAGGGTGCCGTCGCCCCCGAGTACCACGATAAGATCCGCGCGCAGGGCCAATTGTTCGCGCTCGACGGCTTCGGCACCGAGTTGCGCAGCGACCTCGGGCTCGGCGAGCGTGGTCAAATGGCGCGCGCGCAACCATCCCGTGAGCAGGTGCCCGATCGTGATCGCGCGTGGCCGCTCGCGCCGCACGACCATCCCCACCGTCTTCAGCGCATGCTTTACCAGCTTCGCGTTCACGGACTTCACCCTCAAGTCCGCACTGGCCCAGGCGCCGCCGTGACGCGCACGCCGCGTGCGCGTGAGCGTGCCTTGAATTCGATGAACGATTTGCGCGGCGAGGATGAAGTTGCGTTCAACGCGTCGAACCGCCGTCCCCGAGCCTCGGACCGCAAATGTGCGGCTCGAAAGCCCGGCACAAGGTTAGCTAGGGCGACGCGCCCGGATCAACCGTGATTGTCTTAGGCACGGCGGGACCGTCAGGCGTGACTGTGATGCTCTTGGGCACCGGCGCCGGGTCCACAGGCGGCTTAGGGGTTCCGACGATCAACGCGACCGCCTCGACATGGTCGACCTTCACCCCCTCCACGCTGGTTTGGCCCATGCGCGTGATCAGTACCGCGTCGGCGCCGGCCTCGCATGCTTTACGCTTGAGCAGCGAAAGGATGTCTTCATGCTGCGCCGGCGCGCCGTCAAGTTTGAGCGTCGCGACCTCGCGCGTCTTGCCCGTCGGCTTATCGTGCAGGATATGCACGTCGCTCTGCAGGTCACATTTCGCAGGCGGGGCGGAGTCCTCGTGGCCATCGTCAGAGGTGTCATTACCGCCGATGCGTGTAGTGGTTACGCTGATCGCCTTTCCGATGCGCAACCGCGGCCGCGACCGCGGCGTGCTTTCCGCTTCGGGGACACCTCCGAAGCGTTCCGGCGTTCGATTCAACCCGGTGGGCTTCGCCGCCGTGGAAGGTCGCCTATCGGCGACGGAGGGAGCGGCGTCGACCGGCCCCGCTTCGGCGGGACCGGCTGGGGCTGCTTGTTCAGCCGCCTCCGCGGGCGCCGTCATGGCAGACGAAGATTGTGCTGATGCCGACGGGAGCGTGCCCGAAGGAGAAGTGGATGACAGCGGGGTCTGCGCAGACGCCCCCGTCACGCCCATGCCTAGCATGCAACATAAGATGATGATGATGTCCCCCATCCGCCGCACACTATCAGTATCCGCGCCCGCGAAGCGCGGGCAAGCAACTGCGTGCCTGCGATCTTCGCGGAAGCCTCGCTTTCACGGACGTTTCGTATAAGATCGCTGCGTCGGCGGCGCGCCAGAGCGGGCCGCCGACGCAGCGATTCGCGATGGCTTCCGGGAAAGAAAAACGACCGTTGGTCGGCGCACACGTGTCGATCGCTGATGGCGTCAGCCAGTCGCTGGCGCGCGGGCGGCAGATCGGATGCGATTGCATCCAGATTTTCACCAAAAGCTCGCGCCAATGGGCCTCCAAGCCTTACCCGCGCGAGGAAATCGAGGCGTTCAAAAGCGCGCAAGCCGAAACCGGGATCAAGATGGTCGTCGCGCACGATTCCTACCTGCTCAACCTGGGCGCTCCCGATGACAAACTGCGCAAGCGCTCGGTCGAAGGCCTCATCGACGAACTCGAGCGTTGCGAGACACTCGGCGTGCCGTTTTTGATCGCGCATCCGGGTTCCCACGTTGGCTCCGGCGAAGAGGCGGGTATCGCTACCATCGCGCGCTCGATCGACGAGGCGCACAAATCGTGCGCCGGCTTTAAAACACGGCTCGCGGTGGAGATCACCGCCGGGCAGGGCAGCAATCTCGGCTATTCGTTCGCGCAGATGGGGCGCATCTTCGGCACGGTCAAGGAAAACGAGCGCCTGCGCCTGTGCTTCGACACAGAGCACGCTTTCGCCGCGGGCTACGATATCCGCAGCGACGAGGGCTATGAGCGTACGTTTGCGGAACTGGACCAGCACGTCGGAATCAAGCGCCTGGTGGCCTTTCATCTCAACGATTCGGTCAAGCCGTTTCACTCGCGCGTCGACCGCCACGAGCATATTGGCAAGGGGCACCTTGGAGTTGGGACGTTCGATCGCTTACTTCACGACCCGCGTTTCTTCGGTATCCCGATGTGCCTGGAGACCGAGCCCGGCCCGGACATGAAGGACATCGCCCAGGACCTCGTCACGCTACGCAAGCTGCTGGAAGCGCAAAACTGACAACGATGGAGAAACGAATCCTGACCGGTGACCGCCCGACCGGCCCGCTGCACCTTGGACACTACGTTGGCTCGTTGCAAAACCGTGTCCGCCTGCAGCACGACTACGACACCTACATCCTGATCGCCGACATTCAGGCGCTGACCGACAACTTCGAGCATCCAGAAAAGCTCGAGGCGAATGTCTTCGAGGTCGCGCTTGACTATCTCGCCGTGGGGTTGGACCCGGAGCGAATCAAAATCGTCGTGCAATCGATGGTCCCGGAACTGAGCGAGCTCACGACCTACTTCATGAACCTCGTTACGGTCGCGACGCTCGAGCGCAATCCGACCGTCAAAGATGAGATCAAGCAGCGCAACTTCAAGCGCGGGGTGCCGGTGGGTTTCTGGTCGTATCCGATTTCGCAGGCCGCCGATATCGCGATCTTCAAGGCCGAGCTGGTGCCTGTGGGCGAGGATCAGTTGCCGATGATCGAGCAGACGCGCGAGATAGTGCGGCGCTTCAACGCGCTCTATAAAAAAGTGCTGATAGAGCCGCGCGCGATGCTCGGGCAGATGGCGCGGCTCCCGGGCACCGACGGGGGGGCCAAGATGTCAAAGTCGCTAGGCAACTGCATCTACTTAGGCGATCCATCCGAGGCGGTGCGTAAGCGCGTGATGTCGATGTTCACCGACCCGACGCGGATTCATCCGACCGATCCCGGCCACGTCGAGGGCAACCCGGTTTTCACCTATCACGACGTGTTCAATCCGGATAAGGCCGAGGTCGACGAGCTCAAGGAGCGTTATCGCAAAGGCACGGTGGGCGACGTCGAGGTGAAGCAGAAGCTCTATAACGCGCTCGAGGCGTTCCTGCGGCCGATTCGCGAGCGGCGCGCCGAGTTCGCTGCCAAGCCCGAACGAGTACGTGAGATCATCATGGAAGGCACGCGCAAGGGACGCACGGTCGCGCAATCCACGATGGACGAGGTGCGCGCCGCGATGAAGCTTGATTACAAGTTAGGCGGATAGCCATCGGCAAGTTTCGCCCTCGGTCTCCTCAGCAGCGCGATCCTGTTCTGCGACAACCTATATATCATTCGTCACGGCTAAGAGTGCCGTGGCGCGCTCGACGCCTTAACAAAGAGCGCGCGCACGTTCACGATGGAATGGCTGCGTCGTGAAAAAAGCCAGCTCTGGCTGACTTCCCGGAGCGCGAGGTGTCCATACTTGGAAAGTCCGAGCATCGCCGTCGATGTTGCGCTCGAAGGAAATCCGCCCCGAGTGCAGGTCCGCTATCCTGGCCTGATCGAATTCTTCGTGCTCTTGGCGCTGGGTATGTTGGGATGGTTTCTGTGCTCGCCGGTACTTCCGATACCGGCGGATAAACATCTTCGCGCGGCGTCGATCGCACTGGCGGAGATGCTGTTCCTGGTCGGACTGGGATGTCTGGCGGCGCGCCGGCCAGGCTTCGTTCCGAGCGCGCTCAGGCGCCGATTCGAAGCTCTCGATCAAAAGCCTGACCTGGCTCGATTGATCTATGCCGCGGCCGGCGCGGCGGCCGTGTCGATCCTGGGCACGCGCATCATGCAGATGATCGTAGTCAAGGCGCTGTGGTCGCCTGCGCTCGCCGCACAGGCTCCGCCTGCTCTAAAGGAAGCCGGCCGCAAGGCTTTCGAGCTCTTCAAGGCCCATCCCGCGGCTGTTGGCGCGGGCTTTCCAATGATCGAAGAGATTCACTTCCGGCTTTTCCTGATGACCGCGATCGTATGGTTGATAACCAAAGTGCTGCGCGCGCCCGCGGGCCGGCTTAGCGCGAGCGGATGGTGGACGGCGATCGTGATCCAGGGCGTGCTGTTCGGCGCGATCCACGCAGCCACTGGCGAGGGCACGCTGTGGTGGGAGCCGCGCGCGATACAGATGCTGCTCGAACCGCGTATGGTTGCAGGAATCGTGTTAGGCTATGTCTATTGGCGCTGGGGCCTGGAGGCGTCGATTCTCGCCCACGTGATCGCAGACATGAGCGTGCTCTGCTATCTGGTGCTCTTCGCGCACGGTGGCTGAGCTTCTGCCTCAGCCAGCAGTCCGCTCAGCGATCGCCACGGCCCAGCACGCCCGACTTTTCCATTTCGCTGATCCGATCCGCGGAGTAGCCGAGGCGGCGGAGAATCTCGGCGTTGTGCTCGCCCAAAAACGGAGCCTGCAGGTCAAGCTCGGTCGGAAAATCGGAGAAGCGCAGCGGGACGCCCGGAATATCGTACTCACCGATTATTCGATCGCGGATTTTCCGTACCGTTCGCCGCTCGCGCAGATGCGGATGATTCACGGCCTCCTCGACCGACAGAATCGGCGCCACCGGAATCCGGTTTTCTTCGAGCTTGCGCAGAATTGTCGCGTCGTCGGGCTGCGAGTCGAGCCAGGCCTGAACGATGCCGGTTATCTCGGCGAGGTTGGCCGCGCGCCCGCCGACGGTCGCGAAGCGCGGGTCGGTCGCCAGTTCCGGCCGCCCCATCGTGCGGCATAGCGCGGCAAATTGATGGTCCACCGGCGCCATGATGAAGAGGTAGCTCTCCGGCCCTTTGCCCTTGAAAATTCCGATAATCGGAACCGCAGTGTGATTCGAGCCGGCGCGCTTGGGCTTCACCTTGCCGCCGCTTGCGCTGTACATCTGCACGTTCAATTCGTGGCAATGGAAGTAGCTATCGAGCAGAGATACATCCAGATGCTGTCCCCGGCCGGTCTTGTCGCGATAGAGCAGCGCGCATGCGATGGAGGCGAGCGCGTGAACGCCGGTCGAGACGTCGCCCAGCCCGAGCATCGGAAATGACGGCGGCCCGTTGGGGTCGCCAATCATATAAGTCACGGCCGCATAGCTCATCCCGATGTAATCGTAGCCCGGGCGATTGGCCAGCGGACCGGTCTGCCCGAATCCCGAGACCGAGCACATGATGAGCCGCGGATTGATCTTGTGGACCTCTTCCCAGCCGAGACCCATCCGCCCGATCGTTCCCGGCGAGTAGTTTTCGATCAGCACGTCCATCGTGGGCAGCAATTTCTTGATGACTTCGAGTCCTTCGGGCTTCTTCGGATCGAGGCACAGGCTTTTTTTGCCACGGTTCTGCTGCACGAAGTACGCGCTGCGGCCGTCTTTGAGAAACGGGAAGCTGCGCGAGAAATCTCCCTTGGGCGGAAACTCAACCTTGATAATGTCGGCGCCTAGCTCGGCCATCAGCCGCGTCACGGTCGGACCGGCGAGCGCCTGGGTGAAGTCGAGAACCTTGTAGCCGTCAAGGACGTGGGCTGGTTTGGATGCGGGCATCGTCGGATATACTTCCCTTATTTTTATGATTTGCGCGGCTTGCCCGCGGCCGGGCGAAATCGCTCGCGCGATGCTCCGAAAAAATCGTCAATATGCCTTGGCGAAGAAGGCGCGCTCTTTCGCCACCTCGCCGCAGACCAGGCATCGGCCGGCCACGCCGCTTTGTCCCAGCGGAATCGCGCGGCAGGTTGCGCGCGTCTCTTCGCGAATCCGGGTCTCGCACGCGGCCTTCCCGCACCAATAGATATCGGCCATCCCGCCGCCGCCTTCGCCTTCCATCTGCGCGCGAAACTTCGCGTAGTCGTCGAACTCGCGCGTGTTGGCGCGCATCGTGTCGCGCGCCTGCGTATACAAACTCCTCTGCACATCGTCGAGCAGCGCGCTCAGATGCGCCGCAAGCCCGTCGAGCGACGCGATGACTTTGCCTTCCTTGCCCAGGCGGTCGCGCCGCGCGAGCACAGCGTTGCGGGCGGCCACGTCGCGTGGGCCTATCTCGATCCGTACCGGTACGCCACGCATCTCCCAGTCGTTGAACTTGAAGCCAGGCGTGAGCCCTTCACGATCGTCAAGCCGTACGCGCACGCCGGCAACTTCTAGCAGATCGCGCGCCGCGCGCGCAGCCGCCAGCACCGGCTCGCTCTCCTCCGCCTTGCGCCAGATCGGCACGACCACGGCCTGGAATGGCGCGACCGCCGGCGGCAGGCGCAACCCCTGGTCGTCGCCGTGGCTCATGATGATCGCGCCCAAAAGCCGCGTCGACACGCCCCAACTCGTCTGATGCGGATACTGGAGCTGGTTTTGCGTGTCGAGGAAGCGAATTTCGAAAGCGCGCGCGAAGTTGTCGCCGAGATAGTGCGAGGTGCCGCATTGGAGCGCGCGCCCGTCGCCCATGAGAGATTCGATCGAGTAGGTCTCTTCGGCTCCAGGGAAGCGCTCGGCTGCGCTTTTGCGCCCGGTCACCAGTGGCACCGCGAGATAATCCTCGACGAAGCCGCGGTAAACTTCGAGCATCGTCAGCGCCTCGCGCTCGGCCTCTTCCTTCGTCGCGTGCGCGGTATGGCCTTCCTGCCAGAGAAATTCGGCGGTGCGCAAGAATGGCCGCGTGCGCATCTCCCATCGCACCACGTTGCACCACTGGTTGATCATCAGCGGCAGGTCGCGATGCGAATGGATCCACTGCGCGAACATGTAGTTAATGATCGTTTCGGAGGTCGGGCGCACGATCAGCGGCTCTTCCAACTCCTTGCCGCCCCCGTGGGTGACCACGGCGACCTCGGGCGCGAAGCCTTCGACGTGTTGCGCCTCTTTTTGCAGGAAGCTTTGCGGAATGAAGAGAGGAAAGTAGGCGTTGCGCGCGCCGGTCTTTTTGATCCGGCGATCGAGTTCGTCGCGCAGCGCCTCCCAGATCGCAAATCCGTCCGGGCGGAACACTATACATCCGCGCACCGGCGAGTAGTCGGCGAGTTCGGCGCGCGCGATTATTTCGTTATACCAGGCGGCGAAGTCGACGCTTCGCGGAGTGACTTTCTTTTCGTCCTGTTTGTCGGCCATGCGATAACTTACCAGTTGTGAAGAATACACTGCGCCGCCAGCCAAAGCATCGGGCGCGCTGTGCTCGTCCCGGCGGCGCGTCGCGGCCTTGCCTTTCGCCGCTGGCTCCTCAACTATTGCGCTGTAACAGTGGGTCGGCCCGCAGCTTAGATGGCGGCGTGTGGCCTTGGCAACAGTCCGATGGAGTAGGTGCGAGCGAGGAGGGAGGTGCGGATGATAAAAACGTTTCACATCGCAGAGCCCGCAAACTCGGGCGGAAGGGCACGAGATGCCGGTAACCGCAGCCGCACGAGCGTTTTACTTTCGCTGGTTGCGGGAATTGCGGTCACGTCCTTACTGTCGCTCGCGGGCGCGCAGGCCGCCGGGCCGATGAATCCGGCGCCACTTCCGAGCCCGGCGCCGCAGGAATCGCGCACGATCGAGGTCACCGGCAGCGGCGAAGCTCACGTCGCTCCGGACGTCGCTTCGCTCAACCTGGCGATCGAGACTCATGCCGCGACCGCTCAGCAAAGCGCGGGCCAGAACGCGGCGCTCGCGCAAAAGGTCGTCGACGCGCTGACCACCAAACTCCAAGGCAAGGGCAAGGTGTGGACCGGGGGCTACTCGCTATATCCCGAGTACAACGAGCCGCGTCCCAACGAGAAGCCGGCCGTCACCGGCTACCGCGCGGAAAACTCGATCACTGTGGAGACGGGCGAGATTGGGATGCTCGGTGGCTTGATCGACACCGCGATCGAAGCCGGCGCCAACCGAATCAACTTTCTCAACTTCAGGCTGCGCGACGAGAGTCAGGCCCGGAGCCAGGCGATCTCGCTGGCCGCCAAGGACGCGCAGACGCAGGCCGACTCGTTGGCCAAGTCACTGGGGGTTAAGCTCGGACCGGTGGTCAAAGCCACCACGGCAGGGCAAAATCAGCCGATGCCCATGGCGCGGTTCGCATCAGGGATAGAAGGGGTGATGGGCGCGCCGACGCCGGTGCAGCCCAACGAGGTCACGGTGCCCGCGACCGTTTCGATCACCTACCAAATCCAGTAGCGCCTAGGATAGCCCATCCAAGATGGCTATAGGTGGCGCACCAAGGACGAGCTGCGGCCGGGTAATTTGCCGCCTCTCAATCAGCCGACCTTAACAATATTAGCTCACTTCGGGCACCCCGAACGCGCATCATCCGCGGACTCAAGCTAGTCTGCATCCTGGATGTCAGTTCCAGTCGAATTGGCGGCCACCGGCAGGTCTGAGGCTTCCGTCGTAGAACTTCAGCTTGGGCGCGTGACGGCCTTGCCGGGGATCCCGGCTATAGAAGTCCGGCCGTCTGCGCTGGCTGGCCGGCCGCTGCGCACGCTCGACGTCGTCGGCAGCGGCGAGGCACGTGCCACTCCCGATCACGTGCGGATTAGTTTCATGATCGAAAACCAGGCACTCTCCGCACATGAGAGCGCCACGGCGAACGCAAAGCTTGTGCTGAAAGTCGCGGAAGTGCTGGGGGAGCGGCTCAGTGGTGGAGGCGTGTTTCGGGCCGGCAATTGCGCACTTTATCCCGAATACGAGCACCCGCGAGGGCGTCAAAAGCCGGTCGTGACCGGGTATCGCGCCGAGAATTCGATTACCGTCGATGCCGACGCCAACGCCATTGTCGGGTCGTTGATAGACGACGCTTTCGACGCGGGCGCGAGCCGTATCAACTATCTGGATTTTGTCCTCGCTGACGAAGGCCAGGCCCGCACTGAAGCGGTAGCGCTGGCCGCGCTCGACGCGCAGGCGCAAGCCAACTCCCTCGCCCGCTCGCTCGGAGTCAGGCTCGCGCGCGTATTGCGAGCCGTCGGCGAGACCCAGGTGCGGCTGGTATCGTCGCAGGAGATCGCGCTGTCGCCTGCGCGGCCGGCGCGAGATCACGATACCCGCCACCGTTTCGATTACCTATCAGATCGAGTAGCCTACTCTCCGCACCGGGTGCGGAGATGCTGAAGCCGGGAGACACTGCGCCGCCATTTGATCTGCCTTGCGCGGCCGGCGGCCGCGAGGGGCGCCTGCGGCTTTCCCAGATCGATTCCGAGATGGTCGTGCTGTTCTTCTATCCGCACGATTTCTCGTTCATCTGTCCGACCGAGGTCGTCGGCTTCCATCGCTCGCGCGAGGCATTTGCCGCCGAGCAAACCGGTATCGTCGCGGTCAGTATTGACGACGCTGAGACTCATCTGCGCTGGGCGCATGAGCTGGGCGGGATCAGCTATCCACTATTGGCCGACGAGGGCGGCCAGCTCGCACGCGCCTACGGCGTGTTCGACGAGAGGGCGGGGTTGGCGATGCGCGCGACATTTATTCTCGATTCGAAGCGCACGATCGTCTACTGCGTCGCCTGCCCGGTGAATGTCGGCCGCAGCGTGAGCGAGACGCTCCGCGTGGTGCGCGCATTGCGCTCGGGCCGGATGTGTCCGGCGGATTGGGAACCCCCTGGCAATCCGGCTTCACCGATCAGAACTACAGATTCCTAGCTGCGGCTGAAGCGAGCGTGGCGGCCCTCGATCCAATCGAAACAAAACGCGTCGTCGAGCGTCTCTCCAGCATCCGCGAAGTCGTCTTCGGAATGCAGGACGGAATTCTCACCACTGCGGGAGTGCTTGCGGGATTGAGTGGTGCGGTCGCGGTCCATCGCCAGGTAATCCTGGCCGCGCTCGCGTCGACCGCCGCCGGTGCGCTCTCGATGGGGGCCGGGGCGTACCTCGGCTCGCGCGCCGAAACCGAGGTGCTGAGCAGTGAGCTCGAACGCACGCGCGAAGAGGCCGCTGCCCAGCCTTATCTGCTTCGCGAGCGCCTCCTGCATGAGCTTGAGCACGAGGGACTGAGCCGCGAGGCCTCTTACCGCGTCGTTCAACTATTGAGTGCCGCGCCCCAGGCGCTTCTCTCGACCGCCGAGGTCAAGATGTATGGTTTGAGCCATCTGGCGCTGGGCAGCGCGGCCGCAGACGGCATCACGATGGGTGTCGCATTCCTGGTTGGCGCGGTAGTGCCGCTGCTGCCCTTCATCCTGATTCCGTCCAGCGGGCCCGGCGACCACTTAGGGCTCATCGCCGCGATGGTGACGACGGCGTTGGCGCTGTTCGCAATCGGGTATTTCCAGGGATGGCTCGCGCAGCGCAAGCGCCGATGGCTTTCCGGTCTGCATTTTCTGGCAGTTGCGCTGGGTGCGGCGATAGCGGGGTACCTTATCGGCCTGGCGATCGCACCGCTCGGCGGTCCCGCCCCAACTACGATCGTGCCATGAAGCCTAGCGCCTACACCTCGCTCGCCGCATTTCTCGCCCATTGGCGCGCGCTCAAGCACGCGAGCGCCGGTGCCCTGAGCGCGGACGAGCTTGCTCGCCGCGCCGGGATGAACGAGATTTTCGCGGCGCTGCGGCCCGAGGAACGCGCTGCGCTCGAGGCGGCGAATTCCGACGGCGGGGCCGCGGACGCCGGCGCCACCCGACGCCATCGCGAACGTGCCGAACTAAGGCTCGCGCGTGAGCTTCGCGCCCGCGGCTTGCTCGCTGAATAAAAGTCGATGCCGGTGAAAAGTTGATCGCGTATATCATCCGGCGAATCATCTATGGCGCCGCGGTACTGCTCGGCACCTCGATCATCACGTTCACGATCGCTTTCGTTATCCCGGCGGACCCCGCGGTCGCGATGGCGGGTGCGAAGGCCGATCCGCAGACGCTGGCCACCATCCGCCACCAACTCGGCCTCGATCAGCCGGTCTATCTCCAGTACGCGCACTATCTCGGCCGCGCGCTGCATGGCGACCTTGGCCGCTCCTACATCCGGCGCGCGAGCGTGACGCAACTCATCCTGAGCCGCTTCCCGGCCACCGCTATCCTGGCGCTTTGCGCGATGGCGCTGTCGCTCGCGTTGGGCATTCCGATGGGAATGGTCGCGGCGGCGTGGCACGGTCGCGCGGTGGACAACCTTTTGCTCATCATTTCGCTCGCGCTGATCTCGGTGCCTGTCTTCTGGCTCGGCACGATGCTGCTGATCGCGGGCGGTCTTTACCTGCGCTCGTTTCCGTTGGGCGGCTTCGACGGGCTGAAGAGCCTGGTGCTCCCAACCATCGCGCTTGCGCTGGGCTCGGCCGGCTACTACTCGCGTATCCTGCATACCAACCTGGTCGAAGCGCTGGAGCAGGACTATATCCGCACTGCGCGGAGCAAGGGGCTCTCTGCCCAGCAGGCGCTGGTCCGCCACGCGATGGCAAATGCGACGCTGCCGTTGGTGACGCTCGCGGGACTCGACCTGGCGGGACTGCTCTCGGGCGTGGTGCTCACCGAGACGGTTTTCAACTGGCCGGGAATCGGGCGGCTCGCATATGAGGCCGTATTCAATCTCGATATCCCGCTCATCATGGGCACCGTGCTCTTCTCGGCCTTTCTGGTGGTCGTCTCCAATCTTGGAGTCGACCTGCTTTATGCATGGCTCGATCCGCGAATTCGGCTGAGTGAGTCGGCATGACGCGGCGGCTGAATTCGATGGAGCTGGTGGGCGCGGCAATGGTGCTGAGCCTGGTGCTGACCGCTCTTTTTGCGCCGCGGCTTGCGCCGCACGATCCGACTCGTGCGGTCGCGCCGACTTACGGCGATCCGGGCTGGCCGTCGGCCGCATTTCCGCTCGGCACCGACGAGCTGGGACGCGACGTTCTCTCGCGCATCATCTGGGGCGCACGCGTTTCGCTAATCGTCGGCGTCGCCGCGATGGTGATCACGATGACGATCGGAGTGGCGATTGGACTCGTCGCGGGCTTTTTCGGCGGCGCGGCCGATTTTGCCCTGATGCGGTTCACCGACGTAATGCTGACGTTGCCGGCGCTGCTGCTCGCGATGGCCTTCGTTGCTGTGCTCCATCCGAGCCTGCTCAATGTGTTGCTGGTTATCGGCCTCGTCTCGTGGACGCAAATCGCGCGGGTGGTGCGGGCAGAGACGCTATCGATGGCCGAACGCGACTTCGTGACGGCGGCGCGCGCGCTCGGCGCCTCTCCGGCGCGGCTGATCGCGCTCCATGTGCTTCCCAATGTGATGCCGATTATCGTGGTGATGGCGGTGCTGGGGACTTCCGGCACGCTGCTGCTCGACGCAGGGTTGAGTTTTCTTAGTCTCGGGGTGCCGCCGCCGACGCCGAGTTGGGGCCGCATGATCGAAGAGGCGTTGATCTATTTTCGCACCGCGCCATGGCTAATCGCCTTTCCGGGACTGGCGATTTTCTACGCGGTGCTGGGGTTTAACCTGCTCGGCTACGGCTACCTGCGCGCGCGCGGCGGGAGGGCCGGGCGATGAGGCGGCGGCGCGAGTCTCGCCGCCGCCTCATCACCGGCCGCCTAAGCGGAGTCGCGGGCGCCAGCCGCGACCCCGCGGATGGGCGGAGCCGCCGTCAGAGCGCGAGACGCGCGCTGACGGCGGTTCTGCTGTGGCTCGCCGCGGCATCCGGCGCCGCCCTGGGCGGCGCCGGATGCCGCGGCGGAGAGGGAACACCGGCGATGCCGGGCTTTCCGCCCGGCGCGCAGGTGCTCCATCTCGCCGTGCAGGACGACGTGCCGACGCTCGATCCTGCCGCCGGCTATGACACCGCCTCGTGGACCTTCGAGCAAATGATTTTCGACACGCTGGTGCGTTACAGCGACGGCGGCGTCGACCTGGTACCTCAGCTCGCGACGAGCTGGGACGAGTCGCCCGACGCGCGGGTCTTTACGTTTCGTCTCCGACGCGACGCTCGCTTCACCAACGGCCGGACCGTGACCGCCGCCGACTTCAAGTACGAAATCGAACGCGTGCTCGATCCGGCGACGCGCTCGAAGGGGATGGAATACTTTCGCGAGATAACCGGAGCGGCGGAATTTCAGGCGGGACGTGTCCACTACGTGAGCGGTATCGCGACGCCCGATCCATGGACGATCGTTTTCCATCTGGAGGGGCCCGATCCGATCTTCGTGCAGAAGCTTGCGATGCCCTTTGCGGCGGCGGTGCCGCGCGAAGTGGTTGAGCGATGGGGCGAGGATTTCTCAACTCACGTGGTCGGCAGCGGTCCGTTCAAGCTCGCCCAGTGGATCGGCGGCCAGCGCCTGGTACTGGTTAAGAATCCGGGCTACTTCATCAAGGGCCTGCCACGTCTGGATGCGGTAGTCGAGGAAATCGGCGCCAGCGACGACTTGCAGTGGCTTAAGTTTGAGGCCGGCGCGATCGACGTTTCGAGGATTCCTCCGGCCGAGTTTTTGTACGTGATGAAGACACCGAACCTCCGCGACCTGACGTTGCACATCGTGGATATCGCGACCGAATACCTCGGGATGAACTGCGGGATGAAGCCGTTCGACGACAATCGCGTACGGCGCGCGTTCAACTACGCGGTCGATAAGCGCAAGATAATCGCACTGCTGAACGGACGCGGCGTCGTTGCCGAGGGCGTTCTCCCGCCCGGCCTGCCGGGCTTCAATCCGAATCTGAATGGCTATCCATACGATCCCGCCAAGGCGCGGCGGTTGCTCGAGGAAGCGGGAGTGAGTAAGGACTTTTCGCCGACGCTCTGGATGCGCGCCGATCGGACCGAGATGATGATCGGTCAATCGATCCAGCAGGACCTGGCGCTGGTCGGCGTCCACGTCGAGCTGAAGCCTGTCGCCTGGGCGCCGCTGCTCGAAGCGATTCGCCAGCCGGATACCGTCGCGCTGGTCGACCTCGGATGGGAGGCCGATTTTTCCGATCCGCAGAACTTCCTGGAGGTGCTGTTCTCACGCAAGCAATGGGGCGGCAACAACGACACCTTTTACTACAATCCGGAGGTCGATAAATTGCTGGCCGAAGCCGCGCCGCTGACCGACCGCGTGCGCCGCTATCAACTATATAATCGGGCCGAAGAACTGATAGTTGCCGACGCGCCCTGGGTCTTTCTCTACAACCCGGTTGCCTACGTGATTCGCCAGCCCTGGGTGAACGGCTATGTGCTGAACCCGATGCGTCCGACGCGTCTGGAACAGGTCTGGCTATCGCCGCACCGCGGCGACCGGGATTAGGTTTCCCCGGCCTCATGGCTATGATGGCCAGATGAAGAAACCGGGAATTGCCGAGCTGAAAAACAACCTCTCCCGGTACATCAACTACGTGAAGGGTGGCGAGACGGTGCTGGTGCTCGACCGCAAAGTGCCGGTGGCGCGGATTACTCCGATCGATCAGGTTGCTGCCCCAGGTCACAGGATGACCGACGAGGAACGCTTGGATTACCTGGAGAGCATCGGGGCCATTCGTCGGGGCAAGGGCGACATGCGGGAATGGCTCAAGCATCACAAGCCCATTAAGGTACGTGGCAGCGTCCTGCAGGCGCTGCTGGACGAACGCGAGAGCGGGTGGTGAGTTGCTGGGCTAGTTTCGTGCCGCTGATGACTGACGGGCGCTTCTACTGAGCGACGTAGCCGCCGTCGACCGGGAAAATCCCGCCCACCACAAAAGTCGCTTCGTCCGAGCAGAGCCACGCGACTGCACGCGCGATCTCTTCCGGGCCCGCCATCCGTCCGATCGGCAGCCGGCTGTTGATGGCTTCAATGATTCCGGGCGTTTCCTTGATTACGGCTTCCGCAAGCGGCGTTAAGGTTGGTCCGGGGCATACCGCGTTCACTCGAATTCCGCGCGATGCAACTTCGATCGCAGCGGTCTTGGTCAGACCCACCACCCCGTGTTTGCTCGCCGAATAGGCGGGCATCTGCGGAGAACCTACTATGCCGAAGTTCGACGCGATGTTGACGATCGCTCCGCTGCCGCGCCGGAGCATCTCACGCAGTTCATACTTCATGCACAGAAAGACGCCTTTGAGGTTGGTATCGACGATGCGATCCCAGTTTTCCTCGCTGCAATCGGCCGTGGAAGCCAACTCGCCCTGAATTCCGGCGTTGTTCACCGCGCAATCGAGCCTGCCGAAGGTTCGGACTGTGAAGGTGACAAGTTCCTGGACCTCGCTAGTTTGAGAGACGTCTGTCCGCCGCGACGCGGCTTCGGTCCCCGACTTCTTCAGCTCCGCGCAGGTTTCGGCGCCGGCCTCTTCATTGAAATCCGCAACTACTATTTTCGCGCCTGCCTCCGCCAGCCGGAGGGCGACCGCGCGGCCGATACCCGATCCCGCGCCGGTCACCAAAGCCACCTTGCCCGTAAGGTTCATGACGTCTTTTTAACGATCCGTCCGATCTAAGGATTCAGGTCGCGCGTCGTCACGAAGCGCGCCGGATCGCATCCCCCGGTGACCTTAGGCTCGTGGAACAGTTCGACCGCGATAGAGATTTCGGCCAACGACAGAGAGAGGCACAGGAGTCTTTGCGCATCCTGCGGCATTTCCTCCAAGGAAAACCGATCCAGGTAGGCGAGTATTTCCTCAAGCCGTGGCAGCAACGCGTTGTAGAGCGCGTTGATCTCGTCCATCGAACTTGCGAGCCGCTTCCGGTTCCGCTCAACGCTCGTCGGCAGCATCCAGTCGGCAAATCGCTCAAGATTCGAAAATTCCGATGGCAACTGACTATTCATTTTAACCCGAGTTCGACCGCGTCGCGATTATTATTAATGGCCGCCGCGCCGTTCTGTTCACCAAAAATGTGCCTGCGCACTTCCCGGTGGAAATGTCTTATCTGGATCTCTTCGTCCTGCAGTTGGAAGTGGCTCAGCGCTCCCGAATTGAGGCTTGCCTGGATGGCTTCGTGATTGCTCGCGTCCTCCTGTAGGAGATCGCGCAGGCGGCATCGATTGTACTCCTGCGCAAAACGCTCGCTCGGCTTGCTGGTCGCCGGTTGATACATGCTGATTTCCCATACGCTGCGGTCGACCGCGATCGGCCAGATGTTGTAGGTGACGTAGGTTCCGGCTAGGAACAGCATGCAGAAGTTCGGAAACACGGTGTAGAAATCGAACCATCCGATCATCGACGGATGCACCTGTCCGCCGCGCGGATTCACACCGATCGCTATTGATTCAACCGGCGTCAGGTCGTGATCGGGATTCAATTCAGTCGAGTAAGCCGTATGCCGTCCGAAGCGCGTGAATTTCTGAATACGACTGAACTTTTGTTCATTGAGGGGACAAAAATCGGGGTAGGTAATGTGCAGGAACGGCAAATGGTAAACCTCATTTTGCGCGTCGAGGATCACCTTCCAATTCGCCTTTTCCTCCACTCGGTAGCGACATAGCAATCGTTGTTGATCGAAAGGGTATCCATGAATCTGCTGAACTATCCCCGCCAAATATTCGGCAAGGCTTTCGGAGGGATGAGGATTCAGGTTGATGAAAATGAACCCCTCCCATACCTCTGCGGCGATCGGTTTCAAGCCCAATGAGCTCTTGTCGATGTCGTAAAAGTTGGCCTCGTCGGACACAAACATGAGCCGGCAGGCCGTGTCGTACGCCCAGCTATGAAAGCGGCAAACGAAGCGGCCCTTGCACAGTCCCTTCTCCTCGTCGACCAGCCGATTGCCACGATGCACGCAGACGTTATGAAATGCCCTGATTTTCCGGTCTTTCCCGCGCACCAGCAGGACGGAGGTGTTGGCAACCGCTAGATCCCGGACCACGTAACTGCCCGGCTCAGGAAGATCCTCCTCGCGGCCCATGTTGAGCCAGCTCCTGCGAAAGATGCGCTCGCGCTCCAGCTCGAACAGCTCCGGCGACGTGCAGGTCTCGGTGGGTACCGGTTCCGTCCCAAGGTCAGGATGCTCTTTTATCCAGCGCCGGTCGGCCATCACTGTCTTCATAGTGGTCAAATCCTCTCTCGGATATCGATTGTCGAGGAGAATGCGCTACCTGGTGATTTGCGGTCCATTATCTTTGAGTTGATGCAACTTGCAAGCGCTCCGGGCCTCGGAATGTGGCTGAGGTCGCTACCGAGGCGTCCGTGCCGGTGATGCGCGCTGGGTCGAATCGGATATAATCCGCGCGCGATGGCGAACAAGAACATTTCTCAATCGGGAGTTTCCTATGCGCGCGAGGCGATGGCGCATCTGCAGGGCGCCGATCCGGTTTTGGCGCGCCTGATCGACGCGGTCGGGCCGATCGAGATTGCGCTGCGCCGCGAACGCTTTGCGGCGCTCGGCCGCGCGATCATTTTTCAGCAGCTCGCCGGCGCCGCCGCCCGCACAATTCATGATCGCTTTGTCGCGCTCTTCCCGGGCCGGCGCTTCCCCAGTCCGCGCCAGGTCCTAGACGCTTCTTCCGAAGACCTGCGCCGGGTCGGGCTCTCGCGCCAGAAGAGCCTCTACCTGAAGGACCTTGCCGCCCATGTCGAGAACGGCACTCTGAATTTCCATCGCTTCTCCAAGATGGATGACGAGGAGATAATCGTCGATCTAACGCGCGTGCACGGGATCGGACGATGGACCGCGGAGATGTTTCTGATGTTCAATCTCGGGCGGCCCGACGTACTCCCGGTCGACGATCTCGGAGTTCGCAACGCCGTGCGGCGGGTCTACCGGATGCGCAAGATGCCTGACGCAAAGCGGCTTCGCGCGCTGGCCGAGCGATGGCGTCCCTATCGGTCGGCCGCTTCCTGGTATCTCTGGCGAAGCGGCGACGTCGTACTGCCCGATGGCGCGCCGACCAAGCCCCGGTCCTTGAAGCACAAAAATTCGATACGTAAAAAATCCCGAAGCTGACTACCGGGGCGCCATCGCCTCCAGCGCGCGCTCGTCGGGGCGATGGCCGCCGGTGGAGCTGATCGGCGAGATCACGACATGATTTGCGCCCGCCGCAAGATGCGCGTCGAGGCATAGCCGCAGCCGACGCTCATCACCCCACGCGACCAACGCATCGATTAGCCGGTCGCTCCCGTCGCCTACAAGGTCGGCATCGGCAAAGCCCAGCGCGCGCAGATGCGTATGGTAGGTTGGCGAGCCCAGGTAGAAATGTAGGAACTTGCGGGCCGCGGAGCGCGCCCGAGCTGCGTCCGTTTCGAGCATCACGACCTGCTGTGCACAGATCCATTTTTCGGGACCTATCGTCGCGCGCATCGTGGCGATAGCCTCGGGCGGCATCAGCGCCGTGATGGTGCCCGCCGTCTCGCCCACCGCCAATTCGAGCATCCGCGGCCTAAGCGCCGCGAGGATTACCGGCGGCTCGACCGTGGGGCGCGGCCCATAGTACGGCGCCTCGCGCATCCGCACGAGGTACTCACGCATGTGGCTTAGCGGTTTCCCATAGTTGATCCCGTGGCGTTTCATGAATGGGCCACCGCTCACGCCCATCCCAAGGATGAACCGCTCCGGAAACATCTCGCCCAGCGTGCGCGATGCGCCCGCCATCGCCGCCGCCTCACGTTTCCACACCACCGCGACCGCCGCGCCCGCAATCAGCCGCTTCGTGTTGCCGAGCACGTGGGCGGCGCACACGAACGGGTCGCGTCCGAAGGTCTCCGGAAACCACAAGGCACTGTAGCCCAGATGCTCCAGCTTGCCGGCGAAGCCGGCGACTTCTCCGGCGCTAAGCGTGTCGAGATAGGAAAAGACGCCAAATTTTCCGAGTTCCATGCTCACTCCTGCCGTGGCCGCACGCTATCGCGAAACCGCGTCGCGCTCCAAGCGGCTCAGCCGAACAGGCTTCGTTGTAGTGGGCAAATCGCTTGTGAAATGATGAGGCTTCGATGGATTACTTCTGCGAACGGTTGCTCGAGGCGCAGAGGCGCAAGCGAAGCGTTGCGATGCTCGGCGTCGATCCGCAACTCGGCGCGCGCGGCGCTCCCGGCTTGCCCGAGGGTTATACGCTTTCCCGCTTCTGCTGTGAGATCGTCGAAGCTTCGGCCGGCTCAGTCTGTGCGATCAAGCCGCAGCTAGCATTCTTTGAGGCGCGTGGGATGGACGGAATGCGCGCGTTGGCCGAGGTTATCGCCCTCGCTCGCCGGTTGGAACTGCTGACGGTCGCCGACGCCAAGCGTGGCGATATTGGCTCGACCTCGGCCGCCTATGCCGAGGCCTTCCTTGGTAACGGGGATTTCGGATGTGACGCCGTCACGGTGAATCCTTACCTGGGGAGCGACGCGATCGCGCCATTTGTAACCCGCGTGCGCGAGGGCCGTGGCCTGTTCGTGTTGGTCAAGACTTCCAATCCATCGTCGGGAGAGTTCCAGGACCGGGCAGCCGATGGCACGCCGATGTGGGAATGGGTGGCGCGCCGAGTCCAAGGATGGGGCAGCGATTTCGTCGGGCCAAACGGGCTCAGCCCGGTCGGCGCGGTCGTCGGTGCTACCTATCCGCAGCATGCCGCCCGAGCGCGCGAGCTTATGCCACATGCGACCGTGCTGGTGCCCGGCTACGGAGCGCAGGGCGCCAGTGCTGCCGACGCCGTGCGCGCGGCGCGCGCCGACGGTACTGGTGTCGTCGTCAATGCGAGCCGCAGCCTGATGTATGCGTATCTCAAACGTCCCGGTTCGACGCCAGCCGAGGCGGCTGCCGAAGCGGCCGAGGAGATGAGGTCTGAACTCAATTCTGCCCTTGGCCGCCTTTGACGCGCGCGGCGCTCAACCGACGTAGGTCGCTCATAGTTACAGGCGGAAATCGGGGAAAGCTGTCGCGAAAAAGAATGCGGCAACTCAGGTGCGCATCAACTCGACTTCGTCGGCGGCGAGCGTCGCATAGACCTCGCGCTCGATCGAGCGGTAGCGGTCGAGGGCCTCGGCGGCCTTGGCTTCAGAGCCTTCTTCCTTGGCGATCTCGCGCATCTTCTTCTCGATCCACGACAGGTGCCAGGTTTCGTCCTCGGTCACGGCCTTGAGCACTTCGCGGGTTTCGTCGTCGACGTTGGGCAGCGCGGCATGCGCCATGTAACGGCTCTGTGCGCGCTCTTCGACGACCACGGTCAACGCAAGCAATTCAACCACGGTCTTGGGCACACCAAGTCGAGCACCAAGACGGCGCTGGTAACCGTCCGCGAGCATCAGGGGCGTGCCGCCCAAGTCAGCGATCCGCCGGGTCCATAGCCATGCGTGGCGGGTTTCGTCGGCCAGATGCTTGGCCATCTTGAGCTGCGAATCGCCATCCTTCATATGCCCGATCAGGTTGAACAACAGGCGAGCGCCGCGTAATTCGGCGTCCCGGTAGACGCTGAAGATCAGAATCTGCTTGTCGGTCGCCGACATCCTACCGGGTTCAGTTACCTGGCTTGCTTCCATTACTTTTTGCTCCTCCGCCCACGCCCTTTGCCTCTCCGCTCACGCGTTCGTCGCGAAAGCGATGGAATTCATCACTATTTAACAAACGAACGGCACAGTGGGCGGCAAACAAAGCGGTTCGCTCTTAACTATTTCATTGAGCGGGCGCGGTCAAGCTGGGGTGCACGCCACCTACCCCATCGGAATTGGCCCGAATTTGCTGCTTGAGCTACAAATACGCTCATCGTGATCGCGCGTTTCGTCGAATTTCCGCCACGCTCTGACGACGCCGCGACCACGCTGGGATCTTATGTCCGCGGCTACCGACGCTTATTGGCTCGCACTGCGCCGTGTCCAGGGGGTCGGACCGCGCACCTCCCGCTTGTTGCTCGAACGTTTCGGCTCAGCTGAGCAGATATTCAAAGCCACAGAGGATGAGATCGCCGCGGCCGGAGTCGGCCGTAAAGTCGCCGGCTCGATCGCCGGCTTCGGGGACTTCGCGCCGCTGGAGAAGGAGCTGTGCGAATTGCCGCGCCTGGGAGCGCGGCTCGTGCGATGGACGGACGAAGACTATCCGCCCAACTTGAAGCAGATAGCCGACCCACCTCCCTACCTGGTCGCGCGCGGTATGCTTAGGCTTGGCGAGACTGCGTGTGTAGCGGTGGTCGGCGCGCGCGCGGCCAGCGAAGCCGGGCTGAGGATGGCCCAGCGGCTGGGTTTCGAGCTCGCCACGCACGGCTTCGTCGTGGTTAGCGGGCTGGCCCGCGGAATCGACGCCGCGGCCCATCGCGGCGCGCTCGAAGCCGGCGGTCGTACTATCGCGGTGCTGGGATGCGGTATCGACGTCGTCTATCCGCCCGAGCATCGCGGCCTCGCCGATTCAATCGCCGAGCATTCTGGCGCTATCCTGAGCGAACTCCCGCTCGGCACCGCGCCGCTACCCGAGAACTTTCCCAGCCGTAATCGTATTTTATCTGGCCTCTCGCTCGGCGTCGTAATCGTCGAGGCGGCGGAGAAAAGCGGCTCGCTGATTACGGCGCGGATGGCGCTCGAGCAGGATCGCCAGGTTTTTGCCGTTCCCGGCAGTCCCCTGAGCGGCAGAACACGTGGCAGCAATCGACTGCTCAGGGAGGGAGCCGTACTGGTGGAATGCGTCGAGGACGTGATCGAGGACCTCGCGCCGCAGATGGTGGACAAGGCGTCATCTCCGGTCGGGCGCGTGGCGGCCGTATCGCAGGTAACGGCCGCAGTTGCGGCCCCAATGAATGCGAAAGCGGCGAGTCCGTCGATACAGTCGGCGACGGCCCAACTCACCCCGGATACAAATGAGGAGTTCGCTAAATTGCGAGAATCGGGGGTCGCGGGCCCGGAGAACTGGGGAGAGGGGTTGGTCGAAGAGAAGACCAAAGAAATCCAAACAATTTTAGGTTGTCTAATAGATGCCCAAAGGCTTCATGTTGACGCGGTCATTGAATCGTCTCAGCTTCCCCCGCAAACTGTGCTTAACTTATTGTTGGAGCTTGAGTTGAGGGGACTGGTCGTGCAGCACCCCGGCAAGCTCTTCACACTACCCTAGGCCCGGCCCTTTAGCTGCCGGGCGGCCCTGGGGGCGGATTTCCGGAGGCTGGAGGCAGGGTGGCAAAGAATCTCGTAATAGTCGAATCGCCGGCCAAAGCAAAAACAATCAAACGCTATCTGGGCTCTGAGTTCCAGGTCATCCCATCGGTCGGCCATGTGATGGATTTGCCCAAGAGTACACTCGGGGTAGCAGTCGACGACGATTTTAAACCCGAGTACCACGTGATCGCCGGTAAGGCGAAGGTGCTCAAGGAAATCCAGGCGCACGCCAAGAAGGCCGACCACGTCTACCTGGCGACGGACCCCGACCGCGAGGGCGAAGCGATCGCATGGCACATCGCCGACCAGCTCGGGAAGATCAAGGGCACCATCCGCCGCGTCCTGCTCCATGAGATCACACAGGGGGCGGTGCGCGCGGCGGTGGCGAATCCGGAGCAGCTCAATCACGACCTGTTCGATGCCCAGCAGGCACGCCGCGTGCTCGACCGTCTGGTCGGTTACCAGATAAGTCCGCTTCTGTGGGACAAGGTCAAGCGCGGAATCAGCGCCGGACGGGTCCAGTCGGTGGCGCTGCGGATAATCGTCGAGCGCGAGAAGGAGCGCGAGGCGTTTCGCGCCGAGGAGTATTGGACCCTCGATGCTCGGCTGGAGGCGGGCAACCCGCCTCCGTTCAAGGCCCGTCTCTATAGCAATCGCGACCAGCGTATCGATAACAAAGCCTACAAGCTGCCCGAGGCCGAGGCCCGCGCGGTCATCGCCGCCTGCGAGCAGTTGCCGTTCGTCGTCCGCAAGATCGAGCGCAAGGAAGTACGGCGCTCACCGACGCCCCCCTTTATCACCTCACGCCTCCAGCAGGAGGCCTCGCGCAAGCTCTATTTCTCACCCTCGCGCACGATGAAGATCGCGCAACGTTTGTACGAGGGCGTCGAGCTGGGCGACCAGGGAGCGGTTGGCATTATCACTTATATGCGTACCGACTCGGCGCGGGTTTCCGACCAGGCTCTGAACTCCGTGCGCGAGTACATCGTCAATCGCTATGGTCCCAACTACATCCCGGAGCGGGCGATTATCTACCGCTCATCCAAATCGGCGCAGGACGCTCATGAGGCGATTCGTCCGACCGCGGTCGAGCGCGATCCGGAATCGATGGCGCGTTATCTAGGTAAGGACGAGCTGGCGCTCTATACGCTCATCTTCAATCGCTTCGTATCGAGCCAGATGAATCCGGCGGTCTATGACCGCACTACCGTCGATATCGACTCCGGGGAGGCGGTCTTCCGTGCCACCGGCCAGGTGGTCAAGTTCGACGGCTTCATGCGCGTCTATACCGAGGGCCAGGACGAAACGCCGGACGACGACGAGGCGGCGACGTTGCCCGCGATGAACGAGGGCGAGACCCTCAAGCTGTTGGGCTTCGATCCCGAGCAGCATTTCACACAGCCGCCGCCGCGCTTCAGTCAGGCGACGCTGATCAAGGAGCTCGAGGACAAGGGTATCGGCCGCCCCTCGACCTATGCCGCGATAATGACCTCGATCCTCAACCGCGAGTACGTTGAGGAAGACCAGAGCAAGCGGCTCCGTCCGACCTCGCTTGGGCGCGTCGTCGCCGAGCTTCTAATCGCGGCCTTTCCGGACATCCTCGAAGTCAGTTTTACCGCGCAGCTAGAGGAGGAACTCGACGAGGTCGAGAACGGGAAGGAAAACTGGGTCAAGACACTGCGGCGCTTTTACGGACCGTTCAAGAAATCGCTGGGCGAAGCCAAAAAAAAGATGCCGACCGTCAAGCGCAAGGGCCTGCCGACCGGGCTCAAGTGCGAGCTTGACGACGGCGAGATGGTGATCAAGTGGGGACGCAACGGTGAGTTCCTCGCCTGCTCCAACTATCCCAAGTGCACCAACACCAAGGAGTTCACCCGCGACGATCAGGGCAATATCGTGCCGCAGGAGCGCCAGGCGCTCTCGACCGACCCGACCGATGAGGTCTGCGAGAAATGCGGCAAGCCGATGGTGCGCCGGCGTTCGCGCTTCGGCGAGTTCCTCGGATGCTCGGGCTATCCAGAGTGCGACGGTATCAAGCGCCTGAAGTCGGACCCGGTCAGCACCGGGGTCAGCTGCCCCGATTGCAAAGAGGGCGAAGTGCTGGAACGGCGGAGCCGCCGCGGCAAGCTGTTCTTCGGATGCTCCCGCTATCCCAAGTGCAAATTCGCGAGCTGGGACAAGGTTGTGGCGCAACCATGTCCGCAATGCGGGTCGGCCTACTTGGTCGAGAAAGTGACCAAGCGCGAGGGCGCACGCTGGCAATGCCCCAACAAGGAATGCGAGTACCGCGCGCCAGTGCCGGCAGCGGCGCCTCCCGATGGCAGTGCTCCGGCGCCGGCGCCCGCGAGCCCATAGGCAATCTGAGAGACCTAGCGCCTCTTGGTTCGCGGTGCTTATTCGTCCTGTTTTCTTCTGATTCCGTGCTGATTGCGGTCGAGCTTGCCCTCGCGCGCGCGGGCAGGCTAGCCTTCGGTCGGCATCTTCAGTGAGTTCTCCAGTCGTCAACGTAATCGGGGCGGGGCTCGCGGGCAGCGAGGCCGCATGGCAACTCGCTCGCCGCGGCGTGCGGGTTCGGCTTTTCGAGATGCGCCCCGTACGCATGACCGAGGCCCATCAGACCGGGCTCTTCGGCGAACTGGTTTGCTCGAACTCGCTGCGCAGCGATTCGATGGACGCCGCCGTGGGCGTGCTCAAGGAGGAGATGAGGCGGCTTAGCTCGTTGGTGATTGCCGCCGCCGATCGCGCTCGCGTGCCGGCCGGCTCGGCGCTGGCGGTGGACCGCGACGAATTCGCGCGCTCGCTCACCGAGGCGCTGACCGGCCATCCGATGGTCGAGGTCGTACGCGAAGAAGTCACCGCGGTTCCGGGCGGGGCAACCATTCTCGCCAGCGGTCCGCTCACCAGTCAGGCGCTGGAAGCCGATCTCAACCGGTTGGTCGGCGCGCGCCATCTATATTTCTACGACGCGATCGCGCCCATCGTGAGCGCCGAGTCGATCGACATGGAAGTTGCCTTCCGCGCCTCGAGATGGGGCCGCGGCGGCGACGACTACATCAACTGCCCGATGAACGAAGCCGAGTATGACGCGTTCATCGCCGCGCTGCTCGCAGCCGACAAGGTCGCGGCGCATCCGTTCGAGCGTCCTGTCTACTTCGAGGGCTGCATGCCGATCGAGGAGATGGCGCGGCGCGGGCCGCAGACGCTCGCTTTCGGTCCGATGCGCCCGGTGGGCCTTGACGATCCGCGGGGCGCGCGCCGTCCGTTCGCCGTGGTGCAGTTGCGCCAGGACGATCGCGCGGCGCGGCTTTACAACATGGTCGGCTTTCAGACCAAGATGACCTATCCCGAACAGCGCCGCGTGCTGCGGATGATTCCAGGCCTGGGGTGTGCCGAGTTCGTGCGCCTGGGCTCGCTCCATCGCAACACCTTTATCGACTCGCCGCGTATGTTGCGTCCCACGCTTCAACTGATCGGACGCGACGACCTGTTTGTGGCCGGACAGATGATCGGCGTCGAGGGCTACGTCGAATCGGCGGCTGCCGGATTGCTTGCGGCACTCAACGCGGCCAACCTGCTGAACGGCCGTCCGCTTGTCGTGCCGCCGCCGGTAACCGCACTCGGCTCGCTGATCGCATACATCACCGATCCAGGACGGCGCGATTTCCAACCGATGAACGCCAACTATGGCCTGATGCCAGAGCTCGGGACGCGGATGCGCAGCAAGCACAAGAAGAAGCAAAAGAAGATCGACATGGCGGCGCGCGCGCTCTGCGCGATCGACGAGTTTGTCGCCGAATATGCGATCGGCGAGTCCGCCACTTTGCGATTGTTGCAGGAGACTCCATGAAGATCGGCGCGCTCGACGTTGGTACGAACACGGTCCTGATGCTCGTGGCCGAGACCACGCCCGACGGCGGCGCGCGCCGGGTGATCGACCTCGCGCGCATTACGCGCCTGGGACAGGGCGTCGACCACAACCATCGCCTCGACCCGCAGGCTGCGCTCCGCACGCTCGACACGATCGCGGAATTCGTCGAACAGGCGCGCGCCGCGGGCGCCGAAAAGATCGTCGCCGCCGGCACTGCGACGCTGCGCGACGCCGCCGATGGCGAAGAGCTTATCCGCCGCGTGCGCGAGCGCACCGGGGTCGAACTGGAGATCGTCTCGGGCGAGACCGAGGCGTGGTTGTCGTATCTGGCCGTGATGCGCGGATTGCGCCTCGATCCATCGCAGCGCCTGCTTATTATCGACATCGGCGGCGGCTCGACCGAGTTCATCCGCGCCGGCGGGCACGCAACTGAGTTCATCAACGCTCAGTCCTCCAAGCTTCAGATGGCGAGCCTGCAGATTGGCT
The DNA here is from genome assembly GCA_963710455.1 of uncultured delta proteobacterium. Taxonomy (GTDB): domain Bacteria; phylum Desulfobacterota; class Binatia; order Binatales; family Binataceae; genus JAKAVN01. Next base: position 142,285 of record CAVQAG010000011.1, read on the forward strand.
CGGTGCGCCTGACCGAGCGAATCATCCATCACGATCCCCCAACTCCCCGTGAAGCCGCCGATCTCCGGCTCGCGATCGACGCCGAACTCTCGCGTCTCGGATGGAAATTCGAAACCGACTTGCTGGTCGGAATCGCCGGTACCGTGACCACGGTCTGCGCGGTCGCACTGGAGATGGAGACTTACGATCCGGACCGCGTGCATGGCTGCCGGCTCTTGCGCACCGAGGTAGAGCGGGTGCTGCGCCTGTTCGGCTCGATGCCGCTTGCGGAGCGGCGCAAGCTCAAGGGTCTGGACCCCGCGCGCGCCGACGTGATCTTCGCCGGCACCGCGATTCTCGAGCGCGTGATGAGCGAGGCCGAGGTGGACAGCGTCACGGTGAGCGACCAAGGCGTACGATGGGGCCTGGTGTGGCGCGAGCTCGGTGGCGCAGAGTCGCCGCCAAAGCCGTCCTGAGCGGCAGGACGCTCCATCTCATTACGAACTCAAGTCGTTCTTGTCGCCGCGTGTTTCCGCGCTATAACGGCGCTATAAGGGCACCACTGCGGCACCCGTTTGCGGGGAGGCACGATCCATGACCAAGGCCGAACTGATCGAGACCGTTGCACGCGCGACGCGGTTGGAAAAGAAAACCGCCGCGCGGGCGATCGAGCTTACCTTCGACCAGATCGCGCGCGCGATTCGCAAGGACAAGCGCTTCTGGGTGCCCGGCTTCGGCACCTTCTCGGTGCGCCGCCGCCGCGCGCGGCCGGGCTACAATCCGCGCACGCAGAGTCCGATGACAATTCCGGCCGCGCGGACAATTGGTTTCCGCCCCGCTCCAAAGCTCAGGAAGGGGCTGTAGAAAAAAATTATGCATCGTGCGCACCGGGCCGCCGCGCGATCCTTTCGCGGCCTGATTTGTGATCTCTGAGACTCAAACCGGCGCGCCCGCGTCCGTCATGCCAGCCTGGCCTCGCTCGTCAATCCCGACCAGGCTAGCCCCGCCGCGAGCATTTGGTCTCGGGCTGCTCGCAATCGCGATAGCCCTTGGCGCTTGGCTGCGTTTTGCCGCGATCGGCGCGCGCGAGATGTCGGCCGACGAAGGTGCGTCGTGGGCCGCCGCCGCTGCTCCGAATCTCGCCCAAGTCGTGCGCATCCAGTCCGTGCTCAACCCCGGCAAGCTCGCCGTGTACGAGGTCGTGCTGCACGGCTGGATGATGCTTGTTGGCGACGGTCTCGGCGCGATGCGGGCGCTCTCGGCGATGTTCGATACGTTGAATATCGTCGTGGTGTTCACTCTCACGCGCGAACTTTTCGATCCCGCATCCTCGGAGAGTGAAGGCTCCATACCGGACGGGATTGCGTCTGCGGAAACCGAGACGGTTGCGGCGTTCACCGCACTCCTTTACGCCGTCAACCTGGTGACGATCAAATACGCACGCGAGCTTCGGATGTATCCGCTCGCGTTGCTGATCGTTCTGCTCCAGGTATGGGTTTTCATTCGCGCCATACGGCGCGGCAGCCGGATCGATCTCGTGCCACTCGCTCTGCTAACTGCGCTCGCGATGGCCGTTCATTTCAGCGCGGCCTTCATGATCGTGACCGAAACGCTCTGCCTTGCTGCGTTGGTGCGAATGTCGCGGCGCCGGGCGCGAGCGTCTGTGATTGGCTCGCCGTTCGCGATCGTCGCCGCACTCGGTGCGGGGGCAGCGCTGTTTCTGATCGTGGCGATGCCGGCGCTGCGCACGGGAGCGAGCGCGTTTGCCCGAGGCGCGACGGGATGGATTGAGCGGCCGCGATGGTGGGCGCCGCTCGCGCTGTTCAACAAGGGCGTTGGCAGCTTCGCTTTTCCGCTCATGGCTGCGCTCGCGGGGTGGGGTGCGTGGATAGGATGGCTTCGGGCGCGCATCGCCACGGTGTTCGCGCTCGCATGGATGTGGCTGCCACCGCTGTTCGTGCTCCTCGCTTCATATGCGTTTTCGCCGATGTTCGTCGAGCGATACGTGCTCTGGTGCTTTGTGCCGTTCTTCCTGCTGGTGGCGCTCGGCGTCTGCGAGTTGCGGAGCGTGTCTATGCGCGTGGCCGCAATCGGGCTTGCGATCGCGTTGGCGCTCGGACATCTCCATGCCTACCGGCGGCGCCTGCATGATACTCAGTGGCGCGAGGCTGCGCGCGTGGCCGCCACGACGCTCGCACATGGCATGAAAATCGCGGTCGCGCCGCCGTACGCGATCAATGTGTTGCGCTACTATCTGCGCGACACTCAGTTTGCCGGATCCGCAGCGCCTGCGAGTTCCGATGCGCGCGATGCCGATACGAAGGTCCTGGTGGTCGGCGAACAGTGGAATGCTCGCGAGGAAGCTGAAAAGCTGCTCACGCAGTATCCGCATCAGCTAGCCGGTTTTCGCGGTGTGCGCATATACGGTCGAGGTACGCGAGAGCAGTGAAAGCCGACAATGAGAAATCTCGATAGGAGATGATGTTATGAGCGATCAGGATCAATCCGCGAGCCAACTCAAGCAGCAACAGCGTATCGACTGGGACGCCGCCGCCGCCGGATGGAAGCAATGGTGGAGCATCTTCGAACGCGCCGCCCAGCACGTTAGCGATCGCCTCGTCGAACTCGCGGCCGTCCTCCCGGGCAATCGTATAGTCGATCTCGCCACTGGAATCGGCGAGCCTGCGCTAACAGCCGCGCGCCGCGTCGGCACCGCCGGCCACGTTGTCGCGATCGACCAGTCGCCCGGGATGCTCGCGGTCGCGTGCGAGCGCACTGCGGCGGTCGGGCTTGGCAACCTGGAGTTTCGCGTCGGCGATATCGAATCTCTGGAGGCCGACGAACATAGCTTCGACGCCGCGATCTGCCGTTGGGGCCTGATGTTCGTACCCAACCTGGATTCGGCGGCGCGCGGAATTCGCCGTGCGCTCAAGCCCGGCACTCGCTTTGCCACCGCCGTGTGGTCGACGCCCGATAAAGTTCCGATGATAAGTCTCGGCGGCGAGGCCATGCGCAAGCTCGCCGGCTTGCCGCCGCGTCAGCCCGGCGCGCTCGATCCGTTCCGTCTGGCCGACGTATCGGTTCTGATTCGGGCACTCGAGAATGCGGGGTTCACCGAGGTGAGCAGTGAGCCCCTCGACGTGACGTTCGATTTTAGTTCGGCTGACGAATTCACGCGCTTTCGGGTCGGCGTGTCCGCTCCGCTGCGGACCGTGCTGGAGCGATGCACACCAGAAGTACGCGAGCAGATCATGCGCGCGACCGTCGAGGCGGCGGCGCCCTATCGCCGCGCCAACGGTTCACTGCGACTGCCCAACGTGACTATCTGTGTCGCCGCGCGCGCTTAGGCGCGATTGTCACGGCCGCAGTCGGGATCCGCGATGCGGCGTCAAGGCGAATCTGCTAGCTTCGAGGCGATTGCGCCGCGGCAGCGCGGCCTGAGCGATGAAGCGGGGGATCATGACCGGCGGGGAAGGGCGCGTGGCATCGCAAAGCATTATCGCCGATACCGCCGTTTCCGCTCCCGGTGTTTTTGCTGAAGTGGGCGTCGTCGAGCGCGATGCAACAACCGCAGCAGCCGCCGCGAGCACACGCCATTCTCTTCTGCTCTATTCACCCGCGGTCGTCTTGCTCGCGATTCTGATCGCCGACTCCAACCGGCACACCGACCCGGATCTCTGGGGTCATATACGATTCGGCCAAGCGTTCATCGCGAGCCGCCATCTTATCGATCGCGATACGTACTCCTATTCGGCGCCGGGCGCTCCCTGGCACGACTACGAGTGGCTTGCCGAAGTTGTGATGGCCTTCGCTTACAATGCGGCTGGAGTCGTGGGTTTGAAGCTCTGGAAGTTCACCTGCACCGCGCTCGCGGTGATCTTCGTCGCCGACACCGAGGCCGAAACCGGCGCATCGATTTCGACGCAGCTCCTCGTGCTGTTGCTCGCCGCGCTCGGCCTGGTACTGCAAATGCAGTTGCGACCGCAGATGTTCACGTTTGTGCTGCTGGGAGCGCTGCTCGCTCTACTGACTCGCGATAACTATCGCCGCCGCGCGCCTTTGTGGCTGGCGGTTCCGATGATGGCATTATGGGCCAACCTGCATGGAGGATGGGTCATCGGTATCGCCACGCTTGCGGTATACACGGCCGGAGCGACGCTTTATGACCTTACTAAAGGCGACGCCCTCACGCGCGGATATCGTCTCGGTGCGATCAGCCTGGGCTCTCTGCTCGCTACCCTGTTGAATCCCTACGGAGTAGGCCTGTGGCGAGCGGTGGCCTGGGCGTTGCTGGCGCCGTATAAGCGCTTGGCCAATGATGAGTGGCAGCCGATGCTATTCGCGATGGCACGGCAATGGCATCAGGCACATTCCGGCATCGTCGTCTATGTAGTGGTTATTGCGCTAGTCATAGGACTCGCGGCGACTTGCGTACTCGCGCCGCATGGCGATGACCTTCCGTTGATTGCTGTGGCCGTGATGATGGCCGCCGGAGCGTGGCTCTCAGTTCGCAACATGGGCCTCGTGGCGATGGCCGCGAGTGGTCCGCTGGCACGCCATTTCGACCTGGTCCGTCAAAAGTGGCGCGCCGGTCTCGCGCCGCCCATGTCGCGTCCGGTCAATCGATGGGTCATCGTCGCGCTCTGCGTGGCGCTAATGTTCAAGATGGGTTTGTTCTCCAAACATCTTGATGGCGATCAACCATATCCAGCCGATGCACTCGCCTTCATGCACGCACATCATCTTGAGGGCAGAATTTTCAACGAATGGGGATGGGGCGGATATCTCATTTGGCACGCTGCACCCGGCAGTAAAGTCTTTGTTGATGGCCGCGACGACACAGTATATCCGCTCGAAGTAGTGCGTCAGTATTTGCAATTTCATTTCGATCTTCCCGGTGCGGCTCACGTTTTGGATGCCTATCCGCACGATTTCGTGCTTATCGCCGCCTCTGCGCCGGCGCGGCATCTGATGGAGCAGCGTCGTGACTGGAAGTTGCTTTATCGTGACGACTATTCGCTCCTTTACGCACGCGCTAGCGCTCCTGCCGCAAACCTGCCCGGCCTGCCCGTAATCGGCGCAGCGCATCCGGGTGGGTTTCCATGACATGGCTTTGAAAGGCGGCTTGCGGCCTATAGCGTAGGGAGTGCGAGTAGGTGCATGGCAGTCGCCGGCGGACGGCCAAAGACATTTCCCCAGGCCTCGATTGAGCAGCCCGCGGCGGCGCGTAGCGAGATTTCGCCGCGGCCGTCCTCGCTTGTGCGCTACGCGCCTGCCGCCGTGCTGATCGCGATCCTGCTCGCCGATTCCAACCGCCACACCGATCCCGACCTTTGGGGCCATCTGCGCTTCGGCCAGGCTTTCATCGCCGGACGCCGCTTGCTACATTATGACACATATTCCTACTCTGCGGCGGGCTATCGATGGCGCGATCACGAGTGGCTCGCCGAAGTCGTGATGGCGTTCGTGTATAACGCCGCCGGCGTGGTTGGACTCAAGTTGTGGAAGTTCGCCTGCACGGCGGCGGCGTTGCTGTTCGTCGCCGACACCGAGGCCTTAACCGGCGCATCGCCCACGATCCAGCTTGTCATCCTGTTCGCGGCGGCGTGCGGGGTCCTGTTGCAGGCGCAGTTTCGTCCGCAGATGTTCAGCCTCGTCCTGCTGGGCGCGCTGCTCGCCCTGCTTGCTCGCGATAATTATCGACGGAGCGCGCGGCTTTGGCTTGCGGTCCCGCTGATGGCGCTGTGGGCGAATCTGCACGGTGGTTTCTTTATCGGTGTCGCCGCGCTTGCGCTCTACTCCGTCGTCGCGGCGCTCGGCGATTTCGCTGCGGGTGCGGGATGGCGGCGTGGAGCGCAACTGTTTGTCCTGACCTTCGCCTCCGTCGCGGCCACCCTGGTTAATCCATATGGCCTCGGGATGTGGGAGACGGTTGCGCATGCGCTGCGCAATCCGTATACGCGCAACGTAGTCAAAGATTGGCAGCCGTTTTGGTGGGCGATGCTCGCGCAGTGGCATTCCGCGCCTTCGGGCGTCGTACTTTACCTTGCGCTGATCGCTATGGTGGTTGCGCTGGCGATCGCGTTGGCGGGGGCGCCCCGCGCGGACGATCTGCCGCTGGTCGCGGTGGCCGCGATGACGGCGCTCGCGGCTTTTCTCTCCGTGCGCAACATGGCATTTGCCGCGATGGCGATGAGCGGTCCGCTCGCGCGCCATCTCGCGATGCTGCGTGCGCGCGACCGAGCCTCCCCGGCGCCGTCGTGGCGTCCGGCGAGCCATCTCGCGATGCTCGCCCTCGCCTGCGTGATGGCGCTCGACGGGAGACTCTTCTCGACTCGATTGGCGCCGGATCGCGCCTATCCCGTTGCCGCGCTCGCCTTCATGAATGCGCGCGGCTTGCACGGCAACCTGCTCGCAGAGTTCGGATGGGGCGAGTATCTCATCTGGCACGCCGCGCCTCAGGACAAGATTTTTATCGACGGCCGCTACGACACCGTCTATCCGTTCGAGGTCATCGGCGACTATCTTGAATTCTATTTCGACCAGCCCGGCGCCGGCGCAGTGCTCGATTCCTATCCTCACGACTTCGTCCTGATCGGTTCGGACGTGCCGGCGCGCCATCTGATGGATCGGCGCCGCGACTGGAAGCTACTTTATCGCGACGACGATTCGCTCCTTTACGCGCGCGCCAATACCGCTGCGGCGGCCCTCCCGGGCTTACCCGTGATCGCGATCGCGCCGCCGAGCGCATTTCCATGACAGCTTCGCGGCCCACACGGCCGTTCTCGCTATTGCGTTACTCGCCGGCGCTGCTCGCCTTCATCATCGTAGTCGCCGACGCCGGCCGCTGGGCTGATCCCGATCTCTGGGGCCACCTCGCTTTCGGCCGCCTAATCCTGACGCAGGGCCATCTGCCGCCACACGACATTTATTCCTACAGCGCGTCGGGCTTGCCCTGGCACGATCACGAATGGCTCTCCGAAGTTGTACTCGCGCTCTGCTGGAGCGGGCTTGGAGTCGTCGGGCTCAAGCTGATGAAGCTCGCCGCCACCGCGGCGACGATAACCTTGCTTGCGCTGGGCGCGGCTGAGACCGGCGCGTCGATGGCGCTGCAACTGATCGTGCTGACGACTGGCGCACTCGCGATCGCGCCGATGATCCAGTTCCGGCCGCAACTGTTCGACTTCGTCGCGCTGAGCGCGCTGCTCCTGCTGCTCGCGCGCGAGAGCTACCGGCGCGCGGGGCGGCTATGGCTGGCAATCCCGATCTTCGCGCTGTGGGCCAATCTGCACGGCGGTTTTTTCGTTGGGCTTGCGGTGCTCGCGGGCTATACGGCGGTTGCCGCGATCGAGGATTTGGCGGCGGGCGCCGGCCTAAAGCGCGCGAGATATCTGAGCGGTGTGACCGCCGGATGTGTTCTTGCGACGCTGCTCAATCCCGACGGCGTCGGCAACTGGTTCACGGTGATCCATACGATGCGTAATCCGATCACCCGCGCGATCATCAGCGAATGGCAGCCGTTGCTATTCAAGATCGTCGAGGAGTGGCACAAATCGCCGAAGACGGTGATCAACTTTGCGCTCGTGATCGTGCCGTTGGCCGCGCTCGCACTGTGCTTCGCGCTAAAGCCGCGCGGGGGCGATCTCGCGTTGGTCGTGATCGCGGCGATGATGAACGCCGCCGCGTACCTGGCCGTGCGCAATATGGCGCTTGCCGTGATCGCAGCGACAACTCCGCTTTGCCGCCACGCCGCACTCGCACTTGAAACCACTTGTTTCGGCGATACGGCCGCGCTCGCGCCGCGAAGCCGCTCCAATGAGATACTGGTAGGCGCGATCGCGCTTGCGCTCGCGTTTGCCACCGGGCTCTTCTCGCCGCGCCTGCCCGACGGTTACGCGCTGCCGCGGGGCGCGGTCGAATTCATGCGGGCCCAGCACCTGCATGGCAACGTCCTCGACGATTTCGGTTGGGGCGAGTACCTGATTTTTCAGCTCGCGCCCGAATCCAAAGTGTTTATCGACAGCCGCTACGACATGGTGTATCCGCAGGCGGTGCTCGCCGACTATTTGGACTTCTTTTTCGTACGCCCGCGCGCTGCGGCGGTCCTCAACGCCTATCCGCACGACTTCGTGCTGCTGAGAGTTGCCTCGCCCGCCTACGGCTTCATGATGGCGCAGCCGGGATGGCGGATCGTCTATCGGGATAGGGTTTCGGCGCTCTTTGCACGCGCGAACTCGCCGGTTGCACAGCTCAACGGCATTTCGATCGAAGGATGGCCCGGGCCCGATTTCTTTCCATAGGCCGTTCGCAGCGGCGCAAGTGCGCGCGTGCGAGGCTTAGGCTTTGAGAACCGCCAAGGCGCGGCTAGGATGATGGCCGGGGCGGGGATGGAAGCGGAGGCGGCGAACAAGAGCGGAAATGAGCGCGTGAGCGGCGGCGTCCCACAACCGCCGGCACTGTCACTGCTGCGCTATTCACCGGCGCTCGTCTTCTTCATCATCGCCGTTACGGATGTCGGACGATGGGCCGATCCCGACCTCTGGGGTCATATCCGCTTCGGCCAACTCACGCTTTCGCTCGGCCACGCGCCGGTTAGAAATACCTACTCCTATAGCGTGCCCGGATATCCCTGGCGCGACCCTGAATGGCTCGCCGAGGCTTTGCTCGCCCTCGTCTATGACACGTTGGGCGTCGTCGGGCTGAAGCTGATGAAGTTCGTGGCTACCGCAGTGACCGTGCTGATGATGGCGCTCGCCGCGGCCGAAACGCGCGCTGCAGTCCGGATTCAGCTGGTAGTGCTGACGATCGCCGGGGTCGCGCTGATTCCGATGATGCAGTTCCGGCCGCAGCTCTTCACCTTCATGCTGTTGAGCGCGCTGATGGTGCTGCTGGCGCGAGACAGTTTTCGGCCACCCGGCGCATCGATATGGCTCACAGTCCCGCTCTTCGTATTGTGGGCCAATACGCATGGCGGCGTGGCCGCCGGGTTGGCCGCAATGGCGCTTTATGCGGGAGTTCGCGGACTGGAGGATCTCGCGGGCGGACGCGGCTTACGCACCTCGTTCCGCCTGGGCGGCGTTGCGTTGGCGTGTGCGGCTGCGACGCTGGTCAATCCATATGGCGTCGGCAACTGGCTCGCGGTTGAACGGGCGATACGCAACCCAATGACGCGTGCGTTTATCAGCGAATGGCAGCCGATGATGTTCAAAATGGTGGAGCAGTGGCACGAGTCACCGGCGGTCGCGGTGAACTACGCAGTGGTTATAGCTCTGCCGCTGGCGCTTGCCGTGTGTGTTGCGATGCGGCCGCGCGGCAACGACCTTGCGCTGCTCGCGGTCGCCGCGCTGATGGCGCTCGGCGCCTGGCTATCTATTCGCAATATGGCGCTAGCGGTGATCGTGACGGTCGCGCCGCTATGTCGTCACGCCAGCCTGATGCTCGAGAGTCGGCGCTTCGGCAATCCGGCCGCCGTCGAACCGCGCCAGACCTTCAATGAAGTTTTGGTGGGCGCGCTTGCCCTGCTGGTGCTTTTGATGAGCGGGCTCTTTTCGCGCACTCTGATCGTGCAATTCGGAATACCCAAGGGCGCGGTCGATTTTATGCAAGAGCATCAGCTTCAAGGAAACCTGTTGTGCGATTTCAGCTGGGGCGACTATCTCATCTGGCGGACGGCGCCCGCTTCGAAAGTTTTTATCGATGGCCGCTACGACTTTGCCTATCCGATGCGCGTGATCAGGGACTATTTCGAGTTTAAATTCGACGGTCCCCGCGCGGCCGCGGTGCTCGATTCCTATCCGCACAGCTATGTACTGATTACATCGTCCTCGCCGGTGCGCAAACTGATGGAACGCCGGCCGGACTGGAAGCTCATTTATCACGATCCCAGGGTATTGATGTTCGCACGCGCGGACTCCTCCGCTGCGCACCTTGAGGGCGTACCGATACAAGGCCGCCTGCAGCCCCAGGTATTCCCTTAATGCACTTTCAGGCGGAGCGCGCGTCGCGCCGCTTGATGAGTAGGTTGCTGTCAGAATAGAGCCCTACCTCGCGGCTAAATCACGCTTGCATCCGGCAGCGGGCGTCAGTGGCAGGCAGCCGGGAGCAAATGGCATACTGGCTTTCCCCACGCGGAGAGGTGGCCGAGCCCGGTTTAAGGCGCACGCCTGGAGAGCGTGTAAACTCGGAAGGGTTTCGGGGGTTCAAATCCCCCCCTCTCCGCCAGCTTCATCTCACGCTGGAGTGCGCACCGGCGTCCAGCGGTTGGCTCGCCGCGAAAGGCGTTCAACGACAGTTTCACGCGAGTAATCCATCGGCTGCACCGTTCCGAGTTCGCCTTCGCCCTCGAGCGTGCGCAAGTTGGCGATCGCATAATAGCGCCCCGCCTCCTCCATCTGCGCGCCCACATAGACTCCGCAGCGCCCGCAAATCAGAAAGTCTGCGGTGCCAGTGTCAAAACGATATCTAAGGACAATTGCTGGATTAGTCGAGATAAACTCCATCTCGCCTTGTGGATCCGAGGTCGTCAGCAAACCGTGTTTCCTGCAGAAGCCGCAGCTGCAGGTCCGCAGCGGAAGTTGCGCGAGTGAAAGCGCCGAACGGAGCGTCCAGCGCAAATTTCCGCAATGGCAGCTTCCGCGATGCTCGTGGTTCATGTGACACCTCTGAATTCGCATGCGCGGCACTTTCAACAGCACCGGTGCTCGGTAAACCATCAATTATACCTACGAAGACCCACATAATAGTGCCGACCTATCCCGCACCCGAAAATCTTTCAACCAGAAGTGTGCGCTTGGGTACTGCTCCACACGGCAAAAGGCATCCGTCGTAACAGGTTTGGGGCGACTGTGAAGGTATACTAAGAGAAGAAAACAAATAAGAAATCATAGGAGTTACAGCGGGAAACCGGTGCGCGAGTCGGCCGCGCGCCAGTGTGTTGCTCCAAGTACCAATCCGCTGAGAGTATAATGCGGGAAAAGTCGAAGTCGGAGTCTGGAGCCGTCCTTAAACCCGGGTGGAGAAGCTGACATCGGGATGGATGCCACCTATTCTACTAAGGCAAGTGTGATGGGAGAACCGTTAGCGTCACGCGCGCTCACGCCTGGATGCACGTCAACGCAACCGGTTCCGCGATGCCGGTTGCGCGAAATCGGTCTGGACAGTTTACCCGGGCAGGACGGAAAGGAATCGATCGTCAGACAAAACAAATCGAAGGGCAATCGGCGACATCATCGACCCGCTGAATATAGGCTTCTTAGCAGCGAAGGTGTCACGTCGGCTTTATGACCGTCGAACATTGGATTGACTTACAGTGCCATCCGTCTGCGCGTCACGAGGCGGTGGGCGCTGTCCGGGTGCTCGCACGCCGGTCCGCAAGCGCTGAGCTCCAGATGACCTTCCGTCTCGACGGAGATATTCGCCGGATTCGAGTCCCCTTGACGGGCGGGTCGCGAGTCGCCACAGAGCTTTGGCGCCACTCCTGCTTCGAGGTGTTCATCGCTGTCGACGGGCAGCCAGCGTATCACGAATTCAACTTCGCCCCGTCGGGCGAGTGGGCGGCCTACGCCTTCTCCAGATACCGTAACGGCGGTCCGCTAGTGGACGAAGGGTTGCGCCCGCAGATCGCCGTGCGCTCTTCAGAGAGCCAGCTTGAGCTCGACGCGCTGGTCCCGCTCGGCGGCCTCTCGGCGGTCCATCCACGTGCGCCCCTCCGTGTTGGGCTCTCGGCGGTTATCGAGGCGAGCGATGGGCTCTCGTACTGGGCGCTCCGCCATCCGGCCGCTAAACCGGATTTTCATGACGCCGATGGATTCGCCCTTCTGCTCGAGCCGCCAGGCCCCCAGCGGTAGCTTTCGACCGCATTGAAGTTTGGCGTTGAGTGCTAAAATCAAAGCTTGATGAAGGCCCAACCACGAGGTCTCAGCCTGCAGGCCGTGAAGCAACTTCTGTCCCGAACAAAGGACGACCTTTCCGCCGCCGGCCGAATGGACGTTCTTTCCGGCCGCTTGCTTGGCCGTTCTTACATAGCAAATCCGCTCATTGGATCCGCCGAGACCTCCGAAGTATTCACGGCTTCCCTCGATGGATTCGACTGCGTCACGTATATCGAAACTGTCCTGGCGCTTGCACGCGCGTCAAGCATTGACGGCTTCATCGAGTGGCTACGGAAGCTTCGGTATGAACAGGGCCTCGTGCGATGGGAGCGGCGAAATCACTACATGACGCAGTGGATACGCAACAATGTACGCGAAGGGATAATCAGGCCGGTTTCGATGCCAAAAGTCCCGATTGTCAGCAGTGAGCGCGTTCTGAATGTAATACCTGGACTCCTTGCGCAGCGGATTCACTTGAGATGCGTACCGAAGCGCGCGGTGCGGCGGCTCACAGAGTATTTGCAGACCGGCGATCTGATTTTCTTTGCGTCAACGCGCAAGAATCTCGATGTATTTCACGCTGGAATTATCGTGCGCGCTACCGACCGCATGCGCATGCGCCACGCGTCGCGCGGCCAGGGCATGGTCGTGGAGCAGGAACTGGAAGAGTTCCTCGAGGTGAATCGGATGACCGGGGTCATCGTGATGCTGGCCGCAATGGTTGACGCCACACAATGCGCAGAGCAAAGACGGCGCATCGCGGCGGGGTGAAATGTGAACATCGTCTATCCAAAGGACTACTCATCCGCGAGTATACAGGCAATCGTCGACGCCGCCGATTCTGACGTGCTGTTTCTCGGTGATCCGCGCGTTCACGTCGAGTCCGGCCCGCGCATATTCGATCGGATGACGCAGGTCGTGCGCGATACCGGCGCTGGCTGGGTGTATGCCGACGCCGCAGGCCATCCTCGAATCGACTATCAGACCGGCAGTATCCGCGACGGATTCGACTTCGGCCCGGTATTAGGCGTGTCGGTTGAGGCCGCGCGCGAGGCGGGAATCGGCAGCGACTGCAAATGGGGAGGCCTATACGATCTGCGGTTGAGGATCTCGGAAAAACGCTCAATCGTGCGAATTCCCGAACCGCTGTACGGCGCGTCCACGACCGATGCGCGTCCGACGGGTCAAAAGCAATTCGACTATGTGGACCCGCACAATCGCGATTATCAAATCGAAATGGAAAGTGTCGCGACAGCACATCTCAAACGAATCGGTGCCTGGTTGCATCCGCGTTTCGAGAAAGTTCCAACTGAGGCGGAGAGGTTTCCGGTAAAAGCCAGCGTCGTTATCCCGGTCAAGAATCGCGAGCGCACAATTCTCAACGCTATTCAAAGCGCTTTGGCCCAGCACGCCGATTTCGAATTCAATTTGCTCGTCGTCGATAACCATTCGACGGATCGGACAACGGAACTCCTGCGCAGTCTCGCCGATTCGCGGGTTAAACACATAATGCCGGAACGCCGCGACCTGGGAATAGGCGGATGCTGGAATCAAGCGATTTACTCCGAAGCCTGCGGACAGTACGCCATACAGCTCGATTCCGATGATCTGTATATCAATGACGGCGTTCTTCGCCGAATCGTTGCGGAACTTGAAGCAGGACCCTATGCGATGGTGATAGGTTCCTATTCGATGGTCGATTTCTCGTTGCAGGAGATTCCGCCGGGTCTAATCGACCATCGCGAATGGAGCCGCGAAAATGGAAGAAACAACGCGCTCCGGGTCAATGGTCTGGGCGCGCCGCGCGCATTCAACACCTCGGTTCTGCGCCGCATTGGATTTCCAAATGTCAGCTACGGCGAGGACTACGCAGTAGCGCTGCGCATCAGCCGCAACTATGAGATCGCACGGATCTACGACTCCGTCTATCTTTGCCGCCGATGGGAAGGCAATAGCGATAGTGCTCTGCCGCTCGAGGTTGCGAATCGATACGATGCGTACAAGGACTGGCTTCGAACTGTCGAGATTCAGGCTCGAAGGCGGAGATGATCCACGAACTGGAAGATCTGTTTAAACGACAGGCGCGGGCATGGCCGCGTCTCGCCAATGGTCTCGAAGGCCTTGCGCGCGCGAAGACACGGCCAGTCCGGATCGATTGGTTTGATATCTACATCCGTCACATTCCCCATCGTGTGGGCAGTACCACGGCGGCTGTCGATCGGGAGTCGGTGGCCAAACGCCCATGCTTCCTGTGTACGGCAAATCTGCCTGCGGAAGAGGAGGGTCTACATTTTGATCAGGATTTCACGATCTACTGCAATCCGTTTCCGATCATAGATCGTCACCTTACGATTGCGCATCGGGATCACGGCACACAGCAGATCGCGGGCCGGTTCGGAAATATGCTGGGCCTGGCCGCGGCCCTTCCGGGATATTTCGTGATCTACAATGGCCCGGAATGCGGAGCGTCTGCGCCGGACCACATGCACTTTCAGGCAGGCTCGCGAGAATTGCTTCCGATCGAAAAAGAGACGGCGGGACTGACCGGGCTGACCGTGCCGAACTACGGCAGAAAGGTGCTCTTATTTCGTGGGCGGGATCGATCCGCTTTGAACGATCGCGTGGAGCGGGTGATCGATCTGCTCGCGGAGACGACCGGCAGACGCACAGAACCGTTGGTCAACATCGCGGTATTTCAGGAGGGAGGAGAGTGGGTCACGTATCTGTTTCCGCGCGGAAAGCATCGGCCGGAGGTCTTTCATACCGGCGAACTGACTGTTAGTCCAGCATCGATTGACCTCTGCGGAATATTTGTGGTGCCACTGGCGCAAGATTTCGAAAGAATAACGGGTGAAGCAATCGCCGCAATTTTTCGCGAGGTCAGCTTGCCTGACGATCAGTTTCAGGAAGTGGCCGAGAGGCTGGAGAACGAGCGTTGAACGTTTCTGTAGGCCTGCTCGAAGAACAATCCGCCGTTGAAGTCGCATTGATGGGCGGCGTGTTCATCGACGCGCAGGGTAAGCCATGCGACCCCGGGCGCTACAGGTTTACTTCTGAAATGACGCTTACGCCGTCCGACGCGGCGTCGTGCGCGTTTGCACTGGACGACGTCACGATCGGAATTGGATTTCATTGGCAACGCAAGGAACGCCAGGTATTTCGTGGGGCCCTTCGCCTCGTGAAATCTCAAGCCGGTCTCACAGCGATCAACGATATTGCGCTAGAAGAGTACATCACCAGCGTGATTTCATCCGAGATGAGCGCGTCCTGTCCACTCGAGCTGCTGAAAGCTCACGCGGTGATTTCGCGCAGCTGGCTCTGGTTTCCGAAAACCGAAGACTCCCCTCGCCCCGGAAGAGGACGGACGGACGGACTGGATGCGCACGAAGTTCTTCGCTGGTACGGCCGCGAAGCGCATCCGAATTTCGACGTGTGCGCCGATGACCATTGCCAGCGCTATCAAGGAATAACAAAGAGCTTCTCTCCGGCCGCAGCCGAGGCGGTTCGCGCGACAGCCGGCGAGTTTCTCCGTTATAACGGAGCCATTTGCGATGCTCGGTTTTCCAAATCATGCGGCGGCATAACCGAGCGCTATGCGACCGCCTGGGAGGATGTAGATATCCCATATCTCAGATCCGTCCGCGACGGTCCGGCCCAAATCCGCTCGTGTAGTCCTGAACAATGGATACGCGCCAATCCGCTGGCTTACTGCAATACGGAAGATTCGGAGCTCCTCTCACGAATTCTGCCGCGGTTCGATCAAGAGACCCGAGACTTCTACCGCTGGCGAGTCGCTTACACGCCCGACGAACTCGCTGAACTCATCAGATCCAGAGTTGCCGTGGACCTTGGTTCAATTCGCGAGGTGGCGCCGCTCGCGCGCGGTCCTTCAGGCCGAATATATCGTCTGAAGCTAACCGGCGAGCGCGACTACCTCATTATCGGCAAAGAATTGGAAATCCGGCGAGCTCTATCGCCGACGCATCTATACAGCTCCGCGTTCGTCGTAGACAAGGAGTCCGCCCGCTGGGTCTTGAACGGAGCCGGCTGGGGACATGGTGTCGGACTATGCCAGATCGGAGCGGCGGTGATGGCGAATGCGGGCAAGACCTACATCGAAATCCTGCAGCATTACTATCCTGGGACCACCGTCAGCCCCTAACGTCCGCACACGCGATCTTTCGGTCAACCGAAGCCTGACCTAAGGGGTGGGCCCCGAATGTCGTTTCAGGTAAACCCATCATCTCCGAGTCTAACGTGCTCCGTGTCTAACGTGCGAGGAAGATAATCAATTATTTCGAACTTCTTTCCTTGGCAGACTCGTTGCATAACCGAGTCCTTGTCGAAAGGCTCGGCATGTTGCCGAGGCTCTAGTAGATGTGAAGACGTGGAGTTACTAATGACAACGGTCGAAAAATCCATAACTGTAAATGTCCCCGCCCGGACGGCTTATAATCAGTGGACTCAATTTGAAGAATTTCCACGTTTCATGGGAGGCGTGGTGGAGGTGTGTCAATTGGACGAGAAGCGGGCCCACTGGCGCACGAATATCGGAGGTAAAGAGAAGGAGTTTGATACCGAAATAACGGAACAGATCCCCGACAAAAGGATCGCTTGGCGGAGCGTCTTGGGCGCTGCGCATGCGGGCGTCGTGACTTTTCACTCTCTCAGTGATCGACAGACTCGAATCATGCTTCAGATGGAATATGAGCCGGATGGGATGGTAGAGGACGCGGCTGATGCACTTGGAATCGTAACCCGGCGGATAGAAAAGGATCTCGAGCGGTTCAAAGAATTTATCGAGTCGCACAGAAGCGAGACCGGGGCCTGGCGCGGAAAAATCCAACGCGAGGCGTGATCTAGGTATCGGAATAGCAATGCGCGAGGGCGGTGTCGCACGGGCCGGAACTGCGGTGCTGCCGCCCTCGCGGCTATAGTAAACATCGTGACTATTCGATATCGTCCAGCGAGGGTGTTGGATTCGAATGCGGTGGCGGCTGCGATGGCATTCCCGGCACCTTTCCTGTCTTCTCGTACTGGTACCCGGCGTAGCCAAGCGAGCCTACGCTTGAAGCTACAATCAACGCGGGGCACCCTGTGAGGCCGAGCGCCAGTAATGCCAATGCGCTTCCCGCGAGCCATCGTGCCGGCTTGCGCATCACTGGCTTGCCGGCCTCGCCGATCCGCTTTGCAGGCGCACGGCTAAGACGTTAAAGGCGAGTTTTTCTGTGGCGATCCTTACCAACAAGAAAGTTAGTCCGTCGTTTTGCGAGAAACGGCCTGCGAGCGTCGGCGGGTCCCTCCATTTACCCCTGGGTGCACGAGTCTGGGGGTCTGAAGCCCTTCAGATTTTTCCGACATCCATCGCAGTATCACATCCCTTCGAAACCGCCACTCGCTGCCAATTCGAAAGCTGGGAATTTTGCTTTCTCTGAGCAGTTTGTAAATTGTGGACGGATGGACCCGCAGCAAATCGCATAGCTCCTTCAGCGTCAACACTTCATGATCGATTGCCATTTTTCTTATGACGTCCCTTCGATGCAAAATTGGAGAGTAGTTTGTAGCTGTGGATTAAGCGGCAATAGCCGTGCCGTGAAAAAAGCAAGCTTATTGGGGTCTTTAGACAGAGCATTAGACTTCGATAGGTAGGATTTTCACGAGATGAACTTTCGGTCGTGGTCAGAAGTTCCATCGGATGTCGAAAGAATTTCGAAGATGTTAGATTGGCGGAGATGCGGTCGGTAGAACCCGACACGCGGCTGCCGCTACAGTGATCCGGGACTGCGCATCAAACCAAGTCCGCACCAAGGAGGCCGAGGAGGAGATCGTGACGACCCCGACCGAGGAAACTGTGCGCGCCGCCGGCGCCGAAATGTCCGTGATTCGCGGCGGCTCCGGCAAATCGCTGCTAGTGCTGCACGATGAGCTTGGCTATCCGGGCTGGCTTTCGTGGAATGAGCGCCTGGCCAAAGACCGGCAGCTGGTGATTCCGCTCCAGCCCGGATTCGGCCGGACCGCGCAGATTGATTGGATTCGCAGCTATCGCGACCTCGCCGGCTTGTACTCGCAGATCATCCGCGAACTGGACGCCGCGCCAATGGACGTGATTGGCCTTTCCGCAGGCGGGTTTGTCGCAGCAGAAATGGCTGCCGCCGACCCGCGGATTTTTTCGCGGATGGTGCTGGTCGCGCCGATGGGAATAAAGCCAGTCGATGGCGAAATCATGGACATTTTTGCGTTGACCGTGCGCAACCATCTGCTCGCCACCATGGCTGATGCCGCCAACACGCCGGAATTTACGAAGATCTACGGCGCACATATGACGCCTGAGCAGTTCGAGGCGTTCGAGGACGCGCGTTCGGAGACCGCCCGCCTGGGGTGGGAACCGTTCATGCACAATCCCAGTCTGCCCTATCTGCTCCGCGGGGTGAAAATTCCCACTATGCTGATATGGGGCACGCGTGACCGGATCGTGCCCCGCGGATGTATCGACGCGTATCGCGCTGCGATCAAGGATTCGCGGGTCGCGCTGGTCGAGGGTGCGGGACATCGTCCGGAGATCGAAAAACCGGCAGAGTTCGATCGCATCGTGCGCGAGTTTCTCGCGGCTTGAACCAGTGCGCCGCTGAACGACGAAGATCAAACGGGACGATTCGCAAAAGGAGTTCGTGGATGCAGGTTGGCTATTTTACCGAGCGGCCTTATCGATGGCTCTCGGAAGAAGAGATTCTCAAAAACGGCGGATTCTTCGGAGTTTCGAACAGGTTCTACGATCGTGAAAAAGCCGCTGACGACTATCATTACTATCTCGATGAAAACTGCTATGCCGAGGATCTAGGCTTCGACGTAGTCGCGCTCAACGAGCATCACGGAAACCCGATTTGCATGGGGTCGGTGATGAACGTCGAGGCTGCCGTGCTGGCCTACCGCACCAAACGCGTGCGCCTGGTTCTAATCGGCAACCCACTCCCGGTAATCAAACATCCGCTGCGGATGGCTGAAGAGTTAGCCGAGATCGATCTCATCTCCCGCGGACGCTTGGTAACTGGATGGGTCCGCGGCGCAGGCAGCGAGCAGTTCTTCAACAATGCAAATCCTGCGTACAACCGCGAGATGTTCAACGAGGCACATGATTTTATCGTGCAGGCCTGGACCCGGCCCGGTCCGTGGCGTTACGAAGGGAAACATTTCCACTATCGCCACGTGAATCCGTGGGCGCTCCCGTACCAGAAACCGCATCCGCCGATGTGGATTCCGGGCACGCTCAGTCCCGAGACGGTGCAATGGTGCGCCGAGCATCGGTATCCATATATCGGCCTAGGGACTCCTCTCATACCAACCTGTGACTTGTGGGATTTCTACGCCGATGAGGCCGCCAGGCACGGCTACCAGGCGGGCCCCGAGAACTTTGGTTATATGATCGCGACCGTACTCGCTGAAACCGAGGAGAAAGCGCAGACGCTGGCGGAAGGGTTCGTCTATGGCGGCGGCCAGAACGCTTTTTCCGCGCCGCAATACACGATGCCGCCCGGCTACAATTCCAAAGCCGCCATCCGCATACTCGCCAAACAACAGACCAGTGCCTGGCTCGGCATCAGCGGCGAGAAGGTGAGAGAGCAGATGCACGGCTCCGACGCCGCGCTCGACTATGCGGAGATCCGGCGCAAGTTGCACGCCGCGCTGCTGCGAGGTCAGCAGAATATGCAGGTGATCGTCGGCACGCCGAAGACGGTCATTCCTAAGATCAAAACTATAATGAGCGTATTGCGTATCGGCATATTCATCATTCTGAGTATTCAGGGTCCGGTTGCCGATGACGATCGCCGCACCAGCATGCGATTATTCGCCGAGGATGTAATGCCTGCGCTGAAGGCGCATGCGAAGGAGATAGACCTTCTCGATCCGTTCGAACGTAAACCTGGAAGCGTAAAGCTGGCGTCGGGCAGCCGGCGCGCTCCAGTCGTGGATCGCGAATGTTTGAAGGACCTGACCCTGAAGTGATTTGCTCCTCGAATTGACTTGGGCTTAGAGTAGACCATGCGCGGCGCGTAGATATTCGGTGAAAGGGCCCCGACAAGATCACGTCATAAAATGCGCAGCGGTCCTGCTCGCCCTCGCGTGCACTTTCGGATTAATTCTGCTGCTGCGTTCATTTTATAGTCCGGGCATCGGAAACTTCGCGGCGCAGCGGGTAGTCTCAGCATCGTCCGGTGAAATTCCCGATCAATCACGGTTCCCATCAATCGCCTGGTCGCAATTGGTTTCCGAGCCGGGTTCAGAGCCTAATGTCTTTGAGCTTCCAAGAGCCAGCTTTGATTTCGTCGGAAATTGGGGTGGGTATACGCACACAGGATCCTCCGATGTGGAAGGCTCCGACCATGTGAGCGTCGTCTTCGGCAGGCGCCGCGACATCGTATTTTTCGCGAGCAAGCTATATACGCTATCGGATCAAATGATCCTGGATAGACCCAGGGCTACGATCAGTGACCGCCGGAAGATCTTCGTTACTTATAAGACCCGGGATAAGAGTTTCGAATACATTTATCTTCATCGATTTAACCTGCTCAACTCCGGAAAGATCGCGTACAGCGAAAGGGTTGAGTGCTACGACCGGCGCACACATGGCAGTGTCGGAACTGCCGAACAGGACGCCACACTGCATCGATTGACAACCGTTCGCGAGGAGCACGCTTTTGCTCGCGCTTCGCCCGTCGACGTCTTCGCAGGGGAACTTTCGACGACGAGCAGATTTAGGCAACGCTAGGCGTGTGACATTCTCGGCAAATTTTGGACTGGCTTGTAAATAGTGCAAGCGGCCTTGTAAGTATTTCGCGCCCATTTCCTCTTATTAGACGTTATTGTTAGCTAATTTCGCTTTCTGGGCGGCCTATTGATTGCTGAGTGTGACGACTCCCGTGCGGACAGCTTTATGCTGTCCGCGACGACATTTTCGTGCTGGCTCGCTCGTGGCTGATCGCCGCCGATTTCTCGAGGGGGGAATGGATGCGATACGATTTTTCTCAGTTTTCAGCCCGGCCCGAGGACATGCTTGAGGCCCCCGGCCTTCCTCCGAAAGCCACTCCGAATATCGAAGACCATCCGGTCCCGCTTCAGAACGATCGCCCCTTAAGCCTTCGTGACGGGCTTTCGTCTGCCCGCTTGCCAAAGAATTCGCCGTACTTTACAACCGCTGTTTGTAATCTCGGAATCTCGACGCCGCCAGGTCGTAGTCGCTTCGTAGAAGTCGGCGCAGCAAGCATCGGTTAGCAGGAGATTTCAGATGCTGGAAGAAACAGTCACGTCAAAAGCGGAGCGGCACGAGTCCTCGGGTGCCACCGAGCTGACGGCCATCTTAAGCGCGCTCACCGAGCTGCAGCGCGGCAATGCCTCAGTACGCTTGCCGGCGGAATGGACCGGTATGTTCGGCAAGATAGCGGAGACGTTCAACGACGTAGTCGAGCAGAACGAAAGGATGTACGGGGAGTTGGAGCGCCTCAGCCGCGTAGTCGGTCGGGAAGGCAAGCTCAACAAACGCGCGTCGGTCGGATACGTAAGTGGTTTCTGGCGTGATTCTATCGAGTGCGTCAATGGTCTGATCGATGATCTGGTGCATCCCACCACCGAGACGGCGCGCGTGATCGGCGCGGTGGCCCAAGGTGATCTGGGGCAGACGATGGCCCTCGAGATCGACGACCGGCCATTGCAGGGCGAGTTCCTGCGCACCGCAAAGACCGTCAACAAGATGGTCAATCAGCTTGGCTCGTTCGCCTCCGAGGTCACGCGCGTGGCGCGCGAGGTCGGGACCGAGGGCAAGCTGGGCGGCCAGGCCAAAGTAAAAGGGGTCGCGGGAACCTGGAAGGATTTAACTGACAGCGTCAACTCGATGGCCGGCAATCTGACCGGCCAGGTGCGCAACATAGCAGACGTCACTACGGCAGTCGCGACCGGCGACCTGTCCAAAAAAATCACCGTCGACGTTAAAGGTGAATTCCTCGAACTGAAGAACACCATCAATACGATGGTCGATCAGCTGCGCTCGTTTGCCGCAGAAGTGACGCGCGTGGCGCGCGAAGTCGGCACCGAGGGCAAGCTCGGCGGCCAGGCGCGAGTCGAAGGCGTTTCGGGAACCTGGAAGGATCTGACCGACAGCGTCAATTCGATGGCCGGCAACCTGACCGCGCAAGTGCGCAATATCGCGCAGGTGACCACGGCGGTGGCCAACGGTGACCTGTCCAAGAAGATCACGGTCGACGTTAAGGGCGAGATCCTGGAGCTGAAGAACACCATCAATACGATGGTCGATCAGCTGAGCTCGTTCGCTTCGGAAGTCACGCGCGTCGCGCGCGAAGTCGGCACCGAGGGCCGGCTGGGCGGGCAGGCCGACGTGAGGGGCGTGGCAGGCACCTGGAAGGATTTAACCGACAGCGTCAATTTCATGGCGAGCAACCTGACCGGCCAGGTGCGCAACATCGCCGACGTCACGACGGCGGTGGCCAGCGGTGACTTGTCCAAGAAGATCACGGTCGACGTGAAGGGCGAGATCCTGGAGCTGAAGAACACCGTCAACACGATGGTGGACCAGTTGCGGTCGTTCGCGGCGGAAGTCACCCGCGTCGCGCGCGAAGTGGGAACGGAAGGACGGTTGGGCGGTCAGGCCGACGTGCAGGGTGTGGCGGGAACCTGGAAGGACCTGACCGACAGCGTCAACTCGATGGCGGGTAACCTGACTGCGCAGGTGCGCAATATCGCGGACGTGACCAAGGCGGTGGCCAACGGCGACCTGTCCAAGAAGATCACGGTCGACGTCAAGGGCGAGATCTTGGAGCTGAAGAACACCATCAACACGATGGTCGACCAGCTTGGATCGTTCGCGTCCGAAGTCACGCGCGTCGCACGCGAGGTTGGCACCGAAGGTATTCTCGGCGGCCAGGCCGATGTGAAGGGCGTTGCCGGTACCTGGAAGGATTTGACCGACAGCGTCAATTTCATGGCCAGCAACCTGACTGGCCAGGTCCGTAACATCGCAGACGTCACTACGGCAGTCGCAAAGGGCGATTTGTCCAAGAAGATCACGGTCGACGTCAAAGGCGAGATCCTCAAGCTCAAGAACACGATCAACACGATGGTCGACCAGCTGAGCTCTTTCGCGGCGGAGGTCACACGCGTCGCGCGCGAGGTCGGGACCGAGGGCAAACTGGGCGGCCAGGCCAAGGTCGAAGGCGTTTCGGGCACGTGGAAGGATCTAACCGACAGCGTCAATTTCATGGCCAGCAATCTGACCGGCCAGGTGCGCAACATCGCCGACGTGACCACGGCGGTCGCGACCGGCGACCTGTCCAAAAAAATCACCGTCGACGTTAAAGGCGAGATCCTGGAGCTAAAGAACACCATCAATACGATGGTCGATCAGTTGAGCTCCTTCGCTTCCGAAGTGACGCGCGTGGCGCGCGAGGTCGGGACCGAGGGCAAGCTCGGCGGCCAGGCGCGAGTCGAAGGCGTTTCGGGAACCTGGAAGGATCTGACCGACAGCGTCAATTCGATGGCCGGCAACCTGACCGCGCAAGTGCGCAATATCGCGCAGGTGACCACGGCGGTGGCCAACGGTGACCTGTCCAAGAAGATCACGGTCGACGTTAAGGGCGAGATCCTGGAGCTGAAGAACACCATCAATACGATGGTCGATCAGCTGAGCTCGTTCGCTTCGGAAGTCACGCGCGTCGCGCGCGAAGTCGGCACCGAGGGCCGGCTGGGCGGGCAGGCCGACGTGAGGGGCGTGGCAGGCACCTGGAAGGATTTAACCGACAGCGTCAATTTCATGGCGAGCAACCTGACCGGCCAGGTGCGCAACATCGCCGACGTCACGACGGCGGTGGCCAGCGGTGACTTGTCCAAGAAGATCACGGTCGACGTGAAGGGCGAGATCCTGGAGCTGAAGAACACCGTCAACACGATGGTGGACCAGTTGCGGTCGTTCGCGGCGGAAGTCACCCGCGTCGCGCGCGAAGTGGGAACGGAAGGACGGTTGGGCGGTCAGGCCGACGTGCAGGGTGTGGCGGGAACCTGGAAGGACCTGACCGACAGCGTCAACTCGATGGCGGGTAACCTGACTGCGCAGGTGCGCAATATCGCGGACGTGACCAAGGCGGTGGCCAACGGCGACCTGTCCAAGAAGATCACGGTCGACGTCAAGGGCGAGATCTTGGAGCTGAAGAACACCATCAACACGATGGTCGACCAGCTTGGATCGTTCGCGTCCGAAGTCACGCGCGTTGCACGCGAGGTTGGCACCGAAGGTATTCTTGGCGGCCAGGCCCGGGTCCAGGGAGTATCCGGCACCTGGAAGGACTTGACCGACAGCGTCAATTTCATGGCCGGCAACCTCACCAGCCAGGTTCGCGGTATCGCGAAAGTGGTCACCGCCGTCGCCAACGGCGATCTCAAACGTAAGCTGAACGTGGAAGCGATGGGCGAAATCGCCGCGCTTTCCGACACGATCAATAGCATGATCGATACGTTGGCTACGTTCGCAGATCAGGTCACCACCGTCGCGCGCGAAGTCGGCGTCGAAGGCAAGCTGGGCGGCCAGGCCAAAGTGCCGGGCGCGGCAGGCACGTGGAAAGGGTTGACCGAGAACGTTAACCAATTAGCGGCCAATCTGACTACTCAGGTCCGCGCGATCGCGGAAGTCGCCACCGCGGTTACCCAGGGTGACCTGACGCGATCGATTACCGTCGAAGCTCAGGGCGAGGTCGCGGCGCTCAAAGATACGATCAACGAGATGATCCGCAACCTCAGAGATACTACTCAAAAGAACACCGAGCAGGACTGGCTAAAGACCAATCTCGCCAAATTCAGCCGCATGCTCCAGGGGCAGAAGGATCTCAACACGGTCGGCCGGCTGATTCTCTCCGAGCTCGCTCCGGTAGTGCGGGCTCAACACGCGGTCTTTTACGTGCTCGACTCGATAAAGGAGACCCAGCGGCTAACCCTGCTGGCTAGTTATGCCGCGGAAGGCCAGACCCGGACACGAAAGAATATTGAGTTGGGCGAAGGGCTGGTTGGCCAGTGTGCGTTGGAAAAAGACAAGATTGTTCTCACCAACGTACCCAACGATCATGTGCGGATTTCCTCCGGACTCGGCGATTCGGTGCCCCAGAGCATCCTGATCCTGCCCGTTATATTCGAGGGTCAAGTCAGAGGAATCCTGGAGTTGGCCTCGCTGGAGGGCTTCAATTCGAGCCACCAGGCGTTCCTGGATCAGCTAACTGAGAGTATCGGAATCGTTATCAATACCATCGAAGCGAACATGCGCACTGAGGATTTGCTCAAGCAATCGCAGTCGCTCGCCCAGGAGCTGCAGAGTCGCCAACAGGAATTGCAGCAGACCAACCAGGAACTTCAGGAAAAGGCCCGGCTGCTGGTGCATCAGAACGAGGAAGTCGAACGCAAGAACCAGGAGGTGGAACAGGCCCGCCAGGCACTGGAGGAAAAGGCCGAACAGCTCGCGCTAACCTCCAAATACAAATCCGAGTTCTTGGCGAATATGTCGCACGAGCTGCGTACGCCATTGAATAGTCTGTTGATCCTTTCCGATCAGCTCTGCAAAAACACTGAAGGAAATCTCAACCTCAAACAAACCGGCTTTGCCAAGACAATTCACTCTTCCGGCAACGAGCTGCTGATGCTCATCAACGACATCCTCGATCTGTCAAAGATCGAATCGGGCACCGTGGTGGTGGATCCGAGCGAAGTGGAATTCGATGAACTGCAGCAATACGTGGAACGTACCTTCCGTCATGTGGCCGAGGCCAAGAACGTCGATTTCATGATCCGTCTGGATCCGCGGTTGCCGGCCTCGATGCTCACCGACTCGAAACGGCTGCAGCAGATCATCAAGAACCTGCTCTCCAACGCATTCAAGTTTACCCAGAGCGGCCAGGTAAAGTTGACGATCGAGGCGGCCCCGGGCGGATGGAACCCGGAACACGAAGATCTCAACCGCGCGGGCAACGTAATGGCGTTTTCAGTCTCCGATACAGGTATTGGTATTTCGGCCGACAAGCAGCAGATCATCTTCGAAGCTTTCCAGCAGGCGGACGGAAGCACCAGCCGCAAATACGGCGGGACGGGTTTGGGGCTTGCGATCAGCCGCGAGCTGTCCCGGTTGCTGGGCGGTGAAATCCGTCTGAACAGCAATCCTGGCAGAGGCAGTACGTTCACTTTGTACTTGCCGCAGACCTATTCGCCGCGGACTTTCCGCAAGCCGCCCGCGATCGCTTCCACCTACCACAACGGCGGTGATGCGGTCGTAGCGGCAGCGGTTTATCAACGCGAGGGCGTCAATGGGCGGACGCTGGAATCGCACGCCAACGGCGTACAGCAAATTGCCGGCGGGTTGAACATGATGCCGGAGGCGCATACCCCGGCGGTAGCCTCCGCCGCTCCTGAAATCTTCAAACCCGTCGATGAAGTTGGCGATGATCGCGCGAGCATCCGGCCGAATGACCGGGTTCTATTGATAGTGGAAAACGATCTCGCTTTCGCACGCTTCTTACTGGACGCGGCGCGCGAGAAAGGTTTCAAAGGTATTGTCACCTCGCTCGGCGCTTCGGCCTTGGCCTTGGCGATGGAATACAAACCTTCGGCCATCACGCTGGACATCTATTTGCCCGATCTCGACGGTTGGCGGGTGTTGGATCGCATCAAAAACGATCTGACGAGCCGCCACATTCCGATTTGCGTCATTTCCACTGACGATTCGCGGGAACGCGCGCTAGCCAGTGGGGCATTGGCCTTCTTATCCAAGCCGGTCCATAGCAAAGATATTCTCGACGCCTTTTTGGCGGGTCTGAACGATTACATCACGCGCCAGTTCAAAAGCGTGCTCGTTGTCGAGCCGGACGAAGACAGTCGCGAACGCACGGTACAGTACCTAAAGGCCGAGGATATCCAGATAACCAGCGTTCCCGATGGAGCTAGTGCGCTCGAGATGCTGCGCGAGAGATTAATCGACTGCATAATTGTCAATCCAGAGGCTTCCGGCCTGGCGGCATTGATGCAATCGTCCGAATCCGAATCGCGGGTTTCCAATTTGCCGATTATTACCTACAGTGAATCGACCGACCACGAGCGCAATGGTGGCGGCAATGGCACGCCGCATACTCCAAACGGCGGAGCTGTCGTTCGTCCGATCCATTCCAGGGATCGCCTGCTGGATCAGGTCAGCCTCTTCCTTCATCGGAAACTTGAAAAACTGCCCGCGGCTCAGTACCGGGTGTTGGATACGCTCTACCATTCAACGGATATCCTGACGGGTAAAAATGTTCTGATCGTCGACGACGACATGCGCAATATTTTCGCGCTCTCGTCGGTGCTCGAAGAGCAGGGCATCAATGTAATCTCGGCGGACAATGGCCGCGACGCAATCCGGCTGTTGTCGGAAAAAAAGCCGGTTGACATCGTTCTGATGGACATTATGATGCCGGAAATGGACGGGATTGATACGATGCTGGAAATACGGAAACTTCAGCATTGCAAGGACCTGCCGATTGTAGCCGTGACTGCCAAAGCAATGAAGGGCGATCGCGAAAAATGCATGGAAGCTGGAGCGTGGGACTATCTGTCGAAACCGGTGGACACGGATATCCTGCTGGCAGTGCTGCGCTCCTGGCTGCATCGGTGAGCCGGGAGAACGCGCGGCCTGAATTCCGTCCGAGGTGGATGGCATGGGAGCTATGAGCGGTGGGTCGCGGTTGTACGACCCGGAGAAATACGAAGCCAAAATCCTGGTGGTCGACGACCGCCCGGACAAGCTCCTGGCTTTCGAAACGATTCTGCAGGAGTTGCAACAGGAAATAATCACCGCGAGCTCGGGTGAAGAAGCTCTGAAGCTGGTGCTCGAACATGAATTCGCAGTTGTCCTGCTGGACGTAAATATGCCCGGCCTGGACGGCCTCGAGACCGCCGCATTGATACGTAACCGCAAAAGATCGGCGCATACTCCGATCATTTTCATCACTGCCTTTCCCGACGAAATGCTCACCATGCAAGGATACTCACTCGGAGCGGTTGACTACATCCTCTCGCCGGTCGTTCCGGAAATATTGCGGACCAAGGTGAAGGTATTCGTCGATCTGTTTTGCATGACGCAAGGCGCCAAGCGGCAGGCCGATGAACGAATAGCGCTGGCCAGGGAGCAGACCGCGCGCGCCGCCGCGGAGGAGGCGAGCCGGCGTTCGATTCTGCTGGCCGACGCCACGCGGGCGCTGTTCAGTTCACTTGATTTCTGGACCACGGTGCACGAGCTGTTCTCTTTGGTGGTTCCTTCTCTGGCCGACTTCTGCAGTTTCACCGCGGTCAATTCACGTGGCGGACTTGAGAGGACTGAGCTTGCGTGGATAACCGCAGGCGGGCTGCAGGGCAATGCCTCGACCGAGACTGTTTCGGCGCCGCTCGCATCTGGTATCGAACAGGCGCTCGCTACCCGAAAGCCGCAATTCTTCGAGCATGACGATTCTATGCCGTCCTTGCGACGGTCTGATGCGGAGGCCGCGTCAGATCGGTTAGCCGACTTGCCGACGCTGCGATCGGGAGGGATGTTCCCGCTGATCGCACGCGGCCGAATCGTGGGCGTGGCCTGCTTTGCGGCGGGCTCCGTCGGCCGCGTGTTCAGTGATCTGGATTGGTCATTGTTGGAGGATCTGACCGGCCGCGCCGCGATCGCTTTGGATAATGCACAGTTGTATCAGCAGCTTCACGATGCGGACCGCCACAAGAACGAGTTTCTTGCCATGCTCGGGCATGAACTGCGCAATCCGCTGACGCCGATCCGAAATGCGGCCGAGTTGCTGCGGCGCGTGGGTCCGGACCCCGAGCGGCTGAACTGGGCCCAGGGGATTATCGAGCGGCAGGTGAAGCATCTTGCCCGCCTGGTCGACGATCTTCTGGACGTCGCCCGGATTACGCGCGGTAAGATTGAGCTTCATCGGGAACCCCTCGAAGTTTCCACGGCGATCCGCACCGCAGTCGAGATCAGCAAGCCGCTGCTCGAGTCCCGCGGCCACAGTTTCACCGCCTCGGCACCGGCGCGGCCATTGTGGATAAGAGCCGATCCAGGGCGCATCGCTCAGGTTCTGGGCAACTTGCTGAACAACGCCGCGAGGTACACTCCCGAAGGCGGAACGATCTCTCTCAGCGCGAACGAGGAAGGCAACGATGTAGTCTTTCGCGTGGTCGACAATGGAGCCGGGATCTCGAGCGACATGCTGTCGAATATTTTCGATCTTTTCGCGCAGGGCGAGCGCCCGGCCAACTCTCTTCATGACGGCCTCGGCGTGGGCCTTACGTTGGTGCGGCACCTTGTCGATTTGCATGGCGGCACCGTTGAAGTTTTCAGCCCGGGACCGAATCAAGGAAGTGAGTTTGTCGTCAGGCTGCCATTGTTGCAAGACCAGGGAACCCCCTTAGTTGAATCTGCGCAATCCCAACAGCCAAAAGCGCGATCCAATGGACTTCGAGTTCTGGTCGTTGACGACAATCAAGACGTGGCGCAGACGATGGGTCAATTGCTGCAGTGGTCCGGCTTCGAAGTCCAGCTGGCGTACGATGGCGACGCTGCAATCAAGCTGACTTCAAGTTTCCGTCCTGATGCAGTGTTGCTCGACATCGGGCTGCCAGTCATTGATGGCTACGAAATCGCCCGAAGATTGCGCGCACGGCCGGCGGGCGATCAGCTGATAATAATTGCCGCTTCCGGCTACGGGCAGAAGGAGGATCAGCAGCGCTCACTGGCAGCGGGCTGCGATCGTCACCTGACCAAGCCGATCGATCCCACGCAACTGACAGACCTGCTGAATTTTCTGTGTATTGCCAAGCGCGGCTGACGACGGCCTCTGGCAGCCCGATCCCGAACGTCATAGTTTCCATTTCGGACCACGGCCGTGAAGATCCTCATCACTGGAGCGGCGGGCCAGCTCGGGCGGTGCCTTGCGCGAGTGCTCGCTTCACAAGAGCTGGTGGCGCTCGGCCATGCGGCGCTGGATGTCACGCGGTTGGACGCCGTGAGCGACGCGGTTGGGCTGCATCGTCCCGCGCTCGTGATCAACGCGAGCGCGTTCAATGACGTCGACGGCGCGCAGTCGCGCAGTGACGAGGCATACGCGGTCAATGCGCTCGGCCCGCGCAATCTGGCGGTCGCTACCGCCGCTTGCGGAATTCCCTTGGTGCACGTTTCGACGGACTACGTTTTTGATGGCACAGCCGAGCGCCCATACCATGAATTCGACCGGCCCAATCCGCTGTCGGTATACGGCGCGAGCAAGCTTGCGGGTGAGGCCGCCGTTCGCGCGCTCAATCGGCGCCATTTCATAGTCCGCACTGCGTGGTTGTTCTGGGAAGGCGGCAATAACTTTTTGCTCTCGATGTACGCGCGCGCCGGGTCGCCGGAGCTACGCGTTGCGAACGACCAGTACGGCTCTCCGACCTACGTGCCGCACCTAGCCGAGGGAATCGCCCGCCTGATCGCGACCGGCGCTTTCGGCACCTATCATTTGGCGGGCGCCGATGGGGCCAGCCGCTACGAGTTGACGTGCGAACTGTTTCGGCTTCTTCGATTGACTCCGATACCGCAGGCCGCATGCCGCTTCGACTTCCCGGCCGCTGCGGCACGACCGAGGTACTCGGTGTTGACGACAATTCAGGATCCACGAATCGTCCTGCCCGCGTGGCAAGAGGGCGTGGCTCAATGCGCCCGCGCAATAGCCGCAACAAGAGAACAGTAACGCCAAGCCCGATATTTTTTAAAACGAGGTTCTAATTGGGGAAGCCGGTGGGGCCACGGCTCCGCCCCCGCTTAGCGATAGGCTTCCAGGTGTGTCCTGACACTGCGAAGAAGGCGTCTGCGAAAAACAGGCTTGATCAGGCATTCTTTGGCGCCCAAGCGTTTCGCCTCGGCCAAGGCTCTCGCATCATCCCACGCCGTCAGTACAACCACGGGTACTTTTGCCACGGCAGGATCCGCCCTGATTTCGCGAAGTGCAGCTAGACCGTCTGTTTCCGGCATCAGCAGGTCCAGCAACACTAGATCCACCGGGGTTCGCTTCAGGATCTCGATGCACTGATCCGCCGATTGGACGGCCAAAACCTGAAATTCCTTTTGCAGAAAGCCGGACAGGATTGCGCAGGTGTCCGCGTCGTCGTCGACAATCAAGGCGATCGGTCGCCGGCTGTGCTTTTCAGCGCTGGCCACACATTCTACCCTATTCCATCTTAAACTGGCTGTAAAATGGCTTAGAGACGCTTGACTGTCAGCAGGTTTGTGCTAACTTCTTGTCAACAATTCGTAACTTCGGGTCCTATGAGGTGGCGGTGGTGTCTTGGACGCCGTCGGAGGTAGGGTGGTTGAAGGACGATTCGGAGAGGGCGGACGCGGCCGGCAGGTCGAAAGCAGCGGTTGACGACGCGGCGCGCCGAAAATCGGCATTTCTTAACAACCTAAGTCACGCGATCCGGACCCCGCTAAACGCCATAATTGGACATGCCGACCTCCTTATAGAGGCGATCACGCCCGGCGATCAAGGCCGGGAGATGCGCCGCTCGGCAAAAGCTATCACCGAGGCGGGCAGCCGGCTCGAAAGGAATCTTCGATCAATCCTTGATCTGTCGAGACTGGACGCGGGTATTTTCAGCCTGGCGCCTGCCGCGATCAAACTTGCCGACTTGATCGAGCTTGAAATATTCGAGGTTCAACCCGCAGCCGAGCGTCACGCTATCGCGGTAACCTGCGAGATGGAGGATCCGCAAATCACTGTCACGACCGACGAATATTGCCTGGGGCATGCGCTGAGGAACCTGCTCGATAACGCAGTCAAATTTACTGAGCGCGGCTGGGTTGCGGTGCGAGTCTATCGCGAGACCGATGGCAGGGTCTGTATGAACGTCGAGGACACCGGGGTCGGCATAGACCCTTCCTATCTTCCAAGGTTGTTCGAGCCATTCGCGCAAGTGGACGGCGGTCAGACGCCGCGATCCCAGGGGATGGGCCTCGGGCTGGCATTGGCAAAACGCTACCTTGCACTGAACGGTGCTCAACTGTCGATGACCAGCGCCAAGCACTCGGGCAGCGTCTTTACCATCCGTTTGCCGCGAGCATGAGGCGGCGCGCGGCTCAGACCGCGGGCCCTTCCCGGACCACGGCAGCGCCGCAATCCCAAGTACAAACCAGCCCTCGAAGTAGCGGTTGCCGTCGGCGCGGCCACGCTGAGAGCGTGGCCGCGCGCCGGCACCGGTTTATTACCGTCCAGATCGTAGACAAAGTCTCTCTGCGGCATAACTTCAAAGCAGCGATGATTCCGAACCTCCCACACTCCAGCGACTCGAATCGTTGGCCGAGTGACGTCGCATGACCAGCGACCGATATTCACTTAGGACCTCAGCCGGCAGATTGGCAAAAGATCGCGCTACGAAGTCGAGCTGACACATCTGCGGACTGCCCGGCGCGTATATACGCGCAAGGTGCCTCGCTCCCAACCTGATCATCCTGATCATTTCAGGCAGCCGGGGCGCGTCGTCCTCGAAACTCAACTCGCCTCGCGCGCGTTCCTCCTCGGCGTCCTGATAGTAAAGCGCGGGTGCATAGACGAGATTCCAGAGCTCCGAGGTATTGAAGTTGAGTTCACCTTCCGCTGCGTTCGATATTTCCAAAACGCTTTTGTTAGTTGTCCAGTAAGCCTCCGGTTGCAACTCGCGAATTGCTTCAACCATGCGAGGATCCACAAATCGCGTTGCCACATCGGGGTATTCTCGTACCAACTGCTGCCTTTCGGCATAATCGTGCGTTCGCTGTACGAGTCCTCCATAGAGCATCCGATGGAGCGTTTTGTAGATCGCCTCCGGATGCGGCACGCGGGCAGCCATCGCGAATCCAACCGCGCCGACTGGACCCATATTCGCGAGCGCCAGGCGTATATCGCGCCGATCACTCAAAAGTTGCTCCGGGTTTTCAACCTTGTCGGGACTGTCGAAGAAGTCGTCAATCCAGTGGGAAGCGTAAGTAACAAATGATTTGGTCTGAATTTCGTCCCATCGATCTTCGGATACGATTCCCAAGACAAACGCGTGAAGTTCGATGTCGTGATCGGGATGGACCACACTGGTCGAGATCCCGCGCTCGAGCAAGCCCGCCTTTGCAAGAAAATCCTTAAATTCCGCCTCACCTGCTCTGACCGCTGCGACGATGTCCTGCCAGCGCGGAACCGTCTGGTACAGCCTTTCAAGCGGCGACCGAACCTCTTCTATTTCGCACATGATGCTCCTCTCGATTTCCATCGGTGTGTCTCCTTACTAAAGCGATGCGTTTCCGTTGTGGTGGGTTCCGGCTTCTGGCGCGGCGATTGGCCGGACATGTGAACTGCCTATGGCGATGGACTCCGTCCGTACTGGCGCGCTTTCCCGTCGCGCCGAAAAATCAACATTGAGTTTGAGCACCCGCCGTTCGCCGGACACGCGGAACAGATATTCGAAACCTGCGCGGATATACGCTTCGAGCCGTGAGCCTTCGAGGATTAGTGGCTGGACCCAGACTTCACTGCCGTCGAGCGTTTCGGCGTATGGCCACTTGACGGGCTCGCAGGCGTTCACGAATCCAAGCTGAGTGTACGAAGCCGTAAGATCGATCGGCTTGAATATCGAATAAAGCAGGATCGCTTTAGCCTGAAGCAGTCCGGCAACAGCCGCTCCGACATAGCGGGCGATTCTGCCCGCACCGGGTGAGAGCGACCACAACTCGCCCCCTTCGAGTACCGAATGTGGCGGCAGATGACTTACGTCGGGTTTCGGATAACTCTGCGGGAGGGTTCCGAGATCGTGCAGAATGAAACCTGCGAGCATCCGTTCCGGCGGATCTGCTTCACACTCGTAGAGCGCATAGAGATTTCCAAATGCCAGATGGGCTCTTCCAAGGTGCGATCGGGCGCCCTCCTTGAACCCTGAGCTGCGCGTCGCACGAGCCTTTGTGAGACACTCCGCAAAAATTAGACGTTCGTTCTCAGTCGTTAGTTGACGCAGTTCCATTAGACGTTGCTCCTGTTTTTTTTCGAACGCATTGGTATGGGGTTGTCGTCGAAAACTTGCTGACTTTGGAAAAGGATTGGGCGGCGCTCGGGGGCCAACGGAAAAGTCCGACGCCGGTCGGCGCATAAACGCTGAGGGCGCTGCAAATTTGCGCTTTGACATGGGTTTTCTTGAGGACCTTATTTCGATTCGCGCCCGCGGATATTGTTCACGCGGAGTTTTCGGCTATATCGGCTTGGTCACCGTCTTGCCAACTTATAGTGAGCGATGTTAGTCTCGCGGTCACGGAAACTGGAAACCCATGACCGCTACGACGCATCCAGGCGCGCTCACCCCACTCATTCACGAGATTCTGAAATCTGCTAATGTGGATCGGAGGAAGCTCGCTGCCAGCCGCGTCCAGAAACAGTTTCAGTCAGCCGCAAGACAGGACTATGCGCCCCAACTCAGGGCACTGTTTGATCGACGCGAAATGCGAGAGTTGGTTGAGGACTTCCGAAGCGCGCTTCCCACCTTGAACGCCGATGTATTCCGGATACGAGAACCTCGCCGGTTAGGGGCGATAGCTGCCGATTTGGGTGCTCGTTTCCGCGCAAGCCGGTTCGAAGGCGAAGAGGGAAGGGGGCTCCGCGGTTTTTACATCGATGATCCCGGTGTTTCGAAGGGCCCGATCATTTGCGTGAATACTGCCTGCCACCCGGTCGCCGTGGCCTCTGCGTTCTGGCATGAGCTAGGGCATCATCTGACCAGCCGGACCTTCGATATCTCTCGTCCCGTGCAGCTACAGTTATCGTTCAATTCGGTCTATGACGACCACCTTAACAATCCACTGGAGATAGCGGCGGATATTTTGGCCACGCTGGCCGCATATCCGAAGCCGGTGGCTCTTCGCCTCTTCCGAGGATTCGTAGAAAGTGACGACGCTCCGAATATCGAGAATCTCGTCTTGAAGGCCCGGGCGCACGTGCGCTCTGTCTCGGGGTTCGATTTCAGGCCAGGAGTTCCGGCAAACGAAAACCTGCAATACCTCGCCGGCATGATGCATTTTATACGTCTACGTTGGGTACTACTTTCGGAGTACGAAATATGAAACAGAAGCCCACTCTCGGTGCGGTGATCAAAGAGGCGCGCGGATCGCTCGGGCTAACCCAACGGGGCCTTGCCGCTGCGGTTGGCGTGAAAGCCAGTCACATCGCATACATCGAGGGCAACCAGCGCAGACCCGGATTGCCGCTTCTAAGAAAGCTGGCCCATGTCCTCGCGCTTGACCGCCGCGAACTGCTTTTTCTCCTGTATCCTGACGCACAATTCATGGTCGACGGTGCTGAGAGATCGGGAGCAGCAAAACGGGGAAAAAGTGCGTGGCAGGAATTCACATCGAATCGCGCTCTGCTGAGACGTCATGGCGTGACGCCGGGTGAACTCAGAGTGCTCAAACAGGTGAGCCTGCTGGAGGACGTCTCTTCACCGAAGCACTTCATTTTCGTACTGAACGCGATTCGGCAAGCCGGCGCATGAGCGAGCGATAGTCCGGATCTCTTTGCATGCCTTCGTGGTCGTTTGTTGGCTGCTCGGTCGTCAAACGGCTGATCGCACGACGAAGAGCAGCGCGCAATTGACTCAGCCGTCCGCCAGGCTAGGCCAGTCCAGCTGACGCTGTTTTCCAATTTCTTCCTCGCGCTAAAAATCCTCGTCGTTTTTTTCGGCCGACGGGCGATCCCGGAATTCGTTTTGCAACCGATTCTGACGTGAATCCGAACATCTTTGACTTCCGGGCCAAAAAAGTCCGATAAGAGTGATGCGCGATAAGCGTTCAAATGCACAGGAGGCCGTGGTTATGCACGTCGGAATGGCAGTGATTTTTCAGGGTCGGGCGAGGGACGCACCGATCGCAACGTTTATCGCAATGAACTGCGTTTCGGCGATATGGCCGAGCCGCTGGGCTTCGAGTCCTTGTGGGGCGTCGAGCACCATTTCACCGACTACACGATGTGCCCTGACGTGCTTCAGATGCTCACGTACTTCGCCGGCCGCACCAGGCATATTCAGCTCGGCTCGATGGTGGTCGTGCTGCCCTGGCATGACCCGATTCGGGTGGCGGAGCAGATAATCATGCTCGACCACATGTCCGACGGCCGCATGATTTTGGGATTGGGCCGCGGGCTTGGCCGGGTCGAGTTCGAAGGCTTCGGCGTCAAGCAGGAAGATGCGCGCGAAATTTTCGTCGAGTCAGCCCAGACAATTCTCGAAGGTCTCGAGCGAGGCTACTGCGAGTTCGACGGCAAGTTCGTGCATCAGACCCGGCGCAACCTCCGTCCCCGCCCCTTCAAGTCTTTCCGCGGCCGGACCTACGCGGCCGCAGTCTCGCCCGAATCTTCCGAGATCATGGCGCGCCTTGGCATCGGAATTCTGATCATCCCGCAAAAGCCGTGGGAAACCGTAATGGCCGAGCTCGGCAACTATCGCTCGGTATTTCGCGAAGTCAATGGCACCGATGCGCCTCCGCCGGTCGTTGGCGGATGGACTTACTGTGACGAGAACGCCGATCGCGCACAGGAGATGGCGCGAAAGTATATCGGTGGATACTGGCATACCGTCGCGAAGCACTACGAGATTGTCGGCGATCATCTGACCAAGTTGCGCGGCTACGAGTCGTACAAGGCTATGCAGGAGATGGCCAGCTCGCCCGGCGGCATGGAAAAGATGGTCGAATTCTTTATGGGCCTGCAAGTCTGGGGCACGCCCGAGCAATGCTACGACAAGGTCGTCGAAATCCAGGAGCGCACCGGTGCCGAAGCTTTCAACGGAGTCTTCAGCTATGCGGGCATGCCGTACGATCTGGCCGAAGCGAACCTCCGGCTATTCGCGGCTGAAGTGATGCCCGAACTCAAGAAACTGGTGCCCCACGAAGATCAACTCATCGCGCGTGCGGGCGTGGGCGAGCATGCCGACAGCAGCGCCTTTCGCTTGCCGGCCTAGAGTTCGCGCCGGCGCGAGATCAATGAGCAACTGCGCCGCCGATAGGCCGACGTTTGCCACCCGGCGACGAGGCAGTTAACTCATCATCGTGCGCTACTACTAGTTACCTTTTGCACGTTCAGGCTGGAGAGCTACGCCAAGCGCCTTCGATAGCCCTTGGATTTGAGAGTGCAATTCGCTCCCCGCATCGAGAGCCTGGACGAGCTCCGACAGTTGCAGCCGCAACGACTGGGATGCCTCCAGCGACTTCGCCATATCGGCCAGTTGCGCCTGGATGGCGGTTAAAAAGTCGACTATCTGGTCGTGCAGCGCGCTGAGCGGCTCGAAGGATTGCGAAAGTACGCCGAGTTCCACATGCAACGTACGAATCGACTCGAGCGAAGTCGAAAGACGCTCCCGATAGCGACGCGCCGGTTCAAAGAGAGTTGCAACCATCTGAGCACTTTGATCCGGGGCAGTTGTTTTATTCGCTGCCATCTGGCCGTGCTCGTGGTCGATTTTCTGCGGTGCGACCGGCTCAGCGGGCGGTGGACCTTGCGTATCGGGATTCCACTCCGCGACTGCGGCGGCGCTGACAGCCGGCTGCTTGGAACGGTCGACGGCCGCCGACTGGGAGCTACGCGTGAAGATAGCATCGGAACTCCCGGTGGCATCGGATGGCATCAGCCGCTTTCGTAATTCTTCGAGTCTTGGATTCATTGTCGTTCTCCTCCGCTTCCCCTTTTGCATAGTTAAATTCGGGCCCCGAAACTGAGATCAAATAAACTTAGAGGCGGTTGTCGCTGCCAAGGATGTGTTATGGCGTCACCCTAATTCCGACGTTAGTTTGCCTATCAGCCGAGGTGCTGCCCATTCGACCTTGGGCCAGGTTATGTTGTGAAGCGCCGAAAGGATACAGGGTTGTCCACCAACCTCGATCGGCATGGCGGAAAGCACCGCTTCAAAAGTGCGTCCTGGGCTCGTTCGAAAACACAGTACCCGTTCGGACACGATTTTCGCGTGCCTGACGTGTTCCAGGATATCGATCAACTCGGTAGGACTATCGCAAAAATTCAATTCCTCAATTGTATGTCCTAGAATTTCTTCTCGTGAATAGCCACATAGTGCGAGTAGACCTTCATTTACTCCTATGCAAAGCGAGTCTTCCGCGGTGGTGATAAAGGCCGCCTCCAAACCATAATGAAACATACTTATTAAACTTTCGTCGTTCGCTTCAGCCTGGCGCTCCATACGTTTAGACGCCGTGATATCTCGCAAAAGCAGCACGCCCCCTTGCAGCGCCCCGCTTTCATCCCGCAGTACTCTCACGTTAGCGGCTATCGCGACCTGCGCCGGCTTGTCCGGGCTGCTCAGGCTTAACTGTGTAGTTTCGGAATTTCCCGCGGGCAACGCAGTTTGAAGATGCTCCAGGGCGAGCGTCAACCCTTCTCCAGCCGAAGCCGGTTCGATTTTGGCTTTCAGTTCTTCGACCACTTGCGTTTTGCCTGCTCGTAGAAGCCGATCCGCAACGGGGTTCGAATGAACGACCTTCATGTCACGATCCAGGACGACTACACCTTCATCCATGCTGCCAAGAACGGCATCCATGAACAGGGATTGAGTCTGCAGGGCGACATCGCGTCCCGACAGATGCGATAGCCTGGCGCGCAATGTTCCAAGTCCGCGGAATAGGTAGAACGCCGTCAGAAACAAGACCACAGAACCCACGACGCATCCTGCAACAACGATGTGGATAGCGGGTTTCGCGGTGCGGGTTTCTTCTTGCCGGCGATTAGTCAAGGCCAGGCGTTCCTCATCAATCATGTCATCGATGCGCCGTCCGATATCGTCCATCAAGGAACGCCTGCTGCTCGACCGAATCATTTCCAGCGCAGATTCAGG
Organism: uncultured delta proteobacterium; assembly: GCA_963710455.1. Lineage (GTDB taxonomy): Bacteria > Desulfobacterota > Binatia > Binatales > Binataceae > JAKAVN01. Next base: position 181,062 of record CAVQAG010000011.1, read on the forward strand.
ACCCATTTGCTCCCGCACGTCAATGGAGTCCTTTAAAACCATCAAGCGGGCGTTGATTAGTGGCAGGATGGCTTTCAGGCGCCGCTGCTGATCTCCGCGATTGCCAATCAGCGTTTCCAATGAATGGACTTCTCCGGCGATTTCGCCAATTGCCGACTGGTAGAGTTCCAGATTGTACCGATCGCCGGTTATGAGGTAATCGCGTTCTCGGGTTTCGGCGTCATTAAGTAGAAAATGCAGAGCTTCGAGATGATCGATCACCTGGTGGGAACGTGCCGTTCGATCGCCGTTCCTTAACAGGTCTTTGACACTCCAGTACGTGGCGACGCCAATGAGGGCTATAGCGACGAGAGCCGACACAAATCCGGCCAGTATCGTCACGCTAAATCTCATCCCCGAGGCAATCGGAGATGAACCTTCGCTCCCGTTCATTCCGCCTCCACCACCGGCAAGCTGCCCCCATCACGAGCACGGGGCCCGCTGCTACCCATACTCAATGTCGCGTGAGGCGGCCCATTATTACCCTTGGCAGCCTATTATCGCCTCTCGCGGCAAGCTGTATGGCGAAACTGTACCTTTCGACGCAAGACTGCACGAGAAGGCACGTATCTAGTTGTTAACAGATCGCGTCTCGAAACCGAAGAGGGTATACGATTGCCGGATGGGTCAAGTGGCGGGCCGCATCAGCTCGCCTGCGATGATCAGCTTGCGGATTTCGGTGGTGCCCGCGCCGATTTCCAGCAGCTTGGTCGCTCGATAGAGCCGATTGATCTCGGTTTCGCGCATGTAGCCCGCGCCGCCGTGGACCTGGACCGCGTCGTTGACCACCCGCGAGCAGGCCTCTGCGGCGTACAGGATGCAGGCGGCAGTGAGCTTGTGGATGTCGCCGCGGCCGCCGGCGCCCAGTTCGAGGCCGTTGGCCTCGGCCATCGTGCGATAGCAGAAGGTTCGGATGGTCTCGACCGCGGTGTACATGTCGGCAAGCTTGGCCTGGATCATCTGAAATTCGCCAATCGCGCGCCCAAACTGCTTGCGCGTTTTGGCGTATTCCAATGCGAGGTCGAAGGCGCGTTCGGCCATCCCGAGATTGATCATCGCAATGATGGCGCGCTCGAGATCGAGACCGCTCATCACCACGGCCACGCCGTTGTTCTCTGTGCCGACCAGGTTGGCGGCCGGCACGACGCAATCCTCAAAAACCAGCTCTGCGGTGGTGCTTCCGCGAAAGCCCATCTTGTCCAGCTTCTGCGCGACCTGGAAGCCGGGAAAACTCTTTTCCACCACGAAAGCCGAAATCCCCTTGGGCCCCTTGGACTTATCGGTCTTGGCATAGATCAGCAGCACCTCGGCGATCGGGCCGTTGGTGATGTAGAGTTTGCGGCCGTTCAGAACGTAAGTGTCGCCTGAGCGGCGCGCCGTCGTGCCCATCGCGCCAAGTGCGTCGGAGCCAGCCTCGGGCTCGGTCAGGCCGAGCGCGCCGATCGCGCTGCCCTCGCACATGCGCGGCATGTAGCGGCGGCGGATGTCGTCGTTGCCGTTGCGGTAGATGTTGTTGAGGCAGAGGTTCTCGTGCACCGCGTACGAGAGTGAGATCGCGGGGTTCCAGCGGGCGAAGGCCTGGGTGATGAGGCCGGTGGTGAAAAAATCGCCGCCGCTGCCGCCGAATTCGGGCGCCACGGTCACGCCGAGGTAGCCCATGCGCCCGAGCGCGGGCATCACGTGCGGCGGCCACCATTCCTCATTGTCCATGCGCTGCTGCAGCGGGAACAGTTCGTTGCGGGCGTAATTGTCGGCCTGCTCGAGAATTTCCCGCTGTTCGTCGCTCAGCGCGAAGGCCGCCGCGCCGCTGCGCTGAGACCGGACGAGATCCTGATCGGCCATCGATTACCCCTTGCCTGCAAATTCAAGCTGGAGCGATCCGCGCGCTGCGCTCGATTCCAAAAATCTCCGGCTGCAAAATCGCTTGCTTCAGAATTGCTTGACTTTAAAAAATGAATCATACCGGATACAAGAGCGTCGGATGTTCTTCTTAACTGTGAAAGCGGCAAATGCGCGCCGCGGGATGACTGGGATCGAGGCATCGCTGCACAGTAGCGTGCGGGACGCGAGGCCTTAACGATGCCCCGGTCTTTGCGCACTGTGCTGGTCGCCAATCGTGGGGAGATCGCGATGCGCGTGCTGCGCACCGTCAAGGCGATGGGCCTTCGGGGCGCGGTGGTTTACCATCCGGCCGACCGCGACGCGCCAGCGGTCGCGGACGCCGATCTCGCGATCCCGATCAACGGTTCGACGCCCGTGGGCGCCTATCTCGATGCGAATGAAATCCTGCGGGCAGCCGCGGAAGCCAACGCCGACGCGATCCATCCCGGGTATGGCTTTCTCTCGGAGAACGCCTCCTTTGCGCGCCGCGTAGCCGACGCGGGTGTGGTCTTTATCGGGCCCACGGCGGAAGCGATCGACCTGATGGGTGACAAGGTGCGGGCGCGCGGCTTCGTTGAGCGCCGCGGCTTTCCGGTCGCGCCCTCGGCAATCGAGGATGACGACCCGGCGAGTTTTGCGGCGCGTGCCGCGAAGGTCGGATTCCCACTGCTGATCAAGCCCTCGGCGGGCGGCGGCGGCAAGGGGATGCGGATCGTGCGCGAGGCAAGAGCGCTTGATGACGAAATAGCGCGCGCCCGTTCCGAGGGGCAGCGCTACTTCGGTGACGGACGGCTTTATGTCGAACGCTACGTCGAGCGGCCGCGCCATATCGAAGTGCAGGTGCTCGGCGACGCGCATGGCAACGTGGTCCATCTATGGGAGCGCGAATGTTCGGTGCAGCGCCGCTTTCAGAAAATCCTCGAAGAAACGCCGTCGCCGGCTCTCGCGCCCGCGAAACGTGACGAAATCTGTGCGACCGCGGCTGCAATCGCCCGCGCGGCGGCTTATCGCAACGCCGGCACGGTCGAGTTCATCTACAGCGACGACGGCACTTTCTATTTCCTGGAGATGAACACGCGCCTGCAGGTCGAGCATCCGGTGACCGAGGCGGTAACCGGTATCGATTTGGTGGCGGAGCAGATTCGGGTGGCGATGGGTGAGCGGTTGGGGTTGCGCCAGGATGAAATACGCCAGAGCGGCCATGCAATCGAACTCCGTATCTACGCCGAGGAACCGGCGCGCAATTTCGCGCCGGCTACCGGCCGCATCCTGCGGCTCGGTTTGCCCGAGGGTCCGGGCATCCGGGCCGACAGCGGAGTGCGCGAAGGACAACAGGTGACGGCGGCGTTCGACCCGATGCTCGCGAAGCTGATCGCGCATGGCGCCGGCCGCGGCGAAGCGATCGCGCGCGCCCGCTTCGCGCTCGAGCGCTTCGTGTTGCTCGGCTGCGCGACCAATGCGGCTTTCCTCGATCGCCTGCTGGCGCATCCGGCGTTCGCGCGGGGCGAGATCCATACCGGCTTCCTCGACGCCCATCCAGAGCTAGCCGCCAATCCGCCGATCGATTCCGACACGATGCTGGCGTTGCTCGCGGCCGCCGCGTTGAGTCAGCCGCAGGTGCTCGACGCGGCGCGCGCGGTGCCGGAACCGCACGCGTCGATCGGCGCCTGGCGGAACTGAGATGCATCACCTGTTCGCGATCGGCGATGACAAAATCGAGGCCTCGATGGTGCGGCGAGGGCGCGGTTACGCGCTGCTCCATGGCGAGCGCGAGTACCCGGTGGCGCTCCGCGCGCTGGGGGACGGCGCGGTCGAGATTGAGGTCGCGGGCCGCATCACGCGTGCGCAGATCGCGCGGATGGGTGATGACACCTTCGTTCGTTTCGATCTCAATGGCGAATGTTACGCGGTGCGCTGGATCGATCCGCTGGTCCGGCTCGCGCAGGCGGGAGGCGGCTCACTGGACGACATCGCGCAGGCCCCCATGCCCGGCACGGTGATCGCAGTTGGGGTGAAAGCCGGAGAGAGTGTGACGCGCGGGCAGACTTTGATCGTGATTGAAAGCATGAAGCTCGAAACCGCGATCGTCGCGTGGCGCGACGGCGTGATCAAAACTCTGCACGTTGCGCCCGGGCAGACCTTCGACCGGGCGGCGCCGCTCGTGACGTTGGCAGCCAAGGACGAGGAGTAAGCGGATGCGCCGGATCGAGAGCCAGCTCGACGTGAACTCGGAGGCCTTCCGGCTCAATCGGGAGCACAACCAGCGCCTCGCCGCGGAGTTGCGCGAACGCGAGCGCCGCGCGCGCTACGAGCGTCCTCAGCGCGATCTCGATCGGCTCGCGCGGCAAAAGAAGATGTTCGTCCGCGACCGGATCGAGATGCTGCTGGATCCGGGCACGCCGTTCCTGGAGTTGTCGACGCTCGCGGCAAACCAGGAGTACGACGGCGAAGTGCCGAGCGCCGGGCAGGTCAGCGGGATAGGCGTGGTCAGCGGCCGCGAAGTGATCCTGCACGCCGACGACGCGAGCGTCAAAGGCGGCGCGTGGTATCCACTGTCGGTCAAAAAGATCGTGCGCACGCTGGATATCGCGATCGAAAACCGCCTGCCTGTGATCCATCTATGCGACAGTGCCGGCGGATTTCTTCCGCTGCAGGCGCAGTTCTTCGCCGACCGCTATTACGCCGGGCGCATCTTTCGCAACCAATGCATGCTCTCGCGGATGGGCGTGCCGCAAGTCGCGATCGTCCTCGGCCATTGCACGGCGGGCGGCGCTTATATTCCGGCGCTCAGCGACTACTCGGTCATCGTGCGCGGCACCGGGGCGATTTTCCTGGGCGGCCCGCCGCTGGTGAAGGCCGCGACCGGGGAGGAAGTCAGCGCCGACGACCTCGGCGGATGCGACCTGCACACCCGGCTAAGCGGCACCGCGGACTATCCCGCGCACAGCGAGGAAGAGGCGATCGCGATCGCGCGCGACGTCGTGGCGCGCTTAAGGCGTCCGCAAAAGGCCGCCGAACGCGAGGAGTCCGAGCCGCCATACTATGACCCGGCGGAGCTCTATGGAGTAATCCCGCGCGACAATCGGGTGCAATTCGACATGCGCGAGGTGATCGCGCGAATCGTCGACGGCAGCCGCTTTCACGAGTATCAGCCCGCGTACGGCACCACGCTGGTCTGCGGTTATGCCAATCTCTGGGGTTACCAGGTCGGCATCCTGGCCAACAACGGAGTGCTGTTCAACGACAGCTCGCTCAAGGCCGCGCATTTCATGCAGCTATGCAATCAGAACGGCACCCCGATGGTGTTCCTGCAGAACATCACTGGCTATATGGTCGGCCGCGAATACGAGATGCGCGGGATTACCAAGGACGGGGCCAAGATGATCATGGCGCTGGTCGGATCGGAAGTGCCCAGGCTGACGGTCATCTGCAACGGATCGTATGGCGCGGGAAACTACGGGATGTCCGGGCGCGCCTACGATCCGCGCCTGCTGTTCATGTGGCCGCAGTCGCAGATTTCCGTGATGGGCGCCGAGCAGGCCGCCAACGTGCTGAGCGAGGTGAAGTTGCGCCAGCTTGAACGCCACGGCGAGACTCTGAGCGCCGAGCAGGTGGCCAGAATTCGCGACCCGGTGCTGGAGAGCTATCGCGAACAGTCCAGCGCCTATTACTCGACCTCCGAGCTGTGGGACGACGGCATTCTCGACCCCGTCGATACCCGTAACGTACTGGGTATTGCGCTGTCGGCGAGCCTCAACACGCCGATCGATACCTCGCGCTATGGTGTTTTCCGCATGTGACTAGACCCGAATGTAGCTATTGGATCGGGAGAAAAGATTTATGGCAGGCAAGCTGGAAGGCAAAGTCGCGGTAGTCACTGCCGGCGGCTCGGGTATCGGGGCCGCGACCGCGCGCCGTTTCGCACGCGAGAAGGCGTCGGTGGTGATCGCGGATCTGAGCGGGAAGCGCGCCGAGGCGGTCGCAAGCGCAATCGCGGAGGAGGGCGGCAACGCGCGATGGCTCAAGATGGACGCGTCCGACCCGGAAGGCGTGCAAGCGGCGATCCGGCTCGCGATGGATAGCTGGGGGCGGCTCGACGTGATGTTCAACAATGCCGGGCTCGGCACGGTCGAGGCGCTCGAAGCGATGACGCTCGAGACCTGGAACCGGCTGATCGCGGTCACGCTCACCAGCGCCTTTCTGGGTATCAAATATAGTTTGCCGATCATGCGCAAACAGGGCAGCGGATCGATCGTCAACACCGCTTCGATCTCCGGCACGGCGGGCGACTATGGCATGTCGGCCTACAATGCGGCCAAGGCCGGGGTGATCAACCTCGCGCGCGCGGCGGCGCTGGAAAACGCCAAGTACGGAATTCGCGTCAACTGCGTATGTCCCGGCGCGATCAATACCCGCGTGGCGCAAGTGCTGGGCGGCAACGACGTCGAGGGCTTCAAGCGCAGGCTCGGTCAAAACCCGATGGGCCGGACTGGCGAGCCCGAGGAGATCGCCAACACGGTATGTTTCCTGGCTTCCGACGAAGCGTCGTTCATCACCGGCACGACGATCGTGGTCGACGGAGGCCTGACCGCGCACACCGGCCTGCCGCCGTTCAACTAACCCGCGTAGTGTCCCGCCACGCGGGCTTCGGGCGCTTCTGCAAGCTACGCGATGGCGGACGCGCCGCGCACGCGGTCGATCAGGGCGGTCGGATCGTCCGGCGGCGCATCGCCGCGCCATGCCACATGCTGATCCGGACGCGAGAGGACCAACTTCCGCGGATAGAGCAGCGCCGCCTCGTCTCCGTTCACGTCGAGCAGCGCCATCGGCAGGCCACGCTTCGCCGCCGCCGCCAGCAGACCGCCGACCTCGATCGCAGGATCAAAACGCAACAGCGTAAACTCCGATCCAAGCGCGTCGTAGAGCGATCTTCCGTCCCGTAGCCACAAATGTGGCGTGCGGCATCCCGGCACAGTGGATTGGCTGAAGTCGTACATGGTGTAGGCGGGGGCCGCTTCGCCGTCATAAGCGATGATCGGGGAGTCCTGGTAGAAGTAACCGAAGTTGAGCCCCCCGCAGCAGAATTGGCCGACGTTCAATGCGTATGCCTCCCGGCCGATGCGCGCGCGGGCGGCGTCGCCTTCCGGACCGGGTTTCTCGAGGCCTTCGGGGATCGCGCTCTGAAAAACGGCCGTCGCTCGAACCGTGCCCATCGCGTAGCGCGAAACCTGCTCGGTGATTGGCTGACGTTCGATCTCGTATGCGCCGAGAATCGCGGAATCCGCCCAGCCCTTGATTACGCCGGCGAGCATCCAAGAGAGGTTCATGGCGTCGGCGATCCCGGCGTTCATGCCGTAACCGGCGGCAGGCACCCAGATATGCGCAGCGTCGCCGCAGAGGAAAACGCGCCGGTCGCGAAAGCGGTCGGCGATCATGCGGCGTCCGGTCCAGTCCTCCTGGCCGAGAACCTCGAACTCGAACGAGGTCCCCACGCCCAGAATTTCCCGGATGCAGCGTTCGCGGTCGACAGCCGCGAAGTCCTGGCCGGGGCTCAGCCAGTTGTGGATGAGCCATCGTTCGCGGCCGTCGATGGCGAATATGGAGGCGTTGTGCCGCGGGTTGAGCGTTTTGGTACACCAGGCCGGCGCGGGCATCATGCCGAGCAGTTTCGGCGCGCGAATGTAGGTTGACTGGGTGGTGGTCACTAACGGGTCGCCGCTCATCGCCGCGCCGATGCCGTGGCGGATCTCGGAGTGCGCTCCATCGCATCCGATCATGTACGAGGCGACGATCCTCAGCGCTTCGCCGCCGGCGAGATCTTCCGCGGTTGCGACTACCGCGGTCTCGTTTTGCACGAAGCCGAGGACCCGCGTGCGGCTAAGCATGCGAAGCCGAGGTCTCGCGGCAGCATGCGTGAACAGAATCGGTTCCAGGTAAATCTGGTTGATTCGATGCGGCGGCTCGGGTGTTGGCCACCAGGTGTCGGGCCCGCCCTTCGCCGTATAGCGCTCGGCGCGACACGGAATCGGGATGCGCGAAAGCTCGATTCCGGTCGCGGTGGTGCGGAAGCTTACGTCATTAGGATAATCGGCGGGGAGGCCAGCCTCGCGCACCGCCCGGACCAGGCCAAGCCGGCGGAAAATCTCCATCGTGCGCGCGGCAACGTGGTTGCATCTCACGCTGGGTGGTTCACCGGCCGCGCGGGTTTCGGCGACGACGACGTCGATGCCCCGCCCCGCGAGGTCCATCGCCAACGTCAGCCCGACCGGTCCGCCGCCGACAATCAGCACCTGGGCATTGAGAACCGTCGACATTATCCAGCCGTCGCGGGAGCGATATGGGCCTCTGACAGCGAACCTCGAAGTCCGGATAACAGCTAAGCGGGTTTCTCGCGGAGGTCAATCTTCGCTTGGTTCAGATTTGTCAGGAACAGAGCAGCGAAAAAGGATCGAGATTTGAGTCGAAGCCAGGTCGCAACACTCGCGGAATCGAGGACGTAGCTCCGATTCGAATACGCTTGCAAATCGCGGCCAGCCCCGCGTATGGCTTCAAGACAGGACGAAACCGGCAGGAGGGTCTTATGCCGCAGGTATGGGGCAAGGTCAAAATTCCCGCGGGCAAGAAGATTGCGGTTAACCTCGGATGCGACTTCGACGCGCAGTCGCTTTGGATCTGCCTCAACCGTACTTCACCCGCCTACATGTCGCGCGGCGAGTTCGGCCCCGAAGTCGGGTTGCCGCGCCTGATGCGCCTGTTCGACAAGTACAAAGTAAGGAGCACGTTCTGCATTCCCGGCCATACTATCGACACCTGGCCCGAGCTGTGCCGCGAAATCGCAGCCGCGGGACACGAAATTGGGCATCACGGCTATGCGCATGAAAACCCTCAGTCACTCAAGCTGCAGGAGGAAATCAAGGTGATGGAGTTGGGGCTGGAGGCGCTCGCCCGAATCGGCGTGAAACCCCGGGCTTATCGCGCGCCCTACTGGGATTTCAGTGAGAATACGCTCGGGCTGCTCGAGCGCTATGGTTTCGAAATCGACAGCAGCCTGCTCGCCAACGATTTTCATCCCTACTGGATTCGGCCGGTCGAGGTGCACGCCGAGAGCGGCAACGTATTCGGCCCGCCGGGCCGCATCCTGGAGATTCCCGGACAGTGGTACCTGACCGATTTCTCGCAGGTCGAGTTCATCCCCGGCTTCCAGGAGGGGATGCGTCCGGCGCATGATCTGCTCGACCGCTGGAAAGCAATCTTCGACTACGCGGTCGCCAACGAGCAGGGCGCGTGCTACGCCTTCGTCGTCCATCCGCAGTCGATCGGACGGGCGCACATGATAACGCGGCTCGAGGAGCTAATCGTGCACATGCAGGAGCGCGGCGCCTGGTTCGCGACGCTGAGCGAGATTGCCGACGCCACCGAGCGGGCGGTGTAGCGCACGCTCGCGTTGACCAGGGCATGCTCGATACAGTTCAATAGCGCTGCGGCGGAATTCAACCCTAGCCAGAGGGCTGTACGAGCGATGCCAGCAAAGGACAGGAATTCGAAAAAACATGGCGGCATGAGCCGCGAGGCGGCGCGGGATTTTTTCGAAACGAACCAGATCAAGTTCGTGCTCGCCCAGTTTGTCGATATTCACGGAGTCGCCAAGACAAAGTCCGTCCCGGTCGAGCATTTCGAGGACGTCATCCTGGAGGATGGCGCGGGCTTCGCCGGCTTCGCGCTATGGGGCATGGGGCAGGCGCCGCACGATCCCGACTATCTGGCGATCGGCGATCTGGCGACGCTGACGCTGGTGCCGTGGCAGCCTGGCTACGCCCGTATCGTGTGCGACGGCCGAATCAAAGGGAAGCCGTGGCCATTCGATAGCCGCTTCGTATTGAAGGAACAGGTTCGCCGCCTGAGCGAGCGGGGCTGGACCATGAATTCCGGAATGGAGCCCGAGTTCATGCTGCTGGCCCGGCGCTCCGACGGCTCTATCGGTCCGGCCGATGAGACCGACCGGCTCGACAAGCCCTGTTACGATTACAAAGGGCTGTCGCGTAGCCGAGCCTTCATCGAGCGCCTGGTCGATTCGTTGCAAAAGGCGGGTTTCGACGTTTACCAGGTCGACCATGAGGACGCCAATGGCCAGTTCGAAATCAATTTTACCTACTCCGATTGTCTGACTACCGCCGACAGGATGGTGTTTTTCCGGATGGCGGCCGGAGAGATTGGCCGCGAGATGGGGCTCATCAGCTCGTTCATGCCCAAGCCGCTGTCGGATCGGACGGGCAGTGGCATGCATATGCATCTGTCGCTCGCCGATGCGAAGAATCCTAACCTGTTCCTCGATCGCTCCGACCGGCGCAATCTGGGTCTCTCGGCGGCGGGATACCAGTTCCTCGGTGGCCTCCTGGCTCACGCGCCGGCGCTGACCGCCCTCGTCGCGCCGACTGTGAATTCCTACAAGCGGCTGGTCGTCGGCCGGTCCTTTTCGGGTGCGACCTGGGCGCCCGCCTACATCTCTTATGGCGACAACAATCGAAGCTGCATGGTGCGAGTGCCATACGGCAGATTGGAGTTGAGGCTGATCGATTCAAGCGCCAATCCGTACCTCGCCACGGCCGCGGTCATCGCGGCGGGACTCGACGGTATGCACAAGAATCTCGATCCGGGCGAGCCGCATAACTTCAATCACTATGACCTCAGCGAGTCGGAACTCGTGGCCCGCGGAATCAAGACTCTCCCGCAAAGTCTGCCCGAGGCGTTGGACGCGCTAGAGGCAGACGGTCTGTTCAGTGAGGCTCTGGGCAAGGAATTGGTCGCCGAGTTCATCCGGCTCAAGCGGATGGAGTGGGTGGATTACCATCGGCACGTATCCGACTGGGAAGTGAAAAGGTACCTGGAATTTTATTAAGTCATTAACTACTGAGGCGAGTAGAGAGGTTATAGGGAGGACGACTGCGTGTGCGGGATTATCGGGCTGATGCTGAAAAGCGATGAGCTTCGCTCCTCCCTCGGAAAACTTGTCCTTCCGATGTTCGACTGCATGGCGGAGCGCGGGCCAGATTCGGCTGGCCTCGCGGTGTTCACCACTCCTGTCGAGCCGCCGCTCTGCCGTTTCAGCTTGTTCAGCACCCGCCACGACTACGACTGGAGCGCCCTGGCGCAATCCATGAAAAGTGAACTCGATTGCCAGCCGAGCGTGTCCGTGCACGACAATCAGGCCGAACTGACTGTGGCGATAGAGCGCGGGCCGCTCAAACGATGGCTCGCCAGGCACGGCAATGGCGTGCGGGTGCTGGCGGCCGGACGTTCGATAGAACTGTTCAAGGATGTGGGCCGGCCCAACCAGGTAGCCAGACGCTATCACTTTGACGAACTACAAGGTACGCATTGCGTCGGCCATACCCGAATGGCTACTGAATCGCAGGTCTCACCGGCGCACGCACATCCCTTCACGGCCGGCGAGGATTTCTGCCTGGTGCACAACGGTTCACTGTCGAATCCCTACAGCGTGCGCCGCCTGCTGGAGGAGGAAAACCTGGAATTCGAGACCGACAACGACAGCGAAGCAGCCTGCCGCTTTCTGCAATGGCGCATGACCCAGGGGGATACGATCGAAAATGCGCTTAAGTCAGCTTTCGAAAAGATCGATGGCTTCTACACTTTCCTTATCGGAACGGCGCGGCAGATCGTACTGGTGCGCGACGCGTTCGCCTGCAAGCCGGCGGTGGTTGCCGAGACCGATCAATACGTGGCGATCTCCTCGGAGTTTCGCTCGCTGGCGCATCTGCCGGGGGTCGCCGAAGCCAATATTTTCGAGCCGCTCCCCGAGCAGATCTATGTCTGGCAGGTGGCCGCATGAAGGCCGTGCGGCTCGATCTGTCGAAGCTGAGTGTTCGCGAGCTCAATGACTATCTGCATCATCGGCTCTCCAGCGAAGGCGTAAGCGAAATCGAAATACTCAATCCCAACGGGATGCACAATATCGCGGTCGGACTTGACTATCCGGTTGAAGTGCATATACGCGGTAATGCCGGTTACTTCGTGGCCGGCATGAATGAGCAGGCTGCGGTGACCGTTTATGGCAACGTTGGATGGAGCGTAGCCGAGAATATCATGTCGGGTATCGTGCGGGTGCGAGGCAATGCCTCGGAATGCGCCGCAGCCTCGGGACATGGAGGGACGGTGGTTATCGAAGGAGATTGTTCTTCACGGTGCGGGATATCGATGAAAGGTTGCGACATCGTGGTTGGCGGATCGATCGGCCACATGTCGGGCTTCATGGCGCAAGCCGGCAACCTGGTGGTATGCGGGGACGCCGGGGCCCATCTGGGCGACTCCCTTTATGAGGCACAGATTTACGTGGGCGGCAAAATTCACAGTCTGGGCGCCGACGCCCAGCAAGAACCCATGACTGAGGCGGACCACGCGAAGGTTGCGGCCCTGCTCAGGCGGGCTGAATTGGACATTTCATCGAAAGACTTCAAGCGAGTGGCATCGGCACGAACGCTCTATCATTGGAACGCCGAAGCTCATCAGGAATACTGAGCGAACCGCGATGTCGTCCAAGTATCTCGAAGAAAGCTCGACGCTGAACGCCGGCGCGCTCGACTATATCCATCGCGCCGCCGAACGGGGCCTCTACGAAATCAGGGGGCTCGGCGCCAAGCGCAAACTGCCGACTTTCGACGATCTGGTATTCCTTACCGCGTCGCTGTCGCGCTATCCGCTCGAAGGCTATCGGGAAAAGTGCGTTTCCAAAACGGTGTTGGGAACGCGCTACGCGAAAAAGCCGGTCGAACTCGCCATCCCTATAACTGTCGCAGGCATGAGCTTCGGCGCGCTGTCGGCGCGCGCCAAAGAAGCAATCGGCCGCGCCGCGACGATGGCCGGTACTTCCACCACGACCGGTGATGGCGGTATGACCGCGGAAGAGCGTGCCGCATCGAAGACCCTGGTATATCAGTGCCTGCCCTCGCGCTATGGATTTAATCCCGCCGATCTGCGAAAAGCCGACGCGATAGAAATCGTCGTTGGGCAGGGCGCCAAGCCCGGAGGCGGGGGCGTGCTGCTGGGGCAGAAGATCAGTCCGCGAGTCGCCGCGATGCGCACGCTACCCGAGGCAATTGACCAGCGCTCGGCGTGCAGACATCCGGACTGGACCGGATGTGATGACCTCACGATCAAAATCGCGGAGTTGCGCGAGATCACGGACTGGCAGGTGCCGATTTACATCAAGATGGGAGCTTCGCGGGTCTTTAACGACGTCAAGCTGGCGATCAAAAGCGGCGCGGACGTCGTTGTGATCGACGGTATGCAAGGCGGGACCGCGGCGACCCAACAGGTGTTCATCGAACACGCCGGAATACCAACCCTGCCCGCCCTGCGCGAGGCGGTCGAAGCCCTGGAAGAGATGAAGATGGTCGGCAAGGTCCAGCTGGTCATCTCGGGCGGTATCCGTACCGGTGCTGACGTGGCAAAGGCGCTGGCGATGGGCGCTGACGCTGTCTCGATTGGACAGGCCGCGTTGGTCGCGCTCGGATGTAATTCGCGATACTGCGCCGACGGTGGAACGCATCAGGATGTGAGTACTGATTATACGCGGCTCGGCGCGGCTCCTGGCTATTGTCATCATTGTCATACCGGCATGTGCCCGGTCGGTGTTACTACACAAGACCCGGAACTCGAGACCCGCCTGGACCCGGAAGAAGGCGCGCGCCGGTTGCGCAACTATCTCAGCGTGATGAACATGGAACTGGTCACGCTGGCACGCGCTTGCGGCAAATCCGACGTCCACCATCTGGAACGCGAAGACCTGGTCGCGCTCAATGTCGAAGCCGCCGCGATGGCCAAGGTCAAGCTGGCTGGGACAAACTGGATACCTGGATTGAACAAGGAACCCGGCTCGGACTGAAGACCGGTAGACGGCGAAGCATACGATGGGTGTGGGCAAGCTATGGCGCGGCACCGCGCCCGGCGGCGGCCGCAACGGAAACGGGCGGCCGCCGCGTCTCCCCGGCCGCTATTCCGCCTGGAGCCTCTTTCGTCACGGGATGACCGGCGCGGACTGGCCGAGAGTCTGGCGGACCCACGAACTCAAGCCCAGCTACGACGTTGTAATCATCGGTGCAGGAGTGCATGGACTGGCGGCTGCTTACTATCTCGCCAGGAACCACGGCATAAGAGACGTCGCGGTCCTGGACCGCGGTTACCTTGGCGGCGGCAATTCGGGCCGCAACACGGCGATCGTTCGTTCCAACTATATAACGCCCGAGGGAGTACGCTTCTACAATCGCTCGGTGAAGCTATATGAGCAACTTGCCGCTGAGTTGAACTTCAATGTGATGTTCTCGCAACTCGGGCATCTGACCCTGGCACACACAGATAGTTCGTTGCGCACGATGCGCTGGCGTGCCGAAGTCAACAAGCTCGAAGGCGTCCGCTCGGAAGTCATCGATCCCCGCGAGATCAAACGGCTCGTTCCGTACCTCGATGTCTCGCTCAACGTGCGTTATCCAATTCTCGGCGCGCTTTATCATTTGCCGGGCGGGATCATCCGCCACGATGCGGTCAACTGGGGCTATGCGCGCGGAGTCGACGCTCAAGGCGTGCACATTCATCAAAAAACCGAGGTCACCGGGATCGATGTAGAGCAGGGGCGGGTTACTGCCGTCAGAACCAGCCGCGGCAGGATCGCCACGCGATGCGTGCTCAACTGCACTGCCGGGTGGTCCAGCGTGGTCGCCGCGATGGCAGGAGTCAGGCTGCCGATTGTGACCTACCCGCTGCAGGCGGCAGTGACCGAACCAGTCAGACATTTTCTTGGCGCCGTGGTCGTCTCCGGCACCTTGCACGTATACGTGAGCCAGACCGATCGCGGCGAGTTGGTCTTTGGCGCCAGCGTCGATCCGTTCGGGTCGTATTCCACCCGCGGCTCATTGGAGTTCACCGAGGAACTGGCGGGCCAGATTCTGGAACTTATGCCGTCGATCGCCAAAGTCAGATTGGTGCGCCAGTGGGCGGGCCTGTGTGACATGACTCCCGACTTTTCACCCGTTATGGGCGCGACTCCTGTCGAAGGGTTTCATGTCGACGTCGGATGGGGTACGTACGGTTTCAAAGCGGGACCGGTGTCAGGCGAGGCGATGGCTCAGCTGGTCGCGAGCGGGAAAACTCCTGAATTGATCGCGCCGTTCAGTCTCGCGCGCTTTTATCAAGGTCAATTGGTTGGTGAGAAGGGTGCGGCTTCGGTTGGGCACTAAGACGTGGGAACGGCCGGAGGGGCGGTGAATGATACTGGTGCCTTGCCCGCATTGTGGACCGCGCAACGCCAGCGAATTTCGCTGGGGCGGAGAGGTCAAGACGCGGCCCGACTCCAATCGTGCGACGCCGGAGCAATGGCGCGACTACCTGTATCTCAAATCCAATGAGGCAGGATGGATTGCGGAGACCTGGTACCATCGCGAAGGATGCGGCCGATACTTTCGCACCGAACGTCATACGCTTACCAATGAAATTCGCGCCACTGTCGATGGAAACCAAGCGGGACCTGATGTAGCTGAACCCGAAGATGATGCGAGTGGGCGGCGATGAATGCGTCGATGACGCATAGACTCGCGCCGCAGCGCGGCGAGATCATCGACCGTGCAAAGACTTTCTCCTTTACCTGGAACGGCGCGACATTTCCCGCTTACGCGGGTGACACCATAGCCTCCGCGCTTGCCGCTTGCGGAGTGACGGTCTTCTCGCGGAGCTACAAATACCATCGGCCTCGCGGGATACTCACCGCCGACTATCTCGATCCTTCGTGCATGATGCAGGTTGGCGATGAGCCTAACGTTCGCGGGGCGCATCGTCTCGTCGAGCCGGCGATGAGGGTAATGGCGCAAAACGGTTGGCCATCACTCAGCTTCGACGTCAAATCGATAGCCGGTTTGATGGGGCGTTTTCTCGGACCCGGCTTTTACTACAAGACATTCATGTGGCCGCGCCGATGGTGGCCGGTCTATGAGCATATCCTGAGACGCTTCATTGCGGGCGGAATGACCCCGCCGGATTCGGAGCACGGTTACTATGACAAACGTCATGCGCATCCAGACGTTGTAATCGCAGGCGGTGGGCCCGCGGGAATGGCGGCCGCCGCGGCAGCGGCGCAGGCAGGTGCGCAAGTAATGTTAGTGGAAGAGGAGCATCACCTCGGAGGCCATTTACGTTATGGTGACGAAAACGCGCTGGGCGTCCTTGCGCAACTGCACGAAGAATTGCGGAGGCAGCCGGGAATCGAGGTTTTAACTGATGCAGTGGTTACCGGCCGCTATGACGGAAACTGGATCGCAATCGTGGAACGGGGCCGGCCGAAGGTTGCAGAACGGCTGATCAAGGCGCGAGCAAAGGTCCTGGTGGTGGCGCCAGGGCTGATCGAACGGCCGTTCGTGTTCGAGGGCAACGATCTGCCGGGTGTGATGCTTTCCGGCGCGGTGCGCCGCCTGATCAATCTTTACGCGGTTCGCCCCGCGACGCGCGCCGTGGTCTTCACGGCCAATGATGAAGGTGACATGGCCGCGCTGGACTTGCGCCGAGTGGGTATCGACGTGGCGGCGGTCGCCGACGTCAGGCGCGGTGAAGGAATCGTGCGCGCGATTGGACGCAATCGAGTTCGCGGCGTCGAATTGACCAACGGTTCGCGGATCGATTGCGATTTGCTGGTAATTGCCGCCGGATGGACTGCGCCGACTTCGCTGCTGAACATGGCCGGCGACCAGCCGAAATATGAACCTGCCGCGGCGCGCTTCTTGCCGGGCGGCAATCTGCCGGACGATGTCTTTGCCGCCGGAGGTCTGGCTGGCGACGGTTCGCTCGAAGAACTAATCGCTCACGCCCGCGCGGTTGGCGTTGCCGCTGCCGCTCGAGCGGCTCATGGCAAGGTACCACCCGCCATCCCGAAACTCGGCGTGCGCAGCCATCCGGCTCTTTTCCGGAGCCGGACGCATGGAATACTGGATTGGTGCGAAGACGTTACCTCCAGAGATATCCACTCCGCGGTTGCGGAGGGCTACGACTCGATCGAGTTGGTAAAGCGCTATACCACCGCGACCATGGGTCCGACCCAGGGGAAGCTCGAGACCATCAACACGATGGCAATCGTGGCTGAGGCGTCGGGAAGAAAACTCGAAGAGATCGGCACCACCACGTGGAGACCGCCCTACGCGCCGATCACTTTGGGAGCGCTGGCGGGCCGTCCATCGGAACCGAAGCACGTGTCTCCGATGCAGCCGTGGCATGAAGCACACAATGCGCAACCGCTGATCGCGGGAAAATGGATTCGACCTGAACACTACGGTGATCCGCAAGCGGAAGTGACGAACACGCGCACAAATGTTGGTATTATCGATGTCACTCCGCTGGGTAAATACCTACTGCACGGCTCGGACGCCCCGAACTTCCTCAACTTGCTCTATGTCAACGGTTGGTCGGAGCTGCCGGTGGGATCGGCTCAATATGGCCTCATGTGCGGCGATGACGGCGTGGTGCTCGATGACGGAGTCACCGCCCGTTTGTCAGCGGATGAGTACTTCATGACGACCACGTCGTCGGGAGCCGCCGGCATCGGTGAATGGATCGAATCATGGCTGCAGGGCTCGAGCACGGAGGGACGGGTGCACGTGACCTCCGCGACCGATGCATTCGCGTCGATCAACGTCGCCGGCCCCCGTTCGCGTGAACTACTCAGTCGGGTTACCGAAAACGTTGACTTGGATCCTGCGGCGTTTCTTTACATGGGAGTGCGCAAGGGACGCGTGGCCGGCGTGGACGGATGTCTTCTGTTGCGCCTGGGCTTCACCGGGGAGCTGAGTTATGAGCTGCACGTGCCTGCGGGTTACGGACTCTATATCTGGGAGACGCTACTGGAACGCGGACGCGATCTTGGCATTGCGCCGTTCGGCATCGAGGCGCAACGCATCATGCGTCTGGAGAAGGGCCATGTCATTGTGGGACAGGATACCGACGGTCTAACGCAGGCGTTCAGCCTCGGGCTGGGCAAATTTATAAAGCTCGCCAAACCTGACTTCGCCGGCAAGCCCGAACTCAAGTGGCAATCGGAACGGAGAGATTATTCACGTCTCGTCGGTTTGTGGCCTGCCGATCCCGCCCTGGTGCCGCCCGAAGCAAGTCTGATAGTTAAGGACGACAGGATTATGGGGCGAATTACTTCAAGCCGCATGTCGCCCACGCTGCAACGTTCGATATGCATGGCGTTGGTATCGGAAGAATTGTCACGCGCCGGTACGTCCGTCACTGTGCGCTTGCCCGACGGCCGGCATGCCTCGGCGGTAGTCAACGCGCTGCGCGTGCATTTCGATCCTAAGGGGACGCGGTTGCGTGGCTGAAACGTTACCTATCGCGCGAAGCCCTATAACCCAGGCGCCTCCGGTTGTGATGGTGAAGACGTGGCCGGTATCGGCGAGGTCAAGCACCAGTCCGCTGCGCCTCATCGACTGTACGCCGTGTGAAAAAACTCTTTTTCGTGGCGCTACAGATAGCGCGATGGCACGGGCGCTGAACGTAGGCCGCGGGCGCGTCAGGAGCGATGAATCCGGCACGCTCGTGGCCCGCATAAGTCCAGCAGAATGGATCGTGATCGGCGCTCCAGGCGTTTACCTTCCCTCAGCGCTAAGCCAACTCAGTGACGGTTTGGCGCTATCGGGGATCGTCGACATTACCCACTCGCGAGCCCTGATACGTATCGTAGGAGCGGATAGCGCTAAGGTTCTGTCCAAGCTGTGCGGTATCAACTTCGCCGATACGACAACTCCTGACGATACCGCGTTACGTACTTCGGTAGCGAGATTGGTAGCCGAGGTAATTCGCAACGACCTCGCCCAACCCGGCACGCTAGCGACAGATCGAGGAAGGCTCGCGCGTTCCTATTTGATCATGTGCGAACGTTCAGCCGGGCAGTACCTGTTCGATGCGCTTCTGGACGCCGGCCAGGAGTTTGGTATCGATGTTGAAGGATTTGCTTCTATCGGTTCCATATACAACGGAGGAGTAGCTACTCGATAACACCGCAGGCGGCGCGAGTGCCGCATAGCGCTGTTCGCATGCGGCGTATGCGGTTTCGGCTCGTCAAAACAGGGAAGCCATCAACGAGTAAGCGTCGTTACGACAGATCGCGCTCCGCAGCCAGGATCTGGTGTGTCGGAGCGGTGAGTGCGTCGATCTTGAGCCCGTGCGGGCAGGCGCCCGCGCACGGCTTGGCGGTGCAACTCAAACACGCCTCGGCGTTATGAGCCAGCATCGCGTACTCCTCGCGCGCCATCCGCAAATCGCCATAATCGACCGCATACATGCGCGTGCGCATCACGTCCGCAATCGCAACTCCCGCCGGACACGCTCCCTCACACGCATTGCAGCCGTGTTTGCAGTACGAACTCCCGTTGACGCGCACATAGTGCTCGAGCAGCGGGAGATCTTCCGCGGCCACAGAGCTGGATCCCGATGCGCCCAGGTATTCCTCGATCGCCTCGCGGCTCGTCATCGACACAATGAGCCCGCTGACCTGGCGGTTCGACAGCACCCAGCGAAACGCGGCTTGCGCAAACGTTGCGCCGTCGCGCTCGTAAGCACGCATGTCATTGAGCCGCGCGCCCATCAAGCGTTTTCATCACCACCACACCGACGCCACGCTGGCTGGCTTTTTGGATGACGCGCGGCAGGTCGGGTTGGCGCGCAACCATGTCGAAGCCGCCCAGGAAGCGCTGGTAGAAGCGCGGATCCTGACCGAAATTGTAGGCGCATAGAATGACGTCGAACTTGCCCGAATCGAGTGCATAGTCGAGGCACTCGGTCAGATGTCCCGCATGGCCCGACATCCCGGTAAAGCGAATCTTACCCTGCTTCTTTGCCGTCTCGGCGAACTCGTACCACGCCGGGTTCTTGAGCCGGGCAACGTCGTTGACTGCGTGATTGAAGTACACGTCAACGTGATCGGTTTGCAGGCGGCGCAGACTGCCCTCGAGCGCCTGCATTATCGCGTCCTTACCAGTATCTGGCTCCGCCAGCGTCTTCGAGGTCAGGAAAACCTTGTCGCGCTTACCGCGTAGCGCTTTGCCGAGCGTGGCCTCCGAATCGCCGCCCCTGTACGTTTCCGCGGTGTCGAAATAGTTAATCCCGCGGTCGAAGGCGTGGCGGATCAGGTCCTCCTGGCCGGGCGACAGACGGTCCGCGCCGAAGGAGATGTCGGAGATTTTCATCCCGGTACGCCCCAAGGGCGCATAGCGGCGGACTTCGGGATTGGATGGTATCGCGGCGGACGCGGAGCCGGTCAGGGTCACGAGTCCGACTCCCAGGCCCGCCAGCGTTCCGCTCCTGATGAACTCGCGCCGTCCGATCGCGCGAAGGCGGCGTGGATGCTTCGTCATAATAAAAACTCCACGTGGACTGTTACGAAGAATATTCCTTCAGCGATGCTCTGGCGAGGACAGATCTTGACATTCTTTCCGTTCGGCGCGAAGTATGGCCCGAGATTCGCCGCCAGGATTCTAGTTCTTCGATCAGCGAAATAACGGAGGAACGTCATGTCATTTTTGGCTGATCGCGCGTTTCAAGAGCGTTTCGTTTCCGCCCTCAACGCGCATCCGGGATTCAACGAACAGGCGCAATGGTTCGATGGGTCGGTCTTGCTCGAAGCCGGGTCCGATCTGCTGTGGCTCAAAATTTACAAGGGTAAGGTGATCGACCATCAGCCGGCCGTGCCTCCCTTCGGCTATACATTCAAGTTCTCCGGCAGCGAGGCATCCTGGAAGTTGCTCATCAACGGAAAAAGGCTGTGGGCCGATCTTACCTTTCCCGGTAAACGATACTTCGACGACGACCCTGCGCTTGCGACCGCGGGAACCTTGCAAGTCGAAATCCGCACCGAGGGAAACCTGCTCGAGGCCGCACGCCTTACGGAAGCGATGTTTCAAATGGCTTACGTCCTGCGCGACTGCGCACGCGGAAGTGCGCGCTAAAGGATGGGGATTATGGCTGGCACCGAAGATATTCGCGGACACTATGTCAAGGTCAGCGGCACTCGCACCTTCTATGACGAGATAGGCGAAGGTTGTCCGATAGTCTGTGTGCATACCGCCGGCTCATGCTCTCTGGAATATACCTACTTGCTGCCGTTGCTAGCCGAGCGCGGGTTTCACGCCTACGCGCTGGATCTTCCGGGCCACTTCCGCTCCTATCCGGTGAACTGGAAGCCGCATCGCACGATCCACGAACACGCCGAGTTCGTTCACGCGTTTGCAAATACGCTCGGGTTGAAGAAACCCGTGATCATGGGATGCTCGATCGGGGGCGACATTACACTCGACTACGCCGCGCATCACTGGCGCGAGATGGCTGCGGGAATACCCATGGAGGGCTTGTCACGCTCGCCGACCTTTCCGAGTCCCACCGGGCTGACGCATCCGGCTTGGGGGCCGGGATGGCAGGATCAGCTCGAGCGCGCCGCGACCGAGTCGCTGAATCGAAACTGCTCGGCGGAAAAGCGCTTGGAACTGCGTTGGCAGCATCGAGGTGCACAGGTCAGCGCGATCGGTGACCTGGAAGCCTGGGCCACTCATGATGTGCGCGCGCTGCTCGGTGCGGTCGAGTGCCCGATGCTGGTCATATGCGGCGAAGACGATTTCTGGGTGCCGCAGCCGCTGGTCGAGGAAACCGTCAAGCTTTTGAAAAACGCCGAGGTCGCATATTTGAGAGGTATCGGCCACTACCCGATGTTCGAAGACCCGTCGCTAACGGCCAAGCTGGCCACCGATTTTTGCCGCAAACATTCGATACTGAAGTGATTTGGTCCAACAAGTTAGCGGCACGTTTTTTTCACTGCCCATAGGCTGCGAAGTGTGGTAATGAGGTGAGAGAAGCACTTGCCAGAGGCTGACGGTATTCGCGCCGCCGGCTCCGGTCATGAGGAGGCAGCGCCCAATGTTCTCCTTCTATATCAAACGGTCGTTCGTCGACACCGTACCCGGAATCGAGCTGGTCAATATTCATTATACGTGGAGCCCGCTCGGCGAACTCCCAAACTGGGAGACTAATCGCGAGACGCGCGCGATGCCGCGCGGCGGAGTGCTGATCCGAGGGATGGGCGGCACCACCGTCGACGAGTCGGGTAACTACGTCCAGACTCAATCCGAAACCGTGGAACTTCCCGATGACGGGGTACGGCGCAAGATCATTCGTCTGCCGAACTCGATCCCGGACCCCCGCACCGGCGGCTACACCGAGAACTACCTGTTTCATCACTACTTCGAGGTATTCCTTCACGGCCGGCGCGAGGTAAGCCCGCTCTACACCGAAGAGATCGTCAGCAAGGAGGTCGAATTCGTCGATCTTCAGGGCAGCCTCGGCGGGATGTGCATCTTCTGGAGCATTTACGATTGGGACGCGCCGCAGTATCAGCCGACCGAAGAACCGAATTTCATCGCACACTACGGCGAGGATAGTCCCTATCGCTCACACAAGTTCTATGGCACCGACGATAAGGACAACTTCTCGCGGATCCGCTCGTCGATGCTTGCGCAGTTGCCTATGCCCCGGCGCTACGTGGGTAAAATCCGCGGCCCCAAAGGCGCGCAAGTATTTCAGCGATGGCATGTCGGCAACATGTGGCAACCCAACCCGGCCGATCGATGGGAGGATTATTGGGGGAACCAGGTCCATACCCTATAGGCGGGCTGCGAATCCAGGCGGCAGCGCCGCGCAGAGGCGTCGATGAATTATCATATAGTCGGCAAAGAGTACCGCGATTTTGCCGATGACATTGAAGCGGTCAGTATCCATTATCTGTGCGTACCGAACGGGGCCGAGGCGGACTGGGACAATGGCCGGATTACCCGGTTCATGCCGCTGGTAGAGCCCGGGCTGCGGCGCCTCAGCCTCAAATTACCCGTCCAGATGGTAGATCCGCGCAGCGGCCGCCCTGTCAGCGATTACACACTACTGTACTACTTTGAAGTGTGCCGTGGCGGCGACCGGCACTATTCGCAAATTTTTAGCGAAACGTTCGACCGTGCCTCGAAAGCCACGAGCGTCCAGGCCGCAGCGACCGCCGCGCTACCGAAGTCGAGGAGGAGGAGCAGAGAGGTCCAATGACGCGCATGGCCGAGGTGGTGGCGGTGGGTCCGCTCGGATGGTGGCGGGAGGCAAGCGGTGCGCGTTACGTCAGCTACCGCGGAGCGCTAAACGGCTCGAAGCTGCGCCTCCACTACGGGTTCGATGGATGGCGTGAGCCGATCCGGGAAGTGCGGCTCGAATCCGCCGGTCCGGATCTGGCGGTGGCCCAGGTGCCGGAGCTCGACGCGCATCTAGCGCTCGATTGTGCGGTGACCGACGGCGAGCGATGGGACAATAACGGCGGCGTCAATTATCGGCTCTGGACGGGCTTCAACGCGCTCGACGCTCATATGCATTTGAGCGGCCGGGGTGCGGGCGCGCTCGGCGCGCACAGCCTTGCGACGGCGATGGCCTCGGCCGGAATGGGATGCGGAATAAGCTCGTGGCTCGACAATCGCGCGCTTGATCAGGTCGATTGCGCGGCGGCGCGGATCTTTCCACTGGTATGGGTGCGGCCCGGCGACACCGAGCTTGACGAAGTCCGTGGACGCCTCGACGCAGGCGCGGTCGGGCTCAAGCTCCATCCGACCGTGGACGGCTATCCGGCTGACGACTCGTCGCTCGACCCATACATCGCGATAGCGGAGCAGGTTGGATGCCCGGTCGCATGTCACAGCGCGCCCGGAGAAGCAGATCCCGACAACATCCGGCGCCTAGCCGAACGCTTCCCGTCGGTTCCGACTATCATGTACCACACTTACCTAGGACCGCAGGAGGGACGCGGGCGGGCGGCCGCACATGTCCGCGAGCAGGCGAATCTCTACCTCGAAACGTCTTGGTGTCGCGCGGATGTCGTGCTGCGGCTGGTCGCCGAGGTCGGCGCCGATCGCGTGCTGTTCGGCTCGGACGCCTCGATTGACGGGCCGTCGCACTACTGCCGCCATCCTCCCAACGTGGAGGGGCGAGAGACCTACAACGATGGGTTGCTCGCGTTGGTGCGCTCGCTTGATCGGCAAGCGGCGCGCGCGGTGATGGGGGACAACGCCCGGAGGATCTTTCGCCTCAACGGCAATTCGCACGCCTAGCGGTGCCGCTCGATTAGCGCAGTGGGAGGGAAGCTCGACGTGCGTCAGGCGTCGTCGGACAACACCGGCGTGACGAGATGGCCCGCGGCGCGCGTCAATTCAGATTCCCGCGCCTCACGGAAGTAGGTGACAGGGGCTTCACATCTCAGACACTGGCGAAACGACGACTCGTACACCACGCTCTCGGCGGCGCTCAGGTTGTAGCGCTCCAGGGCACGGTCGCTCTGCGCCTTCTCCTGCACCGTCATCGCATAATGGACCCATCCGCAAACGCCGCAGGCAAGCATACGCCGCCTGGTGACGTTTTGTTTAACGCTCATGCTCTCGCTCATAGGTCAGTACTTCTTTAGAGCGTGACTCGGTAGTTCTGAGATTGATTATTGTCCCACCGCGCGAAATCGTCCTCCGGGCGCGGCGAGTTGGTACGCAAAAGCTGGAAGACGTATTCGACCTCCGCGCCCTTTGGACCCCACACGCGGGCAACGAAACGCCGCGGCAGCGGCACGGTTTGCACCAGCTCGTAGATGGCCTCGTCGGCCATTCCTTCGCCTTCTGCGTCGCGGTCGGCTTGATGCGCGAGTACGTCGAGTGGCAAACCCTGAAGCCGAGCCTGCGACCAGTTCGGAGCGCTCCATCCCCCGACGCCCCATAGTACGCGTACTTCAGTGACTCGGCCCTCGGGATCGACGTACTCGACCTCGCGGCTGACGATTTCCTCGGTGAAATCGCGATTGAAGCCTTCGTGAGATTCGCCCCCGCCACCGAACCGGTAGTGCAGAAGGTAGTTCGGCTCATGATTGAAATAGCGCGGAATTTCCAGCACGGCGAGACGCATCGGCGGCTGCGTGTTCGGGACCGACGACATCACCTCGGCCTCTTCCTCTCCGCCCCAGCGCGGCTGATCGCCGAGTTTCGACCAGGTATAGCGGATCTCGACCGTGTGATTGTTAGGAGCGTGGTCGATCCAGACCTTGGCCAACTGGAACATCGCACAACCTCCTATGCCGGCCGGGTGGCGGCAGCGTCGCAAAGGTTGAGCTTGACCTCGTAGGTTCGCGCGGTCGGCATTCCCATGAACAGCGGTGTGATTCGGGTGAACAGTTCGCGCGCGATTTCGCCGTCAGCATACGCAGCGAGATCCGCCTGGCTTTCCCAGGTCGATACGCCAACGATCTCACGTCCGCTGCGCAGGACCTGGTTGAGGATGCATCCCTTCTGTTGCTTTACGCGATGCGCAAACTCGTTCAGCACCTGCCAGGCTTCCTCTTCCTTTCCGGGCTGGATTTCGCCGCGAAACAGTCGTGTGTGCATGGGCGTTTCCTCGCGCGAGAGCTGCAGAGAATGTGACTGGACCGCCACCGTCCAGTTGTTAGAATAGTGCCGCTGCGCCTTTGTAGCAACGAGATTTTTGCTGGCCGCCGCCTGCCGCGGCGGTATCAAAAACGATCATGTCCCGCGAAGAGGCTGCTCCCACCTTCGAGACCTGGCGCCGCCGTATCGAAGCGGCTCCGCCGGGCAACGGCGAAGACGTGGCTCGATTCCTTGAAGTTGTGCGTACGCTCGGCTCCCCCATGATCGATGGCCCTGCGGTCACCTTCGTCTACCACGACCCGCATGCGCAGCATGTTGCCGTTGGCGGCGAGTTCAACCAATGGAGCCGCACAGGCGATCTCGCGATTATGGAACAGATCGATGACAGCGGCATATTCCATTACACGTTGAACCTCAGCGAGCCGGCGCGGCTCGAGTACAAGTTCATCGTCGATGGCGAATGGAAGCTCGATCCTTTGTGCCTCAACGTTATCGATAATGGGGTCGGCGGCCAGAACTCCTACTTCGTGGTCGGCGAATTCCATGAGCCGCCCGAGTTAGAAGCGGTCGAGAGCATCCCGCACGGCCACATCGAGGAGTTCGAATTCGCAAGCGAGCGGCTCGGAAACCGCCGCTCGGTGTACGTATACCTGCCGCCCGGGTACGACACGAACGCTGATCCATTGCCGGCTCTTTACGTTCACGATGGTGGTGAATATCTCAGCCGCGCGCGCCTGCCCGTTGTGCTGGACAATCTGATTCACGCGGGCGCGATCGCACCATTAATCGCGGTCATGGTCGACCCGGTTAACCGGATGACTGAGTATAGATTGAACGACGCTTACGTGGATTTCGTGGTCTCGGAGTTGATCCCTCATATCGACGGCCGCTTCCGCACGCTTAAAGGTTGCGAGGGCCGCGGCGTGATGGGCGCCTCGCTGGGAGGACTGATCTCGGTCTATCTCGCACTCGCGCGGCCGGATCTGTTTTCTCAGGCCGCCAGCCAGTCGGGTGCGTTTCTGCTGGCCGAGGATGGAATCCTCGCTCTGGCCCGCGGCGCGCGCGCAACGCAATCATTCTATTTCGATGTCGGCAAGTATGAGCCGCGCTTCATACCGTCGCATTTGGTGCTGGTGGAGGCGCTCAGGGCTCGCGGCTGCCGATGTTTCCTTCAAGAGCTGGCCGGTGGTCATAACTGGACCAGTTGGCGTGCTCATCTCAAGGATTTGCTGGTGTTCCTCTGGCCCGCCGGGCAGGCCAAAGCCCCCAAGCGTGCAACCCGGCGGCGGCGCAAGCAACGGAGACAAAATGGGCCAGCAAAGTCGGGATGAAGGACCGCGAATCTATAACCTTTTTCCGCTGCTGGCCGGTCCGATGCCGCAATGGAGCGCGCATATCGACCGCGCCCGCGCGATGGGATTCAACTGGCTATTCGTCAATCCTATTCAGCAAGCGGGCTTCTCGGGCAGTCTCTACTCCGTAAAAGACTATTACGCGATCGACGCGCGGATGGTCGATCCGGCGGGCGGAGCACCCCAGGACCAGTTGCGGGCGATGGTAGAAATGGTGCATGGCGCGGGGATGCGCTTGATGCTGGATCTGGTGATCAACCATACCGCCGTGGATTCTCCCCTCGTACGGGAACATCCGCAATGGTATCGGCGCGGTCCCGGCGGCCAACCGCTCCATCCGGGAACTCAGGACGGCGACCGCCGGGTCACATGGGGCGATCTCTATGAAATCGACAACCAAGCGAGCCCCGATCGCGAGCAGTTGTGGCGTTACTGGATCGAACTGGCGAAATCGTGCGCCTCGTTCGGGTTCGACGGCTTTCGTTGCGATGCGGCGTACAAGGTGCCCGACGATTTGTGGCGGCGGCTTATCGGAGAGGTCAAACATTCCGCGCCGGGCGCGAGGTTCTTCGCCGAGTCGCTTGGATGCCCGTTCGAGGACACGCTCAAGCTCGGACGTGCCGGCTTCGATTTTCTTTTCAATAGTTCCAAATGGTGGAACTTCACCGCGCCCTGGTGTTTGAAACAATACCGGGAGAGTGGGGCCGTCGCTCCTTCCATAAGTTTCGCCGAGTCGCACGACACCGACCGTTTGGCTGCCGAACTCGATGGCGATCAGGCCGCGGTCAAAATGCGCTATGCGTTTTCAGCGCTGTTCTCGACCGGCGTGATGATACCGATCGGATTCGAATACGGATTCCGCCGGCGTTTGAACGTGGTCAAGACACGTCCGCAGGACTGGGAGCAGCCGGCGTGGGATCTAAGCGCGTATATTGGAGCGGTCAACCGGCTCAAAGCGTCGCATCGCACATTCAACGAGGAAGGACCGATCGAGGCGGTGGACGCCGGCAATCCTGCGCTCTTCGCGTTTCTCAAATCGTCGCACGCTCGCTCCGGGCGGGCGCTCGTGATTCTCAACAAGGATCGCAAAAACGCACAACTCTGCGACCTTGCGAGGCTTGGCAACCTGTTCACGGGTGCACGCTCGGTGGAAGACGTTTCGCCGGAGATGCACCTTGTCCCGTCGCCGGGAACGCAGATATGCCGGCTCGAGCCCTCGGGAGTTGGGATACTGGTGGCGCGATTCGGCTAGTTAGCGACGCGTTGCCGATTCTTTTCGCGGCCGGGCGTGAGCGGCGCCTCGTCCCGATCGCCAGCGCTTCGTGTCGGCCGTTCGGTGTGTTACGAATCACGAGACGGGACGACATGGCAACTACAAAGGTTCCCGCCCGTCGATCGGTTATTAGTGAAGCGCGCGCGGCATCGTGAAAGTGACTATTCGCGATCGCGCTACCTAAATTCAGCGACCATCGAACGCATCGTTCGTGAGTATTCACAGCACCAGTTGATGCGAATGGGATACACACACATCTGGAGGCCCGCGCGCTCCCAGGCTGCCGTTAAATCAGGGAGCCGTCGTAAGCGCTTTGGAGTTTCGACGAGATTCTCGAGATTGGTCGAAATGAACGCGTTCCGCCGCCCGATTTTGAAATTTTCATGATCTCGAAAACCAATGAGCGATCGAATCGCTCGTTAGTGCGGGCGACGCTTGGTATCTCTCGGAGCGACGGTGGTGTTGGCCGAGCGCTTACGCTAGAGAATGAGTGTGTCCCCGCGGGTGTTCACGCCGCTTAAATGGCTGACTGTAGACTACTCACCCCATCCGGAGGACCGCTCGTTCCTGGCGCGGGCACAAACCCGGCAACAGGACGGGGTTGAGATTACGGTTGCGGTGCCGAGCGACCGCGAGAGCGAGCGGATATTCGGCGTGCGGCTCGTGCGCCACGGCTTGCAGGCGGTCTGGTTGGAAGTCGCGAACGGCGGTGGGGAGCCGCTGTGGCTGGACCGGGTCCAAATCGATCCCGATTACTACACGCCGCTAGAGGCCGCTCATCTGGTGCGCTTTGCGATCGGCAAGCGGCTGGTGGCATTTGGACTGCTCGGATGGTTGTTTCTTCCGCTGCTCCCGCTGGTGCCGCTGAAGCTCCTGGGCGCGCGCGCCGCGAACCGGCGGCTGGAAAATCTTTTCCGCGCGTCGAGTTTTCCCGCCGGGGTCATCCTGGCCGGTCATAAAGTCAGCGGATTCCTGTTCACTCCTTTAGATGAGGCGGTGAAGCAGGTTGACGTACGATTGCTCGGCCGCAGCCGCTCGCTGGATTTCCCGTTCACGGTCGAAGTGCCCGGCCTGGTGCTGCCGCATCCGCCGGAGGATGCGCAGGCAGCCGGGAAGGCCGAAAAGCTCGACCAGTCGGCGCTCAAGGTCTGGCTGGAGCGGCAGCCGCGCTGCACCAGCAACGCCCGCGGGACGCGTGAAGGTGATCCGCTCAACCTGGTTATCGTGGGTGATCGCGCCAGTATCGAGGAGTGCCTGAGCACGTGGGACGAGACCGAGTCGCTCACGTTCGGCACCGCCTGGAAGACCGCCAGGGCATTTCTGCTCGAGTCGCATTACCGCTACTCTCCGGTGAGCCCGTTGTATTTTTGCGGCCGCGAGCAGGATCTCGCGCTGCAACGCGCCCGCCTGAGCCTCAACCAGCGCCTCCATCTGCGATTGTGGGCCACCAACGTTCGCTTTGACGGCGAGCCGGTGTGGATCGGCCAGGTCAGCCGCGATATCGGCGTGCGCTTCACGCCGAAAACCTGGAACCTGACGACTCACCTAATCGATCCGGACGTCGATGAAGCGCGGAACTATGTGCTCGATGGCTTGCGAGTCAACGGCCGTCTCGCCCGGCTCGGCTTCGTCCCCGGCGTACAGGCTGCGCCCGCCGCTCGGCCGCGCCACAACCTTACCGGCGATTCCTACTTTACCGACGGCCTGCGGGCGGTCGCGGTGCTTTCCCGTACGCGCACCACCCCCTCGGTCCTGTCCTGGTGAGCAGCCGATCTAATCCCGGCGTCAGTGCGGGCGGCACCGTCGCGAGCAGTGCAAACTTAGAATCCGGGCCCGGCGAACGATCTTGGTCGTAGCCCTCGTTATGTGCGAGACTTGCCCGATCCGAGGGGATGAGCCAACTCACGTCTGGTCAGAAATCGAAACCCAGAGACTCGAAAAGTGAGGCGGAGAATGGACCGGGTCAAGAGGCAAGGAGAGCCATGAAACCGTCCGCGGAAGAGATCGCGCAGCGTATCGAGGAGATCACGCCAGTCCTCGCCGCCAACGCCGAAGCCTGCGTACAGGCCCGCAGCGTCGTTCCCGAAAGCATGAAGCGATGGTCGAGGCAGGGCTGTTCAAAATTTGCCAGCCCGCGCGGGTTGGCGGCTACGAGCTGAGCCTCCGCATCCAGTACGACACGGTGACCGCGGTGTCGCAGGCGTGTCCTTCCAGCGGATGGATTCTGATGGTGATGGGAGCGCATCACTTCTGCCTCGGCTCCTGGCCCGAGCGCGGCCAGGAAGAGGTCTTCGGCGATGGGCGCGACGGACTGGTCTCGGGCACCTTGGCTTGGCAGGGCAAGGCGCGCGCGGCGCAGGGCGGCTACCGCGTCGACGGGCGTTGGCAGTTTTGCAGCGGTGTCGATCGCGCCCAGTGGGTAATCCTCGGATGCGCGGATGCGGAAAGCGGCGGTCCCGGCGTGCACGTGGTGGTGCCCCGCGAACAGATCATCGTGGACGACACCTGGCACGTGCTCGGCATGGAAGGCACCGGCAGCAAGGATGTGCTTGCGAAGGATCTCTTCGTGCCCTCGCACAGAGCGATCGATACCCGCGAGCTGATGAAAGGCTCGTCGCCCTACACTTTGAAACACGCCACGAACGTCTACCGCGTCTCCGCGGATTCCATTCTCTCGGGGTCGGTGCCGGCGGCGATCCTGGGCTCGGCGAAATTCGCGCTGGAGAAATTCGTCGAGCGCACCAGGGAGCGCCGCGCTATAGTCACCGGCGCGCGCAAAGCCGAACACGGACCTACGCAGTTGCGGCTAGCCGAATCGATGGCAGAAGTGGAATGCGCCCAGTTTTTCATCCACGATACGGCGGAACTCATGGCCAAGGTGGCGCAGTCGGGACAAGGGGCCACCGACATGGGCTATCGCGCGCGCGTCAAGTGGCAGGCGGCGTATGCGGCCGAGCTTTGCCGGCGCGCTCTCGTCGCGCCTGTTCTCAGGCTCGGGAGCGCACGCAGTCTACGATTCCTCGGCGCTTCAGGCCGCGTTTCGCAACGTTAACGTCGGCGCTCAGCATGCAAGCATCGATTTCGACACGTCGGGTGAATTGTACGGCCGGATGCGGCTCGGATTGCTCTCGACGCAAGGTTGAGGGGACCCGCGCGAATCTGTTCTCTTCGGATTTGGCCTAAATCATATCCAGTCTATGTCCGTTCAACGCAGAGAGCCCACGCAGTAAGATCAAGAGATGCGTCAGTGGGGTGCACCGCCGTGGCGCGGGATCAAGGTTTCGTCGCGCCCGATTGAGAACTCGACGCCCGAGGTTGCGATCATCGGTGGAGGATTAACCGGCGTGTCGGCCGCGTACCATCTTGCGCGCCGCGGCATCCGGCCGGTGCTACTCGAGGCGGCGGGCGTGGGCGACGGCGCCAGCGGACGAACCGGCGGAATCGTTCTCGAAGGCACGGCCAGGGGAGTCATCGAGGGAGCCGATCGATGCGTTCCCACATTGGCGGAACTGGTCAAAGAGGCGGAGATCGATTGCGATCTGCGACTGCCCGGATGTTGGGAGATCGCGCATCGTGACGATACGGCAGGCGAGGCGCTGCCATGGAGAGACGAAGGCCACGGCGTGCGCATCGTGAGGACCGTTGCGGGCGGGAGAGTGGATCCGATGGCGCTGCTCACGCAACTCGCGCAGGCTGCGGTGGACGCCGGCGCGATCCTGCACGAGCATGCGGAGGTTCGACGCCTCATCATTGAACCGCATCCCTCGCTCGAACTGGAAGGCGCGGTCATCCGGCCGCGCTTCGTAATCGTTGCGGTGAACGCCTGGACCAGCCATCTGCTCCCCAGCTTCCGCCAGGTGGAAAGCTCGCTCACCTTCGCTTGCGCGACCGAGCCGCTAAGTGACGCTACACTTCACGACCTCGGGCTTGGAAACGGCATTCCCTTCTACACGGTAGATACTCCTTACCTCTGGGGGCGAGAGACCCAGGACCGACGGATGATTTTTGGCGCTGGCCTGACTTACCGCGCGCCGGAAGATCTCGAGCAACTCGAGCCTTGACGCCGCCGAACCGGCGGCGGTGCTGGCGCGGCTCGAAAGCCGGGTGCGCCGGTTACATCCTGCGCTCAGTGAGGTGCGGGTCACGCATCGTTGGGGAGGGCCGATCGGGATTCCGCAGGGCGGGATGCCGCTTATCGGAAGTGTGCCGGAAGCGCCGGCCATACTCGTTGCGGGTGGCTATTCGGGGCATGGAGTCGCCCTCAGCGTGTGGATGGGCCGGTCTTTGGCGCACCGAATCATGGAGGGACAGCCCTTTCCGGCCTGGGGAGCAATAGCGCGCCAACCAGATAATGCATAGCGACTGCAACGCATAACAGCCGCACTGATGAGGCGACCGAGACGGCGCACGATGAAGACCCGGTTACAAAGAATCCTTTGCCCGATCGATTTCGATCGCATTTCGATTCCAGCTCTCGAGTTGGCGGTGAGTATGGCGCGGCAGAACAACGGGCGCATCTATCTCCTCTACATCATTCCCAGGGTGGAGACGCGACGCCTCAGCGCCGACATCAAGGAGGTCGCCACGGACAGTTTGCGCGGAGTTGCGCGTAAGTGGCTGCAGGGCAAGGTCCCCTACGAGATCATCGTGCGCACGGGTGTGCCTGTCTCGGGCGTGCTCAAGGCCGAAGCGGAATTTTCCGTCGACCTGGTGGTGATGTCGACGCATGGGCGGACCGGAAAGAAGCACACGCTGCTGGGCAGCGTGGCCGAGCAGGTGGTGCGCCGATCGATTTGCCCGGTCCTTACCACCCGGCCTACATGAAGCGATCCCAGAAAGGCATCGCGTCACAATGAGGGATTGTCCAGGGGCAGTCCCAGCTTCACCCGCCCGTGTGCCGCCGCGTTGCCGTCCCAGTTGTGAGTGACATGGCGGGTCGCGGTGCACAGGTTCCGATACTCCCGCGCAATATGATTCTTCAAGTACACGCCACGCGCTCCCTCTGCGTCCCAGATCGCATTGGCGCCCGCAAACACCAGCTTCCCCGCATACGCAGCGACGCATCGATAACGCGTGCGTTGCTCGTCGCTTGGCACAACGCCGGCCTCGAGCAGGGCCATGATTTCGCCGCACATGCTGTAGAGGACGGCCCGCGCGGCTTCCAACGAAGCTACAGCTTCCGCCACCTTGATCTGCTGGCTCATCAAGCCGCGGGTCTCCTGACCCGACATCAGCGCGATTCGTTTCTTCGCTTCCTGCAGGTAATCAGTCAGCATTCCCTCGGCCATGCCGAGCGACGCACTGGTCAGCAGGATGCCGAACCACATGTAACTCGGTGAGCGATAGAGCGCCGCCGGATGGAGCCGGTTGCCAGGAGTCTCGCCGCCCTTGAGCAAGCCGATCGGCAGGGTCATGTGCTCGGGTACCAGCAGATCGTCGACTTTCACGTCGTCGCTCCCTGAGCCATGCAGTCCCATCGCGTCCCACGTAGGCACGATCGTGATTTGCCGCCGCGGCACCAGGAAGTAACGTTCCTCGGGTGCGCCCCCGTCGGCATTACCCACCATGCCCGAGAGAAAGCACCAATCAGCGTTGTTGACCCCGCTCACGAAGGGCCATTGTCCGGTCAAACGGTAGCCTTCGGCGACTTTCGTGGCAGCGCCTAGCAGGGGAATGAGGATGCCACTGACGAGGTTGTCGGGCGCGTCACGCCAGACCGCCTCCTGCGCGGGCGGCGGCCACTGCGCCACCATGAAGTTGTGGCCGATGTATTGTGCGAGGCACCACGCCGTCGAACCGCATCCCTTGGCGATCGTTCTTAGAATATCGACCATGCCGGCGAACGGGGCCTCGCATCCGCCATAGCGCGCGGGTTGCAGGATGCGAGCGACGCCGGAAGCTTTCAGGTCGCGTGCGGTTTCCGCTG
Organism: uncultured delta proteobacterium; assembly: GCA_963710455.1. GTDB lineage: Bacteria > Desulfobacterota > Binatia > Binatales > Binataceae > JAKAVN01. The sequence goes on from CAVQAG010000011.1 coordinate 215,019, forward strand.
GGAGCTGGCGGAGCGCGTCGGCCTCCGCGGCTCGCGCCCGCAGCGTCGGGATCAACGCCTCGGCCCGTCGGACCAGCTCCTCGCGAGTGCCAACGCTCAGGCGCCCGCCGGCTCCCATTTCGGCGTCGAACTGGTGAGACTTTGCCGATTCCGAGTCCGTCATATTCGATGATCTCCTGCGATGTCTCGTGAAATCCGCCATTAGCATAGTGAGCGCTCGCGCGCACTCCGGACGAAGCTTCTGGGCGGTATTGGCAAAAGTTGTGGTCACCCGGCGCGTGATCTGATATTTCCGGGATGTCAGGTCGCGTGACCATGACACACTGCATCCGACAAAGTTCACGCCCTTCGAACGCCGTGGAGCGGCACAGCATCGGCCGCCCCAATGCGGCGCACCGTAACTCAATGATCCAAAGCAAGGAGACGCTGCTATGCCTGTCATCAAGACCAAAGACGGCGTTGAGATCTTTTACAAGGATTGGGGCAAGGGTCAGCCCATAGTATTCAGCCATGGGTGGCCGTTGTCGGCGGATGACTGGGATACGCAAATGCTGTTCTTCTCGCGTCACGGGTATCGCGTCATAGCCCATGACCGCCGCGGCCACGGCCGGTCCACGCAAACGGGCGACGGTCACGACATGGATCACTATGCTGACGATCTTGCGGCGCTTACCATGCATCTCGACCTGAAGGACGCCGTGCATGTCGGCCACTCCACCGGCGGCGGCGAGGTCGCGCACTATCTGGGACGGCATGGCGAAAACCGGGTGGCCAAGGCGGCGCTCATCAGTGCGGTGCCGCCGCTAATGGTGAAGACGGCGGCCAATCCTCTCGGCCTTCCCAAAGAGGTGTTCGATGACCTGCAGGCACAACTCGCCGCCAATCGTTCGCAATTCTATCGCGACGTGCCGGCGGGGCCTTTTTACGGCTACAACCGGCCCGGCGCGAAAGCCTCGGAGGCAATCATTCAGAACTGGTGGCGTCAGGGCATGATGGGCGGAGCGAAGGCACACTATGATGGCATCGTTGCCTTCTCACAGACTGATTTCACCGACGATCTGAAGAAAATCACAGTACCGGTGCTGGTTATGCATGGGGACGACGATCAGATCGTTCCCTACGCCGCCGCCGGGCCGTTGTCGGCGAAGCTGCTGAAGAACGGGACGCTTAAGACCTACAAGGGCTTTCCGCACGGCATGCCCACGACGCAAGCGGACACGATCAACGCTGACCTGCTCGCGTTCATCAAGGGCTGAGTGAGGCACTCTCAAGGAGGAAGGTGAAAATGAACGTCGACGATTTGGGAAAGCGGATTCAATTGATCGAAGACGTCGAAGCGATCAAAAAGCTGAAGCATCAATACTGCCATTACTGCGATGCCAACTATGACGCCGACGGGATTGCTGCCCTTTACACTGAAGATGCGACGTGGGAAGGCACCGGTATTGGCAAATTCGAAGGACGGGAGGCGATCCGGAAGTTCTTCAAAGGCGCCTCGAAGTCTTTCATATTTGCGGTCCATAACGTCATGAACCCGATCATCGACGTGCAGGGAGACCGGGCCACGGGCGAGTGGAAGTTGCTTCAACCTTGCACGATCGACGGAAAGGCGGTGTGGCTGGCGGGAGTCTACAACGATGACTACGTCAGGACCGGCGGGAGGTGGCTGTTCAAACATCTCAGGGTGAAAATTCTGTTTCTCACGCCGTACGAGGACGGCTGGGTCCGCAAGCAGTTCGTCGACGGTTTCAAGGCGTGAGCGCTATCGGCTCGGCCCAAACGCAGCACCGCAAACAGGAATAGTGCAGAGAGCAGATCGATGGACGTCGGAATCTACGCCACCACCCATGGTATCGGCTACCGCGATGAGAACGACTTTTTTCTCAAAAGCGCGTCGCCGCAGGACATGCGGCCGGTAAGGATGGCCCAGCTTGCAGAGGCGGCGGGATTTCATTCGATGTGGTTTCCCGACCACGTTTGCATGCCCACCGGATCGAGCAGCGCGCACGTCGCGAATGCGTCCGGTAAGCGCGCATACGAGGCGCGGCACAATATGCTGGATGCCGCGGTCACGATGGGAGCGGTGGCGGCCGGCACCTCCACGCTCAAGTTGGGCACCAGCGTGCTGATTGTCCCGTACCGGAATCCGCTCAGCGACGCGCGGCAGTTTGCGACCGTCGATCTGCTTTCCAATGGGCGCCTGATGCTGGGGGTTGGCGCCGGCTGGATGAAGGAGGAATTCGACGCCCTCGGCCTCACCTACGCTGAGCGCGGCGCGATGGCCAACGAGTGTATCGAGATTTTCAAGCGTTCGTGGACCGCGGAAGTGGTGGACTTTAACGGCCGGCTACTACAATTTCGATCGGGTCTCGATGGATCCAAAACCCGCGCAAAAGCCGCGCCCGCCGATCATCTTCGGCGGTGTAGTGCCCGCCGGCGCGCGCCGCGCCATCCGTTCCTGCGACGGCTTCTATCCCATATTTCTCGATCCGCTTGCCGACCCGAATCGCTACGCGCCGCTGCAGGACGAAATTCGGCGCGAGGCCGATCGGCTTGGACGCGACCTCTCGAAATTCTTCATGATGGCGGTCGCCTCGGGACGCCTCACGGCTCCCACTGAGCGGCAGCGGGGAGGAAAGCCGCGTCCTATCTGTACCGGCTCCCCCGAGGAGGTGTTATCCGACCTTCAGCGCTTTGCGGACGCCGGCTATTCGTTGGTGGTGCTGATCCCCGACTGCAGGGGCCAGGTCGAGGAACTCGAGACGCAGATTCAGCGCTTCGGTAACGAGGTAATCAAGCCCGCCAAGGGCGTCCGGCCCAAAGGAGGGTGGGCAACGTCACCGGTTCCCGCCTGATCCGGAACAAGAGGCGAGCGCGGGTTGGCCGGCGCTCTTCGCGCTTAGCGCGGTCGCGAAGCCGGCGTCTGCTACCGGCCTGTTTTCTGTGCGGATCCGGCCGCGGGTGTCAGCGCCACTGCAGCTTCCGCCGTCAGCAGGAGAAAGGTGAGCGTCTCCTGCAGGTACAGCGTGACCAACGTATTGGAGTGGCTCAAATAGCCAATCGAGATGTCCTGGCCGATGTGCAAGTCGAAGTCGCCGCCGCGAGTGGTGAGGATAAAGGCTCCCGCAATCGCTGGAGCCCATATAATTTCCTCGCTGACCAGGCGCTGGATATGCTGGATTATCGGATATCCGTGATCGCTGGCCTCGCTGACGGCGGTATAGGCTTCCGCTCCCAGGACCACCGAATAAGGACCGTTGACTCCCACCAGGCGTAATTGGCTTAGGGCCTCGGCGATCGCGTTGGGATACTCAAGCACATTGGTGGGCAAACTCGCGATAGGATTGCTGGTTCCCTGGCGGATGCCCTCGATTCCGCCGGCGGCGTAGCCTTCAAAGATCGCACGGTCCTCGGCAAAGGCTATCCGCTTTGCTGCGTCCTTGAGCGGCTGCCAATCCGAGTCATTTGCGCCGCGCTCGACGTCGTCGATCGCGTGACGGTCGAGTTCGAACGGCACGCGCAACTCCACCAGGCTCTTCACCTCGCGCTGGCGAGCGACGATTCCGTTTTCCGGCGCCTCGATATTGTGCAGATGGCCGGTGCCGACGGCGGCCAGCATCACGCCGCCAGGCTCTTTGACGTCCACTACACGCCGCCCTGCGAGGTAGCGCTTGAGGGTGCGCGCCGCCTCTTGCTCGATTTGAGTCCACGCGCCGTCGGAGATAGGAGCGAGCTCGCGGTGCAGGTTATTCATCGTTTTCCATCCTGGGATTGTCCCTTCAGGGAGCCGATGCCAAGCGAACCGTCGCTCGCTGGCAAAGCGGGAGGTGCGGATTCAGCCTCCGCGGCATCTGGAGAAGCGTCCGGGTTCGCGGCCGCTTCGGGCGCTATGGTTTCGAGGAACGAGGCCGAAGGCACGAAAAACAGGCCGCCCGTGACTGCACGGCTGAAGTCCAGCAGCCGATCGTAGTTGCCCGGCGGCCGCCCGATGAACATGTTTTCCAGCATCTGCTCGGTGGTGCGTGGCGAGCGGGCGTAGCCGATGAAGTAGGTGCCGAACTCGCCCTGGCCAGCCCGGCCGAAGGCCATGTTCTGGCGTACGATCTTGACCTCCTTGCCGTCCTGGACGATGGTCGTCAGCGCGTTGTGCGCGGAGGTCGGTTTGACCGCATCGTCCAGCTCGATATCGGAGAGCTTGGTGCGGCCGATGATCCGCTCCTGGACCTCCGTGGGCAACGCATCCCATCCAGCCAGGTCGTGCAGATACTTCTGTACGATCACGTAGCTGCCGCCCGCGAACGCGGAGTCTTCCCCACCTATCAGGACCGCGTCGACCGCCGCTTGGTCTGTGGGGTTTTCCGTGCCATCGACAAAACCGAGCAGATCGCGTTGATCGAAATAGCGAAAGCCATAGACTTCGTCGGCGATGGCGACCGCATCGCCCAACTTCGTCATGACCTGGCCTGCCAACTCGAAGGCGAGGTCGGAGCGCTCGGCGCGAATATGAAAAAGCACGTCGCCCGGCGTGGAAACGGCGTGCCGGTTGCCGGCATGGATCTCGCGGAACGGATGGAGCTCCGCCGGTCGCGGCTCTCCGAACAGCCGGTCCCAGGCCTCGGATCCAAAGCCGACAATACAGGACAGGTTGCCTTCCAGATCGCGGAAGCCCACAGCGCGAAGAAGTTTGGGAAGGTCTCCACACAACGATCTGACGCTGTTCACGCTTTCGACACCTGCTTTCACCGTCAGGACCAGAAATATTGCCGCGCGGGTGAGCGGCGCAACCACGGGCTGCGGCGTGACGCGCGAGAGGCTTGCCCCTGCTGCGGCGGTTATCGAGCCTGCGTCAGGCATCGCCGTGTCGTCCGATCAGCGATCCATCAGATCGCAAACGTGAAATTGACGATCGAAGCATGTTTTAAGGATGATCCGGGTTTTTTCTTCGCGGCCATCATGCCACGAGCGCCATTCAGATTCCAAATCCGTCCACAAAAAATATCGACCGCCCATGTGAGGACTGATCACCCGGGAGCGATCGCATTGCGATCACGGCTCCGGCGTCGCTTGTGGTATGAAACAGAACCAACGATCAGTTCTGGAGGATCGACCATGGATCTTGAAGGAATCGAGCGGCGGCTCACTCGCATCGAGGACATCGAGGCGATCAAACAGCTCAAGGCCAGATATTGTGAAATATGTGATGATGACCACAACCCGGAGAGAATCGCCTCGGTATTCGCCGAAGATGGCATCTGGGAGAGCGCAGAGTTTGGGACCGCCAAAGGGCACGCGGACATTCGCAAACTGTTCGAGGGATTTCGGAAGTTGATCGAATTCTCGCAGCACAACGTAATGAATCCGATCATCGAAGTGCACGAAGACACGGCGACCGGGGAGTGGTATTTCATGGGCCCGTTCAAGTTTCGCGCGGCCCAGCAGGCGCGATGGCTGGCGCTTCAGTACAAGGACGAGTACGTAAAACTCAATGGACAGTGGAAATACAAACACCTGCGGGTCAACCTGAGACTCTCGGTCCCCTATGACGAGGGATGGGCCAAACAGCTGATCGTCGCGCTCAAGTAGAAAAATCGAAGCAAGCATCAGTGGAGGTCGCCATGCCAATACGTCCTCTGGAATTCGACGGAATCGATCACGCCGTCCTGCGAGTGACGGATATCAAGCGCAGCCTGGCCTTCTATGTGGACGTGCTGGGGCTCAGCCTGGAAAGGATCATCGAGGACATCGGCATCTATCAGCTCCGATGCGGCCGCAACCTGATCGATCTCTGCCTGCTGCCCGCGGGCGCTGTTTTAGGCCAGGGAACGCAACGGGGGATAGATCATCTCTGCCTCATGATCCGCGGCGACATGAACAAAATCGTGGAATATCTGGCGGAGAACAAGGTTGAAACCGCTTCGCCCGTCCGAGAACTCTACGGCGCGACCGGGTTCGGCACGTCGATATACATACTCGATCCGGACCAGTACATGATCGAACTCAAGGCCAACTATTCTCAATACCCGGTCAAAGTCACCGCTGCGCAAGCGATGGGAAGCATGACCCGGCCCCAGATAAAGAAATAGGTGAAGCGAGGATCGCCGTGCTGGCGGATGGCGTGGCGCCGCATTAGAGTGGCATTCACCCCGACGGCCGCGAATCGTCGAGCGAAGAGAGGATTGCGCGATGCAAAAGAATTTCATTCCGATGGAATGGTTCGTCGCCACGCTTGCAGCTCTCACCATCCCGCTTTTTGTGCTCGCCAACGTGCCGGTATGGGCAACCTATATCACTTGGGGCGCCTCATTCCTGGTCGGTCCCAACGAAGCGATCCGGAAGCTTTATCCGACCCTGATCGTCGGGACAATTTCCGGTGTCTTTTTTTTCACTTTGGCCTTTACCATCGACCCGCTCGTCGGCCTCGTTGCACTTCCCAACAGCTTGCTCGCCTTCGGGATGACGCTCGGTCTGCTCTACCTTGCGCGGATTCCGGTCTTTGCGCTGGTTCCGGGAATCTTTTTCGGTTTTGCGTGTTTCGTGGGAGTCGCTCTCGCGGCGCGCGTGAACGCCATTCCAGGCCTGTTCGTCCCGTGGCTATACGCGACGGGCGCACTACTCCTCGGTCCGCCGCTCGCGTGGCTGAGCGTCGTGATGTACCTGCCGAACGAGGTTGAGACCCCAGCCGAATCCGAAGTCCAGGGACGGAGCGCCGCCCCCGTCATAAACGCCGAAAAATCGCTCGCCGCCGACTAGGAACGCAGGCCATCCGGCGTGGCACGCTGGGCAGGATTGGTGTAACGGTAGTCGACTCGCACCGCCACTTCGCCGTTCTGCTTTCTTAAGCTGGAGCTTATGACGATGAAGACCATCGGGCCGCTGCGGCCGGTTTTCTCGTAAATCTCTTTGATCTGAGAAATCGTTGTTATCGAATCTCCGGCGCGGATTGGGGTCAGGAACTCAAGGTCGATTCCAGCCAGCAGCCGGCGCGTATCGAGTTCCGGGAAATGCTGAAAGATGTTTTCACCGTCGCCGAAGATCGCGGCGAGGGACGGCGGCGCTACCAGGCCGCCATGCGGGCCCACTCGGGCGGCCTCGGGATCCGTATATAGAGGATTGGTTTCGCCGACGGCGGCACAGAAATCCGCGATCAGTTCGCTGGTGACCCGAACCGGATTGGCGGATTCAAAAACTCGACCGTCGCAAAGCGAATCGTATTTGCTCATTCTCCGCCTAGCGGCCTTTGAAAGAGGCCTCGCGCTTTTCGAGGAAAGCTGAGATTCCTTCGTGCTTGTCCTCGCTGCCGTATATAGCTGTCACGACGAAGGACTCGAACGCCACCCCGGAGTCGAGATCCATCTGTATCCCCTGGCGCACGGCCCGCTTGATCAGCGCGTGACTCAGCGGCGCGCGCTTTTCATAGACCGCCGCCATCGCGCAGGCTTCCGCGAGCGCTCCGCCCGCTGGTGCGAGACGATTGACCAATCCGATGCGATAGGCTTCCGCCGCGCCGATCGTCTCGGCCGAAAACATCAACTCAAGCGCCTTGGCGATACCCACGATACGCGGTAAGCGCTGAGTGCCGCCCGCGCCCGGCACAGTGCCGATACGTGCGCTGGTGATGGCAAAGCTTGCGCCCTCGCCGGCGACCCGGATGTCGCAAGCGAGCGCCATCTCGCAGCCGCCGGTCAGGCAAAAACCTTCGATCGCGGCGATCACCGGCTTGCGCAGGTTCTCCAGCGTCGCGTTGAGCCGATGCCAGCGGCCGAAATATTCCGCGCCCGCGGCGGGCGATCTAACCGCCAGGGCGTCGTTGAGGTCTGCGCCGGCGGAAAAGTATTCTTTGCCGCCCGTAACAATCAGGGCGCGCACGGTCGGTTCGTTTTCGGCTTGCCGCGCGGCCGCGATTATCTCCTCCATCATCTGAAGGTTCACCGCGTTTCGCCGAAGCGGCCGGTTAAGCGTAACGATAAATGACGGCCCCGCTTGCTGCGCGACTATGGTTTCAAAGCCCATTTCCATTTCCTCATCCGTGCAGCTTAACAACAGTACGAGAACCTTTGAAATTCATCATCAACGTTGCTACAGCGCTGGGATGCAAATGGAATTTCGAGAAGCGCCATTATGAGCCGGCTCAGCGAGCGCCAGGTCGCCATTCGCGACATGACCCGCGAATTCGTGCGCAAGGAAGTCACCCCGTTCGCCGCGCAATGGGACCGCGAAGCTACGGTGCCGTTGGATACGCTACGAAAGATCGGCGCGCTGGGGCTGTTCGGCGTGTGCATCCCCGAGCAATGGGGCGGCGCCGGCGCGGACTTCACTTCCTATGCGCTCGCGACGGAGGAACTCGCGTACGGGGACGCCGGTGTCTGCAACATGGTCAGCGCCAGCAATTCCTATGGGTTCAAAATCCGCGATTTCGGCACGCCGGAGCACAAGGAGCGCTTCTTGCGCCCGGTGGCGAGTGGCCGCGAGCTCGGCTGCATGCTCCTTACCGAGCCGCAAGCCGGATCCGACGCGGCCAACCTGCGCACTCGCGCCGTGCGCCGCGGCGACCGTTACGTGATCAACGGTACCAAATCGCTGATAACGTCGGGCCGTTCCGCCAAAGTCGCCGTGGTGATCGCGGTTACCGATCCCGACGCCGGCAAGCGCGGCATCTCCGCGTTCCTGACCCGCACCGACGTCCCGGGCTACCAGGTGCTCCGAGTCGAGCACAAGCTCGGCCATCGCAGCAACGACACCTGCCAGGTCCAGCTCGAGAATCTCGAAGTTCCGGCCGAGAACCTGCTCGGCGATCCCGGACGCGGATTGAAGGTCGCGTTTTCCGGCCTCGACAGCGGACGGATCGGCGTCGCCGCGCAATCGATCGGCGTCGCGCGGGCCGCGTTCGACGCTGCGTTCGCTTATGCGCGGGAGCGCGAGGCGTTCGGCAAGAAGCTGACGGAGCATCAGGCGATAGCGTTCGAGCTGGCCGAGATGGCGACCGAGATTGAGGTGGCGCGGCAGATGTGCCGCCACGCCGCCGGGCTGAAGGAGGAACAGGTGCGCTGCATCAAGGAGGCCTCGATGTCCAAGCTGTTCGCCTCCCGGATGTGCGAGCGGGTGTGCTCGTCGGCGATTCAGATCCATGGCGGCTACGGGTACATCAACGATTACCCGGTCGAGAAATTCTACCGCGACGCACGCGTGTTTCAGATCTACGATGGCACCAACGAGGTGCAAAAGATCCTGATCTTCCGCGAACTCGCGGCGGGACATTGAACGGCGCGGCGGCCTGTCAGATGCGCTGTCATGCAAAGATGGGTTTAGGCTAGAATTATGTTTACGGGAGCGAATCGAATGGCTGAACCACCGGTCGAGTACATCAAAAGCATCACCAGGCAGTACGCCAAGCTCGGTTACAAGCCGTACGGATGGGTTTACAATACCGACGCTCCGCCTTGGCAGCCGCTACGCAAGCCGCTTAAGCAGTCCCGCGTAGCGCTGATCGCCTCGGGCGGAATCTATCGTCGGGGCCAGGTCGCTTTCCACTCCAAAGATGACACCAGCTTGCGGCTGATCCCCACCGACGTTCGCACGGAGGATTTGCGCACCTCGCATTTCGCCTACGACCAGACCGACGCGCGCGAGGACCCAAACGTGGTGTTTCCGATCGACACGCTGCGCGGCCTGGTCCGCGAGGGTTTCATCGGCGGACTCACCGATCATGCCTTTGCCTTCATGGGCGGAATTTATTCCTCGCGGCGTGTGCGCGAGGAAGTCGCTCCCGCGATTACCGAACGCCTGATGGCCGAGCGCGCCGACCTCGCCCTGCTGGTGCCTGTTTGACCCGTGTGTCATCAGTCCGTTGGACTGATCGCGCGGCACGCTGAGGCAGCCGGCTTTCCCACGATGACGATGAGCAGTGCGCTGGACATCACGCGCGCGGTCAATCCGCCGCGAGCGGTTTTCAATGATTTTCCGCTGGGACACACAGCGGGCAAGCCGCTCGACCGCGGCCTCCAGCGCGAGATCATGGTCGAAACGCTGAGTGCGTTCGGGACGATGCGTACGCCGGGTTCGATCAAGATGATGCCGTTCGAATGGACCGCCGATCACTCCTGGAAACATGCCGGGGCCGGCGAGGGCGACAACCGTGCGGAGCGCACCGAAGATCCGACGTACCAGACCGAGGATGACAAAGCGGCGGCCGCGGAAGGCAAACTCGCCGACGAATGCATCGTCTGCTCGAACTGGTCGCCGGCGCCCGGCGAACGCCGTTCGGTCGGCTAGAATCTGTCCCTGCAGGTCACCCGTCGAGGCGTAATAAAAAGTGCCCGATGAAGATGGATCGCAATCCGATCGATCCGAGCGAGCATCCCTTTTTCAATCAGAACAAGCTCAAGCTTGCGGTATTCGGAGCCAACGTAAGTCACGGATGCTCGATGACCTTGGTCGATGGGACGATCAAGGTCGACTGGGGCGAAAGCGTTCGAATCGCTCGGGCCGCGGAGCAAGCCGGGTTCGACGCGATGATTCCGGTGGCTCGATGGAAGGGTCTGGGCGGCGAGATCAATTTCAATCATCGCTGCTTTGAGACCTACACATGGGCGGCCGGGCTTGCTGCCGCCACAACGAAGATATTCGTTTTCTCGACCTCGCATGTGCCCACTGTTCACCCGGTGCTGGCGGCCAAGCAGGCAGTAACGATCGATCATATCTCGGGCGGCAGATTCGGCATCAACGTGGTTGCCGGATGGAACTCCGCGGAGATCGCCATGTTTGGCACTCCTCAGCGTGAACATGACGAACGCTACCGCTACTCGGATGAATGGCTGACCTTGATCAAGCGTCTGTGGACCCAGCGGGGGACGTTTGACTTTGCAGGGCAATTTTTCCAAATCACGGGCGCTTATGCTGAACCCAAGCCGTTACAGAAGCCATATCCATTGATAATGAATGCGGGACTCAGTCCCGCGGGCAGGCGCTTCGCCGCAAAACACGCTGATCTGACGTTCGTAGCGGTGCCAGATCTCGAGGTCGGCCGCACCGCAATCTCAGAAATCAAGACGCTGGCTCGAAAAGAGTTCGACCGTGAAATTCTTGTCTTTCTAATGACTTATATTGTGTGTGCGGAAACCGAACGCGAAGCCAAACAGTTCGTCCACTACTACGTGCACGAGAGGGGCGACTGGAAAGCTGTGCGAGACATTCTAGACGTTCTCGTACCCAATTCGCAGAGCGCTTCCAAGGAGCAATGGGAATCGATGGCCGCCAATCTCATTGCTGGATACGGCGGCCTTCCGTTGGTGGGCACGCCTGAACAAATAGTTGAAGGCATGCTGCGGATGGCCGAAGCCGGAGCCGACGGAATAACCGTCTCATGGGTGAACTACGAATCGGGATTGGCGCAATTTCGCGAGAGCATCGCTCCATTAATCGTGAGTGCCGGGCTACGTCAAGAGTAACGGACAGGGGCGTTCGTGAACGGCGGCCGGCGAATGTGGTCGTTCATCATCCAAGTGCATCACGCCGGCGCGAAAATCTCCTCGAACAACGACGTCATCGCCTTCCACGAACGCTCGTCCGCGAATTTGTTGTAGGCGATTCCCGGCGCGCCCACCTTGTCGGCTTCTGGATTGGTGAAGCTGTGCACGGTACCCGCGTAGCTGATAACTTGCCAGTTGGCTTTGGCTTTAGTCATCTCCTCGGCAAACGCAGCGACTTGCGCGACTGGGACGAACGGGTCGTCAGCGCCAGTGCAGACCAGAATTTCAGCTTTGATCTCGCCGGCAGCGGGCCGCTGCGTTTGCAAGCCGCCGTGAAACGATACGATACCTTTGAGCGGGGCGCCGTCACGCGCGAGTTCCAGCGATAGAGTGCCGCCCATGCAGTAGCCGATCGAGGCGAGACGGCTCGAATCCACCTCGGGCAGCGAGGCCAGCTTGTCCAGCGCTGCGCGCGCCCGCGCGCGAGACTTTGCAGGATCTGCGAACAGTGCGGTCGCGCGTTTGATAGCTTCCTGGAGATCATTCACTTGCAGGCCGTCGCCATAGGGATCGCCGGCCAGCGCGACGTACCCGAGGTCCGCGAGCCGCTCGGCACGGCGCTTCGCCTGCGCGCCGAGCCCAAACGCCTCGGGCATTATCAGCACTCCCGGCCGCTTGCCCAATTTCCGATCGTCGAATGCGAGAAACCCACGCAGGGTGACATCGCCGTCACGGTACTCGAGGCTTTCCGTTTTCATCCAATCGACTCCTATAACTCGTGAGTGGTCTTTTCTTCTACCTTCATGCGGAGCGCTTTGCCAAGGCCAATGAGACGCGGCTATGGCAGAATTGCGAAGGCGCGCGCGGGAAATCCCAAGCCGTGCTTTGGTTTTGGCCACGTTACCACGATGAGGGCGCCTGTCGCCGGGACCTTATCCAGATTGGCCATCACTTCAATCTGCCAGTGGCCGTGCTTGAGGACCCAGGCCTCGGACCTGAGGTCATCGGTGGCGTCCGTGTCCATCGATTCGTGGCCGTTCGCCACGATCCCGCGTTGCTCGTAGAGAAAGCGGATAGCGTCGAGGGACCACGCTGGGAATGGAGCGCGCTTGAACCGCTGCTGATTGGTCTCCCAGTCCTTGTACATGTCAGTGCGCACTGCCGCGAATGATCCGGCGGGGACACGCCCGTTTGCATGCTCCCACGCCTTGATGTCCTCGACGCTGAGCGCGTGATTGGGATCCGTCTTGAGCATCGGCGTCATATCGAAGACTACCAGCGGCAGGATCATCTGCTTGAGCGGGATTTGGTCCATCGTTTCGCCGCCGGGATCGAAATGCGCAGGCGGGTCGACGTGCGTGCCGTACTGCCCGACCATCGAGTAGAAGAACACCCGAAACCCGTCCTTTTCGATGGTGTAGGGCCGACCGCTTTCGGGATCCGAGGCCGCCGAGAAAGTCGCGGAACCGAAGCCCTTCCATACCGGCGTCAGGGGACTGAAGGAGTGCGTGAGATCGACGAACTGCTTCGAGGCGATGATTCGATACGCCTCGGCAAGCGAATTGGCCTGCGATCCCGCCTGGGCCAGGGCGATCGACGGCAGGGTCTGCGCCAGGACCAATGTAAATAGCGCGGAGCGCACGATCCGCAGAGCCGAGTTGGCTGGCCTTATTTTCACAGAGAACCTCCCCGCGCCGCCCGCAACGTCCTGCGGGGACGCCGCTTATGCAGCCGTCTATATGCCGCGCCGATCTTTGCCTTTTTTCTCGACTTACAGGATAACGACACTTCTATAGCATCACCGCTCCAGCATTCAGACAGGAGGAAATATGGCGGCTAAAAAGAAACAGGTCAGTCGCGGGCGGAGCAAAGTGGTTGCGCCCAAGGCACGCCGGACATCTGCTCCGCCTGCGCGAAGACGCAACGTCGATCCGGGGTGGACTTGGGACGATCGGTTGCCGCTCGCGCAGGGCAAGCAGATCGGCAATACGATCTACGTCTCCGGACAGGTCGCCTACGATCCTGACGGCAACCTGGTGGGCGAAGGCGATATGAAGGCGCAGACTCGCCAGGTTTTCGAAAATATCAGGACCGTGCTCGAGAGCGCCGGCAGCAGTCTCAAGGATATAGTCAAGATCAATACTTACATCACCGACGGATCGAAGTTCATGGATATGCTGGCGGCGCGGAGCGAGGTTTTCGGCGATGATCCGCCAGCCAGCACTGCGGTGGTGGTCGCGGCGCTGGCTTTTCCCGGGCTACTGATCGAGGTCGAGGCGATCGCGATAACGCACGCATAGCATCCTTTTCCAGGAGATATTCATGTTTGTGGAGCTTACGCCGGAGCAGCAGCGCATCATCGCTCTCGCCAGAGATCTCGCCAAGGAATTTGCGCCGCGCGCCGAGCAGCACGATCGCGAGGGCAGCTTTCCGTTCGAAAACATCGCGCGGCTCAAGGAGACCGGCTACACGGCGATGACCACGCCGAAGGAGTACGGCGGATGGGGCGTCGATCCGTTTACATTCATCCTGGCGCAGGAGCAGCTCGTGCAGGGATGCTGTGCCACCGCTTTCGCGATCAACATGCATCTCAATTCGGTGGGCTTCTATGCGCCGTTCATGACCGCGGCGCAAAAAGGGCTGTACCTGGAAAACGTGGGGCGAAAGCAGATGCTGCTCAACGGTTTTTATACCGAGGGCGGCGGTGCTCGTTCGATCCTCTCCCCCAACACCAAGGCGCGCAAAGTACCCGGCGGCTACCGGATCAACGGCCAGAAGGTGTTCTGCACGCTCTCGCCAATAGTGGACTACTTCGGTATCAGCACCTCGCTCGAAGACTACAAAGGGTCGGCTTCGGGCGGATGCGTGTTCCTTTTGCCGCGCGACGCTCCTGGCCTGGAAGTGATCGAGAACTGGGACGCGATGGGAATGCGGGCGACGGGCAGCAACACCATCATGATTCGTGACGTCTTCGCGGGCCAGGCTCAGTTGATTGGTGAGGAAGGCCATTTCTTTGAAGAATTCGTCAAGGTCGCGCACTGGTACTGCCTGTCGTTCTCAGCGATCTATGTCGGGATTGGGCAGGCGGCGTACAATTACGTGCTGGAATACGCACGGACGCGCAAGTTGCAGAAGACCGGCCAACTCGTGGGCAGTTTGCCGGCGACGCGCTTCGCGCTAGGCGAGATGTACAATCGGCTGGACGCCTGCCGCACGCTGATTTACAGCCTCGCACGCGAGATGTCCGAAGGTCGAACGTACGGCGAGCGTCAAGTGATGACGATCGAGACCCTTCGCACTTTTGTCGCAGAGAACATGCTGGAGGTCGCGAACCTGGCGACGCGTGTCGCCGGCGGCCAGGGATATCTGAAGGGCAATCCGCTGGAGCGCTATTTTCGCGACCTGCGTTCGGCCCCGTTGCACACGCTCAAGCGCGACGAGGTGCTGGAGCTGATCGCCGCTACGGAACTGGGCTTCGCTGATACCGGAGCTTATATCTCTTAGGCGGGAACCGCTTCCGGGACCGCCCTGGTTGAATTTCAGTGTCACGGTTAGCAAGAGGATCATTGCCGTGAAAATGCATTCCGATTCCGTTCACCAGAAGCTTGCGAACCCATTTCGGCTCCGTGGCGCGCGCGTTCCACCACAGACGGTTCATCCCGAGTTGCGAGAGCGTGAAAGTCACAAAGACGTTGATCGCGTACAGCACGACCAGGAAACTCACCTCGGCGCGGGTCTGGAAGAGAATCACCGCCACGGCGATACTCATCGCAAGCACCCCTTCCTGCGTGACCAGGCGTTCGCTCAGGCTTGCGAAGCGTCGCGGCACCCAGCGATCCACTGCCATCGTTGCCAGCACCTGCGGTCCGCCGACGAAACCGATCTGCGCCGCGACAAACAGGAGCGCACCCTCGGTCAACAGGGTGAAGGTGACGATCCATGGGCCGAGGTTCAGTCCGCCGATACTCCATTGGGCGGTCAGTTGCTCGAACAGCACCGCATTGAGTGTTTTCTCGCGATGCGGTTCGACACCCTCGAGCAGTAAGCGATCAAAATGCCACCGGCGATGAATGCTAACGACACAGCGATATAGATCATGGTGCGCTTGCCGGTTACGGGTTTGGGCTCGCGCAGAATCGGCAGTCCGTTGCTGACGGCCTCGATTCCCGTATAGGTGCCCGCGCCCATGCTGTCGGCGCGGAAGAAAATCACAGCGAGCCCGAGCACGCCGAGCGAGCCGAAACGGTCGTGCGCCTGACGGATGGCATTGACGGCGATCGCGGGCAGCGCGCTCTCCCGTGCGGCCAGCGCGCCGCTGGTGGTTTACGCGTGCATCAGGACAAATGAGAGAAAAATCGGCAGCAGCGTGAGCACCGATTCTTTCACCCCGCGCAGGTTCATCGCGACCATCGCCAGCACCACGGCGATGCAAACGTACATCCGAAACGGCGCCCACTGGATCGGCAGGAAGCTGAAGATTGCGTCCGCACCGCTGGCGATCGAGATCGAGAGCGTCCGCGCGTAATCCACGATCAAGGCGCATCCCGAGACCAGGCCGGCCTTGCGTCCAAGCAACTTGGTCGCGACCAGGTATCCGCCGCCTCCGGTGGGATACTGATCGATGGTCTGACAGTACGAAGCGGAAATTATGAAAACCGTCAGCGCCATCAGGAGCGCCAGGAAAACCGCCAGATACTGATGCGGGCCGAGCGCTACGAAGGCTTCCTCGGGGCCGTAGCAGGACGAACTCAGCCGTCCGATCCGAGGCCCACCCACGCGAGAAACGCCACCAGCGACATCGAATGAAAGATCGCAGGATCTTTTACGTCGCGCGGCGGCCCGATGAAGATGCCGGTCAGCCTACGGCGTTCGGTGCTGGCGAGGGCATCTGTCCTGTTCGACACGATTAACCCGGAACGATATCGACCGGCGCCGGGGCGACCGGTCTTAGTCGATTGCCTTGGATTTTGACCGAGCGCTTCGAGCTGAAGCGGATTGCAGCCAGTCGAGCTTGCTTGCATGGCAGGCAGTTCGAGCGCAATGCCGGGCGGCTCGGCGTCGATCTGAGCATCGTCCAGAGCGTTGTGTTGTCCCACGGACACTGGGATCATGCCGGAGGAATGCTGAAAGCGCTCGACCTCGTGCGGAGCCGCAATGGAGGCCGGCCGATTCCGTACTATGCACATCCTGGGATGTTCCGCTCACGGGCCCGTCGTCTACCTAACGGTGATTTGATGCCAATGAAGGATGTTCCAGGTATTGAAGCTTTGACGGCGCATGGTGCGCAGGTCACCTGCACCAGGGAACCTCAGGTCTTCCTCGACGACATGTTCTATCTTAGTGGCGAAATTCCGCGGCTGACGCCGTTCGAACGCGGCCTGCCGGCGCATTATCAAAAGAACACGGACGGGAATTGGATGCCCGATCCGTTGCTGATGGACGAGCGGTTTTTGATGGTGGAGGTCGAAGGAAAAGGCCTGATAGTGTTTACGGCATGCTCGCACGCCGGGGTTGTTAATGTATTGAAGCACGCTCGCGAGTGCGTCGCCGATACGCCGATCCACGTGGTGATGGGCGGATTCCATCTTGCCGGCGCGAACGAGGAAATCATACCTGAGACGGTTGCGGCCCTCTCGGAATTAAAGCCACGCACTATCGCCGCGGGACACTGCACCGGCTGGCGAGCGGTCAAGGCTCTTGCCAACGCCTTCGGAGACAGCGCGTTGGACCCCCTGGCCGTCGGCAAACGCTATACGTTATGAACAAGCGTCCTCGCGGAGAAGCACGCTTGGCGTCGATTAGGAGTAGCAACATGCCAGAGGAAACTATCGCATACCACGATTCCAGTGCGCTGGTGCAGACTGATTGGCTCGAGGCGCATCGCGGCGATACCAACTTGCGCATCTTCGATTGCACGACGCATTTGCAGCCTGCCGAACCCGGCTCCGACCTCCCGTATCGCATCGTCAGCGGGAAGACGGACTATGACGCAGGACATATTCCGGGCGCGGGGTTTTTCGACATCCAAGGGGAGCTGTCGGACAACACGACGAAGTTGCGCTTCATGCTGCCATCCTCCAATCAGTTCGCCGCGATCATGTCGCGGCACGGCGTCGGTGATGGCGCCAGGGTCGTTCTCTACAGTGCAGGCAATATCATGTGGGCGACGCGTGTCTGGTGGATGCTGCGGGCGTTCGGATTCGACAACGCAGCGGTCCTGGATGGTGGTTGGGAAAAGTGGCGGGCGGAAAGCCGCCCGGTTTCGACCGAACCTTGTGCGTATCCTGCGGCTAAATTCATTGCACGCCCTCGTGCCGACTTGTTCGTCGGCAAAGAGCGGGTGCGGGCAGCGCTCGGGGATTCACGCACGGTCATCGTCAACGCGTTATCGCCTGATTTGCATCGCGGTAAAAGCCCCAGCCGTTACGGTCGTCCGGGCCGGGTTCCAGGCAGTGTGAATGTGCCGGCGGCAACCCTGCTCGATTCCAAGACCAAAGCGTTCGTGCCATTGGCCGACGCGCGCACAAAGTTCGACGCGACTGGCGTTGAGAAATCGAAGAACGTAATCTGCTACTGCGGAGGAGGGATTTCAGCCACAGTCGATTTGTTCATGTTGTACCAGCTCGGATACCAGAATCTCACCCTGTATGACGGCTCGATGGGCGAGTGGGCAAGGGATGATTCACTACCTATCGAAACGGACTGAGCGTTTGCTACTTGACTGTTACGTTCGGCATCGTCGGCTCAAAGCGCGAGGTTATCGGGACAGAACAGCGACTTTGGGTCGAAACTCCGCTTGAGTGTGCGCAGCGTCTGGTAGTAAGTGCCGAATCGATCCATCAGAGGCGCCCACATCTTGCCGACCTTGTACCAAGCGCTCCATGCCAAGCTCCTAACACATGAGGCGCCGCGCCGCGACGGTCGCGCGCGCGTCCGTGTTTTTGCGAAGGCTGCTATTTCTTTGCCTTGAGCGGGTCAGCGAACTCGGTGGTGAAGCCGCACGCCCCGAGCGCCTCGATACAGCAGGCGATGTCTTCCTCTATGGTGCC
Organism: uncultured delta proteobacterium; assembly: GCA_963710455.1. GTDB lineage: Bacteria > Desulfobacterota > Binatia > Binatales > Binataceae > JAKAVN01. Next base: position 233,533 of record CAVQAG010000011.1, read on the forward strand.
GCCGCTCGCGCCCACGGCTCCTAAAAATTCTCCCTTCTCCACGATCGGCAGGCCGCCCGACACGATACAGATGCGCGAGTCGGTATGCTGCAGGCCATAGGCGATAGCGTCGGGCATCATGATCGCCCGTACCATCTCGGTGGGCCGCTTGAACGCGATCGCGGTCCAAGCCTTCTTGATTGCAATATCGACGTTGGCGATTCGCCCGCCCTCGGGCCGCTCCAGCCCGCGCAGATGGCCGCCGAAATCGACGACCGCGATCGTGCTCGGTTTGCCCACTTCATTCGCTTTGCGATTCGCCGCCTGTAGCATTTTGCGGATTTCTTCGAGTGTCAGTTCGCGCATTTGCTTACTCAATCTCCTCGATGATTGCGTCTTTACGTTAACCGTGAAACCGTCGCCTCTAGCGAGCCTGGCTGTGGTATGAGATTTTCCCGTCGAAGCTCAGGCAAAGATGGAGAGCACAGATATGCTGGGGTTGGGGCAATTTCTTTACCTCGCAATTAAATCGGAATTTTCATTTCGCTCTCGGATTTCAATCCGCCTTGTAAACCAAGCGACCTTCCTCTGCAAGGTTTAACCGAGCAGCAGAAGCCAGTTAACTCGCCGAGGTGAAAAGGGGCTCCTCAGAGAACTGAAACAGGAGCCCCTTCAGGGGGGGATTTGGGCAATGTCGGAAGTGGTTGAGTGCCGTTTGAAGTCGGCGATGGGTACGGCTTACAATTAGAGGCAGGAGCAACGTGAAGTTGTCCTCTTCCAAATGGTGCGGTAGTCCGATCGAATATGCTAAAGCGCGAAAATATGGGTCTCAAGAACGTAGTCCTGTTAGCCAGCTGCTTTTGCCTCTTTACGCTCGCGCAGACTGCTCGCCCACTCGAGTCGATAGCCTTCTTTTCGCACCCCGGGGTTGCTGCCACGTACCAGCAACTTACGCGCCATACCCTGGAGGAAATCGGTGGTAGAGTCGCGGACCTCTCGGCCGTCACGACGCTCGAATTCGGCATCCTGACAGCGAAGGCTCCGGTGCGGAGCTCGCGCGTGAACCAGGTCAACGTACCGGACTGGCCCCTCGACAAGGTAGTTCATCGCCGAATCCTGCCCTCCGCGCCCGACGGCGCCCACTAGCATTCTCCACACTGAGCTGCGCGCGCGAGCGGAACCCCGGATGGATCCGGCGGATCCGTTTCGCTCGAAGGGCCCCGCTGCCTGTGAGGCGGCCGGGCACATAAGCTTTCCCCCTTTTGTGAAAATGGGGCCGTGAAGAGACAGGGTAGAGACATGCTTAGAAAATATATAAGCGCAGGCCAAAGGGTCTTCGGGCTGAAATTCCAGGAACGGCTGTTTCGCAAGCGCACGCAAATTCCTTCGGCGAGCCGCACCAGGATTTTGCGAAGCATGCTGTTGCAGTTGCGAGACCAGGAACTCCGCAGACTAAAGGAGCTCGTCCGCAATGAGGCGCGGCAGAAGGGATCCGTACCCGGCGACGAGTCGGATTATGCCCGCTTGCACGAGGATATGGAGTTAAATGTCGGCCTGATTGACCTCACCGAACGCCGTCTGTCCGCGATTCTGGCCGCGCTCGAGCGGCTCGAAGAGGGCCGCTACGGAATATGTGGACAGTGTGGCGACGAGATCCTATTCGAGCGGCTGCGTGCTATGCCGGAGGCCGTTTACTGTGTCGACTGCCAGGCGGATTCGGAGGCTGCCGACGGCTGCAGAGGCTCTGCCGGACGGGCTATGGAGAACACCTTCATGATCTCCGGTATTGCCAACTCCGGCGCTCCGCGCGAACGCTACAGCAGTCCCGTACAGATCGACGCCCTGGGATCGAGGGCTCGTCCCCATCGCCGCAGGCGCGAAACGCACTAGGTAGACACCCGGACGCGCCCGTATCACACTCCGGGGCCGGCTGTGCGCTGCGGCAGCCGGCCGGAGGAACGGCAGCCGGCGGAGGAACGATCCAGGCGATCTACAGGAGTAGCCGTGCCAAGATTCCGTAATATCCTGTGTCCGATAGATTCCGCGAAGAATTCGATCGCCGCGCTCGAGATCGCGTGCGAACTTGCCGAGGAGCGGGGCGCGATCATCCACCTTCTTCACGTGGCAAGGGTACCATCGCACGACATGGACGTACCGCTGCCGTTCGACGCAGACCCCAGATGGGAGCGAGCGGCAAGAGCCAGGCTCGAGCAGGTCGCCCGCGAACAGTTGCAAGGGAGGGTACGCTACAAGGTTCACGTAATCAGCGGCACTCCGGATGATGACGTGGTGCGCATGGCCCATGAGTTAAACGCCGAACTGGTCGTGATGGCGACACATGGGCGCAAGGGGCTAAGCCATTTCGTGCTCGGCAGCGTGGCGGAGCGCGTGATGCGCGAGGTCGATTGCCCGGTTCTTACTGTACGGACGAAAGCCAAGTCTGCCTGAGCTCGTGGAGTAGACTATGGGCCCGCGACATTATCTTATCAAGCAGCAATGCTTGCGCGGACGTCGCGCTGAGGACCTCGGCACGCTACTGAGCGAAAACTATAAGGAGCGAGGTAGGTCCACCTAACTCCCCTCGCTCGGTCCGATAAGGTGTCCACGGCTCGTCACGCCCAGCCGGCGTTTAAGCAGCCTTCTGGCCTGGTTCTCATTCTCGCAATGCGTACTTTCGCGGTATTCCTTGCCGCGATGGTAATAGGCGACCCAGTAGACAGAGCCGCGTTTGAAGACTCGGCCCATCCCTCTCATCGATTCGCTTCCTTGTCCTTCGAAAATGCTTCCGTACGCACGGCTTCCTTGGCCAACCGCTCGGTTAGTCCAGCGATCGCGCTTACGTTAAGCCTTCATTTCGCCCTTTTGCGACCGCAGCTTCGCGCCGCAATTGCTCAACGGGGCGATACAATTGAGCGGCGTTGACTAAACCGACCGGTTGGTATACTTGGTCGCAGAGAATGGCCGAAAATCCATCACGAATGAGCATTCTTAAGACGGCCGGCGACCTGATGCTCAAGTACGGCTATGCCGCAACGTCCATCGACGACATTTGTTCCAAAGCGCGGGTAACAAAGGGAAGTCTGTACCACTTTTTTGAAACGAAGGAAGAACTCGGGCTCGCGGTCCTGAACGGATTCTACGAGCAAGGCGTCGCCCGCATCTTAAACGGAACGTTCGCGGAGATGAACGACCCGTATCAGCGCCTGCTTGGTCTGTTCGATCATCTTGAGGCGATTGGGCCGGAGCTCTGGCGGCACGGATGCCTGATGGGGAACTTCGCCTGCGAGTTCGCCGAGTCGAGTCAAATTATACGGCGCCGCGTAGCCGGGATGTTCGAAGAGCTGATGAATAGGTTGTCGCCAATCTTCAAGCCAATCGCGCGCGACCGAAAGGACGCGGACGAGCTGGCGGAGCAAACGCTCATAGTGATCGAGGGTGCCGTCATTATGGCAAGGGCATACGACGACCCGAGGCGCATTGCCTCGGGCCTCCGCCGCTTCCGACGCATGATCGAGGCCCGAATCGGGGAATCGAGAACAGTTAAGGGGAAGGTAACCCGAGGGCGAGCAGGTTCGCCCCCCGCAACACAATAGAGGAGAATAGCCATGTCTGAGTCGTGGACCCTTAAAGGATCGTACTTCGAAACCTGCAACTGCGAGACCGCCTGCCCGTGTGTCTTTTTGAGCCCTCCCACCGAAGGCGATTGCACCGTGCTGGTCGCCTGGCACGTTGACGACGGTCGCTTCGGTGAACTCTCCCTCAATGGCCTCAACGTGGCGCTTGCCGTCCACAGTCCCGGCCACATGGCAGAGGTTAAGTGGAAGGCCGCGCTTTACCTCGACGAACGCGCATCCGGGGAGCAAAGAGAGGCCCTAACGAAAATCTTCAGCGGTCAAGCGGGTGGTCATCTTGGCCGTATAGCCCAGCACATTGGCGAAGTGCTTGGGGTCAGAAGCGTACCTATCGAGTATCGGGCGGACAGTAAGCGACGCTCAGTTCGAGTGGGCAATGTGGCGGATGCGACGATCCAAGCGATCGCGGCTCCGGCGGGCGACGTAACCGTCAGCGGTCATCCGCTGGCGATAGCGCCCGGCTTCTCAGCGGTCGCCGCACGGTCGGAAAGGCTCCGCTACCAGGATCACGGCTATAGTTGGGAGATCTCGAAAAAGAACGGGTTCTATTCTCCCTTCCAGTACGCCAATGGGTGACCCGACCCTGAAGGTGCGAGATCCAATCACCGCCCTGCTGCGCCGCGATCGCTGGGTGGTTCTGGGCGGCTTGGCCGCACTGACTCTCTTCACCGCAGTCGAAAGCCGGTCGGTCGGAGATGCGGTGATGCGCACCCCATCGCCTTTGTTGTGTGTATCTCCCTTGGCCCGATGGGGACCCGCTGAGCTGGCGACAATCGCGCTGATGTGGAGCGTGATGATGGTCGCCATGATGACGCGGACCGCATCTCCGATGGTATTGGCCTTCGCCGGGCTTGAGCGTCGGCGTATCGGCGGCACAGGCGCCCCTTGGGGGACGACGAGCACTTCCCTTAGCGAATATCTGCTGGTCTGGATGGGCTTCAGCGTACTGGCGACGCTCGCCCAGTGGGGTCTTCATTCCGCAGCGATGTTATCTGCTGGCGGAATGAAGATTGCGAGCTCTTCGGTCGCTGCAGTGCTTCTCGTGAGCGCGGGAGTCTTCCAGTTCTCGTCGGCGAAATCGGCCTGCCTGAAGCATTGCCGCACACCGATCGGCTTCCTGCTCTCCGAGTGGCGCGCCGGAATGGGAGGCGCGCTCGTGATGGGCATTCGTCACGGGCTGTATTGCGTCGGCTGTTGCTGGCTATTGATGCTACTTTTGTTCGTCGTCGGCGTGATGAATGCAGCGTGGTGTGCCGCGCTTGCCGCTCTCGTCCTTGCAGAAAGGGTTTTGCCCGGCGGCCTTTCGCTCGCGCGCACAGTCGGTATCGTACTCGCTCTCTCAGGTGGCGCCTTGGCCGCCGGCATCTGGTAGCGGCCACCGCCGCTGTTGTGTGAGCGCTCAGCCAATCGTCTGGCGCAACATGAGAAGGAATCAATCTCCTGCAAACCGATGGGTTGAAGCCGTCTTGGCTCGTAGAGTTAAGCTGACCTCGCGTTTATGCCCCAACATACGTCCTGTGGGTATCGATGTAAAAGGCTGCCTCCAATGGAAACACGTGATGCTATATGACTCCTTTGGCGACAGTGGCATCGACTCGCCTGCTACGATGGTCGTAAGGATCTTCAGCAGGAATGAAGTGCTTCGCGAGTAAAGTCGCGTGATAAACGGTCTTGCCAAAAATCGGCAATCGATTGGCATAAGGGGTGCGATGCTTCCAATCCCAGCAGGACTATTCAAGCATGCTGAGGACGATCGGAATGGAATTAGCGACTTTGGGCAACCGCACCTTTTTTCGAGATGCGCTTCATCATTCCGAGTCTCGCATTCGTAGCAGTCACTGAGCCACAAAGAGGCATTTCAATGTTGATCAGCCGATGGATGACTAGAGACCCTATCACTATTGCACCCGGGCAAACGCTAGAAGACGCGAGGCAAATGATGAACGAAGGACGCTTTCGTCGATTGCCAGTCGTAGAGAACGGGCGGTTGGTCGGAATCATAACGGACCGGGATCTTCGCTTGGAGGAGTATCGTCAGCCCATAGATCAGCTCAAGCACATACGAGTAGATTCCCTTATGTCCCCGAACGTCATCACGGCGACGCCGCAGACACTTCTGGACCAAGCCGCCAACATGTTTGTCAAACATAAGGTCGGCGGCTTCCCGGTCATGGATAACGGAAAGCTTGTTGGAATCATCACCACAACCGACATGCTGCGTGCTTTTGGGGAGGTGCTCGGAACGGCTGAAGAAGGAGTTTCGCGAATAGATCTCGCATTCACAGGCAATTCCTTCGATGTGGCGACGATCGCGCACCTCATAGGGCTGTCTGGCGGCGAGGTTCTGGGGATGGGCACTTACGCGGGCGAGAACGATCGCAGAGATCAGGTTTTCTACATTCGTGTACGAGCGGAAGACGCTCGTGAGATTGCCAATTTGCTAACAGAGAAAGGTTTCACTGTCGTCGCGATCCATCGCTAGCACGCGCGAATTATCCGGAAAGGGTCTTGGGAATGTCTCCACCCGTGAGGGTATATCGCCGTAATAAGGAGTGGTGATGATCGAAAAAGTACCGGGCCTTTCAGACAATGTCGTCGGGTTCGTTGCTAAGGGCCGCGTCACAAAGAGGGATTACGACGAGGCTCTGACTCCGGCCATCGAGCAAGCACTGCGGCATTATCCTAAAATCCGCTGCTACTATGAGCTCGGCACTGAGTTTGCGGGAATGGATGCCGGCGCCTTCTGGGAAGACTTCAAGGTTGGCGTAGGCTACCTGACACGCTGGGAAAGAATAGCCGTCGTTACCGACGTCGATTGGATCCGGCATGCGATGAATGCGTTCCGCTTTCTAATGCCCGGCGAAATCAAGGTGTTCCCGACGAGCTGCGCCACCGAGGCACGGGCCTGGATCGTCGCTTAGGCAGTAGTCCGCTTAAGGCGATCAGCGAACCGGCGCATGGTTCAGACGAACTCGCTATAGCGACTAACGAGTTCTATGAACCTAAAATCAGAGCACAGGTCTTCGCGCATCAGGAAAGCGACGAGTACGTAGTCAACGGGCAAAGGCACCTAGTCGCTCCTCGAGCCGGCCGGTGCTCACGATCAGACCGAAAGATGGTTCCGGGTAGAAAACTGCCGCGACAAAAATCATTGCGACGCGGTCGATTTGAATTGCCCGATAGGCAAGACCAAGGAGGTTCTGCGAGGACACTGAGCGTCGAACAGGCTCGGCAATTCTATGATTGGTTCGGCGCCTGGCAGGATTGGCAATCGTTCTATGAAGACTCCGTCGTCGGCGCGATGGTTGAAGAGGGCGACTTTCAAAAAGCCAAGTCCGTTCTCGAATTTGGCTGCGGTACCGGGCGATTCGCCGAGCGGCTGCTGTCCGAGGTTTTGCTGCAGACCTGCCGCTATGTGGGTGTGGATATCAGCACGACCATGGTGAGGCTTGCGCAGCAACGTCTGCAGCCCTGGGCGCCAAGAGCCGAAGTGCGGCAGTCAGACGGCTCCTGCTCATTTGTTGAAAAAGACTTTTCCGTCGACCGAGTGGTTTCGACTTACGTCCTCGATCTGATGGCGCCGGAGCAGATTCGTCTTTTCCTGGACGAAACCCATCGAGTGCTCACCGCCGATGGCTTGCTATGCCTTGTAAGTCTCGCGGACGGAGTAGGCCCCGTGGGGACCTTGGTGTCACGGATGTGGCGAAAGATTCACGCACTGTCTCCGTATCTGGTTGGTGGATGCCGTCCGCTCGATCTCACCGCGTTCGTCAAGCACGCGGACTGGCAAATTCGATACTCGAGGCTCATTCGATCATTCGGCCTAACTTCACAAGTGATGATTGCCTCGCGCAAAGATCGCCCAGGACAATAGGCAATGTCTGCAACGCCCGACGTCCTGGACAGCGGGCGGAAAGTGCGTTGTTCTGGGGAGAAGGCCGCTATGCCATTCGCGCATAGAATCGCTCGGACGTAAAATACGCGCGGAGACGGGATGAACTGGCGCAAGGCTCGCCATGCATGAGTTGTCGCTCGCACGTGACCTGCTGGGCATGATCGAACGAGAGCTCGATCGCGCCAACGAGCGGGTCGTGCGCGTCAATGTGTGCGTCGGGTCGGCGGCCGGAATCGTGCCGGAATCGCTACGCTTCGCATTCCGCGCGGTCTGCGAAGGCACGCGCGCAGATGGCGCCGAACTGTCGATCACGACCGTCGCTGCTCGCAGCCGCTGCACCGACTGTGGCATAGTCTTCGAGTTCGACGGCTTGATCGGCCGATGCCCCGGCTGCGGACGACTTGGCGGAGAGCTTCTGTCCGGCAATGAAATGATCCTTCGGACGATCGAGGTGGCCGATGTGTGACACTTGCGGCTGCGGCACTCCATCGGGTCGCACTATCGACGTCAATGAGCGCCTGCTCGCGTCAAACGCGGCGCAAGCCGAACACAACCGCGCTCATTTCGCCGAACGGAAAATCCTCGCGATCAATCTGATGGGAACGCCGGGCGCGGGAAAGACCGCTCTCCTGGAGGCGACGATAGCGAAGTGGCGGGAATCCCGGCGCATCCTGGTGATCGAAGGCGACCAGGCGACGGACCGCGACAGCGCGCGCATCCGCGCTGCAGGTGCGACTGCCTGCCAGGTGGAGACGGGCCTGGGCTGTCATCTCGATGCGCATCAGATCCACGACGCGCTGCATCATCTCTATCTTGGTGACGGTGACCTCCTGTTCATCGAGAACGTCGGCAACCTGGTCTGTCCCGCGCTGTTCGACCTCGGCGAGCGGCTTCGCGTCGTCGTGACCAGCCCCACCGAAGGCGCCGACAAGCCGCTTAAATATCCGCCGATGTTTCGCGCCGCGCAGGTCGTCGTACTGAACAAGTGCGATTTGATCCCGCACGTACCGTTCAACCTGGACGAATGGACCGAATACGTACGTGCGATCAATCCGCACGCGCGGATTATCATTACGTCCGCGCTCAGCGGAGAGGGCGTCGGCGAATTGCTTACCGAAATCGACAATGTGCGACAGTCATTTTTCGCGAGCATTTCCGTATGAGTGAATCGCTGCATATGCCCAAGGCCGCACTCGAGGATCTCATCGCGATTCTGTGGCGCGAGGGGTTCAAGGTGCTGGGTCCGGTCGCCCGCGACGGCGCCGTGGCATTCGACGAGGTGCGTAAGGTATCCGACATGGCGGTCGCGATGCGCGAGACGCAGGAGCCCGGGCGCTACCGGCTCGTGCAGGGCACAGCCGGAGAGATTTTCGGAGTGGTGAACGGAGCGGGCTCGCTCAAGCCGTTTTTTTTCGCGCCCGAGGAAACGCTGCTTGAAGTAAAGCGCGAGCGGCGCGGTTTCAAGGTCAGCGAAGTCGCACCCGCGGCACCACGCCTCGCACTCATCGGCGTGCGCGCGTGCGACCTCGCGGCGCTCGCGGTGCAGGATCGTATTTTTCTGCACGACCGCTTCCAGGACACGCACTACCAGGCGCGGCGCAAGGATGCTTTCCTGGTCGCCGTCAACTGCACCCGCTCCGCACCGACCTGCTTTTGCGTCTCGATGAAGACCGGCCCAGAAGCGACGGCAGGGTTCGATCTTTCGCTGACCGAGCTGGAACAAGGTTTCGTGATGCGAATCGGCTCAGCCGCCGGCGAAGCAATCGCAGCGAAGCTCGGCTTGAGTCTTGCCCAGCACGATGAAGTCGTGTCGGCAAAGGAGCGAATCGACGGATGCGCCGCCGGCATGCAGCGTCGCCTGGATACCGCGGACCTGCCCCGCCTGCTCTACGACGAAGCCGAGAACCCGCGCTGGAATGACGTCGCGTCGCGATGCCTTTCGTGCACAAACTGCACGATGGTCTGCCCGACCTGCTTCTGCCACACCGTGATCGACCAGGAAGAGATAGACGGCAACATGAGCCGGCGCGTGCGCAAATGGGACTCGTGCTTCTCGCTCGAGCACGCGCATATCCACGGAATCAACTTCCGTCCGAAGATCGAGAGCCGCTACCGCCAGTGGCTCACGCACAAGCTGGCTTCGTGGATCGATCAGTTCGGCACCTCGGGATGCGTCGGATGCGGCCGGTGCATCACCTGGTGCCCGGTGGGTATCGATCTGACCGAGGAAGTCGCGGCAATTCGCGCCCATCCAGTGAAGCGATGACTCCTTACACGATACATCCGGCACGAATTACCGCGCGTCGAACCGAGACCGCGGGCATATACACGTTCACCATGCGCTTCGTCGACAATGAAGTGCGGCGCGCGTACAGCTTCAAGGCGGGGCAGTTCAACATGCTCTACGCCTTCGGCGTCGGCGAGGTTCCGATTTCGATCGTCTCCGATCCGGCCGAGTCCCGATAAGCCTTGAACACACGATCCGGATTGCTGGGCGCGTCACGGGCGTGATGGCAGGATGGAAGGTCGGCGACGTGGTGGGAGTGCGCGGTCCCTATGGCAACGGATGGCCGGTCGAAGAGGCGCGCGGCCGCGACGTCGTGATCATCACCGGCGGTCTTGGATGCGCCCCGGTAGTCGGACTTATCAACTATATATTCCGTCGCCGGGACCAATACGGCGAATTGCATATCCTGCACGGCGTGAGGACGCCGAACGATCTTCTGTACCGCGAGCGCTTCGACGAATGGCGTCGCGCACCGCGCACCAAGGTTTACCTCACTGCGGACAAGCCCGACAAAAGCTGGCACTACAAGATCGGAGTGGTGACGGAGCTGTTCGACGAGCTCACGGCGCCGCCGTCGTCGATCGTGATGATGTGCGGCCCGGAAGTGATGATGCGGTTTGCGGCACGTGCGCTGCGGCAGAAAGGTATCGGCGACGAAGCGATCTACCTCTCGATGGAACGGCGGATGGAGTGCGCGGTCGGGCTCTGCGGCCATTGTCAGTACCGCGAGCATTTTGTGTGCAAGGACGGACCCGTGTTTTCGTATCGCACGGTCAGGGAGCTGTTCGGAATATCGGGGATATGAAGCCTCGCGTCGCAGTATTCAAGTTCGCCTCGTGCGACGGCTGCCAGTTGCAGTTCCTGAACGCTGAAGACGAACTGCTCAAGCTCGCCGGACAGGTGGATTTCGTTTATTTTCCCGAAGCGCGGAGCCGCGTCCTCGAAGGCCCGTACGATATCGCCTTCGTCGAGGGCAGCATCACTACTCCCGACGATGCACGCCGGATCGTCAAGGTGCGTGAAGAAAGCCGCTATCTGGTGACGATCGGTGCGTGCGCGACGGCGGGCGGAATTCAGGCGCTACGTAACTGGGCCGATATCGAGCAGTATAGGCGCGTCGTCTATCCGAGCCCGGAATTCATCTCGACGCTTTCGACGTCGACTCCCATTTCGGAACACGTTCGCGTGGACTTCGAGGTGTGGGGCTGCCCCGTCGACAAGCACCAGCTTCTTGCCGTGGTGCGATCGCTGTTGTCCAAAGCACAGCCGGTTCTGCCCGCGCACAGCGTGTGCATGGAGTGCAAACGGCGCGGCAACGTATGCGTGGTGGTTGCGCGCGGCGAGCCGTGCCTGGGGCCCGTGACGCGCACGGGATGCGGTGCGCTATGCCCGGCGTTCAATCGCGGATGCTATGGATGCTTCGGCCCTGCTGACGATCAGAATATGGAATCGTTCACGCGATTGCTGGCTAGCCAGGGAGTTACCGGCGACGATGCCGTGCGCCGCTTGCGCGGAATAAACGGTTACGTACGGCCATGGCGGGAGACTGCGGATGCCATCGCAGCGGGCAAAAAGTAGAACCATCCAGGTCAACTATCTGACCCGCGCCGAAGGCGAAGCCGCCCTGCGCATCCATATGCGCGACGGCGAGTTGATCGAGCTTCATCTCGAAATTTTCGAACCGCCGCGGTTCTTCGAATCTTTTCTGCGTGGACGTGACTCGCGTGAAGCGCCGGACCTCACCGCGCGCATCTGCGGCATCTGCCCGGTCGCGTATCAGATGAGCACGGTTCACGCTTTCGAACGGCTGTACGACATCACGATCGATCCGGCCGTCCGGGAATTGCGGCGTCTCTACTACTGCGGCGAATGGATCGAAAGCCACGCGCTGCACATCCATATGCTGGCGGCGCCAGATTTTCTCGGATGCGACAGCATCATCACGCTGGCCGACAAGAATCGTGAGGCAGTGGAGCGCGGCCTCAGAATCAAGAAAGTCGGCAACGCAATCGTTGCCGCACTCGGGGGCCGCTCGGTGCATCCTGTGGGCGCGTGCATTGGCGGCTTCACCCGCGTCCCGCGGCGCGATCAGCTCGCCGATCTGCGCGAGCAGCTTCTCCGCGTGCGCGACGATGCGATCGAATGCGTGCGATGGGTCTCGCACTTCGACTTGCCCGCCGTTAGTCGCGACATCGAATTCGTTTCGCTGCGGCATCCGGACGAATATCCGATGAACGAGGGGCGAATAGCTTCGAGCAAGCGGCATCGACGCGGCGCCCGATGACTTTGACGACTTCTTCGAAGAGCATCAGGTCCCTTACTCGAACGCGCTTGCACTGCAAGGTGAAGGGCCGCGGGCCTTACTTCCTGGGACCGCTGGCGCGCGTGAACCTGAATTTCGATCGGATTGGGCCGGGACGTAATCTCCCTCGCGCGCGAGACCGGTATTCCCTGGCCCAATTCGAATCCCTACACGAGCATCGTCGCGCGCGCCCTCGAAGTCCTGTACGCGATCGACGAGGCAGTCCGAGTGATCGATGCGTATCAGCCACCGCCTGCGCCTGCCGCATCATTCGAAGTGCGTTCCGGCGTCGGACGTGCGATTACCGAGGCGCCGCGCGGTTCGCTCTACCACGCATTCGAAACCGATGAGCGCGGCTTGATTCACTCGGCGCGAATCGTGCCGCCGACGTCGCAGAACCAGGCGCGAATCGAAGCTGACCTGCGCGAGCTGGTTCCAGACATCATTCAACGCAGCCAGGCCGAGGCTACGCACATGTGCGAAATGGCGATTCGCAACTACGACCCATGCATCTCGTGTTCGACGCATTTTCTGAAGCTCGAGATCGAACGGCATTGATTCGGATCATCGGAATCGGCAGTCCCTTTGGCGACGATGCCGCGGGGCTGGAGATCGCACGAATGCTCGCCAAGTCGCCGCCGCCGAATTGCGAGGTGATCGCGGCCGACCGCGCCGGGTACGACGCTCGTGGACCTGCTGGATGGCGCCAACGCCGCGATTCTCATCGATGCGGTGCGTTCGGGCGCGCCGCCGGGAACGATCCATGAATTTGCGTTCGATGAACTTGGCGGCTGTCGCGGCGCACTTCGTCTCTTCGCACGATCTTGGTGTCACTGCCGCAATCCAACTCGCTCAAAAGTTGGGACGCGCGCCGTCTGTAGGCAGGGTTATCGGAATTGAAATTGCACCAGCGGGAGCGGCACGGCTCTGCGGACTGAGCCCCAAGACGCGCGAAGCGGTGGGCCGAGCCGCTGAGCGCGTTTTGTCGCTCAGCAGTCGAATTCGACGACCGGGAGCGCGAGCGTCTCCTCATAACCGGGACCGTTCAAGGCGTCGGGCTTGCGGCCGTTTGTGTGGCGGCTTGCGAAATCACTGCGGCTCGCAGGCTTCGTGCGTAACGTTCCCTGCGGCGTCGAGATTGAGATACAAGGGAGCCGCGCTCTTTTGCGCGAGTTTCGCAACCGTCTGCAGGCGGAGCTGCCACCCGCGGCCGCGATTGAACGCATCGAGTCGGAGCGGTTACCGCTCCGACGCGATACGGATTTTTCCGCGATGCCGAGTGAGCGCGGGCGCGCGGTGACGACTATTCCGCCAGACCTTGCCGCATGCGCCCAATGCGTAGCGCGAAATCCTCGATCCCACCGACCGCCGCTATCGCTATCCATTTACCAATTGCACTTCATGCGGTCCGCGATTCACCGTCGTTCGTTCGCTGCCCTACGATCGCGAGAACACCACTTTGAGCGACTTTCCGCTCTGCGGCCAATGCAGGAGCGAGTATCTGGATCCCTCGAATCGGCGTTTCAGGGCCGAGCCGATCGCGTGTCCCGAGTGCGGTCCGAAAGCATGGCTCGAGGTGACCGCGCCACAATGGAAAGACACTGCCGCAGGCGAAGACTGCATCGCACGCGCGGCGGCCATTTTGCGTGCGGGCGGTATTGTCGCTGTTCAGGGCATCGGCGGCGTCCATCTCGCTTGCGACGCAGCCAACGAAACAGCCGTCGCCCGTCTGCGCGTGATCAAACGGCGTGCGCATAAACCGCTCGCCGTGATGGTCGATTCAGTCAAGTCAGCGCGAAGTCTCGCGCATGTCTCCGATGATGAAGCCGCGCTGCTCATGTCGCCGCAGGCGCCGATCGTCCTGCTACGCAGGCGCGAAGACGCTCAACTAGCACGCGCGATCGCGCCGGGTAATGACTACGTCGGGTTAATGATTGCCTACTCGCCGCTACACCATTTGATTATGCGCGATGCCGCTCGCCCGCTCGTTATGACCAGCGCCAACCGGCCGGGAGAGCCGCTCGCTCGGAACGGCGATGAAGCGCGCGCGATATTCGCGGATCAAGTCGACGCGTTCCTGCTGCACAACCGGCCGATTCATCAGCGTTGCGATGACGGTGTCTGGATCGTCGGGCCGCGTGGTCAGCAACCAGTTCGGCTAAGCCGCGGCGGCACACCGCGCTCTTTCAGCGTGCCGGTTGCGGCGCCGGTTCCGATTCTCGGCGCGGGCGGCGACATCAAGAACAGCTTCTGCATCCTGTCGAACAGCAACGCCCTGATGAGCCAGTACATCGGCACGCTGGAGAGCATGGCGACGCAGGATCACTTTCGCGATTCTCTGGAGAAATGGATCGCTATGAGCGGTGTCACGCCGCGCGTCGCCGCTCACGATCTGCATCCGCAATCGCTAGGCCGCGAAATTGCCGCGCGCCTTGGTGTGCGAACCATGGGCGTGCAGCATCATCATGCACACATCGCCGCGTGCATGGCTGAAAACGGCCATAAGGGTCCCGTGATTGGTATCGCATTTGATGGGACCGGCTATGGCCTCGATGGCGCAATCTGGGGTGGCGAGGCGATGATCGTCGACTACCGGAACTTTCGCCGGATTTCACATCTCCAGTACCTGCCGCTTGCCGGAGGGGACGCCGCAATTCGCTACCCGGCGCGAATCGCCGCGGCATTTTTGATCGCACAGTTCGAATCGAAGTTTGACAGTCGAGTATCAGCGCTCGTCGGTGAAAAGCATGCGCGGATTCTCGCGACGATGATCGATCGCGGCATCAACACGGTTCAGACGTCCAGTTGCGGTCGGCTGTTCGATGCGGTCGCGGCGCTGCTCGGTGTGCGGGACGAAATTAGCTACGAAGCGCAGGCCGCGATCGAACTGGAAACGCTGGCGCGCAGCTCGCCTACGGCAAATCACATCTATCCGTTCACGATTTGTGATCAAGCCACCCAGACCACAGACATACTTGCCGCGATTATTGGCGACTTGGAACGCGGGACGCCGAAGCCGAAGATCGCACGCGCCTTTCACGAGACGATGGCGGAGGTTGCGGCGCAAATGGCTTTGGATGCGCGTGTGAAGAGCGGCATCAACGTCGTCGCGCTGAGCGGTGGATGTTTTCAAAACCGCCTGTTGCACGCGGCGGCGATCGAGCGCATCGAGCAAGCAGGGTTCACTGTCCTGGTTCATCGTCGGGTCCCGGCTAACGACGGCGGATTGGCCTTGGGGCAGGCGGTCGTCGCGGCGGCTCGCCTGAACTCTGAGTAATTGGAGGCTCGTCATGTGTCTCGGCATTCCCGGCAGGATAATCAATGTCGCCGATGAGCAAGGTCTCAGCATGGGCGATGTAGATTTCGGCGGTGTCACGCGCAAGGTGTGCCTCGCCTATGCGCCGGAGGCAATCGTCGGCGATTACGTGATCGTGCATGCAGGCTTCGCGATCAGCAGAGTGGATGAGAAAGAGGCGGCGCGAACGCTGGAACTGGTCCGCGAAATCGAAACGCAGCAGCTCGCAAAGGAAGACGAATCATGAAATTCCTCGACGAATTTCGCGATGCTGCTGTCGTCCGTACTGCTGCTTGAGCAGATTCGCGGAACGATCACGCGGCCCTGGACCATCATGGAAGTCTGCGGCGGGCAGACCCATACCATCGTACGCTACGGACTCGATGAATTGCTGCCGCGCGAAGTAACGCTGGTTCATGGTCCGGGGTGCCCCGTGTGCGTGACGCCGATCGAGATGATCGATCTTGCGATCGAACTGTCGAAACGCCCGGGAATCACACTATGTTCGTTCGGTGACATGCTGCGCGTGCCCGGTTCCGCATGCGACCTCTTCGACGCGCGCGCTATCGGCGCTGATGTTCGGGTGATTTATTCACCGCTCGACGCGCTCGACCTTGCGCGCCGCGAACCTTCGCGCGAGGTGGTATTCTTTGCGGTGGGGTTTGAAACCACCGCGCCGACCACAGCAATGGCGGTCCATCAGGCAGCACGCCTGAAAGTCCCCAACTTTTCCGTCATTGCCGCACACGTGCGTGTCCCGCCGGCCATCGAGGCAATACTTTCTTCCGACGACAATCTCGTGGAGGGATTTTTGGCGGCGGGCCACGTCTGCACAGTCATGGGTATCGACGAGTACCGGCCGCTCGTGGAGAGATTCAAAGTGCCGATAATCGTCACCGGCTTCGAGCCGGTAGACCTGGTGCAAGGCGTGGCGATGTGTGTGGCGCAGCTCGAACAGGGCCGCGCGGAGGTTGAAAATCAATACGCTCGCTCGGTGAGGAACGAGGGCAACGTCACTGCGCGCGATCTGATAGAGGAAGTGTTCACCTTCGTCGATCGCCGATGGCGCGGACTCGACACTCTGCCAAAAAGCGCGATGGCCCTGAGCGATCGTTACGCGGCTTATGATGCGATTCGACGGTTTGGTCTAACGCACACGCCCGCCAGTGAACCGGTAGAATGCCGCGCCGGCGAGGTGCTGCGCGGCTTACTCAAACCTCCACAATGCCC
Organism: uncultured delta proteobacterium; assembly: GCA_963710455.1. Lineage (GTDB taxonomy): Bacteria > Desulfobacterota > Binatia > Binatales > Binataceae > JAKAVN01. The sequence continues at coordinate 250,153 of CAVQAG010000011.1, forward strand.
CGCCTTTAGCAGCTCGTGCACGCCGGATCATCCACTCGGCGCCCCGATGGTTTCGGCGGAAGGTGCCTGCGCCGCGTATTTTCGCGCCGGTCGCGTTGCAGCAGCGTCGACGGAGACGAAATGAGCGACTCGAATCGGAACGGCTCTCCGGCCTCGCTCAGCTGCCCTGTGCCGGCACCAAAGGGCGAGGTCATCGTGCTTGGCCACGGAAGCGGCGGTCGGCTGACGGCGGAATTGGTGAGCAAGGTTTTTCTGCCGGCGCTTTCCAATCCACTACTGGATCGCCTCAACGACAGCGCCGAAATGAAGATCGGCGCGAGTCGCGTCGCGTTCACGACCGATTCGTTTGTGGTGAATCCGCTCCGATTCCCGGGCGGTGATATCGGCTCGCTCGCGGTCAACGGAACGGTTAACGATCTGACGGTGGCGGGCGCGCAGCCAGTCGGCTTGTCGGCCGCGTTCATCCTCGAAGAAGGGTTTCCGATCGCGGAACTCGAAGCGATCGTGCAATCGATGCGCGGGGCGGCCGACCGCGCCGGCGTTGCGATAATCGCAGCGGACACGAAAGTCGTGGAACACGGCAAGGCCGACGGCCTCTTCGTCACGACCAGCGGCATCGGCGTTGTCGCACCCGGTATCGAGCTCGGACCCGAGCAGATCCGGGCTGGAAACGCCGTTTTAGTTAGCGGCCCGATTGGAGATCACGGAATCGCCGTAATGTCGGCCCGCGAAGGGCTTGAATTCCAGACCACGATTGTCAGCGACAGCGCTCCGCTGAACGGTCTCGTTTCCTTGATGCTGCAAAGCGGCGCGGCGATTCGATGCATGCGCGATCCCACGCGCGGCGGCGTCGCCACGGTAATCAACGAGCTGGCGAAAAGCGCCGGCGTCGAAATTCTCATCGAGGAAACGGCGGTGCCGGTGCGCGACGGCGTCCGCGCAGCGTGCGAAATCCTCGGCCTCGATCCTCTATACGTCGCATGCGAGGGCAGGCTGGTTGCGATCGTGGACAGTGCGGCTGCGGACAAAGTGCTTGCTGCAATGCGCCGCCATCCGCTCGGCGGCGAGTCGTGCCGCATCGGCACCGTCACGCGAAGCGGCGCGCCGCGCGTGCTGCTGCGAACCGCGTTCGGAACAATCCGACTGCTCGACGTTCTAGCCGGCGCGCAACTCCCGCGCATCTGCTGAGAGAAGTTTTTCGTGCCCGCGCGGGCTCGTCGAATAGCCTGCCAGATGCGCAATCGTACGGTCATGGGTCGTAGAGGAGTGTTTCGGCAAATAGATGATCATCTGGAACAGCTCGCGTGGTGCAACGCATAAGTGCTTTCCTCACTCTTGCGAGCGTGTCCGCCTAATTCGACAGCCTGACGCAGAGTTAGCCGAAACGGTGAACCATACTTCGATCTGAAGCCGGTCATGCCTACTGACCGGACGTGTTTGGATCCAGACGTTCAACGACAGGCGCAGCGCTATTTGCGAGCGTCTAAATAGAGGAGTTCAAAAACGATATAGAGATCACGACAGTGGTCACCGCATCATGCTCACCCTCAGAACGCCTATTACGAGCGCGTCACTCGAAAGGATTGTCCCACTCGGGGCCTATTATGCCACTCAGAATGAGCAGGTTCCGTTCCGGCCACGCGCCACAGCACCGGAACCACGGCGAGCAGTCCCGCTACCTCCCAGTCGCGCGGCGCAATCGGCGCGATCTGCAGGAGCGTCGCGATCGGGCCGAGCGCCATGAAGATGGGCAGGCTCGCGGCTACCAGCACGGAAATGATCCAGAAGCTGGTCCGCTTGGGCAAGGGAGTCCTCCACCAGGGACGATCGGCCGCGAGTTCCGCCCACATCAGGAACAGACTCCCGAGAATTACCACCACCATCGCGGCCGCGCGCGCGTAAGTCTCGCCGCGATCAAGTCGAGCCGCGTACTCAGCCAGCGCGGCGACTGTGAGTAGCGCGCCCGACAACGCCGAGCGGATGACCTGCGGGCGGCGGATCAACGGAGCGTGCGGATCGCGCGGCGGCCGCTTCATCAAGTCGGCCGGTCCTGGCTCACCCTCGAAAGCCAGCGCGGAAACCGGATGCACGATCATCTCAAGCCACACCAGGTCGACCGGCAGAAGCAGAATCGGCAGTCCCAGCACCGGCGCGATCAACGCGAGCCCCACCAGCGCGAATTTGAATCCGGTCAAGTACCGCAGCGAGTGCTGGATATTGCCGAATACGCGGCGGCCCTCGCGCACGGTGCACACCAGGGCGGCGAAATTGTCCTCGAGCAGCACGAGATCGGCGACCGCGCGCGCGACCTCGGTGCCGCGCCGTCCCATACTCACGCCGATATGGGCGCGGCGCAGCGCGGGCGCGTCGTTGATGCCGTCGCCGATCATTGCGACGATTTCACCCGCGCGCACGAGCGCGTCGACGATCTGATATTTCTGCTCGGGTTGCACGCGCGCGAAGATGCTGGTGCTGAGCGCGATCCGGGCCGCGTTCTCAGGGCTCAGACGCGCGAGTTCGGCTCCATTCACGATCAGGCTGTCGTCATGGGCGATGCCGGCTGTCTCCGCCACGGCGTGGGCCGTGAGCGCATGGTCGCCGGTGATGAGCTTGAGTTTGATCCCGGCCGACTGGCATTCGCTTACCGCGGCCGGAACTTCGGGCCGCAGCGGATCGCGAAAGCCCAGCAACCCGTAGAGGACGAGGTCGCGTTCGTCTTGCTCTCGCGCGCCGCAAAATCCGGTGCCGACGTGTGCGCGATCGCCGGTGGTGGAGAAGCGGCCGGCGACCGCAAGCACGCGCATACCCTGGTCGGCGAGTTCCGAGTTCAGCGCATATGCGCGCTCGCGATCGCCGGGCTTAAGCGTGCAGTGCTCGAGAATACCTTCCAGCGCGCCTTTGGCGACGATGCGAGCGGAAGCGGCGCCGCCGTTAACGCCGGGTGCGCGCATCCAGACATGGGACATGTGCTTGCCTACCATGTCGAAGGAGTAGTCGTACGCGAGCCGCCAGTTTCGCTGCAGCGCTGCCACATCGACACCGTGACTTTGGCAGTGCGCCAGTATTTCGCGCTCCAGCGAGTCCGTCGCGTCGGGCTCGCAGGCCAGCGCCGCGGCTTCCAGCAGGGCAGGCTTGCCGAGGCGTCCGGCGTCTAGAGAGCGATGGGCCTCGAGCGCGAATTTCCCGGCGGTGAGCGTGCCGGTCTTGTCCATGCAGATGACAGTGGTCGAGCCGAGCGTCTCGACGCTCGCCAACCTTTTCACCAGCACGCCCGTGCGGCTAAGACGCAGAGCCGCGAGGGTCAGGAACAGGCTCAGCACCAGGACGACTTCTTCGCACACCGCCGACATCGCGAGACTGACGGCATACAGCAGAGCTTCGTTTGGTGGCGCGCCGCTCAACCATCGCACGGCGAAAATCGCGGCCGCGAGCCCCAGCGCAATCCCGATAAGCCATCGAGCGACCCGCGCGGTCTTCATCTGCAGCGGAGTCGCCTGCAACTCGGCCTCACCCACCAGCCGCGCAATATTGCCGAAGCGCGTACGCGGGCCGGTAGCCGTGATTTCGCCAATGCCGTGACCCGCCAGCACCATCGAGCCTGCAAAAAAGCGACATTTCTCGCCCGCCTCGGATCCTGAGGGGCCCGTGCACGCGATCTTGTCCTGCGGCTCGGCCTCGCCGGTCAACTGCGATTCGTCGAGCGTGAGATTCGCGGCCAGCCTCACGATTCCGTCGGCATGCAGGATGTCGCCCTCACGAAAGAGCAGCAGATCGCCTGGCACCAATTCGGCGGTCGGAATTTCGACGGGCTGCCCGTTGCGCAAGACTCGCGACCGCGGCGCAACGGCGCTAGCGAGTTTCTTGAGCGCGCTGCGTGAACGTGCCTCCATCAAAACGTCCACGCCCAGAACCGGTACGATAACCGCCGCGAGCACGGCCGCTTCATGCGGCTTGCCAAGCAACATGTAGAGCGCTGATGCCCCGGCCAGCATCAGCGCCATCGGATCGGCGAGCATCCGCAGCCATTGCATCAAGCGTGCGCCGCGCTCGCGCTCGACCAGCAAGTTTGGGCCGACTTCAGCGAGCCGCGCTTTCGCTTCTTCGCTGACTCAGGCCCGAAAGGCCGGCAACGCCCGTGAAACCAAACGATCCTATTGTTTCGCTCTCGCCTACAGCTACGCTCTTGCCTACCGCTGCGCTCCCACCAGCGGGTGAGGTTTCGCCGTCAGCCACGGGCGCGACCGAGGCTCTTGAGCCGCTCCGTGATTGACGCCGATGCCTCTTCAAGGCCCCGCTCCGTATCGACCACGAGATGGGAGGATTGCGGGATCTCGTTCAGCGCGACGAACTCGCTGCGCTGGCGCAAATAGGTCGCGACGTCGGCATCGGAGATTTCGTCGGCGCGGCGTGCTCGAGCGGTGAGGCGGCGCACGATCTCGTCGTGGCTCGCGGTACATTCGACGAACAACACCGGTACGTGAGCGCGTTCGGCGATCGCGAGCGCCTCGGCGCGGTAGGAGGGCGCGGCGAAGGTGGCGTCGACGATAACGCCGGCGCCATCGCGCAGCCGGGCCGCAGCCTCGCCGAGCAGGGCGGCGTAAGTCTTCTCGGTGAACTCGCGGCTGTAGGCGCCGGTCGCGTAGCTATCGGAGAGACGCTCGACAGGCGCGACCCCGGCCAGGCGCTTACGGACTTCGTCGGAGCGTAGCCATTCGAATCCGAGCCGGTCCGCGAGTCGGCGCGCGACGGTCGATTTGCCGCTGCCGGAGGGCCCGCAGACCACGATCATCGCGGGCCGCGACTCGCGCGCCAAATCGAGCGCCAGCGCGATGTAGCGGCGCGCAGCGTCGGCGGCAGCAGCGCGCCGCTCGGGCGCGATCGCGGCGTCGCGGCTGGTCAGGCCCTCTACCTTTGCGCGCACCAGCGCGCGATGAACTTTGTACAGCGGGATCAGCAGCGGAAGATCGGCGTCGCCGGAGGCCTCGCGATACGCGCCCACCAGATCATCCGAGAGCCCGCGGGCGCCAAGCCGGTCGAGATCCATCGCGAGGAATCCCACGTCCGAGGCGACGTCGACGTAACGCAACCCCTCGCTAAACTCGACGCAGTCGATGATCGTGATCGAATCGCCGGCGAGCGAGACGTGCTCGCAACGCAGGTCGCCATGGCCCTCGACCACACAGGCTTCAAGCGCGCGACGGTTGAGCAGGCTCCAACGCAGCTCGATTACGTGGTGGACGAAACGCTCCAGCTCATCCAGCTCGCCCGGCGTGATCGTGTCCGCGCAATCGACCGCGAGTTCTTCGACGTTTCCCCGCACCAGCCGCCATATCGAGGCCGCCGCGCCATACTTCCATCCCTGGTCGGCGGCTGCAGCGCGATGAAAGGCGGCGAGCCGAGTGGCGATTGCTCGAATCTGCGCGACGCTCACGCGGCCCTCGGCCACCATCCGATCGAGCATCGTGGCCTCTCCAAGCCGGCGCATCCAGACCGCCCACTCCACCGCCGCGCCCGTCTCCGTCCGCACCGTTGGATACTCCGCCCAGCGCGAACTCGCCGCCCGCGCCTCAGTATCGGAACGACGCCAAGGTAGATGTCCGGCGCGAGCCGCCGGTTAAGCCGCACCTCGTCGAGACATAGCTGATGCCGGCGGGCGAGCGTGCAGGCGTCGAGAAAAGCGAACCGCACCGGCTTCTTGATCTTGTAGACGTAGTCGCCCGCTATGAAAGCGTACGAGACGTGCGTCTGACGCACCTCGACCGAGCGCGGATGGTCCGGGTACATCTCCGGACGCATCATCGCCTCGACGATCGCAGGCAGATTGCACTTCGGAGCAGCGGATTGCGACTTTGCCGTCATCATGGATTCCACCCGATACCCCAAGCATGCCTCGCGCCGCACTCAATTCGCTTCGAGAAAGGCGCGCAGAACGTCGCTGGTGGAGATGATCCCGATCAGACGCTCGCCCTCGACCACTGGCAGCGCACCGATCTTATGCTCGAGCAGGGTCTTCGCTGCGTCGTGAATGGGCGTGGAAGGAGTGACCGTGTCGACCTCGGTGGTCATCGCGAGCCTGACCTCAGTATGGTCGAGATAGCCTTCGTGGCGGCGCAGATCGCGGTCAGTGATAATTCCCGCGAGCCTGCCGGCACTGAGGACTGGCATGGTGCGAAAATGACCAGAGAGCATCTTGGCGCGCACGGCCGTGAGTTTCTCGGCCGGCTCAGTGCTTATCGGATGCGGAGTCATCCACTTGCCGACGAGATGCGCGTCGGATTCCTGGCGCTGCACTGTGAGCACCGGGCAGGTCGCTTGACGCAACACCGCGTCGGCCACGCTGCCGAGCAACATTCGCCTGACACCCTTGCGACCGTGAGTCGCAAGCACGATCAAATCAGCCGCCATCTGCCGCTCCAGCGCCAGGATCTCGTGCGCCGGGTCACCGATCCGGGTCATCAGCTCGCACTTCACGTCCGAGCGCTGGCGTTCAACCATCGACTCGAGCTTTTCTCGCGCGATTTTTTCCTGGTCCTTGTAGATATCCACGTAGTTGGGCATCCCGGTCGGCGCCACAACCAGCGGGACCACATGCATCAGGAATACTGTACCGCTGTTTTCCGCCGCAATTCGCATGGCAGCGTCCAATACCGCGTGCGCGGTTTCATCGAACTCGACCGGGGCCAGAATCCGCCGATATGGAAATGCCATTTAACTCACCTCCTCGAGAGTCGGTCGCCCGACTGAGACGCTCTAACCTGTAGCGATAGCCGTGCCAAGCGAGAGCGACGCGCATCGCGAATCATAGACGCGGTCCAGATGCGAGCCCTGACATCCGAAACCAAAGTGTTGTGTGTCCAAAGGATACAGACAGTATGACTCTGTAGCCGAAGGGCGACGTGCGAGGACAATATCTGTGGAGCGACGCCCCAAAGCATCGAGTTTAAGCAACATCGCGGGGAGGCAAGCTCATGCGCATCGAATAACGGATGACCTCAAATCCGCTCATGGTTCCTGCCGCGAACTGAGGGTACGGGGAAGCTGCGGCATCTCTGGCCCTCGCCGCCAGCAACTGCACGCAGGCATAGCCCACGCGATCGCGCGCCTTTATTCCGATGCAGTGGAGCGCGCCGAAATCGCTGCTCACCTCGCCAAGCCCGGATCGTTCGCCATCGGAAATCACGCTGGCTGTTAGCTCTGAGCTTGATCCCTGTGAACGTGCAAAGTGCCCGATGTCGATTCGGGAAGTGGCGCGTTACGATCGGCGTCAGCCCCACACCTTTCTCTTGCATTTGAGCTTTCGAGCAGGCAGACTGCCCCGGCGAAGCGCGGCAGAGGCGCTTCGAGCGTGCAGCAAAGGGGGAGCTGTCTGATGCGGCATCAGCAGAAGCATCGCTGCGATCGAGAATTTCCTGGCGAACTTGAATTTCGACTTCGCGCCCTCTTGACGGACTTCGTGCCCGTTCACACCTTCGGCGGGCGCGGCTCGCCCTCGTTCTAGAACTCCTGGACAAAGAAACGGCCAGTCGCCCGTTCGACGGGCGCTGACCTTGCACGCGCTCGAAATTTCCCGGCCCTGACGGAAGCTTCTGAACGCGGCGCAAATCATAAATATCCGACGCTGGCCCGCGGACCGGAGAGCTTGCGGTCGTTCAATCGACAGCGCTCCCGGCGAGCGCTCCTATCGCCGCTGCCTACTCAGTAGCGTTGGGTTGGAGTGTGTCCTGCGGCCGCTCCGGCGTCGATTCAGCCGGGGTACGGGGTGCAGAGAGAAGAAACATATGAATAGGCGATTGCTTTTACTGTTGATTGGAATGTTGGGAATTTCGACTCAAGTCGCAAACGCGGGACCAGCTAATCGAAGTCTCAACTCCGCCACGGCAAACCAGACGACGGTTCCTATAAATCTGGACGGTTTCGGGGCGCCGCTCCCCGGAGTGGCGCAAAACGGATCGGACCTGAGCATCTTTGCGACCGGGCAAATAAACTTTAAGGAAGTCGAAACGTTGCCGCAGGTCGGGCCAGTCATGAACGGCCTGTCATGTGCCGGATGTCATTCGCAACCGGCGATCGGCGGTGGCGGATTGTTTATCAACGAGATCCGGGTGCGCAACAATACGCAGCCGGGTCCGGTGCACATCTTCGCGGTGGACAATTGCCTGCGCAACGGGCCTCAGACCCAGGGCAAGACAACTATTTTTCCGCACGGCGTCGAGGCCGAACCGATGGGCTGTCAGATAACGTCTCCAGGTTGCCAGCTCTCGCCCTGCCAGCAGGAAGAAGTGGCGAAAACCACCTTTAGCACGGACCTTGGCACTTGCGATCCGACCAGCGCCGATTTCCGCAGCGGTGGCAACTGCGTTAGCGGACGCGCAGCGCTGGCTACCTTCGGTGATGGCCTCGTCGAAGCGGTCTCGGATCAGACTTTGGAACAAATCGCCGAGAGCGAGCCACCTCAGATTCAGGGCACGGTGAAAATGGTGACCGAGAATTTCACCAACGTCGCGCATGTCGGACGTTTTGGATGGAAGGATGACCACGCCTCGCTGCGCGGGTTTTCAGGCGATGCCTACCTCAACGAGAATGGGATAACCAACCCTGACAATCCGAACGAAGTGAGCCAATGCGCAATCAATGAGACAGATTATGGATTAGCGCTTGAGGATAGAGGAGTTGAAGACCCCACCGATGCCGATGGGCGCGCCGACATCGATCGTTTCTCGGACTTCATGCGCGGACTGGCGCCCCCGCCAACCCTGCCGCAAAACGCGTCGGCCCAAAACGGGTCGAGGCTTTTCACCAGTATGGGTTGTGCAGGTTGCCATACGCCGAGCATGACCACCTCGTCTAACCCGGCCTCGCTGATTGCTGCCTCTACCGGCGGTATTCCCATTAGCCAGACGCTCAACAGCGCACTTGCCAATCGGACCTTCCATCCGTATTCAGATTTTTTACTCCACGACATGGGATCGCTCGGCGATGGCATCACGTCAGGCACTGCGGGGCCGACCATGATGCGGACGGTGCCGCTATGGGGCCTGCGCGCGAAATCGCAGCTGCTGCACGATGGCCGTGCCAGCGACATCCCAACCGCAATCAAGTTGCACGACGGGCAAGGCAAACCGGCTGCACAGGCATTCAACAAGCTCGATGCACAACAACAGTTGGACCTAGTGAATTTTCTCAATACACTGTGACCGCGCACGCCGCCTCGCCTGATCGCAGGGACGTCTGTGTAGAAGCGTGGCAGAGAGAGAGTGAGTCGGGCGGCGACGGCCATTAAACGGCCGTCGCCCGCCGCAGAAGTCACGCATCATGCGAACTACGCGCGCTGAAGCGAGACCGGGGGACTGCGCGGAGGATTCGCCATGCATAACTTTACTCCACTCGCGTCCCTGGTCGGCGGCGTGCTCATCGGTCTTGGTGCGTCGGCGATGCTCCTGTTGGACGGCAAGATCGCCGGCATCAGCGGAATCCTGGCCGGGGTGCTAAGACCCGTCAAAGGCGACACGCTCTGGCGCATCTGCTTTCTGACTGGCCTGCTCGCGGGCGGGATGCTTCTTCGGGAATGGTTACCCGGCGCATTCGACTTCGGCATCATTCGCCCCTACCCGTTGTTGGCTATCGCGGGTCTGCTGGTGGGCTTCGGCACGCGGCTTGGCAGTGGATGCACCAGCGGTCACGGGGTGTGCGGCATCAGCCGGCTTTCGCCGCGCTCACTCGTCGCGACGGCGACTTTCATTTCCACCGGAGCGCTGGTGGTCTATTTGTTCAACCACCTGGGAGGACGCGGCTTATGAATTCTCTACTCACTCCTTTCATTTCAGGAATCGTATTCGCTCTCGGCCTGGGAATCTCCGGAATGACGCGTCCGGTAAAGGTGATTGGCTTTCTAGACTTTTTCGGCGCCTGGGACGCCAGCCTGGCCTTCGGAGACATCGCCGTCGAAGAGCATGCAGGATGCATGAATGGAGCGGCTCAAGGCTCACCGGATGGCCAGAAAAGTTTAGCGGTGGCCACCTCCGTGATCGCCGCCCGTATGTCCACCAGAGCCACCTGCATGCCCACCATAGCCGCCACCATGGCTGAAGGATTGCCCACCTCCTCTTGAGGCATGGTAGAAGCTCTCGCTGTGGCCGGAGCCATGATGCTCCTCCCAGGAATGATGCACGGCGAAGTTTGGTGAGTAGCCACGGGCATATATCGGCCAACTATAGGAGTAGGGCGAGTAGCCGTAGCCCGGATATCCATAGCTAGGGCCATAGTCGGGGCCTACGCATCCGCCTAGCCCACACAGCGAACTAAGTATCAAGACGATCTGGATTAAGCGCAGCACGGCTAAAAATACCTCCCGGTAACAGGCGTCTCACCATGGGCCTCGCTTAGGGAGCACCCCAGGCCGGTTTGCCGTCCGGATGGTAGAAGGCCAAGCCGGGAGTCTCAGCCGCGGGAACATCAAGGCTGGTGCGCAATTTGCCGCTTGGATCGTAAAGCCCCAGGCCTGGTGTTCCCACCGGTCCCAGCGCGAGCGTCGCACGCATCCTGCCGCTCTCGTCATAGAGATCAACCCCGGGTGATCCATTGGAGGAAAGATCAATCGTGATCCGCGTCTGGCCCTTGGCGTCGTTTAGGTTGATCCCCACCGCGCCATTGTCCCCGATACCCATCGCACCTCTTACTTTGCCGTCGCTGCCGCGCAGCACAAACTGCTCGGCCTCAAGGCTCTGGGTCGGCGCCGTTTGGCCCATCAGGACCGCCGCACCCGCCAACAGTACTAGGGCGCCGGTCACCAGCCGCAGCCGCCGATTGGCGCGTCGAAGCTCGGCCTGTTGATGCTCCAGCCGCGCCATCCGTTCGATCAATTCGCCTGTGGGTTGTTCCATGTCACTTTTCTCGTCAGGTCATTGAGATCATTTTCGAGATCATTTTCATAAGTTCAGAAGCATCGACTAACCAGGAATTTTACCAAATGTGTGGGCGAAGCCGCCAACCGCGCGGACTCATCCCGGCCGCGATCAAGCTGCATGACGGACAGGGCAAGCCGGCTGCGCAGGCCTTCAGCGCGCCAAGCGCGCAACAACGGTTGGAGGTTGCGAATTTTCCCAATACACTCTGCCGCAACGGAAGTCTCGCATCATGCGCTACAGCAAAAGATTTCGCGTCAAGCCCGGACACAAGGTCAAGCTCGCCGATGTTGATCCCGGTTTCCACTCCACGCATGAAGACGAGGCGGCGGCCAAGGGCGAGATCGTGACGAACCAGGAGAAGCTGCGCGCCTTACAGTATCGAATGTATGCTGAGAACAAGCGCTCGCTGCTGATTTGCCTGCAGGCGATGGACGCCGGCGGCAAGGACGGCACTATCCAGCACGTCATGGGCGCGATGAACCCGCAGGGCTGCCAGGTGCAGGCGTTCAAGACACCTTCCGTCGAAGAAGCCGCCCATGATTTCCTGTGGCGCGTGCACAAGGCTGTCGGCGGCAAGGGAACGGTGACCGTTTTCAACCGCTCACATTACGAGGACGTTCTGGTCGTGCGCGTGCACAAGCTGGTTCCGAAAGAGGTATGGTCCCGGCGCTACGATCATATCAATGACTTCGAAAAAGAGCTGACTGACAGCGGCACGCACATCCTCAAGTTCTTTCTGCACATCAGCAAGGAGGAGCAGCTCTTTCGCTTCAAGGAACGGCTCAACGATCCGACTAAGCAATGGAAGATTAGTGAAAGTGACTACCTGGAACGCGAGTTCTGGGATGACTACATGAAGGCTTATGAGGACGTCTTGCGGGAATGCAGTACCGACGCCGCACCCTGGTTCGTCATTCCGTCCAACCACAAGTGGTTCCGCAATCTTGCGGTTTCACAGATCCTCGTGGAGCATCTCGAGGCCCTGAAAATGGAATTCCCCAAACCGACCGTAAATCTGAAGAAGATTCGGCGCCAGTATCACCATGCGGAAAAGAAAGTGCACAAGCATCGCTAGAAAGCGGATGGCTTTGTCAGCTTCAGCTTGGCGCACATAGCAGTAGGGCGACGTTGCGGTTCAGCGACGGCATCAGCATCAGCGATCCCACCTTGCATCGCTAGGCATAAAATAGAAGCTCTATGCGTCAGATCACGCGATTGGCACGTCTCATGCCTAAGAGAGTTCATATTGAGGCGCTTTCGACCTCAAGAAAGAAGCAGGGATGGTTCGACCGTGAGTCTCAAGAGCAGAATCCGCGAAGCACAACAAGAGGCTGCCAGACGCCTGAAACGTCAGGCTCGGCGCGGCGTCGGCGACAAGAACGGCGTCCCTATCTTTGCCTCAAACGACGGCGGCGACGACGGAACGGACGGAGCGACGCCCACGGTTGAGGAAATCAGGGTCGCCCTGCTGCGCAAATCCACCAACGGGAAAAGCCCTCAGTAAACTATCGCTACCCTCTCCGGACCTACGAATGAGCGTTGCCCTACGATTTTTCTTTTTGGCCGGACTATTCGGATTTGCCGCCCTGTTTCGATTACCTGAAACGCGGTTGCTGGATCTGATCGTGATTGACTATGCCGGCTTCGCCCTCCTCTATCGCCTGGCGCAAAGATCGCATGCCAGAAGCTTTGCCAACGACTGCCGGGAGCTTATCGAGACCTACAACGTCGGCGACGAACTCGCAAAAAAGCTGACCAGCTATTGGGCGATCGAGCGCCGACAGTGAAGATTGGGCTTTAGGCCGGCATGCGCTAGAACTGCAGCTGCAACTCGCTCAACAGCACGCTTTCATCGGGGCGGTCGTGGCCCCCCGCAGCGCCGTAGCGAAAGCCGGTACGCGCAGTAGTCGAACTGCATCTTCACGTTGGGATTCAAATACCAGTTGACGCCGAGCGTCCATTCGAAAGCCTCGAGCGCCGAGGTCGACGAACTGGCAAACCCGTAGTTGTAGACGTCACGATCGATCAGCAGTTGGTCGATTCGCGCCGCCAACTCCCAGGCGCCTATTCCGCCGCCGATCGGGTCGAAATTCCGACGCGGCTTGACCTGTCCATAGGTAGCGTCTTCGCCCGTTACCAGGTACGTCGCGGCGAGCTGCCAGGCCTGGTTGCTAATCGGCTCGGGATGCGCGGCTTTCTTGGACGAGGGCAGAAGCAGCCTCTGCGTATTTTGTACGTATTCACCCAATAGCCCGAAGGATCGCCAGTAGTAATAGAACTGCGGCGAATAGCGGTAACGCGGACCGGCCGCGATTACACCCTTGGCGTAGGTGAAGAATGCGTTCTGGCCGACCGACTTGTAGGTGCTGTCGATGGTCGTCGAGCGCTCGTCACCATAGGTGCCTGCGATACCGAAGCCGAGCTGGCGGACGTACTCGAGCGAGGTGTCGGCGAAGGGATGGACGAAGATGCGGCCGGCGAAGTCCTTGGCGTCGTTGTTGTCGCTGTCATCAGTGGCGGTATTGTCCGGCGTGCCGTTGAAGAACCCCAGTGCGTAGTCGACCCGCTGGGCAAACAGATCGCCGTGAAGGTCAAAGCCCAGGTCCCGGTCGGGCACGAGGTCGGACGGCAGTGCGCGCTCGACAAACTTGAGCGCGCGGTCTTCTTCCAATCTTTCGAGGCCCACGGGTTCCCTGAATTTACCCACGAGGAGCTGAAATTCCTGCCAGTAATGAATGTCGGCGTAGGCGTCCTCCAGTGTGGTGGTACCCTGACCGAAATCCATCATGAAGCGAAAGTCGTAGTACTTGGCGACCGTGCCTTCGAAGTACGGTCGCAGGCGGCGGATTAGAAATTCGCTGCCGGTTGGCTTCGGCTCCGAAAGATAGAAACGCCCGTCGGCCTGCATATAGCCGCCGATACGCAAGTTATAGCTGTTGTCCTGGGCGTGAATAAAAAATCCGTCAGGACCAACGTCGATCGCCGGGCGAGTCAGCGCCTCCTCGCGCGCGGCGCTCTGCTGCTTGTCGAGCTTGCGATCGACGATCTTGACCTGCTGATCGAGATGCTGAAGCTGGGCGTTTACCGCCTCCAGCGCTTCAACTTTCTGCTTGAGCTGATCGATCTCGTTCTGAAGCTGCGGCCTGTGACCCGGTTGGCGACTGCGCCATCAGCGGACGCGATCCAAGTAACCCGATCCCGGCCGCCGCCAGGATCGCAAACCATCGGAACCGAACCATTGAAGTCTCCTTCCTCGCGGTCGGAACTTCCGGTGGTCCGGTCAGTTCGCCCTGTTGTTTCTAAACTTCACGCCTCCGGTCGTCCGGTTGGCGGTCCCGGCTGACAGTCCGCCGGCAGGATGAGGCTTCAACTTCCGCTGAAGCGAAATTTTTCCTTACGCTCTATCTGCACCACGCGGGAGTTTTGGATGATGACCTCGACCGAACCGTAAGCGACGGTCCTGATTGCTCGCTCGATTTCGTCGAGGACGCGGGCGAGATCGACGCCCACGGGGTCGCTTCCTATCTGATCGGATCGTCGTTCTTTTAGTCCCATAAACCGATTCTCTTAGTAGAGTAATCGCTCAAAAAAATTCAGATCGCGTAATGCAACGCATCCTTACCTTGGACGGCGACTTCGACGCGTTTGAGAATGTCGGCCAGACTGGTCTGATCGAGAATTCGTGCGGTCGCGTCTCGCACATCCTTCATGACCATCCGGATGCCACAGGTCCGTTCATCCCGGCACTCGGCGCATCGCACGTAGGCCGACTTGCTGACACATGGAATGGGCGCCAGAGGCCCTTCCAGCACGCGCAAAACTTCACCTAGGTGCACCAACTCGGGCCGGCGGGCTAGGAAGTACCCACCGCCCTTGCCCTTCTTGCTTCCTAGGATCCCGTGGTTCCGCAGCTCGAGCAAAATGAGCTCGAGAAACTTCTGCGGGAGTGCCTCGCGATGCGCGATATCGGAAATCAGCACCGGGCCTTGGCCATATTCCTTGGCCAGCACAAGGAGCGCTCTAAGCGCGTATTTGGACTTCTGCGCAAGCATTTAGTCTATCGATTAACTAGAATTATGATGACAAATGAGCCGAGTCAAGAGGTGCAAAGCTTTGAGCGTGGGGCTCATACGAGGAAGGGGAGCCGCGCCGCCAAGACCAGCGGCGCGGCTCCACGTGTCGTGCCTCATATCCGATAGCGGAATTTCTGCTTGGCAGATATTCCAGATGAAGGCACTTCTATTCTTTGCGGCCGCAGTAGGCTTCGATCCGGTTACCGTCAGGGTCCGTGACGAAGGCGGCGTAGTAGTTTTCGCCGTAGTCGGCACGCAGCCCCGGCTTGCCGTTATCGCCGCCACCCGAATGGACCGCGGCAGCATGAAAGGCATCCACTGCGGCGCGCCGTCCGGCCTCGAGACAGACGTGCAGCCCCGCGATGTCGTGCGGCACCTTGGCACCCGCCGCGAGCAGCCACAGCCGCGGCCCGTCGCTACCGCCATAGCCGACCGCGCTTGCGTCCTCGCTGAGGCATTTGGCGCCAAGAGGCGCCAGCGCCGCGTCGTAGAACCGCCGCGCCTTGGCGATGTCGCTCACTCCAATCGAGACGTGGTGAATCATGAACCTGCTCCTTTTTTGACGGGAGCGTCGCTCGTCTCCCGGTTTTCCTAACTGGCTAGCCGGTTGAAACAACCGACATGATGGTTAGATAGGCCATCGACGAGCGATTGTCAACCGTCTTGGCGGTTAGTAAGGTAAGGCCTTGGTGGCGATTCCTAAACGCATCGGGTGGACGGGCACTTCGGTTCTGGCCCCCCGCCGCGACCTCTGCCTCGATTTCGCGAACACGCTTGCATGGCGCGGCAGTGCGCCGAGCGAGAGCCTGCACGGATTGCCGGATCTCCTGAAGTGGTGCACTGCCTCGGGCAGCGTATTAGCTGGCACAATCAATGGCCGCGCGACGAATGGCACCGATGAGACCTGGGCGGACCGCCATCCGGCAGAGGCGGCAGCAATTTTTCGCAGAGCGATAGCGCTACGGGAGACCATCTACCGCATTTTCCATGGGGTCTCGAGCGGCAACTCTCCGGCCGATGCCGATCTGTTGGAGCTTAATCGCGCACTAAACGACGCTCCCACGCGAAACGCCCTCCAGCGTATTGGGGGCGCCTTTGGCTGGCGAATCGAGGGAACCCTTCGCGCGACAGCGCCGGCCCTGCTCGCCCCGGTATTATGGTCGGCGGGCGACCTGTTGGCCGCGCCGCAAATCGAACGCGTGCGCGAGTGTGCGAACGGCCAGTGCCTGTGGCTCTTTTTGGATGAGAGCAAGAACGGCACTCGGCGATGGTGCTCGATGAGCGCATGTGGAAACCGCGCCAAAGCGCATCGCCACTACGCGCGCCTCAAGGGTAGTTGAACGGCCGACCCGCGCCCGGCCATCAGTCCGCGATTCCTCAGGATCAAAACCGCGGGCGCCGCGGCTCCGGGACCTCTTTAGCTTTTCACTTCTCGTCGAGCTTTTTGATCCAGTCCGCGGTGTACATCACTTTGCTGAACATCGAGGCCTGCGTGACCAGCACCGAATTGTGCAAATCCTTGTCGGCAACCTTGCCCGAGTTGTTGCCGACCGTCAGCGTGCCGGTTGCATCCGAAAGAAACTCCACCTTGTAACCGCGATGGAACCCGTCACGCGCGGTGCTGTCGCAGCACATCTGCGTCATGTAACCAGTGACCGTCAGAGTGTCGATTTGATTTTCGCGCAACCACTTTTCCAGATCGGTGCCGGCGAAGCTGGAGGGCAAGTTCTTATCGACCAGCAAATCGGCAGGCCGGGCCGCCACGTCCTTGTGCAGATTCCACTCATCTGTACCGGCCTTGAACACCCCGCGATCGCCCTTTGCCTCATGACGCACCACGACCACCGGGACATGGTGTGCGCGCGCCGAATCCATCGCCCTCAGGATATTGTCGAGCGAGCCGGGCGGATAGCTGACCGGCATCTTACCGGTGAAATACTCATTCTGGACGTCGATGACCAAAAGTGCGCGTTTCATAGTATGCATTCCTCGTCGACGAATTGGTTGTGCGCGTATGCCGCGTCGAGCAAGCCCGAGGATGATAGGTGATCGTGCTTCACGATACCATCGTCGTGAATGCGTTGCCCGAGGGCGTTAAATGACGACCCGTGGAGCGCTGTGCGTTTGCCTGGTTTTCCTGTCGCTGGTTGCAGGATGCGTCATTATCGCACTGCCGCTGCCCTTCCTCAGCAGTCCGCCCGCCGCTGTCGCGACTCCGATGGCGTCGGCAACTCCGACGACCACCTCAAATCCGGTGACGGCGCAATCTGCGGCGCCGACCCCAGTCCCCGCATCCTAGCGCAATAGCAGACGTGTCCCATTCGGATTCGGAGCGTTTCCTTGGATCTCCGTCGCGGACATTCAGTAGCTTTGCCTGGGCGTCCGCAAGAAGTGGTTCGCGGCGGACGGCTACTTCATCACACGCCGTGCGAAGCCTCGGCGCCGCCGCCTGGTCTTTTCCTCTTCCAGCTCCCGCTTTTCGATGACATCGATCATCGCAATTTGGCAGTTATTCTTGGGATCGCCCGGCAGACGCACGTAGCTGCCGTCGGGGTGCATCTCCCACGCCGCGTGATTGGGCTTGAGCTGCAGGTCGAACACCGCACGCAGTTCCTTACGAAGGGTCGGATCCTCGACCGGCGCGACAGCTTCGACCCGGCTCTCCAGGTTGCGTTTCATACAGTCGGCCGAGCTGATGAAATATTCCTCCGCGCCGCCATTGCGAAAATAGTAGATGCGGCCGTGCTCGAGAAAGCGGCCGACCACGCTGACTACGCGCACGCTTTCCGAGAGGCCGGGAATTCCCGGGCGCAGCCGGCAGGTGTCGCGGACAATCAGATCGATCTTCACTCCGGCCTGCGCAGCGCGGTACAGCGCCCGCGTGATATCGACGTCCTCGAGCGCATTCATCTTCATCTGGATCAGGCCGGGCGAGCCGGAGCGCTGGAGCTTGATCTCGCGATCGATCTTCTCGAGCAACGCCCGCTTGAGCAGGGCCGGCGCGGGAAGAATTTTTTTGAATGTGCGGCCGGCGCGGTAGCCGGTGGTGAGAAAATTGAAAAGCTGCGTCAGGTCGGCGCCGATCGCGTCGTCGTTGGTCAGCAGCCCGAAGTCGGCATAGAGGCGGGCGGTGCCGGCGTGATAGTTGCCGGTGCCGATATGGGCGTAGCGGCGGAGCCCGTTGTAATCCTGGCGCACCACCAGGATCACCTTGCAGTGCGTCTTGAGCCCCACCACCCCATAAGTGACATGAATTCCGTATTCCTCGAGCTGTTCGGCGAACTGGATGTTGGCGGCTTCGTCGAAGCGTGCCTTGAGCTCAACCACTACGGCGACCTGCTTACCATTGCGCGCCGCGTCGCACAAATATCCGATCACTTCCGAATCGCTCGAGGTGCGGTAAAGCGTCATCTTTATCGCGCGCACCTTGGGATCCTCGCTCGCTTCGCGCAGAAATCGCCCGACCGAGGTCGGGAACGATTCGTACGGATGCATCAGCAGGATCGAGCCGGCTTCGCGAATCACGTGAAAAATGTTGCGCGACGGCGTGAGCCGCGCGTGGTCGACCGGATGATACGGCGGATCGTGCAGCGCGGGATTGTCGACCGAGGTCAGCTCCATCAGATCGCGCATCGCCAGCATCCCGGCGTCGATCTCGAACACGTCGTCGTGCTCGTCCAGGCCAAGTTCGGCCGCGAGCATCCCGCGATGCACGGGATTCATGCCCTTCACGGCCTCCATCCGGACGATCGGCGCAAAGCGGCGCTCGCGCAGCTCGGATTCGATCAACGCCAGCAGATCGTCGGCCTCGTCCTCGTCGCGCTCGGTATTGGCGTTGCGAGTGACGCGGAAAAATTCATAGCCGTCGATCTTGGCCTCCGGGAACAGCAGATCGAGAGTGTGCGCGACCACGTCCTCGAGCGGAACAAAACGCCGGGTGCCGTCGACCCGCAAAAAGCGCGGGATGCCGAGCCCGACCGGCACCTTGACCCGCGCCAGCGACGGCTCGGTGTCATCGGGGGCGCGCAAGGTAACCAGCAGATTCAGCGATAGATTGGAAATGAACGGGAATGGATGCGCCGGGT
This sequence comes from uncultured delta proteobacterium, assembly GCA_963710455.1. Classification (GTDB taxonomy): domain Bacteria; phylum Desulfobacterota; class Binatia; order Binatales; family Binataceae; genus JAKAVN01. The sequence goes on from CAVQAG010000011.1 coordinate 269,215, forward strand.
CCATCGCCTGCGGCGTCATCAGTGGAAAAATGTTGCGCAGATAATACTCACGGATCGCGGCCTGCTCGGCCGGGCTGAGCTGGTCGAAGGCGAGCACGTGGATGTCGGCTTCGGCAAGGCGCTTGAGCAACTCGGGTAGCAAAGCGCGCTGCTCGGCCTCGAACGCACGGATCTCGACCAGGCACTCCGCGATCTGCTGCTGGGGCGTACGGCCGTCGACGGTCAGCTCCTGCATCCCGGCGATCGCCTGCTGCTTCAGGCCGCCGATCCGCTTCATGAAAAACTCATCGAGGTTCGAGGCGGTGATGGCCAGGAACTTCACCCGCTCGAGCAGTGGATTGCCTTCATCCAGCGCCTCGGCGAACACGCGCCGATTGAATGCAAGCCAGGTGAGCTCGCGATTGAGGAACAGCTCAGGTGCCTTCAGTTCGGGATCGATTCGTATAGCCGCCGTGCCACCATTCAGTCCGTGGGCCTCCGCGGTACCTCCGCCACCGTTACCGAGCTCGACGGCTGCCGCGGGATCGACGGCTGCTTCGCGCGCTATTGAGGGTTTGAGCGAGAGCGGCTGAACGGGCTCTGTTTGACTCGCCATAGTTGCAGTCTACGTCAATTTAGCTCCACTTCGGAATTAGGGTATTAGGAGCCCACTGAAGCCGCAATCGGGGGTCTGTTAAGGCCTGTTTACGGATGTTTGGCGGGATCTGCCCGATCGGCCTGTATTTATGTGAACCGAGCGTCTTTCTTTTCCCGTTTGTTGGACCTCCCACTCCGGTAACACTACAGATGTTCCGGGGGAACGAGGTTAAGTCATGACTGTTCGACTATCCGCGCTTCGCGCACTTCCCTTCGTCGCACTCACGATCGGATTTCGCATCGGGATCTCCGATGGCGCGGCGGTCGCCGCGGAGAGCGCTCAAGTGCCTGCCGTCACTATGCCTGTGGGCGCAGTCATTACCGCTGCGAACTGGCGGCAGTACGCGAGCTTGATGCCGGACGGCATGCAGGCTATTTTCGCCGGCGATCATTTCTGGCGGATGCCGCCTGATGTACGGATCGAAATCGGACCCGCCGTCCCGATCGCATTGCCCCGCCGCTTTCTCGACGACACTGCCCGTTATGCGAAGCAAGTGACGCTCGCGCGTGCTGCCGACGGCGGTTACGCTCCCGCCGGTTACGTTGCTGGCATTCCGTTCCCGCACCCGGATGGGAATCCGGCGCTGGCGCCCTACGAAATCTTCTATGACGCTTACTACCACTATGCGCCGCGGGTGCAACGGAATTTTTCCTGCAACTATATCGCCGATTCCTACGGAAACTTCACTCAATCAGAAACCGCCGATTCGATCTATTCGCAACTCACGCATCTGAGCGACGCCGGTTTTCCCCAGACCGTGCCCGATTCGAACGGATACTTCCTGACCAAGTACTACCAACAAATCACTCCGGAACAGGGCAAATATACTACTACGCTAGACATCAGCTATGCCGACGTCACGCGATTGGACGATATCTACATATATCTGCCTTCAACTCGCAGGCCGCTTCGCATGTCGGAGGCGTCGCGCTGCGCACCGGTTCCGGGAGGCGATTTTACTTACGAGGAGTCCAACAATGGACCACCCTCGCTTCCGCAGCAATACAAAATCAGCTATATCGGCTCCCGGCGGATGATGGTCATGGCGCACGCAGATCCCAAATCGTTCGAGAGCTGCGGCAGCGCAAACGGCCTTCCGCCTGACTATTTTTACCCGCCAGACAAGGGTGTGCTGCCGTGGCCGCGGCCGGCACTTGGCAAGTGGGAAATGCGCGAGGTGTACGTGATCGAGATGAGCCGGCTGCCAGCCTTCGCCAGTGACTATTGCTACAGCCGGCGAGTGATCTACGTGGACAAGGAGACGCTCTACCCGTGGGCTATCGATCTCTATGATAGGGCTGGCGCGCTATACAAATTCTGGCTCGGGCTTCAGACTCCGGTGCGGGTCCCTGGCACCGGGACGGCCCTGGGCGTGAACGGCGCCACCGATCTGCTGATCGTAAATTTCAAGGATAAACATATGACCGCGTCGACTGCGGCGAATCCGTGCTACAACACCGATTGTAACGCGCAGTACCTCGACCTGAGCCGCTACGCTAGCCCCGAAGGGTTGAGCAAGATCGCGCAGTGATCCTCATGGTTCGGTTGCACGCGAAGACGAGGCTGTTGCAAGATGCCCGATGGCAACCTGGGACCCGGTGCCAATCAGAGGAGAAGCAAGTGGGAAAGCGTTTCAGTAACCACCGACCGGAGCGGGCGATAGCGCGCCCGGCGCGGTTCGAGGCAATCATCTCGATTATCGTATCAACTGTTGTCGCAGTTATCGCGCTCGGTGCCTCGCGCGCCCGGGCACAGGACGTCAAGACCTATACGCGGGCGAACGTCGACCAATGGATGAGCAAGTACGCCGACGCCAAACCCGATTTCAAACCGGGCGAAGTCTTGGGCAGCAAGGACCTCGAACGGATTCGTCCGTTCGTTCCGCCCGGATGGTTCGAGCAGCTCAACTTTCCGGATTTCAAAATGGAAATCATGGCGGCGCGCAGCCACACGCCGCGCAAGGATTTTCAGGAATGCACTGAGAAATACCAGGCACAGGTCAAGCTCAACGCTGACGGTTCGCTGGCGAATTACGTTTGCGGGCAGCCTTTTTCCAACGCCTCCCTCAGCACTTCGGATGCGCCCTCGGGAATCAAGGCGGCGTGGAATTTCGACTATCGATGGCAGAACTACGGCGAGTTCTCGCTCAACTACCTCTTCATTGTCTCCCATTTCGGCGGCAATCACGACGGCGACGCGCCCAAAATGATCGAGTCACCACCCTCGAACTGGGTTGGAGGCGTCGAATATCACAGCAAGTTGCCGACCGACGCGAGCAAGCTTTTCGGCGGCGGCGGGAGCTTCGCCCGCACCTTGAGCAGTTTCTACCGCCGAGTTTATTTCAGCCATCTCGCCCAGCGCGCGGATCAAAAGGGACTGTTGGGCACGCCCGACTCGTCGCAATTCCTGTGGAAAGAATTCAGCGGCTTCTTTTCGCCCTACGACGTGCGCGGACAGGTGTTTATCACCTATCGCTATGCCGATCCTTATCGCGCCGATGACGCCTGGGCTTACGATCCCCAGTCGCGCCGCGTCCGTCGCGTCTCCGTCGAAGTCAAGTCCGACTCGGTCGAGGGTACCGACACCACCCAGGAAGACTTCTACACTTTCTCTGGCCGCGAGCTGCACTGGCATTGGAAGTTCCTCGGATGGAAGGACCTGCTTGCGGTTCTGGACTCGCGCGACGATTACGCTCATCTGTTTGGCCCCAACGGTGAAATTCCCAACGACCGCTGGTCGCTGCGGCGCTTCGCGGTAGTCGAACGGACTCCGGTCGAGACTCATCATCCCTACAGCAGCGTGGTGATGTTCTGGGATGCTGAGAACTGGCATCCGTGGATGGCGCTCGCATTCAACCGCGAGGGCAAACTATGGAAGCTGTGGGAGCTGCAATCCCGCTGGACCGAGGACTTTCACGATTTCGCCGAGATCAATCATGGAGTGGAATCCACCATGCTAGTCGGCGAGGACGTAGTGGATCTGCAAAATGACCGCGCCACAATATTCGCCGGCTTCGGCAGCGGCTACCCCAACGCGGTGCCCTCCAATGTCACCCAGCTCTACGACATCAGCAAATTGGAGGAGATGCACCGCTGAGGCGGCCAGCCGCTCGGCTTATACTGTTGCCTCGACGGCCGTTCCTAGTCGTGACTTTTGGTCGCGTCCCTGGTTGTGGCAGCGCTCCAGATTGCGGTCTTCGGATGGAACGCGGCCCACGCGAACCAGTAACCATTGTAGACCGGGATGCGCTCGCCCGACACGCTCGCGGTCGCCGAGCCGGAGTCCATATCATATGCGATAGTCAGATCCGCGCCGCCCAATTGAACCCGCAGCGGCATCGCCGCCTCGCTTAGCTTAGACAACGGGAACGCTTCGTCCTGTCCGCCTACCGAGAGGCCCAGGACCAGTTCATGCGCGGAGAGCCGCTCATCCAGAGGGGCAACTGGCGATACCACCTGGTCCCCGTGTTCGTATCCCCAGTAGGGATCGACTCCATAGTCGCGAATATAGCCAGTGTTGATACTAAGTACGTCGGTCGATGGATGCCTGTTTTTCCAAGCTTCCCAAGTAACGATCGTGCTCGGGATCGCAGCCAGCTTCTGCCCCGCCATCGGTCCGGCCAGCGCCTCACCATCGAGCTGCGACCACAGGCTCTGCGTGCCCTCGTCGTAGAGCACGAGGTTGCTCTGGTAGAGCTTGCCCGACACGCCGAAAGTTAGGGTCTTACCGGCGGCTTCGCGGCGGTACACTGCCGCGTCCTGGACCAACGGGCAGAAGGTGATCGCGAGCGGCGTCCCACCTAGCGAATCGTCGACGACCTCGTGCCAGTTCAGAATCTTAATTGGGTACGCGCGCGCGCGTCCTCCTAAGACCACTCCGATCACCTTGTCGTTGGTTTCGAGAAACGTGGCGTGCTCGGCTTTGACGAATTGCGGCTCGCGGACGGCTGGAATTGCGTCCTTCGCCGGGCCCCCGTCGTGAATGTCGGCGGGCGCTACCACGTGATGGCTAAGGTCGAAACCGCTCACGACCAGATAGCTTGCGAGGGTGGCAACTAGCGCCAGTGCGCGGGCGAATCGCAAGCGGCGTGGAGCCTTCCCTCGCCTATGCGTCATAGCCGTCTCGCGTAGTACCCCGCACCTGGCATCCGTCTCGCGCTACAAGCAGTTTCACGCGCCTCTTACCTCTCTATTCAATTCGCCCGAATGTCCGAGTTCCCCGGACCTAAGTGGAGAGCCCCGCGCGATCGTGCGGCGCGCTAAAATCGATCGCCGGACCCTTGGGCACAATCCGCGTCGGGTTGATCATCGCATGACTCGCGTAATAGTGGCGCTTGATATGGGCGAGGCTGACCGTCTCGGCAACCCCGGGCGTCTGGTAGAGGTCTCGCGTGTATCCCCAGAGATTCGAGTAGTCAATAATACGGCGCAAATTACATTTGAAGTGGCTATAGTAAACCGCGTCGAAACGAACCAGCGTAGGGAAGAGCCGCCAGTCGGCCTCGGTCGGGCGCACACCGCAGAGATAACGCTGGCGCGCCAGACGCTGCTCGAGCCGGTTCAGCGTCTCGAATAGCGGATCGAAGGCCGCCTCGTAGGCCTCCTGCGTTTTGGCGAAGCCGCACTTGTAGACGCCGTTGTTGAACGTGTCGTAGATAACGGCGTTGAACTCGTCGATCTCCGCGCGCTGCGCCTGCGGATAGAGATCGTCGCCCGCGGCGCCCAATGCGTTGAAGGCGTAATTGAGCATCCGGATTATCTCGGAGGACTCGTTGTTGACGATGCTCCGGGTCTGGCGGTCCCATAATACCGGCACCGTGACGCGCCCGGTGTAGTCGCGTCGGGCCTTGGTGTAGACCTCGTGCAGGTAGCGCGCACCGTTCAGATCGTCGCGGGTTGCGCCCGGCGTGAGCGACCCGTCCGGCGCACTGAAGGCCCATCCGTCATCACCCATAAACGGATCGACCACCGACACCGTGATCGCATCGTCGAGTTTTTTTAGCGTACGCACGATGAGCGTGCGATGGGCCCACGGGCAGGCAAGCGACACGTACAAATGATAGCGCCCGGGCTCGGCCTTGAAGCCGCCCTCGCCGCTCGGTCCGGGACCGCCGTCGGCCGTCACCCAATTCCTGAACACGGTTTGCGGACGGACGAAATTCGCCCCGGCTGAGCGAAGGTCATCACGTTGCCAGCGGCCGTCGACCATCATTCCCATCGCGGACTCCTTGCGTATGCCCCAGGAATGTTCCGATGATATGCCGATGGGTCAAAATCTCACAAACCCTGGCCTTAAGGCGCTGCAAGCGCTGCTCTACCGGTTGATCACAGCACCCGAGGGCGTGGCCGCAGGTCTCGCAGCCGAACGCGCGTCGGGCCCCGAATTGCTCGATCGTTTGATCGAAAGCGATGATCGCCTCACCGCGACCGAACGGCTCGAGATCTATGCCAATGCCTACTTCTACCGCATCCTCGATTGTCTGAAGGAAGATTTCCCGGCGACTTTCGCGACTGTCGGCCCCGACAATTTCCACAACCTGATCACGGCGTACCTGATAGAATATCCGCCAACCGAACCTTCCATCTCTTGTGCCGGCCGGCATCTGGCCGAGTTTCTGCGTCATCATTCGATGCGCCCGATGGTCGAACGATGGCCGTTCATCGCCGACCTGGCGCGTCTGGAGCGGACACTCATCGAAATCTTTCACGCTGCTGAGGCCCAACCATTGAGCGCCGAGGCGATGCGCTCGGTTGCACCAGGGGATTGGCCTGCGCTCGCGATGCGCACGCATCCGGCGCTGGCGATGATCGATTGCGAATGGCGCGTAGACCAGTTATTGGGCGAAGTCGAATCGCGCGCGGGCGAAACCGATCGACACCTTGGTGCACCTGCACATGAGCCGGTTAGCGTGCTGATTTGGCGGCAGAACTCGCGTGTCCACTACCGCCCGCTGCAGCGCTCGGAAGGTGCGGCGCTCGAAGTCGCGCGCGCCGGGGCAAATTTCGCCACGATATGCGAAACGGTGGCCGTGTCATGTGCGGCGCACGACCAAATCGGATCGGATCAGCCCGGGTCGATTGACCCGTTGGCGGTGATCAACCAGTTGCTTGCGCGATGGCTGGACGAGGGCCTGCTCGTCCTGGCGGACCGATGACGCCGGCTGACTTTAGCTAGAGCGAGCGCACAGCTTCGCTAGGAGCGTTTCGGTAGGGTTGTTTCAGCCGTGTCTCCTAGTAGTTCCGGATGCTCCAGAAGCTTGTAGCTGACGAGAGACGTCGGCGTGCCCTCTTCGATATTACGCAGACGGAAGTACGGCGCGTCCATCCCTCCGCCCGATTTGAGGCTGACCACCTCGTGAAGTCTTCCGCGGAAGATCACGCGGCTGCCGGGCAGCATTCTTATCGCTGTGTGCTTCTCCATCGTGGCTACTCCCGACCCCCTTTGAGTTCACCACCTTCTAGCTTGGCATAGGACTAATTAGCAATTATTGCACCGGCCCTCGGCTGTCAAGGATCACGTCGTCAGGATGAGCTTACGCTTGACAGCATTGGTGCTCAGTTGCTCCAACCATTTACCAAGCCACGCGAGGAGAGCATCACGATATGGCAATCATAAGGGGCGAAGAGATAATCGCACGATGCTTGAGCAACGAAAAAGTCGACACGATTTTTTTCATGATGGGCGGCCCTACCAGCGGCACCGCCGGCGCCTGCCTCGACCTTGGGATGAAGGGCATCTACGTCCGTCACGAACAGGCGGCGGCGATGATGGCGCACGCGTATGCACGCGTCACCGGCAAGCCAGGCGTCTGCATCACGCCCTCAGGGCCGGGGACGGCCAACGCGCTCACGGGACTCGCCAACGCCTGGGCCGACGCCACGCCGATAATCGCGATTGGAGGTTCGGCGCCGATGCGTGCGACCACTCTCGACGCGTTCCAGGAGATGGATCAGGTCGCAATCATGAAGCCGGTGGTGAAGGCGGCCTACCGCGTCGACATGGCAAGCCGCATCCCGGAATACCTCAGCGTCGCGTTCCGTGAGGCGCTCGACGGCAAGAAGGGCCCGGTGTACCTCGACCTGCCCGGCGACATTCTCAATCACAAGGTCGACGAAGAAAAATTGACGTTCCCCGCCAATTACCGCGTGGAAAGCCGCCCGGCCGGTGACCCGGCGCAGGTGGAACGCGCGATCGAGTTGCTGGCCGGGGCCGAGCGCCCAATCGTCGTCACGGGCAGTGGCGTGCTGTGGTCGCGCGCCTCGGCCGAACTACGCGACTTCATCGACAGCACCGGACTGCCGTTTTACACCACGCCGCAGGGGCGCGGCGTGATTCCGGAGGATCATCCGCGCTCGTTTCCCGGAGCGCGATCGATGGCCTTTCGCGAGGCCGACGTGGTGCTGGTGGTGGGAGCGCGGGCGAACTCGATGCTTTCGTTTCTACGCGCGCCACGCTTTTCGCCCGACGCACGCTTCATTAGCGTCAATCTAGACGGGCGCGAGATTGGCCACAATCGCGGCGTCGAGGTCGGAATCATCGGCGACGCCAAGCTAGTGCTGCGCCAGTTGACCGAGGAGGCCGACGGCCGCTTCGACGCGCATCGCGAGAGCGCGTGGGTGGCGCAACTCAGCGCCAAGCATCGCTCCAACCAGGAGCGGTCTGCCCCACTGCTCCATTCCGACGCCGTTCCGATTCATCCGCTGCGCCTATGTCGCGAGGTCCGCGACCTTATCTCGCGCGACACCATCCTGATCGTCGACGGCCACGAGATTCTGAACTTTGCGCGACAGTCGATTCCAATTTACCAGGCCGGATGCAGCCTGAATGCGGGGCCGCATGGATGCATGGGAGTCGGCGTGCCGTTCGGAATCGGCGCTAAGGTCGCGCGGCCCGAAGCGCCGGTGGTAGTGCTCTCGGGCGACGGCGCGTTTGGATGGAACGGCATGGAGATGGACACGGCGATCCGCCATCAACTGCCGATAGTGGTGGTTATGTCCAACAACGCCGGCTTCACCTCGCGCAAGACCGGCGGCACGGTCGGGCGCGAACTCGGATGGCAGCGCTACGACAAGGTGGTCGAGGCACTGGGCGGTTATGGCGAATTCGTCGAGAAGCCCGAAGGCATCCGCGGCGCGATCGAGCGTGCACTCAAAAGCGGCAAGCCCGCGCTGGTCAACGTCTGCACCGATCCCGAGGCGCAGGCAACTACGGACATGGGGTTCGCGGGATATTAATTCATCGCTCGCCCGTGCGTCGGGCCACCTCGAGTACGCGGCGCGCGCGCGTCAGATGCGGTACATCGACCATCTCGCCGCGAAACGTGAACGCCATCCGCCCGGCCTTGCTGTTTTCCTCGAACGCGGCGAGCAGCTCTTCAGCGTCGGCAACCTCTTGCGTGGAGGGCGAAAAAACCTCGTTGACGATTTCGATCTGGCTTGGATGGATCGTGATCTTGCCGGTAAAGCCCATCCAGGCGCCTTCGATACAGTCGCGGCGGCATCCTTCCGGATCTTTGATGTTGACGAACACAGTGTCGATCGGTTGCACTGCGGCCGCGGTAGCCGCGAGCAGCGTCATGATCCGCGCGTAACGAAAAACTTCGAGGAACTCACCACGTTCGTCGCGATTGCGCCGCGCGCCGATCGCCGCCGAAAGATCCTCGGCGCCCCATGACATGCTGTCGACCCGTGGATGCAGTCCGAGGTCTTTGATGTTGAGCAGGCCTTGCGGCGTCTCAGTTGCAAGCAGCAGCAGTTTCACACTGCGCTCGGGGTAGCCGAACTGGTTCTCCAGGCGGCTTAAGATCGAATCGATCTTTTCCACGTCGGCGAAGGTCCGGACCTTGGGCACCATATAGGAATCGGGCCGCCCCGCCATCGTGGCCTCCAGGTCGGCGACTCCCCACGGCGTGTCCAGCGGATTCATCCGCACCATCCGCTCGCGCCCTTTGAAGTCCACCCTTTGCAACCACTCTGTGACCGTCTTGCGCGCGGAGGCCTTGTTGTCGGGCGTGACCGAGTCCTCCAGGTCGAGCACCAGCGCGTCGGCCGCGAGATCGATCGACTTGCCGAGCATCTTGTCATTAGCGCCGGGCACGAAATGCACGGCGCGGCGCAGTGTCTCCATAAATCAGCTACTCCATCGCTATTCCAAATATCGGCTCTGGCGCGCGGCTAGTTGTTGGGCTTACGCAGCATCATCGCCGCCCGTTTGCAGCGCATCACGGTCTCATTGCGCTGGTTGCGCGCGCGATGCTCGAGGATCACGATGCCCCAAGTGGGATGCGATTTCGAAGGCCGCACTTCCAGCACCTCGCTTTCAGCGTAAAGCGTGTCCCCGATGAACACCGGCTTGGGAAATTCAACCTTCTCGAAGCCGAGGTTGCCGACCGTGGTGCCCAGCGTGAGGTCGCCGACCGAAAGGCCGACTGCCAGCCCCAGCGTGAAAATCGAGTTGACCAGTCGCTGACCGAACTCGGCCTTTTTGCCGAACTCAGCGTCCAGATGCAGCGGCTGCACGTTCATCGTGAGCGTCGTGATCAGCAGGTTGTCGGTCTCGGTGACCGTGCGGCCGGGCTGATGCTGAAACGTCTCGCCGACTTTGAACTCTTCGAAATATTTGCCCATCGTGATCGCTCCCAGCGCAAATTTCTGCGAATTTCCCGTCGCCGCCTTGGCGCAGGCGCCTCGAATCATAGTCCAGGCGCGCGCCGGCAACCAACCGCGCGTATCCTGTCTGAGCTCTCTTCGCCATCGGTGGGCAGACAGATACCGGTGGATACTCGTCCGCCGGCCAGTGGAAATTGATCGCAGTTTGGTAAATGCTTTTGGCCTAACCCGTCGCGGCGGCGACAGGTGAGCGAGCGCATGAACAGCAACGTAGTGCCGATTTCGCGCGCAAGGAACGTGGCTCGCCGCGCGCCCGCGCGAACGCACTTGAGGCCCGTAGCAGAGCACAGGAGCGCCGCAATCCGCCGGCGGCCCGCGCTTGCGGTCGCCCGTGCGCCCAATACCCCGATTTGGCTTTCGATTTTTGCGCTCGTTGCGATGACGATGTGGCCGTCGGCGCTGGTCTGGACGGTTCAGCTCGCGTACCGCATCGTCAGCCGGTAGCGACCTTCGACTCTCGCTCCTGAGGCGTCTGTCGCCTCGCCCAGCGACGGTTTGCGCGCGGTGCCCCGCTCTGCAATAAAGACCGGGAATCGTTCGGCCCGGTGCTGATGGCACCCGAGCCGCGGTAGCTCCACCAGAGGAAATCCGGATGCAAGGTCTTCTAGAAACGATCCAAAAATGGCATATCCACCCGGCCGTCGATCATTTCACGGTCGCGCTTCTGATCGTTGCGGTTCTCGCTGATCTCTTCGCCAGCATGTTCTCGACGCGCCTGTGGCTGCGTTACGCGGCGCTCGCGCTGATGATTGTCGGCACCGCCGCCGCGTGGGGCTCCAACGTCACCGGCGGATGGGAGGCCGACCGCGTATGGAATGCGGTCAAGACCGCCGGCGGACCCGCCTACGACACCCTTCATCGCCACGCCCAGCTCGGTGAGTGGCTGCCGTGGGTATTTCTTGTGCTTGCCATCTGGCGGCTCGGTATACAGCTCTTTGGCTTTATGGCCGGGATGCGCGGGCTGTACCTGCTTTTTGCGATCCTCGCGGCGATCGCGATTTCGTACCAGGGCTATCTTGGCGGCGAACTGGTTTACGACTATGGAATCGGCACGGCGTTGTACGGCGCCGCGCCGTCATCGCCGAGCCCGCAGCCCGAGGCCACGGGTCCTGCCACGCCGATCCCGACGGTTTATGTGCCGACCGCGACCGTGACGCCTGAAGCGGCAACCCCCACTCCCGCCGCCAGCGCGGGGGGAGCGGCGTCGGCGATGCCTACTGCTGCGGCCACCGCGCCGTCGACGCCCGCAGCCGCACCGAGCGGCACTGCGCAGCCCAGCGCCGCGGCAACCCCTGCTTCATCCGCAAAATCCGACGAGCATCGGGGAGCGACAGCCGCTCTCTGAGCGCACAGACACCTGGAGCGATAAGATATGGAACGGCGCAAAATCGCAGTGGTAAGCGCGCTCTTTCGCTACCCGGTAAAATCGATGCTGGGAGAGCAGCCGGCCGAACTTGCCTTGACGACCAACGGCACGGTCGGCGATCGAGCATGGGCTGTGCGTGAGGCTTCGGGGCACATCGCAACGGCGAAGAAATGGTCGGCGATGCTCGGGTTCCGCGCAAGCTATGATTCGCCGCCTCGTCTTGGCGAGCTTGCTCCGGTCACGGTCACATTCCCGGACGGCTGCAGTATCCACGCCGACGATCCCGATGCCTCGGCCCGGCTCTCCCAGGCAATGGGTCGCCCGGTGCGTCTTGAGCGGGCGACGGCCGACGAGCACTCGCGCGGCGAGATCGATCCGCAAACGATTTTCGCCGACCTCCCGGTGGAACAGTTGCTTCCCGATTTTACCGGCCAAACGCTGCCAGACACGTTCGGCCTGATGCGCGGCGCGTTCTTCGACTCGGCGCCCATTCACGTCCTCGCCAGCACCTCGCTCGAGCAGCTAAAGCGCCTGTGCGGAGACGATTCGATACTCGACCCGCGACGATTTCGCCCGAACATTTTCCTCGATACCGACGCCATCGGCGCTGACGGTTTTGTCGAAGACGAATGGCTCGAAAGCACGTTAGCGGTCGGCGAAACGGTGAAGATTATCGAGATGAAGCCGGCGCTGCGCTGCGTGATGACCACGCATGCGCAACCCGGCCTGCCCCGCGATCTGTCGATTCTGCGCACCGCGGCGCGTCATCACAAAGCCACGCTTGGAGTTTTCGCCATGATCGGCGCCCCCGGCACCATACGCGTCGGCGACCCGGTTTATCTTTCCAGATTGAGCTAGCGCTCCCGAGATAGCGTTGCCCTTCGGCGTCGGGGCGCGTTGTTCATGAAGGCGCACAACAGCGCTTGCGGCGCACGCCTTGGCGGCAGACCATTACTGCTGGGCTCGGTGCTGCGCACCGTCACCCGCTCACGATGCCTTCACGTCATTCAATCGTTTGCTCGCCGCGTGCCGCCGATCGTCTGGAGGCGGCCTCGCGGTGGCTCCAGGAGCTTGAGCCCTCCGCCGAGGTAATGGTTCTGGCGCCTCGCCAAATCGCCGCCGACGATCTCGTACGAGCTTTGAGCGCGCGCCGCGCGCTCTTCGGCGTTCATCGGATGACTCCGATGCGCCTACTGGGCGTGCTCTGCGCTGAGCGGCTGTTTTGCGATGGCCTGGCGCCGGTTGCCGGGCTCGGCGCGCAGGCGGTGGCGGCGCGTGCGATTTACAAAATCGCCGCGGCCGGTGGGCTGGGCTATTTCGCTCCGGTTGCCGACCGTCCGGGATTTCCGGGCGCACTCGCACGCACGCTGGGCGAGGTTCGCCTGGCGGGAATCGCGGCGCATGAATTGGCAGCGCTGGAAGAAATCGGCGCGCCGCTCGCCGCGATGCTGCGTCAGTTCGAGGCCGAGCTGCACGACGCGCGCCTGATTGACCGCGCGGGCATGCTCGTGCTGGCGGCAGCTATCGTCAATGCCGATCCTCCGCCCCGTCGGGCCGCGATGCCGATCCTCATGCTCGATGTCGCGATCGGCTCGGCGCTCGAGCGCGAATTTTACGCAGCGCTCGCCTCCCGCGCGCCCGCGATACTGGCGACCGTACCCGAGGGTGATACGGCCACGCTCACGATGGCCGCCGCCGCGCTGGGCGTAGCGCCGCCATCCGCGTCCCGTGCGGCCTCGACCGCCGGATCGATCGCGAGGCTTCAGGATTATCTGTTCAGCGACGAAACGCCGGCGGAGCGCAAGCTTGACGATACGGTCGAAGTCGTCTCGGCCCCAGGCGAGATGCAGGAGTGCGTAGAGATCGCGCGCCGGATTCTCACCGAGGCCGATCGTGGCGTCCCCTTCGACCGTATAGCGGTCGCTCTGCACGCGCCGGGACGTTATGTGCCGTATCTCGAAGAAGCCCTGGCACGCGCTGCGATTCCAGCCTGCTTCGCGCGCGGCGCAACGCGCCCCGAGCCCGGCGGCCGCGCGTTACTCGCGCTGTTGGCCTGCGCGTCCGAGCATCTCTCCGCGCGCCGCTACGCGGAGTATCTTTCGCTCGCGCAGGTCCCGGATCCGGATCGCGATGGACCGCCAAGCTTCGTCGCGCCGGACCTCGAAGCTGCCGGGGCCGCTCCGCCTGCGGAGCTCGAAGCCTCCGCACCCGCCGCAGAAGCGGCGAGTGCCGAGATCGCGGATCCGGTGCCGGTGGTCGAAGGCGCCTTGCGCGCGCCCTGGCGATGGGAGCGGCTGCTGGTCGACGCATCGGTGATCGGCAGCCGCGAGCGCTGGGAGCGCCGTCTTCGAGGGCTTGGCGCGGAGCTGGAACTTCGCCGTTCCGAGCTCAAGGATGACGACGTTCGAGCGGCTTTTATCGATCGCCAGATTCTCGATCTCAAACATCTGAGCGACGTCGCGATGCCGCAGATTTCCGCGCTCGCCGCGCTGCCGCCGAGAGCGACATGGGGCGAATGGCTGGGCCATCTGCGCGCGCTCACCGCTCTCGCCGTGCGCGACTCGGCGCCGGTGCTGGCCGCCCTGGGCGAGCTCGAGGCGATGGCGCCGGTCGGTCCGGTCGGGCTCGACGAGGTGCGACAGGTGTTGGCCGAGCGCCTGGGGCGGCTGGAAGCGCCGGCGCCGCGCCGCCGCTATGGCGCAGTGATGGTCGCGCCCACGCACGACCTGCGCGGTCTCGAATTCGAGGTCGTGATCGTGCCGGGCCTTACCGAGCGAGTATTTCCGAAAAAGGTCACCGAAGATCCGATTCTGCCCGACGCCGCGCGAGTCGGCCTCGGGCGCAATCTCGAGCTCCAGCAAAACCGCGTCGTTACGGAGCGCATGGCTTTGCGGCTGGCCGCCGGCGCGGCGCGCCGTCGCGTGCTGTTCTCGTTTCCCCGCGTCGATCTCGACCAGGGGCGGCCGCGCGTGCCGTCCTTCTACGCACTCGAGGTGCTGCGCGCCGCTGAAGGACGCCTGCCCGGTTTCGACGAACTCGATAAGCGCGCCGCGGGCGAGCAGGCGGCGCGGTTGGGATGGCCTGCGCCACGCGACGCCTGCGATGCGATCGATGACGCCGAATTCGACCTGGCCGTACTCAATCGCCTGGCGGGTCAGGACGAGGAGGCTACCACCGGCGCGGCCCATTACCTGCTCGACACCAATCTGCATCTCGCGCGAGCATTGCGCGCGCGAGCGCGACGTTGGCTGAAACGATGGACGCCGGCGGACGGGCTGGTCGATCCCGGGCCGGAGGTGCGCGCCGCGCTGAACCAGCATCGCCCCGACGCGCGTTCCTATTCGGCCACCGCGCTTCAGCATTTCGCGGCCTGCCCATATCGCTTTCTGCTCTACGCGATCCATCGAATTCAGCCGCGAGAAGAGGCCGAGGCAATCGAAGTGGTTGATCCGCTCACTCGCGGCGGACTGCTGCACGAGGTCCAATTCGAGTTGCTGACCCAGCTTCGCGCGGCCGGCCGCCTGCCAGTTACGCGCCCGGCGCTGGATGAAGCGCTTGGCGTGATGGATCGGACGTTGGAGCAGGTTGCCGAAGAATGGCACGAGCGACTCGCCCCGGCGATCGAGCGCGTTTGGAAGGACGCGATCGACGCGATTCGTGCCGACCTCCGCGAATGGCTCCGCCGCGCCGCCGATGACCCGGTTCCCTGGACCCCTGAGCGCTTCGAACTGGCCTTCGGGCTCGAGGGGCGCCTGCAGGCCGACCCAGCAAGCCGCGTCGAGCCGGTGCCGCTGGAGGTTGGCCTAATCCTGCGCGGCTCGATCGATCTGGTCGAGCGCGGTATTGGTGGGCGCCTTCGCGTTACCGATCACAAGAGCGGCAAGGCCGACGCGCCCAAGGACGTGATTGTCGGCGGCGGCCGCGTGCTGCAGCCGGTGCTCTATGCGCTCGCGGCCGAGCGGCTGCTCGGCGAGCCGGTTGAATCGGGGCGGCTCTACTATTGCTCCTCGCGCGGCGGTTACGAGGAGCGTGTGGTGCCGCTGGATGACGCGGCGCGCGCCGCGGCCCGCGAATTCGCCGCCACCGTGGCCGGTGCGATCGCGGACGGCTTTCTGCCCGCCGCTCCCGCCGATGGCGGCTGCACATGGTGCGATTACCGGACGGTCTGTGGGCCGTACGAGGAGACGCGAGTCGCGCTGAAGCCAGCCGCGCGACTCGCCGCACTCGAGCGAGTGCGCAGGCTGCCATGAGCGGGGCAGGAAGATTGTGATGACCGAAACGGCAAGGACGCCAGGCAACGTGCTGCATGAGATCGCCGATCAGCGCGCGCGCGATCGGATCCGCAACGACCTCGACACGACGCTGGTGGTCGAGGCCGCGGCTGGTACCGGCAAAACTACTGCGCTGGTCAACCGGATCGTCGCGGCGCTGGCGCGCGGACGCGCGGAGCTGGGCCGAATCGTTGCGGTGACCTTCACGGAGAAGGCCGCCGGCGAGCTCAAGCTGCGGCTGCGTGCCGAGATCGAGAACGCGCGAATCGACCTCGCGCGCGACCCAGGCGAACGCAAGCGGCTTTCGAGCGCGCTCGGCCAGCTCGAGGAGGCCCGTATCGGCACGATCCATTCGTTTTGCGCCGATCTGCTGCGCGAGCGGCAGGTCGACGCGCGCGTCGATCCGATGTTCGAGGTTGCGGCCGACGACGTGGCCGGCGAATTGTTCGAAAGCGCCTTCGATCGATGGTTCGAGGAAGCTCTCGCCGCGCCCGGCGAGGGCTTGCGCCGCCTGCTGCGCCGGCGCGAGGGTTTCGACCGCGAAGGTCCGCGACCGATCATCCGCGCCGCGGCGTGGGAGCTTTTGCAGTGGCGCGACTTCGACACGCCGTGGCGCCCTCAGGCATTCGATCGCGATCCTCAAATCGACGCGCTGATCGAAGAAATTCGCGCGCTCGGCGCGCTTGCCGAGCACGTCGATCCGGACGATTGGCTGGGCAAGGCGCTGGGCGAAATTGCCCGCCCGATCGACGAAGCGACGCGCCTTGAGAGCGTACGCGGACGCGACTACGACGCGCTCGAAGCTGCGCTGCTCGCGCTGCTGCGCGGTTACGACGGGCGCTGGCGATGGAAGGGATGGGGCGAGGATTTCGGTGGGCTTCCACGCGCCGAGGTGATGGCGCGGCGGGACGCGCTGCGCGTCCGCCTGACGAGCTTTCGCGATGCCGCCGGCGCTAACCTCGCGCCCCTTTTGCGCGACGAGTTGTGGCCGATCGTCGGCTACTACGAGGACGCCAAGAAACGCGCCGGCGTGCTCGACTTCATCGACCTGCTGCTGGTCACGCGCGATCTCGTGCGCGATCGCGCCGCCGTGCGCGCGGAGCTGCAGCGCCGCATCAGCCATATCTTCGTCGACGAATTCCAGGACACCGATCCGCTGCAAGCAGAAATCCTGCTACTGCTCGCTGCCGCCGAGGCGAGCGAATCCGATTGGCGTCGCGTGCGCCCGCTGCCCGGCAAGTTATTCATCGTGGGCGATCCCAAGCAATCGATCTATCGCTTCCGCCGCGCCGACGTCTCGCTCTATCAGGAAGTAAAGCGCCGCCTGCTCGAATGCGGCGCCGAGCTGGAGCATCTCACGGTGAGCTTTCGCGCGACGCCCGAACTGCAGCGCGCGGTTAACGCCGTCTTTGCGCCGCTGATGCCGTCGGAGTCGCCCACCCAGCCCGCCTACTCGCCGCTGATGCCGTTTCGCGCGGACTGCCCCACACAACCATCGATCGTCGTGTTGCCTGTACCCGCGCCATATAACGAACGCGGCTACGTGACCAAGCGCGCGATCGACGAATCGACTCCCGACGCAGCGGGGGCGCTGGTGCGATGGCTGGTCGAGGAGAGCGGATGGACGGTGACCACGCGCGAGCGGCCCGAAGAGCGGGTCGCGATCGAGCCTCGGCACATCTGCATGCTCTTTCGGCGCTTCAGCAGCTATGGCCGCGATATCACTCGGCCTTACGTGCGCGCACTGGAGGCGCGTCATATCGCGCACGTCCTGGTCAAGGGCGGATCGTTTAACGAGCGCGAGGAGGTCGAGGCGTTGCGCAACGCGCTCGGCGCGATCGAGCAGCAGGACGACGAGCTCGCGGTGTTCGCCACGTTGCGCGGCCCGCTGTTCGCGCTCGACGACGGCGCGTTGCTGCGCTTTCGCGCGACGGCCGGCTCGCTGCATCCGTTCCGCAAACTGCCCGCCGATTTGCCGGCCGAGCTGGACGAGATTGGTTCGGCGCTCACCCTGCTGCGCAATCTGAGCCGCGGGCGCAACCGCCGGCCGATCGCCGAAACTATCGGGCGCCTGCTCGCCGCCGTGCGCGCGCACGCGGCGATCGCAATCTGGCCCACCGGCGAGCAGGCACTGGCCAACGTGATGCGCCTGATGGATCTCGCGCGACGCTACGAAGCACGCCGTGCCGCACGCTCGTTTCGCGGCTTCGTCGACGAACTGCAGGCGCGCGCCGACCGTGAGGAGAGCGGCGATGCGCCGGTGGTCGAGGAAGGCGCCGAGGGCGTGCGCATCATGACCGTGCATCGCGCGAAGGGCCTCGAGTTTCCGATCGTGCTGCTCGCCGATCTGACCTGCAATGAAACCGCCGGCGACGCCCATCGATGGGTCGATCCCGCAAGCGGACTCTGCGCCCTTAGGCTCGCCGGTCATGCGCCGCGCGAACTGCTCGACCACGCCGAAGAGGAAGCCCGCCGCGACTGCGAAGAGGCGATGCGTCTATTGTACGTCGGCGCGACGCGCGCGCGCGACCTGCTGATCGTCCCCGCGGTCGGCAGCACACCGCAGGACGGATGGCTGAAGCGGCTCAATCCAGTGATCTACCCGGCGCTAAAGGATTGGCGCGTCCCGCTGGAGCCCGCGCCGCCCGGATGTCCTGTCTTCGGCGACGACAGCGTCGTCGTGCGTCCGCCCAAGGCTCCGGCGAAGTCGCGCGCGGTCGCGCCGGGGCTCAATCGCGCGGAGGCTGGCGAGCATCATATCGTGTGGTGGGACCCCGCGCGCCTGCGGCTCGACGCTCGCGAGACGATGGGCCTGCGGCAGCATCGGCTGCTGACTGCCGACAAGGGCGAGCGCGCCGCGTCACAGGGCGCACAGGAATACGCACGATGGAGGACGCGTCACGGTGCCAGGCTTAAAACGGGCGCTGCGGAAACCTTCAAGGTCGTCACCGCAACCGAGCTTGCCGCGCGGATGGTCGAGCGCGGCGAGGGTCCGGGATCGCTTGCAGGATGGCTCGGCGATCCGGATCAGATTGCGATCGAGCGAGTCGCTCACGGCGCCGCGCGTCCGCACGGCGTCCGCTTCGGTACGCTCGTCCACGCGATACTCTCGCGCGTCGCGCTGGATGCGAACGGGGCTGCGATTGCCGAGGCGGCTCGTTTTTTCGCGCGGATGCTCGGTGCGAACGACGCGGAGATAACAGCCGCATGCGAGGCGGTAACGGCCGCGCTCGGCACGCCTTTGATGAAGGCCGCGGCGGCTGCCGGCGCTCACACCCGGCGCGAATGCGCATTGGTCGTGCAGCTACATAAAGACGGCGCAATCGATGACCCCGCTATCGACGGCATCACGCTTGAAGGTGTCACGGTTGAAGGTATTGTCGACCTGGCATTTCCCGAGCGCTTTGCAAGCGGCACGAGATGGGTCGTGGTGGATTTCAAGACCGACGCCGATATTGCGGGGCGGCTCGACGAATATCGCCTGCAACTGCTGCTCTATCTGCGCGCGATAAGCCAGAGTACGGGCGCTCCCGCGCGCGGCGTCCTGATGCGTGTTTGAACGCTCCCGGCCCTTCGCTACGATAGAGTCGGTGCCAAAACAAACTCATCAGGTGACTTCGGCCAACGACACATTACTGGTGATCGGCTACGGCTCATTGCTGAGTGGCTATGGGTTGCTGGCCGAACGGCGCGGCGGCTCAAGCAAGCTCCTCGCGCGCGACGCGTTCGCGGTGCGGCTTACCAACGCACGGCGTGGCTTCGCGAAGCCTTCTACTCACGGACATTATCTTGCGATGGACCTTGAGCCGATGCGGCGCGGCGAACCTATTGTCGCGCACGCGGGCCACGATGGAACAGGACAAGATAAAACAGACAAGACCGGCGCGGGCGGAATCGGCGCGGTGGGCCTGTTGTTCGATCGCGAATGGGCGGCGCTGATCGCGCGGCGCGAAGAGTACGACTCGGCCAAGTTTCTCGAACTGCTTGCGCTTGCCGACGCCGCTGGCGCAGAGCTCGGAGAGTTTCTGCTCGAGATCGCGCAACGCGTGGACTTCGATCTGCTGGCCTATCGCGTGGAGCTGTGCAGGCTCCTGGGCTACACCTCACCCGGCTACATCTTTCATCCTGTGCCGCTGGCTGACGGCCGCGTCGCAGTAGTCGCGATCGGCTCGGGCTACGAGGGCAGCGGCGATCCGGCCGTGCGTTCCAGGCGCAACGAGCTGGGGATGGACCGGTTGCTTTCGATGCGCGAGGCGATGGAGATTCGGAGTTTCGAGCTCGATCGCGCGGGCCAGGCCGGCTATTTCGCGGAGTGCGTATTGGGCGGGATGCACGGCCTGGCGGTGGACGATCTAATGGTTGAATTCGATCTCGAGACTGACTGGGGACGCGAACTGATCCGCCGCTTCATGCTGGCCGCGCCCGGTGAGCTCGAGCGTTTCATGCAGGCGTCTTCGCTCGACGATGCACGCTATCGCGCGCAGTTCAGCGGCGTCGTTCACGCATGTCTCACCCCATTGAACGCGCCTTCACGAGATCACGGGCCGGAGTGAGCGCGTGTCATCGGGATTTTCGATCTACGTCGCCAAGGAGAACCTGAAATTCTTTCCCACGTGACTCGCAGTGCCTGTGTGATCGAAAGTGCATAAAATCAAGGGTTTTTGCTTAAAACGGGCACTGCGGGT
Organism: uncultured delta proteobacterium; assembly: GCA_963710455.1. Taxonomy (GTDB): domain Bacteria; phylum Desulfobacterota; class Binatia; order Binatales; family Binataceae; genus JAKAVN01. Next base: position 289,842 of record CAVQAG010000011.1, read on the forward strand.
AACGAGCGGGCACTCGAAGTTTCGAAGTTCATAGCACGTTTATAGCACGTTTTAAGAAAAGCGCTCAGCCCACCAGCCGCGCCCGATGCGCTGCGCGTCTCGCTCGAAGCTCTCAGCACGTCGTTGGCGGCGCGCCTGTCGAGCGCGTGAGCGCTCCTGCGCGCGATTCGAGCGCGCGTGTGATAAAAGCGAGACGATGAAGGCTCGCCACGCCTCTGCGCTCGCCCTGGTCGGGTGGTATCTGATGATGCCACCAACGTCACCACCTAACGGCTACGTGATCAACGATGCAGCGCCTCTGTCGAAATGGCTTCTGATGGAATCGTTTGATACCGCAGAATCGTGCAAGAAAGCTTTGGCCAAGAAGGAAAGCGACGAATCTGACCGCCTGAACGTGCATCCCAGCGAATGGAACCGCTTCACGGTGCGCGCATACTGCGCTCCCAGTGCATCGCCACCGACGATCCGCGCCTGAAGGAAAAATAGGTGATGAAGCCATGCCGCGCTTCATCTCTTAGTCGGTCGGCCTTTATGAAACGGTCTTCTTTATAACTCTCTGATCGAGCTTCGACTTGATCGACTAGACTGAGCAGGTAGCTGGCGAAATTGATTAGCTGGCTAGCTTCTACCGCGCCGGTTTCGACTTTTCTGTGACTCTGGGGATTCTTGAACAGACCTATCGCCCCAGCGAACACATCGGACATTGCTTGCTTCTCCGCCTTGACCGAGCGTTGGTCCGTGAGCGGGCCACTGTCTAGGTTGAACGCCTTGCGCATAAGGTCCGTCCCAAAGTCCGTGGGTTGCAGACGCGCCGCGATTCTGACTCGAACCTCAACTTCCTTGAACGCTTGGAGGACGGCGATGTCGTAGTCTCCGCGCAAAAACAGCGAAGTGACCTTCCGAGCCAAGAAGGAGTGAAGCGAATCCTCTCGCAGCAAGTTTGCGCGTTTGTATGTCTCAGCGTCTGTATAAGTGCGGATTTCGCGACCGCGCCGGGTGATTCAAAGTGCATCGCATTAGGGTCTGGCTTTCGCGTGATAAGTCCCTCGCGCTCCAGCCACGCCCACCCTTCAAGAAATGCCTGTTTCACTTGCGTCAACGGTTTTTGAGCGGCGTACTGGTTCACTTCAGGGCAGTGATTCATAAACGCGCCTTGATCAAGGCTGCCATCCCCTACCGTCAGGTTTGTCGCAAGGTACGGACCACTGTTGAAGTACGTGATCAATAGAGCACCGACTTCTTCCGGTTCGAGCTTCAACAGAGTGTCTGGTTCCGGAAACGCATCTTTGAACTGCGGCATCTCAGTTAGCCTCCAATAGCGGCGCTGATTTTACATGTATGGCCCCGTTTGCTGGAGCTAGGCGTCAGCCTTGATGATCGCCCGCGCCAAGCGTCGCGCCCGCAGCACGTCCTCGTGACCCATCTTGTCGCTGAGCATCTTCGCCTGGACTATCAGACTCGACAGCGCGATCACGCATTTCATGGGCCGCTCGCGCGTTTTCGCGTGCCCGACTTCGACGACCGCTTTGCGTGGCGGCGCCACCCGATTATCAATTGGGTCACGCGCGATGCGTGTGAAGAACCTATAACAAGAGAGGAAGGGAGGCGGAGCAAATTGGAGCTCAAAGACTTCGTAGCAGATGTGATTTCTCAGCTAACAGATGGCGTGATTGAAACCATATACCGACATGACGCTAAGAAACTAACCGGCAGAATAAATCCGGTCTTTCAGGGAGCGGACGGAGAATATGACTGGAAAGGTGCGGTCCAGAACATCGAGTTTGACATTTCAGTGACTGTCTCAGACATCAGGAGAGGGCGGCGGCGGGGTCAAGGTGCATGTTGCAGAAATTAGCGGCAAGGGAGCGAAGTCGCACGAAGATACAACGACCAACAAAATCAAGTTTACAATCCCCGTTTCCCTGCCAGCCCATCTCGTGACGCCCGGCCCGCCCGTGCGAAGGTAGCTCGCTGCACTCATCTCGTCCCACCCTCGTCGGCTATTTGGGGCAGTCGCAAGGTTCGCTTTTGATCTTCAGAGTGATTCCGGGGGGACTGCCGACGACTGGTGTGAGTTCGTGTTGTTTGTGCCCCTTGGAACATTCTATGTGTCTGACGCTCCATCTCCCCTTGGCGCCGAGGTTCCTGACGCCGAGGTTTTTGACGGTCATCTCGTCGTCTCCACACGTATCGCAACCCATGATGCTTCCTCTCACTTATGAATTTACCACGGTCCAGTGTCGCATCTCCCCGCGATTGTACTCCGCCGCCGACGTAAAGCGCTGGCCTATGGTGGCGTGCCGATGTAGCCTCTCCCCCGAGCCCACCAACGCGCCCACGAAATATTATGGAAATTCAGCCTCAGAGCGTTCGCGATGATTGGAGGTGGTCGTGTTGATATTTCTGATCCACATTCGCGACCCACAATTCTACGCCGTGCCGGCGGCAGGCCGCGCGAAAAACGGGAATATCCGCGTGATGGGCTTCCCACCGATCGGAATCATGTCGCTTGCCTCCGTGCTCAAGCGGGCCGGGCATGAATGCATGATGTTCGATCAAGCCAATCCCGAGACGCCGAACCACGTCATCATCGATGAAGTCCGCAGGCGTCAGCCCCAACTGATCGGGTTAAGTTTTTTAAGCACGACCAGTTATCCCTACGCCAAGATCCTCGCCCGTCAGATCCGCGCCGCAGATTCTAGGGTGAAACTCGCTTTCGGCGGTGTGTTCGCCACCCTCAACGCTTCCTTGGTCAAACTGCAATGCCCGGAGGTGGATTTTGTCTGCCGCGGCGACGGCGAGCAGCTCATTCTCGATCTGCTCGAGCGTGTCGAGGATCCCGTCGCGGTCGCCGGACTCACTTGGGCACGTGACGGCAAGGTCGTAAACAACCCAAACCGCACCGCTGAGCGCGACCTCGATCAATGGCCGTTTCCGGACCGCGAAGGCCTGCCCCTTGATTTCATCGAGTCAATGCCACTGGACGTGCCGGCGGTGCTTTCGATGGAACGTTTCACCACGATGCAGACCTCGCGCGGATGCCCGTGGCCGTGTGTCTTTTGCGACATTCCGATCTTCAACCAAGGCAAATGGCGTTCGCGCAGTCCCGCGCACGTGATCGCGGAATTCAAGCATTTGCAGGAGCGAGGCTACGGCTCGGTGTACTTCGTCGACGACCATTTCCTATTGCGGCCCAAGCGGATTGAAGCGATATGCAAAGGAATCGTCGATGGCGACGTGACTATCCAGTGGGGTTGCGAAGGTCGCGTCGATTCGGTTGCCCAGCATCTGTTCCCGGCGATGGCGAAGGCTAATTGCCGCACCATCATGTTCGGGGTCGAGAGCGGCAGCCAAAGGGTCCTCGATCGGCTCAAGAAGGAGCAAAGCCTCGAAGAGGTGGAAACCGCGGTGACCAACGCGAAGCAGGCCGGCATCGAGATCGTGCACGGCTTCTTCGTGGTCGGGAATCCCGACGAAACCGTATCCGACCTGAGAGCGACCTTCCGTTTCGCATCAAGGCTCCGGCTCGACACCTTCGCCTTCAACCGCCTTTGCGTATATCGCGGTACCCCTTTATGGCAGGAATACATCGACCGCAAACTGGTTGACGACGCCAAGGATTGGTTCAAATATTTCAAGTGTTCTGAGATCGACCCGACCTGTCTACCCGGTGAAGTGATCAACCGCGAACGCAACGCCGGATTCCGCCGGTTATTCATCTACAAGCTGACTCACTATCCGCTCCAGACCCTCCGGCTCCTGCGCCGCTTCATGCGCTTCATGCCGATTCGCGACGTCATCTACCTGATCGTCAAGCCTTTCCTCGGTAAGCAGCGTGGGCCCACGCGCGCCGAGACGGTTTCGCGTGCCGTCGAGCATCCGGTGCACAGGGACTCTGCGGCAGCCTTCACCCGGATATCAGACGCTATGCTTGACCATCCACCGTCCGCGTCGAAATGCGAACAGCCCGACCAGCCTCGCGTTTCCGGCGAGCATCGCACTGGTGTTATGTCCCGCAGCTAGCAACGGTTGTCATTCCGAGAGAGTCTGATAAACGCGGCATAGGGGTGTTGCTTGGTACGCGAAATATTATGTCAACTTATTGGATGTGGCGTGGTGCTCACCATGTCGTTGATCGCTTGCCCAGCCGACCCCAGCGCGCGCGTGAAAATTCGCCGCGCGTCGTGTTAAACGCGCGCATCTGTTCTGAACCACCTGTGATAAATGCCGTCCCGTCGCCCTGCATGTCGTCGGCCATGTCTTGTGCGCTGCAAGTAGCGCTCTCCGGATAGCCTGGGTAGCTCCTGCCTGTGAGCACCGCCGTGCGACTTGGGATTAAAAGCGGCTGATAGCGATACGGTTCGTAGCTCGCCTCGCCCAGCGCGAGCATCAAAGCTTCTGCGTGATCTGGTGATCGCCCGAGCGCGGACTTGACCGATTCTTTGGCTTCAATTGCGGTCAACCCTCTCGGATTAATCACGTAGCCGATAGCCGCCAGTTCAGATAACTCTTCGTCGCTCAGACCGCTGATCTCGCCCTTCAGAAACCGCTCGCGCAGGTTCCAGAATCGTTCGGCCTTGAGATTGGCGAAACGCTCTTTGTCTTGCGCCGACGACGCCGCATTGAGACCTTCACACGGAAAGCCCGCATTAAGGATAATCGTGACAAGATGAAAACCGAGCCCACCGCTGTCTACTTTGACGATGCGCAATCGCGAGCTAGGCGCTACTGTCGATCATGACACGTTATCCAAATCGCACGTTTATGACACGTTTGGTAGGACCATGAGTGACCCAGCAAACAAAAACCCTATAAATTCAAAAACTTACGCGCACGCAAGCTTCGCGATCCACGTCTTTAAAGAGAACCTGAAATTCTCGGCCGCTCATTTCATCGCTTACCCCGGTTTCCGCGAGCCACTGCACGGGCACAATTACCAGGTCGGGGTACGCGTCGAGGGACGGCTCTCGCCAACCGGTTACGTGCTCGATTTTGGCCTGATCAAACGGCTCACGAAAGAGATAGTCGATCGGCTCGACGAGCGCACGCTGGTGCCCGCCGAGAGCGACTGTCTACAAATCGAACATCTCGATAATGGGCAGTTGAGGATTTGCTATGGTGAGGACGAATTCCGGCTGCCCGCGAGTGACGCCTGTCTTCTGCCGATTGGGCATAGTTCGGCGGAGGAACTCGCTCGCTTCATCTGGAAAGAACTATACGAGGCCTTGAATGCCCGGCAGTCGCTCCAGGGCATAATGTCAATTGAAATCTCGGTCGCCGAAGGGCCTGGTCAGGCGGCGATTTACCGTGCCGATGTGGACGCAGCGTGAAATTATTGCCGCCTCATCTCTGGCGCGCTACGCGTTTTTGTAGACACTGCTAATTCTCACATCCGGCTCTGACTACTCACAGCCGGAACGCCGCTAGCCTATCGGCCAACGTTGGCGCTTGTTGCTTACGGTCCTGCGTGACACAATCTGGACTGTCTCATCGAGTCGCGCAATGGCAGTGGGGGATCGGCAAGCAGTGATCGCGCCTGAAACCAAGGCTGATGTGAGTCTGCGACCTCCAGCCGAGCGAAATCTCATCGGCGAACATGTAACGGTAGTCAAACTTCGGGCGCTGGTCGATCGGGTTGCGGCCACCGACGCGACCGTGCTGATCACCGGCGAGAGCGGCACCGGCAAGGAAGTCGTCGCAAGAACGATCCACACCCTGTCGGCACGGCGCGGCCGCTCCTTCGTGCCGGTCAACTGTGCGGCGATTCCGCACGAGTTGCTGGAATCGGAGATGTTCGGCCACGAGCGCGGAGCATTCACCGGCGCGTCGGGTCCGCGCCATGGGTTGTTCAGCACGGCCGACGGCGGAACGATTTTCCTCGATGAAATCGGTGAGATGCCGATGCAGCTTCAGGCCAAACTGCTGCGCGTGCTCGAGGACGGGATCGTGCGGCCAGTGGGCTCCGACCGCGCGAGCAAGATTGACGCGCGCGTGATCGCGGCGAGCAACTCCGACCTGGTCGCCGGGGTCAAGAAGGGCAGCTTCCGCGAAGACCTCTTTTATCGTTTGCAGGTGGTGCCGATTGCGATCGCCCCGTTGCGCGAGCGCCGTTCCGATATTCCGTTGCTGGTCGAGTATTTTCTCTCGCGTCTGCAAGGCCGCTTCCCTGGCCGCCACTGGTCGGTTACGCAGGCGGCGATGGTCAGTCTGTGGTCGTATGACTGGCCGGGCAACGTGCGCGAGCTGGAGAACATGATCGAGCGGCTGGTGATTATGTGCGAGGGCGACGCGATCGACGCGGATCTGCTGCCGGTGGCGATGGTCGCGACTACGCGCGCTTCTGAGAATCATGTTCCGACGACGCTGGCCGAGGGCGGCGTCAACCTCAATGCGATCGTGCGCGAGCTGGAGGGCCGCATGATCAATGAGGCCCTGCGCCAGACCGGCGGCAACAAGCAGGCGGCGGCGCGCCTGCTGGGCCTCAAGCGCACGACTTTTGCCGCCAAGCTCAGGCGATGCGGCGTGATTGCGCCGGCGGGCTCGGGCTGGAACGATGAATCGTGAGGCGTTTATTCCTATGGTCGAGCAATCAGCCAGATTGCCCCAGATAATGGTGGTCGACGACGACGCGGATACAGTGTCGATTCTTGCGCGCCATCTGCAGCGCGAAGGCTTCGTCGCGATCGAGGCCGTTTCGGGCGCCGAATGCCTCAGGCTCGCACGCGCAAACCCGGTCGACGTTATCCTGCTCGATCTGATGATGCCCGAGATGGACGGCTTCCAGGTCTGCCGCAAGCTCAAGGAAGATCCGTCGACCGCCGAGATTCCAGTCATCATGATCACCGCGCGCGACGACCTGGACGCGCGCGCCGAGGGAATGCGCCTGGGAGTGAGCGATTTTCTGGCCAAGCCGGTCTTCCGCCGCCAGCTCGCCAATCGTATCCGCGCCCAGCTCGACATGGCCGCTACCGCACGCGCCAACGAAGCCGCGCTGCATCAGTTGCAGGGCGGCAACTCCAAGAAATAGCGGACCGCTGGGCGGCACCCTCTCGCGTTTGCTCGCGGCGTCTTGCGCCGCAACGGCGGCGCTGATAATCGAAAATGCGCTATGTGCGCGGTTTCCGTGGCATTATGATGTTCGCGTCAGTCCGTTCGTGGACGTCGCCGGAAACCGCCAGGAGGTAGAGCGAGATGGATACACAGAGCTACGGCAGCACGCCGCAAAACCAGGTGGTCGCGGCTGCCGCCTATCTGTTGGGCTTTGTGACGGGGATTCTTTTTCTCTACCTCGAGCCGTACGACAAGGACGAGTTCGTGCGCTTCCATGCGCGCCAATCGATTGCGTTCTCGATCGCCTGGTTCGTGATTAACCTCGTGCTCGGCGTATTCATCGCCGTGCTGCCCTTTGCGCTCGGCCGGCTGCTGGTCGGGCTTCAGGAGCTGATTAATTTAGGTCTGGCGATCATGTGGATCTTTCTGATGTACAAGGCGTACGGCGGCGAGCGTTATCGCATCCCCGAACTGGCCGATCTCGCCGACAGTTTCAGCCGGCCGTAGGCGCTCGAACGCCCGCCACATTCGAACTGTCATCGTTGACGACCGTCGCCGGCGCAGCGTCGATAGTCGTGATTGGGTCACGCGGGCGATAGGCGTTAGCTGGATGGCTCTCCGGTAGCCGCGCGCGTCCGGGCCCGTAGAGCTTCTCGCGCAGCGTGCCTTCGCGGTACTCGCGCTTAAAGACCCCGCGCCGCTGGAGTTCCGGCACCACCAGGTCCACGAAGTCAGTGAAGCTCTCCGGTGTCACCGCGTAGCACAGGTTGAAGCCGTCGATATCGGTCACTTCGATCCATGACTCGAGCTCGTCAGCTATCTGCTCGGGGGATCCGACCAGAATCGGGCCCATCCCGCCGATTCCGACGAACTCGGCTACCTCGCGCACCGTCCAGGTCCGGTTGGGATCCGCCAGCGTGAAAGCCTCGACCGCCGAATTGATCGCGTCGTTCTTGAGGTAGCGGATCGGATCGTCGAGCGAGTAACGCGAAAAATCGATCCCGGTCCATCCCGAGAATAGCGTCAGCGCCCCGGCGTGACTGATATGGCTGCGGTAATCGTCGAACTTGGCCTTGGCTTCGGCCTCGGTGCGTCCTACGATCACGGTCATCAGGGTGAAGATCAGGATTTCCGCCGGATTGCGGCCGTAACGAGCGGAACGCCGGCGAATGTCCGCGACGCGAGGCGCAACCACCTGCTTTGACGGCCCCAGCAGGAACACGCACTCGGCATGGCGCGCGGCGAACTCGCATCCGCGATTCGAAGCGCCCGCCTGGTAGAGCACCGGGGTGCGCTGCGGCGAGGGCTCGCTCAGATGAATCGCGTCGAGGCGATAGTTCTCGCCCTCATGATGAATCTTATGAACCTTCTCAGGCCGCGCGAAAATGCGGTTGTGGCGGTCGCGCACCACTGCGTCGTCTTCCCAGCTTCCTTCCCACAGCTTGTAGACGACCTCCATGTATTCGTCGGCGATGTCGTAGCGATGGTCGTGCGCGTTCTGCGCGTCCATCCCCACACCCTTCGCCGCGCTGTTAAGGTAGCCAGTCACGATGTTCCATCCGATCCGCCCGCGCGTCAGATGGTCCAGCGTCGACATTCGCCGCGCGAAAGGATACGGCGGTTCAAACGAAAGCGTGCACGTCACTCCGAATCCGAGATGCCTGGTAACCTGCGCCATCGGCGGAATCACTAACACCGGGTCTTTGAGCGGCACCTGTATGCCCTGGCTGATCGCCGTCTCCATGTTGCCGCCATAGACGTCGTAAACCCCGAGCACGTCGGCGATGAACAGCCCGTCGAAGCATCCGCGCTCAAGAATCTGCGCGAGCCCGGTCCAGTACTCCAGGCTGGTGTAATCAGCCGCGTGATCGCGCGGATGCGTCCATAGACCCGCCGACTGATGAACTACGCAATTCATATCGAATGCGTTGAGACGAATTTCTTTGGTCACGGTCCGCTCCCTTAGCGCGTTGCCCACGCGATGCCAGCGGGGCGTTCAAGGCAGGTCTCAGTTCGAAACATGACTTAGGAGAGTACCTGAGTCAATTACTTAGGTGAGTAATTGAGTCGTCTATTCTCCAAAGACCGTCTCGTGCTAAAATTTTGCCAGAGGATTCGATGAAATTTGGCGTCGGGGTCGACTATTCCCTCAAAGCTTTGCTGATGCTGGCGGACCGCTATCCGAGCGCGCAGCCGCTGCGCGTCGAGGAGATAGCGGCGTCACAGGGAGTGCCGGAGAATTACCTGCGCCGCCTGCTGATCGAGCTCAAGCGCGGCGGGCTGGTGCTGAGCCAGAAGGGACCGAGCGGCGGCTACATGCTGGCGCGCCCGCCGGCGCGGATTACGATGGCTGACGTGGTCGAGATAATCGAAGGCGACTATATGCCGGTCGAGTGCCTGGAGGACGGCGCGAATTCGTTCTGTCCGCGCGACGGCGGATGCCCGATGCGCGACGTGTGGCGCGAGGTGCGCAACAGCGTTGTCGGTATCCTGCGCAGCGCGACGCTTCAATCACTTTCCGAGCGCCGCAAGTCGGCGGTGATGTATCAAATCTGAATCTTGAATCCGGCTTTAGGCTCGGCCGTATACCGGGATCACCGCCCCGGAAGTCACCCGACAATCCTCCGAACAGAGGTACGCGATCGTCCGCGCGATGTCCTCGGGCTTGACCCAGTTCTCGTGCTTCGCCTTGGGCATCGCCTTGCGGTTCGCCTCGGTGTCGATGGTGCTCGGGGCGATCGCGTTGACCAGGATATTGTCGCCTAGCACCTCTTCGGCGAGCGACGCGGTGAAGGTCTTGATCGCGCCCTTGGCCACCGCGTAGGCCGCGTAGTCGCCGGCGCCGGTAAGTCCGCTCCGTGAGCTGACGGAGACAATGCGGCCGTAGCCGTTGCGTTTCATCGCCGGGACCGCCGCGCGGCAGCACAGAAATGTCGGCTTCAGGTTAAGGTCGAACATCGATTGCCATTCTTCGAGCGTGGTTTCAGCAATCGGCTTGCCGCCCCAGAATCCACCGACCAGGTTGACCAGGATGTCGAGTTTGCCGAAGTTGTGGAGCACTTCTTCGACCAGCTTCGAGATTTGTTCCTCGACGCTGACGTCGCACCTGCGCATCAGGATCTGCGAAGACGGGAAGCGGTTGCCGAGGCGCTGCTCTACCAGCGGCACCTCGGCGTCCACGATGTAAGGCACCGCTACCTTCGCGCCCGCAATCAGGAAATACTCCAGCGCGGCGCGCCCAAGCGCGCCCGATCCGCCGGTTATGATCGCAACACGGCCCTCAAGCAATTCCATCGACGCGACCCCCGCCGCCATACCCTATGCTCGGTGTGCGGGTATGGGCTCGAGCGCCCGCGACGGCTAGCACCGCAGGCGCGGACGGTACCTACTTCAAATTCGAGTTGGCGAAATCCCAGTTGACCAGGTTCCACCAGGCCTCGACATACTTCGCACGCGCATTGCGATAGTCGATATAGTACGCGTGCTCCCATACGTCGCAGGTCAGGACGGGCTTGATATTGTGGGCGACGGGAGAATCGGCGTCATGGGTCGCGATCACGTCCAGCGCGCCGTCACCCTTCTGTACCAGCCAGGCCCATCCACTGCCGAAGTGAGTGGTCGCGGCTTCGGAAAACTTTTTTTTGAACGCAGCGAAATCACCGAAGGCGTTCTTGATTCCGTCGCCCACTTTGCCGGCCGGTTCACCGCCGCCCTTCGGCTTCATCGAGGTCCAGTAGAAACTGTGGTTGAAATGCTGGGCCGCATTGTTGAACAAACCGCCGGGCCCGGCCTCCTTGATGATCTGCTCCAGCGGCGCGTTCTCGAATTTGCCGCCCTTGATCAGGTTATTGAGGTTGGTGACGTAGGTGGCGTGATGCTTGCCGTGATGAAACTCCAGAGTCTCGGCCGAGATGTGAGGCGCCAGAGCGTCCATCGCATAGGGAAGCTTGGGAAGTTCAAAGGCCATGATCGAGGTACCTTCCTTTTTGGAGAATTGACTTTGTGGAACCGCCGGCAAAATACCGGATCGGGCTTAGCGAGCGGCATAAACAAGATCCGCACGCACATACGGAGCTGCAACAACATTTAAACTAACCCGCGCGTCGCGCGGGTTGCAAGTTTCGCGGCGAGCCGCCGCCGGCCGCGGCTGGAAGCCCGTGACGAGAGACGTGTTTGGGAGTCTGCCCGCTAAAACTCTCTCTAAAAATCTCTGCGGTTGTTGAGCGCGCTCGAAAGCGTGGCGGCGTCGCTATACTCCAGGTCACCGCCGGCAGGAAGTCCGCGTGCGAGCCGCGTGGTCTTGACTCCCAGGGGCTTCAGCAGCCGCGCCAGGTAGAGCGCGGTCGCCTCGCCCTCAACGGTGGCGTTAGTCGCGATTATGACCTCGCGCACCGTCGCCGGACCTTCAAGGCGCATCAGCAGTTCCTTCATCTTGAGATCGTCGGGACCAATACCGTCCAGCGGCGCAACCGCGCCATGCAGCACGTGGTAAATCCCGCCGAAACTGCGCGCCCGCTCGATCGCCATCAGGTCGGCAGGACCCTCGACCACGCAAATGAGGTCGTGCTCGCGCTCGGGATCCTCGCAGATGCGGCAGCGCGGAGCGTCGGAGAGCGCGAAACATTGCGAGCAAAGACCCACACGCTCCTTCATCTCCAGCAGCGCCTCGGCCAGCGCAATGACTTCATCGCGAGGTCGGTTGAGCAGGTTGAACGCCAGGCGCGAGGCGGTCTTCTCCCCAACGCCAGGCAGCCGGGAAAGCTCGCGTACCAGGCGCATCATCGCGGGCGGCAGGCCATCGGCGCGCTTGAGATTGTTCTCGGCCATGGTTTCGAGGCTTACCGCCGATTCGGGTCTGGCGCTCGCGCTATCCGCGGCCGCCGAAAATGCCGGGCAGGTTCATCCCGGCTATTGGACCGAGCTTGCCCATCTCTTCGGCCATCAGCTCCTGCGCGCGGCGAAGGCCGTCATTGACCGCGACCACGATCAAATCCTCCATCATCGCCTTGTCATCGGCGGCGGCGATCTTCGGATCGATTTCGATCTTGCGCACGCGCATCGCTCCGTCCACCACCACTCGCACCATCCCGCCGCCGGACTGCGCCTCGACGGTCTTCTCGGCCGCTTCGATCTGTACTTGCTTGAGTTTTTGCTGCAGATCCTGGGCCTGCCGCAGCATCGCGGAAAAATCAAATTCGTCAGGCACGGCTGTTACTCCTCTGGAGGGCGCCGCATCGTGGACGGCGCGGAATCATTGCTTGCCGAGGCGCTAAGCACGGCCGGCGTTTCAGCCGATGACGTCGACGGGGCGGCAGCGGGCTGTTCGCGAACCTCTCGTACTTCAACCAGGCGCCCATGGAATTCTTCGAAGATGCGGCGCACGACGGGGTCTGCGTAAAGCGCCTGGCGATCCGCGGCCAGGCTGCGCGCCTGCGCCTGCGGTGGCGGCGAATCCGCCGCGGTCACCGCAGAATCTGCAGCCGACATTATGGACTGTTCAACTGCCGGAAGCGGGGCGCCACTCCTTGTCGCACCCTCTTCGGCGCGGTCGGCTGCGGCCACAGCAACCGCGGCGAAGGGCCCGCTGGTGGAGGCGGCCACAGGCGGCGCCGAAACGGCGCCGCCTGTGGCCGCCTCCACCGCACCGTTAACCGATACTTCGACCCGCAGCTTGCGTCCGTATAGTTCGCTGGCCAGCTCGCAAATCGACGCGCGGTTGTCGTTGAGGTAGCGGATGTAGATGTCGTTGCGCGGAATCACCCGCAACAAATCACCGTCGAGCGACAACGAGGCGCCCTGCTCCATGAAACCAGCGAGCGCAGCGCGGCGCGCCCGGATGTGTTCGCGCAGCTCTGGCAAATCCGGCAAACCGGACGAGGCAGCACCGGCGGGCGCCGTCGCGGCCCGCGCCGCTGGGAGCGCTCCATGCCGCGACAGCGCAGACGTTGCCGACGTGGGTGAAGACAGCGTCGCTGCCGCGCAAACCGAAGCCGGCGAGGTCAGGGCCGGCGCGCCCGAGGCGCGCAGCGGGGCGTCGGCCTTGACCTCGCCCTCGACCCTCAGGCGACGTGCGCCTGCGGGCGGAGCGGGTTCCGGGTCGGGCACGCGCGCGGGAGCACGCGTGCCCGACCCGGAACCGCTGGAGGCGGCGCCGGGCGCGGCAGGCGGCGTACCGCCTGCCGCGCCAAGTGCCCGCAGCAGCTCGTCGGCTTCCATCACGGGCACCAGCGTAGCCATCCGCACCACGATCATCTCGAGTAGCAGGTCAGGATAGGGCGAGCGGATGATCTGTTCCTGCGCGTCGGCCATCAGCTTGAACAGGCGCATCAGGTCGCGCGTGCCGGGCCGTTCGGCGATACGCCGCAGCTCGGAGGCTTCGTGATCGGGCAGGTCGGCGAGGGGGTTGAGATCGTTGGTCGCTGGCAGCTTGGCGACTGCGAGGTTGCGCAGCGTTTCGAGCAGATCGCGGCCGAGCGATTCGAGATTGGCGCCGCGTCGATGCTGTTCCCGCACCGCGCCCAGCGCCGCCGCCGCGTCGTGATTGAGGATAGCTTCGACCAACTTGAATACCGCGCCACGTCCGGCGACGCCGAGCGAGGCCGCAATATCGCTCTCGGTTACGTTGCGGCCGAGCGCGGCAATCGCGGTTTCTAGCATCCGTTCGGCGTCGCGCATACTGCCGCCGGCCTCGCGCGCGAGCAGGCGGAGCGCCGCTTCTTCGACCTCGATCTGCTCGCGCGTCGCCAGTTCCTTTAGCCGCGCCAGCGTCGTGTTAAGGGGGATACGCCGGAAGTCGTAGCGCTGCAGGCGCGACAGGATCGTCTCAGGCATCTTCTGCGGCTCGGTGGTAGCCAGGATGAACTTGACGTGGGCGGGCGGCTCCTCGAGCGTTTTCAACAACGCGTTGAAGGCCTGGTCGGTAAGCTGATGGGCTTCGTCGATGATGTAGATTTTGAAGCGGTCGCGCGCCGGCCGGTAACTCAGGTTTTCGATAATCGCGCGCGCGTCATCGATCTTGCGGTAGGTGGCGCCATCGATTTCGACCACGTCGAGCGCACGCCCTTGGCGAATTTCGATACAGGCAGCACATTCGCCGCATGGCTCGGGGGTGGGCCCTTTTTCGCAGTTGAGGCAGCGGGCCAGGATGCGCGCGGCGGTGGTTTTACCGACGCCGCGGATTCCGGTGAAGAGGAAGGCGTGTGCGATACGGCCACTTTGCAGCGCCTGGCCGAGCGTGCGAGTGACGTGCTCCTGGCCAACCAGTTCGGCGAAGCGCTCGGGGCGCCACTTACGCGCCAGCACCAGGTGCGATGACGGATCGTCGGCCATCAGCGATAACCTGCCATATAACGATTATGAGCGGTTACGAAAAAGCGGCATGCTGCCCGTCGAGTGATAGCTAGGCTCCCCTGCGGCACAGGGTGGCGACCGGTGCCGTTGCTTCCTTCCGGACCTGGCGGGGTTCGCGGTCTTCCCTTGCGCAGGACCCAGCTATCATCGGCGGGCAGCCCCTTTGCGGCCAGCCGCTGAGTCTCTAATTAAATTCCCATCCAGGCAAGCATGCAACCGCCACATTTTCCACATCACGCAGCGACGGATTCGGTCGGCGCGCCGGCGCGACGTGCCAGCGCGAGCTTTGTCCACACGCGGACCGAGTCGGAAAGAATCACGATCACCACTGCGATAAAGACGCAGGTCATCGCGGTGTCAACTCGATCGTTCCAAATCAGTCGCTGAAGCGTCGCGGCGCGCGCCGCGGTCGTCGCGGGGAGCGCTCGCTCGGTCGCGAGTTGCGCGGCGTGCGCGAGGAAGCCGACGTTGGGCGCAGAACTGAAAATCTTTTCAATCCCGGCCGTCATCGTCACCGCCACCAGCCAGCAAAGCGGAGTGAGCGTGACCCAGGCGTAGCGTCCCTTGCCCTGCCGGACCATCGCGGAGGTCGCGACGCACAGCGCGATCGTCGCCAGCATCTGGTTGGCGATCCCAAACAGCGGCCACAGCGAATTTATCCCGCCAAGCGGATCGATCGTGCCGAAATACAGAAAATAACCCCAGGCTGCGACAATCAGTGCCGAGGTGGTCACGATGTTCGGATAAGAGCTGGTGTCGCCGAGCACCGGATGGAGCTGGCCGAGCAGATCCTGGAACATGAATCGCGCGACCCGGGTGCCGGCGTCGAGCGTGCTCAGGATGAATAGCGCCTCGAACATGATGGCGAAGTGGTACCACAGCGCAATCACCGCGCCCCCGCCGAGCGAGTGCGCGAAAATATGCGCCATTCCGACGGCCAGCGAGGGTGCGCCGCCGGTGCGCGCGTAGAGCGTGTGCTCGCCGATCGAAGCGGCCAGCGTACGCATCTCCTGGTCCGTCACGGCGAAGCCCCACGCGGAAATCTTCTCGCACGCCGCCACCCCGGTGCCGACCACGCCGACCGGCGCGTTGACCGCGAAATAGATGCCGGGCTTGATGATAATCGCCGCAATCATAGCCATCACCGCGACGAATGACTCCATCAGCATGCATCCGTAACCGACCATCCGCGCGTCACCCTCGCGCTCGAGCATCTTGGGCGTGGTGCCCGAGGCGATGAGCGAATGGAAGCCCGAGATCGCTCCGCAGGCGACCGTGATGAAGGCGAAGGGGAAGACTTTGCCGCCGAAGACCGGCCCACTGCCGTCGGTAAATCGCGTCAGCGCCGGCATCAGGGTCGGCGGATGCATCGCGACGATCCCGGCGGCTAGCGCGACGATCGTGCCGATCTTGATAAAGGCCGAGAGATAGTCGCGCGGCGCGAGCAAAAGCCAGATCGGCAACACCGCGGCCATGAAGCCGTAACCGATTATCCACGCGGCGAGGTGCGGTGCGTCCATCGCGAAGTAGTGACCCCAGCTAAACGCCTCGACGTAGCGTCCGCCGAGCACCGCCGCGAGGATCAGCGTGACGCCGAGCACCGACGCTTCGACGATCCGCCCGGGACGCAGGTAGGTCATGTATACGCCGACCAGCATCGCAATTGGCACCGTCGCGGCGACGGTCGAGGTCGCCCACGTGCTCTCTTTCATCGCATTGATCACGACCAGGCCCAGCACCGCGATCAAAATGATCATGATGAGCAGCACGCCGCCGAGCGCTGCAAGTCCACCGACCGGGCCGATCTCGTCGCGCGCCATTTTGCCCAGCGACCGGCCGTCGCGTTTGAGCGAATAGCCGAGGATCACAAAGTCCTGCACGCATCCACCGAGCACCGCGCCGATCACGATCCACAGGGTCGAAGGCAGATAGCCGAATTGCGCGGCCAGCACCGGGCCGACCAGCGGACCGGGGCCAGCGATGGCAGCGAAGTGATGGCCGAAGGTGATCCATCGCGGCGTCGGCACGTAGTCGCGTCCGTTGTTGAGGCGTACGGCGGGCGTTGGATGCGCGTCGTCGAGTTCAAGCACCCGGCGCGCGATGAAGCCCGAATAAAAGCGGTAGCCGATGGCGTAGATACAGACCGCGGCGATCACGAACCATAGCGCGCTAGGGCGATCCTTGCCGCGTGCGAGCGCGATGAAAGCGAGTCCTCCCGTGCCGAGTGCGGCCACCGCTATCCAGCTAAGGATTCGTGCTGCCTTCAAGATCTCCCTCGCCTGCCTTCGCTCTAGGGCGACGCACGTCCAGAACGCCTCGGTCACCGGCGGCATGCCAGAGACTCAAACGTGCGCAACTGTTGGCTGATGCTTTAAGGGAGAGCGGGCGCTCTTTGCAAGCGCATCGCGCAGGGCGGCTACGGAACGCCGCTCGGCGGAAGGAAATTGCCCCGGGTCAGGACGGCTTAATCGGGTTGGCTTCGACCGGTGGCTTGGACTCAGCGGTCTTCTGCGCTTGCTGATTCGGCGCTTCAGGCTCGTTCATCGCCCGCTTGAAGTCCTTGATCGCCTTGCCCATCGCGCCGCCCACGTCGCCGAGCTTACTCGGACCGAAAATGATCAGGATGATCACCAGCAAAACCAACAAATGAGAAGGTGCGAAAATATCCATGGTCGTCTCCGCACGGCGGGATCTCGACCGTGCTATAGAAAGTCTATCGCGTGCCGATGCCGATTGCTACCAGCGCCTTGAGCGCCACGCAAGCTTCGAGGTTCCGGTCCGTAGACTGGTCCTAAGCCCAGCTATTCCCGTCCCGCCGACGCGCCGCGAGGAACTGCCGCTTGCGCCGCTCCTTCGCTCACGCCTACGTTCTCCAGCCGATAGCGTTGGACCTTGCGATAGAGCGTCGAAAGGTGGATCCCCAAAGCCTCGGCCGCGCGGACCTTGTCGCCCTGCACGCGGGTCAGAACTTGCCGGATATGTTCGCGTTCGAGTTCCTCCAGCGTCATCCCCGAGCCATCGCTCGAGGCCGGCGGCGTAACCGACTTGTCGGAGAGCTTGTCGGGCAGATCGTGAGCGTGAAGGACGTCGGTTTCGGCCAGGATGGCGGCGCGCTCGACCGTGTTTTCCAGCTCACGCACGTTGCCCGGCCACGCATAACCGACCATCACGCGCATCGCGCCTTTCGAAAAACGCATCGTGGATCGCCCGAGCTGCTTTTCGTACTTGCGCAGGAAATGATTGGCGAGCAGCGGGATGTCGTCGCGGCGCTCGCGCAGCGCGGGCAGCGCGATAGTGATGACATTGATGCGGTAGAGCAGTTCTTCGCGAAAGCGACCCTCCTTGACCTCGCGTTCGAGGTTGCGGTTGGTCGCACAAATCACCCGCACGTCGAAGCTCACCGGGTCATTGGAACCCAGCGGGTAGCATTCGCGCTCCTGGAAAGCGCGCAGTAGCTTGACCTGCAGCGCGAGCGGCATCTCGCCGATCTCGTCGAACAGCATCGTGCCCTTGTCGGCCGCCTTGAGGAGGCCCACCTTGTCTTGCGCGGCGCCGGTAAAAGCGCCGCGCTTGTAGCCGAAGAGCTCGCTCTCGAGCAGATTCTCGGGCAATGCGCCGCAGTTGATCGGGAGGAAGCGCGCGTGGGCGCGTTCGGAAGTGAAATGGATCGCGCGCGCCACCAGCTCCTTGCCGGTGCCCGACTCGCCGGTGATGAGCACGCTTGAGTCGGTCCGCGCGACCTTCTCCATGATGCGGAAGACCTGCTCGATCGCGTCGCTTTTGCCGATGATATTCTCGAATCGATATTTTTCGCGCAGCTCGCGGCGCAGAAAGCGATTTTCCTGGAACAACGCCTTTTGCGCGAGCGCATTGCGCACCACGGCCTTGAGATGGTCGTTGGCGAACGGCTTGGTGATGTAGTCGTAGGCGCCCTCGTGCAGCGCGTGCACCGCCGATTCCACGCTCGGGTAGGCGGTCACGATAATGCCCATAACTTCGGAATCGAGCCCGCGCACGCGGCTCAGCAGGTCAAGCCCGCTGCCGCCGCCGCCCAGGTTGACGTCGATTATCGCAAGGTCGATTTTTTCGCGCTCGAAAATTCCCAACGCGACCTCGGCCGCGTTCGCCTCGAAGACCGTGTAGCCCTCGCTGCGCAGAAGTTGCGCGATTATCGAGCGCATCAGGTTTTCGTCCTCGACCACCAGCACGTGATACGGACCACGCTGCGGTGCGGGCGCGGTGCGCTCGTGGCCGGCGGGAGCCTCGGGTCTCAACGGCTCGATTTCGTTCATGACGCCGGCGTCACGGCCGCAGCCGCCTCGCATTCGTAGGTGGGAAGACAGATCGTGACCGTGGTGCCCTTGCTGATCTCGCTGTCGATACGGATGGTGCCGAAGTTGGCCAGGATGATGCGCTGGCAGAGCGAAAGCCCGAGTCCCACGCCGGCGCCGGCCGGCTTGGTAGTGAAGAACGGATCGAAGACGCGGCTTAGATTCTCGGGCGGAATCCCGATGCCGTTGTCGGCCACCCGCATCAGGACCTTGCTGACCTGGCAACCGTTATCGCGCTTGAGGATGTTCTCGGTCACGATTCGGATGATGCCGCCGCGATGCGCGCTCGCGTCGGCGGCGTTGAAAATCAAGTTGATCAGCACCTGCTGGATCTCGTTGCTGTCTGCAAACGCGAGCTTGAGGTCGCCGGCCAGTTGCGGCTCGAAGGTGATCCCCTGGAAGCGGCTGTTGTAGGCCACCAGGCGCAGCGTCTCGCGCACTTGATCGTTGAGATCGAAACGGCTGCGTTGCGAGGGCGAGGGCCGGGCGAAATTGACCAGGTCCTTGAGCGTGGTCGAGATGCGCGTGATCTGCGCGAGGATCGTGTGCAGCGAGGTGCGCCGCGCGAGGTCGGTCTCCTCCGGCAGCAGCGATTGCACCAGCGAGGAGATCGAACCGAGCGGATTGTTGACCTCGTGCGCGACGCCGGCGGCGAAAGTGCCGGCCGCAGCGAGGCGCTCGGTGCGGAGCAACTCGTCGAGCATCTCGCGCCGCTGGGTCACGTCATGCAGGATCATGTGCACGAATGTGACCTTGCCGAACGAGATCAGCGCCGAGTTGACGTCGAAGTACCGTCCAGCCTCCGGCCAATCGCGGATCTGGTCCGAGCCGTCGCGCACCACTTTTTCCACGTGGCTCAGGATGTGCGGGATGTCCTCGGGCGGACCAAGCTCGGTCAGTCGGCGGCCCACCAGCGGCTTGTCCTCATGATCCTTGACGACCTGGTACATCGACTCGGCCGCTGCATTGGCGCCCTGAACGATCCAGGTGGACGGCTCGATCTCGTACATCGGGTCGGGCGCGTGATCGATAGTTGTACGGTACTTCTCCTCGGAGACGCGCAACGCATGCTCGCGCGACTCGATATAGAATTGCGAGACCATCAGGCGCCGTTCGTCGACTGCGGCCACCACCGCCTCGCGCACTCGCTCCATCCGTGGTCCCTTGATCACGGCGCGCACCCGTTTGATGATCAGTTGTTTGAGCGCGATATGCAGGACGTTGAACTTCGACGGTCTCACCCGCGACAGCATCCCTTCCTGGCAGTGCCGGCGTAAATAGACGTAGGTGTCGAGGTTGTCGCGGTCGCGCAGGTTTTCGATAAACCGAATGAGCGCGTTGGCGCAGTTCCGGGATATGTGCGGGGACTTCAGCAGGGCGGATTCGTCCAGCATCCCCGTGATTGTGGCGGTCCATTCCGCAACGATCTGATCGAAGTGGCGATCGATTATGTTGGCGGCAGCGCGGCGAGAACGCTGACTCTCCGGTCCGCGCCGATAGTCGGCGCCAAACAGCGCGGAGAGCGCCAGTTCAATCGAGTGGAGTTGGACACGAATCGATTCCAACTCCTCGGGTGTCGCCTGTATCGGCGCGTCGCTACGAGCGCGCAACGGCGAATCGGGCGTTCGAACGGTCCGCGGGTCGTCCTTATGTGACGACCGCTTCCTATGCTCCGCGCGAGGGCCGCCGTTCTGAGAGGCAGCCTTGCCTTTCCGCGAGGCAGCTTTGTTCTCGCTGAAAGCGAGACCGCTTTTGCCGTCGGGAGCAGTACCCTTTTGAGGAGTGCTCCGGTGTTTGCCCGGTGCTACTTTCCGCGACGAACGGCGCCTGTTTGAGAGTTCTTCCATGCTGGCTACAGATCGATCTATAACACCGCCAAAATCTGCCTTCTAGGAGCATGGGCGACGTTTTGCAACCAGCGAAAGGCCGCTGCGGTGAACCGTTGAGTCGCAAAAGGGTTAGCTAACATCCCATTACGTTGACGTTCGATTCTCCGCATGCCGCGAAAAATCAAGGCGCTACGAGGCTTTTTGGGTGGCACAGCTTTGGCTGTAGGTTAAAATCGTGTTACCGGACGCGTGCTTTCGGGCCCCTATCCTAGCGCAGGGAAAGTTTTTCTCCCGCGCCGGCATGAAATTCTTTCTAAAGGCGATACGGCTCGCCGATGTCCGCGCGACGTTGGACCTCAGCCAAAGGCTTCTGCTCAAGCATCGTCTCCAAGACCTGCAAGCCGCCCATACGACCGCACTCGTGCTGGATGAGGAACAGGCGGAGTCGCTCCTCAACCTCGCCAGCTATACGGGCCTCCAAACGCTCATCGAACTGGCAGTCAAACCTGAGGACCTGCTCGAACCGGCTAGCGCGCGCGAAACCGTCGCGCGTATAACTCGTACCGTCAAGGGATGGCGTAACCATCCCTCGATTATAGGATATCTTATCGATTGCGCGATCGCTCCCGAGGAGTTGAGGATGCTCGGCGTCGAGCGTTTGCGCCGCGCACTCGACCGGCTCATCCGAGAAATTCATTCCCGCGACGAGCGCATGCTGGTCGCCCTGAAGCATCGCCCGTCCACGATTGCGCTCGCGACGCGGACCGAGGATTTCCTCTACGCCGAAGTCGGCGGCCTCAATGCGGCTGAACTCGCGCCTTTCGTCATCGCGCTGCACAACCTTGCGATGGCGCGGCCGGTGGTAATCGAATTTCCTCAAGCGGTAACAGGCCACGGCGCCGACCAGGACGAACTGGTGGCAACGGCTTTCGGGGTAGGTGCGGCAGGCGTCGTTGCGCCTGCGGGCGCGTCCGAGGCCGCTGCGGATTGGCTCGGGATGCGTCCAATCCGCGCCAACGAGATGAGCCCATTCCTCTCGCTCAATGGAACCTGTCCCCCACGGCCGTCGCGGACTCCGATGGTATCGGTCGTTATCTGCGCCTATAACGCCGAGCGCACGATGCTGCCGTGCCTGGAGTCGCTCCGCAGGCTCAAGTACCCCAACTGCGAAGTCGTAATCGTCGATGACGGCTCGCGCGATCGCACCGCCGATATTGCGATGGATTTTCCCGAGTTTCGCCTGATCCGCCAACCCAACAAGGGCTTGAGCGTGGCGCGTAACGTCGGACTGCACGCGGCGCGTGGCGAGATTATCGCGTACACCGACTCGGACTGCGTGGTCGATCCCGATTGGCTGACCCTGATGGTGCGTGCGATGGTGGACGGTGGCTTCGACGGCTGCGGCGGTCCCAACTACGCGCCTCACGAGGACGGCCGGGTCGAGGGATGTGTCGCGGCTGCCCCGGGCGCGCCCTGCCATGTGCTGGTCGCCGACGACCGCGCCGAGCATCTGGCCGGATGCAACATGGTTTTCACCAAGGCCGCGCTGGTAGCGGTCGGTGGTTTCGACGCCCAGTTCACCTCCGCCGGCGACGACGTCGACATCTGCTGGCGCATGCTCGACGCGGGATTCGCACTAGGTTATTGCCCGGCCGCCTTGGTCTGGCACTTCCGGCGCAACACCGTGAAGGCCTACTACGGCCAGCAACGCGGTTACGGCCGCGCCGAGGCGGCGCTCTATCTGAAATATCCCGCGCGCTTCAATGCGCTTGGCCAGATCAAATGGCGCGGCACGATTCCAGGGCTCGCGTCGACTGTGCCCGGCGCGCTGCGCCGTCGGATTGGATGGACGCATTCGGATGGCGCCGTACAACAGACGGTGCGCGACGAGGTTCCGGGCATCGTGAGCTTTCTGCCGCAGACACTGGAATGGCACCTGGTGTTCGCGGCCGCGGCGGTGTTTAGCTGGTGCGCGGGCTTTACGATTCTGCCGGCGCTTGCGATGCTCTCGCTCGGGCTGATATGGGCAGTTTATTACGCGTGGCAGGCGCCGCTCGAGAAGTGTCACGCCTCGTTCGGTTCGCGGCTGTTGGTCGCGTTCCTGGCCTGGAGCGGACCGATGATGCGTACCTGGACCCGATGGAAGACGCGGATGCGCACGCTCGGCGCCGGCGACGAAGCCCAGCCGCGTCAGCGGCCCGGCCTGCGACTATCCAGCCGCAGCCTTCATCTCTCGTACTGGAACGAAACCTGGACCACCCGCGATAGCCTGCTCGAGCGTCTGGCGCGGCGCTTCTCGCGCGACGGACTCGCCGTTACGCAGGACCCCGGATGGAACGACTACGATCTCGAAGTTCGTCCCGACCCCTGGACGCGCCTGCACTTCAAGACTGCGGACGAGGAGCACGAAGGAGCGCGGCTGAAAAATCATGTCGCCGTGCGCATCAGGCTCAGCCGGCTTACCCTGGGGGGCCTCGCGGTCGCGGCAGGCGCGACGGTGGTATGCATGTCGCTTGGCCTCTCGGTGATGGCGGCGGTGCTTACCGCGCTCACCATGGCGAGCGCGATGTGCGCGGTGAGCCAGGCGTTCGAATCGGGACGATTCGCCTATCAAGCCGTCGAGCAGTGTGCGGGCGAGCTCAACTTGATTCCGCTGGGCAAACCGACGGCGGCAGCCCGGCGCGCAGCGGCCGCGGCGGAACCCGGCACAGCGGCGGCACCGGAGCCGATCGCGTCTCCGGCCAAGTTGTTCGCTGACAATCGTCCCGCAGTGGAATAGGCAGGCGATATAGACTCCCGTCCGGCGAACGGCCACGCAGGTTTCCTTGGGGGACCGGACTTGTGGTGGAAGCGGGGAGTGTGGATAGCGGGGTGGACGGTGTGACGCACCGTCCGCCCCGCGCTTTTTTAGTTTTCGATCCGTTCGCGCAGGCTCGCCATCTACGCGCCCAATTGCTCGAGCAGTGACTTAGCGTCTTTCAAGTCGGCCGTATCAAAACCTTCAGTGAACCAGCCAAAAATTTCGGCGAGCATTGTGCACGCTTCGTCGCGACGACCGTGAGCGTGAAGCAAACGAGCAAGACTCATCGTTGCGCGCAGTTCCCAGGCTTTTGCACTCATGCTTCGGGCGAGCGTGATTGCTTCGCGAAAATCGTCCTCGGCCGGCGCTGTCTGCCCTTGCTTGATCCGCAGTTCGCCGCGCAACCTTAGCGTCTCGGGCCGGTAAGCGAACTCGCCGGGGTTCGCCTTGAGCGCCTGCTCGACCGTTTCAAGTGCCTCGACGATGGATCCGGCGCGCGCTTGGGCTTCCGCCAGGGCAGCCGTGACACGGCTGACACCCGATCGCGAACCGATCTCGACCATGCCAGCTATGCCCAGGCGAATTAGGGTAATGCCCTCCTCGACCTTGCCCAGGTGGGCTCGTGCCTGACCGAGGCTAACTCGAGATAGTGCTGCCAGAATCTGAAATCGATGTTTTTCCGCAAGCTCGAGCGTTCGCGCTTCCAAACCCTCGACTTGCTCGTACTCTCTCAAGTATATGCGCAGCCGAGCCGCGATATATCCCGAGTGCGCAATGTCGAAAGGATTGCTATCGCGGTTCGCGGCTGCCATCGCCCGGGCCATTCGCTCGCGGGCTACGTCGGGTCGCCCAAGCAGCCAGGCATTCCAGCTGGCGAAACCAAGTCTTTTTGTGATTTGCCAATATCGTTCGGGCGCGGGGATGACAACTCCAGGAGAATGATTGAATTCGTCATCGCTCGGCATCTTTAGCCCAAGCGTGAAATAGTTCTCGGCGGCGGGTAGGTCGCCTTGATAATGGCACGTGGCTATTTCGAGGTCATATGCCATGCCTAGACAGGCCGGATGGCCCTCGCGATGGGCGAGCTCGAGCGCCTGGTCGGCAAGGCCCCTGGCGGCGGCTAAATCGCCGGAGTCCAAGGCTATGTTCCCCCTTGTGATCATAGACTTGATGAGGTGTGCAATATTGCCGCTCTTCTCGGCCAGCGCTGCAGCGCGTTCTGCGGCATCGAGCGTTTCAGCTTCAGACGGCCCCTTCGTGAGCCACAGCATCCCGTGGACGAATTGTGTGAGCTCCAGTTCCCGACCGTCGCGTTCAGGCGAGTCTGGCAACAGTCTGAGCAAAGCCAAGGCCCGTCGATAACTCTCCAGCGCTTCTCTAAAGGCGCTGCGCGCTTCCATCGCCCTGCCGGCTCTCGACCATTCGGCAATCGCTCGCTCAGTTTCGCCCGCCGCTGTCCAGTGGCGCGCGAGAACTTCAGGACGCGCTTCGCGAATCACGACGAATTTTTCATCGATCGCGCGAGCGACCAGACGATGCAGATCCCTGCGCCGGCTCTTGAGCAACGCTTCGTACGCCGCGTCCCGGATCAGCGCGTGCTTGAACTGGTACTTGGCGTCCGGAGCGATCCCGCGCACATACAGCATTTCCGCATCCGCCAGCTTGCGTAGCGCGCGCTGGAGATCTTCCTCGGCGATCGGATGCACCGCGTGCAGCAGGTCGTACGAAAATTCGCCGCCAATCACGGCGCCAACCTGTACCACCTCTTTGGCCGCTCCCAGCCGGTCCAAGCGCGCCATCAACGAGTCATGCAGAGTGACCGGAATCTCGCTCCCACTGAGCTTCGCCTCGGCACTCTCCAGCACTACCCGGGTCAGTTCCTCGGCAAAAAGCGGCACGCCCCCGGTGCGTTCCACAACCGTGGCCACAGTCTCGTCGGACAACGCTTTACGCGCCGCCACTTCAAGCACCATCGCCCGAATATTGCTCGCGCTTAGCCGATTGAGAGTGATTTGCGCATGATGGGCGCGCAACGGCCAGGGCACATGAAATTCGGGACGAGCCGTGCACAGCAACAGCAGCCGCGATGTCGCCCCTTGCTCGGCCAGCAGTTGGAGCAGCTCCAGCGTCGAAGGGTCGGCCCAGTGCAAATCTTCGATCGCTATTACGACCGGCTGCACGCGGGTCGCGCCCAGCAGCCAATCGACCAGGGTTGCCAGCAAGCGGCGGCGCTGATGTTCGGGTGAGAGCTGCGATGGCGGATACTTGGTCGATAGCGGCAGATTCAAAAGAGGTGCAATCAGCGGGATAGCCTGAGCCGGCTCAAGTCCTGCCAGCACCAGCCCGGACTGCAGTCCCGCAAATTGGTCGTCGCTGAACGACTCCCCGCTTTCTGCTTTGCTGCCGTCTTTGCTGGCTCCGGGTGCCTGCAGCTCTCGCAGATATTCGTCCAAGGAACGGAAGCTTTGCTCCCAGACCAGTTGGTGCAGCACGTCGACGATCGGATAGAAAGGCGTGCCCTGAAAGAAAGGGGCGGCGGTCCCCTCGATCCAGGTGTGGGGCGTGCCCGCGATTTGTTCGCGGAAGCGATGCACCAGGCGCGATTTGCCGATCCCCGCCTCGCCGATGATCAGCGCCACCTGGCCTTCACCGTCAAGCGCGCGCTCCCATCGATTGATCAGCGACCGTAGCTCATCGTCGCGCCCGACAAATGGAGTCAGCCCACGGGCCGCCGCTACTGCTTGGAGCCGCCCGCGCACCACGCTGGGCTGGACTACGCGGTAAAGTTGCAGCGGCAGCTCGATCCCCTTGAGAATCGCCGTTCCGCGGTCTTCGACCAGGAACAGGCCGTGGACCAATCGATACAGAGCTTCGGTGATAAGCACCGTGCCCGGCTGCGCCGCTGCTTGCACGCGCGCGGCGACGTTAGGCGTATCGCCGAATACGTCGACCTCCTTACCCGCGCCAGCGCCCACCACGACCGCGCCCGAATCGATACCGACCCGCGCGGCGAGTTTTGGGTGTGTCGGGTGCTCGTTGAGCTTGGAGATCGCGTCGAGGATTGCGAGGCCCGCGCGCGCCGCCCGCTCGGCGTCGTTGTCATGTGCCTCGGGCCAGCCGAAATAGGCCATCACGCCGTCGCCAAGGTATTGCGCGACATGCCCGCCGAAGCGCTCGATCGCCTGCGCCGCGGCGCGATGGTAATTGCCAACAATCTCCCGCCATTCCTCGGGATCGACGCGGCTGGCTATCTCGGTCGAGCCGACGAGGTCGCAGAAAAGCACCGACAGATGCCTCCGTTCGCCAGCTATGTCGTCCTTAATTTCTCGCCGAGACTCGATCGGCGCAGCGGGAGTAGAAGCATCGAGCGGTGCGGCGCACTGGTTGCAAAACTTCGCTCCGGGCTTGTTGTCCGCTCCGCAGCTCTGACATTTTGCCACTATCGGCGAAGCGCATTCGCTGCAAAACTTCGCGCTCTGGGGACTCTCAGCCGAGCAATTCGAGCAGCGCATCAGCATACCGCAATTTATCAATTGGACCGGCTATCTGTGAGCTCATCTATCATCCCGCGCAGGCAAAGCATACGCGGAAAAATAATGATGGCCAGATGACTCATTTGTGTATAAAGGAACTAGGAGTTCCGCGGGGGCCGGACACATCATGGCGCAGGACTTCTTTTCTGAATTCATCGCCCGCGCCCAGGCGCGCGACTCGCCCCTGGGCCGCGCGCTGAAGTCGCGCACGATCGGCCTAATCGAGCGCTGCGCCGACGGCTTTAACCGCGACAATGTCCTGTTGTGGGCCTCGGCGCTGACCTATACCGCGGCGCTCTCGATCGTGCCGATCCTGGCGGTCGCGCTCTCGGCGCTTAACGGGCTGGGCGGGGCCGGGGTGATCCGTCCGCTCCTCGAGCGCTATCTCACCGCCAACTCGCCCGAGATCACCGACCGCCTGATGTCCTTCGTCTCCAACGTCAACGCCAGGACCCTGGGTGCGGTCGGCGCGGCCACACTACTCGTCACCGTGATCCTCACCCTGGGTGCGGTCGAGCAGGCATTGAACAATATTTTTCACGTCGTATACGGACGCACGATGGCGCGCAAGTTCGCTGACTACCTGAGCATGACCTTCGCCGTGCCGGTGCTACTGGCCGGCGCGCTCGGCGCGCGCCAAATCCTGGTCAACCATCTGCCGAACCTCCCGGGCGCCGGCTTGATCATCTCGAGCCTCGCTATCTGGGCCGGCTTCTTTTTTCTATACGTATTCTTCCCCAACCGCCGGGTACGCTTCGAGGCGGCCGCCGTGGGCTCGCTGGTGGCTTCGATCCTGCTCCAGATCGCCCAGTGGGCGTTTATCTATTTTCAATACGGCGTAAACAGCTACGCCGCGATCTATGGCGCCTTAGCCTCGATCCCGGTGCTGCTAACCTGGATCTATATGACCTGGGTGATTGTGCTGTTAGGCGCCGAGGTCACTGCGGCCTTCGAACGCCGCAACCTGCCGCCGTCCATCGACCCTTGGGCGATGAGCGAACGCGCCGTCGCGCTGGCGGTCGCGGTGCGGCTGGGTGAGCGGATGGCGGGGCGGCGTGGCACGGTAACGCCCGTTACGCTGTCTACGGAACTCGGCATCGACGAGACTGCGCTGGTCGAGGTGCTGCGGCGGCTGGAGCGCCGCGGGATCGTGATCGAAACGGCGGCCGGGGACGAGGGCGAGCGCGGACTGTTTCTCGCCCGCGATTCCTCGACCATCGGTGTTGGGGAAGTGCTCGAATGTGTAAGAGGCGGCGGTCCGGGCGCGGCGCCCTCTGATGCGCGAGTGGCTATGATGCTCGAGCGGCTGCAGCAGGCCGAGCGCCAAACGCTGGACGGGTTCACGGTGCACGATCTGATCGAGCATACGGCCAGTCCGGCCCCGGCAGCGCCGGCCCGCGAGCATGCGACCGGGCAGGCGTGAGCCCGCACCGCCGTTATGATCTTCTTCTAATCTTCCAGCAGCTTGTGTAGCGATTCGAGCTCGCGCCGCACCTCGGCCAGCGCGCGGCGTGCGCTGTCGCCGCCAGCGCCGATCGATCTGGACGCGCCGGTCATGCCCGCCGGGCGCGCTGCACCTGGAACGTCCAGATGGGCCGCCGCGGCGCCGGGCTTGGCGCTGAGAGCGTGATCGAGTCCAACTTCGCGGATATATTTTTTCGCGCCCTCGATAGTAAAGCGTTCTTCGTGCAGAAGGCGCTTGATGAGCCGCAGTGTCTGCAGATCCTGGGCGCTGTAAAAACGATGCTTGGAGTGCGCGTGACGCGGCCGCAAGAACGGAAACTGTGTCTCCCAGAAACGCAGTACGTAGGCCTCGACGCCAAGCACCTTGGCCGCCTCGCCAATCTTGAGCAATTGCTCGGAGCCGCCGCCTTCGGCGCCCGCGCCTTGGGGACGCGGGTTCTTGCGCGACGAAGGGCGCGCGGTGCGAGCGGCGGACGTCATGGGGTGGAACTCATTGTAGCCAGTTTTGCGGGAGCCAGTTATGCGGTCAGATTATTGCCAGGTTATCCGATGAAATTTCATCCAGCGAAGACTACGCGGACCGCTTGGCGCCGTTGGCTATCAATCCCTTGAGCACCTGGCTCGGCTTGAAAGATAGCACGCGGCGCGAGTCGATTATGATCGCGATCCCGGTCTGCGGATTACGTCCCCGGCGGGCGCGCTTGTGGTTGACCGTAAAGCTGCCAAAGCCTGAAATTTTAACCTTCTCCCCCCGCTGGAGACTGTCCTCGATAATCTTGAAGATCTCCTCCACGATCTCGCAGGCCTCCTTTTTGGATGAACCTATGCGCTCGTAGATCAGATCCACGAGATCGGCCTTGGTCATATTCTGCGGAGTATCGTCCCCCAAACCGTTCCCCCGGCGCGGGATTTTTACTGCCGCAACTCTGCGCCCAGCCCCCTCCGCACCCGTTCGATCAATTCCCCGTGGGTGCGGTTCACCTCCTCGTCCGTGAGTGTGCGATCTTTCCCGCGGTAACGGCACGCCAGCGCCATGCTCTTCTTGCCCGGCGCTATCGTTCCTCCCTCGTACACATCAAAAACTTCCACGCTCTCGAGCAATGGCGGCGCGCTCTCGCGGATTGCCGCGATCACTCGGGCGGCCGAAGCGTCACGATCCACGACCAAAGCGAGGTCCCGACGAACAGCAGGATATCTCGGCGGAGCGATGACCTCTTGGCGTGGCAGAAAACCATAAGCGAGGAGATGTACCAAGTCAAGTTCAGTAAGCACGCAAGTGCTACTCACTCCGACTCTAATCGCTTCCGCTGGATGCAGTTCGCCCAGGTATCCGATCGCTTTACCGTCCAGCAGGATCCGCGCCGCACGCCCCGGATGAAGAAAGCGATACTCCGTTTCACCGGTTGCGTCTAATCCTGCGAAACTAACTCGCGCTCCCATTCCCAGCCCGATGAACCATTGTTCGAGCACGCCCTTAAGGGTTGAAAAGCTCGCGCCAACCGATGGCTGTCCGACGGCGCCCAGCGCGTAGTCGCCGTAGCTTATCGCCGCGAGCCGCTCATGTTCGACCGGCAGGCCGTCACGCATCGAGAACACCTTCCCGATCTCGAAAGCGTGAAACGCGGCCGCTTCCCGATTGAGATTGAAGCGCAGCGCGCCGAGCAGTCCAGGAGCCAGACTCAGACGCAGTTCGCTCAGTTCCGCGGAAAGCGGATTGGTCACGCGCACCGCTTCGCCGCCCATTCCGGGATAGCGCTGATTGTCGGCCGAAGCGATAAACGCGATCGTCCTCAGCTCGGTCAAACCGGCACCGACCATCACCTCGCGCGTGGCGCCGACGAAGCTGCGGTAATCGTTGGGCGGGGCGGGCGTAGCAGCGCGCTGGGGTACAGTGGCCGGAATCTCCGCCAATCCCTTAAGCCGGGCGATCTCTTCGACGAAGTCGGCAGCCTCGTTGAGATCGGGACGAAACGATGGCGGCGTCACTAACAAGCTCTTTGCGCCCGACGGCTTGACCGCCACCCCGAGCGCGCGCAGGCGCTCGCGAACCTCGCTGCCCGGAACCGCGAGGCCCAGGATCGAATTCACCGCACCCAAATCCAACCTCACCTGCCGTCCGGGCGCGGTGCGCGGCTCGGCGTCGACCATGGCTCCCGAGACCTTCCCGCCGGCGCTTTTGCCTATCAGCTCGGCGACCCGCGTCAACGCTCGTACCTGTCCCCCGCGATCGACCGCGCGCTCGAAACGGTAGCTGGCCTCGCTGCGCAGCCCGAGCCGGCGTGCCGTCCGTGCGATCGTCATCGGCTCGAAGTATGCGCTCTCGAGCACCAGGTCGGTGGTGGCGGCGCTGACTTCCGAATTCAGCCCACCCATGATCCCTGCGATCGCCAGCGGCTTCTCCGGGTCCGCTATCAGCAGGTCGGCCGGGTCGAGGGCGCGCCGCACATTGTCGAGGGTCACAAATTCGCGGTTCAACGCGCCGCCCGGCGCCTGGTCGGCGCGCCGCACCACGATCTTGCGCTCGGCGATTTGCGCGGCGTCGAAAGCGTGCAACGGCTGTCCCAATTCCAGCATCACGTAATTGGTCGCGTCGACCACGTTATTCAGCGCTCGCATCCCACACGATTCCAGTCGCCGGCGTATCCAGATCGGAGACGGGCCGATCTTAACGCCGCTCATCGGCAGTCCCGCGTAATGCGGGCACAGCTCGGGCGCCAGTATCTCCACACCGAGCTGGAATTCTGTCGTTGGCCCGCCGCGCGGCTTGAGCATCGCGGACTTGATCGCCGGTTGTTTGAGCTTCAGGCCGAAGAGCGCCGCCACCTCGCGCGCGAGCCCCAGAATCGAGAGGCAATCGCCGCGGTTAGGAGTGATTGCGACGTCGAGCACCGTCTCGTGGGCACGCAAATACGAGGCCAGCTCGACACCGATCGGCGCGTCGTCCGGGAGCGCCACAATACCCGCGTGATCCTCGGAAAACCCGAGCTCGCGCTCCGAGCACAGCATTCCCTCCGAGCGCACGCCGCGAATAACTGCTGCCTCAAGAGGCGGCGCGTCTTGCAAGCTGGCGGGGCGATGGCCGCCGCTGCCGTGTCCGCTGCCGATAAGCCGCGCACCAAGGCGCGCGAAGGGCGCAGTCATCCCGGCCCGCACATTGGGCGCGCCGCAGACTACGCTGAAGCGGCCGACCGCGCCGGCGTCGACGTCGCACAGATTGAGGCGGTCGGCGTTGGGATGGCGCTCGACCTTGAGCACGCGCGCCACGAACACGTCACTGAAGCCGGGCGTCTCGCGCTCGACGTTCTCGACCTCCAGCCCCGCAAGCGTCAGGCGGCGGCACAACTCGCCGACATCGGCCTCCAAGGTTACGAACTCGCCGAGCCAACTGAGCGGAAGCTTCATGACGATGATCTCGCGGAGGAAGTGCTCGCAGCGGAAGTGCTCGCGCCCGAAGATCTCGCGGTGAACGACGGAAATTGGTCCAGAAAGCGCAAATCGTTTTCGAAAAACAGCCGCATGTCGTCGACCCCGAGCTTCAGCAGCGCCTGCCGTTCGACACCCATCCCGAACGCAAAGCCCTGGTACTCGGCCGGGTCGTAACCGACCTTGCGCAGCACGTTAGGATGAATCATCCCCGAGCCCAGAATTTCGGTCCATCCGCTCTGCTTGCATACGCGGCACCCCGCGCCTCCGCAGAGCAGGCAGCTGATATCGAGCTCGGCGCTGGGCTCAGTGAACGGAAAGAAGCTCGCGCGAAAGCGCACCGCGATTTGGGGGCCGTAAAAGGCGCGCGCGAATTCGCTCAGCACGCCCTTCAAATGCGCCATCGTGATACGCCCGGCGCGGTCGACCATGAAACCTTCGATCTGACCAAACATCGGCGAAGCGCGCACGCTCAGCTCATCGCGCCGGTAGCAGTTGCCGGGACAGACCACCGCCAGCGGCGGCTGGCGGCTTTGCATCACGCGGATCTGACCGTTGGAAGTATGCGTGCGCAGCAGCATCCCGCCGGGCAGGAAAAACGTGTCTTGCATCTCGCGCGCCGGATGGTCGGGCGGGAAGTTGAGCGCCTCGAAGTTGTGAAAATCGTCCTCGACATCCTGGGTCGCAACGACCTCGAACCCCATCGAGGCGAAGATCTCGAGCATCTGCTCCATGACCAGGGTCAGCGGATGGAGCCGGCCGCGCGGAATGCGCGCGCCGGGAAGCGTCACGTCCAGGCGTGCCCCGCTGAGCGAGCGCTCCAGCTGAGCGGCGCGCAGGCGCTCCTGGAGCGCTTCGATCCGGCCCTCGATCTGGCGTTTTATCTGGTTGACGAGCTGGCCGATCGCCGGGCGTTCTTCGGGCGCGACTTCGCGCATCCGGCGCATCACGTCCGTCAGTTCGCCGCCGCGCCCGAGCACGCGGACGCGCATCGCTTCGATTTGCTCGGCGCTGGCGTCGTCGGCCAGTTCCGCCATCGCCGCGGCGCGAAGAGCCTCCAGCTGTTCTCTCATCCCGTCCTCAAGAAATCTGCAAACACATATCGAGTTCGCGCGACCGCCGCAGGGAATGCGACCGGCGTGCGGAACTACCAAACCAAGAGCATCGAGCATCAAGCAAAAGACCATGTGGGCGCGCGCCACATGGTCCCTTGTGAGCCCGCGGAGGCCCGGTGGCCCTAAGCGGCTGCGGCGTGCGCGGCGGCGTCGAGCGCCTTCTTGGCCGTCTCGGCCAATTCGGCGAAGAGCCGGTCGCGCTCCAGCGCGAGCACGGCGAGCTGCTTGCGATCGATTTCAACGCCCGCCTTCTTGAGCCCGTCCATCATGCGGCTGTAACTCAGCCCGTGCTCGCGGGCGAGCGCGTTGATCCGCGTGATCCAGAGCGAACGGAAGTCGCGCTTCTTTTGCTTGCGATCGCGATAGGCGTAGGTCAGCCCCTTCTCCAGCGTGTTGCGGGCCTGGCGGTAGAGCTTGCGGCCGCCGACGAAGCCGGAGGCGAGCTTGAGCTGTCGTTTGTGGCGGCGGCGTGTTTTGGGGCCACCTTTGGCGCGAGGCATCGGAGGTCAGTCCTTCCTTTTCAGAATTGCCTTTTCAGAATTGCCTTTCTGAGTTGCTCTTCTACAGATAAGGCACCAGTTTGCGCGTATTGCGAGCGTCGGTGGCATTGAGGATGCCGGGATGGCGCAAATGCCGTTTACGGGCGCGGCCCTTGGACGAGAGCAGATGGCGCAGGTAGGCCTTCTTGTGCTTGACCTTGCCGGTCTTGCTCACGGAGAAGCGCTTGGCGGCGCTGCGATTTGTTTTCAGTTTGCCCATCGGTTCAGGCCCTTACTCCAGGTCACATACTATGCGTTCACCGGGGTCGTGCGATTGGCGCTCAGCGCGGCGTCAGCAGGATCGACATATTGCGCCCCTCCATCCGGGGCAAACCGTCGGCCTGCGCGATGTCCTGCACTTGCACGACGATCGAATCAAGCAACGTGCGTCCCAGCTCAGGATGGGTTATCTCCCGGCCGCGAAACGAAATCGAGAGCTTAACACGCTGGCCTTCGCCAACAAAGCGCCGGATGTGCTTGATTTTGAACTCGACGTCGTGTTTTTCGGTCCGCGCACCCATCTTGACCTCCTTGATCGCCGTGGCCGTCGCATGGCGCTTGGAGTCATGGGTCTTTTTCTTCTGCGCGTAACGGTACTTGTCGAAATCGGTGACGCGGCAAACCGGGGGCTGCGCCGTCGGTGCGACCTCGACCAGGTCCAGGCCGCGGCTCTCGGCGACCCGGATCGCCTCACGGGTGCTCAGGATGCCTACCTGACGGCCGTCGACGTCGATCACCCGGACTTCGGGAACGCGAATCTGGTTGTTGACCCTTATCGCCGGTTCGCGCGGGGGCGGGGTACGGAAATCTCTACGAATAAATCACCTCCGTCGGCATCCCAGCCGACTTGCTCGTTGAATTGGTAGTTCCTCCCATCAACGGCAATTCTGTTTGAATTGTTTCCCCTCTCCGCCGCCGCGGCTGCTTAGCCGGGCAGCGGTTCACTTTTCAGCAGCTCCACGACTTTTTCAAGCGCCATAACCTCGCTCTTGGCTCCGCGCAACAGCCGCAACGACACGCTGCGCGCAGCCGCCTCACGCTCGCCCACGACGATCATGTAAGGCACCTTGGCCAACTCAGCTTCGCGCAC
Source organism: uncultured delta proteobacterium (assembly GCA_963710455.1). GTDB lineage: Bacteria > Desulfobacterota > Binatia > Binatales > Binataceae > JAKAVN01. Next base: position 324,366 of record CAVQAG010000011.1, read on the forward strand.
CTTGAAGCCAAGCTTCTCGTTGCGCAAATCGGCCGAGGCTCGCAGGCCCTCGCGCTTTAGGATATTTGCGATCTCGGCCGCATAGTCCTCGACCTTTTCACTCAGCGACAGCACGCGCGCCTGTTCGGGCGCGAGCCAAAACGGCAGCACCCCGCCCGTATGCTCGAGCAGCACGCCGATGAAGCGCTCGAGCGAGCCCAGGATCGCGCGATGGATCATCGCCGGACGTTCCTCCGCGCTGGCCGCGTTGGTGAAAGTCAAGTCGAAATTCTCGGGCATGTTGTAGTCGAGCTGGATGGTCGCAAGCTGCCATCGCCGCTTGAGCGCGTCGGGCACGTAGATTTCGATCTTCGGGCCGTAAAACGCACCCTCGCCCGGATTGATTTCGTAAGCGAAGCCATTGCGCGTCAGCGCCTCGCACAAAATCGCCTCACTGGTCCGCCACAGCTCCTCGGTGCCAAGATGCTTTTCCGGCATCGTCGCAACCTTGGATTCCAACCGCTCGAAGCCCAACGCCTGGTAGATGTCGCGCACCATCTGCAGGTTCAGGTCAATCTCGCCCGCGATCTGCGCGGAGGTGCAGAAGACGTGCGCGTCGTCCTGCGCCATCGAACGCACGCGCGTGAGACCGTGCAGCGTGCCCGATCGCTCGGCGCGATGGAGCCGGCCGAAGTCGGCGATCCGAAGCGGCAGGTCGCGGTATGAACGCTTCTCCGCGCGGTAGATAAAGGTATGTCCCGGGCAGTTCATCGGCTTGAACGCGTAGCCTTTGCGCCATCCGTCCGGGCTCGAATCGACTTGGTCGCCGTCCACGCCCTCGCGGTCGCTGGTCAGGAACATGTTCTCGCGAAAATTGTCCCAGTGGCCAGAGGTATGCCATAGCTCGTTCTTGAAAACCTGCGGCGTGATCACCTCTTCGAAACCGTAACGCCGGTACAGACGCCGGACATAGTCCACGAGTGCGTTATAAATGATCGCACCCTTGGGCAGAAAAAATGGCGAGCCGGGCGAGATCGGGTCGAACACGAACAGGCCCATCTCGCGGCCGATCTTACGATGGTCGCGCGAGCGCGCCAGCTCGAGTAGCTTCAGATGTTCCTCCAGCGCCTCCTTGCTCGCGAACGAGGTCCCATAAATCCGCGAGAGCATCGCGTTGTGCTCATCCCCGCGCCAGTATGCGCCCGCCACGCTGGTCAGCTTGAAAGCGCGGATATAGCCGGTTGCCGGAACGTGCGGCCCGCGGCATAAATCCATCCAGTCGCCCTGGCGATAGATCGACACGCGATCATCGGGGATGGCGCTTAGGATTTCGACCTTGTACTGCTCGCCCATCGCGGCGAAGCGTTCGATAGCGTCGGCCCGCGCGACTTCCATCCGCTCCACCTTGAAGTTGGCCTTGGCCAGCTCGCGCATCTTCGCTTCAATCTTCGGCAGATCGTCGACCGTGAATGGAGCGGGCGGCGCAAAGTCATAGAAGAAGCCGTCCTCGATCGTCGGTCCGATCGTCACCTGCGTTCCCGGATAAAGGCTCTGCACCGCCTGGGCCATCAGATGGGCGGTCGAATGGCGCAGCACGTCGAGCCCCTCCGGGCTGTCGGCCTTCACCGGCTCGATCGTGGCGTCATCCTCGATCGGGCGGCTTAGATCGACCAGCTTGCCGTTCAGGCGCGCGGCGACGACCTCGCGCCCGCGCGCGCCGTCCAGCACCTCGGCGACCGTCGTCCCGCGTGACACGCTGCGACTCTGTCCGTCGAGCGATACGGTAACTTTCTCGCTCATTCGAGAGGAAACTTCGCCGAGGTAAACGTGGCGACGCTAAATGCAGGACTTGGCAGTCTGGCGGCGGCTGCGTTCGGCGAGCTATGGGCAATCATGAACGGATGCACGAATTCATCAGACGGACGCACCTGCGAGGTTGGAGTGCAGGAAAACTCATGGCGTCATTGTAGCGCAAGACGGTCTGGTAGGCACGGGCGGGTTTGAACCGCCGACCCCTTCCGTGTCAGGGAAGTGCTCTACCACTGAGCTACGTGCCTTCGTTGCAAATCGGGGCGGCCCTGATCGGGCCGCAGCCCCGATCCGGTAACAAATATCCGCCGACCGGGCAACCAAGCCGTCCTGCGAGCGATCGTCAGCTGCCTATTTGATAAGCTCTGCCGCCAACGGCACGCTGATGGACCGCGAACGAATCGCACATATTTTCTTCTTCGGCTTCCTGGCCTTCATGGGCTACGAGCTTTACCTTCTGCTGAGCCCGTTCCTGGTGCCGCTCACGTGGGCGATGCTGCTGGCCTTTATTGCCCATCCCGCGCTTTTTCAATTGGAGCGTCTAATCCGCAATCGCACCGCCGCCGCGCTTTTAATCACCGCCATCCTGGCACTGGTAATCGCGGTCCCCACCGGATGGCTTTCAAGCAAGCTCGCGCTCGAAGCCACGGCCTCGCTGGGACAGTTCTTCCACCGGGGCGGATTGGCGCAGGCGGGTAGCCGGGCGCTCCAGTCCGGCACCATCGCTTCGCTCGAGAACTGGCTGGAGCAGCAAGGCCTGCGCATCGAGGACGTACGCCACTGGATGGAAAGGGCCAGTACCTACCTGACCGGTTACTTGACTGCCAACGTTACGACTTTGGCTCGCAACCTGGTCACGTTCGTCTTCGGCGTTGTCATCATGCTGTTCAGCTTCTTCTACCTGTTGCGCGATGGCGAAGACTATTACGAATTCGTGCGCGCTCTTACTCCGCTCAACGATGAAGACAAGACGATGGTGTTCGAGACCCTGAGTTCGATCCTGTCCTCGACGATGCGCGGAATGCTGTTGACGGCGCTGCTCGAAGGAATCCTGCTCGGCCTCGGCTATCTGGTTACCGGAGTGCCCAACGCGCCATTGCTCGGCGCGGCCTCCGGCGCTGCCGGGTTGCTGCCGATCGGGGGCACCGCCTTCATCTGGGTTCCGGCCGTGATTTATCTATGGGTCACGTCGGGATGGGGATGGGCAGTGGTGCTGCTGGTATGGGGAGTGGTCGTGGTCGGGGTAATCGACAACCTGCTCAAGCCCATCACGATCGGCCAGGGCAGCGGAATACCCGCGGTAGCACTCTTCTTCGGTATCACCGGCGGGTTGGAGGTCTACGGACCGCTGGGCCTGTTCGCCGGTCCCGCCGTTATCGCTGTCTTCGCCGCATTGATTCGTGTTTACCGCCGAAGCTATGCCGCGCGTCCGCCGTCGTCTTTCGTCTGATACTCGGCCGTGCGCCGTGGCCGCGCGGCGCTCGCGAGGCTAAATTGAATCTCATCGGACGGCCCATGAGTGTCGAGAAAGAAAATAAGGCACTGGCGATAATCGACCGTCTGCGCGAGGAAGGCTTCGTCGCCTATCTCGCCGGCGGATGCGTACGTGACCGCGCGCTCGGCGTCGCGGCAAAGGATTACGATATCGCCACTGACGCGCGCCCCGAAGTCGTGCAGGAATTGTTCGACAACACGGTCGCCGTCGGCGCGCGCTTCGGGGTGATCGTCGTGGTTATCGACGGCGACCCCTTCGAAGTCGCCACTTTCCGCGCCGACGCACCGTACGTCGATGGGCGCCGTCCCTCGTCGGTCCGCTTCGGCACGGTCGAGGAGGACGCGCGCCGGCGCGACTTCACCATCGGCGGGATGTACTTCGATCCGTCAAGCGGACGAATTATCGATCTGGTGGGCGGGATGCGCGATCTGCGCGCCGGCGTGGTGCGCGCGATCGGCAATGCCAGCGAGCGTTTCGAGGAGGACCATCTGCGGGTCCTCCGCGCGATCCGCTTCGCCACCCGGCTCAACTTCGAAATAGATCCCGAGACCTGGACCGCGATGCGCCGCGCAGCGCCCAAGGTCGCCAATATAGCCGCCGAGCGCGTCGGCGAAGAAGTCGTCGCGATCATGACCGGCGGCCGTGCCGGGCGCGGGGTTGAGCTGATGCGCGAAAGTGGGCTGCTCGAAGTCGTGATGCCCGAAGTACTCCCGATGATCGGATGCGAGCAGCCGCAAAACTTTCATCCCGAGGGCGACGTCTATCGCCATACCTGGCTCGCGCTCTCGATGCTGGAGGCGGGATGCGCCGAGACGCTCGCGTTCGGCGTCCTGCTGCACGACGTCGCCAAGCCCCAGTGCCGTGCAGAGACCGGGGACAAGGTCACGTTCTATGGGCATACGGAACAGGGCGCTGCGATGGCCGAGGAAATCATGCGGCGATTGCGGCGTTCACGCTTCGTGCAGGAGCGCGTCGCCTACCTGGTGCGCAATCATCTGCGCCTGGTGATGGCGCCGCGGATGCGCAAGGCGACGCTCAAGCGGATGCTTGCCGAGGACGGCTTCGGCGAGCTACTCGAGCTCTCGCGGCTGGACGCGCTCGCCTCCAGCTCCAACCTCGGCTTTTACCATTTTTGTGCGCGCGCGCTGAGCGCGATGGGCCGCGAGGAGATTCGCCCGCCGCGTCTGCTCGGCGGCGACGACCTGATCGCGATGGGTTTCGCGCCGGGTCCGCACTTCAAATCGATTCTCAAGGACGTCGAGGATCAGCAACTGGACGGCGCGCTGGCCTCGCGCGACGAGGCGGTCGATTATGTACGTACGCGCTATGGTACACCGCCGCCCGCATGAGCGTTTAGAAGCGATGCTCGCCGCCCGCCAGATCACGCGCCGCTTTGGACCGCTCCTCGCGCTTGACGGAGTCGATTTCGACGCTCGGCCGGGTGAGATCGTGGCACTGCTGGGCGAAAACGGCGCCGGCAAGACCACGCTGATGAACATCCTGGCCGGACGGCTCCGCCCCGACACGGGTTCGATCGAACTGTTTGGCCACCCGCTGCGGCCGGGTTCGCCCACCGCCGCGCTGGCTGCCGGCGTCGCCGCGGTGCATCAGAGCCCGATGCTGTTCGAGCGGATGACGTGGGAGGAGAATCTGGCGCTCGGCGGCTTTGGCGCGGCCATCGCGCAGGCAAGCCGCCCGGAACTGACAATAGATTTGAAAGAGGTCGCGGCGCGCGCCGATGCTATGGCGTCGCGGCTGGGCTTCGTTTTGCCGGCGCCGGGAGTGCGGATGGAGCAGCGTTCGATGGCTGAGCGGGTGCGGATGGAAGTCCTGCGCGCACTCAGTTTCGAGCCGCGCGTACTGATCCTCGACGAACCGACCGGATTGCTGGCTCCGGCCGAGCTGGCCGCGTTCCTCGACGTGCTGTGCCGGCTACGCGACGAAGGCCGGATCGTAATCCTGGTCACTCACAAGCTCGCCGAGGCGCTGGCCGTCGCCGACCGCATAGTCGTGCTCCGCCGCGGCCGTGTTGTGGCGCGTCCGTTGCGCGGCGAAGTCACCGAGCATGAGCTGGCAACACTGATGATCGGCGAGCTTGCTTCGATGCCGCAGGATTCGCGAATAGCCGCCGGGCAGGCCGTGCTCGAAATAAAGAACTTGCTCGAAATAAAAGCCCTCGTAGTCGAGCGCGAGGGTTGGCGCGCGCTCGACGGCATCAACCTAGAAATCGCAGCCGGCGAGATCATGGGGATCGCAGGCGTCGATGGCAACGGCCAGGGCGAGTTGGTCGAGGCGCTGGCCGGAGTACGCCGTCCGATGAGCGGAACGATTAGTATCGCGGGAGCCTCCGCTCATGATCGCGACGGTGCGCTCGCCGTGATACCGGAGAACCGCGACCGCGACGGCCTCATCCTCGAAATGCCGCTATGGGAGAACCTGCTCCTCGCGCGCCCGCTGCTCGGACGCGCTTGCGGGCGCTGCGGATGGCTCAGCGGGTTGCGTGCGGCGGCGCTATGCTCCGAGGTACTGGAGCGCTTTGACATCCGGGCGGCGGGCCCGCAAGCGCTCGCGGCCGGACTTTCCGGCGGCAATCGCCAGCGCCTGTGCGTGGCGCGGGCACTGTCGAGCCGTCCGCACGTGCTCGTCGCGCATAATGTTACCCGCGGGCTCGACGTCGCCGCCACCGCCGAAGTGCGCCGGATGCTGACCGCATTCGCCGCCCAACGCGGCGCGGTGCTGCTGATCTCCAGCGACCTCGACGAGCTCACGGCGTTCTGCGGACGGCTCGCCGTGTTGAGCCGCGGCCGCCTGCGCGCGGTGGGAGCCGATGAGCGCGATCCAGCGCGCCTTGGATTGCTGATGGCGGGCGCGTGGTAGACTGGCGCTTTTGGATCGAAGAACGTGAGCCGTGAGCGGTGCGGCTACCGCTTGAGGTGCTCCAACTCCAGTGTGAAACCGATCGACTGGGCCATCGAGCCTTCACCGCGGTTCTCCTCATGGGTTGCCTTGACTGGGCCCACGCCGGGCGCCAGCCAATAGTAGTCCTCGACGCTCAAATCATCGGCGGCCACGAGCCGCGTTCCGGGCGTCCTGACGGGCGCGCGCGCGTTACCTTTCATCGCTGAGGCGAAGCCGGTGCTGCGGACGCGAACGCATCCGCTGAAAGTCCCGGCCGGGACGGTTATCTTATCGTCGAGGCTTTCGATCTTGGTCGTCGCGTCGTACACGGTGCCGTCGAAGGTACGATCGATTTCGCGCCAGCTGGTGCCGACGGTGATCGGTAATTTTATCACGTAGGAATGATCGCCCAGCCGCGACTGGAGCCCTTCGTTTTCGTCGATCGCGACGTGACGGATCCCCATCCCGTCGTCGGCATAAAACTCGGTGTAGGATTTATCGCCGCCCATGTTCTGCTGCGGAACCGTCGTGAAACCAAAGACCTTGCGCGGCGCCTCATTGGCCGTGGTCAGTTCCCCGGTGGCTCCGGTCGAGCCGCTGAAGCGAAACGTCCAGGCCATCCCGGGCTTCAGCGGAAAATATTGCGCGAGACCCGTCCTCGCGCGAGTGCATCCACCCGCGGCAATCGCCGCGAACGCCATCGCCGCCGATACGGTATTGGCCAATCCTCTTTTCATGTTCTCTCCGGGTCCTGAACAATTTCTGGCCTGCAAGACGGCACGGGTCTATCCAGTTTCGAGCGCTGTTCTTTGCGCGCCAATTCGCGCTCGGATGAAACGCGAAGCGTCGTGCCTGCGTTAGCGTGCGTCCTGCCTTGACTGCCAGCGATACGCAAGCCTAGCTTAAACTGGAAAAATCGGGCAGTACCTCGAGAGGCGGCGAGATTCTATGAATGGCGTTCACGACCTGGGCGGAATGCATGGCTTCGGCCCGGTAATCCGCGAGCATGACGAACCCGTCTTCCACTCGGAGTGGGAAAAGCGCGTGTTCGGGATGACGCTCACCGCGATGGGGCGGCGCGTATGCAACGTCGACGAATTCCGCCGCGCAATCGAGCACATGCCCCCGGCAAGTTACCTGGCCGCGAGCTATTATGAAAAGTGGCTGCATGCGCTCGAAGCCCTGCTGGTTGAAAAGGGTGTGGTCACGCGCGAAGAACTCGCCGGACATGCTGCCGCGACGCCCGCGTCGGGCGAAGCGGTCGAATCACCGGACGTCGCGGTCGAGTCGTTCGACAGCTCCGCGGTCAAGCTGCGTTTCAATAAAAGCTACAAGCCCGGTTTCAAAGTCGGCGACCGCGTGCTCGCGCGCAATTTCAATCCTGAGCATCACACGCGCCTGCCGCGTTATGCGCGCGGCAAACGCGGTGTCGTCCGCTACGACCAGGGCGTCTTCGTTTTCCCTGATACGCACGCTCACGGCCAGGGCGGTAAGCCGCAGCACGTCTATACCGTGGCGTTCGAGGCCAAAGAGCTGTGGGGCCCCGATCAGAACCAGCGCGCGCCGGTATACCTGGATTGCTGGGAGGACTACCTGGAGCGCGACCGCACCTCCGCTAAACCGGCTGTTAAGTCCTTCGCCAAGGGCGCTATCAAACCTTCACGCAAGTCCCTGGTTAAAGCCTCTGGCAAACGCCCAGGCAAGACACCAACGTCAAAGTTCGCTGCCACGGCGCGCGCCTCAAAACCGGCCGCCAAGCCTAAAGCCCGGTCACGCGGGGCCGCCGGGAAGGGACGCAGACGATGAGCGAGGAACACGACCATCACGACGAGCATGATCATCACAATGCCCCGCTGTCCGAGCCGGCCCAGCGCGTAAAAGCGCTCGAGCAGTTGCTGGTCGAGAAGGGATTGGTCAATCCGCAGGCGCTCGACGAGTTGATCGATACCTATGAAAGGCGCGTCGGTCCGCGCAATGGCGCCCGGGTTGTCGCGCGCGCGTGGACCGACCCCGAATACCGCAAGCGTCTGCTCGATAACGCCGCCCAGGCGATCGAGGACCTCGGCTTTCCGCCCGGGCCGCAGGGCGAGCACATGATGGTGCTCGAAAACACTCCCCGCGTGCATAACCTCGTGGTCTGCACGCTCTGCTCGTGCTACCCGTGGTCGGTCCTGGGGCTACCCCCGGTCTGGTACAAGAGCACGGCCTACCGCGCGAGCGCGGTGAACGATCCGCGCGGATTGCTCAAGGAGTTCGGGGTCGATGTGGGCGACAAGGAAGTCCGCGTATGGGACTCGAGTTCCGAAATGCGCTATTTCGTGATCCCCGAGCGGCCCGCCGGTGCCGAGAATCTGAGCGAGGACGAACTCGCCGAGCTGGTCACGCGCGATTCCATGATCGGTACCGACCTGCCAAAACTCCCCGAGAGGGAAGCGGGTGAGGGCCCGCGGCGAGATAGCGCACGGCGACAGGGTTAATCGAATGGCCGCCAAAACCGCCGAAGATCTCATCGCGGCCGCCCGTGCACTGGCTCCCGAACCCGCGTTCAGCGAGCCTTGGGAAGCGCGCGCGTTTGCCGTCGCGGTCGCACTCAGCGAGGCAGGCCAATTCCAGTGGGCGGAGTTCCAGCAAACTCTGATCGAAGAGATCGGCGCGTCGGAGAAGTCCTGGCCGTGCCACCAGCGGCGGTTCCGACTACTACCGTCACTGGCTCGGTGCGTTGACCCGGCTGCTCAACGCCAAGGGAATCGTCAACAGCGCGGAACTTCAGGCGCGGATAGCGGACGTCGGGCCGCCGCCTCCTTCGCAAAACCCGCACGTCCAAGACCCGCAAGGGCGGCACAAATAGGACGTCCGCGCGCGGCGCTCACCCGCACGGAACACTATCTGCGATGTATCGTTATCTGGTCGGCGCGATTGTCGTGGCAGCGATTGCTGCGGTGATCGGATGGAAGTGGTATCAGCAGAACCAGACTGAGCGTCAGCGCGAGCAGGCTCAAATCAATGAGCTTTCCGGCCGTGTTGGCCAGCTCCAGGACCAGAACAACCAGCTCAACGCTGCACTCGCCAAGGTCCAGGCCGAGGAACAGCGTCAGGTTACCGAAAACGATCTGCTGGCCAAGACCCTCGAACAGGCAAAGCTAACCGGCAAGATTCCGGACAAGCTTCCATATCCGCCAAAGTGAGCGCGCGCCACGGATTGCTCCTACTTTTGCTGTTCGGGCGTCAGCGCAAAACGATGCCATTCCGCCAGATGCGAGAGCGAGCGCATGTTAGGCATCCGGTCCAGGTACACCTCACCATTTAAGTGATCGGTCTCGTGCTGAATGACGCGGGCGTGAAAGTCGCTCGCGATGAAATCGAGCGCTTCGCCGTGCCGTCCTAGTCCGGTCACCCGCAACTGTTTGAAACGCGGCACCCGCCCGCGCATCTCCGGGATGCTGAGGCATCCTTCCCAATCCTCGACCGTCGTGCGATCGACAATCGTGACCTCGGGATTCACCAGGAATGTCAGCGGCACCTGCGGCATCTCCGGGTAGCGCGGATGATGCTCGACCTCGAGCACTGCGACCCGTAGCGGCAGATGTACCTGGGGTGCGGCGAGCCCCACGCCCACGTACTCGCGCATCGTGTCGACCATATCGTCAAGCAGGCGCTGGAACTCCGGCGTATTGATGTGCGCGGGCGCCACCGGCTGCGCCATCGTGCGCAGCACCGGGTAGCCAAGACGGGCGACCTTCAAAATCATCGATGCCTGCTTCTCCTTTTTTGTGCCCAGGGACCAGGAATTATCGCCCACTGCTTCCCGCCAGGCCACAGGAGAGACGGATAATCGCCTAGTTCCACTCTCCACCCAAGATCGGGAGTTTCACGCTATGTTCGCCGTTGATGATCACAGTCGTGCATATTAGCATAATTCGTCATATTCTAGCATTGTTTATCTTTTTAAGCTTTTCTCATCTTTTAATAGACAGTGAAACCTGCTTAGATATCAAAACGCTACCATGAAGGCCCAAGAAGCACTGCGTAAGATCGGACTGCTCCGCAAGATAAAGACCGAAAACGGAGCGCTGGCGACCGAGGCCGACAACGCAGCGCGCCTTGTGAAAGCGCTCATGGATCGCTATGCGATCAAGGCCGACGATATCCCTGCCATTACGCAGACGCCTATCTACCGGATGACGTGGATTTATTGGCGGGACCTGCTCCACCAGTTCGGCCTGAAACTGCGCCATTTCGGTCATCGCGGCAACGCCACGATTGGCAACGACAAGATCGTTTACATCAACCTCCGTACCTCGCAATGGTGGATCGAGCAGAAATCAAATGGCGGCCGACAAACCAGCGTGCGCGACTGGGGAGTCGAATCGCTGCGTACCTACCTGGATGAGCACGCAAGAAGTTACTCTTTCAGTAGACGCTGAGGTTTGAACGTCGGCGCGCACGCAGCTAACGCTAGCTCACTTGGAGCTTTCGCAGTTTATGTAACTTTGGCGATCCTTCCGGCTATTATCATATAGAACGCTGCTCTCCAGCCCAAAGCTGCGGCGGAAAATCGCGTGCTGCACGCAGTTGCCTCAGCGAGAAACAGGTGATGGACCGCGCTATGCCGCAATACCGTAAGCAAAACCAGGAACAGGGTAACCAAACAGCCCATACGGGAAATTTCGGCCGAAGGGCGATGCTCGCCCTCCTTGCCGCGGTTCCGCTCGCCATCGTATGGGAGCTCGCCGGCAATCGCCGCTCCTGGGACGCCTTTGCCGAAGATGCTTCTGGGGCGGGTAATCTGGTCGCGATCATGGAGTTTTCCGATGACGGGCGGAGCAAAGGCGTGGTCATGATCAGCAGGGTCGTGAAGACGGACGGCCAATGGCGCAAGTTGCTAACCCCCGAGCAATACGACGTTACTCGCCAACAGGGCACCGAAGCTCCTTATACCAACAAGTATGCGGAGAACCATGAAAAGGGGCTTTACCGGTGCATCTGCTGCGCGACAGCGCTGTTCAATTCGGATACCAAGTTCGAGTCGGGAACAGGATGGCCGAGCTTTTATCAGCCGATCGCTAAACAGAACGTGCGCACCGAAACTGACCGCTCGTTTTTCATGACTCGGACGGAGGTGCGGTGCGCGCGATGTGACGCTCACCTTGGCCACGTCTTCAGCGATGGTCCGAAACCGACCGGCTTGCGCTATTGTATGAATTCCGCGGCGCTGAATTTCATCCCGGCCACGACGAGCCACCCTACCTAACCGCGGATCGTTTCATTTTGCACGTGGCACGCGCTCGTAAAATGGCGATCATCGATTCTTAAGATTGGCCACACGTGATCGATAGACCGAGCGCCCCTTTATAGATAAATACATATCGCTTTGGATCGATTTTCGAGGCGGCCCGAAGCCGCCCTAGTTCGTCGCAATCATCCGCCGGTTGCTCAAAAATTGGCAGCCGGATTAGATCATTCCCGACTTGCGAATCGAGCCTGATGGTACCCCGCTCGGATTTTCCGATAGCGGAAGATTCACCGCCTCGGCGTTCGTCTGCCGCAAGTTACGAATCAGGCCAATTACGAATAAAGTATCGCAAACGATTGCCGCGCCGGCCATGATTCGAGGAATGGCAAGTGATGTATCGATCCCGAGCCCGAGAAAGCAAAAACCCTGGTGTTCGGTTGCATATTGGGATCTGACCGATTACGAACCTTCACTTCGCTGATAACAAAGAGACTTAGTTTTGGAGAGACGCATGGCGCTTAGTGCCAGTTCAGTGCTTCCGCGAAACATACGAGCAGCCGCGAGACGCGACAGCGCCTCGATCCAGGTTTCGTCAAGGCTCATCCGCATCGCTGCGCTTTCGGCCACGCAGGCCCTCTCTGAACTTGAAACTGGACCCGACGGTCTCACGGAAGAGGAAGCACAGCACCGCCTAGAAGAGGTCGGGCCCAACGTGGTCGCCCGCGACGAACGGTTCACGCGTCTTAGACTTTTCATAAGGTCGTGCCTGAACCCACTAGTGATCTTGCTGGCGGTCCTGGCGACCGTTTCATTCGTTACCGCGCAGGACACCTCGGACATCGTAGGCGGAACACTGATGGTCGTGATGATCGTGCTTGGAGTTTCGCTGCGCTTCATCCAGGAAGCCCGCGCCGATTCGGCAGCGGCCAAACTAAAAGCCATGATTACCGTCACCGCCACAGTCTTGCGCGGCGCAGCCGCGCGGGAAATTCCGCTCGCCGAACTGGTGCCGGGCGATATCGTGAAGCTCGCTGCCGGTGACATGATACCCGCGGACATCCGCATCCTGAGTTGCAAAGATCTCTTTCTGATCCAGGCCAGCCTTACCGGCGAGTCGTTTCCAGTCGAGAAGTTCGATACGCCGGAGGACCTCGGCGACAAGATGCCGCTGGAGCTCAAATGCATCTGCTTTTTGGGCACCAGTGTCGAAAGCGGCTCTGCCACGGCAGTAGTGGTCGAGACCGGCTTGAATACCTACCTGGGCAAAATGGCCAGCTCGATTACGGATACGCCTCCTCCGAGTGCATTCGACAGAGGAGTCAGCGATTTCACCTGGCTGATGCTCGAATTCATGGCGGTCATGGTGCCTTTGGTGTTCCTGATTAACGGCTTCACCAAGTACAACTGGGGAGAAGCATTTTTGTTCGCGCTGGCGGTCGCGGTCGGACTTACACCGGAAATGCTCCCCATGATAGTGAGTGTCTGCCTTTCCAAAGGCGCACTCCTGATGTCGCGCAAGAAGGTGATCGTCAAGCGGCTCAATTCGATACAGAACCTCGGCGCGATGGATGTGTTATGTACCGACAAAACCGGAACTCTCACGATGGACCGGGTGATCCTGGAGCACCATTGCGATGTTGCCCTGAAAGAGGACGAGGGAGTCCTCGAGTTTGCCTACCTCAATAGCCACTTTCAGACCGGGCTAAAGAACGTTCTCGATCGCGCAGTGTTGCAATATCAGGAGCTTCATCAGAAGCTTTCCCTCGGCGAGTATTCGATGATCGACGAGATTCCTTTCGACTTCAGCCGCAAGATGATGTCGGTCATCGTCAAAACACCGGATGGCAAGTTTCGGCTGATTTGCAAGGGTGCCCCCGAGTCAGTGTTCGAGCGCTGTTCACTGTTCGAGCTCGATGATGACCTCTATCCGATGGATCCGCTGCTGCTGCAGGATCTCAAGGAGGAGTATGACCGATTATCCGCGGACGGCTTCCGGGTTCTGGCTATCGCATACCGCGACTGCGACTCCAAACCCGCCTATGGCAAGGACGACGAGCAAAACCTCATACTGAAAGGCTATATCGCGTTTCTTGACCCACCCAAGGAGTCGGCTGCACCATCGATCAACGCTCTCCAGAGTCACGGTATTACGGTGAAAGTCCTTACCGGTGACAACGAGCTGGTTTCAAGAAAGATCTGTTCCGAGGTCGGCCTGTCGTTGGAAGAGGTATTGACCGGCGCCAAGGTCGAAGCGATGGACGACGCGCAACTCGCCGATGCGGCGGAAAAGACCACCTTGTTCGTCCGGCTCTCTCCCGCACACAAGCAGCGCATCATCAAGGCGCTTCAGAGCAAACGCCACGTGGTGGGCTTCATGGGCGATGGCATCAACGACGCGCCGGCGCTGCGCGCAGCCGATGTGGGCGTTTCGGTCGATACGGCCGTCGACATTGCGAAGGAAGCTGCGGATGCGATCTTGCTGGAAAAAAGCCTGATGGTGCTGGAAGAGGGAGTTATCGAGGGGCGCGCGGTCTTTGCCAACATTCTCAAGTACGTCCGGATGGGTGCGAGCTCGAACTTTGGAAACATGTTCAGTGTGCTGGGCGCGAGCCTTTGGCTGCCCTACTTGCCGATGGCGCCCATCAAGATCCTGACCAACAACCTGCTCTACGATTTTTCGCAAGTGCCGATCCCAACCGACGAAGTGGACCCCGAACAGGTGGCCAAACCGCGGCCCTGGTCGATGGGCGAGATCGCACGCTTCATTATGTTCATCGGTCCGTGCAGCTCGGTCTTCGACTACACGACCTATCTGCTGATGTGGTTCGTTTTCAAGTGCAGAGACTTGAACCTGGCGCCGCCTCCGGAACTCGCCGCGCGCTTCATCCATGCCAGCGCCGCCAATCCCGATTCCACATACGCGGCGGCATTGTTCCAGACCGGATGGTTCGTGGAGTCCCTGCTTACTCAAACCCTGATCATCCATGTAATACGAACCAACAAGCTCCCGTTCATCCAGAGCCGCGCCAGCTGGCAGCTGATCATGACTTCGGGAGCAATCATGCTGGTTGGTATGTGGCTGCCATCTTCGCCAATCGGGCAATGGCTGGGCCTGGTCCCGCTGCCGGCCGAGTATTGGCCCTTTTTGTTCCTGACGCTTCTCTTGTATGTCGCGCTAACACAAGCGGTGAAGGTTTGGCTGGTTCGTAAAAATTGGATATAGACGTTCCAAAGGCCGCAGTCACCGAACAGCCGGATTTGGCGTGAACAAATGGCGACCATCGCAACTGGTATACGGTGGTTTGCTTCATACCCGTTTCGGCTGTTTGTATTATTATGCCTATTGCCGTTTGTTGATATTAGCGCAGCGGTGGCACGTTCCTGGTCTTATCACTACGTGCCACGTACACCGAAGCCGTCGCCCGAAGCTGCCGCAACCACCGCGCTATCGAAGTTCGCCTCAATCGTCGACCCTCAGCACACCTTCCCTGGCGCACAGTGATTGCTCAGCCGGGTTAATTCCGCTACGCGGCCTGCGCGAGCGACTTGCTTTCCGATAGGGCCGGCATTGCCATGACCGCGGCGCCGTGCTTCGTGGGCGGCAGCAGCCGCGCCGAATTGAGGATGAAGGTCAACTCCGAGGTGACGTGAACGAATGCGGCGAGCGTCGGACCGAGAAGGCCCGCGGCGGCGAGCCCGATTCCGACCAGGTCGACTCCGATTGTGCCAGCGAAGTTCCACCAGATGATCCGGCGCGTCCATCGCGCGATCTCGAGCGTCTCGGTGAATTTCACCAGGTCGTTGCCGAGCAGCACCACGTTCGCGCTCTCGCGCGCCACATCGGTGCCCGAGCCCATCGCGATGCCCACGTTCGCTTCCGCCAATGCGGGCGCGTCATTGATGCCGTCGCCAACCATCGTGACGATGCGGCCACTCGCCACCAGGCGCTTGACGCGCGCAAGCTTCTGCTCCGGCATCAGTTCAGCTTCCACCTCGCTGATTCCAAGCGTGTGGGCAACAGTCTCGGCCACCGTTCGGGTATCTCCGGTTAACAAAACGCTCCGAATGCCCATCCGATTAAGCGCATCGAGAGCACGGCGTGCCTCCGGCCGCACGGTATCGGCGATTATGATGGCTCCAAGAAAACGACCCTCGCGAGCCACAAACGCTACCGCCGAGCTATCATCGTCAGCAACGATACTGTGCGGCACTTCAATCCCGTGTTCGGCCATCAACCGCCGATTGCCGACGAGAATCGTCGCGCCGTTCACCGTCGCTGTGATGCCGCGGCCGGGCAGGCAGTCAAACCGTTCGGGCTCCTGGATGAAATGAGTTATTCTTGCGCGGGCGAGATTGACTATTGCTTTGCCCAGCAGATGCTCCGAGCGGACTTCCGCCGACGCCGCGGCTTCTAGGACTTCAGCTTCGGAGACACCCGCGGCCGGAACTATCGATTGGACTTCGGTCCGGCCCAAGGTCAGGGTTCCGGTCTTGTCAAAAACAACCGTGTCCACGTTGCCTAACGTCTCCAGGTAGAGGCCGCCTTTGATAATCGCTCCGAGGCGCGCCGCGCGGCCGATGCCTCCCAGAATCGCCAACGGCGTCCCCGCGGCGACGCCGCACGCGCCCGCGACGATTATCACCGAAATCGTTGAAAGCGCGTCGCGCGTAATTATGAACGTGATTACCGCCGCCGCGAGCGCGAAATAAACCAGGTACCCGGCCAGACGATCCGCCAATTGCTGAACCGGTGCGCGCGAACGCTCGGCATGCTCCACTGCCTCGATAATTCTGCCGAAACTGGTATCACGTCCGACGCGCTCGACGCGAATATCGAGCGCTCCCGTTTGGTTGATCGTTCCAGCATAGACAACCGAGCCCGCTAATTTCTCGACCGGCATCGACTCACCGGTAATCCGGGCCTGATCGACAAATGAATGGCCGCTTAACACGATGCCGTCTATCGGCACCAGCCCGCCGGGATTAACCAGCACGGAATCGCCCGTTCGTAATTGATCGACTGACGTTTCGCGCATGCCGCCAGCACTTCGAACGGTGACCGAACGAGGCAGCAAGTCCATTAAGTCCCGGATTGCGCGTCGCCCGCGAGAAACGGTCTTTCCCTCGAGGACTTCGGCAATCAGAACGAACAACGTGATGATCAGGGCGGTGAAGAACTGAGAGATTGCGGCAGCGGCCAGCAAAGCTATGCTCATGGACAATTCCATGGTCATCCGGCGCGCGGCGGCGTTCTCGACCGCCTCTTTGAAAATGGGCCAGCCGCCGATCAGAATGCCCACCGCGCCGATCAAGCTGATTCTCGGAAAGGGTTCCCAAACATGGAACCATACGGCCGCCGCGGTGAGTGCCACCAGGGCGACCCGCGCGGCTGCGAGCGCGCCGAACACATGCCCGCCCTGGTGCTCCTCGACCGCACGCGCCCCGGTCCCGTCCTTCGGCTGACCTATCGAGCGCGCAGGCCCAATTAGTTCCTGCTGTTCCATAGGGCCGCCCGCTATTTCAGGTAAGCCTGAACTATCTCGATCAGCTCTTCCGCACCGCGCGCGCGGGACCCGCGTTCACGATCGGGATCGACGACATGCTCCCGAATGTGATCCTCGATGATCTCCGCCATCAGACTGTTCATCGCGCCACGCGCCGCGACCACGAGGTGCAGCACGTCGGAACAGCCGCGTTCTTCTTCCACGGCGCGTTCCAGTGCCTCGACCTGGCCGCGAACGCGCCGGACGCGGTTCAAAAGCTTGATTTTTTCCTTGATCGTGTGGCCCATGTCAATTCCCCTATACCCTAGGGGATATAGTAATACACCTGCCGACACATCAAGTCCATGAGCCGAGGGGGGATGTCTGGAAACTGTTCGAGTAAATCATACCATACGGGGTATAGTGTCATATTATTTTCCGTGCCAATCCCGCTCGCGTATCCTCTGCAACAATAATGTCCTGCGCTTGCCTGGCAGCTGAAGCTGTGCGTTTTGGGAGCGCACGCCCTCGCCGAATGGACCCGGGAAACAAAAAGCCTAAGAGCTCCGATCAGGGAGGTCGGTTCACTTGTCAAATGCAACTATAAGGTGAAGCTTTCACATCGCAGCGGAAGATTGCGACGCTTGTATGGGCTCCTATCCGCCGGATGGAGTTGAACCGCCTTGTGTGCCGAAGACTCATTTCCAGCGGTTCGTAAAAGAAAAGCATATGGCTAAGCTCGGGAGTCTCATCGTAGCCAGACACGACGAGGGTCCGAAGCGTGTGGTCCGCAAGGAATTTGATCAGATGGTGATAAGCTCGGCCGGTGGGTTGATGAATCAGCACTTCGAAACAGATGACGAAGTGCTTCGACGGAATAATGGCGTCATCTTCGCCGGGCATAAACCTTTGGAATGCCCAGTCTGGCCTCTGGCGTCGCGCAAGGACGAGGGCGGTGTCCGAGCAGTCAACCCCAAGGTATCCCTTCAGGTCTAAAGCTTTTACCATCTCAAGATCGCCGCAGCCGAAATCGAGAACACTTTCGGCGCGTTCCGCTCCCTCACGGCGGAGCAAATCGCGCTTGTACAGAAGGTTTTCACCTCGGGAGCCGATGCCCGAGCCGCGTTCGCTGAACTGCGAATAGCGCAGATTCCAAAAGAGTCTGTTCTCGAAGCCACGGGCTAGCTGGCGGTTCGCTTCTCCTATCGCGGCTCTTTCGACGGGCGCGAGCTCAGGCGGAGGTTCGAGTAACCCGTATACGTTTATTGAATCGTCGGCATAGCGTATTAACGCTATTTTGTGATCCGCCTCGAAGTATCGGCGCTGCGCCACGACGTGAACGAAGTAATTCATATTTGAAAGGGCGGGCAGGAATGCAACTTGGGACATGTGTATCGTCAGCCACATAGCAACCTGATCGAGATGATCTTGCTTTCCTTCGCGGGCCAGGGGCTCGGCATTGGCGAGCAACCAAGAGGCCCAATGCCGCCACGCAGCTGCGACTCTCGGACAGAGCGCCTTCGGAATAGCGTAAAATCCACCGTCGCAGTTGCCAACATAAGTGCACCCATCTCCAGCGTCGGTTGGCACGCGAGCGGGCAATTTCTTCATGCCAGCGCGCTCGCCGATTTCCTTCAGAGCGTTGAGAGAGGGGCTCGGCAAATCTACGACCTTGGCTTGCAAGGCCGCGCCGCCACCGAGATACGGCCTGAAATCCGCAATCGCGATCATGTTCGTATCGAGCAACACCGCCTGTGCGAAGTCGTAGGTTAACAAGTTCTCCAATTGAAGCGGTTTACTGCAATAGCGGCCATCCCCTAGACGCTCCACGTCGTGGAGCGTGCAGCCTAGTTCCGCGAACAACTGCCGGGAGGTGGCCAAAACCTCTGGAGTAAATTGAACATGAATAGCGGCAGGTTCGCTGCCGCAATGATCCATGAGTGAGCGAGCGAGATGATACCCCTGATAGGCAGTTTTAGGATCGGCGTCGATCATAAAGGAAAAAATCGCTTCATGACGAACATCGTGGATGGCAGGGGGTGTGCGCAGTTGGACCATCAGCCAACGGAGGCGCGGCACAATCTGCTTTAGTAACATTGATTTCTTCTTGTTAGACGGAGACCCGATAAAGTTATTAACTGGTCGAAGGTGCTTTATCTCGAGATTCGAGCAGATGAACAAATTGCTCGTGCCACGCGCTCCTGAACCGCGCATAGTTGTAGCGTTGGGCTGTGATGCGTCCGGTTTGCGCTAGGCGTTCCGAGAGCGCTTGGTCGCGCATGGCAGTCACGATGCAATGTGCCACTTTCTCAGTGTCTGGATAGGAAGCGATCAGGCAATTTGCTCCCGGCTCCATATAGTCACGTCCGCCAAAGCCATCGAAGCCGACGACTGTCGTTCCCATCGCCATCGCCTCAAGCGGTACCAGGCCGAAGCCCTCCGCCACGGACAGTGATAGTAAGTATCGGTATCGGCCTAAGCGTCGAAGCAAATTGAGGTGAGAGATAGGCCGGTCATACAAAAGCTCATCCAGATGAATCTCTGGAGCCAGACGCGTCATCAGCTTTCGCAGGCGGTCCAACAGGAGTTGCTGAAGCGCCGGGTCGCCCTTCAAATGAATGAGGATCGAGTCCGCGGGCCGATCACGCCATGCGAGAGCATCCGGCCGTCGTTCAAGCTCTATAAAGGGAGGGATTATAGGAGCGGACAAGCCATAAACCGTCGAAACGAGTCGGGAAACGATGTCGCTGACACATACATAGTGGTCGAAGTAGGCATCCAGAAGGCGGAAGGTGTTGAAGTGCTGGATGTACATTAGCTTTCGGCTCGGCAGACGCGGTCCGAACCAACGGTAGGAGAACGACGGATTCGCTATCAGGATGTCATGCTTTGAGATCGCTTGCTCCATCGCGTCCAGGGTCATGGTCGGAAATACCACGTCATATTCCTGTACGCTGTTCTCTCTGCGCTCGCGATCGACAGTCACGGCGATCGCATCCCAGCCGAAATCGAGTTGAAGCATCCGGCCGAGATGATACGCCATGTAAGTGCCGCCATCGGGCATATACGCGCCTACGACGAAAACACGCCCCGGCGGTGGAACAAAACTTGACATCAACCGCAGGCCGCCAAATCTGCCTGCCAAAGAAGCTGCTGCCGTTCAAAACTTTTGGTGATCCCAGCGGGAGTCGAACCCGCGTTCCCGACGTGAGAGGCCGGTGTCCTAACCACTAGACGATGGGACCATGCGGCGTGCGCTCCCCTTACCAGGGAGAATTGGCTGAGGAGGGAGGACTCGAACCTCCAATCCCCTGATCCAGAGTCAGGTGCCTTGCCAATTCGGCTACTCCTCAGCGCGAGCGACCATTATATAACCGACGCCGCTCCATGCGTCCATGCTCGCGGCGTCTTGCGCCGGATCGGCACGACGCGCGCCCCACTCAACGCGCGGCGGAGAGCCGCAGCGTCTCGGCGTGATGGTTGACCACCTCGTCGCATCGCTGGAGCAACGCCGGGTCCTGGCAATACTGCTCGATCATGTAGCTCAGCTCGCCGAGATCGTGAACCAGCAGGCGCATGCAGCGTTCGTATTCGTCATGCTGCTGCAGCGCCTTGAGCAGATCACCGACCTTATCCTCCAGCTCCGTCTCTTCGACCTCGAGCGCGAGCGCGAGCGCCCGCTCGATCGCGAGTCCGCCCGCGGCCTCGCGCGCGCCGCGCTCCAGCAGCGCGCCGAGCCGCGCCACAGTCGCGTCGTCGAGCGCGACCGGGCTTGGCCGATCGAGCATCCCCTCGAAGTCGAGCACCGTGGTCACGAGGTCTAGCGCGCCGACGTGGCGCGCCTCGTCACGCGCCATCCCGAACCAGAACTCGTGCAGGCGCGAATGGGTGGCGAAGGTTTTAGCGAAGCGGGCGTAGAGCGCCATGCTCTGCTTTTCAAGTGCGATCGTGGCCTGAAGAACTTCGCGCGTGGTCGGCATCGTGGAGGCGATGATAACCTGCGGACGGCACCGGGCCAAGGCCGGCGCCGCCCGCGGCGAGCCTAGCGCGCGAGCTCGGTCGCGCGGGTTTCGCGAATGACCGTCACGCGGATTTGGCCTGGATAGGTCATGTCGGTCTCGATTTTCTTGGCCACGTCGCGCGCGAGCATCGTCGCGTCGTCATCGGAAACCTGGCCCGGCTCGACGATGATCCGCATCTCGCGCCCGGCCTGCACGGCGAAGCATTTCTCGACGCCCTTGAACGACTTGGCGATAGTCTCGAGGTCTTCCAGCCGCTTGACGTAGCTTTCCAATACCTCGCGCCGAGCGCCCGGGCGCGCTCCGCTAAGCGCGTCAGCCGCGTCGACCAGCGGCGCCAGGATGGTCTCCGCCTTGACCTCTTCGTGATGGGCCGCGATCGCGTTGACGATCTTCGCCGACTCACCATATTTGCGCGCAAGCTCGGCGCCGATCAGCGCGTGCGAGCCCTCGACCTCGTGAGTGAGGGCCTTGCCGATATCATGCAGCAGCGCGGCGCGGCGCGCCTGTTTTTCGTTAAGCCCAAGCTCGGCCGCCATCGCGCCGCACAGGAACGCCGCCTCCAGCGAGTGCATCAACACGTTCTGCGCATAACTGTAGCGGTACTTCAGCATCCCCAGCAGCTTGACCAGTTCGGGATGAATGCCGTGGACGCCGACCTCGATGATCGCGCGCTGACCGGCCTCGCGGATCGATTCCTCAACTTCCTGTTCGGCCTTGCGCACGACCTCTTCGATACGCCCCGGATGAATTCTGCCGTCCGAGATGAGCCGCTCCAGCGAGACTCGCGCGATTTCGCGCCGAATCGGGTTGTGGCACGAGATCACGACCGCCTCTGGCGTATCGTCGATAATAATATCGACGCCGGTGGCGGCCTCGATGGCGCGGATGTTGCGGCCTTCGCGACCGATGATGCGGCCCTTCATCTCGTCATTGGGCAGCGCCAGCACCGAGACCGTGCGCTCGGTGACGAATTCGCCGGCGAGACGCTCGATCGCGATCGAGACGATACGCTTGGCGCGCCGGTCTGACTCCTCGCGCGCCTCCTCCTCGATCACGCGGATTTGGCGGGCGGCGTCATGACGTGCCTGGGCGGTCATCTCTTCGACTACCTGGCGGCGAGCCTCCTCGCGGGTAAGTCCGGCGACCGCCTCGAGCTTGGCGCGGGCCGCATCGATCAATTCCTGGCGCTCGGTTTCGCGGTCGGCGAGGCTCTTCTCCTTCGCACGAAGGTTCTGGTCACGCTTATTGAGATCGCTCTCGCGCCGCTCGAATGACTCGAGGCGCTTGTCGATACTCTCCTCGCGCGCGGCCAGCTTGCTCTCCAGCGCGGTTAGCTCGCGATGCTGCTCGCGCACCTCGCGTTCGGCCTGCGAGCGCACCTCGACGAGCAGATCTTTGGCCTTTAGTTCCGCCTCCTTTACGATCAGTTCAGCTTTGTTTCTCGCATCTTCGACAATCGTCTGCGCTTCACGTTGCGCGGCCTCCGAGTCGGCGCCAGTATGCCGCCGCGCGGCAAGATAGACCGCATAAAGCATCATCGCGCCACCGATTATCAGGAACAGGACGCCTGTCAGCACGCCCATTTAGGTAAACCTCCTTGGTCCGCCGTTTGCGTAGCCGCGTGTGGCGCTCCGCTGGCCGCGTAAACGGCGGATTCGGTCACAATAAGATCCAGCCGCCGGTCATGGGTTTGCTCCGGCAGCCGGTCGATCAACTGAAACGAATAGCCAAGCCCGGCAGTCACCGTTTGTGCGGGGAGTGCCGCGATTAGCCGGTCGTAGTAGCCGCCGCCGCGGCCCAAACGAACGGCGGCGGGTGTAAATGCGATTCCGGGGACGCACATCAGCGCGGCGCCAAGGTCAATCAGAGACTCCAGCGCCCCGCTCGCGGGCGGTTCCATTATGCCGAAAACGCCGGGACGCAATTGGCCAGGATCGGAGACGGCGACAAGGCCGATCCGACGAGAACTGCGATCGATGATCGGATAATAGAGCTGGCGATGCGAGCGCAGTGCGTCGGCTGCTATGAGTGCGGTTTCGACCTCCCTGCCGCAAGGCGCATAGAGGACGACTTTGACCGCTTCACGGTACGCTGATGTGGTCAAAAGGCGCTGCTGAACGCGCCTCGAGAGCGCGTCCGCGCGTTCAGCGGGTAGATTCGAGCGCGCCTCGGAGAGGACGGCGCGCAGGTATTGCTTTTCGTCCGCCACTGCCTTTGCGGTGGCGGGTTCGGGCTAAGTCGGCGGTTGCGCTGTGCGATCGATCGCCCTTGGCCATCGGCGCTGCCACGGCCATGCGGGCATTGCTGGCTCCATAAAGTCACGTGGCCAAGGGCCGCGCCATGTATAACTGAGAACCGGCACAGGTCTTATATATTCCGAGCGCCGCATCGCGCTTCTAACTGAGATCCTCCAGGAGATCTGATCTTTCGTCCCCCCGCCCTAACTACCCGAACCCGCCGTCCCCAAGCCTCCAAAGAAACCTGTGCTCCTGCGGCCTTTACGAATCCATCGCCACCGACAGCCGCCGATTAAGTGCTTCTATCTGATCAATTAACGCTTGATGATCCCGCTTGAGTCGTTCGAGTTCGTCGGCAAAATTCAGCGCCGCCAAAATTGCCACGCTTACAGAATTCACTGCGCGGCTGTTGGCGCGGATATAGCTTATCTTTTCATCCACGGTCGCCGCCAGAGCCTTAGCCCATTCATCGCCGCTATCGCTCATAACGATGAGGCTCTGGCCCATGATTTCGACGTTGACACCTTTCATCGTCTATCCAGCGGCGACTCGCGCGGGGGGATCGAGTCCTCAGCCGAGATCCAGCCCGTCGAAACGGGCGAGGATTTTTTCGATGCGGACCTTTATCTCGTTGCGCTCGGCTTCATGCTGCTGGCGCTCAGAGTTCGAGCGTGCCTGAGCCTCATTAAAACGCTGTTCGCTCTCGGCCAGCCGCTTCGCCAGTTCCTCATTTTCGTGCTGCAGTTGCTGGATTCGGTTGACCGATGCCTGGATTCTTTCGTCGAGTTGCCTAAGAGCCTCAAGAGTCATGGTTGATGGAGTTTCCACTTTCACTTTAATTTTTGATTAGTAAATCTGTCAAGCCGCATAAGACCCGCTGGAAGCTTCAGGACGCGACTCGTCGTCGGCAAACAATGCCTGAACAAATTCGTGCGGGTCAAATTCACGTAAATCTTCGATATTCTCGCCCACCCCAACGAAACGCACCGGCAATTTGAGCTGCTCGGCTATCGCGATCACCACGCCGCCTTTGGCCGTGCTGTCGAGCTTCGCCAAAACCACCCCGCTGAGCGGTATCGCCTCGCCGAAAATCTTCGCCTGGCTGAGGGCGTTCTGCCCGGTGGTGGCGTCCAGCACCAGCCAGCATTCATGCGGCGCACCCGGGAGTTCGCTGGCCGGCAACGCGTGCGATCTTTTTCAGCTCTTCCATCAGATTGGCCTTGGTCTGCAGGCGGCCTGCGGTATCGATCAAAACGGTCGATACCTTACGCGCCACCGCCGCCTTGATGGCGTCAAAGGCCACCGCTGCGGGGTCGGAACCCTGATTTTGCTTGATCAAATCTACTCCGACCCGCCCGCACCATACCTCGAGCTGCTCGATCGCCGCCGCACGAAAAGTATCGGCGGCCGCAACGATAACGGTGCCGCGCTCGGCCTTCATCCGCGCCGCCAGCTTGGCCACCGTCGTCGTTTTGCCTGCCCCGTTGACCCCTGCAAGCATCACTACCAAAGGCCCCTCCGCCGGCACATTCATTGGACGCTCGCTCGCCGCAAGCATCTCGGCAATTTCGTCCTTGAGCGCCTCGCGGATAGCGTCGGGGCGGATACCGTCTTTGACCCTGCCGCGCACGGCCTCGACCAGCTTGAGACTCGCCTGAACGCCTACGTCACCGGCGATCAGAGCCTCCTCCAGGCCCTCGCAGATTTCGTCCAGCTTAGCGCTACCGGTTATCGCCGCGCGGATGCGGCTGAGCAGGTTCTCGCGCGTGCGGCGCAGTCCCAATCCGATTCGCGCGGGGGCTTTCGGCGGAACCACGGCAGGAGGCGGCGGAGCCGCCGGTTCAGGCGGTGCAGGTTCGATAGCCTCCCGGGCACCTTCAGGAGCAGTTTCGACGGTCGGAGGCTCAGGCGCCTCTCCTGGGGGCTCCCGTGACGGAAGCGGTTCGGCAGGCGGCGCGTGCTCCGGTAACTCGGACTTTCGCCAGGACGCGATCTCTTCGGCCAGCACGTCTTCGGGCGGGGCTTCGGGGGACGGCTCATGCGGGACGGGCTTGAGATTCTGAATCCTTCGCCGTTTACGAGCGCTGAATTCGATCAGGATCGCTAGAACCAGGACCGCTGCCTGGCTGACCGCCAAAAGAAGGATAAGTTGCTCGACCAACGACAACCTGGCGAATGTTTCGGTCAGACCGAGACGCTCGGCGCTCGAAAGCTCGGCGAGAAGCCACGCTATAATGGCTGACAGTCTATCGCTGATTTCGTTTATGTAATCGGACACGCGGAGAGCGATCCTTGGAAAAAGATTTAGGATTTTTTTCGGCCCGGCGGCCGCGCGCATCATCGTCGGACCGGCGCCGAACGCTCACACAATAACAGTCCACGCATCTGATCGGAACCGAAAATGCTATCCCGTCGCCGCGCTAACCTAGGCGGCGCGCGGAATTGCCAGCGAGATCAACCGTGAGATTCCCGGCCGTTCCATCGTAACGCCATGAATATGGTCGGCGCGCTGCATCGTCCGCTGATTATGCGTGATCACGATGAACTGCGAGCGGCCCTTGAGCTCGCCGACCAGGGTGGTGAACGCTGCGAGGCTGAACTCATCGAGCGGCGCGTCGACCTCGTCCATCACGCAGAACGGGCTCGGATTCAGCAGGAACAGCGAAAAGATCAGCGCCATCGCGCACAGCGCCTTCTCGCCGCCCGAGAGCAGCCCGATCTCCTTGACCTTCTTGCCCGGCGGCTGGACCAGGATATTGACGCCGGCCTCCAGCACGTCGTCCGCAGGCAGCAATTCGAGCCGACCCTTGCCGCCGCGTAGCAGCTTGGGAAAGAGTTCGGCGAAGTTGCGCGCGGCACCCTCGAAGGTTTCGCTGAAGCGCCGGCGCGCCTCCCGGTTGAGCTTCTGGATCGTATGCGTGAGATCTTTGACCGCCGCTTCGAGGTCGACTCGCTCGGTGTTGAGCACTCCGGAGCGCTCTTCCAGTTCTTTGACCTCGCTCTCGGCGGCGAGATTTACCTCGCCGAGACGCTCGGCTTTGGCGCGCAACTCGACCAGGCGAACTTCATCGGCTACGGCGTCACGCGCGGCGAGCGCGGCTGAGAGCTCGTCTTCGACCGCGGCGAATTCCATTTGAAATTTTTCGGCGAAGTTGCGTCCGAGTTCTCCGGCGAGCGTACGCGCACGTTCGCATCCGAGCGCACACTCCATCGCGTCGCGCTCGAGAGCCTCCGCCTTCGCGCGGGTCTCGGCCAGCTCGGTCTTAAGGCCCTGGAGCGCTTCGGCGGCGGCCTCGCACGCGCCGCGCAGCTCTTCCATCGCAGCATCCAACTCCGCCTCGCGAGTACCCGAGGCCTCGGCCTGCGCGGCCAACTGCTCGAGTTCGCGGATTAGCTCGATGCGCTCTTCGCCAAGCCGCGTAAGCGAGGCGCGATCCTTACCGATCTGCGCCTCGAGCTCCTCAGCCAGCCGGCGAAGGTGTCCAAGTTCCTGTTCGATCGCGCCAAGCCGTGCCCGCCGTGCTTCGACCTTGGAGGCCGCATCGAGCATCGCGGCCGCGGATTCCTCGGCGCGTGCTTTGCGCTCGTTCAACTCGGCGCGGATCGCCGACAGCCGCTCGCGCCCTGCCGCCTCGCCATGGGCGAGCTCTTCGAGCCGCTGGTTGGACTCCGCGATAAGCCGCGCAATTTCCTCAAGACGCACGCGAGCCTGTCCGTGCTGGTCGCGCGCGGCGGATGCCTCGCTCTCGATGCGCTCCATAGCGCTTCGCCGTTCGCTAAGCGCGCGCTCAGCGCGCGAGAGATGGTCGCGGCCTTCGTTGAGTTCGCGATGCGCCGTCTCGAGGGCCGTGCGCGCCGCCTCGAAAGCCGCGCGCAGCGAGGCGATTTCGGACGCCGCCTGCTCAACGCGGGCAGCCGCCTCTTCCAGCGCCGGAGCATCGGGTGCGTCCGCCGCTTCGGCCTCGTCGACCTGAACGACGCTGCTGCCGCCGGCGATCATCCCCGGCGCTATCATGTCGCCTTCACGGGTGACGAAGAGCGTGCCATGCCCGTTCAGATTCGAGGCCGCAAGCGCAGAGCGCAGATCATCCGCGACAATTACGTGGCCGAGTACCGCCTCGGCGACGTGGCGAAAGCGCGGCTCGACTTCGAGCATGTCGAGCAGGCGCCCGACGATTCCAGGCGCTTCGATCGCGGGATGGGAATCGGCCGGACCGGGGTCGGGAATGAAGCTCAAGCGCCCCGCGCGGGACTCTTTGAGAATCTCGATCGCGCGGAGCGCCAGATGGGGCGAGTCGACGATCACCGCCTCGGCCTCCGCGCCGAGCACGGCGCCCAGCGCCGCGCGCATCGCGGCCGGCGCGCGCAGCACCTCGGCTAGCATCGCCGGCGGCTCAGCCGGACGATCGCCATTAAGCGACTCGAGCACCACGCGCAGGCGCTCGGCGGCGCCGCCGCCGATGCTTGAACTCGCGGCGCGCTCGGCGCGTGCGCGTGCGGCGCTAAGCCCCTCGCGCAGCAGCGCGAGGCGTGCCGTACCACCGTCGAGCGCGGTTCGGGCTTCGCGCTCCCGCTCGGCGGCCTCTTCGCCGCGGCCGGTTAGCGCCTGGAGCGCAATTCGGCAGGAGGCGAGATCGCCGTCCGCCACCTCGAGCGCGACGCGTGCCGCACCCAGCGCCTCATCGAGCGCCGGGAGGCGCTCGACGGCGGCGCGCAGACGCTCTTCGAGCTCGGCCCGCTCACCACCGAACGCACCGAGGCGGCCGCGTATCGCAGCCGCCTCGCGCATCAGCTCGGCGACTTCGTCGCGCGTGTCCTCGCCGCGGCGCTCGGCCTCGCGGAGCGCCCCGGCGGCCACATCATGGCGCTCGCGCAGCGCACCGAGCACGGCCTCGCCACCGTCGTCTTCGTTGTGCTCGCGCGCAAGGCGCGCGCCGGCTTCGGCGCGCGCCGCGCGCGCGGCGGTGGCCTTAGCCTCCAGCTCTTCGACGCGCGAGGCAAGCTCAGGGGCGGCCGCGTCGGCCGCGCCTAAGCGGCGCTCCAGAAATTCGCGCGTATGGCCGCGCTGTGCCGCAGCCGCGCGGAGGTTGTCGAGTTCGCGACCGAGCGCAGCCAAGCGATCGCGCTCGGCCGCAAGGCGCGCGGTGGACGCGTCGGTACGCGACTGAAGCTCGGACAGCGCTTCGCGAGTCGCCTCGCGTTGGGCGTCGAGTTGCTCGGAGCGTGCGCGACTCTGCTCGAGGCGGGCGCGTTCTTCGAGTAGCCGGCGGGCAGCCGTCAGCCGTTCCAGATCGGCTAACTCGACGCGAATCGCCTTGTAGGCTTCGGCTTTTTTGGCCTGGCGGCGGGCGAATGCCAACTGTCGTTCGATCTCGGCCACCACGTCGTCGACGCGGGCGAGATTTTCGCGCACGCGCTCGAGTTTGCGTTCGCTCATCTCGCGGCGGCCCTTGAAAAGCGATAGCCCGGCCGCCTCTTCTATCATCCCGCGCAATTCGGCCGGCTTGGACTGGATAATCTCCTCGATCCGCCCCTGCTCGATCAGGGCGTAGCCGCGGCTATGGATTTGCGCGGCCATGAAGAACTCGGTGATGTCCTTCAGCCGGCAGGGAATTTTATTGATGAGGTATTCGGATTCTCCAGAGCGGTAGACGCGGCGCGTGACGCAGACCTCGCTCAGCCCGGTGTAAGGCTCGGGCAGCCCGCAGTTGTCGTCGGCCTCGAGCAGCAGCGACACCTGCGCCATCCCGGCCGCCGGGTTGGAATCGTTACCGGCATAGATGAGATCTTCGGCACTCTTGCCGCGGAGCCGCGTCGGTGCCTGTTCGCCAAGGACCCAGCGAATGGCATCGACCACGTTGGATTTGCCGCAGCCGTTGGGACCGACGACCGCCGTGATCCCGGGTGCGAAACCGACGCTCGTCGGCTCCAGGAATGACTTGAAGCCTACTAAATCAAGGCTTTTGAGCCGCATACCATCATCGCCTCCACCTCACCACATCCGCATCCGGGAGCTTAGCCCAAAGCCCGAAGCCAATGAAACCGGCCACTGCGTATCGTATCCCCTAAGCACAGAGCGGCCTGTGGATATCGTGCGAAGCCAGCCTGAGATCCGTTCAGATACTGCTAATGGCGTAAATTACGTTCTACTCTTGCAACTCGGTGTTCCAGTAGGCACTGTCGACCGCCGTCAGGTACGGCATCCACTCGCGGTAACGCTTGAGGCTGAACATCTCGGCGCTGAAGGGCGTCCAGTGCGGACGCATCGGTTTGCGCACGAGCGCCATTCGCGCTTCGTCGGGGGTTCGCCCGCCCTTGCGCCGATTGCAGTTGTGGCAGGAGCAAACGATGTTCTCCCAAGTCGAAAGCCCGCCGCGCGAGCGCGGCATAACGTGGTCGAGGTTTAGCTCGGTACGCGCGAACCGCCGCCCGCAGTACTGGCAGGTATTGTTGTCGCGGGCAAAGATGTTGAAGCGCGAAAAGCGCACGTGGCGTCGCGGCACCCGCTCATAAGCCGTCAACAACAGCACCCGCGGCACGCGGACCAACCCACCCACCACGCCCAGGCGCTCGTGATGAGTCTCGATCGCGAGATCGCGCCAACTGGCAAAATCAAACGTGTGGTACTGCTCGTCGACCGCCCGTGCCACTCCCTGATACAGGAGTGCAAAAGCGCGCTTGACTGAGGTTACGTGGACGGGCAGATAGGAGCGGTTGAGAATCAGGACCTTGCTGTTGAGCAGGGCCATCCCCGAAGAGCGCATCGCCGGACTGTCGGCCACGGCAGACATTAGAAAACGAGTATCGGCACCTGAGAGCCAAGTCAAGTTGATGAGTGCGGTGCAAAACACGTTTATGCCCCGTCCTGGTGCGCCTTGCGGATTTCGCAACCTCTCCGTATGATTCGCTTGAAGTTTCTTTTGCATACTCAATGGGTGGAGGGGTCAGCGACGAAACCGCAGCCGTGCTTGGATTTTGGATGGCCCGACGGCGGTGACGCAGTTTGCGGCGCCGGATATATTACGGCCCGCAGCATCGCCCGGCCTGACCAACCTCCTCCTCACGTCGCATCCAGGTCTCCCTCGTGAAACGTGAAATTGTCATTAACGCGAGCGCCCTCGAAGTGCGGGTCGCGCTGCTCGAAGATGGCTCGTTGACCGAGCTTTATCTCGAGCGCCAGCAGCATCGCGGCCTCGCCGGCAATATCTACAAAGGCAAAGTCACGCGCGTACTGCCGGGGATGCAGGCGGCATTTGTCGATATCGGTCTGGAGAAGGCGGGCTTTCTCCACGTCTCGGATTTTCACGACGACGTTCAGGCGGTCGGTTCGATCGCCGAGGTGATCGGAGAGGACGACGTTGAGACCTATCCTGTTGACGGCGACGGTGATGACGGCGAGGAAGCGAAGTCGCCACAGGATCTGCAGGAGTTGGCGGAGCTGGAAAATCTGGAAGAGCCGTCCGAGAGACAAAGTGATCGGCAAGACGACCGGCACGTCGGTCGGCATGAAGGTCGGCAGAACAGTCGGCACGATGTTCGGGGAGACTACGAATCGGAGGATCGGCCAGCAGAGCAACCAACCGTGCGCCAAGGCGCCCGTCCAGGGGCGCAACAAGAAGCGGACCATCCGGGCACTCGGCCAAGCGTAAAAGGAAGCACCGAAGAGCAAAACCTGGAAATCGACCAGCATGATCTCGGTGACGCGGCAGCGGCGGCGGCGATCGAAGGCGAGACCAACGCAGCGGCGCCTGCCGCCGCTGGCGAGGTGGGAGCGGAGCCGGGCACCAAACGCCGGCGCAGCCGGCGACGGCGACGTCGCGGCGGCAAGGCACACAAGCGCCGGCCGCGGGTGCACGAGCAGCGCAGCCGCCTCCCGATCGAGCAGCAACTGCATCGGAACCAGGAAATCATCGTGCAGATCGCCAAGGAACCGATGGGCACCAAAGGGGCTCGGCTGACCTCGTCGATCTCGCTTCCCGGACGTCATCTGGTTTACATGCCGACCAGCGGCCACGTTGGCGTCTCGCGACGAATCGGCAGCGCGGAGGAACGCGCGCGGCTGCGCGCGGCGGTCAAGGAGCTCGGCCGCGTGCAGGGCGGCTTTATCGTGCGCACGGCGTGCGAGGGCGTGAGCAAGCGCGAAATTCAGCGCGACGCGAATTTTTTGACCCGGCTGTGGAGCTCGATCCTGGCCAAGAGCGAGAGCAGTGCGCCGGCGTCGATTCTTTACAGCGATCTCGACGTCGCGCTGCGCACCGTGCGCGATCTGTTCTCTAGCGAGATCGACAAGCTCTGGTGCGACGACCCCGATACCTTCGAGCGCATCGTGCAATTCGTGCAGCATTACATGCCGCGATTGCGCGCGCGCCTAACGATCTACCAGGGCGCCGAACCGATCTTCGACCACTTCAAGATCGAGCCACAGATCGAACGCGCGCTCGACCGCAAGGTCTGGCTCAAGTCCGGTGGCTACCTGGTTTTCGACCAGGCCGAAGCGCTGACCGCGATCGACGTCAACACCGGCCGTTTCGTCGGCAAGAGCAACCAGGACGAGACCGTGCTGCGAACCAATCTCGAAGCGGCTGAAGAAGTGGTCAAGCAGTTACGCCTGCGCAATATCGGCGGGATCATAATCGTCGATTTTATCGACATGTCGCGTGAGGCCGACCGCAAGAAAGTCAGCGACGTGCTGCGCGAGGCGCAGCGGCGCGACAAGGCGCGAACCTCGGCGCTCAAGATCTCCGAGCTCGGCCTGGTCCAGATGACCCGCAAGCGCACGCGCGAGAGCCTCGAGGAATTGCTTACCGACACTTGTCCGCACTGCGAGGGCCGGCGCGTGGTCAAATCCGTGCCGACGCTCGCCGCCGAGGTGCTGCGCGGAATCCATCGCGAAGCTCGCCGCCGCAGCGGCGACGACATGCTGCTGGTCAAGGTCCATCCCGCCCTAGCGCGCTATCTTTACGATCACGGTGCGCGCGACCTCGAGGCGCTCGAGCGCCGGGTGGGGATCAAGATAGTGCTGCGCGCGATGGAAGGTCTCGAACCAGGCAGCTTCGAGTTGAGCCTGGTGCCAGCCGCCGCCTGACCAAAAGCATCCGCAAGTCCTGACTCCGCGAGACCTCGATTCGCGGAGGCTGACGACAGATCTGATCACCGTTCGCGTTGACAATCGAGACAGGGCCAAATACCGGTTTTCACCTATGGCAGCCAGCGGCAAGGAAACGGAGGAGTGGCGGCTCGGAACCGATCCGGGCTCGCACGAGGCGCCGGACGCTGCCGAAGAGGCCGCTCGGCCGCGCAACTACTCGGCTGAGCGGCTGGAACGGCCGCTGTGGGTCGTCACCTCGGAACATCTCGGATGGGTGACGGTCGGCGTGCTGGCGTTTGCGAGCCGGCTCGTGATGCTCGGCATGCGACCGCTGGATTCTGCCGAGGCAAGCCACGCGCTTGGCGAACTGGCATTGCTGCGTAGCGGGCCTCCCGCCGGAGCACATCTTTCGTGGATTCATCTACTGCAAGCGGCGGTGTTCGCCTCTATCGGCGCCGGCGACTACAAGGCACGGCTGATTGTGGCGCTGAGCGGGCTGCTACTCATCGCGGCGCCCCTTGGGATGCGCCGCCAGCTAGGCCGTGCCGGTGCGATGGCGTTTGCGGGACTGCTCGTACTTTCGCCGAGCGTCGCCTGGTTCTCGCGCACCACCGATAGTGTCGTACCCGCGCTGGCCTTCGCCGTGCTCGCGCTGGCGATGTTCGTCGAACTGATCGACGCGCCGGGGCGGATCATCGCGGCCGGATTAGGTGCGGCGATAGGCTTGGGACTTGCCAGCAGTGGGAGCGCATTGATGACCGCGACGTTCATGCTCGTGGCGCTCGCGATCGTCGGTCTGTTCGCGGCCTTGGCTGGGACACGCGTGCGGCTCCAGACGCGGGTCTGGTGGACGCGCCGCAAAGGCCTGTTCCTGATCACCATCCTGGTCGCGGCGGTGGTCTGGCTGGGATGCGAGAGCAGCTTTTTCTCCCGTTCGCCGCTCGCCGAGATCGTGACCGCTTTTCGATCGAGCTTACCCACTGACTTGTTGCGTGCGGACCCGGGAGACCATCGCGGATTCATGGCCGGACTGGATTTCTACCTGCCGATTCTGTCGCTCTACGAATTTTTCGTGGTTTTGCTCGCACTGATCGGAGCGCTGAGCGTTTTGACGCTGCGCGTCCGCTCGCGCCTGGCGACGGCTGCGCTGGTGTGGAGCGGCCTGGCGATCGCCTTCTACCTTTGGATGCCCGTGCGCTCGCCAGTCCTTGTGGTTCAGATGATCGTCCCGATGGCGCTGCTAGGAGCGTTCGTGATCGAGGCCCTGCATCACACCGTAGCCTGGAGCATCCTGCGCTATCCGCTCGCGGTGCTGGCGCTGCTGACGCTCAGCGTGCAGGTGGCCAACAACTTCATATGGTATGCGCCCGACGCCAGCCAGGCGCCGTGGGCACGAACCGCGCTTTTGTTTTGGACCAAGCCTGCAACCACTTTGCAGACCCCGGTCGAATGCGCGCGAGTCATAAGTCAGTTGCCGCCTCGCAAGGCGCGCGCGTTCTTCGGCAGCGACTCGCCGGTGCTGCGATGGTACCTGCGCGGGGTGGCCCCGGCCGTAACGGCCGAGGGCGCGGACGCAATCGTCGGCAGCGTCGAGCCGGCGGCGCTCTCGCAGGCGCAGGGACTCACCACATATGAATTCGAGCTTGACGACGAGTGGCATCCGTCGTGGTTTTCGCTTTCGCCACGTGCCGCGATGCACTACCTGGCGAGCGCCCGCCCCTGGACGCCGCTCGAGTCGCGTCGTGTAACGATTGCCGCGCGGCCGGTCGTCACGCTCGCACCGACGGTGATTTTGGCTCCGGCCGCGCCGTCGCCGGCGGCGTCACCCGCCCCATCCGAGACACCGTCGGCGCCGCAAGCTGCCGCATCCGAGACCGCCGCGTCGCCTGTTCCATCCGTGACGGTGACACCGGCGCTCGGGGCCGGTCCCGAAAGCCATTCGTCGACCGCGCCCGCCCCCACGCCGGTCGCGACTCTCGCCGCAACTCCTGCCGCGACTTCAACCTCGACCACTGCAGCTACTGCGACCCCTGCTCCCACGGCAACTCCGACCGCGAGCGTCCCAGCGTCGCCTTCCGGGACTCCTGTCGGAAATCGTCGTACCCGTCGCCGCCACTCTTCAGCTATCTCGGAGACGGAGCAGCCTCCGGATTAGGGTCAATTGATTGTCGCCCGCCTTCGCTCAAATGCGGCGTGGTGGACGGCGCGCGCGAGCGGCGGTGCGCCTGGGGGGCGATTTCTTGAGCTCCGGGATGTTGGCGTAGAAATCCAGCGCTTCTGGATTCGCCGCCGCCTCGCGGTTGGTGACCGCGACGCCATGGATCAGGTTGCGCACGGCCAGTTCCATCAACTTGCCGTTGCGCGTGCGCGGGATATCGGGAACCTGGATCACCTTGGCCGGGACGTGGCGCGGCGTGAGATTGCGGCGGATGGTCTCGCGGATTTTGTCGCGTAGCACGTCGTCGAGCTTGAGCTGGTCGCGGAGCTTCACGAACAGCACGATTCTAACGTCGTTGTCCCACTCCTGGCTGACGGCCATGCACTCCGTCACTTCGTCCATTTGCTCCGCCTGGCGATAAATCTCCGCCGTGCCAATTCGCACGCCGCCTGGATTGAGCGTCGCATCGGAGCGTCCGTAGATGATCATTCCGTCGTGCGCGGTGAGCTCGGCCCAATCGCCGTGGCACCACACGCCGGGAAAGCGCTCGAAGTAAGCGGAGCGGTATTTGGCGCCGTCAGGATCGTTCCAGAAGAATAGCGGCATCGTGACGAACGGCGCGGTGCACACCAGCTCGCCTTTGGTCTCGCGTACCGGGTTGCCGTTCTCGTCCCACACCTCGACCCGCATTCCGAGGCCGCGGCATTGCAGCTCCCCGCGCCATACCGGAGCGATGGGATTGCCCAGCGCGAAACATGAAACGAGATCGGTGCCGCCCGAGATCGAGGCCAGACACAGATCTTCCTTGACCGCCGAGTATACGTAGTCGAATCCCTCGGGCGCGAGCGGCGATCCGGTCGAGCACATCGTGCGCATCGCGTCGAGCCGATGCGTCCGCCGCGGTTCGAGTCCCGCCTTGCGAATTGCGTCGATATATTTGGCCGAGGTGCCGAACATCGTCATCCGCTCGGTCTCGGCGTAGTCGAACAGCACTCCCGGATGCGGATGGAACGGCGAGCCGTCATAGAGCAGCAGCGTCGCGCCCGAGGCGAGCCCCGAGACCAGCCAGTTCCACATCATCCAGCCGCAGGTAGTGAAATAAAAAATCCGATCGCCCGGCCGCACGTCGGTATGCAGCTGATGCTCCTTCAAATGCTGCAGCAAAACGCCACCCGCGCCATGCACGATACATTTGGGCACGCCGGTGGTTCCCGACGAATAAAGGATGTAAAGGGGATGGCTGAAAGGGAAACGTGTGAACTCTATTTCGCCGGGCTCAAAGGGGGCGAGAAATTCGCCTATGGTGACGGCGCCGGCCGGCACCTGCAGAACAGATGGCGTGTTGACATACGGCACGACCACCATACGCTCCACACCTTTGATCCGCGCGCGCAACTCGCCAACCTTGTCCAGCGTGTCGAACGCCTTGCCGCCATAGAAATAGCCGTCGGCAACGAACATGACTTTGGGCTCGATCTGCCCGAAGCGATCGACCACTCCCTCGACACCGAAGTCAGGCGAGCACGACGACCAAATAGCGCCGATTGCAGCCGCGGCCAGGGCGCCGATCACTGCCTCGGGCAAATTAGGCAGATATCCGCCGACGCGATCGCCCTCTTTGACGCCGGCGGCGCGTAGCGCTTGCACGGTACGCGAGACTTGCGCGTAAAGCTCGTCACGGCTGAGGCGCCGGCGCACCTTGTCCTCGCCCCAAAAGACCATCGCGTCGTCGGCGCCACGCAGGCGCAGGCAATTCTCGGCGAAGTTGAGCCGGCCCTCGGGAAACCATCGCGCCCCCGGCATCCGTTCCCCATCCGCGACAACCGGGCCACCCTGATCGCCGATCGCACCGCAGAAATTCCACACCATACGCCAGAACAGCTCACGATTTTCGACCGACCATCGCCAGAGCGCGCCGTAGTCGGGAATCGGCACCGAATGCGCCATCTCTACCGCGCGCATGAAAGCGGGCATCCGCGCCTCAGCGACGCGCTCGGCTGAGGGCTCCCACAATTTCTGCTTGTTGGCGGCCAACGGAGTTATACCTTGTCGATAATTTCCGCGCGGAAGCGTTCGATCTCCGGGCCCTCGAGCGCCTTGATCGGAAGCCCGGCGAGCGTGCGATCCACGCCGAGCTCGGCCATCCGGCGCACGTCATCGGCCGTGAGCGGCTTGCCGGTACGCAAACTGAGGGTGATTTCGATCGGCCGTGTGCGCTCTGCCGCGCGCGCATACTCACGCAGGCGCGAAATCAGCGTCCGCGCCTCTTCCAAACTGTGCGCGATTCCGTACCATCCGTCGCCCAGCCGGACCGTGCGTTTGAGCGCGGGCTCGCTGGTGCCGCCGAAGACAATCGGCGGATGCGGTTGCTGTACGGTCTTGGGCATGAACTTCATACCTTGGATCGCAACCGTCTTGCCCTTGTACAGCGGACCGCTCTTGCTCCACAGCTCGATCATCAGTTCCAGGTACTCGCGCGTGCGGAGCGCGCGGTCCTCGAACTTCATCCCCACTGCCTCGAACTCCTCCTTCAGCCATCCAATACCGACGCCGAAAATGACGCGGCCCTGGCTCAGTTGGTCGAGCGTGGCTACCGCCTTGGCGGTGGCGAAGGCGTTGCGCAGCGGCACCACGAAGATGCCCGTGGCGAGACGAATCTTCGTGGTGAGTGCGGCGACGTAGGCGAGCGCGAGCAGCGGATCGTGAAACGGCGCGTCGGGCGGCACCAGAAAACGGCCGTCGGGCGTGTATGGATAGGCCGAGGTCTGGCTCACCGGCATGATCAGGTGCTCGGCGATCCAGGCCGACTCGAAACCGAGCTGCTCGGCGTGGCGCACGTCGGCGGCAATCGCCTCGCCGCGCTGCTTGGTGATGAAGGTGCCGAATTTCATCAGCGCGTACCTCGCTCCAAACTCGTCATTGGATCGAACTAATAGATGGGCCCGAAAGCCGACCGTGCGTGGCGTTCCAGCGGCTCGCGAAAGTCCGGATGTGCGATCGCGATCAGACGCCGTGCGCGCTCCTCCAGGCTAATGCCGCGCAGATGCGCCGCGCCAAACTCGGTCACCACGATATCGACGTCGGAGCGCGCTGTGGTCACGACCGGATCGTTCAGCGACGCCACGATCCGGCTGACCTTGCCGCCGCGTGCCGTCGCCGGCAGCGCGATTATCGATTTTCCGCCACGCGATCGCCGCGCCGCGCGCACGTAGTCGACCTGGCCACCGACCGCGCCGATATAGGTCCCGCCGGCGACCTCGGCGTTGACCTGACCGCTTAGGTCAACCTCGATCGCGGAATTGAGCGAGACGAAGCCGTCGATTCGGGCCAGCAGCTCGATATTGTGCGTGACGCTTAGCGGCACGAGACGCAGAGCGCGGTTGCGATGGGCGAAATCGTAGAGCTTGCGCGTGCCCAACAAAGTCCCGGTGATGCTCGCGTCGCGATCGAACGGCTTGGTCTCGTTGGTCACCGCGCCCGACTTGATGAGATCCACCACGGCGTCGCTGACCATCCCCGAATGCAGGCCCAGCCGGCGATGGTTGTGCAGGGCGTCCAGGATCGCGCACGGCATCGCACCGATCCCCATCTGGATTACCGCACCGTCGGGCACCAGTTCCGCTACCCGCTGCGCGATTTTTTTATCTACCCCGCTCGGCTCGCGCGTGGAATGCTCCAGCGGGGGACGCGGGCTGCGCACCAGGTAATCGACCCCCGTCATATCGAGCGGCTCGTTGGAGTAAGTCCATGGCAGACGATCGTTGACCTGGGCAATCACCGTGCGCGCACGGCGCATCGCGATCTTCAGATAGTCATTCACCAGCCCCATGCTGTACTCGCCACTCCCATCGACGGGCGGGCTCAGATGGAGCATCACGACGTCCGCCTTGAGGATGCCGCTATCGAACAGCGACTCGACGTCCGAAAGCTGGCAAGGGATGAGGTGCAGCAAGCCCGCATCGACCAACCGGCGTCGCGTCCCGATAGCGCTCATGCCGAGAAAAGTGAGGCAATCGGCATGCTGCGGCTGAAGCGTCTCCGAATATCCCGGCCCCAGAAACAGCGTGATCGGACCAATCGCGTGGCGCTGCGCGACCAGCGTTTCCGAGAGCGTCAGCGGCTCGGCCGCCCCTTGCGCCCAGACCACGGTGTCGCCGCGCTGGATATAGCGCGCAAGCTCAAGTTCTTCGGCTCGCAGTTCGGTAGTCATCGTGAGAGTGAGCAGCGGCAGCGGTTTACTAAGGTGCTTGCGCCACCGCCGGCGCTAACCGGCGGACGAGGTCGCAGTTCGCTTGCGGCGGTCGGGCCGACGCTGCGCCCGTGCGGAAATGGCGCGCTGCTTTATCCGCAGCGAACGCGTCTGGCGCTCAACCGGTATACCGGGCGTCGGCGGGGGCGGCGCGGGCGGTGGATCCAACCGCGCCTCGTCCTGCATCAGGACAAAGAAAAACATGTTGGCAAGCACAATCTTGGTCAGCCCGATAACTGAAACCAGCGCCGCCACCAGCACCCATTTCGCGGAGTCGTGGCCGAGCCATCCCGTCTTGACTCCGACCCACAGCGTCGCAACGGCGGCCACGATGATGACACCCATCCCGATCGACGCCGGCACCATCGATTTGCGCCAGAACGCCTCGGCCGAATGCGGATTGGAGTCGGCGTTTAGCGAGCGCCGGCGCTGGAGCGGAATGACAACTGCCACGTTCTTCCCCCTGTCGTTTTAATGCTCCACTGGTTTTATGCTCCAGTGCGCGGCGGGGCGCAAGCGGCGCGCTGCCGGATTCCGCTGCGGCCAACGCGTCGAAGCGACGGCGCAATTCGCCGCCGAGGCGGAAAGGCTTTGCCTCCTCGCAAAATAAAGTCTAGACAGTATGCGGGTGAATTCATGACCCACGACCGCGGAATTTCCAGATGGAGGACGACGCGATGAAGTTCGGCGTGATGTATGACTTCCGCAATCCCAAACAGTGGCGGCGGCCCTTTCCGGAGCTATACGCCACGATGATCGATCAGGCCGCGATGCTCGACGAACTCGGCTACGACAACGTGTGGCTCACCGAGCATCATTTCGTCGATGACGGCTACAATCCAGCGGTGCTGCCGACTGCCGCGGCAATCGCGGCGCGCACGAAGAAAATTCGCATCGGGACGTTCGTGCTGCTGCTGCCGTTTCACAACCCGGTGCGCGTCGCGGAAGACGCGACCTGCGTCGACATCATTTCCAACGGGCGCTTCGATCTCGGTATTGGCCAGGGCTACCGCGCCGAGGAGTTCGCGGCGTTCAAGCTGCCGCGGCCCGGAGCGTTCGGCCCGTCTCGCCGAGGGCGTCGAGCTTATCCGCCAGCTATGGACCGAGAAGCGGGTCACCTTCGAGGGCAAGTTCAACCAGGTCGAGGCGATGGAGTTATATCCAAAGCCGGTGCAGCAGCCCCATCCGCCGATATGGATCGGCGCGCGAACCGACAAGGCCGCCCGCCGCGCCGCGCGACTGGGCCATCATCTGCTCGCCACTATCGGGCCTGACCCCGCGATCCCTTACCGCGACGAACTGAAGCTGCTCGGGCGCGACCCGGCGAAATTTTCGATCGCGCAATTGCGGGTCGTTTACGTTTCAGAATCGGCCGACCGTGCCTGGAGCGACATCCAGGATCATCTGAACTACATGATGGGCGAGTATGCAATGTGGCTCGGCGAGGCCAACGACGTAGCGGGCGACAAAACGGTTTGGGAGTTGAAACGTCCGGAGGATCTGCGCACGTCGCCATATGCCGAGCACATGATTGTGGGCACGCCGGCGGACTGTATCGCGAAGTTCAAGGCTTTCAGCCGCCAGTACGCTTGTACGCATTTCATCATGGCGACCCCGCTGCCCGGGATGGATCCGGCCAAGGCGCGCCGGTCGCTGGAGATGTTCGCGCGCGAAGTCCGCCCGCATCTGCAGGGGCTCTGACCTCGTCGCTCAAGCTGGAAACCGATTAGCCTCAATTTCAACCTAACGAATAGTAACGAGGTACGAAATGGATTTCGGATGCGTCTTCTTCGCCAGTCCCGAGGCTTACAAGGACGCCGCACTGGCCGAGAAGATGGGCTTCACGCACGGCTGGCTTTACGATTCACAGATGCTCGGCAGCGACGTCTACGCCGCGCTCGCGCTCTGCGCGGTCAATACGCGCCGGCTGATCATCGGTCCCGGCGTGACCAACCCGCTTTCGCGAATCGCGCCGGTCACCGCCTGCGCGATCGCGACCGTCAACGCTCTAGCACCCGGCCGCGTGGTGCTCGGAATCGGCACCGGCAACACGGCGCGGCGCACGCTCGGGATGCCGGCCGCGCGTGTCGAGCAGATGCGCGAGCATATAGAAATTTGCCGCGGCCTGCTGAAGGGCGATACCGTTCCCTACCACGAGGGCGAGCGCCATCGAATGATCAAGTTTCTGAATCCCGGGGGCGGCTATATCAACATTCGTAAGAGAGTGCCGATTTACGTCGCGGCGAGCGGGACGCGCAGCCTGGAGATGGCCGGAGAAGTCGCCGACGGCGTAATCCTGTTCGGTGCTGTGGGACCGAGCCTCATCAACTTCGTGATGGATCGCGTGCGCGCCGGTGCCGACCGTGCGGGACGCAAGCTCTCGAGCATCTACACGCTCTGCATGACCGCCTTTCATCTGACGCGCTCGGGCCAGAAACTCGAATCCACGCAAGTGCGGCGCGCGGTCGGACCGTTCGTCGCCTCGTCTTCGAACATCTTTGCCCTGGCCGCGCCCGACAAAGGCGAGCTGCCCTCGGACCTGCGCGACGACATCACCAAGTTCGCCGCCGCCTACAAAGTCGAGAACGAGCCTGCCGAGACGCGCCATCTCAAACTATACGCAGGCTACCTGCGAGGCTTTCGCAAGGAACACGAGGCGCTGGTGACGGAGCGGATGATTCGGGCGACCACGCTTACCGGAACACGGGAAGAGATTATCGATTCGATTCGCGCGATGAAGAAGGCGGGCATCCGTCAGGTTGCAATTCAGCCGATCGTGGACAATCGCACGACGTTGCAAACCTTCTCGCGCGAGATCATCAAGGCGATGCGCTGACATTACGAAGTGATCTTTGCGCGCGCCCTGCGCGGGGCGCGTCATGCTTTTGCCCTGCGGCGGCAAAAATCTGTCTCTGTGGCAAGTTATCCGGGCATCTGCGCCAACCTATGCGCAAATAAAGCCTGACTTCTGGATAGAGTTTCACTCTTTCCCAGCTCATCCTCGTAGCGGTCTGAAAGTTGCTCCTGTTGTGAGACGGGGACGGAGTCTCCGTATGCATCGAATATTGATCGTTGAGGACAATCCGGTTGACCAGCGTTTGTTCGAGCAGGCGCTCAGCGACCCCACCCACGAAATCGAAATCTGCAGCGACGGGCGCGAGGCGCTGGCGGCCTTCGAACGATGCGCCGCGGACGTGGTGATCTCGGACGTAATGATGCCCAACATGGAGGGCAACGAGCTGCTCACCGAGCTGCATCGCCGAATACCCGGCTTGCCGATCATCCTGGTCACCCGCTTCGGCAGCATCTCGGCCGCGGTGGCCGCGATGCAGGCCGGCGCGTTTGATTACGTCACCAAGCCGGTGGAAGTGTTCGAGCTACAAACCCGGGTGAAGCGGGCGCTGGAACTCGATCAGCTCCATCACGAAAATGACACTCTGCGCCAGGAGCTTGCCGGGCGCTTCGGCCCCGATTCGGTGGTCGCCGAAAGTATCGCGAGCCGTCGGCTGATGGAACTGGTGCGGCGCATCGCGGCCAGCCACTCAACGGTACTGATCGAGGGCGAGAGCGGCACGGGCAAGGAGCTGGTCGCACGGCTGGTGCATTATTGGAGCGACCGGGTGGGCCGTCCTTTTGTCGCCGTCAATTGCAAGGCTTTTGCCGAGAGCGTGCTCGAAAGCGAGCTGTTCGGCCATGAGAAAGGTGCGTTTACCGGGGCGATCGCGGCGCGCCAAGGATGCTTCGAGCG
The DNA here is from genome assembly GCA_963710455.1 of uncultured delta proteobacterium. Lineage (GTDB taxonomy): Bacteria > Desulfobacterota > Binatia > Binatales > Binataceae > JAKAVN01. Next base: position 366,765 of record CAVQAG010000011.1, read on the forward strand.
AGCCTCGGGCGGCACGCTGCTGTTGGACGAGATCGGCGATATCAGCCCCGAATTCCAGGCCAAGCTGCTGCGGGTGCTGCAGGAGGGCGAGGTGCTGCGGGTCGGCGGCTCCGAACCGCGGCGGATCAATGTCCGTGTAGTGGCGGCAACTAACAGCTCGTTGAAGGACAAGGTCGCGGCCGGCCGTTTTCGCGAGGATTTGTATTTCCGGCTCAACGTCATTCCGATCCAGATCCTGCCATTACGCGATCGCCGCGAAGACATCCTTGCGCTGGCGCGTAACTTTCTCGCTCATATGTCGGCCGAGGCCGGCCGTCATATGACGCTCGACCCGGAGGCCGCGGAGATGTTGCTTCGGCACTCGTGGCCGGGCAACGTGCGCGAGCTTGAGAACACGATCGAACGGGCCGTGGTGCTCACTCGCGCTGACGCCATCAGCGCGGCCGACCTGATGCTCGATCGAGTCGGAATCCTCGATCAGGTAGCAGGGCTTGATCGGGTAGGATCGCTGACGGCTTCAATGGCAGGTCCCAGCTCCGCCGGCAGCTCTGCTCCCTCGGGGGCGCCGCAGATTAACGAAGCCGACCTGCGGTATCGTCGCGCGGCGGCATTGGAGGAGAGCGGCGACGTTGGCCTTAGCGAATATCTCGATAAGGCAGCCGGCGAGCGAATCGCCCGCGCGCTGGCCAAGGCCAAGGGCAATAGGGCCGAAGCGGCACGCAATCTCGGGATCGGCCGCGCAACGCTCTATCGCTTTATGCGGCGGCTGGGCAGCGAATCGATCGGCGAAGGGCGTCTCAATGAGCCCGGCGAACAGCAATAGGTCGGCTTCGGGCGTCGCGTCCGAAACCGGCAAAAAAGCTACAGAGCAAGCTACGGATAAAGCCCCGACTGGCGAAGATGCCATCAGCTACGCCCGGATCGATCGCTTGCGCAACTCGATGCCGGGCAAGGATGGTCTCATCGATGAGTTGATCGACCTGTTCGTGGCTGACCTGTCGCGGCGGCTCGGCGCGATCAGCCATGCCATCGAGCGGGCTGACGCCCCGGCGCTTGCTCTGCAAGCCCATGCGTTGCGTGGCGGCGCGTCCAACTTTGGCGCCCTCCGCCTCGACGAGCTGTGCGCAAGGCTGGAAGAGATCGGCGCGCGCGGCACCCTGGCCGAGGCCCCGGCAATGTTCGACGAAGTCCGACGCGAAACCTTACTGGTCCGCGAGGCGCTGCTGGTTCTGAAAATCCAGTCGTTCTTTTGAGGTTGGGCGGCAGGCATTCCTCCAGATTTTATCTGAGTCGGCTTCTCTTCGCTCAATTTTCTCGATCTTAAGTTATTAGAAATCATGGGCATCATGTCTCTCATAACACGCACGGCAACAAGGGCGGCGCTCAGCGCGGTCTCGACCGCGCCGACCAAGGTAGCGGCCTCACACGGGGAGTAGGGGCGGGACAACGTCTCGACCCATCATCCCAGCGATACCGCATCGCCACACGACACCGACGAGTAGCGCACAGCTCCGGCCAGCACGAAATTTAATGCATTCGCTGCTGAGCGCGCCCTGTTCAGAAGTCCAGTGGCAGCTCGAGAAAATTCTGATAGATGAAGTCGCGATGCTCGAGCAGGATCGGCGCGGTGGCATCCTTGATCGCCGGATCGGTGTTGCTGTAGACGCGCCTGAACCCCGGCGCCATCGGGCACAGTTCGTCCGGCAGCGGATTGTTCATTGCGGCGAAGGTCGACCAATAGATGTCGAGGGCGGAAAGCGCGTCGCCCATAAAAAACCGGCTGCCGCGTTTGCGCTGCGTCTCCAGCCGAGCGGTGAGCGCGCGTAGGATTCCCGCAATGCGCGCCGGTGCGGCCTCGGCCGCCGTCTTGTCAAAGCCGTACTTGTTGGCCAGGTGGTTGAAGAGCTGGCGCCCGGCCGGGTCGGGATTCGCGAGGCCGTCGCGGATGATCATCAGCCGCTTGGACCATCCGAAACCGTTCGCGCCACAGATTTCGTTGGCGTAGCCGAACATCAGGACGCGATCCTCGAGGTTGGCGGGTACCAGCGGCGGATTGGGCTGGAGCCGCTCGGCCAGGTAGAGCTGGTCGTTCCAAAGACTGCGCGGCCATTCCTCATTCCAGACCATCACGGGAGCGCTCGCCTGCGACGTCCAATCGAGCAACGCGCGATTCTCGCCGCCCAACTCCTGGCGCACCTTCACATAGGGGAGTTTCTTAACGTGGAGGATGCCTTTGGCCGCTTCACTCCATGGTCCCGGCACTCCGGGCGTCAGCACCAACCGCAGGCCCGACATCGTACGCGCCCGTTCCACTTCGATATATTCCGCCATGACTTCACTCCCCCCTGGATGGATTATGCGGGGCCAGTGCCTGTCCACCGCCCGCAGGCGAGTGAGATGGTGGCCGCGCCTTATGATCAAGTTTGTCGCAGAAACGGAATCAAAAAGAAAAGCCCCCGAAAGCCTTCGCTTTCGAGGACGAAAAAAAGAGACCGCCGAGTCGGCTAGTTGCTGATCACCATCTGTGCCGAGCTCGAGAGTGGCAGGGTCACCGAAGCAAACGGATAAAATGGATGATAGGTGTAGGCAACGTTGACGCTCACCACTTTCCCCGGCGCGTTATTTCCGGTTGGGCCAGGACACTGATTGGGCGGTGCCTGAGGATTCCAGCAGGAGGTAACCGTTATCGAGCTGGGATTCAGGCCCTTGGCTTCGTTGCGCACGTAGGTCTGGATGTCGTCCGCGCTGGCCGGCGAAGTGCTCTTGGACCCGTGGACAATCGCGTAGCGGACAGCGTCGCGCGCGGCGTTGGAGAGAAAGCTCCAGGTATAAATCGTCATCGCCAGACTGAATATGCCAAATATGGCCGACACCGTCGGCAGCACCACCATCATGAATTCGGCAAAAGTCTGTCCACGAGACCATCTGGTGCCGCGTCGCGGCACATAGTGCTTCAGGCGTGGAACCCGGTTCATCATAGCGTGAGAACTCATGACGTTCCCTTCTGCGCCTGCATCACGGCGACGGAACTCAGCGGGATGTTGTTGGGAAGGCCCCAAATCAACCCGGTCTGGAAAGTCGCGTTAGTTGTGACCTTCACGAAGACCTTGGGTTCCGTGCAGGTCGAAGGCGGCGCGCTACAGGAGACGACACAGGCTGAGGACTGCGAAGGACTGCATTGCGCGCCGTCGCACATGCAAAAGTGCGTCGGAGTGACCGAGAGCCCGCTGATATTTTTACCATCGTTATCGGCGGCCAGAGTCATGCCGGCATTGTCGACCGCTTTCACATAGCTCTGCGCACCGTACTGGACGCCGGCTCGAGCGGCGCTGGCCACACCCATCGCGACGTAAAACACGCGCGCAAACTCACACACCACGAACAGCAGAACCGCAATGAATGGCAGCCCCAGAGCCAGTTCGACTGCGCCTTGCCCTCTCGCCATTTTTCGTAGAGTCATAACGGTAATATTGCTCCTCCTACTGCACCAGGGCCGCATCCTTGATCAACGATCCGTTGGCCAGACAGGAAGTAACGTTGTTGCCCACGGAGGAATTGCCGGTAAATGTGAGCGTGTCCGCGACGATCAGCGTGAACCCGTTGACGGCGCTGCTCCCCGCATATGTCACCGGCGTTGTGGGAAAGTAGATTCCCCCGTTGAAGGTCGACCCGGCGGCACCGTTGAAGGAGCTCGCGGCCCCGTTAGTAATCGAGCGGTCCTGAAAGAACAGCATTCCCAAGACGCCGCTGGCCGCTCCGTCGCACGGCGAGCTCAGGTTCACGGTTGCGGTGCTGTTGATTGTGACGCCGGAGTAATTTGCGGCGTTATTACCGTTGCCGTTGGCGCCCGTCATATAGAAAGTTACTCCTGAACCGGACACCGTGGCTCCGCCGTCGATGGTGATTCCACCGCCGTCGATCACGTACAGACCCGAACTGAAAGTAACGGTGTTTCCGCCGTTGATATGAATACCGCCGCAGTATGTTTGAGGGCTTTGAGGCCCACTGATATTTTGAGTGTGAAAGCTGCTACATGAACTAGAATTGAATGTCGGTGCCGTGACGTAGGCCAGAGGATCGCCAAACTGAGCAATTCCGGTCGTAGGAGGCGTGCTGCCACCGCCATTGACGTTTGTGCCGCCAACTACGCCGACCAGCGGAGCCGTTATCGTCCCACCGCCGCTCACGGTGAGAGCTGAAGAACTGCTCGAGTTATCGTACAGGCCGCAAGCGGAACTGACGCTTGCAGTGCCGCCTACTGTCGTCGCTCCGGATGCACTTGGGTCGAGGGAATATACGCACGAACCCGAGCCGAGCGTCACGGCGACCGCCATGGTGGAAACCGGGACCGTCCGCATTCCGAGCACCTTCATGAAATAAGTGGGCTGGGTCTGCGAGACGTCTACCTCGACTGCGTTGGAGTTGGCGGCGTAGGGTCCCGAGGTGGGTGGATTGTGGACCGCCACGGTGATTGTGTTCGTAGTACCGGGGCGGGTGCCGCCATCGGCGAAGCCGTTGTGCGAAGCGGCGTCCTTGGCGGCTGCGGTTATGGCGGTGCTGTTACCTCCGATTGCGATCTCGTCGGCTCCCGCCACCGCTCCGGCGTCCGCCGCGCTCTGCATCAGGCGCCGGGTGGTCCAAAGGTCTCCGACATCAACCGCCAACGCGGCCACACCGAGCAGCACGACGAGTGCGATACTCACTAAAAGGAATGTCTGACCTGAACGCCTAAGCTTAAGCCGCCGTAGCAGAGATGCAACATCAATCCGCCTAAGCATGCGTCTTTCCTCCATTGGATGAGTTCATACGCCGCTAAAGCTCCTTTTAGAGAATCGAAGCAAACCGCGCAGCCATGTCGCAGAGGGGTTTGAGCAAAAACTAAGCCGGGCATATCGCGCAGTGAGGAAGCAGAGAGGAAGTGCTTCAAGTTCTCGTTTTCTGGCCAGAGGTATCGAACAATAGGCAAAAATAATCGCGCCCTCAGTCCTCCAAGGCCATCCCGGTTTTAGCCCCTTGGCCGAGACCTAATCCGATCGATTTGCCTTTTCGTCACATTTGCAGTTATTGGACCCAGACGGGTGCGCGAAAACCACCATCCGAGGAGTCCGAGCGATGAAGCAGATAATCTACGCGATGCAGTTCAAGGGACAGGGCGGGCCGGGCGGATCGCCGAACGTGCTCAAGGCCATGACCAGTTCTCCTAGCTGCACGCTCACCAGCGTGATCGGCGCCGAGGGCGTGCACGGCAGCGTGCAACCGGCGGCCGGCGGAAAAGCGGCGTTTGAGTCGGAAGTGACCGTTACCGGCGAGACCTCATTTCTGGAATCCGGTACGATCCGCTTCGGCGACGGCAATCATCGTCTGCGCTTCAGCACCGTGGGGCAGGGTTACTTGGGCGATAGCCCGGAGCCGAAGCTCAAGTCAGGAGCTGTGATGTGGAAAGTCGATGGCGGTGAGGGGCAGTTTACTGGCGCCAGCGGTTATATCACGTCGAACTTCACGATGGACGAGGCGGGCCACGTGACCGACAATCAGTTCGGCGTCATCTACATCAAATAGCGAACGCGCCGGAATGAGACCGCGCCGCTCAGTGTTCGAGCAGGCGGGAAAGCGCGCGGGCCGTGTAGTCGACCAGCGGAATGACCCGTTCGTAATCCATCCGCACCGGACCGACGATCGCGACGCTCCCAAGCGGCATCGCACCGCTCTGGTAGGACGCAGCGACCACGCTGAGGCTCGCCAGCCGCGCGTCAAAATTCTCCGAACCGATCGACACCGTTAGCCCGCTATGCGCGACGCTGCGCTCGAGCAGGTCGAGAAGCGCGCTGCGGTCTTCGAGCGTATGGAGCAACTCGCGCAGCCGGTTATGGTCGGCGAACTCGGGTTGGTCAGCGACCTTGGCGCTGCCCTCGACATAAACCTCCGACGAGCTCGCGCGCTCGGCCAGTGCGTCGCCGAGTGCCAGGGCGGCGCGCATGAAGCGGTCGTAGCGGGCGCGATCCTCGCGCTGACGTTCTTCGATCCATTCGCGCGCCTCCTCCAACGTGCGCCCATGCAGCGCTTCATTGAGATAACGCGCCATGCGATCGAGTTCCTCCTGGCCATGGTCGCCCTCGGTCTGGACGAGGCGGTTATGCGCCCCGCCGGCCGCGGCGACGAAAACCGCCAGCACCTCGCGCTCGCGCAAACGCATGAAGCTCACGCGCTCAAACTTGATCGACTCCAGCCGCGGCGCCATCACCAGCGCCGCCTGCCCGGTCATCAGTGCCAGCAGGCGCGAGGTCTCGCGCATCACCTCGCCCAGCTCTCGCGGCCCGGCCGAATAACACAGCTCGATTTGCGAGCGATCCTCGAACGCTATATGCCGCACCGGTATCACGTTGTCGACGTAGTGGCGAAAAGCGCGGTCGGTTGGGATACGGCCGGCGGAGGTGTGCGGCTGGCGAAAGTAGCCCAGGCTCTCCAGCTCGGCCATCAGGTTGCGCACCATCGCGGCACGCACGCCAAGCGGATAACGAGCGGCTATCTGCTGCGAACCGACCGGCTCGGCCGTCGCGATGAACTCCTGCACCGTGGCGAGCAGCACCGAATGCTGACGATGGGATAGTTCGCCCTGTGCGGTGGGATTTTCCATCGCGTCAACGACTCACTGCCTAGTGACCCCTTTTGCCTGGCTCTGCCGACTCTTACATTGACGAACAACGGCCGTTTCAGATTCTCGTTCGAGCAGAGGGCTCTGCGCAAGGGCTCGACGCTTTCCTTGCTATGGATTTTAGCACAGCCGAAGGTCCTGATAGGCTCTAAGAGAGAGCGTCCGGAGCGTTCAATAACTCGCGATGGCCAAAAAGACAGCCAAGCCCAGGCGCCTGTATATTCCGGTCGTGCCGGCCGGCGCGTCGTGGATAGAAAGCGACAGCTACGACCGCCGCGCCTGGAGTGATATCGGGATGGGCGCACCGGCGATCAGCGAGCTCGTCGAAGCCTGCCGCCGCCTCATTCCGCACTTCGACGCGTTGCTGGGCGATCTGTTTTTCGCTCTGTTCAAATACAACCTGGTCTGGCTAAGCAACGACGCGGTGCGCAAAAGCGCGATCCTCAATCACACCATTCTCGACCGCCTCATCGCATCACCCGCCTTCGAGGCCCTCAAGGGCCGCACGCTGCTTGAGGAGGACAAAGCGGCGATCGCCGCGCTCGCGCTGGCCGAACAGGCGCTCGAGCTGGTGCGATCCGAACGCCTGCTCAACCGCAGAGAATTGCTCGATCTGTGGGACTTGCATCACCAGGAAGAGGACCTGAGCGAGCGCACCGACGAACTCAAGGCGATGGCCGAGGCGGCAGCCGCGACGCCCGACAGCGAGACCCAGCCTGACCAGGAACTCAACGATGAGCTGAAGAAAAAGATCGAGAAACTGAAAGAGGCGGCAGCCCGCGCCGCACAGGTCTCTGAAGCGCGGCTCAACCAGAAGGTACGCCAGGTCACAGAGCAGATCGGCCATGCCGACCAGGGCGAGCTGCACCGGATGGAAGCTAAAAGCCTTGGCCTTGCACAAGAGATCGATCGCGTCGCTCAGGACAGCCACGATTTCAGTCTTGAATTCGGCCAGGGCGGCCGAGTATCTGCCGGCGAACGGCTGGAGCTCGGGCGACATCTCGCGCGCAACCGTAAGCTCGGCGAACTGGCGCGGCTGGTCGGCCGCTTCAAGCAGGATGCGCGCGCTCTCAGGCGCAAAACGATGGAACGCGGCGTTGCCGAGGCGTACGACATCGAACGCGGCTCGGAGCTGGGGCGGCTGATCCCGGCCGAGCTGCTCGCGATGCATCATCCGGGGCTCAGACGCGACTTCGGCCGCCGCCTGCTTGAAGGCGAGCTGCTCCAGTACCGCCTGCGCGAGGAAGAACAGAAGGGCAAGGGCCCGATGGTCGTCTGCATCGACGTCAGCTCCTCGATGCAAGGCGACAAGGAGTTGTGGGCCAAGGCGGTGAGCCTGACGTTAATGGATATCGCGCGCCGTCAGCGCCGGCTGTTCCGCGCGGTGTTGTTTTCCTCGGGTCCGGGCAGCCTGAAGGTGGTCGATCTTAACCAGGAACGCCGCTATCAGCCCGAGCTCGGCAAGGTCATGGAGCTGGCGGAGTATTTTCCAGGCGGCGGTACTGATTTTCAGCAACCGATCGATGCGGCGATGGAGCTGATCGAACACAAACGGCTGCGGCGTGCCGATATCGTGATCATCACCGACGGCGAGTGCCGGGTTGCGCCTGATTGGCTAGCCGAATTGCGCAGGCGCAAGGACGACCTGCAATTCTCGATCTTCGCGGTGCTCGTCGACATAGGATCGAGCGACCTCTCGACGCTAGCCGAGATAAGCGATCGCGTGACCTCGGTCAAGAAACTCAGCGCTGAGGGCACCCGCGAGATTTTCCTGAAGATATAGTTGCGCCGGACCGTGGCCCGGCGCCACTGCACTATGGGCTTGTGCCCGAACCCTCTGGAATGACCGGAGCCGTGGGCTGCACAAAATCCGGATTGACGTTGCAGCACAGGATGTAACTGGTCCCGGCGCGCGGCTCCGCCTCGTAGCCGTCGAGCGAGCCATCCGCCTCAACCCGGACCGCCTCGTAGCTCAAGTTCCCCGACGCTCGCTGGGCGGTGAAGATGTAGTAGTGGCCGGCTTCGAGCGGCTCAGGCGGACCGGTTTCAGGCGTCACTTGGGCAAAATGCGCGGGCAGCTTGCCATAAGTGACGGACTTCGCGGAGAACTCGTCGCCCGAACCTACCACCGGCAGCTTCGAAAAAACTCCCGTGTCCGCCTTGATCTCCCACACCGTCACTCCGCCGTCGAAGCGGATGATTGACGCAACGTGCTGCGCATCGATATTGCGTGATTCGACCATTTCCGCGCCGTTGAATTTCGACACGCTGAGCGAAGCGAGATAGTCGCCTTTGTGCGCGTAGGAAATCGCAACCGTGGCGCCCGGCGGAGGCGAATTTGCGTCACCGGTGCCGCCCTCGCCCGTGCCATCCTCAGCAGGCGCGCCTTCGGCAGGGCTGCTCTCGGCCGACGGCGAGGCCTCCGAAGTACCTTCGGCAGAGGCCTGAGCGGAAGGCTCGGATGGCGCGCTGGCCGTTTTGCCGCGATGCAGCATCGAGCACGCGGCCAACGCAAGCGCAGCGCCGATGATCATCAGGCGGCCCGGCAGACGCCGCATCGCCCAGTCCTCAGACCGCAACCGCATCGTCTCCGGGTTTCCGTCGCAATGTCGTCCTCTACTGACTGAACTCGATCGGCTGGCCGCACGCGTAGCCACCGGCATTATAGTCGAAGACCATGCGGCCGCCGTAGTCCGCGCCCTTGGCAATGAGCGCGGCCACCAGCACCAGCATCGCGAGAAACACTCCCCGGCCCCGCGCCGGCATGGGGCGCGCCGCTATTGCCCATAGCGCCAGCACCGCGCTCAGAATCGCGACCCCAATCATCATACGCTTATGGCTCGTCAGTAACGCCGTCTTGACCGACGGCGCAAGCATCACGCCAGGAGCGGCGTAAAGTCCGGTGCCGGTGGCCACCGCCGCCGCTAGCGCGCCAAGCACCAGCATCCACAAGCCGCTCCAGAGCCATGATTCCCGTCGCGCGAAAGCTCCCAGCCAGTAAATCAGCGCAGCGGTGAGCAGCAGCGCGATCGGGAAGTGGACGATCAGCGGATGGATGTTCTGCAAATGCTCGGCGCCGGGAAACGAGAACCACTGCGCCGCCACCCGGAGCAGATCGGCTACCACTGGATCATTTCACCGATTCGACAGTCAGAAACTCGACTCCACCCTTGGAGTACGACTTGCCCGTGACGGTGACCTCTTTCTCCATGTTCTTCATCACGTCCTCGGGCAACGGCTCCTCGTTCTTGGGCGGCAACAGGATGTACATCTTCTCGGTGCCCTTTTCGACAAGGGCGACCGGAATACCCTTTTGTGCGCATTTGAGCGCGCACTGCGCGTGGCCCGCGCCGTGAGCGCCGAGGATGGTGTAGCAGAACGAGTCCTCGAGGTTCCCCGTGACAGATTTTTGCGTGTCAGCCGCAATTCCCAAGCCGGCAGTTCCGATGGCCAGCATCGCACCAAGTCCAACAAGTCCGGCAACAGTTGCAAAACCGGCTATCATTGTTTTTCGCATGGGACTCCTATCCGTTGTTGCGTTAGCAAGGACCAATTGAGCGAGCCGTCTCTCCACTATTCTCCAACATCTGCGCGCATCTCAAGGGTTGCGATCATCAAGGCGCTGGAGCGCGCGAATACGGAGCACCGGAGAGAAATGAACGGGCGTTGATTCTTCGACTGCGGAAGCGCGCGCGTTCGGCGAGTTAACGGCGGACCGTGCGCGCTTCGACCGCTGACGCGACGGTGCCGAACTCTTCGTCCCACCGCGAGCGCCGACGTGGACGAACCGGTCCGCCGAGTTGTTTCAGATGGCGCTCCAGAACGTCATGTAACTGCTGGTCGAGCCGTTCGAGGTCGGCCTCTTCGGGGATTCGTGGCCGTTCCTGGCCCTCGGGGATGCCGCGCCGCCGCCGTCCATAGAGCTCCTGCAATCGCAACTCGGCCTTGGCCAGCAGCGCTCTATAGCGCTGATCGAGCCGGCGAAGCGATTCGTTGAAGTCCGCGATCGCGATAAAGCGCCGGCGTAGCAGGAACCATTCGAGCACCGCCAAAGCCGCAACGCCGAGCAGCAGCAGCGAGACGATAATCGCGCTATAGACGGCGTCGCGCCACCACGGCAGCATTTGCACCTGGTGCGTTAGCTCCCGCTTGCTGGCGCTGAGCTCCTGCACCCGTGTCTGTAGGTTGGCCTGCGCGCCGGTCGCGTTGTCGACGCGCTTTTGCAGATTGGCAACCTGGTCGCTGAGCTTCTCATTCTCGGCGGTCAGCTCGCGCATCCGTGCCGCAAACGGATTGGGAATCCGCAACGTCTGCCCGACCATCAGAGTCGAATCAATCTGCAACCGGTTGGCATGCGCGATGTCTTCGGCCTGGATACCAAAGGTCGCCGCTATCGATCCCAGTGAATCGCCGGAGCGCACAGCGTAGGAGAATTCGCCGCCCCGGCGTACTGGAGCGGAAGTCGCATCCTGAGCCGTATCCTGCGAGGTGTCGGTCGTGGAGGAAGGCGCAGCGGGCGTTTGGTCTTGAGCGTAACTTTGCGCGTAACCCGAAGCGGCCGACAGGCAGAGGCCCGAGCAAACGAGGACCGTTAGGAATGCGAAGAGGAATTTCATGGTCCTGATGATGACTGCACGCGTCACGCTACCATAACAGGTTAAATGCAAGCAGGCGGAGATGCAAACTCGAATACGTAAGAAATGGGCGGATGTCGCTTATAATCTTCCCAGAGGTGATTGCTAGCTCTCAGCCGACTGCTCGCCGACGCATCGTGGCCAGGAACTCCTGGTTGCCCGCCGCGCCGCGAATCGGAGCCTCGACTGCGCGTTCAACTTCGAGTCCCAACACCGAAGCATATTCCAGTATTCCGTTGACCGCGCGCTGGCGCTCCCCGTCGTCGCGCACGACGCCACCCTTGCCTATTTTGCCCCTGCCGACTTCGAACTGCGGCTTGATGAGCGCAACGATGTCGACCGCCGGAGCGCTCAACTCGAGCACCGGAGGTAGCACAAGGCGCAACGAGATAAAGCTTACATCGATAACGACGAGTTCCGGAGCGTAGGGCAGGCTGGCGGCTTCGAGCAGGCGAATATTTGTGCGATCGAGCACGGTGATTCGCGGATCGCGGCGCAGCCGTTCGGCAATCTGTCCATAGCCGACATCGATCGCTATCACGTGAGCGGCGCCGCGCCTGAGCAGCACGTCGGTAAAGCCGCCGGTCGACGCGCCGACGTCCATCGCCAGACAGCCCGTCGGATCAATATGGAAATGATCGAGCGCGGCGGCAAGCTTCACTCCCCCGCGGCTTGCGTATTCGAGCGATCCACCGACCAGCGCAATCGCGCTCCGCTCGTCGACACTCTGGTCGGCCTTGAGCGCGGGCTGCGAATTGACCCGCACGCGCCCGGCCATGATCAGGCGCTGCGCGCTTTCGCGGCTGAGTGCCATGCCACGCCGCGCCATCTCGAGGTCAAGCCGCCGCCGCATTGTCATCAGTCCCGACGCTCCGCTCAAAAGGGAATATCTTCGTCGTCGTTTTTCCGGTGGCCGTCCTTTCTGTTCTCTTCCGGTTTATCGCCGCTTTCGGCTTTGGCCGCCGCCACGTCGTAAGGCGTGGTCTTGAGTTCACCCTGCGCGTTGCGCATCAACAGTTCGACCTTGCGCTCGACCTCGTCGAGCTTCTGGTTGAGCGAGCGGACCAGGCCGACGCCGCGCTCGAAGGCAGTGATCGAATCCTCCAGCGAGAGCTCGCCGGAATCGATCTGCGCGACGATTCCTTCGAGATCCTTGAGCTCATCTTCGAACTTTCTGCGGGTGATGGCCATCGCTAAGCCTCGGATGTTGTGTGACGTATCGAATGCGTTTGACGCGGGTCACGCACGCACGTCTCAGGATTGGCGCGCGGTGGTGCGAGCGCGCAAGCGGCCGCGCCTTAGCCGCAAATCGAGTTCGTCGCCGATCTCGACCGCGGCGGCGTCGATTACGACACGGCCATCGCGCAGGTTGGTCGCCACCGCGTATCCGCGCTCGAGCACTCTAAGCGGCGACACTGCGTCCAGGCGCGCCGCCAGCGCCGCCAGCGCGCTGCCACGGCGTCCTTGCGCGCGTTCCATCGCCGCACCCAGACGCACCGCCACGGCCGCCACCGCGGCGCGTTTGCGCTCCGCCATCGCGCGCGGCGCCACCTCGCCAAGGCGCGCACTCGCGCCCTCCACGCCCATCCGCATCCGCTCGACCCGCGCACCCATCGCCTGCGCCAGGTGGAGCGCGACGCGCTCCGCTCCAAGGCGGAGCGCGCGCACCAGCGCGCCGGGCGGAACCAGGTGCGCGCTCAGTGCGCCGACGTGGCGGCGCCGATCGGCAAGATGCGAAGCGAGCGCCGTACCGAGCGCGGCTGCAGCTTCATCCGCGCGCTGGCGCGCCTGGCGCAACGCGACGCGCGGCTCGCGCAGTTGGGTGTTCAACTGGTCGACGCGGCGGCGATGGTTCGACAGTGCGCTTACGGCGGCGCCGTTGAGTGTCGCCGCAGTCTCGTCCAGGCGCCGGCGGAGCGCAGCCTTGTCCGGCACCACGAGCTGCGCGGCAGCGGTAGGAGTCGGCGCCCGCACGTCGGCGACGAAGTCGGCGATCGTGTAATCGATCTCGTGGCCGACCGCCGAAATCACGGGAATGCGCGAACGATGGATCGCGCGGGCGACCGCCTCTTCGTTGAACGCCCACAGGTCCTCGAGCGAGCCGCCGCCGCGGCCCACGATCAATACCTCGGCGCGCGCGTCGGCGTTGAGTTCATCGATCGCCTGCGTGATCTCGGCCGCCGCGCCCGCTCCCTGCACGCGCGCGGGCCGTATGATGATCTGCATATTGGGATAGCGGGTGAGCAGGATGGTCACGATATCGCGCAGGCCCGCGCCGCCGAGCGCCGTCACGACTCCGACCACCGCGGGCAGGAACGGGAGCGCGCGCTTGCGCGCCTGGTCGAACAGCCCCTCGAGTCCCAGCCGCTCTTTGAGCTGCTCGAAGGCGAGCTGCAACGCGCCGAGCCCGCGCGGCTCCATCTCCTCGGCGTAGAACTGGAGCGCCCCGCGCGTTTCGTACAGGTCGACCCGGCCACGCATCACGACCTGCATCCCGTCGGCGACTTTGAAGCGCAGCCGAGCCGCAGCCAAACGGAACATCACAACGCTGATCGCGCTCGTGCGATCCTTGAGCGTGAAATAGAAATGGCCCGATGGAGCAAGGCGGGCGTTGGAGACTTCGCCCACCACCCAGCACTGGTCGAGGTTGGCCTCCAGCGTCTCGCGCACCAGCCGCACTAGCTGCGTGACGTTGAGCGCCCGCACCTGGCCGCGCAGCGAAAGTTCCAGTTGGCCGGCCATGCGGCCAACTTACCAGATGGGCGCCGCCGAGCGTAAGGCGTGTTGGCCGAGGGAGCGTCGCAAAACGGCGGAGGCAACGGTCAAATGCAACGCGTGTGCAAAAGAAAACCGCCGTCCGCGCGAAATCCGCGGACAGCGGTTTTGGCGATCAAATCTGAAACGTCGGTGCGGGTTTACTGTCCCGAGCCGTCGGCGCCCGAATCATCCGCGCCTGGAGCGGCGGCTGCCTTAGGCGCCGTCTGTGGCGGTGGGATGTCGTTGCGTGCGAGCTGGAGCTTGTAGCTGCGCCAGTTATCAAGGACCTGGATCGCGCGATCGAGTTGGACGTCCGCCGGCTCCTTGAAAGCGCCAGCAGCTTGCTCCTTGCTCGCGCGAGTGCCCTTGGAATGTTTCGACGATCCCGCGGCCGGGGCGCCGCCGTCACTACCAGCCGGCGCATTGGGGGCTTTCAGCACGCCATTGTTCTTGAAGTGATGCAGCAGGTCGCTTTCGCGAATCTCGGTGTCCTCGTTGATGGTGGCGCCTTCCTGCTCCAGCGAGGCCAGCGTGGTCTTGGGCGGCTCTGAGGTTACGTCCGGCGTGATGCCGACGGCCTGGATTGAACGGCCGTTAGGCGTGTAGTAGCGCGCCGTGGTCAGCCGCAGCGCGGAATGATCGTCAAGCGGCAAAATCGTCTGCACTGAGCCCTTGCCGAAGGTCTGCGTTCCGACCGTGATAGCGCGGCGCTGGTCCTGCAGCGCGCCGGCGACGATTTCGCTCGCGCTCGCGCTGCCGCCGTTTACCAGCACCACCATCGGGTAGTCCACGAAATCCTTCTTGCGATGCGAGAAGTACTTCTGCTGCTGATTCTCCTGGCGGCCCTGGGTATAGACGATAAGCCCGCCGTCGAGGAATTCATCGCCGACCTGCACCGCCTGGTTCAGCAATCCGCCCGGGTTGTCGCGGAGATCTAACACCAGTCCTTTGACCTGACCGTTGTGCTCCGCGCGGAATTTGTCCAGCACCTTTTGCAAATCGTCGCCGGTACCTTCTTCGAAGCTGCTGACGCGGACGTAGTCGTAGCCGTGACGCAGTTCCTTGCTCTTGACCGACTTTATCTTTATGACCTCGCGCGTGACGCTCACCGTGAACAGCTCGGGCACGCCTTTGCGATGGATGGTCAGGCGAATTTTGCTGCCCTGCGGCCCACGCATCCGCTTGACCGCGTCAGTCAGCGTCATGCCCTTGGTGAAGTCGTCGTTGATCTTGACGATCTGGTCGCCGGCCTTGACTCCGGCCTTGTAGGCGGGAGTGTCCTCGATCGGTGAAACGACGGTCAGCAGATCATCTTTGACCGTGACTTCAAGGCCCAGCCCGCCGAAGCTGCCGCGGGTTTCGACTTCGAGATCACGATAGAGGTCGGGAGTGAGGTACGCGCTGTGCGGATCGAGCGAGGCCAGCATTCCGGTTATCGCGCCGTTGATGAGTTGCTTGGTGGTGACCGGCTCGACGTAGTTCTTCTGCACGATCGCCAGCACGTTGGCGAAGGTGGCAAGTTCCTTGTAAGTGTCGTCGGGCAACGCGTCGGCGCGCCGCACGGCGATTTCCGCCAGTAAAACCAGGATCGCTACCGCGCATACGCCAGCGACCAGAAAGGGTGAACGATTGCGTTTCATCAATTACTCGCAGCTAGAACCCGCTACGGTGAGCGAGCGGGTAGATTTCCCAGCATATTCTTTGCGCGCGCGAGACGCCATAACCCAGGCGTCAAATAGTGCCCTTTAGCGGCATGATCAAGTAACGCCTGTCGCAACTGGCCCGGTCTCTCAACCCTTGTTCTCCTTGAGCAGTTCCTCGAGCGCGTCGCGAATACCCGGCTGCGACCAGTCGAACGCCCCCGAATGATGGGCGACGATTCGGCCGTCGCGATCGATTATGAAGGTCTCCGGAACGCCGCTTACTTTATAAGCCTCGGCGACCGCGTTTTTTGGATCAAGCAGCACGTCGAAGTGGTAACCATGCTTCTTGACATAGGCCTCGACCTCGTCGCGGCTCTCGGTGTCCTGGCTCACCGCGAGCATCACGAAACCCTTGTTGTCATGGAGGCGCTCGTAGAGCTTCTCCATCGAGGGCATTTCCTCGCGGCACGGCGCGCACCAGGTCGCCCAGATATTGAGAAACACGACTTTGCCGCGCAAATCGGCCATCGAAACTGAATCGCCACTCAAATCCGTCAACTTGAACGGTGCGGCCTTTTCACCTGCGGCTATCGGCCCGTGGGCATCCAGACCCGAGCTGTTTTGGCCCGGACTGATGGCGGTATCTTCAGGGGATTGCGACCCCGGAGGGGTGGCGCGCCGAATTTGCGTGGCCGCAATTAGCAGCACGCTTGCCAGCAACGCCACGCCGGCGATCGTGGAGAGCAGCTTTACTCGCGGAGCCATCCCGACCTAAGCGCCGCGCCGGCTATGCTCCTGCCGCCACTTTTTGCGGCTTGGGAGGGCTTTGCGGCACGCGCTCCTTCGGTGTCCATCCGGAGAACACCCCACCGGTGAGATGAAGTGCGACGACGCCGGTCACCATCATCACGAGTGCGATAACCTGGGCCTCGCTCAAACCAAATAGCACTCGCGGATTGATCCGCAGAAATTCGACCATGAAGCGGCAGGCTCCCAACAGCAACAAATAGAGGTAAAAGATGCGGCCCTCAATGCCCGCGCGCCGGCGCATCAACCACAGGATCAGAAACACGCCCGTGTAGAGGATGGCTTCGTAGATAGGCGTCGGATGCACTCTGACTCCGGGGAAAAATCCCGACACGAGCTCATGATGCGGCCCGAGCTTGAGCACGGTTTGCGGACCCCAGCCCACGATCGCCTTGGGATACGCGACCGCCCACGGCAGCGTCGAAGGAACGCCCCAATCGCCGTCGCCCGACAGATGGCATCCAATGCGGCCCAGCGCCTGTCCGATCGCCAGCGCCGGGCCGCACATGTCGGCGGTCGCGCCGAAGGGGACTTCGTAATAGCGGGAGACGAAGTAGGCGGCTATCACCCCGCCAATAAAGCCGCCGAACCAGACGAAGCCCGAGCCTGACCACACGATCGAAATGGGGTCAGCCATGTACAGGCGCCAGTTGTCGAGCACGTCGTACAGGCGTGCACCGATGATTCCGCCGAGCGCGCCCCACAGCACCACGGCTGTAGCGTAATCAGGATCGATACCGCGGCGCGGGCAATCGGCGGCGATCACCAGGTCGGCGGCGATAAACCCGAGCGCCATCATCAGGCCATAGCTGTAGATGGTGAACGTCAGCGGATGGCCGAAAAGATGGAACGGTCCCAGGCGCAACAAAATCGGAATCATCGCATCGACAACTATAGTACGGAGCGAGCGCCGCAAACCAGACAGGGCCGCCCCGAAGTTTTGTCACTGAATCTCGCACTGCACTTCGCGCGAGGTCGTGCGCTATATATGACGCCGGGATGCGAGCGGTCATTCAACGCGTAAGCCGTGCCGAGGTCAGCGTCGGCGGAAAATGCCTCGGCAAAATTGGCGTCGGCTTCGCCTTACTTCTCGGCGTTGCGCGCGACGACACCGAAGCCGACGCGGAATTTATCGCCGATCGCGTCCTGGGCCTCCGTGTATTCGCCGACGCTGCCGGCAAGATGAACCTCGCGCTGGATACGATTGCCGGCGAGATGCTGGTGGTCTCGCAATTCACGCTGCTGGCCGACACCAGCGGCGGACGGCGACCGTCGTTCATCAAG
The DNA here is from genome assembly GCA_963710455.1 of uncultured delta proteobacterium. Lineage (GTDB taxonomy): Bacteria > Desulfobacterota > Binatia > Binatales > Binataceae > JAKAVN01. The sequence goes on from CAVQAG010000011.1 coordinate 384,542, forward strand.
GCGGCTCCGCCGGAACTCGCGCGCGTGTTGTACGAGCGTTTCATTTCACTCGTGCGCGCGCGTGGTGTTAAAGTTGAGACGGGTGAATTCGGCGCTCACATGGAAGTGGCGCTCGTCAATGATGGGCCGGTGACAATCATTTTTGACAGCCGGGTGCGTTGAGATGGCACGGGCAGGTTTCTACGCCGTTGAGTCGGGCAAAATCTCGTTTCGCCGCGACGGTAACTGGTACAGCGACGACGAGCGGATCGACAATCCACGTATCGCGCTCCTGTTCAGCCGCAGCATCCAGCAAAACCCCGACGGCAGCTACTACCTCCAAGTTGCCGAAGAACGCGCCTCGATTACGGTCGAGGACACACCCTACGTGGTCAAGGCGATCGAGGGCGACGCGCAGAGCGGCTTTACGATCGTGCTCAACGACGAGGAACGCGAGGAACTTGATCCGGCGACGCTCGAGGTCGGCCCCGACAACGTGCTCTATTGCCGGGTAAAGGGCGGCAAGGCGCGCGCGCGGTTTTTGCGCAACGCCTATTATCATCTGAGCCCCGGCTTCGAGGCCGACGATCGCGGCGGTTTCTCGATCACGATGCGCGGCCGGCGCTACCCGCTGTTGCGCGCGGGCTTGGCAGGCGGGAACGATTGAGTTCGCCGCGCGGCCCCGCCGCCCGCTTGACGAATCCGGCGTTTCATATCGTGCTGGTGCGGCCCGAGATTCCGCAGAACACGGGATCGATCGCACGCCTGGTGGCGGCGACGCGCACGCGACTGCATCTGGTCGGCCCACTCGGCTTCTCGCTAGAAGACCGCTATCTCAAACGCGCAGGGCTCGACTATTGGCCGCTGGTCGATCTGCGAACTTACCCCGGATGGGACGAATTCGCGGCGGACGAGCATTGGCAAATCAACGACGAAGGCGGCCCGCGCCTGAAGTACTTCTCCGCGCGCGCAAAGAGACCCTATCTCGAGGCCGGGTACACGTCCGGCGACTTCCTGGTGTTTGGCAGCGAGACCAAGGGCTTGGGCGAGGAGTTCATGCGCACCCGGAGCAACGCGGCGTACCGAATTCCAATTTTCGAGCCGGGAGTGCGCAGTCTCAATCTGGCCAACGCGGTGTCGATCGTGCTCTACGAAGCGCTGCGCCAGAGCGGACGGCTTGGCGTGTAACGAAGACACGACACTCGGCGCTTATCGTATCGACCGGCAGTAACGAAAAAGCGGCGGAGACGGAAGGTCCGGCCCCGCCGCTAATTATTGCCTCGGATCGCTACTCCCTGATTTTGGCTATCTTGGTGTTCCAGAGATTGAAGGCGGCGACCTTTTGATTGGTGATCCAGCCTATGATGCCTCCCGCAGTTCCAGTGGAAGAGGTCGCCGGATCGAATCGCGCGGCCGAGTAATCCCCCCATCGCTGCGGGCTGGTCCCGGCGGGTTGGCTATTATTGGTCAAACAGACCGAACTCGCCCCCACCGGAGTGGTATTAAGCTGTACAGCGTTTCCGGCAAGAGCACCGCCGGCCAGAATCAGGGGCTTGCGGCCCGTATCGGTAGCGGTCTCGCTCACGAAGATGTCGCCGAAGGCGTCCGCCGCAATCGATGGGTTGAAGTCATCCGACGTCAGGCTAAGAAAGAAGTCGCCTGAGAAAGCAATAGTGTTTGTTAAAGGATTGAACGCGTACCATACGGGCACGGGAAACGGTCCCGAACCCGTTGTATGCACGCAGTATAGGAGGCCATCGGAAAAGCTGCCGGTCGGAGGAATCTGGTAGCACGCGTTCTGGAAGCGGCCGTCCAGAGTGTCGATTGTATTGGTACATCCTGGTTGCACCGCGCTCGGTGGTACGGAGAAGTTAGTACTGGGAATAGCGACTGGCCCTGACATTGCCGGCGTGGTGCTGGCGTTGGTCATTGTGTAAAGCGAAACTCCAGTGCCGGCCGTCGCCACGGCAAAGTAATCCGCCGAGAAGTGTCCATAAAAGGGCGCGCCAAGCTGAACCGGCGGCATCAATGTGCCAAGAAGCCCGCTGAATACAGGTACGCTAAAGCCGAGCCCATTGTAGACGCGCGCCTTCGGAATCGCGAATGCAACCGTCGTAACGTAGGCTAGGCTACTGTTGAAGACGTTGCCAGTGACCAACAGGGCATCCTGATCCATGCCGAGGTGGGGATAGTCGAAAAAGTTGGGAGGGCCAAACGCGCCGCTGACAACCCTGTATACAATCCATCCGCCGGTTGCGGAATTGGTAGTCGATACCGCGAGCCACAGCGCGCTGCTCGTGAAATCGTCCGAAGTCACTACCCATCGCTTCCAGGTACTGTCGAAAAGGACTTGAACGTCGCCCAGAAAGTCGCCTGTGCCGAACAACGCATTGAGAGAGCGCCGCAACAGGATCGTGCCCGTTTTGTTGAACACCCATAAAGAGGAATTGGTAATCTGCGCGACCTGCCCCCCTGACACGTCCATATCGACGTCAGAAGGAAATTCGTTGGCGCCGACTACCCCCTCCTTGGCGCCGGGAAAAATCACCGGGGTGAGAATTGGAGCCTGGGCAACGGGAACATCGCCAAGGGCTTTCGATACAGCGCTTTCCGCATTTGCCGCTGCCTTCAGCCCGTCATATTGCGCTTTCGGCATAGTCGGCCGCACCGCCAGCGCCGCGGCTGGGACTGGACCAGACGGCGCAAGCGCAGCATCCGCAGCCATCATTTCCGGAGTCCGCTCAACCGGTCCGGACGAATTCAGTGTCTCTGCAGCAGTGATACTAGGTCCGGCGTCGCGCGGAGACGGCTCGCTCTGCGCGCGCGGAGCCCGTTGAACCGCAAATACCCCAAACGTCGCGGCTGCGCTCACAGCCACAAGCGGCACCAGCCACCGCGAATGTCTCATGCTCCCTCCCCCGTTTGGCTGCAATCGAAACGCCTCTTCTATACACTAAGCCTCGAATTTGGGGCGCCTCTCCAAACTTTTGTGATTTGAACAGGCAGCATACTCACGCGCTCGCATAAACGCAAATCAATTCTCTCCAATGAGCATCTATAAGCGCGATGTTTCCACATATGCATGATGTTATCCACAGGCGCATCGGCATGGGACCGCCAAACGCCTATGGACGTGCAAAATTACCGATTCGGCCAGGGAAAGTTCGCTCAGTGGCTCGAATCACGCTGGCGCGCGTGGCGATGATGGTTTTGGCCGGAATATCAATCCAGCAGAATGCGGCTGGGGGTCAGGGCACGCCCGACGCTGCTGCCCAGGGCGGCGGTGCTACCATGACTCAGGGGAGCCCAGCTACCGCATCCGGCGGAGTCGTCAGAACCCCCGCGGACATCGAGCGGGATCGCGATATCATTCCGCCAGCCGACGCGCCGCAAGAAGTTCCAAACCCGCCCACAGTCCCGCTGGATGAATACCGGAAGTTAAAACAGGCTAGCGGCCGAAACGCGCCCGGCAACCAGCAAGGCGGCCCGGCGCGAAAGTAGAGCTTTCTTCATCCAGAGCTGCAGCCGCGAGATCAGTGGCCGCGCGTCCCGCACGTGCCGCATCCGCTGGCGCATCCCCCGCTTGGCGCTCCCTTCTCAGGCGGCGCGCCGAAGTAGTAACCCTCTTGCTCGAGCTCGCCGGCCTTAATCCAGCGTAGCGGCTCGCTGATCTCCGCGTCGCAATGCACGCAGCACCTGTACTCGCGATCGCTTTCATCCAGTGTGACGTGCACCAGCACGACGCGCTCACAGGTTGTGCAATGCGCGGTAGGAAAGGTCGATGCGTTGAGTGACAGATCCTTCATCGCCAAGCCGATGCGGTGTATAGCAAGCGGCAGTCGGGTAGTCTAATCCCCTGCCGGCGCAAGATCATCACGCGACGGAATGGCGAGACTGAAAAACGCGACGGAATAGCGGACGGAATAGCGATGGACTGGAAAGACCCGTGGCTATGGATTGCGGTCGTGCTCGGTGTCGCCGGCGGAGTCGCGATGTTCATCCCGTTCGCGCGAGTGCTGAAATGGCGCTCGCGGATGCTGGAGCGGATGGACGTCGCGCCCAACCGCATGACGCTATCGATAGGGATGGAGGCGGGGACGCTGGGATGGGCGGTTGCGGGCGCGATCGTATTTCTGTTTCTGCCCACGATGCTGCTGCCGCGTCCGAACGGGATCTTCTACCTCGCCGGATTCATGATCGGAATGAGCTACCGGCGGCCACGCTTCAATCGTCAGATGGAAGCGCTGGGGATTGCTCCACATGCCACCCGCCGCCGCCCCGGGAGTGAAGGGCCGCACTAGCGCGCGGTGCCCGATATTCTCCGAAAGAGCGCTGCTTTCGTACTCCCTCCCCCGTATCTTGGGGGAGGGTTGGGTGGGAGTCGAGGTGGTTCTGAGTGTCTCTGAGAACCGCCTCTGTCCGCATCGGCGCGCGCATAACGACAACACTGGGACGAGGAGGCGCCGAAAAAAAGACATTTGGCGCTTCCTCGCTCGACCCCCGCCTCAATCCTCCCCCAAGACAACTGGGGAGGAAGTCAGAAAAGAAATTCCCTACTCACGGACGTACGTAGGGCTCGCCCAGCGCGCTCGGCGCGGCGGCCTGGCCGCCGAATCCCGCCAGCACCACCAGCGTCAGCGCGTAAGGGAGCGCGAGAAACACTTGGTAGGGCACCGCCGTGCCGAGCGCTTGCAAGCCGAACTGCAGCGCCATCGCGGCGCCGAACAACACCGCGGCCGCGGCGCATCCCCACGCCTTCCATCGTCCGAGGATCACCACCGCCAGTGCGACGAAGCCGCGGCAGGCCGACATCCCTTCGACGAAGGTGCCGGCGTAGGCCAAGGTCAAAAACGCGCCGCCCAGTCCCGTGAGCACGCCAGCGGCGAGCAGCGCCTCCCATCTCAGCCGATAAACGCCGAGCCCCAGCGCGTCGGCCGCCTCGGGCCGCTCGCCTGCCGCGCGCAGCCGCAATCCGTAGCGCGTGCGCGAGATCATGAACGCCAACATCGGCACCATCGCGAACGCCACGTACACCAGCACATTCTGATCGAAGAGCGCGCGTCCGAGCACTGGAATTCGCGCGAGCGGTCCCAGCGCCACCGCGTCGAACTGCCGCACCACGAAGGCGCTGCCGGTTACGCCGAACATCCGGCGGTAGAAAACGCCGGTCAATCCAAGCGCGAGGATATCGAGCGCAGTGCCGGCCACGACCTGGTTGACCCCGAGATTGACGACCAAAAGCGCCAGCAGCGCGTTGAGCGCGACGGCCGCGGCGATTCCCGCAAGTAATCCGAGTACGAGGCTGCCGCTGAAGTAGGCAGCAGCGAGCGCGAAGAACGCCCCGGCCAGCATCGCGCCCTCAATCCCGATATTGATGACGCCGCTCTGCTCGACCCAAAGCTCCCCGAGCGCCGCGTAAAGAATCGGCGTCGCCATCGCGACCGTCGAAGCCAAAAACGCCTCAAGCATCGCCACCCCTCCCTGCCGCCACGCTAGCTTCAGGAGCCACCATGGCGCCGCCACGCCATAGCGCATCGTTCAGTCCGGCCCAAGCGCGGGTGTCGAAGGCAAGCAGTATCAGGATCACCATTCCCTGGATCACCTGCACCAGCACTGGCGACACTCCTTGGCCGCGTTGCATCGCCTGCGAGCCATTGTCGAGCGCGCCGAAGAGGAGCGCAGTCAGCATCACGCCGAGCGGGTTGAGCCGCGCGACCAGCGCAACCGCAATCGCCTCGTAGCCCCATCCGGGCGAGAAGCTTTCGTACAGCCGATGGGTTATCGCCGAAACCTGAACCGCGCCGCCCAATCCGGCCAGCGCTCCGCTAAACGCCATCGTAGCGATCCCCAGCCGCGCGACCGGAATACCAAAGAACGCCGCGACGCGCCGACTGTGGCCCATCGCGCGCACCTCGAAACCGCTGCGGGTATGGAGGAGCCAGAGCCACGACCCGAACGCGAGCACGACCGCGAGAATCATCCCGGCGTTCAGCCGGCTTGGGGGCACAAACGTCCACAGTTCGGCGGCGCGCGCGATTGGTGCACTCTTGGGATAAGAGCGCGAGGGCTCAATCAGCGGGCCGTGCACGGCGTAGCTCAGGAGTTGCACGGCGACAAAGTTGAGCATGATGGTGCTGATTACTTCACTGACCGCGCGCCGCTCGCGAAGCCATCCGCAAATTCCGCTCCAGAGCGCGCCGCCCGTCGCGCCGGCCAGGAGGACCGCTCCCACCGCCAGCGGCCGAGGCCACCCGTCGAGAGCAATTCCAATCGCGCCCGCGGCGAGCGCACCGACCAGTAATTGGCCTTCGGCGCCGATATTCCACAGCGCGCCGCGAAAGGCGATCGACACCGCAAGCCCGGTGAAAACCAGCGGCGTGGTTTTGACCAGGGTGTCGGTCGCGGCAAGCCAATTGCCGAAGGCGCCTTCCCACAGCGAGGCGAAAACGTCAAGCGGTGAAGCGCCGAGCGCAAACAGGATTAGCGAGATGAGCGCGGCCGAAAGCGCGAGCGCCGCGGCAGGCTTGGCGAGCCGGACGGGCATCACGGCGCGACGCTAGCCGGATCTCGCGTCACATCTCAAAATGACCGGCGGCTTTGACGTAACGTGGGTCGTCGCGATGCGCCAGGTCGGGATTGCATCCGCGTTTGACCGCCAGCCAGTAGGTGAAAAGCTGCAGCGAAAGCAGCAACGCGAACGGGCTCAGCGCTTCTTCCTCGCCCTCCACCTGGATTCCGAGGTCGACCGCCTCGGCCAAGGCTGAACCCGCGCGGGTATAGATGCCGAGACGCTCCGCGCCGATCTCGCCAAGCGCGTTAGCCACCTGCTCGGCGCGCGCGCCGGCCGCGCCGCCGCCGCTCGCGACGATGACCAGGGTGTCGCGGTCGGCCGGCTAATCGGGCCGTGCAGAAATTCCTCGACCTGCATTCCCTCGGCATAGGCGAAGCTGGTCTCCTTGAGCTTGAGCGATATCTCGCGGGCAGTCGGATAGTTGGGTCCACCGCCGAGCACCACGATCCGGCGATAGTTGCGTAACTGCTCGGCCGCGTTGCGCTCGCGCGAATCGTCGCCCAGCCGCCGGCGCATCAGCTCCGGAATCGCGTCGAACTCCGCGCGCAACCGCTGGGTCTCGACATCCCCGCTCCCGGCTTTCGCGCGAAGCTCGAGCGCCAAGGCAAACAACAGCGCCATCGCCGTCGTCAGGCTCTTGGTATGAGCCGCCGACTGCTCCTGATCGGTCGTGAGCAACAGATGGTCCGCCTGGCGCGCGCCTTCGTCAGGTCCCTGCCCGCAGATCGCTGCGGTCACGATTCCGGCGGCCTTGGCCTCGGTCACCGCGCGCGCGGAGTTCTGCTTCCATCCGCGATGCGACAGCACCAGCAGCGCGCCGCCGCCGCGGGCCCCAGCCCGTAATTTACCGCGTCGAAAGAGCTTACCGCTCTGACCGAGGACGGCTTTTCTTTCCCGCCGATAGCGCCAACGGCGTCCATCCCGCCGATGGTGCGCAACCAGTACTCGCCGTACATCGCGCCATTGAGCGAGGTGCCGAGCCCCGCCAGCGTAAGAGCCGGCTTCTCCTTGAGCGCGCGAGCGAGCGACGCGAGGCGCTCACGGTTGCGCGCCACGACCTCGGCGATTGCCGCGGGCTGCGCGGTTATCGCGTCGAACATGTGAAACGGATGGCCGGGGCGCGCCTTGGACGGGTCGATTACTGATTGGCTCTTTGATGGCACCGTAGGAACCTTCGATGTGAGTGGCGACGGTAGGAGTCGAACCTTCCTCGCCAAAAAAACCTATCAAATTCAAGGAGCCGCTGCATCCGAAAGCGCCAAAATCGAGCATCCTAGTTGGCACTTCGGTGGCAGTTCTCCGAACCCAATTCCTAGCCTCTCGAAGCTTCGCTATTCGCTAGGCGTCGACGGCGCTGACGAGAGGCCACTGCGACGCGCGCGAATCGGGGGCGAACCTTCGTGAAGCACCTTAGACGGCCATCCCGGCGCGCCGTCGTCGTGTCCGCGCATCTCGCTCTGAGCGACTGTCCCGCGACGTTTGAGCGACGTTTGAACCGTCCCGACAGGCGTCGCGAGCTGCGCGCAGGGCGCGACGCGAATAGCAGGCAGAGTAGCAACTCCAACGGCCGGTATGTTGTTCGCTGCGAGTGTCCGCGTGGGACGGTGTTCAATCGCCAGCGCGGAATCGCGATGCAAGCCGGCTGTCGACGCTGGCGCTGCCCGGCATGCGGCCGGCGCAAGGCGCGCAAGGTCGCGGAGCGCTTCTCGTGCTTGGGTGCTGATGTTCTGATGACATTGAGTCTGCCTCGTTCCGCATGGGCGACCCGCGAGAACGCGGCTGAACTCCAAAAGTGCTGCCGTTCGCTGCTCCGCTACATGGTCCGCCACAACCTCGTCTCGGCCTACGGATGGGTACGCGAAGAAGGCGCGTCGAACCCGAATTGCGTGTGCCATCCAGCGAGCGAGCGCCAACGCAAACTCGGGGTGCACTGCGGGACCTGCCGCGAGGAAGCCGCGGCGCGGCAGGGTTGCGAATGTGGCGTGCTCTCCGATAACGGGCGCGCCGGGAGCCAGGTTCATCGGCACTTTCTTTTGCGCGTACCTCGCCGCGATGGGTTTCGCCGTGGCTGGCTTCCCTCGGCGAAGCTTCAAACCGCCGCGAAGCGCTGCGGTCTCGGCACCCTCGATTTCCGCGTTGTGTTCTCTGGCGTCGGTGCCGGCACTTACGTCTCAAAGTACCTGACCAAATCAATCGGCGACGCGGATGGAGGCGCGCGGCGGTACGCTCTTAGCGTCTCGATACCCGAAATCAAGGAAGCCGGTTGGTCGTGGTGTCCAGCGCGCGTGGCGGTCGTTGCAGTTGAGCAGCTCGGTGCGGTCGAAATTGATTGGGATGCTATCTACTGGTCCGCCCAAGCCCCGTAAGGGGTGCTCGCTTTGAGGACCTTGGGCGATACGCCGCGACATAAACTACTTCGAGTGCCGTAATTGCTCGCCGCGCGCTTCACCATTTTTTACGGTCTTGTCAGATAGTCAGGTAGCTGGGTCTTCTTATCCAGTATGGCCTGTTTGACCTGCTCGCGCGTAAGTCCAATCGCGTCCTTAACTGCCTGTTTTTGATGCCAGGTTCCGCTTGGCTGTGGAAGTTTCGCGTCCAGCCTTTCAGCATTGGGATTATTTGAAACATTGGGTCGCAAGCCTTGGCAATCCAGGAACCGGATGGTCCCGGCGGCTAAGTGGGCACCCTCGAGGCGTGCGTTCGAGAAACGCTGCGCCCTCCATGTTCGCTTAGTCGAGTATTGCTCCTTCCAAGTGCGTGTTCCATAAATTGGCGCCCCTGAGGTCCGCTTCCAAGAGGACGGCATCTTTAAAATTAGCGTTTTCAAGTTGTGCCTTCTGCAGATTGGCCCATGAAAGGTTCGCTTGTTCAAACTGAATCGGTGCGACCAATGGAAACCCTCCGGCGCTTACAAGAGAAGCTTGCGATAAATCGGCTTGCCGTAGTACAGCGCCTTCCAGTTCAGCTCCATCCAATTTTGCACCGCTCAGGTTGGCGCACGTCATAGAAGCGCCCGCGACGATAGTGTTTTCCAGATGCGCCGCCAACAGCCAAGCACCATCCAAATGCGCGTCCGAAAGATTGGCGTGCTCTAAATGTGTCCCCCAAAAGCCCACTCCCTCTAGGTGCGCACCGGTCAAATCGGCGTACTCAAGGTCTAGACCACTGAGGTCTAGCGCTCCGACTTTTACCTCTTTGCTGAGAGCACGAAGGTTCGCGAGCGCAGTTAGTGCCGCCTGTGCGTCACCAGACAGACGCGTTTGTGTTCCTCTCCATGCAGCGTATTTTCGGAGATAGGTCTGGAGAAGCTGTTCAACAGTCGGGAGGTACCGACTGGAGTCTTCGCCTAGACGTTCTAGTGACTGAATTCCGTCTATATGCGTCACCGCATCGTTGCTGGCGAGTTGCTGACCGGCACGAAGAAAGAGGTCTGCTTGCTGGCCTTGCTTTGTAGCCTGGCTACTCAAATATGCAGCGCCCAACACCGCGAAGGCCGCAATTAGAGCCAGAATGGTGCTGTTTCGAAGAGCATGGGACTCGGAAGCGGCTGGCGGCGGTGGACCCTGCTCAGAATTGGGGGCCGGGTATTGACCCAGCCTGCTTGGTCTCCCCTTTTGCGCCTTTCTCGATTTTCGACGGGACATTCAATTGCGCCCTGCGTTCGCGAGTCTCGCACTTAAACAAAGCGATTGAATAAGTCTCGCTGTGCGTAGCGCGCCCGGCTCTGCCCGGCGGCGCGTCGTTGCTCACGTTCGGCATCCGATAGTCGGCGCCGGCGCGGCGCTTCTGAGCTGAGCCTCGGAGTACCGGATGAACTCCGCCATTTGTACCAGCCGAGCTTCGAGCGCGGCTATCCGGCTAGAAAGCATCGAACAGCGCTGACAGGGACGCATTGCAGTGCTCAGGCTTAGCTTGCGCAGCCAGCAGAGCGCCAACGGAGAGCCGCTGGACAAGCAGGTTCCGCGTCCGCTGGCTCGGAAGCGGCTCTCCGCTGGGCCGGTGCTCGCCAGCGACTCGCCCCATCTGGCCTTTCTCTTTTGAATTAAAGCGCGTCCCGCTCTCGAAACCGCGTGGAGCGGGCGCGCCTAATTTCCGGAGATGCGGAGCGGTGCACTGCGAGGCGTGCCGGACGGCTTCGACGGCACGCCTCGCTGGCGCCGCGAGGCGACCATGCTTCTGACTGGGTCACGGAACTAGACTTGTTTGACCTTCCGCCACAAGTGCGTCAACGTCGATGCTGAGCATGGAGACCGATGACGCAGCATGAATTGCTCGCTTTTCTGGACGGCCTGCGCCGCCACGTCGAACGTACCTCTCGAATCCGGGACCGTGGTGCTGGCCGACGCGCGACTTCTCGTTGACAACCTGAAAGGCGAGAAACGTGCACCCATGGGGTCCCGGCCTCATATCGGGTGAGTTCTCCGGATACTCGGACGCATGCTGAAGCCGAGACACTGGGGGCAGCTGAGGTCCGTGTCTGTCCACATTGTCATGCTAATATCAATGTAGCTGCCACCAAAGCCGCCGGCTCGAAGCGCTGCGCCTGATGGACAAGCGCGGCTGCGCGGGCCATATCCACGTCAAGCGGCGCGAACGCTGCCATGCGAAATTCAATTTCCATCGAAAGCTCGCTGGCCTAAACGCCGCGCTCTTGCGCCTTGCGCTGCGGATTGTGCCGAGCGCTGACACTCTCCCGGGCGCGCTTGCTCGGTAACGCTAGACCCTGAGCTGTCGCCGGCGCTGGTCTTCGCGCCGCGCGCTTCATTGCTTGCGACAATCTGAGCCGGTGGACGAGCTATGAGAGAAGTTTGGCATCCAGAAAGGCGGTCAATTGGGGAGAGGGCGAGCGCCTTGACTGGCGATGGCTGCCTTCAAAGCATACTTCGATGAAAGTGGTACTCACGGCAGCGCATCAAACGTCGCAGTCGCCGGTTACGTTTCGTCTACCAAGAAATGGAAACAGTTTCGCCGTGATTGGTCCGAAATCTCAAGCGCGAAGGCGTCTGAAGGTTCTCCATCGCTAAGGACCTTGAGAGTTTCCAGGGTGAATCAGGGTCTGGAGCAAAGACAGACAAATCGCAGTGATCGCGACTGCCATCAGATAATCGAGAACCAGACCGAAGCGGGCATCGGCGCGGCTGTCATAGCCAATGACTTCAGAAGCAATGCCGGATGTAGTCCGCCGAGTTTTCGGCGGAGCCTATGGATGGCTGATTCAAGACTGCATGGTCGGAATCGGGCACTGGGCGCAACGCTCTAACCAGAAGGGCTTAGTGGGCTATGTCTTCGAGGAGGGCGCGCGCGGTCGACGCTACGTCGAACGAATGTTCTCCGTGCTCTACAAACCTCCACCAGAATTGCCACCCTCGCCGTACGACTGGCAGAAAGTCCTGAGAATCAGCGAATGGTCCTTCCTACCGAAGGACGGCGCGATGAGCTACAGTCCGCAGACTGGTTCGCCTATGAAATCTATAAACACATGGACAATCGTATCGTTGCGGGGGTGAGGCGTGAACCACGAAAGTCCGCTCAGGACTTGTTCGACCGAACGTCGATAAAGCCCAGTATTGGGATAAGGCCCGAATGCGCAAATTCGAAGAGAGCCCACAAGGCACAGCGCTTATTAATTCGCTAGAGCAGCGTGACGCGGCGCTGCGGACAATCGGTCGCGAGAACTTGATATAAAGCGCCCTTAATGGAGTGAACGATGCACGTTTCCAAGTGGCTTTCACGCTCAAATGCAGAATCGCGGAGGTCGCGCCGGGCCGTGAAACCTCCATCTAAATCCGTAGTCGAGTTGCGGGGGTTCAGGCTGATAATTGACGGCGTCGAACAACCGGGCAACGAGAACTTTCTCGCGACCGGAGAGCACTCGCGCCGTGTATCCGCCGACCTCGCCGAGCTGCGCTCACTGCGCGCCAAACGAATGCGCGCCAAGCTGTTTCGTCGGCACGACTCGCCCTCTCTGGCAAATGAGGTACCCAGACGGCAAAGGCGGCTGGCGCGATGAATCGGCGCACACGAAGAACCGGGACGAAGCGCAGGCCCTGCTGGACTTTCGTGCCTCTCAGGCGAGCGCGGGAATCCTACCCGGCACTGCGAGCTTCGAACTAATCATAGAGCGCTTGCTGGATGCCGCTGAGATAGCAGGCCTCAAGAGCGTGGCCCGGATGGCGCGCGCTGGAAAAGCGCTCCGCGCGAAGTTTGAAGGTTGCCGCGCCGAGCAAATCGACAACGGCGCGTGGCGTGAGTTCGTGAAAGAACGCTCGCAACAGGCCGCGCCCGATACAGTGAATTACGAGGTATCGATTGCGAAACGCGCTTATCGCCTCGCACACTCCTACGGCCTCTTGAGCTCGATTCCCAAATTTCCGCCGGGCAAGAACCTACGGGTGCGACGCGGCTTCGTCGAAGCCGAAGAATGGCGAGCACTGCGCGACCGACTACAACCAGAGTTTCGAGACGCTGCTGATTTTGCGCTTCTGACCGGCGCGCGCCAGATGGAGACGCTCAGGGTCGGATGGACCGATGTCGAACTCGGTGCGCGGGTGATTAATTTGCAGCACACGAAAACGGGTGTGCCACGTGCGATTCCATTCGGCCAATATCCGGCGCTGGCGGAGTTAGTCGACCGACGCCTTGCCGTTAAACGAGCACTGGAGCGGGCTGGCATCATCAGTCCATGGTTCTTCTGTTTCAGTAAAGCAGCGGCGCGTCGTCCTGCCGGGTCCCCGCTCTTTGAACGAGCGAACCGAAAAAGCGGGGAGCGCGGACTCTGTAAGTCGCTTCGCAAAGAATGGCGCGCCGCCGCCGTCGCCGTGGGTTATCCCGGCCTATTGTTTCACGACCTGCGGCGGACAGCGGTGAGAATTTTCGAGCGTTCGATTCCGGACAGCAGCGCGCGGGCGCTGGCGGGTCATACCGAAAGATTTCGCACCCGCTACGCGATTGGCGCAATGGGGGATTTCGAATTCGCGCTTCCGGCTCTCGACGCCTATCAGCGCGGGTCCGGTTGGCACTTTAGTGGCACTGCCGAAAAAAGCGCAGGAAATTTGCAGGGATTGTTGAGTGGCGACGGTAGGAGTCGAACCTACGACACTGCGGATATGAGCCGCATGCTCTAACCAACTGAGCTACGTCGCCACCGAACCGTCAACATTAGCCGGAGCGGCGTAATTCTAAAAGAGCTTCAGCGTGATCCTGAACCGGTGCTAGCTCAATGCGATGGCGCTGGTCTTGGCCTGACGGCTCCGCCGCCCGACCTGGTAGAGCACGCCCTCGGTCAACTCGATACAGGTAAGCTTCCCGCCATAGACCAGGCCCGTATCGATACCCAGCTTGTACGGCAAATCGACCATCACGGCCCGCATCGGGGTGTGTCCGAAGACCACTGTCGAACCGAGCTTATGCGGACTGAAAATGAATTCCTGGCGAATCCAGAGCATGTCTTCGACGCGTTGCTCCTCAAGCTCCAGCGCCGGCACCACGCCGGCGTGAACGAAGAGGTAGGGTGGGCGCAGATAGCTGGTGGCCAGGCGCTTGACGAAATTGAGATGCGGATCGGGGATGTGTTCGAGCGCCTCGGGCAGACTCTGCTCGTTCACACCGTAGCTCTCCAGGGTCGCCGCGCCGCCATTGAACAGGAACGACTCGCCGTAGTTTCCCGGCAAACCGAGATACGCGGACATCATGTCCTCGTGATTGCCCTTCAAGAAGACGAACTCCGCCCCGCCCATCCGCTCGCGATCGAGCAGCAGCTCGATAACGTCGTGCGCCGACGGTCCGCGATCGACGTAGTCACCGACGAACACCACCGTGTCGCCGCGCACCGGTTTGATCGCGTCCAGCATCACGCCGAGCTCATCGGGGCATCCGTGGATGTCACCGATCGCGAACAGGCGGCCGGCCGCCGCGGCTTGGTGTGGTTTGCTTTTTCGGTTTACCATCAGAAGTGCCGCTTGCGGCTAATCGCGCTCCGCCGTAACCGCCGATCCCTCCTTGACCGTCGATCCCTCCGTGAGCAGGTCGCCCAGCGCCTTGCGATCCTCGATCACGCGACGCGCAGCGGTATAGGGATTAAGGCTTCCGGCGCGAACTTCGCTGACGACGCCATTGACGCCGCCGCTTTTGACCGCGCGGGCGGCCCGGTCTTCCATCTCGGCGCTCAGCACTTCGACAAATTCGCGCGTCCGCCGCTCACGCTCGCGCTCGGGACTCCGATGGGCCGCGACATACTCGGCGTGGCGCGCTATCGCCGCCACCAGCGCGTCGACGCCCTGGTCGGCCGCCGCCTGCGTCAGCACCACCGGCGGCAGCCATCCGGCGTCCTGGCGGCTCAGATGAACGCCCAGCTCGAGTTCCGCCTTGACCCGGTCGGCACCCTCGCGGTCGGCCTTGTTGACCACAAAGAGGTCGGCGATTTCATTCAGCCCGGCCTTCATCACTTGAACTCCGTCGCCGCCCTCGGGCACGGTCACCACCACGGTGGTATGGGCGAGGTCCATCACCGAAAGCTCGGTCTGGCCGACGCCGACGGTCTCGATGATGACGATGTCGAAGCCGAAGGCGTCGAGCAGCTTTACTACTTCACGCGCGGCGCGGCTCAGTCCGCCATGGCTGCCGCGGCTCGAGAGGCTGCGGATGTAGACACCGGCGTCGCGATAATGGTCGGTCATGCGGACGCGGTCGCCGAGCACCGCACCACCGGAAAAGGGGCTCGAGGGATCGATCGCGAGCACGCCTACTTCCTTGCTCTGCGCGCGGTACTTGGCGATAAGCCGGTTGACGAGCGTCGATTTGCCCGCGCCGGGCGCGCCGGTCACACCTATGATGTAGGCTTGGCCGACCCGCGGATAAATGCGCTCCATCACGGTGCTGACCACGGCGGCACGATTCTCGACCAGCGTGATCAGCCGGGCGAGGGCCAGGCGGTCGCGAGCCGAAAAGCGTTCCAGCAGTGAGTTCAGACGCGTGTTATCCACAGGATTCCTAAGGTTACTCTGTTTGCCCCACTGATGATAACCGTCGGGACGGCGAGGGTGCAATTCAAAGGCATTTTTGTGCGGGCGCAGCGGCGGATCAGCCTGTTCAAGGTTGTTGCCTCACTTGTTGTGTTGACCTGGGAGTGCGCATATTGTTCAGCTAAATACTGATGAAACTGCCTGAGGTGTACACGGACTGGCGAATTGTCGCTGGACTCGCATTGATCGTGCTCGGCGCGTTCAACTGGGAAATCGGGCGCGCCCGCACCCAGGAATACAGCCGTATCGTCGGCGGCACCACGAATGTGGCGGCCGACGAGGCCTACCGCAGTTTCGACGAACTCGACCCGCGCACGGACCGCGAAGTGCTGGCGCCGTTCACCAATTCGCAGCGCCAGGTTTCCTATGCGACCGCCCGGATGGACTTCTATCATGCGACGTTTCTCACCGGACAGGCGTTGGTGGTGGCGGGCCTGGTGCTGACGCTCGTCGGCTTTATCGTGATAATTCAGCGCGACAACCGCCACGTCCATCGAAGGCTGCGAGCGACCCTGGACGGCAACGCGCCGCCGCACGCGCACTAGCCGACGTCGCGGGCGCACAGTCTTCTCGTCAGTGGTCTGAGTCTCACTTTCCCCTGAGGATCCGGGAACGCACGGATGGTCAAGCTGCTCAGTGAGCCGGCGCCGGCCAAGATAAATCTCTTTTTGCGCGTGGTCGGCCGGCGTGCCGACGACTATCACGAACTCGATTCGGTGTTCGTCCCGGTCTCACTGTGCGACCAAGTGCGAGTGGAAATTCGTGCGGAACCTCGGAGCGCGCCCAATACCACGATCGCGCTTGATTGCGATCGCGACGACCTTCCCCCGGGCGAAAAAAACCTGGCATGGCGCGCCGCAGCCGCCTTCCTTGACGAGTTTGGAGACGAGATCGATCGCCCGCGTCAAGTCGCGATCGATTTGCGCAAGGAAATTCCGGTAGGCGCGGGCCTCGGCGGCGGTTCGAGCGACGCCGGCGCGGTGCTGCGCATGATGGCCACGCTGTGCCGTGTCGATGACCGTTCACGGCTTGCCCAAGTCGCGCTCGCGCTGGGCGCCGACGTCCCGTTCTTTCTCCAGCCGCGTATCGCGCACATCGGAGGCGTGGGAGAGCGGATAGCGCCGCTTGAAATCGATACTTCGGGCGAACGCGCAGCATTGTGGCGCTCACCTCTATGGATGGTGATAGCGGTACCGCCGGTAGTGGTCTCGACCCGCGAGGTTTTTCGCGCGCTTTCGCCTGAGCAATGGAGCGGAGCAGCGCCAAGGGAACATCTGCACGCTATAGCCTCAGGCGCTATCAGGCCTGAGATGTTGCAAAACGATCTTGCCGCAGCAGCGATTGCACGCTATCCGGAAATCGCACAACTCCGCTCGATGCTGCTTGCGGCCGGTGCGGAGGGAGCGTCGATGTCGGGTAGCGGCGGCGCGGTCTTTGGAATTTTCGCCGACGCCAAGGCGGCCGCTCAAGCCGCGGCCATGATGCGCCAGCGCCATCCAGAGGCACGATTTTATGTGGTAAATTCGCTTACCTAGCCGCGCTTGAGGCGCCTGTCGCGACAAAATCGCACCTGATACGGCGGCCCGCTTGTGGAACTTAGTGAGAGCCGCGATTGACACCCAAAAACACCATCAATTAACATCGCTGTCACAAAGCCGCAGCGCGCCAAAGCGCTGCGGCCAATAGTTTGGGCCGATCCGCTGGCATCAGTTTCGCGTCACAGCTCCATCGAAATGACCGGGCGGCGGAGGGCGGCTCGGCGGCGCGTCGAACCTCTCAGCGCGAGCGCCTCTGCCATGGGCCTGTGCTATGCTCGATGCCCTTCAGCATGAGTGGATGGAAGGGACACGGCGCGTGCTGGGCGGTCGCCAAGCTGGTAAGGCACCAGGCTTTGGACCTGGCATTCGAAGGTTCGAATCCTTCCCGCCCAGCCATCATTTTTGGGCGTTTGTGCGAGTGCGGGAAAATCGGCAAGCACGCGAGCGACGACGACGGAGCGATGATGCGCAAGGAGTCACGATTTTGGCTGGGCCGGAGGGGCCGCGATGCCTGAGCGGGCGAAAGACGAACTGGAGATTTTCACCGGCAGCTCCAATCCGGCGCTGGCGCGCGAGGTCTGCGAGCATCTGAGCGTACGGCTGGGCGAGGCCGAAGTCGGGCGTTTCCCGGACGGCGAGGTGATGGTCGAAGTGCGCGAGAACGTGCGCGGCGGCGATTGCTTCGTGCTTCAGTCGATCTGCACTCCGCCTAACGACAACCTGATGGAGCTGCTGTTGCTGATGGACGCGCTCAGGCGCGCCTCGGCCAAACGGATCACCGCCGTGATTCCGTACTTCGGCTATTCGCGCCAGGATCGCAAGGTTGCGCCGCGTGTCCCGATCAGCGCCAAGCTGGTAGCCGACGTAGTTACGGCCGCCGGCGCGTCGCGCGTGCTCACGGTTGACCTGCATGCCGGCCAGATCCAGGGCTTCTTCAATATCCCGGTCGACAACCTGTACGCGATGCCGGTGTTGATCCAGTACCTGCGCAAGCGCCTGGAAGGCCGCCGGGTCTCCGTGGTCTCGCCCGACGCCGGCGGCGTCGAACGCGCCCGTGCGTTTGCGCGGCGGCTCAACGCCAACCTCGCGATTATCGACAAACGCCGCCCGCGTGCGAGTGAGGTGGCCGAGATGCAACTGGTCGGCGAAGTCCGCGACTCTTCGGCCCTGCTGGTCGACGACATGATAGATACCGCCGGTACGATCACCGAGGCGGCCAAGGTGGTGATGAACGCCGGCGCGACCGAAGTACTGGCCTGCGCGACCCATCCGATCCTGTCCGATCCGGCCTGCGAGCGCCTGAACAAGTCGAAGCTCAAGGAAATGATCACCACCAACACTATCCCGCTGCGCGCCAAGGCGCAGGCCGAACTCGGCTCGCTCAAGGTGCTGTCGGTCGCAAGCCTTATAGCGGAAGCCATCCGGCGCATACATAATGAAGAGTCGGTCAGCTCGCTGTTCAATTGAGCGACCGATTTTCGCTCAGATTCAAGCCGCCGATATTCAAGTGAGGACGTAATGGAGACTGTCGAACTGGCCGCCGAAATCAGAGAGACGCGGCCCAAGAGCCGCCGCCGTGCGGTGCGCCGCGAGGGTAATATCCCGGCGGTTCTTTACGGACCCAAGACCAAGGCGACCCCGATCGCGATAAGTGGCGTCGAGCTGCGTACGCGCGTCTCGGCCAGTGCCCGCCAGCGCCTCATGCGGCTGAAGTCGAGTTCGCCCGAGCTCAACGAACGGCACGTTATCGTCAAGGAGATCCAGCGCGCTCCGGTCAGCGGCAATTTCCTTCACGCCGACCTGTATGAGGTCGATCTCACACAGCCTGTGCGGGTCGCGGTGCCGTTGCGCTTCACCGGTAAGGCGCGTGGCGTCGGAGAGGGAGGCATCCTGCAGCCGCTGGTGCGCGAGATTGAGGTCGAATGTCTGCCGCTTGAGATTCCCGAGGCGGTCGAGGTCGACGTGAGCGGGCTGAATATCCATGACGTGATTCACGTCTCGGCGATAAGCTTTCCCGGTAACGTCAAGCCGATTTTCGATACGGACTATCCCGTGGTCACCGTGCTGCCGCCGACCGTCGCCGAAGCGCCTGTCGCGGCGGCAGCGGCCGAGGGCGTCCCAGCCGAAGGCGCCGAGGGTGCAGAGGGTGCCGCCGCCGCGCCGGCAATGGCCGCCGCCGAGGCGGGCGCCAAGGAAGGCGCCGCCGACAAGGGCGGCGGCCAGAAGAAAGGCTGACGCGCACTGCCGGCGGCGCGACGCGCCGCCGACGCATGGCCGCTGCGCACGTCTTGCGTGCGGCGCGGTGCTCCGGAAAGCGCGGTCTGGATTGCGGCGGCAACGCGCGGCCGCAATCCAGACCGCGTGGCCGGCGCCGGTGGTTGTTGCGAGGAGGAGGTTACGTTCCCTGATGAGCTTCGCCCATCTTCACGTTCATACTCAGTACAGCCTGCTCGACGGCGCCAACAAGATCGAACCGTTGCTCGAGCACGCGCACGCCTCCGGCATGTCCGCGATGGCGATCACCGACCACGGCAATATGTTCGGCGCCGTCGAGTTCTTCAGCAAAGCCATCCATCATGGGATTAAACCGATCATCGGATGCGAGGCCTACGTCGCGCCCGGTAAACGCACCGATCGCTCGCAAGTGCCCAAGGGCGACGATTTCGACGGCGGCGGCAACTTCCATCTGATCCTGCTCGCCGCCTCTCGCACCGGCTATCGCAATCTATGCCGTTTGCTGAGCGCGGCTTACCAGGAGGGGCTGTACTACAAGCCGCGCATCGACAAGGAGATTCTCACCGAACTCAACGAGGGCATCATCGCGCTCTCGGGATGTCTGTCGGGAGAGGTCGCGCGATGGTTGCGCGCGGGACGAATCGACAAGGCGCGCGAGACGGCCGAAGGCTACGCGCGCATTTTCAAGGACCGTTTTTACCTCGAACTGCAGGATAACCGCCTGCACGCACCGATCAACGACGCACTGCGCGAGATCGGCCGCACTGCCGGCCTGCCCCTGGTCGCCACCAACGATTGCCACTACCTACATCGCGGTGACGCGCGCGCCCACGAAGTCCTGCTCTGCATCCAGACCGGCAAAACGCTCGCCGACGAATCGCGATGGCGCTTCGATACCGACGAGCTTTACGTCAAGACGCCCGAGGAAATGGCCAAGGCGTTCGGCGCGGAGTCCGAGGAGTTCCGCAACACGATGGAAATCGCGCGGCGGGTCGACTTCGAGTTCGAGTTCGGCAAGTTCCACTTTCCGATTTACCAGGACGCGCCGCCCGACGATCTCGACCAGGTGCTGGCGGCGCGTGTGAAGGCGGGACTCGGCGCGCGGCTCGCTGAAATACACGCGCGCCTTGGCGAATTCGACGAGGCGCCGTACTACGAGCGGCTCGATCGCGAATTGCCGGTCATCCGCGAGATGGGCTTTTCGGGTTACATGCTGATCGTCGCCGACTTTATCGATTACGCGCGGAGCCAGGGTATCCCGGTCGGACCGGGCCGCGGCTCGGTGGTCGGCAGCCTGGTCTCCTACGCGCTCAGGATAACCGAGGTCGACCCGGTCGAGCACAAGCTGTTGTTCGAGCGATGGCTCAACCCGGGCCGTAAGTCGATGCCCGATATCGATGTCGACTTCTGCTTCGAGCGGCGCGACGAAGTGCTCAACTACGTGCGCGCCAAATACGGCACCGACCGGGTCGCGCAGATCATCACCTTCGGCACCATCAAGGGTAAGCAGGCCATCCGCGACGTCGGCCGCGTGCTCGGGCTGTCGTTCGCCGAGACCGACCGGATTGTGAAACTCTATCCGGCGCCCAAGCAGGGCCGCGATTTCCCGCTGAGCGCCGCGCTCGAGATGGAGCCGCGCCTGCGCGCCGAGCGCGAGAGCCATCCTGATCTTTTCGAGTACGCCTTCAAGCTCGAGGGGCTTTTGCGCCACGCCTCGCGCCACGCCGCCGGCGTGGTTATCTCTGACGTTCCGCTTGCCGAGGTCGTTCCGCTTTACGCCGACAAGGAACGCACCGAGGGCGCGATGGCGATTACGCAGTACTCGATGAAGGGGGTCGAGGAAATCGGGCTTATCAAGTTCGACTTCCTGGCGCTCAAGAACCTGACCCTCATAGTCGAGACGCTCAACCTGCTGCGCGCCGGCGGCAAGGAGCCGCCGGATTTGAACCGCCTGCCGCTCGACGATCCGGATAGCTACCGCTTGCTCGCGCGCGGCGACACGGTCGGCGTATTCCAGATGGAAGGGTCGGGAATGCGTCGTTTCCTGACCGAGCTCAAGCCCTCGAGCTTCGAAGACGTGATCGCGGCAATCTCGCTGTTCCGCCCCGGCACGCTGGATTCCGGGATGGTCGATCCGTTTATCAAGCGCAAGCACGGCAAGGAGCCGGTCGAATACGACCATCAACTGCTCGAGCCGGTGCTGCGTGACACTTACGGCGTGATCATTTACCAGGAACAGGTGATGCGCGCGGCGCAGGCGCTGGCCGGCTATACGCTCGAGGAAGCCGATATCCTGCGCGCCGCGATGGGCAAGAAGAACAAGGCGCAGATGGAGCGCGAGCGCGCGCGCTTTCTCGACGGCGCGAAGAAAAACGGGCTCGAGACGGCGCTGGCTAAATCCATTTTCGAGAAAATCGAAACCTTCGCCT
This sequence comes from uncultured delta proteobacterium, assembly GCA_963710455.1. Lineage (GTDB taxonomy): Bacteria > Desulfobacterota > Binatia > Binatales > Binataceae > JAKAVN01. The sequence goes on from CAVQAG010000011.1 coordinate 406,314, forward strand.
CCTACGGCTTTAACCGCTCGCACGCCGCCGCTTATGCGCTGACCACTTACACCACCGCGTACCTGAAAGCGCATTATCCGCATCAGTTCATGGCGGCGCTGATGTCGCTCGACATGGACGACGTTGACAAGTCCTACAAGAACATCGCGGCGCTGCGCGAGATGCGTATCGCGGTGCTGCCGCCCGACGTCAACCACAGCGGTGTTAAGTTCACGGTCTCGGGCGACGCTATCCGCTTCGGCCTGGGCGCAATCCGCGGCGTGGGCAGCAAGAGCGCCGAGGCAATGATCGCGGTGCGCCAAAGCGGCGGCCCATTCAAGGACCTGCTCGATTTCTGCCTGCGCGTCGGCACCCAGCTGGTCAATCGGCGCGTGCTCGAAGCACTGATCAAGTGCGGTGCGTTCGATTCGATCTCGCCCTCGCGCGCGCCTCTGATTGCGATCGTCGAGGACGCGCTCAAGGTCGCGCAAAAGGCCGAGAGTGACACGGCCAAGGGTCAGCATGGATTGTTCGGCGCCGCCGCGCGGCCGCAGGCGCTGCCGCCGCCGCGCGATCCGGTCGCCGAGTGGGATCAAAAAGAGATGTTGCGCAACGAGAAGGAGGCGCTCGGGTTTTACATCACCGCCCATCCGCTCGACAAGTACGATCGCGAACTGCGCCGGCTCGGCGGCGTGTCAACCGCAGACCTGACCTCGCTGCCCGACGGCAGCCAGGTGCGTGTCGCCGGCGTGGTCCAGGCGGCCAAGCTCAAGAATAACAAGGCTGGCAAGCGCTATGCGACCTTCTCGCTGGAGGATCGCGAGGGCGCGGTCGAAGTAATCGCGTGGCCGGAGACCTACCAGAAGCACGAAGCATTGATCATGAGTGACGAACCGGTGGTGGCGCGCGGCAAGCTGGACGTCGACGACGAACGCGCGCAGATTATCCTGGATGAGATGCGTCCGCTAGGTAGGGCGCTGGTCGACGCGGTGCGCGAGGTGCATATCACGGCGCCGCGCGAGCGCCTGGCCAACGGAGCGCTGGAGGAACTGAAGGCGGTGATCGGACGCCATAGCGGTCGCGCGATCACATATTTGCATCTGGGTCTGGATGACGCGCACGAGGCGATTTTTTTGCTTGGCGACAGCTATCGCGTCGCGCCGACCGACGATTTCGTCGCCGCGGTGGAGCACACGCTAGCCCCGGCCTCGGTGATGCTGCGCTAGGTCTTCTACCAGATGCCGGGGATGAAGCATTCGGTCTCTTCGCGATAGCGCGCGTAATCGTCGCCAAACTGCGCCAGCATCTCGGCCTCTTCCATAGAGGCGCGCATCCGGCCCATCAGGACCCCAAAGATAACCGTGAGCGCTCCGGTGATCGGTGCGCCGAATTCGAGCGCCCAGGCGAGCACCACGAGGAATTCGCCGAACCAGATCGGATGACGAATCGTGCCGTAGAGTCCGTTGCGCACCAGCTTCCGCGGCCCTCCGGTATCCAGCGTCGAGCTGAAAAAGCCGAGCTGGATGCGCGCGCCGAGAGCCAGCCACAAGCCCAGCAGCTCCATCAGCAAGCCCATCGCCTGCACCCATCGCGCCACCTCACCCCCATAGATGTAGGTGCGCTCGAACGGCGCCGCCGCGAACAGCAGCAACACCGGCAACTGGCGCAGAATCGATCCCGAAAACAAAGCAGTGTCGGGTGGTGGTTCGAAATCCTCGCGCACCATCACGTCAGCGACGCGAAAGCCGCCGTATGCGATCAAGTAGGCTAGGACGTATGGATGCTCCCTGAAGTACTGAGTGATCCCCAGTCCCAGCGCGACCGCACCGACCGTCGCCACCAAAAAAACGACAAGCTCGGAAACCCTGATATCGATCCGCCGCCATCGCCGCAGCGTCGCGCCCGCGGGAAGCGGGCCAAGACCGCCGGTAGGCGCCTTGAGCTCACCGGTCGGTTTGCGCGGCTCGGCTGGCGTTCCGTTTCCCCCTTCCATGTTGGCAAATCTTGGCAGGATGAGGGCCGCTATTCAAAGGCAACGCCGGTCGCGCGCCCGCGCACGCTCATCGCGCGGAGCTAAGCCAGGCGGCGCAAAGTGTCGCGGTCGCCGATTGCAACCAGAAAGTCGCCCGCCTCGATACGGGTTGCGGGATCCGGAATGAGCGTGCTCGGAGCATCGCCGCGCTTCAGCGCGACGATTCGTAGCCGCGTCGAACTCTGCTCGATCGCGGAGATCGGCTGACCGACGAGTGCGCTGTCCTCAGTGACGCGAATCTCCTCCAGGTCGATCTCGGCGCCGCGCCCCGGAAACGACAGCTCTAGAAAATCCACCACCGACGGGCGCACCACGCTCGCCGCCAACCGCAACGCGCCCCACTGATAGGCCGCAACGGCTTGGTCCGCCCCCGCCATCCGCAGATGCTGCAAACCGACTTCTGCCTCGCCGCGCGCATGGATGTGGATCTTCGGGTTCATCGCGCGCGCCGAGAGCGTTATAAAGACGTTCGCGGCGTCGGAGGCGGTCACGATAATGATTGCGCGCGCCCGTGGCAGGCCTGCCTCCTGCAGCACGCTGTCCTCCAGCGCCGATCCGATCACGAAGAGCAGGCCAGAGGCGGCCAACTCGGCTTCGCGGGCCGGGTCGCTCTCGATCACCACCACCGTGCCGCCGCTGCGCGTCACTTCCTCGGCCACCACGCGGCCCATCCTGCCGTATCCGCAGATCACGATGTGTCCCTCGAGTTTCTCGATCTTGTGCTTCATCGCAACCCTCCCGAACACCGCGCGCAACTGACCTTCGACCACGAACTGAGTGAGGGCCGCAAAGATGTAGAAGGCGGTGCCGACGCCCGTCACGATCAGGCCCATCGTGAAGATTCGTCCGCCCGTGCCGAGCGGTTTCACTTCTTCGTAGCCGACGGTAGAGATGGTGATGACGGTCATGTAGAGGGCGTCTAGCGCGGACATATGCTCGATCGCCATGTAACCGAACGTGCCCCCCGCCGTGAGCACCAACATGCCCGCGATCGCGACCAGCAGTTTGCGTCCCGAAGTCATTCAATAGGCTCGGGCGCCGCTAACCCGCCGGCTCTTTCCTTGTTATGCAGAATTCAGAGCACCTCGTGCGCCTCGAGCCAGCGTTCCGCGTCGATCGCCGCCATGCATCCGGTGCCTGCCGCGGTCACCGCTTGGCGGTAGACCTTGTCGGCGACGTCGCCCGCAGCGAACACGCCGTCCACGTTGGTGTAGGTCGATCCATTGCCGACTTTCAGATAGCCGGTTTCGTCCATATCGAGTTGATCCGTGAAGAGGTGGGTGTTGGGCTGATGGCCGATCGCTACAAATACAGCGTCGGTACGGAAGTCGTGCACTGCGCCAGTCTTGACGTCTTTGAACCGCACGCCGCTCACTCCGGTCTTCTGCTCGCCGAAAATCTCCTCGATCACGGCGTTCCAAACGAAAGCGATCTTCGGATTGGCGACCGCGCGGTCCTGCATTATCTTTGAGGCGCGAAGGGAGCTGCGCCGATGCACGATCGTCACCTTGCTACAAAAGCGTGTCAGAAACGTCGCCTCTTCCATCGCGGTGTCTCCGCCGCCCACTACCACCGCCTCCTTGTTCTTGAAAAACGCTCCGTCGCAGGTCGCGCACGCGCTCACTCCATAGCCCATCAGCCGCTTTTCCGACTCGATCCCGAGCAGCTTGGCCGACGCGCCGGTTGCGACGATTAGTGCCTGGGCGCAGATAGTCTTTTTCCCCAGGGTCAGCTCGAATGGCCGCCTGCGCAAATCGACCGCACTCACCTCGCCAACGACGAATTTCGTGCCGAATCGCGCTGCCTGGCGCCGAAACACGTCCATCATCTCGGGACCCTGGATGCCGTGCTCAAAGCCGGGGTAGTTCTCGACCTCAGTGGTGATCGTGAGCTGACCGCCCGGCTGATGGCCCTCGATCAGCAACGGGACGAGATTGGCTCGCGCCGCATAAAGCGCGGCAGTGAGGCCCGCGGGTCCGGAACCGAGAATCACGAGGCGATAGGTTTCGTCTGCCATCTATTTGTGATCGACTTTTTATTCGATTGCCTTTGTACGAAAATCGCGCGGCGATCGGGCCGCGCACGCTAACTGTGTTCGTATCGCGCGATTCATTGTAGCGCTTTATTGTATCCGCGCATCGCGCCAACATAAGCTCATAGCCGCCACCCCCGATGCCACGCAAGAAGACGACCCTCAAACGTTCCGATACGGCCAAGCGCGGCACACTTACGCATTTGGATCGCCGAGGCCGCGTGCGCATGGTCGACGTTGGTGAAAAGGCGGTGACGCGGCGCGAGGCGCTCGCGCGCGGCGCGGTCAAGATGGAGCCCGCGACGCTTGACGCGATCGTTGGCGGTCGGCTCAAGAAGGGCGAGGCGCTCGCAGCGGCGCGTCTGGCCGGGATAATGGCGGCCAAACGCACTCACGAGCTGATCCCGCTCTGCCATCAGATACCATTGGAGGTCGTCGAGATTGAATTCCGCCCCGACCCCGCCCGGGCGACGCTCCATATCCAGGCTCGCGCGGCGACCGCGGCGCGCACTGGCGTCGAGATGGAGGCGCTGGTGGCGCTAAGCGCCGCGGCCCTTACGATCTATGACATGGCCAAGGCGATCGATCGTGCGATGACGATCGACGCGATCCGTCTGGTCGGTAAGTCGGGGGGGCGCAGCGGCACGTTCAAGCGGGCGGGCGAGCCGCGATGGCCCCGGGCGGACATTTGAAATCTGAACCCTTAGAAAGTTGAAAATTTGAAAAGCTCTCGATCGGACGGCGACTCGGCAACGCCGGGGCGGGTCTTCCTCAAAAAAGGCCGCGAGGGCCCGGTTCGCGGCGGCAATCCCTGGGTCTTCTCGCAAGCGATCGATCGCGTCGAGCCCGGCGCAATCGAACCTGGCGCTCGCGTGTGGGTACTCGACGCGGCGGGCGCGACGATTGGGCACGGCTATTACAATCCAGCGACCACGATCGCGGTGCGGATGCTCGCGCTGGCCGGTGAACCCGGTCCTCGCGAAATCGTTCGTTGGCGTATTGAGCGCGCGCTCAGTCTGCGCGAGCGCGTAGTTGCGCCCGATACGGATTGTTACCGGATGCTCAACGGCGACGGCGACGGCCTTTCGGGCGTGGTCGCGGATCGCTACGGCGAGATTGCCGTGATGCAGTTGCTGACCGCGGGCGCAGAGCGGATGCGCTCGGAGATCGTCGACCATCTGAATCAGCTAGTCTCGCCGCGCGCCATTCTCGAACGCAGCCAGGGCGCCGTGCGCCGGCAAGAGGGATTGGAAGATCGCGCGGGCGTGATCGCAGGAGAGCTCGCCGGCGAAGCCGTGATGAACGAGACCCGGGTGCGCGAGAACGGGCTGTTAATGATCGTCGACCTGGAACGCGGCCAGAAGAGCGGCGCGTTTCTCGATCAGCGCGAGAATCGCGCGCGCTTCGGCGCGCTGGCCGCCGCCGCTCGCGTGCTCGATCTGTGCTGCTACAGCGGCGGCTTCGCGCTGAACGCACTAAGCGGCGGCGCGAAAGAGGTCGTCGCGGTCGACACTTCGGCGCACGCGCTCGATTGCGCGCAACGCAACCTGGAGCTCAACGGTTATCCTTCCGGCGCCGTCCGCTTCGTGCACGGAGAGGCCGGAGAATTCCTGCGCGGTCGCCAAGAGCCTTTCGATCTGATCGTGCTGGATCCGCCGCCCTTTGCGCGCAGCCGCGCCGACGCGCGGCGCGCCGAGCATCTCTACGTCGAACTCAACGCGCTCGCGCTCCGCGCACTCAACCCGGGCGGCTTCCTGATGACCTTCAGTTGCTCGTCGCACTTCTGCGGCGAGGATTTTGTCCGCGCGGCGCGTATCGCCGAGGGTCGTTCGGGCCGCCGGATGCGCTTGCTCGCGCGCCTCGGCCCCGGCCCTGACCATCCGGTGTTGCTGGGTCACCCGGAGGGCGAATATCTGACCGGCGTGTTGCTCCGCGACCTGGGCTAACGCCTTTTTGGTCCCATCCCCTTGCGAGGGTGCCGATAAATACAAACATCGCTACGCGTGATCCTTCACTTCGGCAAAGGATCTGCGCGAAGCGATGGGGCTTTTTGCCGCCATCCGTCGATACCTTCCGGCGATACCTTCCGGTCAAGGAGAGGTTAAGGGAATACCGAGCGCGTGCTACGCAAGAGCTTCCTGAGACGCGGAGAGGGAATATAATTTGCCGAATGAAACTCGAGCGGCTTGATCATTTCGGAATCGAAGTGAGCGACCTCGCACAAGCCGAGCGCTTCTACACGGACGTTCTCGGGCTCAGCGTGGTCGCTCATCTCGGCGACCAGGTGTTGCTTGATTGCGGCGGACAGAACCTCGCGCTCTTTCACGTTGCACGCGCGCCGATTTCGCCCGCCGAGCGCCAGGCGCGAATCTCACATCCGCTCGGCCGAGGCCATCACGCCTTCCGCGTGAGCCGGGCCGATTTCGCCGCCGCCAAGGAGCGCTTAACCAAGGCCGGTCTCGAAAGCGCGCAGCCGATCGATTGGGGTGACCACGATTGCCTCTACTTCCTCGATCCCGACGGCAATCTGCTCGAGGTCGTGAGCTATCGCTAAACTGACCCGGTTAACGGCGCGGAGCCTGCGTAGTTTTCAGCGGCGCACGCGCAGGCCGAGCGCCATGCTGGAATCTGAAATATCGTTGACCAGGTTGGCCGTCTCGCTCAGCTCGGGCCGGTTGGCTAGCTCCAGCCACTGTGGCTCGGCGCTTACCGGACCCCCTTTGAGCGATATTGCGCGCAGGTTTATCGCGATGTCGAGCAGCATCAGATCGCGCGGCAAGGGCGAGCGCGTCGGCGCGTCGGCGGGGTAGTACTCCAGTTGCGCAACCAGCGCGCTCAATCCATCCTCATCCATCCGCGCGAGGCGCACGACATCGCTGAGGTTGATCTTTTCCATCACTAGTCCCGCAACCGTCTCCAGCAGCATAGCAGCCGCCCTGCCGATGCGCAGCGTGCACGGGCGGACTGGGTTGCCGGAGGCCAAGCGGTGTGCAATGAACCTCTCAGCCGCGCGAGTGTGCCGGCGCGCCGGGAACAGGCGCGCACAAAAGGAGTGCGATTCGTGAAGTTCGGTCTTTTCTACCAGCTGCCCTGCTCCACGGAACAATCCGAGCCTGCCCGTTACCAGGAGACCATCGAGCAAATCGTACTCGCCGACCAACTCGGTTTCGACGTCGCATGGATGGCGGAGCTGCATTTTTTCAGAAATTTTTCGATCATGCCGTCGCCGCTGATGGTCGCAGTCGCGGCCGCGCAGCGCACCCGTCGCATCCGGCTTGGCACAGCCGTGACACTGCTGCCGTTCCATCATCCGCTACGGGCCGCCGAGGAAGCTGCCACCGCCGACCTGTTGACCGGCGGGCGCCTGGAGTACGGCGTGGGGCGCGGCACGATCGCGGTGCACTTCCAGGGCTTCGGAATGGCGCGCGAGGAGAGTCGCGACCGGTTCGAGGAGGCGCTGGAATTGATCGTCAACGCGTGGAGCGGGGAGCGGGTCAACTACAAGGGCCGCTTTTACCAGGTCGCCGATATAGCGGTGGAACCGCGGCCCCTCCAGAAGCCTCATCCGCCGATTCGCATCGCCGCCAACAGTCCCGAGACCGCAGAGTTCGCCGGGCGCAAGGGCTACGACGTGCTGGTCGCCTCGCCCATCAACCCGGTGCCCGGTTTCTACGAACACATCCGAGCCTACCGCACGGCCCTCAGGAGCGGCGCCCGTCCGGAGCATGCGGGCAACGTCGCGGCGCTGTTTTTCGTGTGTACGCAGACCAGCCGCGCCGCCGCGCGCGCCGAGGCTGAGCGGAGCCTGCTGCACTACTTCCGCACGATCGGCGAACAGGCGATGCTTGGCGGCCGCGGACAGTACGAAGGCTCGTACGCCTACCTGGAACAAGTGCGTGAACGCGCGGCGGCGATGACCTACGAGACAGTCGACCAGACGATGGCGGTTTACGGATCTCCTCAGCAGTGCATCGACCGCATCAACGAGGTCTACGAGCATAGCAAGATTGATCAGCTCGTGTGCTGGTTCAACGCGGGCGGCTTGATACCGCATCGCGACGTGATGGCGACGATGGAGCGTTTCGCGTCGCAGGTGATGCCGTCCGTGCGTGGCCTGGGTACGCGATAAAGATTCGCGCGCCGCGCGCGAGCGGAGTCTTGAAGCACGCGCGAAGGGACCCTCGCTGCGAATCGGGGTATCGTTAGATGCGGAAAGGTCCATCGCTTCGCGTAGATCCTTCGCTGACGCTCAGGATGACCAACAGGAAGCCCTTTTTGCTGCCATCCTGAACGAAGGCTGCCGAAGTGAAGGATCGACGCGGAGCGATTTTCGCGGCAACCGGCGGAAATAAAATAGCACACGGTCAGGGTATATAAGCTACTTCACTTGCGATGAATTAGTCACTTGTTATGACCGATCATGCTGAAATAGCCACTTTTTCCGCGCGGTGCAAAACGGCCGCCCGCTATTGACGAGCTCGCCGAGGCGATCGAGTCCGACGGCGGTGCGGCGCTGGCCGCCTACCAGGAGCCGATCGGCGCGCACTGGCACATCTTTGCCCTGATTCCGGCCGCGATGCTCCAGGGAACGCCCTTCCAGCGCGATCTCAGCCCAGCGCATCTGAAGCGCCTCGGCGAAGTGATGAAAAAGCTTCGCCGCTTTACCGAACCGGTGGTCGTGGTGCGCGCGGACGGCGGCTACTGGACCCCCAACGGCAATCATCGACGCGCCGCCGCCACTAAGCTCGGCGCAAAAACCATTCCAGCGATCGTGATTCCGGATCCGGAGGTCGCCTATCAGATTCTCGCGCTCAACACCGAGAAGGCGCACAACCTCAAAGACAAGGCGCTGGAGGTTATCCGGATGTACCGCGCGCGGCTGGAGGCGGCACCGCGCGCACCCGAAAAAGACTTCGCCTTCGAGTTCGAGCGCGCCCACTTCATCACGTTGGGCATCCTGTATGACAGGACGAAGCGCTTCTCGGGCGGGGTGTACGCACCACTGCTCAGCCGCGTCGACGATTTCCTGGCCAAGCCGCTGCGCGAAGCCACCGACGAGCGCGAGGAACGCGCCGCGCTGGTCGCGCGCGCCGACGAAGTGCTGACCGCGCTGGTCGCACGCGGCAAAAAGCGCGGCCTGGTACATCCTTACCTGAAAAACTATATCGCCGCGCGATGCAATCCGCTGAGCCGCGCACGCAAAAACCTGCCGACCTGCCGCGCCGCGCTGAACAGCATGATCAAGGCGCTCGAGGAATTCGACCTGGGCAAGATTCATTTCGGTCAGATTCAAAGCGCCGCCGCGTTAGTTGCGGCCGCCACCGTCGAGCCGTCATAGCGCGAGAAAAAGGCCGGACGCGTCGTAGGGCGTCCGGCCCAGAAGCACAAATTCTCGTACGCCCGCCTATCTCTGCTGCAGTGGCGCAAGCGCTTTCTTCATCCCCGGCAGCGCCGCGAATCCCTCCCACCATCGCGCGATCTCAGTCAACCCAGCGACCGGGTATTGCGCGATCTGCGCCAGCGCCATGAACGGCCCGACTGCGAAATCGGCGAGCGTCAGATCGTTGCCGACAAGCCATTTGCGGCCCTTGAGCGCGCCATTGAGAATTCCGCCTACCCGGCGAAATTCCTGCTCGCCCTTGGCGACCACGGCTGGGTCCGCGTCGCCCTGCCCCAGCAATTTCTTGACCACCCGCTCGAAAGCGAGAGTTCCGCACGCGGGCGCCCAGTGGCACGCTTCCCAAAACATCCATCGGCTTACGTCGGCCTGACGCCGCGGGTCGGACGGCCACAGCGCCGCTCCCGCGGGTTTTTTCGACGCCAGGTATTGCATGATCGCGTTGGACTCCCACAGCACGAACCCGTCGTCTTCGAGTACCGGCATGCGCTGGTTGGGGTTGAGCGCGGTGAACTCGGGCTTCATCTGATCGCCCTTGGTCAGATCGACCAACTGCGTCTCGTGTTCGATCTGGAGATGCTCGGCGAGAGCGATGACCTTCATCGCCCTGGGTGACGGGGGAAATACATAAAGCTTCATCGTTGTGGTGCTCCCTCCTGCGATCGGATCTGTTGTTCGGACTCCGCGATCGTAAGCGTCTTGCGGAGTTAAGTCTTGCGGATTTTTGGTCAAGCGGCGGGGTGTGAGACTCAGTTTCGAATGTCACCATCGTGTCGCGCGCGGCTTTTGTTATGCTGACAAACTCGGTAACGACGGTGGAGCAGGCAATAAATACGCGGAGAGTGTTGGGTGGAGCGGCCTCGATCCTGATCGTGGCGGCATTGCTCGCGCTGTTCTTCAGCTTCCGCGGCTACATGCCGGTGCTGCATGGGCCGGGCCTGAGCGTGTCGGCGAGGCATCTGCCCTACTACGCATGGTGCTCGTTCAATCGAATGCTGGTCGCGTATGTGCTCGCGCTGGTTTTCTCGATCGCCTATGGGATGCTGGCGGCACGCGGGCGATTGTGGGAGCGGGTGATGATCCCCGCGATCGACATCGCGCAATCGGTGCCAGTGGTCGGTTTCTTTCCCGCGGCAGTCTATTTTTTCGTCGCGCTCGCGCACGGCAGCCGTCTGGGCGTCGAGATGGCGGCGGTATTCCTGATCTTTACCAGCCAGGCGTGGAACCTCGCGCTCGGCGTGTTCGAATCAATCCGGACCATCCCCGACGATTCGCGCGAAGCGCTAGAGGCCTTCGGCGCCAGCGGGTGGCTGCGGTTTCGCAAGCTCTCGCTCCCCGCGTGCGTGCCCAAGCTGGTTTACAACTCGATCCTGTCGTGGGTGTCAGGATGGTACTTCCTCATCGCGTGCGAAATTATCACCGCCGGACCCTCGACCTATCGGTTGCCCGGCCTCGGCAGCTTTCTGATGGAGGCCGCCAACCGTGCTCGCAACGGCCAGATGGCGCTCGGCCTGCTCGCTCTGCTCCTGATAATCGTCGCGATGGACCTGGTGGTATGGCAGCCGCTCTCGGTGTGGGCGGAAAAGTTCCGTTACGAATTCACCTCGGGTGCCGAGGCTGAACGTTCGCTGGGAATGTTGCACGCGATCGGGATGCTGGGACCCCGGGTCTATCACGTGGTGCACGTGATCGTCCGTCCGCTGGTGACCATCGCGCAGGGCCTGCTCGGCGCCATCCCGCCGCTTAGCCCGCGCGTACGCGAGCGTGTGGCCGGTGTGGCGCGTTTCGCCGGCACCGCCATACTGGTCGTTCTCACCGCAGTTTTCCTCTACGCGATCTTTCGCGGACTCGGCGCGCTGCTGCGAGTCCTGCACACGCCTTGGCCATCCGCGGTCCGGGAGATTCCGGCGGCGACCGTGGCCTCGACCGTGCGGATGGTCGTCGCGTATGCGATTTCGCTCGCCTGGACGCTGCCATGCGCGCTCGCCGCGACCAACAGTCCGCGCTTCAAACGATGGATTTCGCCCATCGCCGAGATCGTTGGCTCGATGCCGGCGACCGCGCTCTTCCCAGTAATCGTGGTGTTCGTGATCAAAGTCACCGGCGGGATGAATCTCGCCTCGATCCTTCTGATCCTGACCGGTATGCAGTGGTACCTGCTGTTCAACCTGCTGGCCGGGGTTAACCAGATCCCCGAGGAACTCAAAGAGGCGGCCCGCGCCTATCGTCTGAGCCGATGGACCACGTGGCGCAAGCTCGACCTGCCGGCGCTGGTGCCTTCGATCGTTACCGGAAGCATCACCGCCTGGGGCGGCGGATGGAACGCGCTGATCCTGTCGGAGTACTTCGTCTATCGTGGACACACCTACAAAGTCCTGGGGCTCGGGGCACTCCTGGACGCCGCGACCTATGAGACCGGAAACAACCTGATGATCCTGCTTAGCCTGCTCTCGATGGTCGTGGTAGTGGTAAGTCTTAACCGGCTCGTATGGCGCCGGCTGTATAATGTGGCGACCGAACGCTACAGGTTCGACTGATCTTTCCAATGATACAGTTGAGCATTGACTATGCGTGATTCCAACCTTGCCGACCCATGGCCCTGCTCGAGCTCAAACAGGTCTCCAAAAGCTACCAGCATGCCAAAGGCAGCCTGCGCGTGCTCGACGAGATATCGTTCAGCGTTGAGCGTGGCGAGTTTGTGGCGATCGTCGGCCCGTCGGGATGCGGTAAGTCGACGCTGCTGCGGATCGTCAACGGCATCGTGCCACCGACCTCGGGCCAGGTGCTTTACAATGGCCACCAGGTCGACGACATCAATCCGGAGTGCGCGATGGTATTTCAATCCTTCGCCCTGCTGCCGTGGCTCAGCGTGAAGGCCAATATCGAACTAGGCCTGGAGGCGCGCCGCATCGCTCCCGCAGAACGGGAGCGCCTGGTGACCCAATACATCGACAAAGTCGGCCTCGACGGTTTCGAAGAAGCCTACCCGCGCGAGCTATCGGGCGGGATGCGCCAGCGCGTGGGACTAGCGCGGGCGCTGGCTGTCGAGCCGGCGGTGCTGTTGATGGACGAGCCGTTCTCGGCGCTCGACGCCCTAACGGCGATTGGCTTGCGCGAAGAATTGCTCGACCTGTGGCAGGCGGCAGACAGCGCGGTCAAAACCATAATCACGGTCACGCACATCATCGAGGAGGCAGTCGAACTCGCCGATCGCATCCTGGTGCTCTCGACCGGGCCCGGTAAGGTGGTCGGCGACATCAAGGTGGAACTCCAGCGGCCGCGCGACCGGCGGGGCGAGTCCTTCAATCAGCTTACCGACCGAGTGTTCTCGTTGATCGAGGAGCGCGCCTGATGTCTCCAGCGGCTTCGCCATTGATTCACCCGGTTCCAGACGCTCAGCTGCCGTCGGTCTTCGGTCTGCTCGAGATGCTCGAAGATCGCGGCGGGCGCGAAGACGGCTACAAGATCGCGCGCGACCTGAGCTTCAAATTCTCCGATCTGCTCAAGGTAATGAAGGCGGCGGAAATCCTTGGACTGGTCTCGACTCCGGCCGGCGACGTGGCGCTGGAGCCGCTCGGGCGGGAGTTTCTTGCCGCCGACATGAATGCGCGCAAACGCATCATCCGCGAGCAACTCGAGAAACACTCTCTGTTTAGCTACTTTGTGCGGCTGCTCCGTAGCGAGGAGGATCATTCGCTAACCAAAGAACAGGTGCTCGAACATCTCGCGATGCTCCTGCCGCAGGAAAAGCCGGAGCGGATCTTCGCGACGATGGTCGGATGGGGCCGCTTTGCCGAACTGTTCGGATTTAACAAAGATGATGACCGCTTCTACCTTGATGAGGAAGCGGACAAGACCTGAAGCCCAAGGAATATAAGCCAAAAGGAACCCAAACCAAGGAGAACCCAATCATGGCGACCGACAACGAACGAGTGGTCAGCGAGTTCTGCAAGACCTGGGAGACGCTCAATATCGACAAGGTGATGGAGTTCTTTACCGACGACGCGGTCTACCACAACATCCCGCTCACACCGGCCAAGGGCAAAGCCGCGATCCGCCAGACCATCGATGGCTTCATGCCAGGGACCACGAAGATCGAGTTCAAGATTTTGTCTACGGCGTCGGCGGGCGCAACAATATTCAACGAGCGCATAGATTCCTTCATCGTCAACGGTCATCCAGTGTCAGTGCCCGTGGCGGGCGTCTTCGAAATCAGCGGAGGAAAGATCAAGGCTTGGCGGGACTATTTCGATCTCGCGACTTATATGAACCAGCTCAAAGGCAAGTGAGCGGGCGGGGCACCGGCAGAGGTGGATCGGAAAGGGTGCTCGCACCTCTGACACTCCACGAAAATTGTTTCGTTATCTTTTCGCCGCTGAAAGATTTGGCATGCAAGTTTTGCCCGGAGAACTTTGCAAATTTTACTATTGTTGTAATAGCTACCCTGAAAGATCGACCAAACCTAGGAGCACTCTCGAATTTTTCGTTAGATATGCGGGTTTTTTCTCGACGAAGGTCGAGGCACAAAACCTGCTACAACATAGACACGTCCTGAGCTCACTTGGATGGGCGGGCCCGGTTCTCTCCCCCCTACCGGGCCCGTCCGTTGGGCTTCCCGAGGACTTGATTCTCCCCCATCAAAAAATCACGTCATAATTGCGAACTTTTCGTTAGTAAGGCGCATTAGCGTCAATTCGTTGGTCTCCTCTGCATTGAGTTTCTCATAGAACGCCCTGCCGACCGCATTGGGACGCCACAACTCCCAGTACACCGCCTCGCAATCAAGGTCGATCGCACGGCCTGCGACCGCCGTCATTAGCGAACGCCCAGCCCCGCTCCTTCGCGCGGCGCTCCGAACATAAAGATCGCCGAGCCAAAGCCGCCGTTTCCCGGTATGTGCTTCGAACCCGCGGCAAATCAGGGCGAAGCCGACCGGCTCCCCCTCGATTTCCGCGATGAGGCATTCGAACCATCGCTCGGGACCGAAACCGTCGCGAACGAAACGCGCAGCGTTGAGGTCCGGAGTCGGATCTTGCAGCGCAGCCGCCAATTCGGCCGCCATCGCGACTACAACCTCGGCATCCGAGGGTAACGCGGTTCTAACGTATGGTATTTGATTCGATTCGCTCATAGCTTTATCTCCGCAAACTTTATAGCCGGGCCGGGGTCTAGTCGTTAACCGCACAATCTCGGTCACGGTTCCATGCTGCTCTTTTTGTGATCGCGCCGCGCGGAGTAAACTTCGTATCGCCGTCTCGCGTCATGGCCGCCACCGTCTCTCATCACAGCGTCACCCACGCCATCATAGGCACCGCCGGCCATATCGATCACGGTAAGACCGCGCTCATTAGGGCGCTCACTGGCCAGGACACCGATCGCCTCAAGGAAGAAAAAGAACGCGGAATTTCGATCGACCTGGGCTTCGCCTATTTCACCTTGCCCGACGGCACCCGCGCGGGCGTGGTCGACGTCCCCGGCCACGAACGTTTCATCCGCAACATGCTGGCCGGCGCGCACGGAATCGACCTCGTGCTGTTCACCGTTGCCGCAGACGACGGCGTGATGCCGCAGAGCGAGGAGCATCTGGACATCCTTCATCTGCTTGGCGTCGCAAGCGGCATTTTCGTCATCACCAAGGCCGACCTCGCCGACGCGGCACGTCTGGCGGAAGTGCGCGACGAAATCGAACTCCTGGCCGACGGCACGCGCCTGGCTGGCGCGCCGATCATCGAGGTTTCCTCTATAAGCGGTGTGGGTCTGGACAAATTGCGCGCGGCCATCGCGCGCCAACTGGACGGCTTCGAAGCGCGCCGGGCGACCGGCCTGTTCCGTCTCCCGCTCGACCGCGCTTTCACGATCAAGGGTCACGGCACGGTGGTGACGGGGACTGCGATGGGCGCTGAGGTGCGAGTCGGCCAGAAGCTGCGCGTGCTGCCCAAAGGCGGCGAGGTTCGGGTGCGTTCGATCCAGGTTCATTCGGAGCCAGTCGAGCGCGCCGGGCTGTGTCAGCGTGTCGCACTGAATTTAAGCGGCGCCGAGCGGATGGAGCTTAAGCGCGGCGACGTGGTGACCGACGACCGGCTGGAATTGACGAGTACGCGCTTCGATGCGCGGCTGGAGATTCGGCCGGCGGCCAGGCGCCCGCTCAAGAACAACGACCGCGTGCGCCTGTTTATCGGCACCGCCGAGACCATCGGCCGCGCGATAGTGCTGGAGGCGCCGGGCGAGATCGCACCGAAGAAAAGCGCCCTGGTGCAGCTCGTGCTGAACGACCCGATGGTCGCGCTGGCGGGCGATCGCTTCGTCATCCGTGACGAGACCAGCCGCCGCACGCTCGGCGGCGGCGTCGTTCTCAATCCGATGGGGCGACGCGTGCGCAAGCCCTTGGAGACTTATCTCAAACAACTCGGCGCTCTCGAAGACGTGCTCGCGCCCGCAACCGTCGAAGCGCTGATCGATTTGCAGGAGAGCTTCGCCGTCACTGCAACTCTCGTCGCGCAATTGCTCAATGCCCCAGCGCGCGAGGCCGACGAGGCGCTCAAGGATCGGCGCTTCGTCAAGCTTTCACTTGGTGACGAGGAGGGCTACACCACCACGGGCAAATGGGAGGAGCTCAAGCACTTCACGATGGCCGCGCTCGCGGCGCATCATCAGGCCGAGCCGCTCTCACCGGGGCTCGAGATGGAAGCGCTGCGCGACCGGCTCCCGTATGAGGTCAGCGCACGCGCGTTTCGTGCGCTGGTGGACCGCCTCGCGCGCGAATCAGATCTCGTGCGCGAGGAAAGCGTGCTCCGCCTCAAGTCACATCGGGTCAAGCTCGGCGGCGACGAGGGCCGCCTCGGCGAGCGCCTCGCCGCGGCGCTAACCAGCGCGCGGTTTCATCCGCCCGACCTTAAACAGCTCGCCGATGAGCTCAAGCTGCCGCCCTCGGAACTTGCGCGGATGCGCACGCTGCTCGCCGCGCTGGAACGCGAGGGCCGCGTGGTAAAAATCGCGACCGATCTCTATTTCAGCCGCGAAGCGATGGAGGCCGCGCGCCAGCGGCTGCTCGACCATCTGAAGGGCGCGCCCGAGATAACCGCGGCGACCTTTCGCGACCTGCTTGGCGCTTCGCGCAAGTTCGCGATCGCGCTGCTCGATTACTTCGACCACTCGGGCGTGACCACGCGGGTCGGCGATGCCCGCCGCCTGCGCGCGCGCCAGTGATGGCGCGGCGGCCAAGCTTGCGCCAAAATAACCGACGATGCCTGAAGAGCGCAGCAACAACGCGACGCGCGGCGAGCTTATCCGCCTGACCGCGCGCTGCAAGGCGGCGGGTTGAGCCGGCAAGCTGGGTCCGGAGGACCTCGCAGCCGCGCTTGACCGGTTCGACCCGGGAAGCCATCCCGACCTGCTCGTCGGTATCACTACCGGCGACGACGCCGGAGTGTATCGTCTGACCGACGAGATCGCGGTCGTCAACACGGTCGACTTTTTCACCCCGGTAGTCGACGACCCGTTCACCTACGGTCAGATTTCGGCCGCCAACTCGCTCTCCGACATTTATGCGATGGGCGGGACGCCGAAGACCGCGCTCAATATCGTGTGCTGGCCGCAAACCGGATTGCCGGGCGAGATGCTGGGTGAAATTCTGCGCGGCGGCGCCGAGAAAGCACGCGAGGCCGGGGTGGTGATCGTCGGCGGGCACAGCGTCGCCGATGACGAAGTGAAATATGGAATGGCGGTGACGGGTGTGATCGATCCGCGGCGGATCGTACGCAATGTCGGCGCACGCGCCGGGGACGCCCTGCTGCTGACCAAGCCTCTCGGAACCGGCGTCCTGATGACCGCGTTCAAGCGCGACCGCCTGGCCATCGAACACTACGAGGCGGCGGTGCGTTCGATGACTATGCTCAATGCCGAGGCCGCGCGTGCGATGCTCCGCCACGAGGTGCATGCCGCGACCGATATCACCGGTTTCGGACTGGCGGGCCACGCGGGCAAGGTGGCAGACGGCAGCGGCGTCACGCTGCGGATCGAGGAATCCGATCTTCCGCTGTTGCCGGGCGCGCTGGATTGCTGCCGCGAAGGAATGATTCCCGGCGGCGGGCGGCGCAATCGCGAATTCTATGGCGCTCGCGTCCGCATTTCTGACGAGGTTGCGTCCGAGATGGCGGAGATTTTCTTCGATCCGCAGACCTCTGGCGGTTTGTTAATCGCGCTGCCCGAAGCGCAGGCGCTGCCGCTGCTCGCCGAGTTACAGGCCGGGGGCAATCTCGAGGCGGCGGTGATCGGCCGGGTGATCGCGCAAACTGATTTCGCGATCGAGTTAGTCTAGTGACCGCCTTCTTTTGTCATCCCGAGCGAAGCGAGTCCGCGAGCGCGGTCGAAGGACCTCACGCAGTCCTCCGCGCGCCGAGCCGGGATAATTGCACGTCAACGGATCGCCTCAGCGGACAGGATCGATCTGACTAATCACCAAAATCCCAAAGTCGTGGATTCCCGCGCGGATGACCGCGCGAGGTCCTTCGACTCCGGCAGCCTTCGCTCAGAGTTTGTGAATTTATTTGCGGACAGGGATCGCTTTGAGGGATGGGAAGTGGATGATGGTGGAGAGGCGGAGGTGGAGGTGATGGGCGAAGAGGTGCGGCTGCGGGAACCCGATCGTAAGCAGTTGATATTGCAAACCATGGATTACGAGAAGCTGGCCGGTGCCGAGCATCCGGTGCGCGCGATTTGGCGGGTACTGGAAGGGCTCGACCTGAGCCGGTTCTGTGCGCCGATCAAGGCGCGCGAGAACGGCCCGGGACGCGATGCGACTGACCCGCGGATGCTGCTGGCGCTGTGGCTGTATGGGTTGAGCGAAGGCGTGAACAGTGCGCGCGAGATCGCGCGGCTCAGCGCCGAGCACGCGGCCTATCGCTGGATCTGCGCCGGGGTGAGCATCAACTATCATACGCTGAGCGACTTTCGCAGCCGACATGGCGCAGCGCTGGACGAGTTGTTCAGCCAGGTGCTGGGCCTGCTGCTGGACCAGCATCTGATCACGCTTTACCGGGTGGCGCAGGATGGGACCCGGGTGCGGGCGAGCGCGGGGGCGGCGTCGTTTCGGCGCAAGGCCCGGCTCAAGGCCTGCGTGCGTGCGGCGCGCGCGCATCTGGAGCGGCTCGACGCGGAGGCCGCGCAGGATCCGACCCAGGGCAGCGCGCGCCAGCGCGCGGCCGAACTGCGCGCCGCGCGCGAGTATGAGGAGCGTTGCCAGCGGGCGGTGGCGCGGCTGGGCGAACTCGGCGCGCACAAGGCCGAGGCCAAAAACCATCCGCAGCGCAAAACTGAAACCCGCATCTCGACCACTGATCCCGAGGCGCGGGTGATGAAGATGGCCGATGGCGGATTCCGTCCCGCTTACAATCTGCAGTTCGCTACTGACACCGAAAGCCGGATCATCGTGGGCGTCGAGGCGAGCAACTCTGGGACCGACAGCCAGCAGTTGGCGCCGATGCTCGATGAGATCGAGCGGCGGACCGGCGCGCTCCCCAGGCAGCATCTCGCCGACGGCGGCTATATGAACTTTGCCGCGGTCGAGCGCGCCGCGGCACGCGGGGTGGAGGTGTTCGTGCCGCCGCGCGAGAACCGCACCTATCACATCGATCCGCTCACCCCGCAGCCCCGCGACAGTGCGGCGATCGCCGAGTATCGAAAACGCATGGGCTCGCCGCAGGGCCAGCGCATCTACCTGGAGCGGGCCGCCACCGCCGAAACCGTCAACGCCGATCTCAAAACCTGGCGCGGCCTCGACCGCTTGCTGGTCCGCGGCATCAGCAAGGTGCTGATCGTCGCGACCTGGTCGGCGCTGGTTTACAACCTGATGCGCTCGATCAAAATGGGCTGGTTGTGAGGCTTCCACTATCGCCAGCTTCCTCAGGCGCTCTTTGCCTAAACAACCTGACCTCGTCCAATCAGTGACTGTCGCTCGCAACGCGCCGATGCCATCGCAAAAATCCAAATATTCACAAACTCTCAGGATGACCGAAGAAAAAGCTTCACCCGAAGAAGCGAACCCCGTTCGCTCAAAACATTCACAGACTCCCGGATGACCAACTTTTGCATACGATGACCAACTCTCGCATGCGTTGAAGAAGAGGCCTCGGTTTCTATGTACGACTACGACCTGTTCACGATCGGCGGCGGCTCGGGCGGCGTGCGCGCGAGCCGGATGGCGGCGCAATTCGGCGCCAAGGTCGCACTGGCCGAGGAGCGCTACTTGGGCGGCACCTGCGTCAACGTCGGATGCATCCCGAAAAAGCTCCTGGTCTACGCTTCCGAATTCAGCGACGCGTTCGAGGATTCGGCCGGGTTCGGCTGGACCGTGGGCGAGCGCAGCTTCAACTGGCAGACGCTTATCGCCAACAAGGACCGCGAGATCGCGCGTCTCAATGGCGTCTACGGGAAAGTCCTCACCGACAATGGAGTGCGCATCCTGCGCGCCCGCGCGTCGATCGCTGACGCGCACACGGTTGTGGTCGGAAACGAGCGCTATACCGCCCGCTACATCCTGGTAGCGACCGGAGGATGGCCGTCCACGCCATCGATCCCCGGGGGCGAACTGGCGATCACGTCGAACGAGGCGTTTTTTCTGCCGCAATTTCCCTCCCGCGTAATAATCGTCGGAGGCGGTTACATAAGCCTCGAATTCGCGGGAATCTTCCACGGCCTCGGTGCGAAAGTCTCCGTGGTGCATCGCGGCGAACTGTTCTTGCGCGGCTTCGACGAAGACGTTCGGCGCGCGGTGGGGGCCGAGATGTCCAAGCGGAAAATCGACCTTCGCTTCAACCGCCGGGTCGCGCGGATCGAAAAACTGCCGCATGGGATTCGCGCCACGCTGGACGACCGCGCCACGGTTGAGGCCGATCTGATCATGTTTGCGACCGGAAGAACCCCCAATACGCGCAACCTCGGACTGGAACCGGCCGGGGTCGAGCTTGATTATGAGGGCACGGTCGTCGTGGACGCCTATTCCCGCTCCTCGGTGCCGAATATTTACGCCATTGGCGACTGCACTAACCGGATGCAGCTTACGCCGGTGGCGATTGCCGAGGGCCAGGCCGTCGCCGAAACTCTCTTCCACGGAAACCCGACCACCCCGGACTACGTAAATGTGCCGACCGCCGTTTTCAGCGAGCCACGGATCGGTACCGTGGGCCTCACGGAGGCCGAGGCGCGCGAGCTCTATCCCGCCGTCGACATCTACAAGTCGACCTTCCGGCCGCTCAAGAATACGGTCAGCGGGCGGGACGAACACAGTTTTATGAAACTGGTGGTCGATCGTGAAACCGATCGGATGCTGGGATGCCATATGGTGGGCGCCGATGCGGGCGAGATCATCCAGGGGTTCGCGATCGCGCTCCGATGCGGTGCTACCAAGGCACAATTCGACGCGACCATCGGAATTCATCCGACCGCGGCCGAAGAATTCGTAACGATGCGAGTCAAGTCAGAATTGATGTAGACTCGCCCGTACCATGGCTGCCATATTTGGCCTTGGGGGACCTGGCGGGTGACGCTGGCCGCAAAAGTGCGCTTTTGCTCACCCGGATAGACTCCTGCCGGCGATGATCGACGAGGGAATTAAGTTGACCCAGAACGCCCACCTGTCGCATCGCCAACCGGAGGCAAAAATGGCTGACCCGTTGGCTGAGGCGTCGATGATTACCCTGGAGCGCTATCTGCGCAGCGCACGTCCGCGAATCGAGCCTGGACTGAGTGCGTCGTTGGGGCAGGTGGCGTTGGCCGTCAAGCGAATCTCCAACGAGCTCGCGATAGCGGCGCTCAAAGGAGAACTGGGCTTAAGCGGCGCCACCAACGTTCAAGGCGAAAAGGTAGAGAAACTCGACACCTGGTCCAACGACGTATTTCTCGACTCGTTCGCCGGCGGTCATCCGATATGCACGCTGATTTCGGAGGAGATCGAAGAACCCCGGCACTCCAAAGTGCGGCATTCCCACGACACTTATGCGTTGCTGTACGATCCGCTCGACGGTTCCTCGAACACCGGCGTCAACGGCTCGCTCGGGACGATTTTTGCGCTACGCCGACGCAAGCAGGGACATGGCGACGACATTGCCGACGCGCTGGGGCCCGGCACCGAGCAGATAGCGGCGGGCTACGCGCTCTATGGGCCGGCCACGATGCTGGTCTGGACCGCGGGCGACGGCGTCAACGCGTTCGTGCTGGAGCGGGATGTCGGCGAATTCGTGCTGTGGCGCGAGAAAATCCGGATGCCGGCGCACGGCAAGAGCTATGCGGTCAATCAGGCCAACGCCGCGCGATGGCATCCGGGGGCCCGCGCACTGCTGGAGCGGCTGACCGGACCGAAGGACAAGGGCGGCGGCTACTCGCTCCGTTACTGCGGCGCTTTCGTCGGCGATTTCCATCGATGCCTGCTGACCGGCGGAATCTTCCTCTACCCCGGCGAGGTCAGCTCCGGCGGCCAGAGCAAGGGCAAGCTCCGCCTGATGTACGAGGTCGCGCCGCTCTCGATGCTCGCCGAGCAGGCCAGCGGTGCGGGCTCCACCGGACGCGGCCGCGTGCTCGATTTCGTTCCCTCCAGCATCCACGAGCGCGTGCCGGTCTATATCGGCAGCGTCGAGGAAGTTGCGATGGCGGAGCAGCTAAAGGCTGAAGGCGGATAGCGATGGCCGTGCGGACCAAGGCTGCGGTTTTGGCGGGAGATATCGGCGGCACCAAGACCCTGTTGGGCCTTTACCGCGTCGAAGGCGGAGCGCCGGCCCTGCTGCGCGAAAAGCTCTACGCGACGCGCGATTTCAAAACCCTCGAAGAGGTCGCTAGCGACTTTCTAAGCGGTGCATGGGCGATCGACGCGGCCTGCTTCGGCGTGCCGGGACCGATCATCGGCGGGGTAAGTCACGCCACCAATGTTCCGTGGACGATGGAAGAGCGGGCGCTGGCGCAGGCGCTCGGCGTGCCCGGCGCGCGGCTGATTAACGACCTCGAGGCGACCGCCTATGGGATGCTCCAGCTCAAGGAGAGCGACATGGCGGTGCTCCAGGCCGGCGATCCGCCGGCTTCGCGCGCGCCAATCGCCGTGATCGCGGCGGGCACCGGTCTCGGCGAAGCGGGGCTGGTGCCGCTCGAGAACGGACGCTGGCGCTCGATCGCGACCGAGGGCGGTCACTCGGATTTCGCGCCGCGCGGGCCGGAACAGATCGAACTGCTCGAATTCCTTAGCGGCGAGTTCGACCACGTAAGCTTCGAGCGCGTGCTGTCGGGGCCGGGACTGGTCAACATCTACAAGTTTCTCAAATCGCGCGGGACCGACGCCGAGCCGCAATGGCTGACCGACGAATTTGCCGGCGCCACCGATGCGGCGGCGGTGATTAGTGAAGCCGCGCTCAAGGGCCGCGACGCCGCGATGCGTCGAGACGCTCCGAATCTTTGTCGACATTTACGGCGCCGAGGCGGCCAACCTGGCGTTGAAGTTCATGGCGCTGGGCGGCGTTTACGTCGGCGGCGGAATCGCGCCTAAAATTCTCGCGACGCTCACAACGGGCGAATTCGTGCGCGCCTTTCTCGCCAAGGGCCGACTCGATAAAGTGTTGGCAAGGATCCCGGTGCGGGTCTCGCTCAATCCGGCGCGCGGGGCTGATCGGAGCGGCCCGCTGCGCGATGGAGATGCTATAATTCATTGGCGCGAACGTGCCGCTGCTTTTGCGCGGGGTGCTGTCTGAGGAATATCGAATTGTGAATCGGAGGCGGTTATGACCAAGCGAGCCAGGGAAATTCTGGATTTTTATCGCTCGGAGAACGCGGGCGTGCTGAGCAACCTTGCCCGGATGATCAATCACGGGCGGCTCGCCGGCACCGGGAGATTCGTTATCCTGCCGGTGGACCAGGGCTTCGAGCACGGCCCGGCGCGCAGCTTCGCGCCCAATCCGCCGGCCTACGATCCGCGCTACCATTTCTCGCTCGCCTGCGACGCCGGATGCAACGCCTACGCGGCGCCGCTCGGCTTCCTGGAGGCGGGCGCGGCCGAGTTTGCCGGCGAAATCCCGCTCATCCTGAAGCTCAACAACCATGATCTGCTGCACGACTCGCCTGACCCCGAGCCCGCCGTCACCGGCAGCGTGAAAGACGCGCTGCGCCTTGGATGCGCCGCGGTCGGCTTCACCATCTATCCCGGTTCGTCTGCGTGCGTGCGGATGTACGAGCAGTTGCGCGAGATCGCCGAGGAGGCCAAGGCGCACGGCCTGGCGGTGGTGGTGTGGTCGTACCCGCGCGGCTCGGGTATCAGCAAGGAGGGCGAGACCGCGATCGACGTGGTCGCGTACGCGGCGCAGATCGCGGCGCAACTCGGCGCCAACATCATCAAGGTCAAGTTGCCGACCGCGCATATCGAGCAGCCCGAAGCCAAGAAGGCCTACGAGACCAACCGCGTTCCGCTCGATACGCAGGCCGCGCGCGTCGCTCAACGTCGTGCAGAGCTGCTTCGACGGCCGGCGGATCGTGATCTTCTCGGGCGGTCCGAAGGTCAGCGACGAAAAGCTGCTCGATGAAGTGCGCGCGATCAAGGCCGGCGGCGGTTTCGGCTCGATCATCGGGCGCAACTCATTTCAGCGCCCGCGCGCCGAAGCGATCAAGCTGCTCGGCACGATCATGGATATTTACGCGGGCGCGTCCGCGCGCTGAACGCGGCCGTCCGCGACCAGCGTCCGGCGAAACGTTAACCGCCGCGGAGATTTTCAACCATGCAGCGCGACGGCGATAAGCAGGCCACCCTCGGAATCCTGGTCGGCGGCGGTCCCGCCCCCGGCATCAACGGGGTGATTTCTTCGGCCGCGATCGAGGCGATCAACTGCGGTCTGCGGGTGGTCGGCCTGCGCGACGGCTATCGATGGCTCGCCGAGGGCAACACCTCGCACGTCGTCGAACTCAAGCTCGACGAGGTAAGCCAAGTCCATTCCACCGGCGGTTCGATCCTGCGCACCTCGCGCACCAACCCGGCACGCGACGAGGCGAGCCTTACGCGCACGATCGGCGCGCTTAACGCGCTGGGCATCCGCTACCTGGTCTGCATCGGCGGTGACGATACGACTTACGGCGCGTTCAGGATCGCCGAGCGCACCCGCGGACAGATCGGCGTGGTGACGGTGCCGAAAACGATCGACAACGATCTGCCGCTGCCCGAGAACGCGCCGACCTTCGGCTTCGAAACCGCGCGCGCCGTCGGCACCACGATCGTCGAATCGCTGATGGTCGACGCGCGCACCACCGGCCGATGGTACCTGGCGATCTCGATGGGCCGGAAGTCCGGTTCGCTCGCGCTCAGCATGTGCAAGTCCTCGGGCGCAACGCTGGCGGTCATCCTGGAGGAGTTTCACGGCGAGCGTTTCGATCTTTCGCTGGTCGTCGACACGATCGTCGGCGCGATAATCAAGCGCCGCGCTGACGGCTATGACGACGGCGTGGCCGTAGTCGCCGAAGGTATCGCCGAGCGGATGGACCCCGACACCCTGCCCAACGCGCCGGGTTCCGAGGCCGACGCATACGGCCACGTGCATATCGCGGACATCCCGCTCGGCTACCTGCTTCGCGACCGCGTGCGCGCGGCGCTCAAGCAACTCGGGATCGGCGCGACCGTGGTCACCAAGGACATCGGCTACGAGTTGCGCTGCGCCAAGCCGCTGCCGTTCGACGCCGAATATACGCGCACGCTCGGCTATGGCGCGGTGCGCTATCTGCTAAGCGGAGGTTCGGGCGCGCTCATCGCGATCGCCGGCGGGCGCGTGACGCCGGTCGAGTTTCACGGCGCTCGTCGATCCGGCCACCGGACGGATCAGGGTGCGCCTGGTCGACGTCAGCACCGAGTCGTACGAGGTCGCCCGCTCCTACATGACCAGGCTCGAGCCGCAGGACTTCGAGGAGCCGGCGCTCTCGCGGCTCGCCGCGTTCGCGAATCTTTCCGCCGAGGCGTTCAAGGGGCGGTTCCTGCCGACGGTGCAGGCGACGACCTCTCTCAACCGCCCGACTCTGAGCCCCTCGTGAGAGCCTGAGCGCGCGCGCCTCGGCCGCCGCATCGCGCCTTTTCGGTCTTCCGCAAGCGCCGCGGCGCTTTGAGGAAATGCGCGCGCTGCGCTAAGGAAGACACCAGCCAATCGATTCGGAGGCTCGCGATGAAATACGAGGAATATCAGCATCTGCTATTCGAGCGCCGCGACGACGGAATCCTGCTCATCACGATCAACCGTCCCGACGTTCTCAACGCCACCAACAACCGCCTGCACTGGGAGTTGAGCCGGGTGTGGAAGGATATCGACGAGGACGCCGAGACCCGCGTGGTGGTGATCACCGGCAAGGGGCGCGCGTTCTCGGCCGGCGGCGACCTCGAGATGATCGAGCGGATGGCGGGCAGCGCCGCCAATATCGGGCAGGCGTGGCGCGAAGCCGGCGACATCGTCTACAACATGATCAACCTCGACAAGCCGATAATCTCGGCGATCAACGGCGTCGCCGTCGGCGCGGGCCTCGCGGTCGCTTTCATGGCGGACATCTCGATCGCGTCGGAGAACATGCGCATCACCGACGGCCATATCCGCCTCGGCGTCGGCGCCGGCGACCATGCGGTGATCATCTGGCCGCTGCTGTGCGGGATGGCCAAGGCCAAGTACTACCTGCTCACCGCCGATTTCATCGACGGCAAGGAGGCCGAGCGCGTCGGCCTGGTCAGCCTCTGCGTGCCGGCCGATCAGTTGATGGACAAGGCGATGGAGGTCGCGCAAAAGCTCGCCCGCGGACCGCAGCAGGCGCTGCGCTTCACCAAGCGCGCGCTCAACAACTGGCTCCGGATGTTCGGGCCGGCCTTCGACGCGTCGCTCGCGCTCGAGATGCTGGGATTTTTCAGCGACGACCTGCACGAGGGGGTGGCGGCGCTCAAGGACCGGCGCGCGCCCTCGTTCCCGAGCACTCGAAGCAAATGAAGGCGTGCGTCTACCGGGCGCCCGGCGCTCCACTGGAGATCGCCGAGGTTCCCGATCCGATCGCAGGTCCGGGCGAAATGGTGGTGCGGGTGAAAGCCTGCGGCATCTGCGGCTCCGACCTGCACGCCGCCGGGCGCAATTTTCGCATGCCGCCGGGAACCATCCTCGGCCACGAATTCTCGGGCGTGGTCGAAACGCTCGGCGACGGCGTCGAGGGCTTCGAGCGCGGCGACCCGGTCGTGGCGATGTCGTACGTAGGATGCGGCCGCTGCGAGCCATGCCGCATCGGCGAAGCGCAGCGCTGCCGCGAGGTCAAGCTGGTCGGCTTCGGCGAGGTCCCCGGCGCATACGCGGAGCTGATGAAAACGCGGCCAGCGAGCGTGTTCAAAATGCCGCCGGGGATGAGCTTTCGCGAGGCCGCCACGGTCGAGCCGCTGGTGGTCGGACTCCACGGACTGCATCGCGCAGGCTTCCAGGCGGGCGAAAGCTGCGTGGTCATGGGCGCGGGACCGATCGGAATCGCCACGATGCTATGGGCGCGCTTCGCCGGCGCGCGCGCAATAGTGGTCTCCGAACTGAGCGAGCCTCGTCGCCGCCTGGCGCTTACGATGGGCGCCGACGCCGCCGTCGATCCGCGGATGCACAATCCGGCGGGGAAGGTCGAGTCGCTCACGGGCGCGGGGCCGCAGGTGATCTTCGAGTGTATCGGCGCGCCGGGCGCGATGGCCGAGGCGATTGCGTATGCGCAGCGCTCAAGCCGCGTGGTGATAATCGGGGTCTGCACCGAAGACGACGGATTCGCGCCGATCACGGCGATGAGCAAGGAGCTCGACCTGCGTTTTTCGCTCGGGATGGAACGCGCGGAGGTCGAGATGGCGATTGCGGCGCTCGCGTCCGGCCGTGTCGCCACCGCGCCGATGATCACGCACACAATGGGAATCGACGATCTGCCCAAGGCTTTCGCGGCGCTCGCGCTCCCGACCAATCAGAGCAAGGTGATGATCGAGTTCTAGCTCCCCGGCCTCTTTTAGGATTTAGACGTTTTTGACATACTGCGGGAGATTTTGAACGGCACTTCAATCCGCGGGGAAGGATCATGAAGAAAACATCAGCTCTGGTTGCCTCAGTTGCTGTCGCGACTGCGCTAAGCCTTCAGTTCGGCCTGTCCAACCTTACGCAGCGAACAAGATCGATTGCGCGCAGGTGATGACGGAACTTCAAAGCGGCAAGAAGGTGGCCGAGGTAGCCAAGGACATGAAGATCTCCAAGAGCAGTGTCTATCGCTGCCGCAAAGCGGCCGCCAAGGCGAACGGTGGCATGGCGAGCCCGGCCCCAATGGGCAGCCCCGCGTCTATGGCGAGTCCGGCAGCGATGGCACCGCCGGCGGCGGCTCCCGCTACTCATTAAGGTTTTCGCGCGGGCGCGCTCCTAGTCTCTCCGTGTCGACTGCTGCAGGCATCGCGAGCGGCAGGAGAGATCAATAGGCTCTCTTGTGGCGTGAATCGCCAGCCGCTAAGTCTTGAGCCATGGACAAGTGCGAACTCTGCGAATTGCGCGAGTACACCCAGCATTACGCCCGCTTCACCCATCCCGTCGCATTTACCATTCTCGACTGCGATTCATGTGACACGCCGATGGCGGTGCTCGGAGAGCATCGCGCGACCGCGACCGAGGCCGAACGCGCCCTCATGATCGACGCGCTCTCGGCCGTGGCGCGCGCGAAATTCGGCGATGACAAGTTCATTATCGACGGCGTGATGCGCCAGATTCCCGACCATTGTCACATCCACGCCCGGCCGCGTTTCTGGCGCGGCTAGTCACTTCAGCCGCTTGCTTTAGCTTGTTCGACAAATCTCGGGCAAATTACTTCATTCCGCTTGGTTTGAGGCGCGCCGTTATGATATATGCCCGCCGGTACCCACATGGAGGAGGCCCCTGCGGGCCAGTCATGAGAAGGAACGGTTTCGAGCTAGGAGGTCTCGGGGGAGATGTCTAACGGTGTAGTCAAGTGGTTTAGTTCCAAGAAAGGCTACGGCTTCATCACCATGGAAGACGGGCAGGAGGTATTCGTCCACTACACTTCCATCGACGGCAACGGTTTCCGCTCACTGGAGCAAGGCGAGGAAGTCCAGTTCGAGGTCGCGCAAGGGCCTAAGGGACTTCAGGCCGCCAAGGTGTTGCGCCGCTAGCGTCCGCCAACACACTTTCCTGACGACCTGGGGCGGGCCCGCGCCGGCCCGCCTTAAGTCGCAGGGCACTCAGCCGGACTCGCACCGAGCCTGGCGCTCAATTGCCGCGGCGGTTCGCCCTCGCGTCCCGAACGAATAGGATACGGGGAGGTGATGGGGCTCGTGGCTCGCGGCGCCTCGCTTGCGCAAAGTTATCCCGAAGGCTCGGCCGGCGCCGATCGCTTCACGCGATGGCTCTCACGCTACTCCGAGCCCCGCGTGGTTGGCGCGCTCGCAGCCACAGCGGCCTTGATCCGTCTCTACCTGGTTCTCACCAGCTACTGCATCTCGGCTGACGGCGTCGCGTATATCGCGATGGCGCGCGAGTTCCACGCCGGACGCGCGCAAACCGCTCTCGCTTGGGTCTTTTCGCCGCTCTACCCGTGGCTCATCGCTATAACCTACCGCGCAATTCCGAACTGGGAACTCGCGGGCGAGCTGTTGTCGACGGCCTTCGGCACGGCGGGCGTCGTGCTCCTTTACTACTTGATGCGCGAGGTCTATGGCCGCCGCGGCGTGGCGGCGGGCGCGGCGGCGCTCGCCGCGATCCATCCGGCGCTCGCCGGCTTCTCGGCCTCGGTGCGTACTGAAGCCGGGTACATCGCGCTCGTGACGGCGGCGGTGTGGTTCCTGGTCCGCGGCGTGGAGCGCAAACGTATCGCGAGCGTTGCCGCTGCCGCGATGCTCTGCGGACTCGCCTACCTGTATCGCACCGAGGGAATCGGGGTTCCCGCGCTGGGCGTCATCATCCTTACCTGCGGCGCATTGGTATGGCGGCGATGGACTCTGCGATGGGGCCTCGGCGCGGCCGCCGTCCTCGTCGCAATATTTTTGCTGGTCGCCGCGCCCTACCTGCTCTGGATGCGCACATACACGGGTCATTGGACGGTCGGCCGCGAACTCGGCGTGGTCACGATGGAAGCGACCGGCTCGACGATGGGCGAGCTCGAGCAGTGGCGCGAGATGGGCTATCGGCCGGCGACGTCATGGCTGACGGCGCTCAGGCTCGACCCCAGCGGCCTACGTGAAGAAAGTCGCACGCGATTTTTTCGGCTCGTGCTACGCGTTCGTGCAGGCGCTCGGCCCGCTGCTCTGTGCAGGACTGATTATCGGACTGTGGGCCGATGGCAGAGCGATCGTTGCGCGATGGGCCGAGGCGATGCTCGCCGCGCTGGTCGCCATGTACTTCGTGGGGTTCGTGTTGACCGACACCGGGCCACGCCTGATGCTTCACGTGGTGCCGTTTACGTTCGGCTGGGTTGTGATCGGGCTGGTCGAGGCGGCAGGATGGCTCGATGCGCGCCTGGCGCTGACTCACTCGCCGCTCGGACGGATGCTGGCGGGCCCGGCGGTCGTGGCCGTGATCGCGATCGCGCTGCTGCCGCGCACGCTGTTTCCGCTCGGCTACGATCAGCGCGGGATGCGTTACGCCGGCGAAGAGATCGCCCGGCGCGGCGGCGCGCCGCGCGACCGTGGCGGGGTCCGACACGCGGGTGGCTTTTTACGCCGATGCCGGGTTTATCCCGCTGCCCGCCGGACCTGCGGGGGGCGAGGACCTTTGCGGGTGGCTTGCGGCGCATCGCCTGGCCGATTATCTCATGATCGATGACCGCGACAGAGCGGCGATGGGGCGGAGCCGGGGGAAGCCATGCCTGAATCTGATCAAGCGCTATCCGCGCGTGGGAACCACTTACTACGATTTGTTCGCGGTGCGCGGCGCGCACGCAGTCGCACCCAGATGAGCTCCGGCAGCGCAAGCAACGGCGCGCCCGCGCGGAGCGGCAATGAAAAACGCGCTCGAGCCGACGCATCTGGAGCCCGCCCAGGCGCGGGCCGCGTCACCGCCTCGATAGCGGCGGTCGAGGCCACGCCCGAACTCTCCATTATCGTGCCGATGTTCAACGAGGCGGCGGTCCTCGATCGCCTCTTCGAGCGCCTCGGCAAGGTGATGGAGCGTCTTGGGCTCAGCTACGAAATCGTCGTCGTCAACGACGGCAGCACTGACGAAACCCTGGCCGAACTGCTCGAGCATCGCGCGCGCAATCCGGCGATCAAGGTGATCAGCCTATCGCGCACCTTCGGCAAGGATATCGCGCTCAGCGCCGGCCTCGACCATGCGCGCGGACGCGCGGCGGTGCCGCTCGACGCCGACCTGCAGGATCCACCGGAGCTTATCGAGCAGATGGTGGCGCTGTGGCGCGAGGGCTATGACGTGGTCTACGCGACCCGCAAGCATCGGCCGGGCGACACCTGGCTCAAGCGCACCACGGCGCATTTTTTCTACCGCGTGTTCGAGGCGATCGCCGACGTGCCGATCCCGCGCGATACCGGCGACTTTCGCCTGCTCGACCGCCGCGTGGTGGACGTGATGGTCCGTCTGCCGGAGCGCACGCGTTTCATGAAGGGACTGTTCGCGTGGGTCGGCTTCAAGCAGACCGCGATCTACTACCAGCGCGAGGAGCGCCAGGCCGGCGGCACCAAGTGGAATTACTGGCGGCTGTGGAATTTCGCGATGGACGGGATTACCTCGTTCAGCTCGTTCCCGCTCAAGGTCTGGAGCTACTTCGGCTTCGCTATTTCAGCCTTGGCGTTTCTTTATGCGATTGTGCTCGCCGTAAGGAAGATCTTCCACGACGTCGACGTACCGGGCTACACCTCTTTGATGGTCGTGCTGCTGTTCCTCGGCGGAATCCAGCTCATCACGCTCGGCATCCTGGGTGAGTACATGGGGCGTGTCTACAACGAGGTCAAAGGCCGCCCGCTGTACGTGGTGCGCGAGCTGCACGGCTTCGACAGCGACTGACTAGTCGAGCGTTTTTGCTCTGCTCCTGAACTCCTTCCTGAGTAATGGTCGACTTCCTCTGGTTCTATGCTCCTCCCCCTATTGTCTTGGGGGAGGCCGCCGGCCGCCGCGGCCGGCGGGTGGGGGTCGAGCGAGGAAGCGCCGGATGTCTGCTTTTCTCGGCGCTCCCTCGCTCTGGTTTTTTCGCAATGCTCGCGCGACGATTGCTTTCGCTAAAAAAGCGGTTCTCACAGAGATTCAGAACCGCTTAGACCCCCACCCCAACCCTCCCCCAAGACAATTTGGGGAGGGAGTTATGCATGTCTAAATTCTGCGATTTTACAGCACCTTGCGGAATAGTCCCGGATAGGTCACGACCAGCCCGTCGTCATCGACTTCGATCTCGCGCGTGAAGTCGCTATCCAACGATTCGTAGCGATAGCGCCGATTGGGATCCAAACATGTATAGCGCTGCCGGTCGGTCGAAACAGCGAGTCTCGGCAATTGAATATAGGCTGCAAGAATTTCCCCGGATTGGCCAGCCTGCAAATGCAACCGGCGAATAGGCAGCGTGTTTGTGAATGGAGTGATCGAGATGTCGATATCGATGGCGCCCGCGAGCTGTGGCATCGGCGCCCCCGCGCCGTCGATCCAGTTTCCGGCACCATCGCTCGCGAGTTCGAGCGCATCACCGCTGCCTATCTGAGCAATTTCAGCTTTTCTCACCCGCCATGATTGGTCGCAAAGAATCCGGTACCGGGTCGCGAAGGCTTTGTCGTCGGTCGTACCGAGGATAACGGCCTCCGCGAGAATCTCGTCGGGACCTTCGCTCAGGACAAGGTGCTCGATGCCCTCGCCGGACCAGTCGTGCCATCGCACTGTGATTTTCTTGCTCATGTCCTGGTTTCTCACCCGCGTGATGACACGCGACGCACTATTTCTCGTGCAGCATCGATTCGACTTTGCCCACCGCCGGCTCGATCTCCTGCTGATCGGTTAGTGCCCCGAGGAACGAATCCTCTTCCAAACGTTTCATCCGCGGCGGCATCGTCTTGATATTGAACCTGCGCGGATCGAGATCGCTTCGCAGCTCGTTCCATTTTAGCGGCGCGGAGACCGGAGCGCCCGGTTGCGGGCGCACCGCGAACGGCGCCGCGATCGTCTTGCCCTGTCCCAGTTGTAGGTAGTCGATATACACTTTGCCCTTGCGCGCGGCCGGAGTCCGCAGCACAGTGGCTATGTCCGGCACCCGCGCCACGACCACTCGTGCCACCGCCTCGGAGAACATCCGCGCCTGTTCATAGGTGTAACCCGTTTTGAGCCCGACCACGACGTGAATCCCGGCTTGTCCCGAGGTCTTCACGTACGGGCGCATCCCGGCATTGCGCAGCACCGCGGCGGTTTCCTGCGCGACTCGGACGGCGTGCGGCGTGGTCGAACCTTTGGGATCGATATCGAACAATAGCCAGTCGGGACTGCCGAGATTGGGCACCCGCGATGACCAGATATGTATTGGAATCGCGCCCATGTTGGCGATGTACTTGAGAGCGTCAACGCTTTCCAGAATGAAGTAGGAAATCTCGCGCTTGGAATCCTCGGAATAGACCTTGACTCGGCGGAACCACGTCGGCGCGTAGCCCGGCGCGTCTTTCTGGTAGAAGCTCTTGCCCTCGATACCGTCGGGATAGCGCGTCAGCATCACGGGCCGATCTTTGAGGTAGGGCAGTATCCACACGGCGATACTCTCGTAGTATTCAATCAAGTCCCCCTTGGTGTAACCTTCTGCAGGCCAGAAGACCTTATCCGCATGCGTGATTTGCACGGGATGCGGATCGTGCGCGGCAGGTCTCATTGAATTGGCAACGCCTTGTACGTTTTTTCCCAGCTCCTTGTCGACGGACAAAGTCGGGTAAAGCTCGTTTTGTTTTTCACGCTTTAGACCCTCGAATTCCGGGCTCTCCCGCCGCTCGCGAGACTTCGCGCCGACTCCTCCCTGGACAGGGAGAGGTAAAGACGCTCCTGCGCCGAATTCGTCCGCCGGTTCCGCGGCCGATGCGCCCGGGCCCTGATATATAACTTGCGCCGGGTCAGCGTCTTCGACCAAACCGAGGAAGCTTGGATTGCGTAGTACGCCACCCTCGGTCCACTCCGTGAATCGGACCTCGCATACCAACTCCGGTTTGCAGAAATGGGCGCCGGCTGGAATCACGGGTTCGCCCTCGTGGCGGCGACGAAATGGCGACGCGTCGATCTCGCGCTCGCGCAGTTTTGCGGCGATCGTGCGCAACCGATCGTCGTCAAAGCCAGTACCGACTCGCCCCACGAAGCGCAGTACGCCCGGCGCCTCGTATTGCCCGACCAGCAATGCGCCGAAATGCGTACGTGACCCGCCCGGCTCGGTCCATCCTCCGATCATGAACCGCCCGACGCGCGGGCACTTGATTTTGAGCCATCCGCCTCCGCGGCCGGCCTGGTATGGCGAGTTCACGCGCTTGGCGATCACGCCCTCCAGCCCAAGCTCGGCGACCGCGTCGTAAAACGCGCGCCCATTGCCGGTGTGAAAGTCCGAATAACGCAGCAGCCCTTCATCCTTGATCATCCGCCGGAGCAAATCCTTGCGCGTTTCAAGCGAGAGGCCCCGGAGATCGAAACGATCGAACGCCAACAGATCGAAAACGTAGTACGGCGCCGGATGGGCGAGCGCCATCGCCGCAATCTGGGCGCGATCGTGCGCCTGGATGCGCCGCTGCAAGGCCTGAAAGCTCGGCCGTCCGTCGGGATCGAACCCGATAATCTCGCCGTCGAGCACAAAGCGTGGAAAAGGCAGTTTGCTCAGCGCTAGCACGACTTCCGGATAGTTGGCCGTGGCTTCGAGACCGCTGCGGCCGAAAATACGCACTGCACCGGCGTCGCGGATCGCGAGCGCACGCACGCCGTCGTATTTGATCTCGTATAGCCACTCGGCGCCCTCGACCAGCTCGTTCACCAACCGCGCGAGCGCGAAAGGAAATTGCGCGGGCGCGAGCGGCCCCTTGAGTTGTGGCGCCGCAAGCCGCTGGAGTTCGGCGACCAGGCCCGAAGCCAGGCCGGATGCGCTCGGCAGCTCCTGGAGCTGTGAGACCGGATAGCACCGAGCGCGGCCGGCTTTCTACAATATCGATATCGGTCGAGGCAAATCCGTCGTGGCGCTTTATCAGCAGCCACTGGGGTTTTTCGTTCCTGGCCTGGCGCGCGGACGGGTTGCGCCCACTCGTGCGCACCATCGCGTATCCGCCTCTCAGCTTGAAGCCGAACATCTCGATATCGAGTTTGCCCGCGCGCACGGCGCCGACCACGTCGTCCGGGGGATCGGTGATGCGGTACACGCCGCGGTCCCACACGATCACCTCGCCGGCGCCATAGTTACCTTCGGGTATGATGCCTTCGAAATCGCCGTACTCGATCGGATGGTCCTCAACCATCACGGCAAGCCGTTTGTCCGCCGGATTGAGTGAGGGGCCCTTTGGTATTGCCCACGAGCGAAGCACGCCTTCCATCTCGAGACGGAAATCGTAATGGAGCCTGGTCGCCGCGTGCTTCTGAACGACGAACATCCCGCCGCTTCGCCCTCCTACCCTGGGCGATTCGCCGAATGGTTCAGGCGTGCGTTCCGCGCTCCGTTTGCGCCGGTATTCTTCGAGCGGCATCGTTTTCGCCCGATCTTCGCCTAGCGGTTTTTTGTCCGAATCACTATGGCCTCCGCCGCGACCCTACCGCTAAGCTGGATTTATCGGGAGGTTCTTTTGAAATGGCATCACGTCCCGTCGGCAACGGCAATATCTCCTTTGGCCTGGTTTCGATTCCTGTGCGCCTGTTCCCGGCGACACGCTCCAAGGCGGTCAGCTTCAACCTGCTGCACGCCAAGGACTTAAGCCGTATCCAGCAGAAAATCTTCTGTCCGGTCGACGACGCGATCATCGACCGCAGCGAACTGGTGCGCGGCTACGAAGTGGCCAAGGGCCGTTACGTCACCTTCACCGACGAAGAATTGAAAACCCTCGAAACGCACGGTGGCGACCATTCGATTGACATCACCGAGTTCGTCCCGCTGGAGCAGATCGATCCGATTTATTTCGAAACCTCGTACTACCTTGGATGCGAGCAGGCCTCCGCCAAGGCGTACCGCCTGCTCACCGACGCGATGACCAAAACCGGGCGCGTCGCGCTCGGGCGTTTCACGCTCCGCGGCAAAGAGCACGTCGTGGTGCTGCGGCCCTATGAGAAAGGGCTGATGATGCACACCGTCTATTACGCCGACGAGGTGCGTCCAATCGAAGAGATCGACCGGGCGACGAACGAGGCCGCCAAGGAAAGCGAACTCGCCCTGGCCGAACGGCTGATTGGCGAGCTGACCAGCAAGAAAATCGATCTCTCGAAGTACCACGACACTTTCCGCGAGAAGGTCGAAGAAGCGGCGCAGCAAAAGATCGCCGGGCAGCAGGTGACCGAGGCGCACGAGGAACCGCGGCGCGGCCAGGTGATCGACCTGATGGCGGCGCTCAAGGCCTCGCTCGAAAAGCGCGGCGCACCAGGCGCCGCGCGCGCCGAGGAGCGCGCGGCCGAACACCGCGGAGCCGAGGCGGCTGGCGAATCCGCCGACGCGGAGGCTGAGGCCGCCAAGGCGACCGGCACAGGCGGCGGCAAGACCCACGCCCGCGCGAGGCGCGCGGGCAGCGGCGAGCGCCGCCGCGCCGGCGGGAAGAAGTAACGCGAAAGGCATGCGGGGCGAGGCCTTCTCCCCGCATGCCTTTCGCGCGCGCGGCTATCCGGTCGCGACGCTCGCCGCAGCGACCGGACGAGCAAGCGGCGGGGGACGCGCGCCTGAAGGCGGGCGTTCCCCTCCGCTTTCCGGAGAGCGCCGCCGCTGGTGCTGCCAACGACCTCAGTGAATACGGACCGTGTCCTGCACGATCAATTCGTGCAGCGCTTCGCGCTTGAAGATTCCGGCCACTGCCCGCGTCAGCGCCACCGACAGGACCTCGCTCGGCCGGTCGTAGATCGGAACGTCGTCACCCATCCCGCTGCCATTGTCGGCGGGCGGATCGTTGTAGGTTGCGCCGCTATTCGCCCTGCCAGAAGGCCACATTGAACGGAGGCTTGTAGATGGTCACGTCAAGGGCGACGTCGGCGGTAGTAAACCAGCCCGGTCCCGCGCTGGGCGGGGCGTTGACGTCCGTCCCGGTATGCTTGTTCACCCAGCATCGGGTGATCCTGCTCGCCAGGACGTAGTCCTCGTTGGTCTCCTTCAGCGCGGCTTCCAGCGTATCGTTGGACGCCGTCGCGAGCATCCCGGCCTCGTCGGCGGCGCGCACGATCGCGCCTTGCAAAATCGGGCCGAGCGGCGAGCTATACACGCGCTGGACCACGGCGCCGTCGGGCCCCAGCATCACGCCGGTTGCGGGATTGCCGCCTGAAGGATCATGGCTCTGCCCGCCGGCATCCTTGAAGTCGCGCGCGTCAATCGGCATCAGCACCAGGATTCGCCGGCGCGGGTAGCTGTTCTGGTAGCCTTTCACCTGGAAGGGGAAATAGGAGAGCGTCTCAATCGCGGTCGGCGGTTCCGCGGCGATTTCCTGTTGAACGGTGGTCGCGCACGCGGCGATGAACGCCGCCGCCATCACCGCCAGCGCGGCGGCGAGCAGTTGCGAACCGGCGGCGCGCAGCTTCACGACGCTCATCGACCCGGGCGTCTCAGCTTTGCGCGGCTTGTGCGCGTTCGCGAAAAATAAACAGTGTCCCCCCTACTTCGACCCGGTCGCCGCTGCGCAACGCCTGGCGGCCCGCCACCGGACGCCGGTTGATCAACACCTGTCCGCCTCCGGCCGGGCTGACGACGAAGTCGCGCCCTTCGCGCCGGATAATCGCATGATGGGCCAGCACGGCCTGATCGCCAAACAGGCCGATATCGCTCTCCTCGGCGCGTCCGATGATCGTGACCGGCTTGGTCAGCGGATATTCGCGGCCCTCGCGCGCGTTGCGACTCTGGCTGCGGATCACCATCAGCCAGCCGCGCTTGAGCAACTCGCCGACCAGTCCGATGAAAAATCCGATCAGCATGCCGAGCACGATGATCGCGATCGCGCGACCGAAGAATTGCGGAAAGGTGGTGGTCAGGGTCTGGTAGCAAAGTCCGCCCAGCGCGCCGCCGATAAGTCCGCCGAGCGCGCCGTTGCGCTTGCGCGCGGCCGATCCCGACGCCCATCCGACGCCCAACCCAACCGCCACTCCCAGTATGGCCCATCCGACTACGCGGCCGACGAAGCCATGCAGGATGTCGAACAGGATCTCTCCGCCAATCAGGCCCGCGGCGCCGCCGATCGCGCCGAAAATCGCGCCGCTCTTGATCCCGCGCAGCGCCTGGCGCCATTGGCCGACGCTGAGCGCCTCGATCGAAGCGAGAAAGGCGCAGATGAACAGTCCGATGACCAGGCCCGTCGCCGCGTCGCGCAAAAGATAGTTGCGGATACCGGCCACCGACTCCTGCACGCCCCAGGCCGCGAATCCGCCCAAGCCGCCCGCGGCCGCGTAGAAGAGAAGCTTTTCCTGGGAAACGTTACTCGCCATAGCGAGGTCCGGTCACAAAGCATTGCGCGTGGCGCTCATACGTTCAAGCGCGCCGCGCGTATTGATGCTGGATGTATTTTGTGTATTTGGATAACCGATGCTGGCGAGACGCAGTTCCGCTCTGCCGCCGAGAGCTCAATTGGTGACGGTGTTCCAGGTACCGCTCTCGCCGGTGGGCGTGGAAAAGAAGGTGCCGTTGAGCTGGTCGGAGGTGCGCCGGCCGTCGAAGTTCAAGCGTCTTGGCGCCGTATGGCACCTGGAACACGACATGGTTGCCGCGAATAAAGCCCTGGATCGGCGTGGCGCCGTAGCCGGCCTCATGAATCACCATCTCGCCGTGCAGGAAGCCGTTGGGCTGCGGGCGCAAACGCAACTCCAGCGGGATGTTGGTCGCCCCCGCCAGTCCGTCGATTCGTCCGGTGGCGAGCGTCGGAACGTCGATCGTTCCGGTGCTGCCGCCGCTGGGCATGCCCGACGCGCTGCCGAGCGAGGCCGGATAGGGCTGCGAGTTGTCTGCCAGCACGCGAAAATTCTTCTGCGCTACTTTTTGTCCGTTGAGATAGAAATCGACCGTGTACTGCCCGGGCAGAAATGCGCCGCCGGCCGAGTTACCGACTCGTCCGCTGAAGGTCGCGCTCCGCGAGGAGGGCGGCACGATGCGGATATCGTCGACGCTGCCCAAGGTATGGCCGTCGGGCGCGATATATGCGGCGTCGACCCGGTACTGGCCGGTGTCGAGGTTGTAAAGCCGATTCTCGAAGGTTATGCGCCAGTTCGACGAACAGCACCTTGGACGCGTTGAAGGTCGTCGCCGGCCCTGCCAGCGGCGTGCCGGACTTGGTGCTGTTCACGAATTCGATTCCGGCGAATTGCAGGGGCTTGCGCCGGCGCGCCTCGAGCATCGCGAGGCGCTCGGCCTCGTCTCGCGCCTTGGCCTTGTCCGCCGTCTCGCGCGCCCTCTCGGCTGCGTTTGCGGCCTCGGCCGCCCTCAGCGCCGCGACGTCCTGGCTGACGGAGAACGCCTGCTCGGCGATCGGCTGGTCGTTGACGTAGAGACCGACCTTGTAATTGCCCGCCGGCAACGCGCCGAGATCGGGCATCAGCGCGACTCCGCTGAAGTCGGCCGTGCTCTCTGCCGGTCCCACAAACCGGCTCGCGGTGCTGGACGCGATTTGCAGGCCCGAGGGCGAAAAGAAGCGCGCCTCGATCTTCTCGTCCTGTCCCTTGAGCCCGGCCAGGCGGTTGGCGAACGAGGCGTTCCACTGCAGGTACTGGTTGTTGGCCAGCTCGATATTGGTGAAGCTCGCGCGCGGCGAACTGAGCGGCGTGCCCGAGCGGGTCGAGAGCTGGAGCGTCATGCGCTGGAAATCCAGCGGATGGGTCTCGGCGGCGTTCAGGCGCTCCTGGACCTTCCAGGGCAGGCTGTCGACGAACGATTTGACGCCGAGACGCTGCTGCAACTGCGGGTTGTTGTAGACGTAGGTTGCGCCGAACGCGCCGCCCGCCACGATCGCGAAGAATCGCCACCAGGGCCACGGCGCGATGCTTGCGGCGGCGGCGACGCGGCGGCAGCGCGATCGCCTCGTCAACGTCGGGCGGCAGCGCAAGGTCGGCGGTGCCGCCGTGCGAACTGACCCGCGGCGCTCCGCGGCTTTCGTCCAGGCCCTTGCCGTAGAGCAGCATGTCGCGAAAATCCTGGATGCTCGCGGGACGCGCGTCGGCCTGGTAGGAGAGCGCGCGATCGATTGCGCCCGCCAGGTTGGTCGAGACCGCCGGGCGCAGGTCGCGTATCGGGGGAAAGCTGAAGGGCGGAAATTTCTCGGGGTCGCGCCCGGTGAGGACGTAGTGCAGCGTCGCGCCGAGCGAATAGATGTCGCTTCGCGGATCGACCACGCCCTGGTATTGCTCGGGCGGCGCGAAGCCGAGCGTGCCGATCATCGTGCCCTTGCGCGCGCTCTTGAACAGCCGCGCGATGCCGAAATCGACCAGCACCACCCGCCCCTTCGGCGTCAGCATCACGTTCGACGGCTTCATGTCGCGGTAGACCACGGGCGGCGTGGAACCGTGCAGGTAGGCGAGCACGTCGCAGAGCTGGCGCGCGATATCGATTATCAGGCCTTCGGGCAGCGGGCCGCCGCGCGCCGCAATCTCTTCTTCGAGGTTGCGGCCCTCGACGTACTCCATCACCAGGTAGTGGCGGTTTTGATCGTCGAAGCGGTCGGTGATCGCGGGGATGGCGGCGTGCTTGAGCTGCGCGAGCGTGTCGGCTTCGCGGGCGAAGTAATCGTTGGCCTCGATCCGCTGCTGCTGGTCGATGAAGTGGTCGACCATCTCCTTGACCGCGCAGGGGCGGTTGGCCAGGCGATGGTCATGCGCGAGGTAGACCATTCCCATCCCGCCGCCGCCCAGCAGGCGCTCGATCTCGTAGCGATTTTGCAGAACCGTGCCGGAGGTAAGCGGCTCGTTAGATAAAGCGCCGGATGTGCCCGTGTTCGCCATCAGTCAGCAAACACAACAATAACCGTGACGTTATCTGTTCCACCCCCCGCATTCGCCGCCACCACCAGTTCGCGCGTCGCCGAGTACGGATCGTCATGGCGGCGCAGGACTTCGCCGATAGTCTTGTCGTCGACGTGAGCGGTCAGCCCGTCGCTGCACAGCATCACGCGGTCACCACGCTTGAGCCGCAGCGCCATCCCCTCGGCTCCGGCCGGTCCGCTCTGGCGCGCGCCAAGCGAGCGGGTAATCACGTTTTTGTGCTCGTGATGGCGCGCCTCTTCGGGCGTGATCTGGCCGATTTCAATAAGCCGCTGCACTAGCGAGTGATCGCGAGTCAGTTGGCGCAGGCCCGAAGCATCGGACAAGTAGACCCTGCTGTCGCCGACCCATGCCACAGCTCCCTCCGGCGGCACGATTAAGTACCGCCACCGCGGTCGAACCCATGCCGCGAGACTCGGGATGCGCCGCCTGGTACTCGATAATCTTGCGGTTGGCATCCTCGAGCGCTGCCGTCAACAGTTGACTCGGATTTTGGGCTTCCGCGCTGCCAAGCCCGCTCTCAACATAGTTGCGAATCGCGCCAACGGCAATTGAGCTGGCTACTTCGCCGGCTTCCGCCCCGCCCATCCCGTCGGCCACCACGTAGAGATAGCTCTCGGCAGGATCGACCAGGCTCTGGCGCACGAACTCGACCGCTAATCGCTGCGTCCTCGTTATGCTCGCGCACCATCCCGACGTCAGTCATCGTGGCGGCGCGAATCCGCACCGTCGCATTCAGCCTGACCAGCTCCGCCTTGAGCGCATCCACCGTCGGCCATCGCCCCTGCGGATCGAACAGCAGCGCGCGGCGCACCACCTGCTCCAGTTCGGGCGAGACCACATGCGGCGGATAGAAACGCACGGGACCCGCCTCTTCGCGCCAGCTCTCGGATTCGAGCCGTTCGCCCGTAAGACAACTGTACAAGCAGCGCGCCGATCGAGAATACGTCCGCGCGTCTGTCGACGCGTTTGCCGCGATAGACCTCGGGCGCGGTGTAACCGTCGTTGGGAATCGGATCGCTCTGAAGCTCCGTGTCATTGCTGACGTAGTCGAGTCCCAGGAGCTTCACGCGTCCGCCCGGGCCATATGCGATAGATTGCGGGCAGATGTCGTTGAGACGCAGGCCGCGCCGATTCAGGAACGAAACCGCCTGGCAGACCTGGATCGCGATCCCGACCGCCTCACCCTCGCTCATCTTGAGCCCGCCGCGCCGCTGCGAAAGCAGGACGAGCGGCTCGTCCGGATAAACCAGGTACACGCGTCCGTCGTCGGCAAAGCCCTCGGTCGCGCGCTGGAAGGCCGGATGATTGACAGTCAGCGAAAGCGCCAGCACGCGGCCGAACAAGTCACCCAGGTCTTCTGCATGTTCGGCGTGAATTTTCGTGCGCCGCGCCCTCCGTGACGGTGCTTTCGCTGGCCGCGGACGTCTCGGGAGCGGACGCCGGCGCGGGTCCGCTATGCGCCATCGCTTCATCCAGCGTCAGAGGCTCGGTCGCGCCCGCAGCGCGCGCGGCTGCGGCGGGCGCCTGCGCGACCTCGTTGTTACCGCCCTCGGTGACGGCGGCAGCAGTCTCTTCGATGCCGGACGCGGCAGCAGCCGGCTGCGGGCGCGACGACTGGCGCCATTGGAGCCCGCACGCACGGCCCCCTCCGACGCGCTCTCGACGTCGGGCGAGGCATGTGACGCTCGCGGCGGCGGTTGCATCAGCGGGCGACGGCCTGGCGGGGCCTTTCAGTTCGGCTGTCTTGGCATGCGGGCCGGATGGATCTTCGTGCGGCGACGCTTCGTTGTCGGACGGGCCGGTCGGCGCTTCCTCGTGCGCGCTCTCAGCGGGCGTCGGACGCTGGCCGCTCGCGCAATTGTACGCGCTCGGAACCGGCGCCATTACGCATTCGCTCGGCCCGATAGCGATTCTCCATCGCCGAGCGGCCGATCACCTCGACGATACGGAATTCGCTGCGCACCAAAGCGCCCGGTTCCAGCGCGCGCAATAGCGTATTCGACCCTGGGCGCGACCGACTTCGCCAGTCCCTGGCCGCAGCGGTCGCAAAACCTGGCGTCGTCGGGAGCCGCCTGACCGCACTCGGGGCACGTTATCATCACACTTGGCCCTTGGGGCGTTTAGCCCTTTCGAAACTCCAGTTTAGCACTGCCGAACACCACTTGATCGCGATCCTTGAGCTTGTAGAGCTGATCGCGGCCGAGCCGCCCGCGCCCGGTGATGTAGGTGCCGTTGAGGCTTCCAAGATCGCGGATGAAGTAGTCCGCGCCGTGCTTGATGATCTCAGCGTGCCGGCGCGACACACGATCGGCGATACCCTTGAGTTGTCCGAGATCGATATCGGGCTCGTCGCCGCCTATCGCGCGACCGACGATCGTGCGTCCTACGATGGTGCGTCCCTGGATCAGCCCGAAACGCGGCGCACTGCCGCTCGCGACCAGCCATGCGCCGGCACTGACTTGCGCATCCGGGGCCATCGGCGCGGCGCCGTTTTGGCCGGCCTTTTTGCTGCTTGCGGGCCGCCGCGCGGAAGAAAGGCTGGAAGCAGACACGCTCGAGGAGGATGTGCTCGAAGACGCAAGCGGCCTGCCCGCAGGCGCCGCTGGCGACGAGGCTGTATTTGTTCCCAAGGGAACATTCTGACCGC
Organism: uncultured delta proteobacterium; assembly: GCA_963710455.1. Taxonomy (GTDB): domain Bacteria; phylum Desulfobacterota; class Binatia; order Binatales; family Binataceae; genus JAKAVN01. The sequence goes on from CAVQAG010000011.1 coordinate 449,529, forward strand.
GCACGCTTTTCGAGATTGACTCGCTCTTCGACGGTGCGGCGAGCGGCGCCGCCTGTGCTATCGCCTTGGCTTTGCCGGTCAAGTCCTGGGTCTTCGCGGTGGAAGAGGGTGACGAAGGTTCCGCCGGCCTGTCCGAACAGCGATTGTTGCGCCTCTATTTTCGCCGCCGCCCGCTGCGCCATCGCCCGCGCCGAGCGCGCCAACGACTTCACCTTGGCAACACCCGCCGCGGTGCTCGACGCGAGAGTCGGCGGCGTCGCAAATCGTGACGGAGCGGGAGGGGCGGCGGAAACAGGTCCGCGAGACCCGGCAAGACTAATCGGCTCGACAGGTGTGGCAATTCCTGAAGATCCGGACCCGGCTAAAACCACCGTCGGCATATTCGTAAGCGACGGTTTTGCAGAAGGATTGCCGGGGTCTGCGGATGGGGCCGCGCCCAGACGCTTGCCGCTTGCGGGTGGCATCTGTACTCCGATGCCGGGCGAGCCGATCGATTGCGGACGGTCGAGCACCACGGTGCGCATCGAGGCGATCGGCGCGGCATTGCCGGCGCTTGATCCCAGCGCGCCCGAGGCTTTGGGTTCGGGACCGGGATCCGGCAGCGCATGCATCATTTCGCGTGCCGAGGCCGGGCGTTTTTCGACGTCCTTGTCGAGCGCGCGCATCACGACCTCGGCGGTCTTGACTGAGACCTCAGGGCTTAAATCGCGCAGTGGCGGAAAGCTGAAGGGCGGTTCCAACTGCGGGTCGCGCCCGGTCAGCAGGTGATGAATCGTGGCGGCCAGCGAATAGAGATCCGAGCGCGGCTCGACCTTGCCCATGTACTGCTCAGGTGGCGCGTAGCCGACCGAGCCGATTTGCGTGCCGCGGCCGCCCGGCGGCAAGAAACGCGCGATGCCGAAATCGATCAGCATCGCGCGGCCGTCCTTGTCGATCATGATATTGCCGGGCTTGAGATCGCGATAAATGATCGGCGGCGTCTGGCCATGCAGGAAACTCAGCACGTCGAGCATCTGGCGCGCCCATCGCAGCACCCGCGCCTCGGGCAACTTGCCCTTGGGCCCGAGCTTGTCGAGCATGCCTTGCAAATCGCCGCCCGCCACGAACTCCATCACGAGGTAATGGCGATTATTCTCGGCGAAGTAGTCGATGACGTTGGGGATGCCCGGATGCGAGAGCGCGGCGAGCACGCGGGCTTCGCGGGCGAAGTCCTCGATCGCTTTCTTCTCGGCGATCCCGTCGCCGATGATCATCTCCTTGGCGGCGACGGGCCGGTTGGCAAGCCGCGTGTCATTGGCGAGGTAGACCCGTCCCATCCCGCCCTGGCCGAGCACCTTGTGCACGCGGTAGCGGCCATCGAGCATCTGACCGGCGGGAAGCTGCTCACCCGGTTTCATGATTGATTATCTGACTTATCTATAGACGCCGGTGATACTGACGAAATTGATGCCGAGACGGCAAAGGCCCGGCTCCCCAACCGGGCCTCGGTATGGCATCGCACGCGCTCCTGCCCTAGGAAACCGGCTCGACGATCAACTTGAGAAATGTTTTGCCGATAATTATCTCGTCACCTGTCTTCAGCTCGACTGGATTGCCAGGCATCAGGCGCGGCTGGCGATTGACATAGGTGCCGTTGAGGCTGCCGATATCCTCGACCGTGATCTTGCCGCCCTCGAAACGGATCAGCGCATGCTTACGCGAGATCTTGGCTTCCGGATCGTCCTGGTCGAGATCGACTTCGGGAAAGGCGCCGGTCTCAGGATCCCATCGGCCCACGAGATTGTTGCCGTCCTCGAGCGGGAACTCCTGGCCCTTGCGTCCGCCGCGCACGACCTGCAGCTTGGCGCGTGCGGTCGTTCCTGCCGCTGCGGTAGGCGCCTCGGCGGCGGGCGCGGCTGCGGCGGCGGCGTTGGCCTCGGCGGGCGGCTTGATCTCGCCGGTCGGCGTTTCGGAGGGTGGCGGTGTCGCCGGGGCTTCAGCAGCCGGCTCAGGCGCGGCTTCGGCGGGCGCGGGAGATGCGGCCGCTTCTGGAGCGGCGGCCCCGCCGCTCTCGGCTGCCGGCGCGGACGCCGCAGCGTTCAACTTCGCACCGCATCCATCACAGTAGTCAAGTCCATCGATGTTTTCGTAGCCGCACTCACTGCACTTGATCATCTTCTCAGCACCTCATTGGCCGGCTTCACGGGATTGCCATGTCAGACCGACTCCACGGGGAGACTTGTTTAATACTTATCCCTGGTCGGGCTTGGAAAAATCCTTCAGCGCTTCCGGATCGAGCATCTGGGTTTTGCGCACTACGGCCTGCGCCTGCAGCAGCGTGGTCTTGGCCGCTTTGGTTTGCAACGTCTGGGTTTTCTTGACCTGATCCATCAGGCCCACCAGCGCCTGCGTCGCCTTGACATTGCCCAAACGCTGAGTGCCCTGGATCGCGTTGCTCAAAAGGCGCGTCGCGCGATCGACGTTGCCCGCCTTAAGCTCTTCTTCGGCGCGCGATTGCATCTTGGCGATCGAGACCTGGTCGACCAGATTCATCACGCGCCCGTTGACTTTACCGGTAAGCGTGCGGTCGAGCGTGTACTCGACGGTGAGGTCGCGGCCCAGGCTCTTCTCGCCGGCGCCTGGCACCTCGTAGCGCAGGTTCGATTGCAGGATACGCACGGGGCCGGGCTTGCGCGGCGGCAGCACCAGGGTCAGCAGCACGGAGCCGGGAACGTTGGCTTCGAGGTCGCCGATCTCGTAACTGATATGGCGATCGTCGCCGACCAGCGGCGCGCCGAGGGAGTAAATTTCGGGACTGGCGCGAAAGGCCTCGCGCACTTGCACGCCTTGCGCGAGTGTGACTTCGATTCGTCCGTTGCGCACGCTGACCGCGCGCAGGCCCGCCAGTTCGTCCTCGAAGATGCCGGGAATTTCCGCCGGGTCGCCGATAAAATGGTACTTGCCATGCGAGTCCTGCGCGATCCGCATCAGCAGCTTCTCGTTGAACTCAACCCCCACGCCCATCGCTGAGAACGACATCTGATCGCGGTTCTGATTGGCGAGATCGATACACGCGGTCTCCTCGTATGTTTGCCCGTCGGTGAGGACCAGCACGCGGTTAAGCCGGTTAGGGGCGAGATTTCTCTTGACTTCGTCGATCGCCGCGCGCATCCCCAAAGCCATTTGCGTGCCACCGCCTATCTCGAGCAGATCGATGTCCTCGATCGCGCTCCGGACAGCGCCCTTGTTGTGGATGTCGTCGGAACCGACGACCAATTTCGCGCGATCGGCAAACGCAACGATCGCCACCTTGTCCTCGGGTGCGACGTTCTCGGCAAGAAACTTGACCGCCTCGATCACGAACTCCAGCCGCCGTTCATCGTACATCGAACCCGAGCGGTCGATAACCAGGCCCAGGTTCAATGGCAGCCGCGAGCCGCCACCCGCGCCGCCAGCGCCCTGCGCTATTGCTTCCAGCAATACATACAAAACGAAATTTTCCGCGCTGGAAAGCACATACTCGCGGCTCGCGAGTGCCTCGAAGCTAAGGGGTTCTGCCATTTAAGATGCTCTCCAGCACGAATTCTAAGTGTAAGCGCGATGCTATGGCAACTGCGCGACGCTATGGCAACTAAAAGAGCACTGCCTAGGCCGCCGCGCCGACAGTTCAGGACTCGTGCGCGCTTTGGTCTATTCCTCACCCGGCAGTCTCGCGGTCGGCTCGACCGTCTGACGATATACGAGTCCCCCGAAGCGGCGCCTTCCCAGTTTATACGGCGGGGACATGGCAAGGATACAAGATTGAGGATACAAGTTCGGTGTCGATTAGGATTCGTATCGATGCAAGTTCGGATTGCCAGAGGCGGGGAAACACCTCACGTCGCTTGGCGTTAATTCTTCGCAGCCACTCAGGCGCCGTCAGTCAGGAGCGGTCACTCGGGAGCAAGGAAGGATCATTCCTCAGTGCGAGGGTCTCCGAGGTTAGGATCGTCGCTGAGCGATTTCACCGGCCACGAACACCAGGGCAGATCATACCCATGATGGCTGAGCGCGATCCCTTACCGATCCGCTTTGGTCCGTCTTTGGGCGCACTTTTCCTACGTCTCGCCCAATGTCCATTTTTGGCACTTGTCGGACGTTTATTAACTTCTGTTGAGGATTTATTCACCTCTGTTGGGTGTTTATTCCCTATGGCCGGATGCATTGCAGTTCTGCGAGGAATATACTAACGAACAAGTCGGGATGGCATCCGGAGCCCAGATGCTTGCGGTGGCGACGACACCGTGGGTCGGGTGTTTCTTTACCGTAGCGATGAAAAATCCGGCTCTGATGATGCCCGAGTGTGATGCATGCGAGACCTACGCCGTGGCGGTGGCGCGGATGGAGGAGCTGGCGAAAATGATTTCCGGTCTCGGGGGGCCCCAAGCCGCGCGCGATCCGCTTCGAGCCGCCGATCGAGGTTATATTCAGTAGAGCGCCGCCGCGCCGAAGTTGCGGGCGCGTCCCGCAAACCATATCGCCTCGCGCTGAGCAAAAAATGAAATTCGAAGCCTGCGACCCAGCGTGCCGAATCCGCGCGCAAAGGGATTGAAGTTCGGCGGTAACCCATCATGTTCTCATTGGATCATAACTATCTTCAAAGCCTGGTCGAAAGCTCGCCCGATATCATTATCGCGGTCGACCGCGACGGCACGATCATCTTCTACAACGACGGAGCGCGCAAAAATCTGCACTACTCCGCCAAGGAAATCGTCGGCCAGAAAATTACCACCATCTACCCCTCGCTGGAGGAAGCGCGCCGCGTGATGAAAGCGATGCGCGCCGCCAGCGAAGATTCGGGACGCATTTCCAACTTCGAGACCGTGCTTCGCAGCAAGGACGGCGACCTGATCCCGGTCGCGATCTCGGGCTCAATCATTTACGAGAAAGACGGTACGGTGGCCGGCTCGATCGGCTTCGCCCGCGACATCCGCATGATGCGCCATCGCGAGCAGCTCGCGACCGCGGGCGAGATCGCAGTCAGCCTCGCGCACGAGATCTACAACCCGCTCGAAGCGATTACCAACAACCTCGACCTGCTCGCGCGCTGCGTCGAGGCCCATCTTTCCGACGCCGAGTTGGTGGTCGAGCACGAACGGCTCGACTCGATCCGCACCGGCATCCGCCGCGTTCAAGGGATCGTACGCCGGCTCGACGAAATGACTCGCAAGGGCATCTACTTAACCCGCGACTACCTGGCGGGTAAGAAGATGGCCGACCTCGCGCCCAGTGGCGCCGAAGCCGAGGAGCGCTCGACGGTGTCCGACGCGTCGAAAAACGGATGCGATTGGCCGCTGGCCGGGATGGCCGTGCTGGTGCTCGACGACGACCTTTCGGTCGTGAGCTCGCTTGCCGACGTGCTGCGTGCCGAGCGCTGCCAGGTGTACACGGCGATCCGGCCGAGCACCGCCTTCGGCATCCTGCGTAACGTACGCGTCGACGCGGTCATCTCCGACGTGGTGATGCCCGAAATGGACGGCTACGAATTCTACACCCGCGTGAAGGAAGAGATGCCGCAGCTGCCGGTCATCCTGATGACCGCCTACAACTACGACCGCGACCACATCATCATGCGCAGCCGGCTGAAAGGCCTGGAGGGCGCGTTGTTTAAGAAGCCGGTAAACCCAACCAAGCTGCGCGACCTGTTGATGCGCGCACGGCAGAAGGCGCTCCCGCAGCCCGCCAAGGCGCTCCCGCTAGCCTAAACTGGCTCACTCAAGGCCGTTCGCGAACTGACCTTCTTCAAGTGCGCCTACTGCGTGATCGCTAGAAACGCGGGAAAGCTCGCCGGATTGGCGGGGCTTTCCGTGTCGAACGCGCCAATCGAAGCAAGCGCCCCGGCCGCTCCTACCTGGTAGCCCAGGACTTGGCCGGTGGCGTTGTTCGCCACGTAGACGAAGCTTCCAGTGGGATCGCTGACGATTCCCTCCGGCCCGCTCAGTCCGCCCGCGGCGCCCTGCAGCGACAACACGCCGGTGCTTACGAAGAAATCCGAGACGGTGTTGATCGTGCCGTTGGTAGCATAGAGGAAGAGCGCCGACGCGTTGTTGGCGAGCGCGAGATCAAAAGTCTTGCGAGTTATGGCCGCGGTCGGGTAGCTGGCCAAAAAAGTCAGCACGTTGCCAGCGCCCACCGAAAACGCCGACACGACGCCGCCGGCGCGGTCGGTAATATAGACAAAATTGCCGGTGGGGTCGGCGACGATCCCGAGCGGCTGTCCGGGACCGGCCGTGCCCAGACTCGGGATACTGTTGACCAGCGCCAGCGTACCGCCGGCCTTGATGCTCAGCGAGGTAACCAGGCCGGAACCGAAATCCGCGACGTACATCGCGCCGCCGCCCGGCGCCGCCGCGATACCCATCGGCTGCACGACGACGCCGGCGTCTGCAAACGAGCCATTGGAGACCAGTGTGCCGTCGGAACCAATTGAGTACTGGGAGATCGTCGCCCCGGTACCGTTGGTGACGTACAGAAAGCTACCGGACGAATCGATGGCTATCCGTTGCGGCGAACTGCCCACACCGTCGCTGACCGAACCGATTCCCGTCAGTGCGCCTGTGGAGCTATCGACGCTGAACTCCCGGACGATTTGATCGGTTGAGTTGGCGACGTACAGGAAGCTGTTGGAAGGACTTAGCGCAAGCCCGGTGGGTCCCGGCGCCGCGCCAACCGCGGTGGTACCGATTAAGGTCAGTGCACCGCTCGTCAAATCGCGGCTGAATTCACTGAGCTCGCCGTCGCCGTTATTGGTCGCGAACACCAGACCCTGCGTTGGGGTCGCGGTCGGTCCTGCGCTTCCGGTCGAAGTCGACGTAGGACCCGGCGTCGGCGTCACTTCGGTCCCGGTGAGAAAGGACTGATGACCGCAGGACGCGCTCAAGACCACGAGCAGCAGCGCGCCGAGCCATCCGCCAACCACTGCCACCCCAAGCGCCCTTCCAAGCCTTCGCACCGCTGCCCCCTCTCCTGGTTCCGACATGCCGGAGAATACGATATCCGACGGTGCGCGATACCGAAAATCGCTCTCCGAAAAGGGACTCCGAACGTCGCGGGCGGGAGCATTAAAAACGGATCGTCTAAGCCTGTCCCAAACTCGCAGCGAGCGGCGCATAGAGTCCCGGCGAGGCGCGCGCTAAGGCTTGACAGGAGGTTGCCGGTTGGACGAACGATTGGGACGTGAATCGCTGATCCGCGGGCCCGCCTTGAATTTTGTCCGGATTCGGTTCCGCCCCGGACGGCGCCCGCTTAAAACTGCGTGGCCGAACAGGCCATGCGCACGCGAGGAAGGTGACTCGTCATGGCCAAAGTCGATTTTGCAAAGCTGCCCAAGTTCTCCGAACTGCCGGTCAAGAAAGGTGCGCCGCCGGATTCATGCTGGGGCGTTTTCGGCGACGAAGATGACCTCGGATGCCTCAACTTCCTGACTCCGGAGGGGGTTATCGAGGCCGCCCGAATGGTGAAAAAGGGCAGGATTTTTCGCCTCGATACGCGGGTCAATTATGCCAACCCGCCGCTGTTCGAGCGCAAGCCGGCCAAGCACGTGCTTTCGAGCTTCGAATCCTACGGCCTGCTCGGCTTCGACGACATGCTCGACAACTACAACACCCAGGAAGGCGCCCAGTGGGACGGCCTTGGCCATGTCGGCAACCTGAAACATCAAGCATTCTATAACGGCAAAACTTCCGATGACGTGAAGGCCGGCCGCCTGAGTATCCATAGCTGGGCGGACAAATTCGTCGGCAAGGGTCACCTGGTCGACCTGTTCAAGTTCCGCGCCGACGCAGGACGGCCGGTCAATCCGCTCGAACCCGAGCGGTACTCGCTGCAGGACCTAAAGGACGCGCTCAAGGCGCAGGGCGGCTCGCTCAAGCCCGGTAGCGTGCTGCTTCTGCGCATGGGATGGATGCAGGCCTACGTCAAATCGACGCCCGCGCAGAAGACGGCGATGGCTCCGATGAACAAGCTCAAAGCGTGCGGCATCGAGGACACGCGTGAGATGGTCGCGTGGATGTGGGACAACCGGGTCGCCGCGATCGGCACGGATTGCCCGGCGGTCGAACAATGGCCGTGGGATTTTCGCAACGAGGGCGCGCTCCACTATCGCACGTTGTCGTTGCTCGGCCTGCCGCTGGGTGAACAGTTCGTGCTCGACGACCTCGCGGCGGATTGTCATCAGGACCGCCAGTACGAATTTATGCTGGTCTCGTGTCCACTCAACGTGGAAGGCGGAATCGCGTCGCCACCCAACGCGGTCGCGATAAAGTAGCACTCGATCTTCAGTCCGATTTCAAAGAGTCGGAGCGCGGCGCGGCCCGCGCCCCGACTCTTCGCAATTCCGCTCGTCCATCCCCGCCCAATTGCTACGAAGGCATGTTTCCGTATTCCAAGTTGGAGTGTTTGACTGACTAATCGGCGGGCGGATGCCCATTGCGCGGGCATCAGCAGCCGAAGCCATACAGGCAAAAAGTCGTATTCTACGTACCACTAAAGTTGCATTTTGCATGGCATCCTTTTTGCGGTCGGGTGCCGGGATACGACAGGGCGATTTTGTCTCCGAGCGTCCCGATTGACGCCGCGGACTGGTTCGCATCAAGGAGAAAAGAATGGCGGTGACACCACAAGAAAAACCCAAAATGCAGCCCACCTTAGGGCTGACCGGAGTGACGGTAAACGCAATGGCGTTGATCGCCCCGGGCGCCTTTCTCTGGATCACATTCGTGGTTCAGGCGGGCTACGCCTTTCCGTCAGGCATGGCGATGTGGGCGGGAATTTTCGCCGCAATCCTCCTGGCCTACGCCACCGCGCTATCGTACTCGGAATTGGCCAAGCTCTATCCAGGTGCAGGCAGCTCATACCTGTTCGCGGAGAAGGCGTTTCTGAACACCACCCACGCCTATCGCTTCTCCCGGATTGCGAAATTCGTAACTGGATGGGCCTCACATCTCTACTACTGGGTCTATCCGGGCGTGATGGTCGCAACCATGGGCGTCATGATGGGGTACATCCTGGGCACCCTGGTCCCGGGAGCGATGAATTCCGGCGTGCCAGGGCCGGTCTTCATGGCGATGATAGCGATCATTTTCTCATTTGCCGTTTCGTATATCGCATATCGCGGCGTCAACGGATCGACCAACGTCAATCTCGCCATCAATATCATCCAGATTGCCGCGCTGCTGTTTTTCTCTGCACTGGCGATCTCGTACCGGCTGGGCCATCCCGAAGGCTCTATCGGTTATGCGCTGGACGGGACCAAGAAAGTCCTGCATTACGCACTCAGCGGACCTGCCCCGGCGCATCCCAGCGGATGGTCGGTCGTTCTGCCGCACAACTTCAACTGGCTGATGCTGCAGATGACCATCGCGATTCTGCTGCTGGTGGGATTCGAGTCGATCACCTCGCTCGGCGAAGAGGCCAAGGATCCCAAGCGCGATATTCCGCGCGGCGTGCTGCTCTCGATCACGATCCAGTGCCTGTTCATGTACCTCATCGAGTATTTCGCCGCGAACTACTTCATGAGCAGCGCCTACAGCCTCGCCGACGCTAAAGGCTCGGCCGCTCCGATCGGCGACATGATGGTGATCATCGGCAACGCGATGATGGGCGGGCACGGCCAGGCCTTCATGCTGCTCGAGGCGCTGACCGTCTTTCTCGCCCTGATCGGAACCACACTCTCGTGCATCAATACCGGCGCGCGCGTGACTTACGCGATGGGTCGTGACGAAGAAGTGCCCGAGCACTTCGGTTTTCTGCATGGCGACAACCTGACGCCGCATCGCGCCATCTGGGCCCTGGCTACGATTTCTGCAGTGCTTGGCGCGTACGCGGCGCTGTTCTTCTTCGCGGGCTCGGCCGCGCCCGATGACAAGACCATCGCGACGCTCCCGCATAACTTCTGGTATGCGATCGGGATGAGCTCGAATGCGTCGCTGTCGGCACTGCCCAACGGCCTCGCCCTGGTAACGCTGGTTTCGAACTTCGGGACTTTCATGCTCTACGGGTTGACCAACATCATCTGTATCGTGGCCTTCCGTGAGCACGACGATTTCCACGGCTTCAAGCACATGGTGGTGCCGGTCTTCGGCGCGCTCGCGAACTTCGCCTGCATGGCCTTTTACATCATTGGACCGATCGAAGGCCTGGGCAGCGTCAAGGAGCCACTGATCGCGGTTGGAGTCGCAATTGTCTGGGGTGTCTATGGCGCGATCTATTTCATGCGCAATTCGCGCCGTAAGGGTAAGGAGACGGTGCTGATGGCTAAGCCGGCCTAAGGGGGAAGGAATTACCTCGGACACTTGGCGGGCGCCGGGGCGTACGAAAGTGCGGTCCCGGCGCTCGCTTTTTTATGCGCGGCACGGCGCGATTCTCGATGACGGGCGCGCGGCGCGGATTAGGTCGTAGCTTTATCAAGGCGGGACGTACGGGCCGCCTATCGGGGCCGCAGCAGGAAATCGGTGACTAGTGGAGCGGCAGATGCCGCCCGGCTGGACAGCAACGCCGGCAGTCCGTCGGTTACGAAGCCGAGAAATTGACAAAACAAAATAACGGCTTTCTGTTTTGTGTCGCGGCGGCATGAAACTTGGGTAAGCCGCCCTAAACCCGTGTGCCCTATGGGCGCCTCGTAACCTCACTATTCGCATGCAATGGAACGGAGAAGAAAGTTAGATATGAAACATCGCGCAGGACGTTCGACCTTCGGAAGCCTCTTATGGGCACTGCTCCTGACCTGCCTGATCGCTTGTGCACACAACGCATGGGCTGATAGCTCCGGCGCAGCCGCGCCTGGTACTCCGAGCACCGCTCCCGCAGCCCCTGCTCCCGCAGCGCCCGCTCCGTCAGCGCCCGCTCCGGCAGCCGCGGCTCCAGTGGCCGGCAGTTCTCCAGCGGCTGCCGCCGCCGCGCCGACTCCGGTGCCTCCGCTCTCAACGCCCGCGATGACGGGGCCGCTGGTGATGGCTTCGCCTAACGAAATCAACCTTCCGAAGTATGTGCCATTCCTTTCGGATTTGCCCGCTCCGATCGCAACCCTTTTCGACTTCGACGTCAATGGCGCCGTAAGCGGCCTCGGATTCTTTCAGAACCGCGCCGTGGTTGGTGACCCCTACAACCGAATCGACGTCAGCAACGCGATGGCTTTCATCCAGAAGGCTGACGGCTTGATTCAATACTATCTGCAAGTGGGAGGTTATAGTTTTCCGATAGTCGGCAATCCTTACATCAACATGACCAAGTCGGTAGACAGGCTGTATGGGGTTCTGCCGGAAGCCTATATCAAGATTGTTCCGACCGACAGCTTCTCAATCGAAGCCGGTAATTTGCCGACGCTCTTTGGGGCCGAGTACAGTTTCACTTTCGAAAACATGAATATCCAGCGCGGGCTGCTGTGGAACCAGGAGAACGTTATCAATCGCGGCCTTCAGCTTAACTATACCTACGGACCGCTGGCCGCATCGGTGAGCTGGAACAACGGCTTCTACTCGCACAGCTATACCTGGGTGGACGGGTCGTTGGCATGGACGATAAATCCCCAAAATACTTTGAGCATCGTCGGAGGCGGTAACGCCGGGTTTGCGAAATCCACTAATTTTGCGACACCACTGCTCAACAACAACGGCCAGATCTACAATGTTATCTATACATACAATGCAGCGCCGATTGTGATTACACCTTATTTCCAGGAAACCAATATCCCATTTAATCCGGATATCGGCGTGCTTAAATCAACTCAGACCTTGAGTGGAGCAATTCTCGCGAGTTACGCCATTACCGATATGATTTCAGTGGCCGGACGCGCCGAATATATCGGAACCACCGGGAATGAGAATTCGCCCAAGGGCAGCGCCGCGAACCTCCTGTATGGAGTCGGCAGCGACGCCTTCTCTCTCACGTTGACGCCGACCTTCCAGTGGAAACAGTTCTTCTTCCGCGGCGAGGTTTCTTACGTGCAAGCGAACAGCTACGCGCCCGGCGCCGTGTTTGGCAAGGAGGGCATCAATAATTCACAGGTCCGGGGTTTGGTTGAAACCGGCGTATTATTCTAATGACCGGGACGGCTGACAGCTCCGGTGAAGTACGACTAGGCAGGCAATCCCCGTGTGCCGGCCGGCGGATCGCCGTCCCTGCGGTCCGCCGGCCAACCAACTCATAAATGGCGCGATTCAGCCGCCGTCCGGTCCTCGCGAAAGTAACGGACCGGCCGCCGTCTTGATGAAAGCGCTGGCGCCCTCTTGGCCCGGCGCCAAACGCAAGGTATCCGTTAACAGGAGCGTTGCTCTGTCCGGTTTTTTTTTGTAACGGAGGTTTTTTCAAGCCATGGCTACGATGACAAAGGGGAATGGGACGACGGTGCGGCGGCGGTCCAAGAGCGCGGCCAATAAGGCAGCGGCCACGGTCCAGGAATCAAATGGCATGCGGGCGCACAATAGTGCGCCCGCAGCCCGGCTCGATAGCGAAATGAACATCGAAACCATACGCGTGCGCGCCTACCAACTGTTCATCGCGCGCGGCGCTACCCACGGCAACGACCTGGCCGACTGGCTCAATGCCGAGCGGGAATTGGTTGGCGCCCGAAGAACGTAAGTTCGTTACGCGCCCGCGCGCATGCGGAGCGTGCACGGGCGGCGCGTGCCCGATCGCGCACGCGCACAAGGCCGGGTGCCGGGCCCATGGGGCCGCGGTCGCCGGGGTGAACGCCATATGGCCGACTCCATCGGCTCCGAGGCCCCAGCCGCCAAGCTTCGATCTCGCCGTACTGTCCGACATCGGCACTGATCGGCCCGACAACGAGGACGCCTGCGGTTATTTCATCGAGGGTTCGGAAACCGCGCTGTTGGTGGTCGCCGACGGGATCGGCGGCTACGAAGGCGGTGAGGTCGCCAGCCGGATGGCGGTCGATATCACGATGGAGGCTTACCGCGAGAGCCCGCCGCATGGGGCGCCGCCAAACGTCTGCAGCGCGCCGTGCAGCGCGCCAATATCGAGATTCACAACCGCGCGATCGCGGTGCCCGAGTTGCGCCGGATGGGTACCACGTTGACCGCAATGGTGGTCGAGGGTGGCCGAATGAGCGCCGCGCACGTAGGTGATTGCCGTCTTTACCTGGCGCGCCGCGGCCGCATCTCGCAGATGACCAAGGACCACACGATGGTTGGCGAGCGCGTGCGGATGGGCCTGCTGAGCGCGGCGGGCGCGCGCAATCATCCGGAGCGCTCGATGCTCAGCCGCTCGCTGGGCCGCGAGCTGATCGTCTCGGTGGATCGGCTGTCGATGCCGCTGATGCAGCATGACCGCCTGCTGCTGTGCAGCGACGGGCTCTATAACGTGCTCGAAGACCACGAGATCGAGCATCTGTTGCAGCCGGGCGACGCCGCCGCAACCTGCAAGGCGCTGATCGACATGGCCAATGCGCGCGGCACTGCCGATAACCTGACCGCCGCGGTCTTCATCATGCGCGGCGCGACGCTCTTTGCCGAAAGCGCTCCCGGCAGCGGGATGGCGCCAGTGGCTACGCAGGCTCCTTGGACGAAGGCGCTGAACCCGCCCGGTGCGGGGATAGCGCACGCTGTGCGGACCGCAAGCAGCATCGAGCGCGCGTTGCGATGGCCGGCGACGCGATGTTAACGTCCGCCCGCATGCGGTGTGCGAGTATGCCTACGCCATGATGCGCGAGGTCAACGTCGGCGACAAGCTCGACCAGTACGAGCTCGTCGAACTCATCGCACGCAGCGGCATGGCGTCCATCTTCAAAGCCGTCGATCAGATTAGCGGCGCGACTGTCGCGATCAAGGTTCCTTATCTTCAGTTCGAGAGCGACGTGGTCTTCTACGAGCGTTTCAAGCGCGAGGAGGAACGTCGGCCACCGCCTCGATCATCCCAACATCATCAAGGTGCTGACCCCGCGGCACAAAAGCCGGATGTACATCGCGATGGAGTACGTCGACGGCGTATCGTTGCGCGCGATCATGCGCGACGAGCGGCCGATGCAGCCGCGAGCGCGCGCTGGAGTTTCGCCCGTCAGCTCTGCGACGCGATGGTCTACATGCATAGCCAAGGCGTCGTCCATCGCGACCTCAAGCCCGAAAATGTGCTGGTCACGGCCGACGGCAAGATCAAGCTGATGGACTTCGGGATTGCGCTTGACGAATCGGCGCGCAGGCTCACCTGGACCGGCCTCTCGACCACCATCGGCACGCCCGACTACATGGCGCCCGAGCAGATAAGTGGCCGCCACGGCGGATGCGCGGACCGACATCTATGCGCTCGGCACGATGCTGTTCGAGATGCTGACCGGCAATCTGCCGTTTGACGGGAAACAACGTTTACTCGATGATGCGGGCGAAGACCAACACCGATCCGCAGCCGCCGAGCCACTTCGTACCCGACATCGATCCGCATCTCGAAGAAATCATCCTGCACGCGATCGAGCGCTTGCCGCGCAATCGCTACCCTAGCGCCGCCGCGATGCTTGCCGACTTGAATGCTCCCGAACAGGTAGCGCTGACCGGGCGCGCGAAACGGCTGCATCCCCAAAGCTTGCGCGCGCTGCGCATACGGCGGGCCTTGATGATGGTCCTGTTCTTCGCGTCATTGGCGAGCATCCTCGCCGCACTCGTCTGGCTCGCCAATCGTTACCCGGCCGCGCAGCCGCAGGCCGGCCAGTCATTCCGCGGGAGGTTGAAATGATGGCGCGTGGAAGGCGTGCTCGTGCGCTCGGCCTGGGGCTTCGGGCTGCGGCGATGACGGCTGCCGCTGCAGCCCTGTTGGCCGCAGCCGCGGCCGCCCAAACCCCGGCGTCGGCCCCATTGATCGAAATTCATCCGCAGGGCTCGCTTACTTTTTCCTCAACCTCGCGTGGGTGCTGGTCGGTGGTTTTCTGGTGATGTTCATGCAGGTGGGCTTCGCGATGCTCGAGACCGGGTTCACGCGGTCCAAGAACGCGGTGAACACGATGGCGATGAACCTGATGATCTACCCGATCGGCCTCATCGGTTTCTGGCTGACCGGTTACGCGCTGATGATGGGTGGGGTGACGCAGTGGCCCTCGCTCGGCACAACCGGGATCTCAGGTCACGAGTTGAGCTTGCAGCTTGGCGGTCACGCCTTCGGGGTGATCGGCGCGCGCAAGTTTGCGCTGCTGAGCGTCAGTCATGACCCGGCGAGCCTCGCGATGTTCCTGTTCGCGGTGGTCTTCATGGATACCGCGGCGACGATACCCACTGGCGCGATGGCCGAGCGGTGGAAATTCTCGGCGTTTTTCATCTACGGCCTGTTCATGTCGATGTTTCTATATCCGCTGTATGGCAACTGGGTATGGGGCGGCGGATGGCTGGCGCAGTTGGGCGTGAACTTCGGGCTCGGGCATGGCCACGTCGACTTCGCGGGATCCTCGGTGGTGCACATGACCGGCGGTATCACTGCGCTCGCAGGCGCAAGAGTGCTCGGGCCGCGGATCGGTAAGTTCCGGCGCGACGGGCACATCGGCGCGCTCCCGGGCCATAATCTGCCAATGGCGATAGTCGGCACGCTCATCCTCGCTTTCGGATGGTTCGGCTTCAACGCTGGATCAACTCTGGCCGCGTCCGACCCGCGCATCGGACTGATCGCCGCCAATACGATGCTGGCCTCGGCGGCAGGAGCGCTCACGGCGCTGCTTTACCTCTGGCACCGGTATCACAAACCGGACATCGCAATGGCCTGTAATGGGCTCTTGGGCGGGCTGGTGGCGATAACCGCGCCCTGTGCTTTCGTCACGCCGGTCGCGGCGGTGCTTATCGGCGCGATCGCTGGCCTGCTGGTAGTCGCTGCGGTGCTTGCACTGGAGCGGCGCCTTCGCATCGACGATCCTGTAGGTGCAATCGCGGTGCACGCGGTATGCGGCGCGTGGGGAACGCTGGCGTTGGGGCTTTTGGCCGACGGCAGCTATGGGGATGGGTGGAATGGGGTGAATGGGCCCGTTCGCGGCCTGCTCTTCGGCGACCCGGGCCAGTTCGTCGCGCAGCTTATCGGCGTCGCGGTGAACCTGCTGGTGGTTTTTGGTCTTGCGCTCGCATTCTTTGTGATCGTGGAACGCACCATCGGCAATCGCGTTCCGGCAGAAGTGGAATGGACCGGGCTTGATGCGCTCGAGATGGGTAGCGACGCGTATCCGAACGTCTAACGACGTCTGCTAAAGGCCGGCCTGCGGGGCGGTCGCACCCACAACAGGCCGCGCGCCGCCTCTCGCCGCGAGAATGACGCCGAGCAGACGATAGACTTCGCGGTTGACAGCCATGCTGGCGTGGCCCCCGTGGACTTCGTGATTGTCACCTTCGTCCATTATGCAGGCGCGCCAATCGACGACCTCGTCCGTGCGCGTGTAGAACGAGCTGAGCTTGACCCCGCGCGGAAATCGCGAATTGACCGCTTCGCCGAAGTTGCAAGTGCACTGCTCGGTCCCGCATTGCGCGGGCCGATTATTCAGCGCCTGCCATAGCGCCTGGAATCCGCGTATCGCCGGGCGATAACGCGCGCGAACCGCAGTCCACGAAATCCGCGCCGGTGATCCTAACGTCACTACGTGTTTAACCCGCGCCGGGTATTTCACCGCGAGCGCGCGCGCCAACACGCCGCCCAGACTGTGACCCAGGACGGTCGCCGGCTTCCCGCTCTCATCGGTAATATGCGCCAGGCGCCATCCCAGCCGGTCCGACTTTTCGTCCGGGCATCCGACGTTCCAATCAATGCCCGACAGATAGGGACGGTAACCGATTCGCGTCAACCATCGCGCCAGGGTCGAGAGCGACCAATCACCGGCGAAAAATCCAGGGATCAACAGAACTGGGCTACCGTCGCCTTTCGGTACGCCTGTACCATAAAAAACCGGATCGCAAAGTAAGCAGGACAGGTTGTGTGCAAAATCGATACAGGGTTCGGCCATAAGCGATTTGGAGCAGCCTTACGCTACTTCTCCTCGATTCTCACGAAGCGGCTGAATTCCGAGAGGCGCAGCGTTCTGCTTGTCTCGCTTCATGATTTCCGCCTTTCTACATGAAAATTTACGCGCTCGTAAAGCATAAATTGCCCGTATGTCACGTATGAAATGTTTGCCTGTGGATGATAAGCATGACCCATACCACTCCTCTTAATAATTAGACGACGACAGGTCACGAAAAGATCGAGGATGCGCGATTGTCCGGATTTGTATTAAATTTTTCAGTTGTCTGGGTTTACAGACTCGCAAAACGATACTCAAAAGCTTCACGTCTATCTGTTTCTCAGTAACGGCGCCTTACATCCTTCGGAAACGTCATTAATTTGATGTTTTGACCTTAATAAACCTTGACATGATCCGACAGTCTGATAAGTTCAGCATCCTGCGGCGAGGTTTTCCTTATGAAGTTAGGTGCGGAAGCTCCCGAGCTGGACGCTATCGACCTCCAGATCCTGTCAATTTTGCAGGAACACGGCAGGATCGCGCACGTCAAGCTCGGTGAGCAGGTGGGGTTGTCGGCGCCCTCGGTCATCGAGCGCGTCAAAAAGCTCGAGGACAGCGGGATTATCGTGGGATATCACGCCGCGGTCGAAGCGAAGCGGCTGGGGAAGGACGTGACCGCCTTTATTGGCGTCTCAATCGCCCATCCCAAAACCATCAGCCTGTTCGAAGAGACTATCGAGCTGATTGACGACGTTCTCGAGTGTCATCACATCACCGGCGAGCACACTTTGCTGCTCAAGGTGAAAACCGCCAACACTTCGACGCTCGAGGAGCTCATTCGCACCGTCCGCCTCATCGAGGGGGTGACCCGGACAGAGACGATGGTGGTGCTCTCGACGCATACGGAGCGCACGCAGATAAGCGTCGCTCCCGAGGAGACGGGTGAGCCGGGAAACGGCCGACGCCACCGTCATGGCGCGGTCAAAAACGGGTTGGGAGAATCCAAAAGGACATAGCGATGCATCAACGGCGCAGCATCCCCCCGCCTCAGGGCCTCTACGATCCCGCCCACGAGCACGACGCCTGCGGGGTCGGCTTCGTGGTCAACGTCAAGGGCGTGCGCTCGCACGACATCCTGCAGAAGGGGTTCCAGGTGCTCGACAACCTGACCCATCGGGGAGCCTGCGGTTGCGATCCGAGGACCGGCGATGGTGCGGGCGTGCTGATGCAGATTCCGCACGAATTTTTCGCGCGCGAGGCAGACAAGCTCGGCTTCGCGCTGCCCGCGCCGGGCGAATACGGGGCCGGGCAGGTTTTTCTGCCGCTCGACGTTGAGCGACGCGCGGCGGCCGAGGCGATAGTCGAGCGCATCGTGCGCCAGGAGGGACAGCGGCTGCTCGGATGGCGCACGGTCCCAATTATCGAGAGTGCCTGCGGTGACATCGCGCGGCGCGGACTGCCGGCGGTGCGCCAGGTGTTTATTGGAAGCGGCGATGGAATCACGGATGCCGATGCGCTCGAGCGCAAGCTCTACGTAATTCGCAAAGCCATCACCCATGCGGGCGCCTCGCTCGCGCTCGCGGACGGCGAGCTCTTCTATTTCTGCAGCCTTTCCGCCGCAACGATTGTGTACAAGGGCCAGCTCATCTCGAACCAGATTCCGCAGTTCTATCCCGACCTCAGCGATCCGGAAATCAAAACCGCGCTCGCAATGGTGCATCAGCGGTTTTCGACCAACACCTTCCCGAGCTGGGACCGCGCGCATCCGTACCGCTTCGTGTGCCACAACGGCGAAATCAACACGCTGCGCGGCAATATCAACTGGATGGCCGCGCGGCAGGGACAGTTCGCCTCGCCGCTATTCGGCGACGACATGCAAAAGCTGCTGCCAATCATCGAGCCGACCGGCAGCGATTCCTCGATGTTCGACAATTGCCTGGAGCTGCTGGTGCGGACCGGGCGCTCCCTGCCGCACGCGGTGATGATGATGATCCCGGAGGCGTGGCAGAACGACGAGATGATGAGCGCGGGCAAGCGCGCGTTTTACGAATACCATTCAAGCCTGATGGAGCCGTGGGACGGCCCCGCGTCGATCGCGTTCACCGATGGCCGGCGTATCGGCGCAGTCCTCGACCGCAACGGTTTGCGCCCCTCGCGCTACCTGGTGACCAAAGACGGGATGGTCGTGATGGCTTCCGAAGCCGGCGTGCTCGACATCCCGCCCGAGCAGGTCGAGCGCAAGGGCCGCCTGCAGCCGGGCCGCATGTTTTTCATCGACACGGTCGAGGGCCGCATCGTCGAGGATGAGGAGATCAAGGCCTCGATGGCCGGGCGCAAGCCGTACCGGCAGTGGCTCGACGAGAACCTGGCCGATCTCGATCAGTTTCCCGCGCCGCAGACCGCACCGCCAATCTCCTGCTTCGAGGCCGAAGACTTGCCCAGGCAACAGCAGGCATTCGGCTATACGACCGAAGAGCTGAAGATGATCCTGGCACCGATGGCGGTCAACGGGCAGGAACCGGTCGGCTCGATGGGCACCGATACGCCGCTGGCGGTGCTGTCGGACAAATCGCCGCTGCTGTTCAACTATTTCAAACAGCTCTTCGCCCAGGTGACCAATCCGCCGATCGATCCAATTCGCGAAGAGATGGTGACCTCCGCGATCACCACTATCGGATCCGAGCAGAACCTGTTCGAGGAAACGCCCGAGCACTGCCGTCAGCTCAAACTCTGGCGTCCGGTGATCACCAACGTGGAGTTGGAAAAGATCAAGCGGCTGAACGCGCCGGGCCTCCGCACGGTCACGCTCCCTACAGTGTATCGCATTGCCGACGGAGAGGCCGGACTCCGCGGTGCGCTTGAGCGCCTGTGCCATAGCGCATCCGAAGCGATCGCGGACGGCTCGACGATAATCGTGCTCTCTGATCGCGGCGTGGATCACGAGCACGCGCCGATTCCGAGCCTGCTCGCAACCGGTGCCGTACATCATCATCTAATCCGCGAGGGCACGCGCACGCGCGCGGGCCTGGTCGTCGAATCGGGCGAGCCGCGCGAGGCGCAGCACTTCTGCCTGCTGGTCGGCTATGGCGCGGGCGCGGTCAATCCGTATCTCGCGTACGCCACGATGGCCGGGATGATCGACGAAGGCATCCTGAAGGACGTCGACGAGGAGAGCGCGGTCGAGCACTTCAACAAGTCGGTGGTCAAGAGCCTTATCAAGATCGCCTCCAAGATGGGCATCTCGACCGTGCAGAGCTATCGCGGCGCGCAGATCTTCGAGGCGATCGGGCTTAACCGGGAAGTGGTGGATCGCTACTTCACCTGGACCGCGTCGCGCGTGGGCGGAGTGGGACTCGAGGCGATCGCGCGCGAGACCGCCAACCGCCATCGGCGCGCGTTCGAGATCATGCCCAACCTCGACCATCAGCTCGAGGCCGGCGGCCAATACCAGTGGCGCCGGCGCGGCGAGCATCACATGTACAACCCGAACACCATCGCGAAACTCCAGCACGCGGTGCGCTCGGGCAACTACAAGATGTTCAAGGAGTACACCCGGCTGGTCGACGACCACAGCCGCAGCCTTGCCACGCTGCGAAGCCTGCTGAAATTTAAGTCCGACCGTCCGCCGGTTCCGATCGAGGAAGTCGAGCCGGCCTCCGAAATCGTCAAGCGCTTCAAGACCGGCGCGATGTCGTTCGGGTCGATCGGCAAGGAGGCGCACGAGAACCTGGCGATCGCGATGAATCGGATCGGCGGCAAGTCCAACACCGGCGAGGGCGGCGAGGATCCGGCGCGCTTCGTGCGCGACGCCAACGGCGATTGGCGGCGCAGTGCGATCAAACAGGTCGCCTCGGCGCGCTTCGGCGTGACCAGTTGGTACCTGGTCAATGCCGACGAGCTGCAAATCAAAATGGCGCAGGGCGCCAAGCCCGGCGAAGGCGGCCAGCTACCCGGGCACAAAGTCGACGATTTCATCGCGAAGATCCGCTACTCCACTCCAGGCGTCGGATTGATCTCGCCGCCGCCCCATCACGACATCTATTCGATCGAGGACCTGGCGCAGCTTATCCACGATCTCAAGAACTCCAACCGCCGCGCGCGGGTCAGCGTCAAGCTGGTGGCCGAAGTCGGCGTCGGCACGATCGCGGCCGGCGTCGCCAAGGCCAAGGCTGACGTGGTGCTGATCAGCGGACACGACGGCGGCACCGGCGCCTCGCCGCTGACTTCGATCAAGCATGCGGGCGTGCCGTGGGAGCTTGGTCTCGCCGAGACCCAGCAAATCCTGGTGATGAACGGGCTGCGCGGCCGTATCCACGTCGAGACCGACGGCCAGCTCAAGACCGGGCGCGACGTGACGATCGCGGCGCTGCTCGGCGCGGAGGAGTACGGCTTCGCCAGCGCCGCGCTGGTCGCCTCGGGTTGCATCATGATGCGCGTGTGCCATCTCAATACCTGCCCGGTCGGAGTCGCCACGCAGGACCCCGAGCTGCGCAAGAAGTTCGAGGGCAAGCCCGAGCACGTGGTCAACCTGATGATGTTCATCGCGGAGGAGATGCGCGAGTACATGGCGCAGTTGGGCTTCCGTAGCGTGGCCGAGATGGTCGGGCACGTCGAATGCCTGGACGGCAACGAGGCGGTCCAGCACTGGAAGGCGCGCAACATCGACCTGAGCCGCATCCTGCATCGTCCGCAGGTCGGTCCCGACGAGCCGCTGCATTGCGTCGAGAAGCAGGACCACGGAATCGAGCACGCGCTCGATCAGCAGCTCCTGGAGCTGTGCGCCGAGACGCTCGAGCATCGCAAACCGGTCGAGATAAACCTGCCCATCCGCAACGTCAACCGCACCGTCGGCACGATTCTCTCCTCCGAGGTCTCGCGCCGCTTCGGGGAGGCTGGACTGCCGCCGTATACGATCCGGATCAACCTCAAAGGGTCGGCCGGACAGAGCTTCGGCGCGTGGCTGGCCTCGGGCGTGGCGCTCTATCTTGAGGGCGACGCCAACGACTACTGCGGCAAGGGGCTTTCGGGCGGCTTCATGACCGTGCGGCCGCCGCGCGAAGCGACCTTCGAGGCCGCCAACAACATCATCATCGGCAATGTCGCGCTATACGGAGCAACCGGCGGCGAGGCGTTTTTCTCCGGCGTCGCCGGCGAGCGTTTTGCGGTGCGCAATAGCGGTGCAACGGCCGTCGTCGAAGGCGTCGGTGACCATGGCTGCGAGTACATGACGCGCGGCACGGTGGTCGTGCTGGGCCGCACCGGGCGCAACTTCGCCGCCGGGATGAGCGGCGGAATCGCCTACGTGCTCGACGACGACGGCAGCTTCAACACACGCTGCAACACCGGGATGGTCGAGCTCGGACCGCTTAGCGATAGCGAAGAGCTAAAGCGCGTCCACGCGCTGATCGTGCGTCATCATCAGTACACCGGGAGCAAGCTCGCCGAGCGCATCCTTGCCGACTGGGACGGCTATGCCGCGAAATTCGTCAAGGTGCTACCGACCGAGTACCGCGCAGTGCTCGAGCGCCAGCATCTCGGCACGAACAACGACATGGCACGTCTGGCCGCGGTGTAGGACCGCATAAAAGTTCTGCCGGGGGCCGTCGATCCAAATCGCAGCCGCGACGAAGGAGCGGCGGGGCGATGGTGTAACTGAAAAGCGGCGGGGCGAGGCGTTGGTTAAAAGCGCCGGGGCGCGGTGTAGATGAAAAAGTAACTGGTGAAACAATGGGCAAGATAACGGGATTCATGGAGATCAAGCGCGAAACGCCGCCGCGGCGCCCGGTGCCGGAGCGGCTGCAGGACTGGCGCGAGTACGATCTCAAGATGCCCGAGGACAAGTTGCGCGCGCAGGGGGCGCGATGCATGGATTGCGGCATCCCCTTCTGCCACAAGGGCTGCCCGCTCGGCAACATCATCCCGGACTGGAACGATCTGATCTATCGCGGGCGCTGGCAGGAGGCGATCGACCGCCTGCATTCGACCAATAATTTTCCCGAATTCACCGGCCGGGTGTGTCCGGCGCCGTGCGAGGAGGCCTGCGTCCTCAACATCAACAACGACCCGGTCACGATTAAGCTGATCGAGAAGAACATCATCGATCACGCGTGGGCAGAAGGATGGGTCACGTCGCTACCGCCCACGCGCAAAACCGGTAAGCGGGTCGCGGTGGTGGGATCGGGACCGTCGGGACTTGCCTGTGCCCAGCAACTCGCGCGCGCGGGCCATGACGTGACGCTCTATGAGCGCTCCGACCGCGTCGGCGGATTGCTGATGTACGGAATTCCGGATTTCAAGCTCGAAAAGCATTTCGTCAACCGGCGGGTCGAGCAGATGCAGGCCGAGGGCGTCAACGTCGTGACCAGCTGCCGCGTAGGGTTCGATATCCACGCCGATGAACTGCGCTCGCAGTACGACGCGATCGTGCTGACGATGGGCGCGACCAAGCCGCGCGACCTTCCGATCCCGGGCCGCGAGCTCAAAGGCGTCCATTTCGCGATGGAGTTTCTCCCCCAGCAGAACAAGCGCAACGCCGGCGACACCATCGATCCGGCGGTCTCGATCAGCGCCAAGGATAAGCGAGTCGTGATCCTGGGCGGCGGCGACACCGGCTCAGACTGTCTCGGCACTTCCAACCGGCAGGGCGCGAGCGTGGTCTACCAGTACGAGTTACTGCCGATGCCGCCCGAGCGGCGCACGGCGTCGATGCCGTGGCCGGACTGGCCGATGATCCTGCGCACGTCGACCTCGCACGAGGAAGGCGTGGTACGCGACTGGAGTATCAACACCAAACGCTTCATCGGCGAGAACGGCGCGCTCAAGGCGCTCGAGGGGATAAAGCTCGAGTGGAAGCAGGACGACGGCCGCATGGTGATGGAGGAAGTGCCGGGCAGCAACTTCATCATCGAGTGCGAGCTGGTGCTGCTCGCGCTCGGCTTCCTTGGTCCGGAGCCCGACGGGATCATCTCGCAACTGGGCTTGAAGCTGGACCCGCGCAGCAACGTGCTGTGTGAGAACTACATGTCGAGCCTGCCAGGTGTGTTCGCGGCAGGCGACACACGTCGCGGTCAATCGCTGGTGGTGTGGGCGATTTGGGAAGGGCGCGAATGCGCGCGCGCGGTCGACGCCTGGCTGATGGGCGAGAGCTTTCTGCAAGCCAGCCCCGAGTTATAGCGCGGGCGATAATCCTACTTTTCGAAAAAAACGCTCCGCTTTGAGGTAACGCGCGAGGCCGCGCGCTAGCGGCGGCGCGCTGACTTGCGCCGCGGACGCGCCGCCGGTGCGCTCGCACCCTTGCGCGGCGCGCGGCCCTTCGAGGCGGGGACTGCGCGTACTGCGGATGTAGGCCGGGCCGCAGTCGTCGCCGTGGGGCCCGCATAGGCGTCCGCTTCGATTTCGATCAGCATATCGGGATGTACCAGGCGGGTGACCTGGACCACGGTCGAGGCCGGCGGCGCCGCACCGAACATCTCTTGATGCGCCCGCGCGACGTCGCCAAAGCGATCGAGTTCGGTCACGTAGACTCGCGTGCGCACGACCCGCTCCAGCCCGAGGCCCAGGCGCCGCAGCGCTGAGGCGATATTGCTGATCGCCTGACGTGCCTGCACATAGATTTGGCCGCGGCAGACCAGTTGCCCGGTCTCGTCCAACCCGGTGCTGCCGGATACCGCCACCCAGTCGCCCGCGCGCACGGCGCGCGAGTAGCCGAAGATTGGTTCCCAAGGCGCACTGCTGGAGATGCGGACGATATCGTCCATCGGGATGGTCCTCCGAAGCGGTACCGCGAAGTCTCCCCTACGCTACGCCGGAGCGGAGCGTTCGAATGCGTAGCTGTTTAGGCGCGCGAAACTGCCTGGTCGCGGTTTAACGATCGCGCGAGGGCCACAATTCTTCTATTTCGCGCGCCACCGAGCGCATCGGCGAGCCCGTCTGACGCCCGTTGGACACCAGCCAGCGCATCAGTTCGAATAGGCGCGACCCGACCGCGGACCCCTGCGGTCTCGCGCGTCTCATATCCATGTCGTGTTCGACTACCCGGTCCTGTTCGACCACTGGCTCCGCTCCCGCAGACTCGAGCATTCCCGCCGAGATGCTAAAACGACGACGCTCTGCCACAACCCCACCCTCCTAAGCAACTTCGGTCGCAATCATACATACTGTTGCGATGGCACGCAAAATTCGCACGTGATTTCCTCTACAAAATGGCTCGCCGCGATCACGGTCGGCTTGAACTATGCGGGCTTACCGAAGTAGGTTGATTTTGGGGTCCCTGAAATCAAGGAGGCAGCGATGCGCAAATATCTCGTACTAGCGTTGATCCCGATGTTCTTTGCCGCGATGGCCTGTCAGAAAAGCGAAGAGCCTGCGCCCGAAAGCTCGGCTCCCGCCGCGTCAGCAGAGGCCAGTCCTGCGGCGCCCGGCGGAGCGATGGAAGCGAGCCCGATGGCGTCGCCTAGCGCGGCCCCGTAAGGCTCTCCTAAAGCCCGCCGCTTCAATTTCTCGTCTTCTACCCGTCGCTGCGCGTCGGCCCGCCGGTTGACGCGCGGCGGACGGGCGAATCTCCGCGCCCGGAATCGGATGCGACGCATCTTTGCGTCGGCCACGGCGTCGGCCAGGCGAAATGCCGCTCGCTGATCCGCGGGCCGCAGCGCCCGGCTTATCTATCCCGATTTATCCATCTTGCTTGACTCGTGAATGCCTTGGTCTGCGCGGTTTCTGACAGCGGCAAGGCTGACCCAGTGGGGCGACCTGAACTGTCGACCCATCTTGACCCGCTTATTGAAGATTAGTAGCGTTATGCAGTGATTTGAGGTGATGTGAGGTTAAATGACATGACAACATTTTACGTTCGGATCCGGGAATCTTTGCGTGGTCAAACAATGACCGAGTATGTGCTGGCAGCGGGGCTCATCGCCGTAGTTTTGTACAGCCTTTACACAACATTGACTACCCGCACTTCCTGAACCGCCCACCCGGGCCGCTCCGCCCCTGCGGCCCGTGGTTCAAATCAAGACCCACTTCATCAGCCGATAGGAATGTGTCCGAGAGACGGACCACGTCATGAAGCAGGCCATGAAGCATCCAATGATCGCTCTACCCGCGCTCATTTTGAGCTTGAGCATTTGGCCATCGGCCCGCGCGCTCGCAGCAATCGAAAGCGGGCATCTGCGACGCTCCGGCGCGACGGTCCGGGTGACGGGTGAGCATGCAGCACTGCAGCTCGCCCAGCAAGATGATAGCGACCAGGGCTATGAGCAGTAGAACGACGGCAAGCATCACCGCAAGCACGGCAAGCATCACGCGAGCGGTGACGAGCAGCCTTACGGGCGCCAGCAGTTTTGCGGGCCGTACTTCAAGTCGAGCTACGTGCCGTATTTTCGCAGCTAGTACTCGCAGAACGACTAGATCGACCTGCCGCCCGGGTTGCGTAAACACATCCAGAAGACTGGCCATCTGCCGCCCGGGCTGAAAAGAAATACGGAACGCACGGGGCAATTGCCGCCCGGATTGCAGAAGCGCGGACAGACGTTGCCGCCGGACTACTCGCGCTACCTTTACCCGGTGCCCAGTATCGCGTACCAGCGGATTCGGACCGCTCCCGCCCGACAGCAAACTATATCTCTATGAAAACAACCTGGTTCTGCTTAACGAACACACCAAGGCGATCATCGACATTTTGCGCGGCGCGTATTGATTGAGCGCGGCACTGCCGACAATGCAGTCCGCGTAAGTCCCGGCTGCCTTTCGATTCGGCGCTTTTCGCTTAGATCGGCGGTTTTTCGCCGGAGAACGGATCATCCGCGAACGGATCATCGTCGTGCGCGGCTTCCATATCCGGATCGTGATGCGACTCCGGGCCGAGCCCGCCGCTATGCACGATCTCCCGCGCGCGATTGGCCGACTCACGAGCGAGCTTGGCCAACTCGGCCGACGTGCGGCGCACCTCTTCGCTCTTGTCGTGCAGTTCGGCGCGTAACTCTTCGACTTTGGAGAGCGCCGCCTTGCGCGCCTGATCGATTGTGCGGTTTTCGTGCGCCACGCGCTTGATCTCCGCCGCGAGCTTTGCGCCCTGCGCCCGCAACCCTGACATCTGTTTGGCCACGGCGTCGCGAGCCCGCTTGGCTTCCGCCACCAGCCGCTGGTCGAGCTTGCGCCGCTTGGCCTCGGCGACGAGGCTGGTGCGCAGCTTGCCGACCATCGCCTCGAGCTTTGCGATCCGGCCCGGCGAGGCTGAATTGGCTGCTTTACCAGATTTGGCCGATTGGCGCGGTTTGCCAGCTTTGGCTGGTCTGGACGTAGCCCGCTTACTCGGACGCGATACTCGCTTCTTCACCGCCATCGTGTGACACTCCCCCGAAATTTCGTTGCAGCACCACTTCTGATGGTGAGCTAAGTCCGATTTTCGGATTAAATCAACGAGTCGATTGGGCTCGCCCGTCGCTTGCATCAACAACCGCCGCCTATAATTGAAAGCGCCAAACATGGTCAAAAACGATGACCGGTAGACGGAGGCCCACGCGGCCCGCCTCCGCGCCCGTCGCCTTGCCGGAGGGATGATCATGGCGGGTACTGTCACGGCCAAACCGACGACGGATGCGGCCGAACCTACCGGATTGAAGGCGGAGCTCTCGCTGTTCGATTCGATGACGATTGTCGCCGGGTCGATGATCGGCTCGGCTATCTTCATCGTCTCGGCCGACATCGCGCGCCACGTGGGGTCGCCCGCCGCGCTGCTCGCGGTCTGGATCGCGGCGGGCCTGATGACGGTCGCAGGCGCCCTCGCTTACGGCGAACTGGCGGCGATGATGCCGCGGGCGGGCGGGCAGTACGTTTACCTGCGCGAGGCTTATGGCGGGCTGCCTGCGTTCCTGTTCGGATGGACCTTGCTGCTGGTGATCCAGACCGGCACGATCGCGGCTGTCGCGGTCGCCTTCGCGCGCTTCGGCGCGGTGTTGTGGCCGGCGCTGGGCGGCCCGATGTGGCTCGGATGGCAGGGCGTGGGCCTGGACCCCGAGCGCGCCGGCGCGATCGCCGTGATCGCGCTGCTGACCTTCGTGAACCTGCGCGGGCTGGACATGGGCCGCGCGGTGCAGAACTTTTTCACCAGTGCCAAGGTGCTCTCGCTGGGCTTGATAATCCTGTTCGGATGTATCGTTGCGCCCAACCATAACGCGGTCGAAATAAATTTCGTGAACGGGTTTTTCGGCGCCGGGCAATGGTCCCCGGGTTTCATCGCCGCCTTCGGTGCCGCGATGGTCGGGTCGCTGTTCGCCGCCGACGCCTGGGCGACCGTCACTTTTACCGCGGCCGAGATTCGCAATCCTAAGCGCGATCTGCCGCGTGCGCTCGCGCTCGGCACCGCAGTGGTGATCCTGCTCTACGTCCTGACCAACGTCGCGTACCTGTGCCAGCTCCCCGTACTCGCAACTCCAGCGTCGCCCGGGCCCGGCCAGGACGCGCTGAGAAGGCAGGTCTTCGCCCTGGGTATCGCGGGCGCTCCGCACGATCGCGTCGCGGCGGCGGCGATGCAGATGGTATGGGGCAGCGCGGGCGGTGTGATAACCGCCGTGCTGGTGATGCTCTCGAGCTTCGGATGCGCCAACGGACTAATCCTGACCGGCGCGCGCGTACTTTACGCGATGGCGCACGACGGCGTGTTCTTCGCTGCCGCGGGCCGGCTCAACCGCGCTCGCGTCCCGGCGACGGCCCTGGTGATGCAATCGATATGGGCCGCGGTATTGACGCTCTCGGGCACTTACTCGGAACTGCTCGACTACGTAATTTTCGCGCAGCTCATCTTCTATGTGATCACGGTTGGCGCGGTGTTCGTGATGCGCGTGCGCCGTCCCGACGCGCCGCGCCCCTATCGCGCGTGGGGTTACCCATGGCTGCCCGCGGCCTACATCGTGGCCGCGGTTGCGCTGATGGCCGATCTGCTGGTGGTCAAGCCGCGCTACACCTGGGGCGGGTTGCTGATCGTGCTAAGCGGCGTCCCGGTCTACGCGTATTTGCATCGCCGGGCGCTACGCGCCGCGGAGTCCGCCCGCGCCGCCGCCGGCGGCGATTGAAAAGAGCTTTAACTATTTTGGACCCCGGAAGAACCCATCGCTTCGCCTAGATCCTTCGCTGACGCTCAGGGTAACAAAGGGGACGCTCAGGATGACAAAACAGGATGACCAAAGAAGACCGCTCTTCTTCGTCATCCCGAACGGAGGCTCCCTGAAGTGAAGGATCGCCGCGGAGCGATTTATCATCGTCAACCGCGGCTCTCACTCCGTTTGACGGTGAGGTTCTTGACTGACTAGTACGCCGCCTCCAGCAACTTGACCAAATCCTCGCGCCTTATCGCGCGGCCGACCGTGTCCGAGCGCTCGACCTCGTCCAGCACTGTGCCCGCGATTGTGCCGATCTCCGCGCGCGGCACGCCGGCGTCGCGCAGCCGATGCGGAACCTCGAACTGCGCGACGAACTTCGCCATCCGCTCCGCACATTCAATCGCAGCGGCCCGCGCGTTGCGCTCATCGAAACGCACACCCAGTCCTTCGGCGATAGGACCAAACCGCTCCGGCGCGAGCTCGGCCATGAATCGCATAACGTGCGGCAGCGTGATGCACGAGGTGACCCCGTGCGGCACGTCCCACATCGGGCCGATCTGATGGCCGAGTGCGTGTGAAATGCCGACGCGCGTATTCATGATGCCAAAGATCGAGAACCACGCCGCGAGCTGGCATTGTCCGCGATGCGCTAACGATTCGGCGCCGTTGGTCTTGAGCGAGGCGGGCAGATGATTGACCAGCAACGAAATTGCGCGCGCCCCGAGAGTGTCGGCGATCAACTGATGGCGCGAGGAGTATATGACTTCCACCGCGTGGTCCATCGCGCGCATCCCGGTCGCCGCCCAAAGCCATGCCGGAGTCTCGGCCGTCAGCTCCGGGTCGAGAATGATCGTGCGCGGGGCCAGGCGCGGATCGACCACGCCGCCCTTTACGTTGCTCTTCTCGTCAGTGACGCCGCCGATCGGCGTGAACTCGCCGGCCGAGAGCGTCGTCGGCATCGCGATATGGATAAGGTCGGGGCCGCCCACGACGTCTGCGGCCTCGAAATCGATGGTATGCGGGGCCGCGCCGCCGGGACGCGAGCCCTCCAGGATGCGCTTGGCGGCGACTTTCACAGTGTCGATCGGACTCCCGCCGCCGAAACTCACCATGCAATCGGCGCCCGCGCGCTGGTACTCCTCGACCAGGGCGGCAACCGTATGCGAGGGCACGTGCTGGCTCGCGCCTTTGAATACTCCGGCCAGGCGCGAGTCGGCCGCCGCGGTCACCTTGTCGAGCAGCTTGGAGTGCCCCAGCGTCTTCCCGGTCACGATCAGCGCGCGGTTGAGTCCCCGGCGCGCGAGCTCCTGTCCGAGGCTCGCGGCCTTGCCCGGCCCGAATGCCACTTTTTCCAGGCGCGTAAAGTTGAACTCGCCCACTGATGGGTCCATCGCATCACTCCCTCGTACAGTTTTTCGAGAATTACGTACGCGCCGAACGTATCGGCCGCGGCGCGCGCCAGTCTCAGTGCTTGATTACCACGAGCGTGCCGACCGGCAGAAGAGCTTCGAGTTCGTCGATCGCACCGTTGTCGACCGAGATGCATCCGGTGGTCCAGTTGACGTTGCCGGTATTGAGAATCGGCTCGTCAGTGCCATGAATCCCGATCCCGTCGCCTTCGGATATCGCATGGCCGCGAAAGCGTGGCACCATGCCCTGCGAGACCAGTTGCTCGTAATGGTCGCGATCGACGCTGTTGGGATAGTCGAGCTTCAGAAAATAGCGCCAGCGCGAGTTTAGCCGCTTGGCGATGATGGTATAGGCACCCTCGGGCGTGCGCCGATCGCCCGACCAGAGCTTGGTCCCCGGATCGAGGTTGCGCCCGAATACCGCGTGATACTCCCGGTAGAGATGTCCGCGATAGTAGACCACCAGCCGGTGCTCCGACTTATACACCATCACGGACCAGCTATATGGGCTCTGCACGATTGTAGGGTCGTGAGTGCTGCGCAGCGCGATCATGCCCTCGGTCGGCTGTTCGCCAATGGCTACGCCGGCGTTCGCGGAGCCCTGAGAAGAACCAGACGCCGACGGAGATGCGCCGGCAGAGGGTGTGGATACCCACGTCGGCGCTATCGGCGGCGCGCCGCCGCCCGGCGGCGTGAGCGCCGCCAGGCTCGGCGTCGGCGCAGCCGACGGCTGCGCCGCAGTTGCGGGCCGCGCGACATCAGCCGTCACCGCGGAAGCGGCGACGGCTGATGTCGCCGCCGTCAGAGGTGCAGCCGCCTGCGACGGCGCCGATTGAGTCGGCGCCATCGCAGGCGGTGCGGCCGCGCTTACCGCAGCGCCACTAGCCGACAGCGCTGCGGAGGCGGGAGCACCGGCAGCGGTTGCCACCGCTGGAGCGGTGGCAACCGCTGCCGGTGCCGCTGGTTGCGTCGCTACCGCCGCGACTGGCGTCGCGACGGCGGCCACCGCCGCAGCCGGATTCGCGGCGACGCTCGGACTCGCAGATGCCGCGGGTTGAACCGCCGGCAACGCGACCATTTGACCGGGCTTGGGGGTGGACAACACGAAGGGTCGAGACACCGTGGCCACTGCAGCCGGCGTTGCGACGATGGCAGCCGGCGTTGCGACGCCCGCCGCCGCCACGGGCGCGGCCGTGGTGATCGCGGATGTAGACGCCGTCGGGGTTGCGCTCGCTGGACTGTCGGGCGCTACCGTCGGTGACGCCGCTTGCGCTGCCGCGTTCACACCGCAGAGCATCGCGCTCGCACCCGCGAGGATCGCTCCTCCCAGAGCCAGCCGCAACCCACGCTTCATCGCATCTTTGCCCGCATCGTTCCCGCCACCGCGGAGCTATTGTGAAAGAGCGTGACCGCCGGGTCAATTCGCATTAGGCTTTGATACGCTCAGGCTCTCCACAATGGTTGCGCCACGATAGTTGCGACGTTACTTCTCATAGCGTTACTTGTCATAGATGGACAACGATCTCGCACGCGCCTTCGCTTCGCTCACCACCGGCATCTACGTCCTGACCGTGGTCGACGGCGGCCATCATCACGGAATGTCCTCGTCGTGGGTGACCCAGGTCTCGGGCGAGCCGCCGCTATTCTCGGCGGCGGTCGACAACAACCACTTTTCGCGCGCGGCGCTTGCGCGCACTGGCATACTTGGCTTCAACGTGGTGGGCGCGCGCGGCAAAGTGTTGGAGGACTATTTCTATTCGTCGAGGGCGCGCCGTCCGGACAATTTGGCCGACATCGAGTACGAACTCTCGCCCGTTCTCGGCGTGCCGTGGTTGAAGCAGGCGATGGTTTCGATCGAGGCGCGAGTGATCGACAGCTTCGTCGCCGGCGACCATACGATCTTTATCGCGCAGCCGGCGGGCGTGCGCGTGAGCGGTAACGAGCGCCCGCTGACTTCGCTCGATCTCGACTACGTATATTTAGGCGGACGCGAGGTTCTGCCCCGCGACCGCTCCGGATGGTAACCGGCGCCACCACCTCAGCGGCTTGGCATGGTAAGAGCTTGGAGAGCTTGATCCGATATGCGCGGTGCCGGTCGTCTCACGGCGCTTGCCCGCTGATTTTAAATTGACCGTCGCTAAACCGCTCTGCTAGCATCCGCCAACGCGGAGTACCCACGATGCCTATCGATAAGAATGAACTGCGCCGGGTGATGGGTCATTTCGCGACCGGCGTGACCGTCATCACCACCATCTCCAACGACGGCAAGCACTATGGGCTGACGGCAAACGCTTTTACCTCGGTGTCGCTGGAACCGCCACTGTTGCTGATCTCCGTCGACAAGAAGGCCGAGAGCTATCCTTACTTCGAGGAGAGCAAGGTGTTCACGGTGAACATCCTGGCCGACGATCAGGAAGCGCTGTCGCGCCGCTTCGCGGTCAGCGGCGGCCCCAAGTTTGAGGGCGTGGCCTATCGGCCCGGCGCCAACGGGGCCGCGATTCTTGAGGGTACGTTGGGATATATCGAGTGCAAGCTGGCCGCGAACTATGCCGGTGGCGACCACACGATCTATATCGGCGAGATCCAGGAGGCGGCCACCGTCGACCGCAAACCTCTGGTATTTTTCCGTGGCGGCTACCGCGCGCTCGGTGACTGACTCGACGCGCTTGTCCGGTCTCAGCGTCTTCCTGCCGTGTCATAACGAGGAAGGCAACATCGAGCGGGTGACGGCGGGACTCGAGGCCGAACTTCCCCGGTTAGCTGAGTGCTACGAAATCGTGGTAGTCGACGACGGCAGCCGCGATCGTACCGGCGAGATCGCCGATCGCCTGGCTGCCGCTAACCCGCATCTCAAAGCGGTACACCATCCGATCAACCGCGGCTATGGTGCCGCTGTAAGTTCCGGTATTCGCGCCTGCACCCAGCCATGGGTCGTACTGTGCGACGGAGACGGCCAGTTCGCAGCCGCCGACATCGGCCGCCTGGTGGCCAAGGTACCGGAGTATGACGTGGTGGTCGGGCATCGTGCGCGTCGGGCCGACCCTCTGATGCGGCGGATCAACGGAAAGGCGTGGACGGTGCTGATGCGGTTGTTGCTGGGTATCCGCATAAGCGATATCGATTGCGGCTTGAAATTATTTCGGCGCGATCTGCTCGACGGGCTGGATATGCAGGCCAAGGGTGCGATGATCTCGGCCGAGCTGATGGCTCAGTTGGGGGGACGGGGAGCGAGGATCTGCGAAGTGGACGTCAGTCATCTGCCACGCCTGACCGGCGAGCAATCCGGAGCCAGCGCAAGAGTAATCGCGCGCGCCTTTCGTGAGCTTTTTTTGCTCTACGGACGTTTGCGACGCGCGCGGCGCAAGGACGAAACGATGAGCATCGAGCACTAGCCAGCGCGATTTGCCGGTTTGGGAGCGACAAGCCAGCACCGCAAAACGTATGACCGCTAGACGAACTGCGTCAGCGAAAATAACCAAGCGCGTCCCAATCAGGCACTTTGACTTGGGTTTTTATATGGCACGGCAATGGCAAGAGAATCGGACATGCGGCCTGCAAAGCAGAGCCGCCCTAGGGACACAAGACAAAGGAGAAATTGGTATGAAGCGGACTCTGACGATCTTGAGTGCGGCGCTCTTCGCCGGCTCGCTGATGGTTCCGGCGGTGCGGGCGCAAGAAGCTCCCCCTGCCGGCGCTGCGCCGGCGGCACCGGCTGCTGCACCGAGTGCTGCGGCGCCTGAAGCTCCGGCTCCGGCGGCGGAAGCGACGCCGGGAAAGAAGCATCACATGCGCCATCACCACCACAAGAAGTCCACGATGTCTGGTGAGTCGGGCTCTACCGGCGGGACTGGCGAGTCGGGCGCGGCTCCGTCGCCGGCGGCTCAGTGATCCATCAGTGATCCAATAGATCGTCCACGACTGAGGTCGTTTTGAGCGGCTGACCACGACCGCCTTAGGCCGTGGTGCCCCCAAAGGGCATTTTGTTCAAGCGCGCGACGCCATCCAGGCGTCGCGCGCTTTTTATTGATTTCACTTTCCTGCTAAGGTTCTGAAGGCTCGTTTTAGGTTGGGGCGAGTTGCTTTATGACTTCTAGCATCTGCCGCGCGTTTCGGCTTATTTTCGTATTGCTGATCTGCTCGGCAACCTGGACGCCTGCGATGGCGCGGGTCACAGACAGTATCAGCACCGACCCACAGGTTTGCGACCCATTGGGCGACTATTACCTTGGGATGGAAGATTACCCCGCCGCAATCCGGCGCCATCTGGTGGTTATCCGGGAGCATCCCGATAATGCTCTCGCCCATTACCATCTCGGCTTTGCCTACGGCGTAATCGGGCAGCACCGGGCCGAACTCGAGGAGTACCGTCGTGCGGTCGACCTGGGTCTGGACGACTGGCAGGTGTTTCTCAACCTGGGCCTGGTCTATCTTGAAAACGGCCAGCTTCAGGGCGCGACGCAGGTTTTGCGGCTGGCAACTTTGCTCGGGCCCTATCAACCTGAGACTCACTTCAACCTGGGACTGACCTACGAGCGTCGCGGGATGCTCAGCGAGGCGGAGCAGGAGATGCTGTTCGCGCTCAGGCTGCAGCCTGAGGAGGCTGACGCGCGTAACACGCTGGGGCTCATTTATGCCGAAGAAGGCCGCTATACCCTCGCGCGCGAGGAATGGTCGGACCTGCTTAGCGCGGACCCGGCCTACACTCCGGCCCGCGAGAATTTGACGATACTAGAACGGCCGCAGCGCGCCGGCGCAAAGTGCGGCGTGGCTGACTTCGCACGCGGACGTTAAGCCGGGCGTAGCGGGCACGATCTGGACGCGGCCGAGCGGGATGCCAAGGTGGGCTGGGGGGACGATGATCGGCAAAACAATGGTGAAGACAAGGCCGCTTCGCTGGATACAATCGATTTTCCTGGTCGTTCTGACATCGTCGGTTGCCATATCTATTGGCGCCGCATCGGCACGCGCAAGTTATAAACCCCATCACCGGCACGCCGGTTCACACCACCATCATCGCGAAATACGCATCGGCACCGTGGCCTATCACGCCCTGCTACTTGAAGACGCCGACACTGGCAGAATCATTTACGACTACAACGGCGGAATCGAATGGCCGCCGGCCTCGATGGCCAAGATGATGCTGCTGATGGTGGCCGAGGACCAGATTAAGGCCGGCCGCTTCACGCTGAACTCCGCGGCGAGGATCAGCGCCAATGCCGCCTACACCGGAGGCTCGCGGCTCGGGCTGCATCTGGGCGACGTGATTCCGCTCGGCGAATTGATGAAAGCCGCGCTTATCCGTTCCGCCAACGACGCCGCCGTCGCCGTGGCCGAGGAAGTCTGTGGCTCGACCGAACGTTGCGTCGAGATGATGAACGACCGCGCGCAGAGCCTCGGGATGACGCATACGGTCTACGGCACGGTCGAGGGCTTGCCGCCCACGCCGCTGCATGACGCCGACGTCACCACCGCCTACGATCTCGCGACGCTCGGCCGCGCGCTGATCCATCAGACGACTCTCCTGCAATGGTCCTCGATGGAGATGGCGCCGTTCGATGACGGCGTAACGATGTTGCACAACACCAATCGTCTGATCGGCCATTTTGAGGGCGCCGACGGTATCAAGACCGGCTTCACGCTGAAGGCCGGCTTCAATCTGACCGCCACAGCACTACGCGGCAACATGCGTCTCATCGCGGTGGTGCTGGGTGCGCCGTCGAACACGCAACGCTTTGTGCAGGCGGCCAAGCTGCTCGATTGGGGCTTCGACAACTTCGAGCGCGTCGAGGTGATCAAGCAGGGTCAGCTCCTGCCGATGCAAGTGCGCGTCGGCGCCAATGAAGTGATGCAGCCGGTGGCGCGGAGCACCGTCGCGGTAATCGTGCCGAAGAAGGACGCGAGCGAGCTCAAGATGGATTTGGCCGTGCCGACCTCGCTCTACGGCCCGCTGGCGCCGGATCAGACTGTGGGGCAGGTGATCGTGCGCGATCACAGCGAAGTCGTGGCCACATTCGACGCGGTATCCCCTTCAGCGGTCGGCCAGCAGCCGTTCCCGATTGGACAGTCGCCGGCGATCGTCGCCGCAACTGCGCCGGTCATTCAATCGAACGCGCAATCGAACGGGGTGGTCACCGACGTCACCAACGTGCGGGGCGCCACAATCCGTGTCGCGCCCTCCGCGGCCGCAGCGCCGATCAATGCGGCGGCGGGCGCCATGAATCCGGTCGCGGCACCCGTCAACCCGGCCATGGCTCCAATGAATGCCGCCGTGGTGCCACTGAATCAGACTGCAATACCGGTAAGGTGAATCGATGAACCCAGCCTCACGTCAACGCAACCGGCGCAATCGCAAACTCGCGCGTAAGCGCCGGACGGACCCGATCCAGGCACGCAGGCGCAAGCTCCGGATGCGTCGCACGCGCAATCGCAAGGCAAGCTGACCGCCGTACACCCGCGCGATCATCGTGAGCTGAAGCAGCGCCGCGTCGCAGCACCTTTCCTTTTGTAAGCCTGAGTAAGCGCCGGGCGAGCCGACTCACAGGCTCGATCCAAATCACCAAACAAGTCGCATGTTTTGCTCCACGGATGCAGCGCTGTGGAGCAAAATCCCGGCGCGAAATTGACATCGTGGGGCGGCGCCAGCTACTAATTATTGTGCGGTTGCGCTCAGAGTCTTTGGTCCCTATACAGTCTGTTCGGAGTCCCCTCGATGGCCGCTGATATTGTCGGCGTCATCCCGGCGCGCTTTTCCTCGACCAGGCTGCCGGGTAAGGCGCTGGTCGAAATCGAGGGCGTGCCGATGGTCGTGCGAGTGTGGCGGCAGACGATCCGGGCCCGCGCTCTCAGCCGTGTGGTAGTGGCGACCGACGACGAGCGTATCGCGCGGGCGGTTGCCGCGGCAGGCGGCGAGACGATGATGACTTCGCCGGCGCATCAGAGCGGCACCGATCGAATCGCCGAGGTCGCCGGCAAGGTGCCGGCTGCGATTTATCTGAATGTGCAGGGTGACCTCCCGTTTATCGATCCGGCCGACCTCGACGCACTCGCGGCGCCGATGCGCGCCGATGGCGATATCGCGATGGCCACGCTGGCGACGCCGATCGTGGATGCAAAGGAGTGGCACAATCCCAACGTGGTGAAAGTGGTATGCGACGCGCGCGGTGACGCGCTGTATTTTTCGCGAGCGCCGATTCCGTGGCCGCGCGAGGGCGCTGCGCCGCCCGCCCAGGCGCGCCGGCATATTGGCGTGTATGCCTACCGCCGAGACTTCCTGCTGCGCTTTGCCGACCTTGAGCCGGGTGTGCTCGAAGCACTGGAAAAGCTCGAACAACTCCGCGCGCTGGAGCGCGGCTTTCGTATTCGGGTGGTGGCTTCCGTGGCGCCTTCGCTTGAGGTAGATACAGCCGAGGACCTCACGCGGGCGCGCGAGCACGCACGGCGGCTGAGTGGCTGAAGCCGGGAGGGCCTAAAGTGGATCGCGACAACAAGACCAAGTTCATCTTCGTCAGCGGCGGCGTGGTTTCTTCGCTCGGCAAGGGCCTCGCGGCGGCCTCGCTCGGCGCGCTGCTCGAGGCGCGCGGACTGCACGTCACGCTGCTCAAGATGGACCCGTATATCAACGTCGATCCCGGCACGATGAGTCCGCTGCAGCATGGCGAAGTCTTCGTGACTGACGACGGCGCCGAAACCGATCTTGATCTCGGCCATTACGAACGCTTCCTCGAGACGCGCATGAGCCGGCGCAACAACTGCACCACCGGCCAGATTTACGACACCGTTATCCAGAAGGAGCGCCGCGGCGATTACCTGGGCGCGACCGTTCAGGTCATCCCGCACATCACCGACGAGATCAAAAAACGCATCCGCGAGGCCGCCGAAGGTTTCGACCTTGCGATCGTCGAGGTCGGCGGCACCGTCGGCGATATAGAGAGCCTGCCCTTTTTCGAGGCGATCCGCGAGTTCCGCTGGGACTATGGGCGCGACAACGTGCTCTACGTCCATCTGACTTTGGTCCCGTTCATCCCAGCCGCGGGCGAACTGAAGACCAAGCCGACCCAGCACAGCGTCAAGGAACTGACCGGCCTGGGCATCCAGCCCGACATCCTGCTCTGCCGCAGCGATCGCCCGCTGGACAAGAAGGTCAAAGCGAAAATTGCGCACTTCTGCAACGTCGAGGAGAACTGCGTAATCTCGGCGCGCGACGTCGAATCCATTTACGAAGTGCCGCTGCGCTTTCACGAAGAAGGCTTCGACCAGCGCGTGGTCGAAAAGCTCAACATCTGGACCGGCGCTCCCAACCTCGCCAAGTGGAAACGAATCGTCAAGACCGTGCAGAATCCCAAGACCACGGTCAGCGTCGCGGTGGTCGGCAAGTACGTCAACCTGGTCGATTCCTACAAGAGCCTGCACGAAGCAATCGCGCATGGCGCGATCGCCAACGAGGCGCGGGTGACGATCGACTACGTCGACGCCGAAGAACTCGAAAAAGGCAATCCCGCGGCGCGTCTCGGCGCGGCCGACGCAATTATCATCCCGGGCGGCTTCGGCGAACGCGGGATCGAGGGCAAAATTCGCGCGGTGCGCTACGCGCGCGAGAACCAGGTGCCGATCCTCGGGATCTGCCTGGGCCTGCAGATGATGGTGATCGAAATTGCCCGCGACCTGGTCGGGCTCAAGAAGGCCAACTCGAGCGAAGTCCAGGAAGACACGCCTGATCCCGTGATCGACATCATGGAGAATCAGAAGGGGGTCGACCGCAAGGGCGCCACGATGCGCCTGGGATCGTATCCGTGCGTCATCCGCTCCGGATCGCTAGCGCTCGCGCTCTATCGCCGCAGCCGTATCGCCGAGCGCCATCGCCATCGCTATGAGGTCAACAACGCCTACCGCAAAGCACTGGAGGAGGCCGGCTTCAAGGCCACCGGCACCTCACCCGACGATCAACTGGTCGAGATCATGGAACTGCCGGGCCATCCGTGGTTCCTCGGTTGCCAGTTCCATCCTGAATTGCGCTCGCGGCCGTGGGATTGCCATCCGCTGTTCCGCGGCCTCATCCGGGCGGCGGTCGAACGGCGTGCAGAGACCGCGCCCGAGCGCTCGGCCAAGGTGCGGCCGCTCAAAGCGGTGTCGTGAGCACAACGCACGTAGCGGCGGGCGCGGTGGTTTTCGGCGGACCGCGGCTCGTGCTGATCGCGGGGCCGTGCGTGATCGAAAGTCCAGAGGCCTGCCTTCGCCATGCCGAGCGGCTCGCGGCGATTTCGCGCACAAGCGGCGTTCCGATCGTATTCAAATCTTCCTTCGACAAAGCGAACCGTACCAGCCATGCTTCGTTTCGCGGGCCCGGCCTGCACGACGGGTTGCGCGTGCTTGAGCGGGTCAAGCGCGAAATCGGACTCGCGGTGCTGACCGACATCCATGAGCCAGCTCAGGCGGCGCCGGTGGCCGAGGTCGCCGACGTGTTGCAGATTCCGGCGCTGCTCTCGCGTCAGACCGACCTGATAGCGGCGGCGGCGCGGACCGGCGCGGCAGTCAATCTCAAGAAGGGACAATTTCTGGCGCCGTGGGACATGCGCGCGGTGGTCGCCAAGGCCGAAAGCTTCGGCAACCGTCGGCTGATCGTCACCGAGCGCGGCTTTTCATTCGGCTACAACAATCTCGTGAGCGATTTCCGCGCGCTGGTGATCATGCGTGCGTTCGGCTACCCGGTAGTGTTCGACGCGACGCACTCGGCGCAATTGCCGGGCGCGGGCGGTGAGCGTTCGGGGGGCCAGCGCGAGTTCGTAGCACCGCTCGCGCGCGCGGCAGCCGCAGTAGGCGTCGACGCGCTGTTCATGGAAGTGCACGAAGACCCCGATCACGCGCTGAGCGACGGTCCCAATTCGTATCCGCTCGATTTGCTGCCTGCGCTGCTGGCCGATCTCATCCGAATCGATGCCGCAGCCCGCGAAGCGGCTAGCCGCGACTAGTCAATTGCGGCGCGTCAAAGCGCAATCTGTCGCCGAGTCTCCGCGCTCCGCCTGGATGGCGCTGGCGGATAACCTGGCGACTGGCGCGGTGTTCCTCTGTTTTTTTGTCGCACATTGGATCGCGCAGGCGATGGCGTGGGCCAACGCTTCTCGCAGCGAAGACTGGTATCTACTCTTTGGCCTGCTCGGCATGCCGCTGGTACATCTGGCCGGATCGCGGACGGACGACTATTTTTTGCTTCTCTCAGTGCCAAACAGCCTGATTTGGGCTGCGGCGCTCACCGCTTGCGCCGCCCGTTTCAGATCGTGGCGCGAAGGAAAGCGGCACTTCGGCAAAGATTGATTTACACTCTAAATTCCCGCTGATAACCTCATCGAGGGAGGCGACGCGATGAGCCCGAGGCGGGTGGCCAAGGCGATGGGACTGTTCGGCGCCGCGGCTCTGGCCGTGGTGCTCGCGGTCGCCATTTATGTCGTGCGTCATCGGTCATCCGCGACGACCTTGCAGCAAGTGGCGGACGTGCTGCCCAACGCGTTGCTGCATGCGCACAATATCAAGTGGACGCAAATGAGCGGCGGGCTGAGTCAGTGGCACTTGAGTGCGCGCGATGCCAGTTACTCGCACGACAAGACCTCGCTGGTGCTCACCGACGCGGAACTGTCGATGGTTTCGAAGGACGGCAAGAATGTCGACGTAACCGCGCCGCGTGCGGAAATTTCGGTGACCGGCAATCATATCAACCAGGCCCACTTAAGCGGTGGGCTCAAAATCGACTATGGCGATTTCGTGCTGAAAACCGGCGACGCGACGTTCGCCCCCGACAAGGACATCGTGACCGCACCCGGTGAGGTCGAGGTTCAGGGCCAGGGGCTGACGGTTACCGGCGTGGGCCTGACGGGTCATCCCAATGAACGCAACTTCACCCTGCTGAGTCAGACCAACACCGTGGTGGTTCCAAAAAAGAGTAGTGAGCTCAAATCTGGCAAGTCGTAACGGCGCTGCCCGCGCAAATCGCGCGGCGCGGCGCCGCGCCGTACCGGTGCGGGCCAATTTGTTCAACCGGTTGGCCGCCGGGCTGTGGAGGACGATTGGCGCGTCGGCCGTTGCACTGGCGCTCTGTGCGAGCGCGCCGATGGGCGCGCTCGCACAGAGCGCCGCGGATTCGCCCGGGGCCGCGGCAACACCTCCGCCCGCGCTCGGCGCAAGCATCCGCAAGACGCCGAGCGCTGCCGTCGCAGGCGGCGCGCCGGCATCTGCGAA
Organism: uncultured delta proteobacterium; assembly: GCA_963710455.1. GTDB lineage: Bacteria > Desulfobacterota > Binatia > Binatales > Binataceae > JAKAVN01. The sequence continues at coordinate 491,186 of CAVQAG010000011.1, forward strand.
TAGTCCCGCCGCAGCGTCCACTGGCGCGGATAGCGCTCAGGCGCCGTCCGCGCCGGCGGGCGCGGCAACGACCTCCAGCGATGCGTCCGCGGTCGGGTCCTCAATGGCTCCGGGCGCGACTGAGAGCGCCGGCGCGCCGGCCGCTCTCGCTACACCATCCGTGCACGCCAAGGCCGGTCCCGGAATCAAGACTAAAAAGAAGGCCAAGCACGGCGCCAGCCCCGGTGAGGCCACGCAGTCAGCTTCGGCCAAAGCCGATTCCAAGGATACAAGCGCGAACTCGAAAGACAGCAAGGACAACAGCCCGTTCTCCTCGCTCCAGTTCTCGGGCAATAAAGGCCCAATCGATATCAAGTCGGACGCGCTCGATCTCGACTACAAGGGCAACGTGGTGACCTTTCGCGGCCACGTCCACGCGGCGCAGGCCGATGCGCTCCTGACCAGCGATACCCTGACGGTGACCTATGGCAAGGATTTCCATGAGGTCAAGGAGATGGTCGCCAACGACAACGTGCGGATGAGCCAGGGCACGCGATGGGCGACTGGCGACCATGCCGTGCTCGACCAGGCCAAGCATACCGTGACGCTGACTGGCAACCCCGTTGTGCATGACGGTGAGGATCAGGTCACCGGCAGCAAAATCACGGTGCATCTTGACACCGGCAAGAGCGAAGTTGAGGGAGCGCGAGCTGTGTTCTTCCCTAAGGAGCAGAAAACCCGCGATAATAAGACAACCGTCGCTAAGTCGCCTTAGTAACGGCCTTTTGGATATGGCACCCGAACTCAAACTAGGACAAGACCTGCGGCTGCGCCAGCAGCTCGTGATGACGCCGCAGCTTCAGCAGGCGATCAAAATACTGCAACTGTCCCTGCCCGAGCTGGAAGCGGTCGTCCAAACCGAATTGGAATCCAATCCGCTGCTCGAGATGGTCGAGGAGCGCAGCCCAACCGCCATCGCGGCGGACGACCAGATGGCCGCCGCGCCGGATCCCACGCCGGGCTCCGAGCCCGACCTGTTGCCGCCCGAGCCCGAGTTGGGTGCGGCCGGGGCTGAGCCGGAATGGAATGGTAATGGCGACGAGCAGCCGACGATCGAGGCGATGTCGAGCGAGGCGCGCGACGCTACTGCGGAGATCAAAGAGGACGGTCGCCTCGACAAGCTCGACTGGCGCGAATATCTCGAGAACTATTCCAACAACTGGCAGGACAACCAGGAGTCCGAGCAGGACGACGAACGCCGCCAGACTCTGGAGAACACGCTCACTCGCCGCACTTCTCTCGAAGAGCACCTGATGTGGCAGCTGCGGATGTCCGCGCTGGAGCACAACGATCAGATAGTCGGCGCGACCATCATCTACAACCTCAACGACGACGGCTACCTGGAAACGCCAATCGAGGATCTCGCGACACAGCTCGAGACCGACCCGGACACCGTCGAGCGGGTGCTCAAGCGGGTACAGCGATTCGATCCGCCGGGGGTGGCCGCGCGCGATCTCCGCGAGTGTCTCTTCCAGCAGCTCCGCAACATCGGAATGGAGGAGTCGCTGGCGGCGCGTATCGTGCTCAACCATCTCGATCTGCTCGAGAAGCATCGTTATGCCGAGATTGCGCGCGCGCTCGCAGTGACGATGGAAGTGGTGGGGCAGGCGGCCAAGGTGATTTCGCTGCTCGAGCCCAAGCCGGGGCGCGATTATGGCGGCCAGGAGCCGGCCTACATCGTGCCCGACGTGTTCATCCATAAGATGGGCGAGGACTACGTGGTGCTGCTCAATGAGGGCGCGGTGCCGCGTCTGCGGCTGGCAGGTTATTACCAGCGCGTGCTCAGCGACAGCGCGGTGGCCGACGACACCAAGGAGTATTTGCAGGAGCGGCTGCGCTCGGCGCGATGGCTGGTCAAGTCGATTTATCAGCGCCAGCAGACGATCTTCAAGGTCGCCAGCTCGATCGTCAAGTTCCAGCGCGCGTTCTTCGACCACGGCATTACCCACTTGCTGGCCGCTGGTGCTCAAGGATGTCGCCGAGGACATCGGGATGCACGAGTCGACCATCAGCCGTGCCACCGCCAACAAGTATGCCCATACGCAGCAGGGCATCTTTGAGATGAAATTCTTCTTCACCTCGGGGGTCAAGGCCGCCAGCGGCGAGGACGTGAGCGCCGAAACGGTGAAGGAGAAGATCCGCGCGATGGTGGCGGTCGAGCAACGTCACGATCCGCTGTCCGATCAGGCGATCGCGGAAGTTCTGCGCCGCGACCAGATCAATATCGCGCGCCGCACGGTGGCCAAATATCGCCAGGCACTCGGCATCCTGCCTTCGGCTCGCCGCAAGAAGGTAGGCTGATCGTGTTGTTGCAACAGCAAAAAACGGCGACAAACAGGGGTGGCGACGAAGGGGTGCTCAGTATGGTGATGAAAGAGCCAGCGGGCAAACGCAGCCGGATGGTAGAACGCAAATTGCGCCGCCGCGCGGCGCTCAAGGCGCGGCCGGTCGCAGAGGTCACCGTGACTTTCCGTCACGTCGAGCCGACCGAGGCGATCCGCCAGTACGGCGAGCGCAAGCTCGGCCACGTAGCCCAGGCGCTCAAGCGCCCGTGCACCGTGCACTTGATCCTGTCGGTTGATAAATACCGCCAGTGTGGCGAAGTTACGGTCAAATCGGGCCGTCTGGCCGTGGTCGCGGCGCAGCAGGAGACCAAGGACCTCTACTCGGTCATCGACCTGCTCGCAGACAAGGTTCAGCGGCAACTCAAAAAACATCTGGAGAAGATCGAGGCTAAGAAATGGCGTGCCCCATCGGCGGGCGAGGTCCTGACCGCGGCTGAGGAAGCTGAGAGCGAATCCCGCTCGTAGGCGCCCTCCTGCGCAACCGGAGCCGCGAGCGCCGCAGCGCGCTTCATGGCCAGCACCTGCGGCCCGGTCACAGCGGGTCGCCAGGACCGCCCTTCGATGCAATAATCGGTGCGCTGAGCAGGCGATGAAAATTACCGATATCCTGAGTCCTGATATGATTTTGCCCGAGCTCAAGGGCAACACGAAACCCGACGTCCTGCATGAACTGGCGGGGTATCTCGCCAGCAAACATCGCGAGATCGATTCCGCGGCGCTGTCCGCGGTGCTCGCCGAGCGCGAGCGCCTGGGCTCAACTGCGATCGGTGACGGGATCGCAATCCCTCACGGCAAGCTCGGCGGCGTCAACAATATTATCGGCGTCTTCGGGCGCCATAAACGCGGCGTCGACTTCGATTCACTCGACGGCGGGCCGACCTTCCTGTTCTTTTTGCTGGTCGCGCCGGAGGATTCTGCAAGCCTGCATTTGAAGGCGCTCGCGCGTGTCTCGCGCCTGATGAAGGACCCGGCGTTTCGCGAGCGCTTGAGCAATGCGCCTGACGCGGACGAGATTTTTCGCCTGATCAAGGAGGAAGACGCCCGGCACTGAGGCGGGGTGCTGCCGGCGCGCCTTGGACGCTACGATGGCTTTGCGGCGGCGGACGCGCGCGCGCGGCGCGGGCGCAGCGGCCGTCTCGGCCAATTCGGGCACTTTATCTACTTCCGCGCGGCCTCCGCGCCTGATTATCGTCACCGGGGCCTCGGGTTCCGGGCGGCTGTCCGCGATGCGGGTGCTTGAGGACCTGAGCTTCTACTGCGTTGACAATATGCCGGTTGCGCTGGCCGAATCAGTGATGCGGCTGGCGACCAGCCGCGACCCGCAACTGGCCGGGGTCGCACTTGGCATCGACGCCCGCGAGCGGCTGTTTTTCCCGCAGTGGCCGCGAGTCTTCAACGACCTCGAGCGCGCCGGTTTCCGGCCCGAGGTACTTTTCCTTGACGCCTCCGACGAAGTTTTGGTGCGGCGCTATTCGGAGAGTCGACGGCCGCATCCGATGGCCGAAAGTGGCGCCTCGGTAATCGATGGTATCCGCACCGAACGCCTCGCGCTGGCCGAGATGCGCGAGCGGGCAAACCGCGTGATTGATACCAGCGCGCTCACAGTGCACGAGTTACGCGAAGTTATCACGGCGGCGGTACTCGGAACGGCCGGCGGCGCCGCGATGACGATCGCGCTGGTCTCGTTCGGTTACAAGTACGGGATCCCGGTCGGGATGGACCTGGTGCTGGACGTGCGCTTTTTGCCCAATCCTTTTTTCGTGCCGGAGTTGAAACCGCTCGATGGGATGGACGAGCGAGTGCGGGCGTACGTGATGAAGCAGCCGGAGGCGCGGCGCTTCATCGATGAAATCGCGCGGCTGCTCGCGTTCCTGGTGCCGCTCTACCGGCGCGAGGGGAAAAGCTACCTGACGATCGGCCTGGGATGCACCGGCGGACGCCATCGGTCGCCGACGCTGGTCAACGAACTCGCGCACCGTCTCGGCCTGGAGGGCGTCGCCCTCCAGGTGCGCCACAACGATATCGCGCGCTGAGCCGGTCCAGTTGTTCGCTCGCGCGTACGCGTCCTTCCTCAAGAACGTATTCCACAACGTAGAGCACAGGTCTCGTGGTCGAAGGTCGTGTCAATTGTCGGCGTTGGAGCCACCAGGGACTGGAATTCATCGGTGGTGGCGCCCTCGAAACCCGAAACTCCGATGGGTCAACGGCTTGTCTGTGTCCCACCACGGCCCGTATCATGGATTGCCTGCGTTTGTGCGGGATCGACGATGGCAGCCACCACCCCCATTCAAACTCCCCAGGAACGCCCCACAAAACTGCTAACCCCGTTGGGGGTCGCCAAAATCGTAGTCGTAGCGGTCCTCGTTGTGGGATCGGGATGGCTCCTGTGGGCGCATTCTGAATGGTTCGAGAACCCCAGCCTGGTCAAGGTCGAGGTGTTGAACTGGGGCTTATGGGGTCCGGTCGTTTACATGTTGCTCTACGCGGTGGGACCGTCATTCCTGGTGCCGGGAGCCGTGATGACGGTCGCGGGCGGACTGGCGTTCGGGGCGCTGCGGGGAGCGGTCTATTCGCTGCTCGGTGCGGACGCGGGAGCGTTAATTGCGTTTGCGGCGGGACGGTTTTTGGGACGCTCATTCGTCGAGCATCTGGTCGGAGCGCGTTTCGAAAGGTTGCTCGCGAGGATCGGACGCCACGGTTTTCAGATCATTTTCTATCTGCGCCTGGTCCCGCTCATCCCCTACAATGCGCTCAACCTGCTGGCCGGCGCCTCGCCGATAACGTTCCGCGATTACTTCTGGGCGAGCATGATCGGGATGATTCCCGGAACGATCCTGTTCGCGTTCCTTGGCGACGCGCTATGGCATCCGACCTCGCCGCGTTTTTTCCTCGCGCTCACGCTGATCGCGGTCTGCTTCGCCGGCGGCGAGCTGGCGCGCCGCCGCGGCTGGCTGCCCCAGGCAGCAGCGCCGGTGTCCGGTGAATCGGCCGCTTAGGTTCCGCTCTGCCAGCTGGCCAAATACTGCTTCTGCTCGGCTGATAGCCGGTCGATTCTGATTCCCATCGCGGCCAGTTTCATGCTCGCCACTTCGTCTTCGATCTTGAGCGGCACGTTGTGCACTTTGACTTCGAGCTGCGCCCCGGCGGCCCATGCCGCCGCCATCGCCTGGGTGGCAAAGCTCATATCCATGACCTGTGCGGGATGGCCTCCGGCGCAGGCGAGATTCACCAGCCTTCCCTGGCCAAGAAGGTAGAGCTTGCGCCCGTTGCGCATATGGAAAGTCTCGACCTCGCGCTCGGCATTGCGGTCGACGCGGCGCGCCAGCTTGCGCAGCGCCGGCAGATCGATTTCGACGTCGAAGTGGCCCGAGTTGCAGATCATCGCGCCGTCCTTCATCACGCTCATGTGGCTCGGGCCTATGATATCCTTGTCGCCGGTGACGGTGACGAAGATGTCGCCGATGCGCGCCGCCTCCGCCATCCGCATCACCTGGTAGCCGTCGAGCGCCGCTTCCAGCGCGCGGATCGGATTGACTTCGGTCACGATCACGTTGGCGCCGAGTCCCCGCGCGCGCGAGGCGACGCCGCGCCCGCACCATCCATAGCCGGCCACCACGAATACCGAGCCCGCCACCAGCACTCCGGTTGCGCGGATGATCGCGTCGAGCGTCGATTGGCCGGTGCCATAGCGGTTGTCGAACAGGTACTTGGTCTGCGCGTCGTTGACGGCGACCACCGGGATGCGGAGCGCACGGTCCTGCTCCATCGCGCGCAGGCGGATGACGCCGGTAGTGGTCTCTTCCATCGAGGCTCGCACCTCGGAGGCCTGATCGTGGAAATCGGTGTGCAGCAGGCTCACCAGGTCGGCGCCGTCGTCCATCGTGATGGTCGGATGGGCCTCGAGCACGGCGCGCAGATGGCTGTAGTAGGTGTCGCGATCCTCGGCGTGCACGGCGTAGCTGGGGATGCCGTACTCCTTGACCAGTGCGGCGGCGACGTCGTCCTGGGTCGAGAGCGGATTGGAGGCGCAGCACAGGACCTCGGCGCCGCCGGCCTTGAGCGTGCGCAGCAGATTGGCGGTCTCGGTGGTGATATGGAGGCAGGCGCTCAGGCGCTGCCCGCGCAGCGGCTTCTCCTTGGCGAAACGCTCACGGATGATCCGCAGTACCGGCATCTGTTCGTCGGCCCATTCGATCCTGCGCCGCCCGGTCTCGGCCAGTCCGAGGTCGCGCACATCATGGGGCAACGCGCGCCCATTGCGTGATCCGATCGGCGTGGTTTTATTGCGCTTGCTGGCTTTCGCCTCCATCTGAATAATCTCCGAATTTCAAAGGGCGCGCGTACGCGAATGCGCCGCGCGCCCCAGGTTGTCATGCGATGGTCTTGTGATTAACGGCCGCCGTCGCGCCCGAAAGCGCTGCGCAACGGGTCGACCATGTCGGTCTGCTCCCACGGAAAGAGCCCATTGTGCGGCACGCGGCCGAAGTGGCCGTAGGCAGCGGTGGCCTTGTAAATTGGCCGCTTGAGGCCGAGCGTCTTGATAATCCCCGCGGGCCGGAAATCGAACAGCTCGCGCAGCGCCGAGGACAGTTTCTGGTCCGGAACCACGCCGGTGTCGAAAGTGTCAATCAGGATCGAAACCGGCTCCGCCACGCCGATCGCATACGCGACCTGGATTTCGCACCTGCTTGCCAGTCCGGCGGCGACCACATTCTTGGCCACATAGCGCGCCATGTAGCAGGCCGAGCGATCGACCTTGCTCGGGTCCTTACCCGAAAACGCGCCGCCACCGTGGCGGCCATAGCCGCCATAGGTATCGACGATGATCTTGCGTCCCGTAAGCCCGCAATCGCCGTGCGGGCCGCCGATCACGAAACTGCCGGTCGGATTGACGTGGATTACCGTATCCTTGGTCAGGAACTGCTTGGGGATGGTCGGCTTGATCAACTCCTCGATCACCGCCTCGCGCACGGTCGCGTGGCCGACGTCGCGCCGATGCTGTGCCGAGACCACCACCGTGCTGACCTCGACCGGACGTCCGCCCACGTAACGCACGGTGACCTGGCTCTTGCCATCGGGCAGCAGGAAATCCGCCTTGCCTTGATGGCGCAGCTTCGAGAGATTTTCCATCAGCCGATGCGCGAGCGCGATCGGGAGCGGCATCTGCTCCGCGGTCTCGTCGCAGGCGAACCCGAACATCAAACCCTGGTCGCCGGCGCCCTGCTCCTTGTGCAGCCCCTCTCCCTCCGTAACGCCCTGCGAGATATCGGCCGATTGCGGCTCAATCGCGGTCAGCACGGCGCAGTTGTTGCCGTCGAAGCCGGTGTCGATGTGGTTGTAGCCGATTTCCAGCGCGGTATCGCGCGCGATTCGCACATAGTCCGGATGCGACCGGCTGGTTATCTCGCCGGCCAGCACGATGAGGCCTGTCTTAACCAGCGTCTCGAGGGCGACTCGCGAGTTGGGATCCTCGGCGATGAGGGCGTCGAGGACGGCGTCCGAGACCTGGTCGCACATCTTGTCGGGATGGCCTTCGGAAACCGATTCCGAGGTGAAAAGAAAATCCTTGAGCGGCATTTAACGAATGTCTCCTTGGGGTGCCGGTCTTAGCAAGCGTCCGCGTCATCGCGAAGCCCGCTCGTCCGGCCCAGCGGCAAGGTAATGTTGCTTAATTGCGGAGCGAGCGCTCGCCGCACAACGCCCGATAAATGAAGGTATTTCATCCGGAAACGAAGAACGATGCATTGGTATAGCCAACCGCTGCCGTGCGATCAAGGTGATCGCCGGACAGCGGTGTCCAAACAGGACTGACCGGGGCGCTGGCGGCGGTCAGCCCGAGCCGCAGGCCAGGTCTTCTCCAGAAGCGATCAGTCCTCTCCAAAGCGATCCCGAAAGAGGCGCTCGACCGCTTCGAGGGCGGCACGTGCGTCGGGGCCGTCGGTTCGAACTTTAAGCCGCGCGCCGATCGCCGCACCGAGCATCATCAGGTTAATCACGCTCCGCGCGTCGGCCTGACCGTCTTTGCCGCTGATCGTCACCTTGGACTGGAAGCTGCGCGCGGTCTCGGCCAGCTTGGTGGCTGCGCGCAGATGGAGTCCGAGCCGGTTGCTGACCTCCACTGTCCCCTCCAGCACACTCATTGTCTCTACGATAGACGCTGGGGGTTGGGCGGTAAACGGGGAGCGCGGGTAAAGGGTCGCTTGACTTCGATGAACCGTGGACGAATCAGTCGTCGGCGTCGTGGTCGCCGCTGAGTTGCGCCTCGAACAGCTCCCGCAGGCGGGCTTCGATCGCGCTATCGCGTAGCGTATGCTCGCGCGCGCGCCAATCCTTAAGGGCGATCACCGCCTTGGACATGTTGCGATGCCCCCCGGCGCTGCCCATCTCGCCGAACAGTTTGCGCACGACCTCGCCCGCGTTACGCCGCCCGGTCCCGTGGTTGCGCACCGCGATCACCAGGTTGCCATCCAGCCTGCCCGACACCACCACCCACTCCACACCCTCGAACTGCAGACAGAAGTCCGCCATTTGCACGATCAGGTCGTCGCGCTCGACCCGGCCGAGATGCAACAACGCGATCCCATCGTGCACTTCGAAACGGCGCATCACGCGCGCCAGCACGCGGGCGAAACGGGTCGGCAGTTCCGGCCGATCGATCTGGCGCAGCAGGCTGTAATTGGCATGCGGGTAGAGGTGGGTGAAGGCCTGCATGTCGCTGTCGGTTACCCGCCGCTTGAGCATCAGCGTGTCGCTGCGGATGCCATACAGCAGCGCGGTCGCCAGTCGCTCGCTTATCCGCTCGTCGGCGGCGACCAGGTACTCGGTCATGATAGTGGCGGTGGCGCCGTAGCCGGGACGCACGTCCTGGAAGGCGGCGTTGTTCGCCGCGTAGCCCGGATGATGATCGATCACGATGTCAGCCCGGCGCAGCCGGCCATTGAAATAGGGCGGCTGCACGTCGACCATCGCGACCCGGTCAAATGCGGCCAGTTCCTCGGTATCCGCCGGCGCGATTTCGATCTCCAGCAGATGCATCATGGTGCGGTTCTCCGGGCGTGTGACGGGAGTAAAGCTGAAGATAGGCGTGGTAAGTTTGTTGCGGCCCAGTAGCGTCCGCAGGGCAATCGCGCTCGACATCGCGTCCGGGTCGGGATCGTCTTGAAGCAGGATGGCGACTCGGTCGCCCTCCGACACCAACGCGCGCAATTCCTTGATTTTATGCTTTGTCAGATTCTCTTCCATGCAGCGAAAAAAATTCTCGCGCCAAGGCGTAAGCAGTTCCACCGATCCGGCTCAATCCCAGCTGAACCGTCCGCCGTTCCCGATGCCGCTGAACCTTAGGGGGTTTAGGGTAATATGAAGGCCGAAGGTTTGCAGGGCACCCATTGGGTCCGGAGAAATTCCTCTAACACGCCCTGCCCGGCCCTATCAATGATATAACCATGGGACATTTGTTTGTCTGTGTACGATGAGCGAGCAAAGTTGCGAAATCTGTCGGCGTCCGATAAACGAATGGTTTCTGCACCTCGCCGTCGAGGATCGTGCGGGATTTACTCAAGACGCCTTTGTTTGTGCTAATTGCGGCGTAAAATTGCGCCTGGCTTCGGAAAAAAACCGCGACCTCCAGATCGATCCGTGGCTCCATGAAGCGCTGGCACGAGTGCTAAAGGGCAGAATATGACGCCCTCAAGGCATCGGCGCGTCAACAACTGGGTAGGGCAATAGCGTTGATGGCTGAGCGAACGGAACTGGACCTTTGGCCGTATGAGGAGGCCCGCCGCCTGGCCGAGCGGGTCGCCAGCTATCCGCCCGACCGCGCGGTAATCTTCGAAGGTGGCTTCGGCCCCTCGGGACTGCCGCATCTCGGCACGATGGGCGAGGTACTGCGTCCGGCCTACGTGCAGCACGCTTTCCAGGTCTTCGGTGAAGTCCTCGACGCGACCGACCCGGGCAGCGCCGCGTACCGCCGCCCCAGTCGGCTCGTCGTTTTCATCGACGACATGGACGGGCTGCGCAAGGTCCCGGAAAGCATCCCAAACCGCGAAGCGACGGCGGCCTTTCTCGGCCGGCCCGTATCGCGCATTCCCGATCCCTTTGGCGAATGCCATCCAAGTTTCGCCTCTCACATGATCGGGTTGCTCGAGAAATTCCTCGCGCCGGTCGAGGTCAGCTACGAACTGATGCGCTCCAGCGAGATGTACGCGAGCGGGCGTTTCGATGAAGCGCTGAAGCTCATCCTGGAGAAGCATGCCGAAATAATCCGGATCGTCACGCCGACCCTGCGTGAGGAAAATCGCGCGGGATGGTCGCCCGTGATGCCGCTGTGTCCCGCGTGCGGGCAAATCAACTCGACCCTGGTGACCGCGTACCACCCCGAACGCGCCGCGGTCGAGTTTTCCTGCGAGCGCAGTTTCGGCGGCGCACATGGATGCGGTTTTCGGGGCGAGCAAAGCGTGCTCGGCGGCAAGGCCAAGGTGCAATGGAAGGTCGACTGGGCGCTGCGATGGTACGTGCTGGGGGTCGACTACGAGCTCTACGGCAAGGACCTGATCGATTCGGCGCGGCTCTCGGGCCAGATTCTGCGCCTGCTCGGGGGCCGGCCGCCGCTTGGGTTCGCATTCGAGATGTACCTCGACGAAGAGGGACACAAGGTCTCGAAGTCGATCGGCCGCGGGGTCGGGGTCGAGCAGTGGCGGCGCTACGCGCCGATCGAGGTGCTCAAGTATTTCCTGATTCTCAATCCGCGGCGCGCGCGCAAGCTTTTCCTGGAATCGATTCCGCAATACACCGACGAGTATCTTGAAGAGTTGCGCAAATGGGCGACGGCGGACGAGCGCGCGCGGCACAACTCGCCGCTAGAGTTCGTACTGCAGAGCCAAAGCGCCCGGCGCTTCAACTCGACGCTCAGCTTTGGCCTGGTGATGAACCTGGTCGCGGCGCTCGGCAGTGGCGAGCGCGATCTGATCTGGCGCTACCTGGTGCATTACGATCCCGCGATCGAGGGCGACGCGGATACGATGAAGTTGACGCGCGAGCTGATGGAATGCGCGCTCAATTTCTACCGCGACTTTATCGAGCCGGCCAAGTTTCACTACACGCCGAGCGGCGGCGAGCGCGAGCAGTTGCGCGCGCTTAGCGCGTGGCTCGCGCAAAACGGCGAGGCGGGCGCCGAGGATATCGAAAAAGCTATCTACGAACTCGGCCGTCAGCACTACGACAAGCCGGGCAAAATTTTTCCCCTGCTCTACCGCGTGATCCTGGGCCAGGAACGCGGCCCGCGCCTGGGCGCATTCATCCGTCTTACCACGCCCGCGCGCGTGGCCGAGATCGTCGACGCCCGGCTGGACTGACTATGAACTTCCGATTGCTATTGATCGGCCGCCCGCTGGAATAACGTCTTATAACTGATTACTAAGTTGCACTGCCCTTCATGCTTCCGCTTTCGGCAGCTGCCGCTCGGCATGACAGGCTCTTCGTCTACAACTTATTAATGAGACATCGCACTATATGAATTCGGCAAAGATCGAGTCGGCCAGTTCCAGGCCGCGCTCGCTCAGATAAATCCGGCCCCTGGCCGCGAACCAGCAGCTCGCCCTCGAATAGCCGCGCCGCGCGCGCACCGAAGACGCTGTCGAAGCTCTCGCCGAAGCGCGCCTCGAAATCGGCGAGCCCGAATCCGTCGCGCAGCCGCAGATTCAAAAATACGAACTCGCCGCGTGCGCTGTGCGCGTCGACCGTTTCGCCGCCCGCCTCCGCCAGGCCGCCCTTAAGCGCCTGCTCGACGTAGCGCGCGGGCATCCGCTCGTTCCACCATCGCCGCCCGCCGCCGCCACTCTCGTCGCGCGCGAAGCTATGGGCTCCCGCGCCGAGACCCAGGTAACTCTCCAGGCGCCAGTAGCTCAGATTGTGACGCGCCTCGTGGCCGGGCGGCGCATAGTTGGAAATCTCATACATGTTATAGCCGCGCCGCGGCAGTTCCTCGCGCACCGCGGCATAGAACTCGGCCTGCCGGTCGGAATCGATCGGCCGGATTCGTCCGCGCTTCATCTCGGTGAAGAATGCGGTGCCTTCCTCGAAGGTCAGGTTGTAGGCCGAGATATGATCGGGACCGAGCGCGGCGGCCTCCGCGATGTCGTTGAGCGTCTCGTCGATAGTCTGCCCCGGGACCGCGAAGATGAGATCGAGGTTGAGGCGCTCGAAGCCCGCGCGATGGGCGAGCCGGACGGCCTCGCGAGTTTCCGCGGCGCCGTGGATACGGCCGAGAAACTTAAGCCGCTCGTCATTGAACGATTGCGCGCCGAAGCTGATCCGATTGATTCCGGCCGCGCGCATCCCGGCGAGCTTGGCCGCGTCGACCGTGCCCGGATTTGCCTCCAGCGTGACCTCGGCGCCGCGCTCGAGTCCGAAGTTGCGTTCGGCCGCGATCGAGGACCGCCGCGATCGATTCCGGCCGGAACAGCGACGGCGTGCCGCCGCCGAAGAAGATCGTCTTGAGCTGCCGTCCGGTCCATGGAGCCTCGCCGGCGCGGCGTTCGATCTCCGCGACGAGCGCACGGACGTAATCGTCCTCGGGCCAGCTCGCGACGGCGTGCGAATTGAAATCGCAATACGGGCACTTGGATTGGCAGTACGGGATGTGCAGGTAGAGCGAGAACGCCAGCGCGGCGTGATTGTTGTCCTTTCCGGTGAGCATCGCGGGCGTCCCGGGCCTTCGCTTAAAGCTTATGCCCGCGAGGCGCCGGTTACCACGCGATAGCGATGAAGCCGCACGAGCGCTTGCGCGACCGCGCCGAGCGGCTTCGCGATCGATGGCGGCAGATAAGCCTCGACGGCGGCGAAAGCGGCTCCCAGCGAAGCATTGCGCTGCACCGGCGGACGCCGGTTCCAGAGGTAGATGAACATTTCGTAGCCGAAATACACCAGCAGTCCGATCAAAACGATGTCGTCAATGATGACCACGATCTTGCGGACCATTCCGTGCGGCAGCAGCCAGATTGCCAGGCGCGCGACGAGCGCGAAGATCACGATCGCGGCGACTACCGCGCTCGCGTGATGCACGAGCAATTGGATCGCGTCGAAGTTGATCCATTGCTCGATATCGAAACGATCCGATGGTGCAGTATTGCTGACCGCGAACGTGGATTTGCCCTCCCTTGGCAAGCGCCGGCTACGCCGAATTCACGAGCTTAGACACGCCCGCCGAGCGGCACAAGCAAGCGTGCTCTCGGCGGCGAGCCTTTGTTGACCGGCCCGCTCGATTGTCGCACCCGCCTACAAGCCGGCGCGCCGCGCCGCTATACTCTAGCGCGGCGCCCCAAGGAGCGCGCTTCAAAATCGTAACCGGCTCGCACAACCAGCAATCGGCGCCAGCTTCGCGCGCCGCCGCGCCGAGCGGATTCCGCCGGCGGGCCGCTTGCTCGCCTCGCGCCTTGGACCCAACCTGGCATGGCTGGTCGCGACCGGTATTCTGCTGAGCCGTATCGCCGGTCTCATCCGCGAAAGCATCTTCGCGCACTACCTCGGCAACTCCGACGCCGCCGACGCCTTCAAGGCGGGCATCCGCATCCCCAACATCCTGCAAAACCTTTTCGGCGAGGGCGTGCTCTCGGCGTCCTTCATCCCGGTCTACAGCAAGCTCCTAAGCGAGGGCGACGCGGAGACGGCCGAGACGCTGGCGTGGGGCGTGGGCACGCTGCTCGCGCTCGGAGTCACAGTGCTGGTCGCATTGGGCGTGTGGACGACGCCTTGGCTGATCGCCGCGATCGCGCCAGGATTCACCGGAGCCAAGCGCGAGTTGACGGTAGCGCTGGTGCGTATCCTGTTCCCGGGCGCCGGGCTGCTGGTGTTGTCGGCCTGGTGCCTCGGCGTGCTCAACAGCCATCATCGCTTCTTTGCCTCGTACACGGCTCCGGTCGCATGGAACCTCGCGATTATCGCGGCGCTCATCCACTACGGACCGCGCAGCTCGCAGCAGGCATTGGCGGTCAAGCTCGCCTGGAGCGCAGTCGTGGGCGCCTTCCTTCAGATAGCCGTGCAGGCGCCGCAGACGCTGCGGCTGGTCGGCCGCCTCCGCGTCGATTTCGCACGCACGCGCACGGCCCTGGGCACGGTCTTTCGCAACCTCACGCCGGTCGTCGCCGGACGCGGCGCAAGCCAGATTTCCGGCTACGTCGACAACCTGCTCGCGAGCCTGCTGCCGACCGGCGCGGTGTCGGCGCTCAGCTACGCGAGCATCCTGTACCTGTTGCCGATCAGCCTGTTCGGGATGTCGGTCGCCGCTGCCGAGTTGCCGAGCATGTCGCGCGCCGCCGGCACTTTTGCCGAGGTGTCGCAGCTGTTGCGGATACGCCTGGACGCCGGCCTGCGGCAGATCGCATTTTTTGTCGTGCCTTCGGCGGCCGCGTTTCTATTTCTCGGCGACGTGGTTGCGGCGCTGATCTTTCAGTCCGGCAGCTTCACGCATCGCGACGCGATCTACGTATGGGCGGTGTTGGCCGGGTCGGCGGTGGGGATGCTGGCGGCCACGATGGGCCGGCTGTACAACTCGGCGTTCTACGCGCTAGAGGATACGCGCACGCCGCTGAAGTTCGCACTGGTTCGCTTCACTCTCACGCTGACCTTGGGATATCTGTGCGCGATTCCACTGCCGCCCGCGTTGGGAATCGCCCAACGATGGGGCACGGCGGGCCTTACTGCATCAGCCGGAGTCGCCGCCTGGGTCGAATTCGCGCTGTTGCGATGGAAACTCAACTCCAGAATCGGCCACACCGGTTTGGGGCGCGGGCTGGTCGCGCAGCTCTGGGGAATCGCGCTGATGGCGAGTGCGGCCGGATGGGGGGTTAAGCTTGGGATGGGGCATGCCGGTCCGCGCCTGATGGCGCTCGCGGTGCTGCCCGTGTTCAGCGGGGTATATCTGGGGATCGCGTGGTGGGTCAGGCTACCGGAGCTTGAGCGCGCCGCCAACTATCTAGCCGCGCGGCTTGGCCTGCGCTCGCTTAAGCGCTAGCTCGTGACCGGCATCGCTCGCCTTGGAAGAGCGCAAGCGTTCGATCGTAAGCGTCGTGCCGTAGCCGGGCAGCAGCGGCGCGAGCGCGACTCGCCCGCCGTAAGACTCGACGAAAACCTGGCCGTCGACGACCTTGTCGCGCCAGTCCTCGCCCTTCACCAGCACGTCGGGACGCACGGCGCGCACGATACGCTCGGCGCGCGTTTCGTCGAACACCACCACGTAATCCACCACCTCGAGAGCGGCCAGGATCAGCGCGCGCTCGACCGCCGGATAAATCGGGCGGCCATCGCCCTTGATCAGCCGCACACTGCGGTCGCTGTTGACTCCCACCACCAGCGTGTCGCCCTGTGCGCGGGCAAACGAGAGCATCTCGACATGCCCCGCATGCAGCAGATCGAAGCATCCGTTGGTGAACACCACGCGCCGGCCCGCGCCGCGATGGCGGTCGAGCACGGGACGCAATTCCTCGCCCGCGACGATCTTGCGCTGCGCGCTTTCTGGTCCCGGATTGAGTGCCCGCGCGAGGTCCTCGCGCGAGATTATCTCGGTGCCGAGCCGGCTGACCTCGATTCCCGCGGCCAGGTTCGCGAGCCGCGCCGCCGAGGCGAAACTCAGCCCGGCAATCGCAAACAGGCCGAACACCGCCAGCACCACATCACCCGCGCCGGTCACGTCGTAGACCGCGCGCGGCGTAGTCGTGATGTAAGTATGCGGGCCGCGGCGTTCGCTCAGGTACATCCCGTCGCGGTCGAGCGTGATGAGGCAGGCGTCGAGCTTCAGCCGGCGCATCAGCTCGTCCGCCGCGCGCATCCACGCCGCGCGGTCGACCAGGCGCGTGGAGGTTGCGAACTCGGTCTCGTAGCGATTGGGCGTGAGCGCGGTCGCGCCGGTGTAAATTGAAAAATCCTCGCTCAGCCGCGGATCGACGATGACTGGAATCCCGCGGCGGCGCGCCCCGTCGATAACCGAGCGCAGCAGTCCCGGCGTGAGCAGGCCCTTGTTGATGTCCGAGATGAGCACGCCGTCAACCCGCGATAGTTCGCGTTCGAGATGGCGCGTCAGCGCGCGCTCCTTGGCCGGGCTGAGCGCGTGCGGAGCTTCGCGGTCGACGCGCAGCAGTTGCTGGGTCGCGCGGTTGGCCGACTGCACCGACCCCAGCATCCGCTCCTTGACGATCGTCGGCCGATCGGGATCGACCAACACCGAGCGCGTATCGATCCCGAGGCCGCCGAACATCTCGCGCAGCAATTCGCCGTTGCGATCGGCGCCGACTACGCTGAACGCGCTCACTTGCGCTCCCAGCGCGCGCAGATTGGCCATCACGAAGCCCGCATTGCCCGGGCGCTCCTCGATTCGGTTGACGTGCAGGATCGGGATTGGCGCTTCGGGCGAGACGCGCGCGACGTCACCCATGATATAGCGGTCGAGGATCACTTCGCCGGCGACCAGCACGCGTAGCGGCTTGAGCGACGGAAGCTCAACCCGCCCGCTGCTGCCGGCGCCGTCGGTCGTGCGCGGCGCTTTGGCGCTGCGCCGGTTGACGATTCGTCCGTCGATTTGTTGCGCGTCCTTCATGATGCGGCCCATGCATCTGATCTCCCGAACTCCCTCCCCCGCTTGTCTTGGGGGAGGGTGAGGGTGGGGGTCCAAGCGGTTTCCAGTTTCTGTTGAGAACCGCCTCTCTTTTTTGAAGCCGCGCTTCCCGATCTAGCATGCATCGCTTTCTTTAAGCCCTCGCCCCGCCAAGAGAAGAGGGGCAGGATGAGGGACTGAACATCAAGACGAGGAAGCGCCGCAAAAGTAAAGACATCTGGCGCTTTCTCGCTCGACCCCCACCTCCATCCTCCCCCAAGACATTTGGGGGAGGAAGCCAGAACGCATTCGTTGGCAGATCAGCCCGGTCAGTCCGCCGCACAGCACCGACTGCTCGCCCTCGACCACTCTATTCCTAATTCCTGTTTGCCACTCATCAACGACCGCCAAACTCTAAGACCTCGCGGGAATTCAGCTCCACACCCGATGCGCTACCTCGGCCACCAGGCGCAGCTTTTTCTCCTGCGTCGCTTCGGCGATCGGATTGCCCGCGAGCACCGAGGCAAAGCCGCACTGCGTGGAGAGCGCCATCCGCTCGCGCGGAAAATGGCGCGCCGCTTCTTCGATACGCGCGATCAGCGTGTCGGGCGTCTCGAGCGCGTCGCTCTTGGTCGACACCAGCCCCAGCACCAAGCGCTTGTCGCGCGGGAGGTCGGCGAGCGGCGCGAACGAGCCTGCGCGCGGACTGTCGTACTCGAGCAGGAAAATGTCGTAGCGCGTGGCGCGCGCGAAGACTTCCTTCGAGATCATCTCGTAACCGCCCGTGCTCAACCAATGGCCCGCGTTGTTGCCGCGGCACAGATGCAGTCCGAACGTGACGCCGGAGGTATCCGCGACCGCGTCGAGCATCTCGACGCCTTCGGTCAGCATCCGGGCGGTCGAGATGCCATGCGCCTCGAAGACGCGCTCGCGAGTTGATACGTCGACCAGCGTAGCCAGTTCGGGCGCGTCGATCTGGATATATTCGCATCCCAGGCTCGTAAGCTCCGCGATTTCGGCGCGCAGGATATCGACCGCGTCGGCGAACAGCGCGAACGGATCGGGATACGCCGCCGCCGAATGTTCCGGCGACCACCGCATCGCGAGCATCAGCGGACTCGGCAGCGTCGCTTTCAGCGGAAGACTCGCGCGAGCGCGCGCGTAGATGAATTCCTCGGCCGCCAGCGAGCGCCGCCGACGGAGCTTTCCGGTCACGGTGAGCGGCACCGCCAGACTCGTTTCGCCGCTGGTGCCGCCGCCGCCACCCTGCCACCTTCGCGTGTCGAACGCGATCGCCTCGAAACCATCGACGTAGTCGGTCAGCGGCGCGACAAAGCCCGAGCGACGCATCTCGCCGTCAGTCACGATGTCAACGGCGCATCGCTCCTGCAGCGCGATCGCTTCGTCGACCGCGCGATCCTCGATCCGCTTGAATTGGGCAGTCGAGATGCGATCGGCGGCAAGGTCGGTCCGCGCCTGCTTAAGCCACGCGGGCCGCAGCATCGAACCGATCACTTCCGCGCGGTAGATCGCCGTCATGGTTTAGCGAATCGCGTAGCCGCCGTCGACAACGATGGTCGCGCCGGTCACGAAGTCGGAGGCGTGCGAGGCTAGAAACACCGCCGCGCCCGCGCATTCTCTGGGCGTGCCGAAGCGCCCGGCCGGCGTACGCTTGATGATGTCGTCATAAAATGGACGGCCTTTGATCGGCGCGGTCATTTCGCTCTCGATCCAACCCGGCACGATCGCGTTGACCTGGATGTTATGCGCAGCCAGCTCAACCGCCATCGACTTGGTCAGTTGCACCAGCCCGCCCTTGGAGGCGGCGTACGACGGCGCAATCGGGTTGCCGAAGTGCGAGTACTCGCTTGCGATGTTGATGATCTTGCCGCGCTGGCGCTGGGCCATCGAACGCGCCGCGATCTGCGAGAGCAGGAAGCCCGAGTTCAGGTTGGTTTCGATCACGCGGTCCCAGGTCGCCGCGTCAACCTTGAGCACGCCGCCGGGGAGCGCGATACCCGCGTTATTGACCAGGATATCCACCGGGCCCAGCTTGCGCTCGACCTCCGCCATCGCGGGCGCTAGCGCGTTGCGGTCGGTGACGTCGAGCTGGAGCGCCATCGACGCGGAGCCGAGCTTGCGCAGCTCGGCGAGCACCGCCTCGTTCTTCTCCTCGCTGCGCGCGAGCACCGCGACCGTCGCCCCAGCCTCCGCCAGCCCGAGTGCGATCCCGCGGCCGATTCCGCCATTGCCGCCTGTGACCACCGCGATGCGGCCATCAAGATTGAACATTTGTGGCGCCGCCATAACCGCATCTCCCGGTGACCCAGTTGCGCGCATTGTTGAACGGACTTCGCAGCGAGGGACTGTCCATTTATGCAACAGTGTGCCCAAAATAGGCATGTATAGATACTACTATCGGCTATAAAACTGTTATTTCATTACAAAAGCCATCTAGGCATGTGCTGTGCTAAAGCACGCAAGGCTGGATGTCAATAGACCAGCCAATCTAGCGCCATGCGCGCGATCGCGCGAGGAAGGTTCCGAATGAAGTTAGTCACGCGTTCATTTGCGGTGCTCGCCGCCTTCGTGGTGGCAACGTGGATCGTCTCCTCACTGGGACTGGCTACGCCTCCAACCGCTCCTTCGGCGACATTCGGGATCAATCCCGGGACATCAACGCCGCTCGGAGTCTCGGCCACTCAACCTGACCCTAACGCGGGAATCTACGTCTACACGTATACCGTAACCAGCGGCGATGCCCTGAGCGACACGATACCCCTTAGCATATGCCTCGACGCGCTATCCAATCCCGATTCGATTCCATGGAGCGATCAGGTGCAGGTAAGCAATATTGCCGGAGACTTCGCCGGCGACCTGACCTCGAGCGGGTCGCCTTGGCCATTTGCTAGCACCACTTCTACCGTTGGAAGTTGTCAGTCGGGGAGCTTAGTCATCGACATCCCCGCGGGTGTGTTGACGACGGTCGGAAACAACGTCTACACGACCAACGTCTTGTTCGAGACCATCGACGGAAGCCCAGCCACTGGTCCCACCAAGTTGAAGGATGGCTTCGACACGCCCAAGCACATTCAGATACGGATCAATGTGAGAGCGGCGGACCTTAACCGGATTACCTGCTTCATGACCGACTCGGATGGCAATGTCCTGTCGAAGTGCGATGGCAGTCCGGCGAACCAGTCCGGAGAGCAAGACGGCACCTTCGGGATAGTAGCGAACGCTCATAACAAGGCGGTTGCGACCAATCCCGGCCAGTTCTACTACAATCTGCTCTGGCGCAACGATACCGGCTCAAACCAGACCGTTAAAGTGAACATGAGTCTTACTGGGCTGGTGGCACAGGGCGCACAGGCGGTCCACTGGTTGACCTTCCCTACCAATGGCGGGAGTGTTCCCGGCTTCGATCAAGTCATCGATGGCAATCCGGCAGGTGCCACCGGTTCGATCAAAAGCGTCCTGGTGCCCGCAGGCGACACTCTGTACGTAACCTACCATCTCGAGTGGAAGGGCTTAGGATCAGCCGCGCCAGCTACCAACAGTTGCGGTGATTCCTCGAACGTGAAGGTCACAGTGAAAGGGACGGTTACTTTCGGTTCTCCTGCTACTACCGATACCTGTACGGCCGGGGCATTGGGATACCTGAAGCAATAGGCACAAAGACTCCTGGCGTGCGACCGGGCGGGGGCTGCTGGCATTGGCCAGCGGCCCCTTTCTTATGCTTCGTTGACCACGGGCGGGCAAAGCGTCGGCTCCGGGGAATCGGCTTTGCCTGTACCCCTGATTAACGACCTTGGCGAGCGCGGCGGCGTGGCGGAGCTTCATGGACCGCGTTCATCCCCTCCTCGTGTCGCGCGAACCGCGTTATCCCTCGACAGTAATGATCGCTTCCAGGTCAGGCCGCTCGCTCGCGCTGCGGGCAATATGATCGGCGACCTCAGCGGCAAGGACCGCCGGATCGGCGCTCGCGTTGAACCAGCTTTTTTCCTCGATTGCGACTCCGGAAGCATCCGAGAGTCTGACGCGAACGGATCGGATTGCACAGCCGGCCGCGGAAAGGAAGCCAACCACTATGTCATGGCTTGTCCGTAGCTTCGTTCGGCCAATGACTACCATCGCTGTCATGGACGCAGCTTGAGCTGAACTTAAGCTAGCGTCAGTCCTAAATTATCCACCTTCGTTAATCTAAAGCGTTGTTTTTCATCTCAACCTATAAAAACAAAGGTAAATTTGCGCTGATTCACTTATTAATCCTTAAGCAAACATTACCTATTGTCAGCTAATACTAACCAATGGCGGCTTTTGCTTTTATAGCCTTCTGCTGAAGGCGGTTCCCATGGGAATGCGCGACTTTCGGTTGGAACCAGTTATCGACGATGGAAAAAACATCGAAGCAGGAAGAAGGGCTTGGAGGGGTTTCACATACGAGCGCATATTTTTGACGGCACCCATTTGTAGCGCCTGTCAATTTTTTTTCGTACCAGTTCCAAAAAACTACTACTTAGGTGGCTAACGTGGCACCGATGAAAAAGGGCGGTTCTGCTTGAGTCGGTAGATTCGTAGCTAAATCGCCCCTTATTCGCCGGTCAATGGTGACTTTGCTGGCTCTTGCGCTCGCAATAACGTCACGCCACGTTTAGGCATAACCATTGCTCCTACTATCTGCTGACGGTTAGCCCGTCCGACCTCAAAGTAGTCGGGTGAAAATAGTTGGAGATTCTTCATCAAATTATTTGTGGAGGAAAGTTGGATGTCCTTGCTTCGTAAAATCATCTCCACCATCCGTTCGGAACGTGCGCCGCAGGCGATAGAGGAGTCTACGCCTGCCATGTCTGCGGCAAATTGCCTCACCGCTCAAGTGGCCTTGGAAGTGGTCTTGATTGACCGGCCTGCGGGTGAGAGAGAGGAAGATGACAACCCCACGAAACAGCGTCGCTACTACGTCAAGACCGGGCGTTACGTCGACCACGAAGAAGAGGTTTTGGCGTCACGATCGGCGAGTGCCCAGGAGGTGATAAGATTCGACAAGACCCCGACCGACCTCAAGTCGCTATTTCCGAAGCTTTCCCTGCGGTGAAAAGCGTTCGGTAACGGCGCTCTCAGGCTGGAGATTACGCAATTGGACCGTCAGCGCGAATCGGCAGGGGCTGTCATGCCAGCCCACCGTTACTTGAGGCGCCGGTCGTCGGAAGCCGACGCAACCTTTCCCGCGGGGGTGGCAGCCTCGGCGTCATCAGCCGCATACGGCCCGCGCTTTCCTGTTCACTCGTACATTTGTGAGTCCGACGCGCTCAGAGCGGTTGGAAATCTAACCCCGAAGAATGGATTCGGCAGTGCGATCTTACTGGCAGCATTGTAACTTAGACTGACGACGAGTCGGTCGGTATATGCAGGCGAACTGGTGGTAGTAGTTGTGGTCCCCTTGTAAGAAGCGATGTTTACAGTGAGATCGTTGCCGCTGTTGCTGAGGATGGAAGGGGACAACAACTGCTTTAGCGGGGTGGTCAGTGTGACTGTGCCATTCGAACCTACCACTCCGGGATTCACCGCCGCATAGCGCGCGACCGCGGATGCTCCCTGGCTAAGCGCCAAAGCCGCCTGGCCGATCAACGCAAACTGCACGCCAACGAGCAACACGATTATCACGACGGGCGCAATCAGCGCGAATTCAGCGGCTGCCTGCCCTCGGCTGATTCGGCTCCTGGGCAGCCGCGATCCGGAGCTCCGTCGAAGCACCGTCATTGCCGCGGGCGTATAGTCGTTTACGCCGACACTTTGCTTCGTATCAGATCGGTTGATCATAGAACTTCTCCACTCCACTACTGGATCAGTACAGGAACCTGCAATGCTCCGAGCGCGGGCGCCGTCGAAGATGCTATTGTATTAGCGGCGACCGCCGAGACGAAACATCCGTTGATGCTGGTGCCGGTGGTGGTGGCTGGCTCCAGGTATATCTCGGCAAACCCTTCGATCGTCATGCTGCAGCTTCCAGTGCATCCGTGATAATCAACCGCCGGAACGATCACCAGGCATGGATCTCCGGCCGGGATATCGCTCGGATTTCCACCGCCGCTGGTGCACGGATCAGCGATAGATGGGCAACTGTTCAACCTGCTCGCCAAGGCACTATTCACGGGACCCGAATTGCCTTTGTTACCGGGTTCCGACTGAATAGGGTCGCCGATTGTGAATGAGGCCGACGCGCCGCTCTGGATGGCACTGCTCAACGCGGAATCGCCGCCTCCCGATCCGCCGGTAGGATTGAGCCATTGCCAGTTACCCGGCGCGAGACCGCCGACAAACTTCGCGCCGAACGACACGGATTGGCCCGGATCGAGGCTGGATAGACTACACGGGGCGGTGCATTGAAGTCCTACCGGGAACAGACCCTGGGTGACGGTACCGATTGGCCCGCCTGCCGTAGCGGTGGCGCCTGCCGATACAGTATACGTGTTGAGGCCGATCACCTTCCCGAAATAGTAGGGATCGGTTTGTTGAGCCACCACATTAATGGTAGTTCCGGTCGGCTCGTTGATGGTAAGACCGGCGGCGGTCAATCCGTTGTTAGCGGCGTAGGTGCAGGCGGCTGTTTTTGCAGCGTCCGACTCGCTACTACAGCCGGAGGCGGCGGTGCCGCTAAAGGTGTAGCCAACTAGATAATTCGCGCCGGCGAGCGCGGCAGCGTCGGCGACCTTCTGCATGTGCTGCCAGTTGACGTACATCGCTGCGACATCGGTGCCGAGAGCGATCGCGCCGACCAGGGTCACAAGTATCACGGCATACAGAGCGGCTATTTGGCCGCGGCAGATGCTGATCCATCTCCTCATAATGCCCCCGAAAGATGGTTCCTTTCCGAAGTCGGCGAATAAGAATTATTGGTCTCTTGACGCCGAGACACATCGAGCAATCCGCATGCCACGAGAAACGCTAAGAATATCCTACCTATGCCTAAAACTGGTTAGGGCGACGCTTCAATCGTGGCAAGTATGCACTGCTTGTAGCCATGTCGCACTTCGCCAAACCTTCTTAACTCAATTCAGCCAATGAGCTGAAATATCAACGACGTCGCGCGTCACGAGGCGAGCCGTTCCTGATTTTCGCGATGAGTATGCTGCATCAATTCCTCTTGGCGTTGGCCGGCGTTTCCTGCGCTTACATTGCCTACTCTATGCTGTCCGATGCCCTTCGTGGTTCACTCATTGCTCGGTTCCTTCCTTTGTAGTGGCTATTGCCTACGGGGTTAGTAATTTGTCGCTGACTATTTCGCATCCTCTGGTTGGGCTAGCTCGGCGGGTGTACAGCCGCTGCATCCACTCGACTGCGTTTTTGTGGCCAGATAGCCGATGCTCATCGGGTGCAAGAAACGGCACACGGGCATAGGTCGCGTGGCCGAAGGTGCTTTCAGCACTCGTTCGCAATCGCGAGCACGCTGCGGATAGGGACGGGCGTCCCCGCGAACTAACGAATCGAGAACCCGCCGTCGATCAGAAAATCGGCGCCGGTCATGTTGTCGGAAGCCGATGAGGCCAGGAACACCACCGCACCCTTGAGTTCTTCGGCCTCGGCGAAGCGCCCGCGCGGCGTGCGCTGAATCATTTCCTTCAGTAGCCATTCGTATTCGGGGCCGGTGCGGAGCCATTCGGTCATGTCGGTCGAGACCCATCCGGGCGCGAGCGCGTTGACCTGGATATTATGCGGCCCGAGCTCGATCGCGAGCGAGCGCGTAAGCTGTGCAAGGCCGCCCTTGGTGACGGCATAGGATGGAAAGACGCCGCTGCCAAACGCCGAGGCCAGGCTGGTGACGTTGATAATCTTGCCGTGCGCGCCGCGCTTGATCATCGATTGCGCAGCGTACTTGCAAAACAGGAACGCGGCGTTGAGGTTGACCGCGAGCACGCCGTCCCAATCCTCCTCGGTGGTATCCACCACGCTGGTGAGCGTCGCGTAGGCCGCGTTGTTGACCATGATGTCGACGGGCCCGAGCTTGCGTTCGACTTCGTCGAAGGCGGGCTTGAGCTCGCGGCGTTGCTTTAGATCGACCCGCAGCGCCATCGCGGGGACGCCGAGTGCCAGCAGTTCCTTGAGCGTGGCCTGGCTCTTTTCCTCGTCCCGCGCGAGGATCGCGACCGCCGCTCCGGCCTCGGCCAATCCCAACGCGAGTCCTCGTCCGATCCCGCGATTTCCGCCGGTGACGATCGATACTTTGCCGCTCAGATCGAAAAGCTTCTCCCACATCTTGGCAGACGCCCTGGCCATCGCGTGACTCTCCTGTCGCAAAAGTATTGTGGGCGCGCGGTCCGCCGACCCAGCGCCCTGCGCACGGGCGGTCTTCTTCCGTCGTTGGACGTTGCGGATGCCCGTCGGGCGCAATCTGCGTCCGTTGGACGTGGCCGCCGCGGGCTCCTATATTGGCCTGTCGGAGTTGGCCAAGTCGAGCGCCATGGGCACGCGGCGGAGGCGCGAAATCAGCAGAGGCAGGTGATATCACGATGGGACTCAGAACACCGGAGCAGTACAAGGAATCGCTGCGGGACGGGCGGGCGGTCTATTTGCGCGGCGAAAAAGTTGCCGACGTTACCAGGGATCCGGTGATCGGGATCGCAGTCGAGCACGCCTGTATCGACTACCGGATGACTGAAGATCCCAAGTACCGCGGACTCGCCGTGATGCGTGACGGGGGCGGCGAATACAGCCGGTACTTCCATCTGCCGCGCAACTCCGATGACCTGCTCAAGCGCAGCGAGCTCATCGCGGCCTCGACCCGCGAAGGCGCAACGTTGGTTGTGCTGATCAAGGAGATCGGCACCGACGCGCTTTACGCGCTCCATATTTTGGGCGAGCGGATGGCCGCTGCGGGCAAGCCCGAATACCGCGAGCGCGTCGCGAAGTATCATCGCTATTGCCGCGACAACGACCTCGCGGTGGCGGTGGCGCAGACCGACGTCAAGGGCGACCGCTCGCTCGGACCCACCGCGCAGGACCATCCCGACTATTACGTGCGCGTGGTCGAGGAGCGTCCCGACGGCATCGTGGTGCGCGGAGCCAAGGTCCATACCTCCGTCTCGACCAACACCAACGAGGTTATCGTGCTGCCGACGCGGGCGATGCGCGCCGAGGACAAGGCCTACGCGGTCGCCTTCGCGCTGCCGATCAACACGCCGGGGCTGAAGCTCATCGCGAGCCCGCACGGCTCGAGCCACAAGAACCAGTTCGAGCATCCGCTGAGCGCGGGCCACAAGATGATGGAGACGTTGACCGTGTTCGACGACGTCTTTGTGCCCAGGGAGCGGGTGTTTTTAAATGGCGAGATCGATTTCGCTGGCCTGCTGGCGCTGACCTTTGTGCGCTACCATCGCTTCACCGCGGTCTCGTACAAGCTGCCGCTGCTCGAATTGATGGCGGGCGCCGGCTACGCGATCGCCGAGGCCAACGGTGTGCTTCGCGCGGCCCACGTGCGCGACAAGCTGACCCACCTGGCCGCCTATCACGCGACCGTGCGCGGACTGATCGAGCACGCCGCGGCCGCCTGCACCATCGAGGACGGCCTCGCGGTGCCGAACACGCTGCTCACCAACGTGGCCAAGTATCACTTCGCGCATAACTACCATCAGGCTGTGCAGATCGTGCAGGACCTCGCGGGCGGCCTGCTGGTGACCGCGCCTGCCGCCGAAGACCTGACCAGCGAGGCGACCCGCGCATACGTGCTCAAGTACATGGGCGGCGCCAAGGGCTTCGACGCCGAGAAGCGGCTCAGGTTGCTCAACTTGATCGGCGACCTGACCGCGTCGGACTTCGGCGGCTACCAGGAGGTGCTGGCAGTGCACGCCGAGGGCGGCTTCGAGGCCGAGAAGCTGCAGGCCTACCGCGAGTATGATTTCAAAACCGTCGCGGCTTACGCGCGCAAGCTCGCGGGAGTGTGAGACGCGCCGGGGCGCAGTCTAGAAAAACTTGATCACGCTGCGCGAGACCTCGCCCTTTTGCAGCAGATCGTAAGCCTCGTTCACGCCTTCGAGCGGGAAGATGCGCGAGACCAGTTCGTCGATTTTAATTTTCTTGTCCATGTAGAGGTCGATCAGCATCGGCATGTCGACCCGCGGGCGGGTCGAGCCGTAAAACGAACCGACCAGGCGCTTTTCCATCATCGTGAAGACGTTGGGGTTGAGCGTGATGCGCGCACTCTCCGGAGAAACACCCACGATGGTGCAGGTGCCGCCGCGTCCGGTCATCCGAAACGCCAGTTCGATCGTCTTGGCGGTGCTGATCACTTCAAAAGCGTAGTCCACCCCGCGGCCCTGCGTCAGCGTCATCACCGCCTTGTAGGCGTCGTCCTGCGCGGGGTTGACCAGATGAGTCGCGCCGAACACTTTTGCCAGCGCAAGCTTGTTCGGCAGCAAATCGATCGCGATGATCTCGTGCGCTCCCGCCAGGGCGGCGCCCTGGATCACGTTAAGTCCGACGCCGCCGCATCCGATGACTGCGACGCTCGCACCCGGCCGCACCTTGGCCGTGTTGATCGCCGCGCCGATCCCGGTCATCGTGCCGCAGCCGACGAAGCACGCGCGATCGAGCGGGACGTCGTCGCGAATTTTAATCGCGCAACTCTCCGGCACCACCGCTTCCTCGGCAAAGGTTGACGCGTAAGCGAAGTGAAAAATCTCGGCGCCGTTTTTGCTGAGACGGGTGGTGCCGTCGAGCAGCGTCCCCAGTCCCTTGGGCCGCGTTTCACACAGATGCACCTGTCCCATGGTGCAATAGCGGCAGTGGCCGCATACCGGCGAAAAAGTCAGCACCACGTGGTCGCCCTCTTTCACCGAGGCGACGCCCGCGCCAACCTCCGCCACGATTCCCGCCCCTTCATGCCCCAGCACGATCGGCAGCGGCATC
The DNA here is from genome assembly GCA_963710455.1 of uncultured delta proteobacterium. Taxonomy (GTDB): domain Bacteria; phylum Desulfobacterota; class Binatia; order Binatales; family Binataceae; genus JAKAVN01. Next base: position 519,053 of record CAVQAG010000011.1, read on the forward strand.
CGCATGTCGCCGGTCATGACATGCAAGTCGCTATGGCAGGCGCCGTTGGCAGCGATCCTTACCCGCACTTCTCCGGCCTTCGGCGGAGCGAGTTTGAGGTCTTCGATGACCATGGGTTTGCGCGGTTCATATAACACGGCCGCCTTCATGCAAGTTTTTCCTCCGGACGCGATCGTTGGTCGTGAGCGGACTCGCGTAACTTAGAAGGCAGGGCGCGCAGGTGTCAAATCGAGCAGTTCGCGGTCAGGTTTTATGCGGCCGTGCGCGCTGCCAGTGCGTTTCGACAGCCATGAAAATCCGGCCCCAGATGATCGTGCCGCGGGCGCATCCATCGATCTCTATTGCAGGTTTGCAACATGTCTCATCGCCGGAACAACCGACGCGGGAAAAACTCTCCATAAATGTTCGAGTTTTGAAGTGTACACTACTGGCACATTGGTTGCTGTCTGTTTGACACGCTTGCTTAATCGATGGTCATCCATCGTCCAATCCAATGAGCTACAACGTTTTAACAACCTCCGATCTTCCCCCGGCAGCGCTAATGTTTTCCGACTTTGGCACTGCCGGGGGCACCCGCCTCTAAGCTCATTGCCATCTTTGTCTAGCACACGATGAACCAGCACGGGACCGCTCTTCGTATAGCTTTACGGCCGGCGATCCGGCAGCCGCTCTTTCCCGTGCGCGCCCAGCAGAAATGCCGCTCATGCGGACATCGGGCGGGTGAGCACGTAGGCTTTCCCGATACCGCGCTTGCCGAACAGCTTAGCCTTATCCACGGTGGCTGCCTCGATTGCGAGAGCTGCGCCGACGAATAGCCGCCCCAGGTTATTGAGCCATATAGGCACCGTCGATCGGTATCGGCACGCCGGTAACGAACGACGACGCGTCCGTCGATAACCACAGCACCGCCTCCGCTATTTCCTCCGGTTTGCCGAGCCGGTTAATCGGATGCGTCTGGATTACGGCTTTTTCATCGAAGCTGCCGCGATCCATCACGCGCGCAACCATCGGCGTGCGGATGAATCCCGGGCAGACCGCGTTTACCCTGATCCCCTTGCTCGAGAACTCCAGGGCGGCAGTTTTGGTCAGCCCGGCGACCCCATGCTTGGCCGCGGTGTAGGCGGAGGTGTTGGCAATTCCGGCCAGGCCGCAAATGGATGAAGTGTTGACGATCGTGCCGCCGCCGTTTTTGAGCATCTCCGGAATTTCATACTTCATGCAGTAAAAAACCCCGCTCAAGTTTATCGCAATCACGCGCTGCCAGTTCTCCAACGTGGATTCGGGCGTGGGCGCGAATTCGCCCTCGATTCCCGCGTTATTGAACGCGCAATCGAGCCTGCCGTAGGTCGCGACGGTCTTGGCCACCAGCGCCTCGACCTCTTTCGGATTGGCGACGTCCGCGCCATGGAATATACCGTCGCCGCCAGCTTCCTTGATCGCGCGCAAAGTGCGCTCGCCACCGTCAGCGTTATAGTCGGCGATTACCACCCGCGCGCCTTCGCCTGCGAAAAGCATCGCGGTCGCGCGCCCGATACCCGAGCCACCGCCGGTAATCAACGCCACTTTGTTTTTTAAGCGATCGGCCATAGCGATCCCTCCCATGACGATTTCTGTCTCGGCCTGCCGGAACTCCCGGTTACCGCGGACTTACGGCATCAGCTATCACGGCGTGGATGAGGCTGCAAAGTCCGCCGCGCGGCGATAGCTACGCCATTGTGGACAAATGGCTCCGGCGTGAACGGATCGGACAGGGCAGGCTTGTTAACATGTTCCCATGTATCCTCGCCACGCCGCCGCGCTCGCCTTGGTCGGCTGGTATCTACTGATGGCTCCCACTTTCCGCAACCCACAAACCAATTCCTTCACAGTAGACCTGAACGCGCCACTATCGGCGTGGCAGATGGTCAGCAGTTACTACAGCGCTGCCGATTGCGAAAATGCCGAAAGAGACTTGGTGGACACCGCGCGTCTCTACCCTAACGTCATCGGCTTCTACAGCCTATGCGTCCCAAGCGACGATCCGCGCCTGATGGAAAGGTAGCCAGTGACCCTCCGCCACGCCACCGCGCTCGCCCTGGTTGTGTATCTGCTGGTGCCTCCATTCAAGGATGGCCCGGATTCGGCAGCGTGCGCTGCTGGCTCGAATGCTGCGTGCGTGCGACAGACTCTCAATCCCGCAGCGTCCATCGGCAACTGGCGGCTGCTACAGGCTTTCGACACGGCCGAGGCATGCAAGACCTTCCGCGATGAGCGGATACGAGTGCTGGAAAAATGTCCGGAGGGCGCTCAGGAGGCAAATTCGCCATGCCCTGGGACTGCCGAGTTTACAAGGTTCAACTTGGATCTGATCCAACAGAGTCGATGTGTCTCGAGAGACGACCTGCTGAAGGAAGTGCGCTGAGGTCCGTTGCCCGCCGCAATTCAACTTCTCCCTGAGGCTACCTGCACGCTGCTCCCTGCACCTGCAGAGCCGATGGTAGGCGACAGGCGTATCATGTTTGAGCGCGCCAGTCCGATTATCGGCTACCCGGACGTGTTCGCGGCGAGATTCTTCCTTTTCTAGGGCTGTCGAGAAATGGACGAGGGCTGTTATACCCTCGCGCGGGGTTGAGATTGGAGCTGCCCCTAGCGAGCTTCATTGCCACGCTGCGTGAGATCCCCGGGCGCTCGAAATTGCCCGCGGCCGGCGCGGTCGAGAAACCAACTTTCGAGAGTTGAAGTAGCTAATGCGCGTTCCCCTCTCGAACCTCCGTGGAGGGGACGCGCCCGATTTTGAGTTGCGCCGCTGGCGCATGCGACGAAGTGCCGCGCGGGGAGCGCGGCGCGCGGCTTCGAGGAGCCGCGCGCCGGCGAGTGCGACCAGCCCGTAACGATAACCGCTCCGGCAAAAAGGAGCGGCGCTTAGTCGCCCCGGTTCGCTTGGTACGCCGGGCGTGGCCGCGCGAGTTGAGACGTCGATTCGTACGCTTGGCGCGTGGTGCAGCGACGCGACAGCGACCGACCGACGGGACTTCGCCCTGGGAGGCTTGGCGTAGAGCTTTGCTCTTGCTCCCTCCCTCCGGGGCTTCTCCCGGAGGCTTACATATTGAGGCTTTGGCCCTTCGATGCCTTAAGACTGGGATCAACGGATGAGAGCGACGGAGTTGCGAGAAACGTGAGAGCGCGCTTCAACGAAAAACGGCCGCTATGCAGTTCACAGTCTAGACTACGCGACGGATCGATTTTGACATGTCCGCATCCAGCGACATGCTACGAGCTGCGCGATGGAAGTTTGAGACTTCCGGCTCGTCTTTGCGCCTTTCACTTCGAGGAACTCTGCCGTTTGGTCAAGAGTCAGGGGTAAAGACTGGGGAGAAACCGCGCGCGATTGGCGCGATGCGCGCTTGTGGGGAACTTCGAAAGATCTGAAATCTGGACTTTGAACGTCAGAGTTATGGTGCGTGCGCCAATGAAACAAGCGCACGAAATGGCCACAGCGAGCAGAAAGAAATTGCCACGATCCCAGCCGCCACCAAGACGGCATTGCGAGTAACAAGAATTGATTCCCTCTTGAAACTGAGCATCTCATTTCTGGTCCCCTCAGTTTGAAAAAGAGTGTCGGCGTCGGAGACCAGATAGATGCCCAAAGCCCAACCAATATTCGAGACTACGCCTACGGGCAGCGCTGACCAGATGCTCAGACTGATTTTCGCACTTCCGTAAGTTCTAGAGAAAACGAATAAGACGGAAACTGATTGGACAATCGCAGCGACCGTGAGTCCTATCGCGATCCTTTGCCACGCGTGACGGCACCAGCTGCGATCTACAGCAAGGCCTCCTATAAAACCTTGAGCCCAAAGGCTCGTCGCAAACGGCCAGAGTAGGTGGAGACCTATGGCGACGTGGATGCATATATTCTGAATTCTACTGACCCTAAAGTCAGTAGGAAACCCAGGAGGAGGCGTCCACGGTTTTGCATAACTCGCCAAAAGGATAGTACCCACTGCGACGTATATAATCCCGTTAAGGACGGCCACGTAAAGGCCATAGTTTTTTGCTCGCGGTGGCGCCTTCCTTACACCCACCAGCCAAAAGAAAGTGATAGCGACCGGGCCGATTAAGGAGGTTACGAGTGTTGCAATGCCAAACAAAGCAAATCGGCTAACGGCCTTACCGATATATTCATGTAATAGGCCATCGGATAGGGACACGAGGATGATAACTACCAGTGCAAGAAACCTCACCCGAAACCCTTTTTTCGAAGTTTCGTGAGGCAAGTCTGCTATGCGCGATAGAAGTGGCTCGATGACGAGCAGCATGCCTACCGACACGATAACAATCGTTTGTAGCGTTCTATTTCTTTCGAGCGCCGGTAGGGCAAGAAACGACTGGATGGCGAGGCAGGACAGCGTCACGAAGACTGACGAAAGTCCCGCGTACAGAGATAATCGAACGGCGGACTTGCCATCCATGAATCAGTCAGCTTTTGAAGTCGTTGAAGAGCGGAGCGAGGCTCACGGCCGGATACTGCCTTCACTTGAATGCCCCGACTGGTCGCGCGATCGTGTTGCGGAATGCTTCATGTATTCTTCGAGTGACGATCGCAGCGCTGGCGGCGCCGAGTCGAAGATTCCCGGATCGGTCTTGGTCTCCTGTGTACCGAATTGTCCCAGGTAGACTGTCCCCACTTGTCCCGACGTGCAACCAAAGACCAACAAATCGCCCCACGAGCCGCTACCCGTCAGATGCGAGGAGAGTACGTACATGAGGCGATGCTCCGGGTCTAACATTCGGTCGTCTTCGAGAATTGTCCGCCAGTCGCAGCCCTTGGGGGGTGGTAACGATGGCGCGGGAGTAGGCGCGCCCGTGCCCTGTCTTGGGGGAAAACGGTCACAGCCTGCGATTCCGAGGTGGCGGCATGGATCACAGTCGTATTCTCCAATTCGGACCCCCCCACCGTACTTTATCGACTGTCTGTCGACCGTGGCTAGCAGTTCGTCGGCATCTGCAGTTTCGAGGTCGCGGCAAGGGATCTCGGTGGCGAATGTAGCGCGGAAGAAAATCAGAACGATCGCACACGCGATGATCGCGAGCACGCTCCGATTGAGCGCGCGCGGCAGAAAGCGTCCGCGCTCGTCGCGCTCCGCGGATCGCGCGCGTGCGCGGCCGGCGCGTACTTGATGTGGGTTGCGAACCAGTGCGTGGCGGCATCTCGGGCACAGTGCGCCAGCGACGTCAACCTGTTTCGCTGGCGCTGGGCGTTCGGCTGGCTGTTCTTCCGGGCTCGGTGATTGGGGCTCTGCGCGCGCAAGGCGCTCGAGAAACAGCTTGGCCCACCGCATGGTGAGCGTCATTCTACCGTCTGGAATTCCGCGCTACAAAAAGCCGCGCCCCGGTGCGTCCACAGGGCATTGCCCGATGCGCTGCGGGGGCGCAAATTCGCTGACGGTTGGAACATCGATGTCCAAGCTCGCCGACCAAAGAGCCGAAGCCGCAACTCTCGAAGGTTGGGTTCCCCGGCCGCGCCGATGGCACTCTGGGAAACTCTGGGCGGGGCTGAGCTACAGCTAGGCGAGAGCGGGCCCGGCCGATAACGCGGATGGGTCTTTTTCGTAGTACTCGCCGCGGCAGACTTCAAAAGTAACAAGACTTCGAGAACCACTTTGGTGGCACTAGCCCTAAAAACCCAATCAAATCAAGGGAAATTGTGGCGGAGGGGGGAAGGAGTCGAACCTTCCGGCAAGCGTATTGCCCGCCAGGCCGGTTTTGAAGACCGGTGGGGCCACCGGGCCCCTTCCTCCTCCAAGCTATTGATTTTACAGCAGTTCCTTCTCCTCTTGCAGAGCAGTTGAAGGTCGTTCTGCTACGGATTTGGTGCCGTTCTGTCTCCGAAAACCATAGGCCATTTCGGACGCTCGGTGCTTTGCCAGCGCATTTGCGGCCTCGATCAAGCGTTCGTCATGCGTCTGAATGTACCTGCGAAACATGATGTCCGTCTTGTGTCCGAAGCAGCGTCATCGCGACTGAGCGCGAAATGCCGGGCGTCGAATCCAACCGTGTGGCAGCTGTTCGTCTGAAATCATGCATCAGCTTTCCGGGAAAGCCCGCGGCCTTCGCGGCTTCGCACCAGGCGTCATAGAGTGTGCCGTAAGGAATCGGCCGACCGTCGTGGTGAAACAACCAAGTAATCACCCGCCGCAATTTGCGTTCCTCCAACGCGATCTGCCCGAGCTGAGCGCGCACGAGGTCGCCCAAGTCTCCCGACAATGGCCACTTGTATGCAGTGCGATTCTTCGAAGACTCGCGATCTAAGATGAGAAAGCCGTGTTCAAGGTCAACATCCATTTTCCGGCGGCTCAAGACGGCGCGGACCCGCCAACCAGTGATGCTGATAGTCCTGATTGGTGCGACCGACCACGCCGGTAGTTTTGAAAGGATCACGGCAAATTGTTTGTCGGTTACCACACCCTGTCGCGGCGGGGGCTCTTCGAGCTTCCTAATCTGTGGCACGAGCCCGCGACCGATTAGCCGATGCTCATCATCAGCTGCAACCCGGAACATCTGACCCAAGATCTGAGTCTCTCGGTTCACGCTTGCGTTTGACGCGCCGTCGCGTTTTCGCCGTGCGATGTACTGTCCAATGGCCCCACTCTGGGAGATCTCGATTGCTCGCATGCCGCCGAAGAAGGTGTCGAGATGCTTCGCCCTGGTATCCAGGAATGTTTCGAGCGAGGCGGCGCGATCACGTACCGTGCAGTGATCGATATATACCTGCCGAATCTGCTCGTAAGTTACCCGCTCATCCCGTGTCAGTCCGGAGGCTCTGACGCGCGCAAGAAACTCGTCGCGCAACCGCTTGGCTTCCTTGACCAAACTGGTCTTCGTGGATTTCCAGTGCTTGCGCCTTCCTTGGTGCCAGACGATGTACAGATTCTTACTATCGGGACGGCGATAGAGATTGTCCGCGACTTTTATGCAGCCCTTTTCGTCTCCAGCCATTGCCTGAGTCCTCTGCTGTTTATTTTCACCGAACGACCAATCTTGCGGCAGAACGGAAGTTCTTTCCAGTGGTCGTAGAAGAAGAAACGACTCATGCCTGAGATCTGCGCCGCGTCGCTGACCGTGATCCATTCAGGACCGTGGACCGGTCGCACCTCTCTCGCCCTGGCGACAAGCAACGGCAGCATCGAGGTGACAGCTACGAGGGTTGCCTCTGCTTGCTCGGGCGTCATAGCTGCGATTTCGTCCGGGCTGGGCAGACGATCGCACGCTGGGACCGTCCTGGGCTGGAATTTGAAAGTTGCCGCCATGGAGCAAAATGGCTGGTGTTTGGCCAGGCCCAGAAAAACTCTATAACTCGCTACTTAGCTAATCGTCGACATTCCGTCAAGAGGTGAGCTACTTGCCCGAAAGGCCACGGGCAGTTCACCCGGTCCGGCGCAGCATTTTAAGCGTCGCCCTCTCAACTGACTCTGGAGGGCGGCGCAAGACTCCGAGACGCGTGCAGCGGAGCGCTGCAACCGTGACAAGCGGAGCGTCCGGCGCGAGAGCGCCGGTGGCGCGGTTGCGAGCGCAGCAAGCGCCACCGCTTGGGCGCCCCAGCACGGAGCGCGACCCATGCGGGGCGCGGCGGGGCGAGCAGCGGAGCTTGCTAAGCCCGAAGTGGCCGCGCCCAGAGCGGTGGGCCGGCGGTTTAGATGACGGCTCATCGGCGAATTCCGTGCTGATGGCTGGTAATCTGGCGCTGCATTTCCGTGCCCTGCCCGATCTGTGGCTGAATTCGGATACGAGCCTGCTCAAGTGCGACGGATTTCTCGCGGTTGCGGTTGACCGCATGGCGAAGCGCCTCATGGTCATCGGTGTAGATCGTGACCCCGTCGCGGGCGCGGCTGATCGAGACGTAAAACTGCTTTCGATTGACGAGTTCAGCGGACCGAAGCGTCTCGATGTTCACAACTACTCGATCGACTGTTGCGCCTTGGCTCGAATGCGAGGTAGATGCGTAACCGTAGTCGATGTGCCGGAGGCGTTGGAGTGTAGCGTTTACTTCTCGCCCTGTATCGGCTCGGAGGACAGCTTTAGCGTCATTGATCGCTACGACCGTTGCCAATTCGCCGTTGGCGACCTTAAGAGCGCGGTCCGGCGCACGAAACTGAATGCGGTCGCCGACAGCAAAAGTCCGCGGTTCGGGACGGAATACTTCGACACCGGATGGACGCTTTGGGTTGTATTGGAGTGCACGGCCATCCTCGGTACGGACGGTGATTCGGTTGTGTTTGAGATCAACGGCTACGACCGAAGCGTATGCGCCGCGTGCGAGACCGAGTTTCTTGCTTCCGCGCCGGTACAGAACGACATCGCCGACCTCGTAGTTTCGGTCGTGGGCACGCTGGGCTCTGGTCAGATTGCGATTGACCAGTATTGTCTGTTCGCTTTCCACGGCGGCTATGTGACCGCGACTTCGCAGCAGATCGCGGATGGCGGAGTTGAGCTGGCGGCGCTCGTCGTTGGCCGGGCTGACAACCAGCACGCGCTGACCTGCCTGGTGTGCGGCGAGATATTCCCTCGCGATTGCCTCGTACCGGTCGTTGGCGATCGTGATTTCGCGCACACGATTGTGGTTCTCGAGGAGCGTCAATGCATCGGCGATCCTGCCTGCCGCCGCAAGGGCGACAGCCTGCCGGAGGTTCGGGTCGCGTTGGCGCCGGATGATGTCGAGTCGGGCGACGGGCATGCCCACCTGCTGCATCTGAAAGATGGGACGCCCCGCTTCGATTGCATGATGCTGTCGTTGGTCGCCGAGAAAGACGATGCGCTCGATACCTTGATCGCGCGCTCGATGCAAAAGCCGGTTCATCTGACGCGTGGACAGGAGGCTGGATTCATCGACGATCCAGAATTGCTTGTCGCCGGCGGGTAACGATGGATTCTCCACCAGACTCGCGACAGTGCGCGCGTTTACTCCTGCTTCCGAAAGCGATTTGACCGCCCGCGTGGTTGGGGCGAAGCCCTGCACCGAGTAGCCGTGCTCTCGGGCAAATTCCGCGATCGCGCCGACGGTAGTGGTCTTCGCGCTCCCGGCGCGGCCTTCGATGGCGGTGAGCCAATCGCAGGCTGTTAGTGTGATTTTTGCCGCCTCTGCTTGATCTGAGAGTAGTCCGCGCTCGGCCGCCCATCGTTGGATTTCGTTCGGTTGGGCAATCGGCGTCGTTCGGCCTTGACCCACTCGCATCAGGTCGAGATTGTCGCGCTCAAGAGCAATCATCTCGGACGTCGTGAAGGAAACGTGCGCGGCGGATCCGGAGGCGGAAACGGCCAAAAGCTGGCCTCGCTCCTGGAGCCGGCGATTTTCATCCCGTATCTTGTCCAGGTCTGCTGTGCCCATAGCGTGTTGGAGCGCCGCGCCTTCCAGTGCTCTGCGATCGATCACCGCTTCGCGCTCGGTGGTGTGAGCGAGGGCGAAACGAACCGCGTCCTCCACCTCGGCTCTCGACGCTGGCTCAATGGCGGAGTGCTGGCGCTGGAAGTTGATGCCGTATTCGCGGGCTCTGACTCGCCATTCCGCGCGAAGCTCGGCTTCGCCGCGGTGATCTTTCGAGAGCCTGCTCTGGTGAGCGATATTCTGTGCCGCTGCGGCTCCGTTGAGGTTTCGGCGCGCGAGCCGTTCCTCGATGTCCTGGCGTCGGCGGGAGAACGCCATCACCTGCTCGCGCGTATAGCCCTGAAGTTCCCAGCGGCCATCGGTTCCAGTCACCTCTATCGCGTATCCGAGGCTTTGTGCTTCGCGCGCCAATTCGGACCGATAGACCGCGGTTGCGAAGCTCTGCGAGCGGTAGATCTCGACCGGATCGAGGCCGCGCCAGAGGCCATCCGGGCGCAGCGTCATGTTAGCGACGACTACATGGGTATGAAGATGCGGGTCGGGTCCGTAGCCGTCATCAATTCCCTGTGAGGGCCGGGCGGCGATGTGGTCGAAGCGCGCAGCGACGATGTTACTCGTGCTCACCCATTCGCTGCCCCCGTTCCGGCGGGAGAGGGCGTACTGTTCCAGTTCCACGAGCGCGCGGCTGACTGCGCGCTGGTGTGCCTCCGCCAGCTGGGTATCACTGCCGACCAACGCCTGGATGCTGACCGACTTGGGTGCATTGAAAGTCGCATCCCATCCCGCACGCCGTTCCGTGCGACCGTTGGCGTTGGGGACCAGCACTTGTCCGCTTGAAGGACGCTGCCCGCGAAGCACGGCGCGAAAGTCGTCCGAGGCAACCTCGCCGGATAACTCAAGCGCTTCTGCTCCTCTGCCGAACCACTCGCCTACGACGCGCTGTTCCTCAGAATAGTAGTCGTCGTGGACGTACTTCTCCTCGTAATAGGTCTCGGCCTGCCCCGCGGAGAGCGCGCCTTTTGACATGACGAGCATGGTCTATGCTCGAAGTCGCGGCGGTCGCCGCGTGCCGCCGTTCTCGCTGTTGGGCTGAATTTTGATAACGGACGCCTTTGGCTCCGAGACCGATTCAGCGGCAGCCGCCTCGATCCGTCTGATGAATCCGGGCTGGCGTCTGACTGGAGCTAGATACGGGATGCGGACCCGCGCGCGATGATGACCGGCTATGCAGAGGTAACCTTCGAAGGGCGGCAGCATCTGGATCTCGCTCGCCAGCACCGCGCTCTCGACCTGGCGACGTGGGTGAATCGTGAACCCGTTCTGCCGGTTTATGCTCTGCCCCACCTCGCGGCGCATGACTTCGCGCTCGCCAATCTGCGCGCTCGACCAGCGCGCGGTCTCGGCCTCGCCGGTGCGGAGGATGAACTTGGTTGCGGGAGCCGCGGCGAGAGTCGCCGTCTGGTCGTGACCATAGATCGCGCGAAGCTGGGTGATCGCCTGAAAGCCCAGCACCGCGCAGAGTCCCGCGTTTGCGGCCTCTCACGACTAGCGTTTCCAGTTCCGCCTGACGCTTCAGGACCGGCAACTCATCGGCGATGATCCACACCTGGCCGCGCGATTCCTCGGCGGCCATCAAGCGGCGCACGATGCAGTCGAGCCACAAGCTCTGCAGCGGAAGCGCTGCCTCGCGCGATTCCTCGGTGGAGCTCAGAAACAGCCAGCCGTGCCGCGTGTCGGCCCATTCAAGCGCGCTCCACGACCACTCGGCTCGGCCCGGAAGATGACGGAACGAGCTGGTGGCGTTGAAGGCGGTGGCGACGATTCCGGCGCCCTGCTCGTGCGCGCCTGGATCTATCAGGGCCTCGGCTGGAGTCCCCCTGAGCGCCTCCTTCAGTTGATGGCGCGGCAGAGCGAGCAGTGCCGGAATGTCCGCGGGGTCGCGCGACTTGAGCGCGGCGAGCAGGCCGATGATCAAGGTTCGCGCGGACTGGCGGAAGAAAAAGTCGGCTCCGCCCTGGCTGAAGGTGTTGGGTGGATCTGGAACCAGCGCCGCCGCCAACGCCTCGGCGTCCATCGCCTCGCTGCCCGGCATCAGCTCCCACCACGGCGACCACGAGGGGCACCGAAGGTCAAGCGGATTCAGTATCAGATCGCCGCGTTCGGGCCGGTAAAACTCCGGAACGTATTCGCATTCAGGGTCGAGCACGACGGCGATTTCGCCGCGCTGCTGGATCTGCCGAAGGATCGAACGGATGGCGGTCGATTTGCCGGTTCCGGGCGCGCCACTGATCAGAAAGTGCTGCGACTCATGCCGGCGCGGGGTCGGCATATCCCCGATCGAGATGCCATCGCGAGCGATCTCTCTGGCCAGCCGCCGGGATGGGATGACGTCGGTCCCGCGAATGTATCGCGCGCTGCGCGAGCGTCCCGGAGGAGGAGAAATGATCAAGAGCGCCAGGCCGACGATCAGCCCGGTCAGAACCGCGCCCCAAGGCGCATAGTGCCAGAACCAGCCCGCAAATGATGCGCCGAAGTAATACTTGTGGCTAAGCAAGAAATACATGCTGTTGAAGGTGTAGCGGTTGCCACGGTATGGGAGAGAGCCGAACGGCAGCGGAATGATTTCGGTGAAGAACCACGCCAGAAACCAGCGTCCGAAGTACTCGTGAGCGGGCGAACCGCCGTAGTAGCCCATCCAGTACCAGACCAGGGCGGTAGTGATGAGCGCCCACAAACAAAGGATGAGCAGGACGATCCGCAGCGCTCTCTGCGTCCACACTTGCAGCGACGCCATCTCCGCGCGCCGCAGCACTGCGCCATCATAATCAAGCTTCATAGCCTGTTCTCCATATCTCCGCCGATGCCGGCGACGTATTCCCGCGCGGTCTGATCTGACGCCTCGATGATCTGATCGACGACAGTGCCGCTGAGGGTCTGATCAAGCGAGTGCAGGAGCGCAGCGCGGGTTTTTACAATCTCGAAGCGCAGCTGATCGAACCGGGATCTGTCGCTCTGTTCGAGCCCTTCAACGCTGTTGCGCAAGGCCTCCAGCTTCGCGACGAGTGCAATTTCGGAGGCAAAATCCGGCTGGCGATCGGTGCTTTCGCTCGATTTGAAGTTACGCAAAATGAGGGACTGGATGAGCGTGGTTGGCGTGATTCCATGAGTGCGCGCCGCTTCTTCGATGCGCCCTGCGACCGGGTCTGGAATCCGGATGGTGTAGGTTCGTTTAAGTTCTTCGCCCATTTGATTGAACCTCTTGGAATTTCGATGTTTGTGACTCTCGTGCTTGCACCGAAAAATCAAAGACTTAGTCTCTGTTTGCCGACTGACGGGCACGTCGCGAATTCGCCTGCTTGCCCAATAAAATCGCCGGTTTTCGAGAGCTCCGGCCTGTTCCGATGCTGCAAGCACGCTTCATTGGCGAATGAGTGACGTGTCGAGTCCTCACACGCGTGAGGCGCTGCGCCGAACGCGTCTGCGGATGCTTCGCCGTGGCAGTCATGGTTGCGTCTTCGCAGCGGTCTGAGGCACAGGCGCGGGAGCGGCGTGACGCCGGCTCCCATTGGCGCAGGAACGTGACCATGCTTGGAACTCGCGGTCGGCTTCGATGAAGCCGCGCAGCATTTCAGGGATGAGCGCTCTGGGCTCCACGGGTTCGCCGTGGACGTGCTCGTAGTAGCGCGCGTAGTTCTCGAGCGCGGCGTCCAGCTCGCCTGCAAGCGTGACGCGGACCTGCACCGAACGAAGCGGCTTGGCAATGCGAGTGAGTTTCATAACGACCTCCACAAACTGACGAGTCGATAACCCTTCAAATACGCATATGGGACTGCGGACAGAGCTTTCTTCAGGGAGCCAGGTAGTTCAGCAACTCGACAACAATCAGGGCGACTGCGGTACCGATGAGTGCTTTCGCCAACCGGCGCACGAGTTCGTTGTCACCAGCCAGCGCGAAGGTAATCACGGCAGCGATGCTGGACATAACGATGACCGAATGTGCGAGCGGCCCAGCGACGAAATTCTGCGTAACATCGAGCGTATAGTCCCACGGCAGGACTGGGCGGTCAGTAGCCCAGGAATGGGCGGACGTAAGGAGAATTGCGGCAAAGCCGCCGATGGCCGTCAGCAAAGGACGGGTCGCATGTGATGCTTGGTTCACGCCTGCCTCTCAGTCTCAACTTGGCTGGCTCCTGCTGCGACAGAGCCTCTGCTGCCTAATCAGCTTAGCAACTACTTCGCTATGTAGCGAGAAGTCGAGCTAGATGTCAAGAGCCGTGATCAGGGCGAGCTGGGTGCAGGAGAATTCGGAATCTAGTCGGTGAAGTAGCTGAGCTTCGCGAGCCTTACAGTCGCGGCTTCCACCGACACGTCGAAGGCGAGCGAAATCCGCTGCGCCAGACTCGAGGCTTCCGCTGAGTCTTTGGCTACCGGTGGTCGCTCTTTGCGCTCGACGAAGAACGCCTCGACCGCCCGTCGCATGAAGCTATCCGGCATGAGCAAGGCCGCCCCGGCGTACCCGGCCTGCCACTCGGCCCAGTCAACTACGTGCCCGGCCGGATGCAGGGTGTTCCAGTAACAGCGCTGAGGGTCCCTTGAGATCGCGTACTTTTCATACAGCCACGCGTGGAGCATGACATGGCCGTACTCGTGGGCAAGGGTCATGCGCAGGCGATTGTTGCGGCTACGCTGTTCCCACAACTCCCGCGCGATCTTCACAGTCGGCTTCCGGCCGGCGTAAAAGAGGGTTACGCCGAAGCCGTCGTACACCTCATTAGAAAGATCCGTGGCCACGTCGAGCTCGGCCGCATCGCGCTCGATTAGCACCGTTATCGCCTCGGTTGGGACCGGAACGCGGTCGAAACCGTAGCGCTTGCGCAGCAGGCCGATGATGGTCTCCTCGCACATTCGCTCCAGTTCGGCGACCTCCCAGAAGGGTCGCATGCTGAAGCGCCCGGTCTTGTCGGGAATCATCTTCATGGCTTCTTCCTGCGCTTCACCTCACGCCGGAAGGCTTTCCAGGCGGCAGCAAGATCTTCGGCGCTGTTGATGCTCTGCGCCGTGAGATCTGCCGGGAATCTTCCTGCCAGAAAATAGAGCATGTCGGAATCGACTTTGAGCACATTGGCGAGCTGTTCCAGAACCTCGTCTGAAGGCTTGCGCCGGTCATGCTCCAAGTCAACCAGAAACGGAATCGAGATCGGCCTGCCATCGGAGTTGCGCACCTCCGCGACCACCTCGCGCCCCGCCAGCCCCAATTCCTTGCGCCGCTCAACGATGAACTGTCCGAGTGTCCTCATAAAGAAGCTATGTAGCATAAGAGCAGCAGTACAGGTAAGCCGTCTCGTAAATGTTTACTGCGAAATGTGAACGTGGATCGCCCCGGCGAGGGAACTCTTGACTGGCTGGCGGGAGAAATCTTCTCGAGGGGTGAGATGCCCTTTTGCGTGGGCAACGTGTTCGCTCAGCAGACGGTCATTCGGGCTCGCTTGCGCGGCGAGGGGGTAGCCTGCTCGCCCTGACTGATATAGGCGGGCGGTTGACAAGCTATCAATGCATTGTTCGTCTCCGACCTCTCTGCGCAGCCGCCGCGCCAAAAGGTGCGCGACGCGAGCTCGCCGACATCAGGCGCCCTTGTGTTTGTCTCGTAGATTTTTCAGTCCGAGCACTTTGAGCGAGACAGACGGCTCTTGGCCGAATCACGCAACACCCAAAATCATTTCCATCACCCTGTTTAGGTTGCGGGTGGGATTTCGCGCACGGACTCGACGGCGTCGGCAGAGCGCTCAGGTGGGGGTGGTGAGAATCGAGCTTCTTACTGCACTCACCCACTTGACTGGACACAGAACGTACTTAGTTTTCTCGGTTAAAGGAAGCTCCTCAAATAGCTCATAAAGGCAGTTTTTTATGGCTCTTGTACGCTTTCAGGATTTGGATCCGGTAAGCCACCTCCTGGCACTCCAGCAGGAGTTGGATCGGTTTCAGCGCAACCCCGGCGTCAGTCTTGGGCCGTCCTGGCCGTGGCGCCTTTCCCCCGATCAATCTCTTCGAGGACCGAGAAGGAATGGTTGCTATTGCAGAGTTGCCTGGAGTCGAAACCGAAGCGCTCAAAGGTGACGGGCCAAGGCAGAACGCTCTTGATAAGCGGAGAACGCCGCCGCGAGACTCCGGCCGATTCCATGGGCTACCATCGGCGCGAGCGTCCCTTTGGAGAATTCTCCCGCGCGATTCAGATGCCTGAAAACTTCGATTTGGCCAACGCGACGGCATCGGTATCGGCTGGCGTACTGACGGTTCGGATACCCAAGGCCGAATCCGCTAGGCCACGGCAAATCAATGTGCAGAGTCGCTGAAGGAGGATTACGTCAATGCTTCCGAGCAGGAAATTGTCACAAAGGAAAAGCAGCAGGTGGAGGGGACTGAGAAGACTCGTCCCGGACGTTACTTTGTACCTGATGTTGACATCTGCGAGAACGACGACATTCTCCGACTGTGGGCCGACATGCCGGGCGTGAGCGACAAAGATGTCGATGTGATGCTTAAGGACAATGTGCTGACGATCACCGGGATGGTGGACGCGAGTATGTACAACCAGCTTGCCCCGATCTACACCGAATACAACATTGGCAATTACTACCGGCAGTTTACACTCAACGAGGAGATCGACGATTCGCACATCAAGGCCCGCATGCGTAATGGCGTTCTCGAGGTCGAGCTTCCCAAGCGCGAGCAAGCGAAGCCGCGCAAGATCCAGGTGCAGAGCGCGTAGGTGCCATATTTCAGCTATTACACGCCCACTCCCCGAAACGGGCCGTTCACGAACGGCCCGTTTTAGCGCTGAACTGCTTTATTTGAGTCCCTGACAATTCCAGGACAGTCCAAGTCGAATCAGCGAATCACAGAAATTTATTCGGAACCTATCTCGAACCGCATCCGCGCGAAATTGATCTGCGCAATCACTGTGTAAGGGGAACTGTGAAAACTCCCGCCCAGTAGAGACTCCCAAGAACCTTTTTCCGCGTGCGCGTAATATTCATCCGGTTCACACAAATGTGAAAGTCCGCCATAGGACTCCACTTCGCCGAAGCTTCGGCACAGGACTCGAACCTCGTATGTGGTGAACGTTCTGTGAGGATATCAAACTTACAATCGTTCGTTCCCAAAAAAAATCCCAACTTTTGGGAGACTGGTACGATGGCCGAGAAGGACGCATCCAATCGTGGCTTTGATCTATGCATGCGACAAGTCAGCGTGAAATCGCTCGGGCGGGTGGTCGTGTGTCGCACGAGAAGGGGTCGGCGCATGAATTCAGCCCCGACGACTCCCGCGAGGCGGGACGAAAGGGCGGCGCGGAGGCTAGCTCAGATCGCGAACACATGTCCGAGATTGGTCGCAAGGGTGGTGAGCATTCTCACGGCGGACTATCTTCGCATGGCGGACAGGCCCACGAAATGAGATAGGGCGGTTCCCACGCCCAGGGCACGCGCGGCGGCAGTTCGGAACAGCACGCCGAAGCGGGACGTCAGAGTCACAAAAACCGCTAACTGCTGAGTGCGTTGCAACGAGAGGGTGGGCGTCTCGGCGCGGTTAATCATTCGGCCGCTCAAGGCGCGCGTCGGGAACGATCCGCAGGATCACTTTTTTTTCAAACGGTTTCTGTAATTGAGCCCAGAGGAAGTTCGATAACGAATCGTGCGCCTCCGCTCGAGACATTTTCGGCTCTGATGGAACCGCCGTGCTGTTCGACTATTTGCCTGGTAATATACAGACCGAGGCCGAGCCCGCCGTAGTTTTTGCTGGCCATTGTTCGCTCGAAACGCCCAAAAATCCGCGAAAGGTCATCCGCATCTATACCGATGCCTTGATCCTCGACCACCAACAGCGCTTTCCCATCCATGGCCTGAAGCTTGATATCGACCGGATGGCCGGCGCCATACTTTATTGCGTTGGAAATGACATTGGAAAACGCTTCATCCAGACGAAACCGGTCCCATTCTCCGACGACGCCGCTGCTCAGGCTCAGGCGAAGCTCGCAGGCAGCGTTGGATGCATCCTCCGAAAGGCGCTCGGCGATATCTCTGACTACATCGCTTAGATCGCACGGAGCCGAATCCAATTCGAGCTTTCCTGCCGCCATTTGAGAAACATCGAGCATACGATCCAGCAAATGACCCATGCGCTCCGCCTGCTTCTGTGCCCGGCTTAAACTCTTTTCAACTCGCTGCAAATCGCCCCTCATCCGATCCTGCTCGACCACTGCCAAGCTAAGAAGAAGCGTGGTGAGAGGGGTGCGCAGCTCGTGAGAGGCGATCGCGAGGAACTCGTCGCGCAGGCGGACCGCCGCCTCGGCCTGCTCGTGGCGTTTGCGCTCGCTTAGATCAGTGACGATGACAGCGATCGAGGGGCCTTCTTCCAGGTTAATCGGATTGAGCGAGACCTGGGTCGGGAGTCTGTGTCCCGACCCCGCCAATATGGTCAACTCGGCACGAATGGCGTCGAGACGTCCGCGTTTGATCAGACGCTCGAGCATCTCGCACTCTTCAGGGGGTACGAAGTCACCTAGGTCGCGGCCCATGATTTGATCGAGCGGAGACTCGATCAAGCGTGCGAATGCCGAGTTACAATAAAGGATCGTACCGTCGAGCGAGAGCGAGATCGCGCCTTCGTTCATGCTCTCGACCAGTACCCGGTAGGGATGCTCCGCTCCTTCGAGGGTGAAGACCTTTTCACCAGCTGGTCCAGAGACCACGAGCGCATCGACTTCTCCGGAGCGGATCGCCTCCAGGGTTTCTTCAGCTTCCTGCAGGCGCTGGCGTAACTCTTCGAGTTCGAGGCGAACGGACGTGCTGAGATGAGCCTTCATTTCGAGCCACCCGCAATTGCGAGATTTGAAAGCACCTTGGGACGGTCGGAGAGGTCTCCGACCATGCGCCGCGATGGAAGCGGTTCATCCTTTATCAGCGTGGGCGCCGCGATTATGTCGGATTCGGTTGCGCGGCCGGGCTCCTGACAAATATCGATAATCTCCAGATGATATCTGCCTTTGAGATTGGCCTCGCAAATCTCCGACAAGTTGCGCACCGCCCGAGTTGAACGAGGAGTGGTGCCCGTGGTGAACAGGCGCAGAACGTAGTGCGCCGCAGCATCCGCCGTCTTGCGCACCCGGCGTGCCCGGGGTTTTAGTTGATGAATGCGCGCCATGCTGTCTCCCAGTGTTAACTGAGTTCCAAGCTTAGAAGAATCTTCTCGGTGGCGGAGAGGTCGCCGATTATGCGCCTCACCGGCGCGGGGATTTTTCTCACCAACGTGGGAATCGCGACAATCTGGTCGAGCTTGGCAAGTTCGGGATTACGCATCAGATCGACGATCTCTACCGTGCATTGGCCGGGCATGTAATGGTCGCAAATGCGGCGTAAGTTGGCGATCGCGGCGATGGAGCGGGTTGATTGTCCGGCGACATACAACCGCATCATCCAATTCTCTTTGGGCCGCGGGCTATCCTTCGTTAAACGCCTTCGGGCCGAGCTTTTCGGAACAACCATCTTGCTCATCTGCGACTCCCCGCGCAAAACTACACTTCCGCTATTCTCTCTCTGAATTTTGAGACGGACGGCCGTTAACTCGAAGCGACCCGCCATTAACTTTGCGGCTTCTGGCCATCGACGTTCGATCTTCCATCAAAGTATCTTCGCGTTTGCTTTCAATCGAAATGGATCTTTTCACCTCGGCCTCGTCCGCCGCGAATTCAGCCCGGAGCGCTTCTATTTGGGCCTCCATCGCTTTGCGCCGGTGTTCGAGCCGGGTGAGTCTGAGCTCGGTCTCATTAGCCCGCTGGAGCGAAGCGTCGCGTTCCTGCGCCTCCAGTGCCATGCGCGCCGAACCCGTGAGCACTCCGGCCGGGCCAAGGTAGACATCGACCAGCTTGATTCCTTCAGGGCTCAGGATGAACTCGCGAATCTGGTTGGAGTGATTCATCCCGCGCGACTTCAGGACGTAAAGGCCGCGATTGCGCTCACCAGAAATTTCGATATCACGCACCAACAGCCAGGTATCGATGATCGAGGAGATCCCCAGTGCGGTGGCTTCCAGGAGCCCGCCATTCTGTGTCAGCGCGGTCAAGAACCCGGTGATACCCTGAGTCTTCAGGAAATCGATGAGCAGCGTGAGAGTCGCGTTCACGCTTCGCGTGGTTCCGGCCGCGATCAGGTTGGAAATTGGATCCACGATTACCGCGCTCGGCCGGAATTGGTTCACTTCCTTGCGTATCGAGACGAGATGCATCTCCAGTCCATGGAGGAATGGACGCTGCGCGACAATCCGCAGCCGCCCGCTCTCGAGGTGGGGCTTGAGATCGATTCCGATCGATTCCATGTTGCGGGCAATCTGAGCGGGAGATTCCTCGAAGGCAAAATACAACGCGCGTTCTCCACGCTCGCATACCGAGCGTGCGAAGGCGCTGGCGAAGCTGGTCTTGCCGGTGCCCGCCGTACCCGACATCAGTACGCTCGTCCCGCGGTAAAAGCCGCCCGGAGCCAGCATTGCATCCAGGTCGCGAACGCCGGTTGACATCACCTCGCTCGAAACCTTGTGGCGCAAAGCCATCGAGGTCACCGGCAATACCGAAAATCCCTGCTCATCGATGATAAATGGATACTCGTTGGTCCCATGGCTGCTGCCGCGATACTTGACGACTCGAAGCCGGCGGGTGGTGATTTGGTCGCTCACGCGCTGATCGAGCAGGATCACGCAGTCCGCGACATATTCCTCGAGCCCGTAGCGAGTCAGCGAGTTTTCCCCGCGTTCGCCGGTGATGATTGCGGTTACCCCGAAGGACTTTAGGAATTGAAACAACCGGCGAATCTCGGCACGCAGCAGGGCGGTGTTTGAGAAACCCGAGAAAAGAGTTTCGATTGTGTCGAGGACGACCCGCTTGGCGCCAACCGACTCGATCGCATGCTTGAGCCGGATGAACAGCCCCTCAAGATCGAAATCGCCGGTTTCGGCGATTTCGTTCGGATCAAGATGGACGTGGTCGATGGCCAGCAGGCCCTCGCGGGAGAGCTGGTTGAGATCGAATTTCAGTGACGCGGCGTTGGTCGCCAGCTCCTCCTGGGTTTCTTCGAAAGCGAGGAAGACACCAGGCTCGGAATACATGCGAGCCCCTTTGACCAGGAATTCGACGCCGAGCATGGTTTTGCCGCACCCCGCACTGCCACAGACGAGCGTTGCTCGTCCGCGCGGGAGTCCGCCGCAGGTTATTTCGTCGAGACCGGAAATTCCGGTCGGCGCCTTTTCCAGACCATCAAGCGATGCGCCGGTAATGGCGCCGGGCGAGGGTCGCTCCGCGGGTTTATTCATCCTTGCCTTGCGCCGAGGTCTCATTTGCCTCCTCCACGCAACTGCAAACTTTAAGTCGGATTACCGATATATCTCGCTCAAAAGTGCTGCGCAAGATTTTCACGCGGAGTTAACTTGTATCCTCAGTGACAAAATTCCTGGGCGACCCGGACCAGTCTCCCGTTCCCGATCCCACCAAGACGTGCCTCTTCCCACACTGCGCCTCATCAAAACGCCACGCGGCTTCGGGGAGCGTCAATAATTCTCCGTGAATCCGCGGTGTGCCCGAGAGCGGGTTCTCGCGGCTTACAGGTCGAGCCGTCAGGGCCCGGGGAAATTGGATCGGTATTGAAATAATTCCTATCGGGGCACGAGCAATTACATCCTGTAACCGTATAACAATAAGGACCGGGCTTCTGAGAGTTGTCTCTAAAATTAGGCGAACCCGAAACCTTCGTCGGTTGTAATGTTGGCTTCGTCCTGTGGGCTCAACGATTGAGGACCATCACAACCGTATAGCCCAATCGAAAAAACGAACAAGCTGCCCCCTTCTTCGACTAATAGTCGGTTTGGCGGTCGCGACAAATAGTGGCGACTAGGCATGACCTGTCGCTGACCGCGTCGTAAAGGGCGCGGTCAAGAATCTTCTGGAGCGATCTTCGAAGCGCACTTCTGGCACGTCTCGTAAAGTTCCGCCCGGGACGAGGATGCCATGACGCTTTGGAGGCGCACAGGGTCCATGCCAGCCGCGACTGTGAAATCAGACGCCATTTTGACAGAAGCACCAGTTCACATTGGCATCGCCACTGCGCAAACTTACAAATTCTTGTCGCAGGGATGAAAGCACATCGAATGAAGCTTGTGTTCGTCGTCCGTATCGCTTTTGATGTTATCTTTTTACGGTGCGTTCATCATCTCCGCTGCACCAACGAAAATTGCAATCGCGGCACATTCTTTGCCGGATCATGGCACATTCCTTTGATGAATCGATCTGCCGCACTCGGTTCTGAATAAATCTTTTGTACGGCGAGCCAAGGATGACAGATGACGATCTATTGGACATGGCCATATAGCGCTGGATGCGGATACATCCGGCCGGTGGTTTAGGCAACCACCAGTCTATGGGGTGAAAAATGAACAAGGAAGCTTCCTGGGGACTTTGCAAAGACTGTAAATGGATGCAGATTGAGCCGGGGTCTTCACCGGAAAATCTCACCCTTGGACTCTGCATAGAAGAAAAATTGCAGAGCTTTAACCTGCGTATCTCTGGGGTCAGCGGCTGCAATCGCTTCATCGAGGGCAGACCAGCCTACGCCAGAGGTTCCAGCAGTCGGCCTCCTTCGGCTAAGCCGCAGCGTTAGATGATGAACCGGTGACCCTGGCCTAACGCAAGCAGTTGGTCGACTTTGTAGATTCGGCGGCCGGAGAACTGCCCCCCGGTTCTCAGGTGATTTCGCGACAATCGAACGGGAATGGTCTTCTCGCCTGCGGATACACGGCGCCTACTCCGTCTGCTGTGCTGCCGCCGAGCAATACGCTCTGCTTGATACACCGACAGAAAGGACGCCCGCTTCGCCCGGCGCTGTGCGAACGACATGCTGCTTGGCTCAAAGCGAATCGACCGAACGTCCACGAGCTGAGAGGCGTTCCCGATGGCTGAGAAAACGGTCAAGTGTCGGCTGCAGGATTGCGACGCGCCGCGCTCGTCTCAGATGACGGCCCTATCTTCTCGACCGTCGCCAAGCTGGTCGAGACGCTTAAGCGCTCCACTCCCGAGGGAACGGACAACGGTGAATTGAAAAAGGAAGCCATGCGCCTCGGGGTGCGAACCGCTCCGCGGGAGGACGTACGAAGAGGAGTGACGAGTTGACATTCGCGTGATGGGGATTACATTTTCGAACGTCAAACCGTTGTCGATGGAGTACCGACGATGGAAAAGACGACACGCAAGACGGCGAATCCTACTCCATCACCGCTGCGTACGCTGTGGACGCGATTTCGAGCAACCGACCGACGACACGCGCTCGCAGGCCGCTTTCGTTGGCGCTACACGTGATGGCGCAGCATCAGTTCGCGCGGATGGGCTCGAGATAGAGACGCTCAAGTCCTGTGCCGAAGGAAGGTCGAAAACATCGCCTGACCTGTAGAAGACTCCTCGCGCCAACTTTACAAATCGTTCGATCCCGAAAAAATTTCAACCTTTAGTAGGGAGAAGCACCGGTGCGGAACGCACAATAAATATATTGAGACGCCACTTGTCCCGCACGTCGTCCTTCGTTGCGTATGTGTCGCACGTCCGCAAGATAATCCGGGCTTAGCCGCTTCCTCCTGAGTGACACGCAGCGGCTGGCGCGCCGGGATCGTTATCTCGCACCGCATTGCGGCCATCCTGCGTCTGCTCGACCAAAGGGTGCCAACCGGTCGACATTTTTTAAAAATCTCCTGCGATGTTTTTCTCCCTTGAATGAGCGGGCAGGACAGCTTTCGTGACCGGAGCGGAGCGCTTCCTGACGGGTTTTGGCTTCAGCCGCGATCCGTACTTGTCCGCGTATACTTTGGTGAATTCCGCGCCGAAATAAAAGATGAGTCCGGAATAGTAAACCCAGAGAAGCAGCACCAGTATCGATCCTGCCGCCCCATACGATGAAGCGACGGCGGATTTTCCGATATAAAGCCCGAGCGCGATTTTTCCGAAATTGAACAGAAGAGAGGTCAGGGCGGCGCCGATCCAGACGTCGCGCCATTCGATTTTTGTGTTGGGTAGAAATCTGTACATCGCGGCGAAGAGGACGCCGATGATTACCGTCGAAATCAGAAAATCGATGCCGTGTAGGATGATCTCCGGGGCGGGCAGAAACCCGGTTAAGAACGCGCCCGCGCTCGCCAGCGCCGCGCTCAGGATCAATGAAACCGTCATGAGGAAGCCGATCCCCAAGAGCATGCCTACGAAGAGGGCGTTCTTTTTGATGATCTCTTTGACGTTGCCTGGCTCCTGGGTCCGCCAGATCATATTCAGGGCGCTCTTCAGTTCGGAGAGGACGCCGGTGGCGCCGGCGATCAAGGTAACGATTCCGATGATGCTGCCGACGATCCCTTTGGATGGCCGGCTGGCGACGCCCTTCAGCATGTCCTGGATTGCGGCCGCGCTTTTCGGGCCCACCAGTCCGCCGATTTCCTCCATGATTCTCCTTCGGGCGGCATCGTGCCCAAGCAGCAGCCCGGCGATCGAAATGGCGAGAATAAGAAGAGGGGCCATGGAGAAGGTGGTGTAATAAGAGAGCGCCGCGGCCATCCGCGGCGCCCGGTCGCCGCTCCAGCGGCTGATTGTCTCTTTCGCCAACGCGAAGACAGCCGAGAAGCGGCCGCGCGGTTCGCTTTGATCGCGGATAATGACCTCGTCGGGCGTCTTCCCTGCGCGCAGGAACCGGATGCGGTGCTCCAGCGATGCGCGTTCCGCGGTGCTGAAAGCGTTGCGGATGAATCTGAGCACGGCGTCGGTAATGTCGAAATCGGGATCGTCGACGGCGCCTTCGAAATCCAGGCGGGTCGCGATCCGGTCTCTGCGCTTGTTCGTAATCAGCCATGTCATGGCCTTGGCTGCGCAGACTTTGAGGCGCGCCAAAAAACCGCTATGCGTGGGCGGCTCGAGCTCAAGATGGTCGAATACGGGTTTCGCATACCCGCTTATGTAACTGTCCGCCGCCGCCGCCTCGACATACAGGGCGGCGGTTCCATGTCGTACATCTATCCCCACGACTTTTTGGATAATGTTACGCAGAAAGCTGAGATCAATGCCGCTGCTGCTCAGATCGGCGTTGAAGGTCGGCATCTTCGCCAGCGGATATCCTTGAGCCTGCAGCTGACAAGCGCCCGACGACAACAGGCGCGCGTCCGCGGTGAGCCTAGCCATCAGGGTGGGAGCGAGGGCGGTGCTGTTGGTGATGTTTTCAGCGCGCAGATTCAGGCGATCGACCGCGACCTCCTCGTCCTTTTCGCCGGGCGCGCCGACAACGCTGATTGCGCCGTCGGTCAAAAGCACCGAGGCGATCTTGAATCGTGGCAGCTGCGTTATCTTCTCCTGCCACGGCGTGCCGGCTCTGTCCGATGGGGGTTTCTGCTTTCTGTCGCTCGCATGCGAGCCGCGCACTCCGGCGGCGTTTATCAAAAGCCGCGGCGCTTTTACGCGCAGCGACGCAACCAGGGCCCCCCTGAGAAGGTCTTTCCATTGGGTGTTTAGGGCGATGAGGCCCACTTCGATCCGATGCCCGGGCATATTGAGCGAGGCCAACGAAACGCCGCTCAGCGTTACGCCGGGGGCGAGGAAATTGATTTGCGTCCGCCGCACTTTGCCCCGGATGCCGGGTATTTTGCGGACGGCGGCATTGACCAGCCAAGTAAGAAGCCCGGGGAGGCCGGTCCGCACGAGTACCACGGCCGTGGCGGCGGTCGTCAGAACCACGGTGTTTCTGGAGGACGCTTTCATTCAACGTGATGGAGGCTACGCGGAAGGTGCGCCGCCTGCGGCGGTCTGCCTCAGCATCTGGCGGCCGAAATTCGTAGCGGTTTCAGCGGCCGCCCGGCGCCCGGCCATGCCGAGCAGCGCCAGCCCCCATTTTGACGCCATGCCTCCGCCTGCGACAAAACCAACGCTGGCCGCGATCGCCAGGTAAAAAAGCGGCCTTTCGCGAATCCGGTTCTGAAAGTCTTCCAAGTCGACTTTGATTCCGGCAGCGGCGAGATATTTCCGGGCTGTTTCATCTATCGCTTTGTTTGCGGTCTTCGCGGCTCCGGCTGCGGAGACGAGAGGCTCTTCCCTCTCAGGGCCTTCAGGGTTGGCCCCTTCCTCAGAAGTCCCGGCGGTATCCTTCGAGCTGAGATAGTCGGCTTTCATGATGGCATTCTCTGGAAGCGCGTTGGGCCGCTCGGCGCGCTGCTGTCTTATCCGCACAAGGCCCATAATCACGGCAGCAAAATGAATGCCGTTCCTTTGGTGGAGAATTGTGCCGGGTCTAGAAATTCATTTAGCGCCGTGTTGGAACAATCGGGCGCTTCCCGGAACGCGGTCATTCGCCCTCTCACGGGAGTATGAGACCGTTCAAAATGCCTGTAATAAAGTCGCGGGTCGTACTTTTAACATAGCTTCAGGATTCTCCAGCCTAGCCCCGAAATCCCCATCCACAGCAGGCCGGCGCCGCCGAGAACGATCCAGGTCTCATAGGCCCCAAGGAGCTGCCAGACGACAAGCGCGAATCCGGCGAGGCCGATACAGCCGAGCGCGGCTCCGGCTGCATCCAGCGCGGCCGCTTCGCGCCCGCGCACGGCGCCTTGAAGGCCGGCGCGGTTCTTCTTCTGCTTTTCGTGTTTTTCGACCAGCGTCGCGCTGGCGGGGAAGATCGCCGGAAAGGCCAGGAACAGGCCCCCTATGCCGGGTCCCCAGCGCTGAGCGATTAAGCCAGCGGCCGCGGTGATCAGTCCGCCGAACAAGAACCGGATGGCATAGTCATGCCATTTGGTTCTGCGCAGTCCGGCGAGCTCGATTCGAATCATCATCTGCCAATGACCGTTTCGAGGGCGAAGGCGACGGCCAGCCAGATCACGATCGATGCGCTCGCGACGATTGACGCCGGCAGCTTGTAGCGCATGATTAGCCGGCAGACGGCGCAGGCATAGACGAAAAACGCGATCGCGCCGAAAATCATCGAACGTGCTTCCGCGGCGGCGAAATCAAGACCCCGGCTGTGAATGGTGAGAATAAGAGTGGCCAGCGCCACGGAAGGAGCAGCGCCGAACAGTCCGGCGAAACTCTTGGGCTTGAGAACGTCTCCCAGGACCGCAAAAGCGGACACGAAGAGGCCGCCGACAATGAACCGAATGAAAGTCTCTGTCATGAATACTTCAAGCGCTCCGCTTGGCGTGAATCTCATTGGATCGCGAACCCGGCGAGCATGCCGGCGCCGACCGCCAGCATGACGCCGGTCGAGATCCAGCCTATGACCCATTGCGGCTTCGGAAATTTCACACTGCCCGTGATTCTTTCATTGGTCGTCATCAGCATGACCAGAACCATGATCGGCCCGGCGCAGAGACCGTTGACCACAGCACTCCAGAAGAGTGCCTTAATGGGACTGATGTGGATGAGATTCAGCGCCAGTCCGAGCAGCGTTACCGCGGCGATCGTCCCATAGAAGGCGCGGGCACTTGAGAACTTCTTCGCGAGGCCGCGCGGCCAGCGGGCGATTTCCGCCAGCGCATAACCCACCGAGCCGGCCAGCACCGGCACGGCCAGTAGGCCGGTGCCGATGATACCGACGGCGAAAAGCAGAAACGCGAACTCCCCGCCGACCGGCCGCAACGCTTCGGCCGCCTGAGTCGCTGTCTCGATCTGCGTTATGCCGTGGGTATGCAGCAGAGCGCCCGCATCTAGCATGATGACATAGGCGATCGCGTTCGAGACCGCCATTCCGAAATAAGTGTCAGCCCGCATCGGTTCCAGCTGCCGCGCAGCCTGGCCGGGCGCTTTCTTCAGCGGCTTTTCGCCGGACGTGTTTTTCTGTTCCTCCACTTCCTGAGAGGCCTGCCAGAAAAAGAGATACGGACTGATCGTGGTTCCGAGCACCGCCGTCAGCGCCGTCATGTGGCCGCCGCCGAGACGAATTTCAGGAATAAGCGATCCGGCAAGTATCTCATGCACCGGCGCGCGCACCGCGAAGGCGACGATTACATAGACCAGGAGGATCAGGGTTCCGAACTTCAGGACCTTCGCGAATTTCGCGTAGGAGACGAAAACCACCCCCGCGAGGCAGATGCCGCCGAACATCAAGGTGTAGAGAAGAGTGGGTCCCCCTATGAGCAGGCCGAGCGCGTCGGCCATGGCGGCGATGTCCGCGGCCAGATTGATAACATTGGCAAAGAGGAGAATGCCGACAGCCGCGTAGGACAGCCCCGGGGAATAATGAAGCCGGATGTTGCGCGCGAGCCCGGCCCCGCTGACCCGCGCGATCCATGCGCTCGCCTCCTGGATGGCCGCCATCAACGGATAGGACAGAACCAGCGTCCAGAGCATGGCGAAGCCGAACTGCGCGCCGATCTGCGAATAGGTCGCAATTCCGCTGGGATCGTCGTCCGCTGCGCCGGTGACAAGTCCCGGCCCCAGGAAACGAAGCAACCCAGCCGGATACGCAACGAGCGAGCGGAGGCGGTTTCTGGGTTTGCTGGTCGGCTTCGCGGAACGGCGGGCGGCTTGGATCATTCGGTCTCATTCCGCCGTTATGATTTTGCCGGAAGACCGCTCATTGCCGCCGGCAGACCGCTCTTTCAGCATTCTCAGTTGTAACTCGGCGCTGGGCCTGATACCCGCTTTCAGAATGGTTTTCATCTGCCGCAGAGAATATTCGGTCTCTTCGGCAGTATTCGAGGCCACGCAATCTGCAGGCACGAGCAATCTGTAATCACGCATGTAGGCGTCGTTCGCGGTAAACAGCACGCAGATATTGGCCGCGATTCCCGTGATGATCAGCGTGTCCACTTTCAGATATTCGAGCAGGACATCGAGCGTCGTTGCATAGAAGCCGGAATGTTTCGGCTTGAGCACGAAATAATCGGAGGTCTCGGGCCGGAGCGCCAGGGAGATCTCCCGGCCGCGCGCGTTACCGGCGCAGCAATGGTCGACCGTCTGCCGGAAATCAGACTTCCACTGACCGAAATTATCATTGACGTAAATAACAGGTATTTGAAGTAAAGAGACTTCACGCTTCAGAAGCGCGAGCCGCTGTGCCATAGGTTTTGCCTGAATCAACAAGGCGTCAGCTCTCTCGAAATTCAGGTCATTGACTACATCAATCAGTAGCAGCGCGACAGGCACGTCATTGGTATCTGAGGAAATGTATTTTCCATAAAGCGGCATAACTTCTTAACCTGATTGACAATAGCTTTGGTGATGCTCAAATCGTTCAAATGATAATTTTCAAATTTCTCCGAGGCAAATAACCACCCAACCTGATTATCCCGAGATTTAATTTAGGAATCGCTTACTCTCCTTCATTTTTCAGTTCCGCCGGAACCAATCGTTGGCCAGTCATAGCCACCTACCAGACGGCGAAATGACAAATCTCCAGAGCCTGGTTGGTGTACTGGCGCTTTGTAATTACATCAACAGTGACGCTGCATGAGGCCGATCAGCTCGTCCACGTCCACCAGCTTGCTCATATAGGCATCAGCGCCTCCCGGTATCGCGCCCGGCTGCGACTTGCGGGAAACTACAACCACCGGAATATCGCATACCATCGGGTCCTCGACGCGTAGCCTGAGAAACTCGCGCCCATCCATGATCGGCATGGTGAGATCCAATACGACTATACAAGAGATGCGCCATGGATCTCAGAAGATTGAGTGCTTTGTCGCCATCCTCTGCCAGCCTGACCGAAAATCCATTTAATAACAGTAATCGCGAAAATCATTCCGCGGGCCGTTGGATCATCGTCCACCACTAGCAGACTCTATTTTGGCCGGACCGGTTCATTATGGGTGGTAAACCTCTAACTAGACGGCATGCGAATCACGTCGTAGGTAGGATCTCGTTGTTAGCCTGAGCCATCCGCCTGCAGGAAAAAAGCTTCTAGTGGCGGTCGCGTTGCATCTCGTGCACCACGAGTTAAGCAGCCTGAAAATCGCTCCTTTCGGGCCTGTAACTTTCTTGCCGAGCTCGTAGATACGCTCGTTACCAATTTGCGCGCCTTAAAAAATATACTTCTCTTCTTTATCGGCGTGGTGTACTTTGAGGACTTTCATTGTTGCTCCAAAGGAAGGTTCAGAGCCTTTATTTTGGTTGTATTGGCCGTCGCACTCTCAAATTCTGCCAACAGCCTTTTTACCGTATCGTCGTTTTTCTTCAATAGTGCGGTTGCTTTCTACAGTTATGACCTCCTCCATGTCATTGTTGTGGTCGGAGCAAAAACCCTGCCATTGGTCTTAAGTTTAACCCCGATGCAGAGACGATCGACAAAGCACAATCGCACCGACCCTCTAAACATAGCCCATCCACGCGGCAGGCTCGCGGAGCGAGGCATGCAGGATGGCCGTATTTCCCGCTCCTCCACCGCTTTGTCCGTTGGGGTTTTCTGCTTTCTGTCGCCTGTATGCGAGCTGCGCATTCCGTCGGCGTTTATCAAAAGTCGCGGCGCTTTGACGCGCACGACACCACCAACGCACCTTAAGAAGGTCTCTCCGCTGCTTAGGGTGAGGACGCCAACGATGCCCCGAAGTATCGAGCGTGGCCGCCGAAGTACCGCTCACTGTCATACCGGGAGCGAGGAAATTGATTTGCAGTCGCCGCACTCTACTTGCGGACGGCGGCATTGACCAGCCAGGTAGAAGCGCTGCGATGCCGGTCCGACAGTAAAGCCACGGCGGCGGTCGCCAGGACCGCGGTGTTTTTAGAGAACGCTTTCATTCAAGATGACGGACCTCCTTGAGGAGAAGCTGCGCCGCCGGCAGCCGTCTGCTGCAGCATCTGGCGGCCGAAAGTCGTAGCCGTTTCAGCGGCCACCCGGCGCCCGACTGCCGAGCAACGCTAGCCGTCATTTCGACGCCGTGCCTCCTCCTGCGATCAAACTCACGCCCCCGCAATCGCCAGGAAAAAAGCTGCCTGTCACAAATTCGGTTCTTAATGTCCTTCAGGTCTTTGATTCCAGCGCGTTAAGGTATTTCCGGGCTGTTTCCTTATCGCTTTGTTTCCGTTCTCCGCGTCTCGGCTCCCGAGACGAGCGGCTCTTCCTTTTGCGAGCTTCCAGGGCTGGCCCCTCCCCAAAAGACTTTTGAATTGGGATCTTCGGTTTTCATGACGATTTTCTCCCGCGAGCACGTTTTGGGCCGCTGGGTGCTACTGATTTTATTCGCACAAACCAAGCTCACGGGGGCAAGATGAATGCCGTTCTTGGGAGAGAAATGATGTCGCAGTCTAAAATCTATGTAGTGCCGTGTGGAACAATCGGGCGCTTCCCGGAGAGGGGTCATTCGCCTCTAACGTAGTATAAGGGATTTAAAATTTGGTCTCGAATCGATCGCGTCCTTCTGGCACCATTAAGTAAAGTACACTGTTCCGCCAGCCCCCGCGTTTTCCGCGAGAATCCAGTGAATACAATTAAACCTCGGCCGGACGTGAAGGTAGATCGTCTTCAAGCCTCCGCCTATCGTATCCCAACTGATTTTCCCGAATCCGACGGCACTCTGGAATGGAACGCCACCAGTTTAGTGGTGGTTGAGGTATCGGCCGGCAACGAAGCCGGAATCGGTTATACCTATGCCGACGGCGCCACAGCCCGTATGGCCAACGAATTGCTCGCGAAGGTGATCGAATGTCGTGATCCAATGGCGACCTCGGCAAATTGGCTGGCGATGGTACGAGCGATTCGAAATCTTGGACGTCCGGGCGTCTGCTCGATGGCGATTGCGGCCGTAGACAACGCGCTTTGGGATCTTAAAGCCCGCCTCATCAGTCTACCGTTGGTGACGTTGCTCGGCCCCGCTCGCGACCGCATAGCGATATATGGCAGCGGCGGTTTCACTTCGTATGACGAAAGTCGTTTGTGCCAGCAATTGGCGGGATGGGCCGAACAGGGAATCTCTCGGGTAAAAATGAAAATAGGCCGCGAACCGGAGAAGGATCCTTCCAGAGTCGCAGCTGCCCGAAAAGCTATCGGACAAAAGGTTCAGTTATTCGTGGACGCCAACGGTGCATATACTCGAAAGCAGGCACTCGAAATGGCCGAACGACTTTGCGATTTCCAGGTGTCCTGGTTCGAGGAGCCCGTTTCGTCCGACGATCTCGATGGACTGCACATGATGCGGGATCGCTCACCTGCGGGAATGGATATAGCCGCTGGAGAGTATGGTTATGATCTGCCTTATTTCGAGCGAATGTTGGCAGCCGGTGCAGTAGATGTTTTGCAAGCTGACGACACCCGATGCGCAGGCATCACCGGCTTTCTCGAGGTAGCGGCACTGTGCGAAGCGCGCTCTTTGCCGCTATCGGCGCATTGCGGCCCCTCAATGCACGTTCATCCATGTTGTTCGGCACGGCCCGTCTGCCACATCGAGTATTTCCACGATCACGTGCGCATCGAACGAATGTTGTTCGACGGAGCGCTTATCCCCCACGAGGGTTTCCTCACACCCGATCTCAGGCGCCCGGGTAACGGGCTCGCGTTCAAGCGAGCCGACGCTGAGAAATACAAGATCTGACCATAATAACGAGAATGTCGTGTATCTCCTGGTAGTAGCTATTTACCCGAGTTGGGAATCAGGCTCTGCACCATTCCTTTGACCGCCTGTTTGACAATACCGGACTCATTCGGGTCGCCTCGCAAAATTGTTTCGGTGAAATTCTTTGCTGTCTTAAGAGTTATGTGCGGCGGCAACGTCGGCGTGTCCGGATCCGTAATGGCTTCCAGGACCACCGGCCGATCGCTGCTCAGGGCAATATCCCAGGCCTCCGCGACCTGCTCCGGACGCTCCACCCGAATGCCGCGCAGACCGATCGAATCGGCATACGTTGCATACGGAAAATCCGGCAATTCCTGGCTAGGAGTGAAGCGAATGTCTCCCATCATAATACGCTGTTCCCAAGTCACCTGATTGAGATCGCGGTTATTCAGCACCAGCGTTATCCAGCGCGGATCTGACCATTCCTGCCAATACTTGGCCACGGTGATACAGGCGTTAAGCCCATTCATCTGCATCGCGCCATCGCCTGTCACGGCTATGCAAACACGATCAGGGAAACATAACTTCGCGGCGACCGCATAGGGCACGGCAGCTCCCATAGACGCTAGATTTCCGCTGCCACTCGCCAGCATTCCACGGCGGATCTTTAGATCACGCGCGTACCAATTCGCCGTCGTGCCGCTATCCGCCGAGAGGATGCAGCGGTCCGGAAGCTTCGAACTAAGTTCCCAAAAAACGCGCTCGGGATTGAGTACACCGTTATTGCCGTCGATGTGAGCCCGCCCTTCAACGGTCGTCCACCATTCCTTGACATCTTCAATAATTCTGTTCTGCCACGAGCGATCGGTCTTACGCTCGATAAGTGGTATCAAGACCGCCAGCGTCTGCTTCGCGTCGCCCTTCAAGTTTACGTCCATCGGGTACCGAAGGCTCAGCAGACGCCCGTCGACATCGATTTGTACCGCCTTTGCCTGTCCAGCTTTCGGATAAAACTCGCCATACGGGAAGGAACTGCCGACCACCAGCAGTGTGTCGCAGTTCTTCATGAGGTCCCAGCTGGGTTTGCTTCCGAGCAGACCGATGTGACCGGTGCAGAACGGAACATCCTCCGGGACAGTCGCCTTGCCTAGCCAGCTCTTGGCCACGCCGGCGCCGAGGAGGTCTGCTATTTCGAGCACCTCGTCTTGCGCGCTCAGCGCCCCGGCACCGACGAGCATCGCAACTTTTTTTCCCTCGTTCAAAATTTTGGCCGCTGCCGAAAGGTCAGCCCGGTGCGGAATCATGTAGGGTATCGGGCATCCGACGCCGCTCAGCGCGTGATCATGCTTCTGCGGAGGATCAGGGACGGCGGCCTCTTCCTGGATGTCTTTGGGAAAGATGATACAGGTCACCGATCGCTGATCAATCGCGATACGGAATGCGCGATCGACGCAATGCCGCACCGCTGCCGGACTCGCTACCGTTACGCAATATTCGCTCGCCACATCCTTGAACAACGAGGCAAGGTCTACTTCCTGCTGATACTGACTACCCAGGGCTGTTGTCGCGGATTGGCCCACGATAGCCACTACAGGCTGGTGATCCATCTTGGCGTCGTAAAGACCGTTCAGAAGATGTATAGCGCCCGGTCCGCTGGTCGCCATGCAAACGCCAACAGTTCCGGTGAACTTCGCATGCGCTGACGCCATGAATGCCGCGAGTTCCTCATGACGTGCTTGAATGAAGCGTGGCTTGTCGCCATTTTTACGCAACCCGGCAAGGATTCCATTTATACCATCGCCTGGGTAGGCGTAAATCCGATCGATCCCCCATTCCTGCATGCGCTGCATAACATACTGGCCAACGCTCTTTGACATGATACCCCTCAGTTGTTCAAACCCACTGCGACCTCGATCGAAGTAGTCCGTGTACTTGTGGTTGTTTTTTGTTTGAGATCAGTAAAGTAGACAACCCGATCCCAGCGATGAGCAAACTAATCAGCTTTGAACGATTCTCAGAGATCCAGAGCTGCCAGCTATATTTCCGGGCCATGCGATCAAACGGTCCATGAGACCCTGAGATCACGCGCGACCGGCTTCCAGAAATTATCCTGCTGTTGCGGGTTCGACGGCTCCGGCAACATAGAGCCCTCCCATGCCGCCGTCGCGAGGTAGTGGTCCAGCAAGCCAGGAAAGATTTTCTCGCCGACCGTGGCCTCAACCGTAGTATAGCCAACCATGAGTTCGCGCCGATCATTTTCGGCGGCGAATAGAATCGCACGGGCGGCGACTTCGGGTTGAAAGATTGTTCCAGTCGGCCGAACCTTGTGCGGCATTTTATTCTTCGTCCAGGCGAATTGGGTAGTATTCAAGGCCGGCATATTCACAACCGTAACCCGGACGTTGCTCTTTTGATGAAGCAATTCGCTGCGGATCGACTCGGTGAAACCTTGAATAGCGTGCTTGCTCGCGCAGTATGCACTCTGGAGCGGGATCGAACGAAACGCGAGTGCCGACCCAACCTGGACGATTACGCCGCGATCTCGCGCCATCATTCGCTGCATAGCGCAATAGGTCCCGTTGACGTTCCCGAGAAAAGTCACTTCGACGACGTGCCGGAATTCGTCAGGTGTCATCTTGATAAAGGGACTGTACATTGAAACCATCGCGTTATTGATCCACAGGTCGATAGGCCCAAACTCGCGTTCGCCGGCATCCGCCGCCGCTTGTACCTGCTCGAAGTTTGAGACATCCGTCGGCACCGCCAACGCCTGGCCACCGCGCGACTCGATCTCGCTCTTCGCGCCCTCCAGACCCTCAGAACCCCGCGCCAGTAGCACCACCTTTGCCCCCCGCTCGCCCAGCAAACGCGCCGTCGCGCGCCCCACGCCGCCCGACGCACCGGTGACTACCGCTACCGTTTTGCTTCCAACTCGCATCGTCGAATCGTCCCTCTATACACCGTCGTAACCACGAACGTTGCCGGCCTTCCTTGCCGCCAGGACCGTGACCAGTCCCGCCGCGAGAACAACTCCCGCTCTCATCATCGCGACCCGTTGCCGTCGTCTTCGCCCGCCTACCATTTGGCTTTCGGGACGTTTGCCCACAGCTTCGCGGTTCCGGTGGAGTGCCAAGCGCAAGACCTGCGCCATGTGCAGCGCATTCCGACCGGTTTGCTGTTCGATCTGCTCCTGACAACTGAACCCATCGGCGATGATGAGTTCATCGGCGGCGGCTTTTCGGACCTGCGGCAGCAACACTCGTTCGCCGACAGCCAGGCCAACTTCGTAATGACGGTTTTGCTTTTCATAGCCGAACGCACCCGCCATTCCGCAACACCCGTCTTCAGGATATCGGGCCTCCACCCCAAGCTTTTCAAAGATCTGTTTCTCGGCCAAAAGTTTTCCAAACTCTTTGTCATTCAACGCGTCGAGCGCCTTTTGATGGCAGTGGCCATGAACGATCGCCTGCACGCTGAGCTTTGGCGGAGAATAGTCAGGCGCGTTTGAGCGCAGAAAATCGCTCAAGGTGTAAGTAAGCTGCTTGAGCCGCTTGGCATCCTCGCTGTTGGGCAACAGATCAGATAATTCATCCTGGAATGCTGCCCAGCAGCTGGGCTCCAGTACCACCATTGGAACGCCGGCCGCGTAGTAGCTGCGCAGTTTGCCCAGCAGGTCGATCCACCAGCGTTCAGCCGTCGCAAGAAAGCCATAGTCGTATAGCGTACGTCCGCAGCATACTGCGGCGGCAGGCACGTGAACTCGAAACCCGGCATCCTCGAGCACTTCCGTCGCAGCCACGGCTACGCCTGGATTGAAGTAATTGTTGAAGGTGTCGGCGAACAAAAGGACCGGAGGCCCGTTGGAATTAGGGGATCGATGCGAGCGGAACCATTGTTTGAAAGTATACGGCGCGAATGGCGGAAGTTTTCGACTCGGATGTGTGCCACTTAGTAGCTTTGCTATCGACGCCAATCCCGGAGTCTGGGTAAAGAGGTTTGCTATCGCCGGTGCAAAAGACGCCACCTGTGACCATATCGGCAACAAGCCAAACGCATAGGCATTCCTCGGCCTGACGCGCCGCTTGTAATAGTGGCTGAGAAACTCAGCCTTGTAGGTCGCCATATCCACGTTGACTGGGCAATCGCCCTTGCAACCCTTGCAAGACAGACACAGGTCCAGCGCGTTTTTAACTTCTCTGCTTCTCCATCCGTCCTTGATAATTTCGCCGTTCAACATTTCGAACAGCATCCGTGCTCGCCCGCGGGTGGAGTCTTTTTCTTCTCGCGTGACCATATACGACGGACACATGGTCCCGCCGCCTTCGCGTCGGCATTCTCCAACACCCACACAGCGCAACGCCCCGCGGGCAAAGCTGCGCCGATCACTACTGAAGGCGAAATGAGTTCGCGGCTGCGGTGGACTGTAATCAGGGCCGATCCGTAGATTATCGGTGATACCGTATACGGGCTCCTCGAGATTGATGAGCTTGCCCGGGTTCATTCGATTGCTCGGATCCCAAATTTTCTTGAACTCGGTGAACGCCTGCATCAGTTCCGCCCCAAACATCTTTGGCAGAAACTGACCGCGCGCCTGTCCGTCCCCGTGCTCGCCAGAGGCAACCCCGCCAAAACTCACGACTAGATCGACCGCTTCGTCCATAAAGCGACGGTATTTTTCAATGCCCCGAGCAGTGTAAAAATCGAACGCGGCGCGGCAATGGACGCATCCCTGCCCCATGTGACCATAAAGCGATGGGTGGTATTCGTATTTTGTAAACAGGGCACGCAACCTTCGGAGGTAGTCAGGTACCGCTTCGACCGGCACGGCAGAGTCTTCCCAGCCCGGCCAGGTATCCGCGTGTCCAGGCACCCAAGCCGTACTGCCCAGGCCTCCCTCGCGCACCTTCCAGATCATTTTCTCCTGCTCCGGATCGTCGTACAGCTTCGTGTCCTCCGGCGCGCGATCGCCGAGCTTCTTAACACTTTCCATCATCCTGCGAGCCTGATCGTCGCAGTCGTTTTTGGATTCGCCGCCGAATTCTACCAGTAGAAAGGCTGGCCCCTTGGGAAGCACGGCCAAACTCGCGCTTTCATCCCCTTTTTTCTTGACATACTCAAATAGCAGCTCGTCGATCCCTTCGCATGCTATTGGTCTGAACTTGAGTACCTCCAGGGCGCATTCTACGGCCGTAAATATGTCTTTGAATCCCAGCATCACTACGCTACGAGCCTTGGGCGCCGGCACGAGATGCATCGTCGCATCGAGGATTGTGATCAGCGTCGATTCCGATCCCACCAGCGAGCGCGCAACATTGAAGCCATTCTCGGGTAACAAATCGTCCAGGTTATATCCTGAAACGCGCCGCTCCAGCTTGGGGTATTTCTCGCGGATCGCATTGCCATAACGGTCTACCAGCGACTTGAGCCCAGCATAAATTTCCCCAACCCGCCCGCCGCTACGAATGATCTCTTCGAGTCGATCGGGTGGGGTTGGACCGACCTGTAGACGGGTTCCATCATACAAGAGCACTTCCAGCTCATGAGTATTGTCGCTTGTTCGTACGCCGAGACCATGGTTCTTGCTGAGGAGCGAGTGGCTACCGCATGAGTTATTGCCCAGCATGCCGCCGAGAGTGCAGTGGGTATGGGTCGCGGGATCAGGCCCGAAAAACAGCCCGGCTTCCTTTTTCGCCGTTTCACGCAAGTGATCAAGGACGCATCCCGGTTGCACCCGGCCAAGCCGTTGCCCGGCGTCGATCCGAACCACCTTGTGCATGTACTTGGAAAAGTCGATGACGACCGCTACGTTGCAGCACTGCCCTGCGAGACTTGTTCCGCCACCGCGGGCTAGAACAGGCGCACCGTAATCGCGAGCAAGTCGCACAGTAGCTTCAACATCTTCCCGATGTTTTGGAATAACCACTCCAATCGGCACCTGACGGTAATTTGAGCCATCTGTGGCATAGAGAGCGCGGGTGCCGTTGTCGAAGCGCACTTCGCCTTCAATGGCTTTTGACAGCGCTCGTGCAAGCGATTTTGCGGCATCAGCTGAGATCGCCGTACGAGTATCGTCCTTATGAAGTCTTTCGAATCGCGTGCTTTCGTTTTCTTCGCGATGCGCGGTGACTTTGCTGCTGCTCAACATCAGAAGCTCTCTGATCTGTTATAAGGGCCTTCTGTTGGGTGGGCGGGGCTCGGGTTCACGAAACCGCCAACATATGAATGATGGAAAAACAGGTTTAATGCATGGAGCCTGCCATTTGAAAATTCGGCCGAAGATCTTCCGAAATGAATTTTAAGGCACGCGCGGAATTATCGACTTTAACTACTTAAAGCACGCGCAAAACACACCGCCTATGTTTCCTTCACGATCTTCAGCGCGCCTACCGCGTCCTCGACGAAGAATTCAGTGGTTCCGTCTTTACGCCTTTGAAATGTAAGCGTTACAGTGGCATTTCCCACTCGCAAGTTCTGCAGTCGAAGTTCGGGGATAAATTCAGGCAAATGAGGGTCGATAATAAGTTCGTGAGCTGGCGCGTCGGCTTTTAGGCCCAGCAACGCCTCGATCAAAGCGACAACGGCGGCGGCCGACCAGGCTTGAGGCCAATTGGCTTCAGGATAGACGGAAGGAAATGGGTGCTCCGCGTTACGAGGCTGTCCGCCAAAAAGCTCAGGCAGGCGATTGTTTTCAAAAACGGCAGCTACATCAAACTGATCGCTAGCCAGTTGATTTAGATGATCATACAGCCGGTAGCGACGAAGGCCGAGTGCCAATGTCCCTTGTTCGAAAGGCCAGACCGACCCGCGTTGATAGCTATATGGATTGTAAGCAACGTGGTTCGCGGAAAGCGTGCGGACTCCCCAGCCGCTGTATAGGTCTTTCTTGAAAAGACGATTCACCGTCTGCGAAACAAGCGCGTCGTCCAGGATTCCGGTATTAAGACAGTGTAACGGATTAGAGGAGATCGACCTTATTTGCTTACCATTCTTGTCCAGGCCCATTGCAAAAAAATCGAGGTCGGCCATCCAGAATGCGTCATTGAAGCGTTTTTTCAGCTCGCATGCCTGTTCTGACAGCAGGTCAGCCTCGTCCGTGCGTCCGAGATGACGGAGTAGCTCGGCTGCATCCAATTTGCTTGCGTATACGTAGGCCTGGCATTCGCAAGTAGCGATCGGATCAGCGACCTGCGATCCGTCCTCATGTACCATTGCATAACCGGAATCTTTCCACGCCTGGTTTTTTAACCCCTCGCTGGATCGCCGTTTATAGCTATAAAAGCCCCCGCATTCCGATGTGCAATATTGGTCAAGCCACTGCAGAGCTTTCAGCGCAGGCTCGATAAATCTCGCGACAGCTTCGCGATCGGCCGTCCAGCGCCAAAGCCTGCCAAGCGCCCAGGAAAATAGCGCAGGGGTTGTTATGGTCCCATAGTATCGCCGAAAGGGGTTATGGTTTAGCACCGCCAGGGGACTGATCTGGGCCTGATGCAACATCCGCCCCGGTTGTTGGTCTCGCCAATCATCAGTCTCCGACGCTTGCCATCTGGCTAGGAGTCCCAACGCGCCCAGCAGTATTTCGGGACCCAGCATCAGACTGTAAAGTCCGGAAAACATCACGTCCCGGCCAAAAAGGCCTATATACATAGGCACTCCCGCGGCAGGCACCCACCCGCGATCGATTTCCAATCCATGAAGGCGTAGCGCGGTTAAGTCGTCGGTAGCCTGGGAAATTGTCGTGAGCGCAGAAGCGATACTCGTCGCGTTGCCGCAGGCCCCGATTGCCAACCCGCTCTCAGCGCGTTTTGATGGGACCGGCGGCGCTTTCGTGCCAACACTTTCAAAGGGCCCTCTACCTGGGTCGCCATCGAAGAGAGGCCGTACGTGCACTCTCATGCGTTTGCTTTCAAGAGGGGAAAGACGAATATCGAAATGGATCGCTCCATTACGATATGCCATTGCGCTGACGGAACTTTCGATCCAAATTTCGGCCCCACGGTGGAATTCGATGGGACCTGCGTCATCCCGTCGGTGATGGCCGTCACTGGCCTGGTAGTCGAATGTGAGTGCGGGACAGCTACTCGTAAACTGCTCCCATCTCGCGCCAAGTGTACCTTTTAGCGGAGGGTCGCCCGCCGCCACGCTATCTTGATCGGCGAAATCAGCGTCGATCTCCAACGCGAATTCGAGTTTTAGCGGGTGTTGGCTGTAATTGGTGAGTTCCAGCTCATCCTCAAATTCATCACCAATGTGCCTTATTACTTTGAGTTCAAGCGTATCTGTCGTAGCAGCACTATCCCGACTGTCGGAACCCGCACTATGAATGTAATAGCCTAACGATAGATTTTGCCGAATTGCGGAAAGCGTTACCGGCTTAAATGGTATCCCATTAGCGAGATAGCGATATCTTGAGATAATTCTTGTGCGATGAACAAAGAGACCATCCGCAGTATTGTCGTGCACAAACCCGTCACGGCTGGTCACCAAAACTGTGCAATCAAAGCTTAGGATGATGCTATCAGGCCGGACGCGCAACCTGACCAGAGAAAGATCACCAGCCTTCATGATCCAAAACGAAAAGCGAGTCGAAAGTCAGGATTCTCTCAATTGAGCATGAACCTTGGGTAGCACGTGATTGCCATAGAATTCGATGACTCGTCGCTGATCTGCCTGGCCGGAGTGGACATTCACGATCGAGGCGCCACTATTGAATAACTCGATCAGCGCCTTGGCGTGAATATCGGGATCATCACTCACCGGCCATTTGCCGTAAACCTTTTCAAGTGGCAGCTCGGCTGTAGCTCGCTCCTGAATCACTTGGGGTCCCGAAGGTTGAAGTAGCTCTGAAATGCCTTGGGCAGGAACCGCCACAGTTCGGCGGAAGCCTTGGCGTCGTGCTCATCGCCAACGACTACGAATTGCTCTATCAGGACCGGCATTTGTCGAGGGTCCTTGCCGGCCGTCCTGGCCCCCTTCTCAAATTCGGCTTTGTGCTGCTTCCAGGTATCCGGATCGGTGATGAGTCCGTCGCCATACCGCCCGGACCGTACATCGCTCGCGGTCCCACATTGGCCGCCATTAAGAGAGGGACGGGGACAGCCGGAGGATCGTACAATTTAGAATTGATCTTGTAATACTTTCCGCTATGCACTATCTGCTCGCCCGCCCACAGCTTCCTTATAACCTCCGTCGCTTCAACCAGCCGCTCTGAACGCTCGGACCACATAGGCCAAGACCCGGTCGCGGCCTGCTCATTTAGCGCCTCACCCGAGCCGATACCCAGAAATATTCGGTCCGGATAAAGCAGACTCAGCGAGGCAAAGGCCTGCGCCACCACCGCCGGGTCGTAGCGAAAAGTAGGGCAGGTGACTGTCGGTCCAATCCAGACGCGTCGAGTCCGTGCGCCGAGCGCGCTCATAGTGATCCACGCTTGCCCGGCGTGACCCTCGTTCGCTTGCCAGGGTTGAAGATGATCGCTAGTGGCCAGCAAATCGAATCCTGCCTCCTCAGCGGTGACCCCTAACTGGAGCAGCTCAGTTACGGGAAATTGCTCATGGGCTAGCATGAACCCGACCATTGGCTTGTTTATGGAAGAAGTTACGCCTTGAGGTCCGGAACGAACCGTCGATTCGGAAGACATATCAGACGCCAGCACCGGGATTGTGGACGCGACTGCCGAAGTGCCAAGCAATAGACTTGCTGATTTCAGCAAACTGCGTCTAGTTAGTTCGCCTATACGAAATCCTGGATGGGAGCATTTTCAATCGATGCCGCAGCTGATCAGGTTGCAATCGACGTGCCACCATGGCAGGACGGCACAACGGTGACGCCTTAGATGCCGGAATGAATCGACGGGTTCGTGCAAGCATTCAAGAAAACCTGTTAGTGCTTGCACTTCCTCGCTTCCGGCGATCGTAATAGCGCACCCGGGAGTCGCGACGATCAGTTGCGGTGCAACGACAATCCAGGGATCGCTTGAGGAAATAGGACGATGAAGGCGTTATGGTTTCTTACACTCTAGGGCATACTTCGTCCACCCGCAGCGTCTGCGCCGATGCTGGTGCGGCGTCGCAATCCGGAGCCGGCTTTTGACG
Source organism: uncultured delta proteobacterium (assembly GCA_963710455.1). Taxonomy (GTDB): domain Bacteria; phylum Desulfobacterota; class Binatia; order Binatales; family Binataceae; genus JAKAVN01. The sequence goes on from CAVQAG010000011.1 coordinate 561,038, forward strand.
GTTTTCTCAGACATCGGGTGCTGGGAATCGAATGCCCCTATTTTCTATCTCCTGAAAGGCTGCTCTCAGATCTTGTGCGGCATTCCCGACGTCGGCCGCTCGCTGCATGTCGTTAATGAGCGCATTGAAGGCCTGTCGACCTTTTAGGGGATTGAGGGCCATGACCGCCGTTCGGAGTTCACCCAGGACGTTTACAGCTTCGCATTTTGTCATGTTACCTTTCTCCCTTTGTTTCCGACAATTCTCCAGCGTGAACCGAAAACGAAGGCGAACCTCGAGCTTTGCGGTGGCTTGCTCATCGCTACTTTTCCTTTTCCCTGAGTCGCGGAATCGTCGCTGGCGATGCACTCTGCGAACATGAAATCTCGATAAGCCGGCTCGAGCATGTTCAAGGCCACTTTCTGTCGTGACTCCTCAAACAAGGAACTTCGGGAATCTTCGCCGTCCTCGGTCGTATCGAAACTTCGCACGATGTGCCACATGCGCTAGGGTGCTTTGTAGGAGACGTCAGGCGGCGATGTCGATGGCGGGGTTACCAGATACCAGCCGATCAAGGCGAGCGCGGCGGCGTGGTGGAGTTTCATTGAATCGGGAGTTCACGCTTGAACGCGCGGTAACTTCAAAGAAGAAAATTGGGGTAAGAAGACAAATGTCGCCTTCGGCTGGACCGTGATAGCGAGCGCTGGTCATAGCTGTGCCACAATCGGCGCGCGACGGCGGACCAAATTGCTTCGACGATGACGAATGACTAGGCTCCCGAGGGAACCCATCGCTGATCCCAGTAAGGCGACAGGCCAGTTTGCTCCGATCGCTCAGCGACTCTGAAGCGCAGTACAAATGCAGTGTAACGGCGATAGCGGTTCGCATCGTCTCGATGTCGCGAAGCTTAACTTTATGCTGTCGTCCGACTGTTCACAAATTGCTCCGGCAGTTCGAATTTACCTCGCTCGGTCAACGAGTCTGCTCGGGCAAAGATTCAATTAAGCTCAGGGCAGAAGGACTGCAACTTGCGTATCAAAACCTGTGCATTGCGCGGAGCATGGCCTCCCGAGTCATTGTTGAAGTAGGCGTAAACATCGCGACCTGAAGACAGGAATGCGTTCATCTTGTTCGCCCAAAGCTCCAGGTCCGCATCGGAGTAGGATGATGCGAACATTTCCTTTGGCCCATGAAATCGGAAGTATGCGAAGCCCGAAGTCGCTACAATTTCAGGGAGTGGATATTTGCTCGATTGCGAAATGATCAATGCGGCGCGATGACTGCGCAGAACAGCCAACATCTCTGAGCCAAAACACGACTGATCCCGAAACTCCAGCGCGAAATGAGAGGAGTGGCCAGCGTATCCGAGAAACTCGTCGATGCTTTGAAGGTTTGCCTCCGATGCTCGAAAGTTCGACGGAAACTGGAGCAGGATGGGTCCGAGCTTTTCTTTTAAAACAAGCACGCGCTCTAAAAAATCATCCCACGATTTCCGCGAGTCCCGCAGACGTTTTATGTGAGTGAGGTAGCGAGATGCCTTCACTACGAAGCGAAACTTAGCGGGGGTCTCCCGATACCATGCCTCGCAGGTTTCTTTCGACGGCAATCGATAAAAGGTGTAGTTGATTTCGACCGAATCGAAATGGCCCGCATAGAACGATAGCCAGCGCTTTGTCGGTAGATCCGCGGGGAAAAAGCTGCCGCGCCATCCACGGTAGTTCCATCCTGAAGTTCCTACACAAAAACTGGCCATTCTGTCATCCGCTACACCTCACCGCATACATCGTGCCGGACAAGGCGGCGGCTCTTTACCGCTGCCAGCGTGATCGTATCAGGCGGTATTCGAGTCTTGCTACATCTCGCCGCCCACAAAATTGTAGCGCGACGCCAAATGTCGCATGCACGGCAAGTTTTTGCGGCGTTCGTGAGTGCTCTATCGAATCGCTGAAGGGTATCGCGGCTTGGCCTGAACGAGAAACGTGCTTCTTTCGGATCATCGTGAATTTATCTGAAATGTGGATCCTTGCTCGATCAGCTTTTAGCAACAGGGACCTTCGTCCCGACGACTCGAAGCCTGGCGCGCCGCGCCCCGAGACTCCGGATCAGACGCCGCGCCTCGTTCTTGCTCCAGCAAACCTGTGAACATCCGGCGATGAGCAACTTGGAAGGCTGGGCCGTTGCCGCTTCTCCTCCGGCGATAATCATCAGTTGAGGAGAATCCTTCTTCAATTCCTGTATCAGTTCGACGCCAGCCGCCAAATAGTCGGTTACCGTGCAAGACAAGCACACGACGTCAGGAGTGAAGCGCCGGGCAAAGCCGCGCGCTTCTTCAGCTGATTTGTTATCGCCAACGAAGCTTGCGGCCACACCCTCCTGCCGCAAGAGCTCCAACAACATCAACAATCCAAGGCTGTGGCCCTCTCCAGGTGCGCACACGCCCAATATTCGAAGCCTCGGCGTCATCTGCGGTTTGCTTAGTCGATTGCCTAACTCAGCGATGATTTCGCGGGTCCTATCGGTGATAAAGTTTTCATTCTCCTGACTGATGTGATCTTCTGAGCGCTCTTCTCCCATAAAAATCAGCGTCGGACGAATGATGTCGTTGAAAGTAGCCTCGAGGCCGTGCTCATCGCAGTACCGAACCGCGAGTGAACGAGCGCCACTCTGATCGAGTTCAAGTAACATACGATAGTATTCGTGATAATCTTCAGAATGCCCATCAACGCCCAGCAGGACCGCCAGAAATCCCAGTTCAGGTATGTAATCGCCTGCCACCTTGAGACAGGCCGTTAAAGGTGTGGCAAGCAACAGCCCTGGAATTCCCCATAGCCAGGTCCAATACATGGCCGAAAACAATAATGCTACCGGCGAAACACCAATCCCGTGTCCGATCAAGAAGGGTTCGACGAATTGCGCTGCGAGTTGATCGAGAGCAACAAACGTTCCGAACACTTCCAACGATTTACTCCAGCCCGGAAATACGGCGAAAGCTACCAATGTGGGTAGTACCGCCGAGGCCAGCGCTCCCACATAGGGGATGAATCGGAGCAAGAACCCGAGGCTGCTCCAGAATGCCGGATTGGGCAATCCGAGTAACCAAACGACAGTACCTGTTGCTATTCCGAACCCGAGATTGGTTAGTGAAAAAAGGAAAAGGTAGCGCCCAACCGTGTCGCCAGCAGTTTCGATGGCCTGCGCCGCGACCGGTATTCTGGCGCGTGCGGCGAGTCGGACAAAACGGTCACGCAAGTCCCACCGGCTGTAAAGCAAAAAGAAAAGCAGGACGATCACTAGCAGACCCTTGCCGACCGCTGCGAGTATTGGCACTGCCGGTTTTAATACTTCCGTGAGAGCCGGCGAGGTAGGAAGTGCCTGGACGGTCGTCGGTTTATGCTTTTCCTTTTTTGGATTCGTCGCTTGCAGCTGTTGCTCAACGTCTCCGACGCCATGCTGGACTCGCTGCAGCCATTGGGGAGTCTCCTTTTCCAGTGCACTCAGTTTCGCCGCAATATTGTCCGAATAACCGGAGACTTCCACTGCGACCTCAGTCAGCTCGACAGTCAGGAAATAACTGACCGTTACAAGAGCGACTACCGCTGCCAGCACGATTAAGGCCGCGCTTATCAAGCCGCCGACATATGGCTCCAATCGAGCGGCGACAGGGCTAAAAATTACAGCGAGCATGGATGCCATCGCCAGGGGCATCAGTATCTCTGCGCCAAGGTAGAGAACAGCGGTTGCGATGATAATGGCTAAGATCGGCCGAGCAGCTCGGTTCGAATCGAAGCTATCGTCGCTCTCGTCATCTGTGTATGAGTTCGAACGACTCACTGATTTTTTCTCGCCTTTGGCGCGAAGCGCCTATAACCTGGCCTGGTGCTGCGGACGGGAGGAAAACCGCTCGGACTGTTGCGGTCCGAGCGGCTGCTGCAACGTGCTTAATCGGATTTCTTATTATTGGCCGCGTTCTCCCGGCTTCCCAACATCTTGTCGTCGTGGTGGAGGTTTTGCGCCATCTTGAGATGAGCTTCAAGTACGGGAATCGTCTCATCGATATAGACCCGCACATCGGGATCGCTCGAAAATTCGCTCCTGGCCTGACGGAACGCAGCAAGGGCTTTCTCATGATCGCGAATGTCCATGCTCAGGAAGGTTTCGTTGAACTGCGCGCCTTTCAGATTGTCGAGCTGATCCTCAGCCGCCTTGTTCTTTTCATACGATTTCAACTTGACGCTTTTCTGACTGGCCAGCGCCTCGAGGGCCGTCTGATTGTCCTTGTGATCATCCCTCATGGTGTCGGCTAGCGTGACCAAGGCCTGATTGTCACCGGCCTTGCTTTTCAGTTCCTTTGCCATGTCCTGTTCTTCGTTGTTCATTTGATTGGCTTGGTCGAACAATGACGCCATATTTCCGGATTGAGGAGACGCCATGGGTGGAGCGCCCAGCACGAACAGCAGTGCAGCAGAAAAAGCAATTGTACCTGTCTTCATGAGTTTCTTCTCCTTATGATTGTCTATAGATTTTTAACGTTATGAATTCTCAAGACCTCAACGGAGGCCGTTTTGTGCGGATCAGTCATGCATTGACTACCTCGCCACCGTTCGGATGCAACACTTGTCCGGTGAAGTAGGAACCGTCAGAGGAAGCAAGAAACACATAACTGGGAGCCACTTCCGCAGGCTCCCCCGGCCGGCCTAACGTTGTCTCCTTCCCGAAGCGCTCGACCTTTTCCGGTGGAAACGTCGAAGGGATCAGGGGCGTCCATATCGGCCCGGGCGCCACGGCATTAACCCGAATGCCTCGGTCAGCCAGGGCTTTGGCGAGCGATCGGGTAAACGCGACGATCGCCCCCTTGGTCGCCGAGTAGTCGAGTAGGTCGGGACTACCTCGGTAGGCTGTCACCGACGTGGTATTGATGATCGAGCTTCCCTCGTGAAGATGTTGGAGCGCCGCTTTCGTCATGTAGAAAAACGAATAAATGTTAGTGCGAAAAGTCCGTTCGAGCTGCGCCGCACTTATATCTTCGATTTTCTTTTGAGGATGCTGCTCGGCAGCGCTATTAATCAAGATATCCAGGCGCCCAAATTCTCGAATAGTCTTGTCAACAGCGTTCTTACAAAATCGTTCGTCACCCACATCTCCGGCCACGGTCACGCAGCGGCGCTGCTCGTTCGTTACAAGCCGTTCCGTTTCCTTGGCGTCCTCATGCTCATTGAGATAGACAATAGCTACGTCCGCTCCTTCCTGGGCAAAGGCCACAGCGATTGCGCGGCCGATTCCACTGTCTCCTCCGGTGATGAGCGCTACCTTGTCTTCAAGCTTTCGCGAACCGTGTCGTCCGCCATCTTGTACGCGCGGCCGGGGCTGCATCTCGGACTCAAGCCCAGGCTGGCGATTCTGCTGCTGCCGGGGACGAGACGATTGTTCTTTTTGCTCGGACACTTTTGTTTTTGCTCCCAATGGCGCCGCTATTTGCGGATCGCAGCAAACCGAATGCCCACATCGATGTCACGTCATGTTCAGACGCGGACGATGCTCTACAGCACATGCGCATCCTGTCGCCGTCCATTCACTGAGGCTTGGGATTTACGCTCCCAGAAGCGAAGTCTTCGACAGGACTCCAAGAAGAGCGCCGCATCGGCGGTCGTCTTGATCTGGATAAAGCCAGCGTCCAGGTTGTTGTCTCCAATGGCTGCCTTTATCAGCGGCGTAGCTGACTCCGCATAGGCGATGAACTTCGAATGGGCGAAGGCATCTGAAACAAAATCGCGCGTCGCTGGCACCGCGATCAAACGAAGTGTGGCTTTCTCGGAGATCAACAACGCGACCGCGTCGTAAAGTACCGAGGGACCGCCGTTAATGGATTGCTGGGCTTCGATCCGATTACCATCGCTGTCCTGGACCCCGCCAATACTCGGTGCCACGATCTCTAGCTGAGCGCCCTCCTCTTCAAGAACGCGCCGCAATGCATTTAACAGGTCTGCATTGACGCCGTCCGTGAGAAGGGCGCCCACCTTGCGACCTTCAAAGCTTTGAGGAGGGTTGCGCAATATACTGAGCGATGGTGACGCTTTAAGATCGGTGCGGGTGGGCCGAGCGGCCTCCGCGGCTTTCGGCATCGTTTGGAGACCTAGCGCCCTAGCGACAGTTTCAGCGAGACTTTTGTCGACATTCAGTAAGTGAGCCACCATTCGGCTTCTGATTGTGGGCGTCTCAACCTTGCTCAGTTCAAAGGCGAACGCAGCGGCTACATGTTCCTGCTCGATCGGAGTTTGGCTGATATAGAACTGTCGTGCCTGGCTGTAGTGATCAGCAAAGCTATCCGGCCGCGTGCGCAACTTTTGACCTTCTTCCTCTGAAGCGTAGGATTGAAAGCCGCGTTCGGCAGATTCGCGAGGGCCGCCAAGTTCCGCACCCCAGGAGTTCGGCTCATAGTTAACTCGAGTACGGGGATTAACCAGGGCCATATGACCGTCCTGCTGAAGGGTATGAAAAGGGCATTTCGGCGCATTGACCGGCAAACGCGTGAAATTCGGACCTCCCAACCGTTTAAGCTGAGTGTCCAGGTAGGAAAAATTACGCCCCTGCAGCAACGGGTCATTACTGAAATCGACGCCGGGCACTACATTCTGCGTACAAAATGCAACCTGTTCCGTCTCCGCAAAGAAATTGTCGACGCAACGGTCGAGCACCAGCCTTCCCACTCGCCTTATGGGAATCTGCTCCTCCGGAATGATCTTGGTCGCGTCCAAAACGTCGAACGCGAAGTTGTCAGCGAATTTTTCATCGAACAGCTGCAGGCCAAGCTCCCATTCAGGACAATTGCCCGATTGGATCGCGCTCCATAGGTCTCGCCGGTGAAAGTCGGGATCCGCACCATTAATTTTGACCGCCTCATTCCATACGACCGATTGCAAGCCGAGCTTCGGCTTCCAATGAAATTTCACGAAGGTGGATTTGCCGCGTGCATTAACCAGGCGGAATGTGTGGACACCAAAGCCTTCCATAAAACGAAATGATCGAGGTATCGCGCGATCGGACATGATCCACATCGCCATATGTACGCTTTCCGGAGTCAGGGATATGAAATCCCAAAAATTGTCGTGCGCGGTCTGCGCCTGTGGGAATCCGCGGTCGGGTTCTTCTTTGGCGGCGTGGATCAAGTCGGGAAACTTGATCGCATCCTGGATGAAAAACACCGGGATGTTGTTCCCGACGATATCCCAGTTGCCTTCCTTGGTATATAGCTTCACGGCAAAGCCGCGAACATCTCGTGCAAGATCGGCAGAGCCTTTGTTTCCCGCTACGGTAGAGAACCGCACAAATGCGGGAGTTCTCTCGCCTGCGCGCTGAAATAGATCCGCTCGCGTAATATTGGATAACGATTCATAGTTTTCGAAATAGCCATGTGCCCCGAAGCCGCGGGCGTGAACGACTCGTTCGGGAATTCGTTCGTGGTCGAAGTGGAAAATCTTTTCGCGAAGATGAAAATCCTCGAGGACTGCCGGACCGCGACTTCCTATTTTCAAGGAATTCTGATCGTCAGCTACCGGTACCCCCTGTTGAGTAGTCAACTGCGGGACGCCATTTTCGGCGACCTGATGAATCTCGCCACCGGACCCTCTAGTCACCTTTTGGTCCATTAGCCGCGTCGCTTTGCGACGATTGTCCGACATTTTGGCCACTAACGTATTCTCCTTGATTCCTTCGTCGCTGGCTAAAGGCGACCCGCCCGAACGTCCACGATTTGACGCATTCCTACCCCCCAGCGGCAAGAACAGTGATGGGATCCTGTTTCGGTGATAAGCCGCTACGGTCGCTTTCGTCTAAATTTGCGTGTGCTCTTGATCATTGAGGTGAACACGCGATGAGCGACTTCCCGTGCGTTCGGCCACCACGATTCCTCTGTACCAACCATAATTCCGAAAGAGTAGAGATGGGTCCGGGAAGATCCCCACCTCCACTCTAATTACTTAACGACGGGCCTCGGCCGTCCTTTGATCTTTAGGAACAGAGGCCTCACCTGTGTAGGAAATATCTTCGGCCCCACCAAACTCGAGGATTTTCTTTGCGCGATCGCGCTCTGTGCTATCTTCGGTATGAACAGAGAGCAGGATGTTCCCGTCTTTGACCTTGCCCTCGTAGCGTTTCGCCTCATACTCTGGAATACCCATGCCGACGAGTGCTCCCGTTAGTCCTCCGGCCGCCGCGCCGCCAGCCGCGCCTGCCAAGGCCGCCATGATAGGACCGGCGGCGATAAAGACCCCAAGCCCTGGAATTGCCAACGCTCCGATACCAACCATCCAGCCCAACGCTCCGCCTAGGATTGCACCAGTGCCGGCGCCAGTTGCCGCACCCTCGGGAGCCTTGGTGTGTTGCTCGTGGGCAAAATCCTTGCTGCCCTGCTTGTCCGGAAAGAGCACCGAGACGTCGCTCTCGGTGAAGCCAGCGGCTTTCAAATTATCGGCTATCGTGATGGCCTGAGCTTCACTCTTTGCGATACCAAACACTGATTTCTTTGCCATGTTATCTCCTGCTATTGACCTTTGACTTCGAGCTGATCGTCGACTTTGCCTGCGCCCGCGATTGCTTGAGCTTTGCTCGCGATCGCGGTTTTTTCCTCTTCGGTTTTCACTGGTCCGCGTAGCGTGACGCTGCCGTTGGCACTGACAATCTTCACGTTGTGCGCGAGCATCGAAAGCGAATTATCTTTGACCACCGCTTTGCGTATCTCGCGGGTGAGTTCAAGGTCGCTTTTCGCGTTCGATTGTTGGCCCGCGGTCATTGCGCCCGGTGCGCGATCTCTCTGGTTGACTGCGGAGTTATCCGGTGCGGCAGCCGGCGAGTCTTGCGCCATTGTGACGGTACCCAGTCCTAAGAGTGCCGACGATAGGATTAAGGTTAATGCAATTCGTTTCAACGATGATTACCTCCAATTTGTTTATTTATTACAGTAAGTGACTAACCAAGTACCAAATGACGAGAACCGACACCGGCACTCCCAACAGCCACGCTATTCCATAACGCATTTCCTTTTACCTCCACTTTGATTACTTCGCGATGTGGGCCTTCGGTTGATTGCCCGATGCCGGCTTGGAAGCGAGATTGTTCTCGAGCTCCTGTTTGCGTGCTTCCAATTGCGCGCCCAGCTCAACCAGGCGACTCTCACCCAGGAACCTTTTGGCGTCGGGAAACATCTCCCCTTCCTCCTCCTTTACGTGATGCTCCACGTCCTCTTTGAGGACCTTTATCTTCATGTCGTAGGTTTCGTCGGCGGGCGTGATACTTGAGACCTGTGCGAGCAGACTCTTTATCTGTTTGTGTTCTTCGTATGCCTCGCGGACTTCGTCTTTAACGGTTGCCGATCTTGCCTTTTTGACGGCGGGATAGAAGATTTCTTCTTCGATGGCGGCGTGTACTTCCAAGGCAGCTTTTATCTGATTGAAAAGGCTTGCTTTCTTCTCACTATCCTTTTTGGTCAGCTTTCCCTCTTTCTCGAACATTTTCTTGACCGTCGCATGATCTGTCTTCAACAATGCGATTGCATCCTGCTTTGGCATTTTTCACCTAAGTTCTGACTTGTATCGCGCTTAAATGCGCGAGAAGAATTGCGACCACCCGACGAGCGCTGAACACTACGAAAGCGCTGGTTAGGTCGGTTCACGACTGCCGGTTGTGGTGGAGCGCTCGAGTATCGGTCGGAGATGAGAACTAAGCGCAAGGATCGGGCCAGCAGGCTTTATTACTCAACCAAATATGCGTCGAGAAAAAACTCAATAGACTGTGACCGTAACTTAATAGAGTGTGTTCGCATTTTCGCGAGAAAAGTCTCTTCCTGTTTCGTGGCTTCTGCAAACGGTAAAAAAGATAGGGTATTTATGTCAATCGGGTAATTTAGAAGAGTGCTTGGAAGTGGCTGCACCTGTAGAGGACTGTTTCTGTAGGAACCGGTTGGATTTCTCATCGTCCATTGAGAACAATGTCCGCTATCTGTATGGACGTTTTTCCTGAGACCAGTTCATCGCCATCCTGGCGCATGAGCTGCGCTAGCGCAGTTGATCAACCTAATCGGTTTCGACGTCGCCGTGGCATATGATGGGCCATCCGCAATGGCCATACCGTCGCGACGTCACCAGATCTTGTGCTCTGCGATATCGGGCTATCGGGCGGTATGGATGGCTATGCGGTAGCCCGCGCTTTGCGCGCAGAACCGCGATTACGCCTCGCTCGCCTTATCGCGGTTTCCGGATATAGCCAGCCCAAAGATCACGCCGTGCCAAGCAAGCAGGTTTCGATCGGCTTGTGCCAAAGCAGCTCTGCTCAACGAACCTGCGCTAGAGTCGTGAGGATGACTTCGCTGGGCATCATGATAATTGACGATTCTTGAATCAAAAGGGGAGGAAGGGGCCGATGTCTTGTATAGTATGGGCTGTTCCCGCAGCGCGCGTCCGCGACAATTACATTTTACGCTTCCTGAAGGATGCAAGGGCTCTGTGCGGGTCATAGAGGTTAGGCTGTTCAAGACGAGCCTGCTAATCGACCGAGTGCCGGACGACAGGCGGCGCTGGAGACCCTCGGCCGATCTGACTCGGACTGCCAAGGAGATCGCAGAGTTCATCACCCATAGCGGGTCCTCGGAAGCGACGATTGCCGCCAGTAACGAGATCTATAATAATCAGCCCTAGACGCGAACGGCCGGCTGCGACCCTGCAAGCGGTTTGATGCTGACGAAGACCCGCGGGCAGCGCTCGAGCCTGCACTTGAAGTCCCGCAAGGTGCGGTCCTGAATCATGTAACAAGATGGACACCGCAAGAGGACGGGTCTCTGCGGTGCAGTGTCGCGTCGATCGGCGTTCTTTGATTCCACCACCACTCCGCCTCCACCCCAGTTTTACTTTTGAAAGTAGACCGCGATCACGACTTCGAACTACAAGCCCGATTCTATTGCGTTCCGGCTCCCGCCGCATCCAGTTCTCGGCGTGGTGGCGCGGCCAGTCGGATTTGGCACGGAAATCCCGAACTCCGCTTCAGACAGTCCTTCAAACGCCCGCAGGTAAGGGAACAGTCGTCAGAGACTACATCCGCACGGCCAGAATCGCGGGGCTAAGGCTTCCTGCGACTCTCGACTACCTCCGCAAAGGGCCACCACTGAGCACAGCGCGCCCGCTGAGCCACGCTTCGCCCAGCAGCAGCATAGCCTCCCCTGAATCGGCTGACTGGCTATTTTGCTGACTGACGGGTCTGAATCGTCAGGTTCGCATCGCGAACCAGTCCCGTCCTAACGAGATTGAAATACGGGATTTGGTGTAGGGTTCTGCCTACCCCGCTTCGGCAGACGGGCGGAGCGCCGGCGTGAGGGGGCTCGGAAGATGCGCTGAGTCGTCGATAGACCGCATGGACGAGTCATGCCCATGCCACGCCGCGCAGCGCAGTCCCGGGTCCGTGCTGGATTGGCCGCGCAGGCCCGCGTTGATCCCGTACGCTCTGCCGCGCGGTTGCGAATCGCTGTGGGGGATTCTGTGGGGGGTCTCCGCCAATGTCGATAGCGCGCTCGAAGCGCGGAGCCTTTGCCGCGGTTGAGCTTGACGCATATCGACAGCTACCGAGCGACATCGCTGAAATTCCTTCCTCGACGCCGTCACGCCGTTCTCGAGGCGCACCGTCACGAATCCGCCGTTGCGCTCAGCATCAGCGAGCGCAGGCCACCAATTGCCGTCCATACCTCTGAGCCGACACAGCACGAGCGTTGCGACGTTGCAAAAGACTATCACTATCTACCGGTGCGAGCGCTGCAAGCATGAGTGGGCGCCGCGTAGCTCTCAGCTCCCAGGACCTGCCCAAAGTGTCATTCACCATACTGGGACAAGCCTCGGCGGCGGTTACCGAACATGGTAAAATCGAAGGCGTGATCATGGCCCTGAGCGAGATTGCGAAGGGCTGTCAAACATTCTTGGGCGAAGCTCACGCCCGAGGAGCGCAACGTCGAGATGAAGCGCCGGGCTCGGGTGCGGAAACGGAATCAGGCTCTTCGATCGAAGTCGTGATCGCGGAAAGGTTGCTTTCAAAAGTAAATGGGAGGGGTGGGGCGGTGGAAAATAATGGAAACGACGCTCGACGCGAGGCGATCATCGAGGCTAAGCGCGGGCTGTTGCGGTGCCCGGCGTGCCTCTTGGTCCAGGGCGTCTCCCTGAGAGGATTTACATGCTCGCTGAGCCGGTGTCCGCGAACCTTCGTGGACATCCAACCGTGCAACAGCGTCGAGCCGGCCGGCAGCGCTGGCCCTCGGTGACTAAATGAGTACGCGTGAACTCCGACAGGCGAGGTTGCGCCGCGCGGCGCCAGTGGGCTCGGAGTGGAGTTACTATCGCGCACGAGGGTGACACGATGTCCGACAACCCAGTTATAACAAGCCGCGCCTCCGTATCTCGTAGCGGGTTTGGTAATCGCGGCCGTTGGTCTTCTCACCTACCTGACTGCGTAGCGCCGAACCGAGTCACTGAGTTGCGGCATTACCGCGGACGACTCTCGAAAAGAGCGAAGGGATGATCGATGGCGATGTCTGCGGGTAAGCCTACTTGCTCATGCGCCGGTTCGATCGAGCCTGCGGCGCATGATGGCATAGGCATCCACACCCACGGTGGAGGCATCGTCCGTGCCCGCCTGTTGCGCATTCGATAACGCCCGTGGCGTCGTTCAGCATTGCTTGAACCTCCGAGGCTAGCCCTTCCTCGGGAAGGATCACAGTCGACCTCGCTGGTTTGCTTGAAAAAAGAGTCTCTATAAATCCGACGTTCGCGCTACTCGCCACTTCTTTTCTAATTTCGACAGCTCTACGAGTACGCATGAGTTTTCTCCCCTGAAATGGAAAACATCTTGCACATATGGGTGTACGCAATAGCAATGCCGCTAGAATCACCCGAAATAGAGGTGTTTTTGCTCATATCTAACGTAGGACCAAGGTAAGATTTTCAAACCTAAAATGTGATTTCGAACATCCAATCGCAAGCAAATTAAGTTTAAGGAAATAAAAGACCACCTCAGTGCATTAGAG
>CAVQAG010000012.1:0-39455 GCA_963710455.1 uncultured delta proteobacterium
TATCTCTGCGCCAAGGTAGAGAACAGCGGTTGCGATGATAATGACTAGATCGGCCGAGCAGCTCGGCTGGAATCGAAGCTATCGTCGCTCTCGTCATCGTATGAGTTCGAACGGGTCACTGCTCCTTTCTCGCCTTTGGCATGCCGCCTATACACCGGCCAGGTGCTGCGGACGGAAGAAAAAACCGCTCGGACTGTTGCGGTCCGAGCGGCGTGCTGCAACGTGCTTAATCGGATTTCTTATTATTGGCCGCGTTCTCCCGGCTTCCCAACGCCTTGTCGTCGCGGTGGAGATTTTGCGCCATCTTGAGATGAGCTTCAGCACGGGAATCGTCTGATCGATATAGATCCGCACATCGGGATCGCTCGAAAATTCGCTCTTGGCCCGACGGAACGCAGCAAGAGCTTTCTCATGATCGCGAATATCCATGCTCAGGAAAGTTTCGTTGAACTGCGCGCCTTTCAGATTGTCGAGCTGATCCTCAGCCGCCTTGTTCTTTTCATACGATTTCAACTTGACGCTTTTCTGACTGGCCAGCGCCTCGAGGGCCGTCTGATTGTCCTTGTGATCATCCCTCATGGTGTCGGCCAGCGTGACCAAGGCCTGATTGTCACCGGCCTTGCTTTTCAGTTCCTTTGCCATGTCCTGTTCTTCGTTGTTCATTTGATTGGCTTGGTCGAACAATGACGCCATATTTCCGGATTGAGGAGACGCCATGGGTGGAGCGCCCAGCACGAACAGCAGTGCAGCAGAAAAAGCAATTGTACCTGTCTTCATGAGTTTCTTCTCCTTATGATTGTGTCTATAGATTTCTAACGTTATGAATTCTCGAGACCACAACGGAGGCCGTTTTGTGCGGATCAGTCATGCATTAACTACCTCTCCACCGTTCGGATGCAACACTTGTCCGGTGAAGTAGGAACCGTCAGAGGAAGCAAGAAACACATAACTGGGAGCGACTTCCGCAGGCTCTCCCGGCCGGCCCAACGTTGTCTCCTTCCCGAAGCGCTCGACCTTTTCCGGTGGAAACGTCGAAGGAATCAGGGGCGTCCATATCGGCCCGGGCGCCACGGCATTAACCCGAATGCCTCGTTCAGCCAGGGCTTTGGCGAGCGATCGGGTGAACGCAACGATCGCCCCTTTGGTCGCCGAGTAGTCGAGTAGATCGGGACTGCCTCGGTATGCGGTCACCGACGTGGTATTGATGATCGAGCTTCCCTCGTGAAGATGTTGGAGCGACGCTTTCGTCATGTAGAAGAACGAATAAATGTTAGTACGAAAAGTCCGTTCGAGCTGCGCCGCACTTATATCTTCGATTTTCTTTTGAGGATGCTGTTCGGCAGCGTTATTAATCAAGATATCCAGGCGGCCAAATTCTCGGATAGTTTTCTCAACAGCGTTCTTACAAAATTGTTCGTCACCCACATCTCCAGCCACGGTCACGCAGCGGCGCTGCTCGTTCGCCACTAGCCGTTCCGTTTCCTTGGCGTCCTCATGCTCATTGAGATAGACAATAGTTACGTCCGCTCCTTCCTGGGCAAAGGCCACAGCGATCGCGCGGCCGATTCCACTGTCTCCTCCGGTGATGAGCGCTACCTTGTCTTCAAGCTTTCGCGAACCGTGTCGTCCGCCATCTTGTACGCGCGGCCGAGGCTGCATCTCGGATTCAAGCCCCGGCTGGCGATTCTGCTGTTGCCTGGGACGAGACGATTGTTCTTTTTGCTCGGACACTTTTGTTTTTGCTCCCAATGCACCGCTATTTGCGGATCGCAGCAAACCCCATGCCGACATCGATGTCACGTCATGTTCAGACGCTGAACCGACGCGGACGATGCTCTACAGCACATGCGCATCCTGTCGCCGTCCATTCACTTGTACTTGAGATTTGCGTTCCCAGAAGCGAAAACTTCGACAGGCCTTTACGAACAGCGCCGCATCTTCGGTGGCTTTGATCCGAATAAAGCCCGCGTCCAGATTGTTGTCGCCAATGGCTGCCGTTATCAGCGGCGTGGCTGTCTCGGCATAGGCGATGAACTTCGAATGGGCAAAGGCATCTGAAACAAAATCGCGCGTCGCTGGCTCCGCGATCAACCGAAGCATGCCTTTCTCGGAGGTCAACAACGCGACAGCATCATAAAGTACCGAGGGACCGCCGTTGATGGATTGCTGGGCTTCGATCCGATTACCATCGCTGTCCTCAACCCCGCCAATACTCGGTGCCACGATCTCTAGCTGAGCGCCCTCCTCTTCAACGGCGCGCCGCAATGCATTTACCAGTTCTGCATTGACGCCGTCCGTGAGAAGAGCTCCGACCTTGCGACCTTCAAAGCTTTGAGGAGGGTTGCGCAATATACTGAGCGATGGTGACGCTTTAAGATCGGTGCGGGTGGGCCGAGCGGCCTCCGCGGCTTTCGGCATCGTTTGGAAACCTAGCGTCCTAGCGACAGTTTCAGCGAGACCTTTGTCGACATTCAGTAAGTGAGCCACCATTCGGCTTCTGATTGTGGGCTGTCTCAACTTTGCTCAGTTCAAAGGCGAACGCAGCGCCTACATGTTCCTGCTCGATCGGAGTTTGGCTGATGTAGAACTGACGTGCCTGGCTGTAGTGATCAGCAAACCTATCCGGCCGGGTGCGCAGCTTTTGACCCTCTTCCTCGGAAGCGTAGGATTGAAAGCCGCGCTCAGGCGATTCGCGAGGACCCCCAAGTTCCCCACCCCAAGAGTTCGGCTCATAGTTAACTCGGGTGCGGGGATTAACCAAGGTCATATGACCGTCCTGCTGAAGAGTGTGAAAAGGGCATTTCGGCGCATTGACCGGCAGACGCGTGAAATTCGGACCTCCCAACCGTTTAAGCTGGGTGTCCAGGTAGGAAAAATTACGCCCCTGCAGCAACGGGTCATTACTGAAATCAACGCCGGGCACTATATTCTGCGTACAAAATGCAACCTGTTCCGTCTCCGCAAAGAAATTGTCGACGCAGCGGTCGAGCACCAGCCTTCCCACTCGCCTTATGGGAATCTGCTCCTCCGGAATGATCTTGGTCGCGTCCAGAACGTCGAACGCGAAATTGTCAGCGAATTTTTCATCGAATAGCTGCAGGCCAAGCTCCCATTCAGGACAATTGCCCGATTGGATCGCGCTCCATAGGTCTCGCCGGTGAAAATCAGGATCGGCACCATTGATCTTGACCGCCTCATTCCATACGACCGATTGCAGGCCGAGCTTCGGCTTCCAATGAAATTTCACGAAGGTGGATTTGCCGCGTGCATTAACCAGGCGGAATGTGTGGACTCCAAAGCCTTCCATAAAACGAAATGATCGAGGTATCGCGCGATCGGACATGATCCACATCGCCATATGGATACTTTCCGGAGTGAGAGATATGAAATCCCAAAAATTGTCGTGCGCGGTCTGCGCCTGTGGGAATCCGCGGTCAGGTTCTTCTTTGGCGGCATGGATCAAGTCGGGAAACTTGATCGCATCCTGGATGAAAAACACCGGGATGTTGTTCCCGACGATATCCCAGTTGCCTTCCTTGGTATATAGCTTCACGGCAAAGCCCCGAACATCGCGTGCAAGATCGGCAGAGCCTTTGTTTCCCGCTACGGTAGAGAACCGCACAAAGGCGGGAGTTCTCTCACCCGCGCGCTGAAATAGATCCGCTCGCGTAATATTGGATAACGATTCATAGTTTTCGAAATAGCCATGTGCTCCGAAGCCGCGGGCGTGAACGACTCGCTCCGGAATTCGTTCGTGATCGAAGTGGAAAATCTTTTCGCGAAGATGAAAATCCTCGAGAGCTGCTGGACCGCGACTTCCTATTTTCAGAGAATTCTGATCGTCCGCTACAGGTACGCCCTGTTGGGTAGTCAACTGCGAGACGCCATTCTCGGCGACCTGATGAATCTCGCCACCGGACCCTCTGGTCACCTTTTGGTCCATTAGCCGCGCCGCTTTGCGACGATTGTCAGCCATTTTGGCCACTAACGTATTCTCCTTGATTCCTTGGTCGCTGCTAAAGACGAACCGCCCGAACGTCCGCGATTTGACGCATTCCTGCCCCCCAGCGGGGAAAACGGTGAGGGGATCCTGCTTCGGTGATAAGCCGCTACGCTCGCTTTCGCCTACGTCTGCTCTTGAGCGTTGAGGATGACCACGCGATGAGTGATTCCCCGTGCGTTCGGTCACCACGATTGCTCTGTACCCGCCTTCCGAAAGAGTTAGAGGTGGGTCGGGAAGACCCCCACCTCCACTCTAACTACTTTAATGACGGACCTCGGCTGTTCTTTGATCTTTAGGAACAGAGGCCTCACCAGTGTAGGAAATATCCTCCGCGCCACCAACCTCGAGGATTTTCTTTGCGCGATCGCGCTCTGTGCTGTCTTCGGTATGAACAGAGAGCAGGATGTTTCCGTCTTTGACCTTGCCCTCGTAGCGTTTCGCCTCATACTCCGGAATACCCATGCCGATGAGTGCTCCCGTGAGTCCTCCGGCCGCCGCGCCGCCAGCCGCGCCTGCCAAGGCCGCCATGATAGGACCGGCGGCGATAAAGACCCCAAGCCCTGGAATTGCCAACGCTCCGATACCCACCATCCAGCCCAACGCTCCGCCCAGGACTGCACCAGTGCCGGCGCCAGTCGCCGCGCCCTCGGGAGCCTTGGTGTGTTGCTCGTGGGCGAAATCCTTGCTGCCCTGCTTGTCCGGGAAGAGCACCGAGACGTCGTTCTCGGTGAAGCCGGCGGCTTTCAAATTATCGGCTATCGTGATGGCCTGAGCTTCACTCTTTGCGATACCAAATACTGCTTTGTTTGCCATGTTATCTCCTGCTATTGACCTTTGACTTCGAGTTGATCGTCGACCTTGCCTGCGCCCGCGATTGCTTGAGCTTTGCTCGCGATCGCGGTTTTTTCCTCTTCGGTTTTCACTGGTCCGCGCAGCGTGACGCTGCCATTGGCGCTGACAATCTTCACGTTGTGCGCCAGCATCGAAAGCGAATGATCTTTGACCACCGCCCTGCGTATCTCGCGGGTGATTTCAACGTCGCTTTTCGCGTTCGATTGTTGGCCCGCGGTCATTGCGCCCGGTGCGCGATCTCTCACGTTGACTGCGGAGTTATCCGGTGCGGCAGGCGGCGAGTCTTGCGCCATTGTGACGGTACCCAGTCCCAAGAGTGCCGACGATAGGATTAAGGTTAGTGCAATTCGTTTCAACGATGATTACCTCCAATTTGTTTATTTATTACAGTAAGTGACTAACCAAGTACCAAATGACGAGAACCGACACCGGCACTCCCAATAGCCACGCTATTCCATAACGCATTTCCTTTTACCTCCAGCTTTGATTACTTCGCGATGTGGGCCTTCGGTTGATTGCCCGATGCCGGCTTGGAAGCGAGATTGTTCTCGAGCTCCTGTTTGCGTGCTTCCAATTGCGCGCCCAGTTCAACCAGGCGACTCTCACCCAGGAACCTTTTGGCGTCGGGAAACATCTCGCCTTCCTCCTCCTTTACGTGATGCTCCACGTCCTCCTTGAGGACCTTTATCTTCATGTCGTAGGTTTCGTCGGCGGGCGTGATACTCGAGACCTGTGCGAGCAGACTCTTTATCTGCTTGTGCTCTTCGTATGCCTCGCGGACTTCGTCTTTAACGTGTTCCGATCTGGCCTTTTTGACGGCGGGATAGAAGATTTCTTCTTCGATGGCGGCGTGTACTTCCAAGGCAGCTTTTATCTGATTGAAAAGGCTCGCCTTCTTCTCACTATCCTTTTTGGTCAGCTTTCCCTCTTTCTCGAACATTTTCTTGACCGTCGCATGATCTGTCTTCAACAATGCGATTGCGTCCTGCTTTGGCATTTTTCACCTAGTTCTGACTTGTATCGCGCTTAAATGCGCGAGAAGAATTGCGACCACCCGACGAGCGCTGAACACTACGAAAGCGCTGGTTAGGTCGGTTCAGGACTGCCGGTTGTGGTGGAGCGCTCGAGTATCGGTCGCGGATTAGAACGAAGCGCAAGGATCGAGCCAGCAGGCTTTATTACTCAACCAAATATGCGTCGAGAAAAAACTCAATAGACTGTGACCGTAACTTAATAGAGTCGTTCGCATTTTCGCGAGAAAAGTCTCTTCCTGTTTCGTGGCTTCTGCAACCGGTAAAAAAGATAGGGTATTTATGTCAATCGGATGATTTAGAAGAGTGCTTGGAAGTGGCTGCACCTGTAGAGGACTGTTTCTGTAGGAACCGGTTGGATTTCTCATCGTCCATTGAGAACAATGTCCGCTATCTGTATGGACGTTTTTCCTGAGACCAGTTCATCGCCATCCTGGCGCATGAGCTGCGCTAGCGCAGTTGATCAACCTAATCGGTTTCGACGTCGCCGTGGCATATGATGGGCCATCCGCAATGGCCATACCGTCGCGACGTCACCAGATCTTGTGCTCTGCGATATCGGGCTATCGGGCGGTATGGATGGCTATGCGGTAGCCCGCGCTTTGCGCGCAGAACCGCGATTACGCCTCGCTCGCCTTATCGCGGTTTCCGGATATAGCCAGCCCAAAGATCACGCCGTGCCAAGCAAGCAGGTTTCGATCGGCTTGTGCCAAAGCAGCTCTGCTCAACGAACCTGCGCTAGAGTCGTGAGGATGACTTCGCTGGGCATCATGATAATTGACGATTCTTGAATCAAAAGGGGAGGAAGGGGCCGATGTCTTGTATAGTATGGGCTGTTCCCGCAGCGCGCGTCCGCGACAATTACATTTTACGCTTCCTGAAGGATGCAAGGGCTCTGTGCGGGTCATAGAGGTTAGGCTGTTCAAGACGAGCCTGCTAATCGACCGAGTGCCGGACGACAGGCGGCGCTGGAGACCCTCGGCCGATCTGACTCGGACTGCCAAGGAGATCGCAGAGTTCATCACCCATAGCGGGTCCTCGGAAGCGACGATTGCCGCCAGTAACGAGATCTATAATAATCAGCCCTAGACGCGAACGGCCGGCTGCGACCCTGCAAGCGGTTTGATGCTGACGAAGACCCGCGGGCAGCGCTCGAGCCTGCACTTGAAGTCCCGCAAGGTGCGGTCCTGAATCATGTAACAAGATGGACACCGCAAGAGGACGGGTCTCTGCGGTGCAGTGTCGCGTCGATCGGCGTTCTTTGATTCCACCACCACTCCGCCTCCACCCCAGTTTTACTTTTGAAAGTAGACCGCGATCACGACTTCGAACTACAAGCCCGATTCTATTGCGTTCCGGCTCCCGCCGCATCCAGTTCTCGGCGTGGTGGCGCGGCCAGTCGGATTTGGCACGGAAATCCCGAACTCCGCTTCAGACAGTCCTTCAAACGCCCGCAGGTAAGGGAACAGTCGTCAGAGACTACATCCGCACGGCCAGAATCGCGGGGCTAAGGCTTCCTGCGACTCTCGACTACCTCCGCAAAGGGCCACCACTGAGCACAGCGCGCCCGCTGAGCCACGCTTCGCCCAGCAGCAGCATAGCCTCCCCTGAATCGGCTGACTGGCTATTTTGCTGACTGACGGGTCTGAATCGTCAGGTTCGCATCGCGAACCAGTCCCGTCCTAACGAGATTGAAATACGGGATTTGGTGTAGGGTTCTGCCTACCCCGCTTCGGCAGACGGGCGGAGCGCCGGCGTGAGGGGGCTCGGAAGATGCGCTGAGTCGTCGATAGACCGCATGGACGAGTCATGCCCATGCCACGCCGCGCAGCGCAGTCCCGGGTCCGTGCTGGATTGGCCGCGCAGGCCCGCGTTGATCCCGTACGCTCTGCCGCGCGGTTGCGAATCGCTGTGGGGGATTCTGTGGGGGGTCTCCGCCAATGTCGATAGCGCGCTCGAAGCGCGGAGCCTTTGCCGCGGTTGAGCTTGACGCATATCGACAGCTACCGAGCGACATCGCTGAAATTCCTTCCTCGACGCCGTCACGCCGTTCTCGAGGCGCACCGTCACGAATCCGCCGTTGCGCTCAGCATCAGCGAGCGCAGGCCACCAATTGCCGTCCATACCTCTGAGCCGACACAGCACGAGCGTTGCGACGTTGCAAAAGACTATCACTATCTACCGGTGCGAGCGCTGCAAGCATGAGTGGGCGCCGCGTAGCTCTCAGCTCCCAGGACCTGCCCAAAGTGTCATTCACCATACTGGGACAAGCCTCGGCGGCGGTTACCGAACATGGTAAAATCGAAGGCGTGATCATGGCCCTGAGCGAGATTGCGAAGGGCTGTCAAACATTCTTGGGCGAAGCTCACGCCCGAGGAGCGCAACGTCGAGATGAAGCGCCGGGCTCGGGTGCGGAAACGGAATCAGGCTCTTCGATCGAAGTCGTGATCGCGGAAAGGTTGCTTTCAAAAGTAAATGGGAGGGGTGGGGCGGTGGAAAATAATGGAAACGACGCTCGACGCGAGGCGATCATCGAGGCTAAGCGCGGGCTGTTGCGGTGCCCGGCGTGCCTCTTGGTCCAGGGCGTCTCCCTGAGAGGATTTACATGCTCGCTGAGCCGGTGTCCGCGAACCTTCGTGGACATCCAACCGTGCAACAGCGTCGAGCCGGCCGGCAGCGCTGGCCCTCGGTGACTAAATGAGTACGCGTGAACTCCGACAGGCGAGGTTGCGCCGCGCGGCGCCAGTGGGCTCGGAGTGGAGTTACTATCGCGCACGAGGGTGACACGATGTCCGACAACCCAGTTATAACAAGCCGCGCCTCCGTATCTCGTAGCGGGTTTGGTAATCGCGGCCGTTGGTCTTCTCACCTACCTGACTGCGTAGCGCCGAACCGAGTCACTGAGTTGCGGCATTACCGCGGACGACTCTCGAAAAGAGCGAAGGGATGATCGATGGCGATGTCTGCGGGTAAGCCTACTTGCTCATGCGCCGGTTCGATCGAGCCTGCGGCGCATGATGGCATAGGCATCCACACCCACGGTGGAGGCATCGTCCGTGCCCGCCTGTTGCGCATTCGATAACGCCCGTGGCGTCGTTCAGCATTGCTTGAACCTCCGAGGCTAGCCCTTCCTCGGGAAGGATCACAGTCGACCTCGCTGGTTTGCTTGAAAAAAGAGTCTCTATAAATCCGACGTTCGCGCTACTCGCCACTTCTTTTCTAATTTCGACAGCTCTACGAGTACGCATGAGTTTTCTCCCCTGAAATGGAAAACATCTTGCACATATGGGTGTACGCAATAGCAATGCCGCTAGAATCACCCGAAATAGAGGTGTTTTTGCTCATATCTAACGTAGGACCAAGGTAAGATTTTCAAACCTAAAATGTGATTTCGAACATCCAATCGCAAGCAAATTAAGTTTAAGGAAATAAAAGACCACCTCAGTGCATTAGAGCGCAAATGGTAGATAGCGATGAACTTTTGACAGGAACTGTGAAAAAAGCACAGAATTTCCGGACGTTGGGCGACAGTCAAGCGAAGGCTCTGCGCCTTCGGATGTATGTCATTTGCTCTGAGTGCGCACGCCTGATCGATCTCGCCGAGGATAATCCGCCTAAACGCGGGGTAGACGGTGCGGATTTGGTCCGCCACGCTGCTGAGGAGCACGAAGCCTGGCTGGAATTGCTCGGCATCCCTTCGTAAAGCGAAAGGCCCGAGGGGCGGGGAAGCCCTACGGGCCTTTGGGGAAATGCCGAACGCGCTGGGAAGATCACGCTTTCGACGTTTCGATGCATACCACCGCGCCGGCTTTTCCGTCCACTACAAAACGCTCACTCCTGAGGCTTCACAATCTTGTCATGGACCCCACCGCCCCTCGCAGATCCCGAAGACGACGACCCCGCCGATGTTCTGCCAGAACAACGATCGGGTTCGCCCGTCACGTGCCCGGGCGATCTTTGGCTGCTCGACCGACATCGCGTCTGTTGCGCAAGCGCACTCGAGGAAAGCTTGTACGCGGCCCTGATGGAGAACGAGAGAGCCGCGATGGTGTTTACTGATCCGCCTTATAACTGTGCGATCCAGGGCAACGTCTCTGGTCTAGTTTGAATTTCGCGAGATCCGCGCTTTCATTCATCACGTTCGGCACGGTTAGAAGCGCTTGCCGGAGCGTCAGCGTAGAAGATTGCGCTCGCGTGCGTAGCGGCAACGTCAGATACCAGCCGACGAAGGCCAACGCGGCGGCGTCGCGGAGTTTCACTTGGGCGGCTCCTTAAGGAGACCTCGACGATAGAGCTGTTCGAGGTATAACTGCCAGCCTTCTGCCGCCACAGCAAGAGGAAGATATACCCTGATAAGCACACTTTGCGACCCGAAAAAAACAGGTCTGCTGTCACGCCGCCGCTAGCCAAAGACAACTGCCTTCCCGTACTGGAAATTTCAGATGCGCAAGCCCGGACAGAGCTCGGAGCATCAAGCCAGTCGTAGTCGTTAGTGCTTTGTTTGAAGAGCTCGGCCCCTAAACGGTTGCGTTCACGGACGGCCTCATCGCATCGGTGGTTAGGCGAGAGCCGGCTGCTTTGTCCTGGGCTCGTTCGACTCGCAGTGGCGCCGGTCAGCGCACTTGACACCTTTCATTAGAAAAACAACTGCCACTAAAACTGCCATCAGACGCAAGAGCCTCACTGGGACGGATTACTCCTCTCGTTAAGGGCCCTGTAAGTTGGACATTCGATGGTTGCGGGGAAGGATTTGAACCCACAACCTCTGGGTATGAGAAACGACGCGGTCGGGGCATTGCAACGGCAAGTGCACTGTATACGTTTTTGTGACCGGAATTGCCCCAAATCGGCCGATCTGGTTGTCGCCTGAACCTCGGAAAACCGAAGGTTTTGTTGGTGATTTGGGCTGATTAGGAGAAGAGAGCGGTTTTGAAGACCGGTGGGGCCACCGGGCCCCTTCCTCCTCCATCCGTGTTTCTGCCCACGTTAGCGTTGATGTTCCTGCGCACGATCGGTTGGGCAAAACCTGCGGCTTAACCCGCCTCGGGCCGATGATATCCGAGTGCACCTGAAGTGCCCATCTCCCCCCGCTCTTACCCGGTCTCTTGACTTCGAGCCTCTGCGTCAGCGCGCGCGCGAGACTTTGCGGTCGTCAATCAGCTCCGGCAAAGCCGCTCCGGCAATCCTGTTCGGCAAGGAGCGTTTCGAATCGTCCTTGCGGAGCCTGCTGGTCGGTAGCCGACGCCGGGTGATACAAAAGCGGTCGGTGGCCTAGTTCGCGGGGTGCGTCTATGCGCTGCTCGAAGTGCGGTACGAATAATCCCTCAACAAATAATTTCTGCGCGAAGTGCGGGAATGCGCTCGCAAGGCTTTGCGCAAAGTGTAAGGCGGAAAACCCGCCGACCTCCGACTTTTGCGGCAAGTGCGGCGCTCCACTCACAAATGGCATGGGCGCGGCAGTCGCAACTTCAACGCCGCAAGGGTCGGCCTCAAACGCGCGCGTCGTGCCGGAGAATAACTCTCCGGAAATGCTCGAAGGCGAGCGCAAGACAGTCACCGCGCTCTTCGCCGACATCAAGGGCTCGATGGAGCTAATCGAAGATATCGATCCTGAAGATGCCCGCGCGATCGTCGATCCGGCGCTAAAGCTGATGATGGCTGCGGTCCATCGCTATGACGGCTATGTCGCGCAGTCCACCGGTGACGGAATTTTCGCGCTGTTCGGCGCGCCGGTCGCCCACGAGGATCATCCCCAGCGCGCGCTGTATGCCGCGCTGAGGATGCAAGAAGACATCCAGCGTCTCGCCGAGAAGCTTCGCGCCGACACGGGCGTCAACCTGCAGGTGCGCGTCGGCGTAAACACTGGCGAAGTTGTCGTCAGGACGATTCATACCGGCGAAGCGCACACGGAGTACACGCCGATAGGACACTCGACCGGTCTCGCGTCGCGACTGCAGGCGCTCGCGGCACCCGGCTCAATCGCGATCAGCTATGGGGTGCGTAAGCTGGTCGAGGGTTACTTCGCGCTCAAACCGATCGGCCCCGCACGCATCAAGGGCGTCAGCGAGCCGGTCGAAGTTTATGAGGTAATCGGGCTCGGGCCGCTGCGCACGCGTCTGCAGGCCTCGGTGCGGCGCGGGCTGTCCAAGTTCGTCGGCCGCGAGGGCGAACTAGCGCAGATGAAGCGAGCACTAGATTCAGCGAAGTCGGGTCACGGACAAATCGTCGCAGCGGTTGGCGAGGCCGGGGTCGGCAAGTCGCGTCTGTTCTTCGAGTTCCAGGCGGTCGGACAGCCGGGATGCCTGGTGCTGGAGACGTTGTCGGTCTCGCACGGCAACGCGTCGTCGTACCTGCCGTTGATCGACCTGCTCAAAAACTATTTTGCGATCACGACGGACGATGATGCTCGCCGGCGTCGCGAAAAGATCGCCGGCAAGATCATGATTCTCGATCGCGCGCTCGAAGACACCTTGCCTTACATCTTCAACCTGCTGGAAGTGGTCGAGAGCGGCGATCAACTCGCCCGCGTAGATCCCGAGATCGGAAGGCGCCGGACGCTCGACGCGATCAAGCGGCTACTGTTACGCGAAAGCCTGAATCAGCCGGTGATCGTGATCTTCGAGGACCTGCATTGGCTCGACGAAGGATCGCGTGCGCTGCTGAACCTGCTGGCGGACTCGATTGGCACCGCGCGGATGCTGCTGTTAGTCAATTACCGGCCGGAATTCACGCATCACTGGGGCAACAAGACCTATTACGCGCAGCTCCGGCTGGACCCCCTCGGCGCCGAGAGTGGCGAGGAGATGCTCAGGGCACTGCTTGACGATGGCCGCGAGCTCGCGCCGTTGAAGCGTCTGATCCTCGAGAAGACCGAGGGCAACCCGTTTTTCATGGAAGAGATCGTGCAGGCGCTATTCGAGCAGGGCGCGCTTGTGCGCAACGGATCGATCAAGCTCGCCAAGTCTCTGAGCACGATCAAGCTCCCGTCCACCGTGCAGGCGGTGCTCGCCTCGCGCATCGACCGCCTGCCGCCCGAGCAGAAAGATCTGCTGCAAACGCTCGCGGTGATCGGCAAGGAGTTCCCACTCCGACTGGTAAGAGAAGTATCTGGAAAATCGGACGACGAGCTTCAGCGACTGTTGTCGGAACTGCAGATTGCCGAGTTCATCTATGAGCAACCCGCCATTTCCGACGTCGCGTACGTATTCAAGCATGCGCTATCGCAGCAAGTCGCCTCCGGCTCGGCGTTGCTGGAACGGCGTAGAGTTCTGCACGAACGCGTCGCTCGCGTGCTGGAAGCGCAATTCCCGGAAATCATGGAGACTCAACCTGAGCTGATCGCGCATCACTATACAGAAGCGGGGCTGGCAGCACAGGCGATTCCCAACTGGCAAAGTGCGGGTGAGCGCGCCCTCGCGCGATCGGCAAACCTGGAAGCTATCGACCATCTCAAGAAGGGACTCGACCTGCTCGAGTCCATCCCCGGCGCGCCGGACGGCGATCGGTCCGCGAAACAAGCTCAGCGTTGCTCGCTCCTGTTGATACTTGGTGTAGCGCGACACCGGGTAGGCGAATTCGCTGAAGCCCGCGAAACATTTCTGCGTGCTGCCGAAACCGCCAAATCAATTGGGTCATCCGAAAACGTGATCGGTGCGGCGTTGGAGCTCGTATCCATGACGCATACCACCGGGTTCCCCGCGCCGGAAGCGGTTCCCCTGCTCGAAGAAGCGCTGCAGAAGCTCGGGCCGGGTGACAGTCCCCTCAAGACGAGGACCCTCGGCGGCTTGGCCCGGTACCTGGGGGTCACCGGTGAGAACCAAAAGTTGATGCTATATGCTCCGGAGGCATTGGCGATGGCCCGACGCATCGGAGATCCGGAGTTGGTCAGCTACAGCCTGCTGGGAATGTTTTACGCCTTGTCGGGACCGGAGCACGCCGAGGAGCGGCTTGCCATCACAACAGAAATGCAGGACCTTGCCGATGCGGCGAACGTCCAAAACCCGACACTCTCGCAGTACTTCTGGCGTGGGTATTGCTTGCTCGAGTTGGGAGATACGGCGGGGGCCGACGTGGACTTCGACGGGTATGGGCGCTGGGCGGCGGAGGCCAAGCGGCCTTTTCATCAATCCATGTGCGAAACGTTGCGGGCCATGCGGGCCTTGATGCGGGGCCGCTTTCAAGACAGCGAGCGCCTGGCCCAGCAAGCCTACGCAATTGGGCAGCGCTTGCAAACGGAAACCGTGGCCGGTGTTTTTGGGCTCCAGATGTTTGCGCTGCGCCGCGAGCAGGGCCGTCTCAAGGAAGTCGAGCCTGTTGTGCGGCTCTTTGTCCAACAACATTCTGCGGCCGCCGCCTGGCGCCCCGGCCTGGCGGTCATCTACTCGGAGCTCGGACTCACGTCGGACGCGCGAGCGGAATTCGAGAACCTGGCGCAGCACGACTTCGCCGACCTGCCCCGCGACTCGTTGTGGATGGGAACCATGACCTATCTCGTGGACATCTGCACTTTTCTGCGGGATAGGTCCCGCGCTGAAACGTTGTACCGGATTCTCTTACCGTTTGCCGGGCGCAATGTAGTCATTGGCAATGGCACCGTTTGCTACGGCGCTCTCTCTCGCTACCTGGGTGCGTTAGCTACCAT
Source organism: uncultured delta proteobacterium (assembly GCA_963710455.1). Taxonomy (GTDB): domain Bacteria; phylum Desulfobacterota; class Binatia; order Binatales; family Binataceae; genus JAKAVN01. The sequence goes on from CAVQAG010000012.1 coordinate 14,528, forward strand.
TCTCGAGCGCTGGGACGACGCGGCGCGCCATTTCGAAGACGCACTGGTGATGAACACCCGCATGGATGCGCGCCCGTGGCTTGCCCACACCCAGGAGCGGTACGCCACGATGCTCCTCGCGGGCCGCCAGTCGGGCGATCAAGACAAGGCGGCGGCGCTGCTCGACGCAGCTCTCGCCACGGCTCGCGAGTTGGGGATGTGTGCGCTCGAGGAGCGGATCATATCCGCGACAGCTCAGGTGAAGCCCAAGCTTCACTAGCGCGCGATCGATCTCGATCGATCAGGCGCCGCGAGTCGGCGTCATCAGTCCCGGAGCCCCGGGCGTCACGCGCGACTCGCCCAATTCGACGATCACGTCGGCCGGGAGGTTCAGCTTGCGCGCTGCCTCACGGATAGCCTCCGGGTTGGGCGCCTCGTAAAGACAGTAGGTCTTCCTCTTGTCGGCGCTCAGGAACGAGAAGATCCACTGGATGCCGACATTAGCGTTCACTTCGGTGATCGCGGCCGCAATCTCAGGAGTTGCGCTCACTTGCTCGGCAAAGTTTCGCTCGATCAGGTATAGCGGCATATATTCGTCTCCTTATGCTGTTTCTACGCGACTCGTTGCCATCAACATTAGCAACATTAACAACGCGAGGCTCAAGAAGAGGAAGCCACCTTCTTCAGGAAAACGACGGCACGCTCTTTGGTACTCCGATTGACCGCGATCGGCAATGACGAGGGTGTGGATGAGGACCGTTGCGCGCTGCTCGGCGATCGTTGAATGGCGACTTGGAGTCATCGCGCCAGGCAGGCCTTTTGCTGACGGATGGCGTGGATCTTCTCGCGCGCGCAACGGCGATGCGCTCAATCGCGTGCAACTCTGCCGGTACCATATGAGGGCGGCCATCTCAGCGACGGCAGCCGCATGACCAGGGCGGCACGGTGGTTATATGCGCTGGTGTTGTCTGCCCGCTGCGCTTTCATGTTTTCTTCAAGAGCGGCTCGCATTTGATAGCGGCTGTAGACCTCGCCGTGGATCGTCACCGTGCCGTTGGCGTTCAACTTGATACCGTTCATTTGTTCCGTTTCTTTGGGCTGACTGAAACACGCCGCGGCGCTAACATGGGTGTATCCATCTCAAATCGGAGGAACGGGAGATGTACGTATCACGCCTTCTATTTCACACCGTTCCTGGTAAGACCGGCGAGGTCGAGCAGGAACTCAAGAAATTGCGCGACATGGTGCGGTCCGTCGGCGGCGCCGGGGGGCGTGTGCTGCACACCCACTTCGCTTCTCTGGGTGCTCCCGACGCCGTATTCGAACAGGAAGCGCCAGACCTCTCCGCATTGGAAGAGCAGATTGGAAAGCTCACCAGCAGCAACGACTTCCAGACCTGGAGTCACCGAATGTCCGGTCTGCTGACCCAATCGCCCAAGCGGGAGGTTTACCTCGTCTCGGGCTGAACCTGCCCTAGTACGTTCCTGCTTTCTATGTGCGAACGCTCGATCGGTCGCACGCTTAGCGCATCGGTTTACTGATGCGATGCGGCGCTTGTGCGCCTGACGGACCAGTCCGTCTCGCGCGCGAGACAACCTGTCTCGTCCTCACGCTCAACCCTCCGATAATCGCTCGCCCCCAGACGGGCCCGATGTTGGCCCGCCCAATGCACTTCGTTATCGAGCGTTATCACGCAAACCGGACCTCCGGCTCGAGCGGCGCGCGGAAAAAAGCATGGTCCTCGGCAACGATCGTGTGAGTTGCGAATGTGCAACGTTAAATGGTTTCAAAAGAGGCAGAAACTTTTAATCTCATGAAATGAGAGCTATTAGAATAATAAAGATAAATTAAGCTTAGAGGACGGACTGGCATCTGGTTTGCGTTAGCTACAAATAGTGCCTTTTGGAAGGTTTAGACGATGCGATTGAGCTCGGTTCGAAAAATGAAAGCACCTCACCGGAGCGCCGAGGCTGCCCGGCCGGCCCCCCGACCGCCCAAGCACATCGAGCCCGCTGCGGCGGTGTGGGTGTGGGACGGAAGCTGGTGGCCGGCAACCGTGACTCATGCGCTTTTCCACCGCGGTGAGCGATTGCTGATCGTCCGCTTCGAACACGGGCTCACCGTTCCCGCCAGTCCGGCCAGTTTGGAACCTCGCGATCCGGATCTCGGCGGCGCCGACAAGCCGAACCAGTTCGCATGTGCGATCTCCCAAAGCCAAAGGGATTAGCCGCCGAAAGACTTATGTTCACGAGCGCAACTTATTTCTCCGGAGAAGCTTGAAATGTCCGCGAAAGACAGGATTTTCCAAAAGCTTTCGCTTCGCCAGGGGGCGTTGCCGATCATCATTTTGTGCATGAGCGTTTGGGCAGCACCGCCGGAGACCCTCGCGCAGCAGGCGACCCCCGCCGCGTTGGACACGGCTGAGCCTTCGACGCCGTGGTCCTTCGACGCTGCCGTATCCAACAAGACTCCATACCTGGTGCTGGGTATGGCGGATCGCGGAGACACTCCATTTTACGGGGTTGGGAGCGCGGGAAGCGAAGCCACGAATCCGCCGGCGGAAAATGCGCTCGCGCGCCGGGACAATCCAGCCACGTCGATGAATCGGACCGGTAAAGTCGGGGCTGACGCGTTGATGTCGTCAGATCTCTTCGATCCGAACATTGGGCGCGAAGTCCTCGCAAATCTTGGGGCAAAACCTACGGAGCCAGGGTCTTTTACATACCCATACCAGCCCAACTATCTTGTACCCGAACAACGCTTGGCGAATGAGGAGTCATCTACGCGCGCAATCGTGCAGCCGCCCCGGCCCTTCTTCGAACTTGAGTTCGGCAACTGGCGTCTCCCCGTGAAGCTCTCTGGAACCGATTCTCAAGCCGGCTCGGCCCATCGTTGGTAATCGACAATGCTACGACTCGGCGCCGGATCACGTCTGACGTTAGCCGCGATAACCCTCGCATTATACTTGCCCGCCTTTGCCTGTAATGCGGCTGCGGCTTCAAAAGAGGACATCTGCAACGCTGATGCTGATTTTGCGCTTGGGCTCGAGGACTATCCCGCGGCGATAGCGTTGCATCGGAGCGTTATACGCACGCATCCGGACGATGCCCTCGCGCATTATCACCTGGGTTTCGCATACGGTATGAGCGGTCGTAGGACCGATGAGATTAACGAGTATCTTGCCGCGGCGCGGCTGGGTCTCGATAAATGGGATTTGTTTTTGAACCTGGGAATTGTGTACCTCAGTCAGAAAAACTTGCCGGATGCGATCAAAGCGCTCCAAGCCGCCGTTTTATTCGGGCCACGTCATGCCGAAGCACATTACAATCTCGCGATTGCATACGATGAAAGTAGCAGGTTACGCGAGGCACTCCAGGAAGTAATTGTGTCGCTGCGCCTGGCTCCGGAAGATCCTGATGAAGAGAATACGAAGGGGACTATCTGCGCTGAACTGGGTAACTTCGAATGCGCGCGCGACGAGTGGCAGCACTTGGTCGAAGTGGAGCCTGGCTATGCGCCTGCTCGAGCCAATCTGGCTATTCTGAAAGAGTCACATATGTCATTGGCTTCGACTTCCGGCGCAGTCTCGATTTCTGGAACGCTCGGCGGCAAGCGGTTAGCCTTTGCGCACTGAGTCGGTTCAAACTCGCGTTCCGCCGCTTTCCTAAATCGTAGCTAATTCGTTCTCTCTCGGACGACGGCGGGCTCTCCCGTTCCGTCGAGTCATACTCGCGCCGTCCGGACGCGCCGACAGATCTCGGATACGACGTGATGGGCTGAAAGCACCGCGCCCTCCTGCCATCCGTTGACATGGCTTAGATGTTCTCCTGCCAGGTAAATGCGACCGTCAGGTTGATTTAGCAGTTTATATTCCGCGCTTGGACCATCTGGCCAATGAACCCAAGGACCCTTGTTGAAAGGCACGTTCTGCCAGGCGACGGTTACAGGATGGAAAAGGTCGGCGCCGTGCCCCGGATGGAGCTCGTTCACAACAGTGAGCGACCGAGCGAACTGGTCAGCAAGCGGCAACGAGCCGAACCGCTTCGCCTCGTCGCCAGTATTGTAACATCCGAGCAGGATGCCCTTCGGGCTTTGGAAACCGTCGCTTGGGTACCAGACTAGCGTGGTTTCACCTTTGACGAACGAGATGCCGCCATAAATATGATTCTCGATCTCCCAGAAGCGAGGAGACTGCCACGCAAGCTTGACCGCATTGTCATACGCAGTACTAGCGATCGCTTGCCTGAATGGCGGAGAGAAGTTGTTTTCAATTCCGACAAGCACTGGCAACGGAATAGTTACTATTGCGTACGCAGCGGTTATCGAAGTCGGCTGGCCCCGGCGATATAGACCTCGGAGTCCCGCGCGAGAGCCTGAGGCTGGTCCGCGACGGTCGCGGCGCAGTGCGGATGATCGCCAATAAAAGTGGCGCCGACTTAACCGTCACGATGCGGGCGTATGCCGAGCGCTGCGCGGCGGCGCTCGAGCGCGCAGATCTCTCGGGCTATGTGCTCAAGAAGGATTCGCCGAGCTGCGGGATGGAACGGGTTCGCGTCTATGGGCGGGCTGGAATGCCGGAGCGCGACGGACGGGGGCTATTCGCCGAGGCGTTGATACGCCGCCTGCCCAACCTGCCGATCGAAGAGGAAGGACGGCTTAACGATCCGAGTCTTCGCGACAATTTCCTCGTGCGGGTGTTTGCGTACCGTCGAATGCGCGCGCTTTTCGCCGCGCCTAACGTCTGTGCGCGCAACATTCGCGGGCGCAATATCCGATGGACCGTAGGCGCGCTGCTCGCCTTCCATACCGCCCACAAGCTGACCCTTATGGCACACTCGCCGCGCGCATTCGGCCGATTTTATGGCGGCGCTCAAGAAGCTGACGACGCGGGCGCGGCACGTCAACGTGATGCAGCATATAGCTGGCTATTTGCGCGAGCGGTGCGATGCCGATTCGCGACGGGAGTTGATGGAAGTGATCGAAGAATACCGTCGCGAAACTGTACCGCTGATAGTTCCGCTGACGCTGATTCGTCATTGGATGCGGCGTTTCGATATCGCTTATCTCAAGGGACAGACCTACCTCGAACCGCATCAGCGCGAACTGATGCTGCGCAATTAACATCTGAGGAAACTGTAGAAAACTCACACGGAGTAGAAAATCCCAAGAACCTTTTTCCACCTGCGCGTTTAATACTCACCTGTTTCATACAAATCCGAAAGTCAGCCATAGAACTCACTCCCGCCGAAGCTTCGGCACAGGACTTGAACCTCGTACGTGGTGAACGTTTTGTGAGGGCATCGAACTTACAAATCGTTCGTTCCTCGAAAAAATTCCAGCTTTTAAGAGACTAATACGATGGCCGAGAAGGACACATCCAATCGTGGCTTTGGATCTATGGATAACGACAAGCAGCGTGAAATCGCTAGGGAGGGTGGTCGTGCGTCGCACGAGAAAGGGTCGGCGCATGAATTCAGCCCCGACGATGCCCGCGAGGCAGGACGAAAAGGCGGCGAGGCGGTTAGCTCAGATCGTGAACACATGTCCGAGGTTGGTCGCAAGGGCGGTGAGCATCCGCACGGCGGACAATCTTCGCATGCCGGACAGGCTCACGAAGTGAAACAGGGCGGTTCCCACGCTCAGGGCAGCCGCGGCGGCAATTCAGAACAGCATGCCGAGGCGGGCCGGCAAAGTCATAAGAATACCGGGCATTCGAATGACCGCGAACGGGACGATGACCGCAATTCGGGCGGTTCGCACACCCGCGGCAATCCGGAACAGCACGCCGAAGCGGGACGTCAGAGTCACAAAAACCGCTAGCTGCTAATCCTCGTTTGAAACCAGAACGAGCGTTTCGGTCTCGGGCTGAACGCTCGCTCTTTTATTACCTGTGAAACAAACAGTTATTGAATAATGAAAGCTGTGGTGCATCACGGTCCGCGGAAAAAACCAAAGTGACAGAAGTCCCTGACGCGCGGCTTGGACGGTTGCTCTGCCGACAACTTGCCTTTTCCTGGAAGAGTATTTCATGGTGAGACGCGTGCAATGCTGAAAGTGTCGCGCAAGGAGTAACTCATCATGAAGGTCGGACTTTTCGCTGTCGTGTCGGGACGGGTCGGCGGAATGGCAGTCATTAAGGCGTTCGCCGAGAATGCCGAACGAGTCGGCTTTTCGACTCTGTGGGCGCCCGAGCACGTGGTGCTGCTGGATTCCTACGCTTCGCGTTATCCCTACCGCGACGACGGTACCCTGCCTGCCCCGACCGACGCGCCGATCGCTGATCCGTTCCTCCTACTGTGCACGATGGCGTCCGTGACGCGTAAAATTCGCCTCGCCACCGGTATTTGCTTGGTGCCCGAGCATAATCCGCTGGTGCTGGGCAAAGTGGTCGCGACACTCGACTCGTTGAGCGAGGGCCGCTTCGTCCTGGGAGTGGGTATAGGTTGGCTGGAGGAGGAGTTTCGCGCGCTCGGAATCCCCTGGGAGCGGCGCGCACATCGCACCCGCGAGTATATCGAAGCGATGCGCCGGCTGTGGGGCGATTCGCTAAGCTCTTATAAGGGCGAATTCGTGAATTTCGAAAACGTCCGCAGTTTTCCCAAGCCGGTTCGCGGCGCTGACCTGCCGGTCTTTTTCGGCGGCGAGAGCGGCCCGGCGCTGCGCCGCGTCGCCGAGTACGGCAACGGATGGTGCGGCTTCAACCTCGACCCCGGTGAGGCGGCGGACAAGATTCGGCTGATCGAGTCGCTGCTAAAGTCCAACGGCCGCAAGCGCTCCGAAGTCGAGCTCGCGGTCTCGCCCTACACCAAGCCAATAACGCCCGACGATCTTGCGCGCTATCGCGATGCCGGGGTCGACGAACTCGTGATCGTCAACATGCGCGCCCCCCGCACGCCGGAGGAAGCCGCGAAGGGAATCGAGGAAGCGGCCCGCAAGTGGGTCGACGCAGCCGCCAAGCTCTAAAAATCGCACCATTCCTGGCGTGGCAAATCGCTCGGGGTTTTCGTGGACGAGGCCGCAGGTGTTGATTGTGCGCGGCTAATCTTTCAGGCTGAAGGGTCACCTGCGTGGAGGTGACCAATTCAGGAAAGGGGTGGAGCGGCAGATGGCGTTTGTGAGGCTTAACAAGGGTGGACAGTCAGTCTGGATAAACAGCGACCGGATCGCGTACTTCGAGGGGGTTGAGTCGCTGGCGCAGGACGGATCAAAGCGGGCGGAAACCAAGGTCTGTTTCGAAAGCGATTTTAGTATCGTAGTCGACGAGCCGATCGAGCAGCTCCGACACAGATTTCAGTAACGCATCGCAAAGGTGAACGGACTCATCGGCTTCGGTGCTCGGTCCCGATCGGGTTTCGAGACCGCGGGCCGGAAAACCTACGCGCGGTCGGTCTTGTCGATCCGCGGAAAGAGCGGGACCGGCGGCTTCACGCGATGGCCGGGTTTGAGCCCCGCGCCGAACGGCGCATCCGCGGCCGTCTCGTCGACGCCGAGCAGGTCAAGAAGCTTAGCCGCCTGCCGCGGCATGAACGGCTCCAGCGTTGCCGCGATTACGCGCACGCCCTCGAGCAGGTTGGCGAGTATCTGGGCAACGCGCGGCAGTTTGTCCGGATCTTTGGCGAGCGTAAACGGGGCGGTCGCGACGATATACTTGTTGGCCGCATCGAGCGCTTGCCATACCGCGTCGAGTCCGCGATTGAACGCGAGTTCGTCTTCCATCGCGCCCGCGCGCTCCGGCGCGACCCGAAAGGCTTCGCATAGCGCATGATCGATTTCTTCGCCGCCCGCGCCCGGCGTCGCGGTGATCTCGCCCTGGAAGTATCGCGCCGCCATCGCGAGCACCCGGCTCGCCAGGTTGCCAAGGTCGTTGGCCAGCTCGGCGTTGTAACGCTCCACCAGCCGCTCCTCGGAGAAATCACCGTCCAGGCCATACACTACCTCTCGCATCAGGAAGTAGCGCAGCACGTCGGCGCCAAAGGCCTGCTCGTAAGAAACCGGGTCGCGCACGTTGCCCGAGCTCTTGGACATCCGCGCGCCGCCGAAATTTAGCCATCCGTGGACGTTGAGATGCTTGAACAGCGGCAGCCCCGCGGCGAGCAGGATCGGCGGCCAGTACACCGCGTGGGTCTTCAGAATATCTTTGCCGATGAAATGCTCGGTGTTGGGCCATACCTTTTCGACAAAGCCTGGATCGTTGGTCGCGGGATGGCTCACGTACGCCCAGAACGCGTCGTACCAGACGTAGGTGACGTAATTGGAATCGAAAGGAAGCTCGATTCCCCAGTCCAGCCGGGCTTTGGGCCGCGAGATGCACAGATCGGTCAGCGGCTCCGACAGCATATTGAGCGCCTCGTTACGGTAGCGCTCGGGCCGGATGAAATCGGGATTGCGGCGGATGTGTTCGAGCACCTGCTCGCGGTACTTTTCGATTCGCAGGAAATAGTTCCCTTCGCTGATGAGCTCGACGGGGCGGTTGTGCGTGGGACAGACGTTGCCCGGCAACAGCTCCTTTTCGGTGTAAAAGCGCTCGCAATCGACGCAGTACAGCCCCTCGTAATCGCGAAAGTAGATGTCGCCGCGCGCCTGTGTGCGCCGCAGCATCTCTTGCACCCACTTCTGATGCACCTCGTCGGTGGTACGCACCCAGTAGTCGTAGCTGACCCCGAGCCCGCGGAAGGCCTCGTCGAACAGCGCGCTCATCTTGTCGGTGTAAGCTTTCGGTGTGAACCCCTGCGCGAGCGCCGCGCGCCGGATTTTGTCGCCGTGCTCGTCGGTGCCGCTTAGGAAGCTCACATTTTCGCGGCCCAGCTTGCGCCGCTGATAGCGGGCGAAAACGTCCGCGGCGAGCGCCTCGTACGCACTTCCGACATGCGGCGTGCCGTTGCAATAGAAAATCGCGGTCGTTATGTGGATACGCTCGGCCATGGGGATGCAGTCTTTCCTACGTCGCTTCGCGCGCGTCATGCCGCACGCGCGAGAAACCGGCGCCTCGATGCTACTTGGCAGGGACGGTGCGGCTCAAGCCTGCGGGCGCGCGTCCACCAGGTCCTGCAGCGCGGCTTCGACCACGCCGCCGTCCTCGTCGCGCTGAATCAGCACGGTCTGCTTGAGGATGTTCTGGCGCAGCACTTTGCCGTCACCCTTGACCGATTGCACGCGCTTGCCGACGGTGGGCAGGCCGCGCCGCAGTTCGAGGTACGTCGAATACTCGTAGCGCAGGCAGCACTTCAGCCGCCCGCACATCCCGGCGAGCCGCGAGGGATTGAGCGCCAGCCCCTGCTCGCGCGCCATCTTGACCGTTATCGCTTCGAAGTCGCGCAGCCAGGACGAGCAACAGAGTTCGCGCCCGCATGGCCCCACCGCACCGGTCACCTTGGTCTCGTCGCGCGCGCCGATCTGCTTCATCTCGACCCGCACGCGCAATGAGTTGGCAAGGTCGCGCACCAGGTCGCGAAAATCGATCCGGCTTTCGGCGGTGAAGTAGAACACGGCCTTGCGCCCGTCGAGCATGTAATCAACGTTGATGAGCTTCATCAAGAGATTGCGCTCGCGGATACGATGCAGGCAGAGCCGCCGCGCGGACACCTCGCGGTCGATATTTTCGGTCTCGCCGTCGACGTCGCCCGCTTCGGCCAGCCGCAACACGGGTCGGAGCGCGCGTAAATCAAGCGTGCGCGACGGCTCGTGCGGCTCGACTTCGATCTTCCCGATGCGCACACCCGCTTCGCCCTCGACCACCACGCGGTCGCCACGCTTGAGCGAGAGGCCGCCGGCGAGAAAATTATACAGATGGCCGACCGCGAGAAAGCTGACCGCGACAATCCGCGGCAGTTCCGGTGCGCCTTCGAACGGATCGATCTGGTCGGTCACGATTGGCCCCCCATCGCGTCGCGCACCGTCATCCACCACTGCTCGGCCTGGATCCGCGGATTCGCCATCTCGTCGATCGCGGCGCGCGCCTCAACCGCGCCCTTGAGGCTCGCCAGCAGCGCATCGAGTCCGAAATCTTCGGCCATGTTGGTCATCGTCTCGGCGACTTCGGGCGCGGCCGCCTCCGGCGGCGTCCGCATCAGCTTGAGACACAGTATTTCCTCCAGCACCCGCGCGATCAACTCGAAGTTCTCCGCCGCCTGCTCGCGGCTGGCAAAGAATTCCTGCGCCAGCGCCTGGGCCCGGGCGAAATCCAGGCGCCGGGCACTGCCAAGTGCGTTCAACAGATCGCGGATTGGCGGCTCAGTTCCGCCGGCGAGCTTTAGCGCACGCCCGGCGCTCCCGCGCGCAAGCCGTGCGAGCGCCGCGGCCCGTTCGGTATCGATACCGGCGCGCGCGATGGCGATCGTCTCGATATCGCTTACCTCCAGCGGCGCAAACCGGACCACCCGCAGGCGCGAGCGTACCGTATCGAGCAACGCACGTTCGCTTTCCGCGACCATGAAGATGATCGTATGGCCGGGCGGCTCCTCGAGCGTCTTGAGCAATGCGTTCTGGGCCGGGATACCGAGCGTCTCGGCATCGTCGATAATCGCGACGCGACGCGCGCCGCGGCTCGGCCGCGTGCCCAACCGGGCAATAAGCTCGCGCACCTGCTCGATCAGCACTTCGCTGCGGCCTTCGGCGCGCGCGATGGTGATGAGGTCGGGATGCACGCCCGCAGCCGCTTGCACACACGACGCGCAACACTCGCATCGGAGGGCAACCGCGGCGCCCGGGCGATCAATGCCGCGCCCACGCCGCGCCGATTTTCCGGTTTCGCGCACAGGGCAATTCTCTACCCGGCAGCAGAAGCCGGGCCCCGGCGCACGCTCGCACAGGAGCGCATGCGCAAAGCCGCGCGCGACCATCGCTTTGCCCACTCCGCGCGGGCCCGCCAACAGATATGCGTGCGAGGGACGAGAGAGAAGTTCGGCGTTCAGTCGCTCGATCGTCTCACGGTTACCGCGCACCCCATCAAGCGGCATCAGTGGCCCACCAACCGTTCCACCGCGATCAGGATGTCGATGCTGACGACCGCGAGCTCGCGCGTCGAATCGATTACTGTCACGCGTTCGGGCTCGGCGCGTGCGATAGTCATGAAGCCCTGGCGGACCCGGCGGTGGAAATCCACCTGCTCGCCTTCAAAACGATCGTAGCCGCGCACGTCGCCGCGCACGCGAGCGCGCGTGCGCACCAGTCCAATCTCGACCGGACAGTCGAGCACGATCGTTAGCGCGGGCCGGATGCCGTCGCTGGCGAGCTGGTTAAGTTGGTCAACAAGCTTGAGGTCAAAGCCGCGGCCATGGCCCTGGTAGGCGATGGTCGAGTCGGAGTAGCGGTCCGAGATAACGATCTCACCGGCTTCCAGAGCGGGTCGCAGCTTTTCGCGCACATGCTGCGCGCGGTCTGCTAAAACCAGGAGCAGTTCGGAGGCGACTCCCAACGAGACCGCAGGGTCGAGAAAAATCGCGCGGATTGCCTCGCCCGCGCGCGTGCCGCCGGGCTCGTGGGTGAGCGTCACGCGGCGTCCACGCCGAGTTAGCTCGTCAGCCAGAATCGCCGCCTGGGTGGTCTTGCCCGAGCCTTCGACGCCCTCGAGCGTGATGAAGATTCCGGCCGCCATCAGCGAGATAGATACCAGCTTGCGAGCTGCGGTTGAAAGAGCGCGTAGAAACCGGCCGCCGCCGACAGGAAGGGTCCGAATGGAACGGCGGTCGCGAGCAAGGTGTGCTCCTCGCTTTCCGCCGCCGCGCTATCGGGCGCTTGCGAATCGATTGATAGCGCCGCCGCCGCGTCGTTTTGCGCGACTGCCATTGTCGCTGCGCTCGCTTGTCCTCCTGCGACACTGGAGGCGCCAGGCGCCGCAGTGCCGGCAGCCTCGCGCATGCCCGGGGGCAATTCGGGCGCGTCGCGCGGCGTTCCGAATAGTCCGACAGCGAGTCCCCCAAACGATCCGAGCAGCGCGCCGAAAAACAAAGTGAACAGCGTGCCTTGCCATCCGATGAACGCTCCCACCATCGCGAGCAGGAACACGTCGCCGAGACCGACGCCCTCCTGTCCGCGCACCATCTGGTAAAGAAAGCCGGTCACGAACAGGACTCCGCCGCCTGCAGCAATTCCGATGAGCGAGTTTTTCCATCCGACTTCGGGCATAAATATCGAGGCCAGCACGAAGCCCACCGGCACCCCGGGGAAAGTGATCAGGTTGGGGATCAGCCGCCAGTCGTAGTCAACCAGCGAACAGGTCATCAGCGCTGTGATGAAGACGAAGCGCGCAATCGCGTCACCCAACGGAAAATTCGTGTACAGGAAGAGTGCGGCCAGCGCGAGCGCGAGTTCGCCGCCCAGATGGCGCGCGCTGATCGGCGCCCCGCACATCAGGCACCGCCCGCGCGAGGCCAGATAGGCAAAGATCGGGATGTTGGCCCACCACGGAATCGGACGCTCGCAGCTTTCGCAGAACGATCGCGGGGTCGCGATCGAAATGTCGCGCGGCAAGCGGTAAGCGACCGTCACCGCAAAACTGCCGACGCACGCTCCCAGCGCGAGCGCGGCCACGTCGCCGAAAATCCCAGGAACCTGCTCCATCGCCCCCCTCGGCCTGTTCTCCCACTCGCGCCCTGGCCGCTATCGATCAAGCCGGGCGACACTCGCTATCACGACGCGTTCGCGCGGACCGTCGAACTCGGCCAGCATCACGCCCTGCCATCGGCCGAGCGCGAGTTTGCCCTCGCGCACCGGAATATTGATCGACGTACCGAGCATCACCGAAAGAATGTGCGCCTGCGAATTGCCTTCCGCGTGGCGAAAGTCGCCCTTGAGCGGAACCAGGCGCTCGAGATGGCGCAACATGTCGGAGGTGACGTCGGGATCCCAATTTTCCGACACGATCACGGCGGCCGTGGTATGGGTAACGAAGAGGTTGCAGAGTCCGCTATGCACACCGCTTCGTTCAACCGCACGCGCGACGTCGCCGGTGATATCGACCAGCTGCACGCGCTCGCTCGTACTAACGCGAATATCGACCATCACAAGGACATTCTACGGCTCGCGACCGCGCGCCGCCAGCCACACTGGCTTATCGCGCTGCGCCGCGCCCGCGTTTCCCTCGCGCGGGCGATTCGCTATGGTTCGGCCAACTGTGGGGCATGGAGATATGGAACAGGAACCACTGGAATTCTGGTTCGAGTTCGCGAGCACATATTCATATCTGGCCGCCTCTCGGATCGAGGAAGTCGCAGCGAGGGCCGGAGTGCCTATACGATGGCGTCCGTTTCTTCTGGGCCCGATCTTCGCGTCCCAGGGATGGGGCGACTCGCCTTTCAATCTCTATCCGCTGAAGGGCCAATACATGTGGCGCGACATGGAGCGCCTGTGCGAAAAATACGAAATTCCGTTTCGCCGCCCGAGCAAGTTTCCGCGAAGTGGCCTCCTGGCCGCGCGCGTCGCCTGTATGGCGGCAGAAGAGCCCTGGTGTCCGCGCTTCGTACGCGCGGTCTTTCGCGCCAACTTTGGCGAGGACCGCGAAATCTCGCGCACCGAAACCATCGCGGAGATTCTTGCCACGGTCGGTCAGCCGCCGCGCGAAGTGATCCAGCGCGCCGAGACCTCGGAGAACAAGCAGCGCCTGCGTGAGCAGAATCAATGGGCCGTGGTGCACGGTATCTTCGGCGCTCCAACGATGATCATTGGCAAGGAACTGTTCTGGGGTAACGACCGCCTGGAAGATGCGATCGCGTTTTACGCGCGCGGGACGGGCTGACGGGACAACTTGACGGCGGATAGCCGCGTCGGGCTCAGCGCTGGCAGTGCGGGCAGAAGAAGCTCGAACGCTGGCCGACCGTCAGGTTGCGAATCGCGCTTTTGCAGACGCGGCACGGCTCGCCCTCGCGCCCATAGACCATCAGGCGTTCAGCGAATCGTCCCGGCTGTCCCTCGGAGTCGCGATAGCTGCGAAAGGTGGTGCCGCGGCTGCCGATCGCGGCGCGCAGAACCGGCGCAGTCTCGGCGACGATCCGTCCGATCTCCTTGCGAGTCACCTTGGCGGCGTGGCGCGTCGGCCGAACTCCCGCGCGGAACAGAATCTCGGAGGCGTAGATGTTGCCGATTCCGGCGACCACCCGCTGATCCATAATGAGGTTCTTGATCGCCGCGCGCCGCCCATGCGCCATCCGCGCCAGGTATTCCGCATTGAAAGCGCTGCTTAGGGGCTCCGGGCCGAGCCCGGCAAGCTCAGGCGCGGTAGCGAGTTCGCCCTGCGCAACCAGCCGGATGAGTCCAAAGCGGCGCGGGTCGTTGTAGACCAGGCGAGTGCGATCGTCGAGCGCGAACTCGACGTGGTCGTGGCGTGCGGCGAATTCAGCGTCGTCGAAATCTTTGCCGCGATGGGTCAGGCTGCCGCTCATCCCCAGATGCACGATCATCGCCGCGCCGTCGTTTAGCTCGATGATTAGGTACTTGGCGCGTCGGCCAAGGCGCTCGATGCGCCGGCCCTCGACGCCGGACGCAAAATCGTGCGCCACCTTGCGCCGCAGGCGCGGCTCCGCGATGCGCGCGCGTTCGATAGTGCGGCCGACCGCCGTGCGTGCGAGGATTCGCCGGAGCGACTCGACCTCGGGCAGCTCAGGCATCGCCGGACCCTGCCGCCACCGCACCGGTAGCGCTCGCTGTGGCGCGCTCGAGTTCGCCGGCCAGGCGCACGAAATCGGGGATTGAGAGTGTGCCGGGCCGCGCGGTTTGATCGATCGCGGCGCGGGAAAGCGCATGGGCGACCGCCTCAGGTGCGGCGTCGAGCGCGCCGGCGAGCGCGTTGCGGATGGTCTTGCGCGGGGCGGAAAACGCGGCCCGAATGGTGCCTAGCAGCGCGGGTTCGTCCGCTGATGCAAACGGCGCGCACAGATGCGGCGTGAAGACGATAACCTCAGCGTCCACGTGCGGCGCCGGACGGAAATTGCCGGCGGCGACGCGGAAGTGCTCGCGCGTCTCCCAATAGAGCGCGGTGTAAACGCTCAGCGCCGAGTAAGCGCGTTCGCCCGCACGCGCGCGGATGCGCTCGGCGACCTCGCGCTGGAACATCAGAACCATCCGCGCGATCGCGCCGCGCATCTCGTCGAGCCGGCGCAGGATCGCGGCGGCCGCGTTAAACGGCAGATTGCCAATTACCTTCACCGGGGGCCGCTCGGCCAGTTCTGTGAGTTCGACGCCGAGGAAGTCGCGGCATACCACGCGCACTGCGGGATGTCCGGCAAAGGCGCTCTGCAGGCGCTCAGACAATCGCGCGTCGAGTTCGACCAGCCATAGCCGCCGCACCCCGGCGCGCAGAATTTTGTCACTCAGGATGCCAAGGCCCGGGCCGATCTCGACCACTTCATCGCCGGGAGCGATTGCGGCCGCGCGGACGATCCTGTCAGCGATGCCAGGTTGGACCAGGAAATTCTGGCCGCGCGATTTGCGCAGGCCGCACGCCGGCCGCTTCGAGCTCGGCAGCCACCGCGAATGGCGAAGGGCGCGCAGGTTTTGCAATTTCGATTTTGGCGCTTGCGGCCTCGGCGCCCGGGGCACGTCTTACCCGTGGCATCTCCATCGTCGCGTCCCGCCTACAAGGTCAGCGCGGCTTCGGCGTCGACGCCGAGCGAGTCGCGTTCCCCGCGCAAAAGCCGATAGCTCCCAGCCATCGCGATCATCGCCGCGTTGTCGGTGCAGAACTTGAGCGACGGCGCAACGACTTTGCAGCCTTCTGCGGCCGCCGCCTCGGCCAGGCGCTCGCGCAGGCGCGAGTTGGCGGCGACGCCTCCGGTAAGCGCGATCACCTCGATACCGGTCTCGCGAGCCGCGTGCATCGCCGGTCCTACCAGCATATCGACGACCGCTTCCTGAAAACTCGCCGCCAGGTCTTCGGGCGCGAGCGCGGCGCCGGCTTCGGTGCGCAGCAGCGTCGCAATCGCGGTCTTCACTCCGCTGAAACTGAAATCGAGCGGCGCGCCGCGTACGTGGGCGCGCGAAATGCGCACTTGCCTGCGGTTCCCGCGCCGCGCCAGCTCGTCGATTACCCGGCCACCCGGATAGCCGAGGCCCATCAGCTTGGCCACTTTGTCGAACGCCTCGCCGGCGGCGTCATCGCGGGTGCGTCCCAATCGGCGATAGTGGCCGAAGTCTTCGACCACGAAGAGTTCGGTGTGTCCGCCCGAGACGACCAGTGCGAGAAACGGCATGGCAAGGCGATGCTCCAGCAGCGGCGCCAGCAGGTGTCCCTCGATATGATTCACCGCCGCCATCGGGATATCGAGACTTTGCGCCAGTCCCTTGGCGCACATCAGGCCGACCAGCAGCGAGCCGACTAACCCTGGACCGCGGGTCACCGCGATACCTCCAAGGTCGCCGAGCGCGCAGCCCGCGGCTTCGAGCGCCTGCTCGATCACGGGCAGGATGGTGACGACGTGGTTGCGCGAGGCCAGTTCCGGAACGACGCCGCCGTAGCGGCGATGGATCTCGTCCTGGTTGGCGATGATGCTCGAGCGGATCGAAGCGACGCCGGGGCGCGAGGTTTCTATAACCGCTGCAGCCGCGTCATCGCACGAAGACTCGATTCCCAGGATCAGCATTTTTTCACTGTTTCACTGCTTCGTGCTTTACCGGTTGCTTTGCGCGCCCGGACCGTTGCTCCGCCGGCGGCAGCGCCGGTTGAATCGACGCCCGAGTCGTCACCCGCGTCGGCACCCGAATCAGAGTGATCGGAGTCCGCCGGGGGCGGCGCCGCTTCAGCCGGAGCGGGCGGGGCCAAATTGACCTCGGGCGCCGGGAGCGCCGCACCGTCGACGGGCGGTGGCGGCGGCGCCGCGTTGCCCGCGTTGGCATCGGAGAGATTTTCGCTCAGCCGGCCGTATCCGGCACGCGCCATCAGGTTGCCCGGCGCAGCGTCGAGCGCTTGCTTGTAGGCCGCGGCCGCCTGGGGGAACTTTCCCTGTTCCTCGAGGCACACGCCTTCAAAACTTTTGACCTCGCCAAGCCATGCGGGCACTGCACGGAGTCCGACCTCGGAGCGGCCGAAAAAGGCGAGCGCTTGCGTGTAGTCTTTTTTGAGCATGTAGGCGCGGCCGAGATAAAAGTACGCATAGGGATCGGTCGGATCGATAGAAATTGCGCGTCCAAGGTCGCGGATCGCGTCGTCGATCCTGGAGGTTTCGAGCGCTTTGCGCCCCTGCTCCGCGAAGCGCAACGAGGCGTTGAGCGCCGGCTGGTCCTTGGTGCTGGCGATGAGCCCGGTGAGCGGCTGATCGCTGACCGGCGCGGTCGGTTGGATTGAGCCGACGTCGTAGGGCGGCGGCGCGTCGGTAGGCGTGGCTTGAGGAATCGGCTCGTCGGCGACGGGAGCGGGCGCTGCTGCGGCGCCCGCTCCCGTCGCGGCGGCCGCGCCAGCTGAGCCGGGCGCGGACGCGCCGCCCGGCTCTGTCGGAACGCGCGTCCATTCAGAGCCCCCGCCGCTCGCGCCCCCAACATCGGCCCCGGGTGTGGCGGGAGCCTGCGCCCCGCCTTGAGGCGCGGGTGACGCCGCCGGCGATGCCGCTGGGGATGCCGCCGGAGAACTCAAGTCCTCCGGCGGCAGGCTTTGCTCTTCGAGCGCTATCAGAGAGGGCACAGCGCTTGCGGCTGCCGCGTATTCGGCGGTCGCGCCCGAGGCGGTCGCGTCCGCCGAATACGCGAAACCACCCAGCGCCAACGCACAGGCGAGCGTAATCGACCCGACGCGTCTCGATACGGTCCGCCGCGCAAATTCTGCTTCAACTACCATCAGTCGTTAGTGTCGCTCGGCACACGTTCCCAGTTGCCCCCTATTGGCGCCGCTGGGACTGACGGGAGCCCCGCGCCGGGCGTTGTCGTGTTAACTGCGGTCGGCGTGGTACCGCCGCGATTGTGGAACGGGCACACTTGAGTCGGCGCAAGGTCCGCTGGGAACGCTCCCTCCAATGCCACCGGACAGTTCGGACCCGCCAGGTACCCGGTCAGCGGGTCAACCTTTTCCACCACGATACCGGGCGGCGGGGCGAAGTCCAGCGGCGGACGCGAGGCCGTCGCGGCTTTCATGAAATCGGTCCAGGCCGGCAGCGACGCCTCCGCGCCGGTTAGTCCCAGTTCTTCCCTTTGATCAAAGCCGGTCCACACCACGGCGAGCAGGTTGGGCGTGAAGCCGGTGAACCAGGCGTCCTTGGAATCGTTGGTAGTGCCGGTCTTGCCCGCCGCGGGACGGGTGAAGCCGCGTTTGCGCGCGCCCTCGCCGGTGCCGTGGTTGATGACCTGTTCGAGCATGAAATCGATCATGTAGGCGAGTTGCGGCGAAAGCACCTGGCGCGCCTGCAGTTCATGGCCCTCGATCACTTTGCCGCTCTGATCGACCACCGCCGTGACCGCGTAGGACTGCACCTCGAGTCCGTAGTCGGCCATGATCGAATAGGCCTGCGCGATCTGCATCGGCGTGACCTCGATTCCACCCAGCACAATCGACGGGTACGCGGGCAGGTCGCCAAAGCCCATGTTTTGGGCCATCGCGCGCACCCGGTCGAGTCCAATCTGGTTGGCCAGGCGCGAGGTTGCCGAATTGAGCGACTCCTCGAGCGCGAACTCCAGCGTAACCCGGCCAAAGTAGCGGTCCTTGTAGTTCTTGGGGCTCCAGCTCATGTCACCGTAGGTCCAGGTGAACGGCGTGTCGTCAATGTAAGTGGTCGGCAGAAAATGCGCGGGGCCGCCGTCGAGCGTTTCCTGCAGCGCTGCCAGATAGGTTATCGGCTTGAAGGCCGAGCCCGGCTGGCGCTTGGCCTGGGTGATACGGTCGAACTGGCTTTCGCGGTAATCGCGTCCACCCACCATCACGCGAATCTTGCCGCTTTGCGGCTCGATCGCGATCAACGCCTCCTCGAGCTGATCCTTTTTTTCCTTGCGCCGCAGCGAAGGGTAGCGTCCTTCGAGGTAGTCGAGGTTGTCGCGCACGGCTTTCTCGGCGAGTTTCTGCGCGTGTACGTCAAGCGAGGTGAAGATTCTCAGGCCCTCGCCCGTCAACACGTCGGGCGGATAGCGCTCGGCCAGTTCGCGCTTAACGTAGTCAACGAAGTAGGGCGCGTCGTTGTTCTCGACGAACACCTCGCGCGGATGCAGCGGCTCGGTCGCGGCGCTATCGTAAGCGGCCTTGCTGATATAGCCGTCGGCGAGCATCAGTCCCAGCACTTCGTTGCGCCGCTGCTCGGCGAGTTGCGGATGATGGAGCGGATTGAGTCGGTTGGGCGAGCTTATCATCCCGGCAATCGTTGCCATCTCGCCGATCGTCAGATTGCGCGGCTCCTTGGAGAAGTAGAACTCGGAGGCCTCCCACACACCATAGATTCCCTCCTGGCCTCGCTGCCCGAGATAGATATCGTTGATGTAATTTTCCAGGATCTGGTCCTTGGAATACTGGCGCTCTGCGATGTAGGCCATCAGGATTTCCTTGACCTTGCGGTGCCAGTCGCGCTTGCTGGTCAGGAAAAAATTCTTCATCAACTGCTGAGTGAGGGTCGAGCCGCCCTGGCGTACACGATGCGCGGAGAAGTCGACCCAGGCGGCTTTGACGATGCGGACCAGGTCGACGCCGTGATGCTCGTAGAAGCGATGATCCTCGGCGGCCAAAATCGCGTCGATGAAGGCGAGGGGGATCTGGTCAAGCGGCACCAGGCGGCGCTGCTGCCAGCTACCCTGGAAAATTCCGCTGATCAGCTCCGGCTCGAGCTCGACCGAGAAGAGCGGCTTGCCGCCGAGCGGGTCGCGCATCGCGAGCACCGTGTCGTGTGGCCCGAGCGTCATTTCGACCGCCTCGCCTGCGAAGTCCGAATAAGGATAGGCGAAGCTGTGCAGAAAGATGGTCAGCCGATGCTTCTTTTCGTCCAGCGAATACTCGCCTCGTGAAGCGACCTGGCCCGGGACGACGCGATGGTAGTTGAGGCGCGCCAGGCGCTGGAAGAAACCGAGATCTTCGAGGCTCTGTCCGGGATAGACGAAGCAGGAATCCGAGTAGATGCGCGAAGGGATATTCCAGCGCTTGCCGGAAAACCGCGTTACGACCTCGTCCTGCAGCGAGTGGTAGTAACCCAGGAACTGATAGATCAAGGGCGGCAGGGCAAAAAGCAGGATTGCCGCGACGCTGAACAGAATTATTTTTAACGCGCGTTTCATCGCCGCCAAAAGCGCTCCGCCGTTTCCGCGCTGGCGCCCGGCTCATGGTCGCGGCCGCGCATCGTCTAGCCCTCCGGTTCGAGCGGCACGAAAACAGTACTGTTGTGACGCTTGATCAGGAGCAGCACCGCCTTGCCCCCGGCCAATTTGAGCGCTCGCTGGTAGGTGTCGACATCAACGACACCGTGGCGGTTGACCTCAACGATGATGTCGCGCGAGCGTACGCCGGCGATGTCGGCCGCGCTGCCCGGCTGCACCGAATACACCACTACGCCCTTGCTCTGGCCAAGGCCCATGTCGTGCGCAAGCGCGGCGTCGAGGTTCTTGACGCTGAGGCCGAACGGCGCGCTACCCTTGTTCGCCTGTTTGGAGACCGGGACGAGGCGGGCCTCGCGTGAGGCGGTGATCGTAACCGGCAGCTCGAGGTATTTCTTGTCGCGGATAACGCGGAGCGTCGCGCTATGCCCAAGCGGCGTGCGCGCGACCATCAGGGGTAATTCGCGCGAATCCTCGATCGGGATGCCGTTGTACGCGGCGATCACGTCGCCGCGTTTGACCCCCGCACTCTTGGCCGGTCCCTCGTTCAGCACCTCGGCAACCAGGGCGCCGCGTGGCTCCTCCAGCCCCATCGAGTCGGCGATCGCCGGCGTCACCCGCTGCACGTAAATTCCGAGCCATCCGCGCACCACCTTGCCATGCTCGCGCAGTTGCGGCAGCTCTTCCTTGACCAGATTGACCGGAATGGCGAAGCCGATGCCGGTGTTGGAGCCGGTGCGGGTGAAAATCGCCGAGTTCACGCCCACCACCTCGCCGCGAATGTTGATCAACGGACCGCCCGAATTGCCCGGGTTGATCGCAGCGTCAGTCTGTAGAAACTCGTCGTAATTGCCCGGGATGAAGCGCCCGCGGGCGCTGATGATACCGGCGGTGACCGTGTGATCGAAGCCGAATGGATCGCCGATGGTCATCACCCACTGACCGACTTTGACGTCGTCGGAGTCGCCGAGCGGCGCCACCGGCAGGTCGTGCTTGGCCTTTATTTTCAGCAGCGCGATGTCGGTCTTGGCGTCGCGTCCGGCCACCACCGCCCTGTACTGATTGCCGTCCATCGTGGTGACGATGACTTCGCGGCCGTTTTCGATCACGTGATCGTTGGTCAGGATGTAGCCGGCCGCATTGATGATGAAGCCGGAGCCCAGGCTGCGGCCATGCGGCTCGCCGAACGGCTCTCCGAACTCGTTAAAGGGCTCGTTGCCGCCGCCTTCGCTGCCGCCGCCCTCGCTTTCGGAGGCTGATGGCCCAGCCTGCTCGGTGGAGATGTTGACTACGCTTGGTCCCAGTTTATCTGCCAGCGCAACGAAGTCGGGCAAGGTCTCTGCCTTGGTCGCGCGCGATGAAGTGAGTTCGCGCCAGAACGGATCGGCAAGAGCGGTCGACGCCAGGGAGCCGCATAAAAGCAGCAGCGCCGCGAAACAGAGGATGGTGACGTTCCCGAACTTCGAAGGCATTCGCACGCTGGCCGGACCAGACCAATCAGCCGTTCCGGCGAGCGATCTCAACGTATTTCATTCTGAGATCAAAGAGAATCGCGTCGAGCAGCGCCTGCTCGTCGTGGTCGAGATTTCCCCGCGTCTTGTCCCGCAGCATCCCCAGAATATCGATAAGCTGCTGTGCCATCGCCAGGTCGCGGCGCTCCTGACCGCTGGAGGGATCGGCTACCTCACCCAGATGCACCAGCGCTTCGGTCGAAAGACTCATCAGGAAGGCGGCAAAGCTTATCTCGCCCATCGCCGCGCCAGCCTCGGACGGATGGGAGCCGCCGCCGCCGATCGCGCCGCCGCATAGCCCTTCGCCGCGGCCGCCTGCTGCGGCTGCGTCGCTGGCCCCGCCTGCTCCGCGGGTGCATCACCCTGCTGCCCAGCGAAGGTGGGTGCGCCGGCGCCGGGCGGCGGGCCGGCCGCGGGACGCGCCGGTTCTGGCTTCACGGCGGCGGATTCATCAGCGCCGCTGAACTCGGGCTTCAGTTCGCCCTCGGCCAGAAACGCCGCCGGTCCTGGACTTTGAAACCCTTGGAGTTCTCTTCCTCGGATGCCATCAGCCTAGACCACCTCTGTGCTCGCCATGTGCTCGAGTCGGCGAATACGCTCTTCGAGCGGCGGATGGGTTGAAAACAGCTTGCTCATCCATCCCTGCTGTGCCGTCAGGGGATTGACGATAAAAAGATGCGCCGTCGCCGGCCCCGCGTCCATCGGCAAGCGTTCGTTGGCGGCCTCGAGCTTGCGCAATGCGCCGGCCAGGTAGAGCGGATGATGGGTAAGACGAGCACCGCTGGCATCGGCCTGGTATTCGCGCGTGCGGGATATTGCGAGTTGGATCATTGTTGCCGCAAGCGGCGCCAGAAAAGCCATCAGCAACAGTTCGACCAAATTGCCGCGCCGGTCATCGTCTCCACCACCGAAGCCGCCGAAAAACGCGCCCCATCGTGCCATCGAGGCCAGGATCATGATCGCCCCGGCGAGCGTCGCGGCGATCGAACTGGTCAGGATGTCGCGGTTGATCACGTGGGAAAGCTCATGACCGAGGACGCCCTTGAGCTCGTCGCGACTGCAGATGCGTAGGATCCCGCGGGTCACGGCGACGGCGGCGTGATGCGGGTTGCGGCGGGTCGCGAAGGCGTTGGGCGTGTCGGTATCGATAAGATACATCCGCGGCACCTGGATATGCGCCTCCTGCGCCAGCTCCTGGACTATCGAGTAAAGCTCGGGCGCTGCGGCGGCATCGAGTTCCTGCGCGCCGTAAGCCTTCAGCACCATCTTGTCCGAGAACCAGTAGCTGAAGAAGTTCATCGCGAGCGCGATAAAGAAAGCGAACTCGGCGCCGCTTCGTCCGCCGAAGATACCTCCGATCAAAATCAGCAGCCCGGTCAGGGCACCGAGCAATATGGTCGTCTTGATTGCGCTACGCAGCATAGGTTCCTTGTGCGAGACTAAGATCCAACAAATTAAAGGTGTTTTTGGTACATTTCGACCGCGATCGCTCGGCTTGTTTGAGGCTACGCCGGGCGATTTTTGCAGTCAACGTGCGCATCTTCCGTCCCAATATAACCACAGAAACTCTCGATTGCCCTGGGGGAATTTCAGCCGACGGTGCCAGTGATGCCGAATTGAGCGAGGAATTAGGTTGGTCGACGCATCAGGCTTTGAACCTGGGTCCCTCTTGCATGTGAGTTGTGGCGTCCAGCAAATCACCGGTATCAATCGGTGTGTTTGGATGCCCATCCGAAACGCTCTCGGCGTTGAGCAAAAAGCCTGCTCGAAGGTTATCCAATGATACCGACAGCGGTGGCTCATCCGGAAGAGTGGCTGCTGTGAGCCAAAACGGGCTCAACCGTTGGCGATGGCGCCGCTTGGCTTGAAGTCAAACGGTCCATCCAAAGTTCTTGCGGCACAATGGTTTTACCAGCCCTGTGTAGAAATGTGTCACTTGCATGGCCGCTCCGCGGGCCAAGGACAGGCTCGCTGCTACTGCGCGCAAAGCGGATCCTAAACAAAGCGATGGCGCGTTGCCCTGCACGACGCGCGTATATCACCGCGGCAGCGCTCCCATGTTGCGGCACACACCGATGGCTTGCTGGAGGTCGGTCGAGAAACTGGCCAGCGAAGGGTCCACGCTCTGTTGGAGGTTATCGAGCAATACTACTTCTGGGTTGAAAGCCATCGACCAGATAGGGTTGTCGGAAGAGAATATTGCAGAGGCGGATATGGTGGCACCTTGAAGATCGGAGATCGGAAGCCCCAAACAGTCTTAAATCGGCGACGCGACATTCGCGGCTACCAACCAAGATTTTATTTCGTTTAGAACACCAGAAGCGCGATCGATCTCCTTCTTACATTTTTCCTTGGGACGGAGTGGAAGAGCATTTGGATCGCACCAGTACTCAACACTTTGAACATAATCTATGGTGCTATCTCCTAGATTCTGTAAAGAAAGCGCAAACTCTTCTGGAGTTGGCGGACGAGGTGTGAGATCCGCCGATGAACCGACGAGATTATCCAAGCGGAGGCTCTTCAGGTGGAGATATCCGCGTATATGAAGCGTCGAGAAAAGTAGCCGTGGACTAGAAAGGCTATAAGAGCTAGGG
Source organism: uncultured delta proteobacterium (assembly GCA_963710455.1). Lineage (GTDB taxonomy): Bacteria > Desulfobacterota > Binatia > Binatales > Binataceae > JAKAVN01. Next base: position 38,814 of record CAVQAG010000012.1, read on the forward strand.
CGGTGGATCCTTGTGCGAGCCTGCGAATGCGCGACCGCGCGATTGTAGAGGCCGAACTCGATGTCGCGGTCGGCACTCAGAGCGGCGAAGAATGTTTTAGAGCGTGGGCCACTTTCTGATACCGTTCGGCTCCACAAGTGGAACACGCAAAGTCGCTGTCCAGCATCTCTTTCCCACACTTGGTGCAGTGGATGGCCTGGGTGGAGGCGCCCCGCACTGCGGGCACGCCGGTGCCCGCGTGGATACTTTGTGATTACAATGAATACATCTGCCGATCATCGTTTAGCCCTGGTGATTCTCATCGCCGTGCTTAGCGTCATTTTATGTTAGCACATCTTACACAGCGGTCTTATGCGTTTTATAGCGTTTCGATTCGGCGGCTTAAGCCCTCGTATTGTGTAAAATGGCGACGGGATGCGGGCATCAAATAAAATTCTGAAGTGTACGATAGTAGTTCCATAGTCCCTCCCAAAGCAGTCGACTTTCATGCGCACTCGCGGGAGACGCTGCCAGCCGGTTTTCTGACACAGAAGTGACACAATAGACGACTAGTTGCGTCGTCTATTGGAGACGGAATACTTGATTTAGAAGAGAATTTTGGTGGACGCACCAGGACTTGAACCTGGGACCTCTTGCATGTGA
>CAVQAG010000013.1:0-856968 GCA_963710455.1 uncultured delta proteobacterium
CGGCGCCGCGCGCTACAGCTACGACATCCAGTTCCCTGGGATGCTCTACGGAGCGATCCTGCGCAGCCCCTATGCGCACGCGATGGTGCGGAGCGTCGATCTGTCCGGAGCCCAGGCGCAAAGCGGCGTGGTCGCGGCGCTTAAGGTCAAGGGAAAGCGGTCCGCTTCGCTGGCCAGGAAGTCGCCGCCGTCGCCGCGGTCAGTCCTGAGGTGGCGACGCACGCGCTGCGGCATATCAAAGTGGAATACACACCGGCGCCGTTCGTGGTCGATATGGAAAAAGCGATGGCTGGCGATGCACCCAAGGTTTTCGGCAGCCGTCCCAACCTTGTCGATCCTCACGTCGCGAGCGTGGGCGACGTCGCGCGCGGCTTCAGGAGGCGGTTGCCGTCCACGAGGCGCTCTATACCACGCCCGTGCAAACGCACGTATGGCTCGAAACCCATGGCGCAGTCGCGAGTGGAAGGACGACGAGCTGACGTGTGGTGCTCGACCCAGGGCATCTTCACCGTGCGCGACGACCTGGCCGTGCTGTTTAAGCTGCCGCCGGACAAGGTGCGCGTGATAACCGCGTATCTGGGTGGCGGTTTTGGTTCGAAATTCGGCGCGGGCGCCGAGGTCGTGATCGCGGCGCGACTCGCGCGCGAAGCCGGTGCACCGGTAAAGCTGATGCTCCCGCGCGCGGCCGAGCATGTCGCCACCGGCAACCGGCCGAGCTCCTGGCAGCGCGTGAGACTCGGCGCCAGCGGCGATGGCAAGCTGACGGCGATCGAACTGATCTCGCACGGCAGCGGCGGAATCGGTGGCGGTGCCGGTAGTGTCGGGCCCATTCAATGCGATCTACCCATGTCCCAATATTCGAACCGAAGAGCGCGACGTCTATATCAATGCCGGGCCGTCGTCGCCGATGCGGGCGCCGGGATGGCCGCAGGGGATGTTTGCGCTCGAGCTCGCGATGGACGAGCTGGCGCGCAAGCTCAAGCTCGATCGGCTCGAGTTTCGCCGGCGCAACAATATCAATCCGGTGCGCGCCGCCGAGTTCGACCTGGGCGCGCAGCGCCTTCGAATGGGACGAGAAAAGCCGCGGCGGCCGAAATCTTCGGACGGCGCCCCGGGCTCAAGACGCGGAATTGGCGGTCGCCGCATGCGCATGGCACAGCCTGGGCGGCTCCGGTCCGCAGGCGATCGCCGTGGGTGGCGCGACGGCCGCTTCGAGGTGCGCGTCGGCACGCAGGATATCGGTACCGGAACGCGCACGGTGCTCGCGATGGTCGCGGCGGAGGAATCGGGATGCCGCTTGGCGCGGTGACCGCGCAAATCGGCGATACGCGTTATCTTTTCTCGGTGCCGTCAGGCGGCAGCAGGACCAGCCCCTCCGACTCACCCGCCGTCCGCCAGGCCGCCGCGCATCTCAAGGAGAAGCTGTTCCGGATCGCCGCGCCGATGCTCGGCGCGGAGCCCGGCGAACTCGAAGCGCGCGATTCCACCGATTCGTGTCCGTTTCGAGCCGGCGCGCGTCGGTCGCAATGGCCGAGGTCTGCCGGCGTATCCCCGGCGATTCGATCTCCGCCGAGGGGGAGCGCGTGCCGAACTATCGGGCTTTCGCGACGATCAGGCCGGATGCCAGTTCGCCGAGGTCGAGGTCGACATCGAGACCGGCGTGGTGCGCGTGCTCAAGGTCGTTGCGGTGCACGACGCGGGGCTGATCATCGATCCGCTGACAGCGCGCAGCCAGGTCAACGGCGGCGTGATCATGGGCGTCGGCTTCGCGCTGATCGAAGAGCGCCGGCTCGATCCGCAGACCGGGCTGATGGTCAATCCGACGATGGACGACTACAAGCTGCCCGGGCCGCTCGACACGCCCGAAATCGACGTGACCTTCGTCGAGGTCGCCAACGGCGTTACCAATACCGGCGTGATTGGATTCGGCGAGGCGGCGCACGTCTGCTCGACGGCGGTGATCGGATGCGCGGTGTACGACGCGATTGGCGTGCCGATACGCGATCTGCCGATCACGCCCGACCGCGTGCTGGCGGCGCTGGGAAGGTTTAAGGATTGAAGGATTTGAGGGCTGGATAAAGTTCGATGAACCGCTTCGAGATCGTGACGCCCGCCGATTTGCCTGCTGCCGTGCGCCTGCTCGCGCAGCCGAGGCATATGGCGCTCGCCGGCGGGGTCGACACGCTCGACATGCTCAAGCAGCAAATCGCCGCGCCGCGCGCACTGGTCGATCTGAACGGACTCAAGGAGCTTCAGGGAATCGACCCGACGCCCGACGGCGGATTGCGCGTGGGTGCACTGGCGCGGTTTAGCGACGTCGCGGCACATCCTGTCGTTCGCGCGCGTTTCGCGGCGCTCGCCGAAGCAGCTGGCGAAGCGGCGACGCCGCAGATTCGCAATCTCGGCACGGTCGGCGGCAATCTGCTGCAGCGGCCGCGATGCTGGTACTTTCGCAATCCTGACATCGTGTGCCTCAAGAAGGGCGGGCATCTCTGCTACGCGATAAACGGGCTCAATCGCTATCACGCGATCCTCGGCGGCGGACCGTCGTTCATCGTGCATCCGTCGAATCTTGCGCCAGCGCTGATTGCATTTGGCGCGAGCGTTCGTCTCGCTGGTCCCGGCGGCGAGCGCAAGGTCGTCCTCGATCAGTTCTTCGCGCTGCCGAGTGTCGACCCGACGCGCGAGAACGTCCTGCAGCCCGGCGAGGTCGTGGTCGAGGTGATCCTGCCGCCGCCCGCGGCGTCCGCGCAGAGCGCCTACCTCGAAGTGCGCGAGAAGCAGAGCTTCGATTGGCCGCTGGTGAGCGTCGCGGCGGTGCTGGAGATCGATCCGCGCTCGAAGAGAGTCCATCAGGCAAATGTGGTGCTGGGCGCGGTGGCGCCGATACCGTGGCGCTCGCGCGAGGCTGAGCAGGTGCTCGTGGGCGCGGTGCTGGATCGCGCACGCGCGGCGAGCGCGGCCGACGCAGCGCTCAAGGACGCGCGCCCGCTGCCCCATAACGCCTACAAGGTCGCGATCGCGCGCGTGCTTGTGCGGCGCGCGTTACTGCGCGCGGGCCAGGTGCAAGATGTCTGACTCTGACATGCCAGCCACGACGCCAAATTTCTGCCTCTATCTGCGCACCAAGAACGGCTACTTCCGTTCACCCGAGGGCCGCCGGATGATCGACCCACAAAGTTCGACCGCCTGCTACAGATGCCTGCTGACACAGCGTCCGCTCGGCCCCGATGGCCTGCCATGCGACGCGCGCCAGTGCACTCCAGATAGGGGTTGTTTCCGAAGTGACGGCCTTCAACCTTCTTAAAGCCAGTATTAACATTTTGAAGCATGTCATAGACTTAATGTCGGGCTACGAAATCCTTTGAAACAATCGCTATGGCGGCATCGCTCTCTTCGCGCCGCTGGCGGCTGGTCGCATGGTGGCGCGATGTCGGCTGGGTCTAACGCTTTCGGCGCCGCGCCCCCATCAACCGCACGTATCCCTGTCCTCGCCGCAATTGCATGTCTAATTCTCATTTTCACGGTTTGTTTGGCTCTACAGCTTGAAGGACGGGATTGGCGGATGTTAGTGTGGCGACTTGCTCCTTGCTCCCTATGGGGGCTGGCATCCACAAGGAGGCTGCCGCGTGCGGCGCTACGAAACTATCTTCATCCTTCGCTCTGATCTGGGCGAAAATCAGGTCAAAGACAGCATCAGGCGTTTCGAGGGTCTGGTCGCCACCGGCGGCGGCGAGATGCTCGAAACTGACGAATGGGGTTTTCGCGAACTCGCCTACCGGATTCACAACGAACGCCGGGGGTACTACGTTCGCCTCGACTACGCCGCCACCGGCCCCGTGATGAACGAGGTTGAGCGCAACCTCAAGCTGTCCGACAGCGTGCTGCGCTATCTCTCGGTGCTGCTCGATCCCGAAGTCGACACCGCCAAGGTGCGCGCCGAAATCGAGTCCCGGCTTCATCGCGCGGCCGAGGCCAAGGCCGCTGCCGAGGCCCGGATGGCGGCAGCCGCTGCCGCTGCCGAGCATCCCCCGGGCGAGGCGCATCCGAGCGCCGCTCTCACCGCGGAAGAAGCGGCGGGCGAGGCTGAGGTAGCACAAAAGGCCGTCTCCGACGCGGAGGCGGCCGCCTCTGAAGCGGAGGCAAGTCCGGCGGGTGGGCCGAAACAGGATTGACCTGGTGGGCACAGTGGCTTCTTTGCCTGAAGTGCGAACTACGCCGAGCGGAACGCCTGTTTTGAGGATTGAAGTGAACTGCGGCGAGGGCCGCGAGATTCTGCGACTGGGAGTCGTGATGGCAGGGGGTGACGCACGCCAGTTGGGCGCGCGAATCGTTGCCGGAGCGACGGTTAGAGTAACGGGAACGCTGCGCGCCACCCGCGGGCGCGTATGGCCTTCGGCTGCGGGCGGAGTCGAGGTGATGGTAGTCGAAATCAGCGAGGTCGTGACAGACACAAGTTCATAAGAGCTGAAGATTCCAATTGGCAATGAGCCGATCAGGCTCGGCGCCTGATTTGTTTAGACACAGGATTTAACAGGGTAAAAATGGCCGACGAAGAGAGGATGGAGCAGGGCCCCGGACACGGTGGCCATGAGCATGGTCGGGGATCACGTTCCGGAGGTCAGCGCCCCGACTCGGACCGCTCGGGTGAAGGACGCGGCGGGGAGCGGGGCGGGATGCGCCGGCGGCCCGGCGGAGGCCGGCGCAAAGTATGCCGCTTCTGCGCCGACAAGGCGCTCAAGGTCGACTACAAGGACGTGCGCACTCTGCAGAACTTTATCACCGAGGGCGGCAAGATCGTACCCAGCCGTACTTCGGGTAACTGCGCACGGCATCAGCGCCAGCTGGCCGTGGCGATAAAGCGCGCCCGCGTTATAGCGCTCTTACCGTTTTCAACCCTGGGATAACGACGGAATAACGAGCGATCAGTGAGACGCGGATGGACATTCGTCGGGCTGCTGGTGAGCGCGATTCGCGCGGCATTTCTGTCGGCGGCGCTTTACCTGGCGGCGGCGGTGATACCGCTGGTTGGGGCAATGATGTCGCTGTTCGCGCCGGCGCCGATTCTGCTCTTTTCAGTGGGCTTTGCAGCAGCACGATTGCGCGCTGCGGTCGCGATCATGGTGGCTGGCGCCGCAGTCTTGGCGCTCGGCGGATGGATGGCGGCACTCGGATACCTGGTGACTTTCGGGCTGGCTGCGGCCGTGATGTGCGACATGCTGCAGCGGCGCAAGCCCTTCGAAACGATCATCTTAGTGACCGGCGCGGTCGTGCTGGCCGCCAGTGTGATCGCGGCCTTTGCGATGGCTGGTTCGGCCGAGGCGCTGACCAAAGGGGTCCACGACGCGTTGGCGGCGGGGATGGCCCGGGGCCACGATTTTTATAAGGTCCTGGGCGTAGAGACCGGGATGGCGCAGGAAGCCGAAGCCGGCCTGCTCGACATGATCTTGCGGCTGTGTCCAGCGCTGGTGGCGATGTGCGCCGGTTTCGGGGCGCTGCTCAACCTGGCCGTCTTCTGGCGGATGGGTGGTCGGCAGCGGCTCAACTATCCGCTGTTCGGTGATTTGGCGCGCTGGTCGACCCCTGAATGGCTCATCTGGGTACTGTTAGCCGCCGGGTTTGGGATGTTCGTTCCGGTGCCGGCGCTGGCAGTGGCCGCCATGGACGCGTTCGTTTGCGTGGCGGCGGTATATTTTTGCCAGGGGCTGGCGATCATGGCGTATTATTTTAAGGCGCTCGCTATCCCACCATGGGTCCGGGGACTGATCTATTTTGTTACAATAATTCAGCCGGTGCTCGCGGCCTTGGTGTGTGCGGCCGGCATTTTCGATCTATGGGTAGATTTTCGGCGGCTCAAGCCGCCGAGCCAGGAGGCGGGTAGCTTTGGCGATTTCTTCTAGGCGCCGAACGATTTTTCGGCGGTCAAACCTATGAACGTTCAAGTAATTCTAAGTGAAGACGTGCCCAACCTGGGCCGTCCCGGAGACGTGGTCAAGGTACGTGCCGGGTATGCCCGTAACTACCTGTTGCCGCGCCGGCTCGCGGTCGAGGCCAATTCCAAGAACTTGCGCGCCTTCGAGCATCAGAAGAGCCTGGCGATGCTGCGACGCGAGGCGAACAAGGGCCAGGCACTAAAGCTCAAGCAACAACTCGAAGCGCTGACGCTGTCGATCGGGGCTAACGCCGGCGAGGAGGGTAAATTGTTCGGCTCGGTGACCAACATCGATATCGAACGAGCGCTGCGCGAGCGCGGATTCGATATTGAACGGCGAAAGATAATGTTAGCTGAGCCGATCAAGCAGCTCGGCGAGTTTACCGTTCCGGTGAGGCTCGACCCGGAGGTTGAAGCTGGCGTGAAGCTCACAGTCGCGGCGTCATAAGGCCATCCGGGTATGATGAAACTTTACGATTTCCTGCCCTGCCCATTCGGTCAAAAAGTGCGGATCGTTCTGGCGGAGAAGAGCCTGACCTATGAGCTCATTCAGATCGATCTTGCCCAAAGCGACCAACGGCGCCCCGAATTTCAGCGCCTCAATCCGTTCGCCCGAGTTCCGGTGCTGGTCGATGAGGACACCACCGTCTATGACTCGACGATCATCATCGAATATCTGGAGGACGAATATCCCGAGCCGCCGATGCTGCCGACGATTGGGTCCAGTGCTCTGCGCGCGCGGGCGCGGCTCTTCGAGGATTTCGCCGACACTTCATTCACGCCCCAGGTCGGACAGCTGATGGCCGAGATGGCTCGGGCCGAGGGCGATCGCGACCAGGCACGTCTCCAGCGGCTGAATCGTTTGATCGAACGTGCGCTCGACTATCTCAATCACGAGCTCACTGGCCAGCAGTTTCTTGCCGGCGAGTTTTCTGTCGCCGACATCAGCTTTGCCCCGCGCATATTGGTGCTGGGCGATCTGGGCATCGCTCCCAGCACTAATCGCCCCAACGTAGACGCGTGGATAAAGCGGATGTTGGAGCGGCCGAGTATCCAGTCTTTGCAGGGCGTAACGTTCGAGCCCCTGGCTGGCGTTTAGTCCGCCTCGACCGAGCGCATCGGTTCGAAGCGAACTCTTAAGTTGTTCCGAGCGCTTTTTCGAATTGCAAAAACACAGACGCGCCGTCCGTATCAACGGGCGGCGCGCCTGCTTTCAGGAGGCACGGATCTGGAGCGGTATTGCCTAACCTAGAACATCCGCGGTCCGTTTAATAGGCCGAGGGTGTATAGGAAACCCGGTTAATAAGGTTGATCCTCGCCAAACAGAGGCTCTTCTTCGTCAGTCCGCGTGGAAGCCACGCCGGTAGCACGATAGAGCAACTTGGCAGCAAACAGCTTGTTGCCCAGCCGGCCCTGCGGTTTGAGCATCCCGCCATGCCGGCGGCATCGCGGACACGCCATCGTGCCGCTCAACAAGCTCGCGTTTTGTGGGGTGATCCGCAAATCAAAGCTGGCTCCGCACCCGGGGTTCTGACAAAGGGTTCGGTATACAACACCCGGCCTGTCGGCGGATTTGGTTTCAGTGCTCATCGCGGTTTGCATAGCGCCATCTCCTTCCTGCGTCTAGAGGTTCGTCTGTGCCGCGCTTTGGATTAGACGTAAATGACTTGAAGAGGTTTCAAGCAAGCGATGTGCCGATCCTCGTCCAAGAGCTAATTCTTTGAAAAAGCTTTTATATATTCCGCCCTTAAGTTCGGCAGCCGACTCGAAGCAAAAATCGGGAAACTTTCGCACTATGGCCCTTTTTTGCAACAATGGTCGCCGATTTCCGGCAAAATGTCCCGGATTTAAGGCATAGATCGTTCATTTTCGAGCGTTTTCTCGTTTTGAATGCTAGTTATACGTGAGGGTGCGCCGGCTCAGTGACGCCGGATGAGGACTTGTTTAAACCAGGGTGGGGCGATGAGGACACTGGCGATGGTCATGGCGGGCGGGCTCGGCAGCAGGCTGCATCCGCTGACCCGCGACCGCGCCAAACCGGCGGTGCCCTTTGGCGGCAAGTACCGGATTATCGATTTCGTCCTCTCCAATCTCGTAAATTCACGAATTTATGCGATTTACGTTCTGGTGCAGTGGCGCTCGCAATCGCTTATCGAGCATCTGAAGGACGGATGGCAGTTCGGAGGCATTTTGACTGACCAGTTCGTTACTCCCGTCCCAGCCCAGATGCGGATGGGCGAGAGCTGGTACCAGGGGACCGCAGACGCCATTTTCCAGAATCTCAACCTGCTCGACGACAACAGTCCCGACCTCGTTGCGGTCTTCGGCGCCGATCACATCTACCGGATGGACGTGCAGCAGATGATCGAGTTTCATCTCGAGCGCAAAGCGGCCGTGACCGTCGCCACGATTCCGGTGGCGATCGAGGAGGCCGACCAGTTCGGCATCGTCGAGGTCGATTCCGGGCTCCGTGTGTCGGGTTTCGAGGAGAAGCCGTCCACCGCCCGTCCGATGCCTGGCGCGCCGGGACAGTGTCTCGCTTCGATGGGAAACTATCTGTTTGATCCGGAGGTGCTCCGCCGGGCGCTGTTGGAGGATTCAACGATCGCGTCCAGCCGTCACGATTTTGGCCGCGACCTCATCCCACGTCTGATTGAACGTGTTCCGGTCTACGCTTATAACTTCATGACTAACCGCATCCAGGGCGATTCCGAGGTAAACCTGAGTTACTGGCGCGACGTCGGCACCATCGACGCCTACTACGAAGCCAACATGGATCTGCGCGACGCCCGGCCCCATCTGAACCTTTACAATCAGCGCTGGCCGCTGCGTACGGCTTACTACGACCAGCCGCCGGCCAAGTTCGTCTTCGACGAAAACGGACGTCGTGGAGAGGCGCTGCACTCGGTCATCTCCGAGGGCTGCATCGTATCAGGCGGGACCGTGCGCAACTCTGTGCTCGGTCGTTCGGTCTTCGTGCACTCGTGGAGCCAGGTAGAGGACTCGGTGGTGATGGATTACAGTGAGATCGGTCGCCATGCCCGCGTGCGCCGCGCGATCATTGATAAGAACGTCTATGTCCAGGACGGCGATGAGATCGGCTATGATCTCGAGCGCGACCGTCAGCGTTTTCACGTCACCGATTCCGGACTGGTCGTGATTGCCAAGGCACCCAAGCGCGAGCGGCAAAGCCTGTGACCCGCACCCTTGCCAGCGCTCCGATGGAAAACGCGTCTGGCGCCACGCCAGGTGCGGCCAACGCAACGGCCGCCCCGCGCACTGACAACGCGACCGACGCCGCTGCCGGCAACGACGCGGACGAAGGCCCCTCGGCTCAAAGCGACACGGACAAAGCCTCATCCGCCCAGGAGGGCATGGCGCTCGAGCCTCCATCGCTCGGGGGGCTCAAGCTGGGTGGCAAGGACTGGCTATTTTTCCAACTGATGCGCGCCGGGGTCCATGCGGTTAGTTTGTTGCCCGATTTTGTCCTGTACCCGCTCGGCATGATCGGCGGTTATATCGGGTACCTGCTGGATCGCCGCCACGTGGCGATCGGCATGATCAATCTGGCGATCGCGTTTCCCGAGCGCAGCGAGCGCGAATGCCGGCGCATCCTGCGCGACTCCTATATCAACCTGGGCCGCGGCTCCGCCGAGTACGTCCGCCTGGCCGGCTTTTTTCATCGCCGGCTCATCGCGCGCGTGGCTTATCAACGTTTCGATTACTGGGACGAGCTCAAGCGGCGCTACCCCGGCCGCGGTATCGTTGTGTTGAGCGCGCACTTCGGCAACTTCGAGCTGCTGGCGACCGCGCACGCCCTTCACGGCCATCAGATAACCCTCGTCCATCACACTCAGCGCTTTCTTGCCGGCGACGCATTGATGACCTGGGTGCGCGAGCGCGCCGGCGTCGACGTCGTGCGCAAACGTTCGGCGGCACGGGCCGTGCTCAAGGCGCTCCGTGATGGCCAGTTGGTCGGCGTTCCGTTCGATCAGAACGCCAAGCGAGGCGAGGCGGTGTTCGTTCCGTTTTTCGGCGAGCCGGCGGCGACCTCGCGCACGCTGGCGCGGCTGGTGCGGAAGTCGCAGGCGATCGTGGTGCCGGTGTTCATCGTGCGTGAGCCCGACAACCGCCACCATCGCATCGTGATCCAGGATCACATCGCACTCCAGGAAAGCGCCGACGCCGAAGCCGACATCGAGGAAAACACCCGGCGCTTTCTGCGCCCGATCGAAGACATCGTGCGACGCTATCCCGGGCAGTTCCTGTGGCAGCATCGGCGCTACCGCACGCGGCCGCGCGGGTTGGCGCCGCTGTATGACGAAACCCGGCGCCATCGCGATTCCCGCCCGAAAGCGATACAGTAACTTCACTCGTCGCTCTGCCTCCGTCTTCCCGCCCGAACCTCGTCCCGGCAGCGACCGTTATCTTCAAGCAGGTTCGAACAGAGGCATCATAATGAATCTCGATTTGTTTGACGGCGCGCGCGCCGCAAGCGCGTCCGTGTCCGATACTTCCCGCGAATCGTCGTCGCAAGCATTTCGCGCTGCGCCGGCGATTTTGTCTGCCGCCACCGCGCTCCCGCCCAATATGATCGAGCAGGAATCGATTGCCGTGCTCCTCAAGGCGTTGTGGGGCGAAAAATACGACCAATCGCGGCGCTGGCGCTCGACCTTTGAGCAGATCCAGCGCTCGGTCCGGATCGATCGGCGCTATCTCGCTCTCCCGTTGAGCGAGTACCCCGCGCTGGACACCTTCGCCAAGACCAATGCCGCGTGGGCACGGGTCGCTCCGGAGCTGGGCGCCGAGGCGGCGCAGAACGCACTCACTGCGGCCGGGATGACGGCGCGCGACGTCGATCATTTTTTCTTTGTTACCGGCACCGGAATCGCAACACCCAGCCTAGATGCGCGAATCGTCAACCGGCTCGGGATGCGGCCCGACGTGCGGCGCACACCGATCTTCGGACTGGGTTGCGCGGGCGGCGTGGCCGGGGTGGTGCGCGCCGCCGACGTCTTGCGCGGGTTTCCCGGACAGATCGCGATGGTCGTGTCGGCGGAACTATGCTCGCTCACCCTGCAGCGCACCGACGACTCGGTCGCCAACGTCATCGCCTCGGCGCTGTTCGGCGACGGCGCTGCCGCAGTGCTGCTCGGTGGCGCGCATCTGGCCAACAGCGGTGCGAGCATCGCTCCGCACGTGATCGCAACGCGTTCAATTTTCTATCCCGACAGCGAACGGATGATGGGATGGGACGTGGTCGAGAGCGGACTCAAGATCGTGCTGTCGCCGGCGATCCCCGACCTGGTGCGCCAGCATCTGGGCGGCGACGTCGACGCGATGCTCTCCGAGCACGGGCTTGCACGCTCTGCGATAAGCCATTGGATCGCTCATACCGGTGGCAACCGCGTGCTCGAAGCGATCGCCACGGCGCTCGATCTTCCGCCTGGCGCTCTGGATCGCTCATGGCGGCTGCTCGCCGCGACCGGCAACCTGTCTTCGGCCTCGGTACTGTTCGTGTTGCGCGATTTGCTCGACGCTCGCATGGCGCGGCCCGGCGAGTTCGCAGTGATGCTTGCGATGGGTCCGGGATTCTGCGCGGAACTGGCGCTGCTCAGATGGTGATTTCGCTCGCCACGTATCTTGCGATTCTGGCGGCGCTCGGGCTCGAACGGGTGTTCCATCTCGTGATCGCCTCACGCAATACGCGCCGCGCGTTCGCGATGGGCGCGGTCGAGCATGGGCGGGGCCATTACCCCGTGATGGCCGCGTTCCACGTGCTCTTCCTGATCTCGGCCGCGACCGAGGCGATCATGCTCAAGCGTCCATTTCCGGGGACGCTCGGATGGATGGCGCTCGGCGGCGCGCTCGGCGCGCAGGCGCTTCGCTACTGGGCCGTCGTGAGTCTCGGCTCGCGCTGGAACACCCGCATCATCGTGTTCCCCAACGCGCAGCCGATAAGTCGCGGACCGTACCGCTTCCTGCGCCATCCGAATTATCTCGCGGTGATCGTCGAAATTGCGTGCGTGCCGCTGATCCATGGATGCTGGCTGACCGCGGTCGTATTTTCGATCGGCAACGCGATTTTGTTGTGGGTGCGGATTCGCGCCGAGGAAGCTGCGATGGGCCCGCGCTATACGCTGGAGTTCGGCGACCGCCTGCGGCTGATGCCGAAACTTCCGGCGCGTCCGATGCGCCGGGAATCCCCTGGTAGTAGCGTCCGCCGTACCATGGGCTGAGGGGTGCGCCATTAAAGGATTTAAGCGACCGGGGTGATCCGTACCGGTTTAGATCCCATGAGAGGTAACATTGTTTGCGCAGTCTCCCAAGACAATTTTCGGAATGCATTTAACGACGAATTAACTGCTATTCGCCCTTCCGCGCTCTCGCAATCCCCCGAAATCCCGATAGATTAGTTGGTCGATCAACTGGCGCGGGAACTTGATGCTTCGCGTCACAAACCATGGAGGCTTTCGCAATGAGCAAGACTTTGGAGAAACACGTTATCACCGCCGAGTTTGCCCAGAAGTTGGTCGAGGCGGCGGTTGCAAAGGCCCACGATCTCAAGGTTCCGCAGTGCGTGGCCGTCGTCGACGACGGCGGAAATCTGAAGGCCTTCGTGCGGATGGACGGGGCTCCGCTCATTCCAATCGAGATCGCGCAGAGTAAGGCCTATACCGCGCTGTTCGGTTTTCCGACGCATGAATTTTTCAACTTCATCAAGGGCGACCCCTCGCTGGTCGCGGGTATTCCATCCCGCGCGCGCGTGGCGGCCTTCGGCGGCGGCTATCCGATCAAAATCGACGGCGAAGTCGTGGGTGCGATCGGCGTCAGCGGCGGATCGGTCGAACAGGACATGCAATGCGCCGAGGCGGCATTGCAGCTTGTGAAATAGCGATCCCTTCCGCTTGTGACACCCTGGCCGGCCAATCTCGCCGGCTAGGGTGCGTTCTCTGGGCATATCTGAACGTCGAATCCGCTGAAGCCGGCGGTGCATGAGAGGTCGCCTGACGGATCGTCATAGGTCCAGCTATAGGCGCGACGACAGGCTTGCTTGAAGAAGGCGTAGTAAGGCGTGGTGCCGCCGCCCGCCTGTATCGCAGCCGTGACAAAATCGGCATTGGCCGGTGAGGCCGTCCCCTTGTAAAGGGTCGGCGCCACGGGCACCGGATTGGTTATGCCGCAGGTGCCGGCCGTGGGTGACACCCCCGTATTGTTGCAAGCGCCCAGCCCAGTGGTGGTTGGCGGCAAGCAGGCGTACGCGGTGCTAGCGCCGCCATTGTACTTGACCGCTCTGCACTTGTAGCCGAGCGCGTCGATAAAAAATTCCATCTCTCCGCCACACGGCTGTCCGACCGTTGTTGCACTGCATGCGCCGGTGGTCAGATTCTGAAAGCAGGCGCTGTAATTGGGATTGCTCGGATCGATGCACACCCCCTCGGCTGGGGCTCCCGGTATTGAACCAATGTCCTCGCACGTGCTGCCAGGCGGGCAGTCCTTTGCCTCGAAGCAGGTTGGAGTTCCCTGATTGCCGGATTGCATCGAGTTGCCGTCAAAGAAGCTTTTTGCACAATAGAGATCTTCATACTTGGCGTTGTGGATGCTGCTATCGCACGCCGTATACGTGCTCCCGATATTGGTCTTGCAGCTCAATCCGGCGGGCGGGCTGGGCTGCTTACATTGGTCGCATGGCGCAAGACATCCGATGACACAGGCACTATTAACGCAGGTGCCCTCGGGACAAAACTTGCCCCCACACGAAATCGGGGTTGGAGTTGTGACGGCTGGGATCGTGATGCGCAGGTTTGCCGGACAAACCAATTTCAGATCGGCTGTGCATCCACCCGCGATACAGTCAATTCCTTTGCTGGTGCTGGAATCGATCGGTGTTGCTCGCAGCGTTGCATTCCCGCCGTCGACCACACTGACGTCGTAGTTGACCACGCCGCCCGTGGAGCTGGTCACTTCGAACAGAGTTGCCGGGTTATTGCCGGATTTCTGGATGGTGTCGCAATCGAGTTGGCCTGGAGCGCCGCACTGACCGGTGTCGCAGGTTAGAGTGTCGCCGGGTCCGCTCGTACATCCGGTGCGGGGCCAAAAGCGTCCGCTCGCCCAGTTTTGCGGCATGCAGAAGACGTCAGTGTTGCTGCAGAGGCCGTTGGTACAGCTCGAGCCGCCAGCGCAGTCTGCGGAACTCGCGCAAGTACATTGTCCGCCGCTGCACACGCTGCCACTGAGGCAATCGGAATTCTTGCTGCACGCGCCGGCAACCGCCCAATTGCCACCGACTGGTGGGAATCCGGTACTGTCACCCGTTCTGAGCTGCGCGAGCCATACGGGATATCTGCAATAGTTGGTAAACGTGTAGGGGTACTGGGTGGAGCTGTCACAGGAGAGCGGGCCGGGTGTGGGTGAGGCGGTCGGGCTTGGTTTTGGCGTAGGCGAGGGAGCCCCTGTTGGTTTGGCGGTCGGAGCGCTCGTTGGCTGCGATGTTGAAGCGTTGATGGGGGCCGGCCTTGGGGCGGCAACGGTGGGGCTGTTGCTATCGTTCGAGCAGCCCGCCGCCACCATCAACAGGAACGTTGCCAGGAGTGTGACCGCCCAGTTCGAAAGCCATCCTCGGATACCCAAGTCCGCTTCCATCCGCCCCCTCCCCGCCCGGACCGCTATTTCGCGTTTCAGGCGCGCTCGCCCATCGTCTCGGCAAGCGCGCGCATCAACCGCTGCTGCATGACGAATTCGACTCCAGTCAGACGTGGAAAAACGGTATGCGAAGCGTATCGACGCCGCTGCAGCCGCCCGTCCCCAAAAACCACCCCGTTTCAGCCAGCCGATTCAAAGTGAGCTGTCTTGGGCGCTTTGTCAATATAACGCTGGCTAATAACTTCTCATGCCGATGCCGCAGGTCGGTCTTGGTGCACGCTTGGACTAGGGATTCGCGGGCGGCGGTTGGCCCGTGTGATACGAAACGTCAAACATGGTGCCGCGGGCGGAAGCGACCGCGTTGGGGGTATGGACCTCGAAGTTGGGAGCGCCCGCCGGATTGACGCGAACGAGGGAGCGTACCAGCCCGCTCATCAGAGTGACCTTGGTGCTGGCCCGTGAGCCATCGGGATTGAGGGTATCTTCCGTCAGAACCAGATTGCTCGATTCGTCCAAATCCAACTGACTGCCATCGCTGAGCTTGATGGTGACGCGGCTGTTCGGCCCCGTCGTAAACTTGTCTCCGACCTGAACCGCATTGCCGTCGGCTGCGGGAATGGATTTGCCGGCGCGCTGAACGCTGACCGCGCCGCTGACCGCGCTGATCGAGCCAGTCGCCGTCTGCGCCCACGTACAAGATCCAGAAACCAGCAAAACAACAGCAAGGAAGACAGCGGATGCTAAACTCTGCATCATTATTTTGCGCATGCCTAAAAGTACCGTTATTACTAAGGCTGTCTAGGCGTAGAGATAAAACATCAGCGAAAACATCGATCTTTTTATCCTGCGAGATCCTTGGAACGGCGCTCTATTAGCCGGAGCGGCCGGTGAGGCGCGGCACCAGCGCGAGCATGACGAGCGCCATCACCCACGCCGCGGCGCCACTTATCAGCGCAGGCTTATCGTAACCCGCGATCCACTGGGGTAGCGCGACTCCCGGCGCCCCACTGTACGGCCATAGTTTGCTGCCGACCACCAGGCCGGCATGCAGCCCCGCCGAGAAGTAGACATTCCCGGTCACCAGGAACGCCTCGCCCAACACCAGGCCCAGCAAGAAGAGTCCGACTAATGCCGGCAGCGCGGCCGTGGGATGCGCGAGTTGCGCGAGGCTCGCGTAGAGATTGTGAAAACCGGCCGCCGCGTCGAAGTTGCTCAGGTAAAAGCGCGCGGGTGAACGCACCAGGTGCGCAAGTGCGTAGACCGCCGCGCTGATCGCCAGCGCTCCGATACGGCCGAAGTCCTCGATCATCCCTCTCAGCAGGAAGGCGCGAAAGAATCCTTCTTCGATTATCGCTATCAGGATCGCGCCAATGAGATATTTCGGGAGGCGCGTCAGCGCCTCGCCTGTATGTATCACCGCGCGTCCGCCGAATGCCGCGCCGAGCGCGAGCAGGACCGCGATCACCGCCGCGGCAACCAGTATTCCCCGTAGCATCGCGCCGAGGTTGTCGAGTGGGCGGGCGAAGCCGCGCCGCAAAAGGCGTCCGACGCCGAGTTGGCGCGCCCACAGCGTCAGCATCACCGTCAGCGTGAACATCACAGTCCGATCGAAGATGCGCGGGAACGGAAAACGATAGCCGGCGGCAGCGAGTGCGGCCGCGGCGAAGGGTGCGATGAGCGCAGCGGCGGCGGCCGCCAGCAACAGTGCGATCGTTACTCTGAGCGTGAAGGGCATCGTGGATGTGCGCGCGAGGTCGGACGACGCACAGACGCGTACGAGCGATATCGGTTGCTGCGCCGGCGTGCAAGCGGCGCAGTCGCGTATGGCTGAATCCGATGAGTACACAGCAGCGAAGAGCACTATTAAGCTCAAATTAGAATAATTAAAAGTGGCAGTAGCAAATCGAGCGTTTAATGATAATTAGAGATGTCGAATCTTGCTGAAATATGTCTAGACAGGATTAGAGGCAGTATGTAGTCTGAAAAGAGTTCAGAGGCTGTCTCGGCTGCTACGAGACAAGAAAACGGGAGTAATGAAGGGAATGGCGAACCAGGACTCAACGAAGATCGCAAGGAGGGCCAGAATGAACAGGATAATGATCGTATCCGGGTGTTTGCTGGGACTGGCGCTAGCCTGCATTCCAGCCTACGCGAGTCCCATCGACAAGAAGATTACACTAACCTGCAGCAGCGTGATTCCTGACAACGTTAGCGGCTCAGTGAACGTGACATTGTGCGAAACAACAAACTGCGGCAATGCTCCTGGCGACGATTCCATTACCTGCCCACAGGTCAACTGCGATACGGCCGGTACGGTATCAATAACCACTGTTTGTAGCACTGATTCTGCCGCGCCGCCGTTTAAGGTCGGTGCGGTGAGCGTTAATCTGTGCATTCAAGAGGATCAAGATGGGCAACCAACCTGTACTCCGCACCCGGGAACTGGCGGCGGGATCGCTGTGACGGGCAAGGGATTTTCCACTGCAGTTGGATCCAGCACCGATAGTGATACGGTCTCGCTGACCGTCAAGTAACATCGTCGGCGTCTCTGACTGACGCAGGATTAATGGACCCGGCCTGGTGTGTGGGCCGGGTCTTAAAATTAGCGCCCCCGTCACCGCCGCCTGCCTGCTCCGCCGCTGGTGCGGCGGTTTTTTCTCGTATAGCCATCGCGGAGCGGCTCTCCGAAAACTGGCGGATCGAAAGTGTCTGTGCTACCCACGGCGCAGGCGATAGATCGGCACCTGGAGACGGAATCACTCTCGCTCTGCGAGGCTAAAAATGGATCTGGGACTAAAAGGCAGGGTAGCGCTGGTGACCGGTGCGAGCATGGGAATTGGCGAGGCGGCCGCGATAGAGCTTGCGGGCGAGGGCTGCGACCTCGCGATCTGCTCACGCCACGCCGATCAGCTCACCAGGGTGCGCGACCAGGTCGAGGCCAAGGGCGTGCGATGCGTTGTTGCCGAGTGCGACATCCGCAACCCGGGCCAGATTGCGTCACTGATGGGCGAGGTCGCTCGCGCCTACGGTCGGCTCGATATCCTGGTGAACAACGCAGGCGCCGCTACGCATGGCACCTTCGGCTCCTTGAGCGACGAGCAACTGCTGGCCGACTACGAGCTGAAGATTCTCGGGCAGTTGCGATGTACTCGCGCCGCGCTCGCGCTGCTGGAGAAGAGTCCGGCGCCCCGCGTAATCAACGTCAACGCGATCGCGGGGCGGGTGGTGATGCCCGGGCTGTTCGCCACTACCACGCATCGCGCCTCTTGTTACGCACTCAACAAAGCACTCGCCTGGGAGTTGGCGGACCGCAAGATCCTGGTGAACTCGGTGAATATCGGGCTGGTGCACACCAATCAGATCGAGCGCGCGCACGCCCGCCGCGCACCCGATGTGCCGCTGGAGAAATTTATGGCGCAGGCCGCGCAGATCGTGCCGCTCAAGCGCTTCGGCGAGCCGCATGAGGTCTCGGGGCTGATTGCGTTTCTGGCGTCTGACCGCGCCGGCTTCATCACCGGCGCCTCGATCGACGTCGGCGGCGGGCAGGGCGCGCACGTGTGACACGCGAGGTGGTAGCGTTTTCTGGTCGCGCGCCGAGTGGTTATTCGTTAGCGCACGCGCTCAGGGTTGCGTTGCGGTTCCAGCACGATTTCCAGTGGACACGCATGGGCTGGCGCACGGAGCACCGCCATAACCGCTTCCGCTACGTCGTCCGGCGCGAGCATCAGTGAACGCTCAAGATGTTTGTTGGGCGGGATGAGCGCGGTATCCACCAGTCCGGGAATTATCACTGACAGTTTGAGGCCGCTCGATCGAAGCTCGGCGAACGCCGCGCGGCTGAAGGCGACCAGCCCGGCCTTGGCCGCGGCATAAACCGCCTCGCCGGCCGGCGTGTTGCGCGCCGCCGCCGAAGCGATATTGATAATCGCACCGCCGCCGTTCTTGATCATCCGCACCGCGGCGAGGCGGGCGAGCGCGATCGGCGCGCGCAGATTCACTGCCAGTATGCGATCCTGCGTTGCTGCGCTGATCTTGAGCAGCGGCGTGCGCGGCGGAGCCCATCCGGCGTTGTTCACCAGGACGTCGACTTTTCCGAAATGCGAGAGCGCTGCGTCGAACAGCTCTTGCGGGCTCTCCTCGCCGGCGAGATCGATCAGCACGATGAGCGAGCGCGCCGGCTCGAGGCCTGAAAGGCGCCGCGTCTCCTCCAACTCCTCGATGCTGCGCGCGGCAAGGCATAACGCGTAGCCCTCGCGCGCGAGCGCCAACGCCGTCGAGCGGCCGATACCACGTCCGGCGCCGGTTACCAGTGCGATGCGCTCGGTCTTTTGTCCTGCCATACCGGTATGCGTGGACGCTGCCCGGGAGCGGCGCCACGATTAAAAACGCAGCTTGCACGATCAAGCCGACTTCCACAAACTGTGGTGGACACGGCCGCGAGCGGGGCCCGGTAACGTGGCGGCGCGCGGTGGGGGAGGCAGGAAAAACGATGAATCCGCAAGTCTTTCGCGAGTATGACATTCGCGGCATCGTCGAGCGCGATTTCGACGACGATTTCGTCGTAAGCCTCGGGCGCGCGTATGCGACGATGCTTAAGCGGGCCGGCAAGGCCACGATCACGCTCGGCCGCGACTGCCGACTGTCCTCGGATCGCCTGTTCGGGCTGCTGAGCGACGGGCTGCTGCAAAGCGGCATCAACGTGGTCGACATCGGCGTCGTGCCCACACCGCTTTTGTATTTTTCTGTAGTTCACTGGCGGATGGACGGCGGCGCGATGATCACCGGCAGCCATAACGCCGCCGAGTATAACGGCTTCAAGCTCGGCGTGGGTCCTTCGACCATCTACGGCGACGAAATCCAGGAAGCCCGCCGCATCATCGAGCGCAAGGATTTTTCCGCCGCCGGCACGCGCGGCTCGCTCAGCACGCGCTCGGTGATTGGCGACTACAACGACTTCATCAAGCGCACGATCACGCTGCGGCCGCTCAAGGTCGCGGTCGACGGCGGCAACGGATGCGGCGGAGTGATCGCCGCGCCATTGATGCGCGAGTTGGGACTCGAGACGGTCGAACTTTTTATCGAGATGGACGGCCGCTTTCCCAACCATCATCCCGACCCGACGGTCGAAGAGAACATGCGCGACCTTATCACGGCGGTGAAGCAGAGCAGCGCGCGGATCGGAATTGCCTATGACGGCGACGCCGACCGGATCGGCGCGGTCGACGAGAACGGGCGCATCGTATGGGGCGACGAGCTGATGGTGGTGTTCTCGCGCACGATTTTGCGCGAGCGCCCGGGCGCCGCGATCATCGGTGACGTCAAGTGTTCCAACCGAATGTACGATGACATAGCGGCGCACGGCGGCCGCGCGATCATGTGGAAGACCGGTCATTCGTTGATTAAGAGCAAGCTCAAGGAGGAGCACGCCGCGCTGGCCGGCGAGATGAGCGGGCACATGTTTTTTGCCGACCGCTACTACGGCTTCGACGACGCCATCTATGCCTCTTTCCGCCTGCTCGAGATCGTTAGCCGCGAGCGCCGCGGCTTGGCCGAGATACTCGCCGACCTGCCCAAGAGCAGCTTTACTCCCGAAATTCGCCTCGATTGTCCCGACGAGCGCAAGTTCGACGTGGTACGCAAGGCCGCCGACTATTTTCGCGGCCGCTACGATGTGATCGAGACCGACGGAGTGCGGGTCAGCCTCCCCGGCGGATGGGGCCTGGTGCGCGCGTCGAATACTCAGCCGGCGCTGGTGATGCGCTTCGAAGCGAACGACGAAAAGACCCTGGGCGAAATTCGCGCGCTTTTCGAGGGCAAGCTCAAAGAACTGGGCGCGATGTGAGCGCGGCAAAGCCGAGCACGCTCATCATCGCCGGCGGTCGCGGCACGCGTTTCTGGCCGGAGAGCCGCGCCTGGCGTCCCAAGCCGCTGTTTTCGATCAACGGCCGCACCTCATTGCTTGCCGACACAATTGCGCGGGTCGCGCCGATAACCGGACGCGGGCGAACGTTCGTGCTGGTGTCGGCGGACCAGCGCACGATCTTCCGCAAGGCGCTGCGGGGGCTGATTCCACCAGCGAACTTGATTGTCGAACCGAGCGGCCGCGGTACCGCGGTCGCGATCGCCTATGGATGCGCGACGATTGCGCATCGCGCCGGCGCGGGTGTGGTCGCGGTGATGCCGGCGGACCACTACATCACGCCGCCAAGCGCATTTCGCCGCACGCTTGGCGACGCGATCCACCTCGCCGCCACGCGCCACGCGGTGGTCGTGATCGGTGTCGTGCCCGATCGTCCTGAGCCCGGCTACGGCTATCAGCAGATCGGAAATCCGGTGGGGCGCGGCTTTGAGGTCGTGCGCTTCGTCGAGAAGCCGCCGCTTAAAGCCGCGCGTCGGATGGTCGCTTCGGGGAAATTTTTGTGGAACGCCGGGATGTTTGTGATGGAGACCGCGACCCTGACCTCCGAGCTCGACCAGCACGCTCCGGATCTCGCCGCCGCAATGCGTGATTTCGCTGGAGCCTCGCCCTCCAGGGTCGCGCGGCTTTACCGCGGGCTTGATTTCGACGCGTTCGATCGTGTGGTCGCTGAGAAAAGCCGCAACGTGCTGAGCGTGCAGGCGCGTTTTCGATGGCATGACGTCGGAAGTTGGGAGGGGCTTTGGGAGGCGCTCGGCGGGCACGAAGCCAACGTGCTCTTGGGCGAAGTAGTCGCGCTCGACAGCGAGGGCGTGCTCGCGCGCAGCGGCAAGGGGCGTCTGATGGTGTTGCTGGGCGTGAAAGACCTGGTCGCAGTCGATACTGGAGACGCGCTCCTGATTGCCGGCCGCCAAAGTTCGCAGGATCTCCGCCGCGTGGTCGAGGAACTCGCCCGCCGCCGCCTCAATGACTATCTGTAGACCGCTACCGATAGACAGGTAGCCGCGACTCACTTTCCTGTGCGCCAGGACATTGATGCGCTAGGATTGCGCGGCCCGGCCCGGTGATCACTATCTGCGGCCGGACGAGGCGAGCATCATGCAAATGAAAGAATTGCGGCGAGTCGTAACCGGCGTCGACGCCGCCGGAAAATCCTACGTGCAAATCGACGGACCGGGCGCGGGCATCGTCGAAGAGGGCGGCGCGGGCCTGGCGGAGATTTGGGTCACCGACACTGCGCCTGCCGATAACGCAACCAAGGGCGATGCCGCCAAGTGGAAAATGCGCCTGGAGCCGCCAACTGGCGGCAGCGTATGCCGTTTTTTCATGCTCGCGCCGGAAAACAAGACGCTCTCGGCGCGCGAGTTGGAGGAACGGACGGCGTCGATGTTCGCGGCAATCGGGGGTGCGCATTGCCGGGTCGATACGCAACGCCATCCGAGCATGCATACCACGCGGACGATCGATTACGTGATTCTGCTTTCAGGCCGCGTAACCCTGCTACTCGACAAGGGCGAGGTCGACCTCAAGCCATTCGACGTGGTGGTGCAGCGCGGCACCAATCACGGATGGGTCAACCGCGGGACCGAGCCGGCGCTCTTCGCCGCTGTGCTGATCGACGCCAAGCCGCTCTGAGAGCCTGTGAGCGCGGCCAAGCGTGGCCGAACGAGGTGATCATCGTGCAAATGAAAGAACTGCGTCGAGTCGTAACCGGCATCGACGCGGCCGGAAAATCCTACATCGCGATCGACGGACCGCCGGCCAACATTCGCGAGAGCGACGGCCGCGGTGCGGCCGAGTTCTGGATAACCGACGCGACGCCGGCGGACAACCGCACGTCGGGCGACCCGGCGGCGGAGCGCCCGCCGCGTCTGGAGCCGCCCGCCGGCGGCAGCGTGATTCGCTATTTCATGGTGGCTCCGGAGGACAAGACGCTGTCGTCCGCGGAGGTGGAAGCGCAAAGCGCGGCGCGGTTCGCCGCGATGGGCGCTTCGCACTGCCGGGTCGACATCTCGCGCCATCCGAGCATGCATACCACGCGGACGGTCGATTACATCGTTGTGCTCTCCGGGCGCGTCACATTGCTACTCGACAAGAGCGAGGTCGACCTCAAGCCGTTCGACGTGGTGGTGCAGCGCGGTACCAATCACGGATGGGTCAACCGTTGGAGCGAGCCGGCGGTGATGGCTGCGATCCTGATCGACGCGAAACCGCTCTGAGAGCCGCTCGGGAAGCCTGACGCTTCAGTCGAACGCCTGCGGATCGCATTTCATCGCCAGCTCGCGCAGCTCGCCGAGACTGCGATCGTCCCCGCGCGCTATCGTACGCAGGCGTGCGGCAAACGCCGGCTCGATTCCCTCCCAACGGAGCGCCTGCTGGTTCATCTGGCGCGAGAGATCGAGCAGCAGCGCAAGATCGCCGCTAAGGCGCTGCCAATTGCTGGAGCCCTCGGTGCCGATAGGGCGCGGCAGGTTCGACGATGCGTGGCGCTCGCCGAGAAGTATGTCAAGCGTGCGCGCATGCTCGGACTGTCGCGCCGCAAGCGCGCCCAGCGCGCCTGCGATGTTCGGGTAGGCGCAAAGCTCGGCGTGACGCGCAAGAAGATTCCCGAGTTCGTGATGGTGGCCGGCGATGTCGGCCAATTCGGTGAGCAGCCGCTCTTCGGGGGTGCTGCGGTCCGCATTCGTTGCAGTATTCCCATCAGAGTCTTGTCACCCTCGGCGTCGTTTGCAGATACCGGCAGGATGATACAGAGGGCGAGCGCGTCGCGCATCGGTCGAGCGTCATTTCAAAGGCTGTTCCGCCTCAGCGGCGGCCGGAAAGATCGCGCGCACCAGGAACGATTCCCGTTTGAAGAAGCCGCGGGTATGGTACGAGTTGCCTAGCCGGAACACGGCATAGTCGAAGTAGTGAGCCAGCTCGTGCATCAGTGTGCGTAGAAAAGTTTTCGGTTTGACGACGTCGTGGCGGAGCGCCGTCCGCGTCCACAACACGATACGCGGTGCATTGGGATAGAAGATACCGTGAAGTTCGCCGCGCGCATTGTGCGGTCGCACTCCTTTGACTTCGATCGGTACGACGCGCACGCCCAACAGCCGGCATAGCTCGGCCACCAGAGCTTGCGCGGCGCGCCCCGTGCTCGCCAGGCTGCCGCCCTTTAGCGCTGCGATCAGTACCTCGGCGAGTGCGAGCGCGTTGGGCCCCGCTATCAAATCGAAGGTGTCGATCGCGTCGCTGCGCAAGTAGACCTTCTGGTCACGCGGCGCGAGGCGGTAGAAAAAAGCAGGCAGAACGGCGCCGTCACCTGCGCCGGCGCCGCGCGGTGCGGTGGTGCGTGATCGCGGTGAGGTCGCGCGATGATTCCGGCTGGGGTTCATGTCTCGCAATCGATGCGGCGGCTCTCCTATCATCGAACAGCTATCGCAGACCAGAAAATGAATAGCGGAGAACTCCGAGCTATGGAACTCAGCGCGATCGAAATCGTTAAGCCCGTCACCGCCAATGTGATCATCGGCCAGGCCCACTTCATCAAGACTGTCGAGGACCTTTACGAGGCCGTGGTCGCGGCGGTACCGGGGGTTAAGTTCGGCGTGGCCTTTTGCGAGGCCTCGGGGCCGTGCCTTATCCGTCATACCGGCACTGATGCCGAACTCGAAGATGCCGCAGTGCGCGCGGCACAGGCTATTGGCGCGGGGCATGTATTCGTGGTCATGCTCGGCAATGCCTTTCCGATAAACGTGCTCAACCAGGTGAAGGCGGTCGCCGAAGTATGTTCGATCTTCTGCGCCACGGCCAACGAGGTGAACGTGATCGTGGCTGCCGACAGCCACGGCGCGCGCGGCGTGATCGGCGTGATCGATGGCAGCGCGCCCAAGGGGGTAGAGAGCGGGCAGGAGCAGGCGGAGCGGCGCGCGATGCTCCGGCGGTTTGGCTACAAGCAATAGCGGCGGGCGCGTGGCGGCTGGAATCGGCGCTCGCGGGCCATTACGCTCTAGAGAGACTGCCACCGAGGTCGCGATCAGATTCGGAGAACCGATGAGCCGAGCCACAAAGTCCGCGCCGGAGGGGAAGAAAAATTCGCGTCCGCGCGAGCCCTGGATTATCAGGACCTACGCCGGTTTCGGTGACGCGCGCCAGGCCAACCGCCGCTTTCTGGAAAACTTAAGCCGCGGCCAGCGCGGCCTCTCGATCGCCTTCGACCTGCCCACGCAAAACGGTTACGACCCCGAGGTGCCGGTAGCCGCGGGCGAGGTCGGCAAGGCCGGCGTTTCGATCTGCCACTGGCGAGACATGGAGGAATTGCTCGCCGGCATCGACCTTGGTGCGATCAACACCTCGATGACGATCAACGCGACCGCGCCGTTCCTGCTCGCGCTTTACCTGGTGGTCGCCGAGAAGCGCGGCGTGCCATGGACGGAACTGCGCGGCACAACCCAGAACGACCTGCTCAAAGAATTCGTCGCGCGCGGCACCTCAATTTTCAATCCCGAGGTTTCCTTCCGCATCTCGACCGAGCTCATCAGCTTTGCGGTCGAGCGCGTGCCCAACTGGAACCCGATCAACTGCTGCGGCTATCACTACATGGAGAGCGGCGCCGGCCCAGCCGAGGAAATCGGATACACCTTCGGCAATGCGCTGATGATCCTCGACGCACTGCGGCCGCGCCTCGCGCGCGAAGCCTTCGAGCAGACGGTGCGGCGCATCTCCTTCTTCATCAATAGCGGGATCGAGCTGGTGCCCGAAATAAGCAAGGTGCGCGCTTACTTCAAGCTGTGGCGCGATCTGTGCCGCGACGAATACGGCATCGAAGACGTCGCATTTCGCGCCGGATGCCAGGTGCGTTCCTTGACGCTCACTGAGCGCCAGCCCGAGCTCAACATCATCCGTATCGCCTATGAGGCTTTACCGGTGGTGATCTCGGCCGCGGCGCGCGTCAACGCTCTGCAGCTCCCCGGTTTTCGCGAAGCGATGGCGTTACCCGACCAGGCCGAGCAGGCGTTAAGCCTGCGCACGCAGCAAATTCTGATGCACGAGACCGGGCTGGCGGAGTGGGGCGATATCTTCGAAGGCAGCAAGGTGGTCGAAAAACTGACTGGTGAGATTGCCGAACGTGCACGCGAGATCGCGCTCGGGTTGCGAGCGTCGGGTTACTCGCGCGCGATCGCCGTTGTCGGCAGTGAGCTGACGCGACTACTCGCCGAGCGCCAGCGCAAACTCGCAAGCGGCGAACTGATACAGGTCGGCGTCAACGCTTTCCTTGATGAGATTGGACTTACCGGCCCCGGCGCCGTTAACGACGACTCGGCGGAGCATGCGACAGCCGAGCGCGAACGGATCGAGTCGCTCGTCCGATGGCGCCGCGAACGCGACGCCGGCGGCGCGGTCGCGGTCGCTCGCGCGCTCGAAGCGCTGGAGCGCGCGGCCGCAAGCGGCGCCGCCAGCGTGATGGAGCCGACGATCGATCTCGCGCGTGCCGGCGGCACGGTCGGCGAGTGGGCCGCCGCGATCGAGCGCGCGACCAACGGGCGCTATACGCCGCCCGTGCTCGATCGCATGGCGGCGCTCGCGCCGCTCAACGTGCCTCACGCCCCGCGGCGCATCCGTATCGCGCTGGGCAAGGCCGGGCTCGACGGCCATATCAACGCGGTCAAGCTGCTCGCGCACGCCTGCATGCAGGCCGGGATGGAGGTGATCCTGGCGGGCTTCAAGCAGACGCCAGCGCAGATGGTCGAGACAGCGCTACAGGAAGATGCCGAGGTGTTGGCAATAAGCTCACTCGCGGGGGCGCATCTCGCGATCGCTCGCGAGACGATCGCCCTGCTCAAGGAGCGCGGCGCGGACGAGGTGAGACTGGTGATGGGCGGGATAATCCCCAATCGCGACCGGCAAGCGCTGCTCGAGATGGGAGTGCGCGCGGTGTTCACGCCCAAGGATTCAGACCTTGGTGAGATCGTACGGCGGATTATCGATACCTGTAAGGATGCGGCGGCTTGATGTTGCACAAGTCAGATGCCGAGGCAGTGGGCATACGCGTGCAGATTGTCGAAGCGCTAACATCGGAGGCGCGGGGGAACGGTCGGTGAAAAAACTATGAGGATCAGGCGTCTAATCTTTTCGGTAAACTGCGCGATCGGCCTCGCTATCGTGGCCGCGATGCCGGCGCATGCGGTCGATGCGCGGCCCTGGCTCTGCCGTTCCAAGCCGGTCTTTTCGTCCGATTCCGCGATGAGCTACCGGATAGTCAATCACGGCGGCTCGCGATGGGAGTTGCTATTGATGCAGTTCGAGCCGGGCAGCGCGCACGACGGATACGAAGTCGTCGCGTCGCAAGAGTTGCCTGCAGGCGCAGGGCAGGCCGGTGGCACGCTGGCACCCGGACGTTACTTCGCGGTCGCGATGTATCGTGGTGGGGGCGGACGCTGGATTTGCCCCGGTTATGCTGAAGACAAGGATCGGCCCGCCGGCGCGGTTAGCCGAATCTGCTACGACGAAGAATCGGCGGGCTGCCCGGTTACGCTGACCGTTCTCTCCGCCGCTCACACGGGCGCGGCGGCCTCACATTAACTTCACCCACGCAAGACGGCGGCCGTCGAAGGCTCGTGAGCCCTCGACGGCCGCCGTCTTTGTGGTTATGCGCAGAATCGCTGTTGTTTGGTACCTCGGGCTAGTCGGTAGGCGCGTTGCTGCCGCGCGCGCTATCGAGATGGCCGTCCATCGAGGCGGCATCAATCGCCGACGTCGCGCCCGCCCCGGCGGTCATGCCGGTGACGATGCAGTGGTATTCGCCCGCATTGAGGTCATTCACTAACAGCTTGTGCAGTAGCGAGCGGTTGCACTGCATCGTGGTGGTCGCCGGAATGCAGTAGGCGCCGGCGCTGGTCGGGATGAAGCTGAGGCTGATCGCGAATTCGCCGTCGCCCGAGCCAAAGCTTCCGGCCGGCGGCGTTATCGTTCCGCTGACCGTTCCGTTGCAGACCTCCGCGGCCGGCACCGTTGCGTCGACTGCGTTGAAGGTTTCGGCGCCGCTCAGGTTGCCCTTGGTGTCCGCGATCACCTGGCCGATAGCGTCGATGCTGAGGCGGGTTGAGGTCGAGCTTTCGGGCGTCACCACTTCGTACCCGTTCAGGCGCAGATTCAGGTTTCCGGACGGCACGGACAGATCCGCTGCGACGGCGAAACGTGCCGCGCCCATAGCCACCGCCAGCATCATCGCCGTAGCGGCCACCATCACGATCCGACGCTTGAGATTCATAACTTCCTCCTCTTCTCTTTGTTGTTAAGAAATTGCCGTGTGAGTGAGACCGGCATTTATTAATGCTTCAGGTCGTATCGGTCTTCGCGAGTCATGTAGCGATAGGGATGCGACTTCCATTCGGCGCGCACGACCGGATGGGTCGTGAGGTATTCGCGCAGCCCCGGATGTTTGGCCACATACCTTGGATCGTCGACCAGGCCGGGATGCCGCTGGAGCTGCCGTGCGACCTCCGGATGCCGGTCGAGATAGTGATCTGTGGTGGCCAGTGGATGCGGGCCGCGCCAGTCCTGCGCGATTGCCGCACCGCTGAGCGCGCCGGATAAAACCACGACGGCGAGGGCCGTCAGGGTCTTTTTGAGTTGCTTCTTCATTTCCTTCCGCCTTCTTCCTTTGCAGGCACGGCGATGCCGTGGCCGCGCTTGCGGTCCTTTATTTCCGCCGCCGCTCAAAACGCGGCGGCGTTATGCGTTACGAATTTGCCTAGTGGCGCACGGCGAACAGCAGGAAGCCGGTGCCTTGCGCCAGGTGGCCAACACTAGAGACGACCTGCGCGCTGGTGCGCCATGCCTGATTGCTTTGGTTGGACAGATGATCCTCGAGCTGCATTTTTTGCTGCGCGCTCAGTTGATCGTAGGACTGGTTGTAATAGCTCGGCGCGTACTGCTGGGCCGCGCCCTGCGGATCGTAAGCGGTGCATCCTGCCGCTGCGCCGGCGACCATCAGGGCCGCGGCGCATTTGACTAGTCCGCGCCCGCGCTTTTGATTTCTCTTGTGACCCGCTGGCTTCATCGGCATCCTCCCGTGTTCTCGCGTTCCATCGCTTGGACGCGGAGCGGGCCGGTTTCGTTTACACGCAAAAATGCGAAACTCGACTGCCGCTCGTGTAAACGAATAGCGCCGGACTTTCGTCAAATGCGGCGGGAAGGATAGCATCGGTCGCACGGTCAGTGGGGGTGTCGCCGCCGAGCTTGGGGCCTCATATCGCAGCGGCGGCTGGCCGAAATCCGGGATGGGATGGACCGGTCGCGGTGGAGCTTTCTGATGAGGAATTGTGCAAGCGGGTTGCAGAACGCGATGCGCAGGCTTTCGATCTGTTGGTCGAGCGGCATCAGGCGCGCGCCTACCGGCTCGCCTGCTCGATCGTCGGCAACGAAGCCGACGCGCGCGACGTCTCGCAGGAAGCGTTCATCAGGCTCTACCAATCGGCCGGCAGTTTCGACGGGCGCTCCCGCTTCACGACCTGGTTCCATCGTATCCTGGTCAACCTCTGCATCGACCATCAGCGGCGTAATCGATGGTGGCGCAGGCTGGTTACGCTCTCGCCGCCCGATGCCGAGACCGGCGAGCCGGCTATCGATCCACCTTCGGCCGAACCGG
This sequence comes from uncultured delta proteobacterium, assembly GCA_963710455.1. GTDB lineage: Bacteria > Desulfobacterota > Binatia > Binatales > Binataceae > JAKAVN01. The sequence continues at coordinate 29,125 of CAVQAG010000013.1, forward strand.
GTCCCGAGTTGGGGGCTATTCGCAATCAGTCGATCGTCAAGCTGCGCGGCCTGTTGGCGAAGCTGTCACCCAAGCAGCGCGCGGCCGTATTGTTGCAAGTGCAGGAGGATCTCAGCAGCCGGGAAATTGCGGCGGTGCTCGAATGCTCTGAGAATACGGCGAGGGTTCACGTGCATCGCGGGATAGCGGAGCTGAGAAAGGCGCTCAAACGACAGGATCAAGGTCAGGATCAACGGCGGAAATCATGATTTCGCGGCATCCTGAAACGATGCTCGTTCCATACTTGCGCGGCGAGCTGAACGGCGACGAACAAACGAGCATCGCGCGCCACCTCGAAGGCTGCGCGTCGTGCCGTGAGGCGGCTGAGGAGGCCGCCGCCGCGATGCGCGAGCTGGCGCGCCGGGTCGAAGACTTGCCCACGCCCGACCCGGCGATCTACCGCGCCGAGCTTTATCGCAAGCTCGAGGCCCGCGGCGAACTGGCCGCGCGCAGAGATAAACGTCGGGGGTCGCGGCCCCGGATCGTCGGAGTGTCGCTCGGGGCGCTCGGAGCAGCCGCGGCCGCGCTGATCCTGATCTTCGTGATGCGCCAGGGCGCTCGCGTCGCGCCGCCGCCGATCGATCAGCTCGCGACGGCGGACGGCACGATGCAGGAGGCTGCGATGGCCGGCGCGGACGTCGGCCTGTTGCGCGACTACCCGATGGTCGAACGTCTTGACCTGCTCGAGAACTACGACGTGATCGCGAACCTCGACGAAGTCTCGCCGTCGGCGCCGGCCAACGATGAGAACCGGTCGTAGCCTGGCCGTGATCGCGCTCGCGGCGGCCGCGCTCGTGACAAGAAGCACGATGATCGGCGCGCAGGAGCCGCCCTCGTCAGCACCCCCGGACTTGCGTATGTTGCTGAACCTCGACTTATTCAGGCCGCATCCAGCGGACGCCGGTAATGGCACGGCAGACCAGGGGGCGAACGATTCGATGCTCGATCAGATCCGCGTACTCAAGGCGATGGGCTACCTGCGGGGGAAGCAGGAAAATTCGGAAAATTCGCAAGATTCGGATGCCGCTGGGTTGCCCTCTGGCGCATCAGACGTGAGCGGCCCCCGCGCGACGACGCCGAATGCGGAGCCGCCTGACTCCGAGGGACAGCCGTGAGCTGGCGTGCGCTGAGTGCTTCGATCGTGGTCTCGGCGGCGATCGCGCTGGGCGGATTTGCGCAGCCGGCGCGCGCGCAATCATCCGGGCCGCAGCCGCCGATGGAGGCGAGCGAGCCGCAGAACGCCGCCGAGCGCGCGCTCGCGACGCAGCATCCCGACGCGTGGGCAAAGCTGACCCCGGAGCAGCGGGCGCGCGTGTTCCAGAACTACCGGCAGTGGCGGCAAATGACGCCCGCGGAGCAAGGCGCGGCGCGAGAGAACTTCCGACAATTTCGCAGCCTCCCGCCCGAGGAACGCCAGCAAGTGTTACAAGGGTTGCGTCGATGGCGCCAGCTTCCGCCCGCGCGGCGCGAGCAGTTGCGCCAGGCCTACGCGCATTTCAGGCAACTCCCGCCCGAACAGCGCCAGAAGGTTTTCCAGCGCTATCATCAGTTCCAGCAGCTTCCGCCCGCCGACCGCCAGCACATGCTGGAGAACTATCATCGCTGGCAGCTGATGACCCCCGAGCAACGCAAGGCGGCGCGCATCCGCTGGCGTCAGTTTCACCTCAAGCACGTGCCGCTGACTAAAATTCCTTAGCGGCGATGTGCGCGAACGGCGTTGGCAGGAACCACCGCGGCGCAGACGCATCAAACACAATGAAGGGATTATCTGGAGGCGGCGAACGGATTCGAACCGTTGAATGGAGGTTTTGCAGACCTCTCCCTTAGCCACTTGGGTACGCCGCCCCTGTGCGCACGATTTTAGCGGAGCCGAGACGCTAACACACGCGCCGGCGTGCGGCAAATTTGCGCTGCGGACCCATCGCGCGCCGCCCGCCGCTATTAAACAGCGCTGTGCCATTGTGGCAGCTGACGTCAGGGTCCCATCACAAAAAAGTACGAATCGGACCGCAATGAAACTTCGAGTTTGCAAACCGCTTGGCGTAGGTGGGAGTCTGAATCAAAATTCACGATGGCGTTGAGGGCAATGGAGCGTTAGGTAGCGGAACCGGAACGAGGGAGGGAGAACGTTATGGTGCCCGGAAAATCGTTGCGTCGGTTCTCAATCATCTTCGGCGTGGCTGTGCTGGTTGCGTGCCTTGCCGGTCTCTCCAGCCTTACGCTCTCGCACCGGGTTGCCAACGCCGAACCCGAAGGATTCAACGCCCCTGTCGTGGGAGTCTGGGAAGTGAGCGTCGGAGGCGCTCCATTCGGGCCGCATCTGTTCACTTTTCATTCTGACCACACGTTTTTGTCGTCAAACCCCGACGCGGGTGATCCCAATACCAGCGATTCCGACGGTGAGGGTGTCTGGCAGGGATGGAACACCGTTAAGGGGATGTTCAAGGAGTACGACGCCGACCGCAGCTCGCATGAGTTCGTTGGCGTCCTGACCGTGACGTACACCATCAAGGTCAAAGGCGACAGCTTTACTGGTAACTACACCGCGACCGAGACCAGCCCTACAGGGACTGTCGAGGGCAGCGGTACCGGGACATTCACTGCTTACCGCTTAGGAACCGCGCCGACGGGCTTTCCTCCGGCTTGATGTTCTGCGCACGTCTGGGAGTTTGGGAAGTGATGGTCCGGGCCGCTATGTCTGACGTGAGGCGGCAAGCGGGCCGGCGGTCATAGCGCAGTTGACACTTCGGGATATTTCTGCGGCAATACTTTCGACCTAGACGCACACGGGGAGACCGCCCATGTCCACCGTTCCGATCAAGGACGAACATCGCGTCGGCACCGAGGCTCGTTTCAAGGTCGAGCCCTCGGCCTATCTGCAGAAGCTCCACCAGAGCGGCACTCCCGATCTGAGCTGGATGAAGGAGACTGGAGAGTGGGGGACGCGCGCGAAGCCGTCGGGCCTGGGGTTGCGGCTTAAGGACGTCGAGGTCGGCAGCTATGGCGTGGTGCCGGAGCGGGGCGGGGCGCATCTCTCCATGGCGCCACGGGGCAGCGTCATTCCTGACAACGTGCCGTCGCTCGGCTTCACCATCAACAACAAGGACGAGTGCTGGGCCGACAACGTGACCTAGCTCTATGAAGAGGCGGTGGCGCGCCAGTGGAGTTCCGCGCGCGACATCCCGTGGGACGAGCTCAAGCCGCTGCCCGACGACCTCGAACGCGCGATGTGCCAGCTCTGCACGTTTCTCACCGAGATCGAGTTCATCGCCGCCGACGCGCCGACGCGCTGGATGAGCCGTATCAACCAGGATTTCTTCGAGGTCAAGCTGTTCCTCGCCACCCAGGCGATGGACGAGGCCCGCCACATGGACGTCTTCCGCAAACGCGCGCTCGCCAATGGCGGCGGCTTGGGGAAGGCGAGCGCCTACAGTGAGCTTGGACTGAAGAAAATTTTCGACGCGCCGAGCTTTTCGGCGCAGACCGGCCGGCTGCATCTGTTGGGCGAGGGCTTCGTGCTGACGATCTTTCGCCAGGGCGAGTTCATCGCCCCGAGCCGGGTGGACCAGGAAATTTTCCGCCGCTGCATGCAGGACGAGTCGCGCCACGTCGGCTATGGCACAATGCATCTTCGCACACAGCTCAAATCGCGCCCCGAACTGGCCGACGAGATTCACACCGAGCTCGACGACGCCGAGCGCATCCTGCTCGAAATCTTCAGCGAGCCCGAGTCGGTTGAGCCGATGGCGGTGCTGATGGGCGGCGGAGTAGCGCACTTCGACAAGGGAATGGAGATGCAGGCGCAGCTGTGGCGGCGGATCGTCGGCGAATATCTCCAGCGCTGCGACTCGGCCGGTCTCGATCGGCGTCCGCGCTGCCTGTTGCCGACCGAGTTCTCAAAACTCTTCTCCTGATGGCTCCTCGGTTTCCCGACCCGCAGTGGTTTCTCGCCCTGGGCGGACTGATGGCGAATCGGGGCGAGCTTTTTCGGCGTATCGGCTACGTCGAGACCCGCTTCGTCGTTCGGGTGCTGCCGGATGAGGATGGCGGCGGCCCAATGGACCAAAACGCGGAGCAGAACACCGGCGTCGCGATGGCAGGCTACGCGCTCACCGACGCGATCGCGCTTGCTCCTGGCGCGGCCGCGTCATTCGATCCCGACTTTGCGATCTGTGCTCGGCGCACGGTGTGGCGGCGGATGCTGGATGAGATCGCGCGCAATGGCCGTCCCGAGTTGCGCCATACGCTCAACTCGCTCGCGCTGCTCGGTGACGAGCTATGGCTCGAATCCGCCGACCAGTTGCGCGAGGACAAGTTTTATCGCTTCAATCAGAGCCTGCAGGAACTTTTCAATCTCGCCACGCTGCTGCCCGCCGGCTGATTTTCGGTGGACCGGAACCGTCCGATCCCGGCCATTTCGGTCATCATTAACCTCGTTCAGGATGACGGAGCTAGCCCAGGAACGGCGGCCGAACACAAGTTGCACGCTACGCACGTATATCCCTAAGGCCTAGAGCGTGCGCTTTACCGTCATGCTCGCGATCAGCAGCATCAGCGCGGTGAACACGATCAGGAATGTGACATCGCTCGAGATCGCGGCAAAGTTCGCGCCCTTGAACAGGATCGATTTGAGCGCGCTCACCGCGTGCGTCTCGGGATTGTAGTGAGCGAAGGCCCGCAACCATGGTGGAAAGCTTTCGATGGGATAAATGGCGCCGCTCGGAAAAAACAGGATCACGTTGAGAAAGCCCGCCGACGCGCCGACCACGCGCGGGTTGTTCGCGCGCGCCAGCAACACGAAGGTCATCGCGAGGATCCCGGTCGCCCCAATGATGATCACGGCGACCAGCATCGCGGCCGCCGGTGCTCCGCCGGTAATCGTCCCGCCCGTGATCAGCAATCCCACGGCGAGCACGATGACCGAGGCGACGCTGGTCACCAACACGCTCGAGCCCAGCACGCCAGCGGCGAGATTCCAGCGCGACAGCGGCGTCACCAGATAGCACTCCGTTATCCCCATGAAACGGTCCATCACCCAGTTGAACACGCCCGAGGTCAGCGAACCCATGAACAGCGCCATCACGATCACGCCCGGAATCAGCGAACGGTCATAGTCAACGGTGGTGAAGAGGTTGCTCGGGCGCATCACGATCTGATCGAGCTTGGGTTCGCGCGCGGTGACGTAGCCGGCGCGGATCGAGGCGGTCGCCTGGCTGAATACGCCGGTCAATGTCGCCGCGCTGATCGTGTCGACGTTGTCGGTGAACAATCCCAGCTCACCGATACGGCCCTCTGCGATACTGTGGCTGAAGCCGGGCGGGATGATCAACGCGGCCTTGTAGACCCCGTCGCGCACATCCTGGATCGCGGCGCCCGCGTCGCTGTTATAGGTGATCGCGATGGTTTTGGGGCCAGCGGCCAGCGCCTGCATCTGTTCCATCACGCGAATCGCATACGGGCCGTTGTCCTGGCTGACGATCACGACCGGCAGATGCTTGAGTACGCCCTGGAACGAATTGCCGAAGATAACCAGATAGATGATCGGCAACAGCACGCTGGTAAAGACCGTCAGCGGATTGCGTCCTAGCTTGAGCAGGTCGCGCCGCATGATCGACCAGGTTTTTCTCATCGCCGTGGCTCCTTCCTCAGCGTCCCGGCGGCATCGGCATCCCGAAGCTCGAGCTGAAGAAGCCGCCCTTGCGCGCCGGTTCATCGCGCAGGCGCCGTCCGGTGAAGCGGATGAAGACGTCCTCGAGCGACATCCGCTCGAGCTTGATCGAAGAAACTCTGGCGCCCGCGTTCTCGATTTCGCCGACGATCCGGGGCATCACGTGGGCGCCATCGTCGGCCAGTACGACAATCGGGCCGTCGAGATCGCGCGTGACTTCGTGAACGCCCGGCTGTCCGCGCAGCATCGCGAGAATCTTTTCGGCGTCGCCCCGGACCTCGAGCTCGATACGGTCCGAGCCCTTGACCATCGCCTTGAGTTCGGCCGGCGTTCCGATGGCGATAATCTTGCCGCCATCGACGATCGCGATGCGATCGCACAGGGTTTCCGCCTCGTCCATGTAGTGCGTGGTGAGCGAAATGGTGAGTCCGGTGTCGCGCCGTAACTGTTCGAGCAGATCCCACACCGCGCGCCGGCTCTGCGGGTCAAGTCCGATGGTCGGCTCGTCGAGGAACAGCACCTCGGGCGAATGAATGAGCCCGCGCGCGATCTCCAGCCGCCGGCGCATCCCGCCCGAGTAGGTCTGCACGAGATCGTTGGCGCGCTCGGTCAGGCCGACCATGTGGATCAGGTGCTGCGCTCGTTCACGTCGCACCCGCCGGCCGAGATTGTAGAAGCCTCCGTAGATGTCGACGTTCTCCCATCCGGTGAGATCGAGGTCGGAGGTCAGCGCCTGCGGAATCACGCCGATTGCTTCGCGCACACGCACCGGATCGTGTGCGACGTCGAAGCCGGCGACGAACCCCTGCCCTGAGGTCGGCACGATTAGGGTTGTAAGCATGCGGCTGAGCGTGGTCTTGCCCGCCCCGTTAGGTCCGAGCAGGCCGAACAATTCGCCGCGCCGCACCTCGAAGCTCACATGGTCGACGGCGGTGAACTCGCCGAAACGTTTAGTGAGTTCCCGCGCCTGAATTGCTGCTGATTGAGATTCCATTGTTGAGCGCAAATGCGACCTCGGCGGTCATTCCCGGTTTCACCTGTCCGGTCGCCTGCAACACGCGGACTTTCACGTAAAAGGTGCGGATGTCCTGGCGACCGCGGCGAACGTCGGTCTCGGTCGCGAATTGGCCCTCCTGCCCGATCGCCATCACCTGCCCCGGAAAAACCAGCGGCGGCCGCGTCGGCAGCGTCACCTGCGCCGGACTGCCGACGCGGATCGCGCCGAGGTCGGTCTCCTCCATGTCGACGCGCGCCCAGATGGTCGAGAGATCGTCGACGGTCAGGATCGGGGTTCCCGGCGTGACCCACTCGCCCACTTCGAGATTCTTGCTGACGACGGTGCCGGAGATGGGAGCGCGGATCACCGTGTCGTTCAACTGGTCGGTGTAGTACTGCACGCTGGCCTGGGCAGCGATAACCGCGCCGCGGTTGCTATCGAGCGCCGCGCGAGCGTCGTCGCGATCCTTGGCCGAAATTACGTGCTCCGCATAGAGCTTGTCGTCGCGATTCATCGTGGTTTCCGCGTTACGCAAAGCGGCGCTGGCGTTCGCGAGATCCCCGCGCGCCTTGGCGAGCTGATTTTTGATGTCGATATCCTCGGTACGGCAGACTACCTGGCCGCGTTCGACCGTGTCGCCCTCGAGCAGGTCGAGTTGCACGATGCGGCCCGCGATGCGGCTGGTGAGGTTCACCTCGGGCGCTTCGATTATGCCCACGGTCTGGATCGAATGGGTGTCGGGCGCGGGCCAAAGATACCTGTTACCCAGGTAATAGCCACCGCCGAGAACCAACGCGACGATCGCAAGTTTAAGCACTCTGCGGATGACGGCCTTCATGAGCTTGTGCCGTATTTGGACTTGGCTGAACTGGATTGGCGATCCCCGTCGTGATTTTCTCCGGCACGGCGGCCACGGTGCGCTCCGTTGCGTGTGCGCGAGTCGCCGCGCAGGTCGCGCGTCAGCCGAACCATCAGCTTGTCGAACAAGTCGGCCTTGAGCGCTGCGATACCATGACCGATTTCGACCATGCTGGTGCGAAAGGGGCTCGCGCCGTGGCTTTTCATGTCCTCCAGCAGCCGTTCGAGGAACGACTCCCACGCGCCGGCGAAGCGCCGTTCGCGTTCGACATGATGAAGTGCGGCCTCCGGGTCATGATGCGCGAAGTAGATTTTCACCTGGGCCTCGTCGTAGACGAAGATCGGCTGCGCCGGCTCACGCAGCGTGCGCAGGAAGTGCTCGCGCCCCTTGGCCGTGATCGCATAGACCTTGCGCGCGCGCAGGCCGTGCCGTTCGGCGCGCATCGTCACCAGGCCGTCGTGCGCGAGCTTCTTGAGCGCCGGATAAAGTGACCCGTCGCTCGCCCGGTAGAAAAAGCCGATGGGATCGCGAAAGCGGCGCTTGATGTCGTAACCGGTCATCTCGGATTCCATCAGGAAGCCGAGGACGGGGAACTTGATGTCGATGCGCGGGGGCTTTTTGGGCCAGCCGACCTCGGGAGAGGCCGCCCAGCGCGAGAAGGATTCCTCGCCCGTCGGCCGTTTCCCGGTAATCGCCGCTCGTGCCTTGGTTCGATTCGTTTCCATCGCCGTTGCCTACAGCATGACAATATATCGAGTCGATATATCGGAGCAAGATGCCGGACAGGGAGCCCAAAAAAGCACATTAATCCGGCCTCAAATCCCTGGCCCGCGGGCCGTTCTCTTCAATCCTTGGATCTGTAGCTGACTGAAAGCCCGGCGCGCGCGTCCTGCTGGATGCCGTACTGCGGAATCGGATAGCGGAGCCCGTTAGCGGCGAGACGCTTCAATCCTTCGATCGTCCTGGGCAGATAGCGTGGCGGAATCGCCATCAGCAATTCGTCGTCCAGCACGCCGCCATAGCGGCGCTCGGCGAAGCACGGAATAGAGACGCTCGGCTCGCCGGTCTTGAGTGCGCGGCCCCACGAATCCGCGCAGGCCGACTCGCCCACGCATCCCCATTGAAACTTCTTGTAGCCGGCCCACTGCAGGCCGTTTATAAAGATGATCATCTGGCCCGGCGTGCCGTAGATGAGACAGATGTCGGGCGGATTGAGCCGTCCGGAGGTCAGAGGCGAGACCGCCATCGCGGCGTATTTGCCATGCGGCACCACGTCCATCGCATGCTGATGGGCGGAAGAGTCCTTCAGCGTCGAGTACCACACGCCGGCCATCTGCTTGCCGGAAAGCCAGCTTTCGTCTGCCGGCTGAAGGCCGATCACCACCGCGCACTGTGCGCCGACCAGGTCCTTGGCTGTGATGCCGACGGTCCATCCAAGACGTGCAGCCTGCGCGACGATCTGATCGGTGGTGTGAATCGACTTCGGCCGGCGCAGCTTGGGAATATGCTCCATCTCCTCGACCGTAGCGAACAGTTTCATCCCGATCGGCGTGGTGCGCAGCCGCAGCAGGCGGTTGAGATCGTCGACAATCTGGTTCCAGTCGTACGATTCGGGCTCCGCGAAGTTAGCCGGCTGCTGGCGGATGCTTTCCATCTGTTCTGACCTCCGGTGTTGGATCTATACCACAGGCGATTTGCCCCGCCACGCGACGGCGCGCTACCGATTATCTTCCGTGATAGGTGAAGAGCGGGGTCACCTTGATCGCCGTCAGGCGGCCGCTCTTGTCGAAGTCAATTCGAATCGCGATGTCTTCTCGAGTCAGACTGAAACGCGAGCCGACGTTGCGGATTCCCGCGAGATAGGAGCGCTCATCGGGCAGAAAGCTGTGGCGCCATCCGTGCTCCGTTAGATACGCGTCGACCTGGCTCGACGGCGTGCCGATCGGAAGCTCGCGCCGTAGTTGCGCCTCGAGCTGATGCGGTTCTGGGCCGCGAATGCATCCGGCCACCGCTATCGCGAGTGCCAACAGCGCTGCGCGGGCGCGGTTCAACGGAGCGTGTCATGCGGCGGCGCGATCACCGAGGACCTGGCGCAGGAACTGCCCGGTATGGGAATTCGGCGCCGCCGCGATTTCTTCGGGCGTGCCCTTAGCCACAATTTGGCCGCCGCGGTCACCGCCTTCCGGGCCGAGATCGATTACGTAGTCGGCGGTCTTGATTACGTCCAGGTTGTGCTCGATCACGATGATCGTGTTGCCGGTGTCGGCGAGCCGTCCGAGCACTTCGAGCAGGCGCTTGATGTCGTCGAAGTGAAGTCCGGTGGTGGGTTCGTCGAGAATATATAGAGTGCGTCCGGTAGCGCGGCGCGCGAGTTCCTTTGCGAGCTTGATTCGCTGGGCTTCGCCGCCGGAGAGCGTCGTCGCCGACTGACCGAGATGAATGTAGTCCAGTCCGACGTCGCGCAGGGTCTCGAGCTTCTGACGAATCGGCGGCACCGAGCCCATGAAGTCGATCGCGTCGAGCACGGTCATGTTGAGCACTTCGGCGATGCTCTTGCCCTTGTACTGGATCTCCAGCGTGTCGCGGTTGTAGCGTTTACCGCCGCAGACCTCGCACGTCACATAGACGTCGGGCAGGAAGTGCATCTCGATCCGGATTATGCCGTCGCCCTGGCAGGCCTCGCAGCGCCCGCCCTTGACGTTGAAGGAAAACCGTCCCGGCCCGTAGCCGCGCATCCGCGCCTCGGGAAGTTGCGCGAAGAGTTCGCGAATGTGGGTGAAGAGCCCGGTATAAGTCGCGGGATTGGAGCGCGGCGTGCGCCCGATAGGGCTCTGATCGACGTGGATGACTTTATCCAGATGCTCGACGCCCTCGATGCTCTTGTGCGCGCCGGCCCGCTCGCGCGAGCGGTTTAGTTTCTGCGCCAGTGCGCGGTAGAGCGTGTCGAGCACCAGTGAGGATTTGCCGGATCCTGACACTCCGGTGATGCAGATGAACACGCCGAGCGGAAAGCTCACCGTGAGATCGCGCAAGTTGTTCTCGCGGGCGCCCTTAATCGTAAGCGAGCGCCCCATTAGCTGGCGACGGCGTCGCGGCGTTGCGATCTCAAGTTCGCCCTTGAGATAGCGCCCGGTCAGCGAGGCCGGATTGCGCATCACCTGCTCGGGCGTGCCTTGCGCGACCAGATGGCCGCCGTGCACGCCGGCGCCCGGGCCCATGTCGATGAGGTGGTCCGCATCCAGCATCGTGTCGCGGTCGTGCTCGACCACCAGCACCGTGTTGCCGAGATTGCGCAGGCGCTTGAGCGTCGCGAGCAGGCGTTGGTTGTCGCGTTGATGCAATCCGATCGACGGTTCGTCGAGAATATACAACACGCCGACCAGGCTCGAGCCGATTTGCGTCGCGAGCCGGATACGCTGGCCCTCGCCGCCGGAAAGGCTTGCCGAGACGCGGTCGAGCGTCAGGTAGTCCAGCCCGACGTCGGCCAGAAAGCCAAGCCGCTCGCGGATCTCCTTTAAGATGAGCCGCGCGATCTCCTCTTCTTGCCGGCTTAGCTTGGGCGCGGCGAAAAACGCCACCGCCTGCTTGACCGACATCGCGGAGACCTCGGCGATCGATTTGCCGTTGAAACGAACGTAAAGGCTTTCCTTCTTGAGCCGCGCGCCGTTGCATTCCGGGCACGCGCCGCATGTTCATGTACGACTCCAGCATCTCGCGGATGCTTTCGGAGTCGGTCTCTTTGTAGCGGCGATCGAGCCAGGTCAGCACGCCTTCGAACGCGCGCTCGTAGCCGCGGCGATGCTCGCCGCGCTGGTAGGTGAACGCTATTTCCTCGTCCCCCGACCCATCGAGGATCGCGCGGCGCACCTTGGCCGGAATGTTTTTCCACGCCGTGTCGAGGCTGAACTTGTAGTGTGCGGCCAGCGCTTCGAGCACCGGCTGCATGTAGTTCATCGTGGCCCAAGGCGCGATTGCGCCGTCGGCGATGCTCAGGTCTTCGTTCTGCACCACCAGCTCGGGATCGAAATACATGATCGAGCCGATGCCCGAGCAGGCCGCGCAAGCGCCGTGCGGGCTGTTGAACGAAAACATCCGGGGGGTAATTTCGGGATACGAGATGCCGCACTCCACGCAGGCGAAGCGCTGGCTGAAATAGACCTCGCCGGCCTCCTTGCCGTCGAGCCGCTCGATCTTGAGCAGGTCGTGGCCATACTTGAACGCAACCTCCAGCGAGTCGCTCAAGCGCTTCTCGATCCCGTGGCGGATCGCGAGGCGGTCGACGATCACGTCGATGGTGTGGCGAAGATTCTTGTTGAGCGCAATTTCCTCGCCCAGTTCGCGCACCGCGCCGTCGACCTTGACTCGTACGAAGCCGGCGCGGCGCAGATCGCTCAGCTCCTTGCGATACTCGCCCTTGCGGTCGCGCACGATTGGCGCGAGCACGTGGATTCGCGTGCCTTCGGGCCACGCCATGATTCGATCGACGATCTGCTGCACACTCTGTTGCGTTATTTCCCGACCGCAGTTGTGGCAGAACGCGTGGCCGACGCGCGCGAACAGCAGGCGCAGGTAGTCGTAGATTTCGGTGATCGTGGCGACGGTCGAGCGCGGGTTGCGCGAGGTCGTTTTCTGCTCGATCGAGATAGCCGGAGAAAGTCCCTCAATAGAATCGACGTCGGGCTTCTCCATCTGTTCCAGGAACTGGCGCGCGTAGGCCGAGAGCGATTCGACGTAACGCCGCTGGCCTTCGGCGTAAATCGTGTCGAAGGCGAGCGAGGACTTGCCCGAGCCCGAAAGGCCGGTGATGACGACCAGGCGATCGCGCGGAATCTCAAGGTCGATATTCTTGAGATTGTGCTCGCGCGCGCCCTTGATGACTATTCGATCTGCCATCGTTGATGTTTCAGTACCGATCCGCCGTCACCGTCGAACTTTCCTCGTCGGACCCTTCGCGTCCAGCCTTGCGCGGCCGGTGGGTCGCTGCAGCGCCATCGGGCCTCTTGCACGCTATGCCGTTTACCGCCCGCCACGCGTACTCCATGGCCGCCAGCATGCTCGCGCCGTTGGCCGTGCCGGATCCCGCTATATCATACGCGGTTCCGTGATCGGGCGAGGTGCGCACGAACGGCAATCCCAAGGTCACGTTCACCGCGCGCTCGAACTCCAGGGTCTTGAGCGCAATCAACCCCTGGTCGTGATACATCGCAACCGCCGCGTCGAAAGCGAACTTCCCCGCGGGCCGGATGAACGCGGTGTCAGGTGCGAGCGGTCCGTAGGCGTCGATACCAGCGCGCCGGGCGCGGCGGATCGCGGGGATAATCACGCGCGCCTCCTCGTTGCCGAAAAGGCCGTTCTCGCCCGCGTGCGGGTTGAATCCCAGCACTCCGACGCGCGGCCGGCTCATCGCGAGGCGGCCGCTCAGATGGCGTGCGAGCAGCGCAATCGTGTCGAAGACGCTCTGGCTACTGAGCACACGGGAGACCCGTGCGAGTCCCATATGGACGGTCACCAGCGCGAGCCGCAATTGGCCGCCCGCGAACATCATCCGCCAAAGCCGCGTACGGCTAAGTTCCGCAAGCAGCTCGGAGTGGCCGGGAAAACGATGGCCCGCTCGGTTGAGCCATTCCTTGTTGATCGGCGCGGTCACCAGCGCGTCGACCTCGCCTGCCATCGCCAGCCGCGCCCCTTCCACAATGTAACGATAGGCCGCGTCCGCGCCCGCGACGCTAGGCGCACCAGGCCTGAGCGCGGAAGCTCCGAGACCTCCGATTTCCAGCACCGCCAGTCCGTCCACCGGGCGCACGGGCGCATCGCCCGGGCGCCATGGCCGCGGCTGGGGGACGCCGCGCAGGCGACGAGCGGCGTTGCGCATCGCGCCGGCGTCGCCGATTACGACCAGCGCGGGCGCGCCGCTGCGCGAAGCCATCGCGGCCGCCGCTTTCAAGATAACTTCGGGGCCGATGCCGGCCGGATCGCCCATGCTTACCGCCAGGAGCGCCTGCGCGCTCGGCCTCGATGGCCTCCGCCGTGTCAACTTAGTTGAACGTTTCGATGTAGTGCTGCTTGACGAGATCGTTGTCGACCCACGTGCCGAACTGTTGCTGCGCTTTCTGGCTTACCAGTTTATCCTCGATCTGGCTGGAGACCGCTGAAAACGGTTTGACGCCGACCGTTTCATGCGCTTCGAGCTTGACGATATGGAAACCGTGCTCGGTCCGTATCGGTTCAGAAATTTCGCCTGCCTTCATGTGATCGATCGCATTCTGGATGGGATCAATCATATCACCGCGCGAGAAGTCGCCGAGTTCGCCGCCCTGGCTCTTGGAATCATCATCGGAGTACTCGCGCGCGAGCTTGCCGAAGTCGGCACCGTCGACGAGCTGTTTATGGATGCTGTCGGTTTTGACGCGCGCCGCCTCGACCTGAGTCGGCGTGGCGTTGGCCGGTACCGCGATCAGGATTTGTGCAAGCTTGAAATTCTCTTTGCCGACGCTGAACTCCTCGGGATGCGCGTCGTAGTAGGCCTTTACCTCGTCTGGCGAGATGTTGACCTTTCCGCGCACCTCCTTCTGGATCATAATCATCTTCTGCAGTTCCATCCGGGAGTGTTTGCGGAACTCCTCGTACGTATGGCCCTGGCTCTGGAGTTGCGATCGCAACTGCGCGTCGGTCAGCCCGTTGCTCTGCTCGAAGTTGGCTATGTATTCGTCGACCTGTCTATCGTCGATTTGGTCCTTGTATTTCTTGACCTCGCTCTCCAGCAGGCGCTCCGAGATGACTCCTTTCAGCACCGACTTGGTCTCTGGCGAATTCACATCGCCTGGGTCGCTCAGCGTAACTTTGTTAATGGCGGCGAAAGTTTTGAGATCGTGCTCGGTGATTGGATCGCCGTCGACGCTGGCCACGACCCGATCGAGGTCATCCTGGGCATGTGCGATGCGCGGCACCGCGATCGACGACGCTGCCGCGGCCGCTGCGCACAGGATTATCAACGCCACGGCGCTCACGGGCATGCGGGAATGATGCTGGTTCATGGTCTAACTTGCGAGCGGCCCGGCGGGGCGGCCCGGTCCGGCCTCCAATTTTTCACAGGCCGTCAAGGCCTGCAAGACACCGTCGAGTTGCTCGAACAACAGTTCGTAGTTGTTGCCCGGCTCGCCGGCGCCAGTCTCGATTCGCACCATCACCTGAAACGACGGAGTGAGCCTCATGCGCCGCCGGTTGGCCTCGGTCAGCGCAATCAGTTTGGCCGTGTCGATTGGCGCGTCGGGATGAAATTTAACTTCGAGCTGATCGCTCTTGAGGATCGCACTCAGCATCATCATCTCGCGCATCCGCCGGCGCAGATCCATCGCCGCGAGCAGGTTGTCGACCAAGGTCGGCGGCGGTCCGAAGCGATCGCGCATCTCCTCGCGGAGCGCGTCGAGGTCTGCTCTGGAAGCCGCCCGCGCCATCCGACGGTACAGCACCAGCCGCTCGCGCTCGTCTGGGACGAAGGCGTCGGGGATATACGCCGGGATGCCCAGCCGGAGCTCGGGCTCGAAATCAGGACGCAGCGGTTCGCCGCGCAATTCGTGGATCGCCTGCTCCATCATTTCCGTGTAGAGCTCGAAACCGACCGCACTGATCTGCCCCGACTGTTCGCGCCCGAGCAGGTTACCGGCGCCGCGATGCTCGAGGTCGCGAATCGCGAGCTTGAAGCCGCCTCCGCTTTCGGCCTCGACCAGCTCGCGGAGGGCGTCGATGCGTTTTTTGGCGTCGCGCGTGATGATGTGCTCGCCCGGGATCAGCAGGTAGGCGTAGGCCTTCTGGCGGGACCGACCGACGCGGCCGCGCAACTGGTAGAGCTGGGCCAGGCCAAAGTGGTCGGCGCGATTAATGATCATCGTGTTGGCGTTGGGAATGTCGAGTCCCGACTCGATAATCGCCGAGCACACCAGAAGGTTGACGCGGTTCTCTATAAACTCGCGCATCACGTTCTCTAGCTGACGCTCCTTCATCTGGCCGTGTGCGACGGCTACTTTAGCCTCGGGCACGATCGCGCGTAGATGGCGCGCAACGTAATCGATGTTCTCCACCCGGTTGTGCACGAAGAACACCTGCCCGCCGCGATTAAGCTCGCGCATGATAACCTCGCGCAAAAGCCCGTCGTCGAAATGCGCGACGAAGGTGCGAATCGCCTGGCGGTCCGGCGGCGGCGTGTGGATCACGCTCAAGTCGCGAATGCCGAGCATCGCCATGTGCAGCGTGCGCGGAATCGGGGTCGCGGTCAGGGTCAGGACCTCAACCAGCTTGCGCAGGCGCTTGATGCGCTCCTTGTCGGCCACGCCGAAACGATGCTCCTCGTCGATGATCAGCAGGCCCAGGCGCGGGAATTCGAGGTCGTCCTGGAGTAGGCGATGGGTCCCGATCACGATATCGACCTTGCCGCTGCGGACGTCTTCGATCACCGCCTTGTTCTCGCGCGCGCTGCGAAAGCGCGACACCATCTCGATCCGCACCGGGTAGCCGTCGAAGCGCTTGCGCATCGTGTTCCAGTGCTGCTCCGCGAGTACCGTGGTCGGCACCAGCATCGCCACCTGCCGCCCGTCCATCACCGCGATGAATGCCGCGCGCAGCGCCACCTCGGTCTTGCCGAAGCCGGCATCGCCGCAAATCAGCCGGTCCATCGGCTTGGACCTGCACATGTCGCGGATCACTTCGTCGATCGCGGCGAGCTGGTCGGGCGTCTCTTCGAACTCGAAGCCCTCGGCGAATTCCGCATAGTCGCCCCCTGGATGGGCAAAGGCATGGCCCTCCATCACCTCGCGCGCGGCGTAGATGTCGAGCAGCTCGGAGGCCATCGCGAGCACCGCCTCCTTGGTGCGCCGCTTGACCCGGTCCCACGAGCCGCTGCCGAGCTTGTCGAGCTTTGGCTCCTGGCCGTCGCCGCCGATGTAACGCTGCACCAGGTTGATCCGCTCGACCGGCACGTACATCGCGTCGCCTGCCGCGTACTCCAGCGCCAGGAAGTCGCCCTCAGTGCCGGCGACCTTCATGTGGCGCAGCCCGCGGTAGCGCCCAATCCCATGATCGATATGCACGACCACGTCGTCGGGTTTCAGTTCCTCGAGATTGAGCAACGCGCCCTTGGAGACCGGGCGCGAGCGCCGCCGCACGCGCGGCTCGCCGAAGATGTCTTCTTCGCTGTAGACGTAGAGCCCGTCGGCTTGGAGCACCACGCCGGATGAGACTTCGCCCTCCATGATCGCGGGACGAAAGTCGGACGACTCAAGGAAGGCGCCGAAGCTTTTGCAATCAGTGTTGACCGACAGATCGTAAGCCTCGAGATGGCGGCGCAGTCGCGCGGCCTGGCTTGCCCCCTCGACCACCATCAGCGCGCGGCCCTGTCCGCGCTGCACCTCGCGCAGTTCCGTGGCAAGCGGCTCGAAGCTTGGCGGCGTGCGCGGCCCGGTGAGCGAACTCGCGCCCAGCTTTAAGCTGGGCTGGCATTTGATTTCGATCGCCGGCGCCCATCCTTCGCGCGGCGCGGCCAAGGTGACGAGCGAGCCGACCTCGACCGCGGTCATCGCGCCCAGCGCGTCCTCAAATTCGTCGGCGCCCAGGTAGAGCGACTCCGGCGGTGGATAGAACGAAGGTTTGCCCTGTGCGGCCTCGGCCGCGGCGGCGGTTTGCTCGGTCACCCTGATCGCCTCGGCCAGCACGCGTCCCGGCTCGACTATCCAGACCACCGTTGCGGCAGGCAAGTAACTAAAGACGGTGTCGAGCGGGCGGCCGAACAGCAGCGGAGTCAGCAGCTCGGCCCCGGGGAACAAGAGCCCGTTGGTCAGCGAGTCGCTCAGCTCCGCCAGCTCCTTGCGCACCAGGCCGATCTCGCTCGCGCGGAGCGCCACGCGCTCGCGCACCCTGTCGTCCTTGAGCGCGATCGGCGGCACCATGCGAGTGCGAATCACGATCGCCTCGCGCGTCTCGCCCAACGATCGCTGTGAGGCGGGATCGAACTGGCGCAGCGAGATCACGATGTCCTCCTCCAGCTCGATACGCACGGGGTTGTGATAGAGCGGCGAGAAAATGTCGATAATTCCGCCCCGCACGCTGAAGTCGCCCGGTTCTTCGGTCTGCGGGACGCGCTGGTAGCCCGCCGTGCTCAGCGCATCGATCAGTGCGTCGAGGTCCAGCGTATCGGCGGCGGCGATGCGCAGCACCGAGGACTCAAACACTGTTCGCGGGATCGTGCGCATCAGCAACGCCTCGGCCGACGCGACGAGCATCGGCGCCTCTCCGCGCGACGCCGCGAAGAGCGCTGCCAGCTGCGCCGCCTGCGTTTGCGGTGGCGGCGAGAGATGGGCGAACGGCTTCAGTTCCCAGGCGGGCAACAGATGGACCCGGCGCGCGAGCGGGTCGCGCTCGGGTGGCTCGTCGAGGAAGAATCCGACCTCGCTCGCCAGCGCCTCGGCCTCGCGCGCGAGCGCCGTCACCACGAGCATCGGACGCCCCAGCCCGAGCGCGGCTTCGCGCAGCATCAGCGCTCCCGCCGCACCCTTGAGCCCCATCAGCGGAAAGCGACGCGCGCCGCCGCCGTCCAGGCGCGCCCGCAGCTCGCCCGCCGCTTCTTTCAGACTCCGTTCCAAATCAATCCGTGACCGCCCCGATCGGTCCTCGATGGCTCCCTACGATGAATCGTCGAATTAAGATCGAACCCAATGATCGAATCAGCCGATCGAGCTAAAGGTAATGATGATAGCAAAGACGACCGACCTGATCGCGCAAAAGCGGTTTCCGCAGCGGGCTACCGGGTCGCGTCGGCGCTTTTCGGAAAGCCGAGCGTCACCGGCAGTTTGACCGCCTTGTATGTTCCTCCACGCTTTTGGCGGAGCACGGTCAGATAGATGATATCGCCGGGGTGCAGCCGCCCGAGATGGTCGGGCAGGTCGGAGTCGCTGGTCACCCGATGGTCATCTATGGCGACGATGAGGTCGCCGTCCTCGCCTAACTGGCCTGACTTGGCGAGCAACGGTTTGAGTGCGGCATCCAGTGGCCCGAGCAATTCGCCCGCGGTCGCGCCGCTCGCGCCGATCGTGGTCATCGGCGTGCGCGCCTTAAGTCCCGCGCGGGAGGCCGGGCTGTCGGCGTCGACATCCATTACCTCGAGTCCACTGACGTGCTGCCCATCCCGCACCGAGACCGTGTAGAGGACCGAGATGCCGAGATACGGGCGCGGCCCGGTACTCTCGGGCGCGGGCAGATCGGCAGGCAACGGAGCGTTGTCAGAGCCGAGATCGGGTTCCGGCGCACTTTGCCTTTGCGCGCGGGGTACAACGGCGCTCGGCTGAGCGGCTGCGGGCGCTGCCGGCGGCAGCACGAGGGTCTGGTCGCCGCCCGCCGGAATACTCTTTGGGGCGCTCTGGATTTGTGCGCCCGCCGGCTGGGCGCACAGCAATGCTCCGGCAAGCGCCGAATAGAGAATAATCCGGCAGAAGATTATCCGATCGGCATTTATGGTCGCGATACTCAGTTTCCTGCACCGACACCGTCATTACTGATGATGGGGTCTGACTGATGATAGGACCTGCGGATCGGAGCCTCAAGCGGTGTGCCCAGAATGCATCGGGGGCGCCGCCGTTCGGCGGCGCCCCCAAATTTTCATGGACCTGTTCCTATGCGCGAGTTAGTTGCTCACCATGGTTGGCTCGAGCTCGGGCAGGTGAATTTCCTGGCCGAGTGGCAGTCGACTCCAAACAGACGCACCAGGCCGCGGTTGAGGTCGCGCTGCCCGACAGGTGTCGAGAGCGCTCGGTTGGCGCCCTCGAAGCGGAGGTCGAAGGCCGGTTTGGCAGTGGTGCCAGTATTGAAGAGCTCGAAAACCGTGGCCTGCGAGTTGTTGCCAATCAGGTTGCCGTTGGGGAAATTCCCCAGATCGGCGGTAGTGCACAGTCCAGGCGGGCTCGAGGGCTGATCGCCTACCGAGTAACCGACGATCACCGGATTGGCGGCGCTCCCGATCAGATCCATTCGTCCATAGTGAAAAGTGATATAGCCGCTGCCGTCGGGCCGGGTGACCTTGCCGACGATGCTGGCACCGATATCCTTGAACCGCAGATCGGTCGGACCCTCCTGCAGGTTGAAAGGCACCAGGTTGTTGCCGATGGGGTTGGCGGGGTTTAGAGGTTGGTTCGCATTTTCGTCCACCCCGGTTCCGTCGTCATAGAGTGAAGCCGCAAACGAGTTGCTCGATCCGCAAGCTTCGTTGTCTGTCTCGGGAACGTTTATCCAGCGAACGATGAAGTGGTTGATATTGGCGAATCCCATCTCCTGCACCGGGAAGGTGTTGGGGAACGATGCTTGGCTGGCGGTATTGAGAGCCGTCCACGCCGGAGCGATCATCGGCACCCCAGAGAGAAACGAGCCGGTCGCGGCCGAACTGCTGCCGTTGCCGCCGCCGAAGCTCACGTTACCGTTCGAGTTCAGGAAAAACGAATTCCACGGCGAGGTACAGACAGCGGCCGCCTGGGCGGCGCCATAGACGAATTCGAAACCACCATTCAGCGGCCCGGGGATCGATGGATCGTTGGTACCTGAGAAGCCATCGTCGTCGTCGCCCTTGAACGGAAACTGCTGATCATCGCCACCGGCCACCTGGTGGCTGGGATCGAAATTCTCCCAGAATTCCGGACCGCTGGAGCTGTTTGCCGCCTGCGTCGAGCCATTGGGCATTGTGGGAGTGTTGTCCGCGGTGCGGGTTCGGTTGAGATACAGCAGGAAGCCGTGCGACAAGCCTGCTATTCCGGTCGGAGTGTTGGTCACCGCATTTAGAGGGGCCTGCCAGTAGATGTAATCGAATCGATTCGCAACGCCATTGCCCTGATTCCCGCCACTCATACCACTGTTCGGCGGAGTGTCGCCGCGCAGATCCATATAGTCCGCCCGCCGATCGTATGGACGATCGTCTGGAAGCGCCAGAATTTCGCCGATGAGGGGCGAGGGATCCGTGCCGACCTCCGCCGGAGTGCCGCCCGAGATCACATAGACTTTGCCTTCTTCATCCACGGTAATGCCGGAATAAGTCGAATAGTCGACCCTTATCTTGATCTTTTGCGTGTTGTCGGTGCTACCGAAGATCGGTCCGCCGTCGCGCCGATCAGGTCCGTATCCCATGATGAAGGTGCGGAAGTTGTTGATGCCTGGATTGATCGCCTGTCCGGCTATCGCCACGTCCGCGAATCCATCAGCGATCGGCAGCTTGTGCGTGCAGCCGTCGAACGCGCCGGTTACATCGGCGAAGCTGATTATCATCGAAGGCGTCAACCCCAGGGCCGACGGATTTGCGAAAGGACCGGTTATTTGTCTGTTTGCGCCGCTGATCGCTCCGAGCGAGGCGGAAACGGCCGCGTACAACACATTGTTGGGTCCGGCGGCGATCGCCGCGATATTACCGAAGAAAGTCGAAGTGCCGGAGTAGTTTGTGATGCGGTCCACTTGTTGGGCCGGGCCGCTGTTGGTGCCATAGGAACCGTTCGGCGGATTCAGCGTGGTTATCGTCGCGAATCCGTTGGTCGCCAGCGAGCGCGTCTGGTGAGTCCCCACCGGCGCCAATTCCACGATATTTCCGCCCGTGAGCCCTATCAGGTCGGCCTCATGGAAATAGACATCTCCATTGTCGTCGACCGCGATTCCTCCCGGATTGGCGAAGACGGAGAACAATTCGCCGAAGGCGGCGCCGACCTGAACTGGAAAGCCGGTTGGGCTAACGATCCCTGGCGGAGCCGGCGCTGCCGAGGTGATATCTGCCACCGGAAAGGCCAGCACTCCGCTTCGTACCAATAGATTGTTGCTGGTCAGGCGGAAACCGCCCCCATTGTCCGTGAAACTGACGTAGAGAACCTCGCCCGTTAGACCTGCGTATGAAGCGTACGAGCCATTGACATTCGAGAACGAAGTAAGATCCGCCGCCGGCTCCACCGCCAGCCCCGTGATGACAATGACATCATCGCTGTTGAGCGAACCGAAGGCGTTGAGAATCGTCGGCAGATTCATCGTGAACCTGGTCGGCGTAGGAGAAATCAGGTTGAGATTGGTAGTCGACACGACCGTCACGTTGCCGACCGAATCGCCATAGTAGGCGATATCCTCTTTGAAGCCGTTGGCGATCGTGTGCTCGGACACGGCGACCCTTGTGAGCACCTGGGAGGGATTGGTGAAGGTAGTGGACAGGTCGTCTAACTTGCCCGCGTGATCAGCGACGTTATCTTCGGATCCGTCCCAGTCTCCCAACAGATCAACTTCCTGGTAGGGTTGTCCGAGACCGCCAACGGTCGTAGCGATAGCTGACGACATCGCCGCATTGGCCAGCATCGTGCCTGGGATGCCAGCGGCCTGGACACTGCTGTTTGTCCTCGCCTCGTGCGGCCGTCCTAGCACGACGCTTAGCGTCACGGCGAACACTAGGCCTACTAAGGTCAATCCGGTGCGTGCCATTATCCCCCCTGTTCCGGAACTCCCTGGTAACGATCAGGCTGCTGCCTGAACGGCTTGCAGGAAATCTGCTGCGTCAGCAGGTCGTAGAATCTTTTGGTAGAAACAAGCTGCGCCTAGAAGCGGCACGATACGCGCGAGGACACTACTAAGTCAATAATTGATATCACTTCCATCCAATTAGAAAGCTAGATGTCATTTGTTTCTCATTTACCTATTTTAATTCTAAATAAGCGATAAGCGTCACGAATTTGCTAAACTCTTCTGTTCCATAGGTAACGATTTTTTCCGCAGAACCGAGGTCAACTTGAACGTTTCGAAGTCTTCATGTCACAGTTCGGCGCGGGAAGCCCCAAAATGAAAATCGCCAGTACCGTCGGCTTGAGAGCTCCGCAGCGCGCGCTCGTCGAACAGGCCGTGCCCGGAGCCGAGATCGTCGATCGCCAATGCCGGACAATCGAGGAAATGGCTGAGCTGGTGGGCTCGGCCGACGCATGCGATGTGCTTTTCACTTTCCGGGTACCACCCGACACGATGCAAATTGCGCCACAGCTCAAATGGATTCAGCTCCTGAGCGCGGGAGCCGATCACGCGCTCAAAGGTCAGGTCGGGGCCGGTATCGCGATGACCACTTCCAGCGGAATACACGCTGCCACGATGGCCGAATACACGATTGCCTCGATGCTCGCGTTTGCGCACAAGCTGCATCTGCTCATTCGTTCTCAGATGAATCGCGAATGGCGGCGCTCGGCGGATTTCATGTCGATGGTGGACGCGATGCGCGGCCATACGCTGGGCGTGATCGGCTACGGCTCGATCGGACGCGAGACGGCGCGATTGGGGCGAGCGCTCGGGATGCGGGTGATCGCGCTCAAACGCAATCCGGCGGCGCGCCGCGATGAAGGATGGACGCCGGCGGGGCTCGGCGATCCCGACGGCAGCATCCCCGAGCGCTTCTTCGGCCCCGAGGATCGCGTGGAGATGCTCGCGGAGTGCGATTATATAACGGTCACGCTGCCGCTGACGGAAGCGACGCGCGGATTTATCGGCGAGCGCGAGCTCGGCGCGATGAAGACGCATGCCTACCTGGTCAACGTCGGACGCGGCGAGGTAATCGATCAAGGAGCTCTGGTCGAGGCGCTGCGCGCGGGCCGAATCGGTGGGGCAGGCCTGGACGTCTTCGAGCGTGAACCGCTGGAGGCGGAGAGCCCGTTGTGGGCAATGGAGAATACTATCCTTACGCCGCATATGTCGGGGGCGTTCAGGGGCTACGTCGAAACCTGCTGCGAGCTGTTCGCTGACAACCTGCGCCGTTTCGCCGCGGGTCAGCCTCTGCTCAACCAGGTCGACCCGGCGCTCGGCTACTGAGCCAGGCCTCCGTCTACGCTTGCGCCGGGCCGCGACCGCTCGTGCCGGCGATGCCTTGTTCGTCTGGGCGGGGCCTTTTATGCTCCCAACTTGGCGGTACCGCAATGGGCGACTGGGATCCCGATCTCTACCACAAGTTTCGTCGTTACCGTGCCGAGCCCTTTCAGGCGATTCTCACGCGGCTCGAACGTGGCGCTGGGCAGCGAAGTGTCGATGGAATCGTTGACCTGGGATGCGGTACCGGCGAGAACACGGCGGAACTCGCGCGCCGTTTTCCCGGGTGTACGATGGGCGGGATAGACTCGTCGCCGGCGATGATCGACCGCGCGCTCAAGATGCGCGAGGGGCTGGAACCGGCGCTGCGCGAACGGCTGAGCTTTATCCTGGGCGATATCCGCGAATTCAATACAAAGCATGAGCATCCGCGCGCGTATTCGATGATTTTTTCCAACGCCGCGCTGCAATGGCTCACTAACCATCGCGAGATCTTCATCCATTGCTTCGAGGCGCTGGCGCCTGGCGGACGGCTGGTGGTGCAGATGCCCGCCAACGATCACGAGACCGCCCAAGTCACGCTCGACACGATGGCGCACGAGGAACCGTGGCGCGCGGCGCTGGCCGGCGTCAAACCGCCCTCTGCCACGGTCGCGGTGCCCGAGGTTTACGATCTTATGCTTGCCCAGATCGGTTTCGACCGTATCGATTGCTACTACCATACGTTTCACCATCCGATGGGCTCGCCGGTCGAGATCGTCGAATGGTGCCGCGCGACCGTGTTGCGCCGCTACATGGATTTGCTCGAACCGGCTCTCCGCGGGTCGTTCGTCGACGCGCTGACTGCGCGCCTGGAACACGCATACGCAACGCGCGGGCCTTTGATCTTCAACTTTCGCCGGCTTTTCATCTGGGCGCATCGCCCGGCCGTCTGACGCAGAACTGCATTGTGGAACACGCGCGCACAAGTCCATCCGCAACTCCGGCATTGATCGCGCATGGCGGCGCGGGCGGACGCGGTCCGGCCTCCGAGCGTGCGGAGCGCCGGCGCGGGATGCTGGCGGCGGTCGCCGCGGGCGCGGAAATCTTGCGCGCCGGCGGCAGCGCGCTCGACGCCGTCGTCGCCACCGTGCGCTCACTGGAGGACCATCCGCTGTTCAATGCGGGCGTGGGCTCTCTGCTGACGGTCGATGGCACGGTGGAAATGGATGCGTCCGTGATGGTCGCCGTGCCGCCGCCGTCGAGGTCGCGCCATGGCGCCCCCTCGACGGCGGCGGCAGCGGCCGCCAACGAGCGCGCCGCGGCCTCGGCACTGCGCCAGCGTCCGGAACTGCGCGCTGGCGCGGTCGCCGTCGTCACGCGCATTCGCAATCCGATCCTCCTCGCGCGCGCGGTGATGGAGTTTACGCCGCACGTGCTGATGGCCGGGGCGGGCGCGGAGCGCCTGGCGCGCCGCGCCGGAATTACGCTCTGCCGCCCCGCAGAGCTGATAACGCCGCGGGCGCGCGAGCGATGGCGCGCCACGCTGGAACGCCGGGCCGAAGCGGCTGGGACCGCCGCCGGCGCCAGCGGCGGTCCTGGCCGCTTCGGCACCGTCGGTGCGGTTGCGCTCGACGCCGCTGGTGCGCTGGCGGCGGCGACTTCGACCGGAGGCGTGAGCGGCAAACTGTCGGGACGTATCGGCGACTCGGCCATAATCGGCGCGGGAACTTTCGCCGACGCCGACGGCGCGGCGTCCGCGACAGGGCAGGGCGAGTCGATTATGAAGGCCGCGCTCTGCCGCGAGGCGGTCGCGGCGCTGCGACGTGGCGAGCCGCGCGCAGTCGCCGAGCGCTCGATTGCCGAGCTAGCGGCGCTGACTGCCGGCCAGGCGGGGATCGTCGTGGTCGATCGCCGCGGCAGGCTCGGCTATGCGCACAACGCCGAAGTGATGGATGTCGCGACGTTCGACGCGGCCCTCGGGTTTGAATATCGATGGACCGCACCGCTCAGGGGCCGGAAGCTTGACGCGCCGGCGCCCCGCGGTTAGCACCGTTGGGTCGATGGCGCGATCGATAGCGATCGAGGTGCGGCCGCATCCGCGAGCGCGACTGGGAACACAGCGCGCGGTGGCGGCCGCGCTGGTGGTGGCCGCGATAGTGCTCAGCCTCGGCATCGGCGCGCCGTTCGAGAAGGACCAGGAGCCACAATCCGCACAATGGATCCAGGCTATCGTTCAGCGCGGAGAGTGGCTGTTGCCCAGAGACGACTATGGCGGTATCGATCGCAAGCCGCCGCTCTACTATTGGCTGTCAGCGCTGGCCGTGAAGGCAGCCGCCGCGCGCGTCGACGAGGTCAGCGCGCGTCTCGTCGCCTTGGTTGCGGGCGTCCTGCTCGCAGTCGCGGTGATGCGCTGGAGCACCGCCTACGTCGGCGAGACCACCGGATGGCTCGCGCTCGCGTTCCTGCTGGGCACCTATGGCTTCGCTTCGCGCGCGACGCTCGCCCTCACCGACATGCTCCTTTCCCTTTTGCTCTTCGCGGCGTGGTGGTGCGTATATTTTCTCCTGGAGCGGGGCGGCTCTGGCACCGTGGCCATCGCCGGCGGCGTGCTTTTGGGACTGTCGATACTGACCAAGGGCCCGGTTGCGATCGTGCTGATCGCTTTGGCCGGCTTTATCTACTTGCTACTGGTCAGGCGATCGCCGCTCGAGGTACTTCGTCACGGATGGCCGTGGCTGATGATTGCCGTGGCGCTCGTTATCGGCGCCTGTTGGTATGTCCCGGCCTTTGTCGAAGGTGGGCGCATAGTCATCGGCGTGTTTCTCTCAGAGAATTTCGGACACTTTATGCCGGCAGCGCTGGGCGGCACGGGCGAAGCGTCGCGGCCGCTCTGGTACATCGCAGTTCGGATGTTCAGCGGCGCGTTGCCGCAGAGCCTGCTGGTTGGAGCCCTGGCGATCGCGTTATGGCGGCGCGACGGCGATGAACGAGTGCGCCAGCCGCTGCTTTTTCAGTTGAGCCTGGTGCTGGCGGTGCTGCTCTTTTTTTCGATCGCAAGCTCCAAGCGCGACGATTATATTTTGCCGGCGATGCCGGGGTTGGCGATTATGTTCGCGGCGTTGTTCACGGGAGCAGCGATCGCGCCCGAGCGCGAGCGCTTCTCGTCGGGCATAGCCCGCGACCTCACCGTATCGGTTATCGCGGCCGCTTCGATCGCATTGGTGGCCGGTGCGCTGGTTGCGGCACATCAGCCGCGCTTGCTCTCCACGTTTTCCGCAGGACTGCAATCGAGTGACGCCAATTTTCTCGAGTTGTTTCTGAACGGGATGAGGCGTTTGACGCCCCCATTCGCGAGCTTCGCCGTCGGCTCGATCGTGGGCGCGATTGCCGTGTTTGCCGGGCTTCTGGTGCGCCGGCCGCTATGGTCGGGCACGGGTCTGGCGGTGATTGCACTGTTCGGCTCGACGCTTTTTGCTGGCACGCTCAAGCCCGAGTCCGCGCGCGCGCGCTCGATGAAGACGTTTGCGGAGAAGGTTCATCGCCGCCTTGGCGATGCGCCGCTCTTTATCCCATGGGGACACGACTACGAGCTGTCTTTTTACTATGGGCGCGGAATCCGTGGGCTCGACGAAGGGAGCCCGCCGGCTCTGGCTTCCGAATCGGCCGGTCTACATGGTTGCGCGGCCGCGCGAGCTTTCGCGAATGTCCCCAGCGGTTCGCGTCCGGCTGAAACTCGTGATGCAATCCGGCCTGATCGGCGGCGCCGGCCCACCCGCGCTCTATGAAGTTAAGCCCGCACTTTCGAATTCAGGTATGCCCACGACTAGATAGAAGAGTCGTGAGACTCACGCTGGTTCTGCCGCTGTGGGGAATCGTGCTTAACGTCTTCGGCGTTAGGGACGGCTCGGCATACTGGTAGCTAGCGGAACTGCTATCGGCGCCGCCGGGGAGCGGTCACGTTCATCGGCTCGCCACTGATGGATTTCCTCGCCGGCGAGCCGACGGCGCGGGGCCCACGCTAACCGCGCGGGAGCGGCGCAAAACGCGCCAGCCCCGCTTCTTCAGGCCTCGTCGATCGGTTCTGCGAAACTTCATGCTTTGGCGCTCGGACGCGACGACACCGTCTCGTACCATCGCGCCAAATTCTTCTGCTCAGGCGTTATTCGCAGCTTGACCAACTTGGCGAAATCGATCGCGACCAGCGCCGTGATGTCGGCGATTGTATAGCGATCGCCCGCGATGAATTTGCTGCTCGCCAGAAAGCTGTCGACCATTCCGAACGCCCTCTCCGCTGCCTGCCGGCAGACCTCGCCATACTCAGGCACTTGCGGAATGCGCCCCTTGAAGAAATCCGACGTGTTGCGAAACACCCCGGCCGCCATCGCGAGCAGGTTCAGTTCCATCCGCCGCTGCCACATCTCGACCAGCGCCTTGTCGCGCGCGTCGACGCCCATCAGTCGCGGCTCAGGATGAGTCTCTTCGAAGTAGCGGCAAACCGCGACCGATTCCGCGAGGTTGGTGCCGTCGTCCAGTTGTAGCACCGGCACTCCGCCGTACGGGTTGATCTTCAAAAACTCTGGGGTGCGGTTTTGCGCCTTGGCGAGGTCAACCTGCTCGTCGGCTATCTGGATGCCTTTTTCGGCCAGGAAGATTCGCACGCGGCGTGGATTGGGCGCCATCTTGCTGTCGAAGAGCTTCATCGTTTATTTCTCCTGCGGGGAAATTGTGCTGCATGCTAGCAATGAGCGGAGTGCGATACCAAACGGGGCGACCGTCCAGCAAGTTCGGGCGGCGGTCAACTGGATAGCCAGCGCGCGAATCACTGGGGCGGCGGTTTGCCCGCTTCATTTGACGGGGTTATTGTCATTCCGATGCCGATCTACGAGTACGAATGCGCGGCCTGTACGAAGGTGAGCTCGCACGTCGTGATGGGCTCGCGACGCCCCTCCCGGCTCTCCTGTCCGGCATGCGGCGGGGCACGTCTTAAACGTGTGATGTCGTCGTTCGCGGTGGTTTCAAGCGAGGCGTCGCGACTGGCGGAGTTCGACACGTCACGGCCGCGCGACGAGTCATTCTATCGCGACTCGCGCAATGTTGGCTTGTGGGCCAAGAAGCGTGCGAAGGAAATGGGCGCTGACTTGGGAAGCAAATTCGAGGAGACGGTCGAAAAAGCACGCAGCGGTAAGCTCGTGAAGGAAATGCTCTAGGGGAGACAGGCGCTGCGCCAGCCATCGTAGAACAAATCGCCAGACCAGGATTCGCGGGGCGACAGAAGAGCAAGAAAACAATGGATCAAAAAGATCGCTATGGTGACAAGCTTCGCGACGTAGAACATGCGCGCGAGGAGCAATGGGCCCATCAGCGTGACCAGGAATTACTCGAGAAGCTGCGCAAGAAGGGCGAAGACGCGCTGTGCCCGCAGTGCCGCAAGCCATTGGTGGCGGAGACGCGCGCCGGCGTCGCGATGATGGCGTGCGCGGACAAGCACGGCGCATGGCTGCGCGCCGAGGTGCTCGACGCGCTTCTCAAACGTTTGAAATGACCACTCACACCGCGATGGTCGCGGTGCCTGGCGAACTCGAACACCGCTGCCCATTCGGCGCTCGCCCGATCGCGCGAGCAGGGAGAATGCCATGAAGCTCGCAACCTTCACGCATCAGGGAAACACTCGAATCGGCGTCGTGGTTGACGACACCGTCGTTGATTTAGCTGCGGCCGCGCCCGAGTTGCCGCGCGAAATGTCAGGTCTCTTGGCGGCCGGTGCGGGCGCGATGGATCGCGCGCGCGGCGCGGCCAGCGCGGGCAAGAACCGGATTGCCCTTGGCCAGGTTAAACTCGAAGCGCCGATCCGGCGCCCACCCGAGTTTCTCGCGATCGGACTCAATTACGCCGACCATATTGGGGAAACCGGGCGCGATCGTCCGACATTTCCAATCTTCTTCAACAAGCAGATCTCCTGCGTCAACGGGCCCTACGACCCGATTCATCGCCCGCGTGCCTCGGAGGCGCTGGATTACGAGGGCGAACTCGGCCTGGTTATCGGGCGGCGCTGCCGCCACGTGCCGCGCGAGCGCGCCCACGAGGTCATCGGCGGCTACACGATCGTGAACGACGTTAGCGTTCGCGACTGGCAGCGGAAGGCGGCCACGATGACGCTCGGCAAGTCCTGGGACACCCACGGTCCGACAGGGCCATGGATCGTGACACCGGACGAAATTGGCGACCCGCATACCCTTGAATTGCGCACGCTGGTCAATGGCGAGGAGCGTCAGCACTCGAACACGCGCAACCTGATTTTCGACTGCTTCTCGATCATCGAGACATTGTCCACTGTATGCACTCTCGAACCAGGCCTCATCATTTCGACCGGGACTCCGTCAGGCGTCGCCCTGGCGATGAAGCCGCCGCGCTGGCTCAAGGCCGGCGACGTGGTACGGATAGAAATCGAGCGCATCGGGCATATCGAAAACCGCGTGATCGAAGAGCCAGCCAGCACGACGGTCATCTAAGAGATGGAAAAGCCGGCTCAAAATGCCTATCCAATCGAGGAATTGCTGCGCCGGCGGTGGAGTCCGCGGGCGTTGTCCGATCGCCCCGTCGAGCCGGAGAAACTGACGAGCATGTTCGAGGCGGCGCGCTGGTCGGCGTCGTGCTTCAACGAACAGCCGTGGAGCTTCATCGTCGCGACCCGCGACAACGAGGCCGAATTCGCGCGTCTGTTGAGCTGTCTCGTCGAGGGCAATCAAACCTGGGCTTCGCATGCGCCAGTGTTGATGGTGTCTGTCGCGCGGCTCAACTTCACGCGCATTTTTGTCCCCGAAGGCAAGGCCGTTGACACCCGTACCATGACGGAAACTGGCAAGCCCAACCGGCACGCGATCCACGACGTCGGCCTCGCGACGGCGCAAATGATCCTCCAGGCGTTGGCGATGGGGGTATTCGTCCATCCGATGGCCGGTTTTTATCCCGACAAAGTGCGCGAGCTTTACGGCGTGCCCGAGGGCTACGAGCCGGTCGCCGCAATCGCGGCGGGCTATCCAGGAAATCCGGCGGACCTTCCCGAATCGCTACGCCAGCGCGAGCTTGCGCCGCGCGTGCGCAAGCCGCAGCAGGAGTTCGTTTTCCGCGGACGTTTCGGCGCATGACGGATTCCATCGCCGAATCCGGTCCAGGTTGACAGGGTGATCCTCGCCTAATACATGAGGATCAGGGGCTGTAACTGCTGCACGGCGGCAGACGTAAAGAAATGTATTTTCAATTCAGTGTAGCGCTTGCTCTGACGATTCTGGCGCTTGGCGTCTCGGCCCTGCTGATCGGCTTGCAGAAGCTGCTGGCGCCGAGCAATCCACACGCGCGCAAGCTGATGGCGTACGAGTGCGGCGAGCCGCCCACCGGGCGTGCCTGGATAAACTTCAACGTTCGCTTTTACTTGATTGCGTTAATCTTTGTGATTTTCGAGGTCGAAGTCGCCTTCATATACCCGGTCGCGGTGGTGTTCTCGGACTGGGTGCACCATGGCCAGCGGCTGTTCGCGCTCGCCGAACTAATCATCTTCCTGCTCATCCTGTTTGTGGGGCTGGCCTACGTGTGGGTCAAGCACGACCTCGAGTGGGTCAAGCAACTCCCTGACTGATAGCGTAGACTGGTAGCGTGAAGGTCGAAAAATGCCGTTACTGAACAGCCTGCCGGATTATGTCCTGACCACCAAGACCGACGAGCTCATCAACTGGATGCGCAAGTCGAGCATCTGGTACATGCTCTTCGGGCTGGCCTGCTGCGCGATCGAGTTGATGCACACGGGCGGTCCGCGCGCCGATATCGAGCGCTTCGGCGCGACCCCACGGGCGTCCGCTCGCCAGTCGGACTTGATGATCATCGCGGGCACTTTGACGCTCAAGATGGCACTGCGCACGCGCCTCTTGTATGACCAGATGCCCGATCCGAAGTACGTGATCTCGATGGGCAGTTGCTCTAACTGCGGCGGCCTTTTTCAACTCGCGTATTCGGTGTGCGATGGCGTGGACAAGGTCATTCCGGTCGATGTGTACGTTCCTGGATGTCCCCCGCGTCCCGAGGCACTGACCGAGGGCTTGCTTAAGCTGCAGGAAAAAATCATGACCGAACGCTGGCTCGCCAAAGCTCCGGGCGCAAAGGGAGCGGCCGCTTAATTCGCCGCTGACGATGGAGCCGCTCCAGATATACGAGCGACTCAAGGGGCGCTTCGGCGAGCGGGTTCTGGAGACGATCGATAAGAAGCCCGACCCGTTTGCCGTGGTTGACCCGGCCGCGCTCGTCGAAATCTGCCATTACCTCCGCGAGGACCCGGAGCTTGCGATGGATTGCCTGTCGAACGAGACCGGCGTCGACTACAAGGACCGCGTCGAGGTCGTCTACCATCTGTTCTCGTACCGCCATCGCCACGGCGCGGTGCTCAAGATCAAACTTCCGCGCGAACAGGCTCGCGTCGCTACGGTCGAGAACATCTGGAAGTCGGCCAACTGGATGGAGCGGGAAATTTTCGACCTGGTGGGCGTCAATTTCGAAGGCCATAGCGATTTGCGCCGCATCCTGATGCCAGAGGACTGGCCGGGCCATCCGCTGCGCAAGGACTTCGTCGAGCCGCAGGAATACCACGGCATCTCGACCGTGCGCGAAAGCCCGATCGTCCGTTTGGAACAGCACAAGAAAAAATGAGCGACGCGACCGAACCAACGCTGCGCACCGAGGAAATGACCCTCAACATGGGGCCGCAGCATCCCTCGACTCACGGGGTTCTGCGCTTCGTGATTCGCGCCGACGGCGAAGTGATGCGCGAGGCAGTGCCCGACGTCGGCTACCTGCATCGCTCGATCGAGAAGATTGCCGAGAAGGTCGGCTATCACGGCTTCATGCCGTACACCGACCGTGTCGATTACGTGTGCGCGATGTTCACCAACCAGGGTTGGGGGATGGCGTGCGAGAAGCTCGCCGGCATCGAGGTACCGCGCCGCGGCGAGTATTGCCGGGTGATCGCTGCCGAATTCAACCGTATCGCGTCGCATCTGTTGACGGTCGGCCTGATGGGGATGGACATCGGAGCGATGACGCCCTTTCTGCACGCGTTGCGCGAGCGCGAAATGATTAACGATTTGATCGAGGAACTGTGTGGCGCGCGCTTGACCTTCAACTACATGCGTATCGGCGGCGTCGCGTGGGACCTGCCGCCGGGCTGGCGCGAAAAGGCGCTCGCCTATCTCGATCATCTCGAACCGATTCTCGAGGAGTACAACGCGCTTTTCTCCTACAACAAGATTTGCATCCAGCGCCTGGCCAATGTCGCCCCGATGAGCGCCGAGGAGGCGATCAACTACAACCTGGTCGGGCCCAACCTTCGCGCCTGCGGTGTCAAGTGGGACGTGCGCAAGGACATGCCCTACTCGGTGTATCCCGACTTCGAGTTTGACGTTCCGATCGGCCACGGAGAGTGGGGCACGATCGGCGACTCGATGGATCGCTACATGATGCGGATCTACGAAATGCGGGAGTCGGCCAAGATTCTCCGCCAGGCGCTTACCCGGATGCCCGACGGTCCCGTGCTGGGCAAGGTAGTACGCAATTTCCGTCCGCCGGCCGGCGAATGCCACGTGCGGGTGGAGAGCGCACGCGGCGACCAGGGATGGTACGTAGTAAGTGATGGCACCGGCTATCCGTGGCGAGTCCACGTGCGCACCGGCTCGTTCGCCGCGATGGGAATGATCCAGAAGCTAAGCCGCGGACTGATGATTGCAGACCTGGTTGTACTGATTGCGAGTCTCGACGTGATCGCACCGGAGATCGATCGCTAGGGCATCGATGCAAAACTGGATCAACAGTCTGATCGCGGCCGGAGAGTTCGGAAAAAATCCGCCGCGCGACCTCGTTTATGCTGCCTTCATCTTCGTGCTAAGCGCGATCGTCTTCCTGGGAGTGGCCTTTCCCTTCGCCGGGATCGTGAGCTGGGTCGAGCGCCGCGTGTGGGCGCGGATCCAGTCGCGCGTCGGCCCCAACCGCGTCGGCCCCAACGGTTCCCTGCAATGGCTCGCCGACGGCGCCAAGCACGTGCTCAAGGAGGACATTATTCCCGACGAGGCCGATGCGCGGTTGTTCAAGCTCGCACCATACCTGGTCGTGCTCGGCTTCGTGCTGCCGTGGGCGGTGATGCCGTTTTCTTCGGCGCTCATCCTCGCCGACCTCAACGTCGGGATCCTCTACTTCACCGCGATAACCGCGCTGACGGTGGTTGGCGTTCTGATGGCCGGGTGGGCGTCGGACAACAAGTGGTCGCTGATCGGCGGAATTCGCTCGGCGGCGCAGATCATCAGCTATGAGATTCCCGCCGGGATGTCGATTTTCCCGGTCGTGCTGATCACCGGCACGCTCTCGATGCAGGGAATTATCCGGGCACAGGAATGGGAGCCGTATCACTGGTTCCTATTCGCCAATCCGTTCTGCTTCGTCGCAGCGATTGTGCTTTACATCTCGGCGCTGGCCGAAGGCAATCGCACGCCATTCGATCTGCCGGAGGCCGAGTCCGAACTGGTCGCCGGTTTCGCAACCGAGTACAGCGGGATGCGTTACCTGCTTTTTTTCTTCGCCGAGTGGGGCAACATGTTCATCGCCGGCGCGCTCATCACGACCCTGTACCTCGGCGGATGGCAGGCGCCGGGTCTGAGCAGGAGCCCGGTTGTGATGAACGTGCTCCAGCTTTTGAGCTTCAACGTCAAGGTGCTGTTTTTAGTTTTCACTTCGATGTGGGTGCGGGGTACGCTGCCGCGGGTGCGAATCGACCAGATGATGTCGCTCTGCTGGAAGTTCTTTGTGCCGATCGCCTTCATCAATATGATCGGCACCGCGATATGGGTGGCAATCTGGCCCGACGGCAACCCGATCGCGGGCTACGTGATGTTCGCGCTGGGCGTAGGGATTGTCGTGCTGTTCGTCCGGCGCGTGATGTACTATCTGAAACGCTCGCGTATGGAGATGTACCTGCATCCGACGATCTGAGCGAGCGACGCGCGGAACGAACGATGGGAGCGGCAACCGAATACTTTCGCCATATCAAGGACGCGGTCGTCACCGTCTTTGACGGGATGGCGGTGAGCGCGTCGCATCTGATCCGCCGCCCCTACACGATACAGTATCCCGATCGCACACCGGTGCGTGTGCAGGATACGCTGCCGTTTCGCTATCGCGGCATCCTAGATGTCGACTTGGAGATTTGCACGGGGTGCCTCGCCTGCGAGCGCGCGTGCCCGATCGACTGCATCGTGATCGTCTGTGAGAAGAACGCGCAGACTCGCGAGTTGACGATCTCTCAATTCGATATCGACATCGCCAAATGCATGTACTGCGGCCTATGCAGCGAACCGTGTCCGACCGGCTCGATCCATCATACGACCGAGTTCGAGGGCGCGGACTTCTCGCTCGAGAGCCTGATTCGCCGCTACGTTCCCGAGCCCGTGGTGGCCTACAAGGTCAAGAAAGGCCCCGAGCCCGACGCGCACGTCAGCCAACTGCTGGAGCGCGGGATGCGCTACGTCGACGAATGGGCGCAGCCGGGCAGCAATAAGCCGCCCGCCGCGCCCGCTGCTGCTTCGCCCGCGGGGGGAGCGCCGGCCGCGCTCCGCGCGGCCGGCGCTCCCCTCGCGAAGCCCGAATCGGCGGCCGACTCGGCGGGCGCGTCGGCGCCCGCCGAGCCGGCCACCGCGGCTAAACCTCAGGCGACGGCGCGATCGTCCGGAGCGGATGCAGCCGCTCCGGACGATCGCGCAGGCACCAAGCCCGACCCCGGCTCCAAGACGGAGCCGGAGTCGGCATAGCCGCTACGGGCTGCGCCGACCGCAGGCTTCCCACGATGCTCAACTCGCTTGCAGCGGAAATTATCTTCTACTTGGTGGCGGCGATCACGGTCGGCTTTGCCGCACTGGTCGCATTCTCGCGCAACATCGTCTACTCGGCGTTCGCGCTGGTCGGCGCGCTTATGGGTGTGGCCGGGATTTATATTTTGCTTGCTGCCGATTTCGTCGCGATGGTCCAGGTGCTGCTCTACGTCGGCGGTATCGTGGTGCTGACGATTTTCGCGGTAATGCTGACACAGGGAATCGGCGACGTCGCCGTTTCGAATCGCGCGGCCGGTCCGGTCACGGGCCTGGCCGTGACCGCACTGGCGGGGGCAGTGATGCTGTACGCGACGATGAAGACACCGTGGCACCTGGCGTCCAATGTTAGCGTTTCGGCGACTACCTATGGCGTGGGCGACGCGTTCCTCGGCGCCTACGTCCTGCCATTCGAGATCGCGTCGCTGGTGCTCTTGGCGGCGCTAGTCGGCGCAGTCGTCATCTCGCGTCAGGATCCCGTTGTACGTGAGAACTCGACGGCGGCGGCCGCGGGCAAGTCAGCGGGCACGTCCGTGGAGAAAGCGGGGAGCTGATCAAAATGGGTGGCGGGATCACGCTCGATCATTTTCTTGTCCTGGGACTGATCCTGTTTTTGCTCGGCTCGTATTGCGTGCTGACGCGACGCAACGCGATCGGCATCCTGATGGGCATCGAGCTCATCCTCAATGCCGCCAATATCAACTACCTGGCCTTCGCATATTTCGGCGGCGCCCGCTACGACGGGCAGATCTTCGCGATCTTCGTCATCATGCTTGCTGCGGCCGAGGCCGTGATCGGTCTCGCCGTGATCCTGGCCATCTACCAGAACCTGCGGACGATCGACGTAGATGCGACCGAGACGCTCAGCGGCTAATCGTTCTCACCGCGAGTACTGCCCGCCTGGCGTCGGGGCCGCTTCGGCCGAAGTTGATCGTTCGCGCGCCTTGTTTTCGTCGTGCGTTCTGCTTATATCGACGCGATCCCCGTTGGCGATCCCGCCTCTCGTTGGATCGGCGCGATTGCGGTGGGGCTGAGGTGAGGCTGTAGCGCGATGGAGCATCCGCTCGCGGTCGATTTCGTGCGCTGGATCGTATTGCTGCCGCTGCTCGGCGCGGCAGTGAACTTTTTGGCCGGCGCCGCATTGCAGCACGCGCTCGGCAAGCGCGCGATAAGTATCGTGGGATGCGGGACGGTGGCCGCGGCCTTCGCGATCGCCGTCTACGCATGGGTCACGATGCTCGCGATGGCGCCGGCGGATCGCTTCATGCTCGACCATCTCTGGCGCTGGATTCACGTCGGCCCGCTGCGGCTCGATATCGCGTTCTGGCTCGATCCGCTTTCGATGCTGATGGTGCTGATCATCACCGGTGTCGGCGGCCTGATCCACATCTACTCGACCGGCTACATGCACGAGGATGAAGCTTACTGGCGCTTTTTCGCGTGGCTCAACCTGTTCACGTTCGCGATGCTGGTGCTGGTGCTCGCGGACAACCTGTGGCTGATGTTCGTCGGATGGGAAGGCGTCGGGCTCTGCTCGTTCGCGCTGATCGGGTTCTGGTACAAGGATCTCGCGAATACCACCGCCGGCAACAAGGCCTTTATCGTCAATCGCGTCGGCGATTGGGCGTTCGTGGTCGCGCTGTATTCGCTATTCACCGGACTTGGCACGGCGGGTCATGCGACCCTGGTCATCCGCGAGGTCGCGCACTGGGCCCCGGCGCTGGCCGGGATGCCGGGCTACTTCGGGATGTCGCTGGTCACGTTTGTCACGCTGCTGCTGTTCGCAGGTGCGACCGGCAAGTCGGCGCAGATCCCGCTTCACGTATGGCTGCCCGACGCGATGGCGGGGCCGACGCCGGTGAGTGCGCTTATTCATGCGGCCACGATGGTCACCGCTGGCGTGTACATGGTGGCGCGGCTCAATTTTTTGTTCTCGATGGCGCCGGCGACGATGCTCGTGATCGCGACCGTCGGCACGCTGACCGCGTTTTTCGCCGCCACC
The DNA here is from genome assembly GCA_963710455.1 of uncultured delta proteobacterium. Lineage (GTDB taxonomy): Bacteria > Desulfobacterota > Binatia > Binatales > Binataceae > JAKAVN01. Next base: position 66,400 of record CAVQAG010000013.1, read on the forward strand.
ATCGGTACCACCCAGGACGACATCAAAAAGGTGCTGGCGTATTCGACCATCAGCCAACTCGGTTACATGTTTGCCGCAGTCGGCGTGGGCGCTTACGTTGACGGCGTCTTTCATCTGATGACGCACGCGTTCTTCAAGGCCTGCCTATTCCTTGGCGCGGGCTCGGTGATCCATGCGATGGGCGGTGTGCAAGACATGCGGCAGATGGGCGGCTTGCGCGAGCGGCTCCCGATCACGTTCTGGACTTTTCTCGCCGCCACGCTCGCCCTTTGCGGCATCCCGCCGTTTGCCGGCTTCATGTCGAAGGACGCTATCATCTGGGACAGCTTCGCTCACGGTCATCCGCTGCTGTGGACGCTTTTGTGGTTGGGCGCGGGAATCACCGCCTTCTACATGGTCCGCCAGGTTTACCTGACGTTCTTCGGCGAGTTCCGCGGCACGCACGAGCAGGAACATCATCTGCACGAATCGCCGCCCTCGATGACGCTTGCGCTCGTCGTGCTTGGAGCTTTGTCGGTGGTCGGCGGGTTTGTGAAACTGCCGGACTTCCTGGAGCATCTCGATCCGTTTGGCCATCCGTTCGGAAACTTCCTTGCCCCGGTATTCGCTTCGCCGGCGACGCTCCACTCGATCCAATTCGCCAGCGAGAACCGCGGGGCCGAAGCCGGGTTGGCCTTGCTGTCGCTGGCGATGGTTGCCGCGGGATGGTTTCTTGCCGACCTCATCTATCGGCATGGCTCGACCGCTTTTAACTGGGTCAACGAACTGTGGGGCGGCGCGCTCTACCGCACGGTGCTCAACAAGTACTACGTCGACGAAGCGTACACGGCGGGCCCGGTGGCCGCGACACTCGAGGCTTCGCAAGCGGCGTCCTGGTTCGACTCCCACATCATCGATTGGATCGTGAACTTTTCAGCGACGGCGACCGTTTTCAGTTCGTGGCTCTCAGGGTTGCTCGACCGCTACGTGGTCGACGGCCTGGTCAATCTCGCCTCTAACGTAACGCTGGATGCGGGGCAGCGGATGCGGCGGCTGCAGACCGGTTCGATCAACGGCTATCTGTACGGAATCCTGGCGGCGGTTACGTTCGCCCTAATCGTTCGCGCGGTATTGCGGACGTGAGGCAGCGGCGGGGAGGGGCGGCAAAGCCAAGGGCCGTATTGCGTAACCGACGATGACGCATCCGCTGACCCTCATCACCTTCATTCCGCTCGTCGGGATGGTCGTGGTCCTGCTCTGTCCCAGGGGCCAGGAGCGATTTATCCGTTGGATCGCCGCGCTCTTCATTTTTCCGCAGCTGCTGATTGCCGGATGGCTCTACGCGAATTTCGACACGACCACCACATCTATCCAATTCGCCGAGCATCGCGCCTGGATTCCCGCCTACCACATCTTTTATTTTCTCGGCGTCGACGGGATCAGCATCTCGATGGTTCTGCTGACCGCGATCATCTGCTTTATTTCGGTGTTCGCGAGCTTCACGATCGATCGCGGCGAGCGCGGCTACTATGCGCTGCTGCTGCTGCTCGACACCGGCATGATGGGCGTGTTCGTCGCGCTCGACTTTTTCCTTTTTTATATCTTTTGGGAGGTGATGCTGCTGCCGATGTATTTTCTCATCGGCGTTTGGGGCGGCCCGCGGCGCGAGTACGCCGCGATCAAGTTTTTTCTCTATACGCTGCTCGGCTCGGTACTGATCCTGCTCGCGATGCTGGGGCTGTACTATTACGGTGCGACGCCGACCTTTGACATGATCGAGCTCGCCGCCAACGCCGGCCACTATACGATGACCTTTCAGCGCGTGGCGTGGATCGCTTTGTTTATCGGTTTCGCGATCAAAATCCCGGCCTTTCCGTTCCACACCTGGCTGCCCGACGCGCACGTTGAGGCGCCCACCGCGATCAGCGTCATTCTGGCAGGCGTGTTGCTCAAGATGGGCACCTACGGCATCCTGCGCATCAACTTTTCCATCCTGCCAGCCGCCAGCCACGAGTTCGCCTTCTGGCTGCTCGGCGTGATCGGCACGATCAATATCGTATACGGCGCGCTGTGCGCGATGGCGCAGACCGACTACAAGAAGCTCATCGCCTATTCGTCAGTGAGCCACATGGGTTACGTGATGCTGGGGATGGCGGCGCTGACCACGGCCGGGATCAATGGGGCGGTGCTGCAGATGTTCAACCACGGCACGATCACCGCGATGCTCTTTTTGCTGGTGGGCGTGATTTACGATCGCACGCACCATCGCGAAATCGCCGGCTTCGGCGGACTGGCCAGCCAGATGCCAATGTATGCGGCGCTGACCGGCTTCGCGTTCTTCGCCGCGATGGGGCTGCCGGGGCTCTCCGCCTTCATCTCCGAGGTGCTGGTGCTGATCGGCGCTTGGCAGCGGTACCCGGTGATGACAGTCCTGGGCGCGGGTACGGCGATTCTAACCGCCGGCTACATGCTTTGGACCTTCCAGCGCATCTATCTCGGCCCGCTCAACGAAAAATACAAGAGCCTGACCGACCTCACGCTGCGCGAGGCTTTCATGCTGGTCCCGCTCGCAATCATCGTCCTGGTTCTCGGCGTTTATCCGCACGCCATCCTCGATCTGCTCGGCGCTTCGCTCAATCACGTGAACCAGGTCGTGCTGATGGCACATGCGCCGGCGGCCGCGATGGCGCCTTAGGCGGTCGGCGCGCGCCGCGACGGCTTAGCGGACCAGTTGATGGAAAGATCAATGCGGAAAGATTCGCAATGGACCTCGGCAACCTAGCCAGCCTCGGCCATTTCCTGCCTGAATTGCTGCTCACGGCAGGAGTCGTGGTGCTGCTGGTTGTCGATCTGATCGTGCGCGACAAGGCATCGCTCGGCGATCTCGCGCTGATCATCACCGCCGGAGCGCTGGTGCTGATTGCGATCGAGCCGGCCCAACGCGGCGCGTGGCTGTTCCACAGGATGCTGGTGTTCGACGCCTTCGGTTTTTTCTTCCGGGCACTGATCGCGTTGGCCGCGCTGGTCGCGGTCTGGATGTCGATCGGCTCGATGGAGGTGCGCGACTGCGACCAGGGTGAGTATTACGCCATCTTGCTCGCCAGCACGCTTGGGATGTTCCTGATGGTAGAGGCGACCAACCTCCTGATGGCGTACCTCGCGCTGGAGTTCGTGAGCCTGACCTCTTACATCCTGACCGGCTTTCTGCGCCGCAACCGCCGCTCGCAGGAGGCCGCGCTGAAATACCTGATCTACGGCGGAGTCGCCTCGGGCACGATGGTCTTCGGGATGAGCTGGATTTTCGGAATCGCCGGCTCGCTCGACTTCGGCGCGATCAACAGTGCCCTGAGCACGCCCGGCCATATCCCGGTGCTCACCGTGTTCATCGCGCTGGTGCTGATCCTGGCCGGTCTCGGGTACAAGATCGCCTCGGTGCCGTTTCACATGTGGGCGCCCGACGTTTATACCGGCGCGCCGATTCCAATCACCACCTTTCTCGCCGTCGGCTCGAAAGCGGCGGGCTTCGGGCTGCTGACGCGGTTTTTCTACCCCGCGATCTCGCGCCTGGGTGCGGGCGGAAACTGGCGGCCGCTTAACGGCGTCGATTGGCCGCAACTGCTGCTGGTCGTATGCGTGATCACGATGACGCTCGGCAATCTCGCCGCGCTTCAGCAGACCAACATGAAGCGCTTGCTCGCGTACTCATCGATCGCGCAAGCCGGCTACGCGCTGATGGGTATCGTGATCCTGACCGCCGACGGCATCCGCGCGATGCTGTTCTACCTGTTCGCCTACTACGTGATGGACGCGGGGGCATTTCTGGTCGTGATGATCGTCGCCAATGCGACCGGGCGCGAAGATATCGAAGCCTACCGCGGGCTGGCCTGGCGCGGCGGCGCGGTCCCGGCGATCGCGCTGGCAATTTTTCTGCTCTCGCTTACCGGAATTCCCGCGACCATCGGATTTATCGGCAAGTTCTATATCTTCGCCGCGGTCATCCGCTCGCGCTTCTACGTGCTGGCGGTGATCGGCATTCTGAATTCGACGGTCTCGCTCTACTACTACATGGCGCCAATCAGGATGATGTTCCTCGAAGAGCCGCGCGGCGACGAGACGCCGATCACGTTTGAGCCGTGGACTTATGGCCTGATGGGCGTGCTGGCGTGCGCGACGATTGTGCTCGGACTGTACTGGACACCGATCATCGCGTTCGCCGACCGCTCGATGCATTTCTTCACCGGCCCGTCGTAGAGGTGCGCGGCGCGTTCATCTCTTCGGCTGCGGGAAGAACGACCGTGGCCGGCAATCAAATCGGAGAGAAGTGAAAATGGGCAAGCTCGACGGAAAAATCGCATTGATCACAGGCGGCGGATCGGGAATCGGACGCGCCACCGCGCTGACATTCGCCGCGGAGGGCGCGAAGCTCGCGGTGGTCGACCGCGCGGAGAACAATGCGCGAGCGGTCGCCGCCGAAATCACACAGCATGGCGGCGAGGCGCTCGTAATCGTGGCCGACGTGTCCAAAGCCGCCGATACCGAGCGGATGGTGGCCGAGACGGTAAGCCGCTTCGGCACGCTCGATATCCTGTACAACAACGCCGGTATTGGCTTCGCCCGGCGTACGCACCTGCTGACCGAGGAGGAATGGGATCGCACGATCGACGTCGATCTGAAGGGCGTTTTCCTCGGCTGCAAATACGCGCTGCCGGAGTTGATGAAACACGGCGGCACGATTCTGAGCACCGCGTCCGTAGCCGGTATCGAGGGCTTCCGGCAGATGGCCGCGTACTGCGCGGCCAAGGCGGGCGTGATCATGCTGACCAAATCACTTGCGATGGATTACGCAGAGCACGGAATTCGCGTCAACTGCATCTGCCCGGGATCGATCGAAACGCCGCTATACGAAAGCGGCTTCGATAACCTGACGCCGGAGAGGCGCGCCCGAGCACATCAGATGTTCGCCGCGATGCATCTTCTGGGACGCGCCGGAGAGCCCGAGGAGATTGCGCGAGTCGCGTTGTTTCTGTGCTCGCAAGACGCGTCTTTTATCACCGGGCAAGCCGTAGTCGTAGATGGCGGCTATTCAACTGGTCATCGAATGATAAGACTCACGTAGAGAAAACACGAAATAGTGAAAGTGAACGCTCACAGTGATTCTCGCGATCACGATCGAGATTCAGTGGTCTCTCCACGTGTGCAAATGTATTATGATTCTTGAAAGTCAGTTCGTTGGATCGAGTTTCCGCTATCGGCCGGCGCATGCAGGGGGCGCATCGCCAGATCGGAGGAGAATGGATGTCTTCCGTAATGTTCACCCTGCTCTTCGGTATGCTCTCGGGAATCGCCGGTTTCGTGGACAGCGTGTCGTTTGAGACGGTCCTGATGCTGGGACTGCTCGGCATCATGCACCTGAGCGTTGTCTCTGCGCGCAAGGCCACCAACACGATGATTCGGGAAGACAGCCGAAGATAAAAGCCGCGCGTGGCGGGGATGCTGTATGTCGTCGCGATGCCCATCGGCGACATCGCCGACCTGAGCCCGCGCGCGCTCACTATCCTCGCGCAAGTCGATCTGATTGCATGCGAAGACACGCGGCGAGTCGCTCCGCTGCTCGCCTCGCATTCGATTCAGACACCGACGCTCAGCTTTTTCGAGCATAACGAACAACGGCGTACGCCGGCTTTGGTCGAGCGGATGCTGCATGGCGCGCGAATCGCCTTGGTTACCGACGCAGGCACGCCGGCCATCTCCGACCCGGGCTTCAGGCTGGTGCGCGAGACACTCGAGGCGGGAATCCGGGTCGGGGCGATTCCGGGGCCTTCGGCCGTGGTCGCGGCGCTCTCTATCGCTGGTTTGCCCACCGACCGTTTCACTTTCGAGGGGTTTCTGTCCTCGAAATCCGCCTCCCGTCGAAACGAATTGAAGGCGCTCGCGCGCGAGCGACGCACGATGGTGTTTTTCGAGAGCGCGCGACGCCTTGGGCCGACGCTCACCGAGATGGCCGAGGTCTTTGGCTCGCATCGAGAGGCCGCGGTCGCACGCGAGATCGGCAAGACGTATGAGGAAGTGGTGCGCGCGAGCTTGGGAGAGCTTGCGGCACGTTTCACAGCGAACCCGGCGCGCGGAGAGATAACCCTGGTGGTGGCGGGCACGGGCCGTGAGCAAGGCGCGCAGGGACCGCCTACCAACGCCGATTCGGCCGCGGCGCCGGCGGTCACGGTCGAAATGTTGTGCGAGGCCGGACTCTCGCTCAAACAGGCGAGCGCGGTTATGGCACGGCTTGGCGGCCGCAGCCGGCGCGAGGTTTATCAGGATGCATTGGCATCAAGGCGCACACGCAAAAACGACAATCAAGACAACGATCATGACGATTAATGACGATTTAGCACGCCGCGCTATCCGTGCTGTTAATGCGCGCGCTGCCGGTTGCTTGAAAGCCGGGAGTCGGTAGGCTTCAATGCCCGCCAGAGATGGCGACGTCGGGCAAAGCGGAAGCTTTGGAGGGCGCGACTGGCAGTGGAGGTCAAGCGCTCGCCACGGTGCTGGTAATTCACGGCCCGAACCTGAATCTGCTGGGCAAGCGAGAGCCCGAGATTTACGGACGCACCCGTCTGGGCGACATCGACCGTTCGCTCAAACAGTTGGGGCGCGAACTCGGGCTCAAGGTAGAGACCTTCCAGTCGAACAGCGAAGGAGCGATCGTGGATCGAATCCAGCGGGCGCGCGGGCGCGTGCGGGCGTTGGTGATAAATCCCGCCGCCTATACGCACACCAGCGTGGCAATTCGCGACGCTATCACTGCTTGTGAACTGCCGACCGTCGAGGTGCATCTCTCCAACGTTTATGCACGTGAACCGTTTCGCCATCACTCTACTATCGCCGGTATAGTGGTCGGCCGGATCATGGGATTCGGCGCGGAGGGCTACTTCCTCGCGCTGCGAGCGGCAAAACGGATGATCGAAGCTGAGCGCGCGGCGGTCGGCGCATGAGCGGCGCCGGTTTGGCGTAACGCGAGACGGCTTGCGCCGTATCCTTTTGGAGCGTCGATGGAATTGCGGGAGATAAAGGCTCTGCTCGCCCTGATGCGCGACTATGGGCTGAGCGAGCTTGAAATAGAGGATAAAAAGGGCAAGGTCCGCCTAGTGCGCGCCTCTAATTCTGCCGGCGAGCATCATGCGGTTCCGGCAGCCGCTCCCAGCCGGGTGCCGCGACCGGCCGCCGAACCAGCGGTGGGCCTTGGTGGTCCAATTTCGGACGCGCGGCCTCAGGCAGCGCCGGAACTCGGCCCCGGCCATCGCTACGTGCAAAGCCCGATGGTCGGGACGTTTTATCGCGCGGCATCGCCCGACTCCGATCCGTTCGTGGAGGAGGGCGCCAGCGTGCGCAAGGGACAAGCGCTCTGCATCATCGAAGCGATGAAGATGATGAATGAGATCGAGGCCGAGATTGGTGGTAAGCTGGTGAAGATACTTTGCGAGAACGGCCAGCCGGTCGAATACGGGCAGCCTTTAATGATAATCGAGGCCGCTTAGCGGCTGCGGCCCGAGCAGGCAAATCCATCATGTTCAAGAAATTGCTGGTGGCCAATCGCGGCACGATCGCCATCCGTATTATTCGCGCCTGCCGCGAATTGAACATCGCGACGCTGGCGATCTATTCAACCGCCGACAAGGATGCGCTGCACGTGCGCATGGCCGACGAAGCGGTTTGCATCGGGCCCGCCGCGGCCGAGGACAGCTACCTCAACATCCCGGCGATTATCAGCACCGCGCTGACCTACGGCGCCGACGCGGTCCATCCTGGCTACGGCTTCCTCTCTGAAAATGGCGACTTTGCCGAGGCCTGCCGCCGCTCGGGTCTGCATTTCGTCGGCCCTCTCGCGCGCCACATTCGCCTGATGGGAGACAAGCCGCGTGCCCGCCGTATCATGGTTCGCGCGGGAGTACCCGTGCTGCCCGGCAGCGAGGGCAAGGGCGTGACCGAAGTGCGGGAGGCGCTGGCCGACGCAAAACGGCTCGGCTTCCCGGTTCTGATCAAGGCGGCCGCGGGTGGTGGCGGCAAGGGGATGCGGGTGGCGCGCGACGAGAAGGAACTCAGCCGCCTGTTCGCGCTCGCCCGCGCCGAGAGCGAGGCGGCGTTCGGATCGCGCACGATGTATCTCGAGAAGTACCTCGAACACGCGCGGCACGTCGAATTTCAAATTCTCGCTGACACCCATCGCAACGTGATTCACATGGGCGAACGCGATTGCTCGATTCAGCGCCGCCATCAGAAAGTGCTCGAAGAGGCGCCGTGCCCGGTGATGACCGCGCGGCTGCGTGAGAAGATGGGCAAGGCGGCCGTGCGCGCCGCGCAAGTCGTCGGCTATTCCAACGTCGGCACGGTGGAATTTCTGCTCGCCCCCGACGGCAACTTCTACTTCATCGAGATGAACACGCGGATCCAGGTTGAGCACGGCGTGACCGAGATGGTGACAGGGGTCGACCTGGTGCGCGAGAGCTTGGCGCTTGCGATGGGTGACCGGCTAGGACTCAAACAGCGTCAGGTCGCGATCAACGGGGCGGCGATGGAGTTCCGAATCTACGCCGAGGATCCCGACACGCATCTGCCATCGCCCGGCGTAGTATCGAACCATCATGCGCCCGGCGGACTTGGGGTGCGGGTCGAATCTGCGCTGTACGACGGCTACCGCGTCCCGGTGCACTACGATCCGCTGATTGCCAAGTTGATCGTGCACGCGGGCGATCGCGCGGGCGTGGTCACGCGCGCGCGGGCGGCGCTCCGCGAATACCTGGTTGACGGCATCAAGACCAACATCCCGCTCCATCTGAGGATTCTGGAGGACCCGGATTTTCTCCGCGGCGAATTCGCGACCGATTTTCTAACCCGCTTCGAGCGCGAGGTTCATGCTGCCGAGGCTGTCCGCGCGGCGGGGCGTTGAGCCGCGATTAGTAACGGCAGATTTACGGGCATCCCTTCATGCGCACCAATTTCCGCTCTGCCTTGGGGTTTATCGCGCTGCTCGCGATCGGTGCGTGCTTTGCCGCGCCGATACGCTACGCGTTCGCCGACGATTTGCCGTCGGCGGGATCGGCTCTGCTCGGAGAGCAACACGGCACGGCAACGGCGGGGGCGCCCAAGGCGCAGGTCGCCGACCCAACCTTTAACTTTGGCACCGCGCTCAGCGGTCCGCCGATAAATCACGCCTTCATGATCAAGAACGTCGGCAATGGGCCGCTCGAGATCAGGAACGTCACCTCGTCGTGCGGATGCACTGCCGCGAAGCCGAGCAAGACCATCCTCGCGCCCGGTGAAGTTTCGACTGTCTCGGCTTCCGTGGACACGCACTTTGAGCAGGGCCACAGCCTCTCCGTGGTGACTTTGACTACCAACGATCCGGCCAGCCCGACGGTACAACTCAAGCTCGAGGGCGTGATCAAACCGCAGGTGGCGGCCCAGCCGATGGACGTGGACTTCGGCAGCGTCCGTCAAGGCAGCGCTGCCGCCCGCGAAGTCGTCGTTAGCGACCTGATCGGCGGTCCGGGATTCGTGGTGAAGTCGGTCAAGAACGACAGCCCCTATATCAAGGTCACCGAGTCGCCACGCACGGACGGCAAGGCGGGAACGCTGCTGCACGTGGCGCTCGCGCCGTCGATGCCGCCGGGACCGATCAGCGATACGCTCAGGATCGAGACCAGCCGCGCGCCGCTCAGGGTCGCGGTTATCGGCGTGGTGACCGGCGATCTGGTCGTGAAGCCGAACCAGGTCTCGTTCGGCATCCTGCCGCACCATCAGGGAGCGGTGCGGATCGTGCGGCTCACCAACCAGGGCAGTCGCACGATCAACGTGCTCGGCGTGGACAGCACCAGCAACAGCGTCTTCGCGCAGGTAGCACCCGTGACGCCCGGTAAGGAATACAAGCTTACCGTGGCCCTCAGGCCCAACACGCCGGACGGCCAGATCCGTGGCGCGCTCACCATCCGCACCGACGATCCGCAGCAGACGACGCTGACCGTGCCCTATTATGGAATCGTCGGAGCGTTCAGAAGCTAAGCTTCCGCCAGCCTTATCGGAAAGTCCGCTCTCGGGCCTGACGCGTTTGCAATAGCTGACGCCCGGCAATAAGAATCGCCCATCCGGTTAACGTGGATGAGGCGACAATGGATTACGAGGACATCATCGTCGGTGCCGGTTCTTCGGGAGCGGTCCTCGCAGCCCGGCTGAGTGAGGACTCCAATCGCAGCGTGATGCTGCTCGAAGCCGGCGCCGATTATCCGGCCGTCGATCAAACCCCGTCTGATCTGTTGCACACGTGGTGTTCGGCGGGTCCGCATGATTGGGGGTTGGTAGCAAATGCCACCGCCGATCGCGAGATTCCCTACCCGCGGGGCAAGGTCACTGGCGGCTGCTCCGCGGTCAACGGGCATATCGCACTGCGTGGCACGCCTGAGGATTTCAACGAATGGGCCGCGTGGGGCAATTCCGAATGGAGTTTCTCGAAGGTTCTTCCGTTCTATCGCAAGCTTGAAAACGATCGTGACGCGCAGGGGGACTTTCACGGCGCGACCGGCCCAATCTGGATTGAGCGCCCACGCGCCGACACCTGGCAGCCGATCAATCGCGCCTTTCACGAGGCCGGCCGCGAGTTCGGCTATGCTGACGTCTGGGATCATAACGATCCGCGATCGACCGGTATCGGACCGTGGCCGCGCAATCGCCGCGACGGTATTCGTATATCAACGGCTATCGGCTACCTTCATCCCGCGCGCCATCGGCTCAACCTTACCATCCGGCCCTTCAGCAATATCCATCGTGTAATCGTCGAGCGCGGCCGCGCGTGCGGCGTCGAGGTCGAATGCGGCGGCGTCGTCCAAACCATCCGCGGCCGCCGCGTGACGCTATCGGCCGGCGCGATCAATTCACCCGCCATCTTGATGCGCTCCGGCATCGGGCCGCGCGCCGAACTCGAAGCGCTCGGCATCAAATCCGTAGCCGACTTGCCCGGGGTCGGCCGCAACCTGATCGATCATGTGCTGGTCGCGGTTGTTGCCAATCCACGGCCCGGTGTGCCTCACGATCCGCGGGTCACCAATCCGGTCGGAATCCGCTATACCGCGAGCGGGTCGAACGAGTTCAACGACATGCAGATGTATGTCGTCACCTATTTCGACAAATCGGCGCTACCCGGTTCTTCAATCGATCTGCCGTTCCCGTGCGTCGCGGTAGTTCCAGGATTGCAGCGTCCGCGCGCGCGTGGCCGGGTCACTCTGCGCAGTGCGGATCCCGAAGTTCCGGCCGTCATCGACCTTAACTATTTGGCTGACCCGGAAGATATGCGCCGGATGGTGGACGGAGTGCGTATCGCATGGCGTCTGATGAACAGTGCGCGCTTCGCTCCCTACGTCAAGGATTTCGTCAATATCACGCCCGAGGTCGTTGATTCGGACAGCGCCGCCGCCCAATTCGTGCGCGACAATTGCGGCACGATCTTTCATCCGGTCAGCACGGCAAAGATGGGGCCGGACTCGGACAAAGAGGCGGTGGTTGACCAGTATTGCCGCGTACGCGGCGTCGATGGGTTGCGCGTGGTGGACGCCTCGGTGATGCCCAATATCGTGCGCGCCAATACTAACTTGACCTGCATCATGATTGGCGAACGCGTGGCTGATTGGATGCGCGCGGAGGCATAAATCGTCGCCGACGGGGGAAATATTCCCGCCTACCGGCGGTGATGATTAGTTCGGCACGGCTCATGGTCAGACGGGAACCCAATTGTCTTGCTTGTTGGTAACTAAGGTAAATATAGGAAAGATTTTCGCTTATCCTCGCTGACAATTTCGTACTTGTTTCGATAACTTAGCACTCGGTATACTGATTTTAGAGGCTGCGGCGCGCCCGCAGGCGCCTTGGCCTTAAAGGCAGATGGGCGATGGGCGCGTCAATCTTGCTGGAGCCTTTTCACCACGTGCGAGACGCGCTGATGCGCTTCGCGGCTCGCCAGCTTACCAAGCCGCTCAAACGCTACACCCTCGTTTATCCCAACGATCTGGCGGAGTTGAAGCGTCAGATCCGCAAGGGCGACGTGGTTCTGGTCGAAGGCAACGAGCGCATCAGCGAAGTCATCAAGTACCTGACCCAGAGTTCGTGGTCACACTCCGCGCTCTACGTCGGCGACGAGGCGATCAAACGCGACCCGGAACTGCGGCTCAAGCTCGCCGAGCAATATGGCGAAGAAGCCAACTACATGGTGGTTGAAGCCCTGGTGCAGAGTGGAGTCGTGCTGACGCCGCTGGCGAATTACCGCAATTTCAACATCCGTCTCTGCCGCCCCTACCGGCTCTCCGAATCCGACCTCCGGATCGTGATGGAGGAGGCGCTGGCGCACGTTGGGCGGCAATACGATCTAAGAAACGCTTTCGACCTCGCCCGTTACTTCTTGCCGGTAAGCCTGGTGCCGGCCCGTTTTCGGCACACGGCTTTGCGCTTCGGCAGCGGCGACCCGACCCGTGCCATCTGCTCGAGCATGATCGCCGAGTGTTTCGACCGGGTGCGATTTCCGATCGTGCCCAAAATCGAGCCGTTGCCCGAGGGCTATCCGGCCGTGCAGGATCCACCGCGCCGGCTCGGCAAGCTGATCTCGAGACCGGCCCGGCTACCGCCCGGGCTTTATCACATGATATCGCCTTCGCTGGTCACGCCACGCGATTTCGACCTCTCGCCGTATTTCGAGGTGATCAAGTTCAACCTGATTGCGGGCGCGCGCTTCGACTACCGCAGGATCGTTTGGGCGGACGCCGAGACCGAGGAAACCTCAAAGCTGAAGGCCGGCTGACGGGACTTGTGCGACGCGCGCCGGGTTTGCGATAACTATGCAGCGCAGGCGCGCCACGCCGTGTAAGGCGGTAGCTGAGTTCGCCCCGCGAACCCTGGACGGTATCGTGTGCATGAGCAGTCGCGAACTTTTAGAGAAGGCGATAGCCAGAATTTTACATCGCCACTGCAACTTCGGCTGGGCGCATTACTATATCCCAAGCGAGAAATTTCCGAGCCTTATCGAAGAGCTGGTTGAAGTCGTCAGCCCGGCCGGGCAGGTGAGCCAAGAGGAGCTGGTGCAGTTCTTTCTGCGCACGCAGCGGTTGAGCTCCGCGCAGGAACGCGCCGCCAGGTTCGAAGAGGAATTCGCGATCTATCGCCGCGGTTGATGGACGCCGAGGTTGGCGGGCCTGGGCGCTCATATCGCGCGGAGCGCGGTACGAGCGCCCAGGCAATTTGCCAGGCGCGGGGCGCTCTGAGGTGAGCGGCGCTCTGATAAAATCGCCCGACAGGGGTTCAGCGTATGCCAATTAATCAAGCCGAGCCGCCGCAGGCTCACGAAATACTCAAGAGCAACCCGGACGCGATCTATCTCGACGTTCGCACCGAGCCCGAATTCGCCCAAGGCCATCCCGATGGTGCGATCAACGTGCCAGTGGTTTTCATCAAGGGCCCGGGCCAGATGGAGCTCAATGGCGAATTTGTCGAGGTAGTGGCCAAGACGCTGCCGCGCGAGAAGAAGCTGGTGGTCGGATGTCTCGCGGGTGGGCGCTCGCAGCGCGCGTGCGAACTACTGGAGGCGGCCGGTTACGCGGACCTGACCAACGTGCGGGGCGGATTTGGCGGCGCGCGTGACGCCTCTGGTCAGCTCGTGGTCGCGGGATGGCGTGACGCGGGGTTGCCGGTCTCGACCGCGGTCGGCGACAACAGCTACCAGGCGCTGCGGCGCAAGGCCGGGCTCTAGCGGCGCGCTTACGCCCACGCGTAAGGATCGCGCTCACAAGTTACGATTAAAGATGGCGATTCGGCTGACACGCATCTATACCCGAAGCGGCGATCGCGGCCTGACCGCGCTGGTCGGCGGCGCCCGCGTAGCTAAGGAAGGCGGCCGCCTGGAAGCCTACGGCACTATCGACGAGCTCAACTCCATCGTCGGTATCGTGCGCACCTTTCTCCCCGACTACAAGCGCCGCTTCCGCAAGGACTACGGATGGTACTCCGAGAGCCTACGGCGCATCCAGAACGAGTTATTTGACGTCGGCTCCGAGCTGGCGACGCCGCCGCCGGCCGAATACGCCGGGATGCACAGGATGAGTGCTGCGGAAACCAAGAAACTCGAAGAAGAAATGGACCGGATGCAGCAGGAGCTGAAACCGCTCAGCTCCTTCACGCTTCCGGGCGGCGGAGTGCTCAATGCTTTCCTGCATCAGGCGCGCACGGTATGCCGGCGGGCGGAACGCGTGTGTTGGGCGCTAAGGCGCATCGAGCCGATCAACGACCATCTGCTGGTTTACATCAACCGGCTGAGCGACCATTTGTTCGTGCAATCACGATGGGTCGCCAAGCGGCTCAAGGAGCCGGAGTTCCTGTGGGACCGCGGCTTGCGAATAGATCCGCGCGCGGCGGTGATGGCCAAACGGCGGGCGGCCGTGGCGGCGGAAAGCGGCAAGAGCAAGGATGCGCCCTGAAGCGGCGCGCGTTAGAATCATTCAGATTCCTGCGCTGAACGTGCCGGGCGGAATTTAAAAGGTAAAGTCCGATGGCGGAATCGGAAGGAATCGTCCTGCATCAGGCCCAGGTGGGCCCGATGGCCAACTTCGTCTACCTCATTGGCGATCCGGTAACTCACAAAGCCGCCGTGGTCGATCCCGCATGGGACGTCGATAAAATCATCAAGTGGGCCGAGCGCTATGGGATGGAAATCGAGCACATCCTGATTACGCACTACCACCCTGACCATCTCGGCGGCAGCATGATGGGGATGACGATTGAAGGCGCCGCGCGGATGCTCGAGCGGGTGAAGGCCAAGGTCTACGTCAACAAGGTGGAGGCCGAGGGCACACGCAAGGTTGCCGGTCTCAGCGACTCGGATCTGGTCAAGACGGACGCCGGCGACACCCTCAAGCTCGGCGATCGGACGATCACTTTTGTCCACACGCCGGGCCATACGCCGGGGTCGCAGTGTTTTCTTGTCGACGGCAACCTGGTTTCCGGCGACACGTTGTTCGTGAACTCGTGCGGACGCGTGGACCTGCCGGGCTCGGATCCGGAAGCGATGTACTACAGTCTCAACCGTACGCTGCGGAGCCTGCCCGACACGACCGTGGTGTATCCCGGACACGCGTATTCTGCGGAATCGAGCACGACTATCGGTGCGCAGAAGCGGACCAATATGTACATGCGCTTTCCGAGCCTGGAAGATTTTCTCGACGCGATGGGCTATTCCCGCCGCTGACCTATTCACCGCTGACTGACCGGCGATGCCCAAGGACGATCTCACGCGCGCGCGGGCGGAAATCGACCAGTTGCGCGAGCAGATAAACCATCACAACCATCTCTACTACGTCCTCGACGCCCCCGACCTGACCGACGCCGAGTACGACGCCCTGATGCGCCGGCTCGAAGTTCTCGAGAGCGAGCATCCAGAACTCCTCACGCCGGACTCGCCCACTCAGCGTGTCGGCGCGAGCCCGAGCGAGAAATTCGCCGTCGTCGTCCATCGCCGGATGATGATGTCGCTCGCCAACGCGATGAATGCCGAGGAGATGCGCGAGTTCGACAATCGTATCAAGCGCTTCCTGCACAGCGAGGCCGAGATTGAGTACGTCGCCGAGGTGAAACTCGACGGACTCGCGGTCGAACTGGTCTACGAAGATGGCCGGCTGACCGTGGCATCGACTCGCGGCGACGGAGTCAACGGCGAAGACGTGACCCAGAACATCCGCACGATCAAAAGCGTGCCGCTTCGACTTGTCCATCCGGCGCACGGCCGGGTACCGCGGCTGCTCGAGGTGCGGGGCGAAGTGATCCTGCCGCGGCGCGCCTTCGAGCGGCTCAATAACGAGCGCGTCGCGGCGGGCGAGCCGCCATTTGCCAATCCGCGCAACGCCGCGGCCGGCTCGCTGCGTCAGCTCGATCCCAGGATCAGCGCCGCGCGCCCGCTGGACATCTTTTGTCATACGCCGGGCGTGATCGAGGGCGTCAGCTACCCGAGCCAGTGGGAATTTCTCCAAGGAATAAGGTCGATGGGCCTCAAGGTGAATCCATTGACGAAAATCTGTTACGGCGTGGATGAAGTGCTCGAATATCATGCCCGGATTTCCGAGCAGCGCCACGAGCTGGACTATGAAGCCGACGGCGTGGTCGCCAAGGTCAATTCGCTCGCGCTCCAGGAGCAGTTGGGTGAGGTGTCGCGCTCGCCGCGATGGGCGGTCGCGTTCAAGTTCAAAGCGCAGCAGGCAGAAACCCGGGTCAACAAGATTGCGGTGTACGTCGGGCGAATCGGATCGTTGACGCCGGTCGCCCAGCTCGAACCGGTGGCGCTCGCCGGGGTGACGATTTCCAACGCCTCGCTACACAACCTGGACGAAATCCGCCGCAAGGACGTTCGCGAGGGCGACACGGTGCTGATCGAACGCGCCGGCGACGTCATTCCATACGTCGTGCGCGTGACCACGGAGGGCAAGCCGCGCGCTGGGGAATTCCAGATGCCGGCGCACTGCCCGAATTGTGGTGGCGCGATCGTGCACGAGGACGGCGAGGTCGCCTACTTCTGCGTTAACGTCAATTGTCCGGCGCGGGTGCGCGAATCGATCCGCCACTTCGCCTCCAAAAACTGTATGGATATCGACGGACTCGGCGACAAGCTGGTCGGCCAGTTAGTCGAGACCAGGATGGTGAAGGAGCTCGATGATATTTACCGGCTGGCGCATGAGCAGCTCGCGGGCCTGGAACGGATGGCCGAGAAGAGCGCACAAAACCTGCTCGGCGCGATCGAGCGCTCGCGCCATCGGACGCTCGACCGCCTGATCAATGGACTCGGAATCCGCCACGTCGGCGAGAGCACGGCGCGCGCGCTGGCGCTACGCTTCAAAACAATCGACGCGCTCCGCGACGCGAGCGAAGACGACTTGCGCGCCGTCCGCGATATCGGCGACGAGGTCGCGCGCAGCATCCGCGAGTACTTTGACGAGCCGCGCAACCGCGAGGCGGTCGAGCGGCTGATGAAGCATCTCGAGCTCAAGCCGCTCGAAGCGCCATCCACGCAAGGGCGCGCTGCGCTGCGCGACAAGAGCTTTGTCCTGACCGGAACCCTCGAAACGATGACCCGCGAGGAGGCGGAACAGAAGATTCGCGCCGCCGGCGGCCGTGTGACCTCCGCGGTCAGCCGCAAGACCGACTTCGTCGTGGCCGGCGCGGAGGCGGGTTCCAAGTTGCGCAAGGCAACCGAACTGGGAGTGAAAACGCTCGACGAGCAGGCGTTCACGACGATGCTCGGCGGGGAGGGGCGCGGCTGAGGCCGCGTCGCTACGATGGCCGGACCCGATCTGGCGCGGCTACAGTTGCTGGTGCACGGGCGAGTGCAGGGAGTATTTTTCCGCCACGCGGCCGCCGACGAGGCTCGCTCGCTCGGACTTCGCGGATGGGTCAAGAATCTGGCGAACGGCGACGTCGAGATCGTTGCCGAGGGGCCGCGCCGCGAGCTAAAGATCCTGGCCGCGTGGGCGCACCAGGGACCGCGCCTGGCGCGCGTAATCGGGGTGGAGGAGGAGTGGTCGGACTATCGGGGAGAAGAGGGGGCCTTTGCGATCCGCTAGTACCTGGGGTTAAGCATCGGAGCCTTTCGCATTTTTCTGTTATTAGCTATAGTTTTAGATGGCATAAGGACTGTGGCCCCGGCTCGTCTGCCGCAGGCCATGTAGCGCAAGGAGTTTGAAGAAAAATGGCTCTACCACCTGAGGCAGCCGGCCAAGCCGCGGACTCGCATAGCCTTGCCGGCGGCGGTGCGGGACACAAACGGCGCGAGAAGGTCGACCATGTCGTCATTCGCTTTGCAGGCGACTCGGGCGATGGGATGCAGCTAGCCGGCATGCAGTTCACCACCGAATCGGCACTGGCCGGTAACGATATCGCGACCCTGCCTGACTTCCCGGCGGAGATACGCGCCCCTGCGGGAACCCTGGCCGGAGTCAGCGGCTTCCAGGTAAACTTTTCCAGCAACGAGATATTTACCGCCGGCGACGAGCCCAACGTGCTGGTCGCGATGAATCCGGCGGCGCTCAAGGCCAACCTCGACGATGTTCCGTCCAACGGCGTGATCATCGCCGACGTTGCGGCCTTCAGCGACTCCAACCTGAAGCGCGCCGGCTTCCCATCGAACCCGCTCAACGATCACTCACTCGACAAGTACCAGGTGTTTCAGGTCGACGTTACCAGGATGACGACGCTGGCGCTGCGCGACTCCGGACTGAACAACCGGGCCGTGATGCGTTGCCGCAACTTGTTTGTGCTCGGCCTGGTGTCGTGGCTCTATCAGCGGCCGATCGAAAGTACTGAGAACTGGCTGACCGGCCGTTTCCGCAAAACCCCGGAGGTGCTTGCCGCCAACATCAAAGCGCTCAAGGCCGGCTACAACTACGGCGAAACGACCGAGGCGTTCGCCAGCTCATACATCGTGGATCCCGCGCGGATAGCCTCAGGCTTTTACCGCAACATCACCGGCAACAGCGCGACCGCTCTCGGCTTCGTCGTGGCGGCATGCCGCGCCAAGCGCCCCCTGTTCCTGGGGTCTTATCCGATCACGCCCGCCAGCGACGTGCTGCACGAACTTGCCAGCTTCAAGAATTTTCCGGTCTACACTTTTCAGGCCGAGGACGAAATTGCCGGGATGGCGTCCGCGATCGGCGCGGCCTTCGGCGGCGCAATCGCGATCACCACGACCTCCGGCCCCGGGATGAATCTCAAGGCCGAGGCGGTGGGCCTCGCGGTCAAGACCGAGCTGCCGGTGGTTATAACGGATATCCAACGTGCCGGCCCTTCAACCGGGATGCCGACCAAGCCGGAGCAGGCCGACCTGCTGATGGCGATGTACGGGCGGCATGGCGAATCGCCGATTCCGATTATCGCGGCGGCGACACCGTCGGACTGCTTCGACTGCGCCTACGAGGCCGTGCGTATCGCGACCAAATACATGAGCCCGGTCATCCTGCTCACCGACGGCCAACTCGCCAACGGTGCTGAGCCGTGGCTGGTGCCCGACGTCAGTAAGATGCCCGAGATCAATGTCGAGTTTCGCACCGATCCCGAAGGCTACATGCCTTATATACGCGATCCCGAGACGATGTCGCGGCCGTGGGCGGTGCCCGGCACGCCCGGCCTGGAGCATCGGCTCGGCGGCCTGTCGACCGAGGATCAGACCGGCAATATCAGCTACTCGCCGGCCAACAACGAGCTGATGGTGCGGCAGCGGGCGCGCAAGATAGCCGGTATCGCGCGCGAGATTCCGCCGATCGAGATTTTCGGCGACGCGGGCGGGGGTGAGTTGCTGATGCTCGGATGGGGCTCAACCTTCGGGCCGATTCGCGAGGCGGTCAAACAGTTACGCGCCAAGGGCAAGAACGTTTCGCACATCCATCTGCGCTATCTCAATCCGCTGCCGAGCGATCTGGGCGACAAGCTGCACATGTTCCGCAAGGTGATGGTTGCCGAGATGAACATGGGACAACTGCTCAAGATGGTGCGCGCCGATTACCTCGTCGACGCCGTGGGTTGTAACAAGATCCAGGGCCGTCCGTTCAAGGTCAGCGAACTGACTAATCGCATCCTGCGCGCGCTGGAGGGCTGAGAAAAATGGCTACTGCTTTGACCCGCAAGGACTTCATCTCCGACCAGGAAGTACGCTGGTGTCCTGGATGCGGTGACTACGCAATCCTGGCCCAGGTGCAGAAGATCATGCCGGAGCTGGGAGTCGCGCGCGAGAACACGGTCTTCATCTCGGGTATCGGATGCTCGAGCCGCTTTCCGTACTACATGAACACTTACGGCTTCCATACGATTCACGGCCGCGCGCCTGCGGTCGCGACCGGACTGAAAGTCACCCGGCCCGAGCTCGACGTATGGGTGGTCACGGGCGACGGCGATGGACTGTCGATCGGCGGCAACCATCTGATTCACGTGCTGCGCCGCAACGTCGACCTGAAAATCCTGCTATTCAACAACAAAATTTACGGCCTCACCAAGGGCCAATATTCACCGACCTCGGAAGTGGGGAAGGTCACCAAGTCCACGCCCGCCGGCTCGGTTGATTTTCCGTTCAATCCGATCACGGTTGCGCTCGGCGCGCACGCGGCGTTCGTCGCGCGCACTATCGACGTCGAGCAGAAGCATCTCGGCGAAGTTCTCAAGCGCGCCCACGCCAATCGCGGCGCGTCGTTTGTCGAGATCCTGCAGAACTGCAACATCTTCAACGACGACGCTTTCAAGGAAGTCAGCGACAAGACGATCAAGGCCGATCATCAGCTCGTGCTCGAAAACGGCAAGCCGCTCATTTTCGGCAAGAACCGCGACCGCGGCATCCGGATGAATGGGATGCGTCCCGAAGTCGTGCAGCTCGGCAACGGCGTGAGCGAAAGCGATCTCGTAGTGCACGACGAGAGCAACCTCGCGCTGGCCTTCATGCTGGGGAATTTCGAGCCCCCACTGCCGACACCGGTCGGCGTCTTTTACTGCGCGCCGCGTCCGACCTACGACGCAGCAATGAACAAGCAGCTCGAAGAGGCGAAGGCCAAGATGGGCGCGGGCGATCCGCAAAAGCTGCTGCGCTCCGGCGATACCTGGACCGTCAACTGAGCGGGGACATTCCGCCTGGATAGCAAAAGCCCGGCGGCTTGAGCCGCCGGGCTTTTTTCACTGATATCATGGCCGCCGCGCCGATGTTGCGGCTAGCGTCGTTCCTCATCCCTAACATCAGCTCCAGTTCGACGGCCGAGGCTTCCGGCGTCCGAGGTCGGGACTGGTCGATGCGTTAGCTTCTCCGCGGAAGCTCGATGCGCGCCCAACCGGACGCGCATAGCTCGCCCTTTTGATTGCGCTCTTCGAGTTCGCATTCGACCACGCCCGCTTCGGCTTTCGCCACGGTGCCGGAACAGGTCAGCACGTCGCCGGGGATCGCGATTCCGCGGTTCTGCCATCGGAACCGCAGCACTCGCGCGCGCGGACCGGCCCAGTCCGCGACCGCCTGGTAGAGGAAGCTGCCGTGCAGATGCGCCTGCACCAGGACGTCGGGATAACCCTCAGTGGCCGCGTAAGGTTTGTCGTAGTGAATCCGATGCGCGTTCCAGGTCACTGCGCTGAAGCGAAAGAGCTGAACCGTGGTCGGCCGCTTGACCAGCGGCGTGAGCGCACCGCCGGTCTTTACGTCCTCGAAGCAAAGCTGATGACCATGCATGGTCGGACTCTCCCTGGTCAGCGCGCGATGAAGGTTTCGCGGCAGGTCACGAGTGGACGGTCGTCGGCGTCGCGATAAATCTGGATCACCTTGATCAAAAGCAGATCGCCCGAGCGCCCCTGCTTCAGCTCGACTCCTTCGAGCCGTAGTTCCATCGAGACCCGTGTTCCGTCGGTCAACGGCGCGTGAAGCTCCAGGTCCTGACCGCCGCCCATGATGCGCATTCCCTCAAGCGGCAGGAATGCGAACTCGTGGCTGGTGGTGCCGTCGGGCCGCAGCGAGTCCTGCGGCGGTCCGACTTGCCAGTTGCGAACGGCGCTAAGAAATAGTGGCGGCGCAATCGTGCCGGAGTAACCGGCAGCTCTTGCCGCTTCGGCCTCGAAGAAGATCGGATTGAGGTTGTCGGCGGCGACGGCGAAGCGCTGGAAGGCTTCCTTGCGCATGATCCCAAGGTCGGTCCGTTCGCTCCGTCCCACGTAGGGTTTAAGCTCTTCGCACAGATCGGGAATCGAGACGTTCATGAAACCGGTCTCCTTTCAGTGGCGACGTAGCTGTCAGTCTCGACGGGACGGTTCAGTCCCTGGATGACTGGCCGAGCATGTTGCGCGCGATCATCCAGCGATGGATTTCCGCGGTGCCGTGGCCGATTCGCCACACCCGCACCTGGCGGAAAAAACTCTGGATCGGCAACTCACGCGTATAGCCGAGACCGCCAAAAATCTGGATACAACGGTCGGTGACGCGTTGCGCCATTTCGGTCGCGTAGAGCTTGGCGATGAAGGCCTCGTTGCGGATTTTCTGCTTCGCGTCGGCCATCCATCCGGCCCGGTAGACCAGAAGCCGCGCCGCCTCAAGTTCGACCTCGGAATCGGCCAGCATCCACTGGATCGCCTGCCGGCTCGCGATCGGTTTGCCCCAGGTAGTTCGCTGCTTGGCCCATTCGACCGCCATGTCGATCGAGCGCTGGGCAATTCCGAGCTGGAAGGCGCCGATCTTCAGCCGCCCGTGAGTGAGTTGATAGTCCGCCACCGCGAAGCCGCCGTCGGGCTCGCCCAGCCGGTTCGCGTCGGACACGACGCAATCGGTGAATTGCAGCTCGTGCGGGTCCCAATTGTCGCCCATCGTGGGAATCTCGCGCGCGATTTTAAATCCCGGCGTGCCCATCTCGACCAGAAAGCAGGTAATTCCCCGGGCGCCCATCTTGGGGTTGGAGGCGGTGAACAGAATGACGAAATCGGCGCCCTCGACATAAGAGATGAAAGTCTTGGTGCCGTTGATGATCCATCGATTGCCGTCACGTACCGAAGTGGTCCGGATGCGCGCCAAGTCTGACCCGGCGTCGGGTTCGGTAAAGGCGTAGCAACTATGCTTCTCGCCCTTGATGATCGGATAGAAGAAGCGCTGCTTCTGCTCGTCGTTGCAGAGATAAAGCGCCGGCTCCGGGCTGCCGCCGAACTCGAACATGGCGGGATGCTTGAACAGCTCCTCGTTGATGAGACACATCGCGAGCTGGCCGACGTCGTTTCCGCCATACTCGGCAGGCACCTCAAGTGCCCAGAAACCCGCGTCGCGCCCCTTGCGTTCCAGTCCGTGGCGGACCTCGATGTCGAGTTTGCCCTTGATCAGGAATTCCTTCTCAAGCGGCATCAGCTCCTTCTCGCGGAACTGGCGGACGCTCTCGACCATCATGCGATGCTCTTCGGTAATGGCGAAATCCATAGGCTCCTCCCACCGGTACGTGTCGAATATTGAGCGCGGCGCGAGGTTTTTGGCAAGCGGAATTGCCTTGAGCAAAACTCGCAAGTTCGCCATCCTGAAGGCCGCCAGGGGCAGAGCAGGGCGCTTTCGAAAACGGGAGAAGCAAGATGACGGAATCGAGATATGGCGACGTGTCGGTCGCGGTGAAGGACTACGTGGCAACTGTCGAGATCCACCGGCCGCCGCATAATTTTTTTGACGTTCAGCTTATCCGCGACCTCGCCAACGCGTTCAATGCGTTGGACGAAGACGCCGCCTGCCGCGCGTCGGTACTATGCGCCGAGGGCAGGTCGTTCTGCGCCGGGGCCAACTTCGCGAATCGTGCCGCGACCGGTGTCGAGGCCGGTACCGAGAAGCGCAATCCGCTTTATTCCGAGGCAGTGCGGCTCTTCAGTTGCAAGAAGCCGATGGTGGGGGCAATCCAGGGACCGGCGATCGGCGGCGGCCTCGGACTCGCGCTGGTCCCGGATTTCCGCGTTGCTTCGCCCGAGGCGCGCTTCTCCGCGAACTTCGTCAAAATCGGATTCCATCCGGGCTTCGGCCTCACCTACACCCTGCCACGGTTGATTGGCGCACAGAGAGCCAACCTGATGTTTCTCACGGGCCGGCGCGTCTCGGGGGAAGAAGCCTTTGCGTGGGGCCTGGCCGACGTATTGGTCGAACCCGACCGCTTGCGCGCGGAGGCGTCGAAGCTCGCAGCCGAGATTGCCGAGAACGCTCCCCTCGCCGTGAATTCAACCCGCGCCACGGTCCGCCGCGGACTCGCTGAAGCGGTACAGGCGCAAACGGATATCGAGTTCGTCGAGCAGGACTGGTTGATGCGCACCGAAGACCATCGCGAGGGTATCAAGGCCGTCGCCGAACGCCGCCCCGGCCGTTTTGTCGGAAGATGACCGTCCGGAATTCTCATTGAAAGTCGAATCGGGGTGTGGTCTCATCCGTGCGATAGCCGATAGCAAGTGCGACGCGGAGGAGGTACGAGATGGCGACTCCAAAGGTGATCGTCCAGCTGTATCCGGTGCTGCCCGCCAAAGATCGCGCGGATCGCGAACGCAAGCGCCCGCTCGGCCGCAATAGCGAGCTCTATCACCGCGTCCTCCATGAATCGCTCGATCTCGTCAAGGCGATTGACGAGATGGGGGTCTGGGGCATCAGCACGATCGAACACCATCTCCACTCCGAGGGCTACGAACTCGGTCCGAATCCGGGTGTGCTCAATGCCTGGTGGGCCGGGCAGGTGAAGCGCGCTTATCTTGGGGCGTTGGGCTATGTGATGGCGACGCGGGATCCGATTCGGGTCGCCGAGGAAACGGCCATCCTCGACCACATGACCAACGGCCGTTTCTTCGTGGGCCTGACGCGTGGCTACCAGGCGCGCTGGACCAACATCCTCGGCCAGTCTATCGACGCGGTCGCGACGCTTTCAGACGGCGGCGCGGATGATGCACGTAACCGTGAAATCTTCGAAGAACGCACGCTGATGCTGATGCAGTGCTGGATGGAGGAGTCGGTCGCGGCCAGGCAACCCCATTACGAAATTCCCTATCCTTATGAAACCGGAGTGCGAGGTTATCCGGCGTGGAGGAGCGCCTCGACCGCGGGCGCCTCGGGTGAAGTCGGACCCGACGGCAGCATCAAGCGCGTGAGCGTGGTCCCCAGTCCTTACACGCGGCCATACCCGCCGGTCTTCGTCGCGATGAGCGGTAGCGCGAGCTCGATTCCCTTCCTCGCACGCCACGGCTTTCGGCCCACCTACTTCACCAATCTCGAGAACGTGCTTCAATTCGCGCGGCTTTACGTCGAGGAGGGACGCGCGGCCGGATTGCAGTATGCGATGGGTGAACGTCAGAACATCGTGCGCTGGATTCACGTCGGCCGAAACGAACAGGAATTCCGTGACAAGCTGCTGCGCTACGACTACGAAATGTACGCGAATTTTTACACCGCCTTCTTTCCCAAGCTGCCACACTTTGCAGATGCCGACGCCACTTTGCAAAGCATGAAGGAGAGCGGCATTTTCATGGGCGGCACGGTCGAGCAGCTAAAGCAGCAATGGCGCCAGATTTACGACACCCTTCCCGCCGAATACATCACGCTTATCTGGCACTACGCGCAGTGCCCTAAGGAAGTGGTGCTCGAGGAGTTGGACACGTTCATGACCAAGGTGCTCCCCGAACTCGACGCACCCTCTTCGGCGGAACGCGCTGTCGAGGCGCACGCGCCATGAGCCGCGGCCGAGGTTTTTAGAGTTCCAGCGCGCTGCCAGAGCCGACCGCCGTCTTGGTCCCGTCGGACTTTTCGCACCACACCTCAACCTCGGCGCGAGTGCGCGCGCCTTCGCGCCGGCGCTCCAGGATGCGCCCGCGTGCGGCGCTGGTTTCGTTGGCCCACAGCACGTTAACGAGGCGCAGGTCGATGCGCCCGCCGCACAGGAAGCCAACTCCGAAGCGCCGAGTCATCACCGCGCCCGCCAGACACACCGACAGCATCCCCTGCACCACGATCTCGGGAAAGCCGAGCTTGCGCGCCGCGTCGCGGTCCGTGTGATAGTTAATTGCCGGCCCTGAGAACGCCATGCACATCGCTTCGCTCACGTGAATCATTGGCGACTCGATCGGCTCACCACCGCGCTCTCCGACTTTGAAGGTGCGGGCCGCGTCGCGCTCGCGCGATTTGTCGACCGCGAACGAACCGGCTGCGCGCTCGGGCAGCAGAAAGCTCTGATGGGTGCGGCCGCGTGTCACTACTCTGCCGCCGGAGTCGAAGATCAGTGTTTCGTTGACGACATATTCGCGGTCACGCTTCATGTAACGGTCGATGATGACGGATCGGGAATGCAAACGCTCGCCGACCATCACTGGCGCGAGGAAATCAAACTCCTGGCGCGCATGCAGGTTGCCATAGACGTTCGGCAGGTACCAATCTTGCGTGCGAAAAACCGCAGAATGAACGATGAGCGCCGGCGCCACCGGTCCGCCGAGCGGCGAGGGTCCGCGATACCAGGGATTGTCGTCGCCGGTGCCCGCGATATAGCGTTCGACCAGGTCCGGCGTGATTTCGTATTCGCCGCCGCCGAAGTCGCGGCCGACATAGACTTCGTTGCGGTCAAATACGCTTGTTGTTTCAATCGCGCTCACGTTTTGTTCGCCCTCATGCCTGCTTGATCTTTTTCTTCAGCCGCTCGTCGAACTTTGCCCGATCGGCCACCGCCCGGCTATGCGTGCCGGTTCCGATTTCATCCATTTCGTCCACCGCGCGCACGTTGAATTCGACGCGGCGTCCGTCGGCCTTGGTCACCTCGGCGTAGGCCGTGACCTTATGTCCCTCGGGCGTGGCGGCAAGGTGCTGCACGTTGACCACGATCCCGACCGACATCTCGCCGGGCTCCAGGTACGGCTTCATCGCGTCGATCGCCGCCATTTCCATCATCAGGCTCATCACGCAGGTAGCCATCACCGGCGGCAGCGACGGCTCCATCGTGCCCGCGAGATCTTTTTTTCCGACCGTGATGCTGTGGCTGCCCTTGGTTCCCACCGGTATCGGTCGCATCGTGAACCCCTCCGTCTCGATAGGCTGTTTTACGCGGCGCGCGTGCGCTCCAGTTTCATCCGGTCGAGTTTTTTTGTCACCCACTCGACGCGATCGTTGCCCCAGAACAGCTCACCTGCGACGTTGAAGGTGGGCACGCCGAACACGCCGTCGCGCTCGGCTTCGGCGGCCCCGGCCCGCAGGTCGTCCGGGCCTTCGCCATCCGCGTAGCGACGGAATCCGGCGGCGTCGAGGCCGACTTCGGCCATCACGGCGGCGAGCGCGTCGAAGTCTTCGATGTTGAGGTCGCGTTTGAAAAAGCGCTCGAACACCCGCTCGGCATAAGGGCGGAAGCGGCTGTTGCGATCAGCATACAATCCGCTGATCAGCGCGAGCCGCGAGTCGAAAATCTTTTGCGGGCCGCGGATAATCATCCCACGCTCGTTCGCGAAACGGCGCATGTCCATATAAAGATAGCGTACCTTGTCCCAATCGCGTTGTGCGCGCTGTTCGAGTTCGCCGCCGTACGCCTCGCGAATCGCGAGTTCGAGCGGGATGAAGCGCAAGCGAACGCGATGGGTCTCTTCGAGCTTGTACGCCGGCTCCATGGCCAGGTACGTGAATGGGCTCTTGAAATCGTAATAAAGTTTTATTGTCTCGAGGGTATCGGTCATGTCCACCACCAATTAAGTGGATAGCCTAAAAGCACGCTGCGAAAAAGCGCCGGCGGGAACAGCCGGTTTTGCTCTGCTCACCAGGAAAGGGCTACGCCGATGCCGGTGGGCGCAACGCTTTGCGCGCCATGGGAAGAAGTTACGGGCGGTGCAACCGGAAAGATTCTGAAGCGCTCCGGATTTTCTTCGTGCTGGCGATGGAGATACAGGAACAGTTCGGTGGTGCCGACGCCAAGCAGCGCCGCGCCGACCACGTCCGAGAACCAATGTGCGTCGTGGCCCATACGGCCGAACCCATCGAGCAGCGCGAGCGAGTATATCGGGATCGAAATGTACCATGCGTTGTCGTAATACTCGCTCACGCCGGCCGCCAGAGCGAACAGTGGGGTCACATCGCCGGATACGAACGACTGTCCGCCGTGAAAGAACGCGGTATGGCTCGGGCTCTGAGAGGGCCGCAATCGGCCAAAGCCTGCTTTGATTCCGATGTCGATCAGCGTTGCGATACCCGCGCCCTCGCCGGCGGTGAGGGCGAACTGGCGCGCGCGCGAATCGCCGCTATAAAGACCGTATCCATAGAGCAGAGCGGTAGAGGCACCGACACTCCCGTAGCTTACGTTCTCGAGCAGGTCCGCGGTGCTCGATCCCATACTGCGCAGATGACTGCGCATCGTCTGGTCAAGCGCGAAGGAGCCGCCAAATACCGCACCAGCGCTGCCCACGATAAGATAGAAGCGTGGGCTGGTTAACATCGCACCGGCCGCTTCGAGATGGAGTGAGGCGGTTACGACGTCTTCGCCGTCGGCCTCGAAGTTATTTGCCAGGTACTTAAAGTCTGAGGTCAGTTCGCCGCCGAAACTGGAGGAGACAGGCGCAGGAGCCGCGCTCTGTGCCCATACGGAAGGCATACCGCAGCTAATGAAAATGATCGCCAGGATCGCCGGCGGGAAAAATGCCCGTTTCAGCATTGGCGAATGCGTCCTTGCGCGGTGCGTTCAAGACAACGGCGCTCGCGTGGATGGCGTGCAGTCTTTGCGGTCCTAATTAAACCGCATACTACGCATGTCCGAGAGCATCAAGGGGTTTGGCGATCTCCACGCGGCGGAGGAACGCGAAAGCGAAAACGGGTTTGGCAAATCCGCTCGATCCGTCTCGCTCCGGATGCAAAGATAATTGTTTGGCAGGCTGCATTTCAGACTTTGTTCGAAGGAGCCCGCTATGGCGAAGCGTTCCATCAGTTCCAGCGCCGTGCCGCGCCCTTCAGCCGGCATGACACCCGAAGTACGCGCCGAGCCGGTTGCAGGGCCGCCGCCCGGGTCGCGATATCACGTTATCGAGGCGATCACGCCGACGGTCGATTGCGGTCGCTATCCGGTCAAACGCGTGGTGGGTGAGCCATGTGTGGTCGAGGGCGATATTTTCCGCGACGGCGATCACGTGCTACATGCGGTAATCAAATGGCGGTCCAGGCATCAAACGCAATTCTCCGAGTCGCCGATGATGCATGTGGACAACGATCGCTGGCGCGGCGAATTCCCGCTCGACCGCAACGATCGCTACCTTTTTACGATCGAGGCGTGGACCGATCTTTTCGCTTCGTGGGAGCGCGGCTTCAGAAAAAAGGCCGAAGCGGGACGTGACGTCGCCTCCGACCTGCTCGAGGGAATCGCCTTCATTGAATCAGCCGCGCGTCGTGCCAAAGACGCCGACCGCTTGGCGATCGATGCGGCGCTGGAGCGTTTGCGTGCGCTGCGCGAGCCGCGCGATGCGGTCGCGATCGTTTCCGATCAGCAGTTCCTCGACCTGATGGCGCGGCTCGGCGACCGCTTTAGTGCCACGGAGTATCAGCCGTTGCTGGAAGTAATCGCCGACCGGCCACTCGCACGCTGCGGCGCCTGGTACGAGATGTTTCCGCGCTCACAAGGACAAATCCCGGGGCGCGCCGCGACGCTCCGGGAAGCCGAACGCCGGCTACCGGAAATCCGCGACCTCGGCTTCGACGTTGTTTATCTTCCGCCGATACATCCGATCGGCCATACGCATCGTAAGGGGCCCAACAACTCGCTGACTCCGCTGCCGGATAGTCCGGGCAGCCCCTGGGCGATTGGCAGCGAGGCCGGCGGCCATACTGCAGTCGAGCCGGCGCTTGGCAGTCTCGAGGATTTCGATCATTTCGTGTTGGCCGCCCGGCGCCTGGGACTCGAAGTCGCGCTCGACTTCGCAATCCAAAGCTCGCCCGACCATCCGTGGGTGCGCGAGCATCCCGAATGGTTTCGTCATCGGCCCGACGGCTCGATCAAATACGCTGAGAATCCGCCCAAGGAGTACCAGGACATATATCCGTTCAATTTTGAGGTGCCGGCGGCCGGTGCATTGATGGAGGCGCTCAAGGACGTCGTGCTGTTCTGGATCGGCCACGGGGTGCGTATATTCCGAGTCGACAACCCCCACACCAAGCCAGTACCATTCTGGCGTTGGCTGCTCGACGACGTGCGGGAGCGCCATCCGGATACAATTTTTCTGGCCGAGGCGTTCACGCGGCCCAAGATGATGATGGCGCTGGCCAAGGTGGGTTTTACTCAGTCGTATACCTACTTTACATGGCGTAATACCAAGGCGGAATTCATTGAGTATCTGACCGAGCTGACTCGGCCGCCGGTGAGCGATTTCTTCCGGCCCAATTTCTTCACCAACACGCCCGACATCCTGAGTCCGATCCTGCAGCGTTACGGACGTCCGGCCTTCAAGATGCGGCTTGTGCTGGCGGCGACGCTGTCACCGTCCTACGGCATATATAGCGGATACGAATTGTGTGAAAACGAGGCAGTGCCCGGCACCGAGGAATATCTGAACTCCGAAAAATACGAAATTCGCACGCGCGACTGGCATGCCCCCGGCAATATCAACGAGTTCATCGCGCGCATCAACGCGATCCGGCGCGAGAATCCGTGCCTTCGTCTGTTCACCAACCTGCGCTTTCTGGAGACCGACAGCGACCAGATCCTGTGCTACGCCAAGGCCACCCCAGACGGCAGCAATGTTATCCTGGTGGCGGTGAACCTTGATCCCAGCGGGCCGCATTACTGCACTGCTGTCGTGCCGCCGCAAGTCGTGGGAGTCGCGCCGGGTGAGAGCTATGGTGTCACGGACCTGGTGACGGGTTCGTCGTGGACCTGGGGGGAGCGCAACTACGTGCGGCTCGATCCCGCGATCGAGCCCGCCCACATTCTGCTGGTTACCAAACACACATGAAGAATGGCAACAACAACGGGCTGGCCAACGATCCGCTGTGGTACAAGGACGCCATCTTTTATGAGCTGCGCGTGCGTTCGTTCTACGACAGCAACGGTGACGGTATAGGCGATTTCCCTGGCCTGACGAAGAAGCTCGATTACCTGCGCGATCTCGGTATCACCACGATCTGGCTGCTGCCATTCTATCCATCGCCGATGCGCGATGACGGATACGACATCTCGGATTACACCGGCGTGCATCCAGACTGCGGCACATTGCACGATTTCAGAGCCTTCCTGCGCGCTGCGCACGAGCGCGGGTTGCGCGTCGTGACCGAGCTGGTGCTCAACCATACCTCGGACCAGCATCCGTGGTTCCAGCGTGCCCGCCGCTCGCCGGCGGGAAGTCCTTACCGCGACTTCTACGTCTGGAGCGATACGCCGGAGCGCTACAAAGAAGCACGCGTCATTTTCAAGGACTTCGAGCTTTCAAACTGGACCTGGGACCCAGTGGCCAAGGCGTATTACTGGCATCGGTTTTACTCACATCAGCCGGATCTCAACTATGACAACCCAGCGCTGAAGCGGGCGGCCTTTCGTGCGGTGCATTTCTGGTTCGGATTGGGGGTGGACGGGCTGCGTCTCGACGCAGTGCCGTACCTGTTCGAGCGTGAGGGCACTACCTGCGAGAACCTGCCCGAGACCCACGCGTTCCTACGCGAACTGCGCAGTTACATCGACGCGAATTTTTCCAACCGGATGTTGCTCGCGGAGGCCAACCAGTGGCCCGAGGATGCGGTCACCTACCTCGAAGGCGGCAAGGAATGTCACATGGCATTCCACTTTCCGATCATGCCCCGGATGTTCATGGCGGTGCGGATGGAGGATCGCTTTCCGTTGACCGACATCTGGGCGCAGACGCCGGCGATCGAAGAGGCGTGCCAGTGGGCGATCTTCCTGCGCAACCACGACGAGCTGACGCTCGAGATGGTGACCGAGGAGGAGCGCGATTTCATGTATCGCGCCTACGCGCGGGAATCGCGGATGCGGGTCAACCTCGGCATCCGGCGCCGGCTCGCACCGCTGCTCGGCAACAATCGCCGCGCGATGGAACTGATGAACGGGTTGCTGCTGTCCCTGCCTGGAACTCCGGTCGTCTATTACGGCGACGAAATCGGAATGGGCGACAATATCTATCTGGGCGATCGCGACGGCGTGCGCACCCCGATGCAGTGGAGCGGCGATCGCAACGCGGGTTTCTCGGCCACTGATCCTCAGCGGCTCATCCTGCCGGTGATCATCGACCACGAGTACCACTATCAGACCGTCAACGTGGAGAACCAGGAACACAATCTCCACTCGATGCTGTGGTGGATGCGCCGGGTAATTGCACTGCGCAAGAAGTTCAAGGCCTTTGGTCGTGGCACAGTTGAGTTTCTAAGCCCGGAAAATCCGCGCGTTCTGGCTTTCCTGCGCATCTACCAGGATGAGCGCATCCTGGTGGTCGCGAATCTTTCTCGCTTCGTGCAGTATGTCGAGCTGGACCTGGCGCGCTTTAAGGGAATGGTGCCGGTGGAGCTGTTCGGGCGCAGCGAGTTTCCCGCCATCAGCGAAAAGCCTTACCCGCTCACGTTGGGACCTCATCTGTTCGACTGGTTCTCGATCCAGGCGCCACGCAATGCGCCGGCGGTGGCCGAGGTCGCCAGCAACGAGGTCCCGAGCATCGAAAGCGCTGCCGGATGGGAAGGTTTCATGCGCGGCGAGGGCTGGGAGGCGTTGGGCAGAGCGATGCCGGATTTTCTGCCGCGATGCCGTTGGTATCGCAGCAAGACGCGCACGATAAAAGCGGTCAGAGTGACCGACAGTATGCCCCTGACCGAGGGCCCCGGCGGAGCGCATCTGGTCCTCGCCAACGTCGAATACGTCAACTCCGAGCCTGAGACCTACGTAATTCCACTGGCTCTGGAAGCCAATGGCACGGCACCTGCCGAGGAGCATCCGGAACTCACCATCGCCCGCCTGCGCCTCGCGAGCGCGCGCAACAGTCCGATTGAAGGGCGCCTGTTCGAAGCCTCGGCCGATCCGCGGTTCGCAAGCGCGGTGCTCGAAATGGTCGAGCGGCGTCGGCGGTTGCGCGGCCACGGCGGCGAGCTCATTGCCACCTCCGTACCGGCCTGGCGCGGATTGCGCGGCGATCGAGAAAGTCCGTGCGAGCCCCGCGCGCTCAAGGCCGAGCAGAGCAACTCCTCGATCGTTTACGGCGACCGCCTTATCCTTAAGCTCTTTCGCATGCTCGATCCGGGCGTCAACCCCGACCTCGAGATCGGCCGCATGCTCGATGCGCACGCACACTTCGCTCACACACCGCCGCTCGCGGGATGGCTTGAGTACCATACCGGTCGCGACGAGCCGCGCACGGTCGGCGTGCTCCACGGGTTCATTCCTAACCAGGGCGACGCCTGGACTCACGCGCAGGGCGAGCTCAGCCAGTATTTCGAACGCGCGCTCACTCAGAAGGACCGCACGGTCGAGTTGCCGGTGAAGCCGCTGGTTAACCTGGTCGCGGAAGATCAGCCGAGTCCGAGGGTTACCGAAGCGATCGGCGCGTTTCTGGAAACCGCCGGCCTCCTCGGACAGCGCACCGC
This sequence comes from uncultured delta proteobacterium, assembly GCA_963710455.1. Taxonomy (GTDB): domain Bacteria; phylum Desulfobacterota; class Binatia; order Binatales; family Binataceae; genus JAKAVN01. The sequence continues at coordinate 99,476 of CAVQAG010000013.1, forward strand.
CGAGCTTCATGTCGCGCTGGCGGCTGCTATCGATGATCCCGACTTCGCGCCCGAACTGTACTCTCCGCTTTATCAGCGCTCGGAGTACCAGTCGATGCGCAACCTGGCGGGCCAGGTTTTTCGCATACTGCGTGCTCGCCTGTCTTTTCTGGCCGAGGCCGACCGCGCGAAGGCGAATGCGCTGCTGTCGAGCCAGGAGCTCGTTTCTGGGCGTTTCCAGGAATATCTGAAGCGCAGATTCACCGTGACCCGTATACGAACTCACGGCGATTTACATCTCGGCCAGGTGCTGCATGCGGGTAAGGACTTCGCCATAATTGATTTCGAGGGTGAGCCGGCGCGTCCGTTGAGTGAGCGGCGGCGCAAGCGCTCGGCGCTGCGCGACGTCTCGGGGATGTTGCGCTCGTTCCATTACGCGGCCGTGGGTTCGATGCTCGATCATCTGCGCACCGGCACGCTGAGTCCGAGCGTACTCGACTCGCTGTGGCCGTGGGCAAGGCTGTGGCAGGTATGGTCCTCGTGGGCGTATTTAAAGGAATACTTGAAGGCCGCGGGCGAGGCGGACTTCATCCCTCGCGATAGCGAAGAGTTGAAAATCCTGCTCGACGCCTTTTTGCTCGACAAGGCGATCTATGAGCTCGCATACGAGCTGAACAACCGGCCCGACTGGATAGCGATCCCGCTGGAAGGTGTGAGCCAGGTTCTCAGCGGAGCAATCTAGGAAACGAAACGCAAACAGGAAGCGCATTTCATCATGGAGCCTGATATTGCGGCGGCAGACCGTCAGGATGCGGCGGGCGATTTGGAACGCCTGGTCGCGCTCGAACATCGCGATCCACATTCGATTCTCGGCGCCCACGTAGAGCCCGACGGGGTGGTAGTGCGGGTGTTTCGGCCTGATGCCGAGCGCGTCACCTTGCACATCGACGGCGAGGAGAAAGGGCGCGCGATGGCGCGCGTTCATCCGGAGGGAGTGTTCGAGATTCGCCTGAAGGGACGCCGCGAGCTGTTCGCGTACCGGTTCGAGATGTTTTTTCCCGGCGGCACCTCGACGACCGATCGCGATCCATACTGCTTTCTGCCCACGATCGGCGATCTCGACCTCTACCTGCTCGGTGAGCTCAAGCACGAGCGGCCCTACGAAGTGCTAGGTGCGCATCCGCGCGAGCTCGGCGGTGTCGCCGGGGTGGCGTTCGCGGTCTGGGCGCCCAACGCGCGCAGCATGAGCGTGGTCGGCGACTTCAATGCGTGGGACGGCCGTATACACACGATGCGTTCGATGGGCGGGTCGGGAGTCTGGGAACTGTTTGTGCCCGGACTCGAGACCGGCACCCGCTACAAGTATGAAATCCGTCCGCAGGAGGGACCGCCGTACCTCAAGACCGATCCGTGGGCTGCCGCGTTGGAATTGCCGCCTGCGACAGCTTCGATCATTTATCGCTCGCGCTATCGCTTCGAGGACGGGCAATGGTTGGAGGGGCGGGCGGCGCAAGACGCGCTGCGCTCGCCGGTTTCGATCTACGAAGTGCATCTCGGCTCGTGGCGGCGTGTGCCCGAGGAACACAACCGCTGGCTCACTTATCGCGAGCTCGCACCCGCGCTCGCCGATTACGTGACCGAACTCGGCTTCACGCATGTCGAGCTGATGCCCGTGATGGAGCATCCGTTCAGCGGCTCCTGGGGTTACCAGGTGACCGGCTACTTTACGCCTACCGCGCGTTTCGGCACGCCCGACGATTTTCGTTTCTTCGTCGACTATCTCCATCGCCGCGGTATTGGAGTGATCCTCGACTGGGTCCCGGGCCATTTTCCCACCGACAATTTCGCGCTCGCGCGTTTTGATGGCACCGCACTTTACGAACATCTCGATCCGCGGATGGGTTTCCAGCCCGAGTGGGGCACTTATATTTTCAACTTTGGCCGCACCGAAGTGCGCAACTTCCTGCTCGGCAGCGCGGAATGCTGGCTGCGCGAGTTTCACGCCGACGGCCTGCGCGTCGACGCGGTCGCTTCGATGCTCTACCGCGACTATGCGCGCCGCGAGGGCGAATGGATTCCCAACGCCGAGGGGGGGCGCGAGAACCTGGAGGCGGTCGCTTTCCTGCGGATGCTTAACGAGCAGGCCTACGAGCGCAACCCGGGCGTGATGACGTTGGCGGAGGAGTCAACGTCGTGGCCGGCCGTCAGCCGCCCGACATACGCCGGCGGTCTGGGTTTCAGCTTCAAGTGGGACATGGGCTGGATGCACGATACGCTGAATTATTTTTCGAAAGATCCGGTGCATCGTCGCTGGGAGCATCGCGACCTTACTTTCGGCCTGCTCTACGCGTGGAACGAGAATTTCGTCCTCCCCCTCTCCCACGACGAAGTCGTGCACGGCAAGCGCTCGATGCTCTCCAAGATGCCGGGCGACCGATGGCAACAGTTTGCCAACCTGCGCGCGCTCTATGGCTACATGTGGGCTCGGCCGGGCAAGAAGCTGCTCTTCATGGGCGGTGAGTTCGGCCAGTGGAAGGAATGGAATTACGATGAGAGCCTCGACTGGGATGTGCTCCAGGGCAGGGAGCATAGCGGACTTCAGGCCCTGGTGGGCGCGCTCAACCGGCTGTATCGCGCGCAGCCGGCGTTGTGGGAGGCCGACCACGATCACTCGGGGTTTCAATGGATCGCCGCCGACAACGCCGATGACAACATGATCGCGTTCATGCGAATCGCCCCGGCAAGCGGCCAGCGCCTCATCTGCGTTGCCAATTTCTCGCCGGTAGTCCGCCGCGACTATCGCATCGGCGCGCCACGCCACGGCTATTACCGCGAGATTCTCAACACCGACGCCGAAGTCTGGGGCGGCAGCAATGTTGGTAACGCGGGTGGCGTGTCAGCCGAACCGACTCCGTATGACGGCCTGCCATATTCCATTGCGATTACCTTGCCGCCGCTCGGCGTGCTCTGGTTTGAGGTGCCACGCGACTGACCGCCGGCGCGCGTTCCTTGCAAACCGGTCGGGAGCCGCTATGATGCGCGCTGCACACGTGCGCTACAAACATCGGCCTGAGATTGGCTGTCCGGTGCTCCCGGGGAGGGCTCCGTGCGATGAAAACCGTCGAAGAAACGCTTGCCGAACTGATTGACCGCGAGGAGATCCGGGATCTGCCGGTCCGCTACTGCGATTGCGTGTGGCGCAACGACGTCGCCGGAATCGTTGACCTGTTCACCGCGGATGGATCCTTCACCGTCAAAACGCCTGATGGCGAAACCGTCCACAAAGGACGGGAGGCACTGATCAAGACGTACACCGAAGGGCTGAGCGATCTGAAGCCGCGTCCTTACATTCACAACCACGTGGTGGAGTTAGGCTACTATGGCCGCGCGACAGGGCGATGCTATCTCGATTTGCGTAGCGAAAAACGCAACATGGAATGGGTCGGCTCCGGCCACTATCTAGACGAATACGTGAAAGTAGGCGAGCACTGGAAGTTCGCCTCACGCTACTTCACCGCTATCAGCTTCAACCCAGCTAACGCCGCCAAGGCGCCCTCTCCCGCGAAGGCGATCGCTCGCGCCAAGCCCCCTCGCAAAGCAACCGCCGCGCCGAGGGCAGCAAAGGCGAAAGCAGTGGTACGCAAGAAGGCCGCTCCATCCAGGGGCAAGTCCAGGCGCTGATTTCCCAAGCGCTGAAACGACAGCAGCCGGACTGGAGCGTCACGCGCCCGGTTCGCGAACCAGGCCTGCTTCGGCCAACCGCTCCTCGAGCATCGGGATACGGTCGTATCCCCAGAATGGTTCGTTTTCGAATACGAAGATAGGCACACCAAAGATCTGATCGGCCGCCGCTTCTTCCTGCAGCCGGTCGTACTCGGCCGCGCCTTCGCCTGCGAGGTATCCGCGATATTCGTCAGCCGAAAGGCCGAAAGTGGCAACTATCGCGGCGACCTGATCGGCATCGTCGGGTAGCAACTCGCGCTTCCAGAAAAGCTCGTAAACCTTGAGATTAAACGGCAGCAGTTGACCATGCTTTTGCGCGAACAGCCCGCCGATCAACGCGATACGCGTGTCGTAAACTTTGAGCTGGCTTCGGATTACCAGGCCTCGCGGTTTGGCCCATCTGCGCGCGTCCAGATAGGAATACCTGGTCTTGTAGTCCGAATAGACGCTTCTCTGACCCTTGTCTTTTATGCGTAGTTGAAAGGGCTTCCAACTTACCCTCACTTGATAGCGCTGCTCGAGCGCGAGCCCCGGCTCGAAAGCGAGGTAGGCAAAGGGACTCTTGAAGTCTGAGTACATCTTGACTTCTTTGATTGCCATCTGCGATCTCCCGAGCGGCGAAAGGGCGCGCAATTGAAAAACGAGCAATAGCGACCCGGCTATGGCGGTTCCGAGGTCCCGGACAGCAGCGACTGCGCGCCGCGCAGGCTCTCCCCGGTCTCGCGCAAAATGTTCGCGAACACCTCGGCGGCGGGCCTGACGCCGTCGACGAGGCCGGCGCCCTGGCCGGTCGGCATAAACGTGCGGTCGGGGTCGGCCTGAGAACCCGCGCGCCCGGAAAAGCCCATCACACCGTTGCGATACGAGACCCTCACCTGTTCCGGGAACGGCTTGATCTTCGCCGGCTCGCGCTCCCACTCCAGAGCGTAGCCGGTACGGATCACCCGGCACGGTTTGCCGGTGTAGCATCGAGTGCGCAGCGTCGAATCATCCCGCGCTCTGACGATCGCGTCGCGATAGACCTGGGCCGCCTGCGCCTCTGGAGTCGCGATGAAACAGGTGCCGATAACCACGGCCTGCGCCCCCAGCGTCAGTGCGGCGGCGACCTGGCTGCCGTGCGCGATACCGCCGGCCGCGAGTACCGGCAACCGGACCGCGCGGATCATCTGGGGCACCAACGACATCATTCCGATCTCTCCGGTGTGTCCTCCGGCCTCCGAGCCCTGCGCGACGACCACGTCGGCGCCGGCCTCTTGGGCCTTCTCGCCATGGTGCACCTTGCCGCACATCACGACCACTTTCATCCCGTGCTCGTGCATCGTGCGGATGAACTCGGCGGGGACGGCCAGGCCGGCGACGAAAATTTTTATCTTCTCTTCGATCAGGACCGGCATGTGCGGCCGGCATCATGTCGGGAATCGGCGCCAACAAGTCTACCGCGAACGGTTTGTCGGTGAGTTCGCGGGTGCGGCGAATTTCTTCGCGCAACTCCTCGGGCGAGCATCCGGCTGCGCCGATAACACCGAGGCCGCCTGCGTTGGAGACCGCGGCGACCAGCCGATGCATCGCCACGCCGCCCATCCCGGCCAGCAGGATCGGGTACTCGATACCGAAATAGTCGCAAATCGGCGTATGTAGCATCTCGTCGTCCCTCTGCTTCTGCCGGCGAGAATAAGTAAGCAATCGAGAATTAACAAAACTCAACGCGCGGAGCCATCGGTCTCCAACCCTGGCTCAAACCCTTGAGAAAGAGAGCCGCCTGAGGCAGTCTCGCAATCGGCAGTGCGAGCGGCGCGGAAAGAGCCGCCGCCGAGCAATTTCGATGGAGGAGCAAACATGAGCTGGGATTTTGAGACCGAACCGGAATTCCAAAAGCAACTCGATTGGATCGATAAATTCGTGCGCGAAGAGGTCGAGCCGCTCGACTACGTGCTGGAGTCCCCATACGACGTCCGCGACTCCAACCGCAACAAACTGGTGCGTCCGCTGCAGGCCGAAGTCCGCAAGCACAAGCTATGGGCGTGCCATCTCGAGCCCGAACTCGGCGGCCAGGGATACGGCCAGGTCAAGCTCGCGCTGATGAACGAGATCCTCGGCCGCTCGCGGTTCGCACCCACGGTTTTTGGCTGCCAGGCGCCCGATTCCGGCAACGGAGAGATTCTCGCCAAGTACGGCACGCCGGAGCAAAAGAAGCGTTACCTCGAACCGCTCCTCGCCAACGAGATCGTCTCGTGCTTTTCGATGACCGAGCCGCAGGGCGGCGCCGACCCCAAGGTCTTCACCACGCACGCCGAGCTGCACGGCGACAACTGGGTGATCAATGGCGAGAAATGGTTCTCCTCCAACGCGCATTACTCCTCGTTCCTGGTCGCGATGGTGGTTACCGATCCGGACGCGCCGCCCTACAAGCGCCTTTCGACCTTCATCGTGCCGACCGACGCTCCAGGCGTTAGCATCGTGCGCCGCGTCGGCGTCGGCCAGGAAGCCAATGGCACCCATGCGTACGTGCGCTACCAGGACGTGCACGTGCCGAAGGATCATCTACTGGGACCGCGCGGCGGCGGCTTCGTGGTCGCGCAGACGCGCCTTGGTGGCGGACGGATTCATCACGCGATGCGCACGATCGGGCAGGTCCGCAAATCATTCGATCAGATGTGCGAGCGCGCGCTTTCGCGCACGACCCAGGGCTCGCTACTGGCCGACAAGCAGATGGTGCAGGAAAAGATCGCGGATTCCTGGATCGACATCGAGCAGTTCCGCCTGCTGGTGCTCCAGACCGCGTGGCGTATCGACAAGTACAAGGACTATCTCAAAGTGCGCAAAGATATCGCCGCCGTGAAGGCCGCGATGCCCAAGGTGTTTCACGACGTCGTGGTACGCGCCCTGCAGGTCCACGGCTCGCTCGGCGTCACGCCGGAGATGCCGTTCGCAGAGCAGGTGATGGAGAGTTTTGTGATGGGACTCGCCGATGGGCCGACCGAGGTACATAAGATCACGCTCGCGCGCCAGGTACTGCGCGACTACAAGGGCACCAACGGCCTGTTCCCGACCACCCACATCCCGGCGCTGCGCGAGGCCGCGATCCGCAAATTCGCCGACCGCATCGAACTTGAGGTCGCCGCACAATGACCACCCGTCCAGTGCAATACGATTTCACCGGCAAGGTGGTGGTGATAACCGGCGGCAGCCGAGGCATCGGGCGCGCGATGGCGCTCGGGTTTGCGGCTGCGGGCGCCAAGCTTGCGGTCGCGAGCCGCAAGCTCGACACTTGCGAGGAGACCGTCAAGGAAATTCGGGCGCTAGGCTCCGACGGCTCGGCGCACGCAGCGCATGTGGGCAAATGGGAGGATTGCGATCGCCTCGCCGACGAGGTCTACGCGCGCTGGGGGCGCGCCGACGTGCTAATCAACAATGCCGGGATCTCGCCGCTCGCGCCGTCGTCGGAGGAGACCAGCGAGGAACTGTTCGACAAGATCCTCGGCGTGAATCTCAAAGGGCCGTTTCGGCTCTCGGCGCTCTTCGGCTCACGGATGGCGACGGGCGAGGGCGGCTCGATTATCAACATCTCTTCGACCGCTGCGATCCGTCCGGACCCGGAAACCGCTCCATACTCTGCCGCCAAGGCCGGGCTGAATATCCTGACCGTCGCCTTCGCAAAAGAGTACGGCCCCAAGGTGCGCGTGAACTGCATCATGTGCGGTCCCTTTCATACCGACATCAGCAAGGGATGGTCCCGCACGACGGATTTCACCAGACGTGCGAAGGAAACTTTTCCGCTGCAGCGCGCCGGCGAGGCTGAAGAGGTCGTGGGCGCGGCGCTTTACTTCGCAAGCCCCGCCGCGAGCTACACTACGGGTGCGGTGCTGACGATCGACGGCGGCTCGGCGCACCTGATCGTGCGCACTACGTACGAATCGTAAGCCCGGCGCGTATAGCCACTTAGTATTTCGCGATCACCTCGCGGCTGAACTCTTCGATCATCTCGCGTCCCTGCGGATACACCACCTGGATCGCGACCTGGCTAAGCCCCGCCGCTTCCATCGCCTTGATCCGTGCGATTATCTCTTCGGCCGTACCGGTCAGCGTGCTCCCGCGGACAATCGCGTCGTCGAGATATTTTTCTTCGCCTGGCTTGAGATAGATGAGATGGCCTTCGTGAACTTCCAGGTAGCGGCGATCCGCGGGCGTCTTCAACTTAGCCACGTACTCGTCGCGGTAGCGCTCCCATTGCTTTTGAAACGGCGAGGACTCTGACGCAGTGATCGCGGAAGCCTCCCACATCGCGTGCAGCAGTACCACCGCGAACGGCCCGACCCGTTTTATCGCGCGCGGCGAAGCGGCCGACTCGCCCGGCTTGAGCACACAGGATGACGTCAGCAGCATCGCCGGGAAATTGTTAAGCTTGCGTCCGGCGCGCGCCGCCCCCGCCTCGATATGCTTGAAGTCGCCGCGAATGCGGTCGGGATCGGAGAGGGCCGTGATCCATCCATCGCCGACCTCGCCCGTGAGTTCCAGCGCCTTGGGCCCGTTGGCCGCGACGTGGATCGGAATCGGATCCTTGAGATTGATGTAACCGTGATTGGGATGGAGAAAGCGGATCGTGCGCTCGCGCTTACCTTCGCGGTACATCACTTCCTCGCCGCGCAGCAGCTTGCGGCACATCTCGATATACTCGCGCATTCGCTCGAGCTTGACCGGCGGCAGGCCCATCGTATTGCGCCCGGTAAAACCCGTGCCAATACCCAGCATCGCGCGGCCCGGCGCGAGCAGGTTGATCGTCGCGATCGAATGCGCGGTGACCGGCTCGATACGGTTGGAGGGAATTGCCACGCCGGTGCCGAGCTTGATTCGCTTGGTATGCTCGGCCGCGAGCGCGAGACATACGTAGACGTCGCTGTAGATCATTTGCGAGTCGTAGAACCAGGCGTGCGTGAAACCGTTATCCTCGGCTATCGCCAGGTCTTTCCAGGCATCCGGACGGGCCGGATATGCGATCGCGAATTCCATCACTCTGCTCTCCTTGCGGCCGCGTTCACGGCGGTCGCGCGTGCGGAAGTTTGCCCGATACCAGCGCGCCAGCGCCGCATTTGTCAAGCGAATGTCGCCGCGCGATCCGTGTTGCCGTTGCTTGAGCGCGAGGGCCGCCGGCGCCGCTGATGGAAACGTTCGACGTCATCGTGCTGGGCGCGGGCGCCGCCGGGATGATGTGCGCGATGGGTGCGGGGCGGCGCGGCCGGCGGGTCTTGCTGCTCGAGCACGGCGAGCAAGCGGGCGCCAAAATTCTGATCTCCGGCGGCGGGCGCTGCAACTTCACCAACCTCGAGGTTACGCCCGAGCGCTTTCTCTCCGCCAACCCGCACTTCTGCAAGTCGGCGCTCAGCCGCTACACCGAACGCGACTTCATCGCGATGGTCGAACGCCATCGTATCCGCTATCACGAAAAAACCCTGGGCCAGCTATTCTGCGACGGCTCGGCGCGCGAGATTCTCGCGATGCTGCTCGAGGAGTGTGCGGCCACCGCGGTTGATCTGCGGGTCGGCCACCACGTGAGTGCCGTAACTCGCGCCGACCGCTTCCGCGTCGAGACCGACCGCGGCGGCTTCGCTGCGCCGGCGCTGGTGGTCGCGACCGGCGGCCTCTCGATTCCGAAAATCGGCGCGAGCGGTTTCGCCTACGACCTCGCGCGCCGCTTCGGGCTTGCGGTAATCGATCCGCGTCCCGGTCTGGTGGGACTCAGATTCACGGGCGAGATGCTCGCGCTTTGCCAGTCGCTGAGCGGCGTCTCGGTGGAGGCGGTAATCTCATGCGGCCGCCAGAGCTTCCGCGAAAATATTCTTTTTACTCATCGCGGGCTTTCGGGCCCAGCGATTCTTCAGATCTCTTCATACTGGCGTGAAGGCGGCACGCTATCGATCGATCTCGCGCCCGGGGTCGAAGTCGAGAAGTTTCTGCGCGAGCGCCGGCGTAACCGTCCGCGGGCCGAGCTTAAGACTGTGCTGGCCGAGGTTTTGCCGGCCCGCCTCGCGCACGCGATGGCGGGGACGGTCTCAACTGCGGAGACGATTGCCAACCTTGCGGACCGCAGCCTCATCGCGATCGCCGCGCGGCTTTCACGATGGCAGGTCGCGCCGGTCGCGTCGGAGGGATGGTCGAAGGCCGAGGTCACCGTCGGCGGCGTCGATACCTCGGCGCTGTCTTCGCGCACGATGGAGGCGCGCGAGGTGCGTGGCCTCTATGTCATCGGGGAGGCGGTGGACGTCACTGGATGGCTCGGCGGATACAATTTCCAGTGGGCGTGGTCGAGCGGCTGGTGCGCGGGTGGGGCTTTATGAAGGAAAATCAAGGGTTTAGCGGTGCGGTGGTAACCGGCGCGGCTGACTCGGTGGCTTGCCTTGACCATTGCCAGTCCGAGATTCCTTGAGCAGCCCCGCCTTCCGCGTTTGCCGGGCCGCGTCCGCCACGATCTCGGCCTTAGATTTCCTGCCGGTCGAGACGAACACGGCGAGCCGGGGTTGCCGAGCCCAGCGGCGCAGCGCTCGCCGACTTCGCGTTCCTCTGCGGTCATGTCGGCCTCACGGCGGAAGCTACCCATGACGCTATCGACGAACAGCGCGGAGTTGAGCAGGCGGGTAAGCCTGCCGTCCCGCGTATTCATAGAGCACCAGTCGGCCCGTCACCCTTGCTTCGCGCGGGCGGCAGCCTTTGCGGCTCGCTCGTAAGTTCGCTTCCCGTCGAAGTGGCTCTCTATCCGCTCGATCTCCGACTCGAACAGATCGGCGTCTTCTCTTGCTCCATGCAGGGCGTCGCTGAGTTTGGCATAGATATCGGCGAAAGACGGGAACCGGGCTCTAAAATCCTCGTCCAGTACAGCGTGGTACGCTGCGCATAGGTCTTCGCCTGCTTTATAATCCCCCGGCACGACGGACAACATATATTGCTCGACTAGAGTCCGCAAAAGGAACAGCGCGGGCAGAATCTGATTGGAGTTGAAGGCTAGCTTCGCGCCGGAATAGTACTTCCTTTGCGTCTTGGGCATGTAGTCCGGGACCAGCATCGATTCGATCACACTGCGACCGCTGAGGGTCAGCTTGTTGCCGTCACGCGTCACGACGAAAACGACAGGCATCCCCTTGCAACCCTGACACTGAAACGGCAGCGCGAAAACCTGATAGGTGTTAGAAAAATTATACGTATGGGCCGGTCCCGCGGGATTGAACGGAAGGACCTGTTCGCACTCTGGACAATGAGCCCGAAGCAACGGCATCTGGAATACAAATGGTCCAAAATCGCGACCTTCAGACGCAGCGGTCCACTCTCTACCGGCTGCGGTTTGCCCTTCTCGCTCGCCAAGCTGGCTCAAATATTCGTCCACTGGCACAAGCACGTGTTGATACAAATGTTTTTCGTTGAGCAGCGTCGATAGCGCCTGCGTAACTATCGAGCCGATCTCAATGCCGATAATATCTAAAGGAAGCTCCATAGTTGGCCCTTCGTTTTGTTTTCACGGCCAAGTCAACCTTCTGACATTCACTCCTGCTTTAGCCACTCGCGCGCCTTAGCGCCACGACCTTGGTCGCCCGCTTTCTGAAATGCTCGCCCAGCTTGGCCGCCGCGATTTTCAGCGAGTCGCCGTTGCCGATGCTGAAGCGCGTATATACGGCGTCGCTCTTGTGCCCGGTCAGTTGCTTCGCGATCTCGCGCGGCAGGTCCAATGTCGTTGAACATCTTCACCGCTGACCGGCGCATGTCGTGCATCCGCTTGCCTTCGAGTCCGGCGGCCTTGGTCGCTGCCTTCCACCGGCGCCGGATGCAACCCATGGGCTCGCCGTTCGGCCAAAAGAAAAGCGCCGTCACAGGCTTGCCGTGGTTCGCCATCTTTTTTCGCGTCACCCTGATTGGCCTTTTCTCGCCACCGATGTGGCGGTTCAACCCTGCTCGATCAACGCCGGCGTGCGTTGCCCGGACCGGCGAGGGCGCGCGTCGAGCGCCTTCACGCCGTACAGGCGGCAGATGTTGCGGAGGGCCTGTCCGCCATCCCGTACAAATCAGGCACTAAGAGCACATTTGGCTACCGACTTACTTGACGGCTTTTCTATAAGTTAGATAGAGCTACGTGTTGGAAGATGTAGAAGCTTTATGCTTCTATCAGCTTCTTTAGGGAAGCATGGACATCGTTTCACAAGAGAGCAGTTATTTCAGCAGCAGACAACTAAGCTCGTGTGTTTCTTGAATGCAAGGAGGCATTGCGATGAAAGGACTGATCAGATGGGGATTTGCAGCAGCGTTTGTGATGGCCACGGCGATACCCGCTCTGGCTGCGAGTTGGGACATCTGCATCGAACCTGCGGACATAAACTCGTCGGATCAGGTAACGATTCGAGGTACTGCTTACTCGGAATTCATTGCAGTGGCTGCTCCTATCTTTCCGGCAGGCACTTTCACCGTCGGGCAACGAGCGTCTTGTACGACTTCAGCCACTTCGGTCGGCCTATTTTTTGAACGCGCATCTGCCGTAGGTAATCTCCCGGCGGATCAAACACAGACCGCACCGGACCTTTATCTCGCCGAGTGGTATTTCAAGTTCAAGACCGGCGGGGCTTTCAGCACAATGGGTCCGGTCAGAGGAGTCAGCGCGGGTAGCACGTACTCGCAAACGATAACCGGCGTGTTGGGTGGAAAGACCACTGTACCGGGAAAGGCTTTGATCACTGTTCTGAGTTCTTCTTCCGGGCTAGGCGGACTCACGGTCGATGCGTTTCGCGTTACGGTGCCCTGAGCGCCTGGCGCGTCGCCGAACGTGACCGGATGGCTACTGACTCGACTGAGCCCGCGTCTCATCGCCCGCGCTCCGATAGCCATTGTTGCAAACCCAGCCGCGAGACGCGCAGAGCGCACAGCGAGACGCCCTGGGTGCGCTTTTCCCGCACTTCAGGCCGGTGTTCGTGCGCCGTTTGCCGGGACGTTCGCAAGCAGCTCGTTCAGCCCCTCTGACATCGTCGGATGAGTTAAAATCGCGTCGCGCAATACCGTATACGGCAGATGACCGAGCATCGCCGTCTGCACTGCGACCATCTGCTCGCTTGCTTCGAATCCCAACGCGGTAAAGCCGACAATTTCGTCGCTTTCCTTAGCTATCAGCATCTTCATGAGACCGCGCGGCTCCGACACCGTTCGCGTCCGGAGTACTGCGGCCATTGGCATCTTCGCCAGCCGGTATTCCATCCCCGCACGCTGCGCCTCGGATTCATTTCGTCCGACCCGCGCCAGCTCCGGATCGGTGAACATGCAAAATGGGATTAAGCGGTTCCTGGTGGTTCGATTACCGCCGTTCAGGTTGTCGTGAACGATGCGAAAGTCGTCAAAAGCGACGTGCGTAAACTGTGGACTGCCCGCGCAATCGCCCGTCGCCCAGATATTATCGCTCGTCGTCTGCAGCCGTTCGTTGACCTTGATGAACCCATGCGGGTCGAGTTGGACACCGGTCAACTCCAGGCCGATTCCATCGGTGTTTGCTGTTCGGCCGGTCGCGACCAGAAGGTCGGTACCTTCGATAGTGCGTTTGCCATTCCGCTCATTGACGTGGACCCGGACGCGATCCCCGGAGCGTCCATCGATCTGGCCAACCTTGGTCTCAAGTAAAACCTCGATTCCTTCGTCAACAAACAAGTCCTTCATCGCCGCGCCAACGTCAGGATCTTCGCGGCTGGCGAGTTGCGGGGCCGCTTCGATAACCGTCACCTGCGAGCCAAGTCGCCGTATCGCTTGTGAAAGTTCAAGACCCACATAACCGCCGCCCAGCACGATGAGATGTTCAGGCAATCGGTCGAGGTCGAGAGCTTCAACATGGGTCATCGGTTTGGCGGCCGTGAGTCCTGGCAGGTCGGGTATCGTCGCGCGCGATCCGAGGTCGAGGAACACGCGGTCGGCGAAAATAGTTCTTTTGCCACCGCTATTGAGATCGATCTCAACGGTTCGTGGAGCGACGAATTGGGCGTTGCCCATGATCAGTTCCGCCCCGCTCTTGGTGGTGGCATCGACATGCATTTGATGAAGCCCTTCAACCATCAGCCTCTTGCGTCGTTGCACCGTCTCCATGTCGACGCTCAATGAGGGGGTTTTGAGGCCGAATTCCGCGCCTCGCCTGGCGAGTGAGATCACTTTCGCGGAGTAAATGATGTTCTTGCTGGGAAGACACGCTACGTTAGGGCACGCACCCCCGAGAGCGCTGCGTTCAACCATCGCGGTGCGACGGCCAGCGCCGGCCATGGTCCATGCGATAAACTTGCCGGCTCCGATAACCAAGTTCTCGTACTTTTCAATGTTGGACATCGGCTTTCTCCTTTAGGTTTGGCGCTTTGCTATTTTGAAGTTGGGTGTGAATCAGGTAATCCGCGCGACGGAGAACGTCTCGCGTCGCAGACCGAACCTTAAACGCTGACGGCTCCGCCTGAATTGACGAAGCCCGAGTGTCGAGGCAACTGCCATGAGAACTCCCATGGCTCAAATACGGTGCGACTTACGCTGCCGCTCGCCTGTTACGCATCAATGCGAACAAAATCTCTTCTGGCGGAGATTGAGACAAATTACCATGCATCAATTCTGAATTTCAAAGTCGCGAGCGCCAAGGTTGGCGCGGCTGCAAGGCGGCATTAGGCGGAGCTTAAGATTGCGGGCCCTATTTGATTGCGAACGACGCGACGATCGCTCCGGCGGAAAGTGCTATCACCAGCCAAAATAAGTAGTGGAATTTTTTCGGGGCTGGCTGCTCGCCGGGAACACTCTTATCCGCGGCCGCGGCTTTCCTGTTCATGCTCGCCATTCCGAGCGCCAGGGCGGCCTGTATCTGAGCGGGATCGATCGTTGTTGGTTGACCGCGTAACAGCGACTGCAGCGGCGATTCTGGTGTTCCGCCGCGTGAATTTCATGTTGTATTCGTATAGTTTTTGGTAGGCCGCCTGGTCGGAGGGTTTGTCGTACGGTCAGGTTCTCCGCTGACGGTGGGGCAGGGTCCGCTGACGGTTGCGCAGGATCCAGTCCGCTCGCCGGCGGGATCGCTCCTAACCCGCCCATCAATTGCGGGTTCGCTTCGAGCGCGGCCAATGCGTCCGGATTTGCTTTCGCTATCTCGGCCAGGTTCAAGTTTCCTTGGAGTTTTTCAACAATCTTGGCCATGGCGGCGGCCATTGCTTCCGGATTTGTCCGCATCGTCTCGGCCACGATTTTGGCCGCCGCGCTTCTTTTGGCGCGGATTTCTTCGGGCGACTCAGCCGGAACGGTTTGATGGAGCAACGCGTAAAGGCGTGCGATGCGGTCGCGAATCGGCGGATGGCTGGAGAAGCGCCCTTGGAAAGGGTTCGGGGGCAGTCTCTTCACTACGAAATCGACAACTTCGGCGTCACGCTGTTCTTTGGTCTTGTCGGCCTGCGCCTCGATCCGCGCCACCTCGTCGAAATACTCTGCCGAGCTCGCGCCCGCACATTCGAACGGATCGACGATAAAGAGCGGGGCCACGCCGCGCAGCGCCTGCTGAAGCGGCGATTCGATTCGCGCGATATGCTCGAGCGCTCGGATGAGCGCCTCGGGATTGCGTGTGAACTCGACCGAGGCAGCGTCGGCCAGGTATTCGCGCTGGCGGGACAACGCGATCGCAACCATCTTCGAGAAAATCCATCCGAGCCCGCCGAGGATCAGCAACGGAATCGTGATGATCCCGATTCCCGGGATAGCCGCCTCCGTGCCGCCCTGATTTCCAGGCCTGCGCACTTGGATTGCGCGCATAAGGCGCATGACGGGGCCGGTTAGCAACGAAAAGCCACCGACCATTACCACGGCCATCTGGGTGACGCGGGTGTCATGTCCGCGGATGTGCGCAATCTCATGCGCGATCGCACCTTGGAGTTCTTCGCGATCCAGCTGATCGACCAGACCCCGCGTGACGCAGATTACGGAATGCTCCGGATCGCGGCCGGTCGCGAAGGCATTGGGAGCCGGGTCCTCCATCAAGCACACCCGCGGCACGGGCATGTGGGCCGCGAGCGCCATCTCGTTCACCACGTCCAGCACCGTTTGCTCCTTGACTGACTCGGGAGTGAGATCATCGCCGCGCACCGCGCCGATGATGACTGAGGAGCCGCGATAGTAAGCCCAAAGCGCCTCAGCCAAAGCGATCGCAACCGCCGCGATCGTCAGCCAGGGAATGCCAGTCCAGGGAACGACAGTCAGGTGATGGTTTACCACGCGAAGGGCGTGAAAAATGAAATCGAGTACGAACCCGATGACGGCATAAATCAGCACGAACATCGCCACCAACTCGACGGTCTTGCGCCGGTTGGCTCGTTCGAGCTGCCAGAAGGTGTCGTGCTCCTCCCCCATCAGGCGCACCCCGTTTCCCGCAGTGTAATGTTACGACTCTGATGAGGGTGAAGCCATACTGTGAGGACAGATAATTCAGCAGCGAGGACAGTAATTTAACAGTGAGGACACAATGGATCAGTCAATGATCTTCGGCCCTTTTTTCGCGATGATGTTTCTGACGCTCGTCGTGTGGGTATACATGTACATCCGCCGCATCAGTTTCATCACCGCCAGCAAGCTGAGCCCGAAAGATCTCGCCGTGCCTGGTCAACTTGCGCGGCTCTCGCCGCCCGCGGTATCCAATCCATCGGACAACCTGAAGAACCTGTTCGAGATTCCGGTGCTCTTCTATGCGCTCGTGCTTTATCTATTCGCGGCAAAACGGGTGGATGCGGCGTACGTGGACGCTGCCTGGGTGTTCGTGGCTTTTCGCGCGATGCACAGTGCCGTCCATTGCACGTTCAATCTCGTGATGCTGCGATTCTATCTCTATCTGTTTTCGACGCTCACAGTATGGTTCATCGCGATCCGGGCGGCGCTCGCGCTACTTCGGTGGTTGAGAGCCATGCAAAACTCTGGAGGCGAAGGATTGATTGCGCGTATCCGCTCGCTGCCGCGCAGGCTCGGTCCGGAACTTGCCTGGTGCCTTTCGCTCAGCCGTCGGTTTCGGGGCACTATTGCTGGTCGCTTATCTCGCCTTCGGCGTTCCTCCAGAAGATACCGGCCGCAACGACGACGGCGTTTTTCGACGTGCCGATCTCTCGCTACGTCGTCGAACATCGGACGGAATGGTTAACCGCAGCGATGGGGATGATTACGGATCTCGGCAACGACGGAGTCCTGCTGATCGTGGTGCTCGTCATCGGAGTAATTCTGCGGCGTCAAACCCGCAGTTGGCGTCCTTTGTTGGTTCTGCTGGCGATCGCTGTCGGCGCGATCGAACTCGAGAGGACTATCAAGCTCATCGTCGCTCGGCCTCGGCCGCCGGCGGCATGGAGAGTGTTTCGCGAGAAAGGATGGTCATTCCCCTCAGGTCATGCCACCCATTCAGCCGCGGTTTATGGGAGCGTTGCTTATCTGGCGACACGTATCGAGCGCTGGGCGGACGCGCGCGTGTTGTTGTGTGGATGGCAGCCATCGGAGCGTGCGTGCTGATCGGAATTTCGCGCGTCTATCTCGGCGCGCACTGGCCGACGGACGTAATCGGTGGCTGGAGTCTCGCCATTGTATGGCTATGGATCGCTCTGCGTACGCCACCTCTGTGACATCGAGATTGCATGGCGGCTGTAATACCCGAGCGTCGAATCGGAAAAGTTGCGTCATTACTCCTATGCCGCCGGCCGTGTATCCGCTTGCTCAAAAGAGGCAATCTGGGCCGCGAGCGCCTTTTGAAACGCGGGACGCGCCTCGCAGCGCGCCAGATATGGCGCCAGCGTGGGATGGGACGTCACCAGATCTGTGTGGCGCAGGATGCGCAAAACGGTCGCCATCATCAGATCACCGGCCGTGAAGCGGTCTTCGAGCCAATCGCGTCCGGCCAGCCGTTCGGCCAAGTCAGAAAGGCGCTTGTTAACCATCGCTTCTTTGTGTGGCCTGCTTTCTTTTTCCCAGGTCGCTTCGCGATTGAAAACATCAACGTCGATGAGGCCCATGATGAACGGCTCGACGGAATTGAGCGCGGCGAATACCCAAGCCGTCGCTCGAGCTTGGCCCACATGATCGGAGGGGAGCAACGCCGCACTCGCGCGGGCGATGTGCAGTAAGATCGCGCCCGATTCGAAGAGCACTACATCATCGTCCTGATAGCTTGGCACTTGGGAGAACGGTTGAAGAGCGCGGTAGGGCGGCAGAAGTTTCTCTTCATGCGTAATGAGTTTGACCTGGTATGGGACCCCGGCCTCCTCGAGCGCCCAGCGCACGCGAAGATCGCGGACCAGCCCCTTCGCGAAATCGGGGACCCAATTGTACGCGGTGATGGTAATCATGAGCTTCCTCCAAGATACAAATCGCGAATCGGATCCTGACGCATTTTTGAAACATCCGACGACCTTTAAACTGTCGCGATATACTCGCTAAGTTTGTCGAACGAGCTGCTCCAGCCGCGCCGATGATCATCGCACGCGGTGACCGACTCGAAGAGAGCCTGATGCAGGGTCACGCGGGTCCTGCCGTCCAGGTCCGCAAACGTCACGGTCAGCAAAGTCTCGGGCCGCGTCGGCTTGCCGTCGGCATCCGTCCAGCAATACGTCCGAACGATTCGCTCCGGCGCAACGATTTCGCGGAACACTCCATGTTGCCAATGATCCTGGCCGTCAGGCCCTCGCATCTGGGCGCGAAATCTTCCGCCCTCGCGCAGTTCGCACGCGACGATTCTGCCGCTAAAACCCTTTGGACCCAGCCATCGTTCGAGATGCTCAGGTTCCGTCCAGCATTTGAAAACCAGCTCGCGCGGGGCGTCAAAAACGCGCTCGATCACAAGTTCTCGCTGATCCGGCTTCGCGACGGCGGCATTACCTCTTGCGGCCATTTTTCTTCTCCTTGATTCGTGACGGGCGTTTGTTCTCGGCTTGAACTTCGCGCAAATAGTCATCGAGGCGGTCGAAACTGTCCTCCCATAAACGACGGTATTCCCAGAGCCAGTCCGCGGCATCCTTCAATGGGGCACCGACGAGCCGGCAAGGGCGCCATTGTGCCTCGCGCCCGCGTGAAATCAGGCCCGCGCGTTCCAGCACCTTGAGGTGCTTGGAGATGGCGGGGCCGCTTACCTCGAAGGGCCTGGCCAGCTCTGAGACCGTCGCTTCTCCGGAAGCAAGGCGCGCAAGTATCGCGCGCCTGGTCGGATCGGCAAGCGCTCCGAAAGTGAGGCTGAGATCGCGCGACGGCGGCTCAGAGTTTGTGAATTTATTTGCGGACAGGGATCGCTTTGAGGGATGGGAAGTGGATGATGGTGGAGAGGCGGAGGTGGAGGTGATGGGCGAAGAGGTGCGGCTGCGGGAACCCGATCGTAAGCAGTTGATATTGCAAACCGTGGATTACGAGAAGCTGGCCGGTGCCGAGCATCCGGTGCGCGCGATTTGGCGGGTACTGGAAGGGCTCGACCTGAGCCGGTTCTGTGCGCCGATCAAGGCGCGCGAGAACGGCCCGGGACGCGATGCGACTGACCCGCGGATGCTGCTGGCGCTGTGGCTGTATGGGTTGAGCGAAGGCGTGAACAGTGCGCGCGAGATCGCGCGGCTCAGCGCCGAGCACGCGGCCTATCGCTGGATCTGCGCCGGGGTGAGCATCAACTATCATACGCTGAGCGACTTTCGCAGCCGACATGGCGCAGCGCTGGACGAGTTGTTCAGCCAGGTGCTGGGCCTGCTGCTGGACCAGCATCTGATCACGCTTTACCGGGTGGCGCAGGATGGGACCCGGGTGCGGGCGAGCGCGGGGGCGGCGTCGTTTCGGCGCAAGGCCCGGCTCAAGGCCTGCGTGCGTGCGGCGCGCGCGCATCTGGAGCGGCTCGACGCGGAGGCCGCGCAGGATCCGACCCAGGGCAGCGCGCGCCAGCGCGCGGCCGAACTGCGCGCCGCGCGCGAGTATGAGGAGCGTTGCCAGCGGGCGGTGGCGCGGCTGGGCGAACTCGGCGCGCACAAGGCCGAGGCCAAAAACCATCCGCAGCGCAAAACTGAAACCCGCATCTCGACCACTGATCCCGAGGCGCGGGTGATGAAGATGGCCGATGGCGGATTCCGTCCCGCTTACAATCTGCAGTTCGCTACTGACACCGAAAGCCGGATCATCGTGGGCGTCGAGGCGAGCAACTCTGGGACCGACAGCCAGCAGTTGGCGCCGATGCTCGATGAGATCGAGCGGCGGACCGGCGCGCTCCCCAGGCAGCATCTCGCCGACGGCGGCTATATGAACTTTGCCGCGGTCGAGCGCGCCGCGGCACGCGGGGTGGAGGTGTTCGTGCCGCCGCGCGAGAACCGCACCTATCACATCGATCCGCTCACCCCGCAGCCCCGCGACAGTGCGGCGATCGCCGAGTATCGAAAACGCATGGGCTCGCCGCAGGGCCAGCGCATCTACCTGGAGCGGGCCGCCACCGCCGAAACCGTCAACGCCGATCTCAAAACCTGGCGCGGCCTCGACCGCTTGCTGGTCCGCGGCATCAGCAAGGTGCTGATCGTCGCGACCTGGTCGGCGCTGGTTTACAACCTGATGCGCTCGATCAAAATGGGCTGGTTGTGAGGCTTCCACTATCGCCAGCTTCCTCAGGCGCTCTTTGCCTAAACAACCTGACCTCGTCCAATCAGTGACTGTCGCTCGCAACGCGCCGATGCCATCGCAAAAATCCAAATATTCACAAACTCTCAGGATGATGATTAACCATTAAGTTAAATAACCTAATGGTTAGATACATCGTGCGAGCCTGTCTGTCAAGCACGCCGCAGGGCAGGGCAGCCTCTCGGGTGAAGTTGAGAACCCCACGCGCGCCCCCCGGACGGGGGTACGCGCGATCGAAATCGGGAAAGCCGGCTAACGAAAATGGGTTGGCTGTTGTGCGAGGAATCCAGCCCGGCAGTGGATTTCGTGAGAACCGTTACTTGGTCATTTTTGCCGCTCGGGGTTGCTCGTGACCGAGAATCGGATGCGGCCGATACGGTTTTTCCAGGGCCTTGATCTCTTCGGCGCTGAGTTTAATCTCGACCGCCTCAAAGGCCTGTTTCAGATGATGAGTTTTGGTGGCGCCGATGATGGGCGCAGTGACGCCGGGCGCTTGTAAAATCCAGGCGCAGGCGATCTGAGTGGGGGTTACGCCGTGTTCTTTCGCGATTTTCTGAGCAACTGCCGCGATCTCGAAATCGTCGTCATGGAAATACATATCCTTCTGCATCTGGTCGGTCTGCGCGCGTTTGGTTGGCCCTTCACCACGTTCGCGCTTGCGATCGCCCTCGAGAAAGCCGCGCGCGAGCGGGCTCCAGGGAATCACTGCGACGCCCTGATCGACGCAGAGCGGAATCATCTCGCGTTCCTCTTCGCGGTAGATCAGGTTGTAATGATTTTGCATCGAGACGAACCGGTGCCAGCCGTTTTCCTTTGCCAGATAAAGCGCCTTGGAGAACTGCCAGGCCGCCATGCTGCTGGCGCCCAGGTAACGGACTTTTCCTGCGCGCACGAGGCTATCGAGGGCGTCGAGAGTTTCTTCAATTGGAGTTGAAAAATCCCATCGATGGATCTGATAAAGGTCGATATATTCGGTTTTCAAGCGGCGCAATGAATTGTCGCAGGCTTCGAGAATATGCTTGCGGCTGAGTCCGCGTTGATTTGGCCCCGGGCCCATCGCACCGAAGACCTTGGTTGCGATGACGACCTCGTCCCGCGAGGCCATCTCGTTGAGCCAGCGCCCGGTGATCTCCTCGCTTGCGCCGACCGAATAGACGTCGGCGGTGTCGAAAAAGTTGACCCCGGCCTCCAGTGCGATTGAGAAGTGCTCGCGCGCTTCGTCGGCGCCCAGCGCCCAGTCACGGCGCATGGACCATGGCGGCTGCTCTCCGCCGCCGTAACTCATGCAACCCAGGCAGATTCGGGAGACCGTGATGCCAGTATTGCCCAGCTTCGTGTACTGCATGATTGCTTATCCTATTCGATCGAGATTCGCGCTCAAGGCCGCGCTTCCAGCACCAGATTGAAAGGAGTCGCGGTGGCTCGCCGCACGCGCGAAAATCCTCCGCTCGAAATCACCTCGCGCAGTCTGGCTTCACCGGCCTGAGTGCCGAGCGCCAGACCGACTTCCTGGGACAACGATGCGGGCACGCAAATCTGCGTTGATGCCGAATAGAATATGCGGCCGATCGGATTGAGATTGTCCGCCATCGAATCGCCCGCGAAGGGCTCGACGATCATCCATGTGCCTTCGGATTTCAGAGTCGACTTGACGTGCGTCGCCACTCCGACCGGATCGCCCATGTCGTGCAGGCAGTCGAAGAATGCAACCAGATCGAAGGCGCCGGAAAATTCCTTCGCCGACGCGCGCCGGAACGCGATCCGGTCAGCGACGCCGTTCTCTCGCGCCAGCTCGCGCGCACGCACGAGCGAAGGTTCGTGGTAGTCGAAGCCGAAAAATTCCGACTTGGGAAAAGCCTTGGCCAGCAGAATAGTCGACGCCCCATGACCGCATCCGACATCGGCAACGCCAGCGCCGCGTTCGAGTTTTTCTTTCACGCCTTCCAACGCCGGAATCCACTCCGACACTAAATGCATCGCATAGCCGGGGCGGAAAAATCTTTCCGTGCCGCGGAAGAGACAGGGATCGTGCTCATGCCATCCAACTCCCGTCCCGTTGCGGAACGCCGCTTCGACCTTGGGTAGGTCGCGAGCGGCCGCGGCGGCGATTTCGAACATCGCCGGAAAAAAAGCCGGCCCATTCTCGTCAGCCAGGATCAGCGCGTGCTCGGGCGAAATCGAAAATCGCTCCGTCGCAGGGTCGAAATCGATGTAGCCGCCAGCTGCCTGCGCGGCTGCCCACTCCTGCACGTAACGCGCAGCAGTGCCGGTGCGCGAGGCGAGCTCTGCGGAGCTCAAGGGTCCCGCAGCTGCGAGCATCTTGTACAAGCCATACTTGTCGCCCAGCAAAACCAGGCCGATGCTCATCGCGGCACCCACTTCGCCCAGCATCTTGCCGAGCAATTGCTGGAGCTTCGTTTCGTCTACCGGCATAAGCGTGACTCCTCCGTCGACTTTTGATCTTCCCTTTTGACTCAGATCCAACCCGCCGTTGCGAAATCCCGTTGATTCGACAATGGCTTTTTCCGATGGTAATCGTCTATAGGGACTTGCGGAGCGAGAGCCGAGCGCCAAGTTGACGGCTGGATGACTTGAACTGATGGACGACGGCATTCACGGCCGTTCGCAAGGCACTCGTGACGAGGTTCTGCCGCCATGTTTTAACCTTCTCGATAAGCGTCGTCGCGATGCTGGCGTCGGTCCGTCCCTCATGCGCGATCGACTTCTATGAAATCCAGATCTACGACACCTGGACCACGCCGACCGGTCATCTGACGCTCGAACTCCATTCCAACACGACGTCGACCGCGACCGGACAGTTGGCGAAAAGCCAGATGGACGTGCATCAGATACACGAGACGCTCGAGGCCACGTACGGAGTAGTGCGCTGGCTCGAGATTGGACAGTATCTCTGCACCGCAAAGCTCTCCAATGGAGACTACGAATACGCGGGTTCGCGCACGAAGATTCATTTCGGCATCCCGCAGACCTTCGAATGGCCGGTGCAGTTCGGCGGCAATATCGAGCTCGATTACATGCGGCGCGCGGCCGAGGAAAATCCGATGACGCTCGAGCTGCGGCCGATTGCCGGAGCGAACTACAAGGGGTTTCGGTTGGTCGCGAACTTCGCATTCGAGGATCCGTTCAGCGGCCCGGGGGCGCATCACGGAATGCAATTCGATCCGTCGGGCGAGCTGCTCTACAAGCTCAACGGCTGGCTCTCACCCGCGCTGGAATATTACGGCGACATGGGGTCGATTCAACCGCTGGCGAAAGTGCAGGAGCAGCAGCACTTCATCGTGCCGGCGCTGAACTTTGATTTTCTTCCCCAGCTTGAGCTCAACCTCGGCGTCGGACTCGGGGTGACCCGCGCGAGTAACGGGGTGTTCCTCAAATCGATTGTCGGATGGACATTCTAAAGGCGCGGGCCTCTTTGCTAAAGGCACAGCGCCTTTTTCAATCGGAGAAGAATATGGCGACACATTCCCCGGCACCGCCATTTGCTCGAGAGACGGCTATCCAGAAAGTTCGTCTTGCGGAGGACAGCTGGAATTCCCGTAATCCGGAAAAAGTGGCCCTCGCCTATACGCAGGATTCGCGCTGGAGAAACCGAGCGGAATTTGTGAATGGGCGTCAAGAAATCGTTGCATTCCTGGCTCGCAAATGGGCGAAAGAGCTCGATTACCGCTTGATCAAAGAACTCTGGGCCTTCACTAACGATCGGATCGCGGTGCGCTTTGCCTACGAATGGCACGATGAGTCTGAAAACTGGTTTCGTTCGTACGGGAATGAAAATTGGGAATTCGATGAAACCGGCCTGATGCGCGTGCGTCTCGCGTGCATCAATGACCGTCCAATCTCCGAAGCCGAGCGCAAGTATCATTGGTCTCTCGGGCGTCGCCCGGACGACCATCCAGGGTTGAGCGATCTAGGCTTGTAATCTGCAATTTCGTCCGCGAGGCGCGCCAAGAAGGAGCCTACTTCGAAGTCGAGTCCGAAGCCGTGGCGCACGGTCAGACGCTGTTTCACGCCTCGGGCGATTTCGGATCGTTTTTCGATTGTGGCCAGCCCAGCTCGACTCAGGATCTTCCTGCCACGCAATGAGGTCAATGCGACGGAAGCGCTTGCCCCGCTTGCCCCACCGCACATATGGGATCTCGCGACGGTTGAGCAGGTTATAAAGCTGGCCCTTGGTCGAGCCCAGGAATATGGCCGCCTCTTCCACAGTGAGCTGTTGATGTAGGTAGTCGATCGCAGCCGCGCCGTCGGCGGATCGAAAGGCAGCTTCCAGCGGGTGCAGTCGAGCGACTGCCCCGTCTCGCTTCGCGTCTTCCGGATCGAGGACGGCCCTACGGTGCCTCGATGACTTCGACTTCGATGCCGCCGAGCCGCTCGGCGATAAAGTTGTAAAGCCAACATACGACGGCGGTGCCGACGAATCCCAAAACCCCGTAGAAGAATGGTGAAAGCACCGCCCAGAAGAAGCGACCGTGAGCCGGGCCCCTCCTGGCGATAGAGATGGGGAGGATGATTAATATCGAAAGCGCCAATCCGAGGACGAAGTAGACCGCACCCATTACCTTTGCGGCCTGTATCACGTTGAACGATTTGATCTGTCGCATCTGTCATGCCCCGCCGCGCGTCTTCGCCGGGCGGAAAAATTCCGCTCGGAACCGTGACTAAAACCGTGACTAGCGATCGACCGTCGAGCGCTGCTGGCCGACGCTGATTGCCAAAGTCCTTCTCTCCGTTGGCGAAAATGTGGAGCGGGCGACCGGGGTCGAACCGGCGACGTCCAGCTTGGGAAGCTGGCATTCTACCACTGAATTACGCCCGCCTTGCGCTGAAGTCTAGGGTCGCCGCACCCGAGTGTCAAATCCGCGAGGTCAACGGAGCACGAGAACTCACTCGCGCAGAAAGCCAAATGAAGCAGAACGAATTGGCGAGGGGAGCGACTAATCAGGACTGAAAGGCTTACCAGTAGCGGACGCGGCCGACGTCGGTGTGCACGAAGTCGGAGGCAGGATAGTAGCCCACGCCCCCGCCGCGCATCGCAAGCGCCACTCGATGCAACTGCTCAAGTGACCGTCCGGGCACGCGCCAGTCGAGCGCCAGCCCGTCTATGTGCAGGCTGTGGTGCGCTACGCCGTCGCTCCGCGCCGCCAGCATCGCGTTGGTTTCGGGCGTGCGATAGCCCGAGATGATCGCTACTTCGGCGTCGGTATGGAGCCTTCGCCGGATCGCGACCACCAGGTCGAGCAGCGCCGGGCTGATCGGCTTGACCACGTTCTGGCGATAATCGCGCAGGATATAGTTGATCTCGGCGAGCGCCTGCGGAATGTAGCGCCCCTTCTCGTAGTAGACGACGTCGAGCTGTTCGCTGGTGTGCAGATTGTAGAACTTCAGGCGGCGCGGCGTGGCTGGAGCGGTCAGTATCGCGATTGCGCTGGCGGGCGCGAGGGTCGCAGTGACGGCGGCGATTACTGACATCCCAAGGAACCGGCGCCGGTCGATTGCAGGCTGCGCCGCAGCCCTCGCGATCGAGGAATCGGGACGGTCGTTACCCGAGACGATGCCGTCGGTTAGGCCGCGGATTGGGCCATTAGTGACGATTGATGGCTCTGTTTCTGCCACTCGGCGTCCCTCGAACTGCTCCTTGCGCCCGGCCAACCCCTCTCTCTCGCGCCGCGGTTGGCGTCTACTAACGCATCCGGTAGCTTACACTCTCCCGAGGCGCGGCGCTATGGCGCCAGAACCGGCTTCCAGCGCGATGAAATCACCCCCGAATTTGCCAAAAACGCCAATAAAACCAGTAAATCCAGCCCGCGCGCGCACCCGGCCGCTGGCCTCGCTGTCGCGCAAGGTCGAGCGCCGCCAGTTCGCGAACGAGCTCCCCGCCGGGGCCACGATGCGTGATTTTGTCGCAGCACTCCCCGAGTCCCTCGCCGCGGCCGATTTGCGCGAGCTGGCGCGGCGAATCGCGGCTGCGCGGCGCGCCGGGCGGGGATTCCTGATGCTCAGCGGGGCGCATCCTTTGAAGGTCGGGCTGAGCCCGCTCATCTGTGGGATGCTGCGCGACGGCGTGCTGAGCGCGATCGCGACCAACGGCGCGGCGATTATCCACGACTTCGAGCTTGCCTTTGCCGGACGCACGTCGGAGGACGTCGGCGCTGGACTTGCCGACGGAAGCTTCGGGATGGCCGAGGAGACCGGCGCTTTTCTCAATCGCGCGGCGCGCCTGGCCGCCGAGGAGAATAGGGGGCTGGGTGAGGTGGTCGGCCGCGAAATTGTCCGCGCACGCCTGCGTTACCGCGACGCCAGCGTCTTTGCCGCCGCCTTCCGCGCAGGGGCGTCCGCGACCGTGCACGTCGCGCTCGGCGCCGACATCATCCATATGCATCCAGCGGCCGACGGCGGCGCGATTGGCAAGGCCACGATGACGGATTTCCATCGGCTGTGCGCGGTGGTCGCGGCCCTGGGGCGCGGAGTAGTGCTCAACCTGGGATCGGCGGTTGTGATGCCGGAGGTTTTTCTGAAGGCGCTTAACCTCGCGCGCAACCTGGGCCGGCGCGTGGATGGGTTGTGCGCCGCCGACATGGATTTCATCCGCCAGTACCGTCCGCGAATCAACGTGGTCGAACGGCCCACCGCAGGCGGCAGGAGAGCGCGCGGAATCTCCCTTACCGGCCATCACGAGATCATGTTCCCGCTGCTCGTGGCGGCGGTGCGCGAGGAACTCGCAAGGCCGACGCGCGGGCGCGGCTGAGGAGAAAGTCCGTGCGACATCGCATAGCCCTGCTGATCGCGTTGTCGTTTGCTGCTGCGAGCCTGGCTCAAAGCGTATCGCTTTCCGCAACGGACCAGGATGCCCTTGTCGCTGCGGCACAAAAGGCCGTCGAGCAAGCGCTAGACTACGAGCAGAGTGATCGCGCCAGCCTGATGGACGCGAAGTCTGACTTCACGTCGTGCCAGGCTGGAGCGAGTTTATGCAACGAATGGACGGATGGCTTGATGACAAGGGAGCTCCGCTGGGAAGCGAGACCTTCACCGCGTCGGGTAAGGCAGTGATCAAGAGCCGAGAAAATGGCGTCGTGCTTTTGAGCATTCCCGGCACGCTCGAGCAGCGTCAGAACCAATCCAGGATAACCTATCGGGTCAGGGTCGATGTTCGTTTGATAGAGGACCCGGTAGAAATCGAGCATCTGGAAATAATAACCGGCAGCGCGGCCGCCGGCCGTCTTGGTGAGTGGCTGACGGGCGCGGCGCGCTTTAAAGATGGCGCGTAGTTCGACGAACCATCGGGGCGGTGGCGCTCCGATCGCGATTCTCACCGACTTTGGCTACCGCGACCATTATGTGGGCGCGATGAAGGGCGTGATCGCATCGATCGCTCCCGGCGCCCCGCTGATCGACATCACGCACGGCGTACCGGCGCAATCGATCGCGGCCGGCGCGATCGCGCTCGCGCAGACGTGGCGGCTCTTTCCGCCGCGGACCATCTTCCTGGTGGTGGTCGACCCCGGCGTCGGCACGGCGCGGCTTCCGGTAGCGGTCCAGACGCGCGCGGGAGCGCGGTTCGTCGGGCCCGACAATGGCGTGCTCTCGCTGGCGCTGCAGGAGGCGGGACCGTCGCGCGCGGTTGAGTTGTGCGCGCCGCGCTACCGCCTTGCCCGGGTGAGCGCGACCTTTCACGGGCGCGACATCTTCGCGCCCGCCGCGGCGTATCTATGGCGCGGCGTCAAGCTCGAGTCGTTGGGGCCGCCGGTGCGGGATGGCCTGACGCATCTGGAGCTGGCAGAGCCGCGCGAAGGAGTCGAGGAGTTGCGCGGTGAGGTGCTGTATGTGGACGGATTTGGCAATCTGGTGAGCAATATCGCGCGCGACGCGCTCGGGCGCTTCCAGGCGCGCTTTCCCGCTATGCGGCTTTCGGTTAGGATCGGAACGGGCGCGCCAATCGAGATACTTGAGGCTTATGGCGACGCCCGCAAAGGTGCTCCTCTCGCTACGTTTGGAAGTTTCGAGCTGCTGGAAATTGCCGTGCGCGACGGCAGTGCTGCGCAGCGTTTTGCGGCTGGGCCGGGCGTGATGGTAACCGTTCGGCCGCAGCGGCGTAAGTCTGTCGTGAGCCGCCGCCGATGACTCCGGCATCAAATAAATACCGGCGCGAAAGTAATAATGAATGATTCCACCGCACACGACGAATCGCAGGTCCTGACCGACATCCCGCGCGTCACCCCCGCTTCGATTCACGAGCCTGAGGTGATGACGCGGCCGCGTCCGCGCCCCTCGGGCGTTACGCGGACCCACGTCGCGCTGTTCCTGCTGACGCTGCTGACCACCACGATGGCCGGGGCGGACATGGCTGGCGCGTTCGTGTCGCTGGCGCATCCGTTTGCGACTTTCGGGAATCTCGCCGCGGGTCTGTCCTTTTCGATCCCGCTGATGATGATCCTGTTTGCGCATGAGATGGGCCATTACCTGGTCGCGCGGCGCAATAACGTGGACGTGAGCCCGCCCTATTTCATCCCGGCGCCGCTGCCGTCGGTCTTTTTCATCGGCACCTTCGGCGCGTTTATCCGGATGCGGTCGCCGGCGCGCACGCGCCGCGTGATGTTCGATATCGGCGCGGCGGGGCCGTGGGCCGGAGCGGTGCTGGCGGTGATCGCGGTGGCGATCGGACTTAAGCTCTCCGACGTGTCGCCGCTCGACACCTCCAGTGGCGGATTACAGCTCGGCAATTCGATCCTGTTCTGGGCGTTGTCGTACGCGGCGCTGGGCGTCGATCCCAACTCGGTCAACGTCAACCTGCATCCGATTGCGTTTGCCGGATGGATCGGGCTGCTGGTGACGACGCTGAACCTGTTGCCGGTCGGCCAGCTTGACGGCGGCCACGTGGTTTACGCGTTATTCGGCCGCTGGCATCGAACGATCGCGCGCCTGTTCATCGTGGCTTGCGTGATGATGGTGGTGGTGCCGCTTTTTATGGGCTCGGCCTATTGGGGCGGATGGCTCTTCTGGGTGGTGTTTCTTTTCTTTCTCGGCCTGGGGCATCCGGCGACCGTCGACGCGGATACGCCGCTCGATCCTCGGCGCAGAGCCTTTGCGTGGGCGACGATCGTGCTGTTTATCGTCACCTTCAGCCCGGTGCCGGCCTGGTACGCCGAAGGGACGCAAAATCCGCAGGAGCAGACACCCAAGGACAATACTTACAGCGTCGCCTATCGGCCTGCGCAGCCGCCGCTGCCCCCCTCGGTGCGGCTCAAGGGTCTCTGATGAGCGGCAGGGGGAAACGGCCGAGCTGGGATCAGTACTTCATGACGATCACGCAGGAGGTTGCCGAGCGCTCGACCTGTCTGCGGGCGAAGGTGGGTGCGGTGATCGTGCGCGACCGCAGCATCCTCGCGACTGGCTACAACGGCGCGCCAGCCGGGATGCCGCACTGCACCGAGGTTGGATGCCTCATCTACGAGTCGCGCACGCCCGACGGCGAAATCGAGCAGAACTGCTGGCGCACCATCCACGCCGAGATTAACGCGATCACGCAGGCGGCCAAGAACGGCGCCGCGATCCGCGACGCCGACATCTACGTTACTCACACTCCCTGCATCCACTGCCTCAAAGTGCTGATCAACACCGGCATTCGCACGGTTTACTATGGACGCGAGTACAAGCTGCAGACGGTGGCCGACGTGCTCAGGCACGCGGCGGTAACGCTCGTGCAAGTCGCGCCGGAGGGCGCGGATGTTCCCGCATGAGAGGGGTGATGACGCGGGCCGCGGCACCTCGGGACGGCCCTGCGGAATCTGCGCGCTAATCGACCGATGCCGCGCGGGCAACTTTGCGGATTTCGTCGCCGAATTGCCGCACTCCTTCGTAATTCTCGGGGACGCGCAATTCTATCGCGGCTATTGCGTGCTGCTCGCCAAGCGCCACGTCAATGAGGTGCATCTGATGCCCCCCGACGAAGCGCGCGCGCTCTTCGATGAGACGATCGCGGTGGGACGCGCGATCGCCGGTGCGACGCGGCCGCTCAAACTCAACTATGAGTGCCTCGGCAACCTCGAACCGCACGTCCACTGGCATGTCTTTCCGCGCTTCGAGGCGGACGCGATGCGCGCAGCGCCGGTCTGGATGCGGCCCGAGACGGAACGTAAAGTTGCACTTGAAGATTCCGACCGGCGGACCCTGATCCAGACGCTCGGTGGCGAATTGCGCCGCCAAATCCCGTCCGCGCGCCAGGCGATTGAGCGGTAAACTGTGGTGCTGGCTTGCGGCTAGCCCTCACTAGAAGAATGAGTGAAAGGACACGGGAGCCGGGTTGCATCGAACTTCAACCACTACCTCATTATATCGCCAGTTGATAACCGCAGCCTTATGGAGCCTGGTGACTTTGCTTGCATCGTGTCAAAGCCACAAAATGCCGGATGAAGATAGTTATGCGGCACAGCTATATCTTAAGCGATGCGGCCAGTGCCATCAGGCTTATAATCCTCGCCTGATGACCGCGCCCATGTGGGCGGTAAAGGTGGATTTGATGCAGGAGCGGTTGAGGCAGACCGGATTGCCGCCGCTCACGCCGGACGAGCGCAAGACCATCCTGGAGTACCTGAGCAGCAACGCCGGCCAGCAATAAGGCGCGCGCGAACGCTCCGAGAGGAACGGAGGAGATGGCAGCTCAGGAATTTCGCGTCCAGGAAGACTCCAGGCGCGATCAATTAATCGCTGTAGGATCGAGCCTGTTTTTTCTCGCCGTAATGGCGGCCGTCCTATGGACACGGCCGCAATTCAGGACTCCCTTAGGCTGCGTGATCGCCGCCGCTGCGTCGTTGTTCTTCCTCTGGACGCTGGTGCGCGAGATGCAAGCTCTGTCCGGACACAAAAACTGGCCCGTGGTGATCGACGAACAAGGCGTGCATTACGCGAGCCCCGGTCAGATTGCCTGGGCCGAGATCGCCGGCCTCGAAACGGTGCGCTCGCGTCAGCGGGTCGATCTCCGCGACGCGGAGGGCCGCGTCCGAGTGAGCCTTCCCTATGACCTGGAAGACGCGCACGAGGTGGTCCAGTTCGTGGCCGACATGCTGGCCGATCGATGGCCGGAAGTACCGTTGCCGCATGAGTTCGGGCTTGACCTGCCGACGCCGATGTTAGCGGCTGGCGCGGCTCTGATCGCCGCGCTGGGCGTGGCGATCTATTGGACGCACGGCGGGATCCACGGGCGGCCATTGATCCCGCTGCTCTGCGCGGTCGCGATGGCGCTCGGCGTCGCGGCCTTTGCGGCATGGCGGTTTCGTTCGGTACGCCGCCTGACGGTCGGCAAGCAGGGACTTATCGTGGCAAAAGGGAGGACGCCTCGCGTGCTCAACTACGCGGACATCGAGGACGTGGGCCTCTTCGTAGTGAGCGGCAAAGCTGAACGCCATCTCGACGTGAAGGTGACGTTTCGCGACGAGAGCGCCGTCTACGTGCTGCCCTGGCGCTGCGATCCATTCGACGTATACGCGACGGTGAAGGCGACCTGGGAACGCAGCCGCGCTGCCGCAAACATGGCTCCCGCCGCGGCCAGGTAAGCCACGGGCGCTAGCGATTCGCGCTATTTGAGCAGCGGCGGCTGACCGCCATCGTAGATGACTCGGCCGCCGACCACCGAGGCGAAGTCGGGTAGCCGATGCGGCGTCAATTTACCGTCGGGCATGATGTGCTCGACGGCCCATCCGCGCACCGTCATCTGGTCCGAAACGATTCGCCGGTGGCACCGCCACCACAGTCCCTCCGAACACATGATCGCCGTGCGCGCGACGGTAGCACTCACGATCAGTTCGCCGAGACCTTCCGAAAATTCGGCGCTCTCAGTGTAATCGGCGTAAGAGCGGAACGCGGCGACCGTCCAAGCCACATGCGGCGAGTCGGCACGCTTGCTATGGCGTCGTCCGCCGAGGCGCTGGAGCCATCTATACTCGATCCCAGCGCGGCCAAGCGCCGCCGCCAATGAGTCCTGGTTGAACTGGGGCCAGCGGCGCGAACTCGGATAGGCGCGGATGTCGGCAAGGACCACGATTCGATGCTCGCCGAGCAATTCGAAGAAACGTTCGATGGGATGCGTCGAATGGCCGACCGTGTAGAGCGTCGGGCTCGGAGGCGTGACCGGGGATTTTTCAGCATTCGACATCCGCCGGCGTCCGGGTTCGTAAGAGGGCCGCTCTGGAGCGGCCATCTACGAGGAGATCGAGAAAAATCAGCTGAGCGCGGCCAGTGCGAGTCCGGCGGCGATAAGCGCGAAGCCGGAAACTGTCGCCAGCGTCTGGCCCCATCGCGTCGCCCGCTCGATCAGCACAAAGCCGGTTAGTGCTGCTACCCACAGCAGGTTCATCACACCCGCTACGAACAGCAACGCCATCAGCATCCAGCAGCATCCCACGCAGAACGCGCCATGGCGCATCCCCATAGCGATCGCTCCGCTGCGGCCGTTGCGCCAATGCGACATCAGGAATCCCACCGGCGATTGGCAGTGGCGCAGGCATCCACGCTTTAGCGGTGAGAGCTGATAAGCGCCTGCAAACGCCAGGATAACGCCCCCCAGCAACGGCGCGACCCGCATCGCCCCGGTCAGCATCGCCGCATTCTGCAGCGCGGCCTGCAGCACGGTAGCGATGACGCTGAACGCGGTCCATGCCGCAATGTAGCCGACGGCGAACAGCCAGACCCGCACGCGCGGCGAGGCGCCGCGGCCCTCGGCCACCAGCGCGTACGTCGCAACCATCGGCGCCGCGCTCGGCATCATCATCGCGATCATCATGACCGCCCACATCAGGAAGGTCAGCCACAACTGGCCCGGCGACCACGGCGAGGCCATCGACATCCCGGGCATATCGGCCATTCCGGCCATGCCCGCCGTGCTGTCGATGGCCATCCCAGCCGGCATCCGCCACAAATACACCCAGGCGAGCGCCGAGAGCGCGCCGAGGCCGCCCCAAATCGCTATCTGATCGGGTAGACTGAGGGCGCGCGCAATTCTGGGCGCGTCGGTCGTGGGGAGCGCGGAAGCCATCGCAACGTTTTAGAAGCTACGTCGTTACCCGCCGTATGCGCGTCAGGCGTTGGTCCAGTTGATCGGCGAGAAATGGCCGTTACGTCCGCTATTGTCGAAGCTCAAGGAATGATCCTTGTAACGGCTCGACGTGCCGCGCGCCGCAGCCAGGCGTCCGGAATAAGGATGCGTTACGTTGTCGAGCCACACCGCTTTGCCGTCGCGTCCCGCCACGGCCTGCACGGTTACATCCGTGATGCCGGCGATGCTCAGCTTGCGCGTGTCGCCCGAGGCGCTGAACTCGATCTGCACCGTTTTGGTTGGTAGCCGATGCGCGATCATCGGCGCAAGCAAACTTGGCGGTCCGCCGGCCTGCCCGGCGAAGATCGCTTCGAGCGCGGCTCGCTGCCCCGCGTCCGCGCGGCCATCGACGTAAACGCCGCCGGTGCCGCCGCCCTGCGCCATCGGGCCCGGGGTGGTAAATGCCTGCACTGCGTTGAGCCCGGAGAGGTCAGTTTTGCCGTAGCTGCCGCGATTGATGTGAAAGGCCAACACCACGTCGCAATGACCCTCGGTAGGACGGACTTTCGCTTGAGTGAAAAGACAGGGACAGAGGAGTTCGCAGTTGCACGACTCGAAATACTCGCCCTCGATTTTCCAGCTTTCGTTAGCCATCGATGTTCGCTCCAATTCAATGATGAAAAAGGTACTCGCACGCCCGGGTTGCCGGCGCGATTGACCGTATCGTGCATGCGTGGCTTGCTCGCGGTCAAGCGAAATAAACATCAAACCCGCCCGGTTGCGAACGGGCGCTCAATTTAAACTGCGCTCAACCGCCCGGAGCCGGCTGGGCCTCATGCGTCGGGGCGGGCGGGTTCGCCGCCGGCGCGCTCTCGGACGCTCCTTCGGCGACGCGTTTGAGGTTCGCCACGTTGATTGCCGCTTCTGACTGATTGGCCACCGCGACCAGGTCGAGCGCGTCAGGGTGCAGGTACTGTTTCGCCACGCGCTGGATGTCGTCCTTGGTTACCGCACCGATCAATTTCGGGTACCGCTCGGCGTAGTCGAGACCGAGGCCATACATTTCGACCTGCAGCATGAAACTCGCGATCGAGCTCTGGTGATCGATTTTGAGCGGAAAGCTGCCGATCAGATATTTCTTGGCCGAAGCCAGTTCGGCGTCGGAGACCGGCTGCTCCTGGATGTCGCGCAACTGTTCGACGATCAGCTCCAGCGCTTCATTGGCACTCTTGTTCTTAGTCTGCGTGTCGACCGAAAACGAGCCGGGGAATTTACCGGCATCGAATCCGCTCGAGATTCCATAGGCCAGTCCATTTTTGCTGCGCACGATCTTCATCAGGCGCGAGGCGAAACCGCCACCGCCCAGGATGTAGTTCATCACCTGCAAGCGGTAGTAGTCCGGGTTGGAGCGCGCGATACCGCCCGATCCCATGATGATGGTCGCTTGCACCACGCTGCGGTCGATTAGCGTCGGATGAATTCCCGGCGGCACGCTCGGCGCCGGCGGCTCGGCCTGCGCCGGCACCGTGCCCTTGAGCGCGTCGAACGCCTTCTCCAGCTTGGCTTTCACTTCGTCGGCCTTGACGTCGCCGACCACCGCAATCACTGCGCTGCCGATCTTGTACTGCGCGTGGTAGAAGTCGCGCACGTCCTGCGGAGTAAGCTTCGCCACCGTCTCGGACGTGCCTTCGCTCGGATGGCCGTAGGGCCCGTTGCCATAGAGCACTTTGTGGAAGGTGACTCCCGCCACGTAGTTCGGCTGTTCCTCTTCGGCCTTGATGTCGGCGAGGCGCTCTTCGCGTTTGCGGGTGATTTCGTCGTCGCTGAGCGCGGGCTCGGTGAGCGTCTCAGCCATCAGATGCAAAGTCTCGTCGGCGTATTTCGCGAGTGAAGTGAAGCTCGCCTGCGCATAGTCGGCTCCGGCGCCAACTGAGATCGAGCTGCCCATGAAATCCACTTTCTGGTTGAACTGCGTGGCGCTCAGCTCCTTGGTGCCAAGCGTTAGCGAGGCTGCGGTGAGCGAGGCGAGTCCGGCCTTGCCCTCGGGATCGCGCCGCGAGCCCGCGTCAAACGCGATCGTCATCGTCACCATCGGGAGTTGACGCTGTTCGGAGACCAGCAGCACTGCGCCGTCGGGGAGCACCGAACGCTTGATCTCGAGCGCGGCAGCGGGAGCAGCCAAGGTCGCTACTACCAACATCGCTACTACAAAGATCGCGGCCGGAGCCGCGCCTGAAACATCGCCGCACCGCTGCCTCATCGCGCCACCTCGTCCATCGCCGCGGCCGCGCGCGTGATTCGCATCGGCGCCACCTCCAGCATCGAGTCGGCGGTACCGAGCGGAGGAGCATGACGTACGGTGCCGCCGGCCCCTCCGCCCTGCTCATGCGGCAGGATTCCGGTCGGCATCAACACGCCGACCGTGCAGTTGTTCTCGACCAGGTATTTTTTCGCCACCCGCTGCACGTCGGCCGCGGTGACCTTGTCGATTTCCGTGAGGTACTTGTCCATCAGACGATAACTGCCGAGCATCTCCCACACGCCAAGCTGCAGCGCTTCCTCGAAAATCGAGTCCTGCAGGAATACGAACGACGATTGCTCGAGGTTCTTGGCCTTCTGCAACTCTTCCGCGCCGACCGGCTCGGCTTTGAGCTGCTCGACCACTTTGTTGGCTTCCGCGATCGCGTCCTCGGTTTTCACCCCGGGGCGCATCTGCGCGGAGAGCTCGAAAAGTCCCGGATCGAACGACGTCATGTCGTAGCTGGCCGATATCTCGACCACCATCCGCTTGTCGAGCACCATTGTGCGGTACAGGCGCGAGCTCTTGCCGTCGGATAGCAACTCGGAGGCGATCTCGAGCGCGAACGCGTCAGCTCCGCCGACGCGATAGTTGGGCACGTGGTAGGCCTCGTTGAAGGCCGGCAGGTTGGCGGCGTGACGCAGCACGATTTTCCGCGCGCCCTGTTGCGGCGGTTCGACCTCGAACACCGGCGGCGGCTTGGGGCCGTTCTTGATCGGACCGAATGATTCCGCGATCTGCTTGAGCACCTTGTTGGCGTCGAAGTCGCCGACCGCGACCGCGATCGCGTTCTGCGGCGAATAATAGACGCTGTGGTACTTTAGCGCGTCGGCCAGCGTCAGGCGCTGGATGTCCTGCATCCAACCTATCACCGGCCAGTGATAGGGATGTTCCACGTAGGCCTGCGCCTGGGTCGCCTCTGAAAGCGCGTCCTCCGGGTTGTCGTCGGTACGCATCCGCCGTTCCTCTTCCACTACCGCGAGTTCGGAGTCGAAGCCTTTGGGATCGAAGTTGGCCATCCGGTCGGCCTCCAGGCCGATCGGCACATCGAGATGATCCCGGTTGATCACTTCGAAGTAATCGGTGAAATCGGCGCCGGTGAACGCATTATCCATTCCGCCGTTCTGCTGGATGATGTTGGAAAATTCCTCGGGTCCATATTTCTTGGTCCCGCGGAACTTAAGGTGCTCGACCAGATGCGAGATGCCGGTCTTGCCGAAGCTTTCGTTGCGTGATCCGACCTTGGTGAACAGGTTGAAGGTCGCCACAGGTGCTTTGTGATTCTCCAGCACCAGGACCTTGAGCCCGTTGGGCAAAGTTTCCGTCTTGACCGCTTCGGTTATTCCGGCGTGCAGGCGGCCAGGACGCGCCGATTGAAATCAGCGCGGCGAAAGTAAAAGTCAATGCCAAGGTCAAGGCCAGACGGCTGTATGGGTTTTTGTTTGAAATAAACATGACTCCTAGCACTTAAGACTTCACTCATTGCGCCGTCAAGCCGAGTCGCCTGAGCCGTGCGTGCGACCGCAAATGAGCAACTGTGGCAGGTCGCGCTTGGTTCCCACCCAGGCGTCTTGAGCTTCGAAAATTAAATTGCATAGCGGGTGCGCGATTTGTCACAATGAGGTGGATGGCCCAAACCTCGGCTGACGATCGCCCGCAGGCATTGCACGAAATCAAGGGCGTGCTGACGAAGTTCATGCGGATGCTGTATCCGCAGGAATTTCGCCTGGACTCGATCGCCAATTGCGGTCCGATGCTGGCCTTTCATTATCCGCTGCTGCCGGGCGAGATGATTCATTTGCCCGAGCAGATCGACGCGCTCGGCTCGCGGGCGCTCGCTTACGACTACTATCTCGTCACCGCCGCTCAACTCGCCGGCCGCCACGAATTCGGCACCTTCAGTTTCTGCCTGGCCGAGATGCCCGGTTTTGAGGAGCGCGGCGAGACCGGCGTCGAAGCGATCGAAAGTTTCGTCGCGTCGTTCAGCGATCCGATGCTTGGCGGCGCGCTGATGCGCCTGTGCGAGAGCGCGCGAGTCGACAGTGAGATGGCCCGGCGCTACCGCGGCCTTGCTCCGCGTATCGCCAAGCTCAATCGCGCGCTGGTCGAGAAGCTCAATCCACGGGCGCTCAGCACGATGCTGGTGCGTGGCGCGCTGGAGATCGATCCCGGCGAAGACCCGGCGACGCAAACCTTCACCGGGCATGCCGCGCGATTTTTCGCGCCGCTGCGCAAGCCGGGCGCGGGCGTGTTGACCAGCGCCCGTCAGGCCTCGGCGATGTACACCTGGTTGCAGGAATTGATGGCGGCCGCGCGCCAGGCCGGCGCGGCCGAAGGCCTGGATGAAAACGGTAACGCGTTGCGCAACGATCTTATAGGTAACCTCGATAGCGCCGAGGGCGGCGATGGTGAAGGTCCCGAAGGCGCCGAGGGCGACAGCGACGGAGAGACCAATCAGAACGTCCGGATGGAAGTTTCGGGCAAGCAGTCCAAGGGCCGCGGTGGACGTCCGCTTACGCCCGAGGAGATTCGCAAGCTGCTCGAACAGGGCGCGCAGATCAAACCCGCCGAGGGGCAGGGCGGCGCCGAGGGCGAGGGGATGTATCTCACCCAGCTCACGGGCAAGCAGGCGCAGGACCTGGAGGAACTGCGCGAGCAACTCGGCGAGATCGGCCCCGCCTCCAATCATGGGCGGTTAGTGCTTATGCACGGGCGCAGCCAGGATTCGTACTATTCATACGACGAATGGGATTACGTGCTCGCGGACTATCGGCGCGGATGGTGCCGGCTACGCGAGGTTGCGCTCGCGGGCGACGACAACGATTTCTTCGCCCAGACGCTTGCGCGTTATTCTGAGATGCTGCCCCAGGTGCGCCGCCACTTCCAGCGCATCCGGCCGGCTTCGTATCGGATGGTCCGCGGTCTCGAGGACGGTGAAGAGCTGGACCTCGAACGCCTGGTAGAAACTCGCGTGTCGCGGCTGATGGGCGAAAGCCCCGATCCCCGCGTCTACAGCGCGCGCAAAAAGGAGTCGCGCGACGTTGGCACGCTCTTTTTGCTCGACATGTCGGCCTCCACCGATGAGCCGATCCATCGCGAGGTGCGCAAGGCGACCACCGACGACAACGACCACAGCGACGACTGGATGAAGGCCTGGCAGCGCCGTCCGCAGCAGACTCAGCGCCCCCGCCGCATCATCGACGTCAACAAGGAAGCCCTGGTGATCATGGCCGAGGCGCTCGAGGAAATCGGCGATTCCTATGCGATTATGGGATTCTCCGGCCACGGCCGCGACAACGTCGAGTTCTATGTCATCAAGGAGTTCAGCCAGGGGCTGACCGACGAGGTCAAGGCGCGGGTGGGCGCGGTCGAACCTAAGCGATCGACCCGAATGGGCGCGGCGATCCGCCACGTGCGCGAGAAATTCAAGGACACCAGCTCACGGGCGAAGCACATGATCCTTCTGAGCGACGGCTTTCCGCAGGACTTCGACTATGGCCACGATCGGCGCTCGAATGCCTACGGTATCCAGGACACGATGGTTGCGCTCAAGGAACTCGAGATGGCGGGAGTGCTGCCGTTCTGCATCACGGTCGATCGTACCGGTCACGATTATCTGCGTCAGATGTGCGCGCCGTCGCGCTACCTGGTGATCGAAGACATCACTTCGCTGCCGCGCGTGTTGCCGAAAATTTACGAGCAGGTCGTTCGCTGGTAGACCCTCGGGTCTAAAGTTGCCGCGGCTGAGCTTCTATCAGGCGCGCGCGCAGCTTTGCGTCCGAGGCCGTGTCGATCGCTGTCCACGCCATTGCTATCGAGCCGTCCAAAATCGCCTGGTCGGCGGCCAGGCGCGATGCAGCATTCGGTGAATTCGGGCTGATGGTTTACCGCCGGCAACGAATTGATTCCGATAATAGGGTGGATCGTCGGAAAGACTAGTGAAACGTTGCCCATGTCAGTCGAAGCGGCGGCGCGGCTCATGTCCAGACCCGGGGCGATGAAGCGGCGGCCGAGCGTCTCGCCATTGCGCTGATAGAGCCCTGCGAGCTCGTGATCGCTCACCAGCTCCGCATAAGGTTTGTCGCCGCCTTCGATTTTAAGCTTGGCGCCGGTCGCGATCGCTCCCGCTTCGAAACATTTGAACACGCGTGAACGGATCTCATGCAGTTCGCCGACGGTGCGGGCCCGCACCATGTAGCTTGCGGAGGTGTGAGCCGGGACGATGTTGGGCGCTTCGCCGCCGTGAGTGACGATTCCGTGGATTCGGTTGGTCGGATGAATATGCTGGCGCAGCAAGCCAATCGAGGCCTGCGCCACTACCAGCGCGTCGGCCGCGTTTATTCCGAGCTCGGGAAATGCCGAGGCATGCGCTTCTTTGCCGGTGTACCTGACCTCGAACTGGCAGACCGCGATAAACGGCGGCACCGCCATATCGACCGGCGCCGGATGCGCCATCATGGCGAAATGCGTTCCGGCGAAAGCGCCGCGCTCGAGCAGCAGGATCTTGCCACCCGCGTTGCATATTTCCTCCGCCGGCGTACCGATCACCGTTACCGTCAGACCCGCGTCGTCGGCAACTTTGGCGAGCGCGATTCCGGCGCCGGCGGCCATCGCGGCGATCACATTGTGGCCGCAGGCGTGGCCAATCGCCAGCAGGCAATCGTACTCGGCGCAGATCGTGACGTGCAGCGGACCCGCGCCGGCGATC
Source organism: uncultured delta proteobacterium (assembly GCA_963710455.1). GTDB lineage: Bacteria > Desulfobacterota > Binatia > Binatales > Binataceae > JAKAVN01. The sequence goes on from CAVQAG010000013.1 coordinate 139,856, forward strand.
GCAGAAAACGCGGTCGGCAGATCGCAAATCCCCCGTTCTACTTTGAAGCCGGCGCCGTCAAGCATCTCACAGAGCCATCTGCAGGCCTTTTCTTCTTCAAAGCCAAGCTCCGGATAAGCGTGGATACGATGGCTTAAATCGACCAGCGATTTGTGGTTTTGCTCGATCGTCTCACGAGCTGCGTCCTTAGGATTCATGAATTTACCTCTCAAGTATCGTTCGCAATCGTAAACCGATCACACCTTGCTGCCGGTACATATCTTGCTGCTCGAGATTACTACACCTGTCTTGCCGTCGAGGACATCAAATCTTTTTGGGGACTTGAAAATGCGCAAGTTAGCGACGCTCGAAATATTACTTGCGGCCGCAATATTTTCCGGCTGCGCGGCATTAGCTTCACAGGGAGGGAGTTCCGGAGGTTCGGGAGTAGCTGAAAGTGCCGTGACGTCGGCCGCGCCGGGGCCCTCGTTGTTCAATTTTGTGGGCCGTTCAACCAAATTCGTGTTTGTCAGCCCCTCCGCTCTTTTGGCCGGTAGCGGCAACATCGAAAAGTCCCTGGTTCAGGAACAGTGTATGTTTCATAGTGCCGACCCGCCGTTTTTGGTGCCGACCTTTAACCAGAAGTGGCTGTTCATCGGACACATGAATCAGGGCCCGACGATTCAGGCGCTCGAATACAGGTCCATTTTCACCCTGGGACTGAGCGGTCCCCAACAACTCAGCGCGTGGCCGGTGAGCCTGGTCTCGCTTAGTGATTTCTCCGACGCCTACCTGGCTGAGCGTTTGCCGGTGGTTGGAAAAGCGCAGCCTGATGTACGCAGCGATATTCTCGCTGAGTATATAAACAATTCAAGACGCATAAGGTACTACACCGATTCTATCATCAGGAGCTACAATCCGCAGTTGGAATGCGGCCCCCGTCATTAGCTAATTGAACAAACTTGGTTTCAGGATTGTGAACCGATGCGCAGGTCGTGACCGGTCATCTCGGACGGTGCGTCGATTCCAAGCATCCCGAGCAACGTCGGGGCGACGTCGGCAAGTGTGCCGCCGGCGCGAAGATGTCCCTTGTACGACGGGTCGAACAATATGAGCGGCACGGGGAAGGTCGTGTGCGCGGTGTGGGCCTGACCGGTTTTGGGATCGGCCATGAACTCGGCGTTGCCATGATCGGCGGTTATCAGCGCGATGCCGTGTGCGCGTTCAACCGCGTCGACCACTCTGGCTAGCGCGGCGTCCGTCGTTTCGATGGCCGCGACTGTCGCTTCGAGCTTGCCGGTATGTCCTACCATGTCCGGGTTGGCGAAGTTCATCACCACGACTCCGAATTTGCCGCCCGCGATCTCCGCCGCCGCACGCTCGGCGATCTTGTCTGCCTGCATCGCGGGTTCGAGATCGTAGGTCGCCACCTTCGACGACGGTATCAGCAGGCGCTCCTCGAGCGGGAAGGCTTTCTCGACTCCGCCGTTGAGGAAGTACGTGACGTGGGCGTACTTTTCAGTCTCGGCGATGCGCAAATTGCGGACGCCTGCGCGCGCGAGGACCTCGGCGAGCGCGTTCTTCACGTCCTCGGGACCAAAAGCGAGCGGCAACCCGAAGCTGCGATCGTATTCGGTCATACATACGTAGCCGATACGCGGAAAGCGCGGCCGCGTGAAGCCGCTGAATTCTTCCAGGGCCAGCGCGGCGGTTAGCTCCCGCGCGCGATCGGCGCGGAAGTTGAAGCACACGACTTGGTCGCCATCCTTTAGTGGGGCGCCGCCGGCGATCGCTCGCGGCGTGACGAACTCGTCCGACTCGTTGTCGGCGTATGCATGTTCCACCGCCATGCGCGCGCCGCTCTCGGCGATCCCTTCGCCTAAAACGATCGCGCGCCAGGCGCGCTCCACGCGATCCCATCGCTTGTCACGGTCCATCGCGAAGTAGCGGCCGCTGACCGTCGCAACCTTGCCGCATCCGAGCGCCCTGAGCTTCGCCTCCAGTGCGTCGACGAAGGGCAGTGCCGAGCGCGGTGGCGTGTCGCGCCCGTCGAGGACCGCATGCACGGCGATGTCGCGCAGACCCTCGCCGGCCGCGACTTCGAGCAGCGCGAAGAGATGATTGATATGGCTGTGTACGCTGGCGTCGGAGAGCAGTCCCCATAAATGAAGTGTGCGGCCGCCGTCGCGCGCGTGGCGAATCGCTCCGAGCAGCACTTCATTGCGCGCTAAGGCGCCGGTCTCGATCGCCTTGGTAATGCGCATCACGTCCTGGTAAATCACGCGCCCCGCGCCGATCGTCAGATGGCCGACTTCGGAATTGCCCATCACGCCGGGCGCCAGGCCGACCGCCTCTCCCGAAGCGTCGATCTCGGTATGCGCCTGCGTGCGATACAGACGATCCATCGTGGGCGTCCGCGCCATAGCGATCGCGTTGGCCTGGCGCTCAGCCCGCAAACCCCATCCATCGAAAATCACCAGCACCGTAACCGCGGGGCGCCGCGCGGGATCGCTCATCACGTGCTCCCGCCGCGGCGAAATGCCGAGGTGCCGGGCCACGATGCACGGGCGCCCAATTCCTCCGCGATGCGCAGCAGGCGATTGTACTTGGCCGTGCGCTCGCCGCGGCTCATCGAGCCGGTCTTGATCTGCCCCGCACCGGTTGCGACGGCGAGGTCGGCGATGGTCGTGTCCTCGGTTTCGCCCGAACGATGGGAAACGACGCAGGTGAAGCCGGCCGCATGTGCCATCTCAATCGTCGCCAGCGTTTCGCTGAGCGTGCCGATTTGGTTGAGTTTGATCAGGATCGAATTGCCGGCACGCTCGCGGATGCCCCGCTCGAGTCGCCTGCGATTGGTTACGAAGAGGTCATCGCCGACTAGTTGCACGCGCGCGCCCAACTCTCGCGTCAAAGTTTGCCATCCCGCCCAGTCGTCTTCGGCAAGACCATCCTCGATCGAGACAATCGGATAGCGGCTAATCCAATCGCCATACAGATGCACCATCTGTTCCGAGTCGCGGGCCTTTTTGTCCGAGCGGGCGAACACATAGCGGCCGTCCTCGTAAAACTCGCTGGAGGCCGGATCGAGCGCCAGCGCGACATCGGCGCCAGGACGATAACCGGCTTTGGCGATCGCTTCGAGGATCACTTCGATCGGCGCTTCGTTATTGCGCAGGTTGGGCGCAAAGCCGCCCTCGTCGCCGACGTTGGTCGATTGCCCGCGTTTTTTTAGCACACCGGCCAGAGCGTGAAAGACCTCCGCGCCGGTACGAATCGATTCGGCGAACGAAGGCGCGCCCAGCGGCACGATCATGAACTCCTGCATGTCGACGCTGGAGTCGGCATGCTTGCCACCGTTGAGCACGTTCATCATCGGCACCGGCATCACGCCGGCGCCCGGATTGAGATAGCGATAGAGCGCGACGCCGGCTGCAGCGGCGGCTGCATGTGCGGCAGCGAGCGACACGCCGAGCATCGCGTTCGCCCCCAATTTGGATTTGTTCTCGGTACCGTCGAGCGCGATCAATCGGTCGTCGAGCGCGCGCTGCTCGGCCGCGTCGCTGCCGCGAAGCGCGGCGGCGATCGGCCCGTTGACGTTAGCGACCGCGCGCGTGACGCCCTTGCCGCCAAAGCGTCGCTGGTCGCCGTCGCGCAGCTCCAGCGCCTCGTGAACGCCGGTCGAGGCGCCCGAAGGCACGGCGGCGCGACCGAGCGCGCCGCTCTCAAGCCTCACGTCGACCTCGATCGTGGGATTGCCGCGCGAATCGATAATTTCGCGGGCGCGGATTTCAGCAATGCCGGTTGCGGACACGAGCGTGAAGCGGCGGCGCTAGGCGGCGCGCCGCGGCCGCTGCACGTCTTTGGCCAGCACGCGCTCGGCCACCGGCCTGAACAGCCCGACCGAGATACCCTTCATGTCGATCCCGTCGCTCATCACCATGTCGGCGGTGCCGACGCGCTTTTGCAGCTCCTTGAGCGTGGCCTTGGCGTCGTGGGTCTCAATCTCGTACAGCGCCAGGTAGCGATGCGCGTGGGGGCCGTCGCCAAATTGTGCATCGGCAAGCGTGAAGCGCTGCGCGGCCACGAAACCGGGCACGTTGAGCACGTCGGGAATGTGGATTTTGTTATACCACTCGTTGTACTCGGCCTCCTGGGCGGGCGTGGTTGGATTGCTCAATACTACGAATGTGTATTTGGCCATTTTAGAGTCCTCCGTTGGCGAAATGTTGGTGTGCCGATTCTAGGCGCGGACCTCGACGGCTGTCCAATGCTGAGCGCGGGATGCGCCGTCGTCTCGATCAGATTGCTCCCTCGTCACGCAGCGCAGCAATCTCTTCCCACGAGTAGCCGAACTCGAGCAGGACTTCCTCCGTATGCTGTCCCATTTCGGGCGCGGGCGGCGACTCCGTGCGGACTTCGCCGTTGTAGGTAATCGGCGTGCCGGAGACCAGCACGCGCCCCGCGGTCGGATGGTCGAGTTCCTGAAGATAGCCGTTGACGCGCGCCTGCTCGTTGTCGAGCAGCATCCGGTAGTCTGCGACTTCGGTAACCAGGATGTCGACTGCGGTCAATTCGTCCAGCCATTGCTTGGTGGTTTTTTTCGGGAAGTTGGCGTCCAGCACTTCGACCATCTTCCAGCCGTGGAAGTTGCGTGTTGGGTTGTCGAACTCCGGATCGTTCTGCAGATGTTGTATGCCCATCACCCGGCAGAAGTCCGGCCAGCGCTTGTCGTCGACTCCGGCGATGCAAAGCCATCCGTCGCTCGTGCGGTAGGCACCCCACACACCGTGCAGAAACTGATGTCCGCGGCCCGCGCGCAGCGTGTCCCTGCCGCTCATTGAGACGAAATCCAGCTCAAACCCCTGCATCGCGATAAGCGTGCCGAAGATTGAGGCGTCGACGCGTTGGCCCTTGCCGGTGCGCTCGCGAGCGAACAGCGCGCCGAGTACTCCCGCCGCGAGGCTGAGCGCTCCCGAATGGTCCGCGATCGCGACTCCCGCCGCCAGCGGCGGATCCTCGGGCATCCCGGTCTTCGCCATCAGGCCGCTGGCTGCCTGCGCCAGTGTGTCGCGGCTCGGCCGCTTGACCCACGGCCCTTTGGGCCCCCACGAACTCGCCTGCGCATAAACGATTTTTGGATTGTCCTTAAGCAGATCGTCGAACCCGAGCCCCAGCCGATCGAGCACGCCGGGCCGGTAGTTGGTGAGCAGCACGTCGCAGGACTTGGCCAGCCGATGGACGAGCGCGACTCCGCCGGGTTTTTTGAGGTCGAGCGTGATGCTGCGCTTACCGCGGTTCATCGCGGTGAAGTAGAACGAGACGTCCTGGTTCTTGGCCTCCGGTCCGCCGATCAGCCCGCAGGTCAGCCAGCGGCTCAAGTCGCCGGTCTCGCGATTCTCAATCTTGATAACGCTGGCGCCCATGTCGGCGAGCACCAGCCCCGCAAACGGTCCCTGGATTTCCTGGCCGACCTCAATCACCTTGATGCCCTCAAGCGGCTTGCTCATCGTTTTCCACTCCCCATGTGGTTTGGTTAATTCCGAATATAGCGCGAATCGCCTCCCGAGCGTGTGCGCGTTGGTCTTTTTGGGATGGCTTGGTGATCGCGCGCGGCCGCGGCTAAGCTGCGATCGCGATGGAGCCGAGCATCTACGAATATCCCGAGATTTTCCGCCGCGTGCACATGGAGAAGCCGGCCGAAATCGGCGCCGAGGTCGATTTCATGCGCCAGGTCTGGCGTCGTCATCTCAAACGTCCCGTGCGCCGCGTGCTCGACGTCGCATGCGGTGATTCCCCGCATGGGCTGGCGTTGGCGCGCGCCGGTATATCCGTAGCAGGTATTGACCGTTCGGCCACGATGATCGCTGCCGGCCGCAAAGCGGCGGGTGCCGCATCGGTCCGCTTTTACCGACGCTCGATCGAGCGCTTTCGCATCCCGGAGCGTCGGTTCGATACCGCTTTTTTCATGTCCGAGACATTTCCGATCATGACAGAGAATCGCGCGCTGCTTACGCATCTGGCCTCGGTCGGGCGGCTGCTCCGACGCGGCGGGCTCTACTGCCTCGATATCGATCGCCACGACGGGGTCGAGGTAACTGGTGCACGAAAACTCTGGCGCCGGCGCAAAGTCATCGCCGCCGGCACGCGAGTCGACGTTCGCGAGTTCCATCGTCCGATTGCCTGGTCTTCTGGCATGCACTCAATTTACGAACTTGAATGCACCATCCATTTTCCCACCGGGCCGATCGTCACCCGCGACATCGTACCGGTACGCTATACGTTGCCGAGCCTGCTCGAACTTGCCGCGCGCGCCTCTGGCTGCTTCACGATGGTGGCGTGTTACGCGGACCTTTCGTTCACCAAGCCGATCGAGAAATGTTACGGGCGCTGGCTGGGCGTACTGCGCCGCGTGTAATACCCGCTGGCTTGACGCACGGCGGGCCGCGATGGCGTGATAGTCGCGATGGCGACGCGCGAAGCCGAACGTTTCCGCATGATCACCGCGGAAGAAGCTGCCGCGCAACTCGGCGTCAAGCTCGGCACGCTCTACGCCTACGTCAGCCGTGGATGGCTGCGCAGCTATCGCCGGCGTATCGGACGCCAGGCGCTCTACCGCCGTGACGATATCGACGCGCTCCGCGACCTCGCCACCGCCGAGGGTGGACGCCGCGGCCGGAGCCTCCCCGACGCGTCGTCCTGGGTGACCGTTGCGCAGCCGCCCTCGAGCGACGGCTCGGCCTACGGCGTAATCGTCGCCGAATCGGCGGTAAGTTCGATTATCGAAGGGCGGCTCGCCTATCGCGGCTATCCGATCGAGGAATTGATTGCGCACGCCTCATTCGAAGAGGTCTGCCTGCTGCTCTGGAACGGCGAGCGGCCGCAGAATGGGGCGGTCGCCGCGCTGCGCCAGGTGATTGCGCGGACCGAAGCGCCGGAGAAGGTCGTCGCGGCGCTCAGGGCGGTGGGCGACGACGCATCGCCGCTGCTCAGGCTGGAGGTCGTGATGCCTGCGCTGGCGTCGCTCGAGCGCCATCGCGGCACCCGTCCGACGGTCGAGCAAGGCACTCGAATCATGAGCGTGCTGCCGCTGGCGTTGGCGCGGGTCCGCGCCGGTTTTGCCGGCGGCGGTGCCGGAATGGCGGCGCGCCTCGCGAGCGTCGGTCTGCACACGCCCGCGGCCGAGTGGGAGATTGCCACGCTCGATCGCATCCTGGTCGCGTGCGCCGAGCACGAGCTCAACGCCTCGACCTTTGCGGCGCGTGTGGTTGCGTCCACCGGCGCCGACCTCCATGCCTCGGTGCTCGCGGCGCTCTGTTCACTTTCGGGTCCGATTCACGGCGGTGCGTGCGACCGGATCGAGCAGATGTTCGCTCAGCTCGACACCGGGATGCGTCTCGAAGACTGCCTCGCCGCGTTCAGCGTCAAGTGGCGGCTCCCGCCGGGCTTCGGCCACGCGATCTATCCGGCCGGTGATCCGCGCGCGGTGCTGCTAAAGAAAGAGGCCGCCGAGATTGCGCGCCATCGCGGCCGCCGCCTTTTCGAAACCGCGCTTGGAGTCGAGGAAGCCGTGTGGCGGCGCGAGCGTCTGCGTCCGAACCTCGACTTCTATCTAACCGTGAGCGCGCGGATGCTCGGGTTTGCGCGCGGACTGCCGGCCGCAATTTTTGCCGTGGGCCGCGCCGCCGGATGGATCGCGCACAGCCTCGAGCAATACGGCGACAACCGGCTGATCCGCCCTCGGATGCGCTATCGGGGCGTGCTATTGCGTCATTGGATCTAACGCGAATTGACGCGTTAGTGCGCGGCTTGGATGCGGCGCGCGCATCCAAACTCACGGTGAGACTTATCTCTCCCGACGCGCCTTTGACGGCAGAGGGCACGCGGTCGTATTAAATGACATCTACGAGGTGAGCTGATGAAAGCGATTGCCAAGACCCGGCCCGCGCCCGGCGCTGAAATTATCGACACTCCCGTGCCGCACCCAGGCGAGGGCGAGTTGCTGGTCAAGGTCGCGGCCTGCGGTATCTGCGGCTCCGACCTCCATATTTATGAATGGGAACTCGGCGCCGAGCGCGCGGTTGGGCGCCTTCCCTCGGTGCTGGGCCACGAGCCGGCCGGTGAGGTGGTCGAGGTCGGCGCGCGCGTGAGCGGCTTCAAAGTCGGCGATCACGTGGCGCTCGATCCATTCGGCCAGTGTGGGCGATGCGGCCCATGCACCGCCGGGCGCTTCAACTATTGCGACGCGCCCACGCGGCTTAGCGGCGCGTTCGCCGAGTTCTGCATCGCGCCCGTCACCAATTCATGGTTGGTGCCGAAATCGATGGACATGGAGAGCGCCGCGATGCTCGAACCGTTCGCCACCGGCGTGCATGCAGTGGAAATTTCGGGCCTCCATGCGGGCGATAGCGCGGTGGTTGAGGGGCCCGGGCCCATCGGCCTTAGTGCCGCGCTCTCGGCGCAGGTGCTCGGCGTCACCTCGATCGTCGTCACCGGGCTCAAGGTCGACGCCGAGCGGCTGGAGTTGGCGCGCCGGATGGGCTTCAAGACGGTGTGCGCGAGCGATCGCGACTGGCTCGAGCAGGTGCGCGCGTTGATGCCCGGCGGCGCCGATGTGGTCTTCGACGCCGCGGGCGCGCTCGATTCCGCGCGCCATATCGTGCGCAAGGGCGGCGCGCTGGTAGAGCTTGGATGGCCAGCGCGCGACGTCGCTGGGACCGAGTTGCGCTCGCTCTTTTTCCACGGCGTCAGCATCATTCCCTCACGGGTGCGCACGCCCGAGACCTGGCGCCGCGCGATCGCGACCGTGGCGAGCGGCGCCGTCGATCTTAAACCGATGGTCACGCATCGCTATGATCTGGATCACGGACTGGAGGCGTTCGAGCTCTTGAAGGCCCGCCAGGGCCTCAAAGCGCTAATCGTGCCGCAGGCTTGAGACCGCAACAACGGTAGCGCTGGGAGCCATCGTGCGCGCGGCTTAAAGTGATACTTGAGAATCGAGAGGAAATCGAACGATGAAAGACGGCTACAAAATCGTCGACGTCGACAGCCACATGATGGAACCCGATTGGCTGTGGGAGAGGCATATAGAAGATCGCTACAAGAGCGCGGCACCCAAAATGGGTATCGCGGCCGCCTCGGGCAGACGAACCTTTTTGGTCGAGGGCGAGCCGTTCACCCGGGAAAAGGGCAAGTACCCGATGGCCGCGCCGGCGTTTTTCAAGACCGTTGCGAAGGCCATGCAGCGCTTCAAGCGCGCGAGTTCGACCGGCTTCAGTCCGCAAAGCCGTCTGGAGGACATGGACGAGCAGGGTGTCGACGTGCAGGTTCTCTATCCGACCTTCGCGGGCCAGATGCTCGGGCGCCGGTTCAATGACGCCGAACTTCTCGCCGCCTGCTGCCGCGCCTATAACAATTGGGCACTCGAATATTGCTCGGCCAATTCTCAGCGCCTGCGGCCCGCAGCGATCCTGCCGATGCAGGACGTCGAGAAGGCCGTAATTGAGGCGAATCGCGCGGCTAAACTGGGCGCGGTGAGTTTTTACGTCCGGCCCAACCCGGTCGATGGATCTTCGATCTTCGATGACTACTACCTGCCGCTGTGGGCCGAGGTCGAAAGGCTCGGCTTGCCGATTTCGACTCACGATTCGGCCTCGTCGTCTGTGCCCTCGTTCGGCGACCGGATGAACACCCACGTCAGCGGCCATATCCTGTCGCATCCGTTCGAGGCGATGGCCGCGATGGCCGGACTCATCTGGTACGGCGTGCTGGAGAAGCTGCCGAAGCTCAAGGTGGTCCACGTCGAGGCCGACGGCGGATGGGTGCCCTACTGGTTGCAGCGGATGGAGCAGCATTGGAATTACGGCGGCAATTCCGAGCATGAATACCTCACCAAACCGCCTACCGAGTATTTCAAGCGCAACTTCTGGGTCGCGTTCCGCGGCGACGAGCCGACGATGAAGGCGGCGGTCGAACTGGTTGGCGACGACAATTTTCTATGGGACACCGACTACCCGCATCCCGACGGAACCTTTCCGTGGGGGATCGATGCGATGATGCGCCAGCCGATTGGGCAGGAGAGCAGGCGCAAAATTCTGTGGGATAACGCGGTACGCGCCTTCAATTTGAACTGACGCCCGCGATGGCCGAGGCGATCTACCAGGGTATCTAAATGGATTTTGAATACACCCCCGAGCAGGAGGCTTTCCGCAAGGAGGTGCGCGACTGGCTGCGCGCCAACCTGCCGCCCGAACTATGCGTCGACGATGCGATGGACGAGCGGATCGCCGGGACGCGCGAAGTTTTCGAGAAGCGCCGGCTGTGGCAGGCCAAGGTCAACGCCGCTGGCTATGCCGGCCTGGCGTGGCCCAAGGAATACGGCGGACGCGCTGCGCCGTTGATGGAACAGATCATTTTCGACGAGGAATACTCGCGTGCGCGCGCGCCTGTGCTGCCTGGCTATTCCGGGCTCCAGTTGCTGGGCCCGACCATGATGTACTGGGGCAGCGACGAGCAGAAGAAATATTACATTCCGCGCATCCTGAGCGCCGAGGACATCTGGTGCCAGGGCTACTCCGAACCGGGGGCTGGCTCTGACCTCGCCGGATTGCAGACGCGCGCGGACGATCACGGCGATTACTTCAGGGTCAACGGCCAGAAGGTATGGACCTCAGGCGCGCAGTACGCCGATCGCATTTTCATGCTCGTGCGCACTGATTCTGAAGCGCCCAAGCACAAGGGCATCAGCTATCTGCTGGTCGACATGAAAAGCCCTGGCATCGACGTGAGGCCGCTGGTCCTGATGAATGGGCATCGGCACTTCAATGAGGTCTTCTTCGATAACGTCCAGGTGCCGAAGAAAAACCTGGTCGGGCCGCAGAACGAAGGATGGAAAGTCGCGATGACCACGCTCGGCTTCGAGCGCGGGATGGCCAGCGGGGGAGGGCACTCGTCCCAGGTTCGCCGGCTCGCGGAACTGGCGCACGCGATCAAAATCGACGGCCGCCCGGCGTGGGAGCAGGAATGGGTGCGCCAGCGCCTCGCCGAATTCATGACCGAGTGCGAGGCGCTCAAGTACACGCGGATGCGCTCGCTTACGCGCCGGCTGAAGGGTTTGCCGCCGGGACCGGAGGGCTCGGTGTTGAAGCTCGCGGGCTCGGAGCTGGGAGTCGCGATCGCGCGTTTTGCGAGCGAATTGTTGGGCCAGCACACGCTGCTCAGCGAGCCGATGGGTGACGTGCCGGACGCGCCGCGATGGCTCAACCGGGTGCTCAGCTCGCGTCAGTACACGATCGCGGGCGGGACCAGCGAGATTCAGCGCAACATCATCGGCGAGCGCCAGTTGGGCTTGCCCAAGGGCTGAGCGCCGCGCGCAAAGCTTGCGGCGGTGATCACCGTTTGACATCGGTCCAACTTTAGACATAGTCTTAACAGTGATGAAGACCGATCTGCTCATGCTGCTGCGAAAGCATGCGATCCAGCCCTCGGCGCAGAGGGTTGCGGTCGCGCGCTACGTGCTCGACACCTGCGAGCATCCGACCGCGGACAAGGTATGGGCGAAGGTCAAACGGGCCTTTCCGATGATCTCCCGCGCCACCGTGTACAACACTCTCAACCTGTTCGTGAAGAAGGGCCTGTTGCGCCAGTTCGCGCTCAACGACGGCAAGACCGTGTTCGACGCGAACGTCGGCAGTCATCATCATTTCGTGGATGAGGCGAGCGGCCGCCTTTACGACATCCCGTGGGAAGCGCTGGCGGTGTCGAAACTCGAAGCGCTGAACGGCTTCGAGGTGCGCGAATACCACGTGGTGGTACGCGGCCGGGTCAAAGAAGGCTCGCGCAGAAGAGCGTGAGCGTGACTTCAACCGACCTTGAAATTTTCAGCCGAGCTAGTCTGCGAAATCATCCGGCAAGTTTGCGGCGAAGGACCTCGTTGACCACCTTGGGATTGCCCTTGCCGCCCATCGCCTTCATCACCGCGCCGACGAAAAATCCGTAAAGCTTCTCGCGTCCGGCACGGTACCCGGCGAGCTTGGCGCTTTCCGCCGCGAGCACCCGATCGCAGGCCTCAGCGATCGCGGCCTCGTCAGAGACCTGGGCGAGGCCGAGTTCCGCCACGGTTGCCTCCGCACCCTTGCCCGAGCGGCACATCGCGGCAAATGCATTTTTCGCGGCATTGAGGCTGATGCGCGAGTCCTCGACCATCTTCAGCAGCGCGCCGGTCTCCTGCGGCTTGGGCGCAGACTCCGTGAGGGGCCTGCCCGACTCGTTGGCCGCGCGCAGCACTTCCGTCATTACCCAGTTGGCGGCGAATTTCGGATTGACACCGGTGGCCAGAACATTGACGAAGTAGTCGCCCAGATCCTCACGCCCTAGCAGGACGCCGACTTCATAAGGCGTGAGCCCGAAGTCCTTCACGTATTTTTCGCGCGTTTGGGCGGGCAGTTCAGGCATAGCCGAGCGGATTTCTTCGACCAGATCCGGTGGCACGATCAGCGGCGGCAGGTCGGGCTCGGGGAAGTAGCGATAGTCGTTGGCGAACTCCTTGGAACGCATCGGGCGCGTCACTTCGCGCTCGGGATCCCACAGGTGAGTTTCCTGCGCAATACGCCGCCCCGCGCTGATTTCCTCGATTTGCCGGTTGACCTCGTAAACGATCGCTTTCTCAACAAAGCGGAATGAATTGAGATTCTTGATCTCGGTCCTGGCTCCAAGCTCCGTGGCGCCGCGCGGACGCACCGAGACATTGACGTCGCATCGCAGGCTGCCTTCTTCCATCTTGCCGTCCGAGGCGCCGACCGCGATCAGGATTCCGCGCAGCTCACGCAGATAGTCGACCGCCTCTTCAGGCGAATGGATGTCCGGTTCGCTCACGATCTCCATCAGCGGCACGCCGGAACGGTTGAAATCCACCAGGCTCGCGTTCTCGGCATGGATATTCTTGCCGGCGTCTTCTTCGAGATGAATTCGCACCAGCCGAATCCTGCGCGGTTCGGCTCTCTCTCGCGCCGGCAGCTCGATATAGCCGCCACGGCATAGCGGCTGATCGTACTGGCTAATCTGGTAGCCCTTGGGCAGGTCTGGATAGAAGTAGCTTTTGCGCGCGAATACCGAATGCGGCTCCATCTTGCTATGCGCGGCGAGTCCGGTCCGAATAGCCAGTTCGAGCACCTGACGATTCAGCACCGGCAGCACCCCGGGCATCGCCATGCATATCGGGCAAACATTATGATTGGGCGGCGCGCCGAAGTCCGCGGCGCATCCGCAGAAAAGCTTCGAGCGGGTGAGCATGTGGGCGTGAACTTCAAGCCCGATTACCGCCTCGTATGCGTCGTTGTCCATCGTTTCGATGATCCGATTCGTGTTGCCGCCGTTTCTAAAGCTGTGGCGCGCGCGGGGCGAAGCCGCCGGAGCGCTCCCACGTATCGCCGGCGCGCAGGATCGCTTCCTCGCCGAAGGGCGGTCCGATAAGTTGCAGTCCGATCGGCATCCCCCGCGCGTCGGCGCCGCACGGCACCGACATCCCGGGCAGGCCGGCGAGATTCACCGAGATGGTGAAGATGTCCGACAGATACATCTTGAGCGGGTCGTTGGTCTTTTCGCCGAGCCTAAACGCGGTGGTCGGCGCGACCGGCGCCGCGATCAGGTCGCAGCTTTCGAAAGCGCGATCGAAATCACGCCGGATAAGCGTCCGGACCTTCTGGCCCTTCAGATAGTAAGCGTCGTAGTAGCCGGCCGAGAGCGCGAAAGTGCCGAGCATGATGCGCCGCTTGACCTCGGCGCCGAAGCCCTGAGCGCGAGTACGATTGTATAGTTCGATATTGTTATTCGCGGCAGCGCGAAAGCCATAGCGCACTCCGTCATAGCGCGCCAGGTTCGCGCTCGCCTCGGCGGTTGCTATCAAATAGTAGGCGGCGACCGCGTAGCCGGTGTGGGGAAGCGAAATTTCAACCGCCCGCGCGCCCATCGCTTCAAAGCCCTTCAGCGCGCCGCGCACCGCGGTCTCGACCGCGGCGTCCATCCCTTCGACGAAATATTCTCGGGGCACCCCGATACGCATCCCGCGGACCTCGCCGGTGAGCGCGCGTTCATAGTCGGGCACCGGCCGCGCGGAGCAGGTCGAATCACGCGGGTCGGCACCGGCGACGGCACGCAGCACCGCCGCCGCGTCGCGCACCGTTCGCGCGAACGGGCCAACCTGGTCGAGCGACGATGCGTACGCGATCACGCCGTAGCGGCTCACACGGCTGTAGGTCGGTTTGATCCCGACCACGCCGCAGAACGACGCCGGCAGGCGAATCGAGCCCCCGGTATCGGTGCCAAGCGACGCGAGGCATTCGCCGGCCGCTACCGCTGCTGCCGATCCTCCCGACGAACCACCGGCGACCCGTTCGAGGTCGTGGGGATTGCGCGTTGGACCGAAGGCCGAGTTCTCGGTCGACGACCCCATCGCGAACTCGTCCAGGTTGGCCTTGCCGACGAAAACCGCGCCCGCGGCGCGCAGCTTTTCGATCGCGGTAGCGTCGAACGGCGGCGTGAAGTCATCGAGAATCTTCGAGGCGCAGGTCGTGCGTACGCCGCGCGTGCAATAGATGTCCTTTATGCCGAGCGGGATGCCGCACAACTCTGGCGCGTCGCCTTGGCTCAGGCGCTTGTCAGCGTCGTCGGCCTGGGTCATCGCTTCGGTCTCGCACACGGTGATGAATGCGTTGACGCGCGGTTCGACCGCGGCGATTCGATCGAGGCAAGCGCGAGTGAGTTCGCGCGAGCTGATTTCGCGTCTCCGCAGGCGCTCACGTGCCTCCGTGATAGTCAGGCGGTTCAGTTCAGGGGCCATGTCACTCGATGATTTTGGGTACCTTGAAGAAGAAACCCTCGCGCGCGGGCGCGTTGGCCAGCATCGCGTCGGCCGCCGGAAGATTGGTCACCCTATCCTCGCGCATCGGCGTGCCAGCTTCGCCGACCTGCGCCGTTGGCTCGATCGCGTCCGTATCTAGTTCATTGAGCTTGTCGACATAGCCGAGCATCTCGCTCATCTCGACTTGCAGACGCTGCTCTTCGGCCGGCGCAAGCTCGAGGCGCGCGAGGCGTGCGACGTGGCGAACCTGTTCAAGGCTGATCTTTTCCTGAGCCATCGGGGATAATCCTAACATCGGTTGTTCACCAAGTCAGGTTTTCGCCACAAGCAGCTTGCCAGCCGCAATGGGGACACCTAACTTTGTGGGACGGTGAAGCTTACTCGCCGACTTGGCGTCTGGATGGATGGGCTCTCGAATCTGCGGGATTTCGGATGGCGCTCGTTCGCCGGCCTCGATCGGATCGCATTGGGACGCCGAGGCGAGCGGATTGCCGAACGTCATCTGCGACGCCAGGGCTACCTCATCCTGGAGCGTAATTTTCGCGGCGCGGGAGCGGAGATCGACCTCGTCGCGATGGATGGCGAGACGCTAGTGTTCGTCGAGGTCAAGACCCGGCGTACCGCAGAAACCGGGATGCCGGAGGAAGCAGTGAACTACTACAAACAGCGCCATCTGAGGCGCGCGGGCGAGGTCTATGCGCAGGGCCGTCGCGCGCACGACCGCCCGATGCGTTTTGACGTGGTCGCGATCCTCGAGGACGCTGGCGGCCATCGCCATCTGGAACTCCTGAAGGACGCTTTCTGAATGCTCGATATACGACTTATCCGCGAAAAGCCCGGCTTCGTCAAAGCCGAGCTGGCCAAGTGCGGCGTCGATCCCTCCGAGGTCGATCAGCTACTGGAAAGCGACGCACGCCGGCGCCATCTGCAACACGAGCTTGATGACTTGCGCGCGCAACGCACTCGTGAGTCGCGCGAGTTGGGTAAGGCCTCGCCCGAAGAGCGCGAAGGGCGGCGCGCCGAGATGCGCGCGCTCGGCGATCGTATCTCAACGGGCGAGCGCGAACTGACGGAAGTCGAGCGGCAGTTCGAGCAATTGATGCTCCTGATGCGCAACCTGCCGCGTCCTTATGTGCCGGAGGGCAAGGGCGAGGCCGATAACAAGATCGTGCGTGGCGAGGGACATCCGACCGAAACTCCCTTCAAATCACTGCCGCATTGGGAGTTGGGCGAGCGGCTGGGGATTATCGATTTCGAGCGCGGGGTGAAACTTTCGGGCACGCGCTTTTACGTGCTGATGGGAATGGGAGCACGCCTTGAGCGCGCGCTCATCGCCTGGATGCTCGATCTGAAGACGCGTGAGCAGGGCTACCTGGAAGTGATCCCGCCGTTGATGGTCAATAGCGCGACTGTCACCGGCACCGGTCATTTGCCCAAGTTTGGGGACACGATGTACCGCGATGTCGAGGAAGACTACTGGTTCATCCCGACCGCCGAGGTTCCGCTTACCAATCTCTACCGCGATGAAATCCTCGAGGCCGCGCGCTTGCCGATCTATCTGACGGCTTATACGCCATGCTTTCGGCGCGAGAAGATGTCGGCCGGGCGCGACGTCCGCGGCATCAAGCGCGGCCATCAGTTCGACAAGGTCGAGATGGTCAAGCTGGTGACGCCCGAGAGTTCCGATGAGGAACTGGAGAAGTTGGTCGAAAACGCGTGCGAGGTATGCCGCCAGCTTAAGATTCCGTTTCGCGTCCTGCAGCTGTGCACCGCCGACCTGGGGTTTCAGAGCGCCGCGACTTACGACGTCGAGATGTGGGCGCCAGGATCGGGCGAATGGCTGGAGGTAAGCTCGTGCTCGAACTGCACGGATTTTCAGCCGCGCCGCGCCAATCTGCGCTTTCGACGCGGCCAGGGCGAGCGTCCGGAATTCGTCCACGCGCTCAACGGCTCTGGACTGGGATTGCCGCGTACGCTTATCGCCGTGCTGGAGAACTATCAGCAGGCCGATGGCACGATCGTGGTACCCGAGGTACTGCGGCCATACATGGGCGGACTGGACGTAATCCGGCCGCGGAATTCGTGATGACGTGATAGTGTCCAACGAAGGCCGCCACCCGCGCGTACTCCAGATTTTCGCTTCGAGTTAACATTCCCGTAACATTCGAGGCGTTACCTTGATTGAAGCGGGATCGTACCTTGGGGTGGATGGCGGCGCGAGGCCGCAACGGTCGTAACCAATAGTTTCACCTTGGCCGAATTTCTCGAAGCGACGCATGACAATGTAGCGGCACCGGCGCGCGCGGGGCGGGTCAGCGCCTTTCGCGTCCGTCCGCTCGGCGACCGCATCTTCAATCTGACTACCCTTCTGCTGACGCTGGTGGGTCTGAGCATCCTGGTCGGCCTCGCGATAGCGTTGGTGATCGAATCCACGCCGTCCCTCAAGGCGTTTGGCTGGAGCTTCGTTGTCGGCACCGATTGGGACCCGGTTAACGAGCGCTTCGGCGCGCTGCCATTCATCTATGGAACCTTGGCCTCATCGACGCTCGCACTGATCATCGCGGTGCCGCTCAGCCTGGGTGTGGCGCTGTGCCTGAGTGAGATGGCGCCGGTCTGGCTCAGCCGGCGCCTGGGGTTCATGGTCGAACTGCTGGCGGCGATTCCCTCAGTAGTCTACGGGCTGTGGGCGATTTTCGTGCTCGGGCCGTGGCTGCGCGATCACGTCGAGCCGCGACTTGGGGCTACGCTGGGCTTTTTGCCGTTGTTCCAAGGACCGCGCGTCTCGGTGAGCATGCTGTGTGCCGGCGTGGTGCTCGCAATCATGGTCGTGCCGTATATCGCCGCGGTGTGCACCGACGTTTTTCGCGCCGTGCCGCAGACTCAGCGCGAGGCTGCCCTGGCGCTGGGCGCGACACGCTGGGAGATGGTGCGGATTGCGGTGCTGCCGTATGGGCTTTCCGGGGTGATCGGTGCGATCATGCTCGGACTGGGCCGTGCGCTGGGCGAGACGATCGCGGTCGCGATGGTGATCGGCAACTCGCCGCAGATTTCGGCCTCGCTTTTCGCACCAGCGGCCACCCTTGCCAGCGTGATCGCCAACGAGTTCGCCGAGGCGACCTCGACGCTGTATCTCTCGTCGCTGGTGGAGCTGGGGCTGGTGCTGCTGGTAGTCGGGCTCGCGCTCAACGTGGTCGCGCGCGGATTGGTGCTGGGCGCCACGCAGGGCCGCTTCGAGGGCGACCGGTGACGGCCAAAACTTCCGTGCAGACGCGCCGCACCATGTGGCGCAAGGCCAAAAGCGACCTGATGATGGGCGTGACGGTGCTCGCGACCGTGATCACGCTGCTGCCGCTGTTCATCATCCTGGCTTACCTCTTCGCCAAGGGAGCCTCGAGTCTGAACCTCGCGTTCTTTACGCATATGCCGGCGCCGGTGGGGGAGAAGGGCGGTGGGATGGCCAACGCGATCGTCGGTACGCTGGAGCTGATCGGGCTGGCGAGCCTGATGGGCGTGCCGATAGGGATCGGCGCGGGATTGTACCTGGCAGCGCATCGGGGCGGCCGCCTGGCCAGCGCGGCACGCTTCGGCGCCGACGTCATGATGGGTGTGCCATCGATCGTAATCGGCATCTTCGCCTACGCGGTCGTGGTGCGGCCGATGGGCGGGTTCTCGACGCTGGCGGGCGCCGTGGCGCTCGCGGTGATCATGATTCCGCTGGTGACGCGGACCACCGAGGAGATGCTGCTGCTGGTGCCGCACGAATTGCGGGAGGCGGCGCTGGCGCTGGGCGTGCCCGCCTGGCGCACGACGTTATGGGTGGTCGCGCGCACGGCGGCGAGCGGGATTGCCACCGGCGCAATCCTGGCCGTGGCCCGAATCGCAGGCGAGACGGCGCCCTTGCTGTTCACGGCCTTCGGCAACCGCTTCTGGTCGACCTCACTGACCAGTCCCATCGCCTCGCTTACGGTGCAGGTCTACACCTACGCGATTTCGCCCTTTCCCGATTGGCAGCGCCAGGCCTGGGCGGGAGCGCTGGTGCTGACCACCATCGTGCTGGCACTGGAGTTAGGCGTAAGATGGATGACACGCGGGAGCGCGCGAGTCATACGCTAGACGCCGATGGATGAAAAGCTCGTCGCACGACATCTGAGCGCTTATTTCGGGCAGCTCCGCGCCCTCCATGACATCAACCTGGCGTTTCCGGCCAACGTGGTGACGGCGATCATCGGACCCTCGGGATGCGGCAAGTCGACCCTGGTGCGATGCCTCAACCGGATGCACGAAGTCGTGCCTGGCGCGTGGGCCGAGGGCGAAGCGCTGCTCGATGGAGACAATATCTACGACTCGGGCGTTGACCCGGTGCAGGTGCGGCGGCGAATCGGGATGGTATTTCAGAAGCCGACGCCGTTTCCGACCATGTCGATCGAGGACAACGTCGCCGCCGGACTCAAGCTCAACGGCGTCGCGCTAAGGCGTCCCGAACGCGATCGCATCGTCGAGCGCAGCCTGCGCCAGGCGGCGCTATGGGACGAAGTCAAGGAACGCTTGCGTCGGCCTGGCGCCAGTCTTTCGGGCGGCCAGCAGCAGCGCCTTTGCGTGGCGCGGGCGCTGGCGGTCGAGCCCGAGGTACTACTGATGGACGAGCCATGTTCGGCGCTCGATCCTATTTCCACCGCGCGCATCGAAGAGCTCTTGTTGGAGCTCAAGGCCAAATACACAATCGTGTTGGTAACGCATAATATGCAGCAGGCGGCCCGCACCGCGGACCTGACCGCCTTCCTGTATGCCGGGGAACTTATCGAGTTCGGTCAGACTCGGCAGATCTTTACTAACCCGGCCCGCCGCGAGACCGAGGACTATATCACCGGGCGTTTCGGTTAATTGACGAACCGTGGGGGAGGCGCAGATGGACAACTTGCAGCCGCAGCACACCAACCGTCAGTACGAGGAGGAACTGCGCACCGTGCGCGGCGACCTGCTCAAGATGGGTGGGCTGGTCGAACGTCAGATCGCCGAGGCGATAGAAGCGCTGGTCAATCGCGACACGGTCAAGGCGCGCGAGATCATTGCACGCGATGCCGAGGTCAACCGGCTCGACGTCGAGACCGACGAGCAGTGCATCCGCCTCCTTGCGCTGCATCAGCCGGCCGCCAGCGACCTTCGCTTCATCACCACCGGGCTCAAGATCACCACCGACCTCGAGCGGATCGGCGACAACGCCGTCAACATCTGCGAACGCGTGCTCGAACTCAACGAGGAGCCACAGCTCAAACCCTATCTCGACCTGCCGCGGATGGCGGCGGCGGCGCAATCGATGCTCAAGGACAGCCTCGACGCGTTCCTGCGCGACGACGTCGTGCTGGCCGAGGAAGTGATCGAGCGCGACGACGAAGTCGATCAGCTCAACTACCAGATGTATCGCGAGTTGCTCTCTTACATGGCCGAGGACCCGCATACCATCGGACGTGCTACCCGATTGCTGTTCATTTCCAAGTACCTCGAGCGGATTGCCGATCACGCAACCAACATTGCCGAGATGGTCGTCTTCATGGTGAAAGGACGAACCATCCGCCACATGGACAAAAAGAAACATGAATGACGCCGCCGCCCAGACGCGTCCCGTTACCCGCCATCGCATCCTGCTGGTCGAGGACGAGCGCGACATCCGCGAACTGGTGCGCTACAGCCTCGAACAGGAAGGCTTTATCGTCGACGAGGCCGCCGACGCCGACACCGCGCTCGAACGCATCGGACGGCGCGCGCCGGACCTGATGGTGCTCGACGTGATGCTGCCCGGGATGTCGGGGCTGGAGCTGTGCCGGCGCATGCGTGCGCAGCCGCAAACCGCCACGATGCCCATCCTGATGCTCACCGCCAAGGGCGCCGAGGTCGACCGCGTGCTCGGGCTCGAGATGGGCGCAGACGATTACGTGGTCAAGCCGTTCAGCCCGCGCGAGGTGCTCGCCCGCATCCGCGCGCTGCTGCGCCGGGCGCGGCTGCTCAGCGACCCGGGCGAAACCGGCGGTTTCGAGCGCGGTCGGCTCAAGATGGACTTTGGTACTTACGAAGCGTTCATCGACGGCCGCCGGCTGGAGATGACTCTGCGGGAGTTCGAACTGCTGCGCTTCTTCGTGCAGCATCCGTTGCGTGTATATACTCGCGAGCAGCTGCTCGACCTGGTGTGGGGACGCGACACTTTCGTCGAGCCTCGCACGGTTGACGTTCACGTGCGCCGCCTGCGCCGCCATATCGAGCGCGACGACGCCAACCCGGAACTGATTTTGACCGTCCGTAGCGTTGGCTATCGCTTCAACCCGGAGACGCTTGGGTAAATCGATCAAGCTCCGCCTCGCCGTGGCGGTGCTGCTCACGCTCGCACCGCCTGCCATCGTGCTTGGCACGTCATTGGCGGCGGGGCGGCTTGCGTGGCCGTGGGCGATGGTCGCGCTCGGTGCCGGATTTATCCTCGGTACGCTCGCCACCTCGGCAATCGCCGAGGCGTGGACGCGCAGCGCGGAGCGCGTGGAAGAGGCCGCTGCGGCGCTCGAGGAGCGGCGCCCGCCCGCCCATCTGCATCACGAGGGTGCCGACGCGATGGGCCTGGCGGAGCATCGCCTGCTCGAAGTGGCTGACGCGGTCGCGCGTGAACTCGAAGTGCTGGCCGAACAACGCGACGAGTTCGAGGCCATCCTGCGAAGCATGACCGAGGCGGTGGTGGTGACGGGGCGGCGCGGCGATGTCGTGCTGGTCAATGGGGCGGCGCGGGGCATGTTCGCGCTCGACGGCGACATCAACTACCGCGGCCGCGCGTTCGTCGAGCTGTGCCGTGACCCCCGCCTGCAGGATTTCGTCGCGCGCTCGATGAGCGCGGCGGCCGACAACGGGATGGTGAGTGCAGAGTTTCAGATTCAGAGCCCCGCGCCGCACTATCTCGCGGCCAACGCCGCACCCGTGCGTACCAACGCCGGCGCGGCGGCAGCCTGGGTGCTGGTCTTTCACGACATCACGCAGCTCAAGTCCTACGAAACCGTGCGCGCGGATTTTATCGCCAACCTGACCCACGAAATTCGCACGCCCCTTAGCGCGCTCTGCGGCTACGCCGAAACCCTGGTCGCCGGGGTTGAAGATCGTGATACCCAGCGCCGTTTCCTGGGGATCATCGAGCGACAGTCGCGCCGTCTCGCCCGGCTCATCGACGACCTGATTACGCTCTCCGACCTCGAGCGCGGACTTTCACCGCTGAGAGCCGAGCCGCTCGAGATCAGGCGCGTGGCCGACGAAGCGGTGGAGCTGATGCGCGAGCGGGCCGAACGCCAGGGCGTCACGCTGGAGACGCGCTACGCCGACGACGTGGCACAGGTCGAGGGCGATCGCGATCGTCTAAACCAGGTGCTGATCAACCTCATCGACAATGCGATCAAATATACGCCCCGCGACGGCCGCGTGACCGTTGAAGTGCGCCCTGCGCGTAACGCCGATGCGCCGAGCAAGGAGCCGCGCGACGGCGTCGAGTTGGCGGTGGGAGACAGCGGCGAAGGCATCCCGGTGGCCGACATCCCGCGCCTCACGGAGCGGTTTTACCGGGTCGACCGGGCGCGCTCGCGCGAGCTCGGAGGGACCGGGCTGGGTCTCGCGATCGTCAAGCATATCGTGCAACTCCATCGCGGAGCGCTACGCATCGAGAGCCGGCTGCGTGAAGGCACGACGGTAACTGTATGGCTTCCGGCGGCGCCCGCGGCCGCAAACTCATCGCGCGTGGCGTGACCCCTCCGCGGGCGGCCGCGTCTTGCGGCGCTGCGTTCGATGTGAGAAATTTTTCAGTTCCGACGCGCGCCGTTAGCTCAGCGGATTAGAGCATCAGACTACGGATCTGAGGGTCGGGGGTTCAAATCCCTCACGGCGCGCCAGGCTTTTCCCCGTAAAACTTGATGTTCGCAAGTTCCCGCCGGAGTGCGCTCCGAGACCGGGGAAGGGCGTCCTGGACTATACGCTAGGCGATGGTCTTGGCTTCGTACGTTCGCGAGATCGCATCGGCATATACGGATTTGCGCGCTTCTGAGACAAACAGGAGCGATGGGCGATGTGCCACCGTACCGATCCCTGAAAGACGACTAAGCCAAAAGGCCACCGGATCGAACGCCGGCAATAATAGCATCGGGGCGGGAAGATCATCCTCGTAAACCATCCAAATAAATATGGAGGCCCAAACTTTACCCTCGCGCACTTGCTGATGGCAAACGGAACGATGCGTATAAGATGCCGAGACGAACTGCGTCCTTTTTTTGGCAGTGTAAAATCTTGTGGCATTGTCCGCCTAGCTAAATATGCACCACTAGGAGCCTTGGCACGGATTAGCTTGCTCAGCGCGAACTGCTGCGTATGAACCGGGCTGGCGCATATATTGCTCATACACAAATCATCCTACGTAGCCTGACACGCTGAAACATGGCTCTGCGCAGGGTACTTTTCGCTTCTCGGTTCGCAGAAGAAAGTAACCTAATACGGACCCGGGTAGGGGATAGGTACAGGTATGCCCCGAGGGGGGAAAGGGGCGTCCAATGGCAGAACCCGGGTCCGTAACTTCCATGTACCACTCGTACTCGCTCTCAAACAAATCGTTCGTAAACTCTGAGGGGGAAGAGGCTTGGATCGTGAGGCTCAAGCGAAGGCGTTACGCCTCCGCCTCTACGTGCTTTGCTCCGAGTGCGCGCGCCTAATTGATCTTGCCGAAGGCAATCGGCAACAGCGAGACGTTGAAGGGGTGGACTTGATTCGTCACGCTGCCGAGGAACATTCGGCCTGGCTGGAAGGGCTGGACATCCGTTCCTAGAGCGGCGTCGGCGACAATGGCGCGGGCCGCGATGGCGACAGCTCTACCAGAGTCAGCATCTCTTTAGGTTGATGGCGGGCGACCCTGAGGCGATCAATCCTGCGAAGGTAACGGGCGGTCAAGCGATCGCGCGTGTCAAAGCGCAATCAGATGTCAGCTATGAACCACGCCGCTGCCAGTAACGTGACTGAGACAATGACCGTGAGGCCATGGTCGAGGAACCAGCGACGAAGTTTTCGTCGCCGCCTTGGTCGAACTGCACGTGGCATCGAGGGAAGTCAGGGGCTGCGTTGCCTGGTAGCGAGCGACCTGCGCGCAATAACAATCGCGCCGGTTTCTACGCCGCTTCCCGTTATGAACTGCGCAACACTCTCGGCCAGAGTGTCGTAATCAGCTCCGTCCGCTTCCCAGGCGCGCGTTCCGTTGGGCAAACCGAAGGCGGTCCAAAGCTTCACCTCCACCGACACCACACGCCAGCGAAGCATCTGCAGAAAAGCCAAAATATCCTTCCGGCACGAGTCAAGATCCTTCGTAACGCCGGTAGATAAAGCAGCGGCTCCCGCCAATTTCCCCTCCACCCAGCGGCTCAGGTTTGAGTGGTTCCGCCCCTTGTGCCGATCGCAAAGCACCAACCCTAACCAAACAAACGGTTGGTGCATTCTGCTGACCACAAGTTAACAGAACTTCGCTCATAGTCAAGCGTAAGAACGATTATTTCGCTATTTTTAGCCAGCAATCCAGCCGACACTCTCGGCGCCGTGGCTCCCGACGGAATGATGGAAGAATCGTGCGGTGCGACATCTCAAGCCTCGCCGTCAGCGCGCCTGCTCGCGCCTGAAAAGCTCGACTGCTCGCGTCACGCCGGTGGGAGAGTGGTTTTTGCCTCATCGACGCATTTGGTTGGCGGCACTGCATGCGCCAGACGCCGGCGGCGATTCGGATTTCCCGTTCTCTGGTTCGCCTGCTTGAGCTGGCGCTTGTAGTTGGTGCGCCATGCATCCGCAGCCTTCTCGCAGGCCTTCTCGGTTTGAAAGCCCATCTTAATCGTGCGCGATTGTGGTTCGGTTAAGATTAGAGCCCAGCCCAACAGCATCAACGTGGCGACGCGACATGGCCTCATGCCCGCCGTTTAGCAGATGCGGCTCCAGGAGTGAAAGCGCCGGCATCGAGTATTTTCAACTTCTCACTCGCTGAGTGTACGTCTCAGTTCGAACACTCCGAGGTCATCGATTCCGCCATTCATGTAGCAGGTGTATTCTCCTTCAGCGCTTGCCGGACGGAATCTGCGCATGAAGAAGACACACCAGCTCGTATCTTCTTCCGCGACCGTGAAGCCAGGCGCGGAAATCTGGCCGTGGACCCAGCCGCGATGGACGTTGTTGCGACATATCGCGTTGTCCGGCGCGCATCGGTAGTCGCCTGAAAACTTGTTCCCCTGGCGTTTGATGGCGAAGGCGATTTTAGCCTTGGATCCGTCTGCGCTGCTGGTGGAGGTCCCAACCCATACCCCGTTGAACTCACGCAACGGATCGGAGGCCTCCGGCGCGGGTGCTGAAGGGCGCGGTGCATCCGAGCCGCGCGCGCCATGAGTCGAGCACGAGCATACAGCCAGCGCCAGCAAGAGCCTGAGTATCATCACGCATCGCATGACCGTTGTCCGCTCCGCGAAAAATCACTTCGGGGCCCCGATGAACCAACCATTAAACGCGTAACGTCAACGGCAGAGTTCCGCAATTCGCGCTTTTAGCGGCCCGAGCCCACATGCGCTGGCGAGCGCCTTCCGTAAACACATCGGCATCCGTGAAATAATTGGACTCAAGGCGGCTGGGATGCTACCCACAATAGCGGTGGATGACCGGGTCATGAGCGCCGAGCTTCAGCGACGCTTGCTTTGGAGCCTGATTCTCTTTCTTTTTCTTGCCGGCTGTTCGACGGCGGACCATGACGCCGCGAATTTCAGGCAAGCACAGAAGTTACGCCAGAACGCATTGCTCGCCGCCAAACAGGGCGATACCGCTGGCGCGCTCGAGGACATCGACCGCGTTCAGGTGCTGGAGCCGCTTTCGAGCAGATCATCGGGATTGTGGCCGCCGCCCCTTCGTGCACCGGAACATCGCACCATCGCACCCGCTGCCGGTCAGACCACCTGCAACAATATCGGTATTAACCGATTCTCCTGCTTCTAATCTGCTGCACAGTCGGGTTTTTCGCGACGGCTCGCGTGGTCGCGGTTTCTCATGAATTCCGGATGCTGTGAAAAGATAGAACCGAGGTCTGGCAGACGCCGATTAGTTCGTGCGTCAGCGAGCAACCTACGCGAAAGGCAGGACAGGCGCGGGCAGGAAGCGGCGTGAGGCGGCGAACCTTACCAGGAGATGACGCTGGTCATAACGTACCATAGGCCGACGAGTCCCGCCGCCATGAACACGAACAACCAGATGTTCTCCCAAAAATGACCTTCATTGAAGGCGGTCTTTCTTCTCATGTCCTGTGCGGTCCTCTCGTCCGAATTGCCTGCGCCCAATCGGTGCTATCCGCTGGATGCCATCTAAGCAGATTACATGCTTTTAGGCGGCGATGGCAGTCCTGCCACCGCCATCCTGACCCTGTCGAGGCCTGGCCGCCGCTACCGTCATCCAGCGGTGCGGTCACTTGTGTTACCAAGCCTCCCTTTTTGCTCGGTTGCGCGTGGCCGCGGGTTTTGTTGGCGTTTACCGTGCGAAGCGGTTTCTTCGCCGGATTGGTCTGATGAGGCTTCCTGGACCGCCGCAACTACCGGGCTTTCAGTTTCACATAGGCCGGCAGGACGCCTGGTGAGTGCCTTGTATCTCGGCACGTTTTGGTCAACCGGCGGACGGTGGCGCGGCGTGAAGAAGTCCATGAAATTAGGTTGGCCCGGACGTCTGGATTGTGACTTGTAATTGCGAGGCGACGTGTCGGCCGCTATGCACAAGTCGTATTCCGCAACGTTTGACGTCTGCTCGGTTGAAATCGAGGTGGCGTCGCTCTCTTCGAGTTCCATCGTTGATTCGTCCACGATTGCAGCCTCCCTGGTTTGCTCTCAGGTTGGGTAGGTGAGCAAGCACGATGCCGTGAACGCATGGCCGCGGAACTCAGCATTCAGGCGGTGAAATCGAGCTGCGAATGCTCGGGTTTGTGCTCAGTCGGCCAGAGGTGAGACAGGACGATCGAGCGATGCGGGACAGGTGCGCGTTAGTGAGATTGCGGCCGGACCGCGATTCGAAACTGCGGCCCAGCCGCCGCGCGCCGCTACTGCGCGATCCATCCCCCATCGACCGCCATCGGCAGCCCGGTTACGAATGAGGACGCCTCCGAGCACAGCCATATCACTGCCTCTGCGATCTCCTCCGGCTTGCCCATCCTGCCTACCGGTTCGGCCGTCTCAAGGTCCTTCTCCGTGTATGTTTCGAGAGTGCTCGCGTCGAGCATCCGCGCCACCATCGGGGTCCGAATCACGCCCGGGCATACGGCGTTAACGCGGATGCCCTGTTGCGCGTACTCCAGCGCCGCGGTCTTGGTCATCATGACCACGCCGCCCTTGGATGCGTTGTAGGCGACCAATCCGCGAAAGCCGACCAATCCCGCCACCGACGCGGTATTCACAATCGCGCCGCCACCCTGCTTAAGCATCCGCGGGATCTCATGCTTCATGCACAGCCACACGCCTTTGAGGTTGATCGCGATCACGCGATCGAAGTTCTCCTCGGTGCATTCGGCCGTGTGGGCCATGCGTCCCTCGATACCGGCGTTGTTGTGCGCGCAATCGAGCCGGCCCCAGGTCTCCACGATCTTGCTCACCATCGCCTCAACCTGCCTGCCGACCGAGACGTCAGCGTGGATGAAAATCGCTTCGCCGCCAGCCGCCGCAATCTCCTTGACGGTACGCTCACCGCCCTCGGGTGCGTAATCCGCCACCGCGACCTTCGCGCCCTCACGCGCAAAGGCTATTGCCGTCGCCCTGCCAATTCCCGATCCGCCGCCGGTGACCAGCGCGACCTTGCCTTTTAGGTTTGATGCCATCGGTCTGTGCCTCCCGTCTCTTCATCGCGCCTGCGGCCAGTTTAATCAAGGGCGACACGACAAAAGTCAGCCCAAGCCATCTTGGACAGCGCAAACAGAGGACTGAATATCTAAGGTTCTGACTGACAGAGCCGACTAAAGCGCAATAGGAGCCAGCTTATACGTTCAATGCGAAACTATTTACGTTTAATTGGCAAATTTAGCCGATTTAATGTGGAATCGCCTGATTACATCTGTTACAAAGCTGTACTAGATGCTTAGACAAGCAAATAACACCTCTAAGTCATTTTCGCGGTTCTTTGGCTCCGGCTTCACTCCCATGATACCGGGCCGCGCACCTGAATCGATGCTTTCTGACAACTATTTTTGAGGGAGATACCAAGATGTCCTGGCTTAAGAAGATTGCTTCTAAAATCAGCATGCATAGCGCCGAGCAGGCGGTAGAAGATGTCATGAACGCGGTCCCCACCGTGCAGTGCCTCACGGCAGAGCCGACCCCGGCCATCCCTGACGCTCAACAGAGCGAAAAACCGGGACCGCGGCGCTACTTCATCAAAGCAGACATACTCAGCGGTGCAATCGCGCCTCCGAGTGCCAAGGCCGAACCAGTCTCGCCCGTTAAACCCGCCCAGGAGGACGAGAATTCGACGCATCAGCGCCGCTATTTTTCGAAAAACGGACAATGGATTGATAACGAAGAGGAGAGGGCGAACGCGGGAAAGATCGATACCCAGGAGATAATCATCGACAAACGGCCGGTCGACCTGAAGACACTATTTCCCAAGCTGTCGCTCCGTTAGGCCGCTCCCGCAGGCGCTGGCCGCCCAAGCTGCGTGCCGCGCCCTTGACAGCCGGGGGCAAAATTACCAAACCAGATCGCAATACGATATCGTCGCCTTCGGACCGCGTGCTGCGGGCCGGGCAAGGAGGCCCTCTTACGATGTCGAGCGATCATGTTACCGATCCCGCGGCGGTTCGCGCGCGACTGACTCATCCGGTGGTCGACTCGGACGGCCATTGGCTGGAATTCGGACCGGCCATCGGCGAGTACCTCGAGCGCGTCGCCGGACGCGGCGTGGTTGACGCCTTCAATTCGCGCAACGGACGGATCGTGCGCGATCTCGAGCTCACCGTCGAGCAACGGCGCGACGCGCGCCGTCCCCAACAAGGTTGGTGGACCTTCCCGACCCGCAACACGCTCGACCGCGCGACCGCGATGGTCCCGCGTCTGCTCTATGAGCGCCTCGACGAGCTCGGACTGGACTTCTCCGTGCTCTATCCGACCACCGGCCTCGCCGTACCCTTCATCAGCAATGACGAGGTGCGCCGAGCGGCCTGCCGCGCGTTTAACACTTTCGCCGCCGAGCAATTCGCTCCATACGCGGACCGGCTGACGCCCGCGGCAGTGGTCCCGATGAACACGCCGGCCGAAGCGATCGACGAACTCGAGCACGTGGCGAAGACGCTCAAGCTCAAGGTCGTCGTGATGGGCAGTGTGATCAAGCTGGCCGGTTCCGGCCGCCGCGCGCCGCTCGCCTGAACTTGCGCGCTACGCGACCTGGTTCGACATGTTCGGGCTGGACAGCGCATACGACTACGATCCGGTGTGGGCGAAGTGCGTCGAGCTTGGAATCGCACCGACCTTTCATACCAGCGGCCGCGGCTATGGGATGCGCGTGTCGGTTTCGAACTTCACCTACAATCATATCGGGCATTTCGCGGTCTCGGCTGAGGCGGTGTGCAAAGCGCTGTTCCTGGGCGGCGTGACGCGGCGCTTTCCCAAGCTCAAGATGGCGTTTCTCGAAGGCGGCGTCGGATGGGCCTGTAATCTCTATGCTGACCTGATCGGGCACTGGAAAAAGCGCAACGCGCGCGCGCTTGCCGAAGTCGATCCGGTCAACCTTGACCGAGAACGCCTGGCGGAACTGTTCGGCCGCTACGCCGAGCCGCGATGGGTCGAGCAACTGAAGACCTGGACGCCGGAAGGCGAGGGCGGGATGCCCGCAATCCCGGGTGCCGGGCGCTACGACGATTTTGCGGCGTGCGGAATCGAACGCGCGGAGGATATCCGCGATCTCTTCTGCAGAAACCTCTATTTCGGCTGCGAGGCGGACGATCCGATGAACGCATGGGGCTTCAACGCGCGGGTCAACCCCTATGGCGCGAAGGTCAAGACGCTCTTCGGCTCCGACATCGGCCATTTCGACGTGGCTGACATGCGCGAGGTATTACCCGAAGCGCATGAACTTGCCGATGAGGGATTGATCACGGAGCGGGACTTTCGCGATTTCGTGTTCACTAACCCGGTCGAGTTCTGGGGCGGGATGAATCCGGAGTTCTTCAAGGGCACGCGAGTCGAAAAGGCGGCCGCTGCCGCATTGGCGGACGCGGACAAAGATCAGTCCGCGCCGCGCGCAGCCGAGCGAAAATTTGGAACGCTCTGAACTGGAGTGGCCGATAGCCAGCCTACTCCGATGCGGCCGTTTGAGACGTTTCCTATTTATCTTTTTCTTTTTTGTCTTTTTCGATTTTTGTCAGGGAAACTCCACCCAGCACTCTCGACAACTCGTGAAGTTGAGCGTCGAGTTCGGTTCCGGCTTCGAGAGTTTCAACCAGGCCCGAGAGCTGCAGCCGCAACGCTTTCGCTGCCTCTATTGATGTCGCAAGGTCGGCAAGGTGCGCCCTGACGGAATCAAGGATTTCGATGATCTGACCCTGCAGTCCTTTCATTGGCTCGACTGATTGCGCAAGCGCGTGGAGCTCGGTGCGAAGAGCGCGAATCGCTTCAAACGAACTCGTCACCCCTTCGCGGTAGCGGCGCGCCGGCTCGAACAACTCCGCGACACCCCGAGCGACATCCGCGGGCGGCAGTCTGTCGTTCGCGGGCTGCCCGTCGTTTTTGTCCTCCTCGGCAATTCCTGTCATCGGCGCGGGCCGCTGGCTGACTGGACCGTGGACCTCGGAATTGTTGTCATCGATCGTTGGTTTACTTTCAGCATGGTCGAGATCGGCCGTGATGGAACGCGGGCCGAGATTGTAAGCACCGGAAGCATCAGGCGGCGCGCTGGGATTAGCGTAGCGTTTGCGAAGTTGGTCTAGTTTTGGATTCATTTGTCCTTCTCGGTTGTGTTCAGCAAATCAAGGTGTTGTGCCTTGCTCCGCGACTTTACGACAAACACGGTCCACATGCCTGGTCAGCTTGGATTGGAAAGCTTCGAACCAGTTGAACAAGCCGGCGCATTCATTGCCAAGTTGAGTGAGGCTCACGGCTGTCTTTGCGCACGCTTCGGCCAGCGAAACCCGTTGCTGAGCTGCATCCTGAGCGGCATCTCTGACCGAATAGCGCAGCAGTGGCTTTTCATTGTGCAGGACTTCCCGACAATCGTTCAGCGCTGTCGCTCGATCTACCGGCTTTTGGACGCTTCGATCGGGCACGCGCTGGGTATCCTCTGCGCTCGCGATCTTAGACGGCGTTGCAACTGAAGCCGCGGCAATCGCTTCGTGCCTTCTGCTGAGGTCACCGGAAGCTTGCGATCCGTTCGCCGCCGCCGCTGGAGCTGCGATGGGCGGCGATATCGGAGAATCCTGTACTGGAACGGGCACGTTGGCCGGAGGGTCTGCGTGACTGGTTTCAGGCAGCGGCGCGTCCTCGCTCGCCGGCGCGATTTCAGTGGCGAATTGTTCCGGTGCAGGGGTAGCGAACAGCTTGTGCATTCTCGTCTCGTGCGACGAGGCGCTACCGCGTATGTACCAGCTCGAGAAGACAAGAATCGCGACCGCCGCAAACGCAGCGGACCGAATCCGCACACCTGCCGAGTTTGGGATTTCAGCCCCACTCAGTCGCGTGATCCGCTGCACATGCTGATCAGCAAGATGCGTCGGTAGGCAATGATGACAAGCGTATGCAGGCTCGGGCAGGAAGCGAATCTCGCCGACTTTACTCGGCGCGAAATCGACCCGATAGGGCTGCGGCCTCAACCTGCGGCAAATCCAGCAGCGCAAGGGCCACGCGATCTGAGCGGCTTTGGACCTGACGGTGAGACTCGCCCCGGTGCTCGGGGTTTCGGTGCAGGGATGAGAGATCTCATCCAAGAGTTGCTCGACCTCGAGGCCATACTCCTGAGCGGCTAGCTGCAGTTTGAATTCAAGCGCGTGATCGGTCAGACGCCAAGTCTCGCCCGGCCTCAGTAACTCGCCGAACCGCGAAAGTGCGAGTTTTCTCCGCAAATCGATCGGGTCGATACCACATTCGCGTGCCATCTCGGCCAGGTCGACGCCGTACTCGCGCACGGCCTGGGCCAGCCCAGGCAGGATGTCATCTTCGCTCCTCCGGAGAGTTTGACCCTCGCCAAGGGTGGCTGCCTCCGCAGCCACCCAGGTCGCTGCCAGTTCGGAGCACCGCCGTGTTACGCCCGGGTAGTGCACCAGAATACGCTCGAGAAAGCTTCTCATCTGCGCGTGGTTCTGTTAGACGCTTGCGTTCAACTGAAAAAAAAGGCCGCAGTGCTACCAAAGCATAAGCCATTGGCCGCACCATCTGGTATTCGCTCATTTCAAACGGTGGGGAATTATTGTCAATGGGTTCGAGCGCTATATGCAAAATTGGATGGAAAGAACAATCTTTCGCTCGTAGCAACAATATGTAGAGCAGCCGAATTCAGCTCATCACGCGTTTTAGCGAACTTTCAATCCATAATGCCTGGGAAACAAAGAGAGTCTGGAGCAGCAGAAGCCTGGTACACGCGCGACCCCAAGACGCGTACATAGAAAGGGACCTTTTGAGTGGCAGACGTTCGGCAGTCGGAGAAAATTTAAGTTGCCAAGAGAAATCCGCGCGAAGATATCGTTCCAGACGCTCGCATTGATAGTGGGCCTGCGAGGTATTAACCGGTCGCTGCCCGCCTGAAATCGAATCTCATGCTCGTCACCTCGTCGGCTATCGAACTGCGAGGGCGACTATATTCCACGATTCAAGGCCCCATAAAAGAGCCACTTTACGCGAACATCGAGGGGCCACATTTCGCCGACGCAATTGCGAGAAATTGTGGCTTGCCCGCTGCTTCCGATGCGTCTTACAGTAGGCGGCACGCAATACCGCGCGCACGGAATCGCCATCGGAGCCGTAGCGCGTCCAAGAAAGTCGAGGCTGGAATGAAAGTATCGCTCTTCTATCTGCCGTCGGTTGGCAACAAGGCCCAGGTCGAACAAGGGATGGTCGGGCTTCGCGGCGACCTCTACGACCAGATGCTGCGCGAGGTTTCCGCGCAGGCCCGGTTGGCCGATGACCTCGGCTATGACTCGATAAGCTTCACCGAGCATCACTTCCACGCCGAGGGCTTCGAGCTATCCAACAACCCGGTGCTGCTCGACCTCTATATCGGGATGCAAACCAAGCGGCTGCGGGTTGGCCAACTCGGAATCGTGCTGCCGGCCAACAATCCGATTCGGGTGGCCGAGGATATCGCGATGCTCGACCACATGACCGGCGGACGCGCCAACGCCGGCTTCGCTCGCGGCTATCAGCGCCGATGGGTCGATATCATGGCGCAGCAGACTCATGGCATCCACGGCGCCCAGCCGCATCAACACGACGAGATCGACGCCGCCAACCGCGCCGCGTTCGAGGAATGCTTCCGCATCATCAAGGCCGCGTGGACCGAGGACATGCTGAGCTACCAGGGCAAGTACTGGCGCGTGCCGCCGGGCGAGACGCCGTGGACGATCGAGGCCACGACCAAGTGGGGCAGCGGCGTCGCGGATGGAATCGTCAAGGCGGTGAGCGTGGTGCCCAAACCCGTGCAGAAGCCGCATCCGCCGATCTTTCAGCCGTTCGCGTCGTCGGAACGCAGCATCCGATGGTGCGCGCAGGAGGGCGTCACCGCGGTAATTCCGCCGCTCTTCCCGGCCTTCGAGCGCCAGTTGTGCGACGTCTATGCCGAGGTCTCCGGCCGTGCGCCGGGCGAGGGGATGGGGGTGCTGCGCGACATCATTATCGCTGACACCGACGAGGAAGCGCACGCGATCTGGCACGACAGCGGGTATTTCTGCGGCCGCGAATGGTTTCTGCCCTTCGGCTTCGCCAAAGGGCTGGAGGATCCGAAGACCGGCGAGGCGCCGGACCTGTTCGAGAACGGGCTCGCGCTAGTTGGCACGGTCGACACCGTGACGCGGCAACTCGAAGGACTGATGAAGCGGTTGCCGGTCTCGTGGATTTTCGCCTGGATGTACAACGGACTGATGGCGCACGATCGGCTGATGAAAACTATCGAGCTGTTCGCGACCAAGGTGCTGCCGCGAGTGGCGACCCCGGGTTAGGTTACATCCAAGCGCGCATAACCAGGTGAACTTCCCATAACCCAATATTGGCAAACTCGACATTCGCCAGCGCCAGTGCGAGAGTTGGGCCCGGAACGATCCAAGTTTCGCGAGAGGTAACGATGGCAACTTCTGTACAGCTCACGCCGATGGCGCAGGCGGGGCCAGTCGAACGATTCGACGCGATCATAATCGGAGCCGGGATTTCCGGACTCTATCAACTCATTCGTCTGCGGGAACTCAACCTCACGGTGCGGGTCTATGAGACCGGCAGCGGAGTAGGTGGTACCTGGTACTGGAACCGCTATCCGGGCGCGCGTTTCGACTCTGAGAGTTATAGCTACGGCTACTCGTTTTCGAAGGAACTCCTGCAGGAGTGGGATTGGAAGGAGCATTTCTCCGGCCAGCCCGAGAACGAGCGTTACCTCAACTACGTGGCAGATAAATTCGATCTCCGCCGCGACATCCGGTTCAACGCAACGGTCGAGTCAGCCGTTTACGATGACACGGAAAATTGTTGGGAAGTCCGGCTCGACGACGGCGCTCGCGCCCGCGCGCGGCTCTTGATCACGGCGGTCGGGGTGCTTTCCGCGCAGAACATCCCCAGCTTTGCCGGAATCGAGAGTTTCAAGGGCGAGTCGTTTCATACGGCTCGATGGCCCAAGGAGCGCGTCGACTTTACCGGCAAGCGCGTTGGCGTGATTGGCACGGGCGCAACGGCGGTCCAGCTCATCACGGAAATCGCCAAAGAGGTTGGCCATCTGACGGTCTTCCAGCGCACCGCGAATTACTGTGCGCCGCTGCGCAACGGCCCGATCGATCCCGAGACCCAGGCGAAAATCAAAGCGAGCTATCCGGAAATTTTCAAACGGACGCGCGAAACCTTCGCCAGCTTTATCCACGATTTCGATCCGCGCTCGGTCTTTGACGTGACTGCGGAAGAGCGGCAGGCGCGATTCGAGGAGCTGTGGTCGCAGCCGGGTTTTTCAAAATGGCTCGGCAATTTCCGCGATATCATGAGCGATAGAAAGGCCAACGAATTGTTCGCGGAATTTGTCCGCAACAAAATCCGCGCCCGCGTGAAGGATCCGGTGATCGCGGAAAAGCTATGCCCGAAAGATCATCCGTTCGGGACCAAGCGGGTTCCTTTGGAGAGCGGCTACTACGAACAGTTCAATCGGCCCAATGTTCTGTTGGTCGATCTGCACGAGTCGCCAATCGAGCGCATCACGCCGAAGGGTATCAAGACCAGGAATGCCGAGTATGAACTCGACGTGATTATCTATGCGACAGGGTTCGATGCCGTCACCGGGCCGCTGACCAGAATTGATATCCGCGGCGAGGGCGGACTTTCGCTCAAGGACAAATGGGCCGACGGGCCGCGCACGTATCTTGGCATTCAGAGCGCCGGCTTCCCGAATCTTTTTACCCTGGTCGGACCTCACAATGGAGCTACCTTTTGCAACATACCCCGATGTATCGAGCAGAATGTGGAATGGGTAACCGATTGCATCCGCTACATGGGCGAGAAGGGTTATACGCGGATCGCGGCCAGTCCCGAAGCGGAGCAGGAGTGGACTGATCATGTCAACGAACTGGCCGTCGGCACACTGCTCTCCGAGGTCGACTCCTGGTTTTTCGGCGCCAATATACCCGGTAAGAAGCGCACCGTCCTGATGTACTTTGGCGGCGTCCCGGTCTATCGGAAGAAAGTTGATGATGTGGCGGCCAAGGGCTACGAGGGATTTGTGATGGAGTAGCGCCGCTTCATCATTGCAGCGCGCCTCTACGAAGCCTCCAAATATGTGCGCAGGCTGATGATACAGACGTTAGCGTAACGGCCGAGCTTCAAGCGATGGTACTTTAAGAGTTAGCCCCCAAAGTGGCTTCGGCAGTACGCACAAGGGAAGCTGTGTTCCCGCGACATTTGCCAGACTGGAGCTTTCGTGTTAGCGAAAGCCAAATGAATCGGTGGGCGCCACCAGGGCTCGCTTGGTGCGAGACGCGCGATGGACGCCAATCGCAGGGAGGTCGTTATGCCATACGCAGACAACAAGGGAGTCAAAGTCTATTACGAAACCTGGGGAAACGGCGGAGTGCCGATCGTGTTTCTCCATCCATGGTCCACCAACGGCTATATCTGGTACTTCCAGATCTTTCATTTTGCACGGACCAACACCTGCGTCACGGTTGACCATCGCGGACACGGCCGCTCCGACAAGCCGGCCGGCGGCTATTCGATCCAGGAGCATGCGAGCGACGTCGCGGCGGTGATGGACGCGGCGAAGATCGACAAGGCGGTGGTCGTCGGCAATTCGATCGGCGGGATGATCGCAATGCAATTCTGTCTCGCGCGTCCCGAGCGCGTGGTGGGCCTGGTGATCCAGAGCAGCGGCACAGCGCTCTCCGAGGGTTTGCCGAAGGAAGTGATGGAGGCGATGATTCGCGATCGCGACGCGACCTTCAACCAGCTCCTGGAGGGCACGGTGTCGGCGCGCAGCAAGCGCGAGCGCCCCGAAATTCTCGACCTGGCGCGCGCGAGCTTTATGCTCGAGTCGAACTGGCCGCGCCATGTCTTCGATTCGGCAATCAAGGATCCCAACGGCGTCTTCAACTGGAACATCAAGAGTCGCCTGAAAGATATCAAGGGTCCGACCCTGGTGCTCGCGGGCGAGGAGGACCAGGCCACGCCGGTCGCCGCGAACAAGTTCCTCGCGGACAATATCCCGGGCGCCAAGTTGAACGTGCTCAAGGACATCGGCCACTTCTATCAACTCGAGCAGCCTGCGGCGTTCAACGCCACGCTGGATGAGTTTCTGAAATCAATCGCGCGCTAGCCTTCGATGGCGCAGCGGAAGGACGGGGAACGACATGGGGATGGACTTCGGGATCTTCTACGAGATCGAGCTGCGGAAACCTTACGGGCCGCGCGCCGAGTACGACGTTTTTCAGCAGGTCATCGCGCAGGTGGTCGAGGCCGAGCGTGCCGGCTTCACCAACTTCTGGTCGGTCGAGCATCACTTTCTCTCTGAATTCGCCTATAGCTCGGCACCCGAGGTGCTCTACGGCGCGCTCTCGCAGCGGACCAGCAAGATCCGGATCGGCCACGGCGTGCGCCTGCTGCCGTTTCCATACAACCATCCCATCCGGGTGGCCGAGATGGGCGCGACGGTCGACCTCCTGTCCAACGGACGGATGGAGTTCGGTACCGGGCGCTCTGTTAGCCGCGACGAGCTTGAGGGTTTCGGGATCAACCCGGCCGAGACGCGCGCGCTGTGGGAAGAGGCGCTGGATATCGTGGTTGGCGCGTGGACCAACGACGTCTTCTCGTGGGAGGGCAAGTATTTCAAGATTCCGCCGCGCGAAATAATTCCCAAGCCGCTCCAGAAGCCGCATCCGCCACTGTGGTGTGCCTCGACCGGTCCCGAGACCCACGAGATCGCGGGGCGCAAGGGAATCGGTCTATTGTCGTTCACGCTGCTGGTCGATCCTGAAGAGCTGAAGCGGCGGATCGGAATTTACCGCGCCGGACTCGCCGAGGCGAAGCCGGTCGGGAAGTTCATCAACGACCGTGCCGCGACCTTCACGATGGTGCATTGCGCGGAGACCAATAAGGAAGCGCGCGAAAACGCCAGGGCCGCTTTCGAATGGTACGCGCGTAAGGCTTTCGAGGCGGTCGCGTCGGTCGGCATGTGGCAGTCGGGCAAGACCGACATCGGCGCCTACGCGTATCTCAAAGAGATGATGAAGATCGATCCGGCGACGATCAATTTCGACTACATGGATCAGAACGACATGATCATCTGCGGCGACCCCGACACCTGTATCAAGAAGGTCAAGCACTACCAGGCGGCGGGATGCCAGCAACTGCTGTGCTTCATGCAGATATACGACATCCCGCATCAGAAAATCATGGACTCGATCAAGCTCTGGGGTCAGCATGTAATTCCATATTTCAATTAGAATTGCCCGCCACATGCGGCGCTTGCGATCGCCCGGCGGAGCGCTAGGATGGCCTTATTCGCAGCAAAATAGCCTGACACGCGGTCAGGCGAGGGGAGTCGAGCATGAGATTCGGACTTCTGATGCTACCCACGGTTCCCGGCACGCTGGAGGAGCGCGAGCGGCTGCGCCCGATCGCCGCGCACAACGATCGCTGGCAGATGATGCTCAAGCAGATCGTGGAATTCGCCCGCATGGCCGAGGATCTGGGGGTCGAGATGGTCGCCTTCCCCGAGCATCACCTGCACACCGAAGGGCTCGAGGTTGGCAGCGTTCCGCAACTGCATCTGTACGTCGCGATGAACACCAGCCATCTGCGGGTCGGGCCCATCGGCTACGTGCTCCCGGGATGGAACCCGCTCAGGTTGGCGATCGAGATCGGGTGGCTCGACCAGTTCACGAAGGGGCGCACCTTCGTCGGCTTCGCGCGCGGCTACCAGCATCGATGGCTCAACCAGATGGGGCAGAAGCTGCACGTCTCGGCGACCACCTCCGACCAGTCCGAGATCGACAAGACCAACCGCAAGGTATTCGAGGAAGTCTTCCAGATTCTCAAGCTGGCATGGGGCGACGAGCCCTTCTCGTACAAGGGCGAATACTACGAATATCCGTATCCGTACGAGACCGGCACCCCATGGCCGCCGCATAAATGGACCGAACAATACGGCGCGCCGGGCGAAGTCGTGGACGGCAACGTCAGGAAGATTTTCATTGTACCCAAGCCTTATCAGCGACCACATCCGCCGCTGTTCCAGGCATTCTCAGTCAGCGACGAGACGATAGTCTGGTGCGCCAAGCAGGGCATCATCCCGATGACCCTTATTACGCATCCCGACGCGATGGCGCGGGTGGCGAAGCTGTTCCAGGACGAATCGGCCAAGGCCGGGCGCAAGCTCGAGTTGGGCCAGCGTATCGGCGTGCTACGGCAGATCTACTTCGGGCAGAACAAGGAAGAGACGTATCGGCTGGCCGAGATGGGCACCGCCGGCGTGGGGTTCGGCAAATTCTGGGGCCACTTCGGATTCTTCGAGGCGTTCCGGCTGCCGGGCGACGAGGAGAAATGGCCGCGCGGCAAGGCGTTGGTGCCGCAGAGCGAATGGACCATCGATCGGATGGACAAGGCGCACTACCTGTTCATGGGATCGGAGTCCGATGTGCGGCGCAAGATGGACGCCCTGGTCGAAGCGGCCAATCCGGAATATTTCTGCTGGAACTTCGATCAGGGGATGATTCCGATGGACGTGATGAAGGATCAATTGCGCACGTTCGGCGAGAAGATCATGCCGCACTACAGATAGAGCGGCGGGATTGGGTTGTCAGCGGGGCGCCGGGGCGTTCGATCCGGCGCCCCATTCTTTTATTCGTAGCGCAGCGCGTCGATCGGATTGAGCAGCGAGGCCTGGCGCGCCGGATAGTAGCCGAAGAAGACTCCGACCGCGGCCGAGAACAGGAAGCCGCCGACGATCGCCGTGGGCGAGAGCAGCGTTGGCCATCCGGCGATCGACGAGATTGCCTGCGATGCCCCGATGCCGGCCAGTATCCCACAGGCGCCGCCGACCATCCCGAGCAGGATCGCCTCGACCAGGAACTGGAGCAGGATGTGCACGCGCCGTGCGCCGATCGCCATCCGGATGCCAATCTCGCGCGTGCGCTCGGTGACCGAGACCAGCAGGATGTTCATGATCCCGATGCCGCCGACCAGCAGTGAGATCGAGGCCACGGTGGCAAGCAGGAGGGCCATGATCCGGCTGCTCCCCTCAGCCGCCTGTGCCACCTCGCTGAGATTGCGCACGTCGAAATCGTTATCCTGGCCGGGCTGGATGTGATGGCGGTTGTGCAGCGTCTCGATTATCTGATCCATCGCCTGCGGGATGAGCTCCTGGCTCTTCGCCTGGACGAATATATTGTGTACCACGCCGGCCAGTTTGGGCGCGCTGCCGAAGGGACTGGTCTGGGTCGAGTCGGAACTGTAGATCGTACCCGCGGTCGGTACTGCGGCGTAGGGATTCGAAGGGCTCGGCGTCGGCGCGGTCGCGGGAGTGGTCGCGGGCGGCGCCGCGACGCCCAGGACCTTGCGCTCTGCGGTGCTGAACGGAATCAGCACTACGTCGTCCTGGTCCTGGCCCCATCCTGACTGGCCCTTGGCCGCGAGCACGCCGATCACCTGCATGTCGACGCTTTTCACCCTGATATTGGCGCCGACCGGATCGGTGTGCTCGCCGAACAGGTTCGCGACCACGGTTTGCCCGAGTAGGCACACGCGTGCGGCCGAACGTTCGTCCTCTTCCGAGAGCGCGCGCCCCTCGGCCACCGTCCAGTTGCGAATCGGCAGGTAGCTCGGGGTCACACCCTGTACATTGGTGCTCCAGTTCTGTCGGTTGTATTCGACCTGTGCGAGTTGGCGATCAAGATAGCTAACGCGCTGGACCGGCCAGTCGTCTTTGATAATTGCATCGGCGTCGCCCACGGTCAGCGTGGAGACGCTGCCAAACCCGGCGCGCACGCCGTTGGCCGTGGTGGCACCGGGCATCACGACCAACAAATTGGTGCCGAGGCTGGCGATCTGCTCCTCGACGGCTTCATTGGCGCCTTGCCCGACCGCGACCATCGCGATCAGCGCGGCGACGCCGATGAAGATTCCAAGCATCGTGAGGATCGAGCGCAGCTTGTTACGGGCAAGCGCACGCGCCGCCGCGCGGAGCGCCATCATCGCGAACGTCAGCGGCGCCGTGTCGGATTCCGAGAACCCGTGCATCGTCTGCTGCGGCGTCCGCGCCGCCGCGAAGGTGGAGGGTTGCGGCTGCGCGCCCGGTCCGGATATCGCCGCGGATGCGGGCGGTAGTGAATCTCCCGCCGCCGCGCCCGGGATCGCCTGGCGCGGCGTCTGCCGCTGGTCGGAAATGATCAGGCCGTCGCGCAGCGTCACGACTCGAGCCGCAAACGCGGCAAGCTCGGCGTCGTGGGTCACCAGCACGATCGTCAGTCCCTGCCCGCGGTTCAGCTTCTGCAGCGTGGCCATGATTTCGAGCGAGGTCTGCGAATCGAGGTTTCCGGTTGGCTCGTCAGCCATCAGGATCGCCGGGTTATTGATTAACGCGCGTGCGATCGCGACTCGCTGCTGCTGGCCGCCGGAGAGCTGATTGGGATGGCTGCGCTCGCGGCCCGCAAGTCCCAGCAGCGCAAGGACTTCGTAGGCGCGGATCGCACCCTTGGCCAGGTCGCCCGAGTAAAAGAGCGGCAGCTCGACGTTCTCTAGCGCGCTGGTGCGCGAGAGCAGATTGAAGCTTTGGAAGACGAAGCCGATACGCCGGCTGCGGATGCGCGCCAGGTCGGGCTCGCTGAGCGAGGCGACGTCGACCCCTTCGAGCAGGTAGCGGCCGGCGGTCGGCCGGTCCAGGCATCCGACGATGTTCATCAGGGTGGACTTGCCCGAGCCGGAGGCGCCCATGATTGCGATGAATTCGCCGCGCTCGATGGTCAGGCTGACGCCGCGAAGCGCCCGCACCTCGAGGTCGCCGAGCTGATAGGTCTTGTGGAGATCGGAAACGCTTATGACGACGTCTGCCATGAGTGCCGCGCGCGCGATCGGTGCAGGTTCAAATCAGAAATGGCGCAGTCCGCCCATCCCCGGCTGTGCCAGATGCGGCCGTTTGCCGGTGGCCGTCTGAGCAACTTCGTCGATCACGACCTGGTCACCAGGCTTCAAGCCCCCGCTCAGTATCTCGACCGAGGTGCCGTCGTCGACGCCTCTGACCACCTGAATCTGGCGGAGCGACTTGCCCTCGAGCACCCAGAGGCTGGCGGTATGGTCGCCGTGCCGATGCGCCGGATTGTCGCCTTTGCCGGCGCCGTTGGGCGAGAAGCGCAGCGCCTGCAGCGGCACCTTCAGCACATCTTCATGCTCGGCCGTGATGATCCTGGCGTTCGCGGTCATCCCGGGCTTTAGCAGCAATTCAGGGTTGGACACGCTCAGCACAACGTCATAGGTGACAACGTTCTGCACGGTGATGGGCGCTTGGCGTACTTGGGTGACCTCACCGGGGAAGGGATGATGCGGAAAGGCGTCGACCGTGAACTCCGCCGGCTGGCCGAGGCGCACTGGGCCGACGTCGGACTCACTGACGCTCGCGTCGACCTGCATCCGCGTGAGGTCCTGCGCGATCAGGAACAGGGTGGGGGTCTGAAAGCTGGCGGCCACAGTCTGACCGACGTCGACGTTGCGCAGGACCACGGTGCCGTCGACCGGTGAGATGATATCTGTGAAACCGAGGTTGACCTCGGCCGCGTGGAGTGCCGCCTGCTGCTGCTGGATGTTGGCGCGGTCGAGCTCGACTTGGGCTGCCGCTTGATCGGCGGT
The DNA here is from genome assembly GCA_963710455.1 of uncultured delta proteobacterium. GTDB lineage: Bacteria > Desulfobacterota > Binatia > Binatales > Binataceae > JAKAVN01. The sequence continues at coordinate 182,234 of CAVQAG010000013.1, forward strand.
ACTTTGCGCGCTGTCGACGGTGTCCTGTGAGACGACATTTTCTTTCAACAGCGACTGGTTGCGCGTGTATTCGAGGCGGTCGTATTTAAGGCTCGCCTGGTCTTTTTTCAACTGCGCTCGGGCGTTGGCCAGATTGGCCCGCGCCTGTTCGACCGTGACCTGGTAGGGCCGCGGATCGATCTTGGCGCAGATTTGGCCCTTTTTGACCTCGGTGTTGAAGTCGCAATAGAGCTTGACGATCGGTCCGGAGACGTAAGTGCCCACCTGGACGGTGACCACTGGATTGACCGTGCCGGTCGCGGTGACGGCCCTGATCAGGGAACCGCGCTCGGCTGGAGCCGTGACGTATTTGGCCGGAATGGGTGCATGCTTCACCCACAGGAAGGCCGCGGCAACGCCGAAAGCCGCCACCAGCCAACCCCATCGCCAAGCGAACTTGATCAATGGATATCCCCCGACTCTGGTTCTTGCGGGATGCTTACATCCGAGGGTCAGTCTACGCCGCGCGCGATGACAACGCACCGCGCTGATAGCCTGCTTTTGACACCGGCTTCAACGCGGCGCGAAGGACCCAGGGTCGCAGTTTTCGATTCTCGTGTACTACTCCGTCGGCGTAGTGGCAGCGTCGGGGCCCTCACTGGCGCTGGAGCCGAAAGCCTGCTGGAACATCGCGTGCTTTTGCTGCTCCAGTTGCTGCATCTGGCCGAGCATCGCAGTCGCCTTGCTAGCATTGGGAGCGCCCTTGAACAGGCCTTCCCATACCTTGTACTTCTCGGTCGTCAGGGCCTGCTGCGCGCTGGCGAAGGCCGCAATCTGGCTGTCGCAACTTCCGCTGCCGGAAACCAGGCAGGATACCAGGGCCTGATGGGTGCTCTTGACGCTCTCGAAGTCGGGCTTCAGGGCCGTATCCCCCTTGAACGCCGTATGCATCTGGGAATGGTCAACGCCGGCCACTTTTGCGAGGATAAAAAGTTTTCCATCACCGCGTCCGCCATGACCATGCCATCCCTGCGCCAGTGCCAGCCCGCATGTCGCTGCCAGGACCGCGCCAGTCGCCGCCGCCACCCACGAAGCTTTCCGCTTTCCAACCATATACCTTTACCTCGTTGTTAAGTGCCCTGTTTTGGGCTCGGTTCTATAGACGAATCTCCGCGCCCAGGGTTACAAGTCCGCTGCGCCGAAATGAGCCAAAAGGGGTCTCGCGGGGGAGATCGAACCAAACTTTACGGTATTTTCGCGAACCACTTCAGGATACGCCTATGGGATCGTAACCGCGGTGCCGGTCTTGCGCGCGACATAGCCGCTGAGCAGCCGTAACACCGACGGCGTGACCTCACTAATCGCACCGGGTCGAAAGCCGACGCTCTGTGGTCCGCGCATCCGCATCATTCCGAGCATCGAGAGCCGTAGCGCCCCTGCGAGGCCCTGGTAGTAACGCAGGCGCCGCAGTTCCATCGGGGCGATCGCATGATAGAGCGACAGATAAAGTGCGTTGAACGTGCGGCGCAGGTTGTTGCCCGCGAGGTTGTCGCGCATCCAACGCGGATGTTCCATCGCGCTGGTCGACATGATCACCGCCGTGGTGGCGGCGTCGAAATGGCGATCGCCGATCGCCGCGTTCGCCCAGTCGATAATTCCGGTGACGCGTAATCCTTTAACCAGGACGTTTTGCGGATGATAGTCGAGGTGGAGAAACGAGGGTGGGGCGTGGTCGAACTCCGCCGCGCGAGCGCGCAAACGCGTGAGCGCCTCGGCCAGTCCCGGCAGGGGACCTTGCTCGACGCGCGCGGCCACCGTTTCGAGCGTGCGTTCGAGCAGGCGCGTGGCTGCGCCGTCCTGGCCCTGATCGTGGGTGGATTTTGGCGAACCGTTTTGCGGAGCACCTGTCATATTGGCGCGGCCCTCGCGGTTCGCCGCGGCCGGAACTCCGAGCGTCTCGACGGTGGACGGGGCGAGCGCCATCCGATGCAGCTTCGCTTGCGCGCGCACGAATCCAACGAAGCCCATAGAGAAGGTCTTGAAAGCCTGCGGAAAAGAGCGAACGGCAAATAACGGCCCGCCACCCAGGCGTTCCATCACCAGAAATGGCGCACCGATCGCCGCGCCGCCCGGTTCGAACAGGTACGGCCGCGGTACGGGATAGCCTGCGCTGACCAGGTGACTCAGGGTGCGATACTCCAACGCGCCCTTGTCGGCGGATTCGACGCCAGGATAAAAGCGCAGCACCAGCGGGACGCCCACCCGGAGTTCCGGCAAAAGCGCGCTCCGGGCGCTCAAGTCGAACTCGTACAGCGTTGTCTCCCATCCACTCGCTAGGATACGCAGATGTTCGACACCGGCGCCCAGGTATCGCGAGAGCGCGGCGGCAAGCGACTGGGCTTCGGCGAGGAGTTGAGATGAGATTTCCGGCACGGCGAGGCGAGCCTAGTATGCGGATCGCCCATTACGCAATTGGCGGCCGAGCGGAATTGGCGACTGGAGAGTCATTTGTAACAAAGCGCGGAGATCGGAAAATCAGGGCAGCGATCTGAGAAAAAAGACTTAAAAATCGCCCCTCCAACCGACCACCACTTCCACTGTCAGGGGCACACCACTTGCTTGGCATGTCTCCCTTTGTGGATTTTACCAGCTTTCCTGTCAGTGGCCGGTCCGCGAAGCTTTCAGCGTATATCTTCTTGCTCGGAATCCTTCTATTAGCTGGATGTGGTAGCGGAGGCGGTGGGGGCGGCTCCGGAACGCCGACACCAAGCCCCACTGCGACCGGATTGGCGCGCGTCAATCACATCGTCGTGATGATGCAGGAAAATCATTCCTTCGATAATTACCTGGGAGCGCTGCCCTACGCGCCGGGATCGCCATACCATCCGGGTCCCTGCTCCTCTAGCGATCACACCTGCGTCAACGGTTTGAGCTGCACCGCGGGTACGGGGGGAATGCTCACCTGTACCAACTCAAATCCCGAGAACGATGGTGCCCCGCCGGTGATGGCGTTTCACGATCCTCGCCTCTGCATCGCGCCCGATCTAGATCATAGCTGGGTTGGAACTCATAACGAGATCAACTTTAACGATCCCAACAACAGTCTTAATGGGACCAACGATGGCTTCGTCGAGCAAAATGATTTGACCGAACAAATCGATAGCGGCGAAACATCCACTGACGACGATACGATGGGCTTTTATACGCAGGCGGACCTGCCGTATTACTATGGCCTGGCTACGACCTTCGCAGTTGACGACAGTTACTACTCGTCGGTTCCCGCTCACACGGTGCCCAACCGGTTATACGAGTTCGCAGCTACCTCATTCGGTCACTTGGTCACTAGCATCAACGAGATACCGCTTCCGCCTAGCGGCGGCTTCCAACCGATCAATGGAACGATTTTTGATCTTCTGGATAAGAACGACGTAACCTGGGGCGAGTATGTGGACGTCAGTGGTGTAACCGAACTAGGCATTCCCTATGGAGGCCTGGTACACAATCCGGTGCCGCCGCATTTTCAAACTCTCGACGATTTCATGTCCCAGGCATCCTCGGGCAATTTACCTTCGGTGTCGTTCGTGGATTTCAGCATACAGGACAGCGAACATCCCCCATACGACATCAGGGCCGGAGAGGCGTTGGTGGCGAGCGTAATCAACGCGGTTCGCAGCGGACCGAACTGGAAGGACTCGATCGTCATCTGGACCTACGACGAGCATGGCGGCTTCTACGACCACGTCACCCCGCCCTCGGCGATCTCACCCGACGGCATTCCGCCAGGAAAATGCGCGGACCGCTCCAACCCTCCCACGTCCGAAATTCCCGGTAACGGTGCACAATGCTCGGACAGCGCGCAGGCGGAGCAGATGCTTTGCGCGGAGGTTTTGCCCGGCGAGGCCTGCATCAATAGCTTCGATCAATATGGCATCCGGGTGCCTTTTGTGGTTATCTCGCCATTCTCGCGACCGGCTTACGTCTCTCATACGGTTGGCGATCACACTTCGATTCTGGCGCTTATCGAGAAACGATTCACGGCCAATGAGCATCTGACCGCGCGCGACGCGAACGCGAACGATCTCGAAGATCTTTTCGATTTCACCAATGCGCCTTCGATGAACGCAAACGTGTCGCCAAGCCTCGCACCGGCCCCGCAACCGTCAGATCCGGGTTGCTGACGGCCGCTCCCGTAGCCATTCACTGACTACTGCGGTTGCGCGAAATTCGGCTGCGTAATGCCGGGCACCTTCCCCCCGGGCGGAAACACATGGAACGTCTGCGGACCGTTGTCCAGCGGCCGCATCCGTCGCATCGTCTCAGGGATTGTCCCATGCTGTCCGTATTCACGCTGCAACGTGGAAGTGAGCAGCGGCCCGCGCGTATCGGAGATATCGATCGTGACCTCGACCGAGAGGCCCATCCGCAACGGCTTATCGGACGGCTCCGGCTGGTCCAGCACGATCTTAACCGGTATGCGCTGCACGACTTTGACCCAGTTGCCGGTAGCGTTTTCCGGCGGCAGCAAGGCGAAAGCCGAGCCGGTACCGATGCTGATTGAGTCCACGTGGGCTCGATAGATGTAGCCCGGATAGATATCGGCTTCGATATCGGCGGGCTGGCCGACGCGCACCTTGGTCAACTGGGTTTCCTTGTAGTTCGCGGTAATATAAAGCCCGCGGATCGGTACCAGTGCCATCAAGGGCTGACCGGCCTCGATTCGATGCCCGACGTGCACGTTTTTCCGGGTCACGATTCCGTCGAAGGGGGCTTTGATGTCGGTATAGCTCAGATAGAGCTTGGCGGCTTCCAGCGCGGCTTCGGCCTGCTGGACCACCGGCCGGTCATAGCGCGAATGATCCTCATTGGTCCCCAGGGCAGCTTCGGCCTGCATCAGTTGATGGTTCGCCAGTCCCTGAGTCGCGAGCGCGACGTGCAGCGCCGTGGTCGCCTGGTCATAGTACTCACTGGAGACCACGCCCTGCGCCTTGAGTTGCCGCGCCCGGTTGTAGTCGATTCGGGCCTGGCTCAGTTGCGATTCGGCGAGCGTAAGACCGGAGCGTGCGGCCTCGACTTGTGCGTAAAGCTGATCGACGGTCTGACGCGCGCGCTCAAGCTGAGCTTCGGCGGCGTTGACCTGCACCTGGTAGTCGCTGGGGTCGAGCTCGAGCAACGAGTCGCCGGCTCTGACCCGCCAATTGTCTTCCACGAAGACTTTGACCACCGTGCCGGTGATCCGAGACGAAATTAGCCCGACCGAACCGTCGACGTAGGCGTCGTCGGTGGAGACGTGGGAATTGAAATAGCGGTAGTACCTGATAGCCGGGAAAATGGAAGCGAGCAGCAGCACTACCACTATCAGCAGCAGAATCCGGCGAAGCCAGATAGAATTCATTTTGCCGTCGCGGCTCGTCTCGAGGCGCTGTCTGAGCTAACGAGTCCGGTCCACGCGGTCACGAGTCCAACGCTCATAGTTAACCAACAGATCATGCTTGAAAGGCAGCACGCGGCAAATCTAGCCTGTCCGGCATTCGCCGTCCACTATGCACAGGCGTCGCCGACAGGGTCCGTTATCAGGCGTATGCTAGGGGAATTTGATTAGCAGGCGGGGGCCTCCGGCCTGCTCCACCACCGGCACACCGTTCAATTGAGCGTCCGCGAAGATTGTTCCGCCTTCGTCAACCGAGTTGATCACCGCGTCCACTCGGCCGTCGGAACGCTCGAACAGAAAAAGGGCTGGCGCACGCGCTTGGAATACGAAGCTTAAGCTCAAGTCCTCGATCAGCCCATTGAGCAGCCCGCCAGACGGTCCTTTCATGAAGATCCGGATGTCCGGGTCGGCGCGCGGCGCGTTCCCGGCAAGTCCGCCAAAAGTCTGCACGACGGTGGTCCCGAACGGATCATTGGTGGACGCCTCGGCGACCAGGGTTGCGCCGCTAATCAGTTCGGTGGTCATCAGGGCGGCATTGTTGCTGAGCTTGGTCACCGTCATCTGCTCGCCCGGAGAAGCGTTGACGATCACTACCATCTCGGGCACCACTCCCCGAAAAGTCCATGACTGCGAGCTATCCGTAACCAACGCCTGAAAGGGCGTGCCCGGCGTGCCAAGCACCCACAATGCTTGCTCCGCCGGTGCTTGGGAGGTGTTGCCCGGCGCGGTCGGATTGGCCGTGCCGAAAGCGCCCCCACAGGAGGCGCACGCGAAGGCCAGGATCGCTAGCGCTCCGCATTGGACAGCGACCGATAGCCTTGTTTTGGGACTGCCTTTCATCTTCAGACTGCCTGTCGAATTGAAACTGCCTGTCGTGTCTGGATTGCCTGTCGCGGCTGACTGGGTGAGCGGGCTCATGGAACGACGACGCCGCTATTGTTGACGCATACCAGGCACTGCCCGCTGCCGGTACTGCAGATGCTGTTACATGGCTGGGCGACCTGCAGCGGCGGCGTCATCAGTTGCGGAACAGGCGTCCCCACCGGCGAGGGCTGCGCGGCCGGCGGGTTTGCCTCGAAGCGTTGCAGCTGGTACGGCGCGGGATCGGCCGGCGCGCAGAGGAAGAACTGCCCAGCTACGGTGCCGCCCTGCGGGCCGACCCCGGTCGACATCAATTGCACTCCGCTCTTCGAGAGCACGATAGAGGTGCCGTCGTCGAAGGTTGAGGTCGAACCCACAATCGATCCGTGCCCCGCGCATTGCATCGAGAGAATCGGATTGGTGGCGGCGGTTCCGCAACGCGAGGCCGTGGCCAGGCCGCTCAGCACGGCAATCGTGTGGCCGCTCGATTTTTCCGGCAATCCATTGAAGTAGTCGCTGACCGTCGCGTACAGGTCGAGCGAAGCGACACTCGCCTGGTCCGGCACGGTCATAGTGAACGGTGCCGCCGTGGACCCGATCGGTACCGTGGCCAGCGCGACATTCTCGATATGGTGCGTGCCATGGTCCTCAGCCGTCACGAGAACATTGAGCGCCCGCGGGCTCGGGACCGGCGGGCTGATCGTTACCAGGCCATTGATTTGCGATCGCCCCAGGGCGAAATTGCACAGGCCACCCGTACCTCCCGAACATGCGGCGCCGCCGTTCACCGACATGGGCGAGGCCACCGTGTCGTAACCTGCGTTGCTGACGACCATCGTGTAGCTGCCGTTGGGGACCGTGCTGAAGCTTTGCAGGGAGAAGTTGCTAGCCGGCATCGGGTAGGTTCCGGTGTCGTCGGTATTGGCGCTGGCCAGGACGACGCAGGCCGAAGGCGTCGGGACCTGTGTGCAATCCGCTCCGCTGCCTGGCGCGGGCGCCACAATTTCCAGCGTGGCGCCGGGCAGCGCGGCTCCCGAGCAGGCGTCGGTCACTTTGCCGGTGAGCGCGATCTGGCCTGCCGGCGCCGCGTCTAATTGCACGGTCTTCGTTATGTTTCGCTGGGCCAGAACATTGTGCGCGAACGCATAGGCGAAACCCGGGCCCGACGCCACCAGGTCATACAAGGTGCCGTTGACGCTGGCGGGCAATGGCATCTGGTACTGTCCGCCGCCGATGGTTGTCGTTTCTACCACCTGGCCTGTGCCCGCCAATTCGGCCGCCACCTTGCTGGCTCCGAACGCGGGGCCGGTGGCCAGGCCGAGAAAGTTGGGGGAGTTGGTCGCCAGCGAAATGCTGGGAGAAAATTCGTACAAACCGCCACTGAAGGTCGGCCGCCCCAGGAATCCCGAGGTTACGGGGGCGATGTTGATGACCATGGTGGTGAGCCCGTTGAGTGGCACGCTGAAGCCGTCGGGGGTCGAAGTTGTCAGGAATTGAGTAGGACTCGTCATCGATATCTGCGACGCGATACATCCCTCGAGCATACTTGAAGAGGTTTCCAGGCAGACCGGGACGACGGTGCCTCCATTGCTACCATCGAGCACCAGCTCGATCAGATGATAGGTGCTGGCCGGTACCAGCGCAGCGTTGAACAGCTGCGGCACCGTTTGAATTTGATTGATATCGACTTGGAATTCGCTGGGACCCGTGCCTGCGCCCGCCGGATTGGGACCGACAGTGTTAAGATTGAACAGCGTGGCGAGCTGGGTGAACACGTCCACGGTACCAACGTCATTGAATCCGACGCCTTGGGCGACGGGAATCGTCACCCAATTGGGGTCGGCCTGGTTCTGAAAGGTGCTGACGTCGGTACTTGGATTGAGCTTCACCGCCAGTATGTTGAATGACAGGCTCTGAAAACCAGGACCTAACGGTGGAGTCGGGCTGGGGGGAGCACCGGTCAACGCGATTACCAAAGTGCCCTGGTCGCTGTTGGGCGGGACCTGGCCATGGCCGATTCCGATCGTCATCGACACCGTCACAAGAATCACTGACACGAACGCGGGCAGGGCCATCGCCGCCCACCAAAACGATAACTGTTTCACTCGCGAAGCCTACAAATGAGATTTCGGTTCCCGCTTGGGATAACCTAACGTAGGAGCGAAGGCAAGCAACCAGCTTCAAGGCGTAGCGTAATTGGACACGCGGGACTTGACGGTATGGTTCGCAGCCTCGGAAAATCTGAGAAGAATGTTGGAGACTCATCGGTTGATATGAAGCGCATCTCATCACTCGCGACCGGCATCACTTTAGTTCTGGCCGCGCTTTTGGTTTTTCAGCTCTCAGCCGCCTCTGGGGCGCGCGCCGCGATGCAGGTCGTGGTCGGTAATCCGGGCTTGCAACACTTCGACTCGGACGGCGGCGTCGAACTCGACTTCGGCTTAACCGATCAGAATGGGCAGCCGGTGGGCAATCTGCGCCCGGATAATCTGCAGGTCTTCGAGGATGGCAAGCTGGCCAAGATTCTGGACTTCCGCGGAGTAGGGCAGGGCCGCCCGGTCGACATCGTGTTCGTGATGGACGTGACCGAATCGATGCAGCCCTATATCGACGCGATCAAACAGAACATGGTGAATTTCGCGCATGACCTCGCTTCCAACAATCGCGACTACCGCCTCGGCCTGGTCACGTTCGAGGACTACGTGGTCTCGAAATACCCGGACTGCAACTGCCCGTATCAAAAGACCATGACGTCGGACGTCAACCAGTTCATCAACTGGGTCGGCACGCTGCACGCCTCGGGCGGCGGCGATATTCCCGAGGACCAGCTCGACGCGCTCGCCTACGCTTCGACCTTTCCGTTCCGTCCGCAGGCCCAGGGCATCATCATCATCATTACCGACGCTCCTCCTCATCATAAGGGTGACGGATCGGCCAACACCCAGCACGACCAGGCCTTCTGGGACCACCATCAGAAGGGCCAGGACGTGACTGACCTGACCGGCACCGACGTCGCCGCGATGATGAAGCGCAACGGCCTGACGCTATATGCGGTAGTGCCGCCGCCATTCATCGCGCCCGAGTACGCTGAGATCGTCGAAGCCACGCACGGGCGCTCTTACAACATCGTGACCGAGGAAGGACACTTCGCCTCGCTGGTGCGCGAGATCGGACATTCGATCGCGACCGAGTACTCGCTGACCTACCGTACGCCGCGTCCGATCGAGGACGGCACCGATCGCCGAGTCGAGCTCAAGATCAGCTACGACGGCCAGACCGGCGAGGCCGCCACATCCTACCAGGTGCACGGAGTTGGCGGTGCGACCATCAACGTCCCCGAGGACGGCACGGACGCGGGCGTCAACATGGGCGGCACTGGACTTCAGCAGCTATCGTTCAACTGGTGGAACCTGGCGGTGCCGCTGATCGCGATCATGGGGTTGTTTGGGCTGTCGCGGATGCGCTTCGGGCTTTCGGCCGAGGATCTCAAGGCGATCGTCGAGGCGCAGAACCAACCCGCGCCGCCAGCTCCGCCGCGTGCCGCCGCGCGCGCACCCGTGACCGCCCGGCCCGCCCCGCCGGCGCGTACCGTTTCGGCCCCGGCGCCGCCGCCATCTTCGCCATTGGCGGCGCATGAGGCGCGGCTCAGCCTGCTCGAGGCGATCGACCCGGTGCCCGCCGAGTACAGCCTGTTCAAGGACGAGGTTTCGCTGGGACGCGGTGAGGATAACGACGTGGTGATACCGCACGCGAGCGTGTCGCGCACGCACGCCCGCCTGATGCGCCGCAACGGAGTTTTCGAGGTGACCGACCTCAACTCGACCAATGGCAGTTATGTCAACGAGCAGCCGGTGCATGGCTCGGTGCGCGTCGGCAGCGGCAACCAGGTGCGCTTCGGCGACGTGCGCTTCGTGCTGCGCTACTGATAAAGCGCGGCGGACCGCCGCCGCATCAGCCGGCATTTAAGCGCGACGCTTTCGCCGCGCGCCGGTTGCGCCCGCGTTGAGCCATTCCCTTCGTTTAGTGTAACTTTGCTGTCTACCCTCAGGAGGTCTGTTCCGTGCAGCAGTGTCGCCGATGAAGAAACTTAGCGGAGCGCAAATCATCATCGAAAGCCTGATCGCCGAAGGCGTCGACGTAATCTTCGGCTATCCGGGCGGCGCGATTCTGCCCACTTACGACGCTCTGCTTGATTCCAAAATTAAACACGTTCTCGTCCGTCATGAGCAGGGCGCTGCACACATGGCCGAGGGCTATGCGAGAGTCAGCGGACGGCCGGGAGTGGTGATGGTGACCTCGGGCCCCGGCGCAACCAACACGGTTACCGGCATCGCCGACGCCAACATGGATTCGACTCCGATGGTCGTTATCTCGGGTCAGGTACCCACCACGATGATCGGCAACGACGCGTTCCAGGAGGCGGACTTCGTCGGTATCACGCGCCCCTGCACCAAGCATAACTATCTCATCAAGGACGTGCGCGACGTCGCGCGGATCGTCAAGGAAGCCTTCTACATCTCGAGTACCGGCCGTCCGGGCCCGGTGGTGATCGACGTGCCCAAGGATGTGCAGCAGGCCGAGCACGCCTTCAAGTATCCCGAGCGGGTCGAGATGCGCGGCTACAAGCCGACGCTGAAGGGCAATCCGCGCCAGATTGAGCGTGCGATCGAGGCGATCGAAAAGAGCGACAAGCCGCTCTTCTACGTCGGCGGCGGAGTGCAATGGTCGGGCGCAGCGCCCGAGCTTACCCAGCTTGCGCGCGGCATGGGCATCCCGGTGACCGAGACCCTGATGGGCCTTGGCTCGGTGCCCGCCTCCGACGCGTTGTGCCTGGGGATGCTTGGGATGCATGGCTCGTACGGCACCAATACGGCGGTATGCAATACCGACTGCCTGGTGGCAATTGGCGCGCGCTTCGACGACCGCGTCACCGGACGCATCGCCGATTTTGCACCTCACGCCAAGACCATCATCCATGTCGATATCGACCCGTCGTCGATTTCCAAGAACGTCAAGGTCGACATCCCGATCGTCGGCGACATCAAGTCGGTGCTCGCCGACATGCTGACGGTGGTCAAGGGGCGCGAGTCGATCGCCAAGCGCCGCGCGGCATGGACCAAGTGGCATCAGCAGATCCTCCAGTGGAAGCGCGAAAAGCCACTGTACGAGAATGGCAACGGCAAGCGCCCGGGCGACGCCGTCTCGCCCATCCACGTGCTCGAGGAGATGCACGGGTTGACCAAGGGCGACTGCATCGTCGCGACCGACGTCGGCCAGCATCAGATGTGGGTCGCGCAGCTTTTTCCATTCGAGAAGCCGCGCTCGTTCCTGACCTCGGGCGGCCTCGGCACGATGGGCTACGGCTTGCCCGCCGGAATCGGGGCCAAGTTTGCCGCGCCCGACCGCAAGGTGGTGGTGGTCTCGGGCGACGGCTCGATTCAGATGAACATCCAGGAGCTTGGCACCGCCGTTCAGTACAACGTCGACATCAAGGTCATCATCCTCAACAACTACTTCCTCGGGATGGTGCGGCAGTGGCAGGAAAAGTTCTATCAGGAGCGCTACTCGTACTCCGCGATGTCGGTGCCGAATTTCGTGATGCTGGCCGAGGCGTATGGCGCGCGCGGCTTCAGGATCGAGAAACAGAGCGAGCTTGCGGGCACAATGAAAGAAGCCTTCGCCACGCCGGGTCCGGTGCTGATCGACGTCGTGATCCCCAAGGAAGAGGCGGTGATGCCGATGATCCCGCCGGGCGGTGCGATGTCGGAGATGCTGTTCGCCTGAGCCGACGTGCCCGATGCCATAACCGTCATCCTGAACGAAGTGAGGGATCTCGCGCGGTACTCCGCGCGCTGACACGGTGAGCTACTACGTTTACATCATGAGCAGCAAGTCAGGCGTTCTCTACATCGGCGCGACCAGCGACGGCAGCCGACCGCTCAGGATGACGAAAGGACCAAAGAACGACCGATCGTCAGAGAATTTGAACTGACCAACCCGAAATTCAGGATACGGGCTCATCCAGACCTGGAAGGGAGTTTCCGATGGCGCGATTGCCGTATGTCAGCCGCGAAGATCTGACCACCGAGGGACGCGAGATTTTCGACGAGTTCGAGCGCGAACGCGGCACTCCCCCCGGGCACATCCATCGCGCAATCGCCAACGCGCCCAACCTGCTGCGGCGCTTCTCGGCGATGGCGATGGAGTTGCGCAATCACACCGAGCTCGATCCGCGGCTGCGCGAACTTGCGCTGATGACCGTCGGACGCATAGCCGGCGCCGAGTACGAATTCGTTCATCATTGGAATATCGCGCTTAACGTCGGCGTGCGCCGCGAACAACTCGAACAGCTTGCCGATTTCGAGCGCGCGTCCGTGTTCAACGAACATGAACGCGCCGTGATGCGTTACGCGGCCGAGGCCACCACCAACGTCAAAGTGAGCGACAGGACCTTCGAAGCGCTGCGCGAGTTTCTCGACAATCGCCGCATCATGGAACTCGCGATGAGTGTCGCGTTCTACAATGCGGTGGTGCGCATTATCGTACCGATTGGCGTCGAACTCGAACCCGGCGCGCGCAAGAATTGACTCTGCCCCTTTCGGCGTACACGGGTTCGCAAGGGAACCTCAGGACGCCAAACGTTTGCTTGATAAGCGCCGCTTTTTCTTGATTCGCGCTCCGATTAATGCGATGCATGGGGAGTACGAAACTCTATCCAATGCGGAGATCTAGCCTGATGCCAGAATTCGACATTGTCATTAAAGACGGAATGATCATCGATGGGACCCGTGCCCCGCGCATCCGCGGCGACATCGGAGTCAAAAACGGGCGTGTTGCCAAAATCGGGCGCATCGCGGAGAGCGACGCCAAACAGGCGATCGATGCGCGCGGCCTTATCGTCGCCCCGGGCTTCATCGACCTCCACACCCATTACGACGCGCAACTGTTCTGGGACCCGTGGCTCACTATCTCCGGATGGCACGGCGTGACCTCGGTGGTCATCGGCAATTGCGGCTTCGGTTTCGCTCCGGTCAAGCCGGGCGATGAAGAGCGGGCGATGCTGACCATGACCCGCACTGAGGCGATCCCGCTGGCCGCGATGAAGGCCGCGATGCCGTGGGACTGGCACACGTATCCGGAATTTCTCGATCGTATCGAGCGCCTGCCCAAGGGTGTCAACGTGCTGCCCTACGTGCCGGTAAATCCGCTGATGGGCTACGTGATGGGGATCGAGCAGTCCAAGACTGGCCGCATGCCGACCGACGACGAGCATCGCATGATGGCCCATTTGCTCAACGAAGCGATGGACGCCGGCGCCTACGGATGGTCCGCGCAGCGCCTCAAGCCCGACGGGCCGTCATCGGTGCAGCGCGACTGGGACGGATCGCCGATGAACACCGACGTCATGCACGACGAGACGTGCAAGGTTTTCGCCAAGGTGCTAGGCGAGCGTGGCGAAGGCTTCCAGGAAATGACGCTTGCGAGCTGGAATCCCAAGGAAGACGCCCGCCACTACGAAGAGCTTGCGCAAATCAGTGGACGCCCGATCATGTTCGAGGCGGTGCAGTCGCAGGACCGCTTTCCGCATCGTCATCGCAACATGATTCGATGGCTCGATCGGTGCCGCGTTAATGGCATTCCGGTGTACGGTCAGGGAATCACGACTGAAGCCGGCCTGACCTTCACCTTCGAGGACTGGAATCTCTTCGACGACTCCGACTCGTGGCGCGAGGTTACGACCGGCACGCTCGAGGAGCGCAAGGCCAAGCTTGCCGATCCCGGACGGCGTCACGGGCTCAAGACCAATCTGCCTCGCGAAGGACTCATCACGAGCTTCTTCGATCAGATCGTGATCACGCAGGTGATCGACGAGAAGCTGCGCCATCTCGAAGGGATGACGCTGCGCAAGGCAGGCGAGCGCGACGGCAAAGATCCAGTCGACGTGATGTGCGACCTGGCTGTGGCCGACAACCTCAAGACCGAGTTCTTCGCTCCGGCGATCAACCGCGATCCCGCGCTGATGAAAGAGATCATCGACTATCCTTACATCACGTTCGGCGTCTCCGACGGTGGCGCGCATACCAAGTTCCTCACTGCCGGCCGCTACCCGACCGAGGGCATCGCAACCTTCGTGCGCGAGCGCGGATGGTTGACGCTCGAGGAGATCCATTGGCGGCTGAGCGCGCTGCCGGCCTTTTGCGCCGGCTTCAAGGATCGCGGTTTCCTGCGCGAGGGCGCGCCGGCCGATATCGTGATCTACGACTACGAAAAGCTTGGCGTCGGACCCGTCGAGATCGTGCACGATCTTCCGGGCGACGAATGGCGTCGCGTGCAGCGCGCGGAAGGCTATCGCCATATCCTGGTCAACGGCGCGATTACCTTCACCGAGGGCGATTGTACGGGCGCTACGCCGGGCAAGTTGCTTCGTCACGGCACGGCCTCATAGACGTCACATCGGATCAGGGAAAACTGAGCATCGGATTACGGCCGCCGGCACGTATCGCGCCGGCGGCCGTCGCTATTTCGGTCGATACACCGCCCTCGTTGATTAATTTCAAGTAAAACTTAAAGTAGCTTTGGCGTCTGCTTGAAGTGGCATTAACGCTATCGTGGCGGGAGTGACGCGAGTGATCCGAGATAAAAAGGCGCAGGAGTTGTGGATTGAGGGTATCGAGCTTTTCAACGCGGGTCGCTTTTTCGATTGCCACGAAGTGTGGGAAGAGGTTTGGAAAAGCGCGAACGGCGCCGGGAAGCTCTTTTACCAGGGAATGATCCAGGCGGCGGTAGCGGTCCTGCATGCCCAGCGCGGCAATCTGCGCGGCGCGCGATCGACCTGGAAGAAGGCGCGCGAGAAACTGGAGCCGTTGCCGGCCGAATACATGCGGATCGCGCTGGGTGACTTGTGCGCCGCAGTGGACGCATTTATCAAAGCGGCCAACGACAGCGACTCAGCGCCGCTGCCGACGATTCGGCGTGGCTGAACTTCGTGCCGTCTAAAACGGAATGTCGTCGTCGTCGGGGCCGGCCGGCGGCATATCGGTGCTGAAATCCTCTGGCTCATCCATCCCACCGCTGCGCGCTCCGCCCCCGCCGACGCCCATACCGTCGCCGCGGCCGCCAAGGAATTGTACGCGCTGGGCGACGACCTCGGTGCGGTTGCGTTTGCCACTGCCGTCCTTGGCTTCCCACTGGCGCGTAGTCAAACGTCCTTCGATATAAACCTGCCGACCTTTCTTGAGATACTGACTGCAGAGCTCGGCCTGCTTGCCGTAGACGACGACGTTATGCCACTCGGTCGATTCCTTGTTGGTGCCGTCGCGTCCCTTGAAGCGTTCGCTGGTCGCCACCGAAAAATTGGCGACCGGCTGCCCCGAGGGCAGGTAGCGCACTTCGGGATCGCGTCCGAGATTACCGAGCAGGATGACTTTGTTTACTGACATCGTGGTCTGATCGAAGCTCACGGGCGACAAGCGCCTTGAACTACGCGTGCCGCCGGCGGAATCGAACTTCCATGAAACCTAACGCCGGCGCGCAATCTGTGCAACCGCCCGCGCCGAGGTCAATCCACCGCCTGTTGATACAGTGAAAGCGAGGCGAGGCTGACACCACGCCCCCGTTCTTTTCAAAGCCGTCGCCCCCTTCAGAGGCCGTCGAGAAACATGAAAATCGCGCCGCGTTTGATCCTTCACTCCGGCAGTCCGCTTTCAGGATGGCAACAAAAAAGCTCGTTTGCCGTTATCCTGAGCGTCAGTGAAGGATCTCCGCGAAGCAATGGACCTTTTTCGGGCATTTATCGACAACACTCCTTCAGGTAGGAAGGGGTCCGGGGTGAATGGGCGTTCGCTCTGAAAGCCCCCAATTGGCGCTCTCGGCCGCTCCCAGTGCTGCTTTCGCCGTTGCCGGAGGCTTTATATAATCGCTTGGCGGTGGTCGTGTGAGGTGGGGTTCAGGGTGATGGCATCCCACGGTTTGACATCTTCGTCGGTCAGGATCGTGCCTTTGGGCGGGCTCGGCGAAATCGGGCTCAACCTGACGGCAATTGAATGCGCCGGGCGCGCGATCCTAATCGACGCCGGGGTGATGTTCCCCGAAGAGCGCACGCTCGGCCTGGGCGTGATGGCGCCCGATCTCGCCTACCTCGAGCAGAGCCATCTCGAAATTCTTGGTGTCGTTCTGACCCACGCTCACGAGGACCACGTCGGCGCGCTGCCGCATCTGCTGCGCCGCTTCAACGTGCCGGTCTATGGGACAGCAGTGACGCTGGCCTTCGCGCGCCGCCGCCTTGACGAGGAAAGCCTGGTCGGCGCGCGCATGAACACGATCGAGCCGCGCCGGCGTTTCGAGCTCGGTCCGTTCGGCGTCGAGCCGATTCGCGTCACCCATTCCACGCCCGACTCGGTCGCGCTCGCGATTTCGACGCCGGCCGGGATGATCGTGCATAGCGGCGACTTCAAAATCGACCCGACGCCGATCGACGGTGAACTCTTCGATCGCGAGCGCTTCGCCGAACTGGGCGCCGAAGGCGTGGCGCTGCTGATGTCGGATTCGACCAACGTCGAACGTACCGGGCGCTCGGGCGCGGAAAGCTCGATCAAGCCGGTGCTGCGCGAGATCGTGTCGCGCAGCCGCGGTAAGTTTTTTCTCTCAGTATTCTCCTCCCACCTCCATCGCATCCGCCAGTTGACCGAAGTCTCGCGCGAGATGGGGCGGCGAGTTGTGCCGCTGGGACGCCGGATGGCTGAGAGCGTGCGCCTGGGATTGGAGCTTGGTCAGCTACCATTCGCTCCGGGCACCTTTATCGATCCGTCGGAGGCAGAGTTTTTGGAGTCGCGCAAACTGACCTTCCTCGCCAGCGGCAGCCAGGGCGAGCCGCTATCGGCGCTGGTGCGAATTGCCGCCGACGCGCATCTCCGCGCGCGCGTGGACCCGGGCGACACCGTCGTACTTTCCTCGCGATTCATTCCCGGCAACGAGCGCACGATCAATACGTTGGTCAATCAACTCTACAAACGCGGCGCCGAGGTGTTCTACGAATCGGTCGCGCCGGTGCACGTTTCCGGCCACGCCAACCAGGACGAACTGGCCGAACTGATTGCGCTGGTCAAGCCAAAATATTTCGTGCCCGTCCATGGCGAGTATCGCCATCTGCGCCGCCACCTCGCGCTCGCCGCCGCATCGGGAATACCCGAGGGCAATTGCTTCTTGCTCGAGGACGGCGAGCCGCTGACCTTGAGCACCGGTCCGATGGCGCATCGCGCGCGCTCGGTCGACGCCGGACGCGTTCTGATCGAAGATGGCGAGTTCGGCGACCCCGGCCTGCTGAGCGAGCGGCGCACGCTCGGCCGCGACGGTACGGTGTTCGCGGTGATCGCGGTGTCCGCGAAAAGCGGCGCGATCATCGCCGGCCCGGAATTGATCTCGCGCGGACTCTTGATCGGCAATGGTACTTCCGCCCATATCCGGCGCGCGCGTGCGCAACTGGCCGACAGATTAAATCGCGTTGAGGGACCGTTCAGCCCCGAAGGCTCGATTCTGCGGGACGAGATCGTGCACACCCTGCGCAGCTACTTCAGCCACGCGCTCGGCAAACGGCCGCTGATTGTGCCGCACGTCATGGAGGTCTGAGCGCCATCGCGCGTCAGCCCAAAGCGCCAATCGAGCTCGAAGCGGCGGCGGTGGCCCCTGAAATTCCACCTGCGCCGGCGCAAAACCGCGTTGCGCGCGAACTCGCGGCGATCGTGTTGGTCGCGATTGCTCTCTTCAGCGTGCTGAGCCTGGTTTCCGCTGCGGCCGGTCAGAATCCCAACCTATGCGGCATCCTGGGCGAGGCGGCCGCCACTGCGGCGGGCGGCCTGTTCGGTTTCCAGGCTTACGTGTTGGCGCTGATGGTGCTGGTGCTCGCGACACGCGTGTGGAGTGGCGCTTCGCGAGGGACGGTGATGCGCGAGTGCCTGGGCGGAGCGGTTCTGTTGATCGCACTCAGCGTAGGCGCCGGGCTTTTCGCCGGCGGCGCGCAATCGGCGGCGGCGGGTGGGACGCTCGGCGCCGCCCTCGCGTCCGTACTGGACAGCTATCTCAACGTGGGCGGCGGTTATCTCTGCGTGATGCTCGCGGTGATCGCGTCGCTGGTGATGATGCTGCGGCGCGCGCCGACCGAATTGATGGCTGGTCTGGCTTCCAGTGTGCGCCGGCGCGGCCCCCGCAGCATGGCGCGCGACCTTCCAATTGATGACGACGGCGATTGGTCGGCCGGCGAGGCGGATATTCCGCTTGAAGCCGCGGCGTTCGAAGCTGCCAAGGGCACGGCGAGCGCCGAGGTCCGTACGCTCAAGGTCCGCCGACTCGAGCCGGGCGAGCTTCGCCCGCGCGACAACAAACCGCTGCGCGCGGGACGCGGGAAGGGCGGGTACGAGCTTCCGGCGCTCTCACTGCTCGATATGCCGCCGGCCGAGCATGCGCACGTCGACGAGACCGCACTCGAGCGGAGCGCGCGCGTACTTGAGCAGAAGCTCGCCGACTTCGGGGTCGAGGGTCGCGTCGTCGAGGTCCAGCCCGGCCCGGTGGTCACGATGTACAAGTTCGAGCCCGGCTCGGGAATCAAGGTCAGTCAGATCGTGAACCTGGCCGACGACCTTTCGATGGCGCTGCGGGCGGCGACCGTGCGAATCCAGGCCCCGGTGCCGGGCGAGGCGGTGGTTGGAATCGAGGTTCCCAATCGCAAACGTGAGAAGGTTTACCTGCGCGAGATCATGGAGGCCGAGGAGTTTGCGGCTGCCCGCAGTCAGCTCACGATCGCGCTCGGCAAGGACATCTCGGGGCGTCCGATGGCGGCCGATCTCGCGATGATGCCGCACTTGCTGATTGCGGGCGCGACCGGGACCGGCAAGTCGGTGTCGATCCACACGATGATCGCGTCGATTCTCTTCAACGCAACCGCGGATGACGTGCGCTTCATCCTGATCGATCCCAAGATGCTCGAACTGTCAGTCTACGAGAACATCCCGCACCTTCTGGTTCCGGTGGTGGTCGATCCGGGAAAAGCGGCGGCGGCGCTCTTGTGGGCGACGCAGGAGATGGAAACCCGCTACCGGATGATGCGCGATATGGGCGTGCGCAATATCGACGGCTACAACCGCGCGCTCGGCACCGCCGGCAAGGTGGTGGAGTTGAAGCCGGTCAATCTGATCGAGGAAGGCGCGGGCCGGGCGACTGCGGAGGACGGCGAGCCGATCAAACATCGGAGGCTGCCCAAAATCGTGATCATCATCGACGAGCTGGCCGACTTGCTGCTGAGCGAAGGCAAGACCGTCGAACGCGACATCACGCGCCTCGCGCAAAAGGCGCGCGCCTCCGGAATCCACCTGATTCTGGCCACCCAGCGCCCTTCGGTCGACGTGTTGACCGGGCTAATCAAGGCCAATCTGCCCGCGCGCATCTCGCTGCAGGTGACCTCGCGCGTCGACTCGCGCACCATCCTCGATTCGATCGGCGCCGAACGGCTGCTGGGCGCGGGCGACATGCTGTTCATGCCGCCGGGGAGCGCCAAATTGCGCCGGCTGCACGGCCCGTTCGTGTCAGAAACCGAGATTCGCCGGGTCGTCGATTTTCTTCGCGCCCAGGGTGCTCCGGATTATCAGATGGAAATCCTGGAGACCAGGGTGCCGTCCGAGGATGGGCTCGACGGCGGCGGCTTCGAGGCGGACGACCTCTACGACGAGGCGGTGCGAATCGTTATCGAAACCAACCAGGCGTCGGTCTCGATGATCCAGCGGCGTCTGCGGATCGGCTACAATCGGGCGGCGCGGATGGTCGAGCAGATGGAGCGCGAGGGGCTGGTGACGCCTGGCGATGGGATGCGCCCGCGCGAGGTCCGCGCCCGCAACGCCAATTAGCGCCTAACGTCTTGTCAGGGGTGCCAACGAGAACTTGGCATCCCGAGATTTTGTGAATTTAATCGGAAAATGTTGGAAGGCGCGCCGGGCCGTGGTTCCCTCTTCTGTCATCCTGGGCGACGCGAGTCTGCGAGCGCGGTCGGCGAGCTGCCAGGCTTTGCGGTGTATGGCGCTGGCGGGGGCGGTCGTTTCGACGGCAATAGTCATGTCCTTAGGCCGGGTAACGACGGCCGAGGCACGTTGCAAACCCCAAAAAGCCGGTGCCGATGCTTCTTCGCTCAGGCCCGCCGACCTCGACACGATCGTTGCGCGCTTGCAGGAACGCTACGATTGCTCGCGCTCGATGCAGGCGAATTTCGACGAGACACTCAGCAGCCCCGGCGGCATGACCCGCACTCGCAAGGGCACGGTCTATTTCAGAAAAATCGGACGGATGCGATGGGAGTTCGCGGCGCCCTCGGAGGGCACCGTCGTAAGCGACGGCAAAACCGTCTATGATTATGAAAAAGACCTCAACCAGGTGGTCGAGTTGCCGGTAAACAAGGCGCTCAAGAGCAGTGCCACGGCGTTTTTGCTCGGCCTGGGCAATATTCGTCGCGATTTCAAGGTGACATTGCCGCCGGCCCCCTCCAGTGACGGACTGACGCATGTGATCCTGACTCCCAAGGGCGGCGGCGATACGATGGAACTCGGTCTCGACCCGAAGAGTTACGACATTGTTAATTTTAGGCTCACAAACCAGGTCGGCGGCGTCACCGAACTAAGGTTCAGCGATATTCGGACCAACGTAGCGCTTGATGACTCGTTGTTCACTTTCACCGTTCCTGAGGGCGCGGACGTCGTTCGTCCCCAAAATAAATAAATTCCTGCCATTCCGCGGTGACCCCGATTGCGCCCGTTGCCGCGGGAGAGTATGCATATAGGCCCTGTTTTTATCCAGTATGGAAGCCGTCCACCTGATTAGCCTGGGATGCCCGAAAAACACAGCCGATAGCGAGCTGATGCTGGGCGCGCTGGTGCGTGCGGGATTCGAAGTCACGATGGACCCGCGGCAGGCTCAGGTGCTGCTGGTCAATACCTGCGCGTTCATCGAGCCGGCCAAGAAGGAGTCAATCGACGCGATTCTGGCCGCCGCCGAGGTCAAAAAGAACAGCAAGGGCAAGCGGTTGGTGGTGGCGGGATGCCTTTCGCAACGGTACGGGAGCGAGCTTCGCGAGCAATTTCCCGAGGTCGATATTTTCGTCGGCACCGGCGACTTTCTCGACCTGCCGGAACTCTTGCGGCGCAGCGAACGGCCGGAGCTGCGGCCGATTCCCTATGCGGGTGCGGCCCATCTGCTGCCCTCCGCCGAGGCGCCGAGAATAAGAACCGGCGATCCGTTCAGTGCATACCTGAAAGTTTCAGAAGGCTGCGACCATCGATGCGCTTTCTGCATCATTCCGAAGATTCGCGGGCGTCACGAGAGCCGTCCGCTAGATGATCTGGTGGAAGAGGCGCGCCGTCTCGCGGCGGGTGGAGTCCGCGAGATCAATTTGATCGCGCAGGACCTTACCGCCTACGGCCGCGACCTTACCCCGCGCGCATCACTGGCGGCTTTACTGCATCGGCTCGCGTCCATCGACGGCATCCAATGGATCCGGCTGCTTTATTGCTATCCGAATTTTGTGACCGACGAATTGCTCGCGGCGATCGCCGGCCTTGACAGAGTGGTTAAGTATATAGACATGCCGCTGCAGCATGCCGATGACGCGATACTGCGGGCGATGAAGCGCGAGCGTTCCGCCGACGCGCTGCGGAGCCTGCTCGGGCGGATCCGCGAGGCGATTCCCGAGGTCGCGCTTCGGACCTCGTTCATCGTCGGATTTCCGGGCGAGACCGATGCGGCGTTTGCGAAACTGGTCGATTTTGTGCGCGAGCAGCAATTCGACCGGGTGGGAGTTTTCACTTATTCGCGCGAGGAAAATACCGCGGCCTATGAACTTGCGGATCAGGTGCCCGAAGCGGTCAAGCGGCGGCGGCGGGCCGAATTGATGGAGCTGGCGGCGGAAATTTCGTTGACGAAGAATCGCGGCCTGGTCGGCCGCGAAATCGAGGTCATGGTCGAAGGAGCGGCGCCGGGGCGTGCGACGCGGTTACGCGCGCGGACCTCGGCTCAGGCGCCCGAAATCGACGGGATGGTCCTGCTCAGCGGCGAAGCCGAACCGGGCGAGATCGTCCGCGCGCGGATCGAGCGCGCTTCGACCTATGACCTTCACGCACGGATCACGGGCGCAGTGGCGCAACTATAAGGGGCGGCGAGCAATGCCGAAGAAAACAGCAGCCACGAACAGAAAAAAATTCCTGTCCAAGATGCGCGAGCAACTGGTGGAGATGAAGACCAAGCTGCTCAGCGAAATCGATTCCGAACTGCGCGCCGAGCGCGAGGCCAACAAGGACGAGGGCATGGATACTTATGACCTCGCCTCCGAAGAACGCGACCGGGAGATCAATTTCATCCTGTCCGACCGGGAACGAGTGAAAATCAAGCAGATCGACGACGCGCTCGACCGGCTGGACCAGGGTACTTACGGCGTTTGCGAGTCGTGCGGACTGGAGATCGCCGAGGAGCGCCTGCTGGCGATGCCGTTTACACGGCTTTGCCGCGACTGTCAGCAGGAGCAGGAAAAAGAGGCCAAGTCACAGCGCCGCTTCGACGACGAACGCAATACCTATCGCAAGCTTGGCTCGACCGACGCTGACGAAGAGAATCCGTAGGCGGCCGCATTTCGCACCAGCGATGTTCATTAAGGAACGCTGGCCGATTTTTGTCGATCGATTGCGGCCCAGCCGTCGAAAAAGCGTCTTTACCGCAGCCCTGTCCACGGGCATTCTATTTGTAAGCGGTGTGAGATGTTAGGTGAAAGCGCAGGTGTGATCCCGAGTCATGCCGCGCCGAGGTCAGTTGTGCCGGGCAACCCACGGGGGACGCCCCGCCAGCATCGATTTGGGAAGGTGTAATTGGCAACAAGAATCTTCTGCAAGGCGCGGGCCGAAGGGACGCCGGCCGGCGCCAGTGCAGAAAATGGTGCGGCGGCCTTACTGAAGCTGCCCGAGGTCCGCGCGGTGGTGGCGATTGCCAGCGCCAGGGGCGGAGTCGGGAAGAGCGCGATCGGCGTCAACGTTGCGGCGGCGCTCGCGATCGCGGGCCGAAAGGTCGCAATCGTCGACGCTGACCTGAATGCGCCCGGTCTGCTAGGGATGCTGGGATTGAAACCCCTGCGGCGTTTTACGTTGGGCGAGGAGATCGATCCCGCCTCGGGTCCGTTGGGCCTTCGGGTTGCGGCTTCGAGCCAATTGGCCGACGGCGAACCGGTCGCGTTCAGTTTTGCCGAATCCGATGACATCCGACCAGCGGCTCCGGCGCTCAATGGCGCGCGGCCGCTAGAGATCGACTACGGCGCCACGTTGCGTCGCCTGATGGGTGCGCGCTTTGGCCCGCTGGACCTGATGCTTATCGATCTTGCCTCGGGTGTATCGCAGTTGCACGGCCTCGCCGAAGTGATTGAGCTTACCGGCGTAGTGATGGTGACGCGTCCGTCCGAGGCCTGCGTGCGTGCGACTCGTGACGCGCTGAAAATTGTCGCCCACGACGGTATCGCGGTGCTCGGACTGGTCGAAAACATGCTCGGCTTCAACTGCGACAGTTGTCACTCCGTGCGCCCGCTCTTTCCGCAGGGTGATTTTGGTGGCCTGGCGCAATCAGCCGAAGCGCCGATTCTCGGGCGGCTTCCGTTCGATCCGCGGCTCGCGGATTGTGCCGAGCGCGGTGCCCTGTTCGTACGCGAGTATCCCGACGCCCCCCTGGCCAAACAATTTGCGGCGATCGCGGCGAACCTCGACCAGCAAATCGCACGGCATGCGCCCGCGCCGGTGACCGACGCTCCCGCCTGAGCACGTCTCCCGTCATCCTGAACGAAGCGAGTCCGCGAGCGGAATCTACCTAAAACTAGCTCTCGCCGTTGTCTGCGTCGGCGGTTTCGGCGAGCGCGCGCGGGGCCTGAGCGCTGCGGTACGAGCACTCGAACATGCCCGCGCCGCGAAGCTCTGCGCCATGATCGCCGATACCGAATCGGGCGAAGCCGAGCGAGGTTAGAATTCGGCTTTGTGCTGGCCCGGGCCGCGAGAGCATCACGAAGCTCAGCACTTCGCCGTCGATAGCAAGCCCATAGCTGTCCTCGGGCGAGCGCAGTAGCGCGCTGATTCGACGCGGCGGCCGCCTGGGAGCTGCGGACGTTAGTTTCAGCCGCTCGAGGTTTGCGTCAGTCCATCGTTCACGATCGAGAACGCGTGCGCTCGTCCTTGCAGCGCCCGTATCGTCGGTAAGCGTTCGCGCCTCGACGGCCCGCGGTGAGGATTCATCGGGAAAGGCAGCCCAGATCATTCGCCGTTCGTTGAAGGCGCCGGTGCCGATTCCGACGAACGAGCGCCCGAGGCGCCCCACGGCCTCAACGCGATGCGTCGCGCCGGCTAGCGAACAGTGGCCGGTGATGCGGCCATAAATGCCGTCGCCGTGCTCCGGACGACCAATCCATTCCACCAGCATTTCCGTTCGCGGTTGTGCGGACGCGCCGCCGGCGGGCCAGACCTCGAACTCCACGTGAAGCTCCATCGCCTCCTGCAGCGAGGCCTTTGCGAGCGCGTGTTCGACGCTCAGATACGCGGTGCCGTCTTCGACCACGACCGCCGGCCCGGCAAAATCAAAGCGCAACCGGCCGTCCTGCATTTGCAACGCCAGTGGTCCGAGGGTCAGGCTGTGTGCCGAGCGTGCCACCCGACCCTCGGCCGTGAAGAGCGCGATTCGCTCGCGGCCCGCGACCGCCATCACGCGCGCGCCTGCCGCGCCGGCGCCGAGATCAAAGCTTGCCATCGCGCCTATCTGGGTCGACGCATCGTAAAACTCGACTCCGACTCGCAGTGGTCCCCTCAACGGCTCCTGAACAGCGCGCCGGGGTGCAGGCGAAGGGACCTCGACCGTGCGGATGATCTCGATACGCCTGAGGCGATCGGCCCGACTCGCGCGCGAACTGGCGGCCGCAAGATCGCATCGCGCGAACGACTCGGCGATTGCGGCGATAGTCTCGGTACGGAATCGGCCGGGCATTCGCAGCGCCACCGAAAGCTCCAGCTGGACGGCTTCCAGCGCCCCGCGCGCGTTGAGCGCGGCCAAGCGCCTTAGCGCGCCGACCGGGCTCGCGGCGTGCCGCCGGGTGAACGCCTGCAGCAGATTGTTGGCGCCGGCGCCCGGGTAGCGCAGGCCGAAGGTGGGTTCGATTTCGCTGCGGTGAAGCGCTTGTACGAAATCGAGCAACGGCCCGTTGACAAATGCGTCGCTGGCGGAAACGTGCGCACCGCATGCCGGCAACAGAGTCCCGTTGGTCGACTTGACGCCGATACCCACGTCGACGCGCGGCTCGATAACGTTCCATCCGTGGATCAACAAAACCACCGCGCGTCCGCTGCGCTCCACGATTCGCTCCAGCCGCGTCGCGATAAGCTCGAGCAGCCATGGCGCCTCGCTCATTACCTGGCTCAGGCGGTTGAGGTCGAGCCGGTTGCGATCCATCCCGGCGTTGATGATTGCGCCTGCGCCGAGGCGATGCGCCAGCTCCCGCGTGATATCCGCGGTATGCAAATCGTTGACCTTGGGATGGAGCATCGCGCGCGTCGCCGGGCCGGCATGGCCGCCGTGAGGCGCAATCAGCAGCACCGGAGCTTCGCCGTCGGGCGTCTGAAGCCATCGCGCGGCTTTTGCGGCGATGGTCTCGTCAATGAGATGCGAGTCTGCTGTCGACTTTGCCATCACGCTCCGCGGCGATAGCGCCTGAGCCTCATCGCCGCGCGTGCGTGGAGGATGAACGAGGCAATTAGATAGTACGCGATGAACGCGAGGGAAGCGGAGAGCAGTACCGGATGCGACGCCGGGAGCTCCGCCAGCAACCCCAGCGTGATTATACCCCACGCGATCGCGAGCGTGAGGGTTACCGCGCGCAGCGGCCCGGTGCGATTTGGATAGATGTACTTGATCGGCACGAACACCATCACGGCAAAAACCGCGACGATTACTGTGCCGGTAAGCGCTCCGAATTGGAGACAATAGAGGTAAAATGCGACCAGATTCCAGTACGACGGAAAGCCGCGGAAGTAGTGATCGTCGGTCTTGGCCTCGACATGGCAAAATCCGTAACCGCTCGCCACCATCACCAGGCCGCCGACCAGATAGCCGATAAGCCCGGGCTCGAGGATTCCCGCGCGCAGCATCAGGAAGACCGGCGCGAGCACGTAGGTCAGGTAATCGACGATGTTGTCGAGCAGGGCGCCGTCGAAGTGGGGGATGCGCCGGCGCACTTCGAGCAGGCGGGCGAGGGGGCCGTCGCTGGAGTCGATCGCGGTCGCGGCCGCCATCGCGATGAAGCTCGCGCGAAAATCGCCCCGCGCGGCGTAATCGATGGAAACCAGCCCGGCGACCGCGCCGAGCGCCGTGTACAGATGTACGCCCCAGGCGCAAAGCCGCAGCCAGTGCTCGCGCGCTAGCGCTTCGGCGTCGCGATCCGCCCGCGCGGCCGGCTCACTTGCCGGGCTTGTGATCGCGCGGTCCGAAGTAGTCCTCCAAAATCGTCATGAACGGGCCGCAGGTGCGGCGCGACTTGACGTGTGCGCAAGCCTCGTCGAGCGACATCTCGCCGTGCGCGCGCAGATATGCGATCGCAAGCGTCGGCGCCCGGTTAAGCCCGGCGTTGCAGTGCAGGTAAACGCGCTCACCGGCGCTGATAAGGGTCGCCAGCGCACCGAGCGTGTCGGCGAGCCGCTCGGCCATCGCGTCTGCGCTGCCGTCCTGGATCTGCGTGCGGACGAATTTGACTCCACTTGCGCGACAGGCCTCGGCAAGCTCACGCTCGCGCAATCCATGGAGCGCGAGATCCTCATCGTCCTGAAGATTGTGAATCGCAGTTACGCCGAATTCCGATTTGAGCCACGCAATATCGTCGGGCCGGGGAAATTCGCCAACCAGGAGTCCGGGAGAAATCTCGGTCACCGAGGGACGGCCCTTGAGGCGCGTCGCGTTGGTCTGATGCTCGGGTCGTTTGCTGAACCAATCCATCGGTTGTGAGTGTCGGGTTGAGCCGGCGTGCCGGGCCGTACCGCGATCATAATTTTAGCCTATGAACCCGTGGCTTCTATAGCGGAAAATCGCGATCCTCCACAGGCGGGCGGCAGCGCACATCGGCGCGCGCTGCTCAATCAACCCTTGGCGCGGCGGCCGCTGCGGGCGGAAGCGCGGCGCGGCCGATTTGCGGCGCGCGGCTCATCGGCCGCGTTTCCTGCCGGCTCTGCTGTTTCTTCCCGTATCGGCGCCGCGCCGCCGTCATCGCCGTGCACGTCCTGTTTGCGCTTGGGGCGTCTGGCCGCGCTGGACGCGGGCATCCGCTCGCCCAGTGCCAGCACCGCCGCGCGCATCGCGTCGGCGAGTTTGCGATAGGCGCCGGTACCCTCGGCATTGTCGGCGAGTGAGCGCAACTCTGCGTTGGTAATTATGCGGCCAATCCGGACTTCAACCGGATGGCGATGCGGGATTATGCTGCCCTTGCCGAGGACCTCGTAAGTGCCGCTGATCCGCACCGGCAGCACGTCGCATCCGCCGCGCAGCGCAAGGTACCCGGCGCCGCTTTTGAACTCGTGAATCGCGCCGTCGGGTGAGCGGGTGCCCTCGGGGAACATCAGGACGCTACGCCCGGCATTGAGCTCGTCGATTGCGTCGTCGAGCGAGTCGAGCTGTGCGCGCTCACGGTCGAACGGAATCAGCCGGGTGAAGTTGCTGACCACGAAGCGGCGGGCGTTGGTGTTGAAGAAATAATCCTTGGCGGCGAGTACCACCAGCTCGCGGCCCGGCGCACCGAGCGCATAACTCGCGAGTGCGAAGTCGAGATGACTCGCGTGATTGGCGACCACCAGGAAGTTGCGGTTGGCAGGCACATTGCCGCGGCCCAGCACGCGTGGCTGCAGCCATCCGTCAAACGCGATGCGCTGCGCGCCGCGAAACGCCGCTTCGCCCAGGCGCTTGAGCGCGCCCGGCAAGGCCGGCGTGAACGGCTCGGCGAAGCGCGCGTACGACGGCAGGCGCGGGCGGTTCTGTCCCTGGCCTACAGCGCGCTGCAGATCGTCGACTGTGCGGAGGTCGCCCAGCTCCGCGGGAGTCAGCTCGCGCTCGGCGTGAGCCGCTATATGCTCGGCCAGCTCGGCCATCGCGAGCGAGTCAAGCCCGAGGTCTTCGATGAGGCGAGTCGCGGGCGTGATGCTCTCGATACCGCTCGAGACTTGCGCGAGCGCCTGGGCGAGCCACGGCTCGACTTCGGAGCTGATCGCCGCGCGCTCCTGCGCGTGGGTTTCGAGCATCTGCTCGAGAGTCTTTACGACCTCTAGGCGGATGACCTTGCGCGTCCGAGTGCGCGGAAGCTCGGAGTCGATGAAGCGCAGGATGCGAACGCGTTTGTGCGGGCTCAGGCCGGCGCCGATTTTTTCGAAATGAGTGCGCAGGTTGTCTTCCACCGCGCGGCGGCTTTCGCCGCGCGCATAGGCCGGCACCACCAGTGCGGCGGCCTGCTCGCCCTGGGCGACCTTGAGGCCGACGATCGCAAGTTCCTTGATGAACGAGGAGTGTCCGTAAACTTCCTCGAGTTCGTCGATATAAATATTGTTGCCGCCGGAATCGACGATCACATCCTTGGCGCGGCCGACGATATAGAGCCGGCCGTCTTCGTCGAGGCGGCCAAGGTCTCCGGTGCAGAGCCATCCGTCGTGCAGCACTTCGTCGGTGGCGGCTTTGTTGTGGTAGTAACCCGCCATCACGTTCGGTCCGCGCGCGAGGATCTCGCCCACCGTGCCGTTGCCGCTTGAGTGCAACTTGATCTCGACCCCGTTAAGCGGCTTGCCGACTGATCCCGCTGCGAGCGGTTCGTCCGGGCGCGCGACGCACAGCACCGGCGCCGCCTCGGTCAGTCCGTAACCTTCGAGCAGCTTTATCCCGATGTCGTTGAAGAAGCTGGCGACGCGCTGCGGCAGCGCAGCGCCGCCGCTTACCGCAAGCCGCAGCCGCCCGCCAAGCGCGGTATGGGCCTGGCGAAAGAGCAGGGCGCCGGCGTTGAGACCCCACTCGCTATCGAACCTGCGATTCAGATCGCGCAGGCGATCGAACAGTGCGTGGAGGAACGGACCTTGCGCCTCAACGCCGTCGACGATGCGGCGATGCACGGCCTCCCACAATGCCGGGACGCCGACCACCGCGGTCGGCCGCACGTCGGCGAGTGTCCGTGCAAGACTCGCGGCGTCCACTCCGAGCGGATAGACCACCGTCGCGCCGAGCGCGAGCGGCAACAACATCCCGCAGGTGAACTCGAAGGTATGATGGAGCGGGAGCAGCGAAAGCACCACATCCGAGGAATCGAGGGTAAAAACCCGCGCGAGCATCGCGACTTCGGCAGCGAAATTCCCGTGGGTCAACATCACGCCTTTAGGCGCGCCGGTGGTGCCCGAGGTGAACACGATCGAGGCGAGCGTCTTGCGCTCGGTGGCGTGCCGCGCGTCGGGCCGTCCCTTGAGCACGAATGGACGGCTGAGCTCGGCGAACCCGAGCTCGACGATCTCGCTGTTGAGCTTGCCCAGCGCGCCGACCAGGCGCTTGGCGACCGCCTCCGAACATAGCGCCGCGGTCGGCGTGGCGATGCGGCAGATGGGCGCCAGCTCGTCGGGCGAAATCAGATGGTCCAGCGGCACAGCGACGGCACCGGCGGCGAGGATCGAAAAATATGCGAGCACCCACTCGGGCGAGTTCTCGCCGATAAGCAGCACGCGATCGCCTACCTTGACCCCGCGCATTCCGAGCAGCAGACCGGCGCGATGCGCACTGTCGCGCAGCTCGCGAAAGGTGGTTGTGATGCGCTCGCCCGAGGGCTGGCGCGCAACCAGCGCGGGCCGCGAACCATAGCGCTCGGCGGCGCGGTCCAGCATTTCAGCCAGCGTGCGATGGCGCGCCGGAGCGCTAGGGCGGCCGCGCGTATGCAGATCGAGCGAGCCGAAAATGTGCCGGCGCAGTCCCGGCAGATGCACTTTTATCCAGTAGTCCGCCCAATCGATACGCTCGGGCGCATAGGGATGGCGTTCCGCGTCCGCGGGAGTGAGGGATTTATAGAGCGCGCGGATATTGGTGCCGTGGAAAGTATAGACCAGCTCCTGGATATACGGGCGATAGACTTCGACCAGCTCGCGCGCCATCGCCGTGTTGGCGCCGAACTTGTCGACGCTCTGAGCGAACTTCTTCGCGCGCTCGGAGTCTTCGCCGAGCAGCGTGCGAGCGGCGCCGGCGCCCTTGCTCAGCAACTCGGGCAGGGTTTGGCTCGCGAGCTCGTACGTGTTCTGCGAGACGACGACCGCTTCCAGGTGCGGTGCGAAGCGGCCCATCGGACCGCCCACGCGGCGATGCTCGCGGCGATTGCTGAGCCCGGTCAGTTCGACCAGCCGGCGCATCGGCAGCGGGTTCACGTCCGAGGTGCAGAGCTGGTAGACGGGCTTGTGACGCCCGGCGAGCAGCGCCGCGAGAATCGGGATCATCGCGTGCGCCGCAAGATCGACCGGTATAACGTCGAGCACCAGCTCGCCCTTGGCCGGATAAAAGCGATAGCCGCGGCCGGAAAGATAGGTCAGCGGCGCGCTGGTGTTGACGCCCTGGTTCCATCCCGGGAACGGATCGGAAAGCGCGCTTTCGATGATTGAGGGGCGCGCCACCGTGGCGGCGATCGAGTCTTGCGCCGCGAAGACCAGTTGCTCGCCGAGGCTCTTGCTATAGCTGTAAGTGTTGGGCCAACCCCAGCGCCGTGCGCGCTCCAGGCCGATCTCCTTCAGCCGCTCCTCGACCCATCGCTTGCGCCATCGCTCGGCTGCCGCTTCGTGAACGTCGCCGCCGTCGGCGTCCGCATTGACCACATGCAGTTCGTCGGCCTGGCGCGCCTGGTCATGGGATTCCGCTTCGACGCGCGCAACGGCGGCGAGCGCGTCGCGCATTTCGCGCCTGAGCGTGAAGTTGCGCCGGCCATTGGGGCACCAGTCGGTCGGGATGTCGTCCTCGAAACGATGTCCGTCGGCATTGCCCGCTGCGTAACAGGTCGAAACGTGGAGCAGGGCGGCGCCGCGCTTGCGGCAGAATTCGATTACGTGGGCGACGCCGATGGTATTGACCGAGAGCGACTTCTCCAGCGACGCCTCGAAATTGACCAGCCCGGCGCAGTGCACCACCGCGTCGATAGCGCCGCGCGCTGGCGCTTCGCCTTCGGAAACGAGGTCGTCTTCGGTGATATCGCCGCAGAGCACCGAAAGTTTTTCTTCGACGTAGCGGTCGAAGCGATCGCCAAGCTGCTCGCGCAAAGGGCCGAACACGGGCGAGTCGAGAATTTCGCGGCGCAAGCGGCTCAGCGCAAGACGGCGGTCGCCGCGGATTAGCAGGTAGATGCGCTCGATCTCGGGATGCCAACGCAGGAGCAGCGAGAGAAATACCTTGCCGAGAAAGCCGGTCGCGCCGGTCAGCAGGATGCGGCGGTTGCGCAGCGTCTGCTCGAGCGGCGCCATCGCGTTGCGCGCCGCGCTGCCGTTAGATCCGTTGCTATTCGACATCAGCGATCACCAGCGGCGGTAAGTGGAGATAGGTGATACTGGCCGAGCGGCCCAGATCCGACGTCGCCATCGCGATCGCCTCGTCCAGCGTATCGGCCGATTCCCATCCCATGCGCGTTGCGACCTCCGGCTCTTCGCATCCTGCGGCGATTACCCGTCCCACGTGCTGGCGTGCCGGCTCGCCCCAGTACCACATGTAGAACGGATGCACGCCGTGATAAGCGTGGCCGTAGCGGTACATGTGAACGTAGGTTGGGTTGCGCGCGAATTCGGCCTCGAAGTTGCGCTCAAGTTCGGTAGCCTCGGTGGTTTCGCGCAGGCAGCGATGGAAGAACTCGATGTAACTCGGATGATGTTCGGGATGGAACTGGTCGCGCAGCGGATGGCAGACGATCACGGTGCCGCCTTCTCGTACCAGCGGCTTGCCGCGAAACATGTTGAACAGGTAGCCGAGGCCCGTACACTGCACCAGTACCGGGTTCATCACCGAGTTGACGTTGTATGGACAGACGTAAGGCACGCCAACGATCAGCACGTCAGACTGGCCCTTGACCGGCACCGCGTATTGCTGGAACACCCGGGCCAGCGCCTTGCGATGTACCGCGTCGGTCTCGCCCGCCCACACCCCGGTCATCGAATAGGGTGCGGCGTACTGGTTGAGTACCTGGCGGCGCAGCGAGTCCGACATGTTGCCGAGCGTCCAGCGGAAGCCCTTAAGGCGCATCCGGTCCCAATCCGAGAAGCGATCCTCGTTCTTCTGCAGAAAATCGAGCATCCCGCCGTACATCTGATTGTTGATCGCGGTCTCGATGGTGAAGACGTTGACGTGCTCATTGACCAGCCGGCCCATCCGGTTGGCCGAGTGATGCAGCGCCGAGCGGGTCGGGTCCATGTAGGAATTGCACTGACGCAGCGTCGAAGGATTGTGATGGTGGCGCAGGCTCTGGTAGGGCGCTAGCCCGACCGCGACGGATTTGTGGCCACCGTCCATCGGCACCAGGTTAATGTTGAGATAGAGCAGCAGGTCGGACTCGGCCGCGCGGCGCGAGAGCCATACCTCTTCACCGTGATCGGTCTTGCCCAGCATCGCAAGCTCGGCGCGATTCTCGGCGTCGAAGTTGTACAGCCGCTCGGGCCAGAACTGCTTGAACGCGCGCTCGCCCACCATGCGGCGAATCTCGGCTTCGGTCATGCGCCGATGGAGCGAGGTCGCGATGATCAGATGGACGTCGTCGACGCCGTAATCGGCGAGCGTCTGGAGCACGATGTTGAGTGCGCGCTCGCGAATGTCAGGCCGGCGCATCTGCGGCAGCGGCAGGCTGATGTCGTCGATCGCGATGGTCACGCGCATGTTCGGATTGAGCTGCGCGAACAGCGGATCGGCGTTCTCGGGACGGAGCAGCGCGTAGCGGATCGCGGCGTCGGGATCGGCCAGCGGCTCGAGCGGCGGCGGCGGATAGATCACGCGGGTCCCCGCCGGCAGTTTCTCGTACCAGAAGTCGTCGCCGTAAGCGATGAGCCGCGGCGCCGAGCGCCGGTTGAGCGTCACCACCAGGTCGCGGCGCGCGCCCGGCTCGTGCCGCAGCTCGGCGGTCTTCAGCTCCTTGAGCTTACTTTCCGGTCGCGCCATCCGTAGCTCTCCCCAGCCAGTCCAACAGCCACGTTTCGGTTGCGCCGGCATCGTGAACGGGCCTGGCGTCATGGCTGAAGCGAACAATCGGCCACTTGCGATTATGCGCGGCGGCGAGCAGGCGGCGGTCGGGATTCACGGCGACCGGATGCCCCAGTGCGCAGAGAAAAGGCAGATCGTAATAAGAGTCGGCGTATCCCCAACATCCGGCCAGGTCGATCCGTCGCTCCTCGGCGAAGCTTTCGCACCACGCGGATTTTTCCGAACCCGCCATCACCGGCTCCAACATCCGGCCCGTCGCGAGACCCCGACTATAGACCAGGCGGTTGGCGGCGAAATGTTCGATCCTCAGGCAGCGCGCGAGCGGCTCGACCAGGAAGTCGGGTGAACCGGTGACCAGCACCGGCTCGATGCCCACCGCGCGATTTGCTTCCAGCATTTCGATCGCGCGCGGATACAGATGGCGTAGCAGCACGCGCTCGCAATATTCCTCGCCGAGTTCCCACAGCCGATCGCGTGAGACGCCCTTGTAGGCCTCGAACAGCTTCATGTTCAACAGGCGGCGGTCCTGGCGCTCGGCCAGGTAGAGCTGGGGGAGGCTGAAGACGAGACGTGCGAGGTAGCCGGCGCGCGCGTTCCATTCGCCGAGGTTGGCGAGGTAGAAAGTCGTCGCGTGGAGCAGGTTAAGGCTCGCGAGGGTGCCGTCGAGGTCATAGAAGGCCAGGACCTTGGTTTTGCCGCGGGAGCTGCGTCCCGTTCTGGTCGCGTAAACTGACATGTCATTCTACTTTGGGCTCAAAAACAGCGCGCGCGGACGCCTGCAATTCGCCCCGCCGACGCGCCTCTTCGAGCAGGTCCTGGCGTGCCACACCGCCCAATCCGAAGGCCAGGATTTCCTCGACCAGCGAGTCGATCTCACGCGGACGCCGCCGCGCGATCTGGCCGACCACCTCCTTGATTCCACCCAGGATGCAATACGCAGCGACGCGGGTGTCGCACGGGCGCACCAGATTCATCTGCACCCCCAAATCGAGCGAGCGTTGGATGGCGTCGGCGATGCGCTCGTAGAACTCCAGGATCCGCAAATCGAGGTCGCGATCGAAACCCACAGAATGGTTGAGCAAGATGTCGGTTAATTCCCGTTCCGCGAGAACGAAGTTCATCACGCGCTTGAGGTTGTCCCGTAGTTGGTTGACCGGATCGGGTTCATCCGCGCGCAGGCGCTGAATACGTCGTGAAAGCTCGGTTAGCACTTGGGCGAGCAGTTCTTCGAAAAGAACCTTCTTGTTTTCAAAGTAGAGGTAGAAGGTGCCTCGCGCGATGCGAGCGCGAGCGATGATATCAGCGACATTGGTCCGATGGTAGCCTTTGCGCGCGAATATCCGTTTGGCGTGGCGCAGCACCTGGGCGCGCCGGGCCTGTCGTTCCATTAGCAGCTAAATCCTCAGGAGAAGTAGACCCTATCGGCCCGTCCGGGCAGTGTCAAACCTTCGTTTGTGGATAACTTTCCGGCTTGCGATAAGGTTTTCGACCGGTCACGGAGGGGACGGCGGGCATGGACTGCAAGCTGACGCCGGCTGTCCCACGCCTACGAGCACGGGGGGGCTAACCACCGTGCCGGAAGCGGCGGTTATACACGAACATCCCACGACCGATCCCGCAGTGAAGAAGCCATACCCGTCGCTGGTGATGAACGAATTGTTAACGAACCAGGTTGCCGCACCCGTGATGTTCTGAAAGGTGCTCACTCCATTGGAGCTGAACTGGCCTTGCGCATAGAACTGCAGTCCCGTACCAAGCGGAATTTCGGCCGACGCGTCCTGCGTGCAGGCGGCTCCACTTGACGGAGCCTCTGCGCAGACGCGCATCACGATCAGGGTTATCGGCGTGGCTGTCGGGCTTGCGGTTATCGTGCTCGAGCTGCTGCCGCAACTGGGCAGCAGCGTTGTCATAACGATCACGTAGGCGAACACGGCCCCGATAATCAAGCATCTTTTTTGCCACATGAAGCATCCACCTATGCCGTGGCGGCTCCTGTGCTGTCAAGCAAAGTCGTAAGCGAAGAGCGCGCCGATGCGCGAGTCCGCCGGATGCGCATTGGCGCAAAAGTGGAGAGCGTTTCCAAATCGAGCTTGGATTATCGCGGCGGAAGAACGGCGGGCATCGAGAGAGGGGGGAGGCTCCCCGATGCCCGCCAGTTCGGGGCCCGCCTTGCGGCGGACATCTTTCGGCCGCCGGGAGGAGTAAGCAGCCGAAGCGCGGCGCAGTAAAGAACTACGTTAAATCCGCGCTCAAAAGATTCGACGACGACCCGGCCGAATTATTCAGGGGGCCCGCCCACCGGGAACCGAAGTTTCTTTCGCGAACGAAGTTCAAAAAAAGAGGCCGGAGATAACTCCGGCCCCCGACATCTGTCCGCCGCCACGTTCTCTTATCGCTATTCTGCTACTTTCCCCGCGAAGCTGCTGAATGCCATATAGAGATTCCTAACCGGCGGACCCAGTACTTTCAGGCAAGCGCTCTAAAGAGCCGCCACTGCGGTGGACACAAAGGTAACGACATTGCCCGCGACCGCCTTCAATCCGAGCCCTAAACCCGAATATGCGCTATAGGCCGCCAAACCAACGAAGAGCAAGATGATCGAATACTCGGTCATCGTTTGGCCGCTCGTCTGACCCGTGCCCAACTCCCGTGTCTTTGCCAAAAGTCCTTGTTTAAGGTTCATCTTTTTGCCCCTCGCCACACCCTTTATTGAGCGAGACCGCACTTGTGGTCTCCGCTTGGTTCCACTCCTCGGGCCGCTCTCTATGTCCGAGAAAAGCAAACAGCGACTCCGACGACACATTATTAGCATATCTTACTTCTGTTTAGCAAATTTAAGTCATATCATGCAATTAAGGGCGTGCTTCATTTAATAGAAGGCAATTTGTCGTTCTGGATCCCAAATGACTGATCGTCGCTTAAAAGAATTAAATCCGTTCCATCTACCCTTAGCACTTGATTTGTTCGCGCGTCGAATTTCACAATTCTCTCACAGCCCGATCGCATCGCTCGCAATTTACGGGCGCTTGAATCGCAACGGTGCCGCGAGCGGACTGACTGAAATCTCACGCCTGTGGATTGGCGGCGTTATCCACACCGACCCGCGACGATGCATACTGTAACTGACAGCCTCTCGTAACGGCTCGCCGCGCGGCGGGCTACATTCAAGGAGCGACAGCAATGCAGATGGGTATGATCGGCCTAGGCAGGATGGGCGCCAACATGGTTCGGCGGCTTCTGCGGGGCGGGCATCAGTGCGTGGTCTTCGACGTGAGTCCCGACGCGGTCAAGGCGCTCGCCAAGGAGGGAGCAATCGGCGCGTCGTCGCTCGATGACTTCAAGGCGAAGCTCCAAAAGCCGCGAGTTGCATGGATGATGGTGCCGGCGGCGGTAGTTGAAAACACGCTCGCCGATCTGTCGGCGCGGTTCGAGCCGGGCGACATTTTGGTCGACGGCGGCAACTCGTACTATGTCGACGACCTCCGCCGCGCCAAGGCGCTGCGCGCCAAGGGGATTCACTACGTCGATTCCGGCACCAGCGGGGGCGTCTGGGGACTGGAGCGCGGTTTCTGCCAGATGATCGGCGGTGAGCCCGAAGTGGTGAAACACCTCGATCCGATTTTCGCCACGCTCGCGCCGCCACTCGATTCGGCGCCACGGACACCGGGTCGCGCAAAAGCCGCCCCGGGCACGGCCGAGCACGGCTACCTGCATTGCGGGCCCAACGGCGCCGGCCACTTCGTCAAGATGGTGCACAACGGAATCGAGTACGGGCTGATGGCGGCGTACGCGGAAGGTATGAACATCCTGCGCCACGCCAACGTCGGCAAGCAGCAGCACGTGGCCGATGCCGAAACGACCCCGTTGCGCGATCCCGAACTGTACCAGTACGATTTTAATCTCATGGATATCGCCGAGGTCTGGCGCCGCGGTAGCGTTATCGCCTCGTGGTTGCTCGACCTGACCGCCGACGCGCTGGCGGGCGATCCCCAACTGGCGAAGTTCGCCGGCCGGGTGTCGGACTCGGGCGAGGGGCGCTGGACGGTGGACGCGGCGATCGACGAGGGCGTGCCCGCGCCGGTGCTGACCGCGGCGCTATACGAGCGTTTCAGTTCGCGCGGCGCGGCCGACTTTGCCGACAAGATGCTCTCCGCGATGCGTTACGAGTTCGGTGGTCACGTGGAGAAGAAATCATGAGCAAGAGTGTGCGCTCGGACGCCCTGGTGTTCTTCGGCGCCACTGGCGACCTTGCCTATAAGAAAATTTTTCCCGCGCTACACGCGATGGCGCGCCGGGGCCATCTTGAGTTTCCCGTGATCGGCGTGGCGAAGTCGGGGTGGAACGTCGATCAGCTTCGCGCGCGTGCGAGGGAAAGCATCGAGAAGCACGGTGGCGGGGTCAACGACGAAGCCTTCAAGCGGCTGATCGCACGTCTACGCTATATCGACGGCGACTATCAGGATTCGACGACCTATACGGCGCTGCTCAAGGCGATGGAAGGCGCAAAGCTGCCCACGCACTACCTGGCGATTCCGCCTAGCTTGTTCGCAACCGTGATCGAGAATCTCGGCAAGTCCGGATGCGCGCGCAACGCACGAGTCATCCTGGAGAAGCCGTTCGGGCAGGACCTGCCCTCGGCCCAGGCGCTCAACGAGACGCTGCACACGGTGTTCGACGAATCCCGGGTGTTTCGAATTGACCATTACCTGGGCAAAGAGCCAGTGCAGAACCTGGTCATGTTCCGCTTCGCCAACACCTTTCTCGAGCCGATCTGGAACCGGCGTTACGTGCACAGCGTGCAGATCACGATGGCCGAGAGTTTCGGCGTGCAGGGGCGCGGGGCTTTTTACGACGCCAATGGAGCCATTCGCGACGTGGTGCAGAACCATCTGCTGCAGGTCGTCGCTTATCTCGCGATGGAGCCGCCGCTTACCACTTATCCTGAATCGATCCAGGACGAGAAGGTCAAGGTCTTCCGCTCGATCCTTCCGCTCAATCCGGATGATCTGGTACGCGGCCAATTTGCCGGCTATCGAAAAGAGCCGGGCGTGAAGCCCGGCTCAACCGTCGAAACCTTTGCCGCTGTTCGGCTGCATATCGATTCCTGGCGATGGGACAGCGTGCCGTTCTTCATCCGCGCGGGCAAGTGCATGCCGGTGACCGCGACGGAAGTGATGGTGACGCTCAAGCGGCCCCCGCTGCGCAAGTTCCGCCCAGAGGACGCCAACCATTATCGATTTCGTCTCGGCCCCGACGTGGTAATCGCGGTTGGCGCGCAGATCAAAAAGCCGGGCGAGCAGATGGAATCCGTGCCGACTGAACTGAAGCTGGTGCAGCGGCCCGAGGGCGAGGAAATGGATGCCTACGAGCGTCTGCTGGGTGACGCGATAGCCGGCGATCACCTGCTATTCACACGCCAGGACGCGGTCGAGGCGCAATGGGCAATCGTTCAACCAATCCTTGGCGATGTCACTCCAGTACTGGAGTATCAACCGGGCACCTGGGGACCGCCGGAGGCCGATCGTCTGACGGCGGATGCTGGCGGATGGTACAGCCCCCAATAGGATCGATCGAATAGCTCGATCTTAAGATTCTGAAACGTCAGTTCGCTCGAAGTCCGCACGTGCGCGCGGACGAAATATCGGAGGAATCATGAAAGCGACAAAGATACTGCATGAGGCCGGCCAGAGCCTCTGGCTGGATAACATCACGCGCGCGCTGCTGACCAGCGGCGGCCTCAAGCGCTATATCGACGAGTTATCGATCACCGGCCTGACCTCCAATCCGAGCATCTTCGACCAGGCGATCAAGAACAGCGGCGACTATGACGCTGCTATCCGCGAGAAGACCGCCGCGAACAAGCACGGCGAGGCGCTGTTCTTCGAACTCGCGCTCGAAGATCTCACCCGCGCCGCCGACCTGTTTCGTCCGATCCACGACCGGACCAACGGGGTCGACGGATGGGTCTCGCTCGAGATTTCGCCCAAGCTCGCCTACGACACCGCCGGCAGCATCGCCGCCGCGAAAGAATTGTCCGCATGCGGCGCACGCCCGAACCTTTTCATGAAAATTCCCGGGACTCGCGAGGGCCTGCCGGCGATCGAGGAAGCGATCTTCGCGGGCGTGCCAATCAACGTGACGTTGCTGTTCTCGCGCGAGCAGTATGTCGCCGCGGCCGAAGCCTACATCCGCGGCGTCGAGCGCCGCGTTGCCGCCGGCCTGAACCCGCACGTCGGCTCGGTCGCCTCGGTGTTCGTCAGCCGATGGGACGTCGCGGTCGCGAAGAAAGTACCGCCGGCGTTGCACGACCGGCTCGGTATCGCGGTCGCCAAACGCATCTACAATGCCTATCGCGAGTTGCTCTCTTCGACCCGATGGCTCCGGCTGCTCAACTTCGGTGCGCGCTCGCAGCGCCTGCTCTGGGCCAGCACCGGCACGAAAGATCCCAAGGCATCCGACGTGCTCTACGTGAAGTCGCTGGCAGCGCCGCATACCGTCAACACCATGCCCGAGAACACGCTGAAGGCGCTCGCCGATCATGGCGAGGTGGGCGCGATGCTAACGGCTGACGGGGGTAACGCCGAGTCGGAGCTAGCCGAGTTCAAAAAAGCTGGAATCGATATCGGCGCGCTGGCCGAGCAGCTTCAGCGCGAAGGCGCGGACGCTTTCGTCAAGTCATGGGACGACTTGCTGGCTTGCATCACCGACAAGAGTGCGGCGCTCAAAAAGGCGAGCTGATTTCGGATAAGGGGGCGCGGATCGATGGAAACCAAAGCGGCGCGGCTCACAGAGCGGCCGGCCTGGAAGGCGCTGAGCGAGCACTACAAGCAGATTCGCGACGTTCACCTTCGCACGCTGTTCAGCGAAGATCCGAAGCGTGGCGAGCGCTTCGCGCTCGAGGCGGCGGGGCTCTATCTCGACTACTCCAAGCATCGCATCAACGGCGACACGATGCGCCTGCTGCTGGCGCTGGCCGATGAAGCCGGGTTGCGCGGTCGAATCGACGCGATGTTCGCGGGCGAGAAGATCAACGTGACCGAGCGGCGCGCCGTTTTGCACGTGGCGCTTCGCGCACCACGCGGCGCGACGATCATGACCGACGGCAAAAATGTGGTGCCCGAGGTTCACGCGGTGCTCGACCGTATGGCTGAGTTCAGCCGCCATGTGCGCGACGGCTCGTGGAAGGGCCACACCGGCAAGCGTATCCGTAACGTCATCAATGTAGGAATCGGCGGCTCGGACCTCGGTCCGGTGATGGCCTACGAGGCGTTGCGCTTCTACAGCGATCGCGATCTCACCCTGCGCTTCGTCTCCAATGTCGACAGCACCGATTTCGTCGAAGCGACGCGCGATCTCGACCCGGCTGAAACGTTGTTCATCATCTCGTCTAAGACCTTCACCACGCTCGAGACCATGACCAACGCGCAGAGTGCGCGCAAATGGTGTCTCGACGCACTCGGCGACGAGCTGGCGATTGCAAAACATTTCGTTGCGGTATCGACCAACGCCGCCGAGGTGAAGAAGTTCGGCATCGACACTCAGAACATGTTCGGTTTCTGGGACTGGGTGGGCGGCCGCTACTCGATGGACTCGGCGATCGGGCTTTCGACCATGATCGCGGTGGGGCCGGAAAACTTTCGCGCGATGCTCGACGGCTTTCATGCGATCGACGAGCACTTCCGCACCGCGCCGTTCGAGCGCAACCTGCCGGTCGTCATGGGGCTGCTCTCGATCTGGTACGACGATTTCTTCGGCGCGCAGACGGTCGGAGTTTTCCCGTACGAACAGTATCTAAAGCGCTTCCCGGCTTATCTGCAGCAGCTTACGATGGAGTCCAACGGCAAGCACGTCACGCTCGACGGAGCGACGGTAGACTATCAGACCGGGCCGATTTTCTGGGGCGAGCCGGGGACCAACGGCCAGCACTCATTCTACCAACTGATTCATCAGGGCACGAAAGTCATCCCGTGCGACTTCATCGCCTTTCACCAGGCGCTCAATCCGCTCGGACGCCATCACGATATGTTGCTCGCCAACGTCTTCGCCCAGGGTGAGGCGCTCGCGTTCGGCAAAACCCCCGAGCAGGTCAAGGCGGAGGGCACGCCCGACTGGCTGGTTCCGCATCGCGTGTTCGAGGGTAACCGTCCGTCGACGACAATTCTCGCCGAGCGGTTGAGTCCGGAGACGCTGGGTAAGTTGGTGGCGCTCTATGAGCACAGCGTGTTCACCCAGGGTGCGATCTGGAACATCGACTCATTCGATCAATGGGGCGTCGAACTGGGAAAAGTGCTGGCACAGCGAATTATCCCCGAACTAGAAAGCGCCGGCGAGCCGCAACTCAAACACGACAGCTCGACCAACGCGCTGATCGCGCGCTATCGGAAATATAGAAAAAAGACCGGATGAAACTGCCGCGCGGGTTCTACGCCCGTCCGGTGCTGGTGGTCGCGCGCGAATGTATCGGGAAGCTGCTGGTGCATCGCACGCCCGAGGGCGAGGCGGCGGGGCGCATCGTCGAAGCCGAGGCATATCGCGGGCCGCTCGACCTCGCGGCTCATAGCGCCCGAGGGTTGCGGACCAAACGAACCGCCGTGATGTTCGGGCCGCCGGGCTATGCCTACGTCTACCTCATTTACGGATTGAGCTGGGCGATGAACATTATCGTGGCGGCGGAGGGGGAGCCTCATGGGGTTTTGATCCGCGCGCTCGAGCCGGTTCGCGGATTAGAGCTGATGATGCGGAGGCGGGGCGGCACAAAACCTGCCGAGGCTCGTG
Organism: uncultured delta proteobacterium; assembly: GCA_963710455.1. Taxonomy (GTDB): domain Bacteria; phylum Desulfobacterota; class Binatia; order Binatales; family Binataceae; genus JAKAVN01. The sequence continues at coordinate 224,538 of CAVQAG010000013.1, forward strand.
AGTTGACCAACGGTCCCGGCAAGCTGACGCAGGCGCTCGGCATAACCGGCGAGGATTATGGCCGCGACCTTTGCGGAGATCGGCTTTTTTTGGAAGAGGCAGATCGGCCGGTCGAAAGAGTAGGGCGCTCGGCGCGGGTGAACGTCGACTACGCGGGAGCATGGGCGGCCAAGCGATGGCGTTTCTACGAACGCGGGAATCGCTATGTCTCGGTGCGACCGCGCGACTGAGGTATAGGTGATCTGCCGCGTTAGCCTTCGTGAATCCGTCAAGATGATGCATAGTTGCGGGCGAACTATCATGCGAGACAGTTGATAGGTCCCTACATTTAGAGGAACAGGACAGGCGATTAACCGACCGCGGACATCATCGCTGAATCGCGACGAGCAAATCGCGCGTTTTGCCCGCGAGAGCTTCGACCTCGCGATCATCGGCGGCGGAATCAACGGCGCCGCGATCGCGCGCGACGCCGCGATGCGCGGGCTAAATGTCGCGTTGATCGAGCGCGGCGATTTCGCCGGTGCGACCTCCTCGCGCTCCTCCAAGCTGATTCACGGCGGGCTGCGCTACCTGCCGCAGGGCGAACTCCGCCTGGTGCGCACGGCGCTCGCCGAGCGCGAGCGCTTGCGCCGGCTGACGGCGCCGCACCTGGTAAAGCCCCTGCGCTTTCTCTTCCCGCTCTACCACGGACGCGGCCCGGGCCGGTTTGCCTTGGGCGCGGGACTTTGGCTCTATGACCTGTTCGCGCGCACGCCGCGAGCGGAGCGCCATCGCCGGCTCGACCGCGCGAACGCCCTTGCGGCGGAGCCGATGCTGAAGCCGGTAGGCCTGGCTGGCGGCGCGCTATACTACGATGCCGGCGGCGATGACGCCCGGCTCACGATCGAAAACGCGCTCGACGCGATTTATCATGGCGCCGCGATCGCCAACTACGTCGAACTCGGGCGATTCTCGCACACTACTGGCCGGATCGCGGCCGCCGAGATTCATGATCGCCTGAGCGGTACACGTCTCGAATTGCGTGCGCGGTTATTCGTCAATACCGCCGGGCCGTGGATCGATGACATCCGCAGGCTCGACGATCCGGCGGCTGCGCCCTCGGTTCGCCTCACCAAGGGCGTACACCTTCTGATTGACCGCGAGAAGCTGCCGGTGCGCGAAGCGCTGGTACTGGGCGACGCGCACGGCCGAATCGTTTTCGTGATCCCGCATGGCGAGATGGTGCTGGTCGGTACCACGGACACCGACTTCGATGGCGACCGCGAGCACGTCACCGCCGAACTGGACGATGTGGAGTACCTGCTCGGCGTGGTGGAGCAAAGCCTCGCGGGAATGACGCTCACCCCCGCCGATGTCGCCGCGAGTTTTGCCGGCTTGCGGGCATTGGCGGCGCCCGGCGACGGACGCGCTCCGTCGTCGGTCTCGCGCGAGGAGGTTATCGTCGAAAGCGGCAGCGGGCTGATTTCAATCGCGGGTGGCAAGCTGACGACGCATCGCGAGATTGCCGAGCGGATCGTCGATCGTGCGGCAAGCATTCTTGGGCGCGGTGCTGGTCGGTCGCCGACTCGCGATACTCCATTGCCTGGCGCGCGCCCAGTCGAAATTGAGGACCCCGGCGCTGCGACAGCGGCGCTTGCTTCACTGGCCGTCGATTTGCGCGAGGCGATCGCCGCACGCTATGGGACTCGCGCAATCGTACCGGCGAGTCTCGTCCGCGAGTCGCCAGAGTTGGCGCGGGCGCTCGCTCCCGGATGCCCGGTCGCGGCCGCGGAAGTAATCTATGCGGTTCGTTACGAGATGGCTTCGTCAGTTGCCGATTTTATCCGGCGGCGCACCGCGCTTTCGTGGCGTCATCCACGATACGCTGGCGCCGCGGCCGAGGCCGCCGCGCGCCTGATGGCGGCGGAGCTTGGATGGGACCGTGCGCGCGAGCAGTCCGAAGTTGCGTCATGTAACTCAGCACTGCCCGTGAGTCCTGACGCCGACGCTGCACTGTCATAGTATCGCGGTGCCGGTATCGCGGTGCCGTAAGGTGGCAGAGCCGTAGGATTACGATGCGCGGGTCTCGCAAAGATCTGGCAGAGCGTGCTGAACGGATTGCGGCGGCGCTCGCGCGCCTTTATCCGGAGGCTCGCATCAGCCTCGACTTCACCAATCCATGGCAATGCCTGGTTGCGACAATTCTCTCCGCACAATGCACTGACAAACGCGTGAACCAGGTGACGCCGCGGCTTTTCGCCGAGGTTCCCGACGCGCGAGCGATGGACGCCGCATCTACCGAACGCGTCGAAAGGCTGATTGCCGACACCGGTTTCTTTCGACAGAAGACGCGCTCATTGAAAGGCGCGGCGCGTGCAATCCTGGAGCGCTTTGGCGGCCAGGTGCCGTCGCGGATGGAAGACCTGGTGACACTGCCCGGCGTCGGACGTAAAACCGCCAACGTGCTGCTCGGACATGTCTTCGGTGAAGCCGGTCTGGTCGTCGACACTCACGTGCGGCGGGTCGCGCATCGCCTGGGGCTGACGCGCGAGACGGATCCCGAAAAAATAGAGCGCGACTTACAAAAGCTGCTCAAACCCGCTGAATGGACGCCGTTCTCGATGCGTCTGATATTGCATGGGCGAGCGGTGTGCCACGCGCGCAAACCGCGATGCGACGTGTGCATCGTGGCGGTGGATTGTCCACGAATCGGAGTGGCGCAAAGGCCGCAGGCGCGGACCAGGGCGAAGAAATCAAGGGCCGGCGCTCGCAAAAACCATGTTTGACCCAGCGCCGCGACGTGTAATAATTGGTTCATACTCAAAAGCGTGATGGACCGTGATACTGCGTATCGACGAAATAACCGCCGAGGCCAGAGAGGTTTCTTTTCTCCAGTCGGAAGAGGACGTTAACCGGCGGCTCGGCCATGGCCCGGTGCACGAGTTTCGCGCGGGCGGCGCGATCGCGGTCGATTTGTCATACTACCGGGCCGGTATGGAGCTGTTTTTTGAAGGCCGGCTGAGCGCGCCGATGGTCGCGTCGTGCGCGCGGTGCGCGGAGGAGTTCAGCGCCCCCTACGTGCGTCCGTTTCGTTTCGTGCTGGCGCCGCGCGCCGCGGCCGACGGCGATGACGGTCGGCTCCGCACGGAGGACCTGGAATTTTCGCTCTACGATGGCGATCAGATCGATCTTGCTCCGCTGGTCGCCGAGCAACTTATCCTTGCGCTTCCCAGCCGCGCGCTTTGCCGCGAGGACTGCCAGGGTCTGTGCCCGAGTTGTGGGACCAATCTCAACCTTCACCGATGCGGTTGCGAACAACCGGTACGCGACCCGCGTCTCGCGGTTTTGCGCGCGCTCAAGCTCGAGCGCTCCTGAAGCCGGCGCGCAAATTTATTCCAAACGGAAAAGAGTAACCATCCATGCAAGCACCCAAGCGTCGTACTTCCCATTCCAAGCGCAACAAGCGCCGCGCCCATGACGCGTTGCGCGCGGTCAATCCCGTCGCCTGCGCGCAGTGCGGCGAGCCCACCATGCCGCATCGCGTATGCCATCACTGCGGATCCTACCGCGGACGGCAGCTCGCGGAGACCGCTGAATAGGCGGCGCGGGAGCGGCGCGTGAAAATCGCGCTTGACGCGATGGGGGGTGACCTCGCCCCCAAGGCGACCGTCGAGGGCGCGGTAGCGGCCGCGCGCGACTTCGGAATCGAGATCGTCATGGTCGGCGATCTCGATCTGGTGACGCGCGAGCTTGGCGAGCACAAAACCAGCGACCTGAAGATCACCGTCGAGCACGCGCCTGAAAGCGTGGCGATGGACGAATCGCCGATGGAGTCGGTGCTTACCAAGCCGCACTCCTCGATTCATATCGGCCTTGAGATGGTCAAGCGCGGCGACGCGAGCGCGTTCGTCAGCGCCGGCAACTCGGGTGCCGTGATGGCGGCCGCGATGATGATCCTCGGGACTTTGCCCGGAGTCGATCGCCCGGCGATTGCCTCGCTGGTGCCCGCGAGCGACGGCCTCGCCCTGCTTATCGACGCCGGCGCCAATACCGAGGTCAAGCCGCTCAATCTCGCGCAGTTCGCGGTGATGGGCAGCGTGTACTGCCATCGCGTGCGCGGCGTGCCCAACCCACGCGTCGGCATCCTGGCCAATGGCGAGGAAGCGTCCAAGGGTAACGACCTCACCCGCGCCGGCCGCCGCGATGCTTGGCGAGATGCGTGAGTCGGTCGATTACATCGGGTACGTCGAGGGCCGCGATATCAACCGCGGCAAGGCCGATGTGGTGGTGACCGACGGCTTCACCGGAAACGTGGCGCTCAAGACGATGGAGGGCTTCGCGTCCTTTCTGCTGGGCAATCTGCGCGACGTTTTCGGCACCACCTTCGGCCGGATTGCCTACCTGATGGTGCGCAAGCGCCTGGGCGCGGTTCGCGAGCGTTTGGACCCCTCCGAATACGGAGGCGCGCCGCTGTTGGGCCTCGGCGGTGTAACGATTATCGCGCATGGCTCGTCCAATCCACGCGCCATCCGCAACGCAATCCGTGCCGCTGCCAACGAGGCGCTGGTCGAGCGAGTCAACGCCGAGATTGTCGACATCCTTGCCCGCCATGTCTCCTCGATGCCGGTCAAGTCCGCGGGCAAGGGCTTTCGCGCGCTGTTGGACCGGATGCGTGAGCGGCTGCATCGGCATCCCCGTGAAGGCGGTGCGGGCACGGAACATCCGCACGCGCCCGTGCCCGCCGCAACAGTGCCGGCGGTGGCCGGCGCGAAAGTCGTAGAGCCCGAGCTTTTGCCTCCCGAGCCGGCGATCTCGGTCAATGGCGCAGCGGGAGGCGCGCCGCACGCAGAGAGCGCGCACGACGAGGCGCACAAGACGGCGACGGTGGCCGAAGAGCCGCAAACCGAAGCGCCGGCGCAACCCGAGATGGGACCGCATAAGCCTGAGCCGTCTTGATATTCGTGCGTTCTACGTTCACGATCTCGCGAAATTCGGTTTCGAGGACACGCAGATGAAGGTTGCATTCCTGTTTCCCGGGCAAGGGGCGCAGAGGGTCGGGATGGGAGCCGAATTGGCACGTGAGTTTCCCGCCGCGCGCGAGGCTTTCGACGGAGGCCGACGAGGCGCTGGGCTTTGCCCTCTCGAAGCTGTGCTTCGAGGGGCCGGAGGAGGATTTGCGCCTGACCGCCAACACGCAGCCCGCGACGCTCGCGACCTCGATCGCCGCGCTGCGCGCGTTCGAGGCCGAATACGGCGTGAAGGCCGAGGTTGCTGCCGGCCATAGCCTGGGCGAATACAGCGCGCTGGTCGCGGCGGGAGCGCTGGAATATCCCGCGGCGCTGCGCGCGGTGCGCGAGCGCGGTCGCCGGATGCAGGAGGCCTGCCCGGCGGGACAGGGTTCGATGGCGGCGTTGATCGGCCTCGATCTCGCGGCGGTGCGCGAAGTCTGCGAGCAGGTTTCGCGCGACGGCCAGATCGCGGTGCCGGCGAACCTCAATGCGCCCGGCCAGATCGTTATCGCCGGGACACGCGGAGGCGGTCAAACGAGCGATCGAGATCGCCAAAGAGCGCGGCGCAGGAATGTCGGTCGAGTTGAAAGTGAGCGCGCCGTTCCATTCTCCGCTGATGCAGCCGGCGCGAATCGGGATGGAGCCGGTGATCGCGGCACTCAAAGTGAGCGCGCTGAGGTTTGGTGTGATCGCGAACGTGACGGCGGATGTGAATCGCGACTCCGCGCGTGTCAGGCCGCTGCTGCTGGAACAGATCACCGCGCCCGTGCGATGGGAAGAATCAATGATGGGGCTTGCGGCTTCGGGTGCGACCAGTGCGATCGAATTCGGCGCGGGCCGCGTCCTCGGCGGCCTGATGAGGCGTATCAACAAGGGCTACAAGGTGCGCTCGGTGGAGGACGCGGCCTCATTGCGGGCGACCGGCCAAGCGCTTGCGGAGGAGATGGCACAGAGTGCGTAGCAGCGGAACCGCGCGACAGGACGCGAGGAGGCGAGGAAAGATCCAGGGAGGATTACAAGGGAATCGCTGGCCGCGGCTCGTCGCGTTTTGCAAAATTGACCTCGCGCGTAGGTATCCCGGCTCGCGTTTCTCAACTTGCCTAGTTGGAGCTAACTCCCTAAGCTGCGCTGTAACGTTTGCTGGCCCGGGGATTTGCCGCCCAGGCGCGTGCGAGCACGATCCGGCGCAGGCGGGACCGAATCAACATAGTCGAACCAATGCAACGAGCGCGGCGCGCCACCCCGGGCGCAGGCCGGCAGGAGGAAATCAAAACACGATGGCTGGAGAAGTCGAAACCAAGGTTCGCGAGATCATCAGCGAGCAACTCGGTGTGTCCGCTGACGAAGTGACCCCGGAAGCGTCATTTATCGAGGACCTGGGTGCTGATTCACTCGATATAGTCGAGCTGGTGATGGCGCTGGAGGAGGAGTACGGGATGGAGATCTCGGACGAGGATGCCGAGAAGATCCGCACCGTCAAGGACGTGGTCAACTATATCGAAGCGCACAAGGCCTGACCGTCCGCATCGCACTTCCACCCTCCAAAGCCTGCGAACGGCGTCTCGATTCCGCCCGGCGGATGCCCGCCGGGCATCCGCGAGGCGCGCATCCGCCAACGGTTCACAGATCGCGCGCACCCGGGATGCGTCGGCTACGGCTGGCGCGCTAGACTTGCGTCATGAGGTGCCCGTTCTGCCGCCATCGCGGCAACCGCGTGGTCGACTCAAGGCTGAGCGGTGACGGCGCGACCATCCGGCGGCGCAGGATGTGCTCGTCGTGCAAGCGGCGCTTCACCACCTACGAGCGGGTCGAGGAGTCCGCGCCGATGGTGGTCAAGAAGGACAACCGGCGCGAGCCGTTCGATCGCGCCAAAATCGTCTCGGGACTCAAGAAGGCCTGCGAGAAGCGCCCGGTCTCGATGGAGACCATCGAGCAGATCGCCGACCGTATCGAGGCCGCGGTTGCCGAGCAGGGCGGGCGCGAGGTCCTAAGCTCCGTCATCGGCAGCGCGATCATGAACGAACTGCATCGCGTCGACCAGGTCGCCTACGTGCGCTTCGCCTCGGTCTATCGCTCCTTCAAAGACATCGACGAATTCATGCACGAGCTGGAAGACCTGATCCGGCTGCGCAAGGAAGCCGGCGCCGCGCCCGCCGCTCCCGCGCGCGACAAGAAGGGCGAGCCCGCCTCGCGCAAGGGCGAGCCCGCTTCGTAAGCGCCGTGCCCGCCACTTCGGCCTCGTCCGCCGATCTGCGTTTCATGCGGAGAGCGCTCGCGCTCGCACGCCGGATGCTCGGGCGGACCTCGCCCAACCCGGCCGTGGGATGCGTGATCGTGCGCGGCGGCCGAATCGTCGGCCAGGGCGCGACCGCCGCCGGCGGCCGTCCGCATGCCGAGGCCGTGGCGCTCGCGCGCGCGGGCGCGAAGGCGCGCGGTGCGACCGCCTACGTGTCGTTCGAGCCCTGCGCGCATCAGGGACGCACGGCGCCGTGCGCGCGAGCGCTGGTCGAGGCGGGAGTTCGGCGCGTCGTGATCGGATGTATCGATCCATATCCGCCGGTGCGCGGGCGCGGAGTGGCAATTCTGCGCGCGGCGGGAATCGAGGTAGTCTCCGGCGTGCTCGAGGACGAATGCCGCCGCCTCAACCAGGGCTTCATCACTCGCGTGACGCGCGGGCGTCCGTTGGCGACGCTCAAGCTCGCGCTTTCGCTCGACGGGCGAATCGCCGCGGCCTCGGGCGATTCGCAATGGATAAGTTCGCCGGCCTCGCGCGCGCTGGTCCATCGATGGCGCAGCGAGGCCGACGCGGTGATGGTCGGCGCGGGGACCGTGTTGGCCGACAATCCGCGCCTGACCTGCCGAATCGCGGGCGGCCGCGACCCGGTGCGAGTCATAATCGACGGGCGTTTGCGATGCTCGCCGCGCGCGCGCGTTTTTGTCGAGCGCTCGACGGCGCCGGCTCTGCTGGTGACGACCGTTGCGAACGTGGCGCGGGCGCGGCGGCGTTATGGCGGCGCGCGCGTGGAGGTAATCGGATGCCCGGTGCGCGGCCGTGGTGAGAGCGCGGTGCCCAGATTGGATCTGCGCGCCCTGATGCGCGAACTTGGGCGGCGCGGATGGTGCAACGTGCTGATCGAGGGCGGCGCGCATCTGGCCGGCTCGGCGCTCGACGCGGGTATCGTCGACCGGGTGGCGTTTTTCGTCGCGCCGATCGTGATCGGCGCCGGAACTCCCGCGGTCGAAGGACTGGGTTTCGCGCGCGTGCGCGACGCGATTGCGCTTGGCGCGCTCAGCGTGCGGCGGCTCGGCGGCGATCTGCTGATGGAGGCCGAAATCGCAAGCCGGCGCCGCGTTTCGTCGCGGCGGGCTTGAGTGGCGCGTGCTGGTCAGCCTACGGAGGCGGTGATAATATCGAGTCCGGAATTGCCGCGGAAATTGCAGATGGTCAAGTCGTCCAAATCGCTGGAAGAAATCTTCAGCCGCATCCGCGCCGCCAAGATGGTCCTGATGGTGATGGAGGAGGGCGAGGAGGCGGAGGGCGATCTCGTGATGGCCGGCGAGAAGGTGACGCCGGAGCACGTCAATTTCATGGCGCGCCATGCGCGCGGCGTGGTCTCGGTCGCGTTGCCCGAGCGGCGGATGCGCGAGATGGGAATTCCGCTGGTCGCCTCGTCCCAGAGCGAGCTTGCCGACGAGCAGGCGGGCTCGCTGGTCGAGGCGCGCGAGGGCGTGACCACCGGAATTTCCGCGCATGACCGCGCGCGCACTATCCAGGTGCTCGCCTCCGACAAGAGCGGCCCGCAGGACATCGTGATGCCCGGACACGTGCTGCCGCTGATGGCGCTGAGCGGCGGCGTCATGATGCGCCTGGGACGCGCCGAGGGCGCGGTCGACCTGATGCGCGCGGCCGGGATGCGGCCGTGCGCCGCGCTCTGCATGGTGCTGCGCGAGGACGGCGATGCCGCGCGGCTTGGCGAGTTGCGCGAGTTCGCCGTGACCCATGATATCCCGATTCTGTTCGTCAAGGACCTGGTCTCGTATCGCCTGACCAACGAACTGCTGGTGCAGCGCGTCGCCGACGTCGATTTTCCGATCGATTCCGGCGAGCTCAAGGCGGTGGTTTTCCGCAGCACGGTCGACGGCCGCGAGCATCTGGCGCTGGTCAAGGGCAACGTCGGGGGCGGGCGGCCGGCGCTGGTGCGGCTCCATTCGCAATGCCTGACCGGCGACGTGTTCGGCTCGCAGCGCTGCGATTGCGGCGAGCAACTGGCCGAATCGATCGAGCGAATCCTGGCCGCCGAGGCCGGCGTGATCATCTACCTGCACCAGGAAGGGCGCGGGATCGGGCTGGCGAACAAAATCAAGGCCTACGCGCTGCAGGACCAGGGTCTCGATACGGTCGAAGCCAATCTGCAGCTCGGCTTCAAGGAGGATCTGCGCGACTACGGGATCGGCGCGCAGATCCTGCGCGACCTCGGCGTCGGCGAGGCCCGGCTGCTGACCAACAATCCGCACAAGATCGAGAGCCTGCAGAGCTACGGCGTGCGCGTCAGCCGCGTCGCCGCTCGAAGTCACGCCGCACCTGGGCAATATCGATTACTTGCGCACCAAGAAGGAGAAGCTTGGCCATCTCTTCTCCAAACTCAAGGTCATCACGTAGGTTGCGCCGCGGCTTCTTAGGCGGAGCCGGCGCGACAGGCGCGAGTATCAGAGGGCCGGCGGTTTTTGGCCATGGGACTCAGACATCTGGGGCGAGAGCTCGCGCTCAAGGCCCTGTACCAGATAGATATCCGCGGCGGGAGCTCGCGCGAGGAACTTGCGCTCCTGTTCGAGAGCTTCCATGCCGACGATCGCGCGCGCAAGTTCGCGGTCGAATTGGTCGAGGGGGTGGAGCGCGAGCGAGCGGCGCTCGACAAGCATCTGGCCGGCGCGCTGGAGCATTGGACGATCGGACGGCTCTCGCGGGTGGACCACAATATTCTGCGGATCGGCCTCTACGAGCTATTATGGATGAACGAAATTCCGGCGCGCGTCACGATGGACGAAGCGATCGAACTGGCCAAGGCCTACGGCGACCAGGACTCGGGACGCTTCGTCAACGGCGTGCTGGATGAGCTCGCGGGGCGGCTGGGACTCAAGCAAAAGGGTGAGGAGCGTGGCGAGCGAGACTTGGACAAAGCGCACTAGGGTTGGGTTCGCGGCGATGCTGAGCGCGCTGCTGATGCTGGCGGGCTGCGGCTACCATTTCGCATCCTCCGGCAGTGGCCTGCCGCAGGACGCCAAGACGATTTACGTCGCCCGCTTCAGCAACACCTCGCGCTTCACCGGCTACAACGACCAGTTCATGCGTTACATGAAGGATCAGATCGCCGAGCACAAACGCCTGCAAATAGTTGACGAGCCCTCGCAGGCCGACCTCGTGCTGACCGGCCAGATCCTGCGCGTCGATACCGCGCCGGTGGGTTTCAACGGCGTCTCCGAAGCCAGCATCTACCAGCAGTACATGGTCGTGCGCGCCCAGCTTCAGGACCGCCACACCGACAAGGTGCTGTGGGCCAACGTGCTCAGCAGCATCGATCAGTTCCCGACGGTTTCTTCGACCGTCATCACGACCTCGCCGGAATTCCTGCAGCAAAATCTGCGTTCGCAGGATATCGCCAACCTGCCCGACATCCAGGTCGCGCAGACCCAGCAGGCCGCCTCCAGCAACGCAGATGATGACGAAGATGGCGCAGAACATTTATTCCGCCATGTCCGAAGGCTTCTAGCAGGCGTTGAACAGACAAAATCGCTCCGAGTCGATCCTTCGCTTCGGCGGCCTTGGTTCAGGATGACCACGAAAAGCCCGCCTTCCAGTCATCGTGACAGTCAGCGAAGAATCTCGACGACGCGCCGGCGGTTCTTCCCGACCGCTTCCGGCCGCGCGCGCGACTGGAACAATCCGGTGCGACAAACGTTGGCGGCGTGAGGGGTTAGCGGATGGCGGTTGAGACGGCGCTTTCCATACTCCGTGCGGGCGAGCGCGCGCACACTTGCGCCGGCGATCGTAATCAGCGGCCCTCACGCATATCTCCGCGAGTATGTCTTTGACACCGTGCGTCGCCGGATGCTGCGGCAGGGGATGAAGTATCGCGGCTTCCAGGTGGGCGGCGCCGAGGGTTTCGACGCCGTGCTCGCGGAGTTGCGCGAAGCCGACCTGTTCGCGCCGGTGCGGGTCGTCGGATGCCGCGTGCTGCGCTCGCATCGCGGGGGCGGGGAGCAGAGCGAGACGACGGGGACGATAGCGCGGCGTCCGGCACCGCGCGCTCCGGCGCGGGCGGCGGTGAAGCGGCGCTCGCCGAGGCGCTCGAGACGATGCGCGGTCCAGGGGCGCTGATCGTCGTATACGAGCGCGATACGGCGCCGGCCAAAATCCGCCGCGCGGCAGAGCAGGGCGGAATTGCGATAAACTGCCCGCGCCCGTACGACAATCAGCTCACGCAATTCGCCGAGGCCTTCGCCCGCGTCCAGGACTTGCGGCTCGGACGCGGAGTCGCCGAACTGCTGATCTCGCGCCACGCCGGCGATCTCTCCGCGATCGCCAACACGCTGGCCAAGGCCGCGATCCATCGCGAGCCCGGAGCCACGCTCGGCGCGGCCGACCTCGGCGATCCGGCGGCCGCCAAAATACCCGACCTGTTCGAGCTCGCCGAGGCGCTCTCGAACGGGCGTGCGGCGGCGGCGCTCGCTACCTTAGGGCGCGCGCTCGCTGCGGGACGCGATCCGTTCGAATTGCTGGCGGTCGAGATCGCCCCGGTGATGCGGCGGATGATGCTGGCGGCGTCGATGGCCGCGCATAAGCAGAGTACGCCGCAAATTGCCGCGGCGCTCGGGATGTCGCCGTCAAGCCCGCTCGCGATGCGCGCGATCGAGGGCGCGCGCCGCTTCGGGATGCCGCGCCTGACCGAGGCCTATCGGCGAGTCGCGCAACTCGACGCCGACTTCAAGAACGGGAAGATCAAGGAGCGCGAAGAGGCGCTGGCCGGAATGCTGCTCGAGCTGATGGCGCCTGGGGCGGTCTAAGCGATCAGGATTTGGCGGCGGCGGCGCTGTGCTTGCGATGCAACGCGCGCGAGAGGCGCGCGACTTTGCGCGCCGCGGTGTTGCGATGGATCGTGCCCTTGCCGGCGGCCTTGTAGAGCACGCGAGTCGCCTGGCGCAGTTCCTTCGCGGCGCCCGCGGCGTCGGCGCCCTGGGTCGCCTGGTCGGCCTGTTTGACCGCGCTGTGCACGCGGGTTTTTATCGCACGATTGCGGTCGCGCCGCTTGAGGCTCTGGCGATGGCGCTTCTCGGCTGACGGGTGAACTGGAATATGCGGCATAACCAGTCTTAGCTAACAGTGCCGGCGCCCCGGGTCAATATGCCTAGCTGCGGCGGTGCTGTCCGAATTAGGGCCAGATTAGGACAGCACCGCTGCGGCCGCCGAGCGCTATGATGTAGGACGTCATGAAAGCGATGGCCGTGTACACGCCCGCGCCTATCGAAACCAATCCGTTGCGCGCGATCGAGCTTCCGGACCCCGAACCGGGTCCGCGCGAGATTGTGGTCCGGATCAAAACCTGCGGCGTTTGCCGCACCGACCTCCACGTTGCGGAGGGTGACCTGCCGCCGCGCCATCCGCGAATCGTTCCCGGCCACGAGATCGTCGGCACGGTCGCCCGATGCGGCCCCGGATGCTCGCGTTTTACCGTTGCGGGCCAGCGTGTCGGTGTCGCATGGCTGCGCGACACCTGCGGCCAGTGTGTGTATTGCCGGCGCGGCCGCGAAAATCTTTGCTCCCGGGCGCGATTCACGGGTTATGATCACGATGGTGGCTATGCCGAGTTCGTCGTGGTGCGCGAGGATTTCGCCTACGCAATTCCCGAGAGCCTCGGTGACGAGGCGGCGGCGCCGCTTTTGTGCGCGGGGATAATCGGCTTTCGCGCGATCAAGCGCGCCGAAATTCAGTCCGGTGCGACCGTCGGGCTCTATGGCTTCGGCGGCTCCGCGCACATCGCGATCCAGGTGCTGAAGCATTGGGGATGCCGCGTGTTTGTGATGAGCCGCGGCGGACGCCATCAGGAACTCGCCGAAGCGCTGGGCGCGGATTGGGTCGGTCCGGCGGACGCGCCACCGCCGAACAAGCTCGACGCGGCAATTCTGTTCGCTCCGGCTGGCCAACTGGTGCCGCCCGCGCTGGAAGCGCTCGACCGCGGCGGCATCCTCGCGGTCGCGGGAATCTACCTGACTCCAGTGCCCACGCTCGATTACGAACGCCACCTGTTTTACGAGCGCGAGCTGCGCAGCGTCACAGCCAACACGCGCGCGGACGCCGAGGAGTTTCTGAAAATCGCCGGCGAAATTCCCGTGCGCACGCATACGCTCGGGATGCCTCTCGACGACGCTAATCGCGCGCTCAACATGCTCAAGCACGATGAGCTCAAGGGGGCCGCTGTCCTCCATGTCGGTTGATTACTCTCCGTCCTCGGACCCTTCTGGACGCTCCTGCCCCGGCTTTAATTCGCCCCGTGTCTTTTTTGATGCGTCAAAACATGTCGAGACGGGGCTATGCACGCCCACACAAGCAATGTAGTATTGAAAGCGCCGTCGCGCTTTGAGCGTGACGCTCACTTTTCCGGCCAAGGGGGAATTTCCATGGAAAAAGCCAAGCGGGATTCAATCATCGGAGCGGGAATAGCAATGCTCGCCTTTGCAGCCGTCGCACTCGCGTTCGTACCGATGGCCGGCGCGCAGACGATGGGCGAGTATGGCGCCGTGGTGGGTAACTCCGCAGGCGCGGCTGCGTCGGCTCCTCATGCAAACCTTCCTGCGCTCCCTGGAACCTCCGCTGTAACGAATTCTTCTGGCACCAGCACGACGGAGATCCGAGAGGACGATTCCTCTCCTGAGGATGCAAAGGCCGCCGATAGCGACAACAGCCAGTCTGGCGATGAGTGGTCGCAGGTCAAAGGCTCAGACCAGGATCAGTGAGCACGGCATATTGAGTTCCGCGCCACATGAGCGCGGATGCATATTCTCGAGACCCAAAAGAAGGCTTGATAGGCCACACGCGATTTGAGACGGCTACAAGCGTGACTACGAATATGATTATCGACTGATCAAACCTGCCGCTCTGTTCGTCAGCGCGCGTGCCCAAAGTATTCCGGGCTTAGGCGATCCGACTGATGGTACCGGCACCGTTGCCGCCGTCTCTGAACCTGTCTGGTTCAGAGCGCGCGTGTACTCAAGGGCATCGCGCGCAAAAAGGCATTTCTCTGCTTGATTGAGGCTCGACAGGCGCACGCGTCCGCTTCTATCGAGGACGATCGTGGCCGGGGTAGGCATTCCAGGCTTCTCGTGATCCATCAGACCAAAGCTGCGCGCGGCTGTGAGGTTTGTGTCGGACAGCACCGCGAACGGAAGCTTGAGTCCGGTGCGCATCCTGCGCGCTTTGCGCGGCGTCTCGGGTGACAAGGCGACCACCTCTACCCCAGAGCGCTTGAAGTCAGAGTAGCGTTCGCCATAATCCGCCAGTTGTCGCAAACAGAACGGGCACCATGCGCCTCGCGCATAGACCAGCACCGTTGGTCCAGACGCGGTGAATTCAGAAAGCGTATGCGGGATACCGTCGCTATCGGGGAGCGATAGATCCGGCGTGATTTGCATGTGACCGTGGCTTTCCAAGTTTTCGCTGGACATTTTTGTCATGACCCTTTCGGCTGCCCCGTTTGCGGCACCCGGCATTCTGATCGGGCCCGTATTCAATGGTTCGAAACGAGAGGCGGGAGCGGACGTAGGTTCGACTACGCGAGCCTGCACCGCCTGGCCGTGAGTTGGCCCGTCGAGGATGGCATCTTTGGCTGTTGCGGTGGGGGGCGCGATCCCGGGCACGTAACACTCATGACAATCGGGCAACAGCAACTCATAGTTCTGAAACAGCAGCGCATTTTCGCGAAGCCGCAATTCTTTTACCAGTGGTTCGACGCGATGCCATACCGCAACGGCATATCCTCCGATTGTGGGTAGGATGTCCTCCTTGTCGATTAGGCCGTGCCGCACAAGGTTGCCGACGCGGTCGTAATAGCCCCCCACCCGATGAATCGCGACCTCGGCGCGTTCTCCCCGGCCCAACTTGCAGAACTCGTTCCACGTCGAGCAGGAGAGCATGTGCAGCAGGAAAAGCTGATCGTGCTGAAAATCAGGACTCTGCCAGATCTCAAACAGGTGTGCGGTGATGGAAAAGTAACGTTCGCGCGCCGCCTGACGAAGCTGCAGCATTACCACGACGGCGCTCGCAAAGAACGCGAGCGTCGAAACGACGGTTGCGATTGCAGCAGCAGCTTGCCAGTCAATCGACGGCATTCTGCGCCGACACTATCTTCTCAGGAAAGGCGAAGCAACGGGCCGATGATCTCCCACGCCAACCCTTCCTTGTTAGCTCAAGGCAGGGCGGGCTATTCTTCCCCGCTATAGAGTACACCGACCTAATCACAGACCCGTAAATATACCGAGGTTTCAAACGAATGCGCGAAGTGAAGTTCGGACTATTCTCGATTACCGGCGATTACGCACAAGCTCTGCGAACGGCGAAGCTCGCCGACGCTCAGGGTTTTTATTCGATCCTGCTTAACGATCATTTTTTCTCTCCGTTTCGTCCTCCGCGCGAACCGCAACTGGAGTGCTTTACGACCTTGAGCGCGATCGCGGCCGTAACTACCAGGATTCGCGTCGGTTCATTGGTCGCCGCGGTGGCGTTTCGCTCTCCCCCGCTGTTGGCCAAGATCGCCTCGACGCTCGACCACGTGAGCAATGGCCGGATGGTGCTCGGACTGGGCGCCGGTTGGGAGCGCGAAGAATACGATGCGCACAATTATCCCTATCCCTCCAATGCCGAGCGGTTAGCTCAGCTCGCCGACGCGATCAAGCTGCTCAAGGTGATGTGGACCCAGGATGAGCCTACTTATCGCGGGACCTATTTCTCGATCGAGAAGGCCTATAACAATCCACGGCCGCTTCAGAAGCCGCATCCACCCATCATGCTCGGCGGCTCGGGCAGCAAGCTGCTCGAGATCGCGGCCGCCGAAGCTGATATCGCGAATTTGATCCCGCCCATCTTCAATGGCAAGGACCTGATCAACGACCCTGCCGCCGCAGTGAAATTCGACAAGGCCGACCTCAAGCGGCGGATCGGACTGCTGCACCGTCTGGCGAAGGAGGCCGGCCGCGATCCCAACGACATTGAGCTAAGCGGACTTAGCCTCGCGACCATTTCCAAGGACCAGAGCCGGGCGGGTTCCGCCGTGCGGGAACTAGCGAAAAAAATGGGCTTCCCGGATGAGGAGGCGGCGCGGCACGCGCCCTCTATCCTTGGAGGAACCCCGGACGAAGTCAGGCGCGAAATTCGTTCGCGGATTGAGGAGATCGGAATAACCTATTTTGTCATGCTACCGGACTCCGAAGAATCTCAGGAGCTGCTGGCGAATGAGGTGATGCCGGAGTTTCTTCATTGACACTCGAGCGCGCGCGGTCACCGCGCACAATCCCTGAAGGAGAACGCGACAGCAAAAACGGAGACACAGCCGATGATTGCGGCCGAGTACAAGCAAAGAGCAATTCGCTTCCTCGAAAATTTCAACCATCCCGATCCCCGCGTTTTCGAAGAGCTGATCACCGACAATTTCAGTTTTGCGATGGTTACGACGATGAAGGAGTTCGCGCCCGTGCAAGGCAAGGCGGCCTTTGCGCGCATCGAAACCGAACGCCTCAACGCGCTTTTCCCCGACGGTCTCCGGATGAAGCTTGGCACGATCATCTGCGATGGCTCTCACGTCGCCGTCCAGGCCAAGTGCGACACGGTCGCGATGAATGGGCGGCGCTACATCCAGAGCTACCATTTCTATCTGCGTTTCGAGGGCGAGCTGA
Source organism: uncultured delta proteobacterium (assembly GCA_963710455.1). GTDB lineage: Bacteria > Desulfobacterota > Binatia > Binatales > Binataceae > JAKAVN01. Next base: position 241,466 of record CAVQAG010000013.1, read on the forward strand.
TCGCCGAGGCGCTCGAATACAATGACACCAACCTGGTCCGCGAAGTCTTTATGACCTGATTTTCACGCCCTTTGGGAAATCTCGCGTCGTTCGCTGAGACATCGAAGCGAGACCATTCAAGCTGGATCTGAGCCGTTACCGGCGCGCGCAGTCTCGCTCGGCGCAGACCGGAGCGAATCCCGTTAGGCTCAACGCGAGCGGTTCGTGTATCGCGGCCGGCTCAGAATGGATCGAGGCTCATCCGGCTTTGAGCGTGCCTGATACGGTAGGGACCCCTCAGCGACCGAAGCCCTCACCGGTCCGATCGTTGCGGTAGCACCCTTGTAGAGGGCATGCATCGTGAACACTCAAATTGAAATCGATCTGGGGTTGGCAGGTGTCAGCGACCGCGCGCTGGCGATGCTCGAAGCGGCGAACGGGGCTGCCTTAGCTCCGAACCTGTTCAGCAACCTGCTGGACGCACTCGCCGAAGAGCATCTGCGCCGTTACGGCGGAGGCACGGTGGCAGTATTCCGGATGCCAACGAGATCACTCGATCCCGACGAACTTTGGCACTCCCTGCGCTTAATGGGTAACTGGCTTAGCTATGCGGACGAGGCGTCACGCAGTGACCCCGACCTGGAAGCCGTCGGCGAGGTTATCGCGCGGATGTGGATAGGGATGCGCGTAGCGCTAAACCGGGCGACGGATAACAGCGTCGGCGAGCTCTGCCACGAAATTGGCAACTAAAAGTCAAAACTGCGGTTGAAGAGGCCTGCCTATGCCTTTGAAAGGTAGGAAGCAAAGCCTCTCTCGCCTTGCCACCTATGCGTTAGTTAACACCGAGTCAGCGCCGTTGGCGAACGAGCTGATATTGTTTCCGAGCGCCAGGTAAGTGCCATAAACGACCACCGCGATAGCCGAAACGATCATGATGTATTCGGTCATCGTTTGGGCTTTCCGATTTCCGACCAGTCTCTCTCGCGCAACGATGAAGATTCGTTGAATCGATTGCATTTGTTCCTCGCCGTATAGGTCTGACAAATCAAACCGTTTGTAGAGGACATATTAGATCAAGATGGGTCGCAAGCCAAGATTCTTAATAAGGGCTAGAGAGGCTACCGCTTGGAACCCGATAAGGAGACTTCTGAGAATTAGACAGCTAATAACACTAAATTAGTGTTAAAATCATAATTAGTGATGTAAAAATGCTTCTAAAGTGAAAACGAAATCGCTAAAATGCACCTCATGTCCTTTCTGCTTTCGATAATAACCGCCCAAACTACCGCTATTTTTACGTCAATAGCGATGGTTTTGCTCTTGTTTGAGCGTATTGCTGCTTTGTAGCTGGCGTTTGCCTCAAACCGGCGAACGCTGCTGATTAAGAGGGGAGAGACTATGCGGATTAGAGGTAGAATGGTGCGGATGTCAGGAGCGGCGGTGATGGTCGTTTGTGCGCTCAGCATCAGCGGACGCGCAGCGGCCGGCAGCGCGGGTACGATAAAAATCAAGGGCAACCATCCCACCGAGTTCGCGCGCCTGGGCCCGGTAGTGAACGCCGACCCGGCGATGGAACTCCATCTGAGCGTGGTGCTCGGCATCCACGACCAGGCGAAGCTCGACGAGCTAATCGCCGATCAGCAGAATCCTTCCTCCAGCCAATACCATCAATGGCTCACGCCAAAGCAATTCAACGAGCGCTTCGGGCCGACCCAGGCGCAAACCGAAGCGGTGGTGCAATGGTTGAAGAGCCAGGGCCTGCGGATCAACTCGATCAACCCGCTCGGCCGCGCGATTGACGCGACCGCCAATGTCATCCAGGCGGAAGCCGCTTTTGCGACCACGATCGTCTCGAGCGGCACGAGCTTCGGAAATGACTCCGATCCGTCGGTGCCGGCGGAGTTCGCTGGTGTGATCGTGGGGATCCAGGGGCTCGATAACATGCACGCCGTAATGCCCGCCGGGCTCCATCGGAGGTCGCCATCGGGCGGCAATGGTCGTTCAGATGACCAGCTTCTCGCGCTGGCCGATGTTACCTACCCTGCCGACATTGGCGGCGCGTCCGTGCCGGGTGCCAGCGTCGGAGGAGGGGATGCCTTTGGCCCGTTCGACATCGAGACTTTTTACGACGAGGCGCCGCTGATCTCCGCAGGTAATGGCGGCACTGCGTCGCCCGATTGCGTCGCATTGGATGAAGATTCGGACTATCTCGACTCGGCGGTGACCCTGTTCGCCACGACCTTCGGCTTTACGCCGTTCAACATCACTCGCGTGCTGCCCGGCGGTACCTCGCCCGGCATGACCGGCGACGAAACCGAAGCGCTGCTCGATATCGACTACGCACACGCAACCGCGCCCGCCACGCCGATCCACGTCTATGTGGATGGCGACCTCTACGCTTCGATCCAGAGCAGCATAACCGATAACGCCTGTGGCGCGATCAGCATTAGTTTTATCTACTGCAGTTCCTCGTCGTCGTTCTTCACCGGGCTCGATACGCTTTTCGCGCAGGCGGCGACCCAGGGCCAGTCCGTGTTTATCGCCTCGGGCGACTGGGGTGCGGCCGGTCTGCAGTACGACGCGACCAGCAACTCGTGCGTAACCGGCACCACACCGAATGCCAGCGAGATGGCCGCGAGCCCTCATGTCACGGGCGTGGGCGGCACAACATTCATCCCGCAGTACAACGCTTCGGGTAACGATATCAGCGTGGTCGGCGTGGCGCCGGGCGGAGTAGAAAGCGCCTGGGGATCGAGCGGCGGAGGCGTGAGCAAGATTTTCTCCAAGCCCGCATGGCAGGCTGGTCCCGGTGTGCCCAACGATTCGGCGCGTGATGTCCCCGACGTGGCGATGATCGCATGGTCGCCGGGCGTTTTCATCGGCGCCGACGTGAATGGCGTTGCGCAGATCCAGTGTTGCTGGGGCGGCACCAGCCTGGCGGCCCCGTTGTGGGCGGGATATTCGCGCGCGATCGCGCACCAGCAAAACGGCACGCGTCTTGGACTGCTGAACCCGACTATTTACAGCCTCGCCGCCAAGGGGTTGCTGAGCAACGGAATCGAGGACGTCACCAGCGGCAACAACAGCTACAACGGCGTTGCCGGATACAATGTGGGAGCCGGCTACGACCTGGTTACCGGATGGGGCAGCGTCGACATGGCCACCTTCGCCTCCGCCTACAACGGTGCGCCCAAGCCAACGCCGACCCCAACCCCACAGCCTACTGTGACGCCCACTCCGAAGCCGACCGCAACTCCGAAACCGACCCCAACTCCGAAGCCGACCGCAACGCCCACTCCGGTGCCGACGCCTGCGCCGTTGACGCTGTCGCGGACGTCGATGTCGTTCGGTGGCGTAAAAAACGGACGCTCGAGTTCCGCAGTCACCGTGACGCTTACCAATCCGGCGGGTAGCTCGACCTCGGCCACGATCACGTCGGCCAAACTACTGGCGGGCACCAACTTCATGATCTCGTCTTCGACCTGTACCCCGAACAAGACGCTAGCCAAGGGTTCGTCGTGCAGCGTAGGTGTGAAGTTCACTCCGCATGGCGTGGGCGCAATGACGGACACGCTACAGTTCGTCGACAGCGCGCCTAACAATCCGCAGAACGTAAGCCTAAGCGGAACGGGCAAATAAGCAGCGCCAGCCGCGGGCGATCGCAAAAGACCCCAGGCCGCATAAGGAAGCGGCACGGGGTCTTTTTTGTTGTTCAGATTTGCTAGTTATCGCTGTAGGAGCGCCGGGATGAAAACGATGCTGCTTTGTCAATCGTGCGGAGGTGAATTGGGCCGCAGCGCCGGAGAAATCAATCCGGACCTTCTGATCGAGGACGTGCGAAAGTTCGAGCGCGACCACGGTCTCGAGGCGCGTACCGTGCTGATCGTGTGTCCGCGATGCGGCGAGCGGTCGAAGCTGGCAATTAAACGGGCACCGGAATCGTAGTTGCGCCGAGCCTCAGAACCAAATGCGCAGGTCATAATACAAAAAATTTTCCGGCAACCAATCTAGTGTCACTTTGGTTACAGCCAAAATTTTCAATACCACTTGCCGGCCGCAGGAACCGTATTCATATTTCGAGTGAGCTTAAATTTATTTCCTTTCCAGCGGGGGACAACATGGAAACGGACGATGCGGCTTGGAGTAGCCATCGATGGTTGCTGCCGCAACCACGGCGTCTCGAAGTTGAGTCCGGTGAGGCGGTGCTGCAGCGTCACTGCGTCCAATGCGGCCGGGATTTTATCACGCGTATGACGTCAGGCAGTCGTTATGCGGTTTTTATTTCTGCGACGAGCTTTCATCGGCTTGTGGACGAGGTTACCGAACGATGGCTCCGGCAACCTTGCCCTGGTACGCGCACTTCGAGCGATGAGGTGGATCGAAGCAAAAGAGTTGCGCAGTATACGGTGTCAACGGCGCAGGTCCACGCGAGCTAGGCAAATGAGTGACCCGCGCAGCCAGGTGTCCCGGGCCAGGTTGGCAGACAACTAACGGTGCGGACAGCAAACGGTGCCGTCGCGCTACGCGCAACGCTCTGAACAGATAGCGAATGTTTCGGAGCCGGTTACTCTTTCTCGTCGGACACAAGGGCATCTTAACCGCGGTCCGCGAATCGCACTGCGGCATAAAAAATTGAAAAGGCCCGGCGCCAGGGGGGACGCTGGCGGCCGAGCCTTGGGGAACTGGTCGTCGAAGCGGGTCCGGCGCCAGTGTTCCTACTAGCTAATTCGGCGTTATGAACCCTTCACATCATTGACGTAGGACAAGAACTTCTGTTCGAAGGCCTTGTCGACTCGAGCAAGCTGTATGACTTGGTTGTACTGCTGCGGTTGCAAGCCTTCGGCCTTTACGGCTGACATCTTTTTAGCTTCTGCCTGCTTCGCGATTTGCTGTTGCTGAGCTTTGTCGGTTGTACTGCTGATATCCCGGTTCGCCTCCTGCACTATTTGTCTCACTTTTACAAAAGCTTTCGCCGTCTGTTTCACGGTTGCATCGTCAATTGCGTTGGGATTGACGCCAGAAGCGCCGGAGTACCCCGGATTGCTCGGACCCGCGGTTCCCTCCTGGCCCACCGCCACGCCGGAAGAAATCAGGAACGTCAGGCCCAATCCTAGTATCACTGCCAATAAGTAGGCTGAAGATCTCACGTCGAAAAACCTCCTTGGTTTTGGAGAGCAGAAACCTAACGGAAGACGAACTCTGTCCCCTCAGCGGCCTCGCGAACATCGAGTGTGCGACCGTCAAGCGGTTCTACCAGGACATCCTCCACAAAAATGCGAAGTCCCTGTTGTTCGAACTCCTCGTCATCGGGAGCGGGCTCATCGCTGATCGCGAATCCAACAGAGATTTTAGATTCGTTGGCCGTCGTACCTCTTCGAATCCGGATTCCGGCGTCGTCAGGCGCGCCCTCCGCGGCTTTCGCGGCTTTCAAAACTGCGGCCGCTTTCTTCGTTACTGTGAGCATGATCGTGAAAACCTCCTTCAACTTGAGATGTGTCCGTGCTTGCACCATCAAAAAAGCGACTACCGAATGGTCGGTACCCGTTCGACAGCTGTTGTGTGCAGGGGAATCGCGTTGCCGGCAAAAATGGCTTCGCTATCTCCAACCTCATGAAATTGACGGTGCGTGTCAAGAGGTATTCGTAAAAGAACCGGGATCGTTTGGGGCTCTTGCCTGTTCTGGATGAACGGGAAAAAATCGAATTTAGCCGGTCAAACAAAAACCGAGGTCAAGACAGTCATGAAAACGTGGGCCATTGTCTTGGGCTTGCTGATCGCGCTGTTTTGTCTCAGCTATATAGAGCGGCATCCCGGTGCTGTTAATCAGACGTTCGCGAAGGTCTTCCCACACAATGGGGCATACACCCCATAGAGACTTTCTGGTGTTGTGTGCACCGTGCGGCCGGGGTTGTCATTTGCTGGTGCTGGACTCTTAAGCGAGGAAGCGCGAGCAGCTGCTAGGTGGCAGGCATGCAAAAGTCCTTTACGGAATTGCGCAAGGAATTGGCCGCGGTGCAGCGGACGTTCTTGGAAGCCGACTTAGCTATTGCCGCCACTATCGCCGAGATAGCAGCGCGGCACTATAAAGAAGGGAACTCGCAAGACGGCAACCGGTGCAAGGGCGAATCTGAGAGAGCCATTCAGACCGTCCGCTATTTCATTTCAAGTACAGACTTGCTAAGCGGCGCCGAAGCCCATGTGCTCGCAAGACGCTGTAATAAACTTGAACGGATTGTCTCGACGCTAAAGGAGAAAAATAGGGGACCCGCTCGCCGAGGGTAGAGTCACGCGGCGTTTCGGCCACGTAGCTTTGCTGGATTCAGCAGTTTCTTTCGATCCGCTTCATCACCACGGTAGGCGCTCGCCAGGGCAGCGTTCCGTCAGCCATCTCCGCGTTATCTCTTCATTGAGCCGATGGAAGCAAAGGATCGAAACGAAGGCTGCGCGACGAGCCGCGCACCCAGCGGCGCGCTTCCGGGTTAGCCCACAGGCGCGGGCTCACCGGGGAACGAGTGGCAACGCGCTCAATAAACAGAGCAGCCGGCTCAGTGACTCTCAGCCCACTGGTGCGGATTAAAGTTCGTCGCTAGCGACGATCGTCGCATCCGCGGACCCGCTATCGGCGATGTACTTTGAGATCTCCTTGGCGGTCTTTGTCAGATCGCCGCCGGGCTTCCAGCATCGCATATCCATAGGCACTCGGTCGGATAGCCGGCTCGTCTTAAATAGTCTGACCTCTATGATCCGCACCGAGCAACGTTCGTCCCTAAGAAAGCGTAAAATATGCGCCTCGCGACGGAAGACGTGCGCCCCTCTCACCGCCCATACTATAGACATCGATTCCCCCTTAAGACTGCAAATCTCCAATTATCACGATGTCCGGCTAAGTCAAGTATGCTATAGCGTCCCTAGATATACTCGGATTTTGGAAGCTCGAAGCATTGAGCACCGTGGTCCTGCCTGCTGTCTCCCTCGGTTTGTCGGCCCTCTCTGCTCGCATGGCAGCCATAAAACTTCGCCCCACCGCTCGCGCTCGCCGTCGCTAAAGTCACTGTGGCTGTGAGCTGAAATGATTTCAGCCAGGTCTGCCGGATAGCGAAACGACAACGAATGTCAGCATCGAAGTGTGCTCGCCGGAATCTCGCATCTAAAGTCTGAGACGGTGGAACGCTACCCAGGAAAAGCCTGATCTAAAATAGTTATTTGGTGGGCAGGAAGTGAATCGAACACTCGACACGAAGATTTTAGGGATGACGGAATTGAGGTTTGGGGCGTGCGCGCGGCGGTTCTGACGGTCCGGTTTGTCGGGGAGGTTTAGTCACCGACTAACCGCGCGACCGCGTTCGACGTAACTGGGTGGCCGGTTATGGGGTTGCTGCGGGCGCGGGCGCCGCGGCAACCCCGCAGACGATTTTACTGTTCAGTGCCAAATGGTGTTAGAACGAGCAAGATTGACAAACCACCCCATTATTCGCTTTGATGTGCCACTCGCGGGCTAATATCGGCTCAAAGAGCTAGTGGGCGAGTTTGCGCCATGGAGGAGAGAGGATGAAGAGGGGAAAGTTTAGGCAACCACGAATAAACATCGTCGGCGTCGCCGTCGCACTCTTGATCATTGCCGGTGCGGCGCGCGCGATCGCGGGTATGACTGATTCTTCCGCCACACCGCTGGATCAAATCAATAATCTTGCAGCACAGGCGAGATCTGCCGGGGGATCGAGTGCAGGTGTTGTGAACCCGCTTACCCCTGGATCTGCGCCGGTGAATAAATTCTCCGCGATCGGGCGGCTGACCGAAAGCCTTGCTACCGGCGGCTGTGCGAACAACCCAGTGATCACATCAAGTTGCTCCGGTGGTGGCTGTGATGCTCTCAGCCTGTCGGGACAAGTGAAAACCAACTGGGGAAACTCCGCTTTGAGTGCCTGTTTCACTGTCTTGCCCTCGACTTCTAATCCTCCTGCTTGCCTTGGCAACGGCCTCGGAGTCGGAACAATAACGGCGGCAGACGGTAGTTTGGTACACGTCTCTTTCGTTGGTGACTTGTGTATAAACGATGAGAGTACATCCCCGCCAGTTACACTCTTTCTCTCATTGAATATGACCTATCTTTTTGAAGGCGGTACCGGGCGCTTTGTTACAAAAACGGGTACTGGCGATATGGTAGTCTCGACTATTTTTGTGAATCCCAGTGGCTCCCCAATCAGTGGCACAGGGGAGCTAGCGATGACGGGCGCCGTGTCCGCAAATTAGCGACGGCGCGCGTGCTTCAACCGTTCAGTTCGTCCAGCAGCGCCTTGGCGTCCTTCAGGTCGGCGGTGTCGAAGCCCTCGGTGAACCAGTTGTAGATTTCCGCGAGCATCGCGCGCGCCTCATCACGTCGGCCTTGCTCATTGAGCAACCGGGCGAGACTCGTCGTCGCGCGCAACTCCCAAGCCTTCGCACTGATCTTTTGTGCGAGCGCGATCGCTTCGCGGAAGTCGGCCTCTGCCAGTTCGCTCTGGCCAAGTCTGAGCCGCAGTTCTCCGCGACAGATCAGAATATTGGCCCGGAAGACCAGTTCCTCGGGGTTCGCCCGGGGCGCGTCCTCGATTGTGATAAGGGCGTCGTCCGTCTTGCCGTCCAAGGCCTGGGCCTCGGCCAAACCCGTGAGCTGATCCGTGATGGTCAGCCTGACCCCGGCTTCTACCGAGCCGGCCACACCCTGGCGGATAAGCGTAACGCCTTCACCCGCGCTGCCGAGCTGCGCCCGCGCCCAGCCGAGCATCGTTAGGTTCAAATTCCTGACGTACGGAAAGCCGTGCTCTTCCACGATCGTCAATATTTGAGTGGCCGCAGCCTCGGCGCGCTGCGGCTCTCTGAGACATCGGTACAGCCAGGTTTCAAAGGATCGCGCGACCGCCAGATCGTAAGGGCTCTTGCTACCGCGTGCGAAGGCGATCGCCTGGGCAATGCGCTCGCGAGCGATATCGGCGTGACCCGAGGTCCACGCGCAAAGGCCTGCGGTACCAATGCCAGCTACTGCCGCGCCGGGAACTTGCCTGAAACCAGCCGCTTCAAGGCAACCGCTCAGGCGCGAAAAATTATCCTCTACTCCGACGAGATCGCCGCGGTAGAAGCTCACGTCGATCTGAGCACGACATGCGAATCCCAGGCTCGTGGGGCTGCCCTCGCGCTGGGCGAGGTGGAGTATCCGGTCGGCAAGGAGGGCGGCGGTGGAATAGTCGCCCGTGTTAACAATGCTGCGCCAAATCCCGTATACCTGTACAACCAGTTGGGCCAAGTTGCCGCCCTTCTCGGCCAAGTCACGGGCGCGCTCGGCGGCCGCGCGCGTCTCGGGCGCGGTGAACCCTCTCGTCACCGTCAGCACCTGAGCGAGTGTGCTCAGAAGCTCGAGCTCGCGCACGTCGCGCTCAGGCGATTCCGCCAGTTTCTTAACCCACTCGAGACCATGTTGCAATTGCGCTTGCGCTTCGGCGAAGGCCGAGCGATTGAGCGCCTGTTTGCCGGCCCGCGTCAGATACTTCACCGCTTGGTCGGGATTGGCGCTACGGTCGTAATGATGCGCGAGTTCGGCCAAATGTTCCTCGACCGCAGCGCTGTAGAGTCGCTCGAGCGCCGCACCCGTGCGCTCGTGCAGGTGCTGGCGCCCCTCCATCAATACCGACTTGTAGGCGACCTCCTGCGTCAGTGCGTGCTTGAAGACGTATTGGGTGTCGCCCACGGCCGGCTGCTCGTAGATGAACTCGCCCAGTTGCAGGTCATTGAGCAGCCGGTTGAGTTCGTCCTCTGATTTGGTGACCACCGCGCGAATCAACGACAGCGGAAAATCGCGCCCGATGACGGCCAGCGTTTGCAGCAGCTCTTTGGCATCCGAGGGCAAGCGGTCGATGCGCGCAGCGAGAATCCCTTGCACCGTCGGCGGAATCTTTAGCGCATCGAGTGACTTGGTCAGCTTCACCTCCGCCCCGTCACGCACCAGCGCACCCTCGTCGAACAGCACCTGCACCGTCTCTTCCATGAAAAAGGGATTGCCCTCGGTCTTCTCGATGATCACACGCTTGAGCGGCGAGATTGCTACACTGTCGCCGAGCAGCACGGTCAGCATCTCGTCGGCGCTCTCACGTCCCAGCGGGTCGAGACGCAGCTGGGTATAATAGGTCTTGCTATTCCATTGATGCGAGTACTCGGGACGGTAGTTCACCAGCAGCAGGAATTTCGCCGTGCCAATCGAATCGGCGAGCAGGTTCAGTAACTCCTGGGTTGCCTCGTCGATCCAGTGCAAGTCCTCGAACATCACCATCAGCGGCTGATTGAGCGATTCGTGGAGCAGAATCCGCTTGATTACCTCGAGCGTCCGCCGCCTCTTCAACTGCCCGTCCATCTGCGCCAGTGGATCCTCGCCCTCGACGATTCCGAGCAAGCTGAACAGGTAGGGCAGCGTGTCTTCCAGTGAACGGTCGAGCGCGAGTACGCGGCCGGTTAGCTTCTCTTGCCGCGTTCGTTGATCATCTTCGCCCGTGATTTTGAAATACCCATGCAGCAGATCGATGACCGGCAGGTAAGCCGATGCCTTGCCATGCGAGACCGAAAACGTCTCTAGTACCATCCAGCCCGACTGATTCTTGGCCTTGAACTCGTAGAACAGCCGCGACTTGCCGGTGCCCGCTTCCGCGATCGCCGCCACGATCTGCCCATGTCCCGACCTGGCCTGCTCGGCTGCGTGTTCGAGCGCCTCCATCTCGCGCTCGCGCCCGACGAACTTGGTCAGTCCTCGTCCCGCCGCACGCTGCAACCGCGTCCGCAGCGGCCCCAGTCCCGTGACCTCGTAAACGTTGACGGGCTCGCTGACACCTTTGACCCTAGTTGGACCAAGCGGCCTGAGCTGGAAGTAGCCCTCGACGAGTTTGCGCGTCTGCTCACTGATGGCAATGGACCCGGTTGGCGCCACGGCCTGCATCCGCGAGGCGAGATTGGTCGTGTGCCCGATGGGCGTGTACTCCGTCTGTCCAGCACCGGTCGCGATCGAACGCACCACCACCTCGCCCGTGTTCACCCCAACACGAGCTTCGATTGGCATTCCGCCATCCGCAACCACCTCCGCAGAGTAGCGGCGCAACTCCTCTTGCAGCCGGAGCGCCGCATAGAGCGCGCGTTGCGGATGGTCCTCGTGCGCCACCGGTGCCCCGAACAGCGCGAAGATGCCGTCTCCGGTGGACTGCACGACATACCCGTCGTAGCGATGGGCGGCGTCGATCATCAGCTTCAGTGCCGGGTCAATGACCGCGCGCGCTTGCTCCGGGTCGAGTTCCTCCATCAGCTCAGTGGAGCCCTTGATGTCGGCGAATAGCGCGGTGACGGTCTTGCGCTCGCCGCCGAGAGTTTCAGCGGCGGGCGCTTCGGTCACCCGAATAGGTGAATCGCCCGATTTGTTTGCGGAGGCAACCGTCGCCGATGCGTCAAGAGCCGTCCCGCACTCGCCGCAGAATCGCTTGCCCGCCGGATTATCGGCGCGACATTTTGGACAGAGATTCGCCAGCGGCGTACCGCAGTCGCCGCAGAACTTTTTGCCGGACGGATTTTCGGCCCCGCACTTCGAGCAGCGCATCAGGAGCTCCCCCTGCACGACCCTCACGAACGAATGGCCAAAGTATAGCCAAAGTAGGCCGCCCGGCCGCGGACACACTCAAAGAAATCTTTTATTATAGGCGGCTTTTTTGGTGGGCAGGGAGTGAATCGAACACTCGACACGAAGATTTTCAGTCTTCTGCTCTACCGACTGAGCTACCTGCCCACCGGGACTTTTGCAAACGTCCAGGCTTCGCGGCGGTCTTAATTCGTACCTGTCCCGTCTCTCCCTTGCAACAGCCGTCAGGCATCACGAGGTTGTCTACAGGATAGGACGCGCCTTGAGCCTCGCGCTATTGCTTGAGCGCCGCGACCCGCGACTCAACGAAATCGATCACCTTGGCCTCGAGGTTTACGCCGTCCAGCCGATCGATCTCTTGAATTCCCGTAGGCGAGGTAACGTTGACCTCGGTCAGATAGTTGCCGATGATGTCGAGCCCGACGAAATAAAGCCCGTCGCGCTTAAGCCGCGGCCGCATCATCGCGCAGATCTCGTGGTCGCGGGCAGTGATCTCAGCTTTGACGCAATTGCCGCCGACGTGGATATTGCCGCGGTTCTCATCGTCGCGCGGTACGCGCAGCGTGCATCCCAGCGGCTCTCCGTCGAGCACGATCAGCCGCTTGTCACCGTTGCGGATTTCGGCCAGGTAGCGCTGCGCCATTATTGGCCGCGATTCGAAGCGGGTGACCGCTTCGAGGATTGCGTTCAAATTGCGGTCCTCAGCTGCGGCCAGAAACACGCTTTCTCCGCCATGTCCGTCGAGCGGCTTGACGATCATCTGGCCGCCCTGCTCGGCCATGAATTTTTTCAACCGCGCGAGATCCTGGCTCACCAGCGTGGGCGGAATCGCGTCGGGGAAATTCAGCGCGTAGAGCTTCTCGTTGGCCTCGCGCAAGCCTGCCGGCTCGTTGAGGATGAAAGTACGGCGGCGATCGGCCAGGCTTAGCAGCATCGTGGCGAAAAGGTAGGCCGCATCAGCGGGCGGATCCTTGCGCATGAAGATCGCGTCGAACGCCTCGAGCGGATAGTCGGCACCATCGTCGAGAAAGCGGTAGTGCGGCGTCCCGCGCATCACCGTGCATCGCCGCGCGCCGGCAAACGCGTGCGAGCCGATCGCATAAAGGTCATGCAGGGCGACGAAGTAAGCCTGATGCCCACGGCCGATCGTCTCCAGCATGAAGGCGAAGGTGGTGTCCTTGTCGGGCAGCACCTTCTCCAGCGGGTCCATCACGAAGGCGAATTTGTAAACCACCGGTCAGTCTTCTCCGCCAATATCATCGTCGAGCGCGCCGGCCGCGATACTGAGCGCGGCTAACGCTGCGGTCTCGCTGCGCAGCCGCCGCCAGCCCAATCCCGCCGGGACGAAGCCGGCCGCTTTCACCACCGCCAGTTCCTCGTCCGTGAAATCACCCTCCGGCCCGCAGAGCAGCAGCGGTGCGCGCTCGCGCGCCTTGCGTAGTACCGCGCTTAGCGGCGGACCTCCCGCGCTCAGGACCACGCAGAGCCTGCCGCCGTTAAGCCGCCGGATCATGTCTCCCAGTCTAAGCGGAGCGATGACCTCCGTCACGCGCGGCGCAAGGCTCTGCTTGGCCGCCGCGGTCGCGAGTCGGCGCCATCGCGCGAGCCGCTCGCCGCCGACCTCGCGCACGACCCCTCGCGTACACAGCACCGGCCATAACTCCGCCGCGCCGAGTTCGGCGGCCTTTTCGACCAGGAAGTCCATCCGGGGACCCTTAATCACGGCCGCGGCCAGGACAAGGCCGGCGGTGGCTTCGGTGCGCGCGCGCGCAGCTGACGAAATCTCAACCACCGCATGATACGCATCGAAACTGCGAATCGTACCCGCGTACTCCGCGCCGCGCTCGTCGAACAGCGCGACCTCGGCTCCAGGCATAAGCCGCATCACGTCGCGCATATGATGGAGTTCCGCACCGCCGACCAGCGCGACCGCGCCGTCGACCGCCGCAGCCGATATCGCGAAGCGGGCCGTCCGCTTCATCGGGTCATCACCAACGTGCTCCATCCGCGATTGCGCCGCACGCCGAGGCATCGTAGGCGCGGCTCGTAGCTACGGAGCACCGCCGGCGCCTCGCGATTGAGAATTCCGCCGAGCACCAGGCGTCCGTGTCGCGCCAACAGCCGCGTCAGCGCATTAGTCATCCCGATTAGGGTGGAGCTCAGGATGTTCGCCGTGATGAGGTCGAAGCGGCGGCCGAAGCGGGCCAGCGGTGTGGCGGCGAAGCGGATTTTTCCCGCGAGCGAATTGAGCCCCGCGTTCTCGCGTGCGTTCTTCAGTGCTAGCGCGTCGGTATCGATCGCGCTTACCCGTGCGACGCCCATCAGGCGCATCGCAATCGCCAGTACGCCCGATCCCGTCCCGACGTCGAGCGCATGCTCGAAGCTCTGGGCTGCGCAAAGTTTCTCGATCGTCGCGAGCGCGCCATAAGTGGTCGCATGATGCCCAGTGCCAAAGGCCTGTCCGGGATTAATTACCAACTTAAGCCGCCGCGTGGCGATGTTGGACCTCCATGGCGGAACGATCAGTAGGCGGCGGCCAATCCGCAGCGGCTCGAAACGATCCATCCATGCCGTCGCCCATCCGGGATCGGCAATAAGCTGGCGGGGCGGCATCCGGCCCGGGTGCGAGAGCATCCCGGCCGCGCTCATCGCGCGCCGAATCGCCGCAAGCCGCGGGCGCCCGAGCCGTTCGAAATACGCCTGGAGTTCCAGCGTAGCGTGGCGATGCGCGCTACGATGGTCTCCGCCGACCGCGCATCCTAGCGCACCCTCGTCAACCAGTGCTGCGGCCGCGTCGTCGACCATCGTCGCCGGAATCTTGAAGGCGACGCAAACGTATTTGCGGGCGGCGCATGCTGCGACTCGAGTCATCGTCCTGTGCCTCAAGCATAAGGTTCGCGGCCCGGCTTGACGAGTGGGGAAGGGACTGCCTGTGGAGAAGGAAGCACCGCCGGATTTGCCCGTCGCGATGGGGGGCGGGTAAACTCGCATGCAATGAGGGCGGTTTGGCTGGTTCGCTGGGGGCTTGTTCGATGCTGACGATCGCCCATCGGGGGGCCAGCGCTCTTTATCCTGAAAACACCCTGCGCGCATTTCTCGCGGCCGCCGAGCTTGGCGCCGATATGTGTGAGTTCGACGTGCGGATGACTCGCGACAGGGAAGTCGTGGTGATTCATGATGCGACCGTCAATCGCACTACCGACGGACGGGGCCGGATCGCCGCGATGAGCGCGGCGGAGGTCAAACGGCTGGATGCGGGGGCGCGGTTCGGCGCGGAATTCCGCGGCGAGCGTATTCCGACGCTCGCTGAAGTCGTCCAGGCGCTTGGCGCACAATGTAGCGGACGATGTCAGATGGACGTCGAACTCAAGGCGTCCGGACTCGAAGCACGTGTATGCGACATTCTTCGCGAATGCGGCAGGATGGAAAGCGCGATAGTCTCGAGCTTCGATTGGGACCAGCTGAAGATCGTCGCTCGGCAGGATGCTGGGCTGCGCCTCGCGCTGCTCGGAGAGAAGGCTCCGGCGGCCCTGCTGGAGGCCGCGGCGGCGATGCAGGCGTTCGCGATCGCGCCGCGATTCGATATCGCGGACGCTGCGCTGTGCGCCGAGGCGCATCGACGCGGTCTCGCAGTCTACGTATGGACCGTGGATGACGTAGCCACGATGGGCCGGCTGATCGCGGCCGGCGTCGATGGAATCATGACCAACAATCCACAACGTCTTCGCGAGCTGGCGGAGAACTGATGGCGCGTTTCTCCGACGATAAACTCGAAGAGGTCCGTACCCGCGCGGATATCGTCGAAGTGATCGGCGCGCACGTACGCCTGAAGCGCGCTGGACGAAACTTCGTCGGGCTCTGCCCTTTTCACAATGAAAAGACGCCGTCGTTTTCGGTCAACGCGGAACGCGGTTTTTTTCATTGTTTTGGGTGCGGCGCGGGCGGTACGGTATTCAACTTCGTGATGCGGACCGAGGGGCTGAGCTTTCCCGAAGCGATCGAGTCGCTCGCGCACCGCTACGGCGCGACGCTTCCCGAGCGCGGAGTTGAGGCCGGACCGGGCGCGGGTGAGCGCGACGCCGCGCTGCGCGCTAATCAGACTGCCGCGGACTTTTTCATGCACGTGTTGTGGAAGACGCCCGACGGCGCCGTGGCGCGCGAATACCTCGCCGCGCGCGGAGTCGCGGCCGAGACCGCGCGTACCTTTATGCTAGGCTTCGCGCCCGAGCGCCCGGCCAACCTGGCACGCGCGCTCGAGAAACGCGGGTTGCTGGCGGCGGCGGTACGCGTGGGCCTGGTCAAGCAGGACGGCGCTGGAACGCGTGACATGTTTCGTGGGCGGCTGATGTTCCCGATTCGCGATGGCCAGGGGCGAGTGCTCGCGTTTGGCGGCCGAGTGCTCGACCAGCGCCTGCCCAAGTACATCAATTCGCCCGAGTCACCGCTCTACTCGAAGTCGCGCAATGTCTACGGCCTGTATGAGGCCCGAGCGGCAATCGCCGGCGCCGACCGCGCGATCGTGGTTGAGGGTTACCTCGACGCGATCGCGGTGTGGCAGGCGGGCTTCAAAGAGACGGTCGCAAGCCTTGGCACGGCGCTTACCGCCGACCAGTTACGGCTGGTAGGGCGCCATACGCGCAACGTGATGGCATGCTTCGACGGCGACGCGGCGGGGCGCAAGGCCTCGCTGCGGGCGCTCGAGGTCTTTCTTGCTGCGGGGCTGCTCGGGCGCGGAATTTTCATCCCGCCGGGGTTCGATCCCGATACCTTTATCAAAGAGCGCGGAGCACAGGCGTTCACCGGGCTAATCGCGTCGGCGGATTTGCTGGTGGACTATTTCCTCGCCGAGCAGGCGGCTGCGGCGCGCGGCTCGCTTCAGGCGCGTGCTCGTTCCGCCGCCTCCGTCGCCGAAGTGCTGAAGGCCGTGCATAACGCGTTCGAGTTCGACCTGCTGGCGCGCAAGGCCGCCGACGCGTTGGGCGTCGGCGAAGAGCTGTTGCGCGCCGAGGCTCGCCGGCCCGCGCGTGGCGGCGCCTATGGCGCCGCCACGCGCGGGCCGGCTTCGGCGCGGCCACCTTCGGCGGCCGCGGCCGGTGCGGGCGACGGCGCGACGGCCGCTGAGGTCGGCCTGCTCGCCGTCGCGCTCTTGCATCCGGAGTTGCGCGGCGAAATCGCCGCGCACGCCGGGATGCTCGAGGATACGGGCTTGGCCGCGGCGCTCGGCGAAGTCTGCGCCTCGGAGGAGCCGGCGGGCGTGCTCGAAGTGCGTGTCGCCGAGCGGCTCGGCGACACGCAGCGCTCGCGTCTGAGCGCGCTCGCTGTGGGGCCATTGATCGAAACGCCGGCGCAGGCGCGCGCGCTCGCGCGCGACTTCGCCGACGCGCTCGCGCGGCGCCGTCAGCAGCGCGCGATGGAGACGACGCGGCGGGCGGCGGCGAGCGCGGGCAGCGACGATGAGGCGATGGCCGCGGCGCAAGAGATGATTGCGCTCAGAAGGCGCGGCGGTTGAACGCCGTCGGTGCGCCAAGGATGTAATGGATCGGATGTATCGGATCGCTACAGTCAAGGGTAATAGATTCCAGCGTGCCCTTAATTTGTTGCTTGAAACTTGGTACGATAGTGATTGCACAATGCGCTCGCGAGGGCCCATAGCTCAGTCCGGTTTAGAGCTGCCGGCTCATAACCGGCTGGTCCCAGGTTCAAATCCTGGTGGGCCCATATCATCTGACACACGGAAAGATTTTTTGGCTGATGGCAGCGATGCGCGCGATGGTCATCGACAGCGCGCGTTGCGGCGTATAAATCGGCCCGCACCCAACGGAGGCAGAATTGCGTGAAGAGATAGCCCGGTTAATGAGTCTGCAAACCATCGACCGGCAATTACACGAGCTCGGGCAATCACTATCCTCAGTCGCGGAACGCGTTGAGCAGCTTCGCGGCGAAATTGAAACCTCTCAGTCCGAGCTGGACCGACTCACCGAGGAAGATCAGCAGGCGGCCACTGCACGCCGCCATCTCGAACGTGAACTTGCCGACGGCGAAGCGCAGATTCGCAACAAGCGGATGCGTCTGAACCTGGTGCGCAACGACAAGGAGTTGCAAGCGCTCGGTCACGAGGTCGAGTCGCTCAAGGAAAACAACCAGCGCCTCGAAAGTGAAGTGCTGGCCTCGATGCAGGCGGCTGAGCCGCGCGCCCCGCGAATCAAGGAACTCACCGAACTCATCGCCGGCAAGCGCACGGAGCTCAAGGCGGCCGAGAAAGAGATCGCGGCTGAAGTCGAGGAGCTGAAGATGTCGATTCAGCGCCAGCGCGTCGAGCGCGACCGCGCGGCCTCCTCGATCGACGACGTGCTGCTCCAACGCTACCAGATGATCTTCAGCCGGCGCGGCGGACTGGCAGTCGCACTCGCGAAGTCAGGCACCTGTCAGGGATGCCGGATGCGCCTGCCGCCACAGCTCTACAACGAGATTCAGAAGCACCTGCAGATCCACTTCTGCCCCAACTGCCAGCGTATCCTGTACTACGAGGGCTGATACGCGCGCATCGCGCTGTCGTGCTAGAATCGACGCTGCCGGAGTGGGCCGGGCGATCGCCCCGCAAGGGGAGGAAAGTCCGGGCTCCACAGGGCAGGGTGGCCGCTAACGACGGCGCGGGGCGACCCGCGGAAAGTGGCACAGAAAATACACCGCCCGCGAGGGTAAGGGTGAAATGGCGGGGTAAGAGCCCACCGGCGCGCGAGTGATCGCGCGCGCATGCCAAACCCCACCCGGAGCAAGACCAAATAGGAGGGTGAGCGGCCCGCTCATAGTCCCTCGGGTTCGGTCGCTGGAGCCGGCGAGCAATCGTCTGGCCAAGATGAATGATCGCCGCCCGCAAGGGCACAGAACCCGGCTTACAGGCTCACTCCGGCATTCGACCAACTCCACGGTCTGATTTTGTCGCTGATTTTTTTTCCGCACGCCTGCCGCGGTTGAGCAGCGCGCGTGGTTTGAGTGTCGCGGCGGCTTTCACGGCGCGCGCCTGCCGCTCGACAATCGTTTGCGGCGTGATCAGAAATTTCGCCAGCCGCGCCAGCGCGACGAGGCTCGGAGTGCCGGGCCGGATTTCCGGCGCGAACGCCACCTTAACCCGAGCCGGCAACCCGTCCACGAAGCGTTTTACGCGATGGACGTCATCCTCGGCACGCGCCCGATAATTTTCGAGGTAGGCTAGCGCGTCGGACAATCCGGCATCGATGGCGCCGTCTCTATCCAGCGCGGCTCGCATCCGCACAATATCGTCGAGCGCGCGATCAATTGTGAATCCTCCGCAGATCGTTTCGTCGAGGAAGCGGTTGATCACGATCGCTCCGAGTTGCAGCCCTTCGGATTCCATCTGATCGATAAGCTTGCGCGCCTCGCGCAGCCGATCGGGCTCCGCGGTTGTGACCAGCACAAATCGCACGGCCGGTGAGCGCAGCAGCGCAGCGACACTGCGCATTCGGGCGGTCATTCCTTCAACCGCGCCGGCTGCGGACGCGAAGAAGCTGGCGATGGAAGATAGCGTGTCGCCGCCCGCAAAACGTTCCAACTCGCGCGCGACATAGCTCGTGATGCGTGCGGCCAGCCTTAGCGCCAACGAGGCCGATTGCCCGGCCGGCTTGATCAGCCATCGCGCGGCCTGCGAATCGAGCAGCCGTATCAGGCGCGCCGGCGCCTGCACGAACTCGAACGCGTGCGCGGCGGGAGGAGTATCGACGACCTCCAGGTCGAAATTGCCCGCCTCGTGAAGGTCGTGCAGCGCCTCCAGCGCGGCGTAAGCGTCGGAGCCGGCAAACTGCGTGCTGAGGCTTTGATAGAAGGCGTTGTCGAGGATACGCCGGCGGATGGCCGGGTCGGCCACATGCTCGGTCACCATCGCGTCCCATTCGCCTTTGACGTCGAGCATCATCGCACTGAGCTTGAGCGCGGGGTCGAGACCGGCGGCGCGCAATCGCCGCGCGTCAATCCGCGTCGGCTTGCCGCCCAGGCGCGGCAGCCCAAGCGCTTCGCGAAGCCGACGAGCGGGATCGACCGTGATGACTGCGGTGCGCAGACGAGCGGTCGCGGCGGCGATACCGAGGGCGGCGGCGATGGTGGTTTTGCCGACTCCGCCGGAGCCCAGGACGACAAGGACAGAGCGCGGCTTGAGCAAATCCTTCACGGTTACGGCGCGCGCCCGCGGGCTCCGCGGACGTTCTCGCGCCAAAATAGCAGAAGTGGGAAGCGAAAGATGGCGGTCCCGACCTTCCACTAGGAACGGGCCGGACTTTCACGATCGCGCACCAGGGTGCACGAAGCTGTGGATTACGCGCAAGGCGCAATTGGACGCAGGCGCAGAGCGGCGGATACTATTTTGAGGGCTGCGCCGACGGGGACGCAGCGCTGGGGAGGTCGCAGGATGATATTGCTGGCGGCTGTGATCGTGGCGTTGGCGGTGGGTGCGATAGTCGCCTGGCTGGCCGCCGCCCGCCGCTGGGAAGGCAAGCTGCGCGAGGCCGAGGTGCGGATGGAAGAGCGCGAGCGTGGCTTCTCCGCGCAGAGGGCGTTGCTAGAAAGCTCTGAGCGCAAACTCACCGATACTTTTAAATCGCTAGCGGCTGACGCGCTGGAGAACGCCAACCAGAGTTTCCTGACGCTCGCTGATCAGAGGCTCGGCTCGGTGGTCGGTCCGGTGAACGAATCGCTGGGTAAGCTCGACCGCGAGATCCGCGAAATCGAAGGCGCTCGCCGTCAGGCTTATGGCGCACTCGGCGAGCAGATAAGCTCCCTCATCACCGCGCAGAAGGAATTGCGCTCGGAAGCCTCCAATCTTTCGCGCGCGCTGCGCGCGCCGTCGGTGCGCGGCCGCTGGGGCGAGATTCAGCTCAAGCGGGTGGTCGAGATGGCCGGGATGCTCGAGCGTTGCGATTTTTTTCAGCAGGACAGCGCGGCGAACGACGACGGCAAGTTACGTCCCGACCTGCGCGTGCAGTTGCCTGGCGGCAAGAACATCATCGTCGACGCCAAGGTGCCGTTGCAAGCCTACCTCGAGGCGCTAGACGCGCCGAGCGAGGACGCGCGCCAGGAAAAAATCAAACAGCACGCGCAGCAGGTTCGTGCGCACATGATCGCGCTCGGCTCGAAAAATTACTGGGATCAGTTCCAGCCCACGCCCGAGTTCGTGATCCTGTTTTTGCCGGGTGAGCCGTTCTTCAGCGCCGCCCTGGAGCAGGACCCTTCGCTGATCGAACAGGGAGTGGCGCAACGCGTGATTCTCGCCACGCCCACGACGCTGATCTCGCTGCTACGCGCAGTTTCCTACGGATGGCGCCAGGAGCAGTTGGCGGAAAATGCGCAACGTATCAGCGAGATGGCGCGCGAGCTTGCGGACCGTTTCGCCACGATGGTCGAGCATCTGCGGCGTGTCGGCACCTCGTTGAAGTCGTCGGTGGGCGCGTTCAACGACGCCCTCGGCTCGTTCGAAGGCCGCGTGATGCCCTGGGCGCGCCGCTTCCGCGAGCTAGGCGTGGTCGGCAAAAAAGAATTGTGCGAACTCGAAAAGATCGATCTCGTGCCGCGCGAGCCGGCCTCCGCGCTGGAGGAACGGCCCGAGGTGGCCGCGTCCAAGTAGAGCGCTGCGCGCCCCGGTTAAGGCTGCTCCACGTTGGACGGCGCGGGCGGTTTGAGTTGGCTGCGCTCGTGGCCTTCGGCGATCCAGGCCTCGACTTCGCGCCGTTCGTGCGCGAGAAAGTTGCCGATTGCGCGGCGCAATCCCTCGTGCGCGACGTAGTGGGCGCTGTGCGTAAGCGCGGGATCGAAGCCTCGCAGCCACTTGTATTCGCCGCCGGCGCCCGGCTCGAAACGTGCGATACCGTTGGCGATGCAATGTTCGATCGCGGAGTAGTAACAGACGTTGAAGTGCAGATACTTCAAGTCCTCGAAACATCCCCAGTAACGCCCATAGAGCACGCCTGCCTTCTGCAGGTTGAAGGTCCCCGCGACCAGCTTGCGCCCGCGATAGGCGCAGACCAGGCACACATAGCGCTTGAAGCGCTCGCGCATCTCGGTGAAGAACTCGCGCGTCAAGTAACGCCGGCCCCAATAAAGTTTTTCGATGGTGGAGAGATAGAGATCGAACATCGGGCCGAAGATCGTGTCGGGAATCTCGTCGCCCGCGTGGACCTTGATAGTTACGCCCTGCGCGATGAGTGCGGCGCGCTCATGGCGGACGGCGTAGCGGCGCTTGCTCTTGAGCGCGCCGAGGTAGTCCTCGAATCCAGCGAAGCCGGTATTGCGCCAGTGGTACTGGTAGCCGACGCGCTCGAGGAACCCCAGTTCGCGCAGTGCCGCCGACTCGTCGGCAAGGCAGAAGTTAACGTGCGCCGAGGAAAGCTTGTTGTCAGCGCAAAGCTGGGTCAGGGCGCGTCCCAGCGCCGCGACTATCGGTCGCCGTGCGATGCCGGGCGCGGTGAGAAAGCGCCGTCCGCTATGGGGAGTGAACGGCACACCGGCCAGCAACTTGGGATAGTAGCGGATGCCGCTGCGCTCGGCCGCGTCAGCCCATCCCTGGTCGAACACGAACTCGCCCATGCTGTGGCTCTTAAGGTACAGCGGGCAGGCCGCGATAAGCTTTTTGCCGCGATAGATCGTCAGATGGCACGGACCCCATCCGCTCGCCCGCACCGCGCTCTTGGAGTTCTCCATCGCGAACAGCCAGTCCCAATCGACGAACGGGCTGTCGTCCTCAGCGAGCAGCGCGTTCCAATCCTCGCGCGCGATTCGGTCGATGCCCTCGACGATGCTGACTTGGATGGTCGCCGCCTCCGCGCCGTTGTCGCGGGCGGTCGTGTTCTTGTTGTTATCGTTGCGCGTCATAACCTATGGGCGAGCTTAGCCGTGCCGGATGCTGCCGCAAAGTGCTCGCGTTCGGTGCTCCCACCACCATGCTTCGATTTGCTATTCTATATCAGTAAGCGGGCCGACAATTCCGGAATAACGATGAACGACAAGCTTTGGCAGCGGAAGATGCAGGCGCCCAAGCGCGATGACGATGGTGCCGGCACCGGACGTCCGTCCGATGGCGACACGGTCGTCGAGCGGCGCACGCGCCCCGAGACTCGCACCAAAAAGCCTCCGATGTACAAGGTGATCCTGCTCAACGACGACTACACTCCGATGGAGTTCGTGGTCGAGATCCTGAAGGTGGTTTTTCATAAGCAGCATGCCGAGGCGACCAGGATCATGCTGCACGTGCATCAGAACGGAATGGGTGTGGCGGGAGTGTTCCCGTACGAAATCGCGGAAACCAAGGTGCGCACCGTGGACGAACTGGCGCGCCAGAGTGAATTTCCGTTGAAATGCGTGATGGAAAAAGCCTGAGCGGCGCGAGCCAGTTTTAGTGGTTAGTTTTTAATTGGATGATTTGGATTATGCGAAAAGGAAAGGATTCTGACCGCATCGGTCAGCGAACAGGAGCCGGCGGATGGCGTCGCAGGGTGTGATGCTTAGCCGCGAGTTGCAGGTCACGCTGCAGTTGGCGTTGACCGAGGCGCAGAGCCGGCGCCACGAATATGTCTGCCTGGAGCACGTGCTCTACGCGATGCTCCATGATTTCACCACCAGCAACGTGCTCAAGCAGTGCGGCGCGAATATCGAATCGCTGCGGCTAAAACTTCAAGGCTACCTCGATAACGGAGTCGAGCGGCTCCGTGGGGCCGAGGCGGCGCCACGTTACGCCACCGGTGTGCAACGCGCATTGCAGCGTGCCGCATTGCACGCGCAGTCGGCGGGCCGTCAGGAAATAAATGGGCCGGCGGTGCTGATCGCGATGTTCCAGGAAGCCGAGTCGTACGCGCTCTACTTTCTGCAGGAAGAGGGCGTGACCCGGTTCGACGTGATCAACTTTGTCTCGCACGGCGTTTCCAAGGTCGGCGCGGACGAGGACCGCCAAGTGCGCGGCGCCAACGAGGGCCAGGCCGAGACCGAGGACGAGCACGACCACGAGGAGGGCGAAGGCGACGAGGACGAAGAGGGCACGCCGAAACTCTCTCCGGCGCGCGCACTCAAGCGTTACGCGATAAATCTCGCCGAGCGGGCCGCCAAGGGCAAAATCGATCCGCTGATCGGGCGCAAGAATGAAATCGAGCGCGCGGTTCATATACTGCTCCGCCGGCGCAAGAACAACCCGGTGTTCGTGGGAGAGGCCGGCGTGGGCAAAACCGCGCTAGCCGAGGGCTTGGCGCTCGCGATCCATGATGGCCGTGTGCCAGAGGCGCTAAAGGGCGTCGAGATATATGCGCTCGACATGGGCGCGCTGCTGGCAGGCACGCGCTTTCGCGGCGATTTCGAGCAGCGGCTGAAAGCCGTGATTAAAGCCGCGTCGGGTAACCCGAAGATCGTGCTGTTTGTCGATGAGATCCATACGATCGTGGGCGCCGGCTCAGCGTCGGGTTCCACGATGGATGCCTCCAACCTGCTGAAGCCCGCGCTCGCCTCGGGCGAGCTGCGATGTATCGGATCGACCACCTACCAGGAATACAAGCGCTCCTTCGATCGCGATAAGGCGCTGGGCCGGCGGTTCCAAAGGATCGACGTATCCGAGCCGACCGCGGAAGAGGCGGTGCAGATTCTGAACGGACTCAAGAGTCACTACGAAAAGCATCACAAGGTCCGTTACACGGCGCCGGCGATCCGGGCCGCGGTCGATCTTTCCGCACGCTACATCAACGACCGCTATCTGCCGGACAAGGCGATCGACGTGATGGACGAGGCGGGCGTTGCGGCGCGGCTCCGCGCGAGCGGCCCCGACGTGGTGACCGTGGGAGCGCGCGACTCCGAGCGGACGGTGGCGCGCATGGCACGGATTCCGGAGCGCACCGTGTCCTCAAGCGATCGGGCGCGCCTGCAAAACCTCGAGGACGAGTTGAAACAGGCAGTGTTCGGACAGGACCCGGCGATCGAGGCGGTAGCGCGTGCGATCAAGCTCGCGCGATCGGGCCTCGCGCATCCGGACCGTCCCGTCGGCGCGTTCCTGTTCGCCGGTCCGACCGGCGTCGGCAAGACTGAGGTTGCGCGCCAGCTCGCGAAGGTGATGGGCGTGGAATTTCTACGCTTCGACATGAGCGAGTACATGGAGCGCCATACCGTTTCGCGGCTAATTGGTGCTCCTCCGGGTTACGTCGGTTTTGATCAGGGTGGGCTGCTGACCGACGCGGTCAACAAGAATCCGCATTGCGTGCTGCTCCTCGATGAGATCGAAAAGGCGCATCCCGACCTGTTCAGCATCCTGTTACAGGTGATGGATCATGCGACGCTGACCGACAACAACGGTCGCAAGGCGGATTTCCGCAACGTGATCATCGTGATGACCACCAACGCCGGTGCACAGGAACTGGCGCGCACGATGATCGGATTCGGGACCGGCGTCGTGACTGGCAATCCGCGTATCGCTATCGATCGCATGTTCAGCCCCGAGTTTCGCAACCGCCTCTCCGCGACAATCGAGTTCGCGGGCCTCGGCCCGGAGATTATCGCCCGCGTAGTCGACAAGTTCGTGGGCGAGCTCGCCGCGCGGTTGGCTGCGCAGAAGGTGAAGCTGGAAGTCTCGGAGGCGGCGCGGAAATGGCTTGCGCAAAAGGGCTTCGACCCGCGCTTCGGCGCGCGGCCGCTGGGGCGGCTTATCGAGTCGGAGGTCGCACGCGCGCTCGCCGATCAGGTGCTGTTCGGCGCGCTCAGCAAGGGTGGCGTGGCGAAAGTCGATCTCGCAGACGACAAGCTGGTGTACAACTTCGAGGCGAATGCGCCCAAGGCTGCGGCGCCCGCCGAGCCCGTCAGCTAAACGCCCATACACGTTGAGTTGTGATCCAATTCCCTCCCCCGTGTCTTGGGGGAGGGCTAGGGTGGGGGTCGAGGCGGTTCTAGATGCTCTGCGAACCGCCTCTTTCTGAAACAGAAAATCAGAACGCGGAAGCGCGGGATAAAAGTCATCCGGCGCTTCCTCGCTCGACCCCCACCTCAGTCCTCCCCCAAGACGAGTGGGGGAGGAGGCCAAAAGCGTTCAACCGCATCGCACCGTGACGACAGAGTGGATTCTTCCGCAAAGTTGCTACTAGGATGCCCGGTGGGCGCTCCATCCACCCTGTTCCAGCAATGCGCCGCCGTTGTAACACGAATATCCTCCAGAGATATCGTTGTTCGCGACGTTTCCATTGAAGATGCATGAAGTTCCGTCAGGCATCATCACGCGGAAGTTTATCCGCGAACCCGCCAGTCTCACATTGGAAACCTGGCCGCTGTTATTCTGCCTGAGGCAAGTCTGGTTGCCGTAAGCACAAGTATAGGAACCCGCGAGCTTCGAGCCGTCGCTCTCGCGCAGGGTTATCGAAATCTTCTGCTGCGCGTTGCATCGGCCAGCAGATGAACCCGGGCATCGAGCAACCGTCGTTCCCTCCCATGTTCCAAGGATTGCATTTGAACCCGGCCCGGCAGCACGGCATACCACCGCTAGCGCTGCGATCAGCGTGCCGGTTAGCGCCATATAAACCAGGGTTCTCATTTTACTCTCGCTGTGACGTGCCCTTCGCGATCACCGTGTCGTGCAGCCACTTCGCGTCGTCGTGCGCGGGATAGTCCATAGTGTAATGCAGTCCGCGCGACTCCTTGCGCGCCGTCGCCGAGCGCACCACCAACTCGGCGACCTCGACCAGGTTGCGCAGCTCGATCAGATCGGAATCGATCAGATGGTCCCAATAATAGCCGTAGACCTCCTGCTTGATTAGCTGCAGGCGGCGCGCCGCACGCGCGAGGCGCGCGTCGCTGCGCACGATACCAACGTAGTTCCACATCAGGCGGCGAATCTCGTCCCAGCTCTGGGTAATCAGCACACGCTCCTCACCGCGCATCGCACGCCCGGGATCCCATCCGGGAAAATCCGGTGGACGCCGCTCCCCCCCGCCGGCCGCATCGTCGCGCGCCGCAGTCGCGGCGCGGCGGCCCATCACAGCCGCCTCGAGCAACGAGTTCGACGCGAGCCGATTGGCGCCGTGCAGCCCGGTCATCGCGGTCTCGCCGGCGGCATAGAGCTGCGCGAGCGCGGTGCGCGCGTTGAGGTCGGTCACCAGCCCTCCGCACATGTAATGCGCCGCCGGGACCACCGGAATCGGCGCGCTAGTCAGATCAAAGCCAAAGCTCAAGCATCGGTTGAAGATATTTGGAAAGCGCCCGCGCACGAAGTCGGCCGGCCGATGAGAAATGTCGAGCAGCACATAATCCAGACCGTGACGCTTCATCTCGGAATCGATCGCGCGGGCGACGACGTCGCGCGGCGCAAGTTCACCGTCGGGATGGTAGCTCTTCATAAAAGGCGTGCCATCGGGAAGGCGCAGGATCGCACCCTCGCCGCGCAGGGCCTCGGAGATGAGAAACGACTTGGCGGCCGGATGGTAGAGGCAGGTCGGATGGAACTGGATGAATTCCATGTTGGCGACAGTTGCGCCCGCCCGAAAGCCCATTGCTACGCCGTCGCCCGAGGCGATGTCGGGATTCGTCGTGTAGAGATAGACCTTGCCGGCGCCGCCGGTAGCGAGCAGCGTCGCGCGCGCGACGAATTTGTCAACAGTGCCGTTTGCGCGGTCGAGAACATAGGCGCCCCAACATCGCGCGCGCCCGTCGCGGTCGGGTGTGGCGCCACGCTCGACCAGCAGATTGACCGCGATCTTGTTTTCGAGCACGCGGATATTACGCCGCTTGGCGGCCGCCTCGCCCAGTGCGCGCATTATTTCGCGCCCGGTCAGGTCCTGCGCATGAAGTACCCGGCGATGGCTGTGGCCGCCTTCGCGGCCGAGGTCGTACTCGTCCTCGCCGCCTTCCTCGATCCGGGTAAAGCGTGTGCCGAGCGCAATCAGCTCGCGCACCGCCTCGGGCCCGTCGCGCACGATCGTTTCGACCGCGAGCCGGTTGCACAGCCCGGCGCCGGCGCGCAGCGTATCGTCGATGTGCGATTCGAACGAGTCGTCGACGCTCCAGACGCTAGCGATTCCGCCCTGCGCGTAGGCGGTATTGGCCTCATTGCTCGCGGCCTTGGTGAGCACCGTGACGGTGCCGGTCTCGGCCGCTTTGATTGCGAAGACCAGTCCGGCGATACCGCCGCCGATGACCAGGTAGTCGCTCTCGAAGGTGGCGCTCGACAGGTTAGTCATGGCGAGAAACCGCAAAAGAAATCATCGATCATGAGTTCAATCCGCGAGGCGATTGAAATGTGGCGTGCCAAAACAGCCTGCCGCAGTGGGTCAAACCGCTCATGTCTGAACGTATGCGAGCCCGACGCGACGCGTCAAGTTGAAGCGCGACCGGCTTGTGAGGCCATCAAAACGGCCTTGATTGCCCGCCATAAAGGATTGCCATATCCTTAGTGTCAGAAGGGCTGGATGGTCGTATCGAGAGGCGAGGGCACAATAAGGGAAGCAGGAAAGGGGCCGCCGGGGCCGCATCATGGAGCTGACCGCACCCAATCTCCTCACCCTGATGCGCATTGCGCTGGTGCCGGTGCTGGTGTGGTTGCTGATGTATCCGGCGCCCGGGCCGTCGGCGACGGCGGCGGGCGTCTTCTTAGTCGCGACGCTCAGCGATTTCTTTGACGGGTATATCGCCCGTAGCTACGGCTCTGGCACTACGCTCGGCAAGTTCCTCGATCCGCTCGCCGACAAGCTGGTCATCACCTCGGCGCTAATCATGCTGGCTGCGATGCCGCGGTTTCCGCGCGTTCCGGCCTGGATGGTGGTGGTGCTGGTTACGCGTGAGATCGCGGTCACCGGGTTGCGCGCGATGGCGGCGGTAGAGGGCCGGGTGATGGCCGCCGAGGAACTGGGCAAATACAAGATGGTGCTCCAGTCGATGGCGATCCAGGGGCTCCTAATCCATTACATTTACTTCCACGTGGATTTTTTCGCGGCCGGGATGTTCCTGCTGTGGATCGCGATGGTGGTGACGGTCTGGTCCGGCGTGGATTACTACTTAAGGGCGCGGGAGGTGCTCAGCCCGCGGATGAAGCCGCCGGCACGGCGGGCAGCGGTTTGACAAGCCGCGCGCGGGCCTATAAATCGATCTATCCGGCCGCACGACGACGAAGCCTGGGGGCGGGTGTAGCTCAGTTGGTAGAGCGTGTGCTTGCCAAGCACAAGGTCGACGGTTCGAAACCGTTCACCCGCTCCAAAATTCTCCTCAAAATTCAAACAGTTAGCGAGCCGACGCAAAAAACGCGAGACTCGCTCCAATTCGCCAACACCCATCCATCACCCAAAATCGGCGGCTCGCGAGAAGCTGCAAGCCTATGTTATCGGCTACCGTGGCTCTCGATGTGACGGCTGTCCGAGGCGCAGCATCGTTAAAGTTTGCGTTGCGTTCAGAACCTCGTGGGCTATGTGCGTGTCGTGCGCACGGAAACTGGAGCGGGGACTGCGAAACCGTGCGCTGGAGAGGCATCCGCCGTGAAACCAAGTAGCTCGGCCGGAAGCCGCTCGAAACCGCCTAGCGCTGGGCTCGGTCAACTCCGTCTCCGACGGTTCATCCCGTAAGGTCAGCCGAACAGGGAGTACAGCGGCGAGTCGCCGTGGACAGTCGAGCGACAATGAAACACACGGGCGCCCGAATCGGCGCCGGCGGATGCGCTCGCGGAAACTAACAAAGCTAGGCTCGCGCCGACGCTTTGAGGCTTCCCGCTCGACCTTCTCACCCGGCAAAGAAGGTCGAACGGGGAGCCCTATTTTTAGAGGAGAGAGAGGGGAGGGAGGGAGTATTGCGTCCGCAGCGTGCCACGCTGCGTGGCGCGCGCGGCGCACGACCGACCGACCTACCTTTTACCGTTTGCCGATTTTCGTGGCGACTAACGAAGCGCCTGGTTGCACGAAGAGCTTAAATAAGAGCAGAAGAACGCTGAGATTGGCGGCCGATACCACCACCGAAAGTCCGATCGCAAAAGCTAAAGGATATTGAATAGGTCGGATGAAACTCGATAAACGAACGATACCGAGTGTCGCCGTAATGGCTCCCAGATACGCTCCCAAAGATCCGAATGCAAACCAGAACTGTTGTGAAGGCTTGAGACCCGCTGCCTCTGCCAGCAGTCCGGGAATCCAGAAGCAAAAGAAGAGCGCTATCAAGACAAGCACTATTGACGCGACTGGATCGTACAGTGGTCTAAACACCAGCACCGCCGCGACGTAGGTCCCAAGCAGCAGCAAGCCTCTGACGAAATTCGATTTTACGGCAAGCATTGGAGGATCTACTCCACGAAAGCCCGAGACAGAAAGGTGCCATCGCGTGCGCGCACCGCAGTGGCGGCCCTTCTGCGTCCGCCCGCTGCATAACGTTCGTACTCTTCGAGGTACACCGCATCCTTTTCCGACTCCGGCATGAACGTGCCATCGAAATAGCGCCACGCGGTCTTTGCGCGCGCGAGGCCACCCGCGCGGCCCCGCGGCGGAGATGGCAAAGGTGCAAGCATCGCTTCGGCGAATCGCTCGATTGCTGCACCGATAGCGGGCGCCGCTTGAGCAGCCGCAGCGATGTGCGCCGTCAAAAGTCGAAGTTGGCGCTCACTTTCGAGTCTCGCGCGCAGCACATCCTGTTCGTTCTCAAGTCGCTGGAAACGCGCAGCCAAATCGCTGGTAGCGCGCATTAATTGCTCGTTGTCGTATCGACGGAATAACCGCATCACGCTGGATTGTAGGCGCGACAGGCGGCTCGGGGAAGTATGATTCGGCGTAGTCCTTCTCGCGCAATGGTTGGCCCGAAGATGGAGAGTTTCAGGAGTTATATAGGGAAACTCCATCTTCAGTATCGGCGTTGTGGGGTGCGCCGAAAGAATGCTTCGATGGCTGAAGCATCGGCGGGCTTTGCGCTGGGGCGTGGTATTGATGGGCAGATGCTTAGCGGGCGTTCGATCCTCGGGGCGTTCGCGCGCAAACAGAAACGGTGCGCTACCTTTCCTTGAGGCGCGGATCGTCGCTGGCGATGCACTGCGAGAACTCGGCTGCTTCCGATGCTGCCGACGCGACAGGAATTTGTAGATTCAAGCGTGACACCTGGTAGCGCAGTTGATCTTGGGCCTCATTACAGGCATCAGCCGTGTCAAATGCCCTAAGAACAACCCACTTTGGCAACGGAACAGATGGGTCGATTTGGTTCGCATCTTTAGTAGGTGGCACCATCAGATACCATCCGACGAGGGCCAGCGCGGCAGCGTCGCGGGGCTTCATGGACTGCGTTCCTCATGTTTCGGCGCGAATCGCGCTATCCTTCAACCGTAATGATCGCTTCCAGGTCAGGCCGCTCGGTCGCGCTTCGGGCAATGTGTTCGGCGATCTCTGTGGCAAGGACTGCGGGATCGGTGCTGTCGTTGAACCAGCTTCTCTCTTCGATGGCGACTCCGGAAGCATCCGAGAGTCTGACATGCACGCGCCCGATTGCGCAGCCAGTCTGACGCAGAAACCCAAGCACGGTCTCTTGGCTGGTCGCCAGCTGTGCGCGACTTATAACTACCATCGCGCCGATCATGCATTGATCTTGGACCTGAGCCCAACTTACGTTCAGTTCTTAATTAGCCGTTGTCGCAGCCCGGCGGGTCAGGAATGCTTCAGCTCGTGAGCATTCGGTGCGATTTGCCTTGAGCCAGGAGGCGCGCCGATCGGCAAAAGAAAGCAAGCTGGCGCGCCCGGCTCGGTTACTTTCGAAGGTAACTCAGGCAGGCGACGTGAATCCGGGCATTAGGGGTGTGCCGTTCGTGGTGGCGGGATCCGGTGTGCTGGCGGGCGGGGACGAGGACGTCACGAGTTCCTCCTTAGCATCCGCGATGGCAATCCACTTCCTATGGCTAACCTCGAGCGCGACATCGTGCCGCAGCGCGCGCTCGGCGGTCGGCGAAAGACCAACTTGGGCCCGAGTTGTCCGAGGCGGCCGGCGATGCGCGGTAAGCTGGTCGGTGATCGCGTTCGGCCGGCCCAGGTCGTCGACCGGCTCGGCTTTGACGCTGTTGAGGTCGACGAGCCGCACCCAAAGGGCACCATAGGTATAGAGCAGCGTCGCGAAATGCGGCTGGTCCAGCCACGCGGCATGCTTTCGGATCTTCCGCACGACCCGCCGGACGCGCTCATCGCGTTTTCGGGCGGTTCGCGGTGGTGTCCGCGACCGAGCCGGAGCCAGTTCGGTCGCGGCCTCGTTGCTCATGACTTCGCGGACCCAGCCGCCTTTTGCTGACGTCGCGCCGCGCGCTTCCGCGCTTGGCTTCGGCTTTCTCTTTGCGTCGCGCTTCCCGCAATCGGCTCTCAAGGTTCATGGGCCAATATCCAGCGTCGGCGCCCACGCATTCGCCTCCATTGATCCATCAACGGGCCGCGCCATCCGTCTTAACATCCGTGCTGGAGGATTGAAATTATCACCCAGGCAGTCACAGCAACCAAGCCCGCAATCACCACCGTGAAAATAATGATGCCCGCAATCACCACCGTGAAAATAATGATGTCTCGCTTGCGCATTTGACCTGCTCCGTGCGTGCTGGGATTTTACGCACACTTCGGTCACGGAAGGTCTGCCTATACTTTCACCGCCGCCGTTCGCTCTCGGCCAAGGTCATCTGCCGTAGTTTCGCATCGAGGTCGGCTCGCTTGCGGCGCATCTCAACATACTGCGTGCTCGTCAGCAGGGGTCGGCTGCCGTTAGGGCTGCCCGTTGCACCCCAGCCGAAGACGCGTGCCGTCGGCGGCTTGGGCGGTTGCCTAGCCATCAAAACACGGGTAGCACAACACGGACCGTTCAACCTAACCCGGCGGCGGTCTGGTTACCTTCGAAAGTAACGGGCCACAGGCCGGTCGCAACCTTGGGCAGAAGCTTGGCCCCGGCCAGGCGGTCGGCGCTTTAGCCCCGGAACGAGGAAACCCCGACGCCCGAGGTACGTACTACTCTGCACGAATACTTGGTTGCGCTGTGGATGGCAGGTATGAAGTTCCGCCACGCCGTCGCGCTCGCTCCGTTGATCTGGTACTTGATGCGGCCGCCACTGCCGCATCTCAACGCTCGCGCTCTTCACACGCAGACCACCAGCCCTTTATCGCGGTGGGTTATAGTCAAGGGCTTTCCCACGCAGAAGGAATGTGAGGCCTACCGACGCGATAATCGGTGGGACCTGTGCATCGCCAGCGACGATCGACGTTTGGCACCACGGATGCGTTTTCAACGTTCGCCCACGCCCGGCGGATAAACCACAGCTTTCGTTACCCCGCCCCGCTGGTCGCGTCGAATCAGGCGTGGCGGCAGCCAGCGTGTGAGCAACGCGCCGCGTATTCGCAGCGCAGCAATTTGATCTCAGCAGCACCGTTCCATCTATTTATTTCCCGGAGCGACGTGATTATCCCGTCGATCTTCCTGATCCATTTTGCCGCGCATGTCGGCGGCAGGCTGCGATCCAGTTGGCGGCTCGATGTTCGCGAAGACGCGCGGACAGCGGCTCAGCGAGCATGTGAATCCTCCCTGCGTCGCATCCTTGACTAGAAAACAGGCCGGACACCGCAACAGTCCACGCTTGGCCTCGAAAATCGCCTCGCGTCGAGCGCGTAGGTCGTTTTCCATTATTCTCCACCGCATCCACCACCACCTTTTTTACTTTCGAAAGTAACTCACTCTGGCGGCGGTTTCTGCTTTGCCCGCTTTGCCCGTAACGCAGCGATCATCTTCTCGGAGTACGCTTTGCGTTCCGCCGCCGTCAGCTTCGCCCATCGGCGCTTGGCCATCTCGCTCGCTGTTATAGGCTTCTTCGGCCGCCCACCACTCCGCTTTTTCACGCCATCAGCATACGTATGCTGAGCGGTCCGCGTCACTGTAGCTCTAAATCGATTGTTCACAGCTAAAGATCGTACCATGCGCATGGTTTGACTAAAAGCATACGCATGGTTACCATGCGCATGGTGAGCAAGCACAATGAAAATCGGAAACGAGTGACAGGGGATCAGGCCCATGTCGGGCCATGACGAAAACGCGGGCAGCGCCCCGCCAGGAGGACAATCTTTTTTATGGGTAAGCAACGAACAGCGAATTTTTGGTAGAAACGAGCCGCCGAAAGGACTGCCGTTCGTGCTGCTCGACGGTAATGGTCGGCCCGCATGCGTGAGCGGTTTGATGTATGATTTTTACCACGAGTCGGGCGACGACGAGGACAGGCTCGAGCAGTTCGGCATCTCGATCGACGACTACTGATCTCTCTCTCCATTTCCCTGCCGGTAGCCTTCGGGCGCCGGCTCCCACATTGGCTCGGTTATTTTCAAAAGTAAAAATCCCACGATTCCTTTGCAGGCCGCTGGTGCGGTTTGCTCGTAAGGCTGTGTGGTGTTAGGGCTGACGCGATGGCCTGCCAACCCTTCTCTTATCCATGATTGATGCTCAGTTCAGCCGGGGCATCCGGAGCCTTCGGCAAACGATTTGGTCATCTTCGCTGTACCGGCGCGCCCTGCGAATCGGGGCCGACCTTACACGACCGGTCCGGCGCGTCGAGCTCGCCCTCATCTTCCGGCAGGACCTGAGGCTACCGATCAAAGTCTCTGACGCTAATGTCAAAATCGAGATAGAAGAGGCCTCGCCCGAGGACGTGGAACAGGCGGCCTCGCTCCGTCCGGTCGGTTCGCGCCTCGAGATTTTTCGCGAGACCTTTCGATGGCGTCTGGAAAACGGGTGTGCGTGCTTTATGGCGCGCGCGGGTTCAGAGTTGGTGGCCTACAACTGGGTGCGGCTTCGCCCCGGAGTCGACGACGGCGACATGATCGCGCTGGCCAATCGTGAAGCCTTCCACTTCGACTCCTACGTAGATGAAAATTGGCGGGGCCATAGGATCGAGGCCGCTCTCAGTTCGCGCATGCGACTATTTGAAAAACAGCACGGCTGCACGACGACATACACGAAGATCAGTGTTTTGAACCGCAAGTCATTGAGGTCTTCCCGCCGTATGGGCTGGAAATCCGTGGGCCTCGTGCTGCGCGTGCGTGGCAGCAAGTCAGGCGGTTGGCCGATACTCACCTTGTGGGGTTCTTCGCATCCACTGGAGCGGCTGTGTCCGAAGGTGTCGGCCGGTTGAGATGACGGCGTGCCGCGTTACTTTCGAAAGTAAAACCTAGTCCGTCGCAAAACGGCATTCCTGGCCGCCGTTAGGTCCGTCCTCGGCGTTTTGACATACGCGCACACAGCCAGAATCACGGGGCTGTGCATTCTCGTCGGTCTTCCGCCCCGGCGCCAGTATGCGCCAACCGGGCTACGACCGTTTCCACCAGGTTCAGGATAAGGTCCGCGCGACGGGAGTAGCAAGTTTTTACCCGGGCAAGTCGAAGCCCCGCGCGAAAGCATCTTGAGGCATGTCGGGGAAAACTGAAATGGACGACTGCTTTGGTCATCTAATACCGTCTAATAGACCGTGTCACGTTATTAAATAGCTGAAGAATCGCCTTGTAACGAGGGATAGTCAAATCGCGGCTCACGGGCCGTTCGGAACGGAGCTTTTGGTTCACCGCCCCCCCCACCTTTCCAAAATGCCACCGCTCACGGCCGTCAGACCGTCGGCTCGTCGAGGAGATGGGAGTGAAAGCGGTATTCTTAGTCATCTATCTGATCGGTGCGATTTGCACGGCTTGGTGTCTAGGCGCTCCAATCGTGAGCGGCAAGTGGAGCTGGTTTCTCAGAGTCTCTTTTGTCATCTGGCCCTTTACCGTGACAGTCTTCGGAGTGCTCGTCCTACTCGGGCTGGCTCTCGCCCTTACGGGTCACGGGGCGGATTTCCAGCAAATCCCCGCCGCCGCTGTCATTCCCGACGCTGGAAACGACTCGCAAGCCACCGAAGGCGCGCAGGCGCGTATGAGGAGCGGTTTGGGAGCAAAATTGGCGGGGTTGGCGGGGTTTTGTGGCCGGGCTTTTGGGGCTATTTTCAAAACCCCGCCACACAAACACGTTGGGCGCGTCAACTAAATGAACCTTTGCTGGATACGCGCGCAAGCCCGGCGGCCCTCTATTCTGGCCGCTCTGGCCGCTCAATCCCATCGATTTCGGTGGAAAGCACGCTTGCCATTGACCTGTCCTCTCAACGCCCGCTCACCTAATGGGAATTCCGTGCGTCGCCACGGATTCAGGACCGGCACCTCCCGTGCTCGCTCCGGTAGAGCGCGACATACGGCGAAGGTCGTGGATCAATCTCTCTGCGTCCGTGGCGCTGGCTTTGTCGTAGTGGACTTCGAGATGGTGGACCTCGATATGGTCCCGCCGTGTGCAAACAGCGGCTCGCCTGCGTGGTAGGGCTCGGCGAACGCGGCACGGCGCGCCGCGGGGCTCAAGTGCGCCAGCGCTGCATGCATGGACGGATCTAAGGGCGGCAGCGACGGTTCGAAACCGTTCACCCGCTCCAATATTTTCCTCGCAAATCTGAACACTTAGCGAGCCAACATAAGAATACGTGGGGCTCGCTCCAATCCATCATCATCCATCCATCACCCAAATTCGGCGGCTCGCGAGAAGCTGCAAGCCTATGTTATCGGCTACCGCGGCTCTCGATCTGACTGCTGTCCGAGGCGCAGCACCGTTAAGGTTCGTGTTGCGCGTTGACAGTCAGATAGCGCACGGTTCTTTTAGGATAAGCTCTCGATCCGCGGAATGCTCGTGGACAGACGCCTCTGGTGCTGCTAAGCAATCTCTTCACCTGATTCTGGTGTGATCATTGTCAAGAATGAAGTTTTGGAAAATCCATCGTTTGTCCCTGGCGGTTTGGTTTCGAACCGCAGAGGACCAGTGAATGCTCCGGTTCGATACGGTCATTAAGAACGGCATGATCGTCGACGGGACCCGCGCGCCCCGTTATCGAGGCGACATCGGAATCAAGGACGGCAGGATTACCGAGATTGGCCAGTTGGCCGCCAGCAAAGGTGCCAACGAGATCGACGCCTCCGGCCTGATTGTCGCGCCCGGATTCATCGACTTGCACACTCACTACGACGCGCAGGTTTTTTGGGATCCCCACTGCTCGATTTCGGGATGGCATGGCGTGACCTCGGTCGCCATCGGAAATTGCGGCTTCGGCTTCGCCCCGGTGCGTCCGGAACAACGCGAGCGGGCGATGCTGACGATGACTCGCCTGGAGGCCATCCCGTATGCCTCGATGAAGGCTGGCCTGCCATGGGACTGGGTCACGTTTCCGCAGTTTCTCGACAGCCTCGAGCGCCAACCCAAGGCGGTCAATTTGTTACCGTGTGTCCCGCTCGGACCGCTGATCACGTGGGTAATAGGAAGTCCCGAGGAAGCCAAGCATCGTACACCCACCGACGTTGAGGAGCGCGAGATAGTACACCTGTTCAGCGAAGCAATGGATGCCGGCGGATGCGGCTGGTCGGCACAGCGTCTGCATCCAGATGGTCCCGTGTGCCTCCAGCGCGACTATGATGGTACGCCAATGGTGACCGATGTGATGGGTGACCAGACCTGCCGCAACCTGGCGCGCGAGCTCGGCCGGCGCAATGCCGGTTTTATGCAAATGTCGATGGCCACCGCGGATCCCTTTCACGATCTGAAGGAGCTCGAGACACTCGCCGAACTGAGCCGGCGTCCGCTGCTCTTTCAAGCACTGGTCCCATTCGATCGCGAACCGCAAATCCATCGATTTCTGATTGCCTGGTTCGACCACTGCCACGCCAGTGGACTGCGCGTCTACCCGCAGGCTCACACCAATACCACCAGCTTCACGTTCACCCTTGCGGACTGGAACCTATTCGACGACTCCGAAGCATGGCGCGAGGCCACACTGGGCAGCACTGGGGAGCGGCTGATGAAACTGAGTGATCCATCACGCCGCGCCAAGCTCAGGGATTACGCCAACGGACAGAGAGTGGTGACCGGTGAATTGGAAAATTTCGTAATCGAGAAGGTTTTCACGCCCCGGTTCAAGCACCTGGAAGGTATGACCTTGAGGGATGCCGGCAGGAAGATGGACCAGCATATCGTCGACACGATGCTCGAAGTCGCGATTGCCGATCAATTGCGGACGGTGTTCGACGCTCCCCCGCCGCATACCCGTCTCGATCTGCTGAAGGAAGTCGTCAACTACCCGTATACGATACCGGGGCTCTCTGACGGCGGAGCGCACACCAAGTTTTTCTGCGGCGGACGGTACCCGACCGAGTTTCTGGCGTCATTTACCCGCGACCACGGGATGCTGACGCTTGAGGACGCACATTGGAAACTGAGCACCTGGCCGGCCCTCTGCGCGGGACTTTCGGACCGCGGCGTGCTGCGCGAGGGATACGCAGCGGATATCGTCATGTACGATTACGACAGTTTAGGGATCGAACCGAGCATGGTGGTGCATGATCTTCCGGGTGGCGAATGGCGGCGCGTGCAACGGGCCCGCGGCTACCGCTACATCATGGTCAACGGAGAGGTGACTTTCGTGGATGGCCAACAGACGAAAGTCGCGCCGGGTTTGTTGTTGCGGCACGGAAGAGGCTCGAGCGAATAGTAGATGCGTGGCGCGATTTAGACCCCATCTAAATCCAGATTGCGGACGTCCTGATATCGTTCCTTCCGAAAGCTTTGCAAAATCGCCCGCGCTGGCGGGTATTTCGATCATTTCTGTCCGAACTTCAATCGGAGAAGGACCGGAGCGAGATGGAATTTTTCGCTTTGCTTACTACCTTGACATGGGAACAGGCTTCCGCGAGTGCTTTTGGTTCACGATCGCGACGATACGATCGATATCCGGCGGACCGATCGGCTTCTTCAGAATCGCGGATACTCCGCTATTGGGCGAAACAGCGGATCGCGCCTGGAGGTTCCATCCGGTGACGATGAAAAACTCAGGAGTGGAAGCGAATTCAGATGACCGGCGAGCTACCTCCAACCCGCTGGTTTCAGGCATATTCAAATCGCATAGAACCACATCATAATCCGACCGAAGACGAAGCTTATCGAGCGCCTCAGCTCCCGACATTGCGGTGTCGACCGAGTGGCCGCCGGAGATTAGCACTTCCTTGAGTGCATCAAGATTTTCAACGTCATCGTCGACTACAAGAAACTGGTAGGAATAGGAGCATTTCGTATGTTCCTGCGCTTGAAAGCCGGAGTTCGAAAGCCCGGCGACAGGGAACTTCAACGTGAAGACGGCGCCGTCACCAGCCGGCTGGTTGCTCGCGGCTATACTGCCGCCGATCGTTTCCATCAGCTTGCGTGCCAGCGACAAACCCAAGCCCGTTCCGCGTGGTCCCTTGGTGGTAAAGAATGGCTCAAAGATTCGCTCCAGATTCTGGGACGCGATACCCGTTCCCTGGTCACAGATCCTCACCATTACGGTATCCTCCCCGACCTCCGACTCGACGCGGATGGTACCGCCCTCCGCCATCGCATCGCTCGCGTTTAAGAGAAGATTCAGAAAGACTTGCCTTAACTCGGAAGCCGGACCTCTCACCTTAGGTAGGCTCGCCTCCAGCAACGATACTATCCGTGTAGCTTTACCGCTAGGCAGGTATCTTCCCTCAATACTGGTAGTAGCGAGATCAATTGCCTGGTCTACAATCTCAGCGAGCTGCACCGTCTCGTTACGGCCGGCAACCCGTCGCATGCCCAACTCCCGAACTCGCGCTATGGTTTGGGCCGCATCATCGATCGCACGATTAATCGCTTCGAGTTGAATGCTATGTTTGGCGACTACTTCCTGATCTTTAACCACTAGTGCGAACCGAAGTCGAATTACATTCAAGGTATTATTCAGGTCATGCGCGATCCCGGCCGCGAGTTGCCCAGCGACCCGCATTCGTTCCTGTTCAACCAGCATTTCGCGGCTCTTGAGCAAATTTTCCTCCGCTCGACGCTGCGCGCGCCGTTGCCGCCGTTCCAGCGCGGTCGAAAACAAACCGATAGCCGCTGCGATTAACACGGCTAACCACTGATACCAGTCCAGCGGAGAGGGAAGAATTCGACTGACGAAAGCAAAAGACGTAATCGCTACAAACGAGAGCAAGCCTTGGATTTTCTCGCCCCAACACAGAAAAGGGCCGGTACCCGCCAAGAACAGAATCAGTGCAAGCGCCAATGGCTCGTTCTCGCCGGTCTCCACCGCGATACATGCCGAACTAACTATCATTAGGGAGCTGAATGAGAATGCCACGCTTTTCCAGTGACGACGCATCCATGGACCCACTCGCGCGGCCATGATTACCGCCAGCAGGAAGAGAGCGATATTGATGAAATGAAAAACGAGAACCGGCGGATCGGAAAGCGATAGAAAACGTCGATCTAGAACGAGGAATGCAGTCTCGTAAATAAGGGTGAGCAGAGAACCGGCGCCCACCAGCCGCGCGGCCCACTTTGCGTCGTTCTGGCGATCAACGGTGTCGTTGAGTTCGGAATCGTCAGTTTCGGAAAGGTTCCGAAGCCTTTTACTTTGGCGCCTCGCCGCGCCTGGTGATGCGTCCATCTAATCCCCCCTGTCGACGCGCAAACACCGGCAATCGCTTTCAAACGGAGCACCCAGAGGCTGAAACAGGTCTTGTGGTGCTGATCGCCGTACTGATTACATTCGGGGCGTTCCTTGTCAACCTCGCTGATTTTGTGGGCGTGGCCGCCCTTTTGAACGTGAACTGTTGGTCCCGCTTGAACTCCTTAGGACTGCTGGACTTGTTGAGCGCCGCTGGATGGACGACTCCCCGGTCATGAAAAGAGCAAAGGGATCCCTTCGTGGCTATGGATTCTTTAGCGCTACCGATCTTTTTCCTGCGCCCGGGCCCCAATGAAAGACTGCCTCAGCCGATGCCCAGGATGCGGGCGCTGTATATGACGCAGGCGATGAGAGCGAACACCCCAAGCATGATAGCGAGGGAGGTGAGACTTTTTCGGCCTTCGTGAGCAGCAGAGGCGAAAAGCAAAAGTACCACTATGAGTGCGATAAAAGCCATCGCAGTTATCCTCTAGCCGGGGCGAATCGGAAGTCGCACGCATCCCAATCGCCAGCTTGCGCAGTGGCGCTGTTGCTGATGTGTAGAACTAGCTAGCGAGCAGCGCCTGCCGAGTGGCCACGGCGCAAGCGCGCCATCGGGAAATCTCTATGGGGTTTCCGCCCCGTTGTGTGGAAAGACCTTCGCGAATGTCTGGTCAACCGTGCTGGGGTGCTGCACCAGATAACTGAGACAAAACAGGACGATCAGCACGCCGACGACAATGGCCCATGTTTTCATGGCTGCTTGACCTCGGTTTGTTTTGACCGGCTTGGATCAATTTTCTCTCTAAAGTCAAAACCAGGCAAGGCCCGAATTCGATTCGCCATTTTTGGCGAATGACCTCTAAACACAGACCCAAAACCTGAAAAAAGCGAGCCCGCGATAAGTGGGTGTAGCGCGGCTGGCGTGGTCCGGTGGACGAGCACGAGAAGGACGCGCAGTATTGGCTACCGAGTCCGGATTGTGCCGCTGCGGCGTGAAGTTGGGTGGTTAACGCCAGGCGCATCTATATGTATGCCGAGGACGGACTTGCAGTGCGGACCAAGGCGCGCAAGAAAATCGCCCGGCGTAACCGCGTGCCGGCGCTCAGAGCGACCCGACCGAACGAAAAGCAGAGCATAGATTTTATCGCTGCCCGCCTGCTTGACGGAACCTGGTTCCGGCTGCTGACGGTGGTCGATCACTTCATGCGCGAATGCCTGCTGTTCCTGGCCGGCAGCTCGCTCACGGGCCAAAGGATGGTATTGGCACTATCGCAGGTGATCATCGGGGTGCAGGCAACGCGCACAGTTCAGTGAAATCAGTCGCGACAGGCACCCGCCAAACTGCATACTGCGACGCTTCTGCGGCCCTCGCGGAGATCATTGCGGTCATACCCGTTGGTCAGATAGCCGAAGGAGATTCCAGTCGCCGGATCGGCCCATCCGATTTGCCCGCCGAAGCCCGGATGACCAAAAGCTTCGGCCGAGTTCGTGCGACCGAAACCACGAAGGTTTGCCTTGCCGTCGCCGCCCGCGATCACGATTCCGAGCGCCCGGTTCGCCGTTATGCCGCGAGCCGGATCGATCAAATTTCCGCTGCGGATGCGTCGAGCCTCGCGCAGCATCTCCGATTGCCATATGCGCGTGCCGTCATACGCCCTACCGTCGTTGAGCAGCGCCTGGTAGAAAAGCGCGATGTCCCCCGCCGTGGTCATTAAGCCACCGGCCGGAAAGTCCATCTCGCGGAGTTCCGGGTCGTTCATTTCCAGCACCACGTCCTCGTTGATGGAGTCGAGGTTCGCGCGCGGGGGCGTCACGCCGAGCTTCCGATACTCCTCTTCTTTGGCGGGTTCGCCGACCCACTTCACGTCAGCCATGCGATGCTGGATCGGACCTGGCAGTCCGATTCGCAGATCGGGTAATCCGAGAGGCTCCGCGATTCGCTCACGCACGAACTCACCGAGGCGCCTTCTCGTGATGCGCTCGATCGCATCCGCGATTGGCCAGTAATTCGCGTGTATATGGTAGATGAACTTCTCGCCCGGCGGGTTCACCGGACGCCATTGCGCGAAGCGCTCCAGCCGCCGCTTGCGATCGCCCCAATCCTTAAACGATCCCGGTGCAGCCGGAATGCCGGCGGTGTGAATCAGCAGATGCTCGATCGTCGTGGACTCTTTGCCGTTGGTCGCATACTCCGGCACGTACTTGACGATCTTATCCGCCGGACTGATTTTTCCTTCCTGGATGAGAAGCCACAGGGCCGACGGAGGTAATCGCCTTGGTCGCGGACATCGCGACGAAGAACGGTCTCGTCGGTGGCCGGCTTTTCCACGCCGCCTTGCATCG
This sequence comes from uncultured delta proteobacterium, assembly GCA_963710455.1. Taxonomy (GTDB): domain Bacteria; phylum Desulfobacterota; class Binatia; order Binatales; family Binataceae; genus JAKAVN01. The sequence continues at coordinate 283,915 of CAVQAG010000013.1, forward strand.
CGCGGCCGAATGTTTTCATCGCCGCGATTTTGCCCTTACAGGCGATCGCCACCTGACACGCGGGAAGAACGCCTTCCTTCACGTCGCGCTCCGCGCGATCCATAAGCGCCTGCACCTTGTCCGGATTAAGACCAACTTCGGTCGCGCTATCGGCAAAGAATTTTTCTTCGGGCATCGCGCACTCTCCTTTGAACGTGAGCCGGACCGTTGCGGCAATAGTCCGTCACCAAAGCTAGTCGCGCAAGAACCTTGATCGCATCGTCGAGCTTTGCAGCCAGAGAGCTTGCCTCGTCCGGGGACCGTTGGGCGTTGCGTGGCGAGATATAGACCTCGGCCCATCAGGTCCTCAGAATCGTAGCGCACCGCCATTCTCGCAGATTCGAACGCCCACGTCATTTCGTCGCGCGTGAACAAGCCTAAGTCCAGACGCCTCGTGGTAATGTTCAACGCCCTCTGGCGTGCCCCTCAGGTAATGGTACAGAAGAACGGATATATCGGCGGCTCTGCCACTCAGGCTCATGCGGCACACCTTCATAGGTCCAATTTCACCGCCGTGGACGAAGAGACTGTCTGGTTTCCACTGGTCCGGTGTGAACCATGGCTCCACTATGAGCGTTCCGCCCGGCCTGACATGACGGGCCGTACAGGCGATCGCGCGCTCCAGCCGTTCGAATGTCATGACCGCGCCGATAGCACTGAATAGGCACGTGACGACGTCGTAGGTTCGACCGAGGTCGAAGTCCGTCATGTCGGCCAGCGTGTAGTCGCCCGCGGAGCGAAGAGCGTCTGGGATTTCACTGCAAACGTGGCCCCTATCGGTGATGTTGCAAGCAGTGGGTTGCTCGGGAAAGAGCAAAAAGGATTGCGGCGGCTCGTGCACTCATCCGACTTCGGGCAATCCCGGCACATGCCGATGGTCGGGAACAATCACCTACGGTTGCGTGTGCTACAAAAATCCCAGCAGCAAAGCGGTCGAGGTCATAGTATCGGCGCTCCAGGCACTGCTGATCGCTGCTGGAATTGTACTGGCTGCGGCAGCGTTGGCAGCCCTTATCGCATGGCAAGCGGCGTGTGCGAAGCGGGAGCGATCATCGCGGCGGCTGGATTTGCAGCCGCCGTATTGATCATCGGCTTTCTGCGCAGCCAAGGGATCACGGTTACTGACGGCGGAGGATCGGTCGCTTCAGCTGATACCGGGAGTACCCCGGAGGAGTCAGCGGCAGCATAACTCGGCTGCGACAGCCGCCGCGCAGTCTGTCTGGGACACGGTCAAGCCAGGTTTTTCGGTGGTCCAGAGGTCCGTGCTTATTCGACTGATTGCCGAGCTTCAACGGCGCGGCCCCAATCCGAGCTCGAATGTCTTAGCCTGCTGTGAACGCCGATCTGCCTCCAGGCGGACAGGTCGCGCTCAATCAGCTGTTCAAGCGCTTCGATGTCCGGCCGGAAAAACGCCCTCAGACGCGATTCGTTGCTCGAGTCCAACGGCTCAAATTCCTCACCGCCGCCCGAACAGAACTCCCAAAAAGGCTCGAGCCTCTCTTTCACTCGATAGAGCCGACGAGTCAGCAGGAATCTCCTGAGCTGGCGGCCGAGACGCGCAAGCCGCGGGCTCCGCGGGGCTCGCGACCTGGCGTTGACCCGCGGGCTAATGGGTGAGTCATTGAGGTCGATCGCAGGGATGTCCGCGAATGCGCAAAGCCGATCCAGATATTCCTGCGGATTCCGGTCGAGATCGTCGTGAAGAAGAACCAGAACGTTCTCCTTGCCAAACTTGTTTTGCCAGCCCACGAGGTGCGCCGCGTACATGCTGGCCCCCAGCATATTTCCCGGGCCTATCCATTGGTGATGAAGCCGCAAAGCTTCCTCGAATGCGATCGGGCCGAGCCATCCAGTGCATCGGAGGTGCCGGTAATGTGAATAAAGCCTACGCACTGGATCGCGCAGGGTACAAACGATCCTGCACGACGGAATGTGAAAGGCGATTCTTTCCCGCGCCTGAGGATGATCGAAATACTGAGGGCATATTTCAGCTGTCAGGCGTCTCGGCGGACCGCCTATGAAATGGGACTGGTACCAAAGCATTCCCCGCGAAAAGTCTCCCGCGAAGAAGTTGGTTTCCTTTATGCCCTGCGGCAGACATACGCTGCTGCGGCGTAGAACGCGGTCAAGCCACGTAGTCGCCGTGCGCGGCGGCCCGACCGCGATGAATCTCGGCATGCGAGCACCGGAATCACTCATGCCGCTCGCCCGTCCTGCATCAAATGAAGTGTCGCCACATTGATCGGCGAGGTCGCTGGAGCCCGGCTCATCTCGAACCTGAGCATAGGGATCCACTGACCGTCGGCGTTCGGCCAAGCAGACCAAGCCGTTGGGGGTTTGAGCGGCAGGCTCGCCATAGCGGCCGAGCCTGAGTAGGGCGGGTTCAGCGGAAAGAGCCAAACCAGAGAGTGGAAGGAGGGATATTTCAGAGCAAAGAAAACGCTTTCTCGTCGAATGAGAGGAGGCGCACGGGGACTTGGGTAAGCGTGACCGCCGCCGAAAGCCCGTGCCCCTTTACCAAATGAACGGATAGAGAACCGATCGATCTCGCGTAATCGAACGAAACCCCTCGGAACCGACCAATTGAAACGCGTGCTGACACGCAAAGCGGACAAGAGCGGCGCTATTTCAGGAGCCATGCGGACTTCAGAGCCCATCGGACGAAGCCGGCTCGAGAAAGGCTGCAGGAGCTGCACGGAATCTGTTGGGCCAATCCATAGGTCGCCGGAATCAACCGACTGAAGCAAGGGAGCGAATCCGACAGCTAGTGCAATTAGCAGCAGCGACGCTTGTGATAGACGCAAGCCCATAGTATTCAGTGCTGACATGCGACTGAGCCGTTTGCTCATGGCAGCAATCCTGGTTTCCCTCTTGTCATGCAGCCCCGAACCGCGTCCCACTGCCACCTACGACACGAACGGTGATGGCCACGTTGACGAATGGGTTTACACCGTCAGCAAATCGGAGATCAAGATCGCGCTTGATACCAATCATGATGGCCGGCCGGATGTGGTCAAAACGTTCCGCGACAATCAGCTGCTTAAGGTGGAGCAGGATCGCAATCACGATGGGCGCATTGATCTTATTCAGACCTATTACCGAAACCACTTGCTCAGGTCTGTGAACGACGATGATTTTGATGGCAAGCCAGAAAAAGTTACGACCTATCGCAATGGCCGGATCGCAATGGTTGAACGCGATCCTGACGAAACCGGCTCCGTGAGCATAGTTGAATACTACAATGAGAAGGGCGTGCTGGTTCGTCGGGAAACAACCAAGGACTCTGTTCCAACGAATACGCCTCAGCAGGCAAACTGAAAAATCACTGTCATGTGAAAATCTTCACGTTCAAAGACAAATCCACGTCAGATGAACCAATGTCGTGGCGACTGCCGCCAACAAGCTGAGGATGCTTACCCAATCAGCCATTGCATCCAGTTTGCGTTCGACGCGCATCCCGAGACAAAACTCTTACTAACGGACATTGGCCTGCCGGGCGGCATGAACGGCCGACAGTTAGCCGGCGAGGCCCTGCGGCGAAAGGCAGGCTTGAGGGTGCTATTCGCGAGCGGCTACGCGCGAAACGCGATTGTTCATCATGGACGGCTCGACCCTGGGGTGGACTTGATCATGAAGCCGTTCACGTACGCCGACTTGGCCGCCAAGGTCCGCCGCGTTTTGGACGGCCGCTGAGATAAGCGTCGGCGGCCTCCTAGGCCACGTCGCGCGCGCGCGCAGTAGCGGCCTCGGATTTCTCGGCCGCAGAATTCCGCGCGGCCGACACCGGTGACATCACCGAACCGGAGAATCCAGACGTGAGGCTCTCGATCGCGGCCAGCAACGTGACCTTTTTGACCGGCTTGCAGACGTAGAGGTCGGCGCCGGCCTCGAGGCTGCGAAACACGTCAGCTTCCAGCGCCGAGGCGGTCAGCGCGACGATCGGCACGCGATGCCCGCTGCCCTCGGCGTGTGCTCGCTCGCGGATGAGCCGTATCGCTTCGAGGCCGTCCATGACCGGCATCTGGATGTCCATCAGGATGAGATCGTATTTTTCCGCCTGCGCCTTGCCGACCGCTATTATCCCGCTTTCCGCTTCGTCGATCTGCGCGCCCGACTTTTTGAGGTAGGCGCGGACGAGGACGCGGTTGTCCCGGGCGTCGTCGGCCAGGAGGATGCGCAGCGGGCGCCCCAGCGGCGCGGCGGCCACGCTGGACAGAGTCGCAGCCGACGGTTTGCCGTTGGCGGAAGAAGCGCTCTGGTGCCGGGCCATCGCAGCCGCGATCGCTTCAAGCTGTTCCACTCGATGTACTGGCTTCACCAGGTAGGCATCGAGCCCGAGCTGGCTAAGGCGGGCAAGGTCGACCTTGAGGTCATCGGAAGTAAGCATCAGAAGCGGCAGGCCCTTGTAGCCGGCGGCTTTGATTCGTTCCACCACCTGGAACCCGTCCATCCCCGGCATGCGGCAATCGAGCAGCAGCAGATTGAACGGTTGGCCACTGAGCTGCGCACGTTCGAGCACCGCCAGCCCCTGCGGACCGTCTTCGGCTTCGATTACCTCGGCGCCACGGCTCGTCAGCATCTCGCGCAGGATGAGCCGGTTGGTGGCGTTGTCGTCGACCACCAGCGTGCGGGTTCCCCTGAGCATCAGTGCGACCGTGGCGGGTTCGACGGTGCGCTGCGGATCACCAATTCCGAAGCGGGCGGTGAAGCGAAACAGGCTGCCCGCTCCCAGTTCGCTCTCAACCCAGATTCGCCCGTCCATCAGGGCGACCAGGCGCTTGGCGATGGCGAGGCCGAGCCCGCTGCCGCCGTAACGGCGGGTGGTCGAGGAATCGGCCTGAGTGAAGTTGGCGAAGACCGCGTCGAGTTTATCCTTGGCGATGCCGATTCCGGTATCGGCCACGGTGAAGAGCAGTCCGCCGGGACCGTCAGAGGCAGGATCACGTTCGACGGAGAGCAGCACCTGGCCGGTTTCCGTGAACTTGATCGCGTTGCCGATGAGATTGATCAGGATTTGGCGCAGGCGCAACGGGTCGCCGACGAGTTGGCGCGGCACGTCGGGCATCAGATGCACGGCGAGCTCGAGGCCCTTGGCATGGGCGCGCACGCCTAGCGTTTCGACCACCTTGTCGGTGAGACCTTCGAGATCCAAGTCAACGCGCTCGATCGTTAAGCGCCCGGCTTCGACCTTGGCAAGGTCGAGGATGTCGTTGATTAACGAGAGCAGCGAGTCGCCGTTGTTGCGCATGATGCCGAGGAATTTTTTTTGCTTCGGGTTCAGCACCGTCTCTTCCAACAGCTCCGCCATCCCCAGGATGGCGTTCATCGGGGTGCGGATTTCGTGCGACATGCTGGAAAGAAATTCGGACTTGGAGCGCGAGGCGGCCAGCGCCGTTTCGCGCGCGCCGATAAGCTCGCTTTGCGTGGCGATCAACTCAGCGACCTGCGCCTTGAGCCGCTGCTGTACCTCGTGCAGCTCCCGCTGGCTTTCCATCAACCGGGAGATATCGTGCGCCACGGCCACGATGCAGGGCACGCCGTCCAAGTCGACGACGACCGAGGAGGCGAGGAACGGGACCATTGCGCCCTGGAAACGAAAGTCGACCTTGAACTCGCGCACGTTTCCCTCAGCCTTCAATTTCCGCACGAACTCCTGGCGTTCTTGCGGCCGTACCCATTGACCAATCTCGAGCGTCGAGGTGGTCAGCGCTTGCTCGCGGCTGAGCCCGGTACGCCTGAGAAACTCCGCATTGACCTCGATGAATTTTCCGTCAGAGAGCCGGCTGACGGTCACCAGGTCCGGGACCGCGTCGAACAGCCGCCGGATCATGGTCTCCCTCCTGGCTAGCAACTCGCGGCTCTGCTCGAGTTCGGCCGTACGCTCGGAAACCTTCTGCTCGACGCTCGTATTGGCGGCCTCCAGGCCGGCCTGCCGCTCGGCCAGGCCCATCATCTCCTTGAGGCTCTGCACGATCGAGATAATGAGAAAAACGTCCTCGAACACCACCCATCCCGCGTGCTCGGCCCAGCGCCAGGGCTGAATTACGTAGACTCCATAGACCGACTGCGGCGCCAACACCCCGAACACGCAATGATAAGTGGCGGTCACCGCCGAGGCGGTGATCAGCACGCGCCAGTCGCGGTAGAAGGCCAGCAGGGCGAGCGCGCCGAATATATGGAAATGGGCCTCGATCCGGCCGCCGGTGATATCGATCAGCAGGGCGGAAAACAGCATCTCGCACACCGCAATCGCATGGCGGGTAAGCGCGTTGCCGGGACGCCTTAGCACCAGCATCAGTGGGAGCGCGGTCAGCGCGCCGCCGAGAAAAATCGCCACCCACACATGGATGTTGACCGAGCTTTGGCCGCCCGACCAGGTCGTCGGCGAGAGCCAGAGTGCGGCGACGATTGCACCGATCCATTGCACCACCATCAGGCCGGCGAAGAGACGGTCGGTTTGCCTGAAGATGCGCAGGCGCAGTTCGTCGAACAGGATCGCCGCGCGCCGCGTGTCGTCCGTCTGCCGATGGCATTCCCGAGCTACTTCAGACATGGTTTGATGCTCCGGGTTGCCGGCGGCGCGAAGAGCGCGCAGCCGTAAACCGCCGTGCGATCGCCGCGGCCATGCCCCGCCGGCCGTTCGAGTAGCGCCGCGATCGCTTGCGTGCCCGCGTTGTCGCCATAGTGGCCGCGCGCGGCCGTGATGCCGCCGCTGAACAGCAGTCGTCCGTCGCCCCCGTAGAGCATCGTCTGTCCCGAGGTCGCGGCGCCGAACAGGTGCGCCTCGCGCCCGTGGTCGATCGTCGCGCTGACCCCAGGAATAGCCATCGCGCTCCGCCACAAATCGGTTTTCGCCCAGCGCTCGTCGAAGCCGGGCGGGTCGAGGAAGATCACGCTCGCGCCGAGCCGTCCAGGTGCCTGCGCCATCAGTGTTGCCAACTCTTCGAGACTCGCGCGCGAGCACGAACAATGCGGATGAACGAGCATCACCAGTGTCAATGCGCCCGCCTTGCGCGCCAGGCGGCTTTGCGCTGGCCACACCGCCGGCGGCGTCCCGGCGACGCCCGGCGTCAACGAGTAGCGCCAGAGCATGCCCGTGCCGGCCACAATCGCGAGGGTCAACACGGCGCCGAAGAGCGTCGGCAGCGCGATGTTCGTCTTTCTCACTGTCGCGCAAGCCCCCAAGGGCGGACCGGCTTGGCAGGTCGCCCTATAGATGAACTCCGGACCGCTGCCCGTGAAGTAGGCAAGAGCGATGCCAGTTTGGCGTCGGTTTTTTGAGCGGAACAGAGCGAAGCGTTGGAGTTTTAAGCGGCCCCGCGCGCAGAAGATGGCTCGCGGATGAAACGAACGAAAACGGCAAGTGCCGCAGACTCGATCCACCTGAGCGCTTCGCGACCAAAGCGCTCGACGCTGTGCAAGCTCTCAAATGGACGCAGCAAAGAAGAGCGAAGTCGCACCGTCGAAAGACTCATAAATAACCAGTTGCGATTTTGTTGGCGCGAGTTGTGCGTCGTAATCGGGCCGCCGAATCCAGTTCATATCGCTAAACATAATGGGGACCGCCCGTCGCTTAGGGACTGATTAATCAATGAGGGTTTCCGATGGCTGAAGTATCCACGCCGTTGCTTTTTAGCTCCAGCCTCGGCGATCAAGTGGCATTCCTGCAATCGATTCTGGAAGCAGCGATCGAGGATTCCATCGTCGCCAAAGACTTCGATGGCAAGATTTTGGCGTGGAACGAAGGGGCCCGTCATATTTATGGCTACCAGCCGGAAGAAATTATTGGCAAGAGTGCGTTCCTGCTGCACCATCCCGACGACGTAAAGGCCGGGCGGGCGCAGGCGATCCTCGATGAAGTGCGCCAGCGCGGCAAATGGTCCGGCGAACTGCGCAGGGTGCGGAAAAACGGGAACGAATTCAAGTCGCTGGCTTCCATCACGCTGCGCCACGATGCGGAAGGGGATCCGGTCGGCTTCACCATGATCTCTCAGGATATGACCGAGTCGCAGCGGATTCTCAATGAACTGAAGGAGTCGCACGAGTACAACCGCGGTCTGATCGAATCGGCGCCAGACGCGATGGTGATCGTCGATCGGCAAGGCCGCATCACGCTGGTCAACGCGCAAACCGAGAAGCTCTTCGGCTACAGCCGCGACGAGTTGCTCGGCAACTCGGTCGAGATGCTGATTCCGTCGCGCTTTCGCGATAAGCATTCGCATCATCGCACCGGCTATTTCGCCGACCCCAAGGTCCGTGCGATGGGCTCGGGGCTCGAACTCTACGGCCAGCGCAAGGACGCCAGCGAGTTCCCGATCGAGATCAGCCTGAGCCTGCTCGAGACCAAGGATGGCACTCTGGTATCGAGTTCGATCCGCGACATCACCCGGCAGAAGCGGCTGGAGGAGCAGTTGCGGCGCAAGAATCAGGAACTCGAGGAGCAGAACCGGCGGGTCCACGAGGCGACCCGCCTCAAGAGCGAGTTTCTAGCCAACATGTCGCATGAGTTGCGCACCCCGCTCAATTCGATCATCGGCTTTTCCGAGCTGCTCCATGACGGCAAGGTCGGCGAGGTCAGCGCAAAGCAGAAGGAGTATGTCGGCGATGTGCTCAACAGCGCACGCCATCTCCAGCAGCTCATCAACGACGTGCTCGATTTGTCCAAGGTCGAATCCGGCAAGATGGAGTTCAATCCCGAACCGATCGACCCCAGAACGCTGGTCCGCGAAGTCCGCGCCATCATGCGCACGCAGGTCGCCCGCAAGCGCATTCACCTGGGGGTCGAGATCGATTCCAGTCTCGAAAAGATGGTCCTCGATCCGGGCAAGCTCAAGCAGGTGCTGTTCAATTACCTCTCCAACGCGATCAAGTTCACGCCTGAGGAAGGGCGCGTGACGATCGTGATGCGCCCGGACGGCGCCGAAACCTTTATCCTCGAGGTCAAGGACACCGGCATCGGCATCAAGCCCGAGGATATCCCGCGGCTATTCGTCGAGTTTCAGCAACTCGATTCCAGCATCTCCAAGAAATATCAAGGGACCGGCCTGGGCCTCGCGCTGACCAAGCGCATCGTCGAGGCGCAGGGGGGAGAGGTCGGCGTGTCGAGCACACCTGGCGTGGGCAGCGTTTTCTATGCCCGCCTGCCGCAGCGGCAGCCGCAAACGTCAGTGATCGTCAACGGCGTCCCGGCGACGTGTACCGGGGGGACGCTCGAAAGCGGCCGCCGCGTGGTCCTGGTGGTTGAAGACGACAGCCACGACCGCGGCTGGCTCATCGACACGCTCGACAAGGCCGGATACGCGGTCGAGGCTGCCGCGACCGGCACCGACGCGCTGCGGATGCTGGAGCGGCGCCGCTACGACGCGATCACGCTCGATCTGATGCTTTCGGACATGAGCGGATGGGACATTTTACGCCGATCCGGGAAGGCACCACCAACCGCAACTCTCCGGTCGTGGTCGTCAGCATGCTAGCCGATCGGGAAGTCGGCGTCGGCATCGCCGTCCACAACTTTCTGGAAAAGCCGGTTGACGGTTCGCATCTGCTCAAGGTTCTCGCGCAGACCGGCGCCGCTCCGCGATCGAAGGCGCTCGTGATGCTGGTGGACGACGACCGCTGGGATTTGACGGCGAACACGGCGGCGTTCAGGAAAGCGGGCTTTGCCACGGTTGCGTGCAGCAGTGCCAAAGCGGCACAGCGGGTGGCTGCCAAAAGGCTGCCCGATCTCGTCGTGCTGGATCTCATCATGCCGGACGTCGACGGTTTCGAATTTTTGCGCCGCTTCCAGGAGCTTAAGAGCAGCCAGGCGACGGCGGTGATTGTCTTTACCGCGAAGGACCTCGTGCGTGAAGAGCTTGAATCGCTTGGCCCCGGCGCATGCGCGGTCGTGCACAAGGGGCCTGGTTCCATCCAGACGCTTCTCGATCAGGGTAAAAAACTCGCTGAGGAGGGACGATTCGGTCGCAGACCATACCGCCGCCCCTTCTGATCAAGGGCGAGGCTCCGACTAAGGTCGGACGGGTCACGCGCCATCGAACTCATCAAAAAGGCCAAAGGCTATGACGAATTTCCTGCACGTCGACGCTCAGGCCGGTGAATCCGGCATCCTCCGCGCGCAACTCAAGACCGAGCAGATATTCCGCGCCCTGCTCGAGTCGGCACCGGACGCGATGGTGATCGTCGACGGAAAGGGCCGCATCTCGCTGGTCAACGCGCAGACCGAGAAGCTCTTCGGCTACAGCCGCCAGGAGTTGCTCGGCAATACGGTCGAGATGCTGATTCCGTCGCGCTTTCGCGATAAGCATTCGCATCATCGCACCGGCTATTTCGCCGACCCCAAGGTCCGTGCGATGGGCTCGGGGCTCGAACTCTATGGCCAACGCAAGGACAGCAGCGAGTTTCCGATCGAGATCAGCCTGAGCCCGCTCGAGACTGAGGAGGGCACTCTGGTCTCGAGCGCGATCCGCGATATCACCGGGCAGAAGCGGCTCGAGGAGCAACTGCGGCGCAAGAACGAGGAACTGGAGAAGCAGAACCGGCGGGTGCAGGAGGCGACCCGCCTCAAGAGCGAGTTTCTGGCCAACATGTCGCATGAGTTGCGCACCCCGCTCAATTCGATCATCGGCTTTTCCGAATTGCTCCATGACGGCAGGGTCGGCGAGGTTAGCGCAAAGCAGAAGGAGTATGTCGGCGATGTGCTCACCAGCGCGCGCCATCTGCTTCAGGTCATCAACAACGTGCTCGATTTGTCCAAGGTCGAATCCGGCAAGATGGAGTTCTTTTCCGAACGCGTCGACCCGAGCGTGCTGGTCCGCGAGGTCCGCGACATCATGCGCACGCTCGTCGCGCAAAAGCGCATCCAGATGGAGGTCGAAATCGATCCCGGCCTGACGGAAGTCGTGCTCGATCCGAGCAAACTCAAGCAGGTGCTGTTCAATTACCTCTCCAACGCGATCAAATTCACGCCGGAGGAAGGGCGCGTGACGATCGTGATGCACCGCCATGGCGTCGACACCTTTGTGCTCGAGGTCAAGGACACCGGCATCGGCATCAAGCCCGAGGATATCCCGCGCCTGTTCGTCGAGTTTCAGCAACTCGACTCCAGCGCCTCCAAGAAATATCAAGGCACTGGCCTGGGCCTCGCGCTGACCAAACGCATCGTCGAGGCGCAGGGGGGAGAGGTCGGCGTCTCCAGCATGCCCGGCGCGGGCAGCGCTTTCTTTGCCCGTCTGCCAATAGAGCACAAGGGCGGGCTGAACAATGCGCGTTTGGCGCCGGCGGAACTCGATGAACCCCGGGCCCCGCTCAACGCGGAGACCCGATTCGAGCCGATCGATACGCTGCTCGCGGCCTCGCTCGGAAAGCGCACCGACGGCGGCAGTCATCCACATGTGCTGGTGGTCGATAGCGACGAGAAGGATCGGCACTGGCTGGAGAAAACGCTGACCAGATCGGGCTACGCGGTGACCACCGCGGCGAGTGGACGGGTGGCGCTGGCGCAGCTTAAGGGCAAGAAATTTGCTGCGATAGCCATCGATCTGATGCTTCCCGACATGAGCGGATGGGACGTGATACGGCAGCTTCGAGCTGACGGAACCAACGCGGACACGCCGATTCTCATGGTTACCGTGCTAGCCAACCGGTCTGCGGGTCTGGCGGTGCCGATCCATGACTACCTGCTCAAGCCCCTTCTGCCCACCCGCTTGCTGGCGTCGCTGGCCGCAGGCGGGGTGGCGCCGCATGCCGGTCGGACCATCCTGATAATCGATGACGACCCCAGGACAGTCGAGCTGCTTGGACCGGTGGTTCGCGAATGGGGCTACCGGCCTATTTTCGCGCAAAGTGGCGCTGAAGCGCTGGAGATGGTCGAAGGAGAACGTCCCGCGGCGTTGGTGGTGGATCTGAACATGCCCGAGATGAGCGGCCTCGAATTCCTGAATGTGCTTCGCGCCGATAAGCGCTTTCACGACATTCCGGCGATCGTCATGACCGCGAAAGACCTGCGGGCCGAAGAAGTTCATCAGCTGCGAACGCTTGCGCAATCCATCGTTCAGAAAGGGTCTGGAGGCAGCCTCGATCTGCTCGAAACGCTGCACGAGTGTTCGCGGATCCTCGATGAGCCTCGGGAGAATACGAGATGATCTGTCCATCGATCTTAATCGTTGACGATAACAAGTCCAACGTGAAGCTGATGGAAGCGACGCTCAATTGCGGACTGTATGAGGTTAGGACCGCGATGGATGCCGAGGACGCAATCAAGGTCCTCGAAACTTTCGCGCCGCGGCTCATCCTGATGGACCTGCAATTGCCGGGAATGGACGGGCTCACGTTGACGCGCCTGCTCAAACAGGACCCGGCTCGCCGCCATATCATCGTGCTTGCACTGACCGCCTACGCCATGAAAGGCGACGAAGAAAAGGCCATCGCGGCCGGCTTTGATGGCTATATCACCAAGCCGATCGACACGCGTTCGCTGCCCAAACTGATCGCGCATCATCTCGAGACGGAGCCGGCAATGGCGGCCGGCGGCAGCCGGTTGAAATCGGAAGGAACGTAGAACGACAGCAAGCCGTCGCGCAACTATCAGCGTTGTCGGATGCCGAGGCTCTATGGAGTTTCATCGCAAGAAATCGAGCGATTGGTTTCGTCCGCTGATCGAATCGACGGCCGAACCGATTACCGTCGTCTCCGCCGCCAGTGGCCGTTTCGTTGACGTCAATTCCGCGTTTCATCGGGCCACTGGCTTTCTGCCCGAAGAAACTATCGGCAAAACTCCGGGCGAAATCGGCTTCATTTGCGACCTGGCCGGCTACGATCATTTGCTTGCCGCTCCACTCACCGGGAGCAGCAACGAGTTGGAATTCCACACCCGCGGAGGCGAATCGCGCCGCGCTCAGCTCAGCCGGATGGTCATCGAAGTGGCGGGCCAGACCTGCCTCATACTCACCTGGCGCGATATCACCGAACGCAAACAGTTCGAGAACGACATGATCAGCGCCCGGGATCTCGCGCTTGAGGCCGCCCAACTCAAGTCGCATTTCCTTTCCACCGTAAGTCACGAGCTGCGTACGCCGCTCAATGGAATCATCGGGATGTCGGAGCTGCTCACCGGCATGGCGCTCACGTTCGAACAGCGGACATGCGCTGATACGATCGAGCAGAGTTCGCGGGTCCTGTTAAGACTGGTGAACGACATCCTCGACTTCTCGAAGGCGGCAAGCGGCCAGCTTCGGTTTGAAGAAATCGGCTTCAGTCCGCGTGAAGTGATTCGATTGGCGATGGTCATGTATTCCGCGCTGGCGGAAAGCAAAGGCTTGGAATTGGTTTCCTTCATTGAGCCGGCGGTTCCGGGCAATCTGATCGGTGATCCGTATCGGCTGGGGCAGGTGCTGACCAACCTGCTCAACAATGCGATCAAATTTACGCATTCCGGTTCCGTAACGGTACGTGCGCTGCAAGAAAAACTCAGCGACGAATCGACGGTGGTACGCTTTGAAGTGCAGGATACGGGTATCGGAATCGGCCTGGCTGATCAGGATCGAGTTTTTCATCCGTTCGTCCAGGCCGATGGCTCGACCACTCGCCAATATGGCGGCACCGGCCTGGGGCTCGCTATCTGCGCGAGGCTGGTGAACCTGATGAACGGAGAAATCGGAGTGCTCAGCACACCCGGCCGCGGTTCGGTGTTTCACTTCACCGCGCGTTTCGCGCTGGCGCATGAGCACTCCGATCGAAGCCTCGGTGGCGCGCTGCAAGAGACGCCGGAACCCTCGGTCGCCGCTGTCGAGTACGTCGCATCCGCCAACCTCGCCGACCATCCGTACAAGGAGCGCGTGCGCATCCTTATCGTCGAAGATAACGTCACAAACCAGTTGGTCCTGCGGCTACAACTCAACAAGCTCGGTTACTTGCACGTGACCACGACGGAAAACGGACGGGAAGCTTTGGAGACGCTCGGCGGCGCGCCGTACGACATAATACTGATGGATTGCGAGATGCCGGTGATGGGTGGCGTCGAGGCTGCTCGGCTGATTCGCAACCGCAAGCGGGAAGAAAAGCGTCCTTACATCATCGCCGTGACCGGTAAGGCCACGCCCGAGGATCGCGCGAAATGCCTGGCTGCGGGCATGGACGATCACATCTCCAAGCCCATCCGGCTCGGAGACCTTGGCGGCGCGATCGAGCGCTGCTTATCACGGCCAGGCTTCGGCTCGGACGGGCGAGGTACCATGGTCAAAGACGGACGGTTGATTCCCACCGGCAGCGTTCTTCGGTTGATTGCAGCGGGCTCAAGTACAACGGGCAAGTGAACGCGTCCGGCGGAAGCGGCCGTAGCAATTACGTCTGCGGCGACGGCGTGAATCGAAACGCGGCCGGTTCAGTTCGGATGCGTTCGGCTGGGGTATAGCGCGCCCGAAATTGTCGATCCTGCCTCACACGCCACGGCGGCTTCCTATCTAGTCTCGCAAGGCCAGTGCGTTGCGTCGGGCGCTGGCCGGCCATATCGTAACCGAGGAGAAATCGGACGAAGTGTTCCTCACGCGGTGGTTGGCATCAATAAAACTCGAGTCCGACATTCTGGACGGCGTATAGACCGTTACGGGTGCATCCAAGCGACAAAAGTGCCCGATGCTGCGACAGCCTGCTAGATCCGACTACGTCAAAAAGGCAATGCCTGCATTGGGTCTGCTCGCGCTCGCGATGATGTGTGGATGCCTGCCTATGGCTGCCCCGTTGGCCCTCAACGCTGCGAGGACGGTGGTATCCGGAATCTCCTCTTCCGCACGCGCGCGCAAAAAGGATCAGGTCGCTCAGAATGCGGAGCCTTGCAGCATGGGCCAGCGTCCGCTGCCGCAGTTGATTGAGCTCAGGACGGACCACGTGGGTGCGACCACCTACCGGCCGCTCAACCCGGGCGGGTCTATGATTGACCCGCAGGCGCAGCAGGCAGGTGGTAAGGCAAGCTACCTGGGTGCCTGGCGACCTATGGAAGACCTTGCTGGCATCCATTTCCAGCCGCCGCTTCAAAGCCAGTTGGTGCCAAGCTCGGTCATTTTTCTCGCCTATGCACCCGTTCAGGGGCACGACCCGGCGGAGGAGAGCCAACTCGACGCGCTCAACCGCGATTTTGGACCCACCTCCGGGATTTTCGACTGGAACGACCGGGTCTACCTCTATTCTGCCGTCCGCCAGCTCCCGTGCGAATCTGCAGAAGTGCCTGCAGCTAAGCAGTCTTTGAGAGACCACGCGCAACCTGAATCTCCCGAGGAGCCGGAAGCTCCCCATTGATGCGACACGTTTCGCTGCCTAAGCAGATTGAGCGGATGACGGAAGGACGCTGAATCGCAACAGGCGCGGGGGTATCCACGTTCTAGCGGCTAACCTCTCAGGCGTGGCAGAGCGTGCGACGCCGCACGGCTTTTCCATGCGGAACAATTTTGCGAATGGCGACCTTGCCGGCCTCTATTTCATGCGCGTTGAGAAGTCCCACGTAAGGAGAATGAGATGCCCCTTTTTTACTTCATGGCACACGCTCCCAGGCATCGGATGCAGGCGGCTGATTGCACAATCTCAGACTCCATCGTCGAAGGAGCTTTTCTGAGAGCCCAGCAAGCACAGGACTAGCTATGACGATTATAGCCCAGTTAGGACGGTAACTGCGAATCGTAGGCAAAAGCGCTCTTGCATTAATTGAATTTTTGCGGTGGATCGTAAAAGTGAAAAATCACTATGAGTATCGTTTTGCGATATCAACGATCGGGGGGCAAGAGCATGACCTCAGAATTTCGATTAAGTCATTCACTGTCCTATCTCGCGATGAAGTCGCGAGAACGCGCAAAGAAGTTTATAGCGGAGAATTCGCTGCTTACGCCTGACGACTTGCTCGATAAGCTCCAACACACTTGGCAGCGATTGCGTATGAGCCTGAGTTACCGGGCCTCAGTTAGAATCTGTGGTGAATGCTCTGGTCCGATTCGTCCATGGGATAGTCGGGTCTTAGTCACCGAATATGCGTTCATCCACCGAAGGTGCTGGGAAAATCGAACGTTCTTCGTGGATTTTCTGAATTGGCATTGCCAAGTCACCTCAGGCGTCAGCGTTCTTCACGAAGCCCCCGAGCTCCTGCGAGCCACGGAACTAATTCAATCGATAGTCGGTTCCTTTTATGACGAGGTTCAGCGCAGTGGGAAACGCAGCCCGCAAAGTGAGTATATGAGGGGAATGCTCTATGGCGCTAAGTCGATGCTCTCTGAGCTTCGCGGTCAAGCGACTAAAGAGAAGGTACTAGATGAGGCTCGTAGGCGCATTGCAAAGCCATTCCCCAGCGCGCTCCCACTAGCAGAAGACGGAAATCGCTATGGATGGGATATCGAGGCAGAGGCTGGTTCGCCGTGATGCGAGACTCCCCGCGGAAAGGTACGAGATAGAGCTGATTTATTAGCGGCTCCGATGCAATGTTTGGCAGGCATGGGCCGGCGTATCGAGAAAGTTTGCAAGAAAGTTTGCTCTGAAACGCGACTTAGCGGTCACTGACCCTCGAAACGCCGTGGTCTCCGACGCATTCACTTTCTTCCCCAACCACGTGCTGGGACGATCTGTGGGCTTCCGCGGGCGTCGTCGAATATTTTCACCCTGCCGTATTGGTAGCCCACCGCGGTCGGTGTGAAGGTGACAGTGATCGTGCAGGAGTTGCCTGCCCCCAGGGTGCCCACGCAATTGTCGATCTCTCCGAACTCGGAGGCATTGAGCCCCTTGATAGCAATCGAGGAGATACTGAGAGGGACTACCTCCGGATTGGTCAGCTTTATCGACAGTTCCTTGGCGCTTCCCTTCGTGACCCCGCCAAAGACCAGCGCAGTGGGCGAACGCGGCAGCCTGCCTCTCACCCCATAGCCAGAGAGCTGGAAGACTTGAGGCCCGTTGCTTGCGTTGTCGAAGATTTTCAGCCTGGCGGTTCTGAGCCCCAGCCCGGACGGCGTGAAAGTTAGATTCAGCATGCATTCGAGTCCCGGCGTCATGATCTCGGGGCAGGTGGAGGACTGTATGGCGAAGTCGCCGGAGTCGCGTCCGACGAAAACCATCCCCTCGAGCGTTATCGGAAGCGCGGGCGAGCCACTGGGTTCCCTTAGATGGACCTGGATAGGCGCGCTCGTGGCGCTGGTCACGCCCAACACGGTATTGGGCAAGGACACGGGGTTGGGTCCGAAGTGCAGCGCGGTGATTACGGGCGTCGGAGTCGGAGTTGGCTTAGGGGTGGGCGTGGAGGTGGGCGAGGGAGTGGGAGTCGGCGTCGGCGTGCCGTTGTAGGCGGAGGCAAACGCCGCCATGTCAACGCTGCCCCATCCGGTGACCAGGTCGTAGCCGACTCCAGCGTTATATCCGGTCACGCCATTGTAAGTGTTGTTACCGGAGGTTACGTCCTCGATTCCGTTGGCCAGGAGGCCCGTTTTAGCCAGATTGTAGATGGTCAGATTGAGTAGCCCCAGGCGTGCGCCGCCCTGCTGATTGGCGATCACCCGCGAGTATCCTGCCCATAGCGGCGCGGCGAGGCTGGTGCCTCCCCAGCAGCATTGGATCACTGCAGTTCCGTTCGAATCAGCACCGATAAAGACGAAGGGCGACCCTGCGATCATCGCCACGTCGGGAACGTCGCGCGCCGAGTCTTTGGGCACGCCCAGGCCGTCCTGCCATATGGGCTTAGGGAAAATTTGGCTGGCGCCCCCACCGCTGTCATTCCATCCGCTTTCGATTCCGCCCGGAGCCACCCCGATCACGCTGGTATCGTTGCCTGAAGTATCGAACTGCGGGCTAAAGGTGGTCCCACCCACAGCGGTTACGTGAGGGCTGGCGGACATCTCGCTAACATTCAGCGTCGTGCCGACTACGCAGGAATTGCTGGGGGCATCGTATACCAGGCCCGCCGCGCCCCAGTCACCCGAGCTGATAAACACCGACTGCCCCTGGGAGGCCGCCTGGGAAAAGAGCGCATCGAGTCCAGTGAAAAACGATGACGAGAAGTTGCAATAGATGAAGCTGATGCTGATCGCACCGCACGCGTTGTCCGTGATGCTGCTCTGGATAGAGGTATAAAGGTTCCCGTTCACGTAGACGTGAATCGGTGTCGCGGGGGCAGTGGCATGAGCGTAATCGATATCGATCAGCGCCTCCGTTTCATTGGCTCCATTCCTGCCGGGCGAGGTTCCGTCAGGCAGCACGCGCGTGATGTTGAACGGTGCAAAGCCAAAGGTCGTGGCGAAAAGGGTGACTGCTGCGTCGAGGTAGTCCGAATCCTCATCCAGCGCGACGCAATCTGGCGCAGCAGTGCCGCTGTTGCCCGCAGCGATCAGCGGCGTCTCATCGTAAAAAGCCTCGATGTCGAACGGACCGAACGCGGTCGAGCCGTCGACGTCCGCACCGGGCAGGGCCGGGCCGTCGCTGTCAACTTCGGGATGAACGACATCGGCCAGCGCCACCGTCGGCCCATGCAGCAAAGCCTCGCCCGCTGAAGGCACTCGCCGACGGAATCCAGCGGGCACCACGGCATGCATGTTGTCGAGCCCTTGGAGCCCCACTATCACCCCATCGAATTCCGCCGGGATCGACGGGTCGGAGGTATTGCCGAAGTTCGCACCGCTCGTGACGATGGTGGTCGCAAAGGCGGCCTCTGCCTGGGCGACGCTGGCAGTTGCGTCAATCGTTCGGCCGAGTCGGTTGACCGACTTGACTTGGAAACCCTGGTTCTTAAGCCATTGCGCCGCCGCGTCCGTTTGCGCCCGGGTCGGCCCGAAGCGCCGGTTGAACTCCTCTGGCGTGAGCCATCGATGGTATTGGCTGGAGGATGAATTCTGTTGGTCGGAAAGCAGTTGTTCGAGCTTCGCCTGATCATGGATGCCGAGCACGACGGTCAGATGGAGCTTCATTGCCAGGTTCGCATGCACCACCGGACCGAGACGCGCGAGTTCGACAGGATGGTTTCCCTTGATCCTCACCCCAGTGCCTGAGGCCAAGGCAAGCCCGCCGGTCGCGAGCGCACAGAGCGCGATTGCGGCTGATTTCAGCAACAAACGCGTCATTTTTTGTCCAGCCGGCATAATTTCGTCCTCGAAAACAAGTACTATGAGCCGCCACAAGATGAAGAAAATGTTAGGAGCAACCGCTTGTCTTGCGGAGCAGAAAGTCACGCCAATGTACGAATCGTGGTCGCTGGGCTCCAGGAGATTCCGGGAAATGGCAAACTAAAGGCAGGTTAAGATCTTTTAGTCAAGATAGATTCTTTAATATCCTTGGCCGTAACCGCTTAACTCAAATTTCAAGCGGAAGGCGCGACGTTGGGGCTTTCGTCCTCAAAGACGGCGCTCGCCAAATATCGCAGATGGGTAGCGTAATTTGTTGACAACATTGCCAACCTCGTCACCTGTGGCGCTGTGGAGGCTGGTCATCGATGGGCGGCGTTGCGCGAGCTGGCGTGATGATCGGCCGGCGGAACCCGGACAACCAGCGGAACCCGGACAGCGGATGTGATTACCAAGGCAGGCGCGCATAAGATGCTGGTTGGATCCGCCTGGAGCTATCGCCGGTCCGCCCGCATCGAGTGTTGAGATGGGAGTGCGCATCCCGTGGCAGGAAGGTCAGGGTCGTGATCTGGCAGTGATCGATTGCAAGCATCTATTCGGCGTCACCACGTAAGGCTGCGCACAAATGGGTTATCGGCTCACACCCGCCTCGACAAGGTGGGTCGGCCTCGAGCGCCATTATAAAAGTCAGGGTTTGAGCGTGCCGCTTCGATTCGTCTTCCGATCCTTCATACAACCCCGATGAAACAAGGCTCCAGTTCGCCAATGAGCTTCAGTAACTGCTCGCGGCGGACTCGACGCACGAATACCGCCCGTCCCTTTCGGTCCGGCTGTGCTCACGGCTGACAGTCCCGCAGATTTACGAGTTGAGCAACTCGTCCATCCACCGTGTCATGGTTTGGGCGACTTCGTTGAGATGCTCGATTGATGCGAGTGCGCGATCGAGCATGATCTTGTCCGGTATCTGTCCTTGAGCAACCGCGATACGAGCGCTTGTCAGCTCTCGGTTGGTCTCGTGGGTGATCGTTCTCAACGTTTGCAAACGCCCAACTACTTCTCGTCGAGCAGCCGGTGGCAGGCCGATTGCATCCTCGCAACGCGTCGCGAGTGCAGAGCAGGTCTCCCAGAAGTAGCGCTGCATTTCCTCATGAAGGAGATCTCGTTTACCGTCAATTCCATCGTGCACGAGTGTGCCCCCCCAAATTAGGAGCGCTATCACATCCGCTGCGGATCTTTCTCCTATAAGCGTCCACTTTGGCTGGGAGAGGCTGTGGACAACATTGCGCATATCCTGTTGGCCGGCGGTAAGAATCTGAGCCGGAATCCTTTGTCCCAGCCCGTTTCCGTTGCGGACAAGCTTATTTCGCCGCCTGTGGATACTCGTTGGAGCTTCGATGGAATCTCTCGGAAGGCCACGCCGCAGTCGTGGAACGCTCGGGCATGTCGCACCGACCCTGTCGCAAAAATGCACTCTGGGCGCGCCGGACTTACCAAATCACTTTCTTACTAACGCGCTTATCTTCAGAGAGAATCCTCAGAGCAACTGTTATCCAAGTTATTCGTTGAGTCATCTGTATATCGAAGCTCTCCTGGCCCAGGGTTTTCAAAACCGCCGTTCGCACGAAAAAAAAATAATTCTTCGCTTTGCTGTAATCCGTACCTAACAATCGCAGCGTACTCGTGCCTCATTGAGCCGCGATCGTCTGTCAATCGGGAAACATCCACTAGCAAAGGAAGGGGACCAATATGTCGATCACACGAGCGGTAAAAAAAATCCTCTGCAGTATTTGTGTGGGAACCGCGTTTCTCGCCGCGATGAACTTCGCGGTGGGAATTCCGATGGTTCGCATGGCGGTCGCTGCCTCAGATCACTCGGAGCATGGTAAGCGCACAGCGCGCACGCCGATCCAACATGTGATCGTAATCATTGGAGAGAATCGGACCTTCGATCACATCTTTGCCACTTACCGGCCGAAACATGGAAAAATTAACAATCTTCTCTCGGAAAAGATCATCAACGCTGACGGAACGCCAGGGCCGAATTTTTCCAAGGCGCATCAGAACTCGGCATGCGATGTCGGCTCCGGCGGAACTTGCCCCAACACGGGCAAGGTCTCAACCGGCCAGGATTATGGGATAAACCCGGCTGATAAGGCGCTGTACGACGTACTGCCGGCGCCGCTTGCCGGAGGTCCCACCGATGTTTGCACCAACAATTCCAATTGCCTCGACACGACGCACTGCATGTGCACCATGACCGACGCGACAAGCTCTGAGAACGGTCTGGACGCCAATTATTATCAGTACCTGTTGAAGGGCGGGACCGGTCTGACTTCCAAGACTCCCGATACGCGAATTACAGATGTGAACAGTCTGCCGCCCGGGCCCTTCCAGCTGACCTCCAGCACGTTTCCGTACTATGGCTACGCCGCGAGCCCGGTGCACAGGTTCTACCAGATGTGGCAGCAGTTTGATTGCCTGGCTGAAGATGGTACCCCGTCGAATCCAAGCGGCTGTCTCGCCGACCTGTTCCCGTGGGTCGAAGTGACGGTTGGTGCGGGCACCAACGGCAAGCCGCAGGCGGCGAACTTCAGCACCGAATGGTCGCCAACCGCAACCACTACCGGTGAGGGCTCAACTTCGATGGGCTTTTACAACATGCAAAAGGGTGATGCGCCATATCTCAAGTATCTCGCTGACAACTACGCGATGAGCGACAACTATCATCAAGCCGTCATGGGCGGCACCGGCGCCAATCACATCATGTTGGGGTACGGCGACGCGATCTGGTTCAGCGATGGGAATGGAAATCCGGAAATCCCGCCGCATAATGTTGAAGTTTTTTCAGGAACGCCGAACGCAGGCGTGGTCGACGAGATCGAGGATCCGAATCCCCAGGCCGACACCAATAACTGGTACACGGAAGATGGCTATGGCGGTGGTGGGTTCGGCAAGCCGGTCTATGGCGGTGGTTCGTACACGGACTGCGCGGATACCTCTCAGCCGGGAGTTACCGCAGTCATTGGATACCTGAATTCCCTCCCGCGTCCAATTGACCCACACTGCGAGACGGGTCACTACTATCTACTCAACAACTACAACCCGGGCTATTTCGGCGACGGCTCGAACGCGTACACCGATCATAATGTCGCCAACACTCCGTTTACGATCCCCCCGTCGAGCGTGCGCAGCATCGGTGACACCTTGCTCGACGCAAAGGTCTCCTGGAAGTACTATGGAGATCAATACAATCAGTATCTTACCGATAAGTACCAGCAGAATTACGGCGCGGTGGGACCGACCAGCGATCAGTATTGCAACATCTGCAACTTCTTTCAGTATTCGACTTCGATGATGACCAACCCCTCTGTCCTCAAGAACAACCTCAAGGACACCACCGATCTTTACAACGACATTAAGAATGGAACACTGCCATCGGTTTCGTTCGTCAAGCCCAGCGGATGGGTGGACGGCCATCCGGCATCCTCGACGTTGGTTCTGTTTGAAGGCTTCGTCGACAAGATCGTTGACGCCGTGAAGCACAATCGAAAGCTGTGGGACAGCACCGCGATCATCATCACGTTTGACGAGGGCGGCGGCTACTACGACTCCGGCTACATACAGGCACTGGACTATTTCGGAGACGGCACGCGGATCCCGTGTATGGTGGTTTCGCCATGGGCCAAACCCGGACACATCTCGCACACCTACACTGATCATGTCTCGATTCTCAAGTTCATCGAATACAACTGGGGCTTGCCACCGGTGACGTCGCGGAGCAGAGATAATTTTCCGAATCCGGTTACGTCCCTGTCGAATCCCTATGTCCCGCTTAATACTCCCGCGATCGGAGACCTGACCGATCTGTTCGACTTCAAACACGGCCACGGCCATTGAGGAGAGCGGTTAACTCATCTTTCTCCGGTCGAAGGAAGCTGTAAGGGCGGCGGGTCGGCAATTCAGAAAGCCGATCCGCCGTCACATAAAGTTTGCGACCTCTTGAGACGGGCGGCCACCAGAGTTTTTGGTCGCCGCTCTCCGGATCCAAGGACTCTTCCTGCCGTCAGCCGCAATTTCGCGCGATACAAAAGTTCTATAGACTTAGTCTCTGGGTCGCCGCTGCCGGGAACTGGCTTCCGGCGGTCGTATTATTTATTCACATGAGGCGAAAATGATTCGCTTGAAAGTCAATGGCGTCGAACGTTCGTTCGACGACGATCCCACGATGCCGCTGCTCTGGTATTTACGTGACGAACTGGCGCTGACGGGAACCAAGTTCGGCTGCGGGATGTCGCTGTGCGGAGCCTGCACGGTACATCTCAATGGCAAAGCTATCCGCTCCTGCGTGACGCCGATGAGCCAGCTTCAAAACGCGGAAGTCGTGACTATCGAGGGCATCTCAGCCAACGGACCGCATCCGGTGCAGCGTGCCTGGATGCAGCTCAACGTGCCGCAATGCGGTTATTGCCAGTCGGGACAGATCATGTCGGCGGTGGCGTTGCTCAAGACTAACCGACATCCCAGCGATCAACAGATCGACGACGCAATGGCGGGCAACATCTGCCGCTGCGGGACCTATCAACGGATTCGCGCAGCGATAAAAGCCGCCGCCGCAGAGACGTCGAATGAGCACGACTGAGCATCCCAGTAACCGGGTCCATCGTATGAATTCTATAAATGATCGCGTGAACGTGATTGAAGAAGACCGTGTAGCAGCGATTGAAAACGTCAGCCGCCGCAACTTCCTAAAAGGAATGCTCTCAACCGGCGCGCTGGTGCTTGGCGTGCATTTTCTTCCGAGGGGCGAGATAAGCGCGGCGTCCGCGCCAATTTCCACCGGCATGACGCGAGCCGACCGCGCCACCTTGCATCCGAGTGCTTTCGTGGGCGTCGATTCCGACGGCACGGTCTATATCGTGGCGCATCGTTCGGAGATGGGTACCGGCATCCGCACCTCGCTGCCGCTGGTGGTCGCCGACGAGTTAGACGCGGATTGGAGCCGGGTGAGGATTGAGCAGGCGATAGGCGATTGGCGTTACGGCGGCCAGGATACCGACGGCTCGCATTCGATCCGCGATTTCTTCCTTGTGATGCGCGAGGCCGGTGCCACCGCACGCCTGATGCTGATCGAGGCGGCCGCCGCGCAATGGAAAGTGCGACCCGCCGAGTGCGAAACGGGCCTCCACGAAGTGATGCATCGTCCGACCGGCCGCAAGCTCGGCTATGGAGTACTGGTCACGGCCGCATCGAAGCTGCCGGTGCCGCACAAGCAAGAACTCCGGCTCAAGCCCAAGAGCCAGTGGCGTTACATCGGCAAGGGACATGCTAGCTATGATCTAGCCGCGCTCTGCACGGGAAAGGCCGTCTATGGGATGGACGCCCGGGTGGACGGTATGGTCTACGCTGCAGTGGCGCACCCGCCGGTTCTCGGCGGCAAGGTCAAATCATTCGACGACAAGGAGACGTTGAAGGTAAAAGGCGTGCGCCAGGTTGTCGCGATCGAGCCCTTCAAACCGCCGGCCGCGTTCCAGCCGCTCGGCGGGATCGCAGTGATCGCCGACAACACCTGGGCGGCGTTCCAGGGGCGCAAGAAGCTCACCGTTGATTGGGACAACGGTCCCAACGCGATTTACAATTCCGCCCAGTACAAGAAGGAACTGTTAGAGACGGTGCGCGCGCCCGGCAAGGTAGCGCGCACTGCGGGAGACGTCGACGCGGAGTTCAAGAAGGGCGGCCGTGTTATCGAGGCCGAATACTACGTACCGCATCTGGCGCATGCGCCGATGGAGCCGCCAGTGGCGGTCGCGGAATATCGCGATGGCAAAGTAACCGCCTGGACCTGCACGCAAAATCCGCAAGCCGTGCAAGATATCGTTTCCGAGCAGTTGAAAATTCCGCGCGACAACGTGATCTGCCACGTAACTCTGCTTGGTGGAGGCTTCGGGCGCAAGTCGAAGCCGGACTACGTTGCCGAGGCCGCGGTCCTGTCGAAAAAAGTCGGGCGCCCGGTGAAAGTGGTGTGGAGCCGCGAGGACGAGATCAAGTTTGGCTACTACCACACCGTGTCGGCGATGTATTTGAAGGCCGCGCTCGACGCTCAGGGCAAGCCGACCGCATGGCTGCAACGCTCGGTGTTTCCGCCCATCGGATCGACCTTCAAAGTGGGTGAGCGTTATGGCAACGCTGGCGATCTGAGTCTGGGATGGACCGATATTCCGTATGACATCCCTAACCTCCGGGTCGAAAACGGCCCGGCAAAAGCCTACGTGCGAATCGGATGGCTGAGGTCGGTCGGCAACATCTATCATGCTTTCGCTATCCAGTCGTTTTCAGATGAACTGGCACACGCGGTCGGCCGTGATCGGGTTGACTATCTGCTGGAGTTGATTGGGCCCCCGCGAATTCTCGACCTGAAGGGAACTGACTATCCGAATTACGACGCCTCATACACTGCCTATCCGATCGACACTGGCCGCTTGCGCCGCGTGGTCCAGATAGCCGCCGAGAAGGCGGGCTGGGGCAAGCGCAAGATGGGCAATGGGACCGGGATGGGTATTGCGGTGCATCGCAGTTTCCTTACTTACGTCGCGACGGTGGTCGAGGTCGAAGTCGACAACCGCGGCAAGCTAAAAATCCCGCACGTGCATACGGCGGTCGATGCAGGCCTCGTCACCAACCCGGAAATCGCCCGGGCCCAGTTCGAGGGCGCCGCGGTGTTCGGCACGAGTATCGCGCGTAGCGGCGAAATTACGGCCACCAATGGCACGATCGATCAGTCAAATTTTTACGATTACCCGGTTGCCCGCATGCCCGAAGCGCCGCATCGCACGGACGTCTATTTCGTCGCGAGCGACGCTCCGCCATCAGGTATCGGAGAGCCCGGCGTTCCACCGTTTGTGCCGGCGCTGTGCAATGCGATATTCGCCGCTACCGGAAAGCGAGTGCGCGAATTACCGCTCAGCAAGCATCAGATCACCTGAAGCCGATTCGTTCTCGCGATTCGGCGTTGGCGTTAGGCCACGGCCGGCGACGCGGAACGGATATGCTGGTAGCGGGTCTTGAGCCGCAGGAAAGGCGTCTCGAACCATCGATAAGAGATGGCCGAAATCGTAATCGTCGCGCCGAGACTCAGCGGCGGGCAGACGAGCCATCGGAGCCACCCGGGTGCGGAGGCGAAGATGGCCATGGTCATCAGGATCGCAGCGCCATGATAGACATACAGCCCGTATGAAATCCGCCCTAGATAAATCAGCCGCGGATTGTACATCCAGGAACCAGCGCCAATCGCTGCCAGCGTAAACGCGCCGCATCCGACTGCGACCGCGGGGAAGGCGACCAAAAGATCAGTGGGCGTCGGGGTATTCGAGTGATAGAGACAAAGGCCGGCGAACGCCCACAGATTGATCCCGACGAGAGTGAGCATTCGACGCGAGATTCTCAGTTTCGGCTCTGTAGAACCGCCGAGAAGTGACGATAGCAACATGCCACACGCGATCGGGTCGAGCCGGCAAAGCGTTCCGATCTCTATCAAGTGGACTGAGAATCCTTCGCGGATCATCAGCCATCGGCTGAAAATCGACAACAACCAGATTAGTGCACCTGCGACGGCAACTCCGCGGCGTGAAAGAAACCGCGCGATCAATGGCCACGTGATATAGAACTGCTCCTCGACGCAAACACTCCACAACGGCACAATCGCCAGGCCGGGTGCCAACCCGATCGTCGCGAGCGCAAAATTCCCGAGGAACACCGAGAAACACGCAAAGTACCGCCAATCGATCTGGAGTGCTGGAAAGATTGTCGACGCGATGAAATACGCGGCGAGGAATCCGAAGTAGAGAGGCCAGATTCTCAGGATGCGCCGCACGTAAAACGCACGCACGTCCAAACGCCCAAACCGCTCCTTCTCGCGCATCAACAGTTCGGTTATCAGATAAGCGCTCAGGGTGAAAAACAGGTCCACCCCGAACCCGCCGATGTTGGAGAGCACGTCCCCATGTCCCATCTCGTGGGCGACGTGACAGAGGAATACCCCGAAAAAGGCGAAGAAACGGAGGCTGTCGAGTTCGGGGACGTAAAACCGTGCTGCGTCCGGCTGCGATTGTTGCGCTTCTGAAGGCTTTGTGAGCGCACTAGCCACGCCGCGTAGTGTTACAGTGGATAGCGCCGGACGCAACCGCCCTTGATTTTGCCGACGCCGGGCTGCGTTACGCAGTTGCCTGGGGCGCTCGGACTGCGATCATCAGCGGAAGCCCTGGATCGTGACGACAGCCGTCTGGCCCATGCGGAATGGACGCTGCGGGTCGCGATTTTCGAGCACGATACGGACCGGGAAGCGCTGCGAGAGCCTTACCCAGTTGAGCGTCGGCTCGACCTGCGGCAGCCCGGCAATCGTGGCGCCGTTTCCCTGGTAGAGCGCCCATCCGGCTTCCTGTACGCGGCCGAGGAAGCGCCGGTTCGGATAGCTCAGCAGGTAGACCTCGACGTGCATTCCCGGGCGAATTTGATCGAGAAAGTTCTCGCGAAAATTCGCCAGCACGTACCATTCGCGATTGTCGACCAGGCTGACCACTTCTCTGCCTTCATTGGCGTATTGACCGACCGCTATGTTGAGGTTGGTGACGTAGGCGTCGAAAGGCGCCCGCACGTAGCAGTACTGCACGTTGAGTTTGGCGTTGTACAGGACCGCCTCGGCGTTCTTGCGCCGCGCATTGAAATCGCCATATTGGCCGAGTTCGTTTTGCGATCTGCGCACCTCGCTGTGCGAGCTCTCGACGGCAGCCTGGGCCGACGCGAGACGGCTGCGTGCGTTGAAGACGTCGTTGGCGGTGACGAAATGCCGGGCGAGCAGCGGAACTATACGGTCGAGATACTGCTTGTCGTAAGCCGCATCGGCCTCGAGCTTATGCTGGCGGGCCTGGGCGGAACGGATCGCGTCCTGCAACGCATCGATCTGGAGGTTGGTCAGGTCGAGGTTCGCCTCCGCGCGCTCGAGCGACGCCTGGTATGGCCGCGGATCGACGACGAAGAGCAGCGCACCCTTGGCCACGTGCTGGTTGTCGTGAATGGGCAGTTCGATGATCGGCCCGCTTACGTGCGGTGCGACACCGACGACGTTGGCTCGCACGTAGGCGTCGTCAGTGCGTGGATATACATAGTACAGGCGCAGCACGTAAAGGCCGACGACAGCTGCGCCGAGCACGATTAGCAGGCCGATAATCCGGCCGGCCAGGTGCAGAATCCGCGAACCTTCTGCGAATGTCTCGTCGTCCGCCACGAGCGCCTGACTCAGATCCGGTTGAAGAAGATCATCCAGACCACGCAGGAGAGCAACAGGGCGAGGCATGGATACACGAGCATCAGGGGTCCGAGGTGAGGTTCAATCCGGATCGCGGCGAATATCGCGCGGGCGACGATGGCAAGGGCGATGCCGGCGATCGAGCAGATCAGCCAGGCCGGAAAGTTCGCGCCTGCGATATTGACTACCGGATCGCAGCCGGTGAACGTCATCGCCACTGTCAGCGCGGCGAGACGGAAGGTTGTATGCAATTTATTAATGTGCGGCACACTAGTAGGGATTCGCGATCGGCAATTCCTGCGCCGGGAACAGAGTAATCACCTTGCATCCGTCCGGCGTGACCACCAATTCCTCCTCGATTCGCGCGGCCGAAAATCCGTCGCTCGCCGGACAATAGGTCTCCAGCGCGAAAACCATTCCAGCCTTGATCTCGGCCGGCTGCTTGAGCGAGTTCAGCCGGCTGATGAGCGGCCGTTCGTGCAGTGCGAGTCCGAGACCATGCGCGAACTGCAGACCGAAGGCGGCGAGCTCGCTCTCGAAGCCGAACTCCTGCGCTTTGGGCAAAGCCCTGGCGACGTCGTCGCTGCTCGCTCCGGGCTTGACCAGCGCCATCGTGCGGTCCATCCATTCGCGCGCCTGGGTATATGCGTCGCGTTGCGCGGCGGTGGCCCGGCCGACGTTGAAGGTGCGGTAGTAGCAGGTCCGGTAGCCGGTGTACGACTGAATGATGTCGAAGAAAGCCTGGTCGCCGGGCCGGATGATGCGATCGGTGAAGTTATGCGGATGCGGGCTGCAGCGCTCGCCGCTGATCGCGTTTATCGCCTCGACGTCATCCGAACCGAGCTGGTAGAGCATTCGGTTGGCTTCCGCGACGAGGTCGGATTCGCGCACCCCTGGTTTCAATTTCTCCCACAGCATGTGGTACACGCCGTCGACCATCGCGGAGGCGGTGTTGAGCAGCATGATTTCGTCGATACTCTTAAGCTCGCGCGCCTCCAGCATCACCTGCTGGCAATCGCGAATCTCGATTCCGGCGCGCTGCAACTCGAACAGCATCGCTGGCTCCGCCAGGTCAAGGCCGAGCGGCATCCGCTCGACCCCGTGCTCCTTGAGGAGCGACTTTATCTCCTCCGCGTGCATCCGCAGCAGTCCGGCCTCGGGCGGTATCGCGCCGCGCAGTCCGGGCATCCCGGCCCGGCAATGATCGTGCGGCAGCCATGGTGAGTATAACTGGTGATGCTTCACCGCCGATCCGAAGTCCCACAGGTAGGGCTCGGCGTCGCCGGCGAGCAGGGCGAAGCGGATCATCTTGTCGCGCGCCCATTCGCCAATCACGGTACTGCTCAGGTAGCGGATATTGTTGGTGTCGAAGCAAAGCATCGCTCCGAGATCGGAATGGGCCAGCGCCTGGCGCGCGCGGGCCAGCCGATATTCGTGCAGGCGGCGAAAATTAACCCGCTCTTCGAAATCGACCGCGCGTTGGCCGGGCGCCGCGAGCGCGCGCTTCCAGTTGTAATGAGGATCCAGTGCGGCGGCGCGCCCGGGATCCACGACCTCGCTGGCCTTGATCACTCTGGGTTGCGTCCTGGCAGTAGGCATAGTCCGGATCCTTACGCGTCCACTTGGATGCATGTTCCCCAAAAGATACGGGTAAGATTGTTCGCAAATGCAAGCGGAGTCAAATCGTAGCATGCCCATTTCGAGCCATTTCATTAGAGCGCTACGTTTAGCGATTGGCGTCGGCGTCCTCGCGGGGCTGGCCGGATGCGCGCGGCTGGCGGAGGAGCCCGAGGTGAATCCGGATCGATGGGCGCCGCCGAGCGCCGATCGGATCTGGACGCCGTCGCCGGCGTCGGCCAGCGACTATCGGATACCGAGCGCATTGCGGCCGCCGCCGGGGGCCGCCTCGCCGGCGCCGATGGGGCCGTCGGGGCAGGAGCCCGTCCTTAAACAGGGCCAGCCGTATGATTTGCCCGCGCTGCTGGACCTGGCGCTGCGTGAAAACCCCGACACCCGGTTCGCATGGGAGTCGGCGCGTCAGGCGGCCGCCAGTTTTGGCGCCGCGCGCGCGCCGTACTATCCGCTGGTGAGCGCAAACTCGGCCAACGGGTACTCGCGGACGCTGTTCCCGCTGCCCGGGGGGCAGCTTGCCCAATTTAAGTTCTGGCAGGCCGAGCCGCTAGTGCAGATGACCTACACGCTGCTGGATTTCGGCCGCCGCAGTTCCAGCGCTGAGGCCGCGCGCCAGGCGCTGGCCGCCGCCAATTTCAGCTTTGACCGCAAGATGCAGGACGTGGTCTTCGGAGTGCAGCGCGCATACTACGCGCTTTGCGCGGCCAAGGCCGCGGTAACCGCGGCGCGCCAAAACCTCGAGCTTGCGCAGTCCGACTTCGACGCCGTGCAGCAGCGCCTAAATCTTGGCCTCGCCACCCAGCCCGCGCTACTGCTCGCCCGCGAGCGCGTCGCGCAATCGCAATACGACGTTGCTAACGCCGACCTGTTGGTGCACGACGCCCAGGCAGGTCTGGCCGCCGCGATCGGCATTTCCGCCGAGGAACCGATGGAAGTGGCGAGCCTCGAGACCGTGGCGGTGCCGACCGCGCTCGACGGTCAGGTCGACGAACTGATCGCGGCTACAATAAGGCAGCGGCCCGACCTGGCGGCGAAAGTCGCGGGGCTACGCGCGAGCCAGGCGCGGGTCGCGCTGGCCAAGGCGGCCTGGTATCCGACCGTCGGTCTGACGGCGAACTACGGCCAGCTCATCTGGCAATACACCTTTCTTGGACCGCCCAACGCGTGGGCCAATCAGCCGCAATATTCGGCGCTGGTCACGCTGCAGTGGGACGTGTTCACGGGGCTTAAACGGCTCAACGACGTGAGAGCGGCCGAAGCTGAGGACGCGGCGACGCGCGCGGGCGTCAAATCGGCGGCGATCGGCGCGATCGCCGAGATGTGGCGCGCATACTATGAGTTCCAGTCCTCGCAAAAGAAATACTCTTATGGACAAGCACTCGTCGCGGCGGCTCAGGAAGCCTACGACGCAAACAGCGAGACCTATCGGCAAGGCCTTAGCACGATCGTCGAGCTGCTGACCGCGC
This sequence comes from uncultured delta proteobacterium, assembly GCA_963710455.1. GTDB lineage: Bacteria > Desulfobacterota > Binatia > Binatales > Binataceae > JAKAVN01. Next base: position 315,423 of record CAVQAG010000013.1, read on the forward strand.
AGCGCGACCTCGCCAATGCGCGCTACACCCTGATCCAGAGCAGGGCGGACCTGCTGACGTCCTATGCCGCAGTGGCTTACGCAGCCGGCGCGCTGCGGATTCCCTGAAGCGCGGTGATACTGATGTAGGCCTGGGGCGAACACCAATTCACCCTTGCCGGGCCACTGGTACCAGAGCTTAGGCGGACCGAGTATACCCCTGGTTCGCAGCCCTCCCTGAACGTACTCGCAGCGTGAGCGCATCCGCATGAAGGTCGAACTGATCACTCCCGAGTCTGGACCGTCACGGCGGTTGCGCAAATGGCGATTGATCCGGTTTCCGCAGCTCACAATGCCCTTGCTCGCAGCCTACACGCCGCCGGGCGTGGAGCTGCACCACACCGATGAGATCGTTGAGCCCGTCGACCTGGACCGCGACGCAGATCTGGTTGCGATCACGTGTAACACCCCGGCGGCGGCGCACGTGTATCGGCTGGCCAGGCAGTTCCGCGCCCGCGGCCGCCGCGTCGTTTTGGGTGGACCGCACGTCACCGCGATGCCTTCGGATGCCCTGCGCCACGCCGACGCGTTGGTGATCGGCGAGGGGGAGCTCGTCTGGCCGCAGGTCGTCAATGACTTCGCCCGAGGCCGGTGGCAACAGATCTATCGCGGTCGGCCCGCCGATCTACGCGGCATGAAAGCGCCGCGCTGGGATCTCATTCGCGGTCGACGCTACGGACGCGCGGTTACGATCGCCACGCGCGGATGCGTGCACCGCTGCGGCTACTGCTCGATCCCCTTCCTATACGGGCGCGGGCAGCGTCGGCGTCCGGTCGAGGAGGTGGCGCGCGAGGTGGCGCTGATGCCCGGCAAATCGGTGGTCTTCTGGGACGACTACCTGATGGCCGACCGAGCCTACGCGCTCGCGTTGTGCCGCGCCATCGCTCCCTATCGCAAGTGGTGGACGACGCAGACCACGATGCGCATGGCCTTCGACGAGGAGTTGATGGCTGTCGCTGCAGAGAGCGGATGCAAGGCAGTGTTCGTGGGGCTGGAGACAGTCTCTCAACACAGCCTCGACCTGCAAGCGAAGCGCTTCAATCAGGTGCGTCTATACGAGCGGGCGGTGGCGAACCTTCACCGGCGCGGTATCGCCATTCAGGCGGGCACCATGTTCGGCCTCGATGGCGACGACTCGGGAATCTTCGAGCGCACTCTACGATTCTATCGAGGGATCGGCATCGACAGCGCAACGGTAGGCATCGTCGTACCGATGCCCGGTACGCCGTTCTTCGACGAGATAGTCCGTACCGGACGCTTGCTGACGACGGATTGGGACCGCTACAACGGCAAGGTCGACGCGGTCTTTCGGCCAAGCAACATGTCTCCGCGCGAGCTGGAGCAAGGAGTCGCGTGGTTCGCGGATCAGTTCTATTCGCTGCCGTCGATCTTCGACCGGCTCCTCTGCAAGTCGCGCGTCGGTATCTGGTGGAACCTCCCGCGCAATCTTGGCTACCGCCTGGCGCTCCATTGGCGCGCGGCGGTCCGCTTCGACGACGGGAGAGCGCCGGAGACCTGAGAGCGTTTTCGCGACCCCAAGTCCGATAGATTCGTGGAACGAATCTTCAAGAAAAAAAGCGCGAAGTACGGTTTAGATTGCCCCGGCGGCCCTGTTGGTAAGTGGGGCTGTTAACAGGATTCTGTCGATATTCGCTGGCGCTATCTCTAGCTCCAATCGAAACAGGGAGGATAACGTCCACAGTGTTAGAGCCCGCGCCCCGAAACAGGCTGGTTCTTGCGATAGTGGCACATTCAAACTGCGTGGAGACCTACCTTGGCGCTGAACAACGACATCGAGAATCAATTCGCGAGCGCAGTAAAGCGCGCAATCGAGGTCTCGCGCACAAAAGCCGCAACTGCATGCCCCGCGCCTGACATCGTAGCTGCCTATCATAAACATGCGCTCAGTGACGCCGAGTACTTGAGATGGCAGGCACACTTCGCCGGATGCACGCGCTGCCAGACCTTGCTTGCGGAGATTTCTTGCAAACCATCATCTGCCGTCGTGTCCTCGCCGGATGCCGTATCAGACCCTCCGCGTTTGCGTAAGCCGGGAGCTTCCCGTATGCGGTGGATCGTTGCCCCAATCGCGGCAATCGCTGTCGTCGTCGTCGAAATGAGCCCGCCTACTGTCACGCATCGAGCGGCCGAAATTTCCGCACTGCCCCCTGGGCACAGTGCTTCGAGCGCTTCACGAGCACAGCTACGAGGCTACACCGCCATCGCTCCCGATAAATTAAGAAGCGACATTTCCGCTGCGCCAAATTACTCTAGATTGGTGAGTGGGGTTCCCGCGCTGTCGTCAAACGCCTCGCCAAAAGTTTTAACCGCTTCGAGATCCGGTATGGTTGCTCCAAACGTTACCGAGCGCGAACCCTCTGTCGCCGCTCTAATCGCGCCACGGTTCCCTTCCGAAAAAAGCCCGGGCGGTCCGCCGTCCATGGAATCGCATCAATCATATCCAACGCGCCATCGAGAGGTCGCGCCCGGTGCGATTGAAGCCGCCGTGGCGGGTACTAAGCAGGTGACGTTGGCAGCGCCATCGATGCTGGCGCAGATGCCGCCGCGACGAGTCAGGACGCGGGCCAACCTTCCGCTCATGCATGAGTCGAGCGTCACGCCTTCCGCAATGGAGGATGCCGAGCAATATTCGCAGCGCAGCAACGCCGTGCAGCCGGCGCCGAGAGTCGTAGCCAGCGCAGGACGAGCGACTGCGCTGATCAATAACACTGTTGCGAGACCCAACGTCGTGTCGCCGGTTCGTATGTCTGGAATTTATGCCCCTGATCCGAATCGTACAGCCTTGCCCACTTTGCACCGTCCACAAGATGCCAGCGGAGCCCTTGCATTAGGCACCAAAATCACGCTTGGGAACTGGCAACAGTACAGAGCTTTCATGCCTGACGGCATGATCGCCCTATTCTCGGGCAAATACGGTCTCAAGATGCCCAATGACGTCGAGATTGATGTCGGCCCGCCGAATCACATCGTGGCACCAGGGAGTTTCGGGCAGGCGAGCGAAAAGTACAGCGGAGAGCCGCGGGTGGTTCATCTGCCCAACGGACGCAATGACATCGCGAACTACGTCGCGGGCGAACCGTTTCCTGTTCCACAAGGACCCGACAAGGGATACGAGATTCTCGCCGACCTGTGGTACACGTACAGCCCTCATCTGGCAGTGGGAATGCCGGGCAGGGGACTTTGGAGCGTGACAATGTTGGACCGGTTTGGTAACGCGACCAAGGCCACATGGGCGTTTGTTTACCGACAGCTCGCTTTCAATACCGACCCGGGAGTCCCGAGGACAGACCCGCGTCTGTCCGACGCGTTTTACACACAGTGGCTTATGGCCGAAGAACCTGAACAGGCTAAATATACGACCGATCTCGATATCCTTCCGCAGGACAATCAGCAGAATGAGCAGAATTATATATTTCTCCCAGCGCTGAGGCGTTCCATCAGTTACTCAGTAAGCGCCCGCTGCGCACCTTTGCTTGGGACCGACTGGACACATGACGATCAAAAGCCCGGGTTCAACGGGGGCTTGGCGAATTTTGATGCCGATTACTTACGAAACATGAAAATGTTGGCCCTCGTTAACCTTAGCGAGGCGGTGTCGGACTTCCCGCGCGAGTACGATATGCCGTTAGGGTTCGCGCGCCCTTCCTGGGGAAGCTGGAGCCTCAGGGACGTCTGGGTGATCAATATACACCGTATTCCGTCTGAGGCTGCTGGGTATTGCTATGCCAAGCGAATTGAATATATCGACGAGGAGACTGCCCGAAGCTTGTGGGAGGACCAATATGACTCCGACCGCAATCTCTGGAAAGTCACATTGAGCGCCTACTATCCGCGGAAAGTTCCTGGGACCGATGGTGAAACGATTTACGGGCGATTTGCCGCTTCTACCTGGGACCTGCAAAATCAACACGCAACGCTGGGAAACAGCACTGACCCGAGCGGCCGCCTGATCATGTTCAACGCAGAAGTTCCCCGCGAATTTGACGACGTCACTCAGTATTCGTCGCCAAGCGGGCTGATGCAGATCATGCGTTGAAAGCGCCGCGACGCAGGCTCTACCCACCGATCTGCTATTTGGATGGAGGTCCGCAACGCGATGCTCTCGATATCAAGTAAGGTGCGGTTGTCAGCTGCGTCCATCTGACGCGGACGTTCTCGTACATTCAGACCCGACTGACTGAAATAGAGCTGTCGGTCTCCTCGAAGCGATGATTGGGCGAATGCCGACAGCGCGCATTCAAGCGCTGAAGCGAACCGTTTTTACTTCGCGCAGAGAGAATGCTCGCCGAATCAGGCGAATCCGGCGTGATCCGGCTCTCTCTGGTGCGCCACGGGCAGAAAGAACGCCACATTCCGTGGGGAGTTTTCTGCCTTCTCCACAATGTAGGTAAAATCTACGGACTGGTTGGCGGATGACGCAGTCTTGGAGCGGCCAATATTGAGATTTACGGGCACCGGAGATAGGGATCGGAGCGCTGCTCTCTGTTCGGAAATGGCTCGGTGCCCTTTCGATTGTGATTGGGAACACCCGTGCCCCGCCATTCACCAGACAGGCGAATCTATGGCGATGCGTTCGGGATTTCAGCTCTGATCCATGGCCGGGCAAAGAATGGCTTCATTGCCGCATTCGAGGCTGGCTTCAGCTTGGGAAGAGAGCGATGTGTGTGACTGCCCGGGTTGGAGGTCGGGCAGTCATGAAACGTAATATCCGAGGGGTTGAACATGAGAGACTCACCGCCACGAATTCGCCAACCTCGCCAGCCTCGGGCAACGAATTGAAAGTGCGCTGGAAGGCGGCATACGGGACCGCAGCGCCGGTACGGATGAAGCGGGATTTGCTGAGATAGGTGGTTGCATACCGTATGCAGGAGCGCGCGCTCGGTGGCCTCAAACCAGCTATCCGCCGCCTGCTCGATCGCGCGGCCGATGATGCCGGTGCACGCCGTCCGGTGAAAGCGACGCTGCCCTAGCGCAAAGTGGGGGTGGGAGCTGTGCTGGTTCGCCAATGGGCGCTGTCGACCATGAGGTCACGGTGCTGGAGAAGGGAGTGCTGTTTCGCGGAGAACGGCATCGCTCGCTCTCCGAAGTCGCGCGTGTGATCACCGGCAGCCGCTGGTCGGGACCGCTCTTCTTTGGCCTCAAGGCGCAGGCGAAGGAGGCATCCGCCGATGGAGAACGCTAAGCCTTCGGTCCGGCGCTGTGCGGTCTAGACCCGAAAATCCTCTGAAAAGGGTCTCGAGCAGGATTTCAACTCGCTGCATGCCCAACGCGAGGCGTGCGAGGCGTTTATTCGAAGCCAACGCGGAGAAGGCTGACGACTGGCAACGACCGGTTACGATGATGGTGGCCTTTCCGGCGGAGGACCATGGAACGGCCAGACTTGCAGCGGCTTCGGTGAACGCGCGGTGCGTCTCCGTCGCGCGAGACTCATCGTCGCGCGCAGTTCCCACGATTTGGCGTTCTGCCCGCGCGCAATCTCAATCGCTCGCTCAAAGCAGCTCTTTCAGCGGGTGATATTCCCGCTCACGGTGATCGCGGATCCTGCCTCAGTGTCGCCCAGGACAGCCTGGATCTTCTGGTATTCGCCGAGTGGAAAAAAGACATATCCGCTCTCGGTGCCGTTGGGCGGAATGGTCGTGGGTTTTAGTGACAAGCTCTGGATCTGTTCCTGAGCGCGCGTCTCGGCCGCGGCGTGGGCCTGATAAAGTCCTGCGCCGGCTCCCATCACGAGCCCAACGGCGCTCCCAATCAGACTGCCGCTGAGTACACTCCCTCCCGAGATTGCGGACCCGACAGCGGTAGTGGCCGCTCCCGCGGCGGCCGACGGTGCCGCGTAGGCTGCCGCGGTCTCCACGCTGGAGGCCAACCCTGCAGACCCTCCGGCCTGATTCGCCGCCTCCTGGGGTGGTAACGCGGGCACCCGGTTACCGTCTGCTCCGAGCGCGAAGATCTCGCCCGAGCTTTCCAGCATAGGACCGTCCGTTCCGTTGGCTATTGATACGTAAACCGGCTGTACATTGCCGACGGGATTTGCCGGGACCGCAACGATCAAAGTCTTTCCTTGGATCGGAGTCGCCGCCACCTTGGCAATCGGCAATGGCGAAGGCGTATTAACGGCGCCGTTGGCAGAACAGCCGCTCAACACCACGCAGACTAGTGCACGTGCGCAAAATACGTTCCGATGGCGTCGCATACGAGTCGGCGGCGAAAGCCGATGCTCCCATCTTATATGGTGTTCGCTTCCGCTCTAATGGACATGGGCCCGCCGAGCTACAACACCACACTCGACTATAGCTTACGCGCCGCAGAGCGGGTTCGATCCGAACAGGCGCCTCGCCAATGAGAATCGCGGACCTACCCGACTAGCTTATGACGACCGTCTGTTCCTGATCGGTCCAAAGCAGAGGGAGATCGACCCGTTCGGCCAGAGCCTCGGCCGTAAGATCCGATCCGGTTTCCAGCCTCGATCATTTCGAGCATCTTCGGCGTTAGGAACGCCAACCCCATCAAACGCCTCACGTAACACCCGCCGACCCGTTCGCGCCCTGCTATCTCCTCGATTGAGCGCATTCGGCATGACAGCAGATCGTCAGACCGTTGGATGCGCCAGAGCGACAGCTTTCAGCAGTTGCTAAATCGACACGTGGCGCAGGCGTGCCATTTCCCTTAATGACCAGACGCATCTCGACGCCGCGCCGTTTAATCTGCATCGGAACGACGCGCGTGATCATCATGTGGGCGGCGCTTTCCGCAGACTGCCTGCCGTTCGACGGTATGGGCGATTTGAGCGCCAGCAGAATACTTGAATCGCTCAGGTCGATGCGATCGACCAAGGCATTCAACGCACTCCCGGCTGCGACTTCGGATTGGAGACGCTTTCTAAATTGTTCGGCCATCGAGAAGATAGCTGGAAGTCGATTCTCAGCAAGACCAATCAACTGAGCGGCCGTTGCGATCATCTGTAGTTCGCGCGATCATCCCATCTATCCTCAAGCATCGACAATGTTGAAGAAAACACACTAGCGCCGGAGTTGTCCGCGCGTGCCACGAATCGCGGCTGGAATTTCTTCGATCGCGAGCTTCAGTAGTAGTTTTCGAAACCGCATGCCGCGGCTGTTCAAGCGCTCGAATATCTCGAGCACGTCCGCGCGCTCGTGCCGAACTAAGGTTGCGACCAGCTCGCGCTGACGAATGATGCTGACCCGCCTCAGCCGGCGGTAAATCTCCGCCGTATCTAACTCACGATAACACTCCATAGCTTTGAGTTCTCTGGCCAGACGCTCCAATTCGCTCCTGCCGCGCTCATCGCACGGATCTATCGCCATAAGTCTGCGAGCGGAAACTAGGCGCGGATCGTACGCGCTCGCAGCGGAGCGCGCGGCCACGAATCCCGGCAAGCCATCGACCCCGCCGACGCGGAACCAGAGGTCGAAGCGTTTTAGTAGGCGTGCGCGAAACTCGGCTGGTTTGCGCTTGAGCCATACGGGTTCGCTGCCGCACAACATGCACAGGGAGGTAAGCCGCTGCTGGCCGTCCGCGATCCACCATCCCGACAGGCGGCTTGCGTCGTCGTCACCGTTTGCGCTGCGCCACAAAAGTAGAGCGCCAACCGGATAATTGCGCCACAGCGAATCGGCGAGGCCGCATACCTGTGAGGGTTGCCAAACGAACTGACGCTGAAACTCAGGTACATCCCACTCGCCCGAAACGGCGCGCTCGACCGCTTCGCTCACGGTCACGACGCGGTAGCCGTAACCGTGCTCATCTTTTGGACGTGGACCCTGAGCCGGCCCGCCTGTGCGCTCATTGTTCGAGTTCACGTCGTCGTGCTTCTCGCGATCACTCATACACGACTTCCCGCGTTCGCGGTCGCTTAAGTTTCTCAGGCGTGCTCGATCTCATGGCCCATCTTTTGCCCGCGTGACTTGCGTCCAGGGATCGTCGGCGGGCTGAGTTCGCCTGACGTCGCTTGCGATGTCTTCGAGCGAACGCGGCGGCAGGCCTTTGGACGACGCGAACTTCAGGATCTCGTCGAAATGCGAGACATCACCGCCGCGATCCCAAAAACGCGACAAACGTTTCAACCCTACTTCGTCAGGATGTGCGACGGCGATGATCGGCAGGCCGAGCGCTGCCATCGCAAGCATGCGCGCCCGCGTCAGCGAGGCTGCCGGATAACGATAAAGAACCGTTAGGGCGGAGGCCGCGTCTACGCGCGCGGGCAGCGAACCTTCGAGATATCCGGGCAGCTTTGGATCGGAGCAGGACGAATGGCGTGGCTCCTGTACAACGGCAAGGAATCCCTTTTGCATGAGCAGTGGAAATTGGTTTGGCGCTGATCGCTCAAACGGGAAAATCATTATCGGTTGAAAACGAATGCCGAAGCGCCGTTCGAGTCGCCTGATCATGCGCGAGCCCTCCTTCAACTCGGCGGCAGGATGCGAAATCACACGGTGATCGACATGTCGGTACAGCCCATGCCATACGAAACCGGTCGAAAATTCCTTCATCGCTTCGAGATAGCCGCGACAAGGGCTGGTATGGCGAGGCGTCCAAGCGAAGTCTGTATGCGCCCCCGGACAGAGCTGGTCAATATGGCGGAGAAGAGCGGAGACGGGTGCGACATTGAAATGATCGAAATTCACTGGGCGGTCGTCGATCGTGAGATTAAACGGGGGCAACGTCGGAGGTTCCATACCCGCCGCACGATTGGCCGCGACCAGCGCTCCTATCTCTTGATGAAGCACCTCTTGATGGGCCATCCGTGCCACGATCGGAGAGTCGGCGCCGATGTTGTCTTGCGTAGACAGGTCGTAGATTACGCATCCGCTGCCATATCGGAGAACGAAAATCGCAGCGCGTTCGACACCGTCAACGTGGCGCACAGTGAGTAGTTCTTCTATGGCTGGATTGAGATTTTCCGCCCCGAGCACGTCGTAGAGGCCCCTAATTTCCTCTCCTGCGAGCACCCTGGAAGCATCCGGCTAGTGGTAAAACGACAGCACACGGCACGGTTTTCGGGAGCAATCGCCAATTTCACGGACGCGTACGGCGTCAAGTCGAGGGTGGCGCAACCCTCGGCAACGCCTCGCACGTATAAGGTCGCACCTTCGCTGACGAGGTTAGCAATATGCGATTTGTGCCGATTGGAAAGTTCCCGCTGGCGTGAGGCGCTGATTGCAATCATCGATCGTTGCGAAAGTTGAGCGGGCAAGGTATCGAGAGCATCGCAATACACAAGACGCGCGCCGCGCAGGCGCGCAAATCGCCCAGCCGCGCAGTCTGCGCTCGCTGTGTCGCTATCGATGAGAAAGCAGATTGCCATCGCGCTTGTGGGATTCACGTCGGACTGATTTGCGCCTGCAGAATTCGCTTCTCACCACTGTAGTTCGCGGCCCGGCAGGGAATTCGAGTCAAGGATGCCGTCGAGCAGCGGCGAGTCGGCGAGCTTGCGCAGCAGTTCTATGTAGGGGATAGGACGCTCGCCGCCGATGATACCCGGGGAGTAGCGAGTCCGGGGCAGGAACTCGACCTCCTCGAAAAAGTTGATCGCCTCCCCATGGTCGGCGCCAACGCGGCAGGCGTAGCGATCGAGATTCAGGGCAAACGCTAATTCCACGCCGAAAATAGGTCGTCTCCGCAAGCTTGCCAGTTCCAGCGTCTCCGGCTTGTTCATCCACACTGCGCCGCCAGTTCGTCGTTGGTCGGTCACCACTGCGCCGCCGTCGCCCCGTGCGCCAAGGCTTTTGCCCCGGTAGAAGTTAAAGCATCCTGCCTTTCCGAGCGCTCCGGCGTACTTCCGGCGCTGGCCGTCGTGAAACGCAGCGCCGTGGGCCTAGCACGCGCCTTCGACGATCCGTAGGCCGAACTCCACCGCTGCGACGTTACCTCGAAGAGCGGCGCCGCGCTCGCCTCATGGCCTACGAGCGATCGCTTCCCGTCCACTGTACAGACTCCCGGCGGCGATGCGCGAAATTCAGAAGATCGCGGCTTACGCCAGAAATCCATAGGCGAGGTTGCTCAGAATTCGCGCGGCCGAGATCGGTAACTTCCGCCAAACACCGGCCATAAGTTTGCGCGCTCCTGTCAGCACTTCCGCGCTGAGATGTGCTGGAGCTCGCGGATAGAATGATACGGGCAGGGAGGTCGACGTCGCTCCCAGCCCCCGCTTAAAGCGGATCAACCCGGCGTTTCGAACGTCCGTGCGGCCCAAATCGAGAAGACGCGCATGCGACGCAAAATCCTGAATGGCATTCCAGAACAGAAGGTGGTTGGCGCTGGAATATTGACCCGGCCGTCGCGCTCCCCACTTGTAGTACAAGCGGTCGTTTTGGCGCAGAAAAACTGCGCTTGCCACGTCATGCCCGTTCTGTCTGGCGATCCGGATGTTCAGATCTCGGCCAGGTGCAAATAGCTCCTGGACCGATTTGAAGAATCGCCACGGTTGGGCCGGGAGACCCAGGTGGTGGCGGCTCTCAAGCTGCATGGTGCAGAACCGGCTCATGAGTTCGACCGTGTCGCCGGTATCAATTTCGATTCCTTGGCTGGCGGCTCGCCGCAGGTTGCGCCGAAAATTTGAATCCAGGCCGCGTTCGATAGCTGCGAGGGGGCGCCCGAGATCCAACGTATACTCCACAAAGCACTCAATCGTCTGCCACGGCGCAGGAGCTCTAAACCCCCGGATCTCGTAAGACGCCGCACCGGTGCCGTCGCGCGAAAGCGCACCGAGTAGCGCCGACGCGGCTTCGTCGTCGCGAGCCACGAAGGCACCGGAGTCAGAAAAGGGCAAAGAAATGAAGCGCCGGTTAAGCGGTCCACGCGATCGGGCGAAAACACAGGCGGCTATGGCGTTCCCGCATTCCTGGATTGTCGCTAGCGACATCGGCAACCGATAAGAGCGTGCTAACAACTCGATCCAGAGTTCGCCGAGGTATAGCTTGTTCCCTGATGATTCAGTAAAGACTCGTCGCCAAGTGGACTTCCCTTCCGTATACGGCTGCAAGTGAAATTCGAATCGCTGCATCGAATGCGAATCGAGGTTTCCACCTGCCTTCCTGTCCGACTGCCCGTGCCGTGTAAGGCTGGTATCCACGGCGCAGCAGCAGCTCGTTTTCGCAATTTCGAAACTGAACATCGACTACCTACCCGTCACCCGGAGTTGCACAGAATTTAGCCGTCGCACTCCGTAAGAGTAACGGGCTTGTCCAAAAGAAAGGTTCCCGAGGAGTGCGTAGCAGTAACGCGACACTCAAGTCGCTGCGCGACTCACGGCGTTTCCTAGGGATTAGGCAACAGGGTCCAGTATGAGGGTGCCTCCGCCGCAGCGGCCTATTTTTACATAGCCTCTTATCCCTCATCCTAGTCCGCGTATGCAGTCTAGTTATCATGTAAAAAGCCATCACGCACCAGGATTTTTGCTTCAACGCTATAGCCGCGGAGGCAGATGCAACGCATTATTTCTTCGGCAATGTCCGTCACGTCTCCAGCAACCTCCCACTGCCAACTGCAGCCGCTTTCGCCTTGATTCAACCTAAGTTCTACCGTTTCAATTGGCCATCGATTCTCTCGAAGGAACTGAAGCAGAGTTTTGCGATAGCGTGCCGATCGCGCCGGGGTGAAGCGAATATTCAGGGTCGCATAACCCATAGGACCTGTTAGTCTTCCACGACTTAATGGATTTTGTTGCTTCCTATATTTACGCCTAGCCCATCTCCGAGTCTAATGGCCTTATGCCGTCACGAGTTTGTGAGAATCTCGCCTGTGAGCTTCAGAACTGAAAGGATCTGTTCCCGCGACGCTGCCCTGCTCACCACCGAGGCAACCTTAATTTCGTTGTGCCTGTTGCCAGATCCCTGCAGACCCTCGAGATTAAGTTGTCCGCTGCTAACCCGAGATGACAAAATGAAAGGTCAACAAAGAATCGCCGGGATTGTGTCGTGTTGGGAAGAAACGACGCTTTCGCCGCACTGTCTTTGTAGGTCCCTCGCGAGCCGGTCCCTTACCCAGATATGCGAGTCCGAGCGATGAAGGTTACTAACGGCCAAAAAAACAAACTACTGTCCAAACGTGATTACGCCAAACAGTCGGCGTCTGCTACAGACTTTCGACACTGCTGAGGCATGTAAGACCTTCCGCGGTTGCCGATGGCGCTTCGGGATTGAAAGTCTGGCGCAAGCACGCAGCAGTTGAGCCAGCGGCGCACGCTCGTGAATCCGGGCCATCCTTAAAAGGAGGCCAGTAGATACACGACCAGGACGAGCGCGGCGGCGTGGAGCGGCTTCATGCCTGCCATCAAGCAACCCGGACGGCAAAACAAAACGGGACGAACCCGGGTGAAGGGCCCGCCCCGCTTCGAGTCTCACGGCGGTCAGGCCGCTTGCTTCAGCTTGCACGCAGCGCTGCGTTTCATCTTCGGCGGCGGCGCGCCAGAGAGGCGTTTCCCTGCCGAATCGCTATTTTCCCTTTACGGCGAAACCGGCGAAGCGAGGAGTCCTGGCGTCAAAGCACCAGCTCTTGCGCCACTCCTCTCCTCCGAACCGCAGCTCAGTTGACTGAGGGGCGTCGCCTTGGAAAATAGCTTCCGACGAGCCCAGCGTCGCCGCCCGGTTCGATTCGGGGCGGAAGCGCGAACGCACCGGCCGTGCCCGCTTGAAGCAAGCCAGCGCCAAGTCAGCGCGGAAGAGGCTTGGCCGTTATTCCAGTTGCCAGACGCGGCGCGCAGTCTTCGCGGAGATTTCAACACAGCTGCGGGCGAAGGAGTTCTGCATTTCGAAGACTGGCGCGAACATAGTATTCTTGGACCACTCGGTCGCCTTGGCCTGGAACTTCAGTGCTTGCTCGGCTGCCTTCTCGCTGTTGTCGATCCAGAGTGCTGCGACGTTTTTGGCCCTCTCCGGGCTAAACAAGGTTTTGCTCATGTCCGAAAACCCTTCAAACATCTCTCTCGATGCGTTTTCCTTGTCGTCCATCGCTCTAACACTCCTTCCGTGATTCTCCCCGGGCGAGAACGAGGCGTTGGCTTTTAGCGCAGGCGGTTCTTCGAACGCCGATCCACTGGTCGCCGTGCTCTCCTCTGTTGGGCCCGTGGACAGTTCCTGTCCTTGTTTCATCTTGGATTCGTCAGGTTCGACCATTTTCCTCCTCTTTGATTGCGCGCCTGAGCGGGGGAATTTCGATTTGTTTATGTGTGACATTCGGATAACCTTCGGATAACCCTTCTCGTACTACAGTGGCCTTCGCTCTTCGTGGAGGTTGCGGCGAAGGCGAATCTCGAAATCCGAGCCATTGCCCGACCAGGGGCCAGAGCCTCGCATGGGCGTCAAGGCCGGCGGCTACCCCGACATGACTCGACGGAAAAACGACAGTCTGCCTGTCGCGGCTCCGAACGAGCTGCGTCAACGGCTCGCAGGCGCGCGGGGGCACAAGCTCGTCAAAACGCGCGAGAACATTGAACAGCGGACAGATAATGCGCCTCAGGTTGATCAGCTCGCTGCCGACCGCGAACTCGCCGCGCACGAGCCGGTTTTGCCCAAAGATCTCGATGCCAACCTCGCGGAAGAGCTGGCCCGCCAGCGGAACGTCGCTGTCAATCCAGTGCAGGAACCGATCAAACGCCTCCGAACGCTCTTCGCCACCGCAGATCTCGGTGCGAAACTGGGCCATACGAGTCATCAGCCGCGTTGACGAAAACGCGCTAAAAACCCAGGCCGGGCAATTCCCGTAAAGAGCGGTGATGAGCTCAACCGTTTGGGCGCTCCACCAGGCAGGTAGGAGCGTCGCCGTAGCGCTCATTTCCAGCGGCACAGTCAGCGCGACAAGGTTGCGGACATACTGAGGATGCAACGCGGTATAAATGACTCCCAGCAGGGCGCCAAGACAGTAGCCGATGATCGAAACTTGGCTTGCTCCGCGCTCCGCCGCTATCACCTGCACAGCATTGACCAGGTCCTCATTCACGTAGGCGTCGAGCCCGCGCGAGCTATCGCTGCTCGCGGGTGGAATCCAGTCAGTCAGGTAGACGTGGAAGCCCTGTTGCGCAAGACTTTGTACCACGCTGCGGCCCGGCGCGAGGTCCAGGATGAAGGCGCGCTTGGTCAGCGCGTAGACGAAAAGAATCGGAGTCGAGTGGGCGGGCTCAACTGGCGCGTAGTGGCGCAGCCGGAGTTCGCCCCCCTCGTAGACAGTCCGGGAAGGGTTGGAGAAACTGGGATCGTTCCTCGAGTAGCTGCGCAAAACCGACCGGCGGGCGGGAGCATCCGTCCGCTTGCCAGTTGTGCATTCTTCGGCCCGCATTGTCGCGCAACCTCGTAAACGCTCTCGCCCTATGAAGCGGCGCGAACGTCTGTAGACGGGCAGCGCAGACCTGCTCGGGCAAGTTTCCCCCGGCGACGATAAAGCCTGCGTCGGTGGCCGTTTGATCCGTGTGGGAGATCCACTTATGAACCGATCACGCTGTCGAGGCGAGAGAAAGCACAATCTCAAACCGAAAGCCGCGCGGCAGCGTCCGAACTTTTCCGACACGAGAATCGCGACGAGCGCGTCGCGACCCTTCATTTCGATGCTACAGCGAGTACATGATCGAACAGAACCGAAGGCCTCGCTTGATAGAGCGTCGGTGGGCAGCGGGCTTGTGCAATTCCGAAGTCCGGCGCGTCACAATCCGAATTAGCAGGATTGATTAGCCAGCTTCGAAACTAGTCCGAATTCGAAACAAGTCCGACGCAGGACGAGAGAACAATGATCTTGCGTCGGCTCGCATAAGGAATCGCGCGGTATTGAGCTTGTGCTCGAAGAGGAGCTACATCACCCGGCTCATGGCATCCACGCATCAAGTAGTTGCCAGAGAACCTTCATCCAGGGCCTTTTGAATCTCATTTGGGAAGCGGGGCATCGAAATCGGCGCCTATTGTGATGAGCGCCTTAGCGGTGCCGGGCCTGCGCGCAGACGGGGGTTGCGCGAAAGGCACCAGTCGCGCCACCGGCCTGCCAGCCTTGGCGATGACGATTTCCTCGCCGAGTTGGACCCGCTTGAGAAGCTTGGACAGACGGGTCTTGGCTTCGTGGATGTTTACCGCACCTACCATGTACAAAATAGTAGACCTAGTCTACAATTAAGTACACTCCGAGCAGATAGTGCCGCTGCCATTAGTACATAGAGCAACTTTGGCCGGGTGCCGCGGGCCGAGGCGACGGCGTTCGGAGTACGAACCTCTGAAGTTTCGAGACCTTCCTGATCTAATCCTGACCAAGGATCGGTACCCAGTCCGTTCAGCAGGGTGACCTTGGTACGGGCGCGTGACCCGTCAGGATTGATGACATTTTCCGTCAGCACAAGGGTGCTCGAATCATTCAACTCCAACCGACTGCCATCGCTGAGACTGATGCTCACGTGGCTGTTCGGTCCAGTTGTCAGTTTGTCTCCGACCTGAAGAGCGGTGACGTAGGCTGCCGGAATCGACTTCCCGGCCCTCTAGACCCTGACAGTGCCGCTGAGCGCGCTGATAGAGCCTGCGGACGTCTGTCCCACACGCGTATGAGCGGGTATCAACAGAACCATAAGGAAGGCCGCTGAGGCCACGATGTGTATTATCGTCTTAGGCATCTCTAGATGGCATGGCGATATCTATGATTCTTAGACATGTCTAGATGGCAAAGAGTTGGTGAGGCTGAAGTCATATCAATCGGCTGACCGGCCTATGGAGCCAGTGGGTTAGACGACTATCTTGAACAAGCACCGCGCCAAGTTGAGTTGCGGCGCCGAAGGTCCGGCTCGCTACTTCGGTGATGGTCGGCGTGCCTGGATAGCCCAAACTCGGCGGTCTTTGATCTTGTACTGGCGCGACTCAAATCGAACCGACCCAGGAGATGCTTCGACATGGGCCGGGCTCTTCCGATAATAGTCACCCTGGTTCGCTACTTGCCCGAAGGATTTCACTCACGGCTAGATCCGTTCCCCCCGGCGGCCCGACGTACAGTCGAAGCAGGCGGCAGCCGTTCGCTAGTAGTGTTTTTCGGCACCGGCTGTGGGAGCGCGGAAAGCCAACTCGGAATATGTCAAAATGCGGCGTGTCGGAAAGCCGCTGCCCGAGGACTGAACCTCTACCGCGCGCGTGGAGTGCGTCGCCCCGCACGTGCGGGGTCACGTTGCTGAAAATGAAATGAAGGCCCGGCCGAGCTCTCCATATCCTCTTGGCGCGACGTGGGATGGCGCCGGAGTGAACTTCGCGCTGTTTTCCGAGAATGCGACTGGCGTCGAACTTTGCCTGTTCGACGGCGCCGAAGGGAATGAGGAACGTGCTCTCGCGGTAACCGAGCAAACCAACGGAGTTTGGCACATCTATGTGCCTGGCCCTGGCCCGGCCCAGCGCTACGGATACCGAGTCAACGGCCCCTACGCTCCTGAGCGCGGCCATCGCTTCAACCCCGCCAAGCTGCTCCTGGATCCTTATGCCCGTGCCCTCGACCGGTCCCCGTCGGTGGACGATACGCTGTTCGGCTATGAAGTCGGCACCGCCGAAGCCGATTTGAGCGCGGACCACCGCAATAGCGCTGCACTAATGGCGAAGAGCCTAGTTGTCGATCCCTCCTTCGACTGGGAAGGTGATCCCCGGCCCAATATTCCGTGGGACGAAACAATCCTTTACGAACTTCACGTCAAAGGGATGACCGCGCGTCATCCCGAAGTCTCGTCGGAGCTTCGCGGCACTTATGCCGGACTCGCTAGCCCGCCGGTAATTGACCATTTGCGTTGGCTCGGAATATCCGCAGTCCAGCTAATGCCGGTGCATCAGGCGGTCGTCGGCAAACATTTAGGAGAACGGGGCCTCGCCGATTATTGGGGTTACAACTCGATCGGCTTCTTTGCCCCCGACTTACGGTACGCTGCGGACAAGACGCCCGGCGCGCAGGTAGCCGAATTCAAGCGCATGGTGAAGGCCTTTCACGCGGCGGGTATCGAGGTCATTCTCGATGTCGTTTACAACCATACCGCCGAGGGCAACCAACTCGGCCCGACGCTATGCTTCCGCGGGGTCGATAACGCCAGCTACTATCGGCTCAACCCGGACAATCAGCGTTACTACGTGGATTTCACCGGATGTGGCAACACGCTTAACACGCGCCATCCACGGACCCTCCAGTTGATAATGGACAGCCTGCGTTATTGGGTGCTCGAGATGCACGTCGACGGCTTTAGGTTTGACCTCGCCGTGGCCCTGGCGCGTGACTTTCAAAGTTTCGACCGTTTCTCGGTCTTGCTGAGCGCAATCCAGCAGGACCCGGTGCTGTGCCAAGTCAAGTTGATCGCCGAGCCGTGGGATCTGGGCGAGGGCGGTTACCAACTCGGCAAGTTCGCGCCGCCTTGGAGCGAACTCAACGGCAGATATCGTGACACCGTGCGTGAATACTGGCGCGGCGTTGATGAAACCATGGCCGAGCTTGCGGCGCGGTTTACCGGCAGCGCCGATCTCTACAGGGCGAGTCGGCGCCGCCCTCAAGCCAGTATCAACTTTATCACCTCCCACGACGGTTTCACCCTGAGCGACCTCGTCTCGTACCGGGAGAAGCACAACGAAGCCAACGGCGAGGAAAATCGCGACGGGGAAAGCAACAACGCTTCATGGAATTGCGGCGCCGAGGGACCGACCGACGATCCGATAGTGAGCCTCGTCAGGGCGCGTCAGAAACGCAACTTTCTGGCCACGCTATTCCTGTCGCAGGGTGTTCCGATGTTGCTCGGTGGGGATGAAATCGGCCGCACTCAGACTGGTAACAACAACGCCTACTGCCAGGACAACCAGATTTCGTGGTTAGACTGGGAAAACGCAGACCGAGAATTGGCGGAATTCACTCGTCATCTGATTGCCTTGCGCAAGCGTCATCCGGTCCTGCGGCGACGCAATTGGTTAGGAGAGCGAAGTGCGCCCGGAGATAAGATTTCTGATATCGCTTGGTTCAAGCCTGACGGCAGCGAGATGTCGGAAGAGGACTGGCGGACGGGCTTCGCCAAGTCGCTTGAGGTCTTCCTTGACGGCTGCGGCTGCGCGGGCTCCGAAGGCGAGGCGAGATGCCCGGGTGACGACTGCTTCTTGGTTATGTTCAATGCGCACCACGAACAGCTTGCCTTCCACATTCCCGCCGCCGACGGGGGCAAGGATTGGATTATGGTGCTCGATACCGGCCGGGCAGTCCCCGAAGAAGCTCAGCAAATCCATAAGGCGAGAGAGCCTCTCCCGGTTTACGCACGGTCGCTAATCGTACTGCGCCGCCTATCGTGAGATTCCCCTGGTCCCCTGGCGACGTCACATCCCGTGGCTCGCTCGGTGCCTGTCAGGCATCTACGGCTTTCAGCACGCAACTTACGACTCGGGCCCGACTGAGACGGTGCAACTCAGAAATGGCCGGCCTCTGCGCACGAAGCGCAAAGAGTTTTTGAAGCGGCACTCGCGCCCAGGTTTGACTGCGGCGCCGAAAGTCCGGCTCACTATTTCGATGATGGTCGGAGTGGCTGCGCAATCTTGATCGCCGCGTGCCTGGATAGCCTTCTCGGCTGCCTTTGATCTTCGGTACTGCTGACGGCGGATCGCGCGCTTCTTCTTCTCGGAATGCGCCTTGCGCCACTTGCGGGTGCGGATGGCCTGCGAGAATCGTGAGGATTAGTAGGCCCGGCACCGGACCGTCACGAACGGCCGTTTGCACCAGGGGCACAGGCGAAAACAAACATTGTCCAAGCCTGCTGCCGCTGCCCGTCTCTTGGGTTTTAGGCACTGGTAGGTCGACGCCGCAGGAAGCGTGGCACCTCTCGGGCCGCTCCATGCACTCGCGCATCAATACGTCGTGGTCGGGCAAGTTAGCAAACCGCCGGGCGCCGTCACGATGTCTCAGGTCCGCACATGGGCTGTGAGATCCGCCCTGACGGAGCGGCTGGGCGCAAGGCGCTGTTGGATCCAAAGGCAGGCTCAGACTTCACGATGGCAAACCGCTAGTGTCGGTGGAACTATCTCTCAGGATTCAATAAATGGAAATCCCGGCCATTATACGAGGGGATAGTTTATGCAGAGCGAGACGCTTTTGTGGGCACTTCGGGAGAGGATGCGCAAGCTGACGGACGCGCGTTCCGCGCATGCTGTGCGGGATGCCGAACTTTTCGGGCCGCGGTCGAGCGCGCGCGGATGACCGAGGCAGCCGAAGCGGCCCAGGAGGCCGCCGCACTCGCGGAGAGTCAGCAACTGGCCGATGAAATCCGCGCGCTACACGACCACATAGATAATCTGGTCCGTGGCCGCGAAGATCCCGTCCTTGTTGACGGCCTGAAGGAAGAATTGTCAGAACTGGAGAACAGAGGGAGCGATATCAAGCAGCGAATCGAACAACAAAAGTCGCATCGCCACCAGGTTCTCGAAAACGCTGTCAGAGAACTCGAATCTGCAGAGCAGCAGCATCGGCAGGTAGCGGATCTGCGATGCGTTTGCGCGAGCATATCGAAATCTCGCACCGCTAGAATTTCGCCAATCCCCCTTCCTGCGCGAGCTGCCGGCCAGTCGCTTTCAGTGAGCCAAGCCCCCGGCCGGTTGACGCCTTGTGGGAATTCAGGCCGCGGCAGTGGGTGTCGCGGCGGGGGCACTGATCGTCGCCCGAGGCGGGCTCGTTGATCCGAATCCTTGTCAACCGGTTGACACTTTAGCGCCGGTTGTCCAAGGGACTTCCCTTCCAACCCGCGTTTGACGGCGTGTAATCGCGATTGCCCGGTCAGGTTTCGGGCCATGTTTGGGCCCCATGGAGAACGCGAAGGATCTCGACGCTTTCGGACCTCACGCGGTAAGGGAGTATGTAGGGCGTGCCCGCGACAACAAGCTCACGGGTATTTGGTACGCGACCAGGACGCCCGGCCGCGGGGTAATCAGCAAGGAGCTTTACAGCGTCGCGGAGCCGCTCCGCGACCTCGGCTGCTGCCGAAGGGCTGTCGCGAGCGATGTAGGTTCTTACGGCCTTGAGGTCTTCAACCGCTCGGTCGAGCCACCTGACTCTCACAGCGGCGGCTTGCGCTCTTGCGCAGTGCCCCAGCTGGCGAGCCAGGCGTCAACCTCTTCATGGCCGACAAAGCGAGCGTCCCGCCGGTTCGCTCTTTTAACCGCATCTCGGATCGCTTGGGTCTGCCGCTCATTGACAGCAATGTAGGTCTTGACGGCTTGGGCAGCAAGCCAGGCTTTAGAGCGGTCGGTAGCCTGGGCGAGTTCATCGAGCCGCGCCAGCGTATCGGCGTCCAGACGTAGAGTCATCGTCCTGGACACCGCTGCTGTCCCTCGTGCTCTCATGTGTTCAAATTAACACAATAAACCACAAAGTGCCAATCGATCTTCGCGCTTCCCGCAGATGGGCCGCGGCCAACTCAGCTCGGCTAACGCACTCGGATGACTGGTTGTTTGACGCCGTGGGGCGGTTGAAAACACGCTCCACCCTGACAGAAACAACGACGATTGTCGTAGAGTAACGTTTTTGGCTAAGGCAACACGACCGGCAGATTTAATTGTCATTGATCACGCGAGGTCCACGTGAGCTCGCTCGATGAGGGCAAATCCCAGGTGCGAGAAGCGTACGGACCGAACTATGAAGGTCTGAGCCGGATCAAGCCACGCTACAATCCTACGAACTTCTTCATTCCAATCAAAATATCATGCCCGCCGAAAAGAATAGGGTGCCTCGCAGGCGCGAGCCCGGTGACACAAAAAGTTCGTTCACGGCTCGGCTTTCATTAACTATTGATAAGCAGGCTGGAGCGTTCGCGCGTCACGGGCGCGGCCTGCTGCCGCGGATCAGAAAGATGCCCAGCGCCGTCAGAGCAAAAATCGCGGAGAGCGTTAGCAGAGCCCTCAGAACCAAGCTCACAATTAGCAGGCCGCGGTGACGGCGCGGGTAAAATCCGGACCAGGGCGGGTAGGGGCAAGGCCCGGCCATCTGAGGCTGTCCGATCATGTTCACGCTGGGAGCAGCGGCGGGGCTGGCCATGGCGACTGGCGAAGCCTGCACCGGTGAGGACGGCTGCGCCCAGCTGATCGCGGCTAGGAACGTAAAAATGGCAGGACGAGCAGTGTTAGCCGCACCATCGAACCCTGTGCTTTCAGTACTATGCTCCGCTGATTTCCGCAATCCACGATGCAAGACCGGAGATTTGCCTGGCGCTTACGAGCCATCATTCACCCGACATGACGACCTGCGCGAACAAGCCGAGCATGGACAGCACTCCGCCTGCTCCTTGAGCCAATTCCCCGTTCCGTCAGCTGCACAGCACAATTCTCCTTAGTAAGCCCAATAAGGTCCCGTACCGGCAGGCGTCTGTGCGCCCTCGATCGCGACGAAAAACTTGCGTCCAAAGAAGAACGGCACTCCCCAGTCGAAGGCACCTGCCATGGGACCGCCAAGATCGCTAAACGCAGCGTCGTTTGTCGAAAAAAGCTGCTCGGCATTGGCGATGCTGAATGCCACCGTTCCCGAAGTGCCATTCTGCCCCACGTTCTGAGCGGTGAAGCTCAGGGTCTTCGATGGGCAGTAGAAAAAATCGTCGCTCGCACATCGAGCAATGCCGGTGACGGTGGAGCTCAAGAAAAGCAGCCCGTTGGAACCGCTGTCGATAAAGCTCGATGGGTATGAATTGCCGGCATACACGGTGGTAAAGTTGCCGAGGTCGTCCGTGGTGTAGATTTGTGCGCCACTCAAACCATTATTGAATTGTGTCCCGATTCCGAAAATCAGCGAGCCCGCAGCCGTTGCCGCCCCTTGTGCACCAACCGCTGGAAGTTGAATCAGCACGCCATTATTGTCCGCGGGAAAGCTAGCGACCGGATTTTGCACCTGGTCCTGTAGACTTTCGGTAGTTACTACGCACCCGGAGGATGGGCACGAATAATAGAAGCCTTGGTTGAAAGAGCTGCTTGCGCACGCGGGGCAATCCTGAACGAATACCCCTATCCCCAAGATCCCATTTGCGCCGAGGCGACTAACCGTATTCGCTGGCGGAAGACCGTTGGGGCAGTCAGCCGGAGGGCCAGGAAAGCTCGAGGCGCCAATGAGCTGCAGGGGCTCGTTGCCTGCATTTTCGCCGGCCATATGGATGTCTGCGGTTTCAACTGGTCCCCAGGTGAACGAGTCGACGAATGGCACGCACTCCCCGATTGGATTGCCGCTCGCGTCGGTCTGTCCCGGCAGCGGAAGAGTCAGGGCTGACGCCAAAATGCGCAATCCGTAAGACCCAGTGTCCACCAGAATGTCATTGACCGTCTGGCAGTTCGACGTGCCGGAAACGCACAGGGTCACCGAGGTAAACAAGCCGTTGGGATAATTCCCTTTAGGGCCAAGATTGACGCTTATCGGCTGGACGTTGGCTGCAGCGACCGTCGGCGACGATACACTCGGCGAGGAGGAGGAAGAGGAAGAGCCACCGCCACCGCAGGCACCTAAAAGTCCCGCGAGAGAGAACAACCCTATTGGCCACAACGGTCTCATTGAATTTCATCCGCACTGACACCTGGCGGCAGCAGGCCGGGTACATAGGCGCGGCCTCGCAGGTCGCGCATGTGACCGCCCGTCTCAACCACGAGGTTTTCGGTCTGGATGAGAAGATGACCGCGCTGAGCGCGCGGTGAAGCGGCTGCCGTCTTGTATTCGGCGAAGTATGAACCCAGTAGCTGCGACAGATTGGGAGGCCGCGGTCCGCGCCATGAGACCCCGAATACTGTTCCGTTTGCTGAGAGGTACTCTTTCACCGTGACACCGGTCGGGGTCGAAATCTGTTCGACAGTATAAGCAGGATTGGAGGGCGCGGGCGTTTGCTCCTGGAGGGCCTGTCCTCCTGGCGTCGATTGCAGCCGATTGAGCTCTCGAACCTGCCCACCAAGGGTCTGCTGATCGGCGGCTATGGATTGGGCGGACCCACCCAGCGTGGCCATCGCGGTGCCCGGCGCTCGCAGTACGATCACTGCGCTTAGGGCCAAAATCGCCTTCACAAGGTGGCGGCGGGGCGATGAGTCAACGACAACCTTCGTTCGCAATGCGCTCATATAGTTTTGCCGACTTGAGGCGACGAGATAATTTTGCCGCGCTTGATGATTTTGCCGCGCTTCATGATAGCCATCGCCGATCCCAGCGGCGCCAGCTCCAGTCTGGCAGTAATATTCCCGCGCGACAGTGAACAAAGACACCCTCGGCGTGCCGGAAGGCAGGGCGAAATCGTACTCAGATCATGTCAGCCCAATGCAAAGACGCTCGGTCGCCACAAAAGTGACATGTGCAGGGGGCCTGAGCTGCGGACTCCTCCCCTTCAGCGACGTAATTCCGATTGCATCCGTGTCGATGCGTGGCCTCGCGATAGCGCCTTGGCGCTGGGCGGTCGCAGCGGCGTAGGACCGTCTCGTATAAGCTTGAGCAAAACCATCAAGACCAGTAAATTCGACCGGTCCGGCGGTTCGAATGCAAGACCAGACCGAACTGATCAGGTCCAGAGCTGCGAGATTAGCTCGGTGTCAAGATAGGCGATTCCCTCGCGCACGCTGCCATTCTCCAACCGCATCACCCAGCAATAGCGCTGATTGTAAGGCTTGCCATTTTTCGCGGATGCGCGGCCGTCCCATTGCACTGCGACCTTGTCGCCGTCGGCGATGACGTCGAGCACGCTGGGCTTGATTGGTGTGGCGAGCCGCGCGGTCAACGGCTGCACAGCGCCTTCCAAAAATTCGCGCTTACTCCGGTAGGAGCGCGACACTCGGGTGGTGCCGATAACCGTCCATTGCACGTCGTCAGCGAGAAGTTTGAAGACCGCGTCCGCGTCGCCCCCTGTCCACTTGGCAAACGCCTGCTGAATCAGCTTCTTGTTTTCTGCTGCGCTCATAAGTGTGCCTTCTTCTGCTAGACAAGCCGGCTAAGACATCTGCCTGGTAAAGGTCGCGAGATCGAAGTAATCGCGCCACACTTTGATTTTGCCTGCGTCGTCGAGTTCAAACACGCCGGCCACTGGGACCTCGGCCTTCTTACCGCTTTTCATGGTAATCGTATCGACGCGCGAGTCGAAAACGACATTGCCCTCATGCAGGCTTTTCAGGATTTTGACGCTGAAGGCACTCATGTCCTTCATGAAACCATGCGTCATCTCACGAATCGCCTGTTTGCCTTTTGCTGGAGACATTGGGACGTTGTCCCATACGGCATCTTCCGCGAAGTAAGTCATGACCTCGTCAGGATTCAGGCGAGTCCAGGCGGCGAATAGGTCGCTAATCACCTTTTCACAATTGGCGGCCATAGAGTGTCTCCTTGAAGCGATTTACTGAACCGGTGTCCCCATCCCGGGTGTAATACGATGGTACGCTAGTATCAAGATTGGCGAATAGCGCGGCTGTCGTTTGGGCAGCGAGTTTCAAAACGGATATACGACGATCTTTTTCCCCGCGCTGAAGGTGATGCGATGAGAATCCTGCTCGCAGGCGCAACCGGCGCGAGCCGGTCGCTGATCCGTTGTTTAAAAAAACGATCAGGTATCACCGAACCGGCCCGCTTGACGCTGAACAGATTTCTGAATTGCTCGCTCGCCTTCTCGTGCGAGGAGGCGGGATCGACGCGGGCGCGAGCTCTCGGCGACCGGGCCGCTGAGGATCGAGTAACAGCGAAAGGAGAGTCGACATGCAGTTCGAAGACATTCTCTATGAGACGGCTGACGGCGTTGCGACCATCACAATTAATCGGCCCCGGCAGATGAATGCGTTCCGCAGCAAGACGGTTGACGAGCTCGTTCAAGCGTTTTATGAAGCCTGGCGCGATCGTGGTGTGGGGTGCGTAATTCTCACCGGAGCGGGTGAGAAGGCCTTCTGCGTGGGCGGAGATCAGACGACCCGGGAGGAAGGTGGCTATAAAGGGAAGCCATCGCGATCAGATTTGGGACTCGACATAGAGGACCTTCACTCGGTTATCCGCGACATACCGAAGCCGGTGATCGCCGCCGTTAACGGCTATGCGATAGGCGGTGGGCATGTGCTCCACGTGCTCTGCGATCTCACGATCGCATCCGACAGGGCAAAGTTTGGCCAAGTAGGGCCTAAAGTCGGAAGCGTGGACCCGGGCTTTGGCACCATGTACCTCGCTCGCATCGTCGGCGAAAAGAAAGCTCGTGAATTCTGGTATCTGTGCGAACAGTATACGGCGGAGGATTGCTGTCAGATGGGTCTCGTGAACAAGGTCGTACCCGCCGCCCAGCTTATGAACCAGGCGCGAGCTTGGGCCCGGAAGATCGCCAGCATGAGCCCGACAGCGATAACGCTGGCCAAGGCGTCATTCAACGCGCCGAGCGAGGAGATTCGCGGCATCGGTGCCGTGGCGCTACGTGCACTCGCACTCTACTACGGGACTGAAGAGGCGATGGAAGGCAAGAACGCGTTCCTCGAAAAGCGGACGCCGGAGTTCAGCAGGTTCCGTCGGTGAAAAAAGAGGGGAGCGCAAGTCTAAGGCTGAAGTGATCGGCAGGTACTCACGCAAGAGTTGCTTCTTTCGCATCGCCCAGCGTGGCGCGAACTAACGTGCGCAGAAAGTGATCGACCCTCTCCGGCGGAACGCGGGTGAACTTCATTTGAGCAACCATGTGCGCAGAACCGACTATCATGCGAGCGTCATCGTCGACGTCCACCTCGTTTGTGGCGCCGTGTTCTTCGCGCCATCGGCGGATGGTCCGTGCGATTATCGCAACCATCCGCTCCTGAAATTCGAGATACCTGGGCCAGATTTCCTCGCGAATCGCAGTGCTCCAATCGAGCCACACTCGAGCGTAATCAGTGTGGGTTTCCACTGAAGCAGCAAATGCTTTTGCATGTGCGAAAATTATTTCGGGTGCCGGACGATCGCTCGCGTGTACCTCTTCTGCCATTGCTATGAGGAACCGGTCGACCTCGTCAAGCACCGCCAGAACTAGTTCCTCGCGAGTTGGAAAATAGAAGAACACCGCCGGCACCGAGACCCCGGCCTCTTTCGCGATTTCGGCGTGCCGCGCCGAGCCGAGTCCGCGCCGCGCGAACACGCGCATCGCGCATTGCAGTAATTGCGCGCGGCGCTCGGTTTGGTCGAGCCGACTCGCGCGTTTGCGGGGGCGCGTTCTCGAGAGCTGCGGCTTACGTTTCATCTCGAAAGTCCTCTATTGACAATAGTATCAATAAGCATTAGGTTCGAGCTATTCCAAACTCGGAGGTTCTCCGATGTCAACCGGGTCGCGCGCCGAACCCCTGCGTCCGCTTCCGCCCGCCAGCGGGATGAACGAAGAGCAGGTTGCCCACTACGAATCAGAGTTCAAAGAACATGCTACCCGATGGGCCGGGATTCTGGAGCGCAACGCCGAGCGAATGCGCCGGGGCCAGTACTCGCTTCATTGGATGAACACCGACAAAGCGGCATGGGGACGCCGCGCCAAGCCATCGTCCCGGGGATTGACCTACACGGACATCAATAACGTGCCCGGCTATGGAACCATTCCCGACCGGGCGACCTGTCTCACTTTCGCGCCGCGCGGTTCCGTCCGGGATCCATACGCGGACGAGATGCCGGCTGTCGACGACTACACGCTGGTCGAGCGCAGCGAGTCCTGGGCTGACAATGTCGTGACGCTTTATGAAGAGGCGAAGGCGCGGCAATGGAACGCAACACGCGACATCCCGTGGTCCGAGCTCGAGCGATTGCCTGAGGATCTGGAAAAAGCGACCTGCCAGCTCTGCACCTTTCTTACAGAAGTTGAATTCGTTGCCGGAGATTTTCCCGCCAAGTGGATTTACAAGATTCCGCAAGACTTCCTCGAGGTGAAAAGCTTCATCGTTACCCAAATGGTGGATGAAGCACGCCATCAGGAAGTCTTTCGCAAGCGTGCGATCGCCGGCGGCGGCTTGTTGCATGCCTCGCCCGGCTTCGAATGGGCGCTCAAGGCGATCATCGATGCGCCCACCCATACGATGGGTACCTTTCTGCTGAACCTGCTCGGTGAGGGCCTGGTGCTCTCGATTTTCCGGTCCGGCGAGATGATCGCCAAGACGCACGTGGACAAAGAGATCTTTCGCCGTTGTCTGCAGGATGAGGCGCGTCACGTCTCGTATGGCGTGCTCGAGCTCAAGAACTATCTCGACAAGGCGCCCGATCGCGAACGGGCTGTCGAAGAGATGCATCGCTTTGCCGACGTCGGCGAGCGGGTCATCCTAACCGCCTTCACGGAGGCCGCATTAGTCGAGCCGGTCGCGATTCTGCTCGGCGGCGGCCTCGACAAGATCGATCAAGGGATGGAAGGCCAAGGGCATCTATGGAAGATGTCAGTGGAAGAATATCTGCAGCGATGCGATCGGGCGGGATTCAGCCGGCGCGAACGATGCACCATTCCGATGGAATCGCCGTGGGGACAGGGCTGATGGAGACACAAGCGCATTCGCAGGAAGGAGTCGGCGCGGTGGCTTTCCCGTCGGTGGAGTGGTTTCAGCGCCTGGCGCAGCTGATGAGAGACAATCGCCCCCTGCACGAGCATCTTGGCTACATCGATTGTGTCGCGCAATTCACCGTCCTTGACGGCGGGCTACGTGCCAGACCCTGGAGCGTCCAAGTGACTTTCGAGGAGTTCGAGGCGGTCGACACGTGTTTAGCAGACGACAAAGCGCGGACCGATTTCACGATCGAAGCAACGCTCGCGACCTGGCGCGAGATGATCGAGAACATCGCGCGCGGCCGCGGCCGTCCTGATCTTACGCATACGCTGAACTACCTGAGCCATACCGGAGCGCCGATCCGGGTCTGGTCCGACGATCCTCTTCGCAAGGACCTGTTCTTTCGCTACAACCAGAGCCTGCAGGAATTCGTAAACGCCTCCGCTGCGTTTCGCACAATTTTTCTGGACTAGAACGATGGCGCATAAGCCGGGACATTTCTATATAGACGAGACTTGTATCGGATGCGGCGCATGCGACCACGCGTGTCCAGGCAAAATCGACGCGATCTATCAGGTCGACGGCGATTTTCTCGGACGTTACGCTATCGCACTCGATGACTGCATCGATTGTGGCTTCTGCGTCCCGCTCTGCCCCGTCGCATGCATCCACGATGCGCGCACGCAGGGAATTGTCGAGGGTGCCGGCGGTTATACGCGGATCAGAGAATTGCAAGCGTGGGCTCGCTCCCGCGCCTAGCAAGGAAATACATGGAATTCTTAGATGGAGTCGAACATCAAAGCCGGCAGTGAAGCTCTTTCGGCGATGCTCCGAGGCGTAGCCTGCAGCATCCACGTTAGCAGCCGGAACAGGTGACTGAGCGCGTAGCGTATAAGCCCGATGGGAGAGGGCGTGCCTTGCGAGCGCGCTGTCCGTAGACATCGCAGGAGCAAGGGAATATCAAGCATAAGCTACCTGCCGACTTTCGAATGGACAGGGAATCCTGGCGGGTAATTCGGCCGCCCTCACCTAAATCAAGGCCAAGAGTTCAGCGGTCTGTATTTGCCGAAGAAAACCTAGAGGAGGAAACGGGAGGTGAGTGAGATCCTCGTGGTTGGAATAACTCACTACCCGCCACTGGCCGGCAGCGACGAGGCGATGTCGTGGATTCTCAGGCGGATGCTCGAGAATCCAGATCTGCCGGAAAAATATCGCCGCGCGGAAGGATGGCCGTCTGCGATGCGTGCTGAATGGGGTACTGACGAAGGAATAAGCGCCGCACGCACTCATCGCGAGCGGCTCGTGCAATCACTTCGCAAGATACGCACACAAATCGACGAGTTCCACCCCGATTTCATCCTTATCTGGGGCGACGATCAGTACGAAAACTTCCGTGAGGATGTAGTTCCACCCTATTGCGTCTATGCGTATGAATCATTTGAGTTCGGGCCGCCGGCAAATAACGTTTGGCGAGAGCCGACGGACAAACTGTTCCGAGTAAAGGGCGACCCGACCGCCGCGAAGTACCTGGTTACGGCCCTGATTGAAGCGGGCTACGACACGGCCTATTCCTACAGGCCGCTGCATCATCCGCTGGGCCACGCCTTTGCGAACACGGTGCTTTACCTGGACTATGATCGTAAGGGCTTCAGCCACGCGATCATTCCATTCGCGATTAACTGTTATGGAAGACGCGTGATCGCGCAACGCGGCGGTCTGCCGGTTTTCGACAGACCGCTCTCGCAAGCGCAACTTGATCCGCCGGCACCCACGCCCCAGCGCCTGTTTGATCTTGGCGCCGCAGTCGCTCGTTTGCTTGCCAAGAGCCCGTGGCGAGTCGTGGTCATGGCATCTTCCGGATGGTCCCACGCATTCCTCACACCTAAGAACCATTTTCTTTACCCCGATACTCCGGCTGATCGAGGGCTGTTCGAAGCATTGCGAGCTGGGAATTATGAAGCATGGCGGAGCTATCCGGCGTCTTCCGTCGAAGACAGCGGGCAGCAGGAGATTCTCAACTGGATGTGTCTCGCGGGCGCTCTGGCTGAGTTAAATCGTAAGCCTGTAGAAAGTGAGTTCATCGACACCTGGATCTTCAACTCTTCGAAATGTTTCCTCTCGGCGCCGCCGGCGCGATGAGATGGAGCCCAGCCTTCTGCACGGACAAGAAATGAAACTAAGCGGGAAAGTAGCGTTAGTTACCGGTACCAGCCCGAACATTGGCGGCGGCATTGCCGAGGCCCTTGCCGCCGAAGGTGCTGCCGTGATTTGCGTTGATTCGCGAGCGGAGAATGCCGCCGACTGCGCCCGCTACATCACTAGTACCAACGGCCGTGCAATCGGAGTGACCTGCGACGTCACGGACGAGAACCAGGTGGTGGACGCCGCAATGGCGGCTCGTCGAGCATTCGACGGAATCGATATCCTGGTGAACAACGCCGCGTACTTCAATAAAAAAGGGGTGGTCGATATGACCCTTGAGGAGTGGCAGCGTCAGCTTGCGGTCATTCTTACGGGCGCTTTTTTGTTCACGAAGCACGTCGCGAAGTTGATGATCGGGCAGCGACGTAAGGGCAACATCATCAACATTATCTCGACTGCCGGACATCAGGGCGAACCGAATAACATCGCGTACTGCACCAGCAAGAGCGGTCTCCTGAACTTTACCCGCTCAGCCGCAATGGAACTCATTACTCATGGCATTCGTGTAAACAGTCTCACGGCCGACCGCGACCGACCCCGCCGAATCGATAGAGCGAGCTGCGCGGTGGGGTCGCACAGTCAGCACCGATCCGAATCGACTCAAGCAAGCGTTCGAGCCATTTCGCGCCCGCGTGCCAATGCGGAAGCTGCCGAGTCCCTACGACTATGGCAGGGCGGCGGTATTTCTCGCATCCGATGACGCCGCGATGATCACAGGAACAGACCTCCGTGTCGATGCTGGGGCTGTGGCTCAATATTGGGCTTGGGATCCGTCTGATATGGACAATTAGCGGACTTGTGCGCCGTGCGGGCGAGAAACGATGGAAAAATCGAACGAACCCTTGATCATTGATGACGAGAACTCAGGACTTTTTCGAGTAAACAGGCGAGTATTCGTCGATCCGGAATGTCTCGAGCAAGAGCGGCGTCGGATTTTTGACAAGTGTTGGATCTACGTCGGCCATGAATCGGAGGTGCCGCACGCCGGTGATTATCGTTCGCGCAACGTTGCGGGTCGGCCTCTGATTCTAGTGCGCGGCGATGATGGCGTGATCCGGGTGCTGCTCAATACCTGTACCCATCGCGGCGCCCTGGTATGCCGGCAGAAATCCGGTAACGCCAGGACTTTCCAATGCCCATATCACGCCTGGACATTCAATTCGCGAGGTCAACTTATTGGCGTTCCCGGCGAGGACTCGTACAGCCCCGCTTTCAGGCGCGAGGATTTGGCGCTCGCGTCGCCACCTCAAGTGGACCAATACCGCGGGTTCTTTTTCGTCTGCTTCGATCGCAACACGCAGAGCCTTTATGACTACCTGGCAGGTGGCCGCGAGCATATCGATCTGATCACCGATCAATCCGAGCGCGGGATGAGAATCGTCGCAGGACAGCAGTCGTACAGTGCACGGGCAAACTGGAAGTTGCTGGTCGAGAACAGTTACGACGGCTACCACGGTCTAACGACACATCAACGTTATTTTAGCTTCCTGTCGGATGTCGGCGTCCAGATGAAAAGCGGAACTATCGCATCGCGGCAAAAGGCAATCGATCTCGGTAACGGTCACGCGGTCTTGGAATACGACAGTCCTTGGGGGCTGCTGATTGCGCAGTGGACGCCCACCTTCGGCGAGCACCGCAAGGCGCATTTCGAAGAGATCCGGCGCCGTTTTGAGGAGCGTCTTGGAGCGGACCGGGCCCAGCGCATATGCGAGACCAGTCGTAACCTTGGTATTTTTCCGAATCTCGTGATCAACGACATCATGGCAGTCACCGTGCGCACCTTTTATCCGCTCTCACCCGACTACATGGAGGTGAATGCGTGGGCTCTGGCGCCGGTGGACGAAAGTGCTGAGGACTCCGCGTTGCGCCTCGACAACTTTCTCACATTCCTGGGACCCGGCGGTTTTGCCACGCCGGATGATGTCGAAATGCTTGAGTCCTGTCAGCGCGGCTTCGCCAATCGCGAGGTGGCTTGGTCGGACATCTCACGCGGCATGAAACGCGAGCATCCGTCGATCACGGATGAATTGCAGATGCGTGCCTTCTGGCGCCGATGGAACCAGCTGATGGACGAACGTCGGATTCGTCGTACAAGGAAAGCGGCGTGAACTCCGCGGAATTAGCCACCCGCCAGGAAGTGGAGGATCTCCTTTATCTTGAAGCGGCACTGCTCGATGAGTGGCGCCTCGCGGAATGGCTGGAGTTGCTTACCGAGGACGCTACTTATCAGATTCCACCTACAGATGTGCCTGAAGGAGACGCCCGAAATACTCTCTTCATAATTGCGGACGACGCGTTAAGGATTCGCTCCCGGGTCAAGCAATTGCTTGGCAAGTCGGCATGGGCTGAGAATCCTCATTCCCGGACACGCCGGATGATTACGAATGTTCGGATTGTTGGGATCGAGGATGGGCAGATTATCGTCACCGCAAACTTTACGGTGCATCGGATGCATCACGAAGCGGTGGACACCTATGTCGGACATTACAATTACAAACTCGTTCGACAGGGAAAGGAACTGCGAATTCGGGAGAGAAGAGCCATCCTCGATAACGAAGCTTTACGACCCCACGGCAAAATCAGCTTTATCCTGTAAGCACAAGGAGCGGAGTTGCTAACCGCGCTAATCTTCGCGAGATCCTAAGGCTGCTGGCTCGATCAGTCGCGCTCAGAACGCGGGGTAAAGATGACCACCAAGGAAAATCTCAAATACCAGCTGCTGGCTGCGCAATGCGGATTTGCATTTGAAATTCTCTTTACCATTTTCTGGGCATGGTTCGGACATAACCTCCCGCCGTCGTCACCCAATCTGAGCGCACAAGAACTCGCCGCCTACTTTGCGCGGCATCACAACGCTATTCTCTTTGGAAACAGCATGGCCGCCCTGGTCGGCGTTCTCTGGATCCCGTGGACAGCCCAGCTCACCGTGGTCATGTGGCGGATCGAGGGCTCGAGTCCGGTCCTGACGATCGTTCAGCTTATTGGCGGTATCCTTACCGCCTGGGTGGTTATGTTCTGCCCTGCGATATGGGCGGCGGCGGCGTTTCGCCCAGAGGTCGATCCGAATCTGGTCCGTACGCTAAACGATGCAGGCTTTATGCTGTTCAATATTACATACGCCGTAACTTCAGTGCAGGCTATCGCCGCCGGCCTGGTCGGTCTGTCAGATAAGAGTGCTGGTCCCGTGTTCCCACGCTGGGTATCTGGTTGGGCGATTTTCACGGGCATCAGCTTTGTTCCGCTCACCGCGATGCCGTTCTACAAGGCAGGTCCGCTGGCGTGGAACGGGGTGATTTGCTTCTGGGCTCTATTCGGAACCTATTTCTTCTGGACTGCTTCTATGGGCATCTGCATGGCAAAAGATGCAGCTAGGAGGTTGCGCGAGGAGAGTGAGCTCGATATGTCCAGCCAGCGGAAACCGGCTGGTGTGGGCGCTTCCGCCTGACATTCCACCCTCCGGACAGCTGTCCAACAGCACATTACATTCTGTAGCCAAACCCGAGCAATCCGGACATTAAAGGGTCTAAATCACGAAGATTTGAACGAATTTCCCTGTCCAAGGGACAGGGAATTTAAAAATCATAACAGGGAATTTCGGCCGGGGAACAGTGAATCATTCCCCGAAGTATCAGGAAGGCGAGTCTCCTGATAGCGGACGCTCGTGGATTCGGCTCAGGGTGAGCTGCCAGGTCCAACGATTTGAAAATCATAATTGGCGCCTTTGAACATCATCACTCGTTGACAAAACATGTCTTCGCGTTGGCCAATCTGAAGCCCAGATTAGCCGCTGCGAGTTCGACGTCCGGAGGCGGGTGACAGCCGTGGCGGAACCAGAAAAAGCGTCGCCGCCACCAGAAAACAAAAGCCAACATAGGCAAACAGGAAGACCCGCGGGGAGAAGTCGTAAAAGATCAGTCTATCCATCCAGTAGCGAACAAAGTCGTTGGAATATTTGGTCTCGCCACCTGCAGCGCGTAGTCGACTTTCCAGGCTGGTTAAAGGACACACTTCGCCCAGAAGCTCTTCTACGCATACAAGAGCAATGGCAGCGAAATGCCCGACCCTGAACCAGAATCCTCGGATCCATTGCCATCGTCTCACGGCACCTACGACAATCAACGCAAAACCACCGAGCACAAAGGCTATATATGCACTATGAAAGATGGCCACCAAATTAGCGAGAACTACGTAGGCGTTCATGCCCGGCAGCGTAGAAGTTCATGCGCGGATGCCGTCATCAACGCTTCGTCACAGCCGAGCCGAGGTTCCGTCTGTTGTCGTAGCATGGTTCGCACTATGTTGCTTAAAGGGAGGATGTGAGTCATGGAATTCAAGTCTATCTACGGCAAGGACGATCAATTGGGTGCCGTCAACAACCTCTCACCGGCAGGCGTGATAGAGGCCGCAGCCCTCATCAAGCAGGGCAAAGTTTACTCCCTTGCGATAACGACGGGCCCGAGTTCGCCTGCCTACGGTCCACGGAATCATCAGATCTTCATCACCCCCATCTATGTTGGCAATAAATCGATGTACGGCAAGAATCAGCTACAGGGTTATGACGATGCCATTGTCTCGTGCCTTGGGGTGGGTACGCATATTGATGGCTTCGCTCATGTCGCGGTGAATGGACGACACTACAACGGCGCAAAAACCGAGGATGTAATCCGTCCGGACGGAGCTATCAAGTATGGGACCGATACCGTGCCGCCAATTGGCTGGGGGCTATTGGGCAAAAGCGATGACACTTAGAGCGGATCCCAGCAGCATTTGCAGCATCGCGGAAATGGCTAATCGTTTCAACACAGATTTCAGACCACTTTAAAATTATCAGGGCAGTTTCGGAATAGAAGGTAAACCGCTTGCACCTGGTATTTGCGGGACCAGGCCACTCGTTCCCGGTCCGGTGGCACACGACCCGAGAATATCGGTAGCGTGCTGCATCGCATACGCCTTTATCATCTCCGTAGCACTGGGGAGCGGAAAGTGGGTGCTGCCCGCGAACGACGAGGCGGCGGTCGAGAGCACACCGGGGTCGCTCAAAGCGGACGGTCCTGCGGCGGCAGGATTGGGGAATTTACTGGCGATCGCTGAGCACAATGCGCTTTTGGCCGCCGACTGCTGAATGCTGGAAAGCGCCGTCGCAGCTTCTTGCGCTGACAGGTCGCAGGGACTAACAAGAAAGGCCATCACGGCAGCCAGAATCCATGGTTTCAACAATTGGAATTTCATCTTCCGCTCCTCCCTAGAAGCCATCGCCACCACGACCCAATCCGTAGCAGAAATAACTTGCCCTAGGAAAAGGTCAAGACCAAAAGCTTATTTCAATCGATCGGTCTGAATGTCCGAAAATGACCGCGTCAGATCGATGCAGCTCAAAAACCTCACCTTACTTGATACCGATAGCATTGCGTTGCGCCGGCCATTCGAGGGCAGATGGATGCGGTTGAGCAGCGTCTCGGCATTGAGCTCTGCGGATCGTTGCCCCTGGCAGATCGCTTCCACGACTGCGGATGTTACGAACGCCAGGCGCGAGAGGCGCTCGACGTAGCGCTTGGCAACACCTTCTTTTCGCGCGATCTCGGCGAGCGAGCGCACCCGGCCGGACGCGAGCTCGTCAAACCACACCATCGCTGCGCTGCGGCTTTGAGCAATGCCGAGCCTACTTCGCGTGGTGTTTCGTTACCCGCGGCGATCCTCGTTTCCACACCGCGACGCTTTATTTTGAGGGGCACAAAGCGAGACAGACTAAGAACGCTGCTGGCCTGCAATACCGCGCGCGAACGTGGAACCCGAATCTTGAGTGTCCCCCGTACGCTGTCGTCGCGCAGTTCGATCCGGTCGACGAGCTGGACCATGCGGTCCTTGGAATCAGCTTCATTTTTCAATCGGCGATAGTAGCTCTGACATCCGGCGATCGGACCTCCGAACTCTCAAGCACCTTCAGCATCCCGGCGCGATCCTCGAGGATGTGTTGCGCGGCAATCAGAACTTGACGCTGGCTTGACCCGGTGATCAACTGGGGGTCCATAGGGTCGACAGGAGTTCGATCAGTGGCGCGGTTCTGTCGAATGCTGTTTGCGACTGCGTTTGTGATCGTTGCCGCAAGCTACGGCGTTTTCGCTCTCGACCTCGACCGCGTGTGTCCAAGGACACAAACATTTTCCTTTACAGCGAATGCAAACCAAACTTAGCAGCCCTTTTGGTGCATGAACTGCCGGGAGCTTTTATCGAACTTTAATATGGCGCTGATATTACGTCCGAACCACTTCGCACAAAGGTTTTCCTGCAGCAATTAAAGGGGGGTAGGGCGATGGCAAAACACATCTTAAAGGGTAGCGAACGGGAACCGCTCAACGGTGCACGGTCACTAGGGAAGGCTGATCCCGCCGAGCGGCTCGAAGTTAGCCTGCTCCTGCGGCGCCGCGCCGGCGATGCATTGCGCGCGCGGATCAGGGATCTTCATCGAAGCAGTGGCCGACCGGCGCATATGAAGCGCGAAGAATTCGCGCAGCAGTTTGGAGCCGAACCTGGCGACATCGAGGAGGTCAAAAAATTCGCCAAATCGCATGGATTGGCGGTCGTGCAGGAAGACTTACCCCGGCGAACCGTGGTCCTGTCAGGCACAGTTGCTCAGTTCAATCGTGCCTTCGACGTCAACCTCGAACGCTTCGAACACGAAGGCGGCTCCTATCGCGGCCGCAAAGGGCCGATTCATTTGCCCGACGAACTGAATGGCAAGGTTGAGGGCGTCTTCGGCCTCGACAATCGTCCACAGGCCAAACCTCATTTCCGCGCGCGAAGCCCGCAGGGCAATGTCCGTTGGCGTGCAGCTTCGAGCTCATTTACCCCACTCCAGCTGGCATCGCTCTATAATTTTGTGGCCGGCACAGGACAGGGAGAATGCATCGGAATAATCGAGCTCGGCGGCGGCTATCGGCCAGCAGACCTGAAGACGTATTTTGCCGAAATCAATGTTGCGCTGCCGAAGGTTTCAGCCGTATCGGTCGACCATGGAGCGAACCAGCCGACAGGCGATCCAAATGGCCCCGACGGCGAGGTAATGTTGGATATTGAAGTGGCCGGCGCGATCGCCCCGACCGCGCAGATCGCAGTATATTTTGCGCCCAACACCGACCAGGGATTTCTCGACGCGGTTACGACCGCGATTCACGACGCGACGAACAAGCCTTCAGTAATTTCGATTAGCTGGGGCGGCCCTGAGTCTTCGTGGACGCAACAGTCGATGACCGCCTTCGACCAGGCGTTTCAGGACGCGGCCGCGATGGGTATTACGGTATGCGTTGCGGCAGGCGACAATGGCTCGAGCGACGGCGCCAGTGGGGACAACGTCGATTTTCCGGCATGCAGTCCATATGCGCTGGCTTGTGGCGGCACTAGCGTTCAGGCCTCCAAAAATTCGATTACCAGCGAGACGGTGTGGAATGACGGCGCTCAGGGTGGCTCGACTGGCGGCGGCATCAGCAGTTTCTTTCCGCTGCCGCCCTACCAGGAAGGGCTCAGCGCTGCATTGACGGCGGGTGGAACAAAAACGCTCACCAATCGAGGCGTACCCGACGTCGCTGGCGATGCCGATGAAAACACCGGCTACGACGTCAGGGTCGATGGCTCCAATACCGTTATCGGTGGAACCAGCGCAGTCGCGCCACTGTGGTCTGGGCTGATCGCGCGAATCAACCAGAGGGCGGGTAACCCAGTCGGCTATGTCAATCCCATGCTGTACAAGAAGCCATCGGCTTTCAACGATATCACCCAGGGGAATAATGGTGATTTCGCAGCCGCACCGGGTTGGGACGCGTGCACCGGTTTAGGAAGTCCGAACGGTGTCGGTGTTGCCTTGGCCCTCTCGGGAACCGCAACCAAGTCTTCAAAACGGAGCTGATCAACTTAGCGCTTCAAGCCCGCGCTGCGGGGCACTCAACGTCTCATCCCATTGTCGCGCGGTGTTGTATCCCCGCAACGCAATTAGCCATGCTGCGCGATGGCTCTGCCTATCCAAACCTATACCCCGACGTATTGATGATGGAATGAACGACGAATGAGTTGACCGAGCATTGGCATGTCGCTACAGGGGGATAGAACCGCCGTGAAAGTTAAAGACGTCATTGCCACGAATGTCAGAACGTGGTTCACGATATTCCGCAAATTCCCCCCCCGCCGACTGGAAGAGTAGAACAGAACGGCAAGCCCGCGCATAGCTGGGACGCAGCGACACCCGGGTCCTCTCGCCTGCCGTGTCAGGTCATTGCGCGCATAAAAGTC
This sequence comes from uncultured delta proteobacterium, assembly GCA_963710455.1. Classification (GTDB taxonomy): domain Bacteria; phylum Desulfobacterota; class Binatia; order Binatales; family Binataceae; genus JAKAVN01. The sequence continues at coordinate 353,386 of CAVQAG010000013.1, forward strand.
CAGGTGATTCGCGCGATATCCAAAAGGCGTAGGCAGTCGGCCTCCTTATCGCCGTCCGGCCAGCCACCAGCACCATTGTGCAAATCGACCTCACTCGCGATTTGGGTATGGCGGCGTGCTGTTTGCCTTAAGGCGCGAGTCGTCGCTGGCGATGCACTGAGAGCTCTCAAGCTGGTAAAATCGGATTCGGTACCTTTCGTCAGAAGGGTTTGCGACCAGTTCCGTCTTTGCAAGTTTGTAGAATGCGACCAACGTTTGTTCACATTCGGCCGCGCTACCGTGCGCAGAAAAAATCTCCCATTTTGACAAGGGAGCGTCCAAATCCACTGGCAGGCTACTATGAACTACAGGCGGCGGCACCATGAGGTACCAGCCGACCAAAGCGAGCGCAGCGGCGTGAAGGAGCTTCATGTCTGTCATTAAACAGAGGCGACCCGAAAACCGGAAGGATCGCCGAAGCCATCTTTGCACAGCAATACCCGCCAATAATTTTATCGCTACTTCTCATGGCCTTCCGGATTTGCGGGCATCGCGGCTTAAAGGGGCGTTGGCGTGCGAAAAAAACAGACCAGGCTTCTTCATTCCAGACCGGGGTCCGCTCGCTTATCCTAGGACAGCGATGAGGAGAGCGGCGGCCACGAAACCGAGGAAGACGCCGATGAAGCAGGCCAATAGATCGCTAGTTGACATCGCCCGACTTGCCAAACCGGCCCCTTCCTGACACCCGTCTGCCTGCGGATGTCTTGTGCGACGTGACGAGCCGTGAGCGGTGGCATTCGGAAAGGGGGAGTGAACCGTAAGCTCCGTCTCGAGCGGCTCGTCACCCACATTTTGTTATCCCTGTCCGCAAGGCGATTTCGCGTATTCAATAACGTGATTTCATTTACCAGCCGCTACTAGATGACGATGACCAGCTTCATTTCAGCTTCTCCCCTGTAGCCGGAACCTTTTTCAGGATTTTGAACGAGGTGGACGGGAAAGCTAGCGCGGTGTTACGTTTCGACCATCGCCTGCGGACGAGGGATTGGCTTCGGTGGAAAGGAGTTCAGATGAAAAGTGAAGATGCCGCAAAAACGTCTCACGATACGGGGCCGATCAAAGTGATGACCGTGCGCGAAGTCTCAGCTTGTTTTGCGCGTGCATCCGACAAAGATCTACCGATTGCTGAAACACGATCAGATTCCGGCCTTTCATGTGGTCAGCGATTGGCGCTTCAACATCGAAAGCCATCGACCACTGGCGCATGCAACAGAAGAAGCCGGGCGATTAGCCGATCCCCGATGTTAGTCTATGATTCGCAACAGCGGGATTGTTAAATTTGTCTATACAGTCCCACAAGTCACCAAACGCACTTGGAGAGACAGATGAATTTCCCATTTGGTAAGATCCTTTGCCCGGTCGGCTTCGACGATCAGGAAGGGATCGCTCTGGAAGCTGCCAGGCAGCTCGCAGGCGAAACTGCAACTATATATTTGCTGCATGTCGTTGCAGCACTGCCAGCAATAGGCGAATCGCACGTCACCAAGAGTGCAGAAGACGAGAAATCGTCTGAGTCCCAGGCTTTAAAGATGCTTAAGGAGTTGGCTGCGCAACGGCTATCCGGGCTGAAATGCGAGACGCTTACTGAGACGGCGTTCCTTGCCGACACGGGAAAGGCGATTTTGACTGTTGCGCAAGAAATCAAGCCGGACCTGATCGTGATGCCAACGCACGGCAGAAGCGGTCTCGCGCGTTTCGTTATGGGGAGCGTTACCGAGAGCGTCGTCCGGCAGGCGGCCTGCCCTGTTCTAACTATAAGAACTTCAGAAGGCTGGATCCCTTAGCCAACGGGCGGTCGGCGTATACTAACCTTCGAGTCCCGCCAGATTTTCCCGAAGACGGATTCTGCCGCACAGCTTTGCGATCGGTCGCAGACGATCGCGTTCGATCTGTTTGCGGGGAACGTCTTGTATTCGATTGGGAAGCTCGACCATCCACTCATGTCCGCATCGCTCACGTCGATCCGTGAGACACCTTCCTGAGTGCCGCCCAAGAGCTCGGCAAATGCGCGCAGCAGGTCGGTCGCCGTGATGATGCCCATCACCTTCCCCTGCTCGACTACCGGCAAGCCGCCAATCCGGTGCTTGACCAGCAGGTTGGCGCGTGTTCCAGCATCGTCGTGGGAGAGTACACACCACCGGCTTGGTCATGGCGCCGTTGACCCTCACGTCCCCAAGCGATCCGACATGCAGGCGCTGGTCGCGATCGCTGACGATCCCTACGAGTTTGCCGTCATCCATTCATCGCGAGACAGGTTCCCGAGGGTCCATCTTCGGTCCGAGAATGTAAACAAAGGATTCCATTCGGCCGCCCTTGTATGGGTCCCGCCCTCAAGCCGGACGCGTTATCAGGCGGTGCCGGCGGGCGCGGAGAGCTGCGTTTTGGTGTGCACGTAGCGCGTCACGCCGGTGCGCGTGATGAGGCCAACCAGCTTGCCCTGGTCGACGACCAGCAGCCGTCCGATATCCGCAGCCGCCATCTGCCGGATCGCATCGATGACGCCGGCACCGGGAGCAATCTCGATTGTCCGGTCGGCGGGCCGCATAATCTCGCTGATGCGCCTGCTCGCGCGCTCGGACGCGGGACACTCGCGCACCTGTGAAAGTGTCACCACGCCCAGTACTTTTCCATCCGACGCAACCGGAAAGCCGCCGAAACCGCAGCGCAGGAAATAGTTCTCGACGGCACCGGCTACCGTTTCTTCGGGGCCGAGCACGATCGGATCGCGCACCATAATCTCGCGCACGCTCGCGCCTGACAGCACCTGTTTGACGATCATGTTCTGGTAGCCCGAGGACGCGGCGCTGCGCAGGAACAGCCCGATGAATATCAGCCACAGCCCGCCGATCAGGCCGCCCCCGAAGATTTCCAGCACGCCCAACGCGATCAGTCCCCACGCGATCGTGTTGCCCCAGTCGGCTGCTGCCGCGGTCGCGCGGCCAAGATCGCCCCAGTGCATCCACAACGCCGCGCGCAGCAGGCGCCCTCCGTCGAGCGGAAACCCAGGCAGCAGGTTGAACAGTGCGAGCGCGAGATTGATGAAGGCGAGATAAGAGAAGACCGCTACCCACAGCGCCGTCGCCGGAGCCGCGGCGACCCCGCGCGCGATCAGCCAAAAGATTGCCGCCATCACCAGCGAGCTGAGCGGACCCACCGCGGCGATCTTGAGCTCATCGATCCCGCTGCTGGGCTCGTGCTCCAGTTCCGCCATTCCGCCGAAGATGAACAGCGTGATCCGGTGCACCTCCTCGCCGAGTCGGTTCCCCATCGCCGCGTGGCACAGCTCGTGCGCGAGCACCGAGCAAAAAAGCAGGATGGTCGCAACCAGTCCCACCAGCCAGTAACTGCCGGTCGAATAGCCGGGATACTTTGCGGGGAAATATCCCGAGGACAGTGACCAAAGGATTAGCGCGAAGATGATCAGCCAGGAATAGTCGATGGCGACCTGGATGCCGGCCACCTTGAAGATCTCGATCGCACCCTTGCGCTCCGCCGCCATTGGGACCTCCGCGTGGTGACACCGCGAATCTACGCGACCCGAACGGACATGCTAAGCGCTGGGCGATTGAAAGGCACGCGCACAGCGTCTACTTTGCGGGGCGATCGCGATCTCCGCGAACAGTCGGACGCTCTTAGTTTACTGCCCGCAACCTGAGCGATTGCGCTCTGACCGAGGTGCGACGACCTGTGGCTGCTGAAAATTCCAAAGGCGCGGAAACCACGATTTTCGCTCTCGTGCCTGCTCAAGTTTCCGTTCAGGTCGAATTTAAAGCAAAGACAGCGGCTTCAGTCATCGCGGCACCGCGTGATCTAGGAACGTAGCATGCGAAAATCGTGTGAAATGAAAATATCGCGACGGGAATTTGTGCGGCGAGTCGGCATCTTGGGCGGCGTCGGCGCCGCTCACGTGACGATGGAGGCTCTTGGCTTCATGGACGTTTACCGCGGTCGCCATGTGGGCGGTCTAGATTCACTCCGGAAGCCAGGTTCCGCTGGATAACATCAGCTCCGTCAAATGACGTCCATCCGCGATGCGCACGAAGCCGGTTCCTACATCCACCAAACTCGAGCAGGTGGCGCTCGGCGCCGCGCGCGCAGCCGGCCGAATCCATCTGCGGCGCTTAAGCCGCATTAGGATCATACACAAAACCAACGCGCTCGATTTCGTTACCGAGGCCGACCGGGAATCCGAAAGCGGTTATCCGGACGCTCAGCCGCGCCTTCCCGAACCACGCGATCCTAGCCGAAGAGAGCGGCGCCAACACGCGACGGAGCGAGCATAGATGGATTGTCGATCCGCTCGACGGCACCACTAACTTCGCGCATGGCTTTCCGCAATTTTGTGTGTCGGTTGCCTACGAGCGTTGCAGACGGCTCGAACTTGAAGTGGTGTACGATGCGCTCAAGCGCGAACTATTCGTCGCGGCGCGCGGCTCGACGGACAGGCCGATCCACATAAGCGCTACGCCGTCGCTCGACCGGGCTCTATTGGCCACCGCCTTTCCCTACGGCCAGCGGGAGCGGCACAATTTTCTATTTGACCTTCTGGGAGGCCTTCATGATGCGCACGCAGGGAGTGGGTACAGGGGTTCCACCGTGCTGGAACTCTGCTATGTCTAAGTAGCTCAGCAGCTCAGGTAAGCCCGCCAAGGCAACTACGTACGACGCGCCCCAAGCGAACGGCGCCTCTCAACACGCCCCGTTGCGCCCGTCTGTCCAGAGCGGCCTTAGAACACGTCTGCCGCGACGATTGTGGCCTCAACCGACCCGTGATCGGCGATAAACGTCGCGATCTCTTGCGCAGTCATAGCTAGGTCAGACTTAGGCTCCCAGCACCGTGAGGCTATGGGCGTCTTCCGGCTGGTTTTGAAAAGTCTCACCTCAAGAGTGCGCATCGAACACCGCTCTTCGCGAAGAAACCTGAGAATTTGATGAGCCTGTCGGAAGCGCGACACAGGCACAGCCCAGACTGTAGACATGACTGCCCCCCTTTCTACAGCTCGAACTTCAGCAATGTCGTGACAGAGATGCTATCCAGCGCGGTTGACGAGATCAATAACTATGCCGCTTCAAAAACAGCCATGGCATCGGACACCAGCTATCATCTTATCCGGCGCGGACAGGTCGCTTAACGCATTTCGGCGGCAAATCACTAGCAGTCGGCTGGCGGGAAATGAGGTCAGTTGACCCGGTTAGGGTACGACTGTACGCTCGCGTTTCAACGATAATGCTGAGTGCGGCACAGGGTTTTGCAGTACAGGATTTTAGGGAATTTGGCGCCGCGATTTGAGTTGCACGCACATTCTTCTCAACCACCCGAGCTTGTTCACGTTGAAGCGCGGCTGGATGTACCGCACAAAGAACCCGCCCTTGGATGGGGCAGCCAGCAGCCTGTCCCAGTATTCGACGGGGATGCGGGCAACCTTCAGAAATTCGCCGTTGGTCAGGACAACTGTCAGAACGTTCGCAGTAAGATCGTAAGCCGCGCGGCTCATGTAGGAAGAATCGTCGAATTTCACCATTTCGATATGGCCCTGGACTGTCCGGTGAAGTATCGTGACTGGTTCCGCTGACCAGTCTGGCGCCGTTTCAAGCGCGCCCCTGACCGCATTCACAAACTGGTCTTCAATCGAAGATGCCTGTGCCCGGCTCACGCGTCCGATCCTTGAGTCCTCTTGAGTTCTCGCAGACGGGTCGGTGGATCAGTCGGAAATGTAGCCGATGTAGTCCGGCTCTTCGTCGGCGAATACGACCTTCAACGCGTAACCGGAAAGCCGGACGACCATTTTACACCGCACGTGAAATCAACAGCGGCGAAATCAAGGGAAGCCGGGTTCACCATAGTAAACAGCGTCGTCTGGGGTCGATCGCGATCCACCCGTCGGCCCTTCCTTCTCCTCGCTGGCCTCGTTCCAATATACGGGTCCCAATTGATCCGTCGAACGGGTGGAGGGGTTTTTTCAACACCCTAGCGTTGAAGGATGTTGACATCGAGGTCCATCGCGACTGGTGCCGGGACCGGCTCGCCGGCCCTTTTCGCCTGGAGTCGCTGCAGCTCGGTCGCACCTCGACCGCACTCGGCGCCTTCTACCGCAGCCTGGCCGCCCGGGTGGGCAAGGCCAAGGCCATTACCCGCAAGCTCGCCGTGCTGGTCTACCGCGTCCTATCCGGCGATCTCATCTATAACGACCCCGGTGCAACTGCTTACCACCAGCTCAACCGCGCTCGTGAACTCAAGTCGCTGCGCAAACGCGCCAAGCTCCTCGGCTTCGAGTTGGTCGATCGCTCTTCGGTGAGGTACTACTGAATCCTGTTTCTCAGGAGGAGGAGGCACAGCCATCAGAACGCATAATCCTTTGCCGACGACCGAGAGATCCATCTCCAGGCTCAGTTGGGCGCCAATTCTCACTCCTCTTATATCTGCGCTAGTCTGGAGCCTGACCGATACTGAAACTGGGCCTCGGCTCGGTGTAACGGAGGAGAGTCGTGCGAGAAGTCGTGATTGTAGAGGCGGGCCGGTCGCCTATCGGCAAAAAGAAGGGCGCACTTTCGAGTGCGCATCCCACGGAAATGCTCGCCCAGGTGATGGCCGAGGTCCTCAGGCGCGCTAAGCTCGCGCCCGCCGCTATTGGCCAGGTGATCGGCGGATGCATCAACAAGGTCGGCGCACAGGCGTTCAACGTGACCCGGACCGCGTGGCTCACCGCCGGCCTTTCACCTGACGTCGCATGCTCGACCATCGATTCGCAGTGCGGTTCCAGCCAGTTTGCGGTAAATCTGGCGGCAAGCATGATCTCGTCGGGCGCGGAGGACGTCGTGCTGGCGTGCGGCGTCGAGAACATGAGCCTGTTACCGATCGGCTCGGACGCGATTGCGGGAGCGCAGGCTGGCATGGGCAAGCCGATCACGCGCAAGTATCGCGAGCACTTCGAGTTCACCAGCCAATTTGAAGGCGCCGAGCGAATCGCTACCAAGTATGGGATTACGCGCGATGACACCGACCGCTTCGGCCTCGAATCACAGCTTCGCGCTGCCTGCGCGATTTCCGAGGGACGATTCGACTCTCAACTTGTGCCAATCGAAGTTCCGGTAATCCCGGAAAGCGGAGAGCGAACCGGTGAGACGCGTGTCATCACGCGCGACGAGGTTCCGCGGCAGACCAGCCTCGAGGCGCTCGCCGCGCTTAAGCCGGTTGCTCGTCCTGACGGAATCCACACCGCAGGTTCATCCTCGCAGGTGGCGGACGGCGCGGCTGCCGTGCTGCTAATGACTGCCGAGAAGGCGCGTGAGCTGGGCTGCCACCCCAGCGCACGAGTGGTCGAAACGTGTCTGGTGGGATGTGATCCGGTGCTAATGCTCGAAGGGCCGATTCCGGCCACACGCAAGCTGCTTAAGAGAGCGGGTCTCAATATCGCCGATATCGACGTGTTTGAGATCAACGAGGCGTTCGGTCGGTGGTGCTGAGTTGGGCGAAAACGCTAGAACCCGACATGAAGCGAGTAAATCCGAACGGCGGCGCGATCGCACTCGGGCATCCGCTCGGCGCGACCGGATGCGGGCTGGTGACCGAGGCGGTCAACGAGCTGCAGCGCAGTGCCGGCAAGCGCGCGCTCATTACGATGTGCTGCGGCGGTGGTCTCGGCACTGGTACCCTGATCGAGCGCTTCTAGAACTGCAAAAACTGACCGGACCGAGATTTTGTATCAGGAGGATTCACATTGCATTTGCTTGGGCTAAAGTCGAGTTTTCTGGCTTCATTTGGGCGCCGGGTGCTCAGCCGCGGCCATCCGGGGCGGCAGATCGTTTGATACTTCGATGGGACTTACTCCACTCGAGGGATTGATGATGGCGACGCGCAGCGGCGATCTTTATCCCGCTATCGTTCGCTTTCTGTGTGAACGCGAACAGATCAGTCCCGCGAAGGCGGAATCGATTCTAAACCATCAGTCGGGGCTCTTGGGCGTCTCGGGCGTCTCTCATCCGGAATGTACCGGCAGCAGCCTCAGCAGGAAACGCCGACGCGGCGCTGGCAATCGAGATGTTCTGCTATAGGGTGCGCAAATATATTGGGCAATACCTACAATCGAGGGCGGGACCGAAGCGATTATCTTTGGCGGCGGCATCGGCGAGCACGCCGACCATATTCGACTGCGGATCTGTTGTCGGTTGGAGGGCCTAACCAGGTTCTGTCCACGGAAAGCATAAACCCGCGCGCAACGATGTTTACCATTTCCTCTTCGAGTTCGAAGGCGATAAGGTTCTTGCGCTGAAGGAATACTGCGATTCTTGTCGCGCGAGTCCTGCGCCCGGGTGAGTCGGCGCGAGCCGTGCTTGAGGGGTCTCGACCCGCCCTCCACAGGGCGCAACGGGCCAGGTTGAGGAAGATTTTCCCATTGCCCCTCGAAATGGAGTGAACCGTGAACGAATTGTCACCCATTCGCTGGCCACAGACCGAGGGCGTAAGGCGCGTCCCATATCGGGTCTTCACGGACCCGGCGGTTTACGAGCGCGAACAGGAACGACTGTTCGGCGGTCGGTCCTGGAACTATGTAGCGCTGGACGCGGAACTGCCGAATCCCGGCGACTTCAAGGCCACCTTCATCGCTGACACTCCGGTGATCGTGTGTCGCAACCGCGACGGCGAGCTCAACGCCATGGTGAACCGGTGTGCGCATCGCGGGGCCCTGGTCTGCCGCGAGCCCCGGGGCAATCGGACGGCGCTTCAGTGCGTCTATCATCAGTGGACCTACGATCTTAAGGGGAATCTCACGGGGGTGCCATTTCGCAAGGGTCTCGAGGGCAGAGGCGGTTACCCGCCGGGCTTCAAGACAGCCGAGCATTCGCTACGGAAGCTCAACCTGACGACTTACCGGAGCCTGGTTTTCGCATCCTTCAGCGACGAGATGGAGCCGATCGAGGAGTACCTTGGGGACGATATCCGCCCCTGGATAGACCGTGTGTTCAACCGGCCAGTGAAGGTTCTCGGCTACGCGAGACAGTTCATCCATGCGAACTGGAAGCTATACGTGGAAAACGTCAAGGATCCATACCACGCGAGCTTGCTTCACCTATTCCATGCGACGTTCAACATCTACCGCGCGAATCAGGGTGGAGGCTGTTTGGTCGATCCGAAGGGACGGACGAGCATCATACGCGCCTGGCGGCGCGCCGAGCAAAACGATCGCGACGTCGAGGGGATGGCGCCGCGGACATATCAAAAAGGATATCAGCTGGCGGATCCCTCCCTCCTCGAATACAGGAAAGAGTTCGAGGTCGAGCTGACGAACTCGATCAATCACATTTTCCCGTGCGTGGTGGTGCAGCAGATCCAGAACACTCTGGCGACTCGCCACATCCTGCCAAAGGGGCCGGACTCGTTCGAGCTTCTGTTCACGTTTTTCGGATATCGAGATGACGACGCTGAGATGGATCGGCTTCGGCTCAAGCACGCAAACCTGGTCGGTCCCGCCGGCTACATCTCTATGGAAGACGGGTACGCGACGGAGCTGGTGCAGCAGGCTATCCTTCGCGGCGAGGGCGACTCGTCGTACGTCGAGCTGGGCGGTGATGTGGAGGGAGGAGACGAGAACCTCAATACGGAAGCGCCGATCCGCAGCTTCTGGAGGTACTACCGCTCCGTGATGGAGATTTGAACGACAGGACTCCGAATGAGCGTAGATTCCCGACAAGCCAGGGCGGTAGTCGAAGAGTTGTTGGCAGATTACGTCGGCTGCGTCGACAACGATCGTCTTGAAGACTGGCCCGACTTCTTCACCGAGAACTGCGTGTATAAAATCATCCCCTGGGAAAATGTGTCGCAGAACCTGGCGCTGAGCTGGGTGCTTTGCGCCGGTCGCGGGATGCTCCAGGATCGTGTCGTCGCGCACCGTACGGCGAACCTTTACGCGCCGCACCGCTATCGGCATATCGTTGGGGCTGTCCGCATCCTGAGTTGCGCCGATCGGGTCATAGAGGCGCGGGCGAACTATCTCGTCGTTCGCACGGCTCTGGATACTGTCCGCTATGGAACAAGCGAGATTTATAGCGCCGGCGAATATCAGGACCGGGTCGTGGTGGAGAATGGCAGGGCTAGGTTCGCAGAAAAGATAGTAGTCGCTGATACGGCCCGGGTCGACACGCTGCTCGTTACCCCAATATAAGGGAAGGACTCCCTGAGCAGGGTCAAGCAAAGGTAGCTCCGACCACAGCGACCAGGGCGGCCAGACCGCGCCGGACAGCCCGGCTTGCCGTCAGCCGTACCGCTGCGCGGACCTCCTCCTTTATCCACAGATCGGTCGATTTCTCACGAAAAGTGGCCCTCAGAACTTAGCACTCGATCTTCCGTCTTCTATGATCGGTGCTCGATGACGAAGAAGGAAGCAATCCGGTGCCTTGAAAACCTCGCGCTCGAAAGGGGACACAAGAGGAATTATTACGTCAAGAGGGCGCTGGTAGAATTTCTAGATCGCAAAGCGCATCTTCTCGGCTATAGGCGAACCCAGGTGAACGGGGTCCCGACCCTCGACGAAACCTCACGCCGCCTGAACAGGTTTCCGCACTGAACATTGTTGACCGCAATCGCATCCGCGCGAGAATGCCTTCCCGCCCCGGCTGTTACCGTTCTTCGAGACCTTAAAAACCCGCTCGCGGCATTCTTCTACCGGATCGGCTGGCGCATCCGGCCCTGAACCAGATTGCGTTCGCCACCTTGGGCAGATCACACCACGCCCCTTGGATGATCGCCAATTGGGTTGGTTTTGTAAAATTACTCCGGATTGAACGGGCGAGATCTTCCTCCCCGGCGCTTTGAGGGCATGGGGTTTGAACAGGGGCGGCGAACTTCTCGACATCGTCCCCGGCCAGGTTTTCGATCGCCACGCCGGAGGCGCGAGAGCCTTGAGGTTTCGCAATTTCAGCCGCCAATCTTGTAAAGAAAATGTTAAGAAATGCTAAGGTTTGGCGCGTCCGCTTTTGACCTTTTTCCCCTCAGCGCTGGCCTCGTTTCAAAGATTTTGGCCGCGCCCGTATTCGATCCGTTACGGAAAGTGGATCGTACGCCCGATATGTCGGTTCCGGTTTCATCCGTCACCGGAGGATGACATCTTACCCTTGCGTTTGGCGGTGTCGGCACGCCGAAGGAACTCCTCGACGGACAGTCTCTTCTCCTCCACGGGCGGTGCGGAAGGCGCGTCGGGCGGGAGCTTGAGCGGCCCGACGAGATCGACGAGGATTCGTAGCGCATCCATCCTGTCGCGGAAGCTCAACCGTCTCAGCACGCCGTCTCTAAATTCGAGCCTCGAAATCGCTTGGCGCGCTCTCGCGGGTATCCGGCTCAAGGGCAGGGGGTTCCAATTATTGTCGAAAAGCTCTCCGGGGTCGAAAAAGGCAATGTTCGCAATTGCGTGCAGCAGGCGATCGGCAGTGATCTCGTTACGGCGGAGGAGCCGGCCCTGCGCCTTCTCAATTTCTGCGGCGACCTTGGGGTTATGTAGCAGCCGCGAAGCGGTGACCTCGGCGGAGGCGCCTCCCGCATATCCTGCGCGAACCGCGGCCTGTTTCGCGTTCTTGCAGCCCGCGCCAAGGTATTCACGCACGAATGCCTTCTGGCGCGGCAGCATTGACTTTGAGCAAATGCCTGAGGTTTCAGCTGCCATTGCTTTAGCGGTTCCCTCGGGGCGCGCCATGTACCGTTCTGCCGCAGCCACCGCCCAGCATCGATGCGCCATGCGAAGACCAAAGAAGATTTTAGCATATGCGGTCCTCAGAGAAACGCCTCCGCGGCCCAGGCGAAACGACCGCGGCCAGGCATCGCCAGCGCCGCCGACTTCTCGGCGGCATACCGCGGGGGACGAAGTTTTCGGCAGGCACAGCTCACGCGATGACCTGCTGCCCATCAGCGAGATGCCAGAAGAGAATCGCCGCGCGCTGACGAGCCTGGACTTCGAAGTATTGTTCGACTCCGACGGCGGCAGGAAGGCGCACATCACGTCCTTTAAGCTCAGTTGCGCGGGCAATCAAGCCGCGCTGATGATGTTGTGTGACCACTTTGAAAGATGACCTGAAATCCCTAATCCTCGAAACGGCTAGAGTCTTACCGGCCATCTCTTAGAGTAATTGTCAAATTTGTGGATCGACCAGACACGCTGTCCAATTTCCCCGTCCCGCGGTTCGCTGTGCCGGCTCGCACCGGCCTAGGCCGTCTGCGAGCGGCTCCGAGCTTTCGCTGCCGTTCCTTCTCAAGCATGTCGCCCTCAACACCATCCATCTTGAACACCTTTTAACGAGAGCCAATCAAGGAAAAAGCCCCAGGGAAGATTCATGACCCGTCGTCGCCTCACCGCTAGCGAACAGCAACGTTGCCTGCGAAAATCGCTTCGAATGAAAATATCGCGGCGGGAATTTGTGCGGCGGGTCGGCATCTTGGGCGGCGTCGCCGCCGCTAACGTCGCGATGGAGGCGCTTGGCCTAGCGCCCGTCCCGGTCTCTTACGCGAGCCCGCCATCGCAACCGCCCGAGTCCGGCAAGGGAGTCAAAATCGTGATTCTGGGCGCGGGAATCGCCGGGCTCACAGCGGGCTATGAACTTCGAAAGGCCGGCTACGACGTCACGATTCTGGAGGCTCGCGATCGAGTCGGCGGGCGGAACTGGACGATCCGGCGCGGTACGCGGGTCAAGCTGAACCATGTCGCCGAACAGCGATGCACCTTCGATGACCGTCTCTATTCATCGGCTCAAGTGTCCGTTTGAAGGGATGCAGCACCAGCCCCATAACCTCGAGCCTAACCACTCCTCGCAGCGCGTCGTCGCCGGGTTCTCCCAGAATCAGTGGGTGCCGTCGGCGAGGGTGAAGGTGACAGCACGCTTGGGCGCAAGGTCGAGCGCTTTCCATACATCGTGCGGAACAAGTGTGTAGGTCGCACCGCTATCGACGAGAAAGCGTACGGTTGCCTGCTTGCCCGTCGGACCGGTTAGCGTTCCCTCGACGAACCTGATCGGACCATAGGCCGTTACACTTTCACAAGTCCGAGACTTATCATGAGCGCTCGCTCGACCTTCGTCATGGTCTCGGGTCGGAGGGCACCCAGGCGGCGGATCAGCCGGCGCCTGTCGATCGATCGGATTTGGTTCAGGAGCACAACCGAATCTGTGGCAAGCCCGGCCTCGCCGGCTCTGATCAGCACTTCCGTAGGATATACGGGCTCTTCGAACTGCGAGGTAATGGCCGCAACAATCGTGATGGGACTCGCGCGGTTGGCGACGTCGTTTTGAAGGACGAGCGCCGGCCGTGTCTTTCTGATCTCGGCTCCGATGGTGGGATCGAAGGCCACGAGCCAAGCCTCGCCGCGCCTTGGTTGGGTTACCCTTGAGCCTTTGGCCATGCTTCCTCTTCAAGCGAGGCCCATTGCTCAGCGAGGTCGAGGTCGCGCTTGGCCCTGCGCCGAGCGCCTTCTTCGAGTTGTTTTCCGAGCGATGTGCGCTGTTTCCGGCGCACGAATTCCCGCACTGCTTCGTCGATCAAGCGGCTCCGGTCGCCGGCCTTCGCAACCCGGTCGATCAGACGCACCGTCTCTTCGGGCAGGGTGATATTCAGCCGCCGATGCATAGGCTCATCACCTCCGTGTTTCACAGCCTTACGATACACACCTTGGATGTGTATTTCAAAAATTTTGTTTGCTGAAATACCCGTGCAGAAAAAAGCGGGACACGGAAGGAGCCGGAACTCAAAGGAAAAGGAGCCGAGCTGACCTGCCGACTCGAAGATCAGTTAACTCTCACTAGACTTGAACTCCTGGAAACACCGCCAGCAGAGGCGGCGTCGACGGGTCGAAGCGGGTCGCCCACCGCTCGCGTCGCGAACTAGATGCCCAAAGAGTCCGGTGATGTCTTCCTCAGCCCGACGCTTCGGGTGAGGCGTTTGGACGGGGGCAGGCGCGCCGCTCGTTGATTTGGGGTCCCGTCAACCGGTTGACACTCTGAGCGGCCGTTGACAACAGCCTTTTTGGGCCAGCGGTTGACGGCTGGTTGACGGCGGCGGCTCCCGCCTCTTCACCCGGCACTTCCGGCGCGGTGGTGCGACACGGACAGATGGCAGTTTAAGCCTAATGGGTTCCTTATAGAAACGCCTGTCTTTTACCTAGATGAACATACCGGAACCGGACTTTGCATGCCTCGAAACTGTCCGGTTTTAAAAAGGACGGGATTTCCGCCGGTTTTTAAAGCCTATGATGTCCGAGACGTATCTGCGTCTGCCTTTTTTCCTGTTCTAGGGTTCGCTTCTCGGACTGGCAGTTCCTTACGCAGGGCTCGGTGCGCCAGATCCTCGTGGTCTGGGATTGGCGCTCTCGCGCTATTCACCTCACAGGAGGCTTCTCGAGACCAGCGCCGAGTCCTATCGCTTCCATAGAACACTGGAGAAGCGCAAGGACCGCACGCCCGAACTGCAACCGCCATCCGCGCCGCGGCCGCTGGCGGCATAGTGACGCTGATCGCGCAAAGTACGTGCTGGCGCACGACACCTAGCGCGCATGGAATAAAAAGCCAGACGGTTAGGTGGCGCTCAAATATCCCTTCGAAATTCCGAAAGGGGCCGTGTGTCACTCTCACGGGCCCACCCATTTTGAACGGCTTGGACGGCAGCTCAACCGGTCCGGCAGCGCAGCGCTGCCTAAGCTCCTCAATGACCGAGATCGGCACCGGTGATGGCTCGCTGCCGAACCGGACCAGACCGCGGACGCCCGGCAGGAATTCTATCGCGCTTCGCTCTTGCCGGTCCCGGGGAAGAGCAAAGAGGTAGCACGGGAACAACGGGCCTACTGAACTGACCAGCCTGTCCCAGCGGCGCACGCGTCTCTTCAACAGCGGTAGCAAGGCATCCATTCCCGAGACTTTGAAGCGTTCGAGCACACTGCGCTCAAGCTGAGCCTTGGTGTGTACGAGAAACCACTCCGACATCCTAATCCTCTTTTGAACTCATAGGGTACTGATATGGGAGCAAGAGATCAGACTGGTTTAGTTCACCGGCAGTGAAGAACAAGCTTTCCCGAAGTCGATGAGCACGGGAGCGATAGTTTGCAGTGCCGACCTCACTTCTGATCTTTGTAGTCACGGTTGAAGCGAGCGTGCATTTAAATGAGAGGAGTGACCGTCGGAGAGCCGCGCCCTTCTCCGGGAGCGATCTGACGCTGCGCTGAAGGATAGCGCGATAGTCGAGGGCGAAATCGTAGTATCGTGGTCCAAGAACGAAGCTGGGACGGGGCGCGTGGTTCCGTTGGCCAATCGCGCAGGCTGCGCAGCTGACGATCTGGCTCCCACGGTTTATCTTTGCAGCCCGTCTCGGGCACTTCCCTGCTACCGTAGTGACTAACGAAAAGAGAGATTTGCGGATTTCGACAAACGCTCGCGCAGATTGTCGGCCAACTGTGTCTTCAGTCCCCCCCCTTGCGTTCAACACGCACACACGAAGCGACAGGAATCGTGTACCGGGCCCGATACCCGTAGTTCCCAATGTTGCAGTGCTCTACCGAACCGAGATCAAAGATTTCCATCACCGACGTTCGCGCAAAACACCGAGACTGCAGTTGCTGCGATCAGAGCGAATGATCGACGACGCGATGTAACGAAGCGGTCATCTTAAGTTGCGTAAGCCTCCGCCGTTTCCACTCACCCGAGTGGACGCAATGGACTAGATTTCCCGCCAAGCTCAAGACGAGTCCTACGGCGCAAGGACGGAAATGAGAGAGGTTTTAAGTCAGGCACAGCGCCCTGCGCGGGCGCTCACTTCCCCGATGCCGCTCTCCCCTCGGCATTGGTCCGGAGAACATCAGGAGATCTTCAGGCATTCGTGCACACTGCGCTCAAGTTGATCCTGCCTCTGTACAAGGTACCAATCCAACATGGCTGGTCCGCACCCGAAAGATCTTGAAATTTTGGGGGAAAATCGTTCGATTGAGACCAAACTATAGGAAAGAACTTTCCACCCTTGGAGCAATCTATGCCCCCAATAGCGAAATGTTGCAAGGGTAACTCGGCTAACTTCAAGTATGCTGATGCGTAAACCTCATTATTCATAGAAACGAGTGTAGATAATCGGAGAAGGGCCAATATTCACGGCCAAGTACAAAAAAACATCCGGGTTCTTCCAATTGTAAAGGCCGGCTAAAGCTGGCGCTCTTCGCCGCCGCAGATTTCGGTGCGAAACTGCGCCATACGAGTAAACAGCCGTGCTGACGAAACTGGAGCGATTGGGTTCGCATTATCTCCGGAATCCTGAGATCCATCAGGCTAAGGAGCATAACGCCAGATCCCGACGCGAAATTAGGATGGGTCCTTGTGGTCGGTACCGTTCCGGCCGGAATGGTCGGAATTATATTCCAAAAGCAGGTGCAGGAACTTTTCTTATTGCCTTCGTATGTGGCGTCCTTTCTCGCTTTGAACGGACGGCTGCTCTTGCTCTATGTTGCCGAGCTGCCGAGAACTAAGGCGAAAAGCGAAGGCGGAATTCTTGACGACGACGAGCGCATCGCTGCAGAGGTTTCGTGGCGGCAGTCGACAGGAGTGGGTGTAATGCAGAGATCCTAGCGCTGCTCCCCGGTTTGTCGCGGACCGGATCAACGATTGCGGGAGGACTCATGGTCGGGTTGGTTCATGAAGATGCGCTCAGATTTTCGCTCCTTCTAGCGACGCCGATAATTGCAGCCGCAGCCGCCCTCAGGCTACCCGTGCTGTTCGCTTCAAGGGATGCGCCGGCAATCGAAGCTACGCTGCTAGGCGCTGCCTGCGCTGCGATCGCGTCGTACCTGTCAGTGAAGTTCTTAACGAAGTATTCGGTCCGGCTCCAAACTTCACGATACCCGCCAGGACCTGAACTTCGACTACACCCAGAAGCCGGAGGTCGTATTCTCCGAGATTCTCCTGCCCGATGGGCACCCTCCTGGATGGCCAATCGCGGGGCTCTCTGGAACGCCGTTGAGGCTGGAGAACGGCGCAAGGATGCTCAGCTCGGCGCGCGATATCGAATTTGCGTTCCCGCAGGAGCTCAGCCGCGAACAGGCCATCGCGCTCGCTCGCGGCCTTGTTCGAAGCGAGTTTGTCGGGACCGAGATGATCGCCGACTTAAACGTTCACTGGGAGCCCGAGAATCCGCACGTACACGTGATGCTGACGATGCGTAAGGTCACGGCGGATGGGTTCGGCGCCAAAGTCACTGCCTGGAACAAGGTCTCTCTGCTCAGGGAATGGCGAGAGAGCTGGGCCGACCTAGCCAATGAGCATCTGTTCCGCCAGGGCACGACGTGCGCATCGATCACCGGAGTTACAAGGCACAGGGCGTGGAGCTGGAGCCGTCCAGCCACCTCGGTAAAGCGGTCGAAGAAATGGCGGCGCGCGGCGAGTATGCCGAGCGGGTAAGGCAGCTTGAGGAGGTGCGCGAAAGAAACGCTAGGCGAATCGAACGGCGCCCGCAGATCGTCTTCGAGAACCTGACACGCCAGCGTTCGACCTTCACACGGACCGAGATCGCACGCGAAGTCTTTCGCTGCATCGACGATGGGGAACGCTTCCAGAAACTGATGGCGCGCCTCGAAGGCTCGCCCGAACTCGTGGTCGTGAGGCCCAATTTGATCCGAGACGGCGAGGTGATCGAGCCGGCTCGATACACGACGCGCCGGCGATATGCTCTGGTACGACGCCACGACTGGGACCGCGCTGACCAATGCCAGGGCAGCGAATGTACACAATCCGCCAAAGTGGGAGAACCTATGGGTTGTGGGCAATGGCTAAAGCTACGCAACGGTAGGTTTGCAGTGTCTACACCGGGGGTGTTATTTTCGAATTCATCGGTCTCAGCTTTCGGAACCGGCATCCAGCTCGGGAATAATGGCTACGTCGACGACTTCGACGGCGTAAACTGGTTAGGTAATGGGACCGCGATAAGTTGCCCGGCTGGACTTAGCAACGCTGGAGAAAATATCAGAATCCGTGGTGGTGGGATTGACAAAACGGCACCGCAATTAGCGTGCGAGTTCGTGGTCGACGACCTCTCGATGGACGACAATTCGGTCGAGTTTAATAATCAGGGCGGTAGCGGGCTGTTCACTGCCGTTCACTTCGAGAACTCAACTGGCTGCGCTAGCCCTTTGTTTGCGACTGATGGGTGCAATTCTTTGCCCACACCACGGTCAAGGACTCCGAGGTGTTTGATGAGACCTGGGGACCGCTAACCCTCGCGAGCAACAGCTATGGCAACCACCCGTGTGGCGGCACCGGAGCATATACCAAGTTCGAGGATGATTTCCTGTCTGCGCCATCTCCGACCTTCACCGGTAACTCGATCTCCCAAATCAAAGTCTGCGGGCTGACCAGCGGCGCCGGAGGGGGGGCGATGGACAACGTACCGAATGTCGGGGCCTGCCCATAGCGCCACCAGATGCAAATAAGCGAGACGAGCGCAGCATCGGCGAGGTTTTGCAGTCTTTACCGGAACGGTCGCAGAACTGCATGCGCGGCTTGATTCCATGTGAGCGACGCGATGCGCCGTTCGGTGCGCTGGCCCAAGGCGCCCAACGGCCTAAGTAGTGCGCTCAGGCGCGTGGCCGCGACCCTACGCGCTGCAGGAATCGAGCTTCAGTTTAGCCGCAACAATGAACAGGGGAGACGGTGGGTTTCCGTGTTGCCCTATGCTGCACAGGTCCGAAAAGATCGTCAGTGATCGTCAACAACCGCGCCAAAAAGGGATCATGGGCGCGAGCTACTGACGATCACTGACGATCTTTTAGAAGTTTCGCAGAGTAGGCAACTTCATTTCGTCGAGGCGCGCTGCAGCAAAAAACTCCTGGCTAGTGTGTTTCGATAACCTGAGCCGGTTACCAGAAGAACTCGCCGATTCTACCTGTCGCCTCGCGACGGGTGGAGGCTTCGGTGGCCAGCAACTCTAGAGCGATCACGACGAGGCAACCTTCGACGCCACCCGTCCACTGGTCTTCAACGGCATCCCTGAGTTCGGTATGGCAAGGCCCGATTTTCTCGACCGTGCGACTAGTAGTCGAGTTTCCGAATATCACAGCCGAGATGCGGCGAGACGAAGCGCGGTTCCGGCGCGAATTCTTTTGAGCGACAGCCTCGGATCTTGGGTGCCTTGATCGACGCGGCGGTGATGGGATTCCGGAATCTTCCGCAGGTCAGGCTCGAGCAACCGCCACGGCTTGCGGACTTAGCCCTCTGGGTGAGCGCGTGCGAGGAAGGCCTCGGTATGAAGCCGGTGGAGGCGATCGCGGCCCGCCGGGCCAACAGCGCCGAGGCACGCGACCTCGCCCTCGAGGCGTCCTCGCTTTACGGGCCGCTGGCTGAGTTGGCTCGCGAGGGTTCTACCGGGACGGTTGCGGAGCTGCATACGCGGCTTTAAGCGACGCGATGCGCCGTTCGCTACGCTGACCCAAGGCGACCAATGGCCTAGGTGATGCGCTTAGGCGCATGGCGACCTGCCGGAGTGGAGTCTTCAGTTTAGCCGAAATGATGTGTATGGCAGGCGCGTGGTGTCCGTTGTAAGCGCTGTGCAGGTTAGTAAAGCACCGCCAGTTGCATCGAGTAGCCGTCAGTGACCCACGAAGTAAGTCATCTCCTTCGGCCCACCGAAGATCACTGACGAGCACTGTCGATCTTTCCGAGCTCCGGAGGGACCGGTCGAGGATGTTCCTACCAAACCTCACCTCACAATAACATCATCTCGCTTCAGTCCCCCCGACCAGACGATGCGAGTCGCTGTCGAAGTGGTGGGTAGAGAACTCGTACAACTCGGCGTCCCCCAGCGATTCCATCTGATGCACCAGCCCCAGCGGAACGTCCATGCACTTGCCGGCAGCGAGTTCGAACTCCTCGAGAATCTCGGCGTCGGGCGATCCCTTGACGCTGACTTTTAGACGGCCCGCGCGCGGGTAGAACGATTCGGTTTTGAGCTTGTGAAAATGCAGCGAGCAGCGCTTGCCCTTGCGAATCTCGAGGATCTTGCCGGTCTGTTAAGCTGGCACCTTGGAGTCCAGCGGAGAGGAGGAAAAAACTACGTAGTATACGTCATCCCAATATTGGCGCAGCCGCGGCACGTTTTCACGATAGCTCAATGAGTGCAAGAACTCGTGGGTGGCCACACAGCCGTCCCAGGCAGCGTAGTCGTCGATAATAATCAGTCCGTCTTCCGCCATGTGAGCGTGCAGACTGGTGAGGCATACTTTCACCGAGTCGTACCAGTCCGCATCTATCCTGAGAAGAGCGATAGGTGCTGGAGGCGCGAATTGTGGCAGAGTTCGGTCTAACCATCCCTTGACGAGCGTGAAACGCCTGGCCGATGACATACGCATGGCCTGTTTCGCCTCATCCTCGGAGGCCCTGCCGTTGTTATAATCGAGGGGTCCGCTGACGTTAGCTTGCCATGCTCGTGCCGCCGCGCCGTCAATGTCGCGCGGCGGCGGAAGGCCTTCAAAGCTGTCAAAGAGAAAATACTCCCTTTCGGGCCCTAGCACGTCGGCGATGCCCGCGATCATGCCGCCGCGCCATGTTCCGCATTCAATCACGCAACCGGCCACTGAGCGGACGTTGCGGACGAGCATAAGGTTCTTCGCGTACGTCGAGGCTGGAATCATGGTGAAATTGCGGTATTTTGCGTGAAGGCGGATGCAGCGCCAGTAGCGCTTGAGGTTTGCCAAATGCTTGATTGCAGCCGGGATAACCATCTTCCTACCCGATTGCCTCACTTTTAACTACCAGTCCCTTCTCAGCCGTCTCGCGACCCGCGCCCCAGCGGGCTTGGCGGGCGGTCTCGCCCTTTGATATTCGACTGAAAGTACTCACACGCGGCCGCGTACCAAGAGAGGGCGGACGCGGCGCCCCCCAAGATTGACCCTCACCGTCCGCGCCCCTCGTGACCCCCAATTCTCGCAGGCAAACTCCTCTGAGCCGTCGCTCCCCCGAGTGTTGAGTGTTGCGCCTCCGCAACTGCCAATCAGCGTGCAGCCAGATTGAGCTAAATACTGCAAATGAAAGAACTTATTAGTCTAGAGATGATTTTGGCACGTTGAGTGCGTCAACAATGTGTGCCGTCGTTCCTGCCATCCTGCCATGCGAGACGATGGCATTGTGAGCATAGACGCGCGCGCGATAGGGGGGGCCTGAAATGCGAATGACAGCAATTGCAATTGGAGGACTGGTGCTGGCGCTACTGGCGGCGCCGGCGTTCGCCCAGATCGGGAGCAAGGGTGGCGGCGCGAGCGGTTCTCA
This sequence comes from uncultured delta proteobacterium, assembly GCA_963710455.1. GTDB lineage: Bacteria > Desulfobacterota > Binatia > Binatales > Binataceae > JAKAVN01. Next base: position 374,689 of record CAVQAG010000013.1, read on the forward strand.
ATATCAGGTTGAGACATTCACCGGCACTAATGCCGCATCCGGAAACGCTAATCTCTTGACCGATGCCTACAACGACTTCCTCGTTCCTAATGGCGCTATCGGGATTGGAACGGGAGCCAATGAATTTAGCCTCAATGTGCGTGATCCAAACGGCGATTTGGGGATTGCTGTACCAACATTCCGCTCCACGACGACGAACGGGGTAACGGCTCTCGATGTGCTCCCGAACGGCTCGACGACCGACTGGGGATGGGGAAACGCGTGGGCGGATATCTGCAATAGCGACATCACCAATGACGGCAGTAGTGCCAACACGAGTTGTGTCCATCTAGGCGCACGCAGCGGCGGCGAAGTTGATATAGGAGAAAACAGCTACGGAAATGCGAGGGTAGGTCCGGTCGTGATTGTTGATGGTCCAGGCGCTGGCAGCAGTGCAACTAAGGTAGCGACGTTTTCCAGCAGTACTGGCGTCGGCATCGGGACGATAATTGGCTTCGAGACGATCTACTCTGCCGCTGGTAAAGCGATCCCAGCCGCCGCTTCCGGAAACGCTCATTACCGCGCCTGTGTATCGGATTCGACGGGTTGCACCTCCGGGACAACCTATACCAGTGGCGGCGCAGACGCCTGTGAAGTGTGGTCTGACGGAACGGACTGGATCGAATCGGGTAGTGGGTGCTAAGGAGGACAGGATACCGACGAGAAACCGTCGGCGCCGCACGGCTTCTATACGCCAATCGGCATGCCGAGCTATACGGTGTTGACGCTGCCAGCGGGGGTTAAGAGGCAGCGGGCTTATGTCACAACCGACGCAATCCCGTCAGGCGTAGCTGCGGCTCGATCTCCTGCATGTTTCTCGTCACCGTCGCGGGTGGAGGCTCGACCTTTCTGCCCCGTCGTCTTCAATGGGTCGGAATGGGTCGGCGGCTGAGCGAAGGGCGCGGACAGCGACCGCTCGCGGCCGGCACTGCCGCAGACCCGTAAAGTGGGTCGCGAGATAGGCGCTATCGCACGGCTTTCCAATAGTCGAGGGCCTCTGGAAGGCCGCCGGCGCGGACCGCGAGTTTGCATTCCGCCGTCCAGGTGTCCATGAAGCTGCCGAGCTTGCCGTAATTGTTGTCGAAGACGATATGCGGGATGCCGAGGAGAAGACAGAGAATGTGGGCATGGAGGCGGTCCGAGATGACGGTCCGCCCCGAAGCCAGCATCCGCAGACCGCGCGCCACCCGATGCGCAGCGAGCTCGCGGTAGAGCTCCGCCCGCTGGCAGTTGCGATCGAAGCCCTGCCCGGGCGCCGAGAGCACCGTGCGGCACGCGCTCCAGAGCCGCCGCCGCTTGCGGAAATGCTTGGGCTCGTCCAGCCAGTCCCACGCGACCGCACCCGGCGGCAACGCCGGGATCGGCTCGTGGTTTGCCGTTTCCTTGTCGGTGCGCAGCAAGAGCAGGAGCTCGTGCCACGTCTTCCCCGGGCGCCGCATGGAGCCGAGCGTCAGCGCGATATCCGGGCAGAGGCGGACCTCGCATGCGAATGCATTGCGTGCCAGCTCGTAGCTGCTGCGGTCGCGGACGAGAAGTAGAACGTCGCCGTGCGCAGCGATTGTTGCCGCAACGTGGTCGAGCGCCGCCTTGTCGTCGAAATGGATTGTCTGCGGCAGCTGGACGATGCGACGCCGGGGAAAAGCGGTGATGACGGTCTCCCGCAACGCCTGGTGGTGCGGCCAGATATCGCCGAAGTTGCCGCCGCCGTGGATCAGGATCGGGCCTTCCGGCACCGCCTGTCGGAGGGCGGCGGCAGAGTAAGTCAGTGTACTGCAGACATAGGCGGGCGCCAGTCCGCGCCGGCGCAACCATTCGAGTTCGCCGAGATAAATCGCGCTGTCGCCGACATTCGGGTGGTCGGGAAAGTCGACGAGCGCGAATGACCGCACGCCATCGAGTTCCGGCGCGAGCGCCCGCGTGATCTCGTCCTGAAGCCTGGCGAGTGTCGCTTCAGTCTGTGCGGTTCTCGCTGGCAAACTGCCGCTCGGCGCGCTCGTACCGACGGCCTGAGCACGACCCCGAGGCGCAGACGACGCAAGATTCGCCATGTCCGTCACCCACTTTTAAAGACAAGGATCGAGTTGCGCGTCGGCGTCGCGGTCTCGACCGACAGACGGAAGCTATGGCGGGCAAACTCTCGCTCGATGTCGTCGAGCGTTAGGTCGTTCACCCAGCCCGCGCGCCTCCGCGCAGCGAGATCCTGATGGGTTTCCACCAGGCAGTAAGACAGGATGCACAGGTCGGCCTTGTCGCAGATTTGCGCGATGAACCAGCGGTAATCGTCGATGTATTCGAGACAACCACTGACAAAGGCCACGTCCCGCCGGAATTCGGGAAACTGCCGTTTATTGAAGTCGCAAACGACCGTGTCTTCTTTGCGCGGCCGATAATCGACGCCGGTGTAGCTGCGCGCATCGACGATCTCGCCCAACCATCCCGGGCCGCACCCGAGATCCATGACGGCTGCATTGGCTGGAATCAACTCGGCCATCTGCCGGATACGCGCTCGCCATGCATCGTCGAAATATTCGATGTCCTGCCAGCGCGCCTGGATCAGCCGCCGCCACAGGCCGCGCTGCTGCAGCCCGGGGTATTTTCGTCCGAGGGCGTAAGCCAGTGATGACACGGCGCGCTTGAGGGTGCGCGGGGTCACAGTCGGAAAGTCCCGCCCGGGTAGGCCCGTCCGTTCGGATGGTTCAGCTCAAGCATCGATCCTGTCCGGTCTGCGGACGACATCGACCGCCGTCCAGCTGTGGTCTTCATGGTATGTGCAAACTTCCCGACGCCAATCCCACAGTTTGTTGTCGTCGATGCGCACGACCTCGAAGGTACAGATGCCATCCGATGTTTCATAGATTTCGCCCGGTACTTCCGGCAACCACGTCATGAGGTGAAACTCCCGATGGTGATGGTGCCGGAATCGCACGAGACGATCGCATCCGAGTGCAGCCGCTTGCCGAGTTCGTGCGCGACCACCTGGGGTTTCATCGGATGGTCCGTCCGCGAGGCGCGACTGAGCATGAGTTCGTTCCACTCTTTCATGCCCTTTTGGGCTTCTCCAGAAAGGAACGATCCTCCTTACGCTTCAGGAGCGGGATGAGGGCTTCGAGCGCTTTGCGACTGTCACCGACCAGTCCGGCCTCGATTGGAAATCGCAGACCGAGCCGTATCGGATTGAGATCGATCTGAACGCCGCGAACCTGATCCCGTTTGGAAAGGAACTCAATGTATGGAAAAGAGCTGCCGACGATCAAGAAGGTGTCGCAGTCTTCCATCGCCTCCTGCGATGGCTTGGTGCCCAACAATCCGATTCCGCCAGTCGTCTATGGGCTCTCGTCGGGCACCGAGGCTTTGCCTAACAGCGCTTTGACTATTGGCGCGCCGCGTATGTCCGCGGTCTTTTCGAGTCGATCGCCGGCGCCGATCGCACCGAAGCCAGCCAGAATAGCACTCTTTCTCCCGCGTTGAGAATTTCGGCCGCTCGGAGAACATCATCTGGATTCGGTATCGAGCCCGACCCCATGAAACGCTTCGAAGTGTGATGCTTCAAATTGCGGGGTGAGCGCTTCTCTTTCGACATCATCTGCACATCGGTGGGAATCGTGATGTATGCGACGCCGTGATGCGTAAGCGCAGTACAGCAGGCTAAATCCGTCACCGTCTAAACATGTTCAATACCCATTAGGAGTAGAGACAACGTCGCTTGCGCGGTGGCGCAACGCGAGCCAGAAAAACATCAGGTGAAGGCACCTCCGAGTCTAATTGCGGGTAAGCTTTTCGACGAGAATGCTCAACCGCTGTACGCCCAGGCCGCAAAAAGGGAACGTCGCTACCGCTACTGAAACGAAGTGGCGGTCAGTTGTTTGGTAATCCGTCTGGCGGTAAATCCAGCGCCGACGGCGAACCGCATGACAGGCCCGAAGCTGTTTGCCGCGACAGGTCCGACGAAATAAAGTCCGGGCAAAGAGGATTCGAAGTATGAAGAAAGCACGGGGGTTAGATCGACCACTTTGACGAAGTCGCGGACATTCTTGTCAAGGAATTTCAAATTGCCCAAATCCGCCCTATAGCCGGTTGCGGCAATGACATGATCGGTAATCACATCAATGATGGAGCGATCCGATGCGGTCAATCTTAAGTGAACCTGACCGTTTGAGACACCAATCCGATCGAGATGGCGACCGGTAAGGAGAGGCACTCGTCCAATAAAACGATTCCGCATGAACCAACCTCCTGCGGGACCGAGATAGTCTTTCACGATCCGCAGGCGCATGGCTTCGGGTAACCGGTGAACGAGAAGAGGAGCGTCAGCGAAGAATAGCGAACGCCAAGAAGGGCCGATCCCAGACATTGGACAGCGTATGCGCCGCCACAGCGGGCGCGGCCATGGCAATTTGGTGTGGATATCGAGTGTGGGTCGCCGTGCTATGAGCCGAACTCGTGCGCCGCGCTCAAAAAGCAATACCGCGAGATCGATCGCGGACGCGCCGCCACCGATGACGGTCACGTCTCGGCCGCGGAAATGTTCAAGATCGCCGTAATTCGAGCTATGTGACAGATATTTCTGCGGTAAACTAGCTAACGATGGCGGTATGTATTGGAAATAACTGACACCGACAGCTAGGACAACTTTGCGTGCAAAGATGGATTCGCCACTTTCCAGCTGCAATCGGAACCCAATCGAACATCGGGCAAGTGCGACAACCAACTCGCTTTCGATGTTCGGCACGAAGCGCTTTTGGAATGCAAGCCCGTAGGCACAAAATGTTCGCTTATCAACTGGAGTGCCTAGGTCAGTATACGGAATTGCCTGTTGCTCACAAAAATCACGAAGCGTGAAGTTTCCTTGTGGATCATAGAGATTTGAGGCGAACCCCTCAGACTTCAACTGCATCCCGTCGGGCATCTGACAGATCCAAAACTGCATAGGTCTCCCGACGATCCTGTAGCGGATTCCACATTCCTGTAAATGGGCTGCGATCGAAAGTCCGTAGGGACCTGCACCAACAATGACAACATCCGAGGGATTCGACATCAGTCAGTCTAATCTCATTTGGGAGTAAAGTCTTTGCTCGGCACGTTTATAGCGTCAAGCCGTTGGAACGTGGAGTCGACAGAGGACTCGTCGCGAGCAGAAGCGTCCGATGCTCGGTAATCAGTCCAAAGGTGCGGGAACGCCTCAAGCAGCTGAGAAAACAGTTTAGTGATCCAATTGAACGAGGATGGCGACCAGGGGCGAGCGTACGCGTTAATCAATTCTGGCACATCCCAAGGCGCGTCATGATGACATGAAAGCAAGTAGTCGCTTTTCGGGTCGCGCCAAGACTCTCCAGGGAAAAGAGCAATCATTTGTTTTGCAAGCTGGGCCTTCAATTTGGTCGGCCTTCTATCGGTAAGTGCCGTGAAAAGTGCGCCAATTAGGTCGGTCTCACTATCGAATGAAAAATGACAGATGGAGGTGGGACGCGGGTTCATCTCGATCAGAAAAGGACGACCGGAGGTTTCCTCCAAGATGAAATCGAAGCCGAAGAACCCCGAAAGGCCCAAGCATTGGACCACATGCCTGGTGGTCTCGACCATCTCTGCATTATCGAGGATACGAACGACAGTCGCTGGACCGGTCGCATGAGCGGTCTTGACCGCTTCGACGCTAAGGCCGGCCAGCACCTCTCCGTGCCAGCACAGTACGGCGCGATTCGCGGGCGCGCCCGGTATGAATTGCTGCAGAGTAATGTTCGGAATCTGACCCTTGCATCGGCAGACGAGTGGCCTTAAACTGAGCTCCTTGAGTGCTTTTTTGGAGGCTCTCGGCCAGCCAAACATCGTGACCAGTTCACGGTACGCGCGCTTAGCCTGATCCTCATCGTTAACAATCCGGACGCCCAGTCCTGAAGACGTGCTGTCGAGCTTGAGAACCTGGGGAAAATTTGATGTTTCGAGCCGATCGGCTAGATCACTTGCGTCTTTGATAAGCATCGTGTCGGGGATGCAAAGGCCCTCACCTTTGGCGAATGCCATGAATTCGCTCCTCTTTTCTGCGAGGGAATAACTTGCCGGATCGCCAAGAGAGTTTTCAATAAGGGCTTTGATGGCTCCTGGGTCACGACTATCGCCGTGGTTTGCCAGAACATAAAGCTCGTGGAGGAGACAGGTCGCTACATCGTCACAAGGGATAACAATGTTGGGGGACCACTGTTCGATTACCCAGTCGATGAACGAAACGCTTGCCGAGTGAGAGACCGACCGATAGTGGACCTTGATCGCTTCTACCCTGCGCACACCGTGGTCGCCGGGTGCAACAGTAGCGACCTCGAAGCCTCTCCTGGTCAAGGCAAGACTCAATTGAGCCGTCGCAGCCCAATTAAGAGTTGTGAAGATGAGTACTTTTGGAGGTTTTGTTATTTCTGAAGACGTCTAAAAACTCCACCGAAATGGACCTTCGATTCACTCTGGAGGCGACTTCATCGAATCAGATCAGATAAACGAAATACCTCGAAGCATAGCGCTATTCTCGATCGCCCGGTATTTCCATTTCCTTGATTGTCGTCTGGATCGCTAACTGGGCAGGGAGCGCTCTCGAGGATCGAGTAGGTTAGACGGCGCCTCGCGTGGGTGCCACAACCGGCTCAATCTCCCCGGACGAGGCGATGCGAGTCGCTGTCAAAGTGCTGCGTGGAAAATTCATACAGTTCCGCATCCTCTAGTGCCTCCATCTGATGTACCAACCCGCGTGGCACATCCATGCAATCGCCTGCTATAAGCTCGAACTCCTCGATCTTCTCGGCCTCGGGCGATTCTTTGATCCGCATTTTTAGCCGGCCCTTGCGCAGGTAGAATGACTCGGTCTTCAGCTCATGAAAATGTAGCGAGCAGCGTTTGCCCTTGCCGATCTCGAGAATCTTGCCGCAATATAGATCGCCATTGGCGATCCAGACCTCACGTCCCCAGCCCTTAGCTACGATCCTGATCGGTTTACGCGCCCGATTCATTGTCGTCTCTCCTGATATATTTTTTATTGTCGCCCATTTATTCTGCAGCCTCGGTCTATGTTTCCTTATTGAGCCGCACCGGCCCGAAGTAAAAAGAGTTCAGAACGAGACGGCGAGAGTATCTCGGTCAGCACTGACCCTGACCCTCCATGTAGGGACGTCCGATATTCGGGACATTACCCATACCACCGCCGCCGGCACCGTTGGTCGCATGGCAAACTGCGATCTGGCTTGAATTGGAGCCTGTTACCACAGGAGCGCCATTCGGCTCTGTCGGTATATTGCCCAGAAATACATTGCTGATACGAATGTACGAACCCCACCCCCCGCCCCCGCACGGACCGGGCCGGCCATCGTTCGATGCGAGTGCTTTGGGCGGGGCATGGTCGAATTGAATCTGGCCGCCTTGCATAGTGATGCTCCCCCAGGCATTGCAAGCCTTGCTCGTTACAACCAATGGAGCGCTGGTCGTGCTGTTTACGTATTCGATGTGGTCGGTCGTGAGCCGCGTCGTTCCTCCACCGTTGACAACCGCGGGCCCCGTGAATTCATCAAGCGAAGAGTCCGTGACGTTAAACTCGCAACTGTCATTCTCGATGCCTTGGCCGCTATTGAAGAGGCCTCCGGCTTCGAAGATGATCTGCTCGCCAGCGTCCTTCAGAGCGCCGCCGCAATAGAGATCGACGCGGCAGTCCCATATCGCGACATTCACAAAATGATTGTTCCACGAGCCGCTATGAACTTCATAACCGTGGCCGAAGCTGTGGATGTTGTATTGGCTGTAAACGGTCCCCGACGTGCTGCTCGCGATAGCGACGGTGCCGCTCGAACGTCCAGGGCCGATCATCTGGATATGCTCGAATCGCGCGACATTGCTGTTATAGGAACCATAGACAAGCGGTTTGAGCGTGAGCGCAGTCTGACCCTCGCCCAAACCGGAAAAATCAAGCGTCGCGCCTGCATTACTTGAAATTCCGACGCAATCGCTTTTGCTATCTATCAAGCCCGAGTTGAGCCTGCATCTGACGCCGTCGGGGACGAGCACCGTCTGATAGCCACTGTCCAGCTGACCTCTTCCAGCGGAGCATCCGGCGCCGGCGGCGTTTAGCGCAGACTGGAACGCGCGTGTGTCATCTGTCTTGCCGTCGCATCTCGCGCCGAACCTGGTGACCAGAAATGCTGGTGTGCTGCTCTCATCGCGAGGACGGCTGTAGCGCTGACCTTGCGCGTGGAGCATCGCTGGTGTCGTCAGCAGCACTGCCGTGATTCCGATACTAGGAAGCAGCCGCTCCATTCCGTACATTTTGCGAGGTTCTCCAAGCCTTCCGAAGCAAGTTCGAAAGTGCGAGCGAACTTTATCAAGACTAAATAATGCTATCAGGCGGTCACTTGAAGCCTATCAGTCGCAGCGTCCTCGAGCCTTTTCAGGCATTCGTCCAGTACCTTCTCGTATGAAATCGCTTCCATGCATGGTGGAGGGTCAACAGGCCGCTCGAAACCGAGATACAGGTAGCCGGCATGTGGATCGGTAGAGTCAATCGCAACGGCATTCCTGCCGATAGGCCCCCATCGCTTCGATGAAGTCGGGCCATGTAATCCGATAACCGGCACGCCAAGTGCAGCTGCCAAGTGCATAATGCCGGTGTCAACAGATACGACCATCCGCGCGTTGGCTGCCAACGCCGCCGTTTCGGCAAGGCTCAGTCCTGCGGCGTTCCGAATCAGCGACCGGTATCGTGGATGTAACGCTTCGATAACCTTGTGATTCGTCCGGTGCTGAGAAGGTGCGCCACTCAGAGCAACGGCATACCCTCTAGCAGTAAAATGAGTAATCAGGCGAATCCATCGATCTGCCGGCCACTCCTTTTCTCGACTACATGTTCCGCCAGGCCAAAGATGAAATAGTAGATATGGCTCGAAGGGCGCTATCGCAGGACTAGCCGGAACTCTTCGCGAGTCGACCATCGGAAGGTGAGTCGCCTCGATTCCCATTCTCGTTACGATCCGACGAAGGTTTTCTAGTTCGTGTACAGCCGATGAGTGCTCAATCGCTAAATCGTATGCATAGTGCCGATATTGGCCAAGGGTGCGAAACCCGATAGTGAATCGCGCGCCGGAAAGCCAGGAAATCACGGCGTTAATCCGCGGCCAGGGGCCAACGTCTACCAAAAGGTCCAAGCTCCGACCGCGAACAAGTCGCGACGCCTTGAACGGATGATATACGGGCAACCGAATCACGGAGTCCGTTGCAGGCAAGAGGAGAGCGGTGGAGTAGTTGGTGTCGCCTGCAAAGTAGGTGATGGATGAACCGGGAAAGACAGACCGCAGATCAGAGACAATCGCCCCGCTGAGGATTGTGTCGCCGATCGCGGCTGTGCTGAGCATGCCGATTCGATCCACCCGACTCGGCAGTCGCCTCTTTTTCCGCAAGCCACCCATCAGCGCGACCAGCGGAATGCCGGCATACCTGTCCAACAGCCTCCGCACACTATTACCGCGTCCCGGGATCTTCGTTCGAGGCGGCTTACTCACCAGAAACACCCCTTCTTGTAGCCAGCTCTGATCGATCGCGGAGAATGGGCTAAAATGGAAATTCAGCCCGAAGTGGCGGTGTCCCGCTCACCGCAAGCGCGCACGGCAGAGTTTGCTCGCCGCGCAATCACGCCGCTGATGATCCCGAAAGTTTGCCGAGCGCATTTCTCCCAACTGAATTCCTTGGCTCGGATGAGCCCGAGCCGCCGCAAGCGCTCTCGGAGTTCGGAGCCCCGCGCCATCATTCGGAGCTTTTCCGCGATGTCGCTCGGATCATTGGGATCACAATAGAGTGCGGCGTCGCCACAAACCTCTCGCAGCGAGGGAATACCCGACGCGACAACCGGGCAGCCGTGAGCCATTGCCTCCAGCGCGGGGAGGCCGAACCCCTCATGGAACGACGGGATGAGAAGACAAACCGCACTCCGATAAAAACGGACTAGTTCAGTGAATGCGTTTACATAATCTATGAAGCGAACTATCCCGCCGCCATGATGCGGCACTGTAAGAGCGGCATCTTTGAATCCGCGATAGCTCGTTCCGACCATGACGAGCGGCAGTTTTATCTCTTTATTGACCAGCGCGATCGCATCAATGGCACCCTGCGGATTCTTCCTCCTGGTCAGAGTGCCCACCCATAAGGCGAAATTATCTGAATCTTTTCCCTGACGGTTGTTCATTCGTTTTGTTGAATGATCATTCTCTGCACTACTCGCCACCAGTTCGGTGCCGGGCCCGCCATGATGCACCGCGTGGATTCGATCCTCGACCGCCGGAAAATGCGAGACGATGTTGCGTTTTTCGGACTCGGAGACTGTGATTATCGCATCCGCCTTCCGCAATGCTGCTGGAACCAGGACTCCGTACGTAAATCGGAAAGCCGCGGTGTATGCTTCCGGGTTCAGCCGATAGGCAAGATCGTGGACCGTAACCACTCCCGGGCCAAGAAATGGAAATAGCAGCGGATGAACGTTTCCGGGTGAGAAAAGCAGGCCGTCTCTCGCCTGAAACGGCAATTCGAGTTGATCCCAAAGATGGCCGCGAAGACGTCCGACCTGGCGGAGCGTGATGTGCCGCAAGGTCGGCGCGATGTTCGGGCCGGGCGGGACGAGCACCTGGAATTCCGTCGTCCCTGGGTCGATCTCGCCGGCGGCAAGCAGCTCGTCCCAAGCCTTGAGAAGCTCACGGGCGTAGCGTTGGACGCCGGTGACCGGCTGCTGCAGGAAGCGTCCGTTGATGTAAATCCTGGCAAGCAAACTCGACCGAGCTTTCACTGCGCTGCGCGGTTCAACGTTTGTGCCGCTTCGCTGGAGCTTGCCGCGGACCTCTCGGACGTTACACGCTGCACGGCCTTGAACACCATTTCGACGCTGACTTCGCGAAGGCAGCGCATCCGGTCCGGGTTGGCGCAGTCAATCGGGTCGCGAAGCAGATAGGTCTCCGCGCAAGGGCTGCACGTAACACCGCTTGCGCATACCGAGGTGGCATGAGGGCCTACAGGCGCCCAGCGTCGCGGACTGGCGGACCCGAAAATACCCACCGTCGGCGCGCCCATCGCGGCACCCAGGTGCATGATTCCGGTATCGTTGGAGACCACCACTTCACAATCAGCGAGCAGAGCCGCGGTCTTCACGATCGAATCAAGCCCGGTGGCGTCAACGACAGATCCGGAGTAGCCGGAGACGAACTGCTCAATCAGGGGGCGCTCAGAGGGCTGGCCAGTGAGAACGATCACTAGATTGGGCTTTTGCAAGCGCAACCGCTCTCCAAGCATGATGAAGCGCTCGACTGGCCAACGTCGATACGTCCGGCCCGAGCCAAGGTGGAATGCAACCGCTTGATTAGTAAGACGGCATGTCTTCGAGCGAATCCAGTTTCGGATCGAGCGCCGCGTATCGTCGTCCACGGGCAAGGGAAGGGTTGAAATCGCTTCAGAAAAGCTTTGATCAATCATTCGCATGAGCCGGACGAACGACGACCACATCGAGTCCTCTTCGCGAAAGCGGATCGGATGGGTAAGCAGTGCCGCCTTGGCGCTGGAACTCAGGGATATGAACCCGGCGCGAACCGGAATACCGGTGGCGCGGATGAACCCGGCCCCGGCGAGCGATCCCTGCTCGAAATCAATAACCGCCTCGTAGCGGTGCTTGCGTATCTCAGTCAGCGTCCGCAGTATCGTGCCTGCGTTCAGGGTCCGCTGCTCGTACTGATGAAGGTGAAAACTAGAACCCACTGTCAGCACGTCCCAATTTGCGGCCCCGGCCATGACCCCGATCTCAGCCTCCCCATGCCGGCGATGGAAATGCTCGAGTATCGAGCGCACCATCACGCTATCGCCCAGTCCATGAACCTTAACCGCCAGGATGCGGCGCGGAACGGTTGCAAGCGGGCGGGCATCGACCGCACGCGCTTTGAGCCGCAGCACTGGTGCCAGCACACGTTCGCAAATTTCGGTCAAAATATGACCGTCATTCCTCCTGATTCTGATGAACGGTGCGTTACTCATAATCAGCATTTCTTGGGGAGCTTTGCGCGGAGCACCACGTATCGAGGATCACTCAATTGTCCCCTGATCTAGCGAGGTGAGAGTAGACTTGGCGTGTTCACTGAGCCAAAGGACAAGGCGAGTACCCGGGACGCGGTAGAGGGAGAGATCGGTTCGGTCGTTCAGATATCGTACCACGCCGGGCCAGCACCGCTGATAGTCATCCCATACGACGGCGCCATTCCCGGCCACAATGTCAAAGGCCGCGCGGCTGTCGTTGGCGACGTAGTCGTAGGAGTGGGCTCCGTCCACGTAAACCAAATCGAATGTGCGGCCCAGGGAACCAAAATTAAACTTGGCCGAGTCACCCTCGTGTTGAACGATTCGTGCGGCTTCCGGCTGATCTGCGAAGACCCGCTGCCGCGAGGGCAACGGCATGTAGGTTCTGTCATTCTCTTCAAGCCCTAGCGTCGGTGCACGCCCTACCGGGAGGTCAAGGGTGTCCACCACCAATTGCGGGATATTGACGGCGAGCGTGAGCGCGGTGACGCCAGTGAAAGTACCTATTTCAAATACGCTCCGCGCACAAAGTATTTTGCAAAGGTTGACTAGAAAACACAGCCCTTCCATACTCTGCGTTCCGTCGACCAAGCAGCCCTGAGCAGGCAACTTCACCTCGACAGCGTAGAATTTGCGTGCGATACTGTTGGGGAGAATCGGCAGCGGGGAGCTGTGAATGAGCTCACGATCCAGCACGAATGCCAGTCCTTCGCGCGAAGCCCGCGCGAACACAGCGGGCGATCGCAAGGCGAAGCAGACCAACGAAGACAACTTCTGCAGTCGACTAGTTATTCCATTGCGGGATCCGGAAGGCACAACCAACGCTCCGCCAGAAAAGATAGACAACTCGGTGTTTTGCCCAGCGTGACATTTCAAATCTGCGCATTTACAGAAAGCTCGACGAGTATTGAGCGCACCATTACGCTGCCACGCAAACCATGAACCTTCACCGCCAGAATGCGGCGCGGAATAGTTGAAGGCAGGAGAGCGTTGGCCGCGCGCGAGTTATGGCGCAGGACGCGCAGCAGCACACGCTCGCACATCGCGGTCAGGGCGGGTCGGCTTGGGTCGCTCACTTGGCCACTGTCGCCGAGTGGGCGAAAGCTTGCGTGCCGTCCACCGGTAAGCTCGCCGATTCCAATTGTTGCGGCCGGACGAGGATCAGGTTTTCCCCTCTCGTGCTGCGCGAAAAGACATGGCCCGCGATGGCCTGCTCCAGTGCTTCGGAGCACCCAGATTTCATTCGGTCATGGAGTTCAATAACTATGACGTCTCTCTTTGCCAGCCAAGACTGACATTGAGCTCAAAACACTTCCAGCTCGGCACCTTCAATGTCCAGCTTGAGTATGTCTATCTTGTTCGGGCCGGAGGACAGCAAAATATCGTCTAGTGTGAGAGCGTCTGCATAGGACGGTTGATTCATGTCAAGAGCTTCTTCTGGGCGAACTTGAGATACCGTGCAGGCCCACGATCCTAGTGAGGCATCAACGCGTAGACGACCACGCTGGTTCCAAATTGCGGCTTTCAGAGGATGCACGTGTGGATATTCTTTGACATTCTCACACAGAACCTTGAAATTGGAAGGATCGGGCTCAACTGCGATAATAGAAGCATCCGGATATCTGTTGGTGAAATAGATAGAAGCATAGCCGACGTTCGCGCCACCATCGATTATGTAACGCGGCTGTAGATCTATCGGCAATGCGTAGTCATCATCCACAAAGATTTGCTCGAACACCTGTCTATCTGTTGAGTCGACGGATCTTCACTTTGAGCGAGACGCTCGGACGGGAACCGTAACCGACCGCACACAGAGCTTGCTTGCAACTAGCATGTACATCGTTCCGAAACGGCTCAATTTTCCAGCGTAGCGGCTCTAACGTCGAATCCGTCTGAAAGCCCGGGCACCGGCTCTCACAACGCGAAATTTCTTCAGGTAGGGACGGATCGCGTCAGAGATGAGAGGCTCCTGGTTATGAAAGGTCGACTTCTTCTGTCTCGGCAAATCAGAGCAGCCTCAGTTAGTAGCATGCGTGTCGTACCATCCAACCGGGTAGCATCTAACGGCTCGCCGACGCGCCGCATTAGGCGTTCGCTAACTTGTAGCGACGTAAACTTGCCAGCTCCTCTATCTTTCGCGTCCACGGTAGACCTTTGACGGCAGGATCACTGAAGAAGCAATAAGTCTCGGGCGGCGGTTAGAACTCCTCTCGAGTATCGATGATACCCGCCGGTTAAAAGCGCGTGAGCGATCTGCAACAATCGGCGGCGCTTTGCTCGAGAAAGCTGCGACTGCATCTTCATGTGTTCCGCCCAGTGGGTCAGGCTTTCCAGATTTCGTTCTATTAGCGGAGTGTCTAGCATCGATACGCGACTGATGACCTCTTCAACCAGGGAGACGAACTGCGCAGTTCTCTCTCTTTCCCGTGATCTAATTCCTATTCGTTCGCGCGATGAAGCGATAGTCTGGACGCCCGCGATTTGCTTTGCATGGAGGCGATGTAGGACGAGGGGGTGCGAAAGGCAGGCAATATTCGTTACTGATGCCAGGACAAGCGCAATCCACACGTCGCAAAAAACTCGGGGCGGAAGCTTTTGCGGAAAAGGCATAATATAAGGCTTCAGACTCGCACGAAAAGCAATCGTGTGGCCAGCAGCGATGATGAAATGCCGGGCCAACGTCGAAATCGGATTCTCTAACAGGGTTCCAGCTTCACGCGTAGTAAATCTCGCGACACCCCACAGTGTCATTCCCAAGGGGTTCAGTTGCTCGTCGACGAGCGTGGAGTCACTCACCATTAAACCGGTTGCAGGAGATGCAAGAAATTCCTCTTCGGTCACCCGCAACTTCTCCGGCAGACACACGTCATCGTCGTCACAGAATACAATCACGTCGCCGGAGCAGAGCTGGATCGCATGCTCGAGGTTGCGAGAATATCCATGATTGCTCTCATTGACGTAACAGTGCACGGGAAAGGGCGCATGCGCGGCGAAATCACTGATGATCTCGGCAGTTCTATCAGTTGAGCAATCATCGCCAATTATCAGCTCATCAGGAAGGCGCTTCTGGGCGACTATGCTTTCAAGCTGCTTTCTGAGAAAGCGCTCACGATTGTAAGCAACCAGAGCGACGGATAACTTCAGGCTTCCCAACGGCGCTGCTCCGCTGGACCTAGCGCGGCTACAAGATCTCGAAGCCGTTTCATATTATGAGGAAGAAACAGGCGGCTGCGAAACTCCGAACTAAACAAGTATGTAGGCCGAAACCTGGCGAGGCGCGCGAGAGTGCGGACCGCACCCAATCTGTCGCCATTATTCATCTGAAAAGCCACCTTAGAAAGGAGAGACCTACACTGAGCGTCCTTCGCGTTGCGAATTAGTACCTTGCCCTTTGCACCATAGCGCTCTCTTACAAGCGAGATGAATGTAACGACGCCGGGACCATACTTGTCGGCGACTTTGCCGCTTTCAGCAACCCGGTAGACAGTGAGCTTCTCGGGAACGTAGACGAACTCGCCCAAGTCTTTTAGAAGAACAAGCATCCAGTGATCTTCGAATCCTTGAGCTCCTTTGAACGCTTCGCAGAATCCACCAATGCTTTCAAGGATTTGACGTGGTATGACCCACGTGCTGGGTAAAAGGCCTGGTTTGAAGGAGAGGACCGGGAGAGGACGTTGAGTCATGAGTTGTTCCAGCCTGGGCAGATCAGAATAGGCTGACTCGCCGCACTTCGCACCATTTTCGTCCACCAAAATGTAATCGCTGAAGGCGAGGCTGGCTTGAGGGTTCCGCACCAACACCAAGACCATCGTCTTGAGCTTTCCGGGCAGCCAGATATCATCAGCGTCGAGAAAGGCCAGATACTCGCTGGTCGAGCGGCGAACGCCAGCATTTCGCGCAGCGCTTAAACCGCCGTTGCTCTGAGTAACTACCTGGATCTGATTTCCGTATTTCTCAAGAATCGCAGCCGTTGAGTCCGTCGATCCGTCGTTAACGACCACGACTTGGTGGCTTTTGTAATCCTGCGACAAGGCGCTGTCGATTGCCTGAGCGATTGTGCGTTCCGCGTTATAGGCGGGAATTATGGTCGATACCCGTACCATTGCGGGTCGTTCTTGTTTCATGCCGATAACGTGAAGACTGCGCGCTTGCGGGCAATCAACTCTCGAATCTGCTTTCGGCTGAGCGGCGTAACCGTCGCAGCAACACCGCCGAGAATAGCGGCTACTAAGGCGACAGCGAGCGCGGCACTGAGCCGCGTGCTTGACCAGCTTATTTCTTCGTACAATACGGAAGCGGTGGCAGCGCAGGTTATCAGCGGAATACCCACGTCCTCGCAGAACCATCGTTTAGCCTCAAACGTAAGGAGCCGACGATACATCGGCATCACATTCGTCGCTAGATAGCTGAGGCTTACCATCAGGCAGACGCTGGCAGCGCCGGCAGCGCCAAAGTATTTGGTCAATATCAAAAGCAGCGGAATGCTGGCGCAGAGCGAAAATAGGCCCGACCAGAAGCCGAGGCTCGTCCAGCCGTAGGCGAGCTGCATTGCGTATGGAATGTTCATTATGCAATTCAAGGCCGAGCCGACGGTAAGGAGTGCGGCGATGAGCGCAGTCTGATCGGCGACCTGCTCTTTCCCGGTCCAAGCGAAGATCAGGGGCTTCGCGAAAAAGATCACGGTCAGTGCGGCGGGTAGAACGAGGATGGACATCAGTTGAGCAACGTGATGGTAAAGATCCGCTAGCGTTCGCTCGTTCCCGGAGGCCGCCTGCCGGGCGAAGGCGGGAAAAAACGCGGCGAAGAGGGGCGAACAGACAACTCCCAAGGAAGCGGCGACGCGCGAACCCAACGCGTAGTAGCCGAAAGTTTCAAGCGGCAGCATCACGCTGACAACGATCTTGTCGAGTTCGGTGACCAGCAGCCCAATCAGCGTCGTTGCAGCGGTCCCGCCGGCGAACCGCCATATGCGGCGAATCAACTCGGGTCTGACTCGCGGAGTCCGCCCGGGCGGAAGGCATTGCCACAGGAGGATGGTCAGCATGGCGGTCTGCACAACATTGATAGCGATCTGAAAGACGAAGAACGCAAAAATCGTGGGCGAAACGAAGAGCAGGATGAAGACAGAGCCGAGGCTACGCACGTAAGCATAGGCGGTACCTACGCCTGAAAGCAGGACCTGCCGCTCGAGACCGGTGAGTCCGCCGCAGTAGAAAGTTATGGGCCATCGGCAGAGGATGAGAATACCGATCAGGACGATGGCCGTGCGCAGCGTATCGGGCGGAAGCTGATTGCTGCGCAGCCAGTGAGCGGCGATCGGCGAAGCGCAGGAAACGATAATTACGCCGATGACGATGCCAATTAGCCAATATCCCGCTTCGAGAGTGCGAACCAGGTCACGCGCCTCCTGGGCGCCGCCGGCACGGGTCGAGCATGCTGCCATCTCGCGCGTGATCGTCGGGCTAAGGCCAAAGTCGAGAAGATTCGCTACGTTCTCAAGCGTCATCCAGACTCCGATAAGGCCGTAACCCGCGATACCCAGAACCCGGATGTACACCGGAACGCATGCGAGGCTGACGAGAAGGGACAAACCCCTGCCGCCCAGGTTGGCAACCAGGTTGTGGCGCACCGAACTGCGCTTCCAGGCTTCGGGCGGCGTGCTCAGGGCGTCGTTTGTTACGGCGGTTGCCAAGGTCAATCAGGGGTACGGCGCAGATACGCGCCCCGCTCAGGCTTGGAATCTGCAGCGTTGATCAGTTGCAGGGAGAGCTCGTAATGGCGGCGCGCGAAAGCGCGCGAACTCAGGTCAGCGGAAAGCATCCGGGCCTGTGAGCGAGTTGCCATCGCGAAGCGCATCTGATCGCCCTCGGCCAACTCGTGGAGCGCGCGACGCAGAGCCGCCGGATCCTGCGGTGGAACGTAATGGATCTCCTCGTCGGAAAAATAAGCCCTTAGTCCGCCGGTATCCGTACAGACAACCGGTTTTCCATTCAGCACTGCCTCGGAGACCACCGTACAGCCAGAAGCGTGCAGATTCGGCAATAGCGAGACCACAACTATATCCGCCCAAGCGTACAATTCTGAAACGGCCGCCGCTGACTTGGCCGGTATCACTTCCGCGTTCGCAACGTGCTTGGCAGCCATATGGGCCTTCCATCTATGCGAAGCAATTCGCACCGTATATTCTGGCCGTTGGGCAGTTGCTGCGATCAGCGTCTTCCAGTCGCGATGTTTATCGTTGCCCAATGCGACAATGCGCACAGGATGATGCACGTCGCACCGCGCGGGCGGGACCATCGTGTCCGACTTAATGCCAAATGGCATCAACTCGCTGCGCACCCGGGGAAAAAGTTCGCGGGCAACCTTGAGATTGTCCGGGGAGTGGACGGTGATGGCATCCGCCTGAGTCAGGAGACGCCGATATAACCAGCGCTTTGGCGCTGAGAAGCGATGCCAGTGATCGAAGAGCCATATGCACTGCGCGATAAGCTTGGGCCGACGATCGCGGCTTCGGAATTGCCAGAGCGCCAGCACGGCGAGATGTTCTTGCTCCTGGTGGGTCCAGACGATGTCGGCGTCGAAAAGTGGTTTGCGATTACGCCAGGCATGGATAAGATCGCAACCCAATAGCTGTCGAATGCTCCGCCGCGCGAATCTGGTGACCCGGTTCTCGTTGGCATCTTCGGAATACTCGACAGTGCAGTCCTTACCCCCAGCGTGGTGGTAACCGTAAGGAAGCTTCTCGTTAATTCCTGGAATCCCTCCCCTGGCCCAGCGCTCGGTCCACCGCCGCGCGCCGAATCCATGCGCCAGGAAAACAAAAACTCGCAACGGACGTTCCGTCGACTGCCGCTCAGTGGACGGGCGCTCACAAAACGGTTCGCCTTGAATTGTGCCCGCTTGCATTGTTCTGCCAAAGCCGCCTTATGGATGCGCGCCGCTCTCCGGTACAACGTCCAACAGCAAGATCGGCGGAAACGCCAGCCGCTCGAGCAGAATCGGGTCATCGGCGACTACGTCGCTGCCTGTGAACTCCTGGTTCGCGAGGTAAACATACCGACAAACTGCTAGCAGGATTCCCCAAGTCACCCAGAGTACGGGAGCGGTGAGTTCCGCACCGGCGATCAACGCCGCCAATAAACCTACCGCGAACGCCCACCCACAAGCCGTTAGGAGGGAGCCAAACATCTCCGCGGCCCGACGCGGTATGTGAGCGGTCAGGGCGCGTGTGACGTACAGCAGATAGAGGAACAATATTAAACCCGGCATTCCCATATTGCTGAGAATATAAAAGAGTAATCCAGAAGGTCGATTTGACCCGAGGCCTACGCCCAACCCCATGGTTTCAATGGCTAGATAGAGTGCGTGGAAAGCAGTCGCTCCACGATCTCGGCCCGAACGTGACTGCGACTTTTCCCAGATCACTTCATGAAGCACATGACCAAAATTTGGCAACAAAAATAGTGCCGCAATCAAAGCCACAGCAGAGATGGCAAGCGTGAGAACAACCCTATAGCCTATCACGCCCCGCACTAGCAGTTTTGACAGGAGCTTTCCGAAGAGCAGCACAAGCACGGTCGCTCCAACCAAATAGCCCGTAGCCGACGTCGTCAGCGCCAACATTACGATCCCACTCACGAGCAAACACCAATTGGACCAAGTCGTCCGCTCACCGCTAAGCGTGGAAAACAGGAGCATGGTCGTCCACATGGCAAAAAAAGCACCCGCCGCGGACGGTTCGGTAAACGTTGCCGACACCCTCCATGCGCCTCCTACGCTCTGATCGGTCATTTGTGCCCATGCCAGATTGCAGTTGAAGAAACTCGCGGGGTAGGGAAGGCCGGTTAGGTGGGCTAACAGCTGATACGCTCCAACCGCTGCCGCGAAGGCGCCGGACCAGCGAAACGCCGCGATGCAGCGTTGGATCTGAATTCCGTCGACGCTTTGCCAGAGCATATAGATGATGAAGACACAGTTGAGCACGAGGTATCCCGCCTGAGCAAGATTACTCCACGTCCATTGCAACGGGACCGAAGAGGCCGCGTCCATACCTCCACGGGGAGAATCGACAAGAGCGCCCGAAAAAAGCACAGGAAAAACCGCCGCGGATAACACGCCCCATAAAACCATCATCAACAGAGGCCGCACATAAAGACAGACGGACTCTTCGCGGGCAAAACCTAGCTGACCACTCAACCATAGCGGAAAGAAACGAAGGCAGATCAGTATGGTTACAAAAAAATACGGACTAACTCCTATAGGGAACGCACCGCCAACATTGAAAATGGCCGCGGCTTGCAATACGGATACAGCTATTGCCCAAGGTACTAAATATCGAGGAGCGAGGGCGAAGATTATCAAGCTAGTGGAAATGACAATCAGCCCGATGTAGGTTACCGACATCGCACGGTTGGCAATCAGCTAGGCAGCTCCGCCTTCCTCATATTTAATGAGCACCCTTTCCGCGTAACACGGCAGGCACTGTTCGTAATAGTATTTCGAAATCCTTCCCAAGCGATTGATCCCGGATGTATTCGAGATCTAACTCGACACGCTTGTCATAGGCCTGTAGGTCGCTGCGTCCGCTAACCTGCCAATGACCGGTCATTCCGGGCTTCACAGAGAGGAAGAGACCGGCCGCCTCGCCGTATTTCTCAACCTCGGCAGGCACGACCGGTCGTGGGCCCACGAGGCTCATGTCGCCTCTGAGCACGTTCAAGAGTTGTGGCAACTCGTCTAAGCTCATTTCTCGAAGAAAGTAACCCAATCGAGTGACCCGAGGATCCTTGCCCTTCGGGAGTTTGAAATTATTCGCTACATATTCTGCATACAAAGTTGGCGAATTGGTAAGCGCTTGCTCGGCATTCGCTACCATCGTTCGAAACTTATATAAATAAAAGGCCTTACTCTTAAAGCCCAATCGTCTCTGACGAAAAAGCACCGGTCCACTAGATGTAAGCTTTATGAGAAGCGCGATTATCGCTATGACCGGCGAGAGCGCAATTAAAAGGACGGCGGACGCGACCACATCACCAAAACGCTTGACTATCGCCTGCACACTACCCAGCTGGCCTTTCATGAGCGAAATGACGGGTATTCCCGCGACGTCACTGAGAGACGGGCGAAAAAGGCTTGTATCCAACAATGTCGGTATTATGTGGACACCTTTGCCCTGTTTCAACATACGGGGAATGTCTTCCAGCCCGGTCATACTGTTTGGCGCTGTTTGACCGGACTCGACGATAAAAACGTCATCGATCTGCGAAGAAGAGACAGCGCCATTTAAAGCCGAGACGCCACCATTTAAAGGTCTTATCAGCACGCGGTAGCCCATTGGATAAGCCGTGGTGAGGAGTTGTGCAAATCTCTCAGATGCGGCCCGATTCCCCAGGATTACTGCAGTTCGCCAATTGTAGCCAAAACGCCGCAGTCTGCGCGCCGCTACGATCGTCGCGAACTGCCGTGACGCGATTAAAAGGCCTGAGGCGATCAGAAAGTACAATGTAAACTGACGACTCACACTCGGTATCTTCAGTGTAAAAACCCCTGCAACCGTCATAAGCGCCCACAGAGCCAGTGTCCGCATCAACACACGAGCGATAAATGGCAAACGTTCTGTGCGATGCGAATGATAAGTTCCGCAATATGATGTCACTGCTGCCCACGACAGAAGCGCGAGCAGGAATAAGGCGGCGTACTGTACCTCCCAAGCTCCGCTGCCGGGGAAGACAAAAAGTTGTTCCGAGCTAAGACGTAGTGCAATCTGGCCAGCTACGAGATATCCACCAGCGATACACCCAAAATCCGCCGCTCGCTGAACAGCGCCGCTTGTGTGATGCGGGTTTAGCACTAGGTTAACACGCCGACGTTTTATCAAACGTCATGGCGATGACACCGTGTCCTGGAAGGTCCTGAACTCGGGAAAAGCAACGCCAATCGCGCCCCATCACGAGCGGTTCCCTAGGTGACGGCGAGTCAGAACCAAGGCCGCCCCTGTCGCTCTTCCGGGGTACTCGCTTAGCGACCTCACCATAAACGACAGCAGACGTTGACTCGCCTAAAACCGAAAAGATGCGCTCTTGAAGAAGCTGCAGATCGTAAATTCGCGGACGAGACAGGAACGGCCCAATGCTGACTTCTTCATTTCGGTTGTTATTGCTAACAACCGCCTCCCTCTGAGGGAGGCACGGCAGAGATAAAATCAGGCGACCGCCAGGCTTCAGAAGCGTCCACATAGTTGCAACGAGCGTCGAGTCATTTTTGACCCGGGCTGGTCCACAAATGCTGGTGATCACGTCGAAAGATCCTGAGGGAAGCGAACAATCCTCGGGAAGTCGTTCTATGATCTCACATCGAGCTCCGAGCTCCGCTGCGTCTAGCAGCTGCCGCAACCCTTTTGCAGGCGAGCTATCAGGGTTTACAAGGGTAGCTTTTGAAACCCGTCCACGTTGCATGAGAAGGACAGGCAGTAGCCAAGGAGAAAGTACGTCTAGATAGTCCCTATTAGTTCGTTCCGAACACGACACTGCTCTCCACGCGAAGTCAAATTCGAAATATGTGGTCGATTCGAGCGTACCATTTAGTAATCGGTATACCAGCGGCTTCGGTAAACTGGTCGATCGTTTCATCGCAAGCGACAAGCCAAAAAGAGACGAATATCGCTGAAGATAGAGACCTGGCAAGAAATAGGAATGTGCTGCAAGCCAATACATCATACTGGCTCCAAATTCGGCAATAGGCATGAGGCGCTTCGCTGGCGCCTGTCGGGAATAGGAATTGTGCATTTCACCGTTATCCATAGATTCTCACAGGCTTAAGATACCGCGATACTGCCAATGCGAATAGCAGGTCAGTTACGAGCGCGAGATTTAGGATGTTCGCGAGAGAAAAAGAGTGCCGGGACTTTTATAAAAACAGTGCGTTATACACGACGTCGCGTATAGGTACGACACACATATCTGATGTGCCCGTCAGGTACTGATCGGGTCATCGTTAGTGTCACTCCGGCGATCCTCAAGAGCAGGGTAAGTTCGTTCAAGGACTCCGTAATCTGGGTATAGCCTATGGTAAACGGGGCGGCGAACGTCTACCTTGTTGAGCACTACCCCGAACACGGTAGCGCCGGCGGCGGTGAGACGTTTGCAACTCGAACGGATGACCTGCTTTGGTGTGTTCGCGTCGGCCACAACCACAACGCCGTCCACCATCGTTGCGAGCCCCACAGTCTCGCTCGAACACATGATGGGGGCGGAGTCGAGCAAGATAAATTGATAAAATTCTGCTAGATGTTGCAGCACTTGGTGCATCTTCACAGAAGTGAGCAACTCGCCCGGGTTGGGCACCCGCGGCCCGGCTCCGAGCAAATAAAGTCCCTCATAATCGTGAAGATGCCAATCGTCCATTCTCCGTATGGCGCTCCCCGGTTGTGCGCGATTGACTATTATGTCGCTTAGGCCAACGTCGTTATGTGTATCCAGTAGTTTGTGACAGCGCGGAGCGCGCAAATCCGCGTCGATGAGAACGGTGCCTGCTCCAGTATGGGCGAAGGCCAGCGCTGTACTGACCGCGGTCATCGTCTTGCCTTCGCTCGGCAAAGCACTCGCGAATAGTATAGTTCTTGGCGCACCCCCGGCGCGTGAGTAGAGGATTGCAGAACGGATCGACTTATAGAAACTCATGCGATGTTCTAAAGAGGAGAAGGAGCTCGATCGTCCATTCGAAGATTCCGTTCGTGCATAGATGTCATGAGCGTCTGCGGAGAGAGCTGCGGCCAGGGATGAAACGTGACCACGGTGACCCAATTTTCCGAAGTCGGGTACCACCCCAAGCTCTGGAAGATGGAGATAAGTCTCTATTTCCTCGACGCTCTTGAGCCGGTCATCGCATTGTTCCAGCACAAATGACAGCCCGACGCCAATCACCAGTGCGAGGAGCCCGGCTATCGCCAGAATTTTCACCTTCTTTGGGCTTGATGCGTAGGGTGGCACCTGAGCCGGTTCCACGATGCTGACGTTTGCAAGAGGAGCATCGTTATCAACGCTTATCTCATGTGCTCGTCGCAATACATCGTGATAAAGCTGACGGTTTGTCTCGACTTCGCGCACCAAAATTGCGTCCTGGAGGGAGACTGCGTTAAGCTCACGGTCACGCTGCCGTTCCACTGCAATTTGCTGCTGAAGGTCGTTCTCCCTGGCCACGGCGGCGTTGTAAGTTCTCTTTACAGCGCGGGCGATTGAGGCGTTTTCCGCGGTTAGTCGCGCCTTAGCCGCCTCAAGTCTTGCCTTTGCTTCCCGCAGAGGTGGATATTTCGGTCGGTATTTACTTACGAGCTCGGCGTATTCGGCCTGGAGGCGATCAACTTCGGGCCTCAAGTTTTGGATCATTGGGTTGGAGACCACGGCTGGAAGAGACTCAAAATCGCCAGCTTTTACGACCTCGAGCTGAGCCTCGGCTTTGATTCTTTGACTTTGTGCATCGGTAAAAGCCGTGTTCAGTTCCACCATTCTTTGCTCGGCAATCCGATTCTTTTCCTGGTCGTTAATCCCAAAGGCCACAATGCCTCTTCGATTTCGATACGCATTGAGTTCGGCTTCGGATTTTTCGATTTTGGCTTTCGTCTCGACAAGTTCCTGCTCGAGGAAGGAGCGAGCGGCTTCTCCCGCCTGTCGGCGAAGATTTTGACTCAGCAGCAGGAAGTCCTTGACGTGCGCATTAGCGACACGGGCGGACAATACTGCATCGGGACTCCTGAAAGACACGCGCACAAGGCGAGTGCCCACAATCGGTTCGACCTCAACTCTTGCCAAGTAGCTATCGATAGCGGCCTTAGAAGTCTTCAAGAATGTGACTTTAGACCGTGAGGGCTCAGACGTGCCGACCAATTGGCGTAACTTGGTTTCGAAGACGAGATATAGTTGAGATACCACATTGCCTTTGCTTCCCTGACCCTTGAACAGAGGCAGCGTCTCGAGATTGAGATCGTGAATCACTTGAGCTGCGAGTTCTTCGCTCTCAAGTAGTTCGAATTGCGTCTTATAGTAGTCGTGGTCTTCGGTGTTCTGGATTTGCTCAAGTAGTTGATTCATATCGAGAATCCGGGGCGCTTCCGGATCAATTTGCAAAATTGCATAGGCTGCGAAGTTTGGCGTGGCAAGCAGGACGGCCGCCGTGGTGATCGAAAGCGCGCCTATCAAAACCACTGCTATAACGCGCCAGTGCGATGTGATTATTGTCCAGCAGTCCCACAGACCGATTCCCGCCTCGGACGGAGATGCTGCTGGGCGATATGGCACCTCCCGCCGTATTCCCTGTGATAGGGATCTATCTGACAAATATGGCAACAATTCAGACATTTCTCTAAGGCGCAGGGAAGTACATTCCGGTTCCAAACTTGCTAATCACCGTAGAAAGTGCGTAGGGAATCGCACCCAAGGCCGAGGCTTTGACGAGAACAAGATCTCCGGCTTGAACCGGAATATCCCGCTCGTCACCTTTTTCGACACGTGATAGGTCAACGGGTACGCTTTCCCTTTGACCATCCGGTGAAGTCCGCAGAATTTCGGCGTTGGAGCTGAACGGCGCACCGCCCGCCGCGGTGACCGCGCCAAGGACCGTCATCCCTGAGGTGACATCATATGTTCCCGACTTTTGGACCCATCCGTAAACGCCTACTTGGCCAGCCGCCGGAATGAGAACCACATCTCCTGGTCGAGCAGGTATATCAAGGCAGCCTGCAAAGGACGGCTTGGCTAAGTCGATTACGATAGTGGAGCCCTTGGTCTTGGAAATCTCTTTCGGCAGTTCCAAGGTGTCGCCACTCGTCGTGGTTCCTGCCAGGCTGGGAGATGACGCGCGGCAGTCTCGTGATTCGTCAAGCGCGTCGTCTTGCCCGTTTCGTTCGTCCGCACACGCTACTTTCCGGTAAGATGAGACATCGCGGTTTATCGCGTTGATGTTCGTTTCCACTGGAAAAAACACCACTCTCTGCGCGGCGCCCTCCCTCATTCCTCCCGCCCGTCCAATAATGTCGAGGATCGAGTCGGATGGACCTGCGAGTGGATACGCTCCCGGCTTGGCAACCATGCCCATGACCGCGACACTTCTGCTGTAGTACTGTGAAATGAAGACGTGAACCCTAGGATTGATTACGTAGTCGCTCACGCGGGCGGAGATGGCCTGCCGAACCTGGTCTTCATTCATGCCAGCTACTGCCATGTTTCCAATCAATGGGAGATCAATGGTCCCGTCACCATCCACACGGACCGTCAACTGGTTGAATTCTTTTAAATCTGCCACCTGAATATGGAGCACATCTCCTGGCCCGATCGGGAAATCATAGGAATTTCCTTGTTCTGTGCGATGTTCCCACAGCGATCGAATCGGGCCGGGGCTCGAACAATCAGCATGCTCATGAGCGCTCACGGAGTTTGAGGCTCCAGTCAGTGGGCTAGCGAGTGCTGCGCTAACATCGGGCGTGTCCTTCTCGCGATCGGACACCGCACAGCCGGCAAGCAACACAAGAATCGCAAAACCCTGTGAGGCAAAGAGCAGCGACCGGACAACCCGACTCCAGCTCGCTTCTCGGTGTAAGGCTGGTCGCGGTCCGTGCTCAACCAATTCGCCTAGACTCGCGGAGTGCAGATCTGGCTGCCCGTACCACCTAGACAACTGTTCTTGGCAGGCCTTAATCCTATGAAACAACGCCAGCGCCGACAGAAAAAAGCTGATAACAGTTAAGCCTCCAAAAAATAGGTACGCTTGGGCAAGCACCCGGCATTCGCGCGGAGACGCTTCGGCAGGATCAAAACCCATCCGCCTCAGGACGTCGAGCCATTGCACGAGCGCTGACTTGCAGAAGGAACAGGAAAGCCGGCGCTTGTTATGTAACGGGGCCAGCAAATGGATTTGTCCTGAAGCACCACGCCAAACTCGGATAACGAAGTTTTAATTTCCCGGGAAGTACAACAGTGGACAGTTAATAATCTATCGACTAATAATCTATCGACGACCATTACCTTTCACAGCAGCCCTTGCTTGGCACCCACTTTTTCGTTCATAGTCCTCAATCAACCAATCCTGAACTCTTTCCAGCTTCATTCGCCACTGCCGACCCACCCTCAGACTCGGCAATTGTCCCGACTCGATAAGACGATATAGAAGCGTGGGCGACACATTCAGGTAGATCCCGAGCTCTTTTACCGTAACCAGCGTGTCTGGGTTCTTAATACGCGGCTGGGGCGTGCACCTTGGCCGCGAGGATTTCGTTCGAACCGGAAATCCAGGTGTGTTGGCCACTATGTCTTAAGGCGAGCTCAATCGCACGCGGACTCATTCGCACTCGCTCGGTCTTATCGCAGTTGCAGGCCGAGCACAGAGCCCTAAATTTTTTTTGGCGAGAGAGCGGAGTTCCGGCAGGCTTCCGCCGTCCCCATCCGAGGCCGATATCCACACAACCCTATCCCCGCCACACCCAGCCAAATATGAATGCGTAAAAGATCAGATGACAACGTAAATAATCGGGAGTACTACGGTCGTTTACGGGCTTAGAGAGAAGTAATTCTCTAGAGAAGAATAGAAACAGGTAAACCGTGCAGATTGATTCATTCCTCCACAAACGTTTCCAAAAGCTGTTGAGAGGCTTCTGAGCGGTTTTCATCCCGGGGTAAGGTTCGATCAGTGGGGATCGGAGTATACAGATTAGATATGGATTTTCTGCGGGGAACCAAGATGGGGTGCGAATCGTTAGATAGTCGATGTCCGGCTGTCAGAAATTCCGATTTATGTCCAAGGCGGCTTAAGCTCGGACTAGGCGTTTTGAGCCTCCGATTCCAACGCCCTCCATAGCTTGAGCGACGCTTCTCGGCAACTTTTAGCCGGGTTTGGTCCACTGGTTTCCAGGTGCCGCCAGGAAGGGCTATTCCGCGTCGGGTGGGCAGGCAACGCCCGGAATGCTCTTTTCTGAGCGGTTGCGCAGACACGTTTCCCTCCGTCCACAAGGTCGTCATCGAAATCTGCTCTACTTTGCACTCACCCTATCCCACCCGCGATGGCAGCGGCGCGGTCCTCCGCATGGCCCGCCGCGTCACATGACTCCTCCCCACAGCAAATAAACAGTAACGTGCGTGCTTTGATCGACCCTAAGCCGGTTTTCACAACCCGCTGCTGCAAGCTGGTCAGCGACGAGTTGCTGACCCGCGTCGGCAGCAAGCAGCCACCGACATAGGTCGGCGAGGTTGTAGGCGATCAGAGTGAGCCACGGCCCTAACCTCATTGGCGCGGAAGCAGAATTGTCGGCGAGACGTTCTTTTCGCAATAAGAGCGCCGGCCAAACCCTTGGGTCGATCCTAAATCAGCTGCGCTGGCCCCCGTCTTTATCCACCCGGCAAAGCCGACCGAGGACGAGCTACATCTGCCAAGAATCAGAAGAGGGCAGTTCAGGCTCGAAAGAGCAGAAGTTTCCTGTACGAAGTGAGTGCGCCAGGCGGCGTCCCAGCCAGGGATGTTGCTTGGCAATTTTCTTCACCGTCGATTTGACGGCCATTGTTACCCTGCTCCGCGCGCGCTCCGTCTCCGAGCATGCTCTACGATCGCGTCCGCCTAGCCCGACGGCGCGGGCCAATTCTCGCGAGATGAATTCAATCTCGTTCTCGATATTGGAGATTCTCCCCAAATCGTTAAATGACCTCGCCTCGCTAAGCTCGTCGCGCAGCTCTTGCACACGTTGGCGGTAGGACGATTTGGCTGATTGGTCGAGTTCTGGACCTGCATCGCCGAATGCCCGTGGGAGCCCATTTTTCTCGGCTCCAATAGCAAGGGTCTCCGGCACCATGTTGCGTTGCTCGAGAGTGGACAAGTCGGTCACGTGAAACTCGCGCCCGGCGTGGGTCATCAGATGCGCAATATATACCAGACCCTTGCAATGCCTAAGGCGAATCAGTTTTCCTTCATAACTGATGGTCCAATACTCGCCCTCTCGCCGAAAGATCTTTTCCGAAGGCATCACCGTGGTGCGGTTCTTAGGCGCACGGGTCTCTGAGTAGCCGTTGCACGCGTCTGGAGAACTTGCTCCCTCAGATCCATCATTTTCCGTATCATTCGCGCGCGGCAGCTTTCTTCGCTGAGAATCAACTTGCGCTTCCACGTCAAAATCCTTCTGCTCCACCGGATGGCCGACGGGGGTCTGCGCACGCAAGGTTTGGCACTTTTGGTCGCGGCCTTCGGTTTTTGTGAAATCAGATAGTTCCTCCAGCCGGACATTCCGGCCCGCGAGAGCCGAAATTCTCGACCGCGAGTCCTGGTCACGTGTTGCGAGCGCCGCACCATCGGAATCTCTAAGTCGATCAACAAGCTCGCCGGCGCGTTTATAGCGCAGGTGCTCATCGCAGCTCGAGGGAAGTCCTAGAATAGACAGCCCCATATCATACAGTCGTGAGGCTTCCTGGAACGCTCGTCGCTGGCTCGCCTGCTCTGCGGCGCGTTGACAGTACTCTAAGGCCTTTGCAACGTCGCCCACCGCCGCTCCTTGAACAAAATGGTAAGCAATGTGGGCGAGCTCGACGTCGACACCGCGCTCGTAAAGCGCTTCGAGCGCCTCCGCGATCCGGCCGTGAAGCCTGGCTCGGCTGGCGCCGGTTACCGTGTCGCAAAGCGCTTCCCGAATGAACTCATGAACGAAACGATAACGCCCACTGAGAGTATCTACCCGCTGCAGGATCCCGACAAATTCACTCTCTGCCAGCATGTCCAGTAGCTGCTCCGCCTCAACCGTGGATGCAACGCGTATAACCGCGAATCCGAACTCGGCGCCGATAAGCGAGGCCAGGGCGAGCAGGTCCCTGGTGGAAGACGAAACTGCGGACAGATAGCGCTGGACTGCAGGACGAAGCACCTCTGGAATGTGTCTTATTTGTCGCTTCTGCCAGTCAACCAGGCCATGGCGGAGCGCGATCTCGGTAAACAAAGGGTTTCCACCAGTTTTCCGATACATAGCTTCGACGAGGCCGCTTTCGGGAGTCTGTCCGCTGCTTTGCGTAATCAGTTCCGCAATCTCATAGCGACTCAGCCCGCCCAGCGAAATACGCTTTGTTATGCGCAACGCGAGATCGCGGAAAGGGCGACCAGCCGGCGGAGAGAAGTACACCTCGGCCTCACGAAAAGCCAAGAGCATCAGAATATTCGCATCCGCCAGTTCACGAGCGACGAACCCTAACAGCGAAAGCGATGGCTCGTCTGCTGCGTGCAAATCATCGATAATGATCACCAGCGGCTGCGAATGAGCAACATCTATAAGGAAGCTCCTGATCCGATCGAATAGCTTGAAGCGTTCTGACTGTGCATGACCGGGCCCGTTTTCAAGCAGATGACAAATCTCTCTGGCCTCTGTCGCGGCTTCGTCGCTCTCACATTCGCGCACAATCTGGATCCACAGCCAATTCGGCGGCACTTCAAAAGTCGAGCAACGCCCCCATACAACTCTTGCGCCACGGTGCCGTGCGAGCGAAGCAAACTCATTGGCCAACCGAGTCTTACCGATTCCGGGCTCTCCTGTTATTGAGTAAAGCCAACCCTGCCCAGAGAAGGATTCTTCAAGAGCGAGTGCAAGATTGTTCATCTCCTTTGTACGACCCACCAACCGCGTGCAGCAAGAATCGGAGTCTTGAAAAGTTGCGCAATTTCGGTTCATAACCCCCCGAACCGGTGGAATACGTACAACACTACTGAAATGGCCGTTGCTTTCCTTGTTGATCGCTATCGAACTATAAATTCCAGGAGGTAACCGCGCACATCTAGTGAGATGACGACGGCGGCATCTGTAAAAATGCTGGCGAAAGCATACATATGGAGGTAATTGACTATCGCTTGATACTCGGTACAGCTACCGGATCGATATCATCCAAGAAACATGTTTTTTTGGCTGGCGTGGGGTTACAACCCCGAGACAACAGCGCCACGCCCCGCCGGGGCCCCCGGCCCGAAGGCGAGAACCTACAAACATAATCAAGCCTTTCGTTCTCATACCCCCGCTCGGTCACTTAGTCAACTTCTTATAATTCCGCCGGCAATATTACCCATCTCATAGTGTGGGACGGGCAGTTCAGCTGATTAGTTCATCTACGCTGCATGTTCAGGATCCAAAGCAACCGATGATGCCGGAAGGACAAGCCGGGGACCGGAATTCCGCAACGTAGAGAGCAAAACTCTGACTCTCTCGCTTCCAGGAAGATAGCTTTCGAATACCGCACCTAAGCCACGAAACGGGCCGCGTAACACTCGCACAGATTCGCCATTTCTGATGGATATATCGGGCAGCTCGATAGGTCCACGCATGCAACGCCGCTTGAGGTCTTCTATGACAGAGTTGTTTACCGCCAAGAATTCACCGCCAGCGCAAAGAACCTCGCGAACCCCCACCGTATATCTTACCAAGCGATACCGCTGGTCGATGTCAAACAAAGCGAAGAGATAACAAGGAAAAAGTGGGACTATGGAGTCCACGAGCGTTCCCCAACGTCTTGCTCTGGTTTTGAGCAAGGGAAGGAACAGCTCACTCAATTCCGGGGCCAAGCGCGCTCGAACCCGGCGTTCCAGCCCCGATTTGGTACGGATCAAATACCATTGGACCATAGGATATTACACTCAGATCAAATAAAGATAAACGAACTATTGAGTGACCAGCAAACATAAACTGCAACCGGTCCCGCGCCAGCCGACTAGACCATCCTCACTGGTAGATGATTTACATCGCAATGTCATTCGTGCAGGGTCAAACTTGACAAAGAGATAGCGAGCAAACAGTGACGATGTTTTCTGTAGCCGTTGACCGCGGCGCGCTATGCCTAGATAAGTATCGGCAAAACACCTCATATACGATCCTCGCAGGGTTGGTCGGGCAAGCATCGTTCTTTACAGCGCTCGTCTATATCAAATAGCAATTCACCCTTCCCTCGAACCAGCTGACGGCCTCACAAGTCGAGGCGATCGAGATGTCGCAGCGAAGCAAACCCCGGAAAAGATGATAGCCGCACTGAAGCGACTAAAGACTGTTTGAGTCTCTTTCTTTTCGCTATCTGCGTCTTGCTCCTAAAAAAAATGGCGCTCTGAATGTATGGACCTAACAATCTCGATCCGTATCGTGCAACGAAACGCGCGATTCCAAATCTGTCACGTCACAAGCGAAATTGTGACTACAACTCAGCAAGAGACGCACCAATAGGTTCTTGCCAAAAAAGCCCACTTTAGAGAAGAAAAGCACGATATATACGAAGAGTAAACTTCATGTTGCTAAAAGTTTGTGCAGTGCGCTGCTAAGAAAAGCAGCTTACGAAATGAAAAACTCCAGAGTCGCATAAACCACTCAATGACTTGATTCGGAATTACCAGCCGCTTTCTATATTGTCAACTGTGTAAGGTCGGGGCACACATCGATGCGTCAGCTTCTGCTCGCATTAGGTAAGAAAAAGGCAAAAGTACGGACTCCACGTAAAATATATTTAATCAGAGATAGAGTCTGAGCAAATCCCTACGCTAAGAGCATTTTGGCTTCGTATAAACATATCGGATAGTTCATTCTTGGCCGACGCAAAAAAATTCCGGCGAGTCTTACGCGGCAAAAACATCTTACAAAGAGAGCCGCAAGCAGCTACCGGATGGTTATTCGTGGCAGCGCAAAATAACGTTTGTGCTGCTTTCTTTATCATACGCGGCCAAGAGTAGAGTTATTGGGGCCGATTCGAACGTCCAGAGACAACTGAAAGTCAATTTAATGTGCCCGGCCGCTCGAACCATAAAATTCTTGTTTGGAACCCTGTGGCTCCGCCGTGCGATCGAATTAGCTCGCTCGTGAAACTCATGCCGACAACACTCGCAGCACCAGCCCGACCTGCCATAGACATCCGAAACGCCTCGTTTGCAAAAACGGACCATATTGTGACGAAGACTAACTATGGGACTGGCCTGTTCCAGGCGCCAGCGGTCGATCTCCTCGATGTTGAAGTGCCACTCGCCGAAGCCGTTTCAGCAGCAGATAGATCGTAGATGGATGCACGCGCAAATACGAGGAGACTGTCGGCGTGCTCACCCCCAATGTGAGTGGGAAGCTAGCAGGATATCCTTAGGTCTCAATGCTGATCGACGGATTCGCGCTGACTGGCGTAAATTGAGGTCCGCTCGTCATCTCCGCCAAGGAAGATCGCGACTACCAATATCGAGGAGGCCACTCTCTGGAAATCGCGGACTGCGGCGCTAGGTTGAGCCGATTTTACAGCGAAGGCAATGGCACGGTCAGCGCGTTGTACACGGCGATTCTTGGCCCGTAAGAGCCTGAAAGACGCCAATGCCGTTCGCGGGCCGGATCAGATTGTCCGATCGAAGATGTTGAGCAGAACGATGCGGTTCGTGAATTGGCCCAGTGTCGGAATCGAGGAGATGGACCCATAGAAATTCCTACCCCCCAATACTCTGTTGATTGATACTGACGAATGGGCCGGAGACGAGGTGAGCGACGCCGAAGTCTCAGATGAGGGCTGCTCACGAAGCAGCCCACTCGTGGTGCCTGTTTTCGTGTTCGTGCGCGCTCGAGGCTCGGGATGGTCGGACCGAGGAGACTGCCGGGCAGGCATCCGCATGGGTCGGGAGTTGTGTTGAGCTTTCGGGTCTTGCAAGGTCTTGATGATCATCTTTCCACCGCGTCTGTACGTCTGGTTTGGGTGGCGAACAAATCGCGGTGATTTTCCAGGTGCACCGAGCAGTTATTTCTTCAACGGAACCTTGGACCAACCCGCAATCTACAACTACTGAATCAGGAGAAAAGTCATCAACGAAAAACGCAAGGTGTGTCATCATCTATAACCCCCAGGCAGGGAAGCTGAGGGGCAAGGGCCGTCACCGACTGGAACGTGCCAGGGATATTCTCAGCGAGGCGGGCCACCAGACCGTTTTGGTGCCTACTTCTGGCCCGGGCGCTGCCGCCAGCCTTGCGAGAGGTTTCGTCGCCGATGGCGTCGGCCTGATCGTAGCAGCGGGTGGGGACGGCACCATCAACGAGGTGGCCGAGGGAATGATACATTCACACGTGCCTCTTGGGATCCTGCCTGCCGGCACAGCGAATGTGCTCGCGGCTGAAACGGGCCTGAGCACTAATCTCGAAAAAGCGGCCTGTAACCTCCGCACGTACACTCCGGAGCGCATTTCCGTTGGCCGCCTGCATTTCGCCAATGGCAACTCCGGCGTCCGCCATTTCCTTCTGATGGCGGGCATCGGCCTCGACGCGCGCGTGATCTACAATCTCAGCGCACCGCTTAAGGCAAACTTAGGCAAGGTGGCCTATTGGATTGCCAGTTTCAGCCTCATGGGCCGCCGGTTAGAAGAGTTCTCTGTAAAAATTGAAGACCGCATTTACCGCTGCTCCTTCGCTCTTATCAGCAAAGTGCGGAACTATGGTGGCGGTCTGGAGATCGCGCGCGATACTTCTCTGTTTGACGACCAGTTCGAGGTCGTGCTTTTCGAGGGGCAGAATTCGCTCCGCTACGCGCAGTACTTCGGTGGTGTAGTGTTGAACCGCCTGCGCGGCATGAAGGGCGTGCGGATACTACGTGCCGCCAAACTCCGCGTCTCTGGGTCCCGGGATACCCGCGTTTACGTGCAGGTGGATGGCGAATACGCGGGCCTCCTCCCTGGCTCCGTCGAGATAGTGAAAGACGCGATCACGCTGCTAATGCCGCCGCTCTACAAACAGCGCGTCCAAGGTCATCCGGCGATCCCTGAAGCTTGTTGAAGTTAAAATAAGGCAATCCTGGGACGGCTCCGACCAGATGCTGCGCGAGATCTTCCATGGGACCCGACTACGGGGCCACGGTACTCTCGAGCGGAGACAATAACTCGATTACCGGCTGCGCGCTTCGGGAGTTCGACTCGAGCTGCCACGCGGTGCGTAGCAGCCCTGAGAGGTGTCCCTCATACGTGCGAGCCGGTAAGATGATCACCTGCGGACCCAGCTTTCTGCTCTCGAGCACCGGAGAAACAAACGGGAAGGATATACCATCCATACCCCGGGGCTGTCTCGTTGACGAAAATCGTCCAGTCAACGTAACGTAGGCCCAGGACGGATGGGAGCCGTCGACCTTCGGCCGCCGTGCGCATTTTCGCGCAATGTCCGGCGCCGCGCCGATGGCGATGGCGGCGCAATCGGCGGCGACACGAGGTCGCGATGCATACCGTGCGAAGCCACCAGGAGATTCCTGACGAAAGCTACCGTAAGATGGTGCTAACGCTGATGGATCGCCAGGCGGGACGCGAAATCGCGACCGCCGAAGTCTTTGGCCAGTGCGTGATCCACGCGCCCAGCGTCGATGACAAGATCCGCATCACGCGCTACCAGAACGAGGAACTCGAGCATTTCAAGCTCATAGCAAGACTGATGGCCGAGCTGGGGGTCGATATCGACGCCTACGTGCGCAACCGCCAGAAGGCCGGCGCCCGCTTCACCGGCGACCAGGCAGACATCAGGATCGAGGACTGGTTCGACGCCACGCTCTTCAATTTCATGATCGATCGCGCCGCCACCTTTCAGCTCAGTGAATACACCAAAGGCAGCTATCTGCCGCTGGCCAGGGCGAATGCGGCGATCGTCAAGGACGAGGAAGGACAGAAGAGCTTCGGCGAGGTTTGCCTTGTGGAGATGTGCCGGACGACGCGACGCGCGCCGAGATCCAGCGGCGCTTCAAGAAATGGTTCGTCGCGGCGATGCGAATTTTCGGAGCCCCGGCACGCCCAGCAACCGCTACTGCATCGAGGCCGGACTCAAGACGCGCGACAGCGGCGAGGTCGCCGCGGCCTATCTCGATTCGATCCGGCCGGTGATGGCGCAGTGCGGCCTGCACTTTCCCGCGCGCTGCGAATTGGGCGTGGAACTGGCGCCACAAATCGATCTCTCGATGCCCACCTCCGGCGCGCGCGCCGCGTCCAGCGCCGGGCGTACGCGCTGATCGGGGCAGAGGGATCCCGAAGGACGGCAGCGGCGCGCTAGCGATGGCGGTTGCCAGAGGCGAGCAAAACCGGGGAATGGGCGCGTTTACTCTGCGACGTCGCGCGCCTATCGGGATCGTTCTGATCGCGATCACGCTGTTCATGGCGTTTTGCGCGGCGCACGTACCGATCGCGACGCGCTTTGAAGATCTCTTCCCGGCGCGCCATCCCAACACCCTGCTCTATCGCCAGTTCCGCCGGCAGTACGGCGGCGCGCAGCAGCTCATCCTGATGCTCCGCGTGCGCCAGGGCGACATCTTCAACTTCCACACCCTGCAAGCGATCCAGGACATGACGCGTGAGGTCGACAAGCTGCCCGGCATCAACCACAACGAGGTCTTCTCGCTCGCCTCCTATCGCGTGCTGTATGCGCGCGCCGAGCCCGGCGCGCTGATCTCGGCGCCCTTCATGTTTCCCGACGTGCCGCACACGCAGCAGCAACTCGCCGCTCTCAAGAGCATCGTGCGTGCCCATCGCCAGCAGTTGGCGGGCCTGGTTGCACGCGATGAGCGCGGCGCGGTGGTGATCGCGAGCTTCAACGAGACGGGATTCGACTACGGGGCGCTGTTCGAAGGCGTGCAGCGGGTCATTCGCGAGCACGAGAACCGCAACACTCGGATCTATGCGAGTGGCGCCGCGATGTTCGCAGCCTGGGGCTATCACTACCTCGCGCGCATCGAGATGACTTTCGCGGTCTCGGCGGCCCTGATGGTGCTCATCACGTTCTTCGCCCTCGGCCGGCGGACTGGGTGGTGGGCCCCCGTGCTGACAGGCCTCTGCTCGGCGATCTGGGGGCTCGGCTTCGTCGGCTTGATGCGCTTCAACTTCGACCCAGTGATGCTGGTGATACCGTTTATCCTGACCGCGCGCGATCTCAGCCACGGCATCCAGTGGCAGGGCCGCTACTACGACGAACTTGACCGCTGCGACGACAAGCTGCACGCATGCACGGCGACCGCCGACGCGATGATGCCGCCGGGCTTGCTCGCCGTGCTCGCCAACGTCGCTGGCATCGTTTTCATCGCCGCGAGCGACGTTCCGGTGCTCAGACAGATCGGCGTGAGCGGAGCGGTCTGGCTGGGGGCGAGTCTCGCGATGGTATTCGTGTTCCAGCCGATCCTGATGAGCTATCTGCCGCGCCCGGAGTTGCGCGAATCGAGCTGGCTCGGCGGCTGGACTGACAGGAAACGCTCGCTTATCGATCGGCTGGCCGCGTTTCCGACCACCCCCGGCCTCGCGCGCAGCGCGCTGCTCGCCACCGGCACGCTCGTGATGATCGTCGGAGTGGCCGCGGCGCGGCTCGTGCGCGTCGGCTACCTGACGGTGGGCACGCCGATTTACCGGCCCGACGCCAAGGTCAACCGCGACACGGCCGAGATCGGAAAACTGCTGCCGCTCGACTCCGCATGGGTGGTCGTCGACACGCCCGGTTATCCCAGCTCGCAGTCCGCGGTGGGGATCGAAACGCTGCGGATGTCGGACGATCTCGCGGACTATCTCGTGGAGCGGGGCGACGCGGTCGCGGTGCTCGGCTTCGGCACGCTGGCGAGCAAGCCGATGAACATGCTGCTGCACTATGGCTACCCGAAGTATTTGGCGCTGCCCAACACTAACCAGCTTAGCGCCAACCTGTGGGGCTTCTTCTTTGCAGCGGCGGCGCCCGACGAGCCGCAAGTCTACTTCGCCTACGCGCCGGCGATGAACAACACCTGCATCCGCCTGCTCCTGCCCGACCATACCGACGCCCGCTTGACCCGTCTGCGCAATGACCTCGACACCTTCGTGCGTGACCGAGTGACGGCCGACCCCGCGCTCAACCAAATAAAGGTGCGCTACCTGGGCGGTGAGGGGGGACTCTACCTTGCCACCGACGACGTGATGGCGCGGCTGAACTGGATCAACCTCGCTCTGGTGCTTGCCGCGATCCTGGTGTGCTGCGCGGTCGTGTTTCGCTCGCCGGCCGCCGGGCTGCTGTTCGCGGTGGCGTGCGTGATGGCGAACTTCGGCGCGTTCTTGTATATGAACGCGCTCACGATGGGCCTCACGGTCGATACGATCGCGGTTATCTCACTGGGAATCGGACTAGGTATCGATTATGCGATCTATACCGTCGCGCGCATCCGCGACGAAGTGGTCAAGGGGCGCGCGCTGAACGACGCGATAACTACTGCGCTGCGCACCACCGGCGTATGGGTGTTTGCCACGTACGCAGTGGTGGTCGGCGGGATGCTGCCGTGGGTATTCTCGCCCCTGCTCTTCCACAACGAGATGAGCTCGCTGCTGATTTTGCTGATGAGCGCCAATCTGATTGTGGGCCTGTTCATCCTGCCTGCGTTCATCGCATGGCGCCGCTCAAGATTCATTACGCGCTACGAATCTGCCGCTGCGACCGGCAGCGCGCCCGAGGCGCTCGCCGGCCACCGCACGCCCTGACTGAACGGAAATCCTGCTTACCTCCAAACCCGGCATGACTTGCCTCCGGAGCGGGTGCAGAACGTCGCCGTCACAGAGGCACTGGCCAAGATGGCAGCAGAATGACCCCGGCGCCAGGCCGACGGCCGAGTCCGCCCCCCATCACCCTGTTCAACTGACACTTCTAACGGAATGCTACTTATCGGACATTCGTGCGCGCGCGCTAGTAGGGACTTCTGTCAGATCCGTCAGTCACCGATTTTGTGAACGTGATTGAAACACCTTCGTCGATTCAGCGACTGGTCAGGATCATGAGACAGCTCCAGCCCCGCGTCCAAGGCCAGCCCGATCAACCTGTCGTTGGAGACAAAACAATAAGAGTATCGACGCGGTTACAGGTACATTGGTCTGTTAGCTGTTTGTCTTGTTTTGAGCGCTTGCTCGAGCATCCGGGTCGAGGACGAGCGGGAAATGCGCGCGATGCCTGCGAACCCGCCGAGGGTCATTTATGTGAGAAACTTTGATCTCGAACCCGGAACCTTTCAGGCCGAATCGGGAATTCTGCCGATTAGGCCGATTTCTGCCGGCGCATTTATTCTGAGACTTTTAGGAGTGCCGGAGGAGAGCGCAGTCCGAGAGCGTGAGTTGGTAAAATTGATGTCCTCCGCGCTGGTTAACGATCTTGCTGGTGCCGGACTCAATGCACAGTTCTTACGCTCGGACGAACCCTTTCCCAGCGAAGGTTGGCTCGTGCGCGGGGCATTTGTTCGGGTCGAGGAGGGCAATCGCCTGCGTCGAGCCCTCTTGGGATTTGGCAGTGGAGCGACAAGGCTCAGGGTCGTCATCTGGGTTAGCGATCTCGCGCATGGTTCGTCAGGACCATTTTGCGCACTGGATACCAGTACTCACAGCAGCGGGAAACCTGGGGCAGCGTTTTCATTCGATCCTTACGTCGGAGCCACCCGATTTGTGATCGATGGGCTCGACTTGGATACGAACGTAGAACAGATCGCGGCCGAACTTGCCGACGACATTACTGAGCGCGCCAGAACCGGAAAGCCGCCTGATATCTGGAAGGCGCAGCTAAGACGTTTTTTGTGATCAACTCTCCAGCCGTTTAATCCCTGGTCGCTTGCCGCGATCCACCGTGGCGTTCGCTCGGTCGCAACCGCTGCGTGCGCCATAGGCTTCGTCAGATCCGCAGGACGGACTACGGCTTAGAAGACAACTCAGCAGATCATCTTGATTGTGATTGCCAGTCTTGGCGATCTGCGTCTAGGAGCGGATCATCGCGTCCGAGAGCCGCTGTTTCCCAGTAGAAGGAAAAATATTAGCGCGCGTCCGCACCCGGAAGACTGGTTGGAACAGGTGTCTAAGCTGGCAACGCCTGCCTTGGCTGCCAGTTCTGTCTGGGACAGTCGTACGCTAACCTCCACTAAGTCGGGAAAGGCGCAGGGTTCGGTTTCCAAAAGTGCTTGCCGAAACAGGTCAGCTGCAAGGCGAGATGCGAGCCGGTTATAAGCACCTTCTACTTTTGCCGATTCTACAAAGGTCATCTCTCGATTGCGATTCGCACTGGCCGCATTCGCCGCTGCCACCGGACCCGCGTTGAGCGCGCAGATCGCAACCGTGACGAAGAAAAGCTTAGCGGCCAAACCGCCCAAAAGATGGCTTAGTGTCCCACGAGCCAGCCCACCGTTTAACGATGGGATCTTCATCTTCTGTTCTTTCCCTCGAAACATCGTCATCACCGCCCATCCATAGTTGAAACACCAAGCCATCGCGAAAGGCCGCCATCGGTGTTTTAATCGCGGATGCCATTTGGAGTTTACTCGCGCGTAGTGAATCCGGACGAAACAACATTCTGCCGGGGATTAGACAGCATAAACTGCGTCGCGCGTCCTTCCGCTCCGTACGAAAGTACTTCGCCGACTCGATTCCGGTCCTCTCTTTGCTCTCCGCAACCGAGAACCAGCAGTCCGCCGATTGCTAGAACGAAGATCGGCAGCAACCGTCTTGTGCTCATCGCCTGCCTCTCTGCCCGAGCTAAGGGAAGCGCGGCAGCCTTCGGCAGGTCCTGTCGTGCGGTCCGATTAAGAGTCGCGAAGGAGGGGGAAAAAGCGACTCCTTGCGTCACTGCTACTCCAAGGCCGAGATCAGCGCAAACTCAACGCGATTAAGTGGGCCGGGTGCAACGAGCGGTCCGACCAAGGCGAGTGCAGCGGCATGACGCACGCGCCAGCGTGGGCCACACGCGGCGTCCAACCGGCGAAGCCGGCGCTGCTCGGACCTGCGGTGCGGCGTTCGGAAGGCCCAACCCTGCGCCAGACGTGTGTTAAACGGCTTGCGGGCGGTTTTCTTTTACCTACGAACGATCCCGCGGCGCGCGTCGCGTGAAGGATGGTGACCGTCTAAAGGCTGTCCCGGCACCGAGCGGGCGACCCTTGGATGCGATCACGCGCGCGCGCCGCGCGGCTTGAAGGCGACGAGCCGTCAACGTTTACACGCGGACCTTTAGGACCGTTAGCTTATGCGGCCTTCCATCGGCCAGCGTCTCGAGCTCCCGAAAAAAGCGTTCGAGCGAACGTGTCCCCCGCGCAGGGTCGTCGGACGAACCGGCTCTTTCTTACCATCGACCTTTATGGTCGACCAGGGCCGGCGCGCACCTGAAATGCACCGGAACCACCGTTGCCGAGCGGTGCCGGACAGTGCCAATGACCAGAAAAAGTTCAGTAATTACACTTATCAATTCCATCCACCCCCTTGCGTCACATGATGGCACGGCCTGCGCGCCATCCAATGATCAGGAACAGTATGAAGAGGACTAAAAATATTCCGAACAGTATCTTGGCTATTCCCGCAGCTGCACCCGCAATTCCGCCGAATCCGAGAGCCGCTGCTATTATGGAGATAACCAAAAAGACGGCTGCCCAATACAGCATAGATGCCTCCTTTCGACAGAAGTCGATAGATCGAGATTTTTCGCTACGTGCGTGTCGAACGAAGATGCTTTTGCCACAGACACACTCGAATCTCAAGCCGACGAGGAACCGCGCTCAGCCCCAGCCCGCGTCACTAAATGAGGCGAACAACTAAGTACGCTCAGTGGAGACCAAACGAACAGGCAAGACAGCAAAACGTTTTCAACCGCTGCGTCATTGGTGCTGCCGCGCATGGTTAGGTCATGATCTCGAGCGTTCGGCTCTCTCGTCGATTTAGTGAACAATCTCAACTCTCGGGCGACCGCCGGCGCTGGCGGACCCGCTGCAATTTTCCTGTGGCGTACCGACCACCACCGCGACCAGCCTCTGGCGCTGAGGCGAAACAGCGTTGCAAGAAAGACACGACAACTCTTGCGTGCCAGCAGCATCGCAACAGGCGAACCGGCGCATCGGGCATCAACTACGATTACGTCATACACGAGGAACGCGGTTCTCGCGATTTCGCGATGCGCGAGGTATTCATTTCGGCGAACTTGTATCACCAGGCGTTCCGAAAGGTCGAGAGCGGAGAACTGGGAGTTCAAAAAACTGCGGCGCCAATTGTCCGCTGACGCATTTAACCGTGTACTGTGTATCTGGCACTGAAGCTAATAGGGGCTTGCGCAAGCGATGCACGTAGGGTGTCTGAAAAAAGTCTCGCGGTGAAAAAAGGAGTCTCTATGCTCAAATTATTTTACGCTACCGGCACTTGCGCCTTAGCATCGCACATCGCCTTAGAGGAAGCGGGTGCCGAGTACGAGACAGTACGGCTCGACTTTCGTTCCAACGACCAGCGCAAACCGGAGTATTTGGCGCTCAATCCGAAGGGGCGCGTCCCTGCTCTGGTGACGGATAGAGGTATCCTGACTGAAACCCCGGCGATTCTGGTCTTTATCGCACAAACTTTCCCCGAAGCTCACTTGGCTTCGCTAGACGACGCTTTCGCTTTGGCGGAGGTGCAGGCATTCAATAGCTATCTATGCTCCACCGTTCACGTCGCCCATGCACACCGCGTGCGCGGCTATCGCTGGGTGGACACGGACGATGCCGCCGCGATACTGGCGATGCAGAAGAGAGTGCCGCAATCGGTCGCCGAGTGTTTCGATCTGATCGAGCGTGAGATGTTTGCCGGCCCGTGGGTGATGGGGACTAGCTACACCATCTGCGATCCCTACCTCTTTACGCTGGCGGGCTGGATGGAAGCAGACGGCGTCGATCCAGCCCGTTTCCCGAAAGTCCACGAGCATCGGAAGCGCATGTCTGAGCGCCCCGTCGTGAAGAGAGTACTCGCGCAGGAGGCTGCCGGAGCTGCCTGAAAAAGCGTGCGCCTCCCTGAAAACAAAATCGAAGCCGTCTGCGCCATAGCCGGCGCCACGCTGCTACTCGCCGGAACCCGGTCGCATCCGATACCGCCCGACGCCAACAACGCGGCCCACGCATTCGCGGCCTACGCCGAGGAC
Organism: uncultured delta proteobacterium; assembly: GCA_963710455.1. Lineage (GTDB taxonomy): Bacteria > Desulfobacterota > Binatia > Binatales > Binataceae > JAKAVN01. The sequence continues at coordinate 417,668 of CAVQAG010000013.1, forward strand.
CGTCTCTGGGTAACGAGCCATCTGGCGCAATTAGTTGGAATCGCGCTTGCGTTGGGAGCGCTGGTTATCTTCGCTCGGCAGTTAGAGATAGGCGGAGCTATGGTCTGGGCGCGTTTTGCCTCGGCGGGAACGATCGCGAGCCTGGCTGTTCGAGGCGCAGAACTCGATCGGTCAGAAATTCGTCGAGCTTTCCGTTGATGCAGCCCGTAGGCTGTGGAGGGTTGACGAAAGCCGGGCAGCGTAGGCTGGGCGAGGGTCGCCGTCAGGCTAGCGCCGCCGGATTCCGGTGGCGCTAGCAGGGCGAGCCTTGTGGGAGTATCAGCTCAATCTTCCAATTCAGCCGAGACAGTAGTCTCGGATTTCGATCCCGACGGCAGACGCTGCACATTCCTCTTGGCTGCCGCCAAATATGCGCGCCTCCATACAGGCGGTCTAACCCAATAACTTGTTTGCTGAGAGCAGTCCGTCCGTATCGGCAATCGCGATACGCTTTGCACAAAGCCGTACGCCGCGCATAATACGACTATTAGGTTCCGTCCGAACGCCGTCACTTAGGAGGCATTCCGATGGACGCTCAAGCAGAGCAGATCAAGCGCGCTGCCCCCGTGTGGGTATGGGATGGTCACTGGTGGCCTGCGGTCGTGACCGATGCGACGCACGGTGGCGAATTGTTAATCGTGCGCCTCGAGAACGGCATCACCGTGCCGGTACACCAGGCTAGATTGCGGCCTCGCGACCCGACGCTCCACGGTGGCGACAAGCCCCGCCTTCCCTGGGGCTAGGGTCCCGCGCGTTAGGTATCAGCGGACTGGAAGTTCTGTGGGCAATCAACCCGTTGGCGTTAGTCTGTCCCAAGTGTCGCTTCGAGAATTTGCTTGGCTTCAGGTTGTGCGGACAATGCACCATCGCAGAGTCCGCTTGCTACGGACGCACCTCGTAGTACGCGTTGATCGGATTCTCGAAATCGCGCGTTGTGAAGCACGTGAACCTCGCTTCCGCCGTCATCTTGCGCGCGACCGGTTCGGGGAATCCCAGTGTGCCGAAGCCGAGACCGCTTGGTTCCGACAACGCCGAAGACATGCAACAGAGTACCTGGAATCCGTACATCGCCGGAGCAAGCGGACTATCTTGGAGATTTTGCCCGAACGTCGGTTGGCCGTGAACGTCGGCGACTAGTAGGGCCAGTAAGGTCAGCGGTGTCGAAACCCTCGGTGAACCAGCCGTAGATCTCGGCGAGCATTGTGCGGGCTTCGTCGCGGCGGCCTAGTTCGTGAGCAATCGCGCGAGGCTGACGGTTGTGCGCAGCTCCCACCATCTAGCCTCCTGCGCACGAGCGACATCGAGCGCCCTGCTAAAACAATCTTTGGCTTCCTCGGTCGCTCCGCCGTCGCGCATCAACAATAACTCGCCCTCGAGCCGCAGCATTTCGGCCTAGCGGAGCTTTTCGCCGGTGAGCTCGCATCCCTTTTTGGCTCCGTTCGCGCTGTTACTACACCTGCGTCCTCACCCAACCGATCCAGCCCGCTGAAAACGCATGATCAGGGCGGGGTGCTGGAAGAAACCTGCGTAATCGGCGCGTGCTACATCGGCCAGCATCTGCCGGTAGGGAGCAAGACCTCCCATGTAGAACAGCACGGTGTGGGGCTTACCTGGGATGTTGGCGCCGAAGATCCACGACTCCGTCTTCGCGAATAGCGTCGTGTCGGCGATCTGCTTGCAAGTGGCGGTCCAGTAGCCCTCCGCCTCCTGGGTCGCCTCGACCGCCGCACCGGTGCGCTGCGCTCGGCTGATCAGGTCGGAGATAAACTCGACTTGGGTCTCGATGACCGGCGGGATGTTAGCGAAGCAACTGTTTGCGCCGAGGACCATGAACATGTTGGGGAAGCCTGACGTGGCGACGCCGAGATAAGTGGTGGGCCCGTCCTTCCAGTGCTGCTGAATGGTCCTGCCGCCGCGACCTCGGATGTCCATCTGATGGTAGTTGCCGTCGACCGCGTCAAATCCGGTCGCGAAGACCAGCACATCGAGCTCGTGCTCGACCCCGTCGTCGGTGAGAACACCCCTTGGCGTAATCTCGATGATCGGGTTTTCCTTGGTGCTGACCAAGGTGACGTTGTCGCGATTGAAGGTCTCGTAATAGTCCAGGTTGCAGATCGGCCGTTTGGCGTAGAGATCGGTTGGGGTCAGCTTCCTCGCGGTCTCTGGGTCTTTGACGGTCTCAGCGATCTTCTTACGGATGAATAACCTCGCGGCCCTGTTCGCGGCAGGGTCGATGGCGACGTCGGAGAAGGTGCCGAACATGAAGCGGAATCCGTTACCCTTCTCCCAAGCCTGTTGAAACACCCGCTCACGCTCCTTCTCCGAGACGCTCATTGCCGGGACGTCGCTCTCCTGGAAGCCGAATCCGACGAATGAGCTGCGGACCTGCTCCCAGATCTGGTCGTAGTTCGCTTTGATTTTTTTCACATACTCTCTGCTCACTGGGCCGTTGCCGCTCGGGACGCTGTACTGTGCCGACCGCTGGAATACCGTCAAGTGCCCGGCGAGCTTCGAGGCCGCACAGATGAACTGGGCACCAGTCGAACCCGTCCCGATCACGCCGACCCGCTTGCCTTCCAGCGTGAGGTCCGCTGGCCAGTGACCGGTGTGGACCATCGCGCCACGAAAGGAGTCGCGGCCCTTGATGTCGGGCAGGTTGATCTTCGACAGCAGGCCCAGAGCGCACACGACATGCCGTGCGGTGACGGTCTCGCCGTCGCCGGTCGTAACGGTCCAGCTGTTGCTGGCATCGTTGAATACCAACGACTCGATGCTGGTGTTGAGTTGGATGTCTTTGCCTAGATCATGGCGCTCGACCACGGCTTGCAGGTAGGCGAGGATGTCGGCTTGATTCCAGTATCGGTTCTTCCAATCCCAATCCTGGAGCATTTTTTTGTCGAAGGAGTATTGGTAGATGTGGGCTTCGGTGTCCGACAGGGCGCCGGGATATTTATTCCAGTACCAGGTGCCGCCGACTCCGCCGGCCTTGTCATAGGCGCGGACCTTCAAGCCGAGCCCGTTGCGGAGCTTGTGCAGCATGTAGATGCCGCCGAATCCGGCGCCGATAACGACGGCGTCCACGTTCCACGTCTGGGGGTTGCTCATGATCTGTTGCCTCCTTATAGGTGGTAAATGATTTTCCCACTGACGAACCCGGTGGAGTCGCCACCTCGCCCGTGTTTACCCCCAGCGCGCTTCAACGGCATGCTTGCCTTAACTACGTAGCCGCTCGCCATAGCGACGCAGTTCCTCTTTCATCGCCAACGCGGCATGCAGCGCGTGCTGTGGATGATCCTCGTGCGCGACCGGAGCGCCGAACAGCGCGAAGATGCCGTCGCCGGTCGATTGCACGACGTAGCCGCCGTAGCGATGCACCGCCGCCATCATCAGACGCAGCACCGGGTCGACGATCGCGCGCGCCTCTTCTGGATCGAGATCGCGCATCAACTCGGGCGACCTCTTGATGTCGGTGAACAAGGCGGTGACTGTCTTGCGCTCGCCTTCGAGTGCGAGCGAAGGATCGGCTTGTTCCGGTATGACCCGAATCCCGGGAGTGGCTGATGCGTTTTGATGCCACGTGATAGAAGGTAACGCGCTGCCAATGAGCGGACTGCCGCAGTCCTCGCAAAACTTGGAGGCTGGCTTGTTATCCGCAGTGCATTTTGGACAGCGCAGGCTTCGCGGGCTGCCGCGTTGGGCGCAGAATTTGCTAGCGCTCGTGCTTTCCTTCCCGCACTTTGAGCAGCGCATCGACTTCCTTCCAGGCCCGGCCAGTCGCCTCTGACCTATCATCCAATCCGCGGAGAGACTACCCCACTGTTTCGGAGCGCCCGTCTATGCCTTATGGCGAGCCTATCTCCAGAGTCCTTCAGGGCCTGCTGATTAGGTTCTAGACACCTGGCGAAGGCGTAAATGAGCTGCCGCGTCGCGCGGCGGCCGAACGCACCGAGGTCGCGCCGCTGCGGCGTGACCGGGGTTTAGCGGATTTCAGACGGAGTTGCGTCATTTTGACGCGGTCTCGGTACGAGCCCAGCTCCACATGGGACGGCCCATAAGCCGGATGAAAATCTATGTCCGCTCTGAAGCAATTTTCTGAAGCAACACCGAGAGAGCTTCGGGCGCTGTGACTTGCGGTGAATGGCTGGCGTCGAGCTCGTAATAGCGCCACCCAGGTTCATGTTGGGGCCGTTCCGCGAATTGAGCGAAAATATCTCCGGGCGGGCCAGGGATCCGTGTGCAACGAATGTAACTGCGAGGCAGCGTCAGGTCGCCATTTCGCAGCCGCAATGGCAGACGTGTGTCTGTAGGGGGAGTCGTCTTTCCATCGTCGGTACTCCATCGACAAAGGTTTGACGTTCAAAAATGTAATCCCCGGTTAGACGAAGTCAAACGAGGCCGCACTCATCAGGCGCAGTGCCCATCGTTACTTTTCCCTTTCTCAGTTGCGCGCCTCGTAGGTTACGCGGTCGCGATGAGGGTCCGGCGCGGGTGCTGGTGCTGGCACTGGTTGAGCATCGTGAATCGGGTTGCGCAGGCTTTGAGGGCTGGGCGGACTGTGAGGCATACGCTTCGAGAGGTAGGTGATCCAGAGCAGACCGGCGAGGATGCAGGGGATGTAAACTAGCCCCAAGGCGCGTTGAGGCGTGTGAGGCTTCATTTTCCCCTCAGGCGCGGATCGTCGCTGGCGATGCACTGCGAGAACTCGGCTGCTTCCGATGCGGCCGACGCGACGGGATTTTGTAGATTCAAGCGTGACACATGGTAGCGCAGCTGATCTTGGGCCTCATTACAGGCATTAGCCGTGTCGAATGCCCTAAGGACGACCCAGTTTGGCAAGGGAACAGATGGATCGATTTTGATTCGTGTCTTTAGTCGGCGGCACCATCAGATACCAGCCGACCAGTACAAGCGTCGCGGCGTGACGCTGCTTCATGGACCGCGTTCACCCCTCCTCGTCTCGGCGCGAACCGCGCTATCCCTCAACGGTAATGATCGCTTCCGCAGCCGGCGTTAGACGGTTTTCGCAGGCATCAAGTGCGAATTTTATTTCTTCCATTGCCTAACCCAGAACAGCGATAAGGAGGGCGGCAGCCATGAGGCCCAGAAAAGTACCGATGAAGCACCCGCTACGTCGCTAGCTGACATCGCCGGACTTGTCAAATCCGTCTTCCTTCTGACACCCGATCCGCCCGCCTATGCCTTGCGCGAACTGACGGGCCGAGAGCGGTGAGAATTTTTTCGACCACCAGCGGGGCCAATGAAGGAAGGGTTTATCCCTCGCTCCCCGTCTCAAGCGGCCCGTCAGCCGCAGACTCTTTTTATGTCCGAGTGTGAAGCGGCCTTCGCTCGCGTAATAGCCCGTTTTCATCCACGCGGCGCTATTCGATAGCAGCAACCGAAAGCGGCTCAGTCCTATTTTGACCAATTCATGGCTATATTTACTTGAACTAGTCCATTAAGGTCTCTAATCCTCACTCTTACGGAGGTATCTCACATGGAGGTGAGCGACATTGGTTGGAATGGTCACCAATGGCAGGCGCAGCCTCGTCACCACCGAATCGGGGCCGGCACACTTGTGCTGCATCGGCATTGTGTTCGGTGCGGAAGGGATTTTCTCACGGACTTGACCTCGCGTCGAAGTCGAGCCGCTTTCGTTGGTGCCGCTAGTTTCTACCAGCTCGACGACATAGTTACGGAACGGTGGTTGAGAGAATTTTGCCCTGGAAAACGCCTGCTGGAAGACGACGAAGGCCGAAAGCGGATAGTCGTGGAGCTCTTCGTCTCGGAAGAACCGGGAGACCGTTTAAAGTCCCGTTAGAAGATCGACATTCGGCGGTTCTCCCTTAGCCGATCCGCGTGTCGTTCGCACAGCTCTAGCTGCCGAAGTAGCGAGCGACGCCCTGACATTTCACGAGACCTCGTGCGTATACGTTACCTCGGCCATGCTGCTGTGAGTGTTGCGATGCTCGAAGCGGATCGCACCGGTGCCCTTGAGCACCATCGCCTGCGCCACTTCCATCTCCAGGTATTCGCGCCCCTCGGGCAGACGGACAGTCACGCGATGCTCCTGGCCGGTGTTAGGCAGGATCAAAGGGCCCGAGATGGTCTCTATCGCGCCGGCAATCGCGACGCGTGCTTTGCGGGCCTTCTTATCGAATTCGAATTCGATGGGAACGAACTGCGGAGCGTGGACTCTGGAGAAGGTGGAGGCGAGGAATTCGAACCAGGCGTTGCCCGCCTGACCTCTCAGGATCGTGAGCAAGGCCGTGCGCTGCTCGTCGCTAGCCCGCTCATCGATGAAAGGCTGGACTTCGCCGTTGCCCTCGTGGAGCGGCCCCGGCCACCGAGCGACTGCTACCCAGCTAAGTCCGTCGAGCGCAATGCCGCCGAAATCGCCTTGGTCGATCATCATCCCGACAACCCCTTCGCAGCCCTTGTTGGGAGAGGGGATTCCGACGGTGTCGCAGGGGCAACTCGCGACACAGTTGCAGTTCTTCAGATAGCGCCCCTTCATTAGCCATTCGACGTTCTCCATATTTCACCTCTACCAAAATGTCGCCCAGCAGTCCCGCCGGCAATCCGATTTTTATCTCAACCTGATCAACGACAATTAAGTCTGCCGGCGTGTTGCCTCAACCAAGATTGTTACTCCCGATAATCGTCGTTGTGTGAGCTGGGGTGGAGTGCGAGGAGGGCTGCCCTCCTCGCCGGTCCCTGTAAACGCCAGCAATTTTCGACGGGCATGACGGCTCCGGTGCGTGCACGGTGATCCGCAAAATAGTTGACGCTGAACAAACTCGGATTCGAGAGCCCTGCGATGACCCTTTTGCCTGTGGAGCAGAACGTGTTCATAGCGACCATCGAGTCCTCGCGACCCTCACTTATGAGTTCGATACTAGTACTGGATTGTCGAAGAGAGAGATGGCGAAATGGTATATTTGACTGTGGTCAGCAGTCAGCGGAAACAGCGACATGGCTTATCTTCAGGTTCGACTGTTGCAATCGAGGTAGAATCTGGGATCTGCTTGAGATTGACTCCGGCCCAGGTGGCAGAACGGCTCTGAGGGTTTAGAAACGCTGGGAGCGGGACATCGAATTCGATGCAGCGGATGGGGCGACGAACTGCCGCTAAGGTGTTGTCGATGCGGTCGGGGCAAGCACCGGCGCTACCGCTTCTATGTATTCGGTCTCATTAGGTTGTTCGCAGGGTTCTATCTCTTTGTAGCCTTTGCCCGGTCTTTCTGTCGGCCCAATCGGCTCCAATACGCATGGCAGTGCAGGGCTTGGAACAAACTGTTTAATATTTGGCAAAAAATTCGTGCTGAATCCCTGGCAGTGAAAAGTGCCAAAAATGTCGCAATATTCAAATTGCCCAAAGACCGAGAACCGTTTTCCCTCGGCCATGTCGGACAGTTCTCCCTGTGACCATGGACTAATAATGTATTCTAAATGTTCCGCGCCAGCTGCCAAATCCCGTTCGATCGACGCTCCTGTACTCACAATCTCACCTTGCGGTCCTTTGAACCGGTGTCTGCTCGAAATTGGGCCCGAATTGTCCGTGACAGCATGAATAGCGAGATGGCGAGCGGTACTATGTCCAGAGTTGTAAAAGTGAAGAACTATTATTCGTTTCTCGCCGGGCATGGGATTGTCTTTGAATTGGCCAAGTTCACCGCTTTTCGAGCCAAATGTCACATAGGCCCGCTCGGTCGTTTGAAACGCTGTCGTAAAGGCTCGTTCAGTTGTTTGAAGTGCTGTCGCATAGGCCTGCTCGGTTGTTCGAAGTGCTTTAGTGGAATTGTCAGTAGCAGCTGGCGTTGCATGCCACTGTCTATAGGCAATCGCACCATATCCTAAGACGCCGACAGCAATCAGGGCCTCAAGAAACACCTTCCATCGGTCTCTGCGTTGCTCTCGGCATTTGTAGGCGCGAGCGTCATCTTCTATGCCCTTCGGATAGCGAATCTCGACGACCGGGATTGACTCGACATCTGGCTGGGAATTTTCGGGATTGCGGTAGGCGCTATTCGGTTCACCGACGACCCACGCGTCCGTGGTCCCCCAGTGCCCTGGGAGGATGGTGTTGGATTTCTAACAGAGCCGTTCTTTGGACTCGGGGGAGCGTCTGATGTCAGCGCCTTTCCGGGTCGTTTCGGTGTAGTTTCATGCCAGCCATGCAGCAGAAGCAACCAGACCACCGGAAGTGTCGCCGATACCATCTTTGCACAGGTGTGCGACCAGTAATTTTCTGACTAATTCCTGATGGTGTCTCGATGCTCGGGCGGGGGTTGCAGCATCAGTAGCGGCGGATAGACGGTGACGCGAAAAAGGGCTTTCATCCGAAGTAATCCCGCGCACTCATAGGAGGACGCTATGGCTTTTTCGCGACCATGGATTCCATTTCGTGAGATGGGGGAATTGCGACGCAATATTGACGCTATGCTGGAACATCTTAGAGGCAGAATCGGCTATCCGCCGTGGAGCGGGTCAACCGCCGTGAAGCCGCCGATGGAGTCCTTTGTGGAAGGGGGAAAGCTGATCGTCCGCGCTGAGTTGCCCGGCATCGACCCCCAAGAAATCACGGTAAACGTTGTGGGCGATATGCTGATGATCCGCGCCTCGCGTCAGGAAGAGCCCGAAACCACAAAGCGGGACTTTCTTCATCGCGAGTTCAAATACGGTGCCCTGGAACGCTCTATGACCCTTCCCCAGGGCGTGAAGGCCGAAGACATCAAGGCAAACTTCAGCAATGGCCTGCTCCAGCTGACCATCCCAATTCCTGAGGAGAGCGTGCCCAAGGAAGTGAAAGTGCACGTCGAGCCCGCCGAATCGAAACCGCCCGGCGGAAAAGCGGACTGAAAGAGAAGACGGACGGACCGGTCGATGAAAGCTTATTACCCGAGATCGATGAGGAAGCTGCCGTTAGAAGTGCACCTGAAGGCGGGCGATATCGCCAATGCACTGCTGAAAGAGGGTCATGATGAGGCTAAAGCGCCCCCCGAGCAGTTAAAACTCCTTGCTGCACGGCGCAGACATGCCTTCTGAAATCGTGAACAGTGACTATACGGGTCGATACTTGTCCCGCTTTGGAGGATTAACCTCCGCGCTTTTCTTGTTCTGCTCGCCAGGTATCTATGGTCTCTACGTTAAAGCGCCAGTCGCTGCCCACGTGGAACGCTGGAATCTGATGCTGCTTCAGCAGCCGGTAGACCGTACTAGGATGGACCTTCAAGTAAGCGGATACATCGCGTACGGTCATTACTCTGACCTGACCCGCATAGTGCGGCGCTTTGGCAACGAGCTCACCTCTCATCTGAACACCTTTAACCGAGACAATTTAGAAAAAGGGGCGGATCCCGTGCATAGGACAGGTGAATTCTGGGGCAAAAGGGAGGATCTCGCTGCGCCTGAGAGATGGGCCTCATTCGGCCGCCTCTGCTTCTATGAATCTAAAATAACCCTTTTTCGCCAAGTTGCAAAGTGAATCGATCGCTCGCCTTGGATGTTCCAGGTCGGAAGCGCAGGAAGATGCCAAAGGAGTGCTGTATCCATGGCCCGCTTTGGCCATGCCGGATACGGCGCCTAGCGCATAGCTCCGAGTAACTCAACGAAAGAATGCGACGGACGTCCGGCGCTGCCCTCCTTCATCTACAGTGACTGCGGGCTGACGGTGATTTATAACCTTGATTCGGTGCGGTTTCCGACGCGAACACAACCGAGATTTTGTCAGCGCCCCACACCCCCAATTGCGCGACATCGAACAGACTTGGATCGACGGCCATCGGTCCGGCATTGTGCGCGGCCAGCAATTTCGGGAGTCCGCGCGTGACGTTTGACTGCATCGCAGCAGCGCGCCGCGCGGCGGGGATAGTCGATAAAGCGAGCGACGCCGAACTCGGGCATCCGCTTCCAGCATAGACACGGATGAAGCTCGCTGGTCGCGACACTCACCGCCTCGCGGCCCATCCGAGAACCTGTAGGCGACCGTGGCATCGTTATCGCGGGAGGCGGACACTCGTTGCGAGAGACCGATGGTTTAGGCTGGGTGAACGGGAAGGAGAGGGCGCGTGCCCTTGTCCTGTACCCCCTTGGATTTCGCTGTCCAGCACCACGAGCGCTTTGCGGATCCGATGCCCGTCAGAACAATCTTTACCTCCACTCACCCCGGGCAAGTCGGTAGCGAAAGACGGGCTAGCTTAGATGCGCATAGAGCCGCTCTGATCGGCGTATACAGAAGAGGCGGCCGATTGCGCTGTGTCCTCCCTAGGCTTTCCGGTTTGATTGCATCAGCGGCTTGCGTCAGGAAGTCCGTTGGCGGACGAACTCGCCGATCTTTTCGATCGCCTCCTGGCCTTCCGGCAGACTCGGCGCGGCCAGATGCCACACGTGAGGCATCTCGTCCCAGATCTGCAGGGTGGCCTCGACACCTGCCTCCTTCGCTTTATCGGCGAGGCGGGTCGAATCATCGAGCAGCGTTTCGGAATTGCCGACCTGAATGAACAGCGGAGGCAGATCGTTGAGATAGGCGTTGAGCGGCGCAGCCAACGGTTCGCGCAGGCTGCCTTTTTCGCCCATGTACATCTTTGCGAGGTTCAGGATCATCTCGCGCGAGACCAACGGGTCTTCGGCCGCGCGGCTGGTCATCGACTCGCCCTCGGCTTCGAAGTCGACCCAGGGCGAGATGCATACGCCGCCGGCCGGCAACGGCGCTCCAAGGTCGCGGAGCGCAACCAAGGTCGAGACTGCGAGTCCGCCGCCAGCCGAATCGCCGGCGATGACGATCCGCTCGGGCTTGTAGCCCTGCGCGAGGAGCCATCGGTAGGCCGTGATCGAATCGTCCACGGCCGCGGGAAACGGGTTCTCCGGAGCGAGACGATAATCGATCGCGAGGCCACGCGCCTGTGCGGCCTTGGAAAGGCGCGCCACCAGTTCCCGATGGGTATCAATCGAACCCATCACGTAGCCGCCGCCGTGCAAGTATAAGATGATCCGGTCGGGAGCCGCGCCGTTCGCGGTTATCCATTGGGCTTTGACGCCGTTAGCATTCACCGGCTCGCATTTGGCTTCACCGGCGCTGGGGAAGGCGGAAAATGCTGCAGCCATCATAGCCCGGAGTTCCTGCGGGCTCTTGGCCTGCGCGGCGCTTTTCGCCAGAGCCTTTTGCTGCTCAAACACCTGCTGAAGTTGCGGGCTGCCCATTGGACATTCTCCTTGGCTAAGCTGGCCGCCGGCTCAGCGCACGAACGCGGTCCGCTGTGAGCGCGAGCGTAATGCAGTCGCGCGGGAGTAACAAGCCACCGCGCACACGAGCGGTGGCGCGCCGGTCCCTAGCGCGCGGCGTGTCGCTCAGGCTGGCCGGGGTCTTGGGCGCTGGCCGAGTTAGCCGCTCCACTAGTAGGCGCGCTCCAGACCAGATGGCCGTCCTCGTTGAAAATCTCGAAACTCGCTTTGCCATTGGGCAACTGCACGAAATTCGCGCGATTGCGGCCGGTCTTGTCGACCAGGTGGATGCTGGCCGAGTCGTCGAGCGGAACATTAAGCCCGATACGGACGCGGCCCTGCGCGTCATACATGCCGACCGCCGATTCTCCGTCCGCCAGCACACCCATCGCGAGGCGGCGCTTGCCCGAGGTGGTTAGAAAACTGAGACGCGCGAGATCGTCGGGCGTCACGTTCAGCACCGCGCGCTGCCGCCCGGAGGGGTCGACGAGCTGCACTTCCTGCACGATTATACGTTCGGCGGTGATGGTCTTGGGCTGCCGCCCCTCAGCGGCGATGACAGTGTGAGGCGCGAAGATCTGCGCCCAGAGCATCGCGCCGAAAAAGCCTCCGCCAATAGCCAGTACAACTGTGAACCATCGATCGCCGATCTTCCGTTCTCGAGGCATCATTAAAAACTCTCCCCAATAAGATTTGAGCAAAACCAGCAGCCAAGCCAGCCATCTGGATAAACGCCCGCGAAAATCCTTGAGCTCCTGTCGCTAGGCCGTTCCGCGTGACACATCGGTTTGAATGGTAGCAGGCAAACTTTTTGGTTGGAAAACGCATTCTCATTGCGAAGGCGGCGAAGGTTGATCGGATCCCGCAGCCATGCCCGCGGGCATCCGGGTGCCAAAGTCCGTGTTGGCGAGCTTGAGCTGAGCGGCGGTCAGCCCCCGGGCATTGCGCAAATCGGCGCGGCTGAGATCTGCACCGGCAAGATTGGCCCGGGTGAAATCGACTCCGTCCATCACCAGGCCGGTCAAAATGGCGTCGTGCAGATTGGCGCCCGTAAAGTTGGCGCCGCGCACGTTGGCGCCGAGCAAATTGGCCTGCGTCAAATTGGCGCCCTTCAAGATCGCGCGCTGCAGGTCGGCCCCCTCCAGACTGGCCTGGCGCAGCGAGGCTCGCGCGAGGTCGGCATGTCTTAGATTCGCCTTGACCAGACGCGCATCGTCCAGGTTCACGAACCACATAGTCGCCCCTTGCATTTGTGCGCCGCTGAGGTTCGCACCCCTGAAGTTGGAGCCGTTGAGCCGGGCGTCCTGGAGCTGCGCGTTTGTGCAATCGGCGCTCTCGAACGCCTGCTGGCCCAAATCCGCCCCCTGCCAATGAGCATTGCGGCATAAGGCGCGTGGCGGAAGCCTGAACACTGGAATAAGCCGTCCGCCCGCGGCCGCGGGAATGAACTCTAAGCGGGACGCTGATGCCGCAGGAGGCGGGCCTCCACGGTGCGCGAAGAGGGCAGGGCCGGCGGAGTGCGACGGCTGCAGCCTCCGACCGGCGAACGGTAGGAAAGCGCTAGCGACGATTGCGACAATCGCCGTCACGCAAAGACTGGATCGAAGCGCGATGCCTTGGCCGCCGGGGGTCGCGGTCATGAGTATTTGATAGTCCATCGCTGGCGACGCTGAACGGCGGTCTATACCCACGGTTGGGCCACCGTAGCACAGAACCGATGATAAGGCTTGAGCGTTTCATGGATTGCGGTGACTGACTGATCGAGCACTGTTCTGGGATGCGTGGGGTTAGTAGTGGCTGGCGAAAAGAAACCGCCGGCCCTGCGTGAACAGGGCCGGCGGTGTTGTGAAAAATCCGGTGCCGAAGAATTACCGGCCCAGGCGTTCCAGCGCTTCCATCGAGCAGAAGTCACCGAACAACCGCGGATCATCCTGGGTGGCATGATAGCCGCCAGGGACTTCCTGTGCGTAGTAGAAGCGCGACATCCGGTTGCTCTGGAGATCGTGCGCATGCACGTGCGTCCACATCCAGAATTTGTCCGGACATCCTTCGATCCACTTCATTCCAGGCTTGCGCTCGTAGTAGTCGAAGCCGCCTTCCCACTGCTTCCACATCTTGCCCTGCCGGTCATAGCTGATCATGGTGAGCGGGCACAGCGTAGCTGCGTGGTACCAGATCCTCTTTTTGCCGATCGGTGCGCGAGGATATGTCACCGGTTCCATCTCGACCACGTACACTTCGGGTACCAGTTCCATGCGCGTGCGCCAGTACTTCACGCCGCTCTTGCCGCCGCAGGTCTTGTGGATCCAGTTAGGGTTGTTGAGATCGGCGCAGTGATGCGCGCAGGTGATCATCGGGCCCTTGCCGACAAGCTTGAAGTTGCCCCAGGTCAGCAGCGGGTCTCCTGCCATCCAGTACTCGGTAACGAAGAAGGTGTTCCCCGGGAACTGCGGCTCGAAGCGCTGGTCGACGGGATAGGTACGCACGCGCTTGGTGGTCGGCTGATATACATAGTAGCCGGGCAGCTTGTGCTGATCGTATGCCCACACCTGCAGAATGCCGGTACCGTTCACGTCACCAGGGGCGAGCACGCTCCCCCCGAGGATACGGATTTGGCTCTCGCGGCCTGGCATATACGGTTTGGGATCGAGAACCAGGCGACCAACCGTCTGCCATTCAACGTAGATGGAGGCATACTGATATTCTACGTTCCCGTCAGCATCGGTATCCCAGTCCAATACAGGGTGAGCGATCGTATCGTGCTTACCCCAACTCAGCGAGTTGGCCATCAGCACTTCCTGGGCGGACTTGGGCTCAGGGAAAGGGTTGCCGCCAATCCAGTCCTTGCCGTCCAGCGTGTAGCAATTGCCGTCGGGGAAGATCTTGTGCTTGCCCTTATTGGCTAAAGTCGCCTGCAAAAATGGAGTCGGCGTGAGCTTGGTTACGTCGGTCTCGGTTGGTGCGACATCAACTAGCCGCCCGTCATGCTTGATCTGATAATAGGCGCCCGGATCGAGCAGATCCTTGACGATATCGACGTTCTCTGCGTTGAGCACGTCCCCCGGTTTGATTTTGCCCTTGGTGTAGGCCTCGATGGAGAGCAACTCGGGCGGGTAGGCGGCCTCGAGTGAGCCATTACGCCCGATCACATCCATCAATGGGTTTAACACACCGGCAGCGAAGACGCCCTTGCCGACCTGCTCGAGGAAGTGGCGCCGCGTCCATCCTTCATTGTACTTCAGTAAACGCATGCCTTACGCTCCTTTTCGGGGGATCCGACCAAGCGTTGTCCCCTAATATCTCGCATTAGTGCTACTCACTTGCAAGGGCCTGCCGGAAGTCCGGATTTCGAGTCCCCAACAGGACTTCTGTGGCGGCGCGGCGCCCCCGTTTTGGGGGCCGCCGCATACCATCTAACATTCCACAGACCACTTTGGTTCCGCTCCGGCTCAAGACCTTTCCTCAGACTTCCCGATGCTCCGATTCACCCGTTACATCTTGTAAACGGCGCGGAAATAAATGGCGTCGATAAAGTCGAATGATCCTATCTTGGAACCGGTTCCGGCGGTCGGCGTACCACCCTTACCCACTCTGACGTTCGTGCCCTCATCGAAGTTCCAGTACACGTTGTATTCCTGGTTCGAGGTCGGCTTATAGGTGATCGACGGCTGCATGAACCAGTTGCCGCCCACGTTGGTGTCGCACACGGCCTCGATGCTGGTGCCCCAGATGTTGTCAGGGAAAAACTGGGTCAGCGACAGGACGACCGTATGGATGCCCTTGTGGCCGATCGCCGGTTCGTAAATATCGCTGATGACTGTGCTCCGGCTCTTGTAGTTCCACTCACCAAGCAAATACATCGAGGGGAACTTCTGGCTCCAGCGGAGGTATCTTTCGGCATCCAACGTCCAGTTGATCTCACCGATTCGCGTCGGCTTGACCGCCGCATTCACGATGCTGGCTGCGGTCCAGAACGACTTGTGCGGGGTATAGGCGGCAGAGAAGTGGAAGATATCGCCATTGAGAAGGAACGCCCCCGGGAAGTCGAGCGACGGGATCGTGTAGGAGGCGGAACCACCGTAGATGAAATCCCGCGAGAAGCGCCGCTGGAGCATCAGATCGAACAACCCCCTCCCTGGACCAAAGAACGGCTGCCCTGCGAAATTGTTGGGAACAAATCCGCCTAGCCCGACTGGTGCCGGTGTGAACCATCCAACGTGGTCAGGCGTGGCGTAGAAATTTGCCGTCAGGTCGACGCCATAGACGGTCGTTGACGCGACGCCTCCGTACACGATCTTGTTGCGCGCCTTGCGCAGGTTGCCCCAGTCGCCGATTGGTTCGGCGGCGGGTTCGTCATTCAACTGTGAACCGATAGCGGCGAAGTAGTCCGGCTGGAAATCCGGACTGATGAAGCCGGTGATAAGCGAGTTCTCGATCCCTTCTTCGCTGAAATCGGGCAATTGATAGGACGCTTTGGCGGTCCATTCACCAATGCGCACGTCAGAATACTCCAGCGCGCCGATTTCGAAAGTCTGGAATTTGGTGAAGTCAAGCGAGTCGACCTGATCCAGAGTCTGCACGCCCAGCTCTTCGCCGTAGACCACCTGCTGTTTGCCCAGGCGCAACGCGAAGGGCCCCTTGCGCAGATCGATGTAGGCCTCGTTGGCCTCAGCCTCATACTCGTGCTCGCTGATGCGAGCCGACCACGCGTCGCCAGGGTAGCGCGCGCTGCCAGGCGTCAGGTAAGCGCCTTGTCCGACCTCGTAGATGCTCGGGCCATTGATGAACTGCTCGGCGTCGGCCCAAAAGCGGAGGTGGAGATAAGCGTCCAAGTTGTCAAGCCCCATCGCCTCGGCAATCTCGTCGCGCGTACGGAAGGTCATCGTCGGATCGATCCTGCCGACGGCCGCCTGCAGGTCATTGCCGTTAGTCGAGAATCCCTGTCCGCTCCCCGGAATGTTGTTATTGTTGTTGTTGCGGTTATCTTTACCTGCGGTGTGAACGCCCCAGTCAGTCTCGAGCGCGGTCTGTATCTTGATGTGGCCGAGTGGGACATCCGTGTCGAGCTGTGCCCAAGCTCCGGTGCCGGCATAGAACACTAGTGCGGCCGCTATCCCCAAAGCGGCTCCGAACGTAAACCTGTCAGGCTTCTTCATTCGCTCCTCCTCATTAGCGCGCCTCCAAAATGGCGCTCCTCCAAATTCGCTCGCGGTCCCCGTACGAACTTTCCCCGCGGAGCTCCCCGAGCTGCCTAACCCTTCCGCCACCAAGCGTGCACAGATGAAAGGGTTTAATCAATGCCCTACCGACCCAACTTGCGCTAAAGACCTTGGTTTTTCAAAAACTCTTCCGAGGAAGGTATCATAAGCGTTAGTAGGCAAATTAATGCTACTTCCGCCGCGAGCGCCCAACACTTGGACCGCGCCGATGGCGATCCTCCTGGTAGCCCTGTTAGTGAGCGAATTAGCCGGCAGGCCGCACGATGCGCTCGAAGCCGCGCGTCCCCACGCGCAGGCTCCGTGCCCCCCGATAATCAGCGATGCAGCCCTGTCCCCGGTCGAGCCCATCTCTGTCCTTCGTTCGCGGACAATCGTGTCGGCACGACTATCGGCGAAGTCGTGGCGCGCGTCAACCCCGATTGCGCACGCCCTAGCAAGCGTCCCCGTCTCAGTGACTCATCAGCTTAACCCTGCCGAGAAACTTGGGCTTGATAAATACCACTTCGATCGGCAGTACCACCATCGCCAGAATGCAATTGAACAGCATGACCCACGCCAGCATCCAGCCCATGTCGGCCAGGAATGCCAGGTTGGAAAAGAAGTACCACGGCAGCACGCCGGCGATCATCGTAAAGGCGACGAAGAAGGTCGCCTCGCCGGTGGTTAGGATGGCGCGCATCACGGCGCCCTGGACGTCGCCGTCGCCGACCCGCTGAAATTCGTCGCACATGCGGCTAATCAGGTAGATGCCGTAGTCGATGCCGACGCCTAGTCCGACCGCGACGACGGGCAGCGTGTTGACGTCGAGGCCGAGCCCGCGCATGTACATCACCGCGTCAGTCGAGAACTGCGCAAAGGCCAGCGGCACCAGCAGCATCAGCGCGGCCACTGCGGAGGAGTAGGTAACAACGCACATGACGAAGATCGCGGCGAGCAGGTAGACTAGAATCCGCCAGTTGGACTGGACGACCACCTGGTCCATCGCGTACTGCAAAGCGACCGAACCGGCCGCCATCCTGATGTGATAGACCTTGGAGGGTTCGCGCAGAATCGGTTCGAGCGCTTTTTGCACGGCCGCCATCGCCGCGTTGACCGTCGTGCTACGCAAATCCTTGTACCACAGGATCACGTCGCCGCTTTGCATGTTGGCGGTGGCGAGGATTGCGACGTCCTCCAGGCTGTGGCCGGTCAAGGTCCAGAATAGATCGTTGGCGACTTCCCTTTCCTTGAGATCAACCGGTAGCCAGCCCGGATCGCCGCCGCGAATCAGCCGGTTGGTGGCGCGCAGGTAATCCGAGATCGAAAGCGTCCCATACGCACCATGCATCGCCTCGATGTTGTGCTGAAAATCCTGCATCGACTGAAATGTCTCGGGATACTTGAGTGCGTGCTCGACCTTGCCCTCCCAGACCACGTTGAGCGTCACTGTGCCGGCCAGGTTCTTGTTGATTTCGGCTTCCGCGACGTTGAACTCGCTGTTGGGCCACAGTAGCGGGCTGCCGACCGTGGTGTTGCCGATCGCGCGCAGCGAGGAGAGATGAAGCACGATCGCCCCGAGCACGATCAGCACGCCGAGCGTCGCAAAGCGCCACCCCGGTTCGACCAGCTTGGCCACCACCGCCTGCACGGGCTCGATAAGATGAGTGCTGATCGAGCGCACCTCGTGAGTAATGAATACGCTCACGTCCTTGGGCGGCGGCAGCACCGCGAGCAGGCACGGCGTCAGCATCACGACCGACGGGATCAGCAGCAACGACCAGGTTCCGCACAGCACGCCGAGTTTCTGGACGATCGGGATTGGCGCCAGGATGGTCATGTACAGGCCGGCGACGTCGCACATGATGCCGAGACAGGCCGGCGCGAACATCGAGGCCAGCGCACCTCCGGCCGCCAGGTTCTTGTCTTTGACCTCGTAGAGAATTTCATAGTAGCGCCGCGTCATCTGCAGCGAGTGACTGAGCGCGCGTGCGATCAGCAAGACCGGCACGACCAGGGTCAGCGGCTCCAGGTTGAGCCCCATCCAACCCCCCGCGCCGACGCCCCAGATGGCTGACAGCGCACAGGCGATGAGTGGCGTCGCCGCGCCGGCCAGGCTCCGCATGTAGTCGACGTGCGCGATGGTGATGAGCGCGAAGGAGAGCAGGAAGATCCAGGCCGCCTGCTCGCCGTAATAATAGACCCAGCCGATCAGCATGACCCTGCCCGCCGGATAAAACTCGACGTTGGGCGAGGCCTCTTTGGCCAGCATCTCGTGAACCCGGTTCCACACCTGCATGAAATCGATGCCGTTTTCGTGGAAGCCGGCCGAGAGCATCGCCGCCTTTTCGTCGGGCGAGACCAGGATGTTGGTCACGCCTGGCGCGATGCGCGCGCGGTCGCGCACCGCCAGCGCACCCGCCTCATCCTTGGGCGGCAAGTCAGGCATCACGGGCACCGATTCGGCGCCCTCCGGGGTCGCACGCGTCACGCGCACCTTGCTCGAGGCGATGGAGGTGATGGTGACGTGGTCGATGCTTGGGATGAGGTCGATGGCCCGGGTCAGACGCCAGATACGGGCGAGGGTGTCCGGGGTATAGATGGTGCCCTTTTTGACCTTGATCAGGATCTCGACGTTAATCGGGGTGGAGAACTGGGAGTACTGCTTGAAGGTGTCGATGACGGTGCTGTGCTCAGGCAAGAGGTCCGAGAAGGAGGTCCTGAACTCCATCCGCATGCTGCCTACTATGGCCAACAGGGTTATCAACCCGCACAGGATGATGTAATGCCAGCGGTAGCGAATCAGAAAATGAGCGGTTCTTTCACCGACTGCCATTGAGTTGTCCCTCCCAAACGGCAGCGGGTCCGGCCAATAGCAGGGCGTCGGGTCCGACCGGCATGGCTGACGCTATCCAGTCTAGCCTGACCGGGACGACGGGCCTTTCCTGCCACGTCCATCCGCTGCTTTGATGCTTACCAACCACCAGAAAGCCGGCGCTGGTTCCAACCAGTTCACCATCCGGCGTGCAGGCCAAACCGAAAAGGTCGGGCTTGCCGGGAATGGTTTGGATTTGCCAGTCGGCATTGCCCTGTTTCACCGCGAGTAAGCCTTGTTGCCCCGACGCGTAGAGCGCGCCGCCACATTTGACCATGGTGAAGAATGCGGGCTCCACCGGACCCGCGCCGCTTATACCGGCAGCCGCGGCCGCCTCCTGCATCGGAGTGGCGCCCGCGGGCACTTTGGGCTTGCCCATCTGTCCGAGGTCGCGAATCTCAGTCGCGACGCCGTTTTTTACGGTCACTACGGTCTCGTCCTCGCCGACCACGTATGCAGTCGTGTCGTCGGCAAATACCACGCTATACAGATGGGGCGTCGTTCCGCCGTTCCAGGTTGTGTTCACTTGACGCCATTGTTTCGAACCGGCCGGGCGATCGAGGATGGTGCCGAAGGAGCCCGATACGACGAACTCGCCCTTGGAGCTAGCGGCCACCGCGAAGAGGCGCTCTGTCGTGCCGACGTCGTGGCGTGTCCAGGTGTCGTAATTCGCGGGCACTTCGTACAGGCTGCCCGCCTGGCCGACCGCGACCCCATCGCCGCTAGGTGCAAAAGCGATCCCGAGCATCGCCATGCCGCCGGTATCGGAAATGAGCTTCCAGGGCGATTGAGGTGTGCGCTTGACCAGGATGCCAAAACTGCCGACGACCCAGGTTTGCTCGCCACGCTTAGCGATGCTGAAGACCATGTCGTGTGGCGTACCGAGCCACGCCGGCATGACGGCAAACGGCGCCGCCGAAGTCGGGCCGGTGAGGCAGACGCCCAGAAGCAGCAGCGTCAACGCTGCCACACAAAACTTCACTCGCATGCTTTCTTCCCCAACTGTGGCCCCGGATTTCCCCCGTCCGAGGTCTTCAACGCCCGCGTGCGTGTACCAAAGCCGCCGCCCCCGCGTCAATCGCCTACGCCATCGGAGCTTTTATCCTGCGCGCCGCCTGGCGTTTGCAGGCAACGTAATGGCGTGGCGTCGCAAGCAATATAACGGGCTCTGCAATGTTGCAAGCGCAAACACTTATCTAGCGGCATTCCCGCCAAGGAACAGCGGGGCTGGTTTGCCGCGTTCTCGTCTTACGGTAGCCTCCGAAGCCTGGATGGCGCGGGCGGTCGTCTTGCGTGGAGCGCGCCCAGTTTGGTAACTCGGCGCATCCATAACTCCGCCCGCAGCCAGGACGGACTTCGGGAATTTGTCCGTCGGCACGACCGAGGCAAATGGCGTTCAAACAGCAAACTCGGTCTACGGACCGGCGAAAGTAATGAAGATCGAGGAATCGTGATCGGAAAAATCAGGATCGGAAAAATGGCGATGGCCCTGCTCGCCGCGCTGGCCGTAGCGGCAGCGTCGGTGCCGGCCCGCGCCGGAACCTTCAGCCTTACCGGGGAGATCGACCCCGCCCGCCAATACCATACCGCCACCCTGCTGCCCAACGGCAAAGTGCTGGTTGCCGGCGGCTACGGCAGCGGTGGGGTGGGGTGGCTTATCGACTGCCAGCTCTACGACCCGCAAAAGGGTGAGTTTGGCGAAACCGGACGGCTCACCACGCGGCGCGACGCCCATACCGCGACGCTCCTGCCCAACGGCAAAGTGCTGGTGGCCGGCGGCGAGGAGGTCAACGAGGGCGGCTTCTCGGTCCTGCTCGCCAGCGCCGAACTCTACGATCCGGCGAGCGGCTTGTTTTCGCTCACGGGCTCGATGGTTACCGGGCGCGAATTGCACAGCGCGACCCTGATGAGCAACGGCAAGGTGCTCATCGCGGGCGGCGAGGACGCCAAGGGCTACGCGCTTAGCCGCGCCGAAGTGTATGACCCGGCCATGGCGTCGTTCGTTCCCACCGGCAGCATGGGCGTCGCCCGCTACGGCCACACCGCGACCGCGCTGCCCAATGGCGACGTATTGATAGCGGGCGGCGAGCGGATCGACGAGGACGGCTTCGACATCGCGCTCAGCAGTGCGGAGATTTACAATCCGTCGACCGGCAGGTTCCATTCGACCGGCAGCATGCGAGTCGCCCGCAAGCATCACACGGCAACTCTGCTGCGCGACGGCCAGGTCCTGATCGCCGGCGGCGAAGACAACAACGGCCACGCACTCGAGAGCGCCGAGCTTTACAATCCGGGCAGCGGAACGTTTCGCACTGTCGGGCGAATGATGAGCGCTCATGACAGCGGCACCGCGACCTTGCTCAACGATGGGCGGGTGCTGATCGCCGGCGGCTTCAGCGGCGCCAGTGGCGTCACCGCGGCGGCGGAACTCTTCGACCCGGCGGGCGACCGCTTCATCGACACGGGCAACATGCATATCGCGCGCGAGTTCTTCACCGCGACGCTGATGAGTGACGGGCGCGTGCTGATGGTCGGGGGCTTCGGCTTCAACGCGTCCAGCGGTTTCGACGTGGTCGCCCCCTGCGAAGTTTACAGCCCGTGAGATCCTCCGTTGTCCGAGTGACCCCCGGGTGTGACCTGCTACTGATGCGGCGGCGCGGGCGAGTTGCCTGCGGAGGCTGCCGGCGCGCTCGCCGGGGCGTGCGCGGTCGGAGTTGGGACCGGCGTGCCGCGTAGTTCGCGTTCGCGCGCGGCTGCTTCAGCAGCCTCGTCGCGCGCGGCCGCCTCGGTCATCCTCTGGGCGGCGGCGCGCCCGAGCGATTGCGTCTGCCATTGCGGCTTGCCGATCTCGGTCCATTGGCCGTTACGAAGCGCGTAGGTGAATAGCAGATACTTGATTTTGCCGGTCGCGATACCCTTGGTCATCTCGCCCTTGTTGGGTACATATTCGGCGCCGGCGCATTTGGCGTGGACAATGATCCCGCCGCGCGAGCGGCTCGGCATGTATTCGAAACGCTGGCTCAGGTCGATGTAAGACTTGCCGTCGGCGTGCCGCTCCTCTTCGGCCCCCAAGTAGTAGCCGAATTCGGTCGAGAGTTTATCGTTGAGCGACTGGAGCTGCGCGTGTGAAAGCGTCTGCGATGCGGCTTCGCGCGGCATCGCGAGGCCCAATGCGATCGCGCTGGCCACGCATCCGACGGCCAATACCAAGCTGCGGCGCGAAGCGATCGAACCGATGGAACCGCCGATCATTGTTCGTTTTCGGTTATCTGACGGCCGAAGGCAGCCAGGTTTCCCTGCCATTGTGCGCCTAGCGCGAGGATAAGCACCTGCTCGTTGATGTGCACGTTCTGAGTCAGCGGACGCATCCCGCCACCGCCCGCCGCGGCGAGCATTTTATAGGTCTCGCGGGTGTCCTGGTAAAACTCGGCGAGCGGCGAGATCGATTCGCCCGGCGGCCGGCCGTTATGCGTCCTGAGCCAGAACTCGCGCTCGTAACGCTCGTGTTCCTCGGCCGAGACGTCGATGGTGTTGAAGGTGCCGTCCTGGGTACGGAACTTCGCGATCAACGAGAGCAGTGGACCGTAGTCCTCGAAGCGCGGCGGAGAGTCGCCCACCAGCACGATCACCTTCTTGGCGTAAGGTTTCCAGTTCATCTGGTTGACTGCGGTAACGCATGCCGCGTAAACGTCGCCCTGCGATCCGCCCTTTCCCTTGCCGGTCACGCCGGTTAGAAAAGTCTCCAGCCGATGGCTCGAAATAGTCAGCGGCTCGATGTCCACCCGTTCGCTGCGGCCGCCGAAGACTACGATTCCTACCCGCGCGATCGGCACCAGGCGATGAATCGCCATCACCAGCTCGTCCATCCGATCGCGGACGTCGTTGATGATCAGGTCCATCGTGCCCGTGTCGTCGATCACCAGCACGATGTCGAGTCCCTTGCGCCGGAGCTCGCCGATAAAACCGCCGAAGCCGGTGCCCATCCCGGGGCCTGAACCCGAGCCAATCCCGTTGCCGCCGCCGGTTCCGATTCCGCCCGCGGATACGTCGCGCACGTAGGTGCGCGTCGGCTGCACCGTGGTGCGTGAGATCTCGGGCGCAACCTTTGGCACCACCATCTGCGGCATCGTTTCGGGCATGGTCAGGTCGGGCATGTCGACGTCGCGCATCTCGTCGTGCTTCGAGCCGCCGCCGCCACCGACCTGCTGCAAGGTGACCATCAGGAGATCGCGCGCGTTCTGCACCTTGATCGTGGCGATTAGGATGAGCAGGAGGAGCACGTGGAGCGCGATCGAGAGCGGGAACGGCCCGATCATGAAGCGCAGCGCGTCGCGGATACTGTGGCCTTCCTCATCGATACGCGGTTCGTCCTCGTAGGCACCGGGCGGCATCGCTGCACGCTGCCGGCGCGAGATGATGAGATTCAGCACGAAGGCGAGGGTCGCGATCGAGACCGTGGCGAGAATGACTATCGCGTACAGCGGCATTGAAAAAGCATCTCTCGATTAAGAACTCAGTTCAGATTTGCGCGTGCAGTCCCTCAACAACGCTATCATCAATGGCGATGCACGCAATCGGGGCGTCTCGTCGCGGCGCGTGCAGAAAACAGACGGCAGATATTACTTGCGTGGCTTCGGCCGCCGCAACCGCCTTGCAACCGTACCGCCGTCGGGACGATCATGGCGCGAAATCTCCGTGCGTGCCGATGCATACTGAGAGGACGTCATGTTCGACTTGATTATTCGTGGAGGCCAGGTCGTAACGCCGCAGGGAATCGGCCAATGGGACGTCGCGGTCGTGGGTGAAAAGATAGTTTCGGTGGGCTTGCCGGACGCGCACGCCGAAGCCGGCCGTATCGTCGATGCTACAGGCAAAATCGTCGTCCCCGGCGGAGTCGAGCCGCACGCTCATCTCGCAAGCCTTATCGGGATGCGCCCGGAGGGACGGCTATTCACGCTCGGCCCCGAAGAGGACACGGTCGGGATGGCGTTCGGCGGCACCACCACGCATATCGATTTCTGCTTCGTTCATCCCGCGACCGACATCCCGACCGCGCTTGCGCGCCGGGCCGAACGATGGAAGGGCAGGACGTACGTCGACTATTCGTTTCACCTGGCGCTCGGCGGCGCGCTGCCGCTCAAGGTATTCGATCAGATCGGCGACGCGATTCACGACGGCTTTCCGACCTTCAAGGTCTTCACCGCCGAAATTCTGCCGTCACATCCCAAACGCCTGCCGTTCATGCTGGACTACGGGCGTATGGAATTCGCGATGGAGAAGATCGCCCGCGGTGGCGGCCTGATGACGGTGCATGCCGAAGACCACGACCTGGTGCAGTTCAACTATGAACGCTTCATCCAGGAGGGCCGCACCGACGGTGCGAATCTCGCGCTGGTGCATACCAAGCTCTCGGAAGATCTCTCGTTTCGCCGCACGATTCGGCTTGCTGCCGCTACCGGCGCGGCGATCTACTTCGTCCACACTTCAGCGCGCGAGGGTGTCGAGGCGGTGGTCGAGGCGCGCGCGCATCGCCTCCCGATCTACGCCGAAACTCTTCATCACTACGCCTGCTTCAACGCGGAGGACTACCGCAAGCCGCGCGGCTTCTGCTACCACACCTACCCTTCGCTCAAATTCGCGGATGACAACGCCGCGCTCTGGGAGGGCTTGGTGAGAGATGGTGTTTCGACCACCGCAACCGACGAATATCCGACTTCGCTCGAGGTGAAACTCGAGGGTAAGCGGATCGACGACGTGACCGGCGGCAACCTGGGTGCTGAGGCGCGGATGGGAATCGTCTATACCGAGGGCGTGGTCAAGCGCGGGATGACACTGGAGCGGTTCGCCGACGTGACCTCGACCAATGCCGCGCGGATCATGGGGCTCTATCCGCGCAAGGGCGTTATCGCGCCGGGCAGCGACGCCGACCTTTGCGTTATCGATCCATCGGTCTCGCGGCGCCTGGTGCGCGAGGATTTTCACGTCGCGGACTACAGCCCATGGGAGGGATGGGAAGTGAAGGGATGGCCCTCGATGACGGTGCTGCGCGGCCAGGTGATCGTCGAGAACGGGCGCCTCAATGCCGAGTTGGGCTGCGGGCAATTGGTGCCGCGCAAGATCGATCCGGTCTTTCTGCGCCGCCCGGCCTGTTGACGGGAGTAATTTGATGCCTGACGGATCGAAATCGAAACCTCAACTGCCGCATCGCGCTGAGCATATCGGGAGCCTCCTGCGTCCGCACGGATTGCGCGACGCGTTCAAGGCGCACGCTGCCGGCCGGATGAACGACGACGCCTATCGCGAAGTCGAGGACCGCAACATTCTCGAGGCCATCCGCATGCAGGAGGAGGTCGGCCTCGCGACTATCACTGACGGTGAGTTCCGCCGCGGCTCTTGGGCTTTCGGGCTGGTGAAGGCGGTCGAGGGCTTCGGCGAGGCGCGTTCGATGTTCGAGTTTCACGACGCCGCCGGCAACAGCTATCCCTTCGATACCTGTTACGCGGTCGCGAAAATCCGCCGCAGCCGGCCGATCGCGGTGAGCGAGTTCGAGTTCGTCCGCCGCCACACCGAGCGCGTGCCGAAGGTGACGATGCCGGCACCGAGCTTCATGCATTTTTTCCGCGGCAAGGCCTGCGCCGACCCGACCGTCTATCCCGACGTCGCCGCGTTCTGGGCTGACTTGGTGCGCGTCTATCACGAAGAGCTTGCCGATTTGGGCCGCGCGGGTGCCCAGTATTTGCAGATCGACGAGGTGCCGCTGGCGATGCTCTGCGACCCCGCGGTACGCGAGCGGGCGCGTGCGATCGGCGAGGACCCCGACGCGCTGGTCACGATCTACATCAAGGCGGTCAACGACGTGCTGGCGGCGCGCCCGCCTGGAATGACGGTCGGGATGCATCTGTGCCGTGGCAACCTGCGCTCGCGATGGATGGCCGCAGGCAGCTACGAGGCGGTGGCGGAGCGCCTCTTCAACGAAACCCGCGTCGACGCGTTCTTTCTCGAATACGACACGCCGCGCGCGGGCGACTTCGCGCCGCTGCGCTTGATGGCGAAGGACAAGACCGTGGTGCTGGGCCTCGTCAGCACCAAGACGCCCGTGCTCGAAGACGCCGAGATGCTCCGCCGCCGTATTGACGAAGCTGCGCGCCAGGTGCCGCTGGAACGGCTCGCGCTCAGCCCGCAGTGCGGCTTCGCGAGTACCGTCGGCGGCAACCTGCTGTCGATCGACGACCAGCGGCGCAAGCTCGGTCTGGTGGTCGAAGTCGCAAAGCGCGTCTGGGGTTAAAAAAAACGCGAACCAGGGAGACCTTGATGGCCTACGAGAATTTCGTCGTCGAACGTGCGGGCGCAGTGGCGACCGTCTATTTCAACCGGCCCGAGAAGCTCAATCCGATAAGCGGCAAGCTGCTGACCGAGATGCTCGAAGTCGCGACGGAGTTTCGTGACGACGAGGAATCGCGCGTCGTGATCCTGACCGGCAAGGGGCGTTCGTTCAATGCCGGCGCCGATATCAGCGGTCTGACCGCGAATGCGGGTGCGAAGGCACAGAGCGCACAGACCGACGCCGGGCGCTTGCGCGCGGCGCGAACCGGATGGCGTTTGATGGAGGATTGGGAGCGCCTTGACCAGGTGACGATCGCGGCGGTCAACGGGTTCGCGATCGGCGGCGGACTGTCGCTCGCGATGGCGTGTGATTTTCGAATCGCGGCGGCCGGCGCGCGCATTTGGATTCCGGAGGTCGCGCTGGGCGTGCCGTACATGTGGGGCTCGGTCACGCGCCTCATCAATTTGGTCGGCATAAGCAAGGCCAAGGAAATGATCATGACCTGCGACGAGGTGAGCGCCGAGGAGGCGTTCAGGATCGGGCTGGTCAACCAGGTCGTGCCCGCCGAACGCCTCATCGCGGCGGCGCAGGAGCTCGCGGGCAAGCTGACGAGCAAACCGCCGATGGCGCTGCGGCGGACCAAGGACTTCTTCAAGGCGCTCGGCAACGGCCGTCTCGGCGATATCACTTATGCCGATGGCTACCTGGGGTTGTCCTGCCTGGCGAGCGACGACATGAGCGAGGCAATGACCGCGTTCAAAGAGAAGCGCCCAGGACGCTACAGCGGCCGTTGAGCGCCGCGGCCGGAAATCAAAAGCTAAAGTATTACTTTAAATGAGTGTGCGCGGATGATCTCGATTCCTACCCTCCAAACGCCCCGGCTGTTGATGAGGCAGTTTCGGCAGAGCGATTTCGACGGCCTCGCGGCGCTCAGCTCCGACCCCGAGGTGATGAAGTTTCTTGGCGACGGCAAGCCCAAGGCTCGCGCGGAGACGTGGCTCGCGATGGCGTCGTACCTCGGCCATTGGGAATTGCGCGGTTACGGACTGTGGGCGGTAGAGGAGAAGGCGTCAGGCGAGTTCGTCGGACGAATCGGGCTGCTCAATCCCGAAGGATGGCCAGGGTTGGAGGTCGCGTGGACGCTCGCGCGCGAGCGATGGGGCAACGGCTTCGCCACCGAGGGCGCGAAGGCGGCGCTGGAGTACGCATTCTCGGTCCTGAAGCTGGAACACGTCATTAGCCTGATACATCCCGACAACGCCGCCTCGATCCGCGTCGCGTTGCGGATCGGTGAAAAGCTGGAAGGGCAGGCAGAGCTGTTCGGTGTGATGCGCTCGGTATATGGGATTCAGCGCCCATCATGAAGCCGACGATCCGTTTCGCCGCGCCTGCGGACGCCGAATTGATCCTGCACTTTATCCGCGGACTCGCCGAGTATGAGCACGAATCCGGCGCCGTCGCAGCAACGCCAGCGCTTATCCGCTCGCAGATGGAACAGCCGGAGCCTCCATTCGAATGCCTCATCGCCGAGCATGACGGCGAGCCCGCCGGCTTCGCGCTCTTTTTTCGCAACTACAGTACCTGGAGCGGCCGACCGGGACTTTATCTCGAGGACTTCTTTGTCCCCGAGCGCTTTCGCGGGCGTGGCGTGGGCAAGGCGCTATTCCAGCGTATGACGCAACTAGTGGTCGAGCGCGGATGGGCGCGAATGGAGTGGGCGGTGCTCGACTGGAACCATCCCGCGCACGAATTTTACCGCTCGCGCGGCGCGGCCGCGAAGGATGAATGGACGGTGTGGCGCCTCGACGGCGACGCTCTGGCCAAGGTCGCGCGCGATTAGAGCGGACGATGTATCGTGAAAGCCTCCAATTCCGAGGAGCGCGACTATGGAAGGAAGATCTTGATGCAGACAGCGATCGCGCTCCTTGTAGCGGCGTTTCTCGAGATGGCCGGCGACGCGCTCACCAGGATCGGCCTCCGGGAACGGCCAATATTTCTCGCCGTCGGCGCGCTCACTCTGTTTGCGTATGGCGTCGTCGTCAACCAGGGGCGATTGGATTTCGGGAGGCTGATCGGCATTTATATCGCGGTGCTCTTTGTAGTCTCCCAGGCGGTGGCATTCGCGTTTTTCCGAGAAATACCCGACTTCAAAACCGTTGCCGGTGGCGCGCTGATTATCATCGGCGGCGCCGTGATCATGCTCTAGCGTGCGCTTCACCCTAGCTGCGGCCGCAAGCCTGGCATCATGCGTGGCGCTAATTGTTGCCGTTGCCACGGGGGGTCGCGCGGCCTCGCAGAGTCTCGCCGGCGCCTGCGGTCCGTTCGGAGATCCACCCGCCAAGATCCTCGGCTCGGTCAAGCCAGCCTGCGGGAGCGGAGAGATTCTAGGGCCGTGGAAGGACAGCGACGGGACGGATCGTTACGCTTGCCTGTATGAACCCGCGTCGGCCAAGGCCATCCGCAAGCTTCCACTGCTGATCTACCTGCATCCGTCGCTGTTTGGGCCGTGGACAATCACACACACCAATCTGCTCGATCTCCAGCGCACGTTTTCTCTGACCGGCGGCCCAGCAGGTCCCGGCTTTATCGTGCTTGCGCCGCAGGGCCGAAACACCACTCACTATTATCAATGGCCCGACAATCGCGGGATGGGATGGGACAACTGGTATCGCCAGCTCAGCCCGGCGGGCGACGTGAAAATCGGCAAGACTGTCTACCGCGGAAACGTAGATGCGGCCATGATCGATCACTTCATCGCGGAGGCAGCGAGCATCACTAAGGTCGACACCCGGCGCATTTATGTGACCGGATGGTCCAACGGCGCGGCGATGGGCTTGCTTTACGCGCTCAACCGTCCCAACGTCGCCGCCGCGGCGGTTTACTCGGCGCCCGACCCATTCGGCGCGCTAATCGATCCCTGCCAGCAGAAGCCGGTCGCCGATGCACCTGTGAGCAACGCCGAAGTGCGAGTCTACAATCCGCTCGTGCCCGCGATGAACGTGCACAACGCCTGCGACATTGCCGGGACCTGCCCCAACGCCGAGAAGCTAGCGGAGGAATTGCACGCCGCCGGCGGGGTGAATTTCGAAGACGTGATCGTTGACTCGTCCGGCAAACGTGTCGATGCATGCAGCGCTAGTTGCGGCACCGATCCGAATGGAGGGCTCGAACTGCTGCACAATCCGTCGGGCTGGTTCCTCGGCCTGCATCATCACGGCCGCTGGCCTTCGGAATGGACCGAGCCGATGCTCGAGTTCTTCCGCGACCATCCTTTGCAGCCGGCCGCCGCCCCGTTTTAGCCGCCGGCGCACACGAGTCTAGATCACCTTGCGTTCGCGCAGCGAGGTGATCGCGGCCGCGTCAAGTCCGAGTTCCGTGCGCAGGAAATCATCGCTGTCCGCGCCCAGCGCGGGTGCCAGGGACTGCGGGACGGGAGCCTCGGCGTTCATCCGCAGCGGCGAGGTCCAGATTGTGATGCGCCCCAGGCGCGGGTCGTCGATCTCACGCAGCATCCCGCGCGCGTGCAGATGCGGATCGGTCATCACCTCAGGAAGTTCTTTGACGATGCCACAGAAGACGTCCGCGCCATTGAGCATCGCCATCAGCACGTCGCGCGTATGCCCGCGGGTCCACGCCGAGATTGTCCCGTCGACCTCATCGACGGTTGCCGCGCGCGCCTTCATCGTGGCGAAGCGTGCGTCCTCGGCCAGTTCCGGGTGTCCCATCAGCTCGCACAGCCGCCGCCATCGATGGTTATCGCCGGCGAGGATCAGCACGTAGCCGTCGCTCGCCGGATAGACGTTGTAAGGAACGATCACGCCGCCCGGAGAGCTGTTGCCATTTCGCGTCTCGGTGATTCCCATCCCGTAGTAAGCGCCGATATGCGTGGTCAGCGCCGGCACGATCGCGTCCTGCAGCGCGACTTCGACCAGCATCCCTTCACCGGTGCGATCGCGATTGCGTAGCGCGGCCAGTATCGCGGCGGCGAAATGGACGCCGCCTAGCATGTCAACCACGGCCGGTCCGGCTTTCATCGGCGGCCCGTCGGCTTCGCCGGTAGTGCTCAGCACGCCACTCATCGCCTGCACCACGGGATCGAAAGCGGGGAGGTCGCGATACGGTCCGCTTAGCCCATAGCCTTTGCCAGTGGCATAGATGATCCGCGGATTGATCGCGCGCAACACTTCGTAGCCCAGCCCGAACCCTTCCATCGCGCCGTACGCGAAGTTCTCGGCCACCACGTCGGCGCGCGCGACCATCCGTTTGAAAAGGTCGCGCCCCTCGTCGCTCTTGAGGTTCAGCGTGATCGAACGCTTGTTGACGTTTAGGATCGCGAACCCGATGCTGATTTCGCGCCCCGGCGCGCGATACAGCGGGCGCATCCCTTCGCCATGTCCCGGCGGCTCAATCTTGATCACCTCGGCTCCCAGATACGAGAGCAGCAGCGTTCCGTACGGGCCGTTGTAAAAGTGGGTGAGATCGAGCACCCGGATGTCGTCGAGCGGGCGAACTGGCACGAGGCACCTCTTGACGCGGCGTGCTCGTGGGCGGCACGCGGCCAGTCCCTTTTATAACAAAGGCGGCGCGCCTATATAGCGCGCCGCCCCTGAAGGAGAACCCTGTGAGGTCAACGCCTTCGCTACTTGATAACCTCCGCCTGACGCAGCTCGTCGATTTTCTGCTGCGAAAAACCGAGCAGCGTCTTGAAGACGTCGTCGGTGTCAGCGCCGCGTACCGGAGCCGCATGCTCGATCTCGCTCGGGGTGACCGACATTTTCCACGGAATACCTGCGTGAATACGGCGGCCGACTTCCGGATGCTCGAGCTGGACCAGGTAGCCGCGCTCCATCGGGACCTTGTCTTCGGCGAGGTCGCGGTTGCTCATTGAGGGAAACGCGGCCACGCCGGCGCGCTGGAGCGTCTCGGCGGCTTCCCATTTGTCGCGCTCGCGGGTCCATGCGGTCACGATCGCGTCGAGCGCTGCTTCGTTTTTCTTGCGGAGTTCGGCGCTCTTGAAGCGCGCGTCGCTCGCGAGCGCCGGCTGGCCGATCGCCTGGCAAAACGAGCGCCATTCATCTTCGGTACCGACCGCAATCGAAACCCACTGATCGTCGTTGCCCTTGCTCTTGTAGGTCTCGTGCGGCGCCATCATGCGGTCGTGATTGCCGTTGCGCTTAGGCTCGCGATGGTTGATGTCCCACTCCAGCAAGCCCTCCGCCATATGCACCAGCACCGCCTCCCATTGCGACTGGTCGATATATTGACCCTCGCCGGTCAAATCGCGATGCAGCAGCGCGGATATGATCGCGTACGCGCCCATCACGCCGGCGTTGGGATCGGGGTACGAGACTCCGATTTCAGCCGGATCGCCGCCGGGATAGCCGGTCAGCCAGAACTGTCCTGAGAGGGCCGAAGCCGGCGGACCATAACCGACGTAACGTTTGAAGGGGCCGTACTGACCATAACCGGACATCGAGATCTGGATGATGTCGGGTTTGATCTCGCGCAGCTTCTCGTAGCTGAAGCCTAGCTTGTCCATTACGCCGGCGGCGAAATTATCGGCCACGACGTCGCAATGTTTGGCAAGTTGGAATGCGAGTTTCACCGCCTCGGGCTTTGACAGGTCCAGCAGGATGCTGCGTTTGCCCTGGTTGTACTGGTTGAAGTAACCCGCGCGGTTGGGCCCGGGCTGATTGTCGGCGAACGGCGGGATCATCCGGGTGACACACGGCCGCAGCGTGCATTCGATCCGGATTACCTCGGCGCCCAGGTGCGCAAGGGTCTGAGTACAGAACGGCCCCGCCCAGGCCCAGGTGAAATCCAGAACTCGAACGCCGCTTAAAGGTGAATCGGCCATAACATAATCTCCAGCAACATCTCAGCTTTGAAACATTTGGCTGACGTGTGTCCCGCGCCGCTCAAACCACCACGCCTGACTGTTTGAGCCTGACCAGTTGATCGCGCGGCACTCCGAACTCCCCGCAGAACACTTCCTCGTCATGCTGGCCGAGGTGCGGAGCGGGCCGGCGTAGCGCCCATTTGATCTTGCCATACTGCGAGGGCGCTCCGGGCAGCTTGAGCTTGCCCATCCCGGGCTGATCGAACTCGACGAAGTAGCTGCGTTCATGCAGATGGTCGCTTTCGTACATCTGCTGCATCGTGTTGACCGGCGCGAACGGGATGCGCGCTTCCTGCGCGGCCTTGTAGAGGTCGGTAACCTTCCACTGCGAGATCCACTCGCTCATCAGCGCCTTCAGCGCGTCCATGTTCTGCGCGCGGGACATCCGGTCCTTGAAGATCTCTTCGCTCGCCCACTCCGGATTGCCCATCAGCTTGACCAGGCTTTGCCACTGATGCTCTTCGACCGCGAGGACGAAAATTTTGCCGTCCTGGCAATCGGCGAGGAACCAGGGGCCGAGTGCGCGCGAGCCCAGCCGCGAAGTCTCGCGGCCAGCATAGGTCCAGTGCATGAAATTCATCTCGAGCATCGCCGCTATCGCTTCCTGCTCGCTGACGTCGATTGCCTGGCCCTTGCCGGTGCGCAGCTTGTAGCGCATCGCCGCGACCGAGGTGAGCGCCGCGTGCGCGCCGCCTTGAAAATCGCACTGAGCGCCGAAGGGCTTGAGCGGTGGTAGTTCGGGATAGGGCGACGCACCCGGGCTGAGATATGCCCAGCCCCCGGCGTTCGAAGCGTTCAGCTCATAGCCGCGCCAGTTGGCGCGGGGCCCGCGGTCGCCATACATCGAGATCGACGCGACGATCAGCCCTGGGTACTTCGCGCATAGTGCCGCGCTGTCGAGGCCCTGATTCGCGCGCTCGTACGGCGGCACGTTGTGAATCAGGATGTCAGCCTTGGCGAGCAAGCGGCCGAGCAGCTCGCGTCCCTCGGGCTTGGTCAGGTCGGCTGTGACGCCGCGCTTGTTGGTGTTGAGGTAGACGAACAGCCCGCTCTTTTCGGGGTCGGGCTTGTCGTTGGGAAACGGGCCACGGCGCCGCGTCAGATCGCCGCCCGGCGGCTCGACCTTGATCACTTCCGCACCCAGGTCGGCGATCATCTTCGCACCGAAGGCGGCCGACACTCCCTGGCCACATTCGACGACCCGAAGAGCGCCGAGTCCGCGCGGGTCTTTTGCTGTGCTCATAGTCTTACTTTATTACGATCGGGTTGACCGGTGAACCGGCCCCGCCGACCACCTTTAGCGGAGCGCCCACGAACAGGAACGAGTACTGGCCATCCTTGGCGCAGTCCTCGGCGAGGTCGTGCGTCCAGTCGATTTCGTTGAAGATCACTCCCTGGTAATGGAGCAGCGCCATATGCAGCGGGATCATCGTGCCGCTCTCTTCGTGGTTGGTCTGCTCGGTAGCGATGGTGTCGCTGCCGACCGAGGGAATCTCCATCTCATGAAACCACTTGGCCAGCTCGATGCTGTAGCCGAGCCCCGGCTCGTTGAATACGCCCTTGGGGAATATGCCCTCGACGCCCTTGTCGTAGAAGCGCTTGAGCCATCCGGTGTGGATGATGATGATGTCGTGTTTCTCGATCGGCGAGTTCTGCTTCTTGGCCGCTGCGAGCATGTCGTCGAGCGTGATTCGCTCGCCGGCGTCCAGGCTGTCCTTGCCCTTGAAGCGCGCCGCGTCGATTAGCACGCCGCGTCCGACGACGCCGTGCTCGGCGATCGGCTGGATCGAGCACTTCGCGAGGCTGCCGATCGTGGTTTTGGCGTCATAGCCGTTGTATATCGTGTCGCCGTGCCAGACGTGCCCCAGCGCGTCGTATTGGGTGGTGCCCTGGAGGTACATCGTGATCACGTCGTCGGCGTATTCCATCCCGCCGGGGAACGGTTGCGCCTTGCCGCTGATATAGAAGCCCTTGTCCATCGCATTGGTGCGAATCGGCTGTGAGCGCGAGGGATAGAGAGGGTCGCCCCCCGGCTGCGCCACCGGCACGCCCAGCGTGAAGACCTTACCTTGCTTGACCGCGCGGATGCCGCGCAGGACTTCGGCGCTGGTCAGGAAGTTGAGCGCGCCGATTTCGTCATTAGGCCCGAAACGGCCCCAGTTCTTTGGCGCGTCTTTCAGAAGCTCGCTGAAATGTACCGGTTTGGTGGCTGCCATAGTGCTCCTCTCGCCGATTGGATAAAGCGATCCGGTTCCTTACCGCGTTGCTTGGTTTGAAGCAAACGCTACGGCTGCGAAAAAACATCGCTTCGCGGAGATCCTTCGCTGACGCTCGCGGTGACGAGAAAAAGAGCCTTTGCTGTCATGCTGAACGAAGATTGCCGAAGTGAAGGATCAATGCGGAGCGATTTCATATCTGTCAAATGTTTCCGCAATCGAAGCGCGGCCGTCCGGCTTGTCTACTAGCCTTTTTTCGCCATCGCCAGGCGCTGGATTTCGCGTTCGCGCAGATCGCGGCGGCGAATCTTGCCCGTGACCGTCATCGGAAACTCGTCCATGAACTCGAACTCGCGCGGATACTCGTGCGCCGCAAGCCGGGTTTTCACGTGTTGCTGGATCTCGTCGATCATCTGCTGCGAGGGCTGATGACCCGGCAGTAGCTTGATAAATGCCTTGATCGCCTGGCCTCGCCGCTCGTCAGGAACACCTACCACCGCGCACGAGGCGACCGCCTGATGCTCAATTATCTTGGCCTCGACCTCGGCCGGGCCGACACGATAGCCCGAGGTTTTGATGACGTCGTCGGAGCGGCCCTGGAAATAGATATAGCCCTGGTCGTCCATGTGGCCGTTGTCGCCGGTGACGCACCATCCGTTGACGAACTTCTCCGCCATCGCGCCCGGGTTTTTCCAGTACTCTTTCATCACCACCGGGTCGTCGATACGAATCGCGATCTCGCCGGTCTCGCCATGCTTAACCGGTATGCCGGTTAGAGGATCGACAACAGCGACCGTGTGGCCCGGATAGGCTTTGCCGAGTGGCTCGAGGCTGGCCTTCTCCAGCGCGGTGCAATTGCCGATGAAGTAGTTGGCCTCGGTCTGGCCGAAGGCCTGGTTGAATTCGACCTTTAGCTGCTCGTCGACCCATCGCGAGAGTTCCGGGCTGACCGGCTCGGCGCCGCTCACGATGCATCGCAGGCGAAGCTCGCGATACTTCTCGCGCGGGTTCTTGACCTCGCGCAAGGCTTTGAGCGCAGTCGGCGGATAGAGTCCGACCGTCGCGCCGTACTTTTCGAGCAACCTCAACGTCACGTCGGGATCGAAACGCGCCTTGCTGCGGTAGGCGAGCACCGGGATTCCGTACGGCCAAATTGCGAGCAGGCCGTCGAGCAAACCGCCCGCCCATGCCCAATCGGCCGCGCTGTAGTAAAGATCGCCTGCGCGCAGAAAATTGTAAGAGTAGTCGATCCCATTGTGGCCCAGGACGTAGCGCGCGACGTGCAGCACGCCCTTGGGGTCGCCGGTGGTGCCCGAGGTGTACATCAGCAGGATTGGATCCTCGGCGTGCGATGGCCCCATCGTGAAATGATCGGAGCCCTTCGAAATGAGATCGTCAAAGGCGAGGCCGCCCTTATTGCCGCCCGCGATAATCAGGTGACGCAATTCGGGAACGTCCTTGCGAATCGGGTCGAGCTTCTCGACGCTCTCGGGCTCAAGCAGGATCGCTTTCGCCGCACTATTGTTGAGCCGGTACTTGAGCGCGTCGGGGCCGAACAGCTTGGAAATCGGAAGCGCGATAGCGCCGATTCGATAGAGCCCCATGTGGGCGATCGCGGTCTCGGGGCGTTGCGGCAGATGCACCGCGACCACGTCGCCGCGCTTGATTCCCAGCCCTGCCATCGCGTTGGCAAACCGCCGGCTGAGCTCACCCATCTTGCCGAAGGTGTATGTCTCGATCCGGCCTTGGTCATCCTCATAATAGAGCGCCGGCTTGTCGCGCAGCTCGGTATGGCGATCGAGACAATCGACGGCGACGTTGTAGTCGGCCGGGATGTTCCAGCGATGGCGCGCGCAGGCATCTGCGATACTTTTCGCGCCGTGGATGGTCTGCTCGCGAAGACCGATGATGCTCATTGGGAAGACCTCCGATGTAACTCTCGTGCGCGCCTCGTATAGGACTGTTCCACGCTCTGGCGGATGCTCGTGCCGGCGCCTAATTTTGGAGGGTAATCCGCACGGGCAATTCCATCAACTTCATTCTTATCCCTCCCCCAGTTGTCGTGGGGGAGGGTAGGGTGGGGGTCTAGGCGGTTCTGAATATCTGCGAGAACCGCCTCCACGATTTCGCGCGATCGAGTCGCCGCGCGCGTGGCGAAGAGACTGGAACGAGGAAGCGCCACAGAGGAAAGACATACGGCGCGTCCTCGCTCGACCCCCACCCCAACCCTCCCCCAAAACTGATGGGGAGGGAGTTTAAGCCTCAGAATTAAGGAGAAGCTCGGAACGTCGCAGGCCGTCGTACCACGACCAGCTCACTGCGGCTTGACGCAACGAACCGGGGAATCCAAAGCTGAGCGGAGAAGGAGTTAACTGCGATGGCCAAAGTCTGGGTGCTGCAACATCATCCGGCCGAGAATCTCGGTGCGATCGCCGATGCCCTGGAGTCGGCAGCGCTCGCGTGGCAATACGTGCGCGTCTTCGACGGCCATCCGGTGCCCGCAGATATGAAAGGCGCGGGCGGACTGATCGTGATGGGCGGGGCGGAATCCGTCTACCAGCTCGATCGCTATCCCTACCTGCGTGCCGAGATCGCATTGATCGAGAGCGCACTCAAGGCGGGTCGGCCGGTACTTGGCGTGTGCCTGGGAAGCCAACTGCTAGCGGCGGCGCTGGGCGCCGACGTGCGGCGCGCAGCGCACAAAGAGATCGGGTGGTATCCCGTGACACTGCGCCCCGAGGCGAAGGACGATCGCCTGTTGCGCGGACTGGCCGATCGATTCGTCGCTTGCCACTGGCACAGCGACATGTTCGACCTTCCCTCCGGCGCGGTCCCGCTCGCGTCGTCGGCGCTGACCGAATTGCAGGCGTTTCGCTACGGCGAGAACGCGTGGGGACTGCTGTTTCACGCCGAGATGACCCAGCGGATCGTCGCCGCGCTGGTGAGCGAATTTGGGGAGGGACTTAAAAAGGTTGGGATAGACGGCGATGAGATAGTGGCTTCCGCGCCGCGGCATCTGGCCGATCTCGGTAAAATCGCCGAGACGATCTTCGGCCGCTGGGCGGCACCGATCCAGGGGACGTGATTCAGCTCGCGCGGTGCGAACCGGACCGCGCGATCTCTTCACACATGGACGGCCCTAGTAGATTACTGACGGAAGGTAAGCGCCCGCCGGCTCGTTATACAGCCCGACGGTCATCAGAGTCATCGGCTGAACGATCCGCAAGCCATTGTTCAGGCACCAACGCATCAGATCCCCGTTGCGGGTTGGCACCAGAAATCCCGGGCCGCCAAAGGATTCTGCCCCGCCGATGAGCGCCTTGAGGTCGTCGTTGGACTCACCAACGGTGTGGCCGAAAAAAGCAATCGCGGAAGTGTAGCCAGTGATGCGCCCGCTGCGTTCGACGACCGCGGCATGACCCGTTCGAAGCGCGTCGCGCATCTCACCCGCGCGATCGTGGCCGTGAACCCTACTACACAGCCGCGCACATTGTTCGAGGTCTGCCTCGCGCGCAGGCCGCACGGCGTATCCGGGGATCGAGAGCTTGAGTGCCGCACCCTGGAAAGTGCTCAGCGGCTCGCGCGAGTCGAAACCGAGCTTGGTGTAAAGGCTGAGCGAGCGGCAATGATACGCTGCCTGCACCAGCCGCACGCCCGGAAAGTTGCGAGCCGCCGTGCGTTCCATCACCGCGTCCATAAGGCGCCGCCCGATCGCGCGGTTCTGCACTGCGGGGTCGACGGTAATCGGTCCGATACCCGCAATCGGATTGCGCTCGTCAAGAAAATTGCTGCCGACAGCGCGTCCGTCGAGTTCGGCGACCACTTTGTAAAAGCCCGGATTCGCAATCAGGAAGGAGAGGACCATCACGGCATTTTCGGGGTTGGGAAAATCGGGAGGAAAATTGTGCTCTCCCGCGATCGATTTGAACGCCTCGTAGACTATTGTACCGCATGCGCGCGCGTCTTCCGGCCGGCCTTCTCGCAGTTTGATGTTCATCACCGCTCTCCCGAACGCTGAATGCCGCAGACTAGCCCGAATGGTTGGCCGGATGGAATATCGTGCGGCCGCTGCGTGCCTGTTCAAATGCAAGCAACTTCTTTTTGATCTCCAGACCCCATCGATAGCCCGTGAGCTTGCCGCTCGCGCCGATCGCGCGATGACATGGGATCAGGATCGACACTGGATTCGATCCGTTGGCATGTCCCACGGCGCGCGCCGCCGACGGCCGTCCGATGCGTGCCGCGATCTCGCCATAGCTGCGCGTGGCGCCCTCGGGAATCGCGCATAGCTCGCGCCACACGGTGAGTTGAAACGGCGTGCCGCTGACCTCCAGCGGCACTTCGCATCGCGCCGTCTCGCCGCGCAGATAACGCAGCACGGCATCCGCGGCCGGACGCGCCGCGTGGTCGTCGTGGACGATCGTGGCCTCGCGGAAATCGCGGCGCAGCTCGCTCTCTTGCCACTGGTCGGATTGATGCACCGAAAGCGCGCAGATTCCCCGCGTCGTGACTGCGACCAGCATCCGCCCGAACGGCGAATCGACGATCGTATAGCTGATTTCCGCGCCGCGTCCGTGCGGTCCCCAAACAGCGGGAATTATTGTTTCATTCATGACAATCCTCGTTTTCGATTTCGATTGTGTACGAGAACTTAAACCCCGAAGCCGGCGGTTTGTAAAACGTGCGACGACCACTCCCGAATTTTCCGGCTGGTGATGAAGGCTTTTCCGAATCCAGAAAAACCATCGAGACTACCGAATAAAAAACGGGCGGCCGGCGGCACGAATCTTGGAATCAATGCAGGAGCGGCAGGGGGCACAACCTGGGCCGTTGAATTCAACTCCGTGAAGGGGAGGGTTTATGACGTTTCAACCAAGAGCGATCGCGGCTTACGCGGCGATACTCGGAATTTCCTTGGCGCTGCCGTCCTTCGCCAGGGCGGCGATGAATGCGAAGGCGCCTCAAAACACTGCTTACGCTCAAAATTCCGAAAGCGCTCCGAGCAGGATAGATGACGCGACCTTAAAACGCGCCGCCGCGGCTTATGTGAAGGTGAGGGACATCTCGGAGAAGACCGAGAAGGAGATGAATAGCACCGACGACTCGGCCAAAAAGCAGCAGTTGATGGACGAGAGCGAGTCGGAAAAGGTCGCTGCCGTGAAAGCGCAGGGGATGGAACCGCAGCAATACAACAACGTGATCATGCTGGTGAAAGACGACACCGGCCTGCAGCAGAGGTTTCTGTCATATGTGCAGCAACTGCGGCGGTCCTCCTAGGTACCTGCTAGGGGTACTTGAAGGTCCCCGCATTGATCAGACTTTTATTTAATCTCGTAAAAGCGGCTCCAGGCGAACGTCTGGAGAGCAGCGTAGAGTACGCTGAACACACACGGACGGCATCGCCCGCGTAGCGGTGCCGTCCGTGTGCCGCGCCAATCCTGTATATCAGCCCTTAGGTAATTTCAGCACCCGCTCGCCGATGATGTTGTGTTGAATTTCGCTCGAGCCGGCCGCGATCGTCAACCCGCGCGCCGCCAGCGTCCGCATCGTCCAGCGCCCGCCCTCGACCGCGCCGATCGATTCCTTCATCAGCGTTCCATAGGGTCCCAGCAGTTCGTCGGCGAACATCGCCACCCGCAGATTAAGCTCGGTCGCGAACAGCTTGCCGAACGAGCTTTCCGGGCCCGGCACCTTGCCCTTGAGCTGCGCGGTGAGGCCGCGATAGCGGCTGAGGCGAAGGCAGCGCGACTCGATCGCGAACTGCGAGAGCTTCTGGCGAACGTAAGGATGCTGATGCGCGGGCATGCCCTCGAATTCTATCGTCTTGGCCAGTTCCACTAGTTCGTTGATCGTGCGCTCGACCGGATGGCGCGTGCCGCCCGAGACCCGCTCCCACATCAGGGTCGCGATCGATACCTGCCATCCCTGGTTTAACTCGCCGACCAGATTTTCCTTGGGCACCCGCACGTTGTCGTAAAAGACTTCGTTGAAACCGGACTCGCCGGTTATCTGCATCAGCGGGCGAACCGTGATGCCCGGGCTTTTCATGTCGACCAGCAGGTACGAGATGCCCTTGTGCTTGGGCGCGCTGGGGTCGGTGCGGACCAGCAGCACTTGCATGTGAGCGCGCTGCGCTAGGCTGGTCCAAACCTTCTGTCCATTGACCACGAAAGAGTCGCCCTCGAGCACGGCGCGGGTCTGCAGGCTCGCAAGGTCGGAGCCGGAGTTGGGTTCGGAGTAACCCTGGCACCAGATCTCCTCGCCGGTCAGCATCTTGCCGAGATAGCGCTCCTTTTGCTGTTCGTTGCCGAGCAGCATGATGGTCGGGCCGATGCGATCGATCGCGAGCTGGTTGGCGCCGTAAAGCGGCAGGCCCAGGCGCAGCACTTCGTCCTGGTAGATCGCCTGCTCGATCAGCGAAGCTCCGCCGCCGCCCCATTCCCTGGGCCAGTGTAGTGCGACGTAGCCGGCTTCGTAGAGACGCTTATGATACTCGCGCAGCCCCTGCCATTTTGCGTCATCGCCCACGTCGAGCAGGCTGGCGGTCGAAGCGCCCATCCCGTCACCGCGCCGTCCGAACAGTTCACCCGACGTCTCCTCGAGCCATTTTCGCAGCCGCGAGCGAAACGCTTCCTCTTCAGGAGTGAAACTAAAATCCATACCGTAATCTCCGATCCTGTCCTCGTGCTGGCAGCCAGGCTTCTGATGCTTGCTCTTCGCGCCGAAGCTTCAGACTTCCGCGCCTGCTCGAGGGGACTATAGCAATCGTCGTCGTCAGACGTTAATTGACCAATCCGGATGTTTTGATGGCAGAGCTGGGCAGAGCGGATTTCGTCAGGCGCCTGACCGGATTCTTTTGCGCCTCGGCGTGGCGCGAGCTGGGTCCGGTCAGCGCCTCGGCGGTCGCCCTCCTTAGCGCGGTGTCAGCGATTGTTCTGGCCTGGTCCGCTTCACTTTGCCTAAGCGCAGTGCCGTCGATCGCAGCGCGGCGAGCGCAGCACTTCACCATCGTCGTGTCCGGATCGGCAAACGTTCCCGACAACGGAACTTTGGTTACGAGACTCCTCGCGGACGGCAAAGCGCTGCGCGGCGAAGACGTCGAATTGAACGGCAAGTGGGTAAGCTATTGGGATCGGACGCTGGGCCATCCCAACACGATCGAGCCTGCGTCGATCTCATTCAGCGCGAAGAGCGCGGTGGTCCTGTTTGACCGCCTGAATCACTGCGGACACCTGAGCATCAGCGGATCCGACGGCGCGATATGGCGGGATACCGGAAAGGATAACTGCGTGAACGGCGCCCGCTACAGGCGCATCATAGCGGTCGACCTGCCCACGCCGGAGGCGTCGCCTCACTGGTCATTCATCGGGTGGCTGGCTGCGTTTTTGATACTCGCCGCGATTGCTCGGCCGTGGGCCAGTCGCCGGCGCCTCGAGATCTGGCTCCTGGTCTACCTGGCGGTGCTGCACATTCTCTTCTGGTCGACGCAACCCGTCGGACTACTTACCGATAGCCTGAAACAGCTGCCCACGCTTAAAGCGAACGTCGCGCTCGGAACGCCG
Organism: uncultured delta proteobacterium; assembly: GCA_963710455.1. GTDB lineage: Bacteria > Desulfobacterota > Binatia > Binatales > Binataceae > JAKAVN01. Next base: position 459,998 of record CAVQAG010000013.1, read on the forward strand.
GGATACTTTCCTCCGGGTTATCCAATTCTGATTGGGGTTGCCTATCTCGTATCGCGCACGATGACTGGTTCGGTCATCACGATACTTCAGCACGCCATGATGATCGCGACGATCTGGTGGTGCTACACGCTGTTCCGGCGCTCAGCCGGAACTACGGTCGCCTTCGCTACCGCCCTGGCAATCGGTGTCGCAGCGCCGACCCTCGTGCTGCCGCAGGGGATTCTGTCGGAAAATGTCGCGTTGTTTGGGATGGCGGGGACACTTTACTTCGCGTTCAACTACCGCGAGGGTAGGCGGCGTCGCGACGGAATTCTAGCCGGCGTTTTACTGGCATGGGCAGCATTGGCCCGCGTGGTACCGATGGCGGCCGAAGTTCCGTCGGTACTGGCGATCATGATGGGCGCCGGGCCTCGCGCCGCCGGTCTGCGTATGTTTGGCGGCGTCGTTGCATTTGCCGTCGTCCTGGTGGCCGTGCCGATCCTGTGGTTCGGAACAAGGTCCGGCAACTTCGCCCTCACCAATTCCATGGGGCGTCATCTCTATAATCGAGTGGTTGCCGATGAATACCTATTGGACAGGGCGGCGCCCGCGACCTCCGATTTGTTGAAGTCTATCGCGCCCCTCGATCCCTATGGCGTGCCACACTGGAGGATCCAACCGCTACTGAAGAAAAAGGGGCTAACCGACGATCAGATCGAAACACTTATGGGACAGACCTCCCTCGAGAGTATCCGTAAAGCACCGTGGAAATACGTGCTTTACTCCTTTCAGCAAACCTGGACTCAGTACTTTCTTGATCCCATTGAGTTCATGCCATACGCCTCGACTCCCTTTGAGTACGACCACGAGCTGGAATCGCCTCCACCGCTCGGTGCCTGCGTGAACAGCCTGCTATGGCGGGTGCGGCTGGAAATGGCCTTTGACGTCGCGTGGAGATACGTCGCATGGAGTGCGCTCGCGAGCATCCCGCTCATCCCATTGCTAGATGAAAGAGCAACCTTCCTGTCATTTGCGCTGACCCCGGCGGGTTATATTCTTTGCACCGCTTTCGTGGAATATCTTCTGTCGAGATACAACGCTGCGATCGTCCCCTTCGTTTTTGTGCTGGCCGGCGGCGCGCTCGCCGCGATGCTTCGTTTGATTACCCGAGTGTACGAATCGGCGTGCAGCGGGATACGCGCTTCGTAGCAAACGTTCAACCGCCAAGAGACGACCGTTCGCGCTTTGCCCGCGACGGCGGGCGTTTGCTATATCATTTGGGTTTGATTGCGTGAGACGTCCTCGAATCGAAGGCGGACGACGCGCAGATTTATCCTCAACCAAACGGGTGTGAACACAGATGGCGTTCAAGACGATCAAGGTTCCGAGCAACGGCGAGAAGATTACGATGGGGGCAGACGGCAAGCTGCAGGTGCCAGCACGGGCGATTATTCCATTTATAGAGGGCGATGGCACCGGGCCCGACATTTGGCGCGCCTCGCAGTATGTTTTCGACAACGCGCTCAAGAAGGTTTATGGCGGCAAGCGCGAAATCGCGTGGATGGAAGTGTGGGCGGGCGAGAAATCGTTCAACCAGTTCAACACCTGGCTGCCCGATGAGACCGTCGAGGCGTTCAAGGAATACCTGGTCGGGATCAAAGGACCGCTGACCACGCCGGTGGGCGGCGGTATCCGCTCGCTCAATGTCGCACTGCGCCAGATGCTCGACCTCTACGTTTGCCTGCGCCCCGTGCGCTACTTCAAGGGCACGCCGAGCCCGGTGAAAAATCCCGAGAAGCTCGACGCTGTCATCTTCCGCGAGAACACTGAGGACATCTACGCCGGCGTGGAGTGGGAGGCCGAGTCGCCTGAGGCGAAAAAGGTCATCAAGTTTCTGCTCGAGGAAATGAAGGTCACCAAGATTCGCTTCCCCAACACCTCGGGCATCGGGATCAAGCCAGTCTCGCGCGAGGGCTCCGAACGATTGATTCGCGCGGCGATTAACTACGCCATCGCGCACAAGCGCAAGAGCGTCACCCTCGTACACAAGGGTAACATCATGAAGTTCACCGAGGGCGCCTTCCGCGACTGGGGCTATGAACTCACGCGGCGCGAATTCAAGGGCAAGGCGATAGGATGGGACGACTGCAACGGCAAGCCACCCCCGGGACAAATCCTGGTCCGCGACAACATCGCCGACATCACGCTACAACAGGTGCTCACGCGGCCCGAGGACTTCGACGTGGTGGCGACGATGAACCTCAACGGCGACTACCTCTCCGACGCGCTGGCGGCGCAGGTCGGCGGATTGGGTATCGCGCCGGGCGCCAACATCAACTACGTCACCGGCCATGCGATTTTCGAAGCCACTCATGGCACTGCGCCCAAGTACGCCGACCAGGACAAGGTCAATCCGGGCTCGGTCATCCTGTCGGGCGTGATGATGCTTGAGCACATGGGATGGCAGGAGGCGGCCGACGGGATTATCCGAGGGCTCGAGAAGACGCTTGCCAATAAGACCGTCACTTACGACTTCGAGCGCCTGATGACCGGCGCGAAGCTGCTCAAGTGCTCGGAGTTCGGCAAAGCGATCGTGGACAATATGTAGGATCGAAGCTGCGGCGGGGCGGCGCGTCCCGAATTCCAAAGGCTGTAAGAAAGCGCCCGTAGGCGTCGCCTGCGGGCGCTTTTGCGTGGGGCATACTCGTACGCGGGCGACTATTGCCTAATTTCACTAGTAGTTGCCTACCTCCACGATACTGCCGGTTGTGGTTTGGGCTCTGGCAGACGAGTGTCCGCCGGCGACGCCCTATGGCCCACAACCGCGCAGCAGAGTCAAATAACCCTTGTCGGTCGTGTGCACAGTTTGTGAAACCCGTCGTGGGCGGGTGCGTAGTCATTCGGTGGGTGGCGGTGGTGGCTCGCTCGGGAATTCGAGCAAAGGGGCGGAACGATGATTTTGCACAACGCGGCTGGGGTGGCGATGGTGTTGCTGGCGCTCGCCGCAGCACAGGGTCGCGGCGGCGACATCGCGGGCTCGATGGGGCAGAACGGCGTAAGCGATGGTGTCTCCGCACGCAGCGTCCGTCGGGTCAACTACAACCGATCAGCGTGTCGATGCGGCGCGCCAGGATGCGGCTATCGACGCGATGTCATCGATGCGCATGTCCGAGGGCATGTCCGGACATTCGGCGATGTCGGCGCACATGGCGTGGAGCGAAACTCGTCCGGCAAGCGAGGCCGACCGCGAGCGGGCCCGGAAAATCGTCAAGACGCTCCAGACAGCGCTTTCCAAGTACAAAGACTATCACGTGGCTGAGGCCGACGGCTTCAGGCCGTTCCATCCGGAGCTGCGGCAGGACATCTATCACTTCACGCGATGGCAGAATGGGCTGAAGGCGGCGTTCACCTTCGATCCCGCCGAGCCAACCTCATTGCTCTACAAGAAAACGTCCGACGGCGGTTACGAGCTGGTCGGCGCGATGTACACGGCGCCGCGCGGAACCAGCGAGGCGAAACTTGATCAGCGTGTGCCGCTCGGTGTCGCGCGATGGCATCGGCACGTCAACCTGTGTTTCCCGCCCAAGGACCAGCGCGCGACCGCCGACTGGACGAAGTTCGGTGTCAACGGCTCGATATCGACCAAGGCAGCCTGTGACGAGGCTGGCGGACGGTTCTATCCGCAGGTCTTCGGATGGATGGTGCACGTCTATCCGTGGGCGACGACGCAGGAAGCGGAGTGGGCGCACTGAGATAACGCGCCGAAGTCGCCGCGGGTCTCATTTAATCAATCATCGGCAGTTGCGGGCGGCGCGGTAGCCGGCCTGCTCGGCCGCTTGAGCGTTAAGAAATTCGACTCTATTGGCGCTCGAGACCTTGTCGTAGGCGGGGCATCCTGGCCATTCGTAGATACGGCTGCGGCGGTTGCCAACGATGGGCCCATTCGTCGAGGATGGTGGCGTAGTACCAGCCACCTCGACTGAATTCCGCTCGACCGAATTCGGTTCCATTGAATTACGCGTCGCCGACATTGGCGCGTCCGGAGCGCTGGCGCTGGCGCGAAGCGGCCGGGACTCAACCGCGCGGCTCCGCCAATGTAGTACGTATTGCGCGGCGAGCGCCGGATCGCGAATCAGCAACAGATTCTCGACGTTTCGATGCTCGGCGGAATAGGTGTAGTTGAAGCTGCCGGTGACCACCACTTCGCTGTCGATGATCATGACCTTGTCGTGCATCAGGCCGGGCGGCCGGTCGATCAGCACGGGAATTCCGGCGGCGCCAAGATGCTCGACAGCGAACGCGTCGTCGTGATTGCGCCGGTCGGTGAGTTGCTTGTAGTCGACGATCGCGCGAACGTCCACGCCCCGCCGATGCGCCGCGATCAGTGCCGATACCAGCGGACCTGGGGTAATCTCGTAGGCTTGGATCAAAATCGATTTGCGCGCCGTTCGTACCGCGTCCTCGATGGCTCTGGTGGGGTCGCAGCCACCGGGAAGCGGCGGCGAGAAGCAGACCTCGATTTGTGCCGCGAAGGCGTTAGCGATCGGCGGGACGGCGGCAAACGCCAGCGCGAGCACGAACGCCGCGAGCGCCGGCCGTCTCCGCCACAAAGTCGCCATCAATCTATGCCGAGGCGATACGAAATTCCGCGCGCGTCGTCGAGGCCATCGAGGCACCGTCATCGCGGGCCGCTCTTGCGCTGATGGATGCGTTGCGCCTGCCGCGCCATCCCCTCGAGCCGCGAGCCCGCCAGATGCGACACCAGCGCCGCGCCGAGTTCCATCTCGACCGACGCGTCGAAGTCCATGTCCATCGCGCGGTAAACGCCCTCACGCGTGAGCGCCAGCTCGGCCGGGTAATGCGCTGCGATCTTCTCGACCAGCGCACGCACGAAGCTCTCAAGCTCATCGGCGGGAACGACGCGGTTCACCAGCCCGATTCGCAGTGCCTCGGCCGCGTCGATCAGCTCGGCGGTGTAGAGCAGCTCGAAGGCGCGGCCGGCGCCCACGATGCGAGTGAGGTTGTACAGTCCGCCCATCGTTACAGTCGCGCCGACCTTCACCTCGGTGAACCCGAACCTGGTGCCCTCGGCGGCGATACGCATATCGGCGAGCATCGCAACCTCGCATCCTCCGCCCACCGCGTAGCCATGGACTTGAGCGATGAGCGGCTTGCCGAGCCGGCGGAAGCGGCGCGCGATTTCCTGCTCGGGGCCGATATGCGTGCGCCAATGCTCCATCAGCTCCTGGCGGCGCGGAATTTCCTTGAGGTCGGCGCCCGCGCAGAAGGCGCGGCCTCGGCCGCGGATCACGATCACGCGGGCCGCAGCGTCCTCGTGTGCGGCTTCTGCCGCGGCGGCGAGCGTGTGGATCCACTCGTCGTTCATCGCGTTGAGTACGTGCGGCCGGTTGAGCGTGACGTATCCGATCACACCGCTCGGTTCGTAAAGCACCGCGGGTTCCATCTCGCTCACCTGTTGCCGCTAAGGCTGGATCAGTGGCCCATCTTGAGCAGATCGTCCTGGGCCCAGCCTTCCTTGAGCGGCACCATGAAGTAAGGCGTCAGCGCCATCTTCTTGAATTTCCAGTGGCCATTTTGGCGCACGTATTCGTCGTCGTAGCGCGCCGCGACCACGTAGCTTTCGCCGTTGTAAACCGGCTTGGCTTCCAGGTACGAGAAGCCGGTCGCACGGTCGCCATGAATTTCAACCACGTGGTTATGAATAAACTGGCGCACGCGTGAGAGCCGCGGCTGCTTGTTGGTCCCGTCCGCGTCGGACTTGACCAGCAGGCCGCCAAAGAAGCGGTTGATCTCGTCGCGGCCATGGGCGTTGCCGAGATGCCCGAAAAGCAGATCGCCGTCCTCCGTGAATAGACTCGCGATCTCGGTGAACTTGGCTTCGTTGATGTACTCGTGGTAGCGGAAGCGCAAGTCGCGAATTGCTTCGGTATCGACCAGTTGCTGCACTCGCGATTCGAGCACGCTTACGCGTGCCTCCAAGTCGGCGGCCATATAATCGGCGGCCATGTGAATTGTCCTCCCGATATTGTCGTTCAGGCTTGCTTCGACGCTTGTGTAACACGGCTCGGCCTGGTTCTACAAAGCGGCGGTGCGCGCTCCCATCGCGCTCCTTCACACGGCGAGCGGCGGCTGATATTGATTCGGGGTCGCGCGCGGCCAGGCCTTTGACGGCCGATTTGCCGCCTGCTCTAGGGCGGGCGGGTTCACGCCGCGGCGGCGGTTAAACTTTGCGCGCGCAAACTTTGCGCTCACGATGATAGCGGATATATAAGTCAGCCTGATGGAGGCGAAGGGTGTCGGCCCTTCCGTGAAAGTGTGATCAAGCGTAGAAAAATCGCGTTTATCGGCGCCGGCAATGTCGGTGCTACTTGTGCCCATCTGTGCTTTTTGCGCGGGCTAGGGGATATCGCGCTCTTCGACATCATCGACGGTCTGCCGCAAGGCAAGGCGCTGGACATGCTCGAGTCCGCCCCGGTGCTCGGCGTCGACGTGAACGTCAGCGGTTCGACCGATATGAAGATTATCGAGGGCGCCGACTGCTGCGTGGTGACCTCGGGATCGCCGCGCAAGCCCGGAATGAGCCGCGATGATCTGCTGAAAATTAACGCTGGCGTCATGAACCAGGTCGGCGGTGCAATCAAGCAACACGCGCCCGACGCATTCGTGATCGTGGTGACCAACCCGCTCGACGCGATGGTGACGCAGATTAAGCGCGTGACCGGCTTTCCCAAGCATCGCGTCGCCGGACAGGCTGGCGTGCTCGACTCGGCCCGCTACCGTACCTTCCTTGCGGCGGAACTTAAAGTTTCAGTTGAGAGCGTGTCGGCGATGGTGCTCGGTGGCCATGGCGACGACATGGTCCCGGTGCGGAGTTACACCAGCGTGGGCGGTGTGCCGATCGAGCGGATGATCGCGCCCAAGCGCCTCGACGAAATCGAAAAACGTACGCGCAATGGAGGCGGCGAGATCGTCGAGCTGATGAAAACGTCGTCATACTACGCGGCGGGCGCGGCGGTTTACCGGATGGTCGAGGCTTTCATCCTCGATCGCAAGGAAGTGCTGCCATGCGCGGTCTATCTCGAAGGTGAATACGGCGCAAAAAATCTTTACGCCGGCGTACCGGCGGTTATCGGGGCGGGCGGCGTAGAACGGGTGATAGAAATCCAGCTCACGGCGGCCGAGAAGGCCGCCTTCGACAGCTCGGTCTCGCACGTCCGCGAACTGGTCGAAGCAATGGACAAGGCGGTCGCAGGTTGAGGCGCTATCGGAGCAACCTCAAAAATCGTCGAGAGGCGCCAAATGCAAAGTTCAAGTGAAACATGAATATTCATGAGTTCCAGGCCAAACAGGTGCTCGCACGCTTCGGCGTGCCAGTACCGAAGGGGCAACCGGCCTCTACGCCCGACGAGGCCGCCGCAGCCTTCCGCGCGCTCGGCCAGCCCAAGGCTGTGATCAAAGCGCAGATACATGCCGGCGGACGCGGCAAGGCTGGCGGCGTCAAATTAATCAGTTCCGCCGAGGAGGCGCGGGAATTCGCCGCGCGGCTGCTCGGCAAGCCGCTGGTGACGCACCAGACCGGTCCCGAGGGACGGGTGGTGCGCCGGGTATATGTGGAAGAGGCGAGTCAGGTCGCGCGCGAGCTTTATCTTGGTATGGTCGTCGATCGCAAGGCGGCGGCGGTTGCCGTTATCGCGAGCACCGAAGGCGGGATGGAAATCGAAGAGGTCGCGGCCAGGACGCCCGAGAAGATCATCACCGATCCGGTCGATCCATTGCTCGGGATGGCGCCGTTTCAGGCGCGGAGGATCGCGTTTGCGCTTGGGATGAAGGACAAGCAGGTGAGCCAGTTCGCCACGCTGCTCGGTGCGCTCTACCGCGCGTTCGTCGAGACCGACGCCTCGCTAATCGAGATCAACCCGCTGGTGGTGACGGCCGACGGGCGGGTGATTTGTCTGGACGCCAAAATTTCGTTCGACGACAACGGCCTGTTCCGCCATCCGGACATCCGCGAGCTGCGCGACCCCAACGAAGAAGATCCAGCCGAGACCGAGGCGGCCAAATACGATCTGAGCTACGTGCACCTCGACGGCAATATCGGATGCATGGTTAACGGCGCGGGTCTCGCGATGGCGACGATGGATATCGTGAAGTACTACGGCGCCGAGCCGGCCAACTTTCTCGACGTCGGCGGTGGCGCCAACGCGCAGAAGATTGCGGCCGCGTTTCGCATCCTGCTCTCCGACGCGCGCGTCAAGGCGGTGCTGATCAACGTCTTCGGCGGCATCATGCAATGCGACGTGCTGGCCCGCGGTGTGGTCGACGCGGCCCGCGAGGTCAAGCTCAGCATCCCGCTGGTGGTCCGCATGGAAGGAACCAACGTCAAAGAGGGCAAGCAGATCCTGGCCGAGTCAGGCATTAAGGTGATCGCCGCCAACGACATGGCTGACGCGGCGCGCCTCGCGGTCGAGTCGATCGGCAAATAGGACATTGATTCGATGAGCATCCTGGTAAACAAAGACACCCGCGTCCTCACCCAGGGCATCACCGGCGCCACCGGGCAGTTCCACACCCGCGCCTGCCGGGACTACGGCACGCAGATGGTCGGAGGCGTGGTGCCGGGCAAGGGGGGCACGGATTTCGAAGGCATCCCGATCTTCGATACCGTCGAGCAGGCGCGCAAAGCGACCGGCGCCAATGCGACTGTAATCTATGTGCCGCCGCCATTTGCCGCCGACGCAATCCTGGAGGCCGTGGCCGCCGGAATCGAACTCGTGATCTGCATCACCGAGGGCATTCCGGTTCTCGACATGGTGAAGGTCAAGCACTACTTGAAGGACAGCCAGTCGCGATTGATCGGCCCCAATTGTCCTGGCGTGATCACTCCCGGCGAGTGCAAAATTGGGATCATGCCGGGCTACATCCATAAGGCCGGGCGGGTCGGAGTTATCTCGCGCTCGGGTACGCTGACCTACGAGGCGGTCCATCAGTTGACCCAGCTCGGCATCGGCCAATCGACCTGCGTCGGGATAGGCGGAGACCCGATAGTCGGCACCAACCAGATCGACGTGCTGGAACTGTTCAACAGGGACTCGGGCACCGACGCGGTGATTTTCATCGGAGAGATCGGCGGTACCGCCGAAGAAGAAGCGGCGGCATATATCAAGCAAAACTTTAAAAAACCAGTGGTTGCGTTTATCGCCGGACAGACCGCGCCCAAGGGACGACGGATGGGGCATGCCGGCGCAATCATCTCGGGCGGGCACGGCGGAGCGGCCGACAAAATCGCGGCGCTCAAGGCGGCCGGTATCAGTGTAGCGATGAGTCCGGCCGACCTCGGCTCAACGATGAAGACCGCGCTCGACGGCCGCAGGAATTGAAGGCAGCGCTGGAGCTCCGGCGCATATCAGAACGGCAGTAGGTGGATGGCGATCGAACGTACATTGGCAATCATCAAGCCCGACGCGGTGGGGCGCGGCCTTTCCGGCGACATCATTAAACGCATCGAGGGCGCGGGGCTCAGGCTTGGGGCGATGCGCCTGATGCGCCTGGGACGTGCGCAGGCCGAAGCCTTTTACGAGGTGCACAAGGCGCGGCCGTTTTACGGCTCGCTCTGCGAGTACATGTCCTCGGGACCGGTGGTGGTGATGGCGTTGGAGGCCGAGGGCGCGATCGCAAAGTGGCGCGACCTGATGGGTGCGACGGATCCGGCCAAGGCGGCTCCGGGCACGATTCGCAAGGAGTTCGGAATGGACGTCGAAAAGAACGCGACCCACGGCTCGGACGCGGCCGAGACCGCGGCCCGCGAAGTGGCGTTTTTCTTCAGTAGCCTCGACATCGTGGCGTAGGCCGGGTTTTCTGACGCTGGTCTGGTACCTCGCACCTATCCTCGCCGTGACGTTCGCGGAAGCGCTGGCTGGATTTCCGGCCGAAGAGAACCGCCGAGCCTGATTCCTTCGCCGAGAGGCCATTGATGGCGAAAAAAACCGATCCGCCAACGCCCAACCGGTCCAGACGCAAAACGCGGGAATTGTCAGCCACTGACGCGGAGTTCGAGGCGACGGTCGACAAGATCAAAAGGGCCACTGAAAATGCGGTATCCGAAGTAAGCGCAATGAGCGAGCAAGAGCCACGCGATCCAAACCCACCCCCAATCGAGCAGCGACGTCGAGAAGAGCCAGCAGGAAGGCATAGCAGCCGCCATGGAGACGCGCCCACTTCGGACGGAAGCCGACCCGCCGCCAAGACACACCAGCTTTCACGTTGAACGCGGCTGGGCCGATGCGGCTATCGCAGCCCTAAATTGGCGCTCTCCGCGAGCAATATTGGATGCGTTGCTGGTTATTTTTATTTTCGGCGTGATGTTCGCGACCTGCCAGTACATCAGTACTGCGAAAATGGCTCAGCGTCCCTGGGTGGGCGTAGGTGGATTGTCCGAAGACACCTTGACTGGTGACTCCGTCGGCCAAGGGTTTTACTCTGAGCGCGGACAGGAAAATCGACATCGGAGTTGTCTTGCGAAACTATGGCAATTCGCCGGCCCTTCATGCCGCTACAAATTTGCATCCAGTGATTGGCGCCGCGCCGCCTGCGGACGTAAATGCCTGGACCGACGAGACTCTGCCACGATACGATTGCAGATCTCAGTTGAGCTAATGACTACGGACCGATGTTTCCCTCCGGTTATGGATCCTTTCCATTACACAGATCACGAACCCGAGGCATCTCGGCCGGTTATCAGCCCGCTGGATTTCAACGACATCGTGACTGGAGATAAAGACCTGTACGTGTTGGGATGCGTCCGGTACTAAGATCAATGGGGTAACGTTCACTACACCGATTACTGTCTTTACCTGGTTCACCCGCTCGGCAGCCCTACCGGCTCTTTGGAGTATTGCCCAAAGGGTAACGCCGCAAATTGAGCCGGATGAAGGCGGACCGGCTTAGCCGCAATGCGCTGGGACTGCCACAAATCGTCGCCTCGACGCTCGCGAACATAGCGCCGGCGGTAAGCTTCTATTTCGGTTTCGGGGTGATCGTGGTGGGCGCGGGAGTTGCCGCGCCGCTGACCATCATCGTAGCGATGGTGGCGATTCTTTTTCTGAGCAACACGCTGGCCGAATTCTCAAAATATCAGGCCGAGCACGGGATCGTTCGTCACGTTCATCGGCATGGCCTTCGGCCCGAGCGCCGGGGCCGCCGCGTCATTGTTCACCGTGGTCGGCTATTCCATCGCGGCGGCGGCAATCGTCGCGATTTCCGGCGGATGGGCGCATGATACGTTCAAGCTTTATCTCGGGCTCGACGTACATTGGCAATTGTTATGTATTGCCGCGACCGGCATTTGCGGTTTTCTGGTCGCGCGCGGGATAAAGATCTCGACCATTTGGGCCGCGATCTTTTTCTATTTCGAGCTTGGACTGCTGCTGGTCGGGGCTATCGTGATGCTAGTCGTCAATCGCCGGTCGCTTGGCTGGGCGCCGTTCCTGCCGTCGAATCTTTCGGGTGGTTTGGCCGGTGTCGGGCTTGGCTTTCCACTTGCGGTCTACGCATTCGTCGGCTGGGAAAATTCCGCCACCCTGGCCGAAGAGACCGAAAATCCCCGCAAGAATATTCCGCGAGCCCTCGTTATCGGGACCTTTGCGATCGGCATGGTGTATGTATTTCTCGCGTATGCCACGGAAATCGCCTTTCACAACAACGCCAAGGCAATTGGTAATTCCACGATTCCGTTCATTGACGCACTCAAGGCTTCGGGCGCCGGCCTTCTGATTATTGCCTACCTGGCCGGCATGACCAGCATATTCTCTTGCCTGCTTGGACTGACCAACTCTCAGGCGCGGATATTGTTCAGCGCCGGACGTGAGGGTTTGTTGCCGATCTTTTTCGGCAAAATTCATCCAAGGCACAAGACGCCGCACGTTGCGATGTGGCTGTTTATCCTGAGCGCGCTCGCAATTACCTTGGTGTTTGGGTGGAAACGCGATCCGGTCACACTGTTTGGCGATACCGGGTCGCTAGGGACGATTCCGATTCTGATTGTGTATCTTGTGACCACCGTTGCGTTGCCGGTTTATATCCTCCGGTTTCACAATGGCGAATTCAATTTTCTAAAGCATGGCGTCATTCCGTTTTGTGGAGTGCTCTTGACGCTCTTTCCACTGTGGGGCCTGGTTCAGCCGGGACAGCCGGCGCCATTCAATTCGTTTCCGGTGATGACCGGCGTCGGGCTGGTGCTCTCCATAATATACGGGATCATTCTGGCGCGCCGGTCGCCGGATCTTGTGAAGAGTATCGGCAGTTATGTCGCCGACGAGGAGTACTAGATTAAAAACGCGAGGCGGGAGCGGATCATTTATCCGCTTCCGCCCCGTTACGTTACTGATTATAGCGATGCTTCTTTAGTAGTAGTCGACCGGATCGATCTGCCGCTTCGCGCCGTACCAGAACAGCATATTCTCGGTCAGCCCCTGCAAGGTGAATTTGCCGGGCGGCATCAGGAGCCGCTTGAACATCGATTTGATCGAGTAAAACTCCTTGGTGCAGCGCCACACACCTTCTTCAACTTGCTGCGGCGAGAGCTTGGCGGGCACGAACATGCAGCGGAAGTTGTTGGTGTACATGTCGGCGTCGGGGATGATGACGCGGCCTTCCTGCTCGAGCTTAGTGCGCATCGGCGTGCCCTTGCGCGGCGTGACCGTGTTGAAGAACGCCTCGGGCGCCTTGACTTCGTGAAGGAAGGCGAGGGTGTCGTCGAAGATCTGGGGATGGTCTTCTTCCAGCCCGAAGAGGAAATTGAGCGAGTAGTAAATTCCGTAGTGCTCCAGCCGCTTGAGCAGTTTCTTGTAGTCCTTGGTGTGGTTCTGGATCTTGCTCATCGAGAGCAGGCTGTCCTGGCTTATCGACTCCACTCCGATATTGACGTGGAACACGCCGGCCTTTGCCGCAAGGTCGAGCAAGTCCTCGTCATGATTGGAGTTGATGGTCCACAGGCACGAGAATTTGATATTGAGCGGAATCAATGCGCGGAACAGTTCGCGCGCGAACTTGTGCTTGCCGGTGATTTGGTCGTCGATGAATTGGAAGCGGCGAAAACCGGTGACCGCGATGACCTCCTTGATTTCCTCGACGATGTCGTCGATTGGACGCGTACGATAGCTGCCCTCGTAAAAAACCGGGATTTCGCAGAAGGAGCAGCGGTACGGACATCCGCGGCTCGCCTGCACCGGCACCGCCTTGAACAGGTAGCGGTTGAGCTTGAGCAGTTCGTGACGCGGACGCGGCAGGTGTTTCAAATCGTGCAGCTTGTCGGCCTTGTAGATGCGCTTGAGCTTGCCGTCTTGCCAATCGCGCAGGAGCGGCTCCCAGACCAGGTCGGCCTCACCCTGGACCACCGCGTCGGCATGCTTGAGTGCTTCGTCGGTCTGGAGCGTGGCATGAAATCCGCCCATCACGACCGGGATGCCGCGTTTGCGAAACTCGTCGCCAAGCTGGTAGGCCCGCAGCGAGGCGCCAATCGTCGTGGTCATGCCGACCAGGTCCCATCCACCCTCGAAATCGATATCTTCCAGCCGCTCATCGCAGAGCGTCACGTCGAAATCGTCGGGCGTCAGTCCCGCCAACAGCGGGATCATCAAACCCATGATCAAGCGCCAGCGCGTTTTATGCGGCGTACCGTCGAGATGAATCGTCGTCGGTTGTACCAGCAGGATCCGCGGTTTCTTCACACTGCCTCCTGGCGGCGCTGCGTTTGCGCGGGCCGCCGTTCGAGCTCGCTCCGCCCGTCGCGACGATGGCTGGTCATCCACCACATCACGAGGGCAAAGACGTAAGTGCCAAATGCCGTACCCCAGGCGAAATATTCAACTCTGCCAAGCAGCGCCAGCACGACCAGCAGATAGGCGAAGTCGCGCCCGCTCACCCGTTCAACCTGTGCGATGAATTGCTCGGCTCGTTCCCCGTTGACCCGCGTCGCGCGCCAGGTCGTGACCGCGCATAATCCGAAACCGACCAGCAAAATGGCCAGCAGGTAGAAATAGACCCGGCTGCCGCTCGCCCTATAGCACCCGGTCATGATGCCGGCGAAAAGCGCGACATGGACCAGGTTGTCAGTCATCACGTCAAGCCGCGCACCCCATCGCGACTCGGTCATCTTTAGCCGCGCCAGCTCACCGTCGACGCCGTCGAAGGTGACCGAGAAAACGAACATCAGCGCCGCAATCAGCCGCGGCCAATAGCCCGGTAGGCTGAACAGCCACGCGCTCAGCAGTCCCCAGGCCGTGTTGGCGAGGGTCACCTGGTTAGGCGTGATTGCGGTGCGTGCGAGGCGGAGGCTGATTCGCCAGGACAGCCGCCGATCGACCCATCGCGCCATCAGCGCGTCAGTGTCGGCGCTCTCGCGGCGCAACTCGCTCGCGAGACGTCGTTCGGCCTCCTGGATGTCTGTTGGCCGCCCGTCGAGTGCGAACGGTAACTGGCCGCTCGGCTTCAGTTGCAAAATGCACCGCTCCCGAGCCTTCGACCAGCGGGCCCAACGGGCCTGCCGACAGACTGCCGCCGTGCGCGCTGTCAGTGCTCCCTACGGTTACGACCTCACCTGGCCGCGCAGCCTGTTTCTCTAGCAGCGCGCGCAATTGCGAGGCCGCAAGCACCAGGTTCCCCCTAAGCGCGATACAAGGGGCGTCCGCGGGCAGTTGCTCAAGAACTTGAACGAACGAACCGACGAAACTGACCTCGGGATGGTCGCGGAAAGATCCCATAACGGACCGGACGCCGCGCGTGTCGAGGTCGCGGGCCTCGATAAAGAATCGCTTCACTCCGGCGCGTTGACAAATAAGCATCAGTCGCTCGAGCAGCGTTCGCCCGAAGATCATGTTGTCCGCGCGAGCCGGAACGTTGATGAGCGCTGTGTCAATCAAAGAAAGCCTTGTTGAACCAAGGGTTTTAGACGAATTGGAAGGCGGAGTCAATGCACTGACCGTGCGGTCTGTCCGCCCCTGTCAGCTGTTCTTCTAACGTCCTGTTCAAAAGTTTTAACTTTGGCGTAACGGCATGCAGCCCACTTCTTCACCGTCTCATTTGTAGAGCGTCAATGCGAGGGCTGCTAAGCTTGGGCCGTGGCCAGTCCGACCCGGGCGATCCTATTCGACTTCGGCGGCACACTCGACCATCCACATCATTGGCTGGACCGTTTCGTGCGCCATTACCATGCGGCCGGCATGCGGGTTACCCGTGCCGAGCTGGACGTGGCGTATTCGCATGCCACCAGCACCGCCTACCAGGCGGGCGAGGAGGTCCATCGCCACAACCTGCGTGAGCTGGTGCAGGTACCTTGTTGCGCATCAGTTCGACCATCTCCATCGCCACGGGCCCGGACAGCGTTCGCGAGCATCTGGCCGGCCTGGGCGAAGAGCGTCACGACCTGGCCAATCGTATCGCTTCCGGTTTCGCCGAGGAGTCGGCCGAGGGACTCGCGCGCAGCCGCGCGCTGCTCAAGGAGCTATCGCGCGACTTTAAGCTCGGCGTGGTGTCTAATTTTTACGGCAACCTGCAGGTAGTCCTGTTCGAGGCCGGCATTCGCGAGCTTATCCAGGTAGCGATCGACTCCAAGCACATGCGCGTCTTCAAACCCGACGAGCGCATCTTCGTGGCCGCGCTCAAGGTGCTCGATCTTCCGCACAACCAGGTCGCGATGGTCGGGTGATTCGCTGCACAAGGATTGCGCACCTGCGCGCAAGCTCGGCATGCGCTCGATCTGGTTGCGAGCGCATCACGCCGAAGCCGGCGAGCATCCGCAGGCGCGCGAGGCGGCGGCATTGGCCGACCATACGATCGATACGCTCGACGAGTTAAGGGACTGAAATGGTAATGGGCCTTCGCGGCGCGATCATCGCCGCCGGCCGGGGCGAGCGGCTGCGCGGCGCGGTGGACGATTTACCCAAGCCGCTGGTCGAGCTTGGCGGCGAACCGATGCTCGTGCGTCAGGCGCGAATGTTGCACCAGGCGGGAGCGGAGACCATCGTCGCGCTGGTCAACTTCGAGACCGCCGGTTTGATCGCGGCCCGCGCGGTGCGGATTCCGCCGTGGATGAAACTCCAGGCGCGCGATACTTCGAGTTCGATGGAGTCGCTGTTCACGCTGGGCGAGCATCTGCGTGACGCCCCGCATTTTCTGCTGGCTACGGTCGACGCGGTGGTTGATGCGGCTGAAATGCGCCGCTTCGCCGCGCGCGCTATGGAGCTTACCGCCGTCAATGGCGCCCGGCGCTTCGACGGCGCGCTCGCGGTGGTACGATGGCGCGGCGACAAGCGGCCGCTGTTTGCCGAGGTCGCGCCGGACGGCACGATCGTGGCGCTCGGCGAGCGCGAGAGCGCGATGGTCACGGCGGGCTTCTATTACTTGCCCGCGGCGATTTTCGATTTTGCGCCGCGCGCGCGTGCCGAGCGCCTCGACGCGATGCGCAAGCTGCTCGCGATGGCGGTCGCGAGCGGGATGCGCCTTGCCGCGGTCGAACTGGAGGCGACGATCGACGTCGACGAGTCGGCCGACCTTGCCGCCGCGCGCGCGATGGTTGCGCGGCAGCGAGCCACGCGGTGAGTGGGGGCTGACGATGCGCGCGCTGGGGGTCTATCGCGAGCCCGAGTTTTCGCCGGGCAAGGTCGAGCACGACGCCGCGATTCTCGACGCGGTGCTGGCCGAACTCAAGCGCCATGGCGTTGAGATCTCCGCTATCAGCGCGGCGCGCCTGGTCGACGATCCGCCGCCCGGCGCCGACTTGGTGCTCGCGATGTGCCAGGGCGAGCGCGCGCTCGGCCGCCTGGTGGCGCTCGAGCAGCAGGGCGTGATCGCGGTCAACTCGGCACTCGCGATCCGCAACTGCTATCGCGATCTCCTGTGCGCCGGGCTCATCCATGCCGGCGTGCCCGTGCCGACCGGCGCGCTGGTCCGCACCAGCTCGCGCCCGCCGGACCTGACGCCGCTCGGCGTGCTGGACCTCGACTCCCCGATGTTCGTCAAGCGCGGCGATTTGCATGCGCTTGCGCCCGACGACGTGCAGCGGGTAGAAAGCCGTGGCGCACTGCGCTCGGCGCTGGCCGGGATGGCCGAGCGCGGAGTGCCGGTCGCGTACGTGCAGCAGGCGGTCGAGGGCAGGGTGGTAAAGTTTTACGGCGTCAGCGGCGGCGAGTACTTCGCGGCGCTTGACGAAGAAGGCGAAAGAGAGATCGTTATCCGAGCAGGTGCGGCTCGAATTGGCCAGGAGCGCTGCGGCTGCCGCCGCCACGCTGGGTCTCGAGACGTGGGGCGGCGACGCGGTGATCGACGGCGAGCGTTTTATGATGATCGACTTCAACGACTGGCCGAGCTTCAGCCGGGTACGCGAGGCCGCCGCCCGCGCGATTGCGCGGCGCTGCCTGATGCTCGCGCGCCGGCCGCGCCAGGGCTTCTGAGCCATATTTGTCACCGAGGGCGCAGGCAGCGCCGCAGCATGAGCAAACCGCAAACGCCAACGCCGCGGACGGGCCGGCGAGATCGAAGGTCGCGGAGAACGAAACGCAAGGCCAGCCGAAATGGATCCAAGACGGTCAACGGATCGCGCGATCGCGAGTGAAGCGCAATCCGCGCGCGGGCCCGGCCTCCAGCCGAAAATCACCACCGCGGTTCCCGGACCAAATTCGCGCGCGCTGTTCGCCGACGAGCAGAGCCATATCGCGCCCGGCCGCCAGCGTATCTCGCTGCTCGCCGGAGTCGCGTTCGATCACGGCGAGGGCGCGACGCTCACCGACGTCGACGGCAACGTGTTCGTCGATTTTTTTGCCGGCGTCGCGGTCGCGAGCCTCGGCCACGGCCATCCGGCGCTCGCGCAGGCGCTCGCGCACCAGGCCTCGCGGCTGATCGTCGGCACCTTCGCCACGCCCGAGCGCGCCGAGGCGTTCAGGATGCTCGCCGAGGCCGCGCCCGCCGGGCTCAAGCGCGCTCATCTGTATAGCGGCGGCGCCGAGGCGGTCGAGGCGGCGCTCAGGCTCGCGCGCTCGAAAACCAAGCGGCACGAGGTGCTGAGCTTCTGGGGCGGCTTCCACGGCAAGACCGGCGGCGTGATCGGGCTTATCGGCGACGAATCCAAGCAGGGCTACGGCCCGCTGCCCGGCGGCCAGTACATGGTGCCGTATGCCGACTGCTATCGATGCCCGTTCAAGCTGGAATATCCCGAGTGCGGGATGTACTGCGTCGACTTCGCGCGTCAGCAGCTCAAGCACAGCTCGGCGGGTGCGCTCGCGGCCGTGGTGGTCGAGCCGATGCAGGGAACGGCGGGCAACGTGATTCCGCCCGACGATTACCTGCCCGCGGTAAAGCAACTCGCGCACGAGCATGGCGCGCTGCTGATCGCGGACGAAATGATCACCGGCTTCGGCCGCACCGGGCGGATGTGGGGAATCGAGCACAGCGGCGTCGCGCCCGACATCATGACGGTCGGCAAGGGGATGGGCTCCGGCTTCCCGGTCTCCGGCGTGCTGCTCAGCGAGGAGTTGGGGAAGAGCGAGCCGTTTGGCAAGCCGAGCGCGTCGTCGTCGAGCTACGGCGGCAATCCGCTGGCCGCGGTGGCGGTCGCCGAGACCCTGCGCGCGATCAAGCGCGAAGGGCTGATCGAAAATTCCGCCATCGTCGGCGCGTTCATGCTCGAGCGCCTGATGCGGCTCAAAGAGAAATACGAATTCATCGGCGACGTGCGCGGCAAGGGCCTGCTGATCGGGCTTGACCTGGTGCGCGATCGCAAGACCAAGGAGATGCTCGGCCGCTCGATAACCGAGACCATCTTCAAGGAGGCGCTGAAGCGCGGGCCTCCTGGTGATGGGCTATTTCCCACGCATGCGGATCAATCCGCCGCTGGTCATCACGCGCGAGCAGGCCGAAGCGGGCGTCGAGATTCTCGACGAGGTTTTCGCCCACGTCCGCGACCATCTCGACTGGCGCAACGCTCCGTAAAAGGAAAGACACAAAAATCGCTTCGCGTTGATCCTTCACTTCGGCAAACTTCGTTCAGGATGACACCCACGAAAAGAGTCGGCAATGGCTGAGGATGCGGGAAATCGCGGACTGTTCTGCGACCTGGCGGGGACGCTGGTGAAGATGGATGACACCCGCCAGCTTCCGCTTGGCCCCGACGGAAAAATCGTGGTCGAGCTGCTGCCCGGCGTGGCCGAGAAGCTGAGCCCGATACGCGATCATCTGATCTTCGTCGTCACCAACCAGGCCGGGATCGCGCGCGGGCGGCTTAGCCTCGAGCAGGTCGAGGCCGCGATCGGCGAGCTCGACCGCCAGCTCGGCGACATCCTGACCGGATGGCAGATCTGTCCGCACGACGACGCCGACCGATGCGCGTGCCGCAAGCCCAAGGGCGGGATGCTGACCGAGTTGGGCGCGACGTATGGCGTGGACATGGCGGGCTCGACGATGGTCGGCGATCAGGAAATCGACGCCGCGGCGGCACGCGCGGCGGGCGTCGGCCATTTCATCTGGGCGCACGATTTCTTCGGCTGGAAATAACCTGTCGCTCGCGGACTTTCGGACCTTGACGGACTGAACTTGACCGACGCGACGAAAGCCGACAGATTGATCGTGCGCGAGCGGAGCGGACCGCTGACAACCCGATGATTTGATGCAGCCTACATCCTAAAGATCGCCGACATCGAGCAGGATCGCCGGTATCTCTGCGGCGATATCTGCTTCTGGCGCAGACAGTTAGGCATCGCGCATTTCCATCCTCTTCCCTCGCAGCACAAATACGTAACCAATGCCGCCGTCAGCGTCGACGACGGCCTCTGCGCGCTCTGTCTCGTCCGCTTCCATAGCCCGGCCGCATTCGATCGTCGCGCCTCATCCGGCGGCGCCGATGCTGGCGGTAGTGACCGCGCTCCTTGCGCGGCAAGTCATGGCGCCGCGTTCTTCGTACCGATCGCATCGCTCTCGGCCGGGCTCCGCCCGCGCCGGTCTGAACTCCCCCGTTCCGCAAAAGCTGAATAGTCGATACGCGTGGCTTTTTGCCACGCGTGCCGCCGCGCACGAGATCGCGGCGGCGCGATGCTTCGCTGTGGAGGAGTCTGCGATGCGATCGTTTCCCTATTCTTGTGCTTGGACTGGCAACTTTGTTGATCCAGCTATTTCGTGTCGCCTGCCGACGGCGCCCAGGCGTCGAAGACGCCGCGGGGGACTGTCACCGGAACGGCTACCGACGCCCTTGGCAGGCCGCTTGAGGGCGCCGGCGTCGAACTTCAGAACAGCGCGGGCAAGGTCGTCGCGAAGACGAAAAGCGACGCCGAGGGCCGCTTCACCTTCACCGGCGTCGCGCCCGGGCGTATACGCGGTCGTCGCCAAGAAGGCGAGCTTCAAGCCCGCGACCTCGATCGTCAGCGTCGCGGCATCGGGCGCAAAACCCTTGACGCTCGCGCTTCAGTCGGAAGCCGCGCTTAGCCTGGCGGTGGTGGCGCAGCGCCTCAACAAAGCGCGCAACAGCCTGTCGCCGGAGACAGGAGGCAGCGTTTATCGCTTTAGCGAGCAGGCAATTCAGGATTTGCCCCAAGGCAGCCAATACTGCGCTAAACCAAGTGCTGCTTCAGGCGCCCGGCGTGGTGCAGGATTCATTCGGCCAACTTCACGTCCGCGGTGACCATGCCAACCTTCAGTACCGGATAAACGGGGTCCAGCTCCCGGAAGGCATCACCGGTTTCGGCCAGGTGATCAGCCCGCGCTTTGCGCAAAGCATAAGCCTGCTGACCGGCGCTTTGCCTGCAGAGTTTGGACTGCGCACCGCCGGCGTCATCGACATCAAGACCAAGGACGGATTGCTGGAAAACGGCGGCGATGTCGAGTTCTATGGCGGGCAGCGCTCGACGATACAGCCGAGCTTCGAGTACGGCGGTTCAATCGGTAAGTTCAGCTACTTCGTGACCGGGCAGTACCTCAGCACCACCCGCGGGGTCGAGCCGCCGACCCCGGGGCCGTCGCCGATTCACGACCAGTCCTACCAGGGCCAGGCGTTCGGTTATTTTTCGTATTTTCTGAGCCCCACCACACGGCTCAGCCTGATCACAGGTTCGGACGTGAACCACTTTCAGATCGGGGCGAATCCGGACCAACCGCAGGTCTTCGCGCTCTCCGGAGTTCCGGTCTATCCGTCGGCGGGCGTCGATGAAAACCAGTTCGAACAGAACTATTTTGGGGTGTTCGCTCTTCAGGGCACTATCGGCTCCAACTTCGACTATCAGATCGCGCCGTTCAGCCGTTATTCGACGGTGTCGTTCTATCCGGATTTCGACGGCGACCTGATCTACAACGGCGCCGCTTCCAGAGTATTCCGCAGCGATTGGGGAAACGGCATTCAGGCGGATGCGACTTACAGGGCGTTCGCGTCACATACGTTTCGTCTCGGCGCGTATTTCGATTCTGAGCGCGCGGAGATCGACAATCACGAGGCGACTTTCCCAATCGATCAGGCCACCGGGATTCCTTCGACCGTCCCTATCTCAATCGTCGATAACAAGGCGCTCCAGACCTGGATCTACAGCGTCTACGTGCAGGACGAGTGGAAGCCGGTCGAGAAGCTGACGATCAACTATGGCGTGCGTTTCGATCTATACGACGGCCTCGAGCGCGCGGACCAGGCGAGTCCACGGGTTGGCGCGGTTTACAGCCTCTTCAAGGGCACCACGCTCCACGCCGCCTATTCCCGCTATTTCACGCCGCCGCCGACCGAACTCGTGACGGTTGAAGCGATCCAAAAATTCGCTACCACTACCGGCGCTCCCGCGTCGCTCGGTAATGGCAATCCGACGGTGGAGCCGTAGCCACTATTTCGATGCAGGGATAACGCAGCAGATAATTTCCGGGCTCAATGTTGGAATCGATTCGTACTACAAGAAGTCGGCCGACCTGATCGACGAAGGCCAGTTCGGCCCTGCGCTGATTTTCGAAACCTTCAACTATGCAAAAGGCCGCGTCTATGGAGTGGAGCAGACCAGCTCCTACACTCGCGAAAACCTGTATCTGTACGAGAACTTCGATTACAGCGTCGCGCAGGGCACCCAGGTCGAATCAGGGCAATTCAATTTCGCGCCGGATGAACTCGCTTACATCAAGACTCACTACATCTTCCTGGATCACGACCAGACATTCTCCGCCTCGGCGGGCGCGGTCTACCGATGGCAGGGCTTCACGTTCAGCATCGACGGAATCTACGGCAGTGGACTCCGCGCCGGCTTCGCCAACACCGGCAATCTGCCGTACTACATTCAACTCGACGCCGGTATACGCAAGCGCTTCGACCTGCGAAATGCCGGCGCGATGGAAGTGCGCACTGCGGTGGTCAATTTCAACGATCGTACTTACGAGATTCGTAACGGCACCGGGATCGGCGTCTTCGCTCCGCAATTCGGCCCGCGCCGCGCGTTTTACGGCGGAATAAAATGGGACCTTCCATCGTTCAGCCGAACCGCCATACAGTGAACCCGGCGAAAAGGTGAAGAGATGAGAAGTGAAAACCTGACGAGCCGAAAGTGCCTGCCGCTCGCGTGCCGGGAATACACAGAAGGATTTGGCGATGAATGAACTGAGGAGTGCCTGGAGCGAGCTGCAATACGGCGGCGCGATAGTATATCCGCTCTTGATGCTCGGAGTCATCGCCGTGCTAATCATTCTCGACCGTGCCGTGGCTTACTACCGATGTTTGCGTTTGCCGCGTTCCCTGGCTGAGTTGGTCGAGACCTACGGCTTTGCCTGGGACGACCTGGACCGGCAACTGGCGGCGCTCGCGCCGGTGAATGTGTACCGGCGGTTTTTCGGGGTAATTAGCGAGAATCGGGACAAGCCCGCGTGGTGGGTGGAATCGCGCGCCGGCGACGAAGCGGGCGACATGGAGAAGAGCCTCGAGCCGCGGCTTGTGGATACTCGAAACGGTGGTTACTGCGGCGCCATTGCTGGGCCTGCTCGGAACTATCACCGGCATGATGCAGGCCTTCAAGGTGATCGGCGGGTCGGGACTGGTCGCGCCAACGCAAGTGACTTCGGGCGTGGCGCAGGCGCTGATCTCGACTGCGCTTGGCCTGTTGATCGCGCTCTTCGCGCTGTTCGGATTCAATTTTTTCGCGCGCACTGCAGTCGCAGGCGCTCGATCATCTGGAAGGCTGGGGTCGAAGCTGATTGACCATATCCGCCTGGACGAGGAGACCGGGCGAGAGGGAGACGATCGCCAGCGTGACTCCGCTTCCGCCGCGCGAGGGCAGGGTCAAGCGATGAAACTGCGCAAGGGGCGAGGTTATCGGCGCGGCCGAATCGAGATCATCCCGATGATCGACGTGATGTTCTTTCTGCTGGTGACGTTCATGCTGGCGTCGCTGTCGATGCAAAGTCTCAACTCGATCACGGTAAATCTTCCGCAAGGCGACGCGCCCAACCTTCAGCACAAGGAGCCGGTCGCACTGACTATTACCAAGGATAGCAAGATATTTCTCGACAAGACTCCGACCACGCTCGCGACGCTGGCATTTACGCTGAAGAGCATGCTGCAGGGAGCAGGATCAAGGGAGTGGTGGTCAACGCGGACGGCGCCGCGCCGGAAGGTATCGTGGTGGAGGCGATGCTCCAGGCGCGCCGGGCCGGAGTGGAGCATTTTCTGATCGCGGTCAAGCGGGAATGAACGGTGCGGTTCAAACAGCTTCGCCATTCCTGGATGAACCCTGGCGGCGGCTGGCGTGGATTGCGCCGCTATCGATCGTCATCTGGGCCGCGGTGTTGCTTGGCTTCGCGCTGGTGCTCAAGCAGACGGCGCCGCCGATGCCGGAACTGAAACCGATCGAGGCGCGTATCGTCGAGTTGCCGCCCGCGGCGGGTCTTCAGGGCGGCCCGCCGGCGGCCGTCCCGCATCCGGTCGCGCCTGCGCTACCCGAAGCCGAAGCCGCACGTCGAGGTCCGGCGCAAAGTGAGTCCGCCGGTGCATCCACACAGGGAGACCCATCCCGCAAGCTCCGCCGTCGTTTGCCGGGACGCGAAAGGAAGCGCCCGCGGAATCGAGCGCGAGCACCAAGGCCGCACCGACGGGCGGCGCTGTCGAGCAGCAGCGAGGCGCCGCAGGAGAAGGGCGGCGGGAGCGGCGCTCGGCAGCGACAGCCTCGGCGCGCGGGCGATCTATTCGCCGGTGCCGAAGATTCCGGACGATTTGCGCGAGGTCGCTTTTGAAGCGGTGGCGGTGGCGCACTTCGAGGTTTCCTACGATGGAAGTGTGAAAGTGAGCCTGGCGAAGCCGACCGCGGATCCGCGGCTCAACCAGATTCTGCTCAGCACGCTGGCGCAGTGGCGCTTCTTTCCCGCGATGAAGGGCGGAGTGGCGATCGACTCGGCCTTCGACGTGCGAATTCCGATAAGCGTTCAGTGAGCGCAAGAACCTTCCACGTCGGCCTCTTGCTGAAGCTCGCGTATGAAGTAGCGTGACCGGCCAGTATGTGGTTGATGCCGATAGGCCTGGCCTCGCTAACGCTGATCTCGACCGGGCTCGGCGGGATAGCGGCGCTACGGTTTCGCGATCGCCTCCATCTCCTGCTCGGGTTCAGCTCCGGGGCGGTAATGGCCGTGGCGCTGTTCGATATACTGCCGGAGATCTTTGCGCTCGAGGGAGGGGCTTCCTACATGCCCTTCGCCGCGATCGGCTTCCTGGCCTTTTTCGGACTGGAGCGCTACACAGCGCTCCATCGGTCGCGCGAACACGTCCATACCGCGGCCGCGCACGAGCAGGAACTTGGTGCGCTATCCGCTGCCGGATTGACGTTTCACAGTTTCCTCGACGGGGTTGCTATCGGAGTGGGCTTTCAAACCAGCCCGAAAATCGGCCTGCTAATCGCGCTCGGGATAATCGCTCACGATCTGAGCGACGGCCTGAACACCGTGACCGTCGTGTTGGCGCATGGTAATCCGCACAAGCGCGCGATTTCGTGGCTCGCGGCGGATATGGTTGCGCCGGTTTTGGGTGCTGCCGCCGCGCTCATCATAAATCTGGATGGACTGCTGCCGTGGCTGCTCGCGTTTTTCGCGGGCTCTTTTCTTTATATTGGAGCGTCGGATCTCCTGCCCGAAGCGAAGGAGCACGATTCGCCCTGGGTCGGGGTGGCCACGGCGACGGGCATGCTTGCCATTTATCTAGCGACGCAAATGCTCCGAAGATTATAATTCGCGCGATTTCGACCAGAACATCGCGGGGCCCTTCAGAGCGAACGCCAGCTCTTAACATGCGCGCTGAATCCATCCGCCGTGCCAAAGAGAGCGGCGGCCGAGCATTGCAGTCGGTCGCGCGATGGGTTGAATATTGAGTTCTGCGGCCTGGTTGGACGTCGGCCGTCGATCACAAGAGCGAGCTTGCGAAAAAGGTGACCAGCATGAAAATCGGACTGTTGATGCCGTTTACCGAGGACACCGCTAACCCTGCTGACTTTTGCCGTGCTGCCGAGGCGTTGGGTTTCGAATCGATGTGGGTGCCGGAGCATCCGATTCTGCCTTCCAATCCCAAGACTCCGTTCCCACAAGGCGGCCCGATTCCGCCGGTCTATGCGCACATGGGCGATCAGTTCGTCGCGCTCAGCATGGCCGCCGCCGCGACCAAAAAACTGAAGCTCGCCACCGGTATCTGCCTGGTACCCGAGCATAACCCGATGATCCTGGCCAAGCAGATCGGCAGCCTCGATAACTTCTCAGGCGGCCGCTTCATCTTCGGAATCGGCGCCGGCTGGCTGCGCGAGGAAACCGAACTGCTCGGCGGCGACTTTCCGCATCGCTGGACCCAGACCGCCGAGTATGTTGCCGCCATGCGCGCGCTGTGGACCAGGGGTGAAGCGTCCTTCGAAGGTAAGTACGTCAAGTTTCCCGCAATCCGATCCTATCCGCGCCCCGCGCAAGCCGGCCGGACCGCCGGTGCTGCTCGGCAGCCGCGACAAGAACGCGCTGAGGCGCGTTGCCAAGTGGGGCGACGGGTGGTGTCCGATTCGTATCACCGCCGATGAGATGAAACAGGCGACGGCGCAGTTGCGCGAGGAGTGCCACAAGGTGGGCACCGACTACGCCAGGCTCGATCTGACCGTGATGGGTTCGGTCGGCGACGATCGCTCCAAGGCCCAGGACGAACTCGGCCGCTACGCGGGCCTGGGCGTTGGCCGCTTCGTTATCGCGCTGGTCGCGGGCGCGCTGGGACCGGACAAATACGCGCCGGAACTCGAGCGGCTGGCCAAGGTGTACATCTGATCCTGCGCGGCGCGATTTCAGGCTTCGGCGAGGTTGCGGCGCAAGCGCATCTTGCCGGGTGGCGCAGGCGACCCGAGGTCAATATCGTCGCGATTCACGACCCGGTCTCCGAGCGGCGCCATCACGCGATGCGGCTCATCCCGAACGTCCGCGTTTACGATGACCTCGAACTGATGCTTGATGGCGAGCGGCTGGACTTCGTCGATGTTGCGAGCCCGCCGGCCTACCATGCGGCGACGGCACGCACGGCGCTGGCGGCGGGCGCGCATGTGCTGGTCGAAAAGCCGCTATGCCTTGAGCGGGACGAGTTCGAATCGTTGTGCGTTGCCGCCTCGCGCCGCGCGCGCGTTTTGATGTGCGTGCACAACTGGAAACAGAGCGCCACCTACCGCCTCGCGCATGACCTCGTGATGGCTGGACGGCTTGGCCAAATCCGCCATATGGCCCTCGATCGGTTGCGCACCGCCCCGGCCGGTATCGGTCTCGGGTCAAGCGGACAATGGCGGCTGGGCGCGGCGAGCGGCGGCGGAATCCTGGTCGACCACGGATGGCATGTTTTTTACTTGATGCGATGGTTGATGGGCGGCCTTGACCCGGCGGCAATCTCCGCTTTGATGAGAGTTGCCCGAGAGGCGCAGGTCGAGGACCTGGCGGACCTCAGGGTGGTTTTTCCGGGCGAAAGAATTGCGTCGGCCCATCTCAGTTGGCGCTCACCGATCAGGCGCACTCGCGCGATGTTCTATGGCAGTGAGGCGGCGCTTGAAATCGACGGCGACCGAGTGACGCTGACCGCGCGGTCTGGCAAGTCGGAAGATTTGTCTCCGACACCCGAGCCTGACGATTCCTACCATTCGGCATGGTTCGCCGGGGTTGCCACTGACTTCGAACGGGCGGTTCATGAAAGGGTCGAGAGCGGAGTCGAGTCAGTTACGGCCGCGGAAAATCTGGCCGAGGCGCGTGGCGCGATAGCGCTGACGCTTGGTGCGCAGGAATCGAGCCGGCAGCGCGGAGCCCAAGTTAAAATCCTATGAATTCCCTGTTACTTCAGGTCGCCAGCCCCTATTGACTTTAGGCAATCGGCCTATAAAGTGCTCATTGACCGGTAGGTTAGCGGCTGGCCGAGGCTGTTTTCGAGCCCGGCGAAGGCTCCTTCATATGCCCGATTTGGAAAAGCTCGCGGGCTGAAGAGGAGGCCGGGGTGCATCCGCCGGAGTATATGGCGTCTGAGTCGCGTTCTATTTCGCCGGAAAAACCTCAGGATTCGCGTGATGAGATCCTTAAGGCGGGTATCCGCCTCTTCGCGCGCCGAGGCTTTCACGAGACCTCGATGTCCGAGGTGGCGCGCGATGCGAAGGTCAGCAAAGCGCTGATTTTCTGGCATTTCAAGACCAAAGAGGAATTGTTCCTCGCGGTCCTTAACCGATTGCTGGAGCCTTACTTTATCGATTTTGCCGAGGAGGTTGGGGCGCTGGACGAGCGAGCCCAGTTGCGCAAGCTGGTACAGTCTTACCTCCTCTTTGTGCGTGACAATGCCCCCTCCGTGCGATTTTTCCTTGGCCAATTACTGCACGGCGAAAAGGTACCCGACGAGTTGGCCACCCAGGTGATGAAACTGTACGACGGTTATCGCGAACTGATGCTCGATATTGTTCGCCGTGCCCAGGAGAAAAATCTCTGCTCGCGCGACATCGCGCCCGAGGCGGCCGCAGGTTTCATGGTGTCGGCGCTGAATGGCTCGCTGATTGGCTTTCTGTTCGCGGGCGGCACGGCCGAAGACTTGGGCGGCGCAATCACAATGCTCGAGGAATGGCTCTTCCGTGATTCGGCAAAGCGCTCGTCCGAGGGCGGCAAAGCTGTCGCTTAACCCTGCTTTTTACAGATTGAGGGAACGATCACGATGCGAGTACCGCTGAAACTGATGCTGGATTTGGGCCGCTACATGCGCCGCAAGCGGCGCGCGGGAGAAAAATACTTTCCGCTGGTATTGATGCTTGAGCCGCTGCACGCGTGCAACCTCGCCTGTATCGGATGCGGCCGAATCGTAGAGTACAAGGACACGATTCGCGACCAGATGCCGCTGGAGGAGGCGCTGGGTGCGGCCGAGGAAGCCGGCGCGCCGATCGTCTCAATCTGTGGCGGCGAACCACTTATGTACAAGCATATCGTCCCGCTCACCAAGGGACTGATAGAGCGCCAGCGGCACGTCCAGATCTGCACCAACGCGCTCCTGCTGGAACGGTTCGTCCGCCAGGTGGCGCCCAGCCCCTACCTGAGCTTCAACGTCCATATTGACGGGATGCGTGAGACCCACGACCGGGTGGTCGACCGCAACGGCGTGTTCGACACCTGCGTGCGGATGATCAAGCTGCTCAAGGAGAAGGGCTATCGCGTGCAGACCAACTCGACCATTTTTCGTGAAACCGGCGCCGAGGAAATCGAGGAACTGGTCAAGATGCTCGGCGCGCTCGGCGTCGACGGGATGCTGCTCACGCCCGGCTATCACTACCAGGTCCTGACCAACGACGAGATCTATCTCAAGCGCGACGAAATGCCGCTTAAGTTCAAGCGCGTGCGCAAGCTCGCGGAGGACTACA
This sequence comes from uncultured delta proteobacterium, assembly GCA_963710455.1. Taxonomy (GTDB): domain Bacteria; phylum Desulfobacterota; class Binatia; order Binatales; family Binataceae; genus JAKAVN01. Next base: position 488,863 of record CAVQAG010000013.1, read on the forward strand.
AGATCATCAATACTCCGATCTATCTGGACTATTTGGTCGGCGAACGCGACCTGCTGTGCAGTCCCTGGACCACGGTGACGCGCAATCCGCGGGGCTGGAAGGGTCCGTGCTATCTGATCACCAACGGGCACTACAAAACTTTCAGCGAGATGCACGAGGCGACCGATTGGGAGTACTACCGCACCAAGCAGGATGTTCGATGCCGTGATTGCAAGCTGCATTCCGGCTTCGAAGGCACCGTGGCATTACAGTTTGGCGATAATCTGAAGGATTCGTGGCGGATGGTGCGGCACTACATGGCCTGACCGGATTGCTTCCTGGCTTGTGCGTACGCGCTCACCTCGCGTCCTGCGCGCGGACGCCACTTTGTACTGGAACCTCGGTGGCGCGACGACGGTAGGTTGATGGCAGAAGCCAAACGCGATCACCCGCGAGTGCTAAAAGGCGCTGCGGCGGCAGGCATAAATCCGCGCGCCGCGTCGCCCGACGGACATCCGCGTACGAGCGGCGGCAAGCCGCTCGAAATCGAGCGCTACTTGCGCGAGCGCGCGGCGATGGTCGAGCGAGCGTTGGCCGAGGCGGTCGCCGAAAGCGGCGCGCCGGCCGGGCGACTCTTCGAAGCGATGCGCTACAGCCTGCTCGCGGGCGGTAAGCGGCTACGCCCGGTGCTCGCCCTGGCGGCATGCGAAGCGGTGGGCGGAGGAATTGAGGCCGCGATGGGATTCGCGTGCGCGATCGAGATGATTCATACCTACTCGCTTATCCACGACGACCTGCCGTGCATGGACGACGACGATTTGCGCCGCGGACGGCCGACTAATCACAAGATATATGGCGAGGCGATCGCCACGCTGGCCGGCGACGCCCTCCTGACCGACGCATTCTCGATGCTCGCCAAATCCGGTGCGGCGTCCGCCGGCGCCCCGCCCGCGGTGCTGCTCGCGACCGTCGCCGAACTGGCGGAGGCGGCGGGCTCGATCGGAATGGTTGCAGGCCAGGCGATCGACCTCCTCAATGAAGGCCGCACGATGACGATCGAGGAGCTTGAATATCTGCATCGCCGGAAAACCGGCGCGCTATTCATTGCCGCGGTGCGTGGCGGCGCGCGTTTGGCAGGCGGCACACACGCGCAACTCGAGGCGCTGGAGGCTTACGCGCGAGCGCTTGGACTCGCTTTCCAGGTGATCGACGACATCCTTGATGTCGAGGCCTCGACCGAGCAGATGGGCAAGCGCACGGGCAAGGACCTCGCGCACGGCAAAAACACTTATCCCGGCCTTATCGGGTTGGACAAGTCGTGGCAGCTCGCGCGCGATCTCGAGGGCCGCGCGCATCACGCGCTCGACCGGTTCGACGATCGCGCCGAACCGCTGAGGGCGCTGGTGAGCTTCGCTGTGGAGCGGAGACTGTGAGGCCATCCGCGGTTGAAAATTCTTCTGCAGCGGCCGCGCCGGCGCCCAGGCGTTCGCGTCAGGCGATACTGTTCGCGCCGGGAGACCTGCGGCTTCGCGATTTCACCCCGCCGCGCCCCGGCCCGGGTGAGCTTCTGCTGCGCGTAAGCTGCGCGCTCAGTTGCGGCACCGATCTCAAAACTTATCGCCGCGGGCATCCGGTCTGGCGTCTGCCCACGCCGTTCGGCCACGAGTTTGCGGGTGTGGTGGCCGAGGTGGGCGAGGGCGTGACCAGCTTCAAGGCGGGCGACGAGCTGATGGCCGCACCGACCGCGCCCTGTGGTGCGTGCTTCTATTGCGGCCGCGGACAGGAGAACCTCTGCGTGCAGGCGATGGAAAAAATGGTGATGGGGGCGTACGCGGATTTTCTGCTGCTGCCGGCTCATGTGGTCGCGCGCAATGCATTCCGCAAGCCGCCCGCGCTAGCTTTCGAAGAGGCCGCGCTGCTCGAACCGCTTTCCTGCGTCGTCCATGCGCACGCGCTCGCGCGGCCCGAGCCCGCCGAGAGCGTGCTGATAATCGGCGCAGGCGCCTTTGGCCTGCTCCACATGCTGGCGCTTCGCGCGGCCGGGGTGCGCGAAATCGCCATCGCCGGACGCGGCGCGGATCGCCTGGAATCGGCGGGAAGGCTCGGCGCCGATCGCGTGATCGACATCGCCGCGGGCGATCCGACGGCCGAAGTTGCGCGGCTTAACCAGGGCTTCGGGCCTGACCTCGTGATCGAGTGTACCGGCCAGGTCGACGGATGGCGCGATGCGTTCGCACGCGTGCGACGCGGCGGCCGGGTGGTGTTTTTCGGCGGATGTCCGGCTGGCACTGCGCTCGAGATCGATACGCGCCGTATGCATTACGACAATCTCACGCTGATCGCGCCATTTCATTTTCGTCCGCGCGACGTGCGCCGCGCATACGAGTTGCTGGCCGATGGCAGCCTCGGCGCAGGCCGCATCGTCAACGCGCATCGCCCGCTCGCGGATATCGCCGAAGTCTTCAGGATGCTCGAACGAGGTACGGTGTTGAAGTGCGCGGTGGTTCCGTGAGCGGATCGCCACGCGAGGTGCGGAGGGGAGGGTGCTGGGAAATCCGATCCAGCGCTTCGACCGAATAACCAGCAGGAATCTCGAATCTATGAGTGAAGCTATCGAAATCGCCAACGGCAGAGCTCTCGACACGACGTTCGTCACGTCTGTACCGCATGACGAATCCGCCGCGAAACTCCACTCCAGCGTCGACCGTTCTCAGCGCGCACTGCTCGCGCTGCAGCATCCGGAAGGGTATTGGCAGGCGGCGCTCGAGGCCAACGCCGAGATGAATGCCGAGTACATCATCTTCAACCGCTTTATGGGCGTCAGCGATCCCGAGATGGATGCCAAGCTCAGGCGCCATCTGCTCGACCTTCAGCAGCCTGACGGAAGCTGGAACCTCTTTCCTGGCGGCGAAGGCGAACTCTCGACCTCGATCGAAGCTTACTTTGCGCTCAAGTTGACGGGCCTTCGCGCCGGCGACGAGCAGATGATGCAGGCGCGCCGATGGATCCTTGCGCGTGGCGGAATCGCGCGCTCGGGTACACTCGCGCGCTTTTATCTGGCGGCCATGAACCAGGTGCCGTGGGATTGCACGACCGCGCTGCCCGTGGAATGGATTCTCACCCCTGACTGGCTGCCGGTTAATATCTACGAGCTTTCTTCATGGGCGCGCGGCACGCTGGTCGCGCTGATGCTGCTGCGTGCCGGGCGTCCGGTCGTCGAGATCGATTGGCGCGAAGGCGTGCTCGAGCTCTATATCCAACCGCCGCATTTCACCAAGTTCGAGCTGCCGCGTCCGGCGCACTGGTGGTCGCCCCGCCAATTCTTCAACCTCGCCGACCGGCTTCTGCGTTTATATGACCGCCATCATCTGAAGGGTCTGCGTCGCGACGCCGTTGCTGGCGCCGAGCGCTGGCTGCTCGACCATCAGGACGCCAACGGATCGTGGGGCGGAATCCAGCCCTGTTATTTGCTCAGCACGATGGCGCTTAAGGGGCTCGGCTATCGCAACGACCACCCGGTAATCAAAAAGGCGCTCGATGCGACTCGCGAGCTCGTCTGGGATCAGGGCGACTCGATTCTGTTTCAGCCGTGCGTTTCGCCCAACTGGGACACCGCGCTTGCCGCCAAGGCGCTGATCGATTCGGGCGTTCCGGCCGGCCATCCGGCGCTGCGCGACGCTTCGAAGTGGCTAATCGATCATCAGATTTTCAAGCCGGGCGACTGGTCGGTTAAGCGGCCCGATCTGGAGCCCGGCGGATGGGCCTTCGAGTTTTTCAACGATTGGTACCCCGATGTCGATGATGCCGCGGTCATACTAATGGTACTTGCGGATGCCGCGGCCGATGATGCCGCCGCGCGCGAGCATGCAATCTGCCGCGGCGCAAACTGGGTGATAGGCATGCAATCGAAGGACGGCGGCTTTGCCGCTTTCGATGTCGACAATAAGGCGACGTGGTTCAACCACGCGACTTTCGCCGCCGACACCGAGGCAGCCACCGACCCGACCTGCCCCGACCTGACCGGCCGCGTGCTCGAGATGATGGCGGCCGTTGGTTACCGTGCCGATCATTCGGTCGCGCGCCGCGCGATCGAGTGGCTCAAGCGCGAGCAGGAAGATGACGGTTCATGGTGGGGGCGCTGGGGTGTCAACTACATCTATGGTACCAGCACGGCGCTTTCGGGATTGCGCGCGATCGGCATCAGCCCGGACGAGCCTTGGATCAAGCGCTCCGTCGCTTGGCTCAAATCGAAGCAGAACGAGGATGGCGGATGGGGCGAGAGCTGTCTCAGCGATAAGGACCCGGCCTGGCGCGGGCGCGGGACCAGCACGCCCTCGCAAACCGCATGGGCGATGATCGGATTGCTGGCTGGCGAGGACGGTATCGGACCGCATCTTGAGCGCGGCATGCAATGGCTCCTGGAGAGGCAGCGCGAAACCGGCGACTGGGAGGAGACCGAGTTCACGGGCACCGGGTTTCCGAATCATTTCTACCTGCGCTACCACCTTTATGCGCACTACTTTCCGCTGATGGCGCTCGGGCGCCTGCGCAAGCGGATGACGGAACTCGCCGCGCATTAAGCTCAAGAGGCAGGCGTGAAGTCGATCGCAATTCTCGGCTCCACGGGCTCGGTCGGCGTCACCACGCTCGACGTGGTGGAGCGCTTTCGCGACCGGTTTCGCGTGGTGTCGATGGCGGCCGGGCGCAATCTCGATCTTTTGGAGCGCCAGGTCGAGCGCCATCGGCCCGAACTGGTGTCGGTCGCGACGGCCGAGCTGGCGGGCGAGCTCAAGCGCCGGCTCGGGTCGTCGCACAGAGTTGAGATCCACTATGGGCGCGAAGGCGCGGTCGCCGCGGCGACTCATCCGGCGGCGGAGATCGTTGTTTCGGCATTGGTCGGCGCGCTCGGACTCGCTCCGACTCTGGCAGCGATCGCGGCCGGCAAGGATATCGCGTTCGCCAATAAGGAAGTGCTGGTGATCGCGGGTGAGATGATGACTACCGCGGTGCGCGAGCGCGGGGTGCGACTGCTCCCGGTCGACAGCGAGCACAACGCGATTTTTCAGTGCCTGGAGGGGCGCGGACGCGCGTCGCTCAAACGCATCATCCTGACCGCGTCGGGCGGTCCGTTTCTCCGTCTCGCACCTGAACGCTTTGCGTCCATCACTGTGGCCGAAGCGCTCAACCATCCCACGTGGCGCATGGGCAACAAGATCACGATCGACTCCGCGACGCTGATGAACAAGGGACTCGAAGTGATCGAAGCGCATTGGCTGTTCGATCTTTCCGCCGCGCGTATTGCGGTCGTCATTCATCCGCAAAGCGTCATCCATTCGATGGTCGAAATGATTGACGGCTCCGTGATCGCCGAGATGGCGGAACCGGATATGGCCATCCCGGTCGCCTATGCGCTCGCATTTCCCGACCGCTTGCCGCTCGACCATCTGAAATCGCTCTCGTTGGTCGAGCGCGGCAATCTGACTTTCGAAGAGCCCGATCCCGCGCGTTTCCCGTGCCTGCGCCTTGCGTACCAGGCGCTCGAAGCTGGCGGCACAATGGCCGCCTGTCTCAACGCCGCCAACGAGGAACTGGTCGCGGCGTTTTTGAGCGGGCGCGCGCGCTTCGCCGATATCCCGCGCCATATCGAAACCGTGATGACGCGTCACAGGAACTGCTCCGCGCGCACGCTGGAGGATTTGTACGAAGTCGACGGATGGGCGCGCGTCCAGGCGCAGGAGCTGATCGGGCACGCAACTGCCGCGAGACTTTGACGTGAACGCCCAGCGCGTCGACCATCAAGGTTCCGAGTTAGCGCCCGATACGCGTGTCGCTGACCCACCGCCGCCGGAGTTTGAGCCCGGCGCCGTGACGCTCGCGCAAGCCTACTATTTTTGCGCGCGACTCGCGCGCTCGCACTACGAGAATTTCACCGTCGCGTCGTGGCTGATGCCGCGCGCCATGCGCAAGCACATGTATGCGATCTACGCCTACGCGCGCACGGCCGATGACTTTGCCGACGAAGATCGCGATTCCGCGAAACTAGACCAATGGGAACGTGAACTCGACCTCGCTTACGCCGGTCGGCCGCACCATCCGGTGTTCGTCGCGCTCGCTGATACCGTGCGCCGCTTCGATATTCCGCGCGAGCCGTTCGCCGACTTGTTGCGTGCGTTTCGCTCGGACCTTGACTTTCACGGCTTCGAAACCCTCGACGATTTGCTCGGCTACTCGCGTTACTCGGCCAACCCTGTCGGCCGCCTGGTGCTCTACCTTTTCGGCTATCGCGACGTTGATCGCCAGCGCCTCTCCGATCAGGTGTGCAGTGGACTTCAACTCGCCAATTTCTGGCAAGACATTGCCATCGATCTCGAAAAGGGTCGGGTCTATCTGCCGCGCAAGGACATGGCGCGGTTTGACGTCAGCTTCGAAGACCTGTGCGTGCACAATGCGAATTCGGGTTTCGTCGAACTGATGCGGCTTGAGGTCGCCACCGCGCGCGAGTTGCTGACATCGGGTGCGGCGCTCTTCGCGATGGTCGACAAGAGACTCGCTCGCGACATCATGATGTTCGCCGGTGGAGGGTTGGCGATCTTGCGCGCGATCGAGCATGCGCACTACGACGTCTTCCGCCGCCGTCCTTCGCTCGGCAAACTGGATTACCTGCGGCTTGGATGGCGCGCGCTACGGGGGCGGCTTGAAACCTGAGAGCATCGCGGTTGCGCCGCTGCCGCAAGCTGATGCGGTGCTGCGAGAAGACTACGCTCGTTGTGCATCGATCACGCGCCGCTCCGCGTCCAACTTCTACTACGCCTTCATGCTGCTGCCGGCGGAGCGTCGCCAGGCGCTGTACTCGGTGTACGCTTTTTGCCGCTTCGTCGACGATATCGCCGATGATGGCGCGACGGGCAAGCCGGCCGAACTGCTGACGCGTTGGCGCGAGGAATTGGAACGAGTGTTCAACGGCTCGCCGACTCATCCGATCTCCCGCGCGCTCGCGCACAACGTGCGCCGCTTCGCTATACCGCGCCGCTATTTCGAGGAGATAATCGACGGCGTCGAGATGGACCTGCAGCGTACGCGCTATGCCACCTTTGAAGAGCTTCGCCTGTATTGCTACCGCGTGGCCTCCGCGGTCGGCCTGGTGTGTATCGAAATTTTCGGCTATCGCAACCCGCGCACCCGCCAATACGCCGAAAACCTGGGCCTCGCGTTCCAGCTTACCAACATCATCCGCGATTTGAGCGAAGACGCGGCTCGTGGCCGGATCTATATGCCGCTTGAAGATCTCGTGCGTTTCGGCGTGACCGAGGAAGAGATTCTGCGCGGCGCCGACACGCTCGAGCTTCGCCGCCTGCTGGAACACGAGGTCGAGCGCGCGCGTTCGTTCTACCTGCAAGCGGACGAGGCACTGACGGCCGAGGACCGCGCGGCGATGGTGTGCGCGGAAGCGATGCGATCGATTTATCGCGCGCTGCTCGAGCGAATCGCGAGCCAGGGTTGCGGCGTCGTCGGCCGGCGCCATCGTATCTCCACTCCGCACAAGCTCTACCTGGTCGGTCGCACGTGGGCCGGCACGCGGCTGCGGGCCAGGAGCTAGGCCGCGATGGTCGAGCAGCGCGACGTCGTCGTCATCGGCGGCGGATTCGCCGGGCTGAGCGCGGCGGTCGCGCTCGCCAGGCAGGGCTTTCGCGTCGCCGTGCTCGAACGCAAACCAGCCCTGGGCGGCCGGGCCTATTCGTTCATCGACGCCGAGACCGGAGATTTTGTCGACAACGGTCAGCACGTGTTGATGGGATGTTATGCCGAAACGCTCAAGTTCCTGGATCGTATAGGCGCGAGCGAACAGCTGGTGTTTCGTCCCGACCTCGCGATCGAGATGCGCGAGCGCGACGGGCGCGCCGGCGTGCTCAAGACGGCGCACTTGCCGGGCCCTCTGCACATGACCGCCGCGCTGTTGCGCTATCGGTTGCTGACACCGCGCGAGCGTTTGAGCGCGATGATCGCGGGGCTTCGGATGCTGCGAATGCATCGTCAGGAGCGCATACGTTTGGGCCAGGCGACCGTCAAAACGCTGATGAACACGCTGGGGCAGGGCGATCGGGCGCGACAGTGCTTCTGGTATCCGCTTGCGATCGCGACGCTCAACGAGGATCCCGAAATTGCCTCGGCGGCTCTCCTGGCCGAAGTGCTGAAACGCGCATTTTTCTCGCGCCGTTCCGATTCCGCCTTCGTCTATGCCAAGATCGGGTTGAGCGATCTCTATTGTCCCGGCTCTGTTCGGATAATCGGGTCAAGCGGCGGCCTGGTCGAGACTCGTGCGGCGGTCGAAGCGCTGGAATTCGGAAGCGAAGGCAAAATCGCGGGCGTGCGTCTGCGCGACGGACGCCGTTTGCGGGCCGCCAACTTTATCGCTGCGGTCCCGCCGGCTCAGCTTGTGCGCTTACTGCCAGAAGGGGCCGGCGCGGATCCGTTTTTCGCGCATTTGTGTGAGATTACATCGTCGCCTATTGTTTGCGTTCATGCGTGGTTCGATCGCGAAATCACCGCCGCCCCTTTTGTTGGCTTCGTGGGCACGACAACTCAATGGTTATTCAACAAGCGCCACATCTTCGCCGAGAAGGGAGAGCGCGCCAATGGCTATTTGAGTTTCGTCATTAGCGGCGCGCGCAAACTGGTCGACGCCGGCAATGAAGAGTTGCTCAACCTGGTGACCGGCGATTTGAACACGATGATCCCGGCTTCTCGTGACGCGCGCCTAATCAAGGCGCTGGTGCTCAAGGAGAAACAGGCCACGATGGCGCCGTCGCCCGAGTGCGACCGTTTGCGGCCGACTCTGGCGACGCCGATATCAAACTTTTTCCTCGCGGGCGACTGGATTCAAACCGGCCTGCCTGCGACGATCGAGAGTGCCGTTGCGTCGGGTCATGCCGCGGCCGCCGCTATCGCCGCGCGCCTAGATGAATCGGCGCGTCCGGCCTGAGCGCGTATGGCCTCGCGAATCGCATTGGTTACGGGCGCCAACGGGTTCGTTGGATGCTACGTGGTGCGGGCGTTGCTGGCGCGCGGGACCGCGGTGCGCGCGATGGTACGCAAGGGCGCCGATTTGCGCGCGCTTGAAGGTTTGTCGTGCGAGTTCGCGTGGGGCGACCTGCGCGATGCAGCGGCGGTTGAACAGGCGACGCGCGGATGTGACGAGGTCTACCACGTCGCCGCGGATTACCGGCTCTGGGTCCTCGATCCCGCGCCGATGTATGCCTCCAACGTGGAGGGTACTCGCAACGTTCTGGCAGCGGCGCATCGGGCCAAGGTTCGCCGCGTGGTGCACACCAGCACGGTTGGCGCTATTGGCATCCCGCACGGCGAATCCGGGCGCGAGGACTCGCCGGTTTCGCTCGGTGACATGGTGGGACCTTACAAACGGTCGAAGTTTCTCGCTGAGCAAGAGGCGCTAAAGGCGGCGCGCGAGGGTCTGCCGGTCGTGATCGTCAATCCGTCCACGCCCGTCGGCCCCAACGATTACAAGCCGACGCCGACGGGACGCATAATCGTCGATTTTTTGAATCGCCGGATGCCAGCCTTCATGGACACGGGTCTCAATCTGGTCGACGTTGAAGACGCCGCGGCGGGGCATCTGCTGGCCGCCGAGCGCGGCGTGGTCGGCGAGAAATATATTCTCGGCGGCGAGAACCTGTCGCTGGAGGAGATGCTCGGCCGTCTGGCGAAGCTGTCCGGCCGGAGTGCGCCCCGCATTCGTATTCCGTACGCGGTCGCGTGGACGTTCGCGCTCGGCGCCGAGGCGGTTGCGCGTACGATCACCCGGCGTGCGCCGCGCGCGAGCCTGACCGAGGTTCGGATGGCGCGCAAGCGGATGTTCTTCGATTCCTCCAAGGCGCGCGCGGCGCTGGGATATGCGCCGCGCCCGATCGATGACGCGCTTGCGCGCGCGATCGAGTTCTTTCATTCGATCGGCGGTGTGCAGGCGGCGCCGCACGGCCATCAGCATCGGCGTCCGGCCTGAGGCGGAACCGGGGCCCACGATGCATCTGCTGCTTTCGACAATCGCTCTGCGGCCGTATGTGTTCGTGTTCCTGGGGTGTTACCTGGTGATCGCGATCGTTAACTTCGGCCTGCGCACGACGGTCCTGTTCACGCTGTTGACGTACGCGGCCGCGTGGGCTTGCGAATGGAGTTCGGTGCACAATGGCTTTCCGTTCGGGCTCTACCATTACATCCAGGCGACGCGCGGTCGCGAGATCTGGGTCGCCGGCGTTCCTTTCATGGACTCGCTTTCGTTCACCTTTCTTTCCTTTGCAAGCTACACGCTCGCGCTGGCGCTGAGCGCGCCGCTTTACCGGCGCGGGTTTGACCTGCGGACGCTCGACACGTGGAAGCTGAGAAGCTCGCCGCGAGTGTGGCTGATGGCGGCGCTGTTCATGGTGATGATCGACATGGTGGCCGACCCGTTAAGCGTGCTTGGCGAGCGCTGGTTTCTCGGCAGGGTTTTCTGGTACGACCCGCCGGGGCCGCATTTCGGCGTACCGATCAGCAACTATCTCGGATGGTATTTCGTCGCGGCGATAAGCGTGGCGATTTTTCAGTGGCTGGATCGCCGGCTCAATCATGGCGGTGCCAAACCGCTGGGAGCCGTGCCGACGGCGCCATCGCGCGCGTTGTGGGGACCAGGGCTGTACGCCGGACTCGTCGGCTTCGCAATCGTGATGCTGTTTCGTATAGGCGCAAGTGAAATCGGATGGGCGGGGAGCTTTATCTTCCTTCCGCTGGTGGCCCTGGCGCTCCACATCATGACGCGCTCCGATTGCCGGGGCGATGCTGCCGCCGTCGAGCGTCATTTGGCAGACTTTCCGTACGAGCGAGTGCTTCCCGTGTGGAGTGCGGCAGCATCGCGGCCTCCCGTCAGGCGTCGCGGCGCCGCGTAGCGCTGGGCTCGTCACACGGCTGGCTGGATCAATGCCTCGAGCGCGGCGGCCAGCGACGTCGTCGCGCGATTGAGGCTGCGCATCATGCGAGCGAGTCCGACGACCGCCGTGGGATTGCGCAATACGAAGCTCGCGGCCGCGAACGGCCGCACCTCGCCGTCGGAGCCCGCCAGTTCCGCGCCCACGACTTCCTCATCGAAGGTGTCGAGCACCGCGCGCACGCACGCGAAGGGCAGACCGGCTTGACGGGCCTCGGCTGCGATGGCGGCGCTTTCCATGTCGACGGCGAGCGCACCCGTCCTGACCCGCGCGTTGCGCTTGGCGGCGCCGTCTTTGAGTATTCGCGTGGCGGTCAGGATAGCTCCGGTGCTGAACCCAAGTCGCCGCATTTCCAGTGCGGCGTGGAAACGCGCGAGATCGGCCGGAGGAATCGCGATCGTTGTTGGCGTGGATCCGCCCGCCTCATCTGCTTCCAGAATCAGGCGGTCGGCGAGCACCAGGTCACCCGGTCGCAGCGCGTCTCCGAGCGCGCCCGCAACGCCGGTCGCTATCACGAGGTCTATCGATACCAACAATCGCATGGCGCGGCGTGCCGCATCGGCGGCCCGGCGTATTCCTAGCCCGGTTGAGATTCCTATGATTTCGGTGGAACCGAGCCGCCCGCGAAAACCTCGCAGTCCGTTGATGTCGAGTGCCGTGCGACTTTCGAGGCGGCGCTTGAAAGCGGCGGACTCGCGCGCAAATGCGTAAAAGATCAGGATCACCTGGGTTTCAGCTTGAGCCGCGCCGCGCTTGCTAGCAAAATTGCGCCCGTGGAGGCGCGGGTCAACAGGATTGTGGCACAAGCGCGGCGGATTGTGCGCGCGCGCTCGAGCCGATGACAGAAGCGAAGGCCGTCATCTTCACCGCCGACGATTTTGGCGCTTCCGCTGAGGTTAACGCCGGCATCCTCGGGGCTTATCGCCAAGGAGTGTTGCGGGGCACGAGCCTGATGGTCGCGGCGCCTGCGCGCGACGCGGCGGTTGTGGCGGCGCGGGAATGTCCCGGCCTCGACGTGGGCCTCCATCTCGTGGTGTGTAAGGGACAGAGCGTGTTGCCGCCCGCGCGGCTGGGCGCGCTCGTCGATAGCGCCGGCCGTTTCGTCGAAAATCCGGTGCGGGGCGGGATGCGCTATTTTTTCAACCGGCGCTTGCGCGCCAGCCTCGCCGACGAGTGCCGCGCGCAAATCGAGCTGCATCTGAAGCTGGTCGGCTATCTCAACCACATCGATGGTCATCTGAATTTCCACGTGCATCCGGTGATCATCGACGTCCTGCTCGAGCTGGCCTCGGAGTACCGCGTGCCTTGTATCCGGCTGCCGCGCGAGCCGGTGTTTACGACCCTCGCCCTCGCGCGCGATAACGCCCCGCGCAAGCTGGTCGAGGCCGTTATCTTTCGCGCGCTCTCGATAAGGGCGCGGCGAAAGATGACCCAGCGCGGAATCAAATCGACCGACTGGCTTTTCGGTCTCCATCAGAGCGGCAACCTGACCGAACACTACATGCTCGATTTGATCGCGCGCCTGCGTCCCGGCCTAACTGAAATTTATACCCATCCGGCGGCGAATGTCGGCGGCACGCCACCATCCGCGTCGGCGCAGCGCGAAGTCGAAATCCTGACCAGCCCGCTGTTGCCGGTCGCGCTCACCAGCGTCGGGGCTCGCCTGACGAACTTCGCCGAACTCGCGCGCGATTGGCCGCCGGCGCGTAGCGGGGTACTCTAACTCGAATGCGGCTCCGGCAGCAGTGACCGTGGCTCGCTAATCAGAGAAATATAAACGTCATCAACGCTGGAAAGCTACTCCCAGGAAGGCATTACCAATGATGGACCAGGAAGGCGCTCCACTCGCGGCCGACAAGACTTCCGAATACAGACTCCCGTCGAACGTGGTTCCCGAGCGTTACGAAATCAGTCTTACGCCCGATCTCCGCGCGTTTACGTTCACCGGCGAGGAGAACGTGACGGTGCGCGTCGTCACTGCGACAGCCGAAGTGGTGCTTAACGCGCTGGAACTGGAGAGCGACCGTGTCAGCGCCGAGCGGGGCGGGGTAACCGTCGCCGGAAAGGCGGCGCTTGAGCCGACGCACGAGCGCGCACGACTGACGTTCGATCGAGCGTTGGAACCTGGTGAGTGGGTACTGCGCATCGCCTTTCGCGGCATCCTCAACGACAAGCTGCACGGCTTCTATCGCAGCACTTACAAGGATGCGCAAGGCAATACGCATCTGGTTGCCAGTACACAGTTCGAGGCGACCGACGCGCGCCGCGCGATCCCGTGTTGGGACGAGCCCGCGCTGAAGGCAAGCTTCAAGGTGCGCCTCGTGATCGACGAAGGCCTGAGCGCGTTTTCCAACGCCGGGGTCGAGCGCGAGAAGAATCTCGGCGGCGGCAAAAAGGAGGTCGTCTACAAGGAGACGATCAAGATGTCGACCTACCTGCTCGCCTTTATCGTGGGCGAGTTCGAGGCGACCGATCCTACTGACGCGGGTACTCCGCTCCGCGTGGCGCACGTGCCGGGCAAGCGCGCGCTGACACACTGGGCGCGCGAGATTGGTGCGTTTTCGCTGAAATGGTTCGCCAAGTATTACGAATTGCCCTATCCGGGCGACAAGCTCGACCTGATCGCGATTCCCGACTTCGCTTCAGGTGCGATGGAGAACCTGGGCGCGATCACTTTCCGCGAGACTGCGTTGCTGATCGACGAAAAGAGCGCCTCGCGCGCCGAACTCGAGCGCGTGGCCGACGTCGTCGCACACGAGAACGCGCACATGTGGTTCGGCGACCTGGTCACGATGAAATGGTGGAATGGTATCTGGCTCAACGAAGCATTCGCTACTTTCATGGAGATGCTCGCGGTCGACGCCTGGAAACCAAACTGGAAGCGCTGGGAGAGTTTTTCGGTCTCGCGCACGGCGGCGATGGCGATCGACGGACTGAGCAGCACGCGGCCGATCGAGTTCACCGTGTTGAGCCCCGAGGACGCGCGCGCGATGTTCGATGTGCTGACCTACGAGAAGGGCGCTTCGGTGCTCAGGATGCTGGAGCAGTACCTCGGCGCGGAGCGCTTCCGGAGCGGCATCGCCGCCTACCTGCGCAAACATCAGTATGCCAACGCCGAGACCGGCGATCTGTGGGATGCGCTGGAGCGGGCGTCCGACGAGCCGGTGCGCAAGTTGATGGATTCGTGGATTTTCCAGCCCGGCTTTCCGATCGTCGAGACCGCCCTGGGAGCCGACGGCCGCTCGCTGACGGTGCGCCAGCGGCGCTTTTTCTATCTCGGGGAAAGCGCTTCCGCCGCCGGGCACGATCAACTCTGGCAGGTGCCGGTGATGGTGCGGGCAAAGACCGAAAAGGGCGTCACGACCCATCGCTTGCTGCTATCCGGCCGCGAGGCGACGCTCGATTTAGGGGCCCGAGTGGAGTGGGCGCTGCTCAATGAAGGCGGCCACGGGTTTTTCCGCGTACGTTATGCGGAGGATCTGCTCGCGGCGCTGGGCCGCAATCTGGGCGAACTCAAACCGGTCGAACGCTACGCTCTGGTCAGCGATTCATGGGCGGCGACGGTTGCCGGGATGATGCCGCTTAAGGAGTTCCTCGCGATGCTGCGCGCGATGCGCGGGGAGAACGATCTCAACGTATGGCGCGCGATGCTCTCGCCGCTCGGGTATCTCGACATGATCGTAAACGACGCCGAACGTCCCGCGCTGGCTGCGGCCGCGCGCGAGCTCGTCAGCGGTGCGGCCACACGCCTGGGATGGGATCCGCGTCCGGACGAGGACGAACTGGTCCGCCAGTTACGCGGCATGCTTTGGGGCTCTTTGGGCACGCTCGGCGACGACGCCGAGGTGCAGCGTCGCGCGGCCGAGGCCTACGCGCGTTATCTCAAAGATCCATCCTCGCTGGACCGTGACCTGGTGCCGGCGGTTATCGGAATTCTGGCTTACTCGGGCGATCGGGCGCGTTACGAAGAGTTTAAGCAACACTTTAAGTCTGCGCGAACCCCGCAAGAAGAACAACGCTACCTGTTTTCGCTGGCCAGCTTCCGCCGTCTCGAGCTTTTGCGCGAGACGATGCAGATGACGCTTAACGGTGAGGTGCGCACCCAGAACGCGCCCTACCTGATGCATTCTTTGCTGCTCAACACCCGCTGTCGCTACGAAGCCTGGGATTTCGTCAAGCATCATTGGGAGGAGATGATTCGCAAGTTTCCCGACGCCGCGTTGCCCCGGATGTGCGAGGCAGTGGTCGGACTGCTTGAGCGCGAACGTGAGGTGCACGAGTTTTTTCAGGCCCATCGGGTGAGGCTCGGCGGCAAGATAATCGACCAGCATCTCGAGCGGCTGCGCGTCGCGGTGGCGTTTCGCAAGCGCGAGGGTGCGAACCTGACTGCCGCGCTCGAGGGCTGAAGCGAAGCGTTGTAGGTCGACGCGTGCAAATGTGCGAATGGCGTCCGGTCTTATGGCCGGGCGCCGTTGTTTTTCAGCCAAGACGACGCGCGTGCGGCGGTTTCTGCGCCCTCGCCACTACTCGCCTTTGAATTTGGGCGGGCGCTTTTCCAGAAACGACGCGATACCCTCGGGGCCATCGGCGGTTCGCCCCATGTCGGCTATCCACTCGGTCTCCAACTCCATCTGATCTTCGAGCGTCCGGGTCGCGCTTTCAGCGAATAAACGTTTCACGCCCAGATAGGCGCGCGTCGGCCCTTGGGCGAAGCCCTTCGCCAATCCCTCGGCCGTCGCCATCAGCTCAGCGTCAGGGACAACCCGGGTCACGATTCCCATCTCGTGAGCCTCGCGCGCCGAGAGCACGCGGTTGGTCAGCGTCAGGTCCATCGCACGCCTTAGGCCCACGATGCGTGGCAGGAAGTAGGTTGAGGATCCATCGGGCGTGAGTCCCGCCCGCGTGTACGCCATCGTGAACTTTGCCGACTCCGCCGCGATCACGATATCGCCCGCGCACGCGAGACTCATCCCGGCGCCGCCGGCTGCGCCTTGAATCGCCAGCACCACGGGCGCCTTCATCCGGTTGAAACGTGAAATCGCCTTGTGCAGTGAAAAGGTCACTTTTTTGAAGTAGGTCGGCAGCATCTCTTTGGGCTGCGCGGCGAAGCTTTTGAGGTCGCCGCCGGCGCAGAAGAGCTTGCCCGCCGCATTCAACAGCACGGCGCGAACGCTGGGGTCTTCCTCGCAACGCAGCGATACTTCCATCAGGTCATGCGCGAGTTCGGCGTTGAGCGCGTTGGCGGCCTCCGGACGGTTAAGCGTGATGTAGGCGACGTTGTTGCGCACATCAAAGAGCAGCGTCGAGTAGTCGGACATTTTTTCCTCCGGTCTTTCCTGAACCTCGCGCGAATTCCTGAGCCAATTAGATCAACCGCGCTGGCTTCGCGCAACCCACGCGCTCTTAGAGCGTTTGATACCATCCAGCGATCGCCTCGCCAATCTCATGCGGCGAATCCTCCTGGATAAAGTGAATACCCTTGGCCGTGACCTCGCGCTGGCTGGGCCAACGGCGGCAAAACTCACGCTGCGGGCCGATCAGGATCGCGCCCGGCTCCGCGCTGATGAAAAGCTTGGGCACGGGACTCCGTGAGAGCCACCCGGCGTATTCGTTGACCAGTGCGACGACGTCGGCCGGCTCGCCGTCGAGCGGAATCTCCCGCGGCCAGGTGAGTGTCGGACGGCGCGACTCGCCCGGCACAAGGAATGGGCGGCGATATGCATCCATCTCGGCAGCGGTGAGTTTGCGGAGTACGCTGCCGGGCAGGATGCGTTCGACGAAGGTATTGCGTTGCAAAATGAGTTCTTCGCCCGCCGGTGAGCGCAGCGCCTGGAACAGCGGTCGCGCCTGCTCGTTGAACTCGCTCCACTCAAGCGGCCGTACGATCGCTTCCATGTAGGCGATTCCCTTGACCGCCGCGGAATTGCGCCGCGCCCAATGGAAACCGAGCGCCGATCCCCAATCGTGAACCACCAGCGTCGCTTTTTGCTGTGCGAGGCCGAGCGCAGCGAACCACGCGTCGAGATAGCGGACATGGTCAGCAAGCCGATAAGAACCATCGGGCGCCTTGCCCGAATCGCCCATGCCGGCGAGATCTGGCGCGAGACATCGCGCGTGCGGCGTCAGGTGGGGAATGACGTTGCGCCAGAGGTAGGACGAGGTCGGGTTGCCATGCAGGAATACGATTGGGTCGCCCTGGCCGACGTCAACGTACGCCATCTCGACGCCGCCGGCATTGAGACGTTTACGTGGATTGTTATCGGCAGCCGAGATTGTTGCGTCGCTCATGTTTATTGTTCCTCAACTTAAAAATTCCGCGGCAACGATGCCTTCGAGAGATACGACCCGGCTGCGCGCCGCGCAAGCAGCCTTTGGCGCTATCGATTCGGTTTGCCTCGCGAGGGTTGCGGTTGCCACAATTGCCGCCTTAGCAGCAGCGGAGGACGGTACGCGATGGCAGAGCAGCGCAAGCGCAAGTTCTGGGGATGGGGCTACGAGGATCAGCATCCCAATGCGGAGCAGCAAAAGCAGATCGGGGAGCGCGTCGCGAAGCGCTTCGGCCTGGGTCCGCTCAATATTACGCCACCACCGCGAGAAGACGAACTCAATCTGCGCGCGCCGCGGATAAAGCCGCCGGATGCGCTCGCCGCTATTTTCTCAACCAGCGTTTACGATCGCGCCAGCCACAGTTATGGCCGTGGCTATCGCGACGTGGTGCGTGCGTTTCGCCGTTACTATCCCAATCCTTTCGATGCGGTCGCCTTTCCTCGCGACGAGTCGGAACTTATCCGCGTGCTGGAATGGTGTGACAAGGAGCGTATCGAGCTCACTCCTTTCGGCGCCGGCTCGAGCGTGGTGGGCGGAGTCGAGCCGCCGGCGGAGGGCGACTGGCGTGGTTCGGTGTCGGTCGATATGACCCGGCTCGACCGCGTGATCGAAGTCGATCGCGCCTCGCGTGCGGCGCGGATCCAGGGCGGCGTGCTCGGTCCCTCGCTCGAGGACCAGTTGCGTCCCCACAATCTCACGCTGCGCCATTTCCCCCAGTCCTTCGAATTTTCGACGCTCGGCGGATGGATCGCGACCCGGTCGGGTGGCCATTTTGCGACGCTCTACACGCATATCGACGATTTCGTGGAGTCGGTTCGCGTGCTGACGCCGACCGGCGTCGTCGAGTCGCGTCGCCTGCCGGGCTCGGGCGCGGGCCCGAGCCCCGACCGCATGTTTATAGGCTCGGAAGGTATCCTCGGTATCATCAGCGAGGCCTGGATGCGTCTGCAGGATCGGCCGAAGTTTCGCGCCGGCGCCTCCGTCCCGTTTCCCGATTTTATTTCTGGAGCCAATGCGGTGCGCGCGATCGCGCAGGCGGGGCTCTATCCCGCCAACTGCCGCCTGCTCGACCCGGGCGAGGCGGCCAACGCCGGCGCCAACCAGGGCGAGGCGGCGGTGTTGGTGCTGGCTTTTGAATCGGCCGATCACGAGTTGGAGCCGTGGATGAAGCGTACGCTTGAAATCTGCGCCGACCTTGGCGGGAAGATTCCCGAGGGTGCGGGACGCACGAGCACCGATGCCAAGGCAACGCACGAGGGCGCGGCGGGTGCGTGGCGCGAGGCGTTCATCAAGGCCCCATACATGCGCGACGTGCTGATCTCGATGGGAATCGTGAGCGACACGTTCGAGACCGCGATCACCTGGGACCGTTTTGCGAACTATCACGCGCAACTGATGGAGACCGGGACCGACGCGATCCGGCGCATCTGCGGCAAGGGTACAATGACCTGCCGTTTCACCCACGCCTATCCCGACGGGCCCGCGCCGTACTACACGATTCTTGCGCCGGGCAAGCGCGGCTCTGAACTGGAGCAATGGGACGAAATCAAGCAGGCGGTGTCGGAAGTGATCGTTAAGCTCGGCGGCTCAATCACGCATCATCACGCGGTCGGCCGCGACCATCGCCCATGGTACGATCGCCAGCGGCCCGAAGGCTTCGCGCGGGCCCTGAAAGCGGCGAAGCGCGAGCTCGACCCGCATGCAATTATGAATCCGGGGGTGCTGATAGATCCGGAACGCTAGAGGCGCGAGCCGCTGGTTTAAAAGGCGCGGCTGCCGCGCGCGTTCAATCGTCGTCGAGGCCGAGCGCCTTGCGCGCCGTCGGGCTCATCATGTGCGGCGTCCACGGGGGATCCCATACCATCTCGACGTTGGCCTCCTCGCAGCCGGGGATGCCGAGCAGCTTGTCCTGGATCTCGCTTGCGATCATCGCGCCCATCGAGCATCCTGGCGCCGTCAGAGTCATCTCGACTGTGATTGCACCGCCCTTGACCTCCACGTGATAGACCAGTCCGAGGTCGACGATATTGACCGGCATCTCAGGGTCGTAGCATTCGCGCAGGACTTCGTAGACTTCTTCTTCGCTGTACATCGACGGCGCCGCGCTGAAGCCCCCGACGGCTGTTCCTGCCGCGAAGGGGCGCTAGTATCTATAATATATATATATATGAGCGGTGCGGAGGGCGGGAATGGCCGTCCGCAAACGCGATCAAGCAGGGAGGTAGGGGATGCCCGACAAGGAGGAACTTTACGACCAGGCGATCGATCTTTACGCCGACGGCAAGTACGATGAGGCGATCGCGCTTTACCAGAGCGCGCTTGAGCAGGACCCTCGCTACACCGACGCCCTGCATGGGATGGTGATGTGCTACCAGGCCAAGGGCGACCTCGACACCGCGATCGATCTAACGAAAAAATATATTGCGCAGGAGCCCGAGGACATCCTCGCGTTCACCAACCTCAGCATGTTCTACCAGAAGAAGGGGATGATAAAGGAAGCCGAGGAGGCGGGCGCCGAAGCGCGACGACTGGATTGGAAGCGCCAACTCAAGGAAGGCGTCAAAGGGAAGAAGTGAAGGTGAGGCGGAGGCGGCGATGAAGCTCAAAGACAAGGCGGTGCTGATAACCGGCGCGGGCTCGGGGCTCGGGCGTGAGATGGCGCTCGTGTTCACGCGCGAGGGCGCGAAAATCGGCGTCAACGACCTGCGGCCCGAGGCGGCGCAAAACGTGGTGACCGAGATTGAACGGGCGGGAGGTCGCGCGCTGCGGCTGGTCGCCGACGTCTCCGACAGCGCGGAGGTTAAGAAGATATTCGGAGAGTTCGTCGCGACTTTTGGCACGATCGACGTCCTGGTCAACAACGCCGGCATCGGCCGCGTGCGTCCCGGCAGTGAGGCGACGCCCACGGTCGACAAGACCGACGAGGACTGGCACAAGATGATCGCGACGCATCTCGACGCGACGTTCTACTGCACTCGCGAGGCGCTCAAGGTGATGATCGCGAAACAATCCGGGCGCATCGTCAACCTGGGCTCGATCGTTGGACTCACCGGGATTGAGCTTGCCTCCGACTACGGCGCGGCCAAGGGCGGAATAATCTCGTTCACCAAGTGCGTCGCGCGCGAGGTCGTTCGCCATGGCATCCTCGTCAACTGTATCGCGCCCGGCTTCATCGAAACTCCGATGACTGCGCCGCTCTCGTCAGAGCTGCGCCGGGTGGTGATGGCGAGGACGCCAGCAGGCCGTTTCGGGGAACCGCGCGACATCGCGGCCGCGGCGCTCTATCTGGCCTGCGAGGATTCGTCGTTCATGGTCGGCCAGGTGATAAGCCCCAACGGGGGCTATGTGATCTGAAGTATTTTTTTCCTGCGTCATGAATTCGCGACCTGTTATTGAGCGCCTCGCCGGCGTGATGGTGCCGCTGTTTTCGCTCCGCAGGCGGAGCGACGCGGGAATCGGCGATATCTCCGCGCTCGATGCGATGACTGAACTTGTAGCGTCGATGGGCAATCGGGCGATCCTGCTGCTGCCAATCGACGAAACTTCGCCTGGCGAGGCGAGCCCCTACAGTGCGCTCAGTGTGTTCGCAATCGATCCGATCTATATCGGACTCGAGGGACTCGCGGGCGTTGCACCGGATGAGCTAGAGCGCGTGCGCTGCGCGCTCGCGCGGGTCCCACTCAGCGATCGCTTGACCATCCGCGCAGCCCGCCGCGAGTTGCTCGAGGCAGCTTTTCGCCATTTCACGGCGCGTGGTGACGGGCGCGCTCTGGTGGGCGACTTCGCCGAGCGCCATCGCGGATGGCTCGACGACTATGCGCTTTTCCGCGCGCTCAAGGATCGGTTCGATTTCGCGCCATGGGAGGATTGGCCCGACTCTCTCCGCCGGCGCGAACCGGCTGCGCTCGATCGTGCCAAGACCGAACTCGCCCCAGTGATCGCCAAGTACGCGTACTGGCAATTCCTGGTGCATCGCCAATGGGCGGAGGTTCACGCGCACGCTCGTACGCGGGGCGTGATGCTCGGCGGCGACCTGGCTTTTTCGCCGGCGCGCGACAGTGCCGAAGTATGGGCCAACCAGGAGTTGTTCGATTTCGAACGCACGGTGGGCGCACCGCCCGACGGGTTTAATCCAGAGGGGCAGAAATGGGGCCTGCCGGCGCCGCGATGGGATAGGATCAGCGCGGACGGCTTCGCGCTCCTTAAAAAACGAATTCGTCACGCGCGTGAGCTTTACGATTTCATCCGGGTCGATCATGTGGTCGGGCTCTATCGTACCTTTTCATTCGGTCTCGTACCCGGGGCCGCGGGCGGGTTCTGGCCGGCGGCGGAACCCGAGCAGCGCGCGCAGGGCGAAGCGGTGCTCCGTGCGATACTCGAGGAGGCGGGTGCCACGGTCGTTGTCGCCGAGGACCTTGGCGTGATTCCGCCCTTTGTCCGGGCTTCGATGAGCGCGCTGGGCGTTCCTGGTTACAAAGTGATGCGTTGGGAGAAAATCAACGACGGCACGCCTCGAGAGGCGTTCATCCGGCCCGCGGATTATCCCGAGGTTTCGCTTGCCACGACCAGCACGCATGACACCGACACATTGGTTGAGTGGTGGGACACCGCGCCGGAGAACGAGTGCAAGCGCATGCTCAAGCTGCTAGGGCTTGCTCCCGCAAACGCACCTAAGACGGAAGTCAAGTTCGATCAGATGCGCGACGCGATGTTGGAGGCGCTTTATAAGTCGCCGTCGCGGATGGTGCTGATCCCAGTTCAGGACCTTTTTGGATGGCGCGACCGGATTAACCTGCCGGGCACCGTCGGGCCCGCGAACTGGTCGTGGCGGCTACCGCTTGCGATCGAAGACATCAGCCACAGCCCCGCCTTGTCGGCACGCGTAGCGCAATTGCGCGCGATGGTTATGCGGAGCGGCAGATAAGCCGCTCCAAATCATCTCAGACCATGCTTCAGCGCATGATTGCGTCTCTTGTCTGGTTAACATAAGAATCTTCTGGGTGAGCTGTACGGTAGATTAAGCGTCTAAAGCGATTCTGACCAACGACAAAAATCGCGAAGGAGATCGAGCCGTCGTATCGATCGACAATAGAAGCTCAGCGCCCGTGACGCTCGAACGTAGCCTGCTGCTTCGCGCGGCGATCCTGGTTCCGTTGTGGGCCGGCGTCGCGATCGGCCTGGTAATATTGATCGCCGCGATGCCAGGTCGCGCGCGGAAATGGGACTACAGCGTCTATTACAGCTCCGCGTTAGCGATGCGCCAGGGGATGAATCCCTATACCGACGACCTGACGCCGCTTGCGCATTCGCTCGGGTTTGAACTGGGCAAAATCAACCACGCTACCGATCCGCCGACGTTCGTGATGTGCTTCGTACCGCTGACGCTGTTGCCAACGCGGCTCGGTTTTTACGTCTGGAACGCCATCAATGCGGTCGCGTTCCTGACTTCGCTGGTGCTGCTTTTTCGATGGACCCCGGGTCTCACTCGAGACGGCAAACTCGCGGTCGCGGCGCTGATTATTCTTTTTCCTCCGATAACCGATCACCTGGTCTGGGGCCAGAACAAGATGCTGGTCCTTCTGATGCTCGTGCTGATGCTGCGGTGGATGGAATATGGGAGGGATGCTGGGGCTGGTCTGATGTTGGCCTTGGCAAGCCTCTTGCGCGTTTTTCCGCTGCTGATTGTCGGCTATCTGATCCTGATGAGGCGATGGCGTGTGCTTGCGTACACTACGGTCGGGCTTGTCGCCGGAGGACTGATAACCATAGCACTCGTGGGATTTCGGCACTCGCTCAGCTTTCTCCTTGCTTCCGGCTATTTGACCCAGCAATGGGCGCAGGCGCTGCCAGGCAATATCGCACTCCCCACGACAGTGTCGAGGATGTTCTGGTATTTTTTCGGAATTCATCTCGGAGCAACGCTCGATTGGGCGAGAAGAGTCACGTCTTGGGCAGCTGAACTCGCGCTCCTGGGCTTGACCGTTAAGGCCACGGCCGCGAGACCATCGTGCGACGATTCCGAGGGCCGCTTGTTCAGTCTCTGGATCATGACGGCAATCCTGGTTTCGCCGACGTCCTGGTTCTACTATCTGGTACTGCTCACGATCCCGATCGTAAAGCTGAGCGCGGCCGCCGCCAACGACCGGACTAGCGCACGCGCGCTGTGGGCCGGGGTCGCGTGCTACACGCTCGCATGGCTCTATTTTACTTTGGTCGACATGCATTCGCCTGAACTTGCGTTGCATCCGGACACCCTGGTGTGGCGGGTCGGTGCGTCGCCTGTGGGCCTGCTTGCCTATCTGTCGCTCTACTGGTTCGCCATCGATCCGCCAGCCACTGATCAGACATCGGTGCAATCGACGGCGTCGCACTCAAGCCACTTGCCCTCGGCGGATTCGATCGACGCCGCGCAGCCGGCCCGCACCGCGGTCTGACGATCGAAGCGATTCGGCCGCCGCGGCTGGATCGCATTGCCCGCCAATTGATGACATGTTAACCGAATCATTTGCGGCTCAATCAGGGCCGAACGCCGGAGCTCCCGGTTCGGCGTCGGCATGTAAAACTCAGAACCGTGCAAGTGCGCGGTGGCGAGGGCGAGGCGGGCACGCGCTACTAACATGGACGTGGTACGGCAGGATTCGGTGATTGGCAGCGACGGGGCGGCGCTGCGCGCAGTTAACGGCGAGGCTTTGGCGGCCGCGCATTATCGCGCGGAGCGAATCAAGTTCTGGAACGGTTACGCTCGCAAACCGGCCAGTGCTGCATACTATCGCCGCCTGGCGGAAATTTATCGTTACCTGGTGCCAGCAGGAAGCCGCGTACTGGAACTCGGCTGCGGTACCGGCGATCTACTGGCCGCGCTCGAGCCCTCGTTGGGGGTCGGCGTCGATTTTGCGCCGGATATGCTCAAGCGGGCCGCAGAGAGCCATCCGCAACTGCGTTTCGTACAGGGCGACGTCGATCAGCTCAGCCTGAATGCGAAGTTTGACTACGTCATCCTCTCCGACCTGATCAACGATCTTTGGGACGTGCAAACGACGATCGAGCAGGTCGCGTCGGTATGCGCTCCAACGACCCGCGTTGTCATCAACACCTTCAGCCGAATGTGGGAGCTGCCGCTCAAGGTCGCCGGGCGCATGAATCTGGCCAATCCGGCGATTGAGCAGAACTGGCTGACGCTGGCGGATCTTGACAACATGCTCGCGCTCGGGGGCTTCGAGGTCATTCGCCAATGGCAGGAGGTGCTGCTGCCACTCGCGCTGCCGCTGGTCGCGCCGCTTTTCAATCGTTACGTGGTGAAGCTATGGCCGCTTCGGTACCTGGCGCTCACTAACTTGATCGTAGCCCGTCTCGCGCCGGAACCGCCGAGCGAGGCACGCGATCCAGAGCCCGTGGTAAGCGTGATTGTTCCGGCTCGCAACGAAGCCGGCAATATCGAGAACGTGATACGTCGCGTGCCCGAGATGGGCGCCGGCACCGAGATCGTTTTTGTTGAAGGCCATTCGCGCGACGACACTTACGCAACGATCCAGGAAGCGATCGCGCGTCATCCAGAACGCCGCATGCAGTTGCTGCGGCAAAGCGGCGCAGGCAAGGGCGACGCTGTGCGGCTGGGTTTTGCAGAAGCCGCGGGTGGGGTGCTGATGATTCTCGACGCGGACCTGACGGTTGCGCCCGAGGATCTGCCTCGCTTTTATAGGGCGCTGCGTTCGGGCCGCGGTGAATTCATTAACGGCGTCCGCTTTGTCTACCCAATGGAAAAGCAGGCGATGCGCTTTCTGAATTTCCTGGGTAACAAGTTCTTCAGTCTCGGCTTCTCCTGGCTGCTTGGACAGAACGTTAAGGACACCCTATGTGGGACCAAGGTGCTGAGCCGCGCTGACTACGATACGATCGCCGCCAATCGCGCCTACTTCGGCGATTTCGATCCGTTTGGCGATTTCGACCTCATCTTCGGCGCGGCCAAGCTGGATCTCAAGATCGTCGATATGCCCGTGCGTTATCACGAGCGGACCTACGGCCAGACCAATATCCAGCGCTGGCGGCACGGTATGCTGCTGCTGCGGATGTTCGGTTTCGCCCTGCGGCGTCTGAAGTTTGTATGAGATTCTATCCACGCCCGGCGCCTTCAGACCAGCGCCGCATTCCTGTAAAAGATTTACACTGGCTGATTGATCCAGCTCGGCGCCTGACCTGAGACCGGCGGGGTCGAGGCTGGTTCGCTGGCGAAAAACCGGGAGGCGGTAAGGAATGGCACATCGGAAAGCGGAACTATCCCAGGACACGCGCGTCCTGGTCACCGGTGGCGCGGGATTTCTCGGCAGCTTTGTGATCGAAGAGTTGCAGCACGCCGGGTTTCGCAATATCGCCGCGCCGCGTTCGAGCGAGTACGATCTCCGCCGGCCGGCGGCGATTGCTAGCCTGATGCGAGAGGCGCGGCCCCAGGCGATCGTCCATCTCGCGGCCGTGGTCGGCGGGATTGGCGCCAACCGCGAGAACGCAGGGCGCTTCTTTTATGAAAACCTCATCATGGGCGTCGAGTTGAT
Organism: uncultured delta proteobacterium; assembly: GCA_963710455.1. GTDB lineage: Bacteria > Desulfobacterota > Binatia > Binatales > Binataceae > JAKAVN01. Next base: position 514,691 of record CAVQAG010000013.1, read on the forward strand.
GGAGCAGGCGCGCCTGGGTGGAGTCGAGAAATTCGTCGCCGTGGGTACCGTGTGCGCCTATCCGAAGTTCACGCCGGTGCCATTTCGCGAGGACGATCTCTGGATCGGCTATCCCGAAGAAACCAACGCGCCGTATGGGTTAGCTAAAAAGATGCTCCTGGTGCAAGCCCAGGCCTACCGCCAGCAATACGGCTTCAACGCGATTTATCTATTGCCGGTCAACCTTTACGGCCCGCGAGATACCTTCGATCCCGCCCGCTCGCACGTGATCCCTGCGCTGATCAAAAAGTGCGTAGACGCAATCGAAAACGGCGCACCGCGAATCGAAGTTTGGGGCACTGGCGCGGCCAGCCGCGAATTTCTCTACGTTGAAGACTGCGCGCGCGCGATCGTGCTCGCGACGCGACATTACGATGGCGCCGAACCGGTCAACCTGGGAGCCGGCCGTGAAATAAACATTCGCAATCTGGTCAGCCTGATCGCACATCTGACCGGCTTTCGCGGCGAGATCGTATGGGATCCGAGCAAGCCCGACGGCCAGCCGCGCCGATGCCTGGACGTCTCGCGCGCTGAGCGCGAATTCAATTTCAAAGCTACCACCGATTTCGAGGAAGGACTGCGACGGACTATCCAATGGTACCTCGCGGAGCGCCGCGCAGGCGCCATGTCCGGCGCAGCGGTGGTTTCGGCCTAGGCGGTGCCACCGGCGGCCCGCTCGGTAGAATGCGCGGCGCCTGACCGATCGCTCGGCTTGACTGGATCGCTCGGAATGATTGCGCGGTGGCTATACGCCCCATGCGATGGTGGAGGATAGGGGGGAGGGTCGATGAGCGTTGCAGAGCCACACGCGAAGGGCGCAGAAAAGGCCAGCGCGGAGTACTCGCCTATATCGTCCAGTGCCGGTGCCGCGCGCCGGCCGCCTTTATCCATCGATGGAATCCTCGCAGTCCTGCGTCACCCAGCGATGGTGGTATTTCTTTCTTTGGCCGCGCTGATCCAGGTCTACCGAGTATATGCGGCACTGCCCGGCCGAATTCACGAGGAAGACTTCGCCGACTACTATGCCGCCGCAACGATCATGCGGCAGGGGCAGAACCCTTACCACACTACCTTGGTACCGGTAGGCGCAAAGCTCGGCTTACATACTAAAACCTTCCAGCACGACGAGATCATACCGGAAACGCCAGCGTTTCTTCTCTGTTTGAAAGCGCTGGGAGCGTTGCCGGTGACTTCCGCCTACTGGACCTGGATCGCGATTAATTTTGCGGCGCTGATAGCATCCTTCTACCTGTTGCTCGGCCCCGGCACTGGCCTGCGACCTGTCGACGCCTGCGTGATGATCGCCCTCGCTCTGATTTATCCACCGCTAATCGATCTCTTCCTGACTGCGCAGAGTCAGGTGCTGGTGATTCTGGGGCTGGTGTTGAGCGTCCGATGGCTTTCGAGAGGACGCGACGGTCTCGCCGGCCTGATGCTGGGGGCTTTGGCGCTCTTGCGCGGTTATCCGGCTCTGATGGGTCTTTACCTGTTGCTCACGCGCAGGTGGCACGCGCTTGCTTTCATGGTCATGGGTGGCGTCCTCGGACTTGTAGTATGTGCGGCGATGATGGGATGGCACGCTCTTGTCGATTTTCCGCTGGGTCTTGCGGCGGCCGGCGGTGACCGCGAACTGTACAAACTTGGGTGGAACACCGCGCCCGCCTCGCTCCTCTGGCGCATCTGCCTGTATATCAGTGGATGGCACCTCGGACCCGCAGGCGATCGCTTCGGACGCGCACTGGGCTATGGCGCCTCCCTGGCTTTTATGGCGTTAACCTTGAAGGCCACCCTCAAGCGCGGCTCCGGTCCCGATCGCGATTGGCGCCTGTTCGCTCTATGGGTCGTCACGTCGATCGAAGTTCTGCCGGTTTCATGGCTGAACTACAACACCTTGTTGTTCGTCCCGTTCGCTTTGATCGCGTTGGCGAGGACGCACAACCGCGTCAGCGAGCGAGCGATGTGGGCCGCGATGCTAAGCTACTTTCTCAGCGTCTTTGCTTTCGGCGGTGTGCTCTTGCTCGATCCGCGACTGCCTGTCGTATTCGTAATATTGGTCGGCGAGAGTAAGACAGTTGCGGTGATGGTGGGTTACCTGTCAGCGTACTGGTTCGCCATCGACGAGACCTGAACCATTACTCACTACACAAACACCGCTGGTGTAACGCTTGTGATCGCAGGCGCGCTGGCCTTCCTGGTATTTATCACGCTCGGCGCCATCGGCTGTGGCACAGCGCCGCCTCAGGCTGCGATGAATCAACTCGGCAACCGGGTTGAGGCCGGCCGCGCTACCACCACGCCCGCGTCTGTTCATCCGCCCTCGGCGCCCGGAGGCATCCATGCTCCATACGCGATCGCAGCCGGCGCCGACGGCATTTGGTTCACCGAGTACAGCGCTCCGATGCTTGGGCTGATGGAGTTCAGCGGCGCGTTCAAGCGAGTGGAACTGGATCAGGACGGGTTTCCCGAGCGCCTTGCTATCGCGCGCGATGGCGCAGTGTGGTTCACCGATCCTCAGGGCGGCCGTATCGGACGCATTTTCCCCGACAATAGTAAAGCGGATTACTATTCCGTGCCGACGCCAAGGAGCGGCCCCGCCGGTATCGTGGCCGCTCGTGATGGCTCTATCTGGTTCACCGAACATGCCGCCGACCAGATCGCGATCTTCGTTCCGCCTGGCGCCGATCGCTCCTCTCCGGGCCATCACGGGTTTAAGGAGTTTCCGCTGCCGCTGGGCGGCGGACCGGCAGGGATCGTCGCCGCCGCCGATGGCAGCCTATGGTTCGCCGAAAACTCGGGCAACCGGATCGGCCGAATCACACTGCCGCAGACCGCCGACAAAGCAGTGATAACCGAATACTGGTTGCCGGTTCCGCATAGCCATCCCAACGGCGTCGCGGTAGGCGCCGACGGCGATGTCTATTTCACCGAGCTGGCGGCCAGCCGGATCGGCAAGATCACCCCGCGGGGGCAAATTTCCGAAATGGTATTGCCGGTCAACGGTCCAGCGCTAGACATCGTCGCCGACCGCGAGGGAACTATCTGGATCACCGTGCCCAAGTCGCACGCGATTTGCCGCCTTCGTCCCGGCACTCCGATAATCGTCTTCTACCTGCCCGAAACGGCCATCCCTGCATTCATCGCCAGCGGCGCGGACGGCAATCTTTATTTCACCGAGCCGACGGGCAAGATCGGGCGCTTCACACCGGTCGGCGTGATGACCGAGGTCGACCTCGCCTACTAGAAGAGATCCGTCCGACGTCGATGAGTCGCACGGAACTGCTTCCGGCAGCCTCGATGGCCGTCCCCCTGCGCGCCACGCAGGACTGTTCCGAGCACGAAGATTTGCGCTATAAGCGGATTCAGTTTTCTAGAAATTAAATCGAGGCATAGCGATGGGCAAGCTCGACGGTAAAGTTGCCGCCGTAACCGGCGGTGGACGCGGAATTGGGCGCGGGGTGGCGCGTATGCTGGCCGCTCAGGGCGCGGCGGTGGTGATAAACGACCTTGGCGTGAGCCTTGCGGGGCAGAAAGAAACCGTCTCGCCGGCCGACGACGTGGTCAAGGAAATCGTGGCGGTGGGCGGCCGCGCGGTCTCCAATCACATGGATATCGCGACCGTGGCGGGCGGCGAGGGGCTGGTCAACCAGGCGATCAAGGAGTTCGGCCAGCTCGACATCCTGGTCAATGTCGCGGGAATTCTGCGCGACCGGATGATCTTCAACATGAGCGAGCAGGAGTGGGACGACGTCATCCGTGTTCACCTCAAGGGTCACTACTGCACGATTCGTCCGGCGAGCGCGCATATGCGCGAGCGCAAGAACGGCCGTATAATCAACTTCTCCTCGAACTCCGCCCTCGGTAGCCCGGGCCAGCCCAACTATGCCGCCGCCAAGGCCGGGATCCTGGGACTCACTTATAGCTGTGCGACCTCGCTACAGAAGTATGGAATCACCGTCAACGCGATCATGCCCGGCGCGGCGACCCGGATGACCGACTCTATCCCGGCGGGCCGGATGCCTGGGGCCACCGGCCTCGCGGCGAGCGAGACCGCCAAGGGCACCCCGCGCGATCCAGCCAACGTTGCGCCGATAATCGTCTACCTCGCCAGCGACCAGGGCGCCGACGTGACGGGACAGTGCTTCGGGGCTTCGGGCTATCGGATCTCGCGTTATACCCACATGAAGATGGATCGCATGATCATCAGCGATGGCCCCTGGGACATCGACAAGCTGTTTGAGATTTTCAAATCGACGTTGGGCCAAGGCCTTGAAGCGGTGAACATGTTCGCCTGAATGCCGCAGCGGCCGCAATTCCTGGTCGGCACCGCTTCGTGGACCGATCCGACACTGGTGAAGTCAGACGTCTTCTATCCTCCAGCACTCAAGACCGCCGAGGATCGTCTGCGCTTTTATGCCGAGCAGTTCAGCACGGTCGAAGTCGATGCCACTTACTATGCGCTGGTCTCGGAACGTAACGCCGAACTGTGGGCCGCGCGCACGCCTCCCGGTTTCGTCTTCAACATCAAGGCCTTCGCGATGCTGACGCAGCATCCGACCGAAGCTACCCGCTTGCCCGCGTCGCTGAAGTCGATGCTGATGGCCGATAAGCGATCGGCGACGCGCCTGCGCAACCCGCCGCGCGAGGTGCTGGACCTGGCCTTCGGGATGTTCTGGAGCGCCCTTGAGCCGCTGCGTGTTGCCGGTAAGCTCGGCCATCTGCTGTTTCAGTTTCCCCCATACTTTACCGCGCGTCCCTCCAACCTCGACTATATAGCCGGGCTCAAGCAGCGGATGCCGGGAGCGGCGATCGCGATCGAGTTCCGCCACAATAGCTGGCTTGAGGGCGCCCAGCGTGCCGAGACGGTCCGCTTTCTCGAACGTCACGGACTGACTTTCGTTTCGCTCGACGCGCCGCCCGCAACCGTCGAGCCGGTCTTTGCGGTTACCAGCCCCGAGGCTTACGTGCGCTTCCATGGCCGTAACCGCGAGAACTGGTACAAGCGTGTCGGCAGCGCTGCCGAGCGTTTCAAATACCTGTACGCGGAAGCCGAATTGGCGCCGTGGGCCGAGCGGTTGAAGTCGCTTACCGATGTGCGCCGCGCGACCGTCATCTTCAATAACTGCTACAGCAATTTCGGCGTGATGAACGCGGCTACGATGGCGCAGATGCTCAAACACTGACGGCACCCGCATCAAGGCGGCAAAGGCAAGTTCGACGGGTCAAAAGCAGACGAAAAATGAAAGCCACGCTTTACCAGTTCGCAACCAGTCCATTCTGCTCCAAGGTGCGCAAGATTCTCGACTACAAGGGCCTGGAGTACCAGGTCGTCGAGGTCGACTACGTGGAGCGCAAGGAATTGATCGCGGCCTCGGGCCAAATCATGGTCCCGGCAGTAAGGCTCGAGCACGCCCGGAGCGAGGCCGGCGGCGAGAGCGTCGAGACCGTCGAGACCGTCGTTGACTCCGACCGTATCGCTCTGCGGCTGGAGGAGCTATGCCCGGCGCCGACAATTCTGCCCGCGCGCAGCCGCGGCCTACACCTCGCGCTCACGCGGTACATCGACAGCGAAGTCGAGGAGGCGCTGTTTTTCGCCGCAGTGCCCGACGAGGCGAAATACTTCGCCCGCCAGGGCGCCGACCGGCTCGCGATGTTTCGCTTCATTCGCGACCGCAAGTATGGCGCCGGATTCTGCGATCGGATGGAGCACCAGCACGCCGTCAACATGGTCCGCGTGCGCGAGGTGCTGGAGCCGTTTGAGATGGCGCTCGAGCACGGCGCATTTTTGTTCGGCGGACCCGGGCTGGCCGACTTCGCCTTGTACGGGCAGTTGCATTTCCTCGCGCTGACGGACGTGCTGAAAATTCCGCATGAGCTGCCGCGAGTGCGCGAGTTCTACGGCCGCGTTGATCGGATCACGGCCTCACTGGAGGAGCCGGGGACTTAAGCGATTTCAATCACGGCGGCGTGCAGAAAACGGCTGAACAGCGCGCCAGTGGAGTCCAGGGCAACGTCGTAGAGCGACGGGCCGCGGTTCGGCACGAACATCTGATGGCCCTCGTCAAGCAGCGCGTAGATCACGCAAAGTCCGAAGGCGAGATACGGGCGCGCGCGCATCGGCCCGCTCACCAGCAGCCAGAACAGGATCGCGTAGTTGGTGAAGTGCGCGGCCTTGCGCACCAAACCGTGCCCGAGCGCGATCGTTGCCGCCGACGCTGTCGGCATCAGGAAGCGCAGGATCGGCTCGATGATTTTCGAGGTGCTCTCAGCCGAGAAATATGAAGTGGAAAGGCAAAAGATAACGACTGCCCACGCCACCACCGGCATCCACTTGGTAAATGATCGTTCAATCGACTCATCGGAATGTTCCGCTACCGCTCCGCTCATGCCTGGGTTCCTGTCATGGTTTGATTCACCGATCGCATACCGTTTTCGTTGCACCGGCGCTCAAGGTTAGCATGGGGTGGAGAGCGGTTAAACTGAAAGGTCCTTAGCGGATGGTCACGCTTCAACCGAGGGAATCAATTTATGAGCAAGATTTGGACTATCGCTGAAACCCATCCAGTGCCCCCGTGCACGGTCATAATTTTCGGCGCTTCGGGCGATCTGGCGGCGCGCAAGCTCCTGCCCGCGCTCTACAACCTCGAACAGTGCGGCCAGGGAGCGATACCGCCCAAGACCGCAATCCTCGGCTTCGCACGCCGCGAGATGTCGGTCGAGGCGTTTCGCGCCAAGGCGCGCGAGGCGGCCGAGCATTACTCGCGCTTGAAGATTGACGAGGAATGCTGGCGCCGGTTCGCACAGAACCTCGAGTACGTCTCGGGCCTCGACCGCCCGGACGGCTTCACGCGTCTCAAAAGCCGCCTGGAGGAAATCGAAAAGACGCGCGGCCTGCCGCCCAACCGCATCTATTACCTCTCCGTCCCACCCGAGGCGATCACCGAGTCGGTCGAGAAGCTCCATGAGGCGGGCCTGATCGCGTCGCCCGAAGCTCCGCATTTCACCCGGATCGTGGTCGAAAAGCCGATTGGCCACGACCTGCATAGCGCGCTGCGTATCATCACCGATATGCGCAAGTACTTCGACGAGAGCCAGATCTTCCGCATCGACCATTACCTCGGCAAGGAGACAGTGCAGAACCTGATGGTGCTGCGGTTCGCCAACAGCATCTTCGAGGACTTCTGGAACAACCGCCGCGTCGACCACGTGCAGATAACGGTCTCCGAGGAGGAAGGCCTGGGCACGCGTGCGATGTACTACGACGGCGCCGGAGCGCTGCGCGACATGGTGCAGAACCACATGCTGCAAGTGATGTCGCTGACCGGGATGGAGCCGCCGGTGTCGCTGGCCGCTGACGCGGTGCGCGACGCCAAGGTCAATGTGATCCGCTCGCTGCGGCCTATCGATCCCGGCGATGTGCGCAAACTTGTGGTGCGCGGCCAGTACGCCGCCGGTCAGCTCGACGGCAAGCGTGTGCCGGGCTATCTGCAGGAGGAGGGCATCCGCGGGTCCTCGCGCACCGAGACTTTCGTCGCGATAAAAGCGCTGGTCGACAACTGGCGATGGGCAGGCGTGCCGTTCTATCTGCGCACCGGCAAGCGTCTGCCGCGGCGCGCGAGCACCATCTTCGTTCAGTTCAAGCGTGTGCCGGAGATTCTATTCAACCGCCGCGTTTCTTTACCGCCCGACGTCCTCGCGATACGTATCCAGCCCGACGAGGGCTTCTCGCTCGAGGTGCTGGCCAAGCGGCCGGGCCTGGATCTTTCGATTCAACCGGTGCGGATGGATCTCCACTACGCGGCGGAATTTGACGGCGCTTCGCCCGATGCCTACGAGCGTCTGCTGCTCGACGTGATGGCGGGCGACCATACGCTGTTCCTCGGCTCTCGTTTCGTCCAGCGCTCGTGGGAATTCGTGCAGGTAATTCTCGATCAATGGCAAAACGATCCGGGCATTCCGTTGGAGCCGTATCCTGCCGGAACCTGGGGGCCCGAGGCGGCTGAGGACTTGATTCGCGCCGACGGCCGCGAGTGGTTTGAGCCGTAGGAGATGGAATGATTTGCATTAGCGGTTCGAGTAATACTGTAATAGTGTAATACACATGGGAAGCGCAAGGAAAAAGGTGCCTGCTTCGAGTTCTCGTTCAGTTCGTGCGATCAGCCGCGTGACCAGTAAAGGTCAAGCTACGATACCGGCGCAGGTGCGAGCCAAGCTCAATCTCAAACCGGGCGACTCGGTCATATTCGAGGAATCGAAAGCTGGGGCGATATATCTGCGCAAGGCGGAACCGCTCGATGTTGAATTTTTATCCGCGCTGCAAGGAACATTATCGGAGTGGAACTCGGAGAACGACGACAAGGCCTACGGTGATTTGTAATCAGTATGACGTGGTAGTCGTGCCCTTTCCTTTTACCGATCGCCGAGCAAGCAAACGTCGACCCGCGCTTGGCTTGTGCAGCGAGAAATTCAGCGCCGAGGCGGGTCATACCGTCCTGGCGATGATCACCAGCGCTAAAAATCCACCTTGGCCGTCCGACGTAACGATCGACGCCGGCCCTGCAGGACTCCCGGCACCTTCGAAGGTTCGGATGAAAATTTTTACGCTCGACAATCGGCTGATTCTGGATAGAGCCGGCAGTCTGAGCGAGGAAGATAGGCGGGCGATCTCGCAGGCTTTAAGGCAATTGCTGGGGGCAGATTGAGAAATCGCCTTCAGTGCATATTTTTGCTTGAAAATTCCGGCTTTAGCAGCGTTGTGGGGCCGCGGGGCTTGGCTCGCGAGTAAGCCGTCAGCGGGGTGGCGCCGCCCGATCGGAAAGCACCCGTCCACACCCCATCGACAGCGTTATCAACAGGCTGTGGGCGCCTTGGGGTTACGCTTAAGGCTGTGCGGGACGACTTCTATGCGTGCCGATGCATCAGCGGGCACTGGCCGTGGCTGCCGCCCTTACAGCACGATTGCGAGGGGCAGCACGCCTGCTTGCTTTGGCAGCAGGCCGGCGGATCGAGGTTGCGGCTGGCTAACACATAACCGCCCGTGCCCAGAACTCCGACCAGCATCATCGCGGCGATTGCCCTAACCGATATCCGTTTCATTGCCTGCTCCCCTTCGTAGCGTTTCAGATGTCTCGTTCGTGGTATCGGCATTATAGGCATCATGTCGCGCCTACGGCAAAGCCGCCCCCTTCCTTACAAATTCAGCTCGGGTGGCGCAAAAGGCCTGGGGTGCGCTAGCGTAGATATGAAGAACGAATGAGTTGCGCGCGCACGATGTTTCGATTGCCTCGATTTCCTAACGCCGCCGTTTGCGGCCGGCCCGACCCCAGGCGTAGTGCGATTCAGCAAGGAGATTCACGATGGCCAAATCAGAGAACGTATATATCCTCGGTGGTGCGCAGAGCGATTTCGCCCGCAACTGGAACAAAGAGGGCAAGCATTTTTCCGAGGTGATGCGCGAGACGGTGCACGCTGGGATGCAGCAGGCGCGAATCGAGCCGCGCGAAATCCAAACCGCGCATGTCGGCAACTTTGCCGCCGAACTCTATGGCAAGCAGGGCCAGCTCAACGCATTTTTTCTGGAGGTCGACCCGCACTTCTTTGGCATCGCGACCTCGCGTCATGAAGCCGCCTGCGCCTCGGGTTCGATCGCCATCCTGGCCGCCTCGGCCGACATCGAGGCCTGCCGTTACGATCTCGCCGCCGTCGTCGGTCTGGAGCAGATGAAGACGGTCGATTCCGCGACTGGCGGCGATTTCCTCGGCACCGCGGGATGGTACGAGCGCGAGTGCAAGGGAGTTGCTTATCCGTTTCCGGCGCTGTTCGGGCGCCTGGGCGACGAATACGACAAGCGTTACGGGCTCAAGGATGAATATCTGGCGCGCATCTCGTCGATCAATTTTTCCAATGCCCGGCGCAACCCGCTCGCGCAGACGCGCGGCTGGCCCCATGCCGAAAGTGACCCGCAGCAGGCGAAAAAGTTCGACCAGCCGATCGCCGGCCGCATCAAGGTGCGCGATTGCTCGCAGGTGACCGACGGCACGGCGGTACTATTCCTCGCCTCAGAGAAATTCGCCGTTGACTACGCGAAGCGGCGCAACCTGAAGCTCGAAGACCTTCCGCGCATCCTCGGCTGGGGCCATCATACGGCGCCGATCGAATTCGACAAGAAGATCGCCGAAAGCCGCGAGGACACCTATGTGCTCCCGCATACGCGCGAGGCTATTCTCGACGCCTTTCGCCGCGCCGGTCTCCCAGGTGTCGCGCAGGTATCGGGTATCGAAACCCACGATTGCTTCACGACTTCCGAGTACATGGCGATCGACCATTTCGGTATCACCAAGCCGGGCGAGTCGTGGAAGGCGATCGAGGAGGGCGTGATCGAGATGGGCGGCAAGCTGCCGATGAATCCCAGTGGCGGGCTTATCGGCGTGGGCCATCCTGTCGGCGGCACCGGCGTGCGCCAGATGCTCGACTGCTATCGCCAGGTGACTGGGACCGCTGGTGATTACCAGGTCGATCGCGCCGAGCGATTCGCGATGCTCAATATCGGCGGCAGCGGCACAACCAGTTGCGCGTTTGTAGTGGGCACGCATTAGGGGGGCTGGCAAGGCGGATGAAAATGCTGGGGTCCGTGCCGAGTTTTTCGCTCGACGACCAGCATCGCCGCGCACATTCGTTTCCCAGCACGCGGCCCGCGCTACTCTGCTTCGTCAAGGAGGACTGCCCGACCTGCGACATGACGATGCCTCTCATCGAAGCGGTGTCGCAAGCGTTGCGCGATAAAATCGAGGTGGTCGCGATCGGCCAGGACGCGGCGGGCAACGCGCTCCTCATCGAGCGGCACAAGCTCACCGCGCCGATGCTTGACGATTCTGATCTGAAAGTCTCTTACGCCAATAACGTCGAGATCGTTCCGACGATCATTCTGGCCGACGCCCGTGGCACCGAGTTGCGCCGCTTCGAGGGCTTCGACCAGTCCGATTGGCAAACCGTGCTTTCCCAGGCGGCGCATCTGGCAGGCGGACCTGAGCCTCGAATCGACTGGAAATCCTATCCAAAATCGCGTCCCGGATGTGGCTCGAAGTCGGTCGAGCCAGGCGTAGCCGAGCGGCTCGCTGCCGAAGCGTCGGGCTCGCGTTTGCGCGCGCGTCAGATCGAGCTAGGCGCCGACGAAGACGCATTCGAATTCATGTTCGAACGCGGACTGACCGACGGTCTGCCGGTGGTTCCACCAACCCCCGAGCGCGTGATGCGGATGCTCGCCGGAACGCGGCGCGACCCGCAGGAAGTGCTCGCGACCGTGCCGCCGAATCTCGCGCCGCTCACGATCGAAAAGGTCGCCGCTAACGCAGTGATGGCTGGATGCAGGGCCGAATACCTGCCCGTGGTGCTCGCCGTGCTCGAAGCGGTCTGCACCGACGAGTTCAATATTCACGGCGTGATGGCGACGACGGCGGGCGCCACGCCGACGATCGTGGTCAACGGTCCGATCCGCCATCGACTCGGTATGAACATGAAGATCGGCGTGCTGGGCTCTGGCAACCGCGCCAATGCCACCATCGGACGCGCGGTTAAGCTCGCACTGCGCAACGTCGGTGGTGCACGGCAGGGCGAGATCGAACGCACCGCGCTCGGCGGCCCCGGGAAATACACCGCGTGCTATCCCGAATGGGAAGAGCGGAGCCCGTGGGAGCCGCTGCACGTCGAGCGCGGCTTTCGCCGCGAGGATAGCGTGGTGACGGTTTTCGGCCTGGAACCCGGCCCGCGTCTGATAGTCGACCAGCTTTCGCGCACCGCTCATGCGCTCGCAGGCAGCCTCGGGATAGCGCTCGAGAGCTGCTGGCATCCCAAGCTCCACGGCTACGGCGAGGTCCTGCTGGTCATCTCGCCCGAGCATGCCGACACGATCAAGCGCGACGGCTGGAGCAAGGCGCAGGTGCGCAATCGAATCCAGGAGGCGAGCGCGCGGCCGATTCGCGAATTATTGCCAGACGCCAACGCGGGGGAGGGGATGGCGCTCAAGCACTTCGGACTTTCCAACCCGTCCGCCGAGCAGCTCGAACAGCGTATCCCCAAGTTCCGCAAGCCGGAGAATATCAATATCATCGTGGCCGGCGGCGAGGCCGGTAAATTTTCGAGCGCGTTTGGCGGTTGGTTCAGCGGGCCGATGGGCTCGATCAGCGTGAGCCGGAAAATAGAGGAGGTGTCATGACTCGAATTGTTGACCCAACCGACGAGCGCGTGCCGCTTAGCCGGACGCTCGCGTCACGCCCGCAGCATCTAAGCGGCGTGGTGGCACTGCTCGACATCGTCAAGCCGCGCGGCGACGTCCTGCTCGATCGGATCGAGCAGCGCCTAGCCGAGCGCGTGCCCGGCCTCGCGCTCAAGCGCTACCGCAAACCGACCTTTGCCAAGCCGGCGCCCGATGAACTGCGCCGCAGAATCGCCGCGGAGAGCGACTTCGTTATCGAAGCGCTGGCCGATTGAGGGTCGTGCACAACGTGCAGTGTGCACGACTCGGTATGGTTTGAAGTGAACGGCAAGCCCTCGGTGGTGGTGGCGTCCTCGACCTTCGTCGATGCGGCCGAGGCGCAGGCGCGTGCGCTTGGATTGCCCGACGTGCGCCGCATCTTCGTTCCGCATCCGATCCAGGACGCGACCGACGAAGAGATGCGCGCGAAGGCCGATGCGATCGTCGACCGCCTGATCGAGGGGCTAACCAACTAGCGTCGTCTTTTGCGCACGGCGCTCTTGGCGCAGAGGCTTGCGCGCCGAGGCCCGCTCGCATTTAGTAAATCCGACGATGGCGATGAGGAAGCCGCAGCTATTCGACACTACTGATCCGGATTCGATGCTGCCGCCGGCGCTGGAGGCCGAGTGGTCGCCCGAGGGCGCGCCGCTCCCGCCCGCGCCCAATCTCCGTCCGCTGCCCTCGCCCAGGCCCCATCGCATTATCGTCAAGGCCGTCAACTGGCTCGGCGACCTGGTAATGAGCGGGCCGGCGCTGCATGCGATTCATGACGCGTTTCCCGGTGCGCATCTGGCCGTGCTGGTGCGCCACGAGTTGGCGAGCTTTTTTGACGGCGCGCTGTGGGTGAACGAGGTTATTCCCTACCGGTTGCGCGGAGGCTTGCTCGGCCTGCGCGATCAAATTTCTATCGTGAGACGGATTCGCACCGGCCACTTCGATCTCGCGGTGGTCTTTCCCAACAGCTTCCAGTCGGCGCTGTGGATGCTGCTGGCGGGAGTACAGCGGCGCGCCGGTTACGAGGCCGACCGCCGCGGCTTCATGCTGTCGCACAAGGTCGTGCCGCGCGCCGACGTCGAAAGCGCCCACCAGGTGTATCACTGGCTGACGATGGTCGCCGAGACGCTGGGCGCCCGTGGAACCCCGGAGGCTTATCATCTAGACGTGAATGTTCAGAGCCGCGACAAGATGCGCGCGTGGCTCGCCAACGGCCGCGCACGGCCCGAGCGGCCCTTGATAGCGCTTGCCCCAGTCGCGGCCTATGGGCCTGCGAAGGAGTGGCCGGTGGAACGCTATGCGGCGCTGGCCGACATCCTTGCCGACCGTCACGGCGCGGAGTGTGTGCTGGTGGGTGGAATCGACGATCGTCCGCAGTGCGAACAAATCGCCGCGCAGTCCAGGGCTGGTGCGCTGATCGCCGCCGCCGAGACCACCGTCGGTGAACTGATCGCGCTGCTCTCGCTATGCCACGGCTTTGCCGGCAACGACTCGGGATGCATGCATCTGGCGGCCGCACTCGGAGTGCCCACGGTGGCCGTCTTTGGATCGACCAATCCGCTGCGCACGGGCCCGATGGGACCGCATTCCACGGTCATCTACCGAGGATTGGAATGCAGTCCTTGCCTTGAGCGCACCTGCCGTTTCGGACACTACAACTGCCTGCGCGACATCGCGGCCGCGGAAGTCGCCGGCGCGCTTGAGGCGCATGGAATTTTCGCCTGAGCGCGCCGAAGCGCCTTGATGATCCACGCCGTGGCCCGCAACCGGAAACGAGCGTTGAAGTGAAAAAACCGTTACGCTCTTATCGCCCGCTCGGGCATGGCCGGTATGGGCGGCGATGGAGCCGATATGAAACTCAATGAACTTGCGTCCCGACTGGGTTTGAAGCTGCGCGGCAGCGGCGAAATCGAAATCGTGTCGCCTGCGCCGCTGGAAGCCGCGGCGCCGGGGACGATCATTTTCGTCGCCGCGCAAAAGTACCTCGACGCGCTGCGCACCACCACCGCCGCCTGCGCTATCCTGCCCGCGGAGTTCGCCGATGACGCTCCATGCGCAGTGCTGATAAGCGGCAATCCTTACTCCGATTTCGCCCGCGTGCTGGAGATTTTCTTTCCACCTTACCGGCCGGCCGCAGGAATCGATCCCACCGCGCGTATCGCGCCGGACGCGAAGCTGGGCGCGGGCGCCTCGGTCGGCGCCTACTGCGTGATTGGAGCGAACGCGACGATCGGTCGCCACGCGGTACTCCATCCGCACGTTACGATTTATCCCGGCGTACGTGCCGGCGACGGACTCGTCTGTCATAGCGGTGTCTCGATTCGCGAGAACGTAACCATCGGCAACCACGTGACGATTCTCAATGGCGCGGTGATCGGCGCCGAGGGCTTCGGCTTCGTGGAGCACGCAGGCGCGTTGGTTCGGATTCCGCAGGTCGGCTCAGTGGCGATCGAAGATGAAGTGGAAATCGGGGCGATGGCCACCATCGACCGCGCCACGATGGGCGCGACGGTGATCCGCCGCGGCGCCAAGCTCGACAACCACGTGCATATCGGCCACAACTGCGAAGTCGGCGAATACTCGCGCTTCTCGGCGCAAGTCGGCCTCTCGGGCTCGGTAAAGGTCGGACGCTGGTGCCAGTTCGGAGGACAGGTCGGAGTCGCCGACCATGCGCAAATCGGTGATCGCGTGCGCGTCGTCGCGCAGTCGGGAATTCCGCACAATCTCGCCGATGACGCGACCGTTGGCGGCACTCCGGCGGTGGACGTGCGTATCTGGCGGCGGATGGCTGCGATTGTGCCGCGGTTGCCGGCGGTGATGCGCCGCCTGCGCGCGATCGAGGAGCATCTGGGATTGCGCACCGCGGGCGAGCGGCAATGAAGGCGGGAGAAAGGGCCTGGAGGTTAGTCTTCGGCGCCCGTAGGTTCTTGGTGAGCAGGGGGAGAGACGTATGAAAGATCGGAGGCGGAATCGGGATGACGGCAAGAGTGGTAACTTCGATTGGAAGTCAGTCGCGATTGCGGGAGCAGCGATGCTCGCGGCGATGGCGTGCGGCGGATGCCTATACACGATAGTTCCGGCAATGGCCGGCCCCAGCACCACCAATCCGCAGTCCGCCAACAGCCAGCCGGCGGTACAGCCATCACCAGGCTCGCAACCGCCAAGTGACCAGACCAACCAGAATAAGCAGCAAACCGGGATGCCGCCTAACGGCGCTCAGCCCCAGGGCCAGGGCGGAACTCTATAATATAGTGGACGCGGCCGTCGGCGCAGGCTGTGGCGGCGATGGCGCGACGTGCGCCGTGGCGCGGAGAGTCGAGGATTTTTCGGATGATGTGTAGCGATCGCCTTGGCGAAGATCGCTCGAGACTGACTGGGGTCGTGGTGGCGGTTCTGATGCTGTTCGCGATTAGCGCGGGATGCAACGGGTGTCTTTGGATTGCGATCCCGAGCCTCGCCTACCAGGGCTACAAGTACGAGTCAGGCGGTCAGAACAGCCAGGCGAAGCAGCATCAAATCACGCAGCCTCCAGCCAACGACGACATCGAGTAGAGGCGCGCGGCGTCAGTTGCATGCGCAAACGTTGCACTGGGTCTGTCCAGTCAGTGCGGGCGAATTCTTGAGCGCATTGACCGGCGAACCCGACGTCGTGGTCCCGGGCGGTTGCCCTGTGTTTGTGGACGTGCCGGATGTCGTGTTGGTCGAGGACGTCGTCGTATTGGAGTTGTTGAGTCCGGGAGATTGTCCCGGAGGAATGAAGGGTGACTGCGGCGCACTGGTTATGTAGCTGAAGCAGGCTCCGGAAGCGGCCGCGCTCGCTGCGAAGTAACTCGACGCGGTGACGGTGCCGGACCATTGCGTGCCCGAGGTTGTGGTGTAGCAACTGCAGTTGAACAGCCGCGGCACCGGCGTGGGCACCGCAGTTGGAATTGCCACGGGTGTCAGGAGCGGTGTTGCAACGACGCCGGGCACGCTGGTCAGTTGCGATGGCGCGCCGGGCAAGATCGGAACCGAGGGTTGCGTCAGCGGCGGCGGCGCGGGCGGAGGAACGGGCACCTGTGCGCGAGTTACTGCGGCAACTGCCGTGAATGCGAGCGCGGTCACGGTGGCGAGGACGAGCCGAGCGCTTCTTTGCGATATCAAACCAATTTTCATCACGAAAACATTTTCATTCGATGAGCCGCTATGATCCGGAAGCCGGACCCGCGTTGCAAGCGCGGCGCGTTTGGGCAAAAGTGCCCTGTACGTTCTTTGCCTTCGATAGTACGTAATTTACGAAACGCACCAACCCGCGGTTTCGTCTTTGGTGAAGTCTTTCAGGATTGTTTAAGGAGGTCCCGGAGCCAAATGCTGCGCAAGATCTTTGCCTTGCTCGTGTTCCTAATGCTACCGGCGCTCGTTAGCGAAGCTCCTGCTTTGCTCGCGCAGACTACGCCGATGCCGCCCGCCGCATCACCACCGCCGTCCTCGGGACTGGCCGTGGGCGTGCCCAAGCTGCCGCCCATCGCGACTCCACGCAATCAACAGGTGATCCCGGTACCCGAGGCCCTAACACCCGATCTCAACACACCCTCCAGCCAGACTGCGCCGTTCGAACATGGAGCTTCCGTGCTGTCGCTGCCCGGAACCTTTGCCAACCAGATGTCGCCGACCCAGCAGGTGGCTCCCGAGAGCATCATCAGTCCGTCCTACCTTGGAACGCGGGACGACACGGTGCGCGGACTGTCGCTCAAGCAGGCGATCTATATCGGGCTCTCGAACAATCCCAACGTGAAAGTCGCCGAGCTCGATCCACTGGCCAGCGAGGAGGCGGTCGAAGTCGCCAACGGCGCGTTCGATCCTGCGCTGACCAGCGAGGGCGACATACTCAAGAGCGTGGTGCCGGTGACTTCGCCGTTCCAGGTCGCTGGCAGCCGGGCGTTCACCAACAAATTGTACGACTGGAACTTTGGGCTGAACAAGGTTTCCGCGCTCACCAACGGTACATTAGGTATCACCTTCGACAACGAACGATCGTATTCCAACTCGACCTTCGCTGCGATCAATCCGGCATACACCCCGCAGCTAGCGCTCTCGGTATCCCAACCCCTGTTGCGCAACTTCGGCTGGAATTTCGCCACCATCAACGTGCGCATCGCCGAGTCCTCGCAAAAGGCGTCGCAGTGGAACATGGAGCAGACCATCGAGGATTTTGTGCTGCGAATCGGCACCGACTACTGGAACGTCGTCCAGGCCGAAGAGAACCTGCAGGTGGCCGAGTACGCGCTCAGGCTCAACAGCGACCTGGTGCGGCAGAACCGGATCTCGTTGCAGGTCGGCACGCTCGCTCCGATCGATTTGCAGGAGGCGCAATCGGCGGAAGCAACCTCGGCAGCTAACGTCTACACCGCCCAAGCGACGCAACGAGCCGCGCGCGCAACTCTGCGCCAGGACGTGATGATGAATCCGTCGTCCACGTTTGTGCCGCAGGAAATCGAGCCCACGGATAGGCCCAATCCGGCGCGCGAGGCGAACCCCAACGAGGAAGTCGCGCTGGAGACCGCAATTCAATACCGGCCCTCGCTGGAGTCGATGCGCGAGGGAATCCGCGGCGCACTGATGCAGGTGAAGTTTTCCGAGAACCAGACTCTGCCTCAGCTCAACCTGGGCGCGCAGTTCGGCCTCAACTCGACCGCGGGCACGACGCCTTGCATCCGCAACTTCACTGGTTTCACAACCGGCAATTGCGCTGCGACCCCGCTTGTACCTCGTTCCGGAACCAAGCTGCCCTTCGGCGGAGTTTACGGCGACGCTCTCAATCGCCTGTTTGGCACCAGCTTCTACAACTACGCCGCGGTGCTGAATTTCGAATATCCGATCGACAATGCTGCCGCGCGCTCAGTGCTGGCGCAGACGCGCGTGCAGTACGAGTCGCTGCGGATGCAATACCGGGCATCGATCTCGACCGCGGTGGTCGCGGTGCAGACCGCGCTGGCCAACTTGGAAGCCGACCAGAAACGCGTGCAGGCCACCCGCGAGGCGACTTACTATGCCGCCCAATCGCTGCATGACGAGGAAGTCCGCTTCAAGGTCGGGATGGCGACTACGCACGACCTGCTCCAGTTTCAGGAGCAGTTAATCTCGGCGCAGGGCAACCAGGTGCAGGCCGAAGTCGACCTCGAGGACGCCCGCCTATCGCTCGAGCACGAGCAGGGCACGCTGCTGCGCGCCTTCCAAATCAACTTCCAGCTCCAGGATCCGCATCGTTCGCACTGGTACTCAAGTTTCTGAGGCCGGCAGGGAGAGAAAAGGAGATAGACGATGGAAAAGAAGTTTATCAATCCCGACACGATTCATACGCCGCGTGGCTACACCCATGTCGTCGCATTGCAGGGCGGACGGATGCTTTTCGTCTCGGGCCAGGTCGCGATCGACAAGGATGGCCAGATCGTGGGCAAGGGCGATCTGAAGGCTCAGGCGCACAAGGCGGCCGAAAACCTGGTCGAGGCGCTCAAAGGCGCCGGTGCCTCGCTCGCCGACGTGATCAAGATGAACACCTACGTCGTCAACTACAAGCAGGACGACTACCGCGCGATTAACGACATGCGCCGCGCGTTTTTCCCCAAGGAAAACCCGCCCGCGTCGACGCTTATTGGCGTGGCTGCGTTAGCGGTCGAGGGCCTGCTGATCGAAATCGAAGCTGTCGCCGCATTGCCGTAGCCGAGCACGTCAGTCCGCGGCGCTTGCGGTGCCGGCCGCGGGAGCCAGCAGGCGCTGCGCGTAGGGCATGATGGTCGCGAACAGGTCGACCCGCGAATCGAGCGTCTTGCCGAGTCCGCTCAGCAGGCCCATGACGCGTGTAACCAGAAGCACGTCGGCCAGAACTTCGACGATCGGATTGACCCTGAGCGCGCGCGGCAGCTCTTCGGAAAATTCCTCGATCAGCTGCTTGTCGGCGTAGGCGCGGCCGCGCCGAATCGTATTGCCGAGCAGCAAATTGGCAAGGGTTATCAGGGTCTCGGGCGAGCCGTCGCTAGTGCGGAAGCCGAGCTGCTCGAACGCGGCGGCGATACCCGCGTTATCCGCGGTCAGGATCGAAAACGTCAGCCGCACGATGCCGTCCCGAAAGCGCGGCGGAAAATCCTTGGCCAGCCCGAAGTCGAGCAGCACCAGTCGTGGACCCGGCTGCACCATCACGTTGCCCGGATGCGGATCGGCGTGAAAAAAGCCATCACGGAGCACCTGCTCGCAGAACACCTCCATCAGCTTTTGCGCTACCGCGTGTTTGTCGATCCCTGCCCGCTCCAGCGCAGCCACGTCAGTTATCTTGATTCCTTCGATTAGCTCCATCACCAGCACGCGCCGGGTGCTTAACTCTCGATACACTCTCGGCACCACGACGTCGGCGCGCGCGGCGAGATTGCGCGCGATGGTTTCGCAGTTGTCGGCTTCATGCTCGAAATCGAGCTCCATCGGGATGTACTTGAACGCCTCGCGCATCAGGACGCGAAAGTCGAAGTCGCGCTCCAGCCATGCGAGCACGCGCAGGATCACGGCGAGATTGCGAAGATCAGCGCGCACGATGCCTTCGATACCGGGATACTGGACCTTCACCGCGCATCGGCGGCCGTCGTGCAGGCGCGCGCAATGAACCTGGGCCAGCGATGCCGAGGCGAGCGGACGTGGATCGAACTCCGCGAACACGGCATCGAGCGGTCGGCCCAGTTCGCTTTCGATGCGCTCGCGGATCACTGCGAATGGGCGCGGCGGAACATGGTCGTGCAGGCCGGAGAGCGTATTCACCCAGGCGTCGGGCAGCACGTCGGCGCGCGTGGCGATGAACTGGCAGGCTTTGATGAGCATCCCCTGCAGCCGCACCGCCGAGCGATAGAGTGCCCGCGCCGCGCGGCCATCCTGGCGACGGTAACGTTCCTCCTTGCGCGCGTTGCCGGCGATCCGCGACCACAGTTGGATCGATTTGTAGCCGGCATAGATCCTCGCCGCGACCCAGGCCACGCTTAGGAAGCGCCAGGCGCGCACCAGCCGGCCCGGTTCGGGTTCAGGTGCTCGCACGAACCGGTCCCGCATCAGGCTTGGGTGTAGGTATTCTCGCTTCGTCGGCGTAGACTGGCGGATTCACGTGGCAACTTCTGGGTGGCTGATCGCTCTGCCAAATGGGGAGATCTTCAACTTTAGAGCAAAGAGCTTAACAGCAAGAGTGTAGAGTATGTCAGCCGGGCAGCGAAATGCCGAGGACGCGCCAGTGGCTCCCGTTAGGCAGAACGCGGGGAGCCGCGCGAGCCTGCGCGACATCACACGGCGCTACTACGCGATGTGGTGGGGTTACGCGTTCGCGGGCGGGTTTCTATACGGCGTATATCCATTGTTTCTGCGTTCGCGCGGACTCGACCAGTTCGAAATCAATAGCGTGCTGGCGTGCTACTTCGTGGTGATGTTTCTGACCGACGTGCCGACCGGAGCGTTTGCCGACGCGATGGGCCGCCGGCGCTCGTTCGTCCTCGGCTGCGCGACGCGGGTCGCCGCCTTCACGGTGTATTTCTTCGCGCATCATTTCCTGATTTTCGTGATCGCAGAGGCGATCGACGGGATTGGCACCACCTTGTGCAATGGTGCGATCGACGCGTGGGGCGTCGACGCGCTGGACGCGGCTGGGTTTCACGGGATTAAGGACCGGCTCTTCTCGCGCATCTCGCAACTAACCAACTTCGGCTTCATGGGCGCCGCGATAATCGGCGCCTACGTTGCGGACTTCGATATTGCGCTGCCGTGGATGCTGGGTGCGGTGGGCTTCGTGATGGCTGGCATTGCGGCGATCTACCTCATGCGCGAGGATCATCGCGAGGAAGCGTATCGCGCGGGTGCGTCGCGAATCAGGCTCGGTGGCCTGTATGCCCAGGTGGCGGCGCGCGTGATGAGCGGTCTGCGGCAGGGCTTTCGCACCCGCACAGTGCTGATGCTCAGCAGCGCGAGCGCGTTGACGTTCGCGGCGTGGGCACCGTACTGGCTGGAGTGGCCGCAGCTTTTCAACGACCGCTATGGGGTTGGAATCTGGATCGTCGGATGGCTTTACTCGATGTTCACGGTTGCCCGGATGATCGGCGCCGAGGCGGTGGTGCGCATCGGTATCGATGCACGCGATCGTGGAGCGCGACTCGCTACGATCGTCGCCGTAGCGAGCTTGCTGCTCCTGGTGGGCGGCGCTATGGCTCATCGCCCAACCGTCGCGCTCACCAGCCTGTTCGTGATGAACCTCTGCGCGGGCGCGATGCAGCCGCTCACCCAGAGCTGGTTCAACGAACATGTCGAGGCTGATGATCGCGCGACACTGCTGAGCTTCAACAGCACCTTTTCGACCATGGGCGGGTCACTGGGATTGCTCGCCGCCGGGCGCGTCGCGGACGTTTTCGGAATTCCCGCGGCGTGGGAGATGGGCGCGGTGATTCTACTCGCAGCGGCTCCATTCTTCTGGGCGATTCGTCACGTTAGCGCGCCGCTCGCGGCCGCACCCGCGGTTTCGTAGATCGCGGCGAGTAGTTGACGGCGCGCTTGCAGCCGCAAATCCGCTGGGTTCAAATGTGGCGAAATAGCGCCGAAGAAACAGGAAATCGTTATGCCTTCGCCCAAAGTCGTCATGGCCGGAACCGGATTCGCCGCAGTACGTCAGTTCCTGATCGAGGCGCTGCCCGAGGCCCAGTTCGACCAGGTCGAGGTAGCGACGCTGCGGGCGAAAGGTCACGCGGCAGACGTGATGCTGCCCGCGATGTCGCATATCGACGGGGCACTGATGGATCGGATCGAGGGCCTGCGGCTTATCCAGCAATGGGGCGCAGGCCTCGAGGGCGTCGACATTGCGGCGGCGACGGATCGCAAAATTGCCGTCGCCAACGTGCCGACGCAGGGCACCGGGAATGCGGAGTCAGTCGCGGAGTGGTGCGTGATGGCGGCGATCGCCATCAGCCGGCGCCTCCCGCTCGCGCAGGAAACCATCCGTAGCGGAGGAACCTGGGGCACGCCGCTGGGGCGGGCGCTGATGGGCCGCACGGCGGGAATCGTCGGCCTGGGCGGTATCGGGCAGGCGCTGGCGTTGCGGCTGCGTCCGTTCGAGATGCGGCTGATTGGCTTGCAGCGCCGGCCCGAGCCCGCGCTCGCCGACCGCCTTGGGCTGGAGTGGGTCGGTGGGCCGGAGCGGCTCGCCGAACTGCTGCACCGCAGCGATTATCTGTTCCTTTGCGTGCCGCTCAGCGAGCAGACTCGCCAGATCATCGATGAAGCCGCGCTCGCGATGCTTCCGCCGCAGGCGTGCATCGTCAACGCTGCGCGCGGCGGCCTGATCAGTACCGGCGCGATGCTGCGGGCACTCGCCGAGAGCCGTCTCATCGGCGCCGGACTGGACGTGTTCGAGCAGGAGCCGCTCGGTTCCGGCTCGCCCCTGCTCGGGCGCCACGATGTTATCGCGACCTCCCATATCGCGGGTGTCACAGACGTCTCCTATCGCGGTATCGCGCGCGGCGTTGCCGCGAACATCGTCCGCATCATGGCGGACGAGGCTCCGCTCAATTGCGTCAACTGGGAGGCCCTCATACGCTAGCCGAATTTGGCTTGCAGAGCATACCTACGGCGGGCCATGCCGCCCTGCCGATTTCGTCACCCAAGAGGTGTCTCCCTACTGCAGCATCGAGCGCGGCGTAGCCCACTAGCGGCGAGTCGCGCCGTCCGTTACAAAATAAGACCCGGGTGCGGACAAACCGCATCCGCAAGATCGCACGGCATATTATGGAATTCCCCAGAATAAAGCGGCTCCCACCTTACGTCTTCAATGCGATTGGCGAGCTCTGTCTGAAGGCCCGGCGCGATGGCGAAGACATCATCGATTTCGGCATGGGCAATCCCGATGCGGCCACGCCGGCGCATATCGTGGCCAAGCTGGTAGAGGCCGCGACCAAGCCGCCGAACCATCGTTATTCGGTCTCCCGCGGAGTCTATAAGCTGCGCCTGGCGATCACGGATTGGTACCGCCGCCGCTACGGAGTCGAACTCGATCCGGACTCTGAAGCGATCGTCACGATTGGTTCCAAGGAAGGTATCGCGCACCTGGCGCTCGCCATCCTCGATCAGGGCGACGTGGTGCTCGCCCCGACTCCTACCTATCCGATTCACCAGTACGGATGCATTATCGCGGGCGCGCAGGTGCAGGGCGTGCCAATCAGCCGCGGCGAGGATTTTTTCGAGGCGCTGATGACGACCGTCAATCGATGCTGGCCGCGGCCCAAGCTGCTGGTGATGAATTTCCCGCACAACCCGACCACCGCGACGGTCGATCTCACCTTCATGAAGCGGGTGGTCGAGTTCGCACGCGAGAATGAAATCCTGCTCGTCCATGATCTCGCATATGCGGACCTGTGCTTCGATGGTTACCAGGCGCCCTCGATGATGCAGGTGGCGGGCGCGCGCGAGGTCGGAGTGGAATTTTTCACGCTCTCCAAGAGCTACAACATGCCGGGATGGCGTGTGGGCTTCGCGGTCGGCAATCGCGAGATGATCGCCGCGCTCGGCAGACTCAAGTCATATTTCGACTACGGCATGTTTGCGCCGGTGCAGGTCGCGGCGATCGCCGCGCTCAATGGGCCGCAGGAGTGCGTGGCGGAAATCGCCAATCTCTATCGCAGCCGCCGCGACGTCCTGGTCGACGGGCTCAATCGCGCCGGCTGGCCGGTCGAGAAACCGCGCGCCACGATGTTCGTGTGGGCGCCGATTCCTGAGCCGTTTCGCGAAATGGGCTCGCTTGAGTTTGCCAAGTTCCTGCTCGCCGAGGCCAAGGCCGCGGTGTCGCCCGGCGTCGGCTTCGGCGCCGACGGGGACGGCTTCGTACGCTTCGCGCTCATCGAGAACGAGCACCGCACCCGTCAGGCCATCCGCGGGATCCGTCATGCATTGCGGATGGAGCCGGCCGGAATGCGCCCGCGCGTAGCGGCCGCGGGCTCCTAGAGCGCAAACTGGTTGGCGGATTCGGTGTACGGTTGAAACCGGTACGGATAGCCCTGCTCGGATGCGGCACGGTGGGCGAGGGCGTGGTGAAACTAATGCGGCGCAATGCCGCATTGCACGAACGCAAGCTCGGCGCTCCGCTCGAGTTGGTGGGCGTCGCCGACCGCAGCCTTAAACCTGTTCCTGCGCTTGGGCTGACCGCGAAACTCATCACGCGCGACGCCGCCGCGTTGGTCGTGCGCCCCGACGTCGATATCGTGGTCGAGTTGTTTGGCGGAATCGAGCCCGCACGTGCGCTGATCCTGAAGGCGCTCGAGGCGGGCAAAGACGTCGTCACCGCGAACAAAGCGCTGCTGGCGGAACATGGCGA
Organism: uncultured delta proteobacterium; assembly: GCA_963710455.1. Taxonomy (GTDB): domain Bacteria; phylum Desulfobacterota; class Binatia; order Binatales; family Binataceae; genus JAKAVN01. The sequence continues at coordinate 539,326 of CAVQAG010000013.1, forward strand.
GCGGATTTTCACGGCCGCGGCGAAGGCCGGGATGGCGATCGGTTTCGAGGCGAGCGTCGGCGGCGGCGTGCCGATCATCCGCACGCTGCGCGAGGCGCTGGCCGGCGATCGCCAGCGCGCGGTCTACGGAATCGTCAACGGAACCTGCAACTCGATCCTCACCATGATGACCGAGCAGGGAGCCGAGTTCTCCGAGGCGCTCGGTGAGGCGCAGCGCACGGGCCTTGCCGAGTCGAATCCAGCCCTCGATATCGAGGGCCACGACGCCGCGCACAAGCTCTGCCTGCTGGTCACGCTCGCCTTCGGCGGGCTGCTCAAGCCGCCGCAGGTTCATACCGAAGGCATCGGCCGCATCACGCAGGCCGATATCGCCTACGCGCGCGAGCTTGGGTTTACGATCAAGCTGCTCGCGATCGCCAAGGAAGACGCCGGCGTGATCGAGGCCCGCGTGCATCCCACGATGATCCCGACGCGCCATCTGTTGGCCGGCGTGGGCGGCGCGTTCAACGCTATCTACATTCACGGCGAGGCGCTCGGCTCGACCATGTATTTCGGGCTGGGTGCGGGGCAAATGCCGACGGCGACCGCCGTGATGGCCGACGTGCTCGAGATCGCGCGCGCGCGGACCGCGGGCGCCGGCGCGCGCGGGCATGCGTTGGGCTATCCGATGGCTTCGATGACGCGCGCCCGTGTCAAGCCGATGGACGGCGTGCTATGCGAATACTACCTGCGCTTCGAAGCGCGCGATAAGCCGGGGGTGCTGGGCGCGATTGCGTCGGTGCTCGGGCGCAATGGAATCTCGATCGCGTCGGTGATTCAGCAAGGGCGCGGCGTGGAGGGTACGGTGCCGGTGATCATGCGGACGCACGAAGCGTACGAGCGTAACCTCAAGCGCGCGCTGGCGCAGATCAAAAGGCTCCTCACTGTGAGCGGCACACCGGCTTTCATCCGAATCGAGGAGCGGCTGTAACGCGATGGCGCGTGGGAAGCATAACGATTCCGCCGCGGCGCCACAGCGACTGACGCGATGGCCCGGGCTCATCGAGCATTATCGCCGCTTCCTTCCGGTGGACGCCGGGACGCCGGTGGTCACGCTCAACGAGGGCAACACGCCTCTCATCGAGAGCGTCGAGATCGGCTCGCGCCTTGGCCATGACATAAAGTGTTACTTGAAGTTCGAGGGAGCGAACCCTACCGGCTCGTTCAAGGACCGCGGAATGACCGTGGCGATGAGCAAGGCTTTGGGCGAGGGCGCGCGAATCGCAATCTGCGCTTCGACCGGCAACACTGCTGCTTCCGCTGCGGCGTATGCGGGGCGGGCCGGGATGCGCGCGTTCGTGCTGATTCCCAAGGGTGCAGTTGCGCTGGGGAAGCTCTCGCAAAGCGTGATGCACGGTGCGGGAGTCATCGAGATAATCGGCAACTTCGACATCTGCTTGAAGGTCGTGCGCGACGTTGCCGAGAGCGATCCGGTCACAATTCGGCTGGTCAACAGCGTCAACCCCGATCGCATCGCGGGCCAGAAGACCGCGGCGTTCGAGATATGCGATCAGCTCGGCGACGCGCCGACGCATCAGTTTTTGCCGGTTGGCAACGCAGGTAACATCACTGCGTATTGGGCCGGCTACAAGGAATACAAGAACAGCGGGCTTTCGTCGCGGCTGCCGAAGATGATTGGTTACCAGGCGGCCGAGTCGGCGCCGATTGTGCTCGGCCATCCGATTGACGATCCGCATACGGTCGCGACAGCGATCAAGATCGGCAATCCGGCGAGCTGGAAGAGCGCCGAAGCCGCGCGGGATGAGTCGGGCGGGGCGATCGACCTCGTAACCGACGCGGAGATTCTGGCCGCTTACCGGCTGATCGCGGCGCACGGAATTTTTGCCGAGCCGGCCTCGGCGGCTTCGGTGGCGGGTGCGCTCAAGTACGCCGCTACCGGCGGTCTTCGGCCGGGATCGGTCGTTGTATGCACTCTTACCGGCCATGGGCTCAAAGACCCCGACACCGCACTCAAGAATCTCAGCAACACCATCGTGGTCGAGCCCGACGTCAGCAAGGTGTTGAAAATTTTGCAGGGCGGGTGATGCGCGCGACGCCATCCGTGGTGAAAAAATGAAGTACGTAATCATCCACGGCGACGGAATGGCCGACTGGCCGTGCGACGAACTCGGCGGCAAGACTCCGCTGGAAGCGGCCAACAAGCCCAACATGGACCTGCTGGCAACCCGCGGCGAATTTGGCCTGGTGGTGACCATCCCGCCCGGCATGCCCTCGGGCAGCGACGTGGGCACGATGACGATGCTCGGTTACGATCCGGCGCGGTATCACACCGGTCGTGCGCCAATCGAGGCGGCGAGCCAGGGAATCGAGCTTGCGCCCGACGACGTCGTGTTCCGGATGAACCTGGTTTCGCTCAGGCCGGAAGCCGATGGCGCGCTTGTGATGGACGACTTCACGTCGGGCCACATCACGACCGAGGAGGCGGCCGCGATCGTCACTGATCTGCGATCGCAACTAGGCGGTGGCGGAATCGAATTCCACAGCGGTGTCAGCTATCGCCATCTGATGGTTTGGCACGGCGGACCAATCGCGACTCACCTGACGCCCCCGCACGATATAACCGGCAAGCCAGTCGGATCGCATCTGCCGCAGGGCGAGGGTGCCGAGCGCCTGCAGACGATCATGGATCGCGCTGGGGCGATTCTGCGTGAGCATCCGATCAACCGCGCACGGATGGCGGCGGGTAAGCCGGCTGCGACCTCGGTGTGGTTTTGGGGGCAGGGCAGGCGTCCCGCGGTGCCGACCCTGAAGGAGCGCTTCAGCGTCGAGGGCTCGGTTATCTCGGCGGTCGATCTGGTCAACGGACTGGGCAGGCTCGCGGGCCTGGAGCGAATAACAGTTCCCGGTGCAACCGGCTTTCTCGATACCGATTACGCGGCCAAGGCTCGGTACGGACTGAAGTCGCTCGAGCGCCGCGACTTCCTGCTGCTGCATATCGAGGCGCCCGACGAAGCGGGGCACATGGGGCGCGCGGATCTGAAGCGCGAGGCGATCGAGCGTATCGACGAACTGATCATCGGTCCGCTGTTGCGCGAGTTGCCGGCGCTCGGCGACTTCCGTCTGCTACTGATGCCGGACCATGCGACGCCATGCAAACTCAAAACGCACTCGAACGAACCGGTACCCTTTGCTATGCTCGGCGCGGCAAGCCGCATTGACGCTCGCGCCCGGCGCTATACGGAAGCCGAAGCCGCGCGCACGGGCGTCGCGGTGATGGATGGTTACCGGCTGATCGAATCGCTGCTCGGGACGCGTTAGCGTCGCGGTGCCGATGCCGGCTGATGGGAGGCCCGCTCGACGATGGAGCGAAATCTCGCCCTGGAAGTTGTTCGCGCCACTGAAGCGGCGGCGCTGGCGGTTGCGCGCTTTATCGGCCGGGGCGACGAACGGGCCGCCGACCGCGCAGCCTGCGACGCGATGCGCAAGGCGCTCAACTCGATCGCCTTCGACGGCAAAATCGTTATCGGCGAAGGCGAGCAGGGTTCGACCGACCAGTTATATTCGGGAGAAATCGTCGGCACTGGCGCGGGTCCCGAGGTTGATGTCGCCCTCGACGCGCTCGAAGGACCGCATATCGCCGCTTCGGGCAGCCCCAACGCGCTCTCGTGCATCGCACTGGCGGAGCGCGGTAAAGTTCTCATCTGTCCTGACACTTACATGGACAAAATCGCCTGCGGCCCGCTCGGCCGTGGCGTAATCGATATCGACCGCTCGCCGACCGACAATCTGAAGGCCCTGGCCGAGGCCAAGCACGTGTACGTAGAAGACCTGCGCGTCGCGATTCTCGATCGTCCTCGCCACGAAGATTTGATTGCCGAGGTCCGCCGCGCCGGCGCGGGAATCAAGCTGCTCTCGGCCGGAGACCTGGCAGCGGCAGTGGCCACCACGCGCCCGGAAAGCGAGATCGATTTGCTGATCGGCACCGGTGGTGCGCACCAGGGCGTGCTTGCGGCGGCAGCGATCCGTTCGGCGGGCGGCGAGATGCAGGCGCGCTTCGCGCCGCGCAACCAGCACGAGGCTGAGGCCTGTCTGAGTTGCGGCATCCTGGACCTCAAGCGACGCTTTCCGCTCGAGGAACTGGCCGGCGACAACGTGATGTTCGCCGCGACCGGGGTGACGACCGGCGACTACCTATTCGGAGTGCGGTTTTTTTCCGGCGGCGCGCGCACCAACAGCGTGATGATGCGCTCGAAAACCCGCACCGTGCGGTACATCGAGGCGTACCATCATTTCGATTTCAAGCCGGAGTACTAAGGGCCGCGTTTTGACGGCAGTCCGCGCGGCGTTTTCGCGCATCACGCCGTCCGATTCGACCGTTGCTCCTATCTGAATGCGTGACGCCAACTCGAATTCGCGAGCGTTCGATCGCGCGGCGCTCGTTGCGTTTTTTTTCTACTCGGTGCTTTCCTTCCTGTTCTTTGGACGAGGCTTGGTCGGCCATTTCTCAACCTGGTACATCGGCCGTGGTCCCGACTCGCCTCAGCTGGTCTGGTATCTGGCGTGGTGGGCCTATGCGATCGCGCATGGTATCAACCCCTTCGCGACAAAGTTGCTGTTTGCTCCGGTCGGCGCCAGTCTTGCCTGGGCGACTATGGTGCCGTTGGCCGCGGTGGCGGCTCTGCCCATCACCTGGTCGTTAGGGCCGATCGCCGCCTACAACGTTCTTTGCATTCTCGCGCCGGCGCTGGCGGGATGGTCCGCATTTGTTCTGTGCCGCTGGATAACCCACAGCTACTGGCCCTCGATCGCCGGCGGATGGGTATTCGGGTTTTCCTCTTACGTCGTGGCCGCGTTGCTCACGCATCTCGACGTTGCGTTGGTGTTCCCGGTTCCCTTGATCGCCTGGCTGGTGCTCCGCCGCTTGCACGATGACCTGCCAGTCGGCCGCTTCGTGACCGGGCTGGCTATATTGATCGCTGCGCAATTCCTGTTCTTTGCTGAAGTGGCTGCGAGTGCGACCTTTGCCGGCGCGATCGCCTTCGCGCTGGCACTTGCCTTCACCGACGCCAACATACGACACCGGCTCTGGGAACTCGTACTGCCTATCGGCGCGGCCTACGCGATCGCCGCGATCATCGTTTCTCCATACCTCTACTACATGTTCGCGTTCGGCCATTCGGTGGGATCCGTCTTGGATCCGACCTTGCTCGGGGCAGACCTGGTAAGTTTTCTGATCCCAACCGCAGTCAATGAACTGGGACGGCCGGCGTTGTTGGGCGCAATTTCGAGCACTTACCTGGCGACGCTCGCGGAAACCACTTCCTATCTTGCCTTTCCGCTGATCGCGATCGCCATTCTGTTCGCCAGGGGGCGGTTTCGTGAGCCGGTGGGGCGGATTCTGATTGAACTGCTCCTTATCCTGTGCGTGCTTGCGTTGGGTTCGCGCGTCGTGATTGCGGGTCATCCGACAATCGCCGCGCCGTGGACGCTGCTGCTGAAGTTTCCGCTGCTCAACAAGATAGTGCCAATCCGCATGATGGCGTACGCGTTTCTTGCGCTAGCCATAATCGTCGCGATGTGGCTCGCCGCGGACGGCGTGCGCCCGTCGCGCAAGTGGATGTTGGGAGCGGCGCTGATCCCGTTCATGTTGCCTAATCTGTCGGCGCGATTCTGGAAGGCCCCGTTCGACATACCGCCCTTTTTCTCGACCGGCCTCTACAGGCAATACCTGGCGCCGGATGAGATCGTGATGGCTCTTCCAAATCCGATCTATGGCGACGGAATGCGGTGGCAGATGGCTACCGGCATGTACTTTCGGCTGGCCGGCGGATATCTCGGCATTTCGCCGTTGGCCCCGCCGGAGTACGCGCGCTGGCCGATCATGGCGGCGCTCTACGACGTCGCCGGCGTCCCGGACGCAGGCGATCAGCTCAAGGCGCTGCTCGCGCACGCGCAGGTCGTTGCGATAATCGTGGGTCCACAGAAATACGGGCTGAGCAAAAGCGAAAACGGTCACCCGACGGCCGCGACCTGGCTGCGCACGCCGACCTCTGACCAGGACCGCGCGGCGCTCCGCGATCTGCTTTCCACCCTCGGGGTGCAGCCGCTCGATGTCGGTGGCGTAACCCTCTATCGAATTCCGTCCGAGCGGCTCGCGCCATACCTGCAAGTCTCCGCGCTCGAGATGCAGCAACGTTATGCACGGGCGCGATTTGAAGTGCTGCTCGGCGCCGCTGATAAATATCTGGCCGGCGGCGGAAAGCCGGAGACCCTCAACGAGCAGAAACCGCAGGTCGTGAGCACGGCACCGCGATGGTTTGGCGGCCCCGCATTTCCCACACTCAACCCGAATAAAATGTTCCAGGTGCAGTGGGCGCTCGGGCAATGGCATCCGGGGCGCGTGGCGATCGGTGTCGAAGGCTCCTACGAGGCTTTGCAGCCACTGATTGAGCAGTATGGGCCCGATTCGACAGGTATCTATTTTCCCTTCCCCCGCAAGCTCGCGGTGCCTTCTTCGTCGGAGCCTTCAGGAGACGTGGGCGTCCCGGCTTTGTTGGTGATGGAGTTTACGCCCGAGGGGCTGGCGAAAGCCGCGGCCCGCGTTGCGCGGCCCGGGGTTCCGCCCTAAGCTCGGCCCATGGCCGCTCGCGTCGTCAGCGTCTATATCGACTACAAAAGTCCGTACGCCTACCTCGCCAAGGATCCGGCCTGGGAATTGGAGCGCGAGTTCGAGGTGCGGCTCGATTGGCTGCCCTACACGCTCGAAATCCCGGAATTCCTCGGCACTGTCGAAGGCCGCAACGCTCATCAGTGGCGCCGCATCCGCTACAGCTACATGGATGCGCGCCGACTGGCCAATCGGCGCGGCCTGACCGTGCGCGGCCCGCAGAAAATTTTCGACTCGTCGATTGCGGCGATTGGGATGCTCTACGCGCAGCGCCATGACGTCTTTCGCAAGTACAACGATCTGGTCTTCGAGCGCTTCTGGAAACGCGCGCTGGACATCGAAAATCGCGACGCGATTCGGGCCGTTCTTTCGGAAGCGGGCGCGCCGGTCGCGAGCTTCTTTGATTTCCTCGACCGCGACGGCCGTGTCGCCCACGACCGGATCTGCTGCCAGGCCGAGGAACTCGGCGTATTCGGCGTGCCGACCTTCGTCCTCGACGGCGAGATTTTCTGGGGCGGCGATCGGCTCTGGATGGTGTGCGAGAAGCTTGCCGCGCCGCAGTCTCGATGATCGTATGAACGGTTGCGCTCGTTAGAAAATCTTCCGACCAAAACGTCCGACGGCGCACGCGGACGCTGCGATGAGGGCGAGGAGGAAAGTTTAGTGGAGCTCAGAGAGATCATATTCGACAAGGCCGCCGTGGCTACGTTGACCGTCAACCGGCCGGCCGCGCTCAACGCGCTCAACCGCGTCGTGCTGGAGGACATCGCCCAGGTGCTGGCCGAGATCCGCCGCGACACCGCCGTGCGCGTCCTGATCGTGACCGGCGCGGGCGACCGTGCTTTCGTCGCGGGCGCCGATATCGCCGCGATGTCCGAGATGGCCCCCGGTGAGGGGCTGGAGTTCTCGCGCATGGGCCATCGCGTGATGCAAAGTTTCGAAGACTTGCCGATCCCGGTGATTGCGGCGGTCAACGGCTTCGCGCTCGGCGGCGGATTGGAACTGGCGATGGCGTGCGATCTGATTATCGCCAGCGAAAAGGCGCGCTTCGGGCAGCCCGAGATCAATCTCGCGCTTATTCCGGGGTTCGGCGGCACGCAGCGGCTGCCCCATCGAATCGGTCACGCCCGCGCCCGCGAGTTCGTGATGACAGGCGACATGTTCGACGCCAAAACGGCGCTGGCGCTCGGGCTGGTGAACCAAGTCGTCGCGCCCGACGAATTGATACGGGCGGCGCGCAAGCTCGCCGAGCGGCTGGCCTCGAAATCGGCGGTCGCGCTGCACCAGGCCAAGGCCGCGCTGCGCGCGTCGTTCACGATGGAAGAGGACGCGGGTCTCCGATTCGAGCAGGAGGCCTTTGGGCTTACTTTCGCCAGCGAGGACCGGGTCGAGGGCACACGCGCGTTCGTGCAGAAACGCGACCCCAAGTGGCAACACAAATAGCGCGCAACGGCCAAACAGCCCGATCCCGCCCGCTCGGCGAGGTTCTATCGGAGCTTGCGGTTTACTAAGATACGGGAAGGATGGTGGCCGTGACGGCGCCATTCCCTGGTGACGGTCAGTGATGGACCTGGAACTCAACGAAGCTCAGCGCGCGGCGCGTGACACGGCGCGCCGCTTCGCCCGCGAGCGCCTGAGCACGGTCGGCGTCGAAGTCGACCGCAATCACAGCTTTCCCGCCGAGGCCGTCGCCGAACTGGGACGGCTCGGCATGATGGGCATTTTCATCCCCGAGCAGTATGGCGGCGCCGGCCTCGACCACGTCAGCTATTCGCTGGTGATCGAGGAGCTGGGGGTCGAGTGTTCGTCCACGGCGGTCATTCTTTCGGCGCATTCCTCGCTCGCGTCCTGGCCGATTCTCGGCTTGGGCAACGAAGATCAGCGCAAGCGCTATCTGCCGAAAATGGCGGCGGCCGAATGGATCGGGTGCTTCGCGCTGACCGAGCCGCAGGCCGGTTCCGACGCCGCCGGCCAGCGCACTCGCGCCGTGCGCGACGGCGACAGCTACGTAATCAACGGGACCAAGAATTTTATCACCAATGGCCCGGAGGCCGGGGTGGCGATCGTTTTCGCCAACACCGATTCCTCGCAAGGCCATCGCGGAATAAGCGCCTTCATCGCCGAAACCTCCGATCCCGGCTACCAGGTGGTGCGAATCGAAGAGAAGATGGGAATCCGCGGCTCCCACAGCGCGCAGCTCGCGTTCAGCGACTTGCGCGTACCGGCTACCAACCTGATTGGCAAAGAGGGCGACGGTTTCAAGGTCGCAATGAAGACGCTCGACGGTGGCCGGATTGGAATCGCCTCCCAGGCGCTCGGGATTGCGCGCGCATCGCTGGAGGCGTCGCTGCGCTACTCCCAGGAACGCAAGAGCTTCGGCAAGCCGATCGCGGATTACCAGGCGATCCAATGGAAGCTCGCCGACATGGCGGTAGAGATCGACGCGGCCCGTCTGCTGACGCATCGCGCGGCCACGCTCAAGGACGCCGGCCTGCCTTGCACGGCGCAATCGGCGATGGCAAAGCTCTTTGCGGCAGAGACCGCGATGAAGGCGGCAACCGAGGCGATCCAAATCCACGGCGGTTACGGATACACCAAGGAATTCAAGGTCGAGCGTTACTTCCGTGACGCGAAGATCACGGAAATTTACGAAGGTACTTCGGAGATTCAACGGCTGATAATTTCGAGCCACGTACTAGAGGACCGGTGAACAGGCGTGAGCACCAAACGTGAATGGCTGGACAGCACTTATAACAAGGGACAGGAGCGGCCGGTGCGCTTCTCTACCGTCTCCGACCTGGAGATCGAGCCGCTCTATACGCCCGAAGACGTAAAGGGCGATTACGAGGATGCGCTCGGCTACCCGGGCGAGTTTCCCTACACGCGCGGCGTGTACGAGTCGATGTACCGTGGGCGTCTGTGGACGATGCGCCAGTTCGCGGGATTCGGCCTTGCCGAGGACACGAATCGCCGCTTCCATTTCCTGCTCTCGCAGGGCCAGGACGGGCTTTCGACCGCGTTCGACATGCCGGGCTTGATGGGCTACGACGCCGACCACGAGCGCGCCCGTGGCGAGGTCGGCCGCGAGGGCGTCTCGGTCTCTTCGGTCCATGATATGGCGCGCCTGTTCGATCGCATCCCGCTCGATAAAGTCTCGACCTCGATGACGATCAACTGCTCAGCCTCGGTGCTGCTGGCGATGTATCTTGTGGTTGCCGAGCGCCAGGGCGTGCCGTGGAACAAGGTTGCCGGCACGATCCAGAACGATATGCTCAAGGAGTTCATCGCACAGAAGGAATGGATCAGTCCGCCGCGCCCTTCGATCAGGATCGTCACCGACATGATCGAGTTCTGCGCGAAGAAGGTTCCGCGCTGGCACGCGGTCTCGATCTCCGGCTATCACATCCGCGAAGCCGGCTCGACCGCCGTGCAGGAGCTTGCCTTCACTATCGCGGACGGGATCTGTTACGTCGAAGAAGGGGTCAAGCGCGGCCTCGACGTCGACGAATTCGCGCCGCGCCTGTCGTTCTTCTGGGACCTGCACAGCGACTTTCTCGAGGAGGTCGCCAAGCTGCGCGCGGCGCGCCGGATGTGGGCGCGTATCATGAAGGAACGCTTCGGCGCGAAGAATCCGCGCTCGATGATGCTCCGCACGCATGCGCAGACCGCGGGAGTTTCGCTCACCGCGCAGCAGCCGGTCAACAACGTGGTGCGCGTGGCGATCCAGGCGCTGGCGGGCGTGATGGGCGGTGTGCAGTCGCTGCACACCAACTCGATGGACGAGACGCTGGCGCTGCCCACGGAACACGCGGTGATGGTGGCGCTGCGCACGCAGCAGTTGATCGCGGAGGAAACCGGCGTCACCAATACAATCGATCCGCTCGGCGGGAGCTACGCGGTCGAAGCGCTCACCGATCGGATGGAGCGCGACGCGATGGACTACATCCGCCGTATCGACGAGATGGGCGGCATGGTCAAGGCGATCGAAACCGGCTATCCGCAGCGCGAGATCGCGGAAGCGGCGTTCAATTATCAGCGTCAGCTCGAGCAGGGCATCAAGACCGTGGTCGGCGTCAACAAGTATACCGTCCCGGAGGAGATAAAGATCGAGACGCTAAGGATCGACCCCGCGATGGAAGAGATGCAGGTTCAGCGGGTGCGCAAGATGAAGCGCGAGCGCAATTCGGTTGCCGTGCGCGAGTCGCTCGCCCGCGTCGCCGAGGCCTGCCGCTCGGGCGAGAACCTGATGGACCCCATTTGCGAGGCGGTGCGGCGCGACGGCACGGTCGGCGAGATTTGCGACGTGTTCCGCTCCGAGTTCGGCATCTACACTGACCCAGGTTGGATCTAACGTGGCGGAGAAACGGCTTAGAGTTCTGGTCGCGAAACCCGGTCTCGATGGGCATGACCGCGGTGCCAAGATAATCGCGCGGGCACTGCGCGACGGCGGCTTCGAGGTGATCTACACGGGACTGCATCAGACGCCTGAGATGATCGCCGAGGCCGCGGTGCAGGAGGACGTCGACGCGGTTGGGCTGAGCATCCTTTCGGGCGCGCACATGACGCTGTTCCCGGAAGTGATGCGGCTCCTGAAGGAACGCGGCGCCGGCGATATCGCGGTTTTCGGCGGCGGGATCATTCCCGAAGACGACGCCAAAAAGCTGCGCGAGGCAGGCGTGAAAGAGGTCTTCACCCCGGGGGCTTCCACCGAAGACATCGTCAAGTGGCTACGCGAGAGCGTGCAGCCGCGCGAATGAAGCGCGCGCCCGGGGAGCGACATTGGAATTTCCGCGATGAACTTCGAGCTTAGCGACGAGCAGCGCACGATTCGCGATACGCTCCGCCAGTTCGCCGAGCGCGAGATCAAGCCGAACTCGGCAAAGTGGGACAAAGAGGAAATCTTCCCGCGTGAGGTGATTGGCCATCTCGGCGAGCTGGGCTTTCTCGGCATCTCCTTTCCCGAGCGCTTCGGCGGCAGCGGTGCCGACACGCTAAGCCAGGCGCTGGTGGTCGAGGGGCTGTCGCGCTACGACGCGTCGGTCGGCCTGACCTGTGCGGCGCACATGTCGCTCTCGAGCGGGCACATCAATCTGTTCGCCGCCGAGGAGCATCGCGCACACTACCTGCCCGAGATGGTCGCGGCGAAAAAGCTCGGCGCATGGTGCCTCACCGAACCCGGTTCGGGCTCCGATGCGGCAGCGATGCAGACCCGTGCGGTGCGCAAGGGCGACAACTTCGTCATCAATGGCGCCAAGATGTTCATCACCAACGGCACCGTTGCCGACGTGTACGTCGTGATGGCGGTGACCGACGCGGAAAAGAAGCGCTCCGGCGTCTCGGCCTTCATTGTCGAACGCGGCACGTCCGGGCTCTCCAACGGACGGCGAATCGAAAAACTGGGGCTTCGCGCCTCGGACACCGCCGAGGTGATTTTCGACAACGTCACCGTGCCGGCGCGCAATCTGATCGGCGAGATGGGCGAGGGCTATAGCCAGACCCTCAAGGTGCTGGAGGGCGGCCGGATCGGAATCGCGGGCTTCGCCGCCGGAATCGCACGCGGCGCGTTCGAAGAGGCGACCGCCTACGCCAAGGAGCGCAAGCAGTTCGGCAAACGGATCGCGGATTTCCAGGCGATCCAGTGGATGCTGGCCGACATGGCCACGCGGATCGATGCCTCGTGGGTGCTGATGTGCCGTGCCGCGGAGCTCAAGGACAAAGGCAAGCCGTTCGGACGCGAGGCCGCGATGGCCAAGCTGTTCGCCTCGGAGACCGCGATGTGGACGACGATCAAGGCGGTGCAGATCCACGGCGGCTACGGCTACATGGCGGAGTTCCCTGTCGAACGGTTCATGCGCGACGCGAAGCTGGCGGAAATTGGCGAGGGCACCAGCGAGGTGCAGCGCATGATCATCGCGAAGTCTCTCCTGCGCGACGGCTATCTGCCGGCATAGGGCTTTCCATCGAATGTCAGTTTAGGGGCCGCTCGAGAGCGGCCCTCTTTTTTTTTGGTTCGCCGGCGCCTCGGCTTACCTGATCGCAAAAATCGCAACTGGTGCTAAAGAGGAGAGAGCAAGGGAGGATCCTCCGATGAAAGTGTTATTCGAAAAGAAGGGACCGATCGCCTACGTCACGATCAATCGCCCTGAGCGGCTCAACGCCTGCGATTTCGAGACCTACGGGCGGCTTTCGCAAATCTGGCGAGAGTTCGGCGAGGATCCTGCTCTGCGCGTCGCGATCTTTACCGGCGCCGGCGACCGCGCATTTTGCGCCGGCAGCGATATCAAGTCCAACTACGTCGAGCGGCCAAACGAGGAACTGCTCGACGCGCCGTATCCAGTGATGTTCGAGTTGACCAAACCGATCATCGCGGCGATCAACGGCCACGCCAATGGCGGTGGGCTGGAACAGGCGCTCTGCTGCGATATCCGGGTGGCCGCCGATCATTCGCAGTTCGGACTCGGCGAGGTCCGTCTCGGATGGCTTCCCGGCGGCGGCGGTACGCAGCGGTTGCCGCGGCTGATTCCGCTCGGCCGCGCGCTCGAGATGCTTTACACCGGCAATCGGATCGGCGCAGAAGAGGCCCTCCGCCTTGGATTGGTCGACCACGTGGTGCCCATGAGCCGTCTGATGGCGAAGGCCGAAGAAATCGCGACCGAGATCTGCAAGAGCTCGCCGCTCGCGGTGCAGCGGATCAAGCAGGCCGCGCTGCGCGGACTCGATATGCCCCTGGCCGACGGGCTGAAGCTTGAGCGCGAGCTATACAAGTGGCTGCAAGGCACCGACGATGCGCGCGAGGGCGCGCTCGCGTTTGCCGAGAAGCGCGCCCCGCAGTGGAAAAATAAATAGTCGCTATTCTTCGTCGCGATCGGACGCGTCGTCGGACGTCGCGGGATCTTCGAGCAATTCTTCGAGAAGATCTTCGCGGATCGCCGCCAGGTCGGTGCGATCCAGCCCGATACCTTCGCTCATGAATGCCTCGATTCCGCCGGACTCGTCGATAAGTTCGAATACCGGCTCGAGTTGCGCCGCCGCCAACGGCATCTTGGGAAAGACCAGATTGCTCTCAAGGAAGTCCGCGACGATCCGCTCGCGGCTCACGCCTAACAATTCGAGCAGCATCGCGGCGCCCACCCCCGTGCGATCGCGACCGGCTGAGCAATGGAAGAGCAGCGGATAGACGTCGCGTTCGGCCAGGATGTTGAAGAACGTGCGCCAGTCCTCGCGGAAATCGTGAAGAATCGAATGATGCTCGCGGCCGGGTATCAGGCTTATCGGCTCGCGCTCGCGAAACCATCGATCGCCGATCGGGATGTGCTCCCATCGTACCTCGCGCAGTACGTCGGCGTGCGGTGGCCCGAGGATTGAGATCTCGGTGCGGCTTTGTAGAGTGACCACGGTCCGGAGACCCGCCGATCGTATCGGGCTTTCTTCGGGGACCTCGGCCAGGTGCGCCGAGCGGAAGATCAAGTTGCTCCGCACGCGCTTACCTTCGGCGGTAGGATGGCCGCCGAGGTCGCGGAAGTTGCGCCCGCCGTAGCGCCGCAGCAGGCTGAAATCAACGACGACCCTGCGCCCCGCGAGCTTGTCCTCGCCAGCTGCGGCTTTGCCGGTGGCGGAAGACTTGTTTTCAGCTTCGTTGTCGGTCGGCACGGAGGACCTATCAAGACCTACGGCAAGACTACGGTAAGACACGGCTTAATGGCCGTTCCGCCCCGCATCACCCACCCTCATAGTTTACCCGGTAGACGCGTCTGCGAAAAGTGCGCGAAAGGAAGCTGTTTTGCCAACCCATTATGTTTTCGTGAACGATTTGCCTTTCAGGCGCCCGTAGTTCGAGCGCCCGTGCTCGACAGTCGCGAGGCTAGAGCGCTAAAAGAAGGCTCACGGCGCAGACCTGGTGAAACAATGGCCTATAAAATTGCACTCGGCATCAACTGGCAAGGCAAACCGGACTTCAAGGGCATGATCGAGCGCGCCCGCGTCGCCGACGACGCCGGCGCCCATTCGATATGGGTCGCCGAGGCGTGGGGCCGCGACGCTTTCACCAGCCTGACGCTGCTCGCCGAGCACACGCGACGTATTGCCCTGGCGACCGGAATCGTCAACACGTACTCGCGCACGCCGGGCGCGCTCGCGCAGCATTTCGCGACGCTCGACGAACTTAGCGGCGGACGCATGATCATCGGCTTGGGCACCAGCGGACCGCAGGTGATCGAGCACTTCCATGGCGTTGCGTTCAATCCGCCGCTTACCCGGATGCGCGAGTACGTCGACATCATCAACTTGCTGATGGGCGGGCAGCCGCTCAATTACGACGGTAAGCTGTTCAAGCTCAAGCGCGGGTTTACGCTGCGGTTCGAGCCGCCGCGCAAGCATATCCCGATCTGGATCGCGTCGCTCAATCAGAAGAGCGTCGAGTTCACCGCGCAACAGGCCGACGGATGGCTGCCGGTGATGATTCCGCTGGGGCGGCTCAAGGAATCGATCGCCGATTTCCGCGCGCTCGCGGCGCGCGCCGGACGCGATCCCAAATCGGTCGCGGTAAAATCCCCGAGCACCATTCATGTGACCGGCAATCCGGATCGCGCGCGCGCAATCCAGGCCGGCACCCTGTCTTTCTACGCGGCGCGGATGGGCACCTTCTATGCCGAGCAGCTTACGCGGTTCGGCTTCGGTGACGACGTGCGCCGGATTCGCGAGGCGTGGGCGGCGGGGGGCTCGAAAGCGGGGACCGAGGCGGTTTCGCGCCGGCTGCTGGACGAGATGGGCTACGCCGGCGACGTGGCGGGCGCGCGTGAGCGTCTCGCGGCCGAGGCCGAAGCGGGCGCCGACCTGCATCGCGTGGACCTCGACGCGGGCGACCTCGCCGGCTACGAGCGCACGCTCGTGGCGCTGGCGGCGTGACCCTTAAATAGCTAAACAGTTTGCCAGCCACGAGGCGCGGCGCTATACGGAAGGTTGACCGCACGCAGGATTCGCTTCAAGGAGGGACACGATGAAAGCTGCCGTAATGGAAGGTATTCGCAAACCGCTGGTTGTCAGGGACATGCCCGATCCGCAGTGTCCTCCCAATGGCGCGATTCTCAAGACCGCCGCGGAAGGGATTTGCCGCTCCGACTGGCATCTGTGGTCGGGCGATTGGACGTGGGTCGGCCTTGAGCCGCAGATGCCGATGATCATGGGACACGAGTTCTGCGGCGTGGTCGAGGAAACCGGCAAAGAGGTCAAGGACTTCAAGAAGGGCGATCGAGTCCTGGTTCCTTTCAGCCAGGGCGACGGCACTTGTGATTTTTGCCGGAGCGGGAATTCGAACATTTGCAACACCCCGCTCATCCCCGGCGTCACCTATTATGGTGGCTACGGCGCCTACGTCGGGATCCCATTCGCCGACCTTAATCTGGTCCATATGCCCGACGCGGTCGGTTTTCTCGAAGGCGCGTCCTTGGGATGCCGGTTCATGACGTCGTACCACGGAATCGTCGACCGTGCGCAAGTGCGGCCGGGCGAATGGGTCGCGGTGCATGGTTGCGGCGGAATCGGACTCGCGGCGATCCAGATCGCGTCGTCGATCGGCGCCAACGTTATCGCGGTCGACCTCGACGGCCGCAAGCTTGAACTGGCGAAAGAGGTCGGCGCGAGCCATATCGTCAATGCCAAGGCCGGCGATCCGGCGGCTGCGATCGTGGACATCACCAAGGGCGGCGCACATGTCTCGGTCGACGCGCTGGGCGTCGCCGCCACCTGCCGCAACTCGATCAACAGCCTGCGCAAGCAGGGACGCCATCTCCAGATCGGGCTCACGACTCAGGCCGAGAAAGGCGAAGTCGCAGTGCCGATCGACAAAATGGTGCTGATGGAGCTGCAGATCGTCGGCACGCTCGGGATGCAATCGACACGCTATCCCGGGATGCTCCAGATGGTTGAGGCCAAGAAGCTCAATCCCAAGGCGATGATTACCGGCACAGTCGGGCTCGACGGCGCCGCGAAAATCCTCGAAGAGATGACCAACTTCCAAAACGTCGGCGTTACGATCATCGACTACAAGATCTAACTCACGGCGTTCGCGGTTGCGTTTTCCGGAGAGGGTCCGCGCGGACCCTCTCCCCGTTTTTGCGCGGCGCGCACAGACTTTGCGGCCGCGCTCCATGGAGGATGTCTCAGCGATGAAGGCGGTAGTCTGCGAAAAACCGGGCGACGAGAGCGTACTCAAAATCGGCGAGGCCCCCGATCCCACGCCCGGCCCAGGCCAGTTGCTGATCCGGGTAAAGTACGCGGGGCTCAACCGCGCGGACCTGATGCAACGTCAGGGGTATTATCCACCGCCGCCGGGCGCCTCGGAAATTATCGGCATGGAATGCGCGGGCGAGGTCGCCGCTATCGGCGCGGGCGTGGACGGATGGCGCGTCGGTGAGCGCGTGATGGCTCTACTGCCGGGCGGCGGCTATGCGGAGCTTGCCGTGGTGGATAGCGGCTCGGCGATCAAAATTCCGGCCACGATGAGCGACCAAGAGGCCGCGGCGTTTCCCGAGGTCTTCATAACCGCCTTTCTGAACATCTTCATGTTAGCCGAGGCGAAACCCGGTGACTTCGTCCTGGTGCACGGCGGCGGCAGCGGAGTCGGCACGGCGTCGATCCTGCTGTGCAAGGAGGCCGAAGTCCGGTCGATCGTCACCGCGGGCAGCGACGCCAAGTGCGAGCAATGCCTGAAGCTCGGCGCCGACGTCGCGGTCAACTACAACTCGGGTCCGTTTCCCGCTGCGGTCAAGACCGCCACCAACGGGCGGGGCGCCGATGTGATCCTCGACAGTATTGGTGCGGCCTACCTGGGTCCCAATCTCGAAGCGCTCGCGCACAGCGGACGGTTGGTTTTGATCGGCCTGATGAAGGGCACACGCGCGGAGATCGATTTGGCGGGGGTCCTGCGGCGGCATCTCAAAGTGATCGGCTCGACGCTGCGCACCCGGCCGGAAAAGGAGAAAGCGCAGATTATTGCCGCGTTGCTTGCGCGCTTCGGCTCCGCGCTCGAGGCCGGACGCCTGCGCCCGCCGATTTACAAGGTCGTGCCGATGGAGAACGTGGCCGAGGCGCATCGTATGATGGCGGCGAGCGAGCATTTCGGGAAGATCGTGCTGCGCATCGCGTAGGAGCTTGCGTGTCTCTCCGGCAGTTTTATGAAGGGTGTCGATGAGCACAAAAATCGCTCCGCGTTGATCGTTCACTTCGGCGGCCCTCGTTCAGGATGACGGCAAGAGAGCGCGCGTTCCTGTCATCCTTAGCGTCAGCGAAGAATCTCCGCGAAGCGATGGATCGTTCTCCCATATTTGCCGACGCTCTCGATCACCGTTGGGAAGGGAAATTCTGCCCGCGTATCGCGGGCTTGCGGCCGATGATATTTTGATTTGTTGGCGCCGGCGCAAATGGCCGCGCCTTCGGAATGCGTCTAACCGAGCTCGACTACAATCTGCCGCCCGAACTGGTTGCTCAGGAGCCGCTTCAGCGCCGCGACGAGGCGCGCCTGATGGTGCTCGACCGGCGCGGAGGGACGATCGAGCACTCGCGCTTCTACAAGCTCGGCGATTTTCTGCGCGACGGCGACCTGCTGGTGCTCAACGACACGCGGGTGTTCCCCGCCCGGCTTTTTGCGCGCAAGCCGACCGGCGGCGCGGTCGAACTCCTGATGGTGCGCCCGGTTGACGAGCCGCCGGGTGCGTGGCTTGCGCTGATACGGGGCCATCGTGGACTCCGCGAAGGCACTCGATTGATCCTGGACGGCGGCCCCACGCTCCGTATCGCGGGTTATCAGCGTCCGGGCCGCCCGCTGGTCATCAGCGACGATTCGATGCCGATCGAAACTATCCTTGAGAACGCTGGCGCGCTGGCGCTCCCGCATTACATCCATCGCGAACCGCAGCCGTCGGACCGCGACGATTACCAGACGGTCTTCGCGGCAGAACCGGGCGCGGTGGCAGCACCCACCGCGGGATTGCACTTCACCCGTGAGCTTTTGGCCAAACTTGCCGCGGCAGGCGTGCGCACGGCGTTCATCACGCTGCATATCGGACCGGGTACGTTTACTCCGCTCCGCGCGCCGCAGGTCGAGGCGCACACGATGGAAGCTGAGTGGTATACGATCTCTCCCGCCGCCCTTTCGGCGCTCGCGCTGGCGCGGCGCACTGGCGGCCGCGTGATCGCGATTGGCACCAGTAGCGTGCGCGCGCTCGAATCTCACGCGATTACCGGCGACGCGGAAGGCGCTACCGGCCTGTTCATCTCTTCGGGCTTCCGGTTCCGCGCGATCGACGCGATGGTGACCAACTTTCACATGCCGCGCTCGACGGTGCTCGCTATGGTGATGGCGTTTGCGGGGCGCGAGGAGATTCTCGACGCCTATCGCGAGGCAATGCGTCATCGCTACCGCTTCCTGAGCTATGGCGACGCGATGTTGATCCTGTGAGCGGCACATCCGTAGCGCGAGTGTTCGGTCTCGAGGTGCTCGCGCGCGACGGTGACGCGCGCGTGGGCCGTCTTGCGACCGCTCATGGCGAGGTAGCGACGCCGGCCTTCATGCCGGTTGGCACGCGCGCCGCGGTCAAGGCGATGGCGCCCGAGGAGCTGTGGCAGTTGGGTTATAGGCTGGTGCTCGCCAACACCTACCATCTCGCTTTGCGTCCCGGCGCCGAGCTTATCGAGGAACTCGGCGGGGTGGGGCGCTTCATGGGATTTGACGGCGCGGTGCTGACCGACTCCGGCGGCTTTCAGGCGATGAGCCTCGCCAAGCTCAACGAAGTGAGCGCCGATGGAATTCGTTTTCGCTCGCACCTCGACGGCTCCGAGTTCATGCTGACGCCAGAGCGTGCGGTCGAAATTCAGGAGCGAATCGGATCGGACCTGATGATGGCGCTCGACGAGTGCACGCCGTATCCGGCCGAGCACGCGCGGGCGGCCGCCTCGCTGGAGTTGACGGCGCGATGGGCCGAGCGATGCGTCAGTGCGCGACGGAGTTCACGGCAGGCACTTTTCGGAATAATCCAGGGCGGCGTTTATCCTGAACTCAGGCGGCGGAGTGCCGCTCAGATAACCGCGATGCCGTTCGATGGCTTCGCCGCGGGGGGGCTCGCGGTGGGCGAGCCGAAGGAGCAGATGCTCGAGATGGCCGCGCTGAGCGCAACCCTGCTGCCGGCGGAGCGGCCACGCTACCTGATGGGCGTCGGCACACCAGAGGACCTCGTTGCCGCGGTGGGAATGGGTTACGACCTGTTCGATTGTGTTTTGCCCACACGCAACGCTCGCAACGGCAGCGCGTACACGAGCGTCGGCCGTATCTCGATCAAACAATCCATGCACGCCCGCGACCCCCGGCCACTGGAGGAGGGCTGCGGATGCCGCACCTGCACGAGACTTAGCCGGGCATACATCCGTCACTTATATATTTCGGGGGAGATTCTGGCGGCGCGAGCGTTAACGGAACATAATCTGTACTTCTACGCCAGCTTGATGGCCGGGATGCAAGCTGCTATCGCATCTCGCACTTACCGGGAGTTCGCGGCCGGGACGCTGGCCCGCCTTGGCGGCGAGCGGAGCGCAGAAGAGTAAAGGTTAATAACCGATGTTTTTTGAAGGAATCGCGTGGGCTCAAAGCGCGGCCACGCCCGCCGCGGCTGCTCAGCCGACCCTCATCGATCAATTGCTGTATGGGCCGGGGGTGCCGTTTTCGCTGCTTATCCTCGCCTTCTACTGGTTCTTCCTGCGTCCCCAAACCACCAAGGCTCGCGAGCATCGCGACATGCTAGCCAAACTCAAACGCAACGACGAAGTGGTGACCACAGGCGGGTTGTTGGGCCGGATAAACGAGATCGGCGACAAAGTGGTGGTGCTGGAGATTGCGCCGAACGTGCGCGTGCGGGTTGAGCGCAGCCAGATAACCGCGCTCTCCAGCTACGGCAAGCCGCCGGTGGGCAAGAGTCAGAAGGCGGAGTAGTACAGGCGCGTTCCCGAAATTAACCGGTTCGCGCGCAACGCATCATCGAGTTCACTGTGAAAAAGTGAAAGTGAAAGTGAAAAAGTGACCAATGGAAAACGCTAACGCAAACGCGGATTTCATCCCGATAATCATCCTGCTCGCGGTCGCGGGCGCTTTTTTATGGTTGCACTTCACCGGCGGCAGCGGCCGCACGCGGCTTTATTTGGCCGCGGCGCTAACCGCACTAGCGGTGCTGATTCTCCTGCCCAGCATCAGCGGCGCGCTGCCTGATTGGTGGACCAACACTATCCCGACGCCAAAAATCCAGTTGGGACTGGACCTCCAGGGCGGCACCCATCTTTTGCTCGAAGTCAAACTCGACGAGGCGGTCAAAACCCAGTTGCGCCGCGTCGGCGACGACATCAAGCAGGAGATGAAGCAGAACAAGCTCGACGTTAAGAGCGTCACCGTCGATCCTTCGGGAGACGCGGTGCTGGTGACTTTGCCCAGCGCGGGCGAACGGACCGCTTTTCTCGATCTCGCGAGCAAACTTTTTTCCGACATGACGATCGGCCTTGCGCCAAACTCTCCTGACGCCGGACCGACCTACAAATTGACCTACCGTCCGATGGAGTTGGATCAGGTGCGGCGCAATGCGATGGAGCAGGCGCTCGAGACCATCCGCAATCGAATCGACCAGCTCGGAGTTCGCGAGACCACGATCGCCCAGGAGGGCAACGACGAGATTCTGGTGCAGCTTCCGGGTATCCAGGACCCCGAGCGCGCCAAGGAGCTGATTGGCAAGACCGGGGTGCTCCAGTTCAAGCTGGTCGACGACAGTCATTCGGTCTCCGACGCGCTGCGCGACGGTCCGCCTCCCGGTGACGAGATCCTCTATGGCCCCGCCAGCCGCGGCGGCCGCGAGCCGTACCTGGTCGAGTCGCCTGTGTTGCTCACCGGCGACACCATCACCGACGCGCGCGTGCGCCCCGGCGGACAACTCGAAGGTCCATACGTGACGGTCGACCTCGACCAGCGTGGCGCGCAAATTTTCGGCGCAATCACTGCGGCCAACGTCGGCCGCAAGATCGCGATCGTGCTCGACAACGTGGTCTATTCCGCTCCGGTCATCAGGGAGCCGATTCCGGGCGGCCACGTGCAGATAACCGGAAATTTCACCTACGACGAGGCGCACGAACTGGCAATCGTGCTGCGCTCGGGCGCGCTGCCGGCACCGGTTGAGATTATCGAAGAGCGCACGGTCGGACCGTCGCTCGGACGCGACTCGATCCGACAGGGCGAGCGGTCGTTCGTGGTCGGCGCGCTGGTGGTGCTGGTTTTCATGGCCGTGTACTACAGCGGAGCCGGCTTGCTCGCCGACTTCGGACTCTCGCTCAATATCCTGCTGCTGATCTGCGTGATGGCTGCGATGCAGGCGACGCTGACGCTGCCGGGAATCGCCGGCATCGTGCTGACGCTTGGGATGTCGGTCGACGCCAACGTTCTGGTCAATGAACGAATGCGCGAGGAGTTGCGCGACGGCAAAACGCCGCGCGAAGCGGTGCGCCTCGGCTATGAACGGGCATGGTCCGCGATTCGCGACTCAAACATCTCGACTTTCGTAGCTGGGCTGATCCTTTTTCAATTCGGTACCGGGCCGGTAAAAGGCTTCGCTGTCACACTTTGCGTGGGCGTGCTGACAGGTGTGTTTTCCTGTTTCGTGGTGACGCGGGCGTGGTACGATTACCTGATTTCGATGCGTCGGCTGAATTCAATAAGTGTCTAATAGTGATACGCTTGGCTAATTGCGCCACAGATACCGCGCCATTGAAATTGCTGAGCGGCTCTTTTGCATCGGTGATAGCAGCACGAGCGGCGTTTTGTCAGAATACCTTGACTTGATCGAACGGTTCATATTAAAAAACCGCGAGCCCTAGAGCACGACCAATGGCAGACAAAGACGACGTGCTTTTGAACTCGCGCGAAGTGGCCTTTTTGCTCGATCTGAGCCCCGACACAGTCAACGAATTCGCACGCCGCAATATTCTGCCCGCGTTTAAGAAGGGGCGTCAGTGGCGCTTTCGCAAACGCGACATCGCGTCCTTCAAGCGCCAGACGCGGGGCATCAACGCGGCAGCCTAGCGCCGGGAGTAGGAAGGGTTTGAGGCGTGGCGACGCGCGGCACCGTATCTGTGTAACTGCGGCCGCGTATCCTGCACAGAGGTTTGAGGTTTACTAGCGATGGGCGAACCGCATCAGAGCCGCGTCTACTCCGACCTGGCCCGTTTTTACGACCACACCTTCGGCCGAATTTTCGTCGACCACGAACATGAAATAATCGAGCAGCTCAATCTGCGGCCTGGACAGCAAGTGCTCGAAGTCGGCGTGGGCACCGGCATTTCGCTCGACGCCTACCCGCCTTACGTCAAAGTCGTGGGTATCGATCCCTCAACCGACATGCTCACGCACGCGGTCAAGAAGACCCGCGAGAACGGCTGGGGTCATATCGAAGTCCGCCGCGGGGACGCGCTCAATCTCGAGTTTCCTGACCACAGCTTCGATTGGGTTACGAGCTTCCACGTGATGACGGTGGTGCCCGATCCGCTACGCATGATGCAGGAGATGGTGCGGGTATGTAAGCCGGGCGGTAAAATAGTTCACGTCAACCATTTCGCGAGTGAGAATCCGCTGCTCTACTCGTTGGTATGGGCCGCCAACCCGCTGACCAGGCATCTCGGATGGACCACGCGGCTGCGCGTGAGCGACGTGCTCGACGGCCACAAGATCAACGTCGAACGCAACGAGCGTATAGCACGCTTCTCGGTCCATCGTGTCGTGATCGCCACCAAGCTGGCGGCCTAGGTATTTTTGAGGCAGTTTTGCGCCGCGCGCTCCTTTCTTCAGCCATCGCCCGCATTGTCGCCGCAATAGCTATCGCATCGTTGACACTGGCGACGCGCGCTTACGCGTATCAAGCCGAGACCTTCAAGGACGCCGGTGCGATCGCCGGCATGGTCAAATTCGGCGGCGCGCCGCCTGCGCGCAAGCCGGTCGAAATCAGCAAGGACCGCGAAGTATGCGGCGCCAAGCCACTCTACGACGAAAGCCTGATCGTGGGCGCCGGCGGCGGGATCGCCGACGCCGTCGTCAGCCTCACTGACATCGCCAAGGGCGTTCCGCTGGCACCGCTAAAGGGCGTCAAATTCGACCAGAAGGACTGCGAGTACACGCCGCACGTACTCGCCTTTCCGGCGGGCAGCACGGTCGATATCGTGAATTCCGACGGCATCCTGCACAGTGTGCGCACCGAGTCCAAACGCAACCCGGCGCTCGACATGGCGCAGCCGCCGTTCAAGCACGTGATCGTGACCGCGCAGCTCAAATATCCGGAATTGATCGCCGTGAGCTGCGACGTCCACAACTGGATGCGCGGATGGTGGTTCGTGGCGGGCAATCCGTACTATGCGGTGACTGACGGCGGCGGCAAGTTTACGATCAAGGACGTTCCGCCGGGAACGTACACGCTTGAAGTGTGGCAGGAAAAGCTAGGGACACATACCCGGAAGGTAACGATTGCGCCGGGCGAAACGGCGAGGGTTGACATCACGTTAGCGCCCGCCAAGGAATGAGCCTGTCGGCTTGAGCGATCCTGAAACGAGCGGCGACATGGTGAAACGATGCCATTGCTGAAACGGTTCGATACGCTGGAGGTCGCCACGACCGATCTCGGAGATGCGGTAAAGACTTACCGAGGGAACTTTGGCTTCGAAGTGATCCCCGGTTCCGGCGGCGACAGTACAAGGCTCAAGGTGGGCGACGCTGAGATCCGTCTCGTAGCGGGCGCCGCGCCGGCGGCGGCGATCGCCGCCGGCGGGGAGGGGCTTTTGGGCCTCTGGCTGGAGGCGGAAGACGTTGCGCAGGTCGCGGCAGCACTGAGGAGCGCAGGTATCGAACCTCAGGCGCCGAAGATCTATAACGGACGCCGGGTGCTCGCACTCGATCCGAAGATCGCGAATCAGGTTCCGCTCTTTATCTTCGACCGCAAAATCTGAATTTTAGCCATTCGCGCGCGAGGGGCGAGTGACGCGGCGCGACCGGCCTCCGGCATCAGTCCACCGAGCCTATACTTCGCGACGAAACAATGCGCGCACGCTTGCTTCGAGTTGGCGCGTCAGTGCTTCGCGATCCGCCCCGCGCAGTTCTGTGGTATCGATGGGCTTGCCGATCGCCATGCGCATGCGTCCCCCCGGCCGTACGATTCGCGCGCCGCGCGGAAAAAACGCGGCGGTTCCGCTGATCGCCATCGGCACGCATTTTTGCCGCGTTGCTATCCCAAGCCACGCTGCGCCGTCGTTAAACGGATGCACCCGGTTGTCGCTGAATCGCGTCCCCTCGGCGAAAACCACGATCGAAAAACCGTCCTTTGCTATCTTGAGCGCCTTGCGGATCGCCTGACCGCCCTTCGCGCGGTCGATCATGATGTGTCCCGAACGGCGCATCGCGAGCCCCAGCATCGGGATTTTTCCCAGCTCCTGTTTCGCCACGAAGCGTGGCTCCCCAGGCATCCAGGCACAGATCGCGAAAATGTCGAAGAAGCTCTGATGGTTGCTAACCAGGACGTACGATTTGAGATCGGCCAGGTGCTCGAGTCCTTCCATCTCGACCTTGACGCCGCTGCTGCGCAGGATCAACCAGCCCCAGAGCCGGCTTATCGGTGTGGCCAGATGAGGGTAGCCGATCACACCTACCAGCGCCGCGCACGGCGCAAGGGCCGCAGTGTAGCAAACCGCTAACGCGGTCGCGGCGGCACCCCAAACCACTTCGACCATGCTGCGTGGAGGTCCCGACGGCTGGGGCGCAGGATCAGGCGCGGTGGCTTCGCCAGCGGTCGCTCCAGGCACATCGCTGGAGATAGCGTCATTTAGAGCTGGATCTTTGGAGGCCGGATGATCGACAGGTGGCGGCATCGCGCGCATTCTCACGAACCACTGCGTAACAGCTTTCGCGATGCATGGGCAACAGGTGCGTGCTTCCGGCCGGGAATTCGAGTTAACGCGAGAGGGGCTGCGCGATACGCGGGCTGACCTTGCCGGCAGCTGCCGCTGGCGTATCGGCGCGCTTGCCCCTGCGCGGGCCGGCCGGCGCGAACAGTGCAAGCGCTGCCAGTCCGAGCATTACGGCCTGCGCCGCTAGCGTTTGCACGGTTGGAAAGAGCCCCAACACCTGGATAGTCGGCACGTGATCGAGGAAAGTCGTGCGTATCACGCCGGATTCCTGGAAGCTCGAAATTCCCTGGCCGACGAAGATCACCGCCAGTGCGTAGAGCAACACCGACGTCGCGGTGAAGAACGATCCGAGTGGGATGCGGAATGCCGCCTTGCGCAGGATCAGGAAAATCACGCCCAGCGCCACGGCGCCGACCAACAATCCCGCCATCACGGCGTGACGCTCGACGGTTTCAGTTGCGCCCCCGAGCAGCGCCTGAAAAAAGACGATCGTTTCGGCGCCCTCGCGCATCACGGCCAGAAAGGCCGTCAATCCAAGCGCGATCGAGGGCCCAGCGATGTCGCGCGACGCTTCCACCTTGCCGTGCAGGAAGGCGCGCCAACGATCGCTCTGGCCGCGGGCTGTCAGCCACGAGCTCACGTAAAAGAGCGTCGCCGCCGCGAGCAATTGAAAGACACCCTCGAGCGTGTCGCTGGTGTCGTCGGCGATGAGATGGTTGACCGCCCATGCCAACACAAGGCTGATTCCAATTGCGAGCAAGGCGCCGGCGTAGATGTCGCGCGCGCGCCGCTCCTGTCCGGCCTCGCGAACCGCCGCGAGCAGAGCAACGATGACCAGCAGTGCTTCGGATCCCTCTCGCACCAGGATGCCGAGAGAATACAAAAAATAGGGTAGGACAGTAGGCAACTTTGAGATTCCCTAGACCCGCCTTATTGCTCTTGATTGACGGTGTGCTTGATTATCATGAGCACTCGCAGTTGTAATTGAGAACCATTCTCATTTACAGAATATTATGCCTATGAATGAGCTGTCAAGGAGACTTCGTCGCTCGTCCTCAGTAACGGCGGCTTGCCGCGGTTGTTGGGCCGGTGTACTTTCAAAACCAGAGCGGGGCAGCGGGCCTTAAGGTAGGCACGCGCGCCCGCTTTCGCTTTCGGAGCTTAGGGAGGTCGGCTGAAAATAGAGCATGCGCTGCATCTATTGCCGGCGATGGGCCGGACTAATTCGCCGGACGTGCCCGGTCTGCGGCAAAGTTGTTAGCATCGTTGAACGGGCCGGCGGGACGGTGGGACTGGTCGGGCTGGTGGATATTTTTGCCGCCGAAGGACTGACGCGGGAGCAGGTGGATCGGGTGCTCGACACACAAGTCGGCGGGGAGCCCACGCTGCGCGACCGTATGACCTCGGAATTGACCAACATACTGATGCGCGGGCTGGGGATGCCTGGACGGCAATCGCCCGAGGACGTGCGCCGGGTACGCGGCTCAATGCGCGCGGGCGGCGACGAGGGCACTTGGCGAGCCGGCGACAAACCACCCGGGATGCCAGGATGAACGCGTCGGAATTTAATTGGAAATACGCTGCGCCGGTTTCAAACTGAACCGGCTCGCGCAGGGACGGGGAGGAATTGATGGCCGTTAGCAGACTGGGCATCGTGGGTTCGGGCCAGATGGGCGGTGGAGTTGCCGAGGTAGCGGGGCAGGCGGGCTTCGAAGTCTTGATCCATGACGTCAGCGAGGAAGTATGCCGGCGCGGGGTGGAGAATATCGGCCGCGACCTCGATCGGATGCTCAAGCGCGGCCGAATCAAGCCCGAGGAACGTGATCGTGTTCTTAGCCGTATCAAGACCACCGCGCGGCTGGAGGACCTCCGCGAGGTCGATTTCGTAATCGAAGCCGTGGTCGAGAACGAAGACGCCAAGATCGCGCTGTTCCAGAAACTCGACAAGGTTTGCCCTCCCGAGGTTATTTTCGCCTCCAACACTTCGTCAATCTCGATCACGCGGATGGCTGCGCGCACCAGTCGCGCGCCGCGCTTTATCGGGATGCACTTCATGAACCCGGTACCCGCCATGAAGCTGGTCGAGATCATTCGCGGACTCGCAACCTCGCAGGAGACCTTTGAGCAGACGCGCACGCTGGCCGAGCGCCTGGGCAAGAATACGATGACCGCCGAGGACTTCCCCGGTTTCATCGTCAACCGGGTCCTGTTGCCGATGATCAACGAGGCCATCTATACGATGTACGAGGGGGTTGGCGGAGTCAGCGATATCGATATCGCGATGAAGCTCGGCACCAACCAGCCAATGGGCCCGTTGGAGCTCGCGGATCTAATCGGGCTCGACACCTGCCTCGCGATCATGGAGGTGATGCATCGCACGTTCGGCGACGACAAGTACCGCCCCTGCCCGCTGCTGAAGAAATACGTCGATGCCGGTTATTTAGGGCGCAAGGCCGGCCGCGGGTTTTATATGTACACGGAGCAGGGCGTCGCAATTCCGCCGGTGGCGCGGTAGCCGATCCGAGCGCAGCGCTAGGGGGCAAGTTCACCATCATTAAGGAGGAACAGCAGATGTCAGTCAAAGCGTTCATCCTCGTCGACACCTCGCCGGGCAAGGCTCGTGAGGTCGCAACCAAGCTGCGGCAGGTGCCGGGAATCTCCAGCGCCCATGCGGTCACCGGCCCACACGACATCATCGCGGTGGCCGAGGCGAGCGACGTTTCTTCGCTCGGCGAATTGGTGGTGCAGAAAATTCAGAGTGTGCCGGGGGTCAATCGCAGCCTGACTTCGATCGTGGCCGACTAGCGGCGCGCACGGCGGGCCTGGGCCGATTGAAAAGATTCGATGGTTGGTTTGATTAAGTAGTCGGAATTCGCGTTTTCAGGAGAGCAATGGCTGAACTTCCAGTAGTCAAGCGGCTGCGCAAGGACATGGAAAACCTTAAGCGCGAGCTGACCGTAGAATTGCCCAAGGAGCTGGAGCGCGCGCGCGCGCACGGCGATCTTTCCGAGAACGCCGAGTGGGCGATGGCCAAGCAACGCCAGGAATTCCTGCGCGCACGTCTCGCCAATCTCGAGGAGCGGGTCGCCGAGCTGGCGCGCATAAACCTCGATTCGATCCCGCGCGACACGGTTGGCCTGGGCAGCCGGGTCGAACTCGAAGACATCGACGAAAGCGTCAGTGTCGAATATGAGATCGTCGTGCCGGAGGAGGTCGACGGAGCCGCCAACCGTATCTCGCTCTCCTCGCCGCTCGGACGGGCATTGATCGGTAAGGCCGAGCAGGACGACATCGAGGTCCAGACCCCGCGCGGCAAACGCTCCTACGTGGTAAAACGCCTGGTTACGATCCACACGATCCTCGCTCTCGAGAGCGACGAGAATTCGCAGCACTGATCCGCGCGACCAAGATGGAACGCGGGTCGATCTCGTTTCCTGCCGCGGTAATTCTCGGCTTGTTGGTTGGGGCCGGCGCCGCGTTGGGCGGTTATTTTGTCGGCCAGGGCTTTTTCCAGGGACGGCGCGCCGAACGCTACGTCAGCGTCAAGGGGTTGGCGGAACGCAATGTCAAGGCCGACCTCGCCGTGTGGACCTTGAGCTTCAGTGCGACGGGCTCCGATATCAGCGCGGTGAGCAGCGTCAGTGAGCGCGACCGTGATCTCGTCCGCGCCTTTATCGACAAATCCGGTTTCATCGATCGCGAAATCGAGCCACTCCCTAGCAGAGTCAATGACCAGTTTGCATTCGCTATGCTGATGGGGCCGCCCAATGTCGAGGCCGGGCGCCGCTATGTGGTAACCGCCGGTTTCGAAATTCGTAGCACGAAGGTCGACGCGGTACGCGCCGCCAGCCAGATGACCGGCGAACTGATTCGGGAGGGCGTGGTGCTCGACGGGAGACCGATAGAAAGCGCCGTCGCCAACCCCGCCTACCTATTCACCCGCCTAGGGGACATCCGGCCCGCAATGCTGGCGCAGGCGACCAAGAGTGCGCGGGCGCTGGCGCAGCAATTCGCGAATGACTCCAACAGCCATCTCGGCGCGATCCGGCGCGCCAGCGAGGGCATATTCCAGGTGCTGAGCCGCGACGGCGAAGTGCCCAATCCGGCAGAAGAGCGTTCTTCGATCGAAAAGAAGCTGCGCCTGGTTTCGACTGTCGATTACTACCTGGTCGAGTAACTATCTATTTCGGCGGCGCGCCGTCCCGTTTCCGTTCCGTACAAGGACTCGATCACGTCGCGATAGTGCTCGACGATGACTTTGCGCCGCAGCTTGAGCGTCGGTGTAAGTTCGCCGTTGTCCTGATTGAAGGGGCGCGCCAGCAGCGCGAACGCGACGATGGTCTCGATGTCGGACAGTCCCTTGTTAAGCTCGCGCACGCGCGCGTGATAGAAAGCGCGCAGCTCCGGATCCGCGACGGCCTGCTCAGGCGGACGCATCGCGGTCAGCTTGAACTGGGGCTGCGCGGCCAGATACTCGAAATCGGGCACCAGCAGAGCGGCCAGGTGCTTACGGCGATCGCCAATGACGCAGGCCTGCGCGATAGCGGGGTCTGAACTCAGCCGGTTCTCCAGGTTGGCGGGCGAGATGTTCTTGCCTCCCGAGAGCACGATAATTTCCTTTTTGCGGTCGGTGATCGCGATGTAACCGTTGTGGTCGATACGCGCGATGTCGCCGGTATGGAGCCATCCGTCGGCGTCGATCGCCTCGCGCGTTTCGGCCTCCAGCTTGTAGTAGCCGGCCATCACGTTGGGCCCGCGCACCAGCAGTTCGCCGTCTTGCGCCGTGCGGACCTCGACGTCTCTGATCGCGCGGCCCACGGTGCCCATCCTGGTGTGGCCGTGCAGGTTTACCGAGACCACCGGCGAGGCCTCGGTCAGCCCGTAACCCTCGACGATCGGAACTTCGGCGGCGGCCAGGAAGCGGAAAATGTCGCGCGGCAGCGGCGCGCCTCCCGAGATTAAGTAGCGCAGCCGTTTGCCGAAGATTGCCCGGATGCGCGCGAAAACCAGCTTACGAAACACCGCCATCGGGACCGCCAGACGGACGGGCACGGCCTGCCCCTCGTGCCGGTATTCCGCCGAGTGCGCTCCAGTGGCCACCGCGGCTTTGAACAGCGCGCGCTGCAAACGGGATCCCGCCTCCACGGCCCGCATCACGCGCGCATAAACAGCCTCCAGCACGCGCGGCACTGTGAGCACAATAGTCGGATTAACTTCGAGCAAATTTTGCGCGATTTGTCCCAGCCCTTCGGCGTAGGAGATCGTGCCGCCCGCCAACACTACCGTGTAATAGCCGGCTGAACGCTCGAACGAATGGGCGATCGGGAGGAACGACAGCGTCACGTCCTGTTCGTTGAGACCGAGCGCCGCTTGCGACGATTCGCTGTTGGCGAGCAGGTTGCCGTGCGTGAGCATCGCGCCCTTGGACGGCCCGGTGGTGCCGGAGGTGTAGATGAGCGTCGCCAGATCCTCGCGCGAGCCCTTAATCGCCGGCGCCGCCGGATGGGCTGTCATCTGCGAAAAAGTGAAATTCCTTAGCTGCTTTCCCCTCCCGCCATATGACGGCGGCGCTTCCTGGGAAGGAGTCATCGAGATAATACCCTGGAGGTCGGGTAAATCCCCCGCCATCGCCAGGACCTTCTTCAGCGCTGCATCGCCATTGACCGCGACCAGGCTTGCGGCCGAATCGGCCAGGATGTGGCGGGTTTCCTCGACTCCGGCGGTCGTGTACAGGGGCACGACTACCGCTCCCATCCCTAGCGCGGCCTGATCGACCACCACCCAGCGCGGACAATTGTCCGACAGGATTGCGATTCGATCGCTGTGCTCCAGTCCAAGGCCGAGCAGGCCGGCGCGCAGGCGCGCGGCCTCGTCTGCGATGTCATTCCAGGAGTGGTCGCGCCAAACCTTGCCGGCCTTGTCCCGCAGGAAAGCCCGATCGCCGAGCCTCTCCGCCTGAGCGGTGAAAAGTTCGGCCAGAGTTGCGAAATCGTTCACTCACTCAACCTCCAGGCCATGCGTCTGGCAATCGAGTTACTACCGTAAAGAAGGGCGTCGCGCCAAACCTGCCGAGCGTGGAGGAAACTTTGAAGTGAACTCCATATTTGTCGGGCGCGCTAGCCGGCCACTGGCCAGGTCCGGCCGGGGTTGATATGGTGCGTCGATCGACCGGCCTCGGTCTGCTGCTCGCGTCCCGCGCTAGAAAACCTCGCGACGGTGCGCCGATGGCTTTTTCCACCAAAGGATCTCGATGGTTGAACGTCTGGTCCATTCGATCGTCCGGCTGACGCTTAGGCATCGTTGGTTTTCGCTCGCCTTCCTCGCGGTAGTGACGGTTTTCTTCGCCTACCAGGCGGTTGCGGTGCGGATGTACAGCAAGTTCAGCGATCTCCTCCCGCAAGCCCATCCTTACGTCGCGGCCTACAATCACTTCCGGGAAATTTTCGGCACCGCTAACGTGATGACGGTAGAGCTGCAGGTCAAGCATGGCGACATTTTCACCAACCAAACGTTGAACAAGATTCGCTACATCCATCAGCAACTCGATCTGATGGACGGCGTCGATCACGACCTTATCAACTCCATCACCGGTACCAATGCGCGCAAGGTGGTCGCGACCAGCGGCGGCCTTATTATCTCCCGTCCGCTGTTACCCGACCAGATTCCGACCTCCACCGCCGACCTAGCACGCCTTAAGTATGACGTGTTGCACAGCCTCGCATACGGCGTCCTGGTTTCGGCCGACGCGACCAGCGCCATCGTCACCGCCGGCTTCAACGAGGGCAAAGTCGACTATGGCGAGATGCATCGGCGCCTGGCCAGCATCAAGCACGCCGTGGAAGACAACAACACGGTCATGTACGCCACGGGCGAGCCGGTACTGAAGGCATGGTGCTGGTACTACAAGGGCGAGTTGGCGGAAATTTTCAGCGTCACCGGACTATTTATCGTGCTGTCGCTGGTGCTCTATTTTCGCCGCACCTATGGCGTGCTGCTGCCGATAATCGGGGCGGCGGCGCAGGTTATCTGGGGACTCGGATTTCTCGGACTGCTCGGCTACAACCTCGACGTCCTGGTGCTGGTAATTCCATTGCTGGTGACGGCGCGGGCCGCGAGCCACGGGGTGCAGTTGCTCGAGCGCTATTTCGAGGAGCTCGAGCGCACCGGCGACCGCCATCAGGCCGTGCGCGACTCGATGGACGAGCTTTTCTTGCCGGGCGCGATCGGCATCCTGGCCGACGCCGCAGGCATCCTGGTGCTCGGTGTTGCCACCATCCCTTTGGTGCGCAAGGTCGCCTTCTTCGCGAGCTTTTGGGGCTTCTCAAACATTTTCACCATCCTGATCCTTCTCCCGCTGCTGCTCGACATCCTGCCCACGCCGAAGATCACCAAGCACTACGTCCCGCACTGGATGGCGTCGGGCCTGCATTGGGTGGGCGAGAGCTGTACGAGCCGGCGCGGAAGATGGATGGTCTTTGGAATCGCCGCGGTGGTGGTCGCACTGGGGATTCAGCAGGCGGTCAAGCTGCCGATCGGCTATACGGAGCCGGGGTCGCCGCTGCTATGGCAAGACTCTGACTTCAACGTCTCCTCGCGCCACGTCAACAGCTCCTATGGCGGTTCCAACGAGCTGGTGATCTACCTTCAGGGCGACCGCGTCAACGCGATGAAGGATCCGAAGCTGCTCGCCCTGCTCGACGATTTCAGCCACTACATGCTCGCGCAGCCCGGGGCGAGCGGCAGCCGCTATATCACGACGCTGGTGCGCCGCCTGCACAGCCTCTTTCATTACAACGATCCCATGTGGGAGGTGTATCCGCGCGATCTCAAAGGCATCGGCCAGATGCTCTTCATGTACCAGTCCTCGGCGCCGTCGCCGACGATCATTTTCCAGTACATGGACTACAATGCGCGGTACGGCCAGTTCGTCATCTACTACTGGGACATCGAGGGCTCGACCGTGCTCGAGGCGCTGACGCGAGCAAAAAAATTTATCGCAGCTCATCCGACGCCCCACGTGAAATTCGTGCTCGCCGGCGGAAGTATCGGCCTGACTGCGGCGCTCAACGACGAGATTGCCTATTCCGACCGCGTCAGCACGCTCCTAATCCTGGCCGTCGTCTTCACCCTGGTGGCGCTGAGCTATGCGTCGTTGACCGCGGGGGCGATGGTGCTGATGACGCTTATCGCGGCCGGCGTGGTGAGCTTTCTGTACATCGGGTTGAAGGGCGTCGGGATCAACATAAACACTTTGCCGGTGACTGCGGTCGGGATGGGTATCGGGGTCGATTACATCCTCTACGTGGTTGACCGGATCAAGCGCGAGTACGGGCGGCTTCACGACTACGACGGCGCGATCAAACGCGCTATCAACACCTCTGGGATGGCGGTCACGTTCACGGCCACGACGCTCGTCGGCGGGGTGCTGCCGTGGTACTGGATGTCTAGTCTGCGCTTCTCGGCTGAGATGGCGCTGTTGTTGGCGCTGCTGATGCTTACACATTGGCTGGCGGCGATAACCCTGGTGCCATCGATCTTCTCGATCATGCGGCCGGTGTTCGTGGCCCGCGAGGTTGAGCCGTCCCAGATGCGGGAGGCTTCGCAGTCCGCGCCGGCAGCGTGCGAGTGGCGTGAGGCGAGCGGAAATTTCCAAAAAGCGGCTCTGCGGAGCCCGAATTGGAGAAATCGAATGACCTTGGCAAGCCTCCGCGCGGGCTGATATCGTGCGTTAGCCTGAGTTGTTTTTCGAGCAGAGTATTGTTCGCGAATCTAATGACATGAAGTCCCCGTTGCGGCGGCATCGAGCTGTGCGGACGGGAACGGAATAAAACGTGAGTGCGTTCTCGCAGACGACACGATCTGACTTTCAAGCTATCTCCGGCAAGGGCCGAATTCCGTCCTCGCTGGTTAATGTCCATCGGTTTGCTATTTTCGCCGCTGCCGCCACCTTCGTTCTGATCTTCGCCGGAGGATTAGTGACTTCAACCGGGTCCGCGATGGCAGTGCCGTCGTGGCCGCTCGACGCCGGCCGTCTGATACCACAACAGTGGGGGCCGGGAGTGCTATTCGAGTGGGGCCATCGTGCAATTGCCGGCACGGTTTCGATTTTTACGCTAACGCTGGCACTGTGGGTATGGATTGGCAGGTCGCCCGCGTGGCTCCGGTACATGGCGCTCGCGGCCTTCGTACTCGTGGTCGCGCAGGCCGTGCTCGGCGGCATAACGGTGCTTTTGAATCTACCGCTCACGTTGGCGGTCGCGCACGCGATGACCGGGCAGGCATTCTTTTGCCTGATGGTGGCGATCGCGTTGTTCACGAGTCCATCCTGGCAGGCGCCGGTGGCAATTGCGTCCGGCCGGGCGTCTGTGGCGCCGCTCGCCGCGGTGACCACCGGGATCGTCTACGTGCAGATAATTATCGGCGCGCTGATGCGGCACATGCATGCGGGCCTGGCGATTCCCGATTTTCCGCTCGCTTTCGGTCGCCTGGTGCCGCCGATGTTCTCGGTGCCGATTGCGGTCAACTTCGCCCATCGATGCGGCGCGGTGGTGGTCACGGCGATGGTCCTGTGGACGGTCGTACGCACGCTGCGGGAATATCGTGATGAGCCGAGGTTGCGGCTTCCGGCGCTGGGATTGCTGGTGCTGCTCGCGCTGCAGATAGTGCTCGGCGCGGCAACAGTTCTGAGCCGCCGCGCAGTCGTTCCAACAACCTCGCACGTCGCGGTGGGCGCGGCGGTGCTCGCTACCTGTCTCGCGCTAAGCTTGCGCGCGTGGCATCAAGAGCGCGGACCGCGCGTCGCAGAAAACGTGCCTGCGCCTGCTGATCGCTTGAGCGCGGCCTCGCGACAGGTGAGCGCATGAGCGCCGAGGCCGTCGCGCTAGCCTCGGCAAGCGGCGCGCGCAAGCGTGCCGCGGCCTTCCTCGAGTTGACCAAGCCACGCGTGCTCGCGATGGTTCTGCTGACCACGCTGGTTGGCTTCTATCTCGGCAGTGCCGAGCGCTTCGATCTCTGGCTTGCACTCAATACGCTGGCCGGCACCGCGCTTGCCGCCGGCGGCACGCTCGCGCTCAACCAGTACTTCGAACGACGAATCGATGCGCTGATGTTTCGCACGCAGCATCGCCCGCTGCCGGAGGGACGTCTGAGCCCGTCCGAGGCGCTGGCCTTCGGACTCGTCGCCACGGTTGCCGGATGCGCCTGGCTATGGGCGGCCGCGAATTTTCTGGCTGCCGCGGTCACCGCCGCGATCGCGTTGCTCTACCTGTTCGCCTACACGCCGCTCAAGCGGGTCTCCTGGGTTTGCCATGCGGTCGGCGCGGTGCCCGGGGCGCTGCCGCCGGTTGCGGGATGGGCCGCAGCGAGCGGGAAGCTCGGCCTGGAACCTTTGATCCTGTTCCTCATCATGTGCCTGTGGCAGCTTCCGCATTCGTTGTCGATCGCACGGCTCTACCAGAGCGACTACGCACGCGCCGGAATCAGCATGCTGCCGCTTGCGCGCGGACGTGGTAACCCAGTGGACAACCTGATCCTGCTCGATTGCGTGGCGCTGATCGCGGCGGGCGCGCTGCCCACGCTGCTGGGCTTCGCCGGGTGGATCTCGCTCGGGGTCGCCCTCGCGCTGGGCATAATGATGCTGATTCTTGGACTGAGACTCGCTAGCAACCCGAATGCCGCCGCGGCCGCGCGCCGCGTGATGTTCGCTTCGCTCCTGTACTTGCCGATCGTATTCCTGGTAATCGTGCTCGACCGTGTTTAATCGTACGCCGGAAGGGTGAGTTTCCTCGATTTGGATCAGGGAGGGACCTCGACATGAGCGGCATTCGGAACCTGTTGCCTGGAATGCTTGGCCTCGCGCTCTGCTTGCTTGGCGCAGGAACCGTTGAGGCGGTGGAGAATACCATCCCTCCCGGCACCAAAATCACGATGAAGAACTGGCAGCAGTATAAGGCCTTCATGCCCGACGGAATGATCGCCTTGTTCGACGGCAGCCTCGATTGGAAAATACCGCCCGACGTCGAGATGGATGTAGGTCCGACGACGATCCATCCGCTTCCAAAGCCGTTTTGGGACGCTGTGGAAAAATACTCGGCACAAACCCGCTTTCTCAAGCTGCCCAACGGCGCATACAAGCTGGAGAACTATGTCTCGGGCGTGCCGTTTCCGCATCCGTCAGGTCCCGACAAAGGGACTGAGGTTGCGGCCGATGTCACTTTTCGTCCCGGCGGCCATCTTTACGTCGGCATGCCCGACTCGGGGACGCCGGCGTCGTTTTGCACGACGGACAAGTTCGGCAGCAAGGCCTGCACCCGCGTCGACTATAATTATCGCCAGCTCGCCTACAACTGGTTCCCTGGCATCTTGCACACCGAGTCCGGCTCGACGGGAGCATGGTACGGCGAATGGCTGATGGTCGAAGTGCCCGACGAGGCAAAGTACTCGGCCGACCTGACGCTGTACTGGCAGGATATGACCCGGCTGCCGGACGATTACGTTTTCATCCCGGCGCTCCGTCAGGCGATGCGGCTTTCGACCTCGGCGCGATGCGCGCCGCTATTCGATAGCGACGCCACCCATGACGATCAGCGGGTGGGATGGAACGGCGGCGCATCAGTATTCAAGGGCCAGTTCCTGCGCGAACAGACTATTCTCGCGCTGGTCGACATGACCACCGCGATGGGCAAGTTTCCAGACAATTATGATATGCCGCTCGGTTGGGCGAAGCCGTCGTGGGGCAAATGGGAAGTGGTGCCGGTCTGGGTGACCGATGTTCGCCGGATCGAGTCGATGCGCTCGGGCTACTGCTACGGCAAGCGCATCATGTACACCGCCGAAGCCTACTTTGCCAACGTGCACGAGGACCTGTACGACTCCAGTATGGCGCTGTGGAAGGTGGTGAACATCGGACTGCGCCCGCGCGAGGACCGGCTCCATCCGGAGTGGGGACCGCAGTACTTCGGCGGCGGGATCATCGAGCAGTACTGGAACCTGCAGGATCAGCACGCGACGCACATCTTCACCGCCGACGCGAACGGTGAGGATTTGTGGGCCGATCGCTACGCGCCGCAGTATGACAATATCTCGAAGTTCCAGAATCCCAGCGGTCTGACGCAATTGATGCACTGAGCGCAAGTGTTGGAAGAGAGCGACGCGAAAGATCAGGCCGAGGAGCTGGGGCGCAACGCTGCCGAAGTCATCTCGGGTGATGAGCTGGCAGCCAGGCTTCGCGAGGGACGACCGCTCAGGGTCAAGCTTGGGATGGACCCGACCGCGCCCGATTTGCACCTGGGCCATTCCGTAACGCTCAAGAAGCTGTGCGACTTCCAGCGCCGCGGTCATACCGTGATCTTCCTGGTCGGCGACTTTACCGCGATGATCGGCGATCCGACCGGTCGTTCCGAGACGCGCAAGCCGCTCACGCGCGAGCAGATCGTCGCCAACGCCGAAACCTACCAGCGCCAGGTTTCGAAAATCCTCGATCCCGCGCTCACCGAGATCCGCTTCAACAGCGAATGGATGGACAAGCTCGACGTCCGCGGCCTGATCGAGATCGCCGCCAAGCTGAGCGTGGCGCGGATGCTCGAGCGCGACGATTTTGAAAAGCGCCTTGCCGAGCAGCAGCCGCTATTCCTGCACGAGCTGCTCTATCCGCTGGTCCAGGGCTACGATTCGGTCGCGCTCCGCGCCGACGTCGAACTCGGTGGCACCGATCAGAAATTCAATATGCTGGTCGCGCGCGAACTGCAGCGCGCGTTCAATCAACCGCCGCAGGTCGTCATGACCATGCCGCTGCTGGAGGGACTCGACGGCGTGCGCAAGATGTCGAAGTCCTACGGCAATGCGGTTGGGCTGACCGACGCGCCCCGGGATATGTTCGGCAAGCTGATGTCGATTCCGGATCGAATGATGCCGCGTTACTTCGAGCTGCTGACCGACGTCGCGCCTGACGATCTGGCGTCGATTTGTTCAGGCAAAGCGCATCCGATGGAATCCAAGAAACGGCTCGCGACCGAGATCGTCGCCGAGTACTACGATAGCGACGCCGCCAGCGACGCGCGCGAGTACTTCGAGAGCAAGTTCCAGCGCCGCGAAGTGCCGCAAGACGTGCCAGTCTATCGCATCGCCGCGGAACTCTGGATCTGCGAGTTGTTGAAGCAGCTCGGTTTCGCCTCCTCGACCAACGAGGCACGCCGGCTGGTGGGGCAGGGCGCAGTGCGCGTGGATCGCCAGACCGTCAGCGATATCAATTTTCATTTCGTGCCCGGCCAGCATCATATCCTCGAAGTCGGCAAGCGCCGCGTCGCCCGCATCGAACCATAGCGGATGAGCGGTTCTTGATGCCTCTCCCCGTCTTGGGAGAGGCGGCCCGCCCCTGCGGCGTGGGGTGAGGGTCGAAGCCACCGCGCTCGCTTCGAGCGCGCGATTAAGGAATTCCTAATTCCGTTACCGCGCCGCCGTTATTCCTTCTTCGCCGACTCCGCCGCGACCAGTTCCTTAAGCCGCGTCATTACGCGGTCGAGCGCCCGCGTGTAGCGCTGCTTCGTCCAGCCCTCCTTGGTGCGCATCTTGAGCCATCCAAGCTTGACCGCGTCGGGCTTGTTGCCCATCTCGCCGGTCGAAACCTCAATCACTACGCGCTCCTCGGGCGTGAGCTGAGCCAACACCTCTCGCTTGAGGTTCTGCAGGAAGCCGGCCTTGAGGTCGATATCAACTTTCATGATTTCCTTCGCCGTGGGCCTTCCGATCGGGCAGAGCCTGGACGAGCTCTCACTCTACTCCCAATCGCCTTGACAGCCGAAGCGCGCGCAAGCTAGGCCAGCGGCCAGGAGGTTCGCCATGAAACACTGGGCCGTTGAGCGACACGATCACGTCGAGGTTTGGACTTATCGCAATCCGCCGATGAACTACTTTGTCGGTCCGGGCGCCAGCGAGCTGCTCGAGCTTATTGGCAAGGCCGAGGCTGACGCTGAGCTCCGCGCCATCATCCTGACCGGCGGAATCGACGGCAAGTTCATCACGTATAGCGTCGACGAGCTGGCGCAGATGGCCGCCGATCCCGCCGAGTGCGCCCGCGTATTCCCCGAGATGGAGCTCGGATACCATAGGATGCTCGACCGGATCATGCTGATGCCCAAGGCGGTGATTGCGGCGATCAACGGCGACTGCATGGGCGGCGGCTACGAGCTTTCACTGGCGTGCGACTTCCGGCTGGCGGCCGACGGCCCATATCAAATCGGCTTGCCCGAGGCGGTACTTGGTATCCTGCCGGGCGGCAGCGGAACGCAGCGCCTGCCGCGTCTCAT
This sequence comes from uncultured delta proteobacterium, assembly GCA_963710455.1. Taxonomy (GTDB): domain Bacteria; phylum Desulfobacterota; class Binatia; order Binatales; family Binataceae; genus JAKAVN01. The sequence continues at coordinate 579,262 of CAVQAG010000013.1, forward strand.
CGGGCGGGGGAAAGCGCTCGAGGTGATGCTGTTCGGCAACGTCTATTCGCCGCGCGACGCCGAGCGGATGGGAATGGTGAACCGGGTGCTCGCGCCGGACACGCTGATGGCGTTCGCGATGGGATGGGCGCGGACGCTGGCCAAGCGGCCGCCGCGCTCGGTCGCCGCGATCAAGCGCGCGGTCTACCTGGGTGCCGATCTGCCGCTGGCCGAGGGACTTTATATCGAACGCGCCGAGATGCGCGACGTGATGTGCACCGAGGACGCGCGCACCACGATGAACGCGTACAACAAAGCCGTGGCCGAAGACGCGATGAAGGCGCGCACCGATTTTCTCGCGGGCATCGGCGTGCCAGAGACCAAGGGCCGTTGACGCCGGAATGCGCCGGCTACTTTTGTCGTCACATCAGAGGTCTGAATGCGTCCACCGGAGTAGAGTGATCCTTAGAAGGAGGACGCGTCATGGGAAAGATTTCGTACCGGGTGAGGCCGGAAACGGCGGTCCTGACCAAGGGATTCGATCCACAGTTGTCGGTCGGATCGGCGAGACCGCCGGTCTATCGCAGCTCGACCTACGTTTTCTCAAGCCCCGAGGCAGCCGAGCGCTCCTTTGGTATCGTGCTCGGACGGGTCCAGCCGACCGTCGAAGAAAGCCCAGACCTTATCTATGCCCGGCTGAACCATCCGAATGCCGAGATCCTGGAGGATCAGTTCGTGCCGCTGGAACACGGCGCCGTCGCAGCAGCTGTATTCAATTCGGGGATGGCCGCGATCTTCACGGTCCTGCTTGGATATCTCGAACGCAACAGCTCGTTGATATATACCCAACCTCTCTATGGCGGAACGCAACACCTGATACATCAGGTCCTTGAGCCGCTGGGATTCACGGCGCATCCCGTGGCAGCCGGCGACACGCGGGCGCTTCGCGACGCGATTTCGCACACCAGCAATCTCAGGCTCGTATTGATCGAAACGCCCTCCAATCCGACACTCACCATGACCGATATCGGAGCCGCCGCTTCTGCCGTCCGGCAACATCCCAGTCGTCCGCTGCTCGCGGTGGACAACACTCTTTTGGGGCCGACGTTTCAGCATCCGATCGATCACGGCGCCGACCTGGTCATCTACTCGGCAACGAAATTCCTAGGCGGGTTCAGCGACCTGCTTGCGGGCGTGGTGGCGGCAGCTGAGCCGGAACTGGTCCAGAGCCTTCGCGGGTTGCGCGCGATGCTTGGCAACATTCTTCAGGCCGATGAATGCTGGATGCTTAATTCGCGGCTATCGACGGTGGCGTTGCGGATGAACCGGCAGAGCAAGAACGCGCAGAGAATCGCTGAACATCTGGCCGATCACCCGCGAGTGAAACGAGTTTTGTATCCATCGCTGTTCAAGGACGCCGAACAGATTCGGATTCGCGATAAACAGACCGATTACCCGGGCGCGCTGCTGTCGCTCCAGGTCAAAGGCGGAAAGAAAGGAGCGTTCGATTTTCTTCGCAATCTGAGTATCGGAAGGAACGCCGTCAGCCTGGGGGGCGTTGAGACTCTCGCCTGTCATCCGAAAACCACGACTCACAGCGAGCTTAGTCCGGCAGAATTGGAAACAGCCGAAATTACTGACGACCTGGTGCGGATCTCAACCGGGACCGAACACTGGCGCGATCTGCTCGACGATTTCAGGCGCGCCCTCGATACCGTCTGAGCGGCCGGCCCGCTTTGATGACTGGGGGCGCGCCTAAACGACGCTCGCCAGATAGATCGCGTAGATCGTGCCCACCAGCGCCAACGTATACAGCACCAGGCCGAGCGCGCCCTCCAGGTGCTTGATGCGAAAAAAATCGACCAGCGTCAGCCGCAGCCGATGGGCAGCGTGGAAAAATCCGAAAAAGCACAGCACTACGAGGTACAGGCGCGCGAGCGGATGCTCGAACAGACGAAGCGTTGCCTCGTAACCCGGATCGGTAAAGATCCCGAGCGGGAAGAGGATACCGAAGAACAGGATGTGTACCGGCAGGAGGTAGCCCGCGATGAAGCCGCCGGTGCCGAACAGGAACCATACCGCGGGTTCGTTGGCGCGCTTGGTCATCTTATGCCCCCAGGATAAAAGCCGCCACCACTATCGTGGCGATGGCCCACAGGATGTAGCTCGGCAGCGCGGTCGTCATCTCGGGAAGGGGATGGCCGTGTCTGCGCGGATAGAACGCCTTGGGCACCAGCTTGGACCACGTGATGGTATGCAGGACCAGGAAGGCGAGCGCGACGATGTTGAGCAGGATAATCAGTGGATGCCGCATCTGGGCCTGGAACGCCGCGTACGCTTCGGGACCGCGTGCGAGCGCGCATACCTGCTTCAGCGTTACGACCAGGAAGTAGGCGACGAAGACGCTGGAGAACTCACGCAGGATGAAGATCAGGTAGTTGCGCCGTCCGAGCCACCACCAGTTGGAAAGCGACGGGCGATACTCGCGGGGCTGAGATTGCGGAAACGAGGCCATCGGTCACTTGCCTCCCCACGGCATCAGGAATGATTTGTACCATTCCTTGGTGGCGGTGAGCTTGAACTCCTGGATCGCCAGCGACGGGTCGACTTCCTTGGGGCAGACCTCGGAGCATTCGCCGATCACCGTGCAATCCCAGATGCCGTCGTGCTGCGAGAGGATGTCGAGCCGATCGCTGGCGCCCTGGTCGCGTGAGTCGAGGTTGTAGCGTTCGGCCAGCGCAAGCGCGGCCGGGCCGGTGAAATGCGGATCAATTCCATAGACCGGGCAGGCCGAGTAGCACAGCATGCAGTTGATACAGTTGCTGTATTGCTTGAAAGTCGCGAGCTGTTCGGGAGTCTGGATATATTCGCGCGGCGGGGGCGTCTTGTCCTTGCGCACAATCCAGGGCTTTACCCGGGTCAGTTTCTCGAGAAAATCGGTCATGTCGATAACAAGGTCGCGCGCGACCGGGAAATGGTGCAGCGGCTCGACGCGCACCGGTCCCGGTGCGAACTGCGCGAGCAGCGTTTCGCAGGTCAGCCGCTCATAGCCATTGACCACCATCCCGCAGCTTCCGCAGATACCCATCCGGCACGACCAGCGGTAAGTGAGCGAACCGTCGAGCCGGTCTTTGATGTAGTTCAGCGCGTCGAGAACCATCCAGTCCCCGCGCAGCGGAACTACGTACCTTTGAAAGTGCGGCTCGGCGTCGGTCTCGGGCGAGTACCGCGCCACCTCAATGACTATCGTGTCCGCCATCGGTCGCTTGCTCTCCGTATACCCGCTTGCCCGGTGGCCAGCGGGTGATCGTTACCGGCAGATAGGAAACCACCGGCCGCCCGTTTTCTCCCCTCGATACCATCGAGTGGGCGAGGAACTTCTGGTCGTCGCGGTCGGGGAAATCGATTCGTTGATGGGCGCCGCGCGATTCCTCGCGTTGCAGGCCACATTGCAGGATGGTCTCAGCGACGTCGAGCAGGAAGCCCAACTCCAGTGCCGCGATCAGTTGCGTGTTGAAAGCGAGGCTGTGATCTTCCATCGAGATCGCCTTGTAGCGTTCCTGCATCTCGGCGATCTTGTTCGCCGCCTCGGCCAGCGAGTCGCGCGTGCGGTAGATGCCAGCGCCCGCTTCCATCGTATGCTGCATCGCTTCGCGCAGCGCCGAAATCTTTTCGCTTCCACGGGTCTTGCGCAGGTACTCGTTTTCGATTCGCCGTTCCTCGTCCGCGCCCAGCGCGAGCACCGGGTTTGCCGACGGCATAGCTGCCTGCATCGCGTACTCGGCCGCGGCCCGGCCGGCGCGCGCGCCAAACACCAGCAGCTCGCTCAGCGAGTTCGAGCCCAGCCGGTTGGAGCCATTGAGGCTGACGCAGGCGGCCTCGCCCGCGGCGTAGAGTCCCTTGAGCGGAGTCGCGCCGTTGGTGTCGGTATGGACGCCGCCCATCATGTAGTGCTGCACCGGGCGCACCGGAATCATCTCGTGCACCGGATCGATGTTCTCGTATTTCACGCACAGCTCGCGCACCATCGGGAGCTTGGCATTGATTTTCGCCTCGCCCAGATGGCGCAGATCGAGATGGACGACGTCGCCATAAGGGCCTTTGATCGTGCGCCCTTTCTCCATCTCCTTGACGAACGCCTGGGAGAGGCGATCGCGCGGGCCGAGCTCCATAGTGCGCAGGACGGGCTCCTTCTGCGGCGTGCCCAGGTTGTAGTCCTGCAGATACCGGTAGCCGTCCTTGTTGACCAGCAATCCGCCCTCGGCGCGCGACGCCTCGGTTATCAGGATGCCGGTGAAAGGCAGGCCGGTCGGATGGTACTGCACCATTTCCATGTCTTTGAGCGGTGCGCCGGCCTCGTAGGCGAGCGCCATCCCGTCGCCGGTGCAGATGTTGGCGTTGGTGGTATAGGGGAACACGCGGCCGCATCCGCCGGTGCAAATGATCACTGCCTTGGCCGTGATCACGCGGACCTTGCCGGTCTTGAGCTCGATTGCGATCACGCCACAGACGCGGCCATCCTCGACCATCAGCTTGGTGACGAAAGTTTCGTCGTAGCGCGTGAGCGGATACCGGAGCGAGGTTTGGAAGAGCGTATGCAGCATGTGGAAGCCGGTCTTGTCGGCGGCGAACCACGTACGCATCTTTTTCATCCCGCCGAACGGACGCACTGCGATCTTGCCGTCGTCGCGCCGGCTCCACGGGCAGCCCCAATGCTCCAGCCGGAGCAACTCTTTGGGAGATTCGTGGACGAAGATTTCGACGCAATCCTGATCGCTCAGCCAGTCTCCGCCCGAGATGGTGTCGTACGCGTGCTCGTCGTAGGTGTCGTCCTCGGCGATAACGCCTGCGGCGCCGCCTTCGGCGGAGACGGTATGGCTGCGCATCGGGTAGACCTTGGAGACCACCGCGACGCTGAGCTTGGGATTGGTTTCGGATACGGCGATAGCGGCACGCAAAGCGGCGCCGCCGCCGCCGACCAGAAGGACATCGTGCGAAGACGTTTCCACGGCTGTTTCAGACCTCGGCCTGCGCTACGATACTATAAGCGCCGCTACTTCTCAATAAGATAATCATATAAGCCACACTTCGATCCTGGCGATCTCTTCCCCCCTCGCATCACCACGATCGCATCGGGGGCTGGAATCTCGCGCGATGTTCCGACGCACCCCGAAAGCGGCGAGTAAAACGACAAGTGAAAACAGTCAAAACGCACGGACTATAGCGCAGCCGCTTTTCACTTGCCAACGGAAAGAGCACACTCCCGCGTCGCGCGTTTCGCCAGTTCGATAGAATTGCGCTACGTTCGGGTCAAACAATCACAGGATGGGGAGGTAGCAACGATGGCCGAGCGGATACTCAGCAATGATGAAATTGCCGAGATGGAAAAACTCACGGTCGACCGCCTGGTCGAAAGCATCGATCGCGGCGATCGCGAGGGCGCCAAAAAACTCGCGCGCCGGATGTACAACGAGTTCCTCAGCATGCACGACCTATACCGCAACTGGACCGCCGCGACGCTCAGCTTTGTCGGCCGGCGCTTCGGCGACAAGGCGCTGGAGGAGGCAATGGACGAGGGCGTGAAGGCCTGGTGGGGGCCGAGCCTGGACAAGATGCCGGAGGACCTACGGGCGCGGGTCAAAATGTTCGCCGCGGGGCTGCGCGGCCATCTTCAGCCGATGCATATCGAGGAGGACGACGACAAGGTCGTCATCCAGATGCGTCCGTGCGGGAGCGGCGGGCGGTTGGTGCTTGAGGGAAAATACGAAGGCCCCAACGCAATGTTGACGGTCAGGGGCAAGCAATTCCTTACCTATGGACGCGACAGCTTTCCCGTTTACTGCGCGCACGAGCCGGTGATGGAGCGTCAGGACATCGAGGCCCACGGCGCGCCGTTCGTGGTGGTCGAGCCGGCACACGAGATTGGCAAGGAGCACTGCAACTTCATCATCTACAAAGATCGCTCGAAAGTGCCGGCGAAGTACTACGAGCGCCTGGGCCTGAAGAAGCCCGAGCCTGCGAAATGACCTGGTGCACCTCGAGCGCCATCAGGGCGATGGATTTGCGGCGGACGCGGGTGGCGCATTGCCGACGGCCGGGCTGTAATTCAGTGGCTCGGACGGCGGGGACGCATAGCTCGGCGAGGCCGTAGTGCCGAACGGATGCGCCACGCTGTAAACACCCCTGAACAGCGAGAAGCCCCATCCGCTCGCGCTCACCAGGTTGGTGGTCTTGTTGTAGAGCGACGGGTCATTGATCAGCAGGCCGAGAGTGCCTTGCCGTCCGTTGATCTTGTCAAGCACCTCGCGCATGTCGTCCGAGGAGCGGCGCAGGTTGCTCATCACCCGGCGGGCGTAGTTCTGGTCTTGCATCAATTGCGGCAGCAGGCCGTTGGCGGTGTTCACCCGCGCTACCAGGTCGTGAAGCTGAAGCGAAGTCTGATCGAGGCGAGCCGAGGTCGTGCGTATCGACTCCGCCGCGCTGCTGATATTCGCGACCACGCGCTGGCCGTTGTTGCGCGGACTTAGCATCGCGCCGATCACACCCTGGCCGCGGTCGACGCGATCGACCGCGACCTCGAGTTTGGCGGTCAGCCTCTGGAGGCCGTCCAGCGTCTCTCTCATCGAAGCCAGGGTCAGGGTTTTTTCCTGCGGATTGGAGGGGCCCTTGATGAGCTCGGCCAGGATGCCGTTGCCCGAGTTAGCGGTGTCGAGGAACTGGCGCATCGAGTTCGAAATCGCGATCACGTTGGCGACCAGGTCGCCTGTGCCGGGGGCCTGCAGCAGCGCCTGATAGTTGAAGGGATCCTGGCTTTTCAGCAATCCATCCGGGTTCGCGGACGGGGCATCGGGCGAGCCCGCGGTCAGCAGCAGAAATTTGTCGCCCAACAACCCCAGCGATTCGATTTTGGCTACCGAGTCGCTGCGTACACGTTCGGCCGCGTTGGCTTCGATGCTGAGGTGCACGACGACGTAGTTCGCGCGCGGGTCGGGAGGAAATTGGATTGATGAAACCGAGCCGATATTCACCCCCGACAGATGGACCGGTGCTCCGACCTGCAGTCCGTTCACGCGCTGGAAACGCGCCGTCAGATCCACGGTGCCGCCGAGCCATCGCAAACCGCCGCCGATCGAAAAAATCGCGCTCGCCAGGATCGCGATCCCGAGCACCATAACGATACCCACGCGCAGTGCATGACCGCTTTGTTGTTCCGCCATAGTTTTGAATTCTCCCTGACAGCGTGCCGCGCGCCGATTCAGAACGCGGCCTTGAGAAACTCCTGCATCAGTTCGTCACGCGTGCTGCGGACTTCCGGCGCGGTTCCTGAAAAACGTATGCGCCCGTGATCGAGCAGGGCGAAACGGTCGCCCACCGAGAATGCACTCTTGAGATCGTGTGTGACGACTACGGAGGTAAAACCCAGGCGCTGCTGCAGGCCGCGGATCAGCGCATTGATGTGCATCGTGACGATCGGGTCGAGTCCGGTGGTCGGCTCGTCGTAGAGCACCGCGCGCGGCTCCAGCGCGATCGCACGCGCCAGCGCAACCCGCTTTTTCATCCCGCCGGACAGCTCCGCCGGATAAAGCCGCTCGGTACCCTTAAGATCGACCATCGCGAGCAATTCGGCGACTCGCGCCGCTATCTGTCTTTCGCTGAGCGTGGCATGTTCGCGCAGCGGATAACTGATATTGCCATACACGGTCTGCGAGTCGAACAGCGCGCCAAGCTGAAAGACCATCGCGACTTTCCGGCGCACGTCGTAGAGTTGGTTTTCGTCCAGTCCGCTGAGCGAGCGCCCGTCGATCCTGACCTCGCCGCGATCGGGCGCGACTAGGCCGTTTAAGTGGCGCAGAATCACGCTCTTGCCCTCGCCGCTACCGCCCAGCACCACCAGCGTTTCTCCTTGGCGGACGTCGAAATCGACGCCCTGCAGGACGGGTTTGCCGTTGAAGCTCTTGTAGAGTCCGCGCACGCTGATGTACGGACGCGCCTCGTCGTTCATCCGATCGCCATGAACAGCTTGGTCAGGAAGAAATCCGACACCAACACGCCGATCGCCGCCGCCACCACCGCCGAGGTCGTCGCGCGACCGACCCCGTCAGCGCCGCCGCTTGCGCCGAGTCCCTTGCTACACGCAATGATCGAAATGAGGTAGCCGAAGAATACCGCCTTGCCAAGCCCGCTGGTCAGGTCGCCGAGCCGCGTGTTCTGAATCATCGAAGTAAAAAAATAGCCGGCCGTGAGTCTCAGTTGAGTGACGGCGATCAGCAATCCGCCGACCAGCCCGACCGCGTCCGAAATGACGGTCAGCACGGGCAGCATCAGCACCGTCGCCAGGACTCGCGGGACCACCAGCTTCTTGACCGGGCTGGTCGCAAGCGCGCGCATCGCGTCTATTTGCTCGGTCACCTTCATGCTGCCTAGCTCGGCCGTGATGCCGGCCCCGACGCGCGCGCCGATCATCAACGCGGTTAGCACCGGGCCCATCTCGCGGAACAGCGACAGCCCCATGATGCGGCTGATATAAATCTTCGCGCCGAAGCGGGCGAGAAACTGGCCCATCTGCAGCGCGAGCACCATCCCGGTAAAAATTGCGGTAAGATTGACGACGTTGAGCGACCGCACGCCGACGCTGTCAAGCTGTTCGATCAGCAGGCCGCCCTCAAACGGCCGGCGGAGCGCCTGGCGGATGCATTCGCGAGTCAGCAGACCGATGTCGCCGAGCTGTTCGAGGAAACGCTTGAAGGCTTGACCCATCGTGTCGCCGCGGCCCAACGCCGAGAGCGTAGGTGAAGCTGAGCGGTGCGGCAACCGCTCGCGGTAGCGCGCGGGAGGAAACACCGATGAGCATGCCGGGCCCGGATAGCGATGGCGCTCTGTTCGTTTACGGCTCGTTGCTTGACGCACCCCATCGCGCCGCGCTGCTCGGCCGCGAAGTAGCTGCGGCGCCGGCTCGTTTTATAGGCTACGAGCGTCGGCGCGGGCGCTACTTCTATATTGTCGAGCGGGCGGGCGTCGCGACCCCGGGCCTGGTGCTGAGCGGTCTGGTAGAGCGGGATTTCGCGGTCCTCGATCGTTACGAGGAAGTGCCGCGGCTGTATACGCGGGTCAAAGTCGAAGTCATGGGCGCCGACGCTGCGCCGCTTAGATGCTGGGTCTACCTGCCTACGCCTTTGCTGCTTGCGGGCAGCGTTTGAGAGCCGGCGGGCGGTGCTCAGGCTTTAGCGTCGGCCGGCTGTGCGCGCCCGTCGGGCTTCTTGATTCCGAATTTGTCCAGGCGGTACTGCAGCGTGCGATAACTCATCCCCAACATTTTGGCCGCCTTGGCGATTACCCATTCCGCACGTTCCATCGCTTGCAGAATCAGGTCACGCTCGAGATTCTCGAAGTTGATTCCTTCGGCAGGCATTTCGAAGCGCTCGGTGCGCGGGCGCTCGGCGCCGCGCGCCGGCAGCTTGCGTGCGAGCACTTCCTGCGGCAGGTCTTTGGGCATGATGCGATCGCCTTCGCAGAGCAGCAGTGCGCGCTCGATCGCCGATTCCAGCTGGCGCACGTTACCCGGCCACGGATAGTCCAGTAGCACTTCCATCGCTTCCCGGCTTATCTCTTTGACCCGATTTTGCGCCAGATGCGCGAAACGGTTCTTGAGCGCGTTCTCCGCCAGCAGTGGGATGTCCGAGCGGCGGTCGCGCAGCGGCGGCAGCGTGATGGTGACCACGTTGATGCGATAGTACAGATCTTCGCGAAAGCGTCCCTGGACGACCTCTTCGGACAGGTCGCGGTTGGTGGCGGCGACCAGGCGCACGTCGACCCGGATTGATTCGTTGCCGCCCACGCGACGCAGTTCGCGTTCCTGCAATACGCGCAGAATCTTAGCCTGCAGGCTGATGTTCAGGTCGGCGATCTCATCCAGAAAAAGTGTCGACTTGTCGGCGCTCTCGATAAGCCCGATCTTGCGCTCATTGGCCCCGGTAAAGGCCCCGCGTTCGTGACCGAATAGTTCGTTTTCGATCAGGCTGTCGGGAATCGCCGAGCAGTTGATCGCCACGAACGGACGCGTCCCGCGCGGCGAGAGCTTGTGGATTGCGCGCGCGATTACCTCCTTGCCGGTCCCGCTTTCGCCCTGGATCAGCACCGTCGAATAAGACGGCGCGACCTTGCGCACCACGCGGATAACTTCCTCGATCGCGGGATGGTGCCCGATGATGCCCTCAACCTGGAATTTGCCCTCAAGGCGCGTGCGCAATAGGATGTTCTCCTGCGTCAGGCTCGCGAACTCGGCCGCTTTGCCGACGGTCATAACCAGCTTCTCGCGGTCGGTCGGCTTGGTGAGGTATTCGAAAGCGCCGCTCTTGGTCGCCTTCACCGCGCTTTCGATCGTGCCGTGCGCGGTCAGCAGCACGACCTGGCTGCCCGGATAAGTCTGGCGCACCGCGGCGAGCAACTCTTCGCCCGTCATACCGGGCATCATCAGGTCGGTCAGCACCACGTCGAAGCCTCCGAGCGCGAGTTGCTCCATCGCGCGCATGCCATTGGGCGCCTCGTCGACCAGGAAGCCTTCCTCGCGCAGCGTCTCGGCGGTTATCTGCCGCTCCAGATCGTTGTCCTCTACTACCAATACCGACGGTTGGCTCATGTATGTTTACCTAATGCGCCTAGTGGCAGGATGAAAGTCACCGTCGTGCCGCGTCCGTCCGGGTTGGAGCCGATCCTGATCGTTCCGCCGTGGCGCTCGACGATCGCGCGCGAGAAGAAGAGGCCCAGCCCGATGCCCTCGCGCTTGGTGGTGAAGAACGGCTCAAAAACGTGGCTCGCGACCTCGGGGTCGATGCCCGCGCCGGTATCGGAGAAGGTGATCACCTCGTTGTCGCCGTCGCGCCTGAACGCCACGTTGAGTTCTCCGCCCTCGGGCATCGCCTGGATCGCATTCGCCACCACGTTGATGAAACAGGCGTGAAGCTTCTCGGCATCGACGTTGAGTATGACCGGCTCATCGGCGCCTTGCTGGAGGGCTTGGATCGATTGGCTGCGCAGCTTGGAGTCCGATAACTCGAGCACGTTGCCGACCAGCGCGCGCACATCGGTGGGCGCGGGATGGACCTCGATCGGGCGGCCATAGTTGAGAAAGCTCTGGATCAGCTCGGAGAGGCGATGAACTTCGTCTTTCATGATTCCGAGCTGGCGGCGATAAATGTCCTGGTCGTTTTGCAGTTGCGGAGCATAACGCGCGCGCAGCTGGTCGATCGCCAGGCTGATGAAATTCAGCGGATTCTTGATCTCGTGCGCCAATGCGCCGGCAAGCTGGCCGAGCGCAGTAAAACGCTCGAGCCGGTTGAGCTCGGCCTCGCGCTCGCGCGCGCGGCGCAACTGGTCGACCATCTCGTTGAAGCTGCGCGTCAATAGGCCGATCTCGTCACGCCGATGCGCCTCGGGCACCGGTTCGAGGCCGCGCGCAGCGATATTTTGCGCCGCGGCGGCGACCGCGTGGATCGGCTCAACGTAGCGATCAGCCAGCACGTAGGAAAAGACCAATCCGATCGCAAAGATCGCCAGTGCGACCGACAGCAGATGAATACGATGTTCCTCGAGCGGCCGCGCGAAGTCGGCGAAGTCCGCCACCACCTGGACGTATCCCAGCAGGTGGTCCTCGACTTCTACCGGAATCAGGTAGACGGTCTGCTCGCCGGCTGGACCTACCGTGAAGGCCGGCACCGGGAGCGGGTCCGCAGCGCCGTGCTGCGCGGTCTGGGCCGCCACCAGATGGACCGCGCCGCGGTTGATTGCTTCTCCGATCAGCGCCGGATTGGAGCTGTTGATGATCAGATCCTTGCTCGACGCAATCGAAACCTCGAGTCCGTTGGTGTGCAGCGAGTTGACGTAGTTTTGCAAACGATCGCGATCGAACGTGCCGACCGAGGTCAGCTCCTGCACGCTTATCTGGATCGCGCTTGCGAGTTCCTTGACGTTATCCTGGGTGGCCTCGACGATCCGGTTTTGAGTGTTGAGGCTGACCAGTAGTTCGGCGCCGAGGGTCAGTCCCAGCAGCACCACCATCAGCGCCATCAGTTTGGCCTTGAGATTAAGAGCCGGAAGTCTGAATTCCATTGTAGCTGATCGATATAAAACAGATTTTTCGAAATCCATCCAATTGCGCGGCGTCCAATCAACCAAGGCGCGCGCGACCTGCCAGCGCAACCGGTGCGGCTAGGTGGGGGTTTGCCCGTGCTCCCGCGTGAACATCAGCATCCGCATCGCAATAACGCCGAGCGAGAGCCCCACGACCAGCCACACCACCTTCTCGACGCCGCCGATATACTCCAGCACCACTTCGATCTGGCCACCGAATACGTAGCCGAGCGTGACCACGATTGGCACCGAGATCACCGCGCCGGCCAGGTCATAGAGAAAGAACCGCGGTGGGCTCACGCCGAACGATCCCGCGGTCAGGTACACCAGCGCGCGCAGGCCCGCGACGAAACGCGCGTACAGGATCGCCCGATGGCCATAGCGCTGCATGAAACTCGCCAGCCACTCGATCTGGCGTTGCGAGCTGGGCCTGCCGATGCGGAGGTACTTGACCAGTCCGGGGCCAAAACGCCGGCCCAAAAAGAACAGCGTGTTGTCACCTCCGACCACGCCCAACAGCGCTACCACCAGTGTTATCGGGTACTGGATGACTCCGCGATGCGCCAGGAAACCGCCCGCCAGCAGCGCCACGTCCTCGGGTATTGGCAGGCCCATCCCGCACAATATGAGGACGACGAACAGTCCAGCATAAGTGAAATGCTGGATGTAGACCGAGACCAGACCCGCCAAGCGTCAATTCCCTTGCGCGTAATGTTCGCGCAGAACGCGCCGAATCTGATCGACCGGGAGTCCCTCATCAGCGAGTTTGGAGGCCTCGAGTGCTTCGCCAGTGCAGACCGGACAGTGTCCACCATGCTCATCACGATAGCAGTCGAGCAGGTTCTGATGACCGATCTCCTTGTCGCATCCGCAATAGCAATGGAGCTGGGCGAGCAGCGCCGGATTTTTCTGGGCGACCTCGTAGGCCTGGCGTGCCGCACCGAAGAACCGCGCGGGATCGAGCGTCGGCCGCTCGCCCTTGGCGGATGCGGCGGCCGGAGCGGGAGCGGAGCGCATCGTCCAGGCGACCGCGCCGACCGTCAGGAGGGCCGCGGCGGCCAGCCCCGCGACTATCCAGAGTCGCTGATTTCGCCTGTTTGGCTTGCCGCCCTTCGGCGGGTTTTTGCTTTTGGGCATCATGCTCACCCGAACATTCAGATAACTATAGCATTTCCACCACTTGCGGGTCGCGCCGCATAAAACTGTAAAGCGCGGCTGGGCGATGGGCACCGCGGCGCGTGGCCGGCAAGCGGCGTAGGATCCCCATCGAGAGAATCCGACGGCGAAAATTGCGCCGGTCGATCGGCCGCTTGAGGATCATCGCGTATAACGCTTCCAATTCCGCGAAAGTGAACGTATCAGGCAGCAAATTACACGCGATATTGGTGTACTCGAGCTTTGCCTTCAGCCTTCCGAGCGCATATTGCGCCATCTGTTGATGATCATACGCAAGCGCGGGCAGCGCCGAAACCTCAAACCAGCGGCCGTCCAGGTATTTGCCGCCGGGCGCCGCGGCACTACGCGCGTCAGCGATCAGCGCCATGTAGGCCACAGAAACGACGTGGGCCCGCGGGTCGCGCGAGGGATCGCCGAAGGTGAAAAGCTGTTCCAGGTAGGCTTTGCGGATGCCGGTCGAGGCGAACAACTCGCGATGCGCCGCCTCGTCCAGCATCTCCCCCATCCGCACCAGGCCCCCGGCAAAGGCCCATCGCCCGCGCACGGCGCCGCGACGCAACTGCACGAGGTAAGTCTTAAGCCGGCCGCCCTCGACCGCGAACACCACGGTATCGACGGCGACCTTGGGACGCGCAGCACGATCGCTGCGCGCGGCGGCGGGGTCGGTGGGTCCGCTCATCCTTCGCGAGGGCGGCGGCGATTCAGCGTTCACCCGCGCGAGTATATCCGCCGGATGGAGTTCCGTTCAAAAAGGCAGAAATCTTATCCGCGCCGAGCAGTTCGGTATATCCGAGTGCGTGAAGGAAGCGGAGAGCGTGATTCCCGGGCCACCTCGTCATCGGCCGACTTAACAACGAACAAAGGCCATCGCCGTGGAAAGTCACCCAGGACGTGCAGGCCGCGATCCTCAAACTGGATTCCCGAGCCCGGTACCAAATCCTTCGTCGTACCCGACACCCAGATCTCATCTGGTGCCGCTTTGGCGAGAATCTCTGCTGCGATGCGAACCGTAGTGCCGCCCAGCCGGTCGTTTTGGTATTCGCATTCTCCGGTGTGCACACTCGCGCGGATTTGGACCCTTGACTCCCGAAGGGCCTCACGCAGCCTGAGCGCACAGCGAAGCGCTCGGATCGGACCATCGAACGTCGCCACGCAGCGATCACCTGCCGCCTTGCGTCCACGAAAACGGCTCACTTCCTTCCGAACCAACGCCTGGTGGTGTTCGAGGAGACTTCGCCAGGCGCGGTCGCCGGGCGCGCTGGCTCGTCCCGCCGAATCCACGACGTCGATGAGCAACACCGTGGCGAGAGGGCCGGCCTTGTCGGCATGTCGGGCACCGGTCAGGAACTCCTCGACCGTTTCCGCGATCGCCTCGTGATCGCCAGCATACAGAAGATGATCCACACCGGGCATCTCAACGTACTTTGCCTGAGGTATGTGATCGGCGAGATATCGCGCATGCGCCACACCAAACGCTCGTTCTTCGCGGCGGTGGAGAATCAAGGTCGGCACGTGGATCGCGGGCAAAATGGGCCGCACGTCGATTTCCCATGACATCCGTAGAATCGCTGCGGCGGTCGCGGGGCTCGCCGCTTGTCGCATGAAGCGGGCGAACGCCTGTCGGTTCTCTTCGTTGTCCGCGAAGGTCGGCGCCCAGACATCGAGACCGGGCCAGCCCTCGGACCATCGCTCCTCGACCAGCGCCGCGAGTTGTTCGGGCGTCTCGGCCAGCCCTGCCGCAAATGTGTCGTGCCATTCCTGCTTGGCGAATGTCCCGTGCAGAACAAGCGCGACTGTCCGCTCCGGGTAGGTGGCGGCAAACAAAAGGGACATCGGTCCGCCCTCGGAATATCCGAACAGCACCGCCCTTTCGAAGCCCACCGCGTCCATGACCGCTCGCACGTCGTCCATCCGCTGCTCGAGTGTGGGCGGCCGGTCGAGGGGAAATGGGTCCGACATGCCGGTTCCCCGCTTGTCGAAAATGATGAGCCGGCAGAAGGTCGCGAGCCGTTCGTAGAAAACTGAGGAGGCCGGCAGTTCCCACCAACCCTCCACGTTCGAGGTCCATCCAGGTACTACCACCAAATCGATCGGACCGTCACCGACGACCTGATAGGCGATATTAACGCCGCCACTCTTCGCATACTTCGTCTTCGTTCGCGGGGTCGGCTGGCTCACCTCGGCCGGGGGTCCGACGAAGCGAAACCCACGCCGGTGCGCGGTCTCGATGTAATGGGGCGAGCGTGCATCGTCGGTGAGCGCCTCTCGAATCTCGCGAATGCATCGCGTCAATGCCGCATCGCTGACCGCCGTACCCGGCCACAGCGCCTTGAACAGTTCCTCTTTGGTGATCAGGCGCTTGGGCCGTTCCGCGAGGTAGCGCAGAACAGAGAAGCTCTTGGGCGTGAGCTTCACAAGCTCTTGGCCTCGCCAAATCCGTTCCTCGGAGGCGTCTAGCCTATACGGGCCGAAGCGGAGTGCTTGCTCTGCCGCCATTCTGCTAGCTCCCGAGCGGTCAAATGGAGCTCGAGATGTCAGAGAAATGTTCGAATTCGGTCAGGACTTCGCGCTCGGTTAGCTGGAATACTCTCACGAAAGGCGACGAACGCACAATGGCGCGACCAAAGGAGAGTCATGAGCGCAGTACTAATTTCATCTGCTTTTGGGCGGAGCCAACTTTCGCTGATCGACAATCAGGGAGGGGTTATGAGAATTGCTGTAGTAATGGGGTTACTCATAGGGTGCTCGATTTTCGCCGCAAAGACGCAGGCCGTTGCACAAGAAAAATCACCAGGCTTCGCGCAGATCGTCGCTCTGGACGAATGCGATCCAGTCACGTTCAACGCGGCGGTAGGTCCTGACTTTTGCAAGAACGTCACGCTCGGAGCGTTTACTACGCTGTCCGAGCTATTTGCATTGGCCGAGGCTGGAACCCCCGATCCGGGCTGGGATTTCGAACCCGACCAGTTGACTATCAAGCAGGGGACCATTGTCTCCGTTGTCGACCAGGGCGGTGAGCCCCACACCTTCACCGAGGTAAAAGAGTTCGGTAACGGATTCGTGCCGCAGCTCAATCCTGGCAGCGCGACAAGTGTCATCCCGGAATGCTCGGGGGGCTTTAAAAACGTCGCGGTGGCCAAGACGCGAATGCTTCAGGGTAGCCACCTGGATATCACGGGCCTCTCGAAGGGCAAGCATTTCTTCGAATGCTGCATTCATCCCTGGATGCGCATGGAAATAGACGTGAAATAACCCGCACGACACTGGTGGCGACTCGGCACCGAGCGGCAGGGGTATGCGCTCGCCTGCGCGCGTAGTAGACCCTTGTTTGTCGGGCGCGCTTAGTCGAGAGAGTGGAGTAGCGCTGACAACGGTTGAAACTGAAGATGCGCTGCGCGAAGTGCGGAACGGAAAACCGCGAAGGGCGTAAATTCTGCACAAAATGCGGGTCTCCGTTTGCGCACCGGTGTCCTCATTGCAGCGCTGCGAACGAGCCCGGCGACGACTTCTGCGGCGAATGCGGGGGTGCATTGTCTGGAAATTCTCAAGCTGTTTCACTTAACTCGCCGCCGGTAAAACCAGCCGGTCCCCAGATTCGCATCACTCAGGAACAGCCCGATATCTCGACATCGATCGACGGTGAGCGCAAGACGGTGACAGCGCTGTTCGCCGACATCAAAGGCTCGATGGAACTCATCGAGGATCTCGATCCTGAGGATGCACGCCGGCTGGTCGATCCTGCGCTCAAGCTGATGATCGACGCGGTGCATCGTTACGAGGGTTACGTGGCGCAATCGACCGGCGATGGCATCTTCGCGCTATTCGGGGCGCCGATCGCGCACGAGGATCACCCGCAGCGGGCACTGCTCGCGTCGCTCAAGATGCAGGAAGACCTCAAGCGCTACGCGAGCAAGCTGCGCGAAGAGGGACGCGCGCCGATCGAGATTCGTATTGGGCTGAACACCGGCGAGATGGTGGTGCGCTCGGTCCAGACCGGCGCGCATCGCACCGAATACACTCCGATTGGGCATTCGACCAGCCTTGCGGCGCGAATGCAGGCGCTCGCGCCGACCGGATCGATCGCGGTGAGCGAGTACACGCAGAAACTCGTCGAAGGCTATTTTGCGTTTAAAGCGTTGGGGCCGACCCGGGTCAAAGGGGTGAGCGAGCCGGTCAACGTTTTTGAGCTCACGGGACTGGGTCCGCTGCGCACGCGGCTGCAGATGTCGGCGCGGCGGGGGCTCTCGCGATTCGTCCGCCGCGACCGCGAGATCGAAGAAATGAAGCGAGCGCTGGAAAGGACCAAGGGCGCGCATGGGCAACTGGTAGCGGCGATAGGTGAGGCGGGGCTAGGCAAGTCGCGGCTGTTTTTCGAATTCAAAGCCGTGACGCAGGGCGGTTGCCTGGTGCTCGAAGCTTTCTCGGTCTCGCACGGCAAAGCCTCGGCCTATCTGCCGATCATCGAGTTGCTCAAAGATTACTTCGATCTGATGCCCAAGGACGACGAACGCCGTTGGCGCGAAAAGATCGGCGGCAAAGTGCTGATGCTCGACCGGACGCTGGAAGATACTCTGCCCTACATCTTCACCCTCCTTGGCGTGGAGGAGACAGCGGGGATGCATGGGCAGATAGCCGCGGACCTGCGGCGCCGGCGCACGCTGGACGCCGTCAAGCGGATTTTATTGCGCGAGAGTCTTAGACAGCCGCTGATTGTGATCTTCGAGGACCTGCACTGGATCGATGCAGAGACGCAAGCGCTGCTGAATCTGCTCGTCGAATCGATCGGCACCGCGAAGATCCTGATGCTCGTCAACTACCGTCCCGAATACTCACACGGATGGGGCAGCAAGACGTACTATACACAATTGCGGCTCGATCCGCTGGGGCGCGAGAGCGCCGAGGAGTTGCTCGAGGCGTTGATGAGCGACGCGGTGGAGTTGCAGCCGCTTAAACGCCTGATTATCGAAAAAACCGAGGGGAATCCATTTTTCATCGAAGAAATCGTACGCGCGCTGTTCGATCAGGGAGTACTGGTCCGCAATGTAGTGGTCAAGGTCACCCGTTCGACGTCCGATATTCACATCCCACCTACGGTGCAGGGAATTCTCGCCTCGCGCCTCGACCGGCTGCCGTCCGACGAAAAGGGGCTTTTGCAGACACTCGCAGTGATGGGCAAACAGTTTTCGCTGGGACTCATCAAACGGGTTACACAAAAGCCGGATGATGAGCTAGAACGGATGCTCGCCGCCTTGCAACTTGGCGAATTCGTATACGAACAGCCGGCCTTTCCCGAAACCGAATACGTCTTTAAACATGCGCTCACGCAGGAAGTCGCGTACGGTTCAATATTGTTAGAACGGCGCAAGGAACTGCACGAACGCACAGCAGTGCAGATCGAAGCACTCTTTGATTCTCGGTTGGAAGACCACTACGGAGATTTGGCTAATCACTACAGTCGCAGCGGGAACAGACTGAAGGCACTGGAATATCTTCAACTGGCGGCGCAACAAGCTATCGAACGATCTGCGAACACTGAAGCTATAAATCAGCTGACCGCCGCAGAGCGTTTGTTGAATACTTTGCCGGAAACTCGGCAGCGGGATCGGCAGGAATTGGCGTTACAGACGATGCTTGGTCCGGCTCTGATAGCAACGAAGGGCAACGGAGCGCCGGAGGTCGGAGCGGTCTACCAGCGAGCGGTACAGTTGGGCCGGCAATCGGGCGAGGATGCTCGGCTTTTTCCAATGTTGTTTGGGTTGCGATCCTTTCACCTAATACGAGGAGAGTTACAGCCGGCGTTTGATTTGGCACAGCAACTCGTGAGGCTGGCCGAGAGCATGCAGGATTATGGTCTTTTGGTGGAAGCTCATCTGGCGCAAGGGAATTCACTATTTCTATTCGGGAAATTGGTCTCTGCTTTGGAGCACTTCGAACGGGCGATTAGCCTATACGACCCTCAGAAACATCACGTTCATGCGTTTGTCTATGGACTGGATCCCCAAGTGTTTTGCTTCGGCAGGTCAGCGTGGATCTTGGAGCTCCTCGGCTATTCGGACCAGGCTTTAAAGAAGATGGGAGAGGCCGTTGCCTTGGCTCACAGACAGTCTCACGCGTTTAGTTTGGCAGTTGCCGTTGTGCACATGATCGTAATCTCTTACCTTCGCAGAGAATGGCCAAGGCTACAGGAGCAAGCAGAGACGGCGATCGCGCTCTGCAAGGACCAGGGATTCGGAGCCATTCTTGCGCAAGCAACCACGTATCGAGGATACGCACTTGCTCAGCAGGGACAGACCGAACAAGGAATTGCCGAGTTGCGCGCAGGTTTGGATGCTCAATTTGCCACCGGGGCGATCCTGTTTCGACCTTGGTATTTTTGTTACCTGGGGGAGGCCTATGGGACGGCAGGACGCTTTGAGGAGGCGCTGGACGCCATAGCAGAAGGGCTCGCAATCACCGAAAGAACGGGCGAGCGCCACAACGAGGCGGAACTGCACCGATTCAAGGGAGAGTTGCTCCTCAGAGGCTCAGGCGTCGAAGCGCCGCATACCGTCCAGAAGGAAGCAGAAGAATGCTTCCGGAAAGCCATCGAGATTGCGCGTCAACAAGAAGCTAGGTTGTTCGAGTTAAAGGCGGCGATAAGCTTGAGCCGTCTGTTGAAGCAACGGGGCAAAAAGGCGCAAGCACGGCAGGCGCTAGCCGAAATCTATGGATGGTTCAGCGAAGGCTTTGAGACGCAAGATTTGAAAGACGCAAAAGAACTCATTGAACAACTATCCTAAGCGCGCCGGAGGGGTATTCGAAAATGAATAGTGTAAAGCTGATTCAGATGTATGCGTCGCCCTGGGCGGAACGCGTTCGATGGGCGCTCGACTACAAAGGCGTACCATACGAAAAACAGGACTATCAGCCCGGGGTGGACGAGGAAGCCGTAAAGAAACTGACTGGGCAGGCACAGGTCCCGGTATTGCTGGTTAATGGCACGGCGATTCCAGACTCGACAGCGATCCTGAATTGGCTTGAGCAGCATCATCCGCACCCGGCGCTCATGCCGGCGTCCGAAAAAGATCGGGCGCAGGTCATGATGTGGGAGGAGTTGATGGGCAGCGTCTTGGGCCCCCAGGCGCGGATGCTCATCATTGGGCATTTTCTGCGTTCGAGTGCGCCGGAATTGCAACAAGGCGGACAATATTTTGCGCAGAAATACCAACACTCTCCCTATGCTGAAGAACAGGCCAAGGCCACAATCGAGCGGATTTTGACGATACTCAGGCAGGCTATCGATGGACGTGAGTATTTAGTGGGCGATGCCTTCACCCGAGCCGATCTCACCGCGGCCAGCATGCTTCTGTTGGTGAATCCGCCTGCCGATGACCTCTTTGTCTTTCCCGCGTCGATGCGCCCGATGTATACGGCGTCTGTGACCTCGGATTCGGCGTTTGCCCCGATATTGGCTTGGCGAGACAAGATGTATCGAACGCACCGGGGAAAGACGGTGCAGCCGTAGCCAGGCTCAAGCAATTAAACGATCGCCTCAGCGAGATGGGCGCGCGGCTTTTGACGGGTTCTTTGCTATAGATCGGACCCACGGAGGTATCAGCGATGGCAACAACCTCAACCGGTGGATGCGCGTGTGGCGCGGTTCGCTTCGAGCTTTCGGCCGCACCCCGTGATGTCCGCGAATCGCTACTGCCGCGATTGCCAACGATCGACTGGAGGGGCCATGGCACCCGTGGTGGTCGTGCCTAAATCAGCGTTTCGGCTGACTAAAGGTGAACTCAAGTATCACGCGGTAGTCGGCGATAGTGGCAAGGAAGTCGGCCGCGGCTTCTGCGCCTCCTGCGGTTCGCCGATCGCGACCCGGCTTGCGGCGATGCCAGACCTGATGGCGATCAAGGCCGCAAGCATGGATGAGCCCGCGCGCTTCAAACCGACAATGAACATCTATATGTCGAGCGCGCAGCCGTGGGCACCAGTCGCCCCAGGGCTGCAGAACTTCGACAAAATGCCGGGCTGACACGGCCGACACGAAAATACCAGTCGCCCACAGACGCGTCTTCGATGACGTGGGTCATTTCGACATGCCCGCCGGTCTGCGCATCACCGTGAAACCATAGGACGCGTCAATTCGGGTCGGTAGGGATATGCACTGTTCAGCTTGCGGAGCGGAAAATCCGGAAGGGCTCAAGTTCTGTGAGCAGTGCGCCGCTCCGTTTAAGCGGCGCTGCTCACAGTGCGGATTTGAGAACTCGCCTAAAGCGCGATTTTGCGGGGAGTGCGCGGCGCCTCTGCAAGGAGCCGCGGGCAGCGCGCCGGCCACTCAGTCCGCCCCTGTCAAAGCCCCCGCGTCGATCAGCGTAGTCGCGGCAGACTTTCCGGCTTCGGAACTGGAAGGCGAACGCAAAACCGTCACTGCGCTGTTCGCCGATATCAAGGGCTCGACCGAGCTGATGGAGGACCTTGATCCCGAAGACGCCCGTCGTGTCATCGATCCGGCGTTGAAGTTGATGATCGACGCGGCGCATCGCTACGATGGATACGTCGTGCAATCCACCGGCGACGGCATCTTCGCGCTGTTCGGCGCTCCCGTTGCCCACGAAGACCATCCGCAGCGCGCACTGCTGGCGGCGCTACGGATGCAGCAGGAGATCAAAAAGCTCGGCGCCGATTTGCGCGCCGAGGGGCGTGCGCCGATCCAGATTCGCATCGGACTCAACACCGGCGAAGTGGTGGTGCGCCCGATCCAGACCGGCGAGCAGCACGTCGAGTACACACCGATCGGCCATACGGCTAACCTGGCCTCGCGGATGCAAACGCTGGCCGAGCCCGGCTCGGTGGTGGCGAGCGAGGCGACCTTTCGGCTATGTGACGGCTACTTTCTCTTCCGGTCCCTGGGGCCGTCACGCATCAAGGGCGTCAACGAACCGGTTAACGTCTACGAAGTGACCGGGCTCGGATCGCTGCGCACACGGCTACAGCGCTCGGCCGGCCGCGGGCTTTCGAAATTCGTCGGCCGCGAGCGCGAGATGGCCGCGATGCGCCACGCGCTGGAACTAGCGAAGAAGGGCCACGGACAGGTCGTCGCGGCGATGGGCGAGGCGGGGCTTGGCAAGTCGCGGCTCCTCTACGAATTCAAAATGACTACGCAGACCGGATGCCTCACTCTGGAAACGTTCTCGGTCTCGCACGGCACGGCCGCGGCCTACCTTCCTGTCATCGAATTGATGAACAACTACTTCGAGATCGGCGCCGACGACGATGCGCGCAAGCGGCGCGAGAAGATGGCCGGCAAGGTGGTGATGCTCGACCGCGCGCTGGAAGACTCCCTGCCGTACCTGTTTGCGCTGCTGGGCGTGGAAGAGACGGCTGGGGCGTTGGCGCAGATGGATGGACAGGTCCGCCAGCGACGGACGCTGGAGGCGATCAAGCGGATTTTGCTGCGCGAAAGTCTCAACCGGCCGTTAATCGTCGTGTTCGAGGACTTGCATTGGATCGACAACGAGACCGAGGCGCTGCTCGACTTGTTGGTCGATGCGATTGCCAATGCGCGCGTGCTGCTGCTGGTGAATTATCGGCCTCAGTACCGGCACAACTGGACCAACAAAAGCCACTATGCGCAGCTTCGGCTGGATCCTCTGGGTCGCGAGAGCGCAGAGGAAATGCTTACGGCGTTACTGGGCGACGACACCGCGCTGCAGCCGCTGCGTCGAGTGATTATCGGCAAGACCGAGGGCAATCCGTTCTACATGGAAGAGACGGTGCAAGTGCTGCTCGACCAGGGGGCCCTGGTGCGCAACGGCACGCTCAAGCTGATCAAGCCGCTCGACGAGCTGAGGATCCCTCCGACGGTGCAGGCGATCCTGGCCTCGCGCATCGACCGCCTGCCCCCCGACGAGAAGGACCTGTTGCAGACGCTGGCGGTAGTGGGCAAGGAGTTTCCGCTGGGATTGATCAAGAGGGTCACGGGCAAGCCCGCTGACGAGCTGGAGCGGATGCTCGGCGACTTGCAGCTGGGCGAGTTCATCTACGAGCAGCCGGCGCTGCCTGACGTGGAATACAGCTTTAAGCACGCGCTCACGCTTGAAGTGGCGTATGGTTCGGTGCTGAACGAGCGCCGTAAGCCGCTCCACGAGCGAACGGCACAGGCGATCGAGGCGCTGTTTGCCGGTCAGCTCGACGATCATTTGCAGGAGCTCGCGCACCATTACAGGCGTAGCGGAAATGCCGGGAAAGCAATCCATTATCTGCGGATCGCCGGCGAGCAGGCGGAACGGCGCAGCGCTCATGAGGAGGCCGCAAGCCTGTTTGACTCTGCGCTCGAGATGCTCGAGCGCGAGGCCGAAGGTGAGGACCGGATGCGGCGGGAAGTCGAGCTGCGGCTTGTGCTCATCGGATCGCTGGTTACGAGCAAGGGCTATGCGGCGCCCGAAGTCGAGGAATCTGGACGCCGCGCGCTGGAACTGAGCGCCGCGCTCGGCGATCCCGGGCTCCACTTTTCGGCATTGATGTTTGCCTGGGCCTTCCATCAGGTACGGCGCGATCTCCGGCGCGCCGACCAGATCAGCCTGGAGTTGATCGAACTTGCCGAGCGTGCGCGCGATCCCGGCATGCTTGCGAATGCGAATTTCGCAAGCGGCGCGGTGTCGCTCTTTTTCGGCAAATTCCGCGCCGCTCGGGCAAGACTGGAACAGGCGGCGGCCATCCACGATCCTCCGCCGCTCAACGGGATGCCGCAGGACCCGCGGGTCGCTTCGCTTTCTTTCCTATCGGTGACGTTGTGGCTGCTTGGTTATCCGGCTGCCGCGCTCGACACGAGCGGCGAAGCACTTGGTCGGGCGCGAGCTCTCGGCCATCCAATGAGCCTGGCCTTTGCGCTCAGCTACGGAGCGATGGTTAAACTCTGCCGCCGCGAGCCCGAAGCCGCGCACGAACCGGCGGACGAGGCCCGCAGGGTCGGGACGGAGCATGGATTCCGTTATTGGAGCGCGCTCGGATCGACCTACCGCGGGATCGCTAAGGCCGCGCTCGGACGAACGGACGAGGGCATTGCTGAAACCCTGGCAGGCATCGAGTCTTACCGCGCGACCGGTTCCGCACTGGGCGCCGCTGCGGTCGTAGTCGGCCTCGCTTCATCTTATCTCAAAGCCGGCCTGGCGGAGGACGCGCTGAGCACGGCGGGAAAGGCGCTAAGCGTCATCGAGCAAACCGGAGCGCGCATGAGCGCGGCCGAGTTGTGCCGGCTGAAGGGGGAGGCGCTGCTGAGCCGCGGAGAGTCATTCGCGGCAGAGGCGCAAGCCTGCTTCGAGCAGGCGATCGCGATCGCTCGCCAGCAGGAAGCCAAATCGTGGGAGCTGCGCGCTGTGACAAGTCTCGCGCGTTTGCTCGCGCGACGGGGCCGTCGCGACGAAGCGCGCGCGATGCTCGCGGAAATCTACGGCTGGTTCATCGAGGGCTTCGACACCCCCGACCTCAAAGACGCCAAAGCGCTGCTCGAGGAGTTTAACGGCTAGCCGGGCTTGCCCTACGCGCCCAGCTCGAGCATCCGCTCCAGTGCGCGGCGCGCCCCCTCGCGCACGTCTTCGGGCAAATCGATCTCGAAGCGCAGGTTGCGCAGTGAATCGAGCGTGCCGCCCAGCGTGATCATCTTCATATAGCGGCAGAGCTTGCACGCCTTGTAGAAGTGCTTGTTCGGAATCTCCATCAGCAGCCGGTCCGAAAGCCCGCACTCGGTCACGATCAGGAACTTGTCGGCTTCGCTGCTTTCGGCATAACGCACCATCGCGCTGGTCGAGAGCACCGCGTCGGCCAGCCGCAGCACGTCGGTGCGGCACTCCGGATGGGCCAACACCTTGATTCCGGGAATCGCGCGCTTGACCCGGTCGACCTCGGCGGCGGTTATCTGGTGATGCACGTAGCAGTTGCCGTCCCACGAAATGATCTGCTTGCTGGTCTGGCTCTGCACGTAGTTGGCGAGATTCTGATCTGGAACGAACAGCACGTGCCGGGAGTCGATAGCCTCGACGACTTTGAGCGCGTTGGCGGAGGTACAGCAGGCATCGGATTCGGCCTTAACGTCGGCCGTGCAGTTGACATAGGAGACGACTTTGAGGTCGGGATAAAGCTCGCGCAACTCGGCCTTGCGTTCAGCCAACGCTTCCGCGGTGACGCTCTCCGCCAGCGAGCACCCGGCTCGCATGTCCGGCAGCAGCACCATCCGCTCGGGGTTGAAGACCTTGGCGGTCTCGGCCATGAAGTGGACCCCGCAGAACACGATGATTCCGGCGTCGCGGACCTCGCGCGCCTTGTACGCGAGCTCCAGCGAGTCGCCGATGAAATCGGCGACCTCGAATATCTCGGGACGCTGATAATTGTGCGCGAGCACGACCGCGCCGCGCTCGGCCTTGAGCCGGTTGATTTCCTCGATCTGTGCGGCGTAACGCTCGCAGGATCCCAGGTCGTATCCGTCCTGCCCCAGGGCAGCGAGCTTATGATGGAGGCGCACGGCGGCGGTGCTGGCGCCGATGCTGGAAGATTGCAGTTCAAGTGTCATCGATAGTTTCCCATAGTTTGCGTCAATTTGACACTTAGTCTATCAACAGGCCGACGGCACATGCAAGGGCAGAAGACGTAGCGCCCCCGTCATCACCGCGCCGCAGACCGGTATGCGATTTGCTCATCCAATCGCATCGTGAGATCAGCACAGCATAAATTGCCGATAGCCGCAGTTGCGCAACGGATGCGCGAGAGCGAAGTCGAACCCCGATCGATCGTGCTTTTTGTCGCACTTTTATCGGCATTTGTCGCGATCCTGATCCTGCGCGCGCACCGGGCCGTCCCGGTCGACTCGACCCCTATGGTCAGCGCCACGGCGGAACTTGCTTCCGCCTTCGCCGCCAAAATCTCGTCGTTCCGGTCAGATTTCTGACGTCTGGGGGCTTCTGTTTCCCGGTTCTGTTCCATCACTTCTGACCTGCTCGATCGCGCTTGCAGGTCTCGCGCGCCCTTTTGTCGGCAAGACGATTCGGTCTGCTGAACTCACGCCGCTTTCTCAGCACGGTTGGCGGCCCGCCAATTCGTTCTGTTAGTCTCGCTGCATGGGTGCCGACGCCCGTGATTTTCAAAGCTCTTTTGCGCTGATTATCTGAGCGAACGAAAGGAACTGCGAGATGGCAGAGACGCTGGACCACGACGTAATCGACGCGGTGCGCCGCTTCGTTGACCGCGACGTCATTCCCGTCGCCTCCGAGCTCGAGCATGCCGATGAATACCCGCATGCGCTGGTTGCCACGATGCGCGAGCTAGGGCTTTTCGGCGCCACCATCCCGGTCGAACACGGCGGCCTGGGCTTGAGCTTCGTCAGCTACGCGCGCCTGATGGCGGAGCTGTCGCGCGGCTGGATGAGCCTGGCGGGCGTGATCAACAGCCATCTCATCATGGCCTACATCATCACGCATCACGGCACCGACGAGCAGCGCAAACGTTTTTTGCCCGCGATGGCGGCCGGCGAGAAACGCGGCGGGCTGGCGCTGACCGAGCCGCACGCCGGGAGCGACGTGCAATCGATCCGTACCAGTGCGGTCCGCCACGGCGACAACTACGTGCTCAAGGGCAGCAAGATGTTCATCACCAACGCTCGCCACGGCACGATGCTGGCCGTCGCGGCCAAGACCGATCCCAACGCCAAGCCGGCCTATGCCGGAATCAGCATGTTCGCGGTCGAAAAGAACGAGCACGGGCCGACCGTCAGCCGCAACATCAAGAAGCTCGGTTACAAGGGAGTCGACACTTGCGAGGTGTTACTCGAAGAGCTCGAGGTTCCGGCCAGCAATCTTATCGGCGGCCAGGAAGGGCAGGGCTTCAAGCAGGTGATGAGCGCGCTCGAAGTCGGCCGGATAAACGTCGCGGCACGCGCGGTGGGCGTGGGACAAGCGGCCTTCGAGAACGCGATCCGCTACTCCCAGCAGCGCACCACCTTCGGCAAACCAATCTGCGAGCATCAGGCGGTGCAGTTACTGCTGGCGGACATGGGGACGCGAGTCGAGGCGGCGCGCCTGATGGTGCAAAGTGCGGCGGAAAAGAAGGACGCCGGCGAACGCTGCGACGTCGAGGCGGGGATGGCCAAGTTGTTCGCCTCGGAGGCGTGCGTGAAGGTTACGCTGGATGCGATGCGGGTGCTGGGCGGCTACGGCTACACGGCCGAGTTTCCGGTCGAGCGCTTCTATCGCGACGCGCCACTGATGATCATCGGAGAGGGAACCAGCGAAATTCAGGCGCTGGTGATCGCGCGCGGCCTGCTCAATCGCAATCGCATCTGATCGTCACCCGGACAAACATTCGGCGGCGCATTTCCCTGCCCGATCGAGCTTGCACCTGCGATTCGAGGTTGATGAGCGTCAGCGTCGATCGAGATCCGGTCGCTCGCGCGTCTGAAAGCAGTTTTCGGATGTGATATGGCGAAATGGCGCCGAAACGCAAACGCCGCTCGCCGCGTGACCGCCATTTTTTTGGCGTCTGTAATCCGAAATCTTTGATTTCGCTGAATATTCTCAACGGCTCGCCTTTTGCTCGATAGAGCCTCGGTAGGAATTCCAGCGCCCGGAGGCCGCGTGCGGCTTCTCAGTGAGGTGGGCGGAGAAGGGCAGGCGGAACGGTTTGGTTTCGCTTGGCCGGGAGCCGCGCGAACTGCGAGCGGGGGGCACGGTCGACCGAGAACTCCGACCCTGTTTAGCCAAGGCGGCAACGAGAGCAAAAGGGGGCGGGCGGCGTTTGTTGAACCCCATCCGCAAGCGGTCAGCGATCGCTGCGCGGCTGACGGTGGTGCTGTTAGCGGGATGGACGGCTCTCGTTGTCGCCCGGCCACAGGCCGCGGCGCGTCAGACAGTCGAAGCGGCTGACGCGACGAAGGTCGCGCGCAAGCATCCGGCAGCATTTGTCCTCTCAAGCGCGTTCGCGGCAAACCTCCAACCCGCAGTTGCGGGCGAGACCGCGCTTTCACGCGCGGTCCAGTTTTCACGACGAATCGCCGGACGGGCCGACCACGCCAATGCGCACACGACGATAGACTTCAGCGCGCTCGCCCGTGACGAAGTGCGCGGCGCTTTTGCGCCGCCCCAGGCTCATAGTGCTATACGCCCGCAACGTAGCCCCTTCGTTCAAGCCCCCTCCTCCGGTCATGCGCGTCATGCGCCGAACAACAAATCCTCAACGGGTAAACGCGCCGTGCTCATCGGGTTTCCCGGACTCGGCGATGATGGCACCGTAATTCCGCCCGACACCGACGGCGCCGTCGGCCCGGCCAATCTGGTGGTCGCACTCAATAGCCAGATCGAAATTCAGACCCGCGCGGGAACGCTGATAAGCTCGGTCGGCCTGCTCAACTTCTGGTCCAGCCTGGGCGTCGGCACCGTGACTGATCCGCGCGTGATTTACGATCCATACGGCCAGCGATGGGTTATCGTCACTGCCGCCGACCCGGAGACTACCGCCTCCGCGATACTGATCGGCATCTCGCACAATAGCGACCCGACCGCGGGCTGGAACCTGTACCGGGTGCCGGTCGATCCGACGGGCCTCCGATGGGGCGACTTTCCCACCGTCGGATTCAACAAGAATTGGATTGTGGTCGGGATCAACATGTTCACTATGCAGGGCACCTTTTACGAATTCGCGAACCTCTATGTCTTTGACAAGGCGAATCTCTATGCCGGTGGCTCGGGGCTCTACACCTTGCTGCAGGATGACACCGGCGGTTTCTCGATGAATCCGGCGCTTACTTATGATCCAAATTTGCCGACACTTTATCTTCTGGAGTCGTGGAGCTCGGCCAACGGCCTGCTGCGAATGAGCACGATCACTGGCGCGGTCGGCTCTGAAGTGCTCACCACGGGCGTCGCCTTGCCCGCTTCACCGCAGCCATGGCAGGCGGTCGAGCCGACGCTCAACTTCGCGCCGCAACTCGGATCGACCAGAGACATCGACATGGACGATGATCGGCTGGATTGGACGGTTTATCGCAATGGCTCGCTATGGACGGCGCAAACAGTATTTCTGCCTGCCAGCGGCACGCCAAATCGATGCTCGGTGCAGTGGTGGCAGATCGACACCACGGCGGGCGACTTGGGCGGAGTTCAACAACGCGGGCGAATTGACGACCCGACAGCGGCGCAGTTCTTCGCCTACCCCTCGATCGGCGTGAATCGCGAGAATGACGCGCTAATCGGGTATTCGCGGTTTTCCGCGGCGCAGTACGCTGGCGCAGGCTTCTCGATGCGAATGGGCACTGACGCACCTGGCACATTGCGCGCCGGCACGGTGCTCAAGGCGGGCGAGGCCGCGTACTTCCAAGACCTGGGCACCGGGGACAATCGATGGGGCGACTTCAGCAGCACGGTCGTCGATCCGCTCGACGATCTCAGCCTATGGACGCTCCAGGAATACGCGGCAACCAACAACAATTGGGGCACCTGGTGGGGCGAGGTCTCCGTAGGAGGCCCGACGCCAACGCCATCTCCTACGCCGACAGCTACCCCCACACCATCGCCGACGCCAACTCCGGCCCCGACCCCAACGCCCACACCGAAAGCGACCCCTACGCCATCACCGTCGCCAGCCCCGACTCCAACGCCTACACCGGCGCAGTCACCCACTCCGACGCCGACAGCGAGTCCCATGCCCACGGCGACTCCGACTCCGCCACCTACTCCAACCCCCACGCCTTCGCCTTTGCCTACTCCGACCCCTACGCCGGCGCTGACGGTCGCGGCGACGACACTTCCACCGGGCACGGTCGGCATTTTCTATCACGCGTCATTGGGGCTGAGCGGGGGGACGCCGCCTTACCTTGTCTACGTCAGCGCAGGTGCGTTGCCACGCGGGTTGGCGCTTAACACCTTCAGCGGCGAAATCAGCGGGACGCCGGGCTTCGCGGGTACCTCGAAGTTCACGATCTACGCCACCGATCGGGGTCATGAATCGGTAAGCCGCGCCTTTCAAATATTAGTCCTTCCTTGATCTCGCCGTAGTCTCGAATCCGAGCGATTCGGTCTCATCCGCATCGCCACTTCGGGCCCGACCGATTTGACTTTCGCAAACACGAGTTCTGTCTCAGACCCGATACAGCCTGGAAGACTCACAGCGGCATCGACACGCGTTCTCATCTGAGACGCATAAGTGCGAGGACGGCCGCGCGAACTGCCCGTACTCGCTCGTAGATTCCGGCCCAAGTTGAAGCATGCGCGTTTCCGGCGCTTTGATGTCTCATCTTGGACGACGGCGTGATCCGAATTCCAACATTGTCGCCGTATCAAAGATGAAGATCGCCCGAGTGGTCTTGTCGTTGCGCTTCATAGCCTCGAAACGAGAAAGCCCGATCTAACCAAGGCGGGCTTCGGAGGCTGGCGAAAGTGACATCAACCGCGCGAACTCGGCGACCCACGCTCTCGACGGCGATCGCACTGGTGAGCATCCTCGGGCTCCAGACACTCGCCGGAGCGGCCCCAGTCAGGACAACCGGGACAGCGGGCAAGGCCGCGCAGCACGCTTCCTTCAACTTCAAAGCGGCCGCCCATGAAGAGGCGTTTGGCCCTATGCCGCTCAACGAGCATCGCACGATTCATCGTCCGTTTGCTCCGCGGACCCAGAGCGCTATCGAGAGTGAGGACGCGTCTGCCGCATCTGGAAGTGAAGCGCTCGCGCCTGCGATTTCGACCCAGCTATCGCTCTCGCCGGTAAACAGTTTCGCCGCGGTGGCCGACAACGGCACTGTCATTCCTCCCGACACCGAGGGTGCGGTCGGACCCCATCACCTGATGGAAGCGCTCAACAGCCAGGTCGTGATCCAGGACCGATCGGGCAAAATTCTGAGCGCGATCACTAACTGGACCTTCTGGTCGGCGCTGGGCGTGACCGAATCCTTCGACGCCCACGTGCTCTACGACCCGTACGCGCAACGCTGGATCTTTTCATCCGCCGCCGGCGAGATGTCATTGGACTCGTCGGTGCTGATCGGCGTCTCGCAAACCAGCGATCCCACAGCCGGCTGGAATATCTACAAGGTTAACCTCGGTTCGTCAGTCAACTGGATTGACTATCCGACGCTTGGATTCAACAAGAGCTGGATCGTCGTGCAAGCCAATATCTTCACCATCGCGGGCAACAATTTCGTCAATTCGATGATTTGGGCGTTCGACAAGGCTGACCTGTACGCGGGCGGGACAGGCAAATATACCGTGCTTTCACCTCCCAGTGGCTTCACCCAGGTTCCGGCCACCACACTGGACCCCAATCTGTCGACGATGTACCTGCTGGAGCAGAGCAGCTCGGGCTCCGGCAAACTCCGGGTCGATACCATAACGGGAGCGGTGGGCTCCGAAGTGCTGACGAGCGGTGTAGCGTATCCGACCGGGCCGTCCGCTTGGCAGACGTTCTCGCCGGTCACGAATTTTGCTCCGCAGATGGGTTCCAGCGAGAATATAGACACAGAGGACGGACGCATCCAGAGTTGTGTGTACCGCAACGGCTCGCTGTGGGCTTCGCATACCGTCTACCTTCCATCAACCGGAACTCCGACTCGCAGCGCCGCGCAGTGGTGGCAGATCAACATGGGTGGTTCGGCGTTCGGGCAGGTGCAACAATTCGGACGCATCGACGATCCGACTGCCGCCAACTTCTACGCCTACCCGACGCTGGCCGTTAATCAGAACGGCGACGTGATGGTCGGTTATACGCACTTTGGCACTGGAATGTACGCGAGCGCGGCCTATTCGATGCGCTTGGCGAGCGATCCCCCGAATACGACGGAAGGCGAGGTGATGCTGAAGGCGGGAGAAGCGCCGTACTTCAAGGATTTCGGTACGGGGGACAATCGATGGGGGGATTTCACCGCGACCGTGGTCGATCCAGTCGACGACACGACGATGTGGACCATCCAGGAGTATGCCGGTCAAAGCAACATGTGGGGTACGTGGTGGGGCTCCATAACTCCTGGCGCTCCCGCTGCGACGCCGACTTCGGCGGCGACCGCAACGCCGACTCCTGCGGCCACGTCTACACCGAAGCCGAGCGCGACGCCCACGCCGGTCTCGTCCGCCACTCCGACGGCGACGCCAACTGCGACTCCCACACCGACTCCGGTCCCGACTCCATCGCCGTTTAGGATTGGCGCCAGCACAACTCTGCCCGGCGCGCATACCACGGTGCTTTATGATGCGTCGCTTGACGTCAGCGGTGGCCGCGCGCCTTACACGATCGCAGTGGTTCTGGGCCATCTGCCGCCGGGTCTCGCGATCGATCAAGCCGCCGGCGCGATTACGGGAATCGCGACCAAGCCCGGGACCTGGTATCCAACTATACGAGTGATCGACGCTTCGGGAAGCCGGGTACGCAAGCAATTCTCCTTGTCCGTATGGAAGGTCACCTCCGCTTACTGTACGCGGACTTTGCTCTGCAAGCCGCGGCCTGGTCTCGTTAGTGGCAGTCTATGGGTCGACCCCTGACGGTCGATCAGGCGGAAAGCATGGAAAAAGAAAAGGGCCGGTCCCTGAGGACCGGCCCTTGGTTCATCGCGGGAGCCGCTTACGGACAGGCTCCGCCGGTCAGGTGCTGCTGGGCGAAACCGTGCGGAAGGCAACCGTCAAACGACTGATTGAGCTGATGGAGCAGGTTCCGCAGCGAGTTCGGACCGAGTCCCGCCGGCATCCCGCCGTTGCCCAGCGCCTTGTTGGCGACCGCGAGAATTTCCGAGATCGACATGCCGTCGAGCGAGGTCCGGCTGCCGCAGAGATTCAGGCTGCCGAACAGGCCGCCCGGACCTTCGGTCACACCGGCCGCGCTGAAGTCAACGTTGAGTTCCAACGCCAGGACTTCACCGCCGAGGTTGCCCGAGTGCGAGCTTGACGGATCGATAAGGCATGCATTGAGCACTCCGGCCTTGCCGCCCGCCGGCAGGTAGTTCTGGATTGCGGCCGGCGAGTTGAAGGTCATCCCGAACCGGTCGCTGGCGCAGATCAGGCCGACCTGCACTCCATTGCTGCCATAAACGGTGTCGAAATTGTCGGTCAGGACGTTATGGGCCTGGTTGCCCTCACCGGTGCATGCGTCGTCCGCTACGTGCTTGAGGGGATTCGTGGAGCTATGCGTTTCGCTGCTTTCGCCGCAAGTATGCGACCAATGCGCCTCGCTATAGGTGCAGAACTCGCCTTTGACGAAAGGCGGCACGACCGGGGTTGGAGTCGCGGTTGGCGTCGGTGTCACAACCGGGGTCGGCGTGCCAATCGGACTAGGGGTGACAATCGGCGTAGGGGTGACGATCGGAGTGGGGGTGACGTCTGGAGTGGGCGTGACAACGGGCGTCGGGGTCACGACCGGGCTTGGAGTTACGACTGGCGTCGGTGTGATAACCGGCGTTGGCGTGACGATGGGTGTCGGCGTGACTGCAGGAGTTGGCGTCGCGGTCGGTGTCGGTGACGGAGTGGCTGTGGCCGGGCCTGCATTGCGAGGTACGTCCTCTTGATCGCAGGCGGTATCGCTAACTCCGGTGCATACACTGAAGACCTTGCTCACGTTGCCGACGACCAGCGTGGTCGTCGTGTCCGGGCCGGTAATCCCGGCGCAGTTGGTTATCGTACCGCCATTGGCGCCGCCATCGACGGCCGCGCTTACGTCCTGAGAATTGGTTTGCCCACTGCTCATCGAAGCGCCGTCAATCGACAGCATTCCGGTGCCATTGAAACTGGTGAAGCTGGTAAC
This sequence comes from uncultured delta proteobacterium, assembly GCA_963710455.1. Classification (GTDB taxonomy): domain Bacteria; phylum Desulfobacterota; class Binatia; order Binatales; family Binataceae; genus JAKAVN01. The sequence continues at coordinate 613,285 of CAVQAG010000013.1, forward strand.
CGATGCGGTTCCGGTCAGTGCCGGATTGCCGGGGTTGTGTACGTCGCTGAGTTCGACGGTCTGGTTGCATTGCGCGACCGTGGGCACGAATGACTCACGTGTTGCCGCGCTTTGTGACCATCCGATGTCGTCTCCGTCGAGCGCGACGCCCTGGCCGGCCGGGCCGTCGTCGTCGTCGACGTCGACAAGCCGGGACACGTTCAAGTCGGTTTGCTGAGCGTTGGATACGCTGACGATCACCTCAGGCCGCAGATGGGTTCCCGGGACAATTCCGAGGATCGTATTGTTGAACGTTGCGGTATAGAACAGCCGTTTGGAGGTTCCGGCGGCCAGGCTGAACTCCGGCACCAGCGAAAAGACGGAATTGTCGGACGCACTTATAAAGTCGACTGTGCCCGAGGCGCTGGTGGTGAAAAACGTGCCTTCGCTGACCGCGTGCCCGGCGACTGAGGTGGTAACTACATAGTTGCCCGGCCCCTCGCATGACGAGCTCGGCTGGTTGCGAGCGACCTTTTCGACCGACGCGGTGGAAATGAAATTGCCGTAGGTCGCCGCCTGACCGAAAGTCGCGTCAGCCACGTCAATCGCGGCCGAGACCCATACCAGGCCGCACGGGCGCTGCAAATTGACTATTATGTTACCGAGCTTGGCCGGTCCGGTGCCCGTATTGAATATTATGAATTGCCCGTCAACCTGGATTACCTGGTCGCTCACGGAAACCTTGGTCACCCCGACCGTCCAACTCACGGTGCCGCTGGCGAAGCCGCCGTTCTTGGCGATCGACCAATTCGTATTGGTGGCAAGCGCCCCGGTTACGCCGGCGTTGCCCAGCGCTATATTGGCTTGTGCGCGCGCCGTTACGGCCCATCCAAGCTGAAGCGCGATCAGCATTGCCGCACCCGTCAAGATCATCGAGCATCGTATCGTGCGCCGCCGTGTCGTGCGTGACCGCATATTTCGCGGATTGCTTTCGCCTTCGTTGATCGGGGGCCGACATAAAATTCGTCGCATAGTAACTCCCTGCTCGTTTGCCCGCCGGGAACGGGAGCCGCGCGCGATGAACACTATCTGCTGTCGCGTCTGGCTTCGCGCCCTGCTGCACCAACCCGGCTAGCTATTGTGGGCTCTGAATAAAGCCCCTGCGCTCCAGAGCACGTTGCGTGCCCCGACAAGACAGTTGAAATAAGGCCGGGTTCGCGCGGAGAGGATGGAAACGGACCGGCTAGTGACGGGAAAGTGGCCCCAAACAAACCGTGTGAGCGACAATATTTTGGCGGTGAAGCCGCGAAAGGAGCATGGCCGCAGACGCTATCATGCACTTGCGACCGAGACCGCGCACTAAATTTGACTAGCGAGTTGCTATTGTGGCTACGAGCCGGCGCATCACGGCCCCCGGTGCGCCGACATTCGAGCGGCCCTTGAGCGGCACGATAGAGGCGACGCGAACCGCAAACGCAGTGGCGTCGGCGTCGGTCGGCGCGGTCCCGAACACGCGATCCCACAACGCCGTAGTTACTCCGAAACACAACTCCGGCTCGCAGTAGTGATGGATTAGATGGCGCGTGCGCATCCGGGCCTCGGCGCGGCATAGCGGGGCGCGAAAGTGAATCCGATAGTGCGCTACCTCATAGATCGCGAATCCGGTCAGGACGCCGCCGTAGAAGATCGTCCAGCCACTCTCTCCAAGGGCGGCGCCGACCAGTATCGGCAACAACGCCGGCAGCCATGCACCAAGCGCGAAAACTGCGCGCGGGTCGCGATGGTGAACGTGATGGATCGGAGTCACGAAAGTCTTGAACTGATGGCCCATCCAGCCATGAATCGCATATTCGAGAAGGGTCCAGGCGAACAGCCCGGCGACGAAAAGTCCAAGGAAACTGAAAACTCCGGCGGTGCAAATCGCGCACGGCACATCATTATGTTAGAGCCGCCGAACACCCACACGCAATTCACTTGAATGGGATCTGCTCGGACCAATGACGGATTGTCCCGTGCCGTCCGACCCGAGATGGCAGGGTCGAGGCTCGTGCCCGGGCGCGGCAGCCGTCGGGTCATCAAAACGCGCGGTTGCAAGGGGCACGGGCGTTTGCTTAACGAGGCATTTCTGATTTACTGGATAATTAGATCAGCGGCCGGTTCGAGTGGGGCGCGAAGCGATTCCCGGGCGAAACCGGCTCGTGGCGCACGTCGTCTGAATTTAACCCATCCACCAATCGTCTTAAGCCTAGAAGAAGTTGCTATGCACAAGCGGGCTGACACGAACTTTGCCATCTCCAGGAGGAGACTGAATGTTTAAGAAGGTCGCCGCAGTTTCCTGCGGCGTTTTACTGGGTATCTTAATTGCGTTTGCGCGCGCCGGGGCTTTCCCCTTCTGGAGTTCCAGCTCGCCGCAGGATCAGGCTACCAAAGCCCATCCGGCTGCGCCCGCCGAACGAACCGCGCAAGCGGAGTCAAATAATTCACAGCCGGCTCCGGCCAATCAGCCAGAACCCAACGAAGCCGGCGTGCCGATACCTTCGTTTGCCCCCCTGGTCAAGCGAGTTATGGGGTCGGTGGTCAATGTGAGTGTGGTGCAGGACGTCAAGGCCGGTTCGGCGTTCGGCGGACCCGGGGACCAGGGTGGTCCGGGCGATTCGCCCGACGCGCCAGAAGGACCGGAGGTGGGACCAAATGGACCCGGAGGTCCCGGCGATCAGGGGCCGGGCGGGCCGTTCGGCCAGCAGCAGAATCCCTTCGACCAGTTCCGCCGCTTCTTCGGTCAGATTCCTCATCAGTACAAGCAACACGGGCTGGGCTCGGGCGTGATCGTATCGCCTGACGGCTATATCCTGACCAACAATCACGTCGCCGGACACGCCGATGAGATTCACGTGCGGCTGCTCGACAAGCGCGAGTTCACCGCCAAGGTCGTCGGCAAGGATTCCAAGACTGACCTAGCCCTGATCAAGATCGACACCAAGCAGCCGCTGCCGGTGGCGCCGCTTGGCGATTCCAACTCGGCCGAGGTCGGCGACTGGGTAGTCGCGATTGGCAGCCCGTTCGGCTTCAACTCGACGGTCACGGCCGGGATCATCAGCGCCAAGGGGCGCGCGCTCGGCGGCAATTACGACGACTTTATCCAGACCGACGCGTCGATTAACCCGGGCAACTCCGGCGGTCCTCTGTTCAACGCCAAGGGCCAGGTGATCGGGATCAATACGGCCATCTACAGCAGCACTGGAAGTAACGCCGGGATTGGTTTCGCGATCCCGATCGATATCGCCAAGCAGGTGATGCAGCAGCTCAAGGATCACGGCAAGGTCGTGCGCGGATGGCTGGGGGTCGAAATCCAGGAGGTCACGCCTGACCTCGCTCAGTCCTTCAACCTGCCCACGCCAGAGGGCGCCCTGGTGGCGAACGTCGAGAAGGAGGGCCCGGCGCTCAAAGCAGGCATCCAACGCGGCGATATCATCGTCAAGTTCAATGGCCTGCCCGTGCAGGACGAGCATCAGCTCCCCGAACTCGTGGCGCAAACCCCGATCGGCGATACCGTTCCGGTCGAAGTGATTCGTAACGGCAAGCATGTCACGATCCCGGTCAAAGTTGCTGAACTCAAGGAAGAGCAGGTAGCCAGCGCCAAGGGCGAGGAACCAGGCTCAAACTGGGGCCTCCAAGTGCAGTCGATCACGCCAGAGGTCGCCAACCAGCTGAACCTCAGCAACACCAAGGGCGTGGTGGTGCGCGGAGTGCAACCCGACAGTCCGGCGGCGGACGCGGGAATCCAACAGGGCGATGTCGTGCTCGAGGTCAACCACGCGAAGGTCAATTCCGTTGATGATTTCCTGTCCGCGGCCAAGCAGGCCAAGAAGGACAAGAATTCGGCTCTGCTCCTGGTGCAGCGCGGCAACGCGACGATGTACACGGTGATCAAGCCGGCCGGGTGATCGATAGCGTCACGATAGACCCTGTCGGTGCTGGCAAATCGAAGAATCGAGCCGCCAACGGGTCTTGCAAGGGGTCAGTGAAAAAAGCGGGCGGTTCCTTAAGGAGCCGCCCGCCGCGTTTTGTTCGGGATGCGCCGCCCGGTTACCACACCATAGAGCCGAGCTGCGGCGCCACGGACCTTCAAGAGGATGGTGAAACAAGGTGGAGTGCGGTAGGATTCCGAAACGCATTTTCTGTGACGATGCGTCATCCGGCGCGCGGCGGCGGATTCGGTGGCGGTTGTGGATGAGGTTGGCTGTCTGACGATTCGCGCGGAGTGGCTTCCCGATGGCAAAACGGCGGCGGCGGCGGTCACGCGCCAAGCGCAAGCGTCCCAGCCTGGTCCTGATCGTGGCAGTGCTCGTGCTCGCCGCCGGCTTCATTACCCGGCGCGTGCTGGCGCCACGTGCGATGCATTTCCTGACTCATCGCTCGGCTACGACTTTGCCACCTGCCACCGACACTGGTGCGAGCGAGCGCCTCACTGATTCCGACCGCCGTGCGCTCGACCAACTGGTGCGGCAAAAGAGCGGCAGGTAGGGGCGCAGATAGGCACTGATGGCCTCGTGGCTTCAATTCAGCGACGACATCGGTCTGCGGGTCGAGTTGGAACATCCGCCCAAGCGCGTCGTCTCGCTGGTGCCCAGTTGGACGCAGACGCTGTTCGCGCTCGGCGCGGGCGAGATGCTGGTGGCGGCGACGCGTTTTTGCGTCGAACCGGCCGAGGCGCTCGCCACCATCCCCAAGATAGGCGGCACCAAAAATCCGAACCTGCGCGAGATCGCGAAGTTGAAGCCCGACCTCGTGATCGCCAACGCGGAAGAAAACCGCCGCGAAGATATCGAGCGTCTGCGTGAGCAGGGAGTGCCGGTGCTGACTACCTATCCGCGTACGGTGCCGGGCGCCGTCGAGTCGATCCTGCGTATCGGCCGTGCGCTCGGCCGCGAGCCGCAGGCAGCCACGCTCGCGCGCGAGATCACGCTCGCGGTCAGCGGAATCGAAGCCGGACTCGGCGTGTGGAGCAAGCTGCGGCTGCGCGTGTTCTGCCCGATTTGGAAAAAGCCCTGGATGACGTTCAATGCTGACACCTACGCGCACGACGTGCTGCGCATGATGGGCTTCAACAACGTCTATGCCGCCGCGGGCGAGCGCTACCCGCGCATCACGGTCGAGGAGGCGGTAGAGCATCGCCCCGATATAGTCCTGCTGCCCGACGAGCCTTACGAGTTCGACCAGGACGACCTCGAAGAAATGAAAGCGATGCTGCCGCCGGCGCTCGGACGCCGGGTCCTGCTGATAAGCGGGCGCGACCTGCACTGGTATGGCGTGCACATGGTCGAAGGGCTGCGCGCACTCAACGAGCGGCTCTCGCGGCTGCGCGCGGCGGTGGTCTAAGCCGCCGGGCGTGCTCCGCGAAAGCGATTTTGCCCCAGGGCGCACAGAGTTTGCGCGCGTGGACGCGACGCTCTAAAGAAAGTACATCATCATCAGCGCGGGCGCGTGGGTCTTTGACGCCGACGCGCCTTTAGCGAAGGAGACACTGCAGGCTCATGGCTTCAATCTCACCGCTCAGCGGTATCAAGGTTATCGATCTGACCAAGCTCGCACCCGGCCCGCATTGCACAATGATTCTCGGCGATCTTGGCGCGGATATCATCAAGGTCGAGGAACCAGGGGCGCCGACGGGACGGCGCGCCGAGCAGGCCGCGGCTTCGGGCAAAACACAGCGTCCGGCAACCGGGTTGGGCGTGCACAACGCGCTTGGGCGAAACAAGAAATCGATCGGGCTCAATCTGAAGAGCGGGGCGGGACGCGAGGTCTTTCTGCGACTGGCGCAGCGCGCCGACGTGGTGGTCGAGGAGTTCCGCCCGGGCGTCGCCAAGCGGCTGGGAATCGACTTCTCGATGCTCTCGGCGCGCAATCCACGGCTGGTCTATTGCGCGGTGACCGGCTTCGGCCAGACCGGACCATATCGCGACTTCGTCGGTCACGACCTTAACTATATCGCGCAGTCGGGCGCGCTCTCGATGATCGGGCGCAAGGATCAGCCGCCGACGATTCCGCAAAACCTGCTCGCCGACTATGCGGGTGGTGGATTGCACGCTGCCATCGGGGTGCTCGCGGCGCTGCTCGCGCGCCATCAGACCGGCCGCGGGCAATACGTGGACATCGCGATGCTGGATGGGACGATGCTGCTGATCGCGCAGGCGCTGTCCAATCATTTCGGCAAGGGATGGATTCCGCGGCGAGGCGCAACCACGCTCGACGGCTCGGCGCCATATTACAATCTCTACCTGACCAAGGACGAGAAATACATCACGATCGGTTCGGTTGAGCCGTGGTTCTACGCCAATTTGTGCCGCGCGCTCGGCACCGAGGAATTTATCCAGGACGAGTACAACAGCGCCCGCTTCGAGGAGATCAAGACGCGCTTTGCCGAGATCTTCAAGACCAAAACGCGCGACGAGTGGTGGGAGATCCTGACCAAAAACGATATTTGCGTAGGCCGGATGCTGACGCTGGACGAGCTCGAGCACGATCCGCAAATCCGCGCGCGCAACATGATCGTCGAGGTCGAGGCGCCCAACGGCGAGAAGGTCAAGCAGGTCGGAATTTCGGTCAAGCTCTCCGAGACGCCTGGATCGATCCGCTCGCTCGCGCCCAAGCTCGGCCAGCATACCGACGAAATCCTGACCGACCTTGGCTACAATCAGCACGATATTGAGCGCTGGCGCGCCGAGGGCGCGATCCGTTAATGGGGCGATCGGTGTGAGGAGCGTGGCGATGGCCGAGTCATCCAACTTACCCAAACCACCACTGACCTTCATTCGCGGCCCCTATGAGCCGCTGCTCATCGACCATGCCGAGGGCGCGTGGCTCTACACTGCCGACGGCAGGAAGATCCTCGACGCGGCGGCTGGCGCTGTGGTGACCAACATCGGGCAGGGGCGCGAGGAAATCGCGCAATTGATGGCCGACGAGGCTCGCCGCGCCAACTATGTCGTTCCGATCTGGTCGACGCCCCAGCGTCAGCGTCTGGTCGAGCGGCTCACGCAATGGACTCCGCCGGGCCTCACACGTTTCTTCTTTACTTCGGGCGGATCGGAGGCGGTCGAGGCCGCGCTCAAGTTCGCGCTGATGTATCACAAGCTCCACGGCCGCCCGCAGCGCACAAAAATTATCGCGCGCGAGGCTTCATACCACGGCAACTCCATCGCCGCGCTCTCGGCGGGTGGTAGCCTGCGCCGCGCGGACTACGAGCACGTGCTGTTCGATTGGCCAAAGATCAAACCCTCGTACTGTTACCGCTGTCCGTGGGACAAGACGTACCCCGGATGCGATATCGATTGCGCCAATGCGCTCGAAGAGGAGATCAATCGCCACGGCGAGGATACGATCGCGGCGTTTATCGCCGAGCCGATGATGGGTTCGGCGGGCGGCTCGGTGCCGCCGGTCAAAGAGTACTGGCCGCGCCTCGCTGAGATCTGCCAGCGCCATGGCGTGCTGTTGATCGCCGACGAAGTGATGACGGGTTTTGGCCGCACCGGACGTCGTTTCGCCGTGGACCATTGGAACGTCATCCCCGACATCCTGGTCGGCGGCAAAGGACTGACCGGCGGCTACATGCCGATGGGCATGATCGCGGTGCAGGAGAGCCTGGTCGAGCAGTGCGAAGCGAAGGGTGCGGATTTCATGTTTTACACCTATAGCTCGCATCCGATCGCCTGTGCGGTCGCCGACCGCGTGCTCGAGATCATGGAGCGCGAGCATCTGGTCGAGCGCGCGGCCGAGATGGGCGCGCGGCTGGGCGCGCAGCTCAAGGAGGAGCTGTCGGGGCATCCGATGGTCGGCGACATCCGCGGCACGGGGATGTTCTGGGGGGTCGAGATGGTGCGGGACCGCGCGTCACGTGCGCCATATCCGGTGGCGATGAAGGTTGCGAGCAGGGTGGTCGCGGCAGGACTCAAGCGCGGGCTGTTCGTCTATCCGGCAACCGGGATGGCGCGTCCGGGCGGCGACGCGGTGATGGTCACGCCGCCGTTCGTGATCGGCACCGACGAGATCGAGTACATCGTGAGCCGCCTGCGCGCGACGCTCGACGACGTGCATCCGAATCTGCAGTAGCAGCTTCGCGATCTTTGGCCCGGTTTCGTCGAGCGAAGCAAATTTCGCAGCGATCGGCTCTTGCGGCTGCGGCCGCTTTCCATTGGATTATAGGGTTGGTTCCGCGCGCCGCGCCGACGGCTGAGCGCGCAATGGGACATGGCCGCACGTGCGGCCCGAGGAGGCGCCATGGCGGTTATTGTCACCGATATAATCGGACCCACGTCGAACTACTTCTATTCCCAGCGGCTCAAGCTTCATTACGTCGACTGGGGCAACCCCGACAGGCCGATGGCGATCCTGGTGCATGGCGGTCGCGACCATTGCCGCAACTGGGATTGGGTCGCACTCGAGTTGCGCCGCCACTTCCATATCATCGCTCCCGATCTTCGCGGTCATGGCGATTCCGATTGGGCGATTGGCGGCAGTTACGCGATGATCGATCACGTGCTCGATCTCTACCAGTTGATCAATGCAATCGCCGCCGGTCCGGTCACGCTGATCGGCCATTCGCTGGGAGCGGGGGTCGCGCTGCAGGCGGCAGGCGTATTTCCCGACGCGGTCAAGGCGCTGGTCGCGATCGAGGGCCTGGGGCCGCCCTCGGCGATGCTGCGTGAGACGCCAGCCTACGAGCGGATGGAGCACTGGGTCGGCGACATGCGCGCGCTCGCCCAACGCAAGCCGCGCGAGTATCCGAATATCGAGGAGGCGCTCCAGCGGATGCGCGTCGCCAACCCCCATCTCAGTCTTGAGCAGGCCCGTCATCTGACGATCCACGGTGTGCGGCGCAACGAGAACGGCACCTATTCGTGGAAGTTCGACAACTACACGCGCGCCCATTCGCCGTACCTGTTCAACCTCAAGGACGCGACCGAAATCTGGAGCTGCATCCGATGCCCGACGCTGCTGGTGCGCGGTGACGAGTCGTGGGCCGGCGATTGGGAGCGCGACGGGCGCCTGGACTCCTTTCGCACCGCCGAGCTGGTGACGATTCCCAAGGCCGGTCACTGGGTGCATCACGATCAGCTCGCGGAATTTCTCGCCGTGGTCCATCGCTTCCTCGGTGTATAAGGAAAGTAAGGCGGTCTGGCGAAGCTCGCGGAAGAGTTGGCGCGCGCAGGAATCAAAGCCGCTTGAACGGAAAAGAAAGTTGGGCTGATGAAAATACTGCGGCCGTTATCGCTACGCACCGACGAGTTGAACTACACCCTGCAGATTCTGCTGGCGGCGATGGTCGGGCTGTTGGCCGCGCTGGGCAACCTGGGCTTCCGCGCGCTGATCGAGCTGTTCACCTGGGTCTTCCTGGAGCTCGAATGGAGCGCGCTCGGAATCGCGCGCGGCGGCTGGCGGCTGGGGCTGGTGCCGGTCGTGCTGCTGAGCGGCGGCGTGGGGATGATCCTGCTCGACCGGCTGTTTCCAGGTGACGTGCTCGGCTACGGCTTTCCGAATTTTCTCGAGATGGTGAATCTCGGCAGCGCGCGGATCAAGCGGCAATGGATCATCGTCAAGGCGCTGGGCGCCTCGCTGTCGCTCGGATGCGGCGCGTCGGTCGGACGCGAGGGGCCGATTGCGCAAATCGGCGGTGCGATCGGCTCGGCAGTTGCGCAATTGCGCCGTCTGCCGGCCGACCGCAGCAAGGTCCTGATCGCCGCAGGCGCGGCCGCCGGAATTGCCACTACCTTCAATGCTCCGGTCGGGGGCGTGCTGTTCGCGCAGGAAATCGTGCTGCTCGGCGAGACCGAGCTCGGAAATCTGACGCTGTTGCTGGTCGCGACCGTGAGCGCAGTGCTCCTTTCCCGCGCGATTACGGGTAACGACGCGGTCTTTCAACCTCCGACCTTTGTGCTGCGCAGCTACGTGGAATTGTTGTCGTATGCGCTGATGGGCGTGCTGCTGGGCGCGCTGAGCGCCGGCTATATCCATTTCTTTCATGCCACAGCCGCGGCCTTCCGCAAAGTTAAGATACCGCAATGGGCGCGCCTTGCGCTGGGTCTGCTGATCGTTGGCCTGGTCGCGATCCCGTTGCCGCAGAATCTTTCCGACGGCTATCCGGTAATCAACCGAGCGATGGAAGGGGAATTCGCCCTCGGTACCACGCTCGCCCTTACCGCAGCCAAGTTTTTCACCTCCAGCGTGTCGCTCGGATGTGGCGCGCCGGGTGGTGTCTTTGGTCCCACTTTCTTTATCGGCACGATGGGCGGAGCGAGTTTTCAGCGTGCGATGGCTTCGGTACTGCCGAAATTGACCGGGCCGCGAGGTTCGTATGCGCTCATCGGATTAGGCACCTTCCTTTGCGGTGTGACGCACGCGCCGCTGACCGCGCTCTTTCTGTTGCTCGACATGACCCAGGATTATCAGATCGCGCTCCCGGCGATGATCGCGATCATCGCCGCGTTGGTCGTCTCGCGCGCGCTCGAGCGCGAATCGGTTGACACCTATCGACTCGCGCGCGAGGGCAAGACGCTCGAGATCGGGCGCGAGCGGATGGTGCTGACGCAGATTCCGGTTGAAAGCGTGATGACTCATGAGCCCGCCGTGGTGCGTTCAAGCGCTCCGCTCACGGAAGTCCTACGCGCGGCGGGCGATACCGCGCAGATGACGCTGCCGGTGGTCGATGACGCGGGCGGACTGGTCGGCCTCATCGTGACCCATGATCTGGTCGCGATGCTGAGTAGCCAGGCCGACGTAGTCGGCTTGGTCAATGCCTACGACATCTGCCGGCGCAACTGCCCGGTGGTGATGAGCGACTCCAATCTCGACGAGGCCGCGCAACTGATGGAATCCGAGGACCTCGAGGAATTGCCCGTGGTCGAGGGCGTCGCCAGCCAGAGCGCGCGCCGCCTGAGCGGCATCATCGCGCGCAAGGAGATAGGCCAGGTGCTGAACCGCATGACGGTGTCGCTCTCGACCCTCGCCAGCACCGGCACCAGCATCTTCTGGGCGACCGGATATCGCCTGATGCGCATCACCGTGCCGCCGACCGCCGGTGGGAAGACGATGGTCGAGCTCGCGCCGCGAGCGCGCTTCGGCGTAAGCGTGCTCGCGGTACAGAATGCCGGCGAGTCAGGAGACGGCTTCATCCCGATTACGCCCGATCGCAAGCTCAACGCTGGCGACACGCTCATGGCTGCGGGTCGTCCACCAGATTTGCGCCGCTTCATGAACGAACTCGAGCAACTATAGCGTCGCGTCCGATCGATCCCGGGCCATCCGCCAACCCACGATCCGCCTGTTACCCACAATCCTGCTCGGGATGATAAAAAGCTTCCGATCGATTGAGGAAGCCGTTCACACTCGGAGGACAACGTCATGCGCGCTGCCGTGATGCGTAACAAGAAGCTCGTGGTCGACGATATCGCAACCCCCGCGCCGGGCCGGGGCGAGGCGCTGGTCAAGACGCTCGCCTGTGGAATCTGCGGATCCGACCTGCATGCGCTCAAGCATGCCGAGAAGCTGGTCGAGGGGGCGCGGCGCTCTGGCGGCCCATTCGTCATGGATCTCAAACGCGACATCGTGATGGGGCACGAGTTCTGTGCCGAGGTCGTCGACTACGGAGCGCAGACCCAGCGCCGCTTCAAACCCGGAGCGCGGGTGTGCGCGATGCCGGTACTGATTCGGACGGGCGGAGTCGAAACGGTCGGCTACTCGAACGAGCATCCGGGCGGCTATGGCGAATTCATGCGGCTGACTGAGAAGCTATTGCTCGAAGTGCCCAATGGACTTCCGACCGAGCGCGCCGCGCTGACCGAGCCGCTCGCGGTTGGCTATCACGCGGTGGCCAAGGCACGGATGGAGAAGGACGACGCTCCGCTGGTTATCGGATGCGGTCCGGTGGGCCTCGCGGTTATCGCGGCGTTGAAGCTAAAGGGGGTGCATCCGATTGTCGCGGCGGATTTCTCACCGCGCCGCCGCCAACTCGCGCAAGAGATGGGTGCCGACGTGGTGGTCGATCCCAAGGACAAGTCGCCCTATGAGAGCTGGCGCGAACTCGCCGCCTACAAAGACCCCGCACAGGCGCCGCCATTGCCGCCCTGGATGCCCGGGCCAGCGCTGCGTCCCGCAGTGATCTTTGAATGCGTGGGAGTGCCCGGCGTGATTGAAGCGATCATGGCCGCGGCGCCGGCTCATGCGCGGATGGTGGTGGTCGGGGTATGCATGGAGCGCGACCATATCGAGCCACTGTTCGGGATAAACAAGGAACTCAATTTGCAATTCGTGCTCGGCTATACCGGCGAGGAGTTCGCCGCCACCTTGCGCGACCTGGCCGAAGGTAAGGTCAATGGCGATCCGTTGGTGACCGGCAAGGTCGGGGTCGAAGGCGTGGCGCAGGCGTTTGAGGATCTGGCATCGCCCGAGCGGCACGCGAAAATTCTGGTCGAGCCGTGGCGCAGCTGAGCGGTTTTTAGATATTTCGTAGCCCTGTTGACCGCGACTGCATGCGAGGTCTGACCATGTGTTTTTGATAATATCCGCCGCAATTGGAGCACCCGCAGCGCGTCGTCGGGTCTGATGCGCGACTGGATAATGCAAACACCGGGGAGACGACGCGATGCTTCAGGACGCGGCCCGGCGAAGCTGGCGCTGCTGCACAGCGCCAAGGAGTCGAAGTAATCATGTGGGTGTTCCTAAAAGACTCGTTCCTGAGCATCGTCGCCGACCGCGGTCACAAGGACCGGCTGCTGGTGCGGGCCAGGATCAAGGACGACCTCGAACGCGCGTTCCCGAATGCGAAGGTCATGTTGCTCAAGAATTCTGACTACCGTTACCGCGCCTTCGTCGATAGGGCCGAGGTGGCGCGCGTGATCGCCGCGTATGTCGAGGCGATTGACTATCCAAACTTCAAGGACGAGGTGCAGCGCGCGAGCGGCGGCGCGCGCCATCATGTCTATTTTGACGTGTGGGCCGTGATGCGCGATTATCAAACCGCCGAGCCATTATGAACCGCGCATAGCGCGAGGCGTCGAACGTCACGGGCCGAGCCTCCTTGCACTGCCCTCGCACTGATTGCTTAACTCGGCGTTTCTCGGTCCCAAAATGAAAGGAGCAGGCCGCATCTTCATCCGTTAAGACGGTTCTCGCTTTAAACAGACATAGTATTTCTGGTGGGACTTATCGCGCGGCGAGCGGAGAGGTGCCCCACTTGTGCCACAACCTTGATGGTAACCAGCCTGGAGCTCCGGTCACAGACTGTGAAAGGCCGACCTTTTGCGCTATTTTTCAGGCGCGCGCCCGTAGCTCAATTGGACAGAGCATCGGACTTCGGATCCGAGGGTTGGGGGTTCGACTCCCTTCGGGCGCGCCAATTGTAACGACGAATTCAGCAGCTCAGATAACATAGCGCCGCGCTGACTTCCAAAGCGAAACTTAGTTGATGGGAGCCACCGGCTTCTCGGGAGAATCCGGTCGCGCGAGTCTCCCCACGGCTGCTCAGGTAGCTTGAGTAACTTTCAGTCCACGGGCCACGCGTGCTATTTTGCCCGCAGGCGGCTCAATCGCTGCGGCGCAACCAAAGCGTTCGGCTTTCCTTGGGTCTCTGGTCATGGCGCCGCCCAATTCTTCAGCTCCTACGTGCAGCGGAGACTGAGTTCCTTTTGACTCTGCGGGGCTGTAACCTTTTCGGCAGAGTGCAGAGAAACCCATGGAATCCGACGTCGACAATTATCGCCTTCCAGAGTTCACCTCGCGGCGGTCGAGTCGCATCAGCTTCCACCGGAACTGGACCGAGGCAGTGCGCGTGCCGCCCTGATAGACAAGCGAGACAAGCAGCTCGTCCTGCTTCACTACTACCGCGACTGGTACGAGCATCCCGAATATGTTTCCCCGCAGCTGCACCGCCGGTCAACCACCGTTCGCAATCGACAGCGCGCCTGACGCGTCATAGGCTTCGCGCACCCGCACGGCCGCGGCCGAACTCCATGGCAACGCTACTGCTCCGACCAGGTAACATGCAGCGCCGACGAAGGCTGGCAGTGCAATGCTGAACTGCATCGACAAGACACTCGCGACGAAAGTCGCAAATACGGAAGCCCCGCCATTGAGCGCCCACATCCACGCGAGCGTGTCGTCGCGGCCAAGTTCTCTCATCCAGCGCAGCCCCACGGGGAAACAGAAGCCCATCAGGAAGCCGCACGGCGTGATCATAGCCAGGCATATGACGGCGCGAACCCAGAATTGCTCTGCCACGAAGCGATGAACAAGCGGCAAGGCGCTGATTGCATAGCATACCAGCATCACTGACACCACGAGCGCAGGCATCCGGCTGATGGCATTCGAAAATAAATGGAGACGCTCCGAAGCAAGACTGCCGAGGCCGGAGGAGAGAATCAGCCCGGCCAGCACTAGCACGAGGGAATAGATCGGTTGGCCAAGAAGCAGCGAAAGCTGCTGCATCATCGACATTTCGACGAGCATGAAGCCGAGTCCGATTGAGACAAAGTAGAGGGCGCCGCCAGCCAAAGTTACGTCTCTCGCTCCCGGAAATCCCGCCCACCGTGTCAAGGGAATCCCGATCGCGATGATAAGTAGAAACAGCGCCGCGATCATGAAGCAGACCAGGATAGCGAGCGCGCGTACGTTTCCCGCCACCACCGCTGAAGAACCCAGTACGCCCGGCGATATGAGCAGCTGTCTGAACCGGACAAAATTGAAGAAAAAAGGTGCGGAATCGTAGACCGGTGAGTAATCCAGGGCCCCCAGATAACGAAGCCGGCTCAACGCCTCAAGTGAATGAGCATCCGCTACTTGCCTTAATTCCGGGATCGCGGAGGTTTGGCCAGGCAAAAAGAAAACAGAGAAGTCCATGTCCCGCGCAGTCAAGCGAATCCGTCCGATATCCTGCGCGCTGAGGGGCCGATTACTCAACAAGAGCGTTGAGATCCTGCCGGAATTAATCAGGGCGATCCGATCCCCGGGAGATGCCACGCCTTCTCGCAACAAGGTGGCCCACCCGACCGCAAACATTCGAAGCGTCTCGACCGGGTTTCGACCCTCCGACCAACGGGAGAATGTCAGCAGTCCGCCCGGCTTCAGGTGATTGTAAAAAACCTCCCAGCCATCGACTGTGTAGAGCGAATTTTCTGACAGCGTCATGGCGCCCGCCGAAGTGGCGGCCCATGTATCGACCATCGAAGCCTGAATGATGTCGAACTTCTCCCGCGTGCGTGACAGGTAGCTGCGTCCTTCGTCGCAATGAAGTTCAAGACCCGGCAGATGCGCCAGATTGGTGAACCAACCCAGCCGCCGCGTCACCAAATCAACAATGTTGCAATTTACTTCAATGCCTACGATTCGATTAAATCCATCCGCCGCTGCCGCCAGCGCGTCGCGCCCTCCGATGATTGCGGCCGAACCTCCCTTCCTTATTGAGTATGCAAGAGAGGTCACGTCATAGTGAAGAAAGTCGAATTCCTTGAGGCCGTCCTTGTACTTGTAGATAGGTGTTGAGGCGTCGTTGTCGATGTTCAAATGCATCAGATCAAAAGTGACAGGAGGCATTCGCGGACTCGGACCCCACATCTCCGGGACGGCGCGGACGGGTCGGTAGATACGCACTCTGGAAATAGCATTCCAGGCTTCGGCAGCTATGTCCTCGCGAGTGTCGACTCTGCCCTTGGACCAGATCGGCTGGAGCCCGTGAAGCGTGGAAGCGTTGAAACCGGTGAACTCAACCATAAGCAGGGCGTAGAAGACTAATCGCCGGACGTGACCAATTTGGCCGGCGTGAGCCGAAAAGGCAGCGCTGGCCAAGAAGAGCAGCGCACCGATCGCGAGCATCGCGCTCGGTGCGTCGATTATGGTCAGAATAGCGACCGCGCCAACACAGCCTACCGCTGCACCGAGTAGATCGACGAAGTACACTTTTCCTATTGGGAACGGAGAACGGGTAAGGCAAATACAGACCGCAATTCCTGAGAAGAAAAACGGCACGGCGATGATCGCGCTGAACAGCAGGAAGCTGTAGATGGTCTCGAGCGCGTACGCAACTTCGATCGGCACCGCCAGCATCGTCATCAGAGTAAGCGGCATCGAGACCGCCATCGCCAGCGAAGCCTGCACTACGCGCCGCGGCAGCTGATCTTTGCTGAACCGGCGCTGATCAAGTTGAACGAACAGCGCGCCCGCGGTCATGCCGAACATAGCCGTGGATACCGCCACGAAAGCAAGATAGTACCAGGAGACCACGCTCAGCAGACGCGTAAGTACCACCTCGTACATCATTGTCCCACTGGAGAGTAGAAAGAGCCCGGCCAAAAATGAATTCATCGCTCGTCGCGCGCTAGCTACCTGCTTCAATCCGATTTTTCTGCTGAGTGTCAAGAGAACCCACCTCCTTCCTCAAACGCCAACACTGAGGTAACATAGAATCATGAGAGGTGCGACGGATGTATTGTGTTCTCTACTAGAGCATCGGAACATGCGAGCTTGAGTAGCTTTTCGGTCCCCCGGCCACGCTGTGCGATCTTGCCCAGCAGGCGGTTCAATCGCTGTGGCGCAACCAAAGCGTTCGGCTCTCCTTGGGTCTCTGGTCATGGCGCCGCCCAATTCTTCGGCTCCTACGTGCGGACGCCGAGTTCCTTTTGACTCTGCGGGGCTGTAACCTTTTCGGCAGAGTGCAGAGAAACCCATGGAATCCGACGTCGACAATTATCGCCTTCCAGAGTTCACCTTCCATGAGGCGTGCCTACTCACGGTTCAACTCACTTCGCACGGACTCCCCGATCTGCACATTGCGCCAGAGCCCACCGTACGAGATGAACTGCAGAAAAGGACACATCGGGACGCAGACGCCGTCATTCAGGGGATCAAGCAGAAAATTGCGCAATTCCTTGCGGGATTGAGTGAATTGAATCCTTCGGAGTTCTGGGACCTGGATGAACTTCGACCCAAGCTGGAAAATCTCAGCGACATGCAACATTTCCGGCTGTACTTCGCGTTGAAGAAGTATTTCTGGGAGTTCGACAAACACCCGACACAAGCGGAAGCGCTTTGCGACGCTGGATTCTTCTCGAAGAAAAACTTGCCTTTCGCGCAAAGAGTTGAAGCATTGGACCGCAGGCGACGGCAGCTTTCATAGCCCGATTATGACGGCCCCGGGGATCTTTGGCGGGCTACAGAAGCCGAGACTCGCCAACTTCGGATCCGAGGGCGAGGGTTAGAGAGATCCTTCAGCGCGCCACACAGATCTAGGGTTTCGTGCGCGTGCTCGAAGGCCGTCTGGATTCGCGGCCCCGCGGGGCTTAACGTTGTGCGCTGATAGCTGCGGCCCGGTCGATGACCCAGCATACTAATGCGTGTGCGAAAGCCGCAGCGAATAGGATAACGCTAACCGCGTAGAGCGGCATCAGAATCGCGTGCATCAGATCCGGCCCTCCTCAGTTGGTTTCCTCCGACTCGTCTGAGATGCCTAGCATTTGCAGCCAAAGCGCATGCTGCTGAGGCATGTGCAGAGCGAAGTCTTCCGCTTCAACCCGTCGACGCGACCGTTGACCTCGCTGCCGGTCTATCAGCTCCGCGCACCAGGAACAAATCGAGTAAAGGCGCACGCGAAGCTCGGCTCTACTCTGAGCATCCATGCTCACAATGCCATCCGATCGCGTAGTGAACGATGCCACATCGGTCGCCGACGCACTCAACGTGCCAAAACTTAAGCCTAGGCTAATGAATTCTTTGAGTTGCGGAATTTGGCCAGTTCACACCGAGCGTCCGCTTCACAGTTGCGGCTCCGCAACACACGATCGGGCTCAACTGCGACTATTGAGGTTATTTCCTGGGCGACGACATCGCCGGTCCTTCGATTTGCCGGCCGCATCCGCTACGGGCGCGGATAAATCCCGCTCTCCTTGAGGCAATGAGCGCATCATCAGCTATAAAAATTGATTAGAGACCAAGCACCTATTAAAGTGCGTCGGAATGTTTTAACCCAAGATGAGGAATGGAGGATGAAAGGATTACGGAATGCTTTCAAAAGCATGCGCACTGTTCCCGCGGTTGGATCACTGCCATTGCGAATTGGATGCTTGTTTCGGCAACAGCGTAGCATTCAGCACGGCATAGCTTTGTTCCGGATAAAACTAAATAAGCCGATCACTGCGCTGGTCTTGATAGTCGCCCTCGCGCTCTCTGCGGCAACCGCAGCTGGCGTCGAAAACGAGGTTGATCATCTCGCTGAGGTGCTCGAGCTCAAGCCCGGCTCTTCGGTTGCAGATGTTGGCGCTGGTTCAGGAGAGCTTTCCATAGCAATAGCAAGATACGTTGGATCTCATGGAATAGTTTACTCGACTGAGATCAATCCCAAGCTGGTCGACAAAATCCGCGGTGAAGCACAAAAGATTGGAGCCCGAAATGTAATTCCGATTTTCGGCAAGGAACACGACACCGAATTGCCAGCCAACTGCTGCGACGCGATCTTTCTACGCGAAGTTTACCATCACCTGACGGACCCGCTGGCCATGGACCGGTCGCTTTATCAAGCGATGCGGCCCGGCGGGCGGCTGGCGATCATCGATTTCGAGCCCTCGCAGCGGCCAGGCGAGCCGGTCCCACCGGGCGTGCCTGCCAATCGAGGCGGCCATGGGGCTCCGATGCGCTTGGTGGCGGAAGAACTGGCCCGAACCGGCTTCCGATCCGTAAGAACCATGAATTGGCCAGTCGATGCCAAAATCAGGCACTACTGCATGTTATTCAAAAAGCCCAAGCCCCGGCAAAATGAGGCATACGCGCGGCCATGAAGTGCTGCGCGGAACCAATTACGAACAGGATTGAGCCAGTGCCTTCGGGCAGAGGCTGAATCGACGGCCTGGTTACCTTGGCGCCTTCGATTTGTCGATCTTCGCGATCAGACGGTCGAGCACCACGTGCGGATCGAACCCCGGCCGAAGCAGCATCACACTCGGATGACGCATGCGACGCGAGCGTTTCGATTCTTTGTGTAGCTTTCGGAGTACGCGCTCTTCGCGCGGCTCAATGACAATCGCTATATCGAACATCTCAGACATCACCGCTCCCCCCTCCCGGCGACGAATATAGCTGACCGGGTACAGTTTGCTGGAGACCGTCGGCAATGTCCACACCTTCTCGTACCGTTCGGCACCGCTGTGTTTCGTGTGCTCTTCTTTGCACGCAAACACCGGATCTATCCGTCGTTCGGGCGCGCCATTACGAATGCGCATGTCCTGACATGTCCTGGCCGTGGTTTGCGACCGGGGTGTCCGAGAGATACAGTCGGCCAACGTTTGCCGGGACCGATAGGAGGGACGAACATGATACGCCCAGAAAGAATTGGCCATGTGGTGCTCAAGGTTCGCGATCTCGAACGTACCAAGAAGTTCTTCACCGAAGTGTTGGGCCTGGAGGTCATGAAAGTCGAGCCGTCGATCAAGATGGCGTTCTTCGCGAGCAACGGCCGCGACCATCACGAGATCGCCGCAATCGAGATCGAGGGAAAGGCTGCCGAAGCGCAGGCAAACGCGGTTGGCCTCTCGCATGTAGCCTTTCGCCTGCGCGACGAAGCGCATCTGCGCGCCGCCTACGCCGATCTCAAGAGTCACGGGGTCAGGATCATCTCGGGAGTCAATCACGGCGTAACGAAGAGCATCTATTTCCGCGATCCGGATGGCCACCTGTTGGAAGTCTATTGCGACGGTTTGCCGGAAGAGCTAGCGAAATTTCCCGATCCATACATGGGAATGGGAGCGCTCAATTTTGCCAAGGACGCGCCTGATTTCATGGAAGCCTTCGGCGAGCTTTCGAAATAAACACGAGCGACGACTCTTTGAAGAGTGACGCACCCCTGGGCACGACCGAAGCCGGGGGCTGTACGGGTTCCACTCGCGCAGTGTCTATCGGCCTCCGCGCTAATCAGGGAGGCGGATTATTGTCCCTGAAGTGCGGGTCCTCGGCCGAATAGCATCGCTGCTGCGTATTGGAACCGCGATGGGATTCGCATGCCTTCTGCGAGGGGAAGATTCCAACTATCGTCCATTTCGATAGAGGTGCTTTGACATCCGCCTTAACGGGCTGGGCACCTCCCGGTTGGCCTGCCGGCGGCGGCGCCGTCATCAGGTACCAGTCGAGCAAAGCGAGCGCGGCGGCGTAACGAAGCTTCATTCGGCACTCCTGTTTCCCGTTGTCAGGGATGTCGGCGGTTCCGCTGCCACATTTCGCGAGACGATCGTCGCGTGGCAACCTACGATCGCCGCCTACTATCTCCTTCCGTCATCGTACTTTAGCTACGACTTTCGTCTTAGGCGATGAATTCCGAATCACACCGTATAGATTGCACCGCCTTGCGCTTGCAAGAGTCGCGATCGGCTGCTGGCGATGCAGGAAACCTGATCGCGCCTTGGCGGTATTGATGTCGGTAAGTCTTACCTAGATTCCTCGGTAATTTTGAGACTATATCGCAAGGTTTGTAGTGAAAACATAGTCTTTAGCGCCGAATCGATTGGCACCTAACGTGCTCTAGTCCATATTCGTCCGCGTCGCCTCATACGCGGTACGAAAGAGGAGAGGAAGGTGAAATTCAATTCTTCAAATAGACCGAAGCGAGGTTTGATAGCGGTGCTCGCGATAGCGTTCGTAGGGACCTTCGCGCTGGCCGGATGCTCGGGGGAGCCGTTGTCCACGCGCGAGAAGGGAACGATAGGCGGGGGCGTTCTCGGTGCCGGCACCGGCGCCATAATCGGCGCGGCGGTGGGTGCTCCGGGTGCGGGTGCGGCGATCGGCGGAGCGCTCGGGGCAGGCACCGGCTACGTGATTGGGAACGCTCTGCAGAACCAGGAAATCACCTCACGACAGCAACAGGGACAAATCAACTATCAGCAGCGCGAAATCCAGAGCCAACGACGCCAGATTCAACAACTCCAGGGCGAACAGTCCACCGAATAGGCTCCGAAGCTGCAGAGGTACGACGGAGATCGCAGGAGATATTTGATGAAACTTCGAATGATCCTCGCAGTGGCTGCGACGGCAGGCGTTCTAGCGTCAGTGCCGATACGCGCGGCACACGCCGACCAACATCACGTATGGGGCGCCTACGATGAGCATCATCACTGGCACGACTACGAATGGTGGCATCGATATCGTCCCACATGGTTCTGGCAGTACCATCCGGAATGGGCCGTGCATCATCCCGAATGGCGCCGATCAGACGGCGATTGGGACGACCACCATCGATGGCACGACCGCGACTGGTGGTACAAACATGATTCGAGGTGGGTCGAGGCGCATCATCCGCACTGGACACCGTGGCACGACTACGACGATCCTCCGCACGGCCATGGCAACGGTCACGGACATGGCCACGGTCACGGTGATGACTAGATTCGCAAGTCTGGAGCGTCGCGCACTGGCCTGACGGTCCCCCCGGCGTTCACGAGTGACCGTGAACGCCGGAGCGTATGGCTACAGACCGCGTAGTCACACGAGCGGCAGGCCGCGCCGCGACGTGCATGGCGCCAAATCCTCTTGCCAGCGCGATATGAACGCGCTGTCGAGCCTGAATCCTTTCTGCACGCGCACGCGCTGTACTCTGTGCTCGCTGCCCGTGTTGGAGGCCGCCACGTATACCCTGAGCGTGCTGATGCGCCAACTCGGCAGTCTGTTGAGGATGCGAGTACACAATACGATCGTCGACTCGCGTCCAGTCATCTCCCGGACCGGCCCGATCCACGTCTGATTCACGATTTAACTCGCGAGAAGCTTGCTGGAAAGTCGCAGGTGCTCCACTGTTCGAGTTGGTAGCCGAACTGGGCATCCGCGTGTGGTGGTGATTCTTGGTGGGAGCGGGAATCCTGTTCACCCACAGGATATATCGCGTTCGATTGCCGTTGCCGTAGTTGCCGCATCCGCCAAAATGGTTTGAAAACCGTCCCACAGATCCAGCGGGAGACCATGAATTCACGTTGTCGCCGGTCCACCAAACGGTATAGGGCTGCCATATTCGATTCGACTGGAACCCCGCTCCGCACGATCCCGCACCGTACCCGAGGTAGCCCACCGTGAGGCCGTCGTTCTCCCACCACCAGTTAGTGTCGGTCAATCCTTCGATCTGATTGTTAACTGAAGTTTGGCTTTGTTCGTCCTCGGCTGACGTGGGGGTTTGGTCGTTAGCCACCGAGACCCCGTTTTCGACGCCATTACTCGAAGCGAGGGCCGACGGCTCCGGCGCCCTATGCTGAGCGAACGCGGGCGTCCTCATGAGCAGAAAAAATCCCGCGGTCACGGCTAAAACTTCAAGTCTACCCATCGACGCTACTCCATTGGCCGTATAAGGGGGTTCCTCTCAGAGACCCGCGGCCTCGGTGCCGGATTTCTAACGCGCGTTTGACGGTTTCCGTCAGGCCGTCGTTTACATCGTGCGCGACGATTCGCCGCATAAACGCGTTATATCTTTAAATAGCGCGATTGAGGCTCAGCGTCCAACGTGGGGCAGCACCTCCTTCGCCAGGCGGCGCGTGGTGTCGGGCGCGACACTGTTAAGGATAAATTGCCCCACACCCCACTCGGCTGCTCTTCGGTTGAGTTCCTCTATGCATTGCTCGGGTGTTCCGATAAGAAACAGCGCCGGGGTCGGGGGCGATGGCATGCGGGTTGTAACCGCCACCGGGTCGTTGATGGACGAAATGATCGGGAAACACCACGAGGTCAAAGCCGAGTTCTTCGGCGAGTCGCGTCGACTCGCGCACCGCGTTGAAATCAATCGTGGCCAGAAAAAGTCCGAATTCCATTCCGTGCTCATCGATGAATTTATGAACCGCCGAGCCTAGCACATCGCCGCAGGCCTGCGCCGATGAAGGGGGAATGGTTGAGGGCAGGAATTGCTATTCGCGGTCCGGCACGAGGTCGAGCGCCGCGAGCCAGGCTGCGGCTTCGCTGTCCGATGGCGCGCGCCAATCGCCGCGCGGCGAGAGCGATCCGCCCGAGCCGACCTTGGGCGAGTTGGGAACCGCACTGCGCTTGAACTGGCTGGTCTGGAAGAAGCGGAAGAGAAACGTGCGCAGGTGCGTCCTGATATCGCCGATCGCATACTGATGGCGATGCTCGGCGGGAATATCGGGCCATCCGCCGCGCCGCGCGTCATCCCATGCGCAGTAGGCGAGAAACGCGACCTTGGCCGGCGGATAGCCGAACCGCAGGACGTGGTACAGGCTGAAGTCGTGCAACTCGTATGGGCCAATCATCGCCTCGGTGTCCTGCGCGGGGCCGTCGCCGCCCTGGCCGCCGGGCACCAGCTCGGGACTTATAGGAGTGCTAAGAATTTCGTTGAGCGTCGCGCTCGCTTCGGCTCCGAGCCGTCCGGTACCGGCGACCCATCGGATGAGATGCTGGATTAGCGTTTTGGGGACGCTCGCGTTGACGTTGTAATGCGACATCTGATCGCCGACGCCGTAGGTGCACCATCCGAGTGCGAGCTCGCTGAGATCGCCGGTCCCAACCACTAACGCGCCGTTGAGATTGGCGAGACGGAACAGATGGCTGGTGCGCTCGCCGGCCTGCACGTTCTCGAATGCGATGTCGTAAACGGCGGCGTCGTCGCGATGCGGATGGTCGATGTCTTTGAGCATCTGATGCGCGGCCGGCCGAATGTCGAGTTCGTGCGCGGTGCATCCGATGCCGTGCATCAGTCGGCGAGCCTGCTCCAGCGTGCGCGCCGAGGTCGCAAATCCCGGCATCGTGTAGCCGAGGATGTTGGCGCGCGGATAGCCGAGCAAATCCATCGCCTGCGCGCACACCAGCAGCGCCTGCGTCGAGTCGAGCCCGCCCGAGACGCCGATCACGACGCGCTTGATTCCGGTCGCGCGCAGCCGCGTCGCCAGGCCTTGCACCTGGATTTCGTAAACCTCCGAGCATCGCTCGTCGCGCTTAGCCGGGTTCGAGGGCACGTATGGGAAGCGTTCGGGCCGCCGCTCGGGCAGCATCCGGCCGCGCCGCGCGAGTTTGGCGGGGAATTTGATTGTGCGGAAGTTTTGCAGCTCGCCGTGATGATGGCGCACGGTCTGCGCGAAACTCGTCTGGCGCATCCGTTCCTGGGTAAGGCGTTCGAGGTCGATCTCGGAGCAGATGAGTTGCGCCTCAAGGCTATAGCGGCGAGACGTGGCAAGCAGGTTGCCGTTTTCGCAAATCAGGCCCTGGCCGTCCCAGGCAAGATCGGTGGTCGATTCGCCCGCACCCGCGCCTGCGTAGAGATAAGCCGCCATGCATCGAGCGGACTGGTTTTCGACCAGTGCACGGCGGTACTCGGCCTTGGCGACCGTGACCGGTGAGCCGGATGGATTGAGCAGCACCGTCGCACCGGCCAGCGCCGCATACGACGACGGTGGAATCGGCACCCACAAGTCCTCGCAGATTTCGACGTGGAAGGTGAGCAGTGGCTGTTCCTCGACGGCAAAGAGCAGGCGTGCGCCGAAGGGAACCGCGGACTGGCCGCAAAGCTCGATTTCGTTGCGCACCGCGACGTCGCCGGGCACGAAGTGGCGCATCTCATAGAACTCTCGATAGTTGGGCAAGTAGGTCTTCGGCACCACGCCGAGGATGCGTCCGCGATGGACGACGACCGAGCAGTTGAAAAGCTGATGGTCGATTGCGAGCGCGAGGCCGACGAGAGCGATGGTATCAAGCGCGCGGCTCGCCTCGACGATTCGGCTCAGCGCCGCGACGGATCCGTCGAGGATCACGCGCTGCTGATGCAGGTCCTCCGAGGAATAGCCGGGAAGCCCGAGTTCCGGGAAGAGCACAAGCGCGGCTTGGCGCTCGGCCGCCTGGCGCATCAGGGTGATCGTCTGGTCGCAGTTGAAGGCCGGGTTTGCAACGCGCACGGCGGGGATGGCAACCGCGACACGGACCATGTCGTGGTTGTGGAAATTGAAGAAATCCTCGCCCGTTCTCATGTGATTCACCCCGGAAGGAGTTAGTGTATATCGGACGCTTAGTGAAAAGAACCGGTTAATTGCGGAGATTCGGAGTCCTTTTGATGTAGGGGCCGCCGAATTCTAGTGAGGGCGCGCTGTAATCCGTTCGCTCCGAGCGACCGAAGCCGGATAAGATTGTTTGTACCGAGCAGTTTCTTAGGCGAGCAAGAAATGATGTTGCGCCAGAGCTTCCTTGCAACCCGAACATCGTGGCTGATGTGTGCCGCGTTATGGATCGGAGGATGCTCGTCCTATAGCGCGGGGAGCCTCCCGATGAGGCCGGCGCCTGTGCCGACGGTCGAGCCTTTGCCCGCGTCCTCGGCGGGGGGCCGTGTGACGCTTGCGTCATGGTATGGCCCCGGCTTCGTCGGCCAGCGCACCGCAAGCGGCGAGGTTTATCATCGGGGCGATCTTACCGCCGCGTCACGCAGCCTGCCGCTTGGGACGCGCGTGAAGGTCACCAACCTCAACACCGGCCGCGCGGTGATTGTGCGCATCAACGATCGCGGACCATACGTGCATGGCCGCGGTATCGACCTCTCGCAGCGTGCGGCCGAACAGATCGGGCTTAACCACAGCGGCGTCGCGCGAGTCTCCGTGACCCGGCTCGACGCGACGGCGTCAGCCTCGTCGACGCCGGTGGCTCTGCAGCAGTGGAGCGGCAAGGCTCGGGTGAGCTCTTACGCGCCGCACCAATACCGCGGCATTAGCCATTACACCCGTCACTACACGCACCACTATCAATACGCGTCGGCTTCGACGTATCATTCATCGCATCGGACGGTGGCCAATCCGGTCGGCGACTGGCTGCTGCAGATGATCCGCTAGCACCGCATCCGATGGCGCGCTCTTCTAGGTGAAGTGGCGCTCGATATAGACCAGCGCGCTCTCCAGGTCGGGCAGAATCTTGGTGCAAAACCGCACCATCCAGGGCGAGCAGTCCTTGAAGCCGAGGGGGCTAAACGCGATAACAAACTTGCCGAGATCGTAGCTGGCGTAAAAAACCTCCATCGCGGTGCCCAGCGACGGTTTGCAATAGTTGACCAACAGCAGGTCGGCTTCGCGGACGTCCTGGAGGTCGAAATCGACAATTTCGTTGGAGGAGTCGATCTCGTTGTCGCGGAAATTGCGCCGCAGCGGATCGAGCAGGATGAAGCGGCCGGCCAGACGTTCCTTGGCGCGGGTCCGCCAATCCTTGGCCGCCTTCGGGTCGGCGTCCATGATCGGTCCGCAGAGGTAAATTTTCCTGACGCCTTCCGCCATACGCAGGCAAATTAGCACACGAACATGCTCTGCGCCGCATCGGAAAGAATGCCTCGACCCCGTTTCGAGCACCGCGAGGGCGCCAACTCGTTCGCGATGAAACCGGGAGAACCCGATTGCGTAATAGCCCGTAGCGTCTGTGGGAAATTGCGGCCGGATTTTCTTCATTCGGCGTGGGAAACCGAGTAAACATTTAGAGGGCGCGTCTGAGTCTAGCGTCTGAACACGATGGCTAAAGTCGAACCACTGCGGGAACGAAAACCGTCCGGTACTCCGGCGCCAAAGGCCCGTCAGGTCTCGCTTGGAGGCCGACGGCCTGGTCAAGCGCTACGGCGGCCGCGCGGTGGTCGACGGGGTTGCGGTCAACGTTGATAGCGGCGAGGTGGTCGGGCTGCTCGGTCCCAACGGCGCCGGCAAAACCACGACCTTTTACATGGTGGTGGGGCTGATCAAGCCCGACGAGGGACGGGTGCGCCTGGGCGGCGAGGACATCACGATGCTCCCGCTCTATCAGCGTGCACGGCGTGGGATCAGCTACCTCCCGCAGGAGCCGTCGGTTTTCCGCAAGTTGACGGTCGAGCAGAACCTGCTCGCAGTGCTCGAGACGCTGCCGCTGGAGGACGAGGAACGGCAGGCGCGCCTGCAGACACTGCTCGACGAACTCGACATCGCGCGCCTGGCACGTTCCAAAGCGAGCGTGCTGTCGGGCGGCGAGCGGCGCAAGGTCGAGATCACGCGCGCGCTGGTGCTCGATCCAATGTTCCTCTGCCTGGACGAGCCCTTCGCCGGTATCGACCCGATCACCGTGGTCGAAATCCAGCGCATCATCACCTACCTGAAGGAACGCGGCATCGGTATCGTGATCTCCGACCACAACGTGCACGCGACGCTCTCGATCATCGACCGCGCCTACGTGATTCACTCGGGCAAGATTCTGTTCCACGGGGGCCCGCGCGAGATCGTCGAGAGCGATATCGTGCGCCAGGTCTTCCTGGGCGAGCGCTTCCGCCTTGCCCGCTAAACGGGGTTGCGGGTGATGCAGAGCGGGCGCGGCGATGGTATTCTTGATCACATGAGCCCCTTGTGGTGCCAAACATGAGCCTTCTGGTTCCAATGGTGGTCGAACAGACCGGCCGCGGCGAGCGCGCCTACGACATCTTCTCGCGCCTGCTGAAGGACCGGATAGTTTTCCTGGGCGGCGCGATTCACGACGAAACCGCCAACCTGGTTACCGCGCAACTGCTGTTCCTTGAATCCGAGGATCCTGAGCGCGAGATCAACATGTACATCAATTCGCCGGGCGGTTCGGTGACGGCTGGCCTCGCGATCTACGACACGATGCAGTTCGTCAAGCCGCCGGTCTCGACGCTCTGCGTTGGGCAGGCCGCAAGCATGGGTGCGGTGCTGCTGGCGGCGGGCGCCAAGGGACGGCGCTACGCGCTGCCGCACTCGCGTATCATGATCCATCAGCTCTCGGGCGGCTTTGAAGGCCAGGCAGCCGATATCGAGATCCAGGCGCGCGAGGCGCTGCGCTTGCGCGAGATTCTCAACAGCATCCTGACCAACCATACCGGTCAGGGACTGAAGCGAATCGAAAAGGACACCGATCGCGACTTCTTCATGCACGCGGAGCAGGCGGTCGAATACGGGCTGATCGACGAAGTGATCGCGAATCGTCCGGGCAAGGTCGCCGGCGAGCATCCCAAGCCCGTCGAGCATCCCAAGCCGACGGCGTAGGCTGCACGCCGGATTTCCTCTCTTAAGGACCTCCCCCCTAACCCTATCCCTTCAGGAGAGGTGCCTTCGTCCGGATTCCCCAGAGCTCTAGCGACCGCCGCCGGCGGCCGCGACCGACGGCTCGGCGGGATACTCCGCCAGCTCGTCGAGCGCCGGTTTGATCTCCTTCATGAAAATATGAAGCTGGCGCAGCACCTCTTCCTTCGGCATCTGCGCGTAATGGTAAATCAGCGTCAGGTACTCGGAGGGGAAGCGCTTGTATTCCTCGACCAGCGTGTTGCGTACGCTCTCGACCGTGCCCGGCACCCATAGCCCGAACTTGGTCACCGCCTTGACCACGTCCTTCGGCTCGACCTTGTGCCGGCCCATCGCGGCGTAGAAGTTGCGGAAGATGTCGGAGTCGTATTTCATCACCGACTCGTGCGCCTTCTCCATCGTGTCGCCGATATGCGGCATCCGCACCAGCGCCTGGTTCTGCCCGAGCGCCATCGGGCGGCCGATACGGTTGGTCTCCTTGACGTAGGCGTTGCCTAGCGTGAGCGCGGTATCGAGCGAGGTGAAATACAGCGGGATGAAACCACGGCTCGCCGCGTACTCGGCGCTCTCGGGCGAGCCCGCGGTGGCGACGAAGACCGGAGGATGCGGCCGCGTGTAGGGCGATGGCACCACGCATACGCGCCGCGTGTTGCCCTCGGCGTCGACCTCGCCATGCGCGCCGAGCCGTCCCGTCACGCCGAATTTGCCGAGCGGCCAGTCGTCGACGCCGCTCTCGTAGGGAAACGGGATCTGCCAGGTCTTGCCGTTGTACTCGACACTCTCCTGGGTCCACGCCTTGACGACGATATCGATCTCTTCCTCGAAGATGCGCCGGTTGACGTCGTCGTCATCGACGTCTTTTTTCACTACGTCCTTGCCGAACAGGCGCGCCGGATCGACCTTGGCGGCAGAGGGCGAGGTCGTCGCGCGAGTGCCGAGGTGCTGGCCGATCACGTTGGTCCATCGCGACTGGTAGCCGCGCGCGAAGCCGACGAAGAAGCGCCCATTGGCGAGATGGTCGAGGATCGCGGTTTCCTCGGCGACCCGCAGCGGGTTCTGCGTGCTCATCACGTAGCCCATCTGGCCGACGCGAATCTTCTTGGTGATCGCGGCCCAGTAGGCGTTGAGGACGCCGGGGTTGGGGCCGACCTCGTAGCCCTCGGACCAGAAATGATGCTCGATCGTGGCGGCGCCCCACAGGCCCATCTCGTCGGCGGCCTTGATGATGTCGTGCCATCCGAGCAGCGTCTGATGGTAGAGTTCGCGATTGCGGCCGATCGGGCGCAGCGCCTCGCGTTCTTCTTCGCTGGCCGCAGGAATCACCGGGTAGAGCTGAAGTATTATTTTGACCATATTTTCCTTGTCGTCGGCGCTTCAGATTTGCCGCTTATACGGTCGTTAGCACGCTGCCCGCGCGCGCGGCAAGTGCCGCTATGGCGTGGCGCGAAAGACGCCCTCGGCGCCCTTGGTGGTCCGCGCGAGCGCATGGTCGATAAAGCCGTAGTCGCCCGGTTCGTGAACGCGGAACTCGAAGATCGCACCGTCGCCCGGGCCAACCTCGAAGCTCGCGAGGCCATGCATCGCGTCAGCCGGATTGCCGCCGCGATAGACCGTGCTGAAAATCACCCCGGAGACGTGAAAGGTCGAGCTTAGGTTGGGGCCGGCGTTGACGAAGAAGACCCGCACCAACTCGCCTACCTTGATCGGAATCGGATGCTCGACGTAGCGGTCGATCATCCCGTTGAAGACCACGAAATCGGGCCGCTCCTCGACCTCCTTGCGGCTGTCGTCGGCCACCATCCCGTTATTGTCCGGCGTGCCGTAATACTCGCCCTGCACGATCATCACTTCGTGCGCCGGGGGCCAGCCCTGAGCTGGATCGACGATCATCATTCCGTACATCCCGTTGGCGACGTGCGAGAGCGTCGGGATGGCGCTGCATTGGTAGAGAAACGCGCCCGGGACGGCGGCGCGGAAGGTGTAGCTAAAGTTGCGCTGGCCGTTGGGCGCGGCGAAATGGAGTCTTGGGCGCGACTTCAGCGGCATGCGTATCGATGCCGTGCGCCATCGTAGTTGGGTTGACGAGCTTAATCGTGACTTCGTCGCCCTCGCGCACGCGCAGCATCTGTCCCGGCACTTTTCCGTCATAGGTCCACGCGTCGTAAGTCAGACCAAGGCCAATGTCGATCCGCTTATCCTCGACGGTGAGGGTGAAAGTTCTTTTCCCGGCGGCGGCGCTTACCGGCACCCCTGATACCAAAAAGATCAGAGGCAGTGCTAGCGCCGCGGCGGCGCAGCCGCTGCATCTTTCCATGTGGTTTGGCGCGCCAACGCTTGAAAGGGGCGCGCTCAGCGCGGAGCGCCCGATTTCTTTTTCGCGACTGCCGCCGGTTTTGGATTCTGGACTGGCCGTCTCCCTTGGCGTCACGCTCGGCTTCGGCGGCGAAACGAAGGGTCAGGACCGGACAGACGGCGTTGCGCACCACCGCCTCGGTGACGCTGCCGAAGAGTATACGGCCGATCGCGCTGCGCCTGTGCGTCGCCATCACGATCAGATCCGCGCCGATTTCGCGTGAGAAAGCCAGGATGGTTTTTGGGACTTCCGAGACGAACGAGATCCGGCTGTGGATCTCCGCGGGCGTGCGCGTCAGCTTTCGGCGCACGATGTCTTTGAGCTTGCGATGGGCCTCCTGCTCGGCCATCTCGTCACGGTTAACTTTGACTCCTTGATCAATCAACATGGGCAGGATCGGCAGCACGTGCAGCAGATGGATGGTCCCGCCCATGTCGATCGCCAGGCGGCGCGCATGCGCGAGCGCGGCAATCGAATTGTCGTCGAAATCAACCGGGCAGAGGATGATCTTGTACGGGTATCCCATGAACGCGAGCTCCTGTTCTGCGGCTCCGAGCGCGCGGCGAGGGCGGCGCTACGCGTCCACCATCGCGCGCATCGTGTTCTGAAAATCGCGCTCGGCGCTCCGTCCGGGGCCGATCGGAAAGATCACCGGATGGTTGACGCCCGCGGCACGAAAGCTCGCAACGAAATCGCGGCCATTCTTTGCGCTGCCGAAGGCTCCGATTCGCCGCATGTCGGCGTCGCTCAGCGCCTTGTACGCTTCGTCGCGCTTGCCCTCGCGCCAGAGCTTGCGCACCTCTGCGAATTGATCGCCGAGCCCATAGCGCGCGAACATCTCGTTATACGCGTCGACGAAGGCGTAGCCCGCGAGCTCGCGCTTGAACGATTCCAGCGCCTTGTCCTCATCCTCGGTGACGCACATGCGCAGGTAAATCGCGATATCGACGTCGGCGGGATTGCGGCCTGCCTGCTCGGCGCCCGCGCGCACCTCGGCGATCATCGCGGGCACCGCCTCGGGCGGCGAGTAGTTGAGCAGGACGCCGTCGGCGACCTCGCCCGCAAGGCGGAGCATCGGCGGGTTGAGCGCGGCGAGATAAATCCGCGGCGGGCGCGGCGCGCTAGTGACGAGGCTATGGCGGAAGTCGCACTTGTAGACCTTGCCCTCGAACTTGCAGCGGCCCTTGGTGAAAAGCTCGCGCATGATATGCACGCACTCGCGCATCGCGGTCACCGGCTTGCGATACGACGCGCCGTGCCAGCGCTCGACGATTACCGGGCTGGAGACGCCGAGGCCGGCGATCGCGCGGCCGCCCGAAAGCTCGTTGAGCGCCATCGCTTCCATCGCGAGCACGCCAGGCGTGCGAATCTGGATCGGCACCACGCCGGTCGCCAAATCGACGCGCTTGGTCGCCATCGCGCACGGCGCCAGGGCGACGAACGCGTTAGGGCCGGCGACTTCGGCGACCCATAGCGAGCGTACCCGCTCTCCTCGGCTTCCTGCGAGAGCTTGCCGAGTGAGCCGAAGAGCGACGAGACGACCGAAAGATGCAGTCCGAGCTTGTTGGTGTTGTTGTGACATCGGGTATCCGGCGTTGATGGAATTGCGGTCAAGCGCGATTTTGCCGCTATCGCGCGCGCCTGCGCAAGCCGCCGCGAAGGTTGCCGGGGCAGGGCGGCGCGAATTATAAGATCAGCCGGAGCGCCCGCGGCGAAGTATCGTCACCACGTATCCACGATGCCCTTCTTTGATTCCGACGGCGTAAAAATTCATTACCTGGACCAGGGCCACGGCGCGCCGGTGCTGATGATCCACGGCTTCGGCTCCAGCGCGGAGGAGCATTGGGTGAAGACCGGGATGGTCGAGCGGATCGCGCGCCGATGCACGCGCCGTCGCCTACGACGCGCGCGGCCACGGCCATAGCGACAAGCCGCACGACTCGGCCAGATATGGGCTTGCGAATATGCGCGCCGACGCAGTCCGCCTGCTCGACCATCTGAAAATCGCGCGGGCGCGGATGATCGGCTACTCGATGGGCGGACGAATCACGCTCGAAGTGTTGATGCGCGATCCGGAGCGGCTGAGCGCGATCGTGCTCGGCGGCTACGGCGAGGGCGGCCAGATCGCGACGCCCGGCCAGCGCCATCGTATCGCCGCCGCGCTGCTGGCCGAGGATCCGGCGGTGATCGAGGACGTGCTGGCGCGCCGCTTTCGCCGCGGCGCCGAGCGCAACGGTAAAGACCTGCGCGCGCTCGCGGCCTGTATCGGCGCCGAGGAGACGACCGACGCCAGAGTCCACGCTCGATCACGAGGCGCTGCGGCGCGCCTCATTGCCGGTGCTGATCGCGACCGGCGACAAAGACATGATCGCGGGCGACCCGCGGCCGCTTGCCGGATGGTTCCGCGACGCGCGCGTGGTGGTGTTGGCTGGCGCCGACCATGTGTCGGCTCAGGCCGATCCGCGGTTCCATCAGGCGGTCGAGGATTTCCTCGCGACTGTTCCGTGAACGGATTATTCCCTCCCCCAGTTGTTTTGGGGGAGGCAGGGTGGGGGTCCAGGCGGTTCTGAATTTCCGTGAGAACCGCCTTTTTTACCGCAAGCAATCCTCGCGCGAACATTGCGAAAAACCCAGAACGAGGAAGCACCGTAAAAAAAGGCAGCCGGCGCTTCCTGCTCGACCCCCACCCCAACCCTCCCCCAAGACACGGGGGAGGGAGTCAGGAATCAACGGAGATTCAACTAATCGACGGGGACAGCAGCGGGCCGCTCAGCAAATATGCGCGCGCGTCCGGCGGATGGGGCAGCAGTCCGAACAGCACGCCCAGGCGTTTGCGTCCTTCGGCCGACGGTTCGATCGTCAGCGCGAAATCGATCCGGCTTTGACTCGCGTCGGGACCGAGCCGGATCGTGCCTTGTCCCTGGATCGCGCCGTCGGGGCCGTGACCGCTGAGCTTGCTGACTCGCAACGCGCCGCCGGGCGCGAGCTTGAGTGTGCCGTGCGACCTTGCCGAGACGGATTGGCGCGAATCCCTCCGCCACCTGGATCGTGAAGTCGGCGGTGCGG
Organism: uncultured delta proteobacterium; assembly: GCA_963710455.1. Lineage (GTDB taxonomy): Bacteria > Desulfobacterota > Binatia > Binatales > Binataceae > JAKAVN01. The sequence continues at coordinate 646,714 of CAVQAG010000013.1, forward strand.
AAATCGAATTCGCCGGTGGTCGCGGCGGTATCGCTTCCCGCCAGCTCCGCCCATCCTCCACCCGAGATCCGCCCCAACACGCTGCCGCCGAACGTGCGCAGCGCCGTCATCCGCGCAAGTCCCATGTCGCTTATGCGAAAGCTGACGCCGATCGCGGCACCCTTGCGATAAACAGTCGCGCCGAGTGCGCCACCGTAAAGCTCGGCATGCACGCGCACGCCGGGCTCGCCGAGCAGCAGCGCGCCGAGCGCCGGGGCGAGCGTCACGTCCGGGCTTTCGATCTCGAACGGTGAGGCCGGCTCGAGCGAAACCACGCGCACGTCGCTAAGCGCCGCGCCCAGCGGCAGGTTGATTCCCTGGCGCGAAGAGCTGAAGCCCGAGGCTTAGCGGCCGCAGCAGCGCCGTCAAGCGTCGCCACGTAGGGGAAAGTCGCCGCAAGCGAGGCGATGAAGACGGCGGCGCCGAACGCGGCGTAGAGGATTGCGTTGCGATGCTCGCGCGCAAAGCCACCCAGACTCGCGCCGAAACCGTCAGCCATTGCGGCCCAGCGCGACGCATGTCATCTCGACGTCGAAGGTATGCGGGTCCTGCGTGCGCCGGGTGACGTGCAGAGTCGATACCGTGACCGGGACGTTGAGGGCGCTCAGCCCATAGAGCGTATCGACGATCTGCGGCAGGCTGAGCGCGTTGAGCTTGAGTTCGACCGTGTACTGTGTCATCGATCCCGGCATGGTTTTTTCGGCTGGCGTGATCGAGCCGATTTTATCCTTGCCCGGCGCGCGCGTGAGTGCCTGCTCGACTACCGAGAATAGCGAGAAGTCTCCGCTCGCCGCGACCGTGCGCGTGCGCATCGTAGCGAGGTCGACGCGCAGCCGCTGGTAGGTGCGCATCATGCGTGCGACCTCGACCGCGTCGTGCTGGCGCTCCTGGATGCGATCGCCAAGCCCGCCGAGCGCGTCTTGGATCGGCAGATAGACAAGATTGAAAACGATGAAGAGCCCGATCAGCGCGCCCGCGATTTGCACCAGGACGCGCTCGCGCGGTTCGAGCTTCTGATAACGGCCGCGCGCCGCTGCAATCGTCGGGGCGATCGCGGTGCTCGCGCGATCGATGCCGTTGCGCAAGATCGCGGAAGAGCCGCGCGGACGATCGCGCCGATGCTCTCGTCGATCAGTTTCCGCACCCGCTCCAGCATCTGCATCGCCTACTCCATCATCTCACCGCGGACCGCCGCGGTGAGCCGGAACTCGACCTTGCTCGGATCGGATCCGGCGGTGGCATGCGTGACCTGGATATCGCGGAAGTAGCCGCTCAAGTCGAGCGCCTTCTTGACCCGGTCGACGGTCGCGAACGAGTCGGCCATCCCGTCAAGCTTGATCGTGCCTTCATCGAGCGTAAAGTCGACGATTTCCGCGCCGAGATGCGGCGGCAGCGCGCGCGAGAGCGCGAGCAACGTATCGAGCGGCGACGCCGAGGCGCCGGCACCACCCATCAGGTGCAACTGCTTTTCCATCGCGGCCACTTGCGCGGCGAGTTCGGCCTTGGCGTCGGCGCCGGATACGCGCGGTCCCAGCGCGGGAGCGGCGATTGCGGCAATTTCGCGATTCACTTGGCCCAACCGGCGCAGATTGTAGGAGATCTTGATTCCAACGTGCAGGGCGATCGCGGCCGCGGCCACGCCCGCAAGGATGAAGGTCGTGCGCCATGGACGCAGACTGCCCGTGCTCCCTCGAAACGCGAACTCGCCCTGGCGAAAGTTGAGCAACTCGACGGCGGTGTCTGGCGCCTGGCCAAGCAGCATCGCGAGGCATCCCGCAAACCGGGTCGAGCGCGCGGATAGCGGTCCGAGCAGCGTTGCGCAATCGAACTCCTCGAGCGTGTGCACCGGCACCGCGAGCGCCTCGGCCAGCCGCCGCCGCACATCCGGCGTGGCCGCCATCGGTCCCGTCAGCACCAGTTCGGGCTGCTGATGGTCGGAGGTGTGAGCGAGCAGGGTCTGGCGCACCGCGCCCAGGATCGCCGAGGCGCCCGGCGTCGGCGTGCCATTGGTGGCGCCAATTTCGGCGACCACGGTGCGGATCGCGCGTGGCATCCCGGCCTCGTCGAGCAGCACCATCGAGGTCGAGGCCTGGTCGAGATCGACCAGCAGATGAGCTCCGCCACGTCCATTGCGCACGCGCGCGAGCAGTGCGGCAAGGGCCAGCGCGCTCAGCGTGACCGTGGTTGGATTGATTCCGGCGCGCCCGAGCAGTTCGAGATGATGGCGCAAGTCATCCTTGCGCACCATCGCCGCCATCACCAGCGTCTTGTCGTCTTCCTGTCCAACCCGGGTGAAGGCAACTACCGATTCGTCGACACCTACCGGCAGATGCTCCTCCAGCGCGAACGGCACGGTCTGCGCAAGCCGGCGCTGATCCTTGAACGGCAGCGAGAGCATCCGCTTGACCACCAACTCGCCCGGCAGCGCGCTCAGGACGAGGTCGGGCTTGCCGGCGTCATCGAGCAGGCGGGCGAGAGCGGGCGCGAGGTCCGACTCGTCGGGCCCGCGATGCTCCTCGACCACCTCGAGCATCGCAAGCGAATTCCAGCTGAGCTCGGCCAGTGCGCCGCGGACCGCGTCGCCCGCGATCTCGATGGCCAGGATGCGTTGCGCCATCGCCCGCTATCCCTCTTGCCAGCTCGCGAGCATCGAGGTGCCGTTGGGGTTGCGGCGAAAGGTGCCAGTGATACGCCGGCGCGAGCCGGCGAAGACGCCGGTGCCGGTAATGGTGAAGTAGGCGCTACGGGTCGTAATGAGCTTCATCAGAGGCTGGCCGGCGTTGCCGAGTCCGGCCAGGTTGCCGATGTCGGTGACCGTCAGGAACGGTTGCACCGTGCGAGCCTGGACGATCTGTTTGACCATCGAGGTATCGTTGGACAACTGCGGCACCAATGCCGCGATAACTTCTGGCGAGGCGGTATTGATGTTCACGCGCGGCTCGGGTGCCACGGTGAGGAATTGCTGCAGCACGGCGAAAGTCGCGTCATCCACCCCCCGGATCATCCTCAAATCGCCGATCGTCGGCATCGGGCCGTTGCGCGGCTCGTACGGCGGTATCAGTTGCAAGTAGTAATCGGCCTCGGCTCCCCCCGCTGATTCGATACCATCGGGGTCAAGCCAGTCAACTATGGCCGGGATGATGGCAGGAGAGACGCCAAGGTTTGTGAACAGGCGTTCGGCGACCCCGAGGTAAATCGGATTGGGCTGCCCATTACGCGGATTGATCAGCAGATTGATATCGAATTTGCGCGCCTCGTCAGTGATCGAAACCTGGGCGACTCCACCGCCCAGCGGCACCGGCGGATAGGGCTGGGCCCACGGCTCGTCCAACCCATCGTGTGGAGTCTTGGCGTGCGCGTCGTCTAGCGCGTCGGTCGAGAGCAGGGACAGGCCGACATTTATCGCCGAGCGCGCGAGGTACTCGGCCCGCAGTCCGTTGGCCTGGCCCGCCGCCGAGCGGTAGCCGAGCGAGGCCGACGTAGTGAAGTCCATCACCAGCAGCGTCATCAGCGCGAGCGCCATCATCGTGACCAGCAGCGCGACGCCGCGTTCGCTCCTTTTCGGCGTGTCTACCATTGCGTGAAAGCCATCGGCAGTGTCACCTGGGTTGAAAGCGCCACCGGTGCGCTCCCGGGACCGGCTATCAAAAGGTTAATCGCGATCGCTTGCGGCAACTGCGTCCCCGGCGGCAGGCTGGCGGAATTCCAGTTCTCCAGCCAGATGTTGCCGTTGAAAAAGCGAAGGTGAAAAGCCAGCACGTTGGCTGCCAGTACCACCGGGGGCGGGACCTTGATGCCTGCGGTGGCTCCCAGCAGCGCACTCTGCTGCTGGCGCATCAGCATGTACCATCCCTGATGCTGCGGGTTGGGCCGGCTGCTGTAGGAGATTAGCTCCTCGGCGCCAAAGGCGGTGATGCTCCGGCGATGACCGGGATCGAGCGTCGAGATGAGCAGGCCGTCGAGCGCGGAGCCGTTTTGCATGTGGCCCTGGCCCACCAGCATCACGTGACTCGCGATGAGCGGGGTCTGAACCGCGCCGCGCAACTCGTTGGCCAACTCGGCGAGAATCGCACGCGCCTGACGGTTACTCAACAGGCGGCCCTCGGCGTGCGTCTTGCCCATCGCCACCGCGTGGAACGAGCCCGCGAGCATCACCATGATGATGCCGAGGATAGCCACCGCGAGCATTATCTCGATCAGCGTGAAACCGCGGCTAAGCCCGTGGCGCACTCGCGCAGAGTTCCTTCCAGGCACCCTTTCCTTGTCCAGGGCGAGAGTCAGTGAGAGCTCCCGCGATCGATTTTCGCGGCGTACGAACATGTCAATCCCTCGGCTATTCCTCCGGAGCAGCGCCTGGTTCGGCGGCACCCGGCTGCGAGCCTTGCAGTGCCGGATTCTGCGGTGCCTGGCTCTGCGGCGTGACCACTTGCGGCAGCGGGCTGTGCATAAACTCGACCACCGAAAAACTGCGTTGGAATCGAGGGCCGTAAAGCACCTGGATATCTACCTCGCGCAGGTCGGGGAAGGTCGCCGACGGCACGACCGAGCGCGTCCAGCGGAAATTGGGATACTGGCCGGAATACATCTGGTCGAAGTTGCCGCTGGTGGTGCCGAGCGGCGGGAAGCGCTCGATCTCGGCCTGCGTCATCATCGTCTGCGCGAGCATCGCGGCGCGTGAAATTTCCTGTCCGCGGACGACGCTTTGCAGGTCCTGATGCTCGAGCGAAAGCAACGCGAGCAATGAGATCCCGAGCACGGCGATCGCGATCAGCACTTCGAGCAGCGTGAAACCGGCCCGCGCCGCAAGCGCGCGCGGTCCCGCTTTGGCGGAGAAGCCGGCGAACGCGATTTTCGAAATTCCGGGCACGCGGCTCATTGCGTCATCGCGAGCGCCGTGGCCGGCGGCACGTCGCCGCTGACGATTCCGACGTTGCCGGTCAGCGGATTGAAATTAAGCGTCAGGACCTGGCCCGACGAGCTGATCAGATGAATTACGGTCGCGTCGACATAACCCTCGGGATAGAAGAGGCAGCTTATCGAGCCTACCTTGGTTCCGCCGATTCCCTCTACCGAGACGTCGCGCAGCTTTAACCCCGGCGGCATCACGATCTCGTAGCCCCAGGGTCCGCTGAACGGAAGAAACTTGGGATTGGGCCCATAGGGGTCCAGACGCGTCACGTAGTAACCGTTGTTGTCGAGATCGAAGGTCATCCTGTAGATGACTTTCTGGGTTGAGGCTTCCTCGTAGAGGTAGCTGGCGCGCCCGGCCAGGCGGCGCGCCTCGCTCTTGAGTTGCGCGCCGTTAAACCCGCCGAGGTACGGGATCGCGAGCGTTATCATCAATCCCATGATGAAGATTACGACAGCAATTTCGAGCAGGGTGAAGCCCGGCGGACCCGAGGCCGCGGTTTGCCGCATGGGATGAGCGCGTACCGTCTTAGGACGCAAACCAATCCGCGGCGCGTCGCGCAGCGGTCGCGCGAGCGTTAAGCGAGGCTGGGTCACGACGAACTGCCGTCGATATCTGCGTCCTTGCCGCTGCCGCCGGGTTTGCCGTCGGCGCCGAACGACTTCAGCACGTAGGCGTTGCCGTCGCTCTGGTAGAAGTACGGAGTGCCCCACGGATCGGGCGGCACTTTCTCGATATAGCCGCCTTCCTCGTAGTTGGCGGGCTGGCGGCCGCCGGTCGGGGCGGTAACCAGCGCGGTCAGGCCCTGGTCGCTGGTGGGATAGTAGCCGTTATCGAGATAGAAGCGGTCAAGCGCGGTTTTCATCTCGGAGATGTCGGCCTCGGCCTTGGTGCGCTTAGCCTTGTCGGTCGCACCTTTAAGGCTTTGGACCACGATAGTGGCGAGCAGTCCGAGAATAAGGATGACGACCATGATCTCGATCAATGTGAAACCTGCTTCGAGCCTGCGCCTGCGCGGCGTTGTAACCATTGTTGTTCGCTCCCGCATCGTCATTTCATCAACTGGTTCAATTGGAATATCGGCAACAGGATCGCCAGCATCATGAACAGGATAATCCCCGCCATCGCCAAGGTCATCAGGGGTTCCAGCAACGTGGTGAGCTGATTGAGCGAGCGTTCGACTTCGCGTTCGTAGGTGTCGGCCACCCGCTCGAGCATCGACTCGACCTCGCCGGTACGCTCGCCTACCCGGATCATCTCGATCAGGAGCGGCGGGAACAGGCCGCTCTGGGAGAGCGGATGGGTCATCCCGTGGCCTTCCCGGATCGAGGTGCGGCTCTCTTCGACGGCGTCTGCGAGCAGCGCGTTGGTGATCACATGTTTGACCGAGGCGAGCGCGGGCAGCAACTGCACCCCGCTTTGCAGCATCGTGGCCAACGTTCGCGAAAAGCGCGCGCACAGCACGCGGGTGACTGTCGCGCCGATGTAGGGCATGCGCAGGAGCCAGGTGTCATAGAAGCGCCGTCCGCGTTTGGTCGAGAGCGCATACATGACACCGGCGATCGTTGCGACGATCGCCAGCAGCAGTAACATCCAGTAGCTCGAAATAAAATTCGAAATTGTGATCAGGATGACCGTCGGCAGCGGCAGGGCGGCGTTGTTCTGTTGAAAGATGGTGGCCACCTGCGGCACCACGTAGCCCATCAGAAAAAACATGATCGCGCTGCCCACGCAGACCATGATTATCGGATAGGTCAGGGCATGGGTTACCTGAGCTTTGAACTCGGCCTGGCTCTCGTTGAAATCGGCGATCCGGTCGAGCACGACTTCGAGCGCGCCGGCCGCCTCGCCCGCCCGCACCATCCCGATATACAAGTCGGAGAAGGTATCGGGATGCGCCGCGAGCGCGTCGCCCAGCGAAGTGCCTTCACGGACGCGCTCGCGAATCTGCGAGAGCAGGCGCTTGGTGACTGGACGTGCCGATTGGTCGGCGAGCGCGGCTAGCGCGTCGACCAGTTGCACGCCGGCGCCCAGCAGCGAGCTTAGCTGGCGCGTTAACAGGGAAAGTTCGCTCGGCGGGATGCGCCGGCCGAAGGACGGCAGATAGTCGCTCAGGCTGCGCTTGACGACCGGCTCTTCTTCGGCGAGGTCAGTAGGAAAGATGCCGCGCTCGCGTAGTTTGCCCCGCGCCGTGCGCACGCTATCCGCGTCGACGACGCCGGCTACCGAGCGGCCGTTGGCGGCCAATCCGCGATAGGCGAAAACAGGCATCGCTGGTGAACTTGAGCGCTGACGCGGCCTAGAGAATATCTTCTTGCGTCACGCGCAACAGCTCTTCGACCGTGGTCTCGCCCAGGAGAATCCGCTGCGCGCCGTTTTGCCGCAAAAGCGTCATCCCGCGCTTGGTACAGGCGCGCCGGATCGTCGCCGCGTCGGCCTTTTGCATCACCAGCGAGCGTACCTCGTCATCCATCAGCATCAGCTCCTGGATGGCCGTGCGGCCGCGGTAGCCGGTGCTCCGGCACGCCCGGCATCCGTTCGCGGCCGGCCGGTAAAGCGGCCCCTTCACGGTTTCGGGGCGCACTCCGATACGCGCGAGTTCGGTGGGCGTCGGCGTATAGGGATCGCGGCAGGTCGGGCAGACCATTCGCACCAGTCGCTGCGCGAGCACGGCCAGAATCGACGACGAGACCAGGAATGGCTCGATTCCCATATCGACCAGCCGGGTCAGCGCGCCGAAAGAATCGTTGGTGTGCAGCGTCGAGAACACCAGATGGCCGGTCAGCGCGGCGTGAATCGCAATCTCGGCGGTCTCGCTGTCGCGGATTTCGCCGACCATGATCACGTCGGGGTCCTGGCGCAGGATCGAGCGCAGGCCGCTTGCGAAGGTCAGCTCGATTTTCGGATTGACCTGCATCTGGCCGATGCCGCGGAGCTGGTATTCGATCGGATCCTCGATCGTGATGATATTCTTCTCGGGCGAATTGATCCGCGCGAGGCAGGCGTACAGCGAAGTCGTCTTGCCCGATCCGGTCGGTCCGGTGGCCAGGATGATGCCGTGGCTCTGGCGAATCAGCCGATCGATACGAGTCAGGTTGTCGCCCGAAAGCCCAGGCGGTCGAGGTTCAGATCGACCAGCGCCTGCGCGCGATCGAGCAGGCGCAGCACGATCCGTTCGCCAAAGGCGGTCGGGATGGTCGAGACGCGGATGTCGATATCGCGGCCGGCCACGCGCAGCCGGATGCGCCCGTCCTGCGGCAGGCGTTTCTCGGCGATATTGAGGCCCGACATGACCTTGACTCTCGAGGTGATCGCCGGCTGGAAGCGCTTGGGCGGCGAGATCACGTCGTAGAGCATGCCGTCGACGCGGAACCGCACCAGCAACTCGCGCTCGAACGGCTCGACATGGATATCGCTCGCGCGGTCCTTGACCGCCTGCGAAAGCAATCCGTTGACCAGCTTGATGATCGGCGCGGCGTCGTCGGAATCGAGCAGATCGAGCGGTTCCTGAGCCAGCTCGTTGGCGACCACGTCGAGCCGCTCCTCTTCGAGGTCGATCATCAGGTCTTGCGCGGTGGTGGTCGTCGCCTGGTCGTAGGAGCGATTGATCGCGTCATTGAGGACTTCGAGCGGCACGACGACCGGATGCACCGGCATCCCGAACAGCATCCGCAGGTCGTCAAGCGGCTCGTAGTTGGACGGGTCGGCGATTGCGACCGTTACGCTATGGCCGTCGCCGCCAAGGGGCAGAACGCCGTTTTTCTTGGCGTAGTTGATCGGCACCCTGCCGAGCAGCGCCGAGTCGATCGCGTGTTCATCGACGTGGGCCTGAAAGGGGAGCCAGTATTCCTGCGCGATCGCTCGCGCGAGGCGCTGCGGCTCCAAAGCGCCCATGTCGACCAGCACGTCGGCCAGATCCTGGCCGGGCTTCTTGCGCTGGCGGGCGCGCTCGAGATCTTGTTGGGATACCCATGAGCGGTCGAGCAGGATCGATTCGAAGCTTTTTTTCGCAGTCGCCATCAGACCTAATTCATCGCCAGCTTCCCGCCACGGCCCGCGTCAGTTCCTGCAGCGTTATCGCGACCTCTGGACTCGTCGATCGCCTTACGCCGGTTATAAATCGCCCATCTTCAATTAGACACGATGGCTCGGTCGGGTTGCAACCATGCTTGTTGAACCGGTGCGCTTCACGAGCCATCGGCCTGACTTTTGTCTCGCTGTGAGGGCCCCCACGCTCCCATGCCCCTCGCGCCGCTAATAATGACGTTGGTTGCCGGTGGTCGATCCTGGACCGCTGATGCCGAAGCTCAGGCCGGGTCCGCCTGTCTTCGACGGCATCGTATGGGTCGCCTGCTTCCATGAGGCGAGCTTACCATCGACAAAAGTCAGGTCGATAAACTCGCCCTGGTCGCCCTCCTTGGTGTTGGTATAGAGCAAGGTGGCGGCGACGTCATTGGTATTGGAGCGCTTGGCGTAGCTCCAGATCTGTGTGTCCTGGTCGGCGTCCGCGCGCAGGTCGGGTTCGCCCCACTGCTGATGCACGTCGACGGTGCTCTCGCCGACTTTAAGGTTGCGCTGCATGCGCGAAGCGCGCATCTCGGTCGAGGCCTGGTAGGCGACGCCGCATCCGCCGAGCGCGAGCGTGAGCGCAAAGACAGCAATAAAGTTGGCTATAGAGCCGGCAACAAAATGCGGCCGCGAATCCATCGCGCAGAATTTCGTCATTATCGGCGCGCGATGTCAACGCGGCGCCTCGATCTTAATGCGGACGGCGAGCCGCTGGCGGGACGCTCGTGCAGCGCGCCGACACCAACTCACGCCGCTTTGGACGGCGGCGCACGCAAGGATTCCCTCAGGAAATCCTCGAAGGCTTTTCAGGGCCTAATAGCCATCAAGACAGCCTCTTTGGCCAAGGCTGTTTGGATACCCGGTGTTGGCGTTATAGGCTGCGTTCGACCACTCGCCCTGAATCTTCCACTCGGTGTTGTTGCCCTTGAAGACCACGGATGGGACGTTGAAGGTCCACGCACATTTGTCCCCGTTTTCCTGGCCGGACGAATCGTACCATCCGCCCGACGCCGGATCCGTGCGAGCTTCCGATAGTTCGTGCCCGCTCACGTTGGCGAGCGCCGCCAGGCCTTGGGATTCGCTGGACACGGTCGATTGCGGATCGCAGCCGGGGTCGCCGTCCAGCTTCCAGAAGAACGCGAACTGAACCGGTTTTCCGCCACAACTGCCGGCACTGTGCCATGCGCAATAGTTGGCATTGCGACGCGGCAAATCGGTGTACACCGCATAATAGCCGTTGCCACTGGAATCCGGATTTGTAATCACCTTGCAAACCTCCGCCAGGATGGCCGACGTACTGTTGCCGCCGGAGGCAGCCGACGTATCGACCACATGCCCCGCATACGTGATATCGGGGGTAACCTGGCCGTTCGTCCCGCTATATTCATCGGAGGTCGCGGCATAGTCGCTGCCACCGAAACCCTGATACCAACTGTCCATGCCGGTGATCTTGTCGCCCGGAGAAGTAGCCCAGGACGGTCCCCAGAAAATGCTCGCGGTTGCCGCAGCTGTTAGAATCTTGCCGTTGTGAAAAGTCATATCGGGAGATTTCTGCGGGCGCTGACGCCCGGCCTGTCTTGCAAGCGGGTAGGGGTCGAATCCTCGTGCCCAATGGATACCAAGCATTGGGGGTTCGATGCCGGCCGGCTTCGACAGGTCCTCCACCCCCGATCCTGGTTGACTTCGCGCCTGCCCGAACGCCAAAAGCGAAAAAAACGATACTGCAAGAATCAGGAAGGTCCGTTTCATAGAGATCCTCTTTGGTATGCGGGCCGCACGATGGGTTCTGTTGCCTAGATAAGGTCAGATTCAAACTTCAAAACCAATTTCAGCTGTCTAAGTGATAGCTTTTGAAGTCTAAGCTAATGTACACCAGAGTCAATATGCATTGCTGGCTTTTTGACGATCAGACGACGAGCTATACCGAATCAGTGCTTGATCGGCTTGTCTGGGTGATACGGCCCTGGCGTCCACGGTCTGGCCGTTCGAGATCGCCAACGTCGGCACCATTGCCGAGCGGCGCCGGATAGTGACCTCGCGCAAGCCGCGGCTTTTTTCCAGACCGTTGGGTCAGCTCTCGGTTGTTGTAGATCGTTTAGGTATCGAGCACGTTTTTAGTGCAGTGGCGGAGACGGCCCCGCGATAATCGACTGTTCGCGTGCGATGCCGGTTACCTGGAACTCGCGCTGCGCGAGGCTTTGCCACTGGCGACGGTGGATCAGGCGCTACGAAAAGTGCTGCACAAGCAGCCGAGGTCGGAGTGGTCTAAGGCGCAGTTGCCTTCAGGGCGTCAGGTCCGGCTTAGACGAAAATATCCGCCGGGAAGCCGCGTTCGTTGATGAAGCTGCCCATCTCGGCCATCGCGAAGGTCCTGCCGGCGCGCTGCGGGTTATTGAGCGCGTGAGCGCGGATTGCATGCACGTCGCGGAAGTAGCGCTGGATCGGATTGTCGCGGAAGATCGCGCGGCCACCGCTCGACTCGAGCATCAGATCGACCGCGTGCACGCTGATTTGCACCGCGTTCGCGGCGTCCCATCGAAGCCGCGCCCGCCGCTCGACGCTGATATCGCGTCCGTCCGCTGCGAGCCGCATCATTTCCTCGAACGTATCAAGCATCCGCTGCCGCGCGCCGTCGACTTCGGACACCGCCTCTGCCAGGCGCATCTGTGCGAAAGGATCTTCCGCGACAATTTTATGGTCGTACGCGGTACGCCGCGCGCGGCTGCCCTCGCGCCAGTATTCGAGCGCTCCGGTCGCCGCGCCGATCGCCGGGGCTGCTATCGCATAGGCAAAAACCGACGCCCACGCGAGTCGATACAGAGCGCCCTGATTGACCGCCTGGCCGGGGTTGTCGCGGTTGTAGGCGTCGAGAAATTTGTGCGTACGATACTCGGGCACGAACGCGCCATCGACCACGATATCCTTGCTGCCCGACCCGCTAAGCCCCATCACGTGCCAGTTGTCGTCGATCTGGTAGTCACGGCGCGGCAGCAGGTAGCTGCGCGCGTCCGGGGTGCCGTCCGAATTACGCGTCGAACCGCCCAAAATTACCCAGTGGCAGAAGTCGCATCCGCTCGAGAACGACCATCGCCCGCTAACCTTGAAGCCGCCCTCGACGCGTTCGATCCTCCCGGTGGGCGCATACGACGATGAGGCCTGGACGGTGGAGTCGGCGCCCCAGATTTCCTGCTGCGCGCGTTCGGGGAAAACCGCCAGCTGCCAGGAATGAACCCCGAGCACGCCGAGCACCCATCCCGTGGACGGGCACGCTGCGCCAACTTCCATCACTGCGCGGTAAAAGCGGCGGGGCAGCTCGAAGCCGCCCCATCGCGCGGGTTGCAGCGCCGAGCAGCCCGGCGCGCTGAAATCCGCCAGCTTCGTCGGCAGGCGCCGGTACGCTCGGTACGGCGCGCTCGCGAAAGGCCGGAATAAGGGTGCGCACGCGCTCGAGGTATTCGTCGCCGTTCATTTCGATTGCCTCGCCAGGTTTAATCGGCTCGTAATACTGTCGCGCGAGTCTCGGTTCCAACCATCGCGCGCTTCGGCCCGCGGCTAGCTTCTCGCATCGGACACGTCTACTTCAACTGCTCCAACGGCCTGCGAGGGGGCCGCAGTCAAGTGTGACCGGCGCAAAGCCGTCGTGCTATAACGCTGCCGTTGGTTGGCGACGAGGGAGGGAGCGATGCCGCGCAAGCTACGGCTGGTCAAAGGCGCTGCGGAACGCGCCGCGATGGTTTACGGGATGCGGGTTTTCGCCCAGAGCGACGTGGCGGCAGTCGAGGACGCGCACGTACGGCTCAGCGACGGCAGCACGGGCCGCGTGACGATGCATCTGATAGAGGGCACGCGCGCGCAGATTCGCCGCCAGCTCATGCAAAGCATCGACGCATTTTTCGAGCTGCTCGACGACGCAGACCACTAATAGAGAGGCAAACGATGGATCTGAAGTTCATCAAATACGAAAAACGCGGCCATCTGGCCTACGTCACTTTCAACCGCCCCGAGGTCATGAACGCACTGCATCCGCCGTGTCATCTCGAGATGGACCAGGTGTGGGACGACTTCGCCGGCGACCGCGAGATGTGGGTCGCGATCCTGACCGGCGCGGGCGATCGCGCGTTTTCCGCCGGCAACGATCTCAAATGGACCGCGGAGCATCGCGGCGAGCGTCCGCAGACGAGCAAGGGCGGCTTCGCCGGCATCACCTCGCGCTTCGATATCACCAAGCCGATTATCGCCGCGGTCAACGGCTTTGCGCTGGGCGGCGGATGCGAAATCGCACTGGCCTGCGACATCATCGTCGCCGCCGACCATGCGCGCCTGGGCTTGCCCGAGCCGCGAGTCGGCCTGATGGCGGGCGCCGGCGGGGTCCATCGGCTACCCCGTCACATCCCGCTCAAGATCGCGATGGGCATGATCTCTGACCGGCAAGCATCTGAGCGCGGCGGATGCGCATCGATGGGGCCTGGTGAACGAGGTCGTGCCGCTTAAGGACCTGATGGCGACTGCCGAGCGATGGGCGGCTGAAATCATGGAGTGTTCGCCCGTGTCTATCCAGGCGAGCAAGGAAGCCGCGATGAGCGGGCTTGGGATGCCGCTCGAAGAAGCGTGCACGCATAACTTCCCCGGGACGGCGAAACTGTGGAAGTCCAAGGACGCGATCGAGGGACCGCTCGCGTTCGCACAAAAACGCAAGCCGCAGTGGAAAAACGAATAGCGTTGGCCGCGCGGCCACGGCTTTAAGTCATGACGGGAGAACGAACGATGGATCCGCTCAAGATCATCGACGAAAAAAGGATGCCGTTTGCGGATTCGCTGGGAATACGGATTCTGAGCGCTGCGCCGGAACGCCTCACAGCCGAGATGCTCGTGCGGGAGAATCTCTGCACGGTGCCCGCGGTGCTGCATGGCGGAGCGGTAATGGCGTTTGCGGATTCGCTCGGCGCGTATGCGACGATGCTCAATCTTCCCGAGGGCGCGAGCACCACGACTATAGAATCGAAGACCAACTTTTTCTCGCCCGCGCCCGCCGGCACGACCGTCACCGGCGAGTGCGCGCCGCTGCATCGCGGGCGGCGTACGATGGTCTGGCAGACGCGGATAACCAACGCACAGGGCAGGTTGCTCGCCATTGTGACCCAGACCCAGATGGTGCTCGAGGCGCCCGCGCGCGGGTGACACCGCTTGGAACCGAAGCTTCTTTGACCGCAGATTCCACTGGAGGAACATGCGCAGGATGATAACGCGTCGTGAGATGATGAAGACGATGGCCGGTTCGGCGGCGCTGGCGTCGCAATTGTTTGCCGCGATGGCCCTGGCAGAAGCCGCGGAAGGCGGCGCGACGGATGCGGACAAGGCTCCAAATCCGCTGGCGTCGGATAAGGGCGTTACGGTGCGGCCCATCTTGCAGCATGAGATGCCCGACGCGCCAGGAAAGCAGATCAGCATGGTGGTGGTAGAGTTTGCGCCGGGCGCAGGCAATTCGGCCCATCGCCATCCGGGCTCGACCGTCGCTTACGTACTGGAGGGTTCGGTGGTGAGCGAAGTCGACCCGGACAAGCCCGTCACCTACCACGCCGGGCAGGCCTGGTACGAGCTCCCGATGCACACGCATCGCGTCGCCCGCAACGCGAGCAAGACCCGCAAGGCAAAAATTCTTGCAGTGCTTATATCGGCCACGGGACAGGATCTGGTGCTGCCGCCGGGTTAACGCGCGGCTAAAAAGGCGTGTCCGACGGCGTTCGAGTATGACGCCGTTTCGGGCGTCCCGATGCGGTCAGGCGGATAGGCGCGTCGTCCCTGCCGCCGGGTTGTCCTTGCGCCGGTAGCTGCTGTAGGCGGCGCCCGGATGGTCGTCGACGAGGCGCTGCTGGCCCTTGCCGAAGTAGTGCTCCCGCAGCGTGCTCGCCTCGTATTCCTTGCGGAACAGCCCGCGGCGCTGCAATTCCGGCACTACGAGGTCGACGAAGCTTGCGTAGTCGATAGGCGTGTCGATCGAGAAATAATTGAAGCCGTCGACGCCGCCCTCGACAATCCATCGCTCCAGTTCGTCGGTGATGCGCCGGTAGTTGCCCACCGGCACGGGCATCACGCTGGCGATCGAAACGAACTCGGCGATCTCGCGCATCGTCCACTCGCGCGTCGAGTCGACCGAGGAGAAATACTGCGCTAGGAACTGCATCCCGTCGGAATTGACATTACCGATCTTGTCGTTGGGGCCGTACTTGGAAAGATCGATCCCGGTCCATCCTCCGAACAGCGCGAACGCGCCCTCGGGACTCGCGTACTGCATCATCTCGTCGTGCTTGCGGTGCGCCTCCGCGTCGGTTGTACCAACCACCGGCGCAATCGCCATCAGAATTTTCAGATGCCTGGGGTCGCGGCCGCGTTCTGCGGCAAGCTCGCGGATACGATCGCAGTAAGCGCGGCACACGGTGGTGTTGGGAAAAACCACGAACACCGCCTCGGCGTGAGCCGCCGCGAACTGCATCCCGCGTCCCGAAAGGCCCGCCTGGTAGATCACCGGAGTGCGCTGCAAAGACGGCTCGCATAGATGAGGTCCGAGCACTTCGAAATATTTTCCCTGATGCCGAATCTCGTGGACCTTGGAAGGGTCGGTGTGAATATCGCGCGGGGTGTCGCGCACGATCGCGTCCTCCTCCCAGCTCTGCTCCCACAGCTTGTAGACGACTTCCATGTATTCATCCGCGCGGTCGTAACGTTCGTCGTGAGGAAGGACCTTGCCGAGGCCGTTCTTCTCGGCGTCAGGCAAGTACGAAGTCACGATGTTCCATCCCACGCGCCCCTTGGTCAGATGGTCGAGCGTCGAGAAGAGCTTCGCGGCCTGATAGGGCGGATGGTAGGTCGTGCTGTAGGTGGTGGCGAAGCCTAGATTGCGCGTCACCATCGAGAGCGCCGGGATGAGTACGGTCGGATCGTTACAGGGGAACTGCACGGCATGCTGGACTGCCGCGTCACGAGTGCCACGAAATGCATCGTAGGTCCCATGGATGTCGGCGAAGAAGAGCGCGTCGAAGCGCCCGCGCTCCAGCGTGCGCGCCATCTCCGCGTAATAGTCCAGGTCGCGGTAGCCGACCGAAGAGCGGTCCAGCGGATGTTTCCACTGGCCCTTGGATTGCGGACAAATCGAGCACTGGGTGAAGGCGTTGAGATGGATCAAGGATAATCCTCCTCGACTGTCGCGGCGCGTTGGTCAGTCCGCGCAGCCCGGCCACACTATCGCTGCTGGCTGGATTTAAGAAGGGAATGCTTCGCGATGCAACTGTCGCGGCTGGATCGCTATCTTCTTGCGCAACCGCGCGGGACGTCAGTAGCCAGGATTTTTTCGCGCAAGCCCGCCGAACAGGTCGAGCATCCGCTCGCGCCAGGCCGCGATCGGATCGTCCGTCTCCAACAGTGCGAAATCGCTTATCGTGCGTGCCCATTGAAAGCCGCCGAACACGATATAGTCGGGATAAAGCGGTGCGCCTCCGCCGAGGAACGCTTGCGACTTGAGCGTCATCCGCAACGGTTCGAGTGTCTGGCGAAAGGCGCCAACGCGTGCGTCCCGGTTGGCGCACAATTCCTCCAGCGTCATGCCGAAGCGCTTGGCGCGTGATTGGCGGAAGTATTCCTGGTCGCGCGGATCGAGATGGCGCACGATGTCGGCCGCGACCAAGGTCGAGATGCCGGCGTTCTGTACCGTGTCGGCCCAGCTATTGATGAAGCGGGCGGCTGCTCTGGCGGCGGCGCCACCGAAAAGCGAAGGCCGGTCGGGATAGGTGTCTTCGAGGTAATTGGCGATTGCCCAGGAATCAGCGATCACGCGATCGCCGTCCTCGATTACCGGGACCCGGTCCTGTCCCGAATGTGCGATCGCCGGTTTGTCGCTGTAACGCCAGGGGACTGTCTCGACGCTCAGGTTTTTATGCGCGAGCGCCATCCGGATGCGCCAGCAATAAGGGCTAAACCTGCGCGCAGGATCGGCGCCCGCCAGATCGTACATCCGGATTGCCGTTGTCGTCGCTGCCATATCGGCCTCCGCTCCGTGTATCCGCCGTTCGCCCGCGTGCCCAAGTCTTCAAGGAGTGGGCGTCGCGGCGGGAAATCCCATCTTCTCGGCCGTCTTGGGATAGATCCACAGATTCTGCCCCGCCAGCGGGCCGTCGAGCACGCGAACCCGGCTCGCGCCCTGCTCGCTCGGACCCGTCTTTCCCACCATCGTACCCGCGGGTACCATCTCCAGTTTGTGATGGTAGAAAAGCTGGCTCACTTCCATCGTGCCGAACGCGTCGAACGTGCTGAGAGCCGCCGCTCCCACCTTGTAGTCTTCCTGGTTGTCCGCGCCGATCATTTCCTTTTCGAGGCGCCACTGCTTGCCAGTGATTGGTGGTGCGTTTGCAAGAGGGGCTTTTACCGTCGCTGGATCCGACGGCTTGCACGATATCATTGAGATAGCGACGCAGAGGCTGGCCGCGCACACAAGCGCGGCGACACAAGCAGGGAGAAGGGCGCGGGCGGAGGCTACTCTGTTCACTGGACCCTTTCGTCAGATGATCTTGTTGAGTGGGAACTCGATGATCCCGACCGCGCCGGCCTCGAGCAGTTTAGGGAACAGTTCGCGCACGGTATGCTCCGCGATCACAGTTTCGACCGCGACCCACTCCTTGCCTTTGAGATTGGGCGAGGGGTAAAGCGACGAAACGGTGGGTGCCGTGATCGATGGCAGCAGCGCGATCACTTTTTCCAGGTCCTCTCGGGCGACGTTCATCTTGATTCCGACCCGATTCTCGGCATCGAGCGCGCCACGCAGAAGCATCCCGATTTGCCGAATCTTGGCTTGCTTCCATTCGACCGCCCACGCTCCAGGGTTGGCGACCAGAACCGGCGTCGAGGTCAAAAGCTGCTCGACAATGCGGAGCCCATTGGCGCGGAGCGAGGAGCCGGTCTCGGTGACCTCGACCACGGCATCGACCAGGCCTTCAGCGGCCTTGGCCTCAGTCGCGCCCCAGGAAAACTCAACTTCAACTTTAACTTTACGTTGAGCGAAAATCCGCCGAGTGAAGTCGACCATCTCGGTCGCGACGCGTTTGTCTTCGAGGTCCTCGAGCCGGCGCACCGGCGAGGAGTCCGGCACTGCCAGCACCCATCGCGTCGGCGCCAGCGAAACCTTGGAGTAGGTGAAGCTTTCGACTTCCATCAGTTCGACGGCATTCTCGACGATCCAGTCGCTGCCGGTGATCCCGGCATCCAGCGAACCGTCGGCGATATAGCGCGGCATCTCCTGCGGGCGCAACAGGCGGCAGCTTAGCGTCGGGTCGTCGACGCTCGGCATGTAAGAGCGCGCGCCGACCGATACGCGCCATCCCGACTTGCGCATTAGTTCGATGGTCTGGGCTTCGAGGCTGCCCTTGGGCAATCCGAATTTGAGCACGTTGTCAGCGGACATAATTGTAAGCTTGCTTCCGTCTCGTCGAGGGTTATCGAAAACGATGAGATTCGTCGCGGCGCGGTTCAATGCGCGGGTTTGACGGGCTTGATCGGTTCGGCGGACCGGGCGGGCTGAGCTGGCTGAGTCTGATGGCCATAGCCGGGGCCGTACTTGGCCGGGTCGACGCGGCGCGTATCGATCGTCTGCCACGCGCCGTCGCGAAAGATGCGGAAGAAGCAGGATTCGAAACCCTCGTGGCAGGCGGCGCGGTCGCCGTGCTGCTCGACCGAGAGCAGAATAGTGTCGTTGTCGCAGTCGATACGGATTTCGTGCACGGTCTGGTAGTTGCCTGACTCTTCACCCTTGCGCCACAGGCGGTTACGCGAGCGCGAAAAGTAGCAGGCGTGGCCTGTTCTGACGGTTTCCTCGAACGCCTCCCGGTTCATGTAGGCGACCATCAGGAGCCGTCCGCTCTGATAGTCCTGGGTTACGACCGGGACGACGCCGCCGGCCTTGCCGAAGTCGATTTGCGACGCGGCCTGCTTCGAGGCCTCCTGTGGTGCTGTCTGAGTATCCATTGCGCGCGCCGGCCATGGACGCCGGCAAAACTCCTTTGGTGAACACGAAAGTATCGATTAAAGTTCGGGCGGTTTCAATGCCGCCTCTCGCGGCGCGGTCGTACTCGCACGGCTGGGTTCCGCAAGCGAAGCCGCGGTTTCATGCCTGGGCGGTTCCAAAATCGGGCCGGGCATGTATAAAGTCGCCTCGGGGAGACCGATAAATGGGCAATAGTCGAAATGAAGCTGCCCCCGACGTTTAGGGGCCTGCTGGCGGCGGTGCTGATGCTGTTGGTCGCGGCGACCGGTGCCTGCCGGCATAGCGCTAATACAGAAGTCCGTCCGAAGCCCGCCTTCGCCCCGTTCAATTTTCAAATCGCAGTTGGCGCCGACCACTACAATATCGAGGGTTTTATCGCTCACTCCGCTGACCCCGGACGCCTGCCCGCGTTGCTCGTACTGACTGCCGGTGAGGGCAATGCGCGACGCTGTATCGAGCAAAGCACCGGGCTGGTGGCAATGGGCATGCTGGAGGCCTGCATCAGCATCCCGGGCTACGGCAAATCCTCGGGGCCAAGCCGTTTCGTCGGACCGCAGGCGGTCGAAGCGGCACATCGCGCGGTGGATCTTATGGCGGCACGGCCGGACGTCGATCCGGACCGTATCGCGGTATGGGGGTTGTCGGACGGTGCCGTCGCGGCCGGTTTACTGATGGATAGCGACCCACGGCTGCGCGCGGTTATCCTGCAGTCGGGCTTTTACGACACGCTCAAAATGTGGCCCGAAGCGCCGCTACGCGAGAAGGTCACAATCCTGCGCCAGGTATGGCCGAGCCATCGTGTGCTCGCCGAGCGCAGCGTGATTGCGCATCTGCCACCCAAGCTCGATTGCAGCGTGCTCATCCTGCACGGGGAACATGACAAGAAGATGCCGGTGCAGCAGGCCAAGCGCCTCGCCGAGGAGTTGCAGACCCGTGGGGCCAAGGTCGAGACGCGCTTTTTCGACGACGGCCACGACCTCGGCGGCAAGGTCGATGGGCCATTGAAGGAATTCCTGCGCGAGAACCTGATCGCCGCCGCGCCGCGCACGCATGCGCCATCCTGATTGTCACTCCTTCTGATTATCGCTGCCAGACGATTGAGCCTTAACGCTGATGTCCTGGCCAGGGTGCGCTGTTCAATGTACTGAAAAATCCCCTCAAATATGAATCGGCTCGGCCGTTGAACCAGCTGCCCGAGAAGTGACTATCGATACATCCATACGCGAGATATTGAAGATTGCTCCAGCCGGACACCTTTGAAGACCCGTTGGAATTATTTTTCGCATTGGACACGGCGCGCAGATAGTCACTTCCCGATTTCTTGCTTTGTGAGTTGAAGTACCCATACTGATCGCCATTCACGCAGCCGCGCATCTCAGCATAACGATAATCCAGCGCGAAGGGCGTCGACTCTTCGATCATCGGCCAAGCCGCCCATTCATAGTAAACTTTAGTCTGGGCGATGCCCCACGAATCGTACTGATTCGTCCCGCTCAGGCCGCCAAATCCCTCCATCTCACAAAACTGCCCGCTAGCGGTCAGGGTCGGGGTCGTTGGGCCGGTCGTCGTGAACCCCGTTATCGAGCTGGGCGTGCAGCCAGCAGGATTGTTTTCGTCTCCCCCTTCGTTGCAACCGGTTCCTCCATGCGCAGCGGCACAATCCTGATGCCAACCGCTCTCAATCCATGACTGGGCCCTGATATAATCCTCGTCGATCCCCCATTTGCAGGCGGTAATACGCATCAAGTCATCAGTAGTGCCCGAATAGTTGCCATCGACGGCTTGGAAATCCGACTCGGGAAGTTCAGTGCAGCAGGGCGCACTGTTATAAAAATATTGTGGGATAGGCTCGGACGGCGGCAAGTTTGAATTCCACTGCGCCGGGCTATTGTCATCTTCGTTCCACGGGGCGTTTTCCTTGGTAATTGGGGACGCATTGACTGCCCCGACACAGTTACTCTCGGACATTAATGAAGCATCGGGAGGCAACATGGAGTAATGGGCCGCCGTTGCATTTCGAGGTGCAATTGCCGATGAGGCTATCGTTACCAGCAGATACAAAGCAGTAGACGAGATTGGACGCGCAAATCATTTCTCATGGTCCCCCCTGATCAAGGCGCAACTCTGCTCGACGAGCCGAGCTCGCCGGCGTTCGGAACGATGACTAGCGTTAACGAGTCGCTAGATCGTTTAGAATCGTCTGACTCAGAATTTGTCTTTGCCGCGAGGAGCTATTGAGGAATTCGAGGTAGCAGAACGAACGAAGTATAAAGACGAGAACGCTCCCCCTCAATAACGCGGAAGGCTAGAATCCTCACGCATTAAAGTCAAGTATTTTACGTTGAGTTAAAAAAAGGCGCCGCGTCCCTGTGTAAAGCTCTACCCCAGCGCCTTCAAAGCCGTAAGCACTGCGTCGGCGTGGTCGGCAACCTTTACCTTGGGAAAGACCTTGCGAATCAGGCCAGCGCGATCGATGACGAAGGTGGTGCGCTCGATTCCCATGAACTCGCGTCCGTAGAGCGACTTCTTTTTGTAGACACCGTATAGGCGTGTGACGCGATTGTCCGGGTCGCTCAGCAGGGGAAAGTTCAACGCGTGCTTGTCGGTGAACTTACGATGGGAGTCCGCGGAATCCACGCTGACGCCGACGACTTGTGCACCCATCGCCTTGAGGCGAGCCGCAGCGTCGCGGAAGTCGCACGCCTCGACCGTGCATCCGGGCGTCATGTCCTTGGGATAGAAGTAGAGCACGAGATTGCCCCGGCCGAGCAGTTCCCTGAGAGAGACGGTCTTGCCGTGGCCGTCGGAAAGTTCGAAAGGAGGGGCCTTGCGGCCTTCCATCTCGTGCGCGGTCTTCTTGGCTATTGGCTTGGTGCTGCCGGCGGTGGTGTGCGCTTTGGCCATTTTCGATGCTCGACGGCCCTTACGATTCCATCATTCGCGCTTCGGGTAAAGTGTGACGAGCCTCGGCGAAGATAAAAAACTGCTGCGGCGCAACGGTTTTACAAAAATCATAGTTGACGGCGTGCCGATCAGCCTCTATGCTTGCGGCGGGTCGTCCAATAAAAAACCGTCGTCCTTCATGGCTGCATACACTGAGCTACACAAATCGTTCCTCGAGCAACTCGGAGACGACTACAACCTAGGACGCATCCTTGGCGCTGTCGGCGTCCCGCAAGGCTCGGTAAACAGCAACTACCTGATTGAGACCGCCAAGGGACGCTTCCTGCTGCGTGTTGACGAGGTCAAGACCGAGAGCGAGGTCAAACGCGAGATCGATCTCCTCGCCTTTCTGCGCAAACACTCCTTTCCCTGCCCGCATCCTTTGCAGGACCGGACGGGCCGGTACTGGCGCGAGTGCGAGGGCAAGTGCGCCTCGCTCTACCGCTACAACGAAGGGCGGATCGTGGCGCCCGAGCGCCTGCGCCCAAGCCAACTCGAGACTATCGGCCGCGCGCTTGGTGAACTGCACGTCATCGGGAAGGGCTACAAGAAGGGCATCGACAACCGCTTCAGCTTCGAGCGTATCGCCGACTTATACCTGAGCGTGCGCGGCCGGCTGCCCAACTATTTTCGCAAGATCAGCCGCACCCTGGAGGACGAGGTCGACTACCTGACGCGCTATCTGGAGGGCAAGCTGCCCAAGGGCGTGATCCACGGCGATCTGTTTGCCGACAACGTACTGTTCCGCGGCGAGAAGCTGACCGCGGTGCTGGATTTCGAGGCGGCATGTCGCGGCAAGTTCATCTTCGACCTGGCGACTGCGGTCAATGCGCTATGCTTTGTCGACAACCAGTACTCGCTCGATCGGTTCCGCTTCCTGATGCATGGATACGAATCGGTGCGCACGCTTTCGCTCGCGGAATGGGACGCTTTTCCCAACGAGCTGCGTTACTCTTCGCTCCGTTTCACCGTCACGCGCTTGCACGACTTCTTTCTCCATCCGCTCGACAACAACCGCCGGGTCCACAAGGACTTCCGCGAGTTTTTCGACCGCCTGCGCATCCTGCGCCGCGAGCGCGAGGGTGGCATGGAGGCGCTGTTGATGGCGATGGCGACCGGGTACGATTACCGCAAGTACCAGAAGGTGAAGGCGAACGAGCGGCTGAAGGCCTGACGGCGCGGGCGCCGTCCGGGTTCTGTCGATGAATTCTTATCCGCTTCGCGCCGCCGCGCCGGCGTTGATCGCCGCCTCCGCAGAACCCCGTCCAGGGAAACATCGATGTCCGCGCTGCTAGAGCGCCTGGGCGCGCACAAGCCGGCGCTCTGGCTGGAGGTCGCGCCGCCGCGCGGAATCGCGGTCGAGTCGATGCTGACGCGGCTCGAAGCGCTACGCGGCCACGTCGACGCAATCAATCTCGCCGACAACGCGTTGGGACGCGTGAAGCTCGCGCCCCTGGTATTCGGTTCGATGATCAAGTCGCGGCTCGGAATCCCGGTGGTGATCAATTTTTCCTGCCGCGATCGCAACCGCCACGCGTTGAAAGCTGATCTGCTCGGCGCGGGCGCGCTCGGGATCGAAGGGGTGGTGGCGTTGGCCGGCGACAAGCTCGCCGACGACCCCGATGGCGTGAAGGCGGTTCGTGACCTCGATCCTTTCAGCCTCCTGCGTACGATGATCGATCTGCGCCGCGGCGACACTGGCGAAGGACGCCGGCTGCTGAAGACGTTGCCCGAGTTCGCGATCGGCGCGGTCGCCAATCCGAATCGCAAGGACGTCGCGCGCGAATTCGAATTGCTCGAGCGCAAGGCCGTCGCGGGCGCGGAGTTCGTGATCACGCAGCCGGTTTTCGATCTCGAGCTGGCGCGAAGCTTCCTCGCCCGCGCCCGACGACACAAACTCCGGGTCGTGCTCGGCATCCTGCCGGTCAAACGCGAATCGATGGCCAGTTATTTGAAAGACCGCATTCCCGACCTCGCCGGCGCCCATCAACATTTCGATCGCTACGCCGGAATGGGAGAAGAGGAGGCGCGGCGGACATCGGTCGAGACCAGCGTCGCGCTGATGCGCGCATTGGCTGACGAGGCCGCAGGCTTTAACATAATGAGTGGCGGCGGACCATCGCTTGCGATCGAGCTCGCGCTCGAGTTCAGCCGCTCTCTGGAGGACTCTGGTGCGCGATAGAAAAATGAGACTTCGGGCAGCCTCGCGCCCGCCGCGACCGGAAGTTGAGACCGCGCCCGCGGAAGACTCCGCCGGCGCCGCGGTCGAAGACGCGGTGCGATTGATCCTGCGCCATATCGGCGAGGATTCCGAGCGGGAGGGGCTGAAGCTCACGCCGACCCGGGTGCTGCATGCACTGGATTTTCTGACGCGCGGCTACAAAGAGGATCCCAAGGTCGCCATCAACGGCGCGGTTTTCTCGGAGGAGGAGTACCAGGAGATCATCCTGTGCAAGGACCTCGACTTCTACTCCTTGTGCGAGCATCACCTGTTGCCCTTCTTCGGCAAGGCGCACCTGGCGTACCTGCCCAATCGGCGGATTATCGGGCTCTCCAAGCTCGCCCGGCTGGTCGAGATCTATGCGCGTCGCCTGCAGGTGCAGGAGCGGCTGACCACCCAGATCGCGCACACCCTGATGGAGGAGATCGAGCCGCTCGGCGTCGCCGTGGTACTCGAGGCCGAGCACCTGTGCATGCGGATGCGCGGGGTCGAAAAGCAGAACTCCTACGTTACCACCTCGGCGATGCTCGGGGTTTTCCGCACGCACGTGGAAACGCGCCAGGAGTTCATGAACCTGTTGCGCAACGGCAAGGATTAGGCCGCTCGCGAACGGCATTCGCCTCGCGTGAGTCGCGGATCGCGCCGGCGCACCGTCTAAACAGTGAATCGATGACCGAACCCGTTTCAGCCGAGGTGCTCGACCAGTTGGGTGTATTCGCCCTGCGTTACGTCAAACCCGGCCAGACCGTGGGGCTGGGAACCGGACACGCGGCCTCGGCCTTCATTCGGGCGCTCGGCCAGCGCGGCATCAAAGTCCGCGGCATTCCGACGTCGGCGGCCAGCGCCGAGCTCGCGCGTTCGTTCGGGATCGAGGTGGTGGCGCTCGACGGCAAGGCGCGCCTCGACGTCGATATCGACGGCGCTGACGAGTTCGATCCCCGGCTCAACCTCATCAAGGGCTATGGCGGTGCGATGGTGCGCGAGAAGATCGTCGCCTGCGCCTCGCGCAAGGTCGTCATCCTGGTCGGCGCGGAAAAGCGCGTGAACCGTCTCGGCGAGCGCCACCGGCTGCCGGTCGAGGTCGTGCCGTTCGCGGCGCACTACGCGATGCGCCGCATGCGAGAGTTGGGACTTAAGCCGGCGGTCCGAATCGGCGCCGACGGCCGCGAGTTTCTGAGTGACAACGGCAACCTGGTGATGGACTGCGGGATAGGCAGGATCGAAGCTCCCGCCCGTCTCGAACGCGAGCTGATCGCGATTCCTGGCGTGGTCGGTACCGGGCTCTTTATCGGTATTGCCAACGTCGTCCTGGTCGCCAACCACGACGGCTCGATCACCAGGCTGGAGCGCCGTCGCTAGGCGGACCAGGCGCGGGTGGCTCGATGGATGAAGCTTCGGCAGGTTCGGCCAACTCGCGCGCCCGGCGCGACTTGACGCGCATCTATGCCGCCGCCGTCTCGGCGGTTGCGCCGGCGCATTTGATCGGACGCGCGCTTGGTGGCGAAATCGAGGGCGCAGAGAAAATTCCCGCGCTGCTTGCAGGCGCGGCGCGGATTTTTCTGCTCGCGGCCGGCAAGGCGGCGCTCGGGATGGCGACCGAGCTTGCGCCGCGCCTGGGCCCGAAGCTTAACGACGCGCTAGCGATCGTTCCATCGTCGCCATCGATGCCCGTCGCTGCCGGCGGTGGATCCGGTACGCAGGCCCCGCCGCCTGCCGCGTCGCACGGGCCGATTCGCATAATCGCGGCGGCCCATCCGGTGCCCGGCGCGTCATCGCAGCGGGTCGCCGAGGCCGCCCTCGAAATGGCCCGGCTCGCGGGCCCCGGCGATCTGCTGGTGTTCGCGCTGAGCGGCGGCGCGTCATCGCTGATGGTCGCGCCGGCTGCGCCGGTTACCCTGGCGGACAAGATTGCAATCAACGCGGCGTTGCTTGGATCCGGGGCGTCGATTCGCGAGCTCAATATCGTCCGTCGCCACCTATCGGCGATAAAGGGCGGCGGACTGTTGCGGGTTTGCGGCGGCGCTCAAGTGCTGAGCCTCATCCTCTCGGACGTGGCCAGCAACGATCTCGCAACAATCGGTTCGGGACCGACCGCCGCCGATCCGACCACTTTCGCCGAAGCCATCGGCGTGCTCAAACGCCGTGCCCTGTGGGGCCGCGCGCCAGAAGCGATCCGCGATCGGCTCGAGCGCGGTGCGGCGGCCGAGATAGCGGAGACGGTCAAGCCCGGCGACCCGCTGCTCGCGCGCGCCGACAATTTCGTAATCGGCGACAACCGTATCGCACTTGACGCTGCTGCCGTCACCGCCGCCGCGGCCGGCTACACGGTCGACCGATGGCGCGATCTGTATGGCGAGGCCGACGACGTGGGCCGCGCGCTGAGTGCCCATCTGGCGGCGATTGGCGGCGAGCGGGTGTGCGTGCTCGCTGGCGGTGAGCCCGTGGTCACGCTACGTGGGCAGGGGCGGGGAGGACGTGCGCAGCAGGCGGCGCTGGCGATGGCGCTCGAGCTGGAACGCCTCGGGCGCGAGCGGCGCATCCTGGCGCTCTTCGCAGGCACCGACGGGATCGACGGCCCGACCGACGCGGCAGGGGCGTTCGTCTCGCCGCGCATGGTGGAGCGCGCGCGCGAGGCGGGACTCGATCCCGGCGCGGCACTGGCGCGCAACGACGCCTACCCGATTTTTGCCGCGCTCGGCGATCTTCTGCTGACGGGGCCGACGGGGACCAACGTCTCGGATATATTCATAGGATTGGTCAACTACTGATCGCGGGCCCTGCCGGCTCGCGATCGCGCTCATTTCGAGATTCAACCGGAGAGAAGTAGAGGCGGAATGGCGAGGACGGCAGCAAAGTCGGGTGGCAGCGGTGTGCATCACGGCAAGGTGGGCCACGGCAGAGCAAACAGCAAAGTAAACAATGACGGGCGGCGCGGCCCGCGCGGCAAAGGCGAGGGGACGCCGCACGTGACGCTCATTCCGGGCGATGGGGTGGGGCCAGAAGTTATCGGAGCGGCCGTCCAGGTGATCGAGGCGGTCGGGGTTAAAATCGACTGGGATCGGCAGCTGGCCGGTGCGATCGCGCTTCGGCGATTCGGCTCGCCTGTGCCCGACCAGCTTATCGATTCCCTCAAATCGACCAAGGTCGCGCTGAAGGGGCCGCTCGAGACGCGGGTGGGCGAGGGCTATCGCTCGATCAACGTATACCTGCGCAAACTTTTCGAGCTTTACGCCAACGTCCGCCCGGTGCGCACGCAGGCCGGAGTGCACACGCCTTTTAAGGGCGTCGACATTATCGTGATCCGCGAGAACACCGAAGATCTCTACGCCGGCATCGAGCATCAGGTGGCACCGGGCGTGGTCGAGAGTGTGAAGATTATAACTGCGCGGGCCTCGAGCCGGATCGCGCGCTTCGCCTTCGAATACGCGCGCGCGAACCATCGCCACCAGGTAACCGTGATTCACAAGGCCAACATCATGAAGCTGTCCGACGGGCTTTTTCTGAAATGCGCGCAACGCGTGGCCCGCGACTATCGCGATATCGAGTACAAGGAACAGATCGTGGACGCCGCCTGCATGCGGCTGGTGACCAATCCGCATGCATTCGACGTGTTGCTGCTGGAAAACCTCTACGGCGACATCGTGTCCGACCTCTGCGCGGGACTCGTCGGCGGACTGGGCTTTGTGCCAGGCGCGAATTATGGACAGCATGGCGCGATTTTCGAGACCGTCCACGGCACCGCGCCCGATATCGCGGGCAAAGGTATTGCCAATCCGGTCGCGGCGATAAAGACCGGCGCGTTGCTGCTCGATTATCTAGGGTACGGCAGCGCTAGCGACCGGATCCGCGCGGCGGTAAACGCGGTGCTGCGCGCGGGACGGGTGGTGACGCCGGATATCGGCGGTAAGGCGACCACCGCGGACATGACGGTGGCGATCACCCGCGCGCTCAAATAACGAATTATCGTTTGGCACTCCGGCGCTCGTGGCGCCCTTTTCCGCATGATCGCGCTTAGCTATGTATTTTCATCATGAGCAAGCCGCCGGTATCTGACGAACTCGCCCAACGTGTTCCCCCCGGCCAGCACCTGGTCGAAAAGCTTCCTGTCCTGAGCTACGGGCAGACGCCGCGCTTCAATCCCAAGAAGTGGGACTTCCGAATCTTCGGCATGGTCGAGGACGAGTTGCGCCTTTCGTACGAGGAATTCCGCGCGTTGCCGCTTAGCCGTCAGCGCGCCGACTTTCACTGCGTTACCACCTGGTCGAGGCTGGACAATGTCTGGGAGGGCTTAAGGACGGTCGACCTGATGGCGCGCGTGCGGCTTAAACCCGAGGCGCGTCATGTCGTCGTGTACTGCGACGGCGGCTACACAACCAATTTGCCGCTGGAGGAGTTTGTCGGCGAAGACGTGATGCTGGCCTGGCGGCACGACGGGCGCGATCTCGAGCCCGACCACGGCTGGCCGCTCAGGCTGGTGGTGCCGAAGCTCTATGGATGGAAGAGCGCGAAGTGGGTGCGCGCGATCGAATTCATCTCCGAGGATCGGCGCGGCTTCTGGGAACTGCGCGGCTACCATAACCATGCCGATCCATGGACCGAGGAACGGTACTCGTTCCAGGAAGATTCCGAAGATTGAGTATCTTCTCTACATCAACTGTCGCAGGGACCAGAATCACCCTGCCGTCGGGTTCCACGAGAAATTCCAGCCGATCGCCCGCCTTGAGCGCTCCAAGCATCCTGATGCTCCTCGATCTGCACGGTAACCTTCGACCGCGGGGCCGCGCGCGTAGTAGCGGCTTCTCACTTCTTTAGCCAGCAGCACGCCTTTAGTCCGAGACGCGTGCGGGGCGCAGGCTGCCGGTCGAACCATTGAATTAGCTGAACGGTAGCATCTGGGCTAAGTTCAGGCTCGTATCGCGCGATGGTCTTTGAGGCCAGGGCGCGATAGAAGACAAGTCAATCATTTTCCTCCAGCGAACGCCGATGTGGTGCTCCAGCTGCGACTTCGACAATGCTCCCGGCAAGAAGTTCTGTATTCGATGCGGCGCTGAACTGAGCTTACGTTGCGCGAAGTGCGGCTCCGGTAATCCGCCAGGTGCGAGCTTCTGTGGCGATTGCGGCGCTACGCTATTCCAGCCAACGGCCGCTCCGCCCTCATCGCCGCCCCTGGGTGTTGAACGCGTCGAATCACGCAAAGTGCCGGAGGGCGAGCATCGCCAGCTGACGGTAATGTTCTGCGATGTGGTCGGCTCGACTCCGCTCTCGGAGCAGCTGGACCCCGAGGAGTTACGCGAGCTGATGCGCGCGTACCAGGAGATCTGCGTTCCAGCGATCAGCTCCTTCGATGGCTACGTTGCCCAATATCTCGGGGATGGATTGCTGGCGTACCTCGGCTATCCGACCGCGCACGAAGATGATGCCGCCCGCGCGGCGCGAGCCGGCTTGGCCATCGTCGAGAAAGTGCAGGGCGCCCAATTGCTCCATCCGATCCACAATAAGCCTCGCTCGGTTGCTCGCACAGCAGGGCCGCAAGGACGAAGGGCGCGCGATGCTGGCCAAAATTTACGGCTGGTTCAGCGAAGGCTTCGACACGCGCGACCTGAAGGACGCTAAGGCGCTGCTCGAGGAGTTGAGCGGCTAGGCGCGCTGTGAGATGCTCGCAGGCCGTTCTCTTATTGATTCTTGGATGGTGTTGAACCGTCACTGAAGCGGAACGGGCGGGCGCGGCCGGCGCGCAACTCGCCGCACAGCCCCTCGACGTCGCTGACTGGCCGCTCGAGCTCGGTCGCACAGGTCAAAAACCATTTCGGCGTCACGAAGTGCGCGTCGCTGCCGCCGACCCCAACCAGCCCAAGTTTCTCCATCGCAACCGACGCCGCGTCATTCTCGCGCGGCGAGTTTTGCCCGTTGAGCGCTTCGATCACGCCGAGCGCAGCGCCGTGGCGCGCGAGCAGATCGTCAAGCTGCGGACCAAAGCCCGAGTCGCGAAACGGATGCGCCGGAATCGCGATTCCGCCCTCGCCATGGATGACTTCGATCAGCGTCTCGCTCTTGAGCATCCGCGAACTCAAATCGAAGCGGCGCAGCACTTCGCGCGTCACCCCGAACAGCAACAGGTGGCCGAGATTGGTGTCGGCCTCGATACCCTTGAACACCATCACGCCAAACTGCTCCGTCAGCTCGGCGTAGCGCCTGTCGAGATCAGGATCGGCGGGGAACAGGCGATGCTCGGTGAAACAGATAGCGTCCAGGCGGCGCGGACCGCGCGCCGCGGCTTCGACGTACAGCTCAGGCGCGACGTTGGAATCCGAAGAGAGCAGAGTGTGGACGTGCAGGTCGATGAGCATGACGCGAAGATCCTCACATTTGCCGGTGCGGCCTGGAAAGACAGGCCCCTGCGCGCGACGTTTTGCGACGCCGTCGCGTACGTTTCTTATGGAGAGCCGCTGTTCTGTATTTTGATGTGATCGTTGAGCGAAGCGACGCCCGCGACATTCAACGCCAGCATCTGCACCATCGCCCTGTCGGTAGGGTCCGGCACAGTCCCCCACAATTCCATCGTGCCGCCGACCATTTTGAAGTGCACGCCGGTCAGTCCGCCCGCGTCGAGTGCGGCGCGAAAAGCCTCCAGCCGGGCGGTAAGAAACTCCGGCGTCGAGGGCGGCGAGTCAAGGGAAGGCGCGCCGGGCTCGGCGTCGGGCGCCGGCGCGTCGGGTGCGGGTGCCGCGGGCACGGGAGCGTCGGCGCGCGTCGCGTCGGGCGGTCTGCCATCCGAATCGTTGACGTTGAGGCACGAGATCACTCGCACCGCCGCGAAAGCGCTCGCAAAGATCAAGATTAGGATCAAGATGGGACGGCGCGCGCCGTGCCGGCGATTGTAAAGCGGCGTGCGGCGCACCGGCACCCGCGCGGGGTCATCTATCGAAGATGGCGTCGACGATGGGCCCGAGGGCGGCACCGAGAGTAGCACCGTCGCCGCTTCGTGATCGCCCGCGACGCCGTCCTTATCGGGCGCGTAGGCAGGCGCATAACTGACCTCCGCACCGCAAAAGGAACAGAAGTGCGAGTCGGAGGGAATTGCACGCCGGCACTTCGGACAATCGATTTCCGATTCCGTACGAAGCACCGTGGGCGCCGAAGGCGACACGGGCCGCGGCGCGCCGCCGCTTCCCAGCGGCAGCCGAAGCTGCGACCGGGCGGCTTTCGAAGCCGCGTGCGAGGGCGCCGCTGATGGTGCTTCTCCCGGAGCAGGCCGACCAGCTTCGGTGTTAACGTCACCGCCCGCTGACGACGTTGCGGCGTTTGTCGGCGCGACGCCGTCGCGTAAGTCCTGTAAACGCCGCCTGAACTCATCCGCGCTTGGCACCCGATGCTCGACGTCGTAGGCGAGCGCCTCGTCGACCAGCGTCGCGAGCGTCGGCTTGATGCCGGGGCATAGCGTGGCAAGCGGCGGAAAGCTGAAGGGTGCTTCGGTAGCTGGGTCGCGGCCGCTTAGCGCATGATGCATCGTTGCGCCGAGAGCATAGAGGTCCGAGCGTAGCTCGACCTTGCCGCGATATTGCTCGGGCGGCGCGTAGCCTTGGGTGCCGATCATGGTGGCATTCTGCTGCGGCTGAAAATGGCGCGCGATCCCGAAGTCGATTAGCTTCGCCTGCCCGTTGGCCATCATCATCACGTTGGACGGCTTGAGATCGCGGTAAATCACCGGCGGCTCGAGTCCGTGCAGGTAGGCGAGGGTATCGAGGATTTGCAGCGCGATGTCGATGACGCGCGGCTCGCTCAGCCGGCCGCCCGTACGCTTCATCTCCTCCTCGAGCGTCGAGCCGTCGACATATTCCATCACCAGGTAGTGATGGTTCTGTTCGCTGAAGCGGTCGAAGACGCGCGGGATATGCTCGTTGTTGAGCCGCGCCAGCATGTCGGCCTCGCGCTGGAAAGCCTCAACCGCCTGGCGCTGCGCGTCGGGATTGGTGAAATTGTCGACCACCTCGGCCAGCGCGCAACGGCGCGCGGCGAGGCGCAAATCCTCGGCCAGATATACCAGCTTCATCCCGCCGCCACCGAGCGGCTTCACGACCCTGTAGCGGCCGCCGATTATGGTGTTGGGTGCAATCATCGCGCAGGCGCGGTAATTATTGCGGGCGCTGCCCCGCCGTCAACGCTCCGGATGCGCGAGTCCCGCGCCGCTCGGCATCGAGCGCGGCGGCGCGCGCCGCCGACACCGCGCATACCAGGTGAATCAGCACTCCCAGCGAGGGCGAGATGTTGTAGGCCCAGAGCGTTCCGAAAAACCATCCAATCGCTCGTCCGGTGCGCCCGGCGTAAAAATGACCGAGCCCCGGTACCACGCTTAGCACGACGGCGACTATCGCGGGCGAAGCCATGTCGTCGAGCCATCGCTGAGTGCCCAACTTCGCGCCGCATCGCTTGCAGAAGACGGCTTGGGCGACGGTCACCGGCTGTCCGCATTGCGAGCAGAAGCGCGCCCGCGTGGTTGCCGTATCAGCCATGTCCGGTTCAGCCGTGCCCGAGTAGGAAATCCCGCTATCAGCCATGGAACACGAACGGCGCGTCGCCCAGCCGCACGTCGTCGCCGTTAACGAGTTGGCGCGCATCGTCGATCCGCTGGCCGCGGACGAAGGTGCCGTTCTGGCTCGACAGATCGCGCAGCGCGAAACCGCCATTGTGGGGTACGATAGTCGCGTGGCGGCGCGACACCGAGGCGTCGGCGACCACGATATCATTGTCGACCGCCCGGCCGAGCGTGGTCGGCGCCTGCGAACGCAGCTCATAGCGGCGTCCGCTGGCGTCGACCAGGCACGGCGTCGCTGTCCGGCCAGCCTGCGGCGGAATCGCGGCCTGCGCGGGATAGGCTGCCGCGCCATCTCGTCCCGGTGGACCGTTTTGACGCAACCCGCCGCCCCGCGGCCCGGCGCTCGCGCGTTTCAGATGGAAGCTCAATTCGTAGTCGGAAATTTTGATCCGGTCGCCCTCGTTCAGAGTGACCGTTTCGATCCGATTGCCGTTCACAACCACACCCTGCTGCACTGCCAGATTTTTCAGCACGTAGTTGTTGCCCTGGCGCTCGATCACTGCATGGCGCGGCTGCACGCCGGAATCGCCGAAGAGCCCGACCAGGTTTTCTTCCGCGCGCCCGACCGTCGCCAACCCGCGATCGATATTGAAGCTCCGGCCGCGCAGGCGGCCGGCCTCGACGTTAAGCCACGCACTCTTGGTCAGCTCTTGCACGAGCCCGATCAGCAACCCGACCGCCAATCCGAGCGCGCAGAGGCCGAAGAGCCGCGCGTAGAGCCCGCTCGCGTTGGCCCCAATGATGTCGAAGGCCACACCGCCGACAAAGCCGCCGACCCATCCGCCGACCGCACCCTTTACGATATTGCGCAGCGAGCCTCCGAGATCTTTGATCGAACCACTCGCCAGGCCCACGCCGGCGCCGCAGATGAAGCCCATCAGGACCCATCCGATCACGCGCGCGATACGCAAGTAGATCTCCGAACCGGCCTGATTGGCACCCCATCCGCCGGCCGAAAGGATCATCGTGAAGACGACGTTGGAGTAGTAAACCGCCGGCAACCCGATAAGGAAGCAGACCACAAGTCCGACCAGGAAGCGCCGCGTCACTGCCGGTGTGAATTGCAGGGTTTTGCCCTGCGCCGCGACGATCAAACCGCCAACCAGCCCCCAGAACAGCGCCATCGAGACCACGCCCTCGATTTGCGTCCACGCGTTCTCGACCTGCGTGATGGTATGTCCGTGACTGACCGCTTCGACCGGAATCCAGCCAAGCGCGCCGCCGATAAGTCCAGCCAGCGCCATGAAGGTAAGCTCGCGCCGGTCAATCGCGTCGTTCATCGCGGCGAACCCTTTTCAGGCCCTGGTATCTCGGGAATTGCAGTCTCGAGGATTGGCGCAAGCTCTGATGCGGAGTCTGGCAAAGCATTTATCTCGGATTTCGGCGCTCCTCAATATAATAACTCGGCTCGCGGACGCGGCAAACGTCTGGCGAAGTCCGACCCTATCATACACGGGCGGGTTGCCCCCTTCGCTGCAAACGGTGCATGATTCCGACTTCACGGACGTGCCATTCGCAGGAGGTTACGATGGCGGAGAAGACCCTTGTACCCGAGGCATTTGGACCGCTCCAGGGGGTCAAAATAGTCTCGAGCGGCACCTTGATTGCGCAGCCCTTTGGCGCCGCGCTCGCCGCCGACATGGGCGCCGAGGTCATCCAGGTCGAACGCCCCGGCGTGGGCGACATGGGATGGCGCACCGTTGGCATCCGGCTCAAGACGCGCGACGGCAAGGGCGAGACCGCGACTAACTGGGTGCAGGAGCGACGCAATGTCTTTTGTGTCTCGCTCGACCTCACGCGGCCGCGCGGCCGCGACCTGTTCGTGCGCTTGCTAGAGCGCGCCGACATCTGGATGGAAAGTTCCAAAGCCGGGACTTATCCGAAATGGGGTCTCGACGACGCCGCGGTATGGAAGGTCAATCCGAAGCTGGTGATTACGCACGTCAGCTCCTACGGCCAGTACGGCCATCCTGACTACGTCGGACGCACCTCGTACGACATCGTGGGCCAGGCCTTCGGCGGTATCATGTACCAGACCGGCTTTCCCGAAACACCGCCCTCGCGCGCTGCACCATGGACGGGAGATTACCTAACCGCGTTGTTCACATTGTGGTCGTCGCTCGCCGGACTGACCTACGCACGTAGCTTCGGCAAGGGGCAGGCGATCGACATCGCGCAGTACGAAGCGATTCATCGCACGCTCGGCGGCACGATGGTCGAATACTTCCAGCAGGGCCTGGTGCGCGAGCGCTCGGGCAACAAGGCGCAGGGGTTCCAGCCGCTCGACAGTTTCGAGGCGAGCGACGGATGGGTGGTGCTGGGCGCGATCGGCGAGGTTTACGATCGCGTGGTGCGCGCCATCGGCCTCGACCCGGCCGATCCGAAATGGCAAAAGGCGCGTCTCGACGTCGAATCGATGGAAGGGATCGAGTTCGATGCGCTGCTGCGCGGATGGATCAACGAACGAACCGCCTTGGAAGTCGTGCGGCACATGAATGAGCACAACGTCGCCTGCAATCGGATCATGTCGAGCAAGGACATGGCGGAGAACGAACAGTACAAGGCGCGCGACATGCACGTCGAATGGACCGACGAGCAGGCGGGCAAGGTCAAGGGGGTCGGGATCGTGCCGAAGTTCTCCGCCACGCCGGGCAAGATTTTTCGCGGCGCGGTGGGCGTCGGCCACGACAACGATCGGGTGTACGGCGAGCTTTTGGGGCTGAAGCCGGCGGAGATCGAGGAGTTGAGGCGCGACAAACTAATCTAGCCGGGCGCCGCTGGACCCGACCCGCGCGCCTGCGGCTCCTTAGCGCGCGACGCGGGTCATGAACGCCTCGGCGCCACGGACGAACTCGCGTTCGTCAGCATAGCGCCCAAGGTCCAGGATGAAGTACGTCGCACCGGCCGCGCGCTCGACTTCCATCCGGGCGCGCGCCGCGGCGACACCGTCGAGTTTGAGTCCGCGGCGCACCACGATTTCCGGCTCGGCACGGCCCCGTGCGCGAGCTTGCTCGCGGAGCGACGCTACGGCCGGACCGAGCTTGTCCGCCGGTAGCATCGGATGCCATCCGTCGCCGAACTCCAGCACCCGCGCGATCGCGCTCTCGCCGTTACCGCCGATCCAGATTGGCGGCAATGGTGGACGCGGCGCAAACACGATCTGTGGGAAACGCACGAGCGCGCCGTCATACGAAGCGACGTCGTTTGCGAACAGTTGATGCAACACGCGAAGGGTCTCCGTGGTCAGCGCGCCGCGCTGGCTCGGGTCGACACCCAGCGCCTCGAACTCACGCCGCATCCAACCGACGCCTGTGGCGAGAATCATCCGGTTGCCCGACAATTCCTGGATCGTCGCGACCTGCTTGGCGGTCAGGACCGCCGGACGATACGGCAGCACGAGCACGGAGACGCCCAGGCGGATTCGCTCGGTCGCGCCAGCGAGAAATGCTAGCGTCGCCAGCACGTCGAGATAGCGCCCGCCCGAACCTTCGACGTCATCGGGCGGTAAGGCCAGGTGATCGGAGACGAAGAGCGCGTCGAAGCCGAGTTGCTCGGCGTCGCGGGCGCACGCTACGAGAGTTTCGCGCGTCGATTGCGGCCCCATGTTGCGGATCGCGATTCCATACTTCATCGCGGGATTCTCCGTCTCATTTCACAGCCTTGAGCTTGCGCCGGCCGGGGCGTCCGGAGACCAGGCGGCGCGCAGCCGCGCCGAGCGTGCCCGCGCGATGCCATCGGCCGTACTGCTCCAGCGTCAGTCCGCGTGCCGCTTCCAGCGCGACCGACAGCGCGGCGAGCACGCAGACCTCGGCGAGCACGCTTATTCGCGGCGCGAGGCCGAGCACGCCGCCTTCCTGTTCGACCGGAGCATTAATCACGAGGTCGGCGAGATGCGAAAGCTCGGAGGCAGGATTGCCGGTGACCGCGATTAGCTGCGCGCCGTGCTCCTTGATCGCCACCGTGGCTTCGCACAACTCACGCGTATTGCCGCTGTTGGAAATCGCGATCACGACGTCCCTGGGATCGACCTGGCCGAGGCTGCCGTGGAGCGTTTCGGTCGCGTGCAGAAAGGTTGCTTGCGTCCCCACCGAACACAGCAGGCTCGCCGCGTAGCGTGCGACGTGCTCGGGCTTGCCGACACCGGTCAGATGGACACGGCCGCCACGCGCCTCGGCAGTACGGATCATGTCGACCGCTGCGCGAATCTGGTTGAGGTCGATCTCGCGCCGCAGTGTTCCAAGTTCGCCCAGGCACAATTCCAAAAAACGGCTGACTTCGACCGATGGGTCGAGCGGTCCGATGGCCTGCGCGGGCGTTTCGATCTCCGGCAGCGGTTGATCGGGCATCACGTCGCGAAACAGCGCGAGAACTTCGTCGCGCACCTCGAAGCCGGCCGGAAATGCGCCCAACCGTCCCACGCATACCGCGCCCGCCGCGTTGGCGAGCGTGCCGATCGCGCGCCACGGCAGACCCCATCGAAGCCCCGCGAGCATCGCGCCCATGAACGCATCGCCGGCCCCGGTCGTGTCGACTACCTTGACCGAAAACGCCGGGAGGCGAAGCGCGCTCTCCGCCGCGGCGATCGCGCATCCGCGCTCGCCGTCGGTCACTACCACCGCTTCGCTCTGATAGCGCGCGCGCATCGCCTGCGCGAGTTTCAACGTGTCGCCACGCCCATTGCCCATTAGGGCACGCGCCGAGCGGCGAGTCGGTTTCAGAATTGTGGCCAAGCGAAGCGCGCGCTCCAGTTCGGCGCGAGTGCCGAGGACGGGACAGGCGTCGGCGGGCGGCAGATCGACGTCGAGCACGGTCGGGATCGAATTGGCACGCGCGAACAGAAGCAGCGCGATCACCGTGCGCAGTGGGAGTTGAGATATTTCAGTCGAGACCATCCGGGCGTGCCGGATGAAGCCGGCGTGACGGCGGCGAATCTCATCGGGGGCAAATTCGGCAGTGGCGCCGCGCGCCATGTAGATTGCGCGTCCGCCGCGCGCATCGACGAAAATTTTTGCGAACGAGCTGGCCGAACCGTCGGTGGTCAGATGATGCCGGATTCCCAGCTGGCCCATCCCGCGGAGGAGGAGTTCGCCATTACGATCGGCTCCGATTTTACCGAACACGCCGACGTCGAGTCCCAGCACGCGCGCCCATCCGAGATGATTGAGCACCAACCCCCCGACTGCCGCGCGCTCAATCCGGCCGTCGTCATGATGGGCGTCGAGCGCGATTTTCTCTTCGGCGCGGACGAACCTCGGCGTGCGGTAGAACAAGTCCACCACCATGCTGCCGCAGCCGGCGACGTCGAGTTTTGCCTCAGCCATCCTTCAGTGCGCGCCTCGCCTGCGGACGCTCCGCATCGGCCTCGCTGAGCCATCCGGGCTCCAGCTGAGCGGCCGCGCGCCGGCGCAGGTCCCTGAATCGGCGCGCGAATTCGCGCCGCTCGCCGTCGTTGAACGCGGGCGTCCCCGGCGCGAGCGCTTCGCTGCGGCATACGCCCATCTCGGCCAGCGCCGCTTTGAGGCAGGCGAGGGTGGGGCGGAAACTGCGGCCCCCGCGGTTGAACTCGCACGCGGCGCGGAAGTCCTCCAGCACCTGGGCGTAGCGATGCATCAGGGCGGTGTCGCCGTTGCGGCACACCCGGAGCGCGCGCTGCCACTCGCGCGGCATCGCGTTGCTGGGCCCAGCGACGATTCCATAGGGCAGCGAATCGCGCGTCCAGTAGCGGTTCCAGTAGTGCCGGGTCCATCCGCCAGCGCCTTTGGGCGGCGCGAACAGATCGAAGATCAGATAGGGGTCGCCGGCGTAAATGGCAAAATCGCCGCCGCGATTGAAGTGCGACGCCGCACGCGTGTAATTGCCGAGCACGGCCTTGCCCGCGGTCACCTTGACCCCGCGTACATATTCCATTCGGCTCATCTGCTTGACGTCGCGCGTATGCATGTGGGGCGCGTGGCCAGGCGCGGAAATCTCGGCATTGTCGTAGAGGAAGACCGGGACGCTCTGCTTGTTTCGCTCGAACAGCGCGTTGATCTCGCGGTTGACGAAGCCGACCGGGTCATTCGAATCGCTAATCGAAAGCGGTGCCACTACCACCGCCTCCGCGTTGAGGTCCAGGGCATACTCGAGGTTCTCCAGCGTCTCGGCGCGCGTATGCCCGGTAATCCCGACCCAGGCCTCGACCGCGACGCCCCCGGCGTTGATCCGGCGGCATTCGTCGACCACCACGCGAGCGATTTGCTGGCGGCGCCGGTTATCGAGTTTGTCCCACTCGCCGGTAGTGCCGGCGGCGAAGATGATGTTGGCGCCGTGGCCATCCTGCACCGCCCAGCGCACGACCGCGCGCTGCTCGTCTTCGAGGACTTCCCCCGAACGGTCGAGGATGGTGACGACCGGCACCGAGAGACCCGCATTGGGTACGTAACGACGCACTTCGCGTTCCACCGCGCGCCGCCGTCCGACCAGTCTCAGTTGTCTCTTTGCTGTCATCGCACCTCGTCGTCCAAAGAAGGTTTTGGCAAACGGATCGGGCGAAATCCGTGGGGAAAAAATCCGCGCCGGCCCGGAATCACATGATTCCCAGACCCACTCGGGTAACAAATGTGTGGTTCCCCTCCCGGTCAACACTATACTTGCTAACCTGGGCCTCGATACGCAAACGGTACTTGCCGTCCTCGGACCCGGCGCCCTTGGGCATATTGTTGGCCCAGAGCGATTCCTTGCACGCGGCGATCACGAAGTTGTCGATTGCGGCGAGCCCGGAATGCTGAACGTAGATAAGCTCCTTTAGCTGGCCCTTGTTGTCGAGGATCGCGGTCACGATCACTGGACTGATCTCTTCAGCTAACTCCAGCGTCACCATCGGCTCCAGCTTCTCTTCCTTGACCATTTCACTCAGAAGCTGCGTGATCATCATGTTCGAAAACCCCGGATATTCGGCCGCCTTGGCATTGAGCAACCGGACCTGCGTATGCGGAATCAGGGTCTCGGCATAACGCGGGGAATCGGGATCCTCCAGAAACAGCCGGCGCAGCGTCGAGGGCGTGTCCTGGCCCATGCCACGCGCGACCGCCGCGCCCTCGTCTCGCGCCGGGTTCGATTTCAGCACCTTCGCGGCGTTATTTAGCGAGGCGGTGTCGGCGTTGTCCCCCGAGAGCTGCGAGAGATTCGTGATGACCTGCGGCGAGCCTGGAGCCGCCGGCGGCGGGGGCGGCGCTAATGAGCGAGCGGGGGCGGCCGGAGCCTGCGAGGAGCACCCGACCGCGATCACGGTCGCAAGAATCGCGATCCACGGCCCAGCCGCAGCGCCAAGTTTCGATCTCAGTGCCCAAAGGGCGGCATGCACACGGGCGCGCGTCGGCGACTTCGAACAGTATCGCATTACCGTACTGACAGAGAAAAAAATAAAAAATCCTCGATTCCTGTTAAGCACTTACACGCCGGGAGCGGACGATCTTAATACCGAGGGGCCGGGCTAACAATGACAAAGCGCCGATTCGTGATTACCTTGGAGCAAGGTCAAACCGGCGGCAGCGGGTTTTTAAGGTCGAATTGAGTAGCTTGCCGCCTGGTGATAGAATGCGCTGAGCAAAGGGAAGATAAATGAAACCCGGAATCCATCCCGAATATCATCGCTGCGTAGTCACCTGCGCCTGCGGTAACACGTTCGAGACGCGCTCGACCGTGAACGAGCTGCACGTCGAGGTCTGCTCGAATTGCCATCCCTTCTACACCGGCACTCAGCGGCTGGTCGACACGGCCGGCCAGATCGAGCGGTTCAATCGCAAGTACGGTCGCAAAGTAGCATAGCAACCTCCGCTGCCCGCGGCGCACAAAGATGCGTCCGGGTGGGCGGGGGATTGGTCCTTGATGGCGCGGCTGGCCCACACTCGGTAGCCGCGCTAAATTTTTGTTCCGTGCGGCGTTGAACTTACGCTCCGTCGCGAATTAGGTGCCGATGCTCGACAAGCTCAAGGGGATCGAAGAACGCTTCGCCGAACTGGAGCGGCGCATCAGCGATCCGGCGGTAATCGGCAACAACCGCGAATATGCGCAACTCGCCCGCGAGCGCTCCTCGCTGATGGAGGTGATAGGCGCGATCCGCGAGTATCGTCACACGCTGGGCGAGATCGCTGACCATCGCGCGCTGCTCGAGGGCGACGACGAGGACTTGCGCGAGCTCGCCAAGGGCGAGTTGCCGGCGCTGCAAAAGCGCCAGGGCGAACTCGAAGATCGAATCAAGACTCTGATCACGCCGCGCGATCCCAATGACGACCGCAACGTGCTGCTCGAAATCCGCGCCGGCACCGGCGGCGAAGAGGCCTCGCTCTTCGCCAACGAACTGTTTCGGATGTACACCCGCTACGCCGAGCGCCATCGATGGAAGGTCGAGTCGCTGAGTCTCAGCACCACGGGTCTCGGCGGAATCAAGGAAGTGATCGCCCTCATTGCGGGCCGCGGCGCCTATAGCCGGCTCAAGTTCGAGGGCGGAGTGCATCGCGTACAACGCGTGCCAGCCACCGAAGCGTCCGGACGCGTCCATACCTCGGCGGTGACCGTGGCAGTGATGCCGGAGGCCGACGACGTCGAGGTCAATATCAACGAGGAAAAGGATCTTCGTATAGACGTTATGCGCGCGTCCGGGCCGGGCGGCCAAAGCGTCAACACCACGGATTCGGCGGTGCGTATCACGCATATCCCGACCCGGATGGTAATCGTCTGCCGCGACGAAAAATCGCAACACAAGAACAAGGCGCGGGCGCTCAAAATCCTGCGCTCACGCCTACTCGAAGCGGCGCAGGCCGAGCAGGACGCCAAGATGGCCGCGACGCGCAAATCGATGGTCGGAACGGGCGACCGCTCAGAGCGCATCCGCACCTACAATTTTCCGCAGTCCCGCGTCACCGACCATCGCGTCAACCTGACCCTCCATCAACTCGACCAGGTGCTCGACGGCGCGATCGATCCGCTGATCGACGCGCTCGCCACGCGCGAGCAGGCCGAAGCATTGAGCACTTGACGTTTCCACGGATCCCCAAGATCGAACCTGGCGATGAGTTCCGAAGCAACGGTTGAGCGGCGTGGTCATGGGCGCGACACCGCGGCGGCGATCGCGGACGCGAGCGAGCGATTGGCACGTGCAGGCGTCGAGAGCGCTCGGTTGGACGCGGAGTTACTGATGGCAGCAGCGGCGGGTGTCTCTCGAGCGACGCTCATTGCCGCAGGCGGAGAAATCGATGCGGTTTCTCTGGAGCGCTTCGAGCCGAT
This sequence comes from uncultured delta proteobacterium, assembly GCA_963710455.1. GTDB lineage: Bacteria > Desulfobacterota > Binatia > Binatales > Binataceae > JAKAVN01. The sequence continues at coordinate 688,778 of CAVQAG010000013.1, forward strand.
GGTCGCGCGGCGCGCGGCTCGCGAGCCGCTTGCCTATATCGTCGGCTATCGCGAGTTCTTTTCGCTGGAGTTCGCAGTGCGGCCGGGCGTGCTTATCCCGCGTCCCGAGACGGAGACCGTGGTCGAAGCTGCGCTGGATTTTCTGCGCGGTCGCAGGGCCGCGACGGTTCTCGATATCGGTACCGGCTCCGGCGCGATCGCAATCGCGCTCGCCGCGAACGCACCGGCAGCGCAAATCGTCGCGCTGGATTTATTTAAAGTGTCAGTTGAAATTGCGGAAGAGAACGCGCGGCGCCATCGATGCGCCGATCGGATCGCTTTCGTCCGCGGCGATTGCTTCGCTGCGCTGGAGGATGGCGTCCCGCCATTCGCTCCGTTCGATCTGATCGTATCTAACCCGCCTTACATCGCCGAAACGGAGTTCTCCGCACTGGCGCCCGAAGTGCGCGACTTCGAACCGAGAATTGCGCTGGAGGGTGGTCGAGACGGGATGGACTTCTATCGCAAGATCGCGGCTGGACTTCCACGATGGCTCGCTCCGGCTGGTGAAGTAATACTTGAAGTAGGCGCGGGGCAGGCGGAAGCGGTCGAAGCGATTATGTGCGCGGCGGGATGCGTCGTTAGCTCGCGGAGGCGCGACCTCGCCGGGATCGATCGCGTGGTGCGCGCGCGCCGCACTCGCTAGGTAGTTTGCGCGTCCGAAGCGGACGCTCATAGCGGGACGCTTACCCTCGTCCTCTCTGAGAAGAAAAAGATCCGTCGCTTCGTGGAGAGCCTTCGCCGGCGCTCAGGATGACGCAAGGGACTTTTTTGTTGCCATTGCCCTTTTCCGCCCTTCTCGCACCCCTCTAATGAAGAAAGAGGCTGATCTGCGCAGCGCATCGGCTGCGTGGAAGGATATGCGCGCGCGCTTCTGATCGCGCACTACACACTTTATACTGGCGCCTCAAGTAAATGGCGTTAAAGGGCAGGCCGCACACGAGGTTACGCTCGGCGGTCTGAGGGGGAAATCCATATCTTCAGATGGACAAGATGATCATCCGGGGCGGCGCGCCGCTTCGCGGCACGGTGGAACTTTCCGGCAGCAAGAACGCCGCTCTGCCGTGCCTGATGGCGTCGCTGCTTACCGATCAGCCGGTGGCGCTTCACAACGTCCCGCGCCTGCGCGACGTGCGGACTTCAATCGACTTGCTTGGCCGCCTTGGTGTGGAGACACGCTGGACCGGCGAGCATGACGTCGAACTACATGCGCGCACGATCACCTCGCACGAGGCGCCCTACGATCTGGTCAAAACGATGCGCGCGTCATTCCTGGTGCTGGGACCGCTGCTCGCTCGCACCGCGCGCGCGCGGGTCTCCACGCCCGGCGGATGCGCGATCGGCGCGCGTCCGGTCAACTTGCATATAGCGGCAATTAGGATGTTAGGCGCGCGTATCCAGATGCGTCACGGGTACGTCGAAGCCCATAGCGCGAATCTCCGCGGCGCGCGGGTATGGCTCGATTCGCCGTCGGTCGGCGCCACCGAGAATATCCTGATGGCGGCGGTGCGCGCGCGCGGCCGCACCACGATCGAAAACGCGGCACGCGAGCCTGAAGTGCAGGACCTCGCTCGGATGCTCTCCGCGATGGGCGCGCGTATCTCCGGCGCCGGCAGCCACGTGATCGAAATCGAAGGTGTCGAGCGTCTCGGCGCCGTCGAGCATACCGTGATTTCCGACCGTATCGAGGCCGGATCGCTGATGATCGCGGCGGCGGTCACCGGAGGCGACGTAACGGTGCGTGGCGCTCCGGTGGAGCATCTGGAGGCTGTGATCGCCAAGCTCAAGGAGACCGGCGCCGTGGTCGAGCCGGTCGCGGATGGATTGCGGGTCGCGCGCGGCGCGGCGCTTCGCCCGGTCGAGTTGCGCACGCTCCCGTACCCCGGCTTTCCCACCGACTTGCAGGCACAGATGATGGCGCTGCTGACCCAGGCCGCTGGAACCTCGGTCATCACCGAGACCATTTTCGAGAACCGCTTCATGCATGCGCTCGAGTTGATGCGGATGGGTGCCGATATCGTGATGAAGGGGCCGACCGCCGTGGTGCGCGGCGCGACCGCGCTCTGCGGCGCGCCGGTGATGGCGACCGACCTCCGCGCCAGCATGGGACTAATCCTTGCGGGCCTCGCCGCCGAGAACAGCACCGAGTTGAGCCGCGTCTATCATCTCGACCGGGGCTACGAGGCGCTCGACGCGAAGCTGCGCGCGCTGGGAGCGTCGGTCGAGCGGATGCCCGACGAGCAGGCCGCATGACGTGAGCGTGCGATGAAACTCGCAATCCTCGACTCGCATAGCGCCGCGTTTCGCCGGTTTCTCGACGCGATGCTCAAGCGGCGCGGCGGCGACGGCGCCGGAATCGACCCCGCGGTGGCGAAGATAATCGCTGCGGTACGCAGGCGCGGCGATCGCGCGTTGATCGAATTCGGCGCGCGTTTCGATCGCGTGAAGCTCACATCGGCACGCCTGCGTGTGCGGCCGGCCGAGATGGAAGCGGCGCGCCGCGCGCTTCCGTCTGGCGAGCGCCGCGCACTCGAGCTTGCGGCCCGGCGTATCCGCGAGTTCCACCGCCGCACGCTTAGCCGCTCGTTCGCTTATCGCGATGCCTCCGGGATGCGCCTGGGCCAGACGGTGCGAGCGCTTGCGCGGGTTGGCATTTACGTCCCGGGAGGGCAGGGCGCTTATCCCTCGACCGTGCTGATGAATGCGATTCCGGCGCGCGTCGCGGGCGTGGGCGAAATCGTGATGGTCTCGCCGCCGTCGCCACAGGGCGACTCGACCGCGGTGCTGGCGGCCGCCGCAATCGCCCGGGTCGATGAGTTCTACCGGGTGGGCGGCGCGCAGGCGGTGGCCGCGCTCGCTTACGGCACGCGAACGATCGCTGCGGTCGACAAAATAGTCGGCCCTGGCAACGCCTGGGTGCAGACGGCCAAGCGGATGGTCTACGGCGCGGTCGATATCGATAAAATGGCCGGGCCGAGCGAGGTACTGGTGATTGCCGACGGCGGCGCGCGCGCCGAGTGGGTCGCGGCCGACCTTATCGCACAGGCCGAACATGGCTCGGGCGACGAAGCCGCGGTACTGCTGACGTCTTCGCGCGCCGTCGCCGAACGGGTCGCTGCCGCGATCGAGGATGCGCTCGCCAATCTCCCGCGCGCGGCGGCGGTCAGGCGGGTGTTCGCGCGCCGTGGCGCGCTGGTCGTCGTGGATAACCTCGAGGAGGCCTTCGCGCTCGCCAACCGTATCGCGCCCGAGCATCTCGAACTCGACTTGAGGGACGCGCCGCGATGGCTTGGGCGGGTGCGCGCGGCGGGCGCGGTGTTCGTGGGCGAGCTCAGCCCTGCGCCGCTCGGCGATTACCTCGCTGGACCCAATCACGTGTTGCCCACCGGCGGCGCGGCGCGTTTCGCCTCGCCGCTCGGCGCGTATGACTTTGTCGCGCGCACCAGTATCATCGAGGCCTCGGCTCGGACGATCGAAAAGCTCGGTCCCGCGGTGGCGCAGCTTGCGAGGATGGAAGGCTTTGAGGGCCATGCGCGCGCGGTCGAGCTGCGGTTGGGTGGCGATCATAAGCGCACTGCGCGGCGGAAGTGAAACATCCACTGGAAAAACGCGGCCGGGCGGCAGTTACGCGAAAGCGGTCGGAAAGATAAGATGAAATGGGAACGTGGCAGGCCCGTCCGGGCATAGACGCAAATTAAAGATGGCGAACAAGTCTCATTTGAAAGCGGCCGGTAGCAGCAGCGGCAAAACCCCGCGCCTGAAGATTGCGGCCAAGGACAACGGCGAAACGACAGTCGCCCGCTCGGCCGCGGTCGAGCGCAAGACGCGCGAGACCGAGGTCAAGGTGTCGCTCAATCTCGACGGCGGCGGGCGGGGCACGGTTGCGACCGGGGTTCCGTTTCTCGACCACATGCTCGAAAGTTTCTCGCGGCACGGGTTCTTCGACCTGGTGATCCAGGCGAGCGGCGATCTCCATATCGACGAGCATCACACGGTCGAGGATGTCGGAATTGTGCTGGGACGCGCGTTTCGACAGGCGCTCGGCGATCGTACGGGAATCAGGCGCTTCGGCGAGGCGATGGTTCCGCTGGACGAAGCGCTCTGCTCGGCGGTGGTTGACATCAGCGGCAGGAGCTACCTCGCCTACAACGTGCCGATCGCGCAGGAGCGAGTCGGAACCTTCCAGACCGAACTGGTGCACGACTTCATGAAGGCGTTCAGCGATGAAGTCGGGATGAACCTGCATCTGAATATGGTCGGCGGCCGCAATCCCCATCATGTGATCGAGGCTGCCTTCAAAGCGCTCGCGCGCGCGATGGATCAGGCGACCGCGCGAGAGCCGCGCGCGGGCGGCGGCGCGCTCTCGACCAAAGGCACGCTTTCGTCGTAGCAAGACAGTAATCCAGGCTTCAGTAATCTAGGCTTGTTCGACAAATTCACCGTCATTCCATCGATCGACCTCAAGGGCGGCGAAGTCGTGCGCCTGTGGCGCGGCGAGATGGACCGCGCGACCGTGTACGGCCAGAACGCCGCGGCGACAGCGCGCGCCTTCGAGAGCGAGGGGGCGCGGATAATCCATGTGGTGGACCTCGACGGAGCGATCGCCGGGGCGCCGCAGAACCTGGAATCGATCCGCGCGATCCGCGCCGCAGTCGCCTGCCTGCTGGATGTGAGCGGAGGGCTCCGAACGGTCGAGTCGGTGCGTGCGGCGATCTCGGCGGGTGCCGACTACGTGTCTATAGGATCTGCTGCGATGCTCGACCCCTCAATGCTGGTCAATGTCTGCCGAGAGCATCCAGGACGCGTCTTTGGCTCGCTTGATGTGCGTGATGGTCGTTTGGCCATCAAAGGCTGGGGCGAAACGAGTCAGCTAGTGGTCGCTGACGCTCTAGAGCGCTTCCAGCGGGCCGGTGTAGCAGCAGTGATATTGACTGACATTTCTCGCGATGGTACCGAGATTGGTGTTGATATAGAGATGTATGAGCGGCTCGCGCGATCCTCGGAGACGCCGGTAATTGCATCCGGCGGGGTTGCGCGAATCGAAGATCTGGTCGCGTTAAGTCGGCTGTTCCAGCACGGATTGGCAGGCGCGGTTACGGGACGCGCTCTTTACGAAGGACGTTTCACACTCTCACAGGCCATTGGCGCTATTGTCTAGCGCACCGATGCGCGTTTTTTGTTGCTGGCGGCCTGACTACGTTGGCCAAGCAAGATAATTTTCACCGAGAAAAGTGCCAGATATGAAGGCGTTAGCGGCTCCTTGAAGCAAAAGCTCTAGCCACCAGCAAAATGGCTCTTGTTTCTTGTCATTAAATCGTACAGGATACTTAAGCATAACATAGGTCAGTTGGAGCAAGCCGGCGGAGCGTTTGGATCAGAGTTTCGGGGTTTAACGTCTTTCGCGACTAGATTCGGGGGTCTTCGATGAGCACACGTTCTCGGTTCTCTAAAGGCCAGATGCTGGCTCTGTTCACGATTATCTTGCCCGTGTTGCTGGGCGTGATGGCCTTGGGCGCGGATTTCGCGATCATCTATCTGAATTGGTCGATGGTCCAGAAGGCCGCTGATGCCGCGGCGCTGGCGGGAGCCTCGCAGCTCACCGCTGTGCCTGGCTCGGCCCCAAGTGTTACGCCCGCTGCCACAAACTACGCGTACGGTTATGCGTGCCTAAACGGCATCAGCGATCCTAGTAATACCTATGCCACGATCTGCCCAACTGAGGCGTCCCATCCCGGAGGATTCGTGGACCAAATCCAGTTTACCAATGTCACTGACACCACCGTTTCCGTGGGCATCAAGCGTTCGGTTCCATACTTCTTCGGCAAGATGATCGGCCTGAATACGGCAGCGGTGGCCGCGAAGGCGACTGCGGCGATCGAAGCCACGGGATCTGTTCCCAGCGGAATGTTTCCGGTCGGACTCCAATGCACTCCCACAGGCAACCCCGCCGCTTGCGATGTATCCAGCTTATTTAATGCTCAAGCCATCGTCACATTCGGGGCGAAATTCGTCCTCACCAGCGCCAACAGCAATGAGCAGTCGTCCGGTGGCGCGCCCGGCAATTGGGATTGGGTGGATGTTGGCCAGGGAAACGGCGCGAGCCAGCTAGGCCAAGTATTGCAGAACGGGGCTTCGGAGAGCTTCAGCTTAGGTCAGACAATCAGTAGCGTCCCAGGCAACAAGGCCAATTCAGGGCCCGCTAAAAATGGCCTTGCTGCGCGACTGGCGGCATGCGGCACGAGCGCAACCGCGCGCCCCAATGGCGACCCATGTTCGAATGGAGGCAACACCACAGGGCTCAGCTGCGATGACCCTTGTCTGATCACCGTGCCCGCGGTCAACTTTACAGGATGCAATGGCAGTTGCAGCTTGACGATAGAAGGCTTTGCGCAGATGTACCTCGAGCAAACCAGTACTACCTCGGCAATCCAGGCATGCTACATCTCGAAAAACACCTGCACGACCCAGGGCAGCGCCAGCGCACCGAATCTCGGCTCGCTAGCGCCACCGGTTTTGATCAACTAGCGCGCCCTTGCGATATCTTCCTGCGGAGACCATGAGATGAAAACAGAGACCATTAATCGCGCATCCAAAGGGCAGGCGATGACCGAATTTGTGTTCATGGCTTTCGTTGCCTTCATCATATTGTTCGTCGCGATCCAGATGGCCGCCCTTGGACGCGAGTACATGGCGCTCGGCCAGTTGAACTACCAAGTCACCCGCTGGGCCACCAATCCGGGAAACAACAGCATCGCGGGCTCGAACAGTCCGCAATGCGCGGACGTGGCGAACCTCATTAGCGGCGCGGGCGTATCGCCTTATTCGAACGTCACCACCGTGGCCTCCGGGTATATGGGAAAGATCGGGTACGGGTCTGGTAATACAGTGTGTGGCAACCCGCCGGCTGGAGGAATCGGTGTCGCGATGACTTGCACCGTTGCCGGAGGCACGGGCACAACATCTTGTGCCGCGCAAAGGCCGCCGGCACGGGAGTGCAGATTGTGCTGACCATGGACACTCGTAAAGCGATATTTTTGAGCACTTCGACAACCAATCCTAATTTCTTGGGAATTCCGTTCCCCAAGACACTCTCCAGTACCCAGATGATGGTCACCCAATAGGACGCTACCGATAAGAGGCAGTCCAAGGCGGCGCCGGACCGAATGGTCGGGCGTCGTTTTTTCGTCTTTTCGGATCGTTGCGATTATGCAACCTGGTGGTGGCGTTAACTCTTTTTGTCAATTCAGCGTCTACGTATCAATATTGATTTTATTGAACATTTTCATGGCATGCATGATGCTTTCTCGTGGAGGAGCCTTGTCCGAGGGTCGCGTCTACGGGGGAAAAGAACTTGAAGATAAAGCGCGTCGGAGGCAGGGGGCAGATCTCTGTAGCCCTGATTATCGTGATGACGGTTATTCTGGGCGCCATAGGCTTGGGCGCCGATGCGGCGGTGCTGTATTTGAACTGGGTTATCCTGCAGAAGGGGGTCGATGCCGCCGCGCTTGCCGGGGCTGGCTATTTGGAGGGCAACTCGCAGGCCGCATCCAACGCCGTTAGCGTCGCCGTGACCTACGCGCAGAATAACGGCATCAAGAATAGCGAACTTACGGCCGACGGGGGTGGCAACAAGGCATACGTACCAGGTCCCAACTACACGACCATTACGGTCACCGCCAAACGCACCGTGCCCTACGCGTTTTTCAAATTGATCGGCCTCTCAAATGGCACGGTAGCAGCCAGCGCGACCGCCCAGATGCCACAGGCGGCAGGCTGCGTGAACTGCACCAGCGCGGTAGCTACGCCTGGCAGTCAGCCGACCGTCATCCCTGGGAGCATCTGTAGCGCGGTAGGCCAATGCGACGTGCTTCCAATTGGCCTCGATGCCACCACGCCTTATCAGTTCGATCAGGCTGTCACATTCAACCAGGGACAGGTCGGCCCCGGTAACTGGGGTTCGCTGGCGTTGGGCGGCACGGGCGGCTCCAACGAACGCACCAACATCGCGGACGGCTACCAAGGACCGCTTGCGATCAACCAATGGGTCGACACCGAGCCCGGATTCAAGAAGGGCCCAGTCGGCCAGGGCTTCTCCGATCGCCTCGCGCAGGCTCAGAGCGAATTTCCAAGCGGAACCTTCGACAATCATAGCCCCAACGATCCGCGCGCCGTCATCCTGCCGATGGTTGTCTGGAACAGCCCCAACGGCAGAAGCCAGGTCGAGATTGTGGCCTTTGCCGCCGTATGGATCGATTCGGAGAGTGGCGGAACGATTCAGGCCCATTTCATCCAGCAGGAGGCCTTCGACAGCACTGGCTCTGCGAGCGCTCCAAACGATGGCGCCATGGGCAGACCGATCCTGATCAAGTAGCGCTCTCGAATATCGTCAGCCCGGCGGAGCGTCAATGCATCCGGCGGGCACATCGAGTCCGGCTCAGGCGACACGTCCCGCTCGTAGCACGCCGGCGAGTGCCTGCGGATCGACGATCGCGCCCCACGCGGTTGCATATAGCTTCGTCCCGCTTTTCAATCTGCTAAAACAACGATCGTCCGAGGCTAGCCCGGCTCGGTTGCGCTGCCGGACATCGCGGATCTTTGTGCTGCTCGATGTCCGCCGCGCCGCGATGCCGACGCGGTTACGGTGATACTACGTGCAGGAAATCCCCCCAATGCTAACACCGCCGCATATTGCGGAATCTTTCGGTCAAGCCTGATCGTGAGAACGTTGTTATCCGAGGATAGTTCAGTGAAGACGATCTCGGCGGAGGCGATTCCTTGACTCTGCGCGTATGCATCAGCCACGCGTACCGCTGCACGCGGATCCTCCGGCAAATACTGGGCACCTCTGTTTACCGCCATAAGCGCCATCAGCTGAAGATTCTTGACGTCGAGCTCATAGTACTCCCTCGCAAAGGTGCGGTGCACCATCAGTTCAGCCGAGAGAGCGACTCCGGCAAAAACGATGAGCATGACTCGGCAGCGAAGTGACAATAAGCCGAACCGTCGACTTGCCATTAACACTGCTCGATGATCCTCCTCTGATCGCGCACCCATTCTTTAATCGCTTCGAGACTGAACCGCCAATCGGTGCCGATGCGGAAGCCAGGGAGCTTTCTCTGCTTGAGCATGCGATAGATCGTAGTCTTATGAACCTGTAGATATTCCGACAATTCGTCGACGGTCAAATATTTGCGTTGCATCGTGCCTCTCACCTTCACGTTTACGGCTTAGATTCTAACCAGCGAATGAATAGGATCGGGGGCCACACTTGCCCAGGTACGTACGCAAGGATTCCAGCCCAGAATCCCGCACGGCAATTTTCCAGCCTTCGGGCGACGCCTGCTGCACGTGCCAATGCCCTTCCGCAAGCCGAATAATGATAAGCCTATCGTTACCGAGCGAGGCGCTGGCGCGCCCTCCGAAGCGATCCAACGCGAGGCCAAACTCGGCCAGCAACTCTTCCCAGTAGACCCAAGTCATTCGGCTAGGCGGAGTCGCGAGAGGTCTAATATCTTCTTTCTCAATGGAGTATCGCTCCATCAGAGCTTGAGCCAGGCGAGTCGCGGTTTCAGCCTCGAACTTGGAGGCCCCTCTTTCCGGATCAATTCGCATCAGCAGTCGTATTTTTCTGAGTGCGTCTTCGGCTCTCATGCTCTGTTGTTTCTTCCGAGCAGCTACTTGCCTTCGAATTTCTTGCTTTGGGAGATGGCCGTCGCTTTTATACGAATATTTGAGGATCTCAGACGTCCGGGAAGCTTCGCTTTAGCGCGAAAGACGTAGAAGGATCTCCGAAGCGATGGTCTGAAAGACGCCCTGCAGGTCAGCCGCGGTAGGCGCAAATACCGCCTGGCCTACGGGTTGGTTGGGATCGAAGGTTGAACTCGCCGGATCGTTGGCAATCTGCTGGAGAAACGCTTCGCTGATCTTGTCGCCCAGGCCGATCGAGTAAATCACAATATTCTGAGTGCGCATGTTGTTGGCCACCTGTACCGCGCGATACATGGCCTCGTTGGCGATATTCTGCTGGGTCAGCGCCAGAGTTCCACCGGCCATCTGTGAAGGAAAACTCGTCGCACCGCAGCTGACCCCATTGCCCGTGATCGGGTTCAAGAAAGAGATACCACTGCACCAACCTACGGCCGCCTCCGGTGGAGCGCACCCGCCGAAATTCAGCAAGGTGGACGGAGGACAATTCAGAGTGTCCTCGACTGTGTTGGCCCATCCGTCAGTAAAGAAGACCGCCACTTCGATCACATTTTGACCCGGCACCACCGTCACAGTGTTTATCTGGGCCTGTCCATCAAGTAGTCCGCCCTGCGAATAGGTTGCGCCCGCGAAAGCCATGCGGTTGACCGCGTTGGTTATGGGATTGAGGAAATTTGTGCGCATCGAAACATCGACGCTCGGGACCGACGAGAAACTGACGTCCGCGACCTGGTCCGTCGCATTGTCAAAGTAAGTCAGGAAATTACTAACCGCTGGCGGAAGCGCTTGCTGTCCGCCGTTTCTGGTCATCGAGCCCGATCTGTCCAGCACCAGCGACATGATCAGCTTGGGGCGGGTCGTCTGAGCATTGGAACTGACCTGCAGAGTATTAAGCCCCGGCAGCACGCGGAGAAAGAAAGTGTTGAGCGCGACCGTGGCGCTGACGTTTATCACCGCATTGTTGTTGGCGTCGGCAGTAATGCCGACTGTGAGCACCGGCGGGCTGATGTCGCGCCCATTGCCCGATCCAAAGTTGGTATTGAACGCGCTTTGCGCGATCGCGGTAGCCTGGGCCTGCCCCTGGTTTAGGTTGCGCATGGCCGCGAGCGCAGCGGCATCGACCGCCTTGGAGAGGTTGGCTCGCGTGATGAAGGCGAAGCCAAGGTCAACTCCCAGGCCCACGAACAGGATGAGAATGGGCAGGCTAAGTGCAAACAGCATAAAGATTTGCGCTCGCGCGCGTCGGGGATTATTGGTTGGTTGCAAGTGAGTAATCCTTTTGCCGGAGTTTAGAAATATGCCGACTGATACAAATCCGACGGCATAACCAGCTTCAGCAGATTTTGAATCGGAGTTATCGGCTTGTATGAGTAGAAAATTTCCGTGACGTAGATTGTCTGACCGGGCTGCAGCATGGCGGTGGCCGACGGTGGCACTTTCGCCATGTTGCCCACTCCCTTTCCGACCTTGCTCGTTTGCGATATCCCCCCTTGCGACACCTGGTCGGTGATCGTAAGGACGCGGTTGATGTTGGTGACCGAAGTGATGATCACTTCTCCATTGCGATTCAGATCCAATTGAGCCTCTCCGGCAATCACGGCCGCGGCGGAGTCCGACAACGTGGTCCCGCGTGACGCCAGGTTGGAACCTTGCCTGGATAGGCTCGCCATAACCTGGACGTCGTGGATAGCGCGGCTGAAATCGATCAACATGCACAGCAGGACCAGCATCAGAGCCGCGATGAGCGCGAACTCCGTAGCCGCCTGACCCGACCGGGCCGCGGTAATCTTTCTGCCCGCTGAACCGCGATGGTTTGGACGTTCCATGACACTACCGCCGCTACTTGGTGTTGCCGGGAGGAAAAGGCTCATTTTTGAAACTGCAACTCGAGTTGAAGGTGTAAGTGCCATTCGGAAAGCCACGAGAAACCATCGGTGTCATCAGCTGCAGGTTGGAGGTAACCGAGATCGTTACCGTGTCCCCGGGACCGCCGGCGCTGCCGTTGCCGCCCCGCAGGCTCGAAATCTGAATGTTCGATACCTGCGTACCAAACGCCGCTTGTTGCAGCGTCGCGATTATCGAATTCACGCGTGACAGGGACTGACCCGGGTTTTTGGGGTCCGGAAGGTGGTTACCAGTGGACGCGAACCGGCCCGCCTCCTGCACCGCATTTTCAACCTCCATTTCCACAAGGAACAGGCGTCCGAAGTCGAACACGGCGAAGATCAGAAAGAAGAACAGAGGCGCGACCAGGAGAAATTCGACCATCGCTTGGCCGGCCCTCGCACGGTTCTCAGGCAGCTTGAATGTCGAGGTGAGGGTATGAGGACGGAAGCTGCTGAGTTTGTTCATGACTATCAGAATTATCGCCTTTTGCGCTGTATTGTAAGTTTTAATTATCTAATAGATGATTTCTTTTGCGCTGAGTTGTATCAAACTGCTACACTAGCTTTAGTCAAGAATTGACATCCTAAAGGTCATGTGAATTTATTACGACTTCCAAATCCAGGCAGATCCCGCTTTGCCGGAGCTTCGCGATACGTCGAGACGCACCTCGCACAGGCCGGCTCACCATCGCTAATTCGATCGTGATCGACAGGATTCAACGGACGCCGATCGCCTAGTTCGTACCGCTATTCGGATTGCTAGGAGCCGCGCTCCGCTAGCTCAACTCGATTGACCAGACCGCGTTGCCCTTACGCCTGGCCAGCGAAATTGTGGTCGGCGCCGTCGCGACCAAGGACAAGCTCCCTAAGTTTGAATCCTTTGACGCAGCTGCCTTAGCCTTGGCTTCCTCAGCGTGAGAGCGCGGCATGAGGCAATTCGGGCGTTTCGTAGAGGATAGCCAGACGGCAAACTTGAGATTCCCCCAGTCACACTTGCGATGATTCCGGGTGCAGGGTGTCGCTACATAGGTACAGTCAACTCTCTGTTCCCGGGCGAGCACATCGCTGTGCCCACGCCCGAGTCGATAGTCCTGGGAGCAATCGGCCGCGCTGTCCGATCAAACTCTGGATCATATCGGCGCGGAGGACACAGAGGCTGTCCTGAACTAGCGGACATCTGATTTGTATAAGCGGACAGAGCTCGACGTCCCGCGATTTTCGACCGGGATAACATCGTCATCCTCTTACTTATGCGCTCAGTGGAGTGAACCCCTAAAACTGGACAGAAAAGCAGGGACGAATTGGACCGGGCGGTGGGCTTATCGGAGGATAGGCCATGTCTCGGCATCGGAGTTTCAGTTCGGAGTTCAAGCGCCAGATCGCCAAAGAGTTTCTTGACGGACGTGCAGGGCTGCATGAGCTCGCGCGCCGGCATAGTCTCTCGCGCAATCTGATTCGGCTTTGGATTAGCAAGTACGAGGCGGGCGAGTTCACCGACGAGCTGGCCGAGGCGGTGCACATCGCCCAGTACGAGCGAAAAATAGCTGAGCTCGAACGCAAGGTCGGCCAGCTCACGATGGAAGTCGATCTGCTCAAAAAAGGGGCGCAGTTGGGGCGCCAGCCCAACGAAGGGAGCTACTCCATCGTGAGCGGCCCGAAGCCGTCTCCGTCGCGCGAGGATGCCGAATCATGAGGCTGGCGCGTTCGACTTACTACTACCGCGGCCGCCGCCAGGCGGCGGAGAAAAAGGTTCTGTGCGACCGCATTGAGGCGCTGTGTGCCGAGTTCCCACGCGACGGCTACCGCCGCATAACCCACCAGCTCCGTGCCGAGGGAATGGTGGTCAATCACAAGGCAGTAGCGCGGCTGATGCGGCAGAACGGCCTCCAGGTGCGGCCCCTGCGTAAGTTCGTGCGCACCACGGACAGCGACCACGACGGCCCGATCTTTCCCAACCTTGCCCGTGGCTTCCGCCCAACCGGCCCCAATCAGCTCTGGGTCGGCGATATCACGTACATCCGTATCGTGTCCGGCTTCGTCTACCTGGCAGTGATTCTGGACGCCTGGTCGCGCCGGGTGATTGGCTATGCGCTTGGTCGGCAGATCGATACACGACTCGCCTTGGCAGCTTTGCGGGCGGCAATCGAGACGCGACGACCACCGCCCGGCTGTATCCATCATTCCGATCGCGGTGCGCAGTACGCGGCCGAGCCCTATCGCCGGATACTTGCCGAACGCGGATTGGTCGGTTCGATGAGTCGGCGCGGCAATCCATACGACAACGGGAAAGCCGAGAGTTTCATGAAGACGATCAAATGCGAAGAGGTCTACCTCAGTGACTATCGGACTCACGCGGACGTGATCGCGAGGCTTCCACGCTTCATCGACGAGGTATACAACATTCGCAGACTGCACTCGGCGCTCGGTTATCTTTCGCCCGTGCGGTTCGAGGAACTACACGCCCGCACCCTGGTCCAATCTCCCGCCTGACAACTGTCCAACCGATGGGGTTCACTCCACAGGTTTCCTTACTTCAGCAGCTAGGGGCAAATCGAAGATCTCCTATGACGCTGCCTAACCCGAAGTTAGTGCAGCTCCACTTCCAGTCAAATATAGGTAAATGAAAGCGTATCAGATTCGAGTCGGCAGCCATTAGCCCTGAACCGGTATTTTTAGGCCGTAAGAGAGCGCCCTAGACAAGATTGGTCGTCCTTAGCTAGGATGCGCGCATAGACGAAGCTTCGGCATAAAAAAAACGTCTGATTCGAACGTGACAAAATCTGCGGCCGAAAGGCCGTTTGCGGGACTGTGACAGGCCGTCTCCGGCTAGGTGATGTTCTTCGGATCTTTGGCTCCCGGCTAGGGTCATTAAGCGTCGCAGTCTCGCTGGATATCGGCTGCTTGGGCCGTGTGGAAGTTGTGGGATGGCACAGACAGGGGACGCATCAAACGTTGCAAAAGCCGAACAAGCGACAGTCCTGATCGTCGAGAACGACGAGGAGGAGGCGCGTTTTCTTGCCAAGGCGCTCGAGCAAAAGGGCTACGACATCGAGATTTGTTCGAGCAACGACGCTGACCTTACCAGCGCCGAGCGGGGCTCTGAAGTCATCGTAGCAGCCGTGCAAAGTCCCGGGATGGACGGGCTTGAAATGCTGCGCCGGGTGCGGGCGAGGCGGCCTGGCGTGGCGATGATCCTGCTCGCGGGAGGAAGCAGCGTTATCTCGGCGGCCGCCGCGATACGTGAGGGCGCCTTCGACTACGTGACCAAGCCATTCAGTGTCGAGGCGTTGGTCAAGACCGTCGAGCGAGCAATCGAGATGGGCTCGCTGCAGCGCGAGAACCGCCGCCTGCGCCAGCAGCTCGACGTCGCCGGTACGGCCGCCGGCTTTATCGCCGAAAGCCTGCAGAGCAAGCAGCTGGTCGCGATGATCCGTCGCGTCGCTCCGTCGTGCTCGGCCGCTCTGATCGAAGGTGAAAGTGGCACCGGCAAGGAGCTTATCGCTCGCATGCTCCACTTTTGGAGCGCACGCGCGGACGGCGTCTTCGTTGCGATCAACTGCAAAGCTTTCGCGGAGGGCGCGGTCGAGAGCGAATTGTTCGGGCACGAGAAAGGCTCCTTCACGGGTGCAATCGCGGCGCATGCCGGATGTTTCGAGCGTGCTTCGGGCGGCACTTTGTTCCTCGACGAGATCGCCGAGGCGGGAACGGATTTCCAGGCCAAGCTTCTGCGCGTGCTCGAGGACGGCGAGCGCGTCGGCGCCTCGAAATTGCGCAAGGTCGACGTGCGAATCGTCGCCGCCACCAACCGTATGCTCCGCAATGAAGTCGCCGCCGGCCGTTTCCGCGCTGACCTCTACTTTCGCCTGAACGTCATCCCGGTCAAGATCGCGCCACTGCGCGAGCGCCGCGAGGATATCCTGCCGCTGGCGCGTCATTTCCTCGCTTATTACACGGCATTGGCCGGGCGCCCGATCACGCTCTCGCCCGAGGCCGAACGCTCGCTCGTCAATTACCAGTGGCCCGGCAACGTACGCGAACTGGAAAATGTGATCGAGCGCTCCGTGGTCATGAGCGGAGCGGAAGTTCTCACCCCTGAGGCCTTTGCATTGGAGGGCAATATCGAGCCCACGCCTGAGGGCGAGGAACCGGCTGAGCCCAACGAGACTCTGCAAGCTTATCTCGATCGCGCCGCGGTCTCGCGAATCCGTGCGGCGCTCGATGCCGCCAAGGGCAACCGCGCGATCGCCGCGACCACGCTCGGTGTGGACCGCACCACCCTGTACCGGTTGATGAAGCGTTTGGGACTGTGAGACGCGAGGTCTCCAGAGAAGAAGTTGCGACGTCAACCGGCGGCTGCAGGTCCCGATTGCTCCGCTACCTCTCCGCTATCGATGCATCGCCAGTAGGGGTCCTCGAAGGTCCACCGACGCCGAATTTCGTCCAGCCCCGAGCCTGGAGTGTCCAAAAAGATGCGTACCCTGCAACCGTCCCCAGTCTTCAATGTGAGAACTTCCTTCATCTCTCGCCAAAATCATCAGATTAGTCTTGATTCTAGTCTATTTAACTTTATTTAGGCAAATGCTGTTTCTATTGACTTGGCGCACGACGAGCCACTGCACATTGCGCACCTCGCGCGCGGGGCGCACTTGGAAGGATCGCGAGTTATCGTTTGGTAAGGTCCGTAGCCAAAGGGGAGAGTAATTAATCCCAGGATGCGGCGAATTGCCGGTGCGGCTGCGTCCACATATAAACATGCCACGCAGCGGACCCAGCGGCTAAATTTCATCCGATGCTACGATCGTCGCCTCCACTTAGGCCAAAATCGCTTTACCTTGCTTAAATCGTCAGATCGGCGGGTGCATACCGTCAAAAAGCCCTTTGTCAACCGTCGCTCAAGTGTCAACCGGTTGACGAGGCTACGCCAGGCCGTCAACGCATTCGTACTGCCGGGTTGGCGCAATGCCGCGGCTGCCGTCCCTCAAATATGTCGATCAAATTATCCACCGCGAGCTCGGCCATCTTAAGCCGGGTCGCGTGACTCGCGCTGCCGATGTGCGGCGTGATTACGACGTTGGGCAACTCGAGCAGCGGATCGTTCGCGAGGATAGGCTCAGGGTCGGTCACGTCGAGGGAGGCCCCGGCGATACGTCCCGCTCGCAGAGCGCCGGCGAGCGCCTGCGGATCGACGATCGCGCCTCGCGCGGTGTTGATCAAAATGGCTGTTCGTTTCATCGTCGCGATTTCCGATTCGCCGATCATGTGGCGAGTCGCGGCCATCAGCGGCACATGTATCGAGACGAAGTCCGATTGAGCAAGTAGTCGCTTGAGGCTCATTGGCTCCGCCGGCGAAGCATTGGCGCCGGCGGAAGCCCGAGAAAGCCGGCCTCGCGCCAGGCGCGACGCGCGGGGGCCCGGCAAATATACAACGCGCATCTGGAAACCCGCGGCGCGCCGCGCCATCGCCTGCCCGATCGCGCCCCATCCGATTATCCCCAGCGTGGCTCCGTGAATGTCCCGCCCCAACAGCACCTTCGGTCCCCACGTTCGCCATCGACCATTGCGCACGTAACGATCGCCCTCGGCGATTCGCCGCGCAGCCGCCATCATCAGCCCAAAGGCTAGGTCGGCGGTAGTTTCGGTCAGGATGCCAGGCGTGTGGCCCACCGCTATACCGGCGCGAGTCGCGGCGCCGAGGTCGATATTGTCGACGCCCACGGCCAGGTTGCTGATCGCGCAGAGCCGCGGCAGTGCGCGGATAGTCGCGGCATCGAACCGATCGGTGACCATGCTGAGCACGCCGTCGGCCTGCCGCGCACGCGCACGCAACTCGGCCGCCGGCGGCGGCATTTCGTCGTCCCACAGATCCACCCGCGCCATCGATGCCAGCCGTCGGATAGCGGGTTCCGCGATCGGGCGGGTGACGAACACACGCCGTTCGCCTGGCCCGGCACCGCGGGCTTTTACCTGCTTGCCACGAGGATCCTTCATCCGGTCGCCGTATTAATCGCATCAGGGCCGTCGCGCAAGTGCGTTTCAAATCGTTGGGCGCGTTTGCTATACGCCTCGTGTGGACGCATCGACATCAAATGGCGATCGCTTACTCGCAGAGGCAATCGGCGCCGGCCGCAGCGAACTCTCGGAAATCGAATCCAAGCAAATCCTCGAAGCGATCGGAATCCCGGTTGCGACCGCCTGTCTCGCGCGAAGCGCCGAAGAGGCGGCGGAACTCGCCGCTCGCCTCGGTTTTCCTGCTGCTCTCAAGGTGGTCTCGCCACAAGCCACGCACAAAAGCGAGGTCGGCGGCGTCGAGCTTGGGCTGGGTTCGCCCGCCGAAGTCAGGGCCGCGTTCGAACGCATCAGGCAGAGCCTTGCCGCCAAACGTCCCGGCGCGCGCTTCGACGGTGTCGCGGTGCAGGCAATGGCGATGCCGGGGATCGAGCTGATTGTCGGGATGACGCGCGACGACCGCTTCGGCGCGCTGGTTGTGGTAGGGCTGGGCGGGACACTGGTCGAGATTCTCAAGGACACGGTGCTTAGAATCGCGCCGATTACCGCCGCCGGCGCGCGCGCTATGCTCAGCGAGTTGCGCGGCGTCGCGATGCTTAAAGGGGCGCGCGGAAGCGCCCCCGCCGATCTCGATGCGATCGCCGAACTGATCGCGAAGCTTTCCGAGTTCGCCGCCGTCCACGCCGAACTGCGCGAGATTGATCTCAATCCGGTGGCCGCGTACTCAAACGGATTGCGCGTGCTCGATGCGCGCATGCTGCTCGATCTAACTGGCGGGCCGGCTCGCGCGCAGTCCGCGGCGGTTTCGGATTCACGGCACGCGCAACGAATCGAGAATCTGCGCCGGGGCTTCGAGGCGCGCACGGTCGCAGTCGTCGGTGACAAACGGATGGGCGGTTACCTGTGGTTGCGGGCGATGTCCCGCTTCGCGGGCAAACTATACTCGGTGCAAGTCGATCCCGGCGAAATTTCAGGGATCGAGGCGATGGGCATTACCAATTTCAAAAGTCTGGCCGACGTGCCCGAGCCGATCGATTACGCTATCAGCGCCGTGCCGCGCCAGATCGCGCCGCGGATCCTGAAGGATTGCGTCGCAGCCGGCGTCAAAGGCATCGGGTTTTTTACTTCGGGCTTTTCCGAAACCGGTGAAGAGTTGGGCGTGAAGCTCGAGCGCGAACTACGGGCGGCCGCTGCCGAATCCGATATCGCGCTGGTCGGGCCCAACTGCATGGGCCTGTACAACCCGTCGATCGGGTTATGCAATTTTCCCGATCTGGCGGCGGGGAGCGTTGGCGGCGACGTCTGTTTCATCTCGCAAAGCGGAACTCACAGCATCAATTTCTGCCTGCAGGCGCCGATTCGCGGCATCCGTATCAACAAGGCCGCGTCGATTGGCAACGTACTGATGATCGAGGCGGCAGACTATCTCGACGTGATGGCGGACGATCCAGCGACCCGCGCTATTGGGATGTACATCGAGGGCGTGCGCGACGGGCGGCGGTTTTTTGCGAGCCTGAAACACGCCGCCGCGCGTCATCCGGTGGTGGTATGGAAGGGCGGGATGACCGACGCTGGGGCGCGCGCAACATTTTCGCATACGGGATCGCTCGCGACCTCGGCCGCGGTGTGGCGCGCGCTGATGGCGCAGAGCGGGGCGGTTTCGGTCGCGAGCCTGGACGCGATGCTCGACGCGATGGAATTGCTGGCGCGCGGGCGCCGCGTCGGCGGACGCGGAGTGGGGTTGGTCGCGATGACCGGTGGACAATCGGTGGTAATAACCGACACCTTCGCCGCCGCAGGGCTCGAAGTGCCGAGGCTATCTGAGGAGTCATACGCGGAACTGAAAGGCTTCTTCAACATCATCGGTGGCAGTTATCGCAATCCGCTCGACGCCGGTGGAACGATCGGAATGGGGCACGACCAGGGCAACCTCGATCGGATTCTCGACATTCTCGAGCGCGACGCTGCGATCGACGCGATCGTCCTGGAGATCGGTACCGGACTACGCGCCGCGCGCTGGCCTGCCCACGAGGACGAACTGACCGGCCTGCTCGACAAGCTCGCCGAGTTCAACCTGCGCTCGCGCAAGCCCTTTGCCGCGATCCTGCATCCCGCCCACGTCGAGGTGATCGTCACCCGCGCCAAAGAGCTCGCGCGCAGCCGCGGCCTGGTGGTGTTCGACAGTTTCGAGCGCGCGGCCGCTGCGTTCGCCGTCGCCGCCGAGTACTGGCAGGGCAGAGCCAATTCCTGACGTACGATTCAAGGTGGTTCGTTATTTGGCAGGACTCAAGCGCTGAATCTCTCGGCAGCGCGAGCTTTTGCCTTTGCGGCTTCCTGTTCCCGATTTTTTGGCGGTGCATTCGTTTCGAGCGCGCGGAGCAGATTGGCCGCGATATCGGCTATTTCATCGACTGCCGCGAGGAAGCTGCTCTCGTTTGCCCTAGACGGTCGATTAAAACCGGTGATTTTTCTCACGAATTGAAGCGAAGCAGCACGGATCTCTTCGGCGCTGACAGGCGGATCGAAATTGAACAAGGTTTTGATATTCCTGCACATTAGTACGACCTCATTTCGAGCGCGGCGGCGTTTTTGCCCGCGCCACCGACTAAGGGGGTTGTCGATAAACAAAACAATCGCTGCGCGTTGATCCTTCACTTCGGCAACTTTCGTTCGGGAGGACAACAAAAACCCCCCGCTGTCATCCTGAGAGTTTGTGAATATTTGGATTTTTGCGATGGCATCGGCGCGTTGCGAGCGACAGTCACTGATTGGACGAGGTCAGGTTGTTTAGGCAAAGAGCGCCTGAGGAAGCTGGCGATAGTGGAAGCCTCACAACCAGCCCATTTTGATCGAGCGCATCAGGTTGTAAACCAGCGCCGACCAGGTCGCGACGATCAGCACCTTGCTGATGCCGCGGACCAGCAAGCGGTCGAGGCCGCGCCAGGTTTTGAGATCGGCGTTGACGGTTTCGGCGGTGGCGGCCCGCTCCAGGTAGATGCGCTGGCCCTGCGGCGAGCCCATGCGTTTTCGATACTCGGCGATCGCCGCACTGTCGCGGGGCTGCGGGGTGAGCGGATCGATGTGATAGGTGCGGTTCTCGCGCGGCGGCACGAACACCTCCACCCCGCGTGCCGCGGCGCGCTCGACCGCGGCAAAGTTCATATAGCCGCCGTCGGCGAGATGCTGCCTGGGGAGCGCGCCGGTCCGCCGCTCGATCTCATCGAGCATCGGCGCCAACTGCTGGCTGTCGGTCCCAGAGTTGCTCGCCTCGACGCCCACGATGATCCGGCTTTCGGTGTCAGTAGCGAACTGCAGATTGTAAGCGGGACGGAATCCGCCATCGGCCATCTTCATCACCCGCGCCTCGGGATCAGTGGTCGAGATGCGGGTTTCAGTTTTGCGCTGCGGATGGTTTTTGGCCTCGGCCTTGTGCGCGCCGAGTTCGCCCAGCCGCGCCACCGCCCGCTGGCAACGCTCCTCATACTCGCGCGCGGCGCGCAGTTCGGCCGCGCGCTGGCGCGCGCTGCCCTGGGTCGGATCCTGCGCGGCCTCCGCGTCGAGCCGCTCCAGATGCGCGCGCGCCGCACGCACGCAGGCCTTGAGCCGGGCCTTGCGCCGAAACGACGCCGCCCCCGCGCTCGCCCGCACCCGGGTCCCATCCTGCGCCACCCGGTAAAGCGTGATCAGATGCTGGTCCAGCAGCAGGCCCAGCACCTGGCTGAACAACTCGTCCAGCGCTGCGCCATGTCGGCTGCGAAAGTCGCTCAGCGTATGATAGTTGATGCTCACCCCGGCGCAGATCCAGCGATAGGCCGCGTGCTCGGCGCTGAGCCGCGCGATCTCGCGCGCACTGTTCACGCCTTCGCTCAACCCATACAGCCACAGCGCCAGCAGCATCCGCGGGTCAGTCGCATCGCGTCCCGGGCCGTTCTCGCGCGCCTTGATCGGCGCACAGAACCGGCTCAGGTCGAGCCCTTCCAGTACCCGCCAAATCGCGCGCACCGGATGCTCGGCACCGGCCAGCTTCTCGTAATCCACGGTTTGCAATATCAACTGCTTACGATCGGGTTCCCGCAGCCGCACCTCTTCGCCCATCACCTCACCTCCGCCTCTCCACCATCATCCACTTCCCATCCCTCAAAGCGATCCCTGTCCGCAAATAAATTCACAAACTCTGAGCGTTAGCGAAAGATCTGCGCGAAGCGATGGATCTTTTCTCCCATTTATCGGCGCGGCGTTTCGTGACGCGAGCCCCGTTGGCTGCGCACGCGTGCGACCGCCGCATGCCATCCGTTGATTAGCTGCTCGCGTTCGCCCGGACGCATCGACGGGCGAAACAGCCGTCCCTTCCCACCGAGCGCCCGCAGCTCCGTCGGTGAATGCCAGAGACCGCACGCGAGCCCGGCCAGCATTGCTGCGCCCAGCACCGTCGTCTCGACCATCTTCGGCCGCCGCACCGGGCGCCCCAGCACGTCGGCCTGAAACTGTACCAGGTAGTTGTTCGCGGTGGCGCCGCCGTCGACCCTTAGCTCGTTGATGCGGCGCCCGCTGTCTTTCTCCATCGCGGCCAACGCGTCGCGCACCTGGTAGGCGATCGAGTCGAGCGCTGCGCGCACCACGTCGGCGCGATTGGTGCCGCGAGTGATACCGACGATCGCGCCGCGAGCGCTAGCGTCCCAGTACGGAGCGCCGAGGCCGACGAAGGCCGGCACCAGGTAGGGCTGCGAGCGATCGCGGCTTGAGCGCGCCAGCTTTTCGCTCTCGGCCGCAGTCGCGACTATGCCCATCTCATCGCGGAGCCACTGGACCGCGGCGCCCGCGATAAACACGGAGCCCTCCAGCGCGTAGGCGGGTTCACCGGCCGGCCCAAGCGCGGTGGTGGTCAACAGCCGATTGTGTGAGGTGACGGCGCGCTCCCCCGTATGCATCAGCAGGAATGCGCCGGTGCCGTACGTTGCCTTGGCCGCGCCGGGACTGACTGCGCATTGGCCGTAGAGCGCGGATTGCTGGTCGCCGATGACCGCGCCTATCTGGATTGCGCGCGGCCCAAACATCCCGGCGGCGGCCTCGGCCAGCGGACCGCGCGAGGAAACCGGCTGAGGCAGCATCGCGGCAGGCACTCCGAGCATCCGCAGCATCGCGGCGTCCCACTGGCGCTCCTTCAAATTGAGCATCATCGTACGCGACGCGTTGGTGAAGTCGGTCACGAACGTGGCACCCCGCGAGAGCCGGAAGATCAGCCACGAATCGATTGTGCCAAAGCAGAGTTCGCCGCGAGCGGCGCGCCGCCGCAGTGCGCGGTCGCTATCGAGCAGCCACTTGAGCTTGGTGCCGGAGAAGTAGGGATCGATCAGCAGTCCCGTACGGCGGCGAACCTCGGCCTCGCGCCGCATCAGCGCGGCGCAAATCGCGGCACTCCGCCGGCATTGCCATACGATGGCGCGATGCACCGGGCGGCCGCTTCGCCGCTCCCACACCACGAACGTCTCACGCTGGTTGGTGATTCCGACCGCGCCGATACCGCCAGGCCGGACCCCCGAGGCCGCTATCGCCTGCCGGCCCAGGCGCACCACCGAGCGGAAAAGCTGCTCCGGGTCATGCTCGACCCATCCGGGACGCGGATAGAACTGGCGGACTTCACCGTAGGCGCGTCCGAGGATGCGGCCGCGCCCGTCGAGCACCATCGCCGTGGTCCCGGTCGTTCCCTGGTCGATTGCGAGCACCGCCTGAGCCATGTGACGCCGGTCCCTGCCTCGCTCTGAGCGCTGGCCTCCACCTCTGCCTGGCTGAGTGGAATCGCGCCTTAAGTTAGGCGAGGGCTGCGCCCCCCGACAAGGGGCGCCGTCCGGCTTGCGTCCTAATTTCGTCGAAGCCATGATATGCTCGCGGTTGAAGCGCCCCTTTTACGGAGCCATCTGCGTATGTCGACGAGCGCTGATTTGATCGAAACCAGCGAACAGTTGATCCGCTACTTCGAGAGCGGAGCCAAACCGCGCGAGCAATGGCGCGTTGGGACCGAATACGAAAAGGTGACGGTCTCGGCGCAGGACGGCCGCGCGCTACCTTACTCGGGATCGCGCGGGGTCGAGCAGATTCTACGCCGCCTGGCCGAGCGCTACGGCTACGAGCCGGACGAAGAGCAGGGGCGTGTGATCGGGCTTAAGGGCGAGCGCGCCGCGATTACGATCGAGCCGGGCAGCCAGATCGAGCTTTCGGGCGAGCAGTGCGAGACGATTCACTGCGCGCATGCCGAGTTCAGCCGCCACATCGAGCAACTGATCGAGGTCGGCCACGAGTTCGGCGCGGCTCGTGCTGGGACTGGGAATGCAGCCCATCAGCACTATCGACGAGATCGAATTGATACCGAAAAAGCGCTACCGGATCATGTATCCGTACATGGCGCGCAAGGGGAGGCTGGGCCAGCGGATGATGAAGCAGACCGCCGGAGTCCAGGCCAACCTCGATTACGGCGACGAGGCCGATGCCATGCGCAAGTTCCGGCTCAGCATGGGGCTGGTGCCGCTGGTGTACGCGATGTTCGCCAATTCGCCGCTATGTGACGGCCGTCTCAACGGCTACCAGAGCTATCGCGGACATATCTGGACCGACACCGACCCTGACCGCTGCGGCACGCTCGAGTTTGCCTTTCGTGACGACGCCGGCTTCGAGGACTACGTCGAGTATGCGCTCGATGTGCCGATGTATTTCATTTATCGCAATCACGAGCCGCAGGACCTGACCAAGCCGCCGGGCCTGACCTTTCGCCAGTTCATGGAGCGGGGATGGCGCGGGGAGCGCGCGACCATTGACGACTGGGCGGCCCATCTCACCACGATTTTCACCGAGGTGCGGCTCAAAAAGTACGTCGAAGTGCGCACCGCTGACAGTCAGCCGCCGGCGCTGATGCTCGCGCTGCCCGCGCTGTTCAAAGGCCTGCTCTACGATTCCGATTGCATGGCCGGGGCCTGGGACCTGGTCAAGCGTTGGAGTTTCGAGGAGCGCCTGGAATTGACCGACGCCGCACACAAACTCGGCCTTCAGGCGCGCGCCGGCCGCGTCAGTATCCGCGAACTCTCGCTCGAGGCGCTGATGATCGCGACCGTCGGGCTGGAGCGCCAGCGCGGGCTGAATCAGTACGGCGACAACGAGAGCATCTACCTGCTGCGCCTGCTCGACCAGGTGCGCAACGGATGGACTCAGGCGAGTCTCACGATCGACCGCTGGAAGGGGCGGTGGAACTACGATGTGCAGCGGCTGGTTGAAGGCACCGCGTACGAGGCTGAGGGGCTGGTCTGAGGCTGAGGAGCTGATCTGATGACGCTGCGTCTTTCGGAGCGCTACGTGATGGCGCTCAACCTGTCGCTGATCGCGATCCTCGCCTATTTCCTCGCGCTCGCCGTCAACGACATCATTCTCGGCCGGGTGGCCAGCGCGTCGGCGCATCTGCCGTCGCTGGTGGGTGCCGCACCGTCCGCTCCGGTGGTCCGCCCACGCGCTTTTTACAACGCGATTTCTCAGCGCGACATTTTCAACCTGGTGCCGGTGACCGAAGCACCCGCGGAGGTTGCAACCAACCTGCACATCCATTTACTCGGCACCTCGACGCTTACTCTTTCGCAACCGTTCATCATCGTGGAGGATGACAACAACCACGAGCAATCTCTCTATCGGATGGGGGACGATATTCCGGACGCGGGCAAGCTGGTCGGTGTATATAAAGATCACGCGATCGTTCTGCACGAGGGGCGCCGTATAAAGATCGAAATGCCGACCACAAGCGATGGCGCGCCAGGCGAACTGCCACGTCCGTTCGGATTGCCCAGCGCGCCGTTTCGCCGCTTCATGCGCGGGCGCCCTTTCCAGAGCGGAGTGCGCGAGGTCGATCCCAACCGCTACGTGCTCGATCGTTCTACCGTCAACAACAACCTGAACAACCTGGCCGCGCTGTTCACCCAGGTTCGCGCCATTCCCAACCTCGGCCCTGACGGCCAATCCCACGGCTTCAAGCTTTCTGAAATTCAGCCCGACTCGATCTTTCAGCAGATCGGATTGCGCGACGGCGACGTGCTGACGGGCGTTGGCGGGCAAAGCGTGGGCGATCCCGCCCAGGCGATGCAGTTGTTGGCCAGCCTGCGCAACCAGAACTCAATCAGCCTGACCGTGATGCGTGGCGGTCAGCCCGTCCAGCTCCAGTACAACATCCGCTGACCATGGAACTGCGGCCGGCGCGCGGCAGCGAACGAGACCAGGTACTGGACCTCCTCGCGCTGTGGTACGGCGACCGCAATTTTTTCGCTCGCTATAACCGCCATGACCCGGGCTTCCGCGACGAACTATGCCTGGTCGCATGCGAGAGCGGACGTATCGTCGCGACCGCGCAAATATTCGCGCGCGTCGTGAACCTGCGCGGCGCAGGCGTTCCGGTCGGCGGCGTCGGCTCGGTCTATACGATGGAAGGCCATCGCAGCCGCGGCTTCGGCTCGGCGCTGATGAGACTGGCGGTTACCACGATGGAGCGGGTGGAGTTCGAGGTCTCGCTGCTGTTTGCCGAACGGCTGGACTTCTATGCACGTTTCGGCTGGCGTCCGGTGACGCGCCAGTTTAGCGCGCTCGCGGACACTGCGACGATGCGCATGGCCGCCGGGTTTCGGCTCGCACGAATGGAGGAGGCACGTGAACTGTGGGAGGTCGCGGCGCTCCATCGCGACTACAGCGGCCGTTTCGATGGCACCGCGCTGCGCGACGCGGATGCGTGGCGTGGCAATCTTCGCTATGCGGGGAATCCCGGCGAATACTTCGTCGTCTGCCGCCGCGACACCTCGGAAGAGATCGTGGCCTACGCGCGCGCGATTTTATTCATGGCTTCCCGATGGTGATGGAGTACGGTTACGCGCCAGAGGCTGCAGACGCGATGCTCGCGCTGGTGCGGCATCTTGGCGAGGTCGCCTCTGGCGCGCCTCCGTCAATTCCGCTGGAGCGCGGCGATAGCGATACGGCGGCGCTGCGCAATCCAGCGGATCCGCCCGGTCCGGCACTGCTGGTGACGCACACTGCGCAGGACCCGGCGTTGGAAGAGAATCTGCGCGAGGCTGGCGTCTTCGTGATGCACCATCCCGATAACTTCTACATGTGGCGCGTGATCGCGCCGCGGAAACTCGCGCGAAGCCTCGGCGTCGCGGCTGAACAGGCCGAGGCGGCGCTGTTTACAATTCTGCAGGCGCCAAAGGCACTC
This sequence comes from uncultured delta proteobacterium, assembly GCA_963710455.1. Taxonomy (GTDB): domain Bacteria; phylum Desulfobacterota; class Binatia; order Binatales; family Binataceae; genus JAKAVN01. Next base: position 715,646 of record CAVQAG010000013.1, read on the forward strand.
TATTGGACGGCGGATCGCTTTTAGCGGATCGTTTTAGTCGACACAGTGTGCCGCGATTAACGCGGCTGGGCGGCCTGCTTCGGTCGGACCAGGGGGAGGTTGGAGGTTATGCGCTCGTCGCTCGCTTCAGCGGCCATTTCGATTGGCGCCACAAAAATCCGCGGCACCGCGTTCACGCTGGTTGCGCTCGCCGTCATCACCACGACTATGACGATGCTTGCGATGCTGGCGCCAGCGACCGCGTTCCCTTACCAGCGGCGGTCCCATACCGCCGCGGTATCCAAATCGGCGGAGACGGATAAGCTCACTGCGCCTTACGCTGCTGCGCTCCTGATGGAACCCGAGACCGGGACCGTGATGTTCGAGAACAATGAGCACAAGCCGTGGCCCACCGCGTCGCTGGCCAAGATGATGATCGCGATGATCGTGGCGGAGAAACTCGACGACGGCAGTCTCAAGCTGAGCGATCGGATCACCACCTCGCGCAACGCGGCCGCGATGGGTGGCTCGCAAGTCTATCTCCGGGAAGGGGAGACATTTTCGCTCGACGAGATGATGAAAGCGATCATGGTGCACTCGGCCAACGACGCTTCGGTCGCGGTCGCCGAATATATCGGCGGGTCAACCGAAGCTTTCGTGCTTATGATGAATCGCGAGGCCGCCCGTCTCAGAATGAAGGATACGCATTACTATTCCGTGGCTGGTTTGCCGCCAGCGCCCGGGCAGCAGGCGGACATGTCGAGCGCGTGGGACGAGGCGTTGCTGGCGCGCGCGATGATTCAATATCCGCAAATCATGCGCTGGGCGTCGATCGATATCGAGCCGTTTCGCGGCGGCGCCTTCGAATTGCGCAATACCAATCACCTCATTCGTACGTTCCCCGGATGCGACGGACTCAAGACCGGCTTTTACTACCAGGCCGGTTTCAACGTGGTGGCGACTGCCCGGCGGAGCGGGATGCGCCTGATTGCCGTGGTTCTCGGCTCGCCCAACAAATTAAAGAATTTCAACTCGGCTTCGGAGCTGATGGCCCAGGGCTTCGCGACCTACCAGATGCGAATCGTCGGCAAGCAGGGTGCTCCGATCGAACAGGCGCTGGCGGTCAGCGGCGGATCGCTCGCGAGTTTCAAGCCGGTGTGGGGCCGAAATCTCAGCGTCATGCAAAAACATGGCGATGAGCCGGGGCTCAAGGTCGAGTTTCAGCTTCCGGCCTCGCTGGCCGCGCCGATTCGCGCCGGACAACAGGTCGGCCTAGGACAGGCGATGTCTGGTGGCAGAGTGCTGGCGAGCGCTCCCCTCGTTGCACCCGCGGCGATCGGCTCGCGGCTGTCGCTGATGGAGCGTTTGCGCGGCGCACTCTAGGCTTGGTTCGAGGAGCGCCGCAGCGGACAATCAATCGATGTCGCTCAGGAAGCTGGTACTCGGCGGTCTGATTGTTCTAACCGTCTTCGTCCTGATAAACCTCGGCCTACACGTCGGCCAGATACGTCACGATCGGCTGGACTACTCAGTCAGCCAGACCTTTCCGCCCGATAAGCCATTCGTGCCGGGCGAGATTTACGCGACCACTCTCGCGGCGGTCATGGAAAACGAGCTCAACGGCTTCTTCGGCTGGCGTCCCAACGATTTCCCGCTGTGGGGCATGCGTGTGATGGCCGACAATAACGCGAATCGCCAGCTCGGCATCATCATGGCGGTGCGCGAGACCACGCGCGTATTCAAGGACCATCTGACCAAGGTGTCGTCGAACGAATATGATCCGAACCTGGTGATCGCGGATACCGACTTCCGCAACGACGCACAGAAGTGGATACTGCCGTCGGCGGAGTCCAAGTATCGCGACGGGGTGCGCCACCTGCATCTCTACGTCGCCGGCCTGCACGCCAATCCCGAGACCTCGCGCGAACTCAACCAGCGCAACGTCGAACTGGTCCGCCTCATCCAGGCGTGGGGCGATATGCTGGGCGACGCGCACGCCAATCTCTATCGCACGCGCAAGGACGACGGCAGCGCGGTCCACGCCTGGGACGTCGACGATTACTTTTATCACGCGCAGGGTTACGCGGCCGTGATGTTCTATATGATGCAGGCGGTAAAGCGTGAGTATCACCAGGCGCTGACCACCAAGCCGGTGCTCGCGCAATTGTTCGACGAAGCGATCGATCCGCTGGGCAAGGCGGCGATGATGAAGCCGCTTATCGTGCTTGACGGTTCACCCGACGGAATCTTCGCCAACCATCGCCGCAACCTCGACGCTTACATTTCCGAGGCGCGGCAGAAGATGTACTCGATACGCGAGGAACTGGAGCGCTAAGCCGTTCGCCGGGCGGCCTTCTTTGTTGCAGCTAGTCGCGTGCGATGATCTTCTCGCCGAACTCGCGCGCAAAGCTATCGACGCTGCCGGGCGTCGGGATGAAAGCGACCTGGCGTACGCCTTCGGCCTCCAGAGCGCGCAGGCGCAAGGTCAGGTCTTCGGGCGTAGCGGTCATGGTGGCGTGGCGGATTAGCTCCGGAGTCACGAAACGCTCCTCCTCCGGTTGCATATACATCCCATGGCCATCGTGTAGCTGCATGTAATACGCCGGATTGTCGGCAAAGCGGCGATCCGCGTATTCCTTGTAGGCCGCAAACGTTGCGCGAATCGGCGCCGGCGCGTTTTCTGCACTTTCGATGCTCTCATAGAGGGCGTGCAGCGCAACCATTGCCCACGGTCCCGCTTCCGCCCGCACGCGCGGCGAGTCGTAGTTCTCACCAGGCGCCAGCAGGCATGCCGCCGTGAGCAGCATCGTGTAAAGTTCCTCCGGATTGCGGCCCGCCCGCTCTGCGCTCGCTTGCGCCCGCGCCCAGGTCTCGCGCCATCCTTCGAGCGTGTTGGTCCGCGAGGTGATGAACCCGTCGCCGAGCTCACCGGCAAGCTCGATCGCCTTGGGTGCGTTGCCTGCGACGTAGATCGGAATCCGGTCGCGCGTGTTGACCAGCTGGAGTTGCTGGTGGAAAAGACGAATCGGGCGATTCAACCCTCCTTCGCGATAAGCCACCTCGCCGCCGCCTAGCAGGCCGCGCACCACGCGCACGTGCTCGCGCAACTGGCTTACGCGGTAGGGCGGCATCCCCATCGCGCGCCGCGCGCTGTTACCGGTGCCGAGTCCAAGCACCACGCGGCCGGGGGCGAGCGCGCCGACTGAGGCGATCGCACACGCGGTTACCGGCGCGATTCGCGTCCCGGCGATCGCGACCCCGGCGCCTAGCACGATATGCTCGGTCGCCAGCGCCGCCGCCGCCAGCGCCACGTATGGGTCGGCCGCCATCAGCTCCGAATCAGCGACCCAGAAGTGAGTGAAGCCGTGGCTCTCGGCGAGGCGCGCTTGCGGCGCCGCGGCAGCCGCGTCGGGCATCATCAGGAGGCCAAAATCCATCCCGCACCTCCTGCGTTTCAACCACGCTTTGCACTCGCGCCGGAAGCCTGACCCGCGCGTGCGATGAACTCCCATACACGTTGCTTGAGCGAATCCTTGAGCTGATAGCCCTGGTAGCGGGCGATGCCAAGCCGCCAGGGGTCTCCCGAGAAGAAACGCTCGTAGAGCGTTTGGCGGCCCGCGAACGAGGAGCAAGAGACGTCCCACGCGAGACGAAAGAGCCGCACCCGCTGCTCAGCCGGGACTCCGACGCCCTGGCAATAGAGCGCGACGTCGTCGGCCCGCTCGCCCGCGAACTCCGCCAGAGAGGGCATCATTACCAGGTTGCTCGAGCCGAGTATCTGCAGAATCTCAACCAGCCGAGGGTAGAGCTGCGGGAAAAGCAAGCGCACGGTCCACAGCGGCTCGGCGTTGGGCAGCACAGTGCCGGCCGGCCCGCGAACGTGATCGGCTTCGGCGGCGCGGATCGCTGCACGCAGCAGCTCGACGGTGTTGATCATTTCCGCCAGCAGGTTCTGCACGTTCTCGGCGCGCGAGTTCACGGCGTCACATATGTTAAGAGCCACACCGAGCATAAACTCGGCCTTGGCCAGGTTTTTGATCGCGAACTGATGCATGATCTGGTTGATACATCCGGTCTCGACGAACAGCCCATTCACCAGCGCTACGTCGCGCGCGGTGAACACCCGCTCCCACGGCACCAGCACCTGATCGAAGATCGCCACGCAATCCATCTCGTCCATCCGCGAGGAGAACGGATGGTCGCCCGGAGGGCCGGCGGTCTCGGTCAGCGAGGGCCTGCAGATGAAGCGCAGGCCGGGCGTGGACATCGGAACGCAGAATGCGAACGCGTAAGGCCGCGCCTCTTCCGAGTTCTGCAGATAGGTCGACGGAAAGACTGCGATCTCGTTGGCGAACGGCGCCAGCGTCGCGACCGAGCGCGCACCGTTGACCACAATTCCCGCGTCAGTTTCTTTGACGATCGCGGCTGCGACGCCCGGCGGCTGGTTTTGTACCGGTTTCGACTTGTCCACGGTGGGGCTAAGCAGCGTATGCGTCAAGCACAGGTCGCGCTCGCGCAGGAATTCGTAGTAGGCGCGTATATTGCGACCATACTGTTTGCCGCCGCGCGCGAAATATTCGTGCGCCGAAGCGAAGCCGGTGATATGGATGTTCATGAAGTCTGGCGTGCGGCCCATCATCCCGCCGCACCAGTCCATCCAGGTCTTGACCGTCGCGCGGCGGCGTACCAAATCGCTCTCGGAGGCGGGCTCGATGAAGGTCAGACCGATGCGATCACCCGTGCCTGGGGAGGGGTAGGTCAATCGCTCGCTCAGGTCGGCGCGGTGCTGCAAGTCATACAGCTCTGCCAGGGTGCGCGCCGCCGGACCAAGGCGCGGGTGCGACACGACATCGCTCACTCTCTCGCCGGCGAGCCAGATCTGCCGATCGTCGCGCAACGAGTCGAGAAACTGCCGCCCAGTCCTGATTCCCATCGCGCTCTCCTTTATTCGACGCTGTCGCGCTAGAGCCGTCGGCACCGCGCGCCGCCTCTGCTCGTCCGCTTACGCAGGACGAAAGGCGGCGATCGCGTAACCCATGAGGCCGAATGGATAGTAGTAGTTGAATTCCATCCGGCTTGGCTCGGGCACCGCCGCGCGCATCGCCAGCCACTGGACGACCTCGATCGAATGCTCGCCTCCCAGGTGCGCGAAATCAGCCATCGAGTAGCGGGCGAGACTCGATGGCGAGTGCTCGAGAAGCACAAGAAACTCGCGATCCCATTCGGCGAACACCTTGCCGAAGTCAGGGCCGGTCAATTGATGGGACAGACCACCGGTGCCGATGACTGCGACGCGCAGGTCCTCGGGATAGGAATTGATCGCTGCGCGCACGGCTTTACCCAGTGCCCAGCAGCGCGCGGGTGTCGGGAGCGGATCGAGCACCACGTTGATCGTCATCGGCACTACCGGCACGCGCCAGCCTTCATTGATCATCGGCATCGGCGAGAGAAACCCGTGATCGAGTTCAATCCGATGCGAGGTCATCAGGTCAAAACCGCGGTCAAGCAATTGCGCAGCCAAGTGGCGTCCAAGCGCGCGATGACCCGGCACCGGCGCAAAGCGCCGTGGCCCCCATCCTTCGTCGGCGATCTGGTATTCGTCAGCCACGCCGATAGAGAATGCCGGCCACGCGTCGAAAAAATAGTTGTCGACGTGATCGTTGTAAATCACCACCAGTGCGTCGGGGCGTCGCTCTGCGAGCCAGCGTGCGGCATGCGCGAAAGCGTCGAACAGCGGCTTCATTCCCTGGTCTTGCGACACCCCGCTGTCGTAGGCATGCGCGATCGAAGGTGCGTGCGAACATCCGAGTCCCGCAACGACCGTCGCCATCGCGCCGCTCCTACGACGACGGCTTCGCCGGCTCTGTTTGGTCCGGCAACAGGGCGAGTGGACGATTGCGTTTGTTCTGCTCCTCGATGAAACGCCGAAACTCCTCGTTGCTCATCCCGCGCATCGCGGCGCCCATCTCTAGCAGGCTTACGCCGAACGCGGCCCCAAGCTTCGTAAGCAGGTAGACGCTGACGCCGGCATCGACCAACCCCTGCCAGTCGCGGTTCATCAAAAGACCCAGCTCATGCTCACCGATTGCATAGCGCCGATAATACGCATGGGGATTGGTGCGAACGGCTTCGCGATTGGCCGGGTTACGCAAGTCGTAGAGCAAGCGGCTGATTTCGTAAACGTTCGTGTGGTGCGTCTTCATTGCGGGCGGTCGCTGCCATCGCCATTTATGCCAGCCGGTTAATCGCTGTCAATGACCTTCAACCTGCTACGCCGTCTCTAAAACCGATTCGTTGCGCTTTGACAGCCGCCGGGCGCGCGGCGCATCGTTTGTGCGACGCTGCCTGCGATTCGACGTGCGGGAACGAGGGTGCCATGACCGACCTAATAAGCGCCGACCTCGGCCGTATCCGCCTCAAAAACCCGATCGTCTGTGCGTCCTCGGAATTCACGATGACGCTCGCGGGAATCCGTGCCGCGCTGGATGCCGGCGCGGGAGCCGTGATCGCGAAATCGGTCAACGAAGCGCCCGGCGCAGCCCGCCAACTCGATATCGCAGAATACGTGATGCTCGATTCGGGAGGGGCGATTGTGCCGTGGGAGCGTGCGGAGCTCGACGCTTCGTTGTTCTGCCGCTCAGGCCTCGCGCAAACGCCGCTCGACCAGTGGCTTGAGATGCTGGCGCGCGCGGACGCTGAAGCGCGCACGCACGACGCTTACGTGGCGGGTAGCATCACGGTCGCCGCCGCCGCGCCGGCGGCGCGCATCGCGGCAGCGATGGAAGCCGCGGGGCTCCGATGGATCGAGCTGAATTTGAGCGCGCCGCATGGCCGCGAGGCCGTCGATGGCGCAGTGCGCCAGGTCAGCGACGCCGAGGCGGTGCACGAGTACGTTCGTCAGGTGCGCGCTGCGACCACGGTCCCGCTTACCGTAAAGCTAACCGCGCAGACCGGCGATCCGCTCGCGCTGGCTGAGCGTGCGATCGCGGCCGGCGCCGACATGCTGGTCCTGATGGGGCGTTTGCAGGGCTTCATGCCGGATATCGAGACGATGCAGCCGATTCTCGGGTCGGCCGGCGCAATTGGAGGGAGATGGTCGTTGCCCTTGACGCTCTACTGGATCAGCAGATGCTTCAAGGCGCTCCCGCAGGAAATTCCCTTGCTCGCCACAAACGGCGTGCGTACTGGCGACGATATCGTCCGGGCGATTTTGAGCGGGGCGCGCGGCGTGGAAATCGCGAGCGTCATGCTGGCCCGCGGTGCTGGAGTGATCGGCGAGATGCTCGCGGGGCTCGGAGCGTATTGCGCGCGCAAGGGGATCGCGCGGCTGGATGAAATCGTAGGGCGTGCATCCGACGCAGCGCTCGGCTACGGCGCGCTGCCACCAACAAAGCGCACCAGCTATCCGTGGGACCGCTTTATAAAGCCTTGAGACTGCCCGACGACCACCCGGAGCATCAGAAGAGGCCCGTCCCACGGGCATTCTTTGTCTGCGCGGTCCCTACCCGACGACTACCCGAGCAACGCTCGCGAGGTCGCTGTGGTATCAGGCTGGTATCAGACACAGCGAGGCCGGACCGGCCATTGCACCGGCGCAGCTCGCGCCGGACCAAGCCATGCCGCGACAGCCGCCCGCCGCGATGTGCGGGCCGCAGGATGTCGGTCGGAGCCATCTTCTGTTGATTCTTGGTGCGGCGTAAAATGCATCTAAATTGGGATAGGGGGCAAGCGCGACGAAGCTACCAACAGGCCAAGCCCTGAAGAAAGCACTCGCTGATCGCGGCATCTCCACTGCGGGATTACAAATCTCGGCAGCCGGAACTCCGATGGAAGCAGCGATGCAAGGGCGGTTGTTGGAGGTACTACGTCTTGAGCGTGAGGAAGAAATGGCAAAGGCTACAACAAAAGCAGCAACTCCGCCGTCACTCCAACCAGCGCAGGCAATAGATGTACTGCGAAAGCTCCACGAGAGAGGCACCGCTCTGCTTTCGAAACGCCCTGTGGGAGAGAATGCGGCGGAAGCGTGGGCGACAACCGGCCGCGAAATGTTGATTAAGGCCTTCGGATCAAATTCTGATAACGTACGCGATTTTTCTGAGCCAGCGATGTACCGATCCCCGCACGTGGATTCTCCTGCCGGATGGGAAGAAGTCCGCGCTGAAAACCTCGAAGGGCAGTTGTCCATCCTTGGAAGTTGTATCGAGCAGTTGGAACTTATAACCGTCGAGCCCAGCAACGCTCTCCCGGCATCAGCAGCACCAGGTGGGGATCGGGTGTTCATAGGTCATGGTGGCGATCCTGCGTGGCGAGAACTGAAGGATTTTCTGGTAGACCGCCTAAAGCTAAAACATGAGGAGTTCAATCGAGAACCGGTGGCTGGAATTTCGACGGCGGAACGGCTTCAGAAAATGCTCGACGCGAGTGCATTCGCATTCATCGTGATGACGGGCGAAGACGAACACCGGGATGGTAAACAGCATGCAAGGGAAAGCGTCATTCACGAGATAGGCCTATTCCAAGGTCATCTTGGTTTTCGTCGCGCGATCATTCTTCTAGAGGAGGGGTGTGAAGAATTTGGGAATATTGAAGGTCTTACGCAGATTCGATTCAAGAAAGGGCAGATATCAGCAAAGTTCGAGGAGATCCGAAGGACGTTGGAACGCGAGGGTCTGCTGCCGAAATGAAGCTCAAATTGTCAAGTCGGGGCTCGGCTCGAATATATTAGTGGGTCGTCTTTGACCCGCGCTTGTACTTAAACTGGTTGCCCTCCTCCGAAGTTGGCGGAATCCTCTCGCCCCGCTCAATCACCGTGCGACGACCGCCTTCTACTTTCCCTCCACGCGGCCCAATTTCGACCAGTTCACCAGAATCCGGCGCTTTCTCGCCTGGCTTGTAAGTCTCCACCTTAAACCCCTCCTTTCGTGATTGTGACGCCGAGTTGTTGGAGCGCTCGCCCCACCTCGGACGGATCGTTAAGCGAGTAATAGCGCCTGCTGCCGCCGCGCGTGAGTTCGGCCTTGGTGAGTATCCCGCGCGTGACCAGCGGCTTCAGGTTGGGCAACCAGCCTGTCTTCTGGATGATCCACGAACCCGCAAAGTGATTCCCGTACGCTTGGGCGAATTCATAGCCCGCTGCCACCGCTGGAATCCACACCGGATCTTCTGCAGCCAACTTTATTACCTGCTCGAATACAGTCGCCACTGAATCTCCCCCCATTATTTGCGGCGTGAACCGCGCTTCGTGCGCCGTCTGGTTTCGGCGAGAGCCGCTCCTGCAACGGACCGCACCCGGCGGGAACGAGAGTCTCGCAGCAGCTCACCCGCCTCGCTTGCCACTCTTTTGCTCGTACCTTTTCGCTTCTTCACCGACCTCTCCTCGTCCTACATGTTGTGGATTGTGAGCCTCTCTTCGCCAATTGACCACAATATGTAGTATCAAAAACCTTAAAGGCGGTCAACGTTCGACATCTCTGTTTTTCAAGGTTACGCCTTCTCGTTTGCTTTGCTATTTGGAACGGACTACTTTTTTGCGGAGCTCTTACGCGTCTTCGCACTGCAGAAAACGGGTAAATGAGCAGAACCTTCAGTTTTCTGGACAACAAACCGATGCGGAGCAGGAGCCTCCGGACATCACCACCTGAGAGCAGGCGTTTTAACACACCAACCGGAAAAAACACGCGTTAAGGACCGAAAAATGGTGGAGAACGCAGAACCAAAGGAGTTATCCGACTTTCTAAGCGAAATGGAGGAAAAGTTTGAGTACCCCGACGATCACAAGTTCCCGATATACAAGACCGCCAAACACGTTGAGATTTTCGTGTTGCGCGGAAAGAAAAAGGAATCTTCTTACGACTTCATAGTAAAGTATCGTGAACCCGGCGGCTCCATGCGCGGGCGAACGCCAAAACACATTCATCCGATCGTTGAAATGTACGTGAAGCAAGCACACGATCCGCGATTAACCGAACAACTCAGGGATCACATGCTTGGAGTTTTCGATAAGGTCCAGGCTATTACTCAGTTTCCTCCTAAACTTCAAGTCTTCCGACCCTCCGACATAGCACCATTTACCTCCCTTGACGCCGTGGGCGAATTCTCGGTTGAATTTCTAATAGTGGTGACCGAACTGCTTTTCATCCAAGAAAAGACTAACTACCCGCAGGGCTCGCTCACACGAAATCTTTACGCGGCCTTTGGAGCGAAAGACCGATTTGCAGTGGTATCAGCTGCGACTCAAGGGAAATTCGTTAACTAGCCGAACGACAATCCCTTCTGAATCGTACGCAACCGCCGTCGGGCGATATCTGCGTACTTTGGGTCTTTTTCAATACCCACCCACTTCCTATCGGCCTCTTCGCAAACCACCGCAGTGGTGCCGCTCCCAAGAAAACAGTCCAGCACAGACTCCCCTGGCTCTGTCCAAAGCCTGACCATTCGTTCGACAACAGCAAGCGGTTTTTGTGTGGGATGACCTCCAATTCCTTTCTCTGAGGGAGGGGTGACCGGAATAGACCACATATTGCGAAGCTGCTTCCCTAAGTTCAACTCCTTGGAAGCTTCATAGTTGAAAGTCCATTTTGTCGCGTCCGCAGGATTGTTGTTACAGGCCCAAATTATGTATTCGGTACTTTCCGTGAGAAGTCGTCCGGTAATGTTCGGCTGCGCATTGGGTTTGAACCATGTGATTTGCTGAAGTAAGCGACGATTAAGAATTTCCTGTAAGACGAAGCCGATGAGATAGATGTTATGGAAGCTGCCGAAAACTAGGATGTTTCCGTTTGGCTTTGTTATTCGACAGACTTCTCGCAGCCACTCAATCGTGAACTTGAGATAGGCATCCCCTACGAACTGATCCCAGCTTTCTTGCATCGTGACGTGCGAGCTAAAAGCCCAGCCAAGGCCCTTCTTTTTGCTCATGTTGTAAGGCGGGTCGGTGATGCAGCAGTCGAAAAGCGCCTCAGGCCAGGATTTCATGAGTTTGACGCAATCTTCTACATAGACAACGCCAAAGTCTGGTGTCACTTTTAAGTTTTCTTCCATGAGCCCCTCAAGACGACCATCTTAATCAGAATCTGCTCTGATTTTCATACTTGAAAGGCAGCTTCTCCCACAGGTCGCCTTGGATCCCTTGTTCGTCGACAAACAGAACGGGCTAAGGTTCCCGGCGTCGAACCCCCGTCGCAACCAGTCCGCGCTGGCTCTCGTGTAGTTCCTGCTGCTGTGGCGCGAGAGGCCCGCGAGTGACATCGGCGTCGCGCACTGTCAGCTTGCGGCCGGACTCCACTTGCAGAGCATGACCACGAAGCAGCCGACCCACGCCTAGCGATCAGGGTCGCATATGCCGTCCCCAAAGCAAACCTCGCGGTCCATCTTCTCTCTTCCCTTTGTTCTGCTGACTCTCAATATTCGGGCGGCGACCAGACCATCGGACCACAGCCAATATACTCTGTCAATGGGTGCCGCGACGCGAGTGAGTATAACCAACGCGGTCCCCTTAAATGGGTATCTAGTCGATTGCTCACTGAGTTATCAGCTTTTCATTGTGGGAATGGGTATTCGGATGGTTTAATGGAGGGTAGGAGGACGAGCTAATGGAAGCGACACACATCGAGCTGGTGGCGTACACGCAGGACTTCACCGATGCGCAGGTGACGCGCGCGGCCGAGGCTTTCCTTGAGGTTCTCGGCGACGGCAAGTCCGTCATCGAGATGGACGCGCGGCGCGAGAACTTCCCGGTGGTGTTACGTGCTGAAAAGCTCCATCGATGACACCGACTTCCGCGATTCGGACGGCCAACCAATCGAGAACTCCTTGTCAGTTCACAAAACGCTCGCCGGGGCGTGCGCGAAGGCCTTTGTCGAGATGAAGCGCTTCATCCGCGACGCCTGATTTTTCACCTACGTCACGCGCGAGGGCGATCCCGAATCAGAAAAACGGACAGAGCAGCAGCGCACCGCCGCGTACCAGCAAGCCCAGTAGCGCAGGCGTCCAGCGCCGCGGCAATCCGATAGTTTCCGCGGCCAACCCGACGCTCCACGGCAGGCGCGCTCCTGCGGTCATCGTTTTAACCCCAGCAAGAATTCCCCGCCCCGGATAGAGCACAAGCTGGTGGCGTTCGCCGTCCTTGATTCCCGCCCGCGTTCGCGCGATTTCGATTGCCCTGTCGAGCCCGCCGAGTTCGTCAACCAGTCCACCGCGTTTGGCTGCTACGCCGCTCCATACCCGTCCACGCGCCATCGCCTCGGTCTGCGTAGGGTCGAGGCCCCGCCCCTGGGCGACTTTGCCGGTGAAGTTGGCGTAGAGCTCTCCGACCGCGTCGTTAAGTTGGCCAAGCTCGGTCGGGCTTAGCGCGCGCGACATCGAGAGCCCGTCGCTGACCTCGTCGCTCTTGACGAACTCCATTGCCACCCCCATCGCAGCGAGCGCCCTTGCGGCGTTGAAGCGCGCATAGACCACGCCAATCGAACCGGTGATCGTGGCCGGCCCGGCAACGATCTGGTCGGCGCCCATCGCGACGTAATAGCCGCCCGATCCCGCGACGTCACCCATCGAGACCACCACTGGCTTGCCGCGCTCGCGCGCTTCGCCGAGGGCGCGCCAGACCAGGTCCGACCCGAGCGCCGATCCGCCGGGTGAATTGACCCGGAAAACGATCGCGCGAATGCTCTTGTCGGCGGCGGCACGATGGAATTGAGCGGCGATCGCTTCGCCGCTCAGAAAATCGCCGGCCGCAGGCGGCTCCCCGGCGACCACCGGACCGACGCCATGAATCACCGCAAGGCGCGGATCGCGGCCCGGCTGCCGTGCATAGTTAAGTCGGCGCAGATAGCGGGCGAACCCGACGAAGACGCGTTCCTTGCGCTCGGGGTCAAACTCGGCGCGCAGATCCTCGAAGTAGCCGGCGCGGTTGATGAGGCCGGCTTCAGTTGCCGCGCGCACGCTCAGGAAGCCACTCCCCGCGAGCTTGGCCGCACGTTCGGGCGGCAGGCCGCGGGCCTCGGCGATTCGCGCGGCCAGCAGTGCCTTGGAATCGGCGACGATCGCCTCGAGGCTCTCGTGCAGCTCGGGTGACATCCGCTCGCGCGTGAACGTCTCCGCCGCGCCCTTGTATTCCTTCCATTGCAGCGTCTGCGCCTCGAGCTTCAGCTTGTCCAGCGCGCCGCGCAAGAAGACGCCGCCCGCGACCACACCCAGCATCGTCAGCAGCGTATTGGGATTGGCCACGACTTCGCCTGCGCCGCAGGCGACGAGATACTCGCGCACACCCGCACTATCGCCCTCGAGCAGCGCGATCGTGCGTTTGCCGGCGCGGCCGAGCGCACGCAACAGCGCATGGAGCTCATCCGCGGTGGCAAGCCCGGTTTCCAATCCCGCGATCCTGACGATCACAGTGCTAACCCTGGAATCATGCGCGGCGCCCTCGAGGGCCTCGCGCAAATCGAACAGCGTGGGGCCGCCGCGCCCGCGCAACTGTGCAAGCGGCGAGCGCGGTGCGACCTCGCGCATCGAGCCGGCGAGCTTAATCGTCAATACTGCGCTGCGCGGGATTCGCGCTATCCGCCAAACCGCCACAAAGGCCACCGCGATCGCCGCGGCGGTCACGCCGAGCCCAATGCCGGTCTTCGTCAGGCCATAGTGGATGGCAAGCGCACTGGCGCAGGCCGCCAACGCAATCAGTATCGCGGCCCTCAACTCGCGTCGCATTGAATGAATCGCTATTCTCATCGGTGGCTCCTTCAGACTTGGACCGGGCGTACCTCTAAACTAGCGGTTTTCGATGCGTCGATCTCTGCCATTCATTTTCCTGCTTGTTCCGCTTTGCCTCGGCGCCGCTTCGTGCTCGCTGTTCCACCACGAGAAACGCCCGCCGCCGCTGCCGGTCACGCAGCACACCGCGACGATGGATCTGACGCCGGGCATCATGGTCAATGGTCTGGTCGAGACGCCGCGCGGATTCACGCCAATCATGGGCCAGCCGCCAATATGGTTGCAGGGCGCTAAGGAGATCGCGTTGACCGGAACGCTCCAGGGACGCACGGAGGTACTTGGGTTCAGCGGCCCCACTTACAAACGTGTGCGATTGGTCGCGGCTGACGGTGGACCTGGCGCGCCACACGGAAAGATCGTAGGCCTTGCGGCAAGCCCGGACGGGTTGACGTTGGCGGTGGCCGAGGCTGAACCCGGACGCGTCGAAATCGTGCTGCGCTATGTCATCAGCGAGGGCGGACAGAACTCGGTCGCGAGCTTCGACGGCAATTTCCACGCGGTCAGTCTGACCTGGCTTGCGCCCAATACGCTCGCCGTTGGACTGGCGGGCGACCCCGCTGCTTCGCCACCGCAGTCTGGCGGGCTCTACCTGATTCACGTTCTCGGCGCGGTGACAGTCGAGGAGGTAAAACTCACCTGCCCGCCGTCGATGCTGGTGTTCAGTCCCGACGCGCGCTTTGCGGTAGGCGAGGGCGACGAGCATACTCCGGCGTCTTTGTTCGATAGCCGCAACGGGCGCTGCCAGCGGGTCACTGCCGATGGCCCGATCAGGGTGCTTGGCTGGGCGTCCGGAAGCGCCGCGTTTCTGTACTCGACGCCAACCGGGGGCGGCCATGGAGCGGGCGTCTACCGCTATAACATCGCCGATGGAAAGACCGACCTTATTGCGGTCTCGTCCAGCGCCGCGGCGTACACCGGCGAAGGCGTCGTCATGGCGTTGGGAAATCGCGAGCTGAACCCGCAGCTCGCAGCGTCGTCGCCCGACAAGCGGGTGACCGCACAAATCGCGAGCTTCGTTCCGCGGCAAGGCCATACGATCGTCGATTCTCTGGGAATTCCCACGACGCCGGCGATGATGATGGCGAGCACGATGACTTACTCGCACGGTTTCGCAGAATTGGCGCTACAACTGTACGCGGAAGGGCCGGCCGGCCCGACCCGCAACATCGTCACCTTCTCGATCATCGACCGCAAGGCGTTCGTGCTGGCGAACGGAGCAGTGAATGGCGTGGCGGTGATCGGATGGGCGCCCAACGCGAATCATCTTGTGATCTTCGATGGCGACGGCACGACCGGCGCACTCGCGGTGATCACACCGACGCGCTAGTGTCCTAAAAACTTTTGGTCATCGGAAAATCGATGGATAAGAACTCCTGGCCGCGCGTCGCGCTGGTCTTCCCCGAACATTATCCCGACGCCGCCGGAGTGCTGAGCCGTGCTTTCGTCGACGATCCGCTCATTAATGCGCTCGCGCCCGAGCCGCGCGAGCCGGTGGAACGCGCACGCCGCTTGACCGGGCTGTTCGAGGTCGTGCTCAGGTTCCAGCGTCGCGGCGGCCAGCCGGTCTTCGGCGTGTTTGAGGGCGGCCGCCTGATCGCGGCTGCGGTGGTCGAGGGTACTATGCACTCTTCGGCGGGCGCGACGGTTGCGAGCGGGTTGTTCACCGTACCCGCGATGGTGCGGGCAGTGGGGTGGGGCGGGGTGCGCCGGTCGATCAAGCTGCTCGACACGCTGACCCGCAATCATCCGCCACGCCCGCATCTTTACCTCAACATCCTGGGGGTAGAGCCGTCATTCCAGGGACGGCATTGCGGAATTGCGATTCTGAGGCATCTGAGCGAACTGGTGGAGGCGCGATACGACCTCGACGGCGTGTACCTGGAGACCGCGACTGAGGCCAACGTCGCCTACTACACGCGTAACGGCTTTGAAGTGATCGGGGAGTTCTATCCGCTGGGAGTCAGGATGTGGCGGATGTTCCAGGCGCGGCGCAATTCTAGTCCGCGGCCGCGTCGCGCGGAGGACGCGACGGTTTGATCAGCGTGACGCGCAATCCGCCGGAGGTCCATCCGACGTCGAAGCCGACGCTGTCGCCTTCGCTCAACATATCGATGCCGGGGAAGCGGCAGCCCTGCGGCGCGCCGGCAACTTCGACGAATGGGAACTCGAACAGCACTTCGCGTCCCTGATGCGAGCGCACGGCACCGCGCCCGCGCGTTCGGTCCAGGCGCATAATCATCCCGCGATAGAAATTGCCGGGAAAGCGTTCGGCGTCGAATTCGTCGTTCATCCGTTAATCACTCAGCCGGGCTCGTTCAGAAGCGGGTCGAGCTTGCCTTCGTCATCGAGCGTGCGCAACTCGTCATAACCGCCGACTATCTTGCCATTGATGAAAATCTCCGGCACCGTGCGGCGGCCGCCGGACAACTCAATCATCTTTTCGCGCAACGCGGCATCCCCGGAGACATCGATCTCCTCGAATGCTACTCCTTTTTGTTTCAGCAGCGATTTGGCGTTCCTGCAGTAGGGACAATATGCCGTAGTATAAACCTCGACCTTAGCCACTTATCGACCTCTACCCTTCATCTTCGGCCGCCCCGCCACGCTTGTAAAGATGGACCAAACGGGAGGGTGAGACGCCGAGCAAAAACGCGATCCGAACGGACCACATCCGCACCGTTGTCACGAGCAGGCCGCCCTCCCGCCATCGCCGTGCCGAGGTCGTCACGCGTGAACGGAGGCATGCGACGCGCCCGGCTCGTTTGAGGCGCCGCGCGAAATCGAGGTCCTCGCAGATAGCAATATCGCGATAACCGCCTAGCCGCTCGAAGACCTCCCGCCGTGCGAAGATTGCCTGATCGCCGGTGCCCGTCCGGCTGAGCCGCGAGCGCGCGCTGATGAGCCATCCGATAAGCCGTAACATCAGCGCGTCGTCGTCCAGACGCAGATCGAAGCGGCCGCCCGCGACGGCAGGGTCGGATAGCGCCACACCGATGTCGCGGGCGAAGGTGAGCGGCACGACCGTGTCCGCGTGCACAAAGGCCAGCGCGTCGCCCTCGGCGGTGGCAGCACCGGCATTCATTTGGCAAGCGAGACCGCGGCGAGTGACGAGCAGTCGTGCGCATCGAGGACTCGCCAGGTCGCGGCTGCGATCGGAGCTGGCGCCGTCAACTACGATCACTTCGACGCTCAGTCCCGAGCCGCTCGCGCTGGCCGCAATCGCGTCGAGTGTCGATGCGATTGTCGGTTCCTCATTGAGCATCGGGACGATCACCGACAGAGTTTTCACGTGTGACTTTTGGACCCGCGCGCATGCGCGAGCCAGTAAGACAGCAAAATTAGTGCGGACGCTTCAGGCGCGGCGAATGCGGTGACCGCGGGTTTACCAGCGCGAGCGATTCATCACCGGTCGGAAAATTCGCGACACGCACGCTGCGGCCCTCAATCGTAAGTCGACCCTCCTGGAAAAGCTGAATCGCCCAGGGATAGATTCGATGCTCCTGGGCGCGGATGCGTTCGCTCAGGCTCTCTTCGTCGTCGCCGGGCATGACCGGCACCACCGCCTGCACGACGATCGGTCCGTCGTCGACGCCCTCGCGCACGAAAAACACGGTGCATCCAGTAAAACGGACGCCATGCTCCAGAGCGGCCTTTTGCGCATGCACGCCCGGAAAGGCCGGCAGCAGCGCGGGATGGATATTCATCACGCGGTCGGGAAAGGCGGCCAGCATCACCGGCGAGAGCAGCCGCATGAAACCCGCGCACACGACGAGTTCGACGCCATGCTCGCTCAGCGTCTCGACCAGCACGCGATCGAAGTCCTCGCGCGAGAGGAAGCGGCGATGCTCGATGACGCGGGTCGCGATGCCGTGGCGATGCGCGCGTTCCAACCCTTGCACGCCCGCGCGGTTCGAAATCACAACGCGAATCTCGGCCCGCAGCTCGTGGCGCTCGAGCGCGTCGATGATCGCCTGCAGGTTGGTGCCGGCGCCTGAAATCAACACCCCCAGTTTCACCGGCGCCCGCTCTGCCATCGCGTCTCTGGTTCCCTTGATCGCTATTTCCGCAGCCGCTTAGAGCAGTGCCACTCCACGCGCGCCGCGCCTGGCCTTGCGAACCTCGCCGACAAGATAGGCCGGTGTGCGCAGGCGGCGCAAATGAGCGAGCACGGCATCAGCCTGGCCGGGCGGCACGATCGCGATCATCCCGAGGCCGTTGTTGAAGGTGCTATCCATCTCGGCCTGGCTGATTCGTCCCAGCCGCGCGATGAGATCGAAAATCGGCGGCACCGGCCAGCTTCCGCGGCGCACGACCGCATCGATGCCGGCCGGCAACACGCGCGGCAGGTTCTCCACGATGCCTCCGCCGGTGATATTGGCAAGACCACGAATCGGAAAATGTTCGAACAGCGAGGCCGCGACCTCAGCATAGATTTTCGTCGGGCGCAGGAGTTCGTCCGCGAGCGTGCGGCCCAACTCGGGCACACGCGAATTGATTTTAAGCCGCCCGCGCTCGAGCAGCACGCGGCGCGCCAACGAAAAGCCGTTGGAATGAAGTCCGCTAGAGGCAAGGCCAATCAGGACGTCGCCCGGCCGGATGCGCTCGCGACGGGGAATCGCGGCGCGCTCGGCGATGCCCACGGCAAAGCCGGCGATGTCATACTCCCCGGGCCGGTAGAAACCCGGCATTTGCGCCGTTTCGCCGCCCACCAGGCTCATCCCAGCGAGCCTGCATCCGCGAGCGACACCTTTGACCAGCGCCAGTGCAACAGTGCTCTTGAGCTTGCCGGTCGCGATGTAGTCGAGGAAGAACAGTGGACGCGCGGCGTGACAGATGATGTCGTTAACGCACATCGCAACGCAGTCGATGCCGACCGTGTCATGACGGCCGGTCAAAAACGCAATCTTGAGCTTGGTCCCGACGCCGTCGGTTCCCGCCACCAGCACCGGCGAACGCATGGCGCGTGCGCCGTCGAGCGCGACCATCGCGCCGAAACCGCCAATCCCGCCGAGCACGTGCGGACCCAGCGTCGGCCGCGCGAGCCGCAGCAGCATCGGGACCAGCCGCTCCTTGAGATCGATATCTACTCCAGCCGATTTGTAACTGAGCCCGCGCGCCATCTGTTTTCAGGCGCCTCGGCCGCGAGCGTCCTTGCGGATCGCCAGTGCGCCAGCACGCCATGCGCTTTGGCCGTTGGGGTAAACGACGAGGCCTTCGCGGTAGCGCACGATGTCCATCTCGCGCAATAGTTCGCGCAGTTCGTAATGCTGCAGCATGAAGTCGGGGTTGCGCGGATGACCGGTCGCCGCCTGGTCGATAAGGAACGTGTCGAAGAGCAGTGCGCCGCCGGGCCGCAGAGCGTCGATCAGGCGCGGCACCAATGTGCGATCGAGAAAATTGAAGTTGAGAATCGTGTCAAAGCGGTTTTGTGGCAGTGGGAAATTCGAATGGTCCGCGACGAGCGGCCATATCGGTAGCTGCTCGGCGCGCACGATCGATTGCAGCGTGCGGAGCGCCGGTTTCGCGTAATCGATCGCGACGACTTTGAATCCCGCGCCGCCGAGCAACAGGCTGTGACGCCCGGTGCCGGCAGCGACGTCGAGAGCTAGGCCGCGCGGCAGCAGGTCCAGCCATTCGACCGCCGACGGCTCCGGCGCGCGAGGCCCGGCGCTGGCGCGCTGTCGACGCTCCCAGTCGCGCCGCTTTTCCAATTCGTTTCGGTTTACGCCGCTCATAACACGCGCGCCAGGGTGAGCACGTCGATTTTCCGCGCGCCCGCGGCGCGCAGCACGCGTGCGCACTCGTCCGCGGTCGCGCCGGTAGTCATCACGTCGTCGACCAGCAACACCCGGCGCCCGACGACACGCGAGGGACGGCGGACCGCGAATGCGTCGCGCACGTTACGTGTGCGCTGGGCGCGGTCGCGCGCGGTTTGCGGAGGCGTGGCGCGTACGCGCGTTAGCGTGGCGACATCGAGCGGGCACTTTAGACGGCGCGCAAGCGCGGCGCCCAGCAGCGCCGCCTGGTTGAAGCCACGCCATCGAAGGCGCGCGCGATGGAGCGGCACCGGGATGACGACGTCGTACGCATCGATTTCCAATAGCGGCGTGGCGTCGAGGTACTCCGCGAGCGCGCGTCCCAGCGACTGGTCGAGGCCATACTTGTGCCTGCGCAACAGTGACGCGACGGCGCTCGATCCATCCACGCCCGACGCATCTGCGCCGGATCGGTAACGCGTGATCGCACGGGCCGAGTCGAACGCCGGCGGCGTGGCCCGGCAGTGATCGCATCGTTCGCCCTCATCGCCAGCATGGAGCGGCGCACCGCATGCGAGGCACAAGGGCGGGCGCGGCGGCTCCACGGCGGCCAGGCATGATGGGCATACCCGGCGCGTGCCGTCGATTGGCATCCCCGCGTCGCACGCGGCGCATCGCGGGGGATACAGAAAATTGAGCAGGTAGTGCAGCATCGCTCCCGTGTCTATTGATGATGCCTCCCGCGCGGTAACTCAAGCGCCGGCGGTCAATATGAACCGATAATCTCCCGCCGGAAGTGCCGGCGTTGTGGACAGGAGCTGCAATCGCGGCGTAACGCGGGCGATCCGTCGGGGCCTGTCTTGTGGTATAGGGAAAATATGAAGACGCCGCTTGACGGAATAAGAGTTATCGATTGGACGATTTGGCAGCAGGGACCGTTTGCGACCGCGTTGCTGGGAGATCTGGGCGCCGAAGTGATCAAGCTCGAAACGCTCGACGGCGATCCGGGACGCGCGATCTTCGCGGTATCCGGCGCAACCACCGCGCGCAACGGCAAGAACTTTTATTTCGAGTCCAACAATCGCCACAAAAAAAGCATCACTCTCGACATGAAGAAGCCCGAGGCGCGCGAGATCGTTTACCAGCTCGTCGCCAAGAGCGACGTTTTCGTGCAGAACTATCGCAAGGGCGTAGCCCAGCGCCTTGGGCTGGACTACCAGACGTTGCACGAGATCAATCCGCGGCTGATCTATGCGACCGCCTCGGGTTACGGCCCGGAGGGTCCCGACAGCGGCGAGCCTTCGTTCGACTACCTGGCGCAGTCCCGCTCGGGCGTGATGCATATCGCGGGAATTGAAAGCGATGAGCCGGTCTACCTGTTCGGTGGCGTGGCCGACCAGATGGGCGCGATCATGCTGTCGTACGGCGTGATCACGGCGCTGCTCGCGCGCGAGCGCTACGGCGTCGGGCAGGAGGTCAACGCTTCGCATCTCGGCTCAATGATCGCGCTGCAGGGCCTGAACCTCGCCTGCCGCAATATCATGGGTACCGAATTTCGGCGCAACACGCGCGAGAACGCTTTCAATCCGCTGTGGAACCATTACCGATGCGCCGATGGGAAGTGGCTGACGCTCGGGATGCTGCAGGCGGATCGCTACTGGAAGGACCTATGCAACACACTCGGACTTCCGGAGCTGATCGATGATCCGCGCTTCAAGGAAATCGGTGTGCGCGGCAAGAACTGCAAGGCGCTGGTCGAGATTTTCGACAAGGTGCTCGCCACCAAGCCGCGCGACGAATGGATGAAACTGTTGAAGGCGGGCGGCGACTTTATCTATACCGTTGTCAACCGCGTCTCCGACCTGCCCGACGACTCCCAGGTGCAGGCCAATGACTACGTGGTCGACTACGAGCATCCGGGGCTGGGCACGCTGAAGCTGGTCGGCTTCCCGGTCAAGCTCAGCGAGACGCCGGCCAATCCGCGCGGCCACGCGCCCGAACTGGGCGAGCACACCGAGAGCGTGCTCACGGAGATGCTCGGTTATAGCTGGGAGGACGTGGCGCGATTCAAGGAGTCGGGTGTAATCTGAAGTAACGCGGCGCGCCTTGTGGCGCGCACGGGGAGGAAAAATCTCATGCCGGAGATCACCGGAAGCGTCGAGGATCGCGAACAGATTCGCGAACTCTATGCCCGCTACGCGCTCTACATCGATTCGGGCAAGTTCGAGGAGTGGGTCAATTGCTTTACCGAGGACGGCATTTTCGAAAGCCCCTCGCTCGGCAAGCACGCCGGTCACGCGGCACTGCGCAAGTTCTGCGCTTCATACAAGGAATCATGGGCCGGCGCGCAAGTGCGCCACATGATGGTGAACGTCAGCTTCGACGTTCACGGCGATCACGCTCATGGCACCTGCAACCTGATCTATTTCCACATCAAGGTTGGCAAGACTGAGCTAGCCGCGGTCGGCGGCTATCGCGATGAACTACGCAAGGTCAACGGCGACTGGCAGTTCGCGCATCGGCAAGTGTACGTGGATAAGTAAATCCGCCTCGACCGCCCGGTTGCGCTTCCGGCTCTAAGCGCCACGGCTCGCCGCCTTGAGCGCGTTTTCGAGATCTCGTGGGAGCAGCGCACGCACACGCACCGGTCCTGAAGCGGGCGAGCGAAGTTCGATCTCCGCGAGATGAAGCCAGAAGCGGCCGTCGGCGAGTGCGTTGGACGGCGGGCCGCCATAGAGCATGTCGCCGGCAATCGGATGCCCTGCGTCGGCCAGATGCACGCGAATCTGATGGCGCATCCCGGTACGCGGGCGCGCAGCGACCAGGGTAAAATCCCCATAGCTGCGTATCGGCTCAATCGATGTCGCTGCGGTACGCGCGCCGGGCGAATTCGCGGCGACCGCGATCATCCGCCGCGCGTTGCGGCGGTCGTGGGCGAGCGGCGCTGTAATCTCAAGTGATTCTTTAACATTCCCCGCGACCAACGCCTGGTAATCTCGAGCGATCCTTGCGGTTCTAATCGCTTCGCGGAGGCTGATGAACGCTTCGGGCGTCAGCGCCACGAGCAGCGCGCCCGAAGTTCCGTTGTCTAGCCGATGGACCAGGCCGCCCTCGCGCGGATTGTCGCCCGCGGCCGCAGCCTCCGGATATGCGGCGACGACACCGTTCATCACCGTGCCGCGCTCGCCCGGGCGCAATGGATGACACGCCATCGGGGCAGGCTTGTTGACCACCAATAGGGTGGAGTCGCGAAACAGGACTTCAATTTTTACTTCAGGGTCCGGAGCGAGCGCGGGCAGAGTTGATAACTCGGCGACTTCGACCGCATCGCCACCGGCAACGCTCTCGCCCTTGCGCAAGACGCGGCCGTTGACGCGGACCATCCCGCCGGCGAGCATCTCGCGCGCACCGCGACGCGACCGCGCCCATCCCAGGCGTACCAGGTAATGGTCGAGGCGCTCGCGCGCGCCGGGCGGCGTCAATTGGGAGTCAGCCGCAGCCGAACCCAGCCGTCGATTTGTTGAGCGAAGCCGGCGAACGGATCCTGGTTGGGCGCGGGCTTGAAGAAACACTTGCGCATGTAGTCGAGCGCGCCGGAGTAGTTCTCGAAGCTGCGGCTCAGCTCTTCGAACATCAGGAAGCCCGGCCGGTACAGCGCGACATCGAGTTCCGATACGGTCTGATAAGAGCGCTTGCCCTCCTCGAAATAGTAGTCGAGATATCCGCCGCGCTCGACGAAGTTACGAAATAGTCCCGACATGAAAAGCGTGTAGTCGCCGACGTATTTGCGCAACTCGCGCTCGCCGAGCACGCGCCCGCGAGTTTGTGGCGCGCCGGTCTGCGCCGCCAACATTTCGACCACGCTGGTAAGACGGCGACCCTCTGCGTCGCGCATCGCCAGCCAATTACTCGCAGCGGTGAAGTCGGTCAAAACTGAAGCCACGTATTCGACGACCTGTTGGTCAGCGATTCCGAGCTGTCCGAAACTGGTGCGGGTCATCGCGAGGAAAAACTCTTTAAGCCGTTTTGCCGAAGGAGGTTCAGGAATCATCAACCACTCCCAGGTTAGGCCCGGCGGGCCGTTCGTCCCTCCGCCGGGACGATGTAGAAAAAACTTTACCAGAGCGCATGGATCGTTGCGATGCACTTTTCCGTGGCCGGACGTTTCGCGTGGCAGAAAAGTAAAATTGGCCGAGCAGTGACTTTGAAAATTAGAAAACGGCCGCTACTGCGGAGAGGGAATGCGAGTCTGCCCGCGCATTGGCACTCGTGGCGCAGGAGTGCGAATCGCGCGAGGGGTGAAGGGGCGGTTATAAGCAGGGAACTGTTTCCACGAGGCAAAGAGCAGGATCGCCATCACGATTGCGATGACGACGATGTCCGCGAAACCGAGCCGCGTCGCGCCGCGATACGCTTCACGCAACCGCCACGTCATCCGGCGCTCGCACGGAGCTTCGCCGAGCGCGCGGCGGCGCGCGGCGCGCTCGCCGGCAACCCGAATAACGCCCGCAACTCGCGCCCGGTCAACGAACGCGCCGCGGCGGCAACTTTGAGCGGCGGTCCGGCGGCCACCACGCGTCCGCCGTCCTCGCCGCCGCCCGGACCGAGGTCGATTACGTAGTCCGCGTGCGCGATGAACTCGAGGTGATGCTCGATCACCACCAGCGTGTTGCCTTCGGCCACCAGCCGCGCGAGCACTCGCAGCAGTTGACGGATGTCGGCCGAGCTGAGCCCGGTGGTCGGCTCGTCGAGCAGAAACACACGCCCCAGCGGCTTGCCGTCCGCCGCCGCCGGAAGCGGTTCGAGGTCGGCGAGCAGAAAGCGCGCGAGCTTTAGGCGTTGTGCCTCACCTCCGGAGAGCGTCGAGGTCGCCTGCCCCAGGCACAGGTAGCCCAGGCCGACCGCGCTCAACGCTTCGAGGCGGCGCGTGATCGCCTGCGACTTGGCGAAAAATGCGCGGGCTTCGTCGACCGTGAGTCCGAGCACCTCATTGACGTTGCGTCCCTGGTAGCGGATCGCGAGGATATGGCTCTGGAAGCGGCGGCCGTCGCACGCGTCGCACTGCACTTCGAGGTCAGCCATGAAGTGCATCTCGATCGTGACGGTGCCGGTACCGTGGCATTTTTCGCAGCGTCCGCCGTCGACGTTGAAGGAGAAGTGGCGGGGCTGGATACCGAGGCGGCGCGCCTCGTTGCTCTGCGCGAAGAGCCGGCGGATGTCGTCGTAAATCTTCAGGTAGGTCGCGGGATTGGAGCGCAGCGAGCGCGCCGGCAACTCCTGTCCCATGTGGACCATTTCGCCGACCAGCTCGAGCCCTTCAATTCGATCGCAGGCGCCGACTTCGCTCACCGGCTCGCCGCGCCGGCGCAGATAGTTGTTGTACAGCACGTCCTCCACCAGCGTCGATTTGCCCGAGCCCGAAACTCCGGTGACGCAAACCATCCGGCCGAGCGGAATCCGCACGTCCAGACTCTTGAGGTTGTGCTCGCGCGCGTTGACGATCCTGAGAGCCGGGTCACGCTTAGTGAAACGCCGCTCGCGCGACAAGGTGCGCATCAGCATCACTCGTCCCGGCGTGCCCGGGTTCTCGTCCCTGGCGTGCTTTGCACCTTTGCCGCGCTTGTCGCTCCGAACACGCGTGGGCGCCCCCGCCCGAATCAGGCTGCCGCCCTCGCGCCCGCCGCCGGGACCGAGTTCAACGGAGAAGTCGGCCCCCGCGATCATCATTGGGTCATGCTCGACCACGACTACGGTATTGCCGAGGTCGCGCAGATGGCGCAGCACGCCGAGCAGGCGGCGCACGTCGCCCGCGTGCAATCCGACGGTGGGCTCATCGAGCGCGTACATCGTGGAGGTCAGCAGGCTGCCGAGCGCGCTCGCGAGATGGATACGCTGGGCCTCGCCGCCCGAGAGGGTGCGCGCCTGGCGCTCGACCGTCAGGTAGCCGAGTCCGACTTCGTCGAGGTATCCGACGCGGCTTTTAAGCTCGCGCAGCACCACGCCGGCGCGCTCGGCCGCGCGCCGCTGTTGGCCGAGCCGCTCAAGCCAGGTCTTGAGCTCGCGCACCGCGAGCCGTCCGGCTTCGGCGATAGTGATTCCTTCGACGCGCACGTTGAGCGCCTCGGGCTTGAGCTTGGCGCCGCCGCAGGTAGGGCAGGGGACGAACCGGCGGTAGCGTGCGAGCAGGATCCGGACGTGGGTCTTGTAGCGCCGCTTCTCCATCCAGCGGAAAAATCCGCGCACCCCGGGCCATCGCTCCCAATCATCGCCGTGGGCGCTATCGCGCGCGCCGTCACGCGGTTCACCGTCGAGCAGCCACTCCCGCTCGGCCTCGGTCATCTCGCGAAACGGCACGGCGGCGCGCACCCGCGCGCGACGCGCGCACTTGAGCATCCAGGTCTTCATTTCCACGTAGGCCGGCGTGCGCCATGGCGCGATCAGCCCCTGGCGGAGCGAGAGCCCGGGGTCGGGGATTACTTTTTCAAGATCTAGCTCGACGGTGCGTCCGAAGCCCTCGCATTCAGGGCACGCGCCGATCGGACTGTTGGCCGAAAAAAGCGCCGGTGTAGGCTCGGGGAAAAGTGTGCGACAGGTCGAGCAGTTGAAGCGGCGATCGAAGGCGACGTCGGCAACGGATGTCATTCGCCCGTTCTCGCGCACCACCGTGACCACGTGGGCACGTCCGCCACCGAGATAGAAGGCCTTCTCCAGCGCCTCGCGGACGCGGGCCGGAGCGTCGGTGGAATCGTTGGCGACGCGGTCGGTGACGACCATCAAAGGCCCGTGGCCGTTGCGCCCGGCAGGCGCCGACGATCGCGCAGCGCCGCGGGCGGTCTCGGGCGCGGCGCCGTTTGAGTGATGCGGCAGGTCTGGCGGTATCGCATCAATCGCAGCATCAAGCGCGTGGTTGAGCGCAAGGCCGCTCACGGCGTCTTGCGCACTGCCGGCAGCGGCGGCCCGCACGGCATTGTTTTCGACATCTTGCACGACGCCTTGCACCGCGCGTCCCAGAAGCTCGGCGGTTTCGACGATCGCACCCTCGACGAACAGGCGATGGTATCCGTTTTGCGCGAGAAACTCGCAGGTGGCGGCGGTCGAGCGGGAACCGGGCTCGAACGGCGCGAGAAACAGATGCATCCCCGGGCCCGCAAGGGCGTGGGCCGCCGCGCTCTCGACACTGTCGCGCGTGACCTCGCCGCCGCATCGCGGACACGTCGTGCTGCCTAGCGTCGCGAACAGCAGCCGCAGGTAATCGCTTATCTCGGTGACAGTGCCGACGGTCGAGCGCGCGTTCTTGATGGTGTTCTTCTGACGCAGCGCGAGGGCGGGGGGAATCTCGGAAATCGAATCGACGTCCGGCCGGTCCATCCGCTCCAGGAACATTCGGGCGTAGGTCGAGAGGCTCTGGACGTAACGCCGTTGACCTTCCGCGTAGAGCGTGTCGAAGACCAAGCTGGATTTGCCCGACCCCGACACCCCGGTCACCACGATCAGCTGGTTATGTGGAAGGTCGAGCGAGATTCCTTTGAGATTGTGAGTCCGCGCCCCGCGGATACTGATGGTGCGCTCTACGCCGCTCAATGCGTTTCTCTAATGCTCTCGACCGGGACGGGTGCCGAGTAACCGCAACTGCCTGCCATTTAACGCGGGTCGGCCAGGGGACGAGCTTTTTTGCGCCGCTCGCCCGGGAACTCGTTGGCCACCTTGGCATAAAGCTCGGCCAGCCGGATGTCGAACGCGCCCTGCAGCCGCGCGGTCTTTTCCTGGCGCTCGGCGGAAGGCAGGTCGCGGAGCAGCGCCAAGTCTTCTTCGAGCTTGAACATCAGCCGATTGCGTTCGAGAAGATATTCGTAGCCATTCATAGGGCGACCCCAGGAGCGAATTCCAAAGATCAGAATTATAGGTTAACCTTCGAGTGCCGGACAACCGAGTGCGCGCCCGTCGCCGAGCTTCATCGCTTCCGCCGGCTCCTCCGGTTCTACAAGGCTGGGACGAGTCCACGCTCTGCCATGGCTTTTTGGGCCGTGAGGGCGGCAGCAGCCGCGGACCTTACGCCTCGCTCAATCTTTCGTACTGGGTCGGCGACAACTCACGCTCGGTCGACGTCAACTGGCAGCGCGCACGCCGGCTGATGCCGCGCGGAGTGCGCTTTGCCCAGCTCAGGCAGGTCCACGGCAAGGCGATCCGCACCATAGGTCCGCCCGACGACTCCGATCCGCGTCCCGAGGCCGATGGGTTGGTCACCGCGATTACCGGCGTCGTGCTGTGTATCTTCACTGCCGATTGCGTACCGGTGCTACTCGCCGACTCGGAGCGCGGCGTGATTGGAGCCCTGCACGCGGGATGGCGCGGCACGCTGGCGGGGATAGCCGCTGCGGGGGTGCGCGCGATGGTTAGGCAGGGCGCGCGGGTGAGCGGGAGCCGTGCGTTGTTGGGCCCTTCGATAGGCCCGTGCTGCTACGAAGTCGACAACGAGTTGGCCAGGCGCTTCGAACGCCGCTTCGGGGGCGCGCACGCCCACGTCTATCCTAGCGACCGCGCTGGCAAAGCGTACCTTGATCTTCGCGGCATCGTCGCCGATCAGCTTGCGGCGTCAGGCTTCGAGCGCGGGGAGATACAGCAGGTCGGCCCCTGCACGAAGTGCGAGTCCGGCCGCTACTTTTCGCGTCGCGGCGCCGGCGGCGCGATCTCCGGCCTGCAGCTGAGTTACATTGGGCGCTTCGCGCCTGGCGTCGGTTCGCGTGATTAGCTTTAGCCGAATCGCGGGTTAGTATTCGAAGCATGCGATCGCGAAAGCCGGTCCGCCGCAAACGCAAATCGCCGTCGAGCAAGGTGCGCAAGCCCGTGCCGCCACCAACCAAAGTAGAGGAGCCTCCGACCACGTATCGGCGCGCTCGCGAGCGCGAGCGATTGCGCCGCGAAGAGCAGGGCGGCAACTCCTGACGGGCGGCCTGCGGCTTCGCACTCCGGGATGCGTTCTCCCGTCCACGGGACTAGTATGCGGAGTTAGCGTAATCCCGGTGGAGCCGCTTTGAATCGACCATGCTGAGCTTCGAGTTAAGCGAAGAACAACAGATGATCCGCGATACCGTCGGCGCCTTTGCCCGCGAGCAGATTCGGCCCGCGGCGCGGCCCGCCGACGAGAGCGGGGAGATTCCCGGCGCGTTGGTCGCCCAGGCCTGGCAACTCGGCCTGGTGCAGGGGCCGATCCCCGAGAGCCTCGGCGGCAATGGCGACACCCGCCTGGCGACGACCGGCGCGATAATCGCCGAGGAACTCGCGTACGGCGACTTGGCGATCGCGGCCCACGTGCTGGCCCCGCGCCTGTTGGCCTTCCCGGTGCTCGAGATGGGAACCGACGAGCAGCGCCAGCGCTATCTCAAACGCTTCACCGGCGGGAGCTTCGCCGCCGCAACCGCGGCGCTGATGGAGCCGCGTTGGGACTTCGATCCGGCGGCGATGACCACGGTGGCGCGCCGCGACGGTAACAGCTTCATGCTCGAGGGCGCCAAGTGCATGGTCGCATTGGCCGCCGCGTCCGACACGCTCCTGGTATGGGCGGCAAGCGCCAACTACGATCGCGTCGACGGCTTTCTGGTCACACGCGACACTCCAGGGCTGAGCGTGGGCGAGCGCGAAAAGAACATGGGGCTGCAGGCGCTCGCGACCTTTGCGGTCGAGCTCAAGGGATGCCGCGTAGGGGCCGAGGCGCGGCTGGGGGGCGAGCGCGGCGCCGACTTCACGCGCGCGATGAGCCAGTCGCGAGTCGCGATGGCCGCGATGGGTGTCGGGGTGGCGCACGCCGCCTTTGATTACGCGCGCGACTATGCCAAGGAGCGAAAGGCCTTCGGGGTGCCGATCGCGACCAAGCAGGCGGTCGCCTTTATGCTGGCCGACATGGCGATCGAGATCGACGCGGCGCGCCTACTGGTATGGGAGGCCGCTTGGCATCTCGACCGCGGCGAGGACGCGCACAAGGAAAGCTACCTCGCGCGCAACTACGTCGCCGCCTCCGCGCTCAAGGTTACCGACAACGCGGTCCAGGTGCTCGGCGGCCACGGTTACATCCGGGAGCATCCGGTCGAGATGTGGCTGCGCGACGCGCGCGGGTTTTCGGCGCTCGAGGGCCTCGCCACGGTCTGACAACTTTACGCGACTCTGCGGCCAAACCGCTTAGGCAAAGACACGAAGCGGAATCACGGGAGATCGTTAAAAAATATGATCGATTTTGAAATCGACCCTCAGACCCAAAAACGGATCGACCTTTTCCACACCGTGGCCGAACAGATAATGCGGCCGATCTCGCGCGAATACGACGAGCACGAGCACGAGAAGCCGTGGGATTTCCTGAATGCGATGTGGGCCGCGAGCACCGCCCCGGGCGGTGACCCGATGGGCGGGGGCGATGCGAACGGGCAGGGAGGGGTGAAGCTGCGCAACGTCTACACCGTCGCCACCACCGAGGAGCTCTGCTGGGGCGATGCCGGGCTGTTCCTTTCGATGCCGAACGCCGGACTGGGCGGGGCGGCAGTGATGGCGGCCGGCACCCCGGAGCAGAAGCAACGCTTCCTTGCACCGTTTCGCGGCGGCAAGCCCAAGTGGGGCGCGATGGCGATTACCGAGCCCGGCTGCGGCTCGGATTCGGCCGCTGTCACCACCACGGCGACGCGCGACGGCGATCACTGGGTGCTTAACGGCAACAAGATTTTCTGCACCTCGGGCTGGATGGCGGTTGAAAAATCCGAAGGCTTCGTGGTGGTCTGGGCAACCGTCGACAAGAGCGCCGGCCGTCCTGGGATAAAGCCATTCGTGGTCGAGCATGGGACGCCCGGGATGTCGGTAACGCGGCTGGAAAAGAAACTCGGCATCCGGGTCAGCGACACCGCGGCGCTGGTTTTCGACAATTGCCGCGTGCCGGCCGACCATTTGCTGGGTAGCGCCGAGGTCAAGCGCGACGGCGGCGGTTTCAAAGACGTGATGGCGACGTTTGACGCAACCCGTCCGATCGTGGCCGCGATGGCGATTGGAGTGGGGCGGGCGGCGCTCGACTTTGTGCGCGAGTTCCTGGCCGAGCAGAAGGTCGAGATTCGCTACGGACTCTCGCCGCGGCGGTTGAGTGCGGTCGAGCGCGACTTCATGGAGATGGAAGTGCAGCTCAAGGCGGCGCGCCTGCTCACCTGGCGTGCGGCATGGATGCTCGACATGGGGATGCGCAACAGTCTGGAAGCCTCGATGGCCAAGGCCAAGGCCGGCCTCGCTGTCACGCAGATCACACAGAAAGCGGTTGAACTGTTGGGGCCGCTCGGCTACTCGCGGCGCAACCTGGTCGAGAAATGGATGCGCGACGCGAAAATCAACGACATCTTCGAGGGCACGCAGCAGATCAACATGATTATCGTGGCGCGGCGTATCCTGGAGTACTCGAGCAAGGAGCTGAACTGAGCATTGCTCCTGCCACGCCTGCGGCAAATCGAAAACAAAAAGGCCAGCTCAAAACGAGCTGGCCTTTGCATTTCAACTTACGAATACCAGTCCTACCAGAACCACTTGCCCTTCTCGTAGGCGAAGATCTCGCGCGTCGGGACTATCGTGGCCGCATGCGGCGTTGCATGTCTGGCTTCCTGAACGCTTTTGCCGCTCAGCGTGTAGTCGAATTCCTTGTAGGTCAGGATGCCGACCGCGACTCCGTTGCTCGCCTCTTTGCAGGTGCATGAGTTGATCGCGCTGTAACCGACATAGCTTCCGGTTTCCATCCCGTCGCGCATCTCCCACTTGATATGCTCTACGTTGTCATGCTCGCGGACGCTCAGCTTGCGTGCCCAGTCGCGGCAGAAATCCGGAAAGGAAGCGCTGGCGATCTGGAATTCCTTGAGCGCGCGAATCATGACCGGATTGAGCTTTTGCGCCTCCCCCTGCATCCCATTGCCGCTCAGGCCCTTTAAGACCGGACTGCCGGTGCTCGCCAGGTTTACTTCCGCAGGGCCGGTACTCGCGACGACCGCATTGGCAGGCAGGCTTGCCTTTATGAGCTTCGCCGGCGCGACGGGCGATGGGTTCATCGGAGCCGCAACCGCTAAGGCAGGGGCCGTGGGCAACGTCATAGGAGGAATTTCCGGAGCGGGAACAGCGGCTGCCGGGTTTGCGCCAGCAGCGGAAGCCTGCGCCTTAGGAGGCGCCGGCACGTTCGCTACCTTCGCGTCGCTCGATAGAGAATCTGACGCGACGTTACCCTGCAGCTTCATCGACGAGCCAGACTCAACTGACGTGGTCTCAGCCGAGGCCGTCGTTTCGTCTGAAGAGGACTGACCTGTCAATTGAGAGCAGCCGGCTATTGGAAATACGGTCAGAGCCAGCAGGATACCAAGCAAGCCGCCAAGCGAAACCCAATCATTCAGCGTATTGCCATTGTGAGAATTGGCGCCTCGCTTGATGTAACTCATGGCTCCCCCGGAAACTCAGATCGGTTTCTTGCATTATTAGCATTTATTCGCGGCCGTAAAAGGGGCCGAAGCTCGAAAGCGGTGCCTTTGCAGAGAAGGCGCAGTCTGCAGGCAGGGCCGCAGCCCCCGCGATGGGGCTGCGGCCGTATCCAGAGCCGTATCAGAGCTTACTGATTGGGCACTAGTTCGACGCGGCGATTCTGGGCCCGTCCTTCAGCGGTCTTGTTAGTGGCGACGAAGTTCGTCTTCCCATAGCCGTGCGGACTCATGCGGCCTTCCGCCACGCCATGGTCCGCCAGGTATCTAACGACCGCGTTGGACCGGCGCTCGGAGAGCTTAAGGTTGTACCGGACCGTGCCGATCGCGTCGCAGTAGCCATTCACGTTGACCGTCACATTCGGGTGTGACTTCAGGGTTTCCGCAGCCTCGTCGAGCACGGCCGCATCCTGCGGACGGATGTTTGCCTTGTCAAAGTCAAAATGGACGCCCCGCAGGATGATCTTCTCCGGCGCGGGTGGTGGTGGCGGCGGCGGGGGTGGCGGAGGAGGCGGCGGCGGGGGTGGCGGAGGAGGCGGCGGCGGGGGCGCTATCAGATAGCCGATGATCCCACCGATGATTGCACCACCAACGATGCCGGCCGGAACCGCGGGCCAGTTGTCGCTGTTATCGGCTGCGAAAACGCCGCCACCGATACCACCGCCAATTGCGGCACCCGTCACAGCTCCGTAAATGGTGTAATCTCTCTGTTCCGTGGTCATGCCGCAGCCGGCGAACGTCAGCACGGCCGCTGTCCACAGGATCCAGAACCCCTTCTTTCGTCTTCGTCCTATCATAACCTTCCCTTATTTGGCCCCGGCGCCGAAGCGCGATGCGATTGGTCGCCGCCACCCGGCGAATCGGCCGAGCGCAGGGACAACCACTACACGCTGTTCCCCGCCACCGATGGGCACCATTTGGCGGGGTGCCAACCCGTGGAGTTGACAACCCAAATTGATACGCCGTCAGCACTATATGTAGTTTTTTAGGCGCAGCGCAATAATTTGACACGCCGAAAAGCCGTTTGAATCGCCGACCTCCTTGAACCTGCAACAATGGTGGCCGAGGACCCTTCCCCGATAATGAGCATCAATAAAACTCAATTAGATACCGTTACTCCTTTATGTGCATGCTACTGCATTTCGCGTATAGAACGTCTTTGTGGGCCGATGGGCGGCGAGAACGGGACCTTTTGGTCGTGCGGTCTTCGTGTTCGTCTCGCCATTGTGGATAACTCGGCCCTCGCCATTGTGGATAACTCGGCCGCGCTGTTAGCTTTGGGCACGCCCGACGGCCGCAGGCGGGCGGCGATTCGCCGTTAGACGAGCGAGCCTGCTAAACTTGTGTCGTGCTCTCTTTAGCGCGCGGCAAAGAAGGGATCTTCCGCCTGGTTTCCGGGTATCGCCCGGAGGGTGACCAACCTGCCGCTATCGACGCCCTTACCCGTAACGTGCACGAGAGCGTGCGCCAGCAGGTCCTGCTCGGCGTCACCGGCTCGGGCAAGACCTTCACGATGGCCAATGTGGTGGCTAACGTTAACAAGCCCACCCTGGTGATCGCACCCAACAAGACGCTCGCCGCTCAGCTCTACAACGAGTTCAAGAGCCTGTTCCCGGACAACGCGGTCCGCTACTTCGTCTCCTACTACGACTACTACCAGCCGGAGGCCTATGTCCCCTCGACCGACACCTACGTCGAGAAGGACGCCAGCATCAATGACGAGATCGACAAGCTGCGCCACTCCGCAACCAAGGCCTTGCTCGAGCGCAACGACGTTTTGATCGTCGCCTCCGTCTCATGCATCTACGGCCTCGGCGAGCCTGAGGTATATTTCGAAATGCTGGCCTTTCTCGAGGAGGGCCAGACTATCGAGCGCGACCGCCTGCTGCGCAAGTTGGTCGATATCCAGTACCAGCGCAACGACTACGACTTCCATCGCGGCACCTTCCGCGTGCGAGGCGATATCGTCGAGGTCTTTCCGGCTTACGAAGAAAGCCGCGCGGTACGGGTCGAGTTCTTCGGCGACCAGGTCGAAGCGCTGTACGAGATCGATCCGCTCCGCGGCAAAGTTATCCGCAAGCTGCAAAGCGTATGCATCTACCCGGCCTCGCACTACGTCACGACCGAGGATCGGATGGAAGAGGCGGTGCGCAACATCCGCACCGAACTCAGGGAGCGACTGGAACTCTTCCGCAGTGAGAATCGATTGCTCGAGGCCCAACGCCTGGAGCAGCGCACGATGTACGACCTCGAACTGCTGGCCGAGATGGGATTTTGCCCCGGAATCGAAAACTACTCGCGCCATCTGACCGGCCGCTCACCCGGCCAGCCGCCGCCCACGCTGCTCGATTACTTTCCGCGCGACTTCCTGATGTTCGTCGACGAGAGCCACGTCACCGTGCCGCAGCTTGGCGGGATGTACCGCGGCGATCGCTCGCGCAAGCAGACGCTGGTCGAATTTGGTTTCCGCCTGCCCTCGGCGCTCGACAACCGCCCGCTCAACTTCGAAGAGTGGGAGGCCCTCGCGCGCCAGGTAGTCTACGTCTCAGCCACGCCGGGCGAGTACGAGCTCAAGAGCTCAGGCGGTCTGGTGGTCGAACAGCTCATCCGTCCCACAGGCCTAATCGACCCGGAGATCGAGGTGCGCAAGGCCGGCACTCAAGTCGACGACCTGCTGGGCGAAATCCGCAAGCGGGTCGAAGCTGGCGCGCGCGTGCTCGTAACCTGCCTCACCAAGAAGATGGCCGAGGACCTGACCGACTACTATCACGATCTCGGCGTGCGTGTGCGCTACCTGCACTCGGACATCGAAACTATCGAGCGGGTCGAGATCATCCGGAGCCTGCGCAAGGGCGAGTTCGACGTCCTGGTCGGGATCAACCTGCTGCGCGAGGGACTCGACCTGCCCGAGGTCTCGCTGGTCGCGATCCTCGACGCCGACAAGGAGGGGTACCTGCGCTCGGCGCGCTCGCTGATTCAGACCATCGGCCGTGCCGCGCGCAACGTCGAGGGCAAGGTCATCATGTATGCCGACGCGATGACCGATTCGATGCGGATGGCGATCGGCGAGACTGACCGCCGCCGCGCGAAGCAGGTCGCCTACAACGCTGAGCACGGGATCACGCCGCAATCGGTGGTCAAGGCGATCGACGCCTCGCTGGTCGAGATGTATTCGCCCGAATGGGCGGTGGTGCCGGAGGTCGACGACGCGCCCTCCGACACGGAATTGATTCCCGCGCACGAACTGCCCGACCGCATCACCGGCCTTCGCCAGGAGATGATGGAAGCGGCGGAGCGGCTCGAGTACGAGCGCGCCGCCGAGTTGCGCGACCGGATCAAGCGCCTCGAGCGCCAGGTCTTCGGACTCGACCAGCCGCGCGAGGCCGCGCCGGCAGTTGCGCCCGGCTCGGCCCATCAGCACGCGGGCGACACCGCTCGCGGGCGCGGAGAGCGTAAGAGGCCTAAGGACGCAAGCGAGAAGTCGTTACTGCCGCCGAGGTCGAGTGTGCCGCGTGGACAGGGCAGGGGCCGTGGCACTCGCGCAAATGCCAACCC
Source organism: uncultured delta proteobacterium (assembly GCA_963710455.1). Lineage (GTDB taxonomy): Bacteria > Desulfobacterota > Binatia > Binatales > Binataceae > JAKAVN01. The sequence continues at coordinate 751,179 of CAVQAG010000013.1, forward strand.
GCCCCCGCCGCGTCAGGGCAGTCTGAAGATCATCCCCGACCGCCCCAAGTAGTCGCCGTCGCACCGGCTTTCCGTGTAAGACCAAACCGCAAGGTGCGCGCCGCGTTATTTGTCGAAGCCGGCAACGCGTGGCAGCTTGTCGCCTAGCTCGACCCACGGCACATGGTCTGGCCAATAGGCGTGGCGCAGCGTGGCGGGCGGATAGGCTAGCTCAGCATCCGCCGGCAGACTGGCGCGAGTGACAATCAGTACGTCGGGCATCGGATCGACATCGACCGTCAGCGTGGAGCCGCAGTTCTTGCAGCGGTTGCGATGGATCTGTGCCGAGCTGCTGAAAGTCTGCAAATCGCCGCCCTTGGTCCAGCGAAAGCCAGCGCGAGGAAAAATCGCGAAGCTGACGAACGCCGCGCCCTGCAACCGCCGGCAAATCGAGCAATGGCAGTGATGCATCTCGACGGCGGGCTGCGATACCTCGAACTGGTTCTGGCCGCAAAAACATGCGCCGCTGATCTGTTTGAAATCCGCCATGGACGTCTCCTCCCTGTTGGAGTGCATCCCATCGCAAATACGCACGATCGGTCAAGCAGCTTTAGTCGACGCTTCCCCGAATTTTCTTCAATGCGCTCGCTCGCGACCATCAGTAGTAGAAAGTTGTTACAAGCATCATTTGCTGAAGCAAGAGATTGATCATGAGGCAAAGGATCTATAAATTGCTGCCGGAGTCTTTTATCATAACAGGAGGGATGAGAGGATGAGGGGACTACGTAGCGCTTTCAAAAACACGTGGATGCTTGCCGCAGCTGGCTTTGCTGCCGCCACGAGCTGGATGCTTGTTCCTGGCACCAGCGCCGCATTCAGCACGGCATCGCTTACGGGGAGCTACGGTTGTGTCGGCCATGCCACGCTGAATGACAACAGCGGCACGCTCTCAGGCATTTCCGAACTCCTGCGTCTGGGCTTCAACGGCGCGGGTCAAGTAACCGGCAAAATCATACTCAACCTTAGCGGAACGGTATGCACCATCACCACGACAGGAACCTATAGTGTCAGTTCCGGCGGTGTGGGATCGATGAAGCTGCCTTGGAGCAACGCCACCGGTGACGAGGACGGCGATACGGCCTGCTCAGTCCTAAACCCTCAGGCAATTACTCAGCACACCGACCTCGTGTTGGAAGCGGGGGGCAATGCTTTCGATTTTCAGGATCAAGATGACTTCCTAACCTCGCCTACGAGTACCACCGATATGGACGTTCAGAGTCCCTTCATAGGTACCTGCAAGAAGCAGTAGTAGCGCACGAGCTGCGGAGCACGCGCACGCATGCTCCGCAGCTCCGCCAAAAATAAGGATACGTGCCCGTGATGAGGGCAGTTGGCATAATATTTCGAGTGCCAAGCGCTAGCTCCCTTAGTGGAGATCCACAGGTGCTGCTATCAGCGAAGGCAAAAGACGCGCCCGCCCCAGAAGAATGCACAGACTGAAAGGCTGGAGGCAAAACGCGAAGGCGACCAGCCACCACTCGAACCAGTGGACCTCATGCGGTCTCGGGTACCACCATTGAATTAGACACATCGCGATAACCGTGGGGAGGAACGAGGCAGCGACGCACGCCCACAACTTGGCTGTCAAACGAGTCCGACGACCACAAGACGACCTCCGGACGTGAAAATGTGCAGAATTCAATGTTTTGAAGGCGCGAATTGAGAACCCGATCCAGAGCAGGCCTCCTATCATGTACGAAAGCTTGTCGGCGTTAAAATTCACGAAGTTCGGCCCTCTTGCGACAGGTCAGCACGCTAGCGGGCCTGCCGCGCGCTCTCGCGTTTCGTTATTCGATTGAAGGTGCTCAGACGCGGCGTGCCGAGAGGCGGCGGGGGCGCCCACGTGCCATGCCCGTGGGGTCTTTGAGGCTAGTGTTCGAAATGCAGTGTCTCGATGATCGACAGCAGTGGAAATTCGCCGTCGTGCGGAAGTGGATAGTTGTCGCTGGAGCCTTCTCCAGTCAGATGGCGACCTTGCTGGGTTAGCCGCTCTTTTTCTTCAGCGGCTCACCACCAAAGAGCGGCTTCATGAATCGCTTGAACTTCTCAGGATCGGCCTGTTCGAGTTCCCGCCTTAGCCGCTCGTCTTCGGCGCGGGTTGTCTCTTTTAATTTGCTTGGCGGCTTCGGTCTGCTCTTGCGAGGCATGTTCGACGCATCCTTCAGATCGCGTGCGCTACTGACTGCACGTCGTAATGAGGTCGACAAACATTTGCTCGTTCTTGCGGTTGTTAAAGCGATAGCTGAATTCGTTCAGATAGAGCATGGCCGACAGTCTGATGCGGTAAGCCTGTGCGGACAAATTTGTAAGCCGGATTCTCGTCAGTCGCGACCAATGAGACTTTTTCATCGGTGGCGCGGTTCACGAAATATCCGAGGGTGGGCGCGTCCATCGAACCGATCATGCGCGCCACGACGTTGCCTTTGCGCTCGATAGCTCCGATCACGCCGACCTTGCCGAAGCCGATGGCCTCGCCCAGCCGCTGCGCGCCTTTGGCTGTGCGTACCTGGACGCTTTTCTTGCCCTTATGGCGGTTCCGATCTTTTCCGCCGATATAGGTCTCGTCAACTCGACTTCGCCGCTCAGAGGCTTGTACATGTCGCCAGCCATCGCCGCACGCCAGCGCATACAGATGTACCAACTTGTGTGATAATCGTGCGTTGAATTGTCGCCAAAGATGACGCGATGGATTTGAAGGGCGCTCATGCCGTTCTTTGAGGTCAGCATCAGATAACCGACCTTGAACCAAAGGTTGAGCGGCTTCTTGGTGTTCTCGAAAATAGTCCCGCTGATAACCGAGAACCGAAAGCCCTGACGCTTGCCGCAATCGTCGTTCTTACAGACCCAGTGGAAGGGCCGCGCTTTGAGCGCATAGACCTTTTCCTTGCGGTTGCACCGAGGACAGACAACGCCGTCCCCCCAGCGCATCTGAACCAGAAACGCACGGCATTGCTCGTCAGTCCCAAAGGCTCTATCGAATTCAGTGATTGTCCGCATGAGCTATTTGACCCTTGGTCCCTCTTTCTCTGGCCAGCCAAAGTTTCTTGTCATCCTGAAGAATACGGCCATGAAAGCTGCACAGACTGAGCGTCCACTTGCAGACTTGCTCGTTATCGGGAACGGAGGTTGATTTCCCTAAATCTGGGCAATTGAATGCTGCGCAAAGTTTCGGGTCTTTAGCCTTGAACTTCGCATCGGTCGGCGTATTTGGAGCCTTTTTCATGCACTCATTCTAGCGCGCTTTGGTGCGAGTGTCAACTGTAACCTAGCCCCCATTCAAATTGACATAATATTTCAAGCATGTAATCGCAAGTGATCGCCGGATTCGATAACTCGTGTCACTACGCCTCATCCATTAGCCGGTACGGTCACGATAGGTCCAGTCGCCTTCACCCCTATGTCGGAAATCGAGAACATGAGCATCACGGCTGCAAAAATCTCCTTGGATCGCATATCTGCGTCGTCAATCCAAAACCAACGGCCATTATATTTAACCGCGATTGACGTGTCCGACGGCACTCTCTCCCCGCTCTGAATCTTCATGGGTAGCAGGCTTTGAGTTCCACCAGCATGGCCCTCGGTTAGACCGGGAGCGGCTCTACCCTCTTTAACATCCGATTCGGGCACGCGTACATCGGCCGCCAATTCGAGCATGACTTCCAGCATCGAGCGCGTCCTCATGTCTATTTCATCGTCTTTTGCTGAATATCCGCCGTAGTACACGTGAAACTCCTGCAGGCTCTGCCTCAAGCCGAGGAGGCTTCTCAAAGCTTGCCTTTCGGGCGCAGCCTGCGGATCGGTAGATGCGAAGGTCATCAGGGATGTTTCACCGCCGTCCTTTGGCCGCTGGATTCTACTCTGCAATGCGCCGTCGAGTTGCAGTTCGCGTACTAGTTGGACCATCCGACCGAACCTCGGGTCGGCTGCGCGTGCCATGCCGCGCCTGGATTGATTGTTGATGCCATTGATTGAATCAAGCGCGATTGGCATCAAGATCCCCGCGTCGTAACCCGCCTGAAGGACAAACAGCACCGCGCTTGGCGGAATCGGCGTCATCAGCTTGTTGAGAAAGTCCGCGCCGGTCAGTGGAGCGTAAATAATCGTGGGTCGGTCCGTGTACTGGCCTTGCGCGCTTGCGGTACCAGTAATCCCAAAAACGTCGAAGTTGGGCGTAAAGTTTGCGGTCCCAACGCCGGCTGTGACCGTGCTTTGGAGCTCATAGCCGGTTACAACTTGGGTGATTGAAAAGAAGATCGGCACATGTCCGTAGCGAAGCTTTACGACATTGAGCAGCGTCTCTCGCTCCCACGAAGTACCGATGGCGTTGCCGTAATCGACCCGGTCGCGCGACACCGTGCCGGGACCGATGCTGCTGCACCCGGCGACCGAGAACAAAAAAACCGCTACAAAGGCCCTCTTCAACATCTTTCCGAACCTCCCAATCGGTCGTAAGTTTCTGTTTTTCTATCCAGCTCGCCCGTTTTAGCGAGGTGAAAATTGATTCGCCGCCCGCGCGCGGCAATACCCGGAACGGCACACTAGGAGCCGGAGGACGTGGGAGTCCACGCGCCGTCCGTGCTAGCGGGGGCGAGAAATTCGACCAAAGCGGGAGAGGCGCGGCGGCCACCCGCGTGGGGGAGGGCGAGGCGCCCACGCTCCATCCTCCAGCGGCGGCCAGACTTCGTCGTGCGGTGCGTGGCCAGACTCCCGCTTCACCTCGCGCTCGCGGCGCGCAATCTGTAGGTCGAAACATGCCCGCACGGCGTGTTCAGTGGCAAAGCGGGGAAACCTATCGACGAGCCAGCCACGCGGTTCGGGCGTGCCGCGCGGAACTTGGCGCGGCACCTTGGCGATGATGGTTTGCGCCCAACGGGTGCGCGAGGGCCATGCATCAAGCCCGACGCCGGGCTTAGCCATGTACTTGGCCAGATAGTTCGACAGCGCGCCGCCGGTCGCGCGTTTGAAATTGACCACGCGACCATAGCCCGCGCGCCACGCCAGACGCTTCAGCGCGATGTTAGAAAGGCGCGTGACAAGCGCAACATGCCGATGCAGACGCCGCGCGCCGCGCGTTCCGACCTCGCGTTTCCACACGAACACCCGACCCTGAGGGTCAGCGGCGCTGAAAAAGCGCTTAAAGCGGCGCCAAGCCACACTCTCAGCTTCCACGACGGAGAGGGAAGGGCGCCCCGCGTCAATTTCCGGTGGCAGAGTGAAGGTGCCGAATTTCAGCGGCGTGCGTTGCCACGCGGGGCCGACCATTTGCGGGAGAACTCGAGCCAGTCGAGCGCGCAGCATACGGCCCCAGCGCGGCGCGCATGCCTCGCAGCGTGGCGAGCCGCACGAAAAGGGACGGAGTTCGCCCGTGTCGAGCGACAGCCCCCACACGCCCGTCGGGCGCGCGCACGCTAGCAACGCCCGTGCTTTGCGGAGAGCCTTGTCTGTGCTTTACTGCGGAGCATCGTTCCGAAAAGCACGGCCACCCTACCACGGGCGCGCCGGGAACGTCGAGCGCCACCCCGGCCCGCGAGGGGTGGCGTTTCATTTTTCCTCACGGCCCGTATGGGTTGGTCGTTTTTCCCATATAAGAATCAAGTAGCCGCTGCGCGGCCGGGCGGAGTAGTCGCGTGGGCGCCGGACGGCCCGCGCCGTCGCAGCCATCCGGCACGTGCCGCGAGGCGCCCGCCGCGCATCTCGGAATCGAGACGCGCCCCTCCGGGTGGGTTGCGAGGGGCGCGTCTTTTAACGTCTGGCAAGCTCGGAACCAGCGCCGAACGAAGCGGTGTGCCAAGCGCCTCGCGAAGCGGCATGCTGTGGAGAACTGCCGTGAAAGACGATTCAGCTACCGACACATCTGTGCAGGCGGCATCCAGCGACCTCGTAGCGCTGGACGCGGCACTATCCATTCTGCTTGTGCTCGCGAAGAACTTGCGCCAAGAGGTACGCGCCGGCCGTGCGCGTGCTGCAAGTTCGATACGAGATAGGCGCGGCCGATTCGTGAGTCGCGCTGCTGGGCGCGCGCGGTGGCTTCGCGATGATCGTGGAAGGTTCCGAGGGGCAGGGGAAAACTAACGTCTGTTCAGGTGCTGGCAGGATCGCTGCCAGCGCCGCGCTCCCCATGCCGTGGGTCGGCCGGTTGTCCCGACCGGGGGCTACGGCCTTCCAGTCTCCCGCGACGAGTGACGTCCGGGTCAGCCGAGGTTCGGCATGCAGATCGTAGCGACGCGGCGCGCTGAAACCAAGCCACGTCACGTCTAATATCAAGTTGACATAATATTTCTCGTGCAACCGAGCCCGAAGAGTTCCCAGATTATGTCAACTAACGAAGCGCGCTCGACGGCTCTAGAAGCCGGTACATGGGGGAGGGCACCATCAATACGGTGGCGTGCTGGAAACCCGGTTTAAGCCGAGCCGGCTGGAGGCTCGGGGGAGCTCTTGAGACCGGCGGGGCGTTTTGAGGTCTGGGCCACCGAAAGAGCTGTCAGGCTGACATATAATATTTCAAGCACTCGTCAGGGAACGCGCGGGTAGGTTGAAGAACACGAAAGACGCGCTACCTTCCCCGAGGATGAGAAACCGACTCTCGCCGACCGAATCATTAGAAACCAAGTTCACGATCCGCGTCGGTCACTCGCGACCGATGCGCTCTTGCACCCTGACAGGCCGGTTAAGAATAGTGGTTATAGGCCGTCGGGCCGCCGACTATGAAACTATTTTCCGGCTTCCAGACAAGACAGAAGCGGTGTTCGTGCGGCTTGCTCTTGCTGCGGAACGAAAAGACGTTGCGATAGGTGACGTACCCGTAGAAGACCAAGTGTGCTGCGCCCGTTCGAATGGCCTTAATATTTTCCTTAGTCAGGATGCCGTGTTCCAAGTCTCGCCGTCCTTCAAGGCTGGGTTCATCCCTACCGATGATATAGCCATCCGGAAACTTGAAAGGTTCTCCGTAGTGTGGAACCTCAGGAATTACTCCTTCGATTATTCGAAGCCGAATAGAATATTCGATCATAAAAGCTGGTGTTCGCCCGAGATTTTTAAAATCATAAATTATGTACGGGCGCTTTTCCGGATCGTCCAACAGACCAAGAAAATCGTAGCGTCTAAAGGTGCCCAAAGTAATGTGTGGCCGTTCAGCGTGCATCAGCGAATCGAGGCTTTTGTTTGCGATCTCGGCTTGGCTTTTGATGGCCGCCCATTGCCCCCAAGCGAACCATGTATAAAGGCAGCCGATGAGGAACAGCAGGTAATCGGCGATGACCGTCGCCTTATCCCAATTGTCTTTATGGGAGCGGTTCTGTTGTGCGGTAGCTTCTTCTTGGGCGCGTATAGTATGCAGCGCCTCTGTCAATGCCGCTTTGAGCGGCGTCGAAAGCACTAACCGGAACCGTTGGTTCTTGCTGGTATGCCTGAGTGCGTTTGGATTCTTCTGCAGAGGCTCTCTTATGTTGTTCGCCCCTTGGCTCTCGTGATGCGGCGCTTCCGTTTGCGTCGCTTAGGACTAAGGCCAACGCGATCAGGATCAATGTTAACCAAGGCCTTAAGCGCTTCATGGCTCAACGGATGTAACGAGACCTGGCCGCCCCAAGGTGCGGAACTGCGACCGTAACTGAACCCAGCCCGCTGCGGACGCGCTCCACCCGCGAGGCTCAATTGGTGACGGTATTCCAAGTACCACTCTCGCCGGTGGGCGTGGAAAAGAAAGTACCGCTGATTTGATCTGCACTGCGCCTGCCGTTGAAGTTCAACGTCTTGTTGCCATACGGCACTTGGAACACGACGTGGTTGCCGCGAATAAAGCCCTGGATCGGAGTAGCGCCGTAGCCGGCCTGATGAATCACCATCTCTCCGTGCAGGACGCCGTTGGGCTGCGGGCGCAACCGCAGCTCCAGCGGAATATTGGTCGCGCCCGCCAACCCGCCGATACGTCCGGTGGCGAACGTCGGAACGTCGATCGCTCCGGCGCTGCCGCCGCTGGATGCGCCCGATGCGCTGGGCGACGCCGAGTGGTCAGCCAGCACGCGAAAATCCTTCTCCGCTATTTTGTGCGCGTTGAGATAGAAATCGACTGTGTACTGGCCGGGCAAAAATGCGCCGCCCGCCGAGTTACCCATCCGCCCGCTGAAGGTTGCGTTACGCGAGGAGGGCGGCACGATCTGGGCGTCGTCGACGCTCAGCGTATGTCCGTTGGGCCCGGTGTACACAGCGTCGACGCGGTATCCGCCGGCGCTGAGGTTGTAAAGCCGATTCTTGAAGGTTATCTGCCAGTTGATAAACAGTACCTTGTTCGCACTGAAGCTCGTCGCGGGTGCGCCCAGCGGCGTGCCTGACTTGGTGCTGTTGGTGAATTCAATCTCATGAAGCTGGAGACCTAGCCGGAGACCTGGGGCACCACCGTCGCCTTGGACGCTTGAAGGGCTGACGACGGTCCAATCATCATCGTTCTGTGCAAATGCGTTCACACCGCAAAGCCCGAGCGCGGCGACGATCGCGATTACGAGCAAACTTCGGCGCGCGATAATTTGGTCCATAGAACCTCTCGGCTTCATATTATGCTTTACCGTGCAAATCCATCAAGTAGGCGGCTGAGAGTTAACTAACCAAAAGGCGCAGTGGGAAAAGCGGAAGGCCCGTCGGTTAGCCGAAGGCGCGCCGGACCTCGCCGTATTCGCTGGCGAGCAGCGGGTTGCGGCATTCGACGCAGTAGGCGAGGGCATCGCGCCGCATGCGCGCCAGATCTTCCAGCTCGTCGCGGCGGCGCCGCTCCGCCGCGCTCGCCAGCTCGCCGTCGCCGTACAACCCAAAGTAGGCGAGCGGCGCGTGCTCGCGCAGCCACGCCTGAAAGGTCGCGTGTCGAGAGCAGCCAGTCCGGGCCGGCCGTCGCGCCGAAGCCTTGGAGCCACGCCACGACGCTAGTGGCGATTAGCCGGAAGTTGACAGTCATGGTAATCTGCGCTACTTTAAGAGCATGCAGACCATCGACGCCTTTGACAGAGAATTTCCCGACGAAATCGCGTGCAAGAATTTCCTAGTTGCGATGCGCTGGCCGGATGGCGTGCGGTGCCCTCGCTGTAAGCGCACAGAGCGCGTCTATGCGCTCAAGGCCCGCCCCTTCCACTGGACGTGCTGCAATGCCGATTGCGGCGGTCGTAAGGGCTATCGCTTCAGCGTGCTCACGCGGACGATCTTCGAGAATACGAAAATCCCGCTGAAGCTTTGGTTCAAGGTTGCCTACCTCGTTTTGACCAGCAAGAAAGGAATCAGCGCTCTACAGGTCCATCGCATGATTTTCGGCGAGGAATCGACGCACGCCTACCACACAAGCTGGTACATGGTGATGCGCTGGCGCGCCGCAATGAAAGGCAATGCTTTTCCTCTGACTGGCACGGTCGAAGTCGATGAAACGTATGTCGGTGGCGAGGATCGCAACCGCCATTGGAATAAGAAAAGCGCCCAGATCCGCGCGCGCAAAGGCCCGCAGAAGCTAGGCGAAGCCATCGGCTTCGGCAAGATTGGAGTTATCGGAGCGATTGAACGCAAGGGCAACGTCGTAGCCAAGGTCATCGGCAGCATGGATGCACCCACGCTGAGCGGCTTTGTGCGTAAGACCGTAAGCGAGAAAGTAAACCTACTCGCGACCGACGAAAATCCCGCTTACGATTACGTGCGCGCTGGAACGCCTCACGAAAAGGTCAAGCACAGCGCTGGCGAGTACGTGCGTGGCGAGGTCCACACAAACAACATTGAAAGCTTTTGGAGTCTGATTAAACGTGGCGTGATTGGCACATATCACCACGTTTCCAAGGATTATCTGCCGCTGTACTTGAATGAATTTAGCTGGCGCTTCAACAACAGAAAGAACTCGGAGATGTTTGCAGATTTGATCCAAAGCATCGGTGACTAGCCCCGACCGCGTGGCCGCGCTAAAGTTCAAGCGTGGCCATCACACAAAAAACGCGAGACGCGGACGAAAGAGTGCGAGAAGAACTCCGAAACGCAGATATCGGCAAGTTGAAAAAGCTAATGACTCCGTTGATCGAAAAACAGAAAGAAAAGCCGAAAGTGGGACAGCGCAAACAGTCGCGGTGATATTCGAGAAGCGCGGAGATTGCGGACAAGTGGCCGAAAAAAAACAGCTTACGATTGGCGATAGCAGCGTAGATGTCACGCAGATAGAAGTCACCAAGCGAGGAAGAGAAGACTTTGTAGAGTACGAATTAGAAGATGGCGCTGTAGTTCGCGTAGTGAATCCCGTGGTACTTGCTTATCGATTGGATCATCTTCGCGATCCGGAGGGCAATCCCACATATATTGTTAAACTTGGCACCTCTGTAACGGTGATTCGCGGACCTCGAAAATGATGACGCGGAACCTTGAAATAAAGGATCTTCAAAATACCGCTTCTAAGGGTTTCGAAGCGGCCTATTCTGCCGCATTGGCGTTTCAACCGCCGGTGCAATCTATGCTTTCTAACTATATGCAGCCCTCTATAGAAATAGGCACCGATTTTCATGGCTGGTTGCTCGATCAGGCGGAGGCGTTACGGCAGCGGCGATACCTCTCCCTAGACTGGGACAATCTAGCCGAGGAACTTGAAGCAATGGCTGCGCGGGACCGTCGCGAGATGAGAAAGCATCTCAAGAAACTTCTCCTGCATTTACTGAAATTCAAAGCGAAGCCAGAAGAGATGGATCGCTACCATAGCTGGCGCACATCCGTGCGAGAGGCACGGGAAGACATCACTGATCTATTGAAGGATTCTCCCGGTCTTTTTCAGGGCAACCGACAGGAGTTTCTAGCGACAGCGTATGAGCGCGCTCGCGCTGATGCAGTCGATGAGACTGGGCTACACCTGGAAGACTTCGCCGAAACCTGCATGTGGTCCTTTGACGATATCATGCAGACCGATTTCTACCCTGGCGTAACCAAAAAGAATGATTAACGCAGAGCTTCAGGCAAACTGAAGAAGCTTATGAGGGCTTCTGATTAGGATTCTCGGGCAAATCGTAGTCATAGTCGGAATATTGCTCTGTTTGTTGACCGTGTTCGCTTCCCGCAATGGTGAGCTAGGAAATATCGCTATCGCTTTAGCGGGCATCGGTGTCATCTTCGGCGGGGCGATTTTGCTTCATCATTCACAACAATGATCGCTCCCGTGCTAGTCGAGCATCTCGTGCGGCGCTCACTTCTTTGACCCATTCGATGAGGCCCGCGCGCTCGTAACGATAAATCTTCAAATTGTGCCGTTCCTCTAAAAATCGCTCCATTGGATCCCGCCAAGCCTCGTCCTTGATTACGTGCGATATGATACGCCGTCCATAGTAAGCCATCAGGTCAGCGGCCTGTAAGGGCACGTACTGCTTTCTACAGCCGAAAGTTATACTGCCCATTCGGTTATCAGTGTCGCGCAAGGCCTTGAGGGCATAAAAGGTTTTTATAGCCTGATCTTTGAATTCCTGTTGCTGGTCGAAAATAAAAGCCACCGGTTCATCTTCTTTGTGATATCCTTTGGTTTTTTGCTGAAGAATTGGATCGACTTCTGTACGCAACACATGCAGCACTGCGTCAAGAAAAAGTCTGAAGCAGAAAAAGCAGGGGTGCCTATCTTGGTCTTTCAACCACTGTGGCACGACTTCATCGTAATCCCGGGGTAGAGACCGTCGCTCCAATAGCGAACCACGTTTCATCCCTCGCGAGTTTTGCTAGTCCGCACTCGAATTTATCGCGCTTTGTCTTTGACCATGTATTGAAGGGCGGATCGTTCTTCAGCTCACGCATGTGAAAAGGCTTTTCGAGTTTGACCTTTCGCAAGCGAGTCAGCCAGCGACGCGATAGCCGATCCCAATTCTTCTTGGCCTGAAAATATCCAATGACGGCGGTCACGTCAGATCCGGGAACCAAGCCGCGAAAATCGTGTGTGCCGCTCTCGTCCGCGTACAACTCAAAGTCATACATCATAACGGCAAACGGCTCTCTGATCGTTCGCCAACTTTGACTGCGAAGAAGCTCGACTGGCCACGGTACGTGACAGGTAGGCTTATCTTCGTGCGATAGGTGTTCATCGTAACCACTGTCGTAATTCTTGAATGAAATTACCATGACTGTCAACTTCCGGCTAATCGCCACGCTAGTTGACATAATATTTCTTATGCGAAGTAACATTTCGTGGCATAGATTCCGTCTGGTCCTTCGAACCGCCAACGGGCGCCGCCTTCCCCGTGGCTCTGCACGGCGGCGGCGCGCCCTGCTGGCGCGCGCCGTCCCGCGTCTCTATGATTGGGAGCCGTTATGACTTCAAAGCTTCATTTCCGTTCAATCATCGCGGTTCTCTTCGCGCTCCTGACGCTCACATCGTATAGCCGTGCGGCGCGCGCGGCCTCCGCGAGCGACACCCAGGCCGCTTCTGGCGCCGCGGCCTCGGACAATATGCGCTTGCAGATCTTCCTTCAGCGGCGCTTCCGGCTGTCCGCCGCTTCGGACGTCGAAATCGGCCCGCCCAAACCCGCATCAATTCCGGGAATGTCCGCCAGGCGGGTGAAGATGCACAACGACGCGGGCCAGCAAGGCACCTTCATCCTGTACATCGACGCCACTGGCAAGACCGCGGTCTTGAGCGACGTAGAAGTGGGACCGGCCACCCCCGGCCCGCTGCATGGCCTGTGGAGCCGTCCGCTGCGCCAGGCCAATCAGCCAGCCGATTCTCCGGCCAAATCAGTATTGATCACCGATTCGCCCGGCAAAGCGATCCTCGGTACCGAACTCGACTTGACCAAGGACCCCTGGGGACGCGTCAACCTGGATAAGCTCCATCTGAGCGATCGCGCGACGCTCGGGCCCGACGACGCGCCGGTGACGATTATCGAGTTCGGCGACCTCGAGTGCCCATTCTGCGCCCGCGCCTTCAACGAGATAGAAGAAGTGGTCAACACGAAGCACAGGGGCAACGTGCGGCTCATCTTCAAGCACTTTCCGCTGAGCATCCATCCGTGGGCGATGCAGGCCGCGATCGCGGCCGAATGCGTGCGCCGCCAGAATCCCAAAGCCTTCTGGCGGTTCGTGGGCGACATCTACCGCGACCAGGGAGCGATCAATCCGCAGAACCTGCGCGAGCATGTCACCGCCTATGTCGGACAGCTCGGATTGGACCAACAGGTACTCAACGCCTGCATCATGGCGCCGGGAGCCGAAGCCCAGGTCGTCCAGGACCGCGACGACGGCAACGCGATCGGAATCAACTCCACGCCGACCTTTCTGGTCAACGGGATCGAGCTGGTGGGACTGCCGTCGGACAAGACGTTTGAGTACGTGGTCAACTCCGAACTGAAGCAGCATCAGGCACGCCGCTGATATGCCGGAAGTCGCGAATGCGTTTGCAAAGCGTTCAGCGGTCGTGCGAAACGACGCTCGCTGTTTTGGGTCATCCTGAGAGTTTGTGAATATTTGGATTTTTGCGATGGCATCGGCGCGTTGCGAGCGACAGTCACTGATTGGACGAGGTCAGGTTGTTTAGGCAAAGAGCGCCTGAGGAAGCTGGCGATAGTGGAAGCCTCACAACCAGCCCATTTTGATCGAGCGCATCAGGTTGTAAACCAGCGCCGACCAGGTCGCGACGATCAGCACCTTGCTGATGCCGCGGACCAGCAAGCGGTCGAGGCCGCGCCAGGTTTTGAGATCGGCGTTGACGGTTTCGGCGGTGGCGGCCCGCTCCAGGTAGATGCGCTGGCCCTGCGGCGAGCCCATGCGTTTTCGATACTCGGCGATCGCCGCACTGTCGCGGGGCTGCGGGGTGAGCGGATCGATGTGATAGGTGCGGTTCTCGCGCGGCGGCACGAACACCTCCACCCCGCGTGCCGCGGCGCGCTCGACCGCGGCAAAGTTCATATAGCCGCCGTCGGCGAGATGCTGCCTGGGGAGCGCGCCGGTCCGCCGCTCGATCTCATCGAGCATCGGCGCCAACTGCTGGCTGTCGGTCCCAGAGTTGCTCGCCTCGACGCCCACGATGATCCGGCTTTCGGTGTCAGTAGCGAACTGCAGATTGTAAGCGGGACGGAATCCGCCATCGGCCATCTTCATCACCCGCGCCTCGGGATCAGTGGTCGAGATGCGGGTTTCAGTTTTGCGCTGCGGATGGTTTTTGGCCTCGGCCTTGTGCGCGCCGAGTTCGCCCAGCCGCGCCACCGCCCGCTGGCAACGCTCCTCATACTCGCGCGCGGCGCGCAGTTCGGCCGCGCGCTGGCGCGCGCTGCCCTGGGTCGGATCCTGCGCGGCCTCCGCGTCGAGCCGCTCCAGATGCGCGCGCGCCGCACGCACGCAGGCCTTGAGCCGGGCCTTGCGCCGAAACGACGCCGCCCCCGCGCTCGCCCGCACCCGGGTCCCATCCTGCGCCACCCGGTAAAGCGTGATCAGATGCTGGTCCAGCAGCAGGCCCAGCACCTGGCTGAACAACTCGTCCAGCGCTGCGCCATGTCGGCTGCGAAAGTCGCTCAGCGTATGATAGTTGATGCTCACCCCGGCGCAGATCCAGCGATAGGCCGCGTGCTCGGCGCTGAGCCGCGCGATCTCGCGCGCACTGTTCACGCCTTCGCTCAACCCATACAGCCACAGCGCCAGCAGCATCCGCGGGTCAGTCGCATCGCGTCCCGGGCCGTTCTCGCGCGCCTTGATCGGCGCACAGAACCGGCTCAGGTCGAGCCCTTCCAGTACCCGCCAAATCGCGCGCACCGGATGCTCGGCACCGGCCAGCTTCTCGTAATCCACGGTTTGCAATATCAACTGCTTACGATCGGGTTCCCGCAGCCGCACCTCTTCGCCCATCACCTCACCTCCGCCTCTCCACCATCATCCACTTCCCATCCCTCAAAGCGATCCCTGTCCGCAAATAAATTCACAAACTCTGAGCGAAACGAACTGCGCGTGCAGTCGAAGGACCTCGCGCGGCCCTCCGCGCATCGAACCGGGATGATTGCAGGTCAACGGATGAAACGCGTGGGATGAAACGCGTGCGATTAGAGCCTATCTAAATCATCGCCAAATTTCGAAATCGTGCATGACGCGAGATGAACTGCGCCGGACCCTGCGACTCCGGCAGTCTCCGTTCAGGATGACGGGAGAAGGCTCTCGCGTGTGCGCGCGCGTGAGCATGGAAAAGAATCAAAACTACGGAGACCCGGGGGGCTTGCTTAGATCGACCATCGAGGATGGAGCAGCAGTCGCGGGCGCCACCCCCAGCTGCGCCAGCGTTCCGGTCACGAGCGTGCGCTCCGGCGCGTACGGATGCTTCGCCAGGAAATCGCGGTAGACCGCGATCGCGTCGTCGCGTTTGCCCTGCTTCTGTAGCATCCGCGCCATCCCCAGCTCCGCCCTGGCCTGCTCGGGCCCTTCGATTTCTGAGGCCCGGCGGTAGGTGACTTCTGCCTGCTTGTAGTCGCCGAGCTCTTCGTATGCGACTGCCAGATCGTCGAGCGCGGCACCCCTGAAGAGCGAGGCGTCGTCCTCTGCCAGGTAGCGCGTCAACGCGTCGCGTGCCTTGCCGGGCTCTTTTTGAGCGAGATAAGCGTTTGCGAGGTAGAGATTTGCCAGCCGGCCGACCGCGCGATGCGGCTCGTCGGCGGCAAGGCTCAACAGTTCCTTCTCGGCGGCTTCGTATTTGCCGCCCTGGAGTTCGCTCAGCGCCTGATCGAAGCGCGCGGAAGCGGCGCGGCCACGCCGCGCCTCGTAGTAAAACACGCCGAGCGCGATTGCCACGATCACGAGCAAGGCGCCCGCGCCGAGCAGGACTTCGCTCATATGGAGCTCAAAGAAGAGCGCCGCGGTTTCAAAGACAGTCTGAAACTCGTCGGGTTGCTTGAGCTCTTTGCGGCTTATCTTGTGGCGGGTCGCCAATTGAGTCTGCGGACGCGCCCCGGGCGGCGCGAGCGGGCCGTCGCAGCCAAGTTACATTTTGTACTTGAAATCGTCGGGCGACATCCGCTCGAGAATCTCGGACCACTTGTCGCGCGAGACGCTGGCCAGGTTCTGATCGCCGCCGTTGGACGGCTCGGCTGCCTGTTCGTGGAGCTCACTCGACATCTCGAGCACTTTCTTCGCCACGTAAATCGGCGACTTGGTACGCAACGCGATCGCGATCGCGTCCGAGGGCCTGGAATCGACCTCCATATCGCGCCCCTCGCGCGTGCGGACCAGGATGCGCGCGAAATAGGTGTTCTCGCGCAGTTCCGTGACCTCGACCGCCTCGACTGTGGCGCCTAGATCACCCAGCACATTGCGCACGAGGTCGTGAGTCATCGGGCGCTGCGGCCGAATCCCCTCAAGCTCGGTCGCCATCGCGGCGGCCTCCAGCGGTCCGATCCAGATCGGCAGATTAAGCTTGTTATCGGGATCTTTGAGTACGACGATCGGCATCTTGGTGGTCGGATCGAGAGTCAAGCCACCGACGATCATCAGGATAAAGTCTTCCCTGCGCGCAGCCATAATCAATATATTCGCCCTGGCGCCCAGTTCCCCAGCAATTCCGCCCTCGCCCTTTTGATCGACGGGATCAGCCCCGGCGCGCGTCCCCAAACGCTGTCGCCGACGATCTTCGCGTCCTGAAATAATTTTGGACCAAACCCGTGCGGCGGTCAACCTGACTTTCCGCCACAGCGCGCCGAGCGAGGCGCTCAGCGCGTGACGAGATGGTCCACGACGCGGTAGAGCTGGTTGAGATTGCGGCACTCCTCGACCAAATCGCAATGCGGCGCGTAGCGTTCCATTTCGCTGTCGCCGAAGCCCCAGGTGTTGCGGCTCTCCGGATTGAGCCAGATGATACGGCGGGCGCGCTGGCGAATTTCGCGCAGGCACCAGTCGTGCGGCAGATTGTAGTTGTTGCGCGCGTCGCCCAGCACGATCACCGTGGTGCGCTTGTTGACCGCTCCGATATGGTCGCCGACGAAATTGCGAAAGGCGCGGCCGAAATCGGAGTGCGCATACACGTTGATGATATCGCCCTTGAGCGCGATGTCGAGCGCCTCCTTGATGTCGTTGGAGCGGAAGTGCTCGGTGATCTCGCCGATATCGGAGACGAAAACGAAGCTGCGTACGCGTGAGTAAAGATCCTGCAGCGAGTACACGAACTGCAGCATGAAGCGCGAAGCGTTGCGGACCGAGTCCGAGACGTCGCACAGGATTACCACCTGCGGCTTCTCGCGCCGGCGCTTCTCGAAACGCAGCTTGAACGGCACTCCGCCGTATTCCAGGTTCTGGCGCAGCGTGCGCTTGATGTCGAAGCGGCCCTTCTTGGCATGCTTGCGGCGCACCGCCAGCACGTTCTTGAGCCGCTGCGCCAGCCGCGCGACCGCTTCTTTCATGCGGTCCAGCTCTTCGTCGCTTAAGTAATAGAAGCTCTTGTCGGAGAGCTGATTGAGCCGCTGCTCTTCGCGCGCGCGCAGATCGCGCTTCTCGCGCTCCATCCGCACGTAACGCCGGATGATATCCTCGAGCGCCTTCAGCCGCCGGTCGAGATATTTCTCGAGCTGGGCCTTGAGCGCGGCGCCGTACTCGAGCTTCTGAATCTGCTCGCGCAACTCGCGGATTTCCTGCTCCAGCCGATCCAGGCCGAGCGCGCGAGCAAGCGCGCGGGCGAAATAATTCTCCTCGATCGTGCGCTCGACACCCTGCAGGCGCACCGCGCGCGCGGCCTCGCGCAAGCGCTTTTCGAGCTGGCCCGAGCGGTTCTGCAACAGCTCGCGTGCCAGCTCCGAGAGCTTGTCGCCTTGCTGTTTGAGCATCTCCTCGACCTGGTCGAGGAATTTCTGGAACTCCTGGTCGGACATCGAGAGCGCGTCCTGCACGCCCTGTCCGGCCTGCTTGATTATTTCGCCCAGGCCCGAGAAATAGACGTCAAACAGCTCTTCGAAGACCGGGAGCTCGCTCGCCCGCTTGATCATCGTGGCGCGGAGCGCCCCGCGAAACACGTCGCGCTCGCCAAGCCCGGTCATCCCCGAGGCGGCGAGCGCGTCCAGCGTCTCAGCCAGCGACACACGGACGCCGTTTTGCCGGAGCAGGTTGGCGAATTCGACCAGCTTGTCTTCCATGATACCTAGCGGATACCTAGCGCATCGTAGTTCGGCTGACGCGCGATCCGCGCGCGCACTGCCAGTTCAGCACATTGCAGTCTAGCAGGTCCTAACTGACTAAGTCCTGATTGGTAAGTCCTAATTCAGCAAATCTTTGTCGCTGGCCGGGCCGCCGGGCGTTCCTGCGTCGCCGCCGCGGCGCGCTCTCGCGCGGCGCACGTATTCCTTGAGTTCCTCCTGGGCTTTGCGCACGTCGCCCTCGTACTTGACGATTGTGTCGAGCGTCTCGTTGACCAGATCCTGATCGAGATTCTGTACGTTGAGCAGTGTGAGCGCCTTGACCCAATCGATCGTTTCGCTGATGCCGGGGCTCTTCTTGAGGTCTAACTTGCGCAGCGACTGCACCACACTCACCACTTCGGCGGCGAGCTTGTCGGCCGCTTCGGGCGCTTTGAGCTTGATGATCGCGAGTTCCTGGTCGCGCTCGGGAAAATCGATATACAGATGCAGGCAGCGGCGCTTGAGCGCGTCGGACATCTCGCGCGCATTATTCGAGGTCAGCACGACCAGCGGAATCTGCCGCGCCTTGAAAGTGCCGATCTCGGGCACCGTGACCTGAAAATCCGAGAGGAGCTCGAGCAGGAAGGCCTCGAACTCGGCGTCCGCCTTGTCGATCTCGTCGATCAGGAGCACCACCGGCTTCTCCGACGTGATCGCTTTGAGCAGCGGCCGCGGCAGCACGAAGCGCTCGGAAAAGAAGACCTCGTCTTCCTTGGCGATCCGATCGACGGCGGCGGCGAGGCCCTGCGCGCCCGTCAGCACCTCGCTTATCTTGTCCTTCAGAATTTGCGTGTAGAGCAGCTGCTTGGCGTACTCCCACTCGTAAAGCGCCTTGCCCTCATCGAGGCCCTCATAGCACTGCAAACGGATAAGTTCGTGGCCGAGCGCGAGCGCCAGCACTTTGGCGAGATCGGTCTTGCCGACGCCCGCCGGTCCTTCAACCAGGATCGGTTTCTTGAGCGCCGCAGCCAGATAGACCACGGTCGCGATCCGGCGGCTGGCGATATATTTTTGGCCGGCAAATCGTTCGATTACCTCTTCGATCGACGCAAACATTCATCCTCCTGGGCGCTGCGGATACCCGCAAAGGCTGCCGCGCAGTCCTGTTTAAGTATCATGAGCCGCCCGAGCTTTAAAACGCCCGCGCGCGCTCAAATGTGTAGTTCTTCCATGACCAGCGCGCCGCGCTCGAAGCGGTCGCGCGCAAGCGCGATCGCGTCGAAGCGTTCGTAACGGCCGAGCGCGATCAATTCCGCGAGTGCCTGTCCGGCGCCCCAGGATTGCATCACCCCGCGTCCGCTGAACGAGTGCGCTTCGAACACGCGCGGCGCCGCGCGGCCCACGATCGCGCTACGGTCGGGCGAGACCTCGTACAATCCGGCCCATCCGCGGACGTGACGCAGGCGCTCGAACGCGCTCATCCGAGCGTAGAGCCGCGGCCAGATTTCATCCATGAAGAAGCGCTCGCCGTCGTAATTGAAATGATAGCCCGGCGGCTCTTCGGGCGGCGAGTAGCCGGCCAGGATATAAGCGCCGTCGTTATGGAAGTACACGCCCGAGGTATCGACGATCATGCCGTAGGCGGCGAGGTTGGTTGCGCGATTGTCGACCAGGCAAATCTGACGGCGAATCGGCTCGCTCAGGTTCTTCAGTCCGACCAGCTTGAGCGCGCTCGGCGACCACGCGCCCCCGGTTATCGCAACGGCGCCGGCGTTAAGTTCTTCGAGATGGCCGGTGGCGGCCTCGCCCGGGCCGTCCTCGGACATCATGCGGATGAGAGTGTCGTCGGTGAGCGCGTCGTCCGCCCGCCAGCATCCGATTCGCACTTCACTCGCGCCCGCGTCTATCGCGTGCACGTAAAGCCGGTCGAGGTATTCGGCGCCGAGCGCGCGGGAGCGCGAGCGGTAGTGCTCCTTCAGCAGGTTCGAATTGATAAGCCCGTCCTCGGGCGAGAAGGTTGCGCCGGCAATTCCGTCGAGGCGGTCGATCTCGGGAACGCGGCGACGCACCGCGGCGGGGTCCAGTTCCTCGATCGGATGGCCCAGCGCGCGCTGCAGTGGGAGGTGTTGCTGGGCCTTGGGCCAGGTCGCGGCGTCGTAGAGCCAGAGATAGCCCTTCTGACGGAACCCCACCTCCTCGCGCACGCTTTCGTAGTATTTGATCGAGTCGCGGCAGAGCGTGATATTGACCGGCTGCCACCAGGTCGCGCGCACGCCGCCGGCGTTCTTCTCGCTCGAGCTGAGCCGTCCGCTGAGATCGATATCGACCACGGCGGTCTTGAGCCCGCGCTCGCCGAGAGCCATCGCGACCGAGCTTCCGATGACCCCGCCGCCGATCAGCACCACGTCGTAGCGCCGCACGCCCGCCATGAGTTGATTCTAGCCCAAAGACCTTGGCCGCGCGCACGGCTAAATGCGGAGCGTCCGCTAGAAGATCAAAACGAGGAAGCGCCGCAAGGAAAGCCATCTGGCGCTTCCTCGCTCGACCCCCACCTCAATCCTCCCCCAAGACACGGGGGAGGAGGTCAGAATCAGAACGGCTCGACCTGGGTTCTTGAGGAGGCCAGAAGGCGCGTGACCATTGCGGCGATACCCCCCTTGTTTCAGATATCCGGGGTCTGCCAAGTTTGAAACACGATGTGCACGCTCGCCATCTATTTCCAGGTCTTCCCTGACTATCCGGTCGTAATCGCGGCCAATCGAGACGAGTATCTCGCCCGCCCTGCCCTGCCGCCGACCACCCTGCTCGAGCATCCGCATGTCGTCGGCGGCAAGGACCTCCAGGCGAGCGGCACGTGGCTCGGGATCAACCAGGACGGGTTGGTGGCGGGACTGCTCAATCGCCGGCGCGCCGACTACGGCGATCCCAATCCGGCGCTGCGTTCGCGGGGCCTGCTATGCCTCGACGCGCTGCGCCATCGGACGGCGGCCGAGGCGGCAGCGTTCGTGCGCGGCCAGCGCGGCGCGGACTACAACGCGTTCAACCTGCTGGTGGCCTCGCGCGAGGAGGCCTTCGTCGCCTACAACCGCGGCGGTGGACTCGAGCTGGTTAACCTCACGCCCGGGATGCATCTGCTGACCAATGTCGACCTGAACGATTTCGAATGCCCGCGCATAAGCCGCGCACACGACCGATTCGCCTCGCTATGTCCGCCTTCCGAGTTCGCACGCGACCCGCTGGCCCATCGTGAGCACCTCGCGCGTCTGCTGGCCGACCACTCCACGCAACTCGACGCGCGCGAGGGACGGCCCAACGCGCTCTGCCAGCACATGGGCGATTACGGCACGCGCTCGTCCAGCCTGATCTTCGAGGGCCGCGACGGGAACGTCAGCCACTTCTTTGCGCCGGGGCCTCCATGCACTGCCACCTTCGCGCCCGCGCCGGTTCCTATAGCTGCGTGAGCATCACTCGCGTTGCGGCGGCCGGCGTGCGTACACCGTAGGATCGGGAACCTCGGCCTCGCGAAAGCCCTCGATTCGCTCCGCGCACTTGGTGCATCGCCCGCAATGCGTGATGCCCTTGGGACGCGCGCAGGTTACGGTGAAGCGCAGCGGCAGCTTGGCACCGCGGCGGATCACCTGGCCTTTGGTCATCCCGACATAAGGCGTCAATATTTTGAGCTTCAGCCCGAGGCCCAGATCGATCGCCCGCTCGAGCGCGCGAAAGAACTCGGACCGCGCGTCGGGAAACGGATTGCTCTCCAGCGGCGCCATCGCGATCTCGCCAATCCGGTTGTACGCGCAGAAAATCGCGGCCTTGGCGAGCAGGCTCAGATTGCGGCCGAGGATGTAGTTTGACGATACCGCGGCGCGATAGCCGGGCACCTTGCGCCCGGTCATGCTCCAATGGCCGCCCGCCACGTCACCCATCGGCAATTGCAGCACGCTCGCGTCGTGGATGCTGCGTATCGCGAGACGCCGGATGTAACTTCGCAGCGCCGCGAGTTCGTGCCGCTCCCACATCAGGCCCCCGCGCACATACACCGGAAAAATTTCGCGGCCGGCGCGGGCCAGCTCGGCCAGCATCACGGAGCTGTCCAGTCCGCCGCTCGCGAGCACGGCGAGCCGCCGCTTGATCGGAACGATCCGGTAGTCGCGATTTGGTGACGATGTGGAGACCCGGCGGCTCATCTTAGCGCGGCGAGTCTGCGCCCAGGGCGGCGAGCTTGCGCGTATCGAGATAACCAACGACCGCCGCCGCGCCGCGCTCCGCAGCCGCCATCGCGACGTAGCCGTCAGGCCGCACGAGATACACCGCGTCGCGCTGCAGCCCGGCGCGATCCATTTCCGGACGCCATGGAAAGACGTGCAGCGGAATCTTTCGTTCCTCGCACAACGCGCGGATTTCCGCCGCAGCGTCGCCGTATACATGAACCTGCCAATCGAGCGCGGTAAGCGGCGCGAAGTTGTCCTTCACGCCGTCGTCAGTCCTTACCGATGGCTCGACCCATGGCAGACGGTCGCCACCGTGAATCGCACCGGCGCGTCCCTCGCTCAAGCTGCTTTCCCGGTAGTTCACCGCCGTTTGCGAGACCGTGCGAAACATCAGACGCCGCACGGCCTTGAACCCGGCGAAGAGTGGGAGCAGGAGCGGGATGATTCGCATCCGCACTAGACGAGCGATCGCGCCGGGACTGGTCACGCCGGTAAACGCGCGATCGGTAGTTGCGACCAGGCGCCGCGCGAAAGCGATTCGCTCCGGTTCGTAGCTGTCCAGCAGCGACGCATCCGCACGATTCTTCAAGACCGCAGCCAGCTTCCACGCGAGATTCACCGCATCGCCGATTCCGGTGTTCATCCCCTGACCACCCACAGGACTGTGGATGTGGGCGGCGTCGCCGAGCAGGAATGCACGGCCATTCCGGAAATGATCGGCCACTCGATGATAGACATGGTAGGTCGAAAACCACTTTACGCGCTCGACATCGATACTCATCCAATCGATCACGCGCTTGCTGACGTCGTTCCAGGAAAGATTCTGCTGTCCTGTTCGGGTTTCATGCACGGTGCCGACGAGCCGCGCACGAGTATCGCTTTTTAGCGGGAACTCGGCCAGGAAATCGTTCGTGTCCAGACCAACGTGAATCTCGCCGTTCATCGTCGATCCTTTCGCCTCGACATCGGCTACGTAAAAAACGTGATCGTACGTCCCGCCGGGGAATCCGATCTTCAACGTCTCGCGGACGCTGGAGTGTGCGCCGTCGCATCCGGCGATATAGGCCGCCTCGCACTGTTCCACGGCTCCATCGGAGCGCTTCAGCCGGGCTCGTATTCCGCCGTCCGTTTGTTGGAAGCCCGTCAGCTCCGTGGTGCGCTCGACCTCGATGCCGGCCTTGGTCAGGCGATCGATCAATAGACGTTCGTGCTCGTCCTGGGGAAAAATCAACGCGTAAGGGAACGGGCTGATCCCGGCGCCCATGTCCCCGAACGCAAAGCGTCCGACTTTTCTTCCGGAAACCCAAAAATTAACCGCGGGGATTCTGCGCCCACCTTCGACCACCGCGTCGGCGAGTCCGATTTGGCTATAGAACTCGAGCGTACGCGCCTGCACGGCGAGTGCACGCGACGTCGTTCCGGGCTCCGCCGTCTTGTCGATAATCCTCGCGCGGACACCCATCCGCGCCAGCCATAGCGCAAGGACCAGACCTGTCGGCCCCGCGCCGGCGATGAGGACGTCGGTGCGTTGCATCCGCGATGTGCTCATCGTCCAGACTCGTTCGCGACGCCAAAGGTATTAGTTGAGCAGACGGCCACCATCGAGCAGCAGCGTGGATCCGGTGGCAAAGTCGGTGCCCTCGCACAAAAACATCACCGCGCGCGCGACGTCTTCCGGCGAGCCCAGCCGCTTGACCAGAGTCCCCGCCACCATCCGCGCGATCTCTTCTTCGCTGGAGTCTTCAGGCGGCATCACGGGACCCACCGCAACGCAGTTGACCTGGACCTCGGGTGCCAGCGCCTTGGCCAGCGCACGCGTCAGTCCGACGAGCCCGCTCTTGGAAACCGTGTACGGGAGGTAATTGTTGTACGGACGAATCCCGGCCCAATCGCCGATATTGACGATTTTGCCTGCGCCCTGGCGGCGCATCGCCGCGCCCGCGAACTTGGAGAGAAAAAACGGCGCCTTAAGGTTCGTGTCGAGGTTGACGTCCCAGTCTTGCTCGGTGAGCTCCTCGAGCGGTTTGCGGTAGAAGACCGACGCGCAGTTGACCAGCACGTCGATCCGGCGAAACGCGCTCAAGACTTCACCGACCATCCGTTCGATCTCGGCGACGCTTTCGAGGTTTGCGCCAAAAGCACGGGCGCGGCCGCCGGCACTTTCGATCTCCGCAATGAAGGACTCAGCCTCGGCGCGCGACCGGTTGTAATGCACCGCGACGATCGCCCCGCGCTCCGCGAAGTGCGATGCGATAGTGCGGCCCACGCGGCGCGCGGCTCCGGTAATCAACGCGACCTTGTCCTTGAGTTCCATCGGTTTGCACAAGCCGTCGGCGCGCGAGCGCGCCTTGCCGAAGGGCTTTAAAGTTATTGTCGCGGAGTCCGCGGCGGCGGTCTAGAGCGAGGTCTTTATCGCCCGCAGCAGCGCGAGGTTGTCCGAGTGGCCGGTCTTGCGCGCAACGACGTGACCCAGGATCGGGCGTCCCAGCAGATAGAGATCGCCGATCAGGTCGAGCACCTTGTGGCGTGCGAATTCGTCAGCGAAGCGTAGAGTCGTATTCACTACCTTCTCATCGTCGATAAGAATCAGGTTGTCGAGCCGTCCACCGCTCGCGAGGCCCATCTCGGCCAGCTTGTGAAACTCGTGCACGAAGCCAAAGGTCCGCGCAGGCGCGATCTCGCGCATGTAGGCCGCGGGCGAGGTCAGCTCAAAATGCACGCTCTGGCGGCCAATCGGGCGCGGATACTCAAGAGTATAATCGATGATTAAGTGATCGGCGGGCTCGACGCGGATCGATTCGCCATTATTCCCCACCGCGATCGTACGTTCGATTTTGATCGGCTCGGCCACGGCCTCCTGTTCTTCCATTCCCACGTCAGATATCTGGCGGCAGAATTCGATCGCCGAGCCGTCGAGCGCCGGCACTTCATCGTCGGTCTTGATCAGCAGATTGCTGATTCCCATGCCGTGCAAAGCCGACATCAAGTGCTCGACTGTGCGCACGGAACGGCCATTGGCCGTGAGCGTGGTGTTGTAGCCGGTGTCGGTGACATTCTCGAGCCAGGCCGCGATCGCGGTTTCGCCGGCCACGGAGGAAAAAACAATTCCAGATCCGGCCGGCGCGGGATGCAGGATAACTCCGGTCTTAAGTCCCGAGTGGAGACCCTGCCCCGCGGCGACAATCGAGCGCGCAAGCGTACGCTGCTTGCGCCCGGAGATCCCCGTGGCGGGCGCCGGCCGGGCCGCCGTGGTGTCAATCGACCCTCCGTTGGCCATCCGCACGCCGCCCGACTCGTGCTCGAGCACTCGCTCGATCGAGGTTAGCAAACCGCTCACGGAGAATGGCTTTTCGATAAAGTCGGCGGCGCCGAGCCGCGTCGCGGCGACCGCGTTCTGGATGTTGCCGTGGCCGGAGATCATGATCACGCGGACTTCGGGCCGCTCAGCCTTGATTCGGCGGAGCAACTCGATGCCGTCGATGTTGGGCATCCAGATGTCGAGCAGGACGAGCGCGGGATGCTCGCGCGCGATCAGGTCCATCACACCGGCGGGATCGCCGGTGTCGAGCACACGAAAGCCCTCGTCGCCCAGAATTCCACGGAGCGATGACCGAATCCGCTCCTCATCATCCACCACCAGTACGGTCTCGTTCACTATTTTCCTTTTCACCGGATCGAGCAGCGCAGGCCGATATGCGAGAGGGGCTGGCCTTAGCCCAGAACCCTGGCGAATTGCTGCTCTTTTATCGGAAACTCGAGCACGAATCTACTTCCCCGCGGCGGGTTATCCCGCACTCGAACGAAGCCGTGATGGTCGGCGACGATCGCCGAGACGATCGCCAGGCCGAGACCGGTGCCGCCCTTGCGAGTCGAAAAGTAGGGCTCGAAAATCCGCGAGCGCAGCGCCGGCGGAATCCCCGGGCCATTGTCGCTCACGTCGAGCGTTACGACCCCGCTTTGCGCGTCGATCGCGGTACTCACGTCGATTCGCGGCCGCGCGCCGTTGGCGTTGGCGCCGACCGCGGCGTTGACCGCGTTCTCGAGCAGATTGACCAGCGCGCGCTTGAGCGCGTCGCGATCGATCGCGATTTGCGGCAGTGCGGAGGCCAGCGCGACTCCGAACTCGACGCCGGGGTTGGCGTCGCGAAAGGTCGCGACGGTCTCCTCAACCAGCGGATTGAGATCGCCCGGTATGGGATTGAGATGCGGCATCCGGGCGAAGGCCGAGAACTCGCTCACGAGCCGTTTTAAGTCTTCGACCTCGCCGATGATGGTGCGGGTACATTCATCGATCAGCTTGGCGTCGCCGTCAGAGCGCGTGGCGAGTTGGCGGCGGAGCCGCTCGGCCGAAAGCTGGATCGGGGTGAGCGGATTTTTAATCTCGTGCGCGATCCGGCGCGCGACCTCGCGCCACGCCTCCATCCGCTCGACCTTGGCGAGCTGGCTCACGTCCTCCAGGAAAAGCACCGTACCCAGCTCGCCGTCGCCCTCGCCGAGCGCGCTCGCGGTGACCATCAACTCGATCTCGCCACCGCCCGGCGGCTGCAGCTTGATCGAGGAGCGCGCCTCATGCGGGCGGCGATGCTCGGCGAAAATTTCCTCCAGCGTATGCACCAGGGCGGGTTGAAACGCGGCACGCCATCCGCGCCCGTGCACCTCGCCCGCCCGCAAGCCAAGCATCCGTTCCGCGTAGGGATTGATCGCGGTGACGATGCCCTGCGGGTCAAGGCCGACCACACCCGCGCTGACATTGCGGAGCAGCGTCTCGGTGTATGCCCGGCGGCGCTCGAGCTCGGTTTGCGAAGCGCGCAAGTCGCCGGTCATCCGGTTGAAAGAATTCACCAGTTGTCCGATCTCGTCGTCGCCGACCGAGGGAATTTCATGCTCGAGGTCGCCGTGCGCGATCGCCTGCGTGCCCTCGGCCAGCAGTTTGATCGGAACCGTCACGCCGCGCGCGAGATACATCCCAAACCAGCTCGCCAGCAGCACCACCACCAGCCCGATCAGCATCAGGGCGAGAAAATAGCTGCGCATGATCGGCTGCCGAAGCGTGCGCAGCTGAAAGTAGTCCTCGAAGGTCTGTGAGATACCCGCGGCGCGCTGGGCCAGGCTGCGCGGGAGATAGTAGTCGACGACCACCGCACCGGTCACCAGGTCGGACTCGGGCGACGAGTAGATTGGCGCGGTGCCTCGGATAATGTCGGATTTACCGAAACGGTCGGTGCGCGTGACCGCGTGGCCACCCAGCGTCTGCGCGAGCAGCGGTGAGTCGGGCTCGACACCGATACCGGTCGGAGTCCGGGGGCTGAGTGCGATCAGCAGCAGGCGGCGGGTGCTGTCGAACACCTCGATCGTGCCGAGGTTGTAGTCTTGCTGGCGCTGAGCGATGAAGCCTTTTAGCTCCGCCCGCCGGTCCGGCCGCATCAGGCCCCTGGCCGCGACCTCGCCCGCGATTTCGCGCGCGAAGTGCGCCGCATTGTTGGCCGCGCTTAGATAATAGACTTTCGCGATGTCGAGCGAGTCGTCCAGCACACGCTCGTATTCGGGATTGAACCAGCTCGCGACGTCGGCGCGCAGGAACGCGCCCGAGACGATCAGCAGGAACATGCTCGGCACCAGCGCCACCGCGATAAAGCCAAGCACCAGGCGCACCTGGAACTTGGAGCCGATAAGGCCACGGCGATGCTCGAAGATGACCTTGGCCAGGTTGCGTCCGACCAGCAGCAGAAGCAGCCCGAGCAAAAGGAAGCTGATGTCGAACAACAGGATGACGACCAGGTTGGAGAGCAGCGAAGTGTGGCGAGTGAGCGGCGGCAACTCGGTCTGCGCGAGCACGAAAGCGACCAGCACCGCAGCCGCCACGCCCACTGCGATAAGCTCGCGCCGCCTGCGTTTGAGATCGGCCTCGCGCGGGGAATCGTACGCCTTGGGGTCCCGGGCCATCCCTCAGCGCCTCAGCCAGGCAATGATCAGGCTCAGCACGACACTGATTATTATCGAGGTGGTAATAGGAAAGTAGAAGCTGAAGTTGCCGCGCCGGATGTAGATGTCGCCGGGGAGGCGCCCCGGGATCGGGCCGGTCATCGAACCTGACCCGAAACCCCATAGCGCCACCCCCACGACGACCAGCACCAGCCCCAGTACGATGAATGCCTTTCCCAACGGCGCCATCGTCACATATCCCACGCGGATCGGCGCGCGGCCCAGGCGATGCGTACGCTAGGCGTGCGCGCGCTCCTTTTGCGCGGCCTCACGCGCCTCGCGTGCCTCTCTTACGATCTTTTCAGTAACCGGCGGAGGCGCCTCCTCATAGTGCGAGAAGCGCGATTCGAACGATCCGCGCCCGGAGGTCTTCGAGCGCAGATCGGGCGCATATTTCAGAATCTCGGACATCGGCACCAGCGCCTTGATGACCTGGCTCTGACCCTTGCGATCCATCCCGAGCACCTTGCCGCGGCGCGAGTTCAGATCGCCGATCACGTCGCCCATGCTCTCCTCGGGACAACTCACCTCCAGCGCCATCACCGGCTCCAGGATAATCGGCCGGGCTTTTTCGAACGCCGCCTTCAGCCCCATCGAGGCCGCAATCTGGAACGCCATGTCAGAGGAGTCGACGTCGTGGTAACTGCCCTCGAAGACCGAGACTCGGATGTCGACGACTGGGAAGCCGGCCAGGTGGCCTTCGACCAGCGTGTTGCGCACGCCCTTTTCCACCGACGGGATGAACTGGCGCGGGATTGCTCCGCCGACAATCTCGTCTTTGAACTCGAAGCCGCCGCCACGTGGGAGCGGCTCTACTTTGAGCCAGCAGTCGCCGTACTGGCCGCGACCGCCCGACTGGCGCTTGTACTTGCCCTGGGCCTCTGCGCGGCCCTTGATGGTTTCCTTGTACGGCACTTTGGGTGCCTGAAGTTCAACTTCTACATTAAATTTACGTTTGAGCTTCTCGACCGTCACCTCGATATGCATCTGCCCCGTGCCCGAGAGGATAATCTCGTGGGTTTGGGGATCGCGATGAGTTTCGAGCGCGCGGTCCTCCTCGACCAGGTGCTGCAAAGCCTGGGAAGCTTTTTGTTCGTCGCCCTTGGTTTTGGGTCGGATCGCAAACGAGATGACTGGCGTCGGCCGCTCGGCGGCCGGAAAAATTATCGGCGA
Source organism: uncultured delta proteobacterium (assembly GCA_963710455.1). Classification (GTDB taxonomy): domain Bacteria; phylum Desulfobacterota; class Binatia; order Binatales; family Binataceae; genus JAKAVN01. The sequence continues at coordinate 780,637 of CAVQAG010000013.1, forward strand.
TTTTTCGTCGCATAGCGTATCGCCGGTGGTGGTGTCTTTCAGCTTGGCGACCGCGACGATCTCGCCCGGCAGCGCCGTTGCGATGGGCGACTGCTTCTTGCCCTCCACCCGCAGGAGCTGACCGAAGCGTTCGCGGACGCCGCGCGTCGAATTGAGCACCGTGGCGTCGCTTGTGGCGCGGCCCGAGACTACGCGAAAGATCGAGAGCTTGCCGGCGAACGGATCGATCACCGTCTTGAAGACGAAGGCCGAAAGCGGCGCCGCCGGATCGGGTGCGCGCTCGAGCGGTTCGCTGTTGGCGCCACTGAAGCCCATGCGCGCCGGACGTTCGTTGGGCGCCGGCAGGAGCGTGTCGATAGCGTCGAGCAGCAGCCCGATGCCGATATTCTTGAGCCCTGAGCCGCATAGCACTGGAGTCAGCTTGCCCGCCAGAGTCGCCGCGCGGAGCGCCGTGCGCAGCTCGGCGTCTTCCAGCACGCCTTTGTCCAGGTACTTCTCGAGCAGCGCGTCGTCGGTCTCGGCGACGGCCTCGCACAGACGCGTGCGCGCGGTTTCCGCGCGTTCCTTCTGATCGGCATTCAGCGCCTCTTCCTTGGGCTTGCCGCTGGCGTCGGCGTAAATCAGCGCCTTCATCGCGAGCACGTCGATCACGCCGTTGAAGGTGAGCTCGGAGCCGATTGGAAGGGTCAGCGCGACCGGATTGGCGTCGAGCGATTTCTGCAGATCCGCCATCGCCTGGTCAAAATTGTTGCGTTCGCGGTCCAGGCGCGAGACGAAAGCGATCCGCGGGAGGCCAAGCTCTTTTATCTCGGCCCAGACCTTCTCCGATTCAACCTTGAGATCGCCGCCGGCCGTCGCGACGAATACGACGCTGTCGACCGCGCGTATGGTCGCAAATGAATCCGGCAGGAACGCCTGGTAGCCGGGCGTATCGGCGACGATTACCTCGTCTTTCTTCCAGTTGTAGTGATGGAACGCGGAGCTGATCGAGATTTTCCGATGCAACTCCTCAGGCTCGAAGTCCATCGCAGCCGTGCCGTCGTCGGGCCGCCCCTGCCGGGTCAGCGTGCCAGCCCTAAACAGCATCGCCTCCGCCAACTCTGTTTTGCCGGTCGCCCCCTGACCGACGATCGCGATGCTTCTTAGACGTCCGATTTCCTCCGCAGCCATAGCGTTCGCTCCTGGAGAAGTTTTCTAGTTGCGCCTGGCCCCCTTCGCGTGACTCTCCGTGTAACTCTCTGTGCGATGCCCTCGACAGTCCCGCGACAGCCGCGGTGCCGATGCTCGCCATACTTCGCGTCCTACGTCAATCGTACGCCCCCTCGATACTTACGTCACCCGCCAGCACGCGAACGACTCGCCCTTCGGTTTCGAGCAATAACGCACCGTCGGGGCCGATTCCGCGCACGATCCCGCTGGTACGGCTCGGGCCGTCGAACACCGTGACCTGCGGCCGGTCAACGCCGAATAGTGTTCCCACACGGGCCGCACGGCGGCGAACCCGCCGCTCTGAGTCTCCATATAGCGAGACTCCAGCCGGGAAAAAAGCTCGCCGGCGAGTTCCACCCGATCGCAGGGGCGGCCCGTCGCCGCCATCACCGAGGTCGCGCGATCCCGCAACTCGGCGGGTATATCCTCCGGGGCGAGATTGAGATTGAGGCCGATTCCCAGCAGCACGCAGGTCAGGTGTTGACGCGAATCGGTGACCGCCTCGGCGATCATCCCGCCCGCCTTGCGCCCGCCAAGCCATAAGTCGTTGGGCCACTTGAGCGCGACGATTCGCGGCGCGACCAGCTCCATCGTTTCGGCCACCGCGACTCCGGCGACCAGGCTGAGGCGCGCGGCCTCGGCCACCGGCATCTCGGGACGCAGGATGAAGGTGCCGTAAAAGTTGACGCCGGGCGGCGAGTGCCACCGCCGGCCCATCCGGCCCCGCCCCGCCGTTTGCCGCTCGGCGATCACAACTTCGCCGTTAAGCGCGCCACGCGCGGCCAGTTCTGCCGCGGTCTGCTGTGTCGATTCCAACTCCTCGAAGTAGTGGACGCGCCATCCGATCGTGCCCGACGGGCGGTCCGCTTCGGCTGGGCGATAAGGATTGCCAGCCATTTGCTACATGGGATCGATGCGCATGCTGAGGTCAACCGCGGACGCTGAATGGGTCAGCGCGCCAACCGAAATCAGATCGACGCCGGTCTCCGCGATTGCGCGCACACCGTCCAGCGTCACGCCGCCCGAGACCTCGAGCAGCACGCGCCCGACCGGAGCGAGCGCGCGCGCCCGGCGCATGTCGTCCAGGGTCATGTTGTCGAGCAGGATCGAATCCGCTCCAGCCGCCAGCGCCTCCTCGACCTGGGCGAGCGTCTCGCATTCGATTTCGACCCGCATCGTGTGCGGAACGCGTTTGCGCGCGCGCTCGAACGCGCGGCTGATCGATCCGGCCGCTGCGATATGGTTCTCCTTGATCAGGACGCCGCTGTCGAGGCCGAAGCGATGGTTGAAGCCGCCGCCGGCGCGCACCGCGTATTTTTCGATCATGCGGAGCCCCGGATGCGTCTTGCGGGTGTCGATGATGCGCGCGCCGGTGCCGGCCACGACGTCGACATAACGCCGGGTCATGGTTGCGATTCCCGACATCAGTTGCACGAGATTGAGCGCCGTGCGCTCGCCAATGAGTAATCCCGCAAGGCGCCCCTCGATTACCGCAGCGTTGTCTCCCCGCTCCAGCAGATTGCCTTCATACGCGCACGCCGAGATCTCCGGATAGGCGCCGGCGAGCCGAAAAACTTCGGGCAGCAGCACGCCGCCGCAGAACACGATTCGCGTCGATTCCTTGACCACAATTTGCGCCCGGCCACGCTGGCCCGGCGTGACCGTCGCTGCCGTGGTTAGGTCGCCCTGCCCCAGGTCCTCCGCCAACGCGTTGCGCAACAGCGCGCTCAGGTTGAGCCACTCCAACTGGCTGAACAGTTCCATCGGCTATCTGTTCGTCTCCAGGAGCCGCAACTGCTTACGCAGCAGCTCCTGCTGCTCGCCCAGTTCCTGCGCACGCTGCCGCATCTGCTCCTGCATCTCGGGCGCGGCTTTGGCGACGAAGTCCGGATTATCCAGCCGCCCCTGATGCTGCTTGTGATGGGCGCTCACCTCGTCAAGTTTCTTGCGCAGCGCACTGCGCGCCCGCGCAAAGTCGAAACCCTCGGGCGCCATTACCGCGACCTCGCACCATCCCAACACCGCGCTTACCATCCCGCCCGGCGTATTGTCCGTCGGCCCGGCCAGTCCGAGACTAGCCGCCTTGGCCATCGTCGCGGCGTACGGCTTCCATCGCTCGAATTCCACGTGGAAATCTGCAGCCGCTTCATCGCGGCCGAGAAACTTGATCGACGCTTCGACCCTCTGTCCCGGATGGTAGCCGAGCAGCGAGCGCAATGAATTGATCGCCTCGGTCACCTCGATACATCGCTCCATCGCTGTCGCTTCGTTAGCGCTAAGAATACGGCTCGCCTGAGGCACCGGAAATTTCGCGATCGCGAGGTGCGGCGCCAGGCCCGGCTCGTCGACATAGGGCCGCAGCGCCTGCCAGATTTCCTCGGTGATGAACGGCATGAACGGATGGAGCAGCCGGAGCAGCCCGTCGAAGCATCGCACCAGCACCCAACGCGCTACGGCCTGCCGCTCGCCGCCCTGCTTGAGCGGCTCCTTGGCCAGCTCGATATACCAGTCACAGAACTCGTGCCAGATGAAACTGTAGGCACGCAGCGCGGCGACGTTGAATTCATAACGATCGATCGCGCCGCTGACCTCCGCGATCGCATTGTCCAGCGACTCCAGGATCCATCGTTCGGCAAGCGCAAGATCGGCGACTTCGGCCGGCGGAAGCGGTTGCGGCGCGCCCTCGAGATTCATCAGCACGAACCGGGCCGCGTTCCATACCTTGTTGGCGAATGCGCGCGACGCCGCCAGCCGATCGTCCGACAAGATCAGGTCGCGACCCTGCACGCTAAGCTGCGCCAGCGTGAAACGCACGGCGTCGGTGCCATAGGTTTCCATGATTTGGAGCGGATCGACCACGTTGCCGCGCGACTTGGTCATCTTCTTGCCGAACTGGTCGCGCACCAGCGGCGTGATATAGACGTCGCGAAACGGCACCTGGGCCGTGCACTTGAGCCCCATCATCATCATCCGCGCGACCCAGAAGAAAATGATGTCGAAGCCCGTGATGAGCAGGCTGGTCGGGTAGTAGCGCGCGAGCTCGGCAGTTTGATCGGGCCATCCGAGAGTCGAAAACGGCCATAACGCCGAGCTGAACCAGGTGTCGAGCACGTCGTCTTCCTGACGCAGATCGCTGCCGCCGCACTTGACGCACGCCGCCGGGCGCTCCGCGGCGACCATCATCTCGCCGCATCGCTCGCACCAGTACGCCGGGATGCGATGGCCCCACCACAGTTGGCGCGAGATGCACCAGTCGTAAACGTTCTCCATCCAACTGAAGTAAGTGTTCTCCCAGCGCCTCGGATGGAACGTCGTGCGGCCGTCGCGCACCGCCGCTATGGCCTCGTCGGCGAGCGGTTTGACGCGGACGAACCATTGGTACGAGAGCATCGGCTCGACCACCGTCTCGCAGCGCGAACAGACGCCGATCGCATGCTGATGCGGCTCCATCTTCTCGAGCAAGCCCAACGCCGTAAGGTCCTCGACCACCCTGTTCCGGCACTCCTCACGCGTCATCCCGCGATACGGGCCAGCCTCGTCGTTCATCCGCCCATGCGTATCCATCACGGAAATCTGCGCGAGGTTGTGACGGCGCCCTATCTGAAAGTCGTTGAAGTCGTGCCCAGGCGTGATTTTGACCGCGCCCGAGCCGAAAGCCGGATCTACGTCGGGGTCGGCGATAATCGGAATTTCGCGTTCGATCAGCGGCAGCATGATTTTCTTGCCGACCATCGCACTGTAGCGAGCGTCATCCGGATGCACCGCCACAGCGGTGTCGCCGAGCATCGTTTCCGGCCGTGTCGTTGCGACCGTTACCGCGCCCGAGCCGTCGGCGAGCGGATAGCGGATGTACCAGAGATGACCGGGCGTGTCTTTGTGCTCGACCTCGAGATCGCTAAGCGCCGTCTCGCATCGCGGACACCAGTTGATGAGACTCAATGCGCGATAGATGAGACCTTCGCGGTAAAGCCTCACGAAAATCTCGGTGACCGCGCGCGAGAGCCCCGGATCGAGTGTGAACCGCTCGCGGCTCCAGTCGCATGACGCGCCCAGCCGGCGCAACTGGTTCAGGATGCGGCCGCCGTAGGTCTCGCGCCACTGCCATACGCGCGCGACAAAAGCCTCGCGGCCCAGGTCATGCCGGCTCTTGCCTTCCTTCGCCAGTTCACGCTCGACCACGTTTTGCGTGGCGATTCCGGCGTGGTCGGTACCCGGCTGCCACAGCGTGTTGTAGCCCTGCATCCGGCGCGTGCGCACGATCACGTCGTGCAGGGTGACGTTGAGCGCGTGGCCAAGATGAAGCTGGCCGGTGACGTTGGGCGGCGGAATTACGATCGAGAAGACCGGGCCGGGGCGCGCCGGATCGGCTTTGAAATAGCCGAGGTCAATCCAGCGCTGATACCAGTGCTCCTCCGCACTTTTAGGGTCGAAAGTCTTGCCTAGTTCCAAGCGGTGTCCATCTTACCGGATATTGGCGGATATCGCTTCGCACCGGATATGGGTATCGCCCGATATCACCCTGCGCGCCCGGCGCCCGAAACTGGTGCGAGAGGGGGGACTTGAACCCCCACGAGCTTGCGCTCACAAGGTCCTGAGCCTTGCGCGTCTGCCGTTCCGCCACTCTCGCGCACCGGTAAGTGAAAGGGTTTATTAGGCTCGGGGGGCGAATTCAAGCCATCAGGATTCTGCTCTGATGGAGACGCTACCGGGCAGAGCGCGTGCCGAAAGATCAGGCTCTATCGGGAAGGCGAATCTTCAGCGCGCGTCGCTCGTCGCGTTATCCTGAGCGGATTCTTTCCGCACCAAAATGACTTGCGGACCTTTCGCGAGGTAACGCTGGATCCTGCCGCCCACGTACCGCCATCCGTCGACAGGATCGAACCAGGCATTTCGATGCGGAAACAGGCCGCCCAGTACGCTTCCAAACCATCCTAGCTTCGCGGTCAGCTGAACTCGTATCAAAGGCTTGGGATAGCGGTCCCAATATTCGTTCTCGTCGCCACGTTGCGCGATCACCGGAGCCAGGACTGGTCCGGGATCGCAGTCAAAAGTATAGAACGCAAGATGTTCACGGCCGTCGCGAAATGCCGTTTCCATCGCCACGACTGCCGCTGCACCGGCGTAGGTGTCCGATGGAAATTCGAGTTTCTTGGACAGTTCCTGCTTGCGTCCGGCTTCGTAGCTGACGCACGACGCATCACCGGCGCGTGGGTCTGCGCGCGCGATCAGCTTTGGAGACCCATCCGCATTGAAGAACGTATGCTCGAAGTGCTCCATCGTCGGCAAAGCGTCGCCACCTTCAAGCACCAAGTCATCCCGCTCGATATCATGCTCTCCGTTGTTGTAATGGTTTTCACCCCGAACCGTTATGCGGCCGTTCATGCGCTCGATCTTGTACTCTGCGTGACCTATGACTTCGTGGCTGTCCGGGTCGAGGATCGTGAAACTGACGGGCTCGATTTTGACGAGGTCTTTGCCGGGTCGGCCTTCACTGGCCCGAGCGAGTACGCTGACGATCATCACGCAAAAAATGACCACTGCGAATTTGAATAAATTGCGCATATTCCTGAGAGTGGCGCGCAAGTTTTGTTCCATCGTTCGACGCAAAACTGGTCGTGATGGAGTGACAGGTTTGAGCAGTCTTGACGAGCCCGGAAAATCGTCGTGGATATTTTCCACTTGAGAGTCAGAAACATTTACCGTAATGCGCCGCTCCGCGGAGTTTCGGCAATTTTTGCAAGATCCTTCGAAATGCGCTTGGATGCCGTCGAGCAAAAACTGATTTGAAGCTCTCCGTCATACTCGCGACTCACGCCCGTCCCGATGCGCTCGCGCGCCTGCTCGATAGCCTGGCACCGCAACTTGCCGGCGCCGCCGGAAACCCTTCGCGCGAAGTCTTTGTCGCTGAAAACGGCACGCCTGCGCCGTTGATACTCCCCACTAAGGCGCCACAACTCACACATCTGCACGACCCGCGTCCCGGCAAATGCCGAATCCAGAACGCAGCAATTCGACGTGCCGCAGGTGACGTAATCGTATGCCTGGACGACGATCTCGTTGTCTCGCCGGCCTATCTCGACGAAGTCGAGCGGTTTTTTATCGAGCATCCCGAGTTCGCCGCGATGAAGGGCCGTATTCTGCCGGTCGAAGATCCGGCGGCCAAGGTCGGCGCGGATGCGGCCTTATGGCTCGACCTGCCGCTCGTCGATCACGGCGAAGAAGTGATAGAGGTGCGCGGAGTGCTGGGCGCGAACATGGCATTTCGCGCCAGCGCGCTCGCGCGCGTCGGCCTGTTCGACGAGCGCCTCGGGCCGGGAGCGGCCGGCCATGAAGAAGAGACCGAAATGTCGGCCCGCCTGGCACGCGCCGGATTCAGAATCGGATACTCGCCGCAGGCGATCGTCTATCACGAGGTGGATCCGGCGCGGGCCGACCGCGCACGCAGCCTGCGCATCGCGCGCGAACGCGGACGCTGCCGGATGATCCACGAATCGCATCCCCCGCTTCCGGTGATCGCGGACAACGCGATCGCGATGCTGAGAGTGTGGGTGGCACGGCTGGTGGGCGCCGGGTCGCCGCGCCTCGCCCGTGAGGAGCGCCGACTCGCGTTAGCGCAGGGGATGCTTGATGGATTGCGCTCCAATGGGTTTCGTTTTTGCGGCTCCGGCGGCCGCGGCTAGCTCTTGCAGGATTCGATTATCTCGAGCAGCCCGGCGGAGTAACCGCCCCACGAATGGGCCTCGGCGGCGGCGCGCACGGCTTCCGCGCTCTGATGCCGGGTTTCCAACAATGCCCTGAGTTTCTCGGCGATCTCGGCGGGATTGGCGGGATCGTTCACCACGAACGGACGTACCGCCGCCGGCAGCAATTCGGCGACACCAGATTGCGCGCTGACCAGCGCCCCCAGCCCGCTCGCCATCGCTTCCATCACGACATTGCCGAATGGCTCGAAGAACGAGGGCATCGCAAACGCGTCGACAGCCCCAAGGAGCCGCTCGATCTGATCGGTGGCGCCCAGGAACCGGACGCGCGAGCCGACTCCCAGCCGATTGGCAAGGCGGGTATAACGGAGCGTGGAGCGATCGGTGCCGGCGACCAGGAGATATGGATGCGATTTTATGGCGGGCCACGCTTCGAGCAACGGTCCCAGTCCTTTGCGCGCAAAGCCGTTGCCCACGAATGCGACCACGGGAGCGTCAGTCTCGACCTCGAACATCTGCCGGAAGCGCCCCCGCTCGGCCGGGCTGGGAGGATGGAAACGTTTCAGGTCGACTCCATTGTAAAGCGTGAGCGCTTTGGCCGAATCGAGCCCGAACTCGTCGATAAGCTGGGTGCGCACGAGGTTCGAGACTGCGATCGTCCGGCGCAGGCTCTGTGATTTGAAAGCGGCGCGCTCGATTACCATCTGCGCGCGATGATACGGCCGCAGACGCATCGCAGCCGTCGCCCACTCCCCGCGCCATCGCCTTGCCGCGCGCAAATACGCGCTGTGCGCGCCGCCGCCGGAGCGCAGAATGTCCGCGCCGACCGCGCGGGCAAAACTCAGCACCAAGTCGGCGCCCTCGCGCCGTGCCTGGGCCGGTGCCTCCCACGCAAAGCGCATCAATTTCAGCGTCGGGATTGGCCATCGCGATCCGACCTGAACCACTGGCAAAGGCCGCGCCGTGCCGCGCGCCTCGGAGGTATAAACGGTTACGTCGTGCCCGGCTTCGGCGAGAGATTGCGCGGTGACAATAAGGTCGCGCTCGGTGCCGCCGCCGGCCGGGTCGAAGCGCCGCGCGATCAAACCTACCCGCATCGCAAGCCTGCCAATGCGCACCTCGCCCCGGTCAACCCGTCCATCAGACCCCTGACGCGGAGATGCCTGAGGTCGGGCCGTGTGTTAGCGTAATTGCCAGGAAAAGAGGTGCGGAGGCGATGATCGAGATCCAGTGCACAAGTTGTCAGACCCGCTATCGAATCGACGAACGGATTCTGCCTGAGGATACGCCTACGTTCAAATGCTCGCGTTGCGGGCATGTCTTCAGCGCGGAGCCGCGTCAAAAGTCGTCACGGCGGGCCAATGGCGAAGGCGCTCGCGCCGGCGCGGCGGGAAAATCCACGCCGCGCGCTTCCGCCGGCGCGGCCGAGGTCCCACCGCCAGCCGCGGCCGACACGGATACGGGCGCCAAAGCGGCTGCATCCGCGCCGCCTGCCGAAGATCCAGTCCCGTCGCCACAGTCACCGCCCGGCTCTAGCGCGGCCGCGCCGGCGCCGGTACGAACGTCGGATCCGAGACCGCGCCAGACCGACGCAAGCAGCCGTCGCGCGGCCCCGGAGCCGCTCGTGGCGACGCCGCCTGACCCACCTCCGCCTCCCGCGCCACCGCCGTCCGCCGCCGAAACGCTCCCACCCACCCAGGCCAAAGCGCAGGCCAAAGAGCAGGCCGAAGACCAGGCAGCCGACCAGGCTGAAGGTCCCGCGGAAGTGCGATACGGCACCAGGGACCTGCTCCAGCGCCGCTTCCAGATCTACACGGAAGAAGCTGACAAGTCGGGCAAAAATCTCGCCTTCGATTTCACCGACGAGCTACCGTCCCCTGATTCGACTCGCAATCCGGCCGCGAGTTCAACTTCCCGTCGCGAGGCCGAGGAAAAATGGGAAGTCGGCGACACCGCTATCCCGCGACCGCAGCCGGCTCGTCCGAGGAACCGCATCCGCATCTCCGACATCGACGACGATCTTGAGGGCGACGGTAGCCTGGATAGGAGCTTTGGCCGCAATACGGTCCGCGATCGCCTTGCGGAGCGCGACGCTGATCAGGATTTCGATCGCATTCGACCCGAGGAAGTCAGCGCCGAGGCCCACCGGCTCGAGCAGGAACTACGCGGCCGGCCCTACAAGCTCCACTCGGCCGGATATTTTCTTGGGTTATTCGCGATGGTGATTCTCGGGTTCGGCATCATGACCATCGTGATTCAAAGCGCGCCGACTGCGAGCGCCGGGCTGCTGAGTGCCCTGCCCATCGTCGGCGACGCTCTCGAGCCGCCGATCTCGGCCGCCCAGCGCGTCGCACTGGGCGAGGTCCAGGCGCAATATGCAAAGCTCAAAGGAGATCAAGCTGCTCTCGTTATCACCGGGACGGTGGAAAACCTGACCTCGACGCCGCTCGGCGCGGTGCAAATCGAAGCCGCGCTAACCGCATCCAATCCACAGCCGTTGCGCACTCAGGCGGTGTACTGTGGCAACAGCTTGTCGTCGAAAATGATCGGCGAGATGACCCCCCACGAGATCGAGTTTTTCGAGAAGCTGGACGCGCCCAGGAGTTTCACGCTGGCGCCCCAGGCCAGCGCGCCATTCGTTATCGTGTTTGTCGCACCGCCTGCTGGTGCTGGCCACTTTCAGTTGCGAGTCGTGCGCGCCCAGGCTGTGGCGGCGGAGTCGGCGCCGCCCGCCGAGGGCGGCTGATGCCTATTCCTTTTCCTTAGCGACCATCTCGTCGTACTCTTCGCCGTCCATCAGATCTTCCAGTTCGGTGAGATCGCTTATCTTAACTTTGATGAGCCAGCCGTCACCGTAGGGGTCTTCATTGATGACCTCCGGGCTTTCGGGCAGGCCCTCATTGACCTCGAGCACGGTGCCGCTGACCGGAGCGTAGATGTCGGAGACCGCCTTGACCGATTCGACCACGCCGAAGGGATCGTCTTTGCTGATCTTCTCGCCGACCGCCGGCAGTTCAAGATAAACGATCTCCCCAAGTTGGTCCTGCGCATGGTCAGTGATACCTATCGTCGCAACCGATTCTTCGGCAGCGACCCACTCATGTTCCTTCGAGTATTTGAGCCCCGGCGGAACTTCCATGTCCACCCCCTGAAAACCCGCCCTGGCGCGCCGGCGCCGCGATGAGACGGTGTGGTTCTAACGTCCACTTCCTTTCATCACGCCCCGCGGAAATCGGCTTGTCAAGTTCCGGCGGGATACTATCCGAAGTTAATCTCATGCAGGCTGAGTCGTGAGCTTGATAGTGCTGCTCGCGAAACCAGCTCGAGTGGACTTCAACAGGTTGGCCCTTTCTGAACGTTGGCCCTTTCTGACGATGCGAGGTCGGACCGCGGCACGAGAGTTGTGAGTCGGCCGTCGCAATTGATCGACATAGCGTATGCAACCCTCGCAAACGGATTACGCGGAATTCCTCCCATGCGTCGGCGTGGCGGTTTCGCTTACTTGGCACTATTTATCGGGAATTCCCCGTACATCAGGAAGACCACGGGACTTGCGATGGAAAGAAAGGGAGCGGGTTGATTGCAACCCGCTCATGAGGGCCAAATTCAATCGATCCGCGTCAGCGTTAGGACCGGAATTTCCCGAGATGTCTTTTTCTGATAGTCGGAGAATAAAGGCAAGATCTCGGCCGCCGCGTCAAATAGCCGAGTGCGCTCGGAGCCGAAGACCTGCTCCGCTCTAGCCCTGAACTTCTCCGTACCAACCTCGACGGTCACGATAGGATTCGCAACCAAATTGTAATACCAGGGCGGATTACGAGGCGCGCCTCCCCGGGATGCGATGACTACTAGCCGATCACCATCGCGGGAGTAGCACACCGGACGCACCAGTGTCCGTCCAGTCTTAGCTCCGGTCATCGTAAGGAGCAGAACGGGCCAACCCTCCAATGGGCCACTTACCCGACCCTGGTTGGCACGAAACTCCTCAATGACTGACTGATTCAGTGCGTCCACCGCGTGCGGATCCGTATTCAGCCGATCACTATTTCCGTCGCGAATTAATTGGCGCGCCAGCGCCGGGGATATTTTTTCGGGGGTGTTGGCCATCGGATGATCTCCGTTTTTCAGCTGAACGATAATTTCTGACCTAACAAGCATCTGACCACGAAGGAAGCGTCCGCGTGGGCGCGCGCGGCGCGGCTCTGTGGCCGGGATTATTTTAAGCCGGAATTTCCGTTTTGACGCTCCAATTGCAACTCGCCGTATAGACCAAACAGCCTTCCCCGCAAGGTTTAGCTCGGTTTCGGTCCACGGTGTTACCAGCGGCACCGGGAGGGGCCGGTTTCGCATCTCGCGGGCACCCAACGCCCGAAAATGCCTCTTTTTTTCGAGCGCTTCCGCAGACACTTCTCTCGGCGCCACAGCGTCGTCATCGAAATCCGCTCCGCTCTGCGCTCGCCTCATCCCGCTGGCGACAGGAGCGCGGCGATCTTCGCGAGCATGCCGGCAAACAGCCGCCGTGTCAGATGGCTCTCTGTCAGCAGCAGCCAATAGTAGCGGGCATGCCTGACCAGCCGGCCGCCAATCTTGATCAACCGATGCTGAAGGCTGGTCAGCGACCAGTTGGCGATCGCCTTGGGTAGCGCCAGCCGGCGCCATAGGTTGCCGAGGTTATAAGCGAGCACGCTCAGCCACAGGCGCACCTCATTGGCGCGAAAGCGGTGACAGCTAAGCCGTGTCATCGCGACTGCCTGCTTGCCCTCGTTTATCCACTGTTCTGCCGTGCCGCGCTTGTTGTAGAAGCGCACCACGGCCCGGCGTGAAGCCGTAAGGTTGGTCACGATGAATCCGACGCGCGGGAACAACTCCCCCAAGTGGAACTCTACCTTCGCCACCGCTCGCCGCGCTCACTTCCAAGTGGCCGCCTGATAGAGAAAGCTTTTGTACGGAAATCGGCTTGTCAAGTTCCGGCGGGATACTATCCGAAGTTAATCTCATGCAGGCTGAGTCGCGAGCTTGATAGTGCCGCTCGCGAAACCAGCTCGAGATCTCGCGCCTGAAAGGATTGATACAACATGATTGTCGGAATACCGACCGAGATAAAACCTGACGAGCGGCGCGTCGCGCTGACGCCGGCCGGCGCCGCGGCCTTTCGGACTCACAACCATCGCGTGCTGGTGCAAAGCGGCGCCGGAATAGGCAGCGGCTTCAGTGACGCGGAATATCGCGACGCTGGCGCACAGGTCTTGCGCTCGGCCGCGGCGGTGTGGACGCGCGCGCGGATGGTGCTCAAGGTAAAGGAGCCACAGCCCACCGAATTTCGCTTCCTGCGCAACGATCTGATCCTCTTCACGTATCTCCACCTGGCCGCCGAACCGGCGCTCGCGCGCGAGCTGGTGCGTCGCGGCACGACCGCGCTCGGCTACGAGACGGTGCAGCTCGAGGACCAGAGCCTGCCGCTGCTCGCGCCGATGAGCGAAGTTGCCGGGCGGCTCGCGGTGCAGGTCGGCGGATGGTGCATGGAGGCGCAAAACGGCGGATGCGGCGTGCTACTGAGCGGAGCCTCGGGAGTGCGGCCAGGCCGCGTGGCGGTGCTCGGTGGTGGAATCGCGGGGGCCAATGCAGCCCGCGTCGCTGCCGGAGTCGGCGCCGAGGTGACGATCCTCGACATCAATCCGACCCGCTTGCGCTATCTTGGCGATTTGCTGGGTGGGCGCGTGACGACATTGATGTCGAATCGGGCGACGCTGGAGGAGGAAGTGCTGAGCGCCGACCTCGTAATCGGGACGGTGCTGCTGCCGGGCGCCCGCACGCCGCGGCTGCTGACGCGCGCGATGGTGGCGCGGATGAAACGGGGGGCGGCGCTGGTCGACCTATCGATCGACCAGGGCGGATTGTCCGAAACCTCGCGCCCGACCAGTCATCGGCAGCCAATCTATGTTGCCCAGGGTGTGGTTCATTACTGCGTGACCAACATGCCCGCGATCGTGCCGCATACTTCGACCTACGCATTGACCAACGCGACCCTGACCTACGCGATGGAACTCGCTGACCTTGGCGTGCTCGAAGCGGGTGCGCGTAATGCGGCGCTGCGCAACGGGGTCAACACCCATGGCGGCCACGTCGTTCATCCTGCGGTCGCCGCTGCGCTGCGCACCAAACCGCGCTCGCCGTGGGACTGAATCGTTGCGACCCTGACCCGGGTTCGTCAATCCGCGTTCATGGTTGGTGCCATCGGTTGCGGCGATACGGGCAGCGTGTAGCCGAGCTTGGATTTGAGATCGTCGAGTGCTTCGTCGATCCCGCGCTCGGCGAGATCGTGCGCACGCACCCAGCGTCCGCGATTAGCCAGGAAGTTACCGACGTTGAAAATGTTCTGGGTCAGCGCCTCTTGCTGGCGGGCGTAGCGTGCGGTCCACAGCACGACTCCGTTGTGAACGTCGATCAGGTGAAGCGCGAAGGCGACCGCCGCCGGACTCTTGGCAGCGTAGTCACTGCCCACGCGCTCCTGATACCGGGTCACGGTGCCGTAGAGCACGGCGTCGGCGGAGACCTGGCGGCCAAGCTTCATCGCATTGTCCTGCATGTTGGCCAGTGTGGTCGGCGGCAGCTGCTGCATCACGCCGCGCACATCGGATTCGGCCACGACCTCCCATCCCGAGACCAGCGTTATGCGGCCCCAGACGTCAGCGGTGATCGAATCAGCCGCGCCCTCCTCGATCGGCTCGCCGGTGGCGTTGGGATGGTCGATGATCGGCATCACGGCAACACGATGTACCTTGATCGTGCGGATCGCACGGACGGAATGCAGTTCGAGCGACGGATCCTTCCCGACTATCGGCAACGCCTCGACCGTGCCGGACCACATCTGCTTGGGCGATATATTGCTGTTACTGCTGCATCCCGGCGCCATAAGCGCCAGACCGAGCACCAGCGCAAGTGCAGCCGGCAAGCGAATTCTCACGATGTCACCTTGATTGAAAGTTCACGCAACTGGCGCGGATCGACCTCGGAGGGCGCCCCGCTCATGGGGTCGACCGCCTTCTGCGTCTTGGGAAACGCCATCACGTCGCGCAACGAGTCGGTGCCGCACAGCAGCATCGCGATCCGCTCGACGCCGAACGCGATTCCGCCATGCGGCGGCGCGCCATAGCCGAGCGCCTCGATCAGAAAGCCGAATTTGCGCATCGCTTCGTCTCGCGAAAAACCCAATTTCTCGAACACCTTGAGCTGAAGCTCCGGGTTGTGAATACGAATCGAGCCGCCGCCCAACTCCTCGCCATTGAGCACCATGTCGTAAGCGAGCGCGCGGGCCTTCAGAGGCTCCTTCTCCAGCAGGTCGAGGTCGTCGGGGTGCGGCGCGGTGAACGGATGGTTCACGGCGACCATCCGCTTCTCCTCCTCGTTGTACTCGAGCAGCGGAAATTCGACCACCCAGAGAAATTTCAATTCATTGGACTCGCGCAGCTTGAACCGGTTGCCGAGTTGAAGGCGCAAATCGCCCAGGATAGGACGCACGCGCGCGGCCGCGCCCGCGACCATCAGCAAGGTATCGCCGGCTTCCAGCGAAGCCGCCTCGGCGATGCGCGTCCGCTCGGCATCGCCCAGATGGCGCGCGATCGGCCCCTGCCATCCATCGCTCGCAAGCTTGGCGTAAGCCAGGCCGAGCCCGTAGCGGGCGCGCACACCCTCGGTCATCTCGTCAATCTCCCGGCGGCTCAACTGATGCGCCGCGGGCAGCACGATTCCATAGATACTCTCGCCGCGCGCGAGCACTTCGGCGAAAACCTTGAATTGCGTGCCGGCAAACGCAGCGCTTAAGTTCTTTAATTCCATCGCGAAGCGCATATCCGGCTTGTCGACGCCGAAACGTTCCATCGCCTCGGCGTAGGGCAGGCGCAGAAACGGCAGCTTCAACTCCATCCCGAGCACACGGCGGTAAATCTCCGCCATCATGCCCTCGCCGGTCGCCACCACGTCGTCGATCCGCGGGCAGGTCATCTCGATATCGATCTGGCTGAACTCGGGCTGCCGGTTGGCGCGCAGGTCCTCGTCGCGAAAGCATCGCGCGATCTGATAGTAGCGGTCGAAGCCGCTGACCATCAGGAGCTGTTTCAAAAGCTGCGGCGATTGCGGCAGTGCATAGAACCGTCCCGGGTTGACGCGGCTCGGTACGAGATAATCGCGCGCTCCTTCCGGCGTTGCGCGCCATAGGATTGGAGTTTCGATTTCTACGAAGCCTGTGCCGTCCAAAAACGAACGTGTCGCCTGTACCGCCAGCGCGCGCCGGCGCAAATTGCGTTGCATCACCGGGCGGCGCAGATCGATATAGCGATAGCGCAGGCGGACGTCTTCGGCGGTGGCGTCGCCGTCGATCGGAAACGGCGGCGGTTGCGCGATGTTGAGGATGTGCGCTTCGGTTACCGCGACCTCGACCGCGCCGGTTGGAAGCTCCGCGTTGACCGTACCCTCCGAACGCATCACCACCTTCCCTCGCGCGGCCAGGTAGTACTCGGAGCGGGCGCGCCCCGCGATTTCGTGCGCCGCGGGGGCCTCAGCAGGATTGAACACCAGCTGGACTATGCCCTCGCGGTCGCGCAGATCGATGAAGATGAGTCCGCCGTGGTCGCGGCGCGAAGCGACCCATCCCCAGAGCGCGACCTCACGCCCGGCGTCGCCGGCGCGCAAGGCGCCGCAGTAATCGGTGCGCGGCCAGGGCGGCAGCGGTGAATATTCGTGCGGAGCGGTCATTCCAATTACGTCTGAATCACGTCGAAATTACGTCCGTGGAAGAATACCTGCGCCGGGCGGGCTACGGAATAGCAGGTTCGGCGCAAAGATGGCGGAGTTCCCCGACGATCTCGTTCTGCGGGACTTCGCGTTGCATGCTCTGCTTGAGATCACGCAACACGACCACACCACGGTTCAGTTCCTGATCGCCGACAATCACGGCGTAGCGCGCGCCGATCTTGTCTGCGCGGCGCAGCAATGCCTTAAGGCCGCGCCCCGGCGAGAGCAGCTCGACGCGTAGGCCTGCCGCGCGCATGTCGGCCGCGAGCGCCATCCCGCGGCGCATCGCAGCGTCGCCCAGCGCCGCCAGAGCCGCGTCCGCGCGCGAAGCGAATCTCGCCGCGTATAGCGCCAATGCGAGGCGATCGACGCCGATCGCGAAGCCGGTCCCGGGGACCGCCGCGCCGCCCAGCGCCTCGACCAGACCGTCGTAGCGGCCGCCCGCCGCGACCGCGCTCTGCGCGCCGACCGCAGTCGAGACGGCCTCGAAGGTGGTGCGTGTATAGTAATCCAGGCCGCGCACCAGACGCGGATTGACCGCGTGCGGCACGTCAGCGTCCGTCAACAACTCGCGCACGGTTGCAAAATGAGCGCGGCAGTTGTGGCAGAGAAAATCCTCGCTCTTTGGCGCGGCCTCAGCCAGCTTCACGTCGATTTTGCAGTCAAGCAGGCGCAATGGATTGCGCTCGAGTCGATTACGGCAATCCTCGCACAGCTCGGAGAGATGAGCGCGGCCATATTCCAACACCGCCTGGCGAAAACGCGGACGGCATTCAGCATCGCCCAGCGAATTGATCTCGAAATTCAGTTCCAGCCCGAGCTCGCGGCGCAGCTCGTCGACCATCACTATCAGCTCAGCGTCGGTAGCGGCGTCGGCGCGGCCGAAAATCTCCACTCCAAACTGCGAGAACTGGCGAAAGCGGCCCTTCTGCGGACGCTCGCGCCGAAACATCGGGCCGACGTAGTAGAAACGCTGCTCGGGATCGCTACGATCCATCCCTGCCTCGATATAGGCACGCACCACGCTGGGTGTGCCCTCGGGCCTAAGCGCCAGCGTGGTCCCCGCCTCGTCGCGGTCGACGAAGGCGTACATCTGCTTTTCCACTACGTCCGAGGTCTCGCCGGTGGAGTGCTGGAAGAGTTCGAGCCGCTCGAGTACTGGGATGCGGATTTCGCCGACGTTGTGACGCTCGACTACCCTGCACGCGCAGTCCTCGACCGCGGCGAGGCTGCGCGCTTGCGCACCCATCGTGTCCTGGAATCCTCTAAGCCGTGTCAGTTGCACAGTGAGCCACGCGGTTGAACCGTCAAATGTGCGCCGCCTTGGCGGCGCGCGTCATCGGAGAATCCATAAATCTATTCGCGCGAGCGGACGAGAAAAAGGGCCGCCCAGCGGCGGCCCTTTATACTATCAGCCCAAGGGAGCGGCCGCTTGAGCGGCGGCCGCTCCCGACGACTCTGGAATCAAACCGTCAGGACATGAATCGTGCACGCCGAGCCGAGTCCGATAACGTGGGCCTGTCCGACCTTGGCGTTGGGCACCTGGCGATCCTTGGAGCGATCGTCCTGGGTAAGATGCCACACCACCTCGCAGATATTAGCGACGCCGGTTGCACCCAGCGGATGACCCTTGCTGAGCAGGCCGCCTGAGACATTCACGGGATCGTGACCGCCTAGGCCCGGATGCTTGCCGCCGCCCGAATCGATAAACGCGCCGGCCTCGCCGTCACCGCAAAGGCCCAGGTTCTCATAGTGAACCAGCTCGGCGGTGGCGAAGCAGTCGTGCAACTCGGTCAGAGCGATGTCTTTCGGGCCGACGCCTGCTTTCTCGTAGGCTTGCTTGGAGGCGCGCCGCGTCAGCGTGCTCACGTCGGGCAACGCCGCGGTACGGTCGGTCCATGGGTCGGAGGTAAGCACCGAGGCCGCGACCCGCGGACGCTTGCGGCCCGCGGCTAGCTGCTTGAGCTTGCTTTCGGAGACCAGGATCGCGGCTGCCGCGCCGTCGCCGGTCGGGCAGCACATGTAGAGCGTATTCGGATACGAAATCATGCGCGCGTTGAGCACGTCCTCGAGCGTGACCTCGTTGCGATACTGCGAGAACGGATTTTTGGTCGCGTGCTGATGTGACTTCACGGAGATCTTGGCGAAGTGCTCCATCTTGGTGCCATACTTGCGCATGTGCTCGATCCCCGCCTGCCCAAATACCGCGGGCATCAAACCCGAGCCGAGCCGTCCCTCGGCGCTGTAGGCCGGGTCGCTGCCGCCGCCGCCCCCGCCCAACAGCCCCTGCTTGCCCATCTGTTCCACTCCTACCGCCATCGCGACGTCGTACATCCCCGACGCGACCGCCATGAAGGCTTCGCGAAATGCGGTCGAGCCAGTGGCGCAGGCGTTGGCGACGTTGACCACCGGGATTCCGGTCTGGCCGATTTGCTGCAGGATACGTTGTCCGATCATCGCGTTGGACTGGTAGAGGTTGCCGCAGGCGAACATTTCCACGTCCTTGATATTGACGCCGGCGTCTTTGAGCGCGAGGATCGCAGCTTCGCCGCCAAGCTCAGGCACGGTCTTGTTTGGATAGCGGCCGAACTTGATCATTCCGGTTCCCAGTACGTAAACGTTTTGCATCTCGGATCCTCCTGCCGGGCCAGCCGGCGATGGGGCCGCGCGTGACGCGTTCCGCCCCGATGCATCCACGGATGTTTCTAAATTATAGCTCTATTTCCTGCTCGGCTTGAACGCGAACGCCACCACTTCATGGCCTTCGCGATCTTTTGCCACCACGTTGGTGACCATCTCGACCGGCATATCGAACATCTGCTGGGGATTCTTCTGTGCGTCCTCGGGGTCCACGTCGATGATGTTGCTGCGCACGCTCACACCCTCGGGCAGATCGACGATCGCGGTGATGTAGGGCGTCTTGATGCCGGGGAACGACTGATGCACGACCGAGAAGACGTAGACCTTGCCCCTGTCCGAGAGCTCGATTGGCTTGAAGCCTTCGGTCGCGCCGCACTTGGAGCAGGCGATGCGGGTAGTATCGATAAACACCGAGCCGCAGGATCCGCACTTTGAGCCCGTCAGGTGTGGCTTGGGTTGAAGCTTCAGAAAGGGAACGATCGGACGCGGACCGCTATCGACCGCTTGAGCCTGCTCAGCCATCACGATGCCTCCAGAACTTCGATCTCGCGGCGGTGTCCATGAAGCACACGACGCCGATGAACAAACGTCTACCGCAACGTTGAAGCTTCCCACAGGCGGCTGCAAACCGTCAACCCTGACCTAGCGTGGCTACTGCGGTTCCGAGTTGTAGGCGTGCACCGCAGTCGGACCTGAGGCGCGAGTTTGGCCGAAGTCCACGCTCACCGCGCCGCTGCGGTCGGTTCTGAACACGCGAACACCTGCCGCCGCATAACGGTCGACGACCTCGGGCGCTGGAAAGCCGAATGGGTTGCGATAGCCCAGCGAGAGCACGACGATCTGCGGCCGCACTGCCGCAACGAACGCGACGGAAGACGACGTGCGACTGCCGTGATGCGGCGCCTTGAGCACCGTGGCCGCGAGTTCTGCCGCCGGCGCGCGGGCGAGCAGCGCCCGCTCGCCCGCGGCCTCGATATCGCCGGTGAACATCACGCCTTGCGATCCTCGAGCGATTCGCAGCACCATCGAAAGATCGTTGTCCCGGGTCGCGGTCTCGTTCGGCGCGGGACCGAGGCATCGCACCGATGCCCCACCCAGGATCAGCGGGCGCATCGATGAGTCGACAATCCGCACGGGAATTTTCTCTGCAGCAACCTCGGCCATCAGCGCCGTGTACATCGGCTCGGGCTTCAGCGCGCTGGTCCTCCAAAATTCGCGCGGCGAGAAATTGCGCGCGATGAAAGCCATCCCGCCGAAATGGTCAAGGTCGGGATGGCTCACCACCAGGTAATCGACGTGCATGATCTTTTGGGCCCACAGAAAACGAGCGACCACGCGTTCGCCGAAATCGAAACCACCGGGCCACGCGCCGCCCGCGTCGATCAACATCACGCGCCCACCCGCGAAGCGTATTACCGCCGCGTCGCCCTCCCCGACCGACAGAAACGTGACGCGCAGGGCCCGCGCGAACCATCGATCGTGCGCCCACCACGCGGCGTCGAGGGCCAGCATCATGATCAAAATTGCGCAACTCGCACGGCGCCATCGGAACGAGCGCCGTGCGGAGTGCCACGGCAACGGGCCCATCGCCAAGCGTTCGATCGGTCTCGTGAGCCACAGGAGCAAGAGTCCGTAAACGATCGCGATCTCCAGCGGAGTGGGCGTGAAAATTCTGAAATAAGCGGCAGGCCATCGCACGAACCATCCGGCAAACCACGTTCCCGCTACGAGCGACCATCCGGCCACGACCAGCAGCGGCGCGCCGAGCGCCGGCGCGATCATTCCGATCGCACAGGCAGTCAGGCCGAGGATTACCCCGCCCACCGCCATGATCGGCACGACCACTGAATTGGCGATCACGCCGACTGCCGAGAACTGGTTGAAGTGATAGGCGGTCAGCGGCGCAATGCCGACCAGCGCCCAGAACGATACGGCGGCGTAGCCCGCAATCGCCGCCGCAGCGCGCGATATTCGCCTGGGCGTATGCTCCGCCGGGTCGCGTATTCCGAATCGCCGCCGCCACCAAGGCACAAACCGGCGCATCCCTAGCACGATCGCGAGCACCGAGGCGAACGATAGCTGGAAACCGATATCCGAAGTGGAGCCCGGCAATGTCAGGCAAATCACGATCGCGGCCAGCGCCAGGCTCGCCAGCAATGCGCGTGCACGGTCAGCGACAATAGCCAGCGTGTACGCGAGCACCATCACCAGCGCCCGCGCAGTCGAGACGTGGGGCATCGCAATCACAGCGTAGGCGCTCGCCGCGAGCGCCGCGGCAAGCGCCGCCGCCTTGTTGGCGTAGCCGCGCGCCGTTAGGGCCGAGAACAGCATCATCGTGAACCGCACGAAGGCGAACGCAGCCGCCGCGACGAATCCCAGGTGAAGCCCGGAGATAACCAGCATGTGGGCAAGTCCGGTGAGCGCGAAGCGTTGCCGCAGAGGCTCGCCGATGCCGCCACGGTCACCGATAATCAGAGCGCGCATCTCTGCACGTTCTTCGCCTCCGAGATTGGCGTCGATAAAGGCGCCGATCCGCGCACGTATTGCGGCGATTTGCGACGCCGGAAACTCGCGGCGGTAACCGATCACCGCAAGCCGCTCGCGGCTGCTGGCGTTCAGCACCATCGTCGCAGCAATTCCTTGGCGCGCGAGATATCCAGCGTAGTCGAACTCCCCGGGGTCGCCGAAGTTGCGCGCGAAGCGCAGCACGCCTGCCACCCGAACCTCGTCGCCGACGCGAGCCGGTGCGGACGCGCCAACCACCGTCAAGCGAACCGTACCGCTTGAGGCCTCAAGTTTAGATCCGGCCGCGCCGGCACGTTCGACGTCGACGAAGACGTACTCGCGGTCCGGGTATTGTTGCGCGGCGCGGTTGATGCGTCCCTCGAGCGTGACCGCGATGCCGTCGGAAAAATTGCGGACGCTGCGTGCTGGGTAATTCGGCGCGACCGATTCGCGTGCCGAGATCGACACTGCTGTCACAATCGCGACCATCGCGACGGCGGTCGCGGCCTGCGCCGCGTCTCGCATAAAAAGTATGGAGGCCGCAATCGCGAGCATCGCAGCCAGCCACATCGGTGCGGCTAAGCGGGTCACGCCGAGCGCGTCGCCCGCGAGGATTGCTATCGCGATTAAATAGATCGGCGCGATTTCAAGAAGGGAGCCGAGCGAGAGCGGTGCATACGTTGGGGGCGCGCGCGAAGGGGCGATGGTTGTCGAGGGCGCGCCAGCGCGCGCCGGGTTCGGCGTGGTCGCGGCGGCTCCAGCGGCTAGCGGAGCGTTGCTGGCGGCAGCCATCGCGCCTGGCGGCGCGCCACTGTGAGTCGCATGGACCGGTTCCACGCATCATTGTGATTCAGAAAAGCGTAACGCGCGCACGCGGACGGGATAATCCGCCCCGCTCGCGACTCGTTTACGGGTATTTTTGACCGCCGCTTTTTCGTCGAAGGGTTGAGTCCGTTGCACAGGTTGATCGAGCAAGAGGGATGGACAATGCGTAGGCCTCGTCGCGCCCTCCCCTTCCGAGCCCTCGCCCGCATTCTCGAGGGAGTCGATAAACACAAACAAATCGCTCAACCTTGATCCTTCACTCCGGCAGTCTTCGTTCGGGATGACAGCAAAGGCTCTTTGCTGTCATCCCTGAGCGTCAGCGAAGGATCCCCGCGAAGCGATAGATCTATTTCTCCTATTTGACGTCATTTCTTCTCGGCGGGAGAGTGCGCAAAGAAGCAGATAAGCGAAGGGATTTATTCGGATTCGTCGCGAGTCGGCGCGTCTCCTGGCGGCGGCTGGGGTATCAGTTCCAACTGCCGGTCGTTAGTTGGATTGTCAGCCGCCGCGAGCGCAGCGTTTTCCTCGGCTGCCTCGGCGCGCTCCTGCTCCTCGAGTATCGCGCCCATCGTGTCCAGGTAGCGTCGCACCTCGGCCGCCAACTCCCGGTTCATCCCTTTCACGACCGCGATCTCGTCGGTGCTCGCGGCGCGAATTCGCTTAAGGCTGCCGAAGTAGCTGAGGAGTGCGCGCCTTCGCACCGGCCCGATACCCTCGATGTCGTCGAGCACGGAGCGCAGCCGCGCGCGCCGGCGCAGCTCGCGGTTGTAGGTGATCGCAAAGCGATGGGCCTCGTCGCGGATGCGCACCAGCAGGAACAGCGCCGTCGAATTCTTCGGCAGCACTATAGGGTCCTTGCGATTGGGCAGGAAGACCCGTTCTTCGGACTTCACCACCGCGCGTTCCCGCGGATCGTTGAGCACATGCTGCTTAGCAAGCGAGATTACTTCAATTTGATCGAACAGCTTGAACTCACGCAATACTTCAAGTGCTACGTTAAGTTGCCCCTTGCCACCGTCGATGACCCACAAGTCGGGATATTCGTTCTCCGCGACCGCGCGTTTCAGACGCCGGCTCAGCACCTCGTACATGCTGGCGAAGTCGTCCTGACCCTCGACGGTGCGGATGCGGTAACGGCGATAGAGATCCTTGCGCGGCTCGCCCTCGTCGAAGGTCGCCTGCGATCCGACCACCATGGAGCCCTGCAAATTGGAAATGTCGTAGCACTCGATGCGCTTGGGGGTGTTGCGCAGATGTAGCCGCGTGCGCAGTTCCTCGAGCATCCGCTCGCGCGTGTTTTCGTTGTCCCGGCGCGCGGCGAAGCTCTGACGTGCATTATCCATCGCCATTTCGAGCAGCCGCAGTTTCTCGCCGCGCTGCGGCACCAGGAAGTCGACCCTTTTCCCGCGCCGTTCGGTCAGCAGCTCGGCGCGCACGTCGGAATCTTCCAACGCGACCGGCACGATCACTTCGTCCGGCGCAATCCGCGCGCCCGAATAGAATTGCGTGAGCAGGTCAGCCAGGATGTCCTCGTCGGCGAATTCGAGGTCGTGGAAGCTCCATCCCTGCGTGTTGGTAAGCTTCCCGCCGCGCACCATCAAAACGATCGCTTCAATAAAGCCACCCTCGCGATACAGCCCGAAGACATCCTGGTCTATACCCCAGTGATGCAGCACGGTCTGGCGCTCAACGGTCTTTTCGATCGCGCGCACCTGGTCACGTAGATGCGCCGCCTCTTCGAATTCCATCCGCTCGGCATGGCAGTGCATCCGCTCACGCAACTCCTTGAGCACTTCGAGGTTGCGCCCTTCTAGCAGCATCTGCGCGGCGTGCAGATGTTGCTCGTATTCTGCGCGATCGACCGGTAAGCAGCACGGCCCGAGGCATCGCTTGATCTGATACTCGATACATGGGCGCGAGCGGTTGCGGAAAACCGCGTCCGAACAAGTGCGCAGCGGAAAGACTTTGCGGATGACGTCGATCGTTTCGCGCAAGCCGTCGGCCGAGCCGAACGGGCCAAAGTACTTGCCGCCGTCGCGCACGATTTTGCGCGTGACCATGACGCGCGGCCAGGGATGGTTGGTCATCTTGGCGCTCAGGTACGACTTGTCGTCCTTGAGCCTGATGTTGTAGCGCGGGCGATACTGTTTGATCAGGTTGTTCTCGAGGATCAGCGCCTCTTTCTCGCTGCGTGCGACCAGCACGTCGAAGTCGCCGACTCGCTTCATCAGGAAGCGCACCTGAAAGCGGGTGTCGCCGGTTTCCCGGAAATATGCGCGCACGCGCGAACGCAAAGATTTGGCTTTGCCTACATAAAGGACTTTGCCCACCCCTTTTGGGCCGGCACGCTCGCGCAGCAGGTACACGCCGGACTCCGCCGGCACGGCGTCCAGCTTGCGCTCCAGGGCGGCGTTGTCGGAGGATGCCGCCTCTTCCGGATCCTGCGCATCTTGCGCATTCTGCGCAACCGCAGGCCGCGCGCCTTGCGCGTCGCCGCCTGCGGCTGTGTCTGTGCCGCGCGGATAGCTCACCAGCGAATTCCAGCGCCGGCGCTCGGCAGGCAACGTTAAGTTGCCCTGCGCGCCGGCGTCGGGATAGCTGGCAGAGGGATCGCGCGTGTCCGGAGCGTCGGATGCGCCAGGCGCCGTATCTACGGCTTCGCCGTCAGTACGCCGCGCGTCGATAGATATGGCAGAGGGTCTCACATGCAAACCCTCCGCCGCACGCACCATCGCGGCGGCCGAGCGCCTGTCCCCTCTGCGTGCTTTCGACATAACGACCCAATTATACCATCATGGCTGGTCGGACCTTACGAGGTTTGCGTCAGCAGTCCACCAGCGGCGAGCAAGGAGGGATTCTTACGATGGCCAGGTTAGACGGCAAGGTTGCGGTGATAACCGGCGCGGCAAGCGGGATGGGCCGCGCGACGGCAGTGCGCTTCGCCGGCGAAGGCGCGGCAGTCGTAATTGCCGACCTCAACGAGGAGGGCGGCGCGGCGGCGGTGCGCGAATGCAAGGAAAACGGCGGCCGCGCAGTGTTCCAGAAAACGGACGTCACCAGCGAGGCCGGGGTCAAGGCGATGGTCGAGCGCGCGGTCAAGGAATTCGGGCGTCTCGATATCACGTTCAACAACGCCGGGCTGCCCGGCGCGCTAGGGTCGATCGAACAGACCAGCGTCGAGGACTGGGATCGCACGTTCGCAGTGCTGACGCGCGGCGTATTCCTGGGAATCAAGCATTCGGTGGCCGAGATGCGCAAGGTCGGCGGCGGATCGATCATCTCGACCGCGTCGGTGGCGGGACTGGCTGGCGGTTACGGCCCGCATGCCTATAGCGCGGCGAAGGCCGGTGTGGTCAATCTCACGCGCTCGGTCGCGCTGGAGGTCGCCAAGGACAAGATTCGCGTCAACTGTATTTGTCCGGGCGGAATCAACACGCCGATTTTCAACTTCCTCACCTCCGACCGCGAGGTGACCGGCCAACTGCTCGGCCCGTTGCATCCGCTCCGTCGCGCGGGACTTCCTGAAGATATCGCGAACATGGCGCTGTTCCTCGCAAGCGACGAATCGGAATGGATAACCGGCGTGGCGATGGTGGTCGATGGCGGTTTGACGGCCGGGCGCGACATTTTTGGCGATCCGCAGTTCGGCGGCGGGATGTACTCGGCGAACGTGTACGTCGGCCCATCGTTCGAGATTAAACGGTAACTCTCCGCGGCGCTTCTGCGCGCTCCATGGCAAGCGCTCACTGCCGTCGTAGTTCTTTGGGGCCTCCTAGCCTCAGCGGATCAGCGAGATCGCCGTACTATGTCAACCTTTTCCAGGCTACCGTCTAGGCCGCAAATCTAGTTTAGATGGCGCTTGAAATAACCTGTCAACCAGCCGATTCGGCAAGGTCGCGCGCGCCGAACGGAGCGCGGCGGCGGATTCCGGCTCGCCCCCGCTCGCGTTCAGCTATTCTCGAAATTTTTCCCCGTCCACGACCGAGTGGCCAGGTCCATCTCACCTTCGTTGACGATACTGGAGCCGTCGGATATGTGAATCACGTGCCGCGTGCGCCAGCGGTGTTTGCCGCTACTCTCATAGGTGCCAGAACCGATACCCGAAACCTGCTCGCCGTTATCCAGGTAAGCGACCCAACACGCACTGAAGGTCCCGTTCCTGGAACCGCCGACGTAAGTAGCCGTGCCAAAGACTGTTCCGAACCCCGCCGCCGCACCTTCCCAATTCACTTGGTCGAGAACGCTCCCCGCGGGCCCGGGACTGTAGGTGCTCGTGATGGCCTTGAACGAAAATTCCCCTATCGCTTTACCTGCCATTGCTGGGCTCCTTTGCGTCTAAAACGCACATACGGCATTACTCCTATTCCAAGCATGACGCGACCGCAGAGTCTGTGCCGGGCGCTTGAAATATTGCGTTTACTTGCCGTGCACTTTCCCGACAAAAGCGCTTGCGAGATGCTTGTTTCGGCTTAAATGGATCGCGTTGGGCTGGGGTTCAAATCGGCTGCGGCGCGTGGCAGAATCCCAGCCATCCGACAGAGCGCTACCGCCACCCCTCTGGCGAGAGCGCCGCCGAATCGCGAGGCATCCTTCCGATCGATTAGCACTTTCCTCAGCGCTCCGCGCGCTAATGAAACCAGCGAGCCGAATATGAAGCCGAATCATATTTCCGCACTAGTGCTGTTGAGTTGGACCTTGGTCATCACTATGCCAAGGACTCCCGCTCCAGAGAGCAAACCCGGCTTCCCGACCAGGCAGGCTTGTGAGCAGGCCGCGGCGAAGTGGCGAGCTAATTTCGAAACTCAGGTGAAGGAAGGAACTATAAGAACGGACACCGACCGGCGCCGCCGCCTGGCGCGCGCAATCCCGTCGACCAAATGCGTCGAGGAGACCAAAATTCCGCCCGCGAATCCCTGAATCCGCTGCGCCAGGGAACTTGGCTCGTTACTGTCTGAGCAGGGATTTTCGCATCGACTGATGTTTGGTTTGCGGATGAAGCCATACGCTCATGATCGCCGGACAGAATGACGGATCGTCGACTTCGCCTGTGCTCGAATCGTTAAGATAGACCACCGTCCGATTGGTGTCCGGGCAGAAAATAACGATCTGATCCCCCGGCCGAACGTTGGGGATAAGCTTGGTCATCTCCCCCTGCCAGGTTTTGAGCTTGCTTTCGTCGCCAACCTTGAGATCGCGCATCTCCTTGATCGCGTTCTTTACCAAAGTATCGGCGGGAACGACTCGGCTGGGTTCGAGATCGAGTGCGTGCGTCTCGGCCGCCGACCATTGCGGTCCAACTATCCATAAGGTCGCGTCGTACATTTGAATGCCCCACCAGGAGTGGCGGCCTTTCCCGAACGGATGCATTCCGGGAGCCTGCGAAACCACCCGCGCCGGCAAGGGTCGATGAGCCGGTGACGCAGCAATCGCGAAGCTGGCGGAAATCAGCATCACGAGCATTGTCGCGAATCGCAAAGGCACAACTCTGCTGGAAATCCTCTGTCCCATAAGGGCCAGCATTGTTACCGACGATGGGCCTCCTCGCAATCGAAGCGGCACCGGTGGTCCGAGACTAGCGGAGAGTCGACATATCCAGGATGAAGATACTTGATCGCATTCACGCGGTCGTTTGAGCCGTCCCGCAAGGAATTTTCGTGCAATTGAGAAGCTCCAAAACCTTCGGCGTGAGTACTCTCAAGCGCCGACCTCCCCACGAAGGGGTTGTGGATGAATTTGTCCTTGTTGCGACGGCCGAGCCGGCTACACTACCCGGAATCTCGGAGCGCAATTCGGAGATCAGCCGCCCCCCAATTCGATTATTTTCC
This sequence comes from uncultured delta proteobacterium, assembly GCA_963710455.1. Lineage (GTDB taxonomy): Bacteria > Desulfobacterota > Binatia > Binatales > Binataceae > JAKAVN01. The sequence continues at coordinate 809,132 of CAVQAG010000013.1, forward strand.
GCAACTCGACGGGTTCCGCGGTCTCGCTGCCGGTCTCGTCGTCCTCGGTCATCTGATCCTTTTCCGGACTGGCTCGGACACCATCGCCAGCCTCGGAGTCATGCTTTTTTTTGTTTTGAGCGGATTCCTCATCACCGGCCTGTTGGTCAATGAACGCGTTCGTTATGGAGATATAGGTCTAAGGGCCTTCTACCTACGGCGAGTACTGAGACTCGCCCCTGCCTTGGCCTGTTTTTTGTTTGTGGTGATGATTCTCATCCGCTTGGGCCTGATCGTGGACGTGCCGCGTTACGAGCTCATAGCGTGCGTATTCTATTTTCGAAATGTCGTGGGCCGCAGCATTTCGCTCGCTCATCTATGGAGCCTCTCGCTTGAAGAACAGTTCTACGGCTTGTGGCCATTGCTGATCAGACGGGTGAAGTCAGTGCGCCGTATGCTCATCTACGCAGCAACACTCACGGCGTTGATTTCGATTGCGCGGATGATCGCGATCGAATCCCGGCACTTCGATTACAATAGAGGCATCACATACATGCGGCCCTGGTTCCGTTTCGATTCGATCCTACTCGGCTGCTGTATTGCGCTTGCGCGAGCGCAAAGCGAGGCATCGGCTCAGCGTTTGAAATCTCTAGCCGAACGACTGCCAGCCTGGTTGGCGTGGTACGCCCTGTTCGCCTGGACTCTTTGGGGCGAGCAGGTTTCCATCGCCTGGTATCTCACGCTTCAGATGCTGCTGTCAGGCCTGGTCCTGATGCAACTGGCTTTGGCCCCGACGCCGGCCCTGTCCTGGTTGTTCTGTAACCGGTTGATGGTCCATGCCGGCAAGATCTCGTACGGCCTCTATCTGTGGCAACAACTGTTCACCGCCAATCCCGCCTCTCATTGGGGCTTGCTGCAGCGTTTTCCGCTGAACGCCATTACTGCGCTCGTGATCGCGGAGTTGTCCTATAACTTTGTCGAGGTAAAATTCCTGATGCTTAAGAGCCGCCTTGCGCCCCGGGCGAACCACGATGCGACAAGGACCAAAGTCAAGACCTCGGCTAGGGAGATAGCACCGTCATGAGCACCTGGATTCAGCTTACCAGTATCAATCCGCCCGGACCCGTCTGGGTAAACCTCGATTCCGGCTATTACATGAATGCGGTCGCCACCGGTACGGCGATCCACTTCGGAGGTGCCGCTATCGGCCAGACGATCGCGGTCAAGGAATCTCCGCGCGAGATTCTTGATGTGGCGTCAGGCCTGCGCGCGCCGGCCACACCTGAGTGATTGGTGGCCAGTGCCGACAGCGACTAGCGAGACCGAACGCCGCGCCCGTCTCAGCGAGGGATGCAGCCATCCCGCGATTTATGCCGCCGTGGCGGCGGCGCTCAGCGCCGTGCATCGTGGCGGTGGAAGTCTGGTGGATGTGGGCTGCGGAAGCGGCGCTTTGTGGCATGCGCTCGGTCCGGCCTTCGCTCGCTACATCGGCGTCGACATCGTCAGGTATGACGGCTTTCCGCTCGAAGCAGAGTTCGTGACCGGGAATCTGGACAATGGCCCACTGCCCCTGGCCGACGACTGTGCGGATGTGGTCGCTTCCGTCGAGACGATTGAACACCTGGAGAACCCGCGCGCGTTCATGAGGCAACTCGCACGGGTGGTCAAACCGGGCGGCACGGTAATCGTTTCTACCCCCAATCAGCTAAGCCTGTTGAGCAAGCTGACGTTGGTCGTCAAAAACCAGTTCAATGCTTTTCAGGAAGCACCGGGGCTTTATCCGGCGCACCTTACCGCTCTGCTGGAAATCGATTTGCTCCGAATCGCACGCGAATGTGGATTAGCCGAGCCCGCGATCCGCTACACGAATTCCGGGAGAATCCCATTTACTCCGATCAGCTGGCCCCGATGGCTGTGGGGCAGGCCCTTCAGCGACAATGTCATCCTGGTAGCCCGTAAGGCTGCGAGGTCGTAGCCTTGACCCCGAGTTCTACCACTTTACGGCTGATGAGTAAGCTGTCTTCGGGGCTGCTTGAGACGCGGGTCGGCTGAGGATACGCACACCGAGTTGTGATAGAGCCAGAGCTTGAACTGGGTGGCCACCGAGGTCATGTCGCCACTGCTGTACATCCGCACCATATTGTCGCGTTGTTCGTTGCAGCCTGACGCGGTGTCGGACGAATCCATCTGGTCCCATTGAGTGAGCGGCGCACGGAGTTGGAGCGGGCCAGGCGGATCACCCGGAGCGAATGGCGGAGTGAGCAGGCACCATGCGGCGAGCAGGCCCAACGCTGCCGCGTGCCGCAGATCGGTGAACTTCACAGTGCGACGATTCTAGCGTTCGCGCCACGGCCGGGGAAACCGCGGCACTCCTGCGTTGCTGGAAGCCAACGAATTGAAATTCCGCGCGATATTGTCTCTTCCGATGGCGAGAGAATGCCAACGCCCTTTTTCGAAGCCGATGCCCATGCCATGTTTGATGCTCAACGGTCTCGGTTTGTCAGGGCAGTCCGAGAGGACCGGGTCAAGGCGATTGTTGAATCTTAGGTCCACGGTTCGAGCTACAGCGTCGCGCTTGATCCTGCTGTTGGCGTTGTGTGTGATGACACCCGCTGGGGGGTTCGCTCAGACTCAGGCAACGCCAACATCGGTTCAGCTCGAGGAGGAAAAGCTGGAACGGGACTTCACCGATCCGCTTTCGACCCTACCTCAGTTGATTCTTCGGGATAGCTACGCCGCGGCCAATTATGGGCCTTGCACGCCACGAGCATGCCTTAGAGACGCCGAGACCAACCAGGTCATCATCCGGCCGCTTATCCCACGCGTGCCACCTAACACTCTGCTCCCGCTTATGCAGTTGATCAGGCCAACCTTTACGTTGGTGACAGTCCCAAGCTCCAGAGGCGGGACCCGTACGGAGTTCGGCGACCTGCCGCTTTTTGACATCGCAGTGCTGCCGTGGCCAGACAGAAAGAAAACCGGGCTCCTCGTGGGTATCGGACCGACCTTTGTATTTCCGACCGCGACGTCTAAAAGCGCTGGCCAAGGCGCGTGGCAGGCAGGCCCGGCACTCGGCGCAATTTATGGCGGCATTCCGGGACTGCTAGTCGGCTTTATCGCTCAAAATCCAATTGGCTTCGCTTACACCTCACCCCATCGACCGCCTCAAAACACGTTTGAACTCCAGCCAGTGCTGGCGCTTCATCTGTGGGGCAAATGGTACCTGCGATCTGCGGAGGCTAATTGGACGATGGGTTGGCATCGTCATTCGCCCACGATGTTGCCGATCAGTCTCGGGCTCGGCCGCACGTTGGTGCGTCCGGGGCTACCTCCGATGAGTCTATTTGTTACGGGGCAATGGATGGTCTATCGGCAGTTTGCTCCGGTAGCACCTCAGACGACGATTAACTTCGGTCTGACGGTCGCGTTCCCGGAACTTAGAGATTGGTGGTTAGGAAACTGAGCGTGCTCGATCCGGCGGTTTAGTGCCCGCTAGGAAATAGGAGCGTTAAGCTTTGCAGACTGATAAGTGCGGTTCTAGGGAAGAGAACCAGCGCTTCCGTAGCGAAAGAGACAGTGAAATTTAGAGAGCGCACGGTCCGCTAACAGTTGAATCACAAGACCACGAGGAGCAGCCGCATGACGAATTCAACAGAGACTTTCCAGGGTTCAGAAAATGGCGCTCCAGCGGCGACAGCAACCGTCCTGCCCGACAAGGAAGGGAAACGAACAGCCGAGGTTCAAAAGAGCCGCAGACTGACGCGCGTTTCTCAGCCAAGCGGCTCTCGAAGGAATGGTCCGGCGAGCCGAAGAAAAGGCCAGCCGAAGGCAATACGGACAAAAGTAAAGGCCACGCTTGGTATCGTCACTAAAGAACAGCGTCACGAAGCGGGCAAAGCACTGCGGGAAAAGTGCTCACGTATATCGCATCGCGATGTCGTGCTTGGGCAGGGCGAGCGTGACATCGTCAAGCTGATCGAAGCTTCGAACAAAGACCGACTGCAAAACCTCGTCCCGGTTCGGCATGGGCGGATGGCGCAGTCAGCGTTCGCATACTTTCGCGGCACGGCGATGATACAAGCGCACGACCTAAAGGGTACGCCAAGCAGCGGGATAATTGTTCATTCCTGCGGCGACTGTCACCTGATGAATTTCGGCGGCTTCGCCACACCCGAGCGAAACATCGTCTTCGATATCAACGATTTCGACGAGACCCTGCCCGCACCATTCGAATGGGATCTTAAGCGGCTCGCCGCGAGCTTCGTCATCGCCGCGCGGTGGCGCGGATTTCCGGACGATCAGGCAAGAGAAATGGCGGTCCAGACCGCCGCCTCATATCGCGCGTCGATGAGAAAGCGAGAGGGTACCGGCGTCCTGGAAGCATGGTACTCAAGGATTACCGTCGCCGATCTGCAGGCCTTGGTCGGCGGCAGTGTCGACCTGGGCGGGCGCATTAAGAAGAAGATCGCTGAAGCGCGCAACTCGACCGGCGAACACGTTTTTCACAAGCTCACCGCCCCCTCCAGAGGCCTGCCGCGCATCGTCGACCAGCCGCCGCTGCTCTACCACACCGATCTACTGACCGAACGTGAAGTCGCGGTGGTCCTCAAGCAGTATCGCGAAACACTTGCAGAGGAGCGCCGCATACTGTTCGACAGGTTCAAGTTGGTCGACTGGGCGATCAAGGTTGTCGGCGTAGGGAGCGTTGGTACGCGGTGCGCTGTTGCGCTTCTACTCGCGGCACCGGACGATCCCTTGTTCCTCCAGTTCAAGGAGGCGGGCCCCTCGGTGCTGGAACGCTACACCGGGCATGCGCGCGTACCGCACAACGGCCAACGCGTCGTCGTGGGGCAACGCTTGATGCAGTCTGCGAGCGACATCTTCCTCGGCTGGTGCAGAGGACCCCGCGGTCGCGACGTTTACGTCCGCCAGCTCCGCGACATGAAGGTTTCGGCTGATGTTGAATCTATGCCGCCGAAGGTGATGCGCGCGTATGCCACGCTGTGCGGGTTGGCGCTGGCCCGAGCGCACGACAAAGCAGGTGATGCCGCAATGATCGCGGGGTACTTGGGCAGCAGCGATCAGTTTGACGAGGCGATTGGTGACTACGCGGTCGCCTATGCCGATGAGGTAGAGCGCGACTACAAGACCTTCGTCAGGGCCATTCGTAACGGCCAACTCAAAACTGATATAAGCCCGAGCCGCCTCGCGACCGCGTTGCGATGAGTTTGGAGTCGTCAGGGAAAGTAGAGATTGGCGAGTTGTATCCGATCCGATTCTCAGATGAAGCTATAACAATGTCAGAGCACAGCGTGGAGATAAGGGGGCGCGCCTCGGTGTATCAGTGGCTGAAGGCCGAATGGCGTGGAGACTTCGTGTGAGTCCATTACTGAAGCGGACCGAGGTACGAACTGAAACGCATGTTTATCAGAAAGCGCGTTGGCGTGGTTCCGACCTCCGCGCGTCGCTTAATGCCCGCCGGGAAGGAGGAACGTTACGCTCACGCGGAGAATCCATTGCGGGGCGCCATCGGGACGCTTTACAAGGTCGTACGCGCCAACCTGCAGATTCAAATCTTGGGAGCCCAGCTTGAACGCCTTGCCGATATCCGCGCCCATCGGAATGGTCCATGCGTTGGCGGCGTCGGCCGTCCAGTCGTACGTGATGGCGGGATCGCAGTCGACGGACCAACCGCTCTCGAAGCTGTAGCTGATTTCAGGCTCGATGTAGGTCTGATTTACGCTGCCGCGGTCACGATTTCCAGCAAACGACATGAGCTGGTATGCGAGGATTGCATTGAGCCACGGGCCCTCTGAGTACACCAGCGCGGCCGTTGGTCCAGCCGACCAGCGGCCGGTCCCCAATTCTTTGCTGGTAGCGGTAGGGAACTGAAAGATCGATCCGATGCCCCAGATCCAGGTGGTATCCTTGGCCGGCGTCAGAAAAAAGGAAGTCTGCAAGTCTTCGAATCGAAGTGCTCAAGTCGCTTCCTGTCCATCAATAAAATCAGGTACTTAGCGCGTTCGCGCCTTCGGCGCTGGGTTAGTGGGTACCACATGGGTACCAAAGCGCAGCGTTTGGGGTGATTTTGGGGCTCTCCGCCAAGACGTGTGCCAAACTAACCGGGCCACTGCGTTACCGCGCCTTCAAGTCTCACCTTAGATTCGTAGCGCAGTCGCTCGGTTGCCCTGGCCGGCCCACCCGGCTCGCGCCTCGAGCGCGGCGGCGGTGCGGGGGGTAGGGGGGTCGAAGTCTGGTTGAGAAACCGCGGAAATGGGCGGCTGGTCGCTCGTGAAAAATTTCTCGAAAAGTCCGGTGGAGACCCCGGTGGCCGGCTCTTGGCCCTGAGAAGAGCTAGCTCGTCAGCACAGCACGCTTCGCAGCATGTTTCGCCCAGGCCCACGGGTTTTCGCGAACTCGGCCAAGGTGATATGCAATCGACGAGAATGCGCGGAAAGGGGCCGAAGATGCAATCCAGCGACGACAACGCATGCGAACTCGTAATTAACAACGCGAGAATCTTCGACGGTTCGACCGTGCTTCCGGGATCACATAGTGTCGGAATTGCGGGTGGCAGAATCAGCTCCGTCAGCAGTTCGCCAATTGTTGGAATCCGGCAAATTGATGCGGGCGGCCGATTTCTCATGCCGGGCCTCATCGATTGCCACATTCATCTTCTCAATTTTTGGACGGCTACGGACGAGGCGACGATGGCGGCGGATATGAAAACTGAATTGCCAAAACGCCTCAAAGACTTCCTCGCTGCGGGCGTGACTACCGTTAAATCAGTTGGTGACTCTGAGGATGACATCCTGCGAGTGCGCGCGAGGCTGGCGACCGGCGAACTCACCGGCCCCCGCCTTCTGGCGACCGGCGCAGCGTTTTGCGCTCCGGGCAGTCACCCCGCCACTACGGTCTGCGGTCAAAATCCTTGGGCCCGCTCTCGCATGACCATTGAGACTGATTCGCAAGAACGAGCGCGCGAAGCAGTCCGGCGCCTAGCCGCGAAGAAAGTCGATGCGGTCAAGATCGTCCACCAAGGCGGTTGCAAACATGGGCCCCCATACTTCTTCAAGGTGGAAGCGCTTGGGCTTAATGTCCAGATTCTCAAGCTGGAGAAAGCGGTTCTTGGGGCAATCATCGATGAAGCGCATGGCCATGGGCTCAAGGTTACTGTTCATACGGTCGATGAAGAGGCGGCAATAGAAGCGCTCGAAGCGGGAGCGGATGGCCTCGAGCATGGAGTGATAGAGCACAGGCTCAAAGATGACCGGGTAGTCGAGCTGTTGCTACGAAATCGCGCCTCCTACGTGCCGACCCTCTGCCTGATAAAACTGGAGGAAACGACTGCGGATGTCCGATACGCCAATCTTAAGCGGGTCGCGGATGCCGGAGTCAGAATTGCACTTGGCACCGACAGTTTCTGCGGCTTGGGCAAGTTCGGGGAGAACACGATTGAAGAGGCGGAGCGTTCTTCTCAGGCCGGGATCGGGACGGCGCAAATTCTCAGGATGGCGACCAAGGACGCCGCCGAGCACTTAGGCATGGAGGACTTAGGCGTGGTCGGGGAAGGCAAGCTCGCGGACTTGCTTTTGCTCGACGGCGATCCAACAACTTCGATAGATGCTCTCCGGAAACTATCGTTGGTAATCCAAAAAGGCGCTATCGTACTCGATAAGGCACATTTAGGTGCCGGCTGACATTGAAATCAACCCATCAGTACCCTCATCGATCACAGCCGCTGAGCGCATTCGTCCCACAGAAAGCAGTGCAACGTCACGCCCGCGCGGTCGCGCAGTGGCGCCGCCGCATCGTCGCGCCGTCACTCAGTTTGCTCGGTTTCCTAGAACCCAAGGGCCGCCGGTTTGCCCACGGCCTCCTTGCATGGCATCTCGTTTTGAGATACCGTAACCGTCGGTGCGGGTGATCTCGGAGAAACCGTTACGGGCCTTCGCCGGCAAGCATCCTAATGCTGCGGAGCCGTTGAGGGCATGGAAGAAGCTGACGCTAGGAGGCACCTTTCGCAATCTGGTCGAGCTGAAGCAAACGTTCGGCAGCGTCGACATGGTTCCTGTAAAGGGCCGCGACTTCTATGTTTTCGATATCGGCGGCAACAAATATCGGCTGGTCGCCGCCATCCACTTCAATACGCAAAAGCTGTTCGTACGCCATGTCCTGACCCATCCAGAATATGATGCAGGAGGGTGGAAAAAATGAAGACTCAAACTGTCACTCGAACCATAAAGAATCCTTCGTCTGATCATGATCTACGCCATTCGCAACGAGCGCGAGTATGACGCATCCGTTGAGCGTCTCAATGCTCTTGTGGACGAGGTTGGAGACAACTCTAGGGATCCCCGGTATCGCCAGATCGAAACTCTGAGCGTGCTCATCGAGGCTTATGACAGAGAGCATCACGAGCTGCCCGAGGCTTCGGGCCTCGAGGTCGTTAAATTCCTAATGGGACAGCATGGCCTCACACAAGAGGGCTTGCCTGGAATCGGCAGCCAAGGCGTAGTCTCTGAAGTGCTTGCCGGGCGCCGAAGCCTCAACGTGCGGCAAGTAGAGGCCCTCGCTGCGCGTTTCGGCGTAAGCCCCGGCGTCTTTTTGACCGCTGGCGAGCATCACGGTCGGCGCTGAAGTCACCCGGCCACTGCGCCCGACGCCTCGCCGCAATCCCGTCACCCGGTGACCCACTTACGCCACAGCGGCGCAATCTCGCTCGCTCGGGCGCTACGCGTGCGTCCTCACTAAGTCACCGAAGAACCAGCGCTCCGCACCGCGTGTCGCGCGCTCACACAGTGGGCCGTGGCTTCACTTTTGAGCGGCCCAGTCACCGCCCGCCGCCCGTCACGCCGTTCCTCGGCCCAATCGTGGACCTCGCACTGGCGCCCTCGCCTATGAGGTTGTAACCTCTCCCGCGCAGACCCGCGCGGCCGGGCTAGCCGGAGGCTCTAATGCTCGCAGGACGACTTGCGCTCATTGCTGCCGCGCTGTTTACCGGAGCAGCAATCTATATAAGCGCCGCCGAGCAACCCGCCCGCCTAGACCTCGGCGATCAGGCGCTGTTTATAGAGTGGAGATCCGCGTACAAACGTGGCTTTGCCATGCAGGCAGCCTTGGCTCTCGTCGGGTCTGTCCTAGGTCTATCGGCGTGGTGGCAGACGAACGACTGGAGCTGGCTTGTCGGCGCTATTGTCTTCGTTGCCAACTGGCCGTATACGCTCTTTGCCGTCGGGCCGACGAATAGGCAAATCAAGGCCATCCGTTCGGCTGGTGCAGGCTCGAAGAGCCGCATGCTGATCGAACGATGGGGCAGGTTGCACGCCGTACGTTCCGCGCTCGGCTTCGCTGCGACGCTCGTTTTCCTTTGGGCGTCTATGAACTGAACCGGGCGCGGGGCGCTGCCCGCAAGCAACCCCGTAACTCGGTAACCCAGTTACGCCGTACCGGCGCAACCTCGTTCGCTCGGGCATCACGGCCGGCGGGGAAGCAACCCGGCTCTGCCCTCGACGCCTCGCCGATTACCTCGTAGCCGAGCTGCGCGGTTCTATTTGGCGGCCTTTGCCGCCGATAGACGCGATGCGTCGATGCACGCGCCGCGCGAGAAATGACGAAATCGATACGACTTCGCGCAGGCGCTGGGCGCTTGTCGATGAGATGCATTTGGAGCGTTTGCTGCGCGAGACCGAGCGCGAGATCGCCGCGTGCTGGACGCAGGTCGAAGCGGTCGCCACGGCGCTGCTCGAAAGAAAATTTCTGCCCGCATTGGACATTTACCGGGTCATCGTGAAGGCGCGTTGACAGACGTGGCTAAAATCACATCTACCTTCACATCCGAATGTTAATTGCTGTTCCAAAAATGGATTCTTCACGCGGCTGGTCCGGTTGATTAGAGATACCGACTAGCGCGATGTGCGCCACCGCTACTCGTTCAGTTTTTGATTCACTACATCTAGGGCTTGCGTCAGAACTTCCCGCGCCAATACGAGTCCCGCTCTCTTTGCCTCAGGAAGGGTATTGAACATCTTGTTCAGAGTTCTTGCCATGAAGTGAACTGTAAATCCGCCGTCGTCGTTGAGGGGTGTTACCCAATCGACCATTCGGCTCGTCCAACTGACGCGAATAGTCAACGAGTGCTTCTTGTCTAGGTCAAGAGTGTGAATATTATATCGTTCCGTCCAATCGTTCATTCTGAGGGTTCCTTGCGCGTGGTGCTCAGCGGCGACGCGATAGGTTTCACTCACCCCATTCCCCAGCACCGAACCGCCGTGGAACGGCCATCGTCTTCATCGAAACTTTCTCCCAATCTCTTTGCTCGAAGAACGTGATGACCGCGGTGGGCATTGTGCTCCACTTTTTTCGAGCGAACTCGAACTCGGGATCATATGAACCGTACCGCGCGACGTATCCAAGACGCTCAACGGAGCGCAATTCTTCAATCAAGGATCGCTCCGCTTTCAGTCTGCCAGACTCATCCACTTCACTAAAAATGTCTTTCCAATCACTCAAGTTCTGCTTGAAGCGAGCAGCGGCGTCGAGCGCATCCGCTTTCAGTTGGCGGTCATCGAAGAGTAGTGCTCCCCAGCATTCTAAAACGCACCGCATATCTCGTTCGTCAGAGAAAGGTCGCATTTCGGTCGTCAGGTATTCTTCGTTCCATTCTTGGAGTGTATGGATGACTGCTTCGACGGCTTCATCCCGCGTGCTGATGTACCGTGGCCCTAGAAAAGCCTCAGCACGCTGGCCGGACGCGACCGCTACCTTCCGGTAGACTTCCTCGCTCATCTTTTCGCCGCTCTCCAACCGCTCCAGAGACTTCTCGCACACGCCAGCCTGATCGGCCAAGCTCTGCCTCTTCGTTCCGCGAAGTTTGCGGTAGTTACGGACAAAGTCACCAATTTCTTTCGGCGTCAGTTCCCGGTACTCTCCCTTGATTCCACGCACGTTGTCCTTCATGTGCAACTCCTCCTTTACAACGAGTACAATACGAGCGGAAGCAACCGATGGGCAATTCATTCGCGTACAGTTTGACCCGACAGTAAACCGACAGACCAGCCTACCGAGGCTAGCGCTACGGCGTGGCGGAGCTTCACCACCCTATTTTTCCTTCAGGCGCGGATCGTCGCTGGCAACACAGAGCCCGCTGCGCCACATCTCAGGAAAAAGGGCTTCACAGCGCGTGTGAAAATCCTTTTGTAAGCCTTGTGCCAGCTTGCGGATTGCGGGCTCTCGCTTGATGTCCTCGGCAGCCTCGGTTTCCTTGATCTCCCACACCTCTGCAAGCACCCACTGCGGACTCACCTCGCAGGATTTTTCCTGCGACTTCAGTTGCTCAGCTCTGGCAATTTCGCATCCCGCTGCTGTGTCGAAACTTTGGACGGTACTCCACTGGCTAAAGGGTGCGTCCTTGTGCCATACGACATCGCCGCCTCGAACCTTAGGTGCCAACGAAGGGGGAAGCATCAGATACCAGCCCACCAACGCGAGCGCAGCGGCGTGGCGAGGTTGCATCCTCTCGCTATTATCGCACGCCCCGCGCGGGAACAAATGGCGCGCCCGCCCGCCCACGACACGAGCGCGTGGGCGCTCAATGCCTTTGTGATCGGCGGGGAGTGAATCGAACTCACTACGCTCGCGCAGCTCATCGCATCGACGGTTTTGTAAGACCGTGCTGCCCGGGCTCTGGTAGATCACGCCTGCCGGCCGATACCGCTCGTCGAGCTTGAACTCGCTAAGCATCTGCTCTCACCTCGTCCAAGCGAGCGGCGGCATCCTGGCCGCTCGCGCGATCTCGCCCGCATCGAGCGAGCCGCGCTTGTCGAGCGCCTCAGCCAATCTGGCCACTTCCGTCCACAAGTTGTAAATGCGCAGCCGCGTCTTAGCGACAAGCGCATTGAGATCCAAACCGGGCGAGTACTTCGCAGCTTCGTGCGCATCCGTGTTCGCGACCTCGATATCCGTATGCGGCGCGATGAGCCGCTCGCCCAGCACGCCGGCAAAGAACACCGATACCATCTGCTCTGGAGTCGCGTGTGGATGGCGGAACGAGCAGACGCCCGCGAGACCGTCCGCCCTAATCGACAGTCGGTCGACCTGCAGGCCGAAACTCAGCGCACAGACCGCGTGGGAGGACTCATGGACCGCAGTAGCGTAGCGCGGGGAGACTGGATTACTCACTCCAGCGGCTCCGGCGACACTGAGAAACTTGGTAACCTCGCAGCTAGGCTACCAGGCTCAACGGCTATTGGCTGTGTAGGAACGTAGTTGCTCGTTGACTCAGTTACGCAGTCGCCCAGCAGGGCCGCCTTACGCCGCCGCTTGGGCGGCAGTATCCGATGGATCTCAGCGACTTTGTCGCGCTTTTGTAGGATGCATAGGCGGGAGGTGAGGCGCTTAAGGATCGTGCGGCGCTGTCGGCCGCGCCATTCGAACGCCAGCGCCTTGCGGATCTCATTCGCGCTCATGGTCCACAGCACCGAGGTACAGCTGCGCCAATCTTGGAGCGCGAACTCCCACACCGGTAAAGCGCCTGCTTTTTGCTTAGCCATGTTACGCAGTGACTCCGTACCGCGCGGCCAGGTTGGGTGGCAGGCTGCCAATACCTCGGTCGCGGTCGAACACGACGAAAATGTCGGCGCAGCTGGGGCAGCCGAGCGGCGGCTTTGCCGCATTAAAGCGATACCGGAAAGTTGCGCCGCAAGGGCAGGTTGCCGACCTCAGGCGGCCTCGGGTGCTCCCGCGCTTAGCGCTGCGTGATTTAGCTGACATCATCGGTTCTCCTCCGCCCTCACTCGAAGCCCAATCTTCGAGCGAGCTGCGATTGCCGCGGCTGCTACGAGCGCGAACAGGGTGAGAATGATCACGGTCGACATTCGGCCGCCGGGGCTGGGACACCCACGGACCCGCCTTGGGGCGCAGGGATGGGTTGCTGCCCATGGAAAGCCTGAAAACCTACGTTCTCGCGCCTAAGAGCTATCGCCATAAGAGCCTCGTCATACGAGGCGCCGGCCACGATCAGCTTCAGGGCTGGGTCGAAGGCGAAAAACGTTCCGCAGTCGCTAGGCTTGCGGCGCCATTCCTGAATCGGCGAGTAACAGTAGATACGCTTCCCAGCGAGCGAGGTGGGGCGCAGGTTATACTCGCCGTGCGTATAGCCGGCTCGGGCGAAGGCTTCTCGCATGGCTGCCTTGGCCGCCGCGCCGCCCGTAAGCTTTTCATGGTTCTTGTTCATCAATCTCTCCACCATCTGAAAATTTGCCGGCGGCGGGTTCGGGGGCTGCGGCAGAGTGCAGACACCCGAACCAAACCGCACCGCCGGCGCTATATCACGCAAGGAAAGGCCCGTCTCCCGGCTCGGCGATCCCAAGCCAGCGGCGGCGTGCGGCCTGCCAATTCGACAGCGCCTCCGAGTTCGCCCAAGCCAACGTGAAATTAGGATCTCCCCGCATGGTATTGGTGATCGCGGCGACGCTGTTGTTGGCTTCGACCAAGCTCACGAGGGCCGATTCCAGCACGTCCGTTGCGGCCTTGATGTGCTGAAGGTGAAGATGCTGCCGAGCTTGATCGTTCGCCGCAATCAGCGGCTGAAGCGCGTCACGCTTCTGTTCCAGCGCTGCGCGCACGATAGATTCATCGCGCTGCGCGCGCTGGAGCTTGGCATCCAACACGTCGAGTTCATCACTGGGCATTGCGGCGCCATCGCCGATGGTAACGACCGCCGCAGCTCGTGCATCCTCAACTGCCCGAACGTGTGCGTCGACGGCTGCGAGCGCGGCCTCGTGCTGTGTCGCTATTTTGTCGACGCCGGTCCGCGCCTGGTCGAGCGCTGCTCGGACCCTCTCTGCGTGCGCTTCCGCGACTTGGAGCGATGTTGGTGGTTTTTTCTGGAAGAGTCCCATGTCTGCGTTCTCCATTTGTCTCGGGCATCCTTTATTTGTCAGTGCCTATTTGATTACCGGGCTGCGATAGGACATCTGCCGGCTACGCGCTGCGCGCGCGCGAAGGCCGCACTCGATCCGACTGAGACGCGCCTCGAGGACCGCAATAAGCTCGGCGAGCTGTGCGAGCTGGTCCGCTGTCAAGCTCAAGTCCGATTCCAACTCGCGCGCTGCGGTGAGCGTCTCGCCGATTTCCTGCGCGTCGAAGCCAGAGCTTAGTGCGATGCCCAACTCGTTGCCGTCTTTCACCATCTGCGCGACCAGGTTTGCAATCTTCTCCAGCTTCGTGTTCTTCATCTCTTACCTTCCTTCTAGGCCGCCTTGGCGGCACGTTTGATGATTCGTGTCTTGGCAAACTCTCGTCTAAGGTGCGCGCGGTGGGCTCGTGCCAGACGCAACAACAGGGCGCGGGTTTCTCGCTCCATATTGTTCGTCGGAACGAAGCTCTCGATCCGGACGACCAAGGTGTCGAGGTCACTCAGTCTCTTTGGCATGGCTTACTCCTTGCCCGAGACACATCCCATCCGGCGGTTGACCGGAGCTTTGGTTTTTCGAAATGGGGGGCGGCGTCCAAAAAGATCTGCTTGTGACATGCTGACCCGGCGACGCAGACCACGCGGGTGCAGACTGAGCACTTACCAACGTCAGCACCTTGGTGGCCGCATGAGCTGCAGATCAAGCTGCAGTAGGACATCGATGGAAACCGCTGCGCGGGGCCGCGGCGTCGTGTCGCTGGGCGTTGGGTTAACGGCATCTACCAATCTCCTCACGCGCTCGCTCCATTGCCGCGTGGGCACGCTGTATGCGGAATAGATCGTTTGCGAGCTGCGCAGCTTTAAACTTCAAGCGCTCAAGCTCGGCGTCGGCTGATAGCTTGGCTGTGGACGGCTTTGGAAGCGCTGTCGGCTCGATAGGCAAGCGCCGAAGCTTAGAACCACGAGGGCGACGTGAGCGACGCACAGGCGGCTTCGGCAGGTCAACCGCGGCGAGCATTGGCCCCGAGCCGAAGTCACGATTATTAGAGCCGTCGGATGCGTCGAGGCGTGGATCTCGGCAGATAATCGTGACCGCGATGTACTTGCCTTCCTGTTCGGTTGCGAGCAGCTCGGCATTGCTTAGCGACCAACCAGCGCGCAGCAATTCGACCGTGAGGCGGCCACGCAGCGAGATTTGCCAGCCCTCGCGGCGACAGTCGCCGCCAGGAACCGGGCCGTGCGAGTGACGGTACTGACAACTTTCAGGCCGACAGGTGGTGGCCCGATAAGCCAACCCGCGCCGCTCAAGCGCTTTATGCACCCGCTCGTCGCGGTGGCCGGCGATGGGCTTGAAACCGCCCTGGTCTTCACTCGAAAGTTGAGACAAGGCCGTAATGAGGGCGTTGGTGAGATCTTCTGAGCTCATGTCGCTAACACTCCGGGTTGCCGAGGTTCACCGACCCCCACCCAACGGGGCGAACAACCGGCGGAAAAGGTAAGCGAAAAGGTAAGTAGTAAGGTAAGTAAGGGCCTCTGGAACCTTTTCACAAATATTGCTTTCATAAATACAAAAACCCTATATTCTCACTTACCTACTTACCTAAAGATAAAAAGAGTAGAGTTTATAAGCCTTTTACCGGGTAAGTGACCGGGTAAGTGAGAGGTAAGTAGGTAAGTGAAATGCTTCATTTTTAGTATGTTGCGCCCCGTTGCAGCTCCTCCAGTCGTTCCGCGTGCGTCGAAGCCTTCCAGCGGCCTATGTTGCGGATGGCGAACAGTGTGCGTGGCGCCCCGTTGACTTTGGTGAGACCCAGCGAAGCCCCTCCGGCTTTCACAAGGTAGTTTCCAATAAGTTCGGGTGCTGTGCTCCCCAAGCTTGAGGCAGCCTTGGATGTCTTCCAGAGACCATAGGTCTCTCCTCCCAAATGGCCAGCTTGGGTTGGCAGTGCCCTCGCCCGCGTCTGTCGCCAGCATGGCATCAATACTCTGTTCGAGCGCGGTCTTGTTGGCGGCTTCCGCGTCGGCTTTAGCCGCGGTTCTGGGGGCGGGTGCGGACGAATGAAACCCCTCTGGGTTTGAGTGTTCAAGACGGAAGCGCAGAGGCCCAGCGGCCTGTCCGCTCTCCCACCACGCAACGAGCCTGTCGCGCAGCTTCGTTGGTAGTTCACCGCCCACAACCTCCCACACGAAAAATCGACGGTCCGCGTCGTTGATGTAAATCGCATCCCGGTAGTTTGACGTCAGCCCCCAGTTGACGCGGTTCACAGCCGCGTACTGCCGCATATACTTAAGATTGACCTCAATGCGCCTGCGCGTGACCATCCTTTTCAACAACTCCGTGCCCACGCGCAGGTTTTCCCGGTTGGTCAGCTCGTCACCCAAGATGAACTGTTTGTTGACTAAGAATTGATTGAAAGTACCCTTGAGTTCCTCTGTACCGATCTCGGAGTAGTTGGCGTCGCCGTACACGCTGCCCAGGATCTGAAACACTAGCGATTTCCCCGAGCCTTGTGCGTGGCTGGTAAAGACCGTCGCCACATTCATCCTGGCCCCTGGATTCTGGATGGGATATGCACACCATTGCTCAAAGTACCTGCGCGCCCAGAGGCCTTCCCCGCCAGTGCCGAAGATGTGCTCCAAAAGTTCTTCCCATGGAGTAGTGTCACCTTCGATAGCTTCTGCGCCCCAGCCGGGCCAAGTGTTCCACGCGCCCTTCAATTCACGCTGTTTGCCCGGCGCGTATTCCAGCCGCAAGAAATCATTCCTCATCGGCCATTGCATCCAGGCGTCAAACAGAGGTATGCATTTTGGCTTGCCGCCGCGGGTCGCAAACATCACCTTTTGGTTTGCGTACCACTCTCGCGCCTCGTGCACGCTGTAGAACTCCCCAATGTCCTCGGCCTCGCGGGAGACAATGGTGTGCGGTTTTCAGATAAGCCCAATCTCGGCGTTCAGCTTGAATAGAGGCTCGGCGGTTCCAAACTCCTCACGGCCAAGCTCACGGTACTCTTCCACGGTGTGAACCTTGAGGAAGTCGTCGGCGCCTTTCTCGGGGCCTGGCAGAATCACAGAGGAAGGCTTCGCGCCGCGGTTGAGGAGTTCGCGCATCAAAGCCGCGCAGGCGGCTCGGACGCCTGCCTTCTCGCGAATATCTGCGTCGAATACGATTTCAACCTGTCGGCCCTTCCATGTTATTCGCGCGAGGTCCTCTAGTAGAAACTGGCCATTGCGCCGGCTTTCAAACATCCAAACGCCAGAGATCCCGACGCATCGTTTGCAGGCCCGCGTGAGGACGAATGCCTTAGACGCTCCCTGCGTCACTGTGAGTGGTACTCCCGAATAGGCGGCGATATTGTTCCAGTCGACGCCTTCCATCTTCGGAAAGTACGCTTGCGGCACTGCGTCCGTCGGATGCCAATAGCGGTGTTTAGGCGCGCCTTTGATCGGCTTGTCCTCGGTGCTGACTTCGAGGAAGCGGAGTTGCTCGAACTCGGTGCGCCTGCCCCCGAGGTCGTGATAGTAGAATTGGATCGACGGCACTGCGTAGCCTGTCTTCTTGGCCGTCTGCTTCCTGGTTAAAGGCTCTCCGAAGCTAGAACGATCCTTCGGTGTAATGCCTCGTTCCTCGCACCAAGCTTCAAATAGCAGGTACGCCTCGACATACTCGGGGCTGGGGCTGTCGTTGTCTCGTGTGTCACGGTGTTTCTCAGCTCTGGGTGAGCCATGCGTGCATTCGTCGTGCTCGGGGCGGGAGCAGCGCTCGCTGCCGTTGGTCGTCTCGTCGTGAGCGGCGCCGCGGCTGGCGCCACTGCCCGCCGTGTCATGGCTGCTATCACGCGCAGAATCATCACGTTCAAAACCGCCCACCCGATCCGCATTATCGGCGTGTGTGCTTGTGCATTCCGCACTATCTGTGTTATACTCAGTTCGTATCAAGATCGTTGCTCTCCTCTCTAACGCCGCTCGGCCTTATCCACCGTGGCGGCGTTTCCACGTTTAGGATCATGCTAGTGGCACGGTTACTCAGCCGCGTTGTTGGCCGCCTTGGGGCCGTCCATCACACGACCGTGGCGAACGCGCGCCGAGTCACTCTGCTTTGAGCGCTGCCAGGCTATTAATTCCGATACAAAAAAGCGGAGCCTGGCCCGCGGGCTATTTGTGTGCCTAAATGCACGGGGGAAAGTCTCGTCGTCACGGAGACGCCGGTGTAGAGTTGACCGGTGGAAACCAAGCACTCGGCAGGCGACTACGGCGTCAACTGATCCCATCTCATTCACAAGCGCACGCGCGTAGTCGCTCGGCGGCCCTTCCTTGAGCAGCTCGTAACTGTTTCCCTTCGATACCATCTCGATCCCTCCTCCGCATAGGTTGATTGCGGGCCCGGCGGCCTCTCTTCACGTAGATTCTAGTACGGTTTTGGGAACCCTCGAAGTCGCACCGCGTGCCGGTCTGCGCATTGGTACAACTGTTTCACAACTCTCGAAATAGCAACTGCCGACATTCCCTAACAGCGACGTGCACTAATCCATTTTTGCGGCCCGCGCGGTATGTACCTAAGTGCCTACTAAGTCCGGGAACGTGTCCGACGGACCAAAAACGCGGTCGCGAATTGCGGCGGCGTAGTAAAAGCCGAGGCGGCTCGATGGCTCCCAGAGCGGACGAGAATGATCGGCTTTAGTGGTGTCGGGAGTTTGGCTCTAGGAGCCAGCGTGCGGGGCGCTCGAAGACCCCGCGCCCGGCCTACCGAGTGACTGTGTGACGAGGTGACAGAGCAAGCGTGTCGGCCAGGCGGCGGGGCGCCCAGTCGAGCAGCTACCCAGTTACGCCGTTGCTTCGCCTCGCAGGAGGTTGGGCGGGGCCGTGTCGGGCTGGTGGGGCCGATTGGTCGACATTTTGGTCGACATGGTCGGGCGCTGGTCGGCATACCCGACCACAAAATTGGCCGAATAACCCTTTGAAATATTGGAGAATTTCTCAATTGGTCGACATGGTCGGGTAAATTACTAGATATATAAGGGCTCTATGGAAAATCGCTTTTTCCCCATTTTCTCAAATATGTGTGTTTTACGTGTTTATAGAGAGACTCTCTCTCATACTGTTTTTTACCCGACCATGTCGACCAATTGAGAAATTCCCTAATGTTTCCCGCCCTATTTTTACCCGTTTTTGTGGTCGGGTATGCCGACCACATGCCGACCAATCCGCTCCCTATGTCGACCAATTGCCCTCACAGGGGGCTGCCAGGCGGATGCCGCCCGCCATCAATCCCCTCGCGGCGCAAACCCTACCTGTTACAATTTCTTGTATATGCAACTATCTAGGCCGGCTGCTGGCTGGAGGGCAATGAGGCAACGCGGAGATTCGCTGACTAGCTGGCTAACTAGCTGAGTAGCTTAGCCACATTCGTCGCCGGGTCAAACCACCTCGAATATGGCCTCGGCATTCAGTCTCAGCGCCGCCGGCGGGCAGCTCAGCCCTTCGGACCGTACAGCCCCGCGCTTGCGGTCGAGTAGGACGGGCCCGGCCACCAAAAACCGGGCGAAGGTGTGACCGCGCGAACTCGAGCCCGTATACGGCGCCTACACGGCCCAATACCCGGCCAGCCACGTCGCCCTCGAGACGAAAGTCGCGTTGTGATCGTGCTGGGTAGCGGAGAATCAGAAACGCCTAGTACGCGCCCTCGAGCCAGACCGCTAGGAACAAGCTTATAGACTCCTCCTGCTGAGGAACTGAGAAACAGCATGACCTCGATCTGCACGAACCTTAGCCCACGGCCGCGGGGAACAGCTCGACGACCTTAAGCGGCCAGCTCGCCCGTGACGATTTCCAGGATCTTCGCGTCCCACTTATGCAGCGCGGCGCGCTTTTCGTTGGCATACTCGAACTTGTCATAGACCGCGGTGATCGATCTGTCGACATGTCCCGCCACGCGGCTCGCGATGAATCGGCCGGCTACAGACGCAACCCCCGTGATCGCGGTGCGGCGCAAGTCGCGGGCTTGAAAGCTAAACCCACACGCCTTCACGATCTCCGCATGGTGTTTACCCGTGCACACAATCGGCAGGTTCGCGAGCTGGCTCGGAAAAACATGCTCCCAACCCATCGCCGCTCGCGCGGGACTGCCTTGATTGCTCCGCCGTCGCAAAATCTCAATCGCCTGTTGGGCTAGCGGGACGCGATGCTCGATCTTCGTCTTGTAGCGCGCCGCCGGTATCTCCCACCATCCGGCGTCGCGGTTAAGCTCGGACCAGCTCATCCCGAGAACCTCGCCCACGCGCTGCCCGGTCAGAAGCATTATCTTGTACGCGTCTCCTATGTTCGGCGAGTTGAGTGCGTCTAACACGCCCCAGAGAACGCGAATCTCATCATCGTCCAGACAGCGGGTGCGTGGCGTTTCCTTTACCTGGCGTTCCATGCCCTGCACGGGGTTGTTCTTCAGCACGGCCCGCCCCATGCCGAAGCTGAAAATTTTAGACAAGAGAGCCTGCACTCGGTTGGCCTTCACGCCCGCCCCGCGGTCAACGATGCGGTCGAGCAGTACGACGACATCGGCGCGCTCCAGCTCGGCCACTTTGCGCTTGCCCCAGAACGGCAGGATGTCGTGGTCAAGCGCCTTGCGGTCCTCGTAAGCTGAGCTTTTTCTCTTGTGCTTAGCTGCGTGGCGCAGCATGTACGATTCGGCTAGTTGCGCGAAGGTCTCAATGCGCCCTTCCTCAGGTGCACGGCGCTGCGCGCGGCGCTCGGCGGCCAGATCGGCTCCGCGCCCGATCTCCGTGAGTTTGTCTCGCGCTAGGTCGCGCGCAGCATCCGCGCCTATGCCGGGATACCGGCCGAGCTTGTAGCGCTGCTTGCTGCCACCCGCGTCACGATAGAACAAGTACCATGTCCGAAACTCGGCTGAGACGCGCAGGACCAAGCCGTGCTGCTTCTCATCCCAGTATTCGTCGCGCTGCCCGGGCGCCGGCGCCTTGAGACTGCGCAGGCACCGCTCGTTGAGGTTCTCTCTCATAGCCCTTCCCCCGCGTTTGGTGGGTACCACATGGGTACCAGGCGTGCAGAAATAGTCAGTTCGTCAGACGCTCCTACAGCCAGTTACTATTTGAGCATAAATGTCACACGGAGGCAAGGATTTCGTGCACTCGCACTAGTTAACTGAGCGCATCAAAAGTATCTCAAATTAATTTGCGTGATCTCACTTCTGAAGACTGCAAGTCTTCGAATCCGAACTGCTCATGGGGACTGGGCAGGTAAGTAACGGTCAGGCTCGGCCGTGCGAATAGGTCCCAATCCGCATTCAGCGAGAACGGCACCAGCGGCTCGACGTTCAAGCTATCGCCGGCGTTGTGATTGTGGCCGACCTGAAAACCTGTCGTGGATTGAATCGGTACCTTGACGAAATCTTCAAACGGGTTATGGACGCTCTTCGCCAGCTCCTGATCGCTAAGGGCGCCGGTCGATGGCGCCGGCGGTGGCGCTTGTTGCGCGTTAGCCGACACCGCCAGAACGGCGCTCAGCAGCAAACCCAAGACCATGGCGAAGGGCACGAGTTGCAACCGCAGCCACTTCAAGTTGGTGCTTCCTAAGGGGTGGCGGTGCCGAACCACTTGTCGTAGATTCGCTGATAGGTGCCGTTCTCACGAAGCGCGATCAACGCAAGATTGATCTTTCTGCGCAGCGGGCTGTCCAGCTGCACCATGATAGCGGCTGGCGCAGTATTAAATTCGGGACCCACCGCCTTCACCCGCCCCTTTCCCTCATGCGCGGCATAGTAGAGGACCAGTGGCGCGGGCATAACCACCGCGTCCACTTTCTTGTCCAGCAACGCCTTATAAACTTGATCAGGCGTCGCGAACTCCTCCACCTGTGCGTTCTGCGCCCGAAGATACTCGGCAGCGGTGCTGCCCGCTATCGTGGCGACCTGCTTACCCGGCAAATCGCCCGGTCCCTCGATGGCACCGCGAATCTGCTCGACGGTTAAGGTGGTCGTTAGCTGGGCGGTGTAGAACGCAACGAAAACCACACCGGCGAATATCCAGAAGACTGCGAACGTGCGCGCCACCCATTGATGCGGCATCCCCTCCGGTGATCCCGTCAGCGTCGAAATCGCCCAAAAAAATGCCTCGAAGATTCCCGGAAAGTAGTTCGGGCTCGAAATGATTCCGTCCTGTCGGCGCCGTTCGAACAGCCAGACCAGATGCGCCGGAATAAGGACGAGGAGCAGAGCGATGCCGAGCCACACTACGGTTGTTCGCGAAAACAGCAGACGGAGCATATCCCAAACTGGGCTTGCAGTTTCCGCCTTCTCGCCAGTATCGCGCACCATAACCTGCAAGCCTGCTTGCAATGTCGGGATCGAAAAATCGAAAACTTCGTCACGCGCCGAAGTTATAAAGAGGCCTACGGTGAGGTCGACGCTTTTGGACCGCAATGCTTCTTCCAAATGGCTCACGTCGGGCACGATCTGATAACTCGTCTTTACCTTCAGCCGAGCGGCAATCGCGTTCCAAAGATCGATGCTGAATCCGGTCAGGGTGCCGTTCTTTTCCACAACGCTCGGTGGAGCAATGTATGCCGCCACACGAAGCTCCGGGGTTTCGCCCTGTGCCGAGGCGCCCGAGGAACTCGCGGCCTGCACATAGGCGGGAGCCGAGATGGCGCCGAGCACCACGGCCGCTCAGAACACAAAAACCCTTTTTCAACGAACACCCCTCCTCCGCATTTATCTTCCGCCGATTTTAATAAATCGACACGGCTTCACGTCCCCGGACTTACCGTTCCGCGCTATGATTTCCGGCAACGGCTGTCCCTGCGAGGCGAGGGCGAAATTCCGCCAGCAAAATCTGCAGGCTAACCAGCAGCATCCAGATCGGGAAGACCAGTGTGATCCACCTCCAATTGGCGATCACCACCAGCAGCACCAAAGCGCACGCATAGCCCGAGAACGCCACCCAACGCGGGAAAATCGCTGTACGCAACCCGATCGTGCAGGCTGAGATCATGAAGACTCCCGCCATCTTCATGGCGAATAAGTTAATCAACGCGTCGGTTATACGACGTCCGAAATAGTAAGTTGTGCTGTCGATATTGCTGGCCGCCACCGACTCAATCAGCGCTCCCATAGTGGCCGCGGCAACGAACATACAAGCCACGAACAGCAGCCCGCTTGCCAAAAGCACCGTCGCGAAAAATTGATCTTCAAGCTCTCCCAGGCGATTGCGGAGCACACCGATGAACCACAGAAATGCGATTCCTGCAAACGGAACCAGGTCCAGCGCAAGCCGTACTGCCTTTCGGCGGTCTGGGTCGGTCATCCAAACTCCCGGCAAACTCGGATCAGCCGGGACAGCGTAGCGGGCAAGTCCGAGACCAACGATCAACAAGATCGAGAAAGTTACGCCCGCGATGGCCGCTCCGCGCGGGGGCTCGAGGGGCCGCCCGCCAGGAGATTTTTCGGTGCCGGTCACGCTGCTTCCCACAGCCCGGCACCGCCTCGTCGCGCGGGGGCGTTTTGCGCATCAACCGCCATCTGAGCCCGCCAAGCCATCGACGCTTCCGCATTAGCGCCCCGAAAGATTCGGGTTTCTTCGGCTCGCGCAACGCTCGCTCGGGATGACAAAAGAAATGCTAGCCGCGGTGTTCGCGATCGCGCTCGCTTAGTGCCGCACGTTCTCTGAGCTTCATCGTCGCGCGCGGCTTGCGTCCCAAGTCCGCGAGCGTACGCCGGATCGCCAGGTTATCGGGCGCCAGCTCGCAACCCCGTTCGAGGTACACAAGCGCCGTCGCGAGCCGCCCCATCCCGGCGGCTGCGCGGCCCATCGCGTGCAGCACCTCGGGGTTGTCGCCGCCGGCTTCGCGCGCCTTGCAGAGCATCCTGAACGCCGACGAATAATCCTCGCGCGACGAAAAGAGTGCGCCCAGCCCGCGCAGCGCCATCACATTGAGCGAATCGAGTGCAAGCGCTTCGTTGAAATGCGCCATCGCGTTGCGTGACGCACCCTTGCTCCGCAGCCCTTCCGCAACTTCGGCCAGCCGCGACGCTTCCTCGGCGAAGCGCCGCCAGCCGATCTCGATTTCAATCCGCTCAGCGCCGATTTCGGCCTTGAGGATTCTGATCCGCAGGCCGAGGTATTCGCGCAGCCGCTCGATTATCGCGTCATGGTCACCGGCGGCGGATTCGAGAAAAATAAATCCCAAGCCGTCGCCGATATGATCGTCGCGCCGGATGACAACGCGCATCGAGGAGGCGCGCATGCGGCCCGCCGGCCGCTCCTTTCTTTCGAATCCGTTTGCAGGCGTATCAGACACGTTCGTCGGGATCGAAAAGTTTGCGATACTCATCCAGGGCGAAGCGGTCGGTCATCCCGGCGATGTAGTCAGCGACCACGCGTGCGAGCGCCTCGCCGTCGACCTCGATACGGCGCAGCACGTGGCCCGGCATCTGGCGTGGCTCGCTCATGTAGGTCTCAAACAGGCGCTCAAGCACCCTGCCCGCTTTGCCGGTCATCCGGCTGACCCGATAATGACGGTACAGCCGTTCGCGCATCAACTGCTTGAGCTCCTCGACCATCGGCGCCATCGCCGGACCGAAGGTCGCGAGCGCCCGCCCCGCGCGCCGCACCTCGTCGACGTTGCGAACCGCCTCGCGTTCGAGCTCCGCGTCGATCTTGGCGACGAGGTCGGTGACCATCGCGTCGATCATGCGAATCACGGTCTGGTAGCGCACGACGCCCGGTTCGGCCCGGGGACTCGCTTCGAGAGCGGCGGCCGCCGCCTGGCGGAACAAACGCGTGCTGTTGAGGTCCTCGACTGTGAGCATGCCAGCCTTGAGCCCGTCGTCAACGTCGTGCGCGAGATAGGCGATTTCATCGGCGAGGTCGACGATCTGTGCTTCCAGGCACGGGAGCAGAGCGGAGTCGAACTCCGCCGCCTCCGGGCGCAACTTGAATTCGGAGTGCTTGATGATACCCTCGCGGACTTCAAAGGTGAGGTTGAGCCCGCGGAAATTCGGATAGCGCACTTCGATCCAATCCACCGTGCGCAGGCTTTGCGCGTTATGATCGAAGCCTCCGTGCGGCTCCATCAGGGCGCGCATCGCGCGCTCGCCGGCATGACCGAACGGCGTATGGCCGAGGTCATGCGCGAGCGCAACCGCCTCGGCCAGTTCCGAGTTGAGCCCGAGCGCCCGAGCGACCGTGCGCGTGATCTGCGCGGCCTCCACCGTATGCGTCAGGCGCGTGCGATAATAGTCGCCCTCGTGGTTCACGAAGACCTGGGTCTTATATTCGAGACGGCGAAAAGCGGCGGAATGAACGATACGGTCGCGGTCGCGCTGGAACGCGGTACGCATCGGATGCGGCGGCTCGGCAAAACGCCGTCCGCGGCTCAGCCGCGACAGCATCGCGTAAGGCGCGAGCGTCCGCGCCTCCAACTCCTCGAGATCCTCCCGGTTTCGCAACATCCTTGCACGCGGCCGGGGCCGGCCACGCTTGCTCGATGCTACCACGCGAAAACGGGGTAGCCGACACGCGCACCTCAAGGTCTGTCAACAGAGCCGCCAACAGAGCCGACAGCAAAGCCGCCGGACGTATTCTTAAGCCCCGAAGGGCCACCTATAATCGTCTCCGGCAGATGACGATGCGGCGGTGGCTGGCGCTCTCGATAGCGACGTGTGTGATGGCGGCTGGATGCGCCTCGCAGCGGCCTGCGCCCAGCGTAACGCCTGCGATCCGTTCAGTTACAGGTAAGGCGTCATGGTACGGGCCGGGTTTCAACGGCCGTCCGACCGCGACCGGCGAAATCTACGAACAAGACCAGATGACCGCCGCTTCGAGCATTTTTCCGTTGGGCGCGCGCGTGATCGTAACCGATCTCGGCAGTGGGCGTGCGGTCGAAGTGCGGATCAACGATCGTGGCCCGTTTCGCAAGGGACGCAAAATCGATCTGTCATACGGCGCCGCGCGCGCACTTGGGATGGTCGCGCCGGGCACGGCGCTGGTCCGGATGGACCTGGTGTCGACGCCGGAGATCGATCCCGCAGGCGAGCCGCAATACTTTGTCCAGGCCGGGTCATACGCCGACCAAGGGAACGCCGAAAATATTCGCGTCCGCCTCGCCGCGTATTATTCCGACGTCAGGCTGAGCGAGCTTGATACCGGGGGCAGGCGCTATTACCGTGTGCGGATGGGTGGGTTTGCGACCCGCGAGCAGGCACAGGCGCGTGCGGTTCAAACCGCGCGCTTCGGACTGCAGGTTATAATCATCAGCGAATGAAAAACGCCACCCGCCGCTCAACGCTACATCAGCTATTTTCCCCGCGAACGCTGCTTCTATCGATCATTGCTGCGACGATCCTAGCGCTGGCCGGCACACAAAGCGTCCGCGCGCAGGCGGAAAGCGGCAAGATCGACGAACAACAGGCAGCCGCAGTCGAGCAGACCGTCCAGGAAGTCCGCCTGCTCAAGCTCAAGCACAAGGTTCCGGTCGTGGTCCGCAACACCGAAGAGGCGGGCAAGTTGCTGGAGGCAGAGCTGGAGAGCGAATACACGCCCGAAGCGATTGATACCGATGGCCGCGCCGGCGCGATGATTGGACTGTACCCCCTGGGGGTCAATCTCAAAGCCGCCAACATGAGCCTGCTCGAAAGCCAGGTGATCGCGTTCTACGACTTCAAGAAAAAGACCATGGTGATCGTCAAGGGCGCGCTCGAGCGCGAATTTCCCGGCCAGCCGCCCGAACTTCAGACCAAGCTGGACAACATGATCCTGGCGCACGAGTTCACCCACGCGCTGCAGGATCAGAACTTCGATTTCGGGGCCAGGGATGAAGCGCTCAAGAGCAATGGCGACCGCGCGCTCGCGCTGCATTCGGTGGCCGAAGGCGACGCGACCATCTCGGGCTACGCTTGCATGCTGGGGCGCATGAACTCGGCGATCCTCGCGACGCTCATCGGCAATCTCAAGAGTTTCTCGCAAACTTTTACAGGCGCTGCCGCCGGCGTGCCGCGCGGCGTGGCCGAGCCGCTGATATTCCAATACACGGACGGCGTCAGGTTCGTCGCTGAGGCGTATGAGCGCGGCGGATGGAAGGCGGTCGACCAGCTCTACAGCGATCCGCCGCAATCGACCCAGCAGATCATCGATCCATCGCTCTATTTCGACCGCCCCGCCCTGCCCGATACGGTGACGGTGGCGGGCTACCAGTCGCGGATGATCGGCTGGCATAAGTCTGACGAAGACACGTTGGGTGCGCTTGGTTTGCGCATCATCCTGGAAAACACGCGCGGCGGCGCGTCGCCGGACTTGGCGCTCGCCGGTAAATGGGCGGGCGACCGGATCGTGATGCTGCGCAAGGGCGATACGGTGACGGTGATTTGGCTGCTGGCCTTTCGCGAGGCCGATTCGGCGGCTCGCTTCGTTGCCGTTTATCGCAAGGTGCTCGATCACCTGCATGGCCATCCGACAACGCATCGCGTCGAACTCAAGGGCAAAGCGGTGCTCGTGGTTGTCGGCGAAGCGGCCGCGAACTACGACCGGCTGGGACCGGCGGTATGGAAGGCCAGTACGATAACGGCACCGGCGCCGGCAATTACGCCGGGCGGCCCCTCGCTCCACGCTGAATTGCGGCCCACCCGTTCCACGCCGCTTGGCCGGCTCGCGGCCGCGCGCTGATGCGCTGGCGCCGACGACCGTGGCTTCGACGAAGCGCGGCGCTCCTTGCGCTCACCTTAGCCAGCTGCGCCTCGGCGGTAGTGAGCGGCGGCCAGAGTCAATCTCAGGCGCGTCGATCGGATTTATTCCGACGTCCAGGAACTGCGCCAGCTTAACTTCAAGAGCGACGTGCCTCTGGTGCTGATGGACCAGGGCCAGGCCGACTTAGTAATGGAGCGCGAATTCGCGAACCATCACGACGAAGCCGAATTGCAGCGCGCGGCCGAGGTCGGCGCACTGACGGGACTTTACCCGGCGGGAATCAATCTCAAGAGCCAGACGATGCGCGTGCTGAGCAGCCAGGTCGTGGCGTTTTACGATCCTCAGGATCAGAAAATGATCCTGGTCAAGGGCAAGACTCAATCCAGCCTGTGGTCCAGAATCATGGGGGTTTTTTTCAAGGGCAAGGATCCACGAAGCGATATGCTCGTCGCGCATGAGTTGACGCACGCGCTGCAGGACCAGTATTTCGGTGTCCACGCCAAGCTCGATCGAATCACGGACAATGATGATCGCGCGTTAGCGCTGAAGTCGGTGATCGAGGGCGACGCGACATTGGTCGGCTACGGCTATACTTCCGGGATCGTCAACGCGGAGACGATTGATACGTTACTCGTCCATCTCGGGGACATGCCGAAGATCTTCGACGTCCAATCGCCCGATACGCCGGTGGCGCTGCGCGATTCGCTCATCTTTCAGTACACCGACGGCACGCGCTTTGTCGCCGAGGTCTACCAGCGGGGCGGTTGGAACGCAGTGAATGCGCTCTATGGCAAGCCGCCGCTCTCAACGCGGGAGATCATCGATCCGACGCTCTACTTTATCCATTCTGTGCCGCTGGCAATAACCGTCCGCGGATGGGCGCCGGCGCTCAGGGGATGGCGCGAGGTCGCGGAAAACACGTACGGCGAGCTGCTCCTGCGCAGTATCCTGACGCGTGGCATGGGCAGCCAATCAGGGACAGTACTGGCGCGTGCGTGGCGCGGAGATCGCATGGCGGTGCTGCAGAGCGGCGTCGGCGCAACCACAGTAATTTGGATTGTGGCACTGAGCGATGACACGAACGCGGCGGCTTTCGCGCAGGCCTACCAAGGGATACTGGATCGAGTCTCGGTCGGCGGCGTACCGGCGGCGCATCGTGTGGAACGTCGCGGCACGGCGGTGCTCGCGATTATCGGCGCCGGGGCCGCGCAATCGGCGAAACTCGCGCCCGCCGTGTGGCGCCGGAGTGTGATCGGCGTCGCGCTGCCCGGCACCTAACCACCCAGCATCACGCGGGCTTTGGCGATAAGGGCCTGTTCGCTCGGATGGGTCGCGCGGGACAATGCCTCATCGAAACTCAGCCAGGCCACATCGTCAGTTTCCGAGTCGTGCGCCGAGGGATCGCCGCCCGTATGTACCATCATGAAGAAATGCACGCGCTTGAAAATTCGTGTCAGAGTCGCGCCATTGCGTTCGCGCGACGAATAGACATAGGAAATTTCGCCGAGGGGCTCGATCTCCCCCACTGTAAGGCCGGTTTCCTCGCGCGCCTCGCGTATCGCGGCCTGCGCAACCGTCTCGCCCTTCTCCAGGTGCCCCTTGGGCAGCACCCAGGTGCTCCGGCCGGCCGGTCTCACCAGCACCACGCGTATCGAGCCGTCGCTCTTTCGCCGCCAGATAAGTCCGCCGGCGGAAACCTCGCGCCGGCTCTTTATCTTCGCTTGAGAACCGCGCTGCTTCGACTTGGATCGCGCCCGCGCCATCGCCACTAGCCTATATCTCCGAGGCTGAAGCCGAAATCCAGCATCTGCAAGAGCGCCGCGCGCGCCCCGGCCGAGTCAGGCAGTTCAAGCGAAGGGTCGCGCTTAAGCCAGCTCTCTGCCATCGCCCGGGCCTGCTCGATAAGCCGGCCGTCACGGATAAAATCCGCAAAGCGCAACGGGAGCGCACCACTTTGTCTTGCGCCGAGCAAATCGCCGGGGCCACGCAGTTCGAGGTCGGCGCGAGCAACCTCGGCACCGCTAATCGCGCGAACCATGATCTCAAGGCGCCGGTCGAGCCGCCCCAGCGCTTCGCTCTGGCGCGAAACCACCAGGCAGCATCGTGAAGCGACCACGCCCCGCCCCACCCTGCCACGCAGTTGATGAAGTTGCGCGAGCCCATAGCGCTCCGCCGCGATCACCACGATCACGGTCGCTTCGGGTACGTCGATTCCGACCTCGACCACGGTGGTGGAAACCAACACGTCGAGCGCGCCGTCGCGAAACGCACGCATCGCGCGTTCTTTATCCGCCGGGCGCATCCTGCCGTGCAGCGTCCCAATTTTAAAACCGCTGAGCGGTCCCTCGCCGAGCCGCTTGGCCGTCGCCGCCACGGACAAGCGTTCGTCTGCCTCCTCTTCGGCCTCGATTAACGGAACGATATAGTACGCCCGCCGTCCGGCCTCGAGTTCCGCGCGCACGATTGCGTCGACCTCCGCGATTCGTCCTTCGCTGAAGATGTCAGTCTGAATCGGCGTCCGTCCCGGCGGCATCTCGTCGAGCGCCGAGATGTCAACGTTTGCGAGCAGCGTAAGCGCAAGGCTTCGCGGGATTGGGGTCGCGGTCATCAGGAGCACGTGAGCGCTGGGACCCAAGGCTTTCAGGCGTGCGCGATCAAAAACGCCAAAGCGATGCTGCTCGTCGACAACCGCGAGTCCAAGGCGCCTTAACGCGACGCCCTCCTGGATGAGCGCGTGAGTGCCGAAGACCACGGGAATTGCGCCCGAGGCGAGCAGCCGGAGCGTCCGTGCGCGCTCGGAGGGCGGAGTCTTTCCCAGCAACAATGCGGCAGGCACGCCGAGCGCGCCGCCCAGTGCCATGAAGCTGCGATAATGCTGCTCAGCCAGCAACTCAGTCGGCGCCATCATCGCGACCTGCCATCCCGACTCGGAGGCACGCAGCGCCGCCCACAGCGCGACCAGGGTCTTGCCGCTGCCGACGTCACCCATCAGCAGGCGATTCATTGGGTGCGCTCGCGCGAGGTCGGCGCCGATTTCGTCGATAGCGCGCAGTTGGGCGCGCGTCGGCGCAAATGGCAGCCCTTCGAGCAGGCGCATGGTCAGCGTGGCCGGAGCGTCCATCCGCGCGCCTACACGCCGCGCCGTGCGCAACCGGTCGATGCCCATCGCCAGCTGAAACGCGAACATCTCATCGAAGGCGAGTGCGAAATGCGCGTCGGTGTCGCCGGCTTCGAACTTCACAGGGTCGGCGTCGTGCGGCGGTTGATGGAGCATCCGAAGCGCATCGCCGACTGCCATCACGCCCGCCTGAACGCGCACCGAGGCAGGCATAGCGCCTTCGATCCCTGTCTCGAGCGCCGCCAGGGCCTGCGCAACCAGTCCGGTATAGACCCGTTGCCCAATCTCGGAGGGGAGGCCATACAGGGGACGCACCGCCGGCGGCGCCCCCGAATCCAATGGATAAACTTCGGGATGAATGATTTGCAGGCCACGGTCAGGAGCGGCGTCCACGCGGCCATGCATCACCACGCGCTCGCCGTCAGGCATGCGGCCTTTCATGTAAGCCGGCAGGTTGAACCACACCACGCGGACGCGTTCACCATCCATGCCTTCGAGCCGCGCGGTGGCCATCCGCCGCCATCGCATGCCGCGCATCGGGCGTTCCTTGAATCCGACGAGACAGCCTTCGACCACTGCAAAAGTCCCGGGTTTCAGTTCCGTAAGCGGCGTACGCGAGCGCCAGTCCTGATAGTGCCGCGGCAGGTTGAACAGAAGGTCGGCGACGGTCGCTATACCGCGGTCAGCGAGCGCCGCCGCGCGCTTGGGACCGACGCCGCTTAGCGCGCTCAGCGAAGTCTGCATCTCAAGCGCCATCGAGTCGCCGGAGTGAGGTGAGTGTATGTGCCAGGGCGTCGCCGTTCACGCTATCAGCGGCGACTTTCCGATGCACCGTCAGCGGCGCGATCGTCCGCCTGATGGTTCGAATGGCTATTGGCCGAGTGATAGTCCTGCAGCGCGCGAACTTCCAGAGGCCCATTCTTCAGCGCGGCAATTGCCTCCACCGCAGCCTGCGCCCCCGCCATCGTGGTGCAAAACGGCAGCCGCATCTCAAGTGCCGTGCGCCGGATTGAAAACGAATCGGCGGTTCCCGACGCGTCGGGCGTATTGATCACCATCGCGATCTTTTCCTCGCGCATCAGGTCGACTACATGCGGAGAGCCCTGGGTAACCTTATTCACGATGGCACATGGAATACCCAGTTCCTGGACATGACGCGCGGTGCCGCCGGTCGCGACCAGTTCGAAGCCCAACGCGGAGAGTCCATGCGCAATCGGCTCCAGTCCCGCCTTGTCTTCGTCGCGCACGCTGATGAACACGCATCCGCTCGCCGGAAGATCGGTTGACGCGGCGAGCTCCGCCTTGGCGAACGCCATCGCGAACGTCCGATCGATTCCCATCACTTCGCCGGTCGACTTCATCTCAGGACCGAGAATCGTGTCGACGCCGGGAAAGCGCACAAACGGAAACACGGACTCCTTGACCGAAACATGGTCCGGCACGCGCTCGGCGGTAAAGCCGAGATCGGCGAGCTTTTTTCCTGCCATCACGAGCGCAGCCAACTTGGCGAGGGGCACTCCGATCGCCTTGCTGACGAATGGGATGGTGCGCGAAGCGCGCGGGTTGACTTCCAGGATGTAGACTTCTCCCTCGAAGATCGCGAACTGCACATTGAGCAGGCCGACGACGCCGAGTTCACGCGCGAGCATCCGCGTCTGGCGCATCAATTCCTCCTGCATCGCCGCGTCGAGCGTGCGCGGCGGCAGGGCGCAGGCGCTGTCGCCGGAATGGATTCCGGCGTGCTCGACGTGTTCCATCACGCCACCGATGACCACGATCTCGCCATCGGAGATGGCGTCGACGTCTACCTCGATCGCCCCCTGCAGATAGCGGTCGACCAGCAGTGGACGCTCTTCGGAAGCGAGCAGCGCCTGTTCGACATAACGGCGCAATCCGGCCTCGTTCGCGACGACCTCCATCGCGCGTCCGCCAAGCACATAAGAAGGCCGGATCAGCACCGGATAACCGACTTCCTCAGCGCCGCGCACCGCCTGGGCGAGGCCGCGCGTAAGCACGCCGTGCGGCTGCCGAAGGCCGAGTTTCTGGACCAGGACGTTAAAGCGCTCGCGGTCCTCCGCGCGATCGATCGCGTCGGGCGATGTGCCCAGGATCGGCACGCCGGCTTGCTCGAGCGGTACTGCGAGCTTGAGCGGAGTTTGCCCGCCGAACTGCACGATCACGCCGACCGCCAGCTCGCGCTCGGCGATCGCCATCACGTCCTCGAACGTCAGCGGCTCGAAATACAAGCGATCGGAGATGTCGTAGTCGGTCGAGACGGTCTCCGGGTTGCAGTTGACCATGATGGTTTCGAAGCCGGCCTCTTTGAGCGCGAGGCTCGCGTGCACACAGCAGTAATCGAATTCGATTCCCTGGCCGATACGGTTGGGTCCGCCGCCGAGAATCATAATTTTCGGGCGATCGTCAGGCGGCGCCTCGTCCTCGCCCTCGTAGGTCGAATAGAGATACGGCGTGAAGGCCTGGAATTCCGCGCCGCAGGTGTCGACCGCTTTGAATACCGGCGTGATTCTAGCCTGGCGGCGCTCGAGTGCTATTGCTGCCTCGCCGCGCCCAGACAGCTCGGCAATTCGGCGATCCGAAAAGCCGCTCTCCTTGGCCTCGCGCAGCAGCCCCGCGTCGAGCGGACTGCTCTTGATTCGCGTCTCTGCCTCGACGATTTCGGCAACCGTGTCGATAAACCACGGATCGATACCGGTCAGCTTATGGATTTCCTCGCGCGCAATGCCCAGGCGCACGGCGTCGGCAAGGTAGTACAGACGATGGCTGTTGGGCAGCGACAGATGGGCGCGGACAGTGGCGAGCGCGGCGGTTTCGCGCATCCCCGACGTACGGCTTTCGAGTCCCCACGAGCCGATTTCCAGGGAGCGCAGCGCCTTTTGCAGCGATTCCTTGAAGGTGCGGCCTATCGCCATCGCCTCGCCCACCGATTTCATCTGCGGCCCGAGTTCGTCAGCCGCACCGCGGAATTTCTCGAACGCGAAGCGCGGAATCTTGGTCACGACGTAATCGATCGTCGGTTCGAAACAGGCCGGAGTCATCCGCGTGATGTCGTTGGGAATTTCGTCGAGCCGGTAGCCTACGGCGAGGCGCGCCGCGATCTTCGCGATCGGAAAGCCGGTCGCCTTGGAAGCCAGCGCTGAGCTGCGCGACACGCGCGGGTTCATCTCGATCACCACCATGCGGCCGCTTTTGGGGTCGATCGCGAACTGGATGTTCGATCCGCCGGTATCGACGCCGATCTCACGGATGATCCTGAGCGCGGCGTCGCGCATGATCTGGTATTCCTTGTCGGTGAGCGTCTGGGCGGGCGCGACGGTGATCGAATCTCCGGTATGCACGCCCATCGGGTCGAAATTTTCGATCGAGCAGACGATCACGACGTTGTCGGCCATGTCGCGCATCACTTCAAGCTCGAATTCCTTCCAGCCCTCGACCGATTGCTCGATCAGCACCTCGTGATTGGGCGACATTTCCATGCCCCACTGGACCTTGGCCCGGTACTCCGCGGGGTCGCGCGCGATCGAACCACCGGTGCCGCCGAGCGTGCGCGAGGGCCGGATGATGAGAGGCAAGCCGAGCCGCATACGGATTTCCTCGGCTTCCTCGTGCGAGCGCGCGACGCCCGAGGCCGGTACCTCCAACCCGATATCGATCATCGCGTGCTTGAAGAGGTCGCGATCCTCGGCCTTTTTGATCGCCGCGAGTTTGGCGCCGATAAGTTCAACACCGTAGCGTTCGAGCACGCCGGTTTCTGCAAGCTCGATGGCGAGGTTGAGCGCGGTCTGGCCGCCGACCGTCGGCAGCAAGGCGTCGGGCCGCTCGCGCGCGATGATCTGCTCGAGCGCCGACACGGTCATCGGTTCGATGTACGTCCGATCGGCCAATTCCGGGTCGGTCATGATGGTCGCGGGGTTCGAGTTCACGAGAATAAGCCGCAACCCTTCCTCGCGCAGCGCCTTGAGCGCTTGCGTGCCCGAGTAGTCGAACTCGCAGGCCTGGCCGATCACGATCGGACCCGAGCCAATCAGCAGTATCGATTTTAGGTCTTGGCGAAGCGGCATTTACACGTCCGTCGGGTTCGCGCCACGTTCCTCGGCGGTGATGCGGTCGAGCGCCTCTGCGCCGGAGCGCGGAAATTCCTCAACCAGGCGACGAAAGCGCGCGAACAGGTAGCCCGCGTCATGTGGTCCGGGCGAGGCCTCGGGGTGATATTGCACGGAAAAGAACGGCACGCCGACGCCGCACAGACCTTCCACCGTTTTGTCGTTGAGGTTGAGATGCGAAAGCTCGGCGCGTCCTTGGAGCGAATCGGCGTCCACCGCGAAGCCGTGGTTCTGTGAAGTTATCTCTACCTTCCGTGTGCGCAGGTCCATCACTGGATGGTTGGCGCCATGATGGCCAAAGCCGAGCTTGTAGGTCCGTCCGCCGAGCGCAAGCCCCAGAATTTGATGGCCCAAGCAGATCCCGAAGATCGGTTTGCGGCCGAGCACGCCGCGCACCGCTTCTGCAGCGTATGGCAGCGCGGCCGGATCGGCGGGACCGTTCGATAGAAAGATACCTTCGGGATTGGGCGCGAGGATGTCGGCGGCGCTCGCCGTGGCCGGCATCACGCGCACGCGAAAGCCACTCGCGACGAGGCGATGCAGGATGTTGCGCTTGATTCCGTAATCGAGCGCGACGATCAGTGGCGCGTCGCGCAGTTCCTCCTTCGCCGGCCGTCGGTAGCCCGTCCCGAGTTCCCAATCGCCCACGTCCCAATCGTAAGGCTCGGCGCAGGTGACTTCCTTGACCAGGTCGCGACCGACCAACCCCGGCGAGGCTTTGGCTCGGGCGACCAGCGCGTCCGAGTCTAGCGTGACGCTGGAAATCACGGCCTCCTGTGCTCCGTGCGCGCGGATATGACGGACCAGCGACCGCGTATCGATGCCCTCGATCCCCGGCACGCCGGCGTGTTCGAGATATTCGCCAAGCGCCATCTCGGAGCGCCAGTTAGATGGCCGCGGGCGATAGTCCTTGACCACGAAGCCCTCAACGTGAACGCCCGTAGACTCGGCGTCGTCGGCATTGACTCCGACGTTGCCGATCTCCGGATAGGTCATGCAGACGATCTGGCCCTTATACGACGGATCGGTGAGCACTTCCTGGTAGCCAGTCATCGCGGTATTGAAGACGAGTTCGCCGACGGTCTCGCCGTTCGCGCCGAACGCACGCCCGCGAAAGATACGACCGTCGGCCAGCGCCAGTATGGCTTCTCGCTGCGCGCTCACGCCGGCGCCTCCGTTCTGCCGTCAAAGACAACGTCGCCCGCAACGATCGTCAAAATCGCCCTGCCCTTCAACCGCCGCCCAGCAAACGGACTGTTACGGCTTTTTGAAATAAATTTCGTTGCGTCCACCGTCCATTCCACATTCGGATCGATAACCGTGACATCCGCGCAGGTGTCTTCGTCCAGAGTGCCGCCATCGAGTCTCAACAGCTGCGCGCTCTTGAGCGACATCATCTCGACCATTCTAGAGGGAACGATTACGCCGCGATGTACCAGTTCGAGCGCCAGGCCCAGCGCGGTTTCGAGGCCCACCACGCCGTTGGCGGCTTGTGTCAGCGCTTCGGCCTCACTCTCGGGGAGCCGCCCGCAATCGTGCGCTGGGCTGAAGAAGCTGGCCAACCGTTCTATCCGTTTGGAGAGCGGATCGTGTGGCGCATGATCGGTCGCGATCATATCTATCGTGCCGTCGCCGATCGCCGCTACCACTGCCTCGACATCGCCGGCTGCTCGCAGCGGCGGCGCCATCTTGGCATTCGGGCCCCATCGCAATACCGCCCGATCGTCGAGTGCGAAGTGATGCGGCGTGACCTCGCATGTGAGCCGAGCGCCACGCTTGCGCGCCGCGCGAATGAGGTCCAGCGAGAGCGCGGTTGAAACGTGCGCAATATGGACCGGCGCCTCCGTGCCGAGCGCCAGCGCGAGGTCGCGCCGGATGCGCTCGGTCTCGGCAGCCGCCGGCGCGCCAGCCACGCCGAGACGCTTGGAAACTTCGCCCGCGTTGACTGCGCCGCCGGCGGTAAGTGCGCGGTCTTCCTCGTGCAATGAAATCGCAAAGCCCAGGCTCGCGATCCGCTCCATCGCAGCGGCCAGCACAGCCTGGTCGTCGATCGGAATTCCGTCGTCGGAAAAAAGATGCGCGCCGGCCGCCACCATCGCGGCGAAATCGACCGTCTCGTGTCCGGCGAGTCCGCGCGTAACCGCGGAGACCGGCACCAGCCGCGCTGCGTGAGCATCCGACGCCTGCGCGAGCATATAGCGCGTCACTTCCGGAGTGTCATTGACCGGCGAAGTGTTCGCCATCGCGGCCACGGCGGTAAAGCCACCGGCCGCGGCCGCGCGAAGCCCAGTCCCGATCGTCTCTTTTTCGGGAAAGCCCGGATCACGCAAATGGACATGCGGATCGATTAGCCCCGGCACGACCCAGCATCCGGAAACCTCGATAACTGTCGTCCCTTCCGGCACGCCGAACCGTCCCGGCAACTCGATCGCTTCGACCTTGCCACCGGCGATCAGTACGTCGCGCAGCTCGTCGATGGCGCGTGCCGGGTCGATGAGCCGCCCGCCGCATAGCAGGATTCGGCTCATTCCGCGCGCTCTCCTTCCTTGAGCGACTCGACCATCGAATAGATCAACACCCGATCCTGCGCCTTGGCGCGGCCCGGCGCAGCTCCCTCAGGAGCCGCCAGACGGACCTGTACGCGCTCGGCCCGCGCGGTGGGAATATTTTTGCCGACGTAGTTTGGCCGGATCGGAACGGCGCGATGGCCGCGGTCGATAAGCACCGCAAGCTTGACCGCTGCCGGACGGCCGCACTGCCAGATCGCCGTCATCGCGCGCTGCACGGTCCATCCGCTGTTAATCACGTCGTCGACCAGCACGATCGTCCGATCCATGACCTCAATCTGGCCTTCGATTCGGAGTTCCAGCGGCCCGCCGCCGTCGAGCGGATGGAACGCTGCCTCGCCCCCGAAAACGTCGAGCGCCGCGCACGGCATTCGCACGCGGGTTTCCGCTTCGATCAGGTCGCGCAACCGCAGCGCGAGCATCGCACCGTGGCTGACTACCCCCACGATGGTCACCGCGGCAAGATCGGGCAGATCAGCGGCCATCTGCCTGGCCAGCGCACGGCAAGCCGCCGCCACTTCGTCAGCGTTCATGATTTCGCGTTGCGGGCCGCGCCTATAGGGCTCATAGCCACTCTCCTCGGCTTGCTTGACGCTCTCGAACACCGCGAGCGAGCCCTCCTCGATCCAGCTACGGACGTAGCCGTACAGGTTGCGATCAAAGCGGTAGTAGCGATGCGTGCGCGCGTGACCGACGAATTCGATCCTGAGTTCGCGCTCGCAGAACTCGCACACCAGCGGCAGAGTCGACGAATCATTCGAGCGTCCCAGCCGAAAGCGGGGCGAGAGGTATACTCCTTCATGGCGGCTGATACATCCCGGGTTGGGACAGCGCGGGGTTGGATGCGCCTTGAAACGAATCGCCGGGACGGCGGGAGCGGGACGTACGCGCTCGGTGCCGTTTTGTTCCAGCAGCCACGCGATGAGCGCCATACGCACCGGCACCCCGGCGGCAGCCTGCTCGAAATACACCGCGCGCGGATCGCTATCGAGTTCGTAGGCCAGCTCGTCGGTACGCGGCAGCGGATGCATCACGACCGCTTCATGAGTGCGGCTGGTTTTGAGCGCGCGGACATCAAAGTGGCCGTACTTGCCGCCGGTACCTTCCTTGTCATCCATCCGTTCGCGTTGCAGCCGCGTCAGATAAAACGCGTCGAGCGCCGCCGGCGCCGCCACGGCCGGCGGTGCGCCATCCAACGGCATGCCCGAGGTGAAGAGCGCCATCTGATGAGGCGCGTTCGGAGTCAGGTACAGCGCGTCGATTCCGCCGGCGAGCGAGCGCAACTCTTCCATCGACACGGTTGAAAGTCCGTACTTGCTCTCGGCCGCGATTCTCTCCAGCACATAGTCCGGCACGTTCATCCCGTTGTATGGGACGGCCACGATGTTCGCGCCGAAACGGGCGAGCGCGTAAATCAGCGAATGGACCGTGCGGCCGAATTTCAAGTCGCCGCAGATTGCGACCGTCAGCCCCCGCAGATGCCCCTTTTTGCGGCGCAGGATGTAAAGGTCACACAGCGTCTGCGTGGGATGCTCGCGGCTGCCGTCGCCCGCATTGATTATGGGGCACGGCGCGTACTCTGCGGCGACCCGCGCCGCACCGTCGCGCGGATGACGCACCACGATCACGTCTGCGTAAGCGCCCACCACTCGCACGGTGTCGGCCAGCGTCTCGCCCTTGGCGGCGGAGGAGGCGTGCATGTCGGGGGAGCTGATAACGGCGCCTCCCAGCCGATGCATCGCGGATTCGAAGCTCAGCCGGGTGCGGGTGGAGGGCTCGTAGAAAAGTGTGGCCATGATGAGGCCCTGGGCGCGATCGAGCGTCTCGCCGCGCTCGAGACCAGTCGCAAACGAGTCGGCGAGCTCGAAAATCCGCTCGATATCGACTGTCGTCAGGTCTTCGATCGAGACGATGTCGTTTTTGCCCAGCCGTGCCATCGCGCTTAGCCCGCCACCGCCCGCTTGGCGCCGCCGATCACAACCTCGTCGACCCCGTCGACCTCCGCCAGGCGCACGTAGACTCGCTGGTCGCGCGGCGCCTCGATATTGCGGCCGACGTAGTCGGCGCGGATCGGCAGTTCGCGCTCGCCGCGGTCTACCAGCACCGCGAGCTGGATCGATTCGGGATGGCCGAGGTCGGCCAGCGCGTCGAGCGCCGCGCGCACGGTGCGTCCGGTGTAAAGCACGTCATCGACCAGCACCACGCGAGCGCGATCGAGCGCGAACGGGATATCGCGGCCGAGCAGGCGCGGATCGCCGGGTGCGCCGCGTCCGTCGTCGCGGTATGAGGAAATGTCGAGCGT
This sequence comes from uncultured delta proteobacterium, assembly GCA_963710455.1. Lineage (GTDB taxonomy): Bacteria > Desulfobacterota > Binatia > Binatales > Binataceae > JAKAVN01. The sequence goes on from CAVQAG010000013.1 coordinate 848,822, forward strand.
GCCGACCGGGACCGCGCGCTTGCCGCTTTCGGCCATCGCCTCGGCCAGCCGCTCGGCCAGGCGGGCGCCGCGGCGCACGATACCGACCAGCACGACATTGTCGGCGCCGTTGTTGCGTTCGACGATCTCGTGCGCGATCCGCTTGACCGAGCGCGCGATCGCCGCCGCGTCGAGCGCGAGCGTCGGCTTGAAGTTCGCCTGTGCGCTCATCTTTCTCTGTTTGAGCGCATCGCTCGCGGCGTTGCAGCGCAAAAAAAGACCCGTCTGCGGGCGCAGCCGGATCCTGACATATACACTTCCATCGTCGTACCCTTTCCGCCCTCTCTGTGGCGGGTTAAAGGCTGAGTTATTTTCTAACGCCGGCGATAGGCACTGGTCAAGCGGACTTCGCGTGACTCATGCACCATCGCGCGTGCGGATTTGGTTAGGGCTACCGCCTGTTGATAACCCGGCACCTGTTGATAAATGTCGCAGGTCGCTATGCGCCTGCCGCGCGGCTAACGAACGGAGTACCCGCTGGCCTAGCCAGCCTTGCGCCCGCCACTGCCGCGTTCGAGCTTGCGTACACGCTGTTCCTGGTCGCGGCTCTGGATCGTGATCCGATCGTCGAAGCGCTCGAACTTGCGCGCCAGATCGGCGACTGCCTTGTTGGTCTGCTTGAGCTCGGCCGAGAGCTTCTTGGTAATCGACTCGGCGGCGCTGACGACGTCGGCCTTGACCTGAGCGGCGGCATCGCCGATCGCGCGATCCACGCCCTCGCGCGTCGCCGCGGATACCCGGCGCGAGCCCTCGGATCGCAGGGTCTCGCGCAGCCCGTCGATTTCCTGTCCGAGTTGCACGCGAACCGCCTCGGCCCGGCGCGAAACTTCCTCGGAGAGTTGGTCGCGAGCCTGCGCTGCCCGTACGCCCATCTCGTTTTGCAGCGCCTGTCTGAGCGCGCCCAGTTGTTCGCGAAATTCGACCCGAGTAGCGCCCAGAGTCTCGCCCAGGCGCACAATTTCGGCGCCGAGATCGGAGCGCACGCCCGCAATAGCGTCACGGTTCTCAGCTATCTGTTCCGAGAGGAAGCGGATTTGCCGGCCCACCTCGGTGAATTGTCCGAAGATTTCCTCGCGCAGCGCGTCCAGCCGTCCGCCGAATCCGGAAACGGCCTCCAGCACCAGCTCGAAACGCGAACCCAGCTGCTCGAGCAGCGCTCCTACCCGGTCAATGGCTTCATCCGACACTGGTACTTGCCCCCTGCTCCGCGCTATCTGACCGCCTTGCCGAACCTGCTCCACCGTATACCGAGGAACGACTGGCTGTCAGCGCCCCATGACCAATATATGAACATGGCGCGGCCTTCGACCTGGTCGAGCTTCACGAATCCCCAGAAGCGGCTGTCAAAGCTCCGGTCGCGATTGTCACCCATCATGAAGAACTCGCCCGTCGGCACCGTTGTCGCAGGATAGTTGTCGCGCGGCGAGTATTGGCGAACGCTCACCCGGCGGCGACCTCGAAATGCGCGTGCGGATCGGGCATCGGCGCGCCGTTGAGAATCACCTGTCCATTTTTAACCTGCACGGTGTCGCCGCCAACTCCGATCACCCGTTTGATGAAGTCTTTGGTCGGATCCTGTGGAAAAACGAACACGACCACGTCGCCGCGATGGACTGAGGCGAAATGGACCAGGTAATGGCCATAGGGAATCTCTCCCGCCAACGGGGTCAGACCGAAGAGCGAATCCGGCATCCGCAACCCATAGCGCATCTTGTTAACCATGATGTGGTCGCCGATCAAAAGCGTCGGCTCCATCGAACCGGACGGAATCTTGTAGGCCTGGATTAGAAAGGTGCGCAGAACGATCGCGAGGATAAAGGCGATGACGATCGCTTCGGTCCACTCACGAAGCTCGGAGCCCTGGGTCTCTGCCGGTCTCGGCCGGGCGCTGCGGCGGAGTCTCACCCGGACCGGCTTTGCGGAGATTAAGCGGAGAAGCCACGATGAAGCCTTACTCGCCGACTTTGAGCAGGGCCAGGAATGCCTCCTGCGGGATTTCGACCTTGCCCACCTGCTTCATCCGCTTTTTGCCCTCTTTCTGCTTTTCCAGCAGCTTGCGTTTGCGCGTGATGTCGCCGCCGTAGCACTTCGCGGTCACGTTCTTGCGCAGCGCCTTGACGCTCTCGCGCGCGATAATCTTGGCCCCGATCGAGGCCTGGATCGCGACGTCGAACATCTGCCGCGGGATGTGCTCGCGCATCTTCTCGCAAAGCACCCGCCCGCGCTCGTAGGCCCGGTCACGATGCACGATTACGGAGAGTGCGTCCAACACGTCGCCGTTAATCCGAAGATCCAATTTAACCAGAGACTCCGGGCGGAAGTCCAGAAATTCATAGTCGAGCGAGGCGTAGCCGCGGCTGACGGACTTCAAACGATCATAAAAATCGAACACCACTTCAGCCAGCGGCATCTCATAGTGCAGGAGCGCGCGGCCGCGCCCGGCAAACCGCAAGTCGCGCTGCACGCCGCGCCGCTCCTCGCAGAGACTCATCACCGCGCCCAGGTACTCCTGCGGCACGTGGATCGAAGCGAGGATGAACGGCTCCTCGATCGCTTCGATCGCCGACTCGTCGGGCAGCCGCGACGGATTGTCGACCATTACGATTTCGCCGTCCTGCTTGCGCACGCGATAGGCGACCGTCGGGGCCGTGATGACCAGGTTGAGCCCGAACTCGCGCTCCAGCCGCTCCTGTGCGATCTCCATGTGCAGCAGGCCGAGAAAGCCCGCGCGAAAGCCGAAGCCCAGCGCCTGCGAGGTCTCGGGTTCGAAGATCAGGCTCGCGTCGTTGAGCCGCAGCTTGTCGATCGCATCGCGCAGTGCGCCGTACTGGTTGGACTCGGTCGGATAAAGCCCCGCGAACACCATCGGCTTGAGTTCCTTGAACCCTGAAAGCGCCTCGGTCGCCGGATGCTCGGCGGTGGTTATCGTGTCGCCGACGCGCATGTCGGCCACCGTCTTGACGTTAGCCGCAACCATCCCGACTTCGCCCGGCCCCAGTTGCTCGACCTCGGCCTCGAACGGCGTGAAGTGCGCGAGCCGCATCACCTCGCCCGTTTTGCCGGTACCCATCAGATGGATTTGCATCCCGCGCCGCAGTTCGCCGTCGAACACGCGCACCAGGCCGATCGCTCCCTGGTAAACGTCGTACCAGCTATCGAAGATGAGCCCGCGGGTGGGGGCGCCAGGTGTGACGCGCGGCGGCGGGATCCGTTCGACCACCGCCTCGAGCACTTCCTCGATACCCACGCCTTCCTTGGCGCTGGTCAGGATCGCGCCGGTCGCGTCGAGCCCGATTATCTCTTCGATTTCGGCCCGCGTGCGATCAACGTCGGCGCCGGGCAAATCGATCTTGTTGATCACCGGCACGATCTCCAGGCCGTGGTCCAGCGCCATATAGACATTGGCGAGCGTCTGCGCCTCGACTCCCTGGCTCGCGTCGACCACCAGCAGCGCGCCCTCACACGCCGCCAGGCTGCGCGAGACCTCGTAGGCGAAATCGACGTGGCCGGGCGTGTCGATCAGGTTGAGCACGTAGGTCTTGCCGTCGCGCCCGGTATAGTTAAGCCGCACCGAGCGGGCTTTGATGGTGATCCCGCGCTCGCGCTCGAGGTCCATCGAATCGAGGAACTGCTCCTTCAACTCGCGCTTGCTGAGCGCGCCGGTGCGCTCGAGCAGGCGGTCGGCGAGCGTCGACTTACCATGGTCGATATGCGCGATGATCGAGAAATTGCGGATAAGCGCGGGGTCGGTCATTTGGCGGAATCGATCATTAGCGATGACTTACAATGACAAGACTATAAAGATCACGGCCGCCGAAGTGGCGGCCGACCCAAATCCCAGCATAGCATTATTCAGTTAACGCGCCGCTCGATCGCGAAAATATCGCAGCGTCTGCGCAAGGCCATCCGACAACTCCACCTGCGGACGCCATCCCAACTCCAGGGCGGCGCGTTCCGGCAGGATAACCGAGCGCCGCTGCTCACCCGGGCGCGGCGGACCGAACTCGGCCGCCCTGCTGGTGCCGGCGTTGCGCGCCAGCGTGTCGTAGAGTTGATTGACGCTGGTCTCGATCCCGGTCCCGACGTTGAAAGCGCCGGTCACGGTGCTTTCGAGCGCGGCCACATTGGCCCGCACCACATCGCCAACGTACACGTAATCGCGAGTCTGTCCGCCGTCGCCGTAGATCGTCACCGGGCGGCCCTCGAGAATGCGCCCGCAGAAGATCGCCACCACGCCCGCTTCACCATGCGGATCCTGGCGCGGTCCGTAGACGTTCGCGTAGCGCAGGGCCACGTAATCGATCCCATACTGCGCGCGGTAAAAAAACAGGTACTTCTCGGTCGCCAGCTTGGCGATGCCGTAGGGGCTGACCGGACGCTGCGGGTGATCCTCATCGCAGGGGAAGCATTCCTGCTCTCCGTAAATCGCGCCGCCGGTAGAGGAGAAAACCACGCGCCGCAATCCGTTACCGCGCCCGGCCTCCATCAGGTTGAGAAACCCGACCAGGTTGACCTGCGCGTCAAAGGCGGGATCGGCGACCGAGCGCCGAACGTCCATCTGCGCCGCCAGGTGCACCAGGACCTCGGGCCGTTCGCGTTCGATTACCTCGCGCACCGCCGACGCGTCGCGCAGATCAGCCTGATGAAAGCGCGCTCGCCGATTGACCTGGTCGCGCTTGCCGGCCGAGAGACTATCGATGATTGCGATTTCATGACCACCGCGCGACGCCAGAGCGTCGACCGTATGAGAGCCGATGAAGCCGGCTCCTCCGCTGATCAGTACTCGCATCCCAATTCTTCCCCCTCTGCGGCTAGATCGGCCGGCGGCCAATCGAGTAGTAGTGAAACTCGAGCGCTTTCATCAGCGCCGGATCGTACAGATTGCGCCCGTCAAAGATAACCGGCGTCTTGAGCATGGTGCGGATGCGTTGAAAGTTTGGATGGCGAAACTCGGGCCATTCCGTGAGAATAATCAGCGCATCGGCGGCGGCCAGCGTCTCGTAGTTGTTCTCGTGATAAGAGACACGATCGCCGAAGACGCGCCGCGCGCTCGCGAGCGCTTCAGGATCGTGGGCGCGCACGCTGGCACCCGCAGCCAGCAATTCCTCGATTACCGTGAGCGACGGCGCCTCGCGCATGTCGTCGGTGCGCGGCTTGAAGGCCAGGCCCCACACTGCGAAATTGCGGCCATGCAGGTCGGGGCCGAAATGCTGCTTGACGCGCTCCGCGATAAGCCGCTTCTGGCGCACGTTGACCTGGTCGGTCGCGCGGAGCAGCGCGAAGTCGAGACTGTGCTCTGATGCGCTATGGATCAGCGCCTGCACGTCCTTGGGAAAGCACGAGCCGCCATAGCCGGCGCCGGGAAACAGAAACTGTGAGCCGATTCGCCGGTCCGCACCCATGCCGCGCCGCACGTCGCTTATTTCCGCGCCCACTGCCTCGCACAAGTTCGCCATCTCATTGATGAAAGAAATGCGCATCGCGAGCATCGCGTTCGAGGCGTACTTGGTCAGCTCCGCCGAGCGCGGGTCCATCACGATTACCGGATTGTCGGTGCGTAGAAAGGCCGCATGCAATTCGCGCAGGATCGCGGTCGCCTGCTCGCTGGCCGAGCCGATTACCACGCGGTCGGGCCGCATGAAATCCTCGATCGCCGACCCTTCCTTGAGGAACTCGGGAACCGAGCAGACGTCGACGCGATGCTTCGCGGCCTTGGCCACGATTTCCCGCACGCGATCGTTAGTGCCGACCGGCACGGTGCTCTTTGATCGCGATGATATGGTAGCCGGCGACCTCCTTCGCGATCTCTTCGGCGGCGCGCATCACTCCCCTCAAGTCGGCTGCGCCGTTCTGGCTCATCGGGGTGCCGACCGCGATGAACGATACCATCGCGGAGCTGACCGCGCTCTTGAGTTCGGTGGAGAAGCTCAGGCGGCCTTCCTTGATGTTGCGCCGCACCAATTCTTCAAGACCGGGCTCATAGATCGGGACGTGGCCTTCCGTGAGTTGCTCGATACGCGCGGCGTCGATATCCACGCAGATGACTTCGTTGCCGCTCTCGGCAAAGCAGGTCCCGCTCACCAGCCCCACGTATCCCGTACCCACGACTGCGATATTCATCTATTTTCCAAAACCTCGGAGCCGATGTCGGTTTTCTGAATTCAAAATTGTTCCTTGATGACGTAAACCGGTTTGTCCTGCGATTCGTGGTAGGTGCGCGTCAGCATCTCTCCCAAAAGTCCAATACTGATGAACTGCACGCCTACGATCACCATCAGTATCGCCAGCAACAACGCCGGCCGATCGTGCAGCGGCCGCCCCAGCACGATCTTTTCGAAGACCAGTATAGCTGTCCACGTCGCGCCGATCAGACCCGCCACCAGTCCTATCGCACCGAAGACCTGAATAGGCCGCGTCGAGTAACCGGAGAGAAACTTGACCGTCAAAAGGTCAAGAAAAGTGCGAACTATGCGCGCCGGGGCCATATTTGGACTTGCCGGCACGGCGCGGGCGAAACCCTACCTCGACCTCGGCAATACGTGCGCCCTGCTCGGCCGCGATCGCGGGGACAAAGCGATGCATCTCGCCATAGAGCATCAGGCGATGCGCCAGATCGCGCCGGTAGGCCTTGAGCGTGCAGCCGTAGTCGTGCAGCCGGACCCCGGTCATCCACGAGATCAGGCGATTGGCGGCGACTGACGGCAGCCTGCGGCTAAGCCGCGCGCCCGCCCATCGTTCCGTGCGCCATCCGCTCACCAGGTCGTAGCCCTCGGCGAGCTTCGCCAGCAACCGCGGTATATCGGCGGGGTCGTTCTCGCCGTCGCCGTCGATCGCGACCACTACGTCGCCGGCTGCCTGATGCAACCCGCAGGCGAGTGCCGCGGTCTGTCCCGAATTGCGCGCGAGCCGAAACACGCGGACGTGCGTATCGCCCGCCTTGATCGTCCGCAGTACTTCGTCGCTGCCATCGGTGGAGCCGTCATCGACAAACAACATCTCGTAAGAGCCGCCACCGGAATCGAGCACATGCGCAAGTTCCTGATGCAGCGGAACCAGGTTATCCCGCTCGTTGTAGAGTGGAACAACTATCGAGAGTTCCATCGCGTGTACTGCGAATCGGTGAGCTCGATGAAGGCGCGGTAGCGCTGGTCGATTTCCTCCCAGGTAAGAGTCACCAGCCGATCGAGCGAAAAACGCTCGACCACGAATGACGCCAGCACGCTGCCATAGACCACTGCCGTGCGCAGGATCGGCTCGGTCACACGGCCATGGCGCGCGAGAAAGCCCATGAAGCCGCCGGCGAAAGTGTCGCCCGCGCCGCTGGGGTCGATTACCTCTTCCAATGGATAGGCCGGCACCGCGAACATCGAGCCCGAGCTGAACTGGAGCACGCCGTATTCGCCGCGCTTCACCAGCAGCGTTTCTGGTCCCATCTTGAGAATCGCGCGGCCGGCGCGGACCAAATTATGCTCGCCGCTCAGCATCCGCGCCTCGTCGTCATTGACCGTCAGAATGTTGACGCGCGCGAGCATGCGCATCAGGGCTGGACGCTCATTCTCGATCCAATAGTTCATGGTATCGGCAGCGACCACCTTGGGACTTTGCACCTGCGAGAGCACACGGCTTTGCAGTTCGGGTGCGATGTTGCCCAAAAAGACGTAGTCGGCACGACGCTGATCGGGCAGAAGCTCGGGCGCAAAATCGGAGAAGACGTTGAGCGCGAGCCCGAGCGTGTCACGCTTGTTCATGTCCTCGTGATAGCGCCCATGCCAGCGCATCGTAAGACCATCGCGCCGCTCCAACCCACGCAGGTCGATGTTGCGCTCCGTGAACAGGCGCAAATCTTCAGCGCGGAAGTCGGTGCCCACCGCGCCCACGATGCTGACTGGCGAAAAAAAGCGCGCTGCGAGCGCGAAATAACTGGTCGAGCCGCCCAGCACCTCGTCCGCCCTGCCCTGCTGCGTTTCGATCGTGTCGTAGGCGACCGAACCGACCACCACAATACTCATCGGTGAAAATCCGCCAGGACCTGCGTCATCGCGTTCCTCGTTTGGTTGGAAAAGTCGATTGGTTTCACTGCAAATACTTGCCGATTAGCGGGCAAAATG
>CAVQAG010000014.1:0-583317 GCA_963710455.1 uncultured delta proteobacterium
TGTAGATCTCTCGATACGTTGCCTCGACGTCGTCCATTGTGAAGGGGCGTACCAGCAGGCGTTCTGTTTCAAAAACTTGCATGACGAAAGCCTTCTCCCGGGATCAGCCGCGCTCGGCAAGGATAATTTTCCCTGGGTCGGAAAGCATGATCCAGGCGCCGGGCTGCCGCAGGGCGCGTGTTGCGGAGGGGACGAGTTGTTCATCCTGAAACCTCCGGAGGCTGGGATAGTGCTCCGTGCTCTCTTCAGTCTTTACCTCCCAATAGCCTCCCTGCCGATAGCCACCCTGTTTGTACTCGACAAAGCGTAATGCAAGGACCATGTCATGTGCTCCGATTCGCGCGTGCGGTTGACTGCGACGGCTTTCGATACCGTTCTGCGCTATTGGACGGCGGCTATATCGTAAGAGTTCCCGAAAGCGATGAGACATTTGACACAAGATTGGCTTTTCCCTGACAACCCGGAAAATCGCCGCGGAGTGGCTGTACTTTATCCCGACGCTTCGCGAGGTGGAGTTATTCACCAGAGATGAAGAGGGCATCCATGAGGGCATCCATATAGAAAGTGCATGGCCTTCTCGAAACGTACGAGAAGGCCATGTCTTGCGGCGCTGTAGAGAACGTTTCAGCTCAATGGTTGTAGTACTTGTCGGAGAACGTCAGGTTGCCGCTCGGATAGCCGTTGGCCTGAAGCACCGGTGAGCAGCAGGCGGTCCAGTCCAGGTTGCCGCCGTTGCCGGCGGCGCTGGCGTCGGTGAAATCGGACTGGTCGGCGGTCCACAGATTCGGCGGGTTGGTGACGCCGGTCGCATGCGGATCGGGCAGGACCGTCGCGCCCGGACGGAGAGCCTTGGCGTGCCCGTCCATGTAGAAGACGTTCAAGTGCCCCGTATGGCCGGCGAAGAGATTGCCGGTATCGATATAGTTGAGGTTGGCCGGCTGCCCGTTCGGATAGCTCTGGCTCGTATCGTTGTAGGTCGTTGTATTGGTGGGCGCGTGGTAAGTGCAGCCGTCGCTGCCGCAGTAGCCGTCCGTGGGATCGTATTCGGCGAAGGAGAGACTGCTCTCCACAATGCCGATCAGTTGCGCGGGCGCGACCATGTCAGCAAGGGCCACGCTCACCTTGTCGTTATTGTTTGGATCCCCGTAGGCCACCGAGCGGCTGAACGCGCCCTTGAGCGAGGAGTTGTCGATGCAGTTGACGGCGTAGCTGAGATGCATCCCGAGTCGATCGTCCCAGGCGGAGCTGGTGATCTGGTTATTGTTGGGGTTGGATGGACAGCGCACCACCTGGTTGCTCTTGTTGTAAGGGTAGGTCAAGTACCACCAGGAGGCGTTGAACACCCAGTTGCCGCCGATATAGGTGTCGTAGTAGGCCAGGGGAGTGACCTCGTCGTAGTCCTGAACGTACATCAGAACGGCCGTACCCAACTGTTTCTGGTTGGACAGACAGGAGATGGCGCGGGCCTTTTCACGGGCCTGAGCGAAAACAGGGAACAGGATAGCCGCCAGGATGGCGATAATGGCGATCACGACGAGCAGCTCGATGAGCGTAAAGCCCGAGCGGCGGGCGCCGACGCGCGGCGCGACGAAACAGTTCATAAAGTCTAAGCGCAGGAGACCCATCCGCTTCAGCGGTGGGAGGAATGCGCTTCCTTTTCCGGCTTTTGGTGTCAGCCAAAATGTCGAATGGAAGACCCTGCGCTCTTCTCCTTCCAGAAAAAGTTTTCCCGGTGATTGTCTGCGCCGGGACAGTTTCGGTGATTCCGTCCGTCTCCGTTTTCACGGGTAAAGTTTGCCTCGACAAAGTTATCAACGGCTTTTTACGTCCACGACACGGGCTTTCCCCAATGACCTGTTTAATCGTAGACAACAGAGCAGCAGGCTGGCACGCACCCACTGGTGTTATGACCGTAATAACGTAGCACTGTACTACAAAGTGTGCTTAGTCTGGTCAGAAATCGGACTTGCTGACTCCGGAGAGTTCACAAGCCCACTGGCTTTAGCCGTGGGTATCTGACGCGGATCTCTCCTTCACTTGCCAACGAGGACGATCGATCCTGTTGTAAAGCGGACGACGCTACGAAACGTGCAAGCATCGAGGCGATGTAACGCCTCATAAATGCCGGGGCCGCCCCATTCAGGGGCGCACCCTCATCGTAGGGCAACATTATACCCGATGGACGCCTGCCTGAAGCAACGGCACGAGCGCCCAGAATCTTAGACGATCTCCCAGTCGCTTCCCGACCGTCTCAAAGGCAGCGAGCGCATCGTCCAGATCCTGACGGGCATGCATGGCGCTCGGCATCGTGCGGATTCGGGCTTTGCCGCGCGCCACGGTCGGGAAGACGATAGCGAGCGCCAGGACGCCCTCCTCGAACAGCCCGCGCTGCAACTGCTGCGCCCGCGCCTCATCGCCCACCATGACCGGCGTGATGGGCGTCTGCGAGATGCCGGTATCGAAGCCCAGTTTCTGAAGCCCCTCTTTCCAGTAGCGGGCATTGTCCCAGAGCCGCTCGGTCAGGCTCGGATCGGTCTCCATCAGGTCGATGGCCGCCATGCACTGCCGCGGCCACCGCGGGCGGCTGCGCCGTGCTGAACAGGAACGGTCGCGCCCGCTGAATCAGCCAGTCGATAAGGGCCGCGCTGCCCGCGATATAGCCGCCCATCACGCCCACGGCCTTCGAGAGCGTGCCGAGTTGTACGTCGATACGGTCGTGGACGCCGAAGTGATAGGCGGTGCCTCGCCCCCCGCCCAGCACGCCTGAGCCGTGCGCGTCGTCCACCATCATGGCCGCGTCGTAACGCTCAGCCAACGAGACGATGTCGGGCAGCGGCGCGATGTCGCCGTCCATGCTGAAAACGCCGTCCGTGATAATGAGCCGCTTCTTTACCGCCGCCGTCTCCTTCAAAGCCTCCTGCAGCGAGTTCATGTCGGTGTGCTTGTAGATCTTACGCTGCGCTTTGGAGAGTCGAATCCCATCGATGATGCTGGCGTGGTTCAGCTCGTCCGTAATGATCGCATCCTCCCCGTCCGTGATGGTGGGGATCACGCCCGCGTTGGCGGTGAACCCGCTCTGAAAGACCAGGGCCGCCTCCACATGCTTGAACGCGGCCAACTTCCGCTCCAACTCGACATGGACGCGCATCGTGCCGATGATTGGCCTCACGGCGCCGGCGCCTGCCCCCCACTCCTGCACGGCGCGGATGGCCGCCTCCTTCAGCTTCGGGTGGTTCGCCAGGCCCAGATAGTTGTTGCTGGACAGGTTGATGACCCCGGTCTTGCCGTTGACCGTGATGCGCGCCTCCGAGGGTGTGTCCATCACCACAAGCGGCTTATAGAGGTTCTGTTCCTTCAAAGTATCGATCTGCTGACCCAGCCAGCGTTGCAGCGTCTCGTTCATGATGTCACCTTTCTAAACTTGAGTGCCTGAACTTCAGGGTCTGCCGTCCCATGCGGCGAAATGACAGGCGGCGAACTGATTCCGGCCCATATCACGCAACGGCGGGACCTCGAGCGCGCAGATCTCGGCGGCCAGAGGGCAGCGCGTGCGGAAACGGCAGCCGGAGGGAATAGCGACCGGGCTGGGCACATCTCCCTCCAGCGGCTGCCGAACCCGGCGCTGCGAAGGGTCCGCGACCGGCGCCGATTCCAGCAGTGCCTGCGTGTAGGGATGTTTTGGAAATGAGAACACGCGGTCGGAGGGACCATGCTCCACGATGATGCCCAGATACATCACGGCGACCCGGTCGCAGGTATGGCGCACCACGGAGAGATCATGCGCGATCAGCAGATAGGAGAGGCCACGGGCCGCCTGCAGGTCGGCCAGCAGGTTCAGAATTTGGGCGCGAATGGAGAGGTCCAGGGCGGAGATCGGCTCATCCAGAATGAGAAGTTGCGGGTCGGTGGCGATCGAGCGCGCGATGCCGATCCGCTGGCGCTGGCCGCCCGAAAACTCGTGCGGGTAGCGCGTTGCAAACTCGGGCCGCAGCCCGACGGCGCCCAGCAACTCCCGTGCGCGCAGGACACGGTCCTGGCGGGCGTGCATCAGGCCGTGAGCCTGAAGCGGCTCAGTGATGATGTCGGCGATCATCATACGCGGATCGAGCGCCGCGAACGGGTCCTGAAACACGATGTTCATGTCCCGCCGCAACTGCCGCAGCGATTCGCCGCGCAGCGCCATCACATCCACGCCGCGCAGCCGGATCTCGCCCGCAGTCGGCTCAAGGAGCCGCAGAATGGCCCGGCCCGCGGTCGTTTTACCGGCCAGCCGCTCTCCCCGACCAGGCCCAGAGTTTCGCCCCGCCCGATATGGAGGTCGATCCCATCCACGGCGCGAACCGTCTCCGGCCGCGCCCGCCAGCCCTCGCGCCGCGTCACATGGTAGTGCTTGACCAGCCCGCGCACCTCCAGAACGGGCTCTTCGGTTACCGTACTCGCTGCCATCTCGCTCCCATCAGACCTCTTTCCCTGCCTCTCAACTTCCGAACTGTTCACTTTCGAACCGTTACGCGGCCCCTGCCTGCACGACTTCGGGCCGGTTGCCGACGGAAGGTGGGGCGAGGATGCGCTTCTGCTGCTCGGTCAGGCTCTCGAACTCGTCCAGCCGATAGTAGTGGTTCGACCAGGCCGAGTAGCCGGGGCTGTACTTATAGAGCAGAGCGCGGCGCTGATGCTTCGCCTGCCAGGTCAGGGTGCCATGGATCAGCGCCTCAGTGAAGAAGAGCGCATCTCCCGCTTCGACTACCGGCTGCGCCACGTAGGGCGCCGGGCGTTCAAACCGCATCACCTCACGCGGAATCGCGCTGATGAAGTGGCTCTTATGCGTGCCGGGAATACAGGCAAACCCGCCGTCGCCCTCCGCCGCCCCCGTCAGGAAGAAGGTGACCACACAGAGGCCGTTAAGCATCTGTCCATCACGATACCGGTACCAGTGATCGCCCTCATGCCCCTCGCCGCCATGCAAATTCCCCCGCTGTCTCCCGCTTTCATGAAGATACAGTAGTCGTGGTCGAGCCGGAACCTGGAGTCGATCAGTTCCACCAGGTAGGGCACGATTTTAGGATGATCGATCAGCGCCTGATAGGGCGCTCCCCAGCGGCTCACCCGCCCCGCGCGCAGGCTCGGGTTGTCGGCCGTCTTCTCATCGGCAATCGCGTTGAGCGCCGCCAACTCCTCCGGCGACAGCACATTCTTGATGACCAGATAGCCGTTCAGGTCAAACAGAAACTTCTCTTCGGGCGTCATACGCTCGGCCTCCTCGAAAGCAGTGTGTTGCATCCTGAACTCAGTCTACCGAACTTCCGGCATGAGAAGTCTAAAGTCTCGCCCTCATCGGGCAGTGATGCGGCGCCTATGAAACTCCCCTCTCCCAGAATTGGGAGAGGACTCCCCACCCTCTTGGACGGGGGCGGGGAGGAGGGCGCCTGATGCGGGGCTTGGCTCTGCAGGTTGGTCAGGAGGGTTTTCTGTTGGTTCTCCAGGCTCAGGCGCTGCGTGGGCAACAGTTGCAGTCGAGCGATCAACAAATCGACTTTCTGGGAGAAGTCTGCGTCACGGCGAGGGCCCTAACTGGGATTCGCATCTCTAATCACCGGTTTCCGCAGGAAAACCGTAGGGCGGTGTGGAACGTGGCGGCAACGACGACCGGGGAGGAGGTGCAGAGTGCGCTGGCTGCTCATCTTTGTGCCGATCAGCATCGTGGCGCAGGTTCTGCATGCCCCCCCCGCCTGGATGTTTGCGCTGTCGGGACTGGCGATCGCGCCTCTGGCGGGCCTGATGGGCGCCGTGACCGAGGATCTGGCGAAGCGGTGGGGTTCGGCGGTCGGCGGGCTGCTCAACGCCACGTTCGGCAACGCCACCGAACTGATTATCGCGTTGATTGCGCTGCAGCGCGGCGAACTGCTGGTGGTGCGCGCCTCGCTGATCGGCTCTATCATCGGCAATGTGCTGCTGGTGCTGGGCCTGTCCGCGCTGTTGGGCGGTCTCAAAGAGAAGATCCTGACCTTCAATCAGGATGCGGCGCAGAGCCACTCCGTGATGATGGCCCTCGCTGCCACGGCCCTGCTTGTGCCGGCCCTCTTTGTGCGCAGCGTCCCGGGCCTGAGCGAGACGGCGGCGGACCCGCGCATCGAACACCTGAGCCTGGCAGTTGCGGCAGTGCTGATCGTGCTCTATGCCGGCAGCCTGATCTTTGCGCTCTATACGCATGAGAGCCTCTTTCGCAGTCCCGAGGAGTGCTCTGAGACACCCCAGTGGAAGCAGAGCACGGCGCTGCTGACACTGCTTGGCGCCACATTGCTCATCGCGCTGGAGAGCGAGTACCTGGTCGGCAGCATCGGGCCGGTCGTGCGTCAGTGGGGGTTAAGCAAGCTGTTTGTCGGCATCATCGTGGTTCCCATCGTCGGCAACGCGGCGGAGCACAGTACGGCGGTCATGATGGCGCTGCGTAACAAGATGGATATCAGTCTCAATATCGCGCTCTCCTCCAGCACCCAGATCGCTATGTTCGTCGCGCCTGTCTGTATTTTCGCAAGCCTGGCGCTCGGCCATCCGCTGACGATCCTGTTCAGCAACTTCGAACTGATCGCGCTGACGGCGGCCATCCTGACGGCAGTGATGATCACCATGGACGGCAAGAGCCACTGGCTGGAAGGAGCGCAGTTGCTGACAGCCTACGGAATCATCGCGCTCGCCTTCTATTTTGTCACGGGGTGAAGACTTCATGCCATCCAACATCGAAGTGGGAAAGGTCTTCTTGCGGATCGCGGAGCTGATGTCCTATCGGGACGAGAGCACGTTCAAAATTCGCGCCTACGATCGCGCCGCCCTGATGCTGTGCGCGCTGGTGACGCCGCTCTCGGAGATCGCTGCAAGCGGCACACTGCAGGAACTGCCGGGCGTCGGCGAGGCCATCGAGGGCAAGATCCGCGAGATCCTCCAGACCGGGACGTGCGACCTCTATGAGCGGCTGAAGCGGGAGACGCCGGAGCAGACGCGGGCACTGCTGCGCGTGCCGGGACTGACGCCGCGCCTGGTACGACTGCTTGAGACCGAGTTCGAGGTGCGCAGTGTGGAATCGTTTATCGAGCTGGTCCAATCCGGCAGTATTGCGGAGTTGGAGGGGCTTACGGTTAAAGTGGAGGACGCAGTCCAGATGCTGATCGCCGCGGAACATTTGGGCGCGCTCGATTCTTTAGAGGATGCTGAGGGATGACTGAAAATCCTTGCATCGGCCCGCCGCTGCCCCGTGACTTCTATCTGCAGGAGACGCTTACGGTTGCGCGAGGGCTGCTTGGCTGCGTGCTGGTGCATTGCGCGGATGACGGCCTGCTTGCGGGGCGCATCTCGGAGACGGAAGCCTATCGGTATGACGACCCGGCAAGTCATGCCTACCGCGGCCGTACCCGGCGCAACGCGACCCTGTTCGGGCCTCCGGGACATGCCTACATCTACTTCACCTACGGCATGCACTACTGCCTGAATGCGGTGACCGAGTCCGAGGGAGTTGGAGCAGGGGTTCTGATCCGTGCCCTGGAGCCGCTGATCGGCATGGAACGAATGGCCCTGCGGCGCGGTCTAACGGAGCAGAGTGTATCGGGCGGCGACGACCGCGCCCGGCAAGTGCGTTATGCCCGCGCGCTCACTGCCGGTCCGGGCCGATTGTGCAGCGCATTCGGGCTGGATCGCCGCCTCGACGGCGTGGATCTGACGACCGGGGAGGTTCTGTGGATCGCGGAGCCGATCCCGAACCGGAAGGCTCGAACGTCGGAAGCTCGGAACATCGAGACACCCGAAGTGGTAGCCTCGCCACGCATCGGCATCTCGCGGGGCATCGACCTGCTCTGGCGCTTTACGCTGCGGGATGACCCATACGTTTCACGTTAGAAGGAACCGACAGAAGTAATCGACCGATATGTCTTTAAATCCCTGTCTCACGCCCTGCTTGCGCCGCCCTGGTGGCTGGCCCTGGCTCTGCCGGCCCTGCTCGGCCTCGTCTCCTGGCGCCTGCGCTGGCTGACGCCGCGCGGCGCGTTGTCGGCGTTTGCGGTCGGCCTGATCCTCTACGGACTGGGAGGCGGACGCGCCGCGCTGCCGCTGCTGACGTTTTTCTTTACCTCGTCTCTGCTCTCGAAATCGGACCGGGGCCGTAAGCGTTCCGCCGAGCGGCTTGCCGCCAAGGGCGCCACACGCGACAGCGGGCAGGTCTGGCCGAACGCAGGCATGGCGGTCCTCCTGGTCCTGGTCCATGCCTATGTGCGTCACCACTGGCCGCCCTACAAGCTCCTGCCGCTCCAACTGCTCTTCCTCTGCGCGCTGGCGACCGTCAATTCCGACACCTGGGCGATGGAGATCCGGCTGCTGGATCGGGCAGACGCCGCGCTCGCTGCGCGACTGGAAGCCGGCGACGCCGGGCGCTTCCGGCGCGATCACGCTGGCGGGCACGCTGGCCGCGCTGGCGGGCGCCTCGGCGATCCCGCTGTTCGGTCGCCTGGCTCTGGCCGCTGATCCGCTCGAGGTCTTCCTGATCACATGGGCCGGGTTTCTGGGCAGCCTGATCGACAGCCTTCTGGGGGCAAGTCTGCAGGTACAGTACCGTGACCCCACTTCAGGGGAACTGACCGAGCGCGCCGAGGTGGGCGGGCGCGCCGCCAGGCGCGTGCGCGGGCTGCCCTGGATGAACAACGACGTCGTGAACTTCCTCGCCGGCGCGGGCGGCGTGCTCTGCGGCTGGATTCTGATGCATTACGGCCTCGTCTTCCTCTAATCCCTGTTCCCTAACACCATGGCCTGCAGTCCGGGCGCTTTCACGAGGGCGCGCAGGCCGGCGGCGTCAAGGATCTGGAGGAAAAAGGAGATCGGAGGTCGGCTGATGACGCCCATCAGACGGAGTGCATCCGGCTCATCGAGCGCGCTCAGGCCATCGAGATAGGTCTCGCTCACCTGCAGCAACTGCCCGTAACTGTAGAAGGTGAGTCCCCAGGCGATCGAAAACGAGGTGTTGGTGTAGAGAACGATGTTGTCGTTCAGCACGAAGGTGCGAGCGAACTGCTCGTTGAACGCCGCAAACGTCACCTCCAGCACATCCTCATCCTCATCATAAGCCAGGCTCGAACGACGCCACACCTCACCTCTTTCTTGCTCAACGGCAAAACGGCACCAGGGCATCTTGACACAAAGAGTTCGAGGAAGTGTGCGTCGAAGCGTGTTCGTTTGAAAGAGAACACTCCGACATCGGCCCCGAACCGGATGGCGAAACGCTCAAGACAAGAGATCGGCGTCGGTATTTTCAGATGCTCTGCCCGTTGAGCTACCCCGCACCCTTGAGCGCGGGGGCAGGACTTCGAACCTGCTACCCTCTTAAGTACATGGTAACCAACACACATCGGCCCTTAGCCCAAAATGGATACGATCAAGACAAGAGAGTGACGGCCGAAATGCGCTCCCAGTGAGCGACTCCCGCATTGGCGGGAGACTGGATTCGAACCGGCGATAATCGACCGTACGTCGGCCCTGATCTATGTAGTTTTCCAGAAGTGCGTTCCCATGTCCATTGACCGGGAACGGATCGGAGAAGTTGCAGGAAGTCTCGTCATCTCCTGTGACTTCTACGTTGGCTTCACACGGCGCTGCCGGGCGTTAATGCGGCACAGTGGGAGACTGCAGCGTCGCGGTGTAGTTGCCTTTCCACTCGTCTCCTGTTAGCCGATACGGGGTATCAGGGATGTCAGGTATTGCCGATCCTGGGTGAAGATGGGTGGCTCATGCACTCTCCAATGAGAGCGATCCACTTCTACCGTGTTGGTCTGATTTGTCCGCTTGTCCGTATAGGTCACGGTTTGGGGCGTCGTCACCTTACGTACCACGCGTCCCCGCTTGCAGCCGATCGGATAGTCGTTCCAGTTGATCCCCTTCTCCTGAAACAGCATCTCCTGAAGCATATCACAGTCCTTACCATGCAACTGCCCGGGACTGAAGCAGGCGCTGGCCGCCATCTGGATGCTGTTGCGAGAAGCGTCTTGCTGGCGCCAGATGAAGTAGTTTTCGACTTCGACCGGGTCGGGAATCACGAAGACGCGCGCATCGAAGAGGGCCATCGTATCGCCGCCGTAAGCCCGATCGAAGGCCATCGTCGCCACGGACGCGGAGACACTACAGATCTTTTGCAGATTGCCGTCGAACCAGGCTTCGGAGTGAATAGTCTCAAAGTCCGTCAGGAGAACACTGATCTCGTCACTCTGAACGAAGGCCAGTCGCGCCCCTCCCACCTCCTGGCACAAAGCCACTGCCGTTTGATCCATCGCCGTCATCAATTGGGTATCAAACGGACGGACGCACTGCTGTGTGAAGGAGTGAAAGGCTTTGCCGTCTACCCGGACGAGGGTGTAGGTGCGCCTGGGCAGATAGAAGCGAAACCGGTCTTCGTAATTATTCTTGAGGCGGTCCCCTAAGCTGTCCTCTCGCATAGATTACCCTTACAATGCTGAATTCAAGACGGAACCTGTGTCGGGTCCGACGCCAGCAGCACCGGCCCCTCATAGCCACCGCTGAAACGCTCATCGTCAATGAGCCGATCGATCAGGTCCGTGATCGGGTAAAGCGTCGTCTCTCCGAACTCATTGGCGCCCGTGGAGACGAGCACGGGCAGATCCAGGGCTTCACCTGGCAGGGACTTCAGCCAGCGGGCAAGATCCCGGTAGGTCCTGGGTTTGATGTCTGTTCGGCGTTCGCTCATGTGAAACTCCCCACGGCTAAAGCCGGGGGCTTCCAATCTCGCGATTGGAAGATTTCTGCTTCAACCGCAACTGCTTCCGTTTCGGAAGTCTGATGTCGCGTCCACAGACATTTAGACTCTCCTGGTTCCCGCAGGCGAGTTTTCGAAGTCCTTCGGCAAGGATGGTTTTTGCAGCGTTGATGTCACGGTCATGGAGGGTTGCACAACCTTCGCAGATCCAAACTTGTACCGAAAGATCATGCTTCGTACGCAACCCACAGACATGGCATTGTTGAGAAGAAGCAAAGAATCGATCTACGGCAACGATTCGCTGCCCTCTCCACCGCTGTTTGTAGGTGAGTTGTCTCCTGAAAGTACCCCAGGAGGCGTCATGCCAACTTTTGGAATGCCCTCTCAGCTTGGTTTTCGCAAGAGCGGACACGCCAAGGTCTTCCAGGCAGACGCAGTCATGACACTCACAGAGTTTTCGGCTCTGTTTGTGCAGGAAATCGTTGCGACGATTCCGAATTCTGGCATGAATCACCGCAACGCGTTTGCGGGCTTTGGATTTGTTGCGGCTCCCCTTCGGTTTTCGAGAAAAAGAGCGTTGTGCTTTACGCAACTTCTTTTTCTGCTTGCGATAGAATTTTGGAGGAGGGGTCTTCGCCCCATCGGAAGTCGTGACGAAGGTTTCAAGTCCGGCATCGAGTCCGATGGGAGTTTCAGGCACTCCCGTTTGTCCTTGGGGAATTTGGATGTGAGAGACAAAGGTGATCGTCCACTTCCCGGAAGGCTCCTGTTTGATCGTTGCCGATTTGAGAATGCCTTCTACTGGACGATGCAGGACGATCTCGACGAGTCCGATCTTGGGAATGGAGACACAGTTTCCCACAATGCTGACTCGCTGTGCGGATTTCGAAAAAAGTTGGGAGTGCGTTTGCGGCTCTTGCGTTTTGGAAAGTTCGCTCTCTTTTCAAAGAAGTTGACGTGGGCTTGATCGAGATCCCGCAAAACTTGTTGTAGAGCCTGGGAGTCACATTCCGCCAGGAATTCGAACCCCGGCGTCTTCTTGAGAGCCGTGAGTTCCTTTGCCATCTCGACATAGGAGAGTGTTTTGCCCGTTGATTTGTAGTGGTCTTTTCGACGTTGCAGGAAGTAATTCCAAACCAGGCGTCTGCATCCCGCGAACTGTCGGAATGAGCGTTCCTGTTGGGAAGTCGGCCGGATTCTGAACTTGTCACAACGGGCTTCAACCATACATTATGTATAGCACAAGAGCGAACATTTGTCAACCATTGGATGATGGAAACGACATTTTTGCTCAACAAAAAGCCTGAAAAGGAAGCCGCTGTATCCCCATTGCTAAAGCAAGGAGTATTAGCCGCTTACCACTTCCGGATAACAGGGTCCGCCTTGCCAGACGGGGAGGCGGCGAAGAAGAGAGGCGAAAGAGAAACCGGGCTGGACGGATGTGATCGCATTCGCCCGGCCCATTGTTCGGGTAGGATACCTACATCGTTGACGCCGTGTTGGAGCAGTGGAGGACTTGGATCGAGGTTGTTCATGGCCGCTCATCACGCCACCACTTCTCTCCGACGCCCAACAAGAACACGCCCATGAGCACGCCTTTGAAGCGAGTAAACACGCACATCCGCGTCGGTAGCACTGCGGCAACCACGATCAGAATACCGCCGATCAAGAAAGCCAACACAGCAAACAGACGTCCCATTGTGAATTCTCCGCCACCCGATACCCACCGTGATCGTGTCCTTCCCTGGGGATCAGTCGGCGTACTCTAATGTATGGTTCTTGTCCCTGGTCATCACGCTCGACGTGAGTTACGCAGTCGTCGCCGTTGACGCCATGCCGTTTTCCATGTCCAGATCGAGCGTTGTTCCCGTCAGCCCTTGCTCGATCCCGATGTTATAATGATCGGCTGCGAACGGCGATTCCTTTATGACCCACTCACAACCCACCGTATTTTTACTGCCACCGCACCCGGGTTGTCTCGTGATCAATTTATGGAGCCTGCTCTATGATGCGATACTGATAGTGGAAGTGATCGCCATTGTCAACCAGGCGATGGTTGAAGACCCATTTCACCTCGTAGGTCCCCGCGGGAAGAAGTTGCGGCAGTGACTCCTCGTCTGTCAACGCGTCGCCATAGTTCGACCTGGTTTCCGTCGTGGCCTCCGAGGAATCGCTGCGGAACTGAAGTCGGGAAGGTCCATTTGATCCAACGCGACCCGATGCCACTGGCCTCATACTCTCGGACGAATCCGCGATAGATTTTCCCGTCTGGAGCCTTGACCACCGGATAGACGGCGAGTTTGCCCCAGGGATCCAGGGATTCGTTTTTCGAACGAAAACTGACCACGCGACAGGGAATGACGTTGCTTGCCGAATACTGGACATGCTCCACTTCGGTCGGTTTTGTTCCTGCTACCGTCCAGTTGTGCCCGGAAGCCTCCTTCTGCCCGGCCAACAGCCGCCTTCCGCTGAGGCCGAGAAGCAAGAGACAACAGAGGGTGGATCCTCCTGCGATTAGCAAAAACGGTCTTCGTCCGGTAAACATGGTTTTCTCCTCCTCGATAGAAGCGCACGCGCCGACAGAAGCGCACGCGCCGACAGAAGCGCACGCGCCGACAGAAGCGCACGCGCCGACGGTCTCCATCACCTTATTGTGAAATGCCCGCTTCGCTTCCTGAAGAGCTTCTTCCGCAGCCTCCGTCGTTAGTATCATGGCATTAGTCCTCGCTCCTACCAGCGTTCGCCAGCGTTCGCCGCAATGTTTGGACAGCGTTCGCGCCCAGCTTGACGCGCCATTCCGCTTCCACCGCCTGCATGCGCTCATAGTATGCGTCTCTGACCTCCAGGCCATTACGAGTCAGGTAGATCGTGCCGCGGCTCTTACTACCGTCCAGCCGCACGAACCCATGTCGGCTCAGAGCGGAGATGCCGACCGAGTAGCCGAGCCCTTTCAGAGGCCGCCCGGTCGGGGGGATGCGTATCATGATGGCGGCGCTGAGTGAGAGCGCAACCGGGGACCGGGTCTCGTAATCCATCGCGAATGCAACCAGAGCCTGCGAGAGCAATGCCGACAAAGGAAGGTAAGAGACGGTGTCGCCGGCAACGCGAGGGACAGCTTTCCAGTCTTGTCCGTTGCCGCCGGTGATGCTGGCGTCGGCAGGTCCATAGCTCGCCGGATAGTGGGGATGCTCATGAGGCAGCTTTGCCACGACCTCTTCGAGAGCGGCGCGCAATGCCGTTGTGTAGTCAATACCGATCTTTTGTTGCCAATGTTCCTCGGCTGCGTGCCGCAGCAACTGCCATTGCGCGGGGAGATTGGAATAGCTGCCGGTCAGCCGCACCAGATCCTGGCCGGGACCGGCCTTCAAGGCGATGATCCTTCCATGTCGTGCGGCGGAAGCGATCCTCGTGCGGGCTGCCCTCTTAGAGAGCCGCAGCCTCGCAGGCAACTCCCTGCTGTCCCTGCCTGCTGCGTCGAGAACCCGCAGCAGGTTCGACCACTCATCGAGAGAGGGCATCATCTCGTTCCCCGCTCCTTGCTCGATATGTGCCTGCTCCAATCCATCCAGGGCGGTCCATAACAAGGAATGCAGAGTAGGATCAGGAACTTAACTTCGGACTCCTCCGTATGGCGTCCAGTCCGCCTGCGCCATCACAGCCACATGATCCGAAGGCTGATCCGGACAAGGAACCGGCCCCCGCCGTCATCGGCATGCACGCTCTCCATGTACTGAGGTGGCGATGTCACAAAACAATGAACCACTCTAAGCAGATTACCAGGGGCGAAGCCATTCCTCCGGGATTCTATCTCCTAACAGCAGGCCAACCAGAAAACCGATTCCGGCATTGAGGATCCCTGTTTTTCGAGAAAAACCCGACCAGAACCAGCCGGCCAGACCCCCTACGGCCCCCGCTATCATTCCAAAGACAAGACGGGTGAGGATACTCTCCAGCAGGCTGCCGTAACGGGTTTCCGTTTCCTGGGAGGCTTTGTAAAAGCCGACGCAAAAGCCAATGATAATCGCGATGATCCCCGGAACTTGGCCCGCCAACGACCAGGCCGCCGAACCCGCAGCGATGGCAGCCATGATGCCGAATGCGAGACGGGTGAGAAGAAGCTCCGTCGGGTTCACGGAGCGTAGTGGCCGGGCTTCCTTCCGGGACCTATGGACAACGAGGGGCATAGTGGGGTTCCTCCAGCAGGCACTTAATCTGCAATTGGCATGCTGCCACCTCGCAATCCTCTCCTACCTCCGGTGCCTTCGCGGCCAGGTCTACTGTCCGGAGTGTGAAACGGTTCATTTGATGCTAATCAGGGTAACAGATTTAACCCTCGAAGTCAGGTTCGAAGCGCCGGATCTTGCCGCGTGAATGGTTACACCCGGTTCTCTACGGACGCGTCGGCGGCCGAAGGAAGGCGTCCCTTGACCCTCCCTTCTTTGATCTTGGCCTTCTCGGAAGCGTCCGGGGTTGTACTCACATCGACGTCTTGCAGGAGTAACTGCGGCAAGAGTTGACCGGTAGGTCCTGGGGTTTGAGGTCTGTTCGGCGTGAGCTGATGATTCCCTGCACGGTGTTGCTGTCGCTCTACGTTGACTGGAGACGGGTGCAAGCCGCTTCAGCCACCGTTAGTGCATTCACACAAGAGATGTTGTGCAATCAGGAGCCTTCCCGAGATAAGCCATTGCACAAGAACTCCTGTGGTTATACATTAGGCCGCATGAAACGAGCCCCAAGGACGCTAAACACGAAACCGGCAACCGGAATCAAAACCAACTTGACGTTTCGAGACCAGCACCACAAGGCCGCCTCCAAGCCAATCCAACAGGAAAATTACGATGGCTCCAATGACTCTGATTGCATTTGCCAATGAACCATTAAGATGCAGCCAAGCGACTGGTATCATAGCTGACTAAAGAAGAATAGCAGTCCATAACATAATGGTAGTGCGAGCATCGCCCACTTCTTCCGCAGATACTCCTGCTTCTGTTTCTTCCGCGCTAATAGTAGGTTCATAGCCTGCCCCCTCCGACAACGCCCCGCAACCCCTCCACGACGCCCACAGACGCGCGCCGCACGCTTCCGTCATTCTCCGTCGTACCGGAAACTTCCTGCCTGCCGACGGCGTCGATCTTACGGCTGGTCTCGGGCGGAATGGCGTCCAGTTCGCATCGCGCTCATGACGGAAGGCTCGTGGAACCCGGAGTGGCGGGACATCGTGCGGATCGAGGGAGGGGCGCGGAAAGTTTCGGACCTGGAACTCCTGTAGTCGTTTAGCCGTTCCGCAGAATTGTCCAAGTTTTTCCAAGTTTCCGGCGACTTCAGAGGAGGAGGCGGGCACCGACGCAGACAGAGCCAGGCGCGGAACCACAAAGACAACGGCCCAATGCACCTTTCCCCTCAAAAAATTCATGAAAAAGCCGATATATGGAGAGAGGCCATGATCGTCTAATAAGCGAACAGTAATGCAGAGGGTCAGAGTCTGCAGGCTTCTACACAAAACAACCGCCGTTTCTGCCGGAATAAGGAGAGCGTCATGGGCGAACCGCTCTGTGTCTTGGATACCGAAGACAATCTCCAGGATGTTGAAGACAACCCTCAGTCTCTGGGGCCGGTGCTGCGCGCCATTATCGAGGGAACGTCCGCTGTCACGGGCACAGGTTTCTTCCGCTCGCTCGTGCGGCATCTGGCCTCTGCCCTTCAGGTTCGCTGCGCATTTGTGGCCGAGACGGTCGGCTGCAGTCCAGAGCGGATGAAAACCTGCGCCGTCTGGGCAGGCGAGGATTTCGAAGACGACTTCGAGTACGCACTGGCCGGGATGCCCTGCGAGAACGTGATGCAGCGGGCAATCTGTTTCTATTGCGAGACGGTACAGAAGCGATTCCCGCAGAAGAAAAGCTTTGTCGAGATGGGGGTACAGACCTATCTGGGAACGCCTATGTTCGACTCGCAGGGCAACCTACTGGGTCTGCTTGCGGTCATGCACGGCACGAGTCTGCGTAGAGACCTCGATCTTCCGGGTATTCTGTCGATCTTTGCGGCGCGGGCGGGAGCGGAACTGGAGCGACATCGTGCTGTAACGGCTCTACAGCGTTCGAACGCCGAACTGAGGCTCGCCTATGATGCCACAATCGAGGGATGGTCGTGCGCGCTGGATCTACGCGATAAGGAGACAGAGGGCCACAGTCAACGTGTCACCGAGATGACGCTTCACCTGGCTCGGGCGCTCGACATCGGCGGCGAAGAGCTTGTCCATATACGACGAGGCGCCCTCCTGCACGACATCGGCAAAATGGGCATCCCCGACAACATCCTGTTAAAGCCCGGACCGCTCAACTGCGAGGAGCGGGAAGTGATGCAGCGGCATGTGGACTACGCATTTGCGATGTTGTCGCCGGTCGATTTCCTGCGCCCGGCCCTGGATATTCCCTACTGTCATCATGAGCGGTGGGACGGCACGGGTTATCCGCGAGGTCTGAAAGGGGAGGCGATTCCGCTGGCGGCCCGAATCTTCGCAGTGGTCGATTCCTGGGACGCATTGCGTTCGGACCGTCCCTATCGCCCCGCCTGGCCCGTCGAGCGCGTGCTCGACCATATCCGATCCTCGGCCGGAAGCCATTTCGACCCGTGCGTTGTCGAAGCGTTCCTCCAACTGGATCCAGCCCGGTTCCGGGCGCCTCGCTAACAAGCCAGATACCGAAAGTCCGTCGTTCACGAAGATCAGAATTCTACGGTGCAAACAGCTTCTGCCGGAAGCAGGCGAGATCGAAATTGCAGTAAACCTGGTATATCGTCCACTGTGTGAGCAGCAGGTGAACTGTGCGGAGGACTTCAGGGTGGAACGAGCATTCGATCGTCGAAGGCCACTGCCTGCGCCCTCCGACTGTGGGCGAACGATAAAATGGCAGGTTCTCAGGTAGCCCTGCAGTACGTTCGGCGGCACAGCTTCCAGTTCATAGACTGCGCGCCCGTACTTCGCCACGAACTTGGCGTAGTTGCTGCTCTTCTCTTTGGCCTCCAGGTTCTCAGGCAGCTTGAGTTCCCGCACTTGCTCAGGCGATAACGTTCATCGGGATTCGCCCTTCCCGTCGGGTCGCCAGGATAAAGTCAAGACCTGTTGCCGATTTTCTATCGGTGGGATATAATGACGGCAAGGAGGGAGTCACCCATGGAAGCCTCGATAGATCCATCCGCGGCGGCGCGGGCGCTTGGGAGCATCCGGACGGAGAAGAAGGCGGCCGCAAGCCGGGAGAACGGGCTGCTGGGCGGGCGCCCGATGCTGCCACTGGAGCAGATCGCCTGCACCTGTGGCGGGGCAGGGCTCGACCATCGTTCGACCTGCCCGCGCGGAAGGCGCATTAAGGCCCGTCAGAGGAAGGGATTGCCGCTCACATGACTCCCGATGCTGCCTATGGTATACTGAGCATAGGCGAACCTTCAGGCAGGATGGACTGGGGACACTTGGCATCGGTATCGACCACCGAGGCTTGCGAGATGCCGTACGAGCCGTCCTCGTTCAGACTTTTGACGATCAACGGCAGCGCCAGCCGCGCCGGCCGCCGAACCTTCCGCCGCATCGGGAAGACCGCAAACGCCGGCACCGGAATCCGGTGGTAGTGCACCAGCGTCTTCGACAGATCCTTGCCGCGCGCCAGCATCAGGCCGCGCGGATTGCAGCCCGTATAGGGCACGTGCATCAGTTCGAGATAGCTCGCGACGTTCTGGTCGTAGATCGCTTCGCCGTGAAACTGCTCAAGCAGCGTCAGCACCACATCGGGCTTCCAGCTCTCGATCTCGTCGCGGATCGGCTTGAGTTCGTCATGCACGCCGAGCGGACGCACG
This sequence comes from uncultured delta proteobacterium, assembly GCA_963710455.1. Classification (GTDB taxonomy): domain Bacteria; phylum Desulfobacterota; class Binatia; order Binatales; family Binataceae; genus JAKAVN01. The sequence goes on from CAVQAG010000014.1 coordinate 18,587, forward strand.
TCATGTCCGGCGCGGCGCAGCGTCGTCACCACGTCGTATTCGGTTTTCCACTCGTTGATCTCCTGCTCGGTGTACCCCTTGCTCGATTCCGGGGGCATCAGGTCCGGGTGAACGAGCACCAGGACGCGCAGTTTTTTCATAGCGCGATCCACCTTCGCCGCGACGGACCAAACAGTGCATGCATGGTTTTGGCGGTCAACAGCACGGTGAAGTCCATCACGAGCTTTTGCTCGGGCCCGACGGCGCGCAGATTGAGCTCGCGGCAGCGCGCGATCATGTCGTCGAGCACGGCGTCGAGCGTGAGCTGATATTCGCCGGTCCAGTTGGCGACGAGCTTGCGCACATTGGCGCGATGGCGCCGGATGAACGACGAGGCCGCTTCCGAGCGGCGATGTTTTGGCATCAGGCGGAGAACAAGCGGCGCAGATCGCGGTCGTAGGTCTTCGGCGTGTCGAAGGCGTAGAGCGCCTGCTTTTTCCTGTAGTGCTCGCCGAGCGTCTCGGTGAGTCGCTGAGCGGATCGACCCGCTCCCGATGGGTGCAGCAGCGGCCGCTGCGCGGCGATTTCCGCCATCAGCGCGTCGACATATTCGAGTTTCTTCAGCGCCGGCCATCCGGCGTAGCGTGTCCGCCAGTTCGAGCGCGGCCGCAGCCACACCGCGAACGTCTCGGCGAAATCCTCGTCGGGATGGCTTTGCGCATACCAGAGCCGGAGGTGCTGGACGAAATGCCGGCTCGCCGGATTCGGCCGGTAATAGCGCGGATAGCGCCGCGAGGACGGGCCGAACAGCCGCTGCCATTCGCGGCGGCGCGCAGCTGCGTAGGCGTGCTGCACCACGTGGCCGGCTTCGTGGCGAAGGATCGCCATGCACTCGGCCCAGGTGCCGCCCTCCACGTCGAGGATCATTTTTCGTTCCAGCCGCATCAGCCGCGGATGGGCGAGATAGAACGGGATGGCGATGCCGGGCGTGTTGTCCGGGCTGAACCACTCGCTGGAAATCCAGGCATGCGGCCGCACGCGGATGCCGCTCTGCGCCAGTTCGTCGTGCAGCGTCAGCAGACAATCCTCGAGCCAGGTGCCCTCGACCGTGACCTTGAGGTCCTTGAGCCGGACCTCCAGCAGCTGCTCATCGGGCAGCGTGGCCCAAGGAAATTTCGCTGAGAATTTCGCAGCAGATTTCGCACGCGGCATGGCAACTCAAACCTGGCACACATCGGCTTAACGATCGTGTCACGAGCGAGGAGATTCGCGACAACGGAAAACCGCAAGCCGCCTGGCTCGAAGCCGAGCCGGCCGGCTACTTCGGCACCGGCCCGGTGTAGCGCAGCACGAACAGTGCCCCATTTGTCGTCGTTCATGTAGATGTTGCCGCGCGTGTCCACGGCGATTTCCTCGCTCCAATTGATCGGCGAGGCGTGGGCGCCGCGTCTGCGTCCGGCAGGTTCGGGCCGCTCGGGCGGGATGAAATAGCCGACCTCGGTCGGCAGGCGCGGGTCGCTGATGTCGAAGACCCGCAGGCCGGCATTGAACCAGGCGACGTACATCATGTTGCCGGGCTGCTGGATCGCCGGGTTGTGGATTTCCTGGTTGGTGTTGTGCGGGCCGAAGCGGCCGCCTTTGTCGCAGAAATCCTTGTACGGGCAGTCCTGGCGGCGGCACGCGGCGTCGGGAAGATCGAGATCAGCCGCGGCTTCGCCGGGTTCGCTGTTGTCGATCGAAGCCGGCGAAGTTCATGCCGTCATCGCGCGCAGCTCACGCTTCATCGCCTCGGAGCTGACATAGAGCAGCTTGCGGTCCCAGAGCGGCAGCACCGTATGCACCGACTGCGTGCCGACGCTGGCGAACGGCGGCGTCATGTGCAGCGTGCCGATCAGCTTCGGGTTGGTCGGGGTCGGTGATGTCGAGATTGACGACATCGGGCGTGTAGCGCGAGCGACGCCATCTTGCCGTCGGGGCTGACATTGGCCGGCCCGTGGAAGCCTTCCGGATCCGGCGACTGGCGGCTCGCCGTCCTTCTGGCCCGGCTGCCACCATTTGCCGACCTCCTTCGGGTGCGCCGGATCGCTGACGTCGAGGATCACCAGGATGTTGCTGCTTGAAGCCCGGATAGCTGGTCGAGAGATAGGCGTATTTGCCGCCCGGATAGGAATTGCGATGCGCGCCGGTGTCGCCGCCCTGCCACGAGCCGACCTGCTTGGGATTCTCCGGATCGCTGATGTCCCACAGCAGGACCGCCGGCAGCGGGTTCGTCTGCGGCTTGAAGCTGTTCGAGCGAGGTGATCATCAGATTGTCGTGCAAGCGTCACCTGCGCGGTGATCGATGCTCTTGTCGGCCGGTGAACGGGAATGAACTTCACGTAGCGCGGGTTGGCCGGGTCGGTGACGTCGAGGATGCTCCAGCCCTGATCGAAGGAGTGGCCCATATAGAGATACCAGCGGTCGTTCGCGGCGTGCTTGATGGCGATCTTGAAACGCGCCGAAACGGCCGCCGAGCGCCGAGAAGCCGATCGGCTTCACGTTCTTGCGCCTGCGCCGCCTTGCGGAATCGGATCGGCTGGCGCGCTGCTCGACACCATCAGCGCCGCACAAGCCGCGGCGAGCGCCCAAACGCACGTTGAAGCCGCGAACCCCTTAATCGAAAGGCCCATTTATTTCTCCCGTCCCCATGCCTGCCTAAATTGGCGCTTGCGGCGAAATTGACAGGTCCGCTGGCGCCACGCAAATAGCGCAGTACGGCGGTTGGGCGCGCGTCATCGCGTGTGCCGCCGTGGGCTGGGATGCTAAGCACGTGGGGGAAAATATCGAACCGGTTCTCATCGTCGGCGGCGGGCCGGTCGGGCTCGCGCTCGCCGGCGATCTCGGCTGGCGCGGCATCGCGCTGCGTGCTCGATCGAGCAGAGCGACGGCTCGATCTATCAGCCGCGCATGGACCTCGTCGGCGTCCGCACGATGGAATTCTGCCGCCGCTGGGGCATGGTGCGGCGCGGTCGAAGCCTCGCCCTACCCGCGCGATTACGCGCAGGACAACATCTATCTGACGAGCCTCACCGGCTACGAGCTCGGCCGCGAGCGCTTTCCCGGCATCGGCCAGGCGCCGCCGCCGCAGGAAAGCCCGCAGCAGCGCGAGCGCTGCCCGCAGGACATGTTCGACCCGATCCTGCGCGCATTCGCGGCGTCGCAGCCGAAGCGTCGACGCTGCGCTACCGCACGCGGCTGGTCTCGTTCGCGCAGGACGCCGACGGCGTGACCGCCGACGGTCGAGAACGCCGAGACCGGCGCGCGCGAGACAAATCGCCGCGCGTTACTCGTCGGCTGCGACGGCGCGCGCAGCCTGGTGCGCGAGACGCTCGGCATCGCGCATGCACGGCAACCCGGTGCTGACCTACACGACCAACGTCATCTTCCGCTGCCCGCAGCTGCTGTCGCTGCACGACAAGGGCAAGGCCTATCGCCACATCCTGCATCGGCCCGGAAGGCACCTGGGCGACCATCGTCGCGATCAACGGCCGCGACCAGTGGCGCTTCTCGATCATCGGCGGCGCCGAGCAGCGCGAATACACGACCGAAGAGATCGCGGCGGCGATCCGCCGCGCCGTCGGCCGCGATTTCGATTTCGAGATTCTGAGCGTGCTGCCGTGGATGCGGCGCGAGCTGGTCGCCGAGACGCTATCGCGACGGCCGCGTCTTCATCGCCGGCGACGCCGCGCACGTGATGTCGCCGACCGGCGGCTTCGGCATGAATACCGGCATCGGCGACGCGGTCGATCTGTCCTGGAAGCTCGACGCCATGCTCGACGGCTGGGGCGGCGACGGCCTGCTCGATTCCTACACCATCGAGCGCCGGCCGGTCGGCGTGCGCAACGTCGCCGAGGCGAGCGGCAATCTGCGCCGCATGCTCTCGGCCGGCGCGCATCCCGATATCGCCGACGACACGCCGCAGGGCGCGGCGACGCGCGCCAAAGTCGGCCGCGAGTTCACCGAGACGATGAGCCGCGAATGGTTCACGCTCGGCATCCATCTCGGCTATCGCTACGAGGACTCGCCGATCTGCTGGCCGGACGGCACGCCGGCGCCGCCCGACGAGGCGCGGACCTACGAGCCGACGGCGCGGCCCGGGCACCGCGCGCCGCATGCCTGGCTCGCCGACGGGCGCTCGACGCTCGATCTGTTCGGCCGCGGCTTCATGCTGCTGGGCTTCGGCGCGGAGGCGGACGAGGCCGCGCCCCTGCTCGACGCCGCGCAGCGAGCGCGGCAGTGCCGATCGACGTTCGTCGCCATCGGCCGAGCCGCACATCGCCGCGCTCTACGAGCGCCGGTTCGTGCTGGTGCGGCCCGACGGCCACGTCGCCTGGCGCGGCGACCGCATGCCGGACGATCCGCTGCGCGTGATCGACGTCGTGCGCGGCGCGGCGCAGGCTCCCGGCGCGCGCAAGGCGAGGACCGGTCAAGTGCCAGTAAGTCTCGGCTGACCGTCATTTGCATCACCGAGAGCGCCATCATGGCAAAGTCCCCTCCCGCGAAGACCTCGCCCAATCCGGCACGCTCGAAGAGCTTTACGGCAAGCTCGCCCTGGTCGGCATCGCGGCCGGGCTGGAACAAGAAGCGACGCCGTCGCTGTGGCCCGCGCCGAAGAAGAATTTCGCGCCGGCGCACTGGAAATACGAGCAGGCGCGCGGCGCGCTCGATGCCGCCGGCCGGCTCATCAACACCGAGCTCGCCGAGCGGCGCAACCTCATCCTGTTCAATCCGGCGTCGGAGGCGAGCTACGGCACCGTGCGCACCATGGTCGCCGCCTACCAGATGATCATGCCGGGCGAATGGGCGCGCTCGCACCGCCACACGCCGAATGCGCTGCGGCTCATTCTCGACTCCGAGCCCGGCACCTACACCGAGGTCGACGGCGTCAAGATCGCCATGGAGCCGGGCGACGTGCTGCTGACGCCGAACTGGTCGAGCCACGGCCACGGCAACGACAGCCGCGCCTGCGCCTATTGGCTCGATTTCCTCGACGTGCCGCTGGTGCAACTGCTCGAGCCGATGTTCTTCGAGCCGGCCGAAGAGGAAGGCGAGGACGCAAGGCGCGCGACAAGCGCGCCGCCGACCAAGGATTCGCCGTTCGTGTTCCCGCTGACGGAAACGCTCAAGCGGCTCGATGCCGCGACGCCCGAGCCGGCCGGGCCGTTCGGCACGCACGTCGAACTCGGCAAGCCGGCGATGGACACGATCGGCCTGCACATGATGCGGCTCGCGCCGCGCGTCAAAGACCGCGCCCTATCACACCACCGCCAACAACATCTACGCGATCGTCAAAGGCAGCGGCGCGACCACGGTCGACGGCGAGCGCTTCGAATGGCAGCCGCGGCGACGTGATCGCCGCGCCGGCCTGGCGGCCGCATTTCCACGAGGCCGCCGACGACGCGCTGATGTTCCGCGTCACCGACGAGCCGGTGATGCAGCGGCTCGGCTTTTATCGCGTCGAGGCAGCCCGGCGAAGGCTGCGCATTGACTGAATCGAAAAAAGCGGATTGCCGTCGTCGGCGCCGGCCTCGGCGGCTTGACCGCCGCCGGCTTCTTGCAGCGCGCGGGCTTTGCGGTGAAAGTCTACGAGCAGGCGCCGGCCTTTTCGCGCATCGGCGCCGGCATCATCCTTTCCGCCAACGTCACCAAGGTGCTGCGCCGTCTCGGCCTCGAAGAGGGGCTGATCGCCGCCGGCATCAAGTCGCAGAGCTACGTCAGCCGCGCCTGGGACACCGGCGAGACCATGGCCGAGTTCGTGTTCGACGCCGAGGCCGAGCGGCACTACGGCGGTCCCTACGTCCACATCCATCGCGGCGATCTGCACGCGGTGCTGGAACGCGGCGTCGCGCCCGGAACGATCGCGTTCGATCATCGGCTGGTCGGATCTGACAGGAGCCGAGCGGCGCGATGCGCCTCGTCTTCGAAAACGGCGCCACGGCGGACGCCGACATCGTCATCGGCGCCGACGGCATCCGCTCCAAGGTCCGCGAGATCGCTGGTCGGGCAGCGAGCCGCCGCAATTCGTCGGCGCGGTCGCCTACCGGGCGATCTTTCCGGCGGCAACGGCTCAACGGCTTGAAGATCCCGGATTGCACCAAATGGTGGGGCGTCGACCGTCACTGCCTGCCCTATTACCTGACCGGCCGGCGCGACGAGGTTTATGCCATCGGCGTCGTGCCGGCGTCGGGATGGGACAGCGACGAGGCCTCGGTGCCGACGACCCGCGAGGCGTATCTGGAATCGTTCGCGGGCTTTCATGCCGATCTGCAGCGCGTGCTGCAGGCCGTCGACAGCGTGAGCCTGTGGCCGATCTTCGATCGCGAACGCAACGATCGCTGGAGCGGCGGACCGCATCGTGCTGCTCGGCGACGCCTGTCATCCGATGCGTCCGTTCATGGCGGCGGGCGGCGCCATGGCGGTCGAGGACGCCGCGATCCTGAGCCGCTGCCTCGCGACATTCGACGATCCGGCCGAGGCGTTCCGCTGCTATGAGGCGACGCGAATTCCGCGCGTCGGCGAGGTGCAGCGCATTTCCATCGCCAACACCTGGATGCGCGGCCCGACCGACACCGACTGGTTTTATTGCTACGATGCCTGCACGGCGCCGCTCGCCGCAGCCGCATTGAACGAGACCACAACCGATGGCCTGAGCCAAAACCCGATCCGATGATTGCGCGCGATCTCGTCGGCTACGGCGCGACGCCGCCCAATCCGCACTGGCCCGGCGGCGCGCTGATCGCGGTCAACTTCAATCTCAACGTCGAGGGCGGCGGCGAAGCTATCGCTGTTCAACGGCGACGAAGTCTCCGAGGGCATGCTCAACGACATCGGCGTGCCGGCGCAGCGCGGCATCCGCGTGCCGCTCGTCGAATCGGCGTTCGAATATGGCAGCCGCCGCGGCGCCTGGCGCGTGCTCGATGCGTTCGACGAGTTCTCCATCAAGATGAGCATCCTCGGCGTCGCCCGCGCGCTGGAGCAGAATCCGCAACTGGCCAAGGCCTGCGTCGCGCGCGGCCACGAGATGGTCAGTCACGGCTACCGCTGGATCGATTATTGCGGCGGTCGCCGAGGACGTCGAACGCGAGCACATCAGGCGCGCCGTCGACATTCTGACCAAGCTGACCGGCGCGCGGCCGGTCGGCTGGATGACCGGACGGCCGGGGCCGAACACGCGGCGGCTGCTGGTCGAAGCCGGCGGCTTTCTCTACGACCGCGATTCGCTCGCCGACGAGCTGCCTTATTGGCTGAACGTCGCCGGCCGGCCGCATCTCGTCATCCCCTACTCGTACGAGGCCAACGACAATCGCTTCAACGAGAACAGCGGCTTCTCTACCGGCGACGATTTTTTCACCTACATGCGCGATGCCTTCGACGTGCTCTATCGCGAGGGCAGACGCGGCTCGCCGAAGCTTCTTTCCATCGGCCTGCACGACCGGCTGATCGGCCGCCCGGGCCGCTGCAAGGGCTTGATCAAGCTTCTCGAATACATGCGCGGCTTCGACGACGTCTGGTTCTGCACCGGCGCGGAAATTGCCCCGCATTGGCGCAAGAATTTTCCGGCGGAGAACTCTGCGCGGTGAAGCGCTAATGCGGCCAACCGTGCTGCGAGAGGTCGATCGGGTTGCCGTCAGGATCGTGAACCCGGTATTCGGCCTCCCGGTTCGGCGGCCTCTTTTTGGTATCCGTCGCAGCGCCCCATTGCTTGCAGACCGGGACCAGGTCCGCGACGCTCTCCACCTCGAAGCCGAAATGATTGATTCCTTCTTTCAGCTGATTACCTTCGATTTCGCGCTCCGGGCCGATCGGGATGATCGCCAGATTGATGTGGCCGTCGGTCAGATACGTTGCCGTTCCAACTCCCTCGACGATCTTTAGCCCGAATGAATTCATGTAGAACTTGACCAGCTTGTCGACGTCTTCGGTCAAGATCGCGAGGTGGCGGATGCGCGCCATAGAGACCCCTCCGTTAATTCCGGACAATCGATTTCCGCCAGACAGGCTATCACTTCCCTATCGCAATGTCCGCGCGCTCACACTCAACCGTCAGATTGGTGACGGCGTGTCTACGGCGAGCGAGTTGCTCCCCGCCGCCGCGCCCAAGCCGGCGGGAGATTGCAGCGCATAAGAGCGCTCGAGAAGAAGCGCTTGGACGAGCACCATCGGCAGCGCCAGCAGGATCGCAGCCTCGACGGGCAGACCCAATAACACATCGCCGCGGCAAGCCCGCCCGCAAGCGCACCGCCCAAAGTCCCAGCCGGATTTGGCGGCAAACTGAAAGCGCAGCATGCACGGCGCAACTCCTCGCCCTCGTTGTAAACGGGCGTCATCCAGGAGGGCAGATAGAGCCCCGCTCAAACAGAGTGGTGCCGACCGCGACCGCGATCACGGCACCGGCATGGCCGAACGTAGCGGACCGGAGGATAAGACAAACCGCGAGAATAAAGGCGTTGAGCCACACCGCGCGGCGGCCGTGCCCTTTGTCGATGAGAACGCCGAGCCCCATGCCGCCCACCGCGCCGGCAAGGCCTGCGAGCGACAGCGTTCCGCCGTAGCTGTCGTAGCGGCCGCCGAGCGCATGAAACATCACGATGCTCCAGGCCGTTCGTCAGGCTCACCTGCATCCACCCGTCCGCGAAATAGAGCATGGGGGCCGTTCTTCGCGGCCGTGAAGGCGCCATCCGGCATCGTGGGCACGAGGCGAGGCTCTTCGCCATGCGAAGAATTGGCAGGATGGACGCCAGCGTAATCAACAAACCGCGGCGCCGAAGGCGGCCCAGGAACCGAGCCTCGTCAGCAAGACGCCGCCGATTGCGGGGCCGAACAAGGCTGCCAGCGCACTGAGCGCCTGGAAGAGCCCGATCTGGCTTCCCCGGCGATCGGTATCGCCGAGCGCGGAGAAGAAAACGTGGATGTGTGGAGTTGTTCCCGTACGGAATCTACACGATTCCGGAAATCTCATTCGTCGGCGCCACCGAGGAGGATCTGACCAGTCGGAGCGTCCCCTACGAAATCGGCAAGGCGCCATACCGCGAAGTCCCGCGCGGCCAGATTATTGGCGATCTCAGCGGAATTCTGAAGTTGGTATTTCATCGGGAGACGCGCGAACTGCTGGGCGTCCACATCGTAGGCGACGGAGCAGTCGAGCTGGTGCATATCGGTCAGGCGGTATTGTCGATGAAGGGCACTATCGATTACTTCGTGAACACGGTTTTCAACTATCCGACGCTCGCCGAGTGTTACAAAAATGCGGCGCTCGACGGGATCAACCGCTTAAGCGCGTGATGCACGATGGGCGAAGAGTACAACGCTCATTGCGGCCGGCGGCGGTCGATGATCCACACCGTCATGTCCCAGGCGTTCCTGATCCCGATGAGCAGCAGCAGGACCAGTGCCGACGCGAGCATGTCGAGGCTGACCAGCGATTGTCGCCAGAGACTTAGTCCTGCAGCCATGACCAGCAGGTAGGCCGGAATCGGCAGCAGCGCGTACCAGAGGCGGTCGACAGTGTCGATCGACGCGACGATGCCGTGCTTCAACATCCTGCGCCAGACCCATCCGGTGTAAACCAGACCGATTGCGCCGACGCCTCCGAGAAGAGCGCCAAGAGTAATCCAGGTTTGGTCGGGAATACTTCCCAGCAGACAGATAACCAGCACCGCCGTAAAGTGGACCACGGTCGGCGAAAGGAAAGAACGGATACCGGCCTGATGTCTGGACGAGAAGACTTCGGCGCCGATCGAGGCGGCGACAAAAATAAGCGCGACCAGAGTTGCCGAGGCCTCGCCGATTATCGAATAGAAATCATGCCACTGAACCAGGATTTGGCTTAGCGGGGGCATGCTCTATTGCAACCTGCTCGGAAGAGCGCCGGCGACTTAACCGTCAAGCCGTTTTCCAGGCGCTCCCGAATCGATCGAGCATCGCGACCTCGCCGAGCGGGCGGCGCTTCATCGGGCCGAACCTGCCGAGCGGATAACCGATCGGCATCAGGGCGTGCGTTTGTATCTCCGAGGGCAATCCCAGCACCTCCCTGACTTCGTTCTCGTAGATGAGGTGATTGGTCGTGATCACGGTCCCTAGTCCAAGGGCGCGACAGGCGAGAATAACGTTCTGGACCGCGGGATAGATGCTGGCGCATTTGGTGCGATCGATTTGGGTCGCGACCGCCGCCTGATCGACGTGCTCCGCCAGCGGCGGCCATTTCAGCGTCTCGGGCCTGATACAGGGCACCAGCAGTACTGGAGCCTCGTCCATGTGTTGGTAGAGATAGCTTCCCGACGCGAGCATTCGCCGGTACGCTGCCTCGTCGACATGCGCGGGGCGCGAGCGCACGGCATAAAACGCGGCCACAACTTCCGCCGCCTTTTTGTAGATGGCGGCGAGTCGCCGTCGCTGCTCGAGATCCTTCACCACTACGAACAGCCATTGCTGCCGGTTCCCGCCCGAGGGCGCCTGGATTGCGGCGTCGAGAATTTTCGAGATCAGTTCGTCGGGGACCGGGTCGGGACGGAACTTTCTTAGCGCACGGGCCGAGTAGATAGCTTCGAACAGCTCGATCTGTTCGATGGATTTCATCCTGGTGCCTCCGCGGAACTTGGCTTCGCGACTTTTACCGGGGAACCGATACGATACCCGTTGTTGGCCCGGTGGGCGACCAAAAAGGCATCGAAGTGGATCCGCTACAGACTCGATATGCTCGGTCCGAAAATATTTCTTTTCGCACTAGCGATGGCGTATTAATTGACGCGTGCCGCTTGGCGATATTTTGTTACCCAGGCCGCGAGTGCTGTTCGTCGGAATCAATCCGAGTCTGCGCTCCGAGGCGGTCGGCCATCACTTCGCCGGACCGGGCAATCCATTCTGGCGACTGCTGTACGCGGCCCGGCTGATCCCGGTCGAGCTGACGCATACAGAGGATCGCCGGCTGTTGGAATTCGGCCTCGGGCTTACCAACCTCTGCCCCCGCGCGACCCGCGCCGCCGCCGAATTGAGCCGCGAAGAGATCGCGCGCGGCAAGCGGCGGCTGATAGCCAAGATTCGGCGTCTGCAGCCCGAGGTGGTCGCCTTCGTCGGCGTGACTATCTATCGCGAGTTTTTCGGCAAGGTTCCATCAAGGTCCTCAGCCCCGTCCTCCACCGCCGCCGACGCAGCGACCGCCGGAGCCGGCGCCAAAACCGAATTGATCCATGGCGCCAGAGTATTCGTATTGCCGAACCCAAGCGGCCTCAACGCGAGTTTCCCCGGCTTCAGACACAAGCTGATATGGTTCGAGCGGCTGCGCGAGTTTATTGAGACCGGACCGCCTCTCTCCTCGCACCACGCGTGAGCACCGCCTTACCCCCATGCGGTCGGGCGTGGCGTCGCTTTGATACGCGGAAACCGGGTCCCGCGTGCGCGAGCAAATGCAAAGGGGCCGGCGTTTCCGCCGGCCCCTTTCTCCCCCCTTTCTAGCCTCAGCCCCCCCCGTAAACCCCTCTTCCGTTTCTAGCCTCAGCCCCCTTAGCCCCTTTCCACCCCCGATTGATTACTCCGCGACGCTGAAGTTGGTCCGGCGCTTCCATTCGGCGGCGTCGATTGCGCCCTCAACCAAGGCCGAACAATCGATGCAGAGCAGCCGCAAGGTCTTTGATTCGATCGGCGGCGGCCGATCCGATTCGTCGTCCACCGCGACCACAAAACGGGCCGGCAGATGTTCCCCGTTGCGCTGACAGAGTTCGCATTGCACCCAATCGGGAGCGCGCGTGAACGACAGACGCTTTTTGAAGATCGTATGATCCACGCTCATTTTTAGCCGCTCGTGCGTTGGCGGAGCGTGCTCTCCCATGAGGCGGAAAATGGTCCGCCGGCTTTGCCCAGTCAGTGATCTAACCCCGTTGCAGCTCCGTCCTGCATGGAGCACACCGCGTGCCACGACATCCGGTAGGCGAAAGAGAGTTAAAGTATTCTTCGTCTAGCATGGCGCGCAGCGCCGCAACTGGCCGTTGCCGCAACGCAACATCGCACCTTGCGGAGCACTATTCCTCGATGGGCAGCGCTTTAGCAACGAGGTGAGGATTGCAGATTCTTTTCTCGTTTCCTATTCGCCGTCTTGGTTCTCCATTATTTAAGCTAAAGCTCTAATTTGCCTTATATAGCTAATTATGGTTGCATTGAAGCAACGCATGTCGACTGAACCGCCACACTTTATCGATTCTAAACTCATCTTAATTTCTCTTTAATCATCAGTTTTAGGCGATGTTCTGCTATGGCATGGCAATTGCTCGACTAAGCCGTGTCTGACGAAGCTTTTCCAGAGGTTTTGTTCGTTGAATAGAATTGCCGAAGCGCGGATTGCTGATGAGAGAATCGCCGGAGTGATGGAATGCCTGACCGCCAGTGCGGCGGCCTATGGGACCGGCGGTGACTGGCTCGACCTCGGCTTGATGCGTCAAGCGGGACAGGTGGGCGAAATGGTCGTTAAGTCGGCTGGCATGGCTGACCTGATGCGCCTGCTCGCGCGCCTGAGTGCCCATCGCACGACAGTCCTTATCCATGGCGAATCGGGCACCGGCAAGGAACTGGTCGCGCGAGCGGTGTGGAACCTGCGTTCCGAGCCGCGCGGACCCTTCGTCACTTTCAATTGTTCCAACCTAGTCGAGACGCTGGCCGAATCCCAGCTCTTTGGCCACGTCAAGGGCGCATTCACCGATGCCCGCGAGGATTCGCAGGGTTACTTCAGGGCGGCCGAGGGCGGCGTCCTGTTCCTTGACGAGGTCGGCGAGATGCCGATGGGTTTGCAGGCCAAGCTGTTGCGGGCCGTGGAGTATCACGAAGTCCAGCCGGTCGGTTCGACCCGCACCTACAAGGTCGCCGTTCAGATTGTGGCGGCGACCAATCGCGACCTGCGCAAGGCAGTGGAAGAGGGACGCTTTCGCGCCGACCTGTTCTACCGGCTGAACGTCGCCTCGGTGGTGGTGCCGCCGCTGCGCGAACGGCTCGAGGCGATCGACGCGCTGCTGAGCCTGTTCGTAGAGCGTTGCAATCGCGAGTTCGGCACCAGCGTCCGGTTCATCTCGCGCCGCGCGATGGAGCGTCTGCTCGCCTATCAATGGCCAGGCAACGTGCGCGAGCTGGAGCATGCGATTCGCTGCGCGCTGCTGCTGAGCGATTCCGACCGTATCGATCTCGAAAGCCTCCCCGGCGACGTCCTGGCTGCTCCGCTGCCTTGCCGCCCTGGCGTTGCCGCGACGGTTGCGTCCTCCTCCACGCAACCCGCCGGAGCCGGACTGGCTCCTGCCTCTGAGCCGGTCCGGTCCACCCCGATTTCGTTGCGCGAGCTTACCCGCGACGCGCTGGTGAGCGCGCTCAAACACGCGCGCGGCAATCGGCAGCGCGCCGCGCGGATTCTGGGCGTCTCGCGAACCACGCTCTACCGGATGCTCGTGCGCTATGGACTCCAGAGCTTCGGCCGCGACTGCGACAATCCGAGCGAGACTCAAAAGGATCAACATGATGACGGCGTCGCGCCGCGCCCTGCCGCGCTCAGGCTGGTGAAGGCGTAATCCGATGGATATTCAGACGGGTGGCCCCAGCTCGCCGCTTAAGACCATGCGCCGCCGCGGTGGCTTGAGCATCCCGCTCCCGCCGTGGCTGAGGATTTTCATAGCCGGCATGACGCTGATCATGATGGCGGCGGGTGGTGTCACGCACGATCTTTTGACGGTCTGGAGTACGCAGACCCGGCTTGAGCTCGATGCAGCTCGCATGGCCGCGGCCGGCATTGAATTCCTGCCTGGCGCGCCCGCCCGCGCGAGGCTCGCGGCGGCTCGGTCAGCCGTGCTCTGCGGACTTAGCCCTTCGGAGGTTGTCCATGCCGGAGCGGGATCAGACCGCATGTCGTTCGATGTGACCGTGCAACGCACGGCTCCGGTCTTGTTTTTTCGCCTGCTGGGCGTGAGCGGAGTTGACCTAACGGCGCACGCCATCGCGAGAGTACTTCCATCCCCTGCGCCGCCTAACTCAGGCGGCCCGACGGTCCTGTCGGCATGGCCCGCACGAAGAAATGTCGTTTGAAATAGCCAAAAACGCTCTCCCTCCCCACCCGGCGCGGCGGCGGCAAGTATTCTCACTTCTGGCAAGCAATCCTACTTAGGACTGTTCGGCTTGCCGCTGCCCCCCGGGCCTTTTTTCTCTTTCGCCGCGAACCAAACATCCGCCCTTACGTGTGGGTGCTTTACACAGCGCGGCGCGCGGAATGTAATCCGATCGGAGCCGCAGCGACCGGAATTCTACGTAGAAGTATGTCCGGCGAAGGAGCAGTACTTACGATGTCCGATCTCGGGTTTACCCACGTCGCATTGAGCGTCCGCAATCTCGCCGACAGTATCGCGTTCTACACCAAGTACGCGCGCATGCGGCTCGTGCATCAGCGTACCGACGCCGACGTCGGAATCGCGGTGGCGTGGATGACCGACGGCACCCGGCCCTTCGTGATCGTGCTTGCCGAATGGCGCGAGCAGCAAGACCAGCCGCTCGGCCCCTTCGGCCATCTGGGTGTCGGATGCGAGAGCCGCGCCGAGGTCGATCGGCTATGCGCCGAGGCGCGCGCCGAGGGGCGGCTGCGCAGCGGCCCCACCGACACCGGCTATCCGGTCGGCTACTGGGCCTATATCGCTGATCCCGACGGCAACAACCTCGAGGTTTCCTACGGCCAGGATGTCGGGCTTACCGTGGAGCGCTCGCAGCCCAAGCCTGCGGGTTGATTTTCGTATCCGCGCGGGAGGATCTCCACGTGGTCGGTTGAGATTGGCATTGACGCCGCTCTGAGTCGATCAGCGCTGTAGAATTCACCCGTAACGCTGATATCGGCGCTGCGATGATCTGTCGCCCGCGCGAGCGGGGGGCGAGATCAATTGCCGTAACGCGTTCGCGGCTTTGCCCTCGTTGCCATACCCGCGCCATTGGTCTCCGCAGTGTGCGCGGCCGCGACCGTATGGGCGGTCAGCAGTGGAGTGGCACGGCGCATCGCCTGGAGCAAGATGAGTTTCTTAATTGGCTTATTCAAATGCAAATCACATCCCGCGGCTAGAGCCGCCTGCACGTCGTCCTCGAGTACCGACGCGGTCAACGCGACGATTGGCGTGTGGCCCAGCGTGTGGCTGGCTTCCCACTGACGAATGCTACGCGTTGCCACGAGCCCGTCCATCTTCGGCATCTGTATATCCATCACGCTGTAGATCAATTCCAGCAAAGCGTTGCCATTCGCGGTCATGATCTCGAGGTAATGCCGCTGATCCGACGAGAGTTCGGTCTCTTCCAGCAAACTCCGAGATGCCGACCAACGCGATAGGCGGGGTGGCCGAGACAATTTTGTGGACTGTCCCAGGCTCGTGTTTTCGCCGTTTAACGGTAAAGCCGCTAAATACTCGATATAGCTCTGCGAAAGCGTAAGAGCCGATTTCACCCATAGACAGAGCGAAGATCATTCCGGCCGTAACTCAGCGAGAGTTTATTGCCGCGGCTCGTCAATAGCCATTCCTTGGCGCGGGCGCCATGTCCTGCAAAGGAGGCATGCCCTGCGCAGGAGGAACGTCCTGTGCGGGAGGCATCCCCGGCCCTGGCGCCTCCGCGCCCGACGGAATTTCGGTCTGCTGCTGAATTTGCTCCGGCATGACTTGCGCCGGCGGGAGCCGCGCTCCACTGGACCCCGCTCCCATCACAGGAGGGCTGGCGATGGGCGTCACGGCGATCGGCAGGGGCGCTTGGCCGGGACTTGGGAGATAGGCGGTGGCGGGCGCCGGGCTCTTGACGATCGCCTGGCCGATTTCCTGCCGCTGGAAGAACCGCCACACTTCGTATGGAGGGGGCGGCGTCACCTGGCCGAGATCGACCGGCTTTTGCCCGACGGTTATTCCGCTCGCGATCACCGCGCCGTGCTTCCCGCGCAAATCGTACACACCCTGAGGCAGCATGATTGCAAATGCGCCGTTGGCCCCGGTTCGCAGGGTGTACAGGTTGCCGCCGATACGGTTTTGGAAATGCAGTTCATGCCCAGCCAGCGGTTCTCCGGCTTCGGGCGCAGCCAGCACGCCACTCACCCGGGTGAACATCTGCCAGGTGGCGACCCCTGGCGGAGCCATCGCCGGCACCTCGCGGCGCGCGATTTCGGACGGCTCTCCCGAATGCGACAACGCATTCGCCGCCCCCGTGAACATCGCGATGAGCGTTATCGTGACGCAGGCGACAATGAACGCCGTTGGCCCAACTTTCCCCGCGATCCTATTCTGCCCGTGCATCGTCAAATCAATCATCGGTAATCGTCCTGAACTTTCCCGGGGCTTTACGTACAGTCCATTTGTATCGCATAAAGCATCGGTCTAGCACTTATAGTGGTATGTTGAATCAAAAGGTCGCGCAGGAAAAGCGCGTCGGGGGAATCCACGCGATGAAAAAGGTGACGCTCTATCACAATCCCGGCTGAGGAAATTCTCGCGGCGCGCTGGAGCTGCTGCGCGCCCAAGGTGTCGAGTTCGACATCGTCGAATATCTTAAGACTCCGCTACACCGCACCGCGCTAGAGCGTATCGCGACGATGCTAGATACGCCGCCAGCGGAATTGGTGCGCAAGGATCGCCGGTTCGAAGCCCTGCAGCTCAAGCCCGCGGACTACGTCTCGGCCGAGGAGGTGGTCACGCTGTTGCTGAAGTATCCCGAGCTGATGCAGCGTCCGATCGTCGTCAAGGGCAACAAGGCTGTGATCGCGCGGCCACCCGAGCGGATGCTGCCGTTGCTGGGTCTGGTCCGCTAGCACGTCGGGCCAGTCCGCGATGTTTCCGGGTCTTTGCGCTAAGACGCTTTTCCCGCGGCGGCGGCCTTGATCGCGTGGCGCGCCTGAGCGCCGGGAGCGACCTTGGTTACCCTGCCGCTACGGATGCATCGCGTGCAAACCAGGATTCGTTTGACGCCGCCGCCCGCCGCCGTGCGCACTTCCTGCAGGTTGGGCTGCCATCGCCGCTTGGTCTTGTTGTTGGCGTGGCTTACGTTGTTGCCGACAGAGGGGTGTTTGCCGCAAATCTCACAGGTTCGCATCGATAGTTTCCGCTGTTGCGCTTGATTAGTTCGATTTATTGGATTTGAGTCGAATGTTCACACTATCCGCTTGGGCGGCGGGATAAAAGAGCCGCGCAGACAGTCCCTGACATGTATTCCCCGGCAGGTAGCCAAAGCATGTACCTAAAGGAGGACATCCTACGATGGCAATATTGTTGGACGGCAAGGTGGCGCTGATTACCGGCGCGGGCTCGGGTATCGGGCGCGCGGCCTCGCTTATCTTCGCGCGCGAGGGCGCGAAGCTGATGCTCTCGGATATCGTAGCCGAGGGCGGCGAGGAGACGCTCCGGATGGTCAAGGAGGCGGGCGCCGAGGCGCTTTTCGTGCAAGAGCGACGTCTCGAAACTGGCCGAGGTCGAGGCGCTCGTCGCCAAGGTCATCTCGACCTGGGGCCGAATCGATTGCGCCTTCAACAACGCCGGGATCGACGGTAGGATGGGCAAGCTGACCGAGTGCACGGAGGAAAACTGGAACCGCACGATCGCGGTCAACTTGAGCGGCGTGTTCTTCTGTATGAAGGCCGAAATTCCGCACATGCTGCGCCAGGGTGGCGGGGCGATCGTCAACACCGCCTCGGCCGCCGGACTTACCGGCTCGCCGGGACTTCCGGCCTATGTCGCGAGCAAGCACGGGGTGGTCGGGCTGACCCGCGCAGCGGCGATCGAATACGGGCGCGAAAAAATCCGGGTCAATTGCGTCTGCCCGGGGCCGATCCGCACGCCGATGCTCGGGCGGTTGCTGAGCAGCCGTCCCGAGATGGAGCAGCGCTTCGCGTCCGCCGAACCGCTCAAGCGCCTGGGCGAGCCGGCCGAGATTGGCGAGGCCGTGGCCTGGCTCTGCTCGGACGCGGCGTCTTACGTCACTGGCCATGCGATGTCGGTCGACGGTGGATACATGGCGAAATGAAGCGCGGCGCCGCGCTTGAGTCGGCCGCCCAAACATTCCATCCTTTTGCCATGCTTTGGCCATCGCTTGGTAATCTTCGTGAAGGGCGGGGCCCGGGATGGCGGAGCGGCTGATCCACATTCTCCCGGAGCAGGTGGCGAGCCAGATCGCGGCGGGCGAGGTCGTCGAGCGGCCGGCCTCGGCGCTGAAGGAGCTGGTCGAGAATTCACTCGACGCCGGCGCCCGCTCGATAAGCGTCGAGATCGAGCGCGGCGGCGCCGGTCTGATCGCGGTCGGCGACGACGGCTGCGGGATGGGCCGCGAGGACGCCATCCTCTCGCTGCGCCGCCATGCGACCTCCAAGATTCGCGACGCCGCCGACCTCGCGGCGATTCGCACGATGGGTTTTCGCGGCGAGGCGCTGGCCTCGATCGCGAGCGTTGCGCGCCTTCGGATGATCACTCGGCGGGCCGCAGATCTCGCCGGAGTTGAAATCGTCGCCGACGGGGGCGAAATCTCGCTCAGCCGCGAATGTGCCGCGGCGCCGGGCACCCGAATCGAAGTCCGCGAGCTTTTTTTCAACACCCCGGCGCGGCTCAAGTTCTTGAAAACGATCCCGACCGAGCAGGCCGCCGCGGCCGAAGTGATAGCGCGCCTCGCGATCGCCCATTGGCGCGTCGCCTTCAAGCTCGTCGCCGACGGCCGCGTCGTTTACGACCTCGCGCGCGCGGCCTCGATGCTGGAGCGGATGCGCCAGCTGCATGGAGCGAAAGTCGCCTCGCGGATGCTGCACTTCGACTCTCAGCACGCCGGCGCGCGGGTCTTCGGGCTTGCAACTATCAGCCAGGACTCCTATCCGACGCCGCGGATGGTCTTCACTTTCGTCAACCGGCGCGCGGTGCGCGATCGCGTGCTCCAGCGCGCGATTCAGCAGGCTTACGACACGCTGATTCCGCGCGGACGCTATCCGGCAACTGCCGTGTTCGTCGAGATGCGCCCCGAGGACGTCGACGTGAACGTCCATCCGATGAAGACCGAGGTGCGTTTTCGCAACTCGGGCTCGGTGTTCGAGGCGGTTTATCATGCGCTCCGCGCACGGCTCGCCGACCAGACTGTCGACAGTGCGACGGCCGGCGGCCCGTCCTCCGTGGTGCGCAGCATCCCGAGGCGATCGGCGCGCTGATCGTGCCTTCGGATTCGATACCGCCGCTGCGCCTGGTGCCCGACGCGCCGTCCGCCGCGCGCGCGGAGCAGCGCGCGCTGGGTCTCGGAGCGCCGGGTCTCAAGTGGAATTCGAGCACCGCCGCCGAGGTCGCTGCGATCTACGATGCATCCGCGCCCGAGGGCTTGTCTGGAGCGCCGGCCCCGCCCGGCCGCGGCAATCAACGGCGGCGCGCAAGTTATCCCGCTGGTTCATCCGCAAGGGAATCAAATTGCCGACCGGCAGATACCCGACAAACGGATACCGATGTACTCGCGGCTGCGCGTCGTCGGCCAGCTATTCGCCGGGTATATCGCGCTTGAGGGCGAGGACGGCCTTATCCTGGTCGACCAGCATGCGGCGCACGAGCGCGTCACTTTCGAGAAGCTCCGCGCCGAGCTGCGCGCGGGCGGAATCCGAGTCCAGGCGATGCTCACGGCGGTGCCGATCGAGCTAAATCCGGCGCGCGCCCCTCAGGTCTGCCAGGCGCTCGGCGAGTTTCGCGCGATGGGCTTCGAGCTCGAGCCGTTCGGCCCGGCAACGCTCCTGCTCAAGGGTGCTCCCGCGGTGTTCGGCGCCGACGGCGGCGCGCGGCTGCTGACCGAGATGATCGACGCGATGGGCGAGGACGGTTATCGCGCAGACGGTTATCGCTCTGGCGGCGCGACGGCGTTCGAGGACCTGCTCAAGCAGCTTGCCTGCCACGGCTCGGTGCGGGTGGGGCGCGTGCTCCGCCAGCCCGAGATTTCAGCGCTTCTCGAAGAACTCGATCGCACCGAGTTCAAGACCAATTGCCCCCATGGCCGCCCGGTGCATATCCAATGGAGCCGCGGGCTTATCGAACGGATGTTCCGCAGGTGACCGTTGATGCGGCTGGCGCAGGCATTTTTATAACCTTTCCTTGGACCTGAAAGAGGGTGTCGACAACTGGGACAAAAAGATGATCCATCGCTTCGCGGAGATCCTTCGCTGACGCTCAGGATGACAAAGGCAGGTTTTTTGTTGTCATCCTGAACGAAGGCTGCCGGAGTGAAGGATCGGCGCGGAGCGATTCTTATGTGTTTATCGACGCCCCACCCGACTAGGGAGCAGTGGCCGCGAGGATCGCGAGTGCGGGAGAGGTCAGCCTGAATTCGGTTGTGCCACAGCCACTTTGAATGGATTTTGTATCCCGACCATCGGACCTCTCCGTAACCCTCTCCTTGGACAAGGAAAGGGGATCAGAAAAGGTGGCGCTCGACGATGCCGCTTCGCCGGCGAAGCCCGATACGTCCGCGCGCGCGATTCGGGTTGGCTTTATCGTCGGGCCGACCGGCGTCGGCAAGTCGGCGGCTGCGATGAGGCTCGCGGAGCGCCTCGATGCGGAAATCGTCAACGCCGACTCGCGCCAGGTCTACTGCGGAATGGACATCGGCACGGCCAAGCCGGACGCCGAGGATCGGCGTCGCGTCCCGCATCATCTGTTGGACATCCGTGCGATCGACGAGCCGCTCGACGTGGCGGAGTTCCTGAAGCTCGGGCGCGAGGCGATTGCGGAGATTGCCGCGCGCGGCCGCAGGGTGATCGTGGTCGGCGGAAGCGGCCTTTATCTGCGCGTGCTGCGCGGTGGAATTTTCACCGGGCCGGCTGCCGCGCCGGAGCTGCGCCGCGAACTGGAGGCGCTCGCCGCCGAGCATGGAGTCGAATATCTGCACGCGCGCCTTGGCGAAGTCGACCCGCTATGCGCCAAGCGGATCGGTCATCGCGACCTCTACCGTATCGTGCGCGCGCTCGAGGTCTTCCGGCTGACCGGCGCTCCGATGAGCGCCCATCAGCAGAGCCATCGGTTTGCCGCACGCGAGTACGAGACGCTGACGGTCGGGCTCGCTATGGAGCGCGAGCGGCTCTATGCGTCGATCAACCGGCGGTTCGACGAGATGGTCGCGCGCGGCCTCGTCGACGAGGTGCGCGCGCTGCTCGCTGCAGGACACGATCCCGGCAAGGCGCCGCTTAAGACGGTCGGCTATAGGCAAATCGCCGCCGCGCTCGGCGGCGAGATGACGCTCGCTAAGGCAATCGAGCTCGCCAAGCGCGACACGCGCCGGCTCGCCAAGCGCCAGCTCACCTGGTTTCGCGCCGACCTCGAGATCGTTTGGGTTGACGCGGAGCACGGGCTACAGGAAGCTTTGAAGTTGCTCGGCGGATTTTTCGCCCGCGAGCAGGCGGCAAGCTCCTGAAACCGGTACCCTCTTCTGCAATGGCGACGTCGACAAATTCCCGGCCGCGCGCGACGAACTCGCGCAGGTCCGCCGACGAGGCCAAGGAAGCAGCCTTACCGGCCTCGGCCGCTCTAAGCGCGATCGAGCGCGTCCGCCTCGCGCGTAATCCCTCGCGTCCGCAGACCCTGGACTACGTGGAGCATCTGGTGCGCGATTTTTTCGAGATTCACGGCGATCGCCGTTTTGCCGACGACGGTGCGATCGTCGCGGGCCTGGGTTATTTCGGACGCCGTGCGGTCGCGATCGTCGGCCATCAGCGCGGCCGCTCGACCCAGGAGCGGATCCGGCGCAATTTCGGCAAGCCCCATCCCGAGGGCTATCGCAAGGCGGCGCGGATGTACGATCTCGCAAGCCGGATGGGCCTTCCGCTTATCACCTTTATCGATACCCAGGGCGCGGAGCCCGGACTTGGGGCGGAGGAACGCGGGCAGGCCGAGGCGATTGCCGCCAACCTGGAGTTAATGATGCGTCTGGAGGTCCCGGTCATCACGTGCGTGATCGGCGAGGGCGGTTCCGGCGGCGCGCTCGCGCTCGGAGTTGCCAACGTCGTCCTGATGCAGGAGAACGCGGTCTATTCGGTGATAACGCCGGAGGGATGCGCGGCGATCCTGTGGCGGGAGGGCGGTCCGGAGCGGGTGGCCGACGCGGCCGCCGCGCTCAAGCTCTCTGCGCCCGACCTGTTGCGGCTGGCGGTAGCCGACGAGATCGTGCCGGAGCCGCCCGGCGGAGCGCATCAAGATCCCCCGCGCGCCGCGCGCGAGTTGGGCCGCGCGATCGAGCGCCATTTGGTGCGGCTGTCCCGCCTTTCGCCGATTCGACTACGCCGCGAGCGCGAGAAGAAATTTGCCGCGATGGGCGCGGCGTTCGTCTCGGCGCGGCGCGCTGAAAATCAGCGCCCTTTGGGTTAGCCATGTTGGCCGCTCTCCGCTATTGCATCATTGTGTATGGCATCATCCGACATGGCCTCACCTGACATGGCTGCTCGCATAAGTCTTTCGCGAAAACCCAAAGACCGTGCAGGCACCGTTCCGGCAAATCCGGAAGATCCGGCAAACTCCGTCAGCGCCGGCGAACTCGATCGCCTGCGCGCGCAGATCGACGCGATCAACGTCAAGCTGGTGCGCCTGCTCAATCAGCGGGCAAAGGTCGCGCAGGCAATCGGCCATCTGAAGCAGGCCGGCGGCGCCGCGATCTATCAGCCCGCACGGGAGCGCGCGGTGCTCGACAAGGTCTCCGCGCTTAACCAGGGGCCGCTCACCGGCGAGCATCTGCGGCGCATCTTCGTCGAGATAATCTCGGCTTGCACCGCGCTGGAGCATCCGCTGCGCGTCGCCTATCTCGGGCCCGAGTACACCTACTCGCACGAGGCGGCGCGGATGCGCTTCGGTGGGAGTGCCGAGTTCGGTGCGGAGCCGTCGATCGCGGCCGTTTTCGCGGCGCTCGACACCTCGCGCGCCGACTTTGGCGTGGTTCCGGTCGAGAACTCGAGCGAAGGTTCGGTGACGATGACGCTCGATTTGCTGATCGACACTGCCCTGGTGATCATCGGCGAGATACTGTTGCCGATTCGCCACGCCCTGATGTCGCGAGCGGGCGACGCCGCGGCGATTGCGGTCATCTATTCCCATCAGCAGTCGCTCGGGCAGTGCCGCAACTACCTCGCGGCGAATTTTCCGCATTGCCGGCTCGAGGCGATGGCCTCCAACACGGCAGCGGCGCAGCGTGCGGCGGGCGAGCCCGATGCGGCGGCGATCGCCTCGGAGGCGGCGGCGGCGCCCTATGGGCTTAGCGTGATTGCGCGCAATATCCAGGACTCGGCGCAGAACACCACCCGCTTTCTGGTGATCGGGCGCAATCCCGCCGGCCGCAGCGGCGCCGACAAGACCACCGCGCTGTTCGCGGTGCGAGACGAGGTCGGCGCGCTCAACCAGGCGCTCAACATCTTCGCCCGCAACCGAATCAACATCTCGAAAATCGAATCGCGGCCCGCTTCGATCGCGTCCGTGGGAGTACCTGTTCTTCGTCGATCTTCACGGCCATCGCGAGGGCCCGGGGCTCAAGCGCGCGCTCGCCGCGCTCGAGCGCAAAGCCCTTTTTTTGAAGGTGCTCGGATCGTATCCTGAGGGCAGGCAGCCCGCCGCATAACACGGCCGCCGCTAGCGCCTTGATAAAAGCCGACGATCTGGTTCTGCCCGCGGTTGCCGCGCTTCATCCCTACGAGCCCGGCAAGCCTATCGAAGAAGTCCAGCGCGAACTGGGTATCGGCGAGCCGGCCAAGCTCGCCTCCAACGAAAATCCGGTCGGCCCTTCGCCCAAGGCGGTAGCCGCGATTAGCGCCGCGCTCGGCGACCTCCATCGTTACCCCGACGGCTCGAGCTGGACGCTGCGCCACAAGATTGCGGCCAAGCATGGGGTGAGCCCCGATCAGATTTTCATGGGCTCGGGCTCATGCGAGATTCTCAACCTGCTGGTCTATCTTTTTCTGCGGCCTGGTCTGAACGCGGTGATCGCGGAGCACTCGTTCGTTATCTACCAGCTGGCGATCGCGGCCTCGGGCGGTACTGCCAAGGTGATTCCGCTCGACAAGGACTACGTTTTCGACCTCGACGCGATGGCCTCCGCGATCGACGACAACACGCGGCTGGTCTTCCTCGGCAATCCCAACAATCCGACCGGCACCATCTATCGCAAGGCCCAGTGGCGTCGATTTCTTGAGCGCGTGCCCGAGCGCGTGGTGATCGTCGCCGACGAGGCCTATTTCGAGTTCGTTCGCGACCCCGAGTATCCCGACTCGATAAAGGATCACGACGGGCGGCGGATGCTGGTGACGCTGCGCACCTTCTCGAAGATTTTCGGCCTGGCGGGGCTGCGCGTAGGGTACTCGGTCGCGCGCGAGGACATCACGCGCCTGCTCAACAGCGTGCGCCAGCCGTTCAATATCACTTCGCTCGGCCTGGTCGCGGTGGAGGCCGGGATGGACGATCACGAGCACGTGCGGCGCACGCTCGAGGTCAACGCGAGCGGGATGGCCTACCTGGAGGGCGAGTTCCGCCGCTTGGGCCTGCCGTTTTTTGCCGAGCCAGGCCAATTTCATCCTGGTCGAGGTAGGCGAGGGGCGTACGGTTTACGAAAAGCTCCTGCAACAGGGCGTAATTGTCCGTCCCGATGAACGGCTACGGGCTGCCGCGCCACGTGCGCGTGAGTATCGGGCTTAAAGAAGAGAACCATCGGATGGTGGCCGCGCTCGAACGCGTGCTCAGGAGTCAAGCTTCCCGCTAATCGCGGTTTTCCGAAAATTAACAATTTTCGAGGCGCTCAGAACGCGCAACGGCTTGGCCGATATGGTAATGTTTGTCGTCGCCCGGCGCGGTCCGCGGCTGTCTCCTCTCACGTTTTGACTTACCCAACACTCCTATCTCTGAAGTTTCGACTTGGTCTGGCTGATGTTGCCGCCAGCGTTTTCGCCAATATTTCCCCAGACGTCTGGAACTGATGATCATGGCGGCGCTGTTCAAGCAGATGACGGTATGCGGAGTGGGCCTTATCGGCGGATCGCTCGCGCTGATCGCCAGGCAAAAGGGGCTGGTCGAGCGCGTGGTCGGCCTGGGCCGCACGCAAAAGAACCTCGACGTGGCGCTGGAGCGCGGGATTATCGACGATGCGACGCGCGACCCCGCGACGGCCGCGCGCGGCGCCGATCTGGTGATGCTGGCGGTGCCGATCCGCACGATGCCCGAGACGCTGGCCGCGATGACGCCATATCTGCCGCCCGCGGCGGTGATAACCGACGTCGGGAGCGTCAAGGGATGGGTGGTGCGCGAGCTGGAGCCATTGCTCGGCCCGCGAGATGGCGCTGGTCGCGGCGCATCCGGTGGCCGGCAAGGAGACCACCGGCGCGGGGGCCGCGGACGAGAGCCTGTTTATCGGACGCCGCACGATAATCACGCCGTCGGCGCGCAGCACGCCCGACGCGATCGACCGCGTCGAGCGGCTTTGGCGCGCGACCGGCTCGCAGGTGGAGCGGATGGCGCCCGATGAGCATGACGAGATACTCGCGCGCGCAAGCCATCTGCCGCAGGTGGTCGCCAGCGCGCTCGCCGCGGCGCTTTGCGGCGAGCGGGTGGGCGAGCACGAGGCGGCGGCTTACGGCGCCGGGGGATTGCGCGATACCACGCGAATCGCGGCGTCGTCGGCCGAGATGTGGCGCGACATCGTGCTCACCAATCGCGACGCGATCCTGGCGGCGCTGGGGCTTTTTCGCGGCGCGCTGGATGAGTTCGAGCGCGCGATCCGCGCGGGCGACGTCGCGCGCTTCGAGGAAATTTTCAACCGCGGGCGCGCGATGCGCGAGGGGCTAAAGTGACGCGCTCGGGCCAGGCGGTTGCGCCAGTCGTTGCGATCGACGGGCCGGTCGGCGCGGGCAAATCGACCGTTGCCCGGCGCCTCGCCGAGGTGCTCGGTTTCGAATACGTCAACACCGGCGCGATGTACCGCGCGGTCGCGGTTGCGGCGCGCGACGCAGGAATCGCCGCCGATGATCCAGAGGCCGAGCGCAAGCTCGACGCGCTGCTGAGTAAGATGCGGAATAGAGTTTTCAAACGGGCGCATCATGCTCGACGGCCGTGACATCAGCGACGACATCGGATCGCCCGAGATGGGCGAGAGCGCGTCGCGGCTTTCGACGCTCGGCGTGGTGCGGGCGCGGATGCGCGAGCTGCAGCGCGCGGCCGGCGAGCGCGGCGGGGTGGTGATGGAAGGCCGCGACATCGGCACCGCGGTCTTTCCCGACGCCGAATTCAAATTTTTTCTCGACGCCAGCGCCGAGGTGCGCGCCGAGCGGCGCTGGCGCGAGCTTGACGCGCGCGGGGTCACGATCACGCGCGAGGAAGTGCTCGCGCAACTGCACGAACGCGACCGGCGCGACCGCGGGCGCGAGCTCGCGCCGCTTAGGCCCGCGCCCGACGCGATCGTCGTCGACGCGAGCCGGATGAGTGTCGAAGAGGTCGTAACGCTGATGGCTCAGCGCGTCAGCGCGCGCGGCGGCGCGGCTTAGGGCTTGAAACGCAGAGGTCTGGGCGGTATGCATTGCTGTAGCCTCGAATTCCGGGGAAGGTCCCACTAAATGGAGAAAGAGTTGTCTGACAAAGTGCATGGAGGAGATAATGACTTCGAGTCGCTGATGGA
Source organism: uncultured delta proteobacterium (assembly GCA_963710455.1). Lineage (GTDB taxonomy): Bacteria > Desulfobacterota > Binatia > Binatales > Binataceae > JAKAVN01. The sequence continues at coordinate 45,221 of CAVQAG010000014.1, forward strand.
ACAGAGCCTCAGGGCTCCCCGCCCCGGTGATGTTCTAACCGGAACGGTTCTTCTGATCACGCGCGACAGCGTCATCATCGACATCAACTATAAGTGCGAAGGGCAGGTGCCTCTCGCCGAGTTCCTCGACCACGAGGGCAACCCCGTGGTCACGGAAGGCGACGAGGTTGACGTCTATTTCGAGGGCACCGAGACCGAGAACGGCACGGTCACCCTCTCGCACGCCAAGGCGGAGAAGTTCAAGGTCTGGCGCGAGCTCGAGCGCGCGTTCCAGAACGAGATGCCGGTCGAGGGCGTGATCCTCGGCAAGGTCAAGGGCGGCCTGCAGGTCGATATCGGCGTGCCGGCGTTTCTGCCCGGCTCGCACGTCGACATCCGCCCGGCCCGCAACCTCGACCGCTACGTCGGCCAGCGCGGGCGCTTCCAGTTGCTCAAGTTCAACCGCGCGCGCGGCAACGTGGTGGTGTCGCGCCGCGCCGTGATCGAGCGCGAGCGCACCGAACTCAAAGAGCAGACGCTCAAGGTGCTCGAAGAGGGCGTGATCCTCGAGGGCGTGGTCAAGAACATCACCGACTACGGCGCCTTCGTCGATCTCGGCGGGCTCGACGGCCTGCTGCACATCACCGACATGTCGTGGGGCCGCCTGCAGCATCCTTCGGAAGCGGTCAAGGTCGGCGACAAGGTCAAGGTGGTCGTGCTCAAGTACGATCCCTCGCGCGAGCGCGTGTCGCTCGGCATGAAACAGATCATGCCCGACCCGTGGGCGCGCTCGGCGGAAAGTTATCCGGTCGGCGCGCGCTTCAAGGGCAAGGTCGTGAGCGTCACCGACTACGGCGCTTTCGTCGAGCTGGAGAAGGGCGTCGAGGGGCTGATCCACGTCTCCGAGATGAGCTGGAGCAAGCGCGCGGTGCATCCCTCGAAGGTCGTCAACCAGGGCGACATGGTCGAGGTTCAGGTGCTGGGCGTCGACGAGGCCAACCGGCGCATCTCGCTGGGGCTCAAGCAGACCGAACCCAATCCGTGGGAAGAGCTCGCGCAGAAGCATCCGATCGGCAGCCTGGTCAAGGGCAAGGTCAAATCGATCACCGACTTCGGCGTGTTCGTCGAAATCGAGCCGGGAATCGACGGCCTGGTGCACATCTCGGATCTCTCGTGGACCAAGAAGGTGCGCCATCCCTCCGAGGTCTATAAAAAGGGCGACGAGGTCGAGGCCACCGTGCTTGGGATCGACGTGGAGAACGAGCGCGTGAGCCTCGGCGTCAAGCAGCTTACGCCCGACCCGTGGTCGACCGTGGCGCAGCGCTATCCGCTCAATACGCGGGTGCGCGGCAAGGTGAGTTCGGTGGCGGATTTCGGCGTGTTCGTCGAGCTGGAGGAAGGGATCGAGGGCTTGATCCACATCTCGCAGCTCAGCAACGAGCGGGTCGACAAGCCGTCCTCGCTGTTCAAGGTCGACGAAGAGATAGAAGCGATCGTGGTGCAGGTCGACAGTCGCGAGCGGCGTATCGGGCTTTCGGTCAAGGCGGTCAAGCAGCACGAAGAGCGCGAGGAGATGCAGGCTTACCTCAAGCGCGAGCACGAGGCGGCGCGCTTTTCGATGGAAGATATCCTCAACGAGGAACTCCGGCTCGATCGCGACGAGAGCGGCCGCACCGCTCCGCGCGCGCCGCGCGTTTCTCGATGGAGGATATTCTCAACGAGGAACTGCGGCTCGATCGCGACGAGAGCGGGCGCACCGCTCCCCGTGGCCAGCGACGCGACCGTTAGAAGACGCGAACATTGACGCGGGGGGATCCCGCGCATCTCCCGCCGAACGCAGCAACGGCGAGCGGCGGGAGCCACAGCAGGAGCGTAGTCCGATGACCAAGCGCGGCATCATCGAGGAATTGCTGGCAAGGCATCAGAAATACTCGCATCGCCAAGCCGAGACCATCGTCAACGCGATGTTCGAAGAGATGGCCAGCGTGCTGGCCCGCGGCGGGCCGGATCGAAATCCGCGGCTTCGGCAGCTTCGGCGTCAAGCAGCGCCGCGCCCGCCAGGGCCGCAATCCGCGCACCGGCGACATGGTCGCGGTGGAGGCCAAGCGGGTTCCCTTCTTCCGCACCGGCAAGGAATTGCGCGCGGGCCTCAATGGCGCGGAACAGCGACGCCCAAGCGCGCTCGGCGTAAGCCGGCTCGGTCTGAGGCCGCAAGCGTCGGGCCGCTGCGGCTGTGGGCGCCCTGGCGCGGAGCCTACCTGCGGATCGCGGGAAAGCCCGGACGCGAATGTATTTTCTGCTTCGGCGCGCTCGGCGCTCGTGAGCGCCGCCGCCGGCTGGTGCTCTACGCGGGGCCGCTCGCGCTGGTGATGCTCAACCGCTACCCATACAACAACGGCCACCTGATGATCGCGCCGCGGCGCCATCTCGCCTCGCCCGAATTGCTCGAGCGTGCCGAACGCGCCGCGTTAGCCGAACTGCAGGCCGCGGCGGTGACGCTGCTTCGGCGCGCGTTCAACTGCGACGGATTCAACCTCGGCGCCAATCTCGGGCGATGCGCCGGCGCGGGCTTCGCCGATCATATGCACTGGCACGTGGTGCCGCGATGGGACGGCGACGTCAACTTCATGCCGGTGCTGGCGGCCACCCGCGTGATTTCGCAACATCTCGAGGAGACCTACGATCTGCTCGAACCGCTTTTCAAGACGGTCGGCGCTACCATATCCTAAACGCAAGACAAGGCTTCCCAACTGGATCTTCAAATGAAGCAAGATTCGCTCAAGCAGGATTTGCTCAAGATTCGCACGCTGGGCGAATTGCGCGCCGCGGGCGTTGAAGTATTGCCGGTCAGGCTCGAGATGCGCCGCAACCTGCTCGAACGGTTGCGCGCGCGCGAGCGCATCCTGCCCGGTATCATCGGCTACGACCAGAGCGTACTGCCCGAAATCGAAAACGGCGTGCTCGCCGGCCATCACATGATTTTTCTCGGCGAGCGCGGACAGGCCAAGTCGCGGCTCATCCGCTTGCTCGCCGACCTGCTCGACGAGCGCGTGGCGGCGGTCAAGGGCTGCGAGATCAACGACGATCCTTATCGGCCAATTTGCGGCGCCTGCCGGCGGCGGGCGGCCGAGTTCGGCGAAGAGCTGGAAATCGAATGGATCGGACGCGAGCGGCGCTACGCGGAAAAGCTCGCGACGCCCGACGTCTCGGTGGCCGATCTGATCGGCGAGATCGATCCGATCAAAGTCGCCGAGGGGCGCTACCTCGCCGACGAGGAGACCATCCACTACGGCCTCATCCCGCGCACCAACCGCGGCATCTTCGCGATCAACGAGCTGCCCGACCTGACCGAGAAGGTCCAGGTGGGACTGTTCAACCTGATGGAGGAGAAGGACGTCCAGATCAAGGGCTACCGCGTGCGACTGCCGCTCGACCTGGTGTTCGTGGCGAGCGCCAATCCGGAGGACTACACCTCGCGCGGCAGGATCATCACGCCGCTGAAGGACCGCTTCGACATCCAGATTCGCACGCACTACCCGCGCACGATCGAGGACGAAATCGCGATCATGGACCAGGAGTGCGGCTATCCGCCGAGCGCCGGGATGGCGCTGCGGGTCCCGCCGTTCATCAAGGAGGTGGTCGCGCAGCTCACCTTCGAGGCGCGCGCCTCCAACGAGATCAACCAGAGCTCGGGAGTCTCGGTGCGGGTCTCGATCAACAATTTCGAATCCGTGCTCTCCAACGCCGAGAAGCGCGCCGTGCGCCTGGGCGACAATGAGATCGTGCCGCGCCTTTCCGATCTGCCCTCGCTCTACGCCTCGACCGCCGGCAAAATCGAGCTCGAGTACGTGGGCGAGGACAAGAAGGAAGAGGACCTTATCGAACGCCTGGTCAACCGCGCCGTGCTCAAGGTCTTCGATCGCTATTTCAAGATCGACGACTTGCGCCGCGTGGCCGCCTACTTCGAGGGCGGATGGGGCGTCGAGGTCTCCGACGACGCGCCGGCCTCCGACTACCTCGACGCGCTTGCGCGAGGTGCCGGGCCTGCGCGAGGCGGTCGAGCAGCTCGGCTCGTTCGAGACGCCGGGCCTGATGGCGTCGGCGAGCGAGCTGGTGTTCGAGGGCCTGCATCTCCATCAGAAGCTCAACAAGGAGCGCCACGGCGGGCGCTTCGCCTATCACGCCTGAGGCCTCGAGCAAGCGCGCGCGACGCCGATGATCGAAATCCGCTACACCGCGTGGGACGGCAGCCAGAAGCTCAAGCTCGACGCCGACAAGGTGTTCGAGAAGCTGGCCGAGTTTCTCTCCTACACCGACGACGTGCGCCAGGCGATGGACTGGATGACGCGGCAGGGGATGGACTTCGACGGCTCGCGGGTGGCGGGGCTGGAAGAATTTCTCGAACAGCTGCGCCAGGAGATGCGCCAGCGCTACCGCGAGTTCAATCTCAAGGAAGCGCTGAGCGAGATGGAGCGGCGGCTCCAGGACATCGTCGATCGCGAGCGCGCCACGCTGGAGCGGCTGAAGCGCCGAGCAGCCGGGCGGCAAGCTCGACGAGAAGCTGCGCGAGCTCAAGCGGATGCCGCGGCGGGTCTCGGAGGCGATTCGCAAACTCGAGAGCCATGAGTTCGAGGACGCCCAGGCGCGCGCCGATTTCGAGGCCCTGCTCAAGGAATACGAGAACATCCGCGACCTCGAAAACTTCCGCGAGCGCAACCAGCATCTGTTCCACGGCCCCAAGAGCCTGGACTATCAGCAGGCGCTCGAGCTGATGCGCGAGATGGATCGGATGAAGCAGCTCGAGCAGGACCTGATGTCGGGCAACTTCGACAAGATCTCGATGGACGATCTGCGCGAGATGCTGGGGCAGCAGGCCGAGCAGGATTTCAACAACCTGCGCCAGGTGATGCTGCTGCTCGAAGAGGGCGGCTACATGGTGCAGAAGGGCGAGCACATGGCGCTCTCGCCCAAGGGCGTGCGCCGAATCGGCCAGCTCGCGCTGCGCGACATCTACCAGGGCCTGCTCAAGGACCGCGGCGGATCGCACGCGACCGACCATCGCGGGATAACCGAGATTCGCCCCGACGAGACCAAGAGCTACAGCTTCGGCGATCCGCTCAATTTGAACCTGGTCGCGACGCTCAAGCACGCGCTGACGCGGCGGCCCGGCGTGCCGCTCGCCCTGGAGCCCGGCGACTTCGAGGTCTACGAAAACGACTACGCGAGTTCGTCGTCGACCGTGCTGTGCCTCGATATGTCGTGGTCGATGAGCTGGGAGGGGCGGTTTGCGGCGGCCAAGAAGGTCGCGATGGCGATGGAGACGCTGATCCGCTCGAAGTTCCCGCGCGATTTTTTTTCGATCGTCGGCTTTTTCACCCGCGCGGTCGAATTGAAGTTGAAGGACCTGCCCGAGGCCTCATGGAACATGGGCGATCCGTTCACCAATCTGCAGGACGGGCTGCGCCTCGCTTCGGATCTGCTCGGGCGCCATCCGTCGCGCAACCAGCACATCATCGTGATAACCGACGGCCAGCCGACCGCTTACTTTCTCAACAAGCGCCTGTACTGCGAATGGCCGCTGTCGTTCGGCGGCATCAGCATGCGCGCGGCGCAGGAGACGCTGAAGGAAGTCGAGCGCGTCACCCGCAAGGGCATCACGATCAACACCTTCATGCTCGACGACTCGCCGAGCCTGCGCGCGTTCGTCGAGAAGATGACCCAGATCAACCGCGGCCGCGCGCTCTACACCCGCCCCGACCATCTCGGCGAATACATGCTGGTGGATTATCTCTCCAAGCGCCGCAAGAAAGTGTAGGCAGCACGTCGTCGCTGCTACGGGACCGCGGCGGCTGCTCGAATCGTCGCTCGAGTCGTCAGAGGTCAGAATTGCTTCGCCGCGTTCTTTGCCGCGGGGCCGCCGTCCTCGGGCTGACCCCACTCGGCCTCCTTCCAGCCTTTGTTGAAGGCCGCGATACGCTCGTTGGAGAAGCCGTGGTCGTGGACGCCGCTGAATTCGTCGCCGCCCAGGCTGTAGAAGGGCGTGATGTTGCCGCGTGAGATGCCCATGCGCGAGAGCGTATAGCCGGAGAAGCGATCGGCCTCGAGTTCCTTGTCGACGCTGGAGACGTCCGTGCGCTCGTAGTCGTGATGCTCGATATGGCCGAGCTCGTGCGCCATGATCGCGTAGATCATCGAGGTCTTGTCGGGCTCGCCGTGCTCGTCGGTCTCGCCGCGCAGGAAAACCTCCATGAACGTCGGGTTGTAGAAGATGCATCCGGCGCGCGAGACGTGTGGCGAGTCGGCGCGCACCGATTCGTAAACCGGAGCGTTGGTGCCCCACGCGCGGTCGATGTCGGCGACGATGCTCTTGTACGGCTCGGCCGCCGGCCGCGCCATCTCACCGCAGATCATCTGCGCGCCATCGGCTGCGGGTTGGACTTCCTGCGGCAGCGCTTGCGATGCCTCGGGGTCAGCTTCGGCGGGCTTGGCCTTGGAGGGATGGCTCTGCGTGGACCTGCTGCGACTGGCTCTGCGACGGTACGACCGACCAGTCGTCGTCCTGCGCGAGCGCCGGCCGCGTGCCGAGCGCGGCGCATCCGAGCACCAGCGCGGCTATCGCGAGCCGCGCAAACGGTCCGGCTGGAAAGTGAGCGTCAGGCGTAATCGCGCGCCTGCCGTTCAGCCTCTCTCGCCCTTGCACCTTGGCCATAATTCCCCCCAAACGATGGAATAAGCACAGGCAGCGTAATGCTGCCTCTCTCCTCTCTTGTGCCATTGTAGCTCATTTTGACGCCTTTAGGTAGCGTCCACTGGCATCCTCACTCGGCTCTTTGCCGATCTTGCCGCGCCGTCGCCGGCAGGCTCCAGGCGACCCCGATTTGCCGTATCACCACGCGATTGGCTCTCGGGACCCGCCGCCGCCAGCAGCCGGCGCATCGGCTCGTCCATCGGCTCCTTGGAGAGCCGGAAAGTCCCCCAATGAATCGGCACCAGGTAGCGCGCGCGGCTTTGCTGGAACATCGTCCAGACCTGCTCCGGATTGGCGTGATTGTGAATCCACGGATCGTAGGCCGCGATCGAAAAGGCCGCGATGTCGGGCGGGTCGGACGGCGAGCGTATCGAATAGCGGCGTGTAGGCGCTGTCGCACGCGAGCAGCATCCGCGTCCCGCCGCGCTCGAGCAGGTAGCTGTTGTAGCCGTACGCGCGGCCCATCGGCGGCCATCGCACGCCCCAGTGCTTCGCGCCCATCGCCGTCACGCTAAGCCCTTTGACCTCCGTGTGCTCGCCCCATCGAAGCTCGCGCACGTCGGTGAAGCCCAGCGGACGAATCAACTCGCCGCATCCGCTGCATGCGATCACCACCGCGCTCTTGGGCAGCACGCGCAGCGACGGCAGATCGAGATGGTCCATGTGCGCGTGGGTTATCAGGATGACGTCGAGGTTTTGCAACTGCGCCGGCGCAAGCGGCGGTGCGGAGTACCGATGCGGTCCGATGGTCAGCAGCGAGCCGATCGAAAGCCCGACACGATTGAACAGCGTCGGGTCGCTCAGCACGCGCACGCCGTACCAGTTCATCAGCAGCGCCGCATGGCCGAGGTCGGCGATGGTCAGTGTGCGGTCGGGCCACGCCGCCGGATGCAGTTGGCCGGTGGGCGGCGAGGCGTCCTGGTACGGACCGGCTTCGGATATCAACTCGCTCATCACGACCGCCATCAATGCTATCGCGGCGACGGCCATCACCATCCACGTCACCATCCACATCCTGCGTCGAGTCAGCATCGAGAATTTTCCGCCGCGCCGTCCGTCCAGCGTATCGTTTCCAAACCGCGGCCCGGCAAAGCGCGTCGCGCGAAGGGATAGGCTTTCGCCGCGCGGTCTGCTAAAGCGAACATAACGCGAAGTGTGCGAAATGAGTGGTGGATGGGGCGGTGGGAGCTTTCGACCTCGAGCATCGGTATTCCGGCGCGACCGCGCGCGAGAAGCTCTACGCTTATCTCGAGCGCCAGGTAGCCGGCGCGCATACCGACGAATTGGTCGGCCTGCTCTTTGCCGGCGCCGGCTCCGACCCGGAACTCGGCCCGCGTATCGTTCATCGTCTGCTCGCCGGCGATCCGAATTTCGTCTTCGACCCTCAAAGCGGGATGTGGGCGTTGCGCGCGAGCGAGGCGCTGAAGGTGCCGCTCGATCGCGGCCGCTACGTGGTGGTCGATCTCGAGACCACCGGCGGCCGTCCCGGTCCCGGCGCGATCACCGAGATCGGCGCGTACCGGATGGAAGGTCCGCGGATGACCGAATCGTTCGCGACGCTGGTGCGCCCGCGCGGACCGATCTCGCCCTTCGTCACGCGGCTTACCTCGATCACCAACGAGATGGTCGCCGGCGCGCCGCCGATCGAGCACGTGCTGCCGGCGTTTCGCGATTTCCTGGGCGACGCGGTGCTGGTCGCGCACAACGCGCAGTTCGATTTCGCGTTCCTCGATTTCGAGTTCCGCCGCGTTTTCGGGATGGGGCTCAAGAACCCGGTGTTGTGCACGCTCAGGCTCTCGCGCCGCTTCGCACCGTCGCTGCGCCGCCGCCGGCTCGACGCGCTGGCCGAGCATTTCGGCCTTTCGACCGAGGGACGCCATCGCGGGCTCGGCGACGCGCGGATGGCGGCCGAGCTGCTGTCGATTTTTCTCGACATCGCGGCGCAAAGCGGAATCACCCGCGTCGACCGGCTGATCGATCTGCATAGCCGCGGCGCCGCCGGCCGCAGAATCGAGCGCCACGTCCCGCCCGAGGCGATCGCGGCGCTGCCGATGGCGCCCGGGGTCTACCTGATGCGCAACGAGCGCGGCGACCTGCTCTACGTCGGCAAGGCGCGGCGTCTGCGCGAGCGCGTCGCGTCGTATTTCAACGGCGGCATCACGATCAACGCCAAGACCGCCGACCTGGTGAGCCACGTTTATACAATCGACACGCGGGTGACGCCGTCCGCGCTCGACGCGGCGCTGCTCGAGGCGCGGCTCATCCGCGAACTCAAGCCGCCATACAACCGGATGCTCAAGGGGATGGCGCAGGCGTACTTCGTGCGGCTCGATCTGATGGACGCGTTCCCGCGCCTGAAGCTTTCGACCAAACTTTCCGCGCGCCGCGGCGTGATGCAGCTTGGGCCGTTCGTGGGACGGGGCGGAGTCGATCGCGCGGTGCGCGCGCTCGGACGTATCCTGGGGATGCGCACGTGTGCCGGCAAGCTCGCGCCGAAGCGATGATTTCTCGCCGTGCATGTATGGCCAGATGGGGCACTGCGCGATGCCGTGCAATCTGAGCGCCGACGAAGACGCGTACGGCGCGCGAGTGCGGCGCGCGGTCGAATTTTTGCGCGGGCGGAGCGGGCCGCTGCTCGGCGAACTGGCGCGCGCGCGCGACGAGGCGGCACGCGCGATGCGGTTCGAGGAGGCCGCGCGCTTTAAGCGCGAGCTGACGGCGCTCACCACGCTCGCCTCGCGTGCCGAGCGGCTAAGCCGCGTCGTCACCGAGAACAATCTCGTAATCGTTGTGGGCGCGGGCGCCACGATGCTCGCGCACGTGGTGCTGAGCGGGCGGCTCGCGCTGACTCGTCCGCTCGCGGAGGCCGCCGACGCGCAGGCGGTCGCGGAATTCGTGGCCGCGAATTACGAGCGCTACCGCGCGCGGCCGGTCGTGCGCGATGAACTCGACGCGATGGCGATCGCCGCGCGATGGCTCTCGGAGCGCGACGGCGCCGACGGCCGGCTGGTTCATCTGCGCGGACCGAATCTCGATCCCGCAGCGCTATGGCCGCCCGCGGGCGCCGCCGATCGCGACCGAATCGCCGGATCCATGAATGAAACAAGAAGGCGGAGCAGAACGGGGCTAATGCTGATTCCCAAGGTTGAATTTTGCAAAGTCACGCTGTTTGCCGCTTTTCGCGGACTACGGTAAAAATCAGAATGTAGCGTCGTCTCGATTCAAAAATTTTCCAACCTGATCGCATCAGGTTGCCAACACAGGCGCTTTTCCAGCACCTGAGACCTCGGGTCAGGATGCCTCCGGAGACTCGAGGGCTTTCGACCGGCCGACAGGAGGAGGCAATGAAAGCCAGGCTGTTCGCATCCGCGATTCTCTGCGCCGTCGCGATTGCGTTGATGACCACTGTCGGCGCCGACCAATCGGTTCCGCTCGCCGCGCCCAAGCCGCTCAACCAGAAAGGGTTTCCCGCCGAGCTCTATTCGTGGGTTATACCGGCGGATAATCCGCAGACGCCGGCGAAGGTCGAGCTCGGGCGCAAGCTCTTCTTCGACGATCGGCTCTCGGCCGACGGCACCGTGTCGTGCGATCAATGCCATGCGCCCGCCAAGGGGTTCACCGATCAGCTTCCGGCCTCGATGGGTATTCATCACGCTTTCGGACAGCGCAACGCCCCGACCGTTTTGAACGCGCTGTTCAACACGCTCCAGTTCTGGGACGGCCGCGCCCCGACGCTGGAGAAACAAATCGAAGGCCCGATCATCAACCCGGTCGAGATGGGCAACAAGAGCCTCGACGACGTAGTCGCCAAGGTGAAGGGGATTCCGGAATACCAGCAGTCATTCCAGACGGTATTCAACGGCGCGATCACGATGGACAATATCGAGAAGGCGATCGCGGCCTACGAGCGCACGCAGGTCGCCTTCGATACGTCCTTCGACCGCTTCATGGCGGGCGACCAGAACGCGATCAACGCCAGCGCCAAGCGCGGATGGTCGCTGTTCAACGGCAAGGGCCGCTGCATGACCTGCCACGGATGGAACCCGACGCAGCCGCTTTTCACCGACAACCGGTTTCACAATATCGGCGTATCGGCGCACAAGGCGGACTTCGTTCCGCTGGCGCGCAAGGCGCTGGTATTGATCGCGCAAGGCGGCGGCGGCTCGCAGCAACTCGACCAACTCGCAATCCAGACCGACATGAGCGGGCTCGGGCGCTTTCTCGTAACCAAACAGCAGCACGATATCGGCGGCTTCCGCACGATGGGCTTGCGCAATCTGCTGGTGACTCAACCCTATTTCCACGACGGCTCGCAGCAGACGCTGTGGGACGTTCTGGATCATTACAACAAAGGCGGCGTACCGAATCCTTATCTCGACGGCGGATTGCTGCCGCTCGGCCTTAGCGAATCCGAAGAAGACGACCTCGTCGCTTTTCTCGCCACCTTGACCAGTCCCGAATACGCGAGCGCGGCGAACGAAGAGCTCGAAAAGCAGCGCGCACGCGCCAAGACCGATCGTCCGCAGCGCGACGAGGCGGCCGCGATGGGCAAGAGCGGCCTCGGTCCCGGCTTCAAGGGTCCGTTCGGCGATATGACTCCGGCACAGAACGAAGAGAATCCCGCGCTGCTCGGCGGCGACTGACAACATCTTATCCACGAGGAAGCAAAGCCATGGCGGCACGGCATAAGAGCGTCGAAACCAAGTACATGGAAGATCGCGATAAGGTGCTGCGCGGGATGCGCCGGCTCGACCGCCGCACCTTCCTGAAGGTCCTTGCAGCGAGCGCCGGCGCGGTGATGGCCAAGGGTCTGATGCCGCCGCATACCTTTCAGCTCGTCAACGTGGCCGAGGCCGCGCTGGACAAGAACGCGAGCGCGACCGGTGCGCCGGGAACGCCGCCGTTCACCTTCGCCTATATCTCCGATACGCACATGTACGTGCGGACGCTCAATCAGCGCTTCGTCAAAGGCGCGGTCAAGGCGGTCGAGGACGTCAACGCGCTCGATCCGCAGCCCGACTTCGTGTTGTTCGGCGGCGACCTGGCGCAGTTGGGCCGGCCCGAGGAATTGCAGCAGGGCAAGGAAATCCTCTCGATGCTTAAGGCGCCGGTCAAGATAATGGTCGGCGAGCACGACTGGTTTTACGACCTGGGCGAGAAGTGGCAGGAGCTGTTCGGTCCGCCCACTTATTCGTTCGACTGGAAGGGCGTCCACGTGATCGTCCTGATGAGCGTGTACGAGAAGGATTTCTGGACCGCGCGCAAGCTGACGCCGGCCGAGCGGATGCAAATCGTCGCGGGGTTGGACAATCCGATTCAGTCGCGCTTCGAAGTCGGCGAGAAACAGCGCGCGTGGCTCAAAAACGATCTCGCCAAGGTGCCGGCCACCACCCCGCTGCTCGTGTTCTCGCACTCGCCGCTCTACAAGTACTACCGCAACTGGAATTTCTGGACCGAGGACGCCGAACAGGTGCAGGCGCTGCTCAGGCCCTACCACAACGTCACCGTAATCCATGGCCATACGCATCAGATGCTCTTCAACCAGATCGGCAACATCAGTTTTTACGGGATGCTCTCTACCGCGTGGCCGTGGCCTTACGCGCCGCAGGGCTTGCCGCCGCTCACCGTGCAGATGAATCGTCCCGATCCGTACGATCAGCTCGACGGCCTCGGTGACGGCCAGGTCAATGTCGAGCAAGGAAGGGCTGGCGGACATGATGTACAACCTGTGGGACCGCAACCCGGTTACGGTGCACGCGCAATACCTGCGATCGCATGGCAAGGTCTATCGCCCGCCCGCGCCGCAGTTCGCGAGCTATTGATCGCCAACCGATACTCGACGGTCTCTCATTCGACGAGGCGACAATGATCTCCAGACGAATAGCTTTCCTGATGATTGGAACCGCGATCGCGGGCGGCGCCCTGGCGATCCGCGGCGCGCGCTCGTATGCGCAGCAGGCGGCGGCTCACGACGTTCCCGCGGCGCAAAGCGGCGGCACGGTCGTGATGCTCTGCGACGGCAAGACCAGTATCGAGGTCAAGGACTTAAAACCCGGAGAGAAGATGTCGCGCGCGCGAGCGCAGGCCGTGAGCGATAGACTGATGGACCAGTGGCGACGGGCACATCCGGGCGAGCGATGGGAAGTCGCTCAGGCCGCACCGGCGAGTCCCAAGTCCTCGACCGCGACAATCTCGGGTACGCAGGCCCCCGCGGCGTCGCCTTCGCTGGCGGTTCAGCAGGGCGACACCTATGCGAGCTTTCAGCCCCGCGACTACAAGGTCTGGAAAGCCGAGACCGACAAGTTCGTCGCCGAAGGCAAGCGCATTTTTCACGACGACAAGGCGCTCGGCAGCACGATCGGAATAAGCTGCGACATGTGCCATCCCGACGCCGCCAATACGCATCCCGAGACCTATCCCAAGTATCAGGTCCAGCTTCAGCGGGTCGCGCTGCTGCGCGACATGATCGACTGGTGTATCGAGAACCCGATCAAGGGCAAGGCGCTCGATCCCAACGATCCGAAGCTGCGCGCGCTCGAGGCCTATATCTACGCGCAGCGCAAGGGCGTGGCGCTCGACTACGGCAAGCACTGAGATCGAGGAGGATTCGATGCGAGCGTCAGCCTTATCCCCAATATGGATCCTCGCCATGGCGATCGGATTCACGCTCGCGCCAAGTGTCGCAAGCGCGCAATCGGCGGCTCAGCCGGACGAAGTCCGCATTGTGGTGAACGGCGTGCGCAATCAGAAAGGCTCTGTGATTTGCTCGTTATGGTCGAGCGCGAACTCCGCTGAATTTACCACCGTCGGCACGGAGTTCCGTAAAATTTCAGTGCCTATCGAGGGCAGCAAGGCCGTGTGCGAGTTCAAGGGGCTGGCGGCCGGCGCCTACGCCGCTACCGTGTTTCATGACGAGAACGGCAACGGCAAATTCGATCGCAGGTTCGGTTATCCGCTCGAGGGCTACGGATTCACCAACAACGTATATCCGACGCTCAGGGCACCGTCATTCGATCAGTGCGAATTTCAATACCCGGGCAAGGGCGTGATCACACTTTCGATCGATATGATCTATCGCTAGTTTTTTTGTGCCAGTTCTCGCGCTCCGTCTGGATAAGGTTTTGCGCCACACGTCTTCACCGCGCGGCGCGGCCACGAGCGCCTTCCGCGGCGGTTGCATCGTCGTCGGCTGGATGCAGAGTCATCCGTATCCCATGGCGCGGACGCAGAGTAATCAGCGGATGGAGTTCCACCGGATGCGCGGGCACGATACGCAGCCGATAGCGCTGGGCCATCGTCGCCACGACCAGTTGCGCTTCGGTCATCGCAAAAGCGTTGCCGATACAGATTCGCGGGCCGCCACCGAACGGCAGGTAGGCGAAGTCCGCTCGCCGCTGGGAGCGTTCGGACGAAAAGCGCTCGGGGTCGAAGCGTTCCGGCTCCTCCCAGAATGAGGGATGGCGATGGGTGACGAAGCTGCAGATGATGATGTTGGTGCGGGGACGTATGCGGTAGCCGCCGATCTCGTCCTCGCCGATGGCGTTGCGCGAAATCGCCCACGCCGGCGGATAGAGCCGCATCGATTCTTCCACGACCATCCGGGTGTAGCGGAGTTGCGGCAGGTCGAGCGCGCTCGGCGCGCGCTCGCCGAGCGTGCTTGCAATCTCGTCGTGTAGTTTGTGCTCGGCCTCGGGGTTTTGCGCAAGTAAGTACCAGGTCCAGGCGAGCGCGTTGGCGGTCGTTTCGTGACCGGCTAGCAGCAGCGTCAGCACTTCGTCGCGCACCTGGCTGGGGCGTCATCCCTTGGTTGGTCTCTTCGTCGACCGCCTCGAGCAGCATCGAGAGCAAATCCTCGTTGCGCGCCGTCGCGCGGCGGCGCGCGTCGATTATTTTGCCGACCACCTCATCGAGCGTTTGTACGGCGGCGCGAAACCGCCGCTTGCGCGGGGTCGGAATCATCCAGAACATGTCGAGCAGGCTGAATTCGCCCAACTGGCGATTGACTTCGGTCAGCGCCGCGCCAATCGCTTCGGCATCGTCGCTCACGTCGGCGCTGAACAGCGCCTTGGCCACGATCGCGAGCGTAAGCCGCGTCATCTCGGCCACGACGTCGAAAGGCTCGCCGCTTTGCGCCAGCGCGTCCCATCGCTCGAGCATCTCGAGCGTGCTGTTGACCATCAGGTTGCAGAAGCCGGCGACGCGCTGGCGATGGAACATCGGCGCGATCAGCCGGCGCTGGCGATGCCAAAACGCGCCGTCGCTGGTCAGCAGGCCGTTGCCGAG
The DNA here is from genome assembly GCA_963710455.1 of uncultured delta proteobacterium. Lineage (GTDB taxonomy): Bacteria > Desulfobacterota > Binatia > Binatales > Binataceae > JAKAVN01. The sequence continues at coordinate 60,231 of CAVQAG010000014.1, forward strand.
CAGGCGGCGCAGCATCGCGTAGTCGACGTTGTGCTTGTCGTAGTTGCGATGATTGTCGTGCAGGACGTGGCGGATGTGGTCGGGATGGGCGAGGAACAGCGCGCGCGTGGTGCCGAAGCGCAAGCGCACGACGTCGCCGTGGTCGCGAAAGCCGTCACGCAGAAGTCCGAGCGGGTCGCGCTGCACCTCGCGCAGGTTGCCGAGCAGCAGATGCCCGCGTGGTCCGGGCGGCCTATCGGTGCGCGCTGGCGGTGCAGCGCTAAGCGCCAAGATTTTCCTTGAACAGCGCCATCGCCTTGCTCCACGCATCTCGCGCTTCGGCCGCGCGTAGACGTCCTTGCGCGTGTCATTGAAAAAGCCGTGCGAGCAGCCTTTGTAGATTTTTACTTCGCCGCGCTTGTTGAACTTCTTGAGCGCCGCGGCGAGCCGGTCGACGTCGGCCCGCGTGATCCATCCGTCATTCTCGCCGTACGCGTAGAATACCGGGCAGTTGAGATTGCGCAGTTGATCGTCGCTGGGGACTTCGCCGTAAAACGGCGCCGCGGCCTTGATGTCCTTGCTTACGCACGGTAGCGCCATCGCGTAACTCCCGCCCATGCAGAAGCCAATCACCCCGATACGGGCGCCATCGGCCTCCTTTTGGCTCTTGATCCACGCGACCGTGCTCAGCAGGTCGTCGATGCCGTCGGCCGGGCGCTAGTTTCGACATCAGCTCGCCGGCGACGTTGGGATCCTTGGTCACCTGGTGGCCCAGACGCGAGTAGAGGTCGGGCGCGACCGCGAAATAACCCTCGTTGGCGAAGCGCCGCGCGACGTCGCGGATATGGTCGTCGAGTCCCCACCATTCCTGCACCACGATAACCGCCGGGCGCGGTGCGCCGCCGCCCTGGTGAGCGACATAGGCCTTGAGCTGGCCGGCTTTGCCCGCGAACGTTACGTCGTGTGCGGCTATTTGATTTGCCATGATTGATCCACCCCCGTGAAGGGTCAGATTTTCCTACACCCGCGCAGCGGCGGGCATTTCGCCCGCAGCTATTCGGCTGCGGTTACCGGGATGAAGCCGACGGTGCCGTTGCGCAGAGTTATCTGGAGCCAACTGCCCTGGATTCCGGTGACATGCACGAAGTGCCCGTGATGCACCTGGCCGACCACGCTGGTGGAGCTGTCGGCCGCCTGGTAGACCGCGGAGTCGTGGGTCAGCTTGAACTTGCGGTTAAGCGGCTTGAGCTTGTGCTGCGCGGTGCCGGGCGCGAGCGGCGCCACGGCGGCTTCCGCGCTGGGCGCGCGCCGGGCCGGCGGCGCGCGGGCACGACCGCGGTCGGCGGCGGAGCGGGCAGCAGATGCGGATCGAGCGCGCGCACCTCGGCATACTCGGCCTCGGCTTCGGCCTTGCCGTTGGGGGTCGCGTTTAACAGGTTGGCAAGCGCCAGGTGGGCCTGCGCGTTTTTGGGTTGGAGCCCGATCGCGGTGCGCAGTTCAATCTCGGCGCAGTTCCGGTCTTGTTGGCCTTCGCGAGCAGCGAGCCGAGCTGGAGACGATAGGCCGGGTCGGCCGGCCTGAGCGCGACCGCCGCGAGGTATTGCTCTTGCGCCGCGCCCATCTGCGACTCGGACTCGTAAAGTCCGCCGAGCGCCGAATGGGCGGCAACGTTGCCGGGCTGGAGCTCGAGCACGCGCATGAATTCCACCTGCGCCAGCGTCGGCTTCTGTTCGAAGACGTACAAATTGCCGAGCGCGACGTGGACCCGCAGGGTCGTTGGGCGCGGCCTTGGCCGCGGCCTGGTAGTTCTGCTCGGCCTGCGGCAGTTCCGTCTTCTGCATCGCCGCATCTCCGGCACTCAGGTATTCGTCGACCGTCTCGTGATGGCATCCACCGGCCAGCGCCACGCCCAACGGCGGCTGCTGCCGCCAGCACGAGCGTGCGCGCGCACATAAATCGAGCGCCGCTGAGTTTCGGGCGCATGAGTTTTGATTGCAGTGATTCCGGCAAACTCCGTTGCTCCGCTCCATTGCCTCCACCTCTTCCTCGCTCGATTCGAACGGATATGGCACGTCCGCCGCGATTGCCGCCTCGGCCCATCAGGCGAGCGGCGCAGGGCGGATGCCCGTCAGATGGATCGCGGAACGCCCCTCAATGTTGGAGCAAGCGATGCAAAGACTGTCAAGGCGGGCGCCTCGCAGATTTGCTCTTTACGTTTGGCTCGACTCATGGTGTGAGTTATAAAGGTACGCCGTGCGCGCAATTCTCATCGCCGCCAAGCATCTCGCTTTCGCCAAGACGCGTCTGGGCCGCGCCGTGGGCGACGCCGATCGCATGGCGCTCGCCGAGGCGATGTTCCGCGACGTGCTGGCCGCGGCGCTGAGCGCAAGCGCGGCGGATCACGTGGCGGTCGTCAGTTCCGACCCGGCGCTGCTCGACCGGCGCGCGTAGCGCGGGCGCGCTGGTGATCGACGAGGAGTTTCCGCGCGGACTCAACACGGCGGTGCGCCTCGCGACGGAGGCGCTGGCTGCGCAAGGCGTGGGCACGCTATGCACGGTGCTTTCGGACATTCCGCTGGTGACCGGTGAGGATATCGATGCGGTGTTCGGCGAACTGGCTGAAGAGGAGCGGGGCGTGGTGTTGGTGCCCTCGCGCGACTTGAGCGGCACCAATATAATCGCCCGCGCGCCAGCCGCCGCTATCCCAACCCGTTTCGGCGGCCAGAGTCTGCGTCGCCACCTCGAGGAATGTTATCGTCTCGGTCTGGCCAGCCGGGTCGTGCGCCAACGTGGCCCCGCGCTCGACCTCGACGTGATCGACGATTTGAACGAGTTCGTACGCACGCCCAGCATGACTCATACCTACAGCCAGCTCGCCCGCCTCGGGATCGCCCACGGTTAGACGGCTATCTGGATGTCGCGAATCGTCGAGATGATCGTGCGCCTTGGCGCGCTGGCGATCGATAATGTCACCGCGCTAGGGAACTTCGCGCTCTTCCTTGCCAGTGCGGTGTGGTGCGCGATGACGCCGCCCTACAAGCCGCGTCTCACAATCCGCCAGATGCGCACGATCGGAGCCGAGTCGATCATGTTGGTGGCGCTCATCGGCGCCTTCACCGGGATGGTGCTCGGCCTGCAAGGATACAACACGCTGCGCCGTTTCGGTTCGGAAGGCGCGCTCGGTACGGTGGTAGCACTGGTGCTGGTGCGCGAGCTGGGCCCGGTGCTGGCGGCGCTGATGGTCACGGCGCGGGCGGGGTCGGCGATGGCGGCCGAGCTGGGATCGATGCAGGCGACCGAGCAGATCGACGCGTTAGCGGTGATGGCGATAAACCCGATCCAATACCTGGTCTCGCCGCGCGTGATCGCGGGAATCATCAGTTTTCCGCTGTTGACCAGCATTTTTGACGTGATCGGAATCTGGGGCGGCTACCTTATCGGCGTGGGCCTGATGGGCGCGCCGGGCGGCAGCTACTTTAACGGTATCGCGCAGAACATGAGCGGCCACGACATCATGACCGGCCTGTACAAGGCACTGGTCTTCGGACTGGTAGTGATGTGGGTCTGCTGCTACAAGGGCTATCACGCGCAGCGGATGGCGACCGGGGTGAGCCGCGCCACCACCGAGGCGGTGGTGCTTTCGAGCGTGCTGATCCTGGCCTGGGACTATTTCCTCACGTCGATTCTCCTATAGAATCCGCGCTTCGAGAGAATTTCGGGCGAAGGCTTCGAGAGAAATTCGATCGAAAATTGTAAGGGTGCAAATGACGCAGGATGGCGGTGGTTGAAGAAAACGGAAAAGCGAAAGCGGCGCAAACTGCATCGGGCACAGTTGCGATCGAAGTGCGCGATCTGCGCCATCGCTTCGGCCCCCAGCAGGTCTTAAAGGGCGTCGACTCTCGATTGTCCGCGGGGCCAGATCACCACCATCGTGGGGCCCAGCGGATGCGGCAAGACCGTGCTGCTGAAGCATCTGAACCTGCTGATGCGGCCCGACTCGGGCAGAATCGCAATCGAAGGCGTGGACGTCACTCGTCTGGGCAATAGCGGACTGGACGAGGTGCGCAAGCAATTCGGGATGCTGTTCCAGGCGGGTGCGCTGTTCGACTCGATGACGGTGTTCGACAATGTCGCGTTTCCGCTGGTCGAAAATACGAACATGGAGCGCGAGGAGATCGCAGTGAAAGTGCGCGAGATGCTGGCCAACGTGGGGCTCGAAGGGATGGAGAACAAGTATCCCTCCGAACTGAGCGGCGGGATGCAAAAGCGGGTCGGCGCTCGCGCGCGCGCTCATCCGCAATCCCAAAATCCTGATGCTCGACGAGCCGACCACCGGACTGGACCCGACTCGCACTGGATCGATTCACGCGCTGATACGCCATACCCAGCAGCGCTTTGGCCTGACGGTCGTGATGGTCAGCCATGACGTGCCCGCGGTCTTCGAGATTTCCGACCGCGTCGCCTTTATGCACGAGGGCAGGATGAGGCTTACCGGGACGCCCGCCGAAGTAACCGCTGCCAACGACGAGGTCTTCAACCGCTTCCTGGCGGGCAGGGCCGCGGGAGACGAGCGCGACGCCGCCGCGCTCTGAGGAACAGGGGCTACTGAGAGCAGAAGACGATGTACGCCAGTTGGACAACCAAACTTATCGTGGGACTCTTTGCGCTGGCGGGGATCGTGGCCCTGGCGATCCTGTCGCTGCGGCTGGGGAAAATCGAACTGTTCAACAATAAAGGTTACGTCATCTATGCGAACTTCGATAATATCTCCGGCCTGAAGGTTGGCGATCAGGTCGAGATTGCGGGTGTGCAGGTTGGCAAGGTAGTTTCGATTTCGCTCAAGGATTATCGCGCCCGCGTGGGATGCGGATCAACGACGGAGTGCACGTCGACACGGACGCTATAGCGTCAATTAAGACCAGCGGTATAATTGGCGACAAGTATGTCTCGATTTCGCTGGGCGGCGGTGAACATGATCTTGCCGACGGCGGCGTGATCCGGCGAACCCAATCGGCCTTCGTGCTCGAGGACGCTATCGGTCAACTGATCAATGGCAATGGCAGTTCCACGCCTGGTGGCGGGAGCGGGTCGGCAAGCGGCGGCGGCTCGGGCGGTTCGGGCAGCGGCGCATCTCCCGGTGGGAACGACAAGGACCTGAAGTAAACAGGAAAAAAGCCTTTATGTTGGGGAATAATTGCTCAGCGCGCAACCTTCGAGCCATCGATTCGGACGCGAGGCTGGTATACTGCGATACGCTTTGGCGAAGAGCGTGTTTGCGGGCGCGATGTTGGCCCTGATGCTGGTGCAGGGCGCGTCGCCGGGGCCAGCGTGGGCTTTGCCGACACCGCTCGACACGGTAAATCAGGTTATCAACAAATCGTTGCCGGTGTTGCGCGACAAGAATACGCCGCTTCCCCAACGCCGTCGTCAATTGCGCGATCTGCTCGAGCAGCACTTCGATTTCGCGGACATGTCGCGGATCGCCCTGGGCTACCATTGGCGTGAGCTCAGCCCGACCCAGCGCGCCCAGTTTACCCAACTGTTCACGGCCTTTATCGAGAACGCTTATCTCAGCAAAATTCAGGATTATTCCGGCCAGGACGTGGCCGTGCTAGGCCAGAATTCGGAGGGTGAGGGCTTCGCCCGGGTGCGCAGCCAGATAATTCAGCCGGGCAAACAGCCGATTAAGGTCGACTACCTGTTGCGCGAGCATCGGATGGCGACTGGAAGATCTACGATGTGACTGTTGACGCCATCAGCATCGTCGCGAACTATCGAAATCAGTTTAACCGCGTGATTAATGATCAAGGATTCGCTAAACTGATGGCCGACATGAAGGCCAAGCAGCAGCAACTGCAGGCCTCGATGGGGTCATAGACCCTGTAAAATTCCGGGGGAGACAGCGCCGGACCAAATGGTCGGCGCGGAGGTTAAAACATCGCCGTGAGCGAACCAATTATACGAATACGAACCAGGCAGTGCGCTAAAAGGCTGGCCAGCCTGTCGATGGCGGCGCTGCTGGTAACCCTGATGGTGGTTTCTACCGCTTTCGCCCAGTCCGCGATGGGCGCGGACCAGGCGGCTCCGCCCAAACTGCCCGGCGAGCGGGCATTGCCGGGCGAGACGGGAGGTCCGTATCCCGATCCGTTGGAGCCGTTTAACTCGACGATGTTCAATTTCAACATCGACGTTGATCAGTACGTCGTCACGCCGGTCGCCAAGGGCTACTCTTACGTGCTGCCGGAGCCGGCGCGCCAGAGCGTAAACAACTTTTTCAGAAACATCGGGGTCATCCCGCGCTTCGCCAACAATCTGTTCCAATTGCACTTCATCAACGCGGGCGACGAGCTTGCGCGCTTCGGAATCAACAGCACGCTCGGCGTCGCAGGGTTTTTCGACGTTGCCGATAGTTGGTTCGGGATGAAGCAGCACAACGACGACTTCGGCCTGACGCTTGGTCACTATGGGATCTACTCGGGCCCCTATATCATGCTGCCGTTTCTTGGCCCCTCGACGGCCCGCGATACGGTTGGCTTGGTGGTCGATGGCCTCATGAACCCGATGAGCTGGTTGCTGCCGTGGTACGTGACGGTGCCGGCCGACGTGGGTTCGCAAGCGATCAACGCGGTGAACTACCGCTCGCTGCATCCGAACCAGTTCGAAGAGGCCGATCGCTACGCCGTCGACCTGTACGGTGCGGTGCAGGATGCTTACATGCAGACGCGGGCTTCCGAGCTTAAGCGCTTGGCACAATGAGTTTTCGGGGCGAGTGAGGCGCGGGCTTACGCGCGCGCCGACTCGCCCCATTATAGCCGCTCGGCGAAACTGCACGGGCGGGCCGCTCTGAGAGCGGCCCGCCCGCGAAGTTTTGAACGAGACACGTGGCCGCACACACCGCGCTTGCGCCGGCTAGCGAGCGCAGCGGCGCGCCAACCGGCGCGCGACGATGCCCCCACGTTAGCGGGCGATCATCGTTGGCTTCCTCGCGCGGTTGGCTAAACGCTAGCGCTACAGAGGCGTCGCGTGTCTGACATGCGAGGCCGCGCCGTCCTCTCTTTCGAGCGGCCGGCGCGGCCTTCGCGGTCCCCCACCTTGGATTTCCCAGCGGCCGGTTCAGGCTTTATCGTCCCGGCCGACTCTGGGTCAACCCCCCTTTGTAGACCATCGTGGCACCGCCGGCGGCCGGCGGTGCCACGCCATATGTTTAGTTGTGTGCGTTCGGGTCGCTTACAACATCGCCGGTTCCTGACGCGACGCCAAAAGTCTCAGATAGTTCCAGAAACTGGCTCTGCAGTTCATCCACTGCTTCGAAGGTCTTGGCGAGCTTTGCGATTTGCACCTGGAAAGCCCTGGCGGGCTCCATCGACCGCGCGAACTCCGCAAGATTGATCTGAAAGGCCTCCGCCAGCACCGCGATCTGGTCGTGCAGCGCCCGCATCGGCTCGAACGATTCGGCCAACGTGCCGAGCTGTTCCTGGAACGAGCGCATCGGCTCGAACGTGCTCGAGAGCTTTTCCATCTGTTCGCGGAACGCACGGATCGGCTCGAAAGCGCGCGCCGCCGACTGTGCCGTTTGCTCGATTGTGTCGAATGACTTGGCCAGGTCAGCCAACCGTTCCTGATACTGCCGGGTCGATTCAAAGACCTTGGTCACCGCCTCCGCCAGTTGATAACGGGATTTCCCCGGATCGGCGGTTTCGCCTACGTATTGGAGGACGCTGGTGGCCAGGGATTCCGCCTGGACCGTTGATGGTTGCGTAACGCGCGACGGTGTACTCCTCTGCTCAATGGTTTCAGTGCCATTGCTCATCGCAGGGGTCGCCGGGGATTCCGGGGAGCCGATAATCGCTTCAGCGCTCCGCTTGTAGATCGTTTCCCCAGGCGACGGCGGGTTCGGTGCTGCTGGATCGAGCAGACGTTTCCTCAACTCTTCGAGTTTTAAATTCATGGTTCTCCAGCGCTCCCCAGCGGTTATCTAGCTGGTACGCAAAACACGTTCCGTCTGGGCGAGTTATGTCAAATAATCTCTAGTCATGCATGCAATAAAAACTAATGAAGCAGAATTAAAATCTCAAAAACCTATTGAAAATGTTTAAGCACTAAAAAGCTATCAATAGAGACGACAACAAAAGAACGCAAATGCGCAAATAAGGTGATGAGGTTCTGGAACCAGGTGATCGCCTCGGCCGCGCTTCCGTTGCGACGGCGCAACGCACGATGCGATCCAGAGCATAGCTAAAGTCGTTGGAATCGTTCGATTTGGAGACAGGGCGGGTACTAGAAAGACGCCTAATTCACGTGTTCCCAGGCATGGTAGGAGCTGCGGACCAGGGGACCGGATTCAACGTGCCGAAAGCCCATCGCCATCGCCTGGGCCTTTAACTCGGCGAACTCGGAGGGAGTCACATATCGCTCTACTGGTAGATGATCGATGGAGGGGCGAAGATATTGACCCAATGTCAGGATATCGCATCCCACCGCACGTAGGTCACGCAGCACGCTCTCAACTTCAGTCGGTTCCTCGCCAAGGCCGAGCATGATTCCCGCCTTGGTCAGGAGTCTGCCGCTGGCGGCCAGATCAAAAGTCTCGCCGGAAGTCTCGCTGAAGCGTTTTGCATGGGCCAGTACGTCGAGCGAGCGCTGGTAATTTCCGCCCGGGCGCGCCTTACGATAGAGGCTCGGCACCGTCTCGATATTGTGATTGAAGATTGCGACCGGCGCTCCAACCACGGTTTCGACCGCCGGATGCGATCCCTTGAAGTCGGGCACTAGCACTTCCACCCGGGTCGCGGGACGAAGCTGGCGGATCGCTCCCGCAGTTGCGGCAAAGTGAGCCGCGCCGCCATCGGGCAGGTCGTCGCGATCGACCGAGGTGACGACGACATGATCGAGGCCCAGGCGCGCGACGGCCTCCGCGATACGCCGCGGCTCGTCGGGATCGAGCGGGCGCACTTTGCCATGCGCGACGGCGCAGTAAGGGCAATTGCGGGTGCACACGTCGCCCATCAGCATGAAGGTGGCGGTGCGATGCGAGAAGCATTCACCGATATTCGGGCAGCACGCTTCCTGGCAAACCGTATGCAGCCGTAGTTCGGCGAGCAGCGCCTTGGTGCGAAAGTACTCGGGCGAAGTCGGCGCGCGCACCTTGATCCAGTCGGGATGCCTGCGTTCGGTCATAGGCGAATCTGAGCTTCGCAGGCGGCGGCGACCGGGTCAACGCGGGCCCACAGCGCCGCGGAGTCGGCGCTCGAGATCCGCTCGTAGCCAAAAACGGTTGCGAAGGATTGTTCGACCGCTGCCGTAGCGGCAGCGCCAAGGTCCAATGGGGCAACGGGGTCGCGGCCATAGATTTGGCGGCGGATCTCGCGATCGAGTTCGAGTTCGGCCGAAGTCATCTGGACGTCCGCGATTCCGCACGGCACCATCGCGCCGAAGTACTCGAGATCGGTGGAAACATTGAGCGCGAAGCCATGCAGAGTTATCCAGCGCCGTAGCCCGACCCCAATCGACCCGATTTTCCGCTCGTCCACCCACACGCCGGTCAGGTCGCGGCGCCGTCCCGCGGCGATGTTTAGTTTCGCCAGCGCGTCGATCATCGTTTGTTCGAGGCGTCGCAGATACAGGTGAATGTCGCGCTCGCGCCCTTCGAGCTTAAGGATCGGATAGCCGACGAGTTGTCCCGGGCCGTGGTAGGTAACCTGTCCGCCGCGCGAGACGCGAAAGACCGGCACTCCGGGCCGCGCCTCGAGCAGGTAGCGAGCGTCGGCGCCGCGGCCCAGGGTGAAGACGTGCGGATGCTCGAGCATCAACAGCGTATCGCCGATCAGACCGTCGCGCCGGGCCGCGACGAGAGCATCCTGCAGCGCGAGCGCGGACTCATAATCGACCGTTCCCAGCCGCGCAATCTCGAGTGTGCCGGGGGTCTCCATTGCCGCTAAATGTGGATCGCCTCGCCCTCGGCGGCCAGCGCCGCCTCCATGATAGCCTCGGTCAGCGTCGGATGCGGATGCGGGGTCTTGCCGATCTCGGCCGTGGTGGTCTCCAGTGTTCGCCCCAGCACGATTTCGGAAATCAGATCGGTTGCATGATGGCCGATGATCTGCGCGCCGAGCACCTCGCTGTATTCTTTACTCGCTACGATCTTCACGAAGCCCTCGGTCTGATTGACCGCGACCGATTTGCCGATCGCGCGAAACGGAAACTTGCCGACCTTGACCTCGATTCCACGCTCGCGCGCCTGTGCCTCGGTCAGCCCGACTGTCGCCACCTCCGGTTCGCAGTAGATGCATCCGGCGATCGACAGCAGGTCGAAGCCAGGCTCGCGCACGCCGGCCATGATTTCGACCGCGGCGATCCCTTCGGCCGAGGCCTTATGCGCGAGCAGTGGCGGACGGATCACGTCGCCGATCGCATAAACGCTCGGGCAGGCGGTACGGAACGAGTCGTCAACCTTGATAAAGCCGCGATCGAGCTCGACGCCGACTCTTTCCAGCCCCAGGTTCGGGCTCAACGGATTACGCCCGACCGCAACCAGCACGGCCTCGGCATCGACGGTTTTCGTGGCGCCGGCGGCGTCCAGAGTGACCGTCCATCGCCCGCCCTTTCGCTCCATCGATTTGTATCCGTGCCCCAGCATCACCGTGACTCCGCGCTTGACGAACGCGCGGCGCAGCTCCTCGGCGATCTCGGCGTCGAATCCGGGCAATATCTGCTTCTCCAGTTCGACCACCGTCACCTTGACGCCGAAAGCCTGGTAGAAATATGCGAACTCCAGCCCCACCGCGCCTGCACCAATCACGACGACGCTTTCGGGCAGATGGTCGTTAAGGAGCGCCTCGCGGCTGGTCATCACGCCGTCGCCAATCTTCATTCCGCCGAACAGCCGCTCGCCCGAGCCGGTGGCGACCAGGATTCGCTCGGCCTCGATCGTTGCGGCGGACGGACCCGGTTTGCCTGCCGCCTGGCTGAGCGCAACGCTATTGGGCCCCGCGATACTCGCGCTAGCCTCGAACAGATCGACCTTGTTCTTGCGCAACAGGAAACGCACACCCTTGGAGAGCTTGTCCGCGGCGTCGCGGCTGCGCTTGATCACCCGCGCGAAATCGACTTTCACTTCGCCGACCTCGATTCCATGCTCCTTGGCGGCGCCCCGAATCGATTCCATCGTCTCGGCCGAGTTGAGCAGCGCCTTGGACGGGATGCATCCCCAGTTAAGACACACGCCGCCCACTTCTTCGCGCTCGACCACCGCGACCCGCATCTTGAGCTGGCTCGCGCGAATCGCCGCGACATAGCCGCCGGGACCGGAACCGATTACCACGAGATCGTATCGTGCATTTGCCAAGTTGGTCAGACCCTCCGGATGAAGCTATGCAAAGGCAAGCGGCCAAGGCGCGTGCGCCGTAAAAGACGAGGCTCGGGCCCCCTGGATCCTTCGATCTTTGACTCTAACCGAAGGCGCTCAGGATGATAAGTCGCAGATGGCGAGCACCAGCTGTGCGGCGTCGAACACGGGCGCGAAGGAGCGGCGATGGATCGGCGATGGGCCGAGCGCGCGCAGCGCGGCGAAATGTTCGGGCGTGCAGTAGCCCTTGTGCTGCGCGAAACCATAGCCGGGAAAGCGCGCGTCGTGCTCGCACATTATCCGGTCCCGCGTCACCTTGGCCAGGATCGAGGCGGCTGCGATACAGAAGCTCTTGCGGTCACCACCGACGATCGCGGTTTGCGGATGTTCCAGCCGCGCGATTCCGCGTCCGTCGACCAGCACGTGGCCCGGAGCGAGTCCCAGGCCGGCCAGCGCGCGCAGGCTGGCCTCGCGCGTCGCCCAGTAGATGTTGAGCCGATCGATCTCGAGCGGCTCGGCCACGCCGACGCTCCAGGCGAGCGCGTGCGCGGTAATCCGACCATATAGCTCCTCACGCTTTTCCGGCGGGAGCTGCTTGGAATCGTGAACGCCCTTGATGAAGGTTTCGGGAGCAAAGATCACTGCGGCGGCGACCACCGGCCCGGCCATCGGACCCACGCCGGCTTCGTCGACGCCTGCCACCACCTCCACGCCGCTCCGCCAGAGCTTGCGCTCGTGGCGAAGATCCGGATGCTTGGTCATCGAGCCGCCCCTCTCCCGCGCACATATAGCACGCGCGTCGATGCGCCGATTATCGGCGCACCCCCGATCGAGGTCAAACTTTGGGAGCCTCGCGGCCAGAGATTTTTCCACCGTTGCGCGTGGCGACTACGCGAGGCGTTTCAGGCGCGCGCGGCGCAGCGTTTCCGCCACTCCTTCGGGGTCGGGGATATCGTAAAGTCTGATCGCGTAATCGGCGCTCGCGGCAGATGCGATGATAACGTCTCCAAGTCCCATCGCGCGCTGCATGAACCGTTGCTCGACATCCACCGAGCGAACGTCGGCCAGTTCCATCTCGCGCCGATGCCGGGCGAGGATGCCTTTCTGCTCGATCACCCGTTCGGAAGTAAGGCTCCATGAGATGAAGTGCCGTCTAAGCGCGATCGAGATCAACTCCGCCACTCCGATCGCTATTAACATCAAGCCGAGATTGCGTGCTCTCACGTCGGCCGAGTGCAAGCCAAATCCCGCCGCGACCAAAAGAGCGCAGGAAAAAAGAATCGAGCCGATAAAATGCCACCAAGCCGGATGCACCCGCATCAGCGCATACTCGCGCTTGTCTGCCGGCTTCGGGGTGTAGAGCCGCGTTCCGCATCGCGGGCAGAACTGGGCGTCGGGGGCCGAGTCGGATCCGCATTTCGGACATCTCATGTGGTCAGGTTTCCTGTCATATCACGCGATCCCGCCCCCACCGCGCGTGCATCGAAATTCGCGGTCGGCTTCGACGGTTTCCAGTGCGTGTCCCTTTCGTGTTAGTTCTGCCTAACATGAAGATAGCGCTGTTCGGAATCAACTATGGCCCCTGCGCCGATCCGCGGGCCGCGAGCGAAGTCGCGCGCGCCGCCGAGGCGGCCGGGTTCGAGAGCCTCTGGACTGGCGAGCATATCGTGTTGCCCGATCCGCAGGTGCCGCCCTCGCCAGCCGCCCCTGAGACTCCGTTTATAGACTCGCTGATAGCGCTGGCGTTTGTCGCCGCACATACCAAAACTATCCGGCTGGGCACCGGGATCATAATATTGCCCCAGCGCAACCCGGTCGTGCTCGCCAAGGAACTAGCCTCAACCGACGTACTGGCTGGTGGGCGCCTCATTTTCGGCATCGGGGTCGGTTATCTCAAACCCGAGTTTGAGGCCATAGGCGCTCCATTCGATCACAAGGGAGCGCGTAGTGAGGAGTTCCTGAGAGCGATGATCGCGCTATGGACGATGGACAAGCCCGAATTCCGCGGTCGCTTCGTCTCCTTCGGCGGCGTCAACGCGATGCCGCGGCCGGTGCAGAAGCCCCATCCGGAAATCGTCTTCGGCGGCCATACCAAGGAGGCCTTCTCCCGCGCCGCGCGCTTGGCCAAGGGATGGTACGGTTTCGCGCTCGACCTCGAGACCACCAGGCGCCACGTCGAGGGACTCAAAGCTGCCTGCAAAGAGGCCGGCCGGCGTTTCGAGGAGTTGGAGATAAGCGTCACTCCAAACCGGCGGATCGATCGCGACGAGGCGCGCCGCTACGGTGAGGCCGGCGTACATCGCCTGATCCTGTTGCATCGCCAGAACGATCCGGCGGGCGTGATCCGCTTCGTCGCCGAGTGCGAGCGCGATCTGGTCGGGAAGGATTAGGCTGGGCGGGGCGCCCTGTGCGAGAACAGAGATTCGATTTAGAACGCAGTTCGTCCAGGAGTGCTAAAATTAGCGCTTAGCGGACCATCAAAAGAGGTATCGGTGAGAGGCGGCGGGTATTGCACGAATGAAACAACCTAGGTCAAACTTGCATCGGTACGGCGAAAGCTTGACCGACATTTTCATAACGCCCGACATTTTGTTGACGCTTTATTCGTTAAGTTTGCCCCAATTTTCACCCTATTAGGCTCGATTCCCCTTTCTGTCGCTTACGGCACACGCCTTGCTTTATGCCGTAGTGTCCGGGGCGTAGCAGCCGGGCAGGAACGAGAAGTAGTAGCGAAAATCAGGGGAGAGGTAGCATGGCAATGAAATTGGAAAGCAGCAGGGTCATGACGGTCAAGGAACTGTCGGACTATCTCAAAGTGCATCCTTCGACCGTCTACCGTCAGCTCAAGCGCGGCGGATTGCCGGCTTTCAAGGTGGGCAGCGATTGGCGTTTCAATATCGAGTCGATCGATCGCTGGCGCCTGCAGCAGGACAACTTCAAGGGTTAGTCTTTGACTCCACGGGACGGGCCGCGGGCGGCGCGGCCTTTTTCCGAACGTCTGGAGCCGCCGGGAAGTTGGGAAGCCGCCGAGAGGAGCAGCGAGGCTTGAGCCGCCAACCTCAGGGCGGTCCGGCCAGGGATACGGCGGAAGATCCGGTCCAGATCCGGTCGAGATCGTGAGATTCTCAGGGCCGATTTCCCAGGAGAGCGAGCGACGATCATTGGCCGACACGGAAGGAAGTCTTGAAACAGGCAGACCTCCGGGCACAGACGGATTTGCTAGCTTCAACCCCGGATCCAGCCTGGCCTACGACGACGATCCTTCGGCGGTTCTCGGCACGGTCGCGAGATAGTCGAACGACAGCCAGCCGCGCAGTGGATCGACCCGCGCGATGCGGACTCGGATAGGCGTCTGGCTTGAGACGTTGGGCGCCCCGCGCAACGCGCCGCGTACGGCATAGTCGTCCAGTTCCGCGCTCACCCCGTCGCGGGTGACAGTGGCCGCCAGTTCGCGGTCGACCGAATGACGCTGCAAGTAGCGTAACGTCCAGTAGCGCCGGGCCCGGCGCTCGAGTTCCTTCGCCTCCGTCTCCGCATTCTCCATGTTCGCCAGCACTGCGAGTATCCCGTCGGCGTCATAGGGCGGTGCCTTCGAATCCGCAAGCGCGCTCACCAGTTGGCGCTGCAACACCAGGTCGGCATAACGACGGATGGGCGAGCTGAGTTGCGCGTAACACTCCAGCCCCGCTCCCGCGTGGTACTCCGGGTACACCGACAGGCGCGCGCGCACCGCGCCGGAGTCGCCCGCCGCCGGCTGCACCCGGTAAATGATCGGGATGCGCCGCTCGGCGGCATAGCGCGCAGCAACGAAATTGTTCAACACCATAAACTCCGCCACCAAGAGGCGGCTCGGCGAGTTGTTACTGTCGATGATTTCGATTTCGATCTCGTCGCCATGCACCCGTACCTTCGGCTCCCGCCGCTGCACCAAAATCGCCCCGGCTCGCTTGCGCCGCTCACGGAGCTCGATCGCCGCTTGGTACATCCGCTTGAGCGCCGTGGCCACCTCGTTCGCGGCTTTTTCGGCGCCGCTAAGGATGCGGTCGGCCTGCGCATAGCTGAGCCGCTGGCGGATCGGGAGATGGTGCGGACGGAGGGCGCTGTCGAGCAATTCGCCATGCGGACCCAGCAGAACCGACGTGGTTAGCACCGGATGGGATTCGCCCGCGATCAGGCTCGCTCGCCGGCAGCAGATTTCGTCGGGCAGCATCCGGACGGTGGTCTCCGGCAGATATACAGTGGTGGCGCGCGCGGCCGCTTCTCGATCCATCGCGCCGCCCCGAGCGACGAAATCCGCGACTAGCGCGATGTGGATGCCGACCCGCAACTGGCCCTCCGCCGTGACCTCGCAACTGAGCGCGTCGTCGACCTCGAGCGTCTCTTCGTCGTCGATGGTGAATGCGATCGGCCCGGTAATTGTCTCCCGGTCCATCGGTGTGACAGCGGCCGCTTCAGCCTCGGCCGCTTCGCTGAACTGGGTCGCCAGGGCGCCGATCGCCGCGAACCGCGGGGCCGCGGGCGGAGCGCCGAGACGTTCGAGAACTTCGAAAGCCACTTCCGCCGGGTCGACGTCGGGCGCCGCCTGCCCAAGCATCAGGGTCAGTTCCTGGCTTCGGGTGGAAGGATTCTTGAGATAACGTTGCAACTCGGCAATCAAGGGTGAGATTTCATCGGGGGAAACAGTTTTGCCGTTGTTGCGATTATCATTCGCGATCACGGCGTTTAGGAGGTCGCGCGTGCGGCGCCCCTCCTCGCTGCGCATTCGCACCCGGCTTTCCTGCACGCGCAGCCGTTCGACCTGTTCGGGGCTGCGTACCATGAACTCGCGATTGCGGCGGACAAAGTAGATGCGGTCAGCGATCAGCGCCTCGAGCATGACGGCGGCGCCCGCGCTCGAGCAGCGGCCGAAGAACAGCTCGGCCAGATCCTCCGCGCTGAACGCTCGGCCCTGCTCCTGTACAACTTCCCAGAGCAGCGTCAGGTCGAGATCGGCGCGCAACCGCGTCTTTTCCTCCTCCAAAGCCGCGATTCGCGGAGCTGGATCGACGTCCTCCTCGGCGCGGGCCGTACCGTGGCGCATCATCACCAATTCGCGCGCGATTGTGCGCTCGTGTCCAAGCTGGTCGCGAATCACCAGTTTGTCGCCCTGCTCGCGTACCACGAGTGCGGGATGGAGCCCGCCGTGGTCGAGATACTCGATCAACGAGCCGACGTATTTTATTGCCGAATTCACCGGTTACCCTATTGTGACGGCCATCGCGAGCGAAGACCATATGCAAAGTCTGTTGCAAGGCTGGCCGGTCGCGTAGGGCGCGGAAAAATGCGGATGCCGGAGATGACGTGGTGACGATTCCGAGTTTTGTTGCGAACTCTTTTCTCGAGGATCTGGCGCTGGTGTTATGCGTTGCGGCGGTCACCACCGTCATCTTTCACATGGTGCGCCAGCCCGTCGTCGTCGGCTACCTCGTCGCCGGTATGATAGTCGGGCCTTACACGCCCGGAATTTTCGTCGACGCGAGCCGTATCCACGGCGTCTCCGAGTTGGGCGTGATCCTGCTGATGTTCACGCTCGGGTTGGAGTTCAGCATCCGCCGCCTGCTGCGCTTGGGGCCGCGCGCCGCCTTTATCACCGCCGTGCAGGTCGGCCTGATGCTCTGGCTCGGCTACGTCTGCGGGCGGGCGCTTGGATGGAGCGGGCTCGAGAGCATTTTCACCGGGGCGTTGCTTTCGATTTCATCGACCACGATTGTGGCCAAGGCCTTCGCCGAACAGCACGTGGGCGCTGACGCTGACCTTCGCGACCTCGCCCTTGGAGTGCTGTTGTGCGAGGACCTGGTCGCGGTGATCATGCTGGCGGTGCTGACGCCGCTCGGCGCGGGCGCGGCGCTGAACGCTCCAGCACTCGAATGGACCGCGCTGCGCCTCCTGATGTTTCTGGTGGTGATCGTTGGTGGCGGAATGCTGTTGGTTCCGCCACTGGTGCGATTCATCGCGCGGATCGGCCGCGACGAGACGCTGGTGGTCGCGAGCGTCGGCATTTGCTTCGGCTTTGCGATGGAGGCCGAACGCGCCGGCTATTCGGTCGCCTTGGGTGCCTTTCTGGCCGGCTCTTTGGTGGCCGAGTCGGGAGTGGCCGAGCGGCTCGAAGAGCTGATCCGGCCGCTGCGCGACATTTTTGCCGCGGTGTTCTTCGTCTCGGTCGGGATGATGATCGATCCGCAGCTCATCGCGGCGCATTGGCATGCGCTCGCACTGCTGGTCGGCGTTTTGATCGTCGGCAAGGTCCTCGGGGTAACTTTGGGCGCGATGCTGGCGGGGACGGCGGCGCCGCTCGCCGTGCAGACCGGATTGAGCCTCGCACAGATTGGCGAGTTCTCGTTCATCATCGCGGGCGTCGGGATCGAGACCGGCGCCGCCCACGAGTTTCTCTACTCGGTGGCCGTCGCCGTTTCGGCAGTCACTACCTTCACCACGCCGTTCATGATTCGCGCCAGCGGGCCCGTCGCTGCGATGGTCGAGCGCCGCGCGCCACGCGCCTTGGCGCGCCTGCAGCGCGTGTATGATGGATGGGTCGAGCGGGTCAACGCCGGCCGTGGCGCTTCGGATGTCCGTCCGGGCCTTGCCGCGCCGGTGTTCTTCCTGAGCGCGGGCGCGCTGTGCCTTGCCGCTGTGGTGGTCGCCCTCGATCTCGCGGGACGTCCGATCGAGAAAATCATAATCGCCCATCGAGTCATGCCCGTGCATGCTGCCACGGCCGCCGACCTCCTGGCGCTGGCCGTGGCCGTGATCGGGATGGCAGCGATGCTGTTCGGCGCCCGGCAGCTCGCGAGAAGGCTCGCGGACCATCGCCAGCCCGCCGGTGTAGTCACCTTGCAGGATTGGGAGCGGGGCGTGATGATGGAAATCCTGCAACTCGCGATCATGATCTGCGCTGGGCTACTGCTGCTCGCCGTGCTCCAGCCGTTTCTGCAGATTCGCGAGGGCGTGGCAGTCGTCGTGCTGATGCTCTCCGCGATCGTCCTGGTGCTATGGCGCGGAGCCCGTCGCCTAGCGGCCGCCGGCTCTTAGTGCGCTTTTCATTGGTAAATCAAAAATGAGGTTCTCATCCACGATGCGCGCGAAGAAGAAGTCAGGATCGATGCGATGGCTGGCAAGACAATAAGCGTCGAAATGCCCGACGAGCTGTGGGCCGGGCTGAGCGAAGTGGTCGAGGCTTTCGGTATTTCCAGCGCCGAGGAAGCCGCGATAATAGCGATCGCGGAGTGGACCGCGCGGCGCAGGTCGGAACTCGACGATCGCGACCCCGCGCAGCGATACTTCGTCAACCAGGCGCTAGACGAGCTCGCCGCCGGCGCGGAGAAAAAGAAATAGTAAGTTATGCGCGATAGCGGGGGGCGGCGACCGACTGACTAGCGCCAGGGTTCGCGCATCACTTCAGTGTCACCGGTCTCCTGGTTGACCAGCAGAAACTCGACTTCGTGATAGCTGCCCTTGGGAAAAAACACGTAGCCGCTGACCGTGAAGTCGCGCCGGACTTCGCCGCCCTGCAGCGCCAACGCGCCGAGCTGCGCATTGGCCTGCTGATCGGCCTTGCTGGCGCCGTTTTGCACGCCGCCGACGATCCCTGATCCGCCACCGAACGCGGCGCCTACTATTGCGCCGCTCGCAGTTCCGCCGATGCCCGAGAATTCATTCACGACCGATCCTATCGCCGCTCCGATCCCTGCGCCCAGTGCGCCTTCAGCTACTCCGCCCACCACGCCGCTGGTCAGCGCAGCTTTGAGTTCGCCCGAGCCGCCGGCCTGACGCGCCGCCTCACCCGGCGGCAGCGGTGCGACTCGCGCTCCGGAATCGTTGAGCGCGAAAATCTGGCTCGGGACGATCGAGCGTGGCACGTCGCTGCCGTTAGCGACGGACACGTAGACCGGCTGCACGTCGCCGATCGGGGCGCTTGGTTGCGTGGTCACGTTAAGCTGACCCTGCTGCGGCGTGGCCACGATTTGTGGCGTGTTTTTAAGCGGGGCGGCGGCGAGTCCACATCCGGCGATCGCGAGCGCGGTCAGCGCGACCAGCCGTTTTATCAATAGGCGGATTTGCAAGCGGCGAGTCTGAGCGACAATCGGCATGGCACATTGTAATCCCTGGCGACACAGTGCGATCAAGCGCTATCCGACGCTTTACCGGCGAATCGCGAGGCTGCCACTTCAGGGCAGGCCGGTCCGAGGAGGGTGGCTTGCGCGAGCCTTCCCGCGCCATGCAGAATCGCCTCGGCATGTCGGCGGGCCGGACACCGCCCGGGGGGGACTGCAGAATGGGGAATATTGGGATCGGTCAGGCGTCTCCGAATCTGACGGGCGCGGCGGTCGTAACGCCGCGACTCGCCACCGGATGTCTCTATTTGTTCGCCCTGCCGTTTGTCGGCTTCGGCCTGTTCGCCCTGACGGGGGCGATTCGTGGTCTGCTAGCCGGTAACCTGACGACGGCCGCATACGCTGGGATGTTCGCGGTCGTCTTCGGCGGCGTCGGCTTTGGTCTTATCTATGCCCTTCGGCGGGGTGCGCGAATCCAGCAGGCGCGCGACCGGCTGCGCTCAGCCAGCCCGGACCAGCCATGGCTCTGGCGCGAAGATTGGGCCGCCGGGTCTATCGCCGCCTCGATCGGCAACAGCGCGCGCATGCTTTGCGGATTCGCCGTGCTCTGTTTTGCCGTCAGTGCGCCGGGGGTTTACGCGATACCGCAACTGTTGGCCAAAAATAACAAGGCCATCCTGTTGGTTCTGCTCTTTCCATTGGCCGGTCTAGCGCTGTTGCGGCAGGCGGTGCGGGCAGCTGCGCGATGGCGGGTGGTGCGCGGATCAGCCTTCGAGATGGACTCCGTGCCAGGCCAGGTCGGCGGGACGCTCACAGGCAAAATCACCCTGCCAGCCGGGCTAAGGCCTGACGGCAATTTCACGCTCGGCCTTAAATGCATCAATCGGGTTACTTCCAACAGCGGCAGCGATTCCTCGTCGACCTGGGAGCACGTGCTCTGGAACGACGAACAGACGGCGTCGTCCGACGGTGCATCCGTGCCGGTCGCGTTTTATATCGCGCCTGAAACTCCGGTGTCTGACTATTCCAATAGCAACAACGAAATCATCTGGCAGCTGAGCGCGACCGCGCCCACCTCGGCCGGCAAATACGATGCGCAATTCGAGGTGCCGGTCTTTAAGGTGGTGCAAACCGCCGAGCAGCAACGCCGGGCCGAGGCTGTGCGCGCGGCCGAGCATCAGCAGGTCGCGAGCTACGTGCATCCGGAGGCGTCGAGGATCACGATGCGCCAGACGCCGGGCGGTGCAACCGAGGTTTATTTTCCGCCGCTGCGGAGCCTGGGCGCGACGCTCACGACCGCAGCTTTCACGGCGATCTGGAGCGCTCTATTCTTGGTGTTACACGGGCTGCACGTGCCGCGCATCTTTGTCATCGGGTGGGGGCTGTTCGACGTTATCCTTGTGCTGATTTTGCTGAGCCTGCTCGCGACCGTGCGAGTGCGCATCGGCGACGGAGCAGTTACGATACAGAAGGCGCTGCTTGGACTCGTGTATTCGCGCCGGCGAATCGAGGCGAGCGACGTCTCGAGCATAGCGGCGGTTGCAGGGATGACCGCGAACGACGTCGTCTATAGTCAGCTCCGGCTGAGCTACCGCGGCGATCGGAAGTACGATTTTGCCGATGGCATCCGCGACAAGCGCGAGGCCGACTGGCTGGCCGATCAGATAAGCCAGCGGCTTGGGCTCAAGCAGCAATAAAATGTCTGGCTAGCGAGTTGCGAAAAGCGCCGGGGTGGCGAAATGGCAGACGCAGGGGACTTAAAATCCCCTTTCCGAAAGGAAGTACGGGTTCGAATCCCGTCCCCGGCATCTCTTAACTTTTTGAATTTACAGCGTTTTTTCAGACCCGCTTGATCGTGACTGTCTAACGTTTCAACCTAACTGTGTCCGGTTCTGTGTCCATTGGTTGAGTCTCGAATCTCGCGTTCGTGCACGACGCGCCGCGCCCCTCTCGCTCGCAGTCTGCTCGAACCTGTCAGTACGTCGCTGGCGGCGCGCCTGTCGCAGGCACTAGCGTCCCTGCGCGCGATTCGCGCGCGCTTGTTATAGAAGCGAGAACGATGAACGCTCGCCACGCCACCGCGCTCGCCTTGGTCGGCTGGTATTTGATGGTGCCGCCGTTCCAGCGTGGCGGGGTCAGTCTTGATGCACCGCTGAGATCTTGGAGACTTTTTGGAAGTTACGACACCGCAAACGACTGCCAGAGTGACCACTTAGAAATGGTCGAAAAAAGTAAGCACGCCGCACCGTCTGGCCACCTTATAATGGAACTTGCTCAGTGCATCGCCAGCGACGATCTGCGCCTGAAGGAAAAATAGGCGCTGAACTTCCGCCGCGCTCGCCTTGGTCGGTTGGTATCTGACGGCCACCAGCACCATGCCCTCGCTCTCGATCTTAGCGACCCAGAGGTCGGCACGGATTTGGGTTTTGGTTACGCAGCTCTAGACTTTTCAGCTTCTCTTTCCGCATCCAACCGCTCAGCGGCGGCCAGCAGTTCGTAGGCGACGATCCGCGCTTGGCGCGAGTCTAGACTGACGTCCCGAGATCCTGCACCTTTCAGATGGCCGAACGAGTTGCCGATGATGATGCGGATGCTTTTATAGCGCAGTTTCACGTCTACCGGTTCGTACTTACGGTCTATCGTCATGGTTAATCTCCTCCAGCTTGGAGCTAAACTGGTAGCCGAATTTTGGCGTCTATGGGTCCATTTATACCGAAGATGTGCCACCCAAGTAAGAAGTTACTATGTGGGTGCGCGAGAGCGGCATGCTAAGCCCGTCTCAAAAAACGCTCGACCTCTTCGAGCGTCACGCTAAGGTCCCGCCTTGATGATCGCCCTCGCGAGCCCACGCGCCCGCAGCACGTCCTCGTGAGCCATTTTGTCACTGAGCATCTTCGCCTGCACGAACAGAGAGGACAACGCGATCACGCGTTTCATGGGCCGTTCGCGGGCTTCGGTTATCGTCTCGCGGTTGAATCGGTCGATCATCTCGACCGCGTCATCGAAGCTCATCGCTTCGATCTGATCGTGTAGCTTATTCGGTCTTTCGTTCACTCACGTGCTCATGATTGGTTTGGAGCCTCACACGCGGGTCTGGGTTGGTCAACTTGGGCGCTAGACGGCAGGCGGCGATGCGTGCGCTGCGA
The DNA here is from genome assembly GCA_963710455.1 of uncultured delta proteobacterium. Taxonomy (GTDB): domain Bacteria; phylum Desulfobacterota; class Binatia; order Binatales; family Binataceae; genus JAKAVN01. The sequence continues at coordinate 82,790 of CAVQAG010000014.1, forward strand.
CGTGTAGGTTGCGATTTCAGGGCATTTTGTAAGACAAAAAGGTCCAAAATCGAAAGGTCTTACAGCGTTTCGCCCGAGAATGCATGTAAGAGTGTAGGAGTCGGATCCCAGTAGACGTACAGACGACACAGACATGTAAGAGTGCAATCTTCCGGAGATATACCTATCATCATAAAGACTTTATATAGGGAAGGAACAGCATAGTGTGTGTCGTCTATACATCCCCTCAGATCGGAGTCTTACACTCACAAGCACTGCGAGCGTGAGACTGAATACGTAAGAGATGCTGTTTTTGCGCTTTTCTAAGAGTCCGACGCAATTTGTTCCGGAACTACCGTAAGCTTGCATGAGCACCCTTTGCATTCAGTTCCACGCAGACCCCGCGGAGTTCACGCCGTTTGTTGCGCGGGTCATGTCGGTGGCCTGCCTCCCGCGCGCCCAACAGTTTAAAGGTAGAGTCCGTCACTGAAAGGAGACGGACAGATGAAGGGCAGCCGGTTCAGCGAGGAACAGATAATCGGGATCTTGCGGGAAGCGGAGGCGGGGGCAAAGACGCCGGAGTATGCCGGCGGCACGGGATCTCGGACGCCACTTTCTACAAATGGAAGGAAAAGTACGGCGGGCTCGAGGTCTCCGAGGCGCGCCGGCCGAAGTCGCTGGAGGATGAGAATCGGCGACTGAAGAAGCAGTTGGCGGAGGCGATGCTGGACAATGCGGCGCTCAAGGATCTGCGCGGAAAAAACGGTTAGAGCCTGCAGCGCGACGCGCAGCCGTCGCCCGACTCATCGAGCAGCACCGCATGAGCCGGGTGCGCGCATGCAGGCTGGTGGGGCTCAACCGTTCGAGCCTCAACTATCAGTCGAAGCGGCCGGACGATTCGACGGTGCCCCAGCGACTGCGCGAGCTGGCCGCGGAGCGGCGACGTTTTGGCTATCGCCGCTTGGGCTGGCTCTTGGCTAGAGAAGGCCATGTGATGAACCGCAAGAAGCTCTATCGGATCTACCGCGAGGAAAAGCTGATGGTGCGCCGGCGCGGGCGACGCAAACGCGCGATCGGCACCCGCGCACCGCTGGCATTGCCCGACATGATCAATCGGCGTTGGTCCCTCGACTTCGTGTCAGATGCGCTCAGCGATGGCCGCCGCTTCCGCATCTTCTGCGTGGTAGACGACTTCAGCCGCGAATGCCTGGCCGCGGTGGTCGATACCTCGATCGGCGGCGTGCGCGTGGTCCGCGAACTGGAGCGTTTGGTGACGCAACGCGGAGGCCCCAAAGTGATCGTCAGCGATAAGGGCTGCGAGCTGACCAGTACGGCGGTGCTGCGCTGGTCGATCGGGCGGCTGGACTGGCACTACATTGCGCCCGGTAAGCCGGTGCAGAATGCATTCGTGTAATCGTTCAATAGCCGCTTGCGCGACGAATGTCTCAACCAGCATGTATTCCTGAGCCTGACCGAGGCGCGCGCAACCATCGAAGCGTGGCGCGATGACTATAACCATCGCCGTCCGCATTCGAGCCTCGGCGCACTGACACCTGTCGAGTTCGCACAGCTCAAAACGGAGAAAATACTTCCGCCCCAAGAGGGTGAAAATAACCAAAGACTCTACCTATGATCTGACGGGCATTGGGGGGGCAGGCCACGGTGAAAACGAATTCACGCAAACACCAGCCATCCGATAGAGCCGGCCGCTTGGGAAAACGGCGCTTACGTGGTACACTATGCCATGTAGAGGAGCGGCGGCTGTGGGGCGGGCTACATTACTGAGGCAATCGGAAGTGGACCGACGATCGCGGCAACCTCTATGAGATCGTCCTTTGGCAAGTTGAGCGGAGCGCCAGGCACCCTGAGGGTGTCCGGTACCGGCTCGCATTCATCCGCGCAGGAGAAGAAACGCCGGCGCTCTTGTACGACAACCATCATCCGAAGGGACACCATCGACACGTTGGAACCCGTGAGGAAGCGTTTTTTTACAACCGTAGAACAACTTGTTGCGGACTTCACGACCGAGGCGCACAGGCTTGAAGGGGAACGAAAATGAAGACGGTTAGCTTTTCCATCAGACCGTTCAGCGATGTGATGGGCGACTTCGCTAGGACCTTCGACGCGGTTCGTACCGGCCAGCGGATTCCCAAAGGACCGCGCGAGGAGGTGGGTTTCACCAGCCTCGAGGCGGCCCGCAATTTTCTGACCCGCGAGCGGCTGGCCTTGCTGCGCGCGATTCGGACCCGTCACCCCGAGTCGCTATACGAGCTTGCCAAGATGGTAGGCCGCGACTTCAAAAACGTTCAGGAGGATATTCGGATTCTGGAGCGGCACGGCCTGGTGCTAATCGCCAAGCGCCCGCGCGGCGGGCGCAAAGTAAAAGTGCCGCGCGTGCCGTTCGAAGAAATCGCGCTGAAGATCGCAATCTGAGCTTCAGGAGTGAGCAGGTTATCAGCGCACGTCGGCCGCGGCGAACAGCATCTGCGGCTCTTGCGCGAAAGCGACCAGCGGCAGGACCATCTATCGCATGCGGCCACGCGCCTGCTCATGGCGCTAACCGTGCGCGAGCTGGCGCGAAGCAAAAAGGTGAGGAGTTGGACCATGCGGAAGCAAATCTTCTATCCGGGGAACCACGCACCGCCTTGCCTGTGCGAGTACGAAATCGCCTATGCCCCTATTCCCGACTCCCCTTCTCATCAGCAGCAAATCTGGGTCATGTTCTTCGAGCTACCGCCCGAGCAGAACCGCGGCGGCACCGGCGCCGCTCTCCCGATCCTGAACACGCTTACCTGTTCGAGCTCGGCTTCAAGCCGGACTATGACAGCTACGAGCGCCGCGGCGGTGCATTTCACAAGGAGGGATCGCGGCTGTTCGGCACCGAGGGCCACGTCTATAACAGCAACCTACAGCTCAAGACGCTGTTCGCCCTTCCGGAAAAGCCTAAGTGACTCACTCGCTCGGAGTGCTTACGTGTGCGGCGCGCGGCGGATGCCCTTTCTGGAGAGATCGCGCGCCTGCATGATGGCCGCGCGAATTTCGCCTGCCGACAGGCCCATTTCCGGCGGCGTGGCGGCCGTCGCTCGCGAATCCCCTTTCGCGTCCGTTCACTAGATGCGCCAAGCCGCTGGACCGTTAGTCCGGCGGCACAATGTGTGATCTACGCGGCCTTCTTGTCGCCGTCCGGTTTTTTTACTTCCCCGCCGCGCTGGATATGAACCTTGAATTCTTTTGGCAAGGACTCCTTCGGCATCGGTGCGGTCAATTCGAGGACGCCGTCGTGATAAGTCGCTTTCAGGTCCTCGGCCTTCATTCCTTCGGGAAGTGCAATAGCGCGTTCGAATGAGCCATAGCGGAATTCGCGCCGGAAGAAATCGCGTTTCTTGGGTTCGTGTTTTTCCTCGCGCGAGCCCTTGACCGTGAGGACGCAGCCAGCAACCTTGACTTCGACGTCCTTCGGATCGACGCCGGGAAGCTCGACGCGAACGGTAAAGTTGTCGCCGTCGACATACGATTCGATTGCCGGTCGCATGGTATTCGGCTGCCATTCCTTGAACAGCCCGTCCTGCTCGAACAGGTCATCGAACTCCTGACGCAGTCTCTGCAGCTCTCTTGATGGAATCCATTTGTCCAGCAATGCCATTGCTACTTTTACCTCCTGAGTTTTTATTTGAGCCAAATAGGCCGGCAAATCCTTGTCACAAATGATTATCTCTTGCTCCGGGATCGTGGTTTTTTTGCCGGGGGGTGTTTCCCCTGATTCCTGGGTTCACTGGCGAGTGGTTCGCCATGACGAATGGTCAATTGCTCCTCGGGATCAGTGCTCTGGTACTCTCGTCCTGCCGGCTCTTTCATCTCGTCGGGCAAAGTCCATTGGTGGTCGTACGGTGCGATGGTGGTTCCTTCGCCCCACCCAAGCCGTGCGCTATTACGCTTTTTCTGACATTCAACGCAGTATGACGCGAAGGGAATAACCATCAGGCGCTCGACAAGAATTGCCGCGCCGCATCCAAGGCATTTGCCGTACTTGCCGGCATCCAGGCGCGTGAGCGCTTCGTCCAGATATCTGAGCTTCTCTTCTTCACGGGCAATAAGCGCCGCATGAGTTTCGATCTCTGCAGTCGTATGCGCCAAATCCAGCTCATCGGCTGGGTCCGATTCTGACTCCTGCTCCTGGTCGCGTCGAAGGCCTTTTATTCTCCGACAGGTTTCGTCCTGGAGCCGGAGCAGCATTTCCCGAAGCACCCGGTGACTTTCGGTGTGGTTGGTGCTCATTTTGGCGTTCATCTTCGAACTCACCTCGTCGGTGTGGTCAAATGGAATTTGCCGTCACGGTTCCACGGATCCTTAGAGCAAACCACGCGCCATCAAATTCAGGCCGATGAGCCTTAACAATCGCCGGAAGCGTGTAGCCGATCGCGTCACCGGCGCAAATCTTTGTTGCGAAGAGAGCCACGAAAGGCAAAGAGGCATCGGCGGAGTTACGAACTACTCCGTTGCAGTTTCTCCGCAATCAAAGACCCGCTTACCGGCGGCGCTGGAGGCGGATGATCGTCAGCGAATGGTGCGAGTTTGGCATGGCCTTCGCTAGAACACATTCGAGGAGCCCAAAGAATGCCGGTAAATGTAGTCAGGACGCCAGAAGAGGAGCTCACTTGGGAGCGCGCGAAGGCTCGTGCCCGCGAGCAATATCCCGAAGCCACAGGCGAACGCTTCTATCGGATCGTGATGGCTGTCTAAAAGAAGATGGCTCATTACCAGCCACATTCGTCTACGACCGATAGAGCTGCCGCTGCGCGGAGAATGCGATGACTAAAGCACTGATTCGAAGTATGAATCGGCGCGGCTCGCGATCCGACAAGAGCCCGCCCATCGCACGGAAGCAAAAGTTTAGCGATCCCTCGATTTGCGATCGCTGCGGCGCGGTGTATTCGGGCAAAACCTGGCGGCGTGGGCGCCGGGTGGCTCCTGAGGTCACGAACAGGGCACGATGGGTGGAATGCGCAGACTGCGCGCAGGCAGCTTCAGGCGAATATCACGGCCAAGTGCTTATCGTACTGCCCCACGCAATAAGCCGGGACGCGGTTTCGGCCCGGATCGCGAACGTGGAACGGCGTGCGCTGCTTACCCAACCCGAACGACGCATCGTCGCAAGCAACTGGAACGGTGATACTTATGCTTGACCTAACAAATGAACGTCTGCGGATGGTCAGCGATCAGATCGCCGCACGCGGAGTGCGCAATCCTGCCGTCCTCGAGGCCATGCGACGTGTTCCACGCGAGGCTTTTCTCCCGGACGAATTCGCCGAGTTCGCATACCAGGACACGCCTTTACCGATCGAGGCCGGCCAGACCATCTCGCAGCCATATATCGTGGCCCTGATGATCGAAAGCGTCGAGCCGCGTGCGGGCGATCGCGCGCTGGAGATCGGAACCGGCTCCGGCTATGCGGCTGCGGTGCTCGCGGATGTAGTGGACGAGGTCTACACCATTGAGCGGCACGAGCAACTGGCCAAGCTCGCAGCGAAACGACTGGCTAGCCTGGGGTACACGAACGTCAACGTTCGTCATGGCGACGGCACGTTGGGGTGGCCCGAGCACGCTCCCTACGATGTGATCATTGTGACAGCCGGCGGTCCGCAGGTGCCCAGGCCATTGCTCGAGCAACTGGCTATTGGTGGCCGGCTCATCATACCGGTAGGGGAGACCTCGCGAGCGCAGCGTTTGATTCGAGTAACTCGAACCAGTCAGGACCAGTTCGAGGATGAGGACCTTGGCGAGGTTCAGTTCGTCCCACTGATCGGAGCTGAGGGATGGAATGCTGGCGTCGCCAAACGCGAGCGTCCCTCCACTCAGCGCAGCCATCCCGGGACCGTCGCGAAGCTGATCCGCGAGGCCGCCACGCCAATCACAGACATCGAGCAGTCCGATATCGGCTCATTACTGGAGAGGATAGGTGATGCGCGGGTCGTCCTGCTGGGCGAGGCGACTCACGGAACTTCAGAGTTCTACCGCATGCGGGCCCGGGTCACGAAGGAACTGATCCTGCGTCACGGTTTCAACTTCGTCGCGGTCGAAGCTGATTGGCCGGATGCCGCACGAATTAATCAGTACGTGCGCCATGCTCCCGCGCGGCAGGAACAATGGAAGGCGTTCGCCCGATTCCCCACCTGGATGTGGCGAAACCACGAAGTATTGGAGCTGGTCGAGTGGCTACGCGCCTGGAACGCAGAGGTGCGAGATCCCGAGCGCCGCGTGAGCTTCTATGGGCTGGACCTATACAGCCTCTACACCTCGATCGACGCCGTTATCACGTATCTGAACAGCGTGGATCCGGCGATGGCTACAATCGCGCGGCGCCGGTATGGGTGCCTGAGCCCATGGGAACAGGATCCCACGGCGTACGGGCAAGCGGTGCTCAGCGGACGCTATCGAGGTTGCGAAGCCAACGTTGTCGCGATGTTGCGCGACATGCTGAATCGGCGGATCGAGTACTCCCAGCGCGACGGTGATCGCTTCTTCGACGCCGCGCAGAACGCTCGCTTGGTCGCCAACGCGGAGCGATATTACCGCGTTATGTATTACGGCTCCGTTGATTCCTGGAATCTGCGTGATCAGCATATGTTCGACACGCTTGAACGTTTGTTCGAATTCCACGGTCCCGGCAGCAAGGGCATTGTTTGGGAGCACAACTCGCACGTCGGCGATGCGTCGGCGACCGAGATGGGTGCGCGCGGCGAACATAACGTAGGTCAGCTATCTCGCGTACGGTTCGCCGAATCCGCATTTTTGGTTGGCTTTGGAACCGACCACGGAACAGTTGCAGCAGCGTCGGACTGGGACGGACCGATGGAAATTATGCACGTACGGCCGTCGCATGAAGCTAGCTATGAGCGGCTTTGTCACGATTCCGGGGTCAAAGCATTCATGCTGCATCTCAGAGACCCAGTGAGACAGGCGGTGCGCGACGAACTGGAACCCGCTCGCCTCGAACGTGCAATCGGCGTGGTCTATCGGCCCGAATCCGAGCTCATGAGCCACTATTTCCAGGCCTGCCTGCCGCGACAGTTCGATGAGTACATCTGGTTCGATGAAACGCGAGCGGTCTCGCCACTCCCAGCCGCCGTCGCCCCTGGTGTGCCGGAGACATTTCCGTTCGGGGTTTAACCGGGACCGCCGCGGACACACGAGATGACGGCGAGTGTCGCACGAGTATTGAAGAAGCTCGGCTGGATGCGCGAACAGCGCATCTGGCCCAATGGAATGCGATATCTATGGACCGACGCTTTCGGCGTCGTTCTGTTGGTTTCGCTCTATCACGAACTAGGGCGAAACGAGTTCCTGGATGACGCTCAGTGGGTCGTCGCTGAGGTCGAGCGCGTTCTCGGCCGCCGGCGCGGCTTGCGAATTGGCGAAGCCGCGGATCGTGATGGCCAGTACTTTCATTATCTTGCGATGTGGATTTTCGCGCTGTCGCGACTAGGTAAGATTGTTCCGGAGTACCACACAAAAGCGATCCGACTGGTCCAGGATATCCATCCCGCCTTCGTGATTCCGGGCCGTGGCGTGCACTGGAAAATGCTTGAAGATTTGAGCGCCCCATACCCAGGCTTCGGACTCGGCGCGCTCGATTCATTCCATGGATACGTTGTTTACCGGCTCCTCGATGAAGGAGCGCTCGCCGAAGAGATCCGGCAAATGAAAATCATAGTCGAACGCACTTATCAGGACCTGGTAATCAATCAGGACCTTGGCCTTGGAATGATGCTCTGGATGACGCACTTCTTTCCCCAAGAGCGTTGGGCACGTGTTCAGCGCGAGAGAAGTCTGGCGATACTTGACCGGATGTGGATCGATCCACCGGGCTATTTCTGCCGCGAGCTGGGAGCGCCTTCGGTCAAATTTGCGTTCACGAACTTCGGTGTCTCTCTCGGCCTGCAGGCGATTAAGGCGTGGCCTGAGCGAGTTGCTCGACTCAACTCGTTTTTCGAAACCTACCGATCAGGAGACGAATACGATACCGATGCGATTACGCACGTTATGGGCTGTGTGTCGTCCTTTCCAGGCGAGTTTATAGGGTGTGAAGGAGCCTGATGTATGAAGCCGAGTACAGATCCAAACTAATGACACCGGTTCGCCGTGGTGTAGCTTATTCCGGCCGGTGACACGTTGTTGAAGGAAGATTCGCGCAACCGACGCGCATCGGGTCTCGTGGATGGCGTTGCGTTTCTTCGCGGAAAGAGGTGCTCGCGCAGGCTTCAAGTCGTTCCGTGGGTTTGTATCGAAAGGAAACAGTGTTGCAAGGTGCCGCGAATCCAAGACGCCTGGCGAAGTATGAGATGCACGCAACATCGATCGGATTCTTAAGGCGAGGGGTTTCGGCGTGGATTGTCGCCCTGTTGGTTTTTGGAGCCAGTGCGATGAACATTTGGGCAGCAACGACGGCAAACAGGACTTTGAACAAAATTGTGCTTCATGCCATGGCAAAGATGGGATGGGTCACGGAGAAGCGCTCTACGTGATTCCCGGAATCAGGCCCCCTGACCTCACCAAATTGAGCAGCAACAATGGCGGTGTGTTCCCAGCCGAGGAGGTGTATCAATCGATCGACGGTCGGGCCGGGATTCCCGCGCATTCACGGCTCGATATGCCTTTCTGGGGTACCGTTTTTCAGGAAGGAGGAAAGGAGTTCACTCTCGAGAGCGAAGCGAAGGTCAAAGAGCGCATTTCAAACATCGTCAGTTACATCCAGAGCATCCAGCAGAAGTAAATGACTGCCAAGGTGCTTCTCCGCAGGTAGTAGCGCAGCCGAGCCGCCTTCAATCGTCCATTATGTGCTCGGCGGCCTGAATCACGTTCAACAACGCTCTTATTAGATCGCTCGTGCTGAGGATCCCCACGAGCTGGCGGTCATCTAAGACCGGCAGGCCACCGATTTTGTGTTGGAGCATCAGACGAGCCGCATTCTCTGCTGTATCTCTCGGGGTGACTGTAAGCGGGTCGGGTGTCATCGCAGCGTTCACTTTCGTGGAGTCAAGATAACCCCAGTGCTGACGTAAATCGCGCTCGGTGATGATGCCAATCAGCTTGTCGCTCTCAACTACCGGCAGCCTACGAAATCGCCCGGCATCCATAAGCTTCCTGGCCGCAGCCAGAGTGTCGTCAGGTCTTACGCAAGCAGGACTTCGGCTCATCCACTTGGCTATTTCCATCGAATCCTCCGCGAGCTGCCACACTACCGCACCAGACTATCGCAAATGACCTGCCAGGTGTTCGAGCTGGAACGTCTTTTGGATCGTCGGGCTAGCAACGGATTTATTGCGTATGTTTCGCACACCGTCCAGGAGCTGGCTCGGCGCACCGGGTCGAGGTTCGCCAAGGCGGCGCTCTTTTCACTGCTAGAGGATGTTCTGCCGCCGAGCTGGGACGTGAGCTTACGCCCCGTCGCGACCGCCATCGCAGTGAACGCGCGAGCGCGCGGATCGACCCCCCGTACGCTAGGCCTGGTGAGCGCGAGGCAGTGGCGCACCTGCCCGCCGGGATCGGGCACGGCGACGGCAATCGAGGTTCCTCCCGGTATCCGCTCTGTGGCGCGTTGGAACTACTCCGAATCCTGCTGAACCGGCTCCGCGCCGCCCTGCTCGTCCTGCTGGTACTTCTGCTGCGCCACCCGCTTGGACATGGCGCTCGCTCGCTCCTGGTACGCCGGGCAGGAGTTGACGGACCAAGCGCCCGCTATTGCGCCGAGCCGCTCATGCTCCCACAGCTTCGCCGCCTCCGCCGGGTCGAGAGCGTAAGCGTTCGCCATCACCTCGATCGTGCGCAGCACGCCCTCATTCGCCTCGGCCGTGGTCTTCCCGGACTGAAGCGTCTCCGCGGCGTACTCACAGAGCATCGCCCGGACGATCACCTTCTTCTGGTTCCCAGTCCACTGGATGCCGGCCACCGTCTGCGCGAGCGCCGGGCTCGCGAGTAGCGCCGCCGCCAATCCGATCGCTGCTATCTTCTTCTTCGAGCTCATCTTCTCCTTTCCGTCTCCGTGGCGCGGATTGAGGCCGTTACTTCCCACACTCTGGGGCCTCCCAATCAGGCACGGCGCGGCGATGTTTCGTCCAGTGATTTCTGCGGCGGCCGCTCATGAGTGTGCCGCGAGTGGCTATTATGAGGAGGTCGAAGTGAAGAGGGCTGTTCGCGTGTCGGCAATTGGCGAACGGCTATAGTCGCCCGGACGATGATTCAGTCAGTTCGTGTCTGCCATGCTTTTCAATGTAAGCATGAACAAGCAGTTGTGACAGCGCCCGCGCTGTGAAGGCCGGTTTGTCTACTGTGAGGGCTTTGCTGGCTTCGTTCTGAACGACCCCAGCTGCTTCGGTCTTTAAACGTCCCTTGACTAAGCATGGCGACGAGCCGTGGTCAGGTTCCCGGGTGCGACGCGTCCCGCTCAGCACGGCCCTTCGCGTTTCCGGTCGCCTCTGCTATACGGCGGACATGAAGCCACGCCACACCGCGGTCCGAAGATGACGATGGACCGAGTAATGAAGGGGATCTTGTTTGTCGTGATAGCTTTGGCAGTCGCATATCTGTGGCTTCACTTCGAAGCGCCTCATTACAATCCTTTTCAGCCAAACGGACCCTGAAAAAAGTCGCGACTGGCGTGTCCCCTGGCCTTAACCGCAATCCGCTCCGGCGGACGAAGTACGAGGACCAGCGATGACTGAACCGCGGGAAGTGGAGGTTTGGCCGTGCAGCTACAGCGCTATATGCTCGGCGCCGGGCTGCAGTCGCCAAGCCACGACGATCCTGCGACCATCCGGCGGCTCGCGTTCCGATCGAGAACGCTCGCATTTTGTGGTTTCGCTGAGCGCACTCTCTTCACAACAAACTTTTAATCAGCCCGAGTTCGTCACGAGCGAGACGCGGCAGGAGGAAGTGGCGCCGCACGTGTTCACGTCCGGCGCGTCCAAATCGGCCACGCTCGCCGTAATGTCGCAACAAGTGAACCACCGCCGCAGCGCAACTCTCAATGTCGGTTATGAGGAAACGATCGAATCCCTCCGGAAACTGCGTCGGTATCCCGCCGGCTCTTCCGGCGACTACAGGTTTTGCCTTCCAGAGCGCCTCTGACACAACCAGGCCGAACCCCTCTCGGATCGACTTTTGAATCACGACGTCGCATCCCCGTTGAAACACATTCACTTCCATGCTTCCGACCCCGGCGACGTTGGTGAAAACGAAAAGGTCGGGATCAAGCGCGCTCTCTTCCTGCACTTTATCGAGAAGCTGCCATCCTTCGGGATCGTCCGCTGCCATTGCGCCAATCAGCGCAAGCTGAACGCCCCGAAACTCCTTCTTCACCAGCCGGTAGGTCTCGATCACCCCCATTGGGTCTTTCCACGGGTCGAAGCGCGACACCTGGAGGAGGAGCGGGCGATCCGGGTCCACGCCGCAGTCGGCGATCGCGCGTTTACACAGGTCCACCGATAACTCCATGTTCTTGGTAGCAAAGGGATCTATTGCCGGTGCAATAATCCTGACCCGGTTCTCATCGAGCGTTGGGAGGACGAATTGCATCATCGTAAATACGAACGCGTCGTACTCGTGGATGTATGGCACGAGGAAGTCTCTCACGTCATGATCGGGCGAAGAGCTGTCTATGTGACAACGCCAGACCCATTTCGCTCTGCGGGCACCGGTGAAGTGACGAAGGGCGGCAGGTTGCGGATCGTGCACGAAGATTACGTCGTAGTTGTTGTCGAGCAGCTCCGCACTCTGCTTGTTGACCTTGAGGTAAATGTCCTGTTCCGATTCGTGCAAATCGTAATGGCCGCCTTGAAGCGCATTGTGAAAGGCCTTGGTTATAGTGAAAAACGCCGGATCGCCATGGATCAGCCGCCACTCGGCCGAGACCCCCAGCCCCTGCAAAAAGGGCAGGTAGCGCGACAGCATCTCAGCAACACCGCCACCGTAGGCGGTTGAGCTGATGTGGCAGATACGAATCTTCCGCAGATCATGCGCGAGAGACAGCAGCTCGTCGATCATTTCATCGCCGACCAGCATCCGATAATTTTCGATGTTGGTCTGTATGGATGAAGTCGACCGGCCGATCGCAACCTTTGGAAGCATTCCTTTGCACTCCGCTTGGATTCAGCCGAGCAGCCGGCGAGCCCCGGTCAGCGCCAGAACCTCATTGCTTCCTTGTTGCGCCGACGTTGTGCGGCCATCGCGGAAAAGCTTCTCTATGAGGGTGCCCTGAGCAAGACCCCGCGCACCGAATAATTCCACGGCATCTCCCGTCACCTTAAGCGCGGCCTGCGAACAGAAGACTTTGGCCGCAAGCGCCTGTTCAAGCGGTGGCCATGCGCCATTATAATCAGCACTCAGCGCGGCTTGCGCCAAGGCTCGGCTCGCCTCGACTTCGACGTACATGTCGAAAATCCGCTTTTGTACAACTTGATGCTCACAGAGCAGTTCGTCGCCTTGGACCTGCCGCTTCGAGTAGTCGAGCGCTTCCTCGTAAGCGGCTCTTGCCAGTCCGGTAAAGATTGCACTCAAGCACGCGCTAGCATGGCCTAATATTTTGATCAGGCAATGCTCGTAGCCATCGATTTTCGTGACACTCAAACTATGCGGGACGCGAACATCTTCAAAGATAATCTCCCCCTGATTCAACTCACGCTGGCCAATCTTGCGGAAGATCTCGCCTCTCGAAATACCAGGCAAGTCCAGGGGAATAAGAAGAATGTCGCGAGAGGCCATTCCCTTCGACTCGATCGTGACGTGGGTGAGCGCGTGAGTTGCAATCGTCCCGTTTCCGACCCAGGTCGACTTGTGTCCGCTGAGCACATAGGCATCGCTTTCCGAGCGAGCGATCAGTTGCCCGGGAATTTGCGGATAACGGAACTCTCTCGCGCCAATCGCCAACACATCAGAGCCGTGATGGGGTTCGCTCATAGCCCAGCATCCAACCAAGGACGCGCCGCGGTCGCTCGCGAACGGCCGGACGAAGCGTTCCACTAGTTCGGGCTCCTGTGCTTGTACCGCGCTCGTAAAAGGAATCGTGCTCGCCAGCAGCGCACTTGCCAACCCCGCGCTGCCCCAACCCAGCTCTTCAAAGACAACCTCGAGCTCTGCTCCCGACAGTCCTAGTCCATCAAGCTGCCTTGGCATTTCCGCGGCGTGATACCGCAAAGAATAAGCGCCTTTCAAGGCCTGCCAAAGCGGGGAAGCCGGAGCAATCACCTCTTTGAGATCGTTCATCCGATCAAGGGCCAGCGCTGCCGGGCGAAAGGTCTCGGCCGCGAATTGATTCGCCTCATTCCGCAGCCGGTTCAATTCCTTGGAGACATTCGCAGCTCGAGTCATGACTTACCTCTGACAGAGCACAAGATCGGAACGTCCGGATGCCCGGTAAGCACCTCGGATCAAAACATCCCTATACCGGTCATGTGTCAATCCTTCCAGGAACATAAGGTCAGTCCTCCCTTTCCTTGATCAGGAAGGGGTCTAATCTCTAACCCTGAAAACATGTCCGGGCATTGTCGCTCGCTTCATTCAAAAGACACGAAAAGAGGCCCCGAGATTGCCTTTCGATTTCACCTTGCTCCAGTTTGCCAGCGCAAGCTCGAAAACAATCACTCGTACCGGAGCGCTTCGATGGGATCGAGCATCGAGGCCTTGCGCGCCGGATACCATCCGAAAAACAGGCCAACTGCCGCCGCGAAGGCAAACCCGCCGATCACTGCGGTCGGTGAAATCAGTGTCGGCCAGCCTGCCAGTGCGGACAGTACTTTCGACGCGACTATTCCGAGGGCGGTGCCCGCCAGTCCGCCCACGATGCTAAGCAGCGCGGACTCCACCAGGAACTGGAGAAGTATCTGCAAACGACGCGCACCGATCGCCATGCGGATTCCGATCTCCCGCGTCCGCTCAGTAACCGAGACCAGCATGATGTTCATGATTCCGATCCCGCCGACGAGTAACGATATCGACGCTACCGCTGCGAGGAGCAGCGTCATGACCTCGCTGGCGCTTTCCGAAGCTTGTGCGATTTCGCTCAGACTGCGAACCGTGAAGTCGTCGTCCTGACCGAGGCCGATGTGATGACGCCGATGCAACAACTGCTGGACCTGTATTTGTGCCGAATCGACTTCCTGGGCAGCGCGCGCCTTGATCAGAATCAAGTTCACCACGCCGGAGATCTTTGGCGGTCCACCGAATGGGTTGATGAGCGTAATGCTCCCTTCATAGACCGGACTGGTGGCACTGGTGCTCGGCGCACCGATATAAGGGTTGAGAACTGGATTGCTCAATCCGGTGGAGGTTGCGGGAATGCTCGCAGTCACCTGCGACGTTCCCAGGACCTTTCGCTCCGCGGTATTGAAGGGAATCATGACGACGTCGTCTTGATCCTGGCCGTAGTTGGACTGGCCCTTGACGCCAAGCACACCGATCACGCGCAGGGGAAAATTCTTCACCCGGACGATCGTGCCGATCGGATTCTCACCCGGGCTGAACAGATTGTTCACCACCGTCATTCCAAGCAGGCACACCGGCGCAGCGCTACGCTCCTCGTCGTCGGTAAAAGCGCGGCCATCGACCACCGGCCAATCGCGAATCATGAGGTAAGCGGGAGTGGTGCCGTTGATGCTGGTGCTCCAGTTCTGATGTGCGTACACGACCTGCGCCACCTGGCGGTCGGTATAGCTGGTTGCGGCGACGACGCTTACCTCCTTCCGAATCGCCTCGCCGTCGGCAACGGTCAGGGTCGAGATACTGCCGGACCCTGCACGAACTCCGTTGGAAGTGGTGGCGCCGGGCAGCACCACCAGCAGATTAGTACCGAGACTCTGGATTTGCTGCTGCACCGAAGAGCGGGCGCCATCACCTACCGCGACCATCGCGATCACCGCGGCGACTCCGATGAAAATGCCGAGCGTGGTCAAAGCGGCGCGGGTCTTGTTGCGCCTGAGCGCTCGCGCCGCGGCACTGAGCGCCATGGTGCCGAATCTACGCGCGCGGGTTCGCTGGGCACTGGTAGTCGCCGGCGTCGGAGTTGCCGGCTTTGCTTTGGCAAGGGCTCTTTTGGCCGACTTTGCGTCGGTGCTAACTTTTCGAACGTCGGAGATAATCGCGCCATCGCGGAAGGTCACCACGCGGTCGGTATAAGCGGCAACGTCCGGATCGTGGGTCACCACCAGCACCGTGAGCCCCTGCTCACGGTTAAGTCGACCGATGATCTCCATGATCTCGGCGGAATTCTTGGAGTCCAGATTTCCGGTGGGTTCGTCGGCCAGCAAAATCGCCGGCCGGTTGATGAGCGCGCGCGCTATCGCAACGCGTTGTTGTTGCCCGCCGGAGAGCTGATTCGGTTTGTTGTTTTCGCGCCCCTGGAGCCCGAGCATTTCGAGCAGTCGCTCAGCGCGTAGAGCGCCATTGCCGGTCTGCTCGGCGTAAAAGAGTGGCAACTCGACGTTCTCGAGCGCGCTAGTTCGCGAAAGCAGATTGAAGGTTTGAAAGATGAAGCCAATTCGACTGCTCCGGATCGCCGCCAGTTCTTCCTCCCGCAGCGAGGCGACGTCGACTCCTTCCAGTTCGTAGCGGCCACTGGTCGGACGATCGAGGCATCCGATGATGTTCATCAGAGTGGACTTGCCCGAACCCGACGCGCCCATGATCGCAATGAACTCGCCGTGCTCGACGCAAAGTGAGACGTCCTGCAGCGCGCGCACATCGACCTCGCCCATCCGGTAGGTCTTGTTCAGCCCTTCAATCTGGATGACCGCCGGCATCGTGGATCCTCAATGCACGAAGCGGAGTGTGGATGAAGACGCCGTTGGTGTCACGGCGCTCGTCTCGCCCGGACGCGACTCGGCGGTTACGACCGATTCACCCGGCCTGAGATCGCCGCTCACGACTTCGACATAGTGCCCATCGTCGAGTCCGGCCACGATCGATACCGGCCTGATAACGCTGCCATCCGCGACCCAGACTCGCTGCTCGTGAGAACCCGCTGGAGAGGTGGACATGGACGCCGCGGAGATCGCCGATAACGACATGGCGAGAGAGACGTGGGCGAGAATCGCAACG
Source organism: uncultured delta proteobacterium (assembly GCA_963710455.1). Taxonomy (GTDB): domain Bacteria; phylum Desulfobacterota; class Binatia; order Binatales; family Binataceae; genus JAKAVN01. Next base: position 98,855 of record CAVQAG010000014.1, read on the forward strand.
CCTGGATAGGAACACGAAGGACATCGTTCCGACGCGCGGTCGTGATAGTCACATTTGCGGTCATGCCGGGTTTGAGGAGGAATTCAGGATTGGGCACGTTTACCACGACGTCGTAGGTTGTGACGTTCTGCACGCTGATCGGTACCTGGCGGACCTGCCCAAGAGTGCCCTCGAACATCCGATCCGGGAACGCGTCAACGCCGAAGGCGGCGGTTTCTCCCTCCCGCACGTCGCCGATATCAGACTCGCTCACGTTGGTATCGACCTGCATTTGCGTCAGGTCCTTCGCGATCAGAAACAACGTCGGAGTCTGAAAGCTGGCGGCTACCGTCTGTCCAACATCGACATTGCGCGACACTACCGTGCCGTCGACCGGCGAAATAATGTTGGTGTAATCGAGATTGACCTGCGCCTCCTCGAGGTTAGCTTGCTGCTGTTTGACCAGCGCGTGGTCCAGCGCGACCTGCGATACATCCTGTTGAAATACGCTGCGCGCGTTGTCGAGCGTGTCTTGCGAGATCACATTTTCGGCGTGCAACCTGGCGTCACGCTCGAAGGTCAGCTTCTTGTAGGCGAGATCAGCCTGGTCTTTGCCGAGCTGGGCTTGGGCATTGCCGAGCGCAGCCTCCGCCTGGTGCACTTTGACGGTGAACGGGCGCGGGTCGATTTTCGCGATCAGCTGTCCCGCTTTGACTGGCGAGTTGAAATCCGCGTAGATCGCGATAATCGGCCCTGAGTCGTAGGTACCGACCTGGACGACGATCACGGGATTGACGGTGCCCGTCGCGGTAACCGAGCGGATCACTGAACCGCGGTCTACCGGCGCGGTGACATACCGAGGCCCCTCTTTGCGCTCGCTCATCCACAGCAACACAGCCCCTGCAGTGATCAGCAGCGCGACGGCAATCGGCCACAGGCGTTTGGCAAGCGGCACATTCATGTTCCGAGGAGAGAGCATTGGCCGTGCCACAGAAGATCAAAGGACCTGGGACCCAGACACTGATACGATGTATCCGATCGCACCATTGGCGTGGCTTTGGCTCCGTTCGATTCAGCATTCGCAGAGGATTTGGGTGAAGAAATAGCGCTACCGTCTGTGCGCGATGCGGCGCCGTATTTTTGCACAAGACATGGCGCCACGATCATAAACTGACCGACGATTTGCTGGAGCGGCGCCAATGGGGGTTCTGCCCGGCCTGCGACCAGGTAAGTCGCCAGGAAGGCCAGGGTCGGCTAATCATCCGCGGGAGTGGGTTGGCCAAAAACCGCGCCCTCAATCCGAAGCCGCATCGAGAACGTTACCGTCCGTGCAATGGCGACGCAGCCCGCGCGCCAGATAGTTTCAATCGACACGATCGACTCCAAGAACGAAGAGGCACCCGAGGTGCTGACCACCTCGTAAAAACTGACCCATCGCATCGCGCACGAGCTAAAAAAAACTCTTCGGCGGGCGGATCTCTTACAACCGGAGCGACGATGGGATGCTCTTCGCCACCTGGGAACTCGAGGGGTCCAGGAGGAAAACAAAGAAGGCCTGCCGAACCAGCAAGGGCCGCTGAGCGGGCGGTAAAAAGGGACTAGCGCCTTGCGCGAGTGAGCCGTGTCTTGGACGAGGGCGAAGATCGACGGCCTGAGGCATCGCATCCATCGACCTGTTCGTTGCGCGGACGATCGCTTTCAAGCTCCTCTACGGGTCTTGGGAGCTGGCGGTTCGCCGAAGGCGATCGGCCTTGGCATAGTGTATATTTGCGCCGTACGATCCAGCGCGATGCCGTAAATGAAACATATTACCCGCGCTCGATGCGGAACCTACCGCTGGAGGTGCGGCTGAAGGCAATCGAGATTGCCAACGCACTGCTCGAAGAGGGCTATGACGAGGGGAGAGCTATACGCATTGCGATTGTCAAGGCCAAGGAGTGGGCCGCGAGCCGCGAGTGATCGTAATCCGCTCTTTAAGGGAAGGGTTTGTGAATTGGCTTTGCGTGGTTAGTAAATGTGCGATGCTCTCGAGGGCAGTGCGGCACATCTTATTTTGCGCTCCGATGCTCAACGAAACGCGATGTCTCCATTTCGTGTAGCCATCGAGAGCATGGAGGCGAGCAATGGTACCCGCGACCAGGGTGGACGTAGCGACGCTGTCGCGCTTTCAAAGGTTCGCGAATCTGCCGCAGCTCAAACTTCGCAGCCTGGCCTCTGCAATGTCCGTTTGGAGGTTCGAGCGGCGAGAGCGGATTTATGTGCGGAGAGAAGCATCACGAAATCTTCATATTTTACTGAAGGGAGTGGCCAGGCTTAGCGGACTTAACAAAGCGGGTCAGCTTGTGTTGATGGCCCTCATTCCACCGGGTGAGACGTTCGGTATCTCAGCGGTTCTGTCCGAAACCGTGCACCAGTTTCAGTGCGACGCGTTCACGGATTGCTTAGTGGCGAAGATCGACCCACAACGATTCGTAGAGATCATGCTCGACGCATCACTCAGTGATTTCCAATTGGTTATGGACATGCTGGTTTCAGAGTTACAGGAACTCCTGACGCGCTATTCCATGATGCTGCGGCTCGCCGTCAAAGACAGGCTGCTCACGGCCTTTGCCGAGCTGGGCTCCAAGTTTGGCACCCGCCATGAGCGGGGGACTCTTCTGAACGTACCACTTACTCACCAAGACCTGGCCGACCTCGTCGGCGCTACGAGGCCGATCATCACTTTGCAGCTCAGGGGCCTGGAGCGCGATGGAGCTATTATCAAAGAGCGCCGGCGCCTTGTTCTCGTGCCAAACATGCTCGCTAGCGAAGGCGCGATCGACCCGCCGGCGGAAGTTTTCGTGCCCGCCGAATTGCGTGGAGGCACCGCGAGCACGATCGCATCCCGGCGACGTGATCGCTGGGGTTCAACACGTTCTCTTTCCAAAATTAATTAAAATTGTTCGAAGGATAACACTTTTCTCTCCTGAGCAGCCGGTTTCTTCGTAAAATGACATGTCCGGAGGTGGAACACAGGGGAACGCGTGTGTCAGCCACGCACCAAATCGACATGGTCACCAACGGAAAGGCCGGTTAGATGCCCTACGAAGAGTATTTCAAAGCGGCAAGCGAAGGCCTGCTTGTGGTTGATCGCAGCGGCCATATTCTGGAAGGCAATACCAGGGCCGAGCAGCTATTCGGCTATTCGCAGGAAGAGCTCGTAGGCCAGCCGGTTGAGCTCCTTGTTCCGACGCAGATTCGCGAGCTTCATCACGGGCACGTCGATGATTATTTCGGGGGCCCACGGACCCGCGCGATGGGTCGTGGCCTCAGTTTGGCGGCGCGGCGTAAGGATGGTAGCGAGTTTCCGGTAGAAATCAGCCTCACCTATGCACGTGGAACTGCGCGTGGCGATTTGGTGGTCGCTGCTGTCACTGACATCAGCGAGCGACTCGCACTAGAGCGCGAGGCGCGGAGGGCCGAAACAATAACATCGCTAGGAACGTTTGCCGCGGGCATCGCGCATGACCTCAACAATCCACTGCAAGTGATCCGTTCGCGCTCCGAACTCCTTCTCGAGTCGCCAGGCACGACGCCGGCCGCAGAGATGAACGAGGACCTCGGCGCCATTCACCGCCAAGCCGAGCGTGCCAGTCATATGGTCGAAGGATTCCTGGAACTTTCCCGCCAACGCGAAAAGGCCATTGCACAGGTCAATATTAATCAGTTGATAAACGCCGCACTGCTGCTGATTGGCGACCAGATGCGCAAAGTCGACATAAACGTGGGAACGGCCCTGTTCCCGAACTTGCCACCGATAATGGGCGATGCCATCGCTCTCGAACGGGTGCTGATCAATCTTTTAAGCAACGCGCGTGATGCGATGCCGCAGGGCGGCGTCCTCATGATAACAAGCGGCCTGCTAAACGATCGGCCGGGATGGCTGCACCTCACGGTGGCCGACACCGGGCCGGGAATACCCGCTGATTCTTTGGATAAGGTGTTCAATCTGCTTTATACGACGAAGCCGACCGGTAGCGGCCTGGGATTGTGGTTGAGCCGCCGGATTGTGCACGAACATAACGGCAGAATCGAGGTTCAATCGGAGCCAGGAAAGGGCACTACCTTCATCATCACACTGCCGACAGAGGATGCTTCGGCATCGTAGTTTCCACTCTCGAAATGATTTACGCGGCGGAGAGCGCGCCCGCTTGGTCGAGCGGGGGTTCGCGGCGCATAATTGATCGTTGGGTTTCTTGATGGCGATAGAGCGAATCCTCATTCTCGACGACGAGCCCGATGTAACCAAGAGCTGGGTGCGGATCCTGGGATCTACGGGTTATCAGTGTCTCGCCACGACCGATCCGCAGGAAGCCATGCGGTTGCTCGAATCCGAGCACCCAGATCTCCTCCTAACCGACCTCCGAATGCCAGGGATGGACGGAATGGAGATACTCGCGCGGGCGCGAGATATCGACCCGCTAATGCCGGTGATCGTGCTGACCGGTTATGGGTCGATCGAGTCCGCGGTGGCCGCCGTCAAGGCCGGCGCGTTCGAATACCTCTCCAAGTCCTTTTCGAATGACCAACTAAAGCTCACTGTCGAGCGCGCCCTGACGAAGCGGCGCCTGGAACTCGAAGTTCTGAACTTGCGTGAGCAGCTCCGGGGCGTGTTCGGGTTTGAGAACATCCTCGGACGCAGTGCTGCTCTTCAGCAGGTACTAGAGCTGGTACGCAAGGCGGCCCGCTCGGAGGCCAATATACTCATCCTGGGCGAATCCGGGACCGGTAAGGAACTAATCGCGCGCGCGATTCACGCGAACAGCCCGCGAGCGGCGCAGCCCTTCGTTCCGGTCGATTGCGCTTCGCTGCCGGAGAACTTGCTTGAGTCAGAACTTTTCGGGCACGAAAAAGGAGCGTTTACCGGCGCGGCGGCCGCCAAGAAAGGGCTGATGGAAGCAGCGCATCGCGGCACTCTCTTCTTGGATGAGCTGGGCGAGCTTCCATTGGGGTTGCAAGTGAAGCTGTTGCGTGCGCTACAAGAGCGGCAGATTCGGCAAGTTGGTGGGACCCGGCAAATCGACGTCGATATACGCATTGTGTCCGCCACTAATCGAGACCTGCGCGCGCTGGTTACCGACGGCAAGTTTCGCGAAGATTTGTACTATCGGGTTAACGTCATCGATGTCGCACTTCCGCCCTTGCGGGAGCGCTCCGGTGATGTCGAGCTGTTGGCACAGCACTTTCTGCGGAAATACGCGCGCGGTCCTCAAGCAATGGTGAAGGGTTTCGAACCCGAGGCAATGATCGCCTTGGAAACCTACGCGTGGCCCGGCAACGTGCGTGAACTTCAGAACGTGATTGAGCGGGCATGCGCCTTGTCCGAAGGCGAAATGATTACGCTGGCCGAATTGCCTGCGCATTTGAGAACGCCCGCTCGTGAAGCGGATGGGCCACCACCGACCGACATCGCGAGCAAGCTGACCCTGAAAGAGGCTCGGGAGCGCTGGATAGGGCAGCTCGAGGCCGCGTACATGGCGAATCTGCTCAGACATGCGGGCGGCAATGTTTCTGAGGCTGCACGTAGTGCCGGTGTCGACCGCAAGACCCTCCGCCACCTCCTCACCAAGCATGGCATTCGCTGACAGAATTAGCGAACAACGATTTGAAGGCCGTCATAGGCCAAGCGTGCATTTGTGCCCCATGCGCGGGCCATCGCCTGGAGTTTCGAGTTCATGGCGCGTTCGTCGTGCTTTACTATTTGGCTACCGCAATGCGTGAAGACAGCTCGCTTCACGCTTGCTTCCTGACGCCACCTGAGTTGCGCGCGTATCGTGGTGTGACCGAAAGTTCATTACCTGCCGACGCACCACCCTAAGCGGATTTCTTATTCCGATTGTCTGGCGCTGCTCTATCTTGTAACAGTTCATGTCGTTCCGTGCCGCCGCGGTCGCATAGACTGGACAGTCGACTCCATCGCGCAGCCCACAGTGATCGGGATGTGCATGGGTAACGAAAATGGCATGCGGTCGAACCTCTGCGACCGATTGCATCCAGTCTTGGCCGCAGTCCACCATGATGCGGCGACCTTTGGAGAAGATCAGAAGCGAGCTGTGCCGCCTATGGTAGCGGCTGCGCGCTTCGGCGTATCCGCGAGTGCCGAGAAAAGTGAGCTTCATGTCATGTTTGACTTCCACGGCGGCCCCCATTTGTCGCTAAACAAAGCGGCGGGGCGGCGAAGCAGGCATGCGGCATCCCCGGATTTGACGGCCCTTTAATGGGGCGTGCTCGAGTCTCGGCGCGAGTTTTCTAGGTGGCTCCCGGCGTGCCGTCTAACAGAAATCTGACAGCGGAAATCAGTTCGGCATTGGAAAAAGGCTTGCGGAGGTAACGCGCCGCGCCGGCGCGCGCAATCTGCCCGGATGCCCGCGTATGGTGGTGCGCGGTCATCAGGATGACCGGAGTAGCGGGAGATTTGCGGCTCACGTAGCGTGCGATTTCAAAGCCATCACCAGTGGGAAGATTGATGTCGGAGAGAACCAGCGCCGGTTGCCGTGAATCAAACAAAGCCAATGCTGAGGGGCCGTCATACGCGACCAGGCAGTCGAAGCCCGATCTTTTCAAGACTCGTGCGCAGGTATCTGCGACTTCGGTTTCATCATCAACGATCAATATCAAGTGCGACAATCTTATGGCCTCTCAGGCATATCGCCCAACTGGCTAACGAGAACGACCCACGTCAATTTTTCTGCCTTTCATTCGATGACTCTCACTTCATGCGGAAACAGAAAGGTGGTGCCGCCGTCCTCGAAGCGCACGAGCAGCATTCTGCGGCCGAGGTTGTCGAACTCACGGATGACTTCTGGCTTATCTCTGAATCGCACTCTGCCGGTCCGGTCGCGTACCGGCAGAGCCAGCTGACACTTTTTCTGAGATGCCGCTGCTTCCATAGGCCTCTCGTGATTCACGATCTGTGCCGTTACGTGTTTACACCGTATACGCTCTACAGTCTGGGCAGCGGTTTATTAGGCTCCAAACTACCGCTAAATCGCGCTCCTCTCGACGTCATCCTGATTTCGTCGATGTCATCCTAGATTTCGCGCAGCTGATGATGCCGGGGAATGGATCCCCGATTTGGGGAGGCATTCCCCACCATTTTCGCGAGGACTCGATGTAATCCGTGACAAATTCTTATGGCACAGGGCCTGCTGTAGAAGCGGTCGAGAAATTTGAGGGCGTTGAACCAAGCATCGACCCGGCCGCCTAACAGTCGTCAGCGAGGGAGTCAGAAGACCATGGGTGCAACGTGTTTACAAGATTTTAGAACCTCTCGGTCAGCCAGCACGTCTGTACCTCTCCCACGCTCGATACCGGATTTTCAATGGTTTGGGGTGCCCGCAGCGCAAGGTGCGGAGCGCCTTTTCCCCCGGCATTTCCATCTTCTGTCCGATCAGGACCTCGATGAGTTGCGGCCGATGTCCGAAACCATTGCTCGCCGGCGGAGCGAAATCGTCCGGGATTGGAATCAGCAATATGTTCTTCATTTCCGCGATTCGCGCTCGTTGTCGCAGGACGACTTCGAGCGGATCTTTGAAAACGCGCTCCAGCACACGCAAGGCGCGATCGTTGCCGGCGACATCGATAAATATGCGGCCGAGGTAAGTCAGCTGGGCGAGTTGCTCGCCGAGCAGCGGATGCCGCTGAGCGAAGTCATCGCCTCCTTTCAGCTCTTTAGGAACACTGTCCAGCGCATATTTCTCGGTGAGCGGAGCACACAGGCACAGCTCGCCATGGCTTTCGACAAACTCAGCCACGTACAGATCATCTTGCTCGTCTCCGCATACTTCCGTTCCGACGCCGTGACTGCTGGAGAAAAAAGCGCTGCTCTTGAACGCGAGGCTGCTTATCTCCCTGCCGCCGAGAAGGCACGCTTTCAGGGCTTAGTCGGCGCTACTGCCGCGATGCGCCAGCTTTATCGGCGCATTGAAGCCGCGGCGGCGACTAGAGGCAACTTGCTGATTATCGGCGAAAGCGGCACTGGCAAGGAGCTGGTTGCGCGCGCGGTTCATAATTGCAGTGCGCGTGCAGACCGGCCCTTTGTGGCGCTCAACTGCGCGGCGCTGCCGAAGGAGCTAATCGAGAGCGAACTTTTCGGTTACAAGCGGGGCGCGTTCAGCGGTGCAACGACAGAATATCTCGGGCTGTTCCGGTCCGCCGACGGAGGAACCTTGTTCCTCGATGAAATCACCGAGATGAGCGCCGAGACGCAGAGCAAGCTTCTGCGCGCCATCCAGGAGCGGGCGATACGGCCGGTTGGATCAACGCGTGAGCAGCCAGTTGATGTAAGGATCATTGCTTCGACCAACCGCGATCCACAAGCGGCCGTGGCCGACGGAAATCTGCGTCAGGACTTGTACTACAGGCTTCAAGCAGCGCTGATCGCGGTTCCGCCGCTCCGTGAACGGTCCGAGGACATTCAGCTTCTAGTAGACCACTTCATCTGCATGTTCAACCAGAATCTCGGGCGCGCTGTCGCAGGAATCGAGAAGGAGGCGCTGGATGCCCTCTTGGAATATGAGTGGCCGGGCAATGTTCGCGAACTGTCCAACGTCGTCGAGGGAGCATTTACCTTCGGGAAGGGTCATCTGATTGCTCTCGAAGACTTACCGCCAACCCTAACAGCCTCCAGCGATACCGACGCCAAAGCGCCGGTGAGGGTAGCAGGCGCCAGCCGTCCAGAGCGCTCTGTCGTAACTTTCGCCGAGACCGAACGCGAGCTGATCGCACGCGCGTTACAAAATAACGGCGGCAACAAGGTCCGCACCGCCGAGCAACTGAAGATCTCTCGCAAGAAGCTCTACGCGAAGATCACGAAGTACGGCCTGCGCGCGGCCTAAATCTCATTGGAACAGAAAGGTAGCGGCGATGGACACATCTATTGAATTCGCATCTGAAGATCTCAACGGCTCCATCCTTCCACTCCAGTACAACGATTTATTGCGGCGCCGTTCGACTGTCGCCGACGGAGAGTACCGGCTTCTGTGGAGCGTTCTCGAGGACGCGATGAGGACCTATCTGGTGAACAGAGGACGTTCGAATCCGACCCAGCGCAAAAGCTTTGAAGAAGTCCGTAGCTGGTTCGAAGCCGCAAATGAATCTCGAAGCTTATTCGCCTTCGAGACTATCTGTGACCTGCTCGGAGTCGACTCCGGCCGTCTGTTGAAGGGACTCAAGTCTCTCGATGCTCGCGATCTACTGCCGAGACGCCGTCGAGTTCTGCGAAATGCCGGACCTCGAAGTATAGCCGCGTGAAGAGGATATGACGCGGTAGCGGAACGCTGGTTACCAATCGTATCGCCCAACTGCCCATCAAATACTTGGAGCAGCCATGAACCAGGACCGGTTAATTTCCGACAAAACCGAGCGGGCCGCAATCATTCTTGCCGGGGGTGACGGGACCAGGCTGGCCCAGTTGACGCGAGGTGCCGATGGCGTACACGTTCCGAAGCAGTTTTGCACGCTGTTCGGCGATGTTCCGTTGCTCGTTCAAACCCGCCGACGGGCTTCGCTGTCCGTTCCTTCGGAGAGAATCTCTTTTGTTCTCAACCGAAACCACGAGCGGTTCTTTTCGCCGCTTCTGGCCGGCGTTTCTCCGCAGAATCTCATAGTCCAGCCTCGAAATCGGGGCACCGCCCCAGCAATTCTCTATTCACTTCTTCGTCTCGCCGAATCAACTCCGCGGACCTCGGTGCTCCTGATGCCTTCCGACCATCACGTCGTCGATGAAGCGGCGCTAACGAAGCATGTCGACGCTGCCTTCGCAGCGGTTGAAGAGCGCCCTGAGCTTACCGTGCTGCTGGGCATCACTGCCTCGGAGCCCGAGACCGGGTACGGGTGGATCGAACCGGGATCATCGTCGGGCACAGGAAAGTTGAACATCCGTTCGATCCGCCGCTTCTGGGAGAAGCCCTCACATCAAACAGCGAGCGAGCTTATGGCACGAGGCTGTCTCTGGAACAGCTTTATGATCGTCAGCCGAGTGCCGACGCTGCTCGGATTATTCATGCTCGCGATGCCTGAGCTTTACATCCCGTTTTCGATGATAAGGCTGAGCCTGGGAACCATGTTCGAGAAGGAGACCGCCGGCAGATTATACGATGATCTTCGAACCTCGGATTTTTCGCGTGACGTGTTGCAAGCAGTGGCGGCCAATCTGAGCGTCCTGCCGGTCGGCGAAGTCGGCTGGAGTGATCTGGGCGAGCCGCGTCGCGTGGCCAAAGTTATGGCCTGCCGCGGCGTCCAAAACAAGCAGGTGGCAGCATGAGAGATCACACTTTCGGAGATCAAATGGCGATGACCATGTCCTTAATGATCGGCATGTTCCTTGGGTCGATTCCGTGGCTGCTGACGTGGGCGTGTCTGCAAGCACAACAACTGAGTTGTTGAGACGTAAAGTCCCGAAACATTTGCTCGAGTATCTGAAACAGTCGCACTCACGGTTATCCGGAGGAGAGGGTAAATGAAAGACAAGGCGTTCGTACGTGACGTGGCCGATCGGTTTGGGTGTGATGACCGCAGGGCAGAAATCCTGATTTTCGCCGTGTTTCAGGAACTGCGTGACCGCCTAACGCCCGCAGAGGCGGCGGATGTCGCCGCTCAACTACCTGCCTCGCTGAAGATGCTCTGGTTGTCCTTCGACTATCCCGATCGCGCGGTGAGGAAAGTGCACGAATATCAGTTTCTGGCGGAAGTGCGTCGTATGGTGGGACTAGAAGACGAAAGCCGGGCTGAAGAGGCGGTCATTTGTGTATTCAGCGTCCTTCAGGAGGCGCTGGGTAGTCGGACCGGGCGTGAGGGAGAGGCTCGCCACGTCTTCAGTCAATTGCCTAAAGATCTGAAAGGATTGTGGCTTACCGCTGCGCAACAGAACGTCGCGTAAGACGCCGACTGGGCTAGGAGCGGAGCCGTCTCAGAAATCGCCACTTAGTTGACGCATCAGGGTCCAGCGAAAAATGGGTCGCTGTATAGCGATAGAAAACGCGCGAAGGCGTCGCGCTCTGCCAAACGCTTCCGAGCCAGCGGGCGCACGCGCACGCAAGGATCGCATCAAAGCGTCACGCGCCAGGCGCTCAGGCCGTGCGCGCGAGGGGATTTGGCGGTCATTAGGCGCATGGGTGTGGCGCGAAATCAGGAAAACACTGGTAGGGGCACGCAGCGGGACAGAAGGACAAGCTCGCGCCGGCCGGAAAGTCTGAACAAGTCTGAAACAGATAAATGGCAGCCAGAATTAGGTAGCCTTCGATGAAAGAATCACTCCTCATACCCTCTGACTCGGTTCACTTAGAAGGCGAACTCACGATTCCGAAGTACGCCGCAGGCGTGGTGCTATTCGCGCACGGCAGTGGCAGCAGCCGCCTTAGCCCGCGCAATCAGTTCGTTGCGGAGGCGCTCCAGAATAGGGGCATCGGCACGCTGCTCTTCGATCTACTGACGGAAGAGGAATCTGGGGACCGCGAAAATGTCTTCGACATCGACTTTCTCACGCACCGTCTGTCCGATGCGACGCGTTGGCTAAGGCATAGAGAGGGCAGCAGCAACTGTCCATTGGGATATTTCGGCGCCAGCACTGGCGCTGCGGCTGCGTTGGTTGCCGCGGCGCAGGACAAGACGGTTGGCGCTGTCGTCTCACGAGGCGGCCAGCCCGGACCTCGCGATTCGTCATCTCGCCGGCGTGAGGTCGCCTACTCTGCTCATCGTTGGCGGCCATAACTTCGGTGTGATCGAGCTCAACGAGAAGGCCTACCGCGTCCTGTGTTGTGAGAAGTCGCTCAAGATCGTGCCGGGAGCGACGCATCTGTTTGAGGAGCCGGGCGCGCTGGGGCAGGTGGCCCAGCTTGCCGGCGACTGGTTCGGCCGCCATTTGAAAGCGCCCGAGGCGGCAGACCCTGCCAGGCAGCAGCCGATCGTCTATACAAACCGCGAAGCGGCCGGGCAGATGCTCGCGCGGCGGCTGATGTCTTACGCGCACACCAATGCGGTTGTGCTCGGCATTCCGCGCGGCGGCGTGCCGGTCGCCAAAGAGGTCGCGGACGCATTGGATGCGCCTCTCGATGTAATCGTGGTGCGTAAGCTGGGAGCGCCAGGACAGCCTGAGTTGGGAATCGGCGCTGTGGTTGACGGTGACCATCCGCGCGCGATTTTCAGCCAGGACATCATCGAACACCTCGGGGTCTCCGATGAGTACATAGGGGCAGAGATTGCGCGGCAGCTGAAAGAAGTGAACCGCCGTGAGACCGCATATCGAGTTCCGCTTAGAGGCAAGACCGTGATCGTAATCGATGACGGAATCGCGACCGGCTCTTCAGTTCGGGCCGCGCTCCGCGGAGTCCGCCGGCAAAAGCCAAAGCGCTTGATACTGGCAATCCCGGTCGCGCCGGCGGAGAGCATCGAGGCGCTGCAAAGCGATGCCGACGAAATCGTTTGCCTCGAGACGCCCGAGGACTTCTTCGCCGTTGGCCAGTTCTATCGCGATTTCCGTCAGGTTTCTGACGACCAGATGAAAGCCATCCTGAGTAAGGAAAAACCCGCCGAGACGCATCCACAGGCGTAGGCGGCATAAGGAGGAAAGGACAATGGGATTGCTTGAAAGATGGAGATCATCGAGAGAGCTCGAGAGATTTCGCAGCGAGTTCGACGACTTGATCGAACGGTTTGGCTTCGACCGTGATTGGTTCGGCCGTTTCCCGCTGGGACGCGAGTTGTTCGCCGACTGGGAAGCGATGCCAGCGCGTCCAGCAATCGAAACGCGCGTGGAGGACGGCAAGTTTATCGTTCATGCCGACCTTCCGGGCACCGATCCCAAAGACGTTGACATCAAGCTCGTCGGCAACGTGCTGACGATCAAGGGCTCGCGGGAGGAAAGGCGGGAGACCAAAAAGGCCGACTACATGAAACGCGAGATCCGTTACGGCGCCTTCGAGCGTTCGATCAGTTTGCCCGAAGGCATCAAGGCGGAAGATCTGAAGGCCACGTACCACGATGGCGTTCTCGAACTTACCGCGCCGATGCCCAAGGAGGCCATACCAAAGGAAGTGAAGATCCAAATCGAAGCGCCGAAGGGCAACTCGGAAAAGAAGGCCGCGGCCTGACGGCGAACCGCAGGCACGGCACGAATCCGAAAACGAAGACTCAGGAGAGGCTGAAATGAAAGTAGAGCAATTGATGACGCGCACGGTGAAGGTTTGCACCGAGTCGGACACGCTCAATTGCGCGGCTCAACTGATGTGGGAATCGGATTGTGGCTGCATTCCGGTCATCAGCGCCGACGGTAACGGCAATGTCGTTGGTCTTGTCACTGACCGCGATATCGCGATGGCTGCGTATACGCAAGGCAAACAGCTCTGGGCCATCCCAGTAACGGCCGCCATGGCGCATAAGGTAATCGCCTGTCACGCGAACGACGGCGTCAGCCAGGCCGAGGCCTTGATGCGCGAGAATCAGGTAAGGCGCCTGCCCGTGCTGGACCAGAACGAACACCTGGTCGGAATTCTCTCACTCAACGACGTAGCGCGGGAGGCGCAGCGTGAAGCTTCGAGCGGCAAACGCGCGGAGGTCACGGAGGACGCGGTAGCCGAAACGCTTGCGACCGTCTGTCAACCGCGTCCGTCGCGAGAGATAGGCGCAGCAGCCTGAGAGAACAGTCGGAGTGGCCCCGGAGTCTGCAAGAAGGCGGGTGTTACTCCTTGCGAGGAAGCACCCGCCGCAGGGCCGTGATAAAGGCGAGCCGGCAGGTTGCAGAGGGAGGCAGTTTTTTCAGGGCGAAATGAAATTGGAGAGTCAAAAAACCCAAATCTCGACTCAAATCGTTGTTGAACGATTTTCAATAACGAATCTCAGCAGGGCCGCTCTCTTACCGTATATAAGTTTCGTACTCGGGGCCGCTGTTGTGCTTTTGTTGTGGAGGGCTGAGGCATGGGCTCAAACTGCGCCAACCGGGAAAGGGGATTATCGGAATTACTGCGCGTCGTGTCACGGGACAGACGCGACGGGGGATAAAGAGGCAGACATTCCGGGGCCCGATTTAACCCATCTGAGCAAAAAGAACGGGGGCAGATTTCCTTTTCAAGAGGTCTACGAAGTGATCGACGGCCGCAAAAAGTCAGCAGCGCATGAGCGCCTTCTGGATATGCCGTTGTGGGGCGTATATTTCCAACCGCAAGGTGTTTCCAAGGGTGCTTCTGAAGCGAAGGTGAAATCCCGAATCACCGATCTCGTGCGTTACATCCAAAGCCTTCAGGAGACCCAAAGCCCTCAGCATAGATGATCAGATTTAGTCCAGTTGTCGTGCAGCGCCTACAAGCCGGTGATTCCAGCGGTCGAAGCTCTAGTCGCTGTTCGTTGAAGCCTCAGCGCTGTGGCTGCGTGTTGATGGATCGCGTCAAAGAGCGAGACGCGGGTGTACCTGGAAAACCAGAAGGTCAAAATCTGGCCGGATGACAAAAATGTTAACACTGACTTGTAGGCTTGCCGTAGTCGTTACCTTGGTTTTGCTGTGGGCAGCAAAGGCATCGGCACAGTCCGGCAAAGAAGACTATCAACACTATTGCGCGGCCTGTCATGGGCTGGACGGCAAAGGCAAGGGGGAATGGAATGGGACCGCAGTGCCCGATCTTACCCGCCTAAGCCAGCACAATGGCGGAAGGTTCCCTTCCGAAGAGGTTCAAAAAGTTGTCGATGGCCGCAGCCAGCCTGTATGGCATCAACGCCAGCGGGAAATGCCCTACTGGGGCGAAATTTTTCAAGTGCAAGAGGAGAACCCGACTTCAAGAGCGGGGGTTGATGCTCGAATTGCCGCCATCGTGGACTATATCCGAGGCCTCCAGGAAAAATGATCAGCGGAATTCCGGAAACAACCCATGGATGCAGTGCAGCTTCCCGGCTGAGAATCAGCGGTTGCGTCTTCCACGATGAACCGCGACGCCGACTATTTTTGCGTCTTGTTGGCGGCCCACTTTCGGCCGTGGATACTAGGATGTCTCAACCACACCAAGTGAAAAGGCTTGAGCTGTTCTAGATAGACATTTGGAAAGTGAGCTACGAAAACCATTTCTTTGTACAATAACCATTTCGCGATAGCGATGTTCTGATAGCATCGCGTTTCAAGCTCTCGGGGTTCCAGTTAAGCATGAGCGGCGCATGGCGCATCATCTTATGCCGGTTCTGAGTTTAACGGGTCTGATACTCGATGCGCTTGATGGGACTGTATCTGGCTTACGACCTGCTCGGCGGGACGATGCACTGTGCTGCATGAAGTGCGGGCCAAGGTCGAAAAGCGCTGCGCTTGTTGCCAGACGATCGGCCGCGAGATTGGCTCCTCCGTTTGGGCGACCCGCAGGTAATCAACGGCGACAAGCTGCGTGCGCTCACCGAAACGCAGTTGCGGCTGGCGCTGGACACGCCGGAAATCATCTTCGCCCGCGTCGGTGCGGATCAGTAAAGACGGATCGTCGAGGCGCTGAAACACAAGGGACACGTGGTGGCGGTCACCGGCGACGGCGTCAACGACGCGCCCGCGCTCAAGAGCGCACACATCGGAATCGCGATGGGGATAGCGGGCACCGACATGGCTAAGGACGCGGCCGGCATGGTGTTACTGGACGACAACTTCGCCAGCATCGTCAACGCGGTCGCGGAGGGACGCGCCGTCTTCAGCAACATCCGCAAGTTCCTCACCTACATCCTCGCCCACAACGGCGTCAAGCTCGTAGTCTCCAGAGACCTGCTCGATTACGGCGTCAACCAGGCGCGGCGCGAGGCCGGCGACGTCCTCAAGACGCGCAGTCTGAAGTCACTACGGCAGCGCTAGAATGTCGCATTTGAACGGACGCTGCGGCAGGCAGTGCGGTCGCAGCGCCAGTGCTCGTATCCTTGGCCCCGTCCATCTGGGCGAAAAGGAAACACACCACTGGTTCCGTAGGAAGCATATTCTCGATTTTCCCGACGCAGCGTTGCCGAAGGAGTAGTGAGGCGCTCTAGGACTATTCTTCTAGAGCCTCCGAACCCTCGACTTCAGTGACCACTAGAGCGTCAACCTCGGGCTCCTCGCCCGCCGTCATCAGGTCGCGCAGGTCGTCCGCTATCTGACGTAGTTCTGCCACGAGCGCGCCCAGCATGCGGATTGTCTCCGCCAGCGAATCCATACCTGGTGCTTGGGTACCGGACGCTTTTCGCGCGCCTGCCGCCACCGGCTTCATTTTCGCGCCCCGTTTCGCGGTCTTTGCCTTTTTTTCAGTGGCGGGTTTCGTCCTCGGTGTTATCTTTTTCATGGCTGATTCTCCCTTTTCATTTCTCGACGAGCGACGAAATCAAAACAAACTAAGGAGCAATTCTTCGGCCAATTCGACCCGCGCTGAAGTTTCTTAATAGAGATCTCGGGAGTTGCCCTCTGTCGCTATAGCGGCCATTGATGCGACGTTTGTGGAACAGATCAGATCAGGCAAGTCCTGACATACCACGCAGACCGATGTTTGGATAACGCCGCAGGGGGGGTAGACCTGATGGCACGCGGAATGCACAGGAGTTAGCTATGAACCGGTGCTAGGGGCCAAATGATGAAAACCAAGGATATACCGGAATTAGCAAGCAAAGAGTCGAAGATGAAGTTCACGCTGGCAGATCTGGCCGACGAGGACGCCAGGTTGAGGCGTCCGATCCTGGAGGCGGCTTCGGTCGCGGCCCGGCTAGCGCTTGACCCCGGCGATCTCGAATTGCGTGAACGGGCCGCCAAAACATGGGAGCGGATCGACTCGGTCATTGCCAAACATCTCGGCAAGGAAGACCTCACGATGCTGCCGTGGGCCGAGTCGCTTGCTGATTTTCCCCATCAACTGGTCGACCGCGCACGCAGGAAGCACGAACAGCTCCTGATGCTGCACGACCTCATTGCCACTCATTCCTTTACGAAAGGGCGCGATGAGGATGTTGCCGCCGAGGCGCGCAACCTATGCGTGTACGCTACCACGCTCGACGATCTCATCGCTGGCGAGGAACGCGATCTGTTCCCGGTGATGCGTCGGGTGCTATTTCGTCACGCTCAAACCTGAGCCGGGTTGCGTTGCAAAAAGCTGAAAGCAATGCCCTGGAAAACAATCGAGAAGCCCCGGAGCGGCTGGGTCGTTACCCCGAACGTGGTCGATTATGACCAAAGCCGGGCGGCCTTCTCTTGGGAGGCCGCCCGGCGGGCACTCGACGGTCTTCCCAGGGGCGGCCTCAATATCGCATATGAGGCTGTCGACCGGCATTGCGCAGGGCCACTGCGCCAGCACCTGGCGCTCCGTTGGCTTGGCAAGCGGGGTGAAGTGCGTGACTTCGACTACGCCGACTTGCGCGCGCTCACTAATCGCTTTGCCAACGTGCTTGGGCGGCTTGGCATTGCCAAGGGGGACCGGGTCTTCCTGCTAGCCGGGCGCATCCCCGAGCTTTACATCAGCGCGTTGGGCACTCTGAAAGCCGGCGGCGTCTTTTGTCCTCTCTTCTCGGCGTTTGGTCCCGAACCGATTCGCCAGAGGATTGGAATCGGCGATGGCCGGGTACTGGTGACCACAACCGCGCTCTACAAACGAAAGGTCGCTGAGCTGCGCTCATCGCTCCCCGATCTACGCTACGTCCTATTGATTGGCTCGCCAGAGGATATTCAGGCGACAACCGGCGTCCTCGATTTCAATCGGCTGATGAATGAAGCCAGCGATCAATTCGAGATTCCGCATACTGAGCCGATGGATCTTGCGCTACTTCATTTCACCAGCGGAACCACGGGAAGACCGAAGGGAGCAATGCATGTGCACGAGGCGGTTGTCGCTCATCACATGACGGGGCGCTACGCTCTGGACTTTCACCCGGAGGACATTTTCTGGTGCACGGCTGACCCCGGGTGGGTAACCGGAACATCGTACGGCATCATCGCACCGTTGACCCACGGCATTACCTCCGTAGTAGACGAGGCCGAATTCGACGCCGAACGTTGGTACGGGATTCTTCAGAGTCAACGCGTGAGTATCTGGTATACCGCTCCGACGGCCGTGCGTATGATGATGAAGGTCGGCGTCGAGGTCGTCCGCAAATATGACCTAAGCCAGTTGCGTCTGGTTGCCAGCGTCGGTGAGCCGCTCAACCCGGAAGCAGTGGTTTGGGGGCAAACGGCCTTTGGCATTCCCATCCATGACAACTGGTGGCAGACAGAGACCGGCGGCATCATGATCGCCAACTATCGCGCGATGGATATTCGTCCGGGTTCGATGGGCCGCCCTCTCCCCGGTATCGATGCGACTATCGTACGCCGCCATAAGGATGGAACGATCGAAGAATTGACTGAAGCGGGAATAGAGGGCGAGCTGGCGCTGCGGCCGGGATGGCCTTCGATGTTTCGCGGCTACCTCCACGAAGAGGAACGCTATCGAAAGTGCTTCACCGGCGGTTGGTATCTTACTGGCGACCTGGCAAAGCGCGATGCCGATGGGTACTTCTGGTTTGTTGGGCGGGCCGACGACGTGATCAAGTCATCCGGCCATCTTATCGGGCCCTTCGAGGTTGAGAGCGCGCTCATGGAACATTCCGCGGTGGCCGAGGCTGGCGTTATCGGCAAGCCCGACCCGATGGCCGGGGAAACGGTCAAGGCATTTGTTTCGCTGAAGGCGCCTTACGCGCCGAGCGAGGACCTGCGACGCGAGTTGCTCGGCTTCGCACGCAAGCGCCTGGGGGCGGTGGTTGCGCCCAAGGAGATCGACTTTGTCCCCAGCGTGCCCAAGACCCGCAGCGGCAAAATCATGCGCCGGCTGCTGAAGGCGCGCGAACTCGGCCTGCCCGAAGGCGACATCTCCACGCTGGAGGGTGAGCCGGGCTCTACCTGAGCGGCTGGAGTAGACCGGCAACATGGCTCTTGAGGCAAACTTGGAGCAGTCGGCGCTGGCGAGGGATCGTGCGCTGGCGCTACTGCGCGAGATGCTGCGCATTCGGCGCTTCGAGGAAAAATGCGCCGAACTCTACAGTGCTGCCAAGATTCGCGGCTTTCTTCATTTGTATATCGGTGAGGAGGCGGTTGCCGTGGGCGCGATAAGAGCCCTGGAAGCCGACGATGCGATCGTGGCCACGTATCGCGAGCACGGACATGCGCTGGTTCGAGGAGTCCCGGTCGCATCGATCCTTGCCGAGATGTACGGCAAACGGGAGGGATGCAGCCGCGGCCGCGGCGGTTCGATGCATTTGTTCGATGCGGCAACGCGCTTCTATGGCGGAAACGCCATCGTCGGTGGCGGACTGCCGCTAGCTGTTGGATTGGCGCTGGCAGACAAGATGCAGGGCCGCAGGCGAGTCACGGCGTGCTTCTTCGGCGAGGGCGCGGTGGCTGAAGGCGAATTCCACGAGAGCATGAACTTGGCCGCACTGTGGAAGCTGCCCGTGATCTTCTTTTGCGAGAACAATCTTTATGCGATGGGGACGGCGCTTAGCCGCTCCGAATCCGAAATCGATCTGAGTCTCAAGGCGGCCAGTTACGAGATTCCCGCGTGGCCTGTCGACGGCATGGACGTGGTTGCGTGCGAGGACGCAGCACGCAGGGCGGTCGCGGCTGTGCGCAGCGGCGGAGGCCCATACTTTGTCGAGTTTCGCACCTACCGCTTTCGTGCGCACTCGATGTTCGATCCGCAGTTATATCGCACCAAGCAGGAAGTCGAAGAGTGGAAAAAGCGCGACCCTGTGGCCACCTTTGAAGCATGTCTTCGCGAACAGTCACTGATGAGCGATGAGGATCTCAAGGTCATCGAAGACGATGTGGCGGCAGAAATCATCAAGGCGGTCGAGTTCGCTGAGGCCGGGACCTGGGAACCGGTTGAGGACCTGACCAGGTTTGTCTACTCGGAAAAGCGAACACCATGAGCGCCGACTTGAAACCAACGCGCATTACCTATCGAGAGGCTATGCGACAGGCGATCCGCGACGCGCTCCAGCGCGACGCGCGCGTGTTCCTGATGGGCGAGGATGTTGGCCGCTATGGCGGTTGCTATGCGGTGAGCAAGGGATTGCTTGAAGAGTTCGGTCCGGAGCGCATCCGTGACACCCCGCTGTCGGAGTCGGCCTTCGTCGGCGCCGGAATCGGTGCTGCGCTGGGCGGGATGCGGCCGATTGTTGAGATCATGACCGTCAATTTCAGCCTGCTGGCCCTCGACCAGATTGTGAACAACGCGGCGACCATACTTCACATGTCGGGCGGTCAATTCAATATCCCGCTAGTCATCCGAATGACGACTGGCGCCGGACGTCAGCTTGCGGCGCAGCACTCGCACAGTCTCGAGGGTTGGTATGCACACATCCCAGGCATCAAGATACTCACTCCTGCGACCCTAGAGGATTCTCGCGGCATGCTGTGGACAGCCCTTCAGGATCCTGATCCCGTGCTGATTTTCGAACACGGCACGCTTTACAATATGGAAGGCGAGCTGGCGGCGGACGCAGGCGCCGTGGACATCGAGAAGGCGGCTGTGCGGCGGCCCGGCGCCGACGTGAGCCTCATCACTTATGGCGGTACGCTTGGCAAGGTACTGCAAGCCGCCGATGAACTCTCTGCAACCGGGATTGACGCCGAAGTTGTTGATCTCCGCACGCTGCGTCCGCTCGATACCGCGACCATCCTGGAGTCGGTTATGCGCACGCATCGAGCGGTTATCATCGACGAGGGATGGCGCAGTGGCAGTATCTCAGCAGAGATAAGCGCGCGCATTATGGAAGGGGCGTTCTACGAGCTCGACGCACCGGTCGAGCGAGTCTGTAGCGCCGAAGTGCCGACCCCCTACGCCAAACATCTTGAAGAGGCGGCGCTGCCCCAGGTGCGAACGATTGTCGACGCTGTGAAGCTTATGATGGGTGACCGTGGCTGAATTCCGCATGCCTGCTCTGGGGGCCGACATGGAGGTCGGCACCATTCTTGAGTGGCTGGTCAAACCCGGCGACGCGGTCAAGCGCGGAGATATCATCGCGGTGGTCGATACCGAGAAGGCGACCATCGAGGTGGAGGTTTTCGAAACCGGAGTCATCCAGAAGATCGTTGTTCCGGTCGGCGAGAAGGTGCCGATCGGTACTCTGCTGGCGCTCATCCGCACCGACGGTGAAGTTGTCGCGCCGGCGGCGGCCAAACCGGCACCCGTCGCGGCACCACCAAAAGTTACGCCCACGCCGCCGCCTCCTCGACCAGCGCCCCCTGTCGCAGGGAAGCCTCCGCATCCGCTGATACCGCCGGCCGTGCCATGCCACATGCGCGTATCTCCGCTCGCGATGCGCACGGCCATCGAGCTGAAAGTGGACCTCTCCGTCGTGAAGGGGACGGGACCGCACGGCGCCATCACAAAGGCCGACGTCGAAAAGGCGGCCAAGGCGCCAACGTCTCCCATCCCATCGTCTCCTGAGAAGGCCATCGCGCGTACGCCCGCGGCGCCGGCCACGGAAGCGCGAGTGCGCACCGGCGAGCAAAGGCCGGCCGCTGCTCAGGAGGAACGTCGCGCAGCGATGCGCCGAGTGATAGCGGCGGCAATGACCCGATCCAAACGCGAGATCCCGCATTACTACATGGGAACCCGGATCGACATGAGTCGCGCGATGACTTGGTTGCAGGCACGGAATCTCAAGCAACCGGTGACCGAGCGGCTGCTCTATTCAGTCCTTTTATTAAAGGCCACCGCGTTGGCGGCCCGTCAGATACCTGAAATGAACGGGTTTTGGGCGGACGGCGCGTTCAAGGCCGCCAACGCAGTGCACGTGGGCGTGGCTATCTCGCTGCGCCAGGGCGGACTCATCGCACCCGCGGTTCATGATCTAGACAAGAAGCCGCTCGACGAGATTATGAACAACTTGCGCGACCTGGTGGGGCGTGTACGTGCGGGGACGTTGCGAAGCTCTGAAATTGCCGACGCTACCATCACCGTGACCAACCTAGGCGAAGAGGGAGTTGAAACCGTTTTCGGAATCATCTATCCGCCTCAGGTGGCGCTCGTGGGATTTGGCAAAATCACGGAACAGGTCTGGGCACTCAGTGGAATGCTCGGCACGAGACCAACCGTGATGGCAACGCTGGCGGCCGATCATCGAGCCAGCGACGGCCATCGCGGCGGCCTCTTCCTCGCCGCTATCGACCGCTTTTTACAGGAGCCGGAAAAGCTGTGACGGATGATGAAATCAAGGCGATGGTCCTACGCGAACTTGCGAAAATAGCGCCTGAATTCGATTCACAAATCGATCCAGAAATGGACTTGCGTGAGCAGATCGACCTCGATTCAATGGATATGCTCAACCTCATGATCGCGATCCACGAGACCACGGGAGTGGATATTCCCGAAGCGGACTATCCACGGATGTCCAGTCTCAACGGCTGCGTTTCGTATTTGCGCGCGCGCATCAAGTAGTCTCCCGTCGCCGCCACCGGGATCGACTAGGAGAGAACGTCGACCGCGTCACGCTGTTCATCTTCAACGGGATAGCACGCTCGTCGGGTGAACTTCATAATCGCGCCAGTGCCCTATAGGGCGAGCGACCGGTGCGGTCCGGGCTTCGGTGACGATGTTCAAGCCATTGCACTTCGGGCATTTCATAGCTGCACGTTGCTTCCGGGGAATCCAGACTTCCGCGTATGCGCTCCGCCTCTCCTGGCTTACGAATGGATTGAGAGCACCTTGTAGTTTTTTTCGGCTAGCATCCGGGCAACGCGATTTGCGTCGCCAGAGCGCAGGCGCACGTAAGTTACTCTGCGCGGCCCTTCTTGTCCTCCCTGATACGAGCCGATCCCAAGAATCTCATGACTCTCCTGAGCCACTAGTTGCACGACCATCGCAAGCTCCGAAGAATCTCCGTCCAGAGATAGGTCGATCCGCGAAACCCCTTCCTCAGTGCCGCTTAAGACCTCGGCGAACGCGCGCATCAGGTCCGTGGCGGTAAGGATGCCGACCACTCTGTCCTGGTCGACGACCGGCAGCCCTCCAATCTTATGCCTCACTAGCAGATTGGCTGCCTGTTCGAGCATCGTCGTGGGTGTGACAGTGACTACCGGTTTGCTCATCACACCGTTGACCTTTACGTTGTCGAGCGTTCCTGTATGCTGGCGCAGGTCGCGATCGCTGATCATCCCGACGAGCTTGCCGTCATCTACCACCGGTAGGCGATGAAAATTCCCCTTGTCCATCTTCTGCTGAGCGGCGCTCAGTCTTTGGATTGACTCCACCGTGACCGGGTTCTTTGTCATCCAACGTCCTACTTCCATGGCATTTCTCCTCTTAGAGATCGCTGGGTTTGCTTCATGTGCGAAAGCGGTTATACGCGACCGGCTGAGGGACGATCTGGCATTGAGCGCATAGATGATGACGATCAAGTAGTTCCGCAGCGATCTTTTTGCCGCAACGCTCGCAAAACGAGGGCGCGCACTCCTTGCGAGCGTGCCGCAACGCCGGCAGTAGGCGTTTATACCCCCTTCTGCTCGTTCGCTGAGATGCATATTCATGCTTCCGCAGTGCGGACACGTTATCGGGTTCTTGTTTGCCATCGAACTGTCTCCAAAGGAGTGTTCCGAGCTCGTGCAAGACCCGGCGCTATCGAACGCAAGAGATGCGCCACGAAACTTCGTTGCATAACGGACGAATCAGAATTTCCCCTGACGCGATCGGACACAGGCGGCTGGTCTGGGTATGCGTCGATCGGAAGCACACAACGGGCTGTATGGGATTTTCAAATTTGTAGGTCTGACGGAATTGCGTTGTTCTTCTGGCCCGATGATTGCTGAACAGTTGGGGTATAGGCTCTATTCAAACAAACACAAGAGAGAGACGACGATGCGAGAACTTCAACCATGGCGGCCGTTTTCGGAACTCGAGCGATGGAGGCGACGTTTCGAGAGTCGGTTTCCACGCTTCTTCGAGGACTTCGAGGTCGAAGACAGTGAATTCAGGTTGCCCGTCGAGAGCTACCTCAAGGATGGGAACGTAGTCGTGCGCGCGGACGTGCCGGGACTCGATCCTAAAGATATCGAAGTTAGCGTGCTTGGGAACGTCCTAACGATCAAGGGTGAGCGCAAGGACGAAAAAGAAGTCAAAAAAGAGCACTACTTCCGGCGCGAGGTTTCATACGGCGCGTTCGAGCGCCACATCACCCTGCCCGAAGGAGCCCAGACCGATAAGGTCAAGGCCACATTCAAGAACGGAGTCGTCGAAGTGGCGATGCCCATCGCCAAGGACGCGGAGGCCAAAAAAATTCCGCTCGAGGCTGTGCGTTGAACTGAGGAAAAACATTGAAAGGCAATCCAAAGCGTTTAGAAGCTTTGGAGCGCCGGCTGCTTTCAGAGCAGAACGTGATCACCTAGGATCAAAACCGAGAAAGCGAACGCTTAATGCACCGCTATCAGACCATCCTTTGCCCGGTCGATTTTGACGAGAATTCCATCGCGGCCGTGACACATGCAGCACAGCTTGCGGCAGAGATGGATTCGACGATGCATTTGTTGCATGTCATTACCATCATTCCGACGGCGTCCGAAATCGTTCAAAGCCTTGAGCCGCAGACTGATTTGTCGGCTCGTCAGCGACTTCAGCAGATAGCGGATCGCGAGCTGGTGAGGATCAAACATCAGCTCCACACGAAACTAGCGTTTGCCTCGCTCATTCCCAGGAGCATCCTGGCCACAGCGCACGAGCTTGGCGCCGATCTCATCGTAATGGCCACGCATGGACGTTCCGGGCTCCCTCGTCTGTTGCTGGGCAGTGTCGCCGAAGCGATCGTGCGCAACGCTAGTTGCCCCGTATTGACTATTCGGGATTAGTCGGCTGGCCGGCTACATTCCTGCTATGCAGCTGCACCGAGGCCGACAGCGCTGAGCGGCCGGAAGGAAAGGACAAAACCATGGATTTGGACGCGTGGGGCCGCGCCGAGGGGCTTTTGACGCCGCTCGGCGCGGCATGGATCGAATCGGCCCAAGCATACAACTTCGCGCTTTACTCGAAGGATGCAACGGCAGTCTCGCTCCTCGTGTACGGCGATGCGGACTTCGTCAACCCGTTAAAGACCTTCGCATTCGATTTCCCGGCGCATAAGACCGCGAGAATCTGGCACATGATTGTGCCGGTTGCGGAAATCCCCGGAGCCAAATACTACGCCTTTAAGATCGACGGCCCCTTCGGTCCGGGCCTTGGCGAACGCTTCGACCGCGGCAAGGTTCTTCTCGACCCTTACGCAAGAGGCGTGTTTCTTCCGCCCGCCTTCAGCCGCGAGGCGGCGCGAGCACCCGGCCCCAACGACGGCAAGGCGCCGCTGGGAATTCTGCCGACAAAGACATCTGCCGTCCCGGTTTCTGCTGGTGAGCGATCCGCTCGCCACACGCACGACCTTGTCATCTACGAGCTTCACGTACGCAACTTCACCAAGCACCCGAGCGCCGGACTGGACGAGCGAACGCGCGGCACTTATGCAGGCGTAGCTGCGATGATCCCCTATTTGAAGGACTTGGGCGTTACCGCAGTGGAGTTGATGCCGGTACATCAGTACGATCCTCAGGAGGGGAGCCATTGGGGATACATGACACTTGGATTTTTTGCCCCACATCATCTCTATGCGCGCGATCCCGATGGTGAGGCGGCCACAGTGGAGTTCCGCTCAATGGTCCAAGCCCTCCACGCAGCGGATATCGAAGTAATCCTGGATGTGGTTTACAACCATTCTACCGAGGGCGATCAGAATGGCCCGACCTATAGCTTTCGTGGCATCGACAATTCAACCTACTATGCACTCGATCCCAACGATCTATCACGCTACTTCAACTTCAGCGCGTGCGGTAACGACCTGCGCACCTCGCATCCCGCCGTGCGCAGGCTTGTAGTCGACAGCCTCCGCTACTGGGCCTCCGAAATGGGAGTCGATGGATTCCGCTTCGATCTTGCCTCGGTCTTCATGCGCGACGATGTCGGAAATCTGAATTACCAGGACCCGGCGATCATTTCCGCCATCAGCGCCGACGCGACACTGGCCGGTCTACGGCTTATCGCGGAGCCCTGGCAGGGCGAGTTGGGGGGCGGATACGTCCTTGGCAGAGCCTTTCCTGGTTTGACCTGGCAGCAATGGAACGGAAAATTCCGCGATGATATCCGGCGGTTCGTTAAGGGCGACAATGGACTGGTGTCCGCTCTGATGACGCGTCTGTACGGCAGCACCGATCTCTTCCCCGACGATCTGCCGAACGCCTTCCGTCCTCAGCAGAGCGTCAATTTCGTGACTTGTCACGACGGACTTTGCCTCTACGACATGGTCGCCTACACTAATGACGGTCAGGCGAGCTGGAACTGCGGATGGGAAGGCGACGCGGACGTGCCACTGCAAGTGGCCGCTCTGCGCAAGCGGCAAATCAAGAACTTTTGCTGCCTGCTGATGCTCGCCAATGGCGCGCCGATGTTCGTCGCCGGCGACGAGTTCATGAGCACTCAGCGCGGCAACGACAATCCATACAAAGAAGATGGGGAGATCGTCTGGCTGGATTGGCGTCGGTTGGGGTCAAACCGGGATATATTCCGATTTTTTAAAACGATGATCGCATTTCGCAAGGCTCATCCGTCGATCGGACGCAGCACCTTCTGGGACGACGACGTTCGCTGGTATGGCGTAACCGCAGACCCGGATCAATCCTACTATTCGCACACGCTGGCATTTGGTCTGCGTGGCGGCCGCCTCCGGGACGCTGATGTCTATACAATGATCAATTGTTACTGGGAGGATCTGGATTTCACCATACAAGAGGGACAGGCCAACGAATGGCTGAGGGTCGTCGATACGTCCCTGGATAGCCCAAACGATATCCTTGAGCCGGGAGGGGAAGAGCGCATCGCGTTGCTTCGCTACACCGTTCGCGCGCGTTCAGTTGTTGTACTGGTCCATCGATAGACCGCCTGTCGCTGGCATCCAAGGTCGGTGGTCTGCCGGTGCTTGAGGATGGACGGGTGAGCCTCCTATGGCATATCTGGTGTTGCGGATTTCAGCCTGAGTCATTCACCCATTCTTGGGTAAAGGCGCGCCGCAATCGCGACGAGAACGACAAATGTAGCCACCAGCACTGCGCAATCCGCCCAAAGTCCGATCCGGCTTGCAGTGGTGGGAAGCATCAGCCCACGCAGCGCATCGACTTCGTATGTTAGCGGGTTGAGGCGAGAGATAATCTGCAGCCAGCGGGGCATCAGGTGGATCGGATAGATAGCGTTGCTGGCGAAAAAGATCGGCATCGTCAGCACTTGTCCAATGCCTAGGAACCGCTCCCGGGTTCGTACGATGCACGCCACAATCACCGAAAAGGTAGAGAAGAGAGCTGCGCCGAGCGCGATGAAGACGATTACACCGAGGACGTGTCGAACTTGAAAGCTCACCTGGATGCCTAGCATCAGCGCCAACACGTAAACGACGATCGCCTGCGAGAGCCCTCGAACGGTCGACGACAACGCCTTGCCGAGCACGAGCGCGCTGCGCGGCGCCGGGCTTACCAGGTAGCGGTGCAGAACGCCCAAATCCCGCTCCCAGATGGTGTTGATGCCATAAAAAATCGCGACGAACAGCACGCTCTGCCCAAGGATGCCGGGCACCAGAAAATCGAGATAGCGCGTTCCTCCGCTGGTGATCCCCCGGACTTGGGCCATGACCTGGCCGAACAAAAGAAGCCAGAGCGCAGGCTGCACCGCCCGGGTCGCGAGCTCCAGGGAATCGTGGCGCAGCTTCCGCACTTCGGCATCAGATACGGCAAAGATTTGCCAGCCGTAGTCAGAGATTGTGGACATCAGAGCCTTTTCAGCGATGCTCGTGGATGCTCTGGCGCGCGCGCTGGGCTTGTGCATATCCGCCGCCGGGTTGGATCTCGACGCCGATAAAGTGCGCAAAGACATCGTCGAGCGTTGCCTCGGGCTCAACTTGCGCCTTAAGCTCGGCCGGTGAGCCCACAACCTCGATCCGTCCTTTGTGCATCAGCGCGATACGGTCGCAGAGCTCGTCCGCCTCTACCATGTCATGAGTAGTTACAAGCATCGTCATTCCCAGAGTTTCGCGCAATGCGCGGACACGATCCTGCACGACCCGCCTCGCCATCGGATCAAGTCCGATGGTGGGTTCGTCCATCATTAGGACCTTCGGATGATGCAGCATGCTCTGGGCGATTTCGAGCGCTCGTATCATGCCGCCCGAGTAGTGATGCACCAGGCGGTCGGCGACCTCCGTGAGATTCATCGCGGCAAGCGCGTCGGCGATGCGTTGCGCTCGCTCGCGCCGCGGAATTGCATACAAGCGGGCAGAGAGGAGCATGTTCTCGTAGCCGGTAAGCGATCGGTCTGCGGACAGGAACTGTGGAACATAACCGATGCGCCCGCGCACTTCGGCAGCCTGCGTGACGATGTCAAAGCCGGCGACCCGTCCGGTTCCGGATGAAGGCGGCAGGAGGGTGGTCAACATCTTGATTAGCGTGCTCTTGCCGGCGCCGTTTGGGCCGATGAGGCCAAAGATCTCGCCATACAGCACGGTCATTGAGACATCGGCCACGGCGACGAGATCGCGAAAGCGGCGCGTGAGCGCTTCAGTGACGATTGCCGGCTCAGTACTCGGCTCCAAGGTGGTGGTTCCGCTATTGCGATTAAACACTGCGTTTCGAGCGGCCTCTCTGCCGGCTAGCGAGTGACTACCATATCAGTTTGCGGCCAGTCGATTTCCTCCCATGTAATGGCGTCCGAAGAAATCAAGGCGTGCATTTAGCATCGTTCCGCAAGCGGCTGGTTCAGCAGAACGCTGGAGGAGGGCGTGGTCCGCGCGCAGCGCGCATTGGGCGGACATCACGACACCTTCCCCGACCTTCAACCCTTGATCACCAAAAAGGGCTTGAGTCTGGCGACTTTCTGCGTGACCCGCGCGGCCTCGAGCACTTCAACGACGTCGGCGACATCCTTGTAGGATTCCGGCATCTCCTCAGCTACGCCCGCCCGACTCTGTGCGCGAACCGTCACGCCTATGGCTGCAAGTTCAGCAAAGACATCGCGTCCGCGCGCCTCGCGCATTGCCTGGGCGCGGCTCATCAGGCGTCCCGCACCGTGGCATGACGAGCCGAACGTTTCGCGCATCGCCCTCTCTAGACCGATGAGCACGAAAGAATAACGACCCATGTCACCCGGGATTAGAACGGGTTGGCCGAGCCGCCGGTACGCCTTGGGGAGCTCCGGATGGCCGGGGCCGAACGCACGGGTCGCACCCTTTCGATGGACGCACAGGACCCCGCTTAACTCCGTCGACGACATGGTCTTCGAACTTTGCGATGTTGTGGCAGACATCGTAGATAAGCGTAAGGCCCAGATCGCGCGGGGTAATTCCGAGCGCCTCCATAAAGGCGTCGGTAGCGAGATGTAGCCCACGATCCCGGGAAGACAGGCGACGTTGGCGACCTGGGTCAGAGCGGGCTCGTCGCCGAGCTCCTCCAGCATTGGGGCGCCTATGTAGATCCTTCCCGACACCACCATCGCGTCCTCTCTGGAATCTCCCGAGAGAAAATAGTGGATCTTGACCAAGTTCATCGGAGCCGGAAATCCTTAAGAATACTCCGAGAGCTGTCGGCGAATCAGCGAAGCGTGTCGCCGACAGCGACAGTTATGCCAGGATTTGTGCATCCTCCGGATGCAGCTCATTCCCGGCTCTCATACCGGAGCGAGCGCATCACGCGTCAGCTAGCGTCTGTCCGCTCGAAACCGGCTGGCTTATACGAAGGCCGCCTTGGCACGTTGAGTGCTGTTGAAGGCGCATACCGTCCGTCCGGCCCGAGGACGGCGGGAGGTTTATATGCCGCAGTTGTTTCGCAAGATTCTCTGCCCGGTCGACTTTGACGACAATTCCATGGCCGCGCTCGACCTCGCCTGCAAGGTCGCCGCGCAAAACGAAGCGTCGCTTTGTCTTTTGCACGTAGTTCCATTTCCCCTCGCCGCCGGCGAAATAGGACCGCTTCCATCGGAATCTCTACCTGTCTGGGAACGCGGCGCTCAAGTGAAACTCGAGCAGATCGGGCGTGAACGAATCCCAAGTTCGGTCCGATGCGAAATTGCAAGCCGAAGCGGACAGCCGGTCGAGGAGATCATCGCCGCGGAGAGGGAGTTGGGTGTCGACCTGGTCGTGATGGCGACGCATGGCCGCAGCCGCTCCGCCGTGGGACACTTCTTTTTAGGGAGCGTCGCTGAGCGGGTTGTGCGAGAATCGCTCCGCCCGGTGCTCATCGTCCCTCCGCGCGAGGAAGCGCCCCGGCAAACCAGCTAACAGAAGAATCAATCTGGAAGGGATCAGTGATAGCTAGCAATGCGAACCAACAACACCACGCTCACGCCTCGTAATCTCACCAAGAAATCCCGAGGACTGATTCGGAGCCTCAACCGGAGCTCGGCGCGGGATGATAAGAGTCCCCAGGTCGTTCGCAAAACCGCGCAACCGAAGGAACCCACCGTCTGTGCGCGATGCGGCGCCGTATTTTTGCACAAGACATGGCGCCACGATCATAAACTGACCGACGATTTGCTGGAGCGGCGCCAATGGGGGTTCTGCCCGGCCTGCGACCAGGTAAGTCGCCAGGAAGGCCAGGGTCGGCTAATCATCCGCGGGAGTGGGTTGGCCAAAAACCGCGTCCTCATCCGAAGCCGCATCGAGAACGTTGCCGTCCACGCGATGGCGACCCAGCCCGAGCGCCGGATAGTTTCAATCGACACGATCGACTCCAAGGACGAAGAGGCGCTCGAGGTGCTGACGACCTCGCAGAAACTGACCCATCGCATCGCGCACGAGCTAAAGAAACTCTTCGGCGGGCGCACCTCTTACAACTGGAGCGACGATGGGACGCTCTTCGCCACCTTGGAACTCGAGGGGTCCAGGACGAGTGACCTGATACGTATGTCTGATCGCAACCGACGAAGAAGTGATCCCTCGCAGGAAAAAGGTTGAAAGTGACATCATCACCATACTGAATGACGCCGGATTTGCCACGAATGGATCGATTTAGAATAATCAGCACCCCGTGCGGCGGTTTCGGGGATACTATGATTTGGAATGTTTGAGATAGACCGGAGAAGGTGATTCTCGCTATGGCATTTCCTTACCGTAGGATCATGTGTCCAATCGATTTCGACGACAACTCCATGCGGGCGCTGGACAAGGCGATTGAAATTGCCCGTCATTTCGGCGCGGCGGTGTTATTGGTGCACGCGCTTCCGCTAGTGGTGCAATTCGGGGAAGTTCCGATGCCCGTTGAACTTTACGAGGAACGGGAGAGAGCGGCTCGGACCAAGTTAGGTGAGATCGCACGACAGAAGCTTGATGGTGTCGAGCACCAGTTGGCCGTGTACACGGGCGACGTGGTCGGCAGTGTCCTGCAGGCGGTGGCAAAATTCGAACCCGACTTACTTGTGATGGCCACTCATGGTCGGAGCGGACTGGCGCACGTGTTTCTCGGCAGTGTGGCCGAGGCGGTGGTGCGCAAAGCAAGCTGTCCGGTGTTGACGATTCGAAGCGGAGCGCTGAAAGAGCCCGCTACTAAAACTTAATCAGCTATGGAAAGCGTTCACCCGCCGTATGCTATCTATCCTAACGCGCCGAAATCGTGTGGGTAGGGCCGGTGCCGATATAAGGCTTATGAGAGCAATGGACAAAACTCATCGTACCGCTGCGAGAAGGGCAATTGAGAGATTGCTCGAAGAGTCCTCGATCTGCGAGCGCTGGATGACAACCAAGGTTTATACTGTTGGGCCTTCAGAGACTATTGCGCACGCCCGTGAACTTCTCCGACAGCATCGCATTAACCAGTTACCTGTCATCGCCGGCAGTACGCTCTTGGGCATCGTCTCGGACCGCGATCTCCGTGATACCGCAATATTGGACGATACTCCGGTGCAAACGATAATGAATCATCCTCCCGTTACGCTCGGTTGCCACAGCACCCTAGTCAATGCTGCCGAGGTAATGCGCCAGCAGCGTATAGGATCGGTACCGATCGTCAGCGGCAATTCGCTAGTCGGAATAGTCACGCGCAGCGACATTCTTGATGCCTTTGTTGCTTATGCATGCGGCAGATACAAGCGACTTGACGCAGGCCACGAAGCATCATGACTTTGCTCTTGTTCACGTTTTAGGCGTTGCCGCTGAAGTACTGCAACCAACCAGCTCGGTACCGAGGTCCCGGCCATCGCACTATTCACGATCAGCAGCCTTTCGGGCGGAACCGATGGAGCAGCTTATCTCAAGGAAAGCCCCCAACTGCGCCAGCTTCTCCCGCGGCGGGCGGACGTCGTCATGGCGCAGTCCGATATAGTGCGCGAGTTTCGGGCACTCTTTACCATACGTTGGGTGGACGCGGGCATTCCGGGTCCCAAAGGAGCTCTCGGACTCGGTAAGCGTCCGCCTTATCTCGCCCAAGCGCTCATCTCATTACGACCCATGATTTAAGCCACGACCAGCGCGAGTTGGCCTTCATGAACGCGCGATTAGGACAGGCTTTAGCGTGGTCGCCAAGGCGCCGCCCACAGCGATGAAAGCGGAGCGGATAGAGCTCGCAAAGAACGTCTCCGTCGACGAAGCAGTCGCCATTGTCTTCGCAGCATGTCTACGGCATTGGACCGCAAACGAGGCGGCAGCGCTGAGTGGCCTGGATCCCGAGGGGGTTCACGAGATGCGCGTGGCGTTGCGACGCATGCGCGCTGCGCTCTCGGATTTCCGAGAAATCATTCCCGTCGCCCAGGTCGCTTGGATGAAGCGCGAGACCAAGTGGCTCATAACAAGTCTCGGCCCGGCCCGCGACTGGGATGTCTTTCTCTCCGAGCTGCTCGCGCCGGTTGAGGTTGCCCGACCAGGAGATGCTGGGCTGGGCAAATTGCGGATGGCAGCCGAGACGGAAAGGAAAAAAGGCTATGCTGGAGCGCGGCGGGCGATTCGGGCACCGCGCTATGCCACGCTCCTGACGCGGCTACGCCGATGGCTTTCGACCAAGTCCTGGCGTCAAGGTAGCGATAGAGGGCGAGAATCGCTCGACCAGCCCGCAGTAAAGTTAGCCGGTCGCTTGTTGACGAAGAGATACAAAGCAGTGCGCAAGCTTGGCCGCGATTTTAGGAAGCTTTCAGCTCGGGAGCGGCACCAACTGCGGATCGCGCTTAAGAAACTTCGGTACACCGCAGAGTTCTTTCGCTCCCTTTACCAGAAGAAGCACGAGAAATCCTATTTTCGTGCGCTCGCTCAGCTGCAAAGCAGCTTGGGTCACATGAATGACATCGTGGTGGCCGAGCACCTGCTCAGGCGTCTGTCCGCCGACGCACGCCGCGATCGGAGAATTCCGGAACCTCTATCTACCGGGGCTCGCACCGTCGCAGCCTGGTATACGCAGGGCGCCAGTAGTTTGGAACATCAAGCTGAAGCGGATTGGCGCGAATTTCGCCATTGCGGCGGTTTCTGGTACGAAGGCGGTGACAAAGTCGGGCGCTCACAAAGTGAGGACCAGTATAAGCAAGTAGTGGTATTTGGAGTTGCTGAGCGATCGTCAAAGAGTAAGAGTAGATGATCAACGATCGTTGTAACTTCCATCGCGGATCCTCCTCGCCGTTCTTTTTTCGCATTTTGCTGCAAGACATCCATCCTAGGCCCATTGCGAGGCCGCGTATAAGCGGGCGGCGATCCATACCATCAGTCTCGGGTTTGAGGCATTCTCCTCGGAAATGCGCAAACAAGCGCGCGTTTAGCGGCGATGCGCTGGTCGGATATTACGGGGAAGCGATCTGATGTACGCGGGCCGAATTCGGAATGGCTTCACACCGGCTTCGCGTCGGACGGTATTCTCGAATTTCGAGGGTCTGGCGATCTCCATGTGCCCCCGCTCCTTCGATGAGCGTTTCGGACGACACTGATTGTAGAATTCATGACTAAGGGTCGTGGAGCGCGCTAGGCGAGGCGCACCTGCCGGTTGCGCGTTAGTCAATGGCTTAAACGGTTCGAATGGGCGCGGCTTTCAGGGCTCGAGGACCGTCCACGTTCGGGGCGACCAATTGAGATAAGCTCGCTTGAGCGCCACCAAGTGATCGCTGTTGCGTGTCGAGCTCCGAAAGACTTGGGAGTGGCGCGTAACACTTGGAGCCACGAGAGCTTGCGCGACATACTGGTGCGAAAGCGGCTGGTTCGTCGCATCAGCATCAGCGAGGTCGGACGGATTCTTTCTGAGGCCGACCTAAAGCCACACCGAGTTAAGGGTTGGTGCCACAGCAGCGACCCTGATTTTCAGGCCAAGATGCGCGCCATCGTTGCGCTATATGTGCGGCGTCCGACCGGCGCGCCGGTGCTGTCGGTCGACGAAAAAACCGGCATGCAGGCGCTCTCCAGAGCACGCGAGCTTCAGCCGGCGGCGCCAGGACGGGCAGGACGTTTGGAGTTCGAATACCGGCGCCACGGAACGCGCTGCCTGTTGGCCTGCTTCAACGTGGGGACTGGACGAGTATTGGGCCGCATAACCAGTTCCCGCAAACGTCCAGACTTCTTTGCTTTCAAGGATTTGATCGCGCGCAACTACCGTCAAGCCCGGGTGCACGTGATTTTGGACAACCTCAATACTCATAAGGACACCTCGATGGGGGCCTTTCTGAGCGAGTGGAACCGCCGTCACGGCCGCCGTTTCGTTTTTCACTTCACACCTACTCACGGCTCATGGCTCAACCAGGTCGAACTGTGGTTCGCGATCGTCACGCGCCGGGTGTTGCGGCACGGGGATGTTCGTTCAGTCGATCAGCTGATCGCGACGCTGGAGCAGTTCATAGCGCGGTGGAATCGCTGCGAAGCTCACCCCTTCCGTTGGACGTACCGGGGCCTGCCCTTGGTAAGCTGAGCCATGAACCAGCAGATGCGCGCCGCTCAGAGTAAGCTGGCCAAGTTTCTGCAAGCCGACCGGGTCACCGCCGGCATGTACGTTCGCGTACATGGCTATCATTTGATAGCTGGCCGCAGCGAGGCGTTGTGTGCCGCCGCCACGCCGGAGGACGACGATCGAGTCCGCTTCACGAGGCTGGGCACCAATCTCTATGCAGCCAGCGTAAAATGCCACACCGGCCGGTGGCAGAAAACCCCCTTCTGCGGAACACTCGAGCAAACCGTCGAAGCCGTGTGCTCCATAATGCAGCACTTAGTCGCACCCGTATCAGAACTTTAGAGGTGTTGCACGGAGGTAGTGCGGCGCTTCAGGTGAGCATCAACGCGCCGGAACTCGATGCCGGGGCGCGCCGAATACAGCAAATCGCGGACGACTTGATTTAGCTCGATGAAAAATTGACGCTCGTGAAGCGCCGACGCAGAATCATCACGATGAGCGGACGCGGTCCCTCGAAGCGCGCGGCTATTTCTCTCCGTTCAGTGTAGGAAACCCAGCCGCGCCTTCGAACGAACTCCTCTTCCATCATCGCGATATGGGCCGCTGGACCGCCGAAGGCGGTCGTGCCCAATCGCAAGAACGAGAGCGCGATTTGCTTCAGCTCCGCGCCAGAAGCAGCGTCGCGAGATACGGTTGCGGTGCCGGCGGTGGTCTCTTGTGGCGGGAGCACGGCATCCTCACTGATCTTCGAACAGTTCAGCGAACAGCTCGCGGACCTTGCTTTTCGCCTCGCGCAGCGACTGTCGGCCCTTCGGAGTTGCTTTATAAAGGCGGCGGGCATGCCGGCCATTCCTTTTCTCGAACGAGCGCAGGTAGCCTTCGCGTTCCAATCCGTGCAGCAGGGGATACAGGGTCCCGGCGCTCAGCCGGTAGCCATGGCGTCCCAGCTCCTCGATAATCCCCAACCCCCAAATCGGCTCTTTCGACGCATGGTGAAGAATGTGCAAACGGATCAGGCCTGAATAGATTGCGTTGGGCGCCGTCATGTATTATCGTCTTTCGATATCGAGTGAGGATAACGGCGTCTGGCAGCGAGCGCAAGTCCGACACGTCTGCCTTTCCAGACTGCTGGCGCTTCGGCTGCCGCGCACCAAGGAGTAATAGCCTTGTAGGTTCGAGGAGAACGGACAATGAGCGCTGAGGCAACCGAAAATGGCGGCCGACGGTCAATAACTCCGGCAAAGCTCTCACACGCGATGTTCCGCACCACGCGGACCAACGAGATGCTGAATTGGTACACCAAAGTGTTGAACGCACAGGTTCTGTACCACAACGATTTCATGTCTTTCATGGCCTATGACGGCGAGCACCACCGGATCGCCCTGGTATCCTTCCCCGGTGTGGTCGAAAAAGCAAAACGCAGCGCGGGTCTCGATCATCTGGCGTTTTTCTATTCAACCTTTGACGACTGGATCACTACTTACGAGCGGCTCAAGGCGCTCGGAATCATCCCGAGAGTGTCAATCCATCACGGATTGACGATGTCCTTGTACTATCGCGACCCTGACGACAATGGTGTCGAGTTGTCGATCGACAACGTCGAGAAGACGGAGTGGCACGACTGGATGCGCAACCACCTGGGAGACAATCCCATCGGCTTGCCGTTGGACCCTGACGATCTCGTCCGCAAGTACCATGCGGGAGTTCAGGAAACGGAACTCAGGCGATTCGATCTATCAAGTGGACAAATCGACCCTGAAGTCTTGCAACGAATGATCGAGTAGAAAACCCTTCGCACGTCTTTGACAATGAACCAGTTTTTGGTTTCCACCTGGAATGTCAAGAGTCCGATTTTCATCCGACTCGCTGTGGGGTTGATCTTCTTGACGCAGGGCATCCTCAAATACATCGACCCTCACATGGGCGTTCTCCGCTTCGCGAAGATCGGATTTCCTTACCCGGATTTCACCGCCCATTTCGTGGGAACCTTCGAAATCGCTTGCGGTCTGTTGGTCCTGATCGGCCTGTTCACAAAGCTCGCCAGCATTCCACTCTTGATCGTTATCCTGACGGCGATCGCGACGACCAAGATCCCAGAATTATTCCGCCCTGACCAAGGCTTCTGGTTCATGGTGAGCGACGCGCGAACGGACTTCGCGATGACAATGAGCTTGCTCTTCCTCATCGGCATCGGAGCCGGCTCATGGTCCTTTGATGGCTGGTTCTGGAATAAATCTTCATGCGCTGGATCGCCGCAATAGTCTTCTGTGCGCTTGTAATTGCGGCGGCGCCGTCCAGGAACGCAGCAGCCGGCAGCCATGCAGTAAATACGCCGGCAGCCGCACCGCGCCAAGGACCGTTTTTCCTGCCGTCCGGCGCAGCTACCAGGATTGTTACGGTAACGCGCCGCGGCACTGCGCAGGAGACGATCACGATGTTGACTGAAGCGGTCGCGGTGAAGGAGACAGGTCCCAAGGCGACGGTAGAGAAGTTCGGCGAGGTCTATGCCTTCAGTCCGCCCTTCATCGCGGTTCATCGCGACCAGCCTATCGAGATCGATTTCTGGAACCTGCAACCTGACGACGAGCACGACCTGGCTGTGCTGACATCGGCTTTAAAAGTTCTCATGTACGTCGACCTGCCGCCTCTCACGAAAACCTCTTTCACTTTCACCTTTCACAAGGAAGGAGTCATCGAGTTCAAATGTCTTCGTCATCAACCGGAGATGAGCGGACAAATTCTCGTATTGCCACCATAAAAGGAGAGAAACCCATGATTGCAGCACGAATCCGATGGGCCGTTGTCGCGATGGCCGGGCTGAGCTTCCTCGCATGCGCTGCCTTGGCGACAGCGGCTCCAATTTCGTTCAAAGTTCCGCTCAACGGAGCGGAGCAAGTGCCGCCGATCAAAACGGGGGGCAGCGGAACAGCCGAACTGACCTGGGACCCGGCCACGCGTGTCGTCACCTGGCGCGTCACTTACAGCGACTTGTCCAGCCCGGTCACGGAGGCGCACTTCCACCATGGCGCCCGTGGTCACAACGGGCCGGTGGTGATCTGGCTCAGCGAAAAGGGCAAGCCGGTCACGGGCCCGATCATGGGAAAGGCCACTTTGAGCCCGACAGAGGCAAGACAGTTCGAGGACGGCGACTGGTATATCAACGTGCACACCAAGGATCACACAGAGGGCGAAATTCGCGGTCAAGTGGTGCCGCCCAAAGCCTAGAGAGGCGCGGCCACAGCTTCAGTATTCGGGATGAACGCCCTGAGCAGATACCCGGTGTTCTTTGGCGCAGCATGTGAACCTGCAACGCCGCCCGTCGGTGTTCTGGTCGTTTACCGTCGGGCAAGGAGTCCCAATGGACAAGCTTTTTGGAGCACCATGGAAAGCTATCAGCGTAACTTGCGTTCGGCTGGTGGTGGGTCTCGTTTTCCTCGTGCAGGGGATTCTCAAGTACGGTGACCCTCACGCGGGTCTCGCGCTCTTCGCAAGCGTCGGATTTCCATCCCCTGGTATCACCTTACATGTAGTCGGAGCCGTTGAGATCATGTGCGGTCTTTTGGTTGTGATCGGTGTGTTTATGAGGCTTGCCAGCATACCCCTGCTGATTATCATCCTTACGGCTATCGCCATCACGAAGGCTCCTGACTTATGGCAACCGAGTCGCGATTTCTGGTTTATGATGAGCCATGGTCGGGACGATTTCGGCTTGACGATGGGTTTGCTTTTGCTGGTCACTGTCGGAACGTTACGTTCAGTTCCGAACAATCGGCGGCAAAAGCGCTCGTTCCAACCCAGTCCCCCGGTTAGACATTCGAATTGACTGATTTCCGTCAAAGCAGCCTGAAAGATGGAAGCCCAGCAAAATTGTTCTGGAAGCTTTACGCTGCCCCCGAGAGAGAGAATGTAGTGAAGAAATGGTCAGGTGCATTTCTTGCCGTCGGGTTCGGTCTCATTTGTCTTGGGGACCCGTCCGCTTCTGCGGGCAGTCCGGGCACTACCCCATTTCACCCTGCGGTTCAGCAGGCCGAGCTTGCAGCGAACGCTAACACCGTGACTACCATCCATGAACGCCTGCAGCAGACGCTAAACTGTCTGGAAGGTAGCAACGGTCACGATTTCAAAGCGAATCCCGGGAACCCATGTACCGGGCAAGGAGCTGTCGATACACTACCGAGGAACTCCACTGACCAAATTCGCGCTCACAAATCTATTGCCTAGGCGCGTGTTGGTGCGACTCTGCACGATCTTGCTCCGGCCCACTATGTGGCCGAGGCTGTGCACGCCATCCTTATCGAGGGTGAGCATCGGTAGGCGGCACAGAAGGACTTCTTGCGCTTCTCCCGACACTTGAACCAACCGAGTGCAGAGGCCCCTGGGGAAGCCATCTATGAACGATCATTCGGTAAGCGATACCCAAATACGAGGCTCGGCTTGGCGCATCATTCTGCTGGTGGGCGTCACCTGCCGATCTGGATATCCAGCTACTGGGTTGGTGTCTGATCGGCTACGTCATCAATTACCTTGTGTGCTAGTGCTCGCACTGCAGGAGCCGGCCCCTAAAGCGAAGGAGAACCGCCTATAACCAAGATCGCGAATCCTTAAGGCTGGCTTCAGGTATTCGTGCTGCGTGAGCATGAAAACGCGTGGAGCAACATGTGCGAGCATTAATTGGGTCTGTCATTCTGCTGCTGACCTTAGGCGCTACGCAAACTTACGCGACTCCGCCACAACAAGGTGGCTCCAAGGCGCCGCCCATTCCCGAAGCTGGTCAGCTGGCGATGCCCAGGCCTCTCACGCAGGTGGGCATTTCGCCCGCTGCGATTCGTGCGACCATACCGGCCAACAACCCGCAGACTCCGCAGAAGATACAACTCGGCAAGATGCTGTTTTTTGACGGCCGGCTTTCTGCGGATGGAACCGTTGCGTGCAGCACTTGCCACGATCCGGCGCGAGCGTTCACCGACGGCAGGTCCATGTCGATCGGCATCAACGGCCGCGTCGGCCAACGCAACGCCCCCACGGTCCTCAATGCGCTGTTCAACAAGACGCAATTCTGGGACGGCCGGGTAAACACGTTTGAAGAGCAGGCCGCGCTGCCCATCGTCAATCCGGTGGAAATGGGCCAGCCCACTCTCGATGCGGCGGTAGACAAGATCGCTCGAATCAGCGATTACAATCTGCGTTTTCGCCGCGTCTTTGGACGTCTACCCGATGGGCCAGATCTGTTGCGCGCGATTGCGGCATACGAACGAACGCTCGTATCGTTCGATTCTCCTTTCGATCACTTTATCGCTGGCGACAAACACGCCATCGACGAAAGCGCGAAGCGAGGATGGGAATTGTTTAACACCCGCGCCCGATGTAACAAATGCCATGCGTTGACTGAGCAAAAGCGCGATACCACATATTTTACAGACAACGATTTTCACAATATCGGCATTGGTATCATTCGCCACAACGTTGTTGCTTTGGCCGTCAGGGCTGAAAGACTCGTCAATTCCGAGAATCCCACGGCGATCGATAACGCAGCCATTCAGACCGAAATGTCTGCACTCGGTCGTTTTCTCGTTACCAAGAAGGAGAACGATATCGCGTCGTTCAAGACGCCGGATCTGCGTAATGTGCTTATGACGGCGCCATACTTTCACGACGGTTCGCAAGCTACGCTCTGGGACGTGCTTGATCACTACAACAAGGGTGACGGCGTACAGGATCCGTATCTCGATGAGGACATGCAGCCTCTCGCCCTCTTGGAGAGGGATATCGACGATGTCGTTGCCTTTCTGGCATCGCTGACGAGCGCTGACTACAAGGAACAAGGCCTTAAAGAATTGGCCCGGCAGCGCGAGATCTCTCGCGTAAGCCGTCCCCAACGTGACACGGCTAGAGCCTTTGGCCCCAAGCCACGGCAACCCCGGCGCCCTAACCTTCTTACGCCTATGCCGGGTTCAGCACGCTGAACGCAAAGTCTAATGATCTCTAATGGCGAAGATTTAGCAGTACGGGCGAAGCAGAACCCGAGGAGGATCGCTCTTAGATTTGTTGTTTTTATTGGAATCATCAACTTTTTCGCCGATATGACCTACGAAGGCGGCCGGAGCATCACCGGACCGCTTTGTTCGCGGTCCGTTTCGCATAACTTATCTGGCGCTAAACGTGCCCTTCTTCGAAAGATCTCGGCTGTGAAGTATTTCGTCTCTAATTTGTTGTTCTGAAAGACCACGACTTGCCGCGTGTAGGGCCCACGCCATGTCAGCGCGATGCAGATCGCAGCCGTATCGAGGGTCCCTGTGAAATTCACTGAGGGGCCTGACCGAATCGTCGGACCAAGTCGTTCGAGATATCGTCCGCATCGTATTGGTCTTTCCCCCTGCAGGTATCGCATCGATGAGTTAGTGTCTGCCAGGAAGGAAGGCAGAGATGAAACGAGCACGGTTTAGCGAGGAGCAGATCATCGCGGTCTTGAAGGAGGCGGAGGCCGGGGCCAAGGTGACGGAACTGTGTCGGCGCCATGGGATCTCGGACGCGACCTTCTATACCTGGCGTAGCAGGTACGGCGGGCTGGAGGTCTCGGAGATGCGCCGGCTGCGCCAGCTCGAGGAGGAGAATCGGCGGTTGAAGGCGATCGTGGCGGACCAGGCGCTCGACCTTCGGGCACTGAAGGACGTACTGGCAAAAAACGGCTACGGCCCGCGGTGAAACGCGCGATGGTGGCGGAAGTCATGACCAGCCATGCGTTGTCGCAGCGTCGCGCGTTCGGGCTGATCGGCATCACGCGACGCGGTTTTCAGCGGGCCCCGACGCCAGATCGGAATCTTCACTTACGTCAACGGTTGCGCGAATTGGCGGAAGAGCGGCGCCGTTGAGGTTGCCCGATGCTCTATCTTATGCTGCGGCGCGAAGGCTGGTGCGCCAACCATAAGCGAGTCGAGCGACTGTATCGCGAAGAAGGGCTGTCATTGCGGAAAAGGCGGCGGCGTAAGCGGCTGAGCCATCTACGGGTAGCGCGCGCGCGACCAGTGGCGGCGAATCAAACCTGGACGGTCGACTTCATTCACGACAGCCTGATTAGCGGGCGCCACTTCCGCGCGTTCGCGGTGCTCGACGAATGGAGCCGCGAGAGCCTGGCCATCGAAGTCGACGTCTCACTTACCGGCGAGCGCGTAACCAGAGTGTTGGAGCGCGTGCGCGCTGTACGGGGTCTGCCGAGCGTGATTCAGGCTGACAATGGTCCGGAACTGCGCGGCCGAGCGCTCGACCAGTGGGCCTATGATAATGGCGTGCGGCTGCAGTTCATCGAGCCGGGCAAGCCGATCCAGAACGCGCATATCGAGAGCTTCAATGCGCGGCTGCGCGAGGAATGCTTGAACGAGCACGTCTTCGTCTCACTCGACGATGCGCGCAACAAAATCGAAAGGTGGCGTGTCGAGTACAATCGCGAACGTCCCCATTCGAGCCTCGGCAACCTGACCCCGGAGGAGTTCGCGGCAAAGCATCAGATGAGCTCGGCCATCGCGCGCACCGCTTGGCCAGCGGCAGAACCGGAACTGGCCGACGCGGTGCAACGCGCTCCGGCCTCGGATCCGAAACCTGATCGTTTTCCGACCGCCCTCAGATCATGAAGGGCGGTCTCGAAAAACTCGGGAGAAAAATGAACCAAAAAGCGGCCGACACTAAGTTACGAATGGGATACCGAAAGGGGTAGGACCACGTCGTGCGTGGACACAGAAGCGACCACAGTCGATCCCGACTCTTTGCGCGCGAGCGACTTCACGAGGCGCAGAGAATTCGAAGTCCTTTGTGCTTGAGGGACGTGTTGTCCCTCAAGCATTCGGGGCAAAAAAAAGCCCGCTGCGTCAGAACGACAACAGCGGGCTTCGCTCAGCGCTGCTTGAGAGATTCCAGTTCATCGAGCGTGCGCGGCCAGTCGTCATGCAACAGGCGCGAGAAGGCGCGATCGGCGAGCAGGCGGCCGCCGGTCTGGCACGACGCACAGTAGTTGGTCTCGTTGCTCGCGTAGCGGATGCGCTGGACCTTGGCTCCGCAGCACGGGCACGGTTTGCCATAGCGGCCGTGGACCGCCATCTCAGGGCGAAACGCGGTAACCTTCTCCGGAAACGCTTCGCCCGCCTCGACTCGCAATCGCTCTGTCCATTCGAGCAGCGTCACGCGAGTCGCTTCGTATAGCCGTTCGATCTCCTCGATGCTCAGCTTTTGTGTCATCGCGATCGGCGAAAGCTGCGCGCGATGCAAGATCTCATCGGAATACGCATTGCCGATCCCGCTCAGAATGTGCGGATCGGTCAGCGAACGCTTCAGCGTGTGATTGGCCGCGCGCAACGCAGTGGTGAATGCCTCGAGGTTCGCCTCGAGCGGTTCGATCCCGCCAGCGCTATGCGATTGTAGGCCCGCCTCTCCCGCGACCACGTGCAGCGAGGCGCGGCGCTGCGTCCCAGCTTCGGTAAGCCACAGCCATCCGTTATCGAACTCGAACGCGGCGAGCACGTTCCGGCTGCTCAGCTTGGGAGCGGAGGTTCCCCAGTGCAGCCGGCCGGCGATTTTGAGATGCAGCACAAACCACAAATCGTCCGCGACGCCCAAGGCGATTTGCTTTCCCAGCCGTCGAACCTCGTGGACGGTACCGCCAACGGCTGCGTCCAGTGGAGGATCGGCGGTGCGCAGCAAAAACGGAGATCTCACCACGGCGCGTAGGAGTTTGTGGCCGACGACGCGCGCTTGTATCGCTTCTACGTACACTGTGACGTCGGGCAATTCGGGCATCAGAGTTTTCGCGCGCCACGCTGCCAAATGCGCCGCATATGTTAATTTTATCCTGAAACACTGCTGAAGAGGACGGGCCGATGAACTACTTTCTCGCCAAGACCGACCCAGAGACTTATTCGATCGACGATTTCGAGCGCGAGAAGCGCACGGCTTGGGACGGGGTGACCAATGCGCAGGCGGTTCGCGCGATCCGCGAGATGCGGCCAGGTGATCGCGTGTTCATCTATCACAGCGGCGGCGCGTCCAGCGTCGTCGGGATGAGCGTCGTGAGATCCGAGCCGCGCGACGATCCGAAGAACCCAAAGTCGGCCGTGGTCGACCTCGAATTCGTCGAACGCCTCGAGCCTCCCGTGACGCTGGCGGATATCAAGCAGTCGGGAAAATTCGGCGACTGGGCGCTGGTCCGGCAGGGGCGGCTCTCAACCATGGCGGCGCCGGAGAAGTTCGTGGCCTGGATGCGCGAACGGTATCCGCAATCTAAAATTTGAGATGCTCACGGACTTAGAAGTTTTTCATCCGTGGCGCTCACGGGTCCTTTGCCGATTTTCAGCAACAAACCCAACAGCAGCTAAGAGAGATAGTCTTTCGCCGTCTGCTCGAGGGCCCGCTCGGCGTTGTTGCGGTCGAGCAGCGGAGCCAAAATGAGCCTATGGGCGCCCGCCTCCGTGTATTCCGCCAACGCGCGTTTTGGATCTTTCGGCTGCAGCTCAGGCTGCTGGAGGAATGTGATGGTGATCTCGAGTTGATTAAAATCCCGCCCAGCTTCGGCACATAA
Organism: uncultured delta proteobacterium; assembly: GCA_963710455.1. Taxonomy (GTDB): domain Bacteria; phylum Desulfobacterota; class Binatia; order Binatales; family Binataceae; genus JAKAVN01. The sequence goes on from CAVQAG010000014.1 coordinate 143,275, forward strand.
CTCTTTCATCACGGCCAGGTCGCTCACCAGATCCTTTGGCGGAAGCGTCACCGGCATCCATCCGTCGCCTATCGCGACGGTGTCGTGAATGGCGCGTTCGCGTTTCCAGTTCAGCCCGCCGGCCCCGATGAAGACCGGCGGATGCGGCTGGTGTGCGGGTTTCGGATTGGAGATGACTGCTGGAAATTTCAGGTACCGGCCCTCGAAACTCGCCTCGGGTTTGGTCCACAACTCCTTCATGGCCCGTATGTACTCGCGCGTGATCGGCCAGCGCCGTGGAAAATCGACCCCCATGATTTCGGACTCTTCCGCTTGCCATCCGGCGCCGATGCCGAACATAAACCGGCCGCCCGAAAAGTAATCAAGGGTAGCTACTTCTTTCGCCAGCGCCAGCGGATGACGTTCCGGCACCAGGCATATTCCCGTGCCGAGCCTCAGCGTTCGCGTTACCGAAGCCATCATCCCCAACAGCACGAAAGGATCAGGAAAGCGCGTGTATACGTCAGGAATTTTTCCGTCGAGGGCGGGGTAGGGCACCTTGGTATGGACGGGAATGATCGCATGTTCGGGCGACCAGATGGATTCGAAACCTAGCTCTTCGCATCTGCGCGCGACCGAAACCGGGTCCAGCGTCAATTCCGACAGCAGAGCGAGTATTCCGATCTTCATCTGTTCCTCCCTGCGTGAACTCTCCGGCGGGCTTTTTTAAAATCCGCCCCGACACATGGATATGCGTGCCTAGTAAGATCTCGGCAACCCCAGAAGATGTTCGGCGACGTAACTTAAAACCAGGTTGTTGGAGATCGGAGCGGTACGGTAAAGGCGCGCCTCTCGCCATTTCCGCTCTACGTGATACTGCTTGGTGAATCCGTATCCGCCCAGAGTATTCATCGCCGCTTCAGCGGCTTCCCACGCAGCTTCGGTCGCAAGGTACTTTGCCATGTTGGCTTCGCCACCGCACGGTTGATTGGCGTCGAACAGCGTCACCGCCTTGAGCCGCATCAGCGAAGCGGCTTCGACCGACACGTGAGCCCTGGCGATCGGGAATTGCACGCCCTGGTTCATGCCGATGGCGCGATCGAAGACCCTGCGTTCGTTGGCATAGCTGACCGCATGTTCCACGAACCACCGCCCATCGCCGATCGACTCGCTTGCGACCAGGATGCGCTCAGCGTTGAGCGAGCTCAGCAGATAATGAAAGCCCTTGCCTTCCTCTCCGATGAGCGCTTCGCGAGGCACGGTCAGGTTGTCGATAAAAAGCTGGTTGGTGCCGTGGTTGATCATGGTCGCGATTGGTACCGCCTTGATCGCGTCGCCGTACTCGCGCAAGTCGACCAGAAACAGGCTCATGCCGTCGGTCTTTTTCTTTACCTCCTCGAACGAAGTCGTGCGCGTCAACAGCAGCAGCATGTCGGAGTGCTGATAGCGCGAAGTGAAAATCTTGCCTCCGTTGATTACGTAGTTGTCGCCGGCGCGCCGCGCGAAAGTCTTGATCCTGGGCGTTTCGGAACCGGCGTCAGGCTCGGTCACGCCGAAAGCCTGCAGCCGCAACTCGCCTGAAGCGATGCGCGGTAGGTAGCGCCGCTTTTGTTCCTCGCTGCCGTGCTTGAGCAACGAGGCCATCGTGTACATTTGGGCGTGGCAGGCCGCCGCGTTGCCTCCCGAGTGATTGACCTCCTCAAGGATTATCGAACCGTCGAGCATCGTGAGCCCGGCTCCGCCGTATTCCTGAGGGATGAACGCGGCAAGCCATCCGGCTTCGCTGAGCGTGCGCACGAACTCTTCCGGATAGGCGTTGCGCTCGTCACACTGACGCCAATAGTCATCGCCGAATCGCGCGCACAGGCTTGAAACAGCCTCGCGAATCTCCCGTTGGCCGCTTGAAAACTCGAAATCCATGAGGTCTCGTTAGCTAGCCGGATTGCGTAAGGCCACGGTCATTTGCGAAAGGCCGGAATAACGTGCTTTGCGAGGTCGCGGAAGGGACCCTCGGCGAAATCTGGACCGGGTACAATGTTGATCTCTTTGATGCCGATTTTTTCCAAATCACGAATCTGCGCGATTATCTCTTCCGGTGTTCCCACCAGTCCGGTCGCCCGAATAGCGTCGGGAGTGACGTAGCGTCGCTCCTCTGGCTGAACGAAAGTCGCATGGCCGTCATGGATCTGACGAAATCTTGCGTTCTCCGGCAAGCTGTAACTATCGACACGCTTTACATAGTCACTCCACACATCGCGGAAGTAGGGAGGAATCAAAGCGTCGTTCTTGCCCTCTTTTTTCCAGATCTCATAGAAAAAATGCAGTTCGCAGGTCACCCATGGACCGGTTTCATCGATTACGCGTTCGCTGGTCAGCCGTTCGCCCGGCTTGAGTACCGAGGCCGCCGTGAAGAGCACCACATGAAAATCGGAATCCACCTTGCGGCCAACCGCTTGGGCGCCGGTCCGAATGTGCGAAAGGCGGGATTGGAGGTCTTCCGTAGTTCTGCCGATCGTGGTCCATCCGTCGCCATACGCGCCGGCGGCCTCGCATGCCTTGGGACCGTTGGCCGCGATGTACATCGGGATGTGGTTGTCGAGATTAATGAAGTGGCGATCGCGATGCAGGAACTTTATCTCGCGGGGTTTTCCGCCATAGGTGTAGTTGACCGCTTTTCCGTCGAGCAGTTCGCGCGTCACCCGCAGGTATTCCCTGAAATCTTTGACGCCGATCGGATCCTGTCCCATCACACGCATCGCCGTATGGCCGGTGCCGATTCCCAGGAACACGCGCCCCGGAGCGATTTGATTGATCGAGGCGATGGAATGCGCGCTTACTGGCGCGATTCGCGTACCGGCGATGGCTACGCCGGTGCCAAGCTTGATTCGCTTCGTGCTCGCGGCCGCGAGCGCCATCGTCGCGTAGCAGTCAGACCAGATCATCTGCGAATCCGGCACCCACGCGCGATCGTACCCAAGCTCTTCAGCCAACCGAATTTGCGCGGGCGATTTTTCAATATGAGTTATTACCGTTACGCCAAATTCCATTTGTTTTCCTCTGTGGTTATACGCGTATCGACTCGTCGCGTTGCGGTGCCCGCTTGAGCGCGTTGAGGTCGACCAGTGAGTCGCGCTGGGTGCCCGCGGTATGCGGGCGCGATCCGGGCTCGCGCTCGAATGGGTCGACGATTCCCAATTCTTTTGCGATCTCGCGCATCGCCGGGAGCACTTCCTGTCCGAGCAGGCGCGTGCTGGTCATCCGCTGCTCCAGTGTCAGAGGTCCTTGTGCCTGGAACAGCCCAAAGATCCCCGGGTGCAGCACTTCCATGATCAAGCGGAGCTTGGGGAGTACCGACTTAGGAGTCCCGATGATGATCTGCAGGCCGTCCTGTGCTTTTTGGTAGGTCCCGTAGATTTTGCGCTTCGCCTCCTCGAGACTGACCTCGCCGCGGCGCAGCTTGCCGCGCGTGTCCTTGCCGTGATGGTCGTCGCCGCTTTCCTTGAGCTTCTCGCTGGTGAGGCCGAGGAAGCCGTAGTCGGAGGCCTGGCGCGCCAGACGGCGCGTGGCTTCCTTGGAATTGTAGCCCGGCGGCAAAGTCCACTCCGGTCGGGAGAAGTTCGCGGCGCCGCCGCCGAAGAGCGCAGCCTTACCGAGTTCCTGCGCTTTCTCTTCCGTTTCGGCGACAAAGATCTGCTGCAAGTAGCCGAAGTTCTCGCTCCCGGCAACGTAGCCTTCCTTCATCGCGGTATCGCCGTAAAGATTCCATAACTCGACGGTTGATTGCAGCGCGGTGCCCAGCCCGATGTATGGATAGCGATGCTGTGCGCACCACACCACGGTCTCCGGGCTGATAACGCCGGGAATCCATATCGGCGGGCGCGGCTTCTGATAAGGCAAAACCCACGGATTAATGAAACGATAGGTGAAATGCTTCCCCTCCCATCGAAACGGTCCGGGACGCGTCCATGCCGCGATCACGACGTCGTGCGCCTCGTTGAAGTATTCGCGGTTGTAGGCCGGGTTGGCATTGTTGAAGATTTGTTCGCTGCCTGCGCCGCGGACCCATCCGGGAACCAGCCGGCCCTTCGAGATAAGATCGATTTCCGCCAGTTCTTCCGCCATGCGGAGCGGATTTCTCAGTGTCGGCAGTGGGTTGCCCAGCAGCACGATACGCACTTTCTTGGTGATTCGCGCCAGGATCGCCGCCTCGACGTTCATTACCGCACCCATGCAGAACGGGGTGCCATGATGCTCATTGAGCATTACGCCATCGAATCCCATCTCCTCGGCATAGACAGCTTCATCGAGGTATTCGTTGTATAGCCGCGAGCCGACTTCGCGATCGAAAAAGCTATTTGGGACTCCGAAGAAACTGCGGTTCTTGATTACCTCGTCCTCCGGAACTTCGCGGTAAGGACGTTCGGTGAAATACATTATATGCATGGCTAGTCTCCTTCAGCTCACGCTATAGCCTGGCTCAGGCCAAGAACTCTTTGATCAGTTTGATGAACTCTGCCGATTTTTCGATCTCGGGTCGATGGCCGCAATGATCGAAAATCGTCACTCGTGTATCAGTATTCTTGAGCGCCTGCTTGTAGGCTTGCGCAGCGCTGACCGGCACTAGCGCATCCTCGCGACCCCATACGATCTGTGTCGGCAGGCCACTAACGCCTTGCAGAAAATGCGGCAGGCTCTGGCTATGAAGAATCGGCTCCCAGGCGATTCGCGCGGTTTCGGTGCGCGCATCCTCGAAAGCCTCGAATTGCTCCGGAGTCCGCTGGCCGCCATAGAGTTTGGCAAACTCCGGCGTGTTCTCCGGATCGTGAACACTCAGGTTAAGCGGAGTGCGCTGCGTGACAACGAAAATGTCGAAGATTTCGCCCTCTGGCGGCTTTAATCCCAGCGGCGCAACCAGCACCATCTTGTGGAACTGCCGCGGGTTTGCGGTCGCCATCTCGGCGGCGACCCATCCGCCGAGCGAAAATCCGATTACATCGACCGACGCGAGATTCATGTCCCGCAGCATCCACGAGTAGAAAAGTCCCAGCTCGTGCACGTTGCGGATCGCTTCGACGCGCGGCGACTTGCCGAAACCGGGCTGAATCGGAATGAGGACGGTACGCTCCTTAGCCAGCGCCGCGTGCCAGTTCAGCCATCCGGGATGTCCCATCTCTTCGTGCAGGACGAGCAAAGGTTTTCCCTGGCCGCCCTTGATGATCGCGAGGTCAGTCCCCGCTACGTGGGTGATTTCCTCGGTCCAATCTCCTGTCATCTGTTCAACCTCCGTTACTGCACAGCGGTTTGCGCCCACTGGTCGCGTCCGCCTGCGACATCTTTAAACCATATTCTCCACTATTTCGGCCAACGCACGAACCGTGCGGCGGAGCGTGGGATTCGCGTCCGCTTTCCGAGGCGCCCACATCGGGCTGCTTCGCGCGGCATGCTGCGTCCGAATTCAGAACGTCGGCTTCGGACGCCAATTTCTCTCATGTGGGCCGGAATTTTTATTCAATCAAACGAGCCCGGTTCGAATTCGTGGCCGTACATGTCCTCGACGTAGTATTCCGACTGATGCGTGGCGGGTCTGGCGCCCCATCCGTACTCCCACATCCAGCCCGAAGGATTGCCGACGTAGAACGAAAACATATGGTCATTTGAGTGTTTGCCAGGGGTTATCCTGATCGGCAACTTGTGTTTGCGAGCCAGATCGTAGGTGAGGCCAACGTCATCGAGGTTGTCAACTTCGATCATCAAATGATTGATTCGCTTCTTATCGCCTCCAATTCCAAAAGCGACCGAATGGTCGCGCTCGTTGCAGTGCATAAAGACCGGCATGGCCACGTGTTTGCCCATCTGGAACCGATACTCGACACCGCCCCGCATCCCGAGCGCGTTGTAGAAGCGGATGGCGGCCACGACGTCCTTCTCACGGATAATGCAATGTCCCAAACCGCCGGCACCGGTCTTGAAGCGCCCGTGCATTCCGCGGCCTGGATGAAAGGGCTTGCTGAATTGAACGTGGGGACCATGAAAGATCTCGAGCGGATTGCCATCCGGGTCGTTCAGTTTCATTACTTCAAGTACATGGCGCTCGGCTGCTTCCTCGTCCGAGCCGATACGGAATCGCACTCCCGCCGATGAGAGCTGCTGCTGCACCTCGCGGAATTCCTCCGGGCCCGCTACCCGGAAGCCCAGGTACATCAGATCGTCGTCGCCGTCAGAGTGGAGCACGATGCGATGATGCCAGTAATCCATCCGAAGATAACAGCGGTCGCGTTCTTCATCTTCGACTAGTTCCATGCCCATGATCCGGCCGGCAAAGTTCTTCCACTCATCGAGATTCCTCACCCCGATACCCATGTAGCTCAACTCGGTTACCTGGACCATTGGCGCGCCTCCTGCGGTTGCCGAAACGTTTGGAGCGAATCCATCGGGCCTGTCAAAAGAGCTGAATCTAACTCTATAGGACAGTGCGCCATGCTGGGGCAATGGCAACCGTTGGGCATTTGCAGCCTCTATCGACGGTCATCTAGACTCCGCTCGTGGACTGCACTTGGAGCCTTGCCGCGTTTCGGCCGAGGTCTGGAATCGAGGAAACTCAATGACCGTAAAAGATCCGAAGCCGGGTCTGGTGATCAACGATAGTCATTTCGACGAGCAGTTTCCGCTCGCTCCAATCGATGACTACATGATCCATCAGACGCCAGACCCGGTCCGCGTGGTATGGTCCACGGATCCGCGAATCTACGAGCGTTTCTGGGTCATCTGCCACGACCATAAGGGCGAATTGCTCCTCGTTACGGGCCTGAGTTTTTACCCGAACCTCGATACCGCAGAGGCCTACGCAATCGTCAATTTTAAGGGCCAGCAAACTTCGGTGCGCGCCTTTCGCCGTCTCGGCGCTGACCGGATGAACATGGACGTCGGTCCCATCAAACCGACGATCGTTCAGGGGATGCGAGAGTGGCAGTACCTGCTGGAAGAAAATGAATGGGGCATCAGCTACGACCTGCGCTGGCACGATACCAGGCGGCAGATCTACAACGCCTCATCCGGCTCGGCGGCCGAGGGTTCTCCACGCGGCAGGCGCGCCGACATTACCGCGGGCTTCGAGGGTTTTGGCGTCGCCGAAGGCTGGGTGAAAGTGTACGGCGAGCGGATCGAACTTACCCGGGATACCAGTGGTGGGACCCGCGATCGTCATTGGGGGGTGGGCCGGGGCGTCGGCGGACCCAATTTTCAGCCCGGGCGCAAGTTGCACGCCGGATGGATAGGCGGTAACTGGGTATCTTTCAAGGACTTCGCGATCTGGGGCAATACGATCCTCTATAACTTCGGCGATCCGCGTCCGGGGATGGGCAAGGTCGTCAGGACCGAACGGCGGCTGAGATTTGAGCCGGATACTCAGATCTTTCTCGAGGGCATTATCGACTATACATTGGCGACAGGAGAGGTAAAACAAGTCCACTATCGGCGCCTGGGATATCAAACCGCCTACATGCGATGCGGATTGTACGGTGGCACGCCCGACAAGAATATCTACCAGGGTCAGTATGTCGGCGACGACGTTGTCGAGGGCGACAGATATGATGTCACGAGGCCCGAGGTGCGTAGCCGCCTGATAGGGCTTGATGAGCATCATTGCGAAGTCATCTGCGATGGCGAGACCACTACCGGCATTCTGCAGCCGCTCGAGCCCGACGCCTACAACGCTTGTGCGCGTGGCCGGCCGGGTTGGAGATTCCTGAAGTGAGCGTGCCTGCTGCCGCCATTGAAGACCTGGTCGTGCGCCTGCGTCGGTTCATCGAGACAAAGTTGGATCATGCTCGGCAAATCCAGATAGACAACGTCGCCCCGATAACCGCCGGCAACGCCCGCCAGGCGTGGGAGTTCGATGTTCGCTGGTTCGAAGACGGCAGCGAGGAACAGAAAGCCAGTTGCGTGATGCTGCGGAAGGCCGAGGCAGGTCAGCTCGAGAGCGATCTCGTCTCTGAATTCAGAACGATCAGTGCAATCCGGAACAGCGGAGTTCCGGTTGCCCGCGCGCTCTGGATCGACGGCGAAGGGAAGTGGCTCGAGCGTCCGTCATTCATAATGGAAAAAGTTTCGGGCGCGACGGACTTCTTCGCGCTGCTAAAGCCCGAAGCTGCTGAAAGGAGTCGCGCTATCGCACAGCAATTGGCGGCGATCGCCGCCAGGCTTCACACGCTCGATTGGAAGAAGCTAGGCGTGGACTTCCTTCCCGCCACAACACCGGAGACTGCCGCGGCACAGCAGATCTCGTACTGGGAATCGCTCTTTCTGAAGCACCGGATGGAGCCGCATCCGGCGATGGTCGCGGCGTTCACCTGGCTGAAGGAGCATTCGCCGCTTGCCCGCCGAATAAGCATCGTCCATGGCGACTTCCGTTTCGGAAATTTTCTTTACGAGGGAGATCGCATCAACGCGATGCTTGACTGGGAGATGGTTCATCTGGGAGATCCGGTCGAGGACATTGCATGGGCATATCGGTCATTGTGGGGTCCGCAAACGTTTCTTTCCCTGGACGAATTCGTCAGCCGCTATATCGAGCTGAGCGACATACCGGTCGATCCCGAAACGCTGCGGTTCTATAGGCTCCTGGGCGAAGTGAAGCACAGCATCATATCGTTGACCGGTGCGCGCTCGTTCATAGATGGGCGGTCGCGGAACCTGTTGCTCGCGGATCGCGCGTCGACGATAACCAACTACCTGATCCAATTTATGGACTGGCTACCTTAAGAAGGAGAACGCCGGAGATCTTTTGTGACCAAACCGAGCATCCGCGATTTGCTGAACGGAGTCGCCGCCAGCCTGCGCGAATCGGTGCTCCCAGAAATCCCGGCGGGACCGACCCGGCGGCAAATCCAGGCCGCCATTAGCATCATCCGTAGGGTCGCGCTGGTGTGGGACAAGACCGGTCCGTATTTATATGCGGACAACAACGATATCGAGAAAACTCTGCGGCAGGTTTCTGAAATCCTCGCGCGTGCGGAAGCAGACGAAAACGGCGCCGGGCTCGAGCTGCTGCGGGAGAGGCTACACGCGGCGCTCGATCAGCGAGGCGAGCCCGTGCGGGGAATATCCGTCGCCGGACGCGCTCGGAGCGCGCAATGTAGAACTGCAAGGGTTATTGGTCGACGTGCACGAAACGCTGCACGAACCCTCAAAACCGAAGAGCCCGGAACGAATCGAAATCTTGTCGATATTGCGATTGTTATTGCGGCGAATGCTCGAACGCGAGCTGGAAGTATCGCTTCCATCCGCCCGCAGTAAATAGCTCCGCCTCGTTCTAGTGCGGATGCTTTATGCTCTTACGATCTTCGTCGTCAGTTTCGATCGCGTGACCCATGCATCGCTGCGCCATCCATCGTGAAGTGATCTCATCGGAGAGGCTCAAACCCTCGTCGTTCACCGCCCACGTACGATGGTTGATGGTCATGTGGCCGAATTTGCGTCCGCAACTTCTGCAGGTGAATCCCAAACGCGAACCGCCCCCCGGTGTCAGCGACTCAAGCGTCTTCACTTTCCAGTCGTGACTTTCCCAGGGATTTCTGCCTTTTTGTGTCTGCATTATTCTCCGTGTTGATTGCTCGAATTGTATTGCCACATCGTAGCCGGCCGGAGATTAGTTCTGCTCTCGCGGCGGTCCGGGATGAATTCGAATCCGTTTGCCTTTCAGGTCGGCGTGGTTCAGCCATTTGATCGCGTGGAGCGCGTCGTCGAGCTTTTCCATATCGACGCAACCGAAGCCGCGTGATTTCCCCGAAGCCTTGTCGGTAACCACCAGTACCCCGCGCACTTTGCCGGCACGGGAGAAATACTCTTCAACGTCGTCGCGCGTAACCGTATTTGCCAGATTGTCGAAATAGACTTTAGGCATCGCTTCGGCAGCCCTCTCGATGTGTAAACTTTCTTATCAAGTCTCATCTTATATGGCTTGATAGCGAAGCACCACCGCCACGACAAAGCTAATATTTTCAAGCTCTTTTCCTTGGAGAAAGTTATATTAGCACGCTTTCGCGTCGTATAACTTGAGCCGTGCCGTCTTTGGCATGCGATTTGACAGCACGGAGTCTTGCGGAATAACTTCAGAAAACCGGCGATGCTAGGTGATCGCCAATAAAGCTGGCGAAAGGTCGTTCGATGGCCGCTCAGGCGCAATCACTCGCGAGTTACTTCGATTCCGAGATTGCCAAGGTACTTGGCGCGTGCACTGCATGCGGCAAGTGCATCGAAATATGTCCAGTGGTTCCATACGCCGGCCTTAAGGATGCCGATCCCATAGCTGTGGCTCATGGAGTGGTTGACTTTCTCGCTCATCGCGCGCCGCTTGCTGACGCTTCGGCGACTTTCGCGCACGCGTGCAACGGATGCGGTGAATGCATCCCCGCCTGTCCCGAAGGCGTCAACCCGCGCAAGATGTTGGTACTTGCCAACACGATGCACTCGGGCGAGCGCACTCAGACGCCGCAGCTTTTCCGCAAGATGTCGCGCGCCATCCGCCTGATGGCCGGGATGCAATTATTGCCGGCCGAGTTCGCGCGTGTCCTCAATCCGCCGCGCCGCACCCAAGCGGAGATTGTCTTCTACCTGGGATGCAACGCGCTTCGCACGCCTCATCTTCTTTTCAACGCGATGTACCTTCTCGATGCGCTTGGAGCCGACTACGAAGTTGTAGGCGGCCCGGGCTCTTGTTGTGGAATCGTGCAGTCGAAGTGGGAAGGCGAATTGGGCAAAGGCGAGCGCATGATCAACGCGACGCTCACGCGTTTCGAGGGGCTGAGCCCGGAGAAAGTGCTGAGCTGGTGTCCTTCATGCAACCTGCATATCGGCGAGACTCTCGCCGGCTTTCACTCGACCAGCTTCGAGTTTGGGCATTTCACCAGCTACCTAGCGGATCACCTAGACGAGTTGCGCGAGAAGTTCGTTCGTCCGTTGCCGCTCAAGGCGGTGCTGCACGCGCACGTTGGCCTGGCCGACTTGGGAGCAAACGTGGCGCGCGTGTTGGCGGCGATTCCGGAGCTCGAGTTGGCTGACACGGTGCTCGAGTCGGGCTACACTTGCGGCGGTTCGGGGTGTGCGCGCGCCCCGGAGATGATGAAAAAAGAGCACGCGCATTTGATCGATCGAGTGCGTGAGACGCGCGCCGACGTGCTCGTCACCTTTTATCACAACTGTCACGCATCGTTCGTGCGTAGCGAAGGCGAGGGCGGTTTCCGCGTTCTCAATTATACCGACCTGCTAGTCGAGGCGCTGGGCGCGGCGCCACACGATGACGTCTTCAAGCGGCTGCGGCTCATAGAGGACTGGAAGATGATCATCGAGGAAGCCGAACCCTACCTGCGGGCCAACGGAATCGATTTCGACCGCGAGTTCCTCACCAAGATACTGCCTGACGTGTTCCGGATGGCGGAGTTCACCGGCGGCCTCGACTGTTTCGCTTCGCGCACGTAGGACGTGCGCTCTGAGGCAGTTTTTCCTCTGGTACGTCTGTCCCGCGACCAGCTACTGGTTTACGGCACGAAGTTGACTTTGTAGTCATCTTCGTCTGTCTTGATCTCGGCCTTGTAAACCGCCCCACATTCAGGGTTCCACCGTATATTAACTTGGTCGCCGGAGCGCAGGCTGATTGGTACCTTATGGATCTCCACGGAGCCTTCGTCGGTCTTGACCACCGGTGCATCACTATCGCATCTGCCGTCACCCGTTCTGGCATTGAGCACCGCTCGCTCAACTGTGACCGGCGCCGAGGCGGTCAGCGTGACGTCGACCCATGAAATCCGATTTTGAGGGCATTCGGTGCATGAGATTTCTTCCCGCAAGACGCAGCGATCATCGCGACCAGCGCCGCGATACGGACCTTCCCGGTTAGCCTGGGTTTTGTGCCCCCCATTGTACTCACGTCCTATCCCTCTGCTCGCTGTTTCGCCTACCGCATCTACCTGACTGAGTAACGCGGCGGTCCGTATGCAAGCTGAAAATAACGGTCAGCCTTTTACCAGCCAGACTGGGTCACCGACGCGGATGCGCCCGGGCCTGCCCACCGCGGCAAACAGTCCTACGTAGGCGCCGTGATGTTGCGCGGCGGTGCGTAGGATCGTTGGGTCCGCGCGAAGCTCGTCCTGCGGATGAATAGTCATTGCGCAGCGTAGCGCCGGACGCATCGCGACAATTCGCACGCCGCTATCGGCGACTTCGAGTTCACCGTCGAGCCATTGATCCTCAACGAAGCCGTCTGCCTCAACCCCGGCGTCGACGTAGACGTTGGGACGGAAGCGTCGCGGATCGAAATCGGACGGGCAGAGCCGGCGCAGATGTTCCAGCGTGCCGCTGGCGAGCACGTGCAGCACGTCTTCGTCATGAAGATCGCGCGGCGGCAGGAAAGCGTGACCTTTCGTTATCTCATCAATCTCCGCCGTCGTGAGCGGCGCGTCGCCGCGCGGCCGTTCCAGGCGCACCGGATGCCGGAACAGCGCTGAGAGGGTTTCGTCGACATCGGGATCGTCAGCGTGGACTGCCACGCCATCCGGAAGCTCGATGCGCACGCGCGCCGGTGCGCCGCCGACAGGTTCGCACTCGCATTCGGCGCGCAACTGAAGCATCGCGGCCCATATGCGCGCGCTCATGATCGAGCCGTACTGGAGCTCACGCATCGCATAGAGCCGGTCGCCCACGGCGCCATGCTCGGTCAGGGTCATCTCGCTCAAGCGCTCGCCCCGCATTGACTTGACCGGATAGCGCCACAGCTCGGCGATCACACCCACCTGCTGTCTCATCGCGATGCCTGCACTCGTGCGTGGCGCATTATGTGCCGGGCGGACGCTCGTCGCTCGCGAAACGCTCGAGCACGTTGGCCGTGATACGCGAGATATTGTTTTCGTAGTTATTATGCGAAAGGCTTCCGCACCATGCGATCGAGCTCGCCGAAAAAACCGCGCCGCCCCCCGCCGTAGGAAAGTACACGATATCGCCTCGCACGCCGGGGTCCTGCCTGCCGCCTGTACCGGGATAGTTGAAAGCAAGCTCCTCGCGCACGCGCAAATAGTAGTCGCTGTGCCCCTCCGAGCTAGCAACCAGCAGCGCGTTGGGCGGTGTGCCGAGCGCCAGATCATAACGGTCGAGTTCATGTCCGGCGGCGCCGCCGCCGACCAGCCCGAAATTGCCCAGCAACTCGTCTTCGCCGACGCGGTCGAAAATGAAGTGCGCATTCGCGTCCGCGCTGTCCGGCATTCTACGGAAGTACGACGAGCGGTCGAAACCCTGCGCCGCGAAGCCGACGCCGACCAACTTCTGCGGCGCGCGGGCGCGGCTTCGCCAGACGCCTCCCCGCTCGCCGGTGGTGCTGTGAAAGTACTCGCCGGGCTGCGCTTGCCACGCGCCCGACCCGCCTTCGGCTTTCCTCACCTCGACCAGATAGGGCTTTTGAGGATGATATGAGGTGATCCAGTAAAAACCATTGCCCCCGAGATACACCAGCCGCCCGCCCGAGGTGAGATAGTTTTCCATTCCATCGAGCATCGCGGCGGAATAGTATTCGGGATGGGTCCCAGTGAGTATTACATTGTAGCCGCGCAACAAGGCTGCGCCCTCGCGATGCAGGTCTTCGTCCGTAATGACGTCGTAACGAAAGGCTTTGGCGTTTAGCCAGTCGACCAAGTGCAGATCTGCCGCGAGACCCCAAAGCGTGCCACCGAACCGATGATGCGGCCGCATGTTTGGAATCGGACGCAACCGCGAAACGTAACATACGCCACTGCCATCAGAATGATGGTCGTAAGTGGACAGCCCGAATTCCGGATGTTGGTACAGGTGGATGTCATCGGGACCCAGCACCGTGGTGTGGCCAACGATCGCCTGTGTGCCCTGCCCGAAGCTCAGATGTTCGTTTGAATAGGCCAGATAAGAGGCGGTTGGAACCAGGAATGCGATCTTGGCCGTGGGGCCGCCCTCCGGCGCGCGCACGATGAATGGAATATAGTCAACGGCTCCGCCGGCACTGATCCGCGCCGCGTAAATATCGGAGCGCACCGTGTCGGGCACTGTAAGCTCGAAATCCACCTCCCAGCCGGCGTCCTCGAGATCGTCGTCGTGGAAATGAATCGCGCCGTACTCGGCGGGCGCATGGATAAAATGTTCCTCGCGGCTGGTCCAGTTATGGCCGGTCATCGCGCGCGCCGGCGCGTTGACGCAGCGACCATGCAGGTCGTTGCCCGACGCGTCGGTGACGTGGTCGCTCGCGATACCGTCCGGACCGATTCCGTCCGCGAAATCCCATCGGGCGACTAACCCGCGACTGTCCGGTTCGATGCCACAGGTGAGCTCGTCCAGTTGCGCCCCGCCGAGCGCATGCCCATAGACACGCGGGCGATCGATTTTGCCGTTGTAGTGACCGCCAACGATGGGGGCTCCTGAAGCCGCCGTCCCCGCGGCCCATCCTGCGATCACCGCCGGCGACTCCGAGTGGAAATTGATCTGCTCGGCGGTGATCGCGTGCATGACCGCGCCCGGCAGCATCGCGACCCGTCCGACCAGCGAGTTAACGGCGTTGTGGACCGGCGCCAGATGCACGATCGCTCGTCCCGTCGCGCCGTTGTAGCTCGCGCCGGCCGAATACCACAAGCCAGCCATCAAAGGCTCCGGTGCGGCGGCCTGCACGAAGTGTCCTTCGCCATCGCCCAGCCATAGCGCGAGCCGCCCCTGCTCATCGATGACCAGCGCCCATCCCTTCCGCCGCTCCGGATCAAAATGCGTGATGATTCCCTGTGAACCCCTGTCCGGCGTGGTCGGCATGATAAAGGCGTGAACCGTGATCGACTGTCCGATATTCAGCAGCCCGCCCGAATCGTCCACCACTATGTGCGAACCGCTATAAGTCGGTTGAAGGCGCCCGGGATACTCACGGTTGGCCGGCGTTTCGATCACTTCTTCTTTTGGGCCAGGACCGGCGGGGTTGGCGTCGCCGTTGATCAGGCGAACGATCTCGGCGCGATACCGTGTGGCGCCCTCCACGCTCACCATGAAGCGGATGCGCTCGCCGGGTTTGATGCTGATCTGGTCGCTGTATCCGGAAATATGGGTCGTTGCCATTGCGGTGGTCTCTCCGTGCTGGTCGCGTTTGCGAGGGGATTGCTAGTCGCGCATCGTTTGTTCGACGCGCAGCAGGAACACGGCGTGGGCCGCCTTGGCTTCGGAGTTGTAAGCACGCTCGTCGACGAACTCCGGAGCCTCGCAGGGGATGCCGGTCATTCGCGCGACCCGCCATTGCTTGAACGGCCGCGTGCAAACAATCACATAGTGAGGCAACAGGTTGGGGCGACGGAAATAATTGAGCACGCGATCGAGCGCGTCGCTATGAATGCCTACCGGGTCCCGCTTGTGCTCGGCGATTACTTTTTTGGTGAGTAGCGGGCGGAGCGACTCGCGCATCCGCTTGTCCCATCGGGCAAAGGCGATTTTATCGCGGTCGGCTGGGGTGGCATCGGTCTCGGCCATCGGACATCCGCTCCTTGGGTTGCGATCGCACACTCAGGGAACGGCAATAGCGAAAATCGAGGCAGAAGTCATCCGCCGCGAGGAAGGTCAGGCCGGATCAGAACAGCAGGCCGTAGTTGTGCTCCAATCCAAGCAATACGCGGCCGGCCACTTCCCAAGTTTTGAGCGATACAACGGTATGCTGATTGGCGGTTTGCATATCGCGAAGACGGCGATCGAAGACGTTGCCCGCGTACACTGACGATCCGCCGTTGGCCTTGTAGAGGAGCTCGACCGCCTGAAGGCATGTGGCGCTCGCATGCGCCATCGCGAGCCTGCCGCGCGCACGTTGTTTGAGCGAAGGAGGATCTCCGGCCGCGAGCGTGTTCCACAAATCACCGAACGCCTCGAAAACAAAGCCGCGAGCGGAACTCACCAACGCTTCGGCTTGGGCGACCGTAGTCTGGACAAAAGCTTCATCGCGCAGCATCGTCGGGGACTTGCCCACCGATGGGGATTTGAAAGTCATCGGCTTGTTTGACGCCATCGCGATGAAGTCTTCGATCGCGCCGCGCGCAATTCCGAGGGCGACTCCGGACACTTTGTAGATCAACAAGTTGGGCAGGGTATAAAGAGGCCCCTGCCGATAGTGGACGGGCGCCGCCAGATTGAAGGTCCGTTCCTCCGGGATGAAACCGTCCTTGACCGTCCAATCGTGGCTGCCGCTTCCGCGAAGACCATTGGTTGTCCAGGTATCGAGGATCTCGCCTTCCTCGGCTGGCAGAAAACCGAAGCGCGTTTCGGGAAGACCGTTGGGACCGACGCGCAAAGAATCGCCGTCGAAGACCAGGAAATGGCCGATCAACCAGGTCGCGTGCTGACATCCGCTACCGAAGGGCCATCTGCCGTTGACGACGAAGCCGTCCCTTGCTTTTACAGCTTTCCCCGGCGGGGCGAAGGTGATCGCCGTCACCGCGTCGAGGTCGCGATACATTTCGCGCGCGACGGTCTGGTCGATATACGCGGACATGTAGCCGCCGTCGATGCCGATCATGGTGCACCAGCCCGCGGATGCGTCCGCGATCGATAGCTCCTCGATCACGCGCAGTTGGGTAAGAAAATCCAGCTCCGGGCCGCCCCACGCCTGCGGCATCGCCATCCGGAACACGCCAGCCCGTTGCATCTCGCGCACCAGATGCATCGGCAAGCGCCGCCCCTGCTCGATCTCGTCCGCCGCCGCACGGATTTTGGGACCAAGCTCGAGCGCAGCTTCGAGCGTTCGGGTTCCGCTATCGTCCGAGTGAGGCATGGATTTCCTCCGACTGAATTGAACCACTCGGCAGTCTAGTCAAAACGCAGACTCGTGTAATCACTGCGCCATGTGTTCCAACGCACGAGCGGCGACCGACTCCGGCCGCCGCGCTTACTGACGCTGCGAAAAATGATTTTCGCTCAGCTCATCTCGAATATGGTCCCTTTCCACGAGCGCGCGGCCAGGTCCATCTCGCCCTCGCCCCGGACTCTTTGGCCATTGGAGATCTGCGTAAAACCCTCGGTGCGCCATCGGTGTTTCCCGACGCTTTCGTAGGTTCCCTGGCCGATGGCGCTGAGACCATCGCCATCGTCCATGTAGGCCGCCGAACACATGCCGAAAGTCCCGTTCTTGGGGCCACCGACGTAGGTAGCCGTACCGAAAACCGCTCCGAATCCAGTTACCGTACCCTCCCAATTCACTTGGGAGAGGACACTACCTGCCGGGCCAGGGCTGTAGGTGGCCGTTATGGCCTTGAACGAAAATTCTCCCAACGCTTTCCCTGTCGCCATACGCTGCCCTCCGTGAGTTGTTTAACCGATTCACTACCTACCCCGTCTTTGGACCGCAGTCCGAGTTTCATTCCCACTAGTCCTCGCAGTGCAGACTTAAGGCAAACAGCGTTGGCGATTTGCAGACGCAAGTAGGCGAGCCCGGTTTTGAATCCCCGGCCGCATATCCCAGATGAGTAGAAAACTCTGCCCGCCCGCGGGTCTAAATTTCGAGCCGCCAGGCGTTGCCGTCGCGTACGATCCAGCCCGCGCTGGGCGTGGCGAAATGCGTTCCCAGCACCAGGATCGGCTTATCGCCATAGCGCTCCAGGAACGCGCGCCGCGTCACGATCGCCTCGGCAAAGTCGGAGTCGAAGTGGCTACCCCATTCCGGATGCACCACCTGTACCGGATGATGCATCAGGTCGCCCGTGATCACTGCCTCCTGCCCGCGCGAAGAGATACGCACGCTGTGATGGCCGGGGGTGTGGCCAGGAGTCGGCTCGAGCCGAATCTCATCCGTGATGCGCGCGTCGCTTTCGACCAGGTCCGCCAACCCGGCGTCGAATATGGGGCGCACCGAGTCGTCGAGCAAGTCACGCGTGTCCGGCTCGCTCGCCTTCGACCAGTGCTCCCATTCCTTACGCCCGATGAGATAACGCGCGCGCGGAAACGTCGGCGTCCATTTGTCATCGACCAGCATCGTGTTCCATCCGACATGGTCGACGTGCAGATGGGTGCAGAGCACGCGGTCGATAGAGTCGCGCGCGAAACCGGCCTTCTCCAGGTCGGCGAGGAATGGCAATTGCAGCATGTTCCATCCTGGAAATGCGCGGCGTTTGTCGTTGCCGATGCAGGTATCGACGACCATCCGATGGCCCGGCGACTCGATAACGAAAGCGTGCACACTCATGATCATTTTGGCGAAGGCGAAAAAGCCTTGAGATAGGCGGGATTTATGCGAGTCAGGGGCTCTTAGGTGCCGCTATAGGTGCCAGAAAAGCGACGGCGCCGACGATCGCGGGAGATCATCGGCGCCGCTCGAGCAAGGATGCGATGCGTTTCGCCACGGAGCTCGAGGCGACAAATCGTAAACGCCCGTCACTCCATCCGCATCGCCGCGCGGGAAAGTTAGCGCCGCGCGACGGAATCCCTCTCTAAACTGTGACGGCCCTCGCGCCGGTCCGCCTCGACCAGGACGCGGGCGGTATCACCGCGGCCTACTCTCGAAGCTCGCCCGCGCCGAATAACAACGGGTTTGGGCGCGCCGGCTATTCATTCACGCGTGCGCGAGAGCCGTTGCCGGCATCCTACCGCGCCGGCCGACCGTGGCGAAGATGGCCAACACCACGGCCGGCCCTTCCCTGGGGGAGAGGGTGCGCGGTTGGGGAAACCTTATTGGCCGCCTTGCCGACGCCGGTCACGGTGCAAAACGCGGCCGGATGGCGCAAACCGATATCGGCCCGCAGATAGACCCGCACCGCGACCGCCAGGTTTTCAAACGCTCCAGGCGCGAGGCGCGACACTTCGACCTTGGCCTCGGTCCGCATTCCGATCATCAACTCGCGCCAGTCGCCGACGAAGATCACACTCTCGACCTTGGGCGTCGCGCTGCCAGTCAATGGGATCTGATTGGTCCGATACTTCGGCAACGCGGCGACCGTCGGCGGCGCCATCAGCGGTTGACCCGAGCCGGTCGCGACCAATTTCTAGGCCGCGGCTTGGACATTCGGATGCCAGATGATCCCGTTGGGCTCGCTGTTGG
This sequence comes from uncultured delta proteobacterium, assembly GCA_963710455.1. Classification (GTDB taxonomy): domain Bacteria; phylum Desulfobacterota; class Binatia; order Binatales; family Binataceae; genus JAKAVN01. Next base: position 162,314 of record CAVQAG010000014.1, read on the forward strand.
CGGTCCACAATTTCGCGATCGCGTCCGAAAGCACGCCGTAGTCAGCAAACGGTTTATCGTGCGCGGTAGTCTGCACGTCTTGCGCGCCGAGCACGCCCTTGGGTTCCGGCGGCGTGCCGCTTCCGACCAGCGCCACGCGATCGAGCTCGAGCGCGAGCGCCTTGCCGAGCATATCGGCGATCACTTGCTCGCCGCCGATCGCGTCCTCGGCGACCTCCACCGATATGATCGTCATGCCGACCAAAGTGTGAGCGGTCAGGATCACGCCCTCGAGTCCGGGATCCGCCGGCACGATGGGATTGAGCTCGACTTTCCAGGCGACCGCGGGATCCGCCTTGGCCCGCGCAAACGATAGCGTCGCGCTATCCATCGGGATCGTAACCGCGCCGGCGCGCACGACTTGAGTCGCGTTGCGCAGCACGTCGATCAACTCGGTCGCGAGCGGGGTCGGAATCAAGTAGGCGCCGCCGCTTTGCGTAGTCTCGGCGAGCGCGCGTTGCTCGGCCGGCGACCGCGCCCCGGTGATCATGGAGCGGATGAATTGCCCGACGCTGATATCGCTACCGGGTCCGCCCGGCGTGCCGCTTCTAACCGCCGCGGCGAAGCTCTCATTGCTCCGGACCGCACGGACCTCGCGGCCGTCCTTGGTGCGGAAGATAAGCGGCGACTGGCCGTTGCGGTTGCCCGGTCCATACGAGCCCCGGTGTTGCCCGTCCCCGGAAGCCCATTCGCCCGACGGGTTGGCGAGCGCCTCGGCGCGATACGCCTCGACCTCGGCCGCATCGGTGTCGATCTGCTTGGTCAGCGCGTCGACCTTGGCCTTGAGGTCGGCATACTGCTTGTCCTCGGCCGGTGTCTGCGCCCGCTTCTCGGCCAACGCGAGCTCGACGGTCGCCCGCATATCGGAAACCAGGCCGGCCCGTTCCTGCCGCGCCTCGCGTAGTTTGTTGATTAGTTCTCGAATATCCACGCCCAAAACCTCTTGAGTTAAGGCCGGGCGAATACTCAGAAGCGCGAGCGTGCCGCAAATGAGTATCCGCCCGGCGGTTTTCCGAAGCGCTCCCGCACGCCTCGAGTCCTCGCCAGTCAAAACCCTCTGCGACAACCGCCCGCCGGATCCGGTCCAGACGTCGGAAGTCTGATCGGCCGGCCAAACCGTAGGGAACCGGCCCTTGCGGCTCTACCCGGTCGATCCTGGGCGGATGGGGTCCGCCCTAAACCGCTATATACCGGACGAATTGAGGCGAGGCAAATTGTTGATCGGTTTGCGCCAAAGCCTCGGAATGCGCCAGCACGGCGCGCGCCTTGGCTACGGTGTAAGCCTTATCGAGAGACTCAGCGCCCATCAGCACGCTTTCCGCCAACTCCGGCGCCCACTTCAGAACAAGGCGGGCGTGATCGAGCAATCTGCCTGAAAAAGAATTGCGAAATTTATTCGCAATGACTCGACTACTCGTCTCCTTCGGCCCCTTCCCGCCCGCCGTGGCGCCCTCGGGATACATGCGCGCGACCGCCATCGCCTTTTGACCCGCGCTTAGTTGGTGGGCGCCGAGCGCGCCATCGCGGCGCGCCGGGCGGCTTCGGCGTCGGCGTAATGGTCGGCCGCGACCTTGTACGCCCGGGCGACCGCCTCGAGGACGCGACATACCGCGCGGGCCCGGCAACCGTCGCCGGTAGCCTCGCGAGTCGCCGGCTCGAGGATGCGATAGGCGTGGCGCAAACTGTTGTAACCGTCCTCTAGCTGGCGAGCTTTCAAAATCGGAATGGTGATCCTGGTCGGCGGCGCCGAGATCCCGCCCGGGCGCGTCCGCATCAGTTGGGTGCGCCTCAATCTTTCATCCAGCGTCGCAGCATGGAGCGCGCCCCAACATACCGGCGAGCTTAGGTGATAGACGTCGCACAGCCGCGCGATCGCGTCGAGGTCGAGCTCGCAGCATTCGCCCAGGAGCGGATCGAATACGATCGGGCGGCGGTTCATGGCTATTCCTCGGCCCCGGACCGCCCGGACGGCTCTACCCCTGCCGTACCCTGCCGGACGGCCTTAGAATCGCTCCCCGGGAGGCTTCGTGCCCCGGCGAGCCCTAATTCGCGGCCCTGGGCCTTAGCCTCGGCCGCTCGCGCCTCGTGCCGGCCGGGATCGGTCGGTAGTTTCTCGACTAGCGTCACGTTAGCTGCGGTAAAGCCGCGCCGCCCGGTTCGCGCTAGGTAGTCGAGCGCGATCGTAGTGGCGTGATCACCATTGCCGGCGTTAGTTATCTCCAGCGGGTCGGCCAACCCGGCGATGGCTACGCGGAAGTCCCGTTTATGCCCGCCGCTTCGATCAACCTCTTTCACTTTTCACCTCTGCCGGCCCCCGGACGCCGGCGCTTCCTTGCTCACCCGGCGCGACCAGGACGCATCCGGCGCGACCAGGGCCCACCCGGCTCGACGCCTGCCGAACCAAGGCCCACCATAGGTATTAAACACAAAGTAGGATTCCGCGACATGGTGGTCAGGAATTACGTGACTTCGTGCGTGTCTCACCGCGTGCCGGTCCGCGGGATCTCGATCTAAAAGTTTGCGAGGTACACGCCATCCATGCAGCATCACGCGGCGCTTTCATCGCGAATGCGCGATCATCCACGCGACCTCGGCGATGATGGTCACGATCATCGCGACGTCAAGGACCAAGATCAGCGGGATGCGTGTGCGTTGCTTCATGCGTTGTCCTCATCTTCGGCGAGGCGCGCTTGCTCGAGATCCCAGGCTTCCCACTCGGGACAGTAAGTCGCGTGTCCGAGGTTGCGGCCAGCGGCAGAAGTCACAACGCACGATATCAACATTGCTTTCATCCGCCGCCGCCGGCGCCGCCGGCAATGTTGATCGATCCGTCTGCGTCACGCGCATCTTCATGCCCGCCGGGCGCGGCGCGGTTGCTTGAGATAAGCGTCGAGCGCATCGATCACGATAGCGTCGGGTTGCTGCCCATCATCAATCGCTTTCGCCGTGATGCGCTCCCACACCGCGAGCGGGATCGCCGCGGCCGTCTCTTGCGCGATTGTTCGGAGGGCTGTCTTAGTAGCACGATTCATTGTCGATAAACCTCACTGTGATTTGAGTTGCTATTTCTCATTGCCGCGCTTCCGGCCAGGGCGGCGCCGGCAATGTTGATCGATCATCCTTGCCCATGCCGCTCTTGCTCCATCGTGCGGTCGAGTTGCGCGACTGTTTCGTCGAGGATCAGATCCAACTCGCCGGGCACGTTGAATGCCCAGGCGCGACGCAAGCGCTCGAGCGTGACCCAAGCGGGCGAGCTCCGATGGAGTTGCGCTTGTGAGATCGCAATCGTGAGTCCGACCAGGATCCCGCGCTTGACCTCGCGTTTCATCACGCCTCGCGCAACACGTCGCACATCGCGACCAGGCGCTCGACGTCGGAGAGCGCGGCCTTCAAGAGAGTCATCGAGCGCGCCATGAACGCGGCTTGGATCCGCGTGGTCATCTCGAGGATGAGCGGCGCGAGCGCGGCGTTGGCTTGCTCGCGCTTCTCGGGCCCGAGCTCGGTTACCGCGGCGCGGATCCTTTCAAAAGCCTGGTCGACCATGCCGAGCGCGTCCTTGCGGTCGAAACGATCCTCGCCGGCTTGCTCGGCGGCGGCGAAGCGCATCAGCAAGGCGACTTGATTACGATGCTTCTCGAGCGCGTCGAGCAATTCAGGCCGTGACATGCTCTTTCGGGATCTCCATTTCGATCGCGCCCTCGCCGGCGGAAGGATCGTGCCGAATAGAGTACCGATTTAGACTAAGTATTGGATTAGATCGAGCGCGGTCATTTCGCTGTAGTCACTCACGTCGGGCTCGCCCCATTGCTTAGCCGAGCGATTTCGTCTCGCGTTCGCCGGCATATCTTACACATCCGGCATTCACATCCCTCGATCGCGCCGGCTTCCACCTCAGCCCCGCGAAGCGCGGCGAAGATGCTAAGCAGCAGGATGCCGAAATCGTCCGACGTCCGCGCGCCCTGATGAAGCCGGATTAAGTAGCTGAATAGCCGGACAATGTTGTGCACCGCGGCGGCGCGAGTCGGCGCCGGCTTGAGTACCAGATCGGTGAGATATTTCACGGTCGCGCGATGCTGATGCAGTTCTAATTCGTCCATCACCCTTTGACCTCGGTAAAGGTTCCGTGTTGGCGGTTGAAATCGAGACGCGCCTCATAGCCGGGCGGTCCATTACGTTGTTTCGCAACTACCAAGTTGACCCGCACGATCGGCGTGTAGCCAGTCGCTTCGGTCGGCGGTTCCCATAACATCAACACGTTGCTCGGATGTTCCTCGCCGGCGCCGGTATCGCGGAGATCGGAGAGTTTCGGCTGCTCATGCTCGCCGACTTCCCGGTTGAGTTGCGCCAGCAACAGGATCGGCGTGCCGAGCTCGCCGGCGAGATCCTTCATCCCGATCACGACTTCGCGCATCTCGTTAAAGCGCTCGCGCTCCCGGCGCTCGCCGCGAATGAGATTGAAGTAATCGACCACCACCAGGCCGAGCGGCCCGTCGCGCATCAGTCGCTTACAGTCGAGGCGCAACTCGCGCAGTCGCAGCGCCGGCCGATAAAAGATTTCGAGCGGTTCCGCAATGAGCGTCGCGCCGGCCCGCTCGAGCGCGGCCCATTCCTCGCGCGAGGCGCCGCCGCCATGCTGGATCCGAAACGTATTGACCTCGGCCTCGAGGGCAAGCGCGCGTTGCCACATATCCTCGGCCGGCATCTCGAGCGAAAAGAACGCGACCCGTTTTCCTTGTCGCGAAAGATGGCGGGCGAAGTATGTCGCGAGCGCGGTTTTCCCTTTCGAGGTCCGCGCCGCCAGCATGGTCAAATGTCCGGGCGCAAAGCCGCCGAATTGGGTATCTAGTGTCTCAAACCCGGTCGGTAAGTTAGTAATCAGACCGCGGCGGAGTCTCCACAAGACAGTATTTATAGTGTCGCGCTTGGACGGTTCCGGCTTGCGAATCATGCGCGCGACGATTTGCGCAAACTCATATTCGGCTGCGGCGATCAATTCGTCGATCCAATCGTCGGTCCAGGACGCCGGCGCCTCGCGCGCCTTTTGCTCAAGCTCGGCGGCGAATAGCATCAGCGCGCGGCGGATGGCTTGCTCGCGGACAATGCGGGCGTAGTGGATCGACTCGCGCGGCGCCGGGACTTGGCGCGCGCATTCCTCGAGATACGCCCCGAGATCGACGTCGGCGGCGATCGCTTTCCACTTATCGCCGAGCGCCTCGCCCAGCGTGACCGTATCGATCGGACGGCCGCTGTGTAAAGCCGATCGGCAGTTTCCCACACCAGGCGATTGCGCTCGAGGTAGAAATCCGCGGCATCCAGGACGTCGGCGATTTCTTCGATAATCTCATTCTTGACCAGGACGCCGCCGATCACGGCCGTTGGCGAGTAAGTCATGCGGCGGAACCTTGCTCGAGTCGATCATCGCGCGCCCTTGGCCGCGGCGCGCTCGCCGGCGAGTATTTCCTCACTAGTATAAGCGCGCGGTTCCTCGCGCGCCGGCTTGCCGCGGTTCTTGCGCCGCGCCACGGCCTGCAGCGGCTAGCGCAATCCAGTCGCGCCGCCATTCGTCCTCTTGCGGGTCTTTGTGCGATTTAAAAAACCGCTTGCCGCCCATGACGTATTCAGTGCCGGCGATCTCGGTCATCCAGGCAAAGCGGTTGTAAGCCTCGACCGCGGCGAGGATCAGCTTGAACCCAACGCCGTCTTGCCGCAGTAGGTTGAACGCCTTTGCCGCCGCGTCCTTGGGATTCGAGCCGAGGCGGGACGGATATTTCGACCAGGCGATCTCAAACTCTGGCGTATATGGCGTGCGGTCGGATCTTTCTTTCTTTGATTTCCGATTTTCAGAGGCGATAGGGCTCGGCGCGTCAGCGCCGTTCTTTTCATTCTTTTCTTTCTTTTCATAAGAATAGATAGGGGCGCCCTCGCATGTCGATTCTGCCCCCATCGCGTGTCGATTTTGCCCCCTTCGCATGTCGATTCTGCCCCCATCGAGGTCCAGCAATTTGCGATTCAGACGGTAGGTATGGGAATCGCCGCGCCCACCATCGCCGCCCGACTTCATTCGGATTGCCGCGCCGTCTTTCTCGAGGATCGTAGCGCCCCCCGGACCGCGCGCTCGCTTCGGCCGGTAAAGCTCATAAGCGTCGCAATGCTCGGATAGGCATTGTCGGCCGTCACGTCGTCGACATACCGGCCGAGCGCGACGAAAACCGCTTGCGTTCCGCCCCTATAGAGCCGACCCGCCACAGCCCGATCCATCATCGTGTAGCCCATCTCACCGCCACCTGTTCCCTCAGAACCGGGCGACGTGCTACAGCTATTCACGTCATCCATTTGCCCGATTCGGTTCCGCGGCCCGGTCCGGTTCATCCCCGGACCGCGGTCGTCCTTCGACACCAAACATTTTCAGTTGCCCGCTCATACCTTTTCCCTTTCCCCGTTAATCGCGCCGTTGATTTGGTCTGACTATTTACATTCAATTACTCACAACATTGACAACATTAAATATTGACTATTTCGCTCATCCCAGGCGATCCAGCAAATCGCTCGGCAATCCGTCTCCGGTTTCGAGGTGTGAAACCAAATCCAGGAGCGCATTTAATACCTCTGAACGTGTGAGCTCACTTCCGCTCGGGAGGCTGATCCGTATCGCCGGCAACGCATCCTGGGGGAAGCGACGCCGCGCCGTGCTGGCGTAGCATTCGTGTCCTTCAGGAGAATTGTAGTAGTCGAATTGCACCACGGTCCGTGTTATGGTCTTCATGTTCTTTCCTCTTTCGGGTTTGGGGGCGGTCACGGGTTGCCAGCCGCGACCGCCCCGGTTTATTTCATCCGGCTATTGCGGCCAGGCGACTGACTACCGGCGGCCTCGCGCGTCGCTATCCACTCCCTGATTGTGCCGAGCGTCCAGGCTTTGACATTGGGACCGATCGTGAGCGGCGGCGGAAATAAGCCGGTCTTTTGCCAGCGCCAGACCGTGATCGGGTTGACGTGCAGCATCGCCGCCACGTCGACCACGCGCAGAAGCGTCGCGCCGTCGTCTGTGGCCGATATCGCACGCGGGATCGAGCGGCGGCTCGCCCGCCGCTTAATCGGCTTGTCGCTTGGTTTGCGCCGGCCCGCGGCGCGGGAATTCTTTTTCAGCATCGCTTTTCATTCTCCATCGGATGAAGGCGACGCTAACAGTAGTAACTTAGTATTGGTAGATAGTCAGATGCAGATTTCTTGACATAGCGGGCGCTTTGTCAAGAAATTTTAGCGCTCAAACATCAAGCCCAGCTTGATTAAATGGCGTCTTAGGGTGCGCGCGAAGCGCGGGTGCCGGAATTCCTTGCAAAGCGCCTCGGGCGAGGTCCGTCCATGCCGGCGTTTCCACTTTTCGGTGAGCCTGTCCTTCAAATTCTGCTTGCGAAGTCCGGCGGCGTTGCGCCGGTTGCGGGCTTTTCTAACCGTGGCCTCGACCTCGGCGGATTCAGCGATCCAGCGGGCTTTAGCTTCGCCGGCCCATCTCTGGCAAGCCTCGAGCTCGCGATTCAGATCGCGCAAAGCAAGCTCTTGCTCAAAGCGAATGCTCGCGCCGCGGACACGGCCAAGCGCGGCGCGCATGTTCGCCACGGCCGACGAAAGCGCGAGCGCGGCCCGTCGCGTCTCAAGGTAGCTTTGCGGCGCCGCGGCGATTGCGGCGAAATAGTCACTCGCGATTTCATCGTGAATGCGGGCGAAGTCCTCGGCGAAGTCGAGCGCCGAATTCACTTCGCCGGCCCCGCGAGCGTCGGCATGGCGGCGGCGATGAGGCGTGCGACGTTAGCCTCGGCGGCGGCGCGGATCGGCGCGAGGTCCAGATGCGCGTAAGCCTTGATGGTGGTCGCGACGTCTGCGTGGCCGAGGCTCTTTTGCAGAATTGCGAGACTGGTCCCGGCCGCGGCCGACCAACTCGCGTTAGTCCGGCGAAGATCGTGCATCCGCAGACCGACCAGGCCGGCGCGCGCGCACACCCGTTGCCAGCGCTGATAAGGCTCGACCAGATGCCCGGTGCGGCTTTTCATTCCGCCCGTAGGCGGAAAGAGAAACGGGCTACAGCCGCGCGACGGCAAGCCCTCAATCAACTCCACGACCGGCGCGACCAAAGCGATCAGTCGCTCTCTTTTGCTCTTGGTCCGATGCGCCTCGATCAAAAGCGTTTGCGCGGCGGCGTCATAGTTTTTCCATTCGGCCGAGGCGAGCTCGCCGCGGCGCAAGCCGGTAAAGAGCAGGAGCGTGAAAAACGCGCGCCATTGATACGGCTCGGGCGCGAGCGCGGCCCACAACCGCGGCAACTCATCGGCGCCGAGGATGCGCCGGCGCGGTTCTTCATGAAACCAGGTTCCGCGCGCGAGCTTGGCCGGGTTGCGTCCTTGCCATAGTTCCCAATCGTCGAGCCGGTGATAAATCGCGCGAATGATCCGCGCCCAGGCGTTCGCGCCGAAGCGTGAGCGCTTGCCGATCTCGGCGTGCCGACCCGCGACCTCATTGCGCGTGATGGTATCGACGCGCCGCGATAACCACGCCGCGGGCGTGTCGCGCTTGAAGATCAATTCGGTCTGCCGCCATGAGCGGTTATGCAACTTGCCTTGCCGCTCGAGGTAAAGCTCGAATGCGTTGCGAAGCGTCGGGACGTCGTGCCGGCGTTTGCGCTCGTCGGCCGGGTCGCCGCCGAGTCGGACCTTGGCGCGCAAGTCGCGCGCGATTGTGCGCGCCTCGGCGAGTCCGACCTCGGGCGCCTTGCCGATGGTGATGCGACGGCGCTTGCCGCCGGCGTCGCGATAGAGCAAAGACCAGGTGCGTGCGCCGCCCTGCGAAGTCCGAAGCGCGAGCCCCGCGACCAGCTTGTCGAAATGCTCGCGTTGCCCGCGCGCCGGCGCTTTAATTGCGCGTAGCGTTCCGGGCGTCAATTTCTTCGCCATGATTCTCCGTTAGGTGCCGCTTAGGTGCCGCGCCGAGCGCAGTCGCCTGTAATGAGATGCAACCCACGAATTATCATTGAAGCGCAGAAGCCCATACCGGCACAAGGGGCGCAGCAATCGCGTGCAAAGCGACGTGATGCGCTAAGCGTTAGTGTAAACGCCGCGGAAAAGCACTCATGATCACTTTGCCGTCTGCGTTGGCGAAGTGTGGGCGCAACCACGGCACGGTGCGGATGTTCTCGGGCGAGCCCTCTTTCAGCACGAAGGTGGCTTTCGAGGTCGTCTCCATCTCGACGATCCGGGTGATCGTGACGTCGCCAATTTTCCAACAGTTCATCTGCGCCTCCAGGTGATGCTGGGCGCAAATTATCCCGGCACGCCTCTGCGCCGCAAACCGATCGGACGCTGGGCCCGCGCGGTTAGCGCTCCTCGGCGCCTTCGAAGTAGCCGGTCTCGGGAGCGTAATTCTCGAAGCGGGTGAACTGGCTGATGTAAGTCAGCTTGGCAGTGTCGGTGGGTCCGTTGCGCTGCTTGGCGACGATCACCTCGGCCACGCCTGGTTCCTTGCTGTCGCGATGGTACATCTCGTCGCGATAAATGAACGCGATTACGTCGGCGTCCTGTTCGATCGCGCCCGACTCGCGCAGATCGGCCAGCAGCGGGCGGCGGTCGGGACGCGTCTCGACCTGGCGATTGAGCTGCGAGAGCGCGATCACGGGGACGCGGAGTTCCTTGGCCAGCGCCTTGAGCGAGCGCGAGATCTCGGCGATCTCTTTCTCGCGCGATTCGCCTGGCCGCGCCGCGCGCATCAGTTGCAGATAGTCGACGATGATCAGCCCCAGGTTGGCGCTTGAGTCGCGGGCGAGGCGCCGGCATTTCGCCTTCAGCACGATCGCGGACGTGTCCGAGCTGTCGTCGATAAAGATCGGTGCCTCGGCCAGGCGCGCCGCCGCCACCGCGAGCTTGGGAAAATCGCGCTCGCCGAGGTATCCGGCGCGCGCCTTCGAGCTATCGACTCGCGCCTCCGAACACAGCAGCCGCAGCACAAGTTGCTCCTTGGACATTTCCAGCGAGAAAAAGGCGACGCCACGGCGTGGCTCGGCTTCGGTCGCCGCGTACGCCGCGATGTTGAGCGCGAGCGCCGTCTTGCCCATCGAGGGGCGCGCCGCAATCACGACCAGATCGGCTGGCTGCAGGCCCGCGGTGATGCGGTCGAGGTCGGTGAAGCCGGTCGGCACCCCGGTCACCATCTCCTTGCGCTCGTAGAGCCGCTCGATGATCTTGAGCGACTCGCGCGTCAGCTCGTGCATCGTATGGAACGATGCGCGGATGCGGCGCTCGGAGATTTCGAAGATTTTGTGCTCCGCTTCGTCGAGGAACTCGTCGACGCGCGCCGGTGCGTCGTAGGCGGAGGAGGCGATTTCAGTTGCGGTCGAGGCGAGCGCGCGCAGCACTGCTTTTTCACGCACGATGCGCGCGTAGTGAGCGACGTTGGCGGCGGTCGGGACACAGGCGGCGAGTTCGGCGATGTAGGCCGGGCCGCCGATAGCCTCGAGCTTGCCGCGCGTGCGCAGCGCGTCGGTCATCGTGATGGCGTCGACCGGCTGGTTGCGGTCCGACAGCTCGGTCATCACGCGAAAGATCTCGCGATGCGACTCGCGGTAAAAGTCGTCGGGGTTGAGGACTTCGAGGGCCTGATTGATGGCCTCGTTTTCGAGCAGCACGGCCCCGAGCACCGACTGCTCTGCCTCGAGATTTTGCGGAGGAACGCGCCTTAGGATGTCATCCGTGGATGCCGCCGCCACAACCAACCCCCCTCCTCACAACCGCTGCTCAGTCCGACCGCTAATCATTAGCGCAGTGTTCAGCGGTACGGAATCCTTGAAGGCACTAAACAGGCCCCTGAAAATTCCCGACGATGAACATCGGACTGTGGAAACTTTCAATTTGGACGACTGGGCTTGACTTCGGAGACGCACGGACCTGTGGAGCAATCATCGCTGAGGCGCGCGCCGGCGCTCGGGCTCGCGCACCGCGATCGGTCCCGCCGCGACGCCGAACAAAAAACCGCCGACGTGCGCCCACCAGGCCACGCCGCCTCCCATCGATCCTGCCGCTCCGCCCGCGATTCCCGAGAACAGTTGTGCGGCGAACCAAACGATCAGATAGAGCACCGCCGGCAGACGGAAGAAGAAAGGCGGAAAGAACGTAAGGATGCTGCCGCGCGGATAGAGGATGAAGTAGGCGCCGAGAACTCCGGCTATGGCGCCACTAGCGCCAATCACCGGGACCGTCGATTGTGGGGCCATCGCTATCGTTGCGGCGGCGGAGGCGATGCCGCTCAAAAGGTAAAACGACAGGTAGTGCGCTGGACCGGTCCGCTCTTCGATCGCCGGGCCGAAGATGAACAGGTAAAGCATGTTCCCCGCGACGTGGCCCAGCCCGCCATGGATGAACAGCGAGGTAAGGACGGTAAACGGCGGCCACAGTTGGCCACGAGGGTCCATCAGCACGGCGTTGTGCAGATGGGCGCGGGCAACCAGCGCCGGCACCATCGCATAGCGTGCGACGAACCCGTCCAGGCGGTGGCCGAGCGACATCTCGTGCACGAACACGGCGATATTCGCCACGATCAGCAGCGTGTTGACGGGGCTCAGCCGATGGCGCGCAACATTGTCACGCAGCGGGATCATCGCGGCGCCCGCCTCGAGTCCGGATCTGACGCCGCGCGGCTAGCCAGGCCAGGGCTTTCCGTAACTGTCGAGGCAAGTCACCTCGTTTACCGGCAGGCGGCGAACGGGACCGAATTTGTCGCGAGGATAGCCGATCGGCATCAGCGCAAAAGTCGATACCTCCGACGGCAGCCCGACGACGGCTTTTGTCTCCTCCTCGAAGAAGGCGTGGATCGTGGTCAGCACGGTGCCCAAACCAAAGGCGCGGCAGGCCAGGATGATGTTCTGCACGGCGGGATAGATGCTCGCTCCCTGCGTGCGCGCCGCTTTTGCCATCGCGCTCTGCACCTCGGGAGTGAACGTGCTCGCCGCGGCGCCGGGCGGTGCCGACTTGAGGCAGGCGAGCAGCAACACCGGTGCCTCGTGCATGTGGTCGAACAGGTAGGTCACCGAGCTCATGAAGCGGCGGTATTGCTCTTCGGTGAAGTGGCTGGCGCGTGGACGTTCCGCGTATAGCTTGGTTAGAATTTGCGATGCCTTGTGATAGATCGCGCCAAGCTGGCGGCGCTTGTCCGCGTCCCTGACCACGACGAACAGCCAGCTCTGCGCGTTGCTGCCCGAGGGCGCGCGAATTGCCGCGTCAAGCACCTTGGTCATAATCTCGTCGGGAACCGGATCGGGTTTGAAGCGCCTGAGCGCTCGCGCCGAGTACATCGCCTCGAACAGTCCAATTTCCGCCATCGCAGTGAAGCTCCTTTCGACCGAATCTCTGGCTACGCGATCCAATTATCACGGAGCTTGCCGCGAAATCGAACTGGCGGCGTCTTATTCCGCGCGAATTAATTTATGCTTGATTGCGTAACGGACGATTGCCGCGGTCGATTTTGCTTTGAGTTTCTGCTTGAGGTTATCGCGATGAACCTGGGCCGTTTTGGGACTGATACCCAGGCGCTCGGCGATATCTTTGCTGGTCGCGCCTTCGCCGATGAGGCTTAGCACCTCGCGCTCACGCCGAGTGAGCTTTAGGGTCAATGACGTCGCGCCGCGCGCGGCGGACGTTGCGCGCGTATTTTTCAGCCGCGCGAGTACGGCGGGCGCGACCGTGGCGCTCAGATAGGTTCGGCCCGTGGCCACGGCGCGAAGCGCGCTCAGCAACTCGGCGGCGGCGTCGGTTTTAACCAGGTAGCCGGCCGCACCTGCCTCGACCATGGCCTCGATCACGTACTCCTCATCTTCGTGCTGGCTCAGGATCACGACTTTGCAGGAAGGCGCCTGCTTGGCCAGCCGATGTGCTGCGTTGAGGCCGCCGACGCCGGGCATACCGACGTCCAGCAGTACGATGTCGGGACGAATGCGAGCGGCAAGCGTGACCGCCTCTTCGCCGCTCGCTGCCTCGCCGACGACGTCGCACTCGCGTTCGAGCACTGTGCGTAGCGCCTCGCGAAACAGGCGATGGTCGTCGGCGATGAGGACGCGGATGCGCTCGCTGCCCATCGCCACGTCCTCTACTCTACTGGAATCTCAGCTATCAACCGGGTCATCCCGCGGCTCGACTCGACCCGCATCGCGCCGCCCAGGAATTCCAACCGCTCGGCCAGCCCGCTCAGGCCCGTCCCGCCCGCCATTCGAGCGTCAGGTTCGATTCCGCGGCCATTGTCGCTGACTGTAAGGCGCGCGACGCCGGTATCGCGTTGCAGGAGAATTTCAGCGCGAGTGGCTCGGGCATGACGGACAATATTGGCCAGCGCTTCGCGCGCCACCTGGTAACAGACCTGGCGCACGTGGGGGGGAAGGCGATTGGCGATAGCGGTTCCCTTTAGCTGCGTTTCCATTCCGGCGGCGGTAAGACGGTCGAGCTCGGTGCGCAGCGCCGCGCCGAGCGTCCGCTTGCCCAATTCCGCAGGGCGTAGCTCACGCAGCCGCACTCGCAGTTCCGCTTCCAGGCGCTCGAAAATAGCGCGCGCTTCGTCGCGTCCGCCCTCCAGCGCGAGGCGCGCGGCAGCGAGCAACTGGGCCTGGTCATCATGCAGATCGCGCGCGATACGCGCGCGCTCGGCGTCGATCGCGCCGAACAACCGCGTGCCCAGTACGCGCACTAGCTCGCGCAGGCGTGCCGCGTTCTCGGCCGCGGCCCATCCGGCGCTCACTGGGCCAAGCCGTGCGGCCAGCGTCTCGGCGCGCTCGCGCGCCCCTGTCTCCAGCGGCCTGGCGCTGGCGAGCGCTATAGCGCCGCCCTCGAATGGCACGCAGAGGTAGTCGGCGAAGCTTTTGAACACGCGATCCTCATGGAGGATACCGGTGCGGCGCGGCGTGGCGCTGCGCACGACGGTCGTGCGCCGGCGCATTGCGTCGGCCAGCGCGCTTTTCTCGTCGAGGCTCAGCGCCGGGCCGAGCGAGCGCGCCGATGCGGCCACCACGCGTGGGGTGGCGCCGCTGCCTCCGGCCGCTGCGACGATCCAGGCGGCAAACGGGCCGCTTGCCGCGAACAATCGGCCAAGCCCGGCCCATCGCTCACGTGGCGCGAACTTGAGCGCCGTGGCGAGCGCTCGCTCGACGCGGCCGCTGTCGCCCCGTTCGCGTTTCGTCGCCGCACGCTCCGCCGCGAGGCGCTCAGTAGCGGTCGCGGCGCGATCGCGCCAGAACCATAGCGAGGCGGCCTCTTCGCTGAGCTCGATTTCGGCGAGCGCCTGGCGGCGGACGAGTTGAAGCAGTGCCTCGCTCGGAGCGGGCGGCATGCCGTGGGCCACCAGCATCACGATGCTCGCGTGGGCGGTCGGCGAGGCCGACGACGACACGCCGTAGGCTTCGAGGCGGGTTTGCACGGGAAGCGCCCGGCCGCATCGTAGCGCGACTTCCGCGGCGCTCATCCTGAGTGTGGCGTCGCCCCCACGGCCGTTTGCGCCGTCCTGACGCGAGAGCATTCCGAGAATCGCCCACAGCGCCGGTTCCCATCCGGGCTCGGCGGGTGCATAGGCGGTACCGGCGCCGGTTGCGCGACGCCATGAGACGAGGCACGCGCCGCCGCCCGCGGCGGCGGCCGCGAGCGCAGCGAGAGTATTCATCCGGCCGGCGAGCGAGTCCGCGGGCGCGGCGAGCGTCGTGGCGCCGGCCTCGGCGCGGCTTAATACTAATCGGTCGGACACCCTCGTTCTCCCCCCGCGGCGCGCGATCGCGCCGACTGACTAATACCCGCTAATTCATGGCGACTGACTAATGATGCTCCGAGTCGGCGGGCTGGCCGAGTTCCGTGCCGAGCTGTTGCATCTCGATACCGAATTGCGCCCAGTCTCCGGTCTTCAGTGCCGCCAGCGCGCGACTGTAATGCATGGCGGCCCCGTTGAGGTCGCCTTTGACGGCCGGTGACGGTTTCGCGCCGCCGGCGGACGCCATAGTAGTGTTCACCGTCTGCGTCCCGCCGGAGGACGCCCGTGAGACGGTTGGCGCCGGGCTTTTGACGGGTGCAGTGAAGAGAGCGCTCAGCGTATTTCCGAGGTCGTTGCCCATCACGATCCGGTCGCTGTAGGCGGCGATCACGCGTTGCAATTCGGGAAGTTGGCCGCTTTCCGCACGGATGTAGAGCGGCTCCACGTATAGCAACGCGTTCTCGATTGGGAAAACCAGCAGGTTGCCCAGGATCACCTTGGAGCCCATCTGGTTCCACAGGGAGTATTGTTGCGAGATGTCCGGGTTCTGGTTGATGCGTGCCTGGATTTGGTAGGGCCCGTAGAAGAGGCGATCCTTGGAGAAGGCGAATTCGAACAGATGCCCGTAATCGGTTCCGTCGCAACGTGCAGCCAGCCATGAAATCATATTATCACGCACCGTGCCGCGGCTCTCCGGCACCATCGGCAGCATCAGTATGTATTCGTCGTGGGTTTCTCCCGGGAGCCGCATGATTACGTAGTAGGGCTGCATCGGAATGGTTTCGTCCGCATAATTTTCACGCGGGAAACCCCATTGGTCTTCGCGGTTGTAGAACACCGCCGGATCGGTCATGTGATAGGTGCGATAAATATCGGCCTGGATCAGGAAAAAGTCCTCGGGGTAGCGGACGTGCTGGCGCAAATCGTCGGGCATAGCCGATATCGGCTTGAACATCGCGGGGAAAATCCGCCGCCAGGTTTGGATGATCGGATCGGCGGGGTCGGCGATATAGAAATCGGTGGCGCCGCTGTAAGCGTCAATCACCACCTTGACCGAATTGCGGATGTAGTTGATTCCTTCCGAGTTGCGTTGCGAGTACGGAAAATGATCGCTGGTGGTATAACAATCGAGTATCCATACCAGACGGCCATCATGCAGCACCAGGTACGGATCGCGATCCTGGCCCAGGAACGGCGCGAGGCGCGCGACGCGGTCGCTGATGTTGCGCCGAATCATGATACGGCTGCCGTCAATGATGTTACTGGTCACCAGCAGGTTGATGTCGCGGTAGAAGTAGCTGAACAACAGACGCCGCAACAATCCGCTGACCGGCACTCCGCCCGTGCCTTTGTAGTATGAGTAGACGTTGTCTGCGCCCAGTGGATAGTCAAATTCAGGGGTTGCCGCCTTGACGATCGCGTAGTTGTCGGGCTCTTGTCCGAAATAGATAGCCGGCTGCGGCACCTTAAACCCGACGTCGGATTCGGCCGGTATGTTCTTGATATAGAAGACCGGTAGTCCCTCGCTGTCTTTGGCATTGACCGGGCTCATGGTGAGACCGCTTCCGTGGGTGAATTTGAGATGACGGTTGACCCAGGTCTGGGCGTTATCGGGCAGCAGCGATAGGTTGAGTTCGCGCGGCGAGAGCATCACCTCCGTATACTTGCCGTTGATCCAGTAACGGTCGATGTCTACGTTGAGGAAATCGTAGTAGAGGCGGATTTCCTGGAGCTGGCGGTAAGTCGCGAGCAGCGGGCGCGGATCCCATAGCCGAATATTGTTGATAGTAGTCGCATCCTGGTCGAGCGAGGCCCGCGTTAAAGTGCCCTTGCCGTCGAACTGCCGCACATCCACGCTGTCAAGATGATAGGCCATACGAGTCAGCGCGATATTCCGTTCAAGGTATGGCTTTTCGACCCGCAGCTCGTCGGGCTTGACGTATAGCTTTTCGATTACCGGCTGGATCAGGTTGAGTAAGATCGCCGGGCCGAAGAGCGTGATCGCCGCGATCACCGGCAACCTGAGTCCTCGCTGTCCGAGGTTGGCCAGACTGATGGCGGCGGCAACCAGCGACAGGATCACCAGCAGCCAAAGCCCTGGCTCCCACAGCGCGTGGTCGACGTAGCGCAGGCCGTAGACCACGCCATTGCTATGCAGCAGCAGTTCGGGGCGTGCCAGCCAGTAGTTCATCGCGCGCTGGACGAAGAAAAACGCGAGCAGCACGGAGAAATGCGCAGCGGCTCCGCGCGAGATGCGCGGCGGCGAGTCACGAAAATCCAGCGCGCCGCGTGCCCAGAAGACGATGCCCGTCACTACGGCGGTCAGGAACAGAATCAGCATGAAAAGGTCGCGCCAGTCCTCGAGCAGCGGCAGCGTGAAAATGTAGAACGCGAGGTCCTTGCCAAAAGCCGGATCTGCGTGCCCAAAGGGCGCCGCGTAAAACCCCTTCAAGTAGGTGTCCCACGACGACGCCTCGCCAGAGGCCGCGAACAGGCCGAGTACCGCCGACGCTCCGAGCACCAGCAGCCGCCAGGGAATACGGTCGCCGAGCGCGCGAATAAGCTCGGGCAGATTGACCTCAGTCATCTCCCCGGAGCGGCGCACGATATGGAGCCGCTCGCGCTCTTGGCTGAGGCTCAATGCGATGAACCCGCTTGTGCATATAGAGATGAAGGCGACAAACCACACGGCCGCGAAAATAGTTACCTGAGCGCCGAGCTGGGTCAGGAACACCGAGCGGTAGCCGAGCACGCCGAACCAAAGCAGATCGACCAGGAGCTCGTCGGCGAGTCCCAGGACAACCAGGATGACGATAATGATCGCGGCGAGGCTAAACAGGACAATCCGCGGTCGCATCTATATTTGGCTCCCCGCGCTAGGCGCCGCGCGCGACGTTGCTCACGTGCTCGCGCACCACATCAGGCGGGCACAACCAGATGAAGACTTTCAGGCAGATGAAGCCGACGAGGACCCAGTCGAGTTCGCCGATGATCGGGATGAAATCGAGTTCCAGCAGAGGCGGCGAAATCAGCGCGAGCACACCGAAGAACGGCACCGACTTGGCCACCATCGATACGCGCGCGTCGTGCATCAGGCGCCAGAACACGCGGATGAACTGGGGCAAAAACATTATAAGCCCGCGCATTTGCAGCGGGCCCATCAATTGCATTCTTAGGATTCGGCTAAACACGGGCTTGTTGTTCTTTTTATACTCCACCCGGGCCTCCGGCCCAAGGTCCAGGCGAATTCGCGAGAGCCCCGCCAGCCGATCTGCTACAGTGATGCCAGGCATCGAAAGGAGGGCTCGCGGTTGAAACGGCACATGTCCATGGGCGATTTCCTGGTCGCGTACCTGCGTAAGATCAGCGTAACCCACGTTTTCGGCATTCCGGGCGACCTCGCGCTCAAGCTGTTTTTCGCCTTGGGCCGGCGCGAGGGACCGCAGATCCTCACCTTTTCGCACGAGCCCGGCGTCGGTTTTGCAGCTGATGGTTACGCGCGCGCCACCGGGAAAATCGGGGTGATCTGCGTCACCTATGGCGCTGGCGGTCACAACATGGTGAACCCGGTGGCGGGTTCGTTCTCCGAGCGGGTGCCGCTGCTCATCCTGTCGGGTGGCCCCGGCGAAGAGGAACGCAAGCTGGGCACGCTAATTCATCATCAGGCGCGCGAAATCGAGTCCCAGCATCGTATCTACCAGGAAGTAACCTGCGCCTCGGCGGTGTTGACCGATCCTCGCCGTGCCGCGGTGCAGTTGCACCACGTGGTGCGCGCGATCTGGGCCGAGCAGCGCCCTGGCTACATCGAGATCCATCGCGACATGGTTGACCGCGAGATCGAGGTGCCCGACGAGTTGCTGGAATGGGACGGCCATTTGCGCTTTCACGAATCCGACACGCGCCGGCTTGAAGAAGCGGCACGCGAAACCGCCGCGATGTTCAATCAAAGCCGGAAACCGGTGCTGATCGCGGGTATCGAGATCCATCGCTACAAGGCCGCGCGCGAATTGGTCGAGCTGGCCGAGCAGATGGGCGCGCCGGTGCTGACCACGGTGCTCGGCAAGGGCGCGTTCCCGATGGATCACCCGCTGTATATGGGCGTTCACGTCGGGCCGATAAGTCCGCCGCCGATCGTGGCGCGGATGGACGAGGCGGATTTCGTGCTGAACCTCGGATGCCTGAAGACCGACATGAATTTCGGCAATCGCCCGCCGGAAATTATCGAGGGCAAGTCGGTATGGGCCGTCGATCGACGGGTCGACGTCAAATACCACACTTACATGAATGTCGGCGTGCGCGATTTCGTGCGAGCGTTGCGCAAGCAGACTATTCAACGCCACGAAGAGACCGTGCGCTATGCCGACAACCTGCGCACCTCCGCCGCCACCGCCAACGGCGGCGGCTCGGCGCTCGGGGTGGGTGAGATCCTCGCGGTGGTGAACGAATTTCTGGCTGCGCACAAGCGCTACATGGTGGTGGCCGAGTCGGGGGACATGCTGTTTGGCGGTCTTGACGTGCGCGTTCCGCATAGCGGAACTTATCTCGCGCAGGGGTTTTACGCCTCGATGGGTTTCGCGGTGCCGGCGGCATTGGGCGCGCAAGTTGGATCGGGTCTGCGGCCGATCGTGCTGTGCGGCGACGGGGGCTTTCAGATGACCGGCCCGGAAATCTCGCATGCGCCGGTCTTCGGCGCCAACCCGATTGTAATCATCGTCAACAACGGTGGATGGGGCATCTTCCGGCCGGTGGCGAGCGAACGGCGCGATCTGCTCGATATCCCGTCGTGGCCGTATGCGCGATTGGGCGAGGATTGGGGCGGCGCTGGTTTCGACGTGCGCAACCCGGCTGAACTGCGCAGCGCCCTTGAAGCGGCACATCGCGGCACCGGGTTCGCGATCATCGACGCCAAGGTCGGACGGGACGATCTTTCGCCGGTTACACTCAAATACATCCAGGCCGCCGCTGAGCGCTCGCAAGCCCCGGCCGCAGAGCGCCGCAACAGCGGCATCCATCATGGCCGCTCGCGGGTCTGAGCCGGACGGAAAAAATGCCGTCACGGAAGAATCGGCGCCGATGAGCGAAGGCGAGAGTCCGGATCACGATTTCCGCTGGGAAGTGCCAGAGCACTTCAATTTTGGCACCACCATCGACGCTTTGGGCGCCGAGCCCGGCCGTCTCGCGATTGTGTGCGAGGATCGCGATGGTAACCGCGCGCGTCTATGCTTTGGCGACATCCGCGAGCAGTCCAATCGTATCGCCAATGTGCTGGTGGGCCTCGGGGTCAAGCCGGGCGATCCCGTGATGATCGCGTTGCCGCGCATCACGCTGTGGCAGGCGGCCTACGTGGGCGCGCTCAAGGCGGGCGCAATCGTGATCCCATGCGAGGCGACGCTGCGCGAGAAGGGTCTGATTTATCGCGCCAATCACTCCGGTGCAGTCGCGATCATTGCGGCTGTAGAGAGTTCCGACCTCGTGAGCGATCTACGCAGTCAATGTCTGGAGCTCAAGCACTATCTCATCGCCGGCAGCCCGCGCAGCGGATGGCTCGGTTTGCGGGCCTCGATGGCGACCGCGTCTGCTAGTTTTACGCCGGTGCGCACGCGCGCGAGCGATCCTGCGATTTGCCTCTACACTTCCGGCACTACGCACGAACCCAAGGCCGTACTGCATAGCCATGCCTATGTTTGGTGCCATCGCTATTTCGGGAGTGATTGGCTCGACGTACGGCCGGGTGGGTTGCACTGGAGTACCGCGGACACGGGATGTGCCAAGGCGGGATACGGCGTGCCGTTCGGACCGTGGATGAATGGCGTGGCCATCTTTATGTACAACGGCGTCCTTGAGCCGCAAAAACAGATGGAGTTGCTCGCACGCTATTCGATCGCGACGCTGTGTGCGACGCCCACCGAGTATCTGCGGTTGCTGCGAGAGGATCTCGCAGCTCATAAACTCCCCGCGCTTCGCCATTGCACCGCCACCGGCGAAGTGCTCAATGCGGAGATCATCAAGATCTGGAGTGATTCTTTCGGGCTTACAATCCACGACGGGTACGGGCAGGCCGAAACGGCGATCGCCATAGCCAACACGCCGAGAATGAAAGTCAAGGCAGGATCGATTGGACGGCCGTTCCTCGGCAACGAGGTTCGCGTGCTCAACGCCGAAGGCAACGAGGCTGGCGAGGGCGAGATCGGTGAGATAGCGATTCGAGTAAGCCCCGAACGTCCGCCATCGCTTTTGCTGGAATACTGGAAAAATCCCGCGGCGAATGCGGCCGCGTTTCGCGGCGATTACTACTTTACCGGCGACCTGGCCTCGCGCGATGGCGATGGCTATCTATGGTTTACCGGCCGCGTTCCCGGCGATTGAATTCGGCCAGGTGCGACGACTGGATAAGGGCGAGCGTGCGCAAATGCCAGCCGGCGGCGGACTTTTGGGACAACTCGCGAGTGGACTTGCGGGCAAGACCGCAATAGTCACTGGCGGCGGCCGCGGATTGGGACGCGCGATGGCCTTGGGCTTGGCGCGGGCCGGCGCCAACGTAGTGATTACAGCTGCGCGCAGCCGTCGTGAAATCGAAGCGGTCGCGGATGAAGCGAAAGCCTCTCGGGAAGGGATCGTTCGGGGCGGAATTGTTCGTGCATTGACGGCTGATGTCACGAGCGAAGAGGACGGCCTGCGCGTGGTAGACGAGGCCGTCCGCGAGTTCGGCGCGATTCATATTCTTGTGAACAATGCCGGGCGCGGGATGCGTTTCGTAAGCGAAAAATTTCTCGATACTCCGACGAAGTTTTGGCGTACCGACCCGGCGGTGTGGCGGATGATCGTGGAGACCAACGTAACCGGGCCGTTTCTGATGGCGCGCACCGTGACGCCCCATATGCTCAAACAACAGTGGGGCCGCATCATCAACATCTCGATGAACTACGAGACGATGCGCCGGGCGGGGTTCGCGCCGTATGGCCCGTCCAAGGCCGCGCTTGAATCGGAGACTCTCATTTGGGCCCAGGACCTGGCGGGAACCGGAGTCACCGTCAACTCATTGCTGCCAGGCGGAGTAACCGACACCGGAATGGTCCCGGGCAACATTGCGCCCGAAGTGCGCAAGCGTCTGTTGGCTCCCGAGATCATGGTGCAACCGCTTTTATGGCTCGTGTCCGCGATGGCCGATGACGTGAGCGGCGCTCGCTTCGTCGCGAGCCTTTGGGACTCCTCGCTGCCGCCGGCGCAAGCGGCGGAAAAGGCGCGTGACCCGTCAGCTTCTATTGTCCCGGCGCAGTGAAAGCTAGGATTTGCGCGAGCCGCGTTCCAGCATGTTGAGCTTGCCCGCGAAGTCCTCGAGATCGACCTCAGTGGTCTCGAGCATCCGCGCCACCATCCCCCAGAAACCGATCGAGAGGATTAGTTCGACCAGTTCGGTTGTGCCGAGATGCTTTTTTAGCGCCTCGAGGGTTTGCTTGCGGCCCTTGACGTTACGCGTAACTTCGTCGGTGAGCTTGAGTACCAGGCGCTCGACTTCGCCGAAGCACTTTGCCCCTTCCCAGGTTTCGATCGCCGCGATCTGCTCGTCGCTAACGCCGCAGGCCTTGGCGATCGGCAGGTGCTGAGTCCATTCGTAGATCGATCCGGTGAGTTTGGCGGTGCGCAAGATAGCGATCTCACGTAGCTTGCCATCGAGCTTGGCACGCGTCAGCAGCGAGTGTCCCAGGCGCGAGAAATTCTGGAACACCGCATCGCTACTGTTGGCGATCATGCGCGCGACGTTCATCTTGCGCGGGGTATTTGCCAGAATTTCGCGGGTCTTGTCGGAAGCCTTCGATTCGTCGACGTACGGTAGCAGCGCCATCGCGGCCATTCCTCCGTTGTAGTTGCCGCACCAGGGGAAGAGCCTCGATGGCTCGCCGTCCCCAATGCGGGATAGAGCGAAGCCTAATCTTGCGGCGCGCGGCGATGCAAACGACGATGCCGTTCGCCAGGACTCCGCTTTGTACCGGTTCAAGCCTGTGTGTCAGGGCGGGACGCTGTTTGATGCGTCCGCCAGTAAATCAGCCAGGCGGCGAGAGCGACCAGCACCACGCCGAGCGCGATCCATCGTGCGCTCCAGTGGACGAACTGGACCGCGCGCCAGACTTCGTCACCCACCAGGTATCCGATCGTCACCATCAGCGAGCACCAGGTGAGCGCGCCCATCAGGTTCCATCCCAGAAAGCGCAAGAACGGCATTCCGGCGGCTCCCGCCATCGGTCCCGCCAAAAAACGCGCGCCCGCGATGAATCGCGCCATGAAGACCGCCTTGCTGCCATGCTGATCGAAGAACACGCGTAGTTGATCGATCCGGCGGCGCACGTAGGCGAATCTCGCGGCAAGGCGCTCGAGCAGATGCTGGCCGCCGGTGCGTCCGATCATGAAGCCGGAGCAGTCGCCGGCCACCGCGCTCACCACCGACACCACGTAAACCCATTCGAGATCGAGCAGGCCGTGCGAGGCTAAAAAGCCGGCAGAAATCAGCACGCTCTCCTCCGGCACCGGCACGCCCAGGTTGCCGACAAAAACCAAGACGAAGATGCCGAGATAACCCCAGGACGCGAGCAGATCGGAAAGTTCGGCTGGGTTCGTGAGATGATGCATCGGGTACTGGGCGCGATTAACTCTGCGAAACTAAAGCATTTTTGCTTTGATGAAGCTCTGAGTCTAGTGCTGGTCTAGTGCGATAGCTCAGGCCGGATGAAATTTGAAAGCGCATCTTATTGGCCCGGCGCCGCGCGATCTAGCTCACCGAGCGAGAGCGCGCCAGGCGAGCTAACAATCGCAACTGTGAGCGCTCTCGTCGCGCTTTTTGGGTGAAGCTTTCGAGCTTGAGATCGCGCATGCTGCGCTTCTGCGCCTCGGGTATAATCGGCGCGACCATGCGCGCGCCTGGGCATTCATAGACCCAGTGCCTAAAACAACGCTGTCAGCTCGTGAATGAGATAAGACTTGAAAGCACTATTTTATAGTTTTGAACGTAGCCTCAGCGGATGGCCTGATACCGTTATATCTGCGGGTTTAGTAGTTTCTGGTATAGGAATTATTATAGCGGGAGTGATCGCCCCAAGAACAATCAAGCTTCTCCTCTTGACCTGGATATGGTTTCCGTAACTTCGCGCGTCGCAGCGCCGCCACATTTGCTCAATTGAGCTAAGATCGCGAGCGCAGCCTATCACCGGTTGTCCAAGGTAAGGGGCGAGGGCGCCTCTTCGCTGCAACGTCGATAATTGACGGCGGCGCGAGGCTCGATCTAACTGGGGTGGCTCGTGAGGCTCGGACGCGAAGGCGGAGCCGGAAGTTTCATCTTGCGGCCATTAATCAACCATTCGCCGTCTTTGAAGTTTGCGCGGCAGACGTAGTTGGCGCCTTCACGGATCAGGATGCCATTTTGCTCGAGCTGCTTGAGTTGATCCGGTTTGAGCAGTGGCGCGACCAGGCCGGTTTGCGCCACGAGCTCGGCGGAGGCATGCCCGTACTTGTTCCAGGCATATGCCACCATGCTTTTGAGATCGGGATTGCCGGAATTCACTCGCGGATCGTTGGCCAGCTCGGGAGAGATTCCGAATGCGGCCTTACCGACCGCCTGGCCATTGGGACTGGCGGCACGCAGATCGATAGACAGGACCGGAGAGTCTTTTACTATCGCGATGAACGCCTCGACGATCTTTTCCTGAAGCATCCGTGCTTGCGCCTGTGGGTCCGCTGTCGAATGTGAAATGGCTCCGACCGCATCGATGAATTGTGCGATTGGTTCGGGCGGGATGTTACTGATTCCGCCGACCAGGGTTATCGGTCCGAGTTTCAAAGCGCCGGCGGCGATGTCGCGCACCGACAGCGTCTCACTTATGTCGAGCCGGCCACTTTTAATTTCAGTAAGCCCCGCAAAGGCGATGTCCTGCACGAGGCCGCTGGCCGAACCGCGAATACCGCTGGCGACGATGCTGTAGTTCACGCGGGCTATGTTGAGGAGCTTGTTGCCGAGCCAAACTCCGCTGCGGTCGCGATGCGACTCGCCGCGAATTGTCAGTCCGGCCATCCCGGCTTCGCCGAATGCACCGACGGCGGAGATGTAGGGAAGATCGCCGCGAATCGTGTAAGCGCTTTGCGATAGACGCACTTCCGAGTTGAAGCCGCCGAATTTCGCGGTGAAATTGTGCGGCGAGTCTGCGCGCTCGGTTGCCGCGCGCGAGATGTAGGTATCCAGCGCGCCATTCATGCGAACCACTGACGATATGACAATCGGCGCTTCGCCGAAGAGTTTGTTCATAACGTCCTGCAGTTTGGCCGGTGGATCGGTATCGACCACGGCTGCGACCGGGAACGCGACGTGCCATCCGTTGTAAAATCCGAGCGGGCCATGATGCACGTGCTGCACGAGAGTGATCGAGCCGCGCCCGCCTAATGCGACGCTAACCGTGGCCTGCGAAGAGAACCATCCGCGCCGGTAGGACTCCAGGCTGACAGCGTGGCCCGCGCCGGCCAGTTGAGCGATCGAGTCGCGATAAACGCGCTCGGCACGCCCTCCGAATAGCGCAGGAACCACGAGCGCAGCGGCAAGGCATAGGCCCGCGACGATGTAAGCGATTCGCGCCTGCCCTCGTTTCCCGCCGGCTGTGGATGCAAACATGGCAACAAGGGCTATCAGCCGGAACTCGCCTGAACAAGGTGGCAAGCTGGTTCAGCCTTTCCAATAAAACCGGGCGAAGATCACGCCGAGGGCGATTCGCCACTACGAAGCATTGGCCCCATCTCGGCAAAATGCGCTATTGGGTACGGACAAGGTTGGCAAAAGCAAAAATCATCTGATGCGGCGTGGCCGGCGCGCCGTCGGGTCGATTCCAAGGAGGAACGCATGGCACTCGCAGGACAAGTAACCAATCCCGAACGCCTGGAAGGGCGGGACGTGAGCTTCCAGAGCGACGGCACCGCGATCAGCGGCTACGTCGCACGGCCGCGTGAGGCCGGCTCCTATCCCGGCATCATCGTGATTCACGAGGCCTGGGGCGTGATCGAGCATATCCGCGACGTGGCGCGGCGCTTCGCCAGTCTCGGCTACATCGTACTTGCGCCGGACCTTTATACGCGGGTCGGCGCACCCAAGACCGATGACCCGATGAATGTCGTGCTCAGTCGAATGATGGCGCTATCCGATGCGCAACTGGTGCGCGATCTCGACAAGGCCGCCGACCTGCTCGCCTCGCAGCCCGGGATGACCGGCAAGATCGGCTGCGTCGGATTCTGCATGGGCGGCCGCACCACGCTGCTCTACGCATGCAGCAGCGACCGGCTGAGCGCAGCGATCGATTGCTGGGGCGGGGGCATCACCGCTGACGCGTCGCCGGTCACGCCACAGCGTCCCACGCCGATCGTCGACCTGGTGCCGCGATTGAGTTGTCCGCTTTACGCGGTCTGCGGCGAGGAAGATACCAATCCGTCGCCCGGCCAGATCGAGGTGTTGCGCCAGCGCCTGCAGCAGGCCGGCAAGACCTTCACCATCGATATGTTCAAGAACGCAGGCCACGCGTTTTTCGCCGACTACCGGCCAAGCTACCGCGAAAAAGCGGCCTTCGAACTGTGGCCCAAGATGGCGGCGTTCTTCGAGACCCATCTCAAGGGCCAGAAATAGGACCGCACCCGACGCATTCACGCGACGCGGCCTTAGAGGGAAAGAGCGATGGCACAGCCCTACGCGCTCACGCTCACCGAGGCGGCCCGGCTTGTCCGCGAGCGCAAGCTTTCATCGGTCGAGTTGGTCGACGCATCGCTTGCGCGTATCGATCGGCTCGACGGGGCGATCAAGGCGTGGGTGGCGATCGATCGTGCGCGGGCGCGTAGCGCCGCCGCCGAACTCGACCGTGAAGCCCGAGACGGGCACTTTCGCGGCCCGCTCCACGGTGTGCCGGTCGGAATCAAGGACATCTTTTATACCGCAGGTCTGGCAACCGAGGGTGGCTCGAAAGCGCTCGCGGGCTTCGTTCCCGACTACGACGCCGAAGCGGTGGCGCGGCTCAAGCGCGCGGGCGCGATCATCCTGGGCAAGCTCGCCACCACCGAATTCGCGCTGTTGGACCCGGCCGCGACACACAATCCGTGGAACCTCGAGCACACTCCCGGCGGCTCCAGCAGCGGCTCTGGCGCCGCGGTGGCGGCGCGTATGTGTTATGCGGCGATTGGTTCGCAGACCGTCGGTTCGACCATCCGCCCCTCAGCCTACTGCGGCATCGTTGGGATGAAGCCTTCCTATGGACGAATCAGCCGCTACGGGATGTTGGCGCTGGCGCCGAATCTGGACCATGTAGGGATTTTCACCCGTACGGTCGCCGACGCGGCTGCGATGCTTGAAGCGATGGCTGGCGAGGACCCGCGCGATTCCGCCAGCCTCGCCGTCGCGACCGATGACTACATGCACGCCATGGCGCAACCGGCAGAGCCATTGCGAATCGCGCTGATGCCGAAGGCGTTCGACGATCGCGCGAGCGAGGAGACGCGGTCCGCCGTCGCCACGGCAGTAGCCAGGCTCGCCGATGCGGGTGCGCGATTTGAAACCGTCGACGAGCCGCCGAGCTTCGGCTACACAACGGCCAACACGATGCTCGAGTTGTGCGCTGAAGCCGCCGAGGTTCATCGCGAACGGTTCGCGGAGAAGAAGGATCTGTATGGACCGAAGATTCGCGAGTACGTGGAGCGAGGCCTGGATACGCCGGCCTGGGAATATATCCGCGCGCTCGAGGTGCAGCGGCGTTTTCGCCGCGAGGTCGACCATGTGCTCGCGCGCTTCGACGCTATCCTTACACCCGCCACGCCGGCCCCCGCGCCGGCCGGAATCGAAGCGACCGGCGACCCTTCATTCAACTTGCCGTGGAGCCTGAGCGGGCATCCGGTGATCGCGCTTCCCTGCGCGCTCGCGCCGTCTGGATTGCCGATTTCGATTCAGATTACCGGCGCGGCACTCGAAGAGGGCCGGCTGCTGAGTATCGCGCGATGGTGCGAGGAAATTCTGGCATTCGACGCGCTGCCGCCCGCGGCTCCGCTCTGAGAGCCAGCCTGCTCTGCGCCGCTCAGTCCATGCAGCGATCGAGAATGGTAAACGCGTCGGTCAGCTCGTCGTTGGTGACGACCGCCGCAGGCAAAAAAAGCCGCACGCACGCCGGCTCGTGGCCGCCGTAGTAGAGCACCAGCCCCGCATCGAAGCATCGCCGGATAAAAGTGCGAGTGGTTTCGAGCGCGCCGTCACCGACCCGAAACGAGAGCATCGCGCCGACGCCGTCGATCCCGGAGATGACGCCGAGATGGCGTTCGGCCAGTATGCGCAGATGCTCGCGCGTCAGCCGCTCCAGTTCGCGCTCGCGCCCCTCCGGCCCGAACATCGCGCCCTCGAACATCCGGTCGATCATCCGCCGTGCGACCGCCATCGCCACGGTCGCGCCGGAATAGGTGCCCGAGATGAGGGCGGGGTCCGGCGCGAAGCTGCGCCGGTACAGCACCGCGCTTCCCTGGAAAACCTTGCCGATGGTGATGAGGTCGACGTAATCGGCGAGCTTGAGCAGGTCGGTCGCGAACAGTTCACCGGTGCGGGCGAAGGTCTGAACCTCGTCCACCCAGATTGGGATCGCGGCGCGACGGCATTCCTCGAATAGCGGAGCGAAGAATTCGCGCGGCGCGGTTACGAAGCCCGCTTCACCCTGCACCAGTTCGACGATGAAGGCCGCGATCCGTTCGCCCTCGCGCGCGACCACTTCTCTCAGCGTGGCCAGAGATCTTGGCGATGCTGTCGGGGTCACTGCGATCGTAAAAGGGGAGGTAGTGCACGGGGAAGGTGGCCGGCTGGCCCACCCGATAGTCAGGACGGTCGGTGATTTCCGCCATCGCGCTGGTTCGCCCGTGAAAGCATCCGCGGAAAGCGATCACGCCGGAGCGTCCTTCGCGTTTGTAGCGCACCAGCTTGAGCGCGTTCTCATTGGCGTCGGCACCCGAGAGCGAGAGCCAGCAGTTTTCCATCCCGGCCGGCGCGTGCCGCAGCAGCGTCTCCATCAGCGCGCCGTAATCGCGGTTGAAAATCAGGTTGCCCTGCATCACCAGGTCGGAAGCGGCCGCGCGAATCGCGGTGGCGATAAGATCCGGATCGCCGTGTCCGAACAGATGGACCCCGATGCCGAGTGCGAAGTCGAGCACCCAGCGTCCGTCGGCGAGCATCGCGCGCGCGCCGCGGCCGACGCCGGATCCGAGATAGGGATAGAAGGCCGGCCGCCCGCGCATCTGCGCCAGGCGCTCCAGTTCGGCGCGCATGGCCGCGGCGCTGAGCGGCGCGTGGTCTTCGCGCGCCGCCTCGTCGACGGCCTCAAGGAGCATGCGCAGTCCGGTTTCGAATTTTTCGCTGAAGGAGCCCATCGCGGCGTGCCGCAGCACGAGTGAGGCGGCTCCGCTATTTCAGCGCGCGCATCGAGAAGCCGCGCTCGTTATAGCAGAGCAGCGAACGCTTGCCCTGGAGCGTGGTCTCGAGCACGACCTCGCGTCCCCACAGGCGTGCCACGTAGGCCAGCGTTTTCTCGCCGTACTCGAGCTGGAGATCGCGGCCGTCGTGACTGTGCTTGAGATAGAGCGTGCGGTTCTGGCCGAAATCGGCGTCTTCGACCTTGATCACCGGAATCGAGCTCGCGCCGACGTTGCGGATGAGTGTCTCCTTGACCTCGCGCCAGCCTTCTTCGTCGGAGACTTTGTCGACCACCAGATCGTCCCCGCGCGCTTCGTACTTGAACAGATCCATTTCGCGCATCAGTTCTTCGGTCAGAAAGCGGCGCAGAAATGAGCTGTCGCGCTCGGTCTCGCGCACCTCGAAGAGTTTGGCCTCGCCGGTCTTGGCCGGCGGGCCGTCGCGCTTGATCTCCTCGGGGGTCGGATTGGTGTGCCGGCGGTAAATGTCCTCCCAGATTTTGAACCCCAGAAAGTAGGGATTGAGCTGTCCGGGAATCGGACGGACGACCTGGTTGTGGCGCACAATGAATTCAAGATGGAGTCCCTGGTCGAGATCGAGGGATTCCACGATGCGCTTGTGCCAGTAGCTCGCCCAGCCCTCGTTCATGATCTTGGTCTCGAGCATGGGCAGGAAATACTTCGCTTCCTCATCCACGATCGTGAGCAGGTCCCTTTCCCATTCGGCGAGAAACGGGTTGTGATCGCGGATAAACAGCAGGAGATCCTCGTCGGGCTCGACCGGAACCTTGCGGATGTCAGGTTCGTGGACCTCCGCGCGCGCGTGGATACGATGAAAGGGGTCAGTCTTGGGATGAGCCGCTTCCACCAGGCGTTCGAGCTGCTCTTCGTGGCTGAGCTTGCGGATGGCCAGGTTGCGCCGGCATTGCCAGCTCAGCGCGTGCGCCGCGTCGAGCACGTGCTCGACCTTGTCGACCCCGATGGAGGGGTCTTCCGCGTAACGCCGCACCCGCAAGGCGTGAGCTTTGAACAACTCGATAGTCAGCGAAGCGCGGGTGGAGCGATAGGTGAAATTGTTCTTGAAGAAATCGTTATGGCCGTAAACGTGCGCGATGGTCAGAATTTGCAGCAGCAGCGTGTTGTCACGCATCAGGTAGGCGAGCGCCGGATCCGAATTGATGACCATCTCGTAGGGCAGGCCGCTCACGCCGTGATCGTAAAGCGTCTTGAGCTTTTCGTACGACTTGCCATAGGACCAGTGCGGGTAATGCGAGGGCATTCCCGAGTAGGCCATATAGCCGAGCATGCCGAAGTGGTCGCACAGCTCGAACTCCTGCGTGAAGCAGTCGAGCCCGAACTCGGCGACCTTGTCACGGATGCGCGCGTCCCATTCGACCAGGTCCTGGAGTTCGTAATTCGCCATCTAAGTTTCGATCCGAGCTATTCTTTGATCCGATCTTTGGCGAGGAAAGCTTTAAACGAGGGCCAGATGTCTTCCTTGCGCTCGATCAACACCGAATGGAAGTTGGGCGCTTCGAGGCGGCGGAACACGTTGAGCATCGACGACTCGTAGTAGCGCGATCCCAGCGGTTTGATTTCGCCGTAACCGAACAGATTGCAGAGGTCGGACAACTCCTTGGCCGATTTGAGCGCCGCCGGATTGTCGGAGTCGAAATTGTCGCCGTCGGAACAGTGAAAGGCGTAGATGTTCCACAGCGAAGGATGGTAGCGCTCGTTGATGATCTCCAGCGCCTTCAAGTAGCCCGACGAAATGAAGGTGCCGCCGGCCTCGCCCTTGTGAAAGAACTCTTCCTCGGTTACTTCGCGCGCCTCGGTATGATGAGCGATGAAGACGATCTCGACATTGCGATAGCGGGTCGCGATGAACTGGTAGAGCATGAAGAAGAAACTGCGCGCCAGGTATTTCTTCATGGTGTCCATCGAGCCCGAGGTGTCCATGATGCACACCACGACCGCATTGGACTCTTCCTTGGTGTCGGTCTCGACGTGGCGGTAGCGCAGGTCGTCCTGATGAAACGGGAAACGCCGCTCTGGTACTTCTTCCTCTTGCGCGCCGTCCACGTCGGCTTCGAGTTCGGCGGCCTCCGCCACCTCGAGCGCGCGCTCGGCCGCGTGGCGATGGCGCGCGGCTAGAATTCGCATCACGCGCTGGCGCGCGGTGCGACGCTTGTCGAGCCGGATACGGATGCCGACGTGGCGGTAGCCCTTGCGTTTGAAGGAGCGGTCGGAAGGAATCTGGCGCAGGGCGCGGCGCTCGAGGTTGGGCAGCTCGAGATCCTCGAACATGATTTCGATCAGTTCGTCGAGCGTGACGTCGGTCTCGTAGTAATCGATTCCGGGACGGTCGCCGGCCTGACCGTCGCCCTTGCCCTGGCCGTCCTTGCCGGTCTTGCCAACGACCTGGCCCGGGCGTGTGTCGCCCTCACCCTGGCCGGCGCCGGGCGCGTTCTCGCCGTAAATGAAGCGGTACTCCTTGATGCCGCGGAGCGGGACCTTGATCACGCGGTCGCGGTCTTTGCCGATGATCGATTCTTCAGCGATGATGTCCGCGATATTTTCGCGGATCGACTCGCGAACCTTCTGGCGATGGCGCGCACGATCGCCCGCCGAGCGATCGGAGTGTTCCGCGTCGGAGCGGCTGTATTCGCGAAAGATGCTTTCCAACGGTGGCATCTACGATCTCATCGTGAGCGAAGCGACGGGTCAGCGCGAAGCGACTTCTCCTGCTCAAACCGCAATGATATCAGGCAATCGCCTCCCCTTCATGTCGGGGCGCCGGCGTGGAACCCTCCGACCCGTCAATGGCACCCTAGTCCTTCCATAGATTGTTCGCGGCGTACTTGAGCACCACGTCGACGCATGATTCGCAGTACCCGTTCTCCAGCAGGTTACGCACCATCGCATTATACTTCTCGGCTTGTTCCTCGTCGCGGGTGCGGGCCTTGGTGATGATCCGCGAGATGTCACGCACCGAGGTCATCAGTTTTTTCTCGATTGCCTCTTTGAGTGGCTCGTAGCTGCGATAGCTGACCTTCTCACCGCGCCGCGAAGTCGACCACAGATATGCGATCACCTCCTGGCGGAAGCCGTCCGCGGTCGAGCCGATGATCGCGATCTGCTCTTCGATCGATTTCAGGAAACCCTCATCCGGCGGCAGTTCTTCCTTGGTGTTGCGGTCGCGCACCTTGGTCTTGTTGACGTAGGCCTCGGCATGGTCGAGATAGTTCTGGAACAGCGCCTCGGCCTGCTCCTGGTAGGAGTAAACGAAAGCGCGCGTGATCTCTTTTTCGAGCAGGTCGAGGTACTCCTTGTGCAACGTGTCCTGGAGGAACTCGAGATACTGCTTGCGGCTGTCGTCGGGCAGGTCGCCCTCTTTGACCATCCCGATCAGCGCCTCGCGCACGTTGATCGGATTGATGCAGTTGCCGGTTACATTGTCGGAGAGCGCGTTGTCCAGGGCCTTCATGATGAAGCGGGTCGAGATTCCCGACATCCCTTCACGCTTGGCGTCTTCCTTGAGCTCCGCCACGTCGATCTTCTTGGTCCGGCCCTTCTCGACCACCTCTTCGCCATTGTACAGCCTGAGCTTGGTCATCAGATCGCACTTTGAGGTCGGCTCGAGCCGCGACAGGATCGCAAACATCGAGGCCAGCTCCAGCGTGTGCGGCGCGACGTGAGCGCGGAAATCCGAGTTGCGGATGATCTTCTGGTAAATCTTCACTTCCTCGGACAGCCGCAGGTTATACGGCACCTTGATCACCACGATACGATCGAGGATCGCCTCGTTGGTGTGGTCGGCTTTGAACTTCTGCCACTCCGCCTCGTTGGAGTGGGCCAGGATGCAGGTGTCTACGTACACCATACCGTGTCGGCCAGGCGCCGGAATAACTTTTTCCTGCGTCGCGGTGATCATCGCGTGCAGATACTCGGTCTCGTTCTTGAACACCTCGATGAATTCGACCAGTCCGCGGTTGCCGACGTTGAGCGCGCCGTTGAGCTCGAGCACCCTCGGGTCGCCCTCGGAGTACTGGTCGAGCTTGGAGATGTCCTCCGAGCCGATCAGCACCGAAGTGTCCTGGTTGTTCGGATCGACCGGCGGCACCACGCCGATCCCGATACGGTTGCGCTTGGAGAAGCTGCGGGTTTCGATCGGCACCTCTTCGTAGCGCTGGCCGAACTCTTCCTTGAGGCGGTAGCGGCAGACCGGGCACAGGTCGCCCTCGATGTGCACGCCCAGCATCTTCTCGAACTCGCGCCGCAAGTGGCGCGGAATCAAATGCAGCGGCTCCTCATGCATCGGGCAGCCCTCGATCGAGTAGACCGAGCTCGCCTGCTCGAGGCCGCGCTGAACGCGCTCGACCAGCGAACTTTTGCCCGAGCCCACGGGTCCCATCAGGTACAGCACTTGGCGGCTCTCCTCGCCCTTGAGCGAGGCCGAGTGGAAATAGCGCACGAGCTGAGCGATGGTGCGTTCGATGCCGAAGAACTCGTCGGCAAAGAAGTGATAAACCTTTACCGGCTCGTCTTTGTACAGGCGCTTGGTGCGCGGATCGTCGGATTCCTGGATATTGTGCATGCCGCTTGAGATGATCAGGTCATACACGCGCGCATGAGAAAGCTTGGTAAAGGTGGGATCGGCCTTCACGATCTCGAGATACTCGAGCAGCGTTCCACGCCACTGCTTCGACTCGCGCGAGGCCCGGTCCTGCTTGATCACGCGCTCAAAATCATTAACTGCGGTCATCAGCAGACTCCTTGTTAGGGCAGACACCTATGTAGAATGTTCGATTGGGAAGAAAACGAACGGAACGATTCTTGGGTTGCGGCGCATCCTATGCGATTGAGCATAACTGAACTCGCGACGCGATCAATGCGCAGCCTCGCTTAAATCCACTTCGCGAAGCCAGTTTTCCACAGCATTAATATTAACCAGTGTGTTACGACGAAGCGATAGCTGCGCAAACGACGCCACTTTGCCCAAAATATCAACCGTTTTGATTATCCTTTTAGCGCCTTTGCGCTTTGCCTCACTCTCGTACCTCCTCCAGCGATGGCATCGGGATCGAATCGCCCACGGCGAGTCGTCCGCGATCATTGCGCACCCGCGCCGCGAGCACTCGATCGTCGTGCGCGAACGACACCCACCATCCGCCCGCGATCGCGCGCGCCAGATAATCCGCCTTGACCTCCATCGTGCGCAGCGCGTCGAGATCGTACGCCTGGTTCCACGGACCCTTCATGTGTGAGCGGGTCGGGACGATGTCAGCCAGATGCACGAAGCATCCGTCTCCGTCGCCGCGCACCTGTACAATCTGGTGATCGGAGGTGTGTCCGCCGGTCACGCGGATGTCCAATCCAGGCATCAACTCGGTGTCGCCTTCGAGCGGTTCCAGCGTGTTTTGCAGCGGCGTCAAACACTCCTCCACGTGACGATAGGCGGCCCGCAATCGTTCATTTCCAGAAGCGCGCGCAATTTCCAGCTCTCCGCGCTGCACCATCACCTTCGCCCGCGGAAACGCCGCCTCCAGCTCGCCCGACGGCCGCCGCCGCACGATTCCCCCGCAATGATCGAAGTGCAGATGCGAGAGCACCACGTGGGTAACGTCACCCGCTTCCATGCCGAGCGCCTTGAGCCCTTCGGGCAACCATCCTTCGCCATGATCGAAAATCCTGCGCTCGACCGAACTCAGACGGTTGCCGATACCCGTATCGACCAGCACCGCGGCGCCCCCGCGCATGATGAGCGGGCAGGTGAGATTGAGCCGGATACGGTTGCGGTCGTCGGCCGGATGGTCGCGTTGCCATAGCTCGCGCGGCACCACGCCGAACATGCATCCGCCATCGTTGCGCCAGAGTCCATCACTGAGCATCGCGATCTCGAATTCGCCGAGCTTGATCTTTCCGGGCACATCCATGTTTTTACCAACGCTGGTGGCCTGCGAATCTCATGCGCTTCCCGCGAGCCACAGACCGAGCATCAGCGCGACCGCGCCCATCGCGGCCATCGCGCCATACAGCCACATAAGCCGCCGCTCGCCGGCGCCCGCGGGGCCTGACCCAATCCGGGCCGCCGCTCCCCATGCAATCGCCAACGCGGCGGCCATACCGCACAGCAGCAGCAACTTCGCACTCAGCACCTCCACGAAGGCCAGCGGAAGATGGAAATGACGCTCGCGAGCGACAAAGATGAGATTCGCGATCCCAGTTAGCGGCAATAGCGCGAGAACCGCCAGGTTCAGCCGATTCAGCACCGGCGCAACGCGCGCGGCGAATCCCGCGCGCTCGGTCTCGCTGGACGCGCCCGCAGCGAGCACAAAACTCAGGCTGACTACGACCCATATAGCGCCGCACAGTACGTGAATCCATAGAAAGACGGTCCTGAGCATCGTCGGCGGCCCGCGCGCAGCCGCCGGCCTTCCTCCATTCGTCTCACACTAGCGAAGGCGCGAGTGTTGTTGAAATCGGCATTTTCCACTAACAGAAAGAGCACACTCGTCGAGGAGCGCAAAGAAATGTTCGATGCGTATATCGAAGCCTGGGAGTTGCGCGAACTGGTACTCAAAAAAGAGGTTCGCCCGCGCGAGGTCGCGGAATTTTTCCTGGCTCGAATCGAACGGCTCAATCCCAAGCTCGGCGCCTTCATGACGATCGCCGCCGATCGCGCCCTTGCCGACGCAGCCCGCCTGGAGCAAGTAAGTGCCGCCGAAGCGGCCGCGATGCCGCTTTATGGTGTTGCCTACTCACTCAAGGACCTGACCTGGACGCGCGACATTCGCACCACGATGGGCTCGAAGAACTACGAGAACTTCCGCCCGCGTGCCGACGCCGAGTTGGCGGTGCGCCTGCGCAACGCGGGCGGAATCCTGCTCGGCAAAACCACCACGCCGGAACTTGGCGGGCGGCCGACCACTGAGGGCGGTCTGTGCCCGCCGGCGCATAATCCGTGGGACCTCGAATTCAGCGCCGGGGGCTCCAGTGGTGGCGCCGCGGCGCAGGTTGCGGCCGGGATGGGTCCGCTGGCCGAGGGCACCGACGGCGGCGGCTCGATTCGCGTGCCTGCCGCCTGCTGCGGCGTGGTGGGGTTGAAGCCCTCGCGCGGGCCGCATCAGCTTTGCGCCGGTGATGGGCGAGGGATGGGCCGGGTTCGCAACCGAGGGACCGATCGCGCGCTCGGTGCGCGACGTCGCCCTGATGCTCGACGTGATGGCGGGTCCGGCGATGGGCGATCCATACTGGGCGCCGCCGCCGGCCAAACCCTTCGTGCGCGCCGTGACTGATCGGCCACGGCGGCTGCGGCTCGGCCTCATCGCCGAGGGCGCGCTTGGCCCGGTTGAGCCCGAGGTCCGCGCCGCATTGGAGCGCGCGTGTGAGGTCTTTCGCGCGATGGGCCATAGCGTAGAGCCGGTCGACGTGGATCCGGCCAAACGTCTCGTGGACTACACGCGCATTGCGATCACCGCCGGCATCGCGACCGTGCCGATCAAGAATCTCGACGCGATGGATCCGGTGGTGCGCCGCGCTTGGGAGGCCGGCAAGGGTCTATCTGCCACCGACTATCTGGGAGCGGTGGCGCGGATGCACAATACCTCGCGCGAGATCGTTCAGGCCTTGGCGCCCTACGACGCGGTCCTCGCACCGACGCTGCCAAGCGCGGCGCCGCGGCTGGGATTGCCGACCGAGAAGTTCGAGGAGCAACTCTATCCCTTTATCCAGTTCACATTTCCATTCAACGCGACCGGGCAACCAGCGTTCTCGCTGCCCAACGGGTTCAGCAAATCCGGACTCCCGATAGGATTGCAGATAATCGGCCGGCCCGCCGATGAACTTGGCATCATCGCGATCGCCGCGGCCTTTGAGGAGGCGCAGCCCTGGTGCGATCAGCGCCCACAGATTGAGTAGTCCGCGGATCGCGTAAGTCTGCTGATGGACTAACGCACGACTGCTACGTGCGGCCAAGTATCGAATTAATCTGCCGCAAGTATCCGATATTCGGATAGCCGCCGATCGCCAGTACGTCGATCGCTCTAAGGACGGCGCTCAAGTCGGCGGACTCAACGGCGACGCTCTGCACGGCGCGATCGCCATTTCGACTTCGACGAACCTTAAATATCCATCGCAACGGCCCTTATTTTTGCCTTCGTTGGTATTGTAATCGCGTTTTCGGAAACAGTGCGAACGGCACCTTCGGAACAATTGTTACCCACAGCTTCAGCGCACGCCAGAGCATTTTCACAAGCAAGAAACCTACCGATTGAATTGAGGGTTAATCGTTCATTAACACCGTGGGAATACCCCAGTAATTTTGCGATGTTTGGGTCAGATGGGCAGTTAGTCCGCGAAGTGGGTCCGATAGCTAAAACGAGGCACTCGGGTGGCGTACGGACTTTGTCTTGTCAATGAATCACCAAAGACACTCCGGCGATCCGGGTTTCTCGGGCAGGGCGGAGGTGGCGGTGGTGGAGGTAAAGCCGAATGGGGCTGTGGTCCCATGGGCCAAGGTCCTGGTAGTCGAAGATGAGACCGATATCCGCGAACTGATTCGCTATAGCCTTGCGCAAGCCGGACTCGAGGTCGAGGAGGCTGGAAATGGGGCCGAGGCGCTCGAAAAAATGGACTCGTTCGCAGCGGACCTAATCGTATTGGACCTTATGCTGCCAGGGATGCCGGGACTTGAGATTTGCCGTCGGTTGCGTTCGCGACCGGACACTGCGCGGCTGCCAATCATGGTAGTAAGCGCCAGGTCTAGTGCTTCCGAGAGGTCCCTGGGATTGGCGATGGGCGCCGACGATTACGTTACCAAGCCTTTCAGCCCGCGCGATTTGCTAACGCGGGCGATCGCGCTCTTACGGCGATAGTTCCCTTGGCCAATTGCCATTCATCAAGCCATTAATCAAGATCGATTAACCAGTCCTTCATCACAGCGTAACCGCTCGGCGTTACTCCGCTCTCAGGACGGAGTAGTACGTGTAGCTGAGAGCGAAGACGCTGGATACGCAAAATCAAAATCGATGGGCGATCGTTCTGGCCGGCGGCGACGGCAAGCGCCTACGCACTTTGACCCGCCAGCTCGGTTACGACGTGCCCAAACAGTTTTGCCCGCTGCTGGAGCAGGAAACGCTGCTGCAACTGACGCTTCGCCGCATCGGACTCTCGATCGATCCCTCGCAAACTCAGACCATAGTGACGCGCTCGCATGAGCGATTTTTCTCCCCGTTGATGGCCGAGCTGGCGCATCACGACCTGCAACAAAACCTGATTGTCCAGCCCGATAACCGTGGCACTGCCGTAGCAATCGCATACGCGGCGTTTCGCCTGGCGGAAATCGATCCAGCGGCCTCTGTGGCGGTGTTTCCTTCCGACCATTGGTTCAGCGACGACGCGGAGTTAATGCGCAACGTGGAGTCCGCGTTCGCGCTGGTGTCCGAGTTCCAGCAGTTGACGGTGGCGCTGGGTATCGCGGCCGAACGGCCGGAAGCGGGCTATGGATGGTTCGAGCTCGGAGCGCCGATAGTCAACGAAGAGGCACGGCTATTCGAAGTGCTGCGTTTCTGGGAAAAGCCGCCCGCCGAAACCACGCGCGCGATCTGGTCCGCCGGGGCTCATCGGAATAGCTTCATCCTTGTGGCCAAGGTTTCGGCGCTGCTGAACCTGATTCTTAAAACGCTTCCTCGATTGCACGGCGCCTTTCACAGCGTAAGGGCGGTGCTGGGCACGATGTTCGAGGGGCGCACGATGGAGTCACTCTACC
Organism: uncultured delta proteobacterium; assembly: GCA_963710455.1. Taxonomy (GTDB): domain Bacteria; phylum Desulfobacterota; class Binatia; order Binatales; family Binataceae; genus JAKAVN01. Next base: position 201,333 of record CAVQAG010000014.1, read on the forward strand.
GCGATCTGCCGCGAATGGAATTTTCTCAGCGGGTAATGGCGCGTTCGCCGCAGGCGCTGGCCGTGCTGGCGGTGAGCAATCTCGAATGGAGCGATCTTGGTGAGCCGCGCCGCGTGCTGAGCCTGCTCAAGCGGATCGAGCGCACCGGGCAGCGCGAGCAGCTTGCCGAGGCGATCCGAATTCACTACCGGCGAACGCGCGGCGCCGCCTAGACCGTCAGCCGCGAAAATGCGGCATCACTTTGCTCGCAAACAGCTCCAGGTGTTCGTACATCTTTTTCGGCGGATAACCCGGCGGGCAGGTCCAGGTGTAATAGCGCTCGATCGGGATGCGCGAGGCGTAATCGCGGATCAACTCGACCGCGCGCTCGGGAGTAGCCACGTTGAGCAGACCGCTCTTGCGTAAGTCATCGACCGTGTTCATGTGTGGAAAGAAGTCCTGTCCCGAATCACCCATCCACTTCGCGTATAGGTTGATTTGGTAGAGCACGTGCGGCGCCAGCTCGTGCCAGGTTTTGTCGGGATCGTTCGCCACGACCAGCCAGACGTGACCCGCGATCACCCGGGCCTGCGCCGGATCCTTGCCCAGCGCGCGCAACTCGGCCACGTAGTTATCGTAGGCAGGCCGCACTTCATTGATCGCAATGTAGCCGTCGCCATAGCGCGCCGCGCGCCGCGTCGCTCCCGCCGCGAAGCCGCCGACCCATATCGGCGGGCGCGGCTTCTGCACCGGTTCGGGCGTGACGCGCGCGCCTTCGAGATGGAAGTGCTTGCCGTGAAACGTGAGCGTTTCGCCCTCCCATAGCCGGCGAATGATCTCTAGCGCCTCATTCATCCGCCCCGCGCGTTCTTTGTATTTCAGCCCCAGCCCCTCGAATTCCCCGGCCCGATAGCCCAGTCCCGCGCCCAACTCGAAACGGCCGTCGGAAAGGATGTCCACGGTGGCGCCGTCCTCGGCCAGTCGCACCGGATCGTACATCGGCAACAGTACGACCGAGGTGCCGATCCGAATCTTCTTCGTCTTGACCGCGATCGCGGCGGCGATGGGCATCTGCGCCGGCGAGTAGCCGTCGTCGACGAAATGATGCTCGCTCAACCAGACGTCGTGGTAGCCGATATTCTCAGCCCAGGCGATCATTTCCAGCGTTTCGGCGTAAAGGTCCTTGTAGGGACGGCGCCATTGCGGCGGATTACGAAAATCGACCCAGAGGCCAAAGTGCAGTCGCGGAATTTGTGTTGCGGTGGGCATACGAGCACCTCTATCGAGCCCGGCATAGCGCGGATGTAATTCGCTCGGCGGATAAACTTCGTGCGAGCGCCGCTCGAAGCACGCATCTCGCACAAATGCGGGAAAAATTCCAGCCGCGGTCACCTATAGCCGAACCGAGGCATCACGACCTCCAGCAGGATCAGGACGACGACGATCATTTCCAGCCAGAACACTCGGCGGTCCCGCGCCACTTCTGCCAGCAACTCCAACGCCTCTTGAACCGCGCGTAGCTTGGCTTCCAGCGCGCGATAACGGTCCACCAGGTCGAACTCGGCGCGAAGGTCGCCATAGATCCGATCCATCTCCGGGTCATCCCACGCCGCCTCCGGCTTGTCGAGCAGATGCAGCACCTGCAGCACCTCGCTGCGGGTCGAGATGGCCTCGCCGATGAAACGATGAAGGCGGCGGACGCGAAACGGCACCGTGCCGGACCGCTCCAGACGCTCGACAAAGTTCGCGGTGCGGGTGAAAAGCCGATCGACGATGCGCTCGTAATATTCCATCGCCGCGCTCTGCGCCACGATCAGCGAAACGATACCGGCGCGCGCCGGCGTGAGACGATCGACCCTGAGCGTGCCGTCGACGATACCGGTGGAGAAGCCGGGATCCTCGAGCACCGAGTAGTCCTCACGAATCACCTGCGCAGTAAGCTTCGGACCCATGTTGAAGAGCCGAGCCAGTTCGGCGTCGCGGCGCTCGGGCGGCACGTCGTAGGCCACCACGGCGCCGAACGGGAAGGCGTAAATGCCGCCCTCGGGCTCGATCGGCGCATATAGTTCGTGAGCGGAAATCTTGGCTTGCGGAAAAACCGGAGCGAGTTGCTTGAGCGACAGGTTTTCCTCGAAAGCGATTGCGTAGAACTGGTGAAGCCGCGGCGCCATCGCACATGGATAGCATCAGCGGCTCGAAGCGATAAGATGCAAGAGATTCGCCCGCGCAATGAGCAAGTCTCACATGATATGGGCGATGATCGCGGCGTTGGCGGTCATCGCGATGATGGCGGGCCTCGGCGTCATCCTGGCCCTCGCGATGGCGCGCGAGGATGGTGCCGAGGCCGCAGCGCAACGCTCCGCCGCCGGCAACGCGGAGGCCCGCGTGCCGGGATGGATCCTGCTGTGGCGGGCGCTCGCGAGGCGATGTCCGCGATGCGGCCGCGGCGCGATCTTCGCCTCTTACTTCAGGATGAATTCGCGATGCAGCGAATGCGGTGCGGCGTTCTGGGTCGACAAGGGCGAATGGCTCGGCGCGTTCGTGATCGACTGGGCTTGCGCGACCGGCACCGCAATCGTGGTGTGGATCGCGCTTGAGCTGGCTTTCACAAAGCTGCCGCAAACTGCGGAAATCGCGATAATTTCAGTCTGCGTGATGGTCAGCCTGTTCGCGACCTTTCCCTGGTCGCGGAGTTTATGGACCGTGTTCCTGTATCTCACCGGTGTGATGGGTGAGCGGCCAGTGCGTGCACAAGACGCCGATGCGACTCCGCGGCGGGCCTTGCCGCCTAATTCACCGAACTGAAGAAATGAAGCGGAGTGGCAGCGAGGCTCAGTCGCTGATACGGCTCAAATAGGCGAGCAGGGCCTCGCGTATCGGAAGCTGATTTTTGTAACCCCGCATCTCAGGCGGCACCTTGTCGAGCGCTTGGGACAATCCTCGTGCCACCGACGGCAAGCTCTCCAGCACCGACAGTGGCCGGACGTAGGTCCGTATCGTGAAGAGCACGTCACCCGAGCGTGGCAATCTTCGCAGGCTCTGCCGCTCGGACCTGATCCACAGCTTGCGGCCGGCATTTTCGGCGGTGATTTCGCTGTTGTGGCCCTGCTTGAAACGGCGCTGTTTCAAATAGAGATCCGGGGCGTCAACGATGCTCCAGTTGGATCGCCACGAAGGCTTGTATGCCTTGAGCCCCACCATGTAACGGTCTGAAGGCGCCGCGAGCTTTTCGTCATAGCCGGGAACCGCATGATGAATACCGGCCATCGGCAAACCGAATTTCTCCGTCAACTCCCAGCGTAACGGAAAGCAGACTGAGCCCGCGCTCAGCACATAGCTACCCTTACCGTCGGGGCTCATCAGGCAGAGGTCTTCCTGGATCAGGCGAGCCGCAAGGTCGAGCGGCGCGGCGTTGAAATCGCCCACGCGCCAGGTTTCGCCGTTGATAAGATTTTCGATACGGGTGTCCGGTTCGATGCCGGCATCGGCGTTCCTGGGCGCCGTGCCGCGTGAGATGCGGAAGGAATTAGGATAGTAGATCGCCAGATGCTCCAGCAGCATCTCGAGCACCTCGGCCTGGCCGCGTTCGCTCCCTGGCATCGCGCAGAACACCATCGCGTATTCATCGCGGAGCCGCCGCGCCTTTTCCCGCAGCTCATCCGTGTAGTACTCGTCGATGTCGAGCCAGGTTTCCTCGGCCATCGGCACCAGGCCCAGCGCGAGACTGTAGTTGCCCTCAGCGAAAGGGTAGCGCATGTACTTGCCGAGCATCGCCGAGCCTTCGGCCGGTGTTACTTTAATCGCCTGGTCCATCGTTAAAGAGACCAGAGTCTAGTAGCTCAACGCTGGATGGTCGAGTCCTCTGGATTGTGAGCTCGCTCTAATCGCTCATCGCGGCGACCACCGAAGTCAGCCGCCGAATTCCTTCCGCGATTTCTTTCTCCGTGAGCGAAGTATAGCCGAGTAACAGGCCCGGCGTTTGGGCGGCCTCGCGTAGAATGGGCCGACCGGGTAAACGCCCACGCCGGCCTCCTCCGCGCGCGCGACAACGTTGGCGCTGCGGCGCATCGAAATGTCTCTCAGCCAAAGTAAGATGTGCAGGCCGCCTTCGGCACCCGAGACTTCCACCCGTCCACCGAGATGGCGCTCGATCGACTCCAGCAGCACCGCACGCCGCTCGGCGTTACGCGCCCTGGATCGTCGCAGATGACGTTCGAAGTGGCCGTCCCGCATGAATTCCGCGAGCGCGAGCTGCGTGTTCGTGGGGCACGCCGCGTCGAGCAGGGATTTGACCGAGCGAAAGATATCGACGAGGTGGGTGGGGACGACCAGGTAGCCGAGCCGCAAACCGGGAAACATGGTCTTCGAAAATGTTCCCGAATACAGCACCCGGCCGCTCTCGTCGAGCGCTTGAAGGGCTTCGACCGGCCGGCCGGAATAGCGGTACTCGCTGTCGTAGTCGTCCTCGAAAACGACCGCGCCAGTGCGACTTGCCCAGGCCAGCAGCTCGAGCCTGCGCCCCAGCGGCATCAGCGCGCCGGTGGGGAACTGATGCGACGGTGTCACGAAAACCAGCTTGACCCGCCCTCTCTTCGCCGCCAGGTCGCCGATCCTCATCCCCTGGTCATCAACGTCGACGAATTCGATCCTGGCTCCGGCAGCGCGCGATACGTTGCGCGCGGGGAAGTAGTGCGGATTCTCGAGTACCACGCGATCGCCGCGATCGACCAGGACGCGCACCGCGAGGTCGATAGCCTGCTGCGATCCGCTCACGATAATAATTTGCTCGGGTGAGCAGTTGACCGCGCGTGCGCGGCGCAGGTAATCCGCCAGTTCAACGCGTAGCGGCGCCATTCCTTCCGGCGCTCCATAGTCGAGGTCGCCGGCTGAACGCCGCCTTGCGCGGCGCGCCAGCGTGCGATCCCAGGTGGTATGCGGGAAATCGGCGAATGAGGGACGGCCGTAGCGAAAGTCATAAGGCAACGCGGGGCGGAGCAGTATCTCACGGATTGCCGAGGCGCTGACTGGGTCTTCGGCAATCCGGCAGGCGAAGCTGGACAGCCGGACCGCGGACGGGATGGCGTGTTTGCTTGATACCCGGTCGGGCGCGACGAAAGTGAGATTGTCGGGAAGTTCGGGGGCCACATTCGTGCCCGCGTGCGAGCCCGCGGTGAGGTAGCCTTCGGCGATTAGCTGCTCGTACGCCAGCAGCGCGGTGTTGCGCGAAATACCAAGTTCGGAGGCAAGCCATCTGGTCGAAGGCAGGCGTGACCCAGGACGCATCCCGCCGCTGAGGATCTGCCGGCGGAGCTGCACGGTAAAGCTGGCTGTACAGCAAACCTTCTTGATCAAGTTTGAGGAACATCCCGATATCGTCGTAGCCTTGAACGTAAGTCGGCAAATCGCCGCCGCGCCCAGGCAATTACATCGTCGAATGGATTACAATCAGCGCGGTCCTGGTGCGTCAAGGGTGGCACTATAAAATAACAGCAAAGTGGTCTTTGCACAGGCCATCGCCTGAAACTAGATTTGAACGGTCGTATGGAAACCTCTTCGAAAAAGCCCACCGTCGGAGGTTTGCGCGCCGGATGCCTCAACTTCACCGAGCTCTCGGCGATCTCGGTCGCGAATATCGCACCGACCCTGACCGCGGTCATGATCATGTCGCTTATGTACGGCGCCGCAGGCAATGCGAGCTGGGTCGCCTACGTATTCGGTACGATCATGCTGTTGTTCGTAGCCCTTAACCTGAACCAGTTCGCGCGCCGGACGGCTGCCACCGGTTCGATGCATAGGTACACGGTGATGGGTCTCGGCGAAACAGCCGGCGGTATATCGGCGTGGTGCCTCGTATGGGCCTATCTCTTCGACGGGATTCCAGGGGTCGCTGGTTTCACGATCTTTTCCGATACCATTCTCGGGATGTTCGGGCTTCGCGTTCCGTCCCTGCTGATCTTCGCGCTCATGGTCGTCGTGGTCTGGTTTCTTGCTTACCGGGACGTGCAGCTCTCCAGCATCCTGATGCTGGCGTTCGAGGGAGTGTCGCTGATGCTGGTTCTGATCATCTGTGCCGGCGTTCTCTTCAAGCATCACTTCGCGCTCGACAAAGTGCAGCTCACCCTCGAAGGAGCGACCCTCTCTGGTATCGCGATCGGCGTGAATATCGCGGTTTTCAGCCTGGTGGGATTCGAGAATCCGACCGCGTTCGGCGAGGAAGCCAGGGATCCGCTCGTCACCATTCCGCGCGCGCTCATCCTGGGCTTGATACTCAGCGGGATTTTGTTCGTTATATTTTCATATACCGAGGTGCTCGGATTCGCGGGCTACAAGACGACGCTGGACAAGGTCGATACGCCGCTGAATGTTCTTGCGGAGCTGGTCGGGATGCGAATCCTAATCGTGCCGCTGTCGTTCGGCGCGATGATCGGTTCCTTTGCCGCGGTATCGGCGTGCGTCAATGCCAGCGCGCGCATCCTCTACTCGATGGGCCGCAGCGGCATCCTGCATCCCGTGATCGGCTCGGCTCATCGGGATCTTGGAACCCCTTATATCGCAGTGACCATCATGAGCCTGCTGTTTTTCATCATCCCTGCGGCCGTGCTCTTCGTCCCTGGAACGCAGTTGCTGGATATCGTGGGGTACGGAGGAACCCTGACAGCCTTTGGCTTTGTCGGAGCGTATTTCCTGGTTTCGATTGCCGCGCCCGCATATCTCAGGCATGAAGGCATCGTTCGCGGCCGTGACTATGCGCTCGCCGGTGCGGCGGCGTTGCTGCTCTTGTTTCCGGCGATCGGCAGCGTGTATCCAGTCCCGCCCTGGCCGTATGGCGTTTTTCCCTACCTCTTCCTCGTATACATGATAATCGGCGTGGTGTGGATCCGCTCGCGGCGCAAAAGCATTTTTGAACTCGCTGGCGTAGATCCGCCGGTGCCGGCAACGGCGCCAGCCGAGAGCGATGCGTCCAATTAAAACGGGGGCCATTTAGATGAGCGAGGTTGAGGAAATCATACGAACCGCGTGCCCGCGCGACTGCTACGATACCTGCGGAGTTACCGTCCACAAGCGCAACGGCATTATCGAGTCGGTACGCGGCGATCCCGCGCATTTCGTCAGCCAAGGTCAGCTCTGCTCCAAATGCTCGATTGGCTACAATAACGAATGGTTGGACCCGCGCGCGCGCCTGACCCTGCCGCTCCGGCGCATCGGGCGCAAAGGCGAGGGCCGCTTCGAGCCGGTGTCATGGGACGTCGCGATCGCCGCGATTGCCGATCGGCTCAAGCGTATCGCCGCGACCGCTGGCCCGCAGGCGATCCTCAATACGCACTACAGCGGCACCATCTCGCTCATCGCGTATCTTTTCCCGACGCGGTTTTTCAACCGGCTCGGCGCGACCGAGGTCAGTCCCGACACGATTTGCAACATGGCCGGCCACGTGGCCTTGCACTATGTATATGGAACTTCGGTGAGCGGCTTCGATCCGCGAACCGGCGTCGACGCCGCATGCATCCTGGTATGGGGCGCGAATCCCTCGGCTTCCGGGCCACACGTGCAGGAACATTGGATCGAGAATCTGCCGGGCAAGGTCGTGGTCATCGATCCGGTGCGTACGGCGTCGGCCGCGGCCGCGGACATCCACCTTCAGCCGTTTCCTGGAAGCGATGCGGCGTTGGCCTTCTCGATGCTTCACGTCATTCAGCGCGAGGATCTGGTCGATCGCGATTTCGTGGCGCAGCACACCGTGGGATGGAACGAACTCGAACCGATGCTCGCGCGGTGCACTCCGGCATGGGGCGAGGCGCAGACCGGCATACCCGCCCGCCTGATCGAGGAGACCGCGCGGCTATATGGCCGGGGCCCGTCGCTCCTCTGGATGGGCCAGGCGCTCCAGCGCCAGCCGACCGGTGGCAACGTGATGCGCGCGTGCTCGATTCTTCCGGCGGTCACCGGAAATCTCGGCAAGCCCGGCACGGGTTTCGTCTACCTGAATTTTGACATGGCACAGCGCGGGATCGACGCTGAATATCTGACCGCGCCGCACCTGGCCAAGAGCGCGCCGCCCTCTATCAGCCAGATGGATCTCGCTGCCTGTCTTGAGGACCCGGCGCGCGCGCAGGCCCTGATGTGCTGGAATATCAATATTGCCGCGTCCAACCCGCAGCAGGAGCGCTTGCGCAAGGCGCTGATGCGCGAGGACCTGCTGACCGTCGTGCTCGACCTGTTCCCGACTGACACCACCGACTTTGCCGATTTCGTACTGCCGGCGGCGAGTTTCCTGGAGTTCGACGATCTCGTGGCGAGCTATTTTCACCTGACGCTTTCGGCGCAGGTCAAGGCGGCGGCGCCGATCGGCGAGGCACTGCCCAACTCTGAAATATTCCGGCGGCTGGCGCGCGCGATGGACTTCACCGAGCCCGAGTTGCACGAGAACGATTCCGAAATCATCGCCACGCTGCTCAAGCGCGCGAACCTCGAGGGAGATTTTCGGACGTTTGCCGCTCGCGCGCCCGTCCACATTCCCATCGAGCCGATGATCCAATTTCGCGATCTGACCTTCCCGACGCCCAGTGGACGGATCGAAATCGCTTCCGAGAGCGCCGCGGCCGACGGCCATCCGCGAGTTCCACAGCCGCTCGCCGATCCCAGGCCTGCCTCGGGACGGCTGCGATTGCTCTCGCCATCTTCGGCGTGGAGCCTCAACGACAGCTTCTCCAACGTGGCCAAGATCGCGGCCCACGTCGGCCCGGCCGCGATCGCGATGCATCCGGCGGATGCCGCCGGCCGCGGTCTCGCCGAAGGCGACCAGGCCTTGGTGGCGAACGAAACCGGTCGCCTGGTGATGCGCGTTACCCTGACCGAAACCCTGCCCCGCGGCGTCGCGCTGTCGCACAAAGGGCGCTGGCCCAAGCAGGAATCCGGGCAAAGAAACGTGAACGTGCTGAACCCCGGGCGCAAGTCGGACATGGGCGAAAGCACCACCGTGCACAGCGTGGAGGTTACGGTGGCCCCGTTGGCTTTGGCATGAGCGCCGTTTCCTTTGACCAGTCTAGCCTGGACCGCTAGCATCGGCGGCGATGTCCTGGCGAATCGGAATAGACGTTGGCGGAACCTTCACCGATCTTTTCGCAGTCAATGAAGAGAACGGCGAAACCCGCACGGCCAAGGTTCTTAGTACCAAGCATCGGTTGGTCGAAAGCGTGCTCGGTGCGCTCAAGCAGACGGGCATCAAGGCCGGCCAAGTCGCGGAAATAGTCCACGGCAGCACGACCGCCACCAATGCATTGATCGAGCGGAGCTTTCCCACGGCGGCAATGATCACCACCGAGGGATTTCGCGACACGATCGAGATTGGGCGCCAGCGCCGCGAACGCCTTTACGATCCCTACCAGGTCAAGGAACTGCTGCTCATCCCGCGCCGCCTGCGCCTGGTTCTCAACGAGCGGATGTCGGCGCAGGGCGAGATCGTGCGGAAGCTTGACGAAGAAGCGGCGCGCGCGGTGATCGCGGAGGCGCTCGCTCAGGGCGCCGAGACAATTGCCGTTTGTTTCATCAATGCCTACGTCGACGGCTGTCATGAACGCCGCGTGCGCGAGCTGATTCAGGAGGCGGCGCCGAAAGTCCGTGTCGCAATTTCCAGCGAAACCCGCCCGCAGTTCCGCGAACTCGGACGCTTTATGACCACGGTCGTGCGCGCCGTGCTGCTGCCGGTGATGGCCGGTTATCTCCAGGACCTCGAGCACGAACTGACTCAATGGGGTTTCAAAGGCTCGCTGCTGATCATCAAGTCCAACGGCGGCGTGATGGGAGTCGCCTCCGCGATTGAGCGGCCCGAGGAGCTGATCGAATCCGGGCCGGCGGGCGGCGTCGCGTACGCCAGCGCGCTGTCGCACTCGATGCGCGAGGCTGCAAAGGTGATCCACACCGACATGGGCGGCACCTCGTTCGACGTCGCGGTGGTCGAGGACGGCGAAGGCCTCATCACCAATTCTTACGAACTGCGCTGGGAGATGCCGATCATCACCCCAATGCTCGACATCCGGAGTATCGGTGCCGGCGGCGGCTCGATCGCCTGGATCGACGACGGCGGATCGCTACGCGTCGGGCCGCGGAGCGCCGGATCCGATCCCGGCCCGGCCTGCTACGGCAAGGGCGCCAAGCATGCAACCGTCACCGACGCGAATCTGCTGCTCGGCCGGTTGGAGCCGACGCTTGGCGGCAAGATGGTTTTAGATCGAGAGGCCGCCCATCGCGCGGTCGCCGAGATCGGCAAGCGCGTGGGACTCGATCCGATCGCGGCAGCCGAAGGTATCGTTTCAATCTGCACGGAAAACATGGCGCAGGCGATCCGTCTCGCCCTGGCCGAGCGCGGACGCGACCCGCGCGATTTCGCGCTAGCCAGCTCGGGCGGAGCAGGCGCGATGCATGCGTGCTGGATCGCGCGCTCGCTAGGAATTCCTACCGTAGTGGTTCCTGCGTACGCCGGGGTCGCGTCGGCTTACGGTGCGACGCGGATGGATTTGCGCCACGATCTCGAACGCTTTTTTTACTCGCCAGTCGCGGATACCGACCCGGATCAACTCGAGCAGCGGTATCGCGCGCTTGAAGAAGAGGGCCGCGCGCTTTTGTCACGCGAGGGAATCGCGCTCACCGCGGTAAGGCTCAAGCGCACCGCGCAGATGCGCTACGTCGGTCAGAGCTACGAAGTTCTGACCCCAATCCCCGACCGGATCGGATCGACGCTCGATGAAGTCCGGGCGAATTTTCACAAGGCGCATCAGCGCGAATACGGCGTCGCCTCGGAGGAGTTCGAGCCGGCCTTCGTCAGCCTGGGCGTGACCGCGTTGGGCGTGGTTGCCGGGCACGGAACGGGCGATTCGCAGGCTGTTCCCGCGAGCGCTCGGAAAGGCGATACTGGAAACGTGATCAAGGGCGAGCGCGAAGTGATTTTCGACGGCAAAGCGATCCGGACCGCGCTCTACGATGCCGCGACGTTGCGCCCGGGACACAAGATCGACGGACCTGCGATAATCGAACACGAACATTCGTGTACCACGCTCGCGCCTGCAAGTTCGGCGATGGTCGACGTTGAGGGCAATCTGTCCATAACCGTGTGAGGGAGTTCGATGAACAGCTCGAATGAAAATGACAAGCGGCTTGACCCGGTCACCTTCGAAGTGCTGCGCAGTTCGTTCGAGTACGTCTGCGGCAGGATGAGCACGGTGCTGCAGAAGGCCGCCTTCTCGCCGATCATTTACGACATGGTCGATTTCTCCAACGCGATCTATAACGAAAAGCTCGAACTGCTCGGTCAAACCGCCAATTGCCCGGTCCATATCGCGGCGATGCATTTTTCGGCGCAAGCCTCGGTCAAGCATTTCGGCTTCGAGAGCCTGCGTCCGGGCGACATCTTCGTGCTCAACGATCCTTATGATGGCGGCACCCATCTGAACGACATGACCTTTACGATGCCGGTCTTCTTCGATGGCGACATCCTGGGCTTCGCCGTCTCGCGCGGCCATTGGACGGATGTTGGCGGCGGCGCGGCCGGCGGACAGGCCTTCGGCACGCATATCGCCGGCGAGGGATTGCGGCTGCCGCCGCTTCGGATGTACGAGAACTATCGCATCAACGAGGATCTGCTGCGGATCATCGTCGCCAACACGCGCACCCCGCAATACATCAAGGGCGACCTGCAGGCGCATCTCGCGGCGCTGCAGGTGGCCGAGGCGGAACTGCGGCGCATCGCCGGCCGCTATGGCATCGAGACTGTGCGCCAGGGAATGCGCGAGGTGCTGGACTACACCGAGCGCCTGACGCGCAACGCGATTCGCGAAATCCCCAACGGCACCTATCACGCGGTCGATTATGCGGACACAGACGGCATCACCGACGATCCGGTGCGCGTCGAAGTCACGCTCAAGGTGGACGACGACCGAATCGTGGTGGATTTCGAGGGCAGCGATGCGCCGGTGGCCGGCGGAATAAATTCGCCGATGGCCAATACGTATTCAGCGGTCTACTACTCACTGAAGTTTTTTCTCTCGCCCGACGCGCCGGCCAACGCGGGCAGTTTCCGTCCGATCGAGATTCGGCTGCCCGAGCATAGCTGGCTCAACGCAAAGTGGCCTTCACCGACGATTGGATGCACCACGCTCACCTCCTCCAAGATCACAGCAGCAATCTGGAAGGCGCTTTCCGACGCGATTCCCGACCGCGCGGTCGCGCCGACCTTCGCGGAGTGCAATTGGTTCGTATGCTCGGTGAAGGATCCGAAGAGCGGGGAGAATTTCGTCTTCTCGGACCTGCCGGCGGGCGGATGGGGCGGCACGCCGCGTCACGATGGGATGAACGTGACCCAGGATCCGCTGGGAAACTGCGCCAATCTATCGGCCGAGGTCGCGGAGTTGCTGTTTCCGATTCGCTACGAGGCCTTCGACCTGCGTGCCGACTCGGCCGGCGCGGGCCGCAACCGCGGCGGGCTTGGTTCGCGCATGGTGATCACGATGCTTGGCTCCTCGGAGGTATCGATCGAGACCTCGCGTACACGGACGGGTACCCCGGGAGTCGCGGGCGGCGGCGATAGCGTGGCGCAGAGGGTCTCGCGCGTTACCGCGGGCGGCAAGCTCGACGTCTTCGGCGGCATCTCACCCGACGGCGTATGGCACAATCCGCTGCGCGGCAAGCGCCTGGAGGCGGGCGATCGATTCGAAGTCCTTACCACGGGCGGTGGCGGATGGGGCGATCCGATGCTGCGCGAACCGGCGCGGGTGCTGGAGGATTTCCTCGACGGATACGTGACTCTGGCCCAGGCGCGTGACTACTACGGAGTAGCCATCGATTCCCAATCGAAGACTGTCGACAGCGAGGCGACGAAGCGCACGCGCGCCGATCATAAGCACGCCAACGGTAAAGCCGAGGGACTAGCCGCGGCTGGCCGCTAACTTCGGCGCCGTCGATTCACACAGGACGTCGCGCGGCATGCCCGCGAGGAGTTCGTTCTCTTCGTCCAGGCTCTTCTGGATTTCGCAGTCGCTTGGGTTTTGCGCGCTTATTGGACTGCTGCTTTTTGGGTGCGCCGGCACACTCGATATTCCATTCTTCTGGGCGTACCTGCTGGTCTGCGTAGTGTCTTTTACCGTGGCCACGTTCATTATCGAACCGGATCTATTCCGGGAGCGGGTACGGCCCGGCGGACAACCCCTGAAGTTCCGATACTACGCGTTGCTGCTGCCGCCGATCCTGCACTGGTGCATCGCGGGACTTGATGTCGGACGATTCCACTGGTCCGATTCAGTTCCGCCAGCTCTCCAGATTGTCGGCTTGGCGATCTTCGCTTCAGGGCTCGCATTGATCATCTGGGCGATGCGAATCAATCGCTTCTTCTCCTCGGTAATCCGCTTGCAGGAGGATCGCGGCCATCAGTTGGTAACCGGCGGACCATATCGATGGGTCAGGCATCCCGGCTACATCGCCGCGTTGGCGTTCTGCCTCTCGAGCGGAATCGCGCTGGGTTCGTGGCTGGCGATGCTGCCTGCCATTGCGTGCGTGCCGTTGCTCGTTGGCCGTACCGTCGCCGAAGATCGCTTTCTCAAATGCAACCTCAAAGGGTATTCGGCTTACGCGGACGCGGTGCGCTACCGGTGGGTGCCTGGAATCTGGTAGGACCAGATTCTTTCGCAGGAGGTCGTCATGAAGATCGGATACATGCCCGACACGCACAGTGGCGCGTACGATCAGCCGCCGCCCTCGCGCGAGACGGTCGCCGACTTTGCCGAGCAACTGCTCGGAGAGGGAGAGCAGGCCGAGCGTAGCGGCTTCGACGGGGTCTTTTTCCCGGAACGTCACGCCCGCACAGAGTGCGTATTTCCGCCGCCGCTGATCATCATGGCGGCGTTGGCCGCGCGTACCCGGCTGGTCGATCTCGGCACGATGGTGTTGCAGCCCCCGTTGTACAATCCGATGCATCTCGCGGAAGACGTGGCGATGGTTGATAACCTGTCGCGCGGACGGGTCCGGCTCGGAGTGGGGATGGGCTATCATCCCGACTACTTCAATTTATTCGGCGAGCCGCACAAGCAGCGCTTCTCGCGCTTCGAAGAGTCGATCGAAATTCTTCGTGGCGCGTGGTCGAGCCCCGGCAAATACTCATTCCATGGCAAGCGCTATCATTTCGACAATGTATTGCTGTCGCCGAAGCCGTATCAAAAAGGCGGTCCACCGCTGTGGATAGGCGCGGCCTATCCGGAGGCGATCAAGCGAGCCGGACGCCTGGGTGACGCGTGGGCGATTTTGCCGTTTTGGGATTCGTACGAGACACTGCGATCTCAGGCTGACATTTATCGCGAGGAAGCGGTAAAGCACGGGCGGCGCCCGATGGTCGTGCTGATGCGCGACGGATGGGTCGCGCGGACACAGGAGGAGGCGGAGCGCACCTTCGGCGAGCTGTGGGTGCAGGACATGCTCTACTACTATCGCTACGGCCTGTTGACGCCGAATCCGGAGTTCCAGAGCGAATCGGATTTTACCGTGGCGAAAATGCGCAAGTTTCTGGTGCTTGGCGATCCAGAGACTTGCGTAGAACGCGCCAAGTACTGGTGCGAGGCGCTCGGCGCCGATTACCTGATCATCCGAAGCCGCGTTCCACTTGGTCCGCGCCGCGCCGAGACGATGCAATGCATCCAGCTATTCGGCGAGGAGGTCCTGCCGCGCCTGCGATGATCCTGCGATTTGAATTCCCTTCCCCAGTTGTTTTTGGGGGAAGGTTAGAGTGGGGGTTCAGGCGGTTCTGGATCTCTGTGAGAACCGCTTTCTGTTCGGGGTTATGGAACTGCGTACGGTGCCGCCCGACCGCAAGCGGCTGCATGGGATCGTCCTGGTCGGCCATGCGAGAGAGCTTGGCCGATTTGCGATGGCGCGCCGCAGGCTGCGTCATCGATGTCCGTATCAGGTTTTGACTCTCATCTCGCCATCGGGGCTGCGGACGTCGCCGCCAGGCGCTCCGGACTCTTCGTCCTGGCCTGCTGTTGCTCAAGAACGCTCAAGCGTGCCGTCAACATATCGATCCGGGCTGTCTCTCTCTGCAACGCGTCGATCTGCCTCTCCTGCGCAATGAGTTGCTGTTGGAGCGCCGCGACCTGCGCGTTTTTCTGCTGATTTTCTCTGATCTGCTTCTGCATCTCGTTAAGCAGCATCGCAGGAAGCAGCTGATAGGCCACTGACAGCGCCTTGCCGTCCGCGCCGTAAATCACCAATTCCGGATAAACCTGCGCAACCTCTTCCGCAATAAGACCGTATTGCAGCGTACCCGCAGAGTCGTCCTTATAGCGGAACGTCACCGGCCGTAGCCTCATCAGGCGGTCGCTCTTCGCGCCCATATCGTGAATGTCTCGCTTGAATTGCGCCGAAGAGATCTGGACGCCGAGACGGCCTTTGGCATTGACCAACACCGGCGATCCTATGGATATGGGGGTATTGTTGATGCCGGCGATAAAGGTGCGAGTCTGCACGCCTTTCGTGCCAATGCGTATGGTTCCCGCTTCGCCCGCGACGCCGATATTATCGATGTCGATGTTGTTGTCACCCGTTGTGAGGTTGCTGCCTGCGTTGTAGCCGACCGCGATGTTGTAGTTCCCGGTAGTGTTGTTGACGAGAGATTGGACTCCGGTGGCGGTGTTGTGACATCCCGTAGTGTCGCTAAAAAGGGCGTTTTCCCCCGTCGCGGTGTTGACGAGGCCGACGGCGGTGCTGTTGAGGGCGTTGAACCCGAGCGCAGTGTTTTCGGACCCGGTTGTGACGTGTGACAGTGCGCCCGTTCCGAACGCCGTATTGGTTTGCGCACCGGCGGGCCGCACCGCGTTTGCCATGAGCACCGTGACGGCTAGGACTGCGGTGAAAGCGAAGCGGATACTTCGCAACATCAAGCGAACACGTCTTGTTTGGTCCATTTTTCTCTCCCTCTCACCCGCGCGATTAAGAACGATCGCTTTCTTTTGACCGCCGCGAACTAATTTCGTGGCAGATTCAGGAAGTTTACGTTAATGCCAATCTAAAGCTTCCGTTGCTGAAATTTTCCTACGCCTGCCCAAAATATTGATGAAATTCTACAAAAATCTGCAGTGATCGCGTCAGGTCTCTTCGTTGGTGGTCGTGCTTAGCCATATGGTGCTGGCGCTATCGCTGTCAAACCCGCGGTCGTGTTCGGCAGTTCCTTCGCTGAGGTATCCCGCACTCTAACCCTCTTCCGCATACAACGCGGCCGAGAGCATCCGGGTGGCCCGCAATTCCTGCGATAGGAGGCTTTAGAGAACGCTACAAAAAGCTAAAACGTGAGGCGGCGGACTAGCGCTTCGCCGATCAGCAGAATCATCGCTGCCAGCAGCGGCCACGTCGCCATCGATTGCCGCAGTTCATGCTCGGGGCGCGTGAGCCCGACGTCGGCGGGCGACGGATTGAGCCGTCCGCCGCTGCCCGACGCGAGACGCTCGAGCAGCGTGTAGTTGGGCTCCGGGCGCGGCAGCTCGGCGTTAATCGCGGGACTAACCGTGTACGCGAGGGGCGGGAACGCAAGCGCCTCTGCGGTCGAGGCCTTGAGCGTAATGTTGTACGTGCCGGCGCGCGGCGCGTCGAAACTCCCGTAGAGCTCGCCCGGCACTTCCTCGGAAAGCGCGCTCAGTAAGCGCGTGCCGTCGGGGCGCGTTATGGTGGCACTGACCATCGCAGCCGACGGCGCCGGCCGGTCGCTATAGTTGGTGAGCCGCAAATGAATGCGGCCTTCGCGGTAACCGAGCGCGACGTCAAACTTCTGCTCCGTCGCCGCGGTCTGCGGCGTCATCCAGGAGAACACCTTGCTCCAGACCTGGCTGAAAATTCCGTCCTGCACCCACGGCGAGGACCATCGCCCGCTCGCGTCGGTGGTGACCGCGACCGCTTTGCCGGCCGCGAATCGCCAGCTCGCTATAAGCGGCGTGCGGGAGTTGGCGCGGTTGATAAAAGCGTCGAGCGTGGCTTGCGGCTTTAGCTCGGTTGCGACGAAGCCCTTGATCGCCGGTAGCTGGCGGCCGGCGAGGTCCTTGAGCAGCGGGTCGGGCTTCACCGTGAACGGCGTGAAGTCCTTCTCGACCATCGTGGCTTCGCCGCCATGCGTTTTTACGTCCTGCAAAAACAACTCCGGCAGGTTGGACGGGCTGTCGGTCTGGTAGAAACCGCCACCGCCGTATTTGCTGATCGATTCAAGCAGCGGCAGATTGGCTTCGCGGCCGATCGCGATAGTCGAGATCGTCACGCCGCCCTCGCGATGCATCGTGGAGACGAGGTCGTAGTACATCGCGGCGGTGCCACCGGTCTCGCCGTCGGTCAGGACCACGACGTGCTTGACCGACGCGTTGTTGCCGGCGAGCATCCGCTCCGCTTCCTGCATCGCCGGCAGTAGATAGGTGGTTCCGTGCGCCTTGAGCCGGTTGATCAACTGGTCGAAGTACGGCCGGCTCTGGCTCAGCGGAGTCAGTGGGACGATTACGAAAGGTTGCGAGTCGAAGCCGACGACCGCGACCAGATCGGTGTCGGCCAGGGTCTTGGTAACCGTGAGCGCCGCCGCCTTCGCATATTCCAGCTTATCGTTGCGGCCCATCGAGCCCGACTTGTCGATTACCAAAACCAGCGCGCGAGTGCGCTGGCGATGCTGCGGCGGCTTCATGATCACCGGTAGTGCGCGCGCAAGCGGACTGTCCTGGTAGCCGCCCAGGCCGAAGCTCTCGTCACCTCCCGCCATCGCCAGTGAGCCGCCCTCCTCGACATAGTTGACCAACGCCTGCTGGGCCGCGGGCGACAGCCGCGAGCGCGGCACGTTGTTGAGCACCACTGCGTCGTAACCCTTAAGGTTACCGCTCCAGGAGCCACTGGGAGTGACCACGGTCGGCTCCAGGCCCATCCTATGCACGACCGATTCGAGGTATTCCGCGTCGCGCGCCGAGCCGGTAAGGATGAGCACCTTGCGCTGCGCGCCGATCCCGACCCATCCGGTGAGCGAATCATCTTCGGTGAAGACATCCGCGGCCGGATTGGCGGGCTTGAACGAAGCGGTGTACGAGGTCAGCCCGGAAGCCTCGGCGTGGACCGGAAAGTCGAAGCGCTGCTGACCACTTTGCAGAGTGACGGCGCGGGCGTCGATCGGCCGGCCGTTTTGGAAAATAGAGATGGTGCCGCCAACCGGCGCCGAATTGTAGTTGGTGGCGGTAACCCCAAGCGCGAACGGCTCCGACTTGGCCAAGGCAGGGGGCATCGTAAGGCCTGTGATCGCGACGTTGGGGATGCCGCGTGCGCCGGGCGGGGTGAAGATGTACAGGCGCACTCCGGCCGAGCGGAGGGGGCCGAGCGCGCGCTCCGCATCGCCGTGGTTTTCCCATCCGTCGGTCACCAACACGACCGATCCGTCGTGCGCGGCCGGATTGGCGGCTACTTTATCGAGCGCCGCTTCGAGGTCGGTCGCACCCGGCGCACACATGGAGCATCCGGCCGCGGCGTCTAGCTTCGCGAGCGCACCTGCTACCGTAGTCGGCTCGGACTCGGTGGCAAAGATAACCGCCGGATCGCCGGCGCGCAGCTTCAGATCATCGTGCAGCAGCCTGGCCGTCCACGCGCGCATCGCCCCGGTAATACTGGCCGAAGCGTCGACCACGGCCTGCTGCGTGGTCCCTTCGCTGCGCGTGATGGTTTGCGGATCGGCGAGCGCCAGCACGCATAGCGCCAGCACCGCCGCGCGTAACAGCGGGGCAATGAGCTTGCGCGGGGTATCGATGCCCAGCAGCGACCAGGCGAAGATCACGCCGACCGCGATCAGCAGCCAGAGTGCAGCCGGATTCGTGAACTTGATTCCGGCTAGCGTGCCTCCCAAATTTCCAAGACCCTCAGGGCTCATCGCTAGACCGTGACCACTCGGCGGCGGCGCCGATACGCTATTAACCCTTCGAGGATCACCAGCGCGACGATCGCGAGGATAAAGTCGCCTGTGATCGGCGCATGGCGCGGCGCGACTTTGGCCATCGCACCCGACCCGCTCGCCTCGATTTTTATCGAGGGTGTGTTTTCGAGATCCGAGGCGCGCAAGTTGGCAAGGTTGACCGCGCGAGTCGATTTCGCCCCGTCCGAGGCGACGAGTTGATAGAGGCCCTGGGAATTGGCTCCGGTGAATAGCATCCCCGGCGTGACTTTGATCTTGTGGCCGTCGGGCGGGACGATCGCATCAACGCCGGCCGGCACGATCCACGGATCGCCGGTATGGTAGCCGGCGGTTTCGGCGCCGAAGCCCGCCAGGTAGCTGAGCGAGTTGAGCGTCAGCACCGACATCGGAAGGTTTTGCCGCCCGAGATAGGGAAAGGGATTGAAGCCCAGGGCGACGATCCGATGGCCCGAGCGCTCACCCGCGAGCATCAGCGCGCCGCCGCTTCCGGTAACGATCGCCTGGAGCCACGGATGCTGGCCGAGATATTCGCCGCCGTGCAAATTGAGCAAACGAAAATTGACCGAGTCGGTGAGCGGTCCGGTCGGCGGCCATCCGGTGATCATGACGCCGGGGGTCGGCTGAATGTTGAAGCCGAAGACCGGGTCTGCGGGCGGCGGCATCACCAGCAGCGTGTTGACCGGCGGCATCTCCTTGGGAACCGCATACTCGAAAATCGCGAGGTCCGCGGACGCGAGATCTCTCGGTGAGAAATTCGAAGGCGACGCGACATGGACCGAGATACCCGGCAGGCCGTCGAGACCGGCAGCGTCGGCGGGAGTCGGCGTCACGAACAATATCGAAATCGATTTGACCGCCCCGGCCGTGGCCCAGGCTACGTTGTCGAGCGCGAAGCCGTCGGCCGGCGTGAGCTCCGCGCGATAGACTGCGGCCGGCGCCAGGTTGGGAAACTCGATGGCGCCGATCTGGCCCGGCTCCAGATGCGCCTGGGCGTGCGCGACGGGCTTGCCGTCGCCGGCGATCTCGAGTTGCAGCGTCTGCGCCGCGGGCGAGAAGTTGGCGACCGTCAAGCGGGCGTGAAGCGCGGCTTGTCCCAACGACTCGCGCCGCAACACGAACGATCCGATTGCATAGTTGGGAAGGGGATCGCCGGAGACGAACGCCTCGATCCGAGGCGGCACTGGCGCCGCCAGCGTCCGCGCGCCGGCATAGATCACCCGGCGCAGTCGGGTATCGGAAGCAAGCTCGCCGAGCAGCATGCTCAGGGCGGCCTGATCGGACGGCGCGTCGGCTGGATGCAAATGTTCAATTGCGGCCGAGGCTTCGGCGGCGCTGGCGAACGGCGGACCTTCACGATGAGGTTGCGGAGCGGTCAGATAAAGGTTCACCTCGCCCGAGCCTTCTCGCGCGAGCGCATCAGTGACCGCCGCGCGCGTGAGATCGAAGCGGGTGCGTCCGGGCGCCGCCGCGGCCTGCGTCGCTGCCGAATCATCGAGCACCACCGCGATCGGATTGCCCGTGCGTGTGACGTATGGCCCTGCGATCGCGAGCACCGCGAGCCCGATGATCAGCATCTCGACGAAGAACATCCAGTCCGGCCGCGGCCATCCGCCGAAGCGTTGACCACGTCGCGCGCGCAACGCGCGAAACGCGAGCACGCTGGAGACGACGACGCGGCGCGGACGCTCGCGCACGAGATAGGCCAGTGCGAGCGCCGGAATCAGCGCGAGGAGATAATAGAACGCCCCTGGATTGAGGAATCCCATCACACCGCTAGTGCCTCAGCCCGAAGTCGGCGCTCGCGCGCAGGAAGAAGTCGTGGAAGTTCAGATCGGTGGTGTAGAGCGTGTAATGCAGGCCGCGACGCAGGCAGAAGGTTTTTATCTCGCGCGCGAGCCGCGCCAGCGTCTGGCGATACTGCTCGCGCTCGCGGTTACCGATCGAGGCCATCACGCGCTCGCCGCTCTCCGCGTCGACCAGTTCGACGTCGCCCGTCAATCCCTCGCCTGCCATCTCACTGCCGCCCAGGATCTGCACGGCGGTCACGTCCATGTTGGCGGCGGTAAAGAGGCCCAGTCCGCGGGTCACCGAATTTATCATCATCAGATAGTCCGAGATCACGAAGACCTTGCCGGCGCGGCGCACCGAGACCAGCTCGCGCGCGAGCGCGATGGCGAGGTCGAGCTCGCCGGCCGGCCGGATTGCGCCCAGGCGCCGAGCCAGCTCGACGATCCGATGGCGGCCGTAGACGAAACCGGGCGTGGCGGTTTTGCCATCGCCGGCCATCACGCGGACCATTACGCGGTCACCCTGCGCGAGCGCGACGTAAGCGAAGGCCAATGCGGTCGCGACCGCCATGGGAAATTTGCGGTCGGCCTCCGGCAGGCCCATCGAGGCGCTGGCGTCAAGAAAAATGTAAGTGAGGAGGTCTTCCTCCTCCTTGAACAGTTTGATGTAGAGCTTGTCGGTGCGGCCGTAGAGTCCCCAATCGATGAAGCGGAAGTCGTCGCCCAGCGCGTAGTGGCGGAAATCGCTGAATTCGAGCGACGAGCCGCGCCGGGGCGAGAGATGAGTGCCCTTGCCGAGCCCCTCGAACTCGCGCCGCGTTTTGATCCGTAGATGTTCGAGCCGGGCCAGGAAGTCCGGCGTAAATTCCTCGGGCAATCCCAGCATCGATAATTACGCGCGCGGCTTCTTGAGCCGCTTGGTCGCCTGGTCGAGAATCGAATCGGTGCTCACGTTTTCGGCCTCGGCCTGAAAGTTGCGCAACAGCCGATGGCGCAGCGCGGGAACCACGGCGTCGGCGATGTCGTCGTAGCTGACGCTGACCCGTCCGTCGAGCAGGGCGTTGACCTTGGCGCACAGGATGAGCGCCTGGGCGCCGCGCGGACTAGGTCCAAAGCGCAGGTATTGCGAGACCTCGGGAATCGCGCCGGGGCCGTTGGGCGTGCAGGCACCGATTATGCCGATCACGTAGCGCTCGATCGGCTCAGCCACCATCACCTCGCGCACCAGCGCTTTGAGCTGCTCGATCGCGATCGGTGCGCTGGCTACCGGAAAGATTGACTCCGCTGTATGCATCGTGGCGCCGGTGGTGCGGTTCAGGATTTCGCGTAACTCCTCCGGCTTGGGCGAACCCATCACGACCTTGAACAAAAACCGGTCCATCTGGGCCTCCGGCAGCGGATAGGTGCCTTCGAGCTCGATCGGATTCTGCGTCGCCAGCACCATGAACGGCGGCTCGAGCGGATAGGTCATGCCAAACACCGTGACTTGCCGTTCTTCCATCGCTTCCAACACGGCGGATTGGGTCTTGGGCGTCGCGCGGTTAATCTCGTCGCCGAGGACGACGTGGGCGAAAATCGGACCCGGCTTGAAATGGAACTCGCGGCGGCCGTCGGCCTCGGTCAAGACCTGGGTGCCGACGATGTCCGAGGGCATCAAGTCAGGGGTGAACTGGATGCGCTTGAAGCTGAGTCCCAGAGCATCGCTGGCAGTCTTGCACATCAGGGTTTTGCCGAGCCCGGGAACACCTTCGATCAGCACATGGCCGCCGGCGAACAATGCGGTCAGGGTTTTGCGGACGACGTCCTGATGGCCGACGATAACCTTGCCGACCTCGGCTTCGGCGCGCGCGAAAGTGCGCCGAAAATCGGCGACGCGTTCGGTTGGCGTAATTTGCGGAGCCGCTCCCATGCCTTCTCCTTGTTCCAATTGATGCATGCCGTGCGCGCGCCTAGTGGATCAGATCGCGGTAGCGTGGCGGCACAAGCTGACGTTCCTCGGGTGCCGCGTCAAGCCGCTCGGCCTTGAGCGGAACGTTGGTGTACGGGACGCTCGCGGTGGGCCGGCCAGTGTCGGCGACCAATTTGCCACCGTTGGCGGAGACCACCTCGGTTGGCAGGCGGAAGACCACGTAGCGGGCATCACGAATTTCGATCGCCGGTCCCTCGCCAGGTTTGTAGAAGCGGGGAAAAGTTTCCGCCACCGGAAATTCTCCGAGATGGGTGTCGCCGTTGCCGCCCTTCTCGTTTTTGCCGCCCTTCGTGCCACCGGCGGGCAGCTGGCCCTTGGCCGAGGCGTCCGGCTTTGGAAGATTGCCCTGGGCCATCGCGTCCGGCTGCTGCGAGGGGCCCTTTTCGTTGGAATTGGTGCCGGGCTTGAGTGCGCTGCTCTTGTCGCCCTGTCCCGGCTTTGGCGCATTGCTGCTGGAGCCCAAACCGGCTTCTATCTGGGCCTGAGCCTTGGAGAGGTCATTGCGTAACTCGACTATCTGTTCCTTGCTCTTGGGGCCGTTGGGATTGTTACCCTGTCCTTCGCCTTGACCCTGCCCCTGACCATGTCCTTTCCCCTGACCATTGCCGCTGTCCTGGCTCTGCCCATTACCTTGTCCGGTTCCCTTCCCGGAGTTGCCCTTGCTACTTCCGCTGCCCGAGGAGTTTTTTGCGGATTGCTGAGGCGTCGATCCTTGCTGTTGTTGCTTTTGCAGCTCACTCATCACCTCAGCCAGCCGCGCAAGCTTTTGCTGGGGCGGAAGATCGGGATTTTCCAACGCCTTGGCGGCAGCGAGTACTTTGGAAGCCAGATCCTTATCGGCGGTAGAGGGCGAGCTCGCGAGCCGTTGAGCGGCGGCACGGAGCTTTCGCGCCTCGAGTTGCTCGGGCGTGGGCGGCCGGACGAGCGCCGAAGCTGCGGCCGCAAGGATCACCACCATGGCCGCAGCGACGGGCAGCGAGCGCACCAGCGGGCGACGCACTTCGAAAGCGAACGCGCCGTTGGGGTCGAAGCGTTCAAGGTAGCCGGCAGCGCGATGCCATAACAGCGGAAACAACGGAGTCCGCTGTGCGCGCTGCGAGGGAGACTCGGCGGGATCGGCTAGGCTTGCGAGAGTGACGATCTCCTGATGGCCATCGACGGCCTCATCTACTCGCCCGGCCGCGTCCATGAAATCGTCGGCCTCGTGCCAGGCCCACCAGGCCATCAAGGCGCATCCGCCGAGCCCCGCGAGCCCTGCGGCCACCAGAGCGAGCCGCAGGCCACCGAGCCTCGCCGGCGTCAGCGCGTAACCGATACGCTCCCAAGTCGCCGAGCCGATCGCTCCAAGCGCGGCAGCCAGGATCAGAGCCGTCAGGGCGGGAACCAAAAGCGCCAGCCCCGAGCGCACGGCGGCAACCCGTTTGAGACGGAGCCGGGCCGCCGCGATTTGCTCGACGGGATTGACCGCGACAGTTGTCATCTTTTAACGGCTGATGCCGGGAACGTTTTAACGGCTGATGCCGGGAGCGGTTTTGCTGATGAGGTCGTGGCGTGGATCGCCGGTCTTGGTGCTTTCAGAACGGTTCCTTGTGCGTTCAACTTTCGCACTATTTCGATCGCCCGTTGATGCTCGCGCAGCGTGCGCGAAAAAATATGAGTCCCGTCGTTGCGCGCCACAAAATACAGATAATCCGTGTGCGCCGGGTACAGCGCCGCCATTATTGACGACATTCCAGGGTTCGCTATCGGTCCCGGCGGGAGTCCCGCGAATGAATACGTATTATAGGCAGACGCAGTATGCACCGCCGCCGCTGCAGGCTCAATTTCTCCGTCTGGATTATACTGGGCGGTGGGATCAGACTGAAGCGGCATCCCCAGCCGTAGGCGATTATAAAAGACACTCGCGATAGTCGGACGCTCCCCCGCCACCTTGGCCTCTTTTTCGATTATGGAAGCGAGCGTCACCAATTGGTGCGCCGTGACATTCAGCTCGAACAGCCGTTGTTCGGTAGGTGAAGGCAGGGCGCTATAGAACCGCGCCAGCATCGCAGTCAGTATCTGCTCCGTGGTTGCGTGCGGCGAAAAGCGATAGGTGGCTGGGAACAGGTAGCCCTCGGCGCCCAAGGGCGCGAGTCCCAGCGCGGCTGGCAATGGCCCCCTTTGCGCAGCTTCCTCGAATTTCCGCTGACACACGAGGCCCGCATCCTCCAGCCGCTCGGCTATCTGGCGCAGCGTCGCCCCCTCGGGGATGGCCACCGTGACCACCACGAAATCACCATTGACCAGATGGCGCAGCACGTCCGCCAGGGTCTCGCCACCACTGAAGGCATAGTCGCCGGGCTTCAGGCTGCGCCCACCGCCAGTCAACTCGGCATATAGCATCGTCACACGCGCGCTGCGCACGACGCCCGCCGATGCGAGCCGGCGCGCCACCGTCCCCAATGAATCGCCCCGAATGACGGGCACGAGTCTCGGCGCCGCGAATCTCGGCACCGGGACAAGGCAGGCGTACGCAATCCAGGCTGCGGCCGCCACCGCGCATAACATCGCCAGGGCGGCTGCGGCCTTCAAAAATTGGTTCACTGGCTCACCAGGTCATGGTCGGAGAGGTCATCACAGATCGAGCATATCGGGGCTTCGAGCAGCTTTCACTTCATGGCGGGTTCGTGCGCGCTCCGGCGGCTCGCCAGCCATCCCTCTAGAATTACGGTCGCAGCGACGGCATCGCGCGCGGCCTTTTTTCGCGCAGTCCCTTTCGACCTCCGCGAAGCCCACGCTTCGCGCAAGCGTTCGTCCGCCTCGATGCTGGTCAGCCGCTCGTCGAACATCTGGACGGGGAGACCGATCGCCAAGCCAAGCTGTTCCCCGAAAGCCCTGGCTGCTCGCGCGGACGGACCCTCGGTGCCGTCCATGTTCAGAGGCAGTCCCACAACAATAAGCGAGACGTCGCGGTCAGCCAGCCGTGCACGAATGGCTTCGAGGTCGTACTTTAGCGAACGGCGTTCCATTGTTTCGATCGGGTAAGCCGTCAAGCCATCACTGATCGCTATTCCTATCCGCTTTCGGCCGAAATCTATGCCCGCGATAGCCATAAACTGCTCTAAGTCTCTTCAATTTCAACTATAAGAAAGGTTGGGGAAAACACGCGTCTTGGGCTGTTGCGAAATTGAGACGAATACCTTAAGTTGAGCCCGATGGTTCGGGGGACCTTCACTCGTATTCTTCCGCGTCTGATTACCGCCTTGGTGGTAGCCGCGCTGGCTACCCTGGCCTCGATTCACCTCTTTTTCCAAGCCGGCGAACCCCCTCCGCCAACCGTAGCGCTGATGGATCTGCAGCCGGGTCGCACCGATAGCGGTCCCGCTGAGATCGCTGAAAGCG
Organism: uncultured delta proteobacterium; assembly: GCA_963710455.1. Lineage (GTDB taxonomy): Bacteria > Desulfobacterota > Binatia > Binatales > Binataceae > JAKAVN01. The sequence continues at coordinate 227,401 of CAVQAG010000014.1, forward strand.
CGACGCCGGCTCCCGATCCCATCATTATCCAGCTGACCCTTGACCGCTCGGCCTCGGTATTGCGCTACCTGCAGGACGCCGGGCTGGACCCCGCAGACGCTCAGAACTGGGCCAGTCATTTCCAGGAAGTCGCAAATACGGCGACGATGAAGGAGGGCCATGCGCTAGTCCTCTACAAAGATCCCGAAACCGGCGACTTGCGCGATCTTCGTTACGACCTTAACACGAACATCGCGATCCGTGAGCACGCCTTGGGCGCGGGGGTGATCCGGGTTTCGCGCGACCTGATTCAGTACGACGTTCGACGGGTAAGTCTGGCGTTTCAGGTCGAACGCAGCTTCCGCACTGCCGCTCAACTCCACAATCTGCCCGAGCCCATCGTGTTTACCTTGGAGAACGCCTTCAGCGACCATCAGCCGCTTGATGAGTTGCCGTCGGGCTCTGTGGTTAAGCTCATCTACCAGGAAAAGGTGGCTCGCGATGGCAGCTATGACCTGGTGACCGGCGTGGAGGCGGCCCAGATTCAATCCGAGGACCGGATTATGAGTGCCTTCGCCTTTCGCGACGAGCACGGCCAACCGCGTCTGTTCGATGCCGATGGCCAGGAGTTAGGCCAGCCACAGACCCTGCGCTTTCCGGTGAAATTCAACTATATCTCTTCCGGGTTCACCTTCCATCGCTTCCATCCGCTGCTGCACGAATACCGCCCTCACGTCGGCGTCGATTTGGTGGCCGCCTACGGCGCGCCTGTCCAGGCGGTGGCGGACGGACGGGTCGAGTTTGCCGGATGGTGCGGGGAACTGGGACGATGCGTGCGGTTAGACCATGCGCAGGGGATGGTAAGCATCTACGGCCACCTGTCACAGATCACGCCAGGGCTGGAGCATGGCGAGTCGGTGTCCTTGGGCGAGACTATTGGCCGGGTCGGCAGCAGCGGGCTCTCTACCGGACCGCATCTGCACTTTGCCTTGGAGCGCAACGGCCAATACATCAACCCGCTGACCGAGAACATCGGCGTCAACCACCAGGTATCGCCGCGAATGCGATCGCTGTTCGACCAGTTCAAGGATAACTATCTCGCGATGCTATCGAAGCTGCCCGATTTGGGCGGTCATTTCCATGTCGGCGCCGCGGCATCTTCGGTTGCACAGGCGACTGGCCAGGCGGCCACGCATCTGGCGGGCGACGCGGGTTCCCATCGGCGGTTGCGTCATCGTTGGCATTCGTTGTCCACCTCGATGCTGCAGTGATTCCCGGCTCTAGCCGTGGCCCGACTTTCGCTCGATAGCGATTTTTTCCAGCTTGCCACTCCCCGCGTGATCGCGCATCGCGGTGCCAGCGGCGAGCATCCCGAAAATACCCTGGATGCGTTTCGCGCTGCCGCTAAAGCCGGCGCGCCGTATTTTGAGCTCGACGTCCACATGACGCGCGACGGCGTGATCGTGGTCAGCCACGACGCGGAGCTAAGCCGCACGTGCGGCCTGAACGCTGCGATTCGCGATCTGACGATGGCGGAGCTGAAACGGGCCGATGCGGGATGGGGTTTCACTGCTCCCGGCGGCGCGTTTCCATTTCGCGGGCAAGGAATCGAAGTGCCGGCGCTGGCCGAGGTCTTCGCGGCATTTCCCGGGCATTGCTATGTCATCGAGGTCAAACAGAGCGCGCCAAGCCTCGTAGAAACTTTGCTCGACGTGATCGAGCGCTCCGGGATGCGCCGGCGGGTGCTTATCGCGAGCGAGGAACAGGCTCCGATCGATGAGGTGCGGGCGCTCGCCCCCGAACTTCCCACCGGATTTCCCTACCACGAGATTGCCGCCTTCATGATCGCGCTCGCGCCGGATACCGAAGCGTATCAGCCGCATGGTGACGCGTTGCAGATTCCACCCGAGTACGAGTCGTGGCGGCTGGTGACGCCCGAGAGCGTCGCCGCCGCGCATCGGCTCGGCCTCGAAGTACACGTGTGGACGGTTAATGATCCGGCCGAGATGCGGGCGATGCTCGAACTCGGCGTCGACGGGATCATCACCGACTATCCGGCCCGCCTGCGCGCGATTCTTTAGCCAGCTCGCCGCGGCGTTTGCATTCGCAGCCCATACGGCATACGCGCGCTTTCCTGGCGCGAGCGGCTTCTGTTACGATTCCCCGTTCCCACAGCACGGCGTGCGGAGGTTGAATCGATGAAGCTCGACACGATGCTCGCGGAACGCGATCTGCACGAGGTTCCCAAGGCGGCGAAGGCTGTCGAAGAGGCCGGCTTCGACGCTATCTGGTCGATGGAGGCGGGCAACGACGGGTTTCTGCCGTTGGCGTTAGCCGCCGAGCACACCCGGCGGATCAAGATGGGCCCTGCGGTCGCGATCGCTTTCCCGCGAAGCCCGATGGTGACCGCCTACACCTCCTACGATCTCGCGCGCCTTTCCGAGGGGCGCTTCGTGCTGGGGCTCGGGACGCAGGTCAAAGGTCATATCGAGCGGCGCTATGGAATGCGATGGGAGCCGCCGGTGCCTAAGCTGCGCGAGTACCTGGAATCGCTGGCCGCGATTTTCAAATGCTGGAACGAGGGCGGCTCGAAGCTCTCGTTCAAAGGCAAGTATTACAACTTCTCGCTGATGACGCCGTTCTTCGCGCCCCGGCCGCATCAGTTCCCGATTCCGGTTTACATCGCGGGCGTGAATGAACACATCTGCCGCCTCGCGGGCGAGCTCTGCGACGGCCTGCACGCGCACCCATTCAACTCGCCCAAGTACCTGCGCGAATTCGTGATGCCGCATCTCGAGGAGGGCTTCAAAAAGTCCGGCCGCTCCCGTCAGAATTTTACCGTCTTTACCACCGCCTTCGTGGTGGTGGGCAGCAACGACGCGGAAATCGCAAAAGCGCGCGAAGCGGTGCGTCAGCAGATCGCGTTTTACGCCTCCACTCGCACCTACCAGGTTGTGCTCGACACGCACGGATGGGGCGACGTGGCGCCGCGCCTGAACGAAAAGGCCGCCAAGGGCGACTGGACCGGGATGGCCAAAGAGATAACCGACGAGATGCTCGAAACCTATTCGGTGAGCGGCAAGTGGGATGACATCGCGGCCAAGGTCAAAGCGCGCTACGACGGCTTGCTCGACCGCGTCGCCTTCTACATGCCGTACAAGGCCGGCGCCGACGAAGACGCCTGGCGCCGCCTGTGCAAGCAGTTCAACGGATAAAGCCGCGGACAGCCGTACGTATGCTCATCGGCCGCGGCGCCGGCCGGCCGCCTACTTCTCGAGCGTCGAGCCCAGCTGCTGCACTTTCTTTTGCAGCATGCTCACGAGCGCCGGGTAACCGTCGTTGTTGAGTACGCGGTTGAACTGCTGCCGATAGTTCGCCATCACGCTTATCGCGTCGATATTGAGGTCGTAGATCTTCCAGCTCGCGCCGTCGCGCCTCACCAGGTAGTCGACCTTGACCGGCGGCGGCTGGTCCTTGAGAAGCACAGTGCTACGGACCTCGGCGTAATTGGCGCCGTCGTACTGCTGTCCGGTGAAGGTGACGTTGGAGGAAGTCGCGGTCTGGCGCACCTTCTGCACGCCGTATTCCTGCAGCTTGCTCAGGTACACGTTCTCCATGAAGGTGGCGAACAGGGGGACGAACTCAGATTGCTGTTGTTGCGAGAGTTGGCGCCAATGGTAGCCCAGGGTGGTACGCGCCATGTCGGCGAAGTCGAAGTTGGCTTCCGCTATTTCGCGCAGCCGTTTGTCGCGCGCGGCCGCCGGCGTCTGAGTATCGCGCACCACCGCGGTCGCCTGGTCGATAACCGCCCTGACCATCGCGGTCGGATCGTTTCCCATCATCGCGGCCGAGGCGCTCGCCTGTGCGTGCCCCGCCAGCGGCAGCAGGGCGATGGCGCAAAACACGCCGGTCGCAAAGACCGCGCTCATCAGGCCCCGGCCGAGGCGCCGGCGGGCAGTAACCTCGCGTCGTTGACTTGTAACCGTAGAACCAAACATCGCGTATAAGTAATCCATGACCCCCCATTATCGGCTCTTGAACCGCACTTTTAAACCACCTCAGCAACTGGCAATCCCCCGATGCGCTAAAGGTCCGAATCAGCTACGCTAGCTTGCGTGAAAAAACGCGTACTTTACGCGGCCGACTCGCGATGGGTCGTGATGGCCGAGCAGCTCAACGTGCTCATGGCCGATGGCGGTTTCCGTACGCTCAAGGACGAAGCCCGTACGCGCGCCGGTCTACTCAAGGGCCCCGACGGCGCGTGGGTCTTCGTCAAGTGCGTGCGCACCGGTTCATGGGCGAGGGGACTTGTTGCCAGCGCGCGCGGTTCGCGCGTGCGCCGATGGCTGGAGGGCGCGGCGATGCTTTCGACAGCGGGGTTCAATCGCCCGGCGCCGCTGGCCGCGCTGGAGGTGCGCCGCGCGGGCGCGGTCAGCGAAACCTACCTTATCTGCGAGGCGCTCAACGGCGCGACCGTGCTGAGCGGTGCCGTGCTGGGCGGGGGGAAAGTACACTTTCGCTCGCGCCGCTCGCTGCTCAGCGCCGTGGCGCGCGAGGTTCGCCGCCTGCATGACGCCGGGCTTTATACGCTCGATCTGCAGGAGACCAACCTGATGGTGCAGGAGCGCGACGGCGCGCAAGCGCGGTTGAGTTTCGTCGATCTGGAGGATTTCCGCCGGGTGCGATCGGTCTCCTGGCATAGAAGGCTGCTCAACCTGGTCCATCTCGACCGCAGTATCGGACGTTTCCTTAATCGTCCGGCGCGCCTGCGATGTCTTTATGACTACCTGGGAGCAGGTACACTGAACCGCAAGGAGCGGCGGCGCGTGGTTGCGCAGCTCTGGCAATTGCGCGACGGCCTCGAGAACCGCCATCGCGCACGCGCGCTGCGGCTGCCGCCGATTGTGGCGCCCTCGGCAAGTCTCGCCCATGTGGTGGAGCCCGCCGTCACGGATGGGTTCCCTTCGCCCACGCGCGGCCACTAACTCCATACACCTCAGCCGTCTCGCCGAGCCATGGCTTTTTCGATTCGCAGACGCGAGTACGATCATCACACCGAGCAGGTCCACGCGGCCGGCGGTGCCAGCCTGCGCGATCTGATGCTCGGGCTCAACGACGGACTGGTCGCTTCCTTCGCGGTGACTTCCGGGGTGGCCGGCGCATTTAGCTCGGGCAATATTGTGGTGATGGCCGGACTGGCCGAGATGCTCGGCGGCGCGGTCTCGATGGGCTTGGCGGCGTTCATTTCGGCGCGCTCGCAGATCGAGTTTTATCACAGCGAGATCGAGCGCGAGCGCGATGAGATCCAGCGATGGCCCGAGCGCGAACGCGACGAGATTCGCACCATCTACCGCGCCAAGGGCTTCAGCGGCGAGTTGCTCGACCGTATCGTCGGCCATATCACAGCCGATCCGGAGCGCTGGGGTGACGTGATGATGCGCGAGGAGTTGGGGATGGCGCCCGAGTCGTTCGATCGGCCGCTGCGCTCGGCTTTGACGGTGGGCTTGTCCTATTTAGCGGGGGCAACCGTACCCGTGCTCGGCTATCTATTTGTGCCGCCGGGCGAGGGCCTGGTCATTTCGGTCCTCGCGACGGTCGTGACGTTGTTCGCGGTTGGCGCGGCGAAGACCATAATCACGGCACGTCCGTGGTGGCGCAGTGGACTGGAGAGCATGATTACCGGCATCGTCGCGGCAACGGTCACTTACGGCGCCGGAAGGTTTTTTGCCAGCCGTTGAAGCGTCAGCGTGCGTTTAGGGAGTCGCACGGCCGGAAATTTTCTTTTCGGCCTGCACTCGCGCCAGAGAGTTTTATGCCGTCTGACTAGCCGATGGTGTCCATCCACCATTCGTCACGCCTTGGCTACGTCTGCGCTGGAATGACTGACGAGAGTAAAAATGACGCTGGCTGGACTTTGGCAGCTTATAGAATCCAGCATGGCCCTCTGATAGGGTTTGTGCGTTTCGGATCGACCACTCGAACAGGGGAGAAAAATTGGGTTCTGCTGGGAACATGGGCGCCTCCAGGGCGGAACGCGAAGTCATCCATGGCAGATGGCTGGCCGAACAGCAGACCGAAAAGGTATGGGGCTGGGACACGCCCGCTGGAAAACTGCGCGCGCAGCGCCGCGCCGGACTCATCATCGATGGCGCGCAGTTAGGGCCTGGAAGACGCGCGCTTGAAATCGGCTGCGGTACGGGACTTTTCACGGGAATGTTCGCCGCCAGTGGCGCGGACATCATAGCGGTCGATATTTCAGGTGAGCTGTTGGAGAAGGCTCGAGAGCGTAATCTCCCGGCGGCCCAGGTCAAGTTTCTGGAAAAGCGGTTCGAGGATTGCGATCTGGAAGGCCCTTTCGACGCAGTGGTCGGCTCTTCGGTTCTCCATCACCTGGACGTGGACGCGGCGCTTCCGCAGATCCTGCGGTTGTTGAAGCCCGGCGGTTATCTCAGCTTTGCGGAACCGAATATGCTTAATCCCCAGGTATACCTGGAGCGGAAATTTCACTACCTCCCGGCATTCTCATATACCTCCCCGGATGAAACGGCTTTCGTGCGCTGGAAGTTCGCCGCTCAGCTTCGCCAGGTCGGTTTTGAAGGCGTCTCCATCACGCCCTTCGATTGGCTGCATCCGGTGACGCCGAAAGCGCTGATTGGGCCGGCGCGCAAGATCGGCAAATTGATCGAGCGCACGCCGCTTGTTCGGGAGTTTTCCGGTTCGCTGTACATCAATGCGCGCCTGCCGGAGAAGTAAGCTCCGGCTGCGGCGAAATACGATATATCTCGATCTTTCCGAAAACTCCGCGCTCATCGGTGGACAGCTCCACATCTCTGGTTTGAACTGGAGATATATAAAAAACCCACGCGGGATCGGTAAACCGGTCCGGCATGGCCTTACGGGCCTGCGCCAATGCGGCCGGAAACGCCGCGGGGGGAGCGCCCCAGATGTTGACCGTCAGCACCCGGTAGTCCCCGCAGCGATACGTATTGCTATCAGGCCCAGCGGGCCGCCATTGGTTAAATTGGCCGTGGCATACGTAATAGTTAATCGTGTTGCCGCCGATCTCGTCGGCAAGCAGCACCTTGGGCTGTGGATCGCGCGACGCCAAATATTTGAGCGCACGTCGCATCTGCGCAATTTTGCAGACCTTGGGCAGTTCGTCGAGATAGTGGCGCTCCGTGGTTGCCAGCCAGGCCGGTATAAGGCACGCGGCCATCAGCAACAGGATGACGGGTTTGCCGAAGGACAGAGCCGAAATCGCAATCGAGACGCCCGCCACGAGGAATATCGCTAGGAACGCGTCGTGCCGGCTACCGCCATATGGGTAGATCGCCGCAATACCGGCGGCAGCGGTGACGACGAGCGGCAGCACGAGAGAGAGTGCAGGTGTCTTTCGATGGCTGGTCACATCAGCCTGGCCCAACAGAATCAGCGCGATGCCGGCAAGGAATGCGAGAATCATCCACTGGCCAAGTCGGGCATTGGCGAAGACGTATCCGAAAAGATAGTCGGTGGCCTGACGCAGGTAGTTCGACAGGGTCTGCGATTTGGGATGGAAATAGGACGGCCGCAGCCATCCGTCGCGCGCGAAACGCTCCGCTATGTTACCGCGCAGCTTGCGCAGGTGGGTGGTGTACGCGACGATCAACACGAAGACTATCGCCGCTTGCGTCTTTATCCATTCGACAATCAGCGGCCATGGGGCTTTTTCGAGCATAAAACATACGATGGCGTAAACGCCAAGAGCCGAGATGTACCAGATGGACATATACATCGTCAGCACGGCCAATAGCAGCGCCAGCCCGAAATAGCGCATCCACCGGAGCGATTTCTCGCGCAGTGCGCGCTCCAGGCAATACAGAGAGCATGCAATGAAGAGAGCGTGCGTTATGTAGTGCCGCACTTCTGCTGAGAGAACGACCAGCGGCGGCGCAAACGCGAGGATGCAGCCTGCGACGATCCCGGCCTCCTTGCTGAATGTTTCGGCTACCCACTTGTATCCCACGAAGATGAGTAGCGTCCCGGCAATAACCGAAGGCATCCGAAAATACAGCTCGGAGCTTCCGAAAAACGTCATGAAGTGCAGCACGAAATTCATCAGTGGCCCGTAAGGAAAGTGCTGCGCAGAGTTGTAAACGTTGATGAGGCCATGCTGCAGGGGCGGCAACATGATCTGCACCTCGTCGCCATTGAGATATGCCTTCCGTGCATGCGCCAAGCGCAGGCAAAAGCCGGCGACCATGACCAGCCCCATGATCCAATCCGTGCGGGCATCGAGCCATGAATTTGCATCCGTGAACCAACCCGCGAGCGCCGCCGAGGGCGCGGGTTGGTACGTCGTGCCTGCTTTCGCTTCGGGTGAAGCTTCGGATGCGATTGAACGATTCTTAATTTCGTATTGGGCCATGCGCTAAGCCTGATACTCGACGCCCTTTTTCGATGAGGATGGGTCGGCGGCATTCTAACTCGCACAAAGCCGGGCGAGAAGCGGGTGCCGCAGCAATGCGAACAAGCGTACCAGCCGCTACCATTCGCCGCCCCCCGGGTTTTTCGCCATGACCCTGACCAAGTTCATATTGGAAGACGAGAGAGATGAATCAACAAACTTTTGACCGCCCGGAAAGCCGAAATGAAGTCGACGAGTCCAGGGTTGTTTTCGCCGCCATGATAGTGGACGGTCCTGGCAAGGACGCTTGAGCTTATTGCGAAGCCAGCAGTTCGCACCGGGCGTCTTTTGGCTTGCGGGCCGTCGAACGGTTGAGTTAGAAGGGCTATCGGGCAGGCTAGAACGTTCTTCGCGCGGGAGGAAAAATGAAGAAACCACTGGCAACCGTCGTCGGTTTTCTCGTGATCGCAGGCGTGATGTTTATTGTCGCGGGGAGAGCCTCCGTGGCTCAAGCCGCTGAGCCACATCCACACATCTACAAAGCGTATCGGCTGCTCAGGCGCTCGCACTACGTGCTCCGGCACGGTTGCCGCGAGCTCGGCGGTCATCGGAGCGCCGCCGTCCGCCAAGTCGACCTGGCGACCGACCAACTAAAGGCTGCAATTGCGATGGACCACGGAACCTTGCCGGCTGTCGAGGAGGCTGAGGCTATCCAGGCCACACCCGGTCAGGCTCACGCGTGGATGTACGACGCTCTTCGGCAGTGCAACGAGGCCAGGGCGGAGCTCGCGGCGAGTCCAGATAACTTTGGAGGGCATCGCGTCAAAGCCATCCAGTACGTCGACGCGGCGGTCGCCCAGCTACAGCTGGCCGTCAAGGAACCGGCCTGTCACTAGGCTTGGACCAGTGATGCCCCAGGCGGCAGTTTCCAGGCCGCAAGCTCGCGACCAAGGAGGGACTCGAGATCCTCGATCTCAGGCGTGAGATCGTGCCTCAAGCGGGCTTCGAATCCCGCAGCGAGCGGCGGGTATGCTTTTCCGCCGGTGAAAGATACCTTCCACAGGGGCGACCCGGCTTCGACTACTCGCGCGAGCCTTCGATAGCGCCGCCGTATCAGTTCATCACGTAGCTTGAGCATCGTGCGCGCCAGCATCATGCTCCGCGGCGCCTGATCCGACAGATTGACCGGATCGGCTGCGCCTGGCATCGCGCTCAAATCAATCGGCGCGATGCCAACAAAGCTGCATACCGCATCAAGATATGCCTGGGGGGCGGCGCGCAGGTCCTGATAAAGCAGCACCAGGACATTCTCCGCGCCGAACAGCTTTTGCCAGTCGCGCAGGTTCGACGCATAGTTGCCCGCAATGGCCGTCCACGAGGTTTCAGCGACTTCGTCGAAAGAGCCTTTGACCAACCCAGCACGATGCCAGGCCTTGTAGTGCGAGTAGGCCCGTTCCACGGGATCGCGCAGCGAGCAGATAATGCGGCATCGCGGAATGACCGACGCGATACGTGCGCGCGCTGGCGGATAGTCAAAGTAGGTTGGCGCAATCTCGCCCACGGGCAATCGTGGATCGCAATCGCCGAAATAAGAGCGGTACCAGTCGACGCCTAAATCGTAGTTGTAGGCGAAGAATTGGGTCTCCTTGATCGACGGCAGCCCGACATGCCTGCGCAGGGTGCGATCCAACCAGGTCGTGCCAGTGCGCGGCGGACCCACAGCGATGAAGTCGGGAAGACGCCCTTGGCGCGATGCCGCGTCACCGCAGCTGTGCGCCTCATGTCTGCCAGTCCTCATATCTCCTCATATCATTCCCCGAACTCCGCGGCCGTTCGCCACAACGAATCTTAATCGCGCAAAATCCGCTAAGCCGTGATTGCCACGCGGCGGGTCGTGTCGTAGCGGGCGAGCCCGCATAGCCGCTGGTAAAGCCGGGTCATTCGGCGCGGCACCACGGTTCCCGCCTGTGAACGGCTGAGCTCGGCGACCGCAAATCCGCGATCCACTTTCACCCCGAGGCGTCGCTCGAGTTCCGCGTCCGCCGAATGATCAAGCAGCTGATCGTAGTGGACAAAGAGCCAGTCGCCGCCCTGCGGATAATGCACCTCCAGGACGTAGCGGTACATCGCCTCCCACACCTTGAGGGCCCAGCGTTCGTCGACCTTGGTGCCGCGCATGTGGTCTGCACGTTTGCATTCGCGAACGATGCTGGAGGCGGTGACGCTCGGGTCGCGAAAAACGCATAGCAACAGAGCGTCGCCAATATGCGGCCGCCAGGCCGGCAGGGTGTATGAGAACCTCGGATCCTTTAAGCAGAAAGGCTGCCGCGCGGTGACCGCGGCGATCCGCTCGCTTATCGCGGGCGGACAGGCGATCGCGACACCGGGACGTAACGCCGCAACCCAGTGTTGGTAGTGACCGAGAATCGGGGTATCGCCGAGCAGGAGCTTGCGCAATCCGCTGGGCGGCGTCTTCGGGGCCGCTGGCGCGATCAACTCATCATTGATCTTGTTGACCTCCCGGTCCTCGAAGTAGCCCTTGGGATTACCGATATCGGCCGGCCACAGTTCCTCGCCCATGAAGTAGCCGCTGCGGGCCAGAATTCCGGCGGCCATGCTGGTGCCGCTGCGGCCGGAACCCAGGATCAAACAGTTGCGTTGATTCATCGCGCGACGCTAGTAAAGCGCAAGCGGCGCGCCGCCGGCGAGCAGTTCTTCGGCGAAACCGGCATGGCTGGATGGTGCGGGCGGAATCTCGAGCAAGCCAGTGCGGCGCATCGCTGCAAGCGCAGCCTGATGCGGCAGAAGCGCGTACCACGCCCTGAGCACATCGTCGCGTTCGACGACTGGGATGTTGCCGTTGGAATCCTTCGGCGATCCATTTTTAAAAATCGCCCGCATCTGAAGGCGGAGATCCGGCTGCACGAGGCTGGGTTGGTAACGCAGCGCGCAGAACAACGCGCGCCGCGCTTCGCGCATGTCTCCCGCTTCCAGGCAGCGCAAGCCCTTTAGCGTCAGCAGCCAGTGATAGAGCGCCGCGGAGCGCCGCGCGAGCTTGTCGCCGGGTTCGCCGTAGCGTTTGCGCATCCGGGCCGCGAAGCGTCCGAAACCGGGCGCATATTTGCGCATCCGCTCGACTATCGGGGCGAGCCGATAGTTCACCAGCGGCTCTGGTACGAAAGCGAAATCACCCATCTCGCGCAACAGAAACCAGAGCTCAGTGTCTTCAAAACCGGCGGCGCTCTTGTATTCCTCGGAGAAGCCGCCAGCGCGGTCGAATACCCAACGCCGGATAGTCACGCTGCTCGGCAGGATCGGCCACCATCCCTCCTCCAGCAGGTCTTCCATCAGCGGCGGTCGGGCCATTCCGGGATGCAGGTAAGTCGGTGCAAGCGCAGCGCCTTGGTCATCGACCGGCACCACGTCAGAAAACGCCATCGTGGTGGTCGGATGGGTCTCCAGGGCCTCTACCGTCTTGGCGAGGCGTCCGGGAAGCCAGACGTCGTCCGCGTCGAGAAAGGCGACGAAATGGCCGCGCGCGTGATCGACCCCATAGTTGCGCGCCGCGGCGAGTCCGCGATTCCTTTTCCTGCGCACCACCCTGATCCGGTCGCCATAGCCGGCCAGCACCTGCGCTGTGGCGTCGCGCGACGCGTCGTCCACGACGATTAGCTCGACGCCCTCGAATTGTTGGGTGAGCACGCTGTCGATTGCGCGTGCGACGCATCCCTCGCCATTGTAAACGGCGATTATCGCGGAGACCAGGAACTCTGTCATCTCTCGCAGGCTAACGGAAACTCTAACCGTTCGCGGCCCCGCGGGCCGGCGCTTCGCCGTCTTCGGGCATATAGAACTGCAGGTCGCACAGCTTGCGATATGCGCCGTCGAGGGCCAGCAGTTGTTCGTGCGTGCCTTGTTCCACGATCTCGCCGTTGACGATCACGAAGATACGGTCGGCGCGGCGCACGGTGGAAAGCCGATGGGCGATCATCAAGGTGGTCCGGTTTTCCATCAGCCGCTCGATCGCGTCCTGTACCACGCGCTCGCCCTCTGAGTCGAGATTCGAGGTCGGCTCGTCGAGGATCAGGATAGGCGCATTCTTGAGCAGTGCGCGCGCGATTGCCAGCCGCTGACGCTCGCCGCCGGAGAGCCGTACTCCGAGCTCGCCCACCAAAGTATCGTAGCCATTGGGCAGGCGGGTAATGAAGTCGTGGGCGTTGGCGGCCTTGGCGGCGGCGACGATCTCGTCGAAATCGCCTTTGCCGCCGCCGTAAGCGATGTTGGTGCGAATCGTGTCGTTGAAGAGAAATGTATGCTGCGAAACCAGCCCGATTTCGGCCCGCAACGATTTGAGCGAATAGCGCTGGGCATCGACGCCATCGAACAATACCGCGCCCTTGTGCGGATCATAGAAACGCGGAATCAGATCGGAAAGCGTGGATTTGCCGCCGCCGCTCATTCCAACCAGCGCCACGGTTTCGCCTGCCCCAATCTTCATATTGATATTGTGCAGCACCCACGCGCCCTTGGAGTCGTAGCGGAAGCTGACGTTGCGAAACTCGATGCTGTGCGGGCCGTGTTTGAGGGCGAGCGCACCCGGTGCGTCGTAAATCTCGGGCGGATGGTCGATTATCGCGAACACCCGCTCGGCCGAGACCAGTCCCTGCTGGATCGAATTGTTGGTGCCGGCAATTCTTTTGAACGGTCTGTAGATGATCAGCATCGCGCCGATAAACGCCGCGAAAGTTCCGGGCGAGCGAGTGCCCGCCATCACCGCCGGAATCCCGTACCACAGCACCATTACCACTGCGAACGCGCCGAGGACCTCGATAAACGGACTGCTAAACGCGCTGGCGCGCAGCACCCGGCGCATCAGGCGCAGTTGCTTCTTGAGCATGTCGTGAAAGCGCTCGGACTCGTAGTCCTCCATGCCGAAGGCCTTGACCACGCGGCACCCCTGCACCGCCTCCTGCATCATCACCGAAATATCGCTCAGCTTGCGCTGCGCGCTTTTGGCCATTTTGCGAACGCGCCTGGCGGCGCCGACGATCGGCAGGATCGCGACCGGAAAGACCACGAAAGCTAGCAGCGCGAACCTGAAATCCATCCAGAACAGGCCGCCAACCAGCGCGATCAGCGTAAGGCTGTCACCAACCAGCGAAATCAGGGTGTTGGTAATGATCGCGGACGCCATTTGTACGTCATTGAGCGAACGGGTGAGCAGATTCCCGGTCGGCGTCCAGTTGAAAAACGAGAGCGGGAGACGCTGCAGGCGATCGTTGAACTCGGCCCGCAGGTCCATCGCGGTCTTCATCCCGAGATAGTCAGTCAGGTAACTCGAGAGAAAATCGGTAAGGGCACGCACGATGAACGCGGCAAGGATCGCGAGACTGAGCAAATGCAGGCGAGTCACGGTGGCCGCGTCGGTCGCCTTGACTTTCGGCAACAAATCGATCGTTTCCTTGATCAGATAGGGAATCGCGCCGTTGGCCGCGCTGAGCGCCAGCATCGCCAACACCGACAGGGCGAGGTCCGGAAAAATATAGCGCCGCGAGTAGCCAAGCAGACGCTTATATAGCGACCAGTACCGGCTCTTCTCCTGCTGAGTCTCGGCCGAACCCCCAAGAAGCAGGAGCTCACTCATCCCGCGCCAGAATTTGTTACTCATCGGCTCCTTCCGCGCCATAGGCGGCGCGATCTGATGACCAGTCCCGTTCCGTCCATTTCGCATGCGCACGGGCCGCCGGCGCATCGACAGGTCCGGTCTATCCTGATCCTCTTCGAGAACGAGAATATCAGTCTAGCGGAAATAATTCTCAAGCTCAGGCTTGGTGCGCTCGCCGCGGACGATACGTCCGCTGAGCGCCCGCACGACCGACATCGGCAAGAACGTGCGCAGCCAACGCGATGCGGCGCGAACCTGGAACGGCCCATAGCGCATCGCACAGGCGAAAGCGCGGCGTGCACGGAGCTTGTCACCCTCGCGCAAGGCAACCAATCCTGCATAGCCCCAGGCCGAGACGAAGGCGTTGCTGGACTCGCGGATGAGCCGCTGGCCCGCCTCGCCGTAGCGCTCCGAGACCAGCCGCCCGAAAATCTGGTAGCCCTTGGCGTACTTCATCATCCGCTCGTTGGGCGGAGTGGTGCGATATCTCACCAAGCGCTGAGGCACGTATGTAAAATCACCCTGCTCGCGCATCACCAGCCACATATATGGATCCTCGAAGCCGGGCCGGGTGAAGCTCTCGTCGAAACCGCCCGCGCGCTCGAAGGAGCTACGGCGCATCACGGCAGCACTGGTCAGGATCGGCCACCATCGCGTCAGCAGCTCCTCCATCGAGGGTGCGTGTGCGGTGTACTCGTCGATGAATTTGACGTCGAGTTCGTGGTCGTAGTCATCCACCGGGACGACGTCGCAAAAGGCCAGCGCTACCGGCGCCGACGCATCCAGCTCGGCGGTCAGGTTCTTGAGCATGGCGGGCAGCAAAACGTCATCGGCGTCGAGGAAAGTGAAGTAATCGGAATCTGAACTGGCAGCCGCGGCGCCGACGTTGCGGGCGGCGGACGGGCCGCGGTTGCGCTGGCGCAGAAACTTTATCTGATCGCCGTAAGAACCCAGGATGCGTGGTGTCGCGTCGGTCGAACCGTCGTCGACCACGATCACCTCGGGGCGTTCGGGCTCCTGTGCAAGGGCGCTGTCGACGGTTCGCCGGATGGTGTCGACGCCATTTCGCACCGGGATGATGACCGAGACTCGACTCATAACTAAATAACTATCATTTCCGCGCGCAGACAACCAATAATGTGCGCGGGCGTTTGTTGAAAACCCATACACTCATAGTCACAACGTTTCCGAATGTTCCCTATGGTGGCAGTTTGCAGTTCGCCCGGTGACGATGAGCGGCGAATTCATCATTTTTCGGCGCCTGCCTTTCCCGCACCGCCAGCTTTTTTCCACACCGACAGATCGCGTCCGAGCGTCTTTTCAAGCGCTTCAACATCGGGCCGGAAGCGTTCGCGCAGCCGCCGATCGAGCGCAGAATCGAGCGGACCGAACTCGCCACCGCCGCGAAAACTAAAACGCCACACGCCGGCCTTGCGCAGCATCGTGATCGCGCCTCCGGCCTTGCGCGACTCAAGCCATTGTCGCAGCCGCCAGGCCTGCTCGGCGAGCAACGCGATCCGGGGGCCGCGCGTCACGCGGTTTACCCGTTTGCCCAGCAGCGGCGAACCCTCAAGCGCGATCGGCGCTATCCCGATGAAGCCACAGATCGTATCCAGGAAGCGTTGTGGCGCGCGTTCAAGGTCGTCGTAAAGTACGACCAGCACGCGCTCGGCGCCGAAGTGCTCGCGCCAGCGGGCGAGATAGTGAGCGTAGCGGCTGCCCTCGGTGGCCGGCGTCGCACTCTCAACCAGGTCCGCCATCGTCGCCCGCGTCCATCCATTATGGCGCATCAGCCGGTAAAACGAGTACAGCCGATCGACCGGATCGCGCAGCGTGCAGATGATGCGGCATCCGGGAATATCTTTCGCGATCCGCCCGGGCGCCTCGGGCGTGGCGAAGTAATTGGGCGAAATCTCGCCCATCGGGAGATTCGGCGCGCAATCGCGGAAGAACTCAAGGTACCACTCCATTCCCTTGGCGTAGTGGGCCGAGAAAAAATCCGTCTCCTTGGTGTCACGCGGCAGTCCGACATGCCCACCGAGCGCGCGGTAAAGCCAGGTGGTCCCGGTGCGCGGCGGCCCGATCGCGATAAAGTCGGGCAGGCGCACGTTAGTCGCCTGTTTGGCAGTCGCTGCCAAGCCGTATTTCATCAGCTCATCAATATTCAGATGGATAATTTCGATAGTTATCTGGACGCGTCTGCATGCACGCGCGCGAACTGTGCGGGGTAGTCCCGCATCGAGTCCCCTCTTAGGCGCCAGCCAGTTCAGGCATCGATCGGTAGATCAAGCCTCGATCAGAATGTCATCCCCGTCCACCCGCACCGGGAAGCAGGCAACCGTGACGCTTGGGTCGTCCATGTTTTGTCCGTTGGTGACGTTGTACTCCCATCCATGCCACGGACAGACCACCGTCGTGCCCATAAGGTCGCCTTCGCCGAGCGGACCGCCGCGATGACGGCAGGAGTTGTCGATCGCATAAAACTGCCCGCCCGCGTTGAACAGCGCGATCTTGTGCCCGCCCGCCTCGACGGTTTTGCCGGTGCCGTCAGGAATTTCATCGCGCCGGGCGACTTTCACGAAGTTTGCCACGCGACCCCCTTCGTCCATTTCTGCGCGCAAATTCTATTGCTGTGCGGCCCGCCGATGCAAGTTAGACCGACCTGCCGCCCGCGCCGCGCCTAGGTAGTGTACTCGGCGTTGATCTTCACGTAGTCGTAGCTGAAGTCGCAGGTCACTATACTGGCCCGGGATTTGCCGAGCTTTAGATCGATCGTAAGTGCGAACTCGCGATCCTTCATTCTGGTTGCCGCGGCCGCGAGCGCGTCGGTGTGCAGCGCGCCGTGGCTGGCGATAGCAATTCCGGCCATCCGCACCTCGAGCCGTTCGAGATCGAGCGCGACGCCCGCCTTACCGGCCGCCATCACGATTCGTCCGAAATTCGGATCGCATCCGAAAAACGCTGTCTTGACCAGCGGGGAGTTGGCGATCTGGCGCGCGATCCGATCGGCGTCGGCGGTGCGCCGCGCGCCGCGCACCTCGATCGTGACCAGCTTGGTTGCGCCCTCCCCATCGCGCACCAGCTCACGCGCGAGCGCGCCGGCCACCGCCGTGACCGCTTCACCGAAAGCCGCAAGATCGCGCCCACTGAGCGAGCGTTTCGCTCCGGTGGCGCCGCTGGCAATCAGGAGCAGCGTGTCGTTGGTCGACATGTCGCCATCCACCGTAATCGCGTTGAAGCTCGATGGCAGTGCGCGCTTGAGCGTGCGCTTGAGCTCGGGCGCGCCGACCGCGGCGTCGGTCACGACGAAGGCGAGCATCGTGGCCATTTTCGGCTCGATCATCCCCGCGCCTTTCGCACATCCCGCGACCGTCACTTCGGAGCCTCCGAGCTTAAGGCGCGCGGAGGCTATTTTCGGATGCGTATCCGTGGTCATGATCGCGCGGGCGAAATCCTCGAGCGCGTCCGACGATAGCGCGGCGACCGCATCGCGAATCCCGCCGCGGTATTTCTCGAAATCGTAGAGATGCCCAATCACCCCGGTGGAACATGGCGCGATGAGGTCGGTCGCGCATCCGATTCCCGCGGCCAGCGCCGCGCACGAGTCTCGCGCGAGCTTGATTCCGGCCTTGCCGGTGAAGCAGTTGGCCGATCCCGAGTTGGCGGTTACCGCCTGCAAGCGGCCGCGCCGGATGTGTTCCTGGGTGACGACGACCGGGGCGGCCTTTACCCGGTTGGTGGTAAAGACCCCAGCAGCGGTGGCCGGACGGTCGGCGACGATCACGCCAAGGTCCTTGCGGCCCGGCTCCTTGCGCAATCCGGCGGCGACGCCGGCGAAGCGAAAGCCTTTTACCACTTGCGGTTCCAGTGTCACGTCCATCAGGGATGCGCCTCCGAGGGCGATTTATACGTGCCGCGTTGGCAATGGCGCAAGGTATGAGGGCCGTTGTGGCGGAAGTTTGAGCAGTCAGTGCCAGAGCTGACACGAATTAACAGAGAGCTGAAGAGTTTGACTCGAATTGCCAAAGCTGACTCGAATTGTTTGATCGGCTTTTTTCTTACTTCCTCCCCCGTGTCTTGGGGGAGGGGGTTAAGAAAGCGGCGCGCGCTGTTGTGGAAACTTGCGGTGGAGGGAGCAAGAAAACAGCGCGGGCCACCGCGGAACTGCCCGGAGGGGCGTTAAGAAAACAGCTCCCTACTTGCCGTGGCAGCGCTTGTACTTCTTGCCCGAGCCGCATGGACATGGATCGTTGCGGCCAACCTTGTCGGCCTCGCGTTTTACCACTGTCCCTGGCGGAGCGCCCGCCGGCGCCTGCTCGGTCTGTCCGCCATGGCTCATCACGACGCGCTGTGGATGCTGCTGCTGTTCGAGCTGCTGCACGCTCTGTTCGCGCACGGTCTGTACAGAAAAGACCTTCTCGACCACGTCGCCCTGCATCGTGGCCATCAGCGCCTCGAACATCGAGAACCCTTCCTTCTGGTATTCGACCAGCGGGTTGAGCTGGGCGTAGCCGCGAAGCCCGATACTCTCCTTCAGATGGTCCATCGCGAGCAGATGGTCCTTCCATAGCGAGTCGAGCGTCTGCAGCATCACGATCTTCTCGATCTGCCGCATCACGGGCGGCGTGAACTCCTGCTCGCGCTCGTCATAGAGCACGCGCACGCGTTCGCCGGCGATTTCGATCAGGTCGTCCGGATGGTCGATCGCGCGGCCGTTGACGTTCTCGCGAAAGTTGAAATGAAAATGAAACTGCTTGTAAAACGCGTCCTCGATCGCTTTCCAGTTCCATTCTTCGGGCGGGGCTTCGGTCTCGACGTGGGCCTTGACGATCTCCTCGATCAGCGCGTCGCACATGTCGACGATGTCTTCTTTGATCGGCGCGCCCGAGAGCAGTTCCTTGCGCCGATGGTAAACCACTTCGCGCTGGCGGTTCATCACATCGTCGTATTCGAGCAGATGTTTGCGGATGTCGAAGTTGTGCGCCTCGACCTTCTTCTGTGCGTTCTCGATCGCCTTGCTGATCCATCGATGCTCGATTGGGATGCCGTCCTCCATCCCGATCCGCCCCATCAGGCCCTTAAGCTTATCGGCGCCGAAGATGCGCAGCAGGTCGTCCTCCAGCGAGAGGAAAAACCGCGAGCTGCCGGGGTCGCCCTGGCGGCCCGACCGGCCGCGCAACTGGTTGTCGATCCGACGCGACTCGTGGCGCTCGGTGCCTAAGATGTGCAATCCGCCGGCCTCGAGCACCTGTTGGCGCTCGGCCAGGCACTGGGCGCGGTATTTCTCCAGCGCGGCACGGAACTTCTCGTCGCCGGGGTCGCGAGTGCCGGCCTCCGCCGCGGCCATGAACTCAGGATTGCCGCCGAGCACGATGTCCGTGCCGCGGCCGGCCATGTTGGTCGAAATCGTGACCGCGCCGAAACGGCCGGCCTGGGCCACGAATTCAGCTTCGCGCTCGTGATTTTTCGCGTTGAGTACGGAGTGTTTGACCCCGGTCTTCTTGAGCTGGTTGGCGACCCGCTCCGACTTCTCAATCGACACCGTGCCGACCAGCACCGGCTGGCCGCGCTCGTGACAGTCCTTGATCTCTTCGATGACTGCGTCGAACTTCTCGTCTTCGGTCTTGTAGACGACGTCGTGATTGTCAATCCGGATCATCGGCTGGTTGGTCGGGACGACCACCACGTCGAGACCGTAAATTTCCTTGAACTCGGCCGCTTCGGTGTCGGCAGTTCCGGTCATCCCAGCAAGCTTGTCGTACATCCGGAAATAGTTCTGAAAAGTGATGGTCGCGAGCGTCTGGTTCTCGGACTCTATCTTGACCCCTTCCTTAGCTTCGACCGCCTGATGCAATCCGTCGCTCCATCGCCGTCCCGGCATCAGCCGCCCGGTGAACTCGTCGACGATCACCACCTGGCCGTCCTTGACCACGTATTCGACGTCACGTTTGAAAAGCGTGTGGGCCTTGAGCCCCTGGTTGACGTGATGAACCAGCAGGATGTTGCGCGGGTCGTAGAGGTTGTCTATCCCGAGTAGCTGCTCGACCCTGGTCACGCCTTCCTCGGTCAGCGCGACGGTGCGCAGCTTCTCGTCGATAGTGTAATGCTCCTCGAGCTTCAGGCGCGGTATTACCCGGTCGACAACGTAGTAGGTGTCGGTGGATTCCTCGGAGGCGCCTGAGATGATCAGCGGCGTGCGAGCCTCGTCGATCAGAATTGAATCGACCTCGTCGACGATCGCAAAGTGATGCGGCCGCTGGACGTAATCCTCCAGGTTGAACTTCATGTTGTCGCGCAGGTAGTCGAACCCGAACTCGTTATTCTGACCGTAGGTGATGTCGCAGGCATAGGCGGCCTTGCGATCGGGGTCGCTGACACCGTGCACGACCACGCCGACGGTGAGCCCGAGAAAAGTGTAGATGCGGCCCATCCACTCGGCGTCGCGCCGCGCCAGGTAGTCGTTGACCGTGACGATATGTACGCCGCGGCCAGTAAGCGCGTTGAGCACGGCCGGCAAGGTGGCGACCAGGGTCTTGCCCTCGCCGGTCTTCATCTCGGCGATCTTGCCGCTATGGAGCACCATCCCGCCGATTAGCTGGACGTCGAAGTGGCGCTGGCCGAGCGTGCGGCGGGCGGCCTCGCGCACCACCGCGAAAACCTCCGGCAGCACTTCGTCCAGCGCCTCCGCGCGAGCCTCGTCCTCCTCGATCGCGCTCAGCCTGACTTTCCATTCGGCGATTCGCTCGCGCAGACGATCGTCGGTCTCAGCAGAGATCTGCGATTCGAGTTCGTTGATCGCGGCGACGCTTGGCCGCAGCTTTTTTAGCTCGCGGTCGTTCTTCGAGCCGAAGACTTTGTGTGCAACAGCGGTAAAAGATGATGCCATGTCGTAGGAACCAATATAGCGGGAGCCGCGGGCGCGGGTCGATGCGCACGGTGCCCCGCCTATTCTACCTCGCCGCGGGACAATTTTTTAACGTTCGATCCGCACGGCTGAATCGACCTGCGGTCCCAGGAAGCGCCGCCCGACCCGGATGAAGCGGTCGGGCGTCTCAGTTACAAAGAAGCTCTGCGCGCCGCGTCCGTCGCGCCGCGCCAGCTCCAGCGCCCCGAGGCGCTTGTGCACCGCCGCGGCGGTCGCGGTGGCCGAGTCGACCAGCCGGACTCCCGCGCCGAGCACCCGCGCGAACATCGCACTAAGCAGTGGATAGTGCGTGCATCCCAGCAGTAACGTGTCGATCCCGCTCTGCTTGAGGCTCTCCAGGTAATACGCCACCGTGCGTTCGGCCACCTCGCCCTCGGTCCATCCCTCCTCGACCAGCGGCACCAGCAGCGGGCAGGGGCGGGTGTAAATCTCGACGCCGGGGCGCATCCGCTGCAAGGCGCGAGTGTAGGCGCCCGAGGCGATCGTCGCCTCGGTGCCGATCACGCCGATCTTGCCCGAGCGCGTTGCACGCAGCGCTGCCTGCGCACCGGGCTCGATCACTCCGGCCACCGGGACGACGGTCTCCCGCGCGATATCGTCGAGAGCGACGGCACTCGCCGTGTTGCACGCGACCACCAGCAGCTTGATCCCCTTGGCGAGCAGGAAGCTGGTATTCTCGCGCGAGTATTGCACGATCACTTCGCGCGACTTGGTGCCATAGGGCAGCCGCGCCGTATCACCAAGATAGATGAAATCTTCGTGCGGCAACCGCTCGACCAGAGCGCTCAGCACGGTTAGGCCGCCGATGCCAGAATCGAAGACGCCGATCGGCCGGGCGCGCTGGTCGACCGCGGCACGGCCGGCTAATTGGGAGCCTCCTGTGATGCTCGCCTTGCCGTTGCCCGCGGCGAGCGCCGCCGCGTTGGCGGCGGAACTCGCCGCGGGCACGCGCTGGCGCAGCGCCGTGTGACGCGGCAATCGAGGGGCTCGCGGCAGTCGCGGCACGGCTGGTGGCGTCTCGCCGCCAGCCGTGCCGCGACTGCCGCGCCCGCGGCCGCCTGCCGCCCCCCGAGAAGCCATCAACGTCCCGCCAGTGCTCGGCCAAGCACCGCCGCGCGGGGCGGTGCCTGGCCGAGCACGCGCCGATGGATACTCGGCGGTTCCATACACAGGTAGCGCATGATCGCCGGGCTGGCGGCGGCGATACGACGCTCCAGTGCGCGAAGCAGTGCGACGCGAAGCGGCGTGAAGGTGCGATAGCGCCCGTCGGGCGCGAGCACCTCTTCGCCGCACAAGAGCGGGTCGTGTGGATGACGCCGGCGCGCCGCGGAGCGGAGCGCCGGTGTCATCCGCAGGCCCCCCAGGCTGATGAATGCAATACGCGTAGGCGAAATGGTATCGAACAGCTCGTCGAGCAGCGCCAGGTAATCGCGTTCGCCCTCCGGGTACGCGATCACAGGGTCGAGATGAAACCCGACCTTGTAGCCCGCCTCAAGCACGCGGCGCGCCGCTACGAGGCGGGCCGCCGGCGCGGCAGTGCGCTTTTCGGAGGTGGCAAAGACGTGCGGCGGCGACAGTGTCCATGACACCAGCGTCCGTCCGCGCGAATCGATCGTGAGCAGGTTGTCGACTTCATCGGTCTTGGTTTTGAGTTCGAGCAGCAGACCCTCGCGCGATGCGCAAAATTCCACCAGCTCGCGGCTGATCCCGGTCATGCGATCGAAAGCGAGCGAATCCGCAAGTTCCCCCGTGCCGACGCGCAGCGCGCGCCCGGGCGTGCGGCGTTGCGCGCGCGCTAGCTCCTCGAAAGCGTCGGTATAGTTGGCGTAGACCTGGAAGCCGGGATTGTCCGCCAGATACTCCTGCAGGAAGCAGTAGCTGCAATCCATCGGACAATTCGACGCAAGGACCAACACCACGTATCCGCAGCAGGCAAACTCCGAGGATCCCGCCGGACAGGCCATCAGAAAGGGCGCGCGCCGATGCATCACGACCATCCGCCGCTTGCCCGCGTCGAAAGCATCTGCGGCCCCGGAAAGCGGGCGGATCGCCTCGCGGGCGTCAGCTACGTAACTCAGCGGCACCGCGGCGGGAGCACGGCTGATGACGCGCGCGGCCAGCGGGCTTTGCCGGCATCGCTCTTCGATTACGATCTCGTCCAGCTCAAAATCCATTCTCGCAGCTCAGTACTCACCGCCCAGCACAGCCAATATCCGTTCCACTTCGTCTGCCTTGGCTTCAAGTGCCCGTAACGAGTCTCTAAACTCTCTGCCGCTGCGCGCCCGAATCTCGATCAGCAATTCGTCGGAGCCAAGGTCCTTGGGCAATACCACGGCCACGGTACGCGGCAGCTTGAGCGCGGCGACCCCTACCCTCATTTGTTCAAGCGCACGGCCTAGCCGCGGAAAACGTATCGCTCGCAGCTCGTCGACGAACGCTCGGGCACGCGCCGGCGCGGATCCTGCCCCTTCAAGTATCCGTTTGAGCGGCGCGCGGGCAAGCACGGTCGAAACGTAGGTCTTTTCGACCAAGGCGATCTCTTCGAGCATCTCGAGCGCGCTCTGCAACTGGCCCATCCGCAAGCGCAGACGACGGGCAGCGTCGAGTATCGAGGCCGCACTGTGCGGATCAAGAGCAAGCCATCGGTCGAGATGCGCTCGGTCGAAATGGTGCAATTCGGCCCACGCCCGCACTGCCTTCGCGATATCGTCGTCACTCATTGATGCCCCGCTTTAAACGGCTCGATGATCCCGATACAGATAAGGACGCCAAGCGGCTGAAGACAATACGGCAGTGGATGCCGAGCGCGGGTTACCCACAGCAGCGCAGGGAGGAAGAGGATCGCGCCTACACGAGGCTCGAACTCGTTCGCAGAACGTCGGCGCTCTTTGGTTTGGGCTCGATTGAGTCCGCCGATACGTCCCGACACCTGATCATCGCGCGCATCCGAGCGCAGGCGGCCTCGAGCACCGCATCAGGGGCTGCGGACCATCGCTCGAGCGCCCATTGTGCTGTATCGGCAAAAAAGGCGGCGTCGTTCTGACGCCCACGGCGCACGAGCCCTTTGCCATAGATGAGACACTTTTCAGCGATTACCTCGGCGGTGGCCCTGCGCTTGACAACGTCGAGCGAACCGTCGGCGAGCAGCTTCGCTAACGCGAGGATACGGAAGCGATCGAGCGCCGCGACGGTTGCCGAGAGCTGTCCGGGATGGCCTGCGCGGCGTATCGTCAATGGCTCGTCGAGAAGGCCGATGCGGTGGCGCGCCGCAATCCTCAGCCACAGGTCGTAGTCCTCGCACGCCGCCATATCCTCATCAAAGCCGCCAACCTCGTCGAGCAATTCGCGCCTCAAGATTGCCGCCGACGGGCTGATAAGGCAGGTGCGGAGCGAGTCGATAAAGATGTCCCCGGGGCGTTTGCGATGGCGCCGGCGCGGGTTGACGCGTCTGCCGTTGCGTATCCAGGTTTCGGCGGTCTGCGAAATCAGGCAGCTGGGGTTGTTACGCATAAAGAGGCTTTGGCGAGCGAGTTTTTCGGGTAACCACAGATCATCGGAATCGAGCAACGCGATCAAAGGGCCCCGCGCGAGCGCCATGCCACGGTTGCGCGCGGCGGCGGGCCCGCGCCACTCGGTTCTGGCAATGCGTACGTCGACCAGCGTCGCTGGGTCGTGACTCGAGAGGTCTTGCCAAGTGCCGTCCGTGGAACCGTCGTCGACGACGATCACCTCAAGACTGGCGCCACGCTGAGCGGCGACCGAGGACAGCGCCTCGTGCAGCATCGCGCGCCGGTTACGGGTAGGAATGATTACGCTAATCTCGGGCGTCATCGCGAAAGAGGAAGGTCGATCGGCCAATCGTCGTCATCACTTTGCCGTGGCTGGCCGAGCGAGCTTGCACGCCGCGCCTCACGCGCGCAGCCGGCGATCCGCCGGCGCAACTCCTCGATTCCCTCGCCATCAAGCGCCGAGCATAGGATTGGTTCGATAGCGAGCGACTTGAACCGCGCTATCGCAGCGGCACGTTCGGAGCGACGGAGCTTGTCGCATTTGGTCGCTACGGCGATAACTTTTACCCCGCGCGACGCCGCGAGAGCGGCCAAGTCAAGCTCTTCGCGCTGTGGCCCGCGCCGCGCGTCGATCAGAAGCACGAGACCAACCAAGCGTTCGCTCTGGCCAAAATAGTTGTTCATCATCGAGGCGATTCGTGCCGCTTCCGTCCGCGCGATTTTGGCAAAGCCGTAACCAGGTAGATCGACGATCGCGAGACGCTCGCCGACCGCGAAAAAATTGAGCGCGCGCGTGCGGCCCGGTGTGCGCGAAGTGCGAGCGAGATTTTTCACGCCCGCCAACGCGTTCAGCATTGAACTCTTGCCCACGTTGGAGCGCCCGGCGAGCGCGACTTCGACGCGGTCCCATCGCGGATAGCCCTCCGGCGCAAATGCGGAGGTCACGAATTTGGCATCGAGCCGCATCGTGTGAGCTTAGCCGCCGTGGCGCGTTACCGCACGCCCTATCTTCATTCGAGCGCCGCGGCCTAGCGGGCGAACGTTCCGACGATGTCGCCGCTCGCCTTGACGTGTCCTTTGGCGGCTTCCTCTACCTGCGCCGCGGTGGCTCCCGGCTGGAGGTCTAGCGCCGTATCGAGTGCGCTCAGCTCAAAGTGGTAGTGATGGGGAGCGCCAGGCGGTGGGCACGGGCCTTTGTAGCCTATCTGGTTCAGGCTATTCGCGCCCTGGAGTCCCCCGTTAGCGAGCTTCGGGGTAGGCGGCACGTTGGCATCCAATCCTGTTAGCGTGGCCGGCAGGTTATAGACGACCCAGTGAATAAATGTCCCGTGAGGGGCGTCTGGGTCCTTAACGATCAGTACGAGCGTCTTCGCGTTCCCAGGAACTCCCTTCCAGTTAAGTGGCGGCGACTCAGGGTTGGGAACCTTGCAGGTATAAGGAACCGGAATCGCCGCTCCCTCAGTGAATGCCGAGCTCGTTACGGTCAAGCTTGAGTTCTGCGCGATCGCAAGAAGAGGCGCGATTGCTAGACGGGCTAGGATGAACAAAGCGAAAGCTAAAAATATGGAGAATCGCTTGACACGGACTGCCATACTGGTCTCCTAATAGGGGGACGCGCCGCAAGGCACTCTATACGCGCGATGTATCTGCTTGCGGATACTAATCCGTCAGGAAGCAACGTGTACAGCGGCAACTGTGGACAATGTTACCGTTACCTCTTGTGGGGCCTCTTGACCAGCGCAAGCAGTTTTGAGAATGTTGCTTGCAGTCAAGACGGGTTTAAGGTAGCATCCGATATAGCAAGACTTTAAAAGCGTACTGGTTTTCGACCGTAAGGGGGCGGTGTCGAAGACTTTGGCGCGGAGAAAAAATGGCAACAGAAGCAAAGTACAATCTCCCCCGCGTGATGACTGTGAAGGAGCTTTCCGCCTACCTTCGCGTTCATCCGTCAACCATCTACAAGCTGCTGCGGCGCGGCGAGCTGCCGGGTTTCCGCATCGGCACTGATTGGCGCTTCAACGCCGAGGTAATCGACCGCTGGTGCCTCGAGCGGAATATGAAGCCTAGCGAGATCGGCGAGAGCCTCCGCGGCAACTAGCATTTGCCTGTATGGCCAGCCGGCGCGAGCGGCGTCGGCTGGCTGTGAAGTGGGTTCCGGCTCAAAAGGAGCCTATAGGCGAAGGGTCTTCCTTTCGCCCGTATCCGCGTCGGTTTCCTTCACAACAAGCTTCGAGTAACGCGGGCGTGGTCAACGCTGAGTCCGCGGTAGCCCAGGAACGTCCACAAGACGCGCTTGTGAAGGTCTGATTTCGAGTGCTCGACCAAACAGCGCGTCATCGCGAATCAGGCGCACTACGCCCTCCGCGATCTGCTCCGGTTTGAGGATGCGCTTGGGTAAGCTGACCTCGTGTCCGGCGCCTTGCTGGATTTCGACCGCTTTCCTGACCAGCGGCGTGTCCACAACACCCGGGCAGATACAGTTGACCCGGACCTTTAATCGCTGCGCCCACGGCGCCAGCGAATAGGTCAGGTTGACGACGCCCGCCTTGGCGGCTGCATAGACCGGGTCGTCGACGTACGGATAGAGCCCCGCCATAGAGGCCGTGTTGACGATCACACCGCCGCCACCGCGCTGTATCATAGGCCCGGCCAGAAAACATCCGAGAATGACCGCCTGCAAATCGATATCGAGCACGCGACGCCAGCGGTCGAGATCGCACTGCGGAAAGGGCGGAGTCCCGACCGCGATTCCGGCGTTGTTGTGCAGAATATCGAAGCGCCCGAAGAGCGATAACGCGGTGTCCATCATGTGCCGCGCCTGCTCGGCGTTAGTGACGTCGGCGCGTACCGCGGCGGCGCGTCCGCCGGCGCTTTCTATCAGCCGCACCGTTTCACGCATCCCCGTTTCGTCGAGATCCGCTGCGAGAACGGCGGCGCCCTCGGCCGCCAGACGCACGGCCGTGGCGCGGCCGATTCCCGATCCACCGCCGGTGACTACTGCAGTCTTACCTTTGATTTCCATCTACTCAGTTCTCCACAATTCGTGCCTCGGGAAGCCAACGTTTTCGATTTTCAGATCAGCGGATAGGAAGCCCGCGATAACGGCGGTCGAGCGGAAATGCTTCGTCTATAAGCTGGAGCTCGCGCTTGGACAGCTTCAGATTTCCCGCACCCGCGTTTTCGACGGCATGCTCGAGGCTGGAGGCCTTGGGAATCGTGAAGAGCGAAGGACGCCGGATCAAAAAGCCGAGGGCGACCTGGCGCGGCGTCGCGTCGTGTGCTCCGGCGATGTCGCTCAAGACGCGGCCTCCCGTCGTCCGCGGATTGAAAACGGAGGCTGAATTGCCGAACGGAGTGTAGCCGACCAGAGCGACGCTGTGCTGCTCGCACCAGGGAATGGCGGCGTGCTCGATCGACCGTTCGTTTAGGTGATAGAGGACCTGGTTGCACGCGATACTCCCTTCGCCGGCGATGCTCACGGCCTCCTCGAGGTCATCTACGTCAAAGTTGCTCACGCCCCACGAGCGAATCTTGCCCGCGCGTTGAAGCCGTTCGAAGGCCGCGATCGTTGCCTCCAGCGGATACGAACCGCGCCAGTGCAACAGGTAGCAGTCAAGCCATTCGGTCCGAAGCCGCGCGAGCGATTTCTCACAGGCTGTGACAGTTCCACTTCGGGAGGCATGCTGGGGAAGGACCTTGGAGACGATGAACACTTCATCGCGTCTGCCGGCAATCGCTTCGGCGACGACTTCTTCCGCTGCGCCGGATCCATACATCTCGGCCGTGTCGATATGGGTCATGCCGAGATCGAGGCCGCGCCGCAACGCGGCGATCGCGGACCGCCGCGAGGCGGTTTCGATATGCCAGGTCCCCTGGCCGATCACGGCTACCTCGCGCTTGATGGAACCGAACGGATGGCGCTCCATGGCTGTCCCTCGCGATTCATCGCGGAATCTTTCCTCGTCCGAGCGTGGCTCGCGCTTTCCGCCTAAAGTGCTCTCTGCGACGCGCGTCTACATCGCTTCTTCGATAGCGGCCAGCAACGGGCGAAAATTCCGGCTTCGCGCTGGAGGAACCGCCGATTAGGCCTGTGCGAAACGGAACCGGATCAGGCGCCCGGTTTTTCGGCGTCGTGCGCGTGGCCGATAGCGTGACGCAGCCGGCGATCCAGCTTGGCGCAATTCAGAACGACTTTTTCGAAGTGCACCGATTCGACGGCCTCTAGCGGGACGGTGAAGTCGCCGGCATTCTCGACGTAGATCACCAGTTCCGGCCGGCCGCCGGGCGCAACCTCCCGCACCGCACCGAACTCCTCGCCGCCATCGGAGATAAATGTCTGGAACCCAACCTGAATTTTTTCTTGCATGCCGCGATTTCCGTCTTGGATAGTAATTTCAGGTTGGCCAAACGAGAGCTGGATTGCAAACCGAAAGCTCGCGTACCCACCCGCTCTATAGATTGTCACGAAATTTTCGCGGATAGGGGAGGTGGGCGCCCGCCAGGGAGCGCATAAGTGTTCAATGCGGAATCCAGAGGGGAGCGGCGGCGAAGAGCCGGTCGACGATCCCGATCTGGTAGGCGAGAAACAGGCCGAAGCCAAAACTGAGCAGTCCCGAACCGGTGACGAGCCGCTGATGCAGCGAAGACATCCGCTTGGACGCAACGATCATAGGGGTGGCGATCGCGGTCGTGATCAATCCCATCCCGATAATCGTCCCTACACAGAAGATTGCCAGGTAAAGGGTCGCCCACAATGGCTCGGGGATGGCGCTTAAGACCAGCAACGCGATCGCCGTGCTGCCCGCAAGCCCGTGGACCAAACCGACGCCGAAGGACCTCAGCAACGGGCGGCGCGCGGCATACGACGCCAATGCGTCGGGCGCAAGGCCATGTTCGCGATGGAGTTCGGCGGCCGCACGAACGGCGGCGCCGGAATATTCGTGCGGATGCTGATGGACGTGGGGATGGCGATGCAACCGACCGTCATGAGCGTGAGTGTGCGAATGCACCACCAAATCTTCCGGCAAATTTTCCGCCAGGCCCTCGCAGGCTTCAGTGGCGGGCGGCCGGGATCCGAAAAGTCGCCATGCGATTGTGCGTACCAGCACGCCCACACTGCGGAGGCCCAGCAGGATCAGCACGAGCGCGACCGCGAATTCCATCGCCAGTCCGAGCCGGATCGGCACGGCCAACTTGAAGACGATGATCGCGGCGCCCACCGTCAGCACGGTCACGGTATGCCCGAGACCCCAGATCACGCCGATACGCATGGCCGTGGCGAGAGAGCGCTCGCGGCTCAGGATGGCAGTGACCGCGATTACGTGATCGGGGTCGGTCGCGTGGCGCATCCCGAGCAATAGCCCGAGCAGTGCAATTCCAAGTGGTGCGGTGCTTCCGGGATCCATCGCCAATTAACCTTTCTGGCCGAACGCCGAGCGGCGACACTGCGGCCGGCGGAAGAATTATTTTGCAGCCAGGGACGATGGGCTAGCCGACGCGTCCCAGGACGATTCCGGCCACGAGCCCGATTAGCACGTAGGCGGTGAAGGCGACGTAGATTCCGTCGCGTTCCTTGACGAAGAGCAGGAAACAAAACGCCACCCGCGCTAGCGGTACCAGGGTCAGCATCATCAGGCCGAGCGTCATTGTCGGGCGCGGCTCCCCCTGAGCGTAGCCGAGACGAGCGCCGCCACGCTTTCGCGATTTTGCAAGTGTCCGATTTTCTGCAAGGCGTGGAAACGAGCGACGTAGTACCCGGGGTCTTGCCAGGCCATCCTGAGCAGGCCGATGAGAAGGAATGCGATTGCGCACACCAGGATGGTGCGCAAGATGACGGGAGTCCAGACACGCAGAATGCGTTCTTCGTCGGCGGTCGTGCTGTTCATCTAGAATCCACTTAGCGCGCGCCATCCCATCTCGACGGCGATCAGCAGTAGTATTACCACGAATAGATTACGCAACGCCTGCACGTTGACGAGCGGCAACACGCGGCTGCCTGCGAGCGCGCCGACGGTCACCCCCAGCGCGACGGGTGCCGCGATCACCGTGGCGACGTCTCCACGGGCCAGAAAAACCAGCGCGCCGGCGCCCGCGGTTACGCCGATCATGAAATTGCTGGTCGCGCTCGAGACCTTCAGCGGCAGATGCATCACGTAATCCATCGCCATCACCTTGAGCGCGCCCGAACCGATTCCGAGCAGCCCCGACATCAGACCCGCCACCACCATCAGGACCGCGCCCCCCGGCACGTTGACGACTCCGTATTCGATTTCCTGGCCGCCGTTCTCAGCCGGTATGCGGCCGCCGAGCTTCAGGCGCTCTGCGAGCGGGTCGCTGTGGGGCACGATGGAGTCGCCGGCTTTGGTAACCGTGAAGTACGCCGACTGGAGCATCATCAGCGCGAACAGCAATTCCAGCACCCACGATGGGACGATCCCGGCCACATAGGCCCCGGTCACCGCGCCGGTCACCGTGGCGCACTCAAGCACCATCGCGACGCGCAGATTGGTCCAACCGTCGCGGACGAAGGCGACGCTGGCGCCGGCGCTGGTTGCGACTACCGAAATCATGCTCGCGCCGACCGCGATTCCCATCGGGACGTGCGCGACTATCAGCAGGGCAGGTACGATGAAGACTCCGCCGCCAAGGCCCGAGAGCGCGCCGATAAAGCCCGCGCCCATGGCGAGCGCCAGAAGCCCCATCAAGATGAACATCAGCCGTTACTATGTCAGAGGGGACGCGAGGGGTGGAGTTCGAGCGCCAGGCGCGGATTGGCACGCAAGCCTCGCTCCATCTCGTCGGTTATCTCGCGCACCGCGCGCAGCGGCTCGCTCGCGCGCCAGATGGGGTTGCTGACGATCAGGTAGTCGGCGCCCGCGCGCACCGCCTCGGCCGCGCCGAAGGGATATTCGCTCGCCTCCCACCCGCGGCTGCGGCCCATCCCCGAGCTGATTAACGTGAAGCGCCGGCCGCAAGCCGCGCGCACCCTCGCAGTTTCGTGCGGTGAGGTCAGCACGCCGTCGAGCGCGGCGTCGGCCGCCAGCCTGGCCATCTGCACCACGCGCCGCGGGCCCCATCCGCCATCCGCCGCCGGGGAATGGTTGCGGCTCAGCGCCGCCAGCATCGCGACCGCGATGATCTGCGGGCGGCGCAATCCCTCGGCACGGCACACGCGGGTCACCTCGCCGCGCACCCGGTCCATCATTTCGAAGCTGCCGTGTGGATAGAGGTCGAACATGCGCACGCCCAGGCGGGTCGCCTCGATAGCGGCCTTGCAGACGGCGGGCGCGCTGTCGTGAAACTTAAGATCGAGGAAGACCTCGCCGCCGCGCCGGCGAATTTCGCGCACGAAGTCGGGTCCGCAGTTGAGGTAGAGTGGCTTGCCGACCTTGAACATCCCGACCACCCGCGCAAGCTCGTCGACCAGCCGCAGCGCCTCGGCGGGCGTCCCGAGATCGAGCGACACAATCAGCCGCTCGCGTAGCGCGCCATGCCGGATAAGACTTGAAAACGGCCAGTACTGCGTCATCGCGCTTCCCCGCTCGAGGGACCGTGGTCAATTGTGCTGGGCGGCACCCCGAGCCGCCGCTGGTTGATTGCCGACATCCTTTCCAATGATGCCAATGGGCGACGATGTCAAGGCGCGCATCGCAGATCGCTTTGGACACCCCGAAAAGCCGTCGCGCTCAGCCAAACCATCCGGTCAGGACGAGGCCCGCGATCCCGGCCGCAAAGATCATCCACACGGAATTTATCCGCGAGTAAATCAACAACGCCACGCTGATCGCGGCGATTGCGACCGTTACGACATCGATCAGTGCGGCCCGGCCGAGCGCCACCGTCACTACGGCCAGCAATGCGAGCGCGCCCACGTTGACCCCATCGAGAAAGGCGCCCGCGAGCTTCGATCGCCGGATGCGCGGAATCAAGGGTCGGCTGGCGGCGACGAAAACGAAGCCGGGGAGGAAAATCGCTACCGTCGCGACGATCGCGCCGCTCGCCCCGCCGAGCAAGTAGCCGATAAAGGTCGCGGTGGTGAAAACCGGCCCTGGAGTGACCTGGCCGATGGCGACCGCGTCGAGCAACTGCGACTGCGTAATCCAGTGCAGGCGATCCACCAGGTCGGTCTGAAGAAACGCGAGCAGCACGTAGCCGCTGCCGTAAAGCACCGCGCCAACCTTGAGAAAGAAAAGAAAAAGCCCCAGTAAGCTGAAAGGCACGATCGCCGCCGTCGCCGCGGCCGCGCTCTTGAGCGTCGACACGATACCAAGCCATCCCGGCGGGAATACTGCGAGCGTCTCGGAGCGGCGCACGCGCTCGATCGATGCTGCCGCGGCGGTAGCGATGCCTGCGCCGAAAAGCACGGTGAGCGGGCCGGCACCGAGCATCGTGGCCATAATCGCGATCGCACCGATCAGCGCAAGAAATCCGCTCTTGATCGCAACGGGAGCGAGCCGCCACAGTGCCTGCAATATAATTGCGACAATAACGGGCTTGATCCCGTGCATCACGCCTTCGAACTGTGGCAGCGATCCGAACCGCACGTAGGCCCACGCTGCGGCCATCACTATGACCATCGCCGGAATGATGAAGCATACGCCGCCCACCACCAGGCCCTTCCAGCCTCCGCGCCGATGGCCGATATGAATCGCCATCTCGGTCGAGTTCGGCCCCGGGATCAAATTGGTCGCTCCGAGCATGTCGAGGAACTCTTCGTGCGAGAGCCATCTGCGCCGCCGTACGAATTCCTGTTCCATCATCGCGATGTGCGCCGCGGGTCCGCCAAACGCCGTCGTGCCAAGACGCAGGAACGAGAGCGCGATCTCCCGCAGCGTCGATGAGTCGCTCATGACACGCGGCCGGAGTTGCCCTGATTGTTCGGAACTCGAGAGAACCGGTAAGCGTCAGCGGCGAAACAGCGTCGATTCGCCGATTGGCAACCCGAGCGCGTAGCGGCGTAGCCAGTCCAGCGCGACCTGTCCGGTTAGAATCTTTATCCAGTCGCGGTTGCCGCGTAGCTGGTAACGGCGTGCGGCCTGGATTCCGTTGCTCCCCACCAGCCCGACGCAGACCGTGCCCACCGGATGCTCGGGGGTGCCGCCGTCAGGACCGGCGACGCCCGAAGTCGCAATCGCAAGGTCGGCGCCGGCGCTTTCGCGCGCTCCGGCCGCCATCTCGAGCACGCATTGCTCACTTACCGCGCCGTGCTGCCTGAGGGTTTCCTCGCGCACGCCCAAAAGGCCGGTCTTCAGCTCATTGGAGTACGTCACGAAGTCGCCGATGAAGAACTTCGAACTGCCGGGAACGTTGGTCAGGCGATGGCCGATAAGGCCGCCGGTGCAGGACTCGGCCACCGCCAGCTTGAGCTTGCGCTCGGTCAGCAGTTGCGCGACCACCTCCTCCATCGAGGCGTTTCCCTCGGCGTAGACGAAGTTTGCGATTCGCCCGCGCACGCGCTCGCTCAATTCCTCGAGCTTGCGTTCGGCCTCGCCCGGCTTGCCCTCGACCGTCACGCGCAGCGAAATCTGGGGGAACGCCGCACGAAACGCGACTCGCGCTTCCTCGGGCTTAATCAGTCCGGCGACCGCCTCATCGAGTCCCGACTCGCTGATGCCAAAGGTCTGGAAAACCCGAACTGCGTAGATCGTGTCGGAGCCACGGTTCTCCTTGAGCCACGGGATGACGCTGTCTTCCATCATCGGCTTCATCTCGCGCGGCACGCCAGGCATCACCACCAGATGGCTTACGTGGCCGTCGGCCTGCGGCACCGCCATCCGAAAGCCCGGCGCAGTGCCGAGCGGGTTACGAATCACCTCTGAGGTTTCGGGCAGGTCCGCCTGCTTGAGATTGTTCTCGGGCATGACGCGGTTGATCGACGCGAAGATGCGCCTCATGTGATCGACGCTTTCCTGGTCGCGCACCAGTTTGCGGCCGGTGATGCGCGCCACGGTCTCATTGGTCAGGTCGTCGGCGGTCGGCCCGATTCCGCCGGTCGAAACGACCACGTCCGCCATCGCCATCGCAGTCTTCCACGCCCACTCCAGGCGCTCGGGGACGTCGCCCACGGTCAGCACGGCGACGACTTCAATACCGACCTCAGCAAGCTTGTCGGCGATATAGTTGGAATTGGTATCGACTATCCGGCCGGTGGTTATTTCGTCGCCGGTGGAGAGAATGACAGCCTTTTGAATCATCGATTGCTCCCTTGCGCGCTCGTGCCGGTGGCTGAAGTACGCCGCGCGCCGCGCTAAAGCGCAACTACCAGCGCAAGCCCATGCAGCACGAGGTTCGCATATATGGCCGCTACCACATCGTCAAGCATCACCGCGGCTCCGCCCCGCATCCGGCGATCGATTAGCCCCGCGGGCTCAGGCTTGAGGACATCGAACAGGCGAAACAGCGCAAAGCCCGCTCCGAACGCCATCCAGTCCGCCGCCGGGCAGAGATACATGGTTAGCGCCATTCCAACGATCTCATCAATCACGATATGCGAGCTGTCGTGATGTTCGAGCAAGTCCTCGGCGCGCTCCGACAACCAGCATCCCACGGCGAACAGCGCCGCGATAAGCGCGAGCGCGGCGAGCCGCGAGCGATGCTCAAGCGGCACGGTCACGGCCCACGCCAGCAGCAATCCCACCACCGAGCCTGCCGTACCTGGAGCTACAGGTGCGTAACCGCTATAGAATCCGGTCGCGAAAAGCAGTATCAGCTTGCGCACTATCGGGACGGTCTCGATCAGGCCGGTCTCAATCCGTCTCTATTTAATCCGGCCTGACGGGGATCGGAGTCTCATCGGCTTCCACAGCTACCGAGCGCACTCCCTCGATCCTGCTCGCGACCTGGTTGGCGAGTTCGTCCCACGGCGGCACCAACCCAGGACCGCGCACCTGCACGGCGCCCTTGGTGCACTGGACCTCGAGCGGCGCGTGTCCGAGCTTGGGATGCGCGTGGCAGGCGGCGCGTACCTGGGCGGCTGTTGCGGCATCGCGCATCTGCTGCCATTGCTCAGCGTCGATGCGGGTGTCGATTTGTTCGGCACATGCGGCGAGGCCCATGGCGCTGATTTCGAGCGGCGCGCCGGCGGCGTTGATCACCATGTCATACGAGGCGGGGTCGTCGATATCGACTCCCATCAGGGTCTGGATGCGCGCACGCACCTCGCGGTCGTGGTCGCGCACGCGCCGCTGAGCGGCCACGGCACTTAGATTTTCGGTCTCGCCGACCAGCCTGACCCGATCATCGAAAGGCCCAACGACGCGGACCTTCAGGCCGCATCCAAATGGCGGCAGGAAGACCGGGGCAGAGGGGCTGATTGTCACCAGCCGATCTTGCGCCATCTCGCGCAGCAGTGTGGCGCGGAAGAACGAGGCGAAGCGCGCGCCCTCGGTCTTCAGGCGCGACCAGAAGTGCGGTTGGCGCTCGTCAAGCACCACCAACTCATCGGCGGTGACGTTGTAGACGCGCGAAACCTGCGCTATCAGATCCTCCCGGCTCAGGAACCGATAGCCGAGCCGCCTGGCTATCAGCTGGCCGAGGTCGTTGCCCCGCGTACCGAGTTGCTGACTCATCGCAATTATCGCCATCGGCGGTCTCCCCGGCGTGCGCGAGATTATAGGCGCGTTAAATCAGTCCCCGGCGCAATCTTAAATGCTCGCCGATGACGTGGCAAACCGCTGCGCGATGGCATTGCCGGGCGTGGGCGGATAGGATTTCTGCGCCCGCACGCGGCGTGCCGCGCGCGGACTCCAGGGGCATTGGTGTATGCGGGGCGATGCTCGCTCACGCAAAAGTCACGGCAAGATCACGCAGGACTGGCGATGGCTCTACGTAAACCACGAATTAGCGGCGCGGCAATCAATCCGGCGCCGGTGCGCGGCGATATGACCGCCGCCGAACTGATCGATACCGCGTTCCTGGCCTACAACGGACGGCGCTTGCGCGAGGCGTGCCGCCTGTTCGCGGAAAAAATGCTCGAGCCGGACGTGATGGTCGGGATGAGTATCACTGGCGCGCTCACGCCGGCGGGACTGGGGATGTCCTGTCTCATCCCGCTCATCGAAAACGGCTTCGTTGACTGGGTAGTATCGACCGGCGCTAATCTCTACCACGATACGCACTTCGCGCTGGGCCTGCAGATGTTCCAGGGATCGGCCGAGGCCGACGACGTCGCACTGCACAAGGCCGGCGTAGTCAGAATCTACGACATCTTTTTCGATTACCGTGTGCTGCTCTCCACCGACGCTTTTTTTCGCCAAATCGCGCGGCAGGAGGAGTTTCAGCATCCGATGAGCACCGCCGAATTCCATCATCGCGCCGGCCGTTACGTAGCCGAGCGCGAGCGCGTGCTCAAGTTACGCAGCCGCTCGATGCTCGCCGCGGCGCATCAGTGCGCGGTGCCTGTCTATACCTCGTCACCCGGAGATTCGTCGATCGGGATGAACCTGGCGTTGCTCGAGGTCGAGGGCTATGGGCTCCGCCTGGACCCACTTGCCGACGTCAACGAGACGGCGGCGATTGTCTATGCGGCCAAGGCTGCCGGAATGAAGAGCGCGGTGTTCATCCTGGGCGGTGGGTCGCCCAAGAATTTCGTCCTCCAGACCGAGCCGCAGATCCAGGAAGTGATGGGCGTGGCGGAAAAGGGCCACGACTATTTTCTCCAGGTGACCGACGCGCGGCCCGACACCGGCGGACTAAGCGGCGCGACGCCTTCGGAAGCGGTCAGCTGGGGCAAGATCGATCCCAACCGTTTGCCGGATTCGGTGGTCTGCTACGTCGATTCCACGGTCGCGCTGCCGCTCATCACGGCCTACGCGCTGGCGCGCCGTAAGCCGCGGCGGTTGCGCCGGTTGTACGACGAGCGCGAGGATATGATGACGCGGCTGCGGACCGCGTACGAGCGCGTGCGCCGCAAGCGGCTTCGCCGCGGCGAGTCTTGAACCGGCGCGGTGAGGGTTGATGAAAAAAAATGCGAGCCATCAGGTCCGTCCTGTAACTTCGCAGGCACCGGACTCCGGCGGAGAGCTTGCTCGCGAGCTCGAACACGCACGCGCGGCCGCTCTGGAAGCGGGTGAAATCCTGCGCCGCTATTTTCGCGATCATGGCTACGAGGTCGCCTCAAAGGGCCGCGACAATCCGGTGACCTCGGCCGACCTCGAGGCCGACGCTGCCCTGCGCGAGCATCTGAGCGGCGCGTTCCCCGACTACGGATGGCTTTCCGAGGAGACCGCCGACAATGCCGAGCGGCTTTCCCGCCGGCGCGTGTGGATTGTCGACCCGCTAGACGGCACCAAGGAATTCATCAAGGGCATCCCGGAATTCGTCGTCGCGATCGCGCTGGCCGAGGACGGCGTGCCGGTGCTGGGCGTGACTTACAATCCAATCAAGCGCGAGATGTTCTGGGCCGCGCGCGGCGCGGGATGTTATCTCGACAATAGTCCCGTTCACGTGACCGACGTCCGGGGCCTCGGCGGCTCGGTGGTGCTCGCCAGCCGCAGTGAGACCGCGCGCGGCGAATGGAAGGCCTATAAGGATCAATTTACCGCCCATCCTATCGGCAGCGTCGCCTACAAGCTCGCGCTGGTGGCCGCGGGCAAGGCGGACGGAACCTTTACCGCCAGCCCCAAGAGCGAATGGGATATTGCCTCGGGCGCCGCGCTGATGGCCGAGGCGGGCGGCGTGATGACCGACATCCATGGCCGTCCGATTCACTTCAACCGCAAGCAGGTCAAGCTCGACGGCTTTATCGCCGCAGGTCCGGCGCTGTATGCGGCACTTAGTAAATTAGTAATCAGGCAATAGCTACATCGTTGATGCATTAGAGGGTAGGAATCGGCGCACCAGCCGCGGCAGCAGCGCGACCGCGACCAACAACCCGACGGCGAGAGCTATATTGCGTATCGCTCCGGCGCCGTGCGCTGCCGCCTCGCGTCCGGCATAGCCGAGATAGGTATAGGCAAATGATCCCGGCAGCATGCAGATGGCAGAGGCGATTACGTACTCGGCGATACTGATCCGCGTGAGCCCAAGTGCGTAGTTAAGCAGGTTGAATGGGAACAGCGGAACCAGCCGCACGAATGCGACGAAGCGCCATCCTTCGGCCTCGACTCCGTCAACCAGCGCCTTGAGCCGACCTCCGGCGCGTCGCGCGACGAAATCCGCCGCAACGTAGCGCGCAGCCACAAAGGCGAGGGTTGCGCCCAGCACGGCGCCGATGAGGTTCCACAGCGTGCCCCAGAGCGGCCCGAACAGCGCGCCGCCTGCGAGCGTCATCACCGACCCGGGCACGAACAGCACAGTCGCCGCGGTATAGAGCGCGATAAATGCGACCGGCGCCCATCGGCCCATCGCTCGCAGCTCGGTCTTCAGATGGCCGGCGGCGAAGTGCGATCGATGAGTCGCGAACCAGGCGATAGCCGCAACGAGCGCGAGTGCCAGAGCCACGCGTGGCAGCACCGCGCGCGCCGCACTGTCAGGTTCGTCAGATTTTGCGCTCACCGCTGCCCCAGAGAACGAACGCGGCGAGTCCAACCAGGTAAACGGCGGCGGCGAGGTAGAACACGTCCGCGTACGAGCCGGTCGCCTGCACGATGAAGCCGGTGGCCGCAACCCCGATGATTCCGGGCAGCGTCGCGAAAGTGTTGGAGATGCCCATCAGGATTCCCGCGTAGCTCGGCGCGACGTCCAGATGGTTGACGCCCCATCCACCAAGCCCAATCGAGGTGCTGCCGATCGCCGCCGTGGCGAGCATCACCGCATGTATGGCAGTGTGCGCGTACGGCATCGTGCATACCGCTGCCGCGCCGAGCCCAAAGCCGATCGTTACCAACGTCTTGCGCACTGCGGTCATCCGCCATCCGCGCCGTTGCAGGCCGTCGGCGAGCCATCCGCTGCAATTAGCGACTACGAAGGACGCCAGGTACGGCATCACCGCCATCATGCCGAGATCTTTCAGCGGCACGTGGAAGGTTTGATCGAGATAGCTCGGCAGCCAGAGCAGCAGGATGTAAAAGCCGAAGTTGTTACACAAATGCGCCATCACGATCGCCCATACCGCCGGCTCACGGCAAATCTTGCGCCACGGGATAGCCGCCGCAGCACCGACTTCGGAGCGTCCCGCGCGAATCTCCGCCAGTTCGGCGGCGCTCACTCCGGGCGAGCGTTCGGGCCAGTCCGCCGCCTTCCACCACCACATCGCTAGCCACAAAATTCCGATGAGTCCCGAAATGTAGAAGACCGCTTCCCAGCCGAAGGCGATTATTATCGGCGGGCTCGCGAGCAGGGCGATGATCGTGCCGAGTGCGGTGCCGCTCAGATGGAGCGAGATCGCGCGCGCACGTTCGGTAGCCGGTGTCCAACGCGCGGCGATCGAGTGGATCGCGGGGAAGTTGACCGCCTCACCTGCTCCGAGCGCTGCACGCATCAAGAGCAACAGGCCGAAGGACGCGGTCGCGATTGGCGTGAGAAAAGTCGCAATCGACCACAGTGCTACGCCCGCGCCGAGCACGCGCTTGCCGCCGAAGCGATCGGCGAGCAATCCTCCGGGTAACTGGAACCAGAGGTAGCCCCAGAAAAAGGACGACAGGATGAGCCCGCGTTGGGCGTCGTCATAGCCCTTGGCATGGGCGAGCGGGATGATCGCGATCGAGATATTGACGCGGTCGACGTAGCAGAGCACGGTCGACAACGCGAACAGGACGATGACGGTGTAGCGCCGCGGCCATCGCGCCGCGATCGCAACCGTGGCCTCGGCTGAGACTGAATCGGGCATTACAGGTCCGCGCCGAGCTTAGTGGGGCATCGCGTACTTTGCCACCAGCGCGGCCCTAACGGCCGAGCGCGAGGCGGATCGCATTGAGAACATAGATGAAGTCGCGCGCGGCACGCGCCTCGCCCATCGCCGCGACCCGCGCGAGCACCTCCATCTCCTCGGCGTTGATGTTATGTGCACGCCGAAGGCGCTCGTCGTGGCGGAACTCATCCCAGGCGGACCGGCGGCAGCCGTCGCTGTTGGAGGGGCTTAGCAGATCGCGAGCGCGTGGGTTCGCAAGAAAAAAAAGCTCGCGGCTTTCCAATCCCAGCACCTCGCTAAGACGCGCGATCACTTTCTCCGAGGGATGGCGCTTGCCGGATTCCAGGTGGCCGATATATGGAGTCGAAGTCTTAATCCGTCGCGCGACCTCTTCCTGCGTGAGATCGAGTCGGCGGCGGCGTTCGCGAATGACGGCGCCGAAGTTTGGCTGAGTCGCTTTTCGCATTGGAGGTCCCCTCTAGCGGCTGCGCCGGGCGGGAGCGTTCCGGTCAGTTGCCGTACGGATTGCGCCCCTGGTTGAGATAGAGCGAGAAATCCCCGACCGACCCCGCTGTGTGAGCGGGACCGCGGAAATGCTGCACTGCGCCGGCACCAAGCGGGCCGACCTGCAACCGGTCTTCCCCGAGCGGACGTCCCGCGTTGTCATAGTAGTGAATTTCCAAATCGAGCGTGGAGGCATGTGCGCCGGTATTGCGCAAATCGCCTGCTACGAAAACCTGGTCGCCCTCGTGCTCGAGCCGGCTATCGATCACTTTTATCGGTTGTACGCGCGCGAGCAGAACAAACACAATCGCAACAAAAACGATCGCCCCCAGCAGGATAAAAAGCGTACCCTTGCGCATGGCTGCCGCCGTCCGCTTGCGGCGCGATCAGTATGAACGCGGCAGATGCAGCACGTGCTCGCTTATCGTGTTGAGCACCATCTCCTGCGATACCGGCGCGATCTTCAGCATCCGGCACTCGCGAAAATAACGCTCGACGTCGTACTCGCGCATGTAGCCGTAGCCGCCCAGCGTCTGCACCGCGCGATCGCAGGCCTCGAAACCGGCCTCGGCGGCACGCAGTTTGGCGATATTGGCCTCGGGTCCGCAGGGTTTGCGATGGTCGAACAGCCACGCCGCCTTCATCATCATCAGCTCGGCGACTTCGAGCTTGGCGTAGGCGTCGGCCAGCGGATGCGCGATCGCCTGGTTCTGGCCGATCGGCCGTCCGAACACGATGCGTTCCTTGGCATAGCGCACGGCCTTATCGACCGCCGCGCGCCCGATCCCGATTGCCTCCGAGGCGATGAGGATGCGCTCCGGGTTGAGTCCGTCGAGCAGGTAGCGGAAGCCCTTGCCTTCTTCGCCGATCAGATCGGCGGCCGAGACCTTGAGGTTGTCGATGAAGAGCATGTTGGTGTCGACCGCGTGGCGTCCCAACTTGAGCAGTTCACGCACCTCGATCGCGTTGCGATCTACGTCGGCGAAGAACAGGCTCATCCCTTCGGTCTTCTTCGTCACCTGCTCGAACGGCGTGGTGCGCGTCAGCAGCAGCATCTTGTGCGCTTCCTGCGCCTTGGTGGTGAAGACCTTGCGCCCATTGATCACATAGTTGTCGCCCTCACGCCTGGCGAAGGTCGTGATGTGCGTGATGTCGTTGCCCGCGTCGGGCTCGGTCACCGCGAAAGCGGCGTGAAGCTCGCCACTTACCACGCGCGGCAGATGGCGGCGCTTCATCTCCTCGGTCCCATGCATCACGATCGGCGTGAGGCCGAAGATCGACAGATGGATCGAGCTGGCGGCGTTCATTGCGCCGGCGTAGGCGACCTCGCGCATCACAAGCGCGGCCTCCGTGATGCCGAGTCCGCTGCCGCCGAATTCTTCGGGGATCGCTACTCCCAGGTAACCGGCCTTGGCGGCGGCCTGGTAGAAGTCGTGGGGGAATTCGTGCGCCGCGTCCTTGGCGCGCCAGTACTCGTCAGTGAAGCGCGCGCACATCGCGCGTACGCCCTGAACGATTTCCTGTTGCGCCTCGGTCAAATCGAAATCCATATCACCACCGTTGAACTGGAGGGCGTCTAACTCTAGGGCATCTTAACCGCTCACTCCATTATTACAACCCGACTGCGGCCGATCTGAAACGCCCGCACGTACCTCGCGCGTTCGACTGCCACAGCGCTCTCATTTATAAGAACTGGATGCGTTCGTGGCCAGTCGCAATGCCCGCACCGAACACCTCGCGATGAATCCTGCCGTTGGCGTTGTGTTGATCGGCCTGTTGCTCGTCGGGCCGGTTGTTTCGCGCACGATCGAAGAACATATCGAGCTTTTTTTTCTGGCTATCGGGGTGCTCGCGATGACGCTGGCACGCGCCTGGCGATGTGACATTGCGCGCCATGCCATCGTCGAGCCGGTATGGATCACCCTGACGGTGATCGTCGCGGGCGTCGTTTTCGACCACTCGCGCGGCTTGCTGGACCGCGCAATGGTACGGGTGCGAAAGCGAGTCGACAGGCGATTGCTGTGCGGGGGCCTGGTGTTTCTGATCGGTTTGCTTTCCAGCGTGATAACGGCGATCGTCGCGGCGCTGATCCTGGTCGAGATCGTTGGGCTCTTGCGCCTGGACGAGCGCCCGCGGGTTCGGGTTACGGTGGCCGGATGTTTCGCCATAGGGTTGGGCGCGTCGCTTACGCCGCTGGGCGAGCCGCTCTCGACCCTGGCCGCCGATGCCCTGGAGTTGGGCTTTACCGGGCTTTTCGGCTTGCTGGCGCCGTACGTCCTTCCCGGGATGCTGGCATGTTCGATCGTAGCCGGGTTCTTCGTCTCGAGCAGAAAAGGCGAGAGCGCCGCGCCGCCGATTGAATTGGCGATGGTGCATCTGCGCGAATCGTTCTTTTATTCATGCCTGCGAGGGTTGCAGGTTTATGTCTTCGTCGCGGCGCTGGTGCTGGTGAGCCGTGCTTTCACCGGCCTCGCCCTGCGCTACTTGCCCTTGCTGAGCCTCAAGCAGTTGTTCTGGGCCAACACCGTCTCGGCCGCGATGGACAACGCGACGCTCGTTGCGCTGGAGGTCCACGCGATGGACCCCGGGCGCGCTCGCGCGGCGATACTTGCTCTGCTGCTCGCGGGCGGGATGCTCATCCCGGGCAACATCCCGAACATCGTCGCCGCGGGCGCGTTGCGGATCGGCGCGGTTGCGTGGGCGAGGATTGGCATCCCGATGGGCCTCGCTCTGCTTGGCATTTACTTTGCGATATTGCGCGTCGCAAGTTGATGTACACACGTGACGGGATTGCAGCGCCGGATTTTCGTTGCGAAATGCAAGGGCTCGCAGTGCCGTGCAACGGTGCCTGGTCCTGGAGCGAGTCCAGGCGATCGGCATGGTGCTGCCCAAATAGGCGTCAGGCGGGCACAAGCCACAGGCGTTGCGTTAGATGAATTTTCGTGACACAAAGCCTTGGATACCGCCGCGTCGGAATTGCAATGCACCTCGTTTGCATGGCGGCGAAATTCTTGCGGTCGTCTCCACGAACATGAAACGCTGACAGTTTTTAGCTCAAGCGGAAATACGGGGTTGCCGCCCCTGAATCGGCCAGGAGGGTTACGCGTTCGATGACTCCAAAACAAATTCTCCAGATGATCAAGGACAAGGGCGCCACGTCCGTGGACCTGAAGTTCATGGACCTGTTGGGCCAGTGGCAACACTTCACCGCGCCGATCAGCGAATTCCAGGACGAATCGTCATTCGAGGAGGGACTCGGCTTCGACGGATCGTCAATACGCGGATGGCAGTCGATCGACAATAGCGACATGCTGGTCATCCCCGACCCCAACACTGCGGTGATGGATCCCTTCACCAAAGAGCCCACGCTCACGATGATTTGCGACATTTCGGATCCGATCACCCGCGCCGACTATTCGCGGGACCCACGCAACGTCGCGCGCAAGGCCGAGGCCTACCTCAAGTCGACCGGAATCGGCGAGACCGCCTACTTCGGACCCGAGCCCGAGTTCTTCATCTTCAACGGTGTTCGCTACGACAGCAACCAGCAGTCGAGCTACTTTTACATCGAGTCCGAAGAAGGCTTCTGGAACAGCGGCCGGGAGGGCACCAACCTCGGTTATAAGCCGCGCTACAAGGAAGGCTACTTCCCGGTGCCGCCCAACGACAGCCTGCAGGACA
The DNA here is from genome assembly GCA_963710455.1 of uncultured delta proteobacterium. Classification (GTDB taxonomy): domain Bacteria; phylum Desulfobacterota; class Binatia; order Binatales; family Binataceae; genus JAKAVN01. The sequence goes on from CAVQAG010000014.1 coordinate 271,837, forward strand.
TCCGCTCCGAGATGGTGCGCGAGATGGAGCGCGTCGGCATTCGGGTCGAAAAGCACCATCACGAAGTCGCCACCGCCGGCCAGGCTGAAATCGACATGCGCTTTCAGTCGCTGGTAAAAATGGCGGACTGGCTCACCTGGTACAAGTACATCTGCAAGAACGTTGCGCTCCGTCACGGCATGACCGTGACCTTCATGCCCAAGCCGATCTTTGGCGACAACGGCTCCGGCATGCATACGCATCAGAGCATCTGGAAGGGCGAGACGCCGCTGTTCGCGGGGTCGGGTTACGCGGGGATGTCGGAGTTGGCGCTGCACTACATCGCCGGCATCCTGCATCACGCGCCGGCGCTGGCCGCGTTCACCAATCCGGGCACCAACTCCTATCGCCGGCTGGTGCCGGGCTTCGAGGCGCCGATCAACCTGGCGTATTCCAGCCGCAATCGCTCGGCCGCCGTCCGCATCCCGATGTATTCGCCGTCGCCCAAGGCCAAGCGGATCGAGGTGCGTTTTCCCGACCCGACCTGCAATCCCTATCTCGCGTTCTCGGCGATGCTGATGGCGGGACTCGACGGCATCCAACGCCGGCTCGATCCGGGCCAGCCGCTGGACAAGGACATCTACGCGCTGACTCCGGCCGAACTGGCCGAGGTGCCCAACATGCCACCGTCGCTGGAGGCCGCGCTCGACAATCTCAAGCGCAGCCACGAATTCCTGCTTAAGGGCGACGTCTTCACCGAAGACCTGATCGAGACCTGGATCGACTATAAGATGGAAAAAGAGGTCAGTCAGACGCGGTTGCGGCCGCATCCGTACGAATTCGCGCTCTACTACGACGCCTGAGCGCGCAACCGCGTAGCACGCCGTTACGTGCGCGCTCGCGGCGAGCGGATTATGCAGCGGCGGCGGACCGAAGGGTCCGCCGCCGCTTTTTTTTGATGCGCGAAGCACGCCGGAGCAAAGCGAATCGGCGTATTGCGCGCATCGCGTAGATGATATTTTGATCTACCGCACGGCCTGCACCCCGCCTCGGGGCGCGGGCCGTGCGGTAGTACCGTCGATGCGTATATTCAGACGAACCACGAATGTGCTGCCGAGCGCCGCCGCCGCGTCCGCCCGCTGGGCGGAAGCAGCGACGCCGCTTGCGGTCGCGCTGATGCTTTTTTGCGCGGTGGCCGGCACACCGCGGCTGGCCCGGGCGGCGGCGGAGTCCACGCCGCCGCCCGGGCCAGCCGCTGGCACTTCTCCGCGCAACGCGGCGAATGCCGCGCCGCGGGCTGGAGCTGCCTCGGCAGCAGCCGACGCGCAGACCCGCGCCTCCAGCGGTGCTCCGACGACCGCGGCGAGCGCCGCGGTCCAGGCGAGCCCGCTCGCGCGAACCCCCTCCGCCGCAGCATCGCCTGCGGTCGACGAGCGCGCCGGCGTTCTCAATTTTCTCGGCGAGACCATCGCATGGTATCGCCACTTCACGACCGAGGCGCGTCTCGCGACTGAACCGGCTGAGATGCTCTTTGTTGAGGACGATCGCCAAAGGGCGCTCGAGGTGGTGAAACTCGCCTTTCAATACGCGCGCGCGGCCGCCGCGTTGTTGAAATCAGAGAAGCCTTCCATTGGGTCTGCGACGACGACGGCGGCCGGTGGTCTGCAAAAGAACGAGACGGCCGCGGTGCCAGGGCTGGTTGGCCTGATGGCCAGGGCCGAGCAGTTACAGAACAATCTAAACCAACTCAAGCAGCAGGCCGAGCAGCTCAAAGCACAGATTGCTGCAGCCAAAGCCGCCAGGCGCGCTGCTTTCGTGCGCCAGCTTGCGGTTCTCCAGAGCCAGATCGAACTTGCGCAGTCGCGCCTCGATTCGTACAACGCGCTCATCCAATTCGAGAGCACCACGGTACTGGCCGGCACTCAGGGCACCGGCTTATCGAGTCAAATCGACGCGCTCGAGCGCAGCGTGCCGGAACTGAACGCGCCAGCCAAGGCCGCTGCGCCGGCAGCGCGGGCAATACCGCCCATCGCGGTGTCGACGACGACGAACAATCCGGTCGAACCGGGGACAGCCACGGACGATAACGGGTTGCTGGGGGTTATTGAATCACTGTTCAGGCTAAGCGGGGAGGATGGTGCGCTAAGCGATCGGATTAACGAGACCCGCCGCCTGTCGGGGTTTAATTCCACCGCTCGCGCGCCGCTGGTCGCACGTCTGCGCGAGCTCAACGCACGCGCCGACGCGCTGGCGGCCGAGCCCGCCGGCGATGACCTGGCCGCTAACCTGGCGCGCAAACAGCAGTTCGACGATCTCATCAAGCGGCACAAGATGATCACCGATGCGCTGGTGCCGCTCGCCAAGCAGGACGTGGTCTTGCAGCTATATGTCGCAAGTCTCCAGCAATGGAGCGCGACAATCGATGAGCGCTCGGACAGTTTGCTTCGCCGTCTCGTCCTTCGGCTCGCTGGCCTCGCCATTGTACTGCTGCTGATTTTTATTGGCGCCTATATTTGGCGCAGGCTGACTTTCCGCTATGTGCAGGACCTGCGCCGCCGGCGCCAGTTGCTGCAGTTGCGCAAGCTGACGGTGGCGTTGGTTGTGTTCCTGGTGCTGCTGTTCGACTTCGCCAGCCAGTTGGGAACGCTGGCGACCGTGATGGGCCTGGCGGCGGCCGGCGTTGCGCTGGCGCTGCAGAATGTAATCTTGTCCTTCGCCGGCTATTTCTTTGTAACCGGGCGCTACGGCATCCGGGTCGGCGACCGCATCCAGATAGCCGGGATCAGCGGCGACGTGATCGATATCGGGCTGTTCAAGCTCGCCCTGATGGAGCTGGTGGGCGACGGCTACTCGAGCCAGCCGACCGGGCGGGTGGTGGTCTTTCCCAACTCGATCATCTTCCAGAGTAACGGCAACTTCTTCAAGCAGGCGCCCGGAACCAGCTTCGTGTGGAACGAGTTTCGCCTGACGCTCTCCCCGGAATGCGATTACCGGCTGGCCGAGAAGCGGCTGCTCGAGGTAGTCGAGGATGTCTACGCCCGCTATCGCGATACCGTGCTGCGCCAGTATGGCGATCTCGAGCGCGATCTCAGCATGAAATTCGAATCGCCGCGCCCTCAAAGCCGGCTGCGGCTAGGTCCCAATGGAATCGAGCTGACGATTCGTTATCCCGCCGACACCCGCTACGCGGTGCAGGTCGCCGACGAGATTTCGCGCCGCGCTCTCGACGCGATCAGGCAGGAGCCCGCGCTCTCGCTGGCGATGCCGGGTACGCCGAACCTGATGCCGCTGGTGGCGCCGCTTCCGCCGGTGGCTGAGGCTCCGGAGCAATCGCCGCCCGCCGCCGCCGATGGACGCGACACGCCGCGCCAGTCAGAGGCCACGATGGTCCCGGCGGGAGCCGAAGTGATAGTCGAGCCGCGGACGGCCGAAATCCGGTGCCGCCGCGTCCATCCGACAAGACCTGAACGGATCGCCAGCGCAACTGGTTCGAATCGAAATTGCTACACGAACAGGGGCGTGTCGTCGTCGTCCGGTGCACGAGCCAGCGCGCGCTTGATTAGCCATAGACCGGCAATGAGGAGCACCAATGAAACCGTGGCGCCGACGATACGCGGAATTCCCACTGCCGGAAGCATCCACCACCACAGATTCACGACTCTGAGCGTTCGCGAATTCTCTACCTTGGTCTCCAGCGGCGCAGTGCCCGCCTGGTGCACGAAGTTCCCGACCTGATCCGCGCTGCGATACGCATCGGCGGTCTCGCGCTCCGCAGCGCCCCAGATTCTAAACGCCGGCGCGTAACGGGGATTCCAGGTTTGCGCCGCCGCACTGATATTTGCCGCCAGCGCTTCCTGGTAATAGCGTTCGAAAAAAGATACCATCGTGGGAGCATTGACTATGAAACCAGCAATAGTCAGTGCAACTAGCAACCATCGCCTCCGGCGCTCGAGAAGTCCGCAAAGCGCCATCAACCCCGGCATCGCCGGCAGCAGCAGCCGTGGCCCCCACGACCATCCTCCCGCCCACGACATCCAAATAGAATGCTCGGCCAGGTAAGCGCCGGCGACGGCTATTATCAGCCTGCCTTCCCATCGCTTGAAAACTGCGATCGGCACCGCGGCGACTGCGATAACCGCAGGGCTATACCAGAGCAGCCCCCGGCCCGGCGAAATCAACAGTCCAGCGATCGCGTACGGAACGATATGCAGGGCGAATGTTTCGGGTTGACCGAAGTCCAACGGATTCGCGAAGCGAGCCCAGTTGTATGCGAAGTAAATCAGCAGCCCCATCGCCATGCCGCACCAGGGGGCAATCCATCTGCCCGCCGGCTGGCGCTTACATATCAGGTAGCCGCCGAGGCAGGGCCCAAGGACTATTCCGGTCGGCTTGGCCAGCACCGCGAGCAGCGCGGCGGCGGTGGCACCGCGCCACTCGCCAATCAACGCGAAATAGGTGCCCACTATGGTAAGCAGCGCAAGCAGCGGGTCTGCAAAAAATAGCCGGCTGTAGACCGGAGCAATCGTGCCGAAAGCAAAGCCGAGCGCCGCAAGCGTCGCGCCGCGGGTGGTGGCGCCCAAGCGCTGAGCGAGCATCCCCACCATCATTGCGCTGGCGGCCGCGCAGGATCGGCGACAGAGTAACGGCAAACAGCGCCGCGACGTAGTGCTGCGGCAGGCCCAGATGATGACTGGCAAAAATAGCGACGCCCACAAAAGGCAGTGCTAATATCGATAAAAGTGGATACCATCTCGAATAGAAAGCACCCTGGCGTCCGATCACTCCCAGTCCGGCAATCGGTACCGCAAATCCATGTCCAGTGACCAGCGACTCAGACACCGCGATCATCGAATTGCCATCCACCGAGTAGATGACGGCCGGAAAGAAAGCCAGGTAGACGAGAAATATTCCAGCCGCGCAGAGCGGCAAAATCTGCGCGCCTCGCCTGTCGGTGTTTCGCCTCATTGGTTATGAGCAGCAGAGCGCGAAGTTGCTATATCACGAAGCCGTGCAAAAAAGCCACGACCGCCCGAGGCTTCCCGCACGCAAAACAATAGGTCGCCAGGTAGGCGAAGATAACCGCTGCAAAGCCATATTCGCTGGCGATGCGAAACGAGGTGCCGCCGATCCAATGGTAATGTTGCAGCAGACTTAGCGGGTAGTTTGAAAAGGAGAGTAAGTAGCTGGCAATAGCACAGTAGATCACGACCGGATCGGCGTCACCTTGGCGCGCGGCGTCCGCGATCGCCGCGAACGGCACCGCCATGAGGACCAGATAGTGACCATGGGCGGTCGGCGCTAGCAGGACCATCGCCACCATCCACAAGGAGAGCGCGCGCCATCCGCGATCCGGTTCGGCACGCGCAGTAGCGGCGGCGGTCAGAACCAATACGGCAACTTCCGCGATGATGACCGCTTCGCTGGGGCTGTTGTTGACGCGATGACTCAGCGAGGGATCTCCTTGAGACCAGAACAGGCGCGATACAAACCCGTTGATCGAAAGGTTATCGGGATTCGCAAGAAATTGCCGCCGGTTCGTGAAACTCCAAGTATCAACAAAGGACAGGACGGTCGCCGGACCCATGCTCCAGGTGGTCAGCGCGCCGAGCATGGCCCCGCCGACAATCATCCAGCGCAGGGCGCTCCACTTTCTTCGGCACGCGAGGTAAACAGCGAGCGTCCATGGGTACGCCTTGAGTGCGGTAGCCATCGCAAGATTGAGGCCGGCCCAGCAATGCCATCCACGCCTGAGGCAGTACATCGCGGTCACGACCAGCAACAGTATGACGCATTGGGTATTGGCAAAGTAAAAAAGCTGATATATTGGCGGATAGAATAACATCAATCCCGCAAACAGAAACTTCTCCTGCGGCGCAAGCGATGTTTCTGCGAAAAGCAGCAGGCCCAATGCGAGTATCAATGACGCGGCCGAGATACCGATCCATATCCAATAGGCCGTGTGCGGACCGAGCCTCGCGAGCGGCTCGATACATAGCAAGAGCGTCGGCGTCTGGTTCGAGATATGGTTGACTCCGATATCCAGTCTTAGCGAATGGGCAAGACTGTCGAATTTGACCGCGTACGGATTTGATTCCATACGAAGCGATAGCGCCCCAAGGTAGAAGTGATTGAAGTCGGTGAAATCCGGCGGAGTCCGCAATTTGAACAGGGTAAAGCGAACCGCGTAGGCAAGCATCATCGACCACAACAGCACCAGAGCCCACGGCCGCATCAAGGCTGAGGTCACGCGCGGCAGAAAACCCGCCGCGGATGACGAACTGGCGCCAAAGATTCTTTGAGACATGCCGCGTACCCCCAGATATGGAATCCGGGTCATTCTTCGGTGGCAACAGCGGAACCACACGTTTCGATTAGGATTAGCGGTAGCGGGTTGCTTCGATAGTCAGAACGAACGGAATGAGTAGCGCGACGAGATAGTAAAAACGCGAAAGAGGTGACAACCGACCGTGATTGTCACTGCCGAATTGCTTCTGCTGGAAGATAGCGGCGCGAAGCCACGCTCAGTCCGGTGCAAACCAGGTAGCCGGACTGGCGACGCGCAACGGTCCCGCGAGTGCGCCTATCTTATGGAACGCAGATCCAGGTGCCGTTCAGTCCGTTAACCCATGCTCCGGTTCTCGCTCCCGCGCTGGTACAAGCCACAGGAGGATTCGCCGGCGGATCGCAATCGGCACAGTAGCGCCGTACTCCGTTCGTCACGCTGCTCGGTAGGTCAGCGAACTTCACGCCTGGATCCTGGGCGCCGAGGCTTTCGTTCAGCCACCATGACTTGCCGGCATTGGTGGACGCGACACCGCTCGGCTGTACCACGTCCCGCATTGCCACGGGCGACGATGGATTTGCGATCACATTGAGCAGCTCGGCCGGGCTGCCGCCCTGAAAATCCGTTCCATTCACGATGAATGGTGCTCCGCCATTGATCACGAGGTATGCGTTGCCGGTCGCGCCGTTGGTCAGTTGCCCGCCATTGATAACGATCGGGGCATAGGCGCCACTGGAATAGACAGCCGCGATTTGGTTGGGAGCGGTATCTTCGATGTCGAGTTCGGGACTGTCCAATAGTGCCTGCGCCTGCGCGAAGTACAGCGGAGCGACTGCAAAACCCCGATCGGTGAAATCGGGTACTATGTAGTGCCCCGAACCGCTTACCTGGCCGACGCACGAATATTGTCCATCGCACTGCAAATGGTCATAGAGGTTGTTGCCCGACTGATTCAGGAACAGGAACCCCACATTGGTTTTGGGGGCTGGCACGACGGAGCAGAAAACCCGGCGAACGGTGTCCTGAAAGTCGTTGTCGTGCAGGTTGACGCAGGTCCGTCCCGCGCCGGATATCTGGATATTCTCGATGGTCGAGTTCAGCATCCAGGTGGCCCAGATGCCGTTGTCGCTCAACTGCATATTCCCGATGTACAGCGGATCATCAAGTGCGGCGCCGTTGCTGGTTTCGACGGGGATGAAGACGTTGGTGCCGCCATTGACACCGCTATATCCTATCCTTCGATTGTTCCGATTGGACTGGTAGTCGGGAAATTTTCAAGGAACATAGTGTGAGCGTCTGCGGCGAACTTGGCGGTCGGCGGAGTAAAGTTCGAAGTGTAGCGCGCCGTGTTGGAGATCCGAATTGAGTCATAGAAGGCGGGCAGCTCATTTGTGGTAGTGCCCATCCCGAGATACGTGTTCGGTGCCATGTCCGCCCACTCGAAACTCTCGTAAGGCGGTATCGTCCAACTGCCGGAGGCCGGCGTCGAGGCCGCGAGCACACCGTCGATAAAGAGCCTTAACGTACTGCCGTCGTAGGTGAGCGCCACGTGATGAATTTTGAATTCGGTTAACCGGCCCGTGGTGCCGGCGCCAACAGTGACGCTGGACCCGCCTATATCTGCACTCGCCCGAAGACAATTGCTCCCGCCGCTGCAGCCGCCGCCATTCATCAAAAACGTCAAAGCGTTTGGATTGTTTGGCTCCGGGATGCCCGCGTGAATACCAATCAGGTTGAGGTTATCAAAGCCGCCACCGTCGTCGAAAAACGGCTCGACGTAAAACTCAACGGTGAACTGAGCGAATCCGTTCAATGTGCCTTCGAGATTCGCCGCGTTCATTATTTCCATCGTGGCACTATTGAGTCCGTAGTTAGCTCCGTTGAAAAACTCCGAATCGTCGGCATCGAGGCTGCTGCCGGTGCCCGAAGCGATGGACGTCTGGCCGCCGGTGGTCGCTAGCACCCAAACACAGTCGTTATCCGACGTGGTTGCGCCTTGTGGAGAGGTTGGCCAGGCGGGCTGGCTGGTTCCCGAGGTGCAGCCGTTAAATCCACCCAAGAAGGTCTGGACTTCGAGATTGCCGTTGGTATCAATGATGTCGGAAGTTTTCGACGCTGCTCCCGGCCAATTCCCACCCGGACCATACCTGGTTGATGCGTGCCAGGTGGACTTGACGTTGGCCGTCAGCGGCGGCTTCCATCCAGCCTCGGCCGCTTGCGCGATGATCGTCGGGCCGAAATAGTTCTGGCAGAGCCTGGTCTGCTGCCATCCGCCGCCGTTGAACTTGAGCGAGCAGTTCAGAACGATGGGCGCGGTGGTCTTGTAGCAGAGGCCGCCCGGAGTCGCAGGCAGATAAACCTCCGGCTTGTTGCTCCCCGAGGCCGCGCAGCTCGCGTTCACCGCCGCTTGAATCGCCGCCGTGTCGTCGGTCGCCCCGTCGCCCTTGGACAGGTAGGGCGGCGCCTTGACGCTGATCGTCCCATTGAGGTGGCCGCTGATGTTTGCGCTCTCGTCGATGACGGTGAAAGGCGGCGTAGCGCCATTGCCGACTGCGATACCGCTGCCGGGCACCAAAAGCTCTCGATACTGCGGATCTCCCGGCTGGTCGGCCTTAACGCTGGAGGCCGCCACGATGTTGTGGCCGTTGGCATTTAAGTCCTGCTCGAGGGCGCCGATAGCGCAACTCCAGGCCCCGCGCGCGCCCTTGGCCCACGCGCCGGCGCCGCCGCCATTGCACGGCGCAGTCGCTTGGCAATCCTTGCACCACAGGAGCAGCCCGTCCTGCTCGGCCGGCAGGTTCGCGAAAGTCAGGCCGGCAAACTGCGGCGCGATTGGCTGCGCGCCGGAAAAGCGCTGGTTGATAGCCTGGCGGAAGTTGAAGCCGGCGCCAATGCCGGTAAAGTCAGGGATCGCCTGATATTGCGCCGCGGCCGTCCCGGCAACTGTGGCCAGTATCAGGAGTGAGCCCAAAAACGCTTTCGACAGAGATTTATACATCATGTAAGTCCGTCAGAATCCGATTGCCAGCCAGGAAAAGCCGTTGCTCAACTCTCCCGTGTACGGCGGTGCGGTCGGATCGCCAGGAAGGTTGCCGGGAACGTCGAGCACAAACGTGGCGCCGCTGGTCCCATAGCTTACGACCGAGGCGACGAGGTTGCGTCCGCGGGTTTGATAATAGACATTGGTCGCCAAGGGCGGTACCAGGATCGCATTGGGAAAAGAGATTGGCCAGGCGACCGTAAACTGCGCGTCATTGGGGATGGCTTGCCGCGCCATCGCGTAGTAGCCCCACTGAATAATCGCGATCGCCGCACCGCGGCTCACGTCAGTCAGCGGGATTTTCAGATAGCCATTGGTCTTGAGCGAGCCGATAAAGCCGGCGATGAAGCTCTGCAGTGCACCGATGTTAGCGATGTTGGTATTCTGCCGTCCGTAAAGAAAAGCCGTGCGGTTCGCGAGCTGTTGATGGGGCTCGTTACTCACTCCGATACCGCTGAAGCTCGCGCCGGTGCCCGCACCCTCGACCGGATCGGTTTGCTGAATCTCATAAATTTCGTTCGCGGTATATGTTGCGCTATCGATAAGCGTTGCCATCATGCACCTCAATACTAGTCAGAACGTGAAGGTCCAGGTGCCCTGGTAATTCGCCGTGCCGTTGAAAGCGAATGTCGGCACTACCGCGTGCGCCAGCATCGGCGCCGGCGCGGTATGAAGGGCGACCAGCGTCCAGACTACACCGCCGTCGCTGGTGGTGGCGCTGAGCGCCGTAGCCCACGTCGGCGCAGCCGAGCCGCTAGTGCCCGCTGTCGTGCAGCGCTGGATATTGCCGTTGGCGTCGGCAATCAAGCTTCCGACCGCCCACGCCGTGGAGGCCGCCCAAGTTGGATTCGCCGTGCCCAGCGCCGCTGGCAGCGCCGTCGCCGCGCCATTGGCGAAGAGGCCCACTTCCTGCACGGTCATTCCGAGCGCACCGTAGTCGGCGGCGGCCGACAGCGCGTAGTTGAATTGTACGCTACCGGAGCTGGGAAAAGTATGTGTGCCCACCGCATTGTAGTATTTCGGCGAGACATTCAAGTCGGTATCGTTTACGGTCGGCGCGGCGCTCCCGCCGCCGAAGCCGACCGCCAAGGCGTATTGGCCCGACGTGACGCCGGCCATCAGGTTGGCCAGCGCCGGGAGTCCCGCGTTGACGAACAGGTTGCGGCATTCCCATACCAGCGCGCCGCGGCTAAAGATTCTGACTATTCCTTGTGGCCGTTTCAACATTGCTTTATCCATGTGCCGAAATAGGCACTCCGTTGGCGATCACACCCGAGTCGGCCACTGCCGGCTGGTGTGCGCCATATGTTATTCCGATATGGTAGTAGTGCCGGTTGTATATCGGCACGATGATCCTGCCATCGGCCAGGGGCGCGATTGGCGCGGTCAGCAAGTCGCTCGGCGCAGGCACGTGGTCGACCGCGCCGGTGAATTCGTTGGGTACCGGCATCACGTCGGCAAGCGGCGTCGCCTCGAACACCAGCGCATCGAGCCAGCTTCGCATCGGCTTGAAGAAATTCACCGCGGCAACGATGCGCGCAGCGTCGTTGATACCGACCGCTTGTCCGGCGTTTAGAGTCACCACCACCCGAAATACCGCCCAGGCCTCGGAAGACGGCCACGCGCTGCCCCCCCAGCTCCCCTGTCCTTCCAGGAAGCTGACACTGGACCAGCCAAGCGAGCCCAGCGCCTGCCTGATCGAGTAGGGTGTGCCGTGCACCCGATGCAGCGGGATGGCGGTGGCGAGCAGCGCGCGCCACGAATCGAAGTCGGTCGGCCCTGCGCTGCCCGACGACGATAACAAGGTATCGATATCGGTCAGCGTGTCGATGTCGGTCAGCGCATCGATGCTCTCGCCCGAAGTGCTCGCCGCGAGCTGCCACTGTGGATCGAGCATGTCGAACTGCCAGGCCAGGAAGATCAGCGCCGAATCTGGAGCCGAGGCGAGGCGGTAGACCAGCAATGGTGTCAGATCGAGTGCGTCGAGCCGTTCGATGGTCGCCAACAGCGACTGCGAACGCAAGTCGTTTATCGAAGGCGGTAACTGGAGCTGCGCCATCAGTTTACCGCCACTTCGGCGCCCACGCGCGACCATCGACCGATTGTCCAGCGCGGCTGTACTGCACCTCGGCCGTGCAATACATGTGTGGCTCCGCTTCCGGCTCGGGGATCGGCTGGGCGATCTCGAAGCGCGCGATCAGCTCGTCGGCCTCCGCCGCACTGCGTTTGTGATCCGCGATAAGATGCCCGCGAACCGCGTCCGTTATGCACAACTCGCCCCGGCATAAGGGGCAAAACTGTCTGGCCACGGCGCTCATCACGAATGCTCCGTGGCGATCGCCTGCGCGAGCGTGATTGCGGTGCAGTTGGCCCATTGGCCCACGCTCAGCTGCGTATATGACGGCTGCGTCAGCACGACCTGGTAGACGCCGGGGACCGAAAGCGCCGCCACAATTTCGCTAGGCACGATGTCGCGCTGGATGCGCGCGGCCAGGTTGAGCGCAATGTCCTGTGCCGCGGCGTTGACCGCAGCCATGGTCGAAATCGGTTCGGCGTCGGCGAAGAGAGTGACCGTGCCAGCAATCTGGTAGTCGATCTCGCTCACCGCTAGCGCGCTCACCGTGTCGGTGAGCGGCCGCACGTTGTCGGCGCTTAGCGCCTGCAGCACTTGGGCCAGCAGCGCGGAATTCGCAACGCCTGCATTGTTGGGCGACGCCGCCGGCTGCGCCGCGATCGGTCCGGTCAGGACGTAGACCTGTACTGTGCCGGGCATGGGCGAGGTCACGCTCACGTCGATGATCGAGGGATCGACCCCGAGCGCGAAGAAGCGGTAAGCACCCGCCGGGCCGGCCACGCTGAACTGGTTGGGCGCGGCCTGGATGCGGGTGCGCAAATGGTCGTCGGTTTCGGGCGCCGAGCCTCCGCCGGTCATGACGGAGTTACTGACCGACGCGATTAGCACGTTGGGGCTGAGCAGCACATTGATCTGGCCGGGTAGATAGCCATTCGCGTTGGGGCCGGCCGTGGTGCAGGTCGCAGTGGTGCTCGCGATTGTCGTTGCGGCCGGCACGATCAAGTCCGCGTTGGTGGCGAAAACGAATTCGCCGTCGGCGGTGCCGGCTTGCGTGCCGGCCGGGATCGTATATGGAAGCGTCAGCGCGTTCTGCAGCGTGAACTGCAACGTCGTCACCGCGCCCTGCGCGCCGAGTCGCGTTACCCCGAGCAACTGTCCGAGGTAATCGATCATCGGAAAGGCCGCGAAAGCGAGCAGGTTCTGTTGTCCGGCGTACTGGATCGCGTTGCGCACCAGGGACTCGCGATAAGCGTACAAGTTGATCAGCAGGCGCTCGACCTGCGCAGGCTGCAGGGTGCGGCCGGCGGCGGCCTGAAAGGCTGCGACCATGTCGGCCAAAATCAGGTTGGGGTTCAGCCCGTCGGCGTCGTTGACGAACGTCGGCGGAGGCAGATTCGATATTCCGGCTCCCATTGGGCATCCCTTCGCGACTGGCGCGCATGCTGCGCGCGTGCCGAACTTGCTATCCTGCTTCCCGTCCTGTTTGCTATCCGGTTTGCTAGGCTGGCTGGACCGCGGTCGCCAGTGCGATCGTTGTGTTCTGCGCCGGGCTAGGCACGCCGCCCAGATTCAGCTGCCACGCCACCGTGATCTCGACGTGCGCCCCCGGTTGCATCACGGCACTGCTAAGCGGCGTGGTCGTGACCGAAAGAACCTTCACACGCGGCTCCCACTGAGTAATCGATTGAGCGACCTCGCGGACTACGGCCGGCCCAGTCTCGCTGATCGGCGCGTCGATATATTTCCAAAGGTCGGTGCCGAAGGTCGGCCGCAGCACGTCGGTACCTTTGGGCGTGGTCAGAATGATCGCGATACACTGATCGACGTCGTCGACTCCCGTGACGACATTGCCTATTCCCGAGCCAGGCTGTGCCGGGATATCAAGCATCAGCGACCAGTCCGCTGATTTAATATCCGAAAGGGTGATTGCTCCCTGTGCCATCTATTTTACCGCCCTCACATCCAGCCGCTGCCTCGGAGCGGCGGCCATGATCTCGGCGAAGAAATTATGACATCTGCTGTGACGGGGGCGCAGTGTTGCCGCCTTGAGGATCAGCATGGGTATGCCCGTTGAAAGTGTTGATAATACCGTCGACGGTATCACTGTGCGCCGAAGTGACCAGGTTGATTCCGCCCGCTGCGTGAACGGTGATGTTGCCGCTGACGTCGATGGCAATCGACGCACCATGAACGCTCAGGCTCAGCGTCGCGCCATCGGGCAGGCTGACTGCAAGCGCGTGCGCTGCTCGATCGTATTCGACGCTCGCGCCGTCCTTGAATGACATGTGATATTTGTCGGCGCTTTGAACCGGAGGCATGTCGGCGCTCGAGTAGATTGCTCCCAACACCGTTCCGGCCTCGTCGTGCTCGTCCATTAGACATACAACCTGTTCGCCTATATCGGGAATCCAGTAGCTTTTGTCATTTTGCGTTTTCGCGAAAAGAATCGGCAGCCAGTACGACAACAGTTGGTCGCGATCTGGAAATGCGACTCGAACCCGGGCGCCTTGAAGGTCTTGCTGTTTCACCAGTCCGACACGGAACATCTTTGCACTCGCTTGAAACCCAAAGTTATGCGGTGGAGTGAGAGGGCGCTGGTTATGGCACCATTCGCAGATCGGCCTCGGTTACGTAGCCGGTGGCGCGCGAAAGCCGATGCTGCGCGCGCTCGATCATGTAATTCCCGTCCATCACGTCCCATCCCGATAGTGCTACCACGTTGCCGGCCACCAGCAGCGTCGTCCCTGGCGCCACGAGCCGGCAGGTAACCATTAGCCGGTTGGCTTCGTGCAACGCGGCGCTCGCGCGTTCTAAAGCCTGTTGTCCGTTCTCGCAACGCGCGACCAGCTTTAGCAGGTCGCCGGTCGCCGCCACGGGATTCGACTGCGCGGTCTGCGTGTGGAGCTGCTTGCTCTGCGGGTCGAAGTAAGCGGTCTGCGCCTGTTTGTAGATACGATGGGTCTTGGCGACAAAGCTGAAACGCTCGACCGTGTTGCGATAGAGCGTCAGCACCGCCGGCTGCGCTTCAAGACGGGTGCGTGAGTAAAAGACCAGCTGGGAGCCGCGGACCGTGAAATCGTAATTGTGCTCAATCGCAAGGCGACGGAGAAACTCCAGGTCGGTCTCTTGCTTTTGCGTAATTCTCAGATAGCTAACGTCGATCTGATTCGATGCGCCGACCACGGTCATACCGTGCCGCGCCGCTACCGTCGTCGCAATTTGCAGCAGTGTCTGGTTTTCGTAGCCGAGACTGTTGTGGGTGCGCAGCGCGGGCGTGATCCAGGCCGGCAGGCAGCGCAGATGGAAAACGTCCGGTGGTCCTTCCAGTTCGAGGTCGTCGACCTGGAAATCGCCGCACGGAAGCAGCAACTCTCCGGTGTAGCCAATGAGCAGACTGACCACGTCGCCCTGTTGAGGAAACCATGAGCCCTGCCAGCGCTTGTCGCGATCCTCCAACTCGACTTCGAGTTCGCCGGAACGTCCGCCCAGCTGATCGACGTAGCTTAACGAAAGCACCATCCGCGATATGTCGGTGGTGATATTCACGCCCTGGTAGGTAAGTATCCAATTTGGCGATCTGACTGGATATGCAATCGCGGCAGTCATTGATTTACACTGTGGCGGCGGTCTTCCAGGGCGGCAGGCCGCTCGCGAGCACGCTCTGCAGCTGGATGATCGGAATCGCCAGCGCGATTCCGGCCTCGAACGCCGGCTCGACTGGCACCGCCGGATTGGCCGTGATGATGATGCTATAGTTCGTGGGGTCACCGTAGTATTGCCACGCCAGCAAATCCCATCTCTCGCCCGCGTAGGTTACATGCTGGATGAACTGTGGCGCGCTCATAGAGGCGACCTCACGATCGCAGCCGCCGGCACGTCTGCGTAGGAAAGATTCGGCCCGCCCGCACCGCCGGCCAGCGGATTCTCGACCAGCGGAGAGACTCCTGGTTGATTGAAAGTCGGCACCGTATAGCTTGACGCGGCAACGTTGGGCCCGAGCAGCGCGGCGGGAGAGCTATAGCTGATAGCAATAGGCGCAATCCCAAGCGGCATCGAAGCGAGCCGCGGCGGCGCGGCCGGATCGAACTCGGAACCTGGCGCCCATTCGCGGAGGCCCGCCCGGACCCGGATTGCCACGGGCGCGGCGTCGGCGCCGAGTTGAATGTCGCTGGTCGCAACCGACCCTACCACGAAGTAGCCGCGGAAGACGCCATTGCCGAGCACGAGTGCGCGTGCCTGATGGTCATTGGCGGCGGCGAGCAGCGCGGCGAGCTGCGCCGCGGGGTCGGTGAAAGACGCGTGAAAAAGCATCGCGAGCGTGATGCTCCGCGTAATCGAAGCGCCGGCTGGATTCGAAGACTTCGGGCGAGCCGATCATTTTAAAGGAGATTTCGCCAAGTAGTGCGAACATGCGTATTGCCTTGATGTAATGGCTACTGGTTCGAGAACAGAGAGATGAACTCTGTGAGCTGCTGCCGGACAAGTTCGCGCGCCAGCACCTGGTGCAGCTCGCGGCCGTGGCGCTCGAGGATTTCCATCACCCGGCGCTTGAGCGTGGCGATGTCGGCCGCGCCCTCGGAATGGATAACCACGTTGGGCGTATAGTTGATTACGATAGGACCCCGCGTCGTGCCCACCGCTGCGAGCGGAGCGGCGATGCGTGCCGTATCGTTGGTTGCAATGAAAGGTGCGGCGAAAAGGCTGACAGATATCAGCGGCGTCGCGAACGTGGCGGCCGCCGCCCGCCTCATCGCACGCAGTGTCGGTACTGGCACTGCCACGGTTGCGAGGTGCTCGACGCCTCGTGCGCTATTCATGCTGCGCCCGGTTGGCGCTGGAGCGCGAAAGTAGCGCGGTACATTGAGATTTGCCCGCCCGACGGTGAAGAGCGCGCCGCTAGCGAGCGGTATTGCGCTCACCACGCTTTCGTCCAGCCACTTCGCCAGATACACGACTGCCTTGTGGGCTGACTCAGCTGAGCGTGAGAGCAGCCGTTTCGCGGCATCCCAATGGCGGTACAGTTCGTATCCAAGAATGGCGAGCGCGACGGCAATAACTTCATACCAGCCGAAAGACATTTCGACGAATATCGCGACCGATCGACCTATTGCGGCTAGCGAGTCCATAAACCAGGAAACGATCATTGGTGCGCCCATGTTGAGCAGCGATCGGAAGGCAGACACGGGACCCAAGACTGTTCTGAAGTCTTTTTGCAAAAATACGATGAGTTTATCTGTCAAGTATGTAGCCGCTTTTCCGGTGGCAACCAACGCGGCGATTCCAAGTACAATCGACTTCGTGTTTTCTGAAATAATAGAGGTCGTGCCCAGGAAGGTTCTAACCTGGTTTATAGCCTGGGTCGCATCCACGAGTACAAGGTTCAAAAGTGGCGCGAATGGAGCCACCGCTTCTGGTGCAAGACGATTTGCGCTTTGCTTCAAAGCAGCTAGCGAGCCCGGCTCTCTTTTGTCGAGATGCCTCGACCTTCCGTGATGCGCATGAGGGTCGCGAGAGGGAGAGGCGGCGACAGAGTGCGATACGGTCGAGAAGATGCCCAGTTGCGCTGCGAAACGAGGTGAGGCGGCGTCGCTCCAAAACGGTTTGGACAAGACGTGATAGCGAGGAATCTTTTCGAGCGCACCTTGATCGTTTTCCACCGATGAATTCAACTCGCTGGACCCGGCCAGGATCTGCCTCTGAGTGCCAGGGGCGTCCGGCGACGCGATGACCAAACGAGGGCTTGAAAACCAGGCACGATATACGCGCACGTCGAAGAGGATGTGTTTTATCGCGAGCGAGGAGCGTGCAACGCTACGCACGGCCTGCCGAATTGCATAAGCGCTTATCAGCGCATGCTGCATGTCGAGTGTGTTGCTTCTCGGAGTCATAGGCGATAAAGCTTCAAAACTATGAATAGCTTATACAAACCATAAATCTGTGGACGCCTGCGCGATACTCAGTGACTCATTATTTATTGTCGCGGCGTGTGTTCATTGCTTCGTCGACCGCGCGGTTGTAATCGGCGACTGCCGCCGTCCAGAAGTCAATCTCGTCGAATTCCATCGCCGCTAATTCCCCGACGCCGAAGCCGAAGCGGACGAGTCCTGCGAAGCCGCCGGCGCTGGGGAGCGTTGCGCCGGCTCGGGAAAATTTGCTCCCGTCACCTCGGCCTGCAGCACCAGCACGTCGCCCAGGTCCATCTCGATCACGTCCTCGTATACGATCGGGGCGTCGTCGATTTGCGCCAACTCGGCGATCAGAGCGAAAACCACCGCGGTCGGGTCGGGATTGCCGGCGACCGCGCGTTGCGCGCGCATCAGGTCGCGCCCCTTGCCCCTGCGGATCGCGGCGATCTTGCCGGAGGGCAAGGTTAGGCAGCGCGATGGCGTCGTTTGGTCGGCGGTCTGTGTATCGGCCATGAGAATTTTCTCCGATGAGCCGTAGATCTTCATTGATGAGCGCCGCCTGGCGAGCGGCGCGTTTTCATGAACCCTGTCTGGCGCGTTAGCCGCCCAGGTTAGCGCGGAAAGTGTCTAGTTGATCGACCCCATTGACCACGTAGATATTCGCCATCACGTCGAACAGGAAAATCTGCGTGCCGCCGATATATAGTTCGGAATGATAAACCGCGATGACCGAAGTAGTATCCACTCCTTCGTGTTGTTTGAAGTTCATCGCACCGGCGTCTTTGAAAATGCCGGTCATCAGGTAGACCAGCGGCTGTTGTTGAGTCCGTCCCTGGCTGGTGTAGGTTTCGAGATTGCTGCGCATCTGGAAGTAATGTGCCGTGAATGGGCTGTTGAGCGCCGTTTCGGCCTCAGGATAAATGGACGCCCACTTGATCTTGGCCTCGAGCTTGTCGACGCCGGCCCAGAACTCCGCCGTGCCGGCCATGCCGAGTCCCTTGTGGTCGACCATTTTGTGCTTGGGTTTCGCGACTTCGATTTCCTCGGCGCGACCCAGCAGCCCGATGCCGTCGAGGTAGACGTTGGCGTTGGTGATTCGATTTACGGCCAGGTTTGACATTGCGATGAACCTCGTCGGGCCCAGGCGAGCGCGGCGCCGTAAGCCCGGATTAGTGTGGCGTTAGGCGTTGAGCGTGACCGCGGTCAGCGCGCTGGTGTTACCGAGTCCACTCAGCAGTGTGGTGTCGATAAATACGTTGAAGGTCAGGCGTTCGGCGGGCGGCGGCGGCATCACGTCGATGTCGAAGACCAGTTGTCCTGCGGCCACCTGGTTGGACGGGTTCTCAGCCGGGTTGTAACTGGCGGAGCCCGCGACCAGCGCGCCACGTCCGATAAGGCTGCGGATGAAGGCGTTGACGCTGGACAGGATCGCGGAGATTAGAGCGTTGCTGATCGGCTGATCGATAAACTGCAGCATCGCGAGTTCCACCGATTCCTCGATCACGTCCATCGTGCGGCGCACGCTGATGAAGTTGTTGGGGGTGGTGACGGTGGGGTAGGCGGCCGAGCGGTTGCCCCAAACGCGCAGACCGGTGCCGAAGGCGTTGAACACGGTCAGGATGCCTTGTGCGTTGAGGTTGTTAACGTCGCTCGCGGCGTCCAGCACTGAGGCGTAGAGGGTTACGTCGGGACCGAGCGGGCCGGTCATCTGGGTATTCGATGGCGACCACCAATAGCCTTGCGCGAGGTCCTTGGCCGCGATCGTTCCGGCCACCCATTGCGAGTATGGTCCGACAGCGGCAGCGTTGGCCGCGTTTTGCACCGGGCTCCCCGCGGAGTTTATCGTGACGCCGGTTGGGACGAGGCCCAGGTCGGAGAACTTCTCCTGCGGATAGCAGAGAACGGCCCGATCAGAGCTGGTGTCGAACACGTTGCCCGCGACGCCGCGGTTGGCGATCGCGGTGGCCGGGGAGATCGAGGGTGGCGAGTCAAGAAGCGCTATCCCGCGAATCGTCTGCGCGGAGGAGATCAGCGCACTGGCGGTAGCGGCATCCTGCGAGTACCCCGGCGCGATCAGGATCTTCGGGAAGAATCCCATAGTTCCATAGGTCGTGCGCAGCGCCTGGATTCCCGTATACGTGGTGCCGGTGACCGTGCCGACGACGTCGCTGTCTTGCACCTTACTCGGGTCGGCGTAGCTGAAAGAGACGCTGAGCGCCTCGCCGGCAGTAATTGCGCCGCCGGTCTTTTGAGTCACGATCCCATTTATGGGATCCAGCGTATAGTCAGTCCCGTTTATATAGGTAGTCGAGCCGCCGCTGTTTGTGACTACCACGTTCCAGACACCCATATGCCCCAGGTTGAGCAGCTGCGGTCCGGACGCTGGCAGTGCCATCGGCTGAGAGGTGATCGCAGTATAGTGTAGATAGGGATTGAAGACGTTAACCACAATTACCTGGCCGGCGCCCTGGGCCTGGATGGCCGCGAGCGCGTAGGGAATCGTATATCCCTGCATCAGCGGCCCATAAGCAGCGGCCGAGCCAGCGATATTCGGATTGGCGGTGAAATTGACCAGCGTGGGCGCCTGCAAAAGAGTCCCGGCGATGGTGACCAGTTTCCAGACCACGGTGCCGTCGGCGGTGGTGGCGTTGAGCGTGGTTGCCCAGGACGGTGCGGAGGCGCCAGTGGTGCCGGCGGTGGCGCACTGCTGGATGTTGCCATTGGGGTCGACCACCTGCTGGCCGGCCGTGACCACCCA
Source organism: uncultured delta proteobacterium (assembly GCA_963710455.1). Lineage (GTDB taxonomy): Bacteria > Desulfobacterota > Binatia > Binatales > Binataceae > JAKAVN01. The sequence goes on from CAVQAG010000014.1 coordinate 291,877, forward strand.
CCCGGGCTGCCACATCGCCGGTGCGCCGAGCGCCGCCCACAGCGGCGCGGAGCCGACCAGGCCGATCACTGCCGACTTGACTACCGTGATCGGGACCGGCCCGGTGGAGGTTTCGATCGTTTCAATTCCGTGTAGAAAGCTGGCTGGCATCTTCTTTCACCTTTTTTTAATGCCTGCGGGAGTTTGCCGCTGCGGTTGTGTCTAGTTGGTCGGGGCCGTCGGAGATGAGGAGCCGCCGGCGACCGCGGTGACGGTTTCGGAATAGGTATAGACGACGTTGACCGTCGCGCCCGATGGGATTGCGCCGCTCGCGATCCGCGTAATGATTCCATTGACCGCGTCCAGCGTATAGTCAGTGTTGGCGATATAAGGATTGCCGCCGCTTGCAGGGGCAATTACAAGGTTCGCGACATTACCCACTGGCAACTGAATTGCGCCCTGCGAGTTGAACGTGTAAGGAGCCTGGGTGGCAACTTTCGCGGTCTGCCCGCCTTCTTCCAGCGCGGTGCCCTTGATGAAGAGCGGAAAGTTGTCCTGGGTCGAGGCCTCGAGCGCCATCGTCTCGAGCGCGTAGAGCGCCGACCAGGTCCATACGCCGCCCTGCGGATCCCGGCCCAGGAACTGTTCCCGCAGTGGGAACAGTTTGCGGCATCCGGGGAGCCGCAGTCCGGTCAGCGCCGCCCGAATCGCCTCGAGCAGCGCGTAGGCCCCCGGATTGGGACCCGAGGGGTCGGCGCCAAAACTCCATCCGAGGTCGCGCACCAGCAGGAGGATTTCGAATTCGAGCCGGCGCGCTTGCACCACCGCCGCCGTATCGATCAACGCTCCATAGGTCGCGCCGCGCCAAGCCACCAGGGCCGCACCGATCCGATGGGTGAGGCGGTAGGCGGCAGGCTTGTCAGGAAATTGCACGACCTCAATCGCGGTCACCTGCGCGCGAAGCTGCGCCGCGATCGCGGACTCGAGCGTCGCGATATCGAGCGGCGTGGGAGGCGCAAACGCCTGGCCGGCCCACGGACTGTCGAGTGTGACCCCCATCGTCAGAATCCCTTCAAGCTGCCGCGGCTGAAAACGCGCTGCGGGAGCGCCCCCGAGCGGTCGCCGCCCGCGTCAGTTACGACCGAGCCCGCAGCTTCGGGCGGTTCCTGATTGTCGGGCGCAAGGCCCAGCGTCAGAGTGCCGTCGGCGACGCGCAATAGAACCCCGACCGCGTCTTCATAACGCTGGCGCGCCTCGGCGAGATCGTGCAGCGGGCGCAGCGCCTGCAAGCGGTACACTGCGACGTCGCAGGTAAGGCGCGCGAGCATGGCGGGCGGATCGCTGAGCGGCAGGGTGAAGCGGCTTTCCAGGTAGCCGTCGATTTCGGCCGACGCGTCGGCGAGCGCCTGCTGCAGGACGGTCTGGTTGACGACGGTCTGGGTTGGATCCTCGTTGGTCAATTGCACGAGATCGCGATTGGGGTAGCGTGCGATCATGTCTGAGGGTTGCGCGTAAACCATGATGATTTCCTGGGCCGATAGTTCCTTCTCGCTGGCCTCGCTTGCGTGAGGAGGCGGGCGGCCCGGAACGGAGCCTTGCGGCATCCGTCCCGGGCTCGCATCGGGAGGAGAGGCTAGGCGAGATACTCGCTGACGATCAGATCGGCGCTGTTGCGCCAGATGTTGGTGGTGGGCACGGAAGAACTCGCGCCGGCACCCACCATGAACTCCGAGTTGAGCAACTGGCGCGCGACTTCCTCGAGCGACGGCGGCACCACCAGGTACACGCCCTTGCGGCTGGAGAGCGCGCCGAATGGCATCCCGCCGTCGGTTTTGATCGAGCGCATTGCCGCGCGCGCTGCGCCGTAGTTGGCCGGATTGCTGAGGTCGGTATTGCTCGCGTAACAGAGTTGCCACAGCCCGACGCCGGTGTTGGCGCGGCCGTCGACGCCGTAGCGGAACTCGCGCCGGTTGAACACCGCCTCGTCGGTGAGCGTATTCATCCGCGTGACGGCGTACTCGCGGCGCAACTGAAAGATGAACGGGCGGATCGGGCGCGAAGCGTCGACCAGGAACCAGTAGGCGCCGCTGCCGGAGCTGTTGACGTTGGCCACCTCGGTCTGCGGGTTGCCCATCGTCCCCACCGCGTGGGTCGCGGAGAAGAAGGGCTGGCCGTCGTAGCCGAGCACGGAGGAGGGCGTGTTCACGGCGGCCTTGATGGTCGAGAAGAGCAGCATGTCGGGATGCACTTTGGTGTCCCAGCCGAGCTGCTCGATCACCGGCTCATAGACGCCGTAGGTATCGTCTTCGACGTCATTGCGGTCGATCCCGACGGTGTCCTCGAAGTTCTTGTTGACGATCGTGTAGGCGTGAGCCTCGAGCGCCTGGACCACGCGGCTGCCGAGCCACTCGCGGAACCTGGTGGTACGGCCGAGCCAGGGGTAGGTCGTTTGCCGCGAGCCCGAGCGCACGATCGAGGCGATCTGCTCGTAGTAACTCGGCGGTGTTTCGAACCCGCGCTGAAAGATGACGTCGAACCCGGTGAACAGTGCGGTGAGATTTGCGGCGCTGATTTCCATCGTTGCTACCGTGTGAGCTCGCGGCGCGGCCGCGAGCGGCTTTAGGGTTGGTCGGTCGCTAGACCGCGAGTGCCGACTGATGCCAGAAGTCGACCCAGACCTGGCCACTGGAGTCGAGGTTAACGATGCTGCCGGCCACACTGGGCGTTGGCCCGCCCCAGTTGTACGAGACCAGCACCGTGGCGGCGGCGGCGATCGTGCCGCCGCTCGGCGGCAGCATGATCAGCCCCGCCTGGTAGTCGGCGACGTAGTCGCTACCCTCGACGTAAGTGGTGCCGGCAGGCGAGGAGGTCACCACCAGCTTGGAGATGTTCTCGTGGCCGAGGCTGATAACCTGAGCGCTGGTCGAGGCGGGAAACGTGTGCGATTGCGCGCTGACCGCGGTCGCACCGGAGCCATCGCTGAGCGAGACCGAGTTGTCGTCGACCGCGAAACAGAGCATCCCGGTCTGCGGCTGCGCGATCGATCCGTCGTTGACGGCGTAGAGGAAAACCCCGCGCGCGCAAATCACCGAGATCGCGCCCGCGGCGCCAGCCGGCAGGTTGGTCCCGGGAATCGTTGCCGACGAGGTGTTGACCGCGTCTTGTCCCGGCATGCCGAGGTAGGTCCGCTCGGCCCGGCCGACGATCCGCAGTCCCGCGGCCGAAGCGGCGGGCACCGCGTTGCCGTTGACGTTGAGCGCCACCATCGAGCCCAGGTAAACCGTGGTGTTGGCCTCGACCGGGTAAATCTGCGTGCGCCCGAAGTCGGCCATCTCGGGCGTGTTGCGTGAGCTGGTTACAAGACGCAACTTAGATGCGTCTAAAAGCTAGTCTTATAGTTCTATAAGAGAAAATAGCTAGCTATAGGATAGAGCCTTTGCAGAATAAGAAGCGCAATATGTGCAAATCAGTTCTTTCACGAATCTAGTCCCGAGGTACTTTTGGCGATCCATACTTGACGGGCCTTGGCGGCGTCGGTATCGCTCGATACATCAGGTCAAAAGCCTAGCGTTCCTTGAAAACTTGCTTATCTTCGCTGGGACGGCGTGCCGACCAAGCCACCGTCCCAGCTCGCGACCGGGTCGACCGGGTGCCTCGTGCAATGGCAGCACGGGGCACTAATCGGCTACGGTACGGTGAAAAATTCCCTATGCACCTACCGCTAAGGAGGCAGGCCACATGGGACCAAAAGATGTAAAAAAGATGCTCAAGGCGTTAGACGATATCGCGAAGGCTCTCCAACAAATCCAGAAAGATATCGCCCAGATTAGGGCAGAAGCGCATACCGAGGCACTTGCTAAGACGATGCGGAAGCCGTGACTGCTCTTTTCGTGCTTTCGACCCATGAAACATCACCTAGCTCAGCACGTTATAGCCGTCGCTAGCATTCTCATCCTTATCCCGTGGCTATACTCGGGCGCAGAGGCGGCTGGTGGCCAGCCCGTTGGAGTAGTTGTCCAGTGCAGTTGCGACGATCTCGTAGGCACGAGAGTTTGTTTCGCCGTGAAGGAAAAGATTCGGGCTTCTGCGGGGTACGAGTTGGTTGCCGACAGCGTCAGGTTAGCGGCCGGAATGCGCATCGCTTGCGTCGATGCTAACACTGGCGAAATGGCTGGATATACGAGTGCCCTAGCGATTACATACACCCTTACCACCACAACCTCGGAGGTCTGGCTTGGCACCCAAGTGTTTGTGGTTGGTGCCGACCGCGTGAATGAAATGGCGGCTACTGCGCTTTCGCTCCTCGACACAAAGGTTGATAAGTACCGTGAACTGCTGAAGGTACGAGCAACCAACAAAGGCGAATAGAATACGCCCATCAGGCTCTAACGCTGGCGTGCTAGTTGTGCTGGCCATAGGCGCATAGGTCGAATTACGAAGGCCCATGGAGGGCAAAGATATGAAGAATTTCTGGATAACCTATTCGGAACGTGACGGCGAGTTCATGGTTCACCTCTTCAAAGGCGAACGCACGGGCGCTCCTGGTGTTGGCCGCGTATTCTTTGTCGAGCCGCCGAAGGACAAACTTAGGGAAGCATACAGTGCACTTATGGACATCGTCGCTCAGGTTAACACACAATCTGATTTCGACCGTGCAGATCAGTTCCTCTCCGAGAAGTTCAGCGCCTTGTGTGAGAGACTTGGGACCCCGATACAGCTAATGAAGTCCTAGCTGTCCGCGACGCCAGCCAAGACATTCATTTTCTTGTCGATCCGTCATGCTACTTGATTGGTAATAGCGTTTCCGGCACCGTGTCCTTAGTCTGCGACGCGAACCAGCGAGCGATCAAGGCCGTGACTTGCGGTTGCGGGATGTTCAACGCTTGCAGCTGCAATTGCGCGCTAGCCGGATCGATAAGCTGGTGGGTGGCTTGGGCGGCTAGTGCCAATACCTGTTGATCCAAGACCTTGGCCGCTTCGGGCGTGAGCAACTGGCCATAGATAAACTTGAGACGGCCCGCTTGAATCGCGGTTTCGGTGGCAACGGTCAAAGTAGATATGAGTGGGTGTTGCTGCGCGGCTAATAGTGCAGCTTCCAAACCTACAGAGTTGATCGTGCCAGTGCGAAAGTCAGCGATGGCGGTTCTAGCCGCTGCGCGCGAGCGTTGTAAGTTTAGTTTGGCTTCCGCCGCCAACTCCTTGCGATTCAGATTAAGCGCGGCGCGGGTTTCAGCTAGTTGTATCTTGAGATCGGCGAGCCACGTTTGCACACCCGCCGCTTCTAGCGCGGCGGTGCCTTGTGGTGCGGTGAGCAAACCGCCGGTGACTTCCGGTACGACAAATGACTCGGTGATCTGCGCGAGCTTAATGCGGCGCGCAATCAGGGCGCGCTTAGTTACCAAGCTTGCGGCGGTGGGGCCGAAACCCGCGTCGGTTAGAATCTGCGCTAGCTCTTGGTCGCCGACCACGCCATCGGCGTAGGCGGTAACCGCCTCTTGCACATAGGCTTGATTGACGGCTTGAAGGGCACGGACTTCGACACTGTTAAGGCGAGGGTTACGTCTTGATCGCGTAAGCCCATAAACTGAAATGCATCTTGAAGTAAGGTCTGCGGGACTTCCTTATTGGTAAACCCGCCTGCGATCATGAACGGACTAACCGGGCGATAGGCGCTTTGGATATAGGCGGGTTCGTACTTGGTCTTTAAACCCGAGTATTTGAAAATCTCTTCGAGGGTCCAGCCTTTATCAAGACGGCGCGAGTGCCATTCGACCGCGTTCGATTCGTTGGGATATTCGGCCTTGAACTGGCCTTGTAGTAATAGCGTGCGGGGGTCGTGACCAGCGGATCGACAAGGGCTTTGACTAGCCCTTCGGCCACCGCGTCATAGCCCGCACCCAAGGCAAAGAGCGCCGCGAAATAATTTAGATGCTTGGAGTGTTCGCCGAAGATCAATCCGCCGACGGTGGCCGCGCCCCAAGCCATCGCACCCAAAGCACTGGCGTTGCCGATCATGGTCTTAAAGTTGGTTTCGGCATCTTCGGGTGCAACGTCGCCCGGCGGGGATACATTTTTCTGTAGCGTGGTGAGCGCAAACCCACCCAGCGGCCCAAGTATAGTTTCAAAGGTCGCGAGTAAATCCCGCCCAAGTTGCGACCATTGTGCATTGTTAATGATGCCGCTGGAATTGGCGGTCTGAAGATAGGTCAGGGCGTACTTAATAAAATGGTCTAGCCAAGCCGGTAGAGTGTTGGCGAGCCACGCGGCAAAGTGATCCTTGACCCAATTCTCAAATAAGTCGACATCACCAAAGAAGATTTTCAAATAATCGAGTAGAGCGGCGGTATGAATCGGCGGACGAATGGTGCCGGAATACAGTTGAGCGATATCGGATGGAACTAGCCCGGCAATGACCCATAAGGCTACGTATTCAGATCATGGGAGATACGTCTTGGACCATGCACGAATCGGTAGATGATACTTAGGTCAGTTCCGCCCGTACTTGTGATGGCGGTGGCAATCTTGTCCAACCCGCTGGCCAGCAAGTCACCTATGGCCGTTTCCGTGGCCGGAAAGGCCATTGCGGTGGTGACCAACTGTTGCAAGGCCGTGATGACCGGGGTCAGGTTGTCGGGTTATTGGTGGTGGAAAATCGAGATCGCCTGCGCGATAATGGTCGACTAGGCCCGCGACACTCGCTATGGCCTGCACCACGGCAGCACAGCATGGGTCTGCATTGCAGTTGCTCGCCAGCTTGTAAGTAGGTCAATTATGGCACTGAGTTGGAAACTCATCGTTACAACACGATCGCCTATCTCGTCTTGGTCAGGATTTCCGGTGTCGCACTGAAATGGACTTGGGGGCGGATTCGGATTCGTACCGCCACCACCAGCACCAACGCCGACGCTAACCTGACCGGCTAGCTGGTCAAGCAGCATTAAAGATCTTAATAGCTTCAACGGGACTAACTTGGAGCTGTCCGCCTTCGACCAGACCCACGTTAGTTCAATCAGCTGTTGGAGCTGCAATAGCCTGCACCTGTTCGTCCGGGTGTTTGACCTGTAAAGAGGCTCAATAATAAATGGTTCCGAGTTCCAGGCACTGAACTGCGCTTGGATGGCGGGGTTGCTTATCGCTAATCGGCGCGCCGTTCTTCCGCTATAGCGAGATCACTAGCAAAGAATGTAGAGGCCAATAAGCCGATCGGTTATAAGCTGCAATAAAAAAAACAGCGAGACTACATCGAATATCGCAAAGCCTAGAGCAACGAATGGCCACAATGGTCCGGAACCTTCTCGAAGCCTAGCTCCCAACCAAGGTTGGCTAGTAGAGTATCAACAGCTATCTCTTCGGCTTGCTGCTCGGTCAGGGTGGTGATTCCATTGACTTAGCTAATGGCCATGATGCGGAGCTAGCCTCTATCCTTCAAGACTACGTAATAGAAGGTGCAAGACATCATTCCGCCCCACCTACTTGATTCGAGCCTACAAATGGATAAACTCTCATACTGAAACCGGGTGGAATAACGCACAGTGGACCGGGTGCGCTCCATACTTGACTTTCCTCACCCGCTTCGCTATCTCCAATGAATGCATCAAATAGGGCTTGATACCGGAAATGGCTCAGTCACGTATTGTGGAGCTATAGTGTCTTGGTAGAGCTGACCGGGTAGAGTTGGCCCTGTGATAACTACAGGGTAGGCATTCGTTAGGAAGTTAGCACCATGCCTGCCAGTCTGCCATACCGAACCAGCCAGCCGCATCATTGCCTACAAACACTCTATAGACGTGTAAGTTAGAGCCATCAGCGGCGTTATTGTATAAATCGAGGACTGTGACTAGGGTTGCGCTAGGCCAGTAGACGCCACCGACAGTGGCTGACTGTAGACATAGAAATCGCCAGTCGAGCGGACATAGTTACCTTTGGGTGAGCGATTAGTTGGCATTTAGTGCTGACTAACATCCAGAGCCAGATTCAATCCAGTTCGAGCCGTTAGACCATACTTCGCAAGCTGTCGCCCCGCCACTAGCGTAAGTCGTACCACTCGTACAGGCAGTCGAATCAGACACGCATGCGCGATAGTGATTGTTAGCAGCAGCCGCAGCAGGAATCACTATACCAGCCACCAGTATATATAATCCAACCAAATAATGGAAGGCGGTTCCAGTCGGATAGCTAAATTTAGCCATAAAGTACTGCGTGCCCCCGTTGCCACCATCGACAATATCAACCGGCCCTTGTGTGCCAGTTCCATAAGTATTCTCGCCTATGTCTACTTCGCCACTGCTCCGTGAGCCGAGGTGCAGGCAACTAGTATTAGCACCTGCACCCGCGTTAGTTATGTGGTGCTGCCGATGTCATTCCACGCGGTGCCGTAGCCGCATCGCTTGGCGCACCATGCGGGATGATGTCCATTGCGGTGACGGCATTATTAGTGAAGGCTCAAAGGTTGGTACTGCGGCATTTAGGCCAAGGTTAGGGTAGCGATTACTAAGCGTGAATGCGTCGGCAGTGCTTGATGTCCAGATTCCGAGAGCACCAGTCGTAACGAGCAAATCGTTACTCAGAATCTGTTAATATATCCGCGTTGCCTGATGCGGTATTGGTAGCTGTGAAGGATGGAATCTGGTATTGAGAGCCTGTCAGGCTAGCGCTGCTACCGCCGCCGCCGCCGGATGGGGCTGCGGCAATTATGAACAGCGCTAGTAGTGCGATGAATCGCAGGGCAGAGTTAAAGACCACGGCATTATAATCCACTCAACACCGACTCGACTACATGAACTGTCTGACCCGAGCTAGCGCTGATTGCATAAATATCCTGCATCACTAGCTCATTGTCATTGAACCAATTGAGCGAGAACCATGCACCACTGGCGATTGGAATGCCGGTGGTCGCGGTGACCGGACTGTGGAAGCTGATGACGACGGTGGCGCTACCGGTGTTGCCGATTATGATTTCGGTTCTAGTGTTAGCGTAAACGCCCAGTTGAACTGAGGTTGTACCCACGGTTACATCGGTCTCGTGCTTGCGCGTGATTATGCGCTGGCCGAAGAACGCCGTGATGATGTCGCGCGCACTGGTCGGGACGCCGACTATTTCAATTAGTTCGGCCATTGATCAGAGCGCTTATGACGCCTGATTGACAGGTGATCCGCCGGTGAATACCAGGTCAGACCACACTTCTTCGGCGGTATCGGCTGAGGTAGCGAAGAAGTTGAACGACGGCAAGACGTTCTGTTGGAACGTTAGCCAAGTACCAAAGCCGCCGTATCTAGCGCCCGGCGCATCGAGGGCGTCATAGCTGGACTCCAGTGCTGCCGGGTTGCCAAAGGCTACCCATCGCGGGGATGACTTTAAAAAATAGACACGTCGCGCTATAGGCTCGCGCACCGATCAAGTTATAGACCCCTGCGGGTAAAGCTTGGTCGAGAGTGGAATCGGAACAGTGGTCCAGCCACCGGCGGTAAGCGTGGTCGTGGCGGTGCCATGGACAGTGATCACGCGCTGCGGGGGAGTCGAGACCGCTGGTCCATCGCTCAACTGGACGGCGGTATAGACGGTTTCGGCACTAGTGCTATAGGCGTAGCTGTCTAGCTCTTCGGTGTAATTGAGGGAGATGGGAGCCTTAGGCATGAACACGCCCTTGACGGGCGATTCGACGGCGGTGCCGACGTTGACTGGCATGAAATCTGGGTAAGGGAACGGGCGCAGTGACGGGGCCTGTGACTGGAGACGGTGTAAATGGCCACCAACGCCCATCACGCCCATCAGGTAGTGAAGGGTCGGGACCTGGAAGCCACTATTCAAGGTCGGAACGACGCCACTATAGACACTAGTCACTTGAGTGAGAGTGTTGGCGGTCATAGTTGATTTATAGATTTCGAGAGTGAACATGCTTGGACTACTACTTATTGACCGAGGAGTGCTTTCTGTAAGCGCTCAAAGGCTTTGACGATTTTCGGCGGGCTGCCGAGTGCTTCGATAAAATCAGCACCCGACTCCACCCATAGTGCGAGGGCCGGGGCTAATTCGGCTACCGGAACGCTGTCTGATGGAGTCGGGATATTATGCTCTAGTTCAAAAGGCAATTAATTAGCCTCTATACTGACCGCGTAGTGCGGCCATCTGGGTCGCAAACTGTACCGAGCGCTGTATATTTTGCTGGGTAGTACCGCGCGGTGGCAGATTAGCCGCGATTTGCTGTATGGCCGGAATCAGTTTCGTAGCCGCTGCCGCGTACTTGTATTGTTTGGATGTAACGCCCTGACTATAGGAAGCCGCGCCGTTATTCTGGATGTTGGTCGCGATCTGATTGAGGTTGGCGTTGGCGCGGTTCATGCCAGCGATGTAACCAGCGGTGCCGACTTGGTTGATCTGCGCCAGCCATTCGGGTGCCTGCGCGATAGCGGCGGTGGTGAAAAGTACTTTCGGACGCAGGGTGTTGGTGACGTATTTTTGCGCCTTGGCGGTAGAGCCAGAAACCCAATTTTGTGTTGCCTCGGTAGCTGTGGTTGGTGATCCGGGAGAAAAAGCCATTTTTGAAATCCTATATCCGTGTATATACACGGACTGAAACGAAAAGATGGGCACCACCAGCGGGTAAAGGTATCGCGCTAGATGAAGGCGCGGGAAACCCCGGTGATGGTGCCGCTGATCCACTAATGGCAACTTGGCGAGATTTGTGCAATACTAGTATTTATGGCTAGTAGGCAGTTAGTACAACGGGAATGGCAGCTATTATCAACGTGGCTAGTGCAATATCACCCGCACGCCCAAATATATATGCAAGTACGCGTCGGCCCGACTATAGCGCCGCCGGGTGCGTACCCGCTGACGCCCGCGCTAGCGAATCTCGCTAGAGTGTCCAATCGATGGGCCGACGCTATATTCGTGGAAAATGGCGTTGTTAATCTGGTAGAAGCGAAGATGGAACCGTCGCCCGGTATCTTTTCGACTCTGATCGATTACGCTCGCAAGCTGCGGCTAGACCCAAATTGGTCAAGCTATGCTAGCGCGCCACTGGGATTGATTGCACTGGTAGCACGGGATGATCCGTCGGTGGCGATGGAAGCGCCGTTTTATGGAGTGCAATGGATCATTTATCAGCCGTCTTTCCTCATTAGTGCGCAAACCGAGCCAAGTGGGTTAGGCGTGCCTATATCTAACCCGCCGTTACCGGCTGATTTTCCGGCTAGATTAAACCTGCTCAATTTGAAACCTGTTGCGTGAAAGATCGGGGGACGGGGTACTAGCGCGGGTGAGATGGGTCTTCAACGCGAGAAGTTTCAGGCATTCCTTTGGCGGATTTGATCAAGTTAAGGATTGAAACGTCGCGCTCTTTGTCTTCGCCACCGGGAACCGACGGGCTGCTTAATGGTTAATGGCCGAGGAAGAGTGTATATTGGTTGGCTAGGAGTGGCTAATCAATGAACGTAGAGCAAATGATTTCGGGATTGCTAGTTCGGTGCAGCATGATGGGGGTCAGACCCAATGGAACGGCGATCTCCTTAAATCGAAATAATTGGGTCCAGCAACTAGGGAAACGTGGTTGGGAACCTGCGCGCTTTCGTGCCGGGGATATTCTGGCCGAAGACTGGGAGATCGTCGCACAGCCCGCCGACGTGCAAGCGCCGACACCGACGGCGAGTTAGGTGTTACTTCCCCGCCCATATAGACCTATCTGGCCGCTTAAAGGTTATACCTGGAGCGTGGAAATCTTCGCGCACGTGGACGGTGAGGTGCTGGTCGATCTTTTAGGCGACGGGGTGATGGTCGATTTGCCCGCCATTCGGCTTTTCGGGCGACGGCTCGATAAATACTCGCCCGCCGCGTACTGGGACAGTACGACCAAGCAGGTCCAAGCAATCTTGCTGCCGTGGCTGCGCTCGGGGCTGCTCATCGGGAAGTCGGTGAGCTTTTCGACTCGCGGACGGGGCGCGGCGCGGCGCGATACCATCGTTATTGGCCCGATTCCGTTGTCTTGAAATAGGGATAATGTATCCAACTAATGACAAGGAATTGAGAACTACTTTTGAATAACGAGTGGAGAATTGGGCAGCAATCACAAGTAACGATATACATAGTAGTCGAAAGAAATTTCTTTAGTGCGATCCTATTTTTCCATGGCGGCGTGGTTACACTCGATGTTGCCGGGGCGCTCACGACCGGGAAACGAAAAAGGAGTACGTGTCATGGATTTTACGATCCGCATTCAGAATAAATTCCCGGATGAGGTTCAGCGTGGCAACAATATAAAGTGCACGGTGATTTACGATCCCGAAGCCGATGATGCGGTGCTCGTTACCTTCGGGGAAATCTACGAAGGTGCTAACGACGAATGGATCAAGCTCGATACCTTGCCGGACTATATAAGGGCTATAGTGGAAACCGTGATAGTGCCCAAAATCCACGAAAGCATTAGTGACGGAAAAAACTAGTCGGCAAGGATCAAGGTCCAAGGAAAAAAGTCTCAAGGTCTGTATGGCCACGGCGGCGGCTTTTGGCCGCCGTGTGGCCTCTTTGGTGGAAGGTGGGGGATTGTAAGGGGGAGGAAACCAACTTGTGGCCTTGAGGCCACGCGGTGGGCCACGGAGTCAAAACGATGCACGGAGACCGTTGGAGTTGTGCTTGCGGAAGCCATCGCAGCACTACAGTTGAATGTAAGACATGTGGGGCTAAAAGAGCGGATATAGTGAAACCAGTGATAGCCCCGGAGATCGATAAAGCTACCCCGGAACCTGCTCGACCTTACCACGGCAAAGACTGGCCTACGATCAAGCGTGACGATCCGCGACTCAATCCATCCGGTTATATTGTCGAAAAACGGCGAGATGTACCGTGTGATAATAGCTGGACCTGTCCAAGATTCCGCGAATGGGTGCAGGAGTGCAACCGCCTAGAGTCGACGAATAAGAACAGCATCACGGGTGCTCACGTTCATAGGATGCCGCCGAAACCCTTGGCCGAACCACACACACACGGGCGCACGCATTGGAAACTGGTCAAGCTTAAGCCCGCGACGCTGAAGAAACTGCGCGACCTTGCCATCATTCGCGGGTACTGTCCGCTGCATCGGCACAGCGCATAAAAAGGGGTCAACGGCTATATGAACCGTTGACCCTTGGGCGCTGGATGTATCGGCTAGTTCATTCCCATAGATGTAGCTTCCGCAGCGCATCATGAGCTAGTGCCGAATATCGATCCGTGTTCTGTAGATTTTTGTGCCCCAACCATACTTGTAGATGCTTAAGGTTTATCCCATCGTTTATGAGTTTGTAGCCCGCACCGTGGCGAAGGGCATGGAAATGGCACAGGCGCATCGGCACGTCGGTTTTGAGCGCGGCGCGCCTGAAACACTCCTGCGCCGCGCGCGCAGTCATTGGTGCACTGCCCCACGCGGTGAAGATGAAAGCCGACTTCGGTTGCACGCGTTGCCACCGCCGCAAGCTGCGCATCTCCGACGCCGACAATGGATGCATCCCGGAAACCGATCCTTTGAGACGGCGGACGTATACAGTGCCAGCGGTCCAGTCAACGTCACTCCATTGCATTGATACTGCTTCCGAAAGTCGTAAGCCGTGGTGATACGCCATTAGGAATAGACAATAGTCACGTTCAAAGGTTCTACTCTTGCGGTCTACTGCATTGAGTATAGCGTCGAATTCCGCGGGCGTGATATGCATGCGCTCGCCAGTTGGCCCGGCTTGCCGTCCGCCAGTCTTGGCCTTAGACGGAATAACCACTTGTTGTGTGGAAGTTGATAGTTGAATTACCTTGCCCATAGTCAAATACTCCTTATTCAATGGATACTGGAGATCGTATACTAAGTGCAAGCTGGTTAAAGCCGCCATTTCGTCACCTCGTTGAATCCTGCCTATGCCTGCCGGCCGCGCCGCGCGCGTCTGGCCTAGTCGTTGCCGCGGTTGAGCCGCAGAAAATCGCCTTGGCCGCGGCGTTTGCGCCCGAGATAGTCCTCGGGACTCAAGCCGAGCTGCGCGCAAATCGCAGTCTCGGTAGCCGTCAGCGCGGCTGTTCCGCCGCGTGCCGAGGGCGGAGGAGTAAAGGTCGCGGCGACGCTTTCGAAGGCTCCGCCGAAAGCCGCGGGCTGGCGCGCCGCGAAGGCGGCGAACCCCTTGAAGTTGGCCTGGCAGTAAGACGTCGCCCACTCCCGCTGCGCCGGGATAAGCTTGCCCGCCTTGATCGCATCGTCGACCGCGCGTTCGGCGCGCTCGCGCGAGCGCTCGACCCTCAACTGATTGAGCTCTCCGAGCACGCGCTGGAACTGGGCAACCGCTACGTAGTGCGCCGGGTCGGCGCCCGTATCGCGGCAGTGCGCGCGCTCAACGAAAGCGCGCACGACGACGGCGATGATGATGACGAAGACGGCGAGCGCGACGGCGCCCCAGACGGCGACTATGACGACGACGGCGGCGACGCCGGTGCGATGCAGGCCGCCGGTACGAGGCGTCGCCGTCCAGGCCGAGCATTTCGCACAATTGTCCAAGCAGCGTGTCCATCGCTTCGCCCCCTTGACCAAGTTCGGCGCCGGCCGCGGTGCGGGCCGGAGCCTGATGCTGAACGCCCGCGCCCGGCCGAACCATCCCAGCCACCGCCCGCGCCGAGATCGCCGTCAGATACAGATTCGGATTGTTGGTGAGCCCCGCCCGCAGCAGCCGCGTGATCGCGCCGTCGGACGCGTACTGGAAGACCGGCGAGATGTAACGGTACTCGCGCGAGGTTATCGCCTTGGCGCCATGCGGAGTCCATTCCACGCGGCCCCACAACGCGCCGTCGCGCTCCGCAAGTTCACGGACCCATCCGGCGGCAGGCGCGGGACGGCCCTTGGGTGCGGCGAAGTCGGTCGCATGGTCATAGTCGATCGGTACGCCGGCGGTGAGGCCGAGCGCCTCGGTCGCGTCAATCACGCGTGCCGGGTCGGTAAGCCGGAACGGCCCGCGTCCGTCGCGTCCGCTGAACTCACCCGCCGGGATCAACATGACCCACTGCGGCGGCGCGCTGGAGGAAAGGTCGGCATCTTCGATTGCGGTGCCGTGAACCGCGAGCGGTCCGCCCCGTTCGATAAGCTCCCTGGTCTTGAAGTGCATCACGTCCATCGCGCGGAAGTGTGCCCGAATCCGCGCAAGAGCATAAGGGTGAAATATTTCACCCCTATGGGCGGACCTGCACGACGGATCGACGTTATGGAGTTGGTGAAAAAAAACCGGCGGAGCGTGGGACGCTCCGCCGGCGTTGCGAATCAGTTTGCGGCCGTCGGTGGGCTAACGAATCAGATCTGATCGCTCACCGCGTCCTCGCGCGTGGTCGGCGCGGGCCGCTTCTCGATCGGCACCCACTGGCGAATCTTCTCGCCGACATAGATCTGGCGCGGGCGCGCAATCTTCTGTTCCGAATCGCGCACCATCTCGGCCCACTGCGCCATCCATCCCGAGGTTCGGGGGATCGCGAACAGCACCGGAAACATGGTCATCGGGAAGCCCATCGCCTGGTAAATGATCCCGGTGTAGAAGTCGACGTTGGGGTAGAGGCGATGCGAGACGAAGTATTCGTCCTCGAGCCCGATCTTCTCCAGCTCCAGCGCGATATCGATCAGCGGGTTGCGGCCGGTGACCTCGAAGACCTCGTAGGCGAGCCGCTTCACGATCTTGGCGCGCGGGTCGTAGCTCTTGTACACCCGATGGCCAAAGCCCATCATCTTACGCTGGCCGGCCTTGACGCTCTTGATGAACTCCGGCACGGCCCTGATCGATCCAAGCTCGGTCAGCATCCGGATCACAGCCTCGTTGGCGCCGCCGTGCAGCGGGCCATAAAGAGCCGCGGTGGCAGCCGCGACGGCCGAATAAGGGTCGACCTGCGAGCTCCCGACCGAGCGCATCGCGTTGGCCGAGCAGTTCTGCTCGTGGTCGGCGTGCAGGATGAACAGGATGTCGAGCGCGCGCTCGAGCGTCGGATTGGGCTTGTAGCGCAGCTCGGTCATCTTAAACAGCATCGAGAGAAAGTTGCCGGGGTAACTCAGCTCGTTGTCGGGATAGACGTAGGGCAGGCCGCGCGTATGACGATATGCCCACGCCGCCAGCGTCGGCAGCTTGCCGATCAGACGGCGAGTCTGCAGGCGTCGCGACTCGAGGCTCATGATCTCCTTGGCGTCGGGATAGAAGGTCGACATCGCGCCGATCGTCCCCACCAGCATTCCCATCGGATGCGCGTCGTAGCGGAAGCCCTGCATGAAGTTCTTCAGATTCTCGTGCACCATGGTGTGGGTTTTGATGTTCTCTTCCCAGGCGCGATAGTGCTGCTCGTTCGGCAGTTCGCCTTTGACCACCAGGTACGCGACCTCGAGGTAGTTGCTGTGTTCGGCCAGTTCCTCGATCGGATAACCGCGATAGCGCAGGATGCCTTTTTCGCCGTCGATGAAGGTCACCTTGCTTTTGCACGAAGCGGTATTGGTGAAGGCCGGATCGTAGGACATCAGGCCAAAATCGTCGGGACCAGTCTTGATGTCGCGGAGCTTGGCGGCACGGATCGCGCCACCTTCTTCGATCGGAATTTCGTATTGCTTGCCGGTGCGGTTATCGGTGACGGAGAGCGTGTTTTTTGCCATGAGCCTTTCCTTGTCGCGCGAAATCTTCTCGAATCATCTTCTTATAATCGGCAGTCTCGCCCGAATCGGCGGTTCAAGACAAGTCCGCCAATCAACATATATACAGCTAAGGGTTTCTCTAATTCGTTCCGCGGTCTTAGTCCGCCCGGGGAACTGGAAGGCGTAAGAGGGCCCGCGAGTCTCCTGAGCGGCTCGGCAGAGTCTGCCAATGTTTGCCGGCACGTCCTTGAAAAAAAGCGTCGGCACCCGGATTGCATCGTTCGGCGGATATAACTCGTATTTTCCAGCGCTGCAGCGATATCGCATCCTCCGATGTGCAGCCTTTGTAAAATCTCCCACCCGGTCAAAGGCATTTCCAAGAATTGGCGGCGATTCATTCCCGGTCCGATTGCGGTCGTGATGGCGGGCGTGCTCCTGCTCGCGAATTTTCGCGCGTTCGCCCTGACCACCGCCGATCTTGATCCATCGCGTCACTACAAGCTGGAGAAGATAGAGATTTCAGGGGCTCATGCTTTTCCGCGCGACACATTGCTCTCGGCAATGAAGACCACGGAGCGCCCGTGCTATCAGATCTGGAAGCCGCTTCCTGAATTCGACCCTCAGAGGTTTAACGACGACGTCGCACGGCTGAAGCGCTTTTACGAAGCGCATGGATTCTACAACGCGCGCGTAACCTACGATCTCACTCTTAAAGCCGACCGCGTGACGCCACACATAACCGTTACCGAGGGCAAGCCGGTCAGGATCGCAAGCATGAGCGTGAGCAACGCGAGCGGCTCCGCTCCGCCACACGCGCTTGATCGATCATTTGAGCTTCCGCTCAAAAAAGGTGACATCTTCGATGAGGAAGCGTACCAACAAGGCGCGCAAGCCCTGCTGGCCCTCTACACGACTCATGCGTACGCCCATGCCAAGGTGCAGCGTCACGCGGTGCTCGAGGTTGAGAAACTCCAGGCACATATCAAATACGACGTGGTTCCGGGTGTTCGATGTGTTTTCGGCCACACCAGCATTTCGGGCGTCGCAGACGCGACCCGCAAGCTGGTTGAAGAGCAGTTGACGTTCAAGCCGGGCGAGCCATTCGACTCACGCAACCTCGCCACCTCGCGCAGCGCTATCGTCGATCTCAACCTGTTCAACTCGGTCGATATAGAAGCGCAAGACGATCATGCAAATCGTTCGGTCGTACCGATTGCCATTTCGTTGCATAAAGGACCCAAACATTCCCTGAACGCCGGAATCGGCTACAACACCCAGACCCAACTGAACGCAACTCTTGGATGGTCCGACTATAATTTTCTGGGCGGAGGCCGGAAGCTCACGGCCACGGGCACTTACTCGAACGTGACCAGCGTGTTCGATGTCAAGCTCCTGCAGCCGCACCTATTCACGCGCAATCTGAGCCTGACTCTCGAGGGCTCCCAACAGCAGCAGCTCTACCAGACTTATACCGGCAACATTTCGGGCTTCGACCCGCATCTCGATTATAAATTCTCGCCGACTCTCAGCGTCTTCGCCGGATGGCGGCTCGAATACCTGAAATTCAACTCGGTCAACGCGTCGACTATCAAGGCGATTGGCGGGTTCCGGCGCGACGGCATCCTGTCCGGTCCATTGGCTGGACTAACCTTTAATAATACGGAAGACCATTTCAACCCGCAGCAAGGAGAGACTTTCTCGTTGCTGGGTAACTTCTCGGATCGCAGCTTCGGCGCGGACTATCGGTATTGGCGGATCGTTTCTGAAGTAAGGAAATATCAATCCATCGGGTGGCGGACGGTGCTCGCGACGCGCCTCGAGATCGGGCTCTCCGATACTCTCGGAAGTATTCGCGATGTGCCCCTCTCCGAACGATTTTACTCTGGGGGCGAGGGCAGTGTGCGCGGTTACGGCTTAAGACGCATCGGCCCATTGAGCGCCAGCAACGACCCGCTGGGCGGCTTGAGTCTTATTGAAGGCTCGGTTGAGCTACGCCGCCCGCTGTTCTGGAAATTCAACGGAGCGTTGTTCTTCGATTGCGGTCAGGTTGCAACGAAGCCATACGATCTGCGTGTCGACGCTCTCCAGTGCGGCTATGGTCCGGCGGCGGGGCTGAATTCTCCCGTAGGTCCGATCAACTTTTACCTCGGGTTTCCAACTCAAAAGCCGCGCGGCGATACCTTCTGGCAGTTTTACTTCAGCATCGGCCAATACTTCTGAGCGATGACTGGTTTGGTTAAAGGGCTGAAGCGGGTTCTCCTCGCGGTCATCGTGCTCGCCGCGCTCGCAACGGCGTCATTGCTGGTTTACGTTCGTACCGATTCATTTGCCCGTCTTCTTCAAAGCCGGGCGGGCGATCTCCTGAATACCGAGTTCCGCGGCAAAATAACTATGGATCGAATCGATACTTCCGTCAGGGATGAATTGATAATTCATGGATTGCGCATCAAGTACAGAGACGCGACGATCGTATGGATACCACGAATCCAGGTCGCCTACTCATTGATTCCCCTGCTATGGCGTGAAGTTCGAATCGAAATAGCTGCCAATGACCCGGTAATCGATCTGCGGCGCGAGGCCGATGGTGATTGGAACCTGATGAAGGCGTTGGCCTCAAAAGCGCCTGCCGCAACCAGTTCAGGCGCGAGCTCTTTTTCCATCTATATTCACAAGCTCGGCATCCGTCAGGGTATCGTCAAAATTGCGCCGCAGGGGACCAGCGGACCCCAATATCGTTTCGACAGGACCGACCTCGACGGGAGTATCGCGATCAAACCTGCCGGCCTGGACGCCGAACTGAGGAGCCTGCGGACTCGCGTTGCCGCGCCGGCACTGCCGCCGGCGGATCTGTATGCGGCCCTTTCGTATCGCGACGTGAGCCATCCGGCCAAGCTGGCGATCACCGCGCTGCGGCTGACGACCCAGGGCTCGGCTTTGTCGTTGACCGGCACCGTTCGCGATATGGAGACCTTGCGCACCGACGTGGAGGTCACGATCGAAAGACTGGCGTCTTCTGACGTTTCAATGATCCTGCCAGACGATCCTTTGAGCACTGATCTAAGCGGCCGTATCAGTCTTGAGGGAACCGCCAAACAAATGCGCACGAAGGCCGATCTCGCCGCCGGTAAAGCCCGGCTCCGGGGAAATTTCCTGATCGACCTAACGCGCACGGCGCCTTCCTTCGACGGCGGCCTTGCCCTCACTCAACTCGACCTGGGCGCTCTGGCATTACCGCAGAAATTGGCGGGCATCCTCGAAATGACGCTCGACGCCCGGGGGGAAGGAGCGAATCTTAAGGCTCTGGTTGCGAAGACCACGATCAATGTAGACCGTTTGCGAGCGGGAACTATCGAAGCCGGTAATCTCAGGTTCATTGGTGGCGCGCAGCAAGGGAACGTTCAGTTAGATGGGAACCTTAGCCGCGGATCTGAACGCCTGAAGCTGAACTGCAACGCCTTGGTAGTCGGAAATCCCCGTTATGAGTTGGTAGCCGAGACGGAACATTTAAACGCCGCCCAATTTTCGAAGGGAGTGCCTTCGACTGACCTCAACAGTCGGACAACGATACAGGGAAGCGGCAGAGAGCTGAAGACAATCGACGCAAAGATCGATTTTCGGGCGGTTCATTCCTCAGTCGCGAATCGTCCCGTCGATAGTCTGATTCGCGCGCAGCTAAAAGGCGGAGTGGTCGATATTTCGCAGGCGCGAATCCTCAGCCAGGGCACCGACGTTGCGCTCCAGGGCAATGTCGGAATCATACCCGGCAGCGCGACTCGTTTATCCTATCGGCTGCGCGCCGATCGGATCGCTCCATGGCTCCAACTCGCCGCAACGACCGGTGACGGCCGCCTGCTCCTTGATGGCACTGCTCTGGGAACGTTGCGTGGCGCGAAGGGGGCGGCACTGCGCACTCAGGGTAAGATCGATCTGGAATCGCTGCAGTTGTCAGATCTGCGCATCGACAGCGGTCTCGCAAACTATAGTTTCGACCGAATCGGTTCGGGTGGCTGGCCGCGCGGCGACGCTGATCTTCGACTCACGGCGCTTAAGACGAATGGCCTCGAACTGCACGCCATTTCCGCACAGGCGAGACTCGATGGCGGACGTCCGCCTCACATAACTATCGCGATGACGGTTCACGATCGGAAGAACAATGCTGATCGGCTCGCTGCGACGGTCATTTATCAACCCAATCGTATAGCCGGCAGCGTCGACCAGTTGAGCCTGATGCTCCCGGATGGTGCGTGGCGGATGACGGATCAAGCGCGGTTTACGAAAGATCAGCACCGCGTCGAGGTCAGGCATTTGGCGCTGGCTAACGGCGTACGTTCCTTGACGTTCGACGGAAAAATCGGCTCGGCCGGCGCCCAGGAGGCCAGCCTGCACGTGCACGCTCTCGACCTCGCCGTCCTGCGGCCGCTGATGTCGCGTAGCGAACGCATTGGTGGCGACCTTTCGGCGGATATCAGTTTGAGCGGGACATCCACCGCGCCGGTGATCGATACGAATCTGACCGTGAATCGCCTGCTGATCAATTCTCAAATGCTGGGTGACGTTAATGCGGCGGCCAATTACAAGCCGTCAAAAGCGGCCCTCGATGCGACTTTCTCTCAGGACCAGAACCATCGCTTGAGACTCAACGGCGATGTTCCGATCAAGCTTGAATGGTCGCACGGCTTCACCGCGAAGATTGGCAACGACCAGAAGATACGAGCATACAGCGCCGGAATACGCCTTGCTCCGTTTGCCGGCATCGCGCCGCAGACGCTGAGAAATCCGGTCGGATTGTTGCGCGCCGATCTTGAGCTGACGGGTCCGCCGCTCCATCCGTCGATAAACGGAACGATGGCAATCACACGGGCTGGGGGTGAAGTGGTCCCGGTTGGAGTAAAAATCTCCGATCTCGAAGTGGGACTTCGCGCGTCACCGAGCCGTATCGAAATTACCGAATTGTCGGCGAAAGCCGCTGATGGCACGCTTAACGGCAGCGGTTCGATCGCACTCAAGAATAACTACTCACCTGGCGCGATCAACGCCACTATCCAGATGCAGGAGTGGCCTGCGATCGCCACGCGTGAATACAACGCGTCGATCGATGGCGAGCTACGTGCAAGCGGGACACCCGATGCGCCGGATCTCCGGGGAACTATCGATGTCGTCGATACGACCATACGTCCGGACCTGGATTTTCTGACCGGACCTTCAGTGCCTCCGCCGGACCAGACAATCGTCGTTGTTCGGTCCGGAGAACCGAAGCTGCCAGATAGAGGCGAGGCGCTATCGCATGCCTCTGGAGAAACGTCCGTTGCAGTATCGAACGATCAGCATGCCAACGGGCTGACCTTCAACAACTCGGCGATCGATTTCAAAGTCAATGTTCACCGAAATACCTGGATTCGCCACGACAATGCGCAGATAGAGCTGGATGGTAACTTGAATATCAGAAAGTCCAGAGGCGGTCCGATTACGGTAGTTGGAGAAATAGATACTGTTCGAGGATGGATACTATTTCATGGCAAACGCTTTACCCTCGAAAATGGTCAGATTCTCTTTAGCGGCGGTCATCAAATAGATCCTACCCTCAATATCGACGCGCAATACACAGTGTCAACGTACGTCATCGACGTAATCGTTACCGGCACCGCCTCAAAGCCGGAACTGAAGCTGAAGAGCCAGCCCGAGCTCGCTCAAGGTGACATCCTCTCACTCATTCTTTTTGGTACAACGACAAGCCAGCTCGGGCAGGGACAAAAGGCGACGCTGCAGCAACAGGCGCAATCGCTCGCGGTGGGCGCCGCGGGACAGGCTCTAACTGAATCTTTGGGCTTGTCATCCCTCGGTGTAAGCGTGAGCGGCCAATCCGTCGGGCTCGGCCATTATCTGAATGAAAACACTTATGTATCATTTTCTCCCAGCCTGGGGGCGACTGGAAGCAAGACTCCGTCTCCCGTTGCGTCGGTACAATACTTTCTCTGGCGCTGGCTGGCGCTGACCACAGCCACGATGTCCGATGGATCGAGTCAGGTCTTTCTGAATGTAAACAAGCGATATTGAGTTGTTGGCCGCCGTATCTGGCGAGACCGCCGTGCGCATGGCACCCTGTTGGATCATGAAACGCATCGCTGTGCGGCGGACACAGGCCAGGACCATGACCAGATGATCGATCGGCTGATGACCTCAGTCTCATTGTTCATCGTGGCGACGATCTCCACGATGGGTTATAGCGGTATCGTGCTGCTAATGGCGATTGAGAGCGCCTGCGTGCCGCTGCCCTCGGAAATCATGATGCCATTTTCGGGCTATTTGGTTTCGACCAGCCGTTTCGATCTCAACCTGGTCGCGATCGCCGGGGCGATAGGATGCCTGCTCGGGTCGTATGTCGCGTATTTCATTGGCGCGAACGGCGGACGCCGGCTGTTGCTGAAATACGGTCGCTACGTTTTAATCGCGCCGCATGAAATTGAACTCGCCGATCGCTTCTTTGACCGCTGGGGCGCACATGCGGTGTTTATCAGCCGCCTGTTGCCGGTGGTCCGCACTTTCATTGCGCTGCCCGCGGGGATCGCGCGGATGCGCCTGCTGCCCTTCACCATCTATACGCTGCTCGGCTCCTACCTCTGGTGCCTGGGGCTCGCGTGGGCAGGGATGAAACTCGGACAGCACTGGGACCAACTTGGCCCGTACTTCCATCGCTTCGACAGCGCGATCGCCGTTTTGCTGGTCGTGGGCGCCGCGGCGGTGCTGTACAATCGAATCAAAGGGATCGCTTCCGCGCCTGCGCCCGACTGACGATTTCGTCCGGCCGCGCAAGGCAGCACGATTACGATACTTAAGGACTTCACATGATGGCAGACCATCTTAACCCCGACGACCTGACCGAAGTTTTCACCAGTATCGACTCGACGCAGGTGCAGATGGCGCACGACCTGCTCGACGGCAGCGGAATCGAAACTTTCATCTTTGACGATGATTCCTCGCGGCTGCTCGGCAGTACCGGGGCGGTGCCGTCGCGGCTGATGGTGCACTCGGCGGACGCCGACGAAGCCCGGTCGCGCCTGAAGGAGTTGGGGTTCGTCGACACTTAGGTCGCGATTACATCCGCGAAGCCACGCAGTGCCGCGGCGATGAACGAACGCACGCGCCGTGGATCCTTCTTGCCGCGATTTCCGGGCACGTCCGTGTGGGTGAATGAGTCGACGCCCCAAGGCCGCACGGCGGCGATCGCCCGCGCCACGTTGTCCGCAGAAAGGCCGCCGGCGAGAATCACCGGAATGCGCGATCGCTCGACGACCGCGCGAGCGATCGACCAGTCGTGGGTCTCGCCAGTTGCGCCCTTGGCGCCCGAATCGAGCATCAGGTAGTCCGCGACTTGCTGATGGGCGTCGGCCTCGGCAATCGTTTCGCCGGCCCGGACCGCGATCGCACGCAGCAGCCCGACCGGCGCTATTCGCCGGCGAATCCACGCGCAATCCTCAGGTTCGATCTCGCGTGCGGCGATGTGCACGATATCCGGCCGCACCGCATCGACCATCGCGCAGATCTCGTCGCGATCGTCGGCGAGCGAGAGCGCCACGCCCCGCGCGCGCGGCCGTATCGCGGCCAGAATTTCGCGTGCCGTGGCAGCTTCGATTCCTTCGGCGACCACTCCCGGTTCGGCCACCACCACGCCGACCAGGCCGGCGCCGGCCTCGGCGCTCGCTATCGCGTCAGCGGTCGAGGTCATACTGTAAATTTGTATTACCATTTTTCGACCTCCAAAAATTTCTCACAGCGGCCGCACCAGCTGGCGCTCGAACGCCTCCCTCATCGCCGCCAGTGTGTCGGCCTCCGCCGCCGGCTTGTCGTCGCGGATGCGTACGATACGCGCAAAACGCAGTGCCATCCCGTTCTCATACTGCGGGCTGCGCTGGATGTCGCTGTAGGCGACCTCGACCACGACCTCGGGCCGCACGAACACGGTGGCGCGAGTCTCGTCACGCTTGAGCGCGAGCAGCCGCGCCGTCATCTGCTCGAATTGATCGTCGGTCAGCCCCTTGAAAGTCTTGCCGACCTCGACCAGGCCGCCGCGCTCCGGATCGCGCGCTGCGAGATGATAGTTCGAGAGCCATCCGTGACGCCGGCCATAACCCCAATCGGCGGCCACGATCACGAGATCGAGCGTGTGCGCATGCTTGATTTTTAGCCATCCGCGGCCGCGTGCGCCCGGCGTGTAGCGGCTGGCCAACGCCTTGGCCATCACGCCCTCGTAACCGCCGGCGACGGAGGCCGCGTAGAACCGCTCGGCGTCTTCCAGAGCCACCGGCACAATCCGGTCGGCGAGGGATAGACCGGCGCCCTCGGCCAAGCGGGCCAGTTCGCCGTAGCGTTCCTCGTACGGGCGGTCGATCCAGAGTTCGCCGTCTAGAGCCAGCAGGTCGAACACGAATAACCGTATCGGCTGTTCGATCCGCAGACGCTCGACCTCGCGCACGCGTCCAAAGCGGCGCATCACTTCCTGGAAGGCGAGCGGCCGGCCCGCCGCGTCAACCGCGATCACTTCGCCGTCCAGGACCGCGTGCCTGTCGCCGAGGCGCTGCGCAGCCTCGGCGATCTCCGGCAGGCTGGGCGTGATCTCGTTCAGGCGGCGCGAGAAGATTCGCGCGCCGCCGGGTGCGTGATGGATTTGCACGCGCGCGCCGTCGATCTTGTGCTCGATGGCGACGCGCGGGCCGAGAATCGCGAAGGCGTCGGCGATCGCGGGCGCAGGCTGCGCGAGCATCGGGCGCAGCGCGCGCGCATGCACGACGGCCTTGGCGGCGGCGGGCGCGAAAGCGCCCGCCGCCGCCAAGGCCGCGTCAGCCGCGCCGTCTGGGGAGCGGGCGGCGGCCGCGCCGCCCGCTCCCCCAACTGCGCTTTGCGCTTCGGCGCCGCCGCTTGCGCCGGCGCCGCGTGGGGCGACGTTGGGCGGCTCGCGCAGGGACTGCGCGAGCCGCCCAACGTCGCCCTCCAGCATGTGCATCCGGCGCACTTCGTCCACCCGACGTGCCGCCATCTTCGCCAGCGCTTCCAGCATCAGACCCTCGCTCATCCCGTGACGCATCTCGCCGATGAGCACCTTGGCGGCGTATTTCGCCTCGAGCGCGGTCATCCGGGCGAACAGGTCGCCAAGCCCTTCGAGCTTGCGCCGGCGCGAGCTGCGTCCCTCGATTTCGGCGATCTCGTCGAACGCGCGGCTGACCTCGGCGAGCGTTAACGTCGGGGCGGGCTCGTTGGGCCGCAGGCGCATCACCATCTCGATCGCCTCGCCGAAGTCGGCAGCGGCGGTGAAGATGTCTTCGCCCTGGTCCTCGCCGCCGCCAAGCGCGGCGGCGATCTTCCACACCGCGCGGCCGCTCACGTTAAGGCGGGTTTCGCCCCCCTGTTCGAGCGCGCGGCCGACCATGAAACGTGCGGCGATCGCGGCCTCCGCGGGAGTGAGGCGGACGAGAAAATCGGCGGCGAGCGCGGCTATCTGGAGACGGCTATTGGTCTGGCTGAGCGATTGGCAAACCTCGGCGAAATCGAAGAAGGAACCCACGATTGCAGATTAGACTCGCCCACCCGCGCCCAGCGCAATAGCTTTCTTCACCAGCGGCACTGCTTCGATGTCGATCGAATCCTCGAGGGGGCGCAGATCGTCGCGGTTCTTTCTCTTTCCGGGCTGCTTCCATGCCCTCTCCCGCAAATGATGAGCGCGAGGGCTCAGCGAGAGCGGGCAAAACGATCATTGCTGCGCCAGCACGCGCGCGTACACTTCGCGATCGACGTTGCCGCCGCTCAGCACCAGCCCGACCCGCCGGCCTTCCATCGCCGCCCGCTCCTTGAGCAGCGCCGCGAGCGGCGCCGCGCCCGCCCCTTCGGCCACGTTGTGCGTATCGCTGAAGTAGTAACGCATCGCGGCTGCGATTTCCGCCTCGCTCACCGTCACGATCCGCTCGGCCCATCGATTGATCACTTCGACCGCCTCATCCAGCGGCACGCGGCAGGCGACCCCGTCGGCGATCGTGTCCGCAGATTCGGTCGTGATCACGCGGCCCGCCGCGAACGAAAGCGCGTAAGCCGGCGCGTTCTCCGCCACCACGCCGACGATCTTGGTGCTGAGCCCGAGCGCCTCGCGCGCCGCGATCATTCCGCAGATTCCCGAGCCCAGGCCGATCGGCACGTAGACCGTGTCGAGGCCGGCGACCGCGCCCAAGAAATTCTAGCGCGTAGCTGGCGACCCCACGCACCAGCGCCGGATCGAACGACGGCACCATGTGCAGCCCGCGCTCGGCGGCGAGGTGCTGGGCGAATTCAAGCGCGTCCTGGAAGTCATGCCCGTGCTCGACCAGTTCCGCGCCAAGCGCGCGCATCGCGGCATTCTTCTCGCGGCTGTTGCGATGCGGGACGACGATCGTCGCCTGCATTCCGGCCCGCGCCGCGGCGTACGCGATACTCTGGCCGTGATTGCCGCGGGTTGCCGCGACCAGGCCCGCCGGAGGACGCGCCGCGCGCGCGAGGCCGTCCATATAGACGATTCCGCCGCGCAGCTTGAACGCGCCGATGGGGCTGTGATTTTCGTGTTTGACCCAGACTTCTGCTCCAGTGCGCGCAGCGAGCAGCGGCCATCGAATCTGTGCCGTTGGAGCGATCGCCCCGCGGACAATTTGCGCCGCGGCGATCAGTTCATCGCGCCCCGGCAGGATCACCTTATCGCCTCATGATGCGGCGTCTCAGGCCGTGGCCGCGCGCATCGGTGCCGGCTCCGCGGCCGGCGCGCTTTCGGCCGCGGGCTTGCGAAAGCGCATGATCAATTCGCTCTTGAGGACGTACGCCGTCTCTTCGTAGATGAAGCCGTGGCGCTCGAGGATCTCGGTCAGCCGCGCGCGAGTATAGTGCGTGATGTGTTCGTCCTTGTAGCCGCCCGGCTGCAACAGGCCGTAGAGCGGCTCGATCGTGCGCCATCCGATAGTGTCGTAGTCGGGCGTGCCAATCACCAGCATCCCGCCCGGCCGCAGCACGCGCTTCATCTCCGTGAACAGCACTTCGTCGTAGGGGATATGCTCGATCACCTGCGAGCTGATCACGCAATCGAAAGCTTTGGTCGCGAAACGGCAGCGCGAAGGCCGAGCCGCGCACCAGCGGAATTCCGTAGCGGCGCAGAAACCGCACCTTGTTGTGGCTGAAGTCCATCCCGACCGCATCGTTGAGGCTCTGGATGATGATGCTCGAGCCGCATCCGGCGTCCAGGATACGGCCGGCGTTGCGCGTCCACGATACCGTGATCGCGTGGCGGCGGCGCTGCCAGTAGCTCTGCAGCGGGATGACGCTGTAGAACGCGCGCTCGTCGTAGTCGGCCGAGGCGATCGAGTTGCGCAGCCGCCACAGGCTTATCGCCGAGCGCAGGATGTCCATCCCGAAACGCAGCATCCGCGCGTGCGAGCGCCCCGCTTCGCGCGGGAAATAGGTAAACGGAACTTCGATCACGCTGAAGCCCTGAGCCCAGGCCTTGACCAGGATCTTCCTCCTGGACTTCGAAGTTGCGGCTGTTCAGCTCGAGATTCTCGATCACCGCGCGGCGGTAGAGCCGAAAGCCGCTGGACAGGTCGAGGATCGGCACGCTCAACAGCCGGCGCAGGAACCAGTTGAGCAGGTAGCTCGAGAAGCGGCGGCTGAGGTCGGTGTAGGCGACCCCGCCGCGCACGTAGCGCGAGGCGATCACGATATCGCGCGCGCTCGCGCGCCCGCCACATCTTGGCGACGAACCCCGGGTCGTGCGACATGTCGGCGTCCAGCGTCAACAGGTATTCCCCGCGCGCCTCGGCGAAACCGGTGGTCAGCGCTCCTGCATAACCGCGCCGCCGTTCGGGCACCACGCGCGCGCCCAGTTCGGCGGCGGCCTCGCGCGTGCCGTCGGTCGAGCCGCCGTCGATCACGATGATTTCGTAATCGAGATGGAACAGTCGGGCGATCTCGCCCAGCCGCGGAATCAGCGCGACCAGGTTATCGCGCTCGTTCATCACCGGCAGGATCACCGAGAGATCGATCGCCATGGCTACAATGAAATAGTCGGAATCGGCGATGAATGGAACAACCTCGTCGCCTTAATCACGCCATACGCCTTGATTATCAATCGCGCCACGCCGTACCTTTAAGTATGCGGAGGTGGCGGCAGGCGATGGACGTGCGTAGTTTTTCCCGATTCAGGCTCGCGATCCTTCTCATTGCTGTGGTGGCGGCGATACTCGCCCTCGATGCGGCGCCTGCGGTGGCGGCGCGGCGCGCCCGGCACGCGGAGGCGGCGGCGCCCTCGGCGGTGCCGCTCGATCAGATCCATGTGCTCGGCGGTCGGCCGGCGCCCTTTGGGCTCGACGCCAAGGCCGCGATGATGATCGACGAGCGCTCGGGCGCGACGCTCTACGCGTACAACGAGCACAACAAGATCCAGCCTGCCAGCCTGGCCAAGCTGATGACCTTTTACCTGGTACTGCAGGCGCTGCATCAGGGACGCATCACGCCCGACACGATGGTGACGGTGAGCGAGAAAGCGTGGCGCCTCTCGATGAACAGCGGCGTGTCGCGGATGTTCCTGCAGGTCGGACAGAAGGTCTCGGTCAACGATCTGCTTTACGGCCTGATGGTGTCGTCGGGCAACGACGCCGCGGTCGCGCTCGCGGAGTATCTCGGCGGTTCGAGCGAGGCGTTCTCAGAGCAGATGAATCAACAGGCCAAAGAACTCGGGCTGAGCGAGACGCACTTCGAGAATCCCGACGGGCTGCCGGTGCCCGAGATGTACACCACCGCTTTCGATATGGTGAAACTCGGCCGCGCGATCGTACAGCGCTTTCCCGACGCGACTAAATATACCTCGGCCAAGGACTTCACCTTCGATAAAATCCATCAGCCCAACTTCAACACGCTGCTGTTCTACGACGCCCGGGTCAACGGGCTTAAGACCGGCCACGTCGAGGAAGCCGGCTACCATCTGGTCGCCAGCGCGCACGCGAATGGGATGAATCTGATCTCGGCCGTGCTCGGGACGCCGTCGTCGTCGGCGCGTCGGGTCGAGACCGAAAAGCTGATCGATTGGGCATTCCGCACTTTCACCAGCGTGCAGCCGGATTGGCACAAGACGCTGTCCGACACGGTGCGCGTGTATGGTGGCGCCGCTGACACCGTTGCGGTCGCGCCGATCCAGGTTCCCGTGGTTACGGTCGAGCATGGGCAGGAGAACAGGGTCACGCTTGCGGGAACGCTCGACGCGAAATACCTGCTCGCGCCGATCCGCAAGGGGCAGCAGGTCGGCGCGCTGGTGCTGATGGTCGACGGCAAGCCGCAGTCGACAGTCCCGATGCTGGCGACGGTGTCGGTCGCGCGCGGCGGATTGGTCAAGCGGATGATGGATCGATTGCGGATGCGATTGTAGCTTCGGTGCTCGGCCCTTTTTTTTCCGTTTCAGGCCCTCGCCCGCATCATTACTTGCGAAGCGTCGATAAACGTCAGAAGGAAGTTCTATCGCTTCGCGGAGATCCTTCGCTGATGCCGAAGTGAAGGATCTACGCGAAGCGATCCTTGGGTTTAATCGGTGTCGTCTCCCATGGCAGAGCGTCAGGGTCGCGGCGCGCTGCGCTCAGTAAGCGAACAGCCTGGGAGCACTCTTCAGTAGGCGAAAAACGGACCCATGCTCACGCCAGAGGTGAGCTGTCCGTCGATTCCCGTGTACACGTTGCGGCCGAAGAAAAACGGCAAGCCGAAGTCGAAGAAGCTCCCGCCCAAGGTTCCGGCCACATTGTAGAAAACCTTGTTGCCGGTGGCGGCGAGTGAAAGCGCATTGGCGACGCTGAATGAGACCAGCCCGAACGCGCTGCCCGCGCGCCCAGTATTTATCGCGCCGAGCACCAGCAGGTCCGACGGGCAGTAGAAGCCGGGCGCCAGCGACGGATTGCATTCCGGGATCGATCGGTTGTCGAAGAACAGCGCGTTGGAGCCGCTGTCGATAAAACCGTCCATCGTCGCGTTATTGTAGGTGGTCGCGATATTGCCGGATTGGTCGGTCTTGAAGACCGAGGCACTGTGCAGCTTGTTGTTGGAGCGCGTGTTGATTCCCAGCACCAGCCCGCCCTTGATCGAGGTGGTACCCATAAAGGGAACTCCCGGCAGCTTCAGCACCACGCCGTTGTTGTCAACCGGCAGCAGCGCTACCGGATTTTGCACCTGGTTTGCGTCCGCCACCGGCGCGACCGTGCACCGGCCCCCCGGGCACCGAAAGTACATCGAGGGATTCCACGGCCCCAGCGTCGCGCAGGCGTCGCCGCAATCGGCGCCCCACAGGCCCACCCCCAGTATTCCGTTGAAGCCAAGTTGAGTCGGGCTTTGCGCTGCCGGCGGACCGCCGTTTTTGCATATCGCGGGCATCGTCGGGTAGTTCGGGTTGATGATCTGAATCGGCATCTTCGAGATCACCGGCTCGGCGCCCAATTTCACGTCTGCGTACGCGACCCGGCCCCAGGTCGAAAGCGTGCCAAAGGGTACGCACTCGGCGATCGGGTTGCCATTGGACGCGGTCTCCGTCGGGAGTGGCAGATGATTGACCTGGCCGAAAATTCTAAGTCCCGAAGAGCCCGTGTCGACCAGAATGCCGTGGATGGTCTCGCACGAAGTGGTGCCGCTCTGACAAATCGTCACCGCGGTGAATGGACCGTTGAAGTAAATGCCATACGGCCCGGCCCACACAGTAACTGTCATCGCATTGGGCGCTATTTGGGGAGCCGACTCCATCACCGGCGCACCGCTTTGCACGGAGCCGTCCGCAAAGCCACAAACCGCTCCGCGTGCAGCGAATATCGCCAGCATCGCGATCATAACCGCGGCAAATTTCGCGGCGGCAAATTTGAATCCCCGACAGGGCATCAGCGTATCTCCGACGACTCGACTCCATGCGGAATCATCGAGGGCAAAAACGCGCGGCCCGACATGTCCCGCATATGACCAGCCATCTCGACCACCACGTCGCTTCCACGCACGGACGCGTGATGAAGTCCGTGGGCCCCAAGCCCGGCTGCAATGGCGGCCTCCTGGTACTGCGCGAAGTAGGATCCGAGCAGCACCGACAGATCGGGCGGTCTGCGCCCGCGCCAGCTTGCCGCGAAGACTTTCCCGTCAGGACCGACGTATTCGTTGACTGCAGTTCCGGAAGCCGTCGTCATCTGCGCGACGGTGTAGGCCACAACCGACGGCGCATTCAGCGCAGGACGCGGCGTACGGCTAACGGCGATCGCGTTAAGAGAGGCGGCGTCGGCAGCGACTGAATCTGCGGTCTCCCCCAAAGTTGCATGCGCTGGCGACACCGCCGCCATTGCGAGGAGCAAGGCCAGGCCCATGAAAGCGGCAAACAAGATTTGGGATCGCATTGTCAACGCAAGTCTCCTTGCTCTAAAAGATGTTAGACGCGATTAGACATGTCAAATTATCGTATTAGATGCTTGTGCTATTTTTAGCTTCATTGGTCTTTGTTGTGTAAAGCTCATCGCAGCCGCGCGAAATTGCGCCGAACTCGCATCGATCACCAGGATTAAGGGAGCAACAGGCGCGCCATCCCGCTGAGTGCGCGTTTTTCCTTCTCCCCGTGTGGGCTTCATGCT
Organism: uncultured delta proteobacterium; assembly: GCA_963710455.1. Classification (GTDB taxonomy): domain Bacteria; phylum Desulfobacterota; class Binatia; order Binatales; family Binataceae; genus JAKAVN01. The sequence continues at coordinate 324,092 of CAVQAG010000014.1, forward strand.
GTCGAGGGATTGCTATTCGCAGACGTTGGTTGTCTGTGAGTAAATAAACACTACAATCAGTTAAGAGCGCGCAGGACTTCACGCCCTCAAGAAATCTGTCTCACAAATGAGACGGTCGCGCGTTTGAGACGCACGATCCGATTGCTTCATCCGATAGTCGCGTCGCCGTAACACTTGCGAAATACCTGGTGCGTATGGGTAGTTCGGGGCCCTTAACGAATGCGCATCGGGAGCAACTGGGTTTTTTTCCAAACGCCTCTCCGGCGCGCCATTGATGCGTGGACATGATTTACGCACTGGGCTTGGCGCACGCCGCTTGAAGAACTTGCACTACCAGTCGCGAATCCCAACGCTCAGCCTGGCAATCATGGTGCTGATCGCTTCAGTGGCGATAGCATTACCGATCCGCAGGGTGAGCGCGCAGGTTCTCGGGCAAGGCTCCTTACTGCGGGCGTCCAGCACCGGCAATTGGATGAGGTTGCCGGCGGATTTTGTCGGATGCTGGAAGGGCACCATCCAGGGCGACGACTTCAAGCCGGCAATTCCGGGAAATACGATGTCGAAGGATCCTACGACCTATGAGCTCTGCTACGGGCCGATGCCCCAGGGGAGCTATCGGCTAAATCTTCTGAAGCTCGTGATCGGAATGGCGGTGGTTCGCCCGGAGCGCTTCGAGAGTCAGGTGCTTTCAGCGGACGACCAAACCGGCACCGCGAAGATTCGAAACCATCTTATTTTGACCCAGACCAAATATATCTTGTGGGCGGTCCCCGTCAGATTTCACGTCGAGGTCGACGCCGTCGAAGATTGCAGGCTCGTCAGCCACGATCTTATTTCGATGCGCGGAACGCAGCTTATCGCGGTCGACGATAAGGCCTACGGCCAACAGACCTTCCACGCCGATTTCACGAGGGTGTCCTCGCGCGGCGTCCCCTGACGAAGGCATCTCAAGTAAGAGAGCGCGTATCCGGTGTCGTTCTCAGGCGGAGCGTTCGACCACCAAGCGCAATAGATCCATCGCCGCCGACATATCCGGCGTCATCGAACCGCTGCAGGTCGCTGTCTGATGATAGAACTCGCCATCGATGGTGCGGAGGCTCATCACCCGGCGGATCCGGAACGAATGGGCTTTCTCACCGCATACCGGGCATGCGATGACGCGGTCGAGGAAGACACCTTCGCGATCTAAACGGCTATTGCCTGCAGTCATCATGCCCTCCTGGAACAAAGGCCGGGCTGCCGTCGGGTCAGACCATGTGGTGGGGCGCCAGTCAGTCAGACTATACCCTATCACTGCGGCGCTCAACGTTCCTGTGGTGAATAGTCTGTTACCTCGGTTCCGTCGGCTCTATCTACGACCGGTCCCGACTCGCGTTTCGCGATTATTCGCAGAAGCAGCACGCACATCACTACGCCGTTGCTGAAGTTTGACCGTTCCCTCGGTGGCATCGGGATTGCTCCTACTCTCAGCTGTGGAGACAAAAAACATGGAAGCTACGCAGGTTTCTATTCAAAGCACTCCGTGCTGTGACGCGCTGCCCGATCTCGAGGTTCCGATGATCAACACGATGGTGGCCTGTCTGGGCAGCGAACACAGAAAGTTGGACCGCCTTATTATGCAACTGGCTTTGGCTACCACGCGGCTGGCCGCCAATCCCGACGCGGCTAGCGCGAATCAACAGGCGATAGAAGTATGGGCCGAGATAAGACGCAGCCTATGGTCGCATCTGCAAATCGAAGACGAACTGGTCTTCTCGTGGGGGGAAGCACACCATGCAATTCCGGGCACATTGCTTGATACCCTGAAGATCGAACGTCAGGAGATGCGCGAGTTGATTGGCGCTCTGCCTGCGTTGTCGTCGGATTTGGATCGTGAGCCGCAAACCGCCGAGTATCGCGGCGAGTTCGCGCGGACTCTGCTGGCTTTGACCCGGACGCTCGACTCGCATGTCGAACGCTTTGATCGCGAGGTCCTTCCTTCGATACTCCGCGCAGTTTTCTACCAATAGCGTGCCTCAGTCCGAGGGCAGAGGGCGGCCCAATTAAAAATTTCCCTGGCCCGCGGACTTGTCCCCTCCGATGTCGGCGCCAACCGGCGCCGCTCTCCGGCTGTATGAAGCGGATTGAATCGCCATCGGGTCATGTTAAAGTATCGTTATATTTTCGTTAATTCGCTGCTCTTAGGAGACGCTGATTTTGTCTGCAACCGCGCCGATCGCGACTCTGACTCAGCCCCGGGCGTCCGCCACCAATGGCCAGAATCGCACGGCGTTGGAACGGCTCCTCCGAGATCGGCTGCGAAAATTCATGTCGCTTCTGCCCAAGGTACTTGCCGAGGACAGTGTCGATGACGTCCACGACCTCCGCGTCTGGAGCCGCCGGCTTCAGCAGGTGGTGTCCACGCTCTCCCCAGAGCCGTTGCCATCAGAGAGGCGAACGATGGTCCGTGCGTTGCGGCGGGCCCGGCGAGCGCTCGGCGGATGGCGCGACTGTGACGTGATGATCGATCTGCTCGAGCGCAAGGCCCGCCGGATGCGCAATCCCGAGGAGAAAAAAGCCTATGTGATGATCCGCGACCTCGCACTCAGCAAGCGGGACCGCGGGATTCGCCGGGCGCGCCGCAAGCTCGCCGACCGCAAGCTCTTTACGCTCGGACTTCGCGCCGAGAAATTTCTCGAAGGGCTCGCGCACGCTGACGGCTCCGACACCGCGGCGGTGATGGCTTGCGCGGTGGCTGAAGTATATGCCGAGTGGCGCAAGGCGCTCGCGCGCGCGGCCGAGAGTTTCGATCCCGGGGAGGTCCATGCTTTTCGCATACGGACCAAGCAGTTGCGCTACCGGATCGAGTTGGCGCGCGATCTGGGCGAGCCCGAAGCCGAGTCTGCGCTGGATTATCTTAGATCCCTGCAGGACGTGCTCGGTGCGTGGCATGATCAGGTCGAGCTGCTCAGGCTGACCGCAGAAGCGCTGGCGGACTCTGAATTGCTGATGAACCACGCGTTACTGGTTGCGCGGTTGCTGCGCAAGTCGGATCGCGAACAGGCGGTCCAGAGCAAGCGCGTGCGGCGCCTGCTCGCGAATACGAAGGCGCGCGCTCAAGAGTCCGCGCTCGACAATTGGGTCGCGCGTTATTGCAAGCAGACGCCCTCCGGGCCAGCGGAATCGCAGGTTACGGAACCGCAGGAAGCCCCGGGTTCGGTCTCGAGCGGGAACGAGCGGACGATCGACCAAGAAGATCGCGTAAATGGGACGCTCGCGATCGCCGGAGCGCCGGCCTTGGCGGATACTCCAGCCGGTCCGGCGGTCGGTCCTTCGATCCATTCCCCAGTCGATCCCGCGCTCGGCCCGGCCGAAGATTTCGTCAAAGCGATGAACGGACTGCCGCGTTAGAGACGGGTCCGGATCCACGCCGCTTTGCGCATCCAGGTCGTGGCGTGGGCGGCACCGAATTACATCTACGGCTTATAGGCCCACAGCGGAGTCGATTCGGCCACGCCCGCGATGCTCTTGTCGGCGATCCCGACGAACACCTTACGACCGAGAAAGAACGGCAAGCCCCAGTCGAATATCCCGGGGCCAAGATTGGCGCCGAGATCGAAAAAAGCCGCGTTGCCGGTCACGAACAGATCGATCCCGTTCGCGATGTCGAAGTTGACTACGGTCGAATTGAGGCCGTCGGAGCCGGTGGTCGTCGCGTGCTGGGCGGTCAGCGCCGCCGGACAGTACCATGGCGAGCCAAAACAGAGGCCCAGATTTGAATTGTCATAGAAAAAACCGTTTGAGCCGCTGTCGATAAAGCTGAAGCCGATCGGCGTGTTATGGAAAGTAGTAGTGAAGGTAAGGGTCGTCGGGTCAGCGGTGAAGACTTTGAAAGTGTCGGGGATTTGATTGTTGGTCTCGGTGTTGATCCCAAAGATCAATGTTCCGGCGAGCGTCGCGGCGCCGCTAACCGGCGGCAGCGGCAAGTTGAGCAGCACGCCGTTGTTATCGACCGGCAGCAGCGCGACCGGGTTCTGCACCTGCAGGGCGCGCGGTTGCGTGGTCGGGGTGCAGTCGGTCGAAGTGCAAGCATAGTAGCCGTTGGCGGGAGTCGAAGAGACACAAGCGGGGCAATCGGACTGGAACAGCCCGACGCCCAGAATGCCGTTGAAATTCTCCTGCTGGGGAGTTCGCTCTAGCGGTAAGCCGAATTGGTTGCACGCCGCAGGCCGATGTCCCACGGAAGGGAATCGCGGATTGATGATCTGCACCGGCAGATTTGAAATCTTCGGCTCGCCGCCGAGCTTTATATCGGCCATCGCGACCTTTCCCCATGCCGTGCCCGAGCCGAAGAACGCACACTCGGCAATCTTGTCCGGGCCCGAGGTCTGCGCGGGCAGTGCGATAGTAAGCGCTTGGGAAAAGATTCTGAGGCCAAACGAAGCGGTGTCGATCAGCAGGCCTCCGATCCTCTGGCAGGTATTCGTGCCGGGTACGCATACCGTGGCATGACCGTAAGGTTGATCAATTCCCGCTCCGCTCGGGCCGTGGTTGACATTGACGTTCAATAAGTTTGCGGCCGCGGCGAAAACCGGACCGGCGGCTGTAAGCGTCGCGAGCGCCACCACGACGGCGAATATCGTCAGGTTGCGCGTCCTCATTTGATCTCCGAAAGACTTACGCCGGGGGGCAGTGCGGCGGGAAGATATGCTCGTCCCCAAAACAAGGCCATGTTGCCCGCGGTTTCGACCGTCACGTCGCTCGCATGCACCGAGGACGCATGGAGTCCGAGCCGTCCCGGTGCGCCCGCGTTGGCGGCGTCGCTGTATTGCTTGAAATAAGTCCCGAGCAGCGTCGCGACGTTGGGCGGCGTCGGTCCGCGCCACGTTACCGCGAATACCGTTCCGCTCTGGCCGATATATTCGCTTATCACGGTACCCTCCGGCGTCGTCAGCCGCTCAACGGCAAAGTTGGCCGAAGTGGGAGCGTTTTCCGCCGGCAGCCCAGGCAATGGCCGCGCAAGGTTGACGCCCTCGGTGGCCTTCATTTGTGCGGCATCATCAGCGACCGACGAGGCCGGGCCGCCCAGAGTCGCGCGTGCGGTCGAGGGTGCTCCAATAAGAAGGTGGCCGCCTATCAGAGTGATCAGGGCCGTTGTCAGCCGAATTTTTGGAAATCTGATTTTCATTTTCACTTAAGTCCTCAAAAACTCTAACTATTTGCACTGAACGCAAGCAAGGCAAAATCGTTCGATGAGTTGCGGAGGTCGCGTACTACGCGCGATCAAGCCAGAATTGCGGCTTTATGATGCTTAACATGCGACATTTAGCCGATGGCCGCAAATCGAGCTATTTTGCGGTATTTTTAGATGTTCAACTGCGTCAATCGTAAATATTTATCTCTTAGTTATGTTTGACAGTTGCAATAGATGTTTAAACATGTTTAGATTAGGTGCATGATGTTTCGGAATGAGACATCATCAAGACGCCGAGCGAGACAATCGCGGCGCAAATGGAGCGGAGAGATAGAAGGGTGGGACATCGAGCAACAAAACTAACCGTCGCGACCAACTCCGACGGATACGCCGGCGCCGCAGGATTCTCGAATCGGCGTCGCGGCGCTCGATGCAATGGCGAAGTGATCAGGACTGCCGGAGGCGGCCCTCGATGACATCCGCAAACGGTGAATATATCGCGACCCCGCCCCCCTTAGTTTCCTTCCTTTTTCCCCTGTGGCGTAGCTCGCTGACCCCGGCCGCGCCACAATCCAAGCCCCGCCGCTGCGCGCCCCCCGACGCGCGGCGGCGGGCACCCCACCCGATTATCCTGATCTTCACTTTCGTTTCTATCGCGCAGCGTCGGAAGCATTTGTACCATGGGACCGGCCTCAGGGTTGCCCCGTTTGCGGGCGTTCATCCGGGCCGCACCATTCAACCGCTTCACGAAAGGGGCAAAAAATGATCGATCGAAAAATGACCAATAAGGACCGTTGGAGCAATTTCGTCATGGCGATCGCCGGCGGAGTTGTCGGGGCGCTATAGCCGGATCAGGATTGCCGGGGCGGCTTATGGTCGGTGGCCACTGCCGAGGCCGCAACCCGTCACGTGCGCGCTATCACGGCCGAGCAGTTCATCCTGGTCGATCGGATGGGAGTCAAGCGGGCCGAGCTCGTGATGGAGCGGGGCGAGCCGCTACTCGAGTTTTATGGCCCGACCGGCAAGACCCTGCGCGCTTCGATCGGCGTGGATCTGAAGGGCACGGCGCGCGCGCGCTTCTATTCCAGCACCGGGATTTCGCAGGCGGCGATCGGCGTGACCGGCGAAGGGCGTGCGGGCCTTGCGCTGCTCGACCGCTTGCAGCATCTGCGCGCCACCTTCGACGTCGCGATTGGCGGCGAGCCGACGCTCAGGCTCTATGACGAAAAGGGCGCCCGGATGGGATTGGACATTACCGAGGCCGGCTCGCCGGGCCTCGCGCTGCTCGACCCCGACGGCAAGACGCGCGCGGCGATGGTGCTGAGCAACGACAACACTCCGTCGCTGACGCTGTATGGCGCCGACGGCAAGCCGATAAGGACCTTGCCGTAGAGCACACGCCTGCCGGCGGCGACGGCCGGCCGGCACGCCGCGCTACGCGCGGCGCGCCCCCGCCGCCGCCGGCTCCAGCAGCGGCTCGTCGGCTGCCGGCTCCGGCAGCCCGAGCCGCCGCAGCACCTCGCGCTGGCCGACCCGCAAGCCGCGGTCGGCCAGCTCGGCCACCATGTCGGCGAACAGCTTGACGTCGTTGTCGGCGGAGAGCCCAAGCGCGATCCGCGGATAGCGGCGCTGCGGTCCGAGGTTGAGATCGACGATGGGCCGCACCAGGTCGCGCGTGAGCGTGGCTCCCAGGCGCCGCGCGTCGGACTCCATGATGTCGCGGCGCACCGCGTCATGCACCTGCGCCGCCGCGCGCGAGCCGCCGCCATCGCGCGGCGTCTCGGTGGTGAGCGTCTGCCCCAGCACCGCCTTGCTCACCTGCTTGTCGAGGTACTCGCAGAAGCGCTCGTAGACCTCGGCGCCGCCGGCTCCGCGCGTTTCGACGAATTCGATCAGCATCGATTCCGGAATGATCGCGGCCGCATCGGTGCCGATATTCGCGACCGCGCTCAGGAGCGCCTGCTTGTCGGCCTCGGTCGCGCCGGGGCTGTATTTGCCCAGCCGCAGCGGCTGGCCGAAAATCTCCGCGAACGTTACCCAGTCCTTGAGCACGTAGTTCTTGAACAGGTAGGCCCATCCGGCCGCCCGCGCGAGTCCGCCGCGCACCGGCAACCCGGCCTTGGCCTTGGCGAGTGGACGATAAACTTGAATGGCGCGAGCGGCGCCGTCAGCGGCTGGATTCCGATTCGTGCATCGCCGCCGGTGCCTGAGTACCAGCGCGAGCCACGGTAATGCGCGCCGCTCGCGCGGGGCGCCTGCTCCGCCGGGCTTGTGGGCGCGACCGTCGCGGCGTCGGCCGGAATCGCGGGCCCTTCATCGCGCAGCGTGCGCACCAGCAGTTCCTCGCCCGAGATCCAGTCGAACATGAACCAGCGCGGGTCGCGCCACATGAGGCGCCTGGGAATCCATTCGCGCCCGGCCGTGTCCCAGATGATCTCGGTCGCCGAGAAGCCCTTGCCGACCGCGTCGAGGATATCGTAAAGCGCGGTTTCGAGGTCGAATGCGCCGCCGCCAACGAAATCGCGCACGAGATCGGCCGCCCGCAGGTCCTCGGCCGCTTCGGAAGCCGGCGTGACAATCAGCTCTGCGCCGGCCACCGCCTGCTTGCGCGTGCTGATCACGGCCAGATAGTGCAGGTCTTTTTCTTCCATCTCTTCGGCCAGTTCGAGATAGAGATAAGGATCGCCAGCTTCGGCCTCGCGCTGGATCGCGATCAGTTTTTCGGGCGTGAGCCCGACCGACGGATGCATCACGGAGTAGATGTTGCGCACGCCGGCCATGGTGGGCGCGGCCTGCTCGTCGCGGAGCTCGGCGGTATCGACCTCGCGCCCGTACGCGTCATAGAGTTTCATGCCTTCACCAACCCTCGCGACGCCGCTCCGATGTCGCAGCTGATCATCTTGAACCCTGACTTCCGCGGCCTCGCATTTACGTTCTTCCGCCTCACAGCCACGCCCACGCGCGCGACCGCCCGCCGCGCGCGATGACCGGCTCCACCTCACCCTCCTGCGGCGGCCCGAACGGATCGAGCGCGCGGCCCAGGGACTTCATCGCAGCCGTGCGCCGCGGCGCCGGCGTATACGAGATTTGCTGCGTGCGGATACTGCTCGCGTAGTGGGCGAGCGCGGCGGCGATCGCGGCGTCGCCGTGACGTCCCTTCTGATCGCGCCGATCGGAGACGTGGGCGTAGCCGTCCTCGATTTCGAGTGCGCGATGGTCGGCGAGGATTTCCGCGTCGCGTGGCAACTCGACCATTCCGTCTTCGAATGCCGCCTTGTAGCGCGGCATGTTGTCGCGATACCACTGCGCCGAGAGCATCACCTGCTCGATTCGCGCGCCGTAGCGCTGGCGCGCGGTCTCGGCCAGGTATTGCCCGTTGCCGCGCGCGTCCAGCGCGCCGCCGATCAGCCGCGGGAGCCGGTCGACGATATAAAACAGGATCTGCTCCTGCTGGCGGAACGGCACCCGGCGGAGCTCGACCACGAAGGGCGTGCGGCGCACCAGATTGGGCGCGATCTGCATCGGCCAGAACACGCTCAGGTCGCCGTTGCGCCCGAAGTCCTCGCCGAAGGAGCTCATCAGGTTCTCCAGCCGCTTGATCGCCGGGTCGAGATGGCGCTCGCACCACTCGCGCGCCGCACCCACCCGGTAATCCTCGGGCCGCTCGCTGAACTCGGCCGCCACTTCCCATCGCAGCACCGGCACGCCCGCGCGCATCCGGCTCTCGATCAGCATCGAGCTCAAAAACGCCCCCGCACTCGCGCGCGGCACGCACAGCAGCTCTTCCCTCGCGGCGTCGCCGTAGTCGGCGAAGATGCGCGCGCGCCACTCGCGCTCGGCCGCCGCGCCGTAGCGCCGCCCGGCCTTGCGGCACATCCGATGGTACAGGCCCTCGGCCAGCGCGTCGTCGAGCGTCACGCGATGGAGCGAGTATGGGCGCCGCCCGGCGCGGATGTCGTTGACCAGTTCGTTGAACGGGTTCTCGGCCCCGTTGTGAGTCGAGATCACGCGCACCAGCCCGCCCCACATCGTGAACGCCATCGCGGCCTTCATCAGTTCGGGCAGATTGTCGTGGAAGGCGGCCTCGTCGATCACGGCGCGTCCCTCTTTGCCGCGCAGGTTGGAGGGGCGCGAGCTGAGCGCGACGATCTTGTGTCCGGAGGCGAAGCGGATGCGGTACGCGAGCAGGTCGCGGCGCTCGTCGTCGAGCACGACCTCTTCGATCGCGTGCGCCGCCTTGTTGAACTGGCGCGCCCACGCGGCCGCGGTCTCGACGAACTCGCGCGCCATGTCGCGGTTGTAGCCGAGATACCAGGTGTCCATGCCGGCCGTGGCGGCGGCCGAGAGCGCGGCGTCGGCTGCCTCGGCCCAGGTGATTCCCACGCGGCGCGATTTCTCGGCCACCTTGACCGGGGCGTCGTCGGCGATCCAGCGCACCTGGTAGGGCAGGAGCACGTCGCGCGCGACGGTGTGGATCGCGCTCGCGGGAGCCTGGCCGGCGGGTTCTTTTTCGCCGGGCTTGCCGGCGATTTGGTTTACTCGGCCGCGCAAGCGGCGCGCGACCGAGGGCGCGCCGCCGCCGGCCTTCTTTCCCGTACCGTTGTTACTCATCGCCCGCCTCCTCCGCCTCTTCCGAGTTTTCGCCCGCAGGTTCGCGTTCGGGGAGCACGGTTCTCGCAGGCGACGATTCTTCGGCGCTCGATCGTGCGGCGGCGTCACCCGCCAGCCGATGGGCCGCCAGCGACGCCTCGTCGTAGTCGGCGGCGATGACCGGCATCTCCGCGATCTCGAGCAAGGCGGCGCGAATCCGCTTTTCCGCCGTGGCTGATAATCCGCCGTGCGATCCCCGGCGCGCCGCCGCGACCACTTTGCGCTCGGCCGCGAGCACCCGCCGTCCGATTCCGCTGCGCATTTCCTCGGCTGCCCGGCGCATCAGCACCGAAGAGCGGCAGATCGAGGCGACGTTGCGTGCGAGCGCGTTGACATCCATCTTCTCCGTGTCGGCCTCCTTCAGTTCCACCAGCACCCGGAACAGGTCGCCCTGCACCAGGCGCATCAAGCCCTCGTTGATCGTATCGTCGGCCGCGCCCGCGGCCGCGACCACCGCGCGCGCCTGCTCGGTCGCGAGCTTGAGCGCTTCGAGCTTGCGGTCGAGCGCTTTGCCATAGCGGGCGAGCGACGCGTGACTGATCGAATAGCCATTGTCACGGAGCCAGCGCGCGAGGCCGCGATAGTCGGAGAACGCACCGGCGATGAGGCGGCGATCGAACTCGGCGCGCAACCCGGGCGGCAATTTTTTTATCTTGCCCTTGTACGGAAGGTTGTATGCGGTCGGCGCCGCAATACCCTCCGCGGGGTTTTGTTCAGTGAGCTTCACTTCGCCGCTCACCAATACTTGCGCGGACGTGCGATCCCGGCCGGCGCCAGCGCCGTGTACTCGACCACGTCGACTCCGCTCGCGGTCAGCCGCGCGTACCAGGTCTCGAAGTCCTCGCCTTCGATTTCGAGCAGGCCGCGGTCGCGCAAATAACTCAACTCGCGGCGCAGCGCATTGACCGTGATGGTGAGCTTGATATCGGCCAGCACGCGCCACACGATAGTTTCCGAGACCGCGATCGGGCGGCCGGCGTCGAGCACGCGCAGGATCCGCCAGCGGGCTTCCTCGCGTTGTTTCTGCTCCAGGTTCATCGCATCCATCCGCGTCACCTTTTCACTCGCCCTCACTTTTCAAGCGCCTCATCGTTCTGCTTTTGATCGCCGTGATCCGGTCGGCTCTGGCTAGATCGCGTCGCGTTCGCCGAGGCGCTCCTTGAGTTCGTAGATCTCGTCGCGCAACTCGGCCCGCATCGCGTCCAGCTTGGCGTCGAGCGTGCTCGAGAAACGGATCCAGTCCTCGCGCCGCACGTACTCCAGCGGCAACTGCGCCTTAAGGCGCATCACCTCGCGTTCGATCTCGTGCGAGAAGTCGCTGCCCTCGCGCTTGAGCGCCGCGATTTGCTCGGCTTGCGCGCTTTCATGCCGCTCGAACAGCCAACGCAGCGTGCCGGCGTTGAGCGCGATAAACGCGATCAGCGCCGCCGCCATCGTCGCGAGCGCATTCCAGTTCATCATTTGCGCTCGGGCTCCGTGTGCGCTTTGAGCGCGAGCGCCCCGGCCATCGCCAGCAACACCATCCCCAGCCCGCGCCCATAGGCGTCGGCGTCGCCCGGCGTAAACCGCCAGGTGGCCACCACCTGCACCACCCAGAACGCGACGTACATCAGCGCCCCCAGCACGCCGATCACCCGGCCCGCGTCGTAGGTCAGGTTGTCTTCCGATGCTTGTTTATAGGCGGGCATTTTGCTATGATAGTCCAGCTGAAAAGTTGTACATAAGTTGTACGGGCAGTGAAGGAATTGGCGCAGAGAGGGTTCGCGAGTTGCGACTCAATGATATCGTGGAACCTCAGTGGAACCTCAGAGGACATCTGGCATGGCTGACAACATAACGGGCGCATTCATCAGGGGTCGGAGCTGGGAGGAGCGGCTCGGGAGCAAGCGTCAAATCGACCTCTGGGACGAACAGCAGCGGGGGCTCGTGCTGCGGATATCGAAGGGCAAGGGCGAGGAGGACGAAACTTTCACCTGGTGCGTCGTCTATCGCAACGGGCGCGGCCAGAAGCGGCGGTGGGGGTTGGGCCGGTGGCCAGACCTCGACTACAAGGACGCGCGCAACCTGGCGACTCAGATGCAAGGCGACATCGCGCGCGGAATCGACCCTGTCGAGCGCAGGCGCGAGCAGCAGGCCGAACAGCGGCAACAGCAGACCGTCGCCGATCTCGCGAAACTCTATCTTGAAGAGCACTGTGCCAGCTGCAAGCGCCCCAGCTCGACGAGAACGGATAGGCTGATGCTCGAAAACGTAGTGGTGCCCAACATCGGCCGCAAGCGAGCTGCCCTGGTCACGCGTGACGATATCGCGTGGCTTTTAAAGCAAGTCGAGAACGGTGGCGATAAGAACAAGCGCCGCGGCAACCGCGTGCGCTCGAATCGGGTCCGGTCGGTTATATCCAGCATGTTCTCCTACGCCGTGGAGGAGCGGATGCTCCCCGCTAACCCAGCGCTCGGCCTGGGCAGGCGTCATAAGGAATACCCGCGCGACCGCCGGCTTGGCCCAGACGAGATCAAGAAGCTCTGGGAGGTACTCGGCGAGGGGGACGTTGCCGATCAGTACCGCTTAATGCTCCTCACCGCGCAACGACCGGGCGAGGTCGCGCATATGGAATGGCATGAAATCGACTTGCGCGCCGGTTGGTGGACGATCCCGGGGGATAAGGCAAAGAACCACCAAGATCACCGCGTTGCTCTCGGCCCGGAGGCTTTAGCGATTCTGCAGCGCCGTAACCCACAGCGGACCGGCTTCGTGTTTCCTAGCGCCGCGAAGGATCGGAGCATCCCAAGCTGGCGACAGGCGAAGATCGAGAAGGCGTGTGGTTTCGTGAAACCTTGGCAGCCAGGGATCTCAGGCGCACGGCCGCTTCGCTAATAGCTTCGGAGGAGGGCCGGAGCGTAGTGGCGCATGTGCTCAATCATACTGATAGGTCGGCGCCGACAGTCTCGGGCGTCGATGATCGGCACGATTATGACCACGAGAAGCGGGGAGCTATGAATTGGTTGGACGCCATGATCCGAAGCATCGTCGCGGGCGAGGAACCGGCCTGCAACGTGATCCAATTTCCTGGAGGCTCAGCAGCATCCTGACTGGTGGCTGAGTGGCGCCGAGAACAGCGCTGAGACTGAATGCCGCGCCCATATATGCAAGTTTCATCAGAGCCCAAAGAATGGCGAAACAGCTGAGAAACCGGGAAACAGAGTCAGCGAGCTTCCTCGTCGCCTCGGCTCGTTTCGCTTAACACCGGACCTAGGCGCGGCGGACGCAAACGCATTACAACAAATCTGGTTACGAGGGCTCCCAACCCAGGGGCGGACGGCGAGGACGGGTGAGAAGGAGAACCCCGTCCAACTATTCCCCTTTAAAACAAAGGAAATTTCCTCACTTGGAGGGATGTACCACTTTTATATAGAGAAATATATATGGAGATAATTAGGATCTGATAGGCATATACGTTTTCTATATATAGAGTTTGGGAAAAACCCCGTCCAAGCCGTCCACCGCTCCAAACCTTATCGCACAAGGGTTTTTCCTTTAAGCGGCGCGTCCATACCCCGTCCAATCCCGTCCAACCCTGACCCATCCTCCTGGGCGACGGCGCCGCGGAGAGCTGAGCTCTCTGTGGCTACTTCTCAAAGGTGCCTCACCCGCAGGACGCTCCTAACACTGCCCGGGCTCCCCGCGCCGCTCCGGCGCCACCCAGCATGCGCAGCCGGACCGTCGGCGCCGCATCGGAGCCCTATTTACGTTGGCTTCCAGAGGCCGCCTCTGCGCGTAGCTCAACTATCACTTCTTTTTAGTGGCTCCCAGAGCCAACCCGACGCATCACATTTCCCAATCGCTCAATTCACACACGGCGAGAAGGGTGCTGTATATACAAGAATCGCCCAGTCGTTTTCACAATATGGGATAGGATAAGGTGTAGTGGGTTGTCACGACACGTCAGCGATTAGCCAGTGAAATTCGATCAAAACGCAAACGGCAGCAAAATTGTTTGAACAGGGGAGGTTGGGATTAAAATGGTAGATCTGGAAATTGACGGGTTTGATCGAGCTTTGTTAACGAGGGGGCGACCGAGTTCAGCGGACGTGCGCCGGTTGCTCCGTTTCAGTAAAAGCACCCTGTGGAGGCGCCTGACGGGGAATCTTACCTTCCCAAAACCGCTGCGCACATTTCCCGGAAGCCAGCGCGCGCGAATAAAATTTAGAATTTGCGAAATCTCGGCCTGGATCAAGGCCCAGCAGCTTGCGACGGTCGCGGCTGAAAACGGTAATCGGCCCCGCGGGATTCACGGCGCAACTGAGTAACCGGGTAAAAACATGGACTTCCAACGTGGAAATGCCGTCGTGACTGACGAGATCACGACGGCGTAAAGACGAAGAGAGAACGAACTTGATACACACTAAGCATACCACAAACGAGGCCAAGGCAATGGCTCGAACGCCGAAAGCGCGCGTCATGCTGATGGAGCCGAACGCCGAAGCGGTTTTGCTCACGATGATCCCGAGCGCGCGCTTCTCACGACGAAGCGACCAACGGTTGTGACCGCTGCACCGCCCGAGCACGACGAATGCACGCATGGCTCGCCCAGAGCTAAGAAGCGCCGAGCGGAGCGCAACTTCAGTCCGGAACTGCTGGCCGACCTCGCGCGCAGCGGTCTCGATGCCGCCGATGCCGCGGCCATGCAGCTCCAGGATCTGACACCGGATGAGACATTCGAAATAACCCGGCAACGTCGCCAAGCCTACACGATCCCGTTCTTTGATATCGCAGGAACCGCATCGATTTTTTTCGGAGACGATTCCTCGACAAGGGCAACCCCGACGGTTTTCAGGCTGCCAAGCCACAGCGCTACTGGCAGCCCGCCGGCACTGCACCATACCTTTATTACCCGCCCAATATCGACTGGCTAAGTGAGTTCGCCTCCAACGGCAGACGGCGTTATGCCGAGTCTGATAAGAAAGCCTACGCGGCATCGAAGGCGGGCGCGCCTGCATGGGTCTCACTGGCGTATGGACTTTTAAATCCAAGAAGACTGGCGAGCATGTTCTGCGCGACGAGTTTGATGCTCACAACCTAAAAGGCACCGAAGCGGAAATCATTTTTAACTCCGATCTACAGCGCAAGCCCCAGGTGCTTGGCGCTCTGCACGCGTTCGCCCGAGGACTGATGACTCGTGGCACGCGAGTCAGCACGGTGCTGCTGCCCGAGGATCAGCCCGGCCAGACTGTAGCACTTGACGATTATCTACTCACTCACAGCATCGAAGAGTTCGATGGACTGCTCCGAGAGAAGTTTTCCGAGATTGAAGCCCTATGGGAGATGAACACGCGCTTTGCGGCGATCGACGAGCCTACCGCAATCCTCAAGCTGGAAACCGAAAAGACGATCGCCGTCTACCCGTTAAACCAGTTGCTCGTGGCCCATAAGAAGATCGTCCGGGTCGACACCAAGGGCAACCCAAAGACGGTCCCTGGCCGGGCCTGAGTGGTTGAGGTGGACTGTCGCCGCATGCATCCGGCCTTAGCCGACGAACCAGGCCAGCCGGAAGTGCTGGAGAACGGCAACTTCAACAATTGGCGCCGCGGTTGTGAACCTCGCCATGGCAATGTCAGTGCTTTCATCGATCTCGTTGATCACGTGTTCGCTGGGAAGCCTCCCGAGGAGCGCGAATGGTTTCTCAGATGGTGCGCATACCCCATCCAGTATCCTGGGACTTATATGTTTTCTGCCGTCGTTCTTTTCGGTAGGACGCAGGGAAGTGGTAAGAGCTTGCTGGGCGAGACACTGTGCGGGGTGTATGGCAGGAAAAACTCAGTTGAGGTGGACAAACGCACTCTTGCCAGCACCTTCAACGCTTGGTCGGCTGAAAAGCAGTTCGTGCTCGCTAACGAAATCGGAACATCGGTAAGACCTTCGCCTTGATGCGGAAGCCTTAAAGAAGATGAACTCACCCAACTCCGTGCTGGTCAATGAGAAGAATTAACCTAGCTACACAGTCCGAGACCTATCCAATTACTACTTTACCTCGAATTACTACGCCGGGATTGATATGGACGACAGCGACCGCCGTTACTTCCCCGTGGACGTCGAAACGAAGTTGCCGGTTGAAATCGCAAGGGTTCTCCGTAGTTGGAAAGATAAGCCTAAGGGAAACTACATGAACGGAGAAGGGTTCGGTCCTCTCCATCAGTACCTTTTAGACGTCAGGCTCGGCGATTTTGACCCGACCGGTTCAGCGCCCACACCCTGGACCGCGAGACGGCGATTCGTGCCGGCGGGTCGGATCTGATCTGGTGTCAAGACTTGAAAGCCGACCCGATGCCGTTCCTACGCAGTGGATCAGAGAACATCAAGCCTCGCGATCTCTCGCGCGTCGAGGAGCTTGCCAGCGTCTACGAGGTTCAACGCGACCGGCGCGTCTCCGAAAAGGCTCTTGTCGATGCTTTACGGGCGGGCGGGTTTCCGGAACTCGGTCGCACGCGAACACCCTTCGGGCGCTTAACTTGTGGGCGATTGGTAATCCGGATTATCGCGCAACGCGTCCGAGTCCGAACGCGCCGAGGCGTATGCGGGGGGTTGTCCGGGTGTGAAGGTGGCGTGAAGTTTTGAAGGGAACACAAACATGAATACAGAAACCGAATACCTCAGCGAGGCTTTGTGCGTTTAAGAATCGAACAACGCGATGGCCGCGACTGGGTAGTCAATCCATTCACCGGCGCACACACACTCCTCACCGAGCCACTATTCAAGTTGGTCGGCGAAGGCTTCGAGCCGGCCCGTGCCGGCTGTCTACACTGGCATCCACGGCCATCTACGGCAGTGTTATCGGGATAATCACAACCGCCGCGCGGAATATCCGTGCCGCTGCAATTTCTCACGACTGGGACCATGTTTCATCCTGGCAACATCCTGATCGCCGGCGCACGCTTCATTTCGAGCCGTATGGGATGCGCGCCGCCTCTTCGGATTTGCTGACGCGGTTTGCTCCCCGCTACGCACTGGATCTCGAATTTGATGTGAGGCTTGTCAGCGCAACACCTCGCCCGCCGTAAGTTTTAACCTCACATCGCAGGGCGAGCAGCGCAAGCGCCCGCGGCGAAGTCGCGAGCAGCTAATTGCCCTAAATGAAAGTGGTCTATGGGAGTGGGAGTTTTTCAATGAATAGTCAACGTCCAGCGACCCAACATCGCGGCCCCGCGCAGCGGTTCCCATCGAGGACCTACTGCAATTTGACCTGGAAATCATGCGGCCGGCAAGGCGCGGACGTCGGCGCGTGCGGGTTTTGTGGTTGGGTTTGCTGCGTCGCGAATAACCACTGCCACAAGCAGATCACGGCCAACGTGGACGCGCATTGGGGCGCGCTCGGCAACACGGCATTGAAACCTGAGGACCTGCGTCAAAAGAGAAGGAAGTGAGTATGACTATCAAGAAGTCCGAGCATCTGCGCAAGGCCGAGAAGCTGTGCACCCAGATTGCGGCCATGATTCCG
This sequence comes from uncultured delta proteobacterium, assembly GCA_963710455.1. GTDB lineage: Bacteria > Desulfobacterota > Binatia > Binatales > Binataceae > JAKAVN01. Next base: position 341,407 of record CAVQAG010000014.1, read on the forward strand.
ACGAATCCCGTCGAAGTCGAAACGAAGCGCCTGTTGCTGCGTCTGGCCCGCGCGCATCGCGCGCAGCTGCGGCGCGAGCTTGCCACTTCACGAATTAAAAATGTGCCGCGTAGGGCGGCCTAAAAAGGAAGGTAGTAGATGAACGCGCAACTGAAGGAGATCCGAAACCTAGTCACGCAGATGAAGTACGGAGTCGATGCCGGTATCGCGCTAACCTCGGAATTTGACGCCGAGCAGCTCACAGAAACGTTGGAGGCGGCACACGAGCTAGCCAGCGATTTGTCCACGCCCGCCGAGGATCTCGCGAAGCTGGAACAGTTGATTGAGCTACTCCAAGCGCGGCTCGATAGGATCGAGTGCGGCCTGAGAGCACGATCAGCGCGCAGCCGGCAGGCCGCGGTACTGAAGTAATCAGTAGGCCGCTCGGGCCGAATAACCAACGAGGGTTTGACCAATGTCAGTGACACTCTACTCAGTTACATTTAAGAAGGCGTACTCACCAAATCAGGGGCCCTGCTCCCAGTCCGGCGAGTCAGCCGCGTTCGAGGCCGAACCCGCAATACAGCTCGTAGCTCAGGGCTACGCGGCCTTCGTTAGTTCCGATGACGCGGCAGCGTTCGCCGATCAGGTTCTGGCGTCAACGCCAACGCCGTTGATCGGTGTCGATATTTTTATTCAGACCACCAACGATGGCAGCGATCCACAGGTTGTGATGCGCCGGCTCGCGTAAAGGATTCCCGAGACAAATGGAGAACACAGACATGGGACTCTTCCAGAAAAAACCACCAACATCGCTCCGAGTCGCGGAAGCGCACGCAGAGAGGGTCCGAGCAGCGCTCGACCAGGCGCGACCGGCGTCGACAAAATAGCGGCACAGCACGAGGCCGCGCTCGCAGCCGTCGATGCACACGTCCGGGCAGTTGAGGATGCACGAGCTGCGGCAGTCGTTACCATCGGCGACGGTGCCGCAATGCCCAGTGATGAACTCGACGTGTTGGATGCCAAGCTCCAGCGCGCGCAGCGCGACGAATCTATCGTACGCGCGGCCCTCGAACAGCGCCGTGAGGCACTCAGGCCGCTAATTGCGGCTAACGATCAAGCTCGACAGCATCTCCACCTTCAGCGCATCAAGGCCGCAACGGACTTGCTGGAATCGACCCTCGTGAGCTTGATCGAAGCCAACGCCAACGTCGCTGCGATCACCGATACCATGCAGGGGGATCCGAATTTCACGCTGGCTTGGGCGAACCAAGAGGTGCTGTCGAATTGGCAGGCCGCACGCCGCCGCTGGCTTGGGATCGCCGAACCGGGAGACGGTATTTTTCTTGCGTAATATAGCGCCCGGCTGTCGCGTCGGCGCTGTGTCTGGCTCGGTGCCTCGGGTTCACAACACACGCCCTTCAGCCGGGCAAAACTCATATGTTGATAATCATAATCATGGTGGTAACGGTCGCGGCCCTCACAGCTCGCGCCAGCCTTAGCCTGCGCGTTCGCGCCGCAGAGGAGAGCCGATAATGGCGCTTAGATCTCGTTCACGGCAAAGCCGCGCAGCGTCACGAGGTCGGCGACGCGTAAAAGAGTGCGTCTGCGGCGCGCTAATTAAGATCCGCTACGCAGCCGCCCGCGGTGGATCCTCTGCGTGCGCGGACTGTGTAGCCCGCTGCACAACCTACGACCGGGACCGCGGGATCGGCCAACTGCCGGCGAACTTAGCCGCCAAGTACGGAGAGACGAGTAACATGGCCAAGGAGCAACCGAGCAAGAAACCCACGGAGTGGCAGGCGCGCGTACGCCTTGCTGTTGCGGTCACCCGCTCCATGCTGCCAAGCCGCTTAGTTGCTCTGTTGCCCCGGCTCAAGAACAAAGGAGTGAAGTAGATGCGGAAGACAGGCGCGATGCCAATCGAGGCCTACGCAACGACGACCTGGCGCTCCTGCACATCGATCCTTCATACCATGAGCGCCCCGGAGATCAGGCGCGCGCTCGAAATCGAATGGCGCGGCGGGCAGCGGCGCGGGATTCTGTACAGGCTGACGTCTCGGCTGTGCGTGCTTACGAAGCGCGAGCGAGTCGCGTAGTGCCTGCGTGTCAAACCGCAGGGCGGCGGGGGCAGGCCGCGCAAGGCAAGCCTGGGCGACTGCGTAACTGACCAAGCAGGCAACGACGGGGCTCAGAAGCAGGAACTTGTTAAAGCGCACGATAGCTAATCAATCCGGCCGGACTGAGGTGTCACCGCAGGGCGCAGAATGCCTCATGTCGGCTCTTGGAGGCCCATTCCGAAGTAACTGAGAGACCGGGTGAGCTAATCGACTGGCTATTGTGACGGGCGCAGTGACGAAGTGGTTCAGTTTCTCAGTGTCTTCGTGTTTGCGAAGTGAGTAGGTGAAATTGTGGGAACTACGAATTACCATGAAGCGGCACACGCGATCCTGGCGATCCATCATGGCGCGAGGGTCAGCCGCTTGGCCGCTGGTCGCTTGATCGTCGATGGGAAACCCGTGGCCGGGGTTTGCACGTTCGACCGGCGCGGGCTCTCGCGCACTGCCCAAGCGGAAATTTATCTAGCCGGCCCAGTGGCCGAGCAGATCATCGATCCATTTTGGAATGTGGATGAGGTCAAAGACGATTACGCGCGCGCCGCCGCGCTTTTAGATGGGGCCGACCCCAGGCCCGCAATCGCGCGTGTCAGAGCTATGCTTGAAGGGTTACTGCAGGAGTTATTTAGCCTCGCGGCCGCGCTGCTCAAGCATGGGGAGTTAGACGAGGCGGCGGTTTTATCCGCTATCAAGAGGAGTTGAGCAGATGTCAATACGGCCTGGATCGAGACGCTGGTGCGAGGCGCGCGGGATCGAATACGTCGCGAAGGGGCCGCCGCCCGAGCCGATCTGTGACGCGTGTGGAATTTGCCTACCGGTGGACGACTTTGAATGCGCAGTGCCACGATGTCCTGTCCCTTCGCGCGCCGCGGGCGTTCAAAACGATTTGAGTGAGATAACAAATGCCTAGCGCCGGCGCGCTATCAGAGCGCCGCGGAGACGTAGTGGGATGAGGGAACATCTTACAAGTTAATCTTCCGCGTCGATCATCAAGGCTACTCGGCCAACGAAGGAGCTGCCTTCAGCTCGCGGATGCCGTGAGCCTCGTGGGCGGCGGCATTTCCGCAATTGATCCGTCGGAGCCTGAGCGCGAAGCGCTTGAGACCGCAGTCAAGAGGTATAGAAAACCTGCTCCGGATCCGGTCTGGCTGACTCCATGCGTCTCGACCCGCCGCGGAGGGGTCGGGGCGCCTTGGTTTAGAGGCTGGCCGTTTGGCCCGCTCAAGCCTTGATTGCGGCGCCCTCGGCTTAGTGTCACCTGGCTGCCGCACACAGGGACTGACATTGGTCTTTTTTCGGGAGCGAGTGCTCTCTAGTCAGCGCATAGACCAAGTACCGGAGAAGACCGGACAATTTAGGTTCGGGCAGCGCTTCTCATTTTCTCATTTCGACACCCTTAGCTCCGCGTCTCGAGACCAATCATCGGCACGCCAACATTTGTCGCGTCAAGCAAGCGACAAATCAAGGTCCAATGACTTTCAAGCGGTTAAACATTTCACGCGTGGGGCGAACGAAATGCTCCGCCCAACGATCTTCAAAGTTCAGCGATAGTAGTAGCGCGGACATTACGCGATCACCAAAATTACTCATTATTACGGGTCTGCTTCTCGTCCTCGCCAGTGTCTTGACGTCAGCTTCCAAAATTGTTCTATACCACTTGCCTTTGAATATAAGATGGTGTCTCGACCTGCCATACACTCCATCAACAAACCTTCGAATTTCGTTAAACGCATTTCCGAAGTCAGCGGTCGAGAGACCGGAGGCACCTTCCACTATAGTGAAATGTCTACTGAACTCTCCGGGATCTGTAACGGCGTCTGGTGGTTGATTTATCGGAGATGGCCTTCTGAAGGTGCAAGCGCAGGGGATGTTTCGCATCGCGCAAAGCAGACAGAGCTGAACCCATTCCTTCCAACGCTGAGCAGCTGATACCAGCCATGCTGCACCGTCAGCGAGCAGTGCATCAAGCCACGATGATTCAAGGAACGCTGCAGCAGCCGAAGCATCTTTCAACCTACCATATCTAAATGCCTGGCCTTCGACATCGAAGCATTCGGTGTAGACCACGTATCGTGAGCGGACCTGCTTATGTAGCAAGTCATCAACATCTTTGTCGAAGAAAAACATCACGCCAATGGCCTTGCCCTTGAACGCGTGGAAGAGCTTCTTGCGGGTTGCTAATTCGCCATGAAAGTTAAGCAGCCCCGGCTTGCCTCCTGTACCTCCCGGCAATTCGGCAGCGGTCGCAATCTGATAGGAGAGTCCGGTTCCGTTCGAAGCAGCAGCGCAGACACGATCGTAAAAGAATGGGTCACTAGGACCTTCGACAAACGCAAAGAGTTGATGTCGCGAAGCCTGCATGTACCGCAAATAGGCCTTGAAGTTAGAATGCACCAGGCGGCTCATAGCTTAAAGATCTTTGAGTCGGCGACATCCGCCATAATTTCGGGGGAGTGTGTAGCGAAAATGTACTGGGTTGACGGATTCAAAAGTAGCATATTCTCGATCAGGCTTCGCTGCCAGTCGACATGAAGCGACAGCTCTGGCTCATCGATTATGATACTGGACTCTTCAGCTAGTAGCGTCTCGATGAACAATTTAAGAACATGCTTTTCACCAGATGATAGGTTCTCGAGTCCAATTGTCGTATGTTCGTCCGTCTCGATCTTAATTTCTCGATCGGTGAAGTATATCGACTTGTTGCCGGTAAACATCCTCCCGATGAGACCTTGGAGTTTCTCACGTGGCGCCATCGTTTTTTCGATTTTCCTCTCTACTGTGTCGATCTCATCGACGACTCCACGTAGGCTGGATTCCTCCCGGTAACGGGTGGCGAACTGTTCTTTGGAACCTAGGATGTCTGGAGAAGCTTGGCGCCTTAAAAAGTTCGAGACGCGGTCATATGCTTTATCGAGGTCTACGTCGGCAAAGTTCCTTTTTGGAATGCGGCGAATAGTAGCAAGTACGTTACGCAAAATGTCGGCAATTGCGATTTCTTGAGTCTTTCGAACCTGCGACAGTAGGTCAGCTGAATATGATAGCCATAGCTGAGACATGGTTTGTTTGAAGAACCGATCCAACAGCTCCTCTGTCTGTTCAGGCGATTGGTCACTGGTGTAGCGTGGTACTGCACCACGAGGATCTAGATAGAGGCGAGTAGTTGGTAGATAGCGATGTTTCCAACCGCGGGCAAGGTTCTCTAAGCCGTTAATCTCTTCGGTCTTCCATTCTAGCGAAGTCCCTGCGACGAAGCTTCGGAACGTGCCAGCGTCCGAGATCCACCTCAGGTTCACGTTCTGGATAGTTTGGAGTGCGTAGTTCGAAGACTCTGTGTCTTCAGAAAGGGTTTCTCCTAACGCCAGATTTGCCTGAGACGGAGACGTTTTCTTCTCGATTGATCGCGTAAACACCAGGTCGTGCTTCTGCGTATAGATTTTTACCTGAGCCGCAGTAAATGGCACCGATTGCAGAATGGAGGCATCACCTTCCATAGCGGAATGTAAAATCTTGAGTAGTGATGTCTTGCCGCTACCATTCAGCCCAAAGAAAAGGTTGACGTCCCGGTTCAGTTTCTTGGCATACACCTCTTTGCGACCCGCGAGACCAGCGATTTGGAACTCTGTAATGTGGGACATGGCGATTCTCTCCGTTCAATTGTCAGAATGCGGCCTCTATCGAGTCGCTCTAGATTCTAGTCCAAAGAGTAGCAAATTTGTGAGGGCGGTCAGGATCGGGCGGTCTACAGAAATATGGACAAATGAACAGGGTTGGCTCCATGGAGCCAACCCTTTCAGGTTCAGCGGGGGTCGCAGATTATGGTTCGCGAGAATCGGTCTCAAAGCTGCCGCCTTCCCGAAGTTCCTCGAACGTGCGTCCGAAGGCCGTCTCACCGGGCGAGACCTCGCGCACGCGTCCGCGATCAAGCCGTCTTGGTAAATGCCCCAGCGCAGGATCACCGCGTTCCGCTCCGGGTCGTACCAAGGGTAGACGTTCGTCGGTTTCCGGGCTCCCGCCGTTATCGAAGGCGAACGTGGTTCGGGATCAGGTTGAGATGCGAGGTCAGCCGCTTCGATCCATCGATTCGTTTCGGTTCGTTTGCCTTCGGGCTTGCCGAGGCATTGCCGATGAATATAGCCGACTCCATTGGCCGATCTGTAGACCACTGGTGCTGAATGATCGGGATCGGCTTCCCACAAACGTCGCATGTCCGGAAGCGGTTCATCGCTCGCGCCTCAGCTTCCATGCGCAACCGCGCAATTCGGACGGGGTTGCCCGGCTACAGCTGCCGCGCGAGCCGCCAGCCGTTGATCGGTTTTCTAAGCTGCCCTGTGATCTCAGGCCTGGATCAGCGGACAACTGAGTCACGAGGCAGCTAGGCGACGGCGCCACTGCGCAACCGCGGCAGGCGTGACTGGGTCACCGGGTGACGGGGTTGCTGCAGGCGCGGCCTGCGGCAACCCCTAGCTCTCGGCCAAAGCCCTTCGCTACTTCGCCGGACGCCACTTGTCACGGCCTCCGATTTTGGTATCCCGCACTCGTTCCACATCAGGACGATCGTTCGGGTTCAGCTCATGAGCCCGGTCAATCGCCTCGCGCTGAGTATCCCAGATTCCACTAGCACGCGTGGAGCCCTTCCCACGCACCGCATACCGTCCGTCTTCAGTCTGCTCTACAAAATAATGTTTACCTTTCGACATTCACCACCTCCTCGATTTCAAATAGGGCCTATTGCGCCGGGAAGCGGGCGTTAATTCAGTGGGGGGCCTTCGAGATTTTCTAGTAGCGTGACGTGATCATCAGTTCGTAGAGGTGCTTGAGAAAAATACGTGCGCTCTTCGCGTTTGAATCCCGCTCTGTATTCCAAGGTAAAATGAGAGGGAAGTAGTCCTCCAATAGCAAGCGGGTCCAAATTTAACGTTATAGACGATGGTTCAAATGCAGGACTCTTGATTTCGTATTTGTCGAGCATTTGATTTATCATTTCCCCTGCGGCAGTCACCCGAGGAATACAAAAGTCCGAAAGCTTTCTTTCCGAAGTGAACTCAACGTGACTGGTGTAGAAAGTCGGCCCAGCTGGAATAATAGATTCTGGACGGCTAGCGTTTGCAGTTTCGATATAATCACTGAGAACATATTCAGAGTCCGCTGTGGATGAGCGGGTATCGACGATGATCAGATGACTTTTGTCCGCCAGCGTCAGAAATTGCAACAGCTCGAGCGAAAGGGTTCTACTTCCTCGCGTAAACTTTCCTTGCTGAAATTTGATCCCCTCTAAGGGATTGAGACCAAGTAATTCATCGGGCGTTGTTGGCACTTTGATGAACTCATATCGGTCCCGAATTTTATTAATTACGTCGCGCCGGTATTCCAGTGTGTAAATCACATTGACACGGCATACGACCCTAGCCAGCAAGATTTGTCGAACTTTCATTACGCAGCTATATCTTCCGGAACGTCTGACTTCTGTGCTCCCTGAACTTTGAGCACTCGGGCGTTCTGATTTTGAACCATTGGGTTTTGGATCGCACAGGTGGCCGCAACAGTTCCTGGATTCAAATTTGCCCCCCAAGCCCCACTTACATTTGCTTGGGTTACGAAGGCCCCCAAGCCACTGCTGACGAGTGACGCTGAACCGCTGCCGACGATAAAGACTCCCGGGTCACTCGCGAAGCTCCCCGGGCCGCCGCTAACGAAACAAGCCCCGGGTATTGATGCAACGGTATTGGACATATCGTCGTCTAAAATGATTGGTCCGCTCTTGTCTACTCTGGATGAGGTGGTATCGAAAGATTCGGGTGTCAGAACTGATTCAGAGTTGAAGCTCTCGCTCCATCGGATGAAATCCGCAAAATTCAAGAAGTCAATTCTGATAGCCACCCCAAAGGCGGATGCCAGCCGCTTCAAAGTTTTGAACGAAAAGCTTTCATAATCTCCTTTTTCAAGGAGAGCGATTCGTGGCTGCTTCATGCCGGCATACTCTGCAAGTTGCTGTTGATTCCAGCCGCGTTTCTCCCTTAGAGCTGCTATTTGAGCGCCAATCGCTGCCGCTACGCGCGCAGAAACGAAGGCTTCTCGATAGGCTCTATTCCGAAGCTTACGAAAAAGCTTTTGCAATCTATTCATCTTCGTCCACCGAAAGGTCGTGTTCTTCTATCCTCGAATTGTCGCCCTCAACTATTCCTTTCCTTATTAACGCGGATCCTGGAGCATTTTTAGGCTCAAAACGGTCGTTCCTTTCAATAGCTCCGATCAAGAAAGTAAACTGATAATCCTCCGGTCCAAAGAATCCGAGTGGACGCCATTGAATGTTCTGCACCGTGAATTTCAGCTCGAAGATGCCTGGGAATCCCTGAAGCTCATCAAACCAATCACGAGGCCACAAGGCCTGCTCGAGGTTTTGTAAGTGCTGCAACTTTGCGTCCCACCTGGCCGTCACCTTAATTCGTTTCTTCAGGGGAGAAATGGCGGCGACCCATTCCCGAATCGCATTTTCTCCGCTGCCGTCTCTGTAGTTCCAGAATGTCCAGAGCGCCATATTCTTTGTATCACAATTTTCTTATAATTCCAAGAGGTCATTTGGGACTCTATAATATTTTTATGATATTGGCAAATTAACCCTTTCATTGCAACGATGAAGGGCGAATCGAGACAAGGAAGCTCTTGAGCGGGGCTGCTGCACAGGCTCGTGCAGCATGATGCAGACCGGTACGGTCGAGGCGCGTTAACTGTCGAGTCATGAAGAAGCGTACAACTGTTGTACAACTCAGACTTTTTGACTTCGGATCCGCGCGCGGGTAGCCAGCCATTTCCGCGACCATCCAACGGAACTCTTGACCCCCTACCCACCGGCCCCCGCACGGGCCAGGAAGCAACCGAGTGCGGCGAGGCGGTGGGCGGGTGCTGGGTAGCTGGCCCGGTTGCGCGGTCGCTCTGTGGCCGGATTGGCTGGCGATGGAACCTCAGTGGAACCTCACGCCGATTTCGTTCGACCTCAGCAGCGATTCTGCGCACGCCGCGTTGAAGAATCTAACAATCTGACCAGAAGACAGGTTGTCCTTGCCGGTCAGGCAGTCAGTCACGAACTTCATTGAATCCTCTCCGCTTGGGCGGGCGCGGGCCGATCCGCGCGCGCGCATCCCGCGAGCACCGCGTCGCGCTCGCGCACCGCCCCCTTGAGAATCGCAATTGCCGCCGCATAGGCGCGCATCGTGTCGGCCGGGGGCGATTCGGATTTGAGCGAGGCGATCGGAAGCGCGGGATCGGCGAGCGCCGGGGCCGGACACGGAGTTTCGTGCAACACCGGCACCTGCACCATCAGCGGACGCACCGCGGGCGCGGGCGCGCTGACGGCGCATCCGGCAAGTGCGAGTGCGAGCACGCCGGCGAAGAGCATTCTGATCCCTCCCTTTTTGTTTTGGGGGAAGACGAGGGTGGGGGTCGCGGGAAGCGCTTTTTTCACCAACACTCGCGCCGCTCCGTCTGACTTCCTCCCCCGTGTCTTGGGGGAGGGTTGGGGTGGGGGTCGAGCGAGAAAGCGCTTTTTTCACCGAAACTCGCACCGTTCTTTTTTCCTCGCGTTTCTTTTCATGCCTCGCCCGCGCGATTTGCGGGAGAGGTAGGGTGAGGGTCTCTTCGCGCGCGCCTTTTTCACCAAGACTCGCGACGCCGCTCCGTTGTCGGCGCTCGGACCGGGTCTGACTCCCTCCCCCGTGTCTTGGGGGAGGGTTGGGGTGGGGGTCGAGCGAGAAAGCGCTTTTTTCACCGACACTCGCGACGCCGCTCCGATCTCGCGGCTTGGCACAGGCCGTATGGACGCTCTCGCGTTACTCATAGGCGCGATTCAGCCATCCGTTGAGGAACTCCCGATCGCCGCCGGCGCGGCGCCCGCGCTCGAGCGCCGCCAGCGTGCGGTAGTAGCCGGCCGCCTCGGCGCGCAACGCCGCGATCAGCGCAAGTTGATTGGCCGCGCCCGCCGCCACGACCGTCGCGCGGCGGATCGCTCCATCTTCCGTCACCCGGCGGCCAGCACGCGCGCAGCGCGCGCTGCACGCATTGGACCGCATGATCCGAGCCGATATTTACCGCGAGGTCGAAAGTTTTCGCCGCGATCGGCCCGGGCAATTCGCTGTAGCGATAGCGCTGCCACCAGTCGCGGTAGTAGATCGCGACCGCCTCGGCCCGCGTGAGCGCCACGATGTCGAGGTCGGGATATTCGCGCCGGGTAATTCCGAACTTGGTCTCGCCGCCGGGATCGGCCGGATTGTCGGAGTAGCCGCCCTCATCACCGAGCAAGCGGGCGACGGCGCGCTCGAAGGCCGGCGGATAGTTTGTGGGCTTTTGCGTTTGCGTGCGGTCGGCCTTGTCGGTCTGGTCTATCTGGTCTATCTGGTCTATCTGGTCTGTCTTGTCTGGCTGGTCTGTCTTGTCTGGCTTGTCCGTCTTGTCCTGGGCTTCCATCGCGGGCGGATTCTCGCAGCCCGGCGCGATTCGCATAAGGGTGAAATATTTCACCCCTAGACGTGTGCAGGCTGATTAAAGACTGTAATTTCAAGCGATCGTGAGTTTCGCAATAAGGGTCGGACTATTTATCCAAGTTTTGGTTAGGACTAGCGGCGACAGACGCTCTCTCCGATGCTTTTGGAATAGCCGCGTTTGCGTCTTACTCACTCGCTCCAAGACACGGGAAAGGGAGTAATCGCCGCCGAGCTTGGATCTCTGTCGGAACCTGCAGGCGCGTCGCGCGCTGGATAAAGAACTGCGTCGCCCTTGCTACACAGCAGCCGCGCGACTTTGCGTGAAGGTCTTTGCGTTTGCGTGCCGTCGTGGGCTTCCATCGCGGGCGCTTCGCGCGTCCGGCGCGATTCGCATAAGGGTGGCGTAAGTTACTGTCGTCGGGACAGGCCGGTGTTCTGCTCGTTCTACTTTACGTAGTTGCGTTCCTTGCTGTCGCAGGTCTGAAAGCCGCCATCAGCCCACTTGGCACAAATATCCCCCCAGTGCGGAGAGCCATCGAGGCCTTTGTAATAGACACACCCGACAGCGTAGAGAGCTTTCCCGCTCATATCGGTGAGACTATCCCTGTCTTTCAACTTCCAGTCTTGGCCATACGGGTTTGGATGTCCCGCAACGGCATCCACTTGGCTAAGTGCAGTTACCGGAACGTCTTTAATTCTGAGCTTTACATCTCTCGGCAATTCGCCGTCATCGGGACATCTAGGATCGTACGGGCCCGGGTATTCGGCGTCTTTAATTATCAGTTCCCCTGGAAGGGCAACGGTCAGAGCCACGGTCTTGCCGAAGTTGACGACGTTAGAATGCATAACGGTGGGGAACCCGTTAACCATCCGATCCGGCACCATGCCGTTAGACATGAGGACAGGTCGGATCAAGAACATTTGTTGAGCATTCTGCGTGTTAGCTGCGCAAGCGTAGATGATAACGAAGACCATAGTGACCGTGAGTACAGTGAGCGTTCCTATATCGATAAGAAACTTGCCACACGAATAGCATTTGCATTTCTGTGGTGCCTCTCGATTGCAGTCGCGGGCTTCGGCATCTTCCATTTAAGGACATCTCCGACTGATTCTACGTTTTCGGCGCTTTGGCCTTATGCCTGTAATCTTTATGGGAGCTTTGCCTGCGCCGTTCTGTTTGGCTTTCTGACGGTGCGCTGATGACGGTATTTATCAACTTGTCAAAATCTACGTGGCGTTCTAAAGCTTCCGGCGCTTCGCGTTTCAGGCGCGCGATTATCTGCGTATCGGTTTTTGACTTCGCCATCTCATTCGACCTTATCCGATATGGCTTGGCGCACGAACTTCGACAGGGTTTCGGTCGAAGTATTGTCGATATCGCGGAATTCACATTCCGTCACAATCATCGCAAGGCAAAGACATACTCGGGTGGGAGGACTGATCAAAGACTGTAATTTCGAGCGATCGTGAGTTTCGCAATAAGGGTCGCACTATTTATCCAAATTTTGGTCAGGACTAGGGGCGACAGGCGCTTTCCACGATGCTTTGGTGTAGCCGGTTCTGATTCGCCTTATTCATTTTTTGGGAGCGGCATCTGACTCGCTCCCGACGTTTTGTGATCGAGCTCTCTTACTCCCTCCCCCGTGTCTTGGGGGAGGGTTGGGGTGGGGGTCGAGCGAGGAAGCGCCGGAGGCCCGTTTTCCGCGGCGCTTCCTTGTCCTAGTCTTCTGCCATGAGCGCGCCGCCACTCTCACGCGATAGGGCACGCCGACTGCGTCGAGAAGAGACTGACGCCGAGCGCCGGCTCTGGATGCATCTGCGGAGACATCAACTGGGTGTCCAGTTTCGCCGCCAGCATCCGATCGGTCCGTACATCGTCGATTTCTGCTGCGTCGAACGGATGTTGATCGTAGAGCTCGACGGCGGGCAGCATGAGGATCAGCGCGCGCGGGACGAGGCACGCACGCAGTGGCTCGGCGGGCGCGGATTTCGTGTGCTGCGTTTTTCGGATCGCGAAGCGCTGATGGAGACGGAGGCGGTTCTCACGGAGATTCAGAACCGCCTCTAGACCCCCACCCCCGCCCTCCCCCAAAACACGGGGGAGGGAGTCGGGCGCGCAGACCACAAGGGAGAAGGAGTTAGGCCGCTGCCAACTTGGATGAATCGAGCGACAAGGGAAGGAGTCGGGCGCAGACCACAACAGGGGAGAGAGTCGGGCGCGCAGACCACAACAGGGGAGAGAGTCGGGCGCGCAGACCGCAAGGGGGAGGGAGTCGGGCGGCCCGCAGACCACAAGGGGGAGGGAGTTAGGCCGCTGCCAACCTAGATCGAGCGACAAACGAGGGGCCGACTCACTTCAGGCCCGCCTTGCGCAAGTCGGAGAGGAACCGTTGTCCTAAAGGACCCTGCCAGTTTGCGGGCATCCTCTGCACCTCTTGCAGCGAGAACCCGGGACTGATGCGCAGAACTTCCGCTGCTTCGGCTCTCGCGTCCTGTTCGCGGCCCAGTTCGGAATATGCATAGACCAGGTTCACGTGGACCCAGGGATTTTTCTTGCAATAGTCGAGCAGATCCCATTCTGGGAGATGGATGAGATTCGACCTGAACTACAGCCGGTTTTATGCGTGCGATTTCAAACACCTCTTTCAACTGTGCCAAACTGACGTTCGATAAGCCGATCGCCTTGCACCGACCTTCGTCGACCAGGCTCTCCAAAGCCTTCCAGGTATTCGTCAGAGTCACCGCATCGTCGTAAATCACATTACCGTTCTTGTCTCTCGGGTCTTGCTCGTCCCCAGCTTTGAAAGCGAATGGAGTATGGGTGCTGTATAGATCGACGTAGTCCAGTTGCAATCTTCTCAGACTTGCCTCGAAGGCAGGTCTAACGCGTTCGGGACGATGATTGTTATTCCAGAGCTTCGTACCTACAAAAATGTCTTTCCGTTTGACCCTGCCCTCCTTGAACACCGCCCGCATTGCTTCGCCCACCTGTTCTTCATTTCGGTACCGCTCAGCACAATCGAATTGGCGAAAGCCCACCTCCAGAGAGATCCTAACTGCCTCTTTTGTTGCGATCGGATCAGGGATCAGCGTGCCAAAGCCAAGTGCCGGAATCTTATCAGCGCCGTTATTGAGCGGTATCTTTGTATAACGAAGGCCGTCGGCGTCACTCATAAAACCCTTACCCCTGTGCAAATCGGATTCTGAGTCGATTGTAACAAAGGTCTCCGAGGAATCACGAATCGTTTCTAGCCGACGAGTTCCGCGCGTTCGACAATCGTTGGTTCAGGCCGGGAGTCTGCTCGGGATTCGCACGGTCCAAAGTCGAGAAGGGAGCTTCTCAATAGAGCCACTGCATGTACGTGGACCATGAAGTTGCGCCGCGCGTAGCCCACCAGCCCTCGGACCTTGCCCTTGTCGGTCGGAAGAGCGACATTAAAAAAACGGGCTGGCCGCACCGTTCGCCCGTCAGGAGGAAAACGATGAGCATTATCGATAAGGCGCTAGAAGCAAACCGCAACTATGCAAAAAGTTACGATCCAACGCTGGGGAAGCGTCCGGCCCCCAAAATCGCAGTCGTAACCTGCATGGATCCACGGCTCTCAGACCTCCCTGGAATCCTGGGTTTGCCGCAGGCCGATCTAGACGTTATCCGAACCGGCGGACCCGCGGTAACAGAAGATGTTCTCGGGGAACTTGTTGTTTCCAACCGTGTACTCGGAACCACAGAGATACTGCTTCTCAACCACACCGGCTGCGGGTTCACGACCTTCACAGATGACGAGCTGAACGCGAAGCTGAGCGCTTCGACCGGAGATGCTTCGCCGGCTCCAATGCGCTTCTTCTCCTATAAGGACCCCGAGCAAAATACCCGGGAGCAGATCAAGAAAGTCAGGTCGCATCCCTGGATTGCCAAAGACATCCCCGTGCGCGGCTGCATTTTCGACGTGGACACCGGCACATTACGGGAAGTCAAACTAACTTGAGCGCGCCGGCGGCGCTCCAGTAAGTGAGTAAGGTAGTGGAAAGGCGATTGCGTCTGTTTAACTTCCTCTAGCGACATGGATCCGAAAGGCAAAGTGGCGCTAGTCACCGGTGGGGCCCGCATCGGACAGGTTGTTGCTCACAGCCTCGCGGAACGCGGGTGTGATCTGGCGCTGATCTACCGCGGCTCGCGCGAGGCGGCGGAAGCTTCGGCCAAAGCCGCGATCAACGCAGGGGTGCGGGCGATCACCATCCGGGCCGATGCGACCGATGAGGATCAGATCGCAGCGGCGGTCAAGGAAACACATCGCGCGCTAGGACGCATCGATATCCTGCTTAACATGGCATCGATCTATCTGAGCACGCCGGACCCCAAGGAGGCGGATTGGTCGAATACGATCGATGCCAACGCCCGCAGCGTCTTTCTTTTCTCGACCGCTGCTGCGCCGATTATGAAGCAAAGCACTGGAGCGCGAATTATTAACTTCGCGGACTGGCTGCCCGTAAGCGGCCGCCCTCGCTACAGAGGCTTTGTGCCTTACTATTCATCCAAAGCCGCCGTGCTCGGCCTGACCGAAAGTCTCGCGCTTGAACTGGCTCCAGAAATTCTGGTCAATGCGATCGCGCCCGGGCCGATTCTTGAGCCACCGGGGCTGACCCCGAAGGAGAGCATGGAGGTGATCGAAGCCACACCGCTTCGGCGATGGGGCGGCGCCGCGGAAATCGCCAAAACGATACTCTTCCTGGTCGACAGCGATTTCATCACCGGTGAATGTATCCGCGTCGATGGCGGCCGGCATCTCTTTTGACGGTACATCTGCTCGAGCGTGTTAGCCCGCAACATGGCTCTGGGATTACACACAGGAATATATGTTAAGGCCAATGACGCCGCGATAAAGACGTTGCACATGTCCACTCATATCCCGTGCCGAGTGGTCAGCAGAATTTGCGCTTCGTCTGACGACGGGCGATGGCGAAGGTTACGGCGACGTCCGCCGTAACCGACTCCGATTTGCAGCATTTTACCGTCGCGACTCCCAAGAGCTGCTGGGGGATTTGCACGATAGGGCCGAGAAGAGAGCTTCTCAATAGGGACCCACTGTATGTCCGCGTTTCTTTCTGTCTCGGCGGCTTTCGAGCGTGGTTGTAAAAATCGAGGGCGATCGCTGAGCGAAGCGCGTGGCAGGATTCATAGAGCAACAGTTCGGCATCCAACGGCCATTTGCCTGGTTGGATCGACTCGGGGCGCTGGTCGCTCACGAACTAGCTCCTAGCGCCCGGAAGATCCGCACCGCCTTGCGCATCTCCACGATTGTGACAATCGCAATTGGACTGGACGCGAGCTGCCACGTCAACACTCAACTGGGCGCGGTAATTGTGTGGCTCCTGGCGGCCGCAGGGCCGATGATGTCCATTCGCAAGGCCCTGGCATGGCAAATCGCGGTGATGCTCGCTCTAATCACGGCGGTGGTGATGGCGCGCGCATTCGCGGAGACGCCGTGGTTGATGCTGCCGTTTGTTTTCGTATGGATTTCACTTTCAACCTATGTGGGAACGACGCGTAAGCTCGGCGCGGGCATGCTCGTTATACAGATAGTCTGCCTCATTACATTCTATGGCGTCGTGTTTGGACCTCAGGAAATCGGTTGGAATGCAGCAGCCTCGTTCGACGGTAGCGCGATTGCCTTCGGCCTGATCGTCCTGTTCGACAACTGGTTGTGGCCGGACCCGGGCGAGCCGATCCTGATGGAGTCTCTCGGAGCGAGCATCGCGCGTGCCCGTTCGCAGCTTCTCGGGGCTTCAAACTTTTTTCTCGCTGGCGAGAGCGTACCTCGACCGCCATTGCCAGCACCTACTTCCGACCTACCTGCACACATGGCGCTTCTTAATCAAGCGGTGGCCGAGGGCGCGTCCGAGCATCGCCGGGCGATCCTGCTTGCTGCGATCTCGCGCGCGGCTCGCATCAGTCTCGAAATGGATCGCTTAATCACTACGGCGCGCGAGAACCTGCCTCGAGAAATTCGCACGATGGTCTCGGGCGAAATTCAAAGGGCGGTAAACGCGATCGCCGCCGCGCTTGACGAGATCTCTCACAACCTACCGGCGCGCATCGTTGCAGGCGCGGACGAGCAGGCTCCCGCTACGCGGACGCAGGTGCGCTTGGCGATGGACAATCTGTCCGCGCGCGTCATTCAGATCAGACCAGCATACATCGGCACATCCAGTCCGGCGGAAATCGAAAATTTCGCGGCATTCATCGATTCGCTGGCTGCGCTGACCAGGCACGTCGAGCGCCCGCTGGATGAACCTCCGCGGCGACCAACCACGAATCCGTCGAAGAGGGCAGTCTCTCAGTTGAGCGTTCCTGCAGATCCCGCGGTGGTGCGCTATTGCTTGAAAGTCGGCCTGTGCGTCGTAGTCGGCTATATAATCGGCCTCATTACCCAGCGTCCGGATTTATTCATTATCCTGATGACTGTAATAACAACCGCGACACCCACCTATGGGGCAACCTTGCAGAAGATGTACCTCCGGATCGCCGGAGCCATAATGGGAGGAGCGGTTTCCCTTCTCGCTATCATTATAGTTACGCCTAACTTCGAGACGCTCCCTGCCTATATGCTGGCGGCCTTCGCGGTTTTCTATCCGTTTGCATACTCTTCGCTCGGCAACGCGCGGACGTCCTACGCGGGCAAGCAAATGGGGATCATTTTTTCGTTGGTGTTCATTGGGTTGAGCCCATCTGCCGATATCTACGAGCCTCTTTGGCGCATTTGGGGCGTCCTGCTTGGTGATTTTGTCGTGGCGACGGTCTTCTTTACCCTGTGGCCGGAATACGCCGGTGATTCCCTGTTGCCCAGACTGAAGAGAGTCCTTGCCAATATGCTCGCGCTAGCGCCTGGCGGCTCAGCTTCGAGCAGCGAGGATCAGATCCTGAAGACGAACTCGGAAACGATGGGCGTGCTGACCGAGTTCCTCGAGATCGCCGATGACGCGCGGATGGAAGGACGCACCTGCGCCGTCTACCATAGTGGGATCGTCGAAGCGGCCGGGGCTCTTCGCCGGATTGCGAATCGGCTGTCCTCGATCGCGACCGCGCGGGTTCTTGTTCAAATGCCGGAACTCGACCATGTAACGGAATTTGCGCGCGAGCAGGTCTTCAACACGATTCGTGGCCAGCTTAGCTCGTGGCTGGATTTCTTCAGCGGCGCTGAATGGTTCAGCGCTTCCGCCGCTCGTGCGATCGCGCAGAAACACTCAGCCGATGAGTTGGCGGAACCGCTCAACGAGTTCAGTTCACAATTGGAGGAGAAAGGGTTTGCCCGATTGGTATCGTGGCCGCTCGAGCCGCGCCGCACGATGCTCGCGGAACTGCAGTCGATGCGAGGACTGGAGTTTCTATTCTCTGAGCTGAATAGGTATCTGGCGAATGTTCCCAGCCCCCCACGACACGCTTCACGCATCGAGGGCTGATCCATCTTCAGGATGTTCACTTTTCGGGAGGGTTGCCGCCGATCCAGTCTTGGCGGTCGGGCGTCCGGCAATTCCCGTCAGGGAAAATATGATGCTTGCGGCCGAACTTGATGGCAGGTGCGCCGGTAGAATGTGGCCATGCCTGCTGACCGAGCGCACGCAACAGCGGATTCAAAGTAGACCGCCGGCCCTGCGCGAAGGGCCGGCGGTGGTACAACAGTAGGGACTGCCCGCGGCCTACCGGCCCAGGCGCTCTAGCGCTTCCATCGAGCAGAAGTCGCCAAACAATCGGGGGTTGTCGATATCGGCGTGATAGCCGCCTGGGACTTCCTGCGCATAGTAGAAGCGCGACATCCGGTTGCTCTGGAGGTCATGCGCGTGCACGTGCGTCCAGCTCCAGAAGTGATCCGGCACTCCTTCAATCCATTTCATCCCGGGCTTACGCTCATAGTAGTCGAAGCCACCTTCCCACTGCTTCCATATTTTGCCCTGGCGGTCGTAGCTGATCATGGTGAGTGGGCATAGTGTCGAGGCGTGGTACCAAATCCTCTTCTTGCCGATCGGCGCCCGAGGATACATCACCGGTTCCATCTCGACCACGTAAGCCTCCGGCACCAATCCATCCGCGTGCGCCAGTATTTTACGCCACTCTTGCCGCCACAGGTCCTGTGGATCCAGTTGGGATTTTCGAGGTCCGCACAGTGATGCGCACAGGTAAGAACGGGACCCTGCCAACGAGCTTGAAATTGCCCCAGGTCAGCAGCGGATCACCCGCCATCCAGTACTCGGTAACGAAGAAGGTGTTGCCCGGGAACTGCGGCTCGAAGCGCTGGTCGACCGGATAGCTGCGTACGCGTTTGGTGGTCGGCTGATAGACGTAGTAGCCGGGAAGTTTGTGTTGGTCGTACGCCCACACCTGCAGGATGCCGGTGCCGTTGACGTCTTCCGCGGCTAGGACGCTGCCGCCGAGAATGCGAAGCTGGCTCTCGCGGCCCGGCATGTACGGATGCGGGTCGAGGACAAGGCGACCTACCGTCTGCCATTCAACGTAGTAGGAGGCGTACTGATACTCGACATTGCCGTCGGCATCGGTGTCCCAGTCGAGCACGGGGTGAGCCTGAGTATCATGCTTGCCCCAGCTGAGCGAGTTCGCCATCAACACTTCCTGGGCCGATTTCGGCTCAGGAAAAGGGTTACCCCCGATCCAGTCCTTGCCCTCCAGCGTGTAGCAGTTGCCGTCGGGGAAGATCTTGTGCTTGCCCTTGTTGGCCAGAGTCGCCTGCAGGAAAGGCGTCGGCGTAAGCTTGGTGACATCGGTTTCGGTCGGAGCGAGATCGACCAGCCGGCCGTCGTGTTTGGATCTGGTAGTAGGCCCCCGGGTCAAGCAGGTCCTTGACGATGTCGACATTCTCGGCGTTGAGCACATCTCCCGATTTGAGCTTGCCTTTGGTATAGGCCTCAATTGAAAGTAGTTCGGGAGGGTAAGCGGCCTCGAGAGATCCCGTCCTTGCGATACACTCCCACAGGGGAGCAATCACCCCCGCTGCCACGACACCTCTCGCGACCTGCTCAAGGAAGTGGCGTCTCGTCCATCCGTCGGAAAACTTCAAGACATGCATGACCTTTGGTCCTCCTTGAAAGTGGATAGCGCTTCCAGGCCCTCGGATGCCCGGATTATCGGCACGTGAGTCTGTCAATGAGACGATCCAAATGTCTGCGGAATTCTGCGACGGACGTAGTTTTGACCGTTCGCGTGCCTACACTTTTCCCTTCCGCCAAACTCCACCATTTCGACGCTTATCAACGCGATTAGTGAAAAAGATTAGTGGATTGACGAAATCTAACGGCGACCGGCATCACGCGAGCCGGTTCCCGGTCTGGTTCTAAAGCAGCGGCTCGAAGCATCGGGCTACTGACTCCTCGATTCGTTCTATCAGCGAGCGTTTCTTCCATCGCTCGAGGTTAATCTGGTTGGAATTCTCGATGTCCTCGCGAAACATCAGATTCATTCGCTCGGCAAAGTCGGTGCTTAGGACGACGGCATTAACCTCGTTATTGCGCGCGATACTCCACCAGTCGAGATTCGACGATCCCACTGTCGACCAGACGCCGTCTATGGTCGCGGTCTTGGCGTGCAGCATTTTCCCGCGCCACTCATAAATCCTGATTCCAGCGCCAAGCAACTCGGAATAGTGAGAGCGCGTCGCCGGTCCTATCAATGGCTCATTGGTGCGTCCCGGAACCAGCAATCGGACATCGACTCCTCGTTGGGCAGCGGCTTCCAAAATCTCCAGCATCTGGGCATCCGGTGCGAAGTACGCATCGGTTACATAGACATTCGTCTCCGCGTTGTTGATCGCCGAAATAAGTGTCACGTAGATGACGCTAAACTGCTCGGGCACGCTGCCCAATACGCGAACGATGTCGCTACCTCGGTTTTGCAGCACCGGAAAATAGTCTCTGTGTCCGAGCGGCAGGCCATGCTGGCTGATCCACGTGGTCACGAAAAGCCGCTGGAACGCCGCTACCGCAGGCCCTTGGATTTCCACATCCGTGTCGCGCCAATCGCTTAATCCGTTGTTGGGATCTTCGTCTCCTGATGCGCTGAAGGTGCGAAGCCCGTGACTGGAAATGTTGATGCCGCCGGTGAAAGCGATCTTTCCATCCACCACTAAGAGTTTTCGATGGTCGCGATGGTCCGGAGACCATCTCAATCTCGCGTTCCATGGATTCATCGGATTGAAAGAGAGTAGTCGGACGCCATTCGTGCGCAACGAATCGAAAAGGCTCCTGGCCGATTAGTACGACCCAAAGCTGTCATAAATGATATTGACTTGTACGCCCTGACGCTGTTTCGCGATCAGGGCGCTCGCGAATGTCTGCCCAACAGAGTCATCGGAAAAGATAAACGTTTCAAGGTTGATGCTGTCACGCGCGCTACGTATCGCGTCGAGCATCGCCGGGTAGGTCGCCGAGCCATCCTTGAGCAGCGTCACGCGATTTCCGACTATCAGTGGGCCACCGCTGATCGCTTGTTCGAAAGCGAGATGGCGCGCGAGGATATCGGTCTTTGCGGCCTGCCGCTCAAGCCGCGCGACAATCTCCTGGCCCTGAGCAGTTGAGAGTGGACCCTGCGCCGCGACAAACTGAGGAGATTCTCGGTAGAACTGAGAGGAATCAATCAATGCAAGAGCGTTGGGAATCGTGCCGCAGCCTACGCTGGTGCACAGTGCGATCAAAGCTGGAAGGAGAGTTTGCTTTAGACCCTTGTACCTATCGCGGCGGGATCGCCCGTTGGAACGATGCGCAAGCTCGAGGAAGTAATTCTGCCGCTCCACATATTCGCACCTGGCGCGATTAGTCGTAAGTTCCCGCTTACTCATTGAGGTCGAGATTCGGAATGCCTGTTACGACGGACTATCCACAGCAGCAGTGCACGCAAGGTAATCACTATCGCGGCAAGGGACAGCGCCAAGTCGAGCTCCGTTGATAGTGATGCCCGCGGACAAACAGGTTCAACCCAGAGCGTACCGTCCTGATCGAAAGCGCCAATGCGATCCTGGGGCTCGACGTAGCGATGTCGATATATAGCTATTCACGGTGAATTATCGCGACTAGTGCGAGGAACCCGAGAATCGAGATCACGCCGGCGACAACCACGGTCAGTGAGTCCTGCTTCCCGGCGTACCGCGCTCCGAGCGTCTGGATGTTTTGGCGGTGTTCAAGGGTTGCCAGCAATAGTGAGACAAGGCCGATAGTTCTTATCCACGACATCATCGTTCGTTCGTATGCAGCGGTTGTGCGATCGAAAGAGAGTTCGGTCGCGATGTCCAACGAACGCAATAAGTTAGCGATTGGGTTGTCACAGCCATCCGAAAGTCTTCTCCGGATCCAGGTGCTGGCGACTCTCCGTTCCTCTCGCCCGTTGAAATGATGCGACTAGACAAAAAGGATCTTCCGGGTAGCCGGCAGGTCAGTGGCTGCCACCGCCGCCCGCGTCCACCAACGTCCGCATCACCGCATCCAGGTTGAAGGAGGCCGGCTTCTGACGCGGTGGAAACTTCCGGAAGTTTTCGATCTGTTGGGCCACCACCGCCTGCATCGCGTAGATGATGTAGGCGTGAGAGATCATCCAGTCATAATAGGTGTTGGAGTTCTCATCTGCCCGCTCGAACGGGTCGCGGCGCAAGTGGAAGATCTTGGGCGCCCGCAGATGCACGAAGGGCTCGAGCCAGCACTGCAGCGTCTTCGCGCGTTGCTCCATCAAAACGACTTTCCAATCGCGCATGCGGATTGCCAGTATGTCGCCGTCGTCACTGATGTAGAAGAAGCACTCCCGCGGGCTTTCCTTCATCTCGCCCGTCAGATACGGCAACATGTTGAAGCCGTCGAGGTGGACCTTGTAGGTCTTGTTGCCGACCTTGTGGCCATTCAGAAGTTTATCCTTGATGTCCGGTTCTCCGGCGCCGGCCAGAAAGGTCGCTAGCCAGTCCTGGTGAGTGACGATGCCATTCAATACTGAACCTGCCTTGATCCTGCCCGGCCAGCGCACGAAAGCCGGCACGCGCCAACCGCCTTCCCAGTTTGTGTTCTTTTCTGACCGGAACGGGGTAATGCCGGCATCGGGCCAGCTGTTGTAATGGGGGCCGTTATCCGTGGTGTACATCACGATCGTGTCATCGGCGATGCCTAACTCGTCGAGCTTGCCGAGCATTCTGCCGATATCCTCGTCGTGAGCTACCATCACGTCGTTGTAGTCGCCCTGACCGCTCTTGCCCTTGTGCCTCTCGGCCGGGTGCGTCCGGAAATGCATGGCGGTGGTGTTGTACCAGAGAAAGAAGGGCTTATCCGCCCTGTGAGCATCGTCGATAAAGCGCAACGCATGTTCGGTTATTTCGTCGTCGATGGTTTCCATCCGCTTCCGTGTCAGCGGTCCGGTGTCCTCAATCTTCTGTCCGCCTTTGCCGTCAGCCCAGCAGTGGAGCACGCCTCGGGGCCCAAACCGCTTCTTAAACTCAGGATTCTTCGGATAGTCCGGGTCCTCGGGTTCCTCTTCCGCGTTTAGGTGGTAGAGGTTACCGAAGAATTCGTCGAAGCCATGCACTGTCGGCAGGAATTCGTCCTTATCGCCCAGATGGTTCTTGCCAAACTGGCCGATAGCGTAACCATGCGGCTTGATCAATTCGGCCATGGTGGGATCGTCCGCGCTCAAACCGATATCGGCCCCTGGCATGCCGACCTTGGTGAGGCCTGTACGGATCGGATTTTGGCCAGTGATAAACGCTGCTCGTCCGGCCGTGCAGCTCTGCTGAGCGTAGTAGTCGGTGAAGGCGACGCCTTCGTTGGCCACACGGTCGATGTTGGGCGTGCGGTAGCCCATCTGTCCGCGACTATTGTAGCTGATGTTCCACCAGCCGATGTCGTCACCCTGGAGGATAAGAATGTTTGGCTTGCCTTGTTTCGTCATTTCAATCACCTTTTTGCCTTCGCTATAAGCGAAGAGTGAACACTGTCTCGGCAATTCATTTCGCGATGAGTACCTTCCTGGAGGTGTATCCCTGCTTTCCCCTCCTTTGCACTGATTGATATCGTATACCTTGGGCGCCGCGATTCTATTGGCAAAGATGCCGTCTGTTCGCCGCCGTGCGATCTCCAACCAAAATGGGCGAGTCCCTAAATGCAGGAAGTCCCTCGCACGAAGCCCCAACTCGCCGGCGACTCGCAATCGCGCAACGGTGCTGGTCGTGGATGACGATCTTTCCGTGCGCTCGTCGGCTGGCAAGGCTGATACAAGCCGCCGGCTTCAAGGTTCTGACTTTCGACCGGCCAAGCGTTTGGCTTGCAAGCGCGATCCCCAGATGCAACGCGTGCATGGTGGTCGATATAAATCTTCCCAAGATGAAATGGAAGCGCACTGTGCAACGCGCTGGCAGCATCAGGTCGCGGCCTGCCTGCCGTATTGATCACCGGCAGAAACGACTTTGCTACACAACGTCTTATTGAGGAAGCGCATGCGGTAGCAGCGCTGTTCAAACCGGTCGATGAGCAGACCCTGTTCGACGCGATCACACAGGCGCTCGCGCTTTCGGAAACCGAATCGCGGGAATGATTCGCGAAAAGCTATTGATGGCGGCGGCGGTGATTAACATGGTGCTTTCCCCAGCTCCAAAGTTGCTATCCGTTTCTCAAGATGCGTGTCGCACGCTATGGGATTATCGAGCACGCTCTAAGCGCCTACCGGACCCATCCGCGCGTCTCAGGAATTTTAGGACGTCGACCGCATAGCGAGTTTACGCTCTGGCAACTCACCCGTGCACAGGTCTTGATTGCGCAGATGCTCAACGGCCTGCGACGACTCCGGCGGAATTGCCACGTGCGCGTAGACCAGCCAGGATCCATCGGGATCGACGTTCACGTAACAGTCGACTTCCGCGATCAACTCTCCGCCAGGCGACATCAGGGGCGCAATCAGGGGCACCAAGTGCGGGTTCCTAGATGGTGCAGCTCGCGCAGGCCGTACTGCCTCCGCGGCGAAGTAGTTCTCGATAGCGCTGGCGCAGACCGCGTTGGCATTAAGTTCGCAGCGCAGCGGCTCGGGTGCCAGGTCAATGCTTCGGACACTGCATCCCGCGAGTGCGAATAGAGCTAGCGCCAGAGTTCCAAGCGCGATCGTTCTCGGGCTGTTACGCTTCTTCACTGAACATGCTCCGTGGGAGATTTCATCGACAGGAGTATGCGCGGCTGCCTCCGCTCCTGAAATTGGCCCTTAGTGCATTGCCCTTTGGTCCAATAGAAATGCGGCTCTGTTTGCGAGGAAAGTCTACGTTGCTGGAGCGCATGCGGTGGGGTGCTCCTTACTCCATGAACAGGAGACGCCGGACGCTACTGCTCGTTCCTTCAAGGATCGCAAAGCAATGACTAGAAACCGTCCAGCGCTGATCGCTACGATCGCGCTGTTGCTAGCCTGTCTCTGGAGTCCCGCAGCCGTCGCTGTCAATCCGGGCGAAGCGCAACTCTGCGACGCCGGGGCCGATTATTTTCTCCGTACGGAGAATTACCCTGAGGCGATCCGTCTTCATCGGGAAGTCCTGCGCAAGCATCCGGAGAACGCGCTCGCTCACTATCACCTTGGTTTTGCGGAGGGCATGGTGGGCGACCGAATTCAGGAGCTCAATGAGTATCGACGCGCCGCTGCGCTTGGACTCCGCAGCTGGGATCTTTTCCTCAACACCGGGCTTGCGCAGTTTGAAGACGGCAGCCTTGAGAGCGCAACAGATGCGCTGCGGCTTGCGGTTCGGCTTGGCCCGAACCGTCCAGAGTCACACTACGATCTCGGCCTGATTTACGAACGGCGCGATATGCTGACCGAAGCGGAGCAGGAGATGCTCGCTACGCTGCGTCTGGACCCTGATCAACTTGATGCCCGCAACATGCTGGGCATAATTTACGCGCGGCAGGGACAGCGGAATCGGGCGACCGACCAGTGGCGCGACCTGCTCCGCGATGCGCCCGGGTATGGCCCGGCGCGCGCAAACCTGGCGATCCTTGACGGCAAGCAGTTCGTTCCCGCAGATGAAAAGGAGGCACGCCGTTATTTCGGGCTGCCTGTAGGCCCCTACGAAGATCGATGACCTCACTAAGGAGGTTTCGATGCCGACTGACGCGCGCTGATGAAAATGCGGCAGCTTCCGAGGAGATGGCAGGTTTTCATTGGCGATCCTTGTTTCCCCGAGACTCTGGAAGCCCAGAGCCGTCTGCGCAAAGCCTTAAGGTTGGTCAAAAACCAGACTGAGGCAAGCGGGGCAGGTCTCGAGTTGCGTCGAAGAGCGGACGGTCGTCCGCTATGGATTCAGTGGTGGTCGAAGCGGGAGACCGCAACGCTTTGAAACAAATCAATGGAAGGTTTCCGGACCAGGCGGTGCAGCGGAATTGGTCGGCATGAAACCGTCCACCCTGGCGTCGCGCATTTCTTCCCTGGGCATAAATCGCAGGACGCTCAACTGAAGACTCTACTTTCCTCGCCGCACCGGTCGCGACACGTTTCCACGCCCACCTAATACTTCGTTTAGCCCTTGGCCAGTACCGCGCGTGCCTCGTGCTCGACCACCGTTCCGTTGAAAAAATCCGGGTTGTTGCCGGCCCACAATCTCACCGGATTGGCGAACACGAAATCCCGAAAGTCGATCTCGCTTATCAGTTCCTCGTCCACCAGTTCCCAGGCCTCGGTCAGCACCTTCGTCATATCCGGGACGTCGAAGTGCCCGATATCGGAGCCGAAGACCGCGTTGAGCCGGGCGCGGTACGGATTGGCTTTCGCGTCGAAGGCCCAGGCGTTGGCCGCGTCATCGGCCTCGCAGCCGAAATAGAAATTAGGAATGAACAGATCGCGGATCTGTTCGGCGCGCTCGATTGCGCAGGCTTCGAAATCGTCGAGCGACGCGTCGGGATCGGCGGTCCGTGGCGAATATGACTCGCCCTCGAGTTTCCATCGCTCCAGCTTGTCGGCCAGCGCCTTGCCGCCGTAGCGCTGAAACAGATGGGCCAGCATCTCGCGATTGAGATTGGCCGGGTCGATGTCCTCGAGCGCTTTGGGATTGCGCTTTCTCCAATGGCCGATCAGATCGCTGTAAAGCCCGCAGGCCCATCCGACGCCGCCCTCAAGAAAGGCGAACTTCAATTTCGGAAACCGCCGCGTCACGCCGCCCAGGAAGAGCGCCTTGCACATCGCCTCGCCCGCCACCCCGAAATGCCCAATGTGATTGTACACCGCGTTCGACGGCGAAATGCGCGTGCCGACGCCCTTGGAAACCGTGTGAAAAGTGGGTGCGATGCCAAGCTCCTGGCACTTCGCCCACACCGGGTCGTAGTCGTACTCGCTGTCGAGCGCGAGCATGTCGAGCCATTGCGCGTATGGATTCGGCTCACCGCCGGGACCGACCGCCGCGCGAATCGGGCGGCGCAGCAGACTCGGCATCATCGCCACCTTGAGCCCCAGCGTCTTCACCGCGTAATCAAGTTCGACGATCGCCTCTGCGGGCGTATACATCGGAATCATCGCGACCGGCGTCAGCCGATCGCGGAACTCGCGGAACTGCTCGGCCGAGTACCGGTTAAACGCGCGGCAGGTAGCCTTACGCGTCTCCTCGTCCGCGATGAAGGGGATGCGCAGTGCCGCGGTCGGATACAGCACCGCGAAATCCATTCCCATATCGCCGATGCGCTCGTACAAGAGCTTCGGCAGCATCGCGGTCGCACGGTCGAGCGTGTTGCGAGTCGGCACGCCCCACCATACCGGCTGGTCCAGCCGGCGCTCGCGCCGTTCCTTGAGCGGGACTGTAAGATGCCATCCTTCGTAGGGCCGGTTCCTGAAACCATCGGCGGCCCCTGACCCTCCGACCTCTTTCAGGTAGTCCATCAGATCTGGCCCGAACTCGACCCAATGGCCATCGGAATCGATCACTGGATGTTTCAGCCGGGCCCGCAGGGCAGCCGACTCGGAACCTTGATTCCCTTGCTTCGTGGACATCGCGCATGCCTCCAACCAGACCGTCATCTAGCCGCAGCCGGGCCATGCTGTCCAGACTCGTGGGCGGTCTATTATGGAGAGTCATTGGAACTCCACAGGCCGTGCAAGCTGTGCTAGATGGGCTTTCAAGCGGCGAACGCGAATCGGCTGAGGGAGATGACAGGTATGGCTGACGCAAAAAAGAATTCGACGATGCTTGAAGGATGCCGGGTGCTCGATTTTACGCAATACCTGGCCGGTCCCACGGTTACCCGGTTGATGGCCGAGCTCGGCGCCGAGATCATCAAGGTCGAGCTGGCGCCGATGGGCGATCCGTCGCGTCTGCTGCCGACGATCAAAAACGGGCGCAGCGGATATTTCGTGCAGCAGAATCGGGGCAAGAAAAGCCTGTGCGTTGATATTAACCAACCCGAATCGCTCGAGATCATTCGCGCACTCGTGGCCAAGGTGGATATCGTGGTCGAGAACTTTGGCCCCGGGGTGATGCAAAAGCGCGGACTGGATTACGATTCGCTCAAGCTAATCAATCCACGTCTCATCATGGCTTCGCTCTCGGCCTTCGGACGCAAGAGTCCGCTCTCGCACAAGACCGGCTACGACATGATCGCGCAGGCCTTCTCCGGCATGATGCACATGACCGGGGACCCGGATGGAGCTCCAACTTTCGTGGGAATCGGCGTCGCCGATGTTGGGAGTGGAGTACATACTTTTGCCGCGCTCGGCTATGCCCTATACAATCGCGAAAAAACCGGCGTCGGACAGTATATCGACATCGCGATGATCGATACGCTCTACCACATGCACGATTTTGGCCTGCAGAGTAATTCCATCACGGAGGGCGCGTTCATCCCTAAACGAATGGGGCGGTATCACAACCAGATTTGTCCCGCCGGAGTATATAAAGGGCCGCAGGGATGGATATTTATACTGGTGCTCGATCGGCAGTGGGCAAGCATGACCAAGGCGATGGGCCGGCCGGAGCTTCGCGACGATCCGCGTTTCGCGACCAGCGCGGATCGAGTAAAAAACAGCGCCGCGCTCAACGCCATAGTCGAGGAATGGCTCGCTTCGATGCCCAGTGACGACGCCGCGGTAGCCGCGCTCGAGGAAAACCGTGTCGCCTGCGCCCCAGTGCTGTCCGTCACCGATACAATGAAGCATCCGTACTTCAACGCACGCGACATGGTGCGCAAGGTGCGCGATCCGATTCTCGGCGAAGTGACGATTCCGGGGTTTCCCTTGAAATTCTCGGCCTATCCGGACCTGCCGGACATCCAGGCTCCGCTTTTGGGCGAGCACGGGGCACAGGTGCTCAAGGAAGTGCTGGACTACTCCGACGCGCGGATTGCGAAGCTCAGGGAAACGGGAATCCTGTTCAGCGAGAATAGGTAGCCTGACTGCGTTTCCTTTTTCCAAGACATAGAGGAGGCAGGTAAAGCGCAGTACTACTCATACTCGGCGGGAATACCCAGAAGAATGGCATTCAGATTGCCGTCGGATGAAGCTTGTCCGTGAGGATATGGAGCGCCTCGAGTAGATAATAGCTGCCGAATATTAACTCGTTGCGGGATGCCGCGTCCAGGATGCGCGAGTCAGGCCGCTGGTTGAAGCATCCCTCGATGAGAATGCCAGGCACTCGGCGATCCGAAGGGCTGACCGGAGTCAGGTAGCGTTGGACGAGCGCGTTTACTGTCGCTTCTCCGTGGCGACGATAGCCTTCGCGCTTTGCCGGATCGCCAAGCGCCGCCAGCTTGAGCATCGCGCAGGCCATCGCGGCCGTCGCCGCGGTGTCGCGCTCGATCTCCGGGATGCGTGGGTCGTCGAAATCCCAGAACGCGACGCCGTCGGGCGGGACGTGGGCGATCCACCAAGCGGCGCCGCGCTCGGCCGCCCGGAGCCATGGCGTTTCTACTGGCTCTCGCGCGTAGCTCATCACCGACAGCAGCACGCCCCAGCTCTGCGCGCGTCCCCAGGTGCTGGTGTCGCTATATCCCTTGTGGGTGTAGTGGCGAATCACCGCGCCGCTTTGCGGATCGAGCGAGCTTGACTGGATAAACGATCCGTCCTTGCGCAGATGCAATTCGATGACCCTGCTGGCGTGGCTCCGTGCGGCCTCGCGCATCCGGCTATCGCCAGTCTCGCGCGCGGCCCACAGCAGGAAAGGCGAGGCGAAGAGGGTGTCGATACTGCTCTCGGCCGGGCCGACCTGCGCGCCCTCTTCGGCCTCGGCGCCGAGCGGGATCAAGTCCGAGCACCGGATTGTACAGGCGCATGAGACTGGCGGCGCCCTCGAGCGCTAATTCGCGCGCGCCGGCGTCGTTCAGCAGCAGGTCGCCGACGCTGCCGCCGTAGTAAAACGGTATTGCCTTGAAGACACTTGCCGAAGCGATCCGCGGGCGCAACCGCGCGGCCCACTGCCGCGCCCATCGACCGATAGCGTTCGTCACCTGTGCCGTGGGCAGGCGAGCCATAGCATCGCGACCCAGAAGCCGCCCGTCCAATCGCCATCCGCGGTTACGGTCCATTGACCGCTTTCAGGGTCGGCCCAGTGCGGAAAGCCGTCGCCGACGCGACCGGCAGTGTCGCGCACGCGCATCAGCATCCGATCGATAGCTTCGTTCCAGGCCCCGGCGTCCACGATGGTTTCTCTTTGCCGCGATCCTGTTGGAGCCCAGATGCCACGCTATTGATCGAGCAGCTTGCGCAGCACGTCGAGACGCAATTCCTGCTGCGCGCCGAGCCACAACGCATGCTCGGCGTGGTCGCGGTATCCGTCGTCGGTGTTTGGATGGATGAGAATCGAGAGCCCGTCGTGATTGAGCATCAGCCACGGCACGATGCGCGCGAACTCGCGGGCGGCGAAACTGACCTGGTACATCGGCAGCGGATGCGGCCCGATCGGCTTGTCATGCCAGTTGCCCATCGCGACCTCGAACCTGCTCTGCAAGCGCCTCGCGCAACGACGCGGCGGCGGCGCGCGACGCCGCTCCGGTGTAATAGACATGGGCGTGATAGCTTTCGATTTTCGCCGGATTGCTGATGGCTTCCATCGCTTCGTCCTCGGGGTCCTATGTCCTGGCCTTCGGGATTCTATCGCGCGCACCCTGACTTCGACCTGTCCCAGCGAACCGAAATCGGCGACGACTTCCGCCGGCTCCCGCACGAAATGCAAGCCGGTCCAGGTGCCGGTCGCGATGATATCACCCGCACCAAGACCGTAGCCGCGGCGCGAAAGCTCGTTGGCGATCCAGACGAGGCCGTCGAGCGGATGGCCGAGCGCGCCGGCGCTCGCGCCTTTGGCGCGCATCGTGGCGCCGATCGAGAGCGCGACTTCGTGTGCGGCAAGGTCGAGGCTTTCCCATTCGCTGGACCGCCGTGCCGACGACCAGGCCGCCGTGAAAGCCGTTGTCGGCGATGATCTCCTCGATCCGCGCGGCCTTCCAGTTCTCAAGCCGCGTGTCGCAGAGCTCGATAACCGGCGCGACCGAGGCCACGGCGCGTGCGACCTCCGAACGTTCGTACGGCAGGCGCGCGGGCCGAGAGGCCGGCGCGCATCGTGAATCCGAACTCGGCCTCGACGCCGAGGGTAAAGAAATCGCGCGCGGAAATTTCAGCCGGCGAGTCGAAGCAGGTGGGCGCAAAGATGCGCGCCGCGAATGGCCCGGCGGCGCCGACCAGCGCCTGTGACTCCTTCGATGCGCAGCCGATTTTGTAGCCGAGCGACCCGCAAACTGCACTCCCGCGCGAACGCTTCCTGGATCGAATAGGCGTCGTCGAGCGTAAGCGGCGCGCCGCCGGGCGGCACACGCCTTAGCGGCCGCCTGCTGGCGCGTGCCGCGATGATCGAGGCCACCGCTTCGTGGAGTTCTTTAGGCAGTATCACTGGTTAATTTCCACGTTCCTTCGCTGCCGCTATCACGCACGCGCAGTTAGGAGGTAACGCGGATGGCGCGGCGGCTCAGTCCATAGCTCGGGATTCATCAGCGGCTCCACGCTGACCGACGCAAAGCCATGGGCACGCACCAACGCGGCCATCTCGATCTCGGGCCGTCCTCCGAAAAGCGGGAGACGATCGTGGATTTGATTGTATTCCTCGCGGCGCTCGGTTGAGCCCCAGTGGCCTTCGATCATGATCAGGCGCCCGCCGCGCCGCAATAACCGGCGCCAAGTGTCGAGCGCGGTCTCCGGACGCGGCAGCGTCCAGATGACGTGACGCTCCACGATTAGGTCGTAGCTCGCTGCGGGAAACTCGAGCGTTTCGACGTCGGCCTCGATGAAACTGATCGCGAGTCCTTGTGCGGCGGCCTTCTCGCGCGCCCGCACGAGCATCATGGGTGCGACGTCGGCGCCGGTCGCGTGATGACCTTGTGCGGCGAGAAGCAGGGAGAGAAAGCCGGTGCCGCAGCCGATGTCGAGTACGTCGAGCGGCGCCGAGCCCGCGACGCCGGCAATCAGGCGGTGCCAGGCGCGTGTCTGTGCGTCGGTGAGCAGCCCGTGGCTCGCCTCGAGGTCGAAGCCGGCAGCCCGCCGGTTCCAATGTTGGCGCACCAGCTCTTTCACTCGCACCGCGTCCATGGCCGCACGCAAGTATTTCATATTGGTTCGTCTCATCAAAAAGAAAGGCCAAATCAGGATCATGGCTTCGGGCAGTAAGACGGTGCTAAGGCTTCCTCATGAATATTTCATCCAAGGCCAAGCATTCGATTGGAATTTGCCAGTCTGGCCTTCATGGGATTAAGGTCGCGATGGGGATCGTCAGCAGAATATGAAAATCGAAGACGCGATAAATATCGATGACTTGCGGCGACTAGCCAAGCGAAGGTTGCCACGCATCGCTTTCGACTTTATCGAGGGTGGCGTCGAGGACGAGCATTGCCTTGCGGACAACGAGAAAAGCTTCGCACGCCATCGGCTGGTGCCGCGCTACATGGTCGACATCGCGCGGCGCGACCAATCCACCGCTCTGTTCGGGCAAAGCTTCGCGAGCCCGTTCGGCATCGCGCCCACCGGTCTCGCGGCGCTATTTCGCGCTGACGCCGACCTCATACTGGCCAGGGCTGCAGCCGCCGCCAATGTTCCGTTCATCATGTCGGGCGCTTCCACCGCGTCGATCGAAGCCGCCGCCGCGGTGGCGCCTGCGCATACCTGGTATCAGCTCTACCCAGCGCGCGATCGAAAGATTTCCGCCGATATGATCCGTCGCGCGCGCGACGCCAATCTCAGCACCCTGGTGCTGACGGTCGATGTGCCCGTGTCTTCCAAGCGCGAGCGCAACATGCGCAACGGCTTCGAGTTGCCGCTCAAGCTGAAATGGTCGAAGTCGCTCGAAGCCCTGATGCATCCGCTGTGGATTGCCGACTATCTCCGCCGCGGGATACCGCGATTCGACAACTGGGCGCCATACGCCGCGCCTGGCGCCAGCGCCAAGGCGATCGCCGACTTTGTCGCGCGGCAGATTCCGTGCAGCATAACCTGGCGCGACCTGGAGGAGTTCAGACGCCTGTGGCCGCACCGCCTGGTGGTCAAGGGAATCATGCATCCGGACGATGCCGTGCAAGCTGCGCAGATCGGAATCGACGGAATCATGGTATCGAATCACGGCGGGCGTCAGTTGGATCAGGCGCCGGCGGCGCTTGAGATGCTGCCGGCTATTAGCGCCGCGGTCGGAGACAAGCTCACGGTGATGCTCGATAGCGGCGTGCGGCGCGGCGGTGACATCCTGACCGCGCTATGCCTGGGCGCGCGCTTTGTTTTCGTCGGTCGCGCCACCCTCTACGGCACTGCGGCAGCAGGGTTCGCCGGCGCGCAGAAGGCGGTCGATATCCTGCGCAAGGAAATCGACCTCGTTATGGGCCAAATCGGATGCCCGAGCCTCGAGGGGATCGGCCCCGATTTCCTTCTGCAACCGGGCGCGTCTGCGCCGCGTACTACAAAGCAGGCGGAACCGGATGGTGCCGCCGCTCTCGAGCCGCTGCGGTTGGCGGATAAAGTTGCCCGCTGAGGAGTATTCCCAGGGCGCAGGCCCGCAGGGTGAGCGGTGGATGCGAGGCGATGATGAAAGCGGTAACTATAGCGGGAGTATTGTTGGTGGCAGCGGCCGTCGCCTCTGGATGCGCCGTCCAGCAGCCGGCCGATGCTCCACCGGTAGCTGAAGCGCCGGCCCATCCGCTGCCCTTCAAGGGACATCTCGCCGAAGGCGACGCGAGCACAGTTCCGCCCGCGGTCGCGATGTCGCTCTCCAACACTTCGTCGGTTACGTTTTCTTATCGTGAGGAACTAACCCATGACGACTATCACATCCCGCTGATCGTCACTGCTTTGGATCCCGTTACATACGCGGGCGCTCCGCTGGGCGATCTTGGAGTGACCGCGTTCGCGCAGCTTTCGATAACCGACGGCGACCGGGTTTTAGGCGACTACACCGCCAAGGTACATGTCTCAAAGTCGTTCACGCTCTATAAGGAACCGACTCACCGGGAAGTCGAAGACGCGGCGCGTGCCGCGGTGCGCGAGAAGATCGATCAAAAGCTCTATCGCGACGAGAATCGACTGGCGCAGGCGTTTGCCGGCGCGGTTCAGCCTGCATCACCCGCCGTGGCGCCTGCACTCGGTGCGGCGCAACCCGGCATCGATGCGGGCCAAACCGGTATGAATGCGGGAATCGACGCGGGCCAATCTGCAGCTCCCGCGGCTAAACAGTGAGTCGAAATCCTGCGGCGATCCTGCTGGGCGTCGCGACGCTGCTTATCGCGGGATGTGCGGTGCAGGGACGTCCGTTCGAAAGGGCCGCCGCGCCGCCCAACAACGCGGTGATCTATGTCTACCGCCCTTACCACTACGGCTCATCGCTGCTGCGGCCCGCGGTTACCTGCGGCGAGGACAGCGCGCGTATCGGTCCGGGTGGCTACCACGCATTCGTCGTTCCGGCTGGGTCCGATCAGATCGTTTGCAGCGTCGAGGGTGCCGAAAGCGCCGACCAGGTCGCGATCGATCCGCACACGCGCGTTTACTACATCCGCGAAGAGTTTGTGTGGGGCCGTCTGACCGGCCATCCGCATCTCAACCCGATCGACAACGACGAGGCGCAAACCGAGATTCAGAAATGTTGCGTGCAAGAGCCCTGAGCGCAGTGCTTAAGAGAGTCGACCCGGCAAATATGACCTCTCAAAGGCCCCACGACATGTCCGTGTAAAGCTCGGAGGCGACCTGCTGCATCATATTGCCCTTCGCAGTCGCCTCCTGCGTCGCCGCCACTTGCATATCTGACATCTGCAAGAGCTGTGGCCCGCGCAGATTCTGCTTCAAGAACTGCGGCGTGGTCGGCACGATCGTCTGCGCGACTACCGACGCCTGACTCGTGCCGCTGATAGCGTTGGTGCGCCATAGCACCGCATTGGTCCGACGGTCGGTAAGCGTCGCCGCGACGAGGATGGTGTTTCCATAGCTCAGCGGCTCCGATACACCGTTCAAGCTGGCGGGACCGGTACCCGCGTAGAGAATTTTCCCGTTGAGCAGCAGATCCGCCTGGGCCGGATCGTCCACTACCACCAATCTTCCGCGCGACGAGATGGCGTCCTTCATATACCGCATGAACTCGTCGTTGATCCCGGGGACGTAAGTCATGTTTTCGAATCGCGTCACGTAAACGGTCTTCGCGGAGCTGGGCAGCGCGCTGCCGTTGTCGGCAAAATGCAAGGCGCAGCCGTCGAGTGCGCCGCCCGCCGCCGCCAAAAACATCAACCACCAGGCTATCGACCACGGGACTATCGATGAGATGATGCGCCGGGGGACGATGCCTCGGAACGAAACCGCCACGCTTGCACATCCGTTCATCGAAGGCTTCGTCGTATCGTTCATATCACTACTCACTGATTTCAGTCGCACAACCCGGACCCGCGATCCTAGTTGGGCACGCCGTTGGCAAGGCTCGCTCGTTCCAACGTGGTTGCCGTGTTCGATTGGTCGGTCATCGGTCGAACCGGGACCAAACCCATAAGCTGAAAGGGATTGTTCCCAAACGGAGACCCGGTCCCAAGCGAGCCCAGCCCGCTAAGCGTGAGCTGGAAAATGTAACTGGTGTCGTTCGGGTAGTAAGTATCATTGACCGCGAAATCGGCAAACCAGCAGTCACACGAAGACTTCAGGCGAAACCCGAACACCGTCGACAGCATCCGTGACGTCCCGAAGTCATACACGGGCGCGAAGAAAATCCCCGCATGGTTGAAGAGGCCCAGATACGTTTGCAGAGAGGCCGTGCTCAGAGAATTCACGGTCTTGCTGGTATTCAACAGGGTCGCGTTCGGCGCGGCGTAGGTATACGACAGCGAAAGGAATGAGCCTTGCACCGCGCGTCCGGTATAGACGCTTGGAGCAGTTTGTCCGGGGGGCTGAAAAGCCAGCGAGAAATTAAAGGCGTCGAGGCCCTGCTTGGGGCGCGGGCTCCAGTCGAGCGTCGACCCGGCGGAAAGGATGCTGGTCGGGAAAAGCTGCCCCTGCAGGGCCACGTCCGAGAGATGGGAGCCGTCGTTCGACGCCGCGTGAGTCGTGTCGTAGGCCTGTTCCAGGTTGAAACGCAGGAGCTCCGAGGTGAGGCTGCCGCTCGCGCTCGTGAAGCTCGGCCCCAGCATCGCCATGATCCGGTTGCCGAGGTTCGCGCCACGCGTCCGAGTCTGAGCCTGACCGAAGATCCGCAGACTTACTCCGTAGTCGATGAGACTGCGGGCTTCCATGCGATCCGTGCTGTCAAAGAGCGGAAACTGGTTCTGGGCGATGTCGGGGACATAGCTGTATTGCGTGTACGGCTGGATCAGGGTCTCGATTTTGCCCAAGCCCATCCGGTCCAGATCGTAACTGTCCACCAGCGCGCTGCGCACCCCGAGGTTGGTGTACGGTATGGCGCGGGCCATCAGACCGCCCGGCGCCAGCTCTCCCAGCGACAGCCCGTTGTTGTAAGTCAGACCCTGGGTTCCCACCGGGATCACGTTTACCTGGTGTCCGGAGACGTCATAAGCGGCCGCATCCACTCCCGCGGTCACCCATCCATCAAGATAGCGACTCCACATCCAGGGCACAGTCAGCCGGGGATTCAGGTCAAGTCTCGAGCCGTCGACGCCCTCCTCGCGCCAGTAGTTGACCGCCGACGCGTCATAATCGAGATAGGCCAAACCGCCGGCCAGACCCTGGAACCCGCTCCACAGCAGCTTGGGCAAAGTCTGCAAGGCGAAACTCTGCGGTTGAATCAGGTCCTGGTTCCACACCCCTTCCATTTGCAGGTAGCTGTTGTCGAATTCCTGAAACAGCCCGAAGTTGGAGATTGCGTCGCGCGCGGTTTGCCACAGTCCGCCGTTCCATCCGTATTCGTGCGACAAGGCGACGCCGGGAATTTCCCTGAAGAACAGGCTATCACTGCCGTAGAAGGAGCTGGCGTACGCGAAGAGGCTCGGCGTCAGATGTTCCTGCGCGAGTCCTACGAAACCCCATCGGTTGATGGGAATATGTGTATCGGCGATTTGAGGATCGACCAGGTCGCTCTCCTTGTTCGCTTCGGAGCGAATCTCTTCGTTGAAATAGCTTCCCGTGACAAAGATATGATCTTCTTCGCTGTTCATCAGGCGGTATTCAAGTTGTCCGCCGATACGCGTCGAGGTCTGGATGTCGAGCTGTGCGGTCATGTCCTGGCTGCGGCTGATGTCGAGGAAATAGGGCTGCGCATAGACCGCGCCGTTCAGGCTCGAATATCCATATCGCGGCGTCAGAAAACCGCTGTGGCGTTCGCTGTTCGTGTTGAGTTCCACGAACGGGACCGGAAGTATCGGATGTCCCAGAACGTCGAAGTACGCGTCGCGCGCTTCGGCCGTGCCGCCTAGATGTACCTCGATTTGCTTGGCCGTGATGCTCCAGTCTGGGCGCTGCGGATCGTTGGCACAAGTCGTAATCGTCGCGTCAGTGGCTTCGTAGTGCTGGCCGGGGAGCTTATGCACGTCTTTTCCGGTCAAATAGTAGTTGTCATTGAGAGCGAAGACGCGGGCGTCGGCGAGCCTCACGGTCTCGTCGTGCAAATTGAACCAGGCCTTGTTGGAGTGAATGTTCGAACTCGGATCGACCAGGTGGACGTGGCCGATGGCTTCGCCGCGATAGCGCTGCTGCAGGACAATTTGATCCGCAGTTATGGTTGTCGGGCCCTGCTCGAGCCTTGCCGCTCCAGTGATAATGTAGGTATCGGTCTTGGTATCATGATCCAACCTATGGCCGTCAATATATACGGGCATACTGGAAGTCTTACGCTCAGGGCGCAGAGTGTGCAGTTGTCTTTGCAGAAACTGCTGCTCGGTTGGCATTTTCGGCTGGCGCGTTTTGGGCCCGGCAGAGGCATCGGCGGCACACAAAATCAGCCCGGCCAACAACATCAGAATCGTTGGATAACGTAGCGGCATCTGCCACCCATTTCCGAGGACAAACGAGTTCACGAGCCAGAACTCGCCCAGCGCTGGCGCCAATTCGAAGCGTCCCAGCACGCATCCGACCGCGTGCATCGGTAGTCACGGTCGGGCGTTCAGTTCTTAGAGGCCACCGGGCATCCGGTGGAAGCCATTTCCGTCCACCGACATACGATGGCGGTCGAATGACGGTTACAAAAAAATAGCGGGTGCGCCTTCACGCTCGGGCATTGCGCGCGTAACGCAGTGTCTCGGTAGCGTGACCCGAAGACGA
This sequence comes from uncultured delta proteobacterium, assembly GCA_963710455.1. Lineage (GTDB taxonomy): Bacteria > Desulfobacterota > Binatia > Binatales > Binataceae > JAKAVN01. The sequence goes on from CAVQAG010000014.1 coordinate 379,671, forward strand.
TTGAACGAGGTGGAGCGAACCTCTGGCCTAAAACGAATGCGGCGCCGGAACGAAAGGCTCCGGCGCCGTGCATTCGGGGATTCAATTCATTCGACAGGCTACATCCGGGATCACATACTCGGCCACGCTGCCGCTGAGGGGCAGCCGCTGTCCGAGCACAGTACGACTTTTAGTCCGGTGCCATCGACGTGCGTCGCCGTGGTGGTCGGCGTGCTACACGTCGGCATAGGTGGAATTACTGTGGCGACAACGGTGTTGTTGTTTCCTACCAGCCCAGTCACATAGAGCGTAACGAAATCGAGAACCGGCACGCTGGTCTTGCCGTTCTTGCCGGCTGCGGTGAAGTCGACCAGGGGCACGACGACGATGTGCGGATCGGTCGGCGAGAGGGGCGATGGATAGCCCGCAGCTGGCACTTGAGCGACTGTGGAGTTAGGAAGATTCAGGCCGCGGTCGCTGAAGCCCTGGGCGGTCGGGCCGACGATGTTGCCGGTCTCCGTTGCCAGTGTATCCCCTGCGTTGAGGACCTGACCTTCACCGTGCGCGATATTCGAGCGATAGTTGGAAGCGCCGTTACCACCGATCGCCAAGGGATCCCAGTTTCCGGGAACCCCGGTGACGCTCTGATCCGACTTCAGTTGAATCTGTGTGCCTGCGGAGAGATTGCTCGTGTTGAAGGTGTACGCTCCGCCGCAGGTTGCATCGCCTTGGCCCGCAAGTGCTTGCTGGCCGTAGCAGCCGTTGCCGCTGCAGTTCTGCTTGCAGGGCAATCCAAATGGAGCCGCTCCACACACCCCGGTGGTTGGCAGAACGCCAGCCGTCGCTTTTGCGGTGACTTTGCCCTTCTTCAAGCCGACCAACTGCAGAAAATAGTAGGGCACCTGCCGCGAAAGATAGACGCTCACCGATTTGTCGTCGGCGGCGGGTGAGACCAGGATGGTATCGTTGGCCCACGTGATGCCATTGTATTTTGCGTAGTTGGTGCCGGTGCTGATCACGGCTGAATCGTTCGTGGTCGTCGGGTCGCCGGTTAGTTGCGATGCGCCAGCGAGCGCCGCGGTATCGGCTGCTTTCTGCAGCGCTCCCCAGTTGTAGTAGAGGATGCCGATGTCGGCGCCGAGTCCGATTACACCGAGCAGGACCGGCATCACTATCATCAGGATCGCAGCTATCTGCCCCCTGGCTAAAGCTGATCTTCGAATCATGGACTTATCCTCATACTTATTCTATTGACGTCTCTGCTATCCATTAACCATCTTAATAGCGTATACAATGTCTTATCTATCTTTAATTAGCGCACAAGCGCTGTCAAGCGTCTAGACGTCGCTTTTATGGTCTTTAATCACCTTTTAGCCGCAATATTCTGCAAAACTGGCAATTCTTGAAGATCGCTCACGAAAAATAAGCCCGGAATCACTTGAAAAATCGGGATGGAACAAGCGAAAGACGAAGGGGTAAATCAGTCTTTGCGAATTTGAGCAGGAGATCGGTCAGGCCGGGCAAAATCACCAACAGTAGACAACCCTTCAGAGCTATTCCATAGTGCGTCGATGACTCACGCCACGCGGAGGGCTAATCACGCTCCCGAAATCAGGGCTGCGACGCTGGTCGGTCTCCGGCCGGCCGCCACCGCATATCTCGCTCTGCTTCTGGTCGTGATGTTGTTCGCGGCGGGCTGCGGAGGAGACGCATCCCAATCGCAACCGACCCCCCAACCAACCCCCCCGACGACACCCGCGCCGACGCCTTCACCGGCATCCGCTCGAGGAATCATTCACTTCGTCCCCAACTCGCACGCATTTTGGAGCGAGCCGGCGAATTGGACCACCACGTTCGGTCCGGCCTATGCCAATATTCTCCTCACCGGAAGCAATTTTCTGCCATGCAGAGGCGGACCCTTCGCGCTCTGTTACTACTCGGGCCCTAACTCCGGCGCCGAGGACTTATCCTGCACCTTGACCCCGGATGGCCTTTACGCAAACTGCAGATGTTTCGACATACCCTACGGAGTTTACTTCGTAGATATAAACGCCATCCTCAACCACGCGGTGTATGAAAAAACGGTCGCTCAGTGCGGAGCCGACGGCAGTTTGTGCGCAACCCTCAACTCCGCGCCGGTCTGCCACTCGATCAATCAGGGCACGTTGATTCCGGGTGCGAACCTGTTCTCGACCTTCAGCTTCGACTGCATTCCCACCAACGGAATCGGCCAGACCGGATGCACGCAGGCGCCGTACGCGGGATGCATGACGGCGCCTTGCTTCAAGACCGACAACCCGAGCATCGTCCAGTGCTCGTGCCCGGTTTTCGACGGGCCTTACCAAGTGGGGCAAAACAATCAGGCTTGCACGCTGGGAGGCGACCTGGTGTGGTCGGCTGCATACGCGCCGCCGAACCCTCCCGCGGCCCCGATAATGTCATCGGCCGCCGCCAATGCTATGGCGGCCCCGGCGCCTGTTCCGAGTCCGGCAACCTGCCTGCCCGATGCCCCTGGCGCGGCGGGATGCCCGTTGTACGTTCCCGGCACTACTGTTTTGCCTCCCAACAGCGGTGTCGACTGCGCCAAGGTCTGCGACGAGTACGGCACTTGCCTGCAAACCGCGGCGGTGCAGACGGGCTACACCTGCGACGCGACGCTATGTACGGACGAATGCAATGACCGTGACCTGCTCGGGACAGCTTGCTCCAACCTTACGAACTGCGACCTTTCGGAAATAATCAAGGCCGAGACCGCGGCTGAATGCAGTTGCTGCGCGAGCCAGCTATGCGGATGCAATCCGGACGCCAAGACCAACAAAGCGATCTTCGCGCTCAACAAAGAGCAGCGCAATAGAGGTATCAAGCCGCAATGCGACATCAACGGCACGCTCTGCGGATCGCCTTGAGTTGCCGACCTCGCTACCTCAGCTAGCATTGGCTGTCCGTTTTCGCCTGGTCGTGATCGCCCGGAACAGTGCAGGCAAGATTTTCGCTATCGCATTGGCATCGTTAATCCGCTAGGCCTGATCGTCGTCGCCCGGATCGCGCCTGGTTAGGCCTCGCGACTGCGTAGAAGAGACAATTAGGGGGAACAATCAGAAGAATGGATACTATGATCAGCGCGAGACGGCGCCAGTTCGTGCGGCCGCTTTTTGTCCTGTGTGCGTTGGTGATGGCTGGATGCGCAAGCGCGGCGGTGACGCAGCAGGCCCAACGCGCTCCCGCCAACTATGATCGTCCGACCCAGATTGTGGTCTATCCCTTTGCGGCCAGCGCGACCGACGTCACCCTCAACCAGAGCATCATTCAGAAAGCCTACCGCGGAGCGACGGGCGATAATGAGAACGCGGAACAGCTCAAGATCGCGCATGACACCGCGCAAGCGATTTGTGACCAAGTCGTTTCCAACCTGACGGCGAATGGCTACAACGCCGCGTGCGCACCACGTGGAACTTACGTAGCCGGCGGCAACATCCTGATCGTTGACGGGGCTTTGACCAACATCAGCGAAGGCAATCGGTTGCGCCGGCTGGTAGTCGGTTTCGGCGCAGGATCTTCAACCTTGGACAGTAACGTATCCATGTACCAGCGCATCGGCGGCAATTTGAATCAGGTGCTCGCATTCAGCACTCACGCCGATAGCGGCAAGATGCCCGGGGCGGCGGTGATGGCTCCGGTCGGCGTGGCTGCGGGCGGGGGCGCGGCGGCAATCGCCGGTACGAACGTGGCCATGGGCGGTGCCAAGACCTATGGTTCATCCACCGGCAACCTGGCCAAGAAGACCTCGGACCAGATCGTCAATTCGGTGACCGACTATATGGAGCGGGCCGGATGGCGGACGCAGTAGCGGTATGCGGGGCGAATCGGTTTTTTTAAGAGCGATTTCAACGACGCCGCGAAATCCCGCCGGCGAGAGACCTCCAGAGGAGATCCCGGGCAGCCCAAGTAATTTTGGGGAAACGATTGGTGGCGCTGGAATCCCCGGTTCACATCGTCACTTCAGGCCAGTTTAGGTGCTGTGTCGGCGCCCTTGTCGCACAGCCATCGATACAGAATTGGCAGGACGTAGAGCGTAAAAGGTGTCGAAACTAACAGCCCGCCGATCACCACCGTGGCCAGCGGACGCTGCACTTCTGCTCCTGCTCCATGTGAAAGCGCCATCGGAATAAAACCGAACAGGGCGACCAGCGATGCCATTAAGATCGGGCGAAGGCGATTCTGCGATGCCTCGGCGATGGCTTCGTCGATCCCACTGCCGGATTCACGAATGCGATTGATATCCGATACCAGTACTACGCCATTCAGCACCGACACTCCGAAAAGAGTAATAAATCCAACGCCGGCAGTTATCGAGAAAGTCAGTTCACGCAGAGTCAGGGCGAAAATTCCGCCACTCGCGCCCAGCAGAACATTGCCGAAGATCAACACGGCCATTCTCATCGAGGAAAAGGTGTTGTAGAGCAGCACGAGGATGAGCAGTAAAGAAGCCGGGACAAGGATCATAAGCCGGTTGGAGGCGCGCTGAAGATTTTCGTATTGCCCGCCCCATTCCAGCCACCATCCCCTGGGCAATTTAATCTTGCTGGCGATAGCCGATTTAGCGGCTCCGACAAAGCTGCCGAGATCGGTTCCCCGCACATTGGCCGCGACGGTGATTCTTCGGCTTAGATTCTCTCGCCAAATTGCCACTGGCCCTTCGGTCACGTTTATGCGGGCAAGCTGTGCCAGCGGAATAAGCGCACCGTCGGGCGACGCCACTTTGATGTCATAAAGAGAATCAAGGCTGCTCCGTGCAGTTTCTTCGAAACGCACCTGCAGCGGGTAACGCGCCTGGCCTTCCACCACCTGGCCAACAACATCGCCGCCGATTGTTTTGATCGCGTCGAGGACGTCCGAGGCATTGATCCCGTAGCGAGCTACGGCGCTGCGATCGATTTCAATATTTACCGAGGGAAGTCCGGTTCGCGGGATCATTTTGATATCGGCGGCACCGGGCAGGGCGGCAAGGACGCTCATCATCTGTTCGCCGACTTCCATCATTCGATCCATGCTATCGCCGTAGATGTGAATCGCTACATCGCCCTTCACTCCCGAAATCATATCGTTCACACGTTCCTCGATCGGCTGTGAGAACCCAAACCGCATTCCGGGAACGCGATCATCCAATTTGAGCTGAATGGTCTTGAGCAGACCGTCTCTGCTCTTTGCGTGCCACTGTTCTCTGGGTTTGAGGAAGATGTAAACGTCGCTTTCGTCCGGGCCCGTGGTATCGGTCGCGATCTCGGGGCGCCCGATTCGGCTCACCACGCGGTTTACTTCGGGTAGTTCCAGCAGGGCCTTTTCAGCTTCGGTCGAGTTTGTAACAGCTTCTTCAAGCGAGATGCTGGGGACCTGCAAAACGTCGAGATTAATCACATTTTCGTCAAGCGTAGGAATGAACTCGGTGCCGAGAAAAGGCGCGATGGCAAAGCTCGCGCCGAGCACGGCGACGGTCGCCCACACCACGGTTCGCGGTTTTTTCAGGCTCAACTGACGTAGGCGTTCGTGGATCCGATTGGCTGGTGGGCGAGCCAGGGTTCAGACGGAACTATGTTCTTGAGAAACACCGAGGCCATCACGGGAACGTAGGTCAGCGCGAAGATCAGCGATCCGGCCAGCGCAAAAATCACCGTCAGTGCCATCGGTCGGAACATCTTGCCTTCAACTTCCTCGAAGCTAAGGATCGGAAGGTAAACCACAATTATGATACCGATCGCGAAAACGATCGGCCGCAAAACCTCCCGCCCAGCTTCAAAGACACGATGCGCCATCGAGCCTTGCGCGTCAGGATCCCGTGCGAACCGATGGAATATATTTTCGACCATAACTACGGAGCCGTCGACGATGAGACCAAAGTCGATCGCACCCAGGCTCATCAGATTGCCCGACACGCCCATCCAATTCATGCCGATGAAGGCCGCGAGCATCGACAGCGGTATCACCGACGCCACGATAAGGCTCGCGCGTAGATCGCCCAGAAAGAGAAACAGCAGCACGGTAACAAGCAGCGCGCCTTCGACAAGGTTGTGGGCAACGGTATCGATGGTTCGGCGGATAAGTTCCGCGCGATCGTAATAGGCGCGAATCTCCACGCCCCGCGGCAGCGTCGGTTGAATCTGCTTGATCTTGGCTTTTACGCGATCGACCACGGCGCGGGAATTCTCGCCGATCAGCAGCATCACGATTCCGGCAACCGTCTCTCCGCGTCCATCACGCGTCACCGCGCCTTGTCGCAGCATCGGCGCGAAGGTTACGCGGCCCAGATTCCTGACATAAATCGGGACGCCGTCGCGGCTGCCGATCACGATATTGCCAACATCCTTCAGGCTCGTGATGAGACCGGCTCCCCGAATCACTTGCTGCTCGCCATTGTGGATGATGTATCCTCCACCGGCGCTTAGATTGTTTCTTTCCAGCGCGTGAAAAACGTCCGCCAGCGTGACCTTGTAGGCAACCAGCGAATCCGGCCGGAGCTGAACTTCATAGGTCTTGAGCTCACCACCGAAGCTGTTCACCTCAACTACGCCGGGAACCTCCTTCAGACGTGGTGCGATTTTCCAATCGAGAATTGAACGCAGCTCCATCGGCGAGCGCGACGGATCGATGACTTCGAATTGGTAGATTTCGCCGAGGCTGGTCGAGACCGGCGTCATTTCAGGCGGCCCATACCCGGCGGGGATTGTTGCAGCGGCGTCGCCCAGACGTTCCATCACCAGGCGCCTGACAAAATAGGTATCGAGCTTCTCGTTGAAGTAAACCTGAACGGACGACAGACCGAAGCGGGAGATCGAACGAATCTCAGATATGCCCGGTAAGCCGCGCATCGACACCTCGACCGGAAACGTAATCAGGTTTTCGACCTCGGCAGCACCGAGGCCCGGAGCGTCGGTTACGATTTGGACCACATTTGGAGTGACGTCGGGCGAGGCGTCGATTGGCAGCAGTGCCATCGCACGGAGGCCGATTGCGATAAAGACGACGATCAAAATGATCGTCATCAAGCGGTTTCCCAACGCCGCTTCAAAGATCTTGCTCGACATAGTATCCCGCGCAGCGCCTAATTCGCGGCCTTGTTTGCAATAAGACTCTTGAGCGCGAGACCGCCCTTTGCGACAACCCGGTCGCCCGCTTTCAGACCCGAAAGAATTTCGACCGTTTGGTCTCCGCGGCTGCCAACTTTAACTGGTCGGACCGAGTACCCTCCGCCACCTGATGGCACAAACACCACCATTTGTCCGTCGACCTCATAGATCGCGGATTCCGGAGCGACGACAACCTCGCGTATGTTGCCCGTCTCGATTGAAGCGTGAGCGAACATGCCGGGTTTCAATAGATGATCGGGGTTGGGGACTTCGACCCTTGCCAGAACGGCACGCGTACTTCTATTGACTTCGTCTGCGATGAAGGTGACTTGACCGCTGAAGGCCCGGCGGGGATAAGCGTCCACGGCCACCTGCGTCGGGTCACCGATCTGAAGACCCGCCAAATCGTGCTCAAAGATATTTGCGACTACCCAAACGCGGTCGAGGTTTATCACGGTGATGGGGGCAGGCTCGTTTCGGTTAACCATCCCGCCGACTCTCAGATCGCGTTTTACCAGGGTTCCTGCGATCGGCGAGACTAGAGGAAATTCAGACAACGGCTGGCCGTTGCTGGACCATTGAACCGTGCTCAAATCGGCCGGCGATATCAGGAGACGGAGCTTTTCGCGAGCCGCCTGATATTCGGCCAACGCGCCATCGTGTTGTGCACGAGCCTCCAGCAGGTCTTTCATAGGCGTAATTTTTTTCGCGTAAAGGTCCTGCTCTCGTCTAAGCTGCTGAGCAGTTATAGTTTCCAGCGAGCGTGCTTTGAGGTACTCAGTTTTCGCCTCACCCAGTTCCACGCTGCTCAATATGGCCAAAGGTTCTCCAAGCTTGACGTTCTGGCCGGGTTGAGCGATGAGTTTCATCACGCGGGCAGGAATTACGCTGGAAATATCCGCGATCGCACCGGCGTCAGGTTCGATGGTGGCGGTGGCGCCAATCCGCTGATGCATCGACTTGCGCTCGACCGGGGCAAGCACTAGGTCGCGGCCGGCCTGCGATGACGGCGAAACCTTAAGCGAGATCGGTGTGGCGGTCTGAGCTTGTGCAATCGATGCGGCGACGGCAAAGATTGCGGCTACAATCAGCAGGGTTCGCGGCGTCACAACGTTTCACCGACCGCGAGATCCAGCGAAGTCTTCGCCGACGCATAATTGAACCAGGCATCCAGATATCCCATTTGCGCGTCGAAGGATTGGCGTTCAGCGACCGAAAGACTTAGAAGGTCCAATTTTCCAGCGCTGAACGCAGTCTCCAGTAAGTTGAAACTCTCACGGGCCGGGGCAACGATGCTCTCCTGACTGGCCCTCAAGGCGCGGAGCGCGGCTATGTAGTTGCCATGGGCATCGCGCACTTCGTGTTCGAGATTCATTTCGACCACCCTTAGCTTGTTGCGCGCAATAGCCAGATGTCCAGCGATGATAGTGGTTTCTCCTTGCCGGCGGTTGAACAGCGGGAGCGGAAAATCAAATGTGACACCGGCAAACCGTTCGGTGTTTTGGTCATGTCCAATAAAAGTCCCGATCGTTGGATTCGGCATCACCAGTCTCTCGTTCAACGCCGCTTCGGTCTGGAGCCTCGCGACTTCAGTCCTGGCCGCCTCGAGGTCCGGTCGCTTTGCTCTGGCTGCGTCCAAAAGTTTCTCCGTATCGATTTGCAAGGGTTTAGCAACCAGTTCTCCGGCCGGTTCTGGCTCATTACCGACCGCGTTGCCCAGCAGGCGTCCGAGGCTGGAACACTCGAGCCGGTATATTTCCATTCCATTGATCAGCGCGTTCCGACTTTCGCCATAACGCACGCGCGCGAGATTGAAATCGATTTGGCCGATCTCGCCCGCGTCGAAGCGCGTGCGCGCCGCGTCGGCCAACTTGTGGTCCAGCGCCTCCAGTTCGACCAGCAACTGGCTTCGATTACGCGCACGCAGAGCTTCATAAAAAGTCATCTTCACCGCTGCGGTCAGGAGCCGGATTTGATTTCCGACCTCCGCTTTGGTTCGATCGTAGCCGAGTTTTGCCGAACGCTGCCGGAGCCCGCGCTGTCCGAATATTTCGAGCTCCTGGGAGAGGCCGGTCCGCCAATCCTGAGAGTTTGACTTGCCAGCCCTGGTCCGATAGTCGAACCCGCTCGATATTTGTGGATTGAACTGGCTGATATAACTGGCGCGTTGAATCTCGCCCTTCGCGATCAGAAGCTCGTTGGCCGCAGCCGCGAGATCCGGATTCTTCTCTACGGCTATTTCAACTGCCTGATCGAGCGTAACTTCTGCCGCGATCGAGCTCGGCTGGTTCGCTACTAAAAGCCAGGCAAAAAAAACGACCCCCGATGCCACGACCAATAGGCATTTATGCATGCTCCAATCCGCCACTCCAATCCGACACCGCGTTGCTAATTGCGTGATAGCAATGGAGGACCACTGCGCATGATTCGTACCAGCCAAGCGTAGTTAGAATGCGAGGATACGCGTGTATGGATAGTTGAGAAGCGTTAACGCGCTGTGGAATTGTGCCACAGCGACTTGTTTGGGATGGGGAATTTTCTCGCATCCATGCTGCGAAAAATTGTCTTGACTCAGAACCGCCCGCTAATCCTCTGGCTCGGATTCTTCCAGCTTGCGATAGAGCGTTTTGCGGTCAATCTGGAGAATAGCTGCTGCCTCCGACTTATTGCCGTTTACCGAAGCCAGCACCATGCGCACGTAGTGCCGTTCGAGTTCTTCGAGACTGCGCCGTTGCGTCACGGCTTGAGTGAAATCGTTAGTAAGGTTCTGGTCGGTGCCGGCGATTCGAGGCGGCAGGTACGCAATGGTAAGGCGATTCTCCCGGCACAGAATGACGCTGCTCTGAATCGCGTTTTGAAGTTCGCGAACATTTCCTGGCCAGGGGTAGCGAATCAAGGCAGCGAACGCGTTCGGTTCAATTTCGGGAACCGGTTTGCCTGCTTCGGCGCTTGCACGCACGACAAAATGCTTGACCAGTAGTTTGATATCTTCGGGGCGTTCGCGCAGCGGCGGGACGGTCAAGGTGAAAGTCGCGAGCCGATAGTACAGGTCTGACCTGAACTTTCCCTGCGCGATCGCGTCTTCCAAATTGATATTGGTGGCCGCCACAATTCGCACGTTTGTGGGAATTTCCTCGGTCGCCCCGAGCGGCCGCACTTTCTTGTCTTCGATAATGCGCAGCAGCTTTGCCTGCAGTGCAAGCGGCATGTCTCCGATCTCGTCGAGAAACAAAGTGCCGTCGTTTGCCGCCTGAAACAGGCCGGCCTTGCTTTGCCGGGCGTCGGTGAATGCCCCTCGAGCGTAGCCGAATAGTTCACTTTCGATCAGGTTCTCGGGAATCGCTGCGCAATTGACTGGCACGAATGAAGCGTTGCGCCGGCGGCTTTCGAAATGGAGTGCGCGCGCGAGCAAGTCCTTCCCGGTCCCGCTCTCGCCAGTAATCAATACGCTCGCGTTGCTGTCGGCGACCTGCTCCAGCTTGTCCAGCACATCCGCCATTGCCGGGCTGGCGGCGATAACGTTCGTCAGCCCATAGCTCCGTGCCAACTCTCCGCGCAGCCGCTTGATCTCCTGCCGCAGCCGCCGATTTTCCAAGGCGCGTGACAGGACCAGCAGCAATTCGTCGTTCCCGAAAGGCTTTGTTATATAGTCGAACGCTCCGAGCTTCATTGCGTCCACTGCCGATTGGATGGACCCGAAGGCCGTAATCATTATGATCGGCAGATCCGGAATCAAACGCCTCAGCTGATCTTGCAGCTGATGCCCGCTCATCCCGCTCATCCTGAGATCGGAGATGAGCGCGTCAGGAATTTCGCGCTGGACGATCTCGAGCGCCTCGGAACCCGAGTTCGCGCTGATCGCGCCATAGCCCGCCTGCCGCAATACGTCGCAGACGAGGTTCGCCATCTCACGATCGTCATCCACGACAACCACGGTAGCTTGATTTTGGCTCACCTTGCGCTGTTCCTCGGTGCTGCCGCATCGACAGGTGCACCGTTCGAGATGATCGGAATGGAGATCGTGAAACGCGTACCGGCAGGCCCGGTTTGAAGAGCTATTTCACCTTCGTGATCACGAACAATCGACTGACTGACCGCGAGTCCCATACCGGTACCTTTTCCCGGTTCTTTGGTGGTGAAAAAAGGGTCGAAGACCCGGGCCCGATTTTCGAGCGCAACTCCAGGTCCGGTATCCTCGAAGCTGATTTTAGCCATATGGGCGACGGCGATGTCGTTCTCGATCGTTGTCCGGACTTCCAGGCTTCCTCCCTCCGGTGTCATCGCATCTAGAGCGTTCATGATCAGATTGATGAACACCTGCTGTAGCTGATCGGCGTCACATCTTATTGGGACGGCTTGGTCGCCCAGGTCGGCCTTAATCGTAACCCCTCTGCCCTTGGCTTCAGTCTCCGTGAGGCTCAGAGCGTGCTCAACGACGGACCGCACATCGTAAACGGCCCGGACCGATTCGCCTTCGCGCGCATAATCGAGCAACATCCGCACAATGCGCGATATTCGATCGATCTGCTTGATGATTATCTGCAAACCGTTTCTGTGCATGGCAGGCTCTAATTGACCATGCAACAGGTATTCCGCGCGGCCGCGGATAACTCCCATCGGGGTGCCGATCTCGTGGGCCAAACCCGAAGCGAGGGTGCCAATCGTGGCGAGTCGCTCGGCTCGTTGCAGCTGCCGTTCGAGGGCGAGCTCACGGTTATGCCTCTTCATCAGGTCGGCGCGAGCATTCATAAGTTGATCATCGAGTCTGCGAAATTCCTGGGTCAGCAACTTCAGCTCGTCGCCGCTCAGACTGCGCTCGAGCTCGCCATCTTTCGAAAATCGCACCACTCTCCGGGACAGTTCCGCCAGCGGGTTGGAAACGTAACGGCGAACAACGTAGGGAATGATCGTGGCGATCATCGCAACCACTAACAGGCCCGCAATCACTGACGTCAGCATTCTGTCCCTGAGATCCTCGCTGATGTTGGTCCAATCCTGGGCGACCAGCAGGTATGCGGGCTTCGCATGCGGTACAACGTCCAGCCTCACAAGGCGGTAAAACCAGTAGCGCTTTCCGACCCATCCTTCGAATTCTACCGATCCGATCGCTTTGGCCAGTTCCATTTGACCGTTGCTGGGAAAAAGCTTGCTAGGAAATCCCGCAGGCGCGTACCAAATCCCGCCGTCCGGTCCGAGCAGCGCAGCCAGGGTCGAATCAGTGCTCATTCGATCCAGGACATCGCGCACATCGGCCCATTCACTTCTGCGCAGATCGTTTTGGATGGCTGGTGCCAATCCCAGGCAAGCGGTTCGTAGTTCTCCCTTCAGATCCGCGATGTAGGCTTCGGTCGAACGCTGCACACTCCACCACGTGTATCCCAGGATTACGGGCGAAAGTGCGAGCAATAGCACTATGGTCAGGCGACCGCCTAATTTCACAACCCCCATCATACAAAAGTTGCCGCGTCGCGACTTGCATGAGAGCAAATATTTGAGCCACTAACTTGGGTCGCCCGCGATATGACCCTGAGGAGAAGATGTTCGAAAACGTCGTTTAGAGCACCTTCAAAGGGCGAGCGCATCGGTGGAGATCAGAGCCTTTAAGCTCTAGGCATAGCCTGAGCAAGCAAAACATCAGCCAAACCCTGACACGCTTTGGCCTTGCAAGCCTTCCACTTAAAGGCCTCCGGACGTTGGGGAATTTAGCCACAGTGTTTGTGGCGATTTTCTCCTGAGTCCAGCGGCAGGAGTCTGCGGCGAGGCTCCACTGCAAAGTCTCGCCTCACTCGTCAAAACATTGAAGGCCTTATGGGAGGTCTATAGTGTTGCGCAATAGGAGTGTCCCCGTGCTTGTCACGACTTTTCCAAAGACCGTGCGCATTATTGAGCACACGTTGATACCGTTGAAAGACGGTACGATGCTGGCGGCCCGCATCTGGTTGCCGTACGATGCCGAACAGAAACCAGTTCCTGCGATTCTGGAATATCTTCCTTACCGCAAGCGCGATGGGACTTACGAACGAGATGCGCTGACGCATCCCTATCTGGCCGGCCACGGCTACGCGTGCGTTCGCGTCGATATTCGCGGCAGCGGCGAGTCGGGCGGTTTGCTGTTCGACGAATACGCAGAGCAAGAACAGAAGGATGGTGTGGAGGTGATCGCGTGGTTGGCAGCACAACCTTGGTGCAGTGGCGTGGTCGGGATGATGGGAATCTCCTGGGGCGGGTTTAATGCACTTCAGATTGCAGCGCGCCGCCCTCCGGCACTCAAGGCAATCGTAACGATTTGTTCGACCGACGATAGATACGCCGATGATGTTCACTACATGGGCGGCACAGTTCTGACGGCCGGACTTGAGTGGGCCTTGTTCTTTTTCGGCACAGTGTGCCTCCCGCCCGATCGGGTACTTATCGGCGATAATTGGCGAGCGATGTGGTTGGAGCGCTTGGAAAATGTTCCGCTGTTCTTCGAAACCTGGTTGCAGCATCAACCACGGGACGCTTATTGGAAGCATGGATCGGTATGCGAGGACTACCAGGCGATCCAATGTCCAGTGTACGCCGTCGGTGGCTGGACCGATGGTTATAAGAATGCAATTCCGCGCCTGCTCGAGCGACTGACGATACCTCGCAGGGGTCTCATCGGGTCGTGGGCACATGCTTATCCACATTTTGCACTTCCCGGCCCGCAGATCGGGTTCCTGCAAGAAGTGCTGCGTTGGTGGGATTATTGGCTGAAGGGTGTCGATACTGGCGTGATGGATGAACCCATCCTGCGCGCTTGGATGACGGAAAGCGTTAAACCTGCCTCGCATCATAAGGTGCTGCCGGGCCGATGGATTGAAGAACGTTCCTGGCCATCACCGGCGATAACGCCCTGGCGGCTGTTCTTGACTGATGAGGGGCTGCAAGACGCGACGGCATCTTTGACGCCGCGAGCAGTGTGCTCACCCCAGACGGTTGGCAAGTGCGCAGGACAATGGGTTCCATTCGGTTTTGGATGCGATCAGGCAGGTGACCAGCAAGAAGACGACCTGCGCTCCGTGGTCTTCGAGACGCCGCCACTCGATTCGCGGATCGCGATCCTTGGTGCGGCGATCGTCACGCTCAACGTCGCGTCCGACCGTCCGATCTCGAACCTGGCCGTTCGGTTATGCGATGTGCATCCGTCCGGTGAATCACTGCGTGTCAGCTTTGGCGTGCTCAACCTCACTCATCGCGACGGACACGAAAAGCCTACACCACTGGTGATTGGAGAACGCTATCGAGTGCGTCTCCGGCTCAACGATGCGGCGGCGGTGTTCCCCGCCGGCCATCGGATAAGGCTAGCCCTCTCGACGGCTTACTGGCCGATGATCTGGCCGAGTCCCGAGCAAGCGACGCTGCTGATTTCGAGTGGCACACTCGATCTGCCGGTGCGCCCATCCCAAGCTAGGGACGCGCTGGTGCCGCCGCCGCCCGGTCCCGAGTCAGCGTCACCTGAGAAACCGACGATCTTTAGTCGCGGCGATACCCGCATCGAGCGCATCGACCGCATTGGTCTGGAATTGGGCACGGAGAGTAAATCTCGATACCACGTCGAGGAGGACGACCCTCTCAGCGCAGCAGCTGAGCTACGACGGACCCAGACAATGTCGCGCGACGCATGGCAAATTCGCATCGAAACGCGTATGCGGCTGTCATGTACGCGCAATCACTTTCTGCTACAGGGGAGCTTGCGCGCCTGGGAAGGCGCGAACGAAGTCTGTCATCGCGAATGGGATCGCTCCATTCCTCGCGATTTCGTATGACGATCCGAGTGATAGGGCTGTCTGCTGCACTGGTCAGCCGAGTCAGACACGTGTCCGCGTGGGCACCTATACAAGGTGGTTGAAGGTCTGAGGCTTGGTGCCGTAAAAGCCCGGCCAGGCTCGTTTTGGCGGAATTCTTACGGGCTTCTGAGGTCTCGCACAGCCGACCTCCGCTGATCGCGCTTAATCAGGTTGGCATGCTCGTCGCACACCTCGGTAAGCTGGCGCAGCGGATTGCCGTGGGCATCGAGGTAGCGGACGATCGTGGTAGCTCCGTGCTGGTGACATCCAGCGCCTGAGCAGCGCGCCACATAACCGCAGCGGAGCAGTTCAACTTCACATTCGGCCCGTGCCCACGAGGCGCTCCGTTGCAGCAGGGTTCGTAGAAAACGAGGAACCATAGCCGCGGCTCTCACCTTGGTTGTTTCTTGAGGCGTAAGACACACGCATCGCAATGTCAAGGGATGGGTAGGCCATCTCCGGCTGGCACCTGGTCAAGGCAACCGGAATTTTTCCGACCATAAACGGCACGTCGTTCAGCCGAGCTCGTTACGGACGATTCGCGCTCCTGCAACCATCGCGCTCAGCTTCGCGAATGCAACGTCGCGCGCGACATATTTCATCCCGCAATCCGGCGCGATTACCAACCGCTCGGGCGCAACGAACTCAAGCGCGGCGCGGATTCGGCCGGCGACTGTCGCGGCGCTCTCGACCGCGGGATCGTTAAGATCGATCACCCCCAGGATGATGGTCTTCGAGGGTAGTTGCTTCAGAATCGACAGATCGATCCTGGGTTGCGCCGCCTCGATCGATATCTGTTTTGCGCGGCAAGTCTCGAGTTCCGGCAAGAACGAGTAGCCCGCCGGTTTATCCTTCATGATGTAAGCGTAGCCGAAGCAGAGGTGCACCGCGGTCGTGCCGGTCACGCCCTCGAGCGCGCGATCGAGCGCCTTAAGCCCATAGCGGCGCGCCAACTCCGGGCGCGCCTGCATGTAGGGCTCATCGATCTGCACCACGTCGGCGCCGGCCGCGAAAAGATCCTTGATTTCCTCGTTGACGGCCTCCGCGTATGCCATCGCAAGCGAGTCCTCGTCGGGGTAGTGAGCGTTCTCGGCCTGCTGGGTCATCGTGAACGGACCCGGCAGCGTGATTTTGACCTTGCGTGTGGTGTGCGCGCGCAGGAAGGTGAGATCGCGCACCTCGACCGGCGCGATTCTCCGAATCGGGCCCGAAACCAGCGGCACGATGTCGGGGCGTCCAGTGCGGCTGATCGCGCTACCTGGACGCTCGCGGTCGACACCGCCAAGCGCGTTGGCGAGCCGGTTGGAATAGCTCTCGCGGCGCATCTCGCCGTCGCTGATGATATCCACGCCCGCGCTTTCCATCTCGTGAATGGCAACGATCGTCGCGTCGTCTTGCGCCTGCTCGAGCAACGGCTCGGGGATGCGCCAGACCTCGCGCGCACGCACGCGCGGCGGCGGCCGCTTGGCGAGGCTTTCACGGTCGATTAGCCAGTCGGGCTGCGGATAGCTGCCAACCACCGTGGTCGACAGTAGCATCCGTTCATTCATCGTGGATAACCCTCGCGTCGAAATAGAGGCCCGCGATTGCGGGCCCCCCGACAGCGGAAATCATGACGCCTTCTGTGCGCTCCGGCAACTCACGCGCGAGCCGCTCGAAATGAGCACATCCATCGACGCTTTACTTTGGATTAAATGATGAAGCAGCTCGTCTTTCACCACCCATCGACGAGCGTGCAGCGGTTCGTGCCTGTTTCGACCAGGCAGAAGCGGACGGCCTCTAGCCGTTAGCGATTATGCTCAGCATACGGCTTTGAGCGCGTCGCTAACCCTGGTGCATTCGGCGCGTAACTCGACAAAGATCGGAGACGCACCGTCCAGCGAACCTTTGCGGCCCTTTTCCTCGATCTCGCGCGCCAGCGCCTGCATCCGCGAAGCGCCAAAGTTGCTGCCGGTGCCCTTGAGCGTATGGGCGGTGAGCCTGGCGGCCCCAGCGTCTCCTTTAGCTAGTGCCGCCTCGAGCGTCGCCAACTGGCCGGGAACCTCGCGGATAAACATATCCACCAGATCGCTCAGCAGGCTCTCGCCTTCGTCGCGCAGCTCTTTAATAGCTTCTCCATCGATCGCGGCATCACTGACAACGTCCGGTGCATGAGGACTCATATTTACTCTCCGATTTTTACTACTCGTCTACCAGTAGCTACACGGCCCACGACGGAAAGGCGCGATGCAACTTCTGCCGCACCGGCTCGAACGAAAACTGGCTAAATGGCTTGATTACGTAGGCAACCGCGCCTTCGTTCAAGAACGTATTCCGCGTCTTTTCGAACGGCACCGCGCTTACCACCACTATTGCGGTTTCCGGCGCCTCTTTTCTCATGGTCCGGAAGGCGGTCAGGCTGTCGATACTTTCCCGCTCGGGCATCATCACATCCAGCGTGACCAGCTTGGGTTTGAGCTCTCTGAAAAGACGCAGGCCTTGGGCGGCAGTCTCGGCTTCGCCTTCGACATGAAAGCCGAGCTTGGTCAAATGATGGCGGATGATTTTCCGCGCGAACGGCGAGTCATCTATTATCAAGGCTGGCACGCTCACGGTTGATTCGCCTCAAACATCCTTGCCGCGACCTGGTTACGGAGAATCGGTTTTTTCACTGCGTGAGTTGAGCATGAACCGCGCCCATGTTCGTTCCGCCAGTGCCTGGTGTGCCACCCGCGACCTGACGAATGAATACCGCGTTGATGTCCGCGCCGCTGGTGCCTGAAATCCATATTTCCGCAAACCCGGTTACCGGGACCGAACAGTTGCCCTTGCAACCGCTCCAGTTGACCACCGGAACAACCGCTACCCGTGCGTCGCTCAAAGTGTGCGAGGACCAGGTCCCGCTGGGATCCGAAGCAATGCCCGCGGTCACCCGATCGCTTACGCCCTGGCCGATCGGGCCGACTGTAGCACCTGGCTCGACGCTTAAAATATCGCCGACCTTGACCGTGCAAGCGCATCCGGACCCAAGGTTCTGCCTGAACACCGCGCCGCCCGTGCTTTTGCCGCTCGCACTCATCAAACTGAGACCATCCCAGCAACCCGGGCCGCACAGCCCGTTGTGCAACGTTATCGACTGTCCGTAGGTATAGGGGGTGGTCGAGTCGAGGCCGATCGGCGCCAGGTTGCTGGCGGAAACGAGACCCTGGAGCACCGCCACAGAAGTGGCACTAACGGTAAAGTTTTGGATCCCTACCACCTTGGCTAAGAGCGCGGGTATCCTGCGCGACGCACTCACGGTCATCGACTGATTGCTCGAATTCGCCACCACGCTGGTGAGCTCGCTCGCCAATACGCCATCGTTCAGCGCATAGGTGCAGGCGGCGTTCTGCGCGTCGGTCGCGTAAAGACATGCGCCATTCTTACCAGTGAAGGTAACGTTGTTGAAGTAAGTAGCGCCTGCCAAAGCTGCTGCATCAGTACCGCCCTGTAGCTGGTTTTTATTCCAGTAGATATAGAAGACATCGATTCCAAGTGCCGCTATTCCAACCAGTCCGACTGCGATCAGCGCAAAGATGACCATGATCTGACCATGCCGACCGCGCCGCGCCTGTCCCAGTTGTTGTAATCTCATGTGGCTCAGCTCTCCGAGACAAGAGCATGCAAGGAGCGATCCGCCGTTCGATTCGGATCCAAGTAATCGTGCACTGACTAATCAGCCACTGGTATGAATCCTGCTCCATTTTGTGACTGATGCGCTCCTTGCCCAAAATGCTGAAAACAAGCGAGGCGCGGAAAGGAGACACTGTATCGCCTACGAACGCAGGATGGATCGGAGGCGAGACACTTCGCATCGGAGCTACCTTCCGTCGATATCCTGTGACTATTCATCTGATTGACCGTAACCGGCAGCCGAGGCCCTGGCCTTACCGGCGCCTGGATGGTCAGTCCCTGGTCGAATTCACGCTTATCATCCCAGTTTTTCTGCTTTTGATGCTCGGGGTAGTGCAAATGGTAGTCGTTGGCGGAGTGGCGCTCGCGGTCAATCAGGCCGCGATTTCCTGCGCGCGCTATGCTTCGCTGAACCCGAGCTTTGCGCAGATTTCCGTCGGCACCTATCTGGCGTCCACCGCCTCACCGCTCATTAGTGATTCAGGCCTGCAACCGTTAGTGCTTTCACCCAGCGCGGTACCCCGCACGACCGGCACCGCGGTGACCGTGACGGTCAGTTACAAGCTCCAGACCAAGCTGTTCTTGGGTACGACCTTTTTCGGAGTCACCTTCCCAAGCCAACTCTCAGTTACCCAAACCATGACTAGTGAATAGGCGCGTCCGTGCGCGGGCCGCCACTCATCCGGAGGGGCAATGAATTCAGCGCGTCACAACGGCAACGGCAACCACCTCAACACCGCTCAGCACAGGCGGCGCGGCAGCCTGAATATCTCGCTGGCCGGAGGCACGCCGGCGCAGCGCACGGCGCTTCGCGAATTGTTGGGCGCGCTCACCGATCTGAGGATGGAGATTGCCGAGATTTCCGCCCCCGGGCAGGCGCCCGTGCAGGGCGACGCCGTGCGTATTCTGATGATCCTGCTCGATGACGATCTCGGCTTGTGGGACGAAGAGCTGCGGCCCTGGATCGAGAGCGGCAACTGGTCGCAGGTGACGGCGGTGGTTGGCCGGCGGACACCCGACGCAGTGCGCGCCGCGTTAAGCGCCGGCGCCAACGAAGTATTGTTCAATCCGGTTGATCCGGTCGACCTCGCGCGCTCGCTCTGGACCGTGAGCGAAATCAGCCGCGGCGGCGTGTATGCGAGCAAGGCCGCCTACGCGCTGGTCAGCGTGTCGGGCGGAGTCGGGGTGAGCAGCCTGACGGTCGCGTTGGGACTCGCCCTTCGACGGCTCACGCAAAAACAGGTCGCGCTGGTCGATCTCGGCCTCCAGACGGCCGCGCTCTCGGCGATTCTCGATCTAGAGAGCATCCATTCAATCGGCGAGCTGGCCGATCCGACCACCAGCGTCGATTCGATCCGCCTGGAATCGGCGGCCAGTAAACATTCCTCGGGGCTGTACCTTTTGGCCGCGCCGCCGCGAATCGAGGACGGTGAGATGGTCTCGCCAGGCACGATAGAAGCGACCGTCGGAGTGATGCTGCAACTGTTCGACTACGTGCTCATCGATTGCGGCCATCATGTCAACGAGGGCACGGTGGCGGCGTGGGAGCGCGCGGGCAGCGTGCTCTACGTGCTCGATCAGTCGATCACCGCTGTGCGCGCCGCGCAACGTTTTCTCGATTTGTTCGAACGGCTCAAACTCAAGCACGTCTCGCTCGACCTGTTGCTCAACCACTTCCGGCCCTCGCATGCGGTGTCGCTGGAAAAAATAGAGGCTGCGCTGCATCGGCCGGTGGCCTTCTGCGTTCCGCACGACGAGGCCGCGCTGACGGCCACCGAAGCGCACGGCGACGGGCTTTCCACGCTGCCGGCGGGGTCGCCCCTGCTGCTCGCGGTCGAGCGACTGGCCAAAACCCTGATTGGCGCTCTGGAGGCCAGCGACGGCACACACAAGCAGGGCGTCTTCTATCGGCTGATGAATGCGATGGGCCGCTAGGGAGGCACGCCGACAATGGGTCTAATCGATCGTCTGCAGAGCAACGGACAGGAGACGCCCTCGGCGGCAGGGCCCTCGCTCTTCGCCATCGACACCCGAGCGCTGATGGCCCCGCCCGGCGAGGACGTCGGCAAGGAGCGTTTCCAGGCGCTTAAGGGGCGAATCCAGGATCTGCTGCTCAAGAAAATCGACGTCACCAAGCTCGAAGACGCGGGCTACGCGCCGCTGCTGGCGCAGGTCAACGCGGTCATCGACGAACTGGTCGAGGAAGAGCATCTGCTGCTGGCCGAAGCCGATCGCGAACGCCTGATCGAGGCTACCACCAGCGACATGCTGGGTCTCGGCCCGCTCGAACCCCTGCTCCAGGATAACGACATCTCCGACATCCTGGTCAACGGCTACCGCGGAGTCTGGATCGAGCGCAACGGCAGGATCTACAAGACCACCGTGCGCTTTCGTGACGATCAGCACCTGATGAGCGTCATCAACCGTATCGTGTCGCGGGTCGGGCGGCGGATCGACGAAGCCTCGCCGATGGTTGACGCGCGGCTGCCCGACGGCTCGCGCGTTCACGCCATCATCGGGCCGCTCGCGATCGACGGTCCGGGACTGTGCATCCGGCGCTTCGGCGGCCACAGCTACCGGATGGAAGATCTGATCATCAACGGCACCTGCACCCAGGAGATGGCCGACTTCATGCGCATCGCAGTGCTCACGCGGCTCAATATCCTGATCAGCGGCGGGACCGGCTGCGGCAAAACTACCCTGCTCAATTGCCTCTCGACCTATATACCCGAGGACCAGCGCATCATCACGATCGAGGACGCCGCCGAGCTGGCCTTGCAGCAGCCCCAGGTCTTCCGCCTCGAGACCCGCCCGCCCAACGTCGAGGGCAAGGGCGAGGTCACGCAGCGCGAGCTGTTTCGCAATACCTTGCGGATGCGTCCCGACCGCGTGATCGTCGGCGAGGTGCGCGGCGCCGAGGTGCTCGACATGCTGCAGGCGATGTCAACCGGCCACGACGGCTCGATGGCCACCATTCACGCCAACACTCCGCGCGACTCGCTGGGGCGGCTCGAGATGATGATGCTGCTGTCGGGAGTGGCATTGCCGGAGAAGGCGATGCATCAGTATATCGCCAACTCGATCAACCTGATCATTCAGCTCGCGCGTCATTCCGATGGCGCCCGCAAGATCATCAAGATAAGCGAGATTACCGGGATGGAAGGCGACACCGTACTGACCCAGGACCTTTTCGAGTACACGCGCGCCGGAGTCGACCCGAGCGGCAAGGTGCTGGGCCATTTCAAAACCACTGGCACACGTCCCTTCTATACCGAGCGTTTCGAGGCTGCCGGCTTCGCGATTCCACAATCGATGCTCGCGGCGCGCGAGGTGCACTGAGGTGGTGACTGAACTGGTAACGTTGGTTTGCTTCCTCCTGCTGATAAGCCCGGCGATCGCGTACCACACGATGCGCCAAAAGCATCGGCTCGCAGAGGAACGGGTGCTCGAGCGGCGGCTGGGAAATTCGCCGGTAGATCCGCGCGCGCTGGCCGGATGGACCCCGCCCAAGGACGAGATGACGCGGGTGCTTGCGCGCCTGCGCACCGTGCCGTGGGTAGGTGGCTACCTCAGCGACACGATGCGTTATGCGACCGTATCGCTGATGCTCGCGATACCGGCGTTGCTGGTCGCCGGCACCATCGTCTCGGGCAACTGGCTAAACCTGCCCGGCGCATTGCTCTGCGGTCTCGCGGCCGCCGCGCTGCCGGTATTGCTCGCGCGCTACAAGCGCACACAGCGGCTGAAACTGCTCGGCGAGCAATTGCCGTATCTGATCGATTTGCTCAAGTCGGCACTCGAGTCGGGCCATACGATGCTGCGCGCGCTGCAGATGGCCGGGCAGAACCTGCCCGAGCCGGTTTCCGGCGAGCTGCGTCTGATCGTCGAGCAGGTCCAGCTCGGGATGACTCTGCCATTGGCGCTCGAAGCGATGTATGGGCGGGCGCCCGTCGAAGAGCTGGGCTTTTTGGTCGCCGCAGTGCGCGTCCAGACCGACGTTGGGAACAGCATGGCCGAGGTCTTCCAGCACTTGGCGGAGGGGATGCGCAACCGGCAGCGAGCGCAGCATCAGTTGCGCGCGCTCACTGCGCAGTCGAGAGCGAGTGCCATCATCGTCACCTTGCTCCCGTTCATCGTGCTGGCGGCTTTCACTCTAATCAATCCGGCCTATTCAATGCCGCTGTTCCATAATGAGTACGGGCAAAAGATGCTGGAGACCGCGATCGTGCTCGACGGGATCGCATACTTCGTAATGCGCAAAATCGCGCGTGTGAACTATTGACATGGCCTACATAATCGCCCTTAGCGTCTTTTTCCTCGGACTGACTACTGTCATCGCGCTGTACTTCGGTCTTACGGAAGCGCCGGGAAGTTCCTGGCAAAGCGCCCGCCGCGTGTCGACATACGGCGCCGCCGGTGCGCTTGAGCGGTCCTCGCTTCAGTGGAGCGGCGTCGCCGGGCAATTGCTCGCGTGGTGGGTCACCAGAACCAAAGCCGCCGATGAGAATGCGCCCGAGGTCCGGGAGACCCATGTAGCGCTGACCCGGGCCGGGTTCAACCAGGTGGAACAGCTGGCCGTGTATCGCGCAGCGCGAGTCGCTTCCGTCGTCCTGGTGATTTCGGCGGGCCTGCTGCTCGCGCACTTTTACCCGAGATGGCGAATTCCGGCGCTGCTGGGCGGTGCGGTGATCGGTTACCTCGTGCCCGGCAATATCGTCAAACGCCTGGGGCGTGAGCGTCAACTGAAGATCCTGCACGAACTCCCCGCCACCCTCGACCTGCTGGTGGTCACACTGGAGGCCGGGCAGGGATTGCTCGAAGCGATCAAAGTCGTAGGGCGCGAGACCGCCCGCCAGGGCTACGTGCTGGGCAAGGAGTTTAGCACCGCGGCGGCCGAGATGAGTGCGGGCGTTACCCTCGAGGACAGCATGCACAATCTCAGCGAACGGACTGGCGTCGACGACCTCAAGGCAATCGGTGCGGTATTCATCCAGAGCAAAGAGATCGGCGGACGTCTGGGGCCTTCGCTGCGCGCGGCCGCCGAACTGCTCAGCGCCAAGCGGCGTCTGATGGCTGAAGAGGCGGCACAAAAAAGCTCGGTGAAAATGCTTCTGCCGTTGGTGCTGCTTATTCTGCCCGCCATGATGATCATCATTCTCGGGCCGGCGGTTATTCAGATCTTCCAGATGATCATAGGCGCCGCCTCATAATCCGCCACTGCCGGTTCCATCTCTTTGTCCAAGTTTAAGGAAAGGGTTAGGAACGAAGTCCGGCGGTCGCTTACGAGACCCCCTCGAAGTGGCTGCGACACACCGGGGTTCGACTAACCTTTCTCGCCGCTCGCACTGCTCCCAGCGACCTCTCCTAGAGAGGAGAGGTTAGAAGATGCCATGCGGCCTCGTTCGCTTGACATTTAAGCGAATGCTTTAATATTATTCCATCATGCATGCCGCACCGGGCGACAGCGTCTTTCACGCCATCGCCGACCCCAACCGCCGCCGCTTGATTGACCTCCTGGCAGAGGGAGAAAAATCCGTCCAGGAGCTGGCCCAGGGCTTTGACATCACGATGGCTGCAATCTCGCAACATCTCGCGGTGCTGCTCGACACTCGACTGGTCGCCCGCCGCGCGCAGGGCCGGCAACGTTTCTATCGGCTCGAGGCGGCGCCGCTGCGCATCGTCGACGAATGGACCTCACAGCACCGCCGCTTCTGGCAGAACCGGCTGAAAAGGCTGCACGACTACCTGGATAAAGCCCGATGAAACTCGAAATCCTGCTGGTCGAGGACTACGCGCATCCGATCGAGAAAGTGTGGGCGGCGCTCACCGAGCCGGCCGCACTGGCCGAGTGGCTAATGGCCAACGATTTCGAGCCGCAGCTCGGCAAGCGCTTCACGTTTCGCGGAGAGCCGAGTCCGCACTGGCGCGGGTGGATGGACTGCGAGGTGCTGGCTATGAAGCCGCCGCGGTGGATGGTCTGGTCGTGGAATCGTTCGGACTTGGAAGAGCCGAATCGGGTCGAATTCCGGCTCGAGCCGATCGCGGGCGGCACGCGGCTGACGCTGATGCATACTGGCGAGACCGATCCTGCCTCGGGAGGCCGGTATTCCTCCGGCTGGCCAGTAAAGCTCAGCCAGCTTCGTTCATGGCTGCAGCGCACCGACTAATTGCGCATTTTACAGCGTCGGAGAGCAAGGGTATTGAGATGCAAAACCACAAAGTCGTTTCGCACGATGAATGGCTCGCAGCCCGCAGACAGCTCCTGGCCAGGGAAAAAGAGTTCACCCGGTTGCGCGACCAATTGAGCAAGGAACGCCGGGAGTTGCCCTGGGAACGCGTCGACAAGAATTATCTTTTCGAAGGACCCGCCGGCAAAGAGACTTTGGCGCAGCTGTTTGAGGGGCGTAGCCAACTGGTCGTCTACCATTTCATGTTCGCTCCGGATTGGGACGCGGGATGCCCGCATTGCTCATTCTGGGCCGACAACTTCAATGGCATCCCCATTCACCTTAGCCATCGCGATGTGACGATGGTCGCCATCTCGCGTGCACCCCTGGCTAAGCTAGAGGTTTACCGCAAGCGCATGGGATGGAGCTTCAAATGGCTATCGTCATTCGGTAGCGACTTCAACTATGACTACTGCGTGTCATTCACTCCGGAAGAGCTGGCGAAAGGACAGCCTTATTACAACTATCGGCCGAACAAGAATCAGACCTCTTCGGAAAGCGTCGGCATCAGCGCGTTCCACAAGGATGCGGATGGAACCGTATTTCACACCTATTCGTGCTATTCGCGCGGCGTAGACATGCTAAACGGCGCTTATCACTATCTCGACCTGGTGCCCAAGGGGCGCGACGAGGCCGGCCATGGCAGTCCTCAATTCTGGGTGCGCCGCCATGATGAATATGAAGGATGAGTACGAAGGTTGATTCGTGCGAATGAGATTTTATGCTGGTTGATACTACGCCGGCGGCGTCCAGCTATTAGCCACGGACTCGATCGATGCTCTTCAGCCGCTCGATAATCGACGCCGACGCAGCTTCGAGGCCTTGTTCCGTATCGACTGCGAGGTGTGCGCATTGCGGGATCTCGTTCAGCGCGACGAACTCTCCGCACTGACGCAAATAGGTCGCGACCCCGGCATCGGAGATTTCATCCGCCCGGCCCGCGCGAGCGGTAAGCCGGCGCACGATCTCGTCGTGGCTCGCAACGCATTCGACGAACAAAGCGGGGACGTGAGCGCGCTCGGCAAGCGCGAGCGCCTGGGCGCGGTAGGCAGGCACGCCAAAGGTGGCGTCGACGATCACGCCAGCGCCGTCGTGCAGCCGGGCCGCGGCCTCGTTGAGCAACGCGGCATAAGTCTTCTCGGTGAACTCGCTGCTGTAGACACCAGCCGCGTAGCTCTGGGAGAGGCGCTCGGCCGGCGCTACCCCGGCCAGGCGTTTGCGGACTTCGTCGGAGCGCAGCCACTCGAATCCGAGCCGGTCCGCCAGACGCCGCGCGATGGTCGATTTGCCGCTGCCGGATAGCCCACAGACCACGATCATCGCGGGCCGCGACTCGCGCGCGAAATCGAGCGCCAGCGCGACGTAGCGGCGCGCGGCGCCGGTTGCGGCCGACCGCCGTTCGGGCGCGATCGCCGCGTCGCGGCTCGTCAGACATTCGACTTTTGCGCGGACCAACGCGCGATGGAACTTATAAAGCGGAATCAGCAGTGGAAGGTCGGCGGCGCCGGTTGAGCCGGACCTCGTCCATACATAGCTGGTAGCGGCAGGCGAGCGAGCTGGCGTCGAGAAACGCAAATCGCACCGGCTTCTTGATCTTGTAAACGTAGTCGCCCGCGATGAAAGCGCACGAGACGTGCGTCTGACGCACCTCAACCGAGCGTGGACGGTCCGGACACATTTCCGGACGCATCATCGCCGCGACGATCGCCGGAAGATCGAACATTGAAGCGGCGGGTTGTAGCGTTGCCGTCATCAGGGTCCCCAACAGACACCTTAGGCCGATCTAGCGCCGCGCTCAGTTTGCTTCAAGGAAGGCGCGCAAAACGTCGATCGACACACATCATGGTGCTGTCGGCACCATGGGCCTGTGGAAAACTCGCAGGAACTATGGTTGTCCCTTGAGGAACAACTGATACGCTCCTCATAGTCATTCCTTATGACTCGCGCGCTGTGCTCAGAGTTGGGCTAGGCGCATTAGTTGCTTTTTCGGGCGGCGGCGCTGCTTTCGTAACGGCCGCAAGGGGGGATCATGACTTCTGCAAAGGCTGGAGCCGGGTTGAGATCAACGGTCGGGCTGGCGATGCTGGTCGTCGCGATCGCAACGGTAACGGCTGCACCCAGAGCCTGCGCGGACGACTCGGAGGCCCAGGCGCTTAAGCAGGTCCAACGCGAGTTGCGCCAACTACGCGCCGACCGCGCCCGCGACCGCAAGCTAATCGAAAAGCTTGAACAAAAGCTCGACCAGGTGGAATCGCAGGACAGCCAGGTCCGCACCACCAATCAGCAACTCCAAACCACCACCCAGCAACTCCAGAACAGCAACCAGCAGTTGCAAACCAAGACCGACGAGGAGCTGAAACAGATCCAAGCGCAGGTAGCTGAAGGGCCCTCACAACAGCAGTTTGCCAAAGCGCTTAGTGGCTACTGGGGGACGCATCAATTCACCCTCAATGGTGGGGCGGCCGTCGATTACATCTATGACCACAAGCTGAACCAGAACACTTTCTCACTCGTCTTCGAGCCGATCATGCTCTATCGTCTCAACGACTGGCTGCTATTCGAGGGCACTTTCGAGGCAGGGTACGATCCGGGCTCTGGCGCTTCGTTCGACGCGCCGGTCGTCACCGCGCAAATCTTCCTCAATGACTATATGGAAGCCGTGCTGGGCATCTTCGACCAGCCCTTCGGCGACTTTTATGAGGACCAGGGACCGTTCTGGGTGAACCGCTTCATCACGGCGCCGCTGCCCTTTGGGAGCGAGGCGCTGGTACCGCCGACCGATATCGGAATGCAGTTGCGCGGCGGGTATCAGTGGGGCCAGCTTGGGCAGGACGCCGACTACACACTTTGGGTAGCCAACGGGCCGAGCTATGATTCCGCCTTGCCGCAGCCCGTCGTCGGCCAGGCGCTCAACGGCTCCACCAACATTACTATCAACACCAACGGCAAAGCTTACGGTGCGCGGTTCCGCATCTACCCATTTCCGCTCGACAGCAAACTCGGCCGACTGGAGCTGGGGGCCTCGACCTACAATGGTAAGTGGCAAAACGGCCTGTGGCTGAACTCCTGGGGCGTGGACTTCGCCTATCACCGGGGCAACCTCCAGACGCGCGGTGAGTACCTCTCGGCCTACAGACAGATGCCCAACGGCTCTGGCCCGGACAATCGCCAAGGATGGTATTTCCAGGCCGGCTACTTCCTCACCGGCTTGCGACTCCCCTTTCTCAGCAGGGATCTGAACAGCTATCTGAGCAGGCTCGAGCCGCTAATCCGCTACTCCGGGGTTAACCAGCGCGCTATAGTCACCGACGAGATTTCAACTAATCCCAGCTTCGGCTTCAGCGGCTCGCCGTCAGTGTTCGAACCGCATGCGCGCGAGGTCGCGCTCGGGCTGGATTACTGGATAGCGCCGTCGATCGTGTGGCAGACCGAGGTCGATTTCGAGCTGCCCCGGGCAGGCGGTACTTCTTATACCTTCAACGGCGCAAGCACGCCCACCGTGGGACGTATCGGCGCTACGCCCAACGACCAGGCAGTCCTGACCCAGTTTGCGGTCGGCTTCTAAAGGAATGAGCGCCATGAAAAGAAGCTATCTTACGAAAATCCTCGCGCTCGCAATCGTTGGGCTTACGCTCTCGGTCACCGCCATGGCCGAAGAGAGTAAGGCCGAAAAGCAAAAACTATTTCTCGACGGTGCGCGGCTCTGGCCTGTCTACTGTTCGCAATGTCACAATGCCCGTCCCGGCTCCGAGTTCTCGCCTGCGCAGTGGGATGCGATCATGATGCATATGCGGACGCAATCGAATATGCCGGCCAAAGACGCAAGGGCGATCAAGGAATACCTCCAGGGCGGCCATTGAACTACATAGACCAAAGCTCATTCAAAGGAAGATAGCGTTAAAGAAATGAAACTGACTAATTCACCACTACTTGTACCGCTGCTGGCTATTTTACTCAGCGGAATATCGGCTGGTCTTGCCTATGCCGACGAGGATATCCCGGTTGCCACAACGTACCAGATATATTGCTCGCGCTGTCACGGAGACGCAGGGCAAGGCGATGGACCAGATGGCGCAACCTTGTCGCCGAAACCACGCGACTTTAGCGACTGCGCGGTTATGAGCAAGATACCTGACGCCACCATCACTAAAGCAATCACGAACGGCGGGGCCGCAGTTGACCTGAGTCGTGATATGCCCGCCTGGGGTGAAGAACTTAGCGGCAAAAAGATCAGCGCGCTGGCCGCCTACGTCCGCACCTTCTGCCACAAGTAGGACGCCCCGGCTAACAAGGAGCCGATACTATGCGTTTGCTAATTCCTGATTTGCCTGTAACGTCGGCGACCCCGCTCATCCGCATTGTGAGGACAGCCACGATCGCGATGCTGGTCGTGATTTCGTTGGCCAGCATGCCATGTTTCTCTCAGGCATCCACCAAGACCTTCACGCTCACCGTGGAAAGAAAGCGCGTCGGGGTGGGCGGCGGAATGACCTACAATGCCTGGACCTATGACGGCACGGTGCCGGGGCCAGTTCTGAAGGTTGTGCAGGGCGATGAAGTTAAGATCAACCTGGTCAACCACACCAAGGATGCCCACGGCATAAATGTTCACGCGGCTCAAATTTCGCCAGACCACTTCACCGGCGACCCGATGAAGTCCGTCAGCTACAGCTTTCCTGCCAATGTCCCCGGCGTCTTCATTTACCACTGCACCGCGCCGCCCATCCTCGACCACATCGCGAGCGGAATGTATGGGATGATGATCGTCGAACCTAAGGCCGGATGGCCCAACGGCGACGGGCAGGAGGTCACGATCGTGCAGAGCGAATTGTACGGCCTTCCGGACGCGCATGGGTTCATCGTCGGATCCCATGGGAAAATCGTGCAGGCCCGGCCCGATTTTGTCGTCTTCAATGGAGCGCTGAACAAATACGGTTTCGACCATCCAATTGATATAAGGGTCGGAAAGTTGGTCCGCGTGTTCTTCGTCAACGCCGGGCCCAGCTTCAGTTCAGCGTTCTACGTCACCGGCGTGCTGTTCGACACGGTGTACAAGAGCGGCAACCCGGCCAACGCAATGCATGGTATCAATACCCTCGAAGTCCCGCCGAGCGATGGCGCGGTCTTCGAGTTTCGCGTCACGCAGCCCGGCTACTATCAGTTCATGGACCAAAACCGCGCGCAACAATACAAGGGAGCCAACGGAGTTTTTCACGCCATTCCGTGACAGCGATTTCGATGTTAGACGGAGAATGGATTATTGATGTGTGAACATACTGCACGATGAAATGGCTCGTGGCCGTGCTCTTGAGCGTGGTGACGGTGACGATGGCGGTCTCGCCGGCTTGGACCGACAGTGCGGAAGATAACTACACGGCCTACTGCGAGAGATGCCATGGGGAGAATGGGCACGGCGACGGTCCTTCGGCCGTGACGCTGAAAACCAAGCCACGGAACTTCGGCAACTGTAAGCGGTTGCATCAGATCTCCGATGACACGATGTTTAATGCGATTAAGCGCGGGGGCGCCTACGTCGGATTGTCCGGTGACATGCCGGACTGGAGCACAGACCTCAGCGATGACGAGATTCACGACCTGGTAGTTTACGTTCGTACCTTTTGCAAGAAAAAGTAGCCTCAGCCGAGCCTGCTGCAAGGATTTGGACGCAGTAGCGCGCGCAAATCTTTACTGACGCTCAGCGTCCAGAGACGATAAGGTGACGGCTTTCCGTCTGGCCCACGAATCGCGAAGGGACATAATCAGCTCAGCTACATAGTGAGTATCCGCCCGCGCTCGATCTCTGAGCGATTTGATCAGGGCGGTAGCAGCATCGTCGGCTTGATAGTCCGGATCTTCGGACAAAACTGCAGTGACGCGGCGGGTCAGCTCGATCTCATCGTGCCACTCTCCGAGTTCGTCCTGAATAGTCTTCAGCCACTCGGTCGTGGCCTCGGCTCCCTGAACCTCCACGAACCGCGACATCGACTCAATCGTGTAGCGGAGCGTTTTGGTCTTGATCCTGACGTCATGGTACGCGGCAGGATCCTTACGGAGCTTGGCCGTATTGATAGCTCTAAGCCATTTTTGCTCCGCCTGCCGCATCCCGGCATTGAGCGCTTCAGCGGACAGAGTCTCAAGACCTCGGCGATTGCCGACGGTCTTCTTGGTCAGCCGCCTGAGCTTCGTTATGCCCCTCTTTCTGGTCGCGCGGCACATCCGCCTGGTGATCTGTCTTTCCTCCGGCGTCATTTGCCGGATCACCCAGCGCAAAATACGCCGCCGTCGAGCACTGGCGGTGTTGGCGGCCCGCTCGCGCAGTTTGCCGAGAATCATATCCAGATCCCGGCGGCTGCCGAGCGTATGACGGAGCAATTTAAGTCGTTTCCGTAGCCTTGCAGCGCGCTTGCTGGGATTTGAAAGAGCCGCCAAATCCACCAACGTCTGCATCCGGCGCGTAGCGACACGCAGATCGTGAATTGCCGTCGCGCTGTGGGTCCGCAGGACTTGCCGGTACGCTTCGCGCAGCTGTCGCGAAACTTTACGGGCCCGTCGAGCAAACGCACGTTGCAGATACCCGTCGCTGACGCTCGTGGGATGCAGCGAAAGTTGCGGTCGGGTTCTGTTTACGCTCGTCATCGACCGTCCACTTTTTGATTTTGAGCGCCTTTGCCCTTGGTCGTTTGTCTGATCAGTTTGAGCGCTTCCTCCTGGTTTCCTACCCCGAGGACTTTGAAACGGTTTCCTTCGGCCTCGTGATAGCTGGCAAAAAACCTTTCCACGTTCCGGATGAAATTCCGCTCCAACTCATCAAGGGACCTGGGTGCGTCGGAATCTTTGATCGAGACGGCTAGAATTCGATCGTTGCGATAGGTTTCGCCTTTTTCGGTTTGCTCGGCACGCACCACTCCAAGCAACCGGCAATCGAGACAGCATCCAGGAAACAGGACTGCATCGATAACCAGCAGAACGTCGGTAGGGTCGCCGTCGGGCGCCTCGGTTTGCGGTATGAAACCGAAGTTGAACGGGAATCTTTGACCCTTGGGGAGGACTCGGTCGACCTTATACAAACCGGTCGTCCTATCGAATTTTAACTTTAGCCGGCTCTCTTTGGGGGTCTCGATGATGATGGTTACATCCGGTGTCTCCATCGAATGATTCCTCAGAGTTCGCAATAGTAATTTCGAAAATTTTATCTATTGCGTTTGCGAGTCTGGGCCGCCTTTTTCGCCGCCGCCGAGCGGTTTTTCCGGCCCCGGCTCGCCGCTGCTTGATGCGCCTGGCGCGAAAGCGCGCGCGGTGACGCGGAACTCCGCTGTTCGCGCTTGAGGGCTTTGGTCACTGCTCGCGAACGCTTACGCGAAGGTTTATGCGGCTTCGCGGCGGCTTTGGAGTCCTGTCGGGCCTTTCGGCGAGTTTGCTTGGAGGTCGAACTTCCCGGCGGCGGCAGCTTGACTCCGGCTCGCCGAGCCTTGGATAGTCCGATCGCTATCGCCTGCTTGGTCGATCTCGCTCCATGTTTACCCTCTCGCACGTGATCGATTTCTTCCCGCACGAATTCGCCCGCCTGGGTAGACGGCGATTTACCCTCGGCCGCGTCCTCGCGTGCTCTTTCGAGGGTCTCCTGTTCAGGCATTGCTAACCTCCAACTAGGGTAATTCGGGTGGGCTCGCCCTGCCGGATAATGCTCCTGGCTGGTCTCCTTATTGAGAGCAAGCGAAACCCGTATCACATCCGAGCAAAACGAGTGCCGACGAAAATGTTCGCAGTCGGAGTTGCTGCCTTCCGCGGACGTCCAACAGGTTCCAAGAGAAGGGCCAAGTGGGAAAAGGCGTTTTGAGTTTTTCGACCCGCCAAGTCAGGAGGATTCGCCCCTACAAAATTTCAAACGGTTGCAGATTTTCAGAATCTGCTCTTTTTTCGAGCCCTCTTTTTTCAATTTCTCTTCTGGCTCGACTGCCGACGAACCAGGCTTTGACCACCGCGCGCGCTTGAGCACCGTGGGCACTTCGGATAGTTTCTCCCGAACGGCTCGCCCAATCTTTTGCCAAAGCCAGCAGCAGCCGCTTCGAGGGAGGAAATTTCTGATGACTGTTATGAAGCATCTCGCCGCCGGCGCGGCTCTCGCGTTCGTCTGCACGCTCGGACTGGCCCATCCCGCGGCGGCGCAAACCAACTCGGGTTCGGGCAAGACGCAGCGGCAACTGGACATCGCTGCCGCGCGCGCGGACCGCAAAGCGATCGTCGGCGCGAATATGAATCTGACCGAAGCTCAGGCCAAGGCCTTCTGGCCGCTATACGACGCCTATGAGGCGCGGATGGATAAGCTCGACGACCGCCATGCCGCCGAGGTCAAGGCCTATGCCCAGCACTACCAGACGCTCACCGAAGCCGACGCGACCCAGAAACTCGACGACGTGATCGCGATCAGGCAGGCGCGTCTCGACGTGCAAAAGGAGTTCGTGCCCAAGTTCCGCGCCGCGATCTCTTCGATCAACACCACCCGCTTTTACCAGATCGACAACAAGCTGAGCGCCATGATCCAGTGCGATATCGCGCAGATCGTTCCGCTCGCTCGTCCTGGATCCAAGACCGCGAGCGAATAGCGGCGCCCGGCGCCGCGGGCATTTCGTCGTCTGGCAAAGCGTCGTGACGACGAAGCGTCCAGCCTGAATCATAGAGGGAGAATCCGCGAGCCGCGCGCGCGAATTCTCCCTCCTTTGGCTCGCGCGGGCACCGATGCTATATCAGGGTCTGAAGTCCTTACCTTTACGGAGGGAACCCCAGATGGCTGATTTCGATCTCCACATCAAGGATGGAACCGTGGTCGACGGCACTCGCGTCCCCCGCTATCGCGCTGATATCTGGATTCGCGAGGGCAAAATCGCGCAAATCGGCGGCCGCGCACCCGGCTTTGCCCGTCGCGTAATCGACGCCGACGGTGCGATCGTGGCGCCGGGCTTTATCGATCTCCATACCCATTACGACGCGCAGATCCGCTGGGACCCATACTGCACCATCTCAGGATGGCACGGCGTGACCTCGGTGGTGCTGGGCAACTGCGGCTTCGGTTTCGCGCCAGTGCGGCCCGAGTTTCGCGAGCGCTCGATGCTGACGATGACGCGTACCGAAGCGATTCCCTACGATGCGATGAAGAACGGGATGCCGTGGGATTGGGAGACCGTCCCGCAGTACCTCGACTCGCTCGACCGCGCGCCCAAGGGCGTCAACTGCATCCAGTATATGCCCACCGCCTCGCTAATGACCTACGTGATGGGCCTCGAGGCAGCAAAGAGCCGCCCGGCGACAGCCGAGGAGCGCACAGCGATGCGCCGGCTGCTCGCGGAAGGGATGGACACCGGGCTTAGCGGATTTTCGATCCAGCGGCTTGGCCCCGACTCCACTCAAGCCGATTTCGACGGCTCGCCGATGGTCACCGACACGATGTGTGACGAGGACATCCTGAATCTCGCCGAGGTGCTACGCGAGCGCGACGAAGGTTTCATCCAAATCACCCAGGCAACCGGCCACATCAAGGACGACCTCGCTTTCCTGGAACGGCTGGCGGCGACTGCGCGCCGTCCCGTGCTGCATAACGTGATCGTGCCAACCCGCAGGGATCCCGAAGTGCATCGAAGAAGCCTCCGATGGCTCGAGCGGTGCCGCGCCAAGGGTCTTCCGATCTTCGGCCAGACCGGCACCGTGCGCACCGGCTTCGCGTTTACGCTAGAGCACTGGAATCTTTACGACGCGAGCCCGGCATGGCGCGCGATCACGACCGGCACCCGCGCGGAGAAACTCGCCAGAATGAAAGACCCGGCGCTCCGCGAGGCGGTCAAACGCGAAACCGATGCGGCGGATCGCAAACTGCGCGCGATCCAGGCGGGCGTCGGCGGCGCGGTCCACACCCTCATCGTGCAATGGGTCAATGATCGTCCGGAGCTGGAAAAGTACGTCGGCAAATCGCTCGGCCAGATCGCCGCCGAGGAGAATCGCCATCCGATCGACCTGATGCTCGATCTATCGATCGCGGGCGATCTCAAGGTCGAATTCCTCGGACCCAACAAGGGCTTCAATGCCGACTTTATGGCGGAGATGACCAACGACTCGCCCTACACCATCCCGGGCGTCTCCGACGGCGGTGCGCACACCAAGTTCTTCTGCGGCGGCGCTTTCACCACCGATTTTCTCTCGTGGCTGGTGCGCGATGAACAGAAGGTCACGCTCGAGGAGGCGCACTACCGGCTCTCTGCGCTGCCCGCCCATGCCGCAGGCTTCCGCGGACGCGGTGTGCTGCGCGAGGGCGCGGCAGCGGACGTGGTCGTCTACGACCTCAAGGAACTGGCAATCGAGCCTGAATGGGTGGGCGAAATTGCGCACGATTTTCCGGGCGGCGAATGGCGCCGTGTGCAACGCGCCCGCGGCTATCGCGCGATCATCGTCAATGGAGAGATGACTTTCGCGGAAGGCCGATCTACGGGCGCGACGCCAGGCCGGCTGCTGCGCGGCGGCCGCGGCTGACACGCGCGTAGGAAACCCGAGCTTCAGCGTTCGTCATGCCGCGCTGCGGGGCGGCTGAAGCTCGCGCCCGACCTCCATTTCGAGCTCGTCGCACGGGTCTCCTACGCAAAGGAGCCGGAGCTGCGCGTCGCGCCGCTCCGGCTCCTTCATCTCCAAAAAACGGCAGGCGCCGCGCAACCTACAGCCGCGGGGCGCCTGCCGAGAACATAGCTCGGGTTTGCGCCTCAGGTCTTGGCGCCGAGGCGGATAGCCGTGGTGCAGTGGTAGGCGAAGTTCTTCGCCCCAAAGCACCAGATGATGTCGTTGTCCAACTGCGGGCGGTAAATCGGCACCTGCCCCTTGTTGTTGTCGCAGAAGCAGCGATTGCATACGTCCTTACCGCAACAGTCGCGGTACGCGATGATGTACTCCTTGCCGTCGGTCGGATGCTGGCACGTACCCACCCATGAAGTCGGCGACGCGACCGTTCCCGGCGGACACGAGGTCAGCGCACCGCCGCAGCAACTGCACAGGTAGCCGTCGAATCCACAGTAGCGCCAGTAATCGCAACTCGTGAGGTCACCGCCCTCACCCTCCGCCGCCGCGCCGCTCTCATCGCTCATCTGGGCCTGGGCCTGCTCGACCACGCGGTTGATTGGCAACAGTGGAATGATCATTCCGCCGACCAGCGCCTTGCCGAGATAGCCCAGAAAGCCGCGCCGCGAGGTCCGCTGCGCCACCGTGCGTGAAAGACGTTCCACCAGTGCGTCCATTCGCTCTCTCCTGTTACGATCAGCGCGCCGGGAACCCTTGAAAGCCGATTTCCGATGCGCTCCCTGCCAATAGCATCGCCCATCCCGCGACGCCAGTTGCTCGACCCTACGGCCCTCGCAGGCCGCACCTTCAACTACCTCCGCGGCTACTACATCCCGAACAAGGTGTATGGATGCTGGCTGACTTCGTTGACTGTGCCCAGGTACCGGCCTTTGAGCGCCGAGAATATCTGCAACTTCGAGTCGCTCGTCACCAACGCGAACAGCAGCGGATTGTCGTCCTGGCTCACCAGGATCGCGTTGGACTGCAACGGCAGCGGGATCCTGGCCACGCGCTTGTGCTCGTTGATGTCGTACGCCCAAACTTCCGGTCCCGGAGATTTTTGCGTCCACTCGCCGCCCTGATGCATCAGCACGAAAATCAGATGCCCGGGCGCGTAGCCGGACACCGGCTGCCATCCGCCGGGCCGCCATCCGTCAGCCTTTTCCTTGTCACTCAGCATCGACCACGGATCTCCCGGCTCCGCGGGACTGGAGCCAAGGTCCATCGGATACACCATGCCGTGGTAGCTGACGAAGTAAGCCTTGTTGTCCATCAACGCGGGCAACTGAAAGACGGGGTCCTTCTCCACGTCGAAGAACGGTTTCGCTGTGCGCTTTTGCTCGGTCGCCTTGGCGTTGTCGTCGAACTTGGTCGTCAGCATCGAGCCGTCGGCGCATACTGAGGCGAACTCGCGATCCCCGAGCATCAGGATTTCCGAGCATCCGGGAGTCTGGATCTCGCCGGCCACCTTTTTGCCCTCCAGGTCGACAGCGGTAACCGAGGTCGCGGGGGTCAGATTCAACATGAGCGCAAAGCGTCCGTCCGGCGTCACGCCCATCGAGCTCGGATCGGCGAGCGCAAGCTGGCGCTTATTGGTGATCGGAATCTCGCCGATGCGCGAGAGATGAGAGGCGTCATATATCGTGAGAACGTCGGTGCGATCACCCTGCGTTCCACGCGAATAGAAGGTTTCCGCCACGTAGAAAAGCTTGTGGTCAGGCGAGGGCGCGAACATCGCGGCCAACCCGCCCGACAGGTTACCGAGCACCTGCCGCGTATCGCCATCGATCAGTACCATCGGTGTCAGCATTATTGAGCCTGACAGCGGAGCCATCGTCGCGACCCAGTGGGGCGAGTGGGCCGGCAGCGACATCACTGTGACTTGCTCATTGGGCGGCATCTGGGCGAGCGCGTTCGGCCCGCCCCGCGCCATCATGCCCATAAGGATTGCGACGATTAGAAGCCCAAACCGTTTAGTCATCACCAATTCTCCCGCCAGTTGCTCTGAACACGGTACCGCCAGAGACCGAATCGCAGCGCCTGCTTTCGACCGGAATGGGTTCTTCCAGCCCCACAAGCTAATAATCTGAAACGGCTCATCTTTCCAGACCCACCTGAAAAGCCTTCCGGGGGTCTTCGCTCTCATAATTCTTTACGGCCATCCACCTCCGATGCGAACCACGGCCTTTATCCAAAGGGCCTTAAATCGCACCTGCTCCGGGTCCACGCGCTGAAACGGTGGCGCGCCGACGCGCTGGGTCGGCGATCGTGCCGGTCTTTTCGCTGGCATCGCCCGCCATCGCTCTCGCGTTCTTGCCCGCCGAAGGTCGAGGGGACAGCTCGGCGCGCGAGTTCGCCAGGAATGGCCGTGGTCCGCGTAGCGCAAGAAACCGTCGCTCAACGGCGTAATAGTGCAGCGCGGCCGCCCCGACCGAGCCGAACACTAGAAGTGAAAGCATCGGGATGTAGCGCGCCGGCTCGATATACTGCGCTGAGAACTTCAATTTAACTTCCAGTCCCGCCAGAAACGGCGCGTGAAACAGGTAGATGCCGTATGAGATGCGTCCAAGATGGACCAATGGCCGCGTAGCCAGCAGCCGCGCGATCCGGCACTGCGGCTGAAGCAAGATGGCGAGTAGCAGCATGCTCGAGGCGATCGCCATCACAGTGTATCCGAAGGTCTCGATGTACCATCGATACTGCGTGACCCAAGCGATGACGCCGATCGTGGCAAGCAGCGCGATCCACGGGAACCAGGCGGCAGACTCCAGCCACCGCCACAAGCTCTGCAAACGCACCTCGCGCAGCAAGAGCGCGAGCGCACACCCGACCAGGATCGCATCGATTCGCGTGTCAGTCGCGTAGTAGATCCTGAAGAAGGACGCATGCGAGGGCGAGGTCAGATGCCCATGGTTCATCCATAGATACCAGCCGCTTCGATACGCGGCGATCACCGGAATCGCGAACAACGCGATGCGCAGGACGCTCCGCGATCCCCAGCGTTTCATCAACGCCGACCATGACAGATAGAAGTGCTCCTCTACGCATAGCGACCAGAAATGACTGACTCCCCACGGCCAGATCGCCGTCGCCGCCATCCAGATATTGAGCGTGTATGAAAGAAAAAGCGGCCACAAATCCGCCAACCTATAGGATTCATTTCCTTGCGCGATCTTAAACAGGTACGAGCCCGCGAGCACCAAAAGGATAGTCGAAAGGTAGGCCGGCAACAGGCGCAGCGTCCGCGCCCGGTAAAACCGGCCGAGACTCACCGTGCCGGTGGCCTCAACCTCAACCGCGAGGATCCATGTAATCAGGAATCCGCTCAGGATGAAGAACATGTCGACGCCGTACCATCCGCGTTCGCGTAACGCCTCGAGCCATGGATGGCCGGTCGGCGGCGGCATGTGAATAAAGAGCACGGCCGCGATGCAGATTGCGCGAAGGCCATCGAGGCTCGGCACGTAGCGATGCTCGCGTGCGATCATTGCAACTCGATTCGTCAGCTCACAATCCACTGCGCGTGATTCGTCACGACGCGGCCGGCGCTCCTGCGCCCGTCGATGCCATGGCGCATAGCCCGGCCGTGCTAGCCTCGACTATAAATTATGGAGCAGGCTTCAGCGAACGTCCTGGCGACTTTCCTTGACGAGGAGAAATCGCTCGCCGGTAAGCGCATTGTGCGAGCGTCCAGCGGGCGAAGGGTCGACAAACTCGCACCATTTGTTATGCATCATTTCATCTTACTAATTGTAGGATTTCTCTACCACCTCACAACTTTCCGCCGGCCCAGATTACGTGTCCCACGATATTGACGCTGTCGGCGGCAACCACCGAGGGCTCATACGCGGCGTTGTCATTGCGAATGATCAGTTTGCCATCGGGGCGGCGCTGGATGCGCTTGATCGGCAGATCTCCGCTCGCCCGTAGCACATACACTCCGTCGTAACGAAACCGCGGGTCTCGCAAATCAACCAGCACCAAATCGCCCTCGTCGATTGTCGGCGCCATCGAATCGCTCACCGCCTCGATCAGCATCAAGCCCTTCGGATCGATCCCGATACGGCGGCGCAGCCACTCGCTCTTGAACGCGAGGTAATCGACGATCTGGCGATTCTGCACGGTCGCCCGCCCGCCTGAGGTACGTAGTGAGTTGCGCGGCAGATATACGTACTCACCGGCTTCGGCTGGCGGTTCTTCGCTTTTGGATGCCTCCTGTCCCGTTGCCAGCCACTCGATCGATACCCGCGCCGCGTGTGCCAGATTGACCAGACTGATCATGCTGGGCTGTCCGCGGCCGGATACCCATTTATAGATGGCGTTGTCTGATACCCCGACGGCGCGCGCGAGATCCGCGACTGAACCAAATTGCT
The DNA here is from genome assembly GCA_963710455.1 of uncultured delta proteobacterium. Classification (GTDB taxonomy): domain Bacteria; phylum Desulfobacterota; class Binatia; order Binatales; family Binataceae; genus JAKAVN01. Next base: position 419,426 of record CAVQAG010000014.1, read on the forward strand.
GCATGATCAAGCGTAGGCGCCGTCGGAACTCCTCATCAGCTGATTTTCCTACTGTAGTTGACATTATTCTTCTACTGTGGGATAACTATCCCTATGCTTGTTTGCTGCCAACCGCTGACGCATTTTTATGGGCTATTTTGCCCGCCCACGCCAAGTCTGCACGACCCTCCGTCCTCAACCTTTGGTGATTCCTGCGAAATTTCGCTCTTCTCCTTCAATGTTTATCGGCCATCGCCAATCACCGTCCTATCTTGACCATCTAGCCACGTCCAGACTGCCGATGGCTCGCACGCTTTGAGGCAGACGACCCTCGGGGCATCAGTCAACACGCAATTAGCGTGCCTCGCGCTACCCAACAAGTGCTCAGGTGACGCGCCGGCACATGTCAACGACCGGAGGAATATCGCCATGGAAGACCCACCCTGCTTGCATATCGATCGCCGATATCCAGCACGCCGTGGCGCGAGCGTTCTGCCTGAGTATCGGCGAAATGCTCTCGCGACAAGCGCCGCCATCGCCTCACGCGTGCGCGCCAGGTCGCGATGTATCTGAGCCGCGAGATGGCGGGCGGCGGATGGACGGGACGGCGGCGCCAGGCGGCCTCGTTTCCACGTATCGGTATGGCGTTCGCGCGCGATCACACCAGCGTCATCCACGCCTGCAACGTGGTCGCGCGCCATCGCCTGGCCGACGCCGACTTCGCCCGGCTGCTCGACCGGATCGCGCGTGAGTTGACCGCGGCGGCGCTCAAGCCGACGCAAGCCGCCTGAGCGTCATGCGTATGCCGATCGCGACCATTCGATGGCGCCGCGCGTCATCGCGTCGCGCCGCGACGCGGCATCGCCAGCTCGAGGTAACGCCGCTGTTCAATCTGAAACATCCCGCTCATTCCGAACCTTCCGGCAGCCCTGGCGAGCGCGGCAGAGCCGACAAGAGAACCATTTCGCACTGCCAAGGTGGCGGAAGAGGATGGCGCGGAGCCGCAGGCGAATCGAAACCGGGGGTAAATCGATGCTGGGGTTCATCGTCGAAATCATCGGTGAAGAAGCGGCGGCCAAACTGATCGCCAGGTTCGGAGGTACGCGCCTGTACGTCCCGCACAGTCCCTGCCCTGACGACGAGCTGGCGCTCGCGGTCGGGACGGGCGCGGCAATGAAGCTGGCCGAGATGTTCGGCGGCGAGCGCGTGGAGCTGCCCAAGCCGCCACCGCGGCGCATGCAGATCCTCGCGTTGCGCGCCGCGGGCCGCAGCGTCGAGGAGATCGCGCGCGCCCTCAATTGCACTCGCCGGCGCGTATTCCAGGTGCTGGCCGAGGCGCGCCGCGAGGTCTGCGCGGGCGCCGGCTCGATCTGACGGACGCGCGCGCAACGCGCGGTCAACTCGAGCCGCGTGTATCGGATTTGCGCACCGCGGCCCGTATCGCTTAGGCTGCCGCGGTGATAAGCGTGCACTTACGCTCGCCGCGGCGCGCGGCGAATTTTCCGGCTGCCTGGGACAAGGCCGGCGCAAGTTCCGATAGCCCACGTTTGATTGGAGGGTCGCATGACGAGCCGCGAACGTCAGGGTTGGTGGATTGCCGGATGCCTCTTCTTCGCCCTGTTCCTGCTCTGGGGTTCGGGGTACAACACCGCGGGACTGTTCATCGCCCCGCTGCTCAAGCAGTTCGGCTGGGGCCGCACTCAAGTCTCGATGCTGTTCGCCGTGCTCGCGCTGGCGTCGGGGGTCAGTTCGCCGCTGGCGGGCAGGCTTTTGGAACGCGTCGAGGCCCGCATCATCATCGCGATCGGCGCGCTTCTCTCCGGTGGCGGGCTGGTCGCTCGCGAGCCGCGCAAATTCGTTCGGACCGATGCTGGCCGCGTACGCGATGCTCGGCCTGGGACTCGGCTTCTCGACCTTCGTGCCCACCGCGCTGGTGGTCTCCAACTGGTTCGGCGAGCGCCGCGGCGTCGCGCTGGGGATCGTGATGGGCGGGCAGTCGCTCGGCGGGATGGTGATGGCGCCGCTGGTCAGCTACGCGATCGCGAAAGGGGGATGGCGCGTCGGTGAACTGGTGCTCGCGGTGCCGATGTTCGTGATCGTCACGCCGATGGTGCTCGCGCTGGTGCGGAGCCGTCCCCCTGAAGCTGCCGCCGCGGGACCGGCAATCGCGGCCGGGACGGCCCGGACCAACGACGGCCGCGATCTCTTCGCCGACGTCCCTGGCCTCGAAGTGGCGCAGGCGCTGCGCACGCGCTCGTTCTGGATGATCGTCGCGGCGCAGTTTCTCTATCCGCTGGCCGGCGTCGGCGCCTTCGTGCACATGGTCGCCTATCTTTCCGGAATCGGTTACAGCGACGCGGCCGCCGCCTTGAGCCTCAGCCTGGTGCTGTTGTTCGCGACCATCGGACAGCCGCTGATGGGTATCGTGGCGGACCGGATCGGAAGCCGCCGCGCGCTCGCGCTGGCCTTCGGACTGCTCGCGTTCAGCCTGGTGATGCTGCTGGTGGCGAGCCAGATCGTGGCGCTGGGGCTGTTCGTCCTGGTGTTCGGACTAATCGTCGCCGGGCCGATCGTGCTATCGCCGCTGGTGGTGGCCGAATCGCTCGGCGTCAAGCGCTACGGCTCGCTGATGGGCCTGGTGGGATTTCCCTTCACCCTGGGTCTCGCGATCGGCCCGCTGGCGGCGGGCGCGATCTACGATCTCACGGCGAGCTACGCGCGCGCGTTCGAGTTGTGCGCGATGATTGCGATCGTCGGCGTGGCCGCTTCGTTCCTATGCGTGCCGGCGGAGTGGGAGCGGCTTCCGATGGCTGCGGGCGCACCCGATGCCACAACTGTCGATGCTGTCGGTCGAGGAGCCGCCGCACCTCAGCATTAGCGATTGCAACATCAGCGGTCGCGACCGAAACAAAATTATGCGCCGACAGGTGGGGGTGGAACGCAAGCTCACCGCTATCCTCTGCGCCGACGTCCACGGCTACAGCCGCCTCATGGGGGAGAACGAAGAGGCGACCGTCCGAACCCTGTCCGCGCATCGCAGGATAATCGACGGCTTGATCGAACAGCACCACGGCAGATTCGTAAACTCCGCGGGTGACAGCGTATTGGCAGAGTTCGCCAGCGTGGTCGCGGCGGTCAATTGCTCAGTGGATATTCAGACCGCGCTCAAGACTGAGAATGCGAAGCTGCCGCCGGACCGCCGGATGGAGTTCCGTATCGGCGTCAACCTCGGCGACGTGATGGTCGAGGGCGGTCAGATATACGGTGACGGAATCAACGTCGCGGCGCGGCTGGAGAGTCTCGCCGACCCCGGCGGCATTTGTATCTCGGGCACCGTTCACGAACACGTCGACAAAAAGCTGGCACTGAACTATCAGGACCTCGGCGCACAACGAGTCAAAAACATCGCCGAGCCGGTGCGGGTATTCCGGGTGCTATGGGAGCCGGGCGCACAGACGTGGAAGCCTTGGAAAGTTCAGAGAAAATACCTGCGCCGAGGCGCCTTCTCTGTGCCAAGCCTGACAATTATCGCCGCGGCAGTCCTACTTATACAAGATATCACGCTCAAGCCGCCGGCAACCTCCTCCTCGATTCCGCCCGCGCAGAGTCCGGCGCTTGCCTTGCCCGACAAACCTTCGATCGCCGTGCTTCCGTTCGCCAACTTAAGCGGCGATCCGCAACAGGAATATTTCAGCGACGGTATCACCGACGACCTGGTCACAGATCTCTCGCGGGTCCCTGGCTTGTTCGTGATCGACCGCGGTTCCACCTTCGCTTACAAGGGCAAGCCGACAAAGGTACAGGAAGTAGGCCGCGAACTGGGAGTGAAATACGTTCTGGAGGGCAGTGCGCGCAAAACTGCGGACCGGGTGCGCATCAATGTTCAGTTGGTAGACGCGAGCACGGGCGACCAGGTCTGGACTCAGCGCTACGATCGGCAGTTCCACGATATCTTCGCGCTGCAGGACGAAATAGTCCAAAGCCTTGTCGCGACCCTCCACCTTCAACTCACGGTCCTGCAGCGAGGATGGTTCCTGCCGCAGCGCACGAAAAACCTGGAAGCGTACGACGATTATTTGCGCGGATTCGAGAGTCTTTTGAACCCAACGCCGGACGGCCTGGCCAAGGGTCGTAAGATGTTCGAGAAGTCGGTGGCACTGGACCCTGGTTATGCTGACGCCTACGGAGCCTTGGCCGTTTCGTATTTCCTGGGTTCCATCTGGCAGTTTGATACGGATCCAGGTGTGCTGGATCGTGCCGCCGAATCAGTCGATAAGGCCATCGCGCTGGATGACTCAGAGGCGGACGCGTACGCGGTGCGTGGCTGGATTGAGGGGATCAAAGGCCAACACGACCGAGCCGTTGCCGACGGTAAGCGGGCGGTCTCGCTGGACCCCAACAGCGCTTTCGGTTGGCTTGCGCTGGCGGACATCAACGACGCCGAGTGCGTGTTCCCAGCCGGCATAATGCCGCCCGATTGGGGAGCGAGCAAACCGGAGGAAGTGCTCGCGTATGCCCAGAAGGCTATACGCCTCGATCCGCGTTATCCGGAGAAATACTCCATGCCGGAAGGTGTTGCTTACAACGGGATGGGGCGGTACGCCGAAGCGGTCGAGGCTTTGAAAAGAAGCGATCGGAATAATGGCATCGTGATGCAGGCCTTCGCTGCTTTGGGCCATGGTATTGAACCCAGGTTGCTCGACGATCCTGCTATCGCCACCGTTGCGAAGCACGTCAACAAAACCCCCGCTCAAGTCCTACTGGCGTGGGCGCTGCAGCGCGGCACGGCCCCTCTCACCACAGCTACAAGCAGCCGACACATCGAGGAAAATTTTGATATTTCGGCTCTTCCCGATGACACCATCGAGGAGATCACTCAAGGGATCAGTACGCGAGTCAGGCTCAATTCGGTTGTTGACACGGGCATCCCGGGGTTCATTCCGAGGGGAAGATGAACGTTTGTGCTCGTCCTGTCTATATGCACCGTCCTGGCATCGCTCACTGAGTGTGGAGGTGGACCCGGTCGCAAGGTATTCAAACCCTCGTACAGATCCATGTCGAGATACCGCTGGTTAACGCTGTTCAACCTTTAAATGCCAGGAAATTGATGAAGAAGTCGTGACCCAAAACCCCAAAAGTATGCCAGCCGTAAGTTGAGAGGAGGGCTTGAGGTGTGGTCCTGTGCAGCAGCCTGAGGAGGGCACGGGAATGCCGAAGAAGGGCCACAGCGAAGAACAGATCCTGCGGGCATTGCGCCAGGCGGAGAGCGGCACGACGGTGAAAGAGATCTGCCGGGAGCACGGAATCAGCGACGCCACCTTTTACATCTGGAAGAAGAAGTACGCCGGGCTCGGCTTGAGCGAGTTGCGCGAGTTCCGTCAGCTGCGCGAGGAGAACGGCAAACTCAAGCGGCTGGTCGCCGACCTGTCCCTGGACCGCCACATCCTGCAGGAGATCGTGCAAAAAAAGCTGTAAAGCCTCGTCAGCGGCGCACGCTCGGGCAGTGGACACAGGCAGTGTTCGCACTGAGCGGACGCCGTGCGGCGGGGCTGGTGAAGATCACTCGAAAGACCCCGTATATCGGAGCCGACGGCCTGCTCAGGACGGCCTGCGAATGCGGCTGCGCGAGCTGGCGGCAAGCCGGGTGCGCTTCGGTTATCGAAGGCTGACGGTGATCTTGCGGAGAGAAGGCTGGCGGGTAAATCCAAAGCGGATCTATCGACTCTATACCGAGGATGGGCTCACGGTGCGGACCAAAGTGGACTTGACCCGGTTTCGTAGACGGTGTTGGGGAGAAAGGAAGAAGGAGGTCCCCAATGCCAGGAACCCATCCACCATATCGCGCCGGAATACCGGCGACGAATCATCGAGTTGGCGCGCGCGGGGCGCTAGCATCGAGGAGCTGGCGCGCGAGTTCGAGCCCTCAGCCAACGCGATCCGCAAATGGGTCAAGCAGGCAGGGCTCGATGAAGGACTGCGCAGCGACGGCTTGACCACGAGCGAGCGCGAGGAACTCAATCGGCTGCGCCGCGAGAACCGGGTGTTGCGCGAAGAGCGCGAGATACTAGCAAAAGCCGCGGCCTGGTTCGCTCAGGAGACCGGCGCGACGCCGTCGCGGCGTTCGCATTCGTAGGGGCTAACCAGGCCATGCATCGGATTGCAACCATGTGCCGCGTGCTGGGCGTCTCCCCCGGCGGTTACTACGCGCGGCTAAAGCGGCCGCCCTCGGCGCGGGCCCGGGCGGATGCCGAGTTGAGCGCGCGGATCGCCGCGATTCATCACCGCTCGCGCGCGACCTACGGCGCGCCGCGCATCCACGCCGAACTCAAGGAGCAAGGCCATTAGGGTGGGATGCAAACGAGTGGCGCGGCTGATGCGCGCGGCGGGGCTTAAGGGCGTGAGCCGGCGCAACTGGATAACCACCACGGTGCGCGATCGCGCACGCGCGACCCGCGCCCGATCTGGTCGAGCGCAACTTCACCGCCGCGGCGCCCAATCGTTTGTGGGTCGCCGACATCACCTACATCCCGACCTGGGCCGGCTTTCTCTATCTGGCGGTGGTGCTCGACGCGTTCAGCCGCACGGATCGTGGGCTGGGCGATGGAGACCTATCTGCGCACCGAACTGGTGCTCAAGGCGCTCAACATGGCGCTCGGACAACGCCGCCCGGCCGGGGTGATTCATCATTCCGACCAGGGCAGCCAGTACACCTCGTTCGCCTTCGGCAAACGCTGCGAGCGAGGCCGGGGTGCGGCCGTCGATGGGTTCGGTGGGCGACTGTTTCGACAACGCCATGTGCGAGAGCTTCTTCGCCACCCTCGAATGCGAGCTGCTCAACCGCCGCCGCTTCAAGACCCAGATCGAGGCGCGCATGGCGGTCTTCGATTTCATCGAGGGCTGGTACAACCCGCATCGCCGCCATTCCGCCCTCGACTATCTCTCGCCGATCAACTACGAAAGGAGCCATCAATCAACAGACTGATTACCGCAGCCCAACACCGTCTACTGAAGCGGGCTAGGTCCAAAGTACGCAAGAAGCTGGCGCGGCGATCGCGCGTACCGACGCCGAGGGCAACGCGGCCCAATCAGAAGTGGAGCATGGACTTCATGAGCGCAAAACTCCTTGACGGGCGCTGGTTTCGCGTGCTGACGGTGATCGATCAGTTCACCCGAGAATGCCTAGCACTGGTCGCCGATCGCGCACTCAACGGTCACCGTGTGGCGCTCGCGCTCTCGCAGGTGGTCGCAGAGCGAGGAGTACCGGAATCGATCACCACGGACAATGGCAGCGAATTCGCAGGCAAGGCGATGGACTCGTGGAGCTACCAGTACGGTGTACACCTCGAGTTCATCCGTCCGGGAAAGCCGATCGACAATGGCTACATCGAATCGTTCAACGGGCGGCTTCGCGATGAGTGCCTGAACGTCGAAAGCTTCTTCGACTTGAGCGACGTGAGAGAGAAGCTCGAACGCTGGCGGCAGGACTACAACCAGGTTCGGCCGCACAGCTCGCTGGCCGATCGCGCACCTAGCGAATTCGCGCGGCTGTGGCACAAGGAGTGGAACGAGGCCTTAGCACGCACGGCTGGGCCGGCAAACCAAACGCCGGCCGGCGCCGTGCACTGCAGCGATACCGCGGATCCAAAACTCACGCCGCTTTTCGTCCCGCCCTCAGACGTGAGGGGCGGGCCGGAAAAGCTGTCCCCGGGGTAACCCGAAACGCCGGCGGGAACGAGCAAGTTGCTAGAGGTTGTCAATTGAGTCTGTTGAGTGCGATAAATGCCAGAAACACCGGCACCGACCGACCACATCAGGCCGAAATCTCTACCGCCGGTCGGTATACTTTCGCGGGGCGGGTCAAAGCGGCCGACACTAAGTTACGAATGGGATACCGAAAGGGGTAGGACCATAACTCTACGATAATTCTCTCAAAGGCTCGCCCTGCTAGCGCTACCGGAATCCGGCGGCGCTAGCCTGACGGCGACCATCGTCCAGCCTACGCTGCCCGGCTCTCGTCAACCCTCCACAGCCGACGGGCTGCATCAACGGAAAGCTCGACGAACTTGCGACCAATCGAGTCCCGCGCCTCGCAGAGAGGACCAAACGGCGTGTCCTTAGTCCATTCGCTCGCCTTAGCCTGAAAATCCAGCACACTTTTCGCAAGTCGCTCGCTGGTTTCGATAGAGAGCGCGGCAATTTTCTTTGCGCCCTCAGTACTGAAAAATGCTGCCCCTATTTCGGAAACACCCTCAAATGCACCCTTCTCGCGATTGTTCATTTTGTCACTCTCCTTTTTGGTTTGGTTTACGTACGCCGAGCTCGACGCGAGCGCGGCTGTTGCTGCAGACTCTAATTGCGCGGTTTTCGCTCGCACCGCTTCCCATTCTGGGGTTTTGCTCGGTCGGTCTTGCGCAAGCGCAGATCCTGTCGGCGTACTCTTCCGTGCTCTCGTCACTTGGTTGCCTCCTCTGCGTTACCGGGCAAGCACCGGCCTCTGGCAGGAATTGACGACTCGGGTGAACATACAGCAGACCGCTTGGTAAATCAAGCAGCGACGAAAAACCTTCCTGGCGCGAGTTGAACGACTCGCGCGGCACGTGTAGAGATTGCTATGTTCTGTGCTATGGGGCGTAAGCTGCCGCGTAACCCGCTCGGGGACTTCATCCGCAACCAGCGCGAAATCACTCGCCTGTAGCTTCGGCAGCTCGCCGACCTCGCGCATGTCTCGAATCCTTATCTGAGTCAGATCGAGCGCGGCCTCTACGAGCCCTCGGCAAGCGTGCTCAAGGCAATCGCAGACGCCCTGGGCATCTCTCGCGAGAAGCTCTACGAGGCGGCGGGCTGGTTTGAACCCAGTGACGGCGATCCGCAAGAGGTTGAAAGCGCAATCCGCACTGATCCACGTCTGAGCGCCGCTCAGAAGGAGGCCTTGATCGCCGTCTATCGCGGCTTTGTCACTGACGGAGAGGAATAGCCTCGCGCTTCAAGAGACCGCGTCCGCTCATCGTGATAATTCTGCGTCGGCGCTTCACAAACGTCACTTTTACGTCGAGCTAAATCAAGCCGTCCGCGATTTGCTGCACTCGGCGCGCCTCGGCATCGAGTTCCTGCGCGTTGATGCTGACCTGAAACGCGGCAGTACTTAGATCCAGCGCGAGTCGCTTACCTGATCGCGATTCGACGCAAGCGGCCATTGCAGCCGTGAGCCGGCTGATATGAATGATATGGACGTGCATCACAGCTAAGTGATGCGCTAGTTCCGAAAAATCCGCGCACATCGCCAAACTCCAACGTGCTTTTTAAATCCAGATGGTCCCTCTGCGCCAGTGCGTTGGTGTATCTATCAGCGGTCCGCGCACCGACACCGTAACCCTCTCCCGTGGCCACGGGGAGGGCGTCTATCAGGTCCTCACCAGGCAATTCCGAGCATGGCACTTTCAGGCTGCGAACAGTTTTTTCGACAGTCTCTGACCGACGACGGCGTCGGAGCAAAAATCAACTATGCGGCGAACTTGTCACTTCTGACCGTGCGCCGTACCGAAGTAATCGCCACCGTGGACATGATGGCCGGTGTCCACGCCCCACTGAATGTCGTGATCCATCCGCCGCATCGGCGGAATATGCTTTGAGCACTGCACGTAGGCCTCGACAACTGAAACCATCACCCATCGTTCCAGATGTCCGCCGTCGCTTTCGATGATGTCTTTCAGCACCGCATCGCCAAGCACAGCTTCCTGCGCCGGGTGCTGCCGCAAAAATTGCCGAAACTCGTCGTTCTCGACGATTTGCGCGCGGCCGTTGATATGCAGACCAATCTGCTCGGCGAAATCGACGAACAGCAGTCCCACGTGCGGATTCTCGAAGATATTTCCTAGGCTCGCCATCACCCCGTTGCCGCGGTACTCGGGATACGCGACCGTCCGCTCGTCGAGCACCTTGACAAATCCCGGATGCCCGGCGCGGAAGCTCGAATCGCTTTCTCCCTTGGCGTCCGACGTCGCCACGAACATCATTTCCTGACGGGCGAGAAAGTCCCGCATCGCGGAATTGAGATGGTCGAGCACCTGGTGCTTATAGAATGCGCGCGCGTGGGTTGTCTTGCCGTATTTTTGCTGTAAGCGATGCTCTCCATCGGAACCCGGCAACGCGTCGTCAACGATCACTTCTATCCGTTCTTCGATACGAATGATCAGTTTTTCCTCGCCGTCAGCCATAGAGAATACCCGTGTAAGGCTACGAAGTTATTTGCGATTCAGCCGATGAAAACCCGTGAACCCCAGTCGAGTTTCATCTTAGTTTAAAATCACCGCCCGGCAACGGAAAGACCCATGCCAGCCATGCGGGGCGCAGCGTCCGGTGCTCAGGTCCGCAATCGAAGATTTCGCTCAGCGTCAGGCTTCGTCAATCAAAACAATCGGCATCTCGCATTCGATCAAATTCGCGGATCCGTCCGCGCATTCTTTGTTGAGCATGACCGCCGGGGTCGAGAACGTATCCCGTGTCCTTATCGAAGCATTCGTAACACAATGTCTGACCTCGCGCTGTTATGCGTGCGGGCTTTCCACACCGGCAGGTAGCGCCAATACCTCGCTTGAGTCCCTTCAAGCTATCGATGTTGCTCATCGCTTAAGCCTCGTCCGTGAACTGTGGAGGAGGAGGTAAAACCCCCAGCGCGGGGTCTTCATTCGCAGGATGAGGAGGCCGGCCATTGCACCAAAACCAGCCGACATCTTCAGGATATCGATGGGCTGAGCGCCTGTGAAGACAAAAAATTTGGAGGGACAGGTTGAGTCGGCCGGCGCGAATCGGAGGTGAAAATAGGGCGCGTGTCAGCGGCGCAACAATTTCCGCTTCAAATCGTCAGGCGGAGCCCGGCTTCCTTTGACCGTGGTGTTCGCGGGCGATCCCTCAGTTCCTTGTCCTAGGTCTATGCTCCGGTGGTGGCATCGATCACTGTTTGTTAGCCTCGTTTGTCAGGGCAGGTGTACCGATGTTGACGCCGCCGATTCGGCTGAATTCGTCCAGGCCGCCGCCCTGCTTAGCGAGGCCCCTCGCATGGATGAAGAATGGCTGGGGACGGATTCAATTGATCTCGAAAAAAGAAGCGAAGAGCCCGAAATAAAGCTCGCTGACCCAGCGAGTTCCTATTGATTTACGAAAAGGAGAAAAACATGGCTGACCCGATGGCCGAATTCAACAAGAAAGTGATCGATGAGTTCCGTAGCAATGGCGGCAACCTCAGCCGTCAGTTCGCAGAGGGTGTGGGAGAAAAGCTGCTGGCCGGCGCGCCGATGATAATTGTCACGCACACGGGCGCCAAGAGCGGGAGAACCTATACGTCGCCGTTGGTTTACAGCAAGGATGGCAACCGCTACGTCATCTTCGCGTCGAAGGCTGGTGCGCCTGAAAATCCGAGCTGGTATCACAACCTCCTTGCGCATCCCGAGGTGACGGTCGAGATCGGCAGCGAGAAATTCAAGGCCAAAGCGAAAGAAGTAAAAGGTGAGGAGCGCGACCGGCTCTTCAACGCGCAGGCCAAAATGATGCCGCGGTTCAGCGAGTATCAGAAGAACACCAGTCGCAAGATTCCTGTCATCGTTCTTGAACGCGCGAAGTAGATTGGTGATTGAATTGTCTTGCTTCGTCCATTTAGGGGGGAAGCAAGGCATGAAATCTTCGCTGGGCGCTTTCCGCGCGACCCCATTGATCGCTTACTTTTCGTCTTGTGAAAGACCGGCGCCTGCCGATCGTGTCCCGTTGGTTCCGAGAGAAACGGGTGAAGGTATTCTTTGAGCTCCAGCGTCTTGTCGCCCGCCATACCTTCCGCAAACCCCAGATGATAGTAAGCCAACGCATTTGCCGGATATTTCCGCAGGAACGCACGATGAAGTCGAATCGCCTCAGGATAATTCTCCGCAGCGAGGAAATGATCGGCCGTGGCATCGCAGATCGATTCGTTGACTGGATTGGCAGTGACGCTTACGGGCAAGCGGAGACAGATGAGCAGGAGTGCAGCAGCCGCGACTACCTGCCGTGATCTTTTTGTCTTCATCCGTTTGCCGAGTAAGCGCCAGCCGAAAGCGCTGATCAGGTATCTTCCCGTCGATCGGATTCAGGAAGAATGCAACCGCTTGCTTCCCATCAAAGAGAATTCTTCGCTGAAGTACAGCCAGATTTCTATCGGACCAAAGGCCAATGGACTAAGGGCCAATTTTATAACCTGATGCATAAGTGGATATTCCCCTTCGTAAGCATTCTCGGAAGAACACACTCGGTGAAAAAATGCTCAACCCACTAACAACACTGGCGATTGGTGTGCAGATGCTGATTCTGCTCACGATAATCGGCTGCGGTGCGCGTATTCCGCTCGCTGAGTCCGAGCGCACCGGCTGTGAACTTGACCTTAACGCCATATGTGCACGCGCGATCGAAAACTACACCGCAGCGGGAGAGATAGTTCAGTCTACTCGGCGTGAATTGCCGAACCCCGCGCAACTGGTACCTCTAGTCGTCCCCATCGCATTAACGACCAAAGGCCAAACGGCGGATGTTGACTGCTACATCAGCGTGGAATCCAAAGGGCCTTGGTTGGTTTACGCACACGAGATCGTGCTGCCGCCATCGTCGAAAATTGTAGGTGCCTTGCGTGAGCAAGACTTCTGCGCGAACACATCTCCTGAGCAAAGACTCGTTTCAGAATAATCCGTCAGCTCTTGTCCTCAAATCGGCCAATCGGAAGACCTCGTAAGACAAGCTCGAACGCCAGCGGCTGTGAGCGTGATTCAGAATTTTACTTTGGAGAGCAGAAAATATGGTGCTACCTGGGGCAGGCGCCACCCACCGTCATCCGGCTTCGCGGGATTCGTGGCCAGTCTCTTCGAGACAAAGTACCGGTATCGCCGCTGTCCTCTTTTCGCCCAGCTGGAATACAGCGGCTCGCCGCTCGCATCGAACAACTTGCCCATGAGCAGGCCAGGGCTTCTTCTGACTGTTCGCCCCCGGGGTGAGCAGCTCTCTTGCTCAGCATCTCCTGAACCGTTCCCAGATTGCTCTTTCTATTATTGCTTCGTGGTGTCCCGGATAGGTGACGCTTCTATGCCGGATCTCGCCCAGAATTGAAGTTCTGTTCCAGCGCTTCTTCGGAGGACTTGCGGGTATAAATTGCACAGCGTTTGGGAGAGCCGTCATTTCGAGCCATGACGCGCCTCCTGCTTTCGCTTGCCGCGCAGACCGAAGAACTGTGGTCCCTTCCGGTGCGCTCCGGTGATCAGCTTGGCGACTTCAGTGAGCGACCCGGTAGCGCTTTCGCCTGTACAGCACTCCCCGGTCGAACACCCTGACCTCGTGCGCGACGCCGTGCCACTCACGCATCAACACGCTTCCCACCGAGGGTGGAGCGGCCGGCTCGAGTCTCAGCGGTCGTCCCGAGCGCGCGTCGTCGGCGAGGCGAATGAGCAGTCGTCGTGTGGAGGGTTTGAATCCGCCGTAGACTCGCTCCTGAATTCGATATGCCCGCAGGTCATCGAACACGACGTCAGCGAAGCGAGTCTTAGCGAGATCTTCTCCGGCGATTTGGGAAAGCGCTCGTCCTGCATGCGTGTCCTGCCTTCCTTTCAGGCAGTCACACACATTGCTCTGGTTCGCCTCCGAAGCCAGTCAGCGTGTTCGAGCCTCATTCGCCTTCCAGTCGCCTTCGATCGTTAAGCGGCAACGAAAAATGAGCGCTCATCGCTCGATTCGTGGGCGCAACAGAGCAAGCATTCGTGATAGCCGAGACGGCTGAAGGAGACTCAAGAGAATGGAAGGCGCCAAATTGGCAAACGGTAAGAAGACTGAGCGGACAGACAGTAAGCCTCGGCGGCTGCTGGGGAAAAGGCCGGAGCGTAAAACGAAAGCAGAGAAGCTTCGCCCCGGTTTGCTCCCCAGCCCTGCTCCTGCCAATCTTCCTCATGGCGGCGTCCTCCGTGAAAACCCACCCGATCTTGCGATCGGGAGAGGATTGCCGTCACTTCAATTTCAACAGTGTTCAGGACATCGCCGATTTTTACATGCTTTCATTAGAATGACATGAGCTAGAATGACATGAGCCTGAAAATCGAAGATTATGCGCTGATTGGAAATACCCGCACTGCGGCGCTGGTAGGAAACACCGGTTCAATCGACTGGCTATGCATGCCTCGATTCGATTCCGGCGCTTGCTTCGGTGCGCTTCTTGGAACTTCTGCAAACGGACGGTGGCTTATCGCCCCAAGCAACCGGATCCGGACTAGCCATCGCCGATATCGGGGTCTGACGCTTGTTCTGGAAAACGAATTCGTTACCGACAGCGGAGAGGCGGTGGTCGTCGATTTCATGCCGCTCGCACATCAACATCAACCGGTCGCTGTCGTGCGAATTGTCCTTGGTGTCAGAGGCTCAGTGCCGATGCGAATGGAGCTAGCCGTTCGCTTCGATTATGGGCACACCGCGCCCTGGATAACGCACCGGGGTCACAGACTTCGCGCGCTAGCTGGTCCCGATGCGCTGGAGCTCGAAACATCGGTCCCGATGCGCGACGAGGGCTCACAAACAATCGCGGAATTCACCGTCACTGAAGGGGAGAGCATCCCCTTTACACTGATCTGGTACCCATCTCACGAACTAGAACCTCCCGTGTTAGAATCCAATGCAGACGCTCGCTGACACCGAAGCGTGGTGGCGAGAGTGGTCATCGCGATGCACGATCACAGGACGATGGCGCGATCTGGCGCTACGCTCGCTGATCACACTCAAGGCACTCACATATGGTCCCACTGGGGGTATCGTCGCCGCTCCGACAACTTCGCTGCCGGAATGGATCGGCGGACCGCGCAACTGGGACTACCGCTTTTGCTGGCTGCGCGACGCCACCCTCACTCTGTACGCATTATTGCTGGCAGGCTACACCGAGGAAGCAGTTGCTTGGCGCGAATGGGCTATGCGCGCTGTCGCCGGAGACCCCGACGACTTGCAGATTCTGTATGGCCTCGCCGGCGAGCGTCGGCTTCCCGAGGGAGAGCTTCCGTGGCTGCCGGGCTATGAAGGAAGCAAGCCCGTGCGCATCGGAAATGCCGCTCATGAACAATTTCAACTTGACATTTCCGGCGAATTAATGGGCGTCTTTTACCTCGGCCACCGCACGGGGGCCGGCGCCTCGCTCGAAACATGGAATCTGCTCAGGACTCTAATGGCCTATCTGGAGAAGGTTTGGAATAAACCCGACGAGGGAATCTGGGAAGTCCGCGGAGGGCGCAGACATTTCACGCACTCCAAGATCATGGCCTGGCTCGCATTCGATCGAGCGGCGAAATTGGTCGATGAGGGCTACTACTCTGGGCCCGGTGAACACTGGCGCGCTCTACGCGACCAGATCCACCGCGACGTCTGCGAGAAAGGCTTCGATCGGCGGCGGAACGCGTTTGTCCAATACTACGGCGCTGACACCCTCGATGCGGCATTACTGATGATCCCTCTCGTCGGCTTTTTGCCGCCCACCGATTCGCGAGTGATAGGGACTGTCGAGGGAATCCAGCGCGAATTGGTCTCTGGCGGCCTCGTGATGCGCTATCGAAGTGAGTCGAATGTGGATGGATTGCCGCCAGGGGAAGGGGTGTTTCTCCCGTGCTCATTCTGGTTGGTGGACAATCTGATAATGGCAGGACGGCGTGATGAAGCTGAAGAACTGTTTAAACAACTCATATCACTTTCAAACGACGTCGGACTGTTCTCCGAGGAGTATGACCCTGTGGCAAGGCGGATGCTGGGCAATTTTCCGCAAGCATTTACGCACGTTTCGCTAGTGAACTCGGTTCACAACCTCAACCTCGCGGAAGGCGGCCCTTAGCACCATTCGAGCGCTTGAGGTCCGTCGCCGCTTGCTTCTGTCCATTAAGTCCTACCCCCGCGGCGATTCCATCCGCGGCGGTCTGGAAGAGACTCGGCGCGCGATTTTGAAATTCGAGCAATAGCACAGGGCGCAGGTTGCCGCGTTCCGCGCGATCTGAAGGACTCTGGAGAGGCTGGCCGGGCTGGGCTTTCCAAGACCGCTGGAGCGATCTTGATCGGCGGGCTGTGCCGTCGTTTCAAAGCGCCAATTGGCGCGCCTTGATCTTAGTCTTTCGTCGCGTATAAAAAACGTCACTAACGGGAGATGGAATTCTATGAGACCGATCAAGCTGATTGTCACAACCGTTCTGTTCACGATGCTCGCGCTGGTGGCATCGCGTGCCGACGCGCAAAACGGCTTGGGCTCCAGCTTAGACGAGAGTGCGCCGGCGGCCTCGTCTTCTAGTGGCGGAGAGGGCCGACTCGACCTTGGACCCGCGCTGGCCAACTTCCAGTCGAGCAGCGAACTCGACGAGCACTACGACAAATCGGAGCTCGACGAGCACTACGACAAATCGGAATCGATCAAATGATCGAATTCTTTCTGGGTCTGCTCGATATATTGGAGGGAGCGGCGCGGCAGCACCTCCCCGCCGTTATGCAACCGGTTGGATCGAAGCCTCAGCCCCATGCTTAGGTTCTAACTGTCAACGCCTTCACAAGGTAATCAGATAACCGCAGATATTTCCTCAACTCCGCGAGGAATCAGGCTGCTCGACTGCAACATGGCGCCGACGCAGCCGTCCAATAGAGCGTCGCGTTATAGGACAAATTCGGGCTGCGACGTACCTAACAAGTATCCGCCCAACGCCTTCGCCAGCGGGTCCGGAGATAGGTACGCATGCGCCATTGCCGCCTGGATGTCCTGAAAGCGCTGTTGGAGCGGATGATCCGCGAACACCGCGCGCCCAGTCGACGCCCGGAACAGATCACCGATCGTGTCCGCGACCAAATCACATCCGCGGTTCATGTTCCACCGAACCTTTGCCCTTAGCTGCATCGGCACCGGCGCGTTGGCCTCCGCCATCTGCCACAATTCCGCTATGTCGGCGCGCAGTCGCGTGACCGTCACATCGATATTCCAGATTGCCTCGGTGAGCCGCCGCTGTATAAGAGCATCGTCGGCCGCCTTTCCTCCCAGGCTCAACTTACGGTCCCGCGTCTGCGAAATCCAGGCATCGACGAATCCGCGCGAAGCGCCCAGCACCGAAGCAGCCAGGGCCGTGTTAAAAACTACCGACCAAGGTAATCGATAAAGCGGGCCGTTGTTGCGCTCCTGCCCCGGCAACGACGCGTTCGTAGCGTAGTCGATGTGCGACTGAGATCGATACTCTGGCACGAAAGCATTTTCGACAACGATGTCTTTGCTGCCGGTACCTTTGAGTCCCGCGACCTGCCAGTTGTCGTCGATGCGATATTGATTGCGCAGCAACAGAAAAGACCTGAAGTCGGGCACCGGTTTGCCGGTCACGTCGCGGGTGCCGCAAATCGCGCCCAGCATCACGCCGTGGCAATGATCGCACCCGGACGAGAAGGACCATCGTCCCGAAAGCTTGTAACCGCCGGCCGCCTTCTCGGCCTTGCCGGTAGGATTGTAGGATGAGGAGTGCATAAGAGTGGGATCCTTGCCCCACATCTCCTGCTGCGCTCTTTCATCGAAAAGAGCGAGCTGCCACGGATGTAGTCCGATTACTCCGGCGATCCACGCGGCCGAGGGCGACACGCGTGCAAGCTCCATCGTGGCGTCGACAAATTCCATCAGCGAGACTTCGCCGCCGCCCCAGCGCGCCGGCTGCAGCGATCGCAGGAAGCCATTATCGACCAGGATCTTCCACGTCCTATCGGCGAGCCGTCTAAGCCGGTTGTCTTCGGCGGCACCTTCCGCGAGTTGCGGCGCGACCTGTTTTGCTTTTTCGACGAGTGTCATTTGCTACTCACCCTCCGGGCGCATCACTGCTTCGATTGTGCCGATCCGATCGATCTCGACGCGCACCTTGTCACCTGTCATGAGGAATTTTGGCGGCCGCATCGCGCCACCAACCCCGCCCGGGGTACCGGTGAAGATCAGGTCCCCCGGTTCCAGCGTCATCGCTTCACTGAGATGCGCAATCTGGTCGTAGACGTTGAACACCAAATTTTCAGTGTTAGAGTTCTGCCGCCGCTCGCCGTTGACGAAGCAGCAGATGCCCATTGTGTGAGGATCGCCGAGTTCGTCTGCCGTAACGATCCAAGGACCTATGGGGGCGTGGGTGTCGAACGATTTGCCGAGCACCCATTGCGGCGTTCTGAGCTGCCAGTCGCGTACTGAGACGTCATTGCCGACGCAGTAGCCGAAGATGACCTCGGCGGCACTTTCCTTCGGAACGTGCCGACAACGCTTGCCGACGATAGCTACCAGCTCGGCTTCGTAATCCACCATAGGCGACGCACGCGGTATCTCGATTGGATCGAACGGTCCGTTGATCGCCGTCACAGCCTTGGTGAACCAAACCTGATGGCGCGGCGTCTCCTGCCCGGATTCCTTGATGTGGTCGGCGTAGTTGAGGCCGATAGCCATCACTTTGCCGGGCCGCGCCACCGGGGCGAGCAGTCGGATCTTTGCCAGGGCGACGTCCGGCGCGCTCTGCGCGACGACCGTTTGCACCTCGCCTTTCAAATCTCGCCATTGCTTGATTAGCTCGATTGCATTGTCGGATAGCGAAGGAAAACGGCGACACAGGTCGACAACTCCCTCGCCCTTAACAGCGCCCAGCTTGGCGCCGTCATCGTCTTCATACCTGACTATTTTCACGGCTCAGTTCCTTTACGATCCCATGGTACTCGGCGGCATCGGTCCCCACTGGGTGGCTACCACTTCCTGAATTGACGAGATGCGGGAGCCCCATGCGGTGTCCAGCAGGTCGCCGTCGGTCCAATGCTCAAGAGTGTGTCCCCATGGGTCGCGCCAATAGTCGAAGATTTGGCTCCCAAGTAGGTGGCGCCCGACGCCCCATTCGTGACGGCGGCCTTTCTGTTTGAGGAAATCATGGCCGCACATCAGGTCGTCGAAATCCACTACTTCAAAAGCGGCATGATTGAATCCGGGTTTGCCGGTGCCCAGCAGAAACACGGTATGATGGTCACTCGGGATCGGTCCGCGGTCGCAGCGCAAAAACGCGCCGAGCACCTGGTCCGGAGACCCGAGATTGATCTCATCTGAAGTAATCAGCCCGAGGCGCGATTTGTACCACGCTTCCGAGTCGCGGAAGTTGTTCACGTTCAGCACGCAATGGCCGAGCCGCTTCACATGCGAAGGTTCTTTGGGAAGGCGTTTGAGCGTATTGAGCCGCGGCGTTGCATAGGCGTCGTTGAGGGAAACTCGCGCAGGTGGCTCGATTCGCGCAGCCGGTGCACGTGCCGCGACTACTTCTATTTGGAAGCCGTTGGGATCCGTTAGCTTTAGTACGAGAGCCGCCACCGGGCCCATCCAAAGGATCGATCGTGGCCTTCTCTTCTCGCGCGAGGGCTTCGAGGTCTCGCATCGATGCGGCCTCGAATCCGGCGGCGAGAAATCGCGGCTCACCCCGATGAGTCACGTGAAGAAACGGATCTCCGTCGAGGCCGCGCATGTAAAGCACGTCGCCGGATCGTTCCGCACGGATCATCCCGAACTCGGTTAGAAACGCTTCCATTTCATCCAGATCCGGCGCGCTGAACCTGACGTATGCGACATCCTGAATTTTGATTCCCATGGGGTACTCCTTACGATCGCGCGAGAACTGACTCGACCGAATCGCGCATGATGCGCTCCGCCTCCGCGCGTTTGAGGCCAAGCCCATGAAGCAGAATTGTGCCAAGTCCCTGTGCAAATTCGCGTACACCGCCGGCCGGTAGGTCGAGCGCGCGGTTGACCCCGGCCATGAACACGCCCATCACGTAAGCGACCACGACATCCTCCGAATTAGCGACGATCCGGCCTTGGGCAATCCCTTCTGCAGCATCACCGCATACTCCAGAATTGATGGGCGCCTCGGGATCGGTCGCGTGAGGGAAGAGCCTCATCATCGCGGTTGCCTGTTGCGGGGCGCTGATACCGAGGCGCAGCACGCTTAAGAATGCACGCGCGATTCTCTCCGCAGGGTCTCTGACTCCGTCGTTGACGCGCGCGATTTCGCCTTCAATCCATGCTCGTGTGTGCGAGGCGAGTTCGCGTTCCAGGGCGTCCTTATCGCGGAAGTAGTTGTAAAACGTACCCCTAGCCACGTCCGCGCGCTCTACGATTTCATCAACGCTCAGTGCATCCATACTGCGCGACACGAGCAGTGCGCGTGTCGCGTCCAATAGAGCCTCGCGGATTGCAAGCTTGCGCCGCTCACGGCGATTGGAGACTCGCCGCGGCTTCTCCTTGAGTTTGCGATGCCGTTTGGTTTCTGCCACCGGCGCGTTCTTAGACATTACATCTATTCTTGACATTAACGTCATATTTAGGCATAAGTGTCATGTAAGTCAAGAGCCGGGCACGAGCTAAGGCAAACTCCCTGAGGAGTACCGGATGTGCTACCGCGTCATCGACCATTCTCTTTCTGGCGGCCTCTGAATGGTCGGTGGTAACTGATCACCGGCGCCGCTGAACGTGGTGGTCACTGGACGGAAAAGAGCAGAACTTGAATCGTGCAAGTGGAGCGAAAATCGTCGATGTCTAATGAGCTACGGGCGCACAGAGCAGAATTCCTGTCTCCGTTGGCGCCGCCCTTGTATCCGATGGAGACATCGATGTCTCGATACATCGCCGAACTTGTTGCCCGGGCGTTCTGGCATGCTCTATGCGCGCATACGCTGGAAGCGCTGTTTCAGATCTCCGGGCTCATGCTCTTAATGGAGCCATCAGAAGGATCGAATAGTATGCCCCACCAAGCCAATATACGCTGGTTCGCTCCGCCACCGGCGTTCCGGATGGCCATCGCTGGCGTGGCGGCCCTGGTCTCTCTAGCAGCCCTGAGCTGCAAAAGAGCCGCGGCGCCTGGCGCTCTCCCGCCGATTCCGACGGTGACGGTCGCAACGGTCGTGCAGAGGGACGTGCCGATCTATGAGGAATCGGTGGGCACGACAGTCGGATTCGTCAACGCCAACATCCTGCCGAAAGTATCCGGCTATCTGCTCAAGCAGGATTACCAGGACGGCTCCCGCGTCCGCGCGGGCCAGCTTTTGTTCGAGATCGACCCTCGCCAATACCAGGCGGCACTCGATCAGGCGCTCGGTAACCTGGCCCAGGCCCAGGCTCAACTCAAGCAAAACCAGCAGGATCTCGCCCGCTATACCAAGCTGTTCAATGCGTCGGTGATTCCCCAGCAGAAGTTCGATAACGCCACCCAGACCACGCGGGCGAGCGCGGCGCAGGTCCAGGCGGATACGGCCGCGGTCGAAAGCGCGAAGCTCAACCTGCAATGGACCAAGGTGTATTCGCCAATCAATGGCGTGGCCGGAATCGCGCAGGCGCAGGTCGGCGATCTGGTGGGTACGAGCACCCTGCTCACGACGGTCTCGCAGGTCGACCCGATTAAAGTTTCGTTTCCTGTTAGCGAAAAGTTGTACCTGCACTTCGCCGGTCAGATCAACGCGAGCGGAAACGCAAACGCCAAGTCTCCGCCGCCAATTGAATTGATTCTCGACAACGGCTCCGTTTACAGCTACCCGGGGCGCCTTTACGCCGTCAACCGGCAGGTCGATGTGCAGACCGGCACGATAATGATGCAGGCTATCTTTCCCAATCCCGAGAACATTCTCCGTCCCGGGATGTACGCCAAAGTGCGCGCGCAGACCGACGTTCAGCACAACGCGCTGCTCGTTCCTCAGACCGCCGTCTCTTCGATTCAAGGACAATACGAAGTCGCGGTAGTCGGCGCCGACAACAAGGTGACACTCCGCCCGGTAACTCCCGGCATAAAGACCGGCTCCTTGTGGGTGATTGACGATGGGCTGAAGCCGGGGGAACGCGTCGTCGCCGATGGAGCGCAGAAGGTTCAAGAAGGAATGGAAGTGAAGCTGGTCGTCGCAACTGAGCAGACGCCGCCCATGTCAGGAACTCCTGCGGCCGGCCCCAACCCAGTCAGGCAGGAGTAGGCTCATGTCAAGGTTCTTCATCGACCGGCCTATCGTCGCGATCGTGGCCGCGATCTTCTTCGTCATCGCGGGCGCCGTGATGGTCCTGCGGCTCCCGATCGCGCAGTTCCCGGATATCGTGCCGCCCCAAATCCAGACCACCGCCACCTACCCCGGCGCGGACGCGCTCACGATGGAGCAGTCGGTCGCCACGCCGATCGAGGAGCAGGTCAACGGCGCCAAGAACATGATCTACATGCAGTCGATCAACGGCAACGACGGCACGACGACGCTGCAGGTCAGTTTCGCGGTCGGAACGAATGTCGATCTCGATCAGGTCCAGGTGCAGAACCGGCTGTCGCAGGCGACCTCCAGTCTCCCTGTTGCGGTCAATAATTACGGCCTTGTCACGCAGCAAACCGTGGGAATTCCTCTGCTGGTGTTCGCGATCAGCTCGCCGCATGGGACCTGGAGCCAGAACTTTCTCGCCAACTACGTCGCGATCAACATCGAGGACGAACTCGCCCGCGTACCTGGAATCGGCCAGGTAAAACTCATGGGCGCCAGCAATTATGCGATGCGGGTATGGGTGGCGCCGGACAAGCTGGCCAAACTGCAACTGACCGTGGCGGACCTGGTGAATGCGCTGTCGGCTCAAAACGTGGTGAATCCGACGGGAACCATCGGGGGCGAGCCTGCGCCACCCGGCCAGCAATTCACCTACACCGTGAGCGCGCAAGGACGCCTGATGACTGCGGAGCAGTTCGGCAACGTCATCGTGCGCGCCAATCCTGACGGTTCGTTCGTGCGGCTCAAAGACGTCGCTCGAATCGACCTCGGTGCCGAGAACTACACTCAACAATCGTTTGTCAACGGGAAGCCGGCTGCGGCCGTGCTTCTTTATCAAAACCCCGGCTCCAACGCGCTCGAGGCCGCCAATCAGGCGAAGGCGCGTATAGCCGAACTCGCCCGGCGGTTTCCGCAGGACATGCGGGAAAGGCTGGTCCTCGACACGACCGTGCCGGTGACCGAAGGGGCTCGGGAAATCGTCAAGACCCTGCTCGAAGCGATCGCGCTGGTGGTGCTGGTGGTCTTCATCTTTCTGCAGAACTGGCGCGCGACTCTGATCCCTATCCTGACAATCCCCGTGTCGCTGGTCGGCGCCTTCATGTTCTTCCCTGCTGTCGGCTTTTCGATCAACACGCTGTCACTGTTGGGGTTGGTTCTTGCGGTCGGGCTGGTGGTTGATGACGCGATCGTCGTGGTCGAAGCGATCGAGTCGAAGATCGAACAGGGGCGTTCGCCGCGTCGATGCGGCGATCGAGGCGATGGACGAGGTCAGCGGCGCGCTGGTGGGAATCGCGCTGGTGTTGTCGGCCGTGTTCATTCCCGCCGGCTTTATGACCGGCCTTACCGGTTCGTTGTACCGGCAATTCGCGCTTACGATCGCGTTCTCGGTGCTGCTCTCGGCGTTTAACGCGTTAACGTTGAGTCCCGCGCTCGGCGCGCATGATCCTGCGGCCTCGACTGGCGAGACGCCGCCGCGGCCCACTCGAATTCGTGTTTGGCCTCTTCAATGCCGGCTTCGATCGCGCGCAGAACGGCTACATTCGAATCTGCGGGCTGCTTGTCCGCAAAGTCGGTGTTGCGTTGATCATTCTGGCGGGCTTTGTCGTGCTTGCCGGCGGGCTGGGCAAGACGCTGTCGCGCTCGTTCTTGCCGGACGAGGACCAGGGTTATTTCATGGTTAACGTCGAGCTGCCGGAAGCGGCCTCGCTGCAGCGAACGTTGGCGGTGATGAAGACGATCGACGCCGTTTTGAGGACCGAACCGGCTATTCAATACGTCAGCGGAATCGGGGGCTATAGTATGCTCTCACAGACGAGCAGTCCCCGTAATGCTTTCTTCTTCTGCAGCTTGAGGCCCTATCGACGAGCGAATGACGGCGGCGCTGCAGGCGGGACCGATTATCGAGTCCGTAAATCGGAAGCTGTTCGGGCTACCCGGCGCCATAGCGTTCGCTTTCCCGCCACCCGCCATCCCCGGCATCGGTCAGGCCAGCGGGGTCGATTTCTTTATCCAGGACCGCGCCGGCCATGACGTGGACTATCTCTGGAGCAACACCGCGAAGTTCCTCGCCGCCGCCCGTAAACGTCCCGAACTGGGGCAAATGAATCTCTTGTTCACCCCCGCCGTTCCGCAGCTCTTCGCCGCCGTGGACAAGGACAAGGCGTTCAAACTCGGCGTGCCGATCAACGACGTTTATGAAGAACTGCAAACCTTGCTCGGCGGTTACTACGTGAATCAATTCAACCGCTTCGGCCGGGTATGGAAAGTGTTCGTCGAAGCGGAGCCTGGCTATCGGAACAAAGCGACCGACGTGGGCCAGTTCTACGTACGCAACAGCAGCGGCGGGATGGTTCCGCTATCCACCCTTGTCACAATGAAGCGCGACACGGGTGCCGAATACACCACCCGTTTCAACGAATACCGCAGTATCGAGATCTTCGCCGCTCCCGCTCCCGGCTACAGCACCGACGACGCGATGAGGGCGATCGCGGAGGTCTCGGACAGCGTGCTGCCGCGCGACATGGGTTACGCCTGGAACGGCATCAGCTACCAGCAGTCCATCGCCGGCGGCGGCGCGGGCGTATTCGCGCTCTCGATCGTCCTGGTCTTCCTCATTCTCGCCGCGCTGTATCAGAGCTGGTCGTTGCCGTTCAGCGTCCTGCTCAGCGTGCCGGTGGCCGTGTGCGGCGCGTTCTTCGGGCTGTGGTCGCGCCGCTTTGGACAACGATATCTACGCGCAAATCGGCCTGATCATGCTGATCGGACTGTCGGCGAAAAACGCGATCCTGATCGTCGAATTCGCTAAGGCCGAACTCGAAAAAGGTGAGTCCGTGATCGACGCGGCGCTGAACTGGAGCGCGCCTGCGGCTCCGGCCGATCCTGATGACCTCGTTCGCCTTCATCTTCGGTCTTGCGCCGCTGTGGTACGCCCTGGGCGCGGGCGCCATGGCCCGGCGCCTGATCGGCACCGTCACTATCGTGGGCATGGTGTTTTCGAGCGGGATCGCGATTCTTCTCGTGCCGCCGCTCTTCGTCATGGTTGAGCGTTTATCGCATCGTATCCGGGGCGAGCGGATCGATGAGCAGCCCCTTGCGAAAGAGCCTCGGCAAATCGCTCCCGTCGCCGCAACCGACGCTACCGAGTGGAGTGTATGCTGAGGATCTTTATTACGAACGGAGGATAAGCAAGTGCCTGAGCCAGAGCAAAAGAAGAACTATCTGGAGTTGTTTGATGTTTCCGAGAAGTCGGTAGTAGGAACCGTCCCCCTGGACCAGATCAAACACATGCCCCGGGTAGGTGAACGCATATTCCTCCCGGTAGACCGGCCGGATGGTTGGACCGCGTACAAAATTATGGACATAGAATATTTTGTCGCGACAAACGAGGGACCGCTCGACGAACCGGGCACGCTTCGCGTGACTGTCTACATCGAACGATCAAAATAGACTTCGATATTTGCGTTCGGGTCACGATGCGATCATGCGCTGCTACATCCCGCTGATTAGCGGCTGCGGTCGAACCGGCGAATGTTCTTCCGCGTCGCGCCTCATTCGCCGCGAGTTGAGCGGTGTGGTCCGTAGCCGTAGACGCGCGAGACGATCGGTCCAAGTTCCTGACGTACCGGTCTGCATCGGTCGAGCGCCCATCATAGTACACGAGTGCACGGGAGATAATGAACCATGGCGAGCTTAGTAAAAGAGTCGAGGACCATCAGCGAGGATCCAGTCAAATCGGCGATATCAGCTTACGGTGGTGCACGTTCGACGATTAAAGGAACGCCGCTCGATCCCGACGAACTGCACAACATTGACGCCTATTGGCGCGCGAGCCTCTATCTGTGTCTCGGAATGCTGTACCTCAAGGAGAACCCGCTGCTGCGGGAGCCGCTTGAAGTCGAGCACATCAAGCCGCGGCTGCTCGGCCATTGGGGATCGGACGCTGGCCAGAGCTTCACTTACATTCACTTCAACCGCCTGATCAACAAGTACGATCTGAACGCGATCTTTGTCTCGGGTCCGGGACATGGCGCGCCGGCGGTTTTGTCCAATGCGTACCTGGAGGGAACGTACTCGGAAATATATCCCGACAAGAGTCAGGACGTCGCCGGAATGGAGCGCTTCTTCAAGCAATTCAGTTTTCCCGGCGGCATCGGCAGTCATGCCACGCCGGAGACGCCCGGCAGCATTCACGAGGGCGGAGAGCTTGGATACAGCATTTCGCATGCATACGGAACCGTTTACGATCGATCGGATCTGATCACCCTCGTGATGGTGGGCGACGGCGAGTCCGAGACGGGCCCCCTTGCGACCAGCTGGCACAGCAACAAGTTCGTCAATCCGATCACCGATGGCGCTGTCCTGCCGGTCCTGCATCTCAACGGCTACAAGATCAACAATCCGACTTTGCTCGCCCGGATCAGTCACGAGGAGCTCGAAGCCTTATTCGTCGGCTACGGTTATACTCCCTACTTCGTCGAAGGCAGCGATCCGCAGAGCATGCACCAGGCAATGGCCGCCACGCTGGAGCACTGCGTGCTTGACATTCGCAAGTTTCAGGACGAGGCGCGCACGACTGGAAAGGCATTCCGGCCGCGCTGGCCGATGGTCATTTTGCGCAGCCCCAAAGGTTGGACTGCTCCCCGTCAGGTGGACGGCCACTACCTGGAAGGCTTTTGGCGCGCGCACCAAATTCCAATTGCGGACGTTTCGACCAACTCCAATCACCTGAAGGTTCTCGAGACTTGGATGCGCAGTTATAAACCCGAGCAGCTGTTCGACCAAGGCGGCCGGCTGATTCCCGAATTGCAGGCGCTGGCCCCAAAGGAAGCGCGCCGAATGAGCGCGAATCCGATCGCTAACGGCGGTCTGCTGCGCAAAGCCCTGGACATGCCCGACTTCCGCAGCTCAGGGGTGGAAGTCAAGAAGGCCGGCGCCACTTTGGCGGGAAACGTTCCGACCTTGGGCAATTTCCTCCGCGAAGTAATGCGCCTTAACATGGATCGCTTCCGGATTTTCGGCCCGGACGAAACCCAATCCAATAAGTTGGACGCGGTTTATGAAGTCGCCAGGAAAGTCTGGCTCGGAGAATACTTTCCCGAAGACGAGGATGGGGGAGAACTGGCCCCTGGCGGACGCGTGATGGAGATGCTGAGCGAGCATACCGTCGAGGGATGGCTCGAAGGTTACATCCTCAGCGGCCGCCACGGATTGCTCAACAGTTATGAGCCGTTCGTTCACGTCATCGATTCGATGTTCAACCAGCATGCGAAATGGCTTGAGAAATGCCACGAACTGACGTGGCGCGCCGATATATCATCGCTGAACCTGCTGATCACCGCGCTGGTCTGGCGGCAGGACCATAACGGGTTTACGCACCAGGACCCCGGGTTCCTCGACGTGGTCGCCAACAAAAGCCCCAGCGTCGTTCGCATCTATCTCCCTCCGGATGCCAACTGCCTGCTGTCGGTGGCCGATCACTGCCTGCGCAGCGTCAACTACGTCAATGTAATCGTCGCGGACAAACAGGTGCATCTCCAATATCTCGATATGGAAGCGGCGATTGAACACTGTACCAAAGGAGTGGGCATCTGGGACTGGGCCAGCAATGACCAGGGCACCGAACCGGACGTGGTCATGGCGAGCTGCGGCGACGTCCCAACCATGGAGTCGCTGGCGGCGACGGCGCTGCTTCGGCAGCACCTGCCTGACATCAAAATTAGATTCGTCAACGTGGTTGATCTGTTCAAACTCGTACCAAGCATCGAACACGCGCACGGTCTGACGGACATCGAGTTCGATGCTCTATTCACACCGGATAAGCCGGTAGTCTTCAATTTCCATTCTTATCCGTGGCTGATTCACAGACTTACCTACCGTCGCGCGTGCCAGCATAACATTCACGTTCGTGGTTACAAGGAAAAGGGGAACATCAATACGCCGCTGGAGCTGGCTATTCAAAACCAAACGGATCGCTTCAGCCTGGCCATAGATGCAATCGACCGAATCCCACGTTTCCGGGTCAAAGGAGCCGACGTTCGAGAGCTCCTCCTCAACCGGCAGATAAGCAGCAAAAACCACGCGCACCAGATCGGCATTGATCCTAAGGATATCACCGACTGGCAGTGGCCGTTCTGAAGGCTACAGGGTGAACGAACTGATGAATGAAATACTCCCCGCGCTTTTCATCGCCAGGTCCGGAGAGAATCAGTGGAGTCTTTCCGGCCAACATACGCGGCTTACCGATCTTACGTTAACTGAACGCGGACGAAGGAACGGCCGCCGGCTCGGTAACCAGCTCCGAGAATGGGCCTTCGCCTTCACCCACGCATTCACAAGTCCACTGCGGAACTACGTGTGCTGGTACTGCACCGTAATCGCGGAACTCGGACTCCGCTTCTTCGGTATAGCTCTGATGCGTTTCCGACAGATGCTTGAGCAGATCCAGGCGTAAGCTATGGGCACTCCTTCCGCCCAAGCCGTCGCGCTTATTCTGCCGCTGATTGTCTCCCTAATGACGACGCTCGGAACGATCCTGATTCACGGTCTTGCTGTGATAGTGATTGTGCATTTCATTCGCCACCAGCATCGACTAGGACGGATTGGTGTCCGGTTCTGGCAAGACGTTGCTGTAGTATGTACTGCCACTCTCCTGGGAGGCGCGGCCCACCTGCTCGAAATAACCATCTGGGCGTTGGTCTTCGTTTGTTGCGGTGAATTCGCGCAATTCGCCGGCGCCTTCTACCACTCCGCCACGAATTACACCACTCTCGGCTACGGTGATGTGGTGATGACACCGTCCTGGAGGCTGTTGGGACCGCTAGAGGCCGCCGATGGTATGCTCATGTTCGGGGTTTCGACCGCGATAATCGTCTCAGTAATTCAACTAATGGTTCGGACGAGGTTCCGCGATCTTCCTACTTTCTAGGTGCGATGTAATGGTCAAGAAGACTGTGGACACCGATAATAGAGCGGCGGCGCAAACCGGGCCTTTGGCCAAGCTTCTGACGCAGTACGGCTGCGGTCCAGTAAAATTCACCGGAGCCGACGAAGCGCTATATGAGCGTCATCTTCTCTTCGATAGCGTCACAGATATAAAGGCGGCCGACGCGCGCGATCGGTTTGAAGCCATTGCGCGATCCGTACGCGACGTACTTTCTCAACGTTGGATCCGTACCGAGCAAACGTATGAGCGCACGAATCCAAAACGCGTCTACTATCTGTCTATAGAATTTCTTTTGGGCCGATCGCTCGCCAATAATGTTCAAAATCTGCTGCTTGATCCCATCACCAAACAACTCATCAAAGAAAAAGATCTCGATTGGCTGGGCGTGCTTGACCAAGAGCCAGACGCCGGTCTCGGCAATGGAGGCCTCGGCCGCCTCGCGGCCTGCTTTCTGGATTCCATGGCGACGATGCAGTTGCCAGCAATGGGCAATGGGCTGCGCTACGAATATGGGATGTTCAAGCAATTGATACGAGATGGCTGGCAGCAGGAATGCCCAGACAATTGGCTGCGTCGTCCGGACCCGTGGGAAGTGGCTCGTCCGCATGAGAGAGTCGAACTCCAGCTCAACTGCTCCATTGAGGTCCGCGGGGGAGCGCTACATCCGGTCAGCGATCGGCCTTCGACGCTGCTCGGAATTCCCTTTGATCGTCCGGTAGTTGGTTATGGCGGCAAGACCATAAATACGCTAAGACTCTGGTCCGCTGCTGCTCCAGATGAATTCAAGTTTCAGGCGTTCAGCCACGGCGATTTCGTCGGCGCCGTGGCAGCGAGGCTCGGGGCTGAATCCCTAACTCGCGTGCTGTATCCCGATGACTCTACCAGTTTGGGGCAAGGCTTGCGTTTTGTACAGGAGTACTTTCTGGTCGCCTGCGCGCTTGCCGATATTGTGCGGCGGTTCCGGCATGACAATCCCGATTGGAGCGCACTTCCTGAGAAAGTAGCGATACAGCTCAACGACACACATCCGGCGATAGCGGTTGCCGAGCTGATGCGGATTCTGCTCGACCAAGCGAAGCTCGGCTGGGACGAGGCCTGGGACCTGACGCGAAGAACATTCGCCTACACCAATCACACACTCTTACCCGAGGCTCTCGAAAAATGGCCGGTTGAATGGTTTCAGATACTTATACCGCGCAATTTAGAGATCATATTCGAAATCAATCGGCGGTTGCTCGATGACGTTCGTACCCGCTTTCCGGGTGACGACGGCCGTGTCATTAGGATCAGCCTGATCGAGGAAGGCACGAACAAGCACGTACGGATGGCCAACCTGGCGATCGTCGGGTCGCACAGCACCAACGGTGTAGCCGAGATTCACTCTCAATTACTGCGCACGACGACGGTCAAGGATCTGGCCGAACTGTTTCCCGAACGCTTTAACAACAAGACGAACGGCGTCACGCCCCGGCGCTGGTTGCTGCTAGCGAATCCGGCCTTGGCTCGCACGATCACGGAGGCGATCGGCGAAGGCTGGATCACCGATCTGAGCCATATGAGCAGGCTCAAGCCGCTTGGCGCGAACAGAGCCTTTCGCGACAACTTCCGTGAGGCCACTCGTCAGACGAAAGTTCGGTTGGCTGACTGGCTCAAGTCGAAGTTCGGGGTAACCGTAGATCCGGATTCAATTTTCGATAGCCAGGTTAAACGCATCCATGAATACAAGCGACAGCTACTGAACGCCCTCCGCATAGTGGTGCTGTACAATCGACTGTTGGAAAACCCCAATGCGCAGGTTCAACCGCGGACCTTCTTTTTTGCAGGGAAAGCGGCGCCAGGATACCATCTGGCGAAGCTCATCATAAAGTTTATCAACAACGTCGCCGATACTATCGACAACGACCCCACGATGCGAGGTCGAATCAAAGTGTTGTTCATCCCGGAGTACG
Source organism: uncultured delta proteobacterium (assembly GCA_963710455.1). Taxonomy (GTDB): domain Bacteria; phylum Desulfobacterota; class Binatia; order Binatales; family Binataceae; genus JAKAVN01. The sequence continues at coordinate 450,347 of CAVQAG010000014.1, forward strand.
ACGTTTCGCTGGCCCAACGGCTGATTCCGGCCACCGACGTTTCCAATCAGATTTCAACCGCCGGTTACGAAGCCAGCGGCACCAGCAACATGAAGTTCATGATGAACGGGGCTCTGACTATCGGCACGCGCGACGGAGCGACCATCGAGATGGCGCAGGAAGCGGGCGAAGAAAACTTCTTCCTATTCGGTCTCACAGCCCAGCAGGTGGCCGACAGCCGAAGCTGGTACAACCCGCACTGGCACTATGACAACGAAACCGAGACACGTGCCGCCTTGGACCTGATTTTTTCCGATCATTTTAGCCCTAACGAGCGTGGTGTGTTTGAGCCGCTGCGGGACACCCTTCTCAAGCACGGGGACTATTACTTGCACTTGGCAGACTTGAAGTCATATCTAGAGGCCGACCGCAGGCTCGTCGACTTATACGCCGACCCAGAAGAATGGACACGTCGGGCGATCCTGAACGTGGCGAGCTCCGGCAAGTTCTCGAGCGACAGAACCATTACAGAGTACGCAAAGGACATCTGGGGCGTCGAACCCTGCACCCTCGCGTAGGGTGATTTCAGCGAACCGCATTCGAAGAGAAACCAACGATGAACGTCAGTCCCAAAGCAGGTAAGCCCGCCGATCCGTCGATTCTCATCGATGTTTCCAAGCTGCTGACTGCTTATTATGCCGGGCGACCAGATTCATCCGTGCCCGCCCAGCGCGTGGTATTCGGAACCTCAGGGCATCGCGGCTGCTCGATCGACAACTCCTTCAACGAGGCACACATCCTCGCGATTACCCAGGCGATCTGCCTCTACCGAAGGCAGGAGGGCATCGACGGACCACTATACATCGGTATCGATACGCACGCGCTCTCGCAACACGCTTTCGAAAGCGCATTGGAGGTACTGGCGGGCAACAGCATAGAAGTCATGATCGATGCGGAAAGCGGCTACACGCCCACACCTGTAATCTCGCATGCGATTCTCAGCTACAATCGAGGTCGCCAGCGCGGTCTTGCCGATGGCATAGTCATCACGCAGTCGCACAATCCGCCGCGGTTTGGCGGCTTCAAATACAACTCACCGCACGGCGGTCCCGCTGACACTCACGTGACAGCATGGATTGAGGAGCAGGCCAACGCTCTCATCGCCGACGGCCTCCACGGCGTCGTTAGGATACCGATCGAGCGGGCTCGCGAGGCTCCCACAGTCCATCAGCACGAATACCTGAACTCTTACGTCGACGATCTCCCGTCGGTGGTTGATCTTGAGGCAATCAAGCAGAGCAAGGTCAGCATCGGGGTCGATCCGCTAGGCGGCGCCAGCGTGGCGTATTGGGATGCTATCGGCAATCGCTACGGACTCAACCTCGAAGTCGTCAATCACGCGGTTGACCCGACTTTCAGGTTCATGACCGTCGACGGGGACGGCCAGATCCGAATGGACCCTTCATCGGTGTACGCGATGGCACGTATGGTCGGCCTGAAAGATCGATTCGATGTTGCTTTCGCGAGCGATACCGATGCCGATCGCCACGGAATAGTTAGCCACAGCCAAGGCCTGCTCGATCCGAACCATTATCTCTCGGTTGCGATTTCGTACCTTTTCGCGAACCGTCCGCAGTGGTCCCAAGCGGTAGCCGTTGGAAAGACCATCGTCAGCAGCAGCATGATCGATCGGGTGGCGGCGAGATTGAACCGCCAACTGATCGAAGTGCCGGTCGGTTTCAAATGGTTTGTCGAAGGCTTGAGCGATGGCAGCGTCGGCTTCTGCGGCGAGGAGAGCTCGGGGGCCACGTTTCTTCGGCGCGACGGCACCGTGTGGACGACCGACAAAGACGGAATTGTTCCCAACCTGCTTGCGGCAGAGATCACCGCGCGCACCGGCCGCGATCCGGGCGAGCACTACCGCAGATTGACGGCTGAATTCGGTGACCCGCTATACGAGCGACTCGACGCCCTTGCGACATCGGAACAGAAAGCCAGGCTGGCAAAGCTTTCTCCAGAAGCGATTACGGTATCGACGCTGGCGGGCGAACCGATAATTGCCAAGCTGACGAACGCCCCGGGCAACCGGGCTCCAATCGGCGGCTTGAAAGTGATTGCTGCTAACGGCTGGTTTGCAGCCCGTCCTTCCGGAACTGAGAGCATCTACAAAATCTATGCAGAAAGTTTCAAGGACCGAGATCATCTGAACGCCATCGTCGACGAAGCTCAGGCAATCGTGAAACACACGTTGGAGTCGTCTCAGCCAGGCCGCATGGTTTGCTGAATGTCGAATCCGTCCGAATCCTCTGCCTCGCCATTGGGCGCAACTGTCTACCGCGATGGCATTAACTTCAGTGTGTTCTCGCGGCATGCGCGCGCGATAGAATTGCTGTTTTTCGACCGTGCTGACGATGCGAAGCCCGCGCGCGTAATCTCCATCGATCCCGGAGCTAACCGCACCTACCATTATTGGCACATCTTTGTTCCCAGCGTACGACCGGGCCAGCTATATGGCTACCGCGTCGATGGCCTTTTCGATCCCGAAAACGGCCTGCGATTTGATAGCACAAAGGTGCTCCTCGACCCCTACAGCCGGGCAGTCGCGGTTCCCGATCGATATGATCGGCGCGCTGCCATGCTGCCCGGTGAAGACATCGCAACGGCTATGAAGAGCGTAGTTGCGGATCCGTCCGGCTATGAATGGGAAGGAGACAAGCCGCTCCGGCATCCCTCGGCGCAAACAATCATTTATGAGCTGCACGTGTGCGGCTTCACCCGTCACCCCAGCTCCGGCGTCGCCGAACACAAGCGAGGGACCTTCGCGGGTCTCGTAGAAAAAATTCCATATCTACAGCAGCTCGGGATCACTGCGGTTGAGCTGCTCCCGATGTTTCAGTTCGACCCTCAAGACTGTCCACCCGGCAAGGTCAATTATTGGGGATACTCGCCGGTTTCGTTCTTCGCCCCGCATCAGGCGTACAGCTCACGTCGCGATCCACTGGCGGCAATCGACGAGTTCCGCGACATGGTCAAAGCACTCCACGGAGCGGATATCGAGGTCATCCTTGACGTCGTCTTCAATCATACGGCCGAGGGCGATCACCGCGGACCGACGCTCTGCTTCCGCGGGTTCGACAACGGCGCTTACTACATCCTCGAGCGAGACCGCTCACGCTATGCCAACTACACCGGCACGGGAAACACCCTCAACGCCAACCATCCGGTGGTCCGTCGCATGATCGTGGATAGCCTCCGCTACTGGGTCGAGGTGATGCACGTAGATGGTTTCCGCTTCGATCTTGCGTCCGTCCTCGAGCGCGACACGTCGGGGCAGCCAATTCCGAATCCACCGGTTCTCTGGGACATCGAGTCGGACCCCGTGTTGGCGGGGTCTAAGCTCATCGCCGAAGCCTGGGATGCCGCCGGTCTTTACCAGGTTGGCAGCTTCATCGGAGACAGTTGGAAGGAGTGGAACGGACGATTTCGCGACGATGTGCGGAGTTTCTTCCGTGGCGAACAGGGTCTAGTCGGACAAATGGCCAACCGCTTGGTGGGTAGCCCCGACATCTACGGGCACCAGGAGCGCGAGGCCGAGCAGAGCGTGAATTTCGTCGCGTGCCACGATGGTTTCACCCTCAACGACCTCGTCTCCTACAACCGCAAACACAACGAGAGCAACGGCGAAGACAACCGGGACGGCGCCGACGACAACCGAAGCTGGAATTGTGGGATCGAAGGCCCGACTGATGATGCCGCAATCGAGGCACTGCGCAACCGCCAAATCAAGAATTTTCTGACCGTCACCGTCCTCGCGATCGGTGTGCCTATGATCCTGATGGGCGACGAGGTTCGCCACACCCAGCGCGGAAACAATAACGCATACTGCCTCGATAACGAGACCAACTGGCTCGACTGGACATTGCTCGAAGAACACGCCGATGTGCACAGATTTGTAAGTCTGCTCAACGCCCGCCGGGTCCTTACGGACGTCGAGCATGAGCGAGCACGGATCAGTCTCAATGAGTTGATCAAGCGGGCGCGGCAATCGTGGCACGGCGTAAGGCTCGGAAACCCGGACTGGACTTACGACTCTCACAGCATCGCTCTTTACGCACAGTTGCCTAACGAAGGCCTCGACGTTTACGCGATCATGAATGCCTACTGGGAGCCATTGAATTTCGAACTGCCAACACTCAGTGGAGGACGGCCATGGCGCCGATGGGTCGATACCTCGCGCGACACTCCCGGAGATATCGTTCCATGGCGCACAGCCCCTTCTCTCACTTGTAAGGAATACCGCGTAGAGTCCCGTTCGGTCGTCGTATTGTTCGCGGAAACCGAACCCGACAGACGGTCGTCCTGATTCGAATCGGTCGCCGGCACAATCGCTAGTTAAGGACCATAAGCGGGGATCGGCTCTTAGTCCGCTCGACCTTCCGGGTTTATTGGAGACTCCGAAAAGGGGAACAAGACTGTCGCCGTTCCCCGCCCCTTCGACAAAGCCTTTTATGATACTGTACGTCCCGCGCGCGTCCGATTGAACCAGACGAGCTATCGCTCTTCTTGATCACCGATATGAGCACGCCTCATGCAAAGCTTCCCGGCACCACGTTGTCGCAGATGGCAGGGCTCTCTACGGAAGAAGCAGCAAGGAGGCTGGCGCAGATCGGGCCGAATGAGGTCGTCGAAGAGCGCGAGCACGGCCTCAAAAAGGCGGCGCGTCACTTTTGGGCGCCCGTGCCATGGATGCTCGAAGTGACGATCGCACTGCAGGTCGTAGCGGGTAAGCATATCGAAGCGCTAATGATCGGGGCGCTTTTGGCCTTCAACGTTGCCCTCAGCCTGATTCAGCAAACTCGCGCCGAAGCCGCTCTCGAACTGCTTAAGCAGCGGCTCTCCCTGAGCGCGAGAGTCAAGCGCGACGGTAATTGGACGGAGCTGCCCGCCGCAGTTCTGGTGCCCGACGACGTGGTGCAATTGTCGCTCGGCGTTGTTGTCCCCGCCGACGTCCGCATTGTCGAGGGTGAAGTACTGCTGGACCAGTCGATGCTGACGGGCGAATCGATTCCGGTCGATTACGGTCCCGGAAGGACTGCCTATGCCGGCGCAGTTGTGCGACGGGGCCAGGCTATCGCCTCGGTAACCGCCACTGGGACATCGACCTACTTTGGCCGAGCGGCGGAGTTGGTGAGCGTCGCACACGTTGAGAGTACCGAGACCAGGGTGGTGCTCGGCCTCGTCCGCAACCTGTCGATCATCAATGCCGCGCTGGTGGTGGCGCTGATTGCCTATGCGACCGCGATCGCGCTACCGACGACGCAAATCGTCTCGTTGGTGCTGACCGCGATGCTCTCAGCGGTCCCCGTTGCGTTGCCGGCTACGTTTACCCTGGCCGCCGCTCTGGGCGCGAGAACCGTCGCGCTCAGAGGCGTACTGCTGACGCGGCTCGCTGCGTTACACGAGGCGTCGACGATCGACGTCCTGTGCGCCGACAAGACCGGCACCCTTACTATCAATGAATTGACAGTGGCCGCCGTGAGGCCATTGGCCGAGGGATGGACTCCGGGGGATGTGCTCGCTTTCGCCGCGCTGACCAGCTCTGCGGAAGGGAAGGATCCCGTGGATGCCGCCATCCGAGCAGCGGCGCTTGCAACTCCTCCGCAGCGCCCGCTTCCGAGCGTAATCAGGTTCGTTCCCTTCGATCCTGCAAACAAGCGTTCGGAGGCGACCGCCACGGACCGGAGCCACCAGCAGATCAAGATCTGCAAAGGAGCACCTGCGGCGCTCTCAACGCTGGCGCCAGTGACTGCAGCGATGGCAGCAGAGTTGGAACGGCTGTCCGGGGCGGGCTACCGGACGCTGGCGGTTGCGAGCGGCCCGCCGGGGGAGATGGTGTTTGTCGGACTCATTGCGCTCAATGACCCGCCGCGGCCCGATTCCGCCGCCCTACTGGCGAAGCTGCGATCGCTCGGCGTGCACACGGTCATGGTCACCGGCGACGCCGCGCCTACGGCAGTATCGGTCGCCCGTTCCATCGGGATGGACGGTCCGTTATGTCCGCCCGGTCAGCTTCCGGAGCGCGTCAGCCCTCGCGATTTCGCGGTATACGCGGGAGTCTTTCCCGAAGAGAAATTTCGTCTCGTCAAGGCATTTCAGCGCGACGGACATGCAGTCGGCATGTGCGGCGACGGCGCCAATGACGCGCCAGCGCTGCGTCAGGCGCAAATGGGTATCGCCGTCTCGACCGCAACCGACGTTGCCAAGGCAGCAGCGGGTGTCGTGCTCACCGAGCCCGGACTCGAAGGCATTCTCACCGCTATCCAGGAGGGGCGCGCCGTCTTTCAACGCGTAGTGACCTACACGCTGGGCATACTCGTAAACAAATGCGTCACCCTGGTCGTCCTCGGCGCCGGCCTGGTACTGACCGGGCATGCGGTCCTGACTCCGCTGTTGCAGGCGATATCGATGTTGACCAATGACTTTGTGAGCATGGCGCGGACCGCCGATCGGGCTACTCCTTCGACACGGCCGAATACCTGGCGCGTGAACAACCTGGCCCTGGCCGCGATCCCTCTGGCGTCGTTCAAATTTCTGTTTTGTACAAGCGTGCTCGCCGCGGGCTGGTTTCTGCTCGGCCTGACGGTCGGGCAGATGCAGACCCTGACCTTCGTTATGCTCGTATTCGCCGGACAGGCAGTGGTTTATGTTTTGCGCGAGCGTGGCCCGATGTGGCGATCGCGTCCGGTCATGCCGATGATATTATTTTCGCTTGTAGACATCACCATTGTTTCGACATTAGCAATCGGCGGAATACTGATGCGCTCGATCCCGGCTACCGTGATAATCATGCTGTCGATTGCGATCGCGGCATTCGCCCTGGCGTTGGATCAAGTCAAGGTAATGGTGCTTGCTCGCTGTCCGGTCGATTAGGGAACTCGCGCCACCGCTTACGGCGTCGGCATGCGTTTGAGACTTCGGAGATAACAAGGGATGGCGGGAAAACTGGTTGACCGACGAGTACAGGCTCCTCGACTGAAGCCGGGGGCTTATAGCGATGGACATCCGCTCGACGAGGTCCACTACCTGCAATGCAAGTTGATCCTGAAGCCCGATCGCTTCATCTCGCCGTCGAGCTTTCATGATTATGCCAAAGTCGTGCGCAAGGCGGCTGAGAAGCACGATATCGAGTTTTCAACCCGAGGTTTCGAGGACCTTGGTCCAAGGATAAGAGAGGTCGTATTTTTCGATACTAATGATTTCAGTCTGTACAATCACGGCTTCATCTTGCGGCGGCGCATCAGCTATGAGAACGGCTTCCCGGTTGGTGAGCCGGAGATCGTCTTCAAATTTCGACACCCGGACTTGCAGACCGCCGCGGAGATGGACGTGCGGCCGAAAATCCCGGAATACCGGATCAAGTTCAAAGCCGAGGCGTTGCCGCTAAAGGAAAAACTCGGGGGTTACCGGCTACTGTATTCCCACAATGTCGTGTTTGGTTTGAACCAAGTGCCCGAGGTTGATCGGCCTTCTTTAGCGGATCTGGCTAACTTCTTTCCGGTATTGGCGATCCTGCCGTCTGTTAGTGCCAAGAAGCTCAACCTTGTGAACCACACTATCGTTGAGGAAGTGCTTCAGGATCTAGGAGAACTGGATTTCGGCAAAGGCGTCACCGCAAAGTCCAACGCTTCGCTGTGGCGGCAACGGGGCGACCATAGGTCGCTTATTGGAGAGTTCTCGTACGAATGTAAATTCAAGCGTAGGGATGAACTCCACGATAAGGCGGTGGAGCGATGCAAGCAATTTTTTATCTCGCTTCAAGAAATCGGCGGTGACTGGGTGTCGCTCGGGGCAACCAAAACGGGTGTCGTTTATCGTCTGAAAGGAAATCCGCCGCACGCGCACGAATAGCGAATCGCGAGGTCGATTGTGTCGAGCACCACTACACAAAGCGACTACCGCAAAAGCGACTACCGCAAACCGAGCATTACTTTGAGGTGCTCGCTGCGAAATAGTCGGATACCGGCGATTCTGCCGGGAGGCGCCTGTGAGGCGGTGTGCTACGACGAGAATGAGTGCGCGCGGCTACTGACATGCAGCAAGAGCGTGCTCCACCAGACTACTGTCGTCGGGCGGTCGCCCGCTTCCGCGTGGAGTTCGCGTCCAAGTTCGCTCAACCAGTAGTCGTGCGCCTGAGAGAGGAGCTACCCTAGCGACCGCGAACGCGGGTGGCCTGATGGGATGGACCCTCCCTCGCTTCTCGTCGGATGGTTTGCGTACCATCCTGGCCCTATCTGAGGCCGTTTTGAAAAGTGAGGGTTCGGTCCATCCCATCAGGGCAATGGCAGGATTCAGGTGGTCCTGTGATGAGCATCCCGTGTAGATGGATATAAGGTGGTCGGCTACCGCTTTTTTAGCCTTCTTGCCGATTGATAAAGCCCTCGACCAACTCGACGAATTTGCCCCATGTGCGCTAACTTTGCTAGCGCTGCGTAGAAGGTCTTCTCGGCTGAAACAGGAATATTTAGATACGCTTTAATACCAGCGGCGGAAAACACGGTGTGAGCGCGGGAGTCTAGGAAGCTTCGAATCTCGTGCATTAAATTAAAACTGCGCGGTAATTCGAATGAAAGGGACGTTTGGTCTGGGCCAGTGGCCACGACTTCCTCAATAGATTGACGTCTCCGCGCAGCGATATTTGAGGTAGTGCTGAGACGCTCCAGTTCGGCTAGCAGCTCCTGCCGTCTGGACGCTATTCGCCTCAACTCCGCCATTATTTCCAGAATTCTGCCTTCCATCAGCAAACATTAGGGACTTTCTAGGGCCGAGGATCAACTGGCTTTCCTAGCTTTCTATATTGGTTTCTGTTAGACACCCAGGGGATGCAAAGATCTGTTACGGGTAGCCGATCGGAGAAAGCAAATGGCCATGATTCCTTTCGGAGAACCATCGGTAAGGCGGGCCTGTTGGGCGACCTCGCAATTAGAGAGTTGCTGGATCATATTGCAAGAGAATTGGCTCAAAAATTTCTTGACGTCGCTCGCGGGGGAAGTGCCGAGTAGGAAAGCATGAGGGACAAGTGATGAAAGCCGCGATTCACGCGCGATACAGTTCAGAGAATCAACGCCCAGAGAGCATTACTGATCAGATCCACTCTTGCCGAAAGTATGCCACCGAGCACGAGTGGGCAGTGGATGACAACAATATCTTTTCAGACGAAGCCGTTTCTGGTGCCCGGGAAGACCGAGTGGGTCTTCATGAGATGATGGAAGCGGCACGACAGGCGAGATTCGAGGTCCTGTTGGTCGACGACCTGTCATGTCTTGCGAGGAATAATCTGCTGATGTTGACGACCATCGCAGATCTGCGCTTCTGCGGAGTGCGTGTAGTTTCGGTGGCGGATGGTCTGGACAGCGATCAGGAGGAGGCGAACTTCTCCATCCAGCTTCGGGGAATTGCGAACGAGCTTTTCCTAAGCGACCTGCTTAAGAAAGTTCTTAGAGGACTCATCGGTCAGAAGAATAGAGGGTTCTTTGTTGGCGAGAGGGCCTTTGGGTATCGTTCGGTACCTTTCGGAACTGGAAGAAGGGACAAAAAAGGCCAACCGAGGCCGGACGGCTATAAGATGGAAATTATCCCATCCGAGGCGAATGTCGTGAACGAAATTTTCACACGTTTCGCGTTAGGCGCGTCGTACTTTTCGATTGTCAACGATTTGAATCGTCGAGAAGTTCCCGGGCGTTTTCGGACAACAAAAAAGTGGAACGCTCCGACAATCGGCCGAATGCTGAGAAATGAAAAATATGTTGGTCGATGGATTTGGAATCGGACCGAACACCCGAAGGGACCCAAGAACACTAAAGTCACGTCAGTTCCCTAAAGATCAAACAAAATGGTGCGTGATCGAAGATGAGTCCTTGCGGATCGTCCCTCAAGAGCTTTGGCAAAAAGTTCAGGAACGTCTTAAAGAGTTTGAAAGAGTTTGGGGAAGGGGAAATAAAAAACGAGGTTACGAAAACCAACAGGCGAGTCGGGTTCTCGTCTATCCACGACAATTGCTCTCAGGTGCGATGTTCTGCGCTAAGTGTGGCGGCTCTATTGGCGAAGTATCCGGTCGCAAGGGTGGGTACTACGGATGCGTCAAAGCTCGCCGGTCCATTTGCGACAATCGGCTCTTGGTTCGCCGCAAGAAAGCAGAACGAGTGATCCTAACGAGCTTGCGCGACCGCATCTTGAATCCGGATTCTATCGAGTACGTCCTTCAAAAAGTCAAGGGCGAATTAGATCGCCTGAATTCGAGTGTTCCCCAAGCGATCAAGAGCAAAGAGGCCGCGCTAAATGAACAGCGGCGGCGTGTTGCTAATCTTGTGGAGGTCGTGGCTGAAGGCCGCGGAACCCGCAGCGTGACAGACGCTCTTTCCGCTTCAGAAAGTCAGGTCGAAGGTCTCGAAGCCGAGATCGAAGTTCTGCAAAGATTTTTGACCGAATCGTTTCAAATACCGCCACGCGTTTGGATAGAAGAGAGGCTTCGCGATTTTCAGAAGACCCTAGCACTAAACACGGGTCTGTCAGCTCTCATTTTGCGAAAGGTGCTCGGGCGTATCAGGCTCGAGGTCATAGTTCCTGAGGTGGGCCACCCTTACTACGTGGCCCACACAAATCTCGACATTGTGGAGCTACTCGATCCCCGGACCGGCAATTTTCGTGTGGAGCGCAACGATCCGCGGTCCCCAGCCGACCGACCGGCAGCGGGTTCGAATGCATTACGTTCGTGGAGGCGGGGGGAATTGAACCCCCGTCCGAAAACCGCCGAGCGATGGCCACTACACGCTTATTCCGCGATTTGATCTCGCCACCTCAACGCCCGCGGACGGGCTGTGAGGCGGCCAGCCACTTTGTGTTTCGGTGTTGCGCCCAAGTGGCCGACGGCGTTTCCCTAGCCCACTAAATGACGCCCCGGCCCGCTGTCATGGGCGAACAGCGGCGGGACGCTAGCGGCCCTTAGGCCGCCAGAGCGTAACCGTTATTGTCTGCGGGTAAATTTCGCAGTCTGCTTGTTTAACGGGATAGCAGCACCCCGGCGTGCGACCACGGCCTTCTTGTTTCCGTCGAATCCGGTTCGCCCCCAAATGTTCACTGGCCTTGACGAATCGCGGTCAGCCGTCGCGCTGACTCCAATGTAAGCTCTGCGCCCGTCGCGCGCAACCGCGAATTCCCCCGCGGCAGTCCCTCCCGTTTAGTGCGGCGCCCAGTTGGTGTAGCTTGGAGCGTTGAGCGAGAAGCGAAACCGCGCCCCTGATGTATCCCAGCAGGCCCGGCCAGCACGAAACGATGGCAAAACGAATCCTCGGGATTTCCGCCTACTATCACGATAGCGCGGCTGCGCTCGTGTGCGATGGCGAAATCGTCGCTGCCGCCCAGGAAGAACGCTTTACCCGTAAAAAGCACGACGCGCGCTTTCCCCATCACGCCGCCGCCTGGTGCCTCGACTCGGCCGGCCTTAAGCTCGAGGAAATCGACTCGATCGTCTTTTACGACAAGCCCTGGGTGAAATTCGAGCGCATGATGGAGACCTACCTGGGCTATGCGCCGCGCGGGCTCGGCTCGTTTCTGACCTCGATGCCGATTTGGCTCAAGGAAAAGCTCAATCTGCGCTCGGCGCTCAAGCGCGAACTCGCCTCGCTCGACGGCAATCGGCCCAACGACGTTCCGCCGCTGCTTTTCACCGAGCATCATCAGGCGCACGCCGCCTCGGCCTTTTTCGCCAGCCCGTTCTGGCGCGCCGCTGTGCTCTGCCTCGACGGGGTCGGCGAATGGGCGACGACGTCGGTATGGCTGGGCGAGGGCAATCGGCTGACTCCGCAGTGGCAGATCGATTTTCCGCACTCGCTCGGCCTGCTGTACTCGGCCTTCACCTACTACACCGGCTTCAAGGTGAATTCGGGTGAGTACAAGCTGATGGGCCTCGCGCCGTATGGCGAGCCGCGCTACGCCGGCGCGATCCTTGACCATCTGATCGACGTGAAACCCGACGGCACGTTCCGCCTCAACACCGAATATTTCAACTACGTCACCGGCCTGACGATGACCAACGAGCGCTTCGCCGCGCTCTTCGGCGGACCGCCGCGCAAGCCCGAGTCGCCACTGACGCAGCGCGAGATGGATCTTGCGGCCTCGATTCAAAAGGTGACGGAGGATATCGTCTCGCGCCTGGCGCTGACGGCACGGCGCGAGCTTGACGCCGACTACCTGTGCCTGGCGGGCGGCGTGGCGCTCAACTGCGTCGCGAACGGGCGGCTGCTCCGCGAGGGAACTTTCCGCGACATCTGGATTCAGCCGGCGGCGGGCGACGCCGGCGGCGCGATCGGCGCAGCGCTCGCCGCATGGCATATCCACGACGGCGCGCCGCGCGAAATCGACGGCGACGATCGGATGCGTGGGTCGTTTCTCGGTCCGAGCTTCGGCGAGGCCGAGATAAAGGACACGCTGGATCGCGCGGGCGCGCGCTACCAGCGCATGCCCGAGTCCGAGTTGCTGGAATTGGCCGCCGCGATGCTCGCCGAGGGCGCGGTGGTCGGATGGTTCCAGGGGCGGATGGAGTTCGGTCCGCGCGCGCTTGGCAGCCGTTCGATCCTCGGCGACCCGCGCAACGCCAAAATGCAATCGGTGATGAATCTCAAGATCAAGTACCGCGAATCGTTCCGGCCGTTTGCGCCCGCGGTGCTGGTCGAGCGTATCGCGGATTATTTCGACCTCGATCGCCCGAGCCCTTACATGGGACTGGTCGCCAAGGTGCGCGAGGAACTGCGCCAGCCGATGACCGACGAGCAGCACAAGCTGTTCGGGATCGACAAGCTCAACGTGCCGCGCTCGAGCATCCCGGCCGTCACCCACGTCGATTACTCGGCGCGAATCCAGAGCGTCGACGCGCTCACCAATCCGCGCTTCCATCGGCTGCTCGAGCGCTTCGCCGCGCGCACCGGATGCGCGGTGCTGGTCAACACTTCATTCAACGTGCGCGGAGAGCCGATTGTGTGCACGCCGGAGGACGCGTACCGATGTTTCATGCGCACTGAAATGGATGCGCTGGTGCTCGGGGACTTCGTGCTCGCCAAGACCGATCAGCCCGAGCGCCCGCGCGACGAGAGTTGGAAGCGCGAGTTCGAGCTGGACTGAGGGGGGAGGATGGAGCTCAAGGCAGGGGAACAGCCAGCGAAAGCGGAGTTGCGCAATTTCGGACTGGTGCTGGGAGCGCTATTCGCGGGGCTTTTCGGCGTGTTGCCTCTGCTGCGCCATCATACGCCCGCGCAGTGGCCGTGGATTCTCGCCGGGGTGCTATGGGCGGCGGCGTTAGCGTGGCCCCGCAGTCTCACGCTGCTCCATCGTTGGTGGACGCGGCTCGGTCATACGCTTGGATGGTTCAACACGCGGGTCATCCTGACGCTGATCTTCATGATCGTGATCACGCCGTTCAGCTTCGTGATGTGGGTTTTCGGGCGCGATCGGATGAGACGCAGCTTCGACCCCAAGGTCGAGACCTACCGGGTACCGAGCGCGCCGCGCGAGCCGCAAGGGATGGAGAAGCCGTTCTGAGGCGGTTGAGCCGCGAAAACCTCCGACGCGCTGGCTCACCGAGAGAGCACGTCGTGTAGACTCGCGACGATCGTTGCATTCTTTGTCCGTTGCATTCTTTGTCGCCGGCCATTCCGCGCGTACGCAAGTACATTGGGCGAAGACCGGCGGCGCGGCTGACGCAAGACCTGCGCGCATCAACCGTCTTTGAGCGGCGGCGTGGATTCGACCCTTGGGCCGCGGCCGCCGCAAGAGATCGAGACGCCATTTTGAATCCGTTTCGTCCGCGTGGCGTACTCCGCTCTGGCGCTTAGATCGGAGAGCGTTCCGGCTATACTGGTCATGGCCACGACAGATACTGGAGTCAGCCTGACGATGTTGGATTTATTGAAAGACCTGTGGGGGTTTGCGAGCGAGCGCAAGAAGTTTTGGCTGGTCCCACTTATCGGCACGTTGCTGGTCTTGAGCGTGCTGATCGCGATCGCGGAATTCTCCACCGTCGCCCCTTTCATCTATACGCTGTTCTAGGCCGGTGAGCGGAAAAAGGCGCGTTGCCGCCAATCTCGCGCTGATGCTGGCGGGTGTGGCGATCGCTTTCATGGTGGCCGAGGTGGCTGTGCGCCTGAGCGGCCTCGCCAAGGTCAGCCTTTACACGTGGGACGCATATCGCGGATGGGGCCTCAAGCCGGGTGCCGCCGGATGGCAACGTGACGAGGGTTCGGGCTTCGTCGATGTCAACGGAGCCGGCTTTCGCGGCCCCCAATGGACGATCGTCAAGCCGCCGGGCACGCTGCGCGTGGCAGTCGTCGGCGATTCCTTTACCGAGGCCCCGCAGGTCGCCTATGAGCAAACATTTTGCGCGGTGGCTGAGCGCGCGCTCGGCAGATGCAGGGGTCTGGACGGAAGAAAAATACAGGTGATGAACTTCGGGACTGACGCCTACGGCACGGCGCAGGAGTTGATCACGCTGCGCCGACACGTATGGCAATATTCGCCCGACTTCGTGGTGCTGGCGTTTTTTTCCGGCAACGATCTTCGCAACAACTCGGCGGTGCTGGAGAGCGACAAGTGCCGCCCATTCTACGTCTTCGAGCATGGCCAGCTGAGGCTAGGCGGGCCGTTCGAGCGCTCGCGATGGTTTTATCTCTCGTGCCTGGTGCGGTTCGAATCGCGCCACTCGCAGGTGCTCAACCTGATCGGCGACGCCAAGAGCGATATCCGGTCGAAAATAAAGGCTCGGGAAGCTGCGCGCCGCTCAGCCGCCGCCGCCAAACCCGCGGCGGCACACGCGCCGGGGCCCGCGGCGCGCGCGGGTAATGGCGTCACCCTGGTTGCCGAGCAGCAGCCGGCGGCGCTTATGCACGAGGAAGGAATCGAGGACAATATCTACCGGCCGCCGGCAACCCCGGTATGGGATAACGCGTGGCGGGTCACCGAGGGGATTATAACGTTGATGGCGCGCGAGACCGCGGCGCATCATGTGGCGCTCCTGGTGGTGACGCTCGCCAATCCGCCGCAGATCTATCCCGATCCGACCGTGCGCGGCTATTACTCCAAGACCTACCACTCGACCGACATTTTCTATCCCGACCAGCGGATCAAGGCGCTAGGCGAGCGCGAGGGTTTCGAGGTGCTGAATCTCGCGGCGCCGATGCAGGCCTACGCCGACGAGCATCACGTGTTCATGGCCGGCTTCAAGAGCACCAAGTTGGGAGTGGGGCATTGGAACGCCGAGGGCCATCGGGTGGCGGGCGAGCTAATCGCCCAAAAGATCTGCGAGATGCTGTCGTCGGGCGCGCATCCAGCGGCCGTTCGGTGAGCGTCAGCGCTTCCGGCCCCCCCCTATTTTTTCAGTAGTCGGTCAGTTTGAATCTCAAAGGGACCGAACTACCGGGGGAAGGATCAGAGAAGTTGGGGTTGTCCTAGTCACCTCCCTCAGTTTGGGAGATGTTACGAATAGGTTCCCTCGAAATTATACTGCCTGCGCCGCTATCAGATCGCGTTGCTTAGGTCAGCGTTCAGACTCGCGGCTTTCAACTCTCTGGAAAGCTTCTGCTTCCAGCCTCCTTCCGCATCCATCGGAATGTAGTTGACGCCATCGTAGTCAGAAGGCTTATCCACGTTGCCCTTTAACCCCGGATTTCCGTTTTCTCAGTGAACTACCAATTTGATAAAATGCGACAAACGCGCTGATGGACGTGGGTTTGGATGTGATCGGGGCGGTGCGGAGGTGAAGCGGCGGTGGGTGAGACACAAGATCGGCCGTTTCAATTGTCGTTCAATCGCGCGCTGAAGGTTGATTTCCAGGGTTCACGGGTGACCTCGGACAGTGGATTAGTTCTGGTGCGCGAGCTGGATGAACGTCTCGGCTTGAGCGAACTCATGGACCGTCACATGAACGATTCCCACGCGACTGTGGTTGAGCGTCATCGCCTATAACCTGGGGAACTTGTGGCGGCGGCTGGCGCTGCCGACGCGGGTCGCCACCTGGTCGCTGACCAGCTTGCAGCAGCGGTTGGTGAAAACCGGCGGACAACTCATCGAACACGCGCGCGCTACTACTGGTTGCTGCTGGCGGAGAGCCATCTGACAAGGCGGCTGTTCGCGGACATTGCTGGTGAAGATCGCGATGCTGCCGTCGCCGGCCGGATAAGTGAGCGCGAAGCGGAGCAAATTTCGATGACGACGCCGGGGATGCAGGGAGAAGTGTCGCCAGAATCGATGAAGAAAGCAGCATCTTCTGCCGTCGGGAGCGCGCCACACGCGAAACCGGTCTCTCCCCGCAGTACTGGGAACCATGCGGAGCAAAATTGGATAAAACCTCGCCGAGGAAAGCCGTTTAATCTATGGAATAGTTGGAATTGGAAAGTCAAAAAGGAAATTCCCGCTAAAAGGAGAAATCAATATGCGCGCTGTTCAGCTCACATCCTATGGCAACCCGGTCGAGGGTCTTAAGTACGTCGACATCCCGGAGCCCGCGGCTCCTGGCCCGAGCCAAGTTCTTATCGGGATTGAGTTTTCACCGCTCAATCCGAGCGACCTCCTGCTCGCACGGGGCATCTATGCATTGCGCCCGCCGCTTCCAACCGTCATCGGCAATGAAGGTGTCGGCCGCGTTCTCGCAGTCGGGTCGGGAGTAAAGAACGTCAAGGTCGGCGACCGCGTTGTGGCGCCGCTCTCCAGCTTCACCTGGAGGGAGCGTATGGTCGTTTCCGCAGAGGGTCTTTTCGCCCTGCCTCGCGACGTCGATCCGCAGCAGTTGGCGATGCTGGCAATCAATCCTCCAACCGCGGCTCTCCTGCTCAGTGAGTATGTCGATCTGAAACCGGGCGAGTGGGTGGTGCAGAACTCCGCCAACTCGGGTGTCGGGCGATGGGTTATCGCGTTCGCGAAAAAGCGCGGCCTGAAGACCGTCAACATCGTCCGCCGGCCAGAGCTCGTGGATGAGCTTAAGGCTATCGGCGGCGACGTCGTCGTTGTCGATTCTCCGGATGTCTCGGAAAGGATCAAAGCGGCGGTCGGTCAAGCTGAGCTCCGTCTCGCGCTTGACGGTGTCAGCGGCCCGGCGACGGGCGTGCTCGCATCGACGCTCTCGCCCCGCGGTACGCTCGTCTCCTTTGCGGCTATGAGCCTGGCTCCGATGTCGATCAGCCCACTGGACGTTATCTTCAAGCCCATCACCATCCGGGGCTTTTTCATGGCCCATCCGGAGTTTGCTGCCAAACTTGCGCCAGCCGTAGCGCAGGCAGCGGAGATGATCGCGTCGGGCCGAGTGCAGATACCAGTGGCGGCGACCTACGACCTCTCGTCCATTAAGGAAGCCCTCGCGCATGCGCTGCGCGGTGGAAAGATTCTTCTGAACGTAGCCGGATCATCCAGCTGACCTCGGAATAGCATCATAAAATGCCCGGGAACCGTTCTCGGGCATTTTTCATGATCAGGCAGCTTTTTCGGGATTTGAAGAACGTGCCCAAGCCTTAATTGCGTCTCGGAATTCCCGTAGCTTCTCTATCAGCGATTGCTCTTCGGCGTTCATCGTCATGGGCGCACCCAAACCTCCGCCTCATTGATACAGGGCGCGCCAAGCCGAACGCTCACGTCACAGGCTAGGCTCGTACTTCTGAATGATCTCAGAGGCGGCTCTGGATCTGTGAGAACCGCTTCCTTACAAAGTGGCGATTACCGATCGCCGGAAGAACAAAACGAGGAAGCGCCCGCCGAGCGCAGTCATCTGGCGCTTCCTCGCTCGACCCCCACCTCAGTCCTCCCCCAAGACAATTGGGGGAGGAGGTTCAGAAGCGCTCGACGATTAATCCCTGGATTCTTCCCGCCCCATTTTGGCGGGGGCTTGCGGAGGCGCCTATTGCCCCGTCATGCGCGCACCCAAACCTCCGCCTCATTGATACAGGGCGCGCCAAGCCGAACGCTCACGTCACAGGCCAGGCTCGTACTTCTGAATGATCTCAGAGGCGGCTCTGGATCTGTGAGAACCGCTTCCTTACAAAGTGGCGATTACCGATCGCCGGAAGAACAAAACGAGGAAGCGCCCGCCGAGCGCAGTCATCTGGCGCTTCCTCGCTCGACCCCCACCTCAGTCCTCCCCCAAGACAATTGGGGGAGGAAGTTCAGAAGCGCTCGACGATTAAACCCTGGATTCTTCCCGCCCTATTTCGGCGGGGGCTTGCGAAGGCGCCTATCTGCGAGATGCTGTCGTCGGGCGCGCATCCAGCGGCCGTTCGGTGAGCGTTCAAGAGCACCGGGGATGTTTCCGTCATCCGCGCGGGGTGTGGTAGTAACCGGGGCGACAGGAGACCAGATGCGCTGTCCGTCCTGCAACCACGACAATAGCACCGACGCCTTGTTCTGCGATGCATGCGGCGCAAAGCTCGAATCGATCTGTGCCACCTGTGGCACCACTAATCAGCCGGGCGCCAGATTCTGCAAGAAATGTGGCACGCGGATCGCTACGGAGTCCGCGCCTGCAAAGCCCGCGGTCGCATCGACCGCTCCCAAGGTTCGTGTCACAGCGGAGCAAGCCGTCGCCGACTCCGGTGCCCTCGAAGGCGAGCGCAAGACGGTCACGGCGCTGTTCGCCGACATCAAGGGATCGACGGAGCTGGAGCAGGACCTCGATCCCGAAGAAGCGCGCGCGATCGTCGATCCGGCGCTCAAGCTGATGATCGACGCGGTCCGGCGTTACGACGGCTACATCGTGCAGTCGACCGGCGATGGCATCTTCGCGCTGTTCGGTGCGCCCGTCGCGCACGAGGATCATCCGCAGCGCGCGCTCTACGCGGCGCTCCGGATGCAGGAGGAGTTGAAGCGCTATGCGGCGCGCCTGCGCGAGGCGGGCAACCTGCCAATCGAAGCGCGCGTTGGCGTCAACACCGGCGAAGTGGTGGTGCGATCGATTGCGACTGGGCAGGGGCACACTGAATACACCCCGATTGGGCACACCACCAATCTCGCGTCGAGAATGCAGGCGCTCGCGCCGACAGGGTCGATAGCGATCAGCGAGCAGACGCGCAAACTAGTGGAAGGATATTTCGCGCTCAAGCCGCTGGGGCCGACCAAGGTCAAAGGTGTCAGCGAACCAGTCAATGTCTATGAGGTGAACGGTCTTGGGCCGCTGCGGACGCGGCTTCAGCGGGCAGCGGGACGCGGACTGACGAAATTCGTCGGCCGCGAGCGCGAGATGGAAGCATTGGGCCATGCGGCGGATCGCGCGAAGGCCGGTCACGGACAGATTGTCGCGGCGATGGCGGAGGCGGGCACCGGCAAGTCACGCCTGTTCTTCGAGTTCAAAGTAACAAACCAGACCGGCTGGATGGTGCTGGAGGCGTTCTCGGTTTCGCATGGAAAGGCGTCGGCATATTTTCCCGTAATTGATCTCTTGCACGGATATTTCCGTATCGTCTCGGACGATGACGCCCGCGCGCGGCGCGAGAAAGTCAACGGCAAGGTCCTGACACTCGATCGTTCGCTTGAAGACACGCTGCCCTACCTGTTCGGCCTGCTCGGGATCGCCGAGGGTGATGACTCGCTTTCGCAGATGGACGGGCAAGTGAAGAAACGACGGACCGTGGAAGCGATCAAGCGCATCTTTCTGCGCGAGTCGATCAATCAGCCGCTGATGGTGATTTTCGAGGACCTGCACTGGATCGACGAGGAGACGCAGGCGTTTCTGAATGTGCTGGCGGATTCGATTGCCACGGCAAAGGTCCTGCTGCTGGTCAATTACCGTCCGGAGTATTCCCATTCGTGGAACAGCAGGACTTATTACACTCAGCTTCAGCTCGATCCTTTGGGCAGGGAGTCAGCGGACGAGATGTTGTCAGCGCTGCTCGGCGACAACGGCGAATTGGCACCGCTCAAGCGCGTGATTATCGAGAAGACCGAAGGCAATCCGTTCTTCATGGAAGAGACCGTGCAGGTGCTGCTCGACGAGGGCGTCCTGGTGCGCAACGGCGTGACGCGGCTTATGCAGCCAATGTCCGAATTGAAGATTCCGCCGACGGTGCAGGGAATCCTCGCCGCACGCATAGATCGGTTACCGCACGAGGCCAAAGATTTATTGCAGATGCTATCCGTCGTTGGGCGCGAATTTTCGATGTCGCTGATTCGTGCGGTGCGCCCCACGCCAGAGGAGGTACTCAACAGTACCCTGAATGAGTTGCAACTCGGAGAATTCATCTACGAGCAGCCAGCCGTCGGTGATACCGAGTACATTTTCAAGCACGCGCTGACCCAGGAGGTTTCCTACAACTCCGTGTTGCAGGAGCGGCGCAAGCACTTACACGAGCGAACCGGCGCCGCGTTGGAGAACCTCTACGCGAATTCGATCGACGATCATCTCGATGAGCTGGCGCACCATTACAGCAAGAGCAGCAACCCGAAGAAGGCGCTTGAGTATCATGAGCGCGCCGGACTTCGAGCAGTTCAGCGTTCTGCCAACCAGGAGGCTATGCAGCATCTGACTGCCGCTTTGGATCTGCTCAAGCGGGAGCCTGACAGCCCGGGGCGCGACCAGCGGGAGCTCGCGCTACAAACTGCGCTCGGCCAGATGCTCATGATGATTAAGGGATGGTCAGCACCCGAAACCGAGAGGGTTTACCTTCGAGCGCAAGAACTGGCCAGCACCTGCGGTACCGCTGAACAACAGTTTTCGACGCTGGTCGGTTTGTTCGGAATCGCCTTCGTTGGCGGCAGAATGGTAGCGGCCCGGGAACGAATGAAACCGATCCGAGATTTCATCCGTCAGCATCCCGAGCCGGCGTTTATCCTCGAAGCTGATCATCATGAGTGGTCGCTTGCAATGACAGGTGGCGAGCTGGAGGTTTCGCAAAACTACGTCGATCATGGATTGGCTCTCTTCGAAGCGCAACTTCGCTCTACTCGCGTGCCGCTCTACAGTGCCCATCATCCGGCCGTATGCGGTCATGGGTGGGGCGCGATGCTCTTGTGGCTGCGCGGTTTTCCGGACCAAGGACGGCGCCATGCGGATAAAGCGCTCCCACTCGCGCGCGAACTCGGGGATTCAGCGTCGATAATATGGGCACTGGGCACGAGAGCGCAGTTTCACCTGCTGGTAAGGGAACCGCGGCCTGGTCTGGAGATGGCCGATGCTGCCATCGCGATGGGCGAGGAAACAACCTTCTTCTACTTCCTGTTATCGGCGCGGATTGTGAAAGGCTGGGCATTGGTTCAGGCTACGAGCGCGAACGATGGGGTGGATCAAATACGTGAGGCGGTTAAAGTTCTGTCCGAAAGCCGCGCCGCACTCTGGCTCACCTTCTTTTTGGCGACCCTTGCCGAAGCGTACGCAAGAGCCGGGCGCGTCGAGGAAGGTTTGAACACGGTGGGCGAAGGGTTGGACCTCGTGCGGCAAAGTGAGGAGCACTGCTGGGAGGCAGAGCTTTATCGCGTTCGCGGCGAATTGCTGCAGAAAGGAGATCCTTCGAATCCGGAGGAGGCTCGAGCGTCCCTCGAAAGCGCGGTCGAAGTAGCTCGCAAACAAGGCGCTAAATCGCTGGAGTTGCGCGCGACGATGAGTCTCGCGCGGCTGCTCGACACGCAAGGTGATCGCAGTGAGGCACGCGCGATGCTGGCCGAAATCTACAACTGGTTCACCGAGGGCTTCGATACCGCCGATCTGAAAGAGGCCAAGGTGCTGCTGGAGGAACTGCAGGCGCGCCCGGTCTTGGGTGAACAGCGATAGGGACACGACACATCAGTGGCCCGCTCCGCGGTCCCGTTCAGGCGGCAGTTTGTGCGCCCGAATCCAGGCGCGGACGCTTCCACTCGCGTGGCGTCAGTTCCAGGACCAGCCGCGCCGGATGCGTCGAGACACGCTCGATGACATCGCGCAGATACACGAACGGATTGATCTGCAGACGCTTGCAGGTCTGCACCAGTCATCTGGCGCTTCCTCGCTCGACCCCCACCTCAGTCCTCCCCCAAGACAATTGGGGGAGGAGGTTCAGAAGCGCTCGACGATTAATCCCTGGATTCTTCCCCGCCCTATTTCGGCGGGGGCTTGCGGAGGCGCATACGGCCCCTTAAGGTTTCGGACGGGATAGCGCTACCAGGCCGAGCGGGGGGAGGGCACAGACCATGACCGAATTGGAGTTGGAACTCGCGAGCGCGGGCCGTAGCCGCGATCAGCGCAACCTGCGTGGTCTCCGCAACCTGATAGCTGCAGCTGCGGCCGTGGTGGGACTGCTCACGATCACTGCCTCCGCGCGGCCGCAAGCCACTCCCCAACCTACGCCCGCGGCCACTCCGGGAGCCAAGCACGCCAGGAGTGCCAAGCATGTCAAAGAGATCAAACATGCGGAGAAGCGCCGCGTCATTCCGGTGACGATCGGCAAGGGCGAGACCTACACCATCAGCGGCCTCGCAAAAGGCGCAGAGACCGAGTCGAAGGCAGGCAAGAATCCCAACGCACTCAGCATCCAACCGCAACCTTCGGGCGACGTCGTACTGCTCGGCACCGAGGGCGGGAGCTGGAAAATCGACGCGACGCTCGCGGACGGCGAGAAGGTTACCTACGACGTGAAAGTGAAGGCGGAAGCGCCGCCAATTAATTCGCTCACTCCCGGCTCCGCGCCGACGGCTATCGCGCCGTGACCGGGACGGCTGGCTCCTCGAAGTCATAGCTCGTCAACGCCAGACTCTTCTTTCAGCGGGGCGGCAGCACCAGTATTTGTCCGTTCATCTCCGGCTGATGCACGGCGCATCGGAAGCCGAACAGACCCTCGCGATGGAACGTGTAGACGTACGTGGTCTTCGAAAGCGGCGCGAGCCGCAGATGCATCAGCGCATGGTTGGGTCGATCCTCGAGCATGAAGTCGTGATCGTCGTCGGGCTGCAGGTTCCATAGCGTTATCCGCGTCGGCTCGTCACGATGGACCGCGATAAAATCGGGTGAGAACGCATAGACCTCGCCGAAGTGCTCGATGGTCGGCTTGGGGCCGGTCTCCTTCACTGCTACCGCCTCGGTGAGTATGACGATTTCTGATGGAACGGCCGCGGCGTCGCTCGTCACTGTCACGATCTTCGAGGCGGCGGTGTCGGGCATGAAGTAGCGTACCGAGCCTTTCGCGGTGGCAGGGTTAGCCGTCGTGTCGGCGGCGGACGCGGCCGCCATGGCGGCGAGCGACGCTGCGGCTGCGAAGATCGCAACCTTGAACAGTCGGCGCGCGCACTCATTCAAAGATGGGTCGAAGCGCTGGGGTATCATGTTCCTCTCGTGTGGTGAGCAGCCGCATCGCGGGAGCGACTGTCGTGTTGCGGCCCTGATCCAGTTAGAATTTTAGCTATGGCGAAGGATTTTCGCACTCCAGGCGCGGGACGTGTCGTGTTGGTCACGGGCGGCTCCGGCTTTATCGGGTCGCATCTGGCCGACGCGCTGCTCGAACGCGGGTTTACGGTCCGGGTGCTCGACAACTTTTTGACCGGCAACCGCAAAAATCTCAACCCGCGCGCTCAACTGGTCGAGGCCGATATTCGCGACGGCGCGGCGATCGAGCCCGCCTTTGCCGGCGTGGATTGCGTGTTTCACACGGCGGCGCTGCCGCGCGTGGGGCTCTCGATCGAGCGGCCGGTGGAGACCCATCTGGTCAACGTGGTCGGCGCGCTCAACGTGCTGATGGCGGCGCGCACTGCGGGCGTGCGGCGCGTGGTCTATTCGGGCTCGTCGTCGGTTTATGGCGAGCAGGCGCAATTGGCGCTCAGCGAGACGTTGACGCCGAATCCGCTCAGCCCCTATGCATTGCAAAAGCTGATGGCCGAGGAATACGTGCGGATTTTCTATCGGCTGTATGGGCTGGGCGCGATTTCGCTCAGGTATTTCAGCGTGTATGGCCCGCGGATGGATCTGGAGGGGGCGTACGCGACGGTTATAGGAGCGTTCCTGCGTGCGCGGCGCGAGGGGCGGCCGCTCGAGATTCGCGGCGACGGCGAGCAGCGGCGCGATTTCACTCATGTGCGCGACGTGGTGCGCGCGAACCTGGCCGCGATGGATTGCGCGCTCGAGGACGGCAGCGCGATCAACGTCGGGCGCGGCGAGGCGCTCAGCGTCAATCGGATCGCCGAGCTGATTGGCGGACCGCGGGTGAATGTTGCGCCGCGGCCGGCCGAGCCGCGCGATACGTTGGCCGATCTTGCGCGCAGCCGCGCGATTCTTGGATGGAGTCCGGAGGTCGCAACCGAAGACGGCGTGCGCGAGTTGATGCGGCTGCACGGGGTGCCGCCGCCTTTTCTGTCATCCTGAGCGAGCGCTGCGCGAGTCGAAGGATCCCGCAAATGCTCGGGGTCTTTCGACTCCGGCCGCAGCGGCCTTCGCTCAATCCGACCGCAGCGGCCTTCGCTCAAGACGACAAAAATATCGCGTCGAACTCCGAAAACTAACTGACTCAGACGTTAGCGAAGGATCTCCGCGTAGCGACGATCTTTTCCCTGCATTTGTCGACACCCACATAGGAATGTGGCGAGGCTCATACACGGCTTCAATATGGTTTGCTGATCAGCACGCGCTCGGTTTTGAGCGCGGCGATTCGCTCATCCTGATAGCCCAGGTACTTACGCAGGATCAGCTCGTTGTGCTCGCCGAGCAACGGCGCCTGCATGTTCGCCGGACTCGGAAATTCCGAGAACCGGATCGGGAAACCGGGCACCTTGATATCGCCCAGCACCTGGTCGTGCACTTCCGCGACGGTGCCTCGCTCGCGCAGGTGCGGATGGTTCATCGCTTCCTCGAGTGGGCGAATCGGCGCGACCGGGATGCGCGCCGCGCGCATGATCGCCAATGATTTCTCGTCGTCGCCCATCGCGGCCAGCCAGCGTTCGACCACTTCCGTCACCGCGTCGCGGTTTTTGACTCGCGCCGGAATGTCGACGAAGCGCGGATCGCGCGCGAGTTCCGGATGGCCCATCGCCTCGCACAGCAGCGCCCAGTGACGATCCATCCAGGCCATGATGATGAAATAAATCTTGCTGCCCTTGAAAACTCCGCACGGGCTGAGCCCCGGATAGTAGCGGCCGGAGCGTTCGACGCGCGCCGCGCCCCCGCTCGCCGTGAACAGCTCCACGCCCATGTCCTGGTAGCCGAAATAGGAGTCGAGCAGCGAGACGTCGATGTACTGGCCGACGCCGGAGCGCTCGCGATGGAGCAGCGCGCACGCGATTGCGCCCATCCCGTGCACGCCCGTGCTGACATCGCCGATCGCCATCAGGGGAATCACCGGTGGCCCGTCTTTTTCGCCGATAAGCCCGGTGACGCCGGCGTAGGCCTGGCCGATAAGGTCGAAACCCGGATCCTCGGCGAGCGGTCCGGTCTGGCCGAAGGTCGACACCGAGCACATCACGATCCGTGGATTCAGTTTGCTCACCTCGGGATAGCCGAATCCGAGACGCGCGATCGCGCCGGGGGCGAAATTTTCGACCAGAACGTCGACCCGCTGGACCAGTCCGCGCAGGATCGCGACGCCCTCGGCGTGGCGCGCGTCCAGGCAGAGACTCATTTTGCCGAGGTTGTGCTGAACGTAATAGGCACTGCGATTGTCGCGCACGTAGGGGATGAGGCGCGCGCGGTCGCCGTCGGGGGCGAGTTCGACCTTGATTACCTCGGCGCCCATCGTGGCCATCAGACGCGTCACCGTCGGCCCCGCGACGAACTGGGTAAAATCGAGGACCTTGTAACCGTCGAGGACGTGTCGGAACTGACCTGAAGCCATCGATTAGTCTCCGGGCGAAGGCGCGCCGATGCGACAAAGTTGCTGTAGCAAGCGGCGCGCGCACTTCGCAACCCGTGCGCTGTGCGGGACCATCCGCGCTAGGCCACTTGCGATCGCACTACCCTGGTCTCGGTGCGCGAGGCGGACCTCGCGGGCAGCACGCGCACCGGCAGGATCACGAGACTCAGCCCGTGCACCTGCAGCCAGCTCTGCAATTCGAGCGCGGTGTGATTGTGCAGGAAGCGGCTGATGAAACCTTCCAGTTCCGCTTCGAAGATCAGTTTGCCGGCGAAAAACACGGCTTGCGGGAATTCGTGCGCGACGTCCAGGCACAGCTTGCGTAGCTCCAGAACGACATCGGGACCGATACTGACGCGCAGCTCGGAATGCAGGCCGAGGTCGGTGGCGAAGCGGCAATATTCGCTGAGGTCATCGGCCACCTGCTGTTCGAGCTGCTTGACCTCTTCGGGACCTCTCATCCGTGACGATTCGACTTCGCCCACGCCGATGAAGATCACGTTGCGGTACTGGTCTCGAAAGAGCCGGCGCAAGGTCAACAGGGTGGCCAGCCCCAGGCCATTGAACCCGTTGACCAGCAACACCGCGGTCGGCGCGCTGGGGTCGTACTTTTCGGGCGGGCTTTCCTTGGCCGCGAAGAGCTCGGGCAGGATGTCGGCTTCGAGCTGAGCGATCGCATCGCTGATGTACTTGTAGTGGTGGCGCACCATGTAGCACAGCGCGAGCAGCGCGCCGGTTATCACGAGCGTCACCCAGCCGCCCTCGTCGAACTTAAGCGTCACCGTCAGCATCAGGATGAGCGCCGTGAACGAGCATCCGACGCCATTAATTGCGAGCTTGCGCCGCCAATTCGGCTCGCGCGTGCGTTCCTGCCACCAGTGCACGCTCATCCCAAGCTGCGAGAGCGTGAACGTGACGAACACGTTGATCGCATAGAGCACGACCAGCAAATCGACTCGCGCGTGCGTGAACACCAGGATCGCGATCGCGGCGAGGCCCATCGCGAACACTCCGTCCTGGGTCACCAGGCGCGAGCTGAGTTGCGAGAAGCGGCGCGGCAGCCAGCGGTCCACCGCCATCGTCGCCAGCACACGCGGTCCGTCGATGAAGCCGGTTTGCGCGGCCACGAACAACAACGCGCCCTCGGTGATGAGGGTGAAGGTGACGATCGGCACTCCGACCCTCAGGCCGAACAGTTTCCAGTCGTTAGCGACCCGCTCGAACAGCACCGCGTTGAGCGTCTGGCCGTGCACCGGGGCGACGTTGAAAAGCAGGTAACAGACCAGGATGCCGCCGGCCAGTCCCGCCAGCGATACGGCCATGTAGAGCATCGTGCGCTTGCCCGTCGCCGTGCGCGGTTCGCGCAGGATGGGCAGGCCGTTGCTGACCGCCTCGATTCCGGTATAGGTGCCGGCGCCCATACTGTAGGCGCGGAAGAAGATGACCGCCAGCGCCAGCACGCCCACGGTGCGGACGCCGGTATGCACCTGGTTGATGGCGTCGCGGGTGATCGCCGGCAACTCCGGGCTCCTGGCCAGGAGCGCATAGCCGACGAGCCACACGTGCATCACCACGAAGGCGAGGAAAATCGGCAACAGCGAAAGCACCGATTCCTTGACTCCGCGCAGGTTCATCCCAACCATCAGTACGACCACCGCCAGGCAGACCCAGAATTTCAGCCACAGCCAGTTGGTCGGCATGAAGCTGAAAATGGCGTCGGCGCCGCTTGCGATCGAGATCGCGATCGTCAAAACATAGTCGATCACCAGCGCGCATCCCGAGGTCAGTCCCGGATAGGGCCCCAACAGCTTGGTCGCCACCAGATAGCCGCCGCCGCCCGACGGAAACAGATCGATCGTCTGCGAGTACGAGGCCGAGATGATGAAGACGGTCAGTGCCGTCATCACCGCCAGGAACACTGCCAGGTACTGGTCGTGGCCGAGCGCGAGGAATGCTTCCTCGGGTCCGTAACACGACGAGCTTAGTCCGTCCGAGCCGAGACCGACCCAGGCCAGAAATGCGATCAACGATAGACTGTGGAAGATGCCGGGATCACGAACGTCGCGCGGCGGTCCAATGATGACGTCGGTAAGGGTCCGTTTGCCGCCGCCGTTTGGCCCGTCGGCGAGGGTGCGCTTAGAGCCAGCCGAGCCTTCGCTGCCGGATTGTGTTCCCATCGTTTATATCTGAGAGCTGCTCACGCAAAGTGGGGTTTTCAGGCACTTCCAGACACCCTGAGAAACCCAGCGCGAAGTGAAAAAGTCTTTGATATTGTGCCTAAATCGCACTTTTGACCCGTCTTCATTGAACTTTGAGCCCGAGGCCTGCGGATACCCCGACGGATACCCCGGGAGCACCCGACGGAGTGCCTGAGAGCATCACGTCGTGGTCGCCAATCAGTCTCTTTGGCAACGCCGCGGTCGCTGATCGGTCTCTTTGGCACGGACGCACGGTACCAGCCACTATGGCAGGCCCGCAACCCCGCGACCAAGCGCTGTTCGCCAAGGCCGGCCCGGAGCCAGCGGCCGCGCGGTTGCGCAGTGGCGCCGCTGGCTCGAAGTTATCAACAGACGCTCTCCGCTCTTTGTTGATAACAGCGCAGCGACTCTTTGTAATGATTCTTGACTGAAAGTATGATCGCTCGCCAGGAAGGTAATTGTAAAGTGAAACAAGTTTCGATTGGTTACCGCGCCGTTATGGCCATCGAACAGGCCTATGAGCTTATGGCTATAGCGGCGTGTGTCGAATTAGCTGATGAGCTAGGGCCCGAGCAGCCGTTGGCTGGCGAATGGATCCTTGATCGCGTGCGCGTCAAAGATACCCGACTTCTGGATTCCCAATTTCAAACCTTTTGTAAGGAAGGGTGTTCTGACCCGCGTCTCCGGAAGCCGCTGCGGGAAACGAGCCTATTACGTGATGAATGATCGAGACGGCAGCAAGTTGGCTCTCGTAGAACGAGGCGTGCTGCGCAACTAGCCTGTCAGGTTTTTTATGGAGAGGTTGAACACTGCCATCCGCTTTGCTCCGAAAGTCACGGTTCGCTCGCTGCGCGATTTGTTATGCCCCGCCAAATGGTAAGCGCGTCCTAGCGCAAGACCACTGTCATGAAACGGGCCAAATACGCGGTTTCCTCTGCATGCATTGCAACACCGGGCTGGGCCACTTTAAAGACGATCCACGCTTGCTCCGGCGAGCAGCTCGCTATCTCACGCGATTCAAAGCGATTTCCCTTAGGGAAGCCACTGAGACCGGCGAGACTTGGGCGGGCTTTTCGAGGCGCCTCCCTGAGAAGGCAAGCGATGAGATGCTCGTAGCCAAGCAGTTGATCGATTCGTTGAACGAGAGATGCCGGGCTGAGCAGGCGCATCAATTTAGGCGTCGAGAGCGCCGACGCAAGCGTGTTACCCCTATCGCTGAGAATGCGGTGCCTATTATAAACCCGTCTAATTCGTAGCCCTCTAAACCCCAGTCACGCCGCCGGGCGTGACCTCGCCCGCTTGGGGGAATCACGGTCGGCGTGGAGTAACCCGGCCCTGCGCTCGACGGTCTCGCCGCTTGCTCGTGTCTGAACCGCGCGGTGGCCTCGTCGCATCGTCGGAGCGCGCGCCAGCGTTAGATCTCGACTTGGCTGCAAACCGTCTTTCAACGATAATCTTAGACCAAAGAACTTTACGTTAATTGAACCTCATGCCTGACGAAATCAAAATACCTCCGAGCCGCGAAGCGCTACGCGAGGCATTTGAGTTATCAGGGCAGATTCTCAGCGATCTTGAGAACAGCACTTCCTCCCTTACCAGCATAGCTCTCAAAACTGGGCGGCTCGCACGGCTACTCAACGATTTTGACGTTCATTCGCTCATGGAATACGAAGCGGGTGGTTATCCTATGGACTCCGACGGGATGATCCCACCCGACGCCTTCGAGTTAGGAAGAATGACGGGCCGGGTGTCTCCAACTAAAAACTCCCAGACAGGAAAAGTAACGGAACAAATGCCCCCGGTGTCGATAGGTGAGCTCGAATCGAAAATGACCTTGACGAATGCCGCGCTAGCAGCAGCTATTGACTCGGACGCACCAGCTCCGCCCGGACCCTTCGCCATTCAAGGTAATACCTTTGAGCGCAATGCCATCAGACAAACTCACTATGACGCTGCCAGGCAGATGGCTAAAACTCGTGCATTTATCTACGACTACGTTTCTCGAACTCACTACGAACTCAAACTATCTGGCATCGCAAATGATGTCTTCGCCCGCATTAGAGAGCGAGTTGATCAGACCATAGGCACAGCAATACCAGGCGCGGTCCGCAAAATGACAGCAGTGTACGACAATCTGCGATCGGATAACCCGGAAGACTGGTCGAATGCAGTACATGGCTGTCGTAGACTGCTCCAAGACCTCGCAGATGCAGTATTTCCGGCCGGAACTGAGGAACGCACGGCCGGATCGTCGGCGAGCGGAAAACCCGCGGTCAAGCTCGGCCAGGAGAACTACATTAATAGGTTAATCGCTTTCGCGCGCGAGCGTAGCACATCCGGACGCTTCGCTGATATTGTTGGTTCGCAATTGAGCTTTCTCGGTGATCGTCTCGACGCTGTGTTTCGAGCAGCCCAGAAAGGCTCACACGGTGACATAGTAAGCAGAGCGGAGGCAGACCGCTATGTCGTCTACACGTACCTGCTCGTTGGTGATCTATTGTCCTTACTTACATCGTGACCGTGCGGCGAGTTCAGCTCAGTCACCCCGCAGCCTCGTTCGCTAGCCGCGCGGTCGCCTCGTCGCATCGACGAAACCGTTCCCCGAGAGCCGCCGCAAGTTGAAGTCGATGGGAGATTAGAAGAATGGCGAGAAAGACGACTTTGGACGGAAAAAAAGTCCCCCGTGGTACGAGGATGGCCACCGGTAAAGGCTGGCGACTGAGAACGCCAAGCGGGAACTATTTTAAGGCAGCCCTCTTGCAAACGCTAAAGGTTGGTGGCGAACGCGTCGCGATATTTCGGGTCGCACCCTAAGCGGTCGGATTTGCTCCTTGCGGCGCGGGAGGGATGGTGGCGGGCATGGGCTCTACTCGAAGATTCTATCAGCTTTTCGTCTTCGTACATGGTTGCTTTTGGCACGGCCACCGCTGCCAACGCGGCGCTCATGTACCCAAGATCAACGTCGAATATTGGACGCGCAAAATCCCACGGAATCATAGGCGCGACGTCAAGGCCCGAGCTGCGTTGCGACACCTCGGATGGAAAGTGATGACGATCTGGGAGTGCCAACTTCGAGACGAGGTTGCCGTCCGGCGGCGGATCGTGACATTTCTAAAGATCTAAAAAGAGATCCTAGCTGACGCGTGATATCGACAGGAGATCTCATCCAAGATCCATCCTATGGCTGAGTGGAATGACCAAAGGTGCGAGACTCTCGCTTCGGTGCCAGCCTTGGAAGGTCGCAGGATCCGACAGGGGAATCAAGTTCTGGGTATGACAAGAAATTGATTGACCTGAAGAAGAAGAGCCAGGATGTAAATTGACAGGTAAATCAAAGGCCCACGCCAGTCGGCAGGGGCTAAGGGGAGCGCGCTTGCCAAAAGGAATCGACGAAGAGTGACACGTATGAAGAAGTCTGGTCGTTCGTGAGGGCTAATGTCAGCGCCCCCTGGGCGAAGGCTACGGTGTTCCCACTCGACCTCGTCGCTGATCTCTTCATAAAGCACTAGTCCTTCTCGGCGAGAAAGCTCGAACATAACGATCAAAAAAATGCCAGCAACAGCACAGAGAAACCCGAAGGCAAGAAGGGCCTCAATTACTCGATCATCTATCTTCAGATTATGAGGAAGCGTCATGAACGTAAGGTTTAGCACGGCGATAGCCACGCACATCCCCGCCAAGAGCGCGCTAATTCGGCCTAGAAAACGAAGACGGAACGTCATCTGTTCGAGCGCGTCGAGAGCTTCCTTCGGCGCATTCGTCATACCGTCCACAGCGGAGTTTGGCTTTTCAGACACTAGTGAGGTCGACCAGAGTCTTTAATAGATTCTCACGAAGTCTTACCCGTGCATCATCACCAAATCGTCCACTGGTACGATTTTGATAGAACGGTTGAACAGTCGAACAATAGGGCAGCACCAAATTTTTTTCCCGGAATGCGTCCAACTTACTGCTGTAAGGCCCTTTTTTATAGAACATGTTGATTTTGTTGTTCTCGTCGGGCCACCAAAGGTCAGCTTTGGTGACCAACGTTATCAGCCATTTTATATCTGCGGAGTCGATTATCGGAACCCATTCCGATAGCAGCTCGATCTCCACCTGCTGCCGAGCCTTAAGGTAGTCAGTTCTCGCAACTCCATTCCCGGTCTCCGGCACTGCCTTGGCCCCTCCAGCCTCGGCCGCCTCATGATAGCCGAAGCACACCACGTTTATTATTCCCTCTGGAGGTTGCGTGACTGTCTGCCTGAAAGCTGCGGCTCGCCTAGGCTGGTCACCGCGCTGTCCAGGTGTGTCGATAAGATGGAAGAAACGCTTCTCGATAGGAATAGTGTGTCGTTTGACAACGGCCGTGCGGCTTAGTGGCCCGATAGGTAAAGCCAAAGGATTTCTGATCGATTCGATGAACTGTGACTTTCCCGCACCGCTCGCGCCCAGTACAAGGACTCGCTTCCTCCGGCTCAGTTGTCGGGCGAGCCTGTCTAGAAGGCTTAGTTCTCTCGCAAGGTTGTAGCTGACCGCCAGAAGCTCGGCAAATGCCGCGATTTCGCTAACCGACATTGCCCCTCCGTTGCTTTCTGCTCCGCTGAGCAAGCAACATGAGAACATGCGAGGACTTCGAGTCGTCTCGCGGGCAAGGATATAACATGAAGCAGGTTGCCGCCATACAACTTCAATGGTGCTGAGGAAGTGGAAAGCTGCGCCCTTTAAGAATCATTTCAGACAGTTCGCTCATCGGTAATTGCATATCTGATAATTCCTGGCGGATCCGAGACTCCGATCAACCTCCAGATAATCAGCCAGGCGCTGCGCCACACCATACCACTCGCGCACAACTTCTTCGGTACGTCTGACTAGCTCGGCATAGCTGATCTTGGTGAACCGCAGAGCTTCGACGAGCCCGCCCGCCAACAGCGCGATCGCCCCGCGTTCTCCGAGCCTGGGGAGTTCTGCATGTGAGAGTCCGAACGCGTGCGTCCCGCCGCGCGTGCCTGGGAAAGCCGTACCCGGGCTGCGACCTCTACGCTGCGCGTCGCTATGCCCCGCGTTCGGGCTCCAACGACGTGAAACGCTTCATGGAGACATGTACGACGAAACCGAGTCATCGGCTCCTGAACCACGGCGAACGTTGTTGCCGATGATCCGATCCACGCTCGCAAGTGGATTGTCCGCGACTTGCGCCGCGCCCGCGCGCTCGGCGGCTTCCTCACTAAGACTTCGCCATCCGGCCGAGTCCGTGCCGTTGGTTAGATGATGGCTTGGTTG
This sequence comes from uncultured delta proteobacterium, assembly GCA_963710455.1. GTDB lineage: Bacteria > Desulfobacterota > Binatia > Binatales > Binataceae > JAKAVN01. Next base: position 483,609 of record CAVQAG010000014.1, read on the forward strand.
CTGGGTTGCTGCCTCGGCGGCGCGGATCCGTAACTTGGTTCTGGCTCGTGCATACACCGCGTCGGCTATGAAGACCGCCAGCAATGCGCAAAGAATAAGCGTGATCATGAAATCTCCTCAACCACCTGGTTGCACAATTCGCACAGCTCGCCAGCGTCTAAATGCTCGTGGAAGTGGTCCCCTCCTTGGCGACGCAGGGCCTCGCGCTCGCGCTTGGTTAGGTGGTCCCGACCCTTCGCCCGCGCCTCTGCGAGCGCAGTGGCTTCGAACTGCCGAGGGTGCGCTTAGAGCCAGCCGAGCCTTCGCTGCCGGATTGTGTTCCCATTGTTTATATCTGAGAGCTGCTCCTATTAGGTGGGGCAGTTTAGACGCAAACCGGCAGGCGGGCCAGATGCGCCGTCAAGGCCTTGAAATAGTTGCGTAATCAAAAGGGTAAGCGGCACGCTCGAGGCCGAGACTGTAGCGCGCGGCGTCGATTAGGTTCTGCATCAGCGCGAGCACCGTCATCGGCCCGGTGCCGCCAGGATTAAGCGTCAGCCATCCGGCGATGTCTCTGACTCGATCGAAATCGACGTCGCCGACGAACTTGCCCGGGCCCGCACGGCGAAAGCCCACGTCGATCACGCAGGCGCCCGGCTTTATCATGTCCGCCGTAACCAGAAACGGCCGATCGATATTGGCGCCCGCGCAGGAGACCACGATATCGGCCTCGCGGCAGATGACTGCGAGGTCGCGGGTGTGGCGATGGCACCAGGTCACGGTCGCGTTGCACATCCGCCCGCCCATGATAAGCGCGAGCGGCTTGCCTGCGATATCGCTGCGCCCGATCACGGCGGTGCGCGCGCCGTCCACCGATACGCCGTAGTATTTGAGTAATGTCAGCACGCCGCGCGGCGTGCAGGGGATGAAACGCCCTAACCGTGCGCGATAAAAAGCGCTGACGTTTACCGCACCCACCGCGTCGACGTCTTTGGCGGGATCGATCGCGTCGAACAGCCTGAAGCGGTCTATCTTGTCCGGAATAGGCAACTGCAACAGGATGCCGGCCACCGACGGGTCGGCGTTGAGGCGCGTAACTTCTTCGAGCAGGCGTTCGGTGCTCGCCTCCTCGGTGGTCATCGTGATCATCCGGCTTTCGAAGCCGAGTTCCTCGGCGAAACGCCGCTTGTTGCGGACGTATTGACGCGAGGCTGGATCGTCGCCAACCAGCACGGCGGCCAGCGCCGGCGCCCGAAGGTGGCGCTGCTTAAGCTCGCGCGCGTAGCCCTCAAGCTCGGGGCGGAGGCGCTGGCTGACTTCGCGCCCGTCCATGATTATTGCGGACATTCGGATAGGAATCCTCGATGGTAGCGCTGGGCGCCAGTTGCCGGTTCCCTCTTCGGGGGTAGCCCTTGTTCATATAGTACCCATCGGGCGGGAGCAAATCGTCACGCGGCGCCGCGACGGCGGATAAGCTGTGGGCGGACGTTCATCGCCCCGCTTCGTCGGCTATCCGGCCGTATCCCACGCTTTGGTAGAATGAAAACCACATGGAAGCGTTGAGGCGCACGACTTTGTTCGAGATGCATCGACGGCTCGGCGCCCGAATGACCGCGTTCGGCGGCTTCGAGATGCCCGTCAGTTATGCGGGGATAATCGACGAGCATCTGGCAGTGCGCTCGCGCGCCGGCATTTTCGACCTCGGACACATGGGCGAGTTCGAGCTGTCCGGAGCGCCGGCGCTGGCGCTGCTTGAACGGGCGATGACCAATTCGGCGGCACGGCTGGAAGTCGGCCGGGCGCAATACACTCTGATGTGCACGCCCGAGGGTGGCACTATCGACGACCTGATCGTCTACCGGCTCGGCGAAGCGCGCTACATGCTGTGCGTCAACGCCTCCAATATCGCGGCTGATCGCGAATGGCTGTTCGAACTCGGCGCGAAAGGGGCCGGCTTTCGCGACCTAAGCGACGAGACGGGGCTGGTCGCGGTGCAGGGTCCGCAGGCGCAGGCGATTTTGCAGCCGCTTAGCCACCTGCCGCTTACCGGGATGCGCCGCTTTGCGGTTGCCGAAGCGGAGGTCGCGGACGTCCGATGCGTCGTCGCGCGTACCGGCTATACTGGCGAGGACGGCTTCGAGCTTTTCACCGCGGCGGACGCTGCCGAGACGCTTTTCAGCGCGATCCTCGAAGCCGGCAAGCAGGCCGGGATGATGCCATGCGGGCTGGGTGCGCGCGACACGCTCCGGATGGAAGCCGGGCTCGCGCTCTATGGCCACGAGCTAGACCGCGCGACCTCGCCGCTGGAGGCGGGCCTCGATCCGTTCGTGAAGCTTGGCCGCGAGTTCGTCGGGGCCGAGGTACTGGCCGCGCAGCAACGTGACGGGCTCAGGCGGCGGCTGGTGGGAATCCGCACCGAGGACGGGCGCAGCGTGGCCCGCCAGGGTTACAAGCTGTTCGTAGGTGAGAGCGAGGTCGGTGTGATGACGAGCGGGACCTTCGCGCCGAGTTTCAACCGGCCGCTGGGGATGGCGTACCTGGCGACTGCGGCGGGAGCGCTGGAGCAGGTCGACGTAGAGATTCGCAATCGTCGCGTCGCCGCCGCGGTCAGGGGGTTGCCATTTTATCGGCGCGACAAACCATCGACGGCGTAGATGGAATTGATGACCTGTCACCTGGCTAGCGCTTCTGTTATCCCGAGCGAGTCCGCGACTCGAGGGACCCCGGGATCTTCCCGCGCGGCCGGGATCCTTCGACTCGCGCAACGCTCGCTCAGGATGACAAGCTATTCTTATAGAACTTAGTAATCAGGCATTGCACTACTTAGTGCCGTACCGCCACGAAATGACTATGGAGACCATACTCGATCGATGAGATTCTTTGCCCATACCGAAAGCGACGTGCGTGCGATGCTCGACACGATCGGCGCGCGCGGACTCGACGATTTGATCGCGCAGGTGCCGGCCGGTCTGCGCGCCAGCGCAACGATCAATCTGGCGCCGGGGAAGAACGAAGCAGAAATCGCCGCCGAGCTTGGAGCGCTGGCCGCGCGTAACGTCGGCGCCACCGCGTTTGCGAGTTTCCTCGGCTTCGGCGCCTACCGGCATCACGTGCCGGCCGCCGTGCGCGCGATAACCAGCCGCGCCGAGTTCGCCACCAGTTATACGCCGTATCAGCCCGAGGCCAGCCAGGGCACCACCGAGGCGATTTTCGAATTCCAGACCATGATTACCCAGCTCACCGGCCTGGAGGTCGCCAACGCCAGCATGTACGACGGCGCTTCGGCCACGGCCGAGGCGGTCCTGATGGCCCATCGCGTGACGCCCAAGCGCACGCGGGTCGCGCTTTCGCGCGCGCTTTGGCCCGACTATCGCGACACGGTGCGCACTTACCTGAGCGCACTGGAGCATCTCGAATTGGTCGAGCTGCCGTTCGATCCGCAAACCGGCACGATCGATATTGCGGTGCTGCAGAGCCTTGCCGACGACCGGCTGCTGTGCGCCGTCGTTGGGTATCCCAATGCATTCGGAGTGGTCGAACCGCTGGGTGAGGCCGCCGCGCTCACCAGGCGCGCGGGCGCGATAGCGATCTCGGTCACGGCCGAGCCGCTCGCTCTGGGTCTTTTGAAATCGCCCGGCGAGCTCGGCTCCGACATCGCGGTTGGCGAAGGACAGAGCTTCGGCCTCGCTCCTCAATTCGGCGGCCCCGGCGTCGGATTCATGGCGGCCCGGATGGTGCATCTGCGCCAGATGCCGGGGCGGCTGGTGGGCGAGACGCGCGATCGTTTCGGGCGGCGTGCATGGTGCCTGACCCTGGCCACGCGCGAGCAGCATATCCGCCGCGAGCGCGCGACCTCGAACATCTGCACTAACCATTCGCTATGCGCGCTCGCGGCGACTGTGTACCTGGCGATGATGGGTCGGCGGGGATTGCGCGAATTGGCCTCGCGCAACGTCGAGCTGGCGCATCGCGCAGCTGCGGCGCTCGCGTCCGCCGGGATACAGACGCGCTTCGGCGCGCCGTTCTTCAACGAGTTCGTAGTGAACGCAGGCGACGTTGCCTCGGCGCTCGCGCGAGCGGAGCGCGCGGGAATCCTGGGGGGCATCGCGCTCGGCACTTATTGGCCCGAGCTTGACGACGCGCTGCTGGTCAGCGTCACCGAGATGAATACTAAATCGGAGATCGACCGGCTCGCCGGCGCGCTTGCCCGAGACAATAGCTGATGGCGGGGGAGGATAAGATGGCGACGGCGGTAAAGATCGCGCGCGAAATCGAAGATACACCAACGCGGCCAGCCTCGACCCAAGCGCCAAACGCATCAGACGTCCGCCGCGTCGCGCTGCTGTTCGAAGAGTCGGCGGCCGGACGATCCGGTGCGGACGTAGCCGCGCGCGCTGCCGGCGAACCCGACGCGGCCGCGATTTTAGGCGCGGCGCTTTGCCGCGACGACATTCCCGGCTTTCCGGAACTCAGCGAGCCGCAGGTGATGCGCCATTTTCTCCGCCTTTCGCAGCTCAACTTCGGGCAGGCACTCCAGTTCTATCCGCTCGGCTCGTGCACGATGAAGTACAATCCCGTGCTCAACGATGAGGTGGCGGCACTCGCCGGCTTTGCCGCGCTCCATCCGTTGACCCCGGCGCATCTCGCCGCGGGCGCGCTCGAACTGATGGCGTGGCTGGAGGCGGCGCTTGCCGAGATAACCGGGATGGACGCCGTGTCGCTCCATCCGGCGGCCGGCGCGCAGGGCGAGCTTACCGGACTGCTGATGATGCGCGCGTACCATCGCAAACGCGGTGGCGCGCGCCACAAGGTAATCATTCCCGACACCGCGCACGGCACCAATCCGGCGAGCTGCACGCTGGCCGGGTTCGAGGTAGTGGTCGCCAAGTCGAATCGGCGCGGCTTTCTGGAGGCGGCCGAGATACGCCGGCTCGTCAGCGACGACGTCGCGGCGCTGATGGTGACCAATCCGAACACGCTTGGAATTTTCGAGCCCGAGATTGCCGCGATCGCCGATGTGCTGCACGAGCGCGGCGCGCTGCTTTATCTCGACGGCGCCAACATGAACGCGCTGATGGGTGTCGCCAAGCCGGGCCACATGGGCGCCGATGTAGTGCAGCTTAATCTGCACAAGACCTTCTCGACTCCGCATGGCGGCGGCGGCCCGGGTGCGGGCCCGGTCGCCGTGAAGAAGCAGCTTGAACCTTTCCTGCCGCTGCCGCGTCTCTGCAAGGACGGCGAGGCCTGGCGCTTTGACTACGAGCGTCCCGATTCGATCGGGCGGCTCCGTGCGTTTCACGGCAATTTCGGGATGCTGGTACGAGCCTCAGCGTTCATCCTCGCGCTCGGCGGCAATGGACTGACCGAGGCGAGCCGCCTCGCGATTCTGGCCGCCAACTACGTGCGCAAGCGCCTGGAGCCGCATTTTCCGAGCGCGACCACGGAGCCGTCGATGCACGAGTGCGTGCTGACGCACGATCTCGAGAAGCGCGCCGGGGTGAACACGCTCGATATCGCCAAACGCCTGCTGGATTTCGGCATCCATCCGCCAACGATCTATTTTCCACTGGTCGTGCATGGCGCGCTGATGATCGAGCCGACCGAGACCGAGACTCGCGAGACGCTAGACACCTTCGTCGATGCGATGGAGAAGATTTACGCGGAAGCGTTGAGCAATCCAGAGATGGTGCGTACCGCGCCGCATACGCTGGGGCTGTCGCGCGTAGACGAAGCGCAGGCCGCGCGACGCACGATACTGCGGTGGCAGCCGGAAAATAAGCCGGAAAGTAAGAAAGATAAGTAGCCGCGCTCGTCGCTTATCGTGGCGCCGATTTTGTTGCGGTGAGCTTGACCGCGCGGGCGTAGTCCGCCGGCGTATTGATATTGAAGCAGCTAAGCGCGTCGGGATCGGCGCGCCGGTATTCTTCCTCCGAAATGATGCGAGCGTTCATCCCTTTCGCTACGGCGGTCAGGCGATGCTCGCCGCGCGCGAGCATTGCGTCCAACCCGCCAGCGCATCGCCGTCGATACGCCGCATGCAGCGGTTGTAGTTGATCACCGACCTGTGGAATTACCGCGTCGTCGCGTTCGCTCATCAACGTAAGCAGCCACGATGCGACCTCTGAACGGAGCATCGGCAGGTCGCACGAACAGGCGAACGCAAGCTCGTGCCGAGCCGCGAGCAATCCACGCGCGAGCGCGCCCACCGGTCCCTGGTAAGCATTTTGGTCACGCACGATAGTTACCGCGCTGAGTGCGGGAACTTCGATTGCTTCGGATTGGGGCGCCGCAACCACCACGATGTCGTCGAAGGCGCGCGCGAGCTCGCTGACAGTTCGTTCGATCAGCGTGATCCCGGCCAAAATGAGCGTCGCCTTGGGCTGGCCCATCCGCGCACCACGGCCTCCGGCCAGGATGATCGCACTGGCGGATCTGGCGATAAAGGTTTCGCGGCGATCGCTCATATCGCAAGCTTAGCAGACCGTCCATATGAGCCAGTTGTGCAAAGTTCTTTTGCATAACCGAAGCACCAGCGCCAAACATTTTGCCGCGAGCGGCGCGGCTCGTTATTGTCGTTCGCACGTGGCTATCAAGAACTCACCGCTGATCGCACAGTACCTGACCGTCAAACAGAAGGTGCCCGACGCGATCCTGTTCTTTCGCCTCGGCGACTTCTACGAGATGCTGTTCGAGGATGCCGAGGTCGGTGCGCGAGTGCTCGACATCCAGCTCACTTCGCGCTCCAAGGACGGCGTGCCGCTGTGCGGTGTGCCGTACCATTCCGCCGAACCCTATATCGCCAAGCTGCTCAAGGCCGGATTGAAGGTGGCGATCTGCGAGCAGACGCAGCCTGAGCCTCGTCCGCGTGTGAGTGCCGCCGCTGGTGAGATCCCGGGGTCAAGCGCGCCGTTTCAATTGACACCGCAGCGCGGCCTGATGCCGCGTCAGATCGTGCGCGTGATCACGCCGGGGACGGTAGGCGAAGAGACTGTGCTTACGGCGCTCGAAAAGAGCTTTCTGCTCGCTCTCGGCGCCGACGGCGGCGGCGAACGGGGATTTGCTCTGGCGGCGCTCGACGTTTCGACCGGAGAATTCCTCGCCACTCGGATCGCCGGAGTATCCGCGGTGCGCGAGGAGATCGCGCGAATCGCGCCGCGCGAAATTATCGCATCAAAGAGCGACACTGCGGTGGCCCCGCTGCTCGAGGGCGTCGACCTCCCGGTTACCTGGCTCGACGGTCCGGGCTTCGCCGCCGGTCGCCCGCGCGAGGCGCTGATGGCGCGCTTTGGGGCCGAGGCGGCCAGCGCGCTCGATGAGGTGCTCGGAGTCGCGGCCGGCGCCGCGCTGGTCTATGTAGAAGAAACCTTCGGCCGCGAGCTGGCGCATCTGCGCCCGCCGCATCTATATCGCGCCGCCGAGTACATGCTGGTCGACGAAGTCAGCCGGCGCCATCTGGAATTGGTGGTTTCCTCCGATGGCACGCGCCGCGGCTCCCTGCTTTCGGTGCTCGACGAGACGTTCACACCAGTCGGCGCACGCGCCTTGCAGAACTGGATTCTCTACCCGCTGCTCGATCTCGATGCGATCTGCGCACGCCATGACGCGGTCGAGGAACTGTTCGAAAGCGATCTCGGGGGCGAAGTCGCGGACGCGCTCCGGCGGATTGGCGACCTCGAGCGGCTGGCGGGCCGAATCGGAAGCCTGCGCGCCTCCCCGCGCGATTGTCTCAAGCTCGAGCAGGCGCTGCGGGCGGTGGGCGCACTGCGGGATGCGCTCCAGCGATCCCAGAGCGCGCTCATCCGCGAGATCGCCACGCGGCTGATGCCGATGCCCGAACTGGCCGCGCGAATCGATGCGACGATCGGCGACGAGCCTCCCGTCAATCCGCGCGATGGGAACGTGATTCGGAGCGGCGTGAACCCGGAGATCGATGAGTTGCGCGCGCTTGCCTCCGACGCGCGCGGCGTGATCGCGCGCCTGGAAGCGGACGAGCGCGCGCGCAGCAACATTCCCTCGCTCAAGGTCCGTTACAACCAGGTCTTTGGCTACTATATCGAGGTCACGAAACCCAATCTCGATCGGGTGCCCGCGGACTACGAACGCAAGCAGACGCTGGTCGGCGCGGAACGCTTTACCACCGCCGCGCTCAAAGATCTCGAACGCAAAATTCTCGGCGCCGAGTCGGGGCTCAAGGAACTCGAGCTAAGGATGTTTACCACGCTGGTTCGCGACCTCGCGATGCAAGCCGGGCCGATCCTCGCGACGGCAGCCGCAGTCGCTGAGTTCGACGCGCTGCTGGCGCTAGCGGCGGTCGCACGCCGGCGTGGCTACGTGCGGCCGCGGATGAACTCGGAGTTGGCGCTCTCGATCCGCGACGGACGCCATCCGGTGCTCGAGGCCGCGATGCGCGCGGGCGAATTCGTGCCCAACGATCTCCAGACCGATCCCGACGAACGTCAGCTTCTGCTCATCACCGGGCCAAATATGGCCGGCAAATCGACCTACCTGCGCCAGGTGGCGCTGATTGTAATCATGGCGCAGATGGGGAGTTTCGTGCCCGCTACCGAGGCGGCCCTTGGACTGGTCGACCGCGTGCTGACCCGAATCGGCGCGCGCGACGATCTGCGCCGTGGCGAGTCCACCTTCATGGTCGAGATGCGCGAGACGGCGCGCCTGCTGATAGGCCTCGACCAGCGGAGCCTCCTGTTGCTGGACGAAGTGGGACGGGGCACCAGCACGTTCGACGGGCTCGCGATCGCCTGGGCGCTGGCCGAGCATCTGCACGACCACACTCGCGCCAAGGTGCTTTTTGCCACCCATTTCCATGAACTGACCGATCTTGCGCGCGAGCGCCGCCGCGTGAAGAATCTCAGCATGGCGGTGCGGGAGTGGAACGGCGAGGTGGTTTTCCTAAGGCGCGTGATCGAGCAGCCGGCCAGCCGCAGTTATGGGATCGAAGTCGCGCGGCTCGCCGGATTACCCGAAACCGTGGTCGGGCGAGCGCGTCAAATCCTGGCGAATCTGGAAATGGGCGAGTTGGACGAGGCCGGTCAGGCCCGCCTGGCGCATCGCCCCGATGCGCAAACCGGCGCGGGTCAGCTTGGACTCTTTACCCCGGCCGAGCGGCGCGTGATTGATGAATTGAGGACGCTGGAAATCGAACGCTTGACGCCGGTCGAAGCGCTCAACGCGTTGGCGCGTGCGCTCGATCGGCTCAAGCCAGGCGGCGAACATTAGATGTAATGGCAGAACGCGTCGGCAGTGGCAGGCGTAGGAACGGCAGCGGGGTGGCGGATTGCGGAGCGTTTCGAGTTGGACGCGCAGCGTAGTGGCGCTCGCCGCCGCCGGGCTCGCCATGCTCGTCGCGCTCGGATTGACTGCGGCGGGCGCGGCCGCCACCGTGATCGTCAGTGCCGCAGCCGTTGAGCGCGGCGCGATCGTCGAGCTGCATTTCGGACTTCGCGGCAAGGGGCTTGGCTGGGCGCTTAGCGCCCACGGCAACGAGCTCTGGATCGATCTCTCGAATACTCGAATCGATCTTCCGCCGCGTCCGCTCTACGGGAGCGAGAGCGCGCCGGTGCTAGCCGTGCGCGCAATCGATCGAAGCGGGGCCGGCGGCACGCGGTCGCGCCTGGTGATCCAGGTTGCGGGAAAGACCGACTACGCTGTCGGCAAACTGCCCCACGAGTTGGTGGTCCGTCTGGCGCCGGCCGGCCGGGCGCCTGACCTGGCCGCCCCCGTGCTGGTGCGCCTCGAGCGCCGTGGCGAGCGGGCGGCAGCGCCGCCGACGCTCGCCGCGGCGCCCCCGTTCGTGCCAGCGGCTGTCGCGCCGCCATCGGCAGCGCGACAGCCGCTGACGTCTGCGTTCCCGCCAGCATCGCCGCTGCCGCCCACCGCGATCGCGGCGGACGGCGGCGGGACGCAGATGGCGGCGCTGCGTCCGCCCGCCCCGACGGGGCGGGCGGATGCAGCGCCGGCGAGCGGAACCGCGGTGACCGCTGTTCCGGCCCGCGAGCCCACGGTCGTGATCGACCCCGGCCACGGCGGGTACGACTCCGGCACCCAGGTTGGCGCGCCGCTGCTGGAGAAGGATCTTGCCCTGCAAATCGCGCTGCGGCTCCAGGGTGAGCTCCAGCGTAGCGGCGTCCATGCAATACTCACTCGTACGGGTGACTATTTTGTGACGCTCGCCGACCGCACGGCGTTTGCCAACAAGGCAGGCGCCGACTTGTTCATCTCGATTCATCTCAACTCGAGCCCTGACGCGGCGACGACTGGAATCGAGACGTACTATCTGAACAACACGACGGATCGGGCGACGATGAGGCTCGCGGCGATGGAGAACGCGAGCGGAGACGCCTATGGCACCGCGGCGAGAGGCGACCTAAACTACATTCTTAGCGATATGCGCCAGCAATATAAGGCCAACGAGTCGGTTGCGCTCGCTTCAATGATCGAGGCGCAGACCGCAGCCGACCTCAGCACGTCTTTGGGAGCGCAGGTGAGCGCGCTCGGCGCGATGCGCGGGCCGTTCTACGTGCTGGTGGGAGCGCAGATGCCGGCGGTGTTGGTCGAGTGCGGCTTTCTTTCCAATCGGGATGAGGCCGCGCGTCTTGCCTCCGCGCAGTACCAGCAGGTGCTGGCGCAAGGTATCGCCGAAGCGGTGGTCCACTATTTCAACGCCGACGCCGCAGTGGGCAATCTGTGAGCGAAGCGCCGGTTTCAGATTCCAGCGAGGCTGCGATCGCCGCGCCGTCCGTGGCCGCGCGCGACGAGGATTCGCTCTACGCTGAGTTCCAAAGCAGTGGACGCCCCGGCCCGGCCACGCGGGCCTGGCTGGACGCGGTGCGCGAGGAGTTGGCGCGGCGGCACTTCTCGGGCGCGGGCGGGATGGAGATCGTGCGCGAGTACACGGGATGCGTGGACCGGGTGGTGCGCGCGCTCTATCGCTACGCCGACCACCATCATTCGCGCCGCTTCTCGCGCTTGAATCAGCGCCTCGCGGTGATCGCGCGCGGCGGCTATGGCCGCGGCGAGCTCAACCCGCAATCCGATATCGACCTTCTGTTCCTGCACGATTATAAACCCGGCCCTTACGCCGAGGTCGTGACCGAAATAATTTTGCACGCGCTATGGGATGCCGGGCTCACGGTCGGCCAGGCGGTGCGCAACGTCCGCGAATCGGTGCGCGCGGCCAGCGACGATCTTAAGGAGAAGACCGCGATTCTCGACGTCCGTTTTCTGGCGGGCGAGGAGAAGCTGTGGGCGGCGTTCGAACAGGCGCTAATCGACGAGGTTCTCAACCGCAATCAGCAGAAGTTTTTCCAGGCCAAGCTAGAGGAAAGCCGCGATCGCCATCGCCACTACGGCGACTCAATCTATCTGCTCGAACCGCAACTCAAGGAGGGCGAGGGCGGCCTGCGCGATCTGCACACGGCGCTGTGGCTGGCCAAGGTCAAGTACAAGGTGCACTCGCTGCCCGAGCTGGTGCAAAAGGCGGTCATCAGCGAGGCCGAGCTCGAGGAGGTTTTGCGCGCGCAGGATTTTCTTTACCGAGTGCGCAACTCGCTGCACTTCTTAAGTAAGCGCCATTTCGATCAGCTCACGTTCGAGTACCAGGAGCGGATCGCTCCGCTGCTGGGGTTTACCGCCGCCGCCAGTGAGGCAGACGCTTCGGACAGCGCGGCTTCCGCGCTGATGCGCTTCTACTATGCGCAGGCCGCGGCGATCCATCGCTTTTCCGAAGGGCTGATTGCACGCGTTACCGAGGATCCTGCGGTCGGGCGCTTCATGCGGCGCGCCGGCGGACGCGTGATACGTCCCGGAGTGCTGATCCAGGGCCGCCTGCTCGCCATCGCCGAGAAGGAGTTCTTCACCCGCGCGCCGATCAATCTGCTGACGATTTTCGCGGACTGCCAAGCCCACGGCGTGGAGCTTTCGGGCAGCGCCTACCAGCAGGTCCGCGATAGCCTGGGGCTTATCGATGACAGCTTTCGCTGCGACCCGCGGACCGGGATGGCGCTGATGGGTATCCTGTCGGGACGCCAGCGCGTGGCCGAGACGCTGGAGGCGATGCATCGCGCGGGCGTGCTGGGCGCGGTAATTCCTGAGTTCGGCAACCTTTACGCGCGCGTGCTGCACGACCTCTACCACATCTATACTGTCGACCGGCATTCGCTGGCCGCTGTGCGCGAGCTCGAACGGCTGCGCGCGGGCGAGTTCAAAGACACTAATCCGCTGCTGACCGAAGTCGCGCGGGAAGTCACCGCGTTGCCCTTCATTTTTCTCGCCCTGGTCCTGCACGATATCGGCAAGGGCCACGGCCACGACCATCACGAGCGCGGCGCGCTGCTCACGGCCGAGGTTTCGCGGCGCCTGGGACTCGATGGCGAGGAGACCGATCTGGTGGTGTTCCTTGTGCGCAACCACCTGATGATGTCGCAGGTGGCGCAGAAGGGCGACGTCGACGACCTGCGCACGGTCGAGGAGTTCGCGCGCACGGTCGGCTCGATCGACCGCTTAAAGGCCCTCTACCTGATGACTTTCGCGGACATGCGCGCGGTGGCGCCCAACGTGTACAACAACTGGCGCGACATGCTGCTGAGCGACCTCTACATGCGCGCGCTCAAAATTCTGGAACAGGGCGATCGCGAAGCGGTCGATCCGGCGCGCCGGCTCGCCCTGGTCAAAGCCGCAGTCCGTGAGCGGCTTGCCCCACTGGGAGCGGCGCCCGAAGAGCTTGCGGCGTTTCTCGACCTGATGCCCGAGCGCTACTTCTTAACTGTCCCCGAAGACGACATCCCGACTCACTTCGAGCTGATGCGCGCGCTGGGCGAGCGGGCCCTGGTCTGCCGCCAGCGCCATTTTCCCGATCTCGAGTACAGCGAATTTATCGTGGCCACGCTTGATCAGCCGGGCTTGTTCTCGAAAATCGCCGGCGTCCTGACCGCCAACAATCTCAATATCCTCTCCGCGCGCATCACCACTCGCGCCGACGACGTCGCACTCGACGTCTTCCGCGTCTCGCATGGCGCCGGGGGGATGGCGATGGAAGAGCGAGCGATGGCTGCGCGTCGAGCGCGACCTCGAAGCCGTGCTCGGCGGCCAGTCGCGACCTCGAGGCAATGGTCGCCGAGGCGCAGCGCGCGCGCGTGGCCGGGCGTAAGTTCGTGCGCCGCGTAGCGACCGAGATCACGGTCGACAATCGCAGCTCCGAACAATACACGGTGGTCGACGTCTTCACTCAGGATCGGGTTGGCTTGCTGTTCGCGATTACGCATACGTTGTTCAAGCTCGGGATGGTGATTCATCTCGCGCGCATCTCGACCAACGCCGACCAGGCGCTCGACGTTTTTTACATCAGCGATGCGAACGGGGCAAAAATCGTCGAGCTCGAAGCGATGCGCCGGCTGCGCGCGGCCCTGGTCGAGCGGCTCGACGATGTGCCGCCTCAGAACGGAGCGGCGTGAAACCCAGGCTCAGTCCCAAACACGCCTCGCGCCCGGATGGCCCCGGGCCGCAATGGGATCAGGATTGGGACCGTATAATCGAGCGCCATCTCGATCGACTGCGAGTCGAACGTGGGTTGGGCAATAATTCGGTGCAGGCGTACGCGCGCGATCTGCGCGAGTTTCAGCAGTATTGCCGGGACCATGAAGTCGAGCCCGCGGCGCTTAAGGCGCGTACAGTCAGCGGCTACTTGGAGGCGATGGGGCGGCGCGGGATGTCGGTGGCAAGCCAGCGGCGCCACCTGGCGAGTATCCGCGGGCTCGCGCGCGAGATGGTCGAGCAGAAAATCATCGAGCGCGACCCGGCTGCCGCAGTCAAGCTGCGGCCGCATCCGCGGGCGCTCCCGCGCACGCTTGGCCGGCGCGACCTCGAGATGCTGCTCGACGCGATCGACACCAGGATACTTCGCGGCAAGCGCGACCGCGCGATGCTCGAACTTGCTTACGGATGCGGCTTGCGGGTCTCAGAACTGGTCGGCCTCAGGGCGGGCCAGGTCAATCTCGCAGAGCGGATCGTGGTCGTGCTGGGCAAGGGCGGCAAGGAGCGGATCGTGCCAATCGGATCGGCTGCGGTGCGCGCGCTCAAGAGTTATGTCGCTGCGCGCGAGGCGGAGCCGCCGACTAAAACGCGCGCGGCGCGTCGCTCGCCCGCCTTGTTCACCAGCCGGCTGGGGCGCGCGATGACTCGACAGGGATTTTTCAAGGCACTCAAGGGATGGACCGTCGCGGAGCCGCGCCTGGCGTGGGTCAGTCCGCATACGCTTCGCCATTGCTTCGCGACTCATCTGCTGGAAGGCGGCGCCGATTTGCGTGCGGTGCAGGAGATGCTCGGCCACAGCGATATCTCTACCACCCAGATTTACACGCATCTGTCCAAGAGCCATCTGCGCAAGGTCCATCGCACCTTTCACCCGCGCGCGGCGCGCGCCGGGATGTCCTGAAAGCTTCCTCAAGGCGACCCCAAAAGGCGAATCCCAACTTGTCCAACCTAAGCGAATTTATCGTCACGCTTTCGATCTGGGCGGTGCCCACCGTGTTCGCGATTGTGCTGCACGAGGTGATGCACGGTTATGTTGCGAACATGCTGGGCGATGACACCGCGGCACGCGCCGGACGGCTCACGCTCAATCCGTTGAGCCACGTCGATCCCATCGGCACGATCATCATGCCCGCGCTGCTCCTGTTTCTGCATTTGCCGGTGTTCGGGTACGCCAAACCGGTGCCGGTGGATTTCCGTCGCCTGACCCCGCGGCGCGTCGGGATGATAGTGGTTGCGGCGGCGGGCCCGCTGACCAACCTGGCGTTGGCGGTCGCGAGCGCCGTGCTGGCCCGGATGCTCGCTCCGTACATCAACGCGTCGTGGGGCGAGGCGGTCGCGCTGCCGATCGTCTACATGATGCAGGCGTCGGTAATGATCAACGTGCTGCTCGCGGTTTTTAATCTATTGCCGCTGCTGCCGCTCGACGGTGGCCGGGTGCTGGCGGGGCTGTTGCCGCTGCCCGCGGCGCGTGTATTTGCGCGTCTTGAACCGTACGGACTTCTGATATTATTCGCGTTGTTGTATACGAACGCGGTGAATGTGGTTATCAGTCCGCTGATCAACGCGATTACACGGGTGCTGCTGTGAGCGAAGGTTCGCAAGACGCGGCGGAACGCCTCGAGGCAGGCGCCGGCCCGCGCTTTCGCCTCCCGATCTACGAGGGGCCGCTCGATCTCCTGCTCCATCTGATCAAGCGCGCCGAACTCGACGCGCGCGACGTAACCGCCAGCGTCATCACCGAACAGTACCTCGCCTATCTCGAAGTGCTCGATTCGCTCAACCTCGACGTGGCCGGCGAGTACCTGGTGATGGCGGCGACGCTGCTGCTGATCAAGTCATTCTCGATGCTGCCGCATGCGGGAACCGAAGAGCTGGAGGAAGCCGAGGAGCTCAAGCGCGACCTGGTCGCGCGCCTGCTCGAGTACCAGCGCTATCGCGAGGCGGCGGAGAAACTCGGCGAGCGCGCGCTCCTCGGCCGCGATGTTTTTGCCGCCCCGGGCGAGAAGCCGCCCGACGAAGCGCACGAAGCTGACGGCCAGACGCCGCGGCTCGACGTGTCGCTGTTCGACCTGGTGGAGGCGATGGCGGCGGTACTCAAGCGCCTGACCGACACCACGCCGCGCGCTATCACGCTGCGCGACATCCCGGTCGCCGAATGTATTCCGCGAATCATGGCGGCGCTCGATGAGGGCGGCGGGACTGTGGAATTCGTGGCACTGTTCGAGAATTTTCACGATCCAAACGACCGCCCCACTGTGATCGCGACCTTCATGGCGCTGCTCGAGCTCATCCGGCAGGGCAGGGTACGTGCGCGCCAGGCGCATCGCTACGGCCCGATCCTCCTCGAGCGGCGCGAGCAGGCGGCGTCCGGTGAAACGCCGCCTTCGGCGCCCGCCGGCGGCGAGCAACAGTGAACGGGCACCATCAAAGAGAGTTCGCGACGGGCCGCGGCTGAGCGCGGCTGCGCGGCGGGGGCGGGATGGACGAGGAAAGGCTCAAGGCGATTTTGGAAAGCCTGCTGTTTGCGGCGGGCGAGCCGGTGCCGCTCGCGCGGCTGGCAGGGGTGCTCGACAACGTTGCGCGCGATGCGATCAAAAAGGCGCTGGCCGAGATGATTCTCGGCTACGGCTCGGGCGCGCGCGGCGTGATGCTCGAAGAGGTCGCGGGCGGTTACCAGTTGCGCACGCCCAAGGAGCACGCGCTCTACGTGCGCAAGTTGCTCGCGGCTAAGCCGCCGCGGCTTAGCCGCCCGTTGTTGGAGACGCTCGCGATCATCGCCTACCGCCAGCCGGTAACTCGTCCAGAGATCGAGCAGTTGCGCGGCGTCGATTCAGGCGGCGTGCTCGAGACCTTGCTCGAACGCCGGCTGGTACGAATCGCCGGGCGCAAGGAAGCGCCCGGGCGCCCGATTATGTACGCGACCTCGGCGGAGTTCCTCGAGGTCTTTGGATTGCGCGACCTCGACGGTCTGCCCGACCTCGAGGAGTTCAAGGAGCTGGAGGAGCGCGCCGCGCAGGATGCGTCCGACACCCCGGAAGCATCCGATGGTCCGCAAGCATCCTTGTTGTCAGGCGGGGAAGAATCGTCCACGGCTGCCGCCGCAGCGCCGCTGGAAGGCGTAGACGGCGATCCGCCGCCTGCGCCTTCCTGCGGCGAAGAAGAATCGGCGCCGAGGTCCGGCGCCGAAGCCGAGGACCCGGCGGCGCAGTCAGACGACGCACAGAACGCGTCGCCTGACCGCGTGCCTCGCGACGACGAGCCGCAGTAGAGCGGCGAGGAAATTTTCGATTGTTAGGACGAGGAAGCGCCGAAAAAAAAGATATCGGCGCTTTCTCGCTCGCCCCCCACCCCAACCCTCCCCCAAAACACGGGGGAGGGATCAGAATGCATTAAGCAAGAGGACGCGGAACGCATGCCTTTACGACTGAAGAGCGATCAATAAAAGCTTGTTCGAGAGCGGGACAAGCGATCTTGCTGTCCGAAAATCCTAGTCGATCGAATCGCCGTTACCGCCCGAACTGCCGCTATCGCTGGCGGGCTCACCCGCGCCGCCGGGCTGTTGCTCCGGTGTAAACGTGACCAGCAGACGCGGCGGAGCGTTGAGCGGCACCACCGCAAAACGCGATACCGGTGAAGTATTCACGGTTACCGTGGCGCCGTCGGGGCCAGTCTGAATATCGCAGTCGCGAAAGATCGAGCGATCGAAGGTCATGTGAGTTGAGAGCCCGCGCGCCAGCTTGGTCTCCTTGAGATGGATCGTCAGGGTCGACGAACTGGAGCCATTCTGGATCTGGCTCTCGAACGGGACATTGCCGCTCAGGTCGAAAATTACCGACAACGGCGGATCGGCCGAAGAGAGCCTGATCCGGTTGAGCGTAGCGGGGCCGGTGTGCGCCGTGGTCTTGACCGCGCCGATTGCCGCTTCGCTGGCGGCCGGAGCGGTGGTAGCGGCAGCGAGAGCGCCAGGCGATATGGAACTGCGCGGAGAACCCGCAGATGAGCCGGTTGTGGACGCGACCGGTCCGCCAGGAGCGCTCGAACCGGCGGATGTACTATCAGGCGACTCTGGCGGCGTCGGTGCCGAGGGTGGCGCCTTTAGGATCGGCATCGGCGGATACGCGTTAGGGTCCGCCGACGCCAATGCGGTTTCGTCACCCTGGCGCACCTTCACGTCGTCGGTGTCGCTGAATCCGCTCTCGGTCAGCACCAGGTGTAACGGATCCTCTTCGGTATCGACCGGCTGATGCAGTTTCTTGAGTTCGTACTTGGCCTTGCTGGCGTACGTCGTCCCGGGATAGTGCAGCACGACGGCGGTGAAAGCTTGAGCGGCGGAGTATTTTTTACCTTCCTTCTCCAAAGTGGTGCCTAGCTGGTAAAGCGCCTCGTCGCCCACCGGAGTGTCGGCCCATTTTTGCATCAGCTCGGCCAGGCGCGATTCGGCAGCGCGGAAGTTAGCCCGTTTGTAATAGAAGTCTCCGATCAGGAGCTGATGGCGCGCGAGCATTTCGCGGCAGACGGAAATCTGCTGATGGGCAAGTGCGGCGAAGCCGGTTTCAGGGAAACGCCGTTCGATTATCTCGAACTGCTGCATCGCCTGCTCGGTATTGCTCTGGTCCTGGTCGGGGCGGCCGATCTGATCGTAGTGCGCCATCGCCAGGTAGTACGAGGCCAGCTCGATCTGCTTGCTGGTCGGATGCATCTTTTCGAAATCGCCCAGCGAAGAGATAGCCTCGGCGTAATGCTTCTGCTGGTACTCGGAAAGCCCGATCTTGAGCTCCGCATCTTCGGCGTAAGGGCTGAAGGGGTACTGGTCGATCAATTTTTGGAAGTAGATGGCCGCGCCCTTGTAATCGTGCGTAGCGAAAGCCTGCTGGCCGAGTGAGTAATAGTTCTGGCCGGTCGGGGTCTGCTGGTGCACAGCACAAGCCGACACGCAAAGCGCGAGACAAGCCGCCATTAAGAAAGCGAGACGCCGCATATAGGAAACTTGGGGGTCAGGTTAGACGCTGGCGGATCGCAAGGCAAGCCGCCGTAGATACGGATGACAACAGGGGGAAGGCGGCGAAAACGGGGCTAAATCATCGATCCAGGGCAGAGGGGGCCAGCGCGAAAGAGGCCGAGAACACTGCCTTGCCCTGGGCCAGGTATTTCAGCCCGAAGCCCGAAGCTCGCGCGCCCGGCGCGATGACTTCGACCTGGCGAAAGCCCGCGCCCGCGAGCATCGCGAACATTTCCATCGCGTAGGGCTCGACGTCGGTTGCCACGTGGACGATCGCTCCGGGCGCCAGCACGCGCTTTAGGCGCTCGGCAAAGCCCGCGGAGAACATCCGATGCTTCTGTTGTGAAAGCGTGAGCCAGGGGTCGGGAAAATAGACATGGCACGCGCTCAAGCTACCCGCCGCCAGCATCAGGTTAACCAGCGTCCGCGCGTCCATCCGAGCCACGCGCAAGTTGTCGAGTCGGCGGCGCGCGGCGCGCAAGGCCAGCACCCGTGCGACCGAGGCGGCAAGTTCGACCGCGAGGAAATCACGCTCGGGACGCGCGGCCGCGTACTCGATGATAAAGTCGCCGCGACCGGCGCCCAATTCGACTTCCAGCGGCGCGCAGCGTCCGAACAGGCGCTCAGGATCGATTGCGTATAGCGGCTCGTCGTCAGGTACCAGCACGCGCGTCGCGAGCGCCCGCTTTTCCGGATCGCGCCACATACGCGCCGCCTTGCGCAATCGTGCCATCGCAATGTTTATCTCGGGAAGACGCCCGACGATATTGTCCGGCGCGGCCCCTAGTCGGTGCGCGCCATGAAATCCTTGATTCGCCGCACCAGCGCCGCAAGGTCGGTGTTATCGACCAGGGCGCTTGCCATCCTGATCGGGTCGCCAAAGAAGAAGCGCTCGTACAGCACCTGGCGTCCGGCAAACGAACTGCCTGCGGCGTCCCAGGCGAGCCGGTAAAGCGCGACGCGCTCGCGCGCGGCGGCGTCAGCCTGGCTGAAGTAGCGCTCGATCTCGGGCGCGATCGGGCTTTTGAAGTCGCGCTCCGACGGTGTCGCCATCAGGCTCGAAGAGCTGTTGAGCTGGATGATCTCGACCAGGCGCGGATACAGCTTGGGAAAGAGATTGCGCGCGGTGTCGAGCGGCGGGCGCGCCGGCATGTATTGGCCCCACTTATCCGGCGCCGCGTCGGCCTCGGCCGCCCGCAGGCACGAACGCATCAGCTCGGCAGTGATGATCATCTCGGCCAGCCGCTCGCGGACGTGCGGCAGGCTCATCGCGTCGCTGACCTGGGCGATCCTGGTGGCCAGGCCGAGCATGAATTCGCTTTTGACCGCGTTTTTGACCACCACCTGGTGCATCATGTTAACCACGGCGCCGGTCTCGGCATAGAGCGCGTTACATCGCGCCATGTCGCCGCAGACGAACACGCGCTCCCACGGCACCATCACGTTCTCAAAGATGACGACGCAATCCATCTCCTCGAAACGCGAAGCGAGCGGATGGTCGAAATGCGATCGCTCGGAGTCAAACGCGTCGCGGCAGAGAAACTTGAGCCCCGGCGCGTTGCATTGCACCGCGAACGCCAGCGCAAAGGGCTTCTGGCTCGGGTCCTCCTTGAGCACGGTGGAGGGGAAGACCAGCAACTCCTCGGAGGCCGGCCCAAGCGTGGCGAGCATGCGCGCGCCGTTGACGACGATTCCGTCGTGAGTCTCTTCGACCAGGCGCAGCGCGAGGTCGGCGTCAGTCTGTCCGGCCCATCCGGCGGCGCGGCTGGCGCGCGGATTGAGCAGGGTATGCGTGGCGCACCAGTCGTTACGGCGCGCGGCGCGGTAATACTCGACGATGTTGTCGCCGAAGCGTTGGTCAGCGGCGGCGAAGAATTCGCGCGCGGACGCCATCGCCGCGATGCTGGCGTTGAGGTAGTCGGGCGTACGCCCGAGCATCCCGCCGCTGAAGTCGGCCCAGCGCCGCATCATCGCGCCCCGCTTGCGCACGTCGTCGGCGCTTTGCGGTTGGATGAATGAAAGCCCGGCGCGCTCGCCGCCCTCGACGCGATAGGTCATCGCCTCCGGATGCTCGATCTGCATGTCGTAGAGGGAAGCGAGCGAACGTGTGACCGGCTTGAGCGCGGGATGGGTCGTCGGGTCGGCGACACGCTCGCCGCCGATCCAGATTTCGCTCTTTAGCTTGCGCATCGCGCTCAAATAATTATTGCCCGAGCGCGCGCCCATCAGAGGATCTCCTGCAACTGCGGGAGCCGCTTGCGCAGCCGCTCGGCAGCGTCCTCGGGCGCCATATAGGGCGGCCGCGCCGGCCCCATGTCGATCCCGGTTGCGACCGAGGCGGTGACCTTCGTGACGCCCAGATGGCCGAGTGCCTCTTCGCCCCCGCGCGGGAAGCATCGATTGAGCCGGCGCTGGATTTCCTGGGCGCGCATGATGTCACCGGCGCGGTAGGCCCTGAGCAGCGCCGCGGAGGCCGGCACGGCGAAGATGTTGATGAAACCGCCGGCCGCGCCGAGCAACAGGCCGCTCAGCAGGGCGCGGAACGTGTTGTAGATTTCGATCCGCGAGCCGATTTGGTCGTAAAGCTCTTCGAGATGCTGGAGGTCGGTCAGGACTTCCTTCATCGCGACCACCCCGGGAATCGTCGCCAGGCGCGCGGCGAACTTCGGCGTGATATTGAACTTGCTTAGCGCCGGATTGTGATAGACGACCAGCGGCAGGTCTCCGGCCTCGGCGATCATCCGGTAATGGCGCTCGACCTCGGCCTCGCCGCATCTCCAGTAGTAGGGCGGGATCACCTGCTGGGCGTCGTAGCCCATCCTGGCCGCAACCTTGGCGAAGTGCAGGGCCTCAAGCGTGGTCGCGCCCGACGTCATCGCGGTGGCCGGCACGCCGGGCCGCTTGCGGGTTTCCTCAAGTGTTACTTCAAATGCGCGGATGCGCTCAGCTTCATTCAGATGCAGGAACTCGCCGATACTTGGAGTGGCGACGATACCGTCGGCGCCGTTGTCGAGCGCCCATCGCACCTCCTTGCGCAAGGCCTCTTCGTTGAGTTTGTAATCCGCGGTGAACGGCGTCACCAGCATCGCATGGATTCCATGCACGAGTTTCATTTTAGTCCGCTCCTGCTATCGGCGGCTGCACGCCCTGATGCGTCGCGGCGGTAGACCGGGCGAAGTAGAAAATCGCCTGGCCTGTTCCGAGCGCGGCCTCGTAGCGCCCGAATTGCTCGCCGCGCCAGTTCCACTCCGCCCCGCCCAGCGCACCCGCCATCATCAGGTAATGCGAGAAGCGTCCTTCAGGCGAGCACTCGGCGCGATACTCGGGCGCGGCGCGCAGAATATCGTCGTGGCGGCCAGATTTAAACCATTCCATCAACTTTTCGTCATATAAACGGTTGGCGAGCGAGCTGATGTCCTCGGGCGAAGCCGAGGCATGTTGCAGCACGTTGTCGTAGTCCCAGAAGCGATGCGAGAGGCCTCCGGCCGCGACCAGCACGACGCGTCGGGTGGAGGCCCGTATGGCGGTTCCCATCGCAACGCCGAAGGCGAGATCGTTGGAGATACCCGACGTCTGACAAACGCCCATCGACAATACGTTTCGCGTGGCGCGGGGATTAAAGTAATGCATCACGTTCAACGTCGGATAGTGCAGCGGCAGGGTCGGGTAGCTCGACGCGATTGCGCGCAATCCGCCTGCGCGAACCACCTCCACGATCGCCGCGGCTAGTTCCGGGTCACCTGGATAGTCATAGCCGTATTCATGGATCATCTGCGGCAGCTCTTCGGAGGTGTAGACTCCGCTCAGCCGCTCCTGGGCGTTCAGCACATATTCGAGCGTGGTGAACCAGTGTGTGTCGATCAGCACGAAGGTGTCGAACTCAAGATCGCGCAGCCGCTCGCGCTCCAGCGACTCCATCGCGTCGTAAAAGGTGGTGACGTTTTTGCCCATGTAAGCGCGCCGCGCCTCGGGGTCGTGGATCATCAGGCGCGGCACGTGGGTGGTGAAGATTGCGGCTACAATTTCGCCCATCGCGGGCCTCCTTTGGCGCGGCTATTCATCGCGATGCCTCGTGTTCGGGATAGGTCATGCAGACCAGCTTGGGCTCGGTCCAGAACTCCAGGCTGTAACGCCCGCCCTGGCGGCCAGACTCCGCTCTGGCCCGAACCGCCGAACGGTGTGCGCAGATCGCGCAGGAAAAAACTGTTGACCCATACCATCCCGGCCTTGATGCGCGCGGCCACGCGCAGTGCGCGCTCCAAGTCGCGGGTCCAGATATAGGCGGCAAGGCCGTAGCGCGTCGCGTTGGCCATCGCGGCCGCTTGATCCTCGTCCTCGAAGCGCTCGACGCTTAGCACCGGGCCGAAAATTTCCTCCCGCACCGCGCGCGCGTCGGGCCGCAGCCGATCGAGCATGGTTGGCAAGTAGTAGTAGCCCGGACGGGGATGCTCGGGAATCGCGCCGCCAGCCAAAAGCTCCGCCCCGCCGGCGACGGCCTCCTTGACGAAGGAGTCGACCCGGCTGCGATGTGCGGCGGAAATGAGCGGGCCGTATTCGGTGTCGTCGTTAAGCGGGTCGCCGATTTTAAGCCGGCGGATCTCGCTAAGGACCATCGCGATAAACTCGTCGGCAATTTTCCGCTCGACCAGCAGACGCGATCCCGCGACGCATGACTGACCCTGGCTGCGGAAAATCGAGCGCGCAACCCCGGCGGCCGCGCGCTTTAAGTCTGCGTCGGCGAAAACCAGGTTGGGCGACTTGCCGCCAAGCTCCAGCGTCACGCGTTTGAGCGATTCGGCCGCCGCCGCCATCACGCGCTTTCCCGTCGCGACGCCGCCCGTAAACGCGATCCCGTCGACACCCGGATGCGCCACCAGCGCCGCACCCGCCGTACGCTGGCCGGGCAGGACGTTGAGCACGCCCGGCGGTAGCCCGGCCTCATTAGCGATTTCGCCGAGCGCGATCGCGGTCAGCGGCGCGAGTTCCGAGGGTTTGTAGATACACGTGTTGCCGGCAGCGAGGCACGGTCCAAGGTTCCACGTGCCGAGCATCAGCGGCGAGTTCCACGGAATGATGATCGCGCCTACGCCGAGCGGAGCGCGCTCAGTCAGGCTGACCAGCTTGAGGTCCGTGCCGAGAAACTTGGCGTCGCCGTAACTCGCCTCCTGGGTCCATGCCTCCGCCGCGTTGGCGAAGAAGCGCAGGTTGCGCGCGGCGCGCGCGATGTCGTGATTGACACATTCGCTGACCGGTTTGCCGACGTCACGGGCCTCGAGTTGTCCCAATTCGCGGGCGCGTTTTTCGATTCCGTCCGCGATGCGGCCGATGATGCGGCCGCGGGCCTCGGCGCTCATCTTCGGCCATGGGCCATGGTCGGCAGCCTCGCGCGCTGCGGCCACGGCGCGCTCGACGTCTTCGGGGCCGGCGTCAGCAACCTGGGCGAGTTCGCGCTCAGTTGCGGGCTCGACGTCCGCAAAGCGGGCGCCGCCGGCCGCCGCTACGTACTTGCCTCCGATAAACAGATTGGTTTCCATATTGGCCGCTGACTCACCTGCCGAAGGTCGCTAAACGCCATAGGTCGCTATACGCGATAGGTCAGATACAACTGAATTTCCACGAATTCAATTCGCAAGACAACCGAACGATGGCGCCGGCGGCCAATGGAGAAATCCTGGTTATCCGCGGAAACGATAACGGTGCAAACACCCTCGACACCGTCGAGGTCTACGATTCGGCGACCAATTCCTTCACCGCTGGCACGCCGATGAGCGCTCCGCGGGTCCTTCCCACTGCGACACTGTTGCCCAATGGCCGTGTGCTAATCGCGGGCGGCGTGAACGGAACAAACGACACGAACTTCCTGGCGAGCACGGAACTTTACACGCCCTAAAGTGGCGGCAAATCAAGCGCTGACGGGGGTCGCCTTGACCGGCCTGCGGCGCGGCCGTAACGTTAGGACCACGATGGCCGAGTTACCGGACATCATTCCGATCTTTCCGCTCCCCAACTTCGTGCTGTTTCCCGGCGTGACGGTGCCGCTGCATATTTTCGAGCCGCGCTATCGTGAGATGGTCGCGGACGTCGCCCAGACCCACGGCACCATCGGGATGATCATGCTAAAGGGCGATTGGGAGCGCGACTACTACGCCTATCCGGACATCTTCACCATCGGATGCGCCGGCCGTATCAGCTCGCTGGAGAAACTTCCTGACGGCCGCTTCAACCTGCAACTCGAAGGAATCAGCGAATTCCAGGTTACGCGCGAAGTCCACTCGCATTCCTACCGTCAGGCCGAAGTCCAGTGGTGTCCGTCGGGGCGAAGATTGCTCGGGCTCGAGCCCTCCGAGATGAGCTCGCTGCGTGACCTGCTGGTCGGATTTCTCGGCGAAAATGCCGACTCAGCCTGGCGGGGACTGGTCGAGGAGCAGGGGTTGCGCGACGCCGACCTGATAAACTTCCTGTGTTTTCATCTCGACGTAACGCCGTTGGAGAAACAGACCCTGCTTGAGGCGCTCGAGGATCGAATCGCCTGCCTTTTCGATGTTCTGACCTTCAAGATTGAAGAGCGAAAGCTCGGCCCGTCCGGCCCACGCGGGGGTCCCGTTAATTAGTCGAAGGTGGGATTTTTAAGCCGAAAGTCGGATTTGGTCTGAACCAAAGTCGCACTCCCGGTCTGGCTGCAACCGCCGTCGACTGCCAAATATTTTTTGGTCCCCTGCCTAGATAAGTAGCGTTTTTGCATTTTCTTCCAAACTCAAATTCCAAATTACCCCAAGTGCCTCACTAAGAAGCACCGAGTATGGGGCAATTTGTCCGTGCCCGAACCACCCGCTCTTTAAAAAATTCGGCAATTGGCCCGCTTGCGCGCATTTTGACTCTCACGACGGCGCCCCATCGCAACTCGGCACAACCGTTGCTCTAGCACAGTTCAGAAACGCGGGGCTGTCTCGAAGCAGCCGCTAGCGCAACGAGGGGCGAGGGACGATGCAACTGGAAAATAGTGTAATCGCAGGAATCATGATTCCCGATGCTTTGACACCGGGACAGTATTACGACGGCATGCGTGCTGACGATTCCAGCGCCCGTCCAATTAAACGCCTGATGCTGGCGGTGCTGGAAGACGCGATGCGCTGCTACCAGACTTGTGCGAACTCGCGCAGCCGCGCGCAACGCAGGCTGTTCGTTGAGGCCGAGGGGTGGCTGATGGATCGCAGGGGCGACGGTCCGTTTGCGTTCGACACCGTCTGCGAAACCCTTGGAATCAATGCAAGCTGTCTGCGCGAGGGACTCCGCAAATGGCGTCTACAGCAACTCGACGGGCTCAATCCGCGTCGCCTGGCCCGCCGCTCCCCCGTGACCCGCGTCGGCAGGATAAGCGCGCCGCTCAAGCGCCGTCGCCGCAAGATCTCCGCGGTGGCGGCCATTGGTATAGAGAGGGGCAACGTCGCGATTAACGGCAACGGCCATTCCAATGGAATTAGCCACTCCAATGGCAGTGGCCAATCTAATGGCAATGGCGTTGTACCGCATCGCGATGGCCACGCGCATGAAGAGCTCCATTATGACGTGCGTCGCGAAGTCGAAGGCGTAAACGGCAATCACCGACACACCGCCCCCCGCTTTTCTACCCGTATCGAAGTCCAGGAGGCCGCGCTGTAGTCGAATAAGTACCTTGTTAACCCGCTGTTTTCGGCGGGTTGACAACTACCATGATCTCTTCTGGACCCTCTCCTTGTCGTTGGGCTTGGACAAGGGGAGGAGAGCCGAGCGCCCCAAGGAAGGAAATATAAGGGCCTTAACGCGCCTGCCACACGACGCGCCCGTTCTTCTCCAGGCGGTTCGCACGTCCTTCGACGCGCGAATACTCCAGGTGCGCCAGCGTTTCGAACGTCGCCGCCATCACGTGGAAAATCGGCCGGTCCTCGTCACCGAAAATCTCCTGCGCCACCTCGAAAGCCGTATGCGGTGTGCGTCTGATGAGATCAAGCATTTCGGCTTCACGATAGCGATGATGTTCGATGAGTTGGTTGGCGCGATGGCGATGGTCCTGGTAAACCGCGCCATGCGCTGGCAGCACCAGCTCCACCTCGAAATTCTGTACCTTGCGTTGCGAGTCGATGAAGTCGCTTAGCGGATTAGCCGGACCCGAGGGATAGATGCCGACGTGTGGAGTGATGCGCGGCAGCAGATGGTCGCCGACGATCATCACCTTTTCCTTGCGCAGGTAAATCACGCTATGGCCGGGGGCGTGGCCCGGCGTCCAGACCACCTCGAAGCGCCGCTCGCCCACCGTGATCACGTCGCCATCATGCAGGAAGGCGTCGGGCTGCGGGACGGGGTTGTACTGGTCGGTGCCCATCCACACCGGCCGCATCCCTTCGATCGGATATCGATCGATTGGAAAGCCATGTCCGGTGAAAAACGCCAGCACTTCGGGATTGGCGGATGGCGGCGGCAGATTCAGCATCCGGTTGACCCGCTCGACCTCAAGGTCGTGCAGGTAGGTATGGGCATGGCTCAGCGCCTTGATCGTTCCCGACGCGCCGAAATGATCAACGTGATGATGGGTGCCGAGCAGGACGGTAAGGTCTTCGAGCCTGGTTCCGGCCTGGGTGAAGGCGTCCTTGAGCGTCGCCACGCTGTCGGCCGTGTTCATGCCGGTATCGACCAGCGTCCACTGACCGCCGCCGCAGTCGATTAGATAGACGTTAACAATCATCGGCCGCATCGGCAGCGGCAAAAAGAGTTCATAGATCCCGCGCTGTACTTCTGTGATCTTGGCTGGCATCGATTAAGGCCCATTGGGCGGCGCTTGCGCGTGGCCGCATGAATCGTCAGCCCGCTGCCGCCCGGCCAGAGCCCGGCGCTACCATCATTCTCCTCCAATCTTGCGCGCCGGCAAAATCGCCGATCGCCGAACGGAGGTGGCGCCTGACTGGTTACTCGTGAAGCTGTTCCTTCACCTGGAAAGTCAGCTTCACCGTCACTTTCCAGCGCGTCACTTTGTTCTGCGCGACCTCGGCCGCGATGTTGGTTACCTGAGCCGTGTGCACGCCGGAGATCGTCACTGCTGCGCGCGCAACCGCCAGGTCCACCGCGTGCTCTATCGACTCGGTCGAACTGCCGGTGAGTTCGATTGTCTTTTCAACCATGGGTATCCTCGGCCGCGCGGCGGCAGTGCGATTTGACGCGCGCGCACGCGCGGCGTTAGGGTTGAGCCCTGCGCGCTCATTACGTCACACAGGAAACGCAAAGACAAGGCAGAGTCGTCTATGAGCTATGATCGTTCGGCGGTGCGGGCAGTGATCGACGCGGCTAGGGCGGATGGACGAAACGCGCTCTCGCCGACCGAATGCAGGGCGCTATGCGAGGCATGTGCGATCCCGCTGCCCAAAGCCGCGATCGCGTCCTCCGCCGCCGAGGCCGGCCGCGCCGCGAGCACGGTTGGCTTTCCGGTGGTGATGAAAATCGTCTCCCCCGACATCCTGCACAAGACCGAAGCGGAAGGCGTGATGCTCAACGTGCGGAGCGCGGCCGAGGCTGAGCGAGCCTACGAAAAGATCGTCGCCGGCGCGCGCGCCTACAAGCCCGACGCCAAAGTCGCAGGGGTCGAAATCCAGCAGATGCTCTCCGGCGGCCAGGAAGTGATCGTTGGCGCGACCGAAGATCCGAGCTTCGGCAAGGTTGTCGCGTTCGGGCTGGGCGGCGTGCTGGTCGAAGTGCTCAAGGACGTCACGTTTCGCCTGGCGCCCGCGACTCGCGAGGACGCGCTCTCGATGATCAATGGGATCGCGGCCGCCGAAATTCTAAATGGCGTTCGCGGCGCAACTGCGGTCGACAAGAGCGCGCTCGCGGCGATCATCGAAACTGTCTCGATCCTCGCTGCCGACTTTCCAGAAATCGCGGAGATCGATCTCAACCCGATACTGGTGCGGCCCGACGGCGCAACCGCTCTCGACGTGCGCGTGCTGCTGGATTTCACCCCGCCCCGCGAGCGCTTTCGGCCCTCGCGCGAGGAAATCCTGCGCGCGATGAACCGGATAATGCGCCCCGCGGCGATAGCGGTAATCGGTGCGTCGGCCGAGGACGGCAAGATCGGTAACTCGGTAATGAAGAACCTGATCAACGGCGGCTTCGAGGGCAGGATCTATCCGATCCATCCGAAGCTGCCGGAAGTGATGGGGTGCAAGGCCTATCGCAGCGTTAAGGAGGTGGCGGGCGAGATCGACGTCGCGGTGTTTGCGATCCCAGCGCCGCTGGTCGCGGGCGCGCTCAAGGAGTGCGGCGAGAAAAAGATTCCCGGCGCGGTCCTCATTCCGTCGGGCTTCGCCGAAACCGGCAACGTAGAGCTGCAAAACGAGATCGTCAAAATCGGACGAGAATACAACGTGCGCCTGATGGGCCCGAACATCTATGGCTTCTATTACCTGCCGCGCAAACTCTGCGCCACCTTCTGCACGCCCTACGACGTGGTAGGCAAGGCCGCGCTCTCCTCGCAAAGCGGCGGAGTCGGGATGGCGATCGTTGGGTTTAGCCGCTCGACCCGGATGGGCGTCTCCGCTATCGTCGGATTGGGCAACAAGTCCGACCTCGACGAGGACGATCTGCTGACTTTTTTCGAGCAGGACGACGCCACCCAGGTGATCGCGATGCACGTCGAGGATCTCAAAGACGGCCGCTCGTTTGCCGAGGTCGCCAGACGCGTCTCACGCAAAAAGCCGGTGATCGTGCTCAAGGCCGGGCGCACCGCGCTCGGCGCGCGCGCCGCACGTTCACACACCGCGGCGCTGGCCGGCAACGACCGCATCTATGAGGACGTGTTGCGCCAGTCGGGCGTGGTGCGTGCCCGCGCCCTTAACGACATGCTCGAGTTCGCGCGCTGCCTGCCGATCATGGCGTCGCCCAAGGGCGAGAACGTGCTCATCATCACCGGCGCCGGGGGCTCGGGGGTGCTGCTCTCCGATGCCTGCGTCGACAACGCACTCAAGCTGATGGAGATGCCGCCCGACCTCGACGCGGCCTTTCGTAAGTTCATCCCGCCCTTTGGCGCGGCCGGCAATCCGGTCGACATCACCGGCGGCGAGCCGCCTACCACTTATCGCAACACGCTTCGCCTGGGCCTGGAGGAGCCGCGCATCCACGCGCTCATCCTGGGCTACTGGCACACGATCATCACGCCGCCGCTGGTGTTCGCGAAACTGGTGACCGAGGTGGTCGAGGAGCTGCGCGCCAAGGGAATCGACAAGCCGATCGTGGCCTCACTGGTCGGCGACGTCGAGGTCGAAGAGGCGTGCCGCGTGCTGTTCGAGCACAATATCCCGGCCTATCCGTACACGACTGAGAAGCCGGTGATGGTGCTGGGGGCGAAGTATCAATGGGCGCGCGCCGCGGGATTGGTGGGTAGCTGACCGCGTAGCGTGCGCCGCTCGGACTATTTTCCGGGAGGACGATTATGCGCGCCAGTCAAATTGAAAAGGCTCGGCGATTCCAGGCGCTGCACGCGCGTGCGGGTGCGTTTGTGATCCCTAACCCGTGGGACGCCGGCACCGCCCGCATCCTGGCAGGACTCGGCTTCGAGGCGCTTACGACCACCAGCGCCGGCCTGGCGTTCACGCTTGGCCGCCGCGACGGCGCTGCTGCCATCACTCGCGACGAGACTTTGGCCAATGCCAAGGCGATCGTTGACGCGACCGATCTGCCCGTCGCCGCCGATCTTGAAAACGGCTTCGGCCATACGCCGGCAGCGGCGGCAGAGACGATTCGCCTTGCCGGCGAAGTGGCTGGGCTGGTCGGCGGATCGATTGAAGATTCAAGCGGCGATCAAAGGCGGCCGATCTACGATTTCCAGCATGCCGTCGACCGGATCGCGGCCGCTGCCGAGGCGGCCCGCGCGCTCCCGTTCCCGTTCGTGCTTGTTGGCCGAGCGGAGAACTTCCTGCATGGCCGCCTGGACCTTGACGATACGATCCGCCGCCTGCAAGCGTTCGATTCCGTCGGCGCTGACGCGCTGTATGCGCCCGGACTCACCAGGCCCGAGGACATTCGGACCGTGTGCGCGGCGGTGAACAAGCCGGTCAACGTCGTGATGGGCCTGAAGACCGCTTCGCTTTCGGTGGCCGACCTCGCTGCGTTGGGAGTCCGGCGGATAAGTTTGGGGTCCGCGCTGAGCCGCGCAGCGTTAGGAGCGTTTCTCCGCGCGGCGCGGGAGATCCGGGAGCAGGGAACCTTCCGCTTCGCCGAGGACGCCATCTCATATGCCGAGGCGAACGACCTGGTGGCCGGCGGCGGTTAACGAAGATTCTCTATTGATTGGCCCTTAAGGATCGATTCGCAATCTGCTACTTCTCTTTCTTCTCGAACTTCAACGACGCTGAGTTCATGCAGTAGCGTAATCCAGTCGGGTTCGGGCCGTCGTCGAACACATGACCCAGGTGTGAGCCGCAGCGGCTGCACGTCACTTCCGTCCGCACCATCCCATAGCTCCTGTCGACAGCGTTTTCGACCTTGCTCTCGTCCTTCGGAGCGTAAAAGCTCGGCCATCCGCATCCGGACTCGAACTTGGTCTGGGAATCAAACAGCTCGTTGCCGCAGCATACGCATAGGTAAACGCCCTTGTCGTGGAAGTCCCAGTACTGGCCGGTAAATGCGCGCTCGGTGCCTTTTTTGCGGGTGACCTCGTACTGCTCAGGGGTGAGGAGCTTTCTCCATTCGTCATCCGTTTTGACGATCTTGTCCGTGACAATCTTGTCTGCAACCTTCTCGGCCATGATGCTTCTCCGTTGTGAAAGGAAAACGGCCGCGGAGGTTCCCGTCCGCAGCCGCCTGAATCGTCAGTGATCGTTAAATCAGTGCAGCACGGGCTGCGTGGGAGGCGAGGTTAGCGGCACCAACGGCTGAGGCACCGTGGCCGGTCCGACCGGCGTCCGTTCGATGTAGGTCTGCGGCGCCGAATTCTCTCCCGCTACACTGGATGAAGCCGTAGTCGCCGGGGGTGGCGCAGGTAGGATCGGCGCCACGTTCGGGCCGGGGTTATACATTTGGCTGTACTCGGTGTCGCCGCTCATGGCCGGAGCGAGCGATGTCTTGGTGGCGAGGTAGTGCAACGGGCGCGTGACGCCCCATTCCAACGCATATCCGATGGGCGCGATGAAATAGCTGACCACCTTGAGCAGCTGGCCGTCTTCGGTATCGGTATACTCGTTGGGATTCTGCTTGTCATTATAGGGACCCTGCTGCGCGAGTGCGCCTGCGGGCATCGCGATCGCCAGGGCAAAGATCGTCGAAAATATTAAGCGCCGCATTTCAGTAGTTTGTGCCCGCAGTGCGGTTTATGTCAATGGTCGCGAAGCATCGGTGGATTGTGAGCACCCTAACGCACCTCTGCGACGCGAGAGTTAAATGCGCAACTATTCGGCCACCCCTGTGACCCGCGCACTCACGCCGACCGGCGGCTTCCTGGACGGCTTCAGCTACTCGCTCAACCCATACATCGGATGCGCTTTCGGCGACGGCGGCGGATGCCCGTTCTGTTACGTGCGGGCGTTGCCGGTGGCCCGGGCAAAGCCGGGTCCGTGGGGATCGTGGGTCATCGCGAAGTCGAACCTGCTCGAACTGCTCGCGCGTGAGCTTCACGCGATGGAGCAGTCCGGCAAGCTCGAGCGCGCAGCCGTCTTCATGTCGAGCGCGACCGATCCGTACCAGGGGATGGAGCGGCGGACGCGGCTTACGCGGGGCGCGCTAGAGCTGTTCGTGCGCCGGCCGCCGCGCCGCCTGCTGTTGCAGACGCGCAGTCCCCTCATCGAACGCGACCTCGACCTGCTGATACAGCTTGGGCCGCGGCTCATCGCGTCGATAACGGTCGAGACCGACGACGAGCAGGTGCGGCGCGCGCTCACTCCGACCTCGCCGTCGATCGCACAGCGGCTTGCGGCGGCGCGCCGCCTGCGAGCGGCAGGCGTGTTCGTCCAGCTCGCGGTGTCACCGATGATGCCGAACCATCCGGAGCGCCTGGCCGAGCTTGCCGACGGCTCGGCCGACCGGGTCGTGGTCGACACCTACTTCGACGGCGACGGCTCGGGCGGCCGCCGCTCGCGCGCGCTCCGGATGGGCGAACTGTACGCGCGGCTGGGCTACGAGGGATGGTTTCGGCCGGCCGCGGAGCGCGAGCTGATGGCGGCGATGCGCGCGCGCATGGGCACGGAGCGGGTGCTGTTCAGCCGCGCCGGCTTCAACGCGGTGTAAGATTTGAGCGCTGAGCGGTAAGAATTTTTTTCCTTCCCCGAGATTGTGGGGAGCGGGTCCAAGCGGTTCCAAATGTCTGTGCGAACCGCCTCTATGTGGCGGCGGAAAAAATCAGAACGAGGAAACGCCGCAGAAAAAGAACATCCGGCGCTTCCTCGCTCGACCCCCACCTCATTCCTCCCCCAAGATGCGGGGGAGGAGGTCAGAAGCGCCGGCATTACCCAGCGTGCACCAGCTTGTGGCATAAGGGCGAAAGCCGCAAGACAACTCGACACTACATCTCGAGCAAGGAGACTCTGCCGATGGATTTTGGAATTCTTCTGCCCTTTCGCAACCCTCCGCAATGGCATCGCCCGATAACCGAAATCTATGACGAGCATCTTGAGGAAGCCGTGCTGGCGGAAGAGCTCGGATACGATCACGTCTGGACCACCGAGCATCATTTCTACGACGACGCCTGGTCGCCGTCGCTGTTGCCGATTCTCTCCGCCATCGCGCAACGCACGCGCCGCATCCGCCTCGGGACGTTCATCATCATCCTGCCTTTCCATCATCCGGTTCGCGTCGCCGAGGATGCGGCTACGGTCGACATTCTTTCCAAAGGCCGGTTCGATTTGGGCGTAGGGCAGGGGTACGTGGTGAGCGAGTTCGAGAGCTTCGGAATTCCGCGCAGTCAACGCGGTGGCCGGGTCGAGGAGGGCGTGGAACTTATCCGCCGCTGCTTCACCGAAGAGAACTTTTCCTTCGACGGCAAGTATTACCGGATGAAGAACGTGAATCTCACGCCCAAACCGGTGCAGAAGCCCTATCCGCCAATTTGGATCGCCGCAATGGCGGAAAAATCAGTGTCCCGCGTGGCGCGGATGGGCTATCACCTGGCGGGCAGTGGCGGGGTCGATCTGCAGCAGATGTACGACGCGGGACTGCGTAGCCATGGCCATGACGTCGCGAGCCATTACATCGCGCAACTGCGAGCGGTCTACGTGGCCGAGACGCGTGAGCAGGCGTGGGACGACGCGGAGGAGCATCTCTACTACATGATGACGGCGTACGATCGCCGCTTCAAGGAAGCCAACGATCTGCCATGGAGCGAAGCGGTGTTTTCGCGTTCAGACGTTCCGCCTCCGGGCGAGATGCGCAAGACCCCGGGGTTGAGCTTCTTCCAGGCCCCACTCGCCGTGGGATCTCCCGATGACGTAGTGCGGGATTTGCAGCGCTACCGCGAGGCCGGCCGGGTCACGCACCTGGTGATGTGGATGCAGTTGCCCGGGATGCCCGCCCACAAGGCGCGCCGCTCCATGGAACTGTTCGCAAAAGAGGTAATGCCACGCTTGCGCTGATGCGATCCGAAGTTCCGAGCGGTCTCAGAACGCTGCGTCTCGCGCAAGCACTTCAAGCCGGCTGTCCAAAGAACGTCAAAACTGGGGTTTCTCCGCTTTTAACATCTTTGGCTCCGTGTAAGGCCTCTATGTTCGTCAAGTTTGAATTAGTCCTATCTAAAGGCAATAAATTTTATCAAACAAATTCAAAATTGGCGTTGTCGTTAATTTCGATGGTGTAGCTATTGATTGCGAACAATTGCCCCTCAAAAATAGTCAGACGGGAGTTATCCGAATGATGAAGAGGAGCACGTTTGAAATGAGAAACGCATGCAAATTGTTCGTATTCGGCCTGGCGGTTGCGGTTTTCGCGGCGTGGCAAGTCGCCGTGGCACGCGCGGACGATCAGAGATCGGATTTCGCGTTGTTCGATCAGGAAGGGGCCACGCCTGATGTGAGCGTGCAATGCGGTGCGGCAAAAGCCGATGGTCACCAACCTGCGCCGTTCACCATGTACATCACCATGTCGAACCGCAGTGCGATCGGCGGAGTATCGGGCCTGATCCACGTGAAGTATCACGATGGAGACTTGGTGGACTATGCGATTCCCGTGGATACCACGGTTCAGATCACGCTTGCTGGCGGAACGCCGGGAACGGATGACGTAATTGAAGTGACAGGCACCAACGGGGCGAAGTTGGTAGGACAGGTCAGTTTGATGACCCAGAACGGGGTGAAGCACAACTCACTTCTGGGGAAAAACTTCTGTACGACCACTCCTTTCGGTCAGAACCCTCCGTTTCCCCTTTGATTCAGTCGATTTCCGGGAACGAGGCGGCGCTTGGCTCGCCTCGTTCCCGAGGACATAAGGGTCGACTTTCGTCTGAGGCCCGCAGCCTTCTATTTGGCGGTTCAGTGCTGTGGCGACGGACTCTTGATCAGATGGACGATTCCGACCAGCACGACCGCGCCCACCGTCGCCATCGCCAGATGTCCTATGCCGCTGTAAACCGGAATATTAAGTGCGCTGAAGATCGAATTGCCGATTACCGCGCCGACCAGGCCGAGCAGAATGTCGGCGAACATCCCGTAACCCTCGCCGCGGACTATTTTGCCGGCCAGCCATCCCGCGATTAATCCGATAATGATTGCACCGATCATTCGATGAAGCCTCCCCCGTGACGTTTCTGTGGAGCCCCGACCGTCACCGTCTACGCAGCCACGTATTGATCAACTGGAAACATCAGTCGGCCGCGCAGGATAGGAACGCATTCGGGTGGAAACTCCTGCACGATTTCAGCGCCGGCGTCGTGCAGACGCTCGATGAAACGTCCGAGGTTAAGCATCGCACCGGTGGGCAGATCGTGCAGGACGACTAGGCTCCAGGGCATGGAGCGGCATTGCTCGAGCGCGCGTTCTACCCATCCCATTGGGTCTTCCCAGTCGCGCGGCACGCAATTCCACAGCACGCACGTAAAGCCGCCGGCACACAGGTAATCGACAGCCTTGCGGTTGAGCAAGCCCGAATCGAGCGTGCCGCCGCCGCCGAAGGGGCGGAACAGGCGGTCGGGATGCGCGAGCGGACCGAGTATCCGCTGGGCGCGGCCGATTTCGTCCTCGGCACCGTCGCGGTCCTCACGCCGGCCAAACGGCTTGCTGTGCGTCAGGCTGTGGTTGCCGATCCAATGGCCCTCGGCGCAAGCGCGCTCGGCGCAAGCACGACGCGCGGGGTCGGCGAGCTTCTCCCCGATTACGAAGAAGGTCGAGCGCAAGCGCTCGGCGCCGAGCACGTCGAGGACGTGGTCGGTAACTTGGGGCTCGGGTCCGTTGTCGAAGCTGAGGGTGATTTTCACGTCACTGTACTTCGACCATCACTTGCACTGCGGTGGGCGTTGCCTACTTTTTCTGTTCCATCGGTGCGCCGCAGCATTTGAGCGCGCCCGTGCCGCCCTTGGTAACGATTACTTGCGAGCCGCACTTGCCGCAGATGTAAACTTTTCCCAGTTGGTTTGCCATTTGTCGATCGCTCCGTCGGATGTAATGCGCCGCGCGATTTCAGTTCAGGCGCCGCGAAACAGCGGCTTTCGCTTGTCCAGGAAGGCCCGTACGCCCTCGGCGCGGTCGGCTGTGGTTTGTAGCAAGGCGTACAGATCCTCTTCAAGCCTTATACCTTGATCCAGTGTCAGGTCGCATCCCTTGCGCACGGCCTCCTTGGCCAAACGCAAGGCGACCGGGCCGCGGCTGGTGACCGCACGCACGACCTCGTCGGCAACACGCTCGAGCGCGGCGTCCCCGGATGCGACGTAGGTCACCAATCCCAGGCGCATCGCCTCGCCGCCGTCTACCGCTCTGCCGGTCAGCAGCATCCGCAGCGTATGGGCGGCGCCGATGAGCCGCGGCAGGCGTTGGGTTCCGCCGTAATGTGGCATCCGGCCGCGCTCGAGTTGGCCAAGCGTGAAGCGCGCCGTTTGCGTCGCGATACGAAGGTCCACCGCGAGCGCGAGTTCCATACCCTCGTCCGCGGCCAAACCATCGATTATCGCAAGCGTCGGCTTGGAGAGCACCGCGATCGATTCGACTACGCTCGGCGCGATCGAATCGACCTCGTCTTCGAAGCCGGCGCAAAAGTTACCGCGAGCGCCGCGAAGCACGAGCATCAGGGCGTCCGCGTCGTCTTCAACTTCTTCGGCAAGCTCGACCAGTCGGAGCGCCATCGCCGCGGTCAATTTATGGACGGCGCGGTGGCGCGCGGCTGGCCACTTAAAAGTCGCGGTGACGCATCCCGCGGCCCGCGCGACTTCGACCACGGCGGGCGCAGCATGCGCTGGACGCATCCGCTCAGGGACGCGGCGCGTCGCCCTTGTCACGCAGCTCCTTGCGCAGGATTTTGCCGAGCGGATTCTTGGGCAGTGCCTCGATGAACTCGATCGTCTCGGGCCGTTTAAAGCTCGCCAAACGCGTGCGGCAGAACTCGCTGAGGTCGGGCGATGTGATGTTCTGGCCGGGCCGTTTGACGACAAAGGCTTTGACGATCTGTCCCCATTCGACCGACGGCACACCGATCACCGCCGCCTCGTCGATCGCCGGATGGCTCATCAGGACCGCCTCGATCTCGGCCGGCGCGATATTTTCGCCGCCGCGGATGATCATGTCGTCCTTGCGTCCGGCGAAGAACACGTAGCCCTCTTCGTCCACCCATCCGAGGTCCCCGGTCGCGCGCCATCCCTCGGCCAGGCGGGAGTCGTCCTCGCGTCCGGCATAGCCCTTCATGATGCGCGGGGTGCGGATGAGGATTTCGCCGACCTGCCCCGCGGCGAGCAGCGTACCGTCGTCGTCGCGTACGGCGACCTCGACGTCTGGCAGCGGACGGCCGATCGAGTTTAGCCGCTTGAGCTTGAGCTCGACGGTCTTGGGATCGCCGTCGATCCGATGGTCGTCGGGGCCGAGCACGGTGAGCGAGGAGGTGGTTTCGGTCTGGCCGTACG
This sequence comes from uncultured delta proteobacterium, assembly GCA_963710455.1. Classification (GTDB taxonomy): domain Bacteria; phylum Desulfobacterota; class Binatia; order Binatales; family Binataceae; genus JAKAVN01. The sequence continues at coordinate 521,180 of CAVQAG010000014.1, forward strand.
CGTTCACGAAGCCAACGGTTTTGGGAAACGCTTCGATCGCCCGGCGGATGGTCTGAATCGGCATCGCCGCGCCGCCATACGCGAGATTGGTGAGGCTCGAGAAATCGGTTTTGGAGAACGATGGCTCGTCAAGCAACTGCTTCATCATCGTCGGCACGACGAAAGCGTGCGTGACTTTTTCGCGCACCACCAGTTGCAGCCAGGTCTTCGGATCGAACTGCGGCATCACCACCATCCGCCGCCCGGTCCATAGGTTGGTCATCATCGCCGTAGTGCCGGCGATATGGTAGAAGGGCACGCAAACCAGCGCGACACCGCGCTCGCTGCCGTCCGCCATCTCGACGTTGGCCGTGACATAGGCGGCGAAATCGCGAAAGCGCAACATCACGCCCTTAGGCAGCGAAGTCGTGCCACTGGTGTACATCAGCACCGAGACGTCCTCGTCGTCGACCTCGACTTCGCCTTCATCGACCTCGGCTGCCTTGACCATATCCGAAAGACGCGGCATCCCGGCCTTGCCGTCTCCCCACGCCACGACCTTGGCAGTCTTGAGTCTGGGCGATACACGCGCCATGAGGTCGAGATAGCGGTCACCCGCCAGCAGTACCTTGGCCCCGGCAGTGTTGATCATGTATTCGAGCTCGGCGTCCTTGGCGCGGTAGTTGAGCGGCAGCCAGGTGAGTCCCGCCTTCGCGGCGGCATAGTAGCCGGCGATGTAGTTATCGGAGTTGGTGTCGAGCGCGGCGATCACGTCGCGAGGCTTCAGTCCCAAGGCCTTGAAGGACGAACTGAGGCGGCCGACCAGTTCATTTAGCCGCGCGTAGTCGAGCCTGCGATCGCCGAAAACCAGGATTTCCTGGTCGGGGGCAATCGAGCCGGGGATGCTGATGAAACTGACGGTATTCACGGTACTCCTCCAAGGCGGCGCGCCCTCTCGGGGACGGATGTGGCCGCCGGCGTTCGCTTTTTGAGCCGCAAATCTTCGAGCCTGCGGGCGAGCCTGCGCTCCATCGCCAGCCCTTCTTCAAGCGGCAGGTCCAGGCCATCCCAGACCGCCAGCTTCGCCATCGCGACCCGCTCTCGCGGCATACGACAAAGGCGACCGGCCAGCGTTCCGGCCGCGCGAGTCAGCGAGGCCGCAGGCACGACTTCGGCGACCAAACCTATTGCTAAAGCCTCGTTTGCGTCAATCCAACGGCCCGTGAGGCACAGGTCGAGCGCGCGTCCCGCTCCCAGCCGGCGTGAGGCGGTCTGCGTGCCCGCCACTCCGGGAATCATCCCGAGGCCGGTCTCGGGCAGGCAGAAGGTTGCATCCCGCGTTGCAATTGCGATGTCGCACAGCAACACCATCTCGAGGCCGCCGCCGACCGCGTAGCCATGAACCGCGGCGACGGTCGGGATTGAGAGCGCGCGCAGGCGGCCCCATACGTCGCGCCGAAAGCGGACCCATCGCGCGACCGTCGGCGAGGGCGCGCGGCCGAACTCGCTTACGTCGCCGCCGGTGGAAAATGCCGGTCCCGCACCATCGAGCACCATGGCGCGGACTTCGGGATCGTCATGGATAGCGCTGAGCGCGGCGAAGAGGTCGTCGCGCATCGCGACGTTATAAGCGTTGAGCTGGCGGGGCCGGTTGAGCGTTATCCACGCGATTGGCCCGCGCTTCTCGAAACGGATCGTGCTGAAGCCCGGCGACGAAGGCGATATGCGGTGCGATACCTGCGTCATAGGGCGACGAGGGGCCGGGCTACCCAACGAACTCAGGCCGAGAATAGGTCGGCGCCGGGGCTGGCCGCCACCTCGGGACGCCCGCGCTCGAACACTACCCGCCCGCCGACGATCGTGATGTCGACCGGCAGGTTCATCAATTCGGCCGGCTTGAGCTTCATCGGATCGCGCGGCAGCACGATAAGGTCGGCCAGCAGTCCGAGCGCGATTTCGCCGGCCTTGATTCGCGCCAGGCGCGCCGCCTGCGTGGTGAAAAGCCTGAAGCCCTGCTCGATCGGAATCCGCTCGTTGAGGGCGATTTCGTAGCCCTCTACCGAAACGCGCATCGCGGCGGAAGCGATCGCCACCAGCGGCCGCCCCGGAGTGACCGGCGCGTCGGTGGCGCCGGCGATTTCGATTCCGGCCTCGAGCAGGCTCCGCACGCGATACAGGTAGGGCAACAGTCCCGGCTCGGTTACGTACTTGGCCCCGCGGTAGTACGCGAAGCCGGGATTGGTTACCACCCACGCGCCCAGGTTCTTCAAGCGTTCAAGTTGTTCGGGCGTGATCACGCCGCCATGCTCGATTCGAAAAGCCGGGCCGCCATCCTCCGCGGTCGGCATCCCGCGCACGACGGTCTCCAGCGAGTTTAGCGCGAGCTCGAGTTCTTCAACCTCGGTGCAATGGAAGGCCGAGTCGAGTCCGGCCTGCCGCGCGCGCTGGACCCAGCGCGCGATCGGGCGATAGTCGGTGCGTGGGGTCTCGACAAACTTGACCGCGGCGAGCGTGATGCCGGCCGGCTGCGCGGCCTGCAACGCCTGGTCCAGCGCGTCCAGGTGGGGCGCGCCTAGCATCATCGCGACCCGTTGCGCCACGGCCCGCCCGCTCACCATCCGCGCCATGACCGCGACTTCCTCGGGCCCGTTGCGCACGGTCGCATCGGTAAACCCGGTCACGCCGGCCGCCGCAAGCTCGCGGCTGAACAGACGCGCGCGCGACTCGAGCTCGGCCGGGGTCACGCGCGGCAGGCGGCGGGAAATGTAGCCTTCCATCCCAGCCACCAGGCCGCTCAGCCGGCCGGTCGCGTCGCGCATCACGACCGCGCCTTCAGGCGGCTTGAAGTCCGATGCTTCGAGACCGAGTGCGGTGATCGCACGCGAATTGAGCCACGAGGCATGCAGCGTCTGATGGCGCAGGCGAAGCGGATTTTTGGGCACTGCCGCGTCGAGCTCTGCGCGCGTGGGGCCACGCCGTTGCGCAAGCAACGCCTCGTCGCATCCGAACGCGCGCAGCCAGTTACCGGGCGGCGCCTTGCCCGCGGCCACGCGCAGAGCGGCCAGCAAATCGTCGAGCTGGCGGCATCGCCAGAGACCAAGCCCGGCTGCCGCCGACGCGGCTTCGAGAAAATGCAGGTGTGAATCGATCAGGCCCGGCGCGACCACGCGCCCGGCGAGGCGAATCAGATGCGTGCCCGGGCCAACCAGCGGCTTGAGCTCGCTATATGGCCCGAGCGCGAGGATCGTGCCGCCGGCGACCGCTATCGAGTCGCTGGCGGGATGGCCCAGAATCGCTCCTTCATGCAGGACCAGGTCAGCCTTAAGAGCCATCAGGGTATTAAGCGCAACGATTTTTCGAACACTGCAGGATGCCGCAAGCGTATGCGCACGCGCAGCCCGACTTTGCCCTTTGAGCGATCTTAATCCGAGGACGGAAGCGCCTTGGCTTCCTTGATTTTCATTTCAACGTCGCAACATTCTATCGCGCCAGTGCCCGGCTTGTTGCACAACACCTCAGTGCCGCACTTTTCACACAGGTAACGCTTGCCCAATTGGTTAGCCATCGTTCGGGACTCCCATAATACTAATAGTAATCGTGACCGGCCGCTTGCGCGGCCCGGTCGTGAAATTTTTTTGGACCTCGATGCGCGAAATTCAAGCCGTACGATCCCCAGCACTTTTCTAGAGCATCGGATCCACTTCTTCAATCACTCATTCATCATTTGCACCGCTTGAGTATCGCTTGCAAATGGCAATTCGCTGACTGCCGCCGCCAGCTCACCGTCCGAGTCTTCAATTTTTACCGCCGTGCCGGGGGTCCAGGCGCTGTGGTGCAAGATGGCGAGGGCGAGCACGCCCAAACGCGGCAAGCGGATCGGGCTCGTCAGGTGGCCGATCTCCTTGCCCGCGAGCATCACGCGCGTGCCGGCGGACGGCACCCGCGCGCTATCAATCCTGAGTCCCATCAGCCGGCGCTTAAGCGCCCCCCGGGCGGTCGCGCGCTCGACGGTCTCCTGCCCGATATAACAGCCCTTGTTGAACGAGATCGCCGATTCGGTTCGCGCTTCGAGCGCGATCGTCTTGTCGTTGGTGTCGACGCCGATCCGCGCCGTGCCGCTTTCGACCCGAAGAATCTCAGTCGCTTCGATACTGACCTCGCGAACCTCATTAATTTCGCGCGGTGGGCCGCCGGCCACGACTATCTGCGCGACGATTTCCCGCGCGCTCGCGCGGTCCGCGAGAATCGTGAAAGCCGGCGCGCCCCATCGCGTCACCTGCGCGACCAGCGCGCCGCCTTCGGCCTCGCCGAAGCGCCATGCGCCGGGGAGCGCCGCCGGCGTGCCGAGCACCGTTGCGACCGCCTCCGCGGCGAGCGGCCCGTCTACCTGGATCACGCTGTCGCTATCGCTGACGCTATCGCGCTGGTCCGCTATCGTGCCGCCGGCTTTCTTCCAGTTCGACGTCGTCAGCGACCAGGAAGCGTTCGAGATGGGCGCGAACGGCCGGCCAGAGCGCCCGTTCCATTTCGAGCAGCAGCACGTCGGCGGTAGCCCACACATTGGCCTCGGCGATCAGGTGGGCGCGCTCGTTCAGGAACAGCGCTGCCAACAGCTCGCCCGGTTTGAGTCCTTTGATATCGTTGCTGCACATCCCGTGCAGAAATGAGGCGCGGTCATCCCCACTCATCCGGATGACGATACGCTCGGCACCGAGCCGCACTCCTGCGCCCGTTTTGAGCGCGCGGTATTCGGCGCCAGACGGCGTGGCGGTCCGACGGCGCGCTTAGGCCCAAATGGTCCAATTTCGGCTCGACTCCCTGCCGATTTCGGCCGTCGCCGGCCCTGACGATTCCAATTCTATCATCACCGGGGATTACGTATACTGGCCCTTGGAGGCGCGGACATCCTATGGGTACATTTATTTTTGGACTTGTAGTGGGGTTTGGCGCGGCGCTCGCGCTCTTTGTCTACGACGAGGGCGAAGTTTTTCTCAAACTGGCGCGGCAAATCAAGCTGGTCGCTGGCAAATACAAAGCGGAGCATCACGCGTAGCTGATTGTCCGGCGCACCAGATGTATCGGCGCACCACAGAGGCCAAGGGCAGCGCGTCGCGGCGGCGCGCGCTTCAATGCGCGCTGTTCGGCGCGATGTCGTGTGCGGTGATCTGCGGGCTTATCCCCGCGGCGCGTGCCGCTGACGATCCGAAGGCCGCCTCGGCCAATCTCAGCAACCAGGCCTTCGAATTGCTGAACTCGCTGAGCACACCGGACGCCAATGGTAATACGAACCCGGGCTCGAAGGCGCTCGTTGGACCGGTCGCGAGTTTCGCCGGGGACGCGCAGACGCTCAGCCAGGCGCTTGGCGGCGGGGACAAAGCCGGCGCGCAGCGCGCGACGGCGTCGCTCGACGCCGACGCGGCCTCGGTCGACGCCGCGCTGAAAGCTCATGTCGGTGCGATCAAGGCCGAGCGATGGGACGCGCTCAAGCATCAGCTGGCCGCGATCGAAAAGATCGTTCCGCCGGCCCCCGCGTCCGCCGCACCGCCTTCTTCGCCGCCGCCAGCCTCGGGTGGACCTGCAAGCGCGAGTCGCGGCCGCTCCAGGAGCCGGGGCGATGCCTCCGTCGGCGGCGGATAGTGCCGCGGTTGCGAGCGCGCCGGCGCCTGGGGCTGCGGATAGCGGCGGACCCACGATCAAAATCGAATCACGCAGCGTGGTCGGCGACGTTACGCATCTTAAGGGATACTTCGAGGGCTCGGCGCTTCAGGCGGCCGGCATCTATGAGGGTGCGCAAAACGTGAAGCCGATCAAAGTGGACCACGTGCTAGGGCGTCAGAAAGTCGAATTTCAACTTGCTCTGCGTGACGCCGATATTGCGACCAACCTTCGCGTTATCGACCAGGCCGGGCGCGTAGCAACCGCGCCGGTCTTCGCCGAAGACTCGACGGCGATGGCTAGCACCGGGACCGAATCCGGAGTCGAGGTCGACCGCGGTGCCGGTGCGACCTCCGGCAGCAACACCGCCGAGATTCCGAGCGCGAGCGCGCCCGCATCGGGGCTGGAGGAATCGACGCCCGGCACGGATGAAGGTCTCGACAGCGGCGGAATAGGCGGCGGGCTTGGTGGCGGCGGCCTGGGCGGGGGAGTCGGCGCTCCAGTGGGCAACGTGCAGATCAACATCGAGTCGGTTAACCCGGTTAGTCCGCTTTCGCATGTCTACCAGGTGGTGGGCCAGATAATCGGACCGGGCGTCCATCGCGCAGGAATTTATGTCGATGGCCGACTGGTCAAACGATTGCCGGTCAGCCGCGGCGCCAGCGTGAGCAACTTTCATACGAGCTTTATGATGAATGGTGGCACGGCGACGATTCGTGCGTTTGGTGCGGGCAACCAGTACGTCGAGTCGTCGATCCAGGCGCCGCCAGCGGTGGCGTCGGCGCCGCCGATCATGGTCGCGCCGTATGGGATGAATCCCTACAGCCCCTTCGGGATGAACCCGTATCCGATGGACCCGTACGGAAGTCCACCCTTTGGAACCCCGTATGGAAGTCCATACGGCGGGAGCCCCTGGTTTCGGCATCAACATCAGCCCCTACGGAATCACGCGCTATCCGATTAGTCCGTACGGCGCCAGTCCATATGGGAGTCCGTACGGTGCGGTTCCGTTTGGCGTCAATCCGTACGCCGCACCGATCAATCCCTACAGCAATGCGCGGCCGATAAGCCCCTCGGGCCATTGAGGTCGACCCGAGCCGAAATGTCGAGAAGGAACAAGAACAAGCGCCTGAATAGCCTGAGCGACAATCCGCCTACACCCTTGCATTTTAACCCTGGCTGTCCTTGGTACCATTCACCATCGACTTCAGCGACAGACACGCTTTTCAGAATTCTACGGCGATTGTTCGGGCTGCGGCGCAAGCCTCTCTTTGAAGACCGCCCGCTCGAGTAGGTTTCTTACTTGCCGCGACTGCGCCGAGTCCGTTAAACTCGAACGTTCAACCAAGAATTCCAAACCAATCGATACCTCGCGAGTGCACCGAAGATGCTGATTCAGGCGACGCAACTCCGCCCCGGGATGATCCTGGAGTACAACAACGGTCTGTGGCGGGTGATGGCAATCAGCCATATCACGCCCGGCAATTGGCGCGGGATGGTCCAGACCAAGCTGCGCAACGTTAAAACCGGCACCCAGACCGAAAACCGCTTCCGCTCTGAAGATCGCGTCGAGCGCATCATCCTCAGCCAGATCGAGATGGAATTCCTCTACCAGGAAGGCGACGATTTCCATTTCATGAATACCGAGACCTACGACCAGATCACGATTCCCAAGGAATTGATCGAGGACGTCGTCGGGTTTCTCACGCCTAATCTAAAAGTAGAAGTTGAATTTCATGAGACCACGCCGCTGAACGTCTCGCTGCCAAAAACCGTCAATCTCAAGGTCGTGCAGACGGATCCCGGGAATGAGATCGGCGGCAGTCACCAACACCCTCAAGCCGGCCACGATGGAGACCGGATTGACCGTGCAGGTGCCGCACTTTGTCCAGGAAGGCGAGACCATCACGATCAACACCGAGACGCGCGAGTACATGGCGCGCGCCAAGTAGTTGCGCCGCACGCCCCGTTCCGTCCGAGGCCGCAATTCTCCACCGGCGAGCGCATTCGACCGGCGCGAGAAGCCGGCCAATCTTCATCAAGCGCTCTAAGTTCGCGGACGCAGGCAAAGTCGCTCAAATTTGCCAAGCCCAGCAGTTTCGCCGAGCCCGCCGCGTTAAAGCCGACCGGCCCAGCGCTAAGGCTCACCTCGAACATTTACATCGCCCACACTCAGCCCGGCTTTGAGGACCTAGCGGCGGAAGAGATTGCATCGCGCTATGCGAGCGGGCCTGCGCGCGGCACCGACGCTCCCATGATCCGCGAGTTGGGAAGGCGGACCGTGCCCGAACGCGCCGGGATGACAATCTTCAGCGCGCCGCGTCCCGATCCGCTCGGCGCCGCGCGCATGATCGAGGATTTGTTCGCGCTCGCCGGCTATCGCGACGGCCTCGGCACGGCGCCCGCGACGCTGGAAAAAGTTCGCACCGTCGCGCACGAGGCACCTTATATCGAAGAGGCGCTGGAGGAGCGGGTGCGGATGACCCCCGGCAGCCGCGCCGGGCGGAAGCTGGGCTTCCGCGTGATCGCGCGCATCGCGGGCGAGCACGAATTTCGCCGGCTGGATTTCCAGCGCGCAGTCGAGCGCGGCATCGCCGAGCGCGGCGACCACTCATGGCGCATCGCGGGCGACGATGCCGACGTCGAGTTCTGGGCGACATTGCTAGGAGGCGAGATGTTCCTCGCCGTGCGGCTGGTCGACGAACGAATGCGGCACCGCGAATACAAGGTCGCGCATCGGCCGGGCTCGCTGCGCGCTTCGGTCGCTGCGGCGCTGGGATGGCTGAGCAAGCCCGGCGGCGCCGACTGCGTGATCGATCCGATGTGCGGCGCCGGAACGATCCTTATCGAACGCGCGCACCTGGGGCGCTATGCGATGCTGGCCGGGTTCGATCGCGACCCCGGCGCGATCGCTGCAGCGCACGAAAATATCGGTCCACGCTATCGACCGATCGGGCTTGCACAAAGCGACGCGTTGCGCCTGCCGCTCGCCAAGGGAGCGGCGACTCACCTCGTCACCAATTTGCCGTGGGGCACGAAATACGGATCGCACGGAGAGAACCGCCGCCTCTATCCGCGCCTGGTCGAGGAGTTCGCACGCGTGGTGCGCCCGGGCGGACGGGTGGTAATGCTGACGGCGGAGCGGATGCTGATGCGCGAGGTCGCTAATCGCGGCTTCGTGCGAGTCGAATCGGTTAGGCGGGTGACGATTCTCGGCGCCCAGGCCGTCATCTACCTTTGCCGTACCTAACCAATCCTCTCCCACTGCTAACGCGTCGGTTTGTTCAGTGCGTAGGTCACTCCCGTGTGACTGAACCAGATCTGCCCGTCCTGGCGGCGCACCTTGAGCCCCGAGCGATCGGCCGCGAGCGACGCCTCCATCATCTCGATGATCTGCGAGCGTCTCTCGGGCGGCGGTCCGCCATGCGCCATCCACGACTCCAGGTCATAACTGGTCTCGCGCCCGCCGCGATAGGCAACTTCCAACTCAGCCTCGGCGATCATCCGCTCCCACTCCGAGACCGGAATCGCTCGAGCATGAGAGGGATCGCACAGCCGCTCGACGCGATTGTGATAGTCCGACTTCGCCGGATCTTCGGAGGTCGTCATATCGACGATCACCATCCGCGCGCCCGGTTTGAGCACGCGCGCCATCTCGGCCAGGACCTCGCGCGGTTGGGCGAAATGATGGAACGCGAAGCGGCAGGTGGCGAGATCGAATTCGCCGGTCCTAAACGGCATCCGCTCGACGTCTCCGAGCGTGAAAGTGATGTTGGAGATTCCGCGGCGCGCCGTCTCGGCACGGGCGCGTGCGACCAGCGTGTCTGTCGCGTCTATCCCGAGCACGCCCCGGCATTTGGGTGCGAACGCCATCGCGACAAAGCCCGGTCCGCACGCGACGTCCAGCACGCGCGAGTCCGGCCGCACCTCCGAAACATCCACCATGTTGTCCAGGATGCGCGGGTCGGAGACGACCTTCATCGTCGAGTAAGCTTCCGCCTGGCGGCGGAACTGCTGCTGCACCGCAGTTAGATTGTCAGACTGGTCTTTCATCGAGCATGTTCTCATCCGTTGCGTTCAAGGACGAAGCTTACGCTGGTGTGCATAAGGCGAATAGTGCCGGCATCGCGCTGGAGCGTGAGTCCCGGCCGATCGTCATCCACCGCGTTCTCGAGTATCTCGCGGATGGCCGGAATATTTTCGGCGGGCGCCGCTCCCCACTTCGTCCATTCCTCCACCGTGCTGCGCGATTGGCGCGCGATTTTCATCGCGACGTTGAAACCCTCGGCGGCGAAAATCCGCTCGAATTCGGAGGCCGCGAGGGTCCGCACGTGTGTCGGATCGCATAACCGCTCCAGTTCGTTATGCAGCGCAGCCTTGGCCGGATCTTCCGAGGCCGTCACGTCGACTATCACCATCCATCCGCGTGGCCCGATCACCCGCGCCATCTCGGCGAACACGCGCGCTGGATCGGTGAAGTGATGGAACGAGAAACGGCACACGGCGGCGTCGAAAGCGCCGTTGCGAAACCCCATCCGCTCGACTTCGCCCACGATGAATTCCGCATTGCGGGCGTCACGGCGTGCTGCGTTCTCCCGTGCCTCGGTGATCAACTCGATGGAGGGATCGAGTCCGATCGCGCGGCAGCATCGGCCGGCAAACGCGAGTGTGCATGCGCCTGGCCCACAAGCGACTTCGAGCACGCGGTCCTGGCGCGTCACGCCCGAGATCGAAACCATGTAGTGGAGAAATTGCGCGTCGGCACTGGAAGACATCAGCGCCGACATTCGCGCAAACGCTTGTGGGTTGCGGCGGAACTGCGCTGATGCGGGACGAGGCGCGCCGGAAGTCTGTTCGCAGTTGTTCGCGAGCATGCCGCTTCGAGCCGCGCTATGGCCCCGCGATGCTCGTCGCCTTTCCATGACGCGGATGTTAGCGCTGGGGGAGGCCCGATAACAGCGGCGTGCTGGTCTCTGGAAGTTCTTGCAGATCGCCGGCGGACGCCGCACAATCGGCGCGTGTTGGACGCGCTGGACGTCGCCGAATTCGCACCGCACGCAAAAAGGAGCCGACCCCAAATGGCGCAGTGGGAAACTGAACTCGTACCGTCCGCACCCAGGATCGCCGTCGATCACATGGGCGAGGGCAAGCTGGTCATCTGCATGCACGGAATCGGCGGCAATCGCACCAACTGGCACGATCAGCTTCCCGACCTGGGCCGCCATTTTCACGCCGCGTCATGGGACGCGCGCGGCTACGGAATGAGCGACGATTACGAGGGGCCGCTCGACTTCCATGACTTCGCCCGCGATCTCAAGCGCGTGCTCGACTACTTCGGCGCGCGCAAGGCGCATCTGGTCGGGCTCTCGATGGGCGGGCTTATCGCGATGGACTTCAATGCGCTCTTTCCCGAGCGCGTGGCGACCATGACGATTTGCGATTCGCTGCCCGGCTTCAGCCATATCAGCCCCGAGCAGAGCCGCGAGTTCGTCCGTCTGCGACTGGAGCCGCTGCTCGCGGGCAAAGAGCTGAAGGAGATCGCGCTCGGGGTAGCGCAATCGCTAATCAGCAAGTCCGCGTCGCCAGCCGTGTTTCAGCGGTTTGTCGACAGCATGTGCGCGTTGCACAGGCAGTCCTACATCAAGGCTCTTCAGGGCGCCTCGAGGCCGGAGGTGCAGATCGAACTCGAGAAGATTCGCGTTCCGGCGCACGTGATCGTGGGTGAGGAAGATATGCTCACGCCGCCGTCGCTGGCGCGCTCGATGGCCGAGCGGATTGCCGGTGCGAGGCTCACGATCATCAAAAGCGCGGGCCATCTGCCGAACATCGAACGGCCGCAAGAGTTCAACGCCGCGCTGCTGCCGTTCTTACTGGAGCATCGCGACGCCGCCGCGTAGGACGCGGAGAGTTCAGCCGAGCGCGCGCAGCCGCAGGTCGCGCGCCTGGCTGCGATATGGCTCGGGCAGCGGTACTTCGGTCGCGTCGAGCCAGTTGCGCTCGAGGCGGTAGAATTCGCGCGTGTCCTCGAAGAAGACGTGCACCACGACGTCGTTGAAGTCGAGCACCGCCCAGTGGCCATGCGAGGTGCCCTCGACCGACAACGCATGCTCGCCCTCGAGACCCATCCTTTCCTCGATCCCGCGGACGATTGCGCGCACCTGCACGTCGGAGCGGCCGGTCGCAATCAGGAAGTAGTCCGCGATCGAGCTAAGATGCCCGACCCGTAGCACGACCAGGTCGTAGGCTTTCTTCTCGAGCGCCGCCTGCGCGGCGGCTATGGCCTTCTCTTGCGAATTCACGCGAGGCGCGCGGGATTGGGCCGCCAATCGGTGGCAGATACGGGACAAAAAATCGCTATGCAAAAAATCGCTATGAGGGATAGTGCTCTGGAAATCACTAGTGCCGTCAGTACAGCCCGTGCCGCTGGATATAGTCGACCACGTCGCCCGGCATCAGGTAGCGGACGGAGTGATGGCGATGAAGCTTTTCACGAATGAGCGTTGCTGAGACCGGAAAAATCGTGGTGGCGATGAATGAAAGTGTCTGGCCGCTGGGATGCACGTAATGATCGTCCTCCCTAATGTAGCCAAAGCGTTTAAGCGCGGCAAGCGAGATTCGCGGGGGGTCATTGTCGCCGGCCGGCTGACGCGTATGCACCACTATCGAGCTCAGGCGCACCAGTTCCTCGCAGTCCTTCCAGGTCTCGAGTTCGGCAAAGGCGTCGGAGCCCATCATCAGAAACAGAGTCGAGGGCGCGCGCAGCGTGGCCAGGAAATGACGTACGGTGTCGATCGTGTAAGAGCGGCCGGCGCGCCGAATCTCGACATCCGAGACCATGAAATGGCGGTTGCCCTTGGTCGCCAGCCGCACCATCGCCAGCCGATGCTCGGGCGGCGCGAGTCCTTCGGCCGATTTGTGCGGCGGCATCGCTGCGGGCACGAAATAAACGAGATCGAGCGCAAGTGCCTCGCGCACTTCCTCGGCCGAGCGCAGATGGCCGCAGTGGATGGGATTGAAACTGCCGCCCAGCAGTCCTACGCGCATGATCCGGGTCCGTCCAAGCTCAATTGCGCACCTGTCCGTTGCCGGCGACGAGGTACTTGTAGATGGTCAGTTCGCGCAGGCCCATCGGGCCGCGCGCGTGCAGTCGATTGGTCGAGATTCCGGTCTCGGCGCCGAAACCGAATTCGAAGCCGTCGGTGAAGCGAGTGGACGCATTGACGTACACGGTTGCGGAGTCGACTTCATGCTGAAAGCGCGCGGCGGCCTCATTGTCGCTGGTCACGATCGCGTCGGCTAGGCCGGAACCGTGGCGCGCGATATGCGCCAGCGCCTCGCCCAGCGAGTCGACGACCTTCACCGCCAGCACCAGGTCGAGGAATTCAGTATCCCAGTCGGCATCGCTGGCCGGCTTCACGCTCGGCAGGATCGCGCGCGTCCGCTCGCAGCCGCGTAACTCGACCCCCGCGCGTTCCATCTGCGCGGCCAGCGGCGGCAGAAAACGCGGCGCCGCTTCGCGATGTACCAGCAGGGTTTCCATCGCGTTGCATACCGAGGGCCGGCTGCACTTGGCGTTGAAGCAGATTTCCTCGGCCATCTTCAGATCCGCAGTACGATCTACGTAGGTATGGCAGAGCCCGTCGAAATGCGGCAACAGCGGGACGGCAGATCCCGCAAGCGCATCCTTCAGTGCCTTGCCGCCGCGCGGAATGATCAGATCGATCGCTTCGGGATGGCGTTTCAGGACCTGGATTACCTCGCGATCGGGATGGCCGATGAAGCTTAAAGCCTCGCGCGCTATCCCGGCACTTTCCAGTGCACGGACGATCAGCCCCGCCAGGAATGCGTTGGAGGCGAGCGCTTCTTTGCCGCCGCGCAGCACCACCGCGTTGCCGGCTTTCAGTCCGAGCACGCCGGCGTCGACGGTGACGTTGGGCCGCGACTCATAGATGATAGCGATCACACCGATCGGTACGCGGACCTGCGAAATCTCAAGCCCGTTGGGCCTCCGCCAGCTGGCGATCACTTCGCCGACCGGGTCGGGCAGGGCGGCGACCTCCTCGACGCCGCGCGCCATCGCTTCAATCCGCGCGTCGTTGAGGGTGAGCCGCTCGACGAACGCACCGGCCATGCCGGCCGCGCGCGCTCGATCCAGGTCGGCGGCGTTGGCGGACATGATCGCGCCACGCTGCTCGCGCAGCATCACGGCCAGCGTGTCCAGCGCCTGGTTTTTCCGCGCGCTGGGACATAGCGCCAGCGCACGGGCGGCTTCGCGCGCGAGCTTGAGCGCGTCGAGGGTTTCGGTCTCGAGGCTCACGTCAACAGCTCGTGCGAGAGGTTCATGCCAGTTCTTCGATCAGCGCGAAGTTGTCGCGATGGATAATTTCGTCGGCGACCTTGTAGCCGAGCGCGCGCGATATATCGATCGAACGCCTGCCCTTCACTTTCAGTATATCGGCGGCGGGATAATTGACCAGCCCGCGGCCGAACTCGACGCCTTCGTGATCGAGCAAGCTCACGCAGTCGCCGCTTTTGAATTCGCCCGCAACCTCGCGGATGCCCGAGGGCAGCAAGCTGCGGCCCTTTTTTCTAAGAGCCTCGGCGGCGCCGCGATCGACGGTGAGCGCGCCGGCCGGACGTAGCGCGAACGCAATCCAATGTTTGCGGCTCTTGAGCCTGGTCCGCGTTGGCAGCACCAGCGTGCCGCACTCGCGCGCCGGATCGAGCGCCGCACCGAGCGCGTCCTGGGCGCGGCCCGGCGCGATAATGACGGCGATTCCGGCGCGCGCAGCCTGCTGCGCCGCTTTGAGCTTGGTCGCCATCCCGCCGCTTCCAAGGGGTCCCGCGCTGTCCGCAACCAGCCCGCGCATACCGGCCTCGGCGTCGGTTATGAGTGGAATCAGTTGCGCGTCGGGCCGCTTGCGCGGATCGCCCGTGAGCACGCCGGGGACATCGCTCAGGATTACCAGCAGTTGCGCCTGCGCCATTCCGGCCACCAGCGACGAGAGCACGTCGTTGTCGCCCATGCGGATCTCTTCGACCGCGACCGTGTCGTTCTCATTGACGATTGGCACCACGCCGGCTTCGAGCAGGGTCTGGATCGTGTGAATGGCGTTGCCGCGTCGCACGCGTTCGGCCAGGTCCTGATGGGTGAGCAGGATTTGCGCGACCGTGCGCCCGACGGCGCCGAACGCGCGCGCCCACTCGCCCATCAGCTCGATCTGCCCGGTGGCCGCGGCCGCCTGTCGCGCCGCCACACCCGCGCCACCGAGTTTTTCCAACCGCGCGCGTCCCGCGACGATCGCGCCTGAGGTTACGACCACGACTTCGCGCCCTGCACGCACAACCGCATCGATCTCGACTGCGAGGCGCGCGATGATCTCCGGGCGCAGACCGTTGGCGTCCGAGACCACGGCGCTCCCGATCTTGACCACCACCCGGCGTGCGCGCGCGAGGTGCTCCTGCTTGTAGATCACCTGGGACATTGCGCCTCGACTGCGCCCAGCCCGAGCGATCGCGCGATCGCCGCGAGCAGCGGCTCGAGTCCGATGCGCTGCTCGGCCGAGATGACGAAGACCGAGTCGATCGCATGCTCGGCGGCGAGCGAAGCAATCGCGCGCGCCGTCTCTTCTGCGCGCGCGGCGCCGACGAGGTCGAGCTTGTTGAGCGCGATTAGCGCCGCCCGCGAGGAGAGCATCGGATCGAACGCCGCCAGTTCGCTGCGCACGGTCCGGAAGTCGTGCTCGGGGTCGCTGCTCAAATCGAGCACGTATATCAGCACTCGCGTTCGCGCCAGATGGCGCAGGAAGCGGATACCCAGGCCATGGCCGAGATGAGCACCCTCGATAAGGCCGGGAATGTCGGCGATGCTGAAGCCGGTGCCGTCGGCAAGCTGGACGCGGCCCAGGTTGGGCGTGAGCGTGGTGAAGGGATAGGGCGCGATCTTCGGGTGCGCCGCGCTGACCGCGGCGAGCAGCGTCGATTTCCCGGCATTGGGCAGACCGACCAGCCCGGCATCGGCGACAAGTCTAAGTTCGATTTTGACCCAGCGCTGCTCGGCGGGCGCGCCCGGCGTCGCGATTCGTGGCGCGCGCCGCGTCGAGGTGGTGAAGTGCATGTTACCCTTGCCGCCAATTCCACCGTGCGCGACGATCGCGCGCGCGCCCGGCATCACCAGATCGGCAATCATCTCCCCGCTTTCCTCGTCGAAGACCATCGTGCCCGGCGGCACGCGCACCACGAGGTCGCCGCCGGCATGGCCGTACTGTTGTTTGCCGCGGCCCGCTTCTCCGTCGCGCGCGACCATGCGCGGGTTGTATTTGAAGTCGAGCAGCGTCGCGAGTCCCTCGTCGACCTCGAAGATAACGTCGCCACCGCGGCCGCCGTCGCCGCCCGCCGGTCCGCCGAAGGGGCGATACTTCTCGCGCAAAAACGCGATCGAGCCGTCGCCGCCTTTACCGGCGGCGACGAAGACCCGCGCTTCATCGACGAACTTCATCGCTCAAAGTTGTCATCGATCGCGCACGACGGCTACAGGAGCAATTCTGCAAGCGCGCGCATCGCGTCGACCTGGCGCGTCCCGATAAGCATTGTCTTTACCGGCGAGGCCTTCCAGGCGGTGACGCGCTCGGCGATCCGCTCGCGCGGTCCGACCAGGGCGACTTCGTCGACCAGCTTGTCCGGCACCGCGGCAACCGCCTCGTCGCGCTTGCCGGAGAGAAACAGGTCCTGGATTTTCTTCGCCGCGTCCTCGTAACCGGCGCGACACGCGTAGTCGTTGTAGAAATTCTTGTCGCGTGCGCCCATTCCGCCGATATAGAACGCCAGGTTCTGTTTCACCGGTTCGCGGCATTTGGCGATATCGGGGCCCATCACGCAGGTCACGAACGGCGCCAGGTCGAATTTATTCGGGTCGCGCGCCCCGGCGGCCTTCTTGAAGCCGCGCTCCAGGCTCGGCTTGAATAGGTCCCATTGATCGGGGTTCATCCACACCGGGATGACGCCGTCGGCGATTTCGGCCGCGAGCCCCACTCCGCTCGGCGTGATCGACGCCATGTAGATTTCCATGTCGCGCCGGCCATGGAGGATCGGACGGAGCGGCTTGCCCAAGCCGGTCGAACCGGGGCCGCGATATGGGATTTGATACTCGGAGCCCTGGAATTCCAGCGGCGCCTCGCGTGCGAAAATCTTGCGCAGGATCGCGATATACTCGCGGTAGCGCACCAGCGGCTTGCCGTACGGCACCCCGTGCCATCCTTCGACCACCTGCGGCCCCGACGGCCCGACGCCAAGGATGAAGCGTCCACCCGACATTGCGTCCAGCGTCATCGCGGTCATCGCCGTCATCGCGGGCGTGCGCGCGGGCATCTGCATGATGGCAGTGCCGAGGCGAATCTTTTTGGTCAGCGCGCCAACCCACGCGAGCGGCACAATCGTGTCGGAGCCCCAGGCCTCGCCTGTCCACACCGAGTCGTAGCCGAGCCGTTCCGCTTCGAGCACCAGGTTGAGCGAGTCATGAGAATGCGAAAAGCCGTATAGCAGTCCAAGTCGCATCGCGAGCACCTCTCAAAGTTCTGCGGCCGCTTGCTGGTTGGCAGGCCGATCGTCGCAAACAAACAAAAAGCCCCGCGGCACGGCCGCGGGGCTTGGAAATCGAAATTCTAAGCCTGCCGGCCCTAGGCTTGTGCTTCAACCGGCGGCTCGCCAGCCGTCTCGTCCCGCTGTTCACCCGAAGGCGACTCCGCAGGCTCGATCCGCACGCGCCGCTTGTCGGTGCGGTAGGTCTCGTATTTGACCACCCCGTCGACCAGTGCGTAAAGGGTGAAGTCGCGGCCCATCCCGACGTTGCGTCCCGGATGAACCCGCGTGCCGACCTGGCGGACGAGGATATTGCCGGCGCGAACGGTCTCGCCAGCGTAGATCTTGATGCCGCGGCGCTGTCCCGGACTGTCGCGGCCGTTGCGCGTCGAACCTTGTCCTTTTTTATGCGCCACGAGCTTGTCTCCCTGTCATAGTGCCGGCGCAATGCGCCGGCGAAAAAGCTTCATGCGAGCGCTAGGCCGCACCTCGCTTGATTTCCTCGATTTTAAGTACGGTCAGTTCCTGCCGATGCCCGCGCTTGCGCCGGTAATTCTTGCGCCTTTTCTTTTTGAACACGATGATCTTGGTGCCGCGAGGCTGCTGCACGATTCGCGCGCGCACGGCTGCGTCGGGCACAGTTGGCGTACCGATCACGGGCGCTTCGTCGCCGCCAATCGCGAGCACGTCCGCCAGCTCGATCTCAGCGCCGACATCGCCGAGGATACGCTCGACGGTTATCTGGTCGCCCACCCCTACGCGGTACTGCTTACCGCCTGTCCTTACGATTGCAAACATTCGTTTGATCCGAACCCTTTTAGCTACCGGACGCGAGTCAGCAAGTCAAATACGGCATCTCGACAAAAACGCAGCCGGCAGGCCGCGTTTCGTCGTGGTGCCGAATGGAGAGATGCTCTCAATCGAGGCCCAGGCGTTCACGGCCCTCAGGTGAGATCATCTGGGGCGTCCAGGGCGGATCCCATACCAGGTCAACGTTGGCCTCGGCGACGCCGGGGAGCGAGAGCAGTTTCTGACGTGCGTCGATCGCGATCGACGCACCCATTCCGCAACCCTGCGCCGTCAGCGTCATTTTGACGTCGACCCGCTTGGCGTCGCCGTCGATCGGCGCGACTTCCATCGCGTAGACCAATCCCAGGTCGACGATATTGACTGGAATCTCGGGATCGTAGCAGGTCTTGAGCTGTTCCCAGACCATCGCTTCCAGATCGCCCGATGTAGCGGCCGGCGACGCGGCGTCCTCAGAGGTTTTGCCGAGCGCGTCGGCGTCCTTGCCGCTGATGCGGTAAAGTCCGCCGTAGGCCGGCACCTGTATGGTGAAGCTGCCGCCGAGCGACTGGGTGATGAAAACCTCGAGGCCCTTCTCCAACGTGATCGGACTGCCGAGCGGCACCTGGACCGCCTCACATTCGCGAGTGAGTTCTACTCGTTCCATCGATAATTACCTTGTTCGTTTTGTCGATGCTGTTGCATTTAATTCTAAGCGCTCGGAGCCCCAAGCGCCAGTTGCTTGTTCTACTTAACCGATCGCATCGAAAATGAGCTTCAGCCGGATGTGGCCACACGATAGGGAGAGGAACTATGGGAAAGATTCAGCTTTACCAGTTTGGGCCTCTCGGCGATCTGGAATCGGCGTCGCCCTTTTGCGTCAAGGTCCGCGATGCGATGCGCTACAAGCGCATCCCGTTCGACACCATCAACGCAACTTCCCCGATCCAGGTGCGCAAGCTCAACCGGCGCGGCAAGCTGCCGATAATGATCGACGGCGGAGTGAAACTCGCGGATTCGACCGACATTATCCGCTATCTCGAAACGCACCATCCGGAGCCGCGGCTCTATCCGCAGGATCCGCGGACGCGCGCGATTGCCCTATTGCTCGAGGACTGGGCTGACGAATCACTCTACTGGCACGTGGTGTACGAACGATGGCAGGTCTCGGAGCAGTTCGCAAAGTTCGCCGAGGTCGTCTTCAGTCCGGTGCCGGCGGCGGTGAGGCCGATGGTGAAACTGCTCTTTGCGCGACAAACGCGCGGGCAGTTGCGCGGTCAGGGGCTGGGACGGTTGGCGGTCGGCGAGCAGCGCGAGAAATTCAGGGCTTCGCTCGATTGGCTGGATTCGATGGTCGACGGGCAGTTTCTATGCGGCACGGAGTTGTCGATCGCCGACGTTGCGGTAGCGGCGCAGGTCGGCGCACTCAATGTTCCATTTACGCCAGTCGCCGAAGCGGAAATTCACTCGCACGCCAAGGTGATGCGATGGCTCGGGCGGACGCTCGAGGCCCTTGGCTAAGATACCAGGCCCTGTTTATCGACTTGCATGGCGCAGGCATGTGCGGATGATCGATAACGATTATGTATGATGCATAACCGATGGGATATAGAACCTTCAAGGATGCTTATGAGATAGACTGTCTGACTCGAATCTAGTTCGGCGGTTATAAGACAATCGATAGCCAGCGGATTATCGGTCCAAAATGCCGAACGCTCACGATGTGCTCTTCAGGACGCTAGCCGATCCGACTCGGCGGGCTCTCTTCGAACGACTGTGCCGCGAAGGAGAGCAGACGGTGGGGGCCCTCACAGCCCAGTCCGGGGTCTCGCAACCGGCCGTCTCCAAGCATCTCGGGGTCCTGAGGCAGGCCGGGCTGGTGCGCGACCGCCACGAAGGCCGCCAGACGCACTATAGCGCGCAGCTCGGCGCCTTGGCCCCGCTGATCGACTGGACAAGCCAAATGGCCAACTTCTGGCAAAGCCGGTTCGACCGCCTCGAAAATCTGCTCAAAAGGATGGACCAATGACCAATACTGCGAGCGAAACCCTCTCCGTGGTTGTCGAACGTGAGATACCTTATCCGCCGGAAAAGATCTGGCGCGCGCTCACACAACCACACCTGATCGAGGAGTGGCTCATGAAGAACGGCTTCAAGCCTGTCGTGGACCACCGTTTCAATCTTCGCGCAGACTGGGGTGCAGTGGACTGTCGAGTCCTGGCAGTCGAGCCGAACAAAACGCTCTCTTACACGTGGGCGGCCTATGGTCTCGAGAGTGTCGTCACTCGGACGCTCACGCCTACGAGCATGGGGACCCGCCTGCGCATGGAGCAGTCGGGTTTCCGGCCGGATCAGCAGCTGGCCTACCAGGGGGCCAAGGGCGGATGGCAGCGGTTTTTCGCGGCCCTGGAGCAGGCATTGGCGCGGATAGATTGAAGTCTGCCGGCACAATTCCGAGCCAGGACGTGTCGAAACGATGCGTGCCTGCACCACTTTGTTGCGCTAACCACGAAGAGTGATACTCACGATGTCGCGAAACTTACTTGGCGAAATCTATTTTGCGAAATCCTGCGTGACGTAGGCCCTGCCGTCGGCGGCGCGCGCAATTCCGATCCCGGTCTCTGCGAAGTCAGGCGAAAGCATGTTGGCGCGATGCTCGGGGCTGTTAAGCCATCCCTTTACCGCGCGTTCGGCCAGCTTGGCGCGGTCGACGTTGCGGTCGAGATAGATATTTTCGCCCAACCCCGCGGAGTCGACGCCGACGCCGCGCACGCGCTCGACCGGAGTGTCGCCGGCGGGGCCATTGTGCCCGAGGTAGTTGCGCAACGCCATATCGTAGCTGTGGCCGCGGGAGGCCAGCACCAGGCGCTGCGACGATTTGAGCGCCGGCGCGCCCGCCCGCTTGCGCTCGTCGTTGACCAGCCGCAGGATTTCGGCCTCCTGCGCGCTCATCCCGGCCGTCAGGTCGGGTGCGAGCCCGATGAGCGGCAAGAGGTAAAGCCATACCAGTGCAGCGCCCGCTGCAGCCAATCCTATGGCAGCAATTCCTATTCCGACATTGCGCTGGGAGCGACGTCGCCGCCGGACTGTCGGCAAAGGAATCACCTTGGCCGGACCCTTGGGAATCCGCACAGATTTGCGCCCGCCTGCCGGTTGGACACTCATCGCATTGCCCACTGCGCGTCTAAGTCAGAATTTCTCCTTGAACGGGCGCACGTCCAGCTCCTGGGTCCACGCGCTCGGGTCCTGATTCGCGAGGAACCAGTACGCCTCGGCAATCGCGGCCGGCTTGAGCACATCCTCGTCTTTGAGCGACCGCATCCGAGACCGGATCTGCGGAATGTCGATAATGCCGTCTACGTTGACATAAGCGACGTGGATTCCGCGTGGACCTAGATCGCGCGCCAGCGATTGTGCGAGTCCCCTCACCGCGAACTTTGCCGGTCCGAAGGCCGCCGACATCGGACCCGCCTTGATTCCGGCGGTCGCACCGGTGAAGAGCATAACTCCGCGCTTGTTTTTGATCATCTCGGTCACAGCCTGCCTGGCGCACAGAAATGCACCGTAGGCGTTCGTCCGCCACGACTCTTCATATTGCTCGGGCGTGATTTCAGTGATCGTGCCCCAGTTACCGCTGCCGGCGTTGTACAGCAGCACTTCGGGCGCGCCGAGTTTTGAGCGCACGGCTTCGAACGCACGGGCAACTCCGGGTGCATCGCCGACGTCGGCGGTTACGGCCAGCGTGCGGCCTCCGGCTGCCTTAACCTCCGCGGCGAGTCCCTCCATGAACTCGCGCGAGCGCGCGACCATTGCGACCGCGTGCCCACCCTGGGCGAAGCGGCGCACAAGCGCGGCGCCCAGCCCCGGTCCGACGCCAACGACGATAGCGACTCCAGGCTGATTTGTTTGCGGGGCCATCTAATCTCCCCAACGGCGGCCAAAGCGGTCGCCGCTCCGCTATGCTTCTAAGGAACCAACACCAGTTTACCTACAGATTGACGCGATTGCAGGAGGCGAAGCGCCTCGGCGGCCTGCGCGAGCGGAAAAGTTTTGCCGATCACCAGCTTGAGCTTCTTTTCGCCCATCAGCGCGAACGATTTCTCGATCCCGTGGCGCATCAGCTCGGGCATCGCGAACACCACTGGCAGCACGAAGCCGCTAACTTTGGCGGATTTCTCGAACAATCGGAACACATTGAGCGGATCGGGCGGTCCGCCTGCGCGTCCATAGAGCAGCAGGTGGCCGAAGGGGGCGAGGCACTTAAGGCCCGGCTCGAAGGTTGGCTTGCCAACAGCGTCCAGGATCAGGTCGGCGCCGCGTCCATTGGTGAGGCGCATGGTCTCGGCGGCGAAGTCGGAGCTTTCGTAATTGATCACTTCGTCGGCGCCATACTGCTTGACCAGCGCGGTCTTGGAATCGCTCGACACCGTGCCGATCACGCGCGCGCCGGCCGCCTTGGCGATCTGCACGGCGACGATTCCGACGCCGCCGGCGGCGGAGTGCACCACGACGGTCTGGCCGGGCCCCGTATTATGCGCCGTATGGAGAATGTGCCAAGCGGTCAGCACCTGGATCGGGAACGCGGCGCCTTCTTCAAAGCTGACGAAGTCGGGGAGCGGAATCACTTGCGCGGGCCGGACGACGCAATGTTCGGCGTAGGCTTTGAGCGTGATCGAAGTCACGCGCATCCCGGGCTTCAGGCCCGTGACATCCGGTGCCACCGCCTCGATCACCCCGGCCGCTTCCATCCCCGGCGTGTCAGGCAGCCGCGGCTTGATCATGTATTCGCCGCGGATGAAGAAGGTGTCGGCGAAGTTGATTCCAGCGGCGTGCACCTTGAGCAGCGCGGTGCCCGGCGCGAGTTCGGGTTTCGGGACCTCGACGTACTTGAGCACGCTGGGGTCGCCGGTTTGTTCAAAAACGATAGCCTTCACCTGATGCGCTCCTTGGGATCGTCGCTAATCGTCAAACATTGCAATTCCGTTGGAGCAAATCAGGTTCCGTCTTGCAACCGCGATTCAGTTTCGCGCATGCGATATGATTTCCTGCCTAAGCGATATGATATTGGAAGACGCTATGGAGGACGATCTAACTGGCGATGCGTGACCTGGTGATCTTTGACGCCGACGGCGTTTTGTTCGAGTCGGCGGAATCCAACGTGGCTTACTACAACGCGATCTTCGCCGAGCTAGGAGACCCGCCGCTCAGCCCCGACGAGGAGCGGGCGTGCATCTTCATGGCCGCGATGCAGGTTTTCGAGCTGCGCGCGCGCAAGGACGCGGGCAAGCTCGCGCTGATGCGCGAGATCGCGCGGACCATCGACTTCGCCCCGTTCTTTGCGCTGCTGCGCCCGGCGTTGGAGCTGCGGCCGTTCCTGCTCGAATTGAAGCGCCGCTATCGTGTGGCGCTTGCGACAAATCGCTCGGCCACTACGCTCGGATTGATCGAACATCTCGGCCTTAGCGGTGTGTTCGACGCGGTGGCAAGCGCGCGCGACAAGGTCCGCCCCAAACCGGCACCCGACATCGTACGTCTCTGCCTGGAGCGCGCGGGCGTCGCGCCCGAGCGCGCGGTATACGTCGGCGATAGCCAAATCGACGCCGAAGCGGCGAGTGGGGCCGGCGCGCACTTTCTCGGAGTCGGTACGCGCGTAGATCATCAGTATTGCGTGGCGAGCCTGGGCGAAGTGCCGGCGGCGCTGGAGCGAATATTCAAGCGGCCGTAGCATTTCGGCGGCCTTCTTTTGAAGCTTCCTCCAAAGAGGGAGAAGCATTAAGAAGAAAAGCGCAGAACAAGCGCATAAGCCGCTTGCTTCTTTAGCCTAGATCGGCCGCGGCGGGCGCGCCGCCTCGGTCTCTGGCGATTCCGCCATCAGGGCTCGGTAAAGCGAACCGCCGAGGATTGCGCCTGCGATTGGAGCCACCCAGAATAGCCACAGTTGCTCGACCGCCCATCCCCCAACGAAGAGCGCGGGCCCCGTGCTACGCGCAGGATTAACCGAAGTGTTGGTCACCGGGATACTGATCAGGTGAATCAGCGTCAGCACCAATCCGATCGGAATCGGCGCGAAACCGGCCGGCACGCGTGGGTCAGTCGCTCCCATGATCACGAACAGGAACATCAAGGTCATCACGACCTCGCATACGAGCGCGGAGGGAAGGGCGTAACCGCCGGGCGAATGTGCGCCGTAGCCGTTGGATGCGAAGCCGCCGGCCAGGCTGAAGCCGGGCGCGCCACTGGCGATAACGTAAAGTACCGCGGCGGCGAAAATTCCGCCGAGCACCTGGGCGATCACGTAAGGGGCAAGCTCGCTGCCGGGAAAACGCCCGCCTGCCCACAATCCGAAACTCACCGCCGGATTGATGTGGCATCCGGAGATGTGGCCGATCGCGTAGGCCATAGTCAGCAACGTGAGTCCGAACGCGAGGGCCACCCCGGCAAAGCCGATTCCCAGGTGGGGAAAGCCGGCGGCCAGGACGGCGCTGCCGCATCCACCAAGCACCAGCCAGAACGTTCCGATGAATTCAGCTCCAGCACGCCGAGAGAGGCTCATAGCCATAAAATGGTCTCCTGCGATACCGATTTTGAGTCAGTGAGGAGGCTACTGCTTCTGCAGCGTTATGTCTGCCGCTAATTTTTACGAGCGTATGAACACCGCTTTCGGCTGTATTCAGACGGATTTGCTTGAATGTCCCTGCTGTTTTCTCGATAAGGATTGACGCCTGTGCGCCAAGGCGCGGCGGATCGGTCGAGGAGGCAGTAATATCGACCAGATAGAGAGAGTTTCCAGGAATGCTCGGCGGACATTGGCGCGGGTTGCCTGCGAGCTGGAATCCACGACCCATAGATGAGGCGGTGCGCTTACAGGCCGAGATCGGCGCGCGAGCGGGTCAGCGTGTCGATCACGACGTACATGATCGCCCTCGCCGATTTGATGAAGTCATTGATGCTGGCGACGCCCATCCCGCCCAGGCCTTCCTTGTACTCATCCGGGCAGCCGGGAGGCGGCCACGGATAACCGATTCGCGCGCATGGGATGCCGAGGCGGCGGATGAGCGCGCCGTCGGTCTGACCGCCCATCTTTGGCGCGTTGCCGTGCGGCCGCCCCTCCACGCGTTCCCAGCCGCGATAGCTCGATTGGATGATCCAGTTCTGGGGGTCGGTGGCGCCGCCCGGCGCGGCGCCATACATCTCCCAGTCGAACTCGATTTCCGGATGACGTTCGTGGATTGAGCGCATCGCCTCGGCAAACTGCGCCTTGACCTCGCCGGGCGAGGTGCGCGGATTGCATCGCACGTCGAGATAAATTTCCGTGGTGGCCGACGGAAAGGCCGGCCGCTCGGGCCATCCCGCGCGCAGCGCAGCGACATGGCCTTCCGGGAGCACGGTGCCCGACGTGTTACGCGCGGTGTATAGCGGAAGCCACGCCTCGATCTCCTCGATCACTCGAATCGCGGGGATGATTGAACTTCGGTAGCCGGGAGTCCCGCGCGTGATGCCCGCATAGCCCATCGTGCCGCGCACCGAGACCTTGAACCAGCACATCCCGGGCTCTTCAGCGAACACCGCCCACCACGGTTTCATGATCACCGCGAAATCAGGCGCCACTCCGCGCGTGAGCAGATGATACACGCCGTCGCTCATTCCATAGTTGCGCCGATAGGGCAGGCTGACCGGCATTCCGCCGCCGGCAAAGCCCACTTGCAGGTCACCCTTGATCGGTATGTCAGCTTCGCGGAGCGCGGTTGCGATTTCGGTCAGGCTCGCGACCATCCCCTTCGGATTCGCCGCGCCCAGCCCATAGACCAGGTCGCCTCGCGCGAAGCTCTTGGGCAGCATGTCGGCGCGAAACGCGGGGCCGACCCACGGCAAATCTTTTTCCGGGTCGACGTCGATATGAGTGTCGATCGGAGCGTAGAGCAGGAGCGAGGCTCCCCCGCCGCTGCCGCGGATTTCACCGATCGCGTTACCGGTGTCGTCGCTAATCGGCTGATACCGGGAGTGTTCACCCACGTGCTCGCGCATGTAGCCCGCGATAAATTCGCTGGCCTGACGCTCGGCGCCGGTGGGACTGTGTATGTCGATCAGGTTGAGCAGCAGCTTCTGCAGACGCTCCGGATTAAGCCGCTCACACGCCGCGGCGTACCACTTCTCCTGCTCGGCTGAGAGCGGAACGATGCGCGTCGTTTCGGCCATCGGAATTTCCCCTCTGGTCGCCTGTAGCTTGCCGTTAGCTCAACGATGACCGTTGCCGCCGGCGCCGTTGGTCTGATGCGCGGCCGGCCGCTCCTGAATACCGCGGTTGTAACGCGACGCGACCTTGCGCCACGCAGTCAATGCATTATCCAGTTGGCACAGAGTCTCTTTGTTCCAGCCGTCGCCGGTCTCATAAAACTGCTGCATCGCCTCGCGCGCGAAGAGGTCGTTGTCGTTGAAATCGCGCAGCGCCAGCGGTTCGAATACGTTGTTGTACCTGTACTCGGCATCCTTGAGGTCCGCCTCGTTGCGGCAATGGGCGACCAGGATTTCCCAGTACTCATGGTGGGTTTCGTCGGTGGGGACGTACCACTCGTATTGCGCCCAGCCGGGAATCGGCCAGTGCTCGACCAACAGCACCCCCGGCAGGTACATCGAGGTCCGCAGATAGTAAGGCTTAGTGCCGCGCGCCTTCAGGCCGAGGACCGGATTTTCCAGCACCATGTTCCACGCCTCGGGGCGGTTGTACATCATCATCACGCCTTTCGGCCCATCCTCGTCCTCGATCACGCGCACTGCCTCGTCCGAGACCGGCTGCGCGCCGAGCGGGAATAGCACGTCGGCGCTGGCGATGATCGTGTTGCCCATGTGTATCAGCCAGTGGCCCGGGTCGTAGCCGTTTTCCACCGCCAGGCGCCAGTTGGAATTGCCGGTGCGATGGATCCCGCGGACGAATACGTGTTCATCCAGGATGTAGGCGACGGCTTGGGGGTCTTCATCGGCACCGATGCGCAGCGGCAGGTCGGATGAAAGTGGAGGTACGGGCTTATAGTCCTCGTCGCCGACGAACACGAAGATCATGCCGTTGTGCTCCTCGACCGGGTAGGTCCGGATACGCACCTTGCCGAGAATCGGATCGTCGGGCGAGGCCACGATCGTCCTGAGCACGCCGTCTTCCAGGCCATAGCTGTAGCCGTGGTACCAGCAGCTCATCAGCTCGTCACTCAGACACAACGGCCGGCGCGACATCCGCACGCCTCGATGCAGGCAGCGATCCTGAAGCGCGTAGGTCTTGCCCTTGGCCCGCCGAAGCGCGATCTCGTGGCCCGCGATCAGCACTCCCTTGACGTCGTTGTCCTTGAGCTCGTGACTGAACAGCGCGGGGTACCAATGGTTCTTGAAGCCGCTCGTGGCCTCCAGGTAAGGGGCCCATTGGCGGCTGGAGGATGCGCCCGGCCTGCCCGCACCTAACGCTTTCCCTACGGATTCGCCTGCACCCATCGAAGTTGCCTCCTGATTAAAGACGGAATCGGTTATACCACCGCTCGATCGCAATCGTTATGACATAACCATCTCGATCATTTTGGGGCCGGGCTCCTTGAGCGCGCGTTCCAGCTCCTGCGCGAGCGCTTCGGCGGTTTCGACGCGAACTCCCGGCACGCCCATTCCCTTGGCGAGCGCGACCCAGTCCAGGTTCGGATTGCCCAGGCTGGTCAGCGCACGCGCTTTGGGGCCGGGCTCGGTGATGCCGGCGCGCGCGAGTTCGACCTGCAAAATCCGATAGCGGCGGTTGTTGCACAAAAGCGTCGTGACGTTGAGACCCTCGCGCGCCTGCGTCCACAGCGCCTGCACGGTGTACATCCCGCTGCCGTCGGCCTGGAACGAGATCACGCGACGGTCGGGGCAGGCGATTGCGGCGCCGGTCGCGCACGGCAGGCCCTGACCGATCGCGCCGCCAGTCAGCGCGAGGTAGGTGTGCGCGGGCGCGCTCAACGAGGCGCCGAAGAACGGCAGACCCGTCGTTGCCGCCTCGTCCATCACGATTGCATGCTCGGGCATCAGCGCCGCGATCGCCGCGCCGATCGTGGTCGCATCGAGCGCGCCCGTCGGCCGCGCCGCCGCAGGCTTCGCGCCGCGCGCCGGCACGGCTTTGGGCGCGCCGATCAGGTCGGCCAGCGCCTCCAGCGCGAGCGCGACGTCCTGCTCGATCGTCGCCAGGGTCGCGACGGTGCGGCCCTCGGGAATCAGGATGCTCGGCAGGTTGGGATAGCCGAAGAATGCAACCGGCGCGCGCGCGCCAGCCAGGACAATCGAACTGGATTTCGAAAGCGCCTCCAGCGCCATCTCGGGGAAGTACGGCAGCTTTTCCACCGGCGGCATCGTGCCGCCGCGCTCGATCCGTGCCGGAAACGTCTCGCACATCAGGCGGCATCCGCTCGCCGCAGCGATTTGCGCCGCAGCCTTAAGCCCGCGCTCGCGGAGCGCCGCGCCACCCATAAACAGCACGACGTTCGCGCCGTCGCGCCGCAGAATCTCGGCCGCCGCGCTCACAGCGCTATCCGGCGCCAATGGCCGCGACACGGCGGGACGCGGCCCGGCCGCAGCGCCGGCCTCGCTCCATTGGCAATCGGATGGGACGATAAGAGTTGACGTATGACCCGGTGGCCGCGTCGCTTCGGCGATTGCTTCGGCGGTGTCGGCGGCTATCGCGCCGGCGTTTGCCGAGTGGCGCACCCACGCCGAGACCGGGCGCGCCAGCGATTCGATATCGGAGGTGAGCGGCGCGTCTGCCTTAAGATGCCAGGTCGCATGATCGCCGATCACGTTGACGATCGGCGAGTGCGCGCGCCGCGCATTGTGCAGGTTGGCGATTCCGTTGGCGAAGCCCGGTCCGAGATGGGTCAGCGTAAGCGCCGGCCGATCGGCCATCCGCGCGTAGCCGTCGGCGGCGCCGGTGACCACGCCCTCGAAGAGCGCCAGCACCGCGCGCATCCTATTGGGGCCGTCGAGCGCGGCGACCAACGGCATCTCGGTTGTGCCGGGGTTGGCGAAGCAGATTTCGACTCCGCAATTGAGCGCGGTCTGGATCAGGCTTTCGGCTCCGTTCATCTCAATCGACTCCGCTTAGCTGATGTGTTGGCCCAAATGAATACCTTCAACTAGCCGGCTTGCGAAACCGTGCGCATTACTTTGCCGGGCAGTCCGCCCTGGTATTCGTCGTGCGCGAACAGGACCTCGCCGCCGATGATCGTATATTCGATTCCCTCGGAGCGCTCGATAAGCCGCGGCCCGCCGCCCGGCAGATCGTTGACCCACTCGGGCTCAAGCGGCTTTATCGCGGCCGGATCGAAAATCACGAGATCGGCATCCATCCCAGGCGCGAGCCGCCCCTTGGTTCGCAGCTCGAGGAAGTCGGCCAGCTCCGAGGTCAGCCGCCGCACGGCCTCCTCCAACGTCAGCACGCCGCGCCGATGCACCCATTCGTGCAGCAGGTAGGAGGTCAGGCCGGCGTCGCAGTGCTGCGCGACGTGCGCGCCCGCATCGCTAAGCCCAATCAGCGTATTGGGCAGCTTGAGGATGCGGCTTACGACCTCGGGATTGACGTTGATCACCGAGAGCGTCACGCCAAGTTCCATCCGTTCGTCGAGCGCGAGGTCGAGCAGCGCGTCGACCGCGTCCTTGCCGGTAGCGTTGGCCAGTTCGGCGACGCTCAGGTTAAGGAAGCCGCGGTTGTGCGCGTTTTCCACACGTACGACATGCACGCGGTCCCAGCGGCCGCGGAAAATCGCGTTGCCGCCGCCGTCTTTGATTTCATCGCGGAAGGCGGCGCGGAAATCCGCCGAACCCACAAGAGCCATCTGCTCCTCGACGCCGCGGTTGAAAACTCCCTTCCAGGAATCGAGCGCGGCAAAGATGAACGGCTCGCGCATCGTATAGTACTGCTGGATCGGGCGCGGCGTGACCTGCGGCAGGATCTTGAGCCCGCGCTGCACGAACGGCGCGAGACGCTGGACTGTGCGCTGATGCGCCTGGGGCGGCGTCCCGGGCAGGTCGAGCAGCGCAAGCCAGGTCACCGGCCGCGCGCTCTCGCTCGCGAGCATCGTCAGCAGGCCGAAAGCGCCTTCATTGAGTACGCTGGTAGAGCCGCGGCTAGGGAGAATCTCAATAACGCCGCGGCCCAACTCGCGCATCGTGCGGCAGAGTGTGCGGAGTTCATGGTCGCTCGCCATTCGGCTCGCCAATGGACGGCCCTGGAAGCCTATATGCTGCGGCGCGAGACTCAAGGAAAAGCCGGCTGCACCGGCGCAAAGCGCCTCGCGGTACAGACGCCCCATCTCCGCCGTTTCGGCTTCGGTCGCGGCGCGCTCGGCCGCTTCCTCACCGATCACGTAAAAGCGCAACGCCGAAAGCGGCACCAGGAAGCCGACGTTTAGCGCGACGCCGCGGCGCTCGATCGCCGCCATGTATTGCGGAAAGCTTTCCCAGTCCCACGCCACGCCGCGCATCAGCACCTCGTGCGGCAGCGCCTCGACGTTGACCAGGTCCCACGCCATCGTGGATTGCCGGCCGGGACGGCAGGGCGCGACGCCCACGCCGCAATTGCCCATCAGCAGCGTCGTTACGCCATGCCAGCACGAGCAAGTGAGCAACGGGTCCCATGAGATTTGCGCGTCGTAATGTGTATGGATATCGATGAAGCCGGGTGCCAGTACCGCGCCACCGGCGTCAATCTCACGATAGGCCGAGCCGCTGACCTCGCCGACCGCGGCTATTTTGCCATCCTTAACCGCGAGCGCGCCGTAACGCACGGGCGCTCCGGTGCCGTCGCAGATGGTGGCATTGCGCACAAGCAGGTCGTAGGCCATCGCGAAATTCCTCCGGCTCGGGTCGTCTCAGCCAATCTCGCCAGAGCATAGCGGGGCCGCCCGCTGTTTGATAACGCATCGCGCAAGTCAGGCAAAACTCCCCGCGCACTGGCTGAGCCGCGGCGATCGCTATGCACGGAGCCTTATCAGCTAATCCCGCTGCTCGATGATCAAGGAGCGAAAAAAAGCAGGCCGCCGATCGCGCTATCAGCGCCATCGGCGGCCGGGATAAGATCCGTCGCGCAGCCTGAGCCCAATCTTGAATTGGGCCGAAGCTGCGCAGGCAAGGCGGATCAAGTTTTAATGAGCTGGCCCAAAGGTCAGTTGAGAGCAGTACAAGGGTAATCCGCTGAGGGTGATCCGCGGAGTCGGGGTGCCACTAGCCAGGAGTTGGACAGGCCCGAACTTAACCACCGTGCCGTTTATGTAGTCGAATACCCAAAGGTGATTGGTCGAATCGAACTGCAATCCCCATGGAATGAAAGTAGTAGTGGTACCTAGGGTCAAGGTCACCGCCGCCGGAGCCGGTACCGCGGTTCCAGACATGCTGAGCGTGGCGGGGGCAAACGCCACTGCAGTGGCAGCACCCGAGTTCGCTACCCACAACTTGCCACTGCTGTCGAATTGCAACTGGCCGGGTTCATTGATGCTGTTACTGTCACTGATCAAAACAAGCTTGGGTGTCTGCGTGCCACCCATTGCGAGCTGGCTGGGCGTGAATTCCACAATTTTGTTATTAGCTTCGCTCGAGACCCAAAGGTCACCCGCTGCGTCGAACGTGGCGAAGGCAGGCTGAGATAAATCGGTCGGATCAGTAATCGTTACAGCGGGAGTTATGGGAGTCCCGGCTGCGGTAGCGGCAACCAACTGGGCATGGGAAATCTCATGGACGGCGCCGTTCATGGCATCGACCACCCAAAGGTTAACGTGCGCATCGAACACGGCGCCCAAAATCAGCCCGAAGGAATCGCTCGTGATTATCGCTGCGGGCTTGGGATTCGGGTGAACGCCCGTAGACAAATTGGTCAGCTTCGTGGGGGTGAATTTCAGGATCGCGTTGCCCCCATTGGCTTGAAGGGTGAATGTTGTGATCCAAAGGTTCCCGTTGGGCTGAAAGGCAAGACCGCCAGAGTTGGCCAGCGGTTCGACCTGACTGCCAATCTTTATAAATCGAGGTACATGGCTGGTAATCAACTGGTGGGGTCGCACCTGGACCACGCCGCCGGTGTCTCCCGGGAGTGGCGGAACGGTCTGTTGAGCGCTCGCCATCCATAGCGCGGGTCCCGTTGCTTGCGCCGGCGACCACGCGCCACTCGCTAAAACAAACAGGAACGCCAAGAATGAGATTGCTAACAATCCAAGAGCCGCTGGACGGCTCTTGCCGCCGATGCCGGTTTTAGAAGTGGACATTGAACCCTCCCTCGCGCGGATACCCGCAAATCGGTGCCGCACATGACGAAAAAGTCGTAAAGTGATGTAATTCGTCTCGCGCGTGGGGTACAGCAATATCCATTCCGCGTCGCGCGAACTAGATAATGCTCAGGTTCGTTTCGCAAGCTTGATGTCACGACATACTTTCTTTCAATTCTGTCGGGAATTATTACAGACCGTGTTTTTATAATCGCGGGCGAAAATATCGGCGAGTTGAAGCAAGTCTCTGGGTTATTTCTCGCCTAGCTTTTTTTAAACAAGGAAGCGCGCCAAGCCGAACCCGCTCCGCCCGTGGAACGCAGCCCCGCGCATTTTGATGCGCGACACGGCAGGGGCATAGCTCAATGCTACGGAACCTAGGAATGGGCGCGCGTACCGGCGGCGGCCCACGCGCGGTCTATGCGAACGCCGGCATCACTTCGCGCGCGAACAACTCGACTGTCTGGGGCGGCGCCATATCGGCGAACATGATCGTGAACATCGTGATCCCCCAGGTGACGCGCTCGCGCAACTGTGCGATCACTTCATCCGGCGTTCCCTTCACCGCGGTGAACGAAAATGGCTTGCGCCCCTTCGCCATCTCCCATTTTTGATCGGCCTCGGCCTTGTTCGCGCCAATACACACCATCAGTTGCTCCGAGACCGTGATTTCCTTGGGGTCGCGAGCGACCGCGCGGCAATGTTCGTGCAGCACGCCGAGCGTTTTTTTGAAGTCGCGATAGCCGGCCGGACAGTTCCAGCGATCGGCGTACTTGGCGACCAGCCGGAGCATCACTTTCTCACCCGCGCCGCCGATCATGATCGGCGGATGCGGCTTCTGCACGGGCTTGGGATTGTTGGGCGCGTCGGCGACCGTGTAATAGCGGCCTTTGAACGTGGCGCGATTCTCAGTGAACATCGCCTTGAGGATCTGCAGGCCCTCTTCGAGCTGCCGCAGCCGCGTGCCGACCGAAGGGAACTCGTAACCGTTGGCTCGGTATTCCTGCTCCATCCAGCCCGCGCCCAGGCCAACTTCGAGCCGTCCGTCGGAGACATGGTCGATGGTGGTGAGCGACTTGGCCAGCAACGCGGGATTGCGAAAGGAGTTGCACAACACCAGCGTGCCGATACGAACGCGTTCGGTGCGTGCGGCGATCGCGCTCATCATCGCCATCGCCTCGAGCAGGTCAACGTCGGGCAGCCCAAGCGTCCAGAAGTGATCGACCAGCCAGAAAGAATGGTAGCCCAGGCGCTCGGCCATCTCGGCGCGATCGAGCAGGGTCTTGACGGTCGCGCCTGCTTGCGGCGACCAGAATGCGAATTCGACTTTTGCGCTCATCGTCAGCTCCTTCGCGGCACTCCTCAGGACGTCGAAAAACGGTGTTTATCCGCCCGTCGTTTTAAATGGTCGACTGTTTCGGTATTTTCACTGTTTCACTGTTTCACTGTTTCACTGTTTTACAGTTTCACTGTTTTACAGTTTTACGTCGCGGATGCGCAACGAAATGAACCGGCGGAGCACGATCGTATTTTGTCTCGCGCTGATGATCGCGATCGCTCCTCGCGCTCAGCGCTGCGCGTTCGCTTCGCTGCCGTCGGAGGAATTTTCGCAAATCGGAACGGCGCGTGCGCTCAACGGTGCCCCCGGAATTTACGAATGGCATTACGTCGCGGCGCGCGGACCGTCACCCTTCGATCGTATAGGGCTCCATCGAATCGCGAGCGGGCCGGCCGCGCCGCCGCATCCGGGCGTGGTGATGCTCTATCTTCCCGGAACTAACATGAATGGCGAGGTCGCGATCGACGATCAGCGCCACTCGATGCCCCTTTACCTGGCGGCGCATGGCGTCGACGTCTGGACGATGGACTATCGCACGCACTTCGTTCCGCCGGATACGCCGGCGGAGAAGCTCGCCGTGATGACCGGATGGACTGACCGGGTTTTCGAAGACGATATCGAAACGGCGGCCATCTTCATCATCGCGAAGACCCACAATGAAAAACTTTTTGTTGCGGGCTTCAGCCGCGGCGCGAGCTTCGCCTACCTGTTTGCAGCGACGCATCCACAGCAGGCGGCGGGACTCGTGATCCTGGACGGTTTCATTTCGCGTCATACGGCCGCGGCGATGCCCGCCGGGAGGATCGCCGACGATATCGGCGGACGCCATCTGACCTACGACAAGCGCCGCGTGCTGATGGAAGCGGTGATTCGCGATCCGGGCGGTCCGGCGCCGCTGCCGAAATACAAAATCGCGGCCGAAAATCTCGAGCACGTTGTCCAAGACGCGGACGGCGTGTTTGGCGGACACGGTGGCCTGGCGAATCCGCAGGGCGGATACTCAGACCCGTCGGTGCTGGCGCGGGTGCTGATTGGTTACGACCGATGGTGGCCGGCGGTGCAGGATTACGACAATCCGTTCGACTCAAGCGTGCTGGCGCGGCTTAAGGCTTCGAAGATTCCGGTGATCGCGTTTAGCAGCACCAACATCTCTGCCGAGTGGCCGGCGATGGTGACCCAGTCGGCCGCCGCGACCGGCAGCGCAGACGTAACCGTCAAACGACTGGACGGATGGGGCCACCTTGATGTCATCTGCGGGACCCACGCGGAGAGCAAGGTCTACGAGCCTTTGCTCGCGTGGCTCAGGCGGCATCAGAAGTAGGCGGCGGCGCGGTTGATCCGCGCGGGCTCAGCAGCAGCGTGGCCGCCAGCGCCCACATCCCGAACGCAAAGCCGAGTATCGACCACGCCAGCGCCGAGCGGCCGCGGCGCGACGCGATAGTCGCAGTGAATGGCGCCAGCGCCGCGTCTATTATGAGCGAGGTCGCGATTATCTCGGCCGGGCCCCCGCGATAGCGCATCAGGGCGAAGCCCGAGGTTACGTTGAGGATGGTCGCGATCGTCCACATCGGATTACGCGGAGCTAACTACGACCACATCCGCCGGGCGGTTGCAGCTTGCTCTATCAGCTCCGGCGAAGGCCACTGGCTTGCGGCGCTCCGGCGCGGGACTATAGTGGTTGGTGATGGCACGCCGCGACGCTGAAAATATTATTTCCAAGCTGCGCCAGATGAGCGAGGAAGGGCTCGGGAGCGTGATGGGCGAGCTGATGGCCAACGAACGGATGCGCAAAGGGCTGGGGCGCGCGGGAGAACGATTGATGGCCAACAAGCACGTCTTTGATCGCAACGTCGAGACCGTTCTTGACTTCGTCAACATCCCGTCCAAACGTGACATCCGCGAGCTGAAATCCCGGCTCGACACGCTGTCCAGCCAACTGGTCAACCTTAGCATGAAGATCGACCGGATGCTGTCGGCGGGCGAGATGCCAGCACCGCGCCAAGCGCGCTCCGGGTCAAGCCAAGTAGAATCTGACCAGCTCGAATCGGATCACGCCGAACCGGTCCGACGTGTTCGCCCAGTCCGTCCAGCGCCCGGACCGCGTCCTGTGCCGCGCCGACGTAAAGGCCGCGCCCATCCCGACTAAGGAAACGGCTGCGCCACAAATGGCGATCGAATTGAGCGGCGC
Source organism: uncultured delta proteobacterium (assembly GCA_963710455.1). Taxonomy (GTDB): domain Bacteria; phylum Desulfobacterota; class Binatia; order Binatales; family Binataceae; genus JAKAVN01. The sequence goes on from CAVQAG010000014.1 coordinate 556,956, forward strand.
GGGATTGCCCCGCGATGCCGCTTAAGGTTCATAGCGCGGCGAGACTCCGCCCCAACCGCACCAGGTCGCCAAGCTTGGCGGGCTCGTGTCCAAGGTCAGGCATCTCGAACAGGTTCAATCCCGCCGGTTCGCCCGCGCGCAACGATGCGATCGCAGTCGCTTCGCGCTGACGCAGCGCCGCGAACTCGTCTGCAGCATGCGCGAGTTTGCGCTTGAGCGCTGGAGAAAGCGGCACGCGTACGATCTGCGCGGCCGGCGCAATTGCGGGCAAGGTGCGATTCACGATGACCGCGCGCGGCTCGATCCCCGCATCGCGCAGCGCGGCAAGGAATTCGTGCGCCTGCGCGATGCGCTCGGGCTCGGCGGTTGTAACCACGACCACCGCTGTGTCGGCCGCGACGAGGAGTTCCTGCACGCGAGCGGCACGTTCGGCAAATCCCGCGTACATGCCGTCGAAACTGCGCACGAAGGCCTGCACGTCTCCGAGTAGATGGAGCCCCGTCAGCCGATCGAATGCGGAGAGCACGGCGCGCGCCGCGAGGTCGACGACGCTGAAGCCGCGGCGCATCCCGCCACCGAGCAACGTAACGGCACGTGAGTTGAGCAGGTCGAGCAGCCGGCGCGGCGCGTCGAGGAAATCCAGCGCCTCGCGCGCGGGCGGCGTGTCGAGCACGACCAGGCTGGTCGCGGGGTCCTCGCTCAGTTCGAGCAGCCGCTCCATCGCCATGTAGTCGCCCACGCCGGCGAGCGCCTGCGACAGATTGCGGTAGATGCGATTTTGCATGATCGCGTCGGCGGCGGCAGGCGAGGGTGCGTGGCGTGCGACAAGCGCGTCGAAGGTACGCTTGGGGTCCAGGCGAAGCGCGCGCAGGCGGCCGGCGCGTCGCGCCGGCCGCCTGCGCGCCTCCGGCGACGCGGAGCGACTATCATGGCCATCCGAATTGCGCAGATTTTGCAGCGGCACCTCGTGAGGCTCGGCGGCCTCGGCGCCGCCGAGCCCCAGAGCGTCGAGCAACCGCGGCGCCGGGTCGACGGTCATCACGTCGACTCGGCGCCCCGCGATCGCGGCGCCCAGGGCGAGCGCGGCACTTACCGTGGTCTTGCCGACGCCGCCAGGGCCGAGACATACAAGCAGGCGGCCTGCGAGCAGGCCGTGCGATGGCTCGCTGGCGCTCATCGGGGGGTTGGCGGTGTCGCCGGACGCGCCCCGCGTCCGGCTGGCGGCGGCTCTCGCGCTGGAGGCGGGGCTGTTCCCGGCCCAGCCGGGAACAGCCCCGCCTCCAGCGCGTGGCTCAGTCGCTCGAGTTCAGCCCGGCCCATCGCCGGGCTGAACAGCATCGGCAGTTCGACCACGTCGAGCCCGCTGTGAGACGCTTCGCGGCGCGCTCGCACCGCCAAGCGTCCCGCGCCGTCGCGCCATCGTGCGAGGCGGGCGCATGACGGATGCGCCTTTAGCGCGTCGAGCGCCTGCACCTCGCGTGCAGTGAACAGCGGATCCGGCACGCAGTTGAGCGCGGCCGCAGCGACGCTAACGTTAAGCCGTCCGCGGAGTTCGGCGGACGCTTCCAGCGCCTCGCGCAACGCCAGCTCCTGCGGAGTCAGCGTTACTATCACGGCGAAGCGCGACGGGTCGGCGAGAAAACTCTCGACGTTGACGGCGAGCCGATTGAGCGTCCCAAGCGGAGCGATTTGCTCCAGCGCGGCCGGTACTGAGAGCAACTCGAGGGTGCTCCCGGTAGCGGGCGCGTCGACCACTGCGTAGCGATTCTCTTTCTCGGCGTGGTCCGCGATGATTCGCAGGCGCTCCAGCATCAGGAACGCCTCCAGCCCCGGCAGCGCCGCGCTGACGTAGCCGAAGGTGCGGCTTTTGAGCATCCGGTGCGCGACAGCTTTTATCGGCACTATCCGTTCGATGAACGCCTCGAGCTCGGTGCGTGCGCTCAGTGAAATCGTTTCCAGATTGGCTACCGCGTACTGATTGGTTATCGAGCCGGGATTGTCGGCCGGCGCGATACCGAGCATCCGTGCTGCCCAGATCCGCTGATCTAGGTCGACCAGGGTTGTCGGGTGCCGGCGCGAGAGACCGAGCGCGAGCGCCGCGGCAACGGTGCTTTTGCCGGTGCCGCCCTTGCCGGTGACCAGGATTAGCCGCGCCAGCGCCATCACGTAGAATGTAGAGCCGGATGCGACGACGATCTATCGGTTGAGAAGATTTGCGATATCGTGGTCATTCCCGAGCGCTCGCATGAAGAAATCCGCTCACGAAAGATCATTCCAAAGCGTGCTGTTGGCGATGCCGGCCGCCGGTATCGCACGCTTCAAGGCGATCATCGAGTCGTACGACAACCTGGCGACGCTGCGCACTGAAGACCCTCGTCATCATTATTTGCGCCTGTACTTCGATCCGGCGTCGGCCGCCGAGCTGGACGCGCTGCTCGATTCGCTGAGCGCGGACTTTTCGATCCGCCGCATCTAGTCCTAGGTCTCTCGCAGTTCGACCGCGTAGTCGCGGCCTTCCCACTGTCCGCGCGTGTCCCAACGGAAGGTGAAGCGCAGGGGCGCGTGATCGGTGGCAGTTAATTCGATATCGACGAAATCGAGTCCCACCGCGGTGTGGGTCGAACGGCTGTCGTTGGGATGATGCCATTCGTCCTTGCTCCAGTGCAGCATGAACGGCTCGTCCGACTGGATACGCAGCTTGCACGGCAGCGTCACCGACTGGATCTGCCGATTTTGTTTCCAAATTTCGATTGGCCCGCGCGGCTTACCGCCGCGATAGCGCTCGGCGACCTCGGGGACAAGATCGAACACGACTTCATCGGCGGTGGAGCGCAAGAGTTTCAGATACTCCGCATGCGCCCACATCAGGGGCATCGCGGCGCCCGTGGGCTTGCCGAAAAACATCAGCGCCTCGGGGAGGTCCGGCCGATCCCAGATTTGCTCGGCCAAAAGCCGCGTTGAGGTGGCGAAGTTTTCCATCGCGCGCAGGTATGGGGCGACGTCGCGTCCGGCCGCGAGTTCGTAATGGCCGCGCTCACCGGTCAACAGCGGCCATGGCCGCCCGACTCCCCATCCGACGAATGGCCCGCCGTCGTCGCGCTGGCCGTAGCCGTCGTGCGTATAGCGTTTCCAGCACGGCCCGGCCGGGAAGTCGGTTTTGAGTACCGCGTCGACCACGCGCAACGAATCCTCGACCAGCGGGTCGCCGGGGCGGCGGATGCCATAGCGCACCAACTCAAGGAAACCTGCGTCGACGATTTCGGCAGCCGGGAACTGATAGGGCGCGTTGGGCGGACGGTTGCGGATGGACACCATCCCCTGGTCGGGATCGTCATTGGGCATTGTCGCTGCAGGGTCGGCGGGATTGATACGGACGTAGTGGCGCTTGATGCCCGGCACAAGAAAGCCCTGTTTGGTCACGGTCCAGCGCTCGATGTGGGATTCGAGGAAATCGGCGTAGTCGAGCAGGAACTGCGCGGTGGTCGTATCGCCCCGCCCGTGCGCCAGGTTCGAGGCGCACACCAGGGCCGTGATATTGCTCGCGAGCGTCGAGGGCGAGTAGCCGCTGTTCTCCTCCCATCGCTCCTGCGGTGTGACCGGACCTTTGTTGATCAGGAAGGCCGCGGCCGCCAGCACCATCGGATACGGGTCGAACGCGCCCATCATGGCGCCAGCGTGCACCAAACGGTAGGCTAGCATGATCGGAAAGGCGACCTCGTCGAGTTGGATACCCTGCCAGTACGGCTTTCCGTCAATCCAGAAATTCTGCGGGAAGCCGCCGTCGGGGAGCTGCGAGCAGGCTAGATAAATTAGCGCGCGCACCGGGGTTGCGAGATCGCCGGCAGCGAGCAGCCCGGTCGCGCTGTTGACCATGTCGCGGGTCCATACCAGATGATAGCCGCCGAGGTCCTCGTCGCCCTTCACCTCGCCCCACGGGATGCTGAGCGAAGCGATGAGCGCGCCGGGGAAGCGCTTGTCCTCGTGCGCGAGCAACAATTCGTGGGTTCTGCGGCAGAGGTGGCCGCCGTCGCCAGTCCATCGCTCGAGCGGGTACATGTGCCCGCAGGCGCGGCTCCACTGCTCGATGAAACGTGCCGAGTGCTGCGCGAAGGGCACCCCGAGCGCCTGGTAAAGGCAGGTCACCGCGCGATGAAGGCCGTTGCCGAATGCGAGACCGAGCGTGAAGTGGCGGTCCTCGGGCAAGTCGATTTCGGCGGTCAGCGCGACATTGCCGTCGGGCGCCGAGGCGAACTCCCAATCCAGCTTGAAATTCTGATTCAGGTCCTGCCATCCGTCAGTCTTGCCGACGTAGCCGCAGGAGCGCCGCACGAAGGGCACGTTAGCTCCCAGCGCGAGCCAGGTGTTGTCCTTGTGAGCGGTCAGAAATTCGTAGCCGGGCATCCGCGCCACGTTGGCGCTGTTGCCCCATCCGCCGACGTTCAGATGCGGCGAGAGCAGCACGAACAGGCGCAGGTGTCTTAACAGCTCGGCATCGCCCTCCAGGCGGGTGTCCAGCAGAACGCACGCCTGATGCGGGTCGGTGATGACCTCCATCACCACGCGGTAGCGTCCTTCGCGGTCCGCGTTGATGATGCGCACGCCCAGGCCGCGATCGCCGAGATACTCGGTGTGAGTTTCCTGATCGCGATGCACATCGTGGAAAAAAGTTTCGCCGTCGGTCACCAGGTACTGCAGATCGCGAATCTGCGGCAGATCGATCGTTGGATAGTAGATCTCGTTGAGCACGCCGCCCGAGGCGGTGAACCAGATCGGGCTTGCGGTAGAGTAGGCGGTGCCCACGACATCTTTGGCGCTGTGAGTCCAGCGCGGCTCGATACCGGGAGCGCCCCAAGCGCGCGGATTGTCCTCGATGATGGCCATCAGGTTATTTTTCCTTTCCGCGGATGCGTCGGTTGGCGCTCAGAGCGCGGCGGGAGGCTCGGCTGCCGGTTCGCTGAGCGGCGCTTGCGCGCGGAACATGTAGGAAACCCCCACGCTCAGCACATAGAGCAACAGCAGCGGAATCGCGAGCAGGAAAATCGAAACCATGTCAGGCGGAGTCAGCGCGGCCGAAACCACGAAGATGCCGAGCACCGCGTAACGGAAATAACGCAGCATCATGCGGTAGTCGATTAGTCCGAGACGGGTCAGGAAGACCGCGAAAATCGGCATCTCGAAAGTCAGCCCAAAAGCCAGCATCAGCTTGGCCGAGAACGCCAGGTACTCGCTGATTCGAATCGTCGGAGTGACGCCGATCGAGGCGTACTGAGCGATGAAGAAGGCATAGCCGACCTTGAATACCACCGCCCAGCAAAAGTAGCCGCCTAGCGCGAAGAACAGGCTCGAACTGACGACAAACGGCAACGCCATCCGCCGCTCCGACTCCAGCAGGCCGGGCGCGATAAATTTCCAGACTTCGTAGAAGATCGCCGGGCTGGAGACGAAAACGCCGGCCACCAGCGCGACCTTAATCTTGGTGAAGAAAGCTTCGCCCACGCCAGTGCCGATCAGCAGCAGCTTGCCGCCTCCGACCTCGCGCAGCGGCATCGTCAGTAAGGCGAAAAGATGGTCCGCGAAAACGTACGACAACGCGCATCCCGCCGCGACCGCGATAACCGCCCGTATCAACCGTCCGCGCAATTCGCGCAGATGATCGAGCAGCGGCATGCGAACCTCCTCCTGCGGGATAGGAGGATCGGTCGAGGGTTCCAGATTTTCCACGGCGGCAGGTCGAACAACTATGGCTTATCTGTCGGCGGCACGGGGGCCTCCCCGACGCTCGGCTGCTTTGGTTTGCGAGTGCGACGTGGCCGCGGCGTCTGAGCTTTAGCCTGGGCTTCATGATCCGCGGGGGTCAATTCGCCCGTGGTCCGCGGCCGAGCGGCGTGCAGAGGACCTGGCGCGGCATCGTTAGCACTCGCGCCAGATGGGCGAGGGGCGGACGCAGGCGCTGGCGCCGGATCATTTGGCGGCGGCGAAACCGGCGGCGCGGGATGCTCTGACGGTACCAGGGCGCTGGTGTCCGCAGTCTGCGGCGAGTTCGCCGCTTCGGCAGCCGGCGCGGTCTCAGCCGGAGGTTGCGACTGGATTTCTGGCGCCAAAAAAGCCGGCGGAGGTGGCGACGGCGACGCGGACGGCGTTGGCGCAGGATGTGCGTCGTCAAAACGCGGCGGCAGGATGTTGAACGGCGCATCGTCGCCGATCGCGCCCGAGATCTCACGCATCACGGTGTTGCTCGCTAATCGCAGTTCGCGCATCACCTTGCCGACGGCGCGCATCACCTGGGGCAAATCGTCAGGTGGAATGACAATCAGCGCAATTGCCAGGAACAACAGTATCTCGAAAATTCCCAAGGATTTTCCGTCCGCCGGCCGCCCGGCCCATAGCGCTCGGCCGCGCGGTCTGATTAATGATCTCAATGATCGTTATTGAAGTTCGGAGTGTCAACGATGCTCAGGACCGCCCTGATTAGCGACCGCCGATATTTGAAGCATTTTGCCGGCCGAAGCCATCCCGAACGCCCCCAGCGTGCGGAGGTGATGATCGAGATGGCCGAGCAGCTTCATCGCGCCGGCATTCTCGCGCTTAGCCCGCGCGAGGCCACCACCGCGGAGCTCGAACTGTGTCACGACCCGGCCTACCTGGCCGAAGTCCGACGCAGCGCCTCGATGCCGCGTTACGACTTCGATCCCGATACTCATGCTTCGCCCGATTCCTATCAGACCGCGCTGTTGGCGGCGGGCGGCGTGCTGACAGCGGTTGAGGCGGTGATGGACGGAGCGGCGGACAACGCCTTTGCGATCGTTCGCCCGCCCGGCCATCACGCACTCGCCACGCGCGCGATGGGGTTTTGCCTGTTCAACAACGTGGCGATCGCGGCACGGTATCTCAACCGTAATCGCGGCCTCAAACGCGTGCTCGTGATCGATTGGGACGTCCATCACGGCAACGGCATCCAGGACATCTTTTACGACTCGTCCGAGGTGCTTTATTTCTCGACCCACCAGTTTCCGTTTTACCCCGGCACCGGCGCGCTCGACGAAGTCGGCTTCGGAGCCGGTGCCGGATTCACCGTCAACGCGCCGATGCCCGCGACGTTCGGCGACGACGAATACCTGCGAATTTTTGACGACGTGCTGGCGCCGGTCGCCCGGCAGTACCGGCCGGAGTTCATCCTGGTGTCGTCGGGCTTCGACGCGCATTTTCGCGACCCGCTCGGTGGAATGCGGGTGACCGAGGGCGGCTTCGCCGCGCTCGCGCGGCGGGTCAAGCGGATGGCGGCCGAGTGGTGCGGGGGCCGGATGGCGGTCGCGCTTGAGGGCGGCTACGATCTGCAGGCGCTCGCGGATTCGGGACGCAGCGTTATCGAAGAGCTGGGCCGCGCGGCTGACGAGCGGATTGCGCCGGTCGACGATGGGGCTCGTGTGATCCCGATAATCGAGCGCTCGCATTATTTTCTAGCGCCTTATTGGAAGTTTTAAGGCGACGGAAACTCTAAGACGTGGCCGAGCCTAATTCTCTGAGCCAACCCGATATGCTGCGGCTGGTCGCACTTGGATCGGCAACGCCGCAGACTCACGAGTTGGGCAACGCGCGCGTCACGATCGGTACGGGTACGGGGAACGACCTGCTGCTGGACGAGCCAACCGCCTCGCGCCGCCATGCCGCGCTCGAGCGGCGCGCGGGCCGATGGTACGTGGTCGACCTCGGATCGACCAACGGCACCTACATCAACGGGCGGCGTGTTACCGCGTCGGCGCCGCTCGCGCGCGGCGACGAGCTGCGCTTCGGCAACGCGCGTTTCGGCCTCGTCGCTCCCGGCGACGACCCGTCCAAGGTCGGCGCTGCGAGCGCGAGGGCGGCCGCGCCCTCGCCCGGGCGTGGCCCGCGCCCAGCGAGCGTTATCGCGGCGGTGCTGGTTTTCGCGGTCGGCGGCTTTGCGGCGACCGCGTACCTGCTGCACCTACAGAGCGCCAACCGGGCGGCCGGGACGGCGGCGCCCAGCGCCGCCGTCCCGGCCGCCCTCTCTAGCGCGGCGCCGGCGCCGCGCGGCGCCGCCGCGTCGCCCGCTGCCGGCGCCGTCGCCGATAAAGGCCGCAGCGCCGCGGCAGCATCCCAGGCCACCGCCGCTTCCGCGGCAGAGGCGACCACTCCCAAAGGCGCGCCGGCCTCTGCCGCGGACCCCCAGTGGCTCGCGCGCCTCAACTACTATCGTGCGATGGTCCGGTTGCCGCCGGTGCTCGAAGACCCCCAACTCAGTGAGGCCGACGCGCTGCACGCCCGCTACCTCGTCAAGAGCTACGCCGAAGCCATCAGGAACAGCACTATCGGGGCCGAAGCGCACGAAGAGAATTCCGCGAGTCCCTGGTATACCGAGAAGGGAAAGCGCGCCGCCGAAAAGAGCGACGTATCTTATTGGCAGGCGGCGAAGGTGCCCGTGAGCGAGCCCATAGCCGAGACGGCTGGACAGCACGCATTGCCGCCGGGCGAGATGCCGTGGGGGTCTCCCGGTTGGAGCATCGACGGATGGGTCGGAATTCCATTTCATCGCCTTAGCGTTATCAATCCGTATCTGCGAAGGAGCGGCTTCGGGCGTTATTGCGAGGGCGCGGGATGCGCGTCGGCATTGGATACTTTGAGTGACTTGAGCCAGTTGCCGGAGCATCCGGTACCCTTCGCCCAGCCGCTGGAGTTTCCCCCTCGGGCGCAACCATCGCGATGCGCTCGCTTGACTCCGAATGGCCAGACCCGCTGACCGGATGTCCGGGCTATGCGCGTCCGGCGGGCTTTCCCATCACGCTCGAGGTCGGCGCAAATGTGAACGCGAAACTCGGTCCCTACCGGCTCAGCCGCGACGGGAAGTCGTCTGGAGATTCGCCGACAAATGTTGAGGCCTGTGGTTTCGACGCGTCGAGCTATAGCAATCTCGAGGCCACCGCTGAGGAACGCGGGCGCGACATACTGCACAGCTTCGGCGCGGTGGTGATAATTCCGAAGGCGCCATTGGACAAAGGCGCCAGCTATACGATCTCCATGACCGTCAACGGATGGGAATATAAATGGTCGTTTTCGACCCTTCCGTAGGGATCCGTTCGAACGCCGTTAGCGAGGTTGCGTCGCCGAGCCATAGCAACTAATAGTCAGGTAGGAATCTCCCCGTGATTTGCCGTCCCCCGCGTGCTGAATCGGCAATCCGGGAGCCCAAGGAGGCCGACGAGAGCACAATGAAAATTTCGATGTTCCATCTGATGCCATACCGCGAGCTGCCAGCGGATTTCGAAAAGCGCTATCACTCGGTGTGGGTCGACCCGCCGTATCACGAACTCGCCGACACCGAGAAAATTGCCAAGTACTACAACTGGACGCTGGATGAGCTGACATACGCCGCCAAGGCCGGGATGGACGGTATCTGCGTCAACGAGCACCATCAGAACGCCTACGGCTTCATGCCGTCGCCGAATCTGATGGGCTCGGCGCTGGCGCGCGCGACCAACGGGCTCAACGTCGCGCTGGTGCAGATGGGCGCGACACTCCCGACCACGATTCCGCCAATCCGCGTGGCCGAGGAATACGGGATGCTCGATTGCATCAGTGGCGGGCGGTTGGTGGCCGGGATGCCGCTCGGTACGCCGATGGATGCGAATCTGTGCTACGGAATCACGCCGATGGAGCATCGCGAGCGCTACTACGAGGCGCACGATCTGATCATGAAGGCGTGGCAGGCAAAAGAGATCTTCGCCTGGAACGGCAAGTACTTCAAATTGCCCATGGTCAACTTGTGGCCGCGCCCGCTGCAGAAGCCGCATCCTCCGGTATGGATTCCGGGCAGCGGCAGCCTCAGCACCTGGGATTTCACCGCCAAGCACGACCATTGCTACTGCTTCCTTAGCTACTATGGGAACAACCTCGGCAAGCGAGTGATGGACGGCTTCTGGGAGTTCGTCGCCAAGAGCAACCTCGACGCGAATCCATATCGCGCGGGGTTCCTGCAGCTGGTGGTGGTCGCGGAGAGCGACGCGAAAGCCGAAGAGCTGTATTACCCGCACATACGTTATTTCTACGACAAGTGCCTGCACATCCTGTGGGACTACCAGGCCGTACCCGGCAACCAGGACCATCGCAGCCTCGTCAACAGCGTCAAGAACCTGTACCCGATGCAGCTCGACCTGATGTCCAAGGTGCCAAACTGGAAGTACAAGGACTTTGTCGATAACCAGTTCGTGATCGGAGGCAGCCCCAAATCGGTAGTCGATCAGCTCAAGGCCGCGGTGAAGAAGCTGCGCGTGGGCAACCTAATGGTGCTGCTGCAGATCGGCTCGATGCCGCACGAGCTGACACTGAAGAACATCGACATGTTCGCGCGCGAAGTCAAACCGCACTTCCGCGACACGTGGGACGACGGGTGGGAGAACCGATGGTGGCCCGAGGGGCTGAAGGAAAAGAAGCCCGCGGCTGTCCGCCGGGGCGCCGAGCATCCCGCTGCCGAGCGCGTAGCGAAATAGTTCGCGCACGGCGCGCACTCGCAGCATAAACCCGGCGCCGGCTTCCAGAGCCGGCGTCGGACGCTAATAACCCCAGAGAATCCAAAAGAGGGCACAGAGGGCCATGGCCGGAGTTCAAGATCGCACGGTCAACGTTTGGGACGAGAAGATAAAAGCGCACGTGAAGGTCGCAGGTTCGGGACCGGCACTGGTTTTTCTACATGGCGGATGGGGCCCGCAGTGGACCGCGTTCCATGACGCGCTGGCGCGCGAGTTTACCGTCTACGCCCCAGATCATCCGGGCACCAGCGAGGGCGACCCCGAATCGCATCGCGTGCTCGACGACATGTGGGACCTCGCGCTGTTCTACGACGAGCTATTCGACAAGCTCGCGCTCGATAAGCCGGCTTTGGTCGGACATTCGTTCGGCGGGATGGTGGCGGCTGATATCGCGGCCAACTTTCCCAAGCGGATCGGCAAGCTCGTGTTGATCGGCTCGCTCGGCATCTGGCTCGACGAGTCGCCGATTCGCAACTACATGGTGACTCCGGTGACCGAGCTGGTCCCGATGATCTTCGCCAACCCCAATGATCCGTCGGTCGGAACCTTCGTTCCCAATCCGACCGACACCGAGGCGATGATTCGGACGCACTGGGCGCTCGGATCTACCGGCAAGTTCTGCTGGCCGCTGCCCGACAAGGGCCTGCGCAAGCGTATTCATCGCGTGAGCGCGCCGACCCTGGTGCTGTGGGGCAAGCAGGATCATCTCGTGCCGGCTGCCTATGCCCACGAGTTCGTCAAATTGATCAAAGGCGCGAAGGTGGAGCTAATCGACAAGGCCTCGCACATGTTGCCAATCGAGCAGCCCGCGGCGGCGGCCAAAGCGGTGACCGATTTCGTCAAGCGTTAGCGGCAGGCGCTAACAGTTGTGTGGAGAAGAAGGGAGAGAGGGAAGAGATGAGAGGAGTGATTGTTGGACGGATGATCAAATCAACCTGCCTTGTGCTTGCAGCGGCGTTGGTGGCCGCGGCGACGTGCATGGCCGCAAATCTCGACGGAGTACCCGTGCGCAACACCGGCCATTACGCGATACTCGACACCGATCGCGGCGTCATCGTAATTGAGTTTTATCCCGCCGTCGCACCCAAGACGGTGGCAAATTTCGAGACCTTGACCAAGAAAGGTTTTTACAATGGTCTCACCTTCCATCGCGTGGTCCCCGGCTTCGTGGTCCAAGGCGGCGACCCCAAGGGTGACGGCAGCGGTGGCCCCGGTTACGACGTTCCCGCAGAGATCAGCCCGGCCGAAAAGCACCTGCGCGGCTCGGTTGCGACGGCGCGCCTGGGCGACGCGGTCAATCCGGATCGCAAATCAAGCGGCAGTCAATTCTATATATGTCTCGAACCGCAACCCGGCCTCGACGGACAGTACACGGTCTTTGGCGGCGTGATTGAAGGAATGGACGTGGTCGACAAGATTCAGGTCGGCGATCACATGAAGAAAGTTACGCTGGCCTCGCAGCCGCCAAAATAAAACCACAGGCGGATTCGGAAGCTTTGGATGGGAATTTGTAAGGACCGGCAGTAGGGTCGAACGGCTGCATGAGTATCGGCGCTAACGGGCACCACCAGGGACCCTACTTCACCGTTGACGTCCATCTGCACACGAACCGCGGCAGCGCGGATTCCAATCTCTCGCCGCATGACTTGGTCGACCGCGCGCGCGCAATCGGTATCGGCGCGGTCTGCATCACCGAGCACGATACGATGTGGCCGCTGGCCGAGATTGGCAAAGCGGCGCGCGAGGCCGGCGTGCTGGTGCTGCGCGGGATGGAAGTGACGACGGACATGGGTCATATCGGCGTTTTCGGTTTCGACACCTACCTGGGCGGAATCTACAAGCTCTCGGAACTGCGGCGCGTGGCGGACAAGAACGGCGCCATCCTGATTGCCAACCATCCCTTTCGTTACCGGCTGGATGCGCGGATGTCGTTTATGAACTCCGACCACGAACCGATCGATCCAGACCATCCCGAGCGCGCGGCCAAGCTCGAGATTTTCCGCATGGTCGACGCGATCGAGGCGCTCAACGGCGCCTGCTCGGAAGAGGAGAACCTGTTCGCGCTCAAAGTTGCTGAGCGCCTGGGGCTGGCCGTGGTGGCCGGCAGTGACTCTCATTCGGCGAGTTCGATCGGATGCGTGACGACGCTTTTTCTCGAACCGGTTCGCAGCGAGCGCGAACTAATCGATGCGATTCGGGCGCGGCGATCGCGTGCCGGCCGCGGCTTGCTCAAGGGCGCAGTAGAACCGTTCGAGCTTCCCGCCGCGTAGGAGCGGGATTGAGTCCCCCACTGGTGACGGGCGAGCATTCCAACCCCTTTCGCGTGTCTTCGAATAGCCGCATCCGCGTCTGACTCCCTCCCCCAAGACACGCGGGAGGGGTCACCGGTCAAAACGGCGCGTGCCTGCACACACAACGAATTTTTGCAGGGACCATTCTATAAATTCCCTCCCCCGTGTCTTGGGGGAGGGTTTGGGTGGGGGTCTATAGGCGGTTTCTGAATGTCTGCGAGAATCGCCTCCGTCTCCATCAGCGCCTCGCGATCCGAAAGACGCAACACGCGGAAACCCTGACCGCTGAGCCACTGAGTACGCGCCTCGTCCTGCGTGCGTAGATCCTCATGCTGCCCGCCGTCCAACTCGATGATCAGCATGCGTTCGATGCAGCAGAAATCGACGATGTAGGGCCCGATCGGATGCTGGCGGCGAAACTGCACGCCTAGTTGATGCCTGCGCAGGCGCATCCATAGCCGCCGCTCGGCGTCAGTCTCGTCGCGGCGCAGTCGGCGTGCCCTATCGCGTGAGAGATGCGGCGCGCTCATGCATGAAGATTAGGACGAGGAAGCGCCGCGGGGAACAGACATCCGGCGCTTCCTCGCTCGACCCCCACCCTAACCCTCCCCCAAGACACGGGGGAGGGGGTTCAGAGCGGCGCGCGCCGGCACCCGGACACCGATTTTTGTAGGGGCCGTTTGTGAACGGCCTTCCTGCCTACGCCGATCGTGCGCGGCGGCGCGTTGGGCGGCGCGCGGCATTGCGTTTTTCATTGATCGTGCGTCCCGACGCGCAGCGTTTTCGTTACGATGGTTGTGGAACAAACATCGCGCAGGATAAAATCCACCGCATATTCCTGAATCATGGCAGTTAATCGCGACCGGCTCGCCCTCATCGAGGACATCTCCGCCATCGGCGGCGACGCCGCCAACACGCTGCGCGAGACGCTGGATAAGATTGTCGCCGCAATCGCCTCGGGCATGGAGGTCGAGGTCTGTTCGCTCTACCTCTTCGACGCGCAGCGCGAGCGCCTGGTGCTGCGCGCCACGATCGGCCTTGAGCAGGAATCGGTCGGCAAGGTCTCGATGCGGGTCAACGAGGGATTAGTCGGGTTGGTGGTCGAGCACGGCCAGCCGGTAACCGTGGCCGACGCGATCAGCCATCCGCGCTACAAATATTTCCCGGAAACCGGCGAGGAGCGCTACCACGCTTTTTTGGGCGTGCCGGTGCAGGACGGGAGGCAAAAGCCGATCGGTGTGATGGTGGTGCAGACCTTCCGCAGCCGCAAATTCGGCCTGGGCGAAGTGCGCCTGCTCAAGACCGCAGCCAACCAAGTGGCCCAAATCCTTTCGCATTTCCGCTTGCGTGAGACGCTCGCGACCAAGGAAAAGGAACGCGACGAGTACCGCCGGCGGATGATCGAGGCCAACCGCCAGCTCAAGGGTTACGAGAAGATCGGCGGCGAGACCCGGGTCGCAGCGCCGGTCAAGGTGCGTCGCCCCCGGCTGGTTGGACTGGCCGCGGCACCTGGCTTCGGCCACGGCGTGGCGCACGTGGTCGGGACTTTCTTGAGCACTATCGACCGCAACCTGCGTGCTCGCGATCTTCGAGCCGAGCACAAACGGTTGGAAGAAGCACTCGCGCGCTCGCTCGCGGAGCTCGACGCGGTCAGACATCGGATGGCGCCGCTGATGCCAGAGTCCGAGCTCAAGATTTTCGACGCCCACAAGATGATCCTGCAGGACGACGAGTTCGTCGGCCGGATCCGCGACATTGTTGCCTCCGGCTACGCGGCCGAAAGCGCGCTGTTCCGGGTGATCGACGAGCTGAGCGCCCAACTCTTGGCCGTCGCCGACGGTTACCTGCGCGAGAAAGCTACCGACTTTCGCGACGTCGGCCATCGCCTGCTGCGCCATATGCGGCAGGACGAAAGGCGCAATCAGTTCAGCAAGTCCACCATCCTGGTGGCCGAGGAGCTGACGCTCTCGCAGCTGACGCTGGTCTCGCATGAAAACCTGGTTGGGATCGCGCTGGAATCGGGCGGAACGACCTCGCACGCCGCGCTGCTCGCGCGCGCCTTCGAGATTCCCACCGTGGTCGGAGTCGATCATCTGATGGAGTCGGTGGCCGAGGGCGACAACCTGGTGCTCGACGGCAACTCGGGCATCGTTTACGTCAACCCCGCGCCCGAAGTCGAGCGCGAATATCAAGTGTTGCACAAGCGTTACGAGGCGTTTCGGCGCGACCTGATGGCGAACGGCGACGAGCCGGCTGCCACGCGCGACGGCAACCGCGTCGAGCTCCTGGCCAATATCGCGCTCTACCACGACATCCCGCTCGCGCTGAAGTACGGTGCCGAGGGCGTGGGGCTGATGCGCACGGAGTTCTCGTTTCTGACCTACGAGGATTTCCCCGACGAGAATCAACAGATTGCGCTGTACACCCGGATGCTGGAGGCGCTGGGCAAGCGGCCGGTGACGATTCGGACGCTCGACATCGGCGCCGACAAGTATCCGCCGTACATGCGGGTGCCACGCGAGGACAATCCATTCCTGGGCTGGCGTTCGATTCGAATTTCGCTCGAGATGCCGAGCCTGTTCAAGGTCCAGCTCCGCGCTATCCTGCGCGCCGCCGTGCGCCACGACGTTAAGATCATGTTCCCGATGATTTCGAGCCTCGAGGAATTGCGCCGCGCGCGCGAACTGCTCGCCGAGGCGCAGGGCGAGCTCTTCCGCGAGGGACTGGAGCACAATCCCGCCGTTAAGGTCGGAATCATGGTCGAGGTGCCCTCGGCGGTATGGCTCGCGCCGCGGCTCATCCGCGAGGTCGATTTCTTCTCCATTGGCACCAATGATCTCATCCAGTACCTGCTCGCCGCCGACCGCAACAACCCGCGAGTGGCGCACCTGTATGAGGCGCTCCATCCCGCGGTGCTCTCGGCGATCGCCGAGATCGTCAGCGTGGCGCGCGCGGCGGGAAAGGAGGTCTGTATCTGCGGCGAGATGGCGTCCGATCCGCTGGCTACGCTGCTGCTGGTCGGGATGGGCCTCGACCAACTCAGCCTGAGCCCGCTTTTCATCCCCGTGATTCGCAAAATCGTGCATGAGACCAACTACCGCACGGCCCGGCTGATCGCCCACGACACGCTGGAGATGGCGAGCGTCCAGGAAATCAAGGGATATTTAATCGAGCGCTATCGCGATCTGGGGCTGATCAAACTTGTGGAAATGTTCCGATAGGAAGGAAAAAGTTCATTAAATTACAGGGCTTTTGTAAGATGAGGGTTGTGGACGGGCTGCGGGTCTGCAATGTTGACTTTGAAGGTCGGGATTAGTTAACTCTGACCGTTCGGTTAGAGGATGACTCGCCTCACCGCTCGGAACAGTTTTTAGCGTGGCGGAAGAAGGATCTGAATGATGGTGCTACTGGTCTGCCTTGGATGCGTTGCCCTGATTGCTGGCGTCAGCGGCTACCTGGTTATCGGGCGCAACCGTTACGGCGGTAAGCGTTCCGGTCGTCCGCTGGAACTCGGCGCCTCGCAAAGCGCGCTTAGCCAGGGCGTGATGCGGCCCGAGCCGTGCCGTACGATAAGAGTCTATTTCATCAAGCCGTCGCGCTATGACGAAAACGGCTACGTGCAGTTTTTCCGCTACGGTGTTCAGCCCAACAATACGCTGACTGTGCTTGCGGCGCTCAACGATACCTTCAACAAGCGCTATTCGGCCGCGCGCAATGTCTACCTGCAAACCGTGCTCTGGGACGAGATTTGCGACGGCGCCGTGTCGCCCGAGACCATCGTGGCGATCAAGGAAAAGGCGCGCGAGGACGGCGTCGAACTTCTCATCGGACTCTCCGGCGTGCAATCCAACCAGTATCCGCGCGGGCGCGACCTGGGACTGCAATTCGTCGCCCACGGGTTGCCCACAATGATGGGCGGCTTTCACGTCAGCGGTTATCCCGAGTCGGTCAAGTTCCTCAACCGTTGCGGGATCACCACGATCGTCGGCGAAGCCGAGAACCTGTGGGGGCAGATCATCGAGGATTATCTGCGCGGCGAACTGCAGATTCACTACTCGGTCACCGAAGGCATCCGTGCCAAGACCGGCCAGGAAGACATCATCGTGCCGCTAATCACCGAGGCCCAGTTGCCGGTGATTGACGATCGCTATCTGACGCGCTTCTTCAATGAGGCAATGACCACGATTGATACCTCGCGCGGATGCCCGTTCACCTGCTCGTATTGCAGCGTGAAGAACGTGATGGGCCGCACGATGCGTTCGCGCGAGCCAGAAGCAGTAGTGCACTGGGTGCGCGATGCGATTCGCTTCCACGGTATCGAATCGCTGTTCCTGGTGGACGACGACTTTTTTCGCAGCCCGCGATGGGAAGAAATTCTGACCGGCCTGGTCGAGGTCAAGAAAGAGTACCCGCGCCTCAGTTTCATGATGCAGGTCGACGTCGACGCTTCGGTCTATGCCAACGTCGCGCCGGGCGAGACCGAGGGCGCGAAGCATCGGCGCAGCAAGCGCTTCGTCGATCTCGCGGCGCGCGCCGGATGCTACCAGGCCTTTGTCGGTATCGAGTCGCTCAATCCCGACAACCTCAATTTCGCTACCAAGTACCAGAACACCGACGACCGCCAGCATCGGCTGAAGCTCGAGGAGTCGCGCGCGCGCGTACTCGAGAAGTACCGCCGCGTGGTCGAGAACTGGCATCGCGTCGGCATCTCCGTGCACGCCGGCTACATGCTGGGCTTTCCGTTCGACGGCCCCGACTGCGGGCGGATCGCGGCCAAGACGCTGCGCAAGCTCGGGTTCGACATCGTGTCCTTCTTCATCATGACGCCGCTGCCCGGCACCGAGGACCAGGTCCGCTACGCCAAGGAAGGCGCGATCATCGACTGGGATTTCAACAACCTCGATTCCCAGCACGTCACGCTCAAGCACGAGCGGCTGGACACCGACTCCTGGATGCGAGCCTATCGCGAAGCATTCACCGGCTTTTACTCCTTCGCCAGCCTGCTCAAGACCATCTTCACGGTTTGCGGTGGGCGCGGCCTTGATGCTGAAGCGCGGCGCTCGACCCTGCGGCAGTTCATGTACTACTTTTTCAGCTATCGGCAGGGACGCCATCCGATGGTCGGCGGGGTCTGGCAGATTCTCCGGCGCGACGTGCGCCGCGCCGCGATAACTGACGACGAGGCCTATCGGCATTACCTCGGCGGGATGCGCTTCGACGCGATTCTGCGCGGCGACGGCGGCGGTTTCGCCGCGGCGCCCGCCTGAACGCGCAGCGCGCCAAGCTGAAGTTCACAACTAGAGCCATTGATGCCCCGCGCGTGCTTTGTGATGGGCCGCACGCCGGGTTCAACCCCGCGCCTTCTGACGTCCGCGAATACGAAAAAGCCGGCGGATGTTCTCACGTCCGCGAAGCCCATATAGCGGCAGCGCGATTCGCATACTAGGATAGCAGCGCTGATGGATGCCCAACTGCAGAGTTTGCTCGTTGCGGGGCCCGAGCGGCTGGCCATTGAGATCGTGCTCGGCGCAGTCCTGCTCATCGTGTTGAGCATCTACCTGCATGGCCCGGTTGGGACGATCTGCCGCGTCGCAGTCTTTATCGGTGCGATGGCGGTTATCATCGGAGGCACGGCGATTTTGATGAACAACGTCTCGCTCGCGGGGCCGCCCAATCCAGCCGTGCGGTTGCAGCGCTATCTGACCATGAACTGGGCCGCCACCAGCGATAAGGGCGACGGCGCCGCAGCCTGCGCGAGTCCAGCCGAACTTGCGGCACGCGAACCAGCCGGCGTCGAACATCGCGAACGCCGTCATCTGCGGCGCACAGCCGCGAATGCCCAGCCCATCGCGGCGCCCACTCCGAATCCTGGCGCGAGAGCGCCGGGCGCCGGCGAAGCCCGACCGGGCTTTCCCGAACTCGTGCGCAACTCGTACCCGGGGATCCCGCCCACGCGGCTGATGCAGGTTGCGGCCTCTACCGTGAGCGGACTTCCGGGTTGGGAAATCGTAAATTCAGATCCCAAAACCCTGACCATCAACGCGATCTACCGCTCGCGCTTGCTCGGTTTGATCGATGACGTGCGGATTGTCGTGACCCCGCGCAGCGAGATCGACCTCTGCTCCCGCTCGCGCATCGGTGAGCCTGGCTCGCAATCGCCGCTTAGCGCATGGCACGGCGACTTCGGCGCCAATATCGGCCATATCAAGGAGTTCTATCTTGCGATGGGGCCGGCGGCCGACGAGGCGTATCGCCAGGTCGAATTGCAGGAAACTGCGCAGCAGCATGGCGTCAAGCAGGCTCCGCCCGCGCCGTGAGTCTCTGGGACTTGACCCGAGACTGCGCCCGCCGGAACATCATCTTCAGGACGTAATTTCGAGTAAGCAAAAGGATTCAGATGCTGCGCGAAGCGCAAATCGACGCACTGGCGAACCATCTGGTGAACGGGCTGATCTCGCGCAAAATCATCACGGCCCGCGCCGACGTAAAGGACCTGGTCGCGTGCGTGGTCGAACTGATGTCGCAGAACTTCGAGACCGAAGCTCGTATCGACGACGAGGCCGACAAGATGGCCGAGGAGCAGGCGCGGCTCAATCCCGGGGTGGACGCGACCAGGTTGCGTTCGATGATCCGTCAGCGCCTCGCACAGAAGCAGAATTTTACCCTTTAGCCTTTAAGCGGCAGCGCCGCTCCAAGCAAACCGGATGGCGATACGATGAAACTCAGTGAGGAACGAGTTCTTTACCTGGCGCGCGAGTCGATCGCGCGCCTGCGCGACGAGAAGCTGGCGGAAATCCCAAACTTCGCGCTTGCGTTGCGCCAGGCTCGCGACCTAATCGCCGGATGGGAGGAGCAGGGCGACGCGATCGACGAGGTCGTACGGCGTAAAATCATCTCGCTGAAACGCGGCGTGGTCGAAGGCAGCAGCGAATGGAACATCCTATTCCGCCGCTACCGCGACGAGGAATTGCGCAAAAAAGGTCCGCGCTGAAAGCACTCGCCCGCAGCCTACCCGACCCCGATGGACCCCAAGGAATTTGTCGCCCGCTCGGAGGCCTGCCTCGCTCGCGTGGCGAAGTGGCTCGAGGACTTCGACCCCGACGAGGTCGACTACAACACCGGCGACGGCGCGTTGACGATTGAATTTCCCGACGGCGGCCGCTTCGTGCTGAGCCGTCAGAGCGCGACCCGGCAGGTATGGCTGGCGGCGGGCGCCCACGGATGGCATTTTGACTATGTTCCGTCCAGCGACCGCTGGATCGACGACAAGGACGGGCAAGACCTTTACGAACGATTAGCCGAATCGCTGTCCGAGAAGTTGAACCGGCCAGTTAAGTTTGAAACCTGAGCCTCGGCCGATTTAGCTTTACCTGTCTAATTTTCGCTCTTAAGATCAAATATTGTCATCCTTCGATCACTGGAAATGCTTTGCGTTTCGCAAGCAGCCAAGCTACATTGTGCGATTGGCACTCGGGCTTCGCGAGTGCCAATTGACAATTGGGCATTCGTGATTAACTTCTGGGCGTGGAAATTGGTTCCGCTTACCCACACAACATCGAGGCAAGGAGGCTGCTGGTCCCCATGAAAATCAGACCGTTGGGCGATCGCATTCTGGTCAAGCGCATCAAGGAAGAAGAAAAAACCAAGGGAGGAATCATCATCCCGGACACCGCCAAGGAAAAGCCGCAGGAAGGCAAGGTCGTGGCGGTGGGCAAGGGCAAGATGACCGAGCAGGGTAAGCTGCTGACTCCGGACGTGAAGACTGGCGACAAAATCCTGTTCGGCAAGTATTCAGGCAGCGAGGTGAAGATCGAGGGCGAGGAGCACCTCATCCTGCGCGAGGACGACATCCTGGGCGTGCTCGAGTAGCAGTCGCCGCGCCATTAGCGCTCAGCCTTTAAGCGAGTTCAAAATTTCCTAAATTTCGAGGAGAACGAAAACCATGGCAGCCAAAACCGTGCGTTTTGCCCAGGAGGCCCGCGAGAAGATTCTACGCGGCGTCAATGTCCTGGCGGACGCTGTAATCGTGACGCTCGGCCCCAAGGGGCGTAACGTCGTGCTCGAGAAGAGCTTCGGCGCCCCCACCGTAACCAAGGACGGCGTGACCGTCGCCAAAGAAATCGAGCTCGAAGACAAGTTCGAGAACATGGGCGCCCAGATGGTCAAGGAGGTCGCTTCCAAGACTTCGGATGTCGCCGGCGACGGCACCACCACCGCCACCGTGCTCGCGCGCTCTATCTATACCGAAGGGATGAAGATGGTCGCCGCCGGCCACGACCCGATGTCGCTCAAGCGCGGAATCGACCGCGCCGTCGAGTCCGTCGTCAGCGAGCTCAAGGGCCTCTCCAAGCCCACCAAGGACCGCCGCGAAATTGCCCAGGTCGGTACCATCTCGGCCAACAACGACTCCACCATCGGTGACATCATCGCCGAGGCGATGGAGAAGGTCGGCAAGGAAGGCGTGATCACGGTCGAGGAAGCCAAGGGCCTGGAGACCACGCTGGAAGTGGTCGAGGGCATGCAGTTCGATCGCGGCTACCTTTCGCCCTACTTCGTCACCGATCCGGAGCGGATGGAAGCCAAGCTCGAGGACGCCTACGTTCTCATCCATGAGAAGAAAATTTCCTCGATGAAGGATCTGCTGCCGGTGCTCGAATCGATCGCCAAGACCGGCAAGCCCTTCCTGCTGATCGCCGAAGAGGTCGAGGGCGAAGCGCTCGCGACCCTGGTGGTCAACAAGATCCGCGGCACGCTCAGCTGCGTCGCGGTCAAAGCGCCGGGCTTCGGCGACCGCCGCAAGGCCATGCTCGAGGACATCGCGATCCTGACCGGTGGCAAAGTGATCGCCGAAGAGCTCGGGATCAAACTCGAGAGCGTGACGCTCCAGGACCTCGGCCGGGCCAAGCGGATCGTGGTCGACAAGGACAACACCACGATCATCGACGGCGCGGGCAAGAAGTCCGAGATCGAAGGCCGTATCAAGCAAATTCGTGCCCAAATCGAAGAGACCACTTCCGACTACGACCGCGAGAAGCTCCAGGAGCGCCTGGCCAAGTTGGTCGGCGGCGTGGCGGTCATCCGGGTTGGCGCCGCGACCGAGGTCGAAATGAAGGAGAAGAAGGCGCGCGTCGAGGATGCGCTGCATGCGACTCGCGCCGCGGTCGAGGAAGGCGTGGTTCCGGGCGGTGGCGTGGCGCTTATTCGCGCGTCCTCGGCGCTGGACGGGCTACGCGCCGGTGACGATGAGAAGGCCGGCATCGGGATCATCCGCAAGGCTCTTGAGGATCCTGCACGCTGGATCGCGACCAATGCCGGATGGGAAGGCTCTGTGGTGGTCGACAAGATCAGGAACAACAAGGGCCCCTTCGGCTTTAACGCGGCGACCGAGGAGTTCGAAGACCTGATGAAGGCCGGGATCATCGACCCGACCAAGGTCGTGCGCAGCGCGTTGCAGAACGCGGCCTCGGTGGCGAGCCTGCTGCTCACCACTGAGTGCATGGTCGCCGAGAAGCCCGACGAGAAGGGTGGCAATCAACCGGCGATGCCTCCGGGCGGCATGATGTAGGCAGTCGCAAGCAAAGCTGCGCGAGTGAGTAGTCGCGTGCAGCGTGAACGCAGGCGGGCGGCGGTCCCTTCAGGGACCGCCGCCCGCTGTTTTTTTTCGCCGGCCGCGGCGCACGCCCGCAAGGCACGCGCCGCGGCCGGCGCAAAGGGTGCTCTGCTCACGTGGCGAGAGACTGGCCGCTTCGCGGCCAGCATCGCTCCACGTAGCCGCAGCCGAGCGCGCGGCACTCGCGCGCGTCGGCGGGGCGCTTGGGATAGCCGCCGGGCGCGCGCGCGGCGCGTGCTGCCGCTATCTCGCGCCCGAGGGTCAGCAGGTGTGCGCGCAGCGCGTGGAGCGGCGCCAGCTTAAGCTGGCGCCGCTCCACGCGCTCGCGCAGATACACGATCTCGGCGCTCACCTCGCGGCCGGGCAGGGCCTCGGCCGCGGCCAGCGCGTAGCATTCCATCTGAACCTGGTAATCGCCGCTTGCGGCGCGCGCATATTTGTAATCGCTCACCGTCAGCCGCTGGCCCTCATCGATTAGAAGATCGATTCTGCCGCGGATGAAGAGCGTGAGACGGTCGTCTTCGATACTCATGAAAAAGGGCGTTTCGCGATGCATCACCGGCGAGGCGCCGGCGCTGGCGGCCGCTGGATTGTAACTGCTGCGCGCATAGCGGAGCAGGTCGCGCACCAGCGTCGCTTGCCTGGCAGCGTCGAGGTTTGCGCCCGCTCCATGGATACCGACCAGGCGAGCGATTGCCGCTTCGCGATCCGATGTGGCTACCGCGGTCAGTTGCTCGAGCACCGCGTGGGCCACCGTGCCCATCGCGCTCGCGAGGCCGCCGTCGGCGAGGGCGGTAAAACCGCCGCCTTCGGGCAGTTCGATCTCATGGCGCAGGAAATACTGGCGCGGACATCGCTCGAAATCCTCCAGCGCGCTTGGACTGGTAACCAGCTCGCTAACCGGCGGTGCGATAAAGCCGAGCCGCGCGCGTGCCGCGTCTGCCAACTCCGCGAGCGGCGCCGGCACGCCGGGCGCGTGCGGCGCGCCAGCGTCGCGCGCGAGCGCGTCCGCTCGGCGCAGCACAATTTCCATCCCGCCGGCGTTGACGATCTTTGTGGCATCCGAAGCGTCGACGAAGTCCTGCACCCTCTCGAGCCCAACCGCGGCGCGTACGTGCTTGACCCATTCGGCGCTCATCGCGCCCTCGCTAAGGATCAGCCGGTCGCGCGCCCGGGTCATCGCGACATACAGAACCCGCGCGGCTTCGGCCTGTTCCTGGTCCTTGACCGCGGCGCGATAGGTGTCGACCAGCGGATTGGGCAGCCGGTCGTCGCCCGCGCCGACCGTGTCGCAGGCGAGCAGCCCGTGCTCGGGAGTCATAACGATACTCTCGTTGTTGGTAGTGCGGCCGGCGCCCGAGGTCCGGCGAGGATCACAACCGGGAACTCGAGTCCCTTGGCCTGATGGATCGTCATCAGGCGCACGACGTTGTCGGCCTCCCCGGCGATCTGCGCCTGCGGCTCGCGCGGCGCTTCCTTCACCAGGCGGCGCAGATGGCGCACGAAATCGCCGAGTCCGAAAAAGTGATGCGTTTCGAATTCACGCGCGGTCTCGACCAGCTTGCGCACGTTCGCCGCACGCTGGAGGCCATTGGGAAGACCGAGCATCACCGCCTCGAAGCGCGTCAGTTCCAGCGCGCGTTCGACTATCGCGGTGAGCGAGGCGCGCTCGCGCATCTTGCGGAGCGCGATCAGTACGTCTTTGGCGTTAAGCGCCGCGTCGCGCTCGACGCCGAGCCACGCAAAATCTTCGCCGGAGGTCGTCGAACAACTCCCACAACGTTGCTGGCGCCCGTCCGCGGCAGCACGTTGTTCGTGCAGATGCAGCGCGATTTCGAGCAGGCACTGATCGGACAGGCCGAACATCGGCGAGCGCAGCGCCGCCGCAAGTTCGATCGGATTTTGCGGGTCGTCGATCGTGCCCAGCAGCGCGGCCAGGTCTTTCACTTCCTTGCAGCCGTAAAAGCCGCGACCTTTGACGGTGTAACTCGGCACGCCGGCCCGCGCGAAGGCGTCCTCATAGATCGCGACGTCGCCGAATGAGCGCAGCAGCAGCGCGATATCGCCGAATTGTGTCGGCGCGCCGCGCCCGTGCGCATATCGGTCACCTGGATTGATTCGCCGATCATCCGCGCGCAGCGCCGCGCGATCGCATCCGCTTCGATCCGTCGAGCGGCGCTCGCGTTGCGCTTCGCGCCGTCGGCGTCCCGTGCATCAGCTCCCACGATCAGCTCGACGGCAGGCGCGTCGCCGGCGGGCCGGATCGCTTGCAGCCGATGCTCTTCGCTCCACTTCACCTTGTACGGCTTGCCGTCTGGATCGTCGTCGGGCCGCATCGAGTGCGCGCTCACCGCATTGACGAAATTGACGATCGCCGGGAGCGAGCGGCGGTTCTCGCGGAGCGGCCGCGGCAGGATCGCGAGCGGCTCGCGCGGCCGGTTGAAGACCGTGACGTCGGCGCCGCGGAAGCGATAGATCGATTGTTTCTCGTCGCCCACCACAAAAAGCTCCGGCGCCGGCGCGCCGTGCTCGGTGAGCGGCGCACGACCCCATCCTGGATCGGGTCGGTGTCCTGGTATTCGTCGACCAGCAAAGCGCCGAGTGCGCGCCGGTAGCGCAGCGCGACCTCCGGATGGTCGCGCAGCAGCCGATTGGCCAAGATCAGCAGATCGTCGAAGGTGACGACGTGCTCGTCGCGCTTACGCCGCTCGAGTTCGGCCGCGATATCCGCGGCCAGCGCGGCGATCTCGAGCGTTGCCGGCGCCGCGCGATACGCGCCATATGATTGGCGGAGCTCTCGATAACTTCATCGATTTCGACCAGCGCGCCCTTGATGGTTTGATTTCGCTTGTCGGGCAGCTTCGGCGTCCAGCGCGCAGAGGGCTTCCAGATCCGACGGTTCAGAATCAGCGCTGAACTTTTCGATCGCGCGCCGAAGCGTGGCCATTCCCCGCGCAGAGCGTCGAGGTCTTCCTTCGCCTTGCCGCCAACGCCGCGTGTCGCGAGCAATTTCTCGACCAACTCCATGAGTTGCGCGCGAAGCCCGGGAATCGCGGCGCCGAATGCGCGCAGCTTAGCCGCCGTCGTCTCGGCGGATGCGCGAATCCAGTCGTGCGATCGGCCAAGACGCGCGGCTTCGCCGAAAGCTTGAGCACGACCTCGATCGCGCCCATCTGATGCGTGAATCCATAGAGGCCGCGAGCGCCCACCAGCCGGATCGCGCCGGGCTTTTGTCTGCGCACCGCGTCGGCGATCGAGTCGCGGCATTGGCCCTCCAGAAAAGTCATGCTCTGGTATTCGTCGAGGACCTCGAAGCCCGGATCGACGCCGGCCTCGATCGGATACTCGCGCAACATCCGCGCGCAAAACGCGTGGATGGTCGAGATGCGCGCGAGGCCGAGCGTGCGCCGCGCGCGAATAAGCGCCGCCCGGCGCTCGACTTCGCTTTCGCGCGCGATCCGATCGTCGAGGACCTCGGCAATCCTGCGGCGCATGTCGGCGGTGGCTTTTTCGGTGAAGGTGATCGCGGCGATTCGCTCGGGCGCAAGCGGCTCGCGTCCCGCGATATCGCCGGCGAGCAGCGCGACGAAGCGCTGCGCCAGGACCTCGGTCTTGCCCGAGCCGGCGCCGGCGCGCACCAGCACGTTGCCCGCCGCGTAAACCGCGTCGCGTTGCTCGCCGGTGAGATCGAATCTGGCCACGTTACGTTCCCGGCTCGGCCGTCTTGTAGTAGCGGCAGACCGTGCGATACGGACACCAGTCGTCGCACTGGCGCGGATCGACATCGAAGCGGCCGGCCAGCGCGTCGTCAACCATCGCGATGATCCGCTCGGCGACCGGATGCTCGCCGGTTTTCTTCGCGGCCGCGCGCCGTTTCGGATCGGGATCGACGAGGGCACGCTCAACCACGGCGACGTGCT
>CAVQAG010000015.1:0-150725 GCA_963710455.1 uncultured delta proteobacterium
TGTCGAGGCGCAATGCACGCCCAGCCGGGCAGCGCTGTTGACGGGACGCTATGCAATACGGACAGGCAACGGCTCGGTGCCCTTCCACACACCGGTCTATGGGCTTGTTCAATGGGAAATCACATTACCCAAGTTGCTGTCCGAAGCCGGGTACGCCAGTGGCGCATTCGGCAAATGGCATCTGGGTCAGACAAGGGCCGCTTCCCGACCGACCAGGGCTTTGACGAGTGGTATCAATCCCCAACTCTACCGACGAATCCTACTGGCCTGATAGTCCGCTGTTCCGCCCAAACTCAGATCCCTTCGCTGTAGCCGAGCATGTCATGGAAGGAAAGAAAGGCGAGGTGCCGAAAAATGTTAAGGTCTACGATCTCGCCGAGCGTCGGGTGATTGACCGGGAGCTTACCGACAAAGCCATCGATTTCATGGCGCGCCAGGTCAGAGCCGGCAAACCCTTCTTCGCGTACATCCCTTATACGATGGTTCACATGCCGATACTGCCGGCTCCTGAGTTCGACGGTAAGACACGCAACGGAATGTGGGCCGATGCGCTAACGCAGATCGACTCCTACGTCGGTGCGTTACTGGATGAGGTGGACAAGCTTGGGATCAAAGACAATACGATCTTCATCTTTATGTCCGACAACGGCCCCGAGATGTTTGATGAGTGGGCCGGATGGGCAGGCCCCTGGCGCGGGACTTATTTCACTGGCCTCGAGGGCTCATTGCGCGTTCCGTTCATTGTCCGCTGGCCCGGGAAAGTTCCTGCCGGTCGCGTCAGCAACGAAATCGTTCATGAGATGGACATCTTCCCGACCATAGCGCGTGTGGTGGGCGCCAAGGTTCCGGGCGACCGCGCGATAGATGGAGTTGATCAGCTCGATTTCTTCATGGGCAAGCAGGACAAGTCCAATCGCGACGGGTTCGTGGTTTATGTTGGCAACGATATATACGGCGTTAAGTGGCACAACTGGAAGATGATGAACAAAGAACTAGATACGGCACGGGCGTAGTCAAAGAATGGAGCATACCGAGGTTCTTCAATCTCTATCTCGATCCGAAGGAGGAACACGCGCTCAGCTACGAAGTTCAATACTTGTGGGTACGATTTCCGGCAGGGAAAATTCTGGCGGACCACCTGGCGTCGCTCCAAAAATATCCGCCGATCAAGCCGGGCACTCCTGACCCCTATATACCGCCCAAGTAGTATGAATCGCAGACCGCAGCGAATGGGCTGCCTCCGAGACACTCATTCGTGTTCGAAGGCTCGTGAAACGCTCGCATCCGTGAGTTCCGAGCTGAAGTCGGAACCTGATTTTGCGGCGTCCGAAAAGCCTTACAGTCGATATTGGCCGACCTTCGTGCGCGCTATCCTGATAAGCGGGCTCCTGGCAATTGTGCTGCCTGGCGCGATCGCTCCGGCATTGGCGCAAAACGTCGAGAATCCCCCAACCCGGTCCCTCAGAATCTCAACCAAAGAGGTTACTGATCCCGACGTGGCGGTGTCGTCCGACGGACGTTGGTTGGTTTTTACCGCGCTGGGCCACCTGTTTCGACTGCCGGCAGCAGGTGGTGTGGCGAAGCAACTGACTTTTGGTCCTTACTACGACTCAGCGCCAGCTATCTCGCCCGATGGGATGCGAGTGGCTTTCATATCCGACCGCAAAGTGAGCAGCCAGGGCAACGTCTTTGTTCTTGATCTCGCAAGCGGTCAGATTCACCAACTCACCGACGAGGCATGGGCTAACCGGCCAGCCTGGTCGCCGGACGGCAAGAGCCTTGCGTTTCTGAGTTATCGGGTAACGGGCCCGGCAACTACTGGTTGGTCGGCCCGATGACCATGAAGACCCAAGTCCGCAGGATCTGGCTCGCGGACAGGAAGCTGGAGAATTTGAGCGAGCCCGGCTTTGTGCACGCCGTGGCCTTTCTCGCGGATGGACGTCCCGTGTGGTCCGTCGTAACGACGGAGACCAAGGAGACGCCCGCGACGAGCCAACTTGAGGTGTTGAGCCAGAAGGGCGATGTAACCACTGCTCTAACGGTTGAAGGCGTAGTGGACCGCATTGCGGTTGACCCCGGAAGTCCACGTGGCGTCTATCTCCGGCTCTACAAGTCCGCGTCACCAAAGGCAGCAATCGTACCGCAGCCAGAACGCTTCGCCTACGTCACGCTCCCCGATGGTGGCAAGGCCGCAATAAAAGGACTATTGGACCGTCCGCCAGACTTGACGCAGACAGTTGAGAGCCACGGCCCGGGTACGCGCGTCTATGTGGCGCAGCTTTCAAATCCACAGCCGCGCCCGGCGTTTGGGGTCGCCAAGGGCGCGGTCTACTTCGGTGAAAAAGGCAAGCTCTGGCGCATCGGAGCGTTGTCAGGCAAACGCGACGAGGTGCCGTTCTCCGCAGACGTCGCCTTCGAGTTCTACCGGCGTTCACCGCCACCCGTGTATTCCGAAAAGCGTCCCGCCTCCCCCACAAGCATTTTGACTCCGCGTCTCGCTCCCGATGGCAAAAGCGTGATCTTCACCGCCGCCGGCTATTTCTGGCAACAGTCAGTCTCAGGAGGCGCAGCCCGCCGACTGCTCAACACCACGGGCTTCGAGTGGGGCCCCGCGGCGCTCTCGCCCGACGGCAAGAGGCTCGCCTATCAACTCAGTGAAGGAGATACACAGCAACTTAGAATCGTGGAGCTTGCGACCGGCCAAAGCTCCACTTTAGTGTCGGAGCATCGCAGCGGACGCTACGAGCCCGCCTGGAGCCCCGATGGTACGAAGCTGGTTTACACGCGGTTCGAGCCCCCTGTGGCCCCGTTGCAGCCAAAGGTGCCCGCCGTCTATCTGGCCGATCTCGTGAGCGGCAAGCAGCAGAAGCTTGTTGATGGTTCCCCGCGCTGGCAGCCCGCCGCCCAGTTTTCGGGCGATGGCAAGTGGGTGTACTTCACTGTCAACGGACAAGTGTACCGCTACCCGACCGAGACAACGGGCGCCAGCGAACCGATCACCGCGTTCACAGCTTTCGCGGCGAATGGGCAGGTTTCTCCGAACGGAAAGTGGCTTGCCTTCCGTCGCAACGACGAGATCTGGGTAGCGCCACTCAATTCGCAACCGATTAAGGAAAATACGGCGTTCCGCTTCTCGCCTTTGGGCGGGCACGATTTCAGCTTCACGCCTGAAGGAACCTCGCTCGTCTACTCGACGGGCGCCGACGTCTGGCTGCGTCCGCTTAGGGATGGCGAACAGAAACAAGTCCCTATTCAACTCAAATTCTCGACAGAGCCTCCACCACCTGTACTGCTCCGCAACGTGCGCGTTCTGGATTTCAAGGCTGGTGGTTTCACTAGGGCCACGTCGCTTCTGATCGCGGACGGCCGGATCAAGTGGATTGGAAGCGAGGCGAAGCACGCGCTGCCGGGAAACCTGAATGTTGTGGATGGCGGCGGGCGGTTCGCTATTCCAGGCCTGTTCGACATGCACACGCACACCGCAACTCCCATCCATTCCCAATCGGCCCGTGATGTCAGCCAGATGAATCTCTGGATAGCGTACGGAGTGACCTCGGTGGGCGATATGGGCAGTGACATCGGCACGCTCAAGGCTTGGGCGGACCGCCGGAGTGCCTTCGGGGCACCGGTGCCACGGGTGTTCTCCTACGGCAGCATGATTGAGGGAATACCCTTCATCTGGGGCGGCTCGATCTATGCCACCTCGGACGAACAAGCGCGAGAAATCGTTGACCTGGAGAAAAAAGAGGGTGCGGTCGGTGTGAAATCTTACTTCACGTTGTCGTGGCCGCTCCATCGAGCCGTTGCTTTTGAGGCGTTCAAGCAGGGGTTGCCTGTAGCAGCTCATGGTCTTTTCCGTGAGGAGATTGTCAGGGGGGCTCTCCTCGGCCATGCGAGGGAGGAACACATGCTCCCGGTGAACGTGTACTACGATGATCTACTGCAACTCCTCGCCGCAACCGGGACCTATTGGACCCCAACTTTTGCAGTCGAGTTCGGGCTTTTTCCGGAGGGGTCGCCGATTCGGACAGCGATGCTTGCCGAACTGAAGCGCGCTTATCACTCCGGCGTTCCCCTGCTTGCGGGAACCGATTCACTCAATCCCCAAGACAACTACGGCCAAGCACTGCATGAAGAACTCCAGAATTTCGTGCGAGCGGGGATTCCACCGATCGAGGTGCTGCGTATCGCCACGCAGCGGAGCGCTTCAGCGGTGGGAGCGGCAGATCTGTTGGGTAGCCTGGAGCCGGACAAACTAGCTGATGTTGTGCTTCTCGACGCGAACCCTCTAGATGACATTGCGAATACACTGACCATCTGGCGGGTTGTAGCCGGCGGGAGGGTGTTCGCCGAACCTCGGCCACCCACCACTACCGAGCAAGGAGTGGACAATCCTGCGGAGGTGCATTGAAGTGAACAAGCAAGCGATTCAAGAAATTTGAGGGCAGAGAGTCTCAGCGCTCGGGTATCCACAGATCGAGTTGCGAACAAGAGGCCGAACATTGTCGATCCTCACCGACAATCTCGGTTTTGGCGAACGTAGCGTTTACGGTGCCGGGATCCACTCCTATTCGCAAGCGAGTTTGACGTCTGGCGGTATAAATGCGACCGCGGTCGCTCAATATACGCACTCGCTAAACTTACTCGGGTTTTCGAGTTTTCTGGGACTTCTCGGGAGAAGGACTCGGCGGAAAAGCGGTCCATCTGAAACTCTCTGAAACGAATGGCGGCTGTTAGAGCCGCTCTGCAGAGGTTTGTGGTGGCGCTGAGAAAGGTGGAGGTACTGGCAGAGTCGTTTGCGGCCTTCGGGCGCGCCAGCGACAAGAGCCGGCTGTCACCGTATTGTCACCATCACCCCGCCGCAAACGGTCGCGAACCGACAGGTCGGACGGAGAGAAATTCAGGTAGAATGCGGCATTTCACGGGAGTACGCGACATCTTTACCCTATGACACGGGCCTTTCACGTCGGTAACAGGGTTCAAATCCCGTCGGGGACGCTTCTTCGGGGCGAGACCGTTAGCTCTGCCCGATCCAAGCATTCGCGGGCGCGCTATTGTCGTGTCGACTTCATCCCATTCGCTCAACCAAATGGGCGCGCGACGGTCCGGGCTCGAACGGATCGCCAAAGTATTGGGTCTCGCGGGCTACCCTGCCATCCAGGAACTCCATGACGCTCACCGAGTAGGATGGCCGGCCGTCATACGTGAGGATGAATTCCGTGACCCAGAGGGCGCCCGTGCCGACGATGCGGCGGACCCTGAAGCGCTTCGAGCTGGGCTGCGCGACGCGTGAGGCCTGGATGTTGTGCCGGCCCCGGATGCGCTCGCCCGATTGCGGGTACTCGAGCACTGCGTCTTCTCGGTATATGTCGTGCTCAACCTCGAAGTCATTTGCGTCCGCTGCGGCCCAGTGGCGACTAAGTGTCTCTCGAATCTCGTTCTCTTCCATGCTGCCGCTCCCGTTCCTGGTCGGTTAGGCCCGGCCGCTCCGTGGCATCGCACGTTTGCCGAACACCCCGGTGAAGTCACGCGGCTCGCGCAATGAAGCCAGGCACGCCGTCTTGACCACTGCGTTGAACAGGACGTTCACCGTGATGCCCTCCCGCATCTCCCGCATGGCGTCTTCAGGCAGGGCCGATATCTAAAAGTTCTCTGGATGTAGTCAGGTCTGGTTGAGGTTTCCCATTCGGGGAGGGACGTTCTGAAAACCACCCAGAGCAGACGCACTGCACATATATCAAGAATTTCGCGGCAGCATCAAAGCTAGAGGCTAGAGGTCGAGCTCGACCGGGGTTTTTGGCGTTGAGCAGCAGATGAGCGCATTGCCTTCGGCCGGCGGGTCCAACGGCTCTGGCGCGTAGGCGAGTTCGCCGCCGATCAAGCCACTTTCGCAGTTATGGCATACGCCCGATCGGCAGGACCAACGCACGGGCACGGCGCAGGCTTCCGCCAGCTCGAGCAGACTGCCGAAGCGGGAGTCCCATGGCACGGTGAGACCGCTTCGCAAGAACGTCACCATGGGTCCGCTGCCCGCAGGACCGTCAGGACGATGAGGTAAGGCTGCGGCGACGCTGGAGATGCCCGGCGTCAAAGTGGAAGCGGGCCCAAACACTTCGACGTGGACCCTAGGCCAGGGGATGCCCCATGCCGCCAAGCCTTGCTGGAAATCTTCGAGAAAGCGGGGTGGGCCGCACAAGTAGAAATCAGCGTCCTGGGGAATCCCGAGCTCGTGAAGCAGCTGGAGCGAGAGATGGCCTGCTCGATCGAAGTCCTGGCCGAGCCTATCTCCCGGTGCAGGCCGACTGTATATCACACAGCGATGAGACGCCCGGAGCGTAACGAGCAGATTGTCCGCCTCCTTGGCAAACGAATGATGCGCCCGATCGCGCGCCGAATGCAGCCACCAAACCGGCCGAGACGCCACGGCGTTTGTAGCGCCCGCACCATGCAACATTGCCAGCATCGGGGTGACGCCGACACCGGCGCTGATGAAGACAACGGGAGTCTCGCCGGCCGCGAGCGCGAACGAGCCGCGAGGAGCGCTGACCTCCAGGCGACTGCCTGCCCGGACGCTTTGGTGGAGAAAGCCGCTTGCAAGGCCGCGCTCGTTCTTGACGCCAATCCGGTAGTTCGAGGCACCAGGCGGACCGCACAGCGAATAGTTCCGAGTGACAGCGGGAGCATCCGGGCTCGGCCTCATGCGGACCATGATGTGTTGGCCCGGTAGTGCCGGGGGTAGCGGAGAACGGTCTTCGGCGGCGAGCTCGAACGATCGGACGTCCACGCTTTCCTCGCGCGAAGCCACGACCACAACCGGGCGGAAGCCACGCCACGCAAGGGGCGCCGACGCGCCGGGCCCGAGGCCAGCGTTGCCAGTTGTGCCTCCCGCTTCGGCAGCGGCGAGCAGCACCTGCATCGAGCCGTGCCAGTCCAAGCTGAGCGCCGGAATTCGGACTGCGCGGCGTAAGGCCTCGAGCGGGTGCGCCGCGGAGTATAGGAGGGCATCGATCGCGGCGACGGTCATGTGCTCCGGCCCGTCAGACAGCTTCACGACCCGATCGCCAACGCCGATCTCGCCTTCTTGGATGACTCGGAAATAGAAACCGGGCCGGCAATGTGCAACCAGCAGCGCCGGCATCTCCGGGCATTTCAGCCTGATGCCGACCCTGTAGCAGGTGTCGCGCGGCTGGCTGACCTCGACGACGACATTGCCGATTCTGAAGCGATCGCCGATGCAGACCTCGGTATCAGCGAGGCCCTCCACGGTGAGGTTCTCGCCGAAGTTCCCGGGGACGAGATCCGACCGCCCAAGATAGCTCGCCCAGTAGCGGTAGGATTCGAGCTGGTAGACCAAGAGCGCACGTTGCTCGCCGCCATGGGCGCGGAGGTCGGCTTGACCGTCGCCATTGAGATTCAGCCGGCCAGCGAAGATCCGCCCCCTCACCGGTTTCTTCCAGACCGCCGTCCGGACAGTCCGGCCCTGCCACGAGACGTCCTGCGGAAGTCCGACATTGACCGAAACGATGACACCCATCGTGGAACTCCGGTCACGCATCCTAGCCTCGTCTCGGAAGCGGCGAGAAGCATCACATCCTCACGGGAGGTGATGCAGCCGCTATCGAATGCGGAAGCAAGTCTAGTAGAGAGGGCAGGTCGAAGTCGAAGCTGGCGAGGCGCTTCACCGCAGGGAACCTGGCCTCTCACTACAACCAGGTCATGGAAGGCAACTATTAGAATTAACCGGATGTGACGTGCTCATCGACGACGTACGCCCTAGTACGCGATCTATCGAGAAACTTCGCCTCGTCTGCGGCGACCTGTGGGCCAGCCTCTGGCCCGGAGAGCTTCGCCATCCAAGCTAAAAAAGCGGCCCGGTCGGGAAATCCGAGTTCCGTCACGACGTCGAAGTCCACCGCGCCGCCTTGCTGGGTCAATTCTTCGCCTCGTACTGGAGTGAACCCCTAAAACTGGACAGAAAAGCAGGGACGAATTGGACCGGGCGGTGGGCTTATCGGAGGATAGGCCATGTCTCGGCATCGGAGTTTCAGTTCGGAGTTCAAGCGCCAGATCGCCAAAGAGTTTCTTGACGGACGTGCAGGGCTGCATGAGCTCGCGCGCCGGCATAGTCTCTCGCGCAATCTGATTCGGCTTTGGATTAGCAAGTACGAGGCGGGCGAGTTCACCGACGAGCTGGCCGAGGCGGTGCACATCGCCCAGTACGAGCGAAAAATAGCTGAGCTCGAACGCAAGGTCGGCCAGCTCACGATGGAAGTCGATCTGCTCAAAAAAGGGGCGCAGTTGGGGCGCCAGCCCAACGAAGGGAGCTACTCCATCGTGAGCGGCCCGAAGCCGTCTCCGTCGCGCGAGGATGCCGAATCATGAGGCTGGCGCGTTCGACTTACTACTACCGCGGCCGCCGCCAGGCGGCGGAGAAAAAGGTTCTGTGCGACCGCATTGAGGCGCTGTGTGCCGAGTTCCCACGCGACGGCTACCGCCGCATAACCCACCAGCTCCGTGCCGAGGGAATGGTGGTCAATCACAAGGCAGTAGCGCGGCTGATGCGGCAGAACGGCCTCCAGGTGCGGCCCCTGCGTAAGTTCGTGCGCACCACGGACAGCGACCACGACGGCCCGATCTTTCCCAACCTTGCCCGTGGCTTCCGCCCAACCGGCCCCAATCAGCTCTGGGTCGGCGATATCACGTACATCCGTATCGTGTCCGGCTTCGTCTACCTGGCAGTGATTCTGGACGCCTGGTCGCGCCGGGTGATTGGCTATGCGCTTGGTCGGCAGATCGATACACGACTCGCCTTGGCAGCTTTGCGGGCGGCAATCGAGACGCGACGACCACCGCCCGGCTGTATCCATCATTCCGATCGCGGTGCGCAGTACGCGGCCGAGCCCTATCGCCGGATACTTGCCGAACGCGGATTGGTCGGTTCGATGAGTCGGCGCGGCAATCCATACGACAACGGGAAAGCCGAGAGTTTCATGAAGACGATCAAATGCGAAGAGGTCTACCTCAGTGACTATCGGACTCACGCGGACGTGATCGCGAGGCTTCCACGCTTCATCGACGAGGTATACAACATTCGCAGACTGCACTCGGCGCTCGGTTATCTTTCGCCCGTGCGGTTCGAGGAACTACACGCCCGCACCCTGGTCCAATCTCCCGCCTGACAACTGTCCAACCGATGGGGTTCACTCCATACAATGTACCGGCGTTTGTAGAGGCTGGGGATAGGGGCCAAACCGCAGATCAGCGGCACGTGTTTGTTTTCATAGTAATCGATGAAATCCTGCATCTTCATGCCTTCTTTCTTGGTCAGAAAGCCGAGTACCTTGAACACGGCACGCCTCCTTTTGATTTTAACAATCCGGACTGGCTCACCTTGATATTCAGATTTGGCCCCCGTCCGTGTTCTGAGGCGACGATCGAGAAGATGGGACGGCCGTCGGAGGCGAGCGCTGCGTCACAAACCTGCAGCCAACGTTTTATGGTTCTCACGCGGGCGCGGGTGCGACCAACCACAACGACCCGCGACAAAGGCGTTAGCTGACATCGCGCGACTTGCCAAGCCCGTCCGATGTTGCGCGACCTGACGGGCCGTGAGCCGCTAGCGTCGGGAAGGGGGTGAACCCGCTTATTCTCGTCTCAAGCGGCCCGTCAGCCGCAGCTTATTTATCTCTCGGTTTGAAGCGACCCTCGCTCGCGTAATGGCGCGCCTTCATCCGGCCTGCGCCATTCATTAACAGCAATCGAGAGCATGTCAGTCCTATTTTAACCCATATACACTTTTATTTACTTTGAATCGTCCATTATTGTCTTTCGTCCCTATTCTTACGGAGGTGTTCAAATGGAGGAGGTGAAAGACTCTGATTGGAATGGTCACAAATGGCGCGACGCTAGCCCCCGTCGGCTGCAAGTCGGAGCGGGAACTCTTGTGCTACATCAGCACTGCGTCCAATGCGGCCGAGACTTTCTCATGGACCTGACCTCGCGCCGCAGTCGTGCCGTTTCCATTTCCGCCGTCAGCTTTCATCAGCTCGATGATGCCGTGAAGGAGCGGTGGCTGAGAGAATCCTGTCCTGGCACACATCTGCCGGGCGATGAAGAGGATCGAAGGAGCAAAATCGCGGAACTCTTAGTCTTCGATGAACCCTTGGTTGGTTCAAAACAAGAGCATCGTTAGAAGATTGACTTCTTTCGATTCGCCTTGGAGCCACTCCGCCCGTCGACCGCATAGCTCGCGTTGGCGGGTCGGCCTTCTGTCCGTGCATCTTGCGAGCATGCTTGCGCGGGGACGAGGCATCCGCGAACGGCGCACTGTCCTAAGGTAAGTCGATGCGCTGGAGAGACGCTCCGACCAACTTGAGCGGGTTGTCGTCCGGTGCGGTTAGCAAGTCGGTTGTTGCGCTGAAGTAATCGAGTATTGATGCCGTTCCCAGCCTGGAGTTATATCAAGCGCCAACTGGTCAAGGTCGCGAATGCATTTGCCGGCGTAAGATCGGGCTTAAGAGCCAACTCTAAGACCGAGACGCTATCTAAATTGACCTGGTAATCTTCGATTTCATTTGTCGAACCTTGCGGGCTGAAACTCCACTGCTGGCGAACGATCTCTCTGAATGGCATCCCTGGTTGCGCCGACCACTGAAGAGTGAACTCCTGGGTCCGCGCGATTTCCGTCTCCGAAAATTCGAGTCTGATTCGGCGGAGCCGCGTTGGTTTATCGAATATTATGCGGATGATCTGCTCACCTCTTTGGGCCGCCCGCCAGCCCGGTCCTTTTCCCAAGACCAAGGCAGACTCAATCGGGAAGCTTGGATCCTCCGAGGTGACTTCGACTTTGGCCATCTCTTCGAGATCAAGCCATTGTTGTTCGCTGCGCATCTCCGACGGCACAGTAGCCGGGTCGATTACAGTTTTACGCACAGTATCTATCTCCTCTGGTTTGATGGGGTCCTGATGCGAGGGAGTTTGTAAGCAAGTTCAAACCCGTCGCACCTTTCACTTCAGCGCTGCTCTGTTGCCGGGTCAACCGCGTCAGAGATCCGCACGGCCGAACGGTGACCGCCCAGAATGGATTGCCTAGTATTTTTGGAGTTCACAGCGCGCAGCAAATGGATTATTCGGATCGTAGCCGATTGCGCGATGCATCAGCCGGACGCTGAAAATTTGTACCGATTGACAGCCCTTGATTCGCGAGTGTAGGAGAAAAACATTCCCACCTGGAGATTCAGATAGATATGGCCAGCACGTCAGATAGGATCGACACCGAAAAGGCGAAGAAGACCGCTGAGCACGTTTTAAACATATTAGGCGGCGCTGTGGTTTCGGGAATGATCTACCTCGGCGACCGGATGGGACTGTATCAGGCGTTGAATAGCGGGGGCGCAATGACCAGCGAAGACCTGGCGCAGAAGACCGGGCTGCACGAACGTTGGATTCGCGAATGGCTTTATGGGCAGGCGGCGGCAGGCCTTATCGACTATAAAGGCGAAGGACGTTTCGAGCTGGGTCCCGAGAGCGCGTTGGTTTTGGCGAACGAGAACAGCCCTTTCTTTCTCGCCGGCGGATTCTGTGCTCTGCCGCAGCAGATGGCGGTACTCAATCTGCTCCCCGAATCATTCAAGAGCGGCACGGGACTTACCTACGACCAGCTCGGCCCGGAAGTGAATCGCGGCGTCGAGCGACTGCTGGCCCCGTGGTTCCGCACTCAACTCGTCCCAATTGCGCTGCCTAAGCTCGACGGAATCGTCCCAAAGCTGCAGGCCGGAGCCAAAGTAGCGGATGTTGGATGCGGCGCTGGAGTCGCATTGATCGAGATGGCGAAGGCCTACCCGCGATCCGACTTCCATGGCTACGATATCGCGAAAATCCCGCTCGCCCGTGCCTCGGAGAATGCGAGACAGGCGGGTGTTAAGAACATCGCTTTTCACGATGCTAGCGCAGATCCGCTTCCCAGTGATGCGAGCCACGACTTCATCACGACCTTCGATTGCCTGCACGATATGACGCGGCCGGACCTCGTGATGCAGGCGATTCGCAAGGCGATTAAGCCCGACGGCACCTGGCTAATAGCGGACGTTCACGGCGAACCGACGTTCGAGCAGAATCTCAAGGAAAATCCACTTGCGCCAGTAATGTACGGATTCTCGGTACTCTGTTGCATGTCCTCGGCGCTGTCAGAACCGGGCGGTCTAGGCCTCGGGACGCTAGGGTTTCCCGAGCCGGTCGCGCGCAAGATGACTGCGGAAGCAGGGTTCACGCGCTTCACCACTCGCGATTTCGAAAATCCGATCAACGCATATTACGAGGTGCGTCCGTAGCGACTGGACTTTGCACTGTCCAGCCAAAAAGCGATCATTCCGACTCGTCGCGTGACCTTCGCTACGCGGCCGAGGTGGCGACAACCTTGGTACATAGTTACGTAGTCTGCTTGCGATGCACCTCAGCTCAAGTGTGGCCCCGGTTCGCTTGCTGCCTCGATCACGGCCGCACGCCATTCGCGCTTGACGGGCAGGATA
This sequence comes from uncultured delta proteobacterium, assembly GCA_963710455.1. Lineage (GTDB taxonomy): Bacteria > Desulfobacterota > Binatia > Binatales > Binataceae > JAKAVN01. The sequence goes on from CAVQAG010000015.1 coordinate 12,528, forward strand.
GGAGGCATCGGAGCAACGTCGGGCTCCGCCGTTGGCGGCGCGATTGAATCGATGTATCGGTCTGCGAGGCTTTGCGCATGAAAAGATTGTAGATCAGCCATTGCGCGCGATGCCGCTTACCGCGCAGCGGGAATCGGCTGGCGATTGAAGATGTCGAATAGAAACTCTCATAAGCGCTACGCTTGGCCGATGCGGAGCTCGTCCGCCGACATCTGCGCCGGGCGATAGACGACGTGGCCCTGATCGTACATCGACCAGTCGAAGGAAACGATACGGTTCGCCTTCTTCATCTCGTACCAGGTGAGCGTGCCCGGATAGGGCGTAAGCACCGAATAGGCACAGGCATCGTATTTGGCGTTGATGTTGAAGTTGACGGTTTCGTCGAAAACCGAGCGATCGTCGCCGTCGAAGCCAAACATGAACAAGCCGAACACCATGATCCCGTAGGAGTGCACCTTCTCCACCAGGGCGGCGAAGGTCTCCGGCCGATTGACATGCTTGTGCACGCTTTTGAGCGTCGCGCGAGAGATCGACTCAAAGCCGATGCTCAGCATCGTGCAACCGCTTTCGGCCGCGAGCTCGAGCATACGGTCGTCCTGCGCAAGTTTGGAGGTGACGCCGGCCTGCCATTGGATGCCGCGTCCCTTCAACGCGCGCATCACTTCCTTCGGACGCTCCGGCGTACCGAAAAAGTCGGCGTCGTTGATCGAGATGGTGCGCGCGCCGCAGTTCTCCATCTCGTGAATCACCTCGTCGACCGGCCGATAGCGGAACTTGAGGCCGTTCATCAGCGGCTCGGCGCAGAAGGTGCAGCCTTGGTGGCAGCCGCGCGAAGTCTGGACGAAAGTGCGGTTCACGTAGCGGTTCTTCTTCAAAAGATCGTAACGCGGCATCGGCATTCCGACCATCGGATGCAGCGTGTCCGACTTATAGGTTCCGCGCATCGACCCGTGTTTGAGATCATCGAGCAGCTTGTCGATCACGAGCTCGACTTCGCCGATAACGACAGCATCGCAATGCTTCAGCGCTTCCTGCGGCATGAAACTCGGATGCACGCCGCCCATGACGACGGGCACGCCCTTGGCGCGGAATTGGTCGGCGATTTCGTAGCCGCGGTTGACGTAACTCGTCATCGCGGAAATCCCGACGAGGTCCGCCTTCAAATCGAAGTCGATCGCTCTCGATGTTCTCGTCTGTGAGCACCACTTCGTACTGATCGCGTGGAATGGATGCGGCAACTGCGAGTAAGCCTGCAAGCGGAGAGTACAGTGCTCGATTCATATACAGCGGGCGGGTCGTAGCCGAATCCGTTTTCGGATTGATGAGATGAATGATGCGGTTACGCACGAAGTTCTCCTGTGACGCGGTTGCTGCATACGAGGGCGACAAACGCGAAGAAGTTTTCCCGAGAGCGTCCCATCAGATTGTCCCTTGCATGGATTTACCTCTATCTTGGCCTCATTCCAGCGCGGCGCACAAATACCTTCGATGTTCTTCGCGATCAAAAAGAACGGAACAATGGAGCGGAAGAGCCTGCGCCGCGCGGCCTGCGACAAGCAACGGTTCGATCACGAGAGGTGGCCTGAAGCACGCGCAAGCTAGAACCGTGAGACAGCCATTTTCGAAGACTCTTCTGCTCTGAGGCAAATTCGAAGTCGTCCGTGTCCACCTTCGACCATCACGACGCACTTAAAGAGCCCAAGAACTTCCCCGCTTCGTAAAGGCACCGACGATTAGCGGAACGAGCGGGATTCGTTATGTATTTGGAACCATGGGCCAATTCCACCCGATCGCAGGATGCTGCGCGCATATCGCGTCAATGGATTGCAGAACAGCAATCGTGCCGATGTCCTGTGTCCCAAAATGCTACTCAGATCGATAACTTGAGCGGTCCCGCATGGAACGCTGAGGCCGCTAGCACCTACGACGCAAACGGTGAAGGGGCGGAGAAGAACCCGGAAATTAGCGGGTCGTAGGACAACGATATCTTTCCGACCTGCGCAATGCGCACTTCCCATCTTTTCCAGGTTTTAAAGCTTCGCACCAGGGTTCCGAAGCGCGTTGTCGGTGAGGCCCCGGGTGATGATGTCGTAGGCCTCGTCAACGGAATCAGTGCGGTGGAAAAGCTCGACATCGCCGGGGCTGATGGTGCCGTATTTCACCAGCGCGTCAAAGTTCAATACTTCGTTCCAGTACTTCCCTCCAAACAGCACGATCGGCATGCGCTTCTTCAGCTTGCCGGTTTGCACCAGCGTGAGCATCTCGAAGAACTCGTCGAGCGTACCGAAACCACCGGGGAACAGCACCACCGCTTTGGCCAGATAGACGAACCAGAATTTGCGCATGAAGAAATAGTGGAAATGAATGTGCAGCTCACGGCTGACGTAAGGGTTGTCGAACTCGACCTTGGGGATCGATATGGTCAGACCAATGTTGAGCCCCCTCGCTTCCGCGGCGCCGCGGTTTGCCGCCTCCATGATACCGGGACCGCCGCCGGTGCAGACAACGAATCGGCGCTCATCGGGGTCAAGTTTCTTCGACCAACTCGTCAGCCTATGCGAGAGCTCACGCGCTGCCTCGTAGTAAGTCGAGAGCTCAAAGACGGTGCGAGCTGCCGCCACGCCGCTCCCCATCTTCTCTGCCTCGGCTAGCGTAACCTCGGCCATCTGGCGCGACACCAGCCGCGCCGACCCCATGAACACGATGGTGTCTCGCACTTCCTTGCGCTCGAAGCGCGAAAGCGGCTCCAGATACTCGGCCAAGATACGCAACGCGCGCGCGTCCTTGCTTTCGAGGAACCGCATGTCCTCATACGCCTTGATCCCACGATGTGATTGTTTGCTGGCCAGGGGTTTCTCCAAAGTTCACCTCTTTCGGCGAATAAAGCATCGGGAGGGCTTGATGCCTCCCCTGCATCGCCTGAGGATTTTATCAGGGTGACGGGCCGCTATCTCGCACCTGGAAGAATTCTTGACGAAGTCGCACTTGGTCACCGGAGCCAGTTCCCGGAAATAACTCGCGACGTCCGTTTGATTCCACAATTGGAGACACCGCCCGCCTATGTCCGTAGATTTTCACCGCAAAATGTCCCTGCCAAATGAAGTTCTGGTACGGTTCCTTATTGATCTACGCAGAGCCTCTCAACGACTCGCGGAGGCGCGGAACGCTAGCGGAGTGAACGCCACCCATACAGTCGCTTTCTTCCTCAAGCGCGCATCTCGGTCTCAGTAGTGCTGATGGCGACCACTAGTCAATCGACTATTTTTCGTGGAATCTGCCGGGAACATCACGGGTTCAGAAAGGCCCTGAACGCCAGCGGCTCTGAGCATGATTCAGAATTTAACTGTAGGGAGTAGCAGCGTCATCTGGAAATTGATAGTGAACTGTTCGGTCTGGTTGACAAACTGCCGATAGACCATCCACTCGCCCGAGATCGCGGTGTCGATCGCGTAGCCATTTGCCAGGTCCCAGGTTTTGCCGAATCCGGCGCTAACTGGAATCGTGGTCGAAGTCTTGTGACGCAGGTTGAAGGCCCAGGTCGCATCGCTCGACTTGATATACCAGCCATGCCCGAGCTGATAGCTGAGAATCGGCTGAAATGTCAGGGACGAAGCCGGCTTCGATTTGGAAGAGGTATATGTGAATGAGGTAGCCTGCTGAAAAAGTCCCGCGATTTGCAACTCTGGAATTCCCCGATAGCCGAAAGCCGCGGCCGACCCTATTTGCCATGAGCCGTTTCCGACCCGGTCGCTCGCCGCGGTTGGAAAAATGAGGTAGGGCCCTAGACCCCAACGAAAATGCGTCTCCTTGGAGTTGGGCCACGGCATCACGAACAGGTCGAACAATTGCATGTCGTCGTATGTGGTTGTGGTCGAGGCACCTTTGCCATTGGCTACCGTCACAATCTTGATGGTCGGTCGAACAATCTGCTCCAAAGGGATCAGTGCGGAGGGACGAATTGCGAAGATCGGCCTTAACTGCACCGTGTTCGGTTCTGCATCGGTGCCATATTGTGCAGGGGTGTATATGTCTTTGAACTGTATCTGGGTCAAGCGCGAGAGTGGATCAGTTACTTGTTCGCTTAACGGTTCAAAGTCCGTGGCTTGGCTGCTGGTCGAAGACGATGATTGTGCGCAACCAATCGAAGCCATCGTGATAATCAGCGCCGCTATCAAGATGATCTGGACAAACACGTTCGTGAGACGCATTCGCGCCTGCCTGGTGCCAGTTGAACTCCGATGCGCGCACTCCACGAGCCGCATCATTTGCGAATACACCATACCCGGAGTCGTCATCTTTGTGGCTCACATTTCAGAGCGTTCAGCGACTTGATCATGCCTGTCTTTGCGAAACGCTCAAATCGGCCTTTGGTCCAATGGCGCGTTGCAACTTCGAGTAGGACCAAAGTCCAGTTGGCTGAACCTGGATCGTGGGGCAACATCGGGAGTCGGACGCCGCCTAGCACCCGGTGATGCAGTACATAGTCGCTTGATGGAGTAGGGCCGTCGTGGGCAACGCACGAGGATTAAACGGGCGAGGCCGAAGGTGCGCATCGTGCGGTCGCATTTCACCCCCGGCACTCGACTGCCGTGGCCCGGCCTCGGCTAATTGGTAGCGCGGGTCAGACAAGAATGCACCGACCGACATAAGTGCAGTGTATTAGCAAATTACTAGCGCCTGCCATACAGGGTAGAGTCAACTGGGCTCGTCTTGCAAAGCGCATTGCGGCAGCAGGTGTGCCTCTGGCGCTCGCGCTAACCTTAACTATCAGCGCAGCCGCCACGAACGCCGGCCAGGGGTATTCGCCGAGCGGTCCCGCATCGATTGACGACTATGTGAAAACGAGCCCTGACTTTCCCGATGCATATGACTTCCGCTGGCTGGGCATACAAGTGAAGAACGGATAAGGCACCGTTAGCAGCCGCTATGGTTTCGACGGGGTAGAGATTCTTGCGGTTCTTCCTCGCAGCCCCGCAGCTGCTGCAGGGGTGCACGGCGAGCGACAGCAGTGCAGGCGGCTGTGACACTCGGGTTGCTTGCGGCGTAGATATTTTTCCCGCCCGCTATGCTCGGCGTAGCAGTTCTCGGGTCGAGTGGGCTGGGCAAATCGCAAGAATTGATCATTGCGGTAGACGGAGTTCGCATCCATGATGTGAGCGATTTTGGTGCGGCGCTCGATCAGGTCCAGCCTGGCGAAGTGCTGTACTTGACCATAATAGGTGGCGGGCAGCGCAAGCAAATCAGGGTCGCGTTGCCCAACATGCACCGCTTCATAAGACGACCCTAGTCCAATACGAAAATAATGCCGGCTTCATGTCGAAGCAGAGCGGCCGTCGAAGTGTCACACAACAGGCTGAAGCCAAGGTGTGGCACGGCGCCGAATTTCAACATATTGAACTCAATTCTTTTAGCCCCTGTGATTCGACCGACTGTTAACAATACGTGACGCTCGGCGCTGCTCTATGCCATCAAGTGCTTCTCTGATATGACGTGACTGGGGGTGAGTTCCATTCGTTACAAAAATTCCTCCATACTCCCTGTCTTCATCGAAGACAGGGAGTGCAACGCGTGAGTCCTTTGGACGCACCTGTAAGACGACATTTCTTGAGTCCAGGCGTGGAGTCGTTCTGGAGTGGCGGCACGCCTCGTGCTCCAGGCGTACGCCGTACGCCTAGCGAGCGTTCGGAGCTGTCTGCGAGGGAGAATGTCGAAGTCTTAGACTTCGAAACTACGCTGGCCGAAATCTCGGCCGCTTTTGTCCGTACGACTGCGGATCGGATCTCGTCCCAGATAGATCACTGGCTGCAGCGCATCGTCCTTTCGCTCGGCATTGATCGCGCCACCGTTGGGCAACTGAGCCCAGCTGACGGACTCCTGTACGCGACCCATCAATGGGCGCGGGCGGGAATCGTGCCTATACCGGAGGCACTGAATGCCCTCGAGGCGGTGCCGTGGCTGACGGAAAAGCTGCTTGCGGATGAGTTGGTGGCGCTATCCCGGATGCAGGATGCGCCTGCGGAGGCGGCCAAAGATCTCGAATTTGCCAAAATTGTCGGCACCAAATCGACTGTGGCAATCCCGCTCAGAATAGGCGGAGTCGTGGGTGGGGCTGTTGTCTTTGACGCTGTCACCCGCGCACAGACTTGGTCGGCGCAGACCATTCAGCGATTGCGCTTGATCGCCGAAGTATTTGGAAACGCTCTCGAACGCGAGCGCGCGGTTGCCGAAATCAGGCGTCTGCGCGAAGAAATGAGCCAAACCTCGCGGCTCGCGACGATGGGAGAACTTACGGCCTCGCTCGCCCATGAGTTGAACCAGCCGCTTGGGGCAGTCCTCAGCAACGCGCAAGCAGCGCGGCGATTTCTTGGCGCAAAAAAGCCTGACCTGGCGGAAGTGCAGGCCGCAATCGAAGAGATCATTCATGACAACTCGCGGGCCGTCGAGACATTGCACAACGTTCGTGCGCTTTTTCAACGTGAACAAGTTGAGATGTCGCCCGTCGATCCGCGGCAACTGCTGGTGGAAGCCGAGCAGATGCTCAGCGTTGCAGCCGTCGACAGAGATATCTCGATAGAATTGGACCTACCGCCCGCGCTCCCGGCCATCATGGGTAACCGCCCGCAGCTTCTCGAAGTATTGATGAACCTGGGCACGAACGCTTTCGACTCGATCTGCGACAACGGTGATGGTCCGCGCACGGTGAACCTATGCGCGCGTCAGTCAAGGGACGGATACGTTCAGATGGCCGTTCGCGATACCGGCAAAGGAATCGACCAGACCGCGATGCCGAGGCTGTTCGACGCTTTCTTTACCACCAAATCCGGCGGTCTGGGGATCGGACTGCGCCTCACGCGTTCGATCATCGAGAACCATGGAGGCCGAGTGTGGGCAGAGTGCAATTCTGACCGTGGGGCGACTCTGATATTCGAGTTGCCGGTGAAGGAGCATGCGGAAGGCCGGAAATGACTCGACCATCGACGGATCCGCGCGGAGGCCGATCAAGGTTGCGATTATAGACGACGAAGCCTCGATGCGGCGCGCGCTCTCGCGCCTAATGAGATCGGCGGGCACCGAGGCCACTACCTTCCCGTCGCCGCAGGAGTTTCTGAGCGACAATAATCATCACGAGATGGATTGCGCCATCACCGATCTGCGGATGCCTGGATTCGACGGGCTGAAGTTTCAGGACGAGGTCAACAAAACCGCGCCGCATCTATCGCTGGTGTTCATTACCGGTCACGGCGATATTCCCGCGAGTGTCAAAGCGATGAAAAATGGTGCTGTGGATTTCTTCGAGAAGCCGGTTGACGGGGACGCGCTGCTGGCAGCGGTCGTGCGAGCGGCCGAGCGCAGCCGTGGGTTGAAAGCTTCTCATGAGCAACTTACCGCCGTCACCCGATGCTACGAAAAACTGACACCCCGTGAACGACAGATTTTCGCTTTGATCGTTGACGGGTCACTCAACAAACAAGCTGCCGCCGACCTTGGCATTGCGGAGAAAACCGTCAAGGTTCATCGCGCCCGCGTGATGGAAAAAATGTGTGCCGGGTCGCTCGCTGAACTGGTGCGCATGGCGGAACGGTTGGGTATCCGAAGTGCGGACGCTTTGAAGATCTCATCTTCCGCCGTTGCCAGCCCGAGCCGGAACTAGATTACATCACTGGAAAACTGACCGGAGCGAACCGGTCTAGTCATCGCTTTGACTGTCTTTCGATAGGGCGAGCGCTCGGCCTATCGCCTCGAGCAGAATTCGGTCTTCGACAGGCTTGAACAAGGCTGTGAGCGGATGCGCTTGCGCTATAAGACGTCGAGTTTCGGAGTCGTTTCGGCCAGTGATCATGATAACCGGCAATCTGCGCCCTGACTGCATGAGCGTCGCGCATAATTCGATCCCGTTCATTTCAGGCATGTGTACGTCGACCAGGATGCATGCATTGGTCTTCGGGATTTCACTCTCGAGCAGCGCGCTTGGCCGATTGAAGCTATTGACCTTAAGACCGGCAGACCGAATCAGCCTGGCCACAGCAGGGAGGAAGGAAGGATCGTCGTCCACCAAGAGCACCGTAGGTTCGGTGTCGACTCTCTTCGAATTTGCGGCTTTTCGACCCGCAGCTGTTTGCCTTGTTGAAGGTGCGTTTACCCGCCGAGACTTAGACCGTCGCCTGACTGCCAGCATCCTGCTGACCGCCTCGCCTGCGGCGAATGATACTGTCTTTTTTTTCACTATGCTTTAAAGCGCCTCTTCGGGTTGCAATCTGTTTGTTCCATCAAGCGGCCATAGCCATTGTGGGATAAGCACCTGTTGCACTTCCGTATGACATGATTTGCGACTCTATCGAAAGTCGAGCGGTAATTGATGACGATTGTGCGGGGCAGCAGTTTACCGAAATGCCGGATCCAAATCTGTCAATCGATATTGCTCTCGGTAAAAGCCAGGTTATCGCACGCGACACCGTTTACGTCACCCAGTCCGACACAGCGATTGCCAAGTTCGCGAAGATAAGCACCGCCGTGAGTGCAACCAAGCTGCGCTTACCGAACGATGTTGTTTCCATCTCCCGTTGCTCCTGCGTGACGGGCGCGCGGCAACTGCTTTGTGTTTCGGGATTCTCCGCGCGCAACGCTTCGGGCCTTGGAACAAGCTAGCGCGTTCGCCTGAGATTGATAGTTGGACCTTAGACCTATGCGACAGATGCGCCATGCATTGGATCACAGTGCAACTTACGAAGGGGCTGCGGCCGTGGCTTTAATGGCGCGACCTGAAAACAATGCGACGCGCGGAGAGACCTTGCTACTCCGGCTGCACGCGGAATAAAAGGGGCGGAAAAGTACGTATAGGACCAAGGGCCAATTGCACGGCGATCGTTGGACAAGTATCGATGAGTGCCGATGCGTTCGAGGGTTATATGAAACTGCCTCATGCCGGCGGCCTTAAAGTACAAGTTCTCGGCATTTATCGAATGCAGTGGCTATCGGAAGTTTGTAGCAGGAAGAGGGCGGCGTGTGCGCAGACCCGCATGCGGCGCTTAGATAAAGACATCCGGCGGGCGCGCGTAAGCAAAAGGAGAAAATGTGCCAATGTATCTGTGTAGTCGACGCGGCGACCGTTTTCACATTCGATTAGGTCCCAACATGATCTGCGCGAAGGTTATGCTCTGGACGCTGCTCGCTATCTGGGCGATAGCCTCCGCTCCGGCACTGGCGCAGCAAGTCACCGGTGAGTTGGGTTCGCCTAACGCCACCACCACCATCAGCGGAAAACAACTTCCGCCGCCCGATCCGAAATTCGGCGGGGTGATTAAGGAGAAGGCTTCGGAGTCGAAGCCGTGGTGGCCGCCGCGCATCGTACCGCCCAAGGGTGCGCCGAACGTGCTGCTCATCATGACGGACGATGAAGGGTTCGGCGCGCCGAGCACATTTGGCGGCGTCATCGAGACTCCAGCTTTGGATCGGATCGCGAAAGCCGGGCTGCGGTACACGCAGTTCCATTCCACGTCGTTATGCTCACCTACGCGCGCCGCGTTAATCACGGGACGCAACCATCACGTGGCCGGCTTTGGGGTTGTGGGCGAGGCGGCGACGGGATTCCCGGGATACGATTCGATCATCAGGAAGGATACCAGCACCATCGGCGAGATCCTCAAGGAAAACGGTTACGCGACCGCATGGTTCGGCAAGGACCACAACACGCCCTTTTATCAAGCGAGCCAGGCCGGGCCATTCGATCAATGGCCCACCGGGATGGGCTTCGACTATTTCTACGGTTTCGTCGGCGGCGACACCAGCCAGTGGCAGCCGAACCTGTTCCGCAACACGACAGCCATCTATCCCTTCCAGGGGCATCCCGGTTGGAATCTCACCACGGCGATGGCCGACGATGCTATTCATTACATGAAGCAACTCAAGGAGATCGCGCCCGGCAAGCCGTTCTTCGTCTATTACGTCCCGGGAGGCACCCACGCCCCCCATCATCCGACGCCGGAGTGGATCAAGAAGATCAGCGACCAGCACCTATTCGATGGTGGATGGAACAAATTGCGCGAGACCATCTTCGCCAACCAGAAGCGGCTCGGCGTCATGCCGGCCGAGGCCAAGTTGACGCCGTGGCCGAAGGAACTGCCGGAGTGGGATACCCTGAGTTTCGAGCAGAAAAAACTCTACATCAAGCAGGCTGATGTCTATGGGGCGTACCTCGCATACACCGATCACGAAATCGGCCGAGTCATCCAAGCGGTCGACGACATGGGCGAGCTCGACAACACCTTGATCATCTACATCAGCGGCGACAACGGGGCGAGCGCCGAGGGCATGCTCAACGGCACACCGAACGAGTTCACAACTTTCAACGGCGTCGCCGTGCCGGTCAAAGACCAGTTTCTCTGGTATCCATTCTGGGGGTCGGACCGGACCTTCCCGCACTATGCGGCCGGATGGGCGTGGGCACTGGACGCGCCGTTCAAGTGGGTGAAGCAGGTGGCGTCGCATCGCGGCGGGACGGCCCAGGGCATGGCCATGTCATGGCCCGGCCACATCAAGGATGTGGGAGGCATCCGCCGTCAGTTCCATCACGTCATCGACATCGTACCCACGATTCTCGAGGTGACGGGGATTCCTGCTCCCGACACGATCAATGGCATCAAACAGCGCCCCATCGAAGGCGTGAGCATGGTGTACACGTGGGACAAGAAGAACGCCGACGCGCCCACCCGTCACACGACGCAATATTTCGAGATGCTCGGGAACCGCGCCATTTACCAGGACGGTTGGATGGCGGTCACGACGCCGGTAAATCTCCCGTGGGAACTGAACACCGCCACGCCACCGGACGTTATTACCGGGTATAAGTGGGAACTCTACAATCTCAATGAAGATGTCACCGAATACAACGACCTTGCCGACAAGATGCCGGACAAGCTCAAGCAGTTGCAGGAGGTCTTCTACGAGCAGGCGAAGAAATACGACGTGCTGCCGCTCGACAACTCGACACTCGCGCGCTTCCTCACGCAGCGTCCGAGTGCCACGGCGGGACGGACCACATTCACCTATTCGGGCGAATTAATAGGGGTACCGCCAAGCACCGCCCCGAACATCCTGGACAAGTCCTACACCATCACCGCCAATGTCGATATTCCTGAGGACGGCGGCGAAGGCATGATCGTCACCGAGGGCGGGCGCTTCGGTGGCTACGGCTTGTTCCTCTCCAAAGGCAAGTTGGGAGTCCGCCACGGCAGGGTCGTGTTTCTTTACAACCTGCTCGATCTCAAACGCACGATTTGGGAGGGGCCAGAGTTGAGCGCCGGCAAGCATACGATCGTGTTCGACTTCAAGGTCGACGGCCCGGGTCTCGGCAAGGGCGGCACGGGCGTGCTGTCCGTGGACGGTAAGGAAGTGGACAAGAAGCACATGGACCACACGACTCCTATTACCTTCCCGGAAGACGAAGATTTCGACGTCGGGCAGGATACACGCATACCCCGGTCGCGCTCCTCGAGTATCGTTATGATTGTCCGTTCAAGTTCACCGGCAAAATCGACAAGCTGACCTTTGAGCTCGGCCCGGCGCAGTACACCGATCAGGATCGCAAGAATATGCCGGCCATCGCTGACGCGGTCGCGCGCGCGAAAGACTAACTGGCATTGATGCATGACTGGAGTGCTTACCCTTGCCGCGGTGGGCGAAGTCCTGACCGGCGTGGCGTTGCTGATTGTTCCGTCGCTTGTCGCGCGTTTGTTGTTAGGTGAGGGACTAGCCGGCGTCGCCATATCGGTAGCGCGCGTAACCGGCATCGCCCTGTTTGCCTTGGGAATCGCCTGCTGGCCGGGCCCGCCGCTGATCGGGATGTTGACCTATAGCGCGGTCGTTACGCTGTATCTGGCCTCCATCGGCCTCGCGGGCAGTTTCACCGGCATTCTCCTATGGCCAGTGGTCGCACTGCATGCGATCCTGACGGCACTTCTGATTCGGGCAATGATAAAAGACAAGGGGTTAAAAACATAGAGGCTTAGATAGAGCACGTAACGCCTCGTAAAGGTAAGTTTCTACGTGCGGCTGACCCGGGGCTGCGCCCTTCCGAAGGCACTAGAGCGAGGCATGCTGCTGCAGCACGCGCGCCCAATCGGGCGTCGCCAAGGAGACGTCCTCGAGTGAAACCCGCGCGTCATCTTCGACAACTTCGATTTGCGGCCTACCATCGTTCCGCTCGCTGCGGGCGCTTTCACAGGATTCTTCGAATGCCGCCAGTCGGTTAACCACTGACGCGTAGTCGGTAAGCTCCTGGAATTGATCGACGACGAGAGACAGCGAATCTTGCAGTACCGAAAACGCGTATGCAGCCTGGGTGAATTCGCCGAGCTGGAAGCGCCCGGAAAAATAGGCCCCAGCTAGCACGAAATACGGGACAAGTCCGGCCGCGTTGCCGTAGGCTGCAGTGAAAAAAGTCAGACGACGCTGCCATAAGATAAGAAGCTTGAAATTGTTGACGACGTTGGCAAAGCGCCGGCGTAGTTGATTAGCTTCGTCATGCGCACCATCGTACAACGCAATCGCTTCAGCATTGTCGCGCGCGTGGACCAACGCGAAGCGGTAATCAGCCTCGTACCGTTGCTGATTAAAGTTGATCGCCACGAGTCGTCGCCCGATCACAACCGCCAGCCAAGTGCCGGTCAGCGCATAAGCGATCAAGCAGACGGCAAGCGAGTGTGAGATTGCCCACAGGATTGCGAAAAACATTATCGCAGTCACGATCGCCCGTAGCGTCGTCATGGAGTAGGTGAGTGCGCCGCCAGTGAAGCTGTTGATGTCTTCGCTGATTCGCTGGTCCGGATTATCGACCGTATGATCGCGCATGATGTGGTAGAGAGCGTTGCCCCGCAGCATCTTCTGCACGAAGGTCTCCGTCATCCAGTCTCGCCAGTCGATCTTGAGGAGCCCGGTTAAATACGGATAAAAGGCGGCCACCGGCACGAACAGGACGATCTAGACGACGAACAACATCAATAGATGATGAAAACGGGCGGCGTCCTTCGCTTGCAGCGCGTTCATCAAGTCCCGCGACACGTAGCTGAAGATCGCCTGCATCCCTACCACGCCAAGACTCAGTACCGTCATAACCGTAATCAGTACCAAGGCATGGAAGCGCATCTCCGACGCCCAATGAGGACGCAGCAGTAGCCAAAGACGCTTCCAGAAAAGTCGGTCGAACCGATCTGAAGTGGCCCCGCGGGTTGTAAGCTTCGTGTGAAAACACATTCGCTTTCATAGTGATGTTTTAAGAACTTCGTCTTCTCCCGAATGTGTCAGGCATAAAGTCGGGCAGTCGCGTTCTCAAAGATCACATGATATTCGCGAGCCGGCACTCCACTGAGACGGCGGCTGTACCTCAGAGCCCCGGTTCACAACGGGCCCGAAAGTCATACATCAGCGCGCTACTCTCAGCACGATCAGACTAAGTAAACCGGCCGCCGCACAATAGATCGCAAATGGAGTAAGAGTGTTAGTGCGGAAATATCCCGTCAGAAACTTGATGGAAACGCAGGCAGCTAGTGCCGCACAAAGCGCGCCCAGCACGGCATTTTCGATCACCGAAAGACTCCCTGAACGCAAAAGCTCGGGCAGCTTGAGGAGCGCTGCCGCGCCGATAATCGGCGTCGCCAGCAAAAACGAGAATCTGACCGCTTCCTCATGAGAAAACCCGATCAAAAGCCCTCCGGCGATCGTCGATCCGGTCCTCGAAAATCCCGGCAATAGCGCGATAACTTGCGTCATTCCAACTTTCGCCGACTGCCACCATGACATATGGGCGGCAATCCGCTGATCTAAGCCGTCGAGCTCTTCGCTCGCGCTGGCGTTTCTTCTCAAGCGCTCGGCCAAATAGAGTAACCCGCCATTCAACACGAGAAAAAGCGCGGCTGCCGCTGGCGAGCTGAAAAGCCTCTGCACCTGCCTTTGGAAGGTGAGTCCGGCGGCGCCGGCGGGAACAGTGCCGATGATCAGTAGAAAGCCCAATTTCGCATCTGGATTTGTAGGTGTGAACTCGAGCCTCCATATAGAGTCGAGCAGTCCATATATGATGCGAGCCCACGCATCCCGGTATACAACGAAGAGCGCCGACGCCGTTGCGAAATGCGTTGCCACAACAAACGTCAGAAAGTAATCCGCATTCTGGTCAATCTGCCAGCCCAGCAGACTTGGCAGAATGACGCTATGGCCCAAGCTCGAAATCGGAAACAGCTCCGATACACCCTGAAGCGTTCCCAGGACCGCTGCCTGAAAATGAGACAGCATAAGAATCATTCAAGCAGACGCGGATTCCTTACAATCGCCCTATTTCAAAGTAGGACACACATTCGATGTGATCTTCGTCGATCTATGCCATCAGGCTATTCACGGTTCACGCGCCAAGGCCAAGAAATGCACCCTGTTCAGCTCATCTGTTCTTCGAGCGGACACGACCGCTTGGAAGGGGCCATGGATCCGTTGTGCTCTGTCGCAGAGCTTCGTCCTCCCCTGTGCATTGCGAAGCATGAATCTGGTGTTCGTGTTTTTGAAGCAACAAGATCACACATGGGAAGCGGCATTCCGCCGAGCTGCTGTCAGCTTGATCTTGGGGCGGCGATCACAACTGGCGCAATAGCCATAGATCATTACGACGTGATCGACCACTCTGAAGGACGGCGGTATCAATTTCGCCACGCGTTCCAGACATCCGTCGAGTTCGAATAGCTTGCCGCACTTGAGGCAATGAAAATGATGATGATGAGCCTTGCCGCGCACCTCGTAGCGTGGCGGCTCGCCCGGCACTTCTACCGGGACCAACCATCCTTCGTCGGTCAAAGTCTTTATCGTGCGGTAGACCGTCGCCATGCCCAGTCCAGCTATCCGCTGCTGCGCCAGGCGCAAAACCTCGTCCGACGCAAGAGGCCTATTGTTTCGCTCGAAGACCTCCCGTATTTCACGTCGCTGCTGGGTGTTCCGACGAATTTTCGATGACGTTGAATCGGCGAGACGAGCCATATGCGTATGATATTCGGGAGTTATGTTTTCGACAATCACCACATCACTTTGAAAACCTCGCCGCCAGGTCGGAGCGGGACGTCAGCGACCTTGGCGTCAAGCCAAGCCGCAAGTTACCGTGGCCTCGAACCTCATCGTTTGACCCTGAGCGCTTGTACCGCAGCTGAATGGCTGGGTTTCTCCCGAGTCGCATGAAGTCTCGCAGAAGATCCCAGAGTATGCGTGCGTCGATGGTCGCTCCTTCCCCTGGATCGATCCACGATGAACGGGAAAGCCGCCGTTTTGGCCCATCGTCCACAACGATGCACAGGATCTCCTTGTCCTCGTCAAATTGAAGGTCGTCGAAGATAAAACCCGCGTTTTGTAGTTCGCCTTCCAGCCGACGGCATAAGATCGTCACTTCAGAGCGAGTAATCATTCGAAAGTTCCAGCGTCGATAACAGTTTCACCCGGTTGCTTCGCGCTTCCACGTCGCCATCCGCGCCCCGAGAGAACGATGGTACGAGCGTTGAAAGGATTTGGTCATGGACACCGCATCAGCGCAGAGACTACTTACGCCAGGCATGCGCGAAACTCTTCCCGCAGTCTGGTGGGCTTGAGGTTACGCCCGACGAATACCAGCTGGTTGCGACGCGGCTTCGCACCCCAAGGTCGGTCCTCTCGGCCGTCAAACGACGTGTAAATTCCCTGCAATACGTACCGGCACGGGTGGTTACGCATGCTCAAGATTCCCTTGGTACGGAAGATGTCGGCTCCTTGCGTCCGCAGCAGTTCACCGATCCACTTATTGAACTTATCCGGATCTAAGTCGCGGTCGCTCTCAATGGCCACGGAAGTCACCTGCTGGTCCTGCTCGCGAGGTGTCTTGAGAATCTGCACTTGCTGCAACTCGGCCATCCCCGGCGGTCCGCAAAGCGCAAATTGATGCTTCTCGAAGCTCCTTTCCATAAACAGCGCATAGCGTCCAGGCGAATCGATCTCAACCCGAAATACTGAGCTCCCTCCCTTGTTCTGGAGTTGAAGCAGCTTACATCCAGGTCGGATCCGGGAACCCTGCGGCACGCGGGTTTCTTTCACCGAAAATAGCCACCTCGCCTCGTCCCGCAATTCGTCGATGCCGGAGTCTTCAGGAACCGGCAGCATAACCATTTTCACCTCGGGGGACTCCACGCCGTGTAGCCGCAGATCATAGAATTCCCCGGTGAGTTCGTACAGTCCTGCCCAACCGAAGGGATACTCCGGCTCCATCAATCTGGGATCGACTTCAAGCGCATGGCCGAGATCGAAGCTGCCAAGGTTCAAGACCGAATCGATCTCAACCCGAGCATCTCGCGTCGAGTGGATTCTGGCGACAGCGTTTATGTTTCGTATGTGGCTCCGAAGCCGCGCCAGTTCGTGCTCCGAAACGAGGTCTGCTTTATTGAGAATGATGACATCAGCGAAAGCGATCTGCTCTCGGGCCTCCGGAGCATCGCGGATATGATCCCTAATGTTCTTCGCATCGACTACGGTCACCACCCCGTCCAGACGCAGCCTGGCCTGGATTTCGCCGTCGACGAAGAAGCTCCGGATTAGCGGACCCGGAGCGGAGAGCCCAGTCGTCTCCACCAGAATGTAGTCGAACTTGTCACGCTGGTTCATGAGCTTATCGAGGATCCGGATCAAATCACCCCTGATAGTGCAGCAGATGCAGCTGTTGTTCATCTCGAAGATCTCTTCCCGCGCTCCGATGACGAGTTCCTGATCCACTCCCAATTCCCCGACCTCGTTCTCGATCACTGCTATTCGCTTGCCCTGCTGTTCAGTCAGGATCTGGTTCAGCAGAGTGGTTTTACCGGCTCCCAGGAATCCGGTGACTAGGGTAATCGGCATTCTGTTGTCACGATCGACAGCTTTCATTTCCGTCCACTCCCGCTAACCACAGGCCTTTTGCGACACCTGAGCTGGCTTTGTTCCATCGGCCGTAAAAGCAAGGAAACCGAGAGGCAGAGAAGGTGCTCCACCGGCTTGACTCATCGATGTTGAAATATCATTATCAATAACACCAATCAAGACAGGCCGAGATCGTGTAACGAACGATGCTCGAAAAAGTTCTAGCAATTTTTCAACGGGCGGATTTTTTAATCTGTAAATTTCCTAGTCGCCGGCGCCTTTTGCCGTGGAACTTGTCCGAGCCAGCACCTCGTGGAGTTGGTGCGCTGAGTGAGGCTCAGGTCATCGCCATCGTAATGGTGGTAGGAACGGTGGCTGGCTCTCGATCGGCCTGTACACGGAACAGGCAGTGAATCATCTTGACGCCCGGGCAGGAAAAAGGCACGTTCATAACAATTCGGAAATCCAGTGAACATGGCTCGATGATCTGTTGATGCAAGCAGCTTCAAAGCACAATGCCCGACTGTGGAAGCGCGGCGTCGCAGCCCTTGCTGTTGCGATTCTACTGGCAGTCCAATCGTTCGGCGCTGCGCATTATCATCGTTTTCCCGCCGGACCCGACAGTTCAATTTTCGCGGCTGCCAGCGCGGACAATGGTCTTTGCGCCATCTGCTTCTTCCGTGTCCATTCTCCGACCGTCCTTGTTGCTACGCCTTCTCTGAACGCGCCGACCCTAGCGGAGCTTGTTATTTTTTCCGCAATCCGGTCGGAGCCGTGCTCCTCCTACCGTTCGCATCTTTTCGGCAGGGCTCCGCCCTCGTAGGTCTGAACTCTCCGTTCCGCAATGCTGACTTAGTAATAAGCTGCGGCTGATGCCGCGGCGAGTGCTGTACGTCATTAAATGGCGGCGGCGCGATGCTTCGCCCGTGGAGGAGTGATCGATGCGATCTTTCCCTATTCTTATGCTTGGAGTGGTATGTCTGCTGGCCTGCCTGTTGGTACCTTCCGCCTATGCCGCGCAGGCGCAGCAACAGACGATCACCGGTACCGTGACTGACGCACTCGGCAGACCGCTCGCAAATGCCGAGGTGGAGCTGCAAAACAGCGTGGGCAAAACCGTTGCCAGGGCTACGAGTGATACCGAGGGCCATTTCAGGTTCGCGAACATTGTGCCGGGAGTGTACGCGGTTGTCGCTTCAAAGAAGACTTTCAAGCCTTCAACCTCGATCGTCAGCCTCACGGGGCAGGGCCCCAAGCCGCTTACAGTGGCGCTTCAATCGGAGGAAGCGCTCAGCTTGCAGGTGGTCGCCCAACGACTCAACAAGGCGCGCAACAGCTTGTCGCCCGAAACAGGAGGCAGCGTCTATCGTTTCAGCCAGCAGGCTATTCAAGACCTGCCTCAAGGCAACAATACCTCGCTCAACCAGGTGCTGCTCCAGGCGCCCAGCGTGGTGCAGGATTCCTACGGTCAGCTTCACGTGCGCGGCGACCATGCCAACCTTCAGTATCGGATAAACGGCATTCAGCTGCCGGAGGGGATCACCGGGTTCGGACAGGTGATCAGCCCGCGCTTCGCGCAAAGCATCAGCCTGCTGACGGGTGCCTTGCCGGCGGAGTTTGGACTGCGCACCGCCGGCGTGATCGACATCAAGACCAAGGATGGATTGCTGGATAATGGCGGCGACGTCGAATTCTATGGCGGGCAGCGCTCGACGATTCAGCCGAGTTTTGAGTACGGCGGCTCAGTCGGCAAGTTGAGCTATTTCGTCACCGGCCAGTATCTCAGCACGACCCGCGGGATCGAGCCGCCTACTCCGGGGCCGTCGCCGATTCACGACCAGTCCTACCAGGGTCAGGCGTTCGGCTATTTTTCATATTTTCTCGACCCAACGACACGCCTCAGCCTGATAACCGGTTCGGACGTGAATCATTTTCAGATCCCGGCGAATCCGGATCAGCCGCAAGTCTTTACGCTGTCAAGCGTGCCGGTCTATCCGTCGGCAAGCGTGGACGAAAACCAGTTCGAGCAGAACTATTTTGGGGTATTCGCTCTTCAGGGGACGATCGGTTCCAAGTTCGATTATCAGATCGCGCCGTTCAGCCGGTATTCAACCGTTTCGTTCTACCCCGATTTCGTCGGCGATCTGATTTACAACGGCGCGGCGTCGCGCGTATTTCGCAGCGATTGGGGAAACGGCGTCCAGGTAGATACGACTTATCGTGCGTTCCCCACCCATACGTTTCGTCTGGGCGGGTACTTCGACGCCGAACGCGCCGAGATTGACAATCATGAGGCAACTTTCCCTATCAATCAGACTACCGGGATTCCTTCGACCGTCCCGATCTCGATTGTCGATAATAAGGCGCTCCAGACCTGGATTTATAGTGTCTATGCGCAGGACGAATGGAGGCCGATCGAGAAGCTCACGATCAACTATGGCGTCCGCTTTGATCTTTACGACGGTTTAACGCGCGCCGATCAGGCGAGCCCGCGGGTGGGCGCAGCATACAATCTCTTCAAGTACACCACGCTCCACGCCGCCTATGCCCGCCTTTTCACGCCGCCACCGACTGAACTCGTTACCGTTGAGTCGATCGACAAATTCGCGAATACCACCGGTGCTCCTGCATCACTCGGTAATGGCAATCCGACGGTGGAGCGCGATCATTATTTTGACGCCGGGGTGACACAGCAGATAATTCCCGGCCTCAATGTAGGAATCGATTCGTATTACAAGAAGGCTGCTGATCTGATTGACGAAGGCCAGTTCGGACCGGCGTTGATTTTCGAGACTTTCAACTACGCAAAAGGCCGCGTCTACGGAGTGGAACAGACCGCCTCGTACACTCACGAAAATCTGTATCTGTACGAGAACTTCGACTACAGCGTCGCGCAAGGAACCCAGGTCGAGTCCGGTCAGTTCAATTTCGGACCGGATGAACTCGCTTACATTGCAAATCACTACATCTTTCTAGACCACGACCAGACTTTTTCCGCTTCAGCGGGCGCCGTTTACAATTGGCAAGGCTTCAGGTTCAGCATCGACGGAATCTACGGCAGTGGGCTCCGAGCTGGCTTCGCAAATACCGGAAATCTGCCGTACTACATCCAGATCAACGCCGGCATCACCAAACGCATAGTTCTACCTCAAGCGGGACCGATCGAGGTGCGCGCCTCCGTGATCAACCTGAACGATCGGACGTATCAGATACGCAACGGCACCGGAGTCGGCGTCTTCGCCGCCCAATACGGCCCTCGTCGCGCGTTCTACGGCGGAATCAAGTGGGAAATTCCGTCCTTTACAACCACCTCAACACGGTGAGGCAGTCACAAGAGATTCGAGCGGAAGGAACCTAGGGTTTGGATTTACGCGGCGCCGCAGGAGTCGCGTCGCTGGGCCAATGGAGGACGGGATGGAGATCTTTTCACGATTCCATGTTCCCATTTCTATAGCGTGGCAACCAAGTTTAAGGTGTCTTCCAGAAGAGAGCACTTTTCGGCACCGGCATTGGAGACTGCGCTCCCTGTGCGTTGTGCCCATGGGTATTGAGCTTTCAACCCGCATCGGCGTCGTGCTCGCATTTGCGACCCTCTCTTTCCAAGCGGGTGCGTCGGCCGCCTTCGCTCAAGCAACTTTGGCAATCACCCGCGGCCTGCTCGCGGGTGCAGTGGTCAGTTCATCAGGCCACCCGATTTCGGCGGCGATGCTCATTCTTCAGACGATTGACGGCCGCGTCGTTGCCAAAGGCAAGAGCGATACAAGCGGTCACTTCCGATTCGCGGGAGTCCCGACGGGAGAATACATCATCGTCGCAAATAAGGAAGGATTCGATACGGCAGCGGAATCTTTCGTGCTGCGATCGCGCTCTGGACTATCAAAGCTAGTAATAGAAATGGTTGCCGACAATGGGGCTACCGGTCCACCCGTCGGCGGCTGACGGTACGGGATTGGTCCCAAATTCAACGCGGCTACGAGAGGATCTGCAAGACCGGGGTTCAATCGGGTGCCGAGGTTTCCACGCGCGAAAGAGATGTCACGCCCGGCCAGTCGCCAGCCCCGCCGGTGCAATGACTTAAACGTACACAACAAAAACTCCTGAACCGGAGTAACTGAAAATGAACGACGTAAGGGCAGCGTGGGGCGCGCTCCGCTACGGCGGCGCGATAGTATATCCGCTCCTTTTTCTCGGAGTCATCGCCATGCTCATCATTCTCGACCGTGCCGTGGCTTACTACCGGTGTTTGCGTTTGCCGCGTTCCCTGGCTGAGTTGGTCGAGACCTACGGCTTTGCCTGGGACGACCTGGACCGGCAACTGGCGGCGCTCGCGCCGGTGAATGTGTACCGGCGGTTTTTCGGGGTAATTAGCGAGAACCGGGACAAGCCGGCGTGGTGGGTGGAATCGCGCGCCGGCGACGAAGCGGGCGACGTGGAGAAGAGCCTGAGCCGCGGTCTGTGGATACTCGAAACCGTGGTCACTGCCGCGCCGCTGCTGGGCCTGCTGGGAACTATCACCGGCATGATGCAGGCCTTCAAGGTGATCGGCGGGTCGGGTCTGGTTGCGCCAACCCAAGTGACTTCGGGCGTGGCGCAGGCACTGATCTCGACTGCGCTTGGCCTGTTGATCGCGCTCTTCGCGCTGTTTGGATTCAATTTTTTCGCGCGCCTGCAGTCGCAGACACTCGATCATCTGGAGAGGCTCGGCTCGAAGCTGATTGATCATATTCGCCTCGACGGAGAGCAGGGCGAGAGGGAGACGGTCGCCAGCGTGACTCCGCTTCCGCCGCGCGAGGGCAGGATCAAACGATGAAGCTACGCAAAGGGCGAGGTTATCGACGCGGCCGAATCGAGATCATCCCGATGATCGACGTGATGTTCTTTTTGCTGGTGACGTTCATGCTGGCGTCGCTCTCGATGCAAAGTCTCAACTCGATCACGGTAAATCTGCCGCAAGGCGACGCCCCCAACCTTCAGCACAAGGAACCGGTCTCACTGAATTACCAAGGATAGCAAGATATTTCTCGACAAGACTCCGACCACCCTGGCGACGCTGGCATTTACGCTGAAGAGCATGCTGCAGGGAGCGGACAAGGGCGTGGTGGTAAACGCGGACGGGGCCGCGCCGGAAGGTACCGTGGTGGAGGCGATGCTCCAGGCGCGCCGGGCCGGAGTGGAGCATTTTCTGATCGCGGTCAAGCGGGAATGAACGGTGCGGTTCAAACAGCTTCGCCATTCCTCGATGAACCCTGGCGGCGGCTCGCGTGGATTGCGCCGCTCTCGATCGTCATCTGGGCCGCGGTGTTGCTTGCCTTCGCGCTGGTGCTCAAGCAGACGGCGCCGCCGATGCCGGAACTGAAACCGATCGAGGCGCGTATCGTCGAGTTGCCGCCCGCGGCGGGTCTTCAGGGCGGCCCGCCGGCGGCCGTCCCGCATCCGGTCGCGCCTGCGCTCCCGAAGCCGAAGCCGCACGCCGAGGTCCGGCGCAAAGTGAGTCCTCCGGTGCATCCACGCAGGGAACCCATCCCGCTAGCTCCCCCGTCGTTTGCCGGGACGCGAAAGGAAGCGCCCGCGGAATCGAGCGCGAGCACCAAGGCCGCACCGACGGGCGGCGCTGTCGGCAGCAGCGAGGCGCCGCAGGAGAAGGGCGGGGGAGCGGCGCTCGGCAGCGACAGCCTCGGCGCGCGGGCGATCTATTCTCCGGTGCCGAAGATTCCGGACGATCTGCGCGAGGTCGCTTTTGAAGCGGTAGCAGTGGCACACTTCGAGGTTTCCTACGATGGAAGTGTGAAAGTTAGCCTGGCGAAGCCGACCGCGGATCCGCGGCTCAACCAGATTCTGCTCAGCACGCTGGCGCAGTGGCGCTTCTTTCCCGCGATGAAGGGCGGAGTGGCGATCGACTCGGCCTTCGACCTGCGAATTCCGATAACGGTGCAGTGAGCGGAAACCTAACGTTTGGCAACATCCCTGAGTGCAGCAATGAATTCACAATCACGCAGACGACAGTTCACGAGGTTTAAGATAAACGGCCTGATAGCTTTCTCTCTCGTAACTATCATGATCGTGAGCGCGATCGGATTGGGCTTCCTGCTTTGGTATGAATTGACCGATCCCGAACGCCTCGAGCCACAGTCAAACCGTTCGTTCAGAACCTGTTGGCCGGACCGCTCATCACAAGTGACTGATTCGCCGTGTTTCCCGGTCAGGACAAGTTGGGCAGAGTGGGCGATTGAGGAAGACGGATTTTCGGCTGATTTTAACCCTGAAGGACTGCGATAGGATCGAAGATGGAGCGGTATTCACAAAAAAGAAAAGGCAGTCGTGCTTGTCCTCGTCGAACACCCAAGCGGGTATGCGAGGTCAACTGTGGTACGATTCAATCCGTGGCTGCGAGCTTATTATGACCGTCTGGTTTCGAGGGGAAAGCCTCGCAAAGTCGCACTCGTTGCCGCGATGCGGAAGCTACTCCCTGCGGTTTGGAGCGTTGCAACCAACCGACGTCCGTTTGTATGGCAGCCGCCGGCCAGCGGCTCTGGAGAGGTGTGAAATCTTGGGTAACGCGCCGGAGTTGCGGAAACGCAACCTCGGAGTGACTTGAATCTAGGCGGCAAGCGGCGGAGTCAACAGGCCCGCGGACCGAGTCCGATACTGATCATGTCAATTCGGATCGAGCCGAGAAATTCCACCATCTAACGCGAGGAATCCACCGCCGAGACTTGCAAAAGAGGTGGCGGTGGCAGTCCTAGTTCTTTCGAGCCTCACGTTCGAGCGGTTCACGAAAATCAGGATGCGCGATCGCGATCATACGGCGCACACGCTCGGCCAACGGTTGCCCGCGCAATTCGGCGGCGCCGAACTCCGTGACGATGATATCGGCGTCGCTCCGTGCTGTCGTTACAGGACCACTGAGCCGCGAGACGATCCGGCTGAGCTCGCCGTCGCGAGCCGTCGCTGGCAGCGCGATCACCGCTCGTCCACCTTGGGCCAGTTGTGCCCCACGTATGAAATCGACCTGCCCACCCACAGCGCCCACATACACGCCGGCGGCTACTTCAGCGTTGATTTGGCCGGTCAGGTCGACCTCGATGGCGGAGTTTATCGCAACAATATTATTTACCTGGCGAATCACTTCTGCACCATGAGTGTGCGCGACTGTGAACAGCTTGACGGCGGGATTGCGATGGACGAAACGATAAACGCGACTGGTCCCAAGCACCGAGCATGCAACAGCGAGGCCCGTGTCGATAGGCTTGCGCGCGTTCGTCATAGCACCGCACTCGATAAGGTCGGCGATGCGATCGCTTATCAGTCCCGAGTGCAGTCCCAGATCGCGCCGATCTCCGATACTCGCCATCACCGCATCGGGGATGGCCCCAATGCCAATTTGGATCGTCGTACCGTCTTTGATGTAGCGTCCGACGTGGCGGGCGATAGTCTCCTCGATCTTATCGATGGGTTGCGGTTCCAGTCCGACGGGTGGGCGCGAGATTTTGACCACATAATCAATCCGGTTCGGACGTAGATAATCATCGCAATATGTCCAGGGAGCTTGTTCATTGACCTCGGCGATAACGACCCGCGCCTTGGAGATCGCGGCTTGCTGATAGTCGTTCGTAAGGGAAAAGCTATATTCGCCGCGCTCATTTGGCGGACTGGTCTGCACGAACACTACGTCAGAGCGAATGATCCCGTCGTTAAAGTAGGGGATTATTTGGGATAGATGACAGGGAATCGTATGGAGAGCCCCCGCTCTACTCAGTTCACGCAGACTGCCGACTGCACCACAACCTGTGAGCGTGAGAACGTCTGCGTGAGCGGGCTTGAGCGTCGGCGTATAACTGAAGCCGCCTAAAAAAACATTGGCTGGTCCGATTTGATGGCGTTGCTCGACGAATCGCTCAACCAGCGTTTGCGCTTCACCCGAGCCTTGCCCCCATACGATATGATCGCCAGACCGAATTATTTCAGTGAAATCGAGATTACGAGAATCAAGTTCTTGGGGCATAATCGCATAGACCTTGGTATCGGCCTCGATAGATTTGCACGAAGCGAGGACTAAAGCCCAGACGGGGCCATTTCCAAATCTGGATGTATTTTTCTCACGGGAGAACTAGCCGAATGCCCGCTCTATTCTTTGAAATTCGCGACGGTATCGCTTTCCTAACACTCAATCGACCGGAGGTGCATAACGCAATCAACCCGGAGCTGATGGTTCAGTTGGCTCAAGCCTGGCAGCGGATTGCGGTGGATGATTCGATCCGAGTGATAATAATTACCGGCGCCGGAGATAAAGCCTTTTCCGCCGGAGCTGACCTGGTGCGGATGCTGTCCCTAACGACCAAAGAGCGGCGGCCCGAAGACGAATGGGATCACGCGTTGCTCAAAAACCCGGGGTTGCGCGATATCGCGATGCTTCATCCGTTCGAAATGTACAAGCCGATCATCGCTGCGGTGAATGGATACTGTGTGGCCGGTGGGATGGAACTGATGTTGGCCACCGATATCCGCATCGCCGCCGAGCATGCCACCTTCGGCCTGATGGAAGTGAAATGGGGCCTCATTCCATATGCCGGATCCCTGGTTCGCACGCCGCGGCAGATCCCCTACTGCAATGCGATGGAGTTGCTTATGATCGGCGATCGGATCGACGCGCAGGAGGCTCGGCGGCTGGGTTTGATCAATCACGTCGTGCCAGCCGCTCAATTGATGGAAAAAGCCGAAGAGCTTGCGAGAAAGATCGCCGCGAATGGTCCGCTAGCCGTGCGCGCGATCAAGCAAGGCGTGATAAGGACTTCGGGTCTTCCATTGGAGGAAGGTTATAAAATCGAAAATGAAATCGCGCGGGGAGTCTTTTCTTCTGAGGATGCCAGGGAAGGTCCACGCGCCTTCATAGAGAAACGCAAGCCGAATTTCAAAGGTAAGTGATGCGCGGGGAGATTTATGGAATACGCAGCAATAATTTATGAGAAGCATGGCGCCGTCGCCAAAGTGATCACGAATCGCCCGCGCTACAAAAACGCGCAATCGCGCCTGATGATCGAGGAAATGGATCGCGCGTTCGCGGCTGCCAACGCCGACGAAGACGTGCGCGTGATCATCCTAGCCGCGGCCGGCGATACGTTCTCTTCGGGACATGATATTGGCACGCCGGAAGAAAAAGAGGACATGCGGCGCCGCCCGTTTCCCAAGGGTGTCAGCGGCGAATACGCGCTCTCACGACACCTGTTTCTCGATACCACCCTGCGCTGGCGCGACCTCGATAAACCCACCATCGCGCAGGTGCAGGGGATGTGTATCTTTGGCGGTTGGATGTTCGCCGCCGCGATGGACTTGATCGTGGCCTCGGATGACGCCAAATTCTTACCGGCTCTCATGCAGTATTTTTCGATTCCGTGGGACATCCCGCTCCGCAAAGCCAAAGAAGTAATGTATCGTAGCCGCTTCATCGGCGCGGAGGAAGCGAGCCAGCTTGGATTTGTCAACCTCGTGGTCCCGCGCGAACGTCTCGAAGCTGAAACGATGGCGATGGCGCAAGAGATTGCGCGGAACGATTCCTTCACGCTGCGGATGCTGAAGTGGGCCGCGAATTCCGCCCAGGATGCGATGGGATTCACGAACTCAATTCGCAATGCCCATTCGCATTACATGGTTCACGGCTTGGGCAGCTACACGAAGGATAAACTCGAAGGCAAAGGCTTTCCGAAAGTGATGCCCGGCGTCGCCCGCGCCCTCAAATCACCGGAGAAATAGTCGCCCCGAATCCGGCAAGATGGATCTCCCTCGCCCGGGCTGTTTTGATTGGATTGCGGTTGGAAGTGGTACCGAGATCGCTCGTATCGTGTCGCGTCCAGGATAACTCGCGCTTGCACCTAGAGAATGAGCACCACGATCACTTTCCCGCCGTCAGACCCTACGCGGAGGCAATGCTTCTTCCGCTTCGGGACTTACCGAACGCGGCGTTCACCACGAAAGTGCAATATGAACGACAGTACGGTTTGGCGAACAACCGCGGAGAGCTTCCATTGTTTCGCGACGAGGAATTGGCGGTGCTGCTGGTGAAACGGCTCGCGGCGCATGGCCAGGGTAGGATAGCTTCGCTGTTGCGCGCGACTACTCTTCCGCCAGCTCCAACCTGCCCGAGAGTCGCATTCAGAGAATACGCTCATAGCGCGACAGTTGCTGAGAGGCCGCTACCATCGTTTCAGCCACGGGTTGGGGAGTGCGTTCCGCGACCTGCGAAAGCCACCACCGGTCTAGTTCCACGTAAAAAGCAGCTCGTAGCAATCTTTGCCCAACAAATTGCCCCCCTGCTACGGTCAAAAAAAACGAAAGTATAGATTAAGCCGGATCACTGAGACGTTTTATTGAGTTTTTCCCTCGGACCGTACTGAATCAGGCATCGGCTGCTCTTCGTCTTCGGCGTCGTGATGCCATAAGCCGCAATGATTGCTTCAATCTAATCCGCGTAATACGGCATCACGTCGGCGTCAGAAAAGCGCGATTGCGGATTGCGCGGCGGCTTTGCGAACGAGGAGCAGCTTCCGAAGGTCTGGCAGTTCAACTTGAGGGCGCGAGACTTCCACGTGCCGGGGCTCGGCACAGTGACGGATCGGATAATCCTGTTGAATATCTTCGATCGAACCAACCTGATCCGCCCCGCCGCCGAAATCGGTGTCTTTCAGGCTGCTTACGGACCGAGACTTACCGTACACGACGCGGTGACCGTGCCGTTGCCTTCGCTGTAAAATTGGCTCAGAGTTAATGCCGCGGTTTCAGAGAATGGCCTCCTCGGTCGCAAGATTTCGCCGGCGTATGGCCGTGCTGATCGTTGCTGCCGCTTTAGTGGTAGTCGCGATCTGGTTGACGGCGACGGCGGGCGGACCTCAATTTACCGCGGTCAGCGCGAATCCGTCCGTAAGCATTCAGGCCAACGATTTGCGGCCGGGTGAGGTGCGCTTTTTCACGTACCGGGCTCGGGCGGGCGACCAGATTAGGTTCCTTCTAGCTCGAGACGCCACCGGGCGGATTAAAGGTGTCTTCGACGCCTGCCAACGCTGCTACGTGTATCATAAGGGTTACGTCAGTTCTCACGGCGAGCTCATCTGCAGATATTGCGGCAACCGATACAAGCTGGAAGCGATGGAATCCGGGCTCGCATCGTGCGTCCCTATGAAACTACCGTTGCAGGTGACAGACCACACCGTGAACATAAAGCCAGCGGATCTTGAACGCGAGCGAGGGCTGTTTTAGAACTGGTCCCTGCGGTATGAGGCAGTTGTTTTCAAAAACGGACTTGCGGCACCTGAGTTTTTGCGTGGCCATCGTTCTGTTGCTGGCCAGCGTCCCCTCGAGTGCCGGGTTCGTCGTCGTATCTGGACCTAGCCAGCCAGAATTGACCGTCAACCTTTGCCAGCCGATCCAAATGTTCGACCGTGTGTCGAACACCTTGCTCGCACGCCCTGCGACGATCTTGCCGGAGTTTGTTCTTCGCGATATCGGCTCGGCCGCGGAGAAGGAGACGGTGCGATTCGTCGATTTTAAGGTCTCCCCCGATACTCCGCCCCCCAAGCGCCCCGTCTAAGAATCTTCGTTCCAGAACATTTCCTGATTTGTGCTTGTGACGCCGCAAATGTTGCGGCGCCAGGGTTTCCTATTAGGGCGGTTCACTAAAGAGTGTTCGCCGGGAGAAAAATTATGCGAGGGATCGCTCGGGTTGCCCTCTTGACGTGCAGCCGCCTGTTGGCCGCGACCGTTTTCCTCATCGCTTTAACGCCCAGTCTGAGCTGGGCCTGCGCATGTGGCTGCAGCGTCTTCGACGTGGGCACTCCATCACTTATACCAAATGGTGCCGGAGGCACGGTGTGGTTGGAGTACGATTTCATGAACCAGTACATCAATTGGCATGCCACCGGCCCTTCCTCTGGCGTCAACAATGCCGACAAACAAATCAAAACTCATTTCCTGAATCTGGGGGCACAGTACATGTTCAATCGAAGCTGGGGAGTGATGTTGACCGTCCCATACACGATCAGAACGTTCAGAACGCAAGGCGACGGTAACGACATCAACCAGTACAACCATGCCAATTTCGGTGACGTGCGAATTTGGGGTATGTACACCGGGCTGTCAGAGGACATGTCGCTTGGTTTGTTAGCGGGATTCAAGCTTCCAACCGGCGATCACACCTACAACGATTTTGATCGCGACACTTCGCTCGGAACCGGCAGCACTGATCTCTTGCTGGGCGCCTATAAGATTGGAAATCTGCCGAGGCAGATCGGAAACGTTGGCCTCACGTTCCGCGACCGTCCGTTTAACTGGTACATCCAGGCCGCGTACGAATACCCGTTCACCACAACGGGTAACTACACTCCGGGCAAAGAGTTCAACGGCGCGCTCGGCACCTTCTACGACTTTGGCAAGGTTGGACCGCTTACCGAACTCGCTCCGTTTCTCTCGGTACTCGGTTCAGTTCGCACGCATGATCTGGGTTCAGAGGCAAATACTCCCAACAGCGGTTATGACCGCATGCTGCTCGCTCCAGGTGGTGAGATCGGCTTCCGAAATTTTCACTGGTACGCCGACATCGAGTTTCCAATCTTCCAGTTTGTGAACGGAAACCAGTTGACCGCTCCTTACCTGATCAAGACGATCTTCAGTTATGATTTCTGAGGATATGGCCTGACATGCGAATGAAGCTTTCAGCCGCCGCACTATTGGGGACGCTCCTGACGATCGTGCCTGGCCTAAGCGCGTTCGGAGCTATGGAGGTCGGTCAACCGGCCCCATCGCTGGTGGTCCGGGAATTGGATGGTAAAACATTCGATCTGCGCGCGGTCCGCGGCAAGGTCGTTGTCTTGAGTTTCTGGGCAACCTGGTGTCCACCGTGTCGCGCAGAAATGCCCGTCCTCGACGCCTTTTATCGGCGCTACCACGGCCAAGGGCTTGAGATGATCGGTCTCAGCGCCGATCGCCCACGCGACCGGTCCGATGTGCAAAAAGTTATGCAGTCTTTCAATTACCCGGCGGCGATGCTGGATGACGCCAAAGTAAATGATTTCGGCACACCCAGCGCGTTGCCAAAGACAATTGTCATCGACGGCCATGGAATCGTTCGCGCCGAGATGACCCCTGATCAAACGGCGGTCACCGAGAAAAGTCTGTCGGCAGCGGTGCTTCCGCTGCTGCCGAACAGGTCCGCACCGCACGGATAAGGATTGTTCGCCAAGGTCAAAACGATAACGTCGCGGGCCAGATCGCTGAAAGAATCGAATGAAGAAGATTGCCCTAATCGCGATCGTTCTGCTGGCTGGATGCGCCGCAACCGACACCCAGACGCCTGTCACAGACCCGAAAATCGCGAGCCTGGAACAAGAAAGACGGGCTATTGCCGAGCGCGAGCAACAGTGCATCGACAACACGTTGATCCACAGTCGTGATGAAATGGCGCACTTGGCCGCAACGTGCGACGCCTCAGGGGATTTGCCGATGCAGCGGGCAAAGAACGAGCGCGATCGGGAACTTTCGGAATGCCGCGCCAAAGCGGACAGCGATAACGCTCAAATTTCTGAGCGCGAGCGCAGTGAATATTCGCTTGAGGCACAGCAAGAGCGCGATCGCGCCTCGCTTATGATGATTCTTACGACCATCAGGCCGCGTTGAAAAGTTTATGAGGAGATGTGTCATGTTTTCTTTACGAACCGCAGCGCCGATCGGCACCAGCCTTTCGCTAGCGATGCTGATCGTCCTCGCGGGCTCGATAACTCTGATTGGTTGCCGCCGACAAACTCAGGATCTTGGTGAGCGTGGTGGATTCGCGATGAGCGATAGCGCCGATTGCTTGCCCGACATCACGTTGGTCGATCAGCACGGCCGCAACGTTTCCCTGGCCTCTTTGAAGGGGAAACCGGTGCTGTTCGACTTCATCTACACTACCTGTCCTGGGCCGTGTCTTCTGCTCACGGCGCGGATGAAGCAGATCGCCGATCGCCTCGGGGCGAAACTCGGAACGGAAGCTCGCATCGTGTCGATCACCGTGGACCCCGAGCATGATCATCCTAAACAACTTTTCGCATATGCCAGTGCGCAGGGCGCCAATGTTAACGGCTGGTTGTTTTTGACGGGGACGCCCAGGCAAATCGAAGACGTGATGGCTCGATTCAAGTTGATTCGCCAGCGCGAAGCCGATGGCTCGGTCGATCATGTTCTGGAATTTTTCCTGGTTGATGCGAACGGTCGCGCGCTGCTCCAGTACATGGGCGAAAAAGCAGAACCGGAGCAAGTCGCGAACGACGTGGAGCGGGCGGCGGCAGGCCATTCGGTAACGGCTGGCGGCGCAAACTCAGCGGTTACTCTTTAGGAGGTGAGCGCATGAAGTCATCGCGTGCATCCATAGCGTCGTTGATGGCTCTGACGTGTGTCTCGGCCGCAGCGATCTTTCTCGTTCGAACTTACACTCGCGGTGTCACGGAGCCTGCGCTGACGATCAAGGCGGTCGCGCATCAGTGGTGGTGGGAATTCGACTATCCCGCCCTCGGCATCAAGACCAGCAATGTTTTGTACCTTCCCACCGCTACAAACATTCGGCTGGATCTTGCCTCGGCCGACGTGATCCACAGTTTCTGGATTGCCGGGATGAATGAATCAGTAGACATCCCTCCCGGTAAGACGCGCCCGCTTGATCTGGTCGTCAAGTCAGTGGGCGAGCTGTACGGAAATTGCGACTCCGGTTGCGGTTGTGGGACCGTCTGCATGCGATTTCGTGTGCTGGCGAGCAATCCCGGGGACTTTAATCAGTGGGCGAGTCGCGAGCGTTTGCTTCGCGCAGAGTTCAAGCCACCGCCCAAGGTTGACGCACCAGCTTGCGCCTTAACTAACGGATACGACCGTCACGTGGGACACAATGTTCACGAGAGTCGCTTGCAACGGTTACTTGATGGAGACGAAGCAGCCAGCAACCGCCCAGCGCACTGATTTGCCGATATGACTTCAGAGCCGAGGAATAAATCAGCAAAAACGACAGTCTAATTTTTAGTTAATCCTGGAGACTCAAGAAATGGATCGTTTCCAACCGTACCGATTCCTCGCTTGGCGAAAATCCGTCCGCTCGGGAGGGAGCGCTGCGTTTTTTCTCATCATCCTTGCGACGCTTCTAGCACTGGCTGGCTGCAATCGGACCCATCAAGAATTCGGCGCATCTCCTGTTACTTATCAAACGAGCAGTCTGCCGGATGTGACCCTGACGGACCAATACGGCCAACGTGTGCCGCTCGCGTCTCTCAAGGGTAAGCCGCTGCTGTTTGATTTTATCTACACGAGTTGCCCTGGCGAGTGTCAGCTCCTTACCCAGCATATGAAGCTGATCGCGGATAAGTTAGGCCCGGCCCTGGGTCCGAAAGTGTCGTTGGTTTCGGTAACGGTCGATCCTGAGCACGATCGCCCAAGCCGGCTGCTCGACTATGCAAAAGCGTTCAAGGCCAATGTGAAAGGTTGGTACTTCCTAACCGGTTCACCGGCGCAGATCGACGAGTTGATGCGACCGTTCCGATTAGAACGCTTACGCGGCAGCAACGGCGAAATCATTCACATTCCTGGATATTTTCTGGTCGGCACTGACGGCCATCCGATAGTAAACTACGCGCAGCAAGTCGATCCCTCCAAACCTGCCCGCGATGCTGAAGCAGCAGCCACCGCCAAGACTCTGATCGGCAGGTTGAGTGCGGATCTTCGCCAACTTTAGATCACACCGATTCGGTCGCATGACCTCAGCGCCATCGTTACACCAGCTTGATCCGGGTCGCCGGGCTCAAACAAGCAATCCGATATGGCCTGTTGTGCGTGATTTCGCGGGCGTTGCGCTGCTCGCGATTGCGTCCCTGGCGGCCGGCCTTGTTATGAACCGGCTCTCAGATCGTCCACTTCCCTTGGTCTATCAAACGACCGAGCAGCGGTTCGACGCCGAGCTTACAACCTTGGTGACAGCCGCGCCGTTCGAAATTGCACCCGCGGCAACGGTAGGACTTCCGGAATTCCGTTCGGCGGTCGATACGAAAAACACGCTCATCCTCGACGCACGCCCGTCAATCTTCTTTGAACAAGGACATGTGCCCGGCGCTCTCAATCTCGCGCGAGACGCCTTCGCCCGCGATTACCGGCAACTAGCTCCCGTACTGAAGTCTGCCACTGACAAACCGGTCATCGTGTACTGCGCCGGCGGCGACTGTCATGACAGCCGCCTGGTTGCGAACGCGTTGATGTCTCTCGGCTTCAGCAACGTCAGAGTTTTCACTGGCGGATGGGAGGAATGGTCAAAGGCACGGCTCCCGGTTGCGACTGGGAACGGAAGATGATCGCTCGCTCCAATTCAGCCGGCGATTACGCCGTACTCGCCGTCAGTCTGGGACTGGCCGCAGTTTTTATTTACGCGGGTTTCGAGAAGCTGCACGACCCGCTGGACTTCGCCGACAGCATCGCCGGCTTTGGGATTCTGCCGGTAGCGTTCATCAATCCGTTCGCGCTTGCGCTGCCGCCCTTCGAGATAGCGTGCGGCGTTCTGTTGCTCTGGCCGTGGACCCGACGGATAGGAGCGCTTGCGATTGTCCTTCTCTCGGTGCTGTTCTTCGCGGTTCTTTTGTCCGCCTTGCTTCGAGGCCTCACGCTTGATTGCGGCTGCTTCGGGACTGGAGCGCCGTCACGGCCGAGAATGTGGATCGAACTCGGACTGAACGTGGTGCTCGCCGGTGGCTCGTTGCTCATTTATCTACGCTCAATGGTGTCGCTGCGGCAGCCGGCGTAACGCGGTCCGACAACTCGGGCAGCCGACCGCACTGGACGCGACGGTCGCATGTCCCACTCGAATGTCCCCTTCGACGACAAGGTGGGCGTTTTTGCATTTGATCAAGTCGATAGTGCCAAGCGTACCGGCGTTTTGTCTCCTCTTGTTATGCCTTTTCGAAAGCCGAAGGATGCGCCTTTCCACGGGTGGTTCGAAAGCCGCCGGCAAGTCGGCCCTTACTTCTTATTCAACAGCGCTCCAGCGCTACAGGGTAGACTGGAAACTGCGCCGCGCTTTCCCAACTGCCGCCGCCTCTAGTGCGATCTTGCCTGCCAGCGTCGGCCACCGCACCGGTCTTTTCCGGTCAGCGAATGACGAATCGGTGTCCCGGCCGATACTCTGGGGAATTCGTGAATAGCCGGGTCGGGGCAAAGTGCGCCGATTATTCACGCAGAAGAATTAGGACGAAGCAATCGATGACTGCTAACCGGGCTTTGCCGGGTTCGGCGTTCAGGGCAGAAAAATGACCAAGCAAACATTCAGAAAGCCTTCCGTGAATTATATTGACGGAAGGTTGTTTCGCCTTGAAGGCAGGATCGAGGAACTTCAACGCTCCAACCGGCGCTTGCGGATAACGATCGTGGCGCTCGCGCTCATGGGCGGAGCGCTCATCACGGGGACTTTTGGCTGATGCCATAGACCCCGGCCGGTATGTCGAGACTTTTATGTCTGAAACTCGGGCGAGCATCTGCGCCAGCACTATCGGCTAACGGTCAGCGACAGTGACAGCGAGCTGCGCGTAAGGTTATTTCATGTCGGATCCGAGCCGCCGATCGTTTGCACACCTCATCTCTCCGACACGGCTCTGAGCGCCGCCCGCATTGCCGCAGCGCAAAAGCCAGTCCCGCTGGTGGCACACTTGGTCCGATCTTGGGTACGCATCGGGCGGTAAATGTGCTTTAGAAATCGCTCTGAATTAGGCTAGCCGGCGCTTTCTCCCGTTCACGTTGATGCTGACAATCAATGCAGTAAGCCGTGAAGGGTATCGCGCGAAGCCGTTCCAGCGAAATATCCTCGCCGCACTCATCGCAGACGCCATAGAGATCTTGGCGGAGCCGCTCGAGCGCGTCATCCAGAACTGCTCGAGTTGACCAACGAAGTTCGATCAGGCGGGCATAGGTTTCGGCCTCCGCGTGCTCGCTCGCGACGTCCATTTCGTCACCGGGGATCGACCCGCGGTCATCGGAGCGGATGGCTCCGAGCCCGACCAAGCGCTCTTGATGGGCGAGTTGCGCGCGCCTTAAAAGTTCTCGAAGGGCACGCCTTCTTGATGACTCTCTGTTTCGGGCAGAGCTGTTCATCTTACTTGGACCTCCATAGCGCGAGATGTCTTTATGCAGACGTGAAAAGTCGCCGCACAAGGCGCGACGCGTCTTTCCGGCTCGGGCGAAATAATAGCCCGGACCGCTATGGTTCGAGGTTTAGTTGACAAGCGTTCGGACCATTTCGATATGCCGGGGCATTCCGATCCGTTCGTAACTCTCCAGCGCTTGACGAAGCAGGGTTTGCGCTTTTTCGCGATCGCCCGGAGCGGCGCGATCGATCAACATCATCGCGTGGAAGCGGCGTATCTCCGTCTGTTCGAGGCGGTTGGGGTAGGACTCGGCCTGCTGCATCGCGATTTGAAAATGGCCTTCCGCGGCTTCCCACCGACGGGCCGCTGCTGCGGCAAGACCCGCAATCGTATGCGTGAAACGGAAGATCGGCCAAAGCACTATCGGCCCCGTGCCGATCAATTCGCAAACCAGCGGGTAAAGGGGTCCAGCTTGCGAATGCTCGCCGACCATGACGAGGCCCTCAATCACCAGCGCGAGCATCAACCAGGAACCCGCGGTGTTCGGTTGGCCGCTGCGCGGGAGAAGGGCGCGCTGTTCATCAAGGATTGCCAGCGCGCCATCGCGATCGCCTGCGTAGGCCATCTGTCGAAAAATCGTCCCAATATCGAACCCTTCCATAGAGCTGCCCGGCTTTCGGAGGCGCGAGGCTTTTGCATAGGACAGGGCGCTAGTCCAGTTTCCGCGAAAGAAATGTGCCAGACTTAGTTGTACGTCGAAGAAAACTTCCAGGTGTGCAAACGATGCTTCCTGGTCAGGGTTCCGCACATGCTGAAAGCCGGTCTCGAGTTTGGCTAAGTCCGGCACTTTGCCAAAATCTATCCAGGCTCGCGTGCTAAGGCAGAATGCGACCGAGAGAGATTGCCCGATCCTTCTTGCCAGAGGTTCAAGCTCGTCCGCGATTCTCACCGCCTCTTCAAGACGTCCAAGATAGAGCAATACCTGATGCTGAATCAGCAACTCGAGGACAAACTGCCAGGGAGGCAGATCCAAGCCACCCAGTTGTTTGCTTAAGAGCCCATCCGAGACAGTCTCCTGCAACTGAAAGAATTGGATATTGATTATCGACCGAACACTGAGCAATCTGGCACGAAGCTTTGGATCGGAAAGCTGTGAGGCGATGTTCAACGCTTCTCGCAATGCCTCGTCGGCCTGCCGATAGACTCCCGCCGCCGCGAGCGCTTGCGCGAGGATAGCGAAAAGACGCGCCCGGTCAGCGCTAATCTCTGCCTGCAGGTAGGTAAGCCCGCGCCGTGCTGTTTCGGTTGCTTCCGGAAAGCGCCCAGCCCAGATGGAGGCGGCTGCCAATTCGGTAAAGCTCCTTCCGATCAGCTCGCGATCATCGAGCTTCAGATAAATTTCGAGCACTTCACGCAGATGGGCGATCGCCGCGTCCCATCGATCAAGCCCCCGCTCGGCCGTCGCAAGCCTCACCAACAACTCGGCCCTTTCACCCGATTCAGTGGCGCCGATATTCGACAGGGCAGACTGAAAAAAGCGCCTCGCTTCCTCAAATGCCGCTGCTTTGAGCGCGTTCCTGCCTGCCAGCGTAAGCCAACGGACCAGCTTCTGCCGTTCAACAAACGATCCCGCCTTGAGAAGATGATCGATGATGTCGTTGGCGCGTTCTTTAGGGGCATCAGGATTGAGCCGCTCGATCGCCTCCGCGACCCCGGCGTGCAGGCGCTCCCGGCGTGGGGCCGAGATGCCGGAAAGCAATGTCTGTCGCACAAGTTCATGTCTAAAGGTAAACGGTCTTTCCGGACCCTCCGAGCTTGGGACAATTAGCTCCATTTGCTGAGCCTTCTCGATGACGGTGAAGAGTTCGTCAACGTCGATCTGGCACACCGCAGTCAGAAGTTGCTCGAGCGGATTCGCTCCAAAAATTTCGGAGGATTTCGATTTCCCCGGAGCTTACGCCTGTGACAATCGAGTGTACAACCTTGGTGATGCGACCATTCAGGTCCATCGCGCCGAAGCGCAAGATAGTTGCACCGAACTTTTAGAAACGAAATTTCTGCGCGGGGTCAGCTAACCGCGGCGGCGGAATCCGGACCAAACTTAGATCCCTTGTCCCCCATGATGGCCGCGACCGAGCAGCACGGCGGCATACTAAGCGGCTCTTGCCGACCCCAAGTCCGCCCGACAGCATGACGACTGATCCGTGGCCGGTTAGCGCGCTGCGAAAAATCGCTTGCTCGGGCAAGCAGGCGTTTTGAAACACGGTTGCTACGGCGGTCCTCACATCACGATAATGAGTCTGCGTTTCCATCTGATTGGCCTCCGCTTGCAAGGCATCATGTCTAACAGCGACCACAGTGCGCGAATTTTCTCGAACTCTTAACTCATCGATGCCGCCCAGACTTGTTGCTCTCTATCCGCCAAGCGCCGAACTCAGAGCGTCAATCAAAGCCTCTTCGGTAAAAGGCTTGTTCAAGAATTCAATCGCTCCCGCCCCAACCGCCTGTTCTCGTGTCTTTGCGTCCCGGAGGTCCGTGATGAAGATGATTGGAATGGGATGCGTCGCAACCAGGTGCCGTTGCAACTCGAGGCCATCCATCCCAGGCATCGCAACGTCGAGAATCGCGCAGGACACGCTTGGAAATTGGGAGGAGTCGAGGAAATCGTGGGCCGAGGCGAAGACTGCCGTACGGAACCCGATCAACGCGAGCAAATTCTCGAGAGCTTCGCGGAAAGATTGATCGTCATCGACGATCGCGATTAGAGCCTGGTTATTTTTTTCTTTCGGGGTATTCATGGCGGGAAATCATCTTCCGAAAGACAATGTATTCCCGCCAGCGGATCGAGAACTAGTTATACATTGGTATTACTTGGTTTTAGCGGACTGACCCCTAGCCGTCGGGAGCTCCAGCCTTTCTGTCATCCTGACCAGCTCGGCCAACGACTGCGCACCCATTTTGTTCATGACCCGGCCACGATGAATCTTGACCGTGATCTCGCTGATCTTTAACTCGAAGCCGATTTGCTTGTTGAGCCAGCCGGTGACAACCAGGCTCATCACTTCTCTTTCGCGGGACGTCAACGCATCCAAACGCCTGCGCAGTTCCGCAATTTCCCTCGAGTGCTGGCGCGCAGCGCGGTCGCGCTCAAGGGCTTGTTGAATCGCGTCCAGAAGATCCTGATCACGAAAAGGTTTGGTGAGGAATTCCGTCGCGCCTGCTTTCATAGCGCGCACCGACATTGGTATGTCGCCGTAACCAGTGATGAAGATGATCGGAAGTTTGATCCCATGCGTGGCCAGTTCGCGCTGTAAATCGAGGCCGCTCAATCCAGGCAGCTCCACATCGAGTACCACGCACCCGGGCAGATCCGGCCGTTCGGTTCGCAAGAATTCTTGCGCAGTTCCGAAAGTCTCAACGCGTAATCCCTCCAGCCTGATGAGACTCTTGATCGCCTCCCGAATTGACGGATCATCGTCGACCACGAAGACGATCGCGTTTGCGTCTTTCACGATACACCCGAGCCATTAATCGGTATGGTAAATTGAAAAGCCACGCCGTGGTCCGTATTTGGTGATACCCACAATTTGCCGCCGTGGGCCCTGATGATCGAACGGCTGATCGACAGTCCCATTCCCATGCCGCTCGGCTTGGTGGTGAAGAAGGCGCTGAAGAGCTTTTCCGCGTTGTCCGGATCAATCCCAATGCCGGAGTCCAGTACCGCCACGTGCACCTGGTCGGCTTCGTACTGCTGCGATCGAATGAGGATCTCGCGGGGCCGGTCCGTGATTGGCGCCATAGCTTCAACACCGTTCATCAAAAGGTTGATAACCACTTGCTGCAGCTGGACCCGATCGCCGAGAACTGAGGGCAGTGCGGACGCGAGCTCGGTCCAAAGCGACACCCCATGGCTGAGCACTTCACGTTGCACCAGAAGGATCGCCTCGCGGATGACTTCGTTGATCTCCAGCGATACCATCTGCGGCTCGCTCCTTTTGGCGAGTGCACGAATCCGCTGGATCACTTCGCTCGCCCGATTGGCGTCCCTGACGATGCGCTCCAGGGCGCCCCGCATCTCCGCCGGGCGGGGCGTTTCGAGGGCGAGCAATCGCAAGCAAACCTGGCCGTTGGTGACGATCGCGGCGAGCGGCTGGTTAACTTCGTGCGAGATCGAGGCTGTCAACTCTCCCAGAGTCATCACGCGGCTGGCGTGCGCGAGATTCGCCTGCGCCTGACGAAGCGCTTCTTCGGCGCGCTTGCGCTCGAACAGGGAGGCGACCGACGCGAAAGCCAGAATAATAAATGTAATGGCGGCAACCGCCAGCGCCAGCTTGGTCTGATCGAGACCTGCGTTTACCTGGCCCTCGTGAACCGTCCCGTGAACGGTAAAAATGGCCGCTATCATTCCCGTATAGTGCATACCGGAAATGGCCAGACCCATGACGACCGCGGCAACGAGTTTTTGCCCAAGATCCGTGGTTCGAAACGCCACCCATAACGCCACCGTCGACGCGCTGATCGCTATGACAACGGAGAGCGCAACCAATAGGGGTTCGTAGCTGAGTTCGAAGGGGCCCCGCATCGCCGCCATGCCGGTGTAATGCATCCCGGCGATGCCAAGTCCCATGAAAATGCCGCTGAGAACGAGTCGAAGCGGCGATGCGCTCTGGAGACTAATGACGTAAAAGCCGCCGCCAGTTACGACGATCGCCACCCCGAGCGAAAGGGCGGTCAATCCGATGTCGTAGGATGTTGGCATCGGCATGATAAAAGCGAGCATGCCGACGAAGTGCATCGACCATATTCCGCCTCCCATTGTGAGAGCGGCAGCCGCCAGCCACACACGACGCGCAAGGCCCCGCGCGGGCCCCACGTGGGCACTGAGATCGAGGGCGGTGTAAGACGCGAAGCAGGCGACCAGAATAGACAGAGCGACGAGATACGGATCGTATGTTCCGGTAACGAGCATCGGGATCGCCCCAAATCTGACCAGAGGATAACGGGCGAGGGCGTATGGCCGAAGGGGTTCCTCCCTGTGCCGCATCCCGATCATCCCGATCACCCTCCCGGCGGCTTTGTATTTCCGAAGGACGAGATCGACGCGATCAAGCGGCAGGACGGCGCGATCTGACTCGCTTCGACATCGATTTCGACCTGCCCAAACGCTTCCTGAACACGTTTCCCGCAGCCATGTACGCTGCCACCACCAACCGAGCCAGGTTGAGCGCTTCGGGTCCCACGTGGCATCTGAAAACTCCAGGCCGTCCGGACCAATTTCTGTTGATCGAAAATCGTATTATCCGCCGCAACTCTGACAACCGGCAACCAGGAACGTCCGTCGGTTGTGCGGTCATTTTTCACATCTGCCCGTGCGGAAATTATTCACGCTTTCTGAATCGGAGGTGGAGAGCGGTTTCAGGTCCGACGTTCGCAGAGGAACCGGCGGCTTGGGCGGGAATTATTGCGACACGATGCTGTAATCAGCCTTTAACAGAAGGACGTAGAGGACGTATATGAAAATGAGCCTATCTCGACGAGTCGGGGCTGAATTCATCGGCACATTCTGGCTGGTCTTCGTCGGATGCGGCAGCGCCGTGCTAGCAGCGGGCTTTTCCGGACTTGGGATCGGTTTCACCGGCGTGGCCCTGGCCTTCGGGCTTACGCTGCTCACCATGGCGTACGCGATCGGCCGTATCTCAGGATGCCATATCAATCCTGCGGTCAGCTTTGGATTGTGGGCGGGCGGGCGTTTCCCAGGCCATGATGTCGTGCCGTATGTGATGGCACAGGTTCTGGGCGCCATCCTGGCCGCTACCGTGCTGTACGTTATCGCCAGCGGCGCACCGGGTTTCAGCGTTCATGCCGGCTTTGCCGCCAACGGTTACGGTGCGCATTCGCCCGGCGGCTACAGCCTCAGCGCAGCGGCCGTATGCGAAGTCGCGATGACAATGCTGTTCGTGTTCGTGATCATGGGAGCAACCGACGAATGGGTTCCAGCCGGGTTGGCGCCGATTCCGATTGGGTTGGCGCTGACCCTGATTATTCTTGCCAGCATCCCGGTGACCAACACCTCGGTTAATCCCGCGCGCAGCACTGGTCCCGCGCTGTTCGTCGGCGGATGGGCGCTCGAACAACTGTGGCTGTTCTGGCTGGCGCCGATCGTGGGCGGCGTGTTCGGCGGATTGCTCTATCGCGGATTGATTTCGGGAACCGCCGAAGCCGCCGGTTCGCTTCAGCTAACCCAACCCGGCCGCGGCTTGGAGCGCGCCACAAACGAAATGAGGCGCGCCGGCTAAGCGCTGTCCGGCCTAAGCCGGGTGTCACAAGGAGACAACACTATGAGCGTCATCGATTCAACGCGTCAGACACCCAATCGCTTGGTGAAACCGCCCGACGCACAGACAGCGGACGGCAGACCTACTTTCCGGCGGCCGAAGATCGTTTTGCCGGTTCCTACGCCGGCATCTAAGTTCCAGAAGGTACAACCCGGAGTTCCGGACACTCAACTGACTCGGGAAGCAACCGGGCTCCTCCACGAGTTCAGCACGCCCTTGCTCTTCAACCACTCTCATCGTGTCTTCTTCTGGGCCAATGAGCTGGGACGGCAGACCGGAGAGCCGTTCGATGCTGAACTGCTGTTTGTCTGCGCGGCGTTTCATGATCTTGGGCTGCTGAAGAAGTTCAGTAGCGATGATGACCGGTTCGAGGTAGACAGCGCCAACGCCGTTCGCCAATTCCTTGGGCACCACGACGTTCCGCCTGCCCGGATTCAAGTGGCCTGGGACGCAATCTCTCTGCACACCACGCCGGGCATCGCAGCGTACAAGCCGCTCGAGGTCGAGCTTCTATACAACGGTGTCGGACTCGATGTGCTGGGTATCGGCTATGAGCACTTTCCGGAAGATTTGAGGAAGAAGGTCGTTGATCAATACCCCCGCATCAACTTCAAACAGGATATTGCAAACGCCTTTCTCGGTGGTTTCGAGCACAAGACCCGGACAACCGAGGGCACGTGCAACGAAGACATCTGTTCCTACTTCATTCGCAACTACAAGCGCAGCAACTTCTACGAGCAGATTCAGAATTCACCGTTCCAGAACTCGTAAAGATAACTGACGCGTCTGGTCGAAATTTAAGGAAATCCAAACGCTGATTGATAAGGAGTCGTCGAGTGAATGAACCAAAACAACTGACCACCGAGAGCGGCGCACCGGTTGCAGACAATCAGAACTCCCTGACCGCGGGCCCGCGCGGACCAGTACTGGTACAGGACTGGCAGCTCTTCGAGAAGCACGCCCACTTCAACCGCGAGCGCATTCCCGAGCGCGTCGTCCATGCCAAGGGCTCCGGTGCTTACGGCACGCTCAAGATTACTGGCGATATCAGCCGCTACACCAAGGCCAAGGCCTTGCAGCCGGGCGCGCAGAGCGAATGTTTCGTGCGTTTCTCGTACGTCGCCGGGGAGCGTGGAGCGGCCGACGCCGAGCGCGACCTCCGAGGTTTTGCAATCAAGGTTTATACCAAGGAAGGCAACTGGGACCTGGTCGGCAACAACACGCCCATTTTCTGGGTGCGCGACGCCTACAAGTTTCCCGACTTCATCCGCCAACAGAAGCGCGACCCGAAGACCAACCTCCACAATCCCACCGCGGTGTGGGATTGGTTTTCGCTGTTGCCCGAGACTCTGCATCAGGTGACATGGTTGATGGGCGATCGAGGTCGCCCGAAGACCCACCGGCACATGAACGGCTACGGTTCTCACACTTACAGCTTCATCAACGACAAGGACGAGCGCGTCTGGGTGAAGTTTCACTTCAAGACCATGCAGGGCATCCAGAATATGACCGACGAGGAGGCCGCAGTAGTCATCGGCGCTGATCGCGATAGCCAACAGCGCGACCTCTTTGGATCGATCGAGCGCGGCGACTATCCGAAGTGGCGCTTCTCAGTCCAAATCATGCCGGAGATGGATGCTGAGAAGACGCCCTACAATCCCTTCGACCTGACCAAAGTCTGGCCGCATGGGGATTATCCGCTGATCGATGTCGGCGTCCTAGAATTGAACCGGAATCCCGAGAACTACTTCGCCGAAGTCGAGCAGTCGGCATTCGCGCCTTCGAACGTGGTGCCGGGTATTAGCTTCTCGCCCGACAAAATGCTGCAGTTCCGCATCTTCTCCTACGCCGAC
This sequence comes from uncultured delta proteobacterium, assembly GCA_963710455.1. GTDB lineage: Bacteria > Desulfobacterota > Binatia > Binatales > Binataceae > JAKAVN01. Next base: position 55,725 of record CAVQAG010000015.1, read on the forward strand.
GCGCACCGCTATCGGCTCGGCTCACCCAACTACATGGAGCTGCCGGTAAACAAGCCGCGCTGTCCGGTGCACACCTATAACCGCGATGGCTTCATGCGCTTCGACGGTAATTACGGCGGTGCCGTCAACTACGAGCCCAATAGCTTCGGCGGGCCGGTGGAAGATCACCGATTCAATGAACCGCCGTTCAAGATCTCGGGCGAGGTCGACCGCTACGACCAGCGCCCGGACGATGACGATTATACTCAGGCCGGCAACCTGTTCCGCCTGATGACGAAGGACGAGCAGAAAAGGCTGTTTGCCAACACCGACCGCGCGATGAAAGGTGTACCTGAAGAAATCAAGCTGCGGTGGATTCGCCTCTGCGCGAAGGCCGACCCCGAATACGGAAGCGGACTGGCGAAGCAACTGGGCATTGAGCCGAGCAAGGCCATGGCCGCGTAATGGTTTTCGCCTCCGCGGCAGCGTCGCAACCCCTTGGCGACGCCGCCGTGGAGGACATGATGGGGTGGCGGCTGCCGCCACGCCATCATGTCGACGCGAGGAGGTCACTAAGCGTCTCGAACTGGATGCGGAAAAGGGATCGTTTCTCACTCGCAGCGAGCGCGGGGGAAAGCGCTCCAACATGATCCCTTGTCAGCGCGGGGCGAGGTGTGAGCGCTGACCAGCCCCGCGGACATTCAGTATAAATGATGGACGAATCGCTGCTCATTGTTGGCGTTAACCATTGCACTGCTCCCGTCGCCGTCCGCGAACGGCTCGCGTATGCCGATGAACAGATCGTGCCGGCGCTCGGCCGGTTCAAGGAGCGTGCGCCAGCAGTCGCCGAAGCCGCGCCGATCGCAACCTGCAATGGGGGAGTTAACCTCGGCGATGTGATGGTGGAGGGTGGTGATCTCTACGGCGACGGGGGTGAATGGAGCGGCCAGGCTCGAGAGCCTGACGGAGCCGGGCTCAGTGTTTCTTTCGGAGATCGTCTTCAGTCAGATCCGCGGCAAAGTCCGGTTCGAATTCGACGATCTCGGCGCGCAGAACCTAAAGAACATAGCCGAGCCGGTTCGCGTATACCGAGTTTCCGCGCCGATTGCCGGTGCCGGCGCTGCCCCGTGTTGCGAAAGCTTGCCTCGAAGCCTTCGCTCGCCGTCCTACCCTTTACGAATCTAAGCGATGACCAGGAGCAAGAGTATTTGAGCGACGCCTCACCGAGGATATCATCGTCGACCTTGGCAGGTCTCTGCGCTATTCGTCGCTGCCCGGAACACGATATTCACCTTCAAAGGTAAGGCAGTCGAGATTACGCAGATCGCCCGCAGGTTGAACGTGCGTTACCTGCTCGAGGGCAGCGTTCGCAGGGCCGGGAACCGCGTGCGCATCACCGCGCTGTTGATCGACGGTGCGACCGGCGGCCATCTCTGGGCCGAGCGCTACGACCGCGAGTCCGCGGGATGTGCTCGCGCTGCATGATGATATTACGCGGAGCGTCGTAGCGGCTCTAAAGGTCAGGCTGCTTCCGGCAGAATCGAAGTCGATCGCAGACCGCCTCGACGTCAAACGCTCAAGCCTACGAGTACTATCTTAAAGGCCGATCGAAATTCTTCGAGACTTGGGGAAGCACCTCCACGATGAAGGCGGCGCGCGAAAGGGCCGACTGGCTTTGGCATTGCGACGGCCAACAGAGCGTGGCGGGGTGTGCACCGGCGCTTCCGCGCATCCCCCAAGGAGGACGCTGACTAGGCGCGTGAGGCAAGCTCGCCCGCTAGCATCGCGTATCAGTCATTCAGCCGGAACCATCAGACTCTTAAGGTGGCACATTGATTGCTGCGTGTAGAAGATGACTCCATTCAAATTTGATATGCGAAATTAAACTCGACGCACTCTGCTGAGGTCAGCGGGCTTATTGCTCGGCATCTCAGCACTGGCTTCCACAATGCGGGCATTGGGGGTCAAACATGTCTTCTGAATTCACTCCTTCTTCCGCAGCTCGAGGCAATATTTCTCCGATAACTAAGCCAATGGTCGGTTTCATGCTGGCCCATGAGCAATTTCCCGTGACGGAACTCGTCCAGTTAGGTGTGGCCGCTGAGCAGGCCGGATTCGATCTGCTGGCCACCAGCGATCATCTTCAACCTTGGCAAGCGAACGAACGCCATTGCGGGCAAGCTTGGATCACTATGAGCGCGATCGGGGAGCGCACTCGTCGTGTCTGGATTGGCCCGACAGTGACTTGCCCGACACTGCGCTACAATCCGGCGGTAGTGGCTGAAGCGTTTGCGTCGCTAAGCCTGCTTTATCCGGGACGAATATTTCTAGGTGTCGGTTCGGGTGAGGCCTTGAATGAGCAAGCCGCGATCGGATCGTGGCCAAAGTGGTCGGAGCGTTCAGACCGGCTAGTTGAGGCCACGCAAATAATAAGAAAACTATGGACCGGCGAACAGGTGGTCCATGGCGGTAAGTATTACAACGTAAATGCAAAATTGTGCGATCCGCCGGCTGGACCCGTGCCTCTTTTGATGGCGGCCAACGTTGGCCCGCGTGCGATGTTCCGCTCGGGGCAGTACGGCGATGGCCTTGTTACCGACCCGGACTCCTGGAAAAAGCACAAAGCGGAATTTGAGAAGGGCGCTAAAACGGCCGGCAAAGACCCTCGCCGGATGCCAGTCCTGGTAGAGCAGTTCGTAGTCGTCGGCGATGAGAACGATGCAAAGACTTCCGCCGAGCTCTGGCGGTTCCTACCCAAGGCGTTCAGGAGCTATTTCAATATTCGAGACCCGCAAGCGATTCAGGATCGAGCCGATGCCGAGCTTCCGCTCGAAAAGGTTTATGGCCAGTGGCCAATAAGTACTGACCCTGACGTCCACGCAAAGGCGCTGATCGACCTATTTAACAGCGGCGCCACGATCGTGAACGTCCACTCCGGCCAGGTCGATCAAAAACGAATAATCGAGTTTTATGGCAATCACGTGCTGCCCAAGGTGCATGCTCAACTGAATGAATCCTGACCCTCAACTTTGCTCTCATTCCTACGATGAAGAATGACGACCTCTCCCTGATCAAGTTGTGCGCTCGACCCGATAGCATGATTCTAAGCTTTGATTATTCGGTTTTGGTAACAAGTCGTGATTGGTTTGTGCAGGAGAGAACAGCGAATGGCCTATTTATATAGCCGGTCACGCTCTCTGCAACCCGCCAAAATCAGTGGCTCGGCTACTACATTCATTCGGATGACCATCGTGCGGCCGGATCTCACCGATCCTAATCACTACGCCAGTAGGTCGAGAACTCGAATCAGAGGACGGTTTGGTCTGTCATCTTCCTGTCATAACGATCTGGCATAGATTGCGGAAACGCAAGCCAAGGGGAAAATGACGTGGCAGGAGGAAGTCGAGCCGGCGGGCCGGGAGGTCCGGCACGTAGGTCGCTGACAGGTCCCGTTTTCGCAGCCGGAGCCAACACCAGATCCGACCACGTTCGTAGTGTACGGGGGATGGTGATCCGCGATCAGCAGCAGCCTACGTCAACTCCGCGCAGCTTCGGAATGAGGATAGCGCGGTAACCGGTGAAAACCTCAGCTGCGGTGGTCTTCGGAACGCAGGGATTCCGAAAGTCGATGCGCGGGTTCGGTAAATCATCTCTGCTCGGGTCAACGGCGCCGTCTTCCAGTCACATATTCATGAACTTGAGAATCGAGACGTGATCGTCTGCGCTCCTAGCGCTGCCAGAGGATCTGTTTGGCCTCGAGTGGGACGTGGACGTCGCGAAATGCCGGAAGGATCCGCGGCGTATAGTCATCGGCCGGTCGGCTCGACGGCACTTGAGCCGTGTAGATGAAACCGCTGACCGATCCGACCAGCACGTCGCCGCGGGTCATCGGCTGTCTTACAGGTGGCTCGCCATTTCGTGGTTGTGCGTACAACTCGACGAGCACCGCGTCGGGTTCCAGCTCGTCGAGATAGACCTGCGCGCGGAAGTTATGAAAGTCGCCGTTGGTCTCAGAGTTTACTTGGCCAAAGTTGAGCTTCGACCAATGTTCCGCCACCGCGTCACGCCACCGCCAGATCTGGTGCGCGAGAGCGCCGCGAGAGGCTTCGCGTTGGCGGTACATGGCCGCGGCCGGCAAATAGTATTTCTCGGTGTACTCGCGAACGGCGCGGTTCGCCGAAAACTCCGGTGTTAAGCGGGCCGTGCTTTCGCGCATCATTGCGATCCACTTGCGCGGCAGTCCGTCGTCATCGCGATCGTAGAATCGCGCAATCACCTCGTTCTCCAAAATGTCAAACATCTGCAGAGCCTCGGCGGCATCCCAGCTAGGATCGTCTCCGTGCTCCTTGCCATCGCCAAGCGCCCAGCCGACTTCCGGCCCGTAGGCTTCGGCCCACCATCCATCGAGTTCCGACAGGTTCATGCCTCCGTTCGCCAAGACCTTCATCCCGCTCGTACCGCTCGCCTCCCAGGGACGGCGCGGAGTGTTGATCCAGACATCGACGCCCTGGACGATGCGCCCGGCCAACAGCATGTCGTAGTCGATCAGGAAGACGGCGTGTTGGCGAATGTCGTGACGGCGAACGAAACGAATCCACTCCCGGACCATGTCCTTGCCGGCCTGATCCGCCGGATGCGCCTTGCCGGCGATCACTAGCTGAACCGGATATTTTTGATTAGTGAGAATCTTCGCCAGGCGCGCGGGATCGCGCAGCAACAGATTGGGCCGCTTGTAGGTGGCGAAGCGCCGCGCAAAGCCGAGCGTCAGCGCGTTGGGATCAAAGATAGTTTTAGCCTCTTCAATGTCCTCGCGCGGCGCGCCATAGGCTGCCATTTGACGTTGCGTCCTAAGACGCACGAAACGCACCAGTTCCTGGCGATTGTCGGTTCGCAACTTCCACAACGCATCATCCGCTACAGCTCTCATTCGGTCGCCTATTCTTTCGGTAGTGCCAAGCCAGCGATCTTTTCCGCAAACCGCAGACCACAGCCGATCGGAGTGCTCGGAATCCCAGCTCGCCGTGTGGACGCCGTTGGTCACGCTTCCGATCGGAATCTCCTCGACAGGCCACCGTGGAAACAGCGGCAAAAAAATTGAACGGCTTACCGCGTCGTGAAGCTTGCTGACGCCGTTGATCGCACCGGCTCCTTGAACGGCCAGATACGCCATGTTGAACGGTTCGTTCGGATCGTCGGGATTGGCTCGGCCCAGCGCCATCAGATCTTCGAAGCTGATGTGCAAGCGTTCGGCGGCGTACCAGCTCAGGTAGAGGCGCATCAGAGCGGGGGAGAATCTGTCGAACCCCGCCGCCACCGGCGTGTGCGTCGTGAACAAGTTACCGGCGCGCGTCGCGGCTAACGCGACTGCGAAGGACTGATCGTTTTCATCCATGAACGAGAGGGCGCGCTCGAGCACCGCGAATGCGGCGTGGCCCTCGTTGAGATGACAGACCTCGGGGCTCTGTCCCAGTTGTTTCAGCAGGCGCCATCCGGCGATTCCCAGCACTAGTTCCTGCTGCAGCCGCAATTCAGGACCGCCGCCATACAGCTCGCTCGTAATGCCGCGATGCATCGGCAGGTTGCCGGGATCATTGCTGTCGAGCAGGTAAAGTTTGAGGCGGCCAACCTTTGCTTCCCAGACTCGAAGCCGTAGCTTGTAGTCGGGGAAGTCAAATGCCACGCGGAGAAGGTCCCCGTCTGTGTCGCGCACGGGCGTTATCGGCAGCCACGACGGAGGATTGTAGGGGAACAGGTCGCGCTGATTACCTTCGTGGTCAATTGCCTGACGAAAATAACCCTGCTGATAGAGCAGCCCCACGCCAACTATCGGCACGCCTAGATCGCTACCCGCTTTGAGTTGATCACCCGCCACATTGCCCAAGCCGCCGGAGTAGATGGGGAGCGCTTCACTCAGGCCAAACTCCATGCTGAAGTACGCCACGCCGTTAAGCGCCGAGCCGGAATGAGTTTTCTGGAACCACGCGGGGGAGTACAAGGACCCCCGTTTGGCAAGCACTAGTTGTTCGACCCGAGTCCGCAAGTCCTGGTCTTTGGCTATCGATTTGAGCTTGTTCTGGGACGCGTGGTGCAGCATCAACCATGGGTTGCGCGTGAGCAGCCACACATCAGGATCGAACTGACGCCAAATATCGTCTGTATAGCGGTTCCAGACTGCGCCCAAGTCTAGCGCCAACTCGCTTAGGAGGTCGATCATGTGTTCCGAATGAATGGACGATGCTTCAGCTTGCCACATTGAACACTCTCGGTTTCCGCATCCGACGTTTGCACAGTCAAATCACGAAATTATTAACTGGACACACTGAATGGAAGAACGTCGAAGTGATCGGGCGCACCGCGCGAAAACTTCACTTAACGTTCATCTTGCCGTGCTCGATTGGAGCGCACACGATGAACAGCAGAAGAAGCGACCGTTTGAGCCGCATCGATTGCGATAACCCCTGGCTGACGCCTTTGAGAATCGCGCTTTCGTCGATGATTGATTCTAATTCGCCGATGCTGTCGACCGAGCGCGAAATAGCGCTTTTTGCTCCGGCGCGACGATCCGCGAATTTGACTTCGAATCACCTTCGCCCGGGTAAATTCGCAAATCCGCTCTTCCAGCCCTGATCCATCCGCTCCTTCGCCAACGAACACTGGCGGCGGTGGCGGGCAGGGGGACTTTCTATTACGTCAGTATCGTCTCGATCGTGCTGGTTCTTTGCCTGTCGGCGAATACCTCGTTCGCGGATTTTCTGCGCCTGTGCCGGGCGGTAGCCGACGACGGATTTCTGCCCAACGCGTTCGCCAATCGCGGCCTGGCGGCTCGTCTATTCCGAAAGCATCTGCGTGCTGTCCGCGCTGGCCGCCGTGCTGCTCATCCTGTTCAAAGGGGTAACTGGCTTTCCGCGCGATTCAACAATCAGCGGAGCGCCAACGATGACCGGTATGCGCGGATTTCCGGCAAACTCCGCACAGAATATCCGACATCGAGGACTGATTGGCGGAGCGGGGTGGGTTCGAACCCCGGTGCCGCGAGAGCTCCTATGGGCCGAATTCGGCCCGCGTTCAGCCCGCTCTATGCGACAAAACTGCTCGCTTGGCATTCGACTTTGCTTTGCGGTGGAGATCGATGAGTGGAATCGGCGGCCAATGCGTCTTTGGCGAATGCCGATCGTGCCGTCGGAATCGATAACTCCGGCGAAATACGCGAGGTCTATTTTGGTGAAGCTCATGCTGCGACTCATGGCACCTCATGCCCGGACCCACACCCCTTCCCAGCGCATCGCAAACCGCTGCAAGACGGCTCCGCGAGCCGCCATTCGTGTCAGATACGTGTCAGATGAAGCCCTATCGCCCGCCGTGCGAGGGCGCTGCGGCGGGTTTTATTGAAGGTTTTCTGACATGGTTCGAAGGCCGGACGGGGCAGGGCGCGTGCCGATCAGGTAGATTCCGCCAGCGATCGCGGACGACAGCAGCATCGCCAGCACCAGACCGCCGATCACCGCCACCGCCAGCGGTTGCTGGACCTTGGCTCCTGCGCCGTAACCGAGCGCGAGCGGCAGCAGGCCGGCCGCCGTCGCCAGTGTCGTCATCACGATCGGCCGCAGCCGCACAATCGCGGCGTCGGCCAGCGCTTTGGCGGGCGCGATGCCGGCGGCGACGCCGTGCTCGGCCCGGTCCAGCAGCAGGATGCCGTTTTTTGCCGTGATACCCGCGACCATGATCACGCCCATGAAGGACGAAATGTTGAGCGTGATCCCGGTGAGCCCCAGCGCGGCAAAGCTGCCGACCAGGCAGGCCAGCGCCGCGATCACCGTGGCGAGCGCGGGCGCCAGCCGCCCGAACTCCCACAGCACGATCAGCAGACCATCACAAGGCCGGCCGCCATCACCAGCGCAAGTTGATGGAACGCGAGCTGTTGCTGTTGGTAAAGACCGCCAAGTTCGAGCGACACGCCCGCCGGCAGCACCATCTTTGCGAGCCGCGGCGTAATCTCGCCGAGCGCGGTGCCGAGGTCGACGCCCTCCAGGCGCGCCGTGACCGGAACGACCGGACGCAGCCGCTCGCGGGCAAGCTCGGTGGCCTCGCCGCCCCAGCGGATCTCGGCGACCGTGGTGAGCGGGACCACGGTGCCGGAGGGTGCGCGGAGTTGCACTTCTGAGAGCGCCGGCAGATCGCGATGGAAGTTTGGCGGATAGCGCACGCGCACGCCGATGAGCCGGTCGCCGACGCTCAGCTGCGTCGCGACGGTGCCCTCGATCGCGGTTTCGAGCGTGGCACGGATATCGTCGGCGCTAAGGCTGTAACGCGCAGCGGCGCTCTGGTTGACCACGATCTGTTCCTCGGGATTACTCACTACGATTCCATCGAAGACGTCGACCACTCCAGGGACCTTGCCGATCTCGGCGGCGACGCGGCGCGCAGTCGTTTCGATTGCGGACTGGTCGGCGCCGAACACCTTGACCTCGATGGGCTCGGGCACTCCCGACAAGTCGCCGATCAGGTCCTGCAGCACCTGTGAGAATTCGATATGCACGCCGGGGACCGCAGCCAGGATGCGCTTGCGCACGTCGTCCATGATCTTGTCGATCGAGCGCGAGCGCTGCTGCTTCAGGCGCACCGAGAAATCACCGCGGTTCGATTCGGTGAGGAAAAATCCCAGTTGCGTGCCGGTGCGCCGCGAGAAGGCGGCGACCTCGGGCGTGGTCCGCAGAATGTCCTCGATTTTACCCAACAGCGCGTTGGTGTCCTCGAGCGTGCTGGGCGGCGGCGCGATGTAATCGAGCACAAATCCGCCCTCGTCGAGCGCGGGCAGGTAATCCGTGCCCACCGCTCGATAGAGCACGAAGGCCGCGATGAAACAGGCCGCGGCGGCGACGAGCGCCAGCGCCGGAACCCGGATAAACGGACGCAACTCGGCAATGAACGCGGCACGCATCGCGCCGAACACCCGCCCTGGCGGACGGCTCTGGCGCCGCCATCGCCCGACCATCTCTTCCAATGCGGGGGTGAAGAAAATCGCGAGCGTGAGCGAGATAGCAAGCCCGCCGCCAAGCGTGATCGCTAGTGCGCGAAAGAAAAGTCCCGTGATATCCGAGACGAAGACCAGCGGCATGAAGACCGCGATCACCGTGAGCGTCGAGGCGATAAGCGGGCGGCTGAGTTCGCCAAGCGCGCTGCCGACCGCGGCGTCGGTCGGGACTCCAGTCGCATGGCCGCGATGGATCGCTTCGATCATGACGATCGCGTCATCGATGAACAGGCCAATTCCAGCGGCAATTCCGCCAAGCGTCATCATGTTGAACGACATCCCACAAAGCGCCATCACTACCAGCGTGATCGCGATGGTGCAGGGCACCACGACCGCCGCCACCAGCGCGCTCAGCACGCTCATCGTGAACATCCAGACCACCGCGACCGAAAGCATCAGTCCGAGCACGATCGCGTCGCGCACGCTGGCGACCGACTCGGCCACCAGCGCCGCTTGATCGTAAGAAATGGAGAACGTGACGTCCGGGTAGCGGCGGCGGAACTCGGCGATGATCGCGCGGGCCTGCTCGGCGATGAGTTCGGTATCGCCGTCGGGCGTGCGCGAAATTCCCACCAGCACCGACTGGACCGTTCTCGCTGGTGGTGCGGATGTAATCCTCCATGATGCCGGGGTCGACCGAGGCGACGTCGCGCACGTAGATCGGCTGGTTGTTGACGGTGGTGATTGGCACCGCCAGCAGTTGATCGCTTTGATGCAGGCCGCCGGTGACGACCGTGAGCAGCATCCGATGCTCATCGAGCAGGCGGCCCGCGGACGCGATCACATTGGCCTGCTTGAGCCCGGTCACCACCTGGTCGGGCGTGAGTCCGTGCGCGAGCATCCGCGCAGGGTCCAGCCGCACCACGTACTCGCGGTACTTCGCGCCGACCATCTCGACCCGGAAGACGCCGGCGATGCGATGGAGGCTCGGGACAAGGTCGTAGAAAGCGATGTCGGTGAGCTCGGTCAGATTGCGTATGCGCGAGCTCATACTGAGGTCGAGAATGGGGAAAGTTCCTGTCGTCAGCAGGCGCGTATTTACGTCGGTGCCAGGAAGGAGATGCGCGCGAGCCTCGGCCAGCGCTGCGCCGAGCAATTCGAAGCTGGTAGTCGGGTCGGTACCCTCGGCGAAGTAAACGTCGATCTCGGCGCTGCCGCGCGTCGTGGTCGAACGCACCAGCGTGGTGCCTGGCACGCTGTAGGCCGCCTCCTCCAGCGGGCGCGTCACTGCTACCAGCATCTGGCTGGCCGGAAGCTCGGCGCTGTCGGCGAGGATGATCGCGCGATGGAAGACGAACTCGGGAAAAACCGCGTTGGGAATCGATTGCGCCAGAATCACGCCGAGCACGCTCAGCGCGATCACGGCGAACAGCGACAGGATGGTGCTCCGGCGGCTCATCGATAGTCAGTTCTCGCGCTAAATTACGGCGCCTGCGGCACAGGGCCCGCAGCCGGCGTGGCGCACGCGACGGGCGTTACGCTCGCGCGTACTTCGAGGCCGTCGGAGAGCGCATACCCGCCGGAAGTGATGACCAGATCGCCGGGCTTGAGCCCCTGCGTCACTTGGATCTCGGCATGGGTTGCGAATGCCGATCTTGACGACCGTCCGATGGGCGCGGCCGTCGCTGCCCACGGTGAAGACGAAAGAGTTGTTGCGTTCGGCGTCGTCGAACAACGCGGCCGCCGGTATGACGATCGCATCAGGAACGAATTTTGTCGTGACGTGGACCTCGACCGAGGCGCCAATTTCAGCTGATCCGGTCCGGGCCTGTGAATTGCACCCACACTGGCGCGGTGGTTCCGCCGGCGGAAAAACTGGGAGAGATCGACCAGACGCGTGCGGGGTAGACGACGCCCGGTTTAAGCGCCGAGACGACCCTCGCTTCCATCCCGGGCCTGAGCGCGCCGAGCCGATTGATCGCGGCCTGAGCGTCAACGTAAACGCTTGAGGGATCGACCAGCTCGACCAGCGGATCGAATTCGTTGACCAGTCTGGCCGGGACTCACAACGCGCTGAGTGACCAGAGCATCCTGAGGCACGCGCACTGCGATACCCGGGCCACCGGAGTAACGCTTTACTGAGCGCGCCAGAGAAGCAGCCTCGCCGGGATCGATCTTTTGCGCGGCTTCGACGCCGGCTTGCGCCGCGTCCTCCTCGCGATTGACGATATGACCGATAACCTCACCGCGACGGACGGAATCGCCGGTGGTGACCGCCAGTCCCACGACGCGTCCGGCCGCCGGCGCGCGCAAAGTGAGGGTGCGCAACGCGGCGGTGACGCCGGGTAGCACAATCTCCTGGCGCATCGGCTTGACGGCGACGCGCGCCGCGCTCACCGCGAGCACCACCTTGGGCGCGGCCTCGGTCGGCGCGTCTTCATCGTTCGCCGGTTTGCGGCATGCGAGCGTACTTAAGGCCGCAAGCAGCATCGGCGCGGCAAGAAGAAAAACACGTGATGCGTTGCGCGATGTCATTGGTCGAGTCCGAGCACCAGCGCGGCCTGCGCGGCCGCCTGGCGCGCGGCGAACATCTGGTCGGGGCGCGCGAGACGCAACTGCTCGACCTGCTGGAAGGCGTCGAGCACCTCCAGCAGCGTGACGCTGCCGCCGCCGAGAAAGCGCGTCCACGTGAGCGCGAAGTTATCCTGAGCGGTGGGTTCCGCGTCCGAGAGCAGTACAAGCTGATCGCGCGCCTGCCGGTAGCGCGGCTCCGCATCGGCCAGTTGCCTGCGCAATTCGAATTCGACCTGGCGTACCTGCGACTGGGCTGCCGCCTCTTTGGCGCGGGCCTCGTCGATATGCGCGGAAATTAACCCACCGTCGAAAATCGGCATCGAAACCAATCCGTCGTACGAGGCACCGGCATTGTGCGTGAAGGTATGCGGCGGGTTGATGCCCTGCCATCCGGCGGTCAGCGCCAGCTTCACGGTCGGATAGCGCTCACGCTCCGCCGCCTGCTCGGCAGCTTTGGCCGAGGCGACGGTTCTTTGCGCCGCCTCTAGCATCGGATTGCGCGAGAGATCCTGACCCGGCCACACGGGCACGCCGCTGACTTCAGCGACGGTGATGTCCGACGGTCCGAACTGTCCCGTTAGGGCGCCCAGCATAGCGGTGGTGCGTTCGACCTCGTGGTGCGCGCTGGAGAGCGATAGGCCGACGCTGTTGCTTGCGGTCTGGACCTTCAGCACGTCGTTGGCGATCGAACGTCCGCTTGTGCGTAGCGCCTTGACCACGGCCACGTAGCGTTTCAGCCGCGCGTTATCGGTCATGAACTCGCGCTCGATCGCCCGCGCGCGCACGACGTCATAGTACGCAAGCGTGGTATCGAAAATTATCTGGGCCCGCGCGGCACGTATGCCGTATCTGTCAGCCTCGCTCTGATAAAGCGCCGCGCGTGCTTGCGCAAGGCGGCGGCCGAAGTCGTAGGCGGTATAGTTGAGTGTGAGCATCGCGTCGGAAAGGCCGCCGTTGGTCACCGCGATGCTATAGCCGGGCGCCTGCATGTACTCTGAACCCGCAGAGAGCGAAGGATAGAGCGGCGCACGCGCCTCGCGCACCATCGCGGTGCTCAGATTGCTTTGCGCGCTCGCCGAGGCGACCGTCGGCGCGAAGGCGAGCGCCCGCGGGATCGCCTGCTCGAGGGTGAGCGTTTCGCCTTGTGCGGGAGCGCAAAGCGCCAAGATTGCCATGGACGCGGTCAGGACCGTCAGGGCTTTCCGAACTATCTGTATACGGCGAAAAAACGATAGAGGCCGCATGGTCTTGGAAACTCCGTCCCGCCAAGGAATGCGTGCGTGAAATTCCCGATCAGATCTAACAAGCGGCTCCCACGGTGACCAATTAACAAATGTTAATGTTGAGGTGAGCGGAACGCACAAGCGCACCGCCTGTCAGCGGCGCATCATCAGCTCGAAATAGGACACCTCGATTAGCTCCCCTGCGCTGACACCGAGCGCGGCGAGCAGTTGGTCGACTGGCGCGCGCGCGGACTCCGCGCTCTCGCCCGCGTCCTTATCGCTCTCCTCGTGCAGTACCGCTTCGATTTCGCCAAAGTTGCCGAGCGTCTCGACCCGATCGAGATGGAGGCGGACGTTGCGCCGGGTGAGAAGGCTGCGATGCTTGCGCACTTCGGCCAGCACTCCGAGCGCATGCGCGAGCATCTCACGCGTGCGCCTGGGATCGGCGACCGGTACTATTTCGTAGCGGCTGAGCATCAACCCGCCCTCGCGATCGCGTTCATAGTGAATCAGCCAGGCCGCGGGCGGCTGCTCGCGCAACTTGAGCTTGCCGTGGGCGACGACAAAGAAAGTATCGCGCTGGATGAAGGCGGCACTTGACGTGTAGCCCAGGGACAGCGCGGTCGTGCGCGCCGCTTCGAGATCGTTCAGTTGAAATTTGGCCTCCAGGTTGCGCATCTTGGTGAAATCCTTCGTGCTCTTCTTAAGTTTTTTTCCGGTGCGGCTTATCCCGTGCTTCCTGATGAACGCGCGACCGTGGAACAATATCAGTTGCGACCAACGACGTCCTGAGCAGGAGATAACGCGATGGCCAAAAAGACCCCTTGTCAGCGGCCCGACTGCGATAACCCGGGAAAGCCGCGCACGATGACGGATCAGGCCAGCGGAAAAAAAGTGAAGTTGCACCTGTGCGATGAAGATTACAAAGAGGCTCGCGCGGGCGGAGAGCCGCCGCTCTGGCTGACTGAACTCCTGGCGCATATCGCGCTGGTCGGTTAGGCGGCCCGGGCCAATCGGCGCAGCTATCTTGACATCGTGCAAAGGCGCCGCATACGCTCGCACCGCCGCCGCGAATCCGCATATTCTCATTCACCAAGATGATTCACTTGATGACTCACTTACGATGACTCACAGCGATATCGAGCGCGAGGACGCAAGCCTTCGCGCGGCCGGTTTCGACCCGGCCGCGCCGCCCGCCGAGGCGGTTGCGCGCCTGGGCGAGCTGCGCGCCGCGCCCGGCGTCAGTCCGCTCGCGATCGCACGCGCGCTCGGCGCAATCGCGAGCGCGGAGGCGGCGGCGATGCTCGCCGCGATGGAAGCGGGGGCGAGCGGCGCGCTGCGGCGCGAAGTCCGCCGCGCGCTCTTCCGGCTGAGACAACGCGGAATCGCGCCGGCCACGGTCGCGGAAGCCCCGGCGCGGTCGGCGGCGTCGCCGCCCGCCGCGCCGGGGCTGAGCGCGCTGTTCTCGCCGGTCGATGCCGACGGTGCGCGCGTCGTGTGGCTCGTCAAGGAGCGCCGCGGCGGCGGACTCGTGCGCCTTTGGGGTCTGCTCGCGGACAGCGAGGGTCTGATCAATGTCGCACTGAGCGAGCTTTCGCGCCGTGAGTTGCGCACGGAGCGCGCCGAAATGGAGCGGCGCGCGGGTGTCACGATGGTCGAGGGCGACGCGGGCCTCGCGGACTACATCCTGTGCGAGGCATTTCGTCGCACGCCCGCGGACAAGCGTTCGCAAGTGGGAAATTTCCTCACGTTACGTACGGAAATTGTCAGCTCGCCGCCGCCCACGGAAATCGTCCATCCAATTTACGCAGAGATGGCCTCGGCGCTGGAACATGAACCGGCGGCGGACTTGCTCAAGGAACCTGAAATCGCCGCGTGGAAATTTGCTGCCGCCGAGATCAAACCGTACGTCGACGAGATCAAATCGATCCGGGAAAGCGTGCTGGTGCTGAACCGCGTACAGCAGGAAGCAGCGCATCAATGTGGTCGTCGAGCGCGCGGTGGGCGAGTTGCTCGGCGGCGACCGCGCTGGCGGGGTGCGCCGGCGGCTCGAGGATATGGCTTACTACATGGCGCGCAGCGGACGGCGCGAGGCCGCAGGGTGGGCCGCGGCGGCCGCCGCGCGTTTGCGCGACGGCGCCGACGTGAGCCGTATCCCCTTTTTCCAGGCGCTGATTCGTGCACAACTGGGCGCGATCTTTGCCGAAGAGCAGGAACGCGCGCGCGAAGAGCCGCGGCTAATCATGACGCCGGCCGAAGCGATGCGCGCGCAACAGCAACAGGCGCGTCCCCGACGGCGCTAAATCCGGCAAGGATGGAATTCGATGATCGATGAGAAACCGCTTGCCGGGATCCGCGTGCTCGATCTGAGCCGGGTGCTGGCGGGACCGTTTTGCGCGATGAACCTCGCCGACCTCGGCGCCGAAGTGATCAAGATCGAACTGCCCGGACGCGGCGACGACTCGCGCGGCTACGCCCCGCGCATCCCCAACTCCAATGACTCCGGCTACTACTACAGCGTCAATCGCGGCAAGTTGAGCGCGACGCTCGATCTGCGCCAACCCGCGGGTGCTTCGGTCGCGCTCGACCTTGTGCGTCGCTGCGACGTGGTGCTGGAGAATTTCGCACCAGGCACGATGGAGCGTTTCGGCCTCGGATACACCCAACTGGCCGCGGCCAACGCACGCATCGTCCTTTGCTCGATTTCGGGGTTCGGGCAGAGTGGCCCGATGGCTGCTGCGCCCGCCTACGACATCGTGGCGCAGGCGCTCGGCGGCACGATGAGCATCACGGGGCCCGTGGGCGGCGACCCGACTCGATGCGGCGTGTCGATCGGTGATTTGGCCGCGGCGCTCTACGGTGTGATCGCGATCCTCTCGGCGTTGCGGTTGCGCGAGCGTACCGGCGTCGGGCGCCATCTGGATATTGCGATGCTCGACTGCCAGGTCGCGCTGCTCGAGGACGCGCTGGCGCGCTATTCGGCGACCGGCAAAGTGCCGGGTCCGCTGGGCTCGCGCCATCCCTCGATCACGCCCTTCCAGCAGTTCCGCGCGGACGACGGATATTTCGTCGCGGGAGCCGGCAATGAATCGTTATGGGCGCGTTTTTGCGACGCGATCGGGACGCCGGAGCTGAAAAGCGACATTCGCTTTAAGCTGAACGCCGAACGCACCGCGAATCACGCCGAACTCGAACCTATTCTCAGCCGTCATTTCGCCACGCAGCCGCGCAGCCATTGGCTCAAGCTGCTTGGCGAGGCCGGTGTGCCATGCGCTCCGATTGCTGACGTCGCCGAGGTCAGCCGCAATCCACATCTCGACGCGCGCCAGATGATCCTCCATGCCGACCATCCCAGCTTCGACGGACTCATCGTTCCCGGCTCTCCTTTCAAGACCGCCGGCAAGGCCGCGGCTGCATCTGAGGCTCCTAACACGCGGGCGCCCGTGCTCGGCGAGCATACGGAACGCTTGTTGCGCGAAGTCGCGGGCTACGACGCAGAGAAAATCGCCGCGTTACGCGCCGCCGGCATCATTTAATCGATCGACTGCGCGGCGTTCTGTGCGACGGCCGCTTCGCCAGCGCGGCCGACGGCTGGAGGCGCAAGCATCGGCGGCATCGGAGAAATCGCAACCGGGTCGGGACGTGCAACAAATGCGGCCAATGCGCGAGCCGAGTTGGCGGCGGCCGCTAGACCAACGCGCCCTGCGATGGTTGGCGCGAAAAGATCGGAAAGCGGGCGGATGAGCTGTGCAACTTCGATCAGGCGCCGGCGCACGATCGGATCCTTCGCCGCCAATCCCACGCCATCGAGATATAGATTGAATAGCTTCATCGAGAACGGCCGTTCACCAAGCGTGAACGGAAAACGCAAATCGACGCCGGCGGATAATAGCCACGGGTCGTGCTGGATCCGCGCCTCGGAGTCGAAAAACTCGCGCGCGAACTCCGGCGCCGCAGGTGCGTATTTCTCCAGGCACGCGCGCAGCATCGTGGCCGAGAGCGCCAGTGCCGTCATCCCCTGCGCATACACCGGATTGTAGTGGCAGAAGGCGTCGCCGATCGCGATGAAGCCGTCCAGCCGCTCGCTCCAGCGCTCGTAGTGACGCCAGTGATTGCGCATCGCGCGGTTGGCGTACACCGGCGAGATCGGTTCCATCAACCGCGTCATCTCGTCGATGATCGGCGAGCGCATCCGCTTGAGCGTGTCCATGAACTCGGCCTCGTGTGTCGGCGGATAGCGGCGATTGAAGCCTGCGAGCGTGAGATGCCAGCGATTGTGCTCCTTGAGCTGGAAGTTTGCCTCGGTCAGATCGTCGGGGCGGCGCCGGATGTAGGCGCCGGCCCACCACCACCATTGCTCGGGCCATTGGCCGGATGGCGGCCCTTTGAACCAGCGCGAGGAATAGCCGGCCAACGGATCGACCACGCTCTCGCGCGGCGGTTTGAGCCCGGCCGCTTCGAGCCACATCGGCGCGCGCGAGACCGCGCCGCTCGCGTCGACGATCAGATCGGCCTCGATCACCGCTAGTTTGCCGTCTTTGTCGACCGCGGGGCTGCCGCGCTGGCCTGCCGGGACCGTCACGCCGACGCATCGCGGCCTGCCGCCGTCGCGCGAAACTTTAAGCCCCGTCACCGCGACACGCTCGCACAGATCAACCTTGGGCAGCTTGCGGAAAAGATCGCGGACACAAGATTCTATAAGCTCGCGGCTGGCGCTAAGAAATTTGAGGTCGGAGCGGTAACGCGGCTGCCATCCCTGCGGCCGCAGCACGACGAAATCCCAGGTATGATCGTGAAAGGTCGCGCCCTTCTCGACCGCCAGACGCTCGAAGCCGGGAAACGCGCGCTCGTACTCCCAAAGCCCGCGCACCAAAAGACCATGTACGTGGCGCGCCTGCGGGACGCCGGCGCGATCCTCGACCCCTTCGGGAAAGCTGTCGCGGTCGAGCACGGTCACGCGGTCAAAGAAGTCGCTCAGCACCCGGCCCGCGAACAGGCCCGAGAAGCTTCCGCCGATTACGAGTGCGTGTGTACTCGCCATGACCGTTTAACTTGCGACGAAGCGCTCGGCATAGATTCGCTCGGGGCTCACGCCCAGTTCCGCCAGGCGCCGGCGCGCCGCTTCGATCATCGGCGGCGGCCCGCATAGATAGGCGGCCGCCTCGGGATCGCTTATAGGCACTGTGCCGAGAGCGTCGACCGGCGTCCCCTGGGTGAGCCCCGAAGCAGGATCCTCGACGCGATCGGCGGAGAGCCGCACGCTTAGCTGCGGAACCCACCACTGACGCAACTCGATCTCGTCGCGGTAAAAGAAGGTCTTGTCGCTCGCGCATCCGAAGCTCAGCAGCATTTTTGGTTTCGGACCGCTCGCGCGCCGAATCTCATCGATCATCGCGAAAATCGGCGCGAGCCCGGTGCCACCGGCTACAAAAATGCGCATCCCCTTGCCCGGATGCAGGATGAACGCGCCGAGAGGTCCTTCGACTTCCAGCGGCTCGCCCGGGCGCGCCGCCCGCAGATATTCCGACATCACGCCGCCCGGAATTATCCGGACCAGGAATTCCATCTTCGGCAGATCGCGTGGCGTCGAGCACATCGAGTACGAGCGCCATTCCTCGGTACCGGGCACTTTGATTCTCACGTACTGGCCAGCATGGAAAGAGACGCCGCCGTGGCGGTCGAGTTTGATCTCAAGTTTCGCGACCGAGGGCACCGGCCATTCGACGCTGGCCACGCGCGCCTCGAAATTGCGGCGCTCCTCCGCGTAAATCAGTGAACTAGGGTAATGCAGCCGAACCACGCTTGGCGCGAGCGCGTGCGAGCTGCAGAGCAGCCGCTTGCCCTCTGCGATTTCGGCCGCGATAAGCGAGAGAGCGCGATCGCGCACCATCTCGAGATTGCCGCTCACCATCTGCCCAACGCAGGTCGAGCAGCTTCCCGACCGGCATTGATAGACCAACGGCACGCCCTGGCGCAGCGCCGCATCGAGTACGAATTCCTCCGCGCCGGCTTCGATTTCTTTTTCGACGCCGTCCTCGAAACGCAACGTGACGCGTTGAGCATTCACGGCGGCGGGCGGCGGCGAGGAACTTGCTTCTGCGGGCATCGATGCGAGCGCTTCGGCGTTATTCTGGCTTACGCGATTCCGGCGGTTCCTGGATGCCGCGGTTGAAGCGCGCCGCGACCTTGCGCCAGGTGATAGTCGCGGCGTCGAACGCACACAGCGACTCGCGATTCCATCCGTCGCCCCGCTCGTAGAAATTCTGCATCGCCTCGCGCGCGAACAGGTCGTTGTCGTTGAAGTCGCGCAATCCCAGCGGCTCGAGGAAATTATCATACAGATAATCCGCTTCGCGCCGCTCCTCTTCGTTGTGGCATCGGCCGACGAGGATTTCCCAGTACTCGTGATGCTTGTCGTCGGTCGGCACGTACCATTCGTACTGCGCCCAGCCCGGAATCGGCCAATGCTCGACCAGCAGGATGCCCGGCAGGACCATCGAGGTGCGTGCGTAGTAGGAGTTTTTGCCGCGCGCGCGCATGTTTACCGCCTTGTTCTCCATGATGAACTTGTACGCGCGCGTGTTGTACATGTTCATGATGCCCTTGGGGCCGTCGGGCTCGTCGATGATTTTTATCGCGCCTTCGCCGATCGGTTCGACGCCAAGGCCGAGCTTGCGATCGGTTGCCGCGACGATCTGATTGTCCCAATGGATCAAAAGATGGCCGGGGTCGAAGCCGTTCTCGACCGCGAGGCGCCAGTTGGAGTTGCCGGTGCGATGAATGCCGCGAACGTAGACGTTCTCATCGAGAATGTGGGCGACGGCGTTAGCGTCATCGGTGATCCGGACCGGCATGTCGGTTTCCAGAGCGGGGAGCGGCGCAAAGTCCTCGTCGCCGACGAAGACGAAGATAATGCCCGCGCGCTCCGTCACCGGGTAGGTGCGGATCCGCACCTTGCCGATCAATGGATCATCAGGGGAGGCGACGATCGTCTTCAACACACCGTCGTCAAGTCCGTAGGTGAAGCCGTGATACCAGCAGCTCAGCGTCTCAGCGGTCAGGCACATCGGGCGCAGCGACATTTTGACGCCGCGATGCGCGCAGCGATCGCGTAGGGCGTATACCTTGCCCTGCGAACGCCGGAGCACGATATCGTGGCCGGCCATCGTGACGCCCTTGACACGATTCTCATCCAGCTCATGGCTGAAGAGCGCCGGGTACCACGTGTTCTTGAAGCCCCAGTCCGCCTCGACGTAAGGCGCGTACTGCCGGCTCGCCGAAATCGCACTGGAACTTCGTTCGCTACCGGCCATGCTCAGCTCTCCTCGCTCGCCATTCGCACCCGCGGCGGTCTTGGCTCGCCAGTGGGACGTTTGCCGGGCGCGCCGCGGCGCATGTTAGACTCATGGACCGCCGCTCGGCCCGATGTCAACTATGTCCGATTTCAACTCCAAAGGTGCAAGTCATGCATGAAGTGGTAATCGTTGACGGAGTTCGCACGCCAATCGGCCGCTCCAACAAGGACGGCTATTACAAGGACGTCCGCGCCGACGACCTTGCCGTGATGTGCATGCGCCGCCTGCTCGAGCGCAACCGCAAACTCAACCCGGCCGAAATCGAGGACGTGGTATGGGGATGCGCCAATCAGTCGGGCGAGCAGGGGCTGAATATTGGCCGCATGATCGCGCTCTTGGCGGGGCTACCGGTCGAGGTCGCGGGCACCACGGTCGACCGCCAATGCGGATCGGGCTTGCAGGCGGTCAACTTCGCTGCCTACGAAATCATGACCGGCGCGGGCGAGGTCGTGATCGCGGGCGGCGTCGAACAGATGAGCCATGTGCCGATGGGCTCCGGGCTGCTGCCCAATCCCAAGCTGCTCGACCTGTTTCCCCAAGACATGTTCGTGATGGGGCTGACGGCGGAGCGGCTGGCCGCGGCGTACGGAATCACGCGCGAGCAGGCCGACGCGTTCTCGCTGCGGTCGCATCAGCGTGCGATCGCGGCGCGCGAACGCTTCAAGGAAGAGATCGTGCCGGTGCGCCTGGCGAGCGGGCTGGTCGACGTCGATCAGGGTCCGCGCCCCGACACCAGCATGGAAAGGCTGGCGGCGCTGAAACCCTCGTTCAAGCCCGATGGCGGCCAAGTCACGGCCGGCAACTCCTCGCAGGTATGCGACGGCGCGGCCGCGGTGCTGTTGATGAGCGCCGAGCGGGCTCGCGCGCTAGGGCTTAAACCGATGGCGCGGATTCGCGCCACGGCGGTTGCCGGCGTTAGGCCGGAAATCATGGGATGGGGTCCGGTGCCGGCGACGCACAAGGTGCTCGGCCGCGCGGCGCTCAAGATGGGCGATATCGGCCTGGTCGAAATCAACGAGGCATTCGCGGCGCAGGTGCTGGCCTGCAACACCGATCTCGCGATCGACGAGAACCGGCTCAACGTCAACGGCGGCGCGGTCGCGCTGGGGCATCCGCTGGGATGTTCGGGGGCGCGGCTGATGGTGACGTTGACGCACGAGATGCGCCGGCGCGGGACGGAGTTGGGGCTGGTGACGATGTGCATTGGGATTGGCCAGGGCATCGCGACCGTGGTCGAACAGGTTTAGAGACAGGGTGTCGAGCGCGAGCTATTCGTGTGAACCAGAATTCAAGCAACATCAAGCTGGACGGCAAGGCCCGGGACAATATCGGCCGCATCACGTCGGGAGCGCCGCGGCCCCAGCTGAGCGATCTGTACTTTTTCCTGACCACGATTTCATGGCCGGCGCTGTTGCTCATGATCGTCGGCCTGTTCGGGTTGATCAATTGCCTGTTCGCGCTCGGCTACCTCGTCGACGGCGGGGTGGCCAACGCCCGCCAGGACTCGTTTGCCGACGCCTTTTTCTTCAGCGTGCAGACGATGGCGACGGTCGGGTACGGCGTAATGGCGCCGCGCTCCTTCGGGTCCAACGTATTGGTGAGCATAGAGGCACTGAGCGGGCTGACCGCGCTTGCAGTCGTGACCGGACTGGTTTTCGCCCGTTTCTCGCGGCCGACCGCGCGTGTGCGCTTTAGCCAAGTCGCAGTGATCTCGCCTCGCGACGGAGTGCCCTCGCTGATGTTTCGGGCGGTGAATCAACGCTCCAACCGGATAGTCGAGGCGCAGATCCACGTCGTACTTTCGCGCTGGGAGACCACCAAAGAAGGTGAAAGCATGCGCCGCTTTTACGATCTCCCCCTCTCGCGCAGCCGTAACGCACTATTCTCGTTGAGCTGGACGGTGGTGCATCCGATCGTCAAGGGCAGCCCGCTCTTTGGCGAGACCGCCGCATCGCTAAAAGCCGCGCGCGGCATGGTCATAGCCTCGCTGGTGGGGATGGACGAATCGTTCCTGCAGAACATCCATGTGCGCTACGTATGGGTCGCGGATGAGATAATTTGGGGCATGCGCTTCGCGGACGTATTGGACGAATTTCCCGACGGCACCTTCTCGATCGATTATTCGCGCTTCGACGAAGTCGTACCGGCGGCGCAGGTGCTGCTCGACGGCGCGGCCGCCGAAACGCCGGCGGTCGCCGCGAGCGGGGCGGAAGACGATCAATAAAGGCCGTGGGACGGGCGCACACACGCCCGCCAGCTTGGTAAGATCGTTATTCCGGCAGGATTGTCATCGCCCCAGGAGCGTCATGCTCCCTGTGGAATTCGCCGTGCGCTGCACGCTATGATGGGCGATTGATGGAAGCGCAGGAGATAAAGGAAATGATCGAGCGCGGGTTGCCGGGCGCCCTGGTCGAGGTGCGCGACTTTACCGGCGGCGGCGATCATTTCGAAGCGCTAGTGGTGAGCGAAAGTTTCGAAGGTAAAGGGCTGGTCGAGCGCCATCAGGCGGTTTACGGCGCGCTCGGCGACGCCATGAAGGCCCGCATCCATGCGCTGACGCTAAAGGTGATGACCCCGAATCAGTATCAGAACCGGAGGTAAGAGTTCAGATGGCCGATCCAATCGAGCGAATCCGTACCGCGATCAACAGCGACAAGATCGTCATTTTTATGAAGGGCAACCGCAACTTTCCACAATGCGGGTTCTCGGCCGCGACGGTCGAGGTGTTCGAAGAATTGGGCGCCCCCTACAGCACGGTCGACGTGCTCGCCGACCAGGAAGTACGCGACGCGATCAAGAGCTACAGCAACTGGCCGACGATCCCACAGGTCTTTATCAACGGCAAATTCGTCGGCGGATGCGACATCGTGCGCGAGTTGCACTCAAGTGGCGAGCTGCAGACGCTGGTCAAAGCGGCGCTAGGTGAGAGCGCGCACCAATAGCAAATAACAAGCGCTCCGTACGCGCGGGCGCGGCGTGGTGTCTGGCCGCCATCGGTCAGTCCCGGGGCCGCGCTCGTTTATTTTTCGCGGTCAGCGCCGGCCTCAGGTCAGGCGTTGTGGCGTCCGTCGCGCGTGCCCAGGCTGAAGTCGCCCGGTCCATACACCGCGACCATCAGCAACCCGCCCATGATCCCAAGGTTTTTCATCCATTCGACGGTCTGTCCGGTCGCTACGTGGAAGATCAGCGTGACGGGGATGAACCATAAGAACATGATGAAAGCCGCCAGCTCGGCATGCCATCCGAACACCAGCATCAGCCCACCTCCCAATTCCACGATGACCGACAGCACGAAAAGAATGTGAACCAACGAATGGGGCACTCCTGCGCTCGTCATGTATTGCATAGTCATTCCGGGCCCGGAAATTTTCTGGATGCCCGACATGACGAAGATGAAAGCGAGCATGATCCGACCGAGCAGCGCGCCGGTGTTACGCAGTGAATCCATCGTCCGCTTGACCTCCCGTGTTGAGCCGGTCAGGAATTCGCCCGACAACGGTAGTCAATTCATTTTGACGCCTTAAATGCAAGGTAAAAATCTCGCGGACTGAAGTGCTTGAATCAGCGGCGCGCGCTATCTAAGGTCGAAGTTCGCAACGCAAACCGAAAGAGGCACACGCCCATGCTGTGGAAACCCGACCAGACCTTTTATCCCTCGCCGCGCATGGCGATCGAGGGGCCGCGCGAGCGTCTGGGCTACGTCGCGACCTTCAGTCTCGATCCCCAGCATGGCAAACGTGACGCGATTAACGTGCTCGATCTCGATCCCGGCTCGCCGAGCTTCGCGACCGTGGTTGGACGCCTCGAGATGCCCAACGCGGGTAACGAACTGCATCACTTCGGATGGAACGCGTGCAGCTCGGCGCTGTGTCCTTATTCGCCGCATCCGCACCTCGAGCGCCGCTACTTGCTGGTGCCGGGCCTGCGCTCTTCGCGCATCCACGTGATCGACACCAAGCCCGACCCGCGCGCGCCGAAGATCGTCAAAGTGATCGAGGCCGAAGAGATCGCTACACGCGCCGGCTACAGCCGCCCGCACACGTTCCATTGCGGCCCCGACGCGATTTACGTGAGCGCGATGGGCGGCGCGAATGGCGGTGGGCCCGGCGGAGTCTTTCTGCTCGATCACGAAAGCTTCGACGTGCTTGGCCGGTGGGAGGTTGACCGCGGCCCGCAGTTTCTCGCTTACGATTTCTGGTGGCACATCGGCTACGATGTCGGAATCAGCAGCGAATGGGGCACGCCCGACATGTTCGAAAACGGACTCAGCCTCGAGCGCCTGGTCAAAGGCGACTACGGCCATCGGTTGCACCTCTGGGACCTTCGCAAACGCCGCCATCTGCAGGAAATCGACCTGGGCGCTGAGAATCAGATGGCGCTAGAGTTGCGGCCGGCGCACGATCCGACCAAGGCCTACGGCTTCGTCTGCACGGTGCTCTCGACCAAGGACCTCAGCTCCGCAATCTGGCTGTGGCATCGCGATGACGGCAACGGCAAATGGACGGCGCGCAAGGTGATCGAGATTCCTGCAGAGCCTGCCGACCCGTCTCTGCTGCCGCCGCCGCTCAAGCAGTTCAAGGCCGCCCCGCCGCTGGTCCCCGAAATCGCGCTTAGCCTCGACGACAAGTTCCTCTACGCTTCATGCTGGGGCACGGGCGAAGTGAAACAGTACGACGTGAGCGACCCGTTCCGTCCGCATCAGACCGGCTCGGTGCGAATCGGCGGGATGGCCTCACGCACGCCGCATCCCAAGGCCGGTGAGGTCAACGGCGCGCCGCAGATGTTGGAAATCAGCCGCGATGGCCGCCGTATCTATGTTACCAACTCGCTCTACTCGGCTCTGGATGAACAATTCTATCCGGAAGGCATTCGCGGATGGATTGCCAAGATAGACGTCAACCCGGCCGGGGGATGGCGCTCGATCCTAACTTTTTCATCCCGTTTGAGGGCGAACGTCCGCATCAGATTCACCTGGAGGGCGGCGACTGCTCGTCTGATTCGTTCTGCTACCCATGACCGCTGCCTGGCCGTGGATCGCAATCGCCGCGCTCGGCGCTTATCACGGCCTCGACCCGTCGATGGGGTGGCTGTTCGCGGTGGCGCTCGGGCTCCAGGAGCGCCGCCGCGCAAAAGTGTTCGCCGCGCTCGGCCCGATCGCATTCGGGCATCTGGTCTCGATCGCCACCGTGGTCGCATTGATTGGATGGGCGCGGTTCACCGCGGCGTCCGCACTGTTGCGACCGGCCGGCGCCGCAATCCTGATCCTGTTCGGTATCTTTCGCTATCTTTGGCCACGCGCGCATCCGCGATGGGTTGCTATGCGCGTGAAGTGGTACGAGCTTGCGCTGTGGTCGTTCCTGATGGCTTCGGCGCATGGCGCGGGCCTGATGCTGTTTCCGATCCTGATTGACATGCCGGGCGGCGCGGCGACGCATCATCAGATGATGCACGGCATGCATGGCCGTTTGATGCATCAGTCGATGGCCGCGATGGGCTCGCTCTCGCTCGCGCAGGACGCGGCGATCGTGCTGTTGCATACGGCCGCGATGCTGCTCGTGATGGGCACGATCGCGGTAGTGGTATACGACCGCATGGGTCTGGCATTTCTGCGCAGCGCCTGGATCAACCTCGACGCGGTTTGGGCGGGCGCGCTCATCGCCGCCGGTCTTTTATCGCTGGTAATCTGAACGCTATCGCTCAAGGACTGTCCGCATTATACGCTCGTATAGGCTATTGAAAGGCTGAATCGCCAACGCCCGAGGCCCCACGATGCCCGCCGTGCGTCTGCTGGTTGTTGAAGACGAAGCGAAGCTGGCCGCCAATTTAAAGCGCGGACTCGGCGAGGCTGGCTTTGCCGTCGAGGTCGCGCCGAGCGCCGAAGCGGCGCGCACGTCGCTCTCGCAGAACCGATATGACCTGATGCTGCTCGACTTGCGCCTGCCCGGTCAGGATGGCTTGGAATTTCTGGCCGACCTGCGCGCGGCTGGGGCGGCCCTTCCGGTGCTCATCCTGACCGCGCGCGATTCCACTGACGAACGTGTACGCGGCCTCGATTCCGGCGGCGACGACTACCTCATCAAGCCTTTTGCCTTTACTGAACTGCTCGCGCGCGTGCGCGCGCTGCTGCGGCGCCGGGTAGCGGCCGACAGCCCGATGCTCGAAGCGGACGATATAGTAATCGACACTTCACGCCGCGTTGCAGCGCGCGGCGGCCGCGGGCTCGATCTGTCGCCCAAGGAATTGATGGTTCTTGAATACCTGGTGCGCCACGCCGGCCTGGCCGTCACGCGGGACATGATCGGCGAGGCGGTGTGGGGCAAGGATTACAACGCGATGTCTAATATCGTCGAGGTCTTCATCAACCGCTTGCGCCAAAAAATCGAGCTGGTAAATCAGCCCCCGTTGATCGTGACGGTTCGCGGCGCAGGTTACATGCTTCGACTGGATTTGCCCGTGCACGATATCAAGAGTAGAGGCTCCGATTGAGTATTCGGCTGCGGTTGACTATCTACTGGACCGCAATCACGGCCGTCATTCTGTTCGCGGCGGGACTGCTCATAATGGTCATGTTCGCGCGCGCGATGTGGAGCACGCTCGACACGGGACTGATGGAAGAAGCCGACACCACCGCGGCTGCCATTGCAGATTCCAGCGCTGCCGACACAAAGCTGATTCTCCAACGCCTCAGCCAGGAAAAAGATCTGGGGCCGGGACGACGGGTGCGTTTGATTGCGGGCCGCCGTGTTGTTTTCGACTCGGGCGACTCGGGCGCGGACCTGCCCGACGCGCTGGCGCCGGCGGATGCAGTCGTCGACGGCGGGCGGCATCGTTATCGCTTCGCGATCGTCCCGTTAGTTGTGAACGGAGAACCCGGATTGTTGCAGGATGGCGCCAACGCCACGCCAGTGAGGCGCACGATCGCGCACCTGCGAAACGCGCTGCTGCTGGTCATCCCGATCATACTCGCGTTGTGCGTTGCCGGTGGCTACTGGATGGCGCGTTGGGCGCTGGTCCCGGTTAACGAGGTGACGGATGCACTGGCACGCATTGGGCCGCGTGATCTTCGCCAGCGACTCCCGCTCCCGAGCGTCGAGGACGAAGCGGGGCGACTGATCGCCGCCATCAACCAGTTGCTCGAGCGCCTGGAACTGGCGTCCGCTGCACAACAGCGCTTTGTCTCCGAAGCCGCGCACGAATTGCGTACTCCGCTGGCCATCTTGCGCAGCGGGCTGGAGGTCACTTTACAGCGCCCGCGCGGCCCCGAGGAAAGCCGCGCGGCGCTGGAGCAGGCAATGGCTGAAGTCGAGCGACTATGTGTGATCGCGGAAGACCTGCTCGCGCTGGCGCGGTTGGACGCCGAGCCCGCGATGGAACGTACGCCGGTTGATTTGTGTGAAATCGCTGCGGAGGCCTCTGCGATGGCGCAAACGCTGGCCGAGGCGAAGCATCAGGAATTCGCTCAGAAGTTGGCTCAGGACTCCGCGCACGATTTGTCGCATGGCCTGGCAACTGAGGCGCGCAAGCGAATCGTTGTGCATGGCAGCGCCAGCGATCTGCGCCGGGTCGTGCTCAATCTGCTCGATAACGCGGTCAAATTCACCCCCCAACGCGGTAAGATCGAGCTCGATGTCGCGACGAACGGATCGACCGCGTTGATCTTGGTGCGCGACAGCGGACCTGGTATCGATCCGCGCGATATCGCTCACATCTTCGATCCTTTCTATCGTAGCCGTAGCGCTAATGGCACGGGGAGTGGTCTGGGACTTGCGCTCAGCCGCGAGATCGTGCGCCGGCACGGCGGCGTCATCCAGGCCGGCAACCGCGCCGCCGGTGGATGCGAGATTGTGGTACGCCTGCCGCTCGCGTCCTGAATGTTCGGCGTGAACTTATCTAACGAACTGGAAACTCGGCAGACTAAAATCCGAGAAGTTTCTCGAAGGCTTCCTCGAAATTCTCTTTCGTGAGCGTCTGGGCTCGTTCACGCTGAAGCAGGTCGTCGGCCACTGGAGCGATCCTCCAGTTATGCACCAGAGTTCCCGCCCCGTCCCACAACAATGCGTAGGCCAAGGACTCGTTGGAGAGGTCGGCGCGGAACGGGATGCCGAACACGGGGCCGACGGGCTTCAGAGTAATCTCGACGCTGCGCGCTACGATCGCGAGATACGGAAAGAACACGCCCTTCAGCGCCGGGTTTTCCACCTTCATCGTCAGCGGTCTGATCGTCGCCAGGCGCTCCTTTTCGTACTCGCCCAGGAAGTCGTTGGCGACCAAATGGCACAGCGAGCGCATCGCCTCCACCATCTTGTGCAAGACGCTGTGCGAGCGCTCTTCGGCTTCCTGGCGCTCGCGCGCGTCGCGTTCCTGACGCGTCTCGTTCAGCAATTTGTCCCTGAGACTCATCGATTGCCTCGCCGATCCACGGGTACAATTATGACTTCATCTTCGACGGCTGAAAAGACACGCCCACAGGGGATTCAACCACTCGCCGGTGGGGCTGCACGCCGGGGGAGGCGGCCCCACCAGTAGCCGAAAAAGTTCGCGCACTCCAGTTCGTGGCAGAGCGCGCGCTCGTGATCGCCTCGTGCCGCCGCCGCCGTCATCCGAATAGCGTTGCGCACGAGCTTGTCGAGATGATTGTGGCTCCGCCCGCCCGCCTGCGCTGTTCCCACGCCAAAGGCGAAAGCCTTGCGCAGCAGGTACTTGCGGTTCATCCGCACAGCCGGCACCAGGTGAAAAACCCGCGCCTCCGCGACGAAGCCCATCGTGCCGCCACCAGCGATGATTCGCGCGAACAGCTCGGTGTCCTCGCCCGAAATCGGATTGCCGCCGACCACGCCCAGGTCCTCCCGGAAGCGGCCGAAGCGCTTGAAGCACCCGCGGCGAAAGCCGGTGTTGGCGCTGAAGTAGTTGCGAAGGACTTCCGCTTCGGCTAAGCGGCGCGGCCGCGATCGCATGCTGGTCGTGCACCGCGAAGCGCACGTATAGCGACGGCCCCAGCCATCGCGGCGGCGTGACCTCCCATCGCGGCAGCACCAACCCGCACGCCGCGTCTAGTCCGCGCCGCTCGATCTCGGCGACCATCAGCGCTGCCCAGTTCGAATCGGCCACCGCGTCGTCGTCGATAAAGAGGATCAAGTCGCCGGCCGCCTCATCGATTGCGCGGTTGCGTGCAAAGCTCGACCCCGGTCGCGTTTCGAATACGCGGCGTATCGCAAACGGAGCACGCGCGGCAGCCTCCTCGACCACCGCGGGGGTGCGGTCGGTCGAGTTGTTGTCGATCACGATACATTCCGTCTCGACTTCTGCGGGCAGGCTTCTGCGCAGCGAGACTAGCTAAAGTCTCGCCGAGCGTGGCCGCGCGATTGTGAGTGGGCACCGCGAGCGTGAGGCGAATAGTCAATTGCCTAGTGCGGATTCGGGGTGGTGCGCGGCGGTGAGGCAGGGGAGGGCGAAGATCGCGGGAGTGCAGACGAGGGCGTCGCCGACGGTTGTGACGGTGGAACGGGGTTTTCGATCGCGAGCGTTGGTATCGGCGCCTTCGATTGCGTAAAAACAATCGAGCCCACGGTCAGGCTGGGCTCAGCTTGCTGTTGGATTTGCGCCGGCGCCTCGAGCTCGAAACCGAAATCGCGGGTCTCGCCGGGCACAAACGGCAGCACCGGGCGGATGAAGCCGGTGAATTCGATCGGCGTCACGATCACGCTATGACTTTCCTGGTAAAGGAGCTTTTGCTGGTTGCCGCGCCCGCCATAGTAGGTCACCGTCAGCCGCACCTCGTCAATGGCGCGGGCGCCGGCGTTGTTGATGCGGCCAAAGATCGCCGGCACGCGCGCCTCCGACATCTTCACTGCAACGTCGCTCAGCACCAGCCTGGGGACATAGGCGCGAGCCGCCGGGACTTGAGCCTGGATGTCTTCGACCGCCTTGAGCCTACGCATAAACAAAAATTTAAGCCCGCGGCTGCCGCTGAATTCATGCCGGTCGAGCTGCGCTATCAGTGCCTGGTATGCCGCCGCCGCCTTGGGATAGTCCAGTTTATGGTAGATGCCGATCGCCTCGCGATTGCCGTCGCGAATCAAGTCGCGGCGCGCGAAGTCCGCCACCACGCGCCATTGATGCTGCTGCTTGACCATCACTAGCGCGTCTTCGTACCTGAGCTTGGGATAAGTGTCGGTTTCGAGCGATTTGTCGGCGGCGGCGTTGAGCGAGTCTTGCGCACCAGCCTTGGCGTCGATCGTGCGCTCCCAGAGCGTGAGATCGGGCGTCGTGACCTTGACCGGCACCACCGCGCGCTCGCCGCTGATTTGCGGCTCTCCGACTTCGTAACGCGTGCTGAAAAGGATCGCGCGGAACCAGATCGGATCGACATCCGGCGCCAGCGGAATTTCGGTTATGAACTGTTTGAGCGCGCGCGCTGAACGATCCTCGTTGGTGAGCGTCGCGTAGCAGGCCGGATAGTTAAACTGCTGCAGGTCGCCGAGATAACGCTTGGCCAGGCTTTGCGGCGACTGACCGCATCCGGCGAGCAGCGCCGCGGCGAACAACGCGAGGGCCAGCGGTCGCGCACGTCCATCGTAAACCTTCGTGTAAACTTGCGCGTAAACTGTCGCGCGAAGCCTGTCCAAAACTATCGCGCAAACTCTCCTCGCTGTCATCACGATGCCTGGTTGATGCCTCGATGCCCGATGCGAGCTTTAGGCGGGACTAGCGCTCGATCGGCAGGCGAGCGTCGTTCCAATCGAGCATGCCGCCCTTCATGCTGCAGACGTTCTCGAAGCCGAGGCCGGTCAGAATCGCCGCCGCGGTAACGCTGCGTACCCCCGCGCGGCAAATCACCACAACGTCTTTGTCCTTGAATGATGCGAGCTCGGGCTCGGCGCGTTCCGGCAGCTCGCGCAGCGGGATGAGCCGTGCGCCTGCGATATGGCCGAGTTCGCCCACATATTCCTCGCGCTCGCGAACGTCGAGCAACAACGGCGAAGCCCCGGCGTCGACGCGCTCGGCGACCTCGGCCGGCGAGAGCTGGCGCACCGAATTGAGCTGGGCGAGTGTTGGAAAATGAATCGCGGCAGCTTCGATCTCGGTCTGATTGGGCTGCAGCGCTTCCTGGATTCCCTCGGGCAACGGCAGTCCGAGATTGTTCATCAGATCGACGTAGGCCTCGCGCGAGCGTCCTGCCACGCGCGGATTCGAGCCCTTCTCTTCGCCGATCGTGGAATAGATATGACCGCGGTAGTCGTGCGCCGGATAGACCAGGGTGGAGTCAGGCAACCTGAACAGCTTGCTCGTGATCGAGTCGTACTGTTCACCCGCGTCGCCGCCCGCGAAATCGGCGCGCCCAGTGCCATGAATCAGCAGGCAATCGCCGGTCAACACGCGGTCCTCGGCGTAGAGGCTTATCGAATCGGGGGTATGTCCGGGCGTATAGAGCACCTTGATCTCGAAGTCACCGACGATCAGCCGCTGGCCATCCTCGAGATGCATCGTGACGTGAGGCGCAGGCGCCCGCCGATGCATGGCGACCGGCGCGTCGGTGAGCTGCGAGAGCTCGTGCGCGCCGCTCCGATGGTCGGCATGAGTATGCGTATCCACAATCAGATCGAGTTTGAGCCGATGATACGCCAGCACCCCGAGATAGCGCTCGGCGCGGTCCTTTACCGGATCGATTATCACCGCGCGCTCCATCCCTTCGGAAGCAAGCAGGTAGGTCTTGCACTTGGCATTGTTCAATTCGCGGAAAATCATTGCCCCCTCCGTTGCCGGTATCCGATGCCATTGCGAATGCAATCCGGTCGTGTGTCCGGTCGCCCTTTGCTATCGCCGGCCGCCTCAGACTATAGCGCCGCACGCGCTCAAGTGTGAACGGCTTCACGAATTAACCGGCGCGTGCGGCTTGACCGGTGACGAGGGTCACCCGATGATGCCAGCGGTGGAACTACGCCTCGCCGTGCCGCTCGCGATCTTTGCGTTCACCTACTTTGTGTTCGCGGTCGGCAATTTTCCAGGCCTCAAGCTCGACCGCACTGGCGCGGCGCTCGCGGGCGCGCTCTTGATGGTGGTGACGGGGTCGCTCAGCGAGACTAAGGCGCTGGCCGCGATCGACTTTCACACCATCCTGCTGCTGCTGGGGATGATGATCATCGTGGCCAACCTGCGTGTCTCAGGCGCATTTGCGATGGTCGCGCGATTGCTCCTGGAGCGGGCACACTCCGGTTACGGGCTGCTTGCGATGACGGTGCTCGTCTCTGGCGTGCTCGCGGCGTTTTTCATCAATGACGTGGTATGCCTGTCGCTGGCGGGGCCGCTCATCGAGGTCGCGCGCATCCTGGAGATTGACGCCGCGCCGCTGCTGCTCGCGCTCGCCACCGGCAGCAACATCGGCAGCGTCGCGACTATCACCGGCAATCCACAGAACATGATCGTCGCCGGCTTTGCCGGTATCAGCTATTCAGCCTTCGCGATCCGCCTGGCGCCGGTCGCGCTAATCGGCCTGGTGGTCGACTTCGCCGTGATCGCCTGGCTCTACCGCGGCCGCCTGAGCCACGTTCGTTCGCGCGACGATCATGGTTTGCCCGCGCCCCTGCCGGAGCACCGCTACCATCTCATCAAGTCATCGATCGTCGCAGGCGTCGTGTTAGTTCTGTTCGCTATGGGCTATCCGACGCACCTCGTGGCGATGGGCGGCGGGGCCGCGCTGCTGTTCACGCGACGCACCGAGCCGCAGTCGATCTATGCGCAGATCGACTGGACACTGCTGGTGATGTTCGCGGGACTGTTCATCGTGGTGAAAGGCGCCGAGACGACTCATCTGCTGAAGAACGCGGTGCAGGCGGTGGGTCCCGAACGGCTGAAAAATGTAGCGCTCCTTTCCGTGCTGGCCGCGGTGCTCTCAAACCTGGTCAGCAACGTTCCCGCAATGCTGCTGTTCAAGCCAATCTATCCTCAGATCATTCAAGGCATGAGCACCGGACTGGCGCTCGCGAGCGCCAGTACCTTAGCCGGCAATCTCACCCTGCTCGGATCGCTCGCGAACCTGATTGTCGTCGAACAGGCGCGCCGCGAAGGAATCGAGATCGGTT
This sequence comes from uncultured delta proteobacterium, assembly GCA_963710455.1. GTDB lineage: Bacteria > Desulfobacterota > Binatia > Binatales > Binataceae > JAKAVN01. Next base: position 88,906 of record CAVQAG010000015.1, read on the forward strand.
TCGTCGACTATCTTAAGATCGGCGTGCCGGTAACGATCATCACCCTCGCCATCGATATTGCCTGGCTGCACTTCGTGCACTAGCGCGCGGCGCATCCGCCCGCTACGGAAACTTGAAGCGGACGATCTCCGCCTTACGTACGGCGTCAGCCACCATCGTTTCGACCTCGAACAAGCTTTCTGCCGCGCGCACTTCGTCCAGGTGGGCGTGGGTCTCGGGATGCGGCGGGACGAACAGCGAGCAGCAGTCCTGGTCCGGCTGAATCGAGGTTTCGAAAGTGCCCAGTGCGCGCGCCTGGTCGACGATCTCGTTCTTGTCCATCCCGACCAGCGGACGCACCATCGGCAGCGCGGCGGCCTCCTCGATTACCGTCATATTCTCCAGCGTCTGCGACGCTACCTGCCCCAGACTCTCGCCCGTCACCAGCACGCGCGCGCCCGCGCGCCGGGCGAGCGCGGCCGCAATGCGCACCATGAAGCGGCGGTAGAGCACCACGCGCAGCGCACGCGGCCCGCGCGCTACGACCTCGCGCTGGATGTCCGCAAAGGCTACCAGCACTAGCGTCGAACGCGTTTGGTAGCGGGTGAGATGCTCGGCCAACTCGGCCGCCTTCTCGCGGCTCGCTGCCGAGACCAGTGGATGACTGTGGAAGTGGACGAAATCGAGCCGAAGGCCGCGGCGCATCATGCGATACGCGGCGACTGGCGAATCGATTCCGCCCGAGAGCAGCGCCACTCCATGGCCGGTGATGCCGACCGGCAGGCCGCCAGCCCCGGGCCGCTTGCCGGCCGCAATGTAGGCAGCGTCCGGGAGGATCTCGACCGTGACGACAAGCGCAGGATTCTCAAGATTCACTTTAAGTTCGATATTGTCCCTGGCCGCGTCCGCCTTGACCGCGGCGCCGACCATCTGGTCGATTTCCATAGAGTTGAGCGCAAAGCCTTTGTCGGTGCGCGTCGCGCGCACGCGAAAGCTGGTGGCGCTGCGATGCGCTCGCGCGATAGCGATCGCCTCGCGCTTTATCTCCTCGATATCGCGCGCGACCGGGCGGCTCAGCGAAAAATTCTGCAGCCCGAAGAGCAGCGCGGCGCGCTCGGACGCCACCTCTTCGTCGATTTCCTCGGGAAGCTCGACGATCAGGCGCGGACCCTCGCCCCGCATCGCGCCCAGCTTGAAGTCGGCGAAAACCGCGCGCAGGTTGCTCTTCAACTGATCGACGAAGCGCCATTGGTTGCGCCCCTTGAGCGCGATTTCGTGGTATCTTCCAATCAGGTAACGCATCGTGATCGCTTACACCAGCGTGGCTGTCCGCATCATCATATTGGCGGCGAATCGGAACTGATACATGAGCGCACCGGAACCGATCAATCAGCGCCTCGCGCGTTTGCGCCGGGGCCTCGAGCCCGCCGATCGGCTCTCGCGCCATCGCACCGGCGCGGGACGCGGCGCCGGCCGTGCTGATGCCTATCTTCGAGCTCGACGGCGATCTGCATGTCGTCTACATCCGGCGCTCCGACCATGTCGAAAGCCATCGCGGCCAGGTCGCATTTCCCGGTGGCCGGGTCGATCCGACCGACGAGACCCTGCTCCACACGGCGCTCCGCGAGGCTCAGGAAGAGGTCGGAATCGATCCCGCGAGCGTGGACGTGCTCGGTGGCTTCGAGGGCACGGTGGCGCGCACGAGCGAGATCCACGTGACGCCGTTCATCGGAGTCATTCCGGCCAATCACGGGCTCCGCGCCGATCCGAAGGAGGTCGCCGCCATCTTCTTCGTCCCGATGAGCGCGCTGGAGGACTCAAGCTACCGCGGCACCTATCGCTTCCGGCGCGAGAGCGGCCAGGTGACCGAGCATCCGGCGATCTTCTACAACGACCAGGTCATCTGGGGACTGACGCTGCGCTTCACTGAGGAAGTGCTGAGCCGGATGAACGGCGCGGCTGCGCGCTGATGCGATAGGGTTTTCGATCTCGCCAACGAAATATGAAGAGGGCCGTTCATGAACGGCCTACTTAATCGGCAAAAACTTCGGGCCATCACTTGCGCAAGGCCTCGAAGTGGTATCGCTGCGAGACGCAGATCAGAAGCTGGCCCTCAAGGCCCGCTGAACGATGCGTCCGGATCGCGGCAGCCTCGGGGGAGGACGTAATCTTCAGGAATTCCGCCGCCGAAGGATATTGAACGAGCGCCGCTCTGTCCCAGAGTCCCTCGACTTCGCCAACCGTAAGGTACTTGACGGCGCTGTCAAAGAGAAATTTGCCGCCACCGCGCTCGACGATCTTGCGCATTGTCTCGATGTAAATATCGAAGGCCTGCTCTCCTGTAAGGTCCGTCTCACGCCCATCGGAATACTGCGCCTTGGCGCGGAATTTGAGGAGGTTGAGCATGACAATTGGTTCGGGCGACGAATCGTTGCGGAGCACCTCGATCTGACCGCTTACGGGGTACAGAGCGTTTTCGACTTCCATCTTGTTTTTCCTCGCGAGATCAGATTCCCAAGGCTGATAATGTGGAATGCGGTGTGCCAGCCGTAGGCTAAAACTACTACTTAATTTAAATCGATCGTCCCGGTGTAAGAGCCGTTGGTGAATGGTCGTCGGTGACTGATGCGGGGTTCTACTTCAGATAATCCAGCATCCCGCTCCGCAACATCCCTTCAAGATAGGGAATCACGTCGCTCATCCGCGCCAGTTCCTCGACCGTGACCCATCGGCCCTCGACATGCTCGTTGGGCATCAGGACGAGCTCGCGGCGCGCGTCTTCCGGCCGGCACGCGAAGAGCGCCTGCACGTATGGGTCCGGCGGCGCCTTGTAGAGTCCGAGTGCGCGTTCGATCTCGATCGCGAGTCCGGTCTCCTCGCCGACCTCGCGCGCCAGACACTCCTCGAAGCTCTCGCCGAGCGTTAGATGGCCGCCCGGGAGATCCCAATGGCCCGGCCGATAGGGCATCCGCGCCGCGCGCCGCAGCACCACAAGGCGCCCGCGGTCGGCGATTATGCCGTGTACTCCGATCCAGAACTGCGACTCCGCCATCTGCCTTCTCTTCAGAGTGTTTCGCTCTTCGCGACGCAGCAGGGGAGCGACGGAAACGCAGGTTATGCGGTTTCCCAGTCCTGCTGCTTGATGTCTGAAATTTGAAGAATGCGCTTAACGAGGTCGATGCTGATATCGCCTCGATGTGGATTCGGAACGCGCACGCTTAGTGCCCCCGGTTTGCTCATGAACTGGTGATTGCCTCCCGCGAAGGGGCCACCATAACCGAGTGCGCGCAACTTTCTGATGAACTCGCGACGCGAGCACGGACGAAGAGCCATTTACTAGCGTTAGTCGTCGGCAACCTTTTGCAGATCGTCGTAAAGACTAACACCACCGACGGCTGGTATGCGGGTCCCAGCTTTGACGGTTACCTCAATCCAACCATCCAGCGCCTCGAGGAGATCTTTTCTTGCCGCTTCGACAGTTGTTCCCGTAGCCCAAAGTCCAGCAAGTCCGGGAATCGAGGCAAACCACCCTCCGCTTTCCATCTTCTCGTACCGGGCGTGATCTATCGCGGTTTCGATGAATTGACGGTAGGTCGCCATTATTCAGAATAGTAAGCCGTCCTAAAGAATCACGCAATCGCGTAATCATTGGCGCTTACCACTGCACACAGGGAATTATTCTTCCTGTTCAACTGTTTTCGATTGCGGCCGATTGCTCGTATTAGCTGTCGCAATGGAGCTCAGAATAAGGCGTCAGCGGGGGCGGATGGGGCCGCGCTGCGCGCGGCCCCATCCGCCCCCGCCGGGAGTCTCGATTCGCACGCGCTCGCCTGCGACAAGTCGCTCGTTGGCCTTGCCGGGTAGTTTGATTCGCCGTCCGTTGCGCACCAGGTAATTCGCGCCCGGCTTGCCGGCGCCTCCGCCGGCAAGCCCCCACGGCTCGGTAATTCGGCGGTCGGTCAACAGGCTCAGCGTCGCCGGCACCAGGCATTCGAGCTCGCGAATCAGCCCGTCGCCACCCCTCGCCGCGCCGCGTCCGCCGGAGCCGCGACGGATGCGGTACTCGCTGATGCGCATCGGGTAGTAGGCCTCCAGTGCCTCGATCGGCGTGTTCAGCGTGTTGGTCATGTGTGTGTGGAGGCCGGCGGCGCCCGGATGGCCGGGCGCTGCGCCGGCGCCGCCGGCGATCGTTTCGTAGTACGAAAAATGCCGCGCGCGGATCGAGTCGTAGCCGCCCAGAGTCATGTTCGACATCGAGCCCGAGCTTGCCGCCGGGATACGGTCGGGCGCGGCGGCGGCGAGCGCGCGCAGCAGCACGTCGACGATCCGCTGCGAGGTCTCGACGTTGCCGCCCGCAACCGCCGCCGGCGGCCAGCGCGTTGACGATCGAGCCGAGCGGCGCGATCACCCGAATCGGGCGCATCAGCCCCTCGTTGGCCGGCACCGCTTCGGCCGCCAGGCACTTCATCACGTAAAAGGTCGCCGACAAGGTGATCGCATAGTTGGCGTTCACAGAGCCGCGCACCTGCGGCGCGGAGCCGGTAAAATCGACGATCGCGCGTCCGCCGCCGATCCGAATCGCCACCCTGATTTCGATCGGCCCGGTACCGACGCCGTCGTCGTCAAGGCAATCGGCCGCGCGGTACAGACCCGGCCGTAAACGGCGCAGCGTTGCGCGCATCAGTCGGTCTGCGTAGTCCTTTAACGCGGCCATCGCCGCGGCCACCTGCGGCCGCCCGCTCGCCGCCACCAACCCGCGCAACCGTTCGGCGCCGACGTTGAGCGCCGCGATTTGCGCGCGCAGGTCGCCTTCGCGCTCCTCGCGCACCCGCGTGTTGGCGAAGAACAGCTCCATCACGTCACGCGCCGGCTTGCCCGCGCGGACCAGATGGACCGGCGGCAGGCGAAAACCCTCCTGGTAGATCTCGGTCGAAAGCGCCATCGAGCCCGGCGCCATCCCGCCGATATCGGCGTGATGGGCACGGTTGGCGGCGAACGCGAACGGGCGGCGCTCAGCGCCGAGGAAGATCGGAGCGACCAGCGTCAGGTCCGGCAGATGCGTGCCGCCGGCAAACGGATCGTTGACCGCGGCGACGTCGCCTGGGCCAAGCTCGAGCCGTTCGATCGCGGCGCGCACGGAAAGCGGAGTGGAGCCGAGATGGACCGGGATATGGGCGGCCTGCGCGACCAGTTCGCCGCTGCCGTCGAACAGCGCACACGAGAAATCGTGGCGCTCCTTGATGTTCGGCGAGAAGCCGGTCTGGCCCAGCACGACGCCCATCTCCTCGGCGATCGCGGCGAGGCGGTTGTTCATCACCGCCAGCGTCACTGGGTCGAGCTTCATCGCTAGACCGTTGATTGGCGCGCTTCATGATAGTCACGCCTCCAGGTGCAGGTTGCCGAAGCCGTCGGCGCGCAACGTGAACTCAGGCGCGACGTAGGCGGTGGCGCTGAGTTCGACTACGATCGCCGGTCCGCGTATCCTCGCGCCCGCGCCGATCACGTCGCGCGAGTAAACTGGCACGAGGCGCGTGCGTCCTCCCGCCGCGCGCCCTCCGGTCGCGCGTTCACTTGTAATCACCTCGATACGTCGCATGGGCGAGGGTGAGGTTCGCCCACGTGAGCGTGCAAGACGCTCAGGCGCGACGATAGCGCCGGGCGCCGTCGCGCGCAGGCGCAAATTGACGACTTCGACCGCGGCCTCGGGCGCGGCGTGGCCGAAGATGCGGCGATGGGCCGCGTGGAAGTCGGCGGCGAAGCGTGGAGTAAGCCGCACCTCGATCTCGTAGGATTGGCCGCGGTAACGCACGTCGGCGAAGAGCTCGACGCGGATTTGCCCGCGGCGCGCGCCCTCGGCTGCGAGTTCGCGCCGCGCCCGCGTGATCATCGGCGCCGTGCGTGTCGCGAGGCGCCCGTACTTGGATGAGGTTTCACGCACGGTGAGCGAGTATTCGCGTCCGAGCGGCGCCTGCAACGCGCCCCAGGCACACAACAATCCGGGATTGCGTGGCAGCACGATATGCCGGATGCCGAGGTCGCGCGCCAGCTCGCACGCGTGCATCGGGCCCGCGCCACCGAACGCCATCAGCGCGAAATCGCGTGGGTCGAAGCCGCGCTCCACCGTGATGACGCGCACCGCGCGTTCCATGTTGGCGTTGACTACGCGAATTACGCCGCTGGCGGCGCCGATCGCGTCGATGCGCATCGCACGGCCAAGCGCTGCGATCGCTTTTGCGGCACGTTCAGGATAAAGGCGCATCGCACCGCCCAGGAAATTCTCGGCCACCAGACGCCCGGCGACCAGGTTGGCGTCGGTCACGGTTGGCGCCGTGCCGCGTCCGTAGCAGGCCGGTCCCGGATCCGCGCCAGCGCTTTCCGGGCCGACCCTGAGCGAGCCGCCCGCGTCGACCGCGGCGATCGAGCCGCCGCCCGCGCCAACCGTGTGGATGTCGATGACCGGAGTGCGAACGGCGTAGCCGCCGGGATAGCTGAGCGTCCGGATAGCGGCGCGGCCGTCGAACAGGGATACGTCAGTCGAAGTGCCGCCCATGTCGAACGTGATGAAGCGATCGATGCCCGTGGCGCGCACCAGCGCAGCCGCACCGATCACGCCGGCCGGCGGGGCCCGAAAGGATCGTGCGGACCGGTTCGTCCCGCGCAAGCCGCGCGCCTATCGCGCTGCCATTGGATTGCATCACGCGGAGCCGGGCCGCGCCCAGGTCGCGCTCGAGCCGCCCGAGGTGCGAAGACATCCGCGGCGCGACGTACGCGTTGACCACCGTGGTCGAGAGCCGCTCGAACTCGCGGTACTCGGCCAGGATGCGATGTGACACCGAGAGCGGAAGGCCAAGCGGGGTGAGCGCGCGCGCAAGCCGCTGTTCGCTCGCCGGATTGGCGTAGGAATGGAGCAGACAGATGGCAATCGAGTCGGCGCGGCTTGACGCGGCGGCGCGGCGCACGCGGTCAAGCTCGCTGGCGGTGAGGCCAAGCGCTACCTTGCCGTCGAAGTAGGTCCGCTCGGCGACGCCCACGCGCCTCGTGCGCGCGACCAACGGTTCCGGACGCTCGGGCGCGAGCGCGTAAAGATTGCTACGGTTCTGGCGGCCGATTTCGACCACGTCCTCAAAGCCCGCGTTCGTCAGCAGCAGAACGCGCGCACCCTTGCGCTCGAGCAGCGCGTTGGTCGCCACTGTCGAACTGTAGGTGACTGGATCGGGAATCATCTCGCGATGTGACCCGTTGGGTCTCTCTTCAAGCATCGCTTTAAGTCCAGTGACAACCGCGCGCGCAGGATCGTCGGGTGTCGAGAGCACCTTGTGCACGCCAAGTCGCCCGCCCACGATCGTCGACCAGGTCGGTGAACGTGCCGCCGGTGTCGATTCCGACGATGACGGTCGTGGTCATCAGGATTTAAGCAATACTTTGAAATTTGGCGAGCGTCCGGCGGCGGCGAATGCTGCCGAGGCATCGGTCGAGCGGGAAGATGCTCGGCGACCAGCGGGCGCGGATCGACCTTGCCCAAGGCGAGCGCCGCAATAGCCGGCGCAAACTGGCCGCATCGCGAGCCTACGATCGTGATTTCGTTGACCACCGCCTGCGCCAGGTTGAGAGAGGCGCCAGTGGCCGCCGTGCTCTTTAGAATCACGATGCCTCGAGGGCGCGCGAGCGCAAGCGCCCGATTAAGCCCGGCGCTGTTTCCCGTGCAATCGATCACCACGTCGAAGCCGGGCTCGAGTTGACTCTCAAGTTTTACTTCAATTCCGAGCGCGGCCAGGCGATCGAGCTTCTCGCGATGGTGTCCGGCGAGCACCGGCGCGTAGTCCTCGGCGCGCAGCACGAGCGCGGCGAGCGCGCCGAGCCGTCCGTCGCCGAGTACCGCAATCCTGTGGTCGCGCCGCAATTTGGTTTGCTCGAAGATTTCGTATATTGCCGCGACGGGCTCGACGAAGACGCCAAGCTCGTCGGAGATCGAGTCGGGCAGAGCGATCAGGTTTTCGTCGGGCAGGCGGAGGAACTCGGCGAACGCACCGTCGCGTCCCAGGATCCCGAGCACGGTGCGGTTGGGGCAATGGCGTCCCAGGCCATCAGGCAGAGGGCGCATCGCCCGCACGCCGCATTGATTTCGCCCACCACCCGCCGCCCGGCGAGCGCGCCGGTCTTAGTCTCGACGACTTCACCGACGAACTCATGGCCCGGCACGCCGCGATAGGACATGTACCCGCGCGCCAACTCGAGGTCGGTGCCGCATATCCCGGCCATCCGCACGCGCACGATACTTTCGCCCGGCACGGACGCCGGCTCAGGATAGTCATCGTGGAGAAATAGTTCGGGGTCCAACACCAGTGCGCGCATCGGTCCGATTCAAACAGAAAAAATGTCCGATGCGCTACCGAAGCAGGTGATGTATTTGCGGCCGCGGGGAACTTATTTGCGGCCGGAATTTTGCTGGCGCGAGGCGGGCTTGAGCAGAGCTGTCAACGAACCATAGCGCGACCACACTCAGAAGCACCGCGAGCCAGAGACGGATTGAAGGGCGAGGGGAAGGAGGAGATTTCTTTTCGTCGTCCACAAATATCCGGCTGGCTCGGTGTGCCAGCGAGCGCGATTTAAGGAGAGCATAACGCGTACCAGACGACGAATGAGCCAAAGAGCCGATCTTTTGTGACGATCGCTTATATTGCGTTGCGTGAAGTGCAACTTAGCGATCAAAAAGGGAGCCTGGAGCGATTCGATTCGGATGACTAGGGTTTCGTGCTTTTTTCGGAGGAAGGCGAGGTACTTCCCTTGTCCGATGATCCGCTCGTCTCCGATGAGCCCGACGATGGCGCCGCGCTTGAAGAGCCGTTGGCGCCATTGCTGGCGCTCGCGCCACTCGGTTTGCTGTCAGATTTCTCGCCCGACCCCTCGTTGGTTTTGCCGGCGTTCGAGCGTGCGTAGTCGGTCGCGTACCATCCCGAGCCCTTGAGTACGAACGAAGTGGCCGAGATCATCCGCTCGACTTTGCTCTTACAGGTAGGGCAGCGCTTGAGCGCCGCCTCGGTAATACGTTGCGTCGTCTCAAATGTTCCGCATTTAGGGCAGTGATACTCGTAGATGGGCATTTCAGTAGATGAGATTGGCTCCTGACGCCTCTTAACTTTACGTAAGCACGCCGGTGCGCCTTGTCAATCAGTGATCGCAGCGATCGCCATAGGAATTCCTCACGGTTTCATCGGTCCAGAATTTGATCCGATTATCCAATTTGTATTTTCTCAGAATCAGGCGCGCGACGCCATCTTGGTCAATTTATAGGCTATGGCGACGGGATCGCCGCAGTTAATCCGGAGCGATTTCTGCCGGGAGGCCAGGCCCGCAACTATTTCCACCGCCGAGCGCGGGACGCCCGCCATCCGCGCGACTATACAGATAAGCTCCGCGTTGGCCTTGCCGCGCTCGGGCTGAGCCCCGATACCGATCACCATCCCGCGCGGGTCGACCCGCAGTATCCCGACACGGGAGACGCCGGGCCGCGCAATCACCCTGAGCCTCACCGAGCCGGCAGCGGCACTCAGCCAAGCGGGTAGTGCGCCGAGGTTTCCGCCTTCGAGATTGCGAGGGGATCTTACGAGCCGTAGATCGCCGCCGGCGACATCAAAGCCTGCAGAAGAGAAACAATCAGCACGCGCTGAACGAATTGAATTGCGACGATGACGACTATCGGCGAAAGATCGAGGCCGCCAAAGTAGACCGGCAGATGCCCGCGAACCCAATCGAAAACTGGCTCGGTCATCGCGTAGAGCGTGCGTACGATGGGGTTATACGGGTCCGGCTGGACCCAGCTCAGCAGCACCGCGATGATGACGATGTAGAAATATATTTGAAGCAGGCCGGATAGCGTCTGGGCTGCAAACACGATCGTGTTCACCAGGATAGCGGGCATGGTCGATGACTCTCCGGGGCGGCCTAGCTCACGCGTCCGAGTTGGCGTGAGCGCTCGGCGGCTGCATGTATGGCACGCGACACGATATCAGAAAAGCCATCGGCGCCTAATTGTTTTAGCGCGGCTTCGGTCGTGCCGCCGGGAGACGCGACGATCCGAATCAACTCGGCCGCCGTCATCGATGAGCGGCGCATATTCTCTTCCGCACCGCGAATTGTCTTGAGCGCCATCCGAAGCGCAAGCTCGGGCGCCAGTCCCAGAGCTGCGGCAGCGTCGGCGAGCGCCTTCGCGAACAGGTACACGTACGCCGGACCACTGCCTGAAAGTGCGGTTACAGTGTCGAGCAGCGTCTCGTCTTTCAACGCCACCGCATCGCCGACCGCGCGGAAAATCTTGAGTGCGAAAGCCTCGTCGGCGCGAGTCGCGTTGCGTCCGCGTACCAGCGCCGCCATCCCCTGACCGACCATCGCGGGCGCGTTCGGCATCACGCGAATCACCCGCGCGCGGCCACCGAGCGCGCTCTCCAGGCGGCTCAATGTGACCCCGGCCGCGATCGACACGAAAAGTTTGGTGCCGAGGCCGGCTTTGCGCGACGCCCCGTTGCCCTCGCCGGCCCGGGCCAGCTCGGTCAGCACTGCGTCGATGGTTTGCGGTTTCACGGCGAAGAGCAGGGCGCGCGACGAATTCAGGACCTTGAGATTGTCGGTCGTGACCTCGATCTTGAGCGCATTCTTGAACTTGCGCCGGCGCGCGGCGTCGACGTCGGAGGCGATCAGCTCCGATGCTTTGAAGACCTTGTTCTCGACCAGTCCGCGGGCCAGCGCCTCCGCCATGTTGCCCGCGCCGATAAAGCCCAGCTTCTTTGTCACGTTCATCGCGCCCGCTCGCCGAAGATCGCGCGGCCCACTCGCACGATCGTCGCGCCTTCTTCGATCGCCACGTCGAAATCGTCGGTCATCCCCATGGACAGCTCGCTTAGCGCAAGGCCGGTCGCCGCCGCAAGCCGATCGCGCATCGCGCGCAGCGCGGCGAAATGGGTTCGTGAGCGCTCGGGATCGTTCTGCGGAGGCGGAATCGACATCAGGCCGAGGATTTCGACCGACGATCGCGCGTCCTCGATCAGCCGCTCGACTTCGGCGGGATCCACGCCGCTCTTGGAGGCTTCGGCCGCGGCGTTGACCTCGATCAGCACCGGCACGGGGGGCGCGGGACGCGCGCGGGCGATCGCCGAGGCCAGGCGCGCGGAATCGAGACTATGGATCAACACGAACCGCCCCGCCGCATCACGCGCCTTGTTGGTTTGGAGATGGCCGATCAGATGCCAGCGGAGGTCGCTCAGATCGACGAGCGTCTCCTGTTTCGCCGCCGCCTCCTGCACGTAGTTCTCGCCGAAATCGCGCGCGCCGGCGGTGTACGCCGCGCGAATCGCCTCGGGCGGCTGCGTCTTGCTTGCAAGGACCAGCCTGATTGAGGCCGGGTCACGCTTTGCGCGGTCCGCCGCTCGTGCGATCCGCTCGCGCACGGCCATCAGCCGCGCGGCGATTTCATCGGCTGTGGGCATCAATTTTGGGTATCGCCATTCGGCTTGCGAATCAGCGCTCAGTCTTCACGACGAAACGCTCGTATGCCGCCGTAACGCGGCGAGCACCTCGCCAACCGGCAGGCCCATCACGTTGTCGCGCTCACCCTCGACCTCAATCACCAGCCCCGCGCCCTCGGCTTGGATACCATACGCGCCCGCCTTGTCCATCGGCTCGCCGGTGCGGATGTAAGCGTCGATTTCGTCGTCGCCAAGATTGCGAAAACGGACGCGGCTGACGACGGCGCGGCTTTCGGCCACCTGCCCGTCGCGGGCCAGCGCAAAAGCGGTCACCACGACGTGGAAGCGCCCGGAGAGCGTGCGCAGCATGCGATGCGCGTCGGCATGGTCGCGCGGCTTGCCGAGAATTTCACCGCCGCATTCCACTACCGTGTCCGCGCCCAGCACCAGTGCGCCATCCGCTTGCCGCGAAACCGCGAGCGCCTTCTCCTCCGCCATCCGCAGCGCGAACTCCTTGGCCGGCTCCCCGGCGTGAAGCTCTTCCTCGACGCCGCTTTCGGCCAGCTCGAACTCGACTCTGGCAGCCGCGAGCAATGCTCTGCGCCGCGGCGAGGTTGAGGCGAGGATTAATCTGGGGGCGGCCATCGTTGCAAGTCGGTCGGCAAAAAGTCTGTTGGCAAAAGGTTGCAGGAGCGCCTCGTGCGGCGCAAGCGCGGCCACGTGCCGCTCTGTTGGTCGGACGATGCCGGTGTGCTTACACTGGCGCTAGATCAGTGCGAGGCTAAATCTGATGAGCGAACTCGTTCATAAATTCGTCAAAACCAATGGCATCAGGATGCACGTGGTCGAGGCCGGCAAGGGCTTTCCGGTGGTTCTTTGCCACGGCTTTCCCGAGCTCTGGTACTCGTGGCGTCATCAACTCCGCGCGCTCTCCGAGGCCGGCTTTCGTGCGATCGCGCCCGACCAGCGCGGCTACGGCGAAACCGATTGTCCGCAGCCGGTCGAGGCTTACCAGGTGCGCGAGCTGGTTAAGGACATCGTTGGAATGCTCGACGCGCTCGAGATCGAACAGTGCGTAATCGTCGGCCATGACTGGGGCGGGTTCGTCAGTTGGCAGAGCGCGATGCGTGCGCCCGAACGAATTGCGCGTGTGATCAATCTGAATACCCCGTTCATGCCGCGATGGCTTCCGTCGACGCCGGGCAGCCCGGAGCATCCGAAAATAATCTGGGTGACCAGCCCGCAGCCCGCGCCGACCAAGCCGACCGAGATGGCGCGGAAAAACGCCGCCGGCAATTTCCATTACGTGTTGCACTTCCAGCAGCCGGGAGTTGCCGAGGCCGAACTCGAACGCGACGTGCGGCGCTCGCTGCGCGGTCTCTATCGGGACCCGATGCCGCTCCCGCCGTTAGCGCAGCGGCCCGCGCCGGGCGTGTTCGGTCCCGCGGGCGGTGGTCTTCTCGATCGCCTGCCTGATGGGCCGCTCGGCAAATACATGAGCGAGGCCGACCTCGACGTTTACGTGAAAGCGTTCGAAAAGACCGGTTTTCGCGGCGGGCTCAACTGGTATCGCAATATCGACCGCAATTGGGAGGAGTCGGCGAACCTCCCCGACCGGGTCAATCAGCCGGCGCTGATGATTACCGCCGAACTCGACTTCGTGCTGTGGCCGGAGCAGACGCTGGGGATGGAGCGATGGGTTCCCAATCTCAAGCGCGTGAACATCAACGGCTCGGGCCATTGGACGCAGCAGGAGAAGCCTGAGGAAGTAAACGCGGCGATGCTCGAGTTCCTGTCCGATCTTCGATAATGAGCCGATTGAATCGGTTAGGGCCGCACGTTACTCTTTAGTAATGTTTGTGAAGCCAAGTAGTGGGCTGTTGGGTTTGGTTGTGATGGTGGGCCTGTCCGCTCTCGTGGCTGCTCCTGCGCGAGGCTTCGGCCCCGTCAGTGCGGCGGCAGCTCCCTCGATTCGCGCCGACGCACGTTCCATCCTGGGTCAATTCGGTATCCTCACCGTCGTTCCGATTAACTCGGAGCAAGCCTTTGTCGAAGGCTACCAGGCCTACCGCGCGCACGACCTGATGAAGACGATCGAGCGGATGACGCTCGCGGCCGACAAATATCCGGCGCTTGCCGACTACGCACTGTTCTATCTCGGGTCTGCCCAGAGCGAGAGTGGCGACAACCAGAGCGCCGCCGCGACCTTTCGGCGGCTCGGCTACAGCTATCCGCAAAGTGTCTTCGCCGACCAGGCTTCGCTCCAGTATGCGGATATCGAGTTGAAGCTGGGGCAGCTTGGCAATGCGCAGGCGGCGGCTGCGGCGCTGACGGCGCGCAATCCGGCCCCGGACGTCGACCAGCAGGCGCGGCTAATTGAGGCGCGTGCGGCGCTTGGCCTGGGCGACGCGCGAGGCGCTTTCAGCCAATTGCAGGTGTTACGCGAAAAGTATCCGCAAGGCGGCTCCGACGCTGAGGCGCGCATGCTCGCCTACTCGACCGCTGCCGCCCATCCCGGTCTCATCGACACCCACTCGCTCGGATACCATCGCCGCGAGGCCGCCCTGCTGCTGCATGAGGGCCAGTCCTCGATGGCGCTCATCCAGGCCGACGAGGCGCTTTCGCTCGGGCCCCCCGCGAGCGTGCGTGCCGAGATGCTGTGGCTGAAAGCGCGCGCCCTGCGGGCCAATACCGCCAGCGAGATGCTCGCGCTCAATGCATATCTCCAATATTCGCCGCGCGGCGAAATGGCTCCGGCGGCGCTCTATCGGCTCGGACATTTGCAGTGGCGCATCGGAGATACGCAGGCGGCACGCGCGACATTCAGCAGGCTTGCGCAAGAATTCCCGGCAAGCGAGCTTGCGCCAGCCGCGATGTTCGACATCGGGCGAGCGTATGAGGACGACGCTCAGTGGAGCCTCGCGCGCGCCGCGTACTTGCGCCTGGTGCGCAGCTATCCCCATAGCACGGAGGCCGCCGACGGCCGCTTCCGCGCGCCGTTCGCGCTCTATATGACCGGTCAGTTCGACACGGCGTCGCGCGAGTTCGCCTCGATGAAGCCGATGGCCGCGTCCGCCTCCGAACGCGACGCGCTTTCGTATTGGCATGCGCGCTCGATGGAGCGCTCCGGCCAGAGTGCCGCCGCCGCCGCGATCTATCAGAGCCTCGCGCAGAGCACCGATAGCAATTACTACCCCGAACTGGCCGCGCGCAGGATCGGCGCGCCCACTTATCAGGCAGCCGCCGTTAACGCGTCTCAACTCGACGCCGCCATGCCTTCGGTCGCGCCCGGCAGCCTCGCCGCGTTTCATCTTGACCGCGTCGCCACCTTAAGGCGCCTCGGCCTGAACTATCTCGAGGCACCCGAGTTGCGAGCGGTCGCCGCCGAAGACCCTGCCGATCCGCGAGTGCGCGATTTCGTTCTCGCCGAATTGCAGCGCACCGGCGAATGGTTCGCGGCGATCGAGCTCGCGGTCCGGCTGGAGAAAACCGGTAGCCTCGACTCCTCGGCAACCGAGCGATTGCGCTATCCGCGCGCTTACTGGGACATGATCGCGCAGGCTGCCAATGACGACGCGCTCGATCCTTACCTGGTGCTCGCGCTGGTGCGCCAGGAGAGCCTGTTCAATCCGCAGGCGCGATCGGTGAGCGATGCGCGCGGCTTGATGCAGTTGATGCCGGCCACGGCCGATCGGATAGGGCCCTCGGCAGGTTTTCAGCAAGCCTCGCTCAATCTCTACGATCCTTCGCTGAGCGTGCGCGTGGGCACCACCTATCTGAAGAACCTGTTCGAGATGTTCGGCGGCGACCCATTCAAGGCGGTCGCGGCGTATAATGCGGGCGAGCACGCGGTCCAGCAATGGAACGCCAAGTATCCGGGCGACGACGATCAATGGGTCGAAAATATCGGCTTCCACGAAACCCGCGACTACGTAAAGCGCGTGATCGGCGGCTTGCGGGAGTACCGGATGCTCTATCCCGCCGCGCACACCGTATCCAACGGAGTGACGCAACCGCCGGGGTAGGACGGGGGCCGGCTGACCGCGCCCGCCAGGTGGGCTGGCCGACCAACCCTAGTAATGGACCATCGCCGGCAAGGCGCTGCGCGGGCCATCGCCCGGCTCGTTCGTCGGGATCGACGTCGGCGAGAATTTTCTCGACCTCGCCATCGTCGATTTACCGCCACGCGCGTTGGTTTTCAAACGCGTCGCGCTGGACGGGTTGAGTGGGACCGCGTGTGGCACTCTCGCCCAGAGGATTAAGGCCGCCGCGCCGGGACTCGATTCGCACACGACCGCACTGGTTGACTCGCCGCGATGGCCTCGCGATCTCGATTGGTCGCGCGGGACGCTCCTGCGCGATCCGGCACCGCGCGGTCGCGAAGTCGACGCCGTCCTGCGGCAAATCTTTCGCACGTTAGTGGCCATGCCCGCCGGCAAAGCCGCTCCCGCAGTCAAAGTTCGGATGCCGAGGCTCTCGATGTTCCCCACGCCGCGCTACGACTACTTCGCGCGATGCGCACGCGATCCGCGATGCAAGCCGCATCTAAGCGCGATCGCGGCGGAACTGTTCGGCGCGCTTTCGCCAGACAAGCCTGGGGGCGACGATGGAGATGCGGGCGGGCAGGCGCCGAGCGGTGGTGCGATCTTCACCCGCTTCATGTTGGCCGGGTTCGCAACCTATCGCGCGTTGGAACTGCTCGGCGTGCAAGCCTTCGAGTCTTATCCCGACCTGCAATTGCGCCTCTCGTCGCCGTCGACTGCGCTTCCACCCAAGGGTCGGCGCGCTGAGGCGTTGGCCGCGCGTCGTCGTATCGTCGCGTCGCTCGCTGCACGCCTTCGGCTTCGCAATGCGCCCGTGCCGGCGAATCTCGATCAGGCTGACGCAGCGGCGCTGGCGCTCGCGGCCGTCGTCGCGGCGCGCCGCGGCACATTGTGGGTCATAAGCAATCCGTGCGAAGGGCGCTTCATGCTCGCGCTCGACGCGCGCCAGGCGCGAGTTTTGGCCGGGTCTGGAGTTGCACTATCCCGAGTTGCAAGGTTGGTTGACAAATATTCAGCACCTGCCGTGTTGTCCTTTTTGTCATCCTGAGCGAGCGTTGCGCGAGTCGAAGGACCCGGATCGCAATGAATGCGGCCCCTAAAACTTACTACATTTACCTTGCAGACAAGAACTCGACACAGGGAGGTGACCGATGAAGGCGATTGTGGTGACGGATCAGGCTGCGGGAACGGCCGGGGTGAAGCTGGTGGAGCGGCCCGAGCCGCAGGCGGCGATAAACGACGTCGTTGTTCAGATTCATGCGTCGGGATTCACCGGGGATGAGCTGTCGTGGCCCTCGACCTGGACCGATCGCGTCGGCCGTGACCGGACGCCTTCAATCCCCGGACACGAACTGGCCGGAGTGGTCACCGCTCTCGGCTATGGCACGACGGGGCTGTCGATTGGACAGCGGGTGTTCGGCCTCACGGACTGGTATCGCGACGGCACGCTGGCGGAGTATGTGGCCGTCGAGGCACGCAACCTCACACCGCTGCTGGGCGACGTCGACTTCACCGTGGGCGCGGCCCTCGTGATGCCGGGCCTGACCGCGTGGCAGGGGCTGTTCGAGCACGGCCGCCTTCACGCGGGGCAGAGAGTCCTCGTGCACGGTGCGGCCGGCGTAGTCGGTTCGATGGCGAGCCAGCTCGCACGTGAGGCCGGCGCGTACGTCATCGGCACCGGGCGCGCTGGCGGCCGTCAGACGGCTCTCGACTTCGGCGCACAGGAGTTCGTCGACCTCGATAACGACGCCCTGGAAGACGTCGGCGAAGTCGATCTGGTTTTCGATGTCATCGGCGGCGACATCGGGAAGCGGTCTGCGGGCATGATTCGCGCCGGAGGAACGCTGGTGACCGTCACCGGCCCGACCGAGGCGCGGCCCTCTGGCGGCCTGACTATCGACTTCGTCGTCGTACCCGATCGCGCCCAATTGAGTGATCTCGTCCAACGGGTCCGGGTTGGTCGGCTGCGGACAAACATCGGCAACGTGGCTGCCCTCGACGATGCGGTTGCCGCCTTCAACCCGACCGAGCGGATCAAGGGAAAGACGATCATCCGCGTTCATCCGTTCTAAGAGCAAGGTGCCGGGTCAGAAGCGGTCCAAAAGGCATGTAGGAAAAAGACGTTAGTATATTTCGAGGCGTTCGGGGGAAATCGAAGCCGCCCTTGCGCGCGAGAAACAATTGAAGGGCTGGCGTCGTGCGAAAAAAATCAAACTAATCGAGTCGCTTAATTCAAACTGGAATGATCTGAGCAGTGGAGAAGTGCAAAAGAAGGAAGGTCCGGGGTCCTTCGACTCGCGCAACGCTCGCTCAGGATGACACAAGCGGAGCACGGAACGGGCCAAAGAACGATTGCCGACGAAAAATCTTATTCGAACTTGAGATTCGCCACGCGCTTGACAAGCGTTGAGCCAACACGATCAAAGTTGCATGGCGGGCCTGCGCGCCTCGACGCCTCTAAGTGATGTCATCGCAGCGCGAATTCAAAGCGGTTTTCTTCGATCTCGACGGCACCCTGGTTGATATCCACGGACCGCTCTATATAGCCGCGCGCCGCGCGCTCGACGACCTCGGCCACGCGCCGCCGCTGACCCGCGAGAGCTACCATCGGGCGCTCGAGCAGGACGATCCGTTCCTTGGTCTGCCCGAAGAGAAGCGCGCCGAATACACCAAGCTCGCGCTCGCCTACTTTATAGCCGAGATCGACCGCACCGAGCGGCTCGAACTGCTGCCCCACGTGCAGGAGACGCTGGCCGAGCTCAAGCGGCGCGGCTACGCCACCGCCCTCATCACCAGCCGTCCCGGCGACTCGCAGCGGTTGGTCGAGAAACTCGCGATGGTCGGTCTGGCGTCTTACTTCGACCAGGTCATCACACAAACCGGCACCTCGATGCGAATCCTCGACAAGACGCAGAGCCTCAAGCAGGCCGCGATTCGCGCCGCGATTTTGCCGCAGGCCTGCGTATACGTCGGTGACGAACCGCGCGACGTGATGGCAGCGATGAACGCCGGCTACGGCGCGTCGGTAGCGGTCGCGACCGGACCTGCCAGCCATCGCATGCTTACCAACCATCCGCAGTACCGTGCGGAATTCGTCATACGCTCGATGAGCGAACTGATCGGTTTGCTGGAACGGCTGAAGGGCGAGTAATCAACCCCTGTCTGCCTTATTTGACGGCGATACGAATGCTGTCGCGCGATCAAAGGTACGGCAGGTGCGGCGATGCTGCCGCGAACTCGGCGCGGAGCGCCTCAAGGCCCTTTAGGTCATCGACCGTGCGAAAGAAGCCGCGATGCACGTAACCGAACATCGTCTGTCCCAGCGCCAGTAGCGGCGCGAACAGATCTCCCATCAGACTGAAGGGCGGCGGCTTGGCTGGCATCAACTCGAACACCGCCGGCTCACACAGCATCACGCCGCAATACATGTAGGCATCAAGGCGCGCCGCTTCCGCCGCGTCGAGCTCCGGCCCATAGTCGTCGAATCGGGCCTGCGGCTGAGATTCGATGGACGCCCGCCGCATAAGCAGGCGCATCCGGCGCACCCGCATATCGGCGTCGATTTCGATTCGGCTATAAGCCTCGGGCGTGTCGCTTTCACGCAGTACCAGCGTCGCGAGGCCGCCGCGGCGGCGATGGAACTCCGCAAGTGCATACAAATCAAGGTCTATGATCGTGTCGCAGTTGAGGATCGCGAAGCTGTCTTTGCCGAAAAACTCGCGCAACCCGACCAACGGTCCGCCGGTGCCCAACAGATATGCCTCGGGCGCATAGGTTATTCGCACGCCTATCGCGTCGCCGCTTCCGAGCCCCGTCTGGACCGCGGCGGCCAGGTGATGGACGTTGATCGCGACCTCGGTCACGCCGGCGCGCGCCAGCATCCGGAGCGGATAATGAATCAGCGGTCGTCCCCCGACTTCGACGATCGGTTTGGGCACGGTCGCGGTAAGCGGCATCAGCCGTTCACCCAGGCCTGCTGAGAGCACCAGTGCTTTCATCAATTCGCCGTTGCCTGGCGCATGGCATCGCTCGCGCCGTCAGCGCACGTCAAAGGCCGCGCGCAGTCTGGGAAAATCATTTTTAGTCGGAAGCGCCCTGAGCATTCTGCGCGCCTGAGCCGCCGCATGCGGAATAAACGCCGCGTACCCCGACTTGCCCTGGCGCTCGAGCGCGTTGAAACGTCCGATCACTTTGAGCGCATGCTGGAGCACGCACAAATGATAGCCGGTGACGAATTCGCCCGGCATCCGGACACGGGATGCCGCGGCGTGCGAGGCCCGCGATGTAGTAGTCGAGCAACCTGCTCTCCGCGGCGGGATCGATCACGCGGCCGGTGTCGCGCGTGGTGAACAGCACGGCGAGATCCTGAGCGGCAGGCGCGAGCAACGCGTCCTGAAAGTCGATTACCCGGATGCGCAAGCCATCACGGTCGTTTTGCACGAAAAGGTTGTGGCCGTGGTAGTCGCGATGCGACAGCACACGTGGTAAGGCGCCAAGGCGCGCCGCGAGATCGTCAAGCTCCGGGGCGAGCAGCTTCATCTCAGTCCCGGGTGCGACGGTCGCCGCCCCCGTGGTTAAAAAATCCTCCATCTCCCATCGAAACAGACGTTGGTCGTATTCGATCGACGCGGCGATACATCCAGGGCCGAGGCATCGCGTGCCTTCGACATGAATCAGCAGCAGTTCGTCGACCGCGATACGATAGAGCGCTGCCGGTCTGACGACGCCGTTCAGCGTGGCCTGGAATAACGACAGCTCGCCGACATCCTCGACCAGTAGCATCCGATGCTTTGGGTCAGCTGCGTAGATTTCGGGCACGGCCGCGCCGATCGATTTGAGAAAGCGCTGCACGTTCAGGAAAGGCGGTTCGGCCGGCGGGGCCGAGACCAGCTTCAAAGCGCGCACGTAGGCGGGCAGGTCGTCAGGGCCTAGGTCGATCACGATTGCGGAAGGCGGCGGGATGGCCGCCGACGCGGGTTGGGTTGCGCTGGCAGCGCCGGTGCAAAGCACCGGCGCTGCCAGCGCAACCCGCCAGAAGCGGCGATTCGACGCGTCGCCCTTGAGCATCACGATGCTCGCGGCGCGTGCACCGGGCCATCGGCGGGCGACCGCAGCGTCGATCCATCGTGTGAGCGCAGGTGATTCGGCGTCAGTGGACGACACGACGCGATCTTAGCCGCTGGACGCGGCGACGGCCATGCGTCTGGCCTGCCCGCACGCATGGCCGTCGCCGCCGCGGGCGTGTCGGGCCACCGCGCCCGCGTTACGAGCCCGACGGCGCACCGCCGTCGAGGCTCATCAGCTCTTCGTACAGCCGCTCGATTTCGCCACCGAGCCGCTCGTAGGCGGCGATGAGTTCCTTTGCGTCGGTGCGCTGCAGGTAGAAATTGGGATCGTTCATCTGCTCGCCGAGCGCGGCACGTTCGGTCTCCTTGCGCCCGATGTCGCCCTCGAGCGCCTGGCGCCGGCGGGCGCGCCGCTCGCGCTCGCGGCGTTGCTTCATTTCGTCATCGTGGGAGGCGCCGTTCGCTCCGGCTTTGCCGGGGGCGGACGGCGCGGTCGCGCGCGGAGCGTCCGCGGCGCGCGCGCCGTTAGAATCGCGAGCGCCGTTGGCGCCAGCGCCCTTGCCAGGCGGGCGGGGGTCCGCGCCGCCCGCGGCGGCGCGGATCCCAGCCGTCCGTTCCGCGGGCGCCATCGACGCGCCGGTCCGGGCCGCGGCGCCGTTGGCTGCGGTAGCGGCGGACTCCGCCGTCGCTTTCTTGGCCAGGTAATAGTCATAGTTACCGAGGTAGCGCGTCGCGTGGCCCTGACCCACCTCGATGACCTCGGTCGCGAGTTCGTTTAGCAGGTAGCGGTCGTGACTCACGATGACCACGGTGCCGGGAAAACGACGCAACGCTTCGAGCAGCGTGTCCTTGGCCACGATGTCGAGGTTGTTGGTCGGCTCGTCGAGCAGCAGGCAGTTATTGCGATGCGCCAGCACCTTGGCGAGCGCGAGCCGTGCGCGTTCGCCGCCCGAAAGCACCCCCACGGGCTTCAGCGCGTCGTCGCCCGAAAAAAGCATCGCGCCCAAAAGCCCGCGAATTTCGCCGGTCGTCATCCCCTCGGCCGCGTCGCTCAACTCTTTGAGTGCGGTCTTACTGTAATCGAGCGATTCGGCGAGGTTCTGCGCGAAGTAGCCGATCTCGATTCCGGTCCCGACCACGCGCTGACCGGCGGTCATCGGTTCGATACCGGCGAGCAGTTTCATCATCGTCGATTTGCCTGCGCCGTTGGGACCCACCAGCGCGATTCGCGCGCCGCGCTCGATCGTCAGGTCGATGCCGTCATAGACCTTGATATCGCCGTAGCGTTTGACCACGCCGCGGAGCTCAAAGACCCGCCGGCCGCCGCGCTCGCACTGGGGGAAATGAATCGCAGGCGTTTTTTCGCTGCCGGCCGGCGGCTCCAGCCGTTCGATTTTTTCGAGCTGCTTTATCCGGCTCTGGACCAGCTTGGCCTTGCTCGCCTGATAGCGAAAACGGCTGATGAAGGCCTCCATGTGCTCGATCTCAGCGCGCTGGTTTTCATAGGCCGCCTGTTCCATCTCAAAGCGGCGCTCGCGCTCGACCAGGTAGGCGGAGTAGCCGCCCTGGTATTCGACCAGCCTTCCGCGCGAGACCTCGACGGTGCGATCGGTCACGCGGTCAAGAAAGTAACGGTCGTGTGAGACCAGGATGATTCCACCCGGATAGTTGGCCAGATAGTCCTCGAGCCAGTTGCGCGCCTCGAGGTCGAGATGGTTGGTCGGCTCGTCGAGCATCAGAAATTCCGGGCGGCGCACCAGTAATTTCGCCAGCGCGATACGCATCCGGATGCCGCCGGAGAACTCGGCCACGTCGCGCGCGAGGTCAGCCTCGCTGAAGCCGAGCCCGAACATCACCGCTTTGGCGCGGCTATCAGCCTCATAGAAGCCGTGACGCTCGAGTTCGCTCAGCACGTCGCCGAGCTCGGCGAGCGCCGAGTTGTGCTCGGGGCCGCTATGATGCGTCGCCAGTACCTCTTCGAGTTCGACCCGGCGGCGGTCATGCGCTTGCATCTCGCTGAGCGCCGAAAGGGTTTCATCCAGCACCGGCCGCCCGCCCATCTCGGGCGCGTCCTGCGGGAGGTAGCCGACTGACGAACGCTGAGGGCGCGCAATACGGCCCGCGTCGGGAGAGATCACCTCGGCGATCATACGTAGCAGGGTGGTCTTGCCGGCGCCGTTGAGGCCGACCAGTCCGACCCGCGCATCGTCCGCCATCGCCCAGCTTACGCTTTCAAAGATCGTGCGGCCGCCGTAGAATTTTGAGACTTTATCGAGCGCCAGCATCAGGGCAGCTTCCGTAAATCCAGAATATTCGGGGAATTCCGAATAGTCGGCGCCAAGCGCACCGCGCACATCTCGCGACAGCGCAGCGCGTCCGTCAATTTGACGGCATCGCCGTCTCCCGGGTACCCGCGGGCCCCAGTTGATCCCACTATACTAGCTGCATCGGCGGGTCTGAAAAAGCGGGCGCAGCCCGAAGAGCATTCTGCGACCGGGGTATGGACGGGGCGGCACGCAATCCGTTTAATGGTGGAAGTAAGTCTGACGGGGGGTCCGGCGGACGCGGCCGGCCGGCGACAACGGAGGAACGACATGCCCGCAATCCGGGACGGCGACCACATCCTTGTGATCGATCGCAAGCTTTTCCACGACGACAATACGCGCTTCTTCGTCGGCGTGGTCGAGGAGTACGACGACAGAGTGATACGACTTCGCGGCTTCCCGTTCCATCTGAGTCCCTATGAGGTCACCGGAGTGGAGCGCCATGGCGAACAGCGCATAAGGGTGCTCTCGATGTCAGGCGACATACTGCTTTACATGCTCCCGCGAGAAACGGATCTGGATAAAATGCAGCTCCGCCGCTCGCCCAAGTCGCTCCAGATGACCGACGGCGGTGCGGTGACCATCGATTTAAGCGAATGGCTGATGCGCGCCTGACATTTGTATCCGCCGCCGCGCTGTTGGGCGTGCTGATACAGACCGCGATATGGCCGGCACCGGCGTTTGCGCAGGAGCAACAGAATCAGGATCTTCAACAGCAGCAGCAGATGCTCGCGCCCGGCGAGATGTCGACGCCGGGATCGATGCCCGGATCGTCATCAATGCCGGGATCATCGTCAATGCCGGGATCAATGACACCCGGCTCGGGGACAAGCGGGCGCGGCGTCGATATGCCGCAGCCGCCCCTGATTACGATGACAGCCGTGCCCGGCTATGGCCCGGCGCCGCTCACCGTCGGTTTCTTCGTCAACACGGTCGACCCGGAGGGTAAGGGCTTCGTCTCGTACGTGTGGAATTTTGGTGACGGGCAGGTCTCGATGGATCCGCCTCTGACCTTCTTCCACACCTACGCGAACACCGGCACTTATGTGGCCACCGTCAATGCGACGACTTCGGACGGCCGCACCGCAACCTCCTACGTCGGCATCACTGTGCGCCCGAGCATCGCCAATTATTGACTCTTGCATAATATAGATACATATGATAGCCTGCTGCTATGGGTAATGCAGCAGGTGTGCGGCGGGACTTTGAGGGACTGGAACGGCGGCGGATGGAAGCCGCGCAGTTGCTCAAGCAGGGCGTGAGCCAGAGTGAGGTAGCGCGGCGCCTGGGCGTCCATCGGCAATCGGTGATTCGCTGGGCGCGGCAGCTTGCGCAGTCCGGTCGGGCGGGGTTGAAGCAGGCTGGACGGGCCGGGCGTAAGCCCAAACTGAGCGCGAGCCAACTGCGGAAGATCGAGCAGGCGCTCAGACGCGGTCCCGAGGCGCTCGGCTACGCCAGCGGGCTGTGGACCGCGGGCCGGGTGCGTGAACTGATCGAGGACCAGTGCGGGGTGCGCTATCACGAAGCCCACGTTTGGCGCATCTTGCGCCAGCTCGGGTGGAGCTGCCAGCGGCCCACCGGACGGGCGCTGGAGCGCGACGAGGAGGCGATTCGGTACTGGAAGCGAGTGCGCTGGCCACGGCTTAAAAAAAAGCGCTCGGCGAGCGGCGCACCATCGTCTTCATCGACGAAAGCGGGCTGAGCGAGCGGCCCCATCGGGTGCGCACCTGGGCCCCGCGCGGACAGACCCCGGTGCTGCAATATCATTTCAACTGGAAGGTGCTCTCGGCCCTCGCTGGCATCACTTGGTGGAACTTCTATTTCCGGCTTTACCGAAGAACCATCCGCGCCCCGCAGGTGGTGGACTTCCTCGCCCATTTGCTGCGTCATCTGCCGGGCCGACTGCTGGTAATCTGGGATCGCTCCAAGACTCATCGCAGCCGCCTGGTCGGGGAGTTTGTCGCCGGCCAGCGGGGCCGCCTGGCGCTGGACTACCTGCCGGCCTACGCCCCGGAACTCAATCCGGTGGAGTACATCTGGGGTTATTGGAAACATCACGAGCTGCCTAACTTCTGCCCGCATGACTTCAGCCAGCTCAGCTATCACGCTCGACACACGCTGCGACGGATGCGCCGCCGGCCCATGCTGGTGATGGCTTTCTGGGAGCAAGCGGATCTGTTTCCTTTGTAACTATATTATGCAATCGTCAATAGATGCGCAGATTTGCTTAGTCACAATCGTCGAGCCCGCCATTTCCCCCGGGCATCAGTCGCCGGAATCGAGCATTTCGACCTTGCCGCTTTCCAGGATGTAGCGGGCACCGACGATTTTAAGACTACCGTCCGCAACCCGTTTCTTGAATTGCGGCGAGCGCTCCAGGATTTTCACCTGCTCGGCCACGTTCAGATCGATCGCGCTGGATTCGAGATTGTCTCCGCCTTTTTTACGCGCCTCGTCGACCGCCGGGCAGATGTTGGCAAAGATCTCGGGCAGCCCGGTTGCGGGTTTGTTCACACACTCCGTTAGCGCGCCTTTGACCGCGCCGCAGCTCTCGTGACCGAGCACCATGACGAGGTTGGTGCCCAGATGCCCGACCGCGTAGTCGATACTTTCGAGACCCGCGCGAGTGACCGTGTTCCCGGCCAGACGCACCACGAAAAGACCGCCGAGGCCCTGGTCGAAGATCAGCTCGGGGGGCACGCGCGAGTCCGAACACGACAGTATGACGGCGAAGGGTGACTGGCCGCCGGCAAGTTCCGAGCGCCGTTTGGCATGAAGGTGAGGATGGCTGTTCGCGTCGTGCTGGAAGCGCCGGTTGCCGTCGATTAGTTGCGAGAGGGCTTGAGCCGGAGTCATCGCCGGAGCACCCGCGTCAGCGGCCGCATAGGCCGGTGAGAATAGCGCAGTTGAGACGCTGAAAAAGCTAACGACCATAGCCGCCGACGTCAATTGGACAATGTGCATTATGCGCATCGAAAGTTCTGCTCCTTTATCGGCGCCGAAGTTTATCATCATCGCTGACCGATTGAAGCCGCCGGTCCGGCCTGCATTGACAGCGGCGTATCGCTTGGCAACTAAGTAGATATGCGCCGTGGGTGGATTTTGGCTTCGAAAGAGTTGCTGATCGTGATAGCCCTTTGCACGGGCGGTTGCCTTTCCGACGCGATCAAACAAAACCAGCAGCAACTCGATCAGCAAAAAACCGAACTGGACCAATTAGAGCAACAGGTCGCGCAGCTCAAGGCCGCCCAGCAGACGTCGTATCCAACGACCGCGTTGCCGCCGGGTTCGTGCGACAAAGCGGTGATGCAGGTGGCCACCAGGCACGGCGGCGAGCGGTTTGCGGCGAGCGAATTCGACAAGGCGCTCGGCTATTACCAGGATGCGGTCACCGCATGCCCGGGCAGTGCGCGGGCCCAACTCAACGTCGCGCGCGCGTACGAGGCGCTGGGCGATCGCGACCAGGCGAGGGACTACTACCGGCGCGCGATTCAGTCCGCGCCGTCCGACCACGACGCGGCGGCCGGGGTTTCCGAACAGGCGCAACAGGCGCTCGCGCGGCTCTCCGCGAAGTAGCCGCGACGCGCAGAATGGGCTGGAATAACCGGAACCGGGTAAAGAAGGGAGGTTGCCTTGAAGGACGTATTCAGCGTCGAAGGTAAGGTCACAGTCGTGACCGGCGGCGGCACCGGAATCGGCGCCGTGATCGCGCGCGAGTTCGCGTTGCGTGGAGCGCCAGTGCTGGTCGCGAGCCGCAACGCCGGCCACCTGGAGCCGGTGCGCGACGCTATCCGCAAGGCCGGCGGCAGGTGCGAGATGGCGGTGTGCGACGTGCGCAATGCGGAATCGTGCGACGCGCTGGTGGCGGAGGCGGTCAAGCACTTCGGCCGGCTCGACGTGATGATTAATAACCACGGCGCGAGCATCGCCGCCCCCAGTCTCAAGCTCTCGCCCAATGGCTGGCGGGCAGTGGTCTCGATCAACCTCGACGGCGTGTTCTTCTGCTCCAAGGCCGCCGCCCGCCAGTTCGTCGAGCAAAAGAGCCCTGGTGCGATCATCAATCTGTCCTCGACCGCCGGCGTTCACGGCTCGGCCACGATGCTGCCCTATGCGGCGTCCAAGGCCGGCGTGATCAAGCTCACCGAATCGCAGGCCGCCGAATGGGGCCACCTCGGCATCCGCGTCAACTGTATTGCGCCCGGCCCGGTCACCACCGAAGGCGCCGCCGAACGTATCTGGCCCAACGAGAAGGTCAAGGCGGCGATGCTGATGTCGCGCGCGCTGCAGCGCTTCGGCACGTGCGAGGAAATCGCCTACCCGTGTATCTTTCTCGCCTCTGACGCGGCGAGCTTCATCACCGGCGCCCTGCTGATCGCCGATGGTGGCAATCTGCGTTATGGCGACGCGCTGCAGGTTCTGCCCGAATGACCTGAGCATGCAGCGGAACGAATGAAGCAGCGGCGCTTGTCGTGGCGCGGCCCGCCGTGGTATCCGAAATCGCGCGGACGAAGCGAAACTGTCACCCACGGTAAAGAAGCTTGGATTTCGGATTCAGCGAGGAGCAGGAGATGCTGCGCCAGAGCGCGCGTTCGCTGCTCGAGCGCGAATGTCCTTCGGCGCACGTGCGCCAGATGATGGACGATGAGCGCGGGTACTCGCCCGAGTTGTGGCGCAAGATGGCGGGCCTCGGATGGCTCGGCCTGGTGCTGCCCGAGGAGCATGGCGGCGCCGGACTCAATTACGTCGATTTGGTGGTAGTGGCGGAGGAGATGGGACGCGTTCTGCTGCCGTCGCCATTCATCTGGACACTGATGTTTGCCGAGGCGATAAGCCGCGCCGGCTCCGACGAGCAGAAGCGTCGCTTTCTACCGGCGATCGCGCGCGGCGAACTGGCTGCGACACCCGCTCATCTGGAGGCGAACGGAAGTTGGGAAGAGAGCGGAATCACGATGGTCGCGCGCAAAAGCGGTGCCGGCTTCGTCCTCGAAGGCGACAAATTGTTCGTCAACGATGCGCACGTTGCCGATTTTTTCCTGGTCGCGGCGCGCACCGGCGGCAAGCGCGGCGGCGGTGTTACGCTGTTCGCGATCGATGCAAAGCGCCCGGGTATCAGCGTGACGCCCCTCAAAACGATGGATCAGACGCGTAGGCTCGGCGCGCTCGCGATGCGCGGCGTGAAGGCGTCGCCGGCCGACGTCGTGGGCGAGGTCAACAATGGATGGCCGGTGCTGGAGGCCACGATCGATCGCGCGAAGGTGACGCTAGCGGCTGAGATGATGGGTGGTGCGCAGAAAGTGCTCGAGACCACGGTCGAGTACACCAAGGTGCGCGAGCAATTCGGTCGCCCGATCGGCAGCTTCCAGGCCGTCCAGCACAAGTGCGCGAACATGATGGTCGACGTCGAAGGTGCGAAGTCCGCCGTCTACTACGCCGCGTGGGCGGTCAGCAACGACGCGGCCGACGCCAGGACCGCCGCGGCGGTAGCCAAGGCGGCCGCCTCCGACGCTTACCGGCGGACCGCGGCAGATGGTATCCAGGTCCACGGTGGGATCGGCTTCACGTGGGAGCATGACATGCATCTTTATTTCAAGCGCGCCAAGTCCTCGGAGTTCACCTTCGGCGACGCTAACTTCAACCGCGAGATCGTGGCGCAATTGATCGGCCTATAACTTTAAGGCGCGTGGCGGCGCGTCCGCGCGGGCCGCTCGAGGAGTGTTTCGGCGATGGTGGACAAAAGCATAGTCGGCAAAACCGGCAAACCGTTCTCAATGCCGATCGAATGGAGCAAGGTGCGCGAGTTTGCCCGCGCGGTTCGCGATCCGAATCCGGTGTATTTCGATCCCGAGATGGCAAAAAAAGAATGCGGCGGGATTCCGATACCGGTCACTTTTCTCCAGACCAGCGCGTTCTGGCAGAGCGCCGAATCGATGCCGCCGCTCGACATGTTCGACATGCGGCGTATCTTGCACGGTGAGCAGGAGTTCGAGTTCTTCAAGCCGATACTCGTCGGCGACACATTGACCGGCGTTGCACGCGTCGCGGATATCTACGAAAAGGAAGGCGGACGCGGCGGTAAGATGACTTTCCTCGCGGTCGAGACAACCTATACCAATCAGCGCAACGAGAAAGTCGCGCTCTCCCGTTTCGTGCTGGTGGAAACCGGCCAAGCAGTCGGCGGATGAGGCGAGTGGACAAGTGATCGGCGGTGGTCAAAAAAATACCCTTCAAGATGAGGCAGCACATGGCATCGAAACTGAAATACGACACGATAAAAGTTGGCGATCCGATTCCTACGATCAAAATCGACAACGTATCGCGCCCCGATTTCGTCCGCTACGCCGGGGCCTCCGGCGATTTTGTGCCGCTGCACTATGATCAGACTTTCGTCGAGGCGGCCGGGATCCCGACCGTATTCGCTCAAGGGATGTGGACTGCGGGATGTCTTTCGCGCTGCCTCACGGACTTTGCCGGCGCCGGCCAGGTACGACACTTCAAGGTGCGTTTTGCACGGCAGGTATGGCCCGGCGATACGTTGACCTGCCGCGGCACGGTGACCGCCAAGAACGAAGTCAGCGGCGAACGACTGGTCGAAGGCGAGATGGAGGTGGTCAATCAGAAGGGCGAAACCACGGTCAAAGGCGCGTTTCGCGTCGCTGCGGCCTAGGCGTTCGCGCGATCCACAGTGGCGCGCGGGGCGCGCAAAACCTAAACTTGGAGTGCGATGTCCGAACCGCGCTATGTCATCATTCACGGCCATTTTTATCAGCCGCCGCGTGAAAGCCCATGGACCGGACTCATCAGTCCCGAGCCCGGCGCCGCGCCGTTCCCGAACTGGAACGAGAAAATCTTAAGCGAGTGCTATATCGCCAATGGTCGCGCCCACATCATGGACGGGCGTGTGGCGCATATCCGCAACAATTACGCTGCGCTCAATTTTGATTTCGGCCCGACGCTGATTAGCTGGCTGGAACGCCATGGAGGGCACGCCTATCGTGCAATCCGGCAAGGCGACCAACAGAGCGTTCCGGAACGCGGCGGACATGGCAATGCGATCGCACAATCCTACAACCATTCGATTCTGCCGCTACTGCGCCCGCGCGACCGCGCCCTGCAAATCGCCTGGGGGATCGAGGACTTCGTCGCGCGTTTCAAACGCCGCCGGAAGGGATGTGGCTGCCGGAATGCGCCGCCGATCACGACACGCTGCACGAAGTTGCCGCGGCGGGTATAAAGTTCATCATCCTGGCACCGGAGCAGGGCACATTTCGCGGCGAGGGAGCGGGGCGCCGCGGCGCGGGGCCATTCATCTGGCGCTCAGAGTCGCTGAGCCTCGCGGTCTTTCGTTTCGACCGCGATCTTTCGCGCGCGGTTTCCTTCGACGATGGTTTGAAGGACGGTCTGGCGCTGGCCAATTCGATCGCCGAAGCTGCGGCGCAGGTCGCGCCCGGCGGGGTCGTAATGATCGCGACCGACGGCGAGACCTTCGGCCATCACAAACGTCGTGGCGACGCGGAGTTGGCGCGCGCGATCAACGCGCTAGAGCTGCGCGATGACGTGCGGCTTACGAATTGCGCGGAGTACCTGGCGCTCTTTCCCGCGGGCGCGGGCCATTTTGAGATCAACGCGCCTAGCTCGTGGAGCTGTCCGCATGGTGTCGAGCGATGGCGCGCGGCGTGTGGATGCCGGATGGATTCGGCGACGCATCAGGATTGGCGCGGTCCCCTGCGCGAGGCGATGGACTTCGTGAACAATCATGCCTCGGCGGTTTATGAGCGTTTCGCGCCTCCGCTGGCCGATAACGCCGCGGCCGCGCTTAATGAATCGATCCGGCTTGCGATCGACGCCAACCCGGCACTGGCCGAGGAATTTTTCGTCCATCATCACGTGAGTTCGACGGCCAATCGGGAGAGCCTCATGCGCCTGTTCGAGATGGAACGCGCGGCGCAGGCGGCGCTGACCAGTTGCGCCTGGTTCTTCGATGACTTCGGCGGACCCGAGGGACGTGTGGTGCTGCGATGGGCCGCGCGCGCGGTGGAGCTGGCCGCCGAGTTCGCGCTCAGCGTTGAATCCGAGCTGCTCGAGCGGCTGCGCCAGATTCGCTCCAACCGCC
The DNA here is from genome assembly GCA_963710455.1 of uncultured delta proteobacterium. Taxonomy (GTDB): domain Bacteria; phylum Desulfobacterota; class Binatia; order Binatales; family Binataceae; genus JAKAVN01. The sequence continues at coordinate 119,887 of CAVQAG010000015.1, forward strand.
GCGAGATCGGCGACGCCGCCACGCTATACTTGAGCCTCAAGACACGCGAAGCACGCGGGAGGGTTTGAGCGATGGCGGACACCCACCACGATGACATCGAATCGATACTGCGCGAAGGCCGCAAGTTTCCCCCGACCCCCGAATTCAGCCACGCCGCTCAGGTCAAGAGCATGGCCGAGTACGAGGCGCTTTACAGGCGCGCCGAACAGGACCCGGAAGGATTCTGGGGCGAATGTGGAAAGGAGCTGAGTTGGTTCAAGCCTTTCGACAAGGTGCTGGAGTGGAAGTTCCCGTTCGCCAAGTGGTTTCTTAACGGCAAGCTCAACGCGTCGTACAACTGCCTTGACCGTCATCTGGCCAGCGCGCGGCGCAACAAGGCGGCGCTCATCTGGGAGGGCGAGCCGGGCGACACCCGCGTGCTGACCTACCAGATGCTCGCGAGCGAAGTAGCGCGCGCGGCCAACGCGCTCAAAAGCCTCGGCGTGAAGGAGGGCGACCGCGTCGCTATCTACATGCCGCTGGTGCCCGAGGCGATGATCGCGATGCTGGCTTGCGCGCGTATCGGCGCAATCCATTCGGTGATCTTCGGCGGCTTTTCGGCCGAGGCGCTAATCGACCGGATCAATGATGCTGAGGCCAAGGTCTGCATAACCGCCGACGGCGGATGGCGCCGCGGACAGCAGGTTCCGCTGAAGCCCAACGTCGACGAGGCGCTCAAGCGATGTCCCTCCGTTGTGCATTGCGTGGTGCTGCGGCGCACCGGCGCCAAGGTGGAGATGCACAAGGGGCGCGATGTCTGGTGGGACGAGCTGGTCGCGCAACAAAGCTCCGTATGCGCGCCGGCCGAGCTCGACGCCGAGCATCCGCTCTACACGCTCTACACCTCGGGCACCACCGGCAAGCCCAAGGGCGTCGTGCACACAACCGGCGGCTACCTGGTCCACACGCTGATGACCATGAAGTGGGTGTTCGATCTCAGGGAAGAGGACATCTACTGGTGCACCGCCGACATCGGGTGGGTCACCGGTCACAGCTACACCGTGTACGGTCCGCTCGCTGCCGGGGCGACGGTGGTGATGTACGAAGGTGCGCCGAATTTTCCCGAGAACGATCGCTTCTGGCGGATGATCGAAGAATACCGCGTCAACATCCTCTATACCGCGCCCACCGCGATCCGCACTTTCATCAAGTGGGGCGATTCGTGGGTCAAGAAACATGACCTCTCGAGCCTGCGCCTGCTCGGCACGGTCGGCGAGCCGATCAATCCCGAAGCCTGGATCTGGTACCACAAGGTGATCGGCGGCGAACGCTGTCCGATCGTCGATACCTGGTGGCAGACCGAGACCGGCGGGATCATGATCGCGCCGATGCCGGGCGCGATTCCGACCAAGCCGGGGTCTGCGACGCGTCCGATGCCCGGCATCGCAGCCGAGGTAGTCACGCGCGAAGGCAAACCCGTCGGCGCCAACCAGGGCGGGCTGCTGATCATCCGAAGGCCGTGGCCGGGGATGCTGCGCACGATCTTCCGCGATCCCGAGCGTTACAGACAGCAGTACTTCAGCCAAATCGAGGGCGCGTACTTCACCGGCGACGGCGCACGGCGCGACCAGGACGGCTACTTCTGGATCATGGGGCGCGTCGACGACGTGATCAACGTCTCGGGCCATCGGCTAGGCACGATGGAGATAGAGAGCGCGTTGGTCTCGCATCCGACGGTTGCCGAGGCGGCCGTGGTCGGCAGGCCCGACGAGATGAAGGGTCAGGCGGTCGTCGCATTCGTGACGCTGGAGGGCGCCCGCCACGGTGACGCGAAGTTGCGCGACGAATTGCGTCAGCACGTGGTCAAGGAGATCGGCGCGCTCGCGCGTCCCGACGACCTGCGCTTCACCGACGCGCTGCCCAAAACGCGGAGCGGCAAGATCATGCGACGGCTATTGCGCCAGATCGCCTCGGGCGACCAGACGTTGGGCGACACCACCACGCTGGAAGATCTGTCGGTACTCGCGCGCCTTCGCGAAGACGACGAGTAGCGGGCTATAGCCAGCAACTATGCCGAGGGGCGGATGCCGAAAGTCTTGGCGACGATTCGATCGACCACGCGCGCTGGCAGGGTCGTCGGCAGCGTCCAGTTCTGAAATCTTCCCGCGACTGGCGAGTAGCGCGTCTTGGGATGCGCCGCGGTCAAGGCCTCGCACACAACCTCACCCAGCCGTTCGGACGACCAGCCCTTGCGGCCCTCCGCGATCATGTAGTCGCGAAAGCGCTTGATGATCTCGAAGTAGGGACTCTTCTGATACGGCGCGAGATCGATTTGCTCGGCCTTGTCCCAAATCGGAGTCGCCACCGAGCCTGGCGCCACGATGATCACGTCGATCCCGAAGAGCATCAGCTCCCGCCGGAGGCTCTGCGACAGGCCTTCGAGCCCGTGCTTGGAGGCAGCGTAGAAACCCACGAAAGGCGCGGCGAAACGGCCGCCGACCGACGAGATGTTCACGATACGTCCTGGCGGACCGATGCGCGCGGGGTCGGTCCCGAGTAGCGGTGCGAAGGCCTTGATGACCATCATCGGCGCCACCAGGTTGACCTCGAGTTGCTGGCGGAAATCGGCGGCCGAGGCTTCCAGCATCGGCCCCGCTACGGCGATACCCGCGTTGTTGACGAGACCCCAAAGCCGTTCGCCGTCAAGTGCCGCACCTACCTCCGCCGCTCCGGCCGCGACCGCGGCTTCATCGGTCACGTCGAATATCAGTGGCGAAAAACGCTCGCCGAGTTCGGCCTTGAGCCGCTCCGCGTCGGCTTGCTTGCGCACGCTCCCGAAGACGCGAAAGCCCTTGGTGGTCATTACCTTGGCGATACCCCATCCGATGCCGGTCGAGACCCCGGTAACAACGACGCTTTTCACGGACCACCTCCTGCGCGACGCGAACTCGGCATCAATGTCGCACAGGCCGCTCTCAAACGCATCAGTGAGCTTCGCCAGGAGATTCGCCAACGAAATTCTCGATGCGAAGGGGCCGTTCACGAACCGCCCGATGAAAATGAAGACGGGGCGCACGCGGTTTTGAAACCGCGCGCGCCCCGTCAGTGTTCTTATTCACCGCCTGTACGGTGGCCGGTAACCGAAAGTTTGGTCAGCGGACCCAGTGCCAATGACCGTCGATGAGGCGCCAGTGCCATCCGGCGTGCGGGACTATTGACTCGTACCGGTAGCCTGGATACCAGCGGTTATATGCGTAGACGGGGTATGGATGATGCTCGCGCCATGCTTCGGTCGCGTGCCAACCACCACGGTTATAGCCGTCATGGTCGTAAGCCAACGCCGGTCCAGCGAACAGCGCGCCAGCCATCGCAACGGTCGTCAGGATGGTTAAGATTTTCTTTTTCACGGTCCTACCTCCCTGCCTCGGCGCGCGAAAGGCGAAACCGCTGAAGTTTCGGATGTTGCGGGTTCGATTGTTTTCGCGCTCACTTTCGTCTGGCAGTTCATTTTCTGATCCACTGCGCTCACTTCCCAAGACGTAAGCTACGGAGTTGCGTTACAAGGGCCCCGCCTTGCCAGTCCCATCTCGGTGGTGATAATCTGTTTTTCGTGTGGGCTTCTGCCCACTTTTTCGTTTGGCCGGTTCGCCCGATGAGTGCGGCGCTCGGGCGCAGAAACCTCCTGAGACAGAGTCGGACTGCGGTGGGCGCTGCTAGAGCCTTTGCTCGGGCACGGCGCGAGGGACGGTTGGAGTATCTGAGGTGACAGACGCAGGGGCGACGGGAAATCATCGGCAAGGTCACAAGATGGTGGTGCAACTCCATCCGGTGGCGATGCGCGTGGCCGAGCTGCTCGAGGCGCATGTCGAACGCCAAGGTTTCGAGTTGGTGTCGGTGGAGTATCACAAGGGTACGCGTAGCTCGCTTTTGCGGTTGTTGGTGGATCGGCCGGGCGGCGGCATTGCGCTGAGCGACCTCGAGCGGCTGAGCCCAGTGCTGGGCGACCTGCTCGACGTCTACGATCCGATCGAAGGGCGTTACACGCTGGAGGTTGCTTCGCCGGGAGTGAACCGGCCGCTGACTCGAATTGCCGACTTCGAGGCATTCGTTGGCCAGCGAGTCAGGGTCAAGACGCATCACGCCGTGGACGGTCAGAAGTCTTTCACTGGCATGCTCGCGTCGGTGGATGCAGAGGGGGTTGAAATTGACGACGAACCGAGCCGGCGCCGCCTGAAGATCGGCTTCGGTGAAATGAAGGGAGCGAATCACGAATTCGATTTTGAGGGAGCCGGACGCCGATGAAGCCGCCGAACGCTATGCGCCTCCAACGCGCCGGTTCAGGATTTTTTTGGCCGATAGATTATTTTGCCGGGCGGCGCATGCCGAGCCATCGCGCCCCGTGGAGGCCGTATGACCGGAGAGCTTAACCGGGTGATCGAGCAGGTTTCCAAGGAAAAAGGGATCGACAAGACGATCGTGATTAGCGCGATCGAGGAGATGATGCATTCGGCGGCGCGGCGTACCTTCGGCGAGCGCAATATCGAATCGCGCTACAACTCCGAGCTCGGCGAGGTCGAGCTGTTCGAGATCAAGACCGTGGTCGACCAGGTCGCCAACCCGCAGGTCGAAGCCACCCGCGACGAGGCGCGCGCCAAGTACGATCCCGAGGCAGAAGTCGGCGACGAAATCCTGATCAAGCTCGACACCGCCACCATGGGCCGGATCGCGGCGCAGGCGGCCAAGCAGAACCTCATCCAGCATATCCGCGACGCCGAGCGCAAGCAGATCTTCAACGAGTTCAAGGATCGGAAGAGCGAAGTCGTCTCGGGAATCGTGCAACGCTTCGAGCGCAAGAACATGATAGTCAATCTCGGCCGCACCGAGGCGATCCTGCCCGAGAAAGAACAGATCCCGCACGAGCGCTATCGTCAGGGCGATCGCATTCGCGCGCTGATCCTCGACGTCGATCTGTCCGAAAAAGGTCTCTCGATCGTGCTCTCACGCACTGCCAACGAGTTCCTGTGCAAGCTGTTCGAGCAGGAGGTGCCCGAGATCTACGAGGGCATCGTGGAGATTCGCCAGTGCGCGCGCGAGCCGGGCGGACGCGCCAAGGTCGCGGTGTACTCCAAGGACTCCGACGTTGACCCGGTCGGCGCTTGCGTCGGGATGAAGGGGACTCGCGTGCAGGCCGTGGTGCAGGAGTTGCGTGGGGAAAAAATCGATATCGTGCCCTGGACCGACGATCAGGCCGAGTTGGTGTGCCGCGCGCTCGCGCCGGCCAAGGTCTCCAAGGTGATCATCGACGAGGACGAGCATGCGATGGAGGTGGTGGTGCCCGACGACCAGCTTTCGCTGGCGATCGGCAAGCGCGGCCAGAACGTGCGCCTCGCGCATCGGCTTTCGGGATGGAAAATAGATTTGCGCAGTGACTCGGAGGCGGAGGAAGAAGCTCGCGCCGCGCGGGCCTCGCTCAACGCTATTCCCGGCATCGGCGATATCAACGCCGAACTGCTCTATCAGTGGGGTTTTCGCACTGCTGAGCAGCTGGCCGAAACGGCCGAGGAATCGTTCGAAGTCGAAGGCATCTCGCCCGAACGCGCCCATCAGTTGATCCTGGCCGCGCGCGAGTGGGTAGCCAAGAAGCATACGGATGAAGAGGCGGCCGTGGTCGCGGCGGCTCAGGCGGCCGCTGAGAAGGCCGACGCGGATGTTGACGCTACGGCCGTCGCTGACGACCAAGAAGTGGCGGCGGAAGGCGACGGCGAAGACGGCGCCGGCGCGGACGCGAGCCTGAATGAAAACGAAGAGGAAGATGCGGCCGCGAAATCATAGGCCCGAACGCACCTGCCTTGGATGCATGACGCGCGACGCGCAGGCCGCGATGGTGCGGTTGGCGGCGGTCGATGGAGTGGTGCGCGCCGACGAGCGTCGTCGGCTGGGCGGACGCGGTGGTTATTTGCATCTGCGGCGCGAATGTTTGGATCGTTTTGCGCGTGCCCGGACGCGCGAGTCTCGTTCATTGCGAGTTGCGCTCGATCGCGGCGCGCGGGATTTGATTACGCAAATGTTACAAGAGCGGCTGGATAGCCGGAGCGCTCTCTAATAGAGTAGGCAAAATGGCGCGAAAGCGGATCAAAACCTTTGCCCAGGAATGGGGCATCCCGGTCGACGAAGTACTGGCTACTTGTGCGCGTCTGAAGCTCGGACACGCTCATTCGGACTCGAGTCTCCTGACGCCTGAGGAGGCCGATCGCGTCAAGCGCGACCTTGACGAACAGGCCCAGCGCCAGGAACTCCTGCGGCGCGAGACCGTGGTCGAAACCAGCGCGGGGAAAGTCGTCGAAAAACGGCTCAACGCGACTGTGATGCGCCGCCGTCATACCGAGCCCGAAGCCGGATTCGCCCACGCCGCCGCCGAGCCTGACGAACCATTTCATTTCGAGCTCGAGGGCGAGCGCGAAGCTTCCTTCGCGACCCCATTTCTCGAGGAGCGCAGCGAATCGGCGGAGCCCGTTATTCCCGCCATCTTCGAAAGTGAGCCTGAGCATGATCCGGCTCAGCCCGCGCGCCAGGAACCCGCTGCGCCGCATACCGCCCCCACAGAGCGTCCGGTCGAAGCGACCAGCGCTCACGCGGCTCCCAATGGGGCGGCGGCCAGGGTTGAGCATCCTGTTGCCGAGCCGCGCGCCGCAGAGCCTCCCGCCAGTGAAGCAGTCAAAACGGACACTGGCACCAGAAACGAATCGATCGAGACTGACGTTAGCGCGGCCCAAGCCTTTGGTGCTGAAGCAGCAAAGCAGGAAGCTGCGCGTCCTGAGCCGGCGCGTCCCGAGCGCACGACTGCCGCTGTCCGCGAGCAGAAGCCGCTCACGCGCACTATCGTCGAGCCGCCGCGTCCACAGCCGCCGGGCACGCGTCCGGTGATGCCGAGGATGCAGCCGTCGGCCGGCTCGGGTGTGCGGCGTATCGGCGAGGCGCGCCCGCAAGCCGCCGGACGAGCCATCAATCTCACCGGCTCTGCGCATGACGCGGCACCGTCGCTCGACGACGGCCAGCGTGGACCGCGAGTGTTGGGCAAGATAGAACTGCCCAAGCCTGCGCCGCGTCCGTCGGCGCCGGTGACCCGGCCCGGCGCGCCCCCCCGACCAGGCCAGCCCTCGCGTTTCGCGCCCGCGGCGCCGCCGTCCCCACAGCCTGACCAGGGCGTGATGCCGCCGCCCGGCGACGGAACGGCGAAGCCCGGCGCGCGGACGATCAAGAAAAAGCGCGTGGTCAAAAAGGGCGCTCCCGATTTCACCGCCGAGCGCGAGATGCGCGGATTGCGCGTGCCCAAGAAGCGGCGCGCACTACCCGGCAAGGAGCAGCGCAAGACCGAGATCACCACGCCCAAAGCGTCCAAGCGCGTAGTCCGCATCACCGAGGGCGTCACCGTTTCCGAACTTGCGCGCAACATGGGTGTCAAGGCCGGCGAGATCATCAAAAAGCTGATGGACCTCGGCGTGATGTCGACGCTCAACCAAGTGCTCGACGTCGATACCGCGGCGCTGGTCGCCAACGAGTTCGGCTACAGCGTGGAGAACGTAGCGTTTGACGTCGAGTCCGCAATCGAAGAGAGCGAGACCGAAGAGGCCGCGGGTGAGATGGTTGCGCGGCCGCCGGTGGTCACCGTGATGGGCCATGTCGATCACGGCAAGACCTCGCTGCTCGACGCGATCCGCCACGCCAAGGTCACCGAACAAGAGTTCGGCGGAATCACGCAGCATATCGGCGCGTACACGGTCGAAGCCAATGGGCGGAAGATAACGTTCGTCGATACTCCCGGCCACGAGGCGTTCACTGCGATGCGCGCGCGCGGCGCCAAGGTGACAGACATCGTGATCCTGGTGGTCGCGGCCGACGAGGGCGTGATGCCGCAGACGGTCGAAGCGCTCAACCATGCGCGCGCGGCCAAGGTGCCGATCGTAGTCGCGATCAACAAGGTCGACCGGCCCGAAGCTAACATCGATCGGGTCAAACAGCAGCTAACCGAGCAGGGGCTCATCCCGGAGGACTACGGCGGCGATACGATCGTGGTGCCGGTCTCCGCGCGCAGCGGGGTTGGTATCGACAAGCTGCTCGAGATGCTGCTGTTGCAGGCGGACGTGCTCGAGCTCAAAGCCAATCCGGATCGTCCGGCGCGCGGCACGGTGGTCGAATCTCAACTCGATCGCGGACGCGGCCCCGTCGCGACCGTGCTGATCCAGGAAGGCACGCTGCGCCAGGGCGATCCGTTCGTATGCGGCGTCTCCTATGGGCGCGTGCGTGCGATGCTCGACCACAATGGTCAGCGGGTAGCGGAAGCGCCGCCCGCGACGCCGGTGGAAATTTTCGGTCTTTCCAGCGTGCCCGAGCCGGGGACTCCGTTCGTGGTCGTGGCCGAGGAGGCGAAGGCGCGCCAGGTCGCTGAGTTCCGCCAATCCAAGCAGCGCGAGGGCGAGTTGCAGAAGAGCGCTCGTGTCTCGCTACAGGATCTGAGCGAGCGGATGAAGGCCGGCGAGGTCAAGGAACTCAAGGTCATTATCAAAGGCGACGTGCAGGGCTCGGTCGAGGCGCTGGCCGATTCGCTCTCGCGTCTGTCGACCGCCGAGGTCAAGATCGAAGCGCTGCACAGCTCCGCCGGCGCGATTTCGGAGACCGACGTTACGCTCGCCTCCGCTTCCAACGCCGTGATCATCGGTTTCAACATCCGGCCGGAGCCCAAGGCTGCAGCGCTGGCCGAGAAGGAAGGCGTCGAGATTCGGCTCTACACGGTGATCTACGAGGCGATCAACGAGATGCGCGAGGCGATGGAAGGGTTGCTCGCGCCAACCTATCGCGAAAAGGCGCTGGGGCGCGCCGAGGTACGCAAAACCTTCAACGTGCCCGGCGGCACGATCGCGGGCTCGATGGTGGTCGACGGCAAGATTATCCGCAACGGACGCGCGCGCCTGGTGCGCGATGGCCGCGTTGTATGGGAAGGCAAGATCGGCTCGCTGCGCCGCTTCAAGGATGATGCACGCGAGGTCGCCGCGGGTTATGAATGCGGTATCGGCCTTGAGAATTACAACGACGTCAAGCCTGACGATGTGATCGAGGCGTTCGAGATGGAAGCGATCGCGCGCAAGCTCGAAACGCCACGGGCGGACGCGATGCGCGGGCACGCCGCCGCCGAGAAGCATCCCCAGACCTAAGCGGCCTCGATGCGCGAAGCGCCGCACGCTTTTGACGCGTGACGGCGTATCGCCGCGCGGCGGCTCCAGGCGGCCTTGTGAGCGCGCACGAGAGGAAGGCCGAGGACTGATCGATGGTTGTAGGGGTCTTGCAGCTCACGCTTTTTTTGCCGGAGAACCATTCGCTCAAAGGCAAGCGCCAGGTGCTGCGCGCGATCAAAGATCGGGTGCGTTCCAAGTTCAACGTTTCAATTGCCGAATCCGACGGTCACGATCTGTGGCAGCGCGCCGAACTGGGCATCTGCCAGGTGGGCAGCGACCGGGGGTTTGTAGACTCGGCGCTGCGCGAGGTCGTCAACTTTATCGATTCGCTCGGTCTCGCGCCGCTCGGCGAAGAGCGGCTCGAAATAATCAATTACTAGTCTCCATCTATCTTCGCGGCCTCTCAGGCTCTGCAAAACGCAAAACATTCTGCGAATTTTTTGAATGCCTGATCGAAATTAGGGAGTAAAAATAGGCAAAATCCTTTGGCACGATATACGCCTATCTCCTCCTTTGATGAGGAGATGAACGATCGATGCCCTATAAGAAAATAGTCTGTCCCATCGGCCACGAGGAAAACTCGCGCGCCGCGTTCGAGACCGCCGCGCGCCTCGCGCGCGAATCCCATGGCACGCTCTATTTGGTTCATGTCATTCCGTTGCCGCCCTCGATTGTCAGCGAGAGCGTCATGTTGGACGACCGCGGGCGCGCTCACATCGCGCTGGAGCGTCTCGCCGCGCGGCTTCCCGCGACGCTAAGCCGCGTAATTATAGTGAGATTCGGCAATCCCGCGCGCGAGATCACTTCGCTCGCGCAGAAGATCGGTGCCGATCTGATTGTGATGGGCACGCATGGGCGCTCGATTATGGCGCGCCTGTTTCAGGGGAGTATCGCGGAAAAGGTGATCGCTCACGCACCCTGCCCAGTTCTCGCACTGCCGCCCGATACGGTCGTCGAAGCGGCGGATAACGCTTCGCAGGCCGCCTGAAACGCAGACCGCGGTAGACCGCTCCAGCGCCTTTTGCGGCCGTAGCGTAATGACGCTCGCGCTTGGCGTTTATGCGCGATGGCGCGCGCGCTAACATGAATGTCGATGGCTTCCGAACCACGCCGGCCCGAACGCGTTGCCGAGATGGTCCTGCGCGAACTCTCGTTGATGCTGATCCGCGACCTGAAGGACCCACGTTTGCGCGGAATCACGCTCACCGGGGTCAGGATGACGGACGACTTGCGTCACGGGCGGATTTTCTTTTCGCATCTCGAAGGAAAATCACGCGCGGCCGAGGCGATCGCTGGCTTCAAGAGCGCGAGCGGATTTATCCGCCGCCAAGTCGGCCGCGTGCTCGGCCTGCGCTACGCTCCGGAACTGGAATTCGAATTCGATCCTGGACCTGAGCGCGCCGCCCGTATCGACGTGCTGCTGCGGAGCGCGCGCAAGGACTGAGTCGTTCTTCGCGCGCCGGCGCCGCTTACGCCGCGCGGCCATATAGGCTATCGTCGGCGCACCGCCCATGGATGGAGTTCTGCTGGTCGATAAGCCGGCCGGGATCACGTCGGCCGAAGCCGTGCGTCAAATCAAGGCGCGCGTGCGGCCCGCACGCGTTGGCCATCTCGGCACCCTTGATCCGTTTGCGACCGGATTGCTCCCGATCCTGGTCGGCGAGGCGACCAAGCTCGCGCCGTTTTTGCAGGAAGGTGAAAAAGAATACGAAGGCGTGATTAGGCTCGGGGTCGAGACCGACACGCTCGACCGCACGGGCGCCGAGATTCAAACCGCCGAAGTTCCGCCGCTAACTACCAGGATGCTGGCACAAGCCTCCGTGCGCTACACCGGCAGAATCGTGCAGCAGCCGCCAATCTTCTCGGCCATCAAGCGCGACGGAGTGCCGCTCTACCGGCTGGCGCGCCGCGGCGTCGAGGTCGAGCCGCCCCCCCCGCGCGAGGTCGAGATTTCGCGGCTCACTCTCGATCCAGTGGATGCGACGTCGGTTCATTTCATCGCCGCGTGCTCGACCGGCACCTACATGCGCTCGCTCGCGCGCGACCTCGGGATTGCGCTCGGCACTGTGGCCCATCTGGCCGAGCTGCGCCGGCTGCGCAACGGATCGTTTACGCTCGTAAAGGCGCGTCCACTCGCGGTGGTGCTCGAGGCACTCGCCGATTCCCGTAGCGGCAATGCGGCCGGCCTAATCGGGCTGCGAGACGCGCTCGCCACGATGGTCGAGGCCGAGGCAGACACGATCCAGGTGCGCCGGCTTCGCAACGGCGACTCGCGCGCGCTCGACGGCCTGGTGCCGGCAGGTGAGAAATTGTTCAAGGTGGTTAGCGCAGGCGAGCTGATCGCGGTGGCCGAGGCAACTTCGCGCGTGACCGCGCGCGTCCTGCGCGTATTTGGCGTGGATTAAATTTCGCGTCTCCAAGAGCTGCCTCCTCGCTCAGGGTGACCGAAGAGAAAGCTTCCGCTCAATAAATTCACCATTCCTCAGGATGACCGAAGAAAAGCTTTACCGAAGAAGCGGACTCGCCTGGCTCAAAAAAATCGGCCCCAAAATCAGCTCCAAAAAATTCAGGATGACAGGAACAATATCCGCGACGCCGCGACCTCGCGGCCGTACCCTGATTCGCCCGCGCTGTAGTAACCTGCGTGCATCAGAGGAGGCGGCCATGGCAGAGCGCGAACGGCAGGGATCGGCGCACAGTTTCGAGGTCGTGATTGAGCGCGACGTGATGGTCACGATGCGCGACGGGGCGCGGCTCGCAACCGACATCTACCGGCCCGCACGCGAAGGCGCGGCGGTGCCCGGCCACTTTCCGGTGCTGCTGGAGCGCACGCCGTATGACAAGGGTCCTGCGCGCTTCGCGGTGACCGCGCGCTTTTTTGCCGAGCACGGCTACGTCGTATTGATCCAGGACGTGCGCGGGCGCGGCGGCTCCGAGGGCGAATGGTACGCCTTCGCGCGCGAGGCGCCCGACGGTTACGACACGATCGAATGGGCCGCCACGCAGCCGTGGTCGTCCGGAAAGGTCGGCACGATGGGAACGTCGTATATGGCGGCGACGCAGAGCGCCGCGGCGACGCTCAACCCGCCGCATCTCGCGGCGATGTTCATCACCGAGGGACCGTCGAACTACTATCACTGCTCGATGCGTCAAAACGGCGCGCTCGAACAGCGCTTTCTCATCTACGCCTTCCACATGGCGGTGACGAGTCCCGAGGCGCGCGCGAATCCGGCGCTCCGGCTCGCGCTGATGGAGGCGCGCACCAACCTCGGCCAGTGGTTGAGGCGCCTCCCGCTAAAACGCGGCGCGACTCCGCTTCGGCTGTTGCCGAGCTACGAGCAGTGGGCAATCGATCTCCAGACCCGCGCGGTCTATGACGAATACTGGATGCAACGCGGCTACGCGATCAGCGAATACTACCCCGAGCACGCCGACGTTCCCACCGTCTACTTCGGCTCATGGTACGACTCGTATGCCCGCGCCACGACGGAGAACTTCGCCGCGCTAAGCAAGCTCAAGCGCTCGCCGCAGCGCCTGATAGTGGGTCCCTGGGTGCACGGCGTGCGCGCTGACGAGGACTTCGCTGGCGAGGTCAGCTTCGGTTCCGAGGCACTGGAGCATTACAACGGGCTTCGCCTTCGATGGTTCGACCAGTGGCTCAAGGGGATGGACACCGGGGTGGCCGAGGAGCCGCCGGTCAAAATCTTCGTGATGGGCGGGGGCAGCGGCAAAAAAATCTACGACGTGCTCGGGCTCAATGCGCGAATCGATCACGGCGGGCGATGGCGCTCCGAGAATCAATGGCCGATCGCCCGCGCGCGCGAGACCGCCTTTTATCTCCATCCCGGCGGCGCGCTCGCGCCGCGCAAGCCCGAGACCGCTGCGAGTGCGTCGACCATTCGTTTCGATCCGCAGGACCCGGTGCCGACGGTCGGCGGCAGTATCTCGGTCGGGTTCGAGTTCATGCCGTCAGGCGGTTACGACCAGCGCGCGCGCTTTCCGCTGGCCGCCGGCGATTCGCTGCCGCTGGGCTCGCGCCCCGATGTGCTGGTTTTTGTTTCCGAGCCGCTCGGCGAGCCGCTTGAAGTCACCGGTGCGATGACGGTCAAACTCTGGGTATCGTCAACCGCGTGCGACACCGACTTCACCGCCAAGCTCATCGATCTCTATCCGCCGAGCGCGGATTATCCCGACGGCTACGCGCTCAACCTGACCGACTCGATCGTCCGGATGCGCTTTCGCCAGTCCTGGACCGATCCGACGCCGATCATGCCGGGCGAGGTCTACGAGGTGAGCATCCCGTGCTACCCGATAAGCAATCTCTTCGCCCGGGGCCATCGCATCCGGCTCGACGTCTCGTCCTCCAACTTCCCGCGCTTCGACGTGAATCCGAACACCGGCGGCCCGCTGGGCGAGCCAGGCCCAATGGTGGTTGCCGATAACACGGTCTATCACTCCGCCGCGCTTCCCTCGCATATCCTGCTGCCGGTGGTGCCCTCGAGATAGCAAAAACTCGGTCTCGATTGCTTCTCAGGCCGGCGATCAACCATCGGTCGGCCCCTTCCTTCTGGCTTGATCTCGGGAGGGATGGCCTTCTGAGATGGAAGATTCTCCGCGGCAGGCATCCGCTCGACCCTCGCGCGCAGCCGTCCGGAGTCCGAGCGGGTTGCGGACCATGAACTTCCTCTTCGCCGCGTTATATCTAGTGCTGATGGGCTTGCTTGCGCTCGTGCTCCACTGCTCGCAGTGAACGATGGGGTCGCTTTACTGTCGCGGACCCCTTTGATAAGGTGCCTGTTTGATTAAAGAGGAAAAGGGAAAGTAAGAGACTCCTGATGCCCCTTGCAGCCGTTCGCAAGCTGGAAATCGTCCAGGCCCACGCACGCACGACCACCGACAGCGGTTCGCCCGAAGTCCAGGTGGCGCTCTTCAGCGCGCGTATCGAGCAACTGACCGAGCACCTGAAGACCCACGCGAAGGACCATCATTCGCGGCGCGGACTTCTGCGCCTGGTCGGCAAACGCCGCCGGCTTCTGGATTACCTGCATTCGTGCGATAACGCACGCTACCGGGCGCTGATCGAACGTCTGGGTATCCGGAGATAGGCCGAACAAGCTTCGAGCCGCGCGGCCGCACGGTGCGGAAGCGTGGGCCCGGGCCGGCGGATCCCGCTGGCTTAGGGTGTGAGTCGTTTGAGCGCCATCGTGGCGCGAGCAAAGCGGCCCCTCCGTCCTCCCTCAGGTGTGAATCAAAATGTATCGAAAACTCGAGATAGACTTTTCCGGCCGCAAGCTGTCGCTGGAGACCGGAAGGCTGGCCAAGCAGGCCCACGGGGCCGTGTTGGCGCAGTATGGCGAGACGGTGGTGCTCGCGACCGTGGTATCCGCCTACGACGCCCGTCCCAACATCGACTTTCTGCCGCTCACGGTGGATTATCAGGAGCGGACTTTTGCGGCCGGCAAAATCCCCGGCGGCTTTTTCAAGCGCGAGGGCCGTCCCTCGGAGAAGGAAATCCTTACCTCGCGGCTCATCGACCGCTCGATGCGCCCGCTGTTTCCCAAGGGCTATGACAGGGAGACGCAGATCGTGGTCACTGTGCTCTCCGCCGATCGCGACAACGATCCCGACATGCTGTCGCTGATCGCCGCATCGGCAGCGCTGGAGGTCTCCGATATCCCGCACGCGGGGCCGGTGGCGGCGCTGCGGATGGGTCGTATCGACGGCAAGCTGGTCGCCAATCCTACCGCCGAGCAACTCGAGCAGAGCGACATTTCGATGGTGGTTGCGGCCAAGCCGGATTCGATCGTGATGCTCGAGGGCGGCGCGCTCATCGTGGATGAGGAACCGGTACTCGAGGCGCTGTTCACGGCGCATGAGATGCTCAATCCGATTTTCGAGCTGCAAAGCGAACTGCGCCATCTGGCGGGCAAGCCCAAGCGCGAGTTTACGCCTAAAGCGATCGACCCGGCTCTGCTGGAGGCCGCGCGCCAGCGCATGGCGCCGGAACTCGAAACGGCGCTTGCGATCGCGAGCAAGAAGGAACGCAACGCGGCTGTCTATGCGCTGTCGGACAAGACTGTGGCCGAACTCTCGGTGCGCTTTCCCGAGCACGAGAAGGAACTGGCCGAGGCCTGCGAGAAAGTCATCCGCGAGCGCGTGCGCCGGGTCATCATCGAGCAGGACAAGCGGATCGACGATCGAAAATCCACCGATATCCGGCCGATCAGCGCGCAAGTGCAGATGCTGCCGCGCACGCATGGCTCGGCGCTATTCACGCGCGGCGAGACCCAGGCCCTGGCGACGGTTACGCTCGGCACTTCGCAGGACGAGCAGAAGATCGACGCGCTCCTGGGTGAGCGCTACAAGAAGTTCATGCTGCATTACAACTTCCCCCCGTTCAGCACCGGCGAGGTAAAGTTCCTGCGCGGCCCCGGACGCCGCGAGATCGGTCATGGCGCGCTCGCCGAACGCGCGCTGCTGCCGGTGTTGCCGCCAGAAGAAGATTTCCCGTACACCATCCGCGTGGTTTCGGAAGTGCTGGAGTCCAACGGCAGCTCTTCGATGGCCACCGTGTGCGGCGGCAGCCTCGCCCTGATGGACGCCGGCGTGCCGATACGCTCGGCGGTCGCGGGGATCGCGATGGGCTTGGTCAAGGAAGGCGAGCAGGTCCGCGTCCTCACCGACATCCTGGGTGACGAGGACCATCTCGGCGACATGGACTTCAAAGTCGCCGGCACCACCAGCGGCATCACCGCCATCCAGATGGACAACAAGGTCGGCGGGGTGACACGCGAAGTGATGCGCCAGGCGCTGCATCAGGCGCGCGACGCGCGGCTGTTCGTGCTGAGCGTGATGGAAAAAGCGCTGCAGACGCCACGCACTGAAGTCTCGATGTACGCGCCGCGCATCGTGACCATCCACGTCAAGCCGGACAAGATTCGCGAGATCATCGGCCCGGGCGGTAAAGTGATCCGCGCGCTGGTCGAGGAGACCGGCTGCAAGATCGATATCGAGGACGACGGCACCGTGGTGATCGCGTCTGCCGACGGCCCGGCGATCGAGAAGGCGATTGCGTCGATTCAGGCGATCACCGCCGAGCCCGAGGTTGGCCGCATCTACAAGGGCCGCGTGCGCAAGGTGGTCGAGTTCGGCGCTTTCGTCGAGATCATGCCCGGCACCGACGGCCTGCTGCACATCTCGCAGCTTTCCAACGAGCGCGTGCGCAGCGTCGAAGATGTCATTCATGAAGGCGACGAGATCAACGTTAAGGTGCTCGAGGTAGGCCGCGACGGTAAAATCCGCCTTTCCCTGCGCGAGGCGCAGGAAGAACTGGCGAAGAAGAAGGCGAACTAGCCGCGCCATGCGGACCGCGATGCGCAACGCCGACGTCACGAATACCTACAATGGCGCGATAAATTCGCGAAGATTCAGCCGATGATATTAAAAGACGTGTTGTCCAACGGCCTGCGCGTGATCAGCGAACCGATGCCGGCCGTGGTCTCGTCTACCATCGGCATCTGGGTCGAGAACGGATCGCGTTACGAAACCTCGGCCCAGAACGGGGTCTCACACTTCATCGAGCATCTGCTCTTCAAAGGCACGCGCAAGCGCACCGCCGCGCAAATTGCCGAAGAGATCGACGCCGTCGGCGGCGTGCTCAACGCGTTCACCGGGAAGGAGTACACCTGCTACTACGCCAAGGTGCTCGGCGCTGACCTGCCGATGACCACCGAGCTGCTCGCGGATCTTTTCCTGGACTCGGTGTTCGACGCGGCCGAGATCGATCGCGAGCGCCAGGTGGTGCTGCAGGAAATCTCGCAGGCCGAGGACACTCCCGACGATTTCATCCACGACCTCTTCAACCTGAAATTCTGGGAGGGCCATCCGCTGGCCCTGCCGATTTTCGGGTCGGTTGCGACCGTCAACGCGATTAACCGCGAGCTGCTGGTCTCGTTCATGGCCGACCGTTACCGCGCGGGCCGGGTGTTTATCGCGGCGGCTGGGATGGTCGATCATCAGCGTCTGGTCGACGATTGCGCGCGCCTGTTCGGCGGAATTTCGGGCGACGGTCGCGGCGAGCCGATCGCGCCGCCGAGCGACCGCTCGGTGGTTATCAACCAGGAGAAGGACCTCGAGCAGACCCATATATGTATCGGCGGCCCGGGAATCAGCCAGGCCTCGCCGCTGCGCTACGCCAGCTATGTGTTGAACACGGCGCTAGGCGGCGGAATGTCCTCGCGGCTGTTCCAGGAAGTCCGCGAGCGCCGCGGCCGCGTTTACAGCATCTATTCGTTCATGTCGTCGTTCCTCGATTGCGGGTACCTCGGAATTTACGCCGGTACCAATCCGGAATGGGTTGAAGAGGTGCTCGAGGTCACGGTGGGCGAGGTCGACAAGATTGCGCGCGTCGGGATCACCGACGAAGAATTGGCGCGCGCCAAGAGCCAGATCAAGGGCAACATGCTGCTCGGCATGGAGTCGACCGAGAGCCGAATGAATCGTCTCGCGCGCAACGAGATCTACTTCAGCCGCGACATCCCGCTCGACGAGCTGGCGCGCGAGATCGACAAGGTCACCCATGACCAGGTGCTCGAGCTGGCGCAGACCTCCTTCCTGTCGGGCAAGATGGCGCTGGTGCTGCTGGGCGACCTGAAGGGGCACAAGTTCGGCCCCGATGTATTTTCTGAGCTAAAGTAGCAGACCACGCGTCGATCGACCGGCGACTGTCACCGGCCGAATATTGTTCCGATCTTTAGAGGTAGTCCTGCGACCTCGAGCAGCGGTGTGGCATTCACCGAAATTGCAGACGTGGCCGCTACCACAGTCGTGGCCGCTACCACAGTCACCGTTTGCGTTGATGACGGGCCGCTTCCGGAATCGCTGCCGCATCCGGGCGCTCCTGTAGCTAAGAGAACCAACAACCCCGCGATCAGCCACGCACGGTATTGTGCGCCCTTCGAGAGCGCTGCCGTCGCAAGCCCCAGGATCGCGAATGCGATCCAGACCGGTGTGCCCGCCTTCTCGAGCGGTCCCGGCAGCATAGTCGCGAAGGCCACGTTTCCAGATTGGTTGCGGCTCGTTGGCGACAGTGTGACCTCCAGCGCAAAGTCGGTCACGCTTCCCGGCGCCAACAACACGGGAAAACCAGCGGTAAAGGTCGTGCTGGCGAGCGGCGAACTTACGGGCGAAGGACCCGACGGCGGACCGTTGGTGTCGAAACGGGATGAGGTGTCGCTCACAGTCGCCGACGAAAACAATGCCGGATGACTGAACGCGATCGTTACGCTGTTGATAGTCAGCGCATCTGTCAGATTGTTGGTTATGGCGAAGACGCCTGCCTGAAGCGTCTGACCCGGAGCGCCTCCGCCATTGGCAGGCGAGATTATCGACACCGTGAGTGCTGGGCCTGCCACGTCGTGTTGAGACGTCGACTGCGATCGCATCAGGCTAGCAGCGGCACGGCAACTCCCAATACTACGGCTACGATCGCCGCTGACACGACACGGCAACTTCTGGCTCTGCGATGGAGGCGTTCGAGATTCGCCGACATATGGTCCATCTGCGAGTATCAAATCGACTCCGCGTTGCCAACTCGACGCGGCCGTGCGCATTGCGTTATCGACAGCGGCTTGCGCCGAGCTATCAAATGTCTCTAGGTTCTCTGGCACCGTGGACGCCGCTGACCGGATGCCATCATCGCCCGAACATCGCGAACGCTCGATCCTTTGCCTGACCGCGTCGGACCGGTTGGTGGCCGCGATGGTCATTGTCGCGAAGGCGGTGGTGTTGGTTTTTGGTGCGCTTTCCTTCCAGGTAACCAACAATGAACGGGTTCGCACGCTCGGCCGACTGCTTGACCTCTGGAATCGATGGGATGGGCCGCAGTACCTCCTAATCGCGCAGCACGGCTACGCGCCGACCGGTGACCAGCGGCTGGCGCTGGTATTCTTCCCGCTTTATCCGTGGCTCATTCGGCTGACCGCGCTAGTAGTGCGTGGCACCCTCCTCAGCGCATTTCTCATCTCGACAGCCGCTTCGGTGGCCGCAGGAGTGGCGTTGGCGCGGCTCTTTGCGATCGATCACTCGCGGCATCTGGCGCGCCGCGCCGCCTGGTTCCTGTTTATTTTCCCAACCTCTTACTTTCTCCACATTGATTACAGCGAAAGCCTGTTCCTGGCACTAATGCTCGGGTCATTCATTTCGGCCCGGCGCAACCGCTGGTTATGGGCCGGCATCTTTGGTGCGTTCGCCGCACTCACGCGGCCCAACGGAATCCTGTTGCTGCCTGCGCTCGGCGCCGATGGGCTTTGGGAGTGGTGGGAGACGCATCGATTCAACTGGCGATGGCTTTGGGCTGGCCTGATACCGCTTGGGTTTAGCGTCTATCTTTGGGTCAACTATCAAGTCACCGGCGACCCGTTCGCGTTTTTGAAACTCGAACTCTCGCACTGGTCGGATGCGCTCGTCGGCCTCTGGAACGGCGTGCGGGTCAACTTCGACGTTGCGCGCGATTGGGATCCCTCGCGGGCCGAGATGATCGGAACCCAGGTCCTTTTCTACCTTGGCATCGGATTGGCCGGCACTATCGCCGCAGCCTTTTTGCTGCGGCCGTCCTACGCGGTGTGGATGGCGCTCAATTGGCTGCTGTTCGCGAGCCAGTCCTGGGACATCAGCGCGCCTCGCTA
Organism: uncultured delta proteobacterium; assembly: GCA_963710455.1. Taxonomy (GTDB): domain Bacteria; phylum Desulfobacterota; class Binatia; order Binatales; family Binataceae; genus JAKAVN01. Next base: position 139,781 of record CAVQAG010000015.1, read on the forward strand.
CACGCTGATGATGTTTCCGCTGTTCATTCTGTTTGCGCGCCTTGCGCGGCGGCGTATCTGGGACGCCGCGATTACCGTATGGTCGCTGCTGTGGCTCGGGTTCTTTGTGATCGAGTTCGTCCGCGGCCAGTGGGCGTTTTGAACGCCTGTGGATGGCCCCAGGCATGTGCCGTTGCGCACGACCACGCGGCACGGATATTTCTGACAATAGATGATGATCCCGGTGATCAAGGTGCGGCGCGTTAGGCCTTCTTCGCTGCCGCTGCCGCGCTACCAGAGCGCGCATGCGGCCGGGATGGACCTCGTCGCCGACATTGAAGCTTTACTTGAGATTGTGCCGATGGGCCGCGCGGCGGTGTCGGCCGGAATCGCGGTTGAAATCCCATCCGGCTTTGAAGGACAGGTGCGCCCGCGCAGCGGACGAGCGCTCGAAGAAGGCCTGACGCTGGTCAATTCACCCGGAACTATCGACGCCGATTATCGTGGCGAAATTAAAGTATTACTTGTAAACCTGGGGGGCGCGCCGATCACCATCCGCCCCGGCGACCGAATCGCCCAGCTCGTGATTGCTCCCGTAGCGCGGGCCGAGCTGATCGAAGTCGCCGAGCTCGAACCAAGTTCGCGCGGCGGCGGCGGCTTCGGGCATACTGGAAGGTAGCGGCGCGCGCGATGCGTTCACGAGCTGTGTCGAAGGAAAACGCAAGCAAAACTTCCGACTCGAGAGCCCCTGATTCCGCGGTCCCAAACGCGATTCCCAGGCTCGATCCTAAGATGGATGCCGTGATGGATCCTTTGATGGCGGTCACGCCGATCGATGGACGCTACCACGCGCGCACCCGTGCGCTCGCCGGCTACTTCAGCGAGTTCGCGTTAGTCCGCTATCGGGTCCGGGTCGAAATCGAATGGCTGCTCGCGCTGGCTGAAAATCCCGCGCTCAAGGAATTCTCGCTCGAGCGCGGCGCGTTGCCTCGGCTGCGTGCGTTGTACGCGGACTTCTCGCTCGCCGACGCGCGCCGGGTTAAGGAACTCGAGCGCACGACCAATCACGACGTTAAGGCGATCGAGTATTTCCTGGTGGAAAAGATCGCGGCAAGCGGGATCAAAGTGCCGCCCGGGATGATCCATTTCGCCTGCACCTCGGAGGACATCAACAACCTCGCTTATGCTCTGATGCTGAAGGAGTTTTGCGAGCGGGAGTTTGTCCCCGCGCTGGATTCGATCGTAGCCGTCCTGGCCACGATGGCGCGGCGATGGCAGAGCGTCGCGATGGTCGCGCGCACGCATGGGCAGCCGGCGACACCGACCACGATGGGCAAGGAACTGGCGGTGTTCGCGGCTCGTCTGGAGCGGCAACGCCGCGCGCTCGGTCATCAGGAGTTTATGGGCAAGTTCAGTGGCGCGGTCGGCAACTTCAACGCCCATCAAGCCGCCGTGCCCGAGGCCGACTGGATCGAAGTGTCGCGCCGCTTCGTCGAATCGATGAGCTTGGTGTGGAACCCGCTCACCACGCAAATCGAAAGCCACGACTTCATCGCCGAACTGCTCGACCTGATGGTCCGTATCGACACCATCCTGCTCGGCTTCGCGCGCGACATGTGGGGATATATCGCGCTCGGCTACTTCGGCCAGCGCACGGTGAAGGGCGAGGTCGGATCGTCGGTGATGCCGCACAAAGTCAACCCGATTGACTTCGAGAATTGCGAGGGCAACCTGGGCCTCGCGACCGCGTTGTTTCAGCATCTGGCGGCCAAGCTGCCGGTATCACGATGGCAGCGCGACCTCAGCGACAGCACGGCGATGCGAGCGTTGGGCACCGCGTTCGGCCATCTGATGGTCGCGCTGGAGGCGCTTAAGCGCGGGCTCGATCGCGTCGAGCTCAACGCCGCACGGATTGCCGCCGACCTGGAAGCCGAGGGCGCATGGGAAGTGCTGGCCGAGGCGGTGCAGACGGTGATGCGCCGCCATGGGCAGGAAGATCCCTACGAGCAGCTCAAGGAACTGACCCGCGGGCGTGCGATCGATCGCGAGGCGATGCGCAGGTTTATCGCGGCGCTTGAGCTGCCGGCCGAGGTCAAAGCGCGGCTTGAGAAGCTCGAACCGCGTGGTTACGTTGGACTTGCCGCCGAGCTGGTCGAGCGTTTCGCGCCAGGCGGCAAATCGAAAAGTTAGAGCCAGGAGTTAGCTGGTCCAGCCTTTGGCTGTGTATAAGCGCCGCCTTTTGTGAACAAAGGATTGCCTCGATGGTTTGTCGCGCGCGTGCCGGTCGGCTACTTCAATATTTATCGATCGTTGGTGTGCGTGTGAAATCCCGTTAACGGAGAGAGATGCCAGTGGAAGACGCTCCGCAGATGCTCGATATGTTCTACGAGGGCAAGGCGAAAAAGCTCTATGCGACCGCCGACCCCGACCTCGTAATCGCGTACTTCAAGGACGACGCGACCGCGTTCAACGCCAAGAAACGCGGCACGATCGAAGACAAGGGTGTGATGAACAACCGCATGTCGGAATTGTTCTTCACATTGCTCGAGCATAACGGCATCCCGACCCACTTCGTTCGACGCCTGAACGATCGCGAGATGCTCTGCCGGCGCCTGGAGATAATCCCGGCCGAAACCGTGGTGCGCAATATCGTGGCGGGCTCGATGGCCAAGAGGCTCGGCCGCGAAGAAGGCGAAAAGCTCAAGCATCCGATCGTCGAGTATTATTACAAGTCCGATCCGCTCGACGACCCACTGATCTATCCCGAGCACGCGGTACTGTTCGGATGGGCGACCGAGGCGGAACTCGACACGGTTCACGCGATGGCGCTTAAGGTTAACGACATCTTGAGCCGCTTTCTCGACGAGCGCGGGGTGATCCTGGTCGACTTCAAGCTCGAGTTCGGACGCCATCACGGCAAAATCCTCCTCGGCGACGAGATCTGTCCCGACACCTGCCGCTTCTGGGACAAGGCCACGCTTAAGAAACTCGACAAGGACCGTTTCCGTCGCGATCTCGGCGAAGTCGAAGGCGCTTACCACGAGATGCTGCGCCGGGTATCGAATTGAGCCCTCTTGGGGTCATCGTTCGACTCCGGCAGCCTTCGCTCCGGGTGACCGAAGGAGAACCTTCACCGAAGAATTTCGCTATGGGTACACAGGGGCTCTGAGGTGCTGGTCAAGGTGTACGTCACGCCGCGCAAAGGGATTCTCGATCCCCAGGGACGCGCGGTCGAACAATCCCTAAAGAGCCTCGGCTTTGGTGGCGTCGGCGCGGTCCGCGTCGGCCGCTATATCGTGCTGGAACTAGACGCTTCAAATATCGATCAGGCGCGCGAAACCGTGCGCGGGATGTGCGATCAGCTGCTGACCAATCCGAATATCGAAGACTACACCTTCGAGATCGATTCCAAGGAAGGTGGGCCGCGATGAGGTGCGGACGGCGATGAAGTGGGGAGTCGTCCGCTTCCCAGGCTCGCTAGACGACGCCGACGCGCTGTGGGCGCTTAACCAGGTGATGGGACAGGAGGCGCGTGCGCTCTGGCACAAGGACGAAGACCTCCGTGAAGTCCAATGCGTGGTGCTGCCGGGCGGCTTCAGCTACGGCGACTATCTGCGTTGCGGCGCGATCGCGCGGTTCGCACCGATCATGAAAAGCGTCGTGCGTTTCGCCGGGGAGGGCGGCTTGGTGCTGGGAATCTGCAACGGCTTCCAGATTCTGTGCGAGGCGCATCTGCTGCCCGGCGCGCTGATGTGTAACCGCTCGCTCTCCTTCATTTGCGAACGGGTCAGCGTTCGGGTCGAAAACGCCGCCACATCCTTTACCTGCGCCGCGCGCCAGGGCGAGGTGCTGCGCTTGCCGATCAAGCACGGCGAGGGCCTCTACGTGGCGCCCGCCGACGAGTTGCGCGCGATGGAAGAGCGCGGCCAGGTCCTGCTGCGCTACACCGACGCAGCCGGCCGCGAGCGGGATGACGCGAATCCCAACGGCTCGACCAAGGCGATCGCCGGCGTCGCCAATGAGACCTTCAACGTCTTCGGCTTGATGCCCCATCCGGAACACGCGGTCGAGGCTGCGCTGGGTGGCGAGGACGGGCTCAAAATTTTCCGCTCGATCGTGATGAGCGTCGAGCGCAGGCACGCCGCGGCCTCAAGCGCCGCACCCTGCAGAAATCTGGCATGAGTGAGAGCACGAGCACCGAGACTCCGGCCGCGCTGGCAGGCGAACCCGCGGTTGGTCTCGAGCAGGCCCGCGCACATGGACTTACCGACGACGAGTACCGCGCGATCGAGCGGTCGCTCGGCCGCACGCCGACCTTCACCGAGCTCGGCGTTTTTTCCGTGATGTGGTCGGAGCACTGCTCCTACAAGTCCTCGCGCCGCCATCTGCGCATGATGCCGAACAAGTCGCCGCGCGTGGTCGGCGGCCCAGGCGAGAACGCGGGCGCGTTGGACGTCGGCGACGGATGGGTCGCGGTGTTCAAAATCGAAAGCCATAACCATCCCTCGTTCGTCGAACCCTACCAGGGCGCCGCGACCGGCGTGGGCGGAATTCTGCGCGACATCTTCACGATGGGCGCGCGGCCGGTCGCCAGCATGGATTCGTTGAAGTTCGGCGCGTTCGAGCATCCGCGCACACGCTACCTGCTCGGCGGCGTGGTGGGCGGAATCGGCGGTTACGGCAACTGCGTCGGCGTGCCGACGGTCGGCGGCGAGGTGATGTTCGACGCGGCCTACAACGGCAATATCCTGGTGAACGCATTCTGCCTTGGGCTTGCGCGGCGCGGCGAATTGCAGAGCGCGCGCGCGCGTGGGCCCGGCAATTCCGTGATGTACGTCGGCTCGGCGACCGGGCGCGACGGGATCCATGGCGCAAGCCTGCTCGCCTCGGCCGAGTTCGACGCGAGCAGCGAGGCCAAGCGCCCAACCGTGCAGGTCGGCGATCCGTTTACCGAGAAACTCCTGATCGAGGCATGCCTTGAGGCCATGCGGACCGGCGCGATCGTCGCGATCCAGGACATGGGCGCCGCCGGGCTCACCTCGTCGTCGAGCGAGATGGCGGCACGCGGCGAGTTGGGAATCGAACTTGAGCTCGACCGAATTCCGCTGCGCGAGGCGGGACTGACGCCATACGAGATCCTGCTCTCGGAGTCGCAGGAGAGAATGCTGCTTGTGGCGGAGCGAGGGCGCGAGGCCGAGCTCCAAGCGGTCTTCGCGCGCTGGGACCTGCATGCGGTAGTGGTAGGCAAAATCACCGAAGACCGGCGCTGGCGGGTACGATGGCGCGGAAAGCTGGTCGCCGATATTCCGGCCGCCGCGCTGACTGACGAAGCGCCGGTGTACGATCGTCCCGCTCGGGCGCCGTCGAAGGCGCCCTCGGCTCAGAGCGTTGCTTCGAGCGCAGCGTCCAGTTCAAGCGCTGCGTCAAGCGCGGCGTGCGGGCCGCCGCCGGCCGAGGCCCTGCGCCGTCTGCTGGACAGCCCCAACGTCGGTTCCAAGCGATGGGTTTATCGGCAGTACGACTCGATAGTGCAGAGCAATACGATGGCTGGACCGGGCAGCGATGCCGCTGTCCTAAGAATCAAGGGAACGAATCGCGCGCTCGCAATGAAAGTCGATTCGAACCCGCGCGCCTGCGCGCTCGATCCCTACGTCGGCGCGGCGGCGACCGTGGTCGAGGCGGCACGTAACGTGGCGTGCGCTGGAGCGCGGCCGATCGGGCTTACCAACTGTCTCAATTATGGTAATCCAGAGCGCCCGGAGATCATGTGGCAGTTCGTCCGCGGCGTCGAGGGTATCCGCGACGCTGCGCTGGCGCTAGAGACGCCGGTGGTCAGTGGCAACGTGAGCTTCTACAACGAGACCGACGGCCGCGCGATTCCGCCTACGCCGGCGATTGCGATGCTCGGGGTGCTCGAAGACGCCGAGCGCCGCGTGACTCAGTTTTTCAAGCACGAGGGTGACGCGATTATCCTGCTGCGGACGGCGCCCGCAGTCTTGGCAGCGAGCGAATATGCCGCCCTTTTTGGAGGTAGCGGCGGGTCGCTCCCCGCGTTGCACCTCGAACGCGAACGGGGGCTAATCGAGGGGCTAGTTGCCGCTGCCGAACGAGGGTTGATAAGATCAGCTCACGACGTTGCGGAAGGCGGACTGGCGGTTACGCTGGCGGAGTGCTGCTTCAATCCCGACGGCGTCCTGGGTGCGGAGATCGACGGGGCGGCGCAGTGGGATGAGGCGGAAGTGTTTTTTGGCGAAGGTGCTTCAGCCGTGGTGTTGTCGGCCGCGGCGAGCCAGGTCGAGACGTTGCGCGAGTTGTTCGGCGGAATCGAGTTTAGCGTGATCGGGCGGGTGACCAGCGAGCCGCGCCTCAGAGCGGCAAAAGCGATCGACGAGGACGTGCACGAGTTGAGGCAAATCCACGAACAGGCGATTGCGCGGAGGGTTGCCGCCAATGGATAAAGTCCCGTCGCGAGAATTGTCGCAAGAACTCTCAAAAGACCTTGCACAAGAACTCTTCGTGGAAGTTTTGCCCGAGGAGTCCAACCTCGACGCTTTCCACGAGGAATGCGGCGTCTTCGGCGTGTTCGGCCATCCGGAGGCCGCAAATCTCGCCTACCTCGGCATGTACGCGTTGCAGCATCGCGGCCAGGAATCCGCCGGTATCGTCTCGTCCAATGGCAAGTCACTGATCTCGCATCGCGGGATGGGTCTGGTCGCCGACATCTTCAACAGCGAGGTGATCAATCGCCTCGAGGGTACCGCCGCTATCGGTCACAATCGCTATTCCACCACCGGCTCGACCACGCTCAAGAATTGCCAGCCGCTGGTGGTTGAGTATGCGGGAGGCGGGTTGGCGCTCGCGCACAACGGCAATCTGGTCAACTTCGCCGAGTTGCGCGAGCGGCTCGAAGCGAACGGATCGCTTTTCCAGTCATCCTCGGACAGCGAAGTGATTATTCATCTGATCGCGGGCTCGCGTGCACCAACTTTGGCCGAGCGTGTCGCCGAGGCGCTCGCACAGGTGCGCGGCGCCTACTCGTTGGTGGTGCTGGCGCAGCGGGAGATGATCGCGGTGCGCGACCCGTTCGGCTTTCGTCCGCTGGTGCTGGGATCGCTCAACGGTGCGCCAATCGTCGCGTCGGAGACCTGCGCGCTGGACCTGGTGCGCGCCGACTATATCCGCGAGATCGAGCCCGGCGAGACGGTGGTGATAAGCGACGACGGCGTGCGCTCGCTGCGTCCGTTCCCGTCCGCCGAGCCCAAGCGATGCATCTTCGAGTACGTATACTTTTCGCGTCCCGACAGTCTGCTCTACGGACGCAGCGTCTACCAGGTGCGCAAGCTGCAAGGGCGCGCGCTCGCCCGCCAATGCCCGGTGGACGCCGATATCGTCGTGCCGGTGCCCGATTCGGGCAACGCCGCCGCGCTCGGCTATGCGGAACAATCCGGCCTGCCGTTCGAGATGGGTCTGGTGCGCAGCCACTACGTGGGGCGGACCTTTATCGAGCCGCGCCAGTCAATTCGCCACTTCGGGGTCAAGATTAAATTCAACCCCGTCACCGAACTGCTGCGCGGCAAGCGCGTGGTGCTGGTCGAGGACTCGCTGGTGCGCGGCACCACGCTGCGCAAGGTGATCCCGATGCTGCGGCAGGCAGGCGCGCGCGAGGTTCATATGCGGATCGCGGCGCCGCCGACCACCAACTCGTGCTTCTACGGTATTGACACTCCGACGCGCGAGGAACTGCTCGCCTCGAGCCATTCGGTCGAGGAGATCCGCAGTTACATCACGGCCGACTCGCTCGACTACCTCACCTGGGACGGCTTGTACTCATTCCTGGACGGGCCGCGCGAGGGTTACTGCGATGCCTGCTTCACCGGCCGCTACCCGGTCGAGATTCCAGCCAATCACGCGCCGCATCAGTTGCGCCTGTTCGAAGCCGCCGACAACGCGCTCGGCCGCTAAGTTTTCATACTGCCGATTATTCGGTGGTGAGGCTCGCGCCAAAGGCGTGAGCGGCTCGACTGTAGCGCTTGCGCTACGGGGCGGATTTGCCCTATGCGTTTCGCTCGGAAGTCTCGACGATGATCGCGCGCGTGTTGTGCTATTTGGCATCCGGCATCCTGATGCTCACTGCCGCGGGATGCGACCCGGTGGTTAGCATCGCGGGGGCCAATTTTCCCGACTGGCTCTTGTGCGCGGGCGCGGGCGCGATCCTGGCAGCGCTGTGCCATCCGCTGTTGGTCGCGCCGGCCTCGAACGCGATTTGCGCCCGCTGCCGCTTTTCTTTGGCGGCTTGATCGCGATGTTCGCGCTGATCGGATGGATAACGTTCTTCAGCCGCGCCTGAGGGAATCGACGATGGCGGCAGCGGGCGGCGTGCGATCGAGTGCAAATCCGATGAGCGGCAATGTGGCGCGCCGGATTATCGCGCGAATTCTCTTCGCCGCGGTAATCGTGATCGACCTCGTGCTCGGCGCCTACGTTGTGCACCTCTACTACCTGCATCCGCGCACCGACGACGCTTACGTGCGCGCCAATATCGTCGGGGTCGCGCCCGAGGTGAGCGGCACGATCGTCGAGCTTCCGCTGCGCGACAATCAGCACGTCAAGGCCGGCGACCTGCTGTTCGTGATCGATCCGCGTCCATATCAAGCCGAACTCGACCTGGCCGAGGCGCGGCTGGTGTTGACCAACCTGCAGATTGAGGCGCTCGAGCGTGCGATTGAAGCCGCCAAGGCACGCCAGAAGCAGGTCGAAGCCGACGCCGACTATCAGCGCCAGTATCTCGCGCGCCTGGTGCCGCTCGAAAAGGAGGCCTTCGTTACCGCCAACAAGGTAGCCGACGTCCGCAGCAAACTTTTCGCGGAACGCGCGGCGATCGAGCAAGCGCGCAACGAGGTCGGACAGGCCGAAAAGCAGCTCGGGCAAGCCGGCGATATCAACGCGCGCCGGGCCGAGGCCGAAGCAAAAGTATACAAGGCGAAACTCAACGTAGGCTATTGCCGCGTGCGCGCGCAGTTCGACGGCTACGTCACCAATCTGAATACTACTATCGGCCAGTACGCGAACCGCGGACGCGAAGTGCTGAGCCTGGTCGACAATCGCACCTGGTATGTGATCGCCAATTTCCGCGAGACCTTCCTTGCGCACATCGCGACCGGAATGAGCGCGCGTGTCTACCTGCTCGGCTATCCGAACCGGCCCTTTCGCGGCGTGGTCGAAGGCGTCGGCTGGGCCCTCTACCAGAACAACGGCGCGACCGTCGCGGGCCTTGCCAACGTCGCACCGACGCTCAACTGGGTGCGCCTCGCGCACACTTTCCGGCGCGCATCACGCTGAAAGCGACGATCAAGGTTTCCGTTCCGGATGGGTGCGACGGCGGTCGTCACGATCGACGGCGAACCGCCGAGTCCGCCTTCCATCGGATTGCAAGCGCGTTGAGCGCGACCGCGCCCGGGGTGTGTTTCGAGAAAGGCTAAGAACTGAGCATCTTTCCCCTCGGAACTCTCGCCTGGCCAGCGACGCGCCGCTGCGCGCGGTTCTTTACATGCACGCTGGTGATGAAATGGAAATTCTGGACGGCACACGGACGGAGAAATGAGATGAGGAAGACGACATCCCTGATACTATTGCCTCTTGGGTTTGTCGCGCTCGCGTCACGATATCAGCCCCCGGGGCACTAACCGCAACGATGCAACCGTCGGTCAGCGAAGGTGTGCCGACTCAAAAAGATGGGTTCTATCCGAAAACCCAGTTGTCTCTTACCTGCAAACTCAAAGATGGAACCGTTCTCAAATCTCTCGTCAAGCCCGATCACGTGGAGCTACTGATTGAACGTCCCGGACTTCGACCGGTCAGGATAAGATTGCCAGACGATTTTGCACAGCTTAACCGCATCGTTCCCGTTCCGCGCAATGAAGCAGTGCTTATCGGTATGGCCAGTGGTGAGGTTTACGAGGTCGTCATTGTAGATACCGTCAATTGCCATATAGCCGATCATTTTTGGTGTTACGAGCCGGACGTTTCGCCAAACGGTCGACTGATTGCCTTCATAAAGTTTTATCCGCCACACTTTGTACCAGACGTTACTGATGACGTCATAATTTATGACTTAACGCGCGGAGCAGCAGGCAATCGTCTTTCGAGCTCAGGCATGGACCCGGACATTGACGTAGGAAAGAGAGTGTATCCACCCGGCACAAACACGTCGGATGACAACGTCGGAACCGGACTTCGAGATGTGATGCTTAACAGCGTAACATCTGAGAGATTCTTCTGGACATCCGACTCGTCTAAATTTCTCTTTGCCAATGAGCACGTGGTTGAGGCGCATCAGGTAGCGGAGCCGAATAGAAACGGGCAGTCAGGACTCAGGGAGTCGAAGAAGGTCGAGCTGAGCCTGGTGCTCGTAAGCTTGGGATTATCTCCTGCGAAGCCAACAGTAACCATCTTTTTGCCCGGTTCGTGAGTGTCAAAGCACCTGCCATCGCAGTTATCCCGTGTTGAGTTCGGTGCGGGCTCACTTAAGGCACAATCCCCGGGACTCCAGGCCTACGGTAAGAACGAAACCCTGCAGGTAAAATACGCCGACTTCCGCGCGCCGTAGGTACGCGATTTATATAGTGGTTATTGTTCACGCGCGAAAAGGGAACTCGTCAATCCAACATTCGGAGAGACGGTTGCTCTCACGGGTGGGCCTGCGGCGGAATCGCCCCGGTCGCGTAGGCGACCGCGGCGGCAGGGATCGGGGAGGATGGGACCAGCTTCCCTACCATAGTGTACTTAGCGTCGGCCAGATCGCGCTCGGCCGACAGCAGGTCGACGATGGTCGCGAGACCGCGATTGAAAGATCCGAAATTAGAATCGTAAGCGGACTGCGAGGCCGCCAATAACGCTTGCGCGTACTGGTACTTTCTGAGCGCAGTCGTGAAAGCGTAATAGGCGCGCCATACCTGGCTGGCGACGT
>CAVQAG010000016.1:0-26713 GCA_963710455.1 uncultured delta proteobacterium
GTGGAGGATCCTGCGATGCAGCTTCAGACTTGGCCCACGGCGACGGTCTCATCGAAGGACCGCGCGTCGACGAACGCAACCGCCTCTACTTCAGCGACGTGCCCAACGGCGGTGTCTACCGCCGGAGCCCGACGGCTCCATCGAGACTCTCATCCCGCGCCGCCGCGGGGTCGGCGGAATCGCGCTCAATGCCGCAGGCGGAATCGTTTGCAGCGGGCGCAGCCTGATCCGCTGGGACGAGGCTACAAAGCAAAGCCAGGACCTGTTCACCCAATGGGAAGGCCGGGCGCTGCGCGGGCTCAACGATCTCACCGTCGACGCGCACGGCAGTGTGTACGTCGGATCGCTCGAGTTCGACGCGCTCAGCACGGACAAGCCGATCCCGGTAACGTATTTCGCGTCGACCCGCCCAACGCGGTTACCAAGCTCTGGGAAGGGATCGAAGTGACCAACGGGATGGGGTTCAGCCCTGACGCCAGCCTGCTGTATCATTGTGATTCGACCACCAAGGCGGTCTGGGCGTATGACGTTACCGGCGACCGACGTCTGAAGGATCGCCGCGTCTTTGGGAAATTGCCCGAGGGATGGCCTGACGGAATGGCGGTGGACGTCGAGGGTGGAGTGTGGGTGGCGGTCGTGCGCTATGGCGAGGTCGTACGCTTCAAAGCCAACGGCACAGTGGAACGGAGGATCAAAATCCGGCAGAGATGGTGACGAGTCTCTGTTTCGGCGGCGCCGACATGATGGATCTGTACGTGGTTACGGCGGAAAACACTGAGGACGTAAGCCGCAAGGGAACGATCTTCAGAATGCGCGCGGACATGCCGGGTCTTGCAGTGCCGAAGGCGCGATTTTAGGCCCTTGAATATAGACTTGCGGGAATAATTGATAAAAGGAGACGCGAATGGCTTTACAGGTGGGGCAGCAGGCGCCCGACTTCACGATGAAGTCGAACAAAATGAAGGAGGTGAAACTCTCCGAACTGCGCGGCAGTAAAGTTCTGTTGCTGTTCGTGCCCCTGGCGTTCACCGGCACTTGAACCAATGAATTTGGCAGCGTGCGTGACACGCTGGGAGAGTTTGAACAGCTCGGATGCAAGGTGTTCGGAATTTCCACTGACAGCCCGTTCGCGCTCGACGCCTGGGCGAAGAGCAGAATTACCAATTCCCGCTGCTCAGCGATTACAACAAGGAAGTGTCGCCGGCCTACGATTCGCTGTACGCGGACCTGCTAGGCTTCAAGGGCGTGTCCAAGCGCTCGGCGTACGTGATCGACGGCCAGGGCAAAGTCCGCTACCGCGAAGTGCTTGAGGACGCGCGCCAGGTCCCCAATTTCGAAGCGATCAAGAAGTGTCTGAAGGAGATCTCTTAGCTTGAGCGAGCGTCGGCGCGGATGCCGAATCCGCGCCGGCTCCGCCGAAAACCGGGTGGCGCTTAACGAATGCCTAATACCCTCGATGGAATCGTCGCAATCGACCTCACCCAGAACGTTGCCGGTCCATATTGCACCCAGCTTCTCGGCGACTTCGGCGCCACGATAATCAAGATTGAACGTCCGGGAAGCGGCGACGACTCGCGGCGCTACGCTCCCGCATGGCGCGGCGGAGAGGCCGAGCCCGGTGATTCAACCGCGTTTCTGGCATACAACCGCAACAAGAAGAGCGTGTGCTCGATCTCGATCATCCCGCGGGCGTCGAGGTCGCTCAGCGGCTCGCGAAGAGCGCCGACGTCTTCGTCCATTCGCTCAAGCCGGCAGCGCCGAGGCGCGCGGGCTTGGCTACGATCATCTGAGGGCGCAAAACCTGCGGCTCATCTATGCTGCGATCAGCGGTTTTGGCGAAAGCGGCCCGATGCGCCATCTACCCGGCTACGACCCGCTCGGCCAGGCGCACTCGGGCGTCATCAGCGTTACCGGCCATCCGGCGCGCCGCCCGCACGCGTGGTGGTTCCCATCATCGATATGGGCTCTGGGCTTTGGTTATTCTCCGGAGTGCTCGCGGCGATTATTGAGCGCGGCAAGACCGGGCGTGGCGCCAGGGTCGGTGTGAGCCTGCTCGAGACCGGTGTCGCGTGGACTACGCTGCACATGAGCAATTACATGGCGACTGGCGAGGTACCCGAGCGCACGGGCTCGGCGTCGCCAGCGGCCGCGCCCTATGAGGCGTTCGAGACCGTGGATGGCTGGATCATGATCGCGGCCGGCAACGATCGGCTGTTCAGCCGTTTATGCGAGTTGCTGGGCATCCCGAGATCGCCCAGGACGATCGCTTCAGGAGCAACGCCTCGCGCGTGCCGCGCCGCGCCGAGCTGCACGCAATTATCGAGGAGCGCACGCGGCCGCGTCCAACCGAATACTGGGTTGCGGCCTTGCGCGAGGTCGGCGTGCCGTGCAGTCCGATCAACCGCCTCGATCAAGTGCACGACGACCCACAGGTCAACGCGACCGGGATGATCAAACGAATCGACGGCTTTCGCGTGCCCGATTTCGAGATCGTCGACGTTGCCGTGAACGTCAACGGCGAGAAAGCGGTACTGCGCTCGATGGCGCCTCGGCTGGGCGAACATACCGACGAAGTGCTGCGGACGGCCGGCTACGCGGAGCAGGAACTCGCCGCGCTGCGCGCCGCCAGAACGATCGGTTAGATCATCGGTTCAACGATCGCTTAACGGGATGCGCCGGCGCCAAGATCGCCGGCGGCGAGCGCTGCGCTGGCCACGATGGTCAAGACGAATGCGCCCGCGCGCATCGCCGCGGCGAATGGTTCACCCGGAAGCTTCTCGCCGAAGACCGCGATTCCGCCCGCGATCGGTATCACGTTGGAGATCGCGGAGGAGAGCGGCATCGCGATGATCCCGCGGCCCATCGCGAACGAGTTCTGCAACATCACCAGCCCCGCCACGTTAGTCGCGATCGTCAGATAAGTATAAGGGCTCACGAGCAGTACCGCCGCGAGCGCCGCAAGGTCAGGAGCGGCGGCCAGACCGTCGGCGAGCGGCTTGGTGTAGAGGGCGGCGAATCCCAGCACGATTCCCGATGCGATCGCGGTGGCCGCGCCGTTTTGCCGCAGCCCTCGCGCGAGCAGCAGCGCCAGTGTGATCGCGGCCGCGGCTACGGAGGCCATTGCGAGCGCGTTGGCATCGAGCGGGCCTTGAGGTGCGTCCGCATCGAACGAGCCGGCCAGCATCAGCATCGCCACCAGGACGCCGCCAATCCCGAGCCACTCCCACAGCCGCGCGCGCTCGCCGAGGAAGACCACCGCGAGCACCACGAACAGCGCGATCCCGCCCTGCATCGCCACCGCCATCATTGACACCGGGGTGCCCACGAGCGCGACCATATACAGCGCATAGCCGGCGGCCTGCACCGCGAGTCCGCCGATCCATATCGGGTCGCGAATCCACGCCATCACTGCGCTGAACGTGCCGCGCCCGCGCGCCATCGGCAGCGCGTCCGCGCGGACCTTCATCATCATCAGCCCGCACGCGAGCAGCAGGTCGGCGACGAGGCCGAGCGCGAGGTTCTGCGCGAGTGCGCCACGCGCGCTAGCCATCGGTGATTTCGCGCATCACACCGTCGCGCGAAACGATAAAGCGTCGCCCACCCCAGGCAACTTCATGGCCCACCAGACTTACGGCCCAGATTGCGGCCATTACCAGGTCTTTCAACGGCAGCAACCACACGTCGCTTGTCAGCTCAGGCAACTTGAGCGTGCGTGCCAGGATCAGTGCCGAGCTCGCCAGGCGCCCGGCGATAACGGCGGCGCAAACGGCGATTGCCGCGGGGCGGGCATGGGTCAGGACGAGCATCGCGAGTGCCCACAGGGGCCCGTTGATCAGTATGGTGAGCAAGCTCAGCGGACGCATCATACGATAGGTTCGCGCCCAGCGGAGCTTGCGCTGCCAGAATTCGCCAAAGGTTCTTTCTTCGCACGCCGAGGTCACGAGTGAGCGCGAAAGCCTGATTTCCGATCCGCTTTCAACCACCGCGCGGCCCAGTTCAAAGTCGTCGGCGAGTTTGTTGCCGAGCGGGCGCACGCCGCCAGCGGCTTCCAGAGCGGTGCGGCGCACTGCGATGGTCGCGCCGAAGGCGTAGCGCAGAGGCTCAAGTGCGACCGCCAGCATCACCATCGGGGTGAAATCGGTATTGATGAAAAGCGCGGCCAGTCGGGACGCGAATGTGCCGGTCGGCCGCGCCCGATAGGCGCAAGTCACTAGACCCACGCGATCGTCGGCAAAGAGTTCGCCGATCAGACGTTCCAGATGGCCACGCTCTATGGAGATATCTGCGTCACTGAGCACGAAGGCGTCGGCCCGCTCGGCCCGCTCGGCCATGCGGATTACCTTGGCGATCTTGCGGTTAGTGACGCCGGCCTCGTCACCGACGATCAGCGTGATGTTTGCGTAAGGATACTGTGAGCGTAGTGCGACCGGCGCCTCGGCTGCGCGATCCTCGTAACTCGGGACGGCGAAGAAGTAGTCAGCGCGTGGATAGCCGCTTTCGAGGTAGCTGGCGAGGTTTGCAAGCAGACTGGAGGTGAGCCCGGAGAGCGGCTTCAGTACAGCGATGCGCGGTGGCGGCTTGGGGAGCGAGGGGGCTGGATCCGAGGCATGCGCGGCAAAACGCATAGCAGCGATCAGCGAGGCCGTGTAATAAATCAGCGAACACGTGACGCCGAGAGTTGCGAGCGAGAGCAACAGGGTACACACGATATTTTTCGCGTTGGCGCTAGGATATAGCAGTGCGCCGAATGCGGAAAATGCGCCAAGCGAAGGCGCATTCGCCGCGTCCGGCGCGCCATGGCCCGGACGAACAGAGTTTTAGGTTTAACGCTGCCGCGCGCACGTCCGGCGCGGCTACGCCGAGACCCGCTCGGCTGCGGCAGTCTGTGCGCGCCTTTGGCGCATCGTTGAGAGAAACTGTCCGCCTTCTTTCAGCAGTCGTTTGCACTCCTCACGCGAGCCCATCATCTTGCGCACAGCCTTGTAAATATAGCGCGGGCGGAAATAGAAGCTGCGGTAGAAGCGCTCGACCGCACCGTAAATCTCATCGTTGTTCAGTCCCGGATACTTGATTGTGCACTTCTGATAGCCGGATTCGTCGAGTAGTGGATCGACCGCCAGGTAACCGTTCTTGACCACATAGTTGTAAAGCTCGGTGCCAGGGTAGGGCGAGGCGAGCGAGACCTGGATTGTTTCGCAATCCATCTCTCGCGCGAAGCGCATCGTTTCCTGGATCGTCTCGCGAGTCTCGCCCGGCAGGCCGAGGATGAAGGTGCCATGGATCAGGATGCCGACTTCGTGACAGTCGCGGGTGAAGCGCCGAGCGCGGTCGAGCCGCACGCCCTTCTTGATATTTTTGAGAATCTGGTCATTGCCGCTTTCGTAGCCGACGACGAACAGGCGCAGGCCGCCGTCCTTGAGCACCTTGAGAGTTTCGTAATCGACGTTGGCGCGCGAGTTCGTGGACCAAGTGATGCCGAGCGGCTTGAGCAGTTGAGCAATCTTGCGCGCTCGCCCCGGATCGGCGGTGAACGTGTCATCATCGAAGAACAGCTCCTTCATCTTCGGAAACTTGTTCTTCATCGCGACCACTTCTTCGTAAACATTTTCGGGACTGCGCACGCGGTAGCGATGGCCCTGCGTGACCTGCGGCCACAGGCAAAAGGTGCATCGCGCAGGGCATCCGCGCCCCGTGTAGATCGAGACGTAGGGGTATTGGCAATAGGGGCTATTGTATTTCAGGTAGTCGAGATTGTTCTCGTAGACCTCGGTGACGAACGGCAGCTTATCCAGTTCTTCGTTGGTCAACTGCGCGCGATCGGGATTGTGATGAATCGCGCCCTCCTTGCGATACGAGATCCCGCCGACCTTGCTCCAGTCCCAGCCCTGCGCCACTTCGACCATCGAATGGTCGAACTCGCGCCGCCCCGCGATATCGATCGCGTTCGAAACCTTGAGCGTCTCCTCGGGCTGGGCCGTGGGATGGCCGCCGACGAAGGCGATGATGCAATCGGGATTTGCGGCCTTTATCGCCTCGGCCGTGCGCGCGTCCATCCGCAGCGATGGTGTCGAGGTATGCAGCACCACGAAGTCGTAGGCCTTCGCTTCCTCGACCGTGCGCTTGAGGTCGTAACCGTGGGGCGGAGCGTCGAGCAGGCGCGCTCCCGGAATCATCCCCGCTGGGTAAGCCAGCCAAGTCGGATACCAAAACGACCAGACCTCTCGCGTCGCCTGGTAGCGCGACCCCGCGCCACCGTCAAAGTCCTCGTAGGAAGGAGGATTGAGGAAAAGTGTCTTCATCACGTCCATGTTTCCGGTCGTCTCCACGAGCCTGTCCGATTGGTTAGTGCGACTATACAAACCGCAAAGGGTGCAGGCAAGATAGGTCTTCACACGAATTGTTGGCGAATATGCGCTTTGTGATAATTGCCCTTAGACTTGCGCGATAGGGGGACTCGAATGCGTGCGACAGCAATTGCAATTGCAGGATTGGCGCTGGCATCACTGGTATCGCGGGGGTTCGCGCGGGGCGATGAGTGGGAGCAGGTGCCGCCGGATACCGGCCAGGGCGCTGCGACCCAAGGCAGCGGAATGGCGAACGCGCCGGCCGGCGACAGGAGTGCGATGGCATGTGCGATGGTGGGAGCGCTCGTCCAGCAAACGGCGAAACTGCGCGACCAGGGTGTGACCGAGGAATCTCAGCTCGCGAGCATCGACAAACCCGGGGGCAGGCTCTATCAGCTCACGATCGGCAACACGCTTTCTGCGGATACCGCAGGCACGCTGCGTGCCGGAATCCATCGCGAGATAGTCTACGTCTACGAGCATCGCGAGCTGACACCCGCGCAGCTCGGCAATCAAGCGCATCAGACCTGCGGCAGTCCGGAGAGCGGCATCCCGCCGCCCGGATGAGAGCGCTAGAGGGGTGTCGAGAGGCTGTGACCGAACAAGCGGGGTCAGACCGCTAGAATTCCTCGTGGCGCAGGAGCGCGCGGCGGAGCGCCGCCACATTCTGCACCAGCACGCTCGGCAGGTTCAATGTCCCGGCTACGGCGGAGTACGGATAAAGGCGCGAGTTGATATGCGCGTGCAGTGGCAAGCCTTCGCCCTGATGAATCTCGTAGTCCAGCGGCAGCGGTCCCAGCACTCGCAGGATGCGGCAGATCGCGCGCGCGAAAAGCCGTAGCTCGGCGGGTTCGAGCTCAGCCAGCGTGCCGTGGAACCTCGGCATCATCACATCGTAGCTGCGCGGGAACGCGCCGATGGGGCTAGCGAAACTGACCACGCCATCGCGCCGCTCGATCAACAAGCCCAGCCGCTCGACCAGCTCGAGCAGCTCGTTCCATAGATCCGGCGTTCGCCGCTCCGCTTGTGCCTCGGCGACCAGCGCGGGCAACGCCGAGGGCGCGCCGATGAGCTGCTGATGGAGATGAGGTTGCGAGGCTCCGGACTCGCGCCCCTGGTTTTTGCGGATCACGATCGAGCGCACCGCGGGATTCTCCATGGCGCGGCGCATCACGGCGACGTCGGTCTGGATGAGCCGGAGAAAATGCTCTTCACCGAGCGCCCCGGTGCACATCAGGTCACCGGCCGCGCGCGGCTGCAAGGTCGAGAAATGACGCGGGTCCTCGACAACGATATATGATTCGTTGCGTGCGCCCGTAAGCTCCGCCGGGACGCGTGGGAAGAGATTGTTGAACACTCGTATGACCCATTGGGCGCCCGCGCCCGCCCCGCCCGCGGTCTCGTCGCCCTTCCACTGCGGGAATTCAGCGGGCGTGATGCGCATAATTTCCGCCGGCGCCATCGCTTCGTTGCCCGGACAGAAGGGGCACGCAGCATGCGCCTGCGCGATCTCCGCGGCGCCGAGTGTGGGCGCTCCCGGGTTGAGTTCACTGCGTCCGCCGAGCGTGAAGGCAAAGCTCTTGCCGCGCACGTCGACGACGTATGAGATGACGCCGTTTATCGGATTCTTGATCCAGACCAGCGCGCCATCTCGAACTTCATATTCAATCGGCATTGCTAAATTCTTAGCCTTGGCACGCCCGGGTTTTCAACGCGAGCGCCGGTCAGCCCCGGGGCAGTAGAGTATCCTTTAACCGCGAAGGACACTGCCTTGACAGTGCCGGGAGCCTCGGTTATCCGTTTTAGGGGACGCATCTGCGCCTGGGCGATCTCGGGGTCTGGCGCGCCGCTCACGAGCGGGCACCAGGCTTTTTTTTGGCCGCCGCCTCAGGCTCGGGGCGAATGTTGGTGAAAAGCCCGGTAAAAAAATATCTGTTCACGCCCGGACCCGCACCGGTTCCGCCCGAAGTCTTGCTCGAAATGGCGCGTCCGATGGTCCATCATCGCACGCCCGAGTTTAGTGCCGTGCTCGACCAGGCGCGCGAGCGGATGCGCCCGCTGTTCGGCACGCGCCAGGAGGTGATCCTGCTCGCGGCCAGCGGTACCGGTGCGATGGAAGCCGCGGTGACCAACCTGCTCGCGCCGGGCGATCATGCCGTCTACGTCAACGGCGGCAAGTTTGGCGAACGCTGGGGCAAGCTGCTCGGCGCGTACCAGATGACCAGCCATGAGATCCGCGTCGAATGGGGTCGCGCGGCGCGTCCGGAACAGGTCGAAGAGGCGCTCCGTGCAAATCCCAAGGCGCGCGCGGTGCTGATGCAGGCGAGCGAAACCTCGACCTGCGCCGTCCACCCGGTAGCCGAAGTCGCCGCGATCACGCGGGCGCGCGACGCGATGCTAATCGTCGACGGGATAACCTCGGTCGGCGTGTTCGAGCAGAAGATGGACGAGTGGGGCGTCGACGCCCTGGTGACCGGCAGCCAGAAGGCGCTGATGCTGCCGCCGGGGCTCGCGATGGTGGCGCTGTCGGAGCGCGCGCTCGAGCGCGCACAGTGCTCGCACACCCCCCGCTATTATTTCGATCTGATGCGCGAGCTCAAAGCCCAGCGCGACGAGCATACGACTGCCTGGACCGCCGCGGTCTCGCTGGTATTGGGGCTCAACAAGTCGCTCGAGATGATTCACGCCGAAGGATTGCCCCAGGTTTTCGCGCGCCATCGCACGATGGCTGAGGCGGTCCGCGCGGCCGCCCCCGCCCTGGGACTAAATCTGCTCGCGCCCGATAATCCGGCGCCAGGCGTGACCGGGATTCTCACGCCAACCGGACTCGATGGGTCGAAACTCGTGCGCTACATGCGTGACGAGTTGGGCGTGTCGGTGCAGGGCGGCCAGGATCAGATGAAGGGCAAACTGGTGCGCGTCGGCCATATGGGATATCTGAGCCCCTTCGACATGCTGATTGCGGTCGGGGCGCTCGAGATGGCGCTCGCGCACCTTGGCCATCGCTTCGAGACTGGCGCGGGAGTCGCCGCGGTCGCGCGTCGTATCTCGGCGAGGGCCTGAGCAACGCTATGGCGGAGAAGACGTTTCGAGTTCTGCTGAGCGACCCCCTCAACACGCAGGGCGTCGAGGTCTTCCGCCGTTATCCGCAGCTCAAGGTCGACGTCAAGACTGGACTCAAGCCGGCCGAGCTGGCCGAGATAATCGCGCCCTATCATGGACTGGTGGTGCGCAGCGCGACGCACGTGACGCGCGAGGTCGTCGATCGCGCCGATTCGCTGCGCGTGATCGGGCGGGCCGGCGTCGGCGTAGACAACATCGATGTCGAAGCTGCGACGCGGCGTGGAATCGTGGTGATGAACAGTCCGCTCGGCAACAGCGTCACCACCGCCGAGCATGCGATCTCGATGATGATGGCGCTCGCGCGGCATATTCCGGCCGCCAACGCGGCAGTACGCGCGGGCCGATGGGACCGGAGCAAGTTTATCGGCATCGAAGTCTGCAACAAGACCCTCGGTGTGATCGGCCTGGGCAATATCGGGCGCATCGTGGCCGACCGCGCTCTAGGACTCAAGATGAAGGTGATCGGCTACGACCCGATCCTGACCCGCGAGGCGGCAGCGCGAATTGGGGTCGAGATAGTTACGCTGGAAGAACTCTATCGGCGTGCCGATTTCATCACGGCGCACGCACCACTCACCCGCGACACGAGGTCGCTGGTGGGTGCGGCGGCCTTCGCGATGATGAAGCCGGGCGTGCGGATCATCAACTGCGCGCGTGGCGGAATTGTCGACGAGCAGGCGCTCGCACAGGCGCTCGCGTCGGGCAAAGTCGCGGGCGCAGCGCTCGACGTCTTCGTCGAAGAACCACCGCCGAAAGATCATCCATTGCTCGGCTTCGAAAACGTGATCGCTACGCCACATCTTGGCGCGGCGACCGACGAAGCGCAAATCCAGGTCGCGATCGACATCGCTCAACAGACCGCCGAATTTCTCATCAACGGCTCGATCAGTCACTCGGTAAACATGCCGGCGCTCTCGCCCAAAGAACTCGAGACGCTCGGACCCCATCTGCGGCTCGCCGAACGTCTGGGCCGTCTCGCCGCACAACTCATCGCCGAGCCGCCGTTGCAAATCACGGTCGGATTGGGAGGCGAGGCGGCGGGACTCAAGGCCGAACCGATAACAGCGGCGGCGCTCAAGGGGCTGCTGAGCGGCTTTCTCGATCAGGATTTCAACTACGTCAGCGCGCCCTTTATCGCGCGCGAGCGCGGTATCGGCGTTACCGAGAGTCGCTCACGCGAAACCACCGACTATATCAACACACTCACGCTGAGCGTGCGCACACCGAGCGGCACGCACGAGGTCGCCGGCGCAGTGATCGGCAATCATGGCCTCAGGCTGGTTCGGATCGACGGCTACCGGGTCGAGGCGGTGCCCGAGGGCTATTTCCTGATGCTTCATAACCGCGACGTGCCGGGCGTGGTCGGCGCGGTGGGCTCGATGCTCGGGCAGGCGGGGATCAATATCGCAGGGCTGGAGCTGGGACGCGATCGTGCGGGAGGGATGGCGCTCAGCCTGGTCGAGGTCGACGGCGCGGTTCCGGCAGAAGTTCTCGAACGTCTAAAGACCATCCCGGCCATCATCTCGGCCGCGCTGCTCAAACTCTAGAATGTGTCCGCACGGATCGGCCGATGCGGCTGAAGCGAACCGCCGCGCGGCACTACCGCGCACGGATATGACGCGATGAAGACAGTGGCGGTGGTCGGTACCCAATGGGGTGACGAGGGCAAGGGCAAGATCGTCGATATGCTGGCGGCCGACGCCGACGTCGTGGTGCGCTTCCAGGGCGGCAACAACGCCGCGCACACGCTGGTGGTCGACGGTGAAAAATTCATCCTGCGCCTGATCCCGGCTGGCGCACTGCATTCCGACAAGGTTTGCGTGATCGGTAATGGCACAGTGGTCGATCCGATCGCGCTGGCCGAGGAGCTTGCGGCGCTGCGCGCGCGCGGCCGCTTCCTGAATGACTCGCTGCTCAAGCTCAGTTGCGACGCACACATGGTGATGCCATACCATCGCGCGATCGATCGCGCGCGCGAGGCGCGGGCCGGCAGCCGCGCGATCGGAACTACCGGTTTCGGGATCGGTCCCGCTTACGAGGACAAGATGGCGCGCGTGGGGTTGCGTTTCGACGAGCTCAACAATTTTGCTCGCTTTCGCGAGAAACTCACCCGCAATATCGCGGACAAAAACTCCTATCTGCGCGCCGTGCTCAAGGCCAAGCCGCTCAAAGGCCCCGAGATCGTCGATCAGATGAAGCGCGTGCGCGCCCGGATGCTGCCCTATCTCTGCGACACCGGCGCCTACCTGGCCGAGGCGGTAGCCGCCGGCAAGCGCGTGCTGTTCGAGGGCGCGCACGGCACGATGCTCGACATCGATCACGGCACCTATCCGTTCGTGACCTCCTCCAATTGTATCGCGGGCGCGGTTTTCTCCGGCGCGCCGCTTCCCCCAGGACGTCTCGACGCGGTGCTCGGCATAAGCAAGGCCTACACCACGCGAGTCGGTGGTGGTCCGTTTCCCTCGGAAATAAAAGGTGCGCTCGCCAATCGGCTGCGCGCCAAGGGCGAGGAGTTCGGCAGCGCGACCGGGCGGCCGCGACGGATCGGATGGTTCGACGCGGTGCTCGCGCGCCTCGCTGTGCGAGTCAATGGGATGTGGGGGCTCGCGCTTACCAAGCTGGACGTACTGACTGGCATCGACCCGCTGCGCATGTGCGTCGCATATCAACTCGGCGCCAAGCGCTACGAGGAAATGCCGCCCGGGCGCGCAATGCTCGAACGGGTGCGGCCGGTGTACGAGGAGATGCCCGGATGGAGTGAGAGCTTAAGCGGCGCGCGCGCGCTGGGCGACCTGCCGCACAACGCGCAATGTTATCTCGAGCGAATCGCGGAACTTGCGGGCGTGCGGCTCGCGATGGTCGGCGTCGGCGCGCAGCGCGACGCGACGATCGTGCTCAGCAATCCATTTCTGGTGTAGGTCGCCCGGCTTCTGCGCCCTCTCGCCTCAATCTGGTGTCGTGTAAAGAAAAAATCCATCGCTTCGCGGAGATCCTTCGCTAACGCTCAGGATGACGGAAAAGCGACGTTTTTGTTGTCATCCTGAACGAAGGCTGCCGAAGTGAGGGATCGACGCGGAGCGACCTTCGTGTTTATCGACGCCCGCTCATTCGCGCGAAGCTCTCAGAGCGCGCACACTGCAGCCAGACTGGAGATCGCGACGCCACGGCGGCCCTGCCGAATCTCGTTGCGGTCGAAGCCGTTGGTGCAGTACGCGAGCGAGATTCCACTCGCCGGATCGGCCCATCCGATTTGTCCGCCCGCGCCGCCATGCCCGAACGCCGCGGGCGAATTAGTTTTCCCGAAACCACGAAAGTTGGCCATGCCGTCGTCGCCGGCCACCACCACGCCCAGCGCGCGATTGACCTTGTGGCCGAGATACGGATCTGTGTAGTCACCGGAGCGCGGACGCAGCGCCTCGGCGAGAGTCTCCGGCTTCCAGAGCGGCCGTCCGTCCTTGCCGCGATTGTGCATCACGCCCTGGTAAAAAAGCGCCAACTCGGCCGCGGTCATAATCCCGCCGCCGCCGGGGACGCCAGCTTCGCGCACCGCCGGCGTGTTGAAGCCCAGGATCATTTCTTCGACCACTTCGGTCTCGAGCGTCGGCGGGAAGCCCAGCTTGCGTAATTCTTCGTTGGAGAGCGGCTCGCCCAAGTAGACGAGGTCGGCGACGCGATTATTAAGCTCCGGGGGAAGTCCGACGTACATCCCGGGCAGGCCAAGCGGCAGCGCGATACGCTCGCGTACGAACTGGCGGAAGTCCATTCGGGAGCGGCGCTCGATTATTTCCGCGATCACCCAGAAGCCGGAGGTGGGATGGTAGAAAAAACGGCTGCCCGGGGGAAACTCCGGACGCCACTTGGCAAAGCGCTCCAGCCGTTTTGCGCGATCTTGCCATTCGCTCTGCGCGTAGGGCGCGTTGGGAAAACCTGCGGTATGCAGCAACACCTGTTCGACCATGATCACGTCCTTGCCGTTGCTGCCGAACTCGGGAACGATGTCGGCCACGCGTTCGCGCACGTCGAGTTTGCCCTCGTCAATCAGCATCCACGCAGCCGCCGACATTATCGCCTTGGTGCAGGAAAAGATGGTGTAGAGCGTGTCGTTGGTGGCGGGACGGTCGGTGCCACCCTGCACCGCGTGCCCAAAGGTGCGCATCGCGCCGACCTTGCCGTTGCGCGCGATCGCGATCTGGCACGAAGGCAACAGTCCCTCGTTGACTTCGCGTGCAGCGCGCTCGAACAGCGCGTCGACCTTTTGCGGATCGAGACCGGCTTCGCGGGGGTTTTCGGCAAAGAGCTCATGTGAAGACATCATGGGTTTTCTCGGTAGGTTTCTGCCGTGGTACTTCTTGTCGGGCCTAAGAGCGCTGCAACTTGAGCAATAACACATCGCCGCCGCACCGGTCCATTGTGTTATTTCGCTTGACGGCCAACCCACTTTTCATGGTGTGGAACTCCAGCCATATCAATCCAGTTGCATGACGCAACCGGTTAGTGCTAAATGCAATCCTCATCGAGATGGTTGCATCATGCAACTGATAGGACGCGAACCCACTCGCTGCGGAGGTATGAAACATGGCCCTGGAACTCGAGTTTTTCTTCGACTATGGAAGCCCGTTCAGTTATTTGGCCGACAGCCAGCTCAAAGGACTGGCCGAGCGCACGGGCGCGCGTATAATGTACCGGCCAATGCTGCTCGGCGGAGTGTTCAAGGAGACCGGCAACTCTTCGCCGATTACGATCGAGGCCAAGCGAAAATATTCGAATATCGATCTCGAGCGCTGGGCGAAGCACTATGGTGTTCCGGCACTCCACAATGCGCATTTTCCGATCAACACCATACGCCTGATGCGCGGGGCGATCGCGGCCGAGCGCTTGGGCGTCTTTCCTGCGTACCACCGCGCGATGTATGACGCGTTCTGGCGTGACGGGCTCAATCTCGGCGACACGCCCATCGTGCGCGAGGTGCTAGAACGGGCAAGTCTCGACGCCGGCCGAATCGCGGCCACTTCCGAAGAGCACGCGGTCAAGGATGCGCTCCGCGCGTCGACCGAAGAGGCGGTTGCCCGCGGCGCGTTCGGCGCACCGACGTTCTTCGTCGGTGACCAGATGTTTTGGGGCAACGATCGCCTGATGTTTGTCGAGGAGGCGCTGAGAGCGATCCACTAGGATGGGTCGGGGCCTTGGGCGGCGACCCATCCAGCGCGGCCGGGCAGCGTTGCGCGCACGACCTCGCATACCGGCAATTCCGCGCTGGCCAGGCGCGCCGCGATCTCGTCGAGGCGGACGAACTTGGCGCCGCGCGACTTCAACGCCCGAATTAGACCAGTGAAACTTTCCAACTCGGCCATCCCCTCAGTCTCCGCGTGCACCGTGTGGACGTTTAGGCGGTCAGCGTTGAACTGCGTCAGGTAAAATTCCAGCACCGCGGCCGCGTCAGGCAGGTCCTCGCGTCCCATCAGTTCGTCCAAGGTCGGTAAGGTGGTGGGAATCTCTGGAGTTTTGAGGATCTGGCCGTCGACGCGGCATCGAAAAGGCGCTCTGCCGCGCGTGTCACTGCGATAGCTAAGGCCCGTCGAATCGAGGATTGTGAGCGCGATCGCGTTAGTGCGCCATCCGGGGGCGGCGAAGCCGCGCGCCCGTTCGCGGAAAATCGCGCGATAGGCTTCGAACGCGTCGCCTAACTCAGCCAGGATTCCGGCTTCGCCTAGCTGGTCGATTCCGTCTTGCCATCGCACATGGTCCCAGCCATGCACGCCGACTTCGAAGCCCGCTCGCTTCAGGCCGCGCACGAGGTTAGGCAGGGCAAGGGCGATCGGCCGCGCCGGCAGCAGCGTGCCCGAGAGCACCGTGCGCAGCCCATACATCCTGACCGCCTTGGTGCGGCGCATTTTTTTCAAGAAACCAGGATTGCGCAACACCCGCACCACCGCGCGGCCCGAGTTATCCGGGCCCATCGCGATATAAAAGCTTGCCGCTACGCCCTCGGCGGTGAGCATCCGCGCGAGTCGCGGCACACCGGCCGCGAGTCCCTGATGCGTATCGACGTCAATTTTGAGTGCGACTTCCAAACCGTTGCTCGAGTGCCTCGATTATGCGCTCCATCTGGATGCCCCGCGAACCTTTTACCAGCACGACGTCGCCCGCGCGTACCAGCGCGCACATCATTTCCGCCGCAGTGCCGCTATCGGATGCGATCTGCACGCGGCGGTCGCTGCCGTGGGCGGCATCGCCGGCCGCGGCAGCGACCGCCGCGCTCATCTCCGGGCCCACGGCGATGAACGCCGCCGGCTTAAGCCGCATCACGTCGGAGACGACGTCGGCATGCATCGCGGGCGCGAGCGTGCCCAGCTCCAGCATGTCGCCAAGTGCGACGACCAGGCGTGCGCCGGGCGCCTGCGCGCTTTCGTGCGCGGCGTCCAGCGCAGCGCGGACGGAGCGCGGGTTGGCATTGTAAGTATCGTCGATCACCAGCAGGCCGCCTAGCGCCCGCATCTGCAAGCGCCCAGAGACTGGCGCGACGCTTTCCAGTGCGCGGGCGACGCCGTCGAGTTCGTCCGCCGTAAGCGGACGGGCGCGCAATGCGGCAGCGGCCGCCACGGCTGCCGCCGCATTGCGCGCCGCCGCGGCGCCGAGCAAGGCCAGCGCGGCGTCGAGGCGTGCGGACGCGCCCGGGGCGACCAGCCGCGGGCTGAGCGCGAGCGTCACCCGAGAGCGTGCGGCGCCGGCGAAAACCGGCGCGCGCGCCTCGATTCGTACGTCGGCGTCCAGCTCGACGCCAAAGGTCACCACCTCCGCGCCACGCGGAAGGCGCTCCATCACCAGGCGCTCCTCGGTGCAAGCCACCACCGCTCGGCGCGCGGTTGTGAACAGCGCGGCCTCCTCGTCGGCGATTTCCTCGAGGTTGCCCAGTCCTTCGCTATGCTCGACGTCGACGTTGAGCACGGCGGCGACGTCGGGCTCGACGATTCGTGCGAGACGCACAATCTCGCCGCGCGTGTTGGTGCCGCACTCGAGCACTGCGGCGCGATGGCGCTCGGTGAGCGTGAAGATCGTCATCGGCACGCCAATGAGGTTATTGAGGTTGCCCGGCGTCGCCAGCGTTTCACCGAAGAGCGCGCGCACCGCGGCTGCGCAGAGCTCCTTAGTGCTGGTCTTGCCGACCGCACCGCCGATCGCGACGCATCCAATCGAATGCTCCGTGCGGAGGCGCCGCAGATGATGGCGCGCGAGCAGGCCAAGGGCGGCGAGCGTATCATCTACTTCGACCGCGGCAAGGCCAACCGGGTCGGTGGGACGGCGCCCGCGCTCGACCATTGCGGCCGCCGCGCCGCGGCGCGCAGCCTCTGCAAGGTAGGAATGGCCGTCGCGCCCAGCGCCACGAAGGGCCACGAACAGCGCGCCCGCCGACAGCGAGCGCGTGTCCATTGTCACTCCACGCACGATAGTGTCAGGCGCGCCGAACATCGCACCTCCGGTTACGGCGGCGACTTCGTCGAGCCTGAAGGCGCATTGGTTGATCGGTATAGGCGTCGCCATCGTTACGCCGTGCTGGTATAGCCGCCGACACGACCTTACAGTGATTACGTGTCCCGACGCGGCTTGACAACTACGTGCCCGGCGGACAAGCCTCGTTTCGTCCAAAGGAAGCGAGAGAGGAGTCATCGATGGCCCAGGCCGAGTCGCCGCTGGTCGGCATAATTATGGGGAGCAAGAGCGATTGGGAGCACATGTCGGCGGCGGCCGAAGCTTTGAGTGAATTTAAAGTGTCACATGAGGTGCGGGTTCTCTCCGCTCATCGCACGCCCGACCTTACGCTGGAGTATGCCGCCTCAGCCATGGACCGTGGCCTGCAGGTGATGATCGCAGGCGCCGGCGGCGCGGCGCATCTCCCCGGTGTGATCGCGGCCAAGACAATCCTGCCGGTTATCGGCGTGCCGATGCCGACGACAGCGCTCAGCGGGATAGATTCGCTGCTGTCGATCGTGCAGATGCCGCGTGGTGTGCCTGTGGCGACGATGGCGATTGGCAAAGCCGGCGCCGCCAATGCGGGCCTGTTCGCGGTTGCCATTCTCGCGCTCGGTCGAGAGGACTTGGCCGAGCAATTGGTCAAATGGAGGGCCGCGCGCGCGCAGGAAGTGATTCAGCAGAAACTGCCCTGAATCACGGAGAGGCGCGGGGGGTGTCGATGCGAGGACGGCCGGGGAAATTCCGAGATTGCCTGCGACCAGGGAGCTTGCGCGAGAAAAGCTTGCGACATGACAGTTCGCGATCGGTGGAGAACGCCCTCGTCGACGTCCTTTTTATCGTCGCGCTGACCGCCGCGCTTACAGGCTTTCGCGCGAAACCCGCGCACCCCGTTGAGGCCCCGCAGATAGTCGTCAAGACCGGCGGTAAATTGCCGGTGCCGCCGACGATCCCGCTTGGCGTGATCGCGACTGACCCAGTGCTGCAACAGGTCCTGAGCCAGGATTTCCAGGTGGCTGGACGGCTGGCCAGCGCCAGTGCGACCTCGGAGTTGACCTTGACCGTCACTCTGACACGTCGCGTGCTGGAGCCGGGGATGTCACTTGCCGAGGTAGCGCCGGGTAACGGCAACGCAATAGCTTTGCTTAAAGAGGCCGGCGTCAAGCCGCCGGCGCTGCCGGAGCAGGCGGCGCAAGATCAAGATCAGGACAGCGATCCCGACGCGGACCATCCGACCGCGGCCGAGGGCAACGCGCATTCAAAGAACGACGTCAACAGCTACGAGCAGCAAGGCCAGATGCAGCAGCAGTCCGCTCCGATGAGCCGTCCGCCGCTGCCGTTGACGCAATGGCCGGTGCCACCGGCGATGGCGCAACAGCGCTCTCCGATACCGCCCTACATGCAGCCCTATCAGCGCAACAGCCCGCTCGATGCGGCGCGACATGAAAGCGAGGCGGGCGCCGTGTATGACACGGTTTTTGTGGTGCGCGTGACCGCCGGCAACGATAGTAGTGAGTTGACCATAGTCGCGGTGGCGCATCCGGGTTTCGATTCGCACGAGGCGCGCAAACTCATCGCCGAGGAAATCGCCAACAGCGTGCTCCACTAGCACCGCGCGGTGCTTCGGCCGCGACGCCAGCTATTCGTTGAGGCTGTCGGCGGGCGCGGTCGCGCGCGAGGGAGATGCCTTTTGCAGGCGTTTGGCGGCAGGCGCCGCCGGACCGCCGCCGACACCGGTTCCGGGCACTTGCGCCGGAGCCGCAGCCTGTGGCGCTGGCGCTACTATCGGTGCTGGTGCCCTCATGGGTGGCGGTGCGGTCATCGGTGCGGGTGCGGCCATCGACGCGGGTGCGTCGGCTGGCGGCATCGCGCCGCTTGGCACGGCGGGCGCGACCGGAGGCGAGGACCGACGAAAACCCAGCTCGCCGTGATGATGTTCGGAGGCAATGATATAAAGCACGACAATCGCAGAGAGCACGATTATTACTGCGGCCACGCGTCCCCAGGGCGTGCGCTTGCGATCGTGCACGGCCAGCGGCTCCGACATTCGGGGAATTGCCGCCGCAACTTCAGCCCGTTGCACCTCGCGCACGAAACGCATCGCTACCTCTTCGCCGTCAAGGTTGAGAAAGGCGGCATAGCGGCGAAGAAACGGCATCAGGTAGAGTTGGTCTGAGATCAGGCCATAGTCGCTGCTCTCGATCATGTCCAGGTAGTGGGCAGGGATGCGAGTTTCCGCGACGACGTCGGCGCGTGAGACGCCACGCCGCTCGCGTGCTGCAGCAAGGGTCTTGCCCAGGCTGGGCTCGTTCTCAGCGCTCGCTTTTGACGGTTCTGCCGCCGCCACCGTGGACGGCGCGTCGGCGCTCTCGGGTTTGATTGCTACTGAAGGTGTAGTTTCGCCGTCAAGCTTAGGCTGGTTGTCGGCTTCGTTCTCGGGGTGAGATTTCGGGCCGGAATTGTTTTTAATTCCGGAGTTGGTCTCACTCCCGGAATTCACGGCTTGTTCTGTTTCCCGTGCGGCAGACATCCACCGTCCCCTCCCCGCCGAATGATCCTGGACGCGCCGGGCCGCGTCGACCTAAGAAACTTACAATTAGCGCGCTGTGAAGCCAAGTACCCCTTTCAAGGGAGCAAGTTCGGGGTGCATAGCCGCGCCTCGGCCGGTTCGGCGATCGCTCGGTTGTAAAGCGCGACTTTTTTACCCTCGCATCCTATGATCGTTGCCCCGGAAGCCAATAGATCACGGATGTGCGGGAGATCACTCTGATTCACTACCAGCACCACGCATCCAGGCCCAGCCCAGAGTTGCGCGAATCGGGCGTCGGTTGCAATGAAGCTCTCGCGCGCGTCGGGGCCGAGGGCGAACGGCGCCAGTTCTCCGCGATAATCGACCAGCGCCTCGCGATAGCCGGTGTAAAACGGCAACGATTGGACGAAATGGCGATATGAAGCGAGGCGGCATCCGGGAGCGAGGTAAGGGACCATCGCGCGCGCGAGCTCGCGATACGATCCCAGGGGTTGTGCGTCGATCCGCGCCTTGCCCATCACGCCCAGCGCCACCACGGCGCCGAGCGCGTGCGCGCCGATCGCGGCCGCGACGTTGCTTCCGCGCCATGCGATCGCAAGGCACGCGAGCGATGCCGCGGTTAGCGCAGCCGAAGCGGCGAGCGCATCGGAGAGGAGCGTCGAGTTGGCTTGCGAGACGAAATGCGCGCGCGCGATCGCGATTGCGGCGGTCGCGGCAAGATTGAGCAGTGCGAGCATGCCGAAGAGCCTGCGCAGGCTCGATACGTCAAGTCGAGGCAAGCGGCAGAGCGCATAGCCGGCGATGATCGCGAGCGGCGCCAGCGCGGGCAGGATGTACGAGCCGAGCTTGGCGCGCGGGATCGAGAAGAAGACCAGGAAGATTCCGAACCACCAGAGCAAAAAGGCCAGCGAACCTCGCGCATCGGGCCGCCGCCCAGGCGCCTGAGCTTCATCGCCGCCGCCCCGTCGACGCATCAGCTCGCGTACGCCCATCGGGACGAAAAATATCCACGGCCACATCCCGGCGATCACCACTACGACGAAAAAGTACGGACCCCATCCATGCTCGGCGTTTTCCAGATAGCGCTCGACGTGTTCGTGGATGAAGAAGAAGCGCAAAAATCCTGGGTTGCGCTGCGCCGCTATTACGAACCATGGCGTGGCGATTGCCGTGAAGACCGCGATCGCGCCGAGCCATGGCATCCGTAGAATCTCACGGGCGCGGCGTTCGCCCAGCAGCCAGGCGAGCCCGACCGCGCCCGTTAGCACCAGCGCCACCGGGCCCTTGGTGAGCGTGCCTGCGGCAGCCATCGCTGCCGACATCAGGAACCATCGGCGGCCCGCCACACTGTCGAAGCCCGCCGCATGGGCCGCGACCCAGAAGGTGCTGAGCGCCGCGGTTACGAAAAACGCGAGCGCGGATCGAGGGTGGCGAAACGGGCGAAGCCGAACACCAGGGGAGAAAGTCCCAGGACCATCGCGGCTGCGAGTCCCACCGCCGCTCCGAACATCGCTTCGCCCAGCGCCGCGGTCACCGCGACTTCGGCTACGCTCGCGATCGCGGCCGGCAGACGCACAGCCAACTCATTGGCGCCGAGCAGCTTTATGGAGAGCGCCTCTGCCCAATAGACAAGCGGGGGCTTTTCGAAATAGCGCACCCAGTTGTCACGCGGAGTGACGTAGTCGTGCGTGAGCACCATCTCGCGAGCGATTTCCGCGTAGCGTCCCTCGTCGGGTTCCCACAGCGCGGGACGGCCGAGCCCGGGCAGATATAGAAGCGCCGCTAAGATCGCACAGACCAGCGGTCGAAGCTGCCGATTGCGCGCAGCCAGGAGTACGGACGGCGCGAATATCGCGCGCGGGCTTGCAGACATGATCGCAAGAGTCTGCGGACAGCGGCGCGCGCCGTCAACCGCCGCTTCAGGTATTGGAGCGAGCCTCTTTCCGTCGCTTCTCCGGCGCGGTATCGTCTTTCACTTCGCGGGATCGTTTGTAACAATTGCGCACGATGCGTCGGCCGTCGTTTCCGTGCCGAACGGACTCGCGCGCGGCGACCTGCGGGAGAATTTGAGCTCAGCCGAAAAGATAACTGCGATTCGCGATCCGGCGCGGGCAGCGGACAGGTCGCTCGTGTCAGTCGTGGTGCCGGTTTACAACGAAGCCGCAAATCTGCGTGGGCTATGGGCCCGGCTGGAGCCGGTGATGCGCGCCTGCGAGCGGCCATGGGAAGTCCTGTTCGTTGACGACGGCTCGGCAGACGAATCACTCGACCTCATGCGTGACATAGCCGCAAGCGCGCATGGAGCAGTGCGGGTGATCGAACTCGCGCGTAACTTCGGCCAGCACTCGGCGATCCTGGCCGGCTTTCGCCAGTGCCGCGGCGAAATCGTGGTGACGCTCGACGCCGACCTGCAGAACCCGCCCGAAGAAATTCCGCGCCTCCTTGCAGCGATTGATGAAGGCAACGACGTGGTCGGTGGATGGCGTGAGGTGCGCCACGACTTCGCCTATCGCCGATTCGCCTCAAATCTGCAAAATCGGGTGACCTCGATGATCGTCGGCGTGCCGATGCACGACTACGGATGCATGCTGCGCGCTTACCGCCGCCATATCGTCGACACCGTGGTAGCCTGCGACGAGAAGGCCGCATTCGTTCCGGCGCTGGCCAACTCGTTCGCCAAGCGGGTGGCCGAGATTCCGGTCGGCCACGATGAGCGCCAGAGCGGAGCCTCCAGGTACAATCTGTTCCGTCTCGCCCATCTGAGCCTCAACCTCATCACCGGGTTCTCGCTGATGCCGATTCAGGCGGTGAGCGTCGCCGGAATCCTGGTGTTCGTGCTCGACGCGTTGTTGGTATTGGTGCTTCTCGCCCATCGCATCCTCTACGGTCCGCAGCAGGAGGGCGCGCTGTGGACCTTGTTCGCGTTCAACTTCCTGGTGCTGGGCTTCGTGCTTCTCGCCGTGGGCCTTATCGGCGAGTACGTCGGGCGCATCTACCTCGAAGTGCGCAAGCGCCCGACCTATATCGTGCGTGCGGTGCATGGCGACGAATCCGCTTCGCCGGAGCGCCGCTGAAGCAAACGTGGCCGCCGGAAATCCTCACGCTGTCGGTCCGCGGCCGGGCGCCGCGCGATGCTTGCTATTTGCGTATCACGAGATGGGCTACGGATGCATGGAGGTGCTGCTCAAGCTGGGCGCGCCCGTGGCGGGCCTGTTCACGCATGAAGATGATTCACATGAGGAAATCTGGTGGCGCTCCTGCGCTGAGCTGGCACGAAGCCATGGCGTGCCGGTCTACACTCCTGAACGCCTCGATCAGCCGTGGATCGAGCGTATTGCCGCGATACGCCCGGCGATCATCTATTCGTTTTACTACCGCAACTTGCTGCCAGACCCGATTCTGCGCACGGCGCCGCTCGGCGCGTACAATATGCACGGCTCGCTGTTGCCGGCCTATCGCGGCCGCGCGCCGGTCAACTGGATGCTGGTCAACGGCGAGCGCGAGGCCGGCGTGACGCTGCATCACATGGTCGCGCGGGCCGACGCAGGCGATATCGTCGGTCAGCGGTCGCTCGTTATCGACGACAGTGACACGGCGCTGACGCTATTTCGCAAACTGGTCCCACTCGGCGTCGCGCTGCTCGCCGAGATGCATCCGCTGATAGCCGCTGGGGCCGCGCCACGCCGGCCGCAGGACCTTTCGCGCGGCAGTTACTTCGGGCGCCGCCGCCCCGAGGACGGGCGAATCGACTGGCGATGGCCCGTGCGGCGCATCTTTAATCTCGTGCGTGCGGTGACCCATCCTTACCCGGGTGCTTTCTGCTGGCTTAACGGACGCAAGCTCTTTGTCTGGGAAAGCAGAATCGCCCCCGCAAAAGGACGGCGAGGCGCTCCGGGCGAGATCGTCGGGATCGTGTCAGCGGCCGGCGGCGCGGTCGAGGTCGCGGCAGGCGAGGGCAGTCTGTTGATTTTGCGGGCACAGTTCGAAGGCGCGCCCGAGGGCGCGGCGGCTGAAGTATTGTCTGAGATTTTGTCCCAAGTTTCGCACGGCGCCGGTCCTCGTGCCGGAGTGCGGCTGGAATAGCGGAGGCAGCATGCGGGTTCTGATTACGGGCGGCGCGGGCTTTTTGGGCTCGCATCTGAGCGACGCGTTCATCGCACGTGGCGATGAGGTTTTCGTCCTCGATACCGGCGCGATCGCCAAGGTGCGTCATCTCCTCGACAATTCGCGGTTCCACTACGTCCACGACACGGTTTTCAACCTTGAGCTTATCGATAGCCTCGTGGCCAAGGCCGACCTCGTCTACCATCTCGCCGCGGTCGTGGGGGTCGAGCACTACGTCGCCGACCCCTACGAGACGCTCAACGTCAACGTCAACGGCACGCAGAACGTGTTGAAGGCGGCCTATAAGCACGCGCGTCGCCTGGTGTTCAGTTCGACCTCGGAGGTCTACGGACGCAATCCCAAAGTGCCGTGGAAAGAGGACGACGACCGCGTGCTGGGCGCGACCACGATCGACCGCTGGTGCTATTCGACCTCGAAAGCGGTCGGCGAGCATTTTTGCTTTGCCTACCACAAGCTCGGTCTGCCGGTGACGGTGGTGCGCTATTTCAACATCTATGGACCGCGCCTGGATCGGGTCGACGTCGGACGCCTGTTCACCATTTTTATGGGCCAGTTGCTGCGCGGCGCCGATCTCACGGTTATTGGCGACGGCAAGCAGACCCGATGTTTCACTTATGTAACCGACGCGGTCGCTGCCACGGTCGCAGCCGGGATCAGTCCCGCGGCTGACGGTCAGGCAATCAATATCGGCACCGACGTCGAGACCACGGTGCTGGAGTTTGCCAACCTGATGATCGAGCTCTATGGCGCGGGGAAATCGAAGATCAAATTTGTCAGCCAGGCTGACGTCTACGGTCAGAGCTACGAGGACATCCCGCGCCGCGTGCCCAACAATACAAAGATGCGCACGCTGCTCGGCGTGACGCCCAAGGTCTCGCTGCGCGAAGGCACGGCGCTGGCGATGGACTGGTTCCGCCGCGAACAGGCCGGCTGATTGCGGCCTCCGCGGCGCGGAGAGGGAGCGTCTGGGCTGCCTGTAATGTGTTGGAACGCCGTCTGCCTCAGTATCTGGCTGCCTAGCGAAGCAGGGCTACGTCCGGCTGGCTGTCTGAAACTCCCGTCGTGGGGGAGAGGTTGGGGCGGGGTCGAGCGAGGAAGCGCCGGAGGTAGTTTTTTTGGCGCTTCCGCCCTCTGAACTTTTGAGAGCCTTTACAACTTGCGCGCGATTGTCAGGCCGTCGGATATCGGGAGCATCACGAGTTCCACCCGCTTGTCGGTCACCGCGAAGTCGTTGAAGGCGCGAATCGCCTTCGTATCCTCGGTCTGATCCTTTTCATCCAGCACCGCTCCGGCCCACAGCACGTTGTCGATCAGGATCAACCCGCCCGCTCGCGTGCGGCGCAGCACTTCCTCGTAGTAGTGGCGATAGTTGGTCTTGTCGGCGTCGATGAAGGCGAAGTCGATAGCCGCATCCGGCGGTAGCGCGCGCAGCGTATCGAGCGCCGGCGCCAGCTTGAGCGTTATCTTGTCGGCAACGCCCGCCTTCTCCCAGTACCGCCGCGCGATCGCGGTCCACTCCTCACTCACGTCGCAGCAGAGCAGACTGCCGTCCGCGGGGAGGCCGCGACGATGCAAATCGCGCTATAGCCGGTAAACGTGCCGACCTCGACCGCGCGCCGTGCGCCGATCGCGCGCGCGAGGATCGTCATGAACGTCCCTTGCTCGGGCGCGATCTGCATCCCGGCCCGCCGCCCCAGCTTTTCCTGGGTTCCCGTATCAGGTCGCGCAGCACCGGATCGTCGTTTTGTCCGTGCGCGAGCATGTAGTTGTAGAGCTTATCGTCGAGGGTGATAAATTTTCCGCCTGGTGTCATGGCGTAGATTTTAGCATCGGCGGTCCGTGATCGCAGCGCCCGACAGCGTCGCGAGTCGCGCCGCGCCTGCGGGCTGCGCGGAGCCTAGGCTACAAGCCCATCGCGTCGAGCTCGCGGCGGATGCGTTCGGGATGGGTCGCGCCCCAGTAGATCCGCCCGCATCGCGGGCAGCGGGAGAAGCGTTCCTGACTCGCATAGACGAAGGGCGGCACACGGCGCACGACCGTATCGGCCGGCCTCGGCGAGCGGTTCGTTGCAGTGCGAGCATCGGGTGAAAGCTCCGCGGCGCGGATCGAACGGAAAACGGGCCAGGACTTCGCGAAGCTGATCGCGGAATAGATTACTTTCGAGGTAGAGCGCGTCCGACGCGGTGCGGAGACGCTTGTCCCGTGTGAGCGTGATGCTGTCTTCGGCGCGCGCTTGGCCAAGCAGCTGATGGCCCCCAAGCTGCGGATCGAAGAGCACGTCAGCGCCAAGCAGCCGAAGCCATCGCGCCAGCCGCGCGAGCATTCGGTCGGCGGCAATTTCGGTACCGATCCCGATGTTTTTTGGACAAGTCGTCCATCCCGCGCCAATGTAGTATAGCAGGGCGTCTAAGGGGCAAAACTGTGTGGACGGTCCGGAGCGCGCCGAGGTAACACTTCCAATTGAAGGGCTGGCTTGAACTAAGAAAGAAAAACTTCAATTAGGAAGACAACCAATGAAGGAAGAACCTGTCACATTAAGTCGGAAGACCTCACGCTTGAAGGGATGAGCGCATATTCCGACGGCACCGGACCACATCGAGCGGCCGTCGTTTGCCATCCCCATCCGCTCTACGGCGGCTCGATGTACAACGACGTGGTCGACGCCACGCTCAAGGCTATCCATGCGCGTGGTTTGCGACTTTGCGCTTCAACTTTCGCGGTGTTGGCAGACGAGGGCGAGTTCGACAACGGCCAAGGCGAGGCCGAGGACGCCGCCACAGCGATCCGCTTTCTCACCGCGCAGGAGGGAGTCCGCGCCGACGGCGCGGTACTCGCCGGGTATTCGTTTCGCGCGATGACGGCGGTTGCGCCGCCGCAGCCTGGAAGAGTGACACGATCATTCGCATTCGCTGCTGCCGCTTCAGGTCGTCGGATTCGTCGACGCTGGGCGCGGTTCGCGAATTTGTATCATCCTGCTTCACGGCGATCCAGGTTCGTCTTGCCGCCCGACCATCTCAGGCGCTGACCAAGCGCCTCGGTCTTTCAACCCGCTCGAGATCATCCCCGGTCCCGATCATTTCTTTCAGCGAGCAGGCGGGCGCGAGATCACCGCTGCACTCGACGA
>CAVQAG010000017.1:0-1102031 GCA_963710455.1 uncultured delta proteobacterium
GTGCCGAACATCATTTACGTCGCGGCGACGCGGGCGCGCAAGCAGCTCGTTGTGGTGGCTGATATCAAGGGGACACTGCGGACTGTCGACCCAAAGAAGATTGACGCAGATGTAACGTTTGTCACGAGCAAGCGCCCCGCGCCGTATAAGTTCAAACATCCAAAGGAAGAAGACAAGCACATCGGAGTGCTTGATCTGCTGCGACACGTCGACACGGCGACCGAGCGCCTGATGCTGAGCCTGATCGAGCGCGTTCGCGTTGACATCACGGACACCCCGACAGCCGCGGCCGCGTCAACGGCCGTGTTCCGCCGCGGAGAGGTTGCTGCGTACGTCGGCAGATGCCAGTACGAGGAAGACGTGAGCCATCTCTACGGAATCGTGGTCCCGCGCATAGCGGAGTACCTCCTAACTGGCACCACACAGTTCGGGGAACACGTCACGACACCAAATATTGTCAGCCGCCAATCAGACATTGTCAATCCGTGGGATATGACCCAGGCCGCCTATGACGCGTTCCCCCCCGACTTCTGGGCCCGCGCGTCGGCCGCGTTTGAGACGGAGTGTGGTGAGCGTACGTGGGCTGAATGGTTTTCGCTGGCGGGACCTTCGCAGGAACTTTGCTCGCGCATTCTCGGGTGCGTCAGCGAATACGGCGGGTGATTTTCGGGATAGTCGCAATCCTGCTGGCCTCGATCGTTGGCCTCGCGCAACTCGCGTTTTCGTCGGGCTGGGCTCAGATTTTCGGTGCTCAGTTTCGCGATGGGTGCCATGAATACCGCCCTGTCACGAGTCGGCGCACAAAACGTGAGTCTGACCTTTGTAACCGGGACATTGAGCAGAATTGGAGTGCACCTCGCGCTGGCGGTGAGGCGTGCGCCTCTGCCGGATAGCCAGGGAGCCTGGGATACGCATCTATACCGGACATTCTTGATGGCGGGCATCTGGGCCGGGTTTCTGACTGGCGCGTTGCTGTCGGGGATGGTGACGCCGCGTTTTGGGGTGCGGGTATTGTTATTTCCCGTGCTAATCCTGTCAGCACTGGCGGCGTTCGACGGCACCACGACCGAACAGCCTGATTACCTCAGTAGAACCAAGCGGTCAGGTGCCTGCGCTGGAGAAAAGTCGAGACTATCGCCGGCGCGTATCATAGAGCCTGGATCGGCGAACAGTTCCGCCCGGCTCGATCGCGCTTTTATGCGGGGCGCTCGGAGGGCGGCAGGGGGTCGGTCCGGCGGACAACCTCGAGCCGGTCAGCCTCGACGAAAGCCGCAAAACTGGCAGCGCTTTCGAAATTATTCATGTCTTCGAAAGACTGCGGGATTCCCAAGCGCTTGCCATACCAGACACGCCAGATTGGCCTGCGTCCCATCGCCATGACCTCCGTCTGTTCTGCATGAGAGGGCGTGAAAAATCGCCGCACGAAGCGTGACCTCCCGCTTCTCGCCTTGGGTATGGATGGTTGAGCGGCCAGATCGATGGTATTGGCGGCCAAGCCGCGGCCGGGCAGGTTCGAGCAGAGAGTCAAATGAATACAGCGCGAGGACAATCATGAAGATCGGAATAATTGGCATGGGCGCAGTCGGAATGGCGTGTGCCTTCGCGGTTGCGATGCGCGGTTGCGCGAGTGAGCTGGTGTTGCTCGACCTTGACCGCAAGCGCGCGCGGGGGATTGCCACCGATCTCCAATATGGCGCCATTTTGTCGCCCGCTATCAGGTTGATTGAAGGCGACTACCAGGACTTGACCGGCGCGGACCTGGTCATGATCACTGCCGGAGTCAATGAACGCGCTGGCGGTGCCACCGATCGCAGCGATCCCAGCGGGCGGTTGCGGCTGCTGGATGCCAACGCCGCTGTCTATCGCGATATCCTGCCACGTCTTTTCAAGGCCGCACCCGAGGCGATGATTCTCGTGGTGACGGACCCACCCGATCCGCTTGCAGATCTCGCTCGCCAAATGGGCGGGGACAACCGGGTTCTCAGCACCGGCACTTATCTCGACAGCCTGCGTTTCCAATTTCATCTCGCCCAACGCCTCGACGTCAGTGCTGCCTCGGTGGAGGCGATGGTGATTGGTGAGCACGGAACATCTGAGGTTTTCCTGTGGTCTGGAGCGCGCGTGGGCGGGATGCCTGCTGACCGGGCGATAGATGGGGGCGACGTTGCTCAACTGCGGCAAGCTGTCGAGCAAGATGTGCGTTATGCCAACATCACGATTATTGAAGGGATCGGTGCGAGTCAGTTGGGAATCGGAATGGTCTCGGCCCGTATCGCGGAGATTGTGTTGCGTGACGAGCGGGCCGTGATTCCGATTGGCGTGTTCAATCCCAAGTTCGGCGCGACGCTCTCAATGCCGGCAATTTTAGGCCGTGGCGGCGTCAGCCGGATTCTGGAACCTGCGATGACCGCGGAGGAGCTTCGAGGACTGGAGCGGAGCGCAGAGACGCTCAAAACCGCGAGCAGGCGGATCGGTGCCCTTGGTTGAGGAGGGTCACGCGCCGCTCGATGTGGGCCAGGGATACCGATGCAAGCGTGACTCTTCAGCGCTTTGCGGATCTGTTACAACCCATTCGCCTCTGTGAAACCCGACCCGCACGTTGTACATATGATTCGTGAAAAGTACGCCCTTCGCGGATTAATCAGGAACTTCAGCAAGGAGGAAGCGACATGGTACTTGGACGGAAATGGCTCTATGCGGCTATGGCACTGACAGGCGGTTTTCTCGGCGGTATAGCATCGATGGAATTCTCCCCGGCGGTAGCGATAGCGGCGCATCAGACCCGCATGTTACGGGCGGAACAGTTCGAACTCGTCGATCACAGCGGCAGCAGACGCGCGGTACTCAAGGTGACCTCGCGCGGGATGGCGGACCTTCTTATGTTCGACGGTAGCGGCCGCGATAGAGCCGAATTTCGCGTCGCTCAAGACGGGGGAGCCTCCGTTGGGTTCTATGACGACCACGGCTCGCGCCGCGTGCTTGTTGGCGAGGCGACCCAAGGCCGGGATGGGGTAGCCATTTACGGCAGTAACGGCATCCAAGTTGCCAGCCTGACGGCAGCGGATAACCAGGCGGCCTTGACTCTGTATGATCCGAACAACGGACGCGCTCGCGTGGGCGTCGGAGTGGCCGCGAACGGCTCTCCCGCGGTGGTTTTGTTCGATCAAAATGGGAAAGACCGCGCGGAACTTAATATCAATTCAAAGGGTAAACCTGGTCTCGCTTTCGCAGATGAAACCGGTAAGACGATTGCAGGCTTGCCGGCCGAGGCCGCAGGACAGGCGCAGCCGCAATAACTTCGGGAGAAACCGACCTCTTGGCCTGCCGCGTTTATTTGGAGCGTCAGCCTCCAGTGAGGTATGGACCAAGGAGAATCTGACAATGAGAAAATCAGCCACGAAAAACATCGCGTTCGCGTTGGTCGCGGTCTTGGCGCTGGCGCTGATGGGATGCTCAGGCGAGCCTCTCTCGACGCGCGAAAAAGGCACCGGCATCGGCGCGCTGGTCGGCGCTGGCACCGGCGCCATAATTGGCGCCGCGGTCGGCTCGCCAGGGGCGGGCGCCGCGATCGGTGGTGCGCTTGGCGCGGGCGGCGGTTTCCTGGTCGGAAACGCAATGCAGAACCAGGAAAACACTCAGCAACAGACGCAATCCCAAATCAACGCGCAGCAACAGGAAATCGAACGACAGCGCCGCCAAATCGAGCAACTCAA
The DNA here is from genome assembly GCA_963710455.1 of uncultured delta proteobacterium. GTDB lineage: Bacteria > Desulfobacterota > Binatia > Binatales > Binataceae > JAKAVN01. Next base: position 3,714 of record CAVQAG010000017.1, read on the forward strand.
ACAGCAACAGCAAACAGAATAGTCAACAGGTGCAGAGACTTCTGCACCTGTCCAATCGTTTCGCCCGGTGGGCCGCGTTTTGCGGTGAAGCCGCGGCATTTGCGCGGCCATCCAGGCTGAAATCCTCGCGTTCCAAATGATTAGTATGCTCCGCCGTGCGCGGCGGAGCATACCTATTTTCTAACTCACCGCGAATTCGTGAATAGCCGGGTCGCGGCGAAGTGCGCCCATTATTCACGCAGAAGAATTAGGACGAAGCAATCGATGACTGCCAACCGGGCTTTGCCGGGTTCGGCGTTCAGGGCAGAAAAATGACCAAGCAAACATTCAGAAAGCCTTCGCTGAATTATATTGACGGAAGGTTGTTTCGCCTTGAAGGCAGGATCGAGGAACTTCAACGCTCCAACCGGCGCTTGCGGATAACGATCGTGGCGCTCGCGCTCATGGGCGGAGCGCTCATCACGATGGCGCAGGCCAGTCCCAACAGCAACGAGATAGTGGAAGCGCGCCAGATCGTACTGCGAGACGCCAGCGGAAACGTTCGCGCAGTGTTCGGATCAACTCCCCAGGGCGCCGTGGGCTTGAATCTTGATGACGCAAATGGACGAACGCGCCTCACGCTGGACGTTGACTACGCGGGATCTCCCGGACTGGACCTCTTCGATCAAAATGGTAAGCGTCGCGCGATCATCTCCCTGGGTCAGCATGGCGAGCCGGGCGCCGGTCTCTACGACGCTGCGGGTAAATTGCGCACCAGCCTCGATATTCCAAACGGCAATATTCCCGGGCTGGCTTTTTATCATGAGGACGGCAAGCCCGCGTGGGGTGTCCCCTGAACCATCAAACGTATAGTCACTATGCGACGCTCAATCACAGCGATATTGCTCATCTGTCTACTCGGTCTTGTGGGCACCGGATGCGGACCGTCTTATGGCTACGGCTATGGCGACCCATACAGACCATACTGGGGTGGCGGTTGGTACGGCGGCGGACGCCCTTTCATGGTTCATCATCCCTGGGAAGACCACGAGTTCGGGCATCCCTCGAATTTTCACAGCTTCGGAGGAGCCGGTCACTTCGGTGGTTTCCACGGCGGCGGATTTCATGGTGGCGGATTTCATGGTGGCGGTCATGGCGGTGGGCATGGGCGGTGAGTGAGGTTATCCTTCACCGATCTGCGAGGCCGGCCTCTATCTCCCGGAACTCAGCGCGAGAATCGAAACGGGGACGTTTTGCGAGCAGTTGCAGATCGATACGATGCATCCGGGAGCTATCAGCATCTCAAAGCATTGCGCCGGTGTTTCTGGATTAACTCATCAGTAACGTCTGCCTTGGCATCTTCTTCTCACATCGAAGCGTCAGCCGGTACCGGCGCATCGCCGTCAGGCCCGCGCGGGGCGGCCGGAGTTTTCGCGCCGCTACGTCATGCAATTTTTTGCGCGTTGCTTGCGACGGCGTTCGCATCCAATGTCGGGCACCTGGATGCAGGATGTCGGCGCGTCATGGCTGATGACCTCGCTCGACCCTTCGCCCTTGATGGTCTCGCTGATTCAGACCGCAGTGAATCTGCCTTACTTTCTCCTCGGGCTGGTCGCCGGCGCGCTTGCGGACATAACCGATAGAAAACGGCTGCTGATCGTTGCGCAGATCTGGATGCTCGCATCGGCGGGCACCCTCGGCATTCTTACCGTGCTTCATCTTACGACCCCACGGATCCTCGTGGGTCTCAGCTTCTCGCTTGGCCTCGGCGCTGCGCTCAATGGCCCCGCATGGCAGGCAATCCTGCCGGAGATGGTCGCGCGGGAAGAAATTCGCGACGCGGTAACGCTCAACAGTATGCAGTTCAACCTTGCGCGTGGCGTAGGGCCGGTAATCGGCGGAGTGGTGGTAAACGCGTGGGGCGCCGGAGCAGCCTTTCTCGCTAACGCGGCGTCGTTCGTCGGGATCATCTCCATGCTGATTTCATGGCGGCGGGAGCGCAAGAAGAGCATCCTGCCCGCCGAGCGCGTGCTCGGCGCCATCCGCGCGGGAATGCGCTACGTCCGTTATTCGCCCGCGCTCCGTGCGGTTCTGGCACGGAGCTTCACGTTCGCGATCGGAACCAGCGTCCTGTGGGCGGCACTGCCTCTGGTGGTGCGGGTGGATTTTCATCGTGACGCGGCCGGCTACGGAATAGTCGTGGCATTTTTCGGTCTTGGCGCTGCGGCCTGCGGAGTCGCCTTGCCGAGGCTGCTCCGTGCCTTTTCGACCGACCGAATCGCAATCGTCGGCGGTATAATCTTCGCCACGGCGAACTTCATCATTGCGTGGGCATATGACGTACGTCAGCTATGGGTCGCAGTCTTTCTCGCGGGCGCGGCCTGGGTTGCCACCACCACGATGTTCAACAGCGCGGCGCAAATCGCGCTTCCATCCTGGGTCCGCGCGCGGGCCCTCTCGATGTACTTGCTCGTGCTGCAGGGCGGACTCGCGCTGGGCAGCGTCGGATGGGGCTATGTGGCATCTCACACTGGAATCCGCAACGCGTTCGACCTGGCAGGATTGTTTCTGCTCCTCAATGTAGCGATAGCTCTTCGGTTTTCGCTCAGAGGCGCCGAGCGCTTCGACCCGGAGCCGTGGGTGCACTGGCCAATGCCGGAACTTCGTGGGGAAATTCCTCCTGAGCAAGGGCCGGTGATGATCTCCGTGGAGTATCGGATTGATCCCTCGCGCGCTGCCGAGTTCGAGCAGGCGATGCGCGCGCTCGAACCGATACGCCGCCGGGATGGCGCGATTATGTGGGGACTTTTCGCTGATGCCATAGACCCCGGCCGGTATGTCGAGACTTTTATGTCTGAAACCTGGGGCGAGCATCTGCGCCAGCACTATAGGCTCACGGTCAGCGACAGTGACAGCGAGCTGCGCGTAAGGTCATTTCATATCGGATCGGAGCCGCCGATCGTCTCACACCTCATCTCTCCGACACGGCTCTGAGCGCCGCCCGCATTGCCGCAGCGCAAAAGCCACTCGGCATTGGAATTTCCTTGGACCGTTCGAACGGATTCGCCCCAAAATTCCGGGGATTTCGATTTCTTCCGAGTTACGCCTGTGACAATCGAGTGCACAAGCTTGGTGACCCGACCCTTCACGCCTCTCGGACGAAGCCGAACCACCGGCTGAGGTGAATCCCAGGGAAGGCGGACGCCGCCGCCGGCACATGAACGATGATCGCGGCGTGGGCTGTACTGGCCGAGAACGGTAAAAAGGAGATAAATAGATGAGCGTCCCCAAATCAACGCGTCAAGCACTCGACCACTCAGTAAACTTCTCCGATGGAGCGACAGCGGACACCCGACCTGCCTTCCGGCGACCGACGATCGTTTCGCCTGTTCCTGTCCCGCATCAACGTACCAGAGAGCACAATCCGGAGTCCCAAACACACAAATGACTCGCGAGGCAACCGGCCTCCTGCGGGAGTTCAGCACGCCCTTGCTTTTTAACCACTCACATCGGGTGTTCTTTTGGGCCAACGAGCTAGGACGGCAGACCGGCAAGACCTTTGACGTCGAGCTGTTGTTCGTATGCGCCGCCTTCCATGATCTCGGCCTGCTGAGGAAATTCAGCAGCGCTGCCGACCGTTTCGAGGTGGATAGTGCAAACGCTCTTCGGCAGTTCCTCGAGCATCACGACGTGCCCACTGCCCGGATACAGGTGGCTTGGGACGCAGTCGCATTACACACCACTCCAGGTATCGCAGCGTACAAAGCAATCGAGGTCGAGCTTCTGTACAACGGTGTCGGACTTGACGTCCTCGGCATTGGCTATGAGGATTTTCCCGAGGATCTGAGAAAGAAAGTCGTGGATGACTATCCGCGAATCAACTTTAAACAGGATATTGCGAAGGCCTTTCTGGAGGGTTTTGAGCGGAAGACTCAGACGACCGAGGGCACCTGCAACGAGGATATCTGTTCGCATTTCATTCGCAATTATCGGCGCAGTAACTTCTACGATCAAATTCAGAATTCACCGTTCCGGAATTCGTGAGACGAACGACCGTTGCGAACCTTAGAATTCGCCAACCGTCGGCACAGGAAACCGGACCTTTAGCTTGGCAAAGGAAGCAGGCCGTGGACAGAGGTAAACTGTTGGCGAGATTGCCCGAGGCTGACGCCTGGGGTCCACTCCGGCGTCGCAGCTTCTTGAAAATGGCCGCTGGCGTGGTCGCCGGCGGAATTTTTGCAGGGAGCGCGTCGGCATTCGCGGCAGAGCTGATGCAAATGCCGTTCGAGAACGGCCGTCGCGAGCTGGTCCGGTTTCCCCAAAAGAGCGAAATGATCCTGCAGCGCGATCGCCCGCCGCTGCTCGAGACTTCGTTCGAAGTTTTCGATCAAGGAATGTTCACGCCCAACGACCAATTTTTCGTGCGGTGGCATCTGCCGGTAATTCCGACCTCGATCGACGTGGATACATTCCGCCTGCGAGTGAATGGCCACTTGCGCACCCCGGTCGAATTCACGCTCAAGGAAATTCTGCGTCAACCGGAGGTCGAGCTTGCCGCAGTGAACCAATGTTCGGGTAACAGTCGCGGCTTCATGTCGCCGCGCGTGCCGGGCGGCGAATGGGGCAACGGCGCGATGGGCAATGCCTTATGGACCGGAGTTACCTTGAAGTCGATCCTCGATCGCGCTGGCGTATTGCCTGGCGCAGTGCAGGTGCGGTTCCGCGGTCTCGATACCGGAGAAGTGCCGGAAACGCCGGTCTTCAGAAAATCATTGGCTATCGGTCACGCGATGGATAGCGAAGTGATAGTGGCCTATGGGATGAACGGCGCGCCGTTCCCGATGCTCAACGGCTTTCCTCTGAGGCTCATCGTGCCGGGCTGGTATTCGACGTACTGGGTTAAGATGCTCAGTCATATCGAGGTGCTCGATAAGCCAGACGACAATTTCTGGATGCGTACGGCTTATCTGATTCCGGATACGCCGGGCGGCACCATGACGCCGGACGCCAAGGGCGTCAAGATGGTTCCGATCAATCGGATGGTGCCGCGTTCATTCATCACCAATCTCCGAGACAACGCGGCGGTGCGCCGCGGCGTGCCGATCGAAGTCCGCGGCATCGCCTTTGGCGGCGATACCGGGGTCAAGAATGTCGCCTTCTCCAGCGATGGAGGCAAAACCTGGCGGAACGCGACTCTGGGCAAGGACTACGGACGCTATAGTTTTCGCGGTTGGCAGATCAGGTTTGTGCCCCCACAACCCGGGAATTACAAGCTGATGGCCAGGGCGACCAACAGCAACAACCTGTCGCAGCCGGCGACTTCCACCTGGAACCCGGGCGGCTATATGCGCAACGTGATCGAACAGGTCACGGTTCATACCGCATAGAGGAACGGCCAATGCCACGAACCCGAAAGAGCATGATCCTGGTCACCCTGGTGATTGGACTGACTGCGGCTCTCACGGATGCTATTGCACTCGGGCAAACTGCCGATACGCCGGTCCAGCATCGCACGATCAATTTGACCTCTCAAAAGATCACGCTGCCCTTCGGCAACAAGACCTTCGCAGGCAGCGGCGAAGAGGTCACAATTGTCAATGAGCACTGCCTCCTTTGTCATTCGAAAGGCATGATCGATACTCAGCCCCCGTTGACGCTCGAAAGCTGGAAGAAAGAGGTCGACAAGATGCGCTCGGCATACGGCTGTCCGCTGCGTGCCGACCAGACTGCAGCCGTCGCGGGATTCATCTCGCATGCGGAAAGCGCACCTGCTGCGCGCGGCCAATAGCGCCGCTTGGGGGGTGAAGCCGATTCGCCGATTCAGATCCACCTGGAATCGATTAGTCAGTTCCTGATTTGAAGCGCCGCGCGACTGATGCGACGTGGCGGCCCTGAAAACGCGCGATCGCGAGCTCATTGTCGCTGACCGGCCGGCTGCGGCCGTCCGCACCCGCGAGTGTGGTTGCACCGTAAGGAGTCCCCCCTGTTATCTCTTCCATGTTCATGAGCCTGGTCTCGGAGTAAGGCGTGCCGACCACGATCATTCCGAGGTGAAACAAGGTCAGATGAAAGCTCGTGATCGTGGTCTCGTGGCCTCCATGCTGAGTGCCCACGCTGGCGAACACACTGCCAATCTTGTTGATCAGAGTGCCGCGCACCCAATGCCCACCGCATTGGTCGAGAAAATTGCGCATCTGCGAGCACATGTTGCCGAAGCGCGTGGGCGTGCCGAAGATGATTGCGTCCGCTTCGGAAAGCTGCTCCATCCGCGCCACCGGGATATGGCCGAATGCGGCGCGCGCCTTATTCGCGCCGCTCTGCTCCAGGATGTTGTCGGGAACAAGCTCGGGAACCTGGAAAATGCCTGTCTCGACATCGGTTACTTCTTTCGCCCCCTGGGCCACCGCTTCGGCCAATCGATAAACGTGTCCGTACATGCTGTAGAAGATGATTTGTACCTTGGTCTTCATCCTGAGCCTCTTCTCGCCGCGACGCGCGCCGCTCAATAGTCCGTTGAGAGGTCGTGTTGAGAGATCGAGCGGTGCTATCGAGCGGGATCGCTACGCTAGGATATTTCCATCGTCCTAAACTCCATCTGATTGCAGCCGGCGGGTAAAGACGCGAATCGCCGCGGCAGAACAGGCGGCCTTGGAGCATCGTTCGGGGGAGGAGCCGATACTCGGCACAGAAAGTGCCGGGGACTCAAGGCCGCCTGTTCAACTTCGGCGAATAATTGCCGCACTACCTTTCAAATATTAGGCGTGAAAAAAGCCCCCGCTGGTGTGAAAAACGACCGCACAACAGAAATGAAGACCAAATCGACCTCAAGGCCGGATTGTGGAGCGGCTTGAGCGATCACTCGGCGCTGACGCGGGCCGCTTTCGGGTCGTTCTTTGCAAGCATCAGAGCGACCGGAACGGTCAGCAGGCAAACCATCGCAATCAACCACGCGACGTCCATGTAGGACTGCACCGTCGCCTGGGTGACAGTTGCGTCATAGATGCGCAGGAGCGCTTGACGCGCCGCCTGGGGCTGGCTAAGGCCGCGATGAAAGAGTTGCGCGGTTAGCCCGTCCGTTAGTGTACGGAAAGACTGCTGCGCGGGAGTCACGTGCGCGATGAGTTCGTCCTGATGAAACTGCGTGCGGCGCGCGACCATGGTCTCGACCAGCGAGATGCCTACGCTTCCGCCGACGTTGCGCAGCAGATTGATGAACCCCGAAACTTCGCCGCCCTTCTCTTCCGGAACGCCGACGTAGGAGGCGGTGTTGATTGGGATGAAGAGCAGCGCGAGCCCGAGCGACTGCAGGGCGCGATAGGTCGCCGCCGTGCGAAAGTCGATCTGCAGGTCGAGGTTCATCGCCACAAAGTGAATAGCGTAGGCGCTCGCGAGGCATCCGGCGACCGCCAGCCAGCGCGCCTGTACCCGCGCGACCAGTTTTCCAACCGCCGGCATCAGCAGGATCATCACCATTGCCCCCGGCGCGAGCGTCATCCCGGCGAGTTCAGCGTCATAACCCATGAAGGCTTGCATGAACTGCGGGATGAACACGGTCATCGCGTAGACCTGAATACCGTAGACAAAGATCATTGCGACGGCGGCCGCGAAGCTGCGGTTTTTGAACAGCCGAAGATCGAGCACCGGACGGCGCCGCGTCAGCTCCCAAACCACGAAACAGCCCAGGCTTGCGACGAAGCTGACTCCCAAAAACGTGATGAGATGAGAAACGAACCAGTCGTCTTCCTGGCCTCTGTCCAGTACGACCTGAAGCGATCCGAGAGCGAGCGCAAGCAGTCCGATGCCGATGTAGTCGATACTGATCGACCTGCGCGCCCGCTTCGAATGTTCGACCAGGTAAGGAGGATCTTCGATCAGTCGCGATACCAACAGTAGCGAAATGATCCCTACTGGTATGTTCATGTAGAAAATCCATCGCCACTGGTAGTTATCCGTGATCCAGCCCCCAATCGTTGGGCCGATTGCCGGCGCCAGCACTACCACCATTCCATACAGTGCGAACGCCATTCCCAGCCTCTCCGCCGGGAAGGTATCTTTCAGAATCGCCTGCGATACCGGTTGCAGTCCTCCTCCACCGGCCCCCTGCAGCACGCGAAACGCGATAAGCGTCCCGAGCGACGGCGCAATACCACAAAAAAACGAACTGATGGTGAACACCACGACGGCCGCCATGTAGAAGCGCTTGCGCCCGAGCAGCTCCGACAACCATCCGCTGATCGGCAGCACTACGGCGTTGGCGACAAGATACGAGGTCAGCACCCAACTCGCGTCGTCCACACTGGCGGCCAGCCCGCCCGCCATGTATGGCAAGGCGACGTTGGCGATGCTCGTGTCGAGCACTTCCATGAAAGCGGCCAGCGAAACCGTCCCGGCAATAATCCATGGGTTTACGTGACGCTTCGGTATCGCCTGCGAAGTGCGGGGATCTGTGATTTTTGGCGCGACGCTCATCGGCTTGTCGTGATACCGACGATTCGTCCGCCGCTGTTCACCCATACTGTCGGTTCTGCCGACATGCCGGGACGAAGCCGATGATGAGGGTCCTGACCGGGGTACAGACGAATTCTCACCGGCAGTCTCTGCACGACTTTGACGTAATTGCCGGTGGCGTTCTCTGGAGGTAGCAGGCTGAAAAGTTCGCCAGACGCGCCCGGCATCCCTTCGACGTATCCCTTGTAGTCGCGATCGGTCGCGTCCACGTGCACGGTCACGGACTGGTTGCGATGCATCCGGCGCACTTGCGTTTCACGAAAGTCGGCCGTGATCCAGATGTCATCGAGCGGAACGATAGTCAGGAGCTGTTCGCCCGGCTGCACGCGTTGCCCGACCTGCACGGTCTTGTCGCCCACCACTCCTGCGTCGGGTGCGATAATATGGGTGTAGCTCAGATTGAGCCTGGCTTGGTCGAGCGAGGCTTGCGCCGCATCCACGCCCGCCTGCGCCTGGCCAATCAGTCTTGCCGCCGCCGCGACTGCCGCCCGCTCCGAGTCGACCGAGGCCGCTGCAATCTTTCCGTTCCTGACGATTTCGTCGTCGGTCTCCTCGGCAATGACGCTCTGTTCGAGAAGCTCGTGATAGCGCGCCACGTCCTGTTGCGCCTTGACGTTGGTTGCAACCGCAGCGTCAAGATTTGCCAGGCTAAGCTCGTAATCTTGGCGCGCCGCCAGCACGCTCTGCTTCGCCTCGTCGAGGTTGGCCGCTGCGTTTTCGACTGCGACCTGGTAGTCGCGCGGATCGAGATCAACCAGCGCCTGTCCCCGGCTTACGTGAAAGGTGTTCTCCACATAAACATGGATGACGGTATCGTTGATGCGAGTGCTTACGGGGTCGAGATGTCCTTCGACCTCGGCGTCGTCGGTCCATTCGTAAGATTGCAAATAATTCCAGAAACGCAGTCCGGCCGCGGAGACCAGCATTGCGGCGAGGAGGACAAGAGCGAGACTGGTCAGATGATGCGAGAAATTCCTGCCGCGCCTATTCGGCCCGCTACTGCCGGCGCCGTCAGCTTTCTCATTCCCCGCTTCATAACCAAAGCCTGTCTGATCGGTTTGTGGTATTCGCTGAAAGGCTTCTTGCTGCTCACCAATGTATTCCGCTTCCTCATGCAGTCGGCCAACCTGCGTTTCGGGCGGCTGCGCGACCGAACGCTGCTGCCGATGTGCTTCGTTGAATTGCGACAACGCGCCGTTTGCGGGCAGGTCTCCAGCAGTCCGCTCTAATCCGTTCTTTCCCGCCATGACGCAGTCGCCCGGCCCGTCAGCTTTGTTGGCATGGACGGTCTTCTTCGAGCTCTTCCGCGAACAGGAAGCACTCGCCGCCGGCTTGCCATCTCACCTTGAGCAAAGTTCGATCGAGGTTACGAACCACGCCCATGACCGTCACCTCTTCGCGGGGAAGATGGACCTGCCCGCTGCGTGGATCTCGCACCCATTTCGTCAAAGTCGCCGTATTCATCATCGGTGTTCTCCGCTTGATCTGACCTTCGCAGGCTTCATCTGCTAAGGCGGGAAACCGAGAGTCACCCTCCGTGCGACCTTTTTTCACGTCACACGCATAGGCCTTCAGGTGCGCACGAGCGTCGTCGAGACAGACCGCACAAAAATTGTGAGGCCGCTTTTCACGCCCCCGATTTTGAGACCGTCAGGCGTGCCGCGAGGAGAGCGCAATGGCGAAGAAAGTGTCGGCTAATTGGGGAAAACTGCTGTTTCTGGTGATGACCGCGATCATCGCGGCGGGGTCAGAATCTGCCGGCGCACAGAGCGCGACGAGCGTGTACGCGCAAGAGTGCGCTGCATGCCATGGCCCAAAAGGTAAAGGCGATGGCCCCGCGGGCCAGGTTATGGCGCCGCCGCCGCCGCCATTCTCGACCACCCTGAAAGGTAAAAGCGACGGTTGGATCGAATCCGTGATCGCCCAGGGTGGACCCGCGGCCGGACTGTCGCCGGGGATGCCGGCGCATCCCAACCTGAGCGTTAGCCAGCTCAAAGACCTGACTCAATATATCAAGGGACTCAATTCTTAAACCGGCCGCGAAGATGTTCGAGGCAATCCTATGATTCGGCTAAGAGTCAACGGTGTTGAGCAATCGTTCGAGGGCGATCCGCAAATGCCCCTGTTGTGGTATCTGCGCGACGAGTTGGGGCTGAGGGGAACCAAATTCGGCTGTGGTGTGGGTCTTTGCGGAGCTTGCACGGTAAACCTCGGCGGCAAGGCGATTAGGTCTTGCGTGACCACGATGAGTAGTGCGGCCGGGAGTGAAATCATAACCATCGAAGGTCTGGGGCGTGGCGGCCTCCATCCAGTCCAAAGGGCATGGATGCGGCTCAACGTTCCTCAGTGCGGTTACTGCCAGTCCGGCCAGATGATGCAGGCGGCGGCGCTACTCGAGGGTAACCGTCAGCCCGACGACGCGGACATCGACAAGGCGATGGCGGGAAATATTTGCCGGTGCGGCACTTATCAAAAAATTCGCGCCGCGATCAAAGCGGCGGCGGAGGAATGAAGCGCATGAAGGCAATCGCGAATGTCAGCCGGCGACAGTTTGTAAAAGGGATATTCTCAACCGGCGCCTTGGTGCTCAGTGCGTCGCTTGTACCCGAAATTCTCAGGGCCCGCACTTCCTCGGCTGGCGCGAACGTCAACGACGCAGTGCTGCGGCCTAACGTGTTCGTGGCTATTCAATCCGACGATACTATCTCGATCGTTGCGGCCCGTTCCGAAATGGGGACCGGTATCAGCACTGCGTTGCCGCTGGTCCTGGCTGATGAACTCGACGCGGACTGGACCAAGGTCAAGATACATCAGGCGGATGCCGACAAGCGCTACGGTAACCAGGACACCGACGGCTCACACTCGATACGCAGCTTCTTCGACGTGATGCGCGGTTGCGGCGCGTCCGCTCGATACATGCTGATTCAGGCCGCGGCCGCGCAATGGAAGGTGCCCGCGGCCGCGTGCGAAACCCAGCTTGGCACCGTGATTCATCGCGCATCCGGACGAAAGGCCACGTATGGCCAGCTCGCCGCGCCGGCGTCGAACCTTCCGGTACCGGACCAGGCCAGGTTGCACTTCAAACCCAAAAGCGCGTGGCGGTACATCGGCAAAGACACTCCGAGGTATAACCTGGAAGCGCTGTGTACGGGGCAGCCGGTCTTCGGAATCGATCAACACGTGGACGGGATGCTGTTCGCCTCGATCGAGCGGCCGCCGGTGTTTGGCGGCAAGGTCAAATCATACGACGATAAAGACGCACTGCTCGTGCGCGGCGTGCATCAGACCGTGACGATTCCACCATTTGATCCGCCGTGCGCGATGCAGGCGCTGGGTGGGGTCGCGGTGATAGCCGACAACACTTGGGCCGCGCTCCAGGGCCGGCAAAAGTTGAAGGTGGCCTGGGACGATGGTCCTAACGCGACCTACGATTCGACCAAATACCGTAACGAGTTGAAAGCCACGTCACACAAACCCTGCAAACTCATCCGCAGTGCCGGTGACGTCGAGGCGGAGTTCGCGAAGCCCGGCAAGGTTGTCGAAGCTGATTACTACGTGCCGCTGCTCGCACACGCGTCGATGGAGCCGCCGGTCGCGGTCGCGGATTTCCGCGACCGCAAGGTCATCGTGTGGGCCCCTACCCAGGATCCGCAGACTGTGCAGAGCTCTATCGCCAGCGAGCTGGATATTCCTGTGGAGAACGTGACATGCCACGTCACCGTCCTCGGCGGCGGCTTCGGGCGAAAGTCAATGGCTGATTACTCGGTGGAAGCTGCCTACCTGTCGAGGGCGGTCGGGCGACCGGTGAAGGTAACTTGGTCGCGCGAAGATGACATCAAGTTCGATTATTATAACGCCACCGCGGCGATGTATATGAAGGCCGCCGTGGGCAAGGACGGCAAGCCCACAGCATGGCTGCAACGGTCAACCTTTCCACCGATCCCATCGATTTTCAAAATCGGGGCGGTTTATGGCGACCCCGGACATTTGGGACAAGGCTGGACCGATATACCATACGACATACCCAATCTGCGCGTCGAAAACGGTCCGGCAAACGCCCACGTGCGTATCGGCTGGCTGCGCTCGGTCGCAAACATCTATCATGCGTTCGCGGTGCAATGTTTCACCGATGAACTCGCGCGTCTTGCCGGGCGCGATCCTGTCGACTACCTGCTGGATTTGATCGGGCCGCCACGAATTCTCGACCTCAACGGCGCCGACTATCCCAATTACGGCGCCTCGTACAAAAGCTACCCGATTGACACAGGCCGGCTGCGTCGGGTGCTGGAGCTCGCAGCAGAAAAATCCGGATGGGCAAAACGTAAACGCGGCGACGGAACCGGATGGGGCATCGCCGTGCATCGCAGCTTCGTGACTTATGTGGCGACGGTGGTGCAGGTCGAAGTGGACGTGAAAGGAGAACTGCGAATTCCCCGTGTCGATATGGCGGTCGATGCCGGACTGGTGGTCGATCCGATGTTGGTGCGGACGCAGTTCGAGGGCGCCGCCGTTTTTGGAACCAGCGTGGCGCGCAGCGGTGAAATAACTGCGACCAACGGCGTGATTGACCAGTCTAACTTTTACGACTATCCGGTCGCACGGATTAACGAAGCGCCGTTTCAGACCAATGTCCATATCGTCGAGTCCAGCGCTCCTCCCGGAGGTGTCGGCGAGCCGGGCGTGCCGCCTTTCATCGCGGCGCTCTGCAATGGGATTTACGCGGCCACCGGCAAACGCGTTCGGGAACTCCCGCTATCGAGGATCGACCTCCGCAGGCACGGCTCGGATTCCAAATCGTCTGCCTCTTGACCTTCGCGGACCGTCAGTACTGCGGCGGCAGTCTTACGGGGATGGCGCGTCGCGTCTGACTGCGTGATCTGGCGCGCTTGCTCTTTAATCGGCAGTTGGGCTATGCGGATCGCATTGCTAGCGCGAGGGAAGCTCGCACCGGAGGTAATATGCCGCGAGTCAGCGCCGTTCCATATTCAAAAATGGATTCAGAGCTAAAAGCGATCGTTCATGCCAGTGATGAAGCGCTCAATGGCTCGGAGTGGGTCCAGTACTTTTGTCATCCAACCGAGCTCTATAAAAGCTTCGTCAAGTTCTACTACGAACACGTCGCGACCGAGGAGTATGGTATCAGCTGGAAGCTGTCCGAGATGATGCGGCACATGGTTGCCGTCCATAATGGATGTACCCTTTGAAGGGGCGTCACGTATCCCTCGGCGAGGGAACAAGGCTTGACGGATGAGATGGTCGAGACGCTTCCACGCTTCCGAGACAGCGCGCTCTTCAGCCCAGCAGAGAAGGCGGCGCTTCGGTTAGCCGACGCAATGGCCGGTGATCACAAGCATGCGCGCTACGACGAAATTTTTGCGGAGCTCCGAAAATACTACAGCGAGGAGCAGATCGTGGCGCTCGGCTGGAAGACCGGCATCTGGCTCGGCTACGGCCGCCTGGTCCACGCGCTTGACGTGCCAGCGGTCGGCGCCTCATGCGCAATTCCGCTCAAAGCCGCATCGGGCTAGCGAATTGCGCGCACGCTTTCGAGAACTGAAGGAGCGGATATAGTACATGACCTCTGATTCGCGTCCGGCCGGCGTCCACTTCAGAGCCAGGGGCAGGATGGCGGTTCATACTATCTGGGACCACATCACTCGGCCGATCGTTAAAACTCTTGCCGACGTACCCTGGTGTGCGGAGGCGATATCGCCCGAATGGCTCACCGCTGTTCTATGCGGTGAAGTGCCACGCGCGCGTGTCGTCTCGGTGGAGATTTGCGGAGGCGACCAGGGCTCGAGCGTTCGCAGACGGCTTAAGGCGACATACAACGCAGAAGGCAGGAACGCCGGCCTGCCGGAACATCTGTTCTGCAAGACAACTCCGACTGTCCTGACCAGGCTTGCGACCGGCCTCTCCGCCGCCGGCGAAGCGCGCTTCTATCGCCAGATCCGTCCTGAACTGAATATCGAAGCACCTAGTTGCTATCACTCGGCATGGGACCGCAAGTCTGGACGTTCAGTACACCTTTTCAACGATCTGATCGAAACCAAGGCGGCTCAGTTCTGCAGATGGCGCACACCAATCTCGCGCCAGCAGGCCGAGCAGATCGTGGATACCCTTGCCATCGTGCACGGCCGTTACTACGACAGCGCACGCTTTAACTCAGACCTGAAATGGATTCTCACTTTTGAGGATTTTTTTCGAGCCGGCGAACGGGTGGGACTTCGCGAGTGTCATGAGCAAGCAATGATAGAGGCCGAAGCCGTCATCCCTCCGGAGGTCAGCCGCCGTCGTGCCGCGATTTGGCCTTCGACGATGAAAGCCCTGGCGCTGCACTCGAAAGAGGCTAGAACCTTGATCCATTCCGATGTACATCTCGGAAACTGGTACATCACCGGAGAAGGCCGGATGGGGCTATGCGACTGGCAATGTCTTGGCAAGGGGCATTGGGCGCGCGACGTTTCCTACGCCATATCCACGACCTTGGCGATCGAGGATCGGCGGGCTTGGGAACGTGACCTGCTAAAGCGCTATCTGGAACAGATGCAGGAAAAGTGCGGCGTAGGCGTCACCTTCGACGAGGCCTGGAATCTGTACCGGCAGCAAATTTTCCTCGCGCTGCTGATGTGGACGCCGACGCTGGTTCATACGCGTACGACGCCCGATATGCAGCCAGAGGAGATGTCGCTCGAGATGATCAAGCGGATGACCGCAGCGATGTCGGATCTCGAAAGCCTCAGCAGTTTCGATTAACGGCTGCATTCATACATCCACAAGCTAAGTGTATTCTCTGGGTGCGCAACCGAGCATCCGTCACCAAACGTCATGGACAAGAAACACGCCGACAAGGAGGTTACGATGGATACCGAGCCGTCACGGGAAGTCTCACTGGATAATTGGGGCAAGCAGCTAATGGAAAATATCCTGTTGACGGCAGCGGAAGCGGTAGGCGAACGCAAGCAGATATCCGAATCGGTCGAGGTGACGTTGACGTTTCGATTGACGCCGATCGTTTCGAAGGACCATCTCGAGGTAAGCGTCGCATTCAAGCGCGATCCTACCTTGATTACTCATATACCCCGGCAATTGTGATCGTCCTCTAAGATTCGTGGAGAATCCTCGATGGATGTGTGTACCGTCCAGTTTATTAGCGACCTTGATGGTTAGCCTGTTCGGGGCGGGGCTGATCGCGACCACGTCAGCCGAGCGAGTTCCAGCGATTTCCATGCGCTTAATTACACGATTGTCGTTCGCCATAGGTCGACCTGGCCGAATCTCGAACCCGGCCACTAAAGTAAAAGCGCTTAGCCCCACTTAAGCAGTCATTCAGGGGGTGCGGTCTCGCCGAAAAAGCATGCTTCGATATTGTTGCCGTCGGGATCGAGTACGAACGCCGCGTAATAGTCGTCGCCATACTGTCTGCGAAAGCCGGGGCCGCCATTATCTTTTCCGCCTGCCTTCAGGGCTTCCGTGTAAAATCGCTGCACGGTTCTTTTGCTCGGTGCTCGCAAAGCGACATGAATCGGTTGTACTTTTCTCTTCTTCGTTACAATCCAGAAACTGGTAGATTCACCTTCGCAGAACCCCGCCGCTTCGCCCGGGTAATCCCTTTGCAGCACATAGTGGAGCGGCTTAAGTGCCGAGACATAAAATCGTTTTGATTTTTTGTAGTCGCTTATGGGGACGGATACGTGTTCGATCATAGGCTGCTGAATCTCCATCTCGAGTAAATCTTCGCATACCTCTGAAAAAAGGAGAACCGCGCGCCTGTCAGGCAGGAACGCTTAGGCCGGCTGTCGTTTTTCCGAAGCTTCGCCTAGGTGCTGCGGGTTCGTCCAATCTCCTGCTCGCAGCCTACTTAGCGCGACGAACTCGATGTTCCAGCTCAAACTGGAAGTTTTGGAAAGAACTTTGCAGCTGTTTCACCCCGGATTCCTTGAACAGCCGCGCCGGTGTCGGGAGGTAGCGGTTTCCGAGATGGACGACCGAGAGATTGAGAACGTCGAAGCGCCACTTCGGCATAGCTAGTACGGCAATAAATAATTATACGTATGAGTAACTTTCGGAACTGGTTCGCCAAATCACTACTGTAGGAGTCTAGAAAGGGTGCATCTTCCCGTTACCCCGCCGGTGCTGGCGATGCTCGCGAAGCGAATTGACGCGTTGCCCACCGGCCAAACATGGATCTTCGAACCGAAGTGGGACGGTTTCCGCACCTTGATTTTTCGCGACGGGGACGAAATCCTAGTCCAGAGCCGCGATGCCAAATCGCTCAATCGATACTTTCCCGAGTTGCTCGAGCCGCTGAAGGCGCAGTTGCCCATTCGCTGCGTTCTCGACGGCGAAATTGTCGTCGCAAAGAACGTTGGACTCGACTTCGAGGAATTACAGCTTCGGATCCATCCGGCTGCCTCGCGGGTGAAACTGCTTGCCCGGCAAAGTCCCGCATCGGTCGTTTTTTTTGACTTGCTATGCGAAGGAAACCGCGATTGGCGCAGCGAACCTTTCGAGCGTCGGCGCGAAAAGCTGGAGTCGTTGCTGGCCAGTGCGGTGCCGCCAATCCATCTGACCCCGGCGACGCGTGAGCAAAGTGTCGCATCGGATTGGTTCAGGCGCTTTGAGGGCGCCGGCCTCGACGGAGTTATCGCCAAGCCGATTTCCGGCACCTATCAATCCGACAAGCGCGTGATGTTCAAGGTGAAGCACGAGCGCGATTGCGATTGCGTCGTTGCTGGCTTTCGATGGCACAAAGGGGCCGAGGGTACCGCGGTCGGCTCGCTCCTGCTCGGCCTGTTTGACGACTCAGGGGCGCTTCAACACGTGGGCGTATGCGCGAGCTTCACGCAGAGCAAACGTCAAGAGCTGGTGAAATTTCTCACTCCCTACCGCGACAACGCCCTCGCCGATCATCCGTGGGAGTCATGGGCGGAGCCTGCTTCGAACGAAGCAACACATCGGATGCCGGGAGCTCAGAGCCGTTGGAGCCACGGCAAGGATCTATCGTGGGAGCCGCTCAGACCCGAGCTGGTAGTGGAAGTCGCTTACGAGCACATGCAGGGCACGCGCTTTCGTCACATGGCGCAGTTCCGGAGATGGCGTCCGGATAAAACGCCGCGCGATTGCACCTACGCCCAGCTTGAAGTTGTTCCGCCACACGAGCTGAAAGCGATTTTTGCCGGAAACATCTGAGCCCGACGCACTCACGTAGTTTTTTTTCGCGCGCGCGTGCTGCGCCATTCGCGAGTCGGGTCGTCATCAGGATCGGGAGTTTCCTGCGGAGGCCGCAGTTCCTCGGGCACATGGCGCAGGTTTATCCTGACCCGCGTCCAGGTAGATGATTTGCTGCGCATCGAATCGACCAGCACGTCATCCGGCGCTAGAAGTTTCGCAACCTCGGCATATTTGCGCTTCCACCTTTCCAGACCTGAGAGCGCGGTCTCTTTGCTTGGTGAGTTCGCAACAACAATCAGCGGCATCTTCGTTCGCGGCGTATTTGCAGCGGACTTGGCGCGCGAAGGGGCGACCCGGCGCGGTTCGCGCT
This sequence comes from uncultured delta proteobacterium, assembly GCA_963710455.1. Taxonomy (GTDB): domain Bacteria; phylum Desulfobacterota; class Binatia; order Binatales; family Binataceae; genus JAKAVN01. Next base: position 21,745 of record CAVQAG010000017.1, read on the forward strand.
CCATCTTGCGAAAATGCGGCGGCCAGGGCGCGTCGCCCAGGCCCGCGGCTTCGTCTCGTGCCGCGAGCTCCAGCAGTCTCTCGAGCGAACCTGGCGCAGCGTCTATATCCGCCTGCGGATCGCCGATTTCCGCGAGACGTTTTGGAACCGTGAACACCGTAAAATCTGCTGGCTCGCAGTCCGGGACCTCGCGCCAGTGAAGCGGGGTCGACACACGAGCATCGGGGAGCGGGCGCACGGAATATGCAGAGCACGTGGTTCGGTCCTTGGCGTTTTGGTTGTAATCGAGGAACACGCCGTGCCGCTCCTCTTTCCACCATTTCGAGGTGGCGAGGGTCGGCGCGCGCCGTTCGACCGCCCGCGAGAGTGCAAGCGCGGCGCGGCGCACCTCGTCGAAGGTCCATCGCGGATAAATCCGCACATTGACGTGCATCCCCCGCGACCCGCTGGTTTTGGGCCAGCCTTGAAGGCCCATCTCCTCGAGCATCGATTTCACCTCGAGCGCGACTGTGCGCACGTCCGCCCAGCTGACGCCAGGACCAGGATCGAGGTCGACCCTTAACTCGTCTGGATGATCGAGATCGCCGGAGCGCACTGGATGCGGATGGAGTTCGACGCATCCGAGATTGACGATCCACGCAAGCCCCGCCGCATCATCGACAACAATTTCTTCTGCGGTGCGGCCCGAAGGGAACGCGAGCGTTATGGTACGCAGCCACGAGGGGTGCTGCGCTGGCGCGCGTTTCTGATAGAACGCTTCACCTTCGGCGCCATCGACGTATCGTTTAAGGACAAGTGGACGGTCCCGGATTCCGGCGAGCGCGCCCGGTGCGACCGACAGATAGTAACTAACCAGGTCGAGTTTCGAGAGCTTGGTCTGCTTGGAAAAGTACAGCTTGTCCGGGTTAGTGACACGGACCTCGCGTCCATTAATCGAGAGCAACTCGGTAGAATCTTCGTTCCGCACAAGCTAAGTCTACACGATTGGCGCGATGTGGCGGGTTTTGTTCGTACACTCGCCACGCACGAATCGGAAGCCCAATGAAAATAGCCACCTTCAACGTCAACGGCATCACTGCTCGCCTGCCGGCCCTGCTGCGCTGGCTCGCCGAATCCAGGCCGGACGTAGCGTGTCTGCAGGAATTGAAAGCGCCCCAGGAAAAATTCCCGGAAGCCGCTATTCGCGAAGCCGGTTACGGCGTGATCTGGCATGGGCAGAAGAGCTGGAATGGTGTCGCAATTCTCTCGCGTGGCGCAGACCCGGTGGAGTGCCGTCGCGCCTTGCCCGGCGATCCGGAGGACATCCACAGCCGCTACATTGAGGCGCTGATCGATGGCGTGCGCGTGGGATGTCTTTATCTCCCTAATGGCAATCCAGCGCCCGGCCCGAAATTCGATTACAAGCTGCGATGGCTGGCACGGCTGACGAAACACGCCGAAGAACTTCTCGCTATGAAGGAGCCGGTAATTCTCGCCGGCGACTACAACGTCATTCCGACTGATATCGATGTGTACAAACCCGAACGCTGGGTTGATGATGCGCTCTTTTTGCCCGAAGTACGCAGCGCGTTCGCGAATCTTCTCGAGATGGGCTGGACTGACGCGGTGCGTAAACTACACCCAGACCAGCGCATCTACACTTTCTGGGATTACTTCCGTAACAACTTCATGCGCGATGCCGGCCTGCGCATCGATCATCTGCTTCTGAATCCGCTCGCAGCCGCAGGCCTGGTGAGCGCAGGCGTTGATCGCGAAGTCCGCGGCTGGGAAAGAGCGAGCGATCACGGACCCACTTGGATCGTGATCGCAGACGAAGCCCTGTCTCGCTGAACGCGGAATCACGGATCACTCGGTCGTTTTGCGTTTGCAAGCCGACGGTTATCGGTGCGAACCTGAATTCAGAAGCATGACTGAGGTCTCGACCCCAAGGCTTTAGGTGCGGAGTGGTTGCGCGCGCGCCCAGAGAGGAGACAGAACAGTGGAATACCGTCCATTCGGCCAAACCGGTATCAAAATCTCCGCGATAGGTTTTGGTTGCTGGGAAATCGGCGGCGGTTACGGAAGTATCGAAGAAACCGAATTCGTCAAGGCAATCAATCGGGCGCTCGATGTTGGATTCAATAGTTTCGATACCGCCGAGGCCTATGGCATGGGTGCTTCGGAAAAATCGCTGGCCAAAGCACTTGGATCGCGGCGCAAAGAGGCTGTGATCACGACAAAAGTCGGGGTCGGATATCCGGACAAGCCAAACTATCGAGACAGCTCTCGCCAACGCGTGATGGAGTCGATTGAGATGAGCCTCAAGGCGCTCAACACCGACTATGTGGATGTTTACCTGATCCACTGGCCAGATAGGACGCTGCCGTTCGAAGAGCCGATGCGCGCCCTCGACGATCTCGTGAAGCAGGGCAAAGTCCGCGCGGTCGGGCTCTCGAACTTCAAGCTCGAGGAAATCAAGACTTGCATGACGGCGCGCCGGGTCGACGTGGTGCAATACTGCTGGAATATGTTCGACCGGCGGATGCAGACCGAGATTTTCCCTTACTGCCAGGAGAACAAGATTGGAGTGATGGCGTACGGATCGCTCGCCTACGGAATGCTTACCGGCACCCTCAGTGAGGAGAAGGCCTTCGAAAAAGGTGACTGGCGTGCGAAACGCGGACAATTGATGAATCTGAACCTCTTTCAGCATCTGTTTGGTCCTGAGCATTTCCTCAGGAATTTGCGGGCAGTCGAAGAACTGAAGACCATTGCGGCGCGCTATGGCAAGAGCATGCCGCAACTGGCTTTGCGATGGACCCTGTCAAACCCGATAATCAGCACCGCTCTGGTCGGATGCCGCAATCCCAAGGAAGTCGACGACAATGTGGGTGCCTTGGGATGGTCGATATCCGATGCCGATATGAAGGAGATCGATTCGATTTTCACCCGGCACGGGGCGGTCACCATGCCGGATGTGTGGCTGGAGACTATCTAGGACGACCTCATCGACCGCGCGAGTCGGTGAACGACACACGGAGGCGATTATGCCAGTTCAGAAATTCACACCGATGGCGAAGAATTTTCCCATCTTCGACTGCGACGCTCATGTCACCGAACCACCGTGGCTGTGGGAGCGCGCCAAGGACTGGCTTACCAAAGATGAACTCGAAGCGCTCAAGAACACGATCTGGTTCGACCCCGAGAGCGACCAGCTAATCGTCAATGGCAAGGCCGGAAGCGGGCTGGGATCGCAGCGAATACATGGCTCGCCCGGGATGGTAAACGTGCTTTCCCTGGCCGGACCCGGCCTCAAGCACGACATCCAGCGTGCCTTGAACGTGCGCAACCTCAACCGTGACACCGCGTTAACCGCGGAACAAGCGGACTATCTCGACCACAAGGGATCGTACGAACCCAAGCCGCGCTTGAAGGACATGGATGTGCAGGGGATCGATCAGGTGATGATCATCCCTACCGACATCGACACTTATCCGTGGCTGCAAAATGCGGTGGGCGCCAAGGCGATGTGCAAGGCGTACAACGATTGGGCCTACGAATATTGTCAGGAGAATCCGGAGCGTCTGTTCTTCGCGGCAATGTTGCCGATGCAAGATCCCAAGTTCGCCCAACAGGAGATTTATCGTGTCGCGGCCAAGGGTTGCCGCGTCGGGCTGGTGCGTCCGATCGATGCGATGGGCAATTATCCGATTCAACCCAAGTACGACCGCGTTTGGCGCGCGATGGAAGAAACGGGCGTGGTCTATGGAATGCATCCATTTCCGGCTTTCGGATCGTTGAAGCCGCCAGGATACACCCAGCAGCATTCGGGCGCGGAATTGATCGCGCTCACCGCGTCGACCGCGGGCCTGCCTCACTCTTTCCTGATAAACGTGCAGGATTTCCAGGCAGAGGCGTCACTGTGGGTAGCGATGGTGCTGATATCAGGCTTCTTCGAGCGCTATTCAAAGCTGAGGGCTGCGGTCTTTGAGGCCTCCTCGACCTGGTTGAGCTTTGTGCTCGACGAGTGCGACAAGCACTATCGCCTGTACCGCAATGATCGCCAACTGCCACCGCTGAGACGTCTGCCGAGCGAAACCTTTTTCGAGCATTGCGTCACCGGCTTCGAAGGCGACGAGGCACCGCCTTCGCGCTTGCCGGAGTTTTACGAAAATATCCTGGCGTGGTCGTCTGACGTCTATCATCATGACGGCGATGACGCGTGGCGGGCGATCGAAACCATGCGTAAGTGCGAGCTTCCGGAAAAATACCAGGCGAAGTTCCTGGGGGAGAATGCGCGTAAGCTCTATAAAATCGATACGCCCAAAAACTTCATCCGTGAGCGGGTAACTGAGATCGAGCGTCCCGATTGGTGGCCGACTGAGGAAGAGGTGAAGGCCTCGCTCAAGCCGGAGGCGTCTGTTTTACGGACTCGAGCCGACTTCTCTCCAGGCGTGGGCGGTACCCGCTGAATCAAGCGGGACAACCGAATCGAGGAGGACAATCCGTCATGGCCAACAAGCGCTTCCCGGTCTTTGATAGCGATTCTCACGTTGTCGAGCCGCTGGAACTTTGGACTAAGTACCTGGAGCCTGAATACCGCACTCTGGGCAAACATGCTCTCTGGCGCGAAGAAGGTAAGCTCGGCTCCTACCTCAAGGTTAATGGAAAGATTTTTCGGGATGCGACGAACTCGAATATCCCGCGCCATGCGATCTGGCGGCCCGGGATGACATGGGACAAGGTCGGCGAGCTCGATCCGCATCGGCGCCATCCGATGGCAGAAGGAGCTTCGAACGCTGAAGCTCGCGTGCGCGACATGGACGCGATGGGTATCGACCAGGCCTTTCTGTACCCGACCTGGTTTGCCGAGGGCTTCCATCTGGTGGAAGATCCCGACGTGGCGTACGCGCTGGCCCGCGCGTACAACGACTGGATCGCGGATTTCTGCAAGACGGCGCCGGCTCGTCTGTTCGCGGCAGCGATGCTCCCGCTCCAGAACATGGACTACACCGTGGAGGAGCTTCGCCGCGTCGCCAAGATTCCATGCTTTCGCGGCGCATTCATCCGTCCGATGTTTATCGAAGGCCACTACTTCACTCATCCCTACTACGACCCACTGTGGGCCGAGCTGGAAAACCTGGGGATGACCGCGGCGGTCCATTCCACAAGCGGATTGTGGAATCCCGAATGGACGTCGCACGGACAGTTCTTTGAGAAGGTAAAGGGCCGTTTGAACCAGCGATCGATCGTCGCCGACGCGGGAGGCGGGCCACAGGCCGGAGGCGGCGGAGATCAGGGCTTCACTTTCGTCGCATCGCCGCCCCTGGGTCATCCGATCGCTCCAATTCTATCATACTGGCTCGACAACCATATGTTCGTGGCGTCGACTTTGATCGGCTTCACGGTGATGGAGCGCTATCCGAAGATGAAAGTGGTGGTGGCGCACGGCAAAGCCTCCTGGATGGAGGAGGTGCTTGAGAAGATGGAGGCTTCGACCCGCACGATTCCGCTACTGCACTATTATCCCGTCCGCACGGACACGGAGGAGTTGTGGAAGGAAGGCCGCGTGATGCTCGGTTTCGATGCCGAAGAGCGCCTCATTCAGAAATTGCCGGATGATTTCGCTGAAAAGGTCGTTTGGGGATCTCGTTATCCGCATCACGATACCACCTCCGCGATCGAAGCAATCGAAACGCTCACGCATGCTGGCGTCGACGAATCCATTCTCACGCGTATGTTGGGCGGCAACGCTGCCGAACAGTTCGGTGTTGAAACGCAACCCGGACGGATGGCGCGATAGCGTTTGCGGGCGGGGAGTCTTCGGCACTCGCTTCGAACGTGGCCCGTCAGATCGCCGAGTCACGTCTGAAGCGTAGCTGTTTGGCGATCGGCCCCATGCAAGGTTGATCCGGAAGTCCCGTCCGGTGCTCCTCTCCGACTGCCTATCTGTCATGCAATTTGACCAAATTCAGGCACATCGGCGTCAGTGTAGAACGGCGCATCCATCGATCGGCCGAGATTTTCTAACTGAATTGCCGGGCGCGTTCCTTGCACCAACGACTGCAGCAGCGTTCCTGTGGAATTCTGTGCCATTGGTGACGTATCCAAGAACTGCTCTTGATCATGTAGACTTAACACAGTGGCTACGGCGAGCATCCCAGACACCGATCACGGTAATTTCGTCCAATTCGAAGATCTGATCCGGCATCATATTCGATACGGCACGGCCAAGCGGCGCGGCCGATTGTCACGTCACGATTGGTACCACGTTACCGCGCTTGCGGTCCGGGACATGCTGGTCGAGAAAATGGTGGCGACCGAAGCGCGCTTTGATCGCTTTGGCGAGAAGAAGCTCTACTATCTATCGCTGGAGTATCTGATCGGGCGCTCGCTCCAGAACAATCTCTTCAATCTTGGTCTCTACGACGCGTGTCGCGAATTCCTGGCGGACAATGGGATAGATTTGGAGTTGTTGTTCGACGAGGAGCCGGACGCAGCGCTGGGCAACGGTGGCCTCGGCAGGCTAGCCGCATGCTTTCTGGATTCGATGGCGACGCTTGGGATGCCGGGTTATGCCTATGGCATCAACTACGAGTTCGGGCTTTTTCGCCAGCAGATCAAAGATGGTTACCAGGTCGAGCAGCCGGATAGCTGGCGGCGCGAAATGTCTCCATGGCTGATCGCACGGCCGGAGGAGGCCTGCGTGATCCCGGTGTACGGCAGAATCGAGCCGCGGATTGACCGCGCGGGCGAGTACCGGCCGCTGTGGACGGACTACCAGGTAATCGTGGGGATTCCTTCCGATCTGCCTATTACCGGTTTCAAAAGCCAGAGCGTAAACCACGTACGACTGTTCGCGGCGGCCGCCTCGAATGAATTCGATATTCATATTTTTAATTCCGGGGATTACGTCAAGGCGGTAGAGCAGAAGATGATTTCGGAAACTGTTTCGAAAGTGCTCTACCCGTCAGATGCGGCGCAGTCAGGCCGCGAACTGCGCTTGCTCCAGGAATACTTCTTCGTCGCGTGCGCAATCCGCGATATCACCCGCGGCTTCTTTGCCCGGGGCGAGGACATCCATGACTTTCCGTCCCAGATAGCGGTCCAGCTCAATGATACGCATCCGGCGCTCGCGATCGCCGAGTTGATGCGCATCTTCGTGGACCAGTACGATCTGCCTTGGGATCTTGCATGGGAGACAACCCGCGCGACCGTCGCTTATACCAATCACACACTGATGCCGGAAGCATTGGAGCGCTGGCCGGTTGAACTACTGCGCCGTCTCGTGCCACGCCATCTCGAGATCATTTACGAAATAAATCGGCGCTTCCTGGCCGAAGTGATTTCCGTTGCTAGTGACGGATGCAACGGGAGCGGCGACAGCAGCCGCAAGATTTCGATCATCGAGGACGGAGACCAGCCGCAAGTAAGGATGGCGCATCTCGCAATTGTCGGCAGCCACTCGGTAAACGGGGTCTCAAAGCTCCATTCCGAACTGGTCAAGACTCAGCTGGTGCCCGAGCTTTATTCGCTTTGGCCGCAACGCTTCACCAATAAGACCAACGGAGTGACGCAGCGACGATGGCTGCTGATGGCCAATCCTGGGTTGGCGCGGTTGCTCGACGAGACCATCGGAAGCGGCTGGCGGGTCGATCTGGAACGGACACGCGAGCTCGAGCGGTATGCCGAGGACGAGGAATTTCAACAACGCTTTGCCACGGTGAAAAGAGCGAACAAGGAACGTCTGGCGACGATTGTTCACCGCCTCAGCGGGATTGATATCGATCCCGCATCGATTCTTGACGTTCAAGCCAAGCGCATCCACGCATACAAGCGTCAACTTCTGATGGTGCTGGGGGTCGCTCATGAATACCTGTCATTGGTCGAGGAGTCCGTCGAACCGGCAGCGCCACGCACCTACCTTTTTGCGGGCAAAGCGGCCCCCGGGTATCACTGGGCGAAGACGATCATCAAGCTGATCAACAACTTGGCCGATGTGATCAATAACGACGCCCGCACTCACGGACTGATTAAAGTGGTCTTCGTGCCCGACTACCGTGTCTCCCTGGCGGAGAAGATAATTCCCGCGGCGGACGTCGCCGAGCAAATCTCCACTGCCGGCACCGAGGCGTCGGGGACCGGCAACATGAAGTTCGCGATGAACGGGGCGCTCACCATCGGCACGCTGGACGGTGCGAATATCGAAATACGCGAGGCAGTGGGCGCGGACAACATCTTCGTATTCGGCCTCACCGCCTCTGAGATAGGACGGCTCCGAGCGGAACGATCATACAATCCACGGGAGTACTACGCGAACCAACCCGCTCTAAAGCGGGTGCTTGACGCGCTCACCTCGGATCTGTTTTGTCCGCGAGAGCCGGGCCTTTTCAGATGGATTGCGGATAGCGTGATGGATCGCGACGAATATTTTGTCGCAGCCGACTTCGCCGGTTATATTGATACTCAACGACTGATATCCGGCGAATACATGCAGTCGGGGCTCTGGACGCGCAAAGCGATACTCAATGTCGCGCGAATCGGCCGGTTCTCCAGTGATCGCACGGTGGCTGAGTACGCCCGCGAAATTTGGCATCTCGGCGCGCGTACCGACACAGCCAAGTAGTTGGCCAGATTGAAAGAAGCTTATCGTTGATATTGTTTTCGGTTTTCGGTACTCCGATTTCAGGGCCCTCGGCCAGACAGGCGAACGTTGCGTCAAAATCCGTCCGAAGGAGCGCGATGATGCCTCTCAAAAGCATTCCTGTTATCGATATCTCGCCTTTCAAGGGCGACGACGCGATGGCCCGCAAATGCGTGGTCGAGAAGGTCAAGCAAGCGTGCATAGAGATTGGTTTTCTGATCATCTCCGGCCACGGTATATCCTCGAGCACGATACAGAACGTCGTCGCCACCTCTAAGACGTTCTTTACGCTCGATCCAAAAGAGAAGAGCAAGGTCGCACGGCTGCGGCCCGAAATTATCCGCGGCTACGGCGCCATGGAGTCGGAAGGACTTGCGTATTCCCAGGACGAGGAAACGCCGCCGGATCTCAAGGAAGTCTTCGACGTTGGTCCGGTGGATGTTCCGAACACCGAGTATTATCGAGGCCTTGCCGCGGGAGTACACTTCGCCGACAATCTCTGGCCCAGCAATCCTCCCGATTTCCGCGAGATCTATGCAGATTACTTTCACCGCATGGAAAGTTTAGCACTCGACGTGATGCATATTTTCGCGGCGGCGCTGAATCTTCCGATTAATTTCTTCGACACAAAACTGGACCGTCACATCAGTATTCTGCGCGCCAATTACTATCCGAAACTTTCACGGCCACCGCGGGAAAGGCAGTTGCGCGGCGGCGAGCATACTGACTACACCGCCTTTACGATCCTGTGGCAGGAACGCATCCCTACGGTGGGCCTTCAGGCTCGCGGTGCGGGAGGCGAATGGCTCGACGTTCCTGCTATAGACGATACTATGGTGATCAATATCGGCGACTCGCTGATGCGCTGGACGAACGACAAATGGATTTCGACCCAGCATCGGGTCGTCAATCCACCGTTCGAGATTGCGCGAGATCACGATCGCCTGTCGCTGGTCTATTTCGTCCAACCCAACTATGACGCCGAAATCAGATGCATCGAAAGTTGTCACAGTGCCGACCAGCCCGCGAAGTATCCGCCGGTTCTGAATGGCGATTACCTCTACAGCAAGTTCTCCAAGCAATCTAACATGGAGTTGGAAGCCTCGTAGTCGCGGATCTTTCGGCACGTTCTCAGAAATCGCGCGGGAGCGCTTTTTGGAGCGAACGTTCCTTGCCGCTCTTCATCTGAGTATCGCGTGCGGGCCCAGGGCGCAGCTTGGTAAGCGCGCGGGTGAGCGCCTCCATTTGCGTCCGCGGCTCACATAGTGCCGCGGCGCGCGCGGGGCCGGCCGCTCCCAGTCGCCCGCGCAATTCGCGATCCTCAATCAGGCGGCCGAGCGCCGCGGCCAGCGCGGGGGGATTTGCCGGCGCAACCAGTATTCCGCACGAGTCGTCGACAATTTCGAGCGCCCCACCGATCGCGGTCGTCACCACCGGCAAACCCGCGTAGAGCGCCTCGATGAAGGTGATGCCGAAGGGCTCGGGTCCGGTGTTGGGCTGGCAATGTATATCCGCGGCGATCAGCAACCGCGCAACGTCGGCCCGATGCCCGAGGAAGTTTACGCGTTGGCCGATTCCAAGCGCGGCAGCCTCGGCACGCAAGTCTTCAAGGTAACGCGTCTCGTGTGGGCGCTGCGCTCCGCCCACGATCCAGCAGGTCCATTTGGATTCGCTGTCGGATGCGCCGCGCGACCCGTCTCGCACGCCGGTCAGGCGCGCGAGCGCGCTGAGATGGAGGCGGTGTCCTTTCCACTCCTCCATCCGGCTCACCTGGATCACCACGACCGCTCCCGGTGCGACACCCAATTCGGCCCGCAGCGCCGCGCGGTCCGCCGCCGGGAAGCCGGGCACGGGTGCCACGGGACAATAGACAACCTCGCACGGTACTCGCAGCCCGGGCGACGACGGTTGCGGCAACCGTTGCGGATAGATGAGCGGCAGCGATCCGGCGGTAAAGCGGCTGTTGCAAATCACCCCGTCGGGCCGAACGCGGGCGGCCCGGCGCTCCAGCCAGTGCCGTCCGGATACCACATCGTGAAGCCAGAAAATCGAGATTTATTAATTGCGATAAACTCACAAGTAGCAGATTGCATCCAAAAGAATGTGCAAAGCAGTCATAAGGGCAGTAATCGAAAAGAAAAGCGCCCTTTTGCTCAGATAAACGAGTAGCCACGCCGCCCCATAGCGTTGCGTCATCGCAACGCCGGAACGCGGCTACTCGATTTTTGATTTTGTCGAAGACGGAATGAACGCGAGCGCGATCGAATATCGCGCGACGCTTCAATCGACCACGTCTGACGCGCTAGTTACTCGCCAGTCGATGGAGGCGACTTGTGACTATTGTGCTCTGATCCGCTCCCCAACCCGACTGCGAGTCCAATCGCGGTGCCGCCTACCAGTACAGCGCCCGCGCCGACCCAAGGCGCCGGATCCCATGCCGCTGCTGCGGCGGGCGGATCACAGGAGGTCCCTGGCTGCGCTGTGGCTACCGCGGGCGAAGTCGTCGATAGTCCCCAGTTGAGGCAAATGCCGTCGGGGCCGACATACGAGGTCACAGTCTGACCCTGATATCCCGATGAACCCGGGTCAAGCGTGAAGTTATAGTTGCCGGGTTGCAGGCCTTGGATGCCATAACTTCCGCCGCTGCCCGGCGCTCCTTGGCCAATCACGTGACCGCTCGCGTCCTTTACGATCACTTGTACGCCGTTTAGGGGCTGTCCTTGCGAGCCTGCCATCGTTCCGCCCACTGATGCCGCGAAGGCTCCGGTAGACATTGTGACAACAAATGTAACAGATAGTAGTATCGACCAGCTCTTCCTCATGACCTTCCTCCCCACACCACGCGGATCCTCGTCCCGCGCGCGTTCGCCCCAAGGCGGAATCGACTACCTATGTTCGGTCAGACCTGTTGCGAGCAAAATTCTCGCGAGCAGGCAAACCCCACGGGACCTTGAAAAGATGTCACTTTTGGAAGGTGCGTGGCCGCTCGCAGGTGAGTTTTCGAACGGCTTAGATCCAATCAGGTCCACCACCACATCCGCCTCCACAAAGCATCCAGCCCGAGGAAGCCCAACAGGCTTCCTGCCACCGCATAACTATATAGGTAAATGTAGCGTAGCGGTCAAGCTTGCTAATTAGACCTGATTCTTTAGGACTAGAGCAGTTCTGATGTTTTTTGACGTGGTTTTCAAATGAACGACTAGAATCGCCTATTCCCGAGCGCTAGTCGCAGCTAATGTACGCTGAGCGAGCAAAGCGGGTTTCAAGTCGAAGTCAGGTTTCCAAATGCGTCTGCGAGTATCGGCAAGATTACTGACCAGTCGGTAATTAGTCCCACCGTCGCGCGCTCGAAGATCGGCGCTTCGGCGTCGTTGTTGATGGCGACCACGACCTCCGCGCGCTTGATGCCGACGGTATGGTTGGGAGCCCCGCGCACACCGACCGCAAAGTACAGCCGCGGATCGATCGCCTTGCCGGTCAATCCGACCTGCAACTGCCGCGGCATCCATCCCTGGTCCGTCACGCGCCGCGTCGCGCACATCCCGGCGCCTAGCGTACGCGCGAAATCCTTGACCGCCGCAACGCCCTCGGGTCCGCCCACGCCCATTCCGACGCCAACCACGACGTGCGCGCCGTCGAGCGGCGCGATCGAACTATCGAGCAGCGAGTGCATCGCGGTCGTTCTGCTGAGCGCCGGGGCGAGCCGCGGCCGCACGGTTTCGACCGCCGCCTCGCGCGCGCTGTTGGCAGCGGCCAGTTCCAGCACGCCGGCGCGCACGGTCGCCATCTGCGGAAAAGTCCTGGACAGGATCGGCGCCACGATGTTGCCGCCAAAGGCCGGTTTGAGCGCGACCATCCGTCCGTCGGCATCAAGTTCGATACCGATTGCGTCGCCGGTGAGTCCCAGGCCCAAACGGGCCGCCAGCCGCGGTCCCCAATCGCGGCCGCGCTCGCTCGCGGTCAGCAGCACCCCCCAAGGCGTACGCTCCCGCACCAGATGCGCCATCGCTTCGGCCGCGGCTTCAGGTGTGTACGACTCCAAGGCCTGATGATCGATCACCACGACGTGATCGGCGCCATAGCCCGCAAGCAACTCCGCATGGCGCGCAAGGGCGGCGGGAAAACCAACCGCCACCAGCGCTCCGCCGAGCTGAGCGGCCAGTTTATCGCCGTGCGAGAGCAACTCCAGGCTAGCGCGCGTAACCGCTCCCGCAAGATCGGTTTCGCATGCCACCCACAAATCGCGCCCGCGCGCCGGCTTCCGTATCGTCGCGCTGACCGGACGGCGCGACTTGTCCGCGCGCTTAAGCGCGCCCATCGCGCTCAGCGTCGCGACCAGCTCGCGCGCCGCTCGCGCGGGGTCGGCGGTGTCGATCATGCGGCAGGGCGGGTGGCTGCTCTCAACCGCGCGCACTTCCTGCACCCAGGTCGGTGATCCGGCCAGGCCGAAGTGCGCGAGGTCGGAGTCGAGCGCGGCCGCGCGCACCGTTTCGATCGGTTTCAAACCCGCCTGCTCGGCGGCGTCCGGCTTCACTCGGATCGGTTGTGCGACACGCTCGGCGCAGGTCAGCACGGCGGGCGTCGCGCACTCGACCTCGTCATAGCCCTCATCGCTTTCGCGTTCGGCGGCGATGTTTCGGCCTTCGATACGGATCTTGCGCACACCCGTTATCTGCGCGACGCCGAGCAGTTCGGCAATCTCGGGACCGACCTGTCCGGTCTCGGCATCGAGCGAGTACTTGCCGAGCATGATGAGGTCGAAATTTTCGCGCTTCAGCCATTTGGCAAGCGCCCGCGCGGTCGCCAACGTGTCGGACCCGGCGAACGCGCGATCTTCCAGGTGGACCGCGCGATCCATCCCCATCGCCAGCGCGTCGACCAGCGCCGCGCGCGCCTGCGGCGGCCCCATCGTGACCACCGTAGCGTGGGCGCCGAGGCTCTGTTTGAATTCCACCGCAAGCGAGATTGCGCGCAGGTCGAACGCGCTTATCACGTTCGTGCCGTCGCGCCGGATGGTCTTGGTTACCGGGTCGAAGTTGGCGTCCTCGACCAGCGGAATTTGCTTGATACAAACGGCAATCCTGAGCACGGCGCTGCTACTCCTTGCGGTTGCGCGATCGAGCCGGGTTGGCGATGCGCGAGCGTAACCGAGCCGGGCGCGCCGATGCAAGGCAGGCTCCCTCTCGCGCGTGCGGCCCGCTTACGGCGACGCCTGCGATCGGATAGTTTCGCAGGGTGCAAGATTTCGGCGAAAAGCTTGACGCGTGTGTCATCACGATGTTGTGCCGGAGTGTTTGACGCAATGTTTAACCGGATGCGCGCTTTGCCGATGGCCGCGATGATCGTGGCCGCGCTTTCGCTCGGCGCCGCTCGCGCTACTGCGGCGTCGCCGATGCGTATCGTGTCGCTCGCTCCTGGCGTCACCGAAATACTTTTCGCGCTGGGTGGCGGCGGTGCAGTAGTCGGCGTCTCGCAGTATTGCGACTATCCGCCCGCGGCGACGCGTCTGCCGAAGGTGGGGACATTTCTCACGCCCAACGTCGAGGCGATCGCCGCGCTCCGCCCCGATCTCGTCATCGGGCCGGGACTCTCCTCGAGCCGGCGCGAGGTCCGCACACTCGAAGCGATGGGCTATCCGACGCTTACCGTGAACGACGACTCGCTCGACGCTATCGAGCGGAGCATCGCGGTCATCGGTGAGCACATTGGAGAGGAGGAGTCCGCGCGCCACCTACTGAGCGCGATGCAGGCTCGTATCGACGAGGTCCGCGCACGTCTTGCGGGGACCAAACCGCGCACGGTTGTGATGCTGGTCGGGCATCAGCCGATGGTCGCGGTCGGGCGCGGCACTTTTTTAGACGACCTGCTTCATCTGGCCGGCGGCGATAATATTGGCGACCTGGCGATGCAGAATTGGCCGCGGCTCAGCATCGAATACATCATCGCGATGCAGCCCGAGGTTATCCTGGACGGCGCGATGGGCAGCGACGCGAATACGCCGGCCGGTTTTTGGGCGCGCTATCCGACTATCCCCGCCGTTCGCGACCGCCAAGTCTTCGGCTACCCGGAAGACCCGATGCTCCATCCAGGTCCCCGCGTGTGGCAATCGCTGCAGATTCTGGCTCGCCGTATTCATCCGGAAGCCTTTACCGCAGCAACCAATATGCAGGGCGTCGCGCGATGAGCGAGTTCACCGCTGCGAAGGCCCCTGTCGTGGCGCAATCGGCGGCTGTGCCCGGACACTTCTCCGGTGCCTATCTGACGCGCGCGCGGATGACGCTGACGCTCGCTGCTCTATCGCTCCTGGTGCTATTGAGCGCGATGGTCGCTGCGGCATTCGGCAGCGTTCATATCAGCCTGGTGCGCGCGCTAAGCGAGCCGCTCAGTCCCGACCACGCGATCTTCGTGAGCGCACGTCTGCCGCGCGTGCTGATGGGTGCGGCGGTTGGTGCCGCGCTGGCGGCGGTAGGAGCGGCGCTTCAGGCGCTGGTGCGCAATCCGCTGGCCGAAGGCGGCATCCTGGGCATCTCGGGCGGTGGCGCGTTTGGCGCGATCGTCGCGCTGGTGTTCGTGGCCGGGCGCGCCGGCGCGGTCACCACGGTGCCGCTCTGTGCTTTTGGCGCTGCTTTGCTTTCGACCGTCGTCGTCTATCGATTGGCAGTGGTCGACGGACGGCTGGAGCCGTTCACGCTGCTCCTGGTCGGCGTCATCTTCAACTCTATCTGGGGGGCCGCGATCATGCTGCTCAACAGCGTGGTCAACTACTACTACGTTCACGATATCGTGTTCTGGCTGATGGGCAGCCTGGAAGCGCCAACCTACGGCGAGGTCGCGATGGTGACGATACTGGGTCTAGCAGGATTCGTGGTGCTGATGGCGCATGCGCGCGACCTCAACCTGCTAAGCCTCGGCGACGAGGCCGCGAGCGAGCTTGGCGTGGATGTCGACCGGATGCGCCGGCTGATCTTTGTCGCGACCTCGGTGATGATCGCGGCGGCGGTCTCGGTCAGCGGGATCATCTCCTTTGTTGGATTGATCGTGCCGCACATGCTCCGCCTGGCTTTCGGCGCCGACCATCGTCTGCTGCTGCCGGCGTCGTTCCTGGGCGGCGCTGCGTTCCTGGTGCTCGCTGACCTGCTCGCGCGAATCGCGATCTCGCCCACTGAGTTGCCAGTAGGTGCCATAACCGCGCTCTGCGGCGGTCCGTTCTTCATCTATATGCTGCGCCGCGAGGGACGTGGGCCGCTCGCGCTCTAGCTTGCGCCCCGATCAAGGTTGCGTCCCATGGCGAGCGTTCAAGATATGCCGCGAACCGCTCAGCAGGCCCAGGCAGCGATCACAGCTGCGCCGGCGCTTCGCGCCTCGCAACTGGTCGGCGGCTATCGCGAACGGGCAGTGCTGCACGGCGTGTCTTTGGCGGTCGAGCCGGGCGAAATGCTCGCTATTGTGGGACCCAACGGCGCGGGCAAGTCGACCCTGCTTCGATTGTTGGGCGGGTCGCTAAGGCCGTGGCAGGGCACGGTCGAATTGCTCGGCGCGCCCCTTGCCTCGTTCGAGCGGCGTGCGCTCGCGCGCCGTCTCGCCTTCGTCGGACAGGAAAATTCCGTCGCCTTCTCGTTCACCGTGCTTGAGGTGGTGTTGATGGGCCGTGCGCCGCATCTCGGATCGTTTCACTTCGAGAGCCGCGCCGACCTGATGCTGGCGCACGATGCGCTTCAGCGCTTTGATCTGCTCGGGCTTGCCACGCGCCCGATCCAGGAACTCTCAGGCGGTGAACGCAAGCGGGTATTTCTCGCGCGCGCGCTCGCGCAGGAACCGCGCGTGGCGCTGCTCGACGAACCGACGGCCCATCTGGATTTACGCCACGTGGCCGAAATCTTCGCGCGATTCGGCGAGCTACGGGCTGAGCGCAATCTCTCCGTGGTCGCAACGATGCACGACCTCAATGCGGCCGCGCTCTATGCTGACCGCGTCCTGTTGCTCAAGGACGGGATGGCGATGGGCTGGGGCACTCCGGATGAAGTCCTGACCGTAGATAAGCTGCGCGAGGTTTACGAGACCGAAGTCTACGTCGGACGCAATCCGGCGACTGGTACGATCGCGGTGCTGTCCGGCGCGGTCTCCGCACCGGTAAGACAGTGAAATAATGACACGTTCATGTGCCGCGATTCTTCTTGCCGGCTGGTATCTGATCGCGCCGCCGATGTACGAATCCTACAATTCAAAACACAAACTTCTCTCGACGCATGCCTACATCAATGCGCCGCTTCCGGCGTGGACCAACTTCGGCACTTATCCGAGCCGCGAGAAGTGCGAAGCGCAGCGACACAACGATTTTGACGACGCGGCCAAGGCGGGGCCGGGCGATGACGCGCGCCAACAGGCACTGTGGGAAAGCTCGCGCAACGCGATGTGCGTGTCCACGGCCGATCCGCGTCTGAAGCGATAGGCAGCCATCAATCGGAAATGATGTCGTCCAGCTGCGTAATCATAAAAATCCGATTCCCGAGAATCGACCTCACCGACTCTCCCGGAGTCGACGCAACCGCCGGCACTTCTCGATAGAAGCCTAGTGAATTGGCGATCGAGATGTCGTCGATCGCGGCGCGCGTTCCGGGTTTCATTTTTGGAAAGGCCCGCGCCAGCTTAACAGAGTCGATCGCGACCGCACCGATCCTCTCCAACTCGAGCCGCTTGAAATGAACCGGAGAGCAGGTTCCCGGATTTTTCAGCACCCAGGGCGTGATCGAACGCAGTATCGTGAATGCCGGTTTCTCGGAGGTCGGCGCGGCAATCGTTAGGGGCGTGTACCAGGTGAGAAAATCGAACGCACGGCCACGATTGACGACGACCATCGCACCCCAGCCGTCGTGCTTCCAGCGGGGTATTTTCTCCTTCGACGGATAATAGCTGTTGATGCAATCTTTTCCGGAAGTTGGATAGACCAGGCCGTCTCCGACTTCCATCAAAAACGGCTGCGGCCGCTTGAGCACCGTCCGAGGTTTCATGCCGTCAGTTGCCGCAACGGTCAGGCGTGCACGCACTTCGGCCAGCGTCTTTTGCCGCTTCCTGAGATCCGCTGGACTAATCCCGAGCTTCGCGTGCATCGCGAGGTCGCTCCCGTCGTCGATGATCGTCAGGGCTTTTTCACGCACGCGGCCGCAGGCGATCGCGCGCCTAGCGAACTGGTCCGCGACCACCAGCCAGAAAATCGTGTGCTCTTCGTCATTCGGATTGTTTGCCGCACCCGGCTCGGCTGCGCAGAGAATCTCGACGAGGCGGTCGCCGTCGAACGGCAGCCGCGCGACCGCACCGATCGTGCTCCGCAGATCCATCGCAAGATCGCCCGAATAAAGTCCGGTGCCCCACGTGCCCATTTGTGTGTCGCCTCACTTTGATCGCGAGGGCAGGCGCACGACACCCTTTGAACGCACTGATAGTTCGCCGTCCTGATTGGTCGCGGTCTGCGCGATCTCGGCGTAGGGCGCGCCGTCCTCCACAAAAATTCGCGTCACCTCGCCGTTGATGTAAAGCGTATCGCCGACCGGGTTGTGGCGGCGAATCTCGACCGACAGTTGACGCAGAAACCCGGCATCGCCCATCCAGTTGGTCAGCTGATGCGACATCCAGGAGCATCGCTCGGGCCCATAGTCGTACGCCGCCGGCGTTCCGACCAGCGTCGCCAGGTCATCCTCCCAGTGCACGCGTTCGGGAACGTCGGGAATGCCGAACTTGTTCGGAATGCCCACCCCGGGATGTTTGCGCAGTTGCTTCCATGCGAGTTTGTTGGCGCGGATATAGAGCCCGCCCCATCCCTGCGCGAAGGCGATGAAGCCGGTGACCGTCATCGGCCCCTTCGCCATCGTTTGCAGTTTATCTCCGACCTTCACGTCTTCAATGTAACGCGGATTGGCGCCGCGGATTTCCTCGGCTTCATAGAGCGCGAAAATCTTCGCCAGATCGTCGCGCGAGTAATGCACCGGTTCTTTCTTTTTGACCGCGTCGTACTTGGTGCCGCGCTCCCGCGCGGTATCGCGCTCGGTGCGAAAGCACCAGCTATCGCCCTCTGCGACCAACTCGCTGCGCTGATTGTAAAATTCGCAGCGATAGATCTGCTGGATCGCGCGCCCGGCGAAACGGGTCTGATGCTCGACCAACTCCTTGAGCCACGCCTTGGTCGTGAACTGATCGCCGAGCAGCATCGGGCGATGCCACACGGCATCGATACCGGCAAACATCGCGTGCACGCCCGGCAAGCCGCCGACGTAGCCGCTGAACGAGCGGTTGAGCGCGAAGATGAATGAGGGCGGCGCGGCGGTGTGAGTGTGCGTCTTTGCCGCGTACTGAGGCTCGCACCACAGCGGATTGTCGTCGCCGATGCCGTGGGCCCAGTGGCGGATGTTGTCGCGCGTCGCCTCGTAGCACCACGGCTCCAGCGAGTCCTCGATCGGCACGCCGACCAGTTTGCGCAGGTCGGCGAGGTTTTTGTCAGTGATCAGCGAAAAGCGCTGCTGTTGCTCTGCCATTTTTAGCGTTGGCTCCTTCCAGGCCATCTAACATTTATCTTCATCCAGCCTGCCAGTCGCAATCGTGATCGTGGTTTGCCACAACAGCGCGGTCGGCGATAGCATCGTTGCCTTGCCGTTAAAGGAGGCGACCCCATGGCGAAAGAGGCGTTTACCGTTGCGGTCCCGGATGAGACGCTGCGCGATCTGAAAGAACGCCTGAAGCGCACGCGCTTCGCGTCCGACTTCGCCAATGACGGATGGCAATACGGCACCAATCTCGATTACCTGAAACGCCTGGTCGAGTATTGGATCGACGGCTACGACTGGCGCCGCGCCGAGCGCGAGATCAACTCGTTCCACAATTACACGGCCCGTATCGAGGGCATCCCGATCCACTTCATCCACGAGCCGGGCAAGGGGCCGCGCCCGATTCCAATCATCATGAGCCATGGATGGCCGTGGACGTTCTATGATTTTCACAAAGTGATTCGCCCGCTCGCCGATCCGGCCGCCTACGGCGGCGATCCGGCCGACGCCTTCGACGTCGTCGTGCCGTCGCTCCCGGGCTATGGATTTTCGACGCCGCTTACGACCACCGGAATCAACTACTGGCGCACCGCGGATTTGTGGGTCGCTCTGATGCGCGACGTGCTCGGCTACAAAAAATTCGCCGCACAGGGAGGTGATTGGGGCGCGCTGGTTTCCGCGCAACTCGGACACAAATATGCCGAACTTTTATATGGCGTCCACCTTCATTTGCTGGTGCCGCTGACTGCTTTTTTGGGTGGGATGCCGGATCGGTCGCTCTACGGGCCGGGCGAGGAAGGATGGCATCAGCGGACGATGACTTTTTTCGGCGCAGGCAGCGGCTATTCCGCGATCCAGCTCACGCGTCCGCAGACGATCGCGTTCGCGCTCAATGACTCGCCGGCAGGTTTGTGCTCGTGGATCGTGGAGAAGCGCCGCGCGTGGAGCGATTGCGGCGGCGACGTCGAGAGCCGCTTCACCCGCGACGAACTGCTCACCACGATGACGCTTTACTGGGCCACTCAGAGTTACGGGACCTCGGCGCGCTACTACTACGAGGCGATTCACAATCCGTGGAAGCCCTCGCACGATCGACAACCGGTGGTCGAGGCGCCGACCGCCGCCGCGGTGTTCCAAAAAGAGATCATCCTGATGCCGCGGCGATGGGCCGAGGACTACTACAATCTCAAACGCTGGACGGTGTTTAACTCGGGCGGTCACTTTGCCCCGATGGAAGAGCCCGCTAAGCTGATCGAGGATATCCGCGCGTTTTTTCGCCCGCTGCGCTAGACGCGCGCGTTTGCAGTTGACCAGCCGAAATCCGCCGCCCCCGCATCATCCGCCTCGCAAACCGCGTCGGGCTGCGACAGATTCGGCGGCTCATCCGACCAGAGCGCCACTCGGGCAAACGGCTCGGCGACGGGCGTCCGCTCCATCTGATCTTCGACGCCGACGATACGCTGTGGGACTCCAACATCCATTTCCTCGAAGCCGAGGCGGACTTCGCCGCCGCGCTGGCTGCGGCGGGCGCGGGAGAAACAGTAGCGGTGCGCGCCGCGATACGCCGGTGCGAACTCGAAATTATCAAGAGTCATGGCTATGGGCGCGAGCCGTTCGTGGTCCTGATGCGGATGGTCGCGGCCGAACTTGTGCCTCGGCACTCTCGCGAGAGACTCGGCGCCGCGGTTGATCGGATAGCTGCACATCTCCTCGAGCGCGAATGCGAATTGCTGCCGGACGTAGAGCCGACGCTGGTTGAACTCGCCGCGCGCCATCACCTGACGCTGTTTACCAAGGGCAATCCACGCGAGCAGTTGCCCAAGCTCGAGCGCTCGGGTCTGCGGCCCCATTTCAGCCACGTCGAAGTGCCGCCTGAGAAGGACGAAGCGGCCTACCACCGGCTGGTGGAGGCAGCGGCGCTCGATCGCGCGCGCACTTTCATGATCGGCAACAGTCCTCGCTCGGATATCAACCCGGCGCTGCGTGCGGGCCTGCGCGCAGTCTTCATCCCGCATCCCCATACCTGGGAGCTGGAGCACGAGGAAGTCAACCTGGCCGACGAACGCGTCACCTTGATTACCAACTTCCGCATGCTGCGGGATATATTCTAGAATGAGGGCCCTGATGGCGAAGGCTGGTTCTACCGCGAGTTTATTGGAAGCGCAGATTGCCAGAGAGCAACCGCGGCACCAGCGCCGTCCCAAGCCTCCGATTGCACTGCGCCCGCTACATCGCATCTGGCGCCGCACGCTGGACGAGATCGACGTGACGCGCATCCGGCTCCCGGTGCGCGGACTGCCCGCGGCGTTGGAGGGAATGGTCGCCTGCCAGTTGAGCGATTTGCATGTCGATCGCGACGAGGATCTCGAGCGCCTGGTGCTGGCGGTCGGTGCGGCCAACGCGCAGCAGCCCGACCTGGTTTTCCTGACCGGGGATTACTTCACCGGGCCGCAGACGATGCGCCGCTACCTGGGAGGTTTTCGCGAGGCGGTACGCGCGCTCAAGCCGCGCCTGGGCGTTTTCGCGGTCGCCGGCAATCACGACCACTGGTCTTCTATCGAGCGGATAACCCAGGCGCTCGAACAAGCGGGCGCGCGCGTGCTCGCCAACGAGAGCCATCGCCTGCATGTCCGCGGCGCGTCGCTGATAGTGGTCGGTATCGACGACTTGTGGTCGCGGCGCGCCGAGCCCGCCCGCGCCTTTGCGCAGGTGCGTCCGGACGAATGCACGATAGTGCTCGCACACAACCCGGACACCGCACTCTACGCGCGCCATCTCAACCCGGGCGTGATGCTCTCAGGGCATACGCATGGCGGCGTCGTCCGATTGCCGTTTTACGGCTCGCCGCTCAAGCTGCTGCGCATCGGGAAGCAATTTTACGCGGGGCTGAATCGCTATCGCGATTTCTACATCTATACTAATCGCGGCCTGGGCACGTATTGGCTGAGAATCAGGATCAACTGCCGCCCCGAGGTTTCGCGCTTTCACCTGACGGCACTGGCGGAGGCGGCTCAAGTGACTTCCGACGCGCGAGCCCAATCCTCAGGCGGGACGGGCGCGCATTCCGCCAAGCCGCCACGCCCGCGACGCCGGAAGGTCCGCCGTCGGCACGCCTCGTAACTGGCCGCTCCTTTCACGGCGCTCCGGCCGCATTATCTGCTGAGTATTTGAAGAATGGATCGCATCACCGTCGCGATCGCAGGGGGCTCTGGCTTCATCGGCAGAGCGATCGTGCGGCGCTTGGGCGCCACGGCTCGCGTGCGCGTGCTGACGCGCAATCCCGACGCGGTGCGCGCCCGATTGGCCGGAACGGGCGCCGATTTCGTTCGCGCCGACGTGACCGACGTGGCCTCGCTCCAGGCGGCTCTCGACGGGGCGCAGGTGGCGATCAACGCTGCGCAGTTCGACGGCTATCCGGTCGAAAATACCCGCCGCGGCCTGACTTTCGAACGGGTCGACTATGGCGGCACGGTCGCGATGATCGCGGCAGGGCGCAAGACTGGCGTCGCGCGCATCATCTATATCAGCGGCGCGGCGGCCGACGAGCAGAGCGGCCAGCCCGGCTTTCGCGCCAAGGGCCACGCCGAGCGCGCGCTCCGCGAATCCGGCCTCGATTTCACCATCTTTCGCCCCTCGCTGGTTTATGGTGCCGACGACCGTGTGACTAACCTTCTGGCGCGTGCGATCAGGTATGCGCCGGTTTTCGCGATTCCGGGAACCGGCAGGCAGGTGGTGCAGCCGGTCGCAGTCGACGATCTGGCCGCATGCGTCGCGATGGCGGTGATGGGGCGCGGCCGGAACTCCACGTTTGCGATCGGCGGGCCGGAGCCGATGAACTTCGATCAGTTGACCCAGTTGGTGATGGAGCTGACCGGCCATCACAGGCCCGTCGTCCACGTGCCGCGGGCCCTGATGCGGGTGGCAGGGATGCTGGGTGAGATGATGCCCCGGCCGGTCTTCTCGCGCGACGCGGTCGATTTCCTGGTTGCTGACAATCCCTGCGACAACGCCCCGCTGCTTGCGGAGTTCGGCATCCGCCTGACGCCCGCGCGCGTCGGGATGTCCTATCTCAAACCGAAGGTGTAGCCGTCCGCGAGTGCTTTTCCGCTATTTATGCGGCGCGATGCCATCCGCTGCCCTCGTGGCCAAATTGGAACAGCTCGGGATGGAGTATCTCGGCCAGGATTTCCAATGATTCGGCGATCCGCGGTCCCGGCCGGTTGAAATACTGGCTGCCCTCGGCGACAAACACCTTGCCCTCGCGCACCGCACGCGTCGAGGTCCATCCCGGGCGCGCGGCCAGCGTGGGCAGTTCGTCCATCGTGTGCCGCATGTTGAATCTGCACGGAGCGACGAGGATAACGTCCGGGTCGGCAGCGAGCAGCGCGTCGAAGTCGAGCCGGCCAGAATGCTCGCCCGGACTGCCGAACAGGTTCTGACCACCTGCCATCTCGACCATTTCCGGCATCCAATTGCCCGCCGACATCAGCGGGTCGAGCCATTCGATGCACGCGAGCGTGGGGCGCGCGGTGGTCCGGCGCGCGCGCGCCGCGACCGCGTCCATCCGGGCCATCAGGCGCCCCACCAACTCGGCGCCGCGCGCGGGCTCGCCCAGCGCGCGAGCGACGCGTTCAATGTCGGCGAAAATGTCCGCGAGACCATAGGGTGCGAGCGAGACGATCCGTGGCTGCGCACCGAGCCAGTTTCCGACCGCATCCTCGACGTCGCGCTCGCTTACCGCGCAGACTTCGCACTGCGACTGGGTGACGATGACGTCGGGCGCCAGTTCACGAAGCTTTTGCGCATCCACGCGGTAGACCGAGAGCGCTTCGCCGACGATGCGGCGCACCTCGCGGTCAATCTCGGCGCTCGGGCGCTCGGGATTGAACTTGGGCTCGGTGAGTGCGGGCAGGCGCGTGACCGCGGCCGGGTAGTCGCACTCGTGCGAGCGGCCGATTAGTTGCGACTCGAAGCCGAGCGCGCAAACGATTTCGGTCGCGCTGGGAAGCAGGCTGACGATTCGATGCACGCGAGGCTCCTTGGCTCTTAGCGATAGCCTCAGATTACTGCGCGTGATGCCGCGTGTCATCACGGCGCGGAGACGCTGTCTCTCATCGCAGCGCCGGCGCCTTCGCGCCATTGGCGTGATCGGCGGATGCTGCGCTATACAACGGGCACAGGATCGGAAAAAACGGCGTGAGCGCCAACTGGAGGATCGAACAATGCTCCACGTACACTATTTCATCACGCGCAAGGACGGGATGGGCGATGCGGAGTTTCATCGCTACTGGCGCGAGACCCACGGGCCGATCGCAGCCAAGATTCCGCAACTCCATCGCTACGTGCAAAGCCATCGCATCACCGCCTTTGGCTCCAACTCGCCCTATGACGGCGAAGCTGAGGTGCTGATCGACGGACTCGACGCGATGGCTGCGCTCAGGCGGAGCCCCGAATATATCGACGGCGCGCTGGCCGACGAACGCAAGTTCATCGATCTGACACGCGTGGAGTGGATGGTTACGCGCGACCACGTCGTGCTCGACGGGCCGACCGGCGGCAAGCTGGTCAAAGGCGTATGGCAACTCGCGATCAAGCCGGGAATGGCGCTGGACGAGTTCCGCAAATATTGGCTCGAAGTGCACGGCCCGATGGCGCTCAAGCTGCCGGGGATTCGCCGCTACGTGCAATCGCATCTGATCGGCGAAGCCTATCTCTACGCCACGCCCCGCTTCGACGGCGTCGCGCAGCTATGGTTCGACAGCGTCGAGGCGTTCGCCGCGGCCTTCGCTTCGCCCGCCGGCAATGAGCTACTGGCCGACGGCCGGGTGTTCATCGACGCTCCTCGGATGACGTTTTTCATGGCGCAGGAACATATCCAGATCGCGTCGCGCTGAACCCGGCGGACGCGTCGAGCTGAATTTTTCCGGAGGTACTTAAGATGGCAGGGCTACTGCATGGGAAAGTTGCATTGATAACCGGCGCTGCGAGCGGGATCGGCCGCGCCACCGCGATCGCCGCCGCGCGCGAGGGCGCAAAGGTACTGGTCGTCGACGCGGTTCCCGCCGGTGAGGACACGGTCAAAGTCATAAAGGAGGCGGGCGGCGAGGCCGCCTTCCACAAGTGCGACGTGACGCGCGCCGCTGACGTCGAGGCGACGGTCGCGGCCGCGGTCAAGCTATTCGGCCGCCTGGATTGCGCCCACAATAACGCCGGCATCATCGGCAAGTCGCTGCATACCGCCGACGACACCGAGGAGAACTTCGATCGGATCATCGCTGTCGACCTCAAGGGCGTGTGGCTCTGCATGAAGTACGAGATCCTGCAAATGCTCAAGCAGGGCGCGCGCGGCGCGATCGTCAACACCGCCTCTGCCGCCGGGCTGGTCGGATCGCACGGGCAGCCGGCCTACACCGCGGCGAAGCACGGCGTGATCGGGCTGACCAAGGTGGCGGCGCTTGAGTATGCGCGCCACGACATCCGCGTCAACTCGGTCTGTCCCGGCGTGATCGACACCGCGATGGTGGCCGAGATGGTGACCGGCCATCCGCGCCTGCGCGACCGCCTGATCTCGGTCGAGCCGATCAGGAGAATGGGCAAACCCGAGGAGATCGGCGAGGCGGTGGTATGGCTGATGTCGGATTACGCGTCATTCGTGACCGGCGCGTCACTGCCGGTCGATGGCGCCATGACGGCTCAGTAGAGCTAACCGCTCAGTAGGGGATGCCCCATGCCCAATGACAACCGTTTCATCGACAGCGACGCGCACGTCGTGGAACCGAACGACCTGTTCGAGAAATACCTGGAGCCTAAGTTTCGTCAGTGGATTCCCGAAGCGTGGGCCAACTATGCCGGCAGTCCGCTTGGGTTCGGATTCAAGATCGTAATCGCGACGCCCAACGGTACGAAACAGGTGATGCCCTTCGGCAACGATCCGATGAACGACGAGGCGCTGGAGCGCTGCGGCGGAGTGGCGTTCGATCCGGGCGCGCGGGTGGCGCTGCCGGGCCATGACGAGGCCTATGCGGAATTCGCGCGGGAAGATTTTCCGCCGCGCATGTATCCCCTCGCAATGGACCGCGCCGGCATCGACTATATGGTGGTCTATCCTACCGTCGGCTTGTTAAGCACGGCGGCACGTGAACTAGCTCCGGACGCGGCCGCCGCGATTCGCCGCGCCTACAACAACTGGCTGCACGATTTCTGTTCCGAGACGCGCGGCCGCGTGTTCGGCGCCGCCTCGGTGGACTTGCGCGATGCCGAGGAAGCCGCACGTGAGGCGCGGCGCTGCGTCAAAGAGTTTGGCTTCAAGGCGGTGCATGTGAATCCGGTGCCGGTCGGAAGTCATCGGCTGTACGACGGCTTTTACGAGCCGCTGTGGAACGCGCTCGAAGACCTCGACGTCCCACTCGCCGTGCATACCGGGGCCGGCGTTGGAGCTGACGAGATGCTCTACCACTATTTACCGGGATTGCGCACCGCGCAGGTCACGGTCGCATTTACAGTCGGCAACATGTTCGCCAGCACCGCTTTGATCATGGGCGGCGTGCTCGAACGGCATCCGCGCCTGCGTGTGGTTCACCTGGAGTCAGGCGCCGGATGGGTTCCATTCTGGATGGACCGGCTCGCCGCAAGCGTGCAAGGCGGGTTTCGCGGCCTCGATATTCCTGGCCTCAAACGCAGTCCGGCGGATTATTTTCGCCGTCAATGTTTCGTTTCGGCGGATCCCGACGATCCCTTCATCAAGCAGACGATCGAAATGATCGGGGACGACAATATCGTGACCGCAACCGATTTTGCGCATCCAGAGGGTCGCCGTTACGAATCGGCAGTAAAGGAAATTCTTGAACTGCCGCAGGTGTCGCTGGAGAGCAAGCGCAAAATCATGTGGGACAACGCGCTCCGGCTCTATCCGATCGATGCGGCATAGTTACCCGAGCACCGATGACCGACTGAACGAAGGAGCACAGAATGGACCGGCTCAAGGGCAAGAACACGATCATCACCGGCGCGGCGGGCGGACAAGGACGCGTCGCTTGCAGGATGTTCGCTGAAGAGGGCGCGCGGATATTGGCCAGCGACGTGAACCCGAACGTCGCGAAAGAAATCGAAGCGCTCGCGCCCGGCGCGATTACCTATGCCGCGGCCGACGTGACCAAGGCCGACGGAATCCGGACGATTGTCGACGGCGCGATGAAAGCCTTCGGCGGACGAATCGACGTGCTCTACAACAACCACGGGGTGATCCTGGGCAAGCCGTTTCTCGAAACTACGCCAGAGGAATGGGATCGCGTGCATGACGTCGATTTGAAGTCGGTTTATTTCCTGAGCCAGCGCGCGGTGCCGGCAATGCGGGGGGGATCGTCGATCATCAACATCTCGTCGGTCGGCGGGCTGGTCGCAATGCAGAACATGTCGGCTTACTCGGCGGCCAAGGGCGGAGTGGCGATGCTGACCAAGGGCATGGCGCTCGACCTAAGCTCGCGCGGGATCCGCGTCAACGCGATCGCGCCGGGAGCGATCGACACGCCGATGCCGCACAATTTCGTGAAGGACTTGCCCGACAAGGAAGGAATCTGGGCGGCTATCGAAGAGCGTCACATGATGAAGCGATTCGGGCAACCGCACGAGATCGTCGCGTTGGCGGTGTTCCTCGCGAGCGACGAGTCGAGCTTCATGACCGGCAGCGTGGTGACGCTGGACGGCGGCTGGAGCGCATTCTGACGCTCAGCCGGCGAGCGGAAAGCCATAGACCCGCGCGCAGTTCTCGCGCACGATCTTTCGCCGATCGGCTTCCGGAAGTGACGCGAAGTCGCGCTCAAGCACTTCCATCGTGTGCGGCCAGGTTGCGGCCTGATGCGGATAATCCGTTGACCACATGAAATTATCGGCGCCCATGTAGCTGTAGACCTTGAGTCCCAAGGGGTCGTCGATAAAAGTGGCAAACACCTGGCGGCGGAAATACTCACTGGGTTTGAGCGACAACAGAGTTCCATAGCCCTGCTTGAAACGGCGGTAATACTTGTCGGCGCGCTCCAGCAGATGCGGAACCCACGCGATGTCGTTTTCGGCCGAGACTATTTTCAATTCCGGAAAACGCTCGAACACCCCGCCGAAGATCATCGAGCAGATCGAATGTTGTGCCTCCTGCGTGCGGATAACCATACGCGCGTACAGCTCTCCGATATCCGACTCGTCCTGCTGCGCGGTCTTGGTCTTGCCGGTCAACGTATGCAACGAGAGCGGCATCCTGAGCTCCTGCGCGGCAGCCCAGAACGGATCGTAAGTGTGCTGAGTGTATGACCGGTCTTCCGGCGGCGCCGCCCAGATGAGCGCGCCTTTGAGTCCCATGTTAGCGCATCGCTCGAGCTCGCGGCGCGCGCGATCCACGTTGAACAGCGAAATCATCGCGAGGCCGGCGAACCTACCCGGCGCGTAGCTGCAAAACTCGGCGAGCCAGTCGTTGTAAACCCGGAAACAGTCTTCCTGGAAATCCGCGTCTTCGATCCAGAACAGAACGAATCCCATGGTGGTGTAGAGCACCGCCGCCTCCACCCCGTCGAGATCCATGTCTTTCAGGCGCTCCGCCGGATCCCATCCGCCCGCTGGGGCACTGTCCAGCCCGGCCTCGAGAAATTTCTTGTCGAAGGTTTTGCCGGCGGCGAACGCGCCCGAGATGCGGAGTGGGGGCAACCGCTCGCAGGTGAAGAACAGACCCTTACGCCCGTCGGGGTCCTTGATGATTCTCGGTGCGCGGTCGCGAAAGCGTTTGTTAAGCCCCTCGGTCCACAGTCCCGGCGGCTCGAGCATGTGCGCGTCGGCGTCGATTATCTTGAGCGTATCCATCGTGATTTCGCCTGGTGATTTAGCGGTTCGGGTTTCGCGGCTGAGTTTTTTTCGCGGTTGAATATTCGAGCCGGCCGCGCGCTAGAGTTCCAGCTCGATAACCCGGCGATCGCGCTTTTTGAGATCGAGAAATTCGATGTATGGACGGGCACTGGGCGCCTTCTCGGTGCCGACTTCCGTGTCGAGGTCGGTGGTGCCTTCGCCGGGATTTTTGCGCGTTACATTGATGAACTGGCATTCGGCGCCGAGCGCAACCACGTTGTGCCACGTCCCCTTGTCGATGAATGCGGCCTGGCCCGGCTCGACGATGAAGGCCGCGAGCCTCTCGTAGGCCACCTCGAAGCGCTCGTGACCCTGCTCGCGGTTGCGCGGCGCCGGCGCTACGATCAAAGCCATCGACCCGCGCACTGGAATGAAGGTCTGGTTGTACGAAAAATGCACCGCCATTTGCGATAGCCGCCGTGGATTCACCGGCCGCTTGAGCGTGAGCAGTTCTATAGCTACCCGCCCTTCACCGGGTTCGACCTCGGGATAAACGGGTTCCTTGTCTTCGAGCATCCGGCCGAAGGGCCGAAACGCTTCGGCGGTGATCGGCTCGACTTTCACCTTGATCGTTTCTTCCATCGAGGCCCTTCCCTCCGCGAGCGGTGCGCCGCACGCCATCGGAAGCAAAGAAAACATTCGGCCAGCATGTCGAAGCTGAGGTCTAGCAACTCCAAATTGATTTGACAACGAACTCTGTGCTGGCGCATAGGTCGGAACAGATGGCGTCCACGAATCCAATCGCCGGCAGTCCCAACCGTCTAAAGCTCGGAGTTTTCGGCCTCAACGTAAGCAGCGGTTGCGCGATGACCACTGCCGCTGACACGCTCAAGATCGAATGGGAGGAGTCGGTCCGGATCGCACGCGCCGCCGAGGCGGCAGGAATCGAGGCCCTGGTGCCGGTGGCGCGATGGCGGGGGTTCGGCGGCGTGACCAATTTCAACCATCGCAGTTTCGAAACGCTAACCTGGGCCGCGGGCCTGGCCGCGGCGACCGAACGGATCGGGATCTTCGCCACCGTGCACGTGCCGACGGTGCATCCGGTGCGCGCGGCCAAGGAAATCGCGACCATCGATCATATCTCGCGCGGGCGCTTCGCGCTCAACATCGTCGCCGGATGGAACGAGCCCGAGATTCGGATGTTCGGCGTGTCGCAGCGCGAGCACGATCAGCGCTACGCCTGTGCCGACGAATTCACGACCTTGCTCAAACGCTTGTGGACCGAGAACGGATTCGATTTTTCGGGGGAGTTCTTCAAAGTGCCCGGCGCCTATTCCGAGCCCAAGCCGGTGCAACTGCCGTGGCCGCTGATCATGAGCGCCGGCAATAGTCCTGGCCGGACGCGATTTCGCCGCGCGCCATGCAGATCTGAATTTTGCCCTGGGCCCCGACCTGCCCACGCTCGCAGCCACCTGCGCCGATATCAAACGCCTCGCCCACGAACGTTATGGACGTGCGCTCAGCGTCTTCACGATGGGCTACGTGGTGTGCCGCGAGAGCGAGCGCGAGGCGCTGCGATATCGCGACTACTACGTCAAGGAAAAAGGCGACTTCACCGCCGCGCACAATCTGCTCGAGACCCTGATTCCTAATTCGCAGAGCGCGCTCGGCGATCAGTACAAGGCGATGATCGAAAACTTCATCGTCGGCTACTCCGCCTTGCCGCTGGTCGGAACACCCGAACAGGTGGTCGACGAAATGATCGAGATGGCGCGCGCCGGATTCGACGGCCTCACTCTCAGTTGGGTCGACTACGACGAGGGTATCGCGCAGTATCGGGATCAGCTTCGCCCGCTGCTCATCCAGGCCGGCATGCGCGTTGAGTAACACGGCGCTAGCCGGCATCGGCGATTTTCTCGTCATACCTTCTTCCACCGCGTGCGCAGAAAGTAGCGCCACTCAGATCCCTTGCTCTTTTGCCGTCACGCTTAGCGCAAATAGATTGTGCATAGACTTAAGTAAACCTGTCTTGACACTAATTGCGTTGAAATAGTAACTTGCGAGTGCGGGTTGTCCCCCACGAGGGGATGGCAGCGCCGGATTTTCGGTGCACGGTCAGGAAACGGACGCTCCCGACCGTTGCGGCGCGCCAGGAGTTACGCGAGAGGAGTCGCACAAAGTCCATGTACTACAGCCACTTCGGTCTTACGGGCCCACCGTTCCAACTGACTTCGTCTCCCACGCAACTCTACATGAGCAAGGAGCATCGCGAGGCTTACGCGGCTCTAGAGTGGGGCCTGCTGCATGAACCGAGCGGCTTCACTGTGCTGATCGGCGAGGTCGGTACGGGTAAGACGACGCTCGTGCTGGCGATCCTCGCGCGCGAGTTCGAAAATGTGCGGACCGCCTATCTCGCCAATCCCAAGCTGACCTTCGAAGAGATGCTGAAGGTCATCATGAAGCAGCTTGGGATCGAGATCGGGGGCAAGAGCAAGCTGGAGGACCTGGAAGCGGTCAACGATTTCCTGTGCACGCTCAAGCGTGGCGAGCGCGTCGTGATCATGATGGACGAGGCGCAGGGACTGAGCGACGAGACGATGGAGCAGTTGCGCCTGCTCTCGAACAGCGGAAAGACCGACGAGAAGCAGCTTCACTTCGTCTTCATCGGGCAACCCGAGCTGCTGCGCCGGCTGACCAATCCGTCGCTGCGCCAACTCGATCAGCGGATAGGCGCCAAGACAGTGCTCAATCCTCTGCAACGGGCCGAATGCCACGAATATATCGAGCAGCGCCTGCGCGCGGTGAACGGGACCACGGAAAGAATCTTCAAGTCAGGCGCATTGCGCTACCTTATCCGTCACGGCGGCGGCATTCCGCGGCGCCTCAACGTGCTTTGTCACAATGCGATGCTGCTGGCGTACTCCGGCGGCGCCAGGATGGTCGATACGCGGATGGTCGAGGCGTCGGTGACCGAGTACGACAGCCTGTTTTCGACGCTACGTGCGCAAGCGCCCGCCGAAAAGGGCGCGCCGGTTCGCCGATGGCTCGGGCGCGCGCTCGAAGCCGTCGCGATTAAAATGCTGGCGCTGGCGCGCCGGCTTAACCCGCACGAGGTTCACGTCTTCGATAGCGAGCCCGAAAGCGCGAGCCTGCCGCAAGCGGATGACGACACGCCCGAAAAGCCTCGCCCTATAGCGCAAACGACCTAGGTCACGCGGTAGATTTTCCGCCAGGCTCCGAGCGGTGCGGCCCCATGAGCGGGTTAAGCGCCTCGATCGCCTTGTCGAGCCGCCCGATTTCGTCCCGCACTGCATGCACGCGCTCGCCGACCGGCTTACCGAGCGCCGCTTCGCGGCGCAGGAGGTCCAGCTCCGAGCTGATCGCGCTCAGCGGGTTGCGAATCTGGCGCGCCACCTCCGCGATTACCTTGCCGAGGCTCATCAGCCGGTCCGAATGGTCGACCACGTTGCGCAAGCCGCGCACCGGCTCGAGGTCGCGCAGGATCACCAGCATCCCGGGCGCCGGCGGCTCGAGCCCCAGCGTCAGGACCGTGATCAGAAAGTGCACCCGATGCGTGCCGTCGTCCATCTCGATCGGCACGTCATGGATCTCCTGACCGACGTTGCGCGCGGTCTCGACTATCCTGACCAGTGGATTGTCGTTGCCGAGCAGCATCGCGAGCGGTTTACCGGCGGCGATCCCGCCCGCCGGCAGTCCGATCCGGCCCTCGGCCTCTAAATTGGCGAACAGCACTCTCGCGTCCGTATCGAGCACCAGGACGGCATCGCTGATCGAATGAAAGATGTTCACCAATTGGCCGCGCTCGGCCTCCCACTGCGCATGGTTGAGCCGGACTTTCTCCGAGAGCTGGTTGAACTTGGCGGCCAGCACAGCTAACTCATCTGATCCGGCAACCGGAACCTTGACCTCATCGTCGCCCACGGTCATCTGCTCAATACCGCTTGTAATCGCGGCGAGCGGACGCAGCACCAGTCCGCCAAAGAACAGGGCGCCAATCAGGCTGAGCGCGATCGCGCATCCTGCCACGATCAGGATTTGTCCCAACGCGCGATGGAGCTTGGGCGCGATCAAGCTGGTCGAGACACCGACCGCGATGATCGCGATAGGCTTGCCGTTGTACTGGACCGCGCGGTTGATCTCGTAATTGTGAGCCGCCGCCCACAACGCGCGAATTGCCCCGAGCGGCCACCATCCGGTGGCTATCGCTTGAAGGTCTTCGAAGGGGGGCGGCGGGTTCGCAA
The DNA here is from genome assembly GCA_963710455.1 of uncultured delta proteobacterium. Classification (GTDB taxonomy): domain Bacteria; phylum Desulfobacterota; class Binatia; order Binatales; family Binataceae; genus JAKAVN01. The sequence continues at coordinate 54,990 of CAVQAG010000017.1, forward strand.
ACCCCGATCTGCCGATCGACGAGGCAGGTTCGCCGTCGATAATCGTGCCGTCTGGCTTCTCGATTCGCAGGTAGACGACGCCCTTGCCGAAGGCCTGCGCGGATCCGATGAACGATTGCAATGGTTGGCTATCGCGCAGGGCCGCGGTCGTGTCCGGCCCCGAGCCGCTCGCCGCGCCACGCACCTGCTCGAAGGTCAGATCGATAAGCAGCGATGCCGTGTCGCCGAGGTCCGCGACCATCACGGCGATCGTGCGATCGAGCTCGAGCGCGGTGACGGCAATAATTGGCGCAATGAGCAGGAGCAGGAAGACCGCCGCGAACTTTGCCCGCAGGCCCATCTATATATGGAGCGGCTAGGTGAACATCGCCGCAAGCCCCTTGGGCCGCACCAGCTTGCCGGCCGGCTTCAACTCCGCCGCCAGACGCTCGAGCCGCTCCTTGAAGGCCTTGAGCTCCTTCTCCTGCCGGCCTTCGAACTCGGCGCGAGCGAGCTTTAGCTCGCCTTGCTCGAAAGCCTCGCGGGCGCGCTTGCGCTGCCCCCAGAAATCCTCGAAGACCTGGCGCATCTGCTTGGCGATGGTCGTGTTGGGGACCCATGAGCCCTGACACGACGGGCAGTGGAAAACCACGCCCGCGTGGAAGTTGCGATAAGGCGCAATGAATGGCTTGTCGCAATCCTTGCAGATAAGCGGCACGTCCCATCCGAGCGGATCGAATTCGTCGACTGGCTGTGGCTTGGGCGGCGGTGGAGGCGCGACCGCCTTGATGGCGGTCGGAGCAGGAGCCGCCGCAGCTGGCTTCGCCGTGTCTGCGACCGCAGCAGGCTGCGGGGCGCTCTTGTCTGATGAATCTTCGGACGTCATCGATGCGTTTTCGTTCGCGCGCGCGGGTGCTTGCCTGTTGGCAACTTATCAGCGGCCTGCAGGCGCATCAATTATGGCAGTATTGGCAATCAGCTTTTAACCGCGCGCCGCTTTTGACTATGCTTGAGTGAGCGTCCGCGCCGTGGGAGGGTAAGCGCCCGCCAATGGATCTCGAATTCACATCCGAAGAAGAGGAGTTTCGCAAAAAGTTTCGGCACTGGCTCGAAGAAAACGTGCCGCTAAGCGGTCTGCGAGGCGCCGATCCGAACGCCACGCGTGACCGGGCCGCGATCGAAAAGGCCAAGGCATGGCAGCATCGCCTCTACGACGCAGGTTATGTCGCGCTCGCGTGGCCCAAAGAGTATGGCGGCCAGGAATTGGATCCGGTGCGGCAGTCGATCGTCAACGAGGAAATGGTGCGGGCGCGCGCGCCGGGTCTGGTTGGCGGGATGGGAATCTCGATGCTCGGTCCGACGCTAATCAGCTGGGGCAGCGACGAGCAGAAGCGGCGCTACCTGCCGAAAATTCTCACCGCCGAGGAAATCTGGTGCCAGGGCTACTCGGAGCCTGGCGCAGGTTCGGACCTCGCCGCTTTACGGACACGTGCGGAAATCGTCGGCGATGAGTTCGTAATCAACGGGCAGAAGGTATGGACTTCGGGTGCGCATTACGCCGACATGATGTTCTGCCTGGTGCGCACGGATCCCGAAGCTCCCAAGCATCGCAGCATCTCCTACGTCCTGCTCGACATGCACTCGCCCGGCATTACCGTGCGTCCGCTGATCCAGATGACCGGCGCGCACAATTTTAACGAGGTGTTCTTCGACAACGTGCGGGTGCCGCGCGAAAACCTGGTGGGCAAACTCAACGAGGGATGGCTGGTCGCCAATGCGACGCTCTTTCACGAGCGCAACATGCTGGGCTCGACCACCACCAGCCAGCAGTCGATGGCGCGCCTGGTTGCGCTTGCCCGCTCGGTCCAGCGTGATGGCCGCCCTTTGACCGCCGACCCAATCTTCCGCCAGCGCCTGGCCGATCTCGAGATCCGGGTCGCGGCGATGAAGTACCACATGCTGCGCCAGCTAACCGACCAGGTGCGCGGACGCAATCCGGGAATCGAGGCCATGATCAACAAGCTCGCCGGTACCGAACTCAACCACGACATCGCGACCGCCGCGATGGAGGCGATGGGCGACTACGCGATGCTCGCACGCGGCGAGGAAGCGGCGATGGACCGCGCGTACTGGCCCTACGAATGGATGTTCTCGCTGGGCCTGGTGATCGGCGGCGGCACCTCGCATATCCAGAAAAACATCATCGCCGAGCGCGGGCTCAAGATGCCCAAGTCGCGCTAGGCGGCCCGGAAATTCAGACGGAAACCTTGAAATGGATTTCGGTCTTAGCGACGAGCAGCGCCAGTTGCGCGAGAGCGCCCGCGAATTTCTGACCAACGAATGTTCGCCCGCATACGTGCGTAAGACGATGGCCGAGGAGGCGGGTATGGCGCGCGAACTGTATGGGGCGGTCGCCAACCTTGGATGGAACGGGCTGATCGTGCCGGAACGCTACGGCGGCGCGGGCATGGGCGTGCTCGATATGGCGGTGCTGCTGGCCGAAACCGGCTACGCCGCGATGCCGGGTCCATTTTTGTTTTCTTCCGCGCTCGCGGCCAGCGCGCTCGTGCACGGTGGGTCGGAAGAAATCAAGGAGCGATGGCTCGGCGCGCTCGCTTCCGGCACCGTTTTCGGGACGATCGCTATCGCGGAGCGCAACGACTCGCTTAACCCCTCCGAGATGACGACGAGCGCGCGCCGCGAGGGCGCCGGATGGGTGGTCGACGGGACCAAGATGTTCGTTCCCTACGCTCATGGCTCCGGGTTTATCGTGGTGATGGCGCGCACCGGACCGTCGGCCGCAGACGCCGGTTTGTTCGTGGTCGAAACCGGGGCACCCGGCGTGCGGATTCGGATGCTCAAGGGGCTCGATCTCACGCGCCGCGTGTGCGCCCTTGACCTCGACAAGGTTGTCGTGACCCCCGGCGCGGAACTGAAGGGCGGCGCGGCGCTTTACCAGCGGCTGCTCGATATCGGCGCGGTCGCGATCGCCGCGGACTCGCTCGGCGGGATGGATCGCGTGTTGGAGATGGCGGTCGAGTACTCCAAAGTGCGCGAGCAGTTCGGCAAGCCGATCGGATCCTTCCAGGCGCTTAAGCACGCGGCAGCCGAGATCGTCACCGAACTGGAGCCGGCTCGAGCGTTGCTCTGGTATGCAGCGTACGCGCAGGATGCCGCCACGCCGGACGCGCCCCGCGCCGCCGCGATGGCCAAGGCGCTACTCTGCGCCATCTATACGCGCGGCACCGACCGCGCAGTGCTGATGCATGGAATTGGATTCACCTGGGACCATGACATCCATCTGTGGTTCAAGCGCGCGCGTTTCAACGAATCTTACCTCGGCTCGCCGGTCTACCATCGCGAACGCGTTGCGGCGCTCGGCGAATATTGAATATCGGGTGTATCGAGTGAAATTCGACCTCTTCTACCAGTTGCCGTCCGCCGATTCGCAGAACCCGGCTGCGCGCTACCGCGAGCTGGTGGCCGAGGCGGTCGAGGCCGACCGCCTCGGCTTCGATACGTTGTGGTTGGCCGAGGTCCATTTTACGCCGCGCTTCTCGTTGATGCCCGCGCCGCTATTGCAACTCGCCGCCATTGCCGAGCGAACGACCCGGCTGCGGCTGGGAATCGCGGTCAACCTGCTCCCGCTGCATCATCCGGTGCGTCTGGCGGAAGAGATCGCGACGCTCGACGTGCTCTCCGGCGGGCGCGTCAACTTCGGCGCCGGGCGCGGCGCGTTCCCGAGCAACTACCACGGCTATGGCGTCGACATGGCGACCAGTCGCGAGCGCTTTCAGGAGATGCTCACCTTTATCAAACGCGCGTGGAGCGAGGAGCGCCTGGACTTTCGCGGGCGGTTCTATGAAGTCGAAAATGTTGAGGTGATCCCCAAGCCGATCCAGCGTCCACATCCGCCGTTTCGCCTCGCCGCCAACAGCCCCGACACTTTCAGCTTCGCCGGCGCCCATGCCTATCCGATTTTCGCCGGCGGACCGGTCAATCCAATCAACGTGCTGCCGGAGCGGCTCACGGTGTATCGCGGCGCGCTGGAGGCAGCGGGCAGAAACCTTCCCGACGACTGGCTGGCGGCGATGTTTCTCACATTTCCTGGCAAGGACCAGGGCGCGGTGCGCGCGACTATCGGACCCAGCCTCGAAAACTATTTTCATACGATCACGGAGACCATCCGCCCCGAAAGCCTCGCGCAGCCCGACGAGTTCCAGCGCGTGATCGAGCGGATGCGCGCGATCAAGTACGAGAACGTGGATTCGCTGATGGGCGTGTTCGGCGAGCCGCAACGCTGTGTCGACCGGATCGCGGCGCTCAAGCAGCAATTCGAATTTACCCGGATGGTCTGTTGGTTCGAGATCGGCGGTCTTAGCGGCCATCGCAATCTGATCGCAGCGATGCGCCTGTTCGCCGAGCGCGTGATGCCGCACTTCAACTGAAGCGCGAGCATGCGGCGCGTTGCATTCCGTCGTTATGTGGCCGCGCCGCTGAGCGCGCGATATCAGGATGCGCGTCCGGCGCGGCCGCTGCGCGCTTCGCCCGCGCCGTTGCCGAGCGAGCGCAGGATATCGGTCTTGGTGACGATCCCTTCGAGCGCTCCATCACTTGATTCCGTGGCCGAGCTCACCAAGAGAATTTGCGGGGCGTTCTCGCGCACTAGCAGACGCAAGGCTTCGTCCAGGTCGGTGTCCGGCGTAATCCAACCAACGTTGGAATCGGCGATATCGCCGACGCGAGTCTGCTCCCAGCGCTCCACCGGCACTTCGCTCAGCGCCCACACCGGCACGGTTCCGACCGTTCGCGCGCCCTCGTAGACTGGAAAAATATTGTAGCGATGATGGGCCGCAACGCTGTCGGCAAACTCGCGCAGGGTCGAGGAAGCCTGTACTCCCACTACGTGGCGTTGCATCACGTCGCCGATCTTCATCCCGCTGAGCTCGCTGATACGCGCCGCCTGGTGAAGGCGTTGGTCGCTCGAAACCGAGGCCTCGCCCGAGACCGCATAGGCTACCGCAGCGCCGATGAGCGTCGGAATGATGTAAGAATGGCTGCCGCTGGTCTCGGCTACGAACACCACTGCCGCCAACGGCGTTTTGTAGCCGGCCGCGATGAACGACGCCATCCCCACCGCCGCAAACAAGTCACCGCGCGTGGCACCAACCACCAGGTTGGCAAAGGCCTTGCCGATTGCGCCGCCGGTCAGAAACAGCGGTACGAACATCGCACTCACCCCGCCACAGCCGAGCGAGAATAGCGTCGCCAGCAGCTTCGCCAGGGCAAACGCGATCAGCTCGCCCGCGCCGCGGCCCTGGTTGAGAATCATATCGACCGCCTCGTAATTGGGACCCAGCGGAATCAGCTTGCCGGGATATAAGGTGATATACGCGAGTCCGCAAATTCCCGTGATCAAGCCGCCGATCAGCAACTTCACCGTATGCGGGGTGCGCAGGTTGACGAAAAAGTTCCGCGTGCGGTGGAAGCCGTTGGCGAAATTCATCGCTATGAACCCACAGATCACTCCCAACAGCGCCGACCAGAGCAGGTCCCGGTCCGAGAAGGGCGTGACCCCGCCGAAAGCAAACAGCGGCGCCGTGCCCATGAAAGCGACCAGCACCGAATAGGAGACCACCGACGCGATGAGCGAGGGCAACAATGCCTCGTGCGCGAGGTCGTCCTTGTACGGCATCTCGAGCGCGAAGATGAGCCCGGTGAGCGGCGCGCGAAAAACCGCCGCCATGCCGGCCGCCGCGCCGCTGATCAGCATGATGCGCCGGTCGCGCGGTTCGAGTTCGAGGCCCAGGCGCCTAAGCTTCGTCCACAGCCAGGAGCCGATCGCGCCGCCACCGTAGATGCTCGGACCCTCCAGCGCCGCGCTGCCGCCGAAACCCACCGTGGTGATAGCGGCGATCAATTTGTACCAGAACGGACGCATATCGATGTCGCCCTGATGCTCGTGGTACGACTGGATGATCTCCTCGGTGGAATGACGATCCGGATCGCGAGTCAAAAACTGCATGATGAGTCCGGTGAGCAGAAAACCGAACAGCGTAATCGGAATGATCGCGCCGTGATGGTCGACGTACAAAGGAAGTAGCGCAGCCCAGATGCCGTTCAGAATCAGCAGTGCGATACCCGTAATTACGAGTCCCGATGCCACTCCAATGAACGGTGCGACCAGCAGCCATTTCTGGATGTCGCGCGAGTAGGTTGCGGACAAATCCTCGCTAACCAGTGCCGAACATTTGCGCACCAGCGGATTGTCGAACCATCGCGAATTCTTGATCGACGCTAGCAATCCCAACCCGGAAACCTCCTTCGCCCTCGAAGCCGTGCGCCGTCTTAAAATCCGGACCGGCAGTGCCGATGTGCAACAGTTGTTGCGATAACGACGCTTAGGACGTCTCATCGACGACCGGATTTTCAGGTTTCTTACTCGGATACGAGGCGACTGTCGGACGATGCTTGTCCGTTATAGATAGCCAAAGAAGCCTTGTAGCTAATTTTCCCCAATGATTTCGCCACGCATCACGCTTACCAGAAATCGGGCGGCGTCACGTGAAAATGAACGTAGACGCTTCAAGCAGAGGACTATAATCACAGCGACATGGCACGGCAATTGTATTGGAGATCTTGTGACGCCGAGCGTGTTCGCGGCGGCTGCGGTCCCGAGTCACGTTACTTCTGCCGCGATTAATGTATAGTGCTGGATGTGAGGCTGTATGGATATGGATACTAATGAGCAAGCACCGCCGGAATTCGGCGTCCGAGTTTTCCTGGTTGAAGACAATCCCGAACACTCCTTTATCGCCGTCACCGTAATTCGGCAGGTGCTTGGCGATGCGAGCGAAGTTATCGTGGCCGAAAACGCCGACGAAGCGGTCGAGCTGATCCAGCAGTTCACCGACACCGATCGCCCCGACCTGATGCTGGTCGACCTGCGTCTGCCCGATAACGGTGGCTTCGCGGTGCTCTCGGCGGCGCGCGCGCACGACCCGTGTTCGCACGTGCCGATGTTCGTGATCACCAGCTCGCTCTATGATCTCGATATCGCGCAAAGCTACGAGCTCGGCGCCTCGGCGGTACTGTGCAAGCCGCTCTCCCGCGCGATCCTCAAGGAAGAGCTTGCGCGCATCGGTGTGATTCCCGGCAAGCCAGGTTCGCCGCCAGCTTCGTCCTGAATCTTTCCAATCGGGTTAGCCGCGCCGCTTACCGGCCTGAGCGTGCCGCCGCCGATTCTCTCCGCGGTGGTGTAAGCTCACAATTCGGGCCAACTCAGATTCCATGGGCGCACCTGCTCGTAAGCCCGTGCCGCCTGCAGCAAGAGGTCGTCGCGATGGCGCTCGGCGACGATCTGAATTCCGCACGGCAGACCGCCGGCGGTCATTCCGGCACGCACGGCGATTGCCGGATGGCCGCTTAAATTGAACGGGTAGGTGAACACCAGCGCCGCCAGCGGATCGGGCAGGCGCTGCCCGCCGATTTCTGTCGGCGGTGGCCCGTTGGCGGCAAACGCCGCGGTGGCGCTCGCGGGGGTAAGCAACAAATCGTAGCGCTCGAAAATGCGTCGCGCCCAATCGTTAAACTCGGCGCGCACGCGCTGCGCCGCGCCATATTCACGCCATCCGGTTTTCATCGCCGCCTCGGTATACGCGACGAACGAACGGTTCATCTCCTCGCGATGCTCCGGCAGGACATCGGCAAGCTGCGCCAGAAGCTGTGCCGCGCGCACCGTGGTCCATGCGCCGGCGGTCTCGGGCACTGGGCCTTCGATCGTTTCGACCACGCATCCGAGCTCCCGAAACGCGCCTGCCGCCGCCTGGGCCTCGCGCAGCACCTCGCGCTCTATGGCATGGCCGAAGTCGGGATGAAACGCGACGCGCAGACGCGCCGGCAGATGCTCGAGCGTGGCCAGGTATGAGACGCCCGGATGAGGTAGCGAGTCGGGGTCCGCGGCATGATAGCCGCACGCCACGTCAAGAAAGAGTGCGGCGTCGGCAACCGTTCGTGCGATCGGCCCGACCGACGAGATGCCGTTGAATGACTCCATGCCCATCCGGGGCCCCGCCGGAATCCTGCCATGCGACGGTTTGAGTCCGACGCATCCCGTGTATGCCGCGGGGAGTCGGATCGAATCCCCCGGCGTCCGACGCGGTCGCGATCGGAACCATCCCGCTCGCCACCGCCGCCGCGCTGCCGCCCGACGATCCGCCCGGCGTGCATTCGAGGTTCCATGGATTGCGTGTCACGCCGAAGAGCAGGTTGCGGGTGAACGCGCTGTGGCCGAACTCCGGGGTGTTGGTCTTGCCGACCACGATCGCGCCGGCGGCGCGCAGGCGCGCGACCTCGATTGCGTCCTCAGGCGCGAGATTGTCGCGAAAGGCCTTGGAGCCGAACGTGGTCGCCATCCCGGCCACGTCCTCGAGGTCTTTGACACCGATCGGTACGCCGGCAAGCGGCCCAACTTCCTCGCGCTGCGCGACCCGCTCGTCCATCGCACGCGCCTCGGCCATCGCCCGTTCCGCGCGCATCGCGCAGAACGCGTTTAGTTTGCCGTTAAGCGACTCGATCCGCGCGAGAGCTTGAGCCACAGCCTCGCTTGGTTTGAGTTGGCCTTTGCGGATGAGTGCGGTCAGTTCGCACGCCGACTTGAAATTGAGCTCCGCCATAAGGTTCCTCACCTCTGCCTACCGCATAATCGTATCCGTCAGAGAAAAACTATTATCCGCCGCGGACACTGTTGGAAAGCAGAACCGGCGGGGGCTTGACAACCGCCTTCGACCTGTTGTAATTAACCATCAGGTTATTTAACCGTATGGTTCAGCAACTACCAGCGTCCGACCGGCTAAGCGCCACCTTCGCCGCGCTCTCGGACCCCACCCGCCGCGCGATCCTCGCGCGGCTTGCGGGGGGCGAGACCTCGGTGACCAAGCTGGCCGAGCCGTTCGAGATGAGCCTTCCGGCCATCTCCAAGCACCTCAAGGTGCTCGAGCGGGCCGGACTCATCGCGCGCGGCCGCGAGGCGCAATGGCGGCCGTGCCGGCTAGCGGCGGGTCCGCTCAAGGACGCCGCCGGCTGGCTGGAGCGTTATCGGCGTTTTTGGGAAGAGAGCTTCGATCGACTTGAAGACTATCTGCGCGACTTGAAGCTTCGCGAAGCGAAAATCAAGGAGAAGAAAAAAAATGGTCACCGAAAATAGCGCCGTCACTCAGCCGGAAGAACGCGTGCTCGTGATCGAACGCGTCTTCGATGCGCCGCGCGACCTCGTCTTCAAGGCCTGGACCGAGCCCGAACGCCTCGTTCGCTGGTTCGGTCCGCGCGGTTTCACCAATACCGTCCTCAAGTCGGATTTCCGCCCAGGAGGTGCCTACCGCTTTCACATGCGCTCGCCCGAGGGCAACGATCATTGGCTGCAGGGTTTCTACCGCGAAATCGTGCCGCCCGAGCGCCTGGTCTCGACCTATGCCTGGGCGGATGCTGAGGGCCAGCCCACTCGTCCCGAAACGCTGTTGACGGTGACCTTCGAAGAGGAGCATGAAAAAACCAAGCTGAGGTTGCATCAAGCCGTCTTCGAGTCGGTTACCGCGCGCGATCTACACAACGGAGGCTGGAGCAGCAGCCTGGATTGCCTCGCCGAATATCTTTCCAGGGCTTAGCGCATCAAGGCGACACCATCTGCAACTGGAATCGTGTCATGGAAAATCCGCAGCATTATTATCAGCGCCACGGAGCGATGAGTTCAGCGGAGGCGTGCGCGGCGGACTTGAGCGCGCTGCCCGCGGATATCGCCGGGTTGTGCGCGGTCACACAAGGCGTGTTGATTCATCGCGATATGGCGGCCTTCGCTTACGGCGTAAATTTTTCCGGCGAACGTAAAGATGACGCGCATCTACGTCCGATCGTCGACGTGCTCAAGCGGATTCGCGCGCTCAACGGTCATCCGCTAAACGTTTCGCGCGAACCGGGCGATCGGATGGCCGGTGTCTGTCGTCATTTCTCCCTGATGCTGTGCGCAATCCTTCGTGAGCGGGGTGTCCCAGCGCGGACCCGATGCGGTTTTGGCGCCTATTTCACCTCGGGCAAGTTCGAGGACCATTGGGTATGCGAGTACTGGAATGCCGCCGAAGCGCGCTGGATATTGGTGGACGCGCAGCTCGACGCGGTCCAGCGAAAGGTCTTCCATCCTGATTTCGACCCGCTCGACGTCCCGCGCGATCGTTTCATCATCGCCGGCGACGCATGGCAGATGTGCCGGACCGGGAGCGCCAAGGCAGATCGGTTTGGCTTGTCCCATGTCCCCGGACTCAGCGGAATGTGGTTCATCGCTGGCAACGTGTTGCGAGACCTGGCGTCGCTCAATCGAATGGAACTGCTGCCGTGGGATGTTTGGGGAATGATGCAGATGGGCGATGCGGGGCTGCTCGAGGGTGATAAGGGCGCGTTGCTCGACCGGGTCGCCGCCCTGACGCTCTCGGGAGACGGCGCTTTCTCCGAGATCCGCAAAATCTATGAAGATGATCGCTTGCGCGTGCCGCAGGTGGTCTTCAACGCATTGCGCAATGCGCCCGAAACGCTCGAGACTTCGTTCTCATAGACCGCGCGCGAGACTTACGTCCAGGATTAAGATTAATGCACATCCATAAAGATCATCTGGGCGCCGGCTTTGAAGTGTGGACGGGTGGACAGAGCTGGTTTTGGTGCCTGCTCAGTCCGCGTCGCGGCGGCGCCATAGGAGCGGCTGCGAGCGAAGCGGACGTTGTACGCGAGGCCCGAGCTGCGATCGAGGAGATATTGGCACGACAAGGTGAGGATGCTTCGGCCTCGCGCCTCCCCGCCTGCTGGTGTTTCGCGACCGTCAGTGCGTATCGGGAGATCTGGACCAAGCGTCTGGAGCACGTCGCCGAATACCTGGCGGACGCCTGAGCGATTCATTTGGCCTTTTAGTCAGCAACAAATAGAGGAGCACAATCATGCAATTGAATCCTTATCTTCTTTTCAACGGCCAGTGCGAGCCAGCATTCAAGTTCTATGAAAAAGTTCTTGGCGGAAAACCCGAAGCGCTGCTCCCGCACGAGGGCACGCCGGCCGCGGAACACGTGCCGCCCGAGTGGCGCAAGAAAATTCTTCATGCCCGCCTCAGCCTGGGTGACCAGGTCCTGATGGGCTCCGACGCACCGCCGGATCGCTACGAACCGATGAAGGGATTCTCGGTGACGATCAATGTCAACGACCCACACGAAGCGGAGCGTATATTTCATGCACTCGCCGAGAACGGAACGGTGCGAATGCCGATCGAAAAAACCTTCTGGGCCGAACGTTTCGGCATGCTCGTGGATCAATTCGGCACTCCGTGGATGATTAATTGCGAGCAGGCCGGCTGACCGCTCGACTGTGAACGTTTTACCCAACACAACTGAGGTCGAACGATGAAGTCAAATCAAGTTGCCTCACGAGAAGCAGCGCTCAGCGCGAAAAGCGGTGACACCACGGAATCCGCCGAACGGGTGCTGGAGATAGAACGCATCTTTGACGCGCCGCCGAGCCTTGTATTCAAGGCCTGGACCGAGCCGCAGCATCTGGCTCGCTGGTTTGGTCCGCGCGGGTTCACGTTGCCCTCGTGCAAGTTGGACCTGCGGCCGGGCGGGTCCTGGCGATACTGCATGCTTTCATCCGAGGGACGCGAGCATTGGGTGCGCGGCGTCTTTCGAGAGATCGTCGAGCCGAAGTTACTGGTGTTTACGTGGGCCCATGAAAATGAAGGCGGAGTGCTGGGCCACGAAACGGTAATCACTGTCACTTTCGCCGAGCAAGGAGAGAAAACGAAACTCACTCTACGTCAGGCTGTTTTCGAGACAGTCGAGGACTGCGATGCGCATCGGGGCGGCTGGAACAGTTCCTTCGAGTGTCTAGCGGAATATCTGGCAAGCGCCTGATCGCAGGAGATAGCCATGGTCATGGGCACGAACGCGAACCTCTCGCCCGCCGCCGGCGATATTCTGCTGATGGTCGGAACCGTCAAGGGCGCTTTCATGTTCCTCAGCGATCGGCGCCGCGGCGAGTTCAAAATGTCGGGTCCGCATTTCGCGGGACAATCAGTCTGGTCGGCGGCGTTCACCGGTCACGGTGCGCCGCGAATCATCGTCGGCAACAAGAGCAATCATTGGGGTGCGATGGTCAGCTGGTCCGATGACTTCGGGGCCTCCTGGAATGAACCCACCGAGGGCAATATCAAGTTTCCCAAGGGCAGCGGCGAGACGCTCAACGCGGTCTGGGCGCTCGAGGCTGCGACTACGCTCGGGCCCGAGGTGGTGCTGGCCGGTGTCGACCCGGCCGCGATATTCCGCTCGGATGATCGCGGCGAGACCTTCCGGCTCAACGAGGCGTTGTTCAAGCATCCCGACCGGCCCAAATGGAACCCCGGCTTCGGTGGACTTTGCCTGCACTCGATCCTCGTGCATCCGAGGGATCCCAAGCGGATGTACGCCGCGATCTCGTCGGGCGGGATCTATTGCACGGATGACGGCGGCGATTCCTGGACTGCCTGCGTCAATGGCCTGCGGGTGCATCCTGATGTTCCCGGCGCGACGCTTTGTCCGCACAAGCTGCGCTTCGACGCCGAAAATCCGTCGCGCATGTATCTGCAAAACCATCCGGGGGTCTATCGGTCGGACAATGAAGCGCGTTCCTGGGTCACGATCGAGAATGGGCTGCCGTCGGATTTCGGCTTTCCGATGGTCGCGCATCCGCGGCGCGGCGGAACGATTTACACTTTTCCGCTGACCTCGGACGAATTCCGGGTGCCGCGCGACGGATCACCCAGAGTCTGGCGCTCGCGCGACGCGGGGGCGTCGTGGGAGCCGCTCGGCAAAGGACTTCCCGAACGAGATGGATTTTTCACCGTACTCCGCGACGCGTTCTCCGCGGACACGCTCGACCCGGTCGGCCTCTATTTTGGCACGCGAGGCGGACAGCTTTACGGATCGATCGATGAGGGCGAAAGCTGGCGCACGATAGCGGAGTTTCTCCCGCCAATCCTGTGCGTCAAGACGGCAATAGTGGGTTAGCGATGCGTGTGCATATCCCGTCAGCGCTGCGCAGATGGACCGGCGGTTGCGACGTGATCGAACTGCCGCTCGCGGCCGAGAGGCGGATGACGGCCGCGGAAGTTATTGACGCTATCGCGCGCGAACATCCGGGAATCCGCGACCGCGTGCTCGACGAGCAGGGCGAGCTTCGCCGTCACGTGAACATTTTCATCGACGGCGAAAACGCGCGCTTTGCGGGTGGGCTCAAAGCCCAGGTCGGAGCCACCTCCGAGATGTGGATTCATCCAGCACTGTCGGGCGGCGCGCACGACTGACGCGCCCGGTCACATCAGCCTGTAGGCACGGGCGACGTTTTCGCCGAGGATCCCGCGCCGGCCCGTCTCGGTCATGGGCGCCACCATCCCGCGCAGCTCTTCAAGATAGTTGCCGGGATGGTCGGGATGCGGGTAGTCGCTGGCCCAGAAAAATTTGTCTTCACCTACGTTGCGCATCATCCCGGCGATCGTGCGCTCGTCAGGATCCGCCGAGATGAAGCATCGCTCCTTGAAATAGTGTGAAGGCTTTTCCTTAAGGCGCACGGTGCCGCCCAAAGACGTGCCGCTGTAAATTGCATCCGCGCGGTCGAAGAAATAGCCGATCCATCCGGCGCCCGACTCCAGCACCACCGCCCGCAGGCCCGGAAAACGATCGAACGTGCCGCACTGGAAGAAAGTCGCGAAGGCGTGCTGTACGCCTTGGCCGGCGAACAGGTCGTAGTACCAGACCGCCCAGCGGAAATTGTCGAAGCGATGGTGCACCGCGAAATCGGTCGGCTCAAAAGTCGGATGAACCGCGAGCGGAACGTCGAGGTCCTGCGCCGCGGCGAACACGCGGTCGTGCGCCTTGTCGCCATGCGCGACCTTGGTGATCGTAAACGGTGCGACGAACGCGCCCTTGCATCCGTCCTTCACCGCGCGCTCCAGTTCCGCCGCGGCGGCCGCGGGATCGCCGAGCGAGAGATGCGCGATCGGAATCAGGCGCCCGTCCGAATCGCGGCAGAAATCCGCGATCCAGCGGTTGTAGGCGCGGCAGTAGGCGGTCGAGATTTCCGCGTCGAAGCTCTCGGCTTCCCACATCAGGCCGAGCGTCGGATAGAGCACCGCCTTGGCCATCCCTTCGCGGTCGAGCAGGGCGACGCGCTCCTTCATGTCCATCGTGCCGAACGCCGCGCCCGTCAGGTACGTGTCGCCCGGACCCGGCGTCTGGTAGCGCAACTCCTCGGGCGAAAGCTCGCCGCTCATCGCGCGCTCGCGCATCCGCGCCGCGTCGGCGACCTTCTTGCCCATACCACCTAACGTGGCGAGCTGACCGCGGCGGCAGAGGCGCGAAATCTGGCGATCGATCTCCAGGTACTCGTAGCCGTCCTGACCGACGACGATCCGGATCGCGCGTTCGCGGTACTTGGGCTCGAGGTAACGCTCCCACAGATCGGGTGGTTCAAGAATATGCCCGTCGGCGTCGATGACTGTGACTTCGGAAGGCATGTCTCTCTCCTTCTTTCCGTCAGAAAATCGCCACCGGATTTACCGGCGACGCGGTGCCTCGCTCGAGGATGAGCGGCAGCATCGTGAACATGAATTCGTAACGCTCCAGGCGTGCGCAGGCGGCGCCGAGCGCGTCCAGGTCGGCGTTGTCGATCAGATGCACGCCCATAGCCACCAGCATCCCGACGTGGATCGGAAATATCAGCTCGTTGCCGTAGCCGGTCGGGAGCACGTCGCTCACCCCATCGCACCCAAGCACCGCGATCTGCCGCTCGTGGAGCCAGGGCAGGCAACTCGGATCGAGGCCCGCCATCCCCTCGTTGCGGCTGTCCCACGGGCCGAGCTTCTTCTGCCGCGCCATCCGCCCCGTCCGTATCAGCAGCACATCACCTTCCTCGACGCGCACGCGAGCCGCTCGTTCTGCAGCGTCGAGGTCCTCGGGAAAGACGCGCTCGCTCAGCTCCATCCACTCGACGTGCTTAAGGCGCGCGATATCGAGCAGGATCCCGCGGCTCACGATCCCCTCGCGCGCGACGTCGATCCCGCACTTGCGTGTGCCCCACCGTCCGACCTCGCTGGAACTGAAGCCGTTGTACATCTTGCGCTCCCAGAACACGTGGCAAAGCGCGTCGAGATGAGTAAACGCCATCCCATGCGGCGCGATCGCGAAGTAGTCCAGCGCGGCGGCGAGGCCGGGTCCTGAGTAAAGCATCACGTGCGTGACCGGCGTGGGATTGTCGGGGCCCGAAGTGGTCGCGAGTGGTAGCGCCATCGAGACCGTCTCGCCGCTTTGCACCAGGCGGCCGGCAGCGGCGCGCTTTTGCGGTGTGATGAAGTTGAGCGCGCCGCGCTCGTCGTCCTTGCCCCAGCGGCCCCAGTTGCTGAGCTTCTCGAACAGGCCCTTCACTTCGGCGGCGCTTAGCCTGGGTGTAGTAGTGCCCATCGGCTTCTCCCGTGTTCGGCTCTCCCGTGATCGGTTTGCCCAAGTCCGTCCAATAGCATGTCACGGCTGATACCGACTAGCCGCCACTCCAGGTGATATGATCCAAGCAACGGCGATAAAGCTACGGGCGAGTTTAGCACCGCAGGAGTTTCAGCAATTGGGCAATCGCGATATCGAAGCGGCCCGCACCTATCACGCGGTGACCAAGCATTCGTACACCAGCGTGCGGACGGACGGGCATTTCCTGGACTGGCAGAACCGTCCGATGCCGTACAAGCTCTACCCTGAAGTGTCGGGACTCGCGTTGCCACGCGACTTGAGCCTCGCGCGAGTCCCGGTGCTAGAGGCGACTGCGGCTGGCGATCCGCCCGGCGGTGACGCCGAACTTACGCTCGAGGCGCTCACGCGAATTCTGTTTTGCGCGGACGGGCTGACGCGACGCACCAGGATCGGCGGCCAGGACTATCACTTCCGTGCCGCCCCATCTGCGGGCGCGCTTTACCCGGTCGAAATTTATGCCGCGGTTGCCGAAATAGGCGAACTGGAGCGGGGGCTCTATCATTTTTCGCCCGCCGACTTGCGCCTGCGCGGATTGCGCCGCGGGGACTGGCGCGGGCTGATAGCGCGAGCGGCGGCGGGACGTCCCTCACTACTTCGAGCGCGCGCAGTGATCGCGCTGAGCGCGATTTTCTGGCGCAGCACGTGGAAGTATCGCGCACGCGCCTATCGCTACTGCTTCTGGGACACCGGTACGATACTCGCCAACCTGCTCGCCGCCGCTGGGGCCGAGGGCCTGTCCACCGAACTGATCACTGCCTTTGCGGACCCAGAGATCGAGGCGCTGCTCGGGATCGATGGCGTACGCGAGGGCGCACTATGCCTCGTCGCGCTCGGTGATGGTACCGACGCGCCCAGCGCCGAGCCGGAATTGCGGGCGCTCGATCTCGAGACGATTCCACTCTCGCGCGAGGAAGTCGGCTATCCGGACTTGGTGCGGATGCATCAGGCGTCCCGCTTGCTCAGTCCCGACGAAGTGGCCGCCCTGGTCGACGCGAGATTCGATTCGGCACCGCCGCCCACCTCGCCGGGGAGCGTTGTAAAGCCACCGTTCCTTGATACGAGCGCGGGGCTGGGTCTCGGCGAGACGATTTTAAGACGCGGATCGACGCGCGTTTTCGCGCACCAGGCGATCACGGCCGAGGAACTGGCGACGATCATGGCCGCCTCGAGCCGCCATCCGCGTGCCGACTTCCCGCCGCTCAGCGATGCCTATTTGATCGTGAACGCGGTCGACGGGATTGAGCCGGGGGCATACTACTACCGGCGGCAAAGCGGCGAGTTTGAATTACTGAGAGCCGGCAATTTCCGCCGCGAGGCCGGTTATCTCTGTCTCGAGCAGCCCCTCGGTGCCGATTGCTCCGCACTCATCTGCTATATGGCCGACTTCGAGCGCGTTCTCGGCGCATTCGGCAATCGGGGGTACCGCGATGCTCACCTGGAGGCCGGATTACACGGCGGCCGCGCCTATCTGGCGGCCTATGCGTTGGGACGCGGAGCGACCGGGCTGACCTTTTATGATGACGACACTGCGAAGTTTTTCGCACCGCACGCCGCCGGGAAGAGCCCGCTCCTGATGGTCGCAATCGGCGTGCCGCGCTCGTCCGACGACGAAACCTGACGCGGGCGGCTCGCCTGCAGCCCTAGCCTCGACTGCGCGATGCCCGCGGCGCGCGCTCCGTCGTCTGAGCCGTTACGCGAACAGCCGTCACGGCAACGGCCGCTTCGACCGCCGCTGTCATCATCTCCAAGGTCATGCTCGGCGCTTGGCGATGGCGCACCGCCTGGCGTGCGGCATACGGCAGATGGATGAACCCGGCGGGAATCTCTGGCCAGGCGCGTAACGTGTATAGGGTCGCGTACATCACCGAGTTGCACACGTATGCGCCTGCGCTGAGCGAGAGCGCTGCGGGGATTCCGCGGCGTTCGAGTGTGCGGAATATCGCGTGCAACGGAAGCCGCGCGAAAAGCGCATCTGCTCCGCCACGCACGACAGGCGTTCCGGCAAGACCGCCATCGCTCTCGCGCCGGGCTCGCCGCTCAACCAGGTTGATTGCGACCTTCTCCAGCGAAACCGCGGGTCGACCGCCCGCCTGCCCGAGGCCGAGCACGGCGCGCGGGCGAAATCGACGGATCGCCGCCGTAATCGCGCGCACCGCACGCGGCGTGCTGACCGGCAGCCTTACCGCTTTGACGACGAGCCCGCCGATCTCGCGCCCGTCGAGTTGCGCGGCGACCTCCCAGGACGGATTGCTACGCTCGCCGCCGAACGGCTCGAAACCGCTCAGCAGCAGCACGCCGCGCACCCGGTCGGCTTGAACACGCTGCGCTTGCGAGCGCTTCACACGTTTCATTTGCGGCGCGGACGCTCGATCGGCAGGTCTTCGCGATTGCCCCATTCGCCCCACGACCCGATGTAGTTGCGGACGCGATCGAACCCCGCGATCCTGAGCGCGTAGTACGCATTGGCCGAGCGATAGCCGCCCTGACAATACGGAACGATTTCGGCTTCTGGACGGAGCCCCAACTGCTCGAAGGCGGCGCGCAACTCGGCGGACGGCTTGAATGCGCCTGTTGCGGCTACATTGTTGACCCAATCCAGATGGACCGCGCCGGGCAATGCTCCCGCCCGCCGCGCGCGTACGCGCTCGCCAAAGTATTCCTCGTCGGTGCGAACATCAAAAATTCGCACGTCAGCATGGCCGAGCCGTTCGACGAGGTATTCGTTGGAGGCAAAAATCTCCTCGCGGGGCACCGCCACAAACGCGCTTGGCATGATCGGCTCGACCGCGGTAGTCAGTTCCGCGCGCGCGAGTTTCAAGCCGCCGTCGAGAATACGCACGCGCCGATGGCCCATGTACTCGGCGAGCCACGCCACACGCGTCGCGCGCATCCCGGAGTCGTTTTCATAGCACACCAGCGTTTCGTCACTGGTGATACCGAGTGCCGAAAAGATCCATTCGAGCTGCGCGCGCAATTCGCGCATCCCGGACTCGCCGGTATCCACGTGGTGAAACGGAAACGGATCGAAATGCCGCGCGCGAGGCAAATGGCCGGCGCGAAAGTCGGCCGCCGGGCGCGTATCAACCAGCACCACCCTTGCATCCGTGCGATGTTCAGCGAGCCAGCGCGCGTCGACCAAGATCTCGTTTTGATTTCGCTCTTGTCCAGCCATCATGTTCCTCTCATTATCAATATGTGCGGACTGGGAGCATGCATTACGACGGTTCGCGCTCTTTGGTTGACGGAGCGCTGCCGACTGCCTGGGCTATCGAATTCAGCCCATCGCGTTGCAGCAATTCCAGTAAGCCTTGCTTGATTTGTCGCACCACGTCGGGTCCCTCATAAACCAGCCCCGTGTATAACTCGACCAGGCTCGCGCCAGCGCAAATCAGACCATAGGCGTCCTCAGCGGCGAAAACTCCGCCGACGCCAATTATTGGCATCCTGCTGCCGGTGCGGCGGCGAATCTCCGCAACCATCGCGCGCGCTCGCGTCCTAAGCGGCGCTCCGCTTAGCCCACCCTCGTGCTCCGTCCGCACGCCGACCGCCTCGCGCGCGGTCGTGGTGTTGCAAGCGACCAGACCGTCGACACCGTTTACGGAGACCGCCTCACATACTGAGGCGAGCACCGGCGCGTTAAGATCGGGCCCAAGCTTTACCAGCACGGGTCTTCGCGGAGTTAGCTTCACGGCCTCGGCCAGAATTGGACGCATCAGGGGTGCAAGGCGCGCCGCAGATTGCCAATCGCGCAATCCCGGCGTATTCGGTGAACTCACATTGATCACGATAAAGTCGGCCAGCGGGCCCAGCCGCGTGACCAGCGTCGCGTAATCTTCCGCCACGCGCTCCTGCGGCGTGTCCTTGTTGGGCCCAAGGTTCAATCCCAACCGAATATTCAAGCCGCCAGAGCGTAGACGTTGAAGCTGGCGCACCGCTGCTTCCATCCCCGCGCTTGGAAAGCCCAGGCGATTCACCAGGGCGCGATGCTCGGGCAAACGCCATAAGCGCGGGCGGGGATTGCCGGGCTGCGCCAGCGGCGTCACCGTACCTAACTCGGCGAAACCGAAACCCACTGCCTGCCATCCGGCGACCGCGCGTATATCCTTGTCCATCCCGGCCGCGAGTCCGATCGGATTGGAAAACCGTATGCCCCATGCCGCGACGGCGAGCGCGGGCGGATCGGGCGCCGGCTTGCGCAGCATCGCGAGCGGCCTCATCATCGCGATTGTCAATCGATGCGCGCGCTCGGGGTCGAGTTGAAACAGCAGCGGCCGCAGGATGCGGTGGTAGGAGGTCTCGAGGGGCGGCGTCATGACCGGGAATCTAGGAGTCTCGGCGGCGATCCGCAATGGCAGCGGTAACCGTCTGTTGATGGAGTTGATAATGGCGCCTGCGGCGATTACCTTCCCCGCGCGTGTGAAATAGACTGTGCATGAGGATGCCAGTGCGATGACGACGACGAATAACGGCCGGGCCGAGATGCAGGTCAAGCTTGTCGACTACGCGAGCGACCCGCTGGAGAAACTCTATGCGGCGTTCCGCACCTGCTACTCGTCTGATTCGCCGATCGAGGTGTGGGAGAAGATCAGGACGGAAAAGATCAGCCACGAGCGGATTCGCGAGTTCATCGCGGAGCGTCTCAAGACCGGTCACGCCTCGCCGCTGGAGCAGATCGTGTTCTGGTTCGCGATCTCCGGCGTCTCGCGCTCGCTCTCGCATCAGTTCGTCCGCCATCGTATCGGCATCAGCTTTGAGCAGCAGAGTCAGCGCTACGTCAAGTTCAAGCAGGATCGGCTGGCCTTCGTGATGCCCGAATCGTGGCGCCGCGCCGGAATGGCGGAAGAGTTCGCCGGGTTGCTCGAACGCACCTCGGAGCTCTACGCTCGCGCGCTCAAGGCGGGGATTCCCGCCGAGGACGCGCGTTTCGTGCTGCCCAACGCGGCGCCGACGAACTTTCACGTGATGGTGAATTTCGCCGAGATGCTGCATATCTGTGACCTACGTCTGTGCGTGCGCGCCCAGTGGGAGATCCGGCGGATGGTGGCGATGATGCGGGCGCAGATAAAACACGTGCTGCCGGAGATCGCCGTGTTCCTGCAGCCCAAGTGCGGCGAGAACCGAATGGGCTATTGCGACGAGTCGCTTGAGGACTGGCAGAAATGTCCCCTGGGCCGCGTGCGCCCGCACAAGTCCAGCCTGTTTGAACTTTACGAACGCCACGGCACTCGCAAGGCCGAAGCTCTGGGCGAGACGGAATTCCGCGCAGTGGAAGAGAAGGAACTTCTTTAGTCGAACCCTCTTCACACTCGTGCAACCGGCGGATAAACCCGCTGGAATCGGAAACTTGGCGAATATATTTGAAATATATTTGCGACTAGGTTCGTAACCAAATCCGGAGCCGGGTCGATTGAACGAGGAATTCGATACGGCATCGAACCGTTTGCGCGTGTTGCGGGCCGCGATGCTCGGCTGTGTGCGATGCGACGCGCTGGTCAGATGCCGCTCGCAAGTGGTGCCGGGCCACGGCGCAGCGCCGGCGACGGTGGCATTCGTGGGGTTGGCGCCTGGACGCCTCGGCGGCGACCGCACGGGAATTCCATTTAATGGAGACCGTTCGGGAGAACTCCTGCGCCTGATGATCGCCGGAGCCGATCTGGGCCGCGTCTTCATTACCAATCTGGTTCGGTGCAACCCGCGTGACGAGCGCGGCCGCAACCGCGATCCCAGCCCGCCCGAGGTAGCCAATTGCCGTGACCACCTGGCGGCCGAGCTTGCCGTGGTCCGTCCGCGAGTCGTCGTCTGTTTGGGGACCGTGGCCTGGCGCGAGATGGCAGGGCGCAAGGTGCCGTTTCAGCCGCGCCGTCCTGCCCCAGTGAGCGATGGAGGGATACTGCTATATCCTATGTATCATCCGGCTTATGTCGTGCGCGGCGCTTACCGGACACGGGCATACGCTCGTGATTTTGCGCGGCTCGCAGAGCTGATTCGCTGGTTGGTAGGCTCTCGCAGACAGACTGGCGCACGATGGGCGAGCGATCTACTCGTTCCAACCGCATTGCGACTTGGGGATGATTTGAAGTCTTCACCATCCTTTTTGACCGGGCTCCGGTCATAACGGCCGAATGGTTGAAGCAGTCAGTTTTCGCCGTCCAGCCCGTGCAGTTTGGGCCGGGCGAGATCGGCATCGATGTGCAGTCCGGGCAGGGGTGACGAATGCGGCGGGCTTAGCCATTCGCCGCAAGTGCGTCCACCTGGCCGGAGCCCTAGCGGTCGCGGCCTCCGCCGCCGCCCCCGCCTCCTGGGCGCCGCTCGCGATCGTTACCACTGCGAGCTTGAGCCTCATTGACGCGAATGGGGCGTCCCTTGATATCTCTGCCGTTGAGCTTTTTGATCGCCGCCTCCGCGGCATCGTCCGAGGCCATCTCGACGAAGCCAAAGCCGCGGGACCGATTGGTCGCGCGATCGATGATGACCTGGGAACTGTCTACCTTACCCGCCTCCGAGAACGCGTCCTGCAGATCCTGGTCGGTGACAGTCCAAGCTAAGTTCCCCACATACAGTCTACGGCCCATTCAGAACTCTCCTACTCACCCTTGCCACCAGATGCTCAGGCGCATCGCGCAATTCTGCGCGCCTTCCCTGAGCAAAACGATCGTCGGAATTCTCCAGCGAACCATCCAATCTCAAAAGCGACTATCGCAACGCGCCCGCGTCCAAAATAGCGTATTTTTTATAGCACCGAGTCAAATCTAAACATAGCGTTACCACAACATGGCGCATTATAGCAGATTGATGTTTTAAGATGCTTTACCGTTTGCGCGATCGAGCGCTGCGAAGCGTGCGGCCTCGCGACCCGTCACATTCATCGAGCACCGACGGAGAAATGGGTGCGCCTCTTAAGTTGTTCATTCATATCGCTGTTATCGATCTCGATGAGCGGTGCTACTTCGTATTCCACTAAGCTTGCAGGTGAAGTACTTGGCAGTTTCTTTTCTGGAACGACAGATTCGAATAGCTCAATCGGAAAGCTCAGAGATCGTACGAGACACTACGACGACGCGACAGTCGCGTTAATAAAGTTTAGCGAAAATCCGCATCGCTCATCGGTCCGAGCTGGAGCCTGAGTTTCACTTCATTATTCATGCTATTTATGCGACTAAGGTGCGCGCGGATGTATCGTGGCACTCGATATATTGCCGATAGCCATGAACTACTAAACGCTGTAGTATGAATGCATATGTTCGGCAAAATGCTTGTGAATCGGATGCCCGTTGTGTAGCGTGATACGGCTTTACGTTTTGCCGAAACGCATTTCGTTCAAGGAGACTATTGGATGCCACGAAGGAAAGGCTCCGCATCGACTGCGTCCGCTATGCGCCAGGTTCAGCGCCAGGCCGGCGCGGTGCTCGCCAAGTTGCGCAAAGATATCCGCGCCATGGAAACTGAGCTCGCACGGCTCAAGCATGATGAAGAACTGTGGGGCCGGCTCACCGGACGCGGTAGTGCCGGCCGCGGTGTTGCACGTGCGCCGCGGGCTGCAAGCGGCGGCGGTGGTGGCGGGGGCGGAGGTGGAGGGCGGATCAATTGGCGCAACGTGCTCGCGCAATTGCCCAAACAGTTCAAGGCCTCCAATGTTCGCCAGGTGCGCGGACTTAAGGATAAGCGTCCATCGGAAATCTTCGCCGCGATCACTCGCTGGATCGAATCCGGGCTGGCCAAGCGCAAAACTCGCGGGCTTTACGAAAAATCCTAGCGCGCTTAGCGCGTCAACGGATTCGCATCGCCATTCTCGCGGCAGTGCCGGTGCATGTGCCATCGCACAACGACACGGTACTGCCGCGGCCTACCCAAGGCGTATCGCACGCAGAAAATATATACTTTTGCTGCGCTGCTGCATTCGTGTGAGCAGCTCACACGGATGCGTTCAAAAATTGCCCCAAGGGGAGATGTTCGTCACTGACGTTCCCTGATTCGACTGGTTAGAAATGTCTGTAAATACCATCGAATGGCGCAATGACGCGGTCCGCATGATCGACCAGCGCCTGCTGCCGGCTCGCGAGGTCATCCGCGTCTACCGCGATTGGCGGGGCGTCGCCGGGGCGATCCGCACGATGGTGATTCGTGGCGCACCTGCGATCGGAGTGGCGGCCGCGATGGGCGTGGCGCTGGGAATTCGCGGATCGAGCGGCGCACGTGCTCGTACGCGCTTCGCCCAAGTAGCCAAGGGACTCCGCGCGACGCGGCCGACCGCAGTTAACCTGGCTTGGGCGGTCGAGCGGATGGGCCAGGTGGTCGAACGCGGGCTCGGGCTCGACGCGGCACATCTTTTCCGGCGCCTTCGTGATGAGGCGCTGGCCATTTATGAGGAAGATCTTGCTGCCAACCGTTCGTTGGGCCGCTTCGGCGCGACGCTGCTTGCGGACCCCGCAACCGTGCTCACGCATTGCAATGCCGGCGCGCTCGCCACCGCGGGCTACGGCACCGCGCTAGGAGTGGTACGCGCCGCGCGAGAGGCGGGCAAGAAGGTCGTCGTTATCGCGGACGAGACGCGGCCCTTTTTGCAGGGCGCGCGTCTGACCGCATGGGAGCTGCATAAGGACCACATCCCGGTAACGGTCATTGCCGACAACATGGCGGCTAGCGTAATCCGAAGCGGAGGCGTGAGCTGCGTAGTCGTCGGGACGGATCGTACGGCGGCCAACGGCGACGTCGCTAACAAGATCGGGACCTATCCGCTGGCCGTGATGGCCAGGCGCCACGGCGTGCCGTTTTACGTGGCCGCACCGCTCTCTTCAATTGATCTCGAATGCTCGAGCGGAGCTGAAATTCCGATCGAGGAAAGATCCGCGGACGAAATAACTCATCTCGGAGGCAGGCGGATCACGCCCAAGGGCGTCAAAGTCTTCAATCCGGCTTTCGACGTAACTCCGGCCGAACTGGTCACTGCGATCATAACCGAACGCGGGATCGCCTATCCGCCATACCAGGAAACCCTGGCTGCGCTCAAAAAACGCACAGTCTGAGAAAACACCCGCTCGCACATTTTCGTTTGCTCACAAAGATTAGCTACTCTCGGCAGTGAACAGCATGCGGGCTAGTGTAGGCGTCAGATCGTCCAAATCGTCACTACTCGCGTCAGCTATTCTCGTTAGTTGCGCCGGCCAACCGCTCGCGCGAGCCCATCGCCGAGCAGGTTGAAACCCAGCACCGAAGCGCCGATCGCGACGGCCGGCGCGGTAGTCAGATGCGGCGCCACCAGCAGGAACGTACGCCCGGTGTCGAGCATGTTGCCCCAGCTCGGCGCGGGCGGAAGCACTCCAAGACCGAGGAAGGACAGCGCGGCTTCGGCTATGATGATTCCGCCGACGCCGAAAGTCGCCTGAACCGCGACCGGGCCAGCCAAGCCGGGCAGCAGATGGCGAAAAAGCAAACGGCCGGGCGACGCACCAAGCGCGCGCGCGGCCTCCACGTATTCGCGCTCGCGCAGCGACAACACTTCGCCGCGGACCAGTCTCGCATAGCCGGTCCATCCCATCGCGCTCAGCGCTACCACAAGGTCGAGTAGGCCCGGACCCAGAATCGCGGCGAGCGCGATCGCAAGTAGAAAGCCGGGAAACGCCAACACGACATCGACCAGGCGCATCACCACCGAGTCGACGCGTCCACCGGCCAGTGCCGAAGCGCCGCCGATGAGGCTGCCGGCGGCGAGCGAGAGCATCACCACCGCGGTCGCGACCATCAGCGAAAGACGCGCACCCCACAGGGTGCGAGCAAGCATGTCACGCCCGAGCGCGTCGCATCCTAGCCAGTGGCTCCGGCCCGGCGGCGCAAGCACTTGGGTGAGATCGATAGCGAGCGGATCGGCATGCACCACGAGCGGCCCCAACGCGGCAGTCAACGCGAGGATCGCGACGATCGCAGCACCCGCGACGAGTGACAGATTACGCCGCGCCACTATCTATTTCCTAAAGCTCGCCGATGTGTCGCAATCAGCATTGCGGGCGTCGGGTCAATTGCGCACGAGGCGAATCCGCGGGTCAACCATGCCGTAGACCAAATCGGTGGCCATGTTGACCGTTACGTAGCTGAGCGCGAAGGTAAGCACGCATCCTTCGACCAGCGGATAATCGCGCGCGCTGATCGCGGCGATCAGCAGCCGCCCTATTCCGGGCCACGAAAAGATCATCTCGGTAACGATCGCGCCGGTCAGCAGCGCGCCAGCCTCGAGACCGAGCAGAGTAATCACCGGCGTCAGCGCGTTGCGCAATCCGTGACGAATCAACGCGTCGAACGCACCAAGCCCCTTGCTGCGCGCGGTCCGGATATAGTCCGCCTCGCGCACCTGGACGAGACTCTGACGCAGCATCCGCGCCAGGATCGCCGCGAGCGCCGTTCCCAGCGTCACCGCGGGCAGCACCAGATGCTCCAAGCCGCCGCGCCCGGTCAGCGGAAACCATCCGAGGTCGAGTGAGAAGACGATCATCATTAACGGGCCGAGGCAAAGATGCGGCACGGAGATGCCAAGGATCGCAAAGCTCATCGCACCGACGTCGGCGACGCCGCCGGGATTGGCGCCGGCGATAAGGCCGAGCGGGAAGGCGATGACCATCGCGACCAGCAGTGCGGCGCCCGCCAACTCCAGCGTGGCGGGGAACCGTTCCGCGATTAACCGCGCCACAGGCTCTTTCATCGAAATCGACTGGCCCAGGTCGCCGCGCGCAAGTCCCCATAAGAAGCCCGCGTATTGATCCGCGATCGGACGGTCGAGCCCGAGCCCGTGGCGCATCCCAGCGATATCCGCGGGCCCCGCAGTGTCGCCGAGCATGGCGACCACCGGATCGCCCGGCACGAGATGGATGAGCGCGAAGGTCAGCGTCGCGACGCCCAGCGCGACCGGAACGAGCGCCGCGAGGCGGTGGACGAAGTAGCCAATCACCTGCGCGCGCTCCCCGACTCGGGCGTCAGCGACACGGTTGCGAGCGAGCGCAAGCTGCCGTTGGGAAGCGGTATGAAACCATTGACGCGGCGATTCATCACTACCACGTTGTCCATCCACCACAACGAGACGTACGGCAGATCCGTGGCGGCGATCTTTTGCACCTCGCCGTAGATCTTGCGGCGCGCGACGGGATCGAGCGTCACTTCACCCTGCTCCAGCAGACGGTCCATCGCGGGATTCGAGTAGTTACCGCGGTTGGAGCCGTTGGGCGGCGTCATTTTCGAATCGAATACCATGAAGTACTGGTGCGTAAGGTCGGTTGCGACCCAATCGAGCGAGGTCAAATCGAAGTTGCCCTTCTGTATATCGCTATAGAAGGTCGCGAACTCATTGGTCCGTATGTCGAGCGTGATGCCGATGCGCCGCAGCATCGCCTGGATTGCCTCACCAAGCCGCCGTCCCTCCGGCGTGGTTTTGTATACGAACTTCAAATCTCGCATCCCGGTTGGGCCGATAGGATAACCGGCCTCGTCGAGCAGCCTGGAGGCCTTGAACGGATCGTATGGATAACGCGTCACGTCGCCGCTGTAGGCCCAGTTCTCGGGCGCGAGCATTCCACTCGCGACGCGGGCGGTGCCTTTGTATAACGAGCCGACGATTGCTTCGCGGCTGATCGCGTAGGCAATTGCCTGGCGCACGCGAAGGTCGCGCAGATGCGGATCGCGGAAGTTGAATTCCAGGTAATAGTATTCGCTTCCCGGCGACTGGTCGATCACGAGGTCGGGCCGCATTCCGAGATAGCCGAGCAGATCGGGTTGAATATTGTTCTCGGCCAGATCGCAGACGCCCTCGGCAAGCTCCAGCGCGCGAACCGTCGGATCGGGAACCACTTTGAAAACAATTCCGGGGATGCCCCCCGGCGTGTTCGCGCGGGCGGGATTGCGCGCGAGGACCAACGACTCGTCATGTGCGAAACTAACAATCTCAAACGCGCCGCTGGCCGCCGGCCATCGCGAAGCACCCTTACCGGGCAGCGGCGTTCCGTCTGGCACTACGCCCATCGTCGCCATCTCCAGCGCCGGCGCATATGGTCCTTTGGTCGTCATCACGACGGTTGCGTCGTCGGGCGCGGCGATAGCAGCGAGCTTCCGCAGCCCGATTCGCTTGGGTGAGACGCTGGCAGGGTCGAGAATCGAATTGTAGGTATAGATGACGTCGCGAGCGGTGAGCGGCCGCCTGTCGCTGAAGCGCAAGCCGCGGCGCAGATGGAAAACCAGCCTGGTGGGCGATGGCCGCTCGAAGCTCTCGGCCAGGTCGCCGAAGAAATGTCCGTGCGCGTCGACTCTGACCAGCGAATCGTAGACCAGCTCACCGGTGCGCGAGGAAATCGCATCAGTTGCGAACCGTGGGTCGAGCGCGATCGGCGACGTTTCGAGGTCAACCTGGAGATAGCCCGATGGAGCGGCTGGCGCCGCGCGATGGTGGCCACCGACGGTCCAGACGAACGCTGCGGCGACGAGCGCGATTACCACGGCCACGCGGCCAAGGGCGAAGATCGCACCCGGCCAGGATGCCTGCCTGCTCGTCGTCTCGCTCATTGGGGGCGGCGTGATAATAGCACACGCATGCGGCGCATCAGTCTGCTATCAGGCTGCGATGTATGAATCCGGCGTGGAGGACGCACTAATGGACCAGGGCTGGCACTCGAAAATCATCCTCCGTAAGGGCGACCTGACCGAAGCCGCGGTGGACGCGATCGTCAACGCGGCCAACAATGATCTGATCCTGGGCGGCGGCGTGGCCGGAGCAATTCGCGCAAAAGGGGGGCCCTCGATCCAGGCCGAATGCGACAAGCTCGGGCCGATCCCGATCGGTGAGGCTGCGATCACGTGCGCCGGCAAGTTGCGCGCGCGCTACGTGATCCACGCGGCCTCGATGCGGCTTGGCGGACGCACGAGCGAGACGGCGCTGCGCGATTCCACCCGCAATTCGCTAAAGCGCGCGGCTGAAGAAAAGCTCAAGTCGATCGCCTTTCCGGCGATCGGCACCGGGATCGCCGGCTTTCCGATCGAGCGATGCGCGGCGGTGATGCTGGAGGAAATTCGCAACCATCTGCGTGCAGGTACAACGCTTGAGCGAATCGAACTGGTGCTGTTTGACGAGCATGCACTCCACGCATTTCAGGACGCACTCGCGCACACGGTCGACTGAGACATCGTCGGCGAAAGTCGGCCTAATGCGCGGCGGAAGGGCCGCCTGAGCGTTGGCCTCTGCGCAACAGTAGAAAGCCCGGGATCATCAGCGCCATCACGACCGCGAGGATCCGGTAGATGTCGTTGAAAGAAAGAATCGCGGCCTGCGCCTGGATCGCGTTGTAGATAATCCCGAACCCCTGATGCTGCCCAGTTATCATCTGCGGCAGGTAATTGAAGGACGGCGCGCCCGGCATTCGCGGCGCGCGCTCGCTGAGCTTCCAGGCGTCGAAGATCGAGAGATGCTCGGCCAGGCGCGACTGATGAATCTGCTCATGGTCGACCAGCATCGTAGTCATGTAGGCGATTCCAATTGCGGCGCCCGTGTTGCGCATCATGTTGTAAAGGCTCGCGGCGTAGCCAATCTTCTCGCGTGCGACGACCGACAACGAACTCGCCGAAAGTGTCGGAAAGATCATTCCCATGCCGAGGCCCATCACAACGCTCGGGATGACGACCACCAACAGGCTGACGTCGAGGTCCCAGCCCGACATGGTCCAGAGGCCCATCGTCATCAGGATGAAGCCTGCGCCGACCAGCGGACGCGTGTCGAAACCGCGGCGCGCAATCTGCCCGACCACTACCATCGACAGCATCGTCGCAAGGCCGCGCGGCGCAAGCACCAGCCCCGCCTTCCACGCCGTGTAGCCCATGAACTCCTGCAGGAAAATCGGCATCAGCAGGCCAGTGCCATAAAGCACGGAACTCATTGCAACGATCAGGACCAATCCAACGCTGAATACTTTTATTTTGAGGATGCGCAGATCGAGAATCGGGTCGGCAATGCGTAGCTCGTTGATCGCGAGGATGATCAGCGCGGCGGCGCTCAACAAACTGGTCCATACCACCCAGGCCGAGGCGAACCAGTCGGCGCGCTGACCGCGGTCGAGCACGATTTGCATCGCGCCCAGCCCGACCACCAGGCAGGCGATGCCCACGTAGTCGACCTTGGCGCCGCGCGCACGATGCTGGCGCAGGAAGGGAGGATCGTGCACAAACGCCGAGACCATCAGGAATGCGATGATGCCGATGGGCACGTTGATGTAGAAATTCCAGCGCCAGTTCCAGTTGTCGGTGATCCAGCCGCCTAACGTCGGTCCCATGATCGGCGCGACCATCAGGCCGACGCCCCACGTCGCCATCGCGAGCTGTTGCTCGGCGGGCGGAAAGGTCTCCATCAGGATGGCTTGCGACGAGGGCACCATCGCGGCGCCCGCCGCACCCTGGATCAGGCGAAAGACCACCATCTGGTCGAGCGAGCCGGCCGCGCCGCAGAGTGCCGAAGCGATCACGAAGACCGACACCGAGGTCATGAAGTAGCGCTTGCGGCCGAAGCGCGACGAGATCCAGCCGGTCATCGGGATCATGATGCCGTTGGCGACCAGGTAGCTGGTCAGCACCCACGCGATTTCGTCGACGCTGGCCGAGAAGCTGCCCTGCATGTGCGGCAGCGAGACGTTGACGATCGAAGTATCGAGCACTTCGAGCGTAGTGCCGAGCATCACGGCCAGCGCGACCAGCCACTTGTGCGAAGCCGTGGCAGGCTCGGCGTGCGCCGCCGTGATCGGTACTGCTGCTTCCATCCAGCGGGCGTTATTCGGCGAGAGCGGTCATGACCTGGGCCTGCGGCTGGCGCCGGGCGCGCCTAAGCCCGATAAACGCGGGCACCATCACGAGCATCAACACGGCCATGATCCGGTACAGGTCGTCGAAGGACAAAATTGCGGCTTGCGCCGTCACCATCTCGTACACTCTGCCAAGGCCCTGCTTCTGACCCGTCACCAACTGTCCCATGAAATGAAACGGCGGGCTGCCCGGCATGAGCGAGCCCCGCTGGCTGAGGCGCCACGCGTCGAACACCGATAGATGCTCGACCAGCCTCGACTGGTGAACCTGCTCATAGTTTACCAGCATGTTGGTGAGATACGAGATGCCCATCGCCGCCCCGGTGTTGCGCATCAGATTGAACAGGCTTGCCGCATCGCCCATTCGGTCGCGTGGGATGTTCGCAAATCCCACCGCCGCGAGTACCGGGAACAGCATTCCCAGACCCGCGCCGAGCACGAGGCTGTCGATCACGACCACGCGCATGCTCACGTCGAGGCTCCATTGCGCCATCCACCAGAGCCCGATCGCGGAGAGCAGGAACCCCAGCCCGACCATCGGGCGCGTATCGACCCTCAGCCGCGCCACCTGTCCCACCGCGAACATCGAAAACATTGCGGCCGCCGCACGCGGCACCATCATCAGTCCCGCTCGCCACGCCGTGTAGCCCATCAGCTCCTGCAGAAAAATCGGCATCAGCAAGCCCGTGCCCCACAGCGTCGCGCTCAACACCACCATCAAGAGCACGGTCAGCGCGAAGACCCGGTCCTTGAGGATCCGCAGATCGATAATCGGCTGCGGAAACAGCAGCTCGTTGACCACCAGGGTCAGAATCGCGAGCGCTGCGCACACGGTCGCCGACACCACCCAGGTCGAAGCAAACCAGTCGGCGCGTTGGCCACGATCGAGTACGATTTGCGTCAATCCCAGTCCGATGACGAGGCACGCTATGCCGAGATAATCGACGCGTCCTCCTTTCGAGCGCCGCTGGCGCAAGTACGGCGGGTCATGCACGAACGCGTAGACCATCGCGATGGCAACGATTCCGATCGGGATGTTGATATAGAAGTTCCAACGCCAGTTCCAATTGTCCGTAATCCAGCCACCAAGCGTAGGTCCGAGGATCGGCGCGATCATCAGGCCCACGCCCCAGGTCGCCATCGCCATCTGCTGCTCTTCGGGCGCAAACGTCTCCATCAGGATCGCTTGCGAGGACGGGAGCATCGCCGCACCTGCCGCACCCTGCGCGAGCCTGAATAGAACCATCTGCCCCAGCGATTGCGCCGCGCCGCATGCCGCCGAGGCGGCGACGAATGTCGCTACCGAAGTCAGGAAGTAGCGCTTGCGGCCGAAGCGCGCGGAGATCCAGCCGGTCATCGGGATCATGA
Source organism: uncultured delta proteobacterium (assembly GCA_963710455.1). Lineage (GTDB taxonomy): Bacteria > Desulfobacterota > Binatia > Binatales > Binataceae > JAKAVN01. The sequence continues at coordinate 86,731 of CAVQAG010000017.1, forward strand.
TGCCGTTGGCGACCAGGTAGCTGGTGACCACCCAGGCGATTTCATCCACGCTGGCCGAGAAGCTGCCCTGCATGTGTGGCAGCGAGACGTTGACGATCGAAGTATCGAGCACCTCGAGCACGGTGCCCAACATCACCGCGAGCGCTATCAGCCACTTGTGCGCGGCGACAGGGCGCTCATCGGCGAGAGGAATCGCGCTTGCGCTGGCCACGCGAGACTACCCGGCCGTGAGCCGCTTCCAGCTGGCTCGGCCACGTGCAAGCGAGATCGCGACGGTGCCGGTCTTCCCCATCGACGGCCCTGTCCCTCCCCTGAGTCCGTGGTCCCAGGATGCCCAACTATGCTCCAGCAATCGGGACTTGAAAAGGCAGCAGTGGGAACGGTGTGCTCTCCACAACCTCGCCCGCCACGCCGCCAAGCTGTGAAGTGATCAGGCGATGCGATGCTGACAACGTCGCGCGCGCAAAGTACGCTTTCATTATGCGTCTGGCCGCGATCGATGTCGGTTCGAACTCGGTCCACATGGTGATCGCAGACGTACGGCGCGACGGGCACTTCGAGGTCATCGATCGGGTCAAGGAGATGGTGCGGCTCGGCCGCAACGCGTTCACCAGCGGTAAGCTGGCGCGCGAGCCGATGGAACTGGCGGTGCGTGCGCTCAAGAATTTCGCGCGCCTAGCCAAGGTGCGCCGGGTCGATCGGATTCGCGCAGTCGCTACCAGCGCTGTGCGCGAGGCGCAAAACCGCGAAACCTTCATCGCGCGCATCCGTCGCGAGACCAGCCTCAAGGTCGAAATCATCTCGGGGGCCGAAGAGGCCCAGTTCATTTTCAGCGCCGCCCGCCATGCGCTCGGGCTGGAGGGCGGCCCCTACCTGTTGATCGACGTCGGCGGCGGCAGCGTAGAGCTGGTGCTGGTGCGCGACGGCCAGGCGCTTTGGATGGAGAGTCTGCCGCTGGGCGTCGCGCGGCTGACCGAACGGTTTCTCACCTCCGATCCGCCCAACACGGCCGAAGTGCGAAGACTCGAAGACCATCTGCACCGAAAGCTCGATGCGCTCCTGCGCAAGGCGCGGCGGGCCGAGGTGGTGCAAGCGATTGGCACCTCGGGAACTATAAACGCCCTGGTCGCGATGGCGCGGGTGGCGCGCGACGGCGAGCAGGATAGGCTTCACGGCCTGAGCATCCCCGCAACCGACGTCACCTGGCTGCGCAACCGGTTGCTCAAGTTATCCGCCGACGAGCGCGCCGAACTTCCGGGCGCGGACCCCAAGCGGGCCGATTTGATGCCGGCCGCTGCGGTGCTGGCGGACTTCGTGCTGGAGCACGCAGGGGCGCCGGAGCTGGTCGCCTGCACCTGGGCGCTCCGCGAGGGCATCCTGCTAAGCATGGTCAAGGCGGGTGCGCGGGGACGCGGCACGATCGAGGCGCGCCGGCGTTCGGTAAGCGCGCTGGCGCGGCGATTCGGAGCGCTCAACGGACATGGGCCGCAGGTGGCGCGCCTGGCGCTAAAGATTTTCGACGCGGCCGCGCCGGTGCTCAAAGCTGGCTCGCAGGCGCGCGAGCTGCTCGAACACGCCGCGCTGCTCCACGACATCGGCCGCGTGATCGACCACGATCGTCACAACCGTCACACCTACTATCTGGTCAAGAACGCCGAGCTATTGGGCTTCGATCCGCTCGAGATCGAGATCATCGCCCAGGGCGCACGCGGCCATCGCAAACCCTCGGCCCGGCTCGATTCGCCGGAGTTCCGCGCGCTGAGCCCGGCAAAACGCCATCTGGTTCGCTCCATCGCCGCGGTTCTGCGGATGGCCGATGCGCTGGACCGAAGTCACTTCAGTGTGGTTAAAGATATACGCATCCGACGTTCACCAGACCGATTCACCATCACAGTCGATGCTGCCGGTGGACAGGCAGACCTTGAGCTATGGACTTGCGAGAGAAGATCGGACCTGCTGTCGAGGTTGCTGAGCCGTTCAGTAACGGTGAGGCGCCGGGCACCGCGGGTAACGGCGCGTCCGAAGCGGGCGGCGGCACGGGGCGGGCGCTAAACGGCCATCGCCGGACAGTGCTCAGCTCGCCCCATCCTTACCCGGGCCGGCTCATCGCCGTCGAGGGGATCGACGGGTCGGGCAAATCCACCCAGGTGAAACTGCTCGAGCGATGGCTGCGCGCGCGCGGCTATCCGGTGCACTTCACCGAGTGGAACTCGTCGCGGCTGGTGCGTAACTCGATGCGCCGCGGCAAGCGGCGCGACCTGCTCACGCCGAGCACCTTCAGCCTGCTGCACGCGGTCGACTTTGCCGACCGCTTCATCTACCAGATCCTGCCGCCCCTGCGCGCCGGGATGATCGTGCTGGCCGACCGTTACGTTTATACCGCTTTTGCGCGCGACGTCGCCCGCGGGGTACATCCCGACTGGGTGCGCGGCGTCTATCGCTTCGCGCCGCGTCCTGACCTCACTTTCTTTTTCCGCGTACCCATCGAAGTCTCGCTCGAGCGGCTACTGGCTGGCCGGGCCAAGCTCAAGTATTACGAGGCCGGGATGGACCTGGGCCTGTCGACTGATCTGGTCGAGAGTTTTCGTCTGTTCCAGGGACGCGTGCTGGAGATTTATGACCAGCTTGCCGAGGAATTCGATCTCAGGGTCATCGACGCCAGCCATGACATCGCTGGCCAGCAAAAAGTCGTCCGCCGAATGACCGGCGAAATCCTGCGCGAGTACGATCGCCAGCGCGCCCGCAACCATCATGGCAACTCAGCCGCCGCACGCTAAACGCTGGCACGGCCACGGCCTGCCCTATCTCGATGAGAAGCCGCTGCCCGGCCATCTAATCGTGATCGAGGGTACCGACGGCGTAGGACGCTCGACCCAGGTCGAACTTTTGCGCGGCTGGCTCGAGTTAGAGGGCTACGCGGTCAGCAACACCGGATGGACGCGCTCGCCGTTGCTCTCCGCAACTATCGCCGAGGCCAAGGCCGGCCATCAGCTCACCCCCATAACCTTCAGCCTGCTCTACGCCGCCGATTTTGCCGACCGCCTGGAACACGAAATCCTGCCCGCTCTGCAGGCCGGCTTCGTGGTAATTGCCGACCGGTACATGTACACCGCCTTTGCGCGCAACGCGGTAATGGGAGCCGATCCGGAGTGGACCCACGAAGTGTTCGGGATGGCGTTGGTGCCGGACCTCGTCTTGTATCTCGAGATCGACGTGGACACACTGGTGCCGCGCGTGGTGCGCGGCAAAGGGATGGATTACTGGGAGTCCGGGATGCATCTGGCGCTCTCCAGCGATATCTTCGACTCCTTCCAGAACTACCAGCAGCGCATCATCGCCGAATACAATCGCCTCGCGCATGATTTCGGCTTCATCACCATCGACGCCCGCGAATCGATCAACAAGATCCAGGCCGAGCTCCGCGCACACGTCGCGGACTACCTGCGGCGCGCGCAGGGCAGCATCCTGCCGCAAGTTGAAAGTCCGTCGTCACTGTCACCGGCCCAACCTGCGGGTCACCCGCGCAAGGTATAGGCCGAACGGGTAGGCCAAATTAAACGATGACTCCCGCAAGTCCGGCGCGTTCGCAGGCCGCCATAGCATCGCCGTCCGATCCCGCGGTCCAGGCGGCAGCGGTCGCGATAGCCGTTCAACTACGCGCGATGACTGCCGAGCACGACAAGGCCATGACCGGCGACGCCGAAGCGATCCATCGGCTTCGCGTGGCAACGCGGCGCCTGCGCGCCGCCCTACGGATGCTGCGCGAGGTTGCTCCGGACGCCGAAGCGGAAGGCGCGGCAGACGAGTTGGGATGGCTCTGCGGCGCGATTGGCGCGGTGCGCGATCTCGACGTGCTCGCCCAGTTGCTCCAGGATCGTGCAACGCGTCTGGAGTCCGGCTTCATTCGCGCGCTTGCCCCGCTCTCCGACACTATTCGCGGTCAGCGCGCGATCGAGCAGGAGCGCCTGGTGGCGGCGCTCGATTCGGAGCGTTACGGCGGTCTGGTCCAGCGCTTGGGCGCGATCGCGCCCAAGCCGGCGGCGGATAGCGCCACGCTCGGCGCGGTGGCGGCGCGGTTGGTCCGCCCCCAGTTGCGCGCGATGCTGCGTGCGGGCGCGGGACTCGACGAGGCGGCGCCGCCCGAAACCTTGCATCGCCTGCGCGTGCGCGTGAAGAAGCTGCGCTACGCTATCGAACTGTTGCGCATGGTCGGCGGCAAGCCTGCGCGCAAGATCCTGCGCCGTCTCGAGCGCGTGCAGGAGCGCGTCGGCATGTATCATGACGCGGTGACCGCGGCCGCGTGGCTGCGCGGATGGGCCGCCGAATCGCGCGACGCGTCGGCTTTGATGGCGGCCGGCGCGCTGATTCACTCCTTCGAGCGTCGCATCCGCCGCTTGCGTACCCGCAGTCTCAAGGCCTGGCGTCGCGCGGATATGGACCAACTCGCCCGTGCAGTGCTCCAGCAACTCAACCGCGCCGCCGCTCAGGCGCGGCGCGCGGCGAGGCCGCCGCTCGTCCTCGTCCCGGTAGCCCGCGCCTCATGACGCTGTACATTTTGCGTCATGGAGTAGCCGAGAACGAACCGCCGCCGGGCGGCGACGACGGCGCACGCCGGCTGACCGCCCGGGGTCGCGAGAAAGTGCGCGCCGCGGCGGCCGGGATGCGCGCCTTGGGGCTCAAGCTCGACGCCATTCTCGCCAGCCCCTTGCCGCGAGCCGCTGAAACCGCGGATCTGGTCGCCGCCGTTTACGCCGCGGGCCTGGTCCCCGAGGTCTTTGCCGCGCTATCGACCGGGGTCACGCCCGCCGATACGGTAGCGGCGCTCAAACCTTATGAACGTCATGACCATCTGATGGTCGTTGGACACGAACCGGGACTGAGCGGGCTCGCTTCATTGCTCCTGACCGGTTCGGCCAACAGCGTGAGCTTCGAATTCAAGAAATCGGGAATGATCGCGCTCGAATTGCACGACGGAATCGAGCGTGGCGGCGCGCAACTGCTGTGGATGCTGACGTCGCGCCAGTTGCGCCGCCTGGGCAAGTGACGGCGCCGCATTTCGTTATATTACTGGCTATTCGGTTAAACCGCCTCTTCAGCCATCCTGCGCGAAAGCTGCCGGAGTCGAAGGATCTCGCGCGGCCTCCGCGCCTAAATGCACAACTTTGGAATTTTGGCGATTAGTCAGATCGATCCATGTCGCGCACGGATTGCTCGCGGACTCGCTTCGCTCAGGACGACCGAAGAGAAAAGCTTCGCCGAAGAAAGGGATTCGCTTCGCTGAGGAAAATAAGCTCCGGGGCGCAATTGATTACTTAGTCGTTACGCTATTTGACATAGAACGCTTCGGCCGCGGGGCGATAGGCTCGCGCCAGCCACGTCGGGCGCCGAAGGCCGCCTGGCCCCGGCGCCGCGCGCGTCATCTCGAGCCATCGGCGATAGACCTCGTGCGATTTGCGCGTATCGACAAAGATGTCGCCGTAACGATCCTGCGGTCCCGCCGTGCTGACCGTCACTTTCTGATGCCAGCAGTGCTGGCCGCTTATCGGGTCGGGCTGCACCGGAAAAATCAGGTTCTGATGCACGCCGGCGTCCTGCCACCAGATACGGCCCGAGTCCGGATCGGCGCTCTCAAACGGTTGCACGCCATGGACCTGCCGCATCATCCAGGTCCCCTCTTTTTTGTGGCTCAACTCGACCAGGCCGCTCGCCCATCGCTCGCCTCCGCTATCTTCCTTCAGGCGCCAGCGCCCCAGATGATGTGAACAGGCGATCACTCCCGGCCGGATCGATTCGGTTACCCATACCTTGTCGACGAAGTAGCCGATCTCGGTCGCGATCTTCAGCAGGCCGCCGGTGTCGACGCCGAAACGGCGCGCGTCTTCGGGATGCAGCCACAGCGGGTTGCGATTGGATATTTCATATAGCCATTTGGCGTTGCCCGATCGAGTATGTACCAGGGTAGGAAGGCGAAAAGTCGGCAGCAGCAGCATCTCGCCGCGCTCCCGATCGATCTTGCTGAAGTGAACCTGGCTCCTGATATAAGCCGGAACTGAGTACTCGGGCCAATTCCAGTCTTTGAGCGTTTTCGAATAGAACTCGAGCTTGCGCGACGGCGTGGGAAAGCCGGCACAGGCTCGGCCGTCGATCTCGACCCCAATAGCGGTCCCGCGCTGAGTGATGACCTTGCTCTTAGGATCGATCGCCGCCCCCTTGAGGCCCTCCGCCGAGATTGTTTTTTCATGAACCCGGTAGGAGCCTTCCTCGATCAGGAAGGCTCCATACTTGCGCATGTACGCCAGCGGGGTGAGCCCTTCCTTCGCCGCCGCCGCGGGCAGGCCAGGCACGCTGTTCTCGAAAATCCATCGGTAGAAATCTTCGACCGTCAGCTTTCCTCCCGCTCGGTATGGCGACTCGAAGTACTTGCGGATGCCGAGTGCGCCGTCGGGATCGATTCTCCATGACAGCTCGATCCAGAACTCGTCCTCCTCCCACACCTCGCCGAGTCCGGCCTCGCGATGGGCCTCGTAGGTGAACTCGAAGCGCTTGCCCGCGCGCTCCAGCGCGACGCGCGCGACCGGCTGGCGAAAACCGATCCAACGCGCGGCGTGCGTCTCCTGGCTCAGCAGGTCATGGCGTTCCGGCCCGTGCCCCATCGGCAGGACATAGTCGGCGAATTGCGCGGTCTCGCTCCAGATTGGCGTAAGACACGCGTGTCGCTCGATTTTACTTTCGTCGGTGAGCGCCTCGATCCAGCTCATCCCGTCGGGATTGGTCCACACCGGATTATAGACGCGGGTGAAGTACGCGCTTAGCTTGCCGCGGCCCTCTTTCAGAAAATGCGGAAGCAGGAAGCTCATTTCGAAAAACGCGAGGGGGAACTCGAGCGGCCACGTAAGTTTGTTCCAGACCTGGGGCGGCGGCGGCATCATCGGCGGCGCGGGCACGAACTTGTTAGCCGAGTTGGGCGCGGTGCCGCCAGGCGTGTCGACCGCACCCATCAGGACCACCAGCAGCTCGAGCGCACGCGCCACCTGCCATCCGCCCAGGTTACCCGCAGCGGCGTTGCGCCATACGTGAGTCGCGAGCGCCGAGCCGGCGCGCCCAATCTCGCGCGCGACCTCGACTATTACGCTGGCCGACGCGCCCGACTCGCGCTCGGCGAACTCGGGCGTGTATTGGGCGTAGATCTCCCCGAGAACATCCAGAAACGTGTCGAAGGTCTGCGCACGCCCGGGATGCTCTTCACGCAGGAACTCCTCCCAGTTGACCCAACGGCGCAGGAATTCGCGGTCATACAACTGCTCGCGCAGAATCACGTGGCACATCGCCAGAAGCACCGCTGCCTCGCTGCCGGGCCACGTCGAGAGCCACCAATCAGCCTTGGTCGCGGTGTTCGAAAGCCGCGTATCGATCACGCAGACCCGGGCTCCGCGTTGCTTGGCCTCGATAATCCGCTGTGCGTGCGGATTGAAATAGTGGCCGGCCTCGAGGTGCGAGCTGAGCAGGAGAATGAAGCGGGCGTTGGCGTGGTCGGGCGACGGCCGATCGGCGCCGTGCCAGAACGCGTAACCGGTGCGCGCACCCGCCGAGCACACATTGGTATGGCTGTTGTGCCCATCGATTCCCCAGGCGTGCAGGGTGCGCTGATTATAAATCAGTTCATGGCCGGGGCGGCCGACATGGTAGAGAATCTCGTTGTGGCGGCCTTCGACCAGCGCACGGCGAATTCGCCCGGCGAGATCATCGAGCGCGTCATCCCACGTAACACGCTCCCACTTGCCTTCGCCGCGCCGTCCCACCCGCCTCATCGGGTAGAGGATGCGCTCGGGATCGGTGACCTGGTTGATCGTAGCGGGACCCTTGGCGCAGTTGCGGCCAGCGGCTCCCCGGATGCATCGGGTTGCCTTCGAACTTGCGGATCGTGAAGTCGCGCTTATCGACGTATCCAAGCAGGCCGCATCCGGCCTCGCAGTTGAAGCAAACGGTGGGAACCAGCGTGTAGCGCTTCTCGACCTTGCGCGGCCACGCGGCTGGGTCGTACTCGACCCAGTCGTCCCATCGGTCGGCCGGCGGAAACGCGCTCAGCCCACCTGCGGGCGCCTCGAGTTCCGTCGCTGCCGGATTGAGCGGCCGCATCTGTTCCTTGGTTGGAGCCATCGTTGCATCTAACTCAGCGGGACCGCCTGGCCAGCCTCAATCCAGAGGTTCTCGAAGGTCCATAGGCCGACCAGTGCGAGAATCGCCGCGCTGGCTGCGGTCGCGCCACCAGCGCCTGTGCGCAGCGCCGCGCCCAGCAGAAGCAGCGGCACGATCGTGCCGAGCAAAACCACTCCGATCCAGAAGCGAAAGCTTAGCTCGCCGCGCGAGATGAGATCGGCGGCGCGCCCGAAATCCTCGCTTGTCGCGGGCAACGTCAGCTCGATAAGAATCATCGCCAGGCCGACTGTCAGCGCTGCGAGCAGAATGCGCGCGGTGGCGACAATTGTGGAGGCCCCGGCGCCGAAAACTATCGCGGCGATAATCAATGACGCCGCGCCGCCGATCAGCGCCTGCACCAGCAGATGCCAGATGAAGACCGGGCTTTGCCAAAGATCGCGCGCCTTGGCCTGCGCGAACAGAAAAGCGGAGTAGCATGCGGAGCCAACTGCGAAGACCGCAGTCGCGGTAACCAATGCGACTGGAATTGAACTGATGAAGAAACCGCAGGCCAGCCAAGCCGTCGCAAGCGCGCCGTAAATCATTAGGATGTACGTGCCCCAGACCAGCCACGAACGAAAGTTGGGCCTGGTGATTAGATAGTAGAAACGCCACGGCTGTTTAAGGTCGGCGATCAGCAGGACGACGGTGATGCCGAGAAAGAATAGCGCCAGGATTGGACCGACGACTCCCAGCAGCGTCCCATCTTCGGCCCCGCGCCCCACTCCGAGCAGCACCGCCGCAACCAGCACCACTCCCGCCGCGATCGATTTGGTCCACAGATATGCGGCCGGGATCGCGCCCCATGGCGCCGCATGCGGGACGTCGTAGACGATGCGCGCCGAGCCGGGCGCCGCGTCGGCGGCGTCGTCGCCGGTCGCAGGGCGCCGGCCGTCGAGAGGATTGTAATCGGCCCACATCGAGCTATGCTCCGGCCGCATCATCGAGGGGTGCAGCAGGTCGCCTTCAATACCGACGTAAAAGAGCTTGGGCTGCGTGCCCTTGTGCGCCTTGCGCGTGGCGACTTTTCCAGCCGCGACGATTCGGCTGACGCGGCTTTGCGAGTCGTCGAGGTCGCCGGTCATGATCGCCTGGGTCGGACATACGACAACGCAGGCCGGTTCGAGATTGGCCTCGACACGATGCGCGCAGAAGTTGCATTTGGCGGCGGTGCTGGTAGCCGGGTCGATGTAAAGCGCGTCGTATGGACAGGCCTGCATGCAGGACTTGCATCCGATGCATCGGCTGTTATCGAAATCGACGATGCCGTTGTCGCGTTTGAACAGCGCGCTGGTCGGGCAGATCTCAAGGCACGGCGCCTGGTCGCAATGATTGCAGCGCATCACGCCGAAATGGCGGCTGGTATTGGGGAAAGAACCTTTCTCGATGTACTTGACCCAGGTGCGGAAGACGCCCACCGGGACCTTGTGCTCGTCCTTGCAGGCAACCGTGCACGCATGGCATCCGATGCATCGGTCCTGATCGATCACGAAGCCGTAACGCACACGCGAGTCCTCTGCGCAGACTTAAGCACAGGGCTTTGCGCAAATCGATGACGAAACCAACTAAAAGATTCCCGCCCCGGGCGAACCCTGTCGCGAATCCGGCGCGGCTCCGTCTTACTACAGGACCGCTGAAGCAGTTAAACAGTCAAAGAAGTGCGGTCGGCGCGCGCGAGTCTACGGTTCCCAGAACGGCACTTCGGTGATCAGAGTCAGGCCGCGGTTGGTATGCGAGCGCGCGCTCACGGTGCCGCCGTTGGTCTCGGTCAGCGCGCGCGCGATGTACAGCTTCCATCCCATCGAGCCCATCCCCTGGCGATCCTGGATCTGCCGCTCGAAGAGATGCGAGAACTGCTCGGTGCTCAGTTGCGCGCCGGTATCCTGAACCTCGATTATAACCTTGCCGCCACTCAGGAAGGTGCGCAGCACCACTTCGCCGCTTTCGGTCCGCTGGATGCCGTTGCTTAGCAGATTGGCCACAATCCGCTCGAGGTGGAGCGGATCGAGGCTGCCACGCGGCATCCCGCCCAACTCGGTGCGCATCCGCAAGCCCTTTAGCCGCGCTTCGCGACCATAAACGTCGGCTACCTCCTGCACGATGACGTTGGGATCGATCACCCGCGGATGCGGCTGGAGGTTGTCCTCTTCGAGCAGGTACATATCGAGCACGTTTTTGACCAGCAGGTCCATCGCGCGCGAAGTCGAGCCGACGCGCGCCAATAGATGGGTAGTCTCCTTTTCGCTGAGCTCGTCCTCTTCAAGTAGCGTGACCAATCCGACCAGGGTAGCCAGCGGATTGCGGATGTCGTGGGTCATCGTGCCAATCTGGCGCTCACGGAACTTGGCGGCGGCCGCCAGCTGCTCCATCTGCGCGCGTAGCTTGCCGCGGTAGCGGTCGAGAAATACCGCCGTGAACCACGACAGCACCAGAGCCGCGACAAAGCCCAGCCATCGAAAGACCGTGTACTGATCGTGCGAAGGTACAGCCAGCTGCGCGGCGCCGAATAGCGCCAGGCAACCCAGGTTCAGCATCCCCTGCCATCGCGGTCCCCACATCACGAAGGCCGCGGTGGCGAATGGACACAGGATGATCGCGATAAAGGCCAGTTCGGGGCTTTGCCCGAGCGAGGCGATTCTGATGAACAGCGCGATGATGGTGACGCAGGTAACGAGCGTCCAGGCCTTCCAGTAGCGTCGGAAAACGCTCAGCCAGGTTAACCCGAAGAACAGCGTGATTATCGCGAAAGCGGCGTAGTGATACTGGGTCAGGCCATGCTGACCCACTTGCAGCACCACGACGATTCCATACGCGAGCAGAAAAAAAATCGCGATCGGCCCCGCGACCTTCAGCGTGCTGATGGCCTCGGCGTCGTGATCGATCTCGAGTAGAACGCGGCGGTCAGCCGCTACCGGGCGTCGCGGACTTAGTACGATCCCTGGCTGCTCGGCGCCGGCTTCCTCGACCGCTATGACCTGCGCTGTTGCCATAACCCCCCTGGGGAAGCTCAGGCTATAGATTTGCCGATGGCGCGACTAGCTTCAAGCGCCTCAGCCATGATTTCCATGCCAAAATTCACGTCTTCGGGCTCCATGTTCAGAGGTGGTGCCAGTCTCACTACGCGCTCGGCATTAAGCGTCCAGTTGACGATCACGCCGCGACTCAACGCTTCGCGCACGAAGGTCTGGGCTGCCTCCCAGCTCCGAAACTCCAACCCTATAAGTGCTCCAACCACACGCACTGCCGCAACCTCCGACGAACCCACTTGCAACAGCCGTTGGGCTAATTCGGCGCCAAGTGCGTTTGCTTGCTCCCAGAGTCGCTGGTTGACGATGACCTCGAGCGCCGCAAGTCCCGCCGCACACGACAGGGGATGTCCGCCGAAGGTCGTGATATGCCCGAGCGGCGGATCGTGCGCGAGTTCTCCGATCAGCTGCTGGGAACCGCAAAACGCCCCCAATGGCAGTCCCCCGCCCAACGCCTTGGCCATCACGACAAGATCGGGCACCACTCCAAAATGTTCCATCGCGAACAGCCGCCCCGTGCGGCCCATCCCGGTCAATACTTCGTCATAGATCAATAGCGCGCCCATTTGGTCGCATCGCTGCCGAAGCCCGCGCATGAAGGCGGTGGACGGGACGCGCACTCCGCCCTCGGCTTGCACCGGCTCGACTACCACCGCGGCGACCGTCGAATCGATCGCTTTCAACGCGGCGGCGTCGTCGTATGGCAGATGGCTCACCGGGCCCGGCAACGGTTCGAACGGCGCGCGAAACACAGGGTTTCCCATCAGCGCCAGCGCGCTCATCGTGTCGCCGTGATACGCGCCGTCGAAGGCGACGAAGCGCGCGCGGCGGGTGTGCTTGCGCGCCGTCTTGAGCGCGCCCTCGATCGCTTCGGCGCCGCTGTTGGTGAAATAGACGCACTTAAGCGGGGGCGGCAATAATTCCGCCAGACGCTCGGCGAGCCGCACCTGCGCTTCAATAACGTATTCCCCGTAGACCATCACGTGCAGATGGCGGCGAGCCTGCGCGGCGATTGCGTCGAGCACCGCGGGATGTCCGTGCCCTAGCGCCGACACGCCGATTCCGGCGATCAAATCGAGATAACGGCGCCCATCGGCGGTGTACAGCCACGAACCCTCGGCGCGTATGATCTCGAGACCGATTGGCGACGGAGAGGTCTGCGCGAGATGGCGCAGAAAGCTATCGCGCAGCGCGTTCATCGTGCCGCACCGCGCAGCAGTTCAAGCATCGCGCCGCCCCCGTGGGGCCAGTCCAGTGGCGGCGATTGCATCCGCCCCGGCTCGCATACGTACGAGACTCCGAGCAGACGCAAGCCGGCCTCGAGGCCGGGACGAACCCCAGCCGGGGCCGATAAGGCGAAGGCTTCCAGTCGTCCGGCGGCCGCGCCCAGGCGCTCGCCGAGTTCGTCCGCGCTTTGAAGCGCACTGACGAACACGGTGCGATAGCCGGGAGAAGCAGAAAAGTCCGCGGCGCCATCGTAAATGACCGTCCATGTCATAGATGTGGTCATGGATGCGGTTATGGGTTCGCCCTCCCAAAGCGCGACGTCATAGCCGCGACCGCCACCCGCATCCTGTGCAAGCGCCCGCCATCGCACCCGCTCGCGCAACGCCCGGATTGCCGCGGCGGCCTCCAGTGGAAGCCGCGGTGGCGCCGGCAAGCGGCCCGCCAAGTGCGCCAGTGCGCTGGCAAGGCGCGCGGCAGAGCTGCGCGCCTCGCTCGCGGCGCCCACCACGAAGACGTGATGCGCCGAGAGACATCCGCGCTGCTCGAAGAGGGTCACGTCACGGGCGAGTCCGTTCGCGGCCGCCTCGGTGGCGGAAGGACTTGCCCCGGGCGCGACCAGCGCACCGCTTAGCTGGCTGCCGAAGCCAACAAATGGGCGCGCGCCGCGCCCTGCGGCAGCCGCGCTCAGCGCTGCGATGGAGGCGTCATCGCCATAGGCGACAACGCCTCCATCGCAGGCAGCCCACAACTCACGCATCGCGGCATCGTCGCCGCGGGCGAAATTAACTACCGCGACGCGCGCCGCAACGGTCGCATCGACTTCAGCAAGCGTGCGCACGAAATTGGCGAAAAACAACTGCTCGCTGCTCGCAGTTTTGATTAGCAATCCGGCTCCGGCCAGCAGCGCCGCACAGACTTCGTGGATGCCGGCTCCCGGAACATTGCCCGGCATGAGAAAGCCGAACAGGCGATTTGCGCGGGGCACTGTCGCGGCAAGTGACTTGAGGGACGTGACCGTGATGGGATCGAGCAACGCATCGAGCGATTCGTCCAGCAACGCGGTCGCCATTCCCAGGGCCGACGCCAGTCGCGCGACCGTCTCGTGGCGTCGCGCGAACTCGCGTCGGCCCCAAAGTTCGGCTGTCTGGCCGAGCGCCGCAACCGTGCGCTCGCTAATGCATCGCTCGGCGCTTCGGATGCGCCTTGCGGACTGCGTTATCGAGGCGATCGTGGAAACCGATGCCGGCGCATCGGTGGTACCCGGTATGGTAGCGGGATTCATCTGGGGCAGAAGATTCGCCGCTTGCTACCGCGCGTCTCTGCTCTCTCGCGCGGCAAACTGCTCAATCGCGAGAGCGCAACCGCGCGCGTCACTGTCTTCCGCCCGGCCGAGCACTGTGACCGTTCCGTCCTTTACGATTCCTAGGTCTCCGGTCAGGATCGCCGACACCGACCCGACGTTGGCCAGGTCGAAAAACCGCAGCAGGCCGGGATTACCATCCGGAACGCGCTTGAGAGTGGATGGATCGACCGCCGCGACATCGAGCCAGGGCGGTCCCAGTTTGGGGTGCTGATCCAGACGATTGTCGGACGAATCGATGCGCCGTGAGTCGCTCGAGCCGCGAAGATGCGGAGCGTTGAACGATGTCGCATCGTAAAGTTGCGAGCACATCTCTGTCATTCCGTATTCGTTGATCGCCATCGTGGGATCTAGCCCGAGTAGCGCCTGCGCCTGCTCGACCACTTCGCCGGGACGGAGCGGGATGGCTTGTCCCTTGGCGCCGCCGGTGTCCATCAGACGCGAACCCGGCGCAAGCGCAAGCCTCGAGCGCTGCGAACGCAATTGCTCGAACAACGCTGCAAGCGCAGCCGTGGTTGCCATCACACAGACCGGCTGGCACTGGCGCTCGGCCGTGCGCAAAAATTCCAGCGCCGAGCCGATTTCGACGCCCTTGCGATCGGCCACGCAAAGCACGTCGTTGCCACCAAACTCCTCGATCATCCAGCTTATCATTTGCGCCAGCGAGGACTCCGGCATCCGTTCGGCGGTCGGATGAAGGCTGAGCATCCGCGTCCTAACGCCATCGGGGAAGAGCATCGTTCTTAGATGGCCCAGGGCTGAGGCACGGTAGACGTCGAGGCGAGGCACGCGATGGCGCCCACGTTCGTCACGGCCCGCGGTCGTGCCGCTGGTCATGAACACGCGAGCGTCCTGGGGCTTTCCGGGTGTAACCGTATCGGTCAGCTCAGCGTATTTGAACGCGGCAGTGCTCAAAGCCGGAATCTGGTCCAGCGAGCACACGTCGTCCGAATGGACCCCGCGAGCCAGGCAATAAAGTCGGTAGGGCGCGATCGAGCCGAACTGATGGCGAAAAACGTCGAGCGTAAGGCTCTCAAAGCGTGTCTGTTCAGGTGTATGGATAAAGGCGAGGACTTGCTCGTAGATCGCCATGGGCGTGCACGGAAGCAGTGCAGATGATTGCATCTGGCGGCGAGGGTATTCAATCCCGCGTCGCGACCTGCTAAGAGAATGTGGGTTGGTGTGGATGTGGTGGTGTGCTTCAGCCGGTATTACGGGACATCGATGAAAAAATTTATCGCGGGTGTGGTGGTAGGCTTCGTGCTGAGCTGCGCGGGAGTGTTTGCCGCGCCGAGCTTCGATCACAACGGTTCGTACTGGAACCAGCTAAACTCGTCGGCCAAAAGCGGCTACGTCAATGGTTATAGCGATGCGATGGAGGTCAGCGTCGGCAAGCTGAATGTTCTGACGACAGCGGCCGATCTCTTCCATTGGAAGGGCGCCGACAGGATCATCCATCAGTTGTCGCACGAGCTGGCGATGTCGGAGTTGAAACCGGCCGAAGCGGTGCGGCGCCTCGACACGTTATATGCCAATCGCAAATACTCCGAACTCGATCTCGGAACTGCGCTGCAGGTGCTCGCGATTGACAGCACCGACCAGGGCGCGGCGCGCGTGACCGAGAAAAAGTAATTTCATTCACTTCGCCAGTATCGAATCAGAGCGGCTGCGGTTAGCGCCGCCGCTTACGATATGGGACTTTGCGAAGTCTTCCGCTCTTGCCGGCGGACGCCGCACTCGTGTTAGCATCGCTGCGCGCGCGCTGACCGCAGGTAGTCTCGGTCGCAATGCCCCGTGCAACTGCGAGCGCGCCCGGCTACGTCGATGACGCAAGAGGTCAAATTATATTTCGCGTACACCAGCCCCGTTTCGTATCTTGCCAGCGACCCGGCTTACGCACTTGAGCGCTCGCATGATGTGCGTCTGCGTTACATTCCTTATGGTGTGGACATCCGGGGCGTTTATGGCGACGTGCCCACCCGCGGCGAGCGCGACCGGCGCAAGCTGCGCTATCTGTACCATGACGCGCGCCGGATGGCCCGTGAGCGCGGCGTGGTGATCTATCCGCCCAGACAGATTTTCAGCGCTCGGCGCGCGTTCTACGGCGGCTTCTGCTCCGAGGACCAGGGCCTGTTCCGCCCTTACTCCGACCGCGTCTACCAGCGCTTCTGGAAACACGAACTCGAAGTCGAAAATCCCGAAGCGCTGGCCGCCATCCTGGAGGAAGTCGGCGCAGACACTGCCACTTTCCGCCGCTGGATCGAAGACGAGGAGAGCGAAGCCAAGCCGCGGCTTAAGCGGGCCTTCGCGGAAGCGGCAACGGACCATGTCTTCGGCGTGCCAACGTTCGTGGCCGATGGCGAGATTTTCTGGGGCTACGACCGGATGCCGTGGCTGATCAAGAAGTTGGACGCGATGGGTCTGCGCCGCTGAAAAGGGCCCTTCGCAGAGGCCCGTTTTGATCTTTTTCTCCGGATAATCGGCCAGCTACTATTCCGATCGCGCTCGGAGCGATTCGACCGTCTGCGTCAGGAAACCTTTGACATCCGTCGTTCGCAGCCCGTCGATCGCGACGCGGCTAAGCCACGCCATCGCGCGCACGTCGGCAGTGACGAACGTGTCCGCCGCCGCCGCGCCGCTTACCGCGTGCGTGATCTCGTTCGCGTCCTCGGCACGAGCGGGCCGGGCCTCAACGCTAAGCGTAAAAGCAAGCGACAACGCCGTGCCTACCCACATCCTGACGCTTTTCAGCGCAAGTAGCGCATCGATGCCGCGCCGCCTGAGGTCCGCGCCGACGCCTGCGTGTTCCGCGAGCGCCGCCGCCGCCTCCGGAGCATTGCGTTCGTAATACTCCTGAAAGGCGCTTGCGGAGGAGGGCGGCGCGAACCGCGTATTGCACTCCGCGAGGAACTCGCCGAGCCCGGCGACGAATGTTTCCCGGTTGCGTCGCACCTCGTCGAGCGCCTGTGCGAAGTCCTCGTTCAATTCCTCGCCGTCGCTCTCGAGCAGCTCGGAAATTCCCGTAGTCACCGCGTTCTGCATCGCGCCATGCAGCAAGGGACGTGCGGGCGCAGCGTCCGCGGCAAATGCGCGGAGCTCGTCGCCGAGCAACTGATTGCAGGGTTTCAGCAGCGTGCGCCAGTTGCTGATCGAAAGCATCAGGCGGATCTGCGCGGCCATCGCTTGCGGCGAGGCCTGGCGTGCCAGCACGATCTCTTCGAGATTGTGCACTCCTAACGGAATCGAAACCGCGCGGCTGTAGATGGCCTTGCGCAGGGTACCGAGATCGGCGGCCGTGCAATCGATTTTGCGGTAAAGGTGGCCGAAGGCGCTGCTGGCGAGATACGCGACCATCGCGAGTCAGCGGCCCAGTACGATATGACGATGCGGCGCGTTGCTGAGCGCCGAAGCAAAAGCGTCGGCGGCGCTGCTGACGTAAGGCTGCGGGAATAGTCCCACTGCGACCGTACCAACAGCAGCGATCACCAGCGCCGCTACGAGAGCGGGCCGCGCGCTCAGTGCCACCGGCTCCACGCCGCCCTCGCGCGCATAGATCGCGATCAGCACCGACAGATAGTAGTAGGCAGACACGACGCTGTTGAGGACGGCGATGATCGTCAGCCATGTCAGATGAGCTTCGACCGCGGCGGAGAAGATGTAGAACTTGCCGAAAAAGCCGGCCAGTGGCGGCACGCCGGTCAGCGAGAGCATGAACAGAGCCATCGCAGCGGAGAGCCATGGATGGCGCGTTGCGAGACCGCGGTAGTCGGCGATATCGTCATGGGCGGCGCCGCGCCGCTCGAGCGCGACCACCACGGCGAAAGCGCCCAGGTTGGTGAAGGCGTAACCGAGCAGGTAGTAGAGGATCGCGCCGCCGGCGCGGGGCGAGGCGACTGCGGTCATCCCGACCAGGATGTAACCGGCGTGTGCGATCGCCGAGTAGGCGAGCATCCGCTTGATATTGGTCTGCACCAGCGCGGCCAGGTTGCCCGCCGTCATCGTCAACACCGCTATCACCCACAGCACCATCGTCCACTGCAGGCTGAGCGGCCCAAGGTGGACCATGAAAACGCGGATGAAGCCGGCAAACGCGGCGGCCTTCACGCCCACCGCCATGAAAGCCGTCACCGGCGTAGGCGCGCCCTCGTAAGCGTCAGGCGTCCACATGTGGAAGGGCACCGCGGCGACCTTGAAGCCGAAGCCGATCAGCATCAGGCCGACGCCAGCCAGGAGCAGTGCATTATCGGTCGCCGGACGGGAGAGCGCCGCTTCGATCGGTTCCAGCTTCACTGAACCGGTCGCGCCATAGACAAGCGCGATCCCATAGAGCAGGAAGCCGGTAGAAAATGCGCCGAGCAGGAAATACTTGAGCGCGGCCTCATTGGAGCGCGGGTCGCGG
Organism: uncultured delta proteobacterium; assembly: GCA_963710455.1. GTDB lineage: Bacteria > Desulfobacterota > Binatia > Binatales > Binataceae > JAKAVN01. The sequence goes on from CAVQAG010000017.1 coordinate 104,939, forward strand.
CGCAGGAAGCCCGCCAGCGCATAAACCGCGATCGACATCGTCTCGAGGCCTAAAAAGATCACGATCAGGTCGTCGCCCGCCGCCATCAGCATCATGCCCAGCGCGGCGAACATTATAAGCGCGTAATACTCCGCTCCGGCGAGCCCCTGGTCGGCAGCATACTCGACCGACATCAAGGCGGTCATCGCGGCGGCGAAGAGCACCAGCAATTCGAAATAGGCGCTGAAGTTGCTCACCGAAAGCGCGCCCGAAAAGCTCAAAGAGGGGCGCCCGCCGAAGAGCAACAGCGCCAGGATGGCGGCGAAGACGAACAGCGCGATCGACAGGATACCCAAGCCGCCGCTATCTTCGTCGTCAATCCGCACGCCGACCAGCAGCACGCCCATCGCGCCCGCCGCCACCACGATGAGCGGCAGGATCGGCACCCAGGTGAAGTTGATCACGCTCCAGTTGAACTGCGTCATTTGGCTGCCACGGATTTGGAGTCGAGCAACGCGGCGAGGGCGCGCGCGTCATGCTGGCGGCGATCGATACGCGCCTGGGCGGCGTGGACGCGGCCGAGCAACGCGCCCACCGACGGCTCCATCCGGCTCAGCAGCGGCCGCGGATAGAGCCCCATGAACAGCATCAACACCACCAGCGGCGCCATCACCGCAATCTCGCGCGCGCTCAGGTCGGCGATCGTTTCGTTGACGGCCTTGGTGATCGGACCGAACCACACGCGCTCGTACGCATAGAGCATATAGAGCGCACTGAGGATGAGGCCCACGACCGCGATTTCGGCGGCCAGCGATTTGCTCAGGTAGGTCCCGACGAGGATCAGGAACTCGCCGACAAAGCCGTTGAGCCCGGGCAATCCGATCGACGAGAGCATCACCACCATAAAGACAGCGGCGAAGATCGGAACGCTCTTCCAGAGTCCGCCGAACTCGGCGATCTCGCGCGTGTGGCGGCGCAGATAGATCATCCCGATCAGCAAAAACAGCCCGCCGGTCGAAATTCCGTGATTCAGCATCTGGTAAATCGCGCCCTCCATCCCCTGCGGGTCGAGCGCGAAGATGCCGAGCATCACAAAACCCAGGTGACTGACCGAGGAGTAGGCAACGAGGCGTTTCAAGTCCGGCTGCACCATCGCGACCAGCGCGCCATAAATGATTCCGACCACCGCGAGCGCCAGGAACAGCGGCGCGGCTTCGATCGCGATCTCCGGAAAGAGCGGGATCGCGAAACGCAGGAAGCCGTACGTCCCCATCTTCAGCATCACGCCGGCCAGGATGACCGAACCGGCGGTGGGCGCCTCGGTATGCGCGTCGGGCAGCCAGGTATGCACCGGCCACATCGGCACCTTGATCGCAAAGGCGAGCGCGAAGGCGGCGAAGAGCCAGGTGGCCTCGCGATGGCTCAGCGGCACGCTGTAGAGCGCCGGCAGATCGAAAGTCAGATGACCCAGATGAGCGCGCGCGGCGCCCACCAGGTAGAGAATGGCGACGAGCATCAGGATCGAGCCGAGCATCGTGTACAGGATGAACTTGAAAGCGGCGTAGTATTTGCGCCCGTGCCCCCAAATTCCGATCAGGAAGTACATCGGAATCAGCATCAGTTCCCAGAAGGTGTAGAACAGAAACAGGTCGACCGCGAGCAGCGTGCCCAGCAGCCCCATCTCCAGCACCAGCATGAAGAAGCAGAACTCGCGCGGCCGCGTCTCAATATCGCCACCGCCCGAGTAGAGCATCGAGAGCGAGAACAGCACCGTCGTCAGCAGCACCAGAAAGAGGCTGATCCCGTCGATCCCGACGTGATACGAGATGCCGAACTGCGGAATCCACGAGTATTGTTCGACGAACTGGTAGCCGGCCTGCGCCGGGTCGAACGCCGCGAAGAGATAGATCGAGATGGCGAGCGGGATGAGCGAGAAGATGAAGCCGGCGCGCCAGGTCGCGCGCGCCTCGGGCTGCGCCAGGACGAACAGCGCGCCCAGTAGCGGAGTGAAGATCAGAGCAGTCAGCCAGGAGACGCCCATCAGCGCACCATCACCAGGTAAACGTAATACGCGACGATCCCCACCGCGCCGAGCAGGTACACAAACGCGTACACCTGGACGTTTCCGGTTTCCGAGCGCCGTGTGACCTCGCCCGCCTCTTCCATCCCAAGCCCGGCGCCATTGACGATTCCGTCGATCACACCGTTGTCGACGCCGCGGTTCAGCACGTTTTCCGAGCCCCAGAACAGGAAGCGCCCGAATACCAGGTTGTAGAGTTCGTCGACGTAGTACTTGCGCACCAGCAACCGGTAGAACGCGCTAGCACCGGCTGCGATCCTTTCGGGCAACTCGGGCCGACTGATGTAAAAAAGCTGGGCCAAGAGGAAACCGATTAGCGTCGCCAGAAGCGCGGCCAGCCCGATCGCCATAGTGAAGATGCCGTGCGCGGCTTCGGTATGGAACGGACCGAAGACGGGCCCGAGAAAGCGTGTGAACGCGCCGCCCCAGAGCCATCCGTTAGGCAGCTCAACCCATCCGCCGATCACCGAGAGTACCCCCAGAACGATTAGCGGCACGGTCATCACTGGCGGAGATTCATGCACGTGCTTGTCGGGCGCGACCCGCGATGTTCCATGAAAGGTAAGGAACAGCAGGCGAAACATATAAAACGCCGTCAGGCCGGCGGTGACGACACCGAGGAACCACAGGCCCCCAAAACCCGCGTCAAGCGTGCGCTCCAGGATGAGATCCTTGGAGAAGTAGCCCGAAAATCCGGGTACGGCGCTGATCGCGAGCGTCGCCGCGAGCATCGTGGCGTAAGTTACCGGCATCCGGCGCCAGAGTGCGCCCATCCGCGTCATGTCCTGTTCGCCGTCGAGCGCATGGATGATCGAGCCCGAGCAGAGGAATAGCAGGCCCTTGAAAAACGCGTGCGTCATCACGTGAAAGATTCCGGCCGCGAACGCGCCCGCGCCCACGCCCATGAACATGTAGCCGAGCTGGCTGATAGTCGAGTAGGCGAGCACGCGCTTGATGTCAGTTTGGACTACCGCGATGGTGGCGGCGAAGAACGCAGTCACCGCGCCGATGACCGCGACCACGTACATTGCATCGGGCGTGAGCGTGTAAAGAAAATGCATCCGCGCAATCATGTAAACGCCGGCGGTCACCATCGTGGCGGCATGAATAAGCGCGCTCACCGGAGTCGGACCGACCATCGCGTCGGGCAGCCACACGTAGAGCGGAATCTGCGCGGACTTGCCGGTCGCACCCAGCAGCAACAACAGCCCGGCGATCGTCGCCACTGGAGCGAGCATCGCGCGATGAGCCTGCAATTCGGCAAAATTGAGCGACCACACTCCATGCGCAGCCAGCGCGGAGAGGATCGTCAGGATGCCCAGGATGAAGCCGGCGTCGCCGACGCGGTTCGCCACGAAAGCCTTGCGCCCGTTGTAGGCGAACTGCGGATTGTCGTACCAGAATGCAATCAGCAGGTACGAGCACAGGCCCACGCCCTCCCAGCCGACGAACATCAGCAGCAGGTTGTCCGCCAACACCAGTATCAGCATCGAGAGCGCGAACAGGTTCATGTACGCGAAGTAGCGCGCGAAGCCCCGGTCATGGGCCATGTAGCCGACGGAGTAGAGATGGATTATCGCGCCGACCCCGCTGACGATCAGAGTCATCACGGCGGAGAGCGCGTCGAAGCGTAGCGCGATCGCGGTATGGAATTGGCCCGCGACTATCCACGGCCACAGCGTCACCTCGAGCACCGCGCCCGCCGGCGTCGCCAGCAGCCGCGCGAACGCCCATAGCGCGATCGCAAACGCGAGGAACATCACTCCCGGGCCGACGAGATTGACCGCGCCGCGCCCGGCGCGATCGCCATAGAAGAGGTTGAAGAGGAAGCCCAGCGCCGGGAACAGCAGGATCAGCGCGAGCGCGGGAAATTGAGCCGTCATGATATAGCCGTCAGGTTGGAGTCGTCAGATTCCGCCGTTGTCCGGTTTGCCGCCGCGCTTTTTGTTCTTCACCACCGCATCAGGTTGAGCTCGTCCGCATTGACGGTCTCACGGTTGCGGAAAACCGAGATGATAATCGCAAGTCCGACCGCGGCCTCGGCCGCCGCCACCGTCATCACGAAAAACACGATCACCTGCCCGTCCATCGAGCCCAGCCGACGCCCGAGCGCGACGAAAGCCAGGTTGACCGCGTTCAGCATGATCTCGATCGACATGAAGATCACGATGGTGTTGCGGCGCAGAAGTACGCCCGCCACGCCGATCGTGAACAATACGGCGCTCAGACCCACCAGGTAGCTCATAGGAACCATCGTCAGGCACCCTCGTGATGGGCCGTGGCTCCGGCCTCGGCAGCTCGAGCTTGCGCGCGGGCGGCGGCCGCCTGGGATTCAACCTCAGGCGTTCCGGCGATTCCTTGCCCGGTTGCCCTCAAGGCGCCGGCTTGCGGCGACGGCTCGCGGCGGCCGAGCGCAACCGCGCCAACGATCGCGGCCAACAGCAGCACCGAGGTTATTTCGAAGGAAATCAGATGGTCTGAAAAAAGCGTCGTCGCGAGTTTGTCGATCGATCCGTACCCAGCCGGTGCAAGATCCCGGGCGCCGGCGGCGGTGGGTGCGTGCCACAGGAGCCCGAAGAGCTCGGCAATCAGCGCCGCGAACAGCAGGCCCGAAACAGCCTTGAGCGCCAGATGTCCCGGCGCGGTGCGCACTTCGGCTTGCAGATTGAGCAACCAGATCACGAACAGGAACAGCACCATGATCGCGCCGGCGTAAACAATTATTTGCAAAAAGCCGACCGCCGTCGCGTCGAGCCCGATGAAGAGCACCGCGATCGTCAGTAGCGTCACCACCAGCGCGAGCAGGCAGTGCACCGGATTGCGCTGCGCCACCGTACCGATCGCCGAGAGGACCGACAACACGGCGAGAAAGATGAACACTCCGAGCGTCATCTCAATTCAACGCCCTCGTCAATTCAATGCGCCCCCGAAACCAGCACCACGACGATCGCGGTGACGACGACATTCGCAAGCCCGAGCGGGACCAGCCCCTTCCATCCCAGGCGCATCAACTGGTCGTAGCGTAAGCGCGGAAGCGTCCAGCGGATCAGGATCTGCAGCCAGCAGAATACGATGGTCTTGATCATGAAGGAGACCAGTCCAAGGATCGCGACCAGCAATTGCGGCAACCCGAAATGGGCGCCGCCGGGAAAGTGAAAACCGTCGCGATAGAGCCACGGCACCTGCCATCCGCCGAAAAAGAACACCGTGATCAGCACCGCCACCAGCACAATTTCGGCGAAATCGGTCATCATGAAGACCGCCTGCTTGCCGCCCGAGTACTCGGTGAAGTATCCCGCGACCAGCTCGGACTCGCCCTCGGGCAAATCGAACGGCACGCGCTTGGACTCGGCCATCCCGGCCGTGAGCAGCATCAGGAACGCCACGGGCTGCAGGCAGATTCCCCAGCGCGGCAAAAACCCGAACCATACTCCGCCTTGTGCATGGCACATCGCCTGCAAGTCGAGCGTCCCATAGGTCATCACCACCGAGATGATCGCCAGGCCGAGGCCAATTTCATAGGAAATCATCTGCGCGGAGGCGCGGATACCGCCGAGCAACGCCCAGCGGTTATTGGAGGCCCATCCGCCGAGCGCGACGCCGTAAACGCCGATTCCGATCGTCGCCAGGATATACAGCGCGGCGGCGTTGATATTGGCCGCCTGCAGCGTGATCGTGCGCGATCCGATTTGCACCACGTCGCCGAATGGCACCACCGCGAAGGTGATTATCACGGGAAACAGCGCGAGGAACGGTGCGAGCGCGTGAAGGAATTTGTCCGCGCCGTCGGGCACGAAGTCTTCCTTGGTAAAAAGCTTTAACGGATCCGCGAGCAAGGTATTGACCACGCCGAAGTTAGGCAGGCCCATCCGCTTCCCGAGCCCGGTTATCGACGCGCGATTGGCGCCGATACGGTCTTGGATAAGCGCGCTGCCCTTGCGCTCGACCCACAACAGGACGCCCGCCAGGTTCAGCACCATGACCACGACGATAATCGCCTTGATCGCTTCTATTAAGAGGTCAATCAGCACAGGGGTAAAGCTCGTCGACAAGTTCTTCCATAAGTTGGGCGGTAGAAGCCGAGCAACGCGCAGGATTGTCGAGCGCGGCAGGAGAGGAGCGCATTTCAGAGCTGGTCGCGGCCGACTGCACTATAACCTGACCTTCAAAAGGAGAATTTTCCGTGTTCTGAGAGCTAATGGCCAATCGAGAAATCTTAAAATAGGTAACTCAAATCGGCGGGCCGCGCCAGAGCGCCGGCGTGAAGCGGGACGGCAGGCGCAAACTTGCGGCAATCGGGAGACTGGGCTATGGTCCGCCCGTCGGCCCGGGGACGCCGAAAGATTTAATCGTTGCGACACCGATTCGTCATACGGTCAAGCGCCGCATGCTCCCGAGCAAGCCGCGGCGGAGGGGGATCGCGCGCGCGATGAGAGTTATCGCCGGCGACGCTCATGGACGTCGGCTCCGCGCGCCACGCGGATTGACCACGCGACCGGCAACCGCGCGCGTGCGCGCTTCCATTTTCTCGCGGCTGGCCGCGCGCACGGACCTTAGCGGCGCGCGCGTGCTCGATCTCTTCGCGGGCAGCGGCTCGCTGGGGCTGGAGGCGCTCTCGCGCGGCGCGGCACGGGCGGTTTTCGTCGATTCCTCGCGCGCGGCGGCCAGTGCGATACGCGACAACCTGCGCGTGCTTGGTCTGGAGGAACGGGCGGAAGTGATGGTAGCCGGGGTCGAGCGCGCGATCGCCGCTTTGCAAGCGCGCGGCGACCGCTTCGAGCTGGTGTTCGTCGACGCGCCGTATCGCGACGATACGAGCGCCGCGGTGCTCCGGGCGCTTGCGGAGGGGGGATTGCTTGGCGTGGACGCCTACGTGGTCGTGCGGCAGGCCGGCCGCGCGCCGGAGATTTCACCGGCGGGACTCGAGGCGATCAATTGTGCAACCCTGGGCGATCATCGGATCGCCCTTTACCGCGCGCCGGCGGCGCGCTAGCTCAACGGCGTGGCATGGTGAACAAAGGCAAGGATTCGAAACCCAAGTGCGCGATCTACCCGGGGACGTTTGACCCGATTCACAACGGGCACATCGACGTCATCCGCCGCTGCGTCGCCATCTTCGACGAGGTGATCGTCGCGGTGGCCTACAATCCGCACAAGGATCCCGCGCTGTTCTCGCCCGACGAACGGGTCGAGATGATCCGCGAGACCATCCGCGACCTCGAGCCTCGGGCCCGGGTCGACAAGTTCAGCGGCCTCTCGGTCGATTACGCCCAGCGCATCGGCGCGCATATCATCATCCGCAGCCTCCGCGCCGTGACCGACTTCGACTACGAGCTGCAGATGGCGCACATGAACAACCAGATGTGGCCACAGGTCGAAACCGTGTTCCTGTTTGCCAACCCCAAGCTGTTCTTCTCGGCCTCGCGGCTGATCAAGGAGGTCGCGAGCCACGGCAAGCGTCTTCCGGAGCTGGTGCCCGAGCTGGTGATGAACCGGCTGCGCGCCAAACTCAAAATCGACTGAGCCCGCCGCGTCTGCTAGGCTTGGCTGTCTCGCGCGCCGCTGATGGCGCGCCATTTTGTCCAGCCAGGAACATGAGATGCTCAAGCTCAACCGCAGAGTAGCCGCGATCAAGTCGTCGGCCACGTTGGCGGCCGACGCGCGCGCGACCGAATTGCGGGCGGCGGGCGTCGACGTCATCCCGCTGGCCGCCGGCGAGCCCGATTTCGACACCCCCGAACGCATCAAGGAAGCCGCGCGTCGTGCGCTCAGCGCGGGCAAGACCAAGTACACGCCGGTGGGCGGAACGCGCGAGCTTAAGGACGCGATCCGCCTCAAGCTCAAACGCGACAACCATCTCGAGTACGAGCCGGCCGAAATAATGGCCTCGGCCGGAAGCAAGCCGGCCGAGTACAACATTATCGCGAGTCTCTTCGACGAGGGCGACGAAGTGATCGTGCCGACGCCGGCGTGGGTCAGCTTCGTCGCGATGATCCAGCTAAGCGGCGCCGAGCCCAAACTGGTCGCCTGCCCGGAGAGCAATGGCTTCCTGCTCGACCCGGAGCGGCTGCGTAAGGCGATCGGACCGCGCACCCGCGGCATCATGCTCAATTCGCCCTCCAATCCGACCGGTGCGGTTTTCAGCGCAGAGCAACTCGGCGCGATCGCGCGCGTGCTGGCGGAGTTCCCCGAAGTATGGGTGATGTCGGACGACGCCTACGAGCACATCGGTTACGTCGGCCGCATTCCGCACATCTTCGAGATCGAGCCGCGCCTGAAACAGCATGGGATCGTGTTCAACACGCTGTCGAAAGCCTACGCGATGACCGGATGGCGCATCGGCTTCGCGGCCGGACCGCGCGAGGCAATCGGCGCGGCAACGCGTCTGCAAAGCCAGAACAGTGGCAATCCGAATTCGATCGCGCAGGCCGCCGCGGTGGAAGCGCTGACCGGACCGCAGGACGAAATCGCCACGATGGCGGCCGAGTTCCAGGCGCGGCGCGACCTGGTGGTTGAGCGGATGCGCCGGGTTCCCGGCTTCGGCCTGCCCAACGTGCCCGAGGGCGCGTTCTACGCGTTTCCCAACGTGTCGGCGATGCTCGAGCGCGAATATAAAGGCGCGCTGATCGGCGACGGCGACCGGCTGGCCTCGATCATCCTCGACGACGCGCAGGTCGCGATCGTCGGCGGCAATGACTTCGACGCGCCGAATCACGTGCGCCTGTCGTACGCGACCTCGCGCGAAAAGATCAATGAGGCCTTCGATCGAATGGAACGCCTGGCGCGCGAGATCATGCGCTAGAGATCGCGCGAGGAAGCGGGCGGTGGCGCGCCGCTAACGGCGCCAGGGCGCGGGCAACTCGCCGGTGCGGATGAAGCGCAAATAGTCCATAAGAATCTCGGCGTGGTCAAACGCCAGCGGGGCGGGCGGCGCGTCGGGCGCGAACAATCCAATGCCCTTGGCGTCGTCGGCAGCGCGCGGCTCACCATGCGCGCGTCCCACGTAAACCACGCTAACCGTCTGACCGCGCGGATCGCGGTCGGGACGCGAGTACACGCCGAGCAGCGCGCGCAACTCGACTTCGAGCGTGGTCTCTTCGCGCAGTTCGCGCACGGCGGCATCTTCCACCGTCTCGCCGACATCGACGAAGCCGCCGGGAATCGCCCATCCGAAGGGGAAGTTGCGCCGCTCGATCAGCACGATATTGGTGCCGATCTCCGCGATCACGTCAGCCGCGATTGGTGGGCATATTGGCCTCGGCATGGTCAAAGTTTAACACTCCGCGCCTCGCGACGCATCGGACGCATTGAGCGCTGGCGCGGCGCGGAAGAAGGCTCTCGCCGTTTGACAATGGATCGCGCGAACCACAAAGTTCTTGACTGAGATGCAAGTCGCACGGCTTTACGATTTCGGCGATATTCGTGTCGAGCAGGATCCGCGCCCCGCGCCTGGCCCCGACGAAATCCTGGTGCGCGCCCGCGCCTGTGGCATTTGCTCGGGCGACATCATGCCCTGGTATATCCGGCGCAAGGCGCCGCTGGTGCTGGGCCACGAACCGGTTGGCGTGGTCGAGGAGGTTGGAGCCGCGGTGCGCGAGTTTCGCCGCGGCGAGCGCGTTTTCGTCCATCATCACGCGCCCTGTTTTGAGTGCGCGTCGTGCCGGCGCGGGCAGTATGTGCAGTGCGCGACCTGGCGCGCGACCAAAATCGTGCCCGGCGGAATGGCCGAGTACTTCGTGGTGGGCGCGCATAACCAGCGCGACACGCTGCGCCTGCCCGACGCGATTGGCGATGCCGACGGAGTGCTGATCGAACCCGCGGCATGCGTGGTCAAGTCGCTCCGGCGCTCGGGCTTCAAGCGCGACGAAAGCATTCTGATCATCGGTCTCGGGATCATGGGGATGATGCACGTCGTGCTCGCGCGCCATCTCGGAGCGGGGCGCATAATCGGCGCTGACCTGTTCGAGACCCGCGCGCGCCGCGCCGTCGCGCTGGGCGCGGACACGGGTCTGGTAGTTTCGAGCGATGACCTGGTCGAGCAGGTGCGCGAGGTAACCGGCGGTACGATGGCCGACGTGGTTATCGTCGGTCCCGGAAACGCCAAAGCGATCGCGCAGGGTATTGCGGCGGCCGGCAAGGGCGCGACGGTGGTGCAGTTTACCGCCACGCCACCCGAGGACGAGATGACGCTTAAGCCGCACGACCTCTATTTCAACGAGACGCGGCTGGTGCCGAGCTATTCCTGCGGGCCCGAGGACACGCGCGAGGCGATGGCGCTGGTGGAGCGCGCAGTGCTACGCGCCGCTGACCTGGTGACGCATAGCTTTCCGCTTGAGCGCGTGACCGAAGCCTACGCGATGGCGCAAAAGCCCGAATCACTCAAGGTGATCGTCACCTTCCCGGAGTAGTGAGAGAAATCACACTCGGCGAATTCCGCCAGACGCCGCCAGACAGCACGCGAACCAGCACGAAGCCGGACTGCCCCGTCGTCCCGTGGACCGCGACGGCAGTAGCCGGGACCACGCACAAGGAAAGGGGCGGTTGTGAAGCCGCCCTCTTCCTATGCGCGGGTTGAAAACTACGGAGTCGACGGCGCTGGCGCCGCAGGAGCCGGCGCTGGAGCAGCAGCGCCGCTGTCGGCCGGCGCAGGTGCCGGAGCTGAGGTCGTGTGCATCACATGGTGATGAACATGGTGCATCACGTGATGATGCACGTGATGACCGCCACCGCCCTCAGTTTTCATCGCTATCGCCTCAGCGCGATCTGCAGCGGCCTTCGCATCAGCCGCGGCCTGCTCGGTGCGTGTGGCGGCGGCCTGCGCAGCAGCGGCCGACTGCTGCGCCGAATTGGCGGCAGCTTCAGCGCTCTGTGCCGAGGAAGCGGCCTGCGTAGCTGCCGCTTGAGCCTTCTGCGCGGCGTCCTGCCCACCGCATCCAACCGCAACTAGTGCGAGAGCCAATGCAGCCCCGGCACATGCGATCATCTTCGAAGTTTTTAACCCTTCCATCCTGATTCCTTCCCTCCTTACAAGTGGCCGACGAACCGCTACCTGGGGTCGTCTCAACAGTTAGTCACATCCCCAACCGAACTTCCATGCCGGGTCGGTTACGAGGATAACAAATTTTCCACAAGTTGGAAGCCGTTGCCGTCAAGCAATTCTTATATCTCGAGCTGCTCCAACTCCAGTTCAGCTTGTAGCTAATCCCAAAAGCAGCCGTCGGTCCAATTCGAACCGTGCAAGTGGGCGAATCAAAAATCTTCTTCGCCGGTAAACTCGCTGCCCATGCCGCCCATACCACCCATTCCGCCCATTCCGCCCATGCCACCCATTCCACCCATTCCGCCCATACCCGGCATGCCGCCCATCCCGGCGCCCGGGGGCATCGCGGGTACAGGCGCCGCCTTGCGCGGCGTCTCCGCGACCGCGGCCTCGGTAGTGAGCATCATCGCGGCAGCGCTGACCGCGTGCTCCAGCGCCGCGCGCACGACCTTGGCCGGATCGATCACGCCGGCTTTCGCGAGGTCTTCGAATTGCCCGGTCGCGGCATTGAAACCAAAGTCGCCCTTGCCCTCGACCACTTTGTTGAAAACCACGGGGGCCTCTTCGCCGGCGTTGCGCGCGATCTGACGTAGCGGCTCGCCCATCGCCCGCGCCACGATATCCGCGCCGGCCTTGCGCTCGGGAGAAAGCTTCAGCGCTTGAACCTCTTTGACCGCACGCGCGAGCGCCACGCCACCGCCCGGGACCACGCCTTCTTCCATCGCGGCCCGCAGCGCGTGAACCGCATCCTCGACCCGCGCTTTGCGTTCCTTGAGTTCGACCTCGGTGGCCGCGCCGACTTTGATAACGCCGACGCCGCCGACCAACTTCGCTAACCGCTCTTCGAGCTTTTCGCGGTCGTAGTCCGAGGTGGTCTGCGCAATCTGCGCCCGGATCTGACTCACGCGCGCCTGGATTTCGGCTTTCTTGCCGGCGCCGCCGACCAGTGTGGTGTTATCCTTGTCGATGACCGCGCGGCGGCACTTGCCAAGCTGGTTCAACTGCACGGTTTCGAGCTTCAGCCCCATCTCTTCCGCGATAACCTGGCCGCCGGTCAGGATCGCCATGTCGGTCAGCATCTCCTTGCGGCGGTCGCCGAAGCCCGGGGCCTTGACCGCGACTACGCGCAGCGTGCCGCGCAGCTTGTTGACGACCAGCGTGGCGAGCGCCTCGGACTCGACATCCTCGGAGATGATCAACAGCGGACGGCCGGCCTGCACCACGCGCTCGAGCAGCGGCAGCAGGTCGCGCATGTTGCTGATCTTCTTTTCGTAGAAAAGGATCAGTGGCTCATCGAGTTCCACCGTCATGCGCTCTGGGTTCGTAACGAAGTAGGGCGAAAGATAGCCACGGTCAAAACGCAGTCCTTCGACCAGGTCCAGCACGGTTTCGAGACCGCTCGCTTCTTCGACCGTTATCACGCCTTCCATCCCGACCTTGTCCATCGCGTCGGCGATGATGTTGCCGATAGCCTTGTCGCCATTGGCCGCCACGGTCGCGACCTGCACCATCCGCTCGTGTTCCTTGACCGGCCGGGCCATTGCCTTGATAACCTCAGACGCCTTGGCCACCGCGGCCTCCATGCCGCGCTTGAGCTCCATCGGCGGCATTCCGGCGGCGAGCAGCAACATCCCCTCACGCAGCACGGCGCGAGCGAGCACCGTGGCGGTGGTGGTGCCATCGCCGGCGACGTCGGAGGTTTTCTGGGCGACTTCACGGATCAACTTGGCGCCCATGTTCTCGAACTTGTCTTCGAGATCGATCTCCTTGACCACGGTAACGCCATCCTTGGTAATGATAGGCGCGCCAAAACTTTTCTGGATCATCACATTGCGGCCCTTGGGACCAAGCGTGACGCGCGCAGCGTCCGCGACCAGGGAAGCGCCCTTGATGATCCCGGCGCGGGATTTCTCATGCAGGAGGATGGTTTTGGCTGACATCAGAAAAAATCTCCGTAAAAAAGTTTGGGACTATATGCGCACCAACACGCCAGGCCGAATCGCTGTGGCCGGCTTAAACATAAGCATGCTCGCGCGTAATACAACTGGTATCACGCTTTGTGCCCGATCAACGAGCGTGCAAGGATATGGTTAGTGACAACGGCTTACTCAAACCTTGGGCCTACGGTCTCGAACAGGACACAAGATTCATCGGGACCGACGGTACGCCGCACATCCGCGGGGCTGGCGACGCTCCTTGGCGTGGCGATGCTAGCTCCTCTAGTCCCCGGAACCGGGTCCGCTGGCCTAAGCCCGGTTCACGGAGCGGCGGCTCCGCACGTGGTCCGCGCCGCGCGTGAACATGCGCCGATCACCCGATTAGCCGCTCTCATCCAGCCGACTCTCGCTCAGGATCAAGATGACGATGACGACGTTGGCGACAGCACCGGCCCCAAGGGCGCATCACCCGACGAAATTCAAAAATACGTCGCAGTCTATCGTGCGATGCAGCGCAACCACAGCATCACAGTCGAACAAGCCGCCGCGACTCAGGGAATGAGCTTGGCAGCTTTCCGCGACCTCGAGCAGCGCATCGAGAACGACGACCTCGCGCGCGACGACGCTCGTCGGGCACTCGCCGGCGAAGCTACGCCCGCAGCGACCCCGAAGGCACGCTAAGCTAATACCTTCGGCAATCGTGCTGATCCAAGCGCGGCGGAAGAGGCGCGAGATCCTCCTCCGCCGGGCACTGATCGCGATTTCCTATCGTTACTTCGTAACCGAAGAGGCGAATTCCGCTTCGAGGCGAGCCACCGCGTCGTTGGCGCGCTTGACTGAGTCCTCTGCGCCAGCAGCAGCTTCCTGGGCGCCCTTAGCCGACTGGGCCGCCTGGTTGGCCGAGTTCTGCGCGTTGGTCGCCGCAGTGGAAGCCTGCTGGGCACTGCTCTCAGCCTGCGAAGTCGCTTGATCGATCTGCGTCTGGTAACTGCATCCGGCGGCAAATATCCCACCGAGCGCTAACATCCCGAGCACACTCGCCAACTTCTTCATCCGAACCACCTCCTGCTAAACCGGTAAATCGGTTCCAATATGTAAGAGCAATCTGACCGCCGCGCGCGTCGGCGCGGATCCTCTTTCCACCGCAAAATTGCGCTCATCGTTACAAATCAATCTGGTCAAGGCAAGCCGCAATCTGTCGAGGGAGGACGCGCGAGGCAGGATAATCCGTTTGCGACGACCAGCCGGTTGACATCCAAAACTTGCGATGGGTATCGTTCAGTTCGAATTCCTGGTCCATTTTCAGCAAACACTTTTGGCCGACTCCGCCCACGTTCGTGTCGACAGATAGCATTAGCGAAGAAAAAAGCCGGGTTGAGACGGCAAAAGCGGCAATTGACGCGAACGCCGCAGACGCCCCTCCCGCTCGCGGACCGGCCACACCTGATCGGGGACCCTTGATGATGACCTCGATTCCGGGTGGCGGCGAGACTGCCTTGCCCGGACCGCTGGAGGAAAAACACTTCGCCGGCGAGATGGAGGGCAACTTCGAAGAAGCGCTCATAAGGGTCGAGCCGAGCGGCCCCGCGGGCCGGCGGCGCAGTCATCGCAGCATCTGGGGATCGCTTGTCAGACTCGTCGGGCTCGACCGTCTGCGCGGCCCGGCCACCCGTGCCGACAGGCACGTCGCCTTCGACGGCTTCAGCAATCCTATGCACGATGAAAAAATCGAGCGCGACCGCCGTTACGGCACCGTCTATACGGTCGTCGAACACGCCAACGCGTACCTGGTCGCGATCGAGATGCCACGGCGAATCCCGAACTCCTCGCTCAAGGAACTATGGAAGCTGCCCGACGAGATGCCCGATTACGATTACACCGTCACCCTGCATGAGAGGGTACTCTCCGTGCGGGCGGGAGTGCGCGGGGAAGCGATGCGGCGGCTGTCGTATATATCGGCGTCGTTTCCCTCGGACTTCCTGACCCGGATAGAATTCGACCAGCCGGTCGCGTCTTTTAAGCATCGCCTGTACAACAAGGTGCTCGAGATAGTCGTCTTCAAGACCGCCTGCTCCGATACCATCAGCCGGGTTGCCTAGGTCGACTGGGGAACGGCCTTGGTGGAGAATATGCGGGCCGACGCGCAAAGGCGGCCAATGAGAACCAACTTGAGAGAAGCCACCGTGCGCGATTTGCCGCGCATCCTGGAGATCGAGCGGCTGGCGTTCCCGGAGCCGTGGAGCCTCGAATCCTTCAAGCGCGAACTGATGCTGCCGTTTTCGCGGCTCGTAGTGGCGGCGGAAGCGGAGGCTGTACAGTGTTCGCGCGCCGACCCCTCAGGTCAACCCGCGGGCTTTCTTTGCCGATGGCTCGTCGCGGACGAGTGCCATGTCCTCAATGTCGCGGTACATCCAACGCTCCGGCGCGGAGGAATCGGGATGGCGTTGATGGCGGAAACGATAGACGAAGCAAAGGCGAAAAAAAGTCGCCTGGTGACGCTTGAAGTGCGTCGCTCGAACGTCGCCGCCCGAAGTCTGTACCGCAAATTGAGCTTTGAAGAACGACGTTTGAGAACTAACTACTATGGACCTGGCGAAGACGCCATCGTGATGGAACTGCATCTGGACAGCGCCCGCCGTCTCCATCAATAGCCCTCGATTGTACCCGGAACTGGGAATTATCCGCCGATTAACGATGGGATTCGGCGGGGTTACAAAACCCTACTGATTGTGTCATAATGTTTTTGTTGAGCCAGCGCTGATCGGCCTGTAGTGAACCGTCGTCACTAACCGGGACCGAAATCCATAACGCCTAGCGGCTCGTGAAAGTGCATACATGATGAATCTGCCGTTCAAAAAGGGCGAAAAGGTGGTCTATCCGGCCCATGGTGTTGCGGTCATCGAGGATATCCAGAGCCGCGTCATTTCCGGAACTGAACGCCGGTTTTACATGCTTAAAATTCTGGGAACCGAGAAGATGACCATCATGATCCCGACCGAGAATGTAACCCAGGTCGGGCTGCGCCGCGTGATCGGAAAGGACGTGGTCGACAAAATCTACCGGATTTTGCGCACGCGCAAAGTCGATGCTGACACGCAGACCTGGAATCGTCGCTATCGCGAGTACACCGAGAAGATTAAGACCGGTTCGCCGCTGGAGATCGCCAAGGTCCTGCGCGATCTGTTGGTGCTCAAGGGCGACAAGGAGTTGTCGTTCGGTGAGCGCAAGATGCTCGATACGGCGCGCAGCTTGCTGGTCAAGGAACTCTCGATCGCCAAGGCTCATCCAGAAGAGAAGATCATGGAAGAGCTGAAGGTCATGTTTGCCAATTAGATCCGCCCGCCAGATCGCCAAACGCTAATGGAACGCGGAGGGATCGGAAGCAATTCCGGTCCCTTTTTTTCTTTTCTGCTTTCTTGCTCCGGGATTGCCCACTCCGCTGTTGATTTTGAGTGGCGGCTCGATAGTCATTTAGGCTGCCTGGGTTCGATTATCAACTCCAGGTGCACGATCGATCACGGCGTCGCGCTTATGAAGCGCGGCGGCCAGTCTCGGCAATGCGCGATACCCGGCGACCTTGCGGAAGTGACGCTCGGCTTCGAGCACACCTGCGGCGATCCAGCGCAGGATCATGGTTCCGCCCTGCCAGCATTTGACCCGCCGCGCAACCTCGCGGACCCGGCTGAACAAGTTTTCGATCAAGTTGGTCGAGGACAGTACCCGTTCCAGCGTCTCGGATAGGTGCAGCGCCATCACTGTCAGGGTCTCGTCCACTCCTTCCCGCAACGAAGCTGCTGCGCCCGGATGAGCCGATTCCAACTTGTGCGCAAGATTCTCGAGCAGTCGGCGGGCGCGCTTCGGATCGCCAGTCGCATACGCCTGGTTCATCGCGGTCCGAACCGAAGCTCGCATCCTTTCGGGCAGCGCGTCGGTGACGTTGCGCTTCTTGTGCGCCTGGCAGCGCTGGATCAGCGCGCGCTCGCCGAAGGTGTCGAGGGCCGCCCGGCGCAAGGCCTTGGCTCCGTCGATCACCACCAGCAGGGCACGATTGGGGTTGAGCCCTCGTTCGATCAGATCTTCCAGCAGCGCCTTGCAGGCAGCCGCGTTCTCGGTCGCGCCTTCGCGCAGTCCCAGCGGATGTTTTTCGCCATCGACATCGATGCCGACTGCAGCCAGCACCACATGGTCGGCGAAGTGCACTCCGTCGATCAGCAACGCCACCAGCCTGAGTCTACTCAGATCGCGTTGCATCAGTTCGGCCAGCCGACGTTGGGTACCGACCACGAACCGCCCGCTGACCGCGCTCTTGCTGATGCCGCGAACCTCAACCTCCTGCGGTAACGGTTCCAGCGAGCGCGCGTAACGTCGGGTCGAGACTCCCAGGACCATCTGCTCGTATGCACGTTCATCGAGCGGATCGTGCGAACTCCACGCCTGCCAGCTCGGCAAGCGCAGTTCGTGGCCATCGGTACTGCGAGCACGCGGACGCCGCAGCTCGACTCGCCGCCCGCCCAGCACCAGCGAGCTCGGCACGTGGCCGGCGCGCACTGCTTGCCGATGCTCCTGATGCGCATAGCGCTCACCACACAACGCCGTCCGCTCCGCTTCCAGTTCATCCTGCACGAAGCCGAACCCCGACAGGATAACGCTATCCCACAGCGCCTCGCGCGCGAACCCGCGAAACGGAAACCGCATCTGTCCCGCTGCGCTTTGCTCTTCGTCCCGCTTCTTGCCAGTCTTTCTCACGGCGGCTTTCCTCCTTACTGCAACCCGATCTTTCGATCGGGCGAGGTCTGCCGCCACTCAAAAATCAACAACCCTCAGGACATCTCCTCTTGCTCCCCTGAATTTGGCCCTGATATTTTGACCGCGCGCTTTGCCCCCGCTCCCGGCGCCCGATACGCTCGACAATGCCGGCGGCAACCGGCTTCCCCCCTTGGCCGCCGCGGAATCCTGATGCGATGTTATCCTCGGCCATTATAGTCGCCGCCGGGAGCGGGATACGGCTTAAGCTGGATGCGCCGAAGGCGTTCGTGCCACTGGGCGGAAAGCCTTTGCTTCATTACTCGCTGCGCGCGATCGCGGCCCTCGAGCAGATCGGTGAGGCGATAGTGACGGTGCCGGCCGGGATGGAGCGGCGGGCGCGCGCGGAAGTCGATCGCGCGGGGCTCGAAATTCCGGTCAAGCTGGTCGTGGGTGGCGCCAAGCGTCAGGATTCGGTGCGGATCGCGCTGAGGTTTACCAGCGCGGAGAGCGAAGTCGTAGTGGTGCACGACGCGGCGCGCCCGTTCGCGAGTTCAGCGTTGTTCGCCGCCTGTATCGACGGAGCGCGGCGGGCCGGGGGAGCAATCGCCGCGATTGCGGTCGCCGATACGCTCAAGCGCGTCGGGAGCCGCACGATCACGGCGACGGTTGCGCGCGAGGGATTGTGGCAGGCGCAAACGCCGCAGGCGTTTCGGCGCGCGATGCTGGTGGAGGCGCATGATCGCGCGACGCGCGAGCGATGGGCCGCGACCGACGACGCCGAATTGATCGAGCGATGCGGCGGGCGGGTCGAGGTGGTCGAAGGCTCGGCCACCAATCTGAAGATCACCACGCCGGCCGACCTCGAAATCGCCGAAGCGCTCGCCACACGAATCTTTGGCGGCTAGAAAAACTTGGCCTGCTAGTGCGGGCTAAGGCTGTTGGTGAACGACCTTCTCAGCGAGCGCCGGGAGATGCGGCTGAAGCAGCGGGAGCCGCCGCGGCAACGCCCTCATTGAGCGAGCCCGAACGAAAGCCCTTCAGATCGACCGTCACGAAACGAAAGCCGAGCTTGCGCAGCTCGCGGTCGATGCGCTCGCGCATTGCCGGCTCGAGCAGCCGCGCGATCTCCGCCTGCTCGACCTCCAGCCGCGCGACCTCGCCATGATAGCGCACGCGCGCGACCCGAAAGCCCATCGCGTGCAACAGCCGCTCGCCGCGCTCGACCTGTTCGAGCCCCTCAAGCGTGATCCGCGTCCCGTAAGGAAACCGCGACGATAGACAAGGCGAGGCCGGCAGATCCCAGGTCGGCAGCCCCAGCGCGTGCGACAGTTCGCGAATTTCGGCCTTGGTCAAATCGGCCTCGACCAGCGGATGGCGCACCCGCTTTTCGCCGGCGGCTTTGATTCCGGGACGATAGTCATGCAGGTCGTCCAGGTTGAGCCCGTCGACGATCTCCTCAATTCCGAGTTCCGAGGCTTTAGCCTCGCAGACCGAGAACAGGTTGTGCTTGCACAGGTAGCATCGGTTGAGCGGGTTCTCAGCGTAACCGGGAACATCGAGCTCGTTGGAATCGACGACCAGGTGGCGCGCACCGAGCGCTTGCGCCATCTCCAGCGCCGAGCGCCGGTCGTCATCGGGCATCGTCGGCGAAGTGGTGGTGAGCGCGAGCACCCGTTCGTATAGAGTGTCATGGGCGACTCGCAGGACGAAAGTCGAATCGACTCCGCCCGAGAAGGCGACCATCACCGAGCGCATCGGCGCGAAAATCCCACGCAGCCGTTCGAGCTTGAGCGAAAGCCCCGAGTCCAGCGCGCTCATATACCCTCGGCCTGGAAGAGATCCGTCGTCAGGTAGCGCTCTCCGGTGTCGCAGAAAACCGTGGCGACTACCTTGCCGCGGCCCAGACGCTTTGCGATCTGCAACGCCGCGCAGCACGCCGCACCCGAGGAAATTCCAACCAGCAGACCCTCTTCGCGGGCAAGGCGGCGCGAATGAAGCGTCGCCTCCTCGTCGCTCACCGCGATGATTTCATCGTAAACGCTGGTGTCGAGATTTTCCGGCACGAAGCCGGCGCCGATTCCCTGGATTTTGTGAAAGCCGGCCTCGCCGCCTGAGAGCACCGGAGAATTTTTCGGCTCGACTGCCACGATCAGCGGGCGGCCGCCGCAATGCTCGCGCAAATAGCGCCCGACGCCGGTGATCGTGCCGCCCGTGCCGACCCCGGCTACGAATGCGTCGATACGCTCGAGCTGGCCGGCCAATTCGGGGCCAGTCGTCGCGTAATGAACCTCGGGATTGGCGTGGTTTCTGAACTGCTGCGGCATGAAGTAGCCCGGGTTGTCTCGGACGAGCTCCTGCGCCTTGGCGATCGCGCCATGCATCCCGCGCGTGTCTGGAGTGAGCACCAGGCGGGCGCCATACGCCGCCAGCAGCGAGCGCCGCTCCTCGCTCATCGTATCGGGCATCGTCAGGATCAACTGGTAACCCTTCACGGCGGCTACCAGCGCGAGCCCGATCCCCGTGTTGCCCGAGGTCGGTTCCACGATAGTTTCACCGGGTTTGAGCCGGCCCTCGCGCTCCGCCGCCTCGACCATCGCGACGCAGATTCGGTCTTTGACGCTGCCGCCGGGGTTAAAACTCTCGAGCTTGGCCCATATTTCGGCGTCATCCTTACCCGGCAGGCGATTGAGCCGCACCACGGGGGTGTGACCGATAAGTTCGAGCGGAGAGCGCGCCACGCTGTTCGGCATGAAGTAATTTTAGCCGTATTGGCTCCCGTTTTGCGACCACTTATGTGATACGTACGCGATGCTGTCGGCGACACCGGACCGAGTCGCGCGAAGTGAGTGCGTGCTGGTGATTTTTCCGGGCGCACTCGGCGACCTTATATGTCTTGGGCCGGCGCTGCGCGCGCTCGCACGGCGCCATCGTAACGCGGCGCTCGAGCTGATGGCGCGCGAGGAACTGGCGCGCTTCGCCGTAGATCGTATTGGTATTTCGCGTAACCGCATCGCGCGCAGCCACTCTATCGACCGGCGCGAGGTCGCCGCGCTATTCGCAGAAAATCCCGATAAAACTCAGGCTGGGCGTTTTTTTCGTCCATTCACGCACATCTATTCGTTCTTCGCCTCCGACGACGCCCGCTTTCGCCGCGCGCTCGAAGCTGCCGCCCCATCCGCAGTCGTCAGCTTCCACGCCTTTCGTCCCGCGTTCCCGGGCCACGTTGCCGCCGGCTATCTCGACCAGATTGGAGAGGGCGGCGAGCCGCTCCAGGAACATCTCGATGCGCATATAGAAGTGCTCGCGGGCGACATCGCTGAAGCGAAGCAGGCACTGGTCCGACTCGGCCTTGGTGATACGCGGGTCGTGCTGCTTTTTCCGGGGAGCGGGAGCCGGGACAAGAATTGGCCGGCGGAGAATTTCGCCGCGCTGGCGGACGCACTCCCGCCGCCGTTGCGAGCGCTCGTGGTGCTGGGGCCTGCGGAGAACGCGCTTGAGCCGCTGTTCATCACGCGCGGGATTGCGCGGCTCCGCGATCAACCGCTTAGTATAGTGGCAGGGCTGGCGCGTCTCGCGACAGGCTTCGTCGGCAACGATTCCGGTGTATCTCACCTAGCAGCCGCCGCCGGAGCGCCCGGGGTCGTGATCTTCGGGCCCACAGAGCCGGATCGATGGCGTCCGCTGGGGCGGGTCAGCGTTGTTCGGGTTGCTAAGCTCGGCGAGCTGACGCCTGCAGAGGTAGCCGCGGCAGTTAAGTACAGGTTAAGCGGGACATCGTAAACAAACGGCTATCGGACTTACCTGCTCTTCGCCCGCCCAAGTCGATGGGGTATCTTTCACCGAGCGGCGTCGGGCACACGATGAGTTGTCCCTCGGAAGATTCAATGGATATCGTCGCTAAACATTAAACACCCAAATGGTTAGATTCGATGCATCTTGTTTTTGGACATCAGACTGGAAGAGTTCTGCAGAAGCTGGATAATCTCCTGTGGGAGCGCCGACTTCGGATCACGACTAGAGCAACGTACAAGACCAGAGACGGCATACAATCCGTTCCTGCGGAACGCCACTATTATGGGACGGTATCGTATCGCGCGATTTTTAAAATACTGAGTTTCTTATCGCTGAAGCCCACCGATGTATTCGTGGATCTCGGCTGCGGCAAAGGCCGTGTAGTCTGTTGCGCCGCAACTTACGACATAGCCGAAGCAATTGGAATAGAATACCTAGATACCCTTTGCGACCAGGCGCGCCACAATGCAGAACAGATGCGCGGAAGGCGGACTCCGGTATCGATAGTGTGCTCCAAGGCTGAGGAGTTCCATTTCACGCGCGGCAATGTATTTTACTTATTCAACCCCTTCGGGCCCGCAACGTTGAAGCAGGTCCTCGACAAGATTCAGGATGGAATAAAGACCCAGCCGCGCGAAGTTACTATTACATACGTCAATCCCGTTCACGAAAACGTTCTGGCCGGTATGTCCTGGCTGAGGTGCCGCGCAAGGTTGCCTGATCCGGACTTATCAGAATTCGGAGCGACGTCCTTCTGGAGCCCGTGCCGATAAAGGCATTCCTACGTCTTTCAAGCGGAACGTCAATCGTCTCCAAACCGTTATTTATTCCGTAGCGGATGGATTCCGTTGCCGCAGGCTACCGCAAGGACCATCGGTCGGAAGTTGCCTGGCCTCCGCAAAATCGATCCGCTTGGCGTATATGGCCAGTTGCATTTGAAAACTAAAACCGGAACTCTCCAAAGCAACGATTCGTAGGCCGATTCGGGCGGTGGAAGGAGCGTTTGATGCTTCCCCGAAGGCGGAGCTGGATGGGGAGGGGTGGAAATGGGATGGAAGCTCGCGTTGAAGTCGGGCAACGCGCTCTATGCATGTGCAGTATTCATGGCGCTAGTCCTCCTGACCGCCGGGTGTGGTGGAGAAAGTGGAAGCAGGGATGACGCGTCCGCCCCGATCGCGTCGCCAACTCAGACCTTGAATCCGGCACCTACTGGCACTCCCACTCCGTCACCCGCCGCAGCATGCGTATCGCCGTCAGCTTCGCCGAGTGCGGCGATCAGCGCGATCGATTTCACACCAACCAATCCGGTAATCGACAATCCGCTCTCTCCGGATTCCGCCGGCGCACCATCGACGATCACGGTGAACCTGGCGCCCCATGACGATCAGGGTAAGCCGATGACCCCGACGCCGGGAAATCCTCTCCAGGTCGAGATCTTCGGGGCGCCTGACGGCGCAATCTCCCCGACGACGAAACCGCTGATTTCGGGCACCGCTTTTACGTTCACATACAGTGGACAGTACCTGGCGAACGACCTTCTGCTGGAGGCCTGGATTGCCAATCCGAACGGCACACCGACGCTGGGCCAATACTCAATTGGGACGACGCTGATACTGCGCAAAAATCGTCGGTCGCCAAACAAGTGCCTCTACCAAACGACCAGTTTCGACCTGGGCACTGATTGCGCGCCCGGAACCCTGCCCGGAAACTGCGCCAACATGACGTCAAGCGCCGGTATCCAGATCCAGGCCGCGATCGGCGCATCGCCGGGCACCTTCCATCAGTACACGGTCGACACGGGATCGCTCGGGGTGCTGGTTCCACAGAGCCAGGTGCCGGCAGCGAATCCGACACCGGGCGAAACCCAAATCATCGGTCCAGCCGGACCTGGGGTTAAATACTACGACAGTAACGGCGGGCATACTTTCAACGGCCAGTATTGGCTGGCACCGGTCACGTTTCTGCTGAGCGACGGCAAGACGACCGTTACCACACATCCGATCAAGGTTCTGGTTCTTCCCGATAGCGATCCGCTGGATTACATGGGGATCGGATTCGACCGCAATAGCACGAGGCGGGGTGACTACTTTAACTCTCCGGCCGATAACGCCTTTCTCAACGTCACCGATGGTAACGCGCACGGCTCTGACGTCAGTGCTGGCTATACGATAACTCCGAGCTTGATCATGCTAGGGGTTACCTCGACGCTGGGATTCCATACCACGCAGCTCTCATCCAATCGGTGTGTGGCGGGTGACTATACGGGAGCCGCTGGATGCTTCAGTTTCCCAGCACAGTCGGTAAGCTTTTGTGGCACGATGCTGATGGATACCGGGATCGGCGATATGTATCTAAATCTGCGTCGTGATGCGCGGCCCGCCGGGCTTAACCAATGTACCAGCGGCAAAAACTGCGTCGTGCCCGACTTGACCGTAGTGCAAATCAACTCAGGCAAAAGCACAGCGGCTCCGCCGATGTGCTACCAGTTTGCTACCAACGCCACAAATTCGCCGCCGATCACACCGGAGCCGTCATCTGTCAACTGGAGTACAAGTGCCTCAGACCCGACGATGAAGTTCGTCAACACCGGACGTCATCCGCTGGCCTGGTTTACCTACCTGTACGACTCCGCCTGCGGCCAGATCGGCTTCCAGCCCAACGGTGAGTACCAGCAGACGTGCAACTAGGCGGTAGCGTCGGAGCGCCGCGCGCGGCAGGGACGACCTGCATCCCGTCGTATGGCAACGCGAGGCCGCCGGAGTGAAATTCTGTCGCGCGATTGCGGGCAAAGGAATTCGAATCAAAGTTAAGCTGAAAATGAAGACCGCACCCAGGAATACGCCCTCTCTAAGTGTGCTGCTCGTCCTCGTCGCGATCGTCGAATTGCTGTTCAGCGCTGGCGCCGAGCCGCAAGAGCAGGTTGCCCTCGCCGGGAACCATCCCTTGGCGAATATTCAAACCTGGGGGCCGGCTGCGGCCGAACGTCAGCTTCACCTGATGGCGATGCTCGGATTGCGCAATACCGACCGGCTCGAGCAACTGAAAACTCAACTCCAGCAGCCGGGTTCTCCTTGGTACCATCGATGGCTGAGCAGTTCTGTCTTCGCGCGGCAGTTTGGACCCACCGGGGCTCAGTTGCAGGCGGTGACCGATTGGCTCAAAGAGAGCGGCTTCACGATCGAGTCCGCCGACCTCGGCACGCGGGAAGTACGATTCAGCGGGTCGGTGGCGCAAATAGAGCAGGCGCTGAGCACCGCGATCGTAAGCAGCGGTCCGGAGTTCGCCAACCGGACCGATCCACAGATTCCGGCCAGCCTGGCGGGATCGATCGTAGCGCTGTTCGGCCTGAACAATTTAAGTCCGCAGGCCGGCGCCGATGCCCACGCCGGCGGCCGCAGTGCTCGGAGTGGTTTCCCCGCTGGCGGCAGCTCCCGGCAACAAGCATTTCTCGCCGCAGGATTTCTGGCTCTTCTACAACGAGGCTCCGCCCACCAACCCGGGCGGCAATGGCGGCACCACGGCGCCCGATTGCATTGCGTTGCTGGAGAACGCCACCTTGCCGGCCGTCCCGGCACCATCTTCCTCGCCAACACCCTCGGTGCTCGATACCTTCACTACCCAGTTCAACCTTCCCCCCGTCCGAATCCAGATCATTCCGACTGACCCGAATACCCCGCCGAGCCAGCCCACGGATAACGAGCCGCCGCTCGATGTAGAGTGGGCCCATGCGGTAGCGCCAACTACACCGATCCGCCTGTACGTCGCTACCATTCCGAATTCCACCACCAAGGCGTTCGATACGCTATCGCTGGCGGTCAGCCAGAATGTCTGCGGCGTGATCAGTTCGAGTATCGACGACGAGAGCCCCTGTCCCGATTTGGCGCAGGTTAAGGCCTATGCCCTGGCTGATACGCAAGCGGTGATACAGGGCCAGACGTTATTTCACTCCTCCGGCGACTACGGCTCCTTCTATCCCTGCGGACAGCCTGCGAGCACGCCAGCCCAGACCGGCGTCCAGCCCAGTATCGAGGAAAGTTCGGCCAGCCCCGACGTGACCGTGGCCGGCGGCACCCAGTTCAATCCGGTTTACGACGCCAACGGCAACACCTCGGTGCTGGCGCCGGGATTCGAAAACGTGTGGCAGTCTTTCACTCCTGTGCCGTCGCCTACCCCCGCGGCACCGGCGAAAGGCACGAGCGGCGGCGGGATTAGTGTGATTTTCCCGGCTCCGTCATGGCAGGCCTCTATCGTTCCCTATGGACTCGGCGCACCACTCGCCATGCGCGGCGTGCCGGACGTTTCGGCCGGCGCCAGCTCGAGTCAACCGGGCTATTGGATTGCCACCACCGTCAAGTGTACGAAAGTGACACCCTGCTTTCTCGGCGACGGAGGAACCAGCGCCAGTTCGCCGATCTGGGCAGGAATTTCGCGGCTGATCGCGCAAAGTTCCAATACCACGCGCCTGGGCAATATCAATCCGCAACTGTATCAGCTGGCGGCCAGCGGAAGTCCGGCCCTGGTTGACGTGTCGCAACTCGGCAATAACTGCACATTCGATATGTGCGATCTTTATCCGGGTTACGAAGTCGGTCCGGGTTATGATCTGGGCACTGGCCTCGGCAGCCCCAATATCCAAAACTTGATCGCGGCATTCCAACCGGCTGCCGGCGCTGAGGCGAGCGCTTCCGACCTCGTTGCCAACGGGCGAAACGGCCAGACCGTGTTCGCGGGCAGCTTGAGCATTACCAACATCACCAACTCTACCGAGACGATCACTTCGATAACCGTGGCATTGAGCAACCCGGGCTTGTTCTCCGGCCTGACCATGAGCGGCGCGGTGAACGGCGGAGCATCGCAGACCGCCATCACCGGAACCCTGGGCAGTAGCACGGGCTTCACTTTCAATCCGCCGCTAAGCCTACCGGCCGGGGCCGTGGCGCAGTTCACGCTGGACGCCACGCTCTCACCGAACGCCGCGCGGGCCGAAACTTCGGGCAGGTATGCCGGTCTGCCGCCGGGAGGCGGATCGCGAAGCCACTTGCCGATCGGCGCAACCTTGGGATTGCTGGGAATCGGCCTGCTGGCGATCCCCGCCGGCAAGCGCCGCCGCGCGCTCGTAATCGCGGCGCTAATCACGGCGGTTTTTTGTCAGCCTGGCTGCGGCGGCGACAGTTCGCGCGCCATGAGTTCTTCGCAGCAGGAGGTGCCGGCGGGCGGTGTTGCCACCACCAACTCGTACGGAGCAGTGCGCGTGCAGGGCCTGCCCGCCACCATGAGCACGATCCGGTTGGTCAGCTAGTCCGCTGTCAGAAGATGAACATCAGCGTCGCGAGGATGGTATCCATCCCATGATAAGTCGAGGCGGTTGCCGCGCAGGTGCCGAGCCCCGGGCATGGGAAAAAGATCAACGGCTTGCTGCTCGGAAACGGTTTGCGGCTGGATTCGTCGTGACGGTACTCGAACCTGCCGACGAGCCATTCTGCGAGCTTGAAATTGATTCCAGCCGTTATATCCCACAGCGTCTGGGGCAGGCCGGTATCGAAGCCGTCGATATCCTTGAGCACTTCGCCGCGGAGCCCGAGTTGCAAGCGCGCAGTGGCCTGATACGCAACCCAGGTGCCCTCACCATACCAGTCGCTCGCGATGGACAGTGCGACCGCCGGGAAACTCATCGAGAATCGGGTTCGACGGATGTCCCGGTCCCTCGATTAGCGGAGTCGGCGCGAGGGCGTTGCTGTCCTGATGACCCGCGATCGCCTCCTGGGTGATGCTCAGCCCGTCGATAGGCGGCGTCCAGGTTGCGATTAGATCGAGCAGGCCGGCCTTCGACGGCAGATTGCCGCCGGTCGGTCCTTGCGGCCCATACATGCCGTTGATCTGGAGAGAGAGTTGCTGCGTCGGGATTCAGGCTGAGCTGTCCTTCGAAGGTCTGCAGCGGATAGCTCGAGGCCAACGAGTCCCATCCGTTATTGAGCCCGAGCGTCAGGCCGACGGAATCGTTGAAGGTATAATGGGCCCGCAGACCAGTGACGTTGAACGGGCTCGCGTGGAAAACGTAACCGATCGACTGGAACAGGTTGTAGTTCTGCCAGCTCGGTATCGCCTCGTTGCCAATCAGCGGCAATTGGGTACCGGCGGTTAGCAGGATTCCAGTTCCGAGCGGCAGCGTGTAATCAAGATAGGCGCGCGTCGGATCGAGCCATCCGCACGGACTTTGCGGGCATGCGCCGGCGCGCCCCGGGACCTTCCAATAAACGGTCGAGACGCCGTACTGCACCTGCGCGAGATTAGCGGTGTTCAAATCGAGCACGAAGCCAAGCCTGTGCGGTGCCGCACGCTCGATATAGAGCTCGCCTTGCGCAAGCTCGGGGCTGTTGCTGCCGAAGAAATCGTAAACCCGCAGTGTATTGTTGCCGGTGCTGGGCCGGTCGAAGTTGTATTCATAGGTTCCCACCAGCATCCCATGAATCTGAAGTCCGAGGGTCTCCTGAAGGCGGTTGTGAAAACCGCTTACCGAATCGGCCAAGCTCGCGGCGCCTGGAGCGTACTCGAGGCCGAGCGGCGTGACGCCGGCTGGTGCCGCAGGTGCGGATGTCGCGGATGCGGAGGGGACTGGCGGCGGGTGCATTCTCAAGCGGCGGCTGGGTCTGGGCCAGAATCTCGCTGTTGAAAAAAACCGCGACCGCGCAGAGCACGATCAGGAGTTTCAGGCGATGGCGGACCATCGGTAGCGTGGGCGGTCCGCGCCGACTTCTCCACTTCACTGCTTGTGCGGCGCGGTTATTGAGGATGTTTCGACTTTTCGCCCAGCGCGCGTGCAGCGGTGATCTCGTCGGAGTTGGCGGTGTCGAGTCCGAGCGCCTTGATCGAAATCTCGAAGCGCTCCTGCATCGTGGCGTCGTCCTGGGTGAAGTTGCGCGCGAGGCAGCAGTACTCGAGCGACATCCCGTTGGGATCCTTGAAGTAGATCGACTTCGCCCATCCGTGATCGACCACGTCGGTCACCTGCACGCCCTTGTCGATCAATTCGCGGCGCTTATCTTCGAGCGCCGGCGGCGATCCAGCCTCGAAGGCGAAATGGTAAAAGGCCGCCGGCGTCCCGAGCCCGCGATTGATGCCGGCGTCGTATTCGACCGGGACGCCTGGAATTCCGCGCGGCTCCATGAAAGCCAGCAACTGATCGCGGCCGGTATCAAAAAAAATATGGCGGATGGCCCCGCCTTCCTTGATCTTGATCGTGTCGGCTACCACCACCTTGAAGCCCAGGATCTTCTCGTAAAACTCGCGTGTCTTGTCGAGATCGAGCGTGGAAAGCCCCACGTGCGAGAATCCTTTGTTGGTCATCAGCCGTTTCCTCCTGCGCAATGATCTGGGCAAGCTAGTATGCGAGCTGAACCGCCGGTACGCCGACCGGCCCCATCTTTAACACCCCCGACTTCGGCCAACAAGCCGCGCCTCAGCGCGGCCATCAGTAGCCGTAGCCGAGGGCAACGTGGTAGATGGTCCGCTCGGCGAACATGTTTCAGAACCCGACGGGGGTACAAATCGATGCCACGGAAACAGTCAGGTTCCGGCCCGTCGCCTTTGCAAACCTTCGAAGAGCTGCTGCAACTCGCGTGGCGCGGCCTGGCTTTGGCCGCCGCGGTCGAGCTCGACCTCTTCAGCCATATCGCGGCCGGTAAAACCACTGCCGAGCACGTGGCGGAGGCGGCGGGTGCTTCAGCGCATGGGACAGCGGCGGCTCCTCGATGCGCTCTGCGGGATGGGGTACCTGAAAAAAAGCGGGCGGCGCTACAAGCTCCAACGCAGCGCCGCCGAGCACCTGGTGCGGGGCAAGCCGCTCTACATGGGCGACGCGACGATGATGGGGAAGATGATGATGGCGCCGTGGGCGATGCTGGCCGAGACGGTCAAAAGCGGCCGCCCGCTCCAGGCGGACCTATCGGCGGAGGAGCGTCAGGTGTTCTTCTCAAAGCTCGTCCCGGCGATCTTTCCGGGGGGCTTCCTTGCGGCGAGCGCGGCCGTGAAGCGCCTGCCGGTAGCGGCGCGGCGCAGGATCAAGCGGATCCTCGATATCGGCGCGGGAGCTGCGGCATGGTCGATTCCGTTCGCGAAAGCGCTCAAGCAGGCGCGCGTCACGGTGGCGGATTACCCCGCGGTCACGCAGGTCACCCGCCAATATGCCGAGCGCTGGGGCGTCGGCGACCGCTACGATTATCTCGAAGGCGATTTTCGTGAGGTCGACTTCGGAGGCGGCTTCGACCTTGCCATCCTCGGCCATATCATCCACGGCGAGGGGCCGGACTGGGGCAGGCGGCTCCTCAAGCGGACACACGACGCGCTGAGCGACGGCGGGATGCTGCTCATCGGCGAGTTCGTACCCAATGACGAACGCAGCGGGCCGGCGCTGCCGCTGTTGTTCGGCCTCAACATGCTGCTGCACACTCCGGCGGGCGACGTGTTCACGATGCGCGAGTATCGCGAGTGGCTCAAGGAAGCCGGTTTCAGCAAGGTCGCCACGATTCCGGCGCCGCACGTCTCGCCCTTGATCCTCGCGACGAAGTGACGGCCAAGTCGTTGGCCTGATGAATCGGGCTCAGTGCGCCGAGGAGAGCGGCGCGGCGATTTTTTCCAGGCTGGTACGCTCCGCGGCGACTCCGAGCGTAGCCTCGACCACCGCCGCCATCAGCATCAGCGCCGCTGCGACAAGGTAGCCCCAGAACAACTCCATGCGCGAGTGCGAATCGATCAGCCGGCCGAAAAACCATGGCGCAACCACGCCGCCGACCGCGGTGCCAACGGAATAAAACACCGCGATCGCCAGCGCCCGCATCTCGAGCGGAAAAATTTCGCTGACCGTCAGGTAGGCCGAACTCGCAGCGGGCGAAGCGAAGAAAAACATTACCGACCACAGGATCGCCTGGGTGGTAGCGGTCAATGCGCCGCGCAAAAAAAGCCATCCGTTCACGATCAGCAGCAGGCCCGCGATCGTGAAGGTCGCGCTAATCATCTGGCGGCGGCCGAGCGTGTCGAAAAAATGGCCCAGCGCCACCGGGCCGAGAAAATTGCCGAGCGCGAACGGAAGCAGGTACAGCCCAGTGGCATGGACCGAAACCCCGTAGTAGCGGGTGAGCACGAGCGCATAGGTGAATAAGATCGCGTTGTACACGAAGGCCTGCGCGATCATCAGCGAAAGCCCAAGCACCGAACGCGAGCGGTACTGCGTAAGCATCGGCTTCAGCACCGCCTCCAGGCCGTACTGATGCCGCACATGAAGCCGCAAGCGCCTCCTCGCGCGGCGGATCCTCCAGGTGCGCGCCGGTCTCGCGCGCCACCGTTTGCTCCAAATGCGGCGACGGTTTTTTCAGCCTCCTCACGCTGCCCGTGAGTGACCAGCCATCGCGGACTCTCCGGGATGAACCTGCGCATATAGAGAATGACCGTCCCGATGATCGCGCCGGCGCCGAAGCCGAGACGCCATCCGAGGTTGACCGGCAGGAGCTTCGGATTGAGCAGAATCACGGTCGAGATTGCGCCCGCGGCGGCGCCCAGCCAGAAGCTGCCGTTGATCATCAGGTCGACGCGGCCGCGAAATCGCGCCGGGATGAGTTCATCGATGGCGGAGTTGACCGCCGAGTATTCGCCGCCGATACCGGCGCCGGTGATGAACCTGAACAGCGCGAAACTCCAGAGGCTCCACGAAAAGGCGGTGAGCCCTACCCCGAGCGAGGTAGATCGCGAGGCTGACAAAGAAGAACATCCGGCGTCCGTGGCGATCGGTCAGATGGCCGAAGACCAGCGAGCCGAGCACCGCACCGACCAGGTACGCCGAGCTTATCGCGCCGACCTCGGCGCCGCTGAAGTGCAGCACGTCGGGCCGCTGCAGGACGGCGCTGATCGCGCCCATCAGCGTCACCTCGAGGCCGTCGAGGACCCAGGTGATGCCGAGGCCGATCACCAACAGCCAGTGGAATTCGCTCCACGGCAGGCGGTCGAGCCGCGCCGGGATCAGGGTCTCGAAGGTTTCCTATGTCGGTCGGGGTAGTCAGGCGTCTTTTGAGTTATCGTGCGCGAAGCGGATTTTAAACGTGGAGCCCTTATACTTCTCGCTCGCGATCTCGATTTCCGCGTGGTTGAGTTCGAGATATTTCCTGACCAGCGAGAGGCCGAGGCCAACGCCTTCGAACTTGCGCGTGAGGCCCGGGTTCTCCTGCGAGAACGCCTCGAATATATGTTTGAGGTAGTTCGCGTCGATTCCGACGCCGGTATCGCGCACCTCCAGGCACAGCACCGCCTGCGCGTCGCGCCAAAGCCGCACCGCGACTTCTCCGCGCTCGGTGAACTTGATCGCGTTCTGCAGCAGATTGGTCAGTGCATTTGAAAGACAGCGCTTGTCAAAGCTCACGAGCGCACCCGGCTCGTCGATCTCGGCTTTGAGCACTAGACCCTTTTTGAGCGCCAGGATCCTGAATTCGCCCACGAGCCGTTCGATGAATTCTCCGAGCACGATAGGCTTCGGATCGAGTTGGTACGCGCCCGATTCGATCTTCGAGAATTCGAGGATCGAAACGACGGTGTCGAGCAACCGTTTTCCGGCTCGGCGTACGGGGTCGGCGTAATCGGCCGCGCGCGGGTCGTTCAACTCGGTCAAGCGCTCGGCCATCAGATCCGCGTAGCCGAGGATGATGTTGAGCGGGGTGTGGATTTCGTGGGTCACGTTGGCCACGAAGGCCGACTTCAACCGCGAGGCTTCCAGCGCCGCGTCGCGCGCCTGTTTGGCTTCCTCGACCAGCAGGCGGAAGCGCTCTTCGCTCTCGCGCAGTTTCTCGGCAGTCCGCCGCGCGTCATCGTACAACTGGCGCAGATGGCTTTCGCGCAGCCGCGCGTAAATCCGTCCCGTGGACTCGATCGCTTCGCTCCAAAGCCGGTTGAACGGGAGGACCGCCGCGATGCGTCCTTCGTCGCCTTCCAGCACCTGGCCGATTTCCTGCGCCAGAAGGCCGCGCACCGCGCGCGCCGAAGAGAACAGCGCGTCGATGGTTGCGCGCTGTCGCTCCGGCTCGTCAAGCTGGCCACGGATTATACTTTCGATGAAGCCCTGGTAGCACGCGAGCGCGCCCTGGGGATTGCGTTCGGCCAGTTGTTCGAAAAAGCTGTTCAGGAATGGAACGGTCATCCCGCGCAAGGTTTGCCGCATCCGTGGGAGTTTGTCGGCCGGTGCGTCGAGCGCTATCGCTGCGGCCCAACGCTCTGCTACCCGCTCGAGTTTCGGAAGCAGACGGCGCGCGACTTCCGCCATCAGATCACGTTCTCGGTTGCTGAAGAGTAGATGCTTTAGGTCGTCCACAGGTCGTCCACAGGTCAATCGACAGGATTCATGGACCGCGCGACTTGATTGTACGCCAAATTAGGTTTTCTGCGCGCGGTGATCAATCCGAGTGAAGTTAAATTGATGAAAATAGGCCGAGCGTAGTCTCTGTGGGCAACGTACGCAGCCGTGGGACAATATTGGGCAACCTGTACTCAGGCCACGTGCCCCGAAAATTGAGTTTGACGCCTGCGGGGGATTTCTGCGATTGAGCTTCGTATCCTGGACGGCCTGGTTAAGCTTCGGGTTAGGAGGTAAATCGATGCCACATTTTGAACGCGCTGGCGTGTCGCTCTATTACGAAGAGTATGGGTCGGGTTATCCGCTGCTGTTGTTCGCGCCAGGCGGGATGCGCTCGAGTATCGACTTCTGGCGGCGCAGCCCCTTCGATCCGACCGCCGAGTTGTCACAGGATTTCCGCGTGATCGCGATGGACCAGCGCAACGCCGGCCGTTCGCGCGCGCCAATCAGCGCGGGGGACGGTTGGGAGACTTACGCGGCCGACCATCTCGCCCTGCTCGACCATCTCGGCGCGCACCGCGCGCACGTCCTGGGCGGCTGCATCGGATCGTCGTACTGCCTGGGGCTGATCAAGCTCGCACCCGAGCGCGTCAGCGCCGCAGTGCTGCAAAATCCGATCGGACTTAGTCCCGATAACCGCACCGCGTTCATCGAAATGTTCGACGGCTGGGCGAGCGAGCTCAAGAAGGCCCATGGAGAGCTAAGCGAGGCGGCGCTCGCGGCGTTTCGTGCGCGGATGTATGACGGTGATTTTGTCTTCTCCGTGTCGCGCGATTTCGTACGCGCTTGCCGCACGCCGATGCTGGTGCTGGCGGGCGACGATCTCTACCATCCGACGCCGATCGCGGAGGAGATCGCGCGCCTGGCGCCCAACGCCGAGCTGATCACGAAATGGAAGACTCCCGACGCGACGCCGGGAGCGGTCGCGCGCGTTCGCACCTTCCTGAAAGCGCATCAGTAGCGGGCCGGTGCGGTGCGCAACGCGAAACCGCGGTCGTGCGCCGGCTAACGGATGCAGGCGCGCGCCAGGTCCTCCAGCTCGCGCTCGTACTTGTCCGGCGCCAGCGTCGGAGCACCGACCAGTATGCGATGCGCTCCCGCCTCCTCGTATTGCTTGATCACGCGGGCCGCGTCGGGCGGCGTCTCCAGCATCAGGAAGGTGATCTCGATCTTGCTGAAGTCGCGCTTGGCCTGCGTGCACATCGCGCGCAGATTCCCGAGCTCAGTGGCCAGTTGCGCGGGGGTCAGCCCGAGCGGCATCCACCCATCACCGATCGCGACCGTATCCTTGAGCGCTCGCTCGCAACTGATGCCCATCCCGCCGGCGCCGATGATGATTGGCGGATAGGGTTTCTGCGCGGGCTTGGGAAAAAACTTGACCTTGGGAAAGCGCACGAACTCGCCCTCGAAGCTCGGTTCGGGTTTGGTCCACAGCTCCTTCATCGCAGCGATGTACTCGCGGGTCATCGGCCAGCGCCGCTTGAACTCGACCCCCATGATCTCGGACTCGTCGGCGAGCCATCCGGCGCCGATGCCGAACATGAAGCGGCCGCCCGAGAAGTGATCGAGCGTCGAGATTTCCTTGGCCATCACGATCGGATCGCGCTCCGGCACCAGGCAGATGCCGGTGGCAAGCTTCATCCGGGTGGTCGCGCCGGCCGCTAGCGCGAGCGACACGAACGGGTCGGGCATGTGCGCGTAGAACTCCGGGATCGTGCCGTCGCCCATCGGATAGGGAGTCCGATGCTGAATCGGGATTATTGGATGCTCCGGAATGAAAATCGAATCGAAACCGACAGCTTCGGCTTTGCGCGCGACGTTTGCGGGGTTCGCGGTAGTGTCGGTCACGAATGCTTGCAGGCCTATCTTCATTGTGCGGCTCCTTGTCGCGTGAAGGTCGGATCGCGAGTTATCGCGCAAAGCGCTGCGAATGCCAAGAGCTGACGAGAGCTGGCAAGTCTGCTCGGCGCGGCGCGGACATTAGCTTACCAGCCCGCGTCACCTAATCGATCGCGAGGCTCGCGAACGAGACCAGGGAATCGGTTTGCGGCTCGAGTGCGATGTCATAGTGCAGCAGGCGCGCGCTCCGCCCGCTTAAGAGCTCGAGCTGCGCATACATCGGGGCAAGCCCGCAGATCTTGCGCTGGTCGCCGTCGCGCGCGATGTCGGCAAAGAAGCCGCCCGGGTCGCCGGCTTTGATCGTGTCGATAAGCGCCAGGTCTTCGCGGCGCACGTGTGCGGTCACGCGATCGTCGACGCCGAAGGAATCGCCAAATTTGCGCCCAACGTGGGCGAAATCTACGCCGGCCAGGATTAGTACGCGCCGGCGCTCGGCCGCGAGCTCCGCGCGCAGCGCGTCGAGAAAGCGCGCCACGCGCTCGTTGCCGGCCGGGCGCTCGCCGGCGCGCACCATCTGATGGAATGAGCTGACCAGGATCGGCACTACCTGGTAACCCTCGATACCCAGCGCCCAGGCGAGAAAGAGCGCCTGGAATTCGATCGAATGTTCGTTGCGATGGAGCATCTCGTCGGCAAACAAGTCGCCGCCGCGCGAGCCTGTGTACCGTGCCGCAAGCCGCTCGACGAAAGCGCGGTCGGTCGGAACCGCACCGAACGGAGTGAGATAGTTCTTGCGGGTCGCGCTGAACAGCTCAGGACCCGCCCCATAGTGCGAGGTGCCGAGGATCACGATCAGCTCTGGGCGCTCGCGCCGGCGCAGCTCATTGTAAGCCCATGCGTAGGCGGCTGCCCCGCGGCGCGGGTCGATATGCGGTGCGATGAGACCGGCGAGGCCTCCGGCCACCGCGGAAGGCGCCTGGACCGCGAGTGCGTCGCGGCCGGGCGCGTTCGGACGTTCGAAGAACGACTCGATCTCGGCACGCAGCCGTGACGGCTCGGTCTCATAACAAAGTCCGGCCAGCGCCGCCGCGCGCGATGGTCTTTGGCGAAACTCCTCGCGCACGCTGCGTACGCGTTGGGCAAAAGCCGGCGAATCGAGAAAATAAGCGCCGTCGAGCGCGGCTACCAGCTCGCGAATTTTCGCGGATGGGATGACTTCGCCGAAACGCTGGCTGAACGCGGCCTGCAAATCGAGCGTTGTGTTGGTCCCGTCGAACAGCGTCACCAGGAAATACGCGCCCATCCCGAGCACGATTGGCTCGGGGGCGAGGCCGGACGGATCGCGCAGGCAAATCAGTGTCTGATCCTGCTGTTCCATCGGAAAGGCTTCGACCGGGCGAATTATCGGCTTATCCATCGATCTGCGCGCCTCCGATGTGCACTTACGCGAATCGCTTGTGCAGCTTCTTACACGGCCAGCGCCGTCGCCGCTATCAGCTATTATGATCGTATATTTGCGGATGGAAAGGCCGGCCCGGCGGCGAGCTTGCCGATTGGGACTGCGGATGAATTTGCAGGTTGATTGAACAATGCCGCGCAACGATAGCCGCAAGAACAGCCTCAAAGGCACCGGTGGCAAGCGCACACGGCGCGTGATCAAACGTGGCGTGACGCGCTACCGGGTCTCCTCGACCGAGGCGCTAGCGGCCGGCGAATCGATGAAATTCATGCTGCCGGTGCGGGGCGCGGACGAGGAATGCTTCTTGATCAATTTCCATGGCCAGTACCACGCCTACGTCAACCGCTGCCGCCACGTGCCGATGGCGATGGACTGGATCGACAACCAGTTTTTCGCCGAGCAGGGGCGGTATCTGATGTGCCAGACGCACAACGCCTACTTCGAACCGGGGAGCGGGGAATGTATCGCGGGTCCAGCCACCGCTTGCGGCAAATTCCTTTATCGCGTGCCGCTGGAGATCGATGATGGCGTCATCTACGCGCGCCCGCCTGAGCAGGAATTCGACGACTAACCGCTTGGCCCCACAGTTGCTTACGATGGAAGCTTTTTGATAAGAGCAAGCGAAACCGCCGCCTGAAGCGGGGGAGGATCACGATCATGAAATCCTGGACACTAGCGATGCTGGGTTTAGCAGCAGCAGCCTGCCTCACAACTGGCTATTCAGCCCCCGTCTTCGCCCAAGCGGGCATGACTGCACCACCGACTGCTCCGCCGCCGGCCGTGCACAAGTTCCGCCAGCAAGACGTGTACGATGCCATGGTCAAGACGTCGCGCGACGTGTGGCGCGCGAAACGCTCCGGCGCGAGCGCCCAGCACATGCAGGAACTCTTTCTCGACGGGCAGCGCGCCTACTTCAAAGGCGACTATGACTCCGCGATGGGCGATTTCATGGCGGCCGAAAAAATCTACAAGAAATATCCGAACGCGATAACGCCTGATTAGTTGGTCTGCGCCGCGATCTTGCGGCTCGGAAGCTCCGTTCGGCGCAATTCCGTTGCGCTTAAACGCGCCAAGCGTATTTCAGGATGGATCGGACCGCGGTCGCGAGTGCTCACTCGTATTCGTCGCCGAAATGCGCACGTACGATGCGAGCCTTCAGGTACTCCAGCGTACCCAGGTCTTCGACGATATCGCCGCCTGTGTCGTAGAAGAACAGCTCGCCGTTCTTGGTGCGGCCGACCGCGATAATCCACTCGAGCTCATCGCGATCCTCTAGCAGATAGTTGATGGTTTGAGCGACGCCGCGCCCCGGGATGATGGTAATCTTTGGGCGTGGCGGCTTTTCCTTTTCCTGCTTGGGCATCGCTTTGCTGACCCTCTGCTCGGTGGGAAAAAGACGGGCCGACAATCCAGCTTAGGAACGCGGCCCCGCCGAAGTCAATACCGCAACGACTTCGACGTGATGAGTGTTGGGGAAAAAATCGAACGCGCGCACCGCCGCGATCTGATAGCCGCCGGCGCGCAATGCACGTAGATCACGTGCCAGCGTCGCCACGTCGCACGAGACATAGATCACCCGCGCCGCGCGCATCCGCAGAAGCGGCTCGACCAGCTCGCGCGCGCCACTGCGCGGCGGATCCATGATCACGACCGCCGGTCGATAACGTGCGCGCAATAAAAAGCGTGCCAGCTCCGCAGCCTCCATCGCGGCGAACTCCGCCCGCTCAAGGCCAAGCCGCGCTGCGTTGCGGGCGGCCGCCGCCACCGCGAGCGCCTCGGCGTCGACCCCCATCACTGCCGCGCCGCGACGAGCCGCGGGCAGGCTGAAGTTGCCAGCACCGCAAAATAGATCGAGCACGCGCGCCTCCGCGCCCACCTCTGCCATCTCCATCACGGCCGTGACCAGCTTCAGGTTCTGCGCGCGATTGACCTGGCTGAAAAGGTCGGCGTCAACTTCGAGTTCGAGCCCTGGCTCCAGCGCGACCGTGATCGAGACCTCGCCGATAACCTCGCGTGCACGCCCCGCGCACAGCACCGCGCCCGCGATCCGCGGGTCGCGCTCTACCACCCGGCGCGCCCGCTCGAGCACTGCGGTGCTCAGCGGTCGCCCCAGATGCGCGACCAGCACTTCACGGCCGCGATCGGCCACCGCCTCGATTTCTTCGCACTCGATCTCGGCCGCGAACTCATGCGGCATCCGGATTTCCTCCGCGGCCACCATGCAGTGTTCGACTTCGACCAGGCGGCGGCTGCCCGTTTCGTAAAATCCCAACCGGCCGCCGCGTCCAGTTTTGAACCTGATACGGGCGCGGTAGCCGAACTCGGCCGGCGCCTGCTCGATCAAGGTTGCGGGATTCAATTCGAGGCCGAGCGCATGATTAAGTGTCGCCGCTATCACCTCGGCTTTGAACCGCGCCTGCTCAGGGTAAGTGATTTGCTGCCAATCGCATCCGCCGCAGCGCGGCAGGTAGGGGCACGGCGGCGGGCGGCGCGCGGCTCCCGCCTTGAGCACGCGTTCGGCGCGCGCGATCAGATAACCCGCGCGCTCCCGCACGATCGTAACCTCGAGTAAATCCCCGGGCGCCGCGTGCGGCACCATCACGGCCCTGCCGTCGAGCCGTCCGACCCCGAACGGTCCGAATGTCATCGCGGTTATCTCGACCTGTGCCATTGATAAGGAGCGCGTGCCTGCGCGTTTAACTTTACCGAATATGACGTCGCACGGAGAGTGTCACCGCGCTGTAGCCGCAGCGGCGGGACACGACCTATAATTCCGGATCGGGGACCGCCGTATTCCTGCGACTTTTGATTTTTCCAGGTGACAGTCTTGGCCAGCGAAGCACAACCGCACACCATTGTGTCCGACACCGCGAGCGAGCATGCGCGCCGGCTCGACATTTTCGCCGCCCGTCTGTTTAGCGGGCTCGCGCCCGACTTCACTGCCCGGCTGTCCGCCGAGCAAGGCGCGCAGCTCAGCGCGGATGCGCTGGAGTTTTTCTCGATCCGCGCCGACCCGGTCAAAGTCCG
Organism: uncultured delta proteobacterium; assembly: GCA_963710455.1. Taxonomy (GTDB): domain Bacteria; phylum Desulfobacterota; class Binatia; order Binatales; family Binataceae; genus JAKAVN01. Next base: position 144,227 of record CAVQAG010000017.1, read on the forward strand.
CGTGGCGAGTGCGCCGCACAACGGCAGCGCTGGGGTTTTTGTTGAGACGGTGATGGAGGACTGCCCGTTCATCATCGACAGCATGCTTGAGTACTTCCATCACCTCGGTATCGGCGCCGGCCTGCTCATGCATCCGGTGCTCCACGCCGCACGCGACGCGGCCGGCCGCCTGGTCTCGCTCGAAGGCATGCGGTCAACCGAGCGGCCCGAATCTTTCGTCCATCTTGAATTGCGTCTGGATGGCGGCGAGCACGATCTCCAACATATCGCTGCCGGGCTGAAGGGCGTGCTCGAACAAGTCCGCTCGGCGACCGGCGATTTCGAAGCGATGACCGCCCGGGCATTGGAGATTTGCGAGGAGACCGCCGCGCAGCGCGAGTTAGTCGAGGTGCGCGATTTGTTGCGATGGCTGGTCGGAGGCGGCTTTGTCTTTCTCGGCTATCGGCGCTACCGGGTCGCAGAAGAGGGCGGCCGCCGCACGCTCGAGGTCGATTTTGACTCGCCCAATCCCGCACTCGGGCTGCTGCGCGACTTCAGCCGCTCGCGTTACGCGCGCCCGGTCGATCTCAAAGCGCTTAAGCCCGACCATCAGAAAATGTTGTTCGAGGGCTCGGCGCTCATCATGGGCAAGACCCATACGATGTCGCAAGTTCATCGCCGCGGCCTGATGGACGATGTCACTATCCGGCGCACCGCTTCCGACGGGCGCGTGGTTGGCTTCGACCGTTTCGTCGGCCTGTTCACATCCAAAGCCTATTCCGAGGAGGCCCAGCACATCCCAGTGCTGCGCGCCAAGCTGCGCGAAGTGATCGAGGCCGAACACGCCGCGCCCGGCTCGCACAACTACAAGGAGCTGGTGTCGGCGTTCAACAGCTTTCCCAAGGAGGAGCTGTTCCGCGCGCCGGTCAGCGAGCTGCGCGATGAACTCCATCTCATCCTCGATCACAAGGACGAGGCCGCCGTGCGGGTTAGTGCGCACTACGATCCGGTGCGCAACAACGTCGTCGCGCTGGTGGTTCTGCCGCGCGAGACTTTTCGGCCGAGGTGCGCAAGCAGATCCAGGAAGCACTCGGCCGCATCCTGGACGGCCAGCTGGTCTACTACTATCTCGCGATGGGCGAGGGCTACCGGGCGCGGATGCACTTTTGCTACGACGCCGCCCCACCCACGGCCGCGCAGTTACGCGCGATGGAGACCGAGGTCTCGCAACTCGCGCGCACGTGGCAGGACCGGCTGCGCGAGGAACTGGTCGAGCGCTTCGGCGAACGTCGCGGACAGGCGCTTGCGCAACGATGGGCCGGCGCCTTCAGCTTGCATTACAAGGCCAGCACCACGGTCGCTCGCGCGGCGGGCGATATCGAGCGCATCGAAACTCTGCTCGAAAGCGGCCGGAGCTTCAGCGTCGAGTTGGCGCGCCAGGGCGGCGATGGCGCGGCGGCGCCGGTCAGCGAGCTACGGATGTTTGAGATCGGCGAGCCGCTGCGGCTCTCGGACATCATGCCGATGCTGTCGAACTTCGGCATCACCGTGATTTCGGAAGAGGCCGACGAGTTGCGAATCGATTCCGGCGGCGCCGCGGTGCGCGCCTTCGTCCAATCGTTTCGCGTGCAGGACGGCCACGGCGCGGCGCTGGAGAGCACGAGCGGCGCAGCGATGCTGCCCGAGGCGCTGACCGCGGTGCGCCGCGGACAGACCGAGGATGGCCCGCTAAACGCGCTGGTGTTGGAAGCGGGCCTGGGTTGGCGCGAGATCGCTTTGCTGCGCACATACGTGGCGGCGGCCTTCCAGATGCGCCTCGCGCCGGCGCTTCCGGCGCTCCGCCGTGTGCTGCTGGTCAACCCCAAGCTCGCACGGATGCTGGTCCAGATGTTCCGGCTGCGGATGGATCCGACGGACGCCGGCGGTGACGACCCGCGCTACGCCGGATTGCGCTCGGCCTATCTGGAAGCGCTCGGTGCGGTCGACAATATTGCCGACGATCGGATAGCGCGGGCGCTGCTGGGGATGGTCGAGGCGACGGTAAGGACCAACTATTTTCGCGAGCCGCCCCCGCCTTACATCACGCTCAAATTCGAAAGCGGGAGCGTTCCCAACCTTCCCGACACGCCGCCGCTGTATGAGATACACGTCGACAGCCCAACGATGCAGGGATGCCATCTGCGGGCCGGCCGTATCGCGCGTGGCGGTATCCGCTACAGCGATCGGCCCGAGGACTTCCGCACTGAAATCCTCGACCTGATGAAAACCCAGACGGTCAAGAACGCGATCATCGTGCCGACCGGAGCCAAGGGCGGCTTCATCGTCAAGCCGCGCCCGCGCCGCGCGACCACCCACGACGACGTGGTCGACGCCTACTCGACGCTCATCCGCGCGATGCTCGAATTGACCGACAACGTGGCCAGCAATCAGATCGTGCATCCGGCCGGGGTCAAAGTGCTCGACCAGGACGGGCCGTACCTGGTGGTGGCGGCCGACAAGGGCACCGCGTCATTTTCCGATCTGGCCAACTCGATAGCGGCCGAGCACAAGTTCTGGCTCGGCGACGCTTTCGCCTCGGGCGGCCGCTACGGGTACGACCACAAGGCGATGGGCATTACCGCGCGAGGTGCGTGGGAGTCGGTCCGCTGGCATCTGCGTGAGATGGGAATCGATCTGGCGCGCGGCGCATCGATCACGATGGTGGGAATCGGTGACATGTCGGGCGACGTCTTCGGCAACGGGCTGCTGCAATCGGATAATCTCAAGCTCATCGCCGCCTTCGACCATCGCCACATCTTCATCGATCCCAACCCCGACCCGAAAAAGAGTTTCGGCGAGCGCAAGCGGCTGTTCGAACTCCCCTCTTCGCAGTGGTCCGACTATAACCCGGCGCTGATCAGTCCCGGCGGCGGCGTTTTTCGCCGCGGCGCCAAAAGTATCGCCCTCAGCCCGCAAGCCCGCCGCGCGCTCTCCTGCACGGCCGAGATGCTCGACGGCGACAGTCTCATCCAGGCCGTCCTGCGCGCCGACGTAACCCTGCTCTACAACGGCGGCGTCGGCACCTATGTGCGCGCTAGCGACGAGCGCGACGCCGAGGTTGGCGACCACGCCAACGACGCCTGCCGCGTCGTTGCCAACGAGTTGCGCGTTAAGGCAGTGGCCGAGGGCGGCAACCTGGGATTCACCCAGCGCGCGCGCATCGAGTACGCGATGGCCGGGGGCAGGATAAATACCGACGCGATCGACAACTCGGCCGGGGTCGACACCTCGGACCACGAAGTCAACCTGAAAATCCTGCTCCAGCGGGCGCTCTCGGACGGACGAATCGATTTCGAGCGGCGCAATAGCGCGCTCTCGGCCGCCGCCGGAGAGGTCGCCGCCTTGGTGCTACGCGACAATCGCGACCAGGTGGTACTGCTGAGCCTCGAGCAGATCCGAAGCCGCACCGAAGTCAAAATGTTCCGCGATCATCTAAGCGCGATCGAGCAGCGCGGTGTGCTGCATCGCTACGAACCAGCGCTGCCCAGTCACGAGGAGCTGCGCGATCGCCGCAGCCGCTTCCCAGGCCTTAGCCGCCCTGAACTCGCCGTGCTGAGCGCCTACACGAAAATCGATTTGTCCAAACAGCTCGAAATCTGCGCGTTGCCCGACGACTCCTACCTGACCGGGCGGTTTCTGGTAACGTACTTTCCCCCATCGATCGCCCGCGATTTTGCCGCTGAAATCCCGCAACACGGGCTGCGACGCGAGCTCATCAGCACGCGGCTGGTCAACGAAATGGTCGATTTGATGGGCTCGAGCTTTGTCTTTCGCCTGGCACGCAGCCATGGCGCGCGCACTGAGGATGCGGTCCGCGCGTGGGTCTTCGCCGAGGGCGTGCTCGAGCTGGTCGATCAGGCTGAAGGACTGCGCGCAGGCTCGAGTGGCCAGGGTGCGCAAGCCGAACTGGCCGCGCTGCTCGCGCTGGAGAGCGCCGCGCGCCGGGCCTGCGGATGGGCGATCACTGCACTGGAGCCGAACGAGCCGCTCGGCGAGGCAATCGCCCGCTACAAACCCGATTTTCAAAGCCTGTGCGCTCAATTCGAGAACATGCTGGCCGACGACGAGCGCGAGCGTTTCGAGCGCAGCTACCGCGAGTTGCGCTCGACTGTCTACACCGAGCAGGTCGCGCATCAACTCGCTCGCTTGGGCTTCGCCGATCATCTGCTCAACGTTTTGAGCCTGAGCTTTGCCCATGGCGCCACCCCCGCGGAGTGCGCGCGCGCCTACTTCGCGCTGGGCGACATAATCGAATTCGCCACGCTCGAAGGCGCGCTCGAGGCGATTGGGACGGACGATCGGTGGGAGCGGCGGGCCGCCGAGGACCTCGGCAGCGACCTTCGCAATGCGCGCCTGGCGCTCTGCCGTGCCGTGCTGGTCGAGCGCCAGGTCTCTCCCGCCGAGGCCGTGCGTGCCTTGCGCAATGGGCGCGAGCGGCTGTTCGATACGATGGCGGAGTTGATGAACGATCTGCGCACGCTGCCCACGGTCGGGTTGCCGGTGCTGGAGGTTGCGATTCGCGCACTCACGCGCCTGGCCGCCGCCGCGACCGGCGCAGAGCCGGCTTAGGCGCTGACTGAAGGTAATGGCGCGGTCGGCGGCAGTGGCGCCGCCGTTGTCAGTCCCGTGTGCTCGGCTGCAACCGCGCCCATGTCCTGATACAGACGCAAAGCAGCGGCGAGCAGAAATGCGATAGTCGCGTAGAGCACGGCCACCGCAAGTAAATCGACCAGAAAGATTGCGGCCCACAGTGCGCCCGTTATCAACCCTACCCATCCGGCCAACAGGCTGACCCCAAAGAACGTACCGCCCGCCCATGAGTTGAAGCCTGACCAGAATGCTAGAAAGACCACGATTCGCAATGCGACGCGAAAAAAACTGCCGCGCATCAGATCGCGGCTGTACAGCAGCGCCGACCAACTCCGCCGTTGGTCAAAAATCAGCGCGTACTGCGAAAAATAAAGCCATACATAGGCGAGCACACCCGGCATCACCAGCAGCACCGCTCCCACTGCGATCGCTATCACCTGGAGCAGGCTAACCCAGATGAACGGTCCCAGCAGGCGCGCCGCCTCGCGGTAGACCTGGATCCCCTCGTCGATCGGACGCGACTTGCGCTGTCCCTCCTGCATTCGCCTGAGCGCGCACAGCACGACCAGGTTGACACCGACCAGCGTGATGAAGCCGTCAAGCAAGTGCAGGATGTTGGTCATCCATCGGGGAAACGGCGGCTTGGGAGCGGCGCGCGTGACCGGCGCGTACGGCACCTGCACCGGTTCCACGAAACCGACGCTGGTCACGCCAGGCTCGAAAGTTTGCACCAGGGAATATTGAAGATTGAGGGCGTCGGGTAGCAGGCACAGCGCGGACGCCAGCACCAATGGCGCCAGCACCACGGCGATGATGGTCCAGTTGCCGCGCAGGTCGTTGACCGCGTTGGCGAGATAAATGAAGCTCGAACGGAGCCGCGCTTGCGCCATCGCGCCAATGAGGTTGGCATCCCCGATGAGCCAAGACAAGTAATGATGCCAGTCAACGCCGCGGCGGGGCGCAAATTTCCCACGCCGCGATGCTATACTCGGCAAAGTGATGGGCGACTTGGCCCGTCCTCTATTCAACTTTCGGATAATAGCCATGGCCGAGGACGATCGCGCTGCCCTTATCGCTCAGGAACACCTGCTGATCCGCAGACTGCGTTTTCTGGTCGATCTCACCTTCGCGACCATCGCGCAGGATGACTCGATCACCCTCGACGAAGCCTGGGATCACGTCCGCGCGCTGAAAGGCGCAGCAGTCGCGATGTTCCCCGGCAAAGAGACCACCTTCGACCTCGTCTACCTGCCGCGCTTCTCACGCCTGCTCCAGGAGCGCTTCAACGCGAGCTAACGCGTCACGGGCGCGACGATGAAGCGGTTGCGCGGCTTGATCGCGCGGACCGACGGCTCGACTGTCCGCGGCGTCGTCGGCTTCAGCGAAACGATCGAGTCGATCGAAGCCGACGGCGGTGCCGGGGCGGCCGATTACGTTGTGCCGGGATTTATCGATCTTCAGGTGAACGGCCGCGGCGGTATCGACGTGATGACCGCCACGCCCGAGGCGCTGTGCGAGCTTTCCGCAGAACTCGCGCGCGAGGGCACCACGGCGTGGCTCCCCACCGCTATAACCTCGCCACTTGAGAGGATCGAGGCGGCCGCCGCCAGGATTTCCCAAGCGATCGTGGAGCCGGCCAATGCACCCCGCGCATCCAGCGCGATTTTGGGGATGCATCTGGAGGGACCGTTCATCTCTCAGGCGCGCCTCGGCGCGCATCCGCCGCACAATCTCGAACCCCGCGGCGCGGCGCTCCAGCGCGTCTCTGCGCTGCCGTGTTTGCGCATGATCACGCTCGCACCCGAACTCGACGGCGCGCTCGAAGCGGTGGCGAACCTAAGCTCGCGCGGAATTGCGGTGTCGCTGGGCCATACCGACGCGTCGCTGGAGCAGGCCTGGGCGGCGGTCGGCGCAGGAGCGAGGATGTTCACGCATACGTTCAACGCGATGGCGCCGCTTCACCATCGTCATCCCACGGCGGCCACAGCCGCGATGCTGCCCTCGAGGGCGTGGGCTGCGGTGATTGCCGACGGCGTCCACGTGCATCCCGCGACACTGCGTCTGCTCTATCTCGCGCGCGGCGCTGGCGGAATCTGTCTTACGAGCGACCGCGTCGCAACAGGCGCAGCACGCGGCGCGTCTCCGTTGGCGAGCGCGAGCCTCGCCGGTGGAGCGGCGCGGACGCCCGACGGGCGGCTGGCGGGGAGCATTATCTCGATGCTCGACGCGGTGCGCGTTATGATCGAGCAGGCCGGCGCGAGCGTCGGCGAGGCGGCGCTGATGGCGGCAACCAATCCCGCTCGCGTGCTGGGACTCGGCGAGCGCGGCAAAATCGAGAGCGGTGCGATTGCCGATTTGATCCTGCTCGATCGCGGGCTAGAGTTGAAAGCAGTGTTCGTCGGCGGTCGCGAGCTTGCCTGACAGCGTTGCGGCAAGTTCGTCGGAATCATTTTGGAAATTCACTCGCACGCAAGCAGCAATCGCGGACAAGATTATCGATGCCACTTAACCGGGAATTCATCGGCCGGGAGTATCCTCCGACCAGCGCCACAGTAACGCTCGAAGCACTCCAGAAATACGCGCGCGCCTACAACGACGTCGACCCGCGTTATTTCGACCCGTCGGCGCCGGGCGGAATAGTCGCGCCGCCGATGTTCGGCGTGGCCGTCACCTGGATGTCGGTGGTTGGCGCAGCCGGCGATCCGGAGTTGGGCGCGGACCTCCTGCGTCTCCTGCACGCCGAACAGGACATGGAATTTCTCGCGCCGCTTTACCCCGGTGACGAGATAACCACGATCGCCAAGGTCGCCTCTATAGAGGCGCGGCCGGGTGGCGAGGCGATGGCGCTCGAACTTAACTCGCATAACCGCGCGGGCGTGCAGGTGCTGCGCACGCTCTTCGGTATTTTCATCCGCGCGGCGCGCCGCGATCGAAGCGCGGCGGGACGCGCCGAACGGCCGGTATCGCCGTCGGGCGATCCGATACTGACTGTGGAACAGGCCATCGACAGCGATCAGACTTTCCGCTACGCCGAGGCCTCGGGCGATCGCAATCCGATCCACGTCGATAAGAACGTCGCGAAGATGGCGGGTCTGCCGGGCATCGTCGTGCACGGCCTGTGCACGATGGCCTTCGCCTCCAAGGTCATGATCGATGGACCCTGCGCCGGCGATCCCGTGCGCCTCAAACGATTACGGGTGCAATTCAGCCGTCCGGTTTTTCCGGGACAGAGGATCACCACCAAGGTCTGGGCCGACGGCGAGCGCGCGGGCCGCAGCGCTTACTCGTTTGAAACCTACAATCCCGAGGGGATGGCGGTGATCCGGAGCGGGATCGCCGAGATCGCGCCTTAGCGCCAGTCGGTCCCCGATGCCTGAGCGCCTGAGCGTCGGTATTTCGCTGTCGCTAAGCGGCGCGTACGCGCCGATGGGCCGGCAGGCCGAAACCGCGATCAAATTATTCGTCGATGACGTAAACGCGGCGGGCGGCATCAACGTCGGCGGCCGCAGACGCGAACTCGCGCTTCGATGCCACGACGATCAAAGCGACGCGCGCCGCTGCGCGGAAATTTTTTCCGCGCTTTGCGGCCCCGAACGCGTCGACCTGCTCCTCGGTCCGTACTCCAGCCGGCTCGCGCGCGCCGCTGCGCCGATCGCCGAAGCGGCGGGCATGGTGATGCTCAATCACGGCGGCGCCGATGACGGCCTCTATGACAAGGGACTGCGCCTGATGGTCGGCGTGCTGAGCCCGGCGAGCGATTATCTCGTCCCGTTCGCGCGGCTGCTGATCGAACTTAAGTTCTGGCGCAAGCGCCTCGCGATCGCAACCGCGGCCACGCCCTTTGCGAGCGACGTTGGCGCCGGCCTCGAGCGCGCCTGCCATGAGCGGCGGGCGCGCCGGCGCGGCGTGCGCGTGCGGCTAAAGTACCGCGGAGATTTCGATCGCGACGAAGCTCTCGCCCGCCTGCTGCCCGCGCTCAAGCGCAACCGCGTCAACGCTCTCGCCGCCGCGGGCAGCTTCGCACAGGATGTTGCCCTGATGCGCGTGATTGTCGCCTCCAATCTCAACATCCCGGTGCTCGGCTGCGTCGCCGCCGGCGTCCACGGGTTCGCCGCGGAATTGGGCGAGGCCGCCGAGGGCATCGTGGGGCCCAGCCAATGGGAAGAGCACGCGCAGATTGTGCCGGAACTCGGACCGCCGCCGGGTGAGTTTGCGCGCCGTATGCGAGGCGCCGGCTATAGCGATTGCGATTATCCCGCGGCGCAGGTTTATGCCGCCGGGCTCATCGGGTGCGCCGCGATACGCGCGTGCGATTCGCTCGACCAGCGTCGGATCCGCGACGCGCTCGGCGAGATGCGCACCAGCACGCTCTACGGCGACTTCGCGATCAACCGCGTAACCGGCCGCCAGATCGCGCATCAGATGCTGCTGGTGCAATGGCACATGGGCCACAAGGTGATTATTGAACCGCAATCGCACGCCGAGACCGGCGCGATCGAGTTTCCCTCCGGATGGCGTCTGATTCTCGCCTCGATGCGCGGTCTCAAGCTGACGCTCGGCGGCGGCGCGCACAATGATGAAGACCGCCACGATGAAAATAATGAAGACGACGAAGCCGAGCATCCCTGATTCGGGCGCCCTCGCTCAGATCTTCCGTGAGTCCTCTGGCGGAGCGACGCCGGCTTTGGCCGCCGATTCTAGCGCCGCGGCGCGGAAAATTCCGTGCGCCATGGTCGAGCGCGAATCGGCGCGCACGCCGCGTAGATGCGCATCCGAGCTTCGTGCGCCGCGCGATCGTCCGGCGCCGCGGCGACCGCCCAATCGATAAGATGGGCGGCGAGCGCGAAGTCGCCGTCCGACATCTTCTCCAACGCGCGCTCGAGCAGCACGTCCGCGCCGCCGGAGATCGCAGCTATTTCCGTGGCTTGCGCGCTGTGCGGCGCGGGCTTCAGATGCGACGCGATACCGTCGTACCATCCGCCCTCGAGCCGCCACACGTTGCGCACGATGAACTCCGGCTCGTCGTAGATCGGTTGCAGGTACGGCTTTTCGGCGAGCGCAGCCGGCGGCTTGACGCCATGCATGATATCGTCGAGTGGCGCGCCGTCGTTCATCATCTTCAACGTCTGATCATAAAGGCTTTGCAAATATTCGGCGGTATCGTTCAGGACCTGGCGCACGCGAATCGATCCGAAAACGGGAATCCCGTGGCCGGGCAGCATCACTTCGGCCCCCGTTTTCGCCATCGCGCGCAACGCCTCGGCCCATTCGCGCGCGTAGCGCTGCGACTTTTGCGGATTGCCTGCGTTGGGCGCCGCCCAAATCATGAAGTCTCCGGTCATAGCACCTTGCGCTTGGGATGAAGACCCAGCAATGGTCGTCGGTCTCGCCGCGCGCGTGATGGCACTCGAAACGCCAGGTACCCGCGACCACGTTAAATCGATGGTCGAAGTAAGTATCGGGATAAACGAATTCCGTGGGGCCATTGGGTCGGCACGCCAAACTGCCGCGAGTTGATGATGCTGTTGTAGCCCGCGGTGCGCCGGTAGCGATCGAAACGCGCGGCGATCGCGCGATGGCCGACCACGCGCGGGCGCGCACCGGCGATTCTGCTGCGCCTCCGCCGCGAACGCCGTCATCCCCGCCGCGTGGTCGACATGGCCGTGAGTGTAAATCGCCGTGTTGACGCGGTCAGGCGACCATCGGCGCACCATCGACACCGTCTCGGCCTGGTTGTGATGCGCGCCGGTGTCGACCAGCACCAGGCCATCCTCGGTCTTGACTGCGGTCATGTTGGCGAACCATCGCCAGAACATCACACCCGCCGCGACCTCCTCCGACTCGCCGGTCGGGATCAGTGGATGGCGCTCGCGAATCGAAAGCTCGCCGCTTAGAAGTTTTTCCGACTCTTCCTTGAATCCCATTCTTCACACACTCCGCGCGGATTATCGGCCTGCTGCGCAGCGTGCCGCAACCGCCTCACCGTCAGCGCTGGCTGTCGCGACCGGCGCGCGCGTTCAGGCGTGGCCACGAAAAATAGTCAGTTGCCAATGGTAGGAATAAAAAGTAAGATTTTTCAGGGTTTTTCCTCGCCCGCCTGACGGCACCACGGACAGACGACGTTGTTTACCGGCATAATCGAGGACCTCGGCACGGTCGAGGCGATCAAGCGCACCGACAAGGGCGCGCTGTTGAGCTTTGGCACCGCGCTGCCGCTAAGGCGCGTCGCGATCGGCGACTCGATCGCGGTCAACGGCGCATGCCTGACGGTGGTGAAGAAGCGGAGCGCGGGCCCGCGGCAAAATAGCGGGCATGATCTCAATGGACGTCTCGGCCGAGACGCTGCGCCGCACGACGCTGGGCGCGCTGGTGGTGGGCGACCGGGTCAACCTCGAGCGCTGCCTCACGCTGGACAAGCTGCTCGGCGGCCATCTGGTGTTCGGCCACGTCGACGGAGTCGGCAGGATCTTCTCGATCACGCCGGAAGGCGAATCGCGGCTCTACACATTTGAAGTTCCGCAGGCGCAGGCGCGTTACCTGGTTGAGAAGGGTTCGGTCGCGATCGACGGCATGAGCCTGACCGTGTTTGCGATCCGGGACGGCGCTTCACCGTCGCGCTGATCCCGCACACGCTCAAGATGACCACGCTCGGGCTCAAGGCACCGGCGCCGCGGTCAACGTCGAAAGCGATATGCTGGTCAAATACGTCGAACGGATCCTCGGGGACGGAGCAACGGAGCCGTGCACAAGGCCGCACGCCGGTCCGCCGACACCGCAGTTGTCAAATCGCCTCGCAATAAGCCCGCGAGCGCGAACAAGGCCGCCGGCGCGACGCTCAGCGCACGTGGCCGGGGAGCACCATGAGCCTGATGCAGATTCCGCGGAAGATTGAATACGCGCTGCGGGCCATGATTCATCTCGCCGACCATCCCAAGCGGCGCGCGGCAACGAAATCGCCGCAGGAGCACATCCCGAAGTACTACCTGGAAAAGGTCATCCGTGACCTGATGCGTCGTGGGCTGGTAAATGCGCGCCGCGGACCCGGTGGCGGCTATCAGCTTGCCCGTCCCGCCGACGAGGTCTCGTTCCGCGACGTTATCGAGGCGGTCGAAGGCCCAATCACGCTCAACGTATGCGTCGACGGCTGCGCCAATGCGACATGCAGCCGACCTGCCGGATGTTCCGCGTATGGGAAGAGGGCCAGCGCATGCTGCTCGAGATTTTCTCGCAGACCACGCTCAAAGAGATCGCCGCCTCGCGTCCCGCCCGATGCGCGCCGCAAGGGCGTCGCTCCTCAGTGCCGCCGCCGACAAGGAAGCCGCGGCCGCCAAGGCCTGAGCGAGTATCGCCGCGGCTTTTCGTCCCACCCGCGCATCGCCCGCCCACTGACCTTGAATTGACCGCCGGCAAACAATCGATGAACGAGCCGATAGACCAGTCGGTCGCGGGCGCTGGCGCCCCACTGTTCAACGAAAAGTCTTTTTATCTCGAAGAGTTCTACGGCAAGAGCCTGCTGTTCGCGCTCATTCCGCCAAGCGGCGATCGCCTGGGCGAGCTCGACTCGCTGGTGCGCACGCTGCGTGAGCTGCGCCGCAACCAGGCGCGATGCATCGTGATCGTTTCGGCCGACGCGCTCGGGCGGATGATGCGCCGGCTCGGGCGCCTCGCGCCCAGGGCCGAGCCCCCGGTTTTCAATCCCGGCGCCGGCCTGCGCTCACGTCCCTATCCGCCCGACTCGGCGGTTGCGCGAATCTGGCGTGCGTTGAGCGCGGGATCGATCGTTGTCGCGGTGGCCGAAACTAACAAGCCGCGCGACTTCACGGTCTTTGCCGCCGAACTGGCGAGCCGCTTGCGCGTCTTCAAGCTTATCCTGCTCGACCGCCAGGGCGGCCTGACAAACAGCGGCGGTGAGCGGATGTCGTTCCTTGAACTGAGCCGCATCGGCACCGCAGTGCGCAAGCAGCGCACCGTCCGCCGGCGCGCTGAATTGCGGGAGGTCGCCCGCGCGCTGCGTGACGGCGTCGGCTCGGTCAACCTGGCCGCGCCGCGCGAGGTCTACGATGAACTCTTCAGCTTCATCGGCACCGGCACGCTCTTCACCGAGCGCCAGTATGGCTTCATGCGGCCGATTTCGATCGACGACTTCGAAGAGGTCGAGGCGCTGATTGTGCGCGGCCAGCGCGAGGGCTATCTGCTGGAGCGCTCGCGCGAGGAGATCGCCGAACTGCTGCCGTCATGCTTCGGCTACCGCGTCGGCGACGAGCATCTGGCCGGGGTCTGCTCGCTGCTCACTGAACCGTACCATCGCGAGCGCGCCGGCGAGATAACCGCGCTCTACACGCTGACGCGCTTCGCCGGTGAGGGGGTGGCTGTCGAGCTGGTCAAACAAATTCTGAACGAGGCGCGCGAGCGCCCGCTGCGCTACGTCTTCGCCTGCACGGCGGAGGAGCGGGCGGCCAAATTCTTCGCCCGCCTCGGATTTCGCCGCGTCAGTCCGCGCGACATCCCGCCAACCAAATGGCGCGGCTACGATCGGGCACGGATGTCGCGGCTGGAAATTTTCCGCTACGACCTCGATTGAATCGCAGCCGCCCATGAATCCTCCTCCTCTCACCAGCGCTGCCAGTGTGTCCGTGACGCCGAGCGGCGCGGCGCTCCTACGATGGCGCCTGGCGGCGATTGCAGTTGTGCTGATAGCCGCCGTCCTGATGCTCCATCGGCTCGACGCGACCGAGGTTTGCGGCGCCAACGAAGCGATCGAGGGCGTCTTCGTCCAGCAGATGGTCGAGCACGGTACGCTGCTGTTCCCGCTGGAGAACGGCAGTGCGCCGATGTATAAGCCGCCGCTATTCCATTGGACCGCGGTCGCGCTCGACCGGATCGGCGGCGTGCGCAAGGTGACCGCGTTCAATCTGCGCCTGCCCTCCGCGCTTTACGCGATCGCGGGGGTGATACTCACGATCGCGTTCGCCTGGGCTCCGCTCGGCGAGGGCGGCGCGATACTGGCGGGGCTGATCCTCGCCGCCTCCTATCAGTACGTGGGCGAAGGGCGGGTCGGGCGCGTCGACATGACGCTGTGTTTTTTCGAGACCCTGACGATGATGAGCTGTCTCTGGATGCTGCCTGCGGAGCCAATCCATGAGCCTCATGAATTGACCGGCCGCGAGGCGGCGTTGCGCTATCTGTTTGCGCTCGCGCTCGGCCTCGGCGTGCTGGCCAAGGGACCGGTGGCGATAATTCTGCCGCTCGTCGCGATCGTCGTGTTTCTTCTCCGCGAGCGGCGGCTTGGCGAATTGCGCGACCTGTTCACGCCCGGCAGCCTGTTCGTCGCGATCGTCGTGAGTCTCGGATGGTACGTCGCGTGCGCGATGGGCCGGCGCTATGGATTCCTCGGCCGACAGCTCGCTAGCGAAAACTTCGGCCGGTTTTTCGGTGCGTTGGGTTTCATGCCGCCGTGGTACTACCTGAAGCCGATCCTGCTCAACTCGGTGCCGCTGAGTTTGATGGTTCCGTTCGCGGCCGCGGCCGCGCTCCGCCGTCCGGCCGGCGTCACGCGGCCCATCTCGATCGACGAGGCGCGCCGGATGCGTGCCCGTTTTGACGCCCGCCTGTTCGCAACGTTCTGGTTGCTGACGGTCATTTTCTTCACCGTTGCCGCCTACAAACGACGCGCCTATCTGCTTCCGCTGTGGCCGTCCTCAGCGTTCCTGCTGGCCTGGGGAGCCGGTGAGATCGCGCGGCGCAGCCGATCCGGCCGCGTCGCACGATACGCATTGGCCGCGCTCTGCGCCGGGCTGATAGCGTTCAATTTTATTTATCTGCCACGTCGCGAGGCCGCCGGATGCGTCGGCGGATCGTTTCAGGCCGCAGCGTCACAGATCAACCGCACGGTCGGGAGCGACGAGCCGCTATATCTCTATGGCTTCGGCGACGACCCGGCCCCGCTGCTCTTCTATCTCGATCGCGATGCTCCCCTGGTCGAAGGCAAACTGGGCGACGCGCCGCCGGGATACGTGATCGTACCCGAGAGTGTGTGGGACGAGGACCAAGGCGAGGCGCTCGATTTAAAGCCGGTGCTGAGTGTGGAGGCCGGCGGCGATAAATTGTTGTTGCTCCGCCGTGGCGGCGCGATAGGGATGGCCCGGCTGGAAGCCGGAATTCGCCATCGCATCGACGGCGTGCCTCTCAGTAGGTGACTACGACTGACACATCGTCCTGATAGCTGCCGGCGGAAGCATTCTGATTTCCAAAGAGGCGTCCGTAGACTGGAATACTCACTTCATTTCCAACGGCGGGCGAATTCACTATATATGCCTGACTGCCGCCGGTGCCGTCGCCCCATACCTGCATGCCGGCTGCGTCAAGGTACAGATTATACACGATCGCCTTTTCTCCCCGACCCATGCGGCGCATTCTGAAGGAGCCTGATTCGCCAGTCGTGAGACCGATGGTCAAGCGCTTGTGAGTGCCGAAGCATCGATAGTGCAGCATACCCACAGTGGCAGCTTCCTTGTGCCGCAGCGGATCATACATTCCGAAGGCGACAGGCGTCGCGGCGATCTCACACATGCCGTTCGATACGGCGGGCCCCGAGGCGTGAGTGACGGTTGGGACCGTCAGAAGCAAGATAATGATGACGACCGAAGGAGCGAACCTTGCCTGAAAGCGCCTCATTGTTTCGTGCATGTGACTATCCCCATCTTGTGCAACGGTTCCTTGAATTCCGGCACAACCATGTCGAATGAGCATGTTCCGTCCTTATATTCGACCAGCGCTTTAAGCGTCCCCACCGGAAGATCCTCGAAATAGAATGCGCCGCCGTCCCCTATTGGCGAGATTTGCGGAGGCTTGGAAGACACCGTCAATTGGCCATTGGCTGGAACGATTTTCTTGCTGCCATCCATCACCACGACCTTGCCCATCACCTGATGAATCCTGTGGACAGGGAAAGCAATCACCGCGCCGCCTCGATAGGGAACCGCGACCGTTTTTTGCGTGGCACCTACGCTGAAATTGAGCGGGATGTCTTTGTCATTGATGCCGAGCTGGTTTCCGAAGTATGGTAGGAGGTTGGGATAGAGACAATCGCCGGCGCGATCGGTCTTGCCTACGGATTGATTGCTCCATTCACATTCCACGTTGCTTGCACCGGGCACTCTTACTAGCGCAAATCCATTTTGCACCGGTCTCGTCAAAAATATTCTATCGCCGATACCGATGATACCTCCGGCCACCGTAAGCGTCCCGGAGTTCTGATCGCCCAAATGGTTATAATCCCCTTCGTAGTATCCCTTATCGGTCTGGTATTGGAGGATCGCGGCCTGCTGCGATGTACCGCTGCTGCCGCCTTCTGCCTGCAGCAGGTAACCGTAGCCCGGCCCGAACGGAAGGCTCTTTTGGAGCGACCCGATCGCCGTGCTTGCGGACTGCTCGTGCGCGTACGACACCGTGGCGGTCGTTACATTGCCGAGATAGTAGCTCAGCCCTACAAACGCCTGGTTCGCGGGCAACTGATTGCCCGGCAGCGCATGGCCAAGCGTGACTGACAGGTTACCTCGTTCGCCTAGGGCAACGGACAACGAAGCCAGAAGCTGGTGCAGCGTTGAGCCACCTGCTTCGGTATTTCGGCTGCGCTCATAGATGTGTTGAAGGCCGAGGGATGCTGTACCAAAGCTGTAGCTGATCGATGAATTCGTCTGCATGATCGGCCGATTGATCGACGGTAACAGGCCGAGGTTTGAGTAGTGCGGCGACATCCATTGCAGTTGGGTATCCAAACCGAACCGCGGTGAAATGTACTGATACAGGAATGACGCGGCTGCGCCGTTTCCACCCTGTTGTCCGTCTTCGCTAGCTGCAAGCGCCAGTTGAGCCACCCCTAACGAAGAGCCGACGGTGACCTGCGGACCTCCGCTGATCAAGTCACTAGTGGCCTCCAGACGATAGCCGGGAGTGAGCCATGAAGTGATACCGATGCTGTGGCTGGCCGACAGAGCCAAGGGACCGTATGCCCAACTGCTGGTACCCAGATTATTACGCAGTTCGCCTATGCTGTACTGGTAACTGCTCAATCCCGGTTGCAACAGGGTAGCTCCCACATAGAAGGGAGCGTTGATCACCTGGCTGCCACCAAAAGCGTTCCTGATGACCACCTGCGTGTCGGAAACACCGGACAAACCGGGAATCTGCTGCAGGTTGAATTGGCCCGGCGCAAGCTGAACCTGTTTGATCAGCACACCATTGCGGTAAACGTAGGCGGTCGAGGGCGAGGTTACGGAACCGGATATGTTCTGCGTCGGAAACTGAACGAAATACGGATTGAGACTGAAATCCTTTTGCAGAGTGAGTCCGCCCATAAAAGGGCCTCCGCCAAGCACGGGCGCATTCAAGGCGATATCTCCCAACGTCAAACGACGAAGATTGACGCGATCGTCCCAGACCATATTGGTGAGGCCCCGCACCAGATTGGACATGTCGAACAAAAGACCGCTGTAGAAAAGCAGATGGTCGACAGTAACTCCGCCTTCGAAGAAACCGGAGACCGAGTTGAAATTCGCGGTCGTTACCGAATAGTTCATAAACCCCGCCGGGTCGCTTCTGAACTCCATGTCGGGCGGCGCACCGTGCGCTATATCGATATTGCTCGGCTTGAAGCTGCCGGCGGATGCGGTCACACTGATTGACAGGCTTTTCTGATCGAACTCGTAGCGGAAATCAGGAGCGAGCGACGCCAGCGAGACGAAGATCTCGCTGCCAAAAGTCTCGCGCTTGGCTGATGAAAGGTTCAAACCGGCTTTCGCCAGATCGTCGAGCGGAAGCAGCACATCGTGTGGCCTCACCACAGCCATCACCGTGCCGCAGTCGATGCTGTTCACTGATAGCGCGAGGAAGGCGCGCTGGTCGGCGGCCCAGGCTTCTGGTCCTGAAATCACCACGGCGAGAACCACCAGCGCGCTGGCGAAGATAATCGCCGATGAGCCGATCGTAACCCGCGACCGGCATTGAACTGCCGAAAAATATTCCAAAGCCGCCCCCCTTTTGGCCTGGAAGAACGATCTCGGCCGCAGCTTTCAGTGTGCGACAGGTGTTTCCCCACCCACGTCGTGCCATTCCCTCCGCATTTTAATTTTTCGCGCAGTTCGCCGCGCCGATCGGCAATTCGCTTTGCAACTTGCCGTGGTCAGTTTCCACTGATAGCTGCAGACGATTCGCTTGAGAGCAATTGGTCCCGGACAATGTCAATTCATAGTTCCGCGAACCGCCGGCGAGCACGTACCAGCCTTGGGCGGTTTTCGAAAATAAGGGTTGCGTACCGGTGCCGAATCCCTCCACTCGAAGAGATCTTATCCGGAAGTGTGTATTCCCGGAGTTTCTTACGGTGAAGCTGAGCGCGCCCTTTTTGAGCGCCAGCGAACTGATGCTCGCCTGTGCGGTCGGGGCGGCCAGGCTCGACGAATACGGAATACTGACGTTGGTTAGAACCGTTATAACGGTAGTGCCTTCGACGTTTCCTGCCGGCTTCGGCGCCTCGAATGACTTGAGCTGGTGCATCACCAGGCGGTAGGTTTTCTCGCCCTCGATGGCTGGAGCTGTGGCACCCACTCGTATGTTCTGCGCCCCATGAGGCGGCAGATCGAAAAGTTGCGGAAAGAAGATGACATCGTCGGTGGGCGTCAGAACCATCTGGCCATCCGGCCGCTCCTCCCATCGATATGCATTGAGCTGGAAGCGCAGCGGGACATTATCCTGGTTGGTCATGACGACCATCTGACTGCGTTCGCCGCGGCCGAGCGTGACGTCGACCGGTGACAGCACGAAATTGGCGGCGCGCGCCGGGGCGGCCATACTGATGACCGCCCCAGCGACTACCGCCATTAATCCCTGTACGCCGGGTATCTTCGCGTACATGATAAGTGTCCGCCGGATCTAGTAAGTCAGGTCGATAGAGACCGTATCGGTGTAATGCCCTGCCGGCTTGTTCTGGCCCGCCGGAATGACGCCATAGACCGGGATGTTCTGCGAGAGACCGGTCCCTGTGGGGGCGTCAAGCTTGTTGGACGAATCATCCCAGGCGGCTCCGTCGTAGGTATCCTTATAGAGGTTATAGGACAACGTGTCGGTGCCAGTGTCCTTCATGTACCTCTGGCCACTTGCGGCGTTGGCTCCCAGGGTGAGTCCGATCACAATCGAAGCATCACCGCTAGTGCAGGTCAGCGCGATATTGCCCTGAGCGTCCGACTCCGTGGTTGCGTTGGTGACCACCGGGTCGTAAGTGAAGCTCAGCGCGGTGACCGTGCCGATGGCGCAGGTGTTGGAGATATCGGCGCTAACCGGCAGGTTCGTGGCCATCGCCGCCCCGCCCAGCATCAGCGCCATCGCAGCCGCGGCTCCTGTCATCCTTGCCCAATTCCTGATTCTCATTCTCTCCTCTCTTTTCTTTGGGACCTCACAGTCCAGTTTTTCTACAGTTGTGCATCGAGCAATAGCCGTGCCCCGGCATAATAGGAGCCTTAAGCTATCCTTATTTAGTCAAAGCCTCGCTTCATCAGTTTCCAACTACGCTTGGTTGCTTCTATGCAACACAAATGATTTTGAAACAGCAAAAAATGCCATTGGCACGAGAGGACATGCTCAAGCCACGATCATGCGGCAGGTTTCCTCATTAAAGCTCAGAGCTTCTTTCCAACAGTTGAATAAATAAATCGCTTGTAGCTAGATGGCATTAGTGATAATAGATGAATAAAGACAGATAAAGATGGTCATGGATATCGCGCCTTAAACCGGCTTTCGTTGACTCGGATATCAGTTCACGGGAGGTTTCCAGGCATGTCTGTGAAGATGACGCCGGTTGTTCTGCTGGCGCTATGGCCCGCCATCGCGGGGGCGGGCATGACCCAGGCTACCCTACAAGTGTCCGCACAGGTGATTAACAATTGCCTCGTCAACGTTCCTTCGTCTGTGATCCTGCCCGCATACGATGGAACGCAGGTGCGATCGCGCGCCGAACTACAACTCAAATGCACCAGGAACGCGTCGCCCGTCATCGACATCAGCACCGCCGGCGCGACTAACGGAGCGCGGCTAGCGCTCTCGGGACCGGACGGCAGCCAGTTGTCCTACGCGATCTTTTCGGATCCGGGATATGCCGACACGTGGAGCTCGGTCGGGGGGCAGACTGCCGACGGACTGACGTTCAAGTCCTACACTCTATATCTGGAGATACCGTCGGGGCAGACGGTCGCTCAGGGGGCTTATTCGGGCCATATCGATATAGCTGTCGATCCTGGAACGCGAATCGCCCGGCATTACATCGTGCCGGTTTCGAGCGGCGCACCTTAAATCGCGCGTAACCGCTGTACCATCTCGGCTCGCGCTGCTGCATTCACTGCGAGCCCGCAAGACGAACGAACATCAATTTACTTCAGAGTACGAACCGCCAGACACTGGCGGAATCATGCTTCGACCCCGCAGTCTAGAGACGCAAAGGTTGGAAGCGGGCGCGAAGTCGTGGGGGACCAACAGCTTCGCGAACAAGAACGATCCCGCGAGTTCCCACACCGAGGTCGGCTATGAACTGTGCGACCATCCCTGCCATAGTTTCTATTTCACTTCCTTCTACATTCCATTCGCGGCGTCCGGAAGACAATCCTGTTGATGTCCAAACCTTCACTTCGATCGCGCGGATACGCCAATGAAGTAGCTGCAGGAAATTCAGAACATCCTCACGACACGAATCGAGATCTGTCGTTGGGCCGGTAGACAATACTGCGGCACCCGCCATTGTGCTCCTTTTCTAATATTCCACGACAATAGCGGGTCAGTTCCTTCAGGGCGGACTGCCGGCGCTTCTCCAGCCCTAAGGGCTCGACGAAGGGCTCAATCATCCGACTATAGGCGAGACAGGCTTCTGTCGTTTCGAGCAGACGACGGTTTCTCGCCCAACATGTGCCTCCCGGCTGTCGGGCAGTTGCCGCCAAGCAAGATTTGTTTTTCCATCTCGACTGTAACTCAAAGCGCGAAGCGCTACCGGTCATATGCACGCGACCGCGCAGCAGTTTCGTGAATTCTCACCGCAGCCCAGGTGGGAAGCGACTGTTCCTGCTTCGACGCGGCGCGATCGGGATGGCGCATCGGACGTCGCCCGCAACGATTTTATTTGCGCATGCTACTGTAACGATGCTGTAGAGGAGGACACCGTCGCGTGGACAAGATGCATTTCACCAGGATGGACCAGGGCAGCGACGAGGATTTCCAAATCCTCAAGCGGGTCCATGAGACAACGCTGGCCGAGTTGCCGGACCGGTTGATCGCGATGGTCAACGACCTCTCTGGCGATCAGGCCTACAATCTCAATCGCCGCGGACACAGCCTGCAGGCGGCAACCCGCGCGCTACGTGACGGCGCCGACGAGGAGTTGATCGTGGTCGCCTTGCTGCATGACATCGGTGAGTCGCTCGGCCCGATGAATCACGGCGAGATCGCGGCTTCGATACTGCGTCCCTTCATTTCCAGCGAGCATTACAATCTGCTCAAGTACCATGGCCTTTTTCAGACCTACTTCTACGCCCGGCATCTGGGACTTGATCCCAATGCGCGCGAACAGTTCAAGCACGAGCCGTGGTATCAGCTCACGGTCGATTTCTGCGCGAAATATGACGAAGTTTCGTTCGATCCGGCCTATCACAATGAGCCCCTCGGCACGTTCGCCCCGATGGTGCATCGGGTGCTGAACAAGCCGTGGGTCCCGCCGGGAAAAGTGTGATCGGCAACTGAATCTCCGTCCGCTCGCCTGGCGATTTTCAGGCGGAGACAGAGTAGCAAAGGCTGGCGCTACTTGCCCTTGAAAACGGGGGCGCGCTTTTCTTTGAACGCGCGCATCCCCTCCTGGTAGTCCGCCGTACGCGAAACCTCGCCCTGTGCGAGCGCCTCGGCCTCCAGCACGTCGGCGTACGGGCGACCGAGCGTTTCCAGGAGCACGCGCTTGGAGATGCGAAACGCCGCCGTCGGCCCGGCTGCGATTTCCTGCGCGAGCTTGCGCGCCGTTCCCTCCAAGTCAGCCGGCGCGACCGAGCGGTTCACCAGGCCGTGCGCCGCCGCTTCGCGCCCGCTCAACCGGCGTCCGGTGTAGATGAGCTCGAGCGCACGATGGCGTCCGAGCAGCCGCGCGAAGTGGAAATGGCCGCCCGAGTCGAGGACCGCACCCAGCCGCCCGAACGGCGAGGAGATCTGCGCGTCGTCGGCCGCGATCACCAGGTCGCAGGCGAACGCGAGCCCCAGCCCGCCGCCCATGCAGGCGCCCTGCACGGCCGCGATCGTCGGCGCGGGAAATTCGTAAATCTGCCCAAGGAGCGGCGCGAAAAGGCCGCGCAGGATCTGCGTGGCGTCTTCGTGCTCCGGATCGGCTTCCGCAAGATCGCGCCCGGCCAAAACGCGCGGCCCTCGCCGCGCAGCAGCACGGCGCGCGCCGGCCCTTCGGCAGCCTCTTCAAACGCCTGGCGTAACTCAGAGATCATCAGGAGGTTGATCGAATTGAGCTTGTCGGGCCGGTTGAGCACGACCTCAACCAGTCCGCCCTCGCGCATCACACGAATCGTCTCGGCCATCGCCGACTCTCCAGCTTCGCTAAAATGCCTGGCGGGCTTTTCTAGAATACAGGGATGATGTCCGCCGCCGTGATGTTGCCGACGTCGACGCCATCGATATCCAGTTCCGGGAGCGCCGGGAACTTGATTCCCCAGTCGCCCACCACCTTGCGCACCTTGGCGATCGCCATCCGCCAGTTTTCCGCCTGGTCTTCGTAGCTCAGCACGCCGAGGCCGGCCTGGCGCGCGTACTGCATCAGCGCGCGATGGTTGGGCAGGAAGTGTGGCGGCAACTCCCAGAACATGTTGGGCGGCTCCCACAGGATCATCGAGAGGAACACGAAGCCCGCGCGCAACTGCTTGGTGATAAGGTTCTTGTAGTCGTCGGTCAGGCCCGGCCAATCGTCCTCGAGCATCTTAAGACAAATCGCCAGATGGCGGCTCTCGTCCTGGCCGACCCGGGTGAAGACGCCCTTGAATACCGGCAGCGTCGTGCGCCGCGACATCCCGTAGAACAACGTCGACGCCGCAACCTCGCCCAGCAGGAACGAGGTAAACAGCACCGAGAGCGGATACTTGTCGATCGAGGCCGAATAGCCGCGCCAGTAACGCGAGCCGTTATACGAGAGCCACTGGATATTGTTGAGCGCCGCACGTTCGACCTCGGTGCGCGCCTCGAAACGCAGCGGACCGCCTGGCACCAGCCGCTGAATCGCGCGCTGGCAGCATTCCTCGTGATTCATCTCGTCGTGGGTAACGCTGAAGAAGCATTTGCGGATCGGATCTTCGGTATGCAGTTCGTAGGAATGGATCATCGCCTTGGCGAAAACTGCCGGCCCCGATCCGTCAAACACCGAGAGCACTGCGTACCAGTACATGATCCCCATGCGCTCTTCGGCGGTGAATTGCGCCGGATCAAGATCGTCCCACGGCAGGTCGGACGGGTTCCACGCCGAACGTTTGGCCTTCTCGTATAGCGCCGCGAGCGGCTCGGTCTTTACCGGCCATTCCAGCGGAAAAATGTTCGGCTGCTCAATCTCGGGCGCCGGCTGAAGACCGCCCTTGGGGATCATCAACTGTGGTATGACGAGAGTCGAATTGTTGGAGCCATTGCCCGGCTGTGCGGCGGCTGTTTTGCCCATGCCCGTGGGACCTCCTCGGAGATATCGACCGAACGGTCGATTTTAATCAGAGTCGCGCAACTTCCCATTCATGTCAAGATCCACTGAAACCTCTGAATGATCGATCCTCGGGGTATTATGGCACTTTGAAGAGAGCTTCGTGGCGGCGCATTCTCAGGTCTGATCGCAGTTATCGTTACAGCCAGTAGATGGCGCACTTGACCACCACTCAACTGGTGGTATGCTGGGTATCGATGCCATGCGATTTTCTCCATAATCGATTTTCTTCTCCACATCCTAGCGCCGACCTTATGTTCGTGATATAATGGTTTTGTGTGGAGGTGGATTTTATGGATCTTCAGCGAGAGCTCGAAAGGAAAATCGAGAGAAAAAAGGAGGAGATCGCGGCCTTCCAATCGCAGTTGCGGGCTCTTCGCCGACAGATTGAAGTAGCCCAGGCATACATCGAAGCCCACGAGGAAACCTTGAAACTCCTTCCCCGGATGAATACCGAGCAAGTGCTGCGGCCCGGTTCAGGACTGGAGAAGGCTCGGGAAGCCATCAAGAAAGCTGGCAACCCCCTTAGAATTGAGAAGATTTTGGAAGCGATCGGAAAGGAGAACAGCAAGGATAACAGAGTAAGCCTATCAGGTTCCATTGCTCATTATGTGCGGCGTGGAGAAATCTTCACGCGCCCCGCTCCCAATACATATGGGCTGAAGGAACTTGAGGCGCAGTTCACCTCGCCTTCTGGGCAGAATGAAGCACCATCGGACTCGGATTTGGATGATTCCTCCGGTTCCGATCCTAACCTGGTATCCACGCCCAACGGCGCTGGAGGGGAGAAATAAAAAGAATCAAAAGCGTCAAACGCCGAAGCCGTGGTGGCGCCACGGCTTTCGGGGAGTCTGTAATCGCCAGACTCTGAGGCCACGTTAACGAGGACTCACTTAATATACTCCTCTTCCTCAGTCTTCGCAAACCTCCGAAAACCCAGGCGAAATCTACCACTTTTTTGGAGAAGCCTGATGGCTTCAAAAAAGAAGCTCGCGCGCAAAGGGCGCAAGGTGATCTTTGTGGCGTACGTCACAAGGAAAGACGGAACTCGGGACTATGCCCGTGACCACGGCCTGCGCGCGTGGGCCATCTCGGTTTCTGAGTAGGTCAACCGACTGAAAAGGAACGCAACCCGACCGGCGGGCCGGCCGAAGACGGCCCGCCGGTGACTTTACCCTTCTGAAAATGGCGCTAAGTTCTTTGCATTGCGCACGATACCCTCGAACACCAGCCGCGACATCGCGTCCGCTATCTGCTCGGGCTTGAGCCTGCCTTCGCGCCGATACCACTGTGTAATCGAGTTTCCCATCCCGAAAATTAGCCGGGTGAGCAGAGCGGCATCGACATTCCTATCGATTTGCCCCGCCGCGGCGGCTTGCCTGACCAGGGCCGCAACCTCGCGATCGAAGCGCCGGCGCCGCGCCATCGCCTGGCGCTCGGTCGGCGTGTTGCCCTTGACCCGCTGCAGCAACTCGACCTCCTGCACGAATTCCAGGGTGATGATGACGCTGCGATAGACGATATGGTGCAGCCGCTCCAGTGGCGTTCCGCCCCGCGCGCCCGGTTCGTCGAGCACCCCGAGCAGCCATTTGAACCCGCGCTCCAGCGCACGCGCCAGCAATTCCTCCTTGCCGGAGACGTGATAGTAGAGGCTGGACTTGGTGATTCCGGTCTCGCGCGCAACGTCTTCCATCGAAGCCGCTTCGTAGCCGTGCCGGTTGAAGACGCGCACCGCCGCATCGGTGACGGTCTCGATATCGTAGGGAGCGCGGTGTTCCTTGGAGGGACGGCCGATTTTGCGCGCCCCTGCGGGCGGCGCACGATGAAGACTGGCCGGTTTCGATCCCGCGGGGGGTCGGGCCGGCTTCTTCATAGCGCCGTCGTCATCGCGCCGTCGTCATCAAAGGTAGTGAACGGCAGATCGTGGCCGATGCCATGTACTTGCTCAGGAAGCCACGGCATGAGTGCGCGCGGCGCCGCCGAGCGTCGCCGCCAGCGCGCTCAAGTCGTCAACCCCGTAGAACTCGATTTCGATACGGCCGGGCTTGCGGCCGCGCGCACGCACAATCCGGACCTTGCGCTTGAGTCCGCGTTGCATCGCCTCCGCAAGCGCCGCGAGGTTCGGATCGAGAGTGGAATTGCCCGCGGCCGCGCCGCGTATCGACCCGCCGCGCGCGCGCCGTGCCGCCCCGGCCAATTCCTCCGCGCCACGGGCAGAAATTCGGCCCTCGACGATCCGCCGCGCTGCCACCGTCTGGGCCTCGGACGACGCGATTGCCAGCAGTGGACGCGCCTGTCCGGCGCTCAGCTCGCCACGCTCGATCATTTCGAGCACCGCTGGCGGCAGGTCGAGCAGCCGGATCGCATTGCTTACATAGGGGCGGCTCTTGCCGATACGCGCGGCCACCTGCTCGTGGCTCATCCCGAAGCTGCGCGCGAGCCGCTCGAAGCCATGCGCCTCGTCGACCGGGTTCAAATCCTCGCGCATCAGGTTTTCGACCAGCGACATCTCGAGCGCCGCATGGTCGTCGAGTTCGCGCACCACTATCGGCACGACGCTCAGGCCCGCTATCCGCGCCGCTCGCCAGCGCCGCTCGCCGGCTATCAGCTCGTAGCGCGCGGCGGCGCCGTCGGTAGGCGGCGCCGGCCGCACTACCAGCGGTTCGATTATTCCCTGGCTGCGAATCGCTTGCGCCAGCTCCTGGAGCCGTGCGGAATCGAAATGGCGGCGCGGCTGGAGCGGGCTCGGCACGATCAGATCAAGCCCGACGCTCAAGTTTCCGCCACCATCCGTGTCCGCTCGGGCCGGCACTAGATCGGATACGGTCGCGCTTTCGGTGCTCTCGATAAGGGCGTCAAGTCCGCGTCCCAGGCCTCTGCGTATCATCCGTTCCTCCTCGTTCGTTCCTCGGAGCGCGCAAAGATGCTCCGCAAATTCCAGATCGCGCGCTTCGGCGCTCCGGCGTTCGTGACTTCCTCGGACGCGCCATTGCCGGCGCCTTCAACCGCGGGCCGCGCGACCGCCTGAGGCGAACCCGTGCGCTCCATCAATTCGAGCGCGAGCAAGCGGTAGGACTCGGCGCCGACCGATTTCGGATCGTATTCGATAACCGCGAGGCCGTGGCTGGGACTCTCGGAGATCCGCACGTTGCGCGGAATCACGGTCTGAAAGACGCGCTCGGGAAAATGCTTGTTGACCTCGAGCGAGATCTCGTGGCTCAGCCGGTTGCGCGGATCAAACATCGTCAGGACCACGCCCATCAGCTCAAGCTCGGGATTGAGCGCGGCCTTCACCTTGCGAATCGTGGCAAGCAAAGAGCTCAGGCCTTCGAGCGCGTAATACTCGCACTGCATCGGCACCAGCACAGAGTCGGCAGCAACCAGGGCGTTGAGCGTGAGCAGGCCCAGCGAGGGCGGCGTATCAATTAGAACAATGTTATAATTCTGCGCTTCTTCAGCCAGTTCCGTTTTTAGTCGGCGCTCGCGTCCTTCCATCGTTGCAAGCTCGATTTCGGCACCGACCAGATCGGTGCTCGACGGCGCAAGCAGCAGAGACGGTCGTGGTTCGCGGATGACTTGAGCGAGGGGGGTATGGTTCACAAGCGAGTCGTAGATGGTGGTGGCTTTAATCGGCTCGGACATCAGCCCCGAGGTCGCGTTTCCCTGCGGATCGAGATCGATCAGAAGGACGCGCTGCCCCGACTGGGCGAGGGCAACTGCGAGATTCACGGCAGTGGTCGTCTTGCCAACGCCACCCTTTTGATTGGCGATCGCTACGATCCGCCCCACAGCAGCCCAACCACCTTTGAGACTACGGGCGCAGGAGATGCGCCACGCTCACGTCGATAATTGCATCGCGATGACCGTAATGCAAAAGCATCGCACGAGAGCTGTCAACAGCGGCCTGGCGACGCGTTTTCAGGCGGAGGTAGATTTGCGCCAGAGCACCGCCGCGCGCTTAACGACTCGCTCGCCATGAGCAAGGCGGTAGGTCCACTCGGCGCGCTCGGGAAGCAGCGTCGCGCGTGCCGGAGAATCAACGGAGAAGGAATCATGGGGGGATGAACCATAGGGGGATGTCCCTCGCGCTGAACGCACCGGGGGGTCCTCGACTTGGTCGGCGCTCATGTAAAGAAGAAGAATACCGCCGGGCCGCAACGCTGCGGCAGCGATTTCGAAGAGCTCGCTCGAAGTACCCACCGCACGTATCGTCACGAGGTCGTAAAGTCCCCTCGCGATACTTGCGCTTTCCGTGCTCGCGCGGCGCCGCTCTATCGCGACATTCTGCATCTCCATTTGATGCGCCGCGACTTGCAGATAGCTCGCGCGCTTGCGCCTGGCTTCAGCCAGCGTGAATCGCGCCCGGAAGGCGGCCGCGAGCACCAGGCCTGGGAAGCCGGCGCCGGAGCCAAGGTCGAGCGCGCTTTGGCCTTCCGCGAGCGCCGCTTCGAGGGTCTGACGATTGGGACTCGCAGCGAGGGCGATCGGCGCGAGGCTGTCGATTACATGGAAGGCGACCTCGGCTGGATCGCCTGGCTCGGCGGTCAGATTGGTGTGCGCGCCCCATAACGCCAGGTTCGCGGCCATCTTTTCGATTCTCGGGAGAAATCCGTCGCGCGGGCTGAGCGCGGTTTCGGCGAGCCATCGCGCGACGCGTTCGCGCACGACGAGAGCTATCTTTTCCGGGTTGGTTTCACGTGAAACACTCGATATCCGACGAGGCTTCGGCTCTTTCACTGTTTCACGTGAAACGTCGGAAGTCCGGCAGAGCTCGGATCAAGGGTCGCGCGTCGCGTCCGAGGCGCGGTCGCGGCGGCTCTTCAGATGGAACGCGAGCAGCGAAATCGCCGCGGGCGTCATCCCGGGCATCCGCGCCGCTTGCCCCAGCGATCGCGGCCGCACGCTCAGGAGCCGCTCGCGAACCTCGGTCGAAAGACCGCTCACCGCCGCATAATCGATCCACGACGGAATTACCGCGTCTTCCAAGCGCTTGAAGCGGTCGATCATCTCGGCCTGCCGCCTGACATACCCCTCATATTTTACGTCGATCTCCAGTTGCGCAGCTTCGTCAGTGCCCAGCTCCCGCGTCAGGCCGGCTATCGCGAGCACCGCGGCATAAGAGACCTCCGGGCGCTTCAGTAGCTCGAAGGCGCGCGCCGGATGGGCGATCGGAGTCGAGCCGCATCCGAGCAGTATCGCGTTGACCATATCGCTCGGCGCAATAAGCGCACTGGAAAGACGCGCTCGCTCGCGTTTCACCCGCTCGTCCTTGGTCCGCAGATGCTCGCTCGATGCGGCTCCGAGCAAGCCAAGCCGTTCTCCGATCGGCGTGAGCCGCCGGTCAGCATTGTCCTCGCGCAGCAGCAACCGATACTCCGCGCGCGAAGTGAACATACGATAGGGCTCTCCACCGATTCCGCGCGTCACCAGATCGTCAATCATCACGCCGATGTACGCTTCGTCACGCCTCAGGATCAGCGGCGATTCCTTGCGTACTTTCAAGGCGGCGTTGATTCCCGCCATCAAGCCCTGCGCACCAGCTTCTTCGTAGCCGGTAGTGCCGTTGATCTGCCCGGCGAAGAAAAGCCCGTCGACGAGCTTGGTCTCGAGCGACGCCTGTAATTGCGTGGGGTCGGAGAAATCGTATTCGATCGCATAGCCCGGGCGCATGATTTCCGCGCGCTCCAGACCCTTTATCGACCGCACCATCGCGAGCTGCACGTCCAGCGGCAGACTGGTCGAGAGCCCGTTGGGATAAACCTCCATCGTGTCGCGCCCCTCGGGTTCGAGGAATATCTGATGGCGCTCCTTGTCGCGAAAGCGCATCACCTTATCCTCGACCGAAGGGCAGTAGCGCGGCCCCCGGCTCTGGATCACCCCCGAGTACATCGGCGAGCGGTCGATCCCGCCGCGGATAATCTCGTGGGTCAGCGCGTTGGTGTACGTGAGATGACAGGGGATTTGGTCGTGCTCGATTTTTTCGGTGCGGAAGGAGAACGGCGGTGGTGGATCGTCGCCCGGCTGCGCTTCGAGTTCGGAGTAGTCGATACTGCGGCTGTCCAGCCGCGGACAGGTACCGGTCTTCAATCGTCCGATACGAAAGCCGAGTTGCGCCAGGTGCTCGCTGAGGCCCATCGCGGCGAAATCACCCGCGCGGCCCGCCGAGTAATTCCTGAGCCCGATATGGACCAGGCCTTTGAGAAACGTGCCGGTGGTCAAGATCACGCAGTCGGCCTCGAAGACCTCGCCGATTTGCGATTCGACGCCACGCACACGGCCACTCTCGATCAGCAGACGCTCGACGCTCGCCTGGCGGATAGCAAGGTTCGGCGTGACCTCGAGCACGCGCTTCATACGTGTGCGATAGGCGGCCTTGTCGGCCTGGGCGCGGCGCGCCCGCACGGCCGGTCCCTTGCGCGTGTTGAGGAAGCGGAACTGGATTCCGGTCTCGTCGATCGCGAGCGCCATCTCGCCGCCGAGCGCGTCGATTTCGCGCACCAGATGGCCTTTGCCGATCCCGCCGATCGCCGGATTGCACGACATCTGCCCGATATGGTCGAGATTGAGCGTCAGCATCAGGGTCGGAACACCCATCCGGGCCGCGGCCAGAGAGGCCTCGATACCGGCATGGCCGGCGCCCACCACTATTACCCCGAAATTCATAGAGGCTCGGATTATGGCGCGTAGGGCCCGCCGCTCCAAGCGCTACCGGTTCGCTCTTCGTTCATTGAAGGACTCATCCCGGACCGACTTTTTCTTCTTCTACTATCCTTACTTTTACTGCCATCATTCATCTACTATCTGTAGGATAATGCTACTTTCCGATACAGAACTCGCGGAAGACCGCGTCAAGCACGTCCTCGGTGCCGATCGCGCCGGTTAGCGCGCCCAGGGCCTCGGCGGCGCAACCTGCGTCGACCGCGACAATTTCCGGCGGCATCCCCGAAAGCACGCTCGCGTGAGCGCTCCGGAGAGCTTCCAGAGCCTTCGCGAGCGCCTGACGATGGCGCTCGCGGGAGATCGCAACGCCGTCGTCCGGGCTCGCCGCGGCCAGCGCTTCGACCGCGATCGCAAGTTCGTCTCGCAGCGCCGGCGTACCTTCGGCGTTGAGCGCGGAGAATCGTAGCATCGGCATACTGAGGCCTCGCCCCAGCAAATCGGCTGGCGAGAGCCTCGGCGGCCGCAGGTCGGACTTGTTGAGCAAGGCTACGCCGGCCCGCTCCTGGCAAAGGGCGAGCACCCGCGCATCGTCATCTTCAAGCGGGCGCGAGGAGTCGAAGACTGCGATCAGCAGGTCTGCCTCCGCGACGCTGGTAAGCGTGCGGCCGATCCCGATTCGCTCAACCTCGTCGCCCGCCTCGCGCACCCCGGCAGTATCCTGAAGGACCAGTGGCCACGGGCCCAGCATGACCGACTCCTCGATAACGTCGCGTGTGGTACCCGGAATCTCGGTCACGATTGCGCGGTCGGCTCCGAGCAGCAGATTCAGCACGCTGGACTTGCCGGCGTTGGGCTTTCCCACGATAGCGGCACGCACGCCCTCGCGGGCGAGGCGTCCGCGCCTGAAGCTGTCATGCAGTAGCGCAACGTCGTCTGCCAGGCGGGCGATATCCGCCGCGATTTCCTTGCGTCCAGGGAGGTTTAGGCCTTCATCGGCGAAGTCAATCTCGGCCTCCAGATGGGCCCGGATAGCGATTACGCCGCGGCGCAGACCTTCGACGCGTTGCGCCAATGCACCGCTTAGTTGCGCTAAAGCTTGCTGTAGTGCGCTTTCGCTACGTACATTTATCAGATCCGCCACTGCCTCGGCTTCGGTCAAATCCATCCGGCCATTTAAAAAGGCCCGCCGGCTGAACTCGCCCCGCTCGGCCATCCTGGCCCCCCCAGCAACTGCCATCCCCAGCACCCGGCGGACGATATATGGTCCGCCGTGACAGTGGAATTCCACTATATCCTCGCCGGTGAGACTCGCCGGACCGGGCATCACGACGCACATCGCGCGGTCGACGACGGCGCAGGTCTGGGGGTCGCGAATCTCGCCGAGGCTCAGATGACGCGGGCGCGGCGGAGCGGATCCCTGCGGATGCCATAGCGACATCGCAATCTGTGTCGCACGAGCGCCCGAAAATCGCACGATCGCAACAGCGCCCTTGCCCGGAGGGGTGGCTGGCGCGACGATCGTGTCCTCGGTGTACATCAGAGCCTCGCGCTTAACGTCATTCCCGCCGAAATTCGTTGACCATCTGCCGCGAGCGATTGGGCATCAGTATATATGCCGGCAGGCTTGCCCGCGCGGCTTCCGTATGGTTCCATGACTTGTTCAGCGTGAGGCATACGCCTCTCAGTAGGACAATCAAACATGGTGGGCTCGGAGCGAGCCGACATTCGGCCGCGATGGGCCGCAGGCGATGAAAAGGACTTATCAACCGCACAACCGCCGTCGTTTACGGACGCATGGATTCATGGCCCGCATGGCCACACCGGGCGGAAGAAACATCCTCAAGCGCCGCCGTGCGAAAGGGCGCCAGCGCTTGACTATAACGATTCCTCCCAAGCAGCCAGGCTAGACGGGCGGCGGGCCGCCGTCTTGACCTCCGCTTCCGCTGGGTTCGGCATGGCCGACCGGCTGCGCAAGTCCGGAGAGTTCCTTCAGCTCCAGCGGCGCGGCATACGGTATCAAAGCGGACATTTTGTGCTCTACGGACTGGGCAGCGCAAAGGACGAGCGTTCGCGCCTGGGTATCACGGTTTCGCGCCGGATTGGCAATGCGGTGGTGCGCAACCGGCTCAAGCGCCGTGTGCGCGAATGTTACCGGCTGAAACTGCGCACTATACTGCCGGCGGGCGTTGCGGTGGTGGTAATCGCGCGCAAGGGCGCCGGCGAGCTCAGTTGGATGGCGCTCGAGGCCGAACTTTTCGCCGATGCGCACAATCTCCGTCGTAAACTCGATCGCGTCGTGCCAGACGCATGCCGGGACCGAGAGCGGCCGTGATCGAGATCGTACGCGAGCGGCTTGGCGCCGCGGCACTCGCCACCGCGCTGGGCGCCGTGGCAACCTATCGAAGGCTGATCTCGCCGTTGCTGACGGCAGTCGCGGGCCCCGCGTGCCGATTCGAGCCAACCTGCTCCGAATACGCCCATCAAGCCCTGGCCGCTCACGGTCTGGGACGCGGTCTTTATCTCACCCTGCGCCGGGTTCTCCGCTGCCGTCCGAAGGGCGGATGGGGTTATGACCCCGTGCCGGCGTATCGAGCGCGCACCTCGCAACATTCCTGAAGGAGCAATTTGGACAACCCACGCCAGATCGTCATCTTCGTCCTGCTGATCGTAGCGGCGATTTTCTACACCGATATCGTCCGCTGGATTCGTCCACCGAAGCCCTCGGGGCAACAGACAGCGCAACCGGCAGGCGGACCTTCGTCGGCCGCCCAGACCGCATCGAGTGGCGCAGGTACGCAAAGCTCGCCGGAGGCAGCTCCACCGGCGTCACCGGTCTCCTCCGGAGCGCCAGACGTGGGCTTGCCGGAACCCGATTCGCTGACCCCAACGGCGATGAGCCCGGGACCTCCGCGCACAGTCGAAGTCGAGACCGATCTCTACACCGCGACGATTACCACCAAGGGCGCGCGGCTCTTGAGCTTCCGCCTCAAGCGCTACAAGGAAACGGTGGACAAGAACAGCCCGCCGTACGACGTGATCGCGCAGGGCGAGCATCTGCCGATGGGGCTGGTGGTCAGCCGCGACGACAAAATTTTCGGTGACCAGGCAGTGGATTACGCCACTGACGCGCCGGCACGAGTCGAAGTCAGCCCGGGCGCTGACGCCACGGTCACGTTAACCGCTGAGACCAAGGAAGGGCTCAAGCTGACCAAGCGTTTCACCTTTCGCGATCGGAGTTATCTCTACGATGTCGACGCCGAGGTTGGAGGTGCGAGCCCGGACCTGAAGGCCATTGGCTTCACGCTGAGCCAGCCGCTGGCCGAGCGCGCATCCGAGAAGAGTTATCGTGATTATCCGACGCTCGAGGCCGACGTTGGCGGTAAGGTCCTCAACGAATATCAAAAGCAGCTCGAGAAAGGGGTACCGCCCGTCAGCGGCGATATCGCCTTCGCCGGCATCGGCGACCGCTATTTTCTCTCCGCCTTCATTCCCAAGGCGCCTAAAAATGGCGAGCTGCGGATGGAGTATAGCGGGGGTGACGCGCGGGCGATAATCCTGTTTCCTGGTGCGCTCAAGGTTTCGACGGCGGTTTACATGGGGCCCAAGCAGCTCAATCTGCTGGAGGCGGCGAGCCCGGAGCTGAGCAAGGCGATCAACTTCGGCTGGTTCAGCGTGCTGGCGATCGTTTTCCTGCGTGCGCTGCAGATCCTTCACAACATCGCGCCAAACTACGGCTGGGACATCATACTGCTGACCCTGGCGGTGCGCCTCGCGACCCTGCCGGCCTCGATAAAGGCCCAGCGCTCGGCCTTGCGGATGCAGCGCTTAGCGCCGCAGGTCGAGAAAATCCGCGCTAAATTCAAGGATGATTCGACCGCGCTCAACCGCGAGATGATGGAGCTGTACAAGCGCAACCACGTCAATCCGCTCGGCGGATGTATCCCGACTGCGATCCAGTTCCCCATCCTTTATGGGCTTTACGAGGCATTACTCAACTCAATCGAGCTACGTCACGCTCCTTTTATCGGCTGGATCAAGGATTTGTCAGCCCCGGACTGCCTGCCTATCGCCTGGATGCCGAAAGTGCCGGGGATCGATTGTCACGGCCTCCCGGTCCTGGTGCTTTTGATGGGCGCCAGCACATTCCTGCAGCAATGGATGATGCCCAAGGCGGGCGACCCCAACCAGCAGAAGATGATGATGTGGATGCCCATCTTCTTCACCGTGCTGTTCATAGCTCTGCCGGCCGGGTTATCGCTCTATTACTTTGCCTCCAATCTACTGGGTATAATCCAACAGTTCGTCTTGAACCGGGAGTTCAAACAGTACGCACCAGTAGCCGCAACATGAGCGAACCCAACGAAGCGATCGAGGTAACCGCCCCCAGTGTCGACGAAGCGATCAAGCAGGCGCTCGACCAGCTAGGCGCCTCCGAGGACGACGTCGTGATCCAGGTTCTAAGCACGCCGCGATCCGGCGTGCTCGGATTGGGCGCCCGGCAGGCCCGCGTCCGCGTCGAGCGCCGCGCGCCCGAAGGGGCCCGAAGCGGCGTGATGTCACCACCACCCGCACCGCCGCGATCTTCTCCGTCAGCTCCGTCGCCGAGGCCCCGGGCTCAGGAACGTCCGCAGGATCCGCCTCGAGCCCGTAATCGAGACGATGATCATGATCGAAACCGTTCTCCAGCGCCGGCTCGTACCTCAGGTGGCCGCAGCACGGAGCGTCGCGCTGAGCCCGTTGGGCGCCCCTCGGCACGAATTGAAGAAAGTGCGGGCAGCGAAGAAGAGGGCGACGCGGGACGCAAATCGGTCAGCCTCGACGATCAGGCTCGCGAGGCGACCACTATTCTCTCGCAAATCCTCGACCTGATGAGTGAACGAAGCGAGATCACCACGACCGAGGAGGACTCGGAAGGAATTGAGCTGGCGATCAAGGGGGACGGCTCCGGGCTGCTAATCGGACGCCACGGGCAGACCCTGGACTCGCTGGAGTATCTCGTCAATCGCATCCTGGCGCGTCGGATAAAGGACGCCGTACCGATCACCATCGACACCGAATCCTATCGCGAGCGCCGGCGCCGGCAACTTCATCGGATGGCGCTCTCGATGGCTGAGCAGACCAAGCGCGAGCATGCGTCGATGACGCTGGACCCGATGCCGCCGCGCGACCGGCGGATCGTGCATCTCGCTCTAAAGGACGATCCGCTTATCACGACCCGCTCCACCGGCGACGGCTTTTTACGCACGGTCGAGATAATTCCGGTCGGCGAGCGGCGTGATGGCGGCGGAGCACGCGGCGGCCGGCCGCGTGGTGGCGGCGGAGGTGGCGGGCGTGACCGGGAGCGTGACCGTGGCCATGAGGCGGAGCCTCAGCGCGAACGCGAACGAGAGCGCGATCAGCCGATCGGCCAGCAGGGCGGTTTCAAGCACGGCCAGAAACGGATGTTCTAGTACCCCCGGGCCTGGGGAATTGAAAGGCGCCGCACACGCGATTGTCGTGTACGGCGCCGCTTTGGATTCGTGGGCTGGCCAGCGTCGTCAGGACACACCGACTAGGCGTTGGGATCGAGTCCCCATTTGCGTTTGTTTTCCGCGACCTGGTCGGAAGTCGGATGCTCCGTCTGGGTGAAAGTCTTCACCTTGAACTGGTCGGCCAACTCCAGCGTCGCATGATTGAGCGCGATGTCGTCCTTGAAAACCTCGGGCACCGCCGGCTCCTCGAAGATCGCCTGCCACGGGCATTCAGGTTCGCACGCGCCGCAGTCGATACATTCGTCGGGCTGAATATACAGCATGTTGGGGAAGCGCTGTTTGTCCTCGCCCACATACTCGTAGATGCAGTCGACCGGACACACGCTGACACATCCAGTGTCAACGCAGTCTATGCACAATCGGGTTATGGTCCAGGGCATGTTCCGTCATCCTCTCCTGTCGGGCAGCGGCGTCTTTCGAATTATAGCGGGCCAACGGTTCGGCTGAGAAGCCGCCGCGCCTATCGCCTTGGCTTTCGTTCAGGCGCAACTTCTATAGCATAGATTGACCGGCGGCAAGAAAGAAACCGCTATCCGCGCGCAAGCGCCCTCGCGGCATCTGCGATGCACCGGGGGCGGCATCGGTAAGGAGCAACGCGATGGAGATCAACGGAGTCGCCCATGTGATGCTGACGGTCGCCAACTACGAGGCGTGCCTGCCATTTTACGAGAAGCTGCTGCCGTTTTTGGGATTGACGTTCGTGGTGCGCAAGACCGACTCGCAGTTCTATTGTATCGGCGGCCGCACCGGGATTGGCATCCACAAGGCCGCGGAGAAATATCGCGGCGAGCGCTTTGCGCAAGGGCGCGCCGGATTGCATCACGTCTGCCTGCGCGCGCGCGAGCGCAAGGACGTCGACGCGGTCTACCAGTTTCTGCTCGGCGCCGGCGCCACGATCGTCCATCCGCCCGAGGAGGGAGCGTGGGCATCAGGCTACTACTCGGTGCTGTTCGAGGACCCCGACGGCACACGGCTCGAAGTCAATCACATTCCGGGCAAAGGTCTGCTCGCCGAGCCGCCGCGCTAGCACTTTCATTGTCAAATGCCTTGGGGAGCCTCACGCCGTTTGCCGCGCATGGTCGCGCGCTCCGCCGAACAGCTTAATCATCTCCCGATTGAACGCTGGAATGTCGTCGGGCTTGCGGCTCGACACGAGGTTGTTATCGACCACGACTTCCCGATCGATCCACTCTGCGCCAGCGTTCCGTAGGTCCGTCTTGAGTGACGGCCATGCGGCTATCCGGCGTCCCCGCGCCGCCCCGGCCTCTATCACGGTCCACGGGCCGTGGCAGATGACGGCCACCGGCTTGCCAGCGTCGAAAAAGCTCTTCACGAAGGCGACTGCTTTCGGCTGCATTCGCAAAGCGTCCGGGTTCATAACGCCACCGGGCAACAACAGCGCGTCGAAATTGCGCGGCAGGGCTTGGTCCAAGGCGACATCGACCGGTAACTCGTCGCCCCATTCCTTGAATTTCCAGCCTTTGACGCGTTGGTCTCTGGGTGAAACAATCCGTGTTTCCGCGCCAGCTTGATCGAGGGCCTTGCGGGGTTCGACGAGTTCAACCTGCTCAAAACCGTTATCCACCAGGATTGCGACTTTCAGTCCGTTGAGATTTTCCATTGTCCTGCTCCTGTCGTAAGCCGCGCAGCTTTGCCTCTGCCTCGAGGCATATCGTTTCGCTGATTTGTCCGGTCGCTGCGGCGCTTGGACATAAAAAGCAACGCCGATGCCAACGAGTTCTACGAGGTACCGGGCGTGTCGCCCCTACATTTTCAGCCCAGTCGAGACTGCTAAATGAGCGTGCGGTGTGGACTTGAGTCCCCACAAAGTGAGGCGCCTGACACTAATTGTGGAAGACCTAGCCCGGTCATCGAGTTAATTCACTCGATGCTATGCAATTAAGACGCGAAGGGCCTGTTAGCCGAATCCGCCGCGCTAGCGCGTTTTCATTCATGCAAGGAGCGGACGGGCGCGCAGCCCCCCTGGCTGGCGCGCCCGTCGCAACGGTCGGCGGGTTCGAGATCGCAGGCTGTCGCCTTACATTGGTTGGCCGGTGCTCGGATCGAGCAGCAGCTTGCGTGCGGGCTCGTGACGATCGTGATCGAAATCGAACATGCGATTGATTTGCCCTGCGAGCGCATCGAGGGAGCCGCCGCCAATCCGGCCGGTGTCCCAGTTGTCCTCGATGAAACGCAGGACTGAGCTCTGATCGGTCAGCGTGTTATCGACGAAGTTCGCCTTCGCCCAGGGAGAGACCACAATCAGCGGCAGCCGCGGGCCATAGCCGCACCGTCCCTGGATGGGACTTCCATCCGCGTTCTTCAAGGTAGGACTGCCGTTGCCGCACTTGCCGACGCCGTTTAGATTGTCACCGTCCGCCGCCTGGCTGGACGACGTCGCCGACGACGAATTGATGATCGGGCTCATCTGATGGTCGTACCAGCCGTCCGAGTCATCGTACGAAATGATAATCGCCGTGCTCTGCCAGAACTTCGACTTCTGGATAGCGTTGATCGTATTAACCAGGAACTCCTGCTCGAGCAGCGGATCGGAGTAGCCGGCATGGCCGTCCATATCGGCCGGCGCCTTGAGGATACTTACCGCGGGCAGGTTGCCGGCGTTCAACGCGTCGAAGAAGTCGTGGATGTCGTACTCGTGGTTCGCACCAGTGTCCGCCGCAGTGCCGTACTGGCTGGGCGGTACGTTGGGGCGGGTGTGGTTTGGATTCTCGGTGCTGGTCCAATACTGGAACCAGGCGTGATGCGGGATGTAATCATTGGTAAAATTGTCCGCCGGCGGAGGAACCGTGGTGCTGTTGGCGGGAGTCGCCAGACTGGAGCGGTTGCATCCGGTGGTCCCGTTGGGATTCGTGACTGTCAGATCGAAGCCGCCCATAAAAGATCCCCAGCTAATCCCTTTGGCGTTCAGCAGGTCGCCGATATTCTGGCCGCCCATCCGCAGCGTCGGCATACCGGTGGAGCAAGTGTCGTCCGTCGGATCGAGGTCGCCCACGATCGTGCCAACGCCGCCAGTGTTTACCGCGATAAGCTTCGGTGTGCTGGCGCTGGTTGTCGCGGGATAGGTATTGCCCGCGACCAGGTTCAGCGCGCCGGGTGTCGAAGGACCAAAGGTGGTGCCGTAGGAGTTGTCGTTCATCGCGAAGTTCTGCGCGTAGTTCCACAGCGCGGTGACGGTGTTGCCGTCGAAGTAGCCCATCACCAGGCCCTTGTCTTTGCCATAGGCGTAAGTGGCGGCGCAGAACGTGTTTTCACCCGTTCCAGTGCTGGCTGGAAATAAATCCATCAGCCCCTCGTCGAAAGCGGACTGCTCGGCACCGTAGTTATGATCCTGGTCGCAGGTAGAGGCCTGGCTACGGCTGAGGCGGAAGGGATTGATCGCATTCGCGCCATTGGCCGGATTATTGGCGTTGGGATTGTTCTTCAGCAGCACCCCCTTCAGACCGTTGACGGTAGGAGTGCTGTCATCCGCCTTGAAGAACGGCTCGCCCGATAGATTCTTGGCGTGGGGATAGGTGGCGAAATAATGGTCGAACGAAACGTTCTCCTGAAAAATCACCACCAGGTGTTCGATCGGAGTAGCGGTTTAGATCTCCGAGTCGTGGGCAAGCGCCAAGCCCGCTCCGCGTGGGGCCATCGCCACGCTGATCGCTGCGGCTGCAGCCAGGGCCCTTGCCGCTTTTCCAAGTTTACGTAATCGCCGCATCGTTTTTGTTCGCTCCTTGTGTGCAAAACTAGGTCGCGCGAACTGTAGCCGGTCGTCGTTGACGGCGTGTGAATCGAACTCGCCAGACGTGTTAATCGTGCTTGAATTTTCGATGAAGCGACGCGGCCGGCCTTGGCGGGTCATGTACAGATCCAAACATGTTAGTGCCCGAAAGCGCGGTCGCACTCCCGGTTGCAAATCCGCCGGTGAGGCTACAAACTTTCGCCAGCATTCGAGACGGCGCCCGGCCAGGCCAAACGTCAGCTCGGTTCGTTAAATTGGATTCGTCAGGAAGATTTTCGGAGGGAAGGTTTCCCGCCATGGCAGACAAACAGACATTCCGCACTGAAACCGACAGCATGGGCTCGATCGAGGTTTCCAACCAGCATTACTGGGGCGCGCAGACCGAGCGCTCTCTGCATCACTTCAATATCGGGCCCGACCGGATGCAGCGTTCGATGATCCGCGCCTTCGGCCTCCTCAAGAAGGCCGCCGCCCAGGTGAACCAGGATTTGGGCAAGCTCGCCGCCGACAAGGCGCGGCTAATCCTGCAGGCGGCCGAAGAGGTCGCCTCGGGCAAGCTCGACGCCGAGTTTCCCTTGCGCGTCTGGCAGACCGGCAGCGGCACCCAGACCAACATGAACGCCAACGAGGTTATCTCGAACCGCGCGATCGAACTGGCCGG
This sequence comes from uncultured delta proteobacterium, assembly GCA_963710455.1. Lineage (GTDB taxonomy): Bacteria > Desulfobacterota > Binatia > Binatales > Binataceae > JAKAVN01. The sequence goes on from CAVQAG010000017.1 coordinate 184,195, forward strand.
CGGCAAGCTCGGCAGCAAAAAGCCAATCCATCCCAACGACGACGTCAATATGTCGCAATCCTCCAACGATACGTTTCCGACCGCGATGCATATCGCGGCGGCCGAGGAGATCGTCAATCTGCTGATGCCCGCCGTGCAAAAATTGCGCGACGCGTTGCACGCCAAGGCCGAAGACTTCGCCGGCATCGTCAAAATCGGCCGCACCCACCTGATGGACGCGGTGCCGTTGACGCTCGGCCAGGAATTCTCCGGCTACGTCGCCCAACTGGACGCCGACTTAAGGCGTATCGACGCGGTCCTGCCGGACATCTACGAACTCGCGATCGGGGGCACCGCGGTCGGCACCGGCTTGAACACTCATCCCGAGTTCGCCGATCGCACGGCGGCGAAGATCGCCGAGCTTACCGGGCTGCCGTTCGTCGCGGCGCCCAACAAGTTCGCCGCGCTGGCCGCGCACGACGCGCTGGTGATGGCCAGCGGCGCGCTGCGCACGCTTGGCTGCTCGCTGATGAAAATCGCCAACGACATCCGCTGGATGGGCTCCGGGCCGCGCTGCGGGCTCGGCGAACTGCGCCTGCCAGAGAACGAGCCGGGCTCGTCGATCATGCCGGGCAAGGTAAATCCGACCCAGTCCGAGGCGATGACGATGGTCTGTCTGCAAGTGCTCGGCAATGACACTGCGATCGCGGCGGCCGGCACCCAGGGCAACTTTGAGCTCAACGTCTTCAAGCCGCTCATCATTCATAACCTGCTGCACTCGATCACTCTGCTCGCCAATGCCTGCGTCTCGTTCACCGAGTTCTGCGTGATCGGCATCGAGCCCGACCGCGAGCGCATCGCAGGTTACGTCGCCAACTCGCTGATGCTGGTGACCGCGCTAAGCCCTCATATCGGCTATGACAAGGCCGCCAAGGTCGCCAAGAAGGCGCACGAGGAGAACACCACGCTACGCCAGGCCGCGGTCGAACTTGGCTACCTCAAGCCCGAGGAGTTCGACCGTTTCGTGCAGCCGGACAAGATGCTCGCGCCCGAGGGCTGAACGGCAGGGCAACGCCTGCCACCGCCAAACCGCAATCGCATCGGAGGAATCATCGATGGAAAAGCTGCCGTCCGCCTACAAGCAGGTCGGACCCAACCGCTACCGCGAGGCCTACGGACTCTTTTATGAGGATTTCACCCCCGGCGACGTTTTCGAGCATCGACCCGGCCGCACGCTGACCGAAACCGACAACATCTATATGACGCTGCTGGCGATGAATACGCATCCGCTGCACTTCGACTCTGCTTACGCGAACGCGACGCAGTGGAAACGGCCGTTGATGAACTCGCTGGTCACGATTTCCGTCGTCACCGGGATGAGCGTGCACAGCACCAGCCAGAACGCGGTTGCGAACCTCGGATGGGACAAGGTGCGCCTGGTCAATCCGGTCTTCGCCGGCGACACGCTCTATGCCGAGACCAAAGTCGTCTCCAAGCGCGAGTCTGAAAGCCGCCCTACGCAAGGACTGGTGACCGTGCATACGGTGGGGATGAAGACCGACGGGCAGACCGGGCAGTCGGGAATCGTGGTGATCGAATTCGACCGCACCTTCCTGGTTTACAAGCGCGAGCACTCGCCGCTCGGCAACGCCAACTACTGAAACGACGGCGTTGCGATCGGAGCCGCGCAATGGGTGCGCGAATGGGGGAGGTTAGAGCCGCGATGCGGGGACGCCGAGCGTTCATGCTGGCGATGCTTTTGTGCGCAGCGCTCGCGGCCTCCGCGAAGGCGGCGGCGCCTCCTTCCTTCGCGGCGTTCCCCGCCGGACTCGATCCCAATTCGATGCTGTTGCCGCCGCCTTCCGATGACGGGCGGGTCAAGATTGCCGTCGCGCTTCACGTGCTCAACCTTTCCCAGATCGACGAGGTCACCGAGCGCTTCGAGCTGACCGGATACCTGCTGGCGCAGTGGCGCGATCCGCGCCTCAGCTATCAGCCCAGCGGGCCCGACGACAAGTACCGGACGCTCGCGACCGATTCAGTATGGCGGCCGCGGCTGGTGATAATCAACGCGGTCGCGCCGCGCCAGGTTTACGAGACCTCGATGCGCGTAAAGCCGGAGGGGACCGTGTACTACATCGAGCGTTTCGGGGCGCTCGTGACTTCCACTTTCCATCTCAAACCCTTCCCCTTCGACGCGCAGAAACTCGAGGTCCTGGTCCATCCGTTCACCGACGAGCAAGGATTTGTTGACTTCGTACCCAGCGATTTGACGGTATGGACCGCCGCCGAGTTCAACACCTACTCCTCGCTCGAGTCGTGGGACTTCCAATCGCTCACGTTTGAGCTTGGGAAGGCGGCGAGCCAATTCGGCGAGCACGCGATCGCCGAGGCGCGGTTCGAAATCGCGGTGCGCCGCCGCTTCGGGTTTTATCTATGGAAGGTATTCCTGCCGCTGCTCTTGATGGTGGTCGTATCGTGGTCGGTCTTCTGGTTCGACCCGCCAGAGGTCTCGAGCCAAGTGCAAATCGCGGTCACGACGATCCTGACGATCATCGCGTTCGCGCTCGCGATCTCATTGACCCTGCCGCGGGTGCCATATCTGACTTTCGCCGACGGCTTTTTCCTTACCTGCTACATCTTCGCGTTCGTGACGATGGTCGAGTTGACCGCGGTGCATATCGCTTATCGCAACGAGCGACGCAAGGTGGCGGCGAAGATCCGCGGCACCGCGCGCTGGCTGGTGCCGGCGGCTTTCGTTGTGATCAACTCGATCCTGATCGTGCATTTTCTAACTTAGTATCTGCGGCAGTCCTCCGGCCTGTCATCCCGAACGGGCCCACCAGAGGCAAGGCTCATTCGGGATGCCACTCGGCGAAAAGAAAATCGCCGGGCGCTGAGATCGCGCGCCGGGCGCTGCGGGCGTCCGACTCGACGGTCGCGTCATAGAGCGGCGGGATGTGCTCTGGCGACAGGCCTTCGATTCTCTCCTGCATCTTGCGGATCGTGACAAAATCCGCGAAGGTCGGCTCCGGTCCAGGCAGATCGCGGCGCGCCAGATAGGCCCGATACAACATCGCGTAACCGTCCATCTCGTGGTCTTCGAGCCGGCACCATATTCGTGGAAATTTGACTGCACCGATCATTTTGCGACTCCCTCCTTTTTGGCCGCGTACTACGACAACGTCGGCTGAGAAATCATCGATCCTACCCAGCGGCTTCAACCGCTTCGTGATCGATACCCGAAGCGGCGCCGAAGCAACGTGACAATTCCAGGAATTGGGTCTCGAGCTCGCTGACCAGATCCACCGACTGTTCAAGTTCAGCAATCCGTGACCTCAAAGTCTTGGCCGACTCCAGGGTGACGGCCACCTGAGCGATCTCCGCCTGAATAACGCTCTCGAGCTTAACGATTTGTTGGTTCAACATCCCGATCGGCTCAAACGATTCGGCAAGGGTGTTCAGCTCCTCGCGAAAGGCGCGCATCGAGAAGAATGCCTTCGAAAGTTTTCGCAGGCGGTCGCCGAAATTCTGCAATGGCTGACAGAGCTCCAACGTGGAGCGGGCAAGCTGGTTGAGCACCTCGCACGACTGCGTGATCTCCCTCAAGCGTTGCTGGCACTGGCGTGCTGGTTCAAAAAGCTTATCAATGGCGGGAATCAGCTGATTCGCAGACGAAAAGTTGATGTTACTATCGGCCGTGAGTGTCGCTGCGGGCTTGAGACCGGCCGCAGCCGCCGTCTCCTCGTTCGTCTCCAGCACTATGGGCTCGCCGGGGGATACTACTTCGGCGCCGCTGCGCGCGGCGGGATGGTCTTCATCAGTGAACACGCTGCTTTCGCGGGCGTCTTCGTCCACTAGCTGCTGCACAAAGATTGGCAGCCCGGAAGAAACTTGTCGTTCAGATTTGAGGGAGGGTGCAGGACCCATTGAGTCCGGTTGGAGTAAGCGCCTTCGCAGCTCTTCCAGTTTTAGACTCCGCATTCGCCATCTCCAGAATGTTGCTATTGGTTCATGCTCGCACCTCCGCCTGCACCGCTTTCTTTCCCCGCTTAAATCAATAGCGTGCAAATTAACGCAATACAAGATAGCAAATACACAAATAAGCAAATTTAAATGAACAGGAGATAAGTAAGATAAAGATATTAGGCGACAGACAGATGAATTGGGATATTATGAGGTCAAGCGAACGACTAGTAGCATGACTATGGTAAAGCAAGCGTAAACCTAAGAAGACTGTGCTCTTCGAAAATGCAGAGATTTCCAGGTACCAAGAATTTGCCTCAGCCCGCCACGGCACTCGCGATCGGATTGCTGCTTCGCTCTACTCACATTCTGAAAACGCCGAAGCTCGTCGCGGGCGGGATGCCCGCATTGAGCGCGGCTGCGATACTCAGTGCCAACATCGCACGCGTCTCGATCGGATCGATTACGCCGTCGTCCCACAACCGTGCGCTCGAGAAATAGCAACTCGACTCGTGCTCATACTTGGCAAGCGTCGGGCGCATGAACTCGGCCTGCTCTTGCGCACTCATCGTCTGCCCTTGCGCCTTCAATTGTTCGAGCTTGACGGTCAGCAGAGTATTAGCTGCCTGTTCTCCGCCCATCACCGAGATTCGCGCATTGGGCCACATGAAAAGCATCCGCGGCGAGTACGCCCGCCCGCACATCCCGTAATTTCCCGCCCCGTTCGACGCGCCGATTATCACCGTGAACTTGGGCACCTGCGCGTTGGCCACCGCGTTGACCATCTTGGCTCCGTCCTTGGCGATTCCGCCCTGCTCGTAGCGCTTGCCGACCATGAAGCCGGTGATGTTCTGCAAAAAAATCAACGGGACGCGGCGCGCGCAGCAGAGCGCGATGAAATGCGTTGCCTTAAGCGCCGATTCGCTGAACAGCACCCCGTTGTTGGCAATGATCCCGACCGGGTAGCCGTAGATGCGCGCAAAGCCGGTCACCAGCGTGGCGCCATAGCGCGGCTTGAACTCGTGCATCCGGCTGCCGTCGACCAGCCGCGCGATTAGCTCACGCACCTCGTAGGGCCGCCGGGTGTCACCCGAAACGACGCCGTAGATCTCGCGCGGGTCGTAGTAGGGATCCTCAGGATCCGCCTGCTGCAACGCGTATTCCGGAACGATGCGGGGGCCGAGGCCCTCGAAGATCGAGCGCGCGATCGCGAGCGCGTGCTCGTCGTCGTCCGCCAGGTGATCGCTCACCCCGCTAAGCCGCGTGTGAACGTCGCCGCCACCCAGCTCCTCGGCGCTGACTTCCTCGCCGGTGGCCGCGCGCACCAGCGGCGGACCGCCGAGGAAAATCGTGCCCTGCTCGCGCACGATAATATTCTCGTCGCACATCGCCGGCACATAGGCGCCGCCCGCCGTACACGATCCCATCACCGCCGCCACTTGCGGGATTCCCGCCGCCGACATCCGCGCCATGTTGTAGAAGATGCGCCCGAAGTGCTCGCGGTCGGGAAAGACCTCCGATTGAAGCGGCAAAAACGCGCCGCCCGAATCGACCAGGTATACGCACGGAAGATTGTTTTGCAGCGCGATCTCTTGCGCGCGCAGATGCTTCTTCACCGTGATCGGATAGTAGGTGCCGCCCTTCACGGTCGCGTCGTTGGCCACCACCATCACCTCGCGGCCCTGCACGCGCCCGATGCCGGTGACGATCCCGCCACCCGGCGCTTCGTCGTCGTACATTCCCCACGCGGCGAGCGGCGAAAGTTCCAGGAACGCGCTCTCGGGATCGAGGAGTTTCTTGATTCGGTCTCGCACCAGCAGTTTGCCGCGCTCCAGGTGGCGGCGGCGCGATTGCTCGGGACCGCCCTGGCGTACGCGGTCGACCGCCTCGCGCAGTTTTTTGACCGCCGCTTCCATCAACGCGTAATTCTGCCGGTACTCGGCGCTCGAGGGGTTGATGCGGCTTTCGATTCGTTCCATCCGTGTCCTCTGGTTTCGATCGCCCGCAGCCTAGGTTGATGCCTGGCGGGTTTAGTTGGGCTAGATATTAGCTTGACCAAACAGCAGACCGCGAAGCGGCAAAGCAAACCGGGACGGTTCAAATCGGACCGCGAAGCGGTCGCGGAAGACTACGACGGACGGCGCGATGCGTGAACGTGACCTGCGAGTGCTCGAGTTCCATAAGGTGATCGGATTGGTGGCCGCGCTGGCCGCTTCCGAGTCCGGCCGCCGCGCCGTGGAAATGCTGCGGCCCTCGGGCGATCCCGCCGAGGTCGCGGCGCGGCTTCGCGTCACGGCCGAGATGGTGTCGCTGCGCGCACACGCCGGCGCGTTGCCGATGCAGGAGTTCGCCGACCAGCGCGAGGTCCTGCTCGCCGCCGCGCGCGAGGGCGCCGTGCTCGACGGCGTCTCTCTGCTCAAGGTGCGCGACTTCGTGCTCGCGGCGCGCCATGTCGCGGCCTTCATGCGCTCGCGCGTCGAGCCATATCCGCATCTCGCGGCGACGGCGCAGAATCTGGCCGCGCCGAAGGAACTCGCCGACGCGCTGCTCGGCGCGTTGGCCGACGACGGCAGCCTGCTCGACGAGGCGAGCCCGCAACTTGCGCGGCTGCGCGATCGGCTCCGCGCGGAACGGGTCGAGCTGGAGGCGCGCCTTGCGCGCTCGCTCAACGCGTCGGGGATGGAGCCGTTCGTTTCCGACTACCTGGTCACCCTGCGCAACCATCGCTTCGTCCTCCCGCTCAAACTCAACTACTCCGAGCGGATGGAGGGCATCGTCCAGGACCGCTCGGTATCGGGAGAGACGCTGTTCGTCGAACCGATGTGGGCGGTCGAGCTCAACAACCATCTGATGATGCTCGAACGCGAGGTCGAGGCCGAGGAACGGCGCATCCTGGCCCATCTGACCGCGATGATTCGCGGCTACGGCGCCGAACTGCGGATCACGTTCGAGGCGATGGTCGCGCTCGACGCGCTCAATGGGCGCGCGATTTTCGCCGAGCGCCTGCGCTGCGTCGAGCCGGTGATTGGCGAATTCGGCGAGAGCGGCCTCGAGCTGGTCGAGGCGCGCCATCCATTGCTGATCGCCGGCGGACGCGATGTCGTCCCAATCGACGTGCGCATCCCTGCCGGCCTGCACGGCATCGTGATCTCCGGTCCCAACACGGGCGGCAAAACCGTCGCGCTCAAGACCATCGGGCTACTCGCCCTGATGGCGCAAGCGGGCCTGCTCATCCCTGCGCGCGAGGGCAGCCGCATCATGGTCTTTCGCAGCATTTTCGCCGATATCGGCGACGAGCAATCGATCGAGGCGAGTCTCTCAAGCTTCGCCGCGCATATCGCCAATCTGAGCGAGATGGCGGCGGCGCTCAGGGAGCCGGCGCTGGTCATCCTGGACGAGCCCGGCGAGGGCACCGACCCGGTCGAGGGCGCCGCGCTCGCGATTGGACTGATGACCTACCTGGGACGGCGGCGATGCCTGGTCGCGATCGCGACTCACTCCGCCGCGATCAAGCTTCATGCTTACTCGCGCGCGGGATTCGAGGCTTCGGCCGTGGACTTCGATGCTGAGAACCTCCAGCCGCTCTATCGTCTCAAACCGCATACGATCGGCCAGAGTTACGGCCTCGCCGTAGCGGAACGACTTGGACTGCCGATCGAGATCGTGAGCGCCGCGCGCGAGGCGATGCCGGCCGGGGCGGCCGAAGTGGAGCGCGTGCTGGCCCTGCTGGAGGCCGAGCGCGCGGAGGTTCGCGCCGAGGCCGAGCGCCTGCGCGCGGAGCAGCGCCGCGCCGAAGAACGCGCGGCCGAGGCGGAGGAAACGATGCGGCGCGGGCGCGCGCGTATCGAGAGCGAGCGCGAACGCATCGTGGCCGAAGGCAAGTCGCTGATCGCGGACCTGCGGCGCGAAAGCGCGGCGCTCGCCGAGGAGGTGAAGGCGGGACGCAAGTCGCAGCGTGAGATGGCCTCGATGCTCGGGCGCGCGGCCGAGCGCGTCGGGCAGATGGCGCCGGGCGGCCCCGAAGGTGCCGGCGAAAGCGGCGCGGCGCGCGAGCCGCTCAAAGTTGGCGACCGCGTCGAGTTCGGCGACATACAGGGCGAGCTTATCGCCTTGGAGCCGGGGCGCGCCGTGGTTAGCCGCGGAGGACTGCGGATTGAAGTCGCGCCGGAGCGATTGCGCCGCGCGCAGAGCCGAGCCGCGGAGCGCGGTCCCAAGGTGACGATCAGCGCCGGCCCGGCCGCGGACGGCGGCGACAGCGAGCTCAATCTCATCGGGATGCGCACGGCGGAGGCGCTCCGGGCGCTGGAGGAGTTTCTCGACCAGGCCTACCTGACCAACCGCGCCGAGGTGCGGATCGTACACGGGATTGGATCGGGCGCGCTCAAGAAGGCGGTCCACGAATATCTGAGCAACTCGGCCTATTGCGCGGGCTTCCATCAGGCCGACCCGCATCGCGGCGGCGCCGGCGCCACGGTCGTCCAGCTCAATCTGTAGTCAAACATCTCAGTGCCGCTGCGGATGGCGTTTGTGTCGAAACCGATGCAGCAACACAGATCGGCAAATTGGAGAAGGCGAGAATTTTTGGAATCGCCGAAATATATTGTATCAACGACGCGCATCTGTGGTGTTTGAATAGCGTAGCCTGCTGGACCTATCCCGAAAGAGGTAACAGAAGGAGGTATCAACTCCCTTCTGGTGTGAGCGTCGGTGGGTACATACGCAGAAGCTCAAAGAAACGATGCTGTGCGAGTACTACACGTTTTGAAGCCATTTTGTGGCCAGCATTATCGTGAATCCAAAGAAGCTTATCTTTAGGGCAAGAATTGCTCGCATATTTGTTAACGCGCGAGAGACATTCCCCAAATGCAGGGTCTGGATGAAGAGATTCCTTCCAAATCTTGGTATAGGGGCGTACGAATCCATTGAGGTAATCTTCTACCTCTTGTTTTGTTGCGGCCGGAATTGCTCCAAAGTCACCATTACTATTGGAGTAAATCTTCGGTGAGCTGTTTCCCCCGTTGGGTGCAGACGGACCAGTCCGCCGGGAATAAATGGTTGGGGGGCTTGTGGCTCACGAGAAGCGGGTTCGTCGCCCTCAAACCGTCGTTGCGCGTACGATATGGCCGCCCCTGTCGCGCGTCGAGTCTCCCCGGTTTGCAAAGTAGCGCTCCCGGATCAACGCCGGGCCGAGGTCTTCGACTTCGCGAAAGCCCAGGGCCGTCAGCTTGGCGTGGAGCGTATCCGCTTCAAACTGGCTTCGAAAAGGCTCTCCCACAGAGGCCACTCGCACGGCAAGCGCCTCGCGGCCGGCATCGTATGCATCATCATATGCATTCCGCTCTTGGCCTGAAGCCGGAGGATTTCGGTAGTCGAACACAACGTGGGCGGTCCCCGGCAGGCTGGCGATGAATCCGAGCGTCGCAAAGACGGCCTGTTCCGTCAGATAAGGCACGACGCCCAGCCAGGTGAAAAAGGTTTGTTGCGTCGTATCGAAGCCGACGGCGGCCAACCCATCCGCCAAAGTCTCCCGCTCTAAATCGATCGGCGCGAAGGTGAGCATGCGGGGCACCGGGATCCCAGCTTCGGCGAGTTTATGGCGCTTCCAAGCTTGGGTCGCCGGGTGATCCACCTCGAAGACGCGGAGCCTTTCCCCCAAGGCGGTGCGGTAGGCATACGTGTCGAGGCCCGCTCCAAGCACCACCAACTGGCGGACACCGCGTGCGACGGCCGCCGTCAAGGCATCCTCGGCAAAGCGCGTTCTCACCGCAATGAACAGGCGCAGCTTTCGTCTGGACGGGTCGTTTTCCGCATCGCGGACAAGCGCTTCGGCGTCCGCCCCGAGGATGCGCACGGCCAGCGGATCGGCGAAAATATAACCCCGCTCCAAGACCTGGTGGACGGCGCGATGGGTAGCCGCGCCCAGCGCGGTGCGACTCGCTGGTCCTGACCGCATCGGAAAAGCCTCCAGGCTATTCGCCGTTAGTAGAAAAAGTAACTAGTGGAACAACTTGTTGAGCGCGCCGCCCAGCGGATTGCTACCGCCATTTTTCGAATTGCCGCCCAGGTATTTGTCGAACAGCTTGCCCGCCTGCTTCTGGACGAGATGTCCGGCGGCGCGTTGCGCGAGGAACTGGATATCCGGCTGCACCGACGGTTTGGGCAACTGGCCGCTGATTCGCACCGGGATGTCCACCTGCTTTTGCTCGTTAGCCAGGTAGACCACGTTCTTCTTCTCTGACATCAGCTCGCGGCTCAGCTCCTGCGACAGCAGCAGATGCGCTTTCAGGTCGATGTTCTTGTCCAGATCGAACCATCCGTCAGCGAGCGCAGTGTAGTCCGGCGTCGCGGCCTTGATGTCGTGCGAAATAATTTTGGGCCCTTGGATCACGAACGTCAGGCCCAGCTCGGTCAGGCTGGTGTCCGGCGAATTGAACAACGCGGGATGGCGCGCGACGATCGACGGCGTGACCAGCGTGTCGATACCCGGCACGCCCTGGACCTTGCGCAACGCCTGCGCGCCGATATTGACCCCGATGAGCTTGCCGTTCGCGACCGCCATCTGCCCGTTGCCGCTCAGCGTGGGTTTGATCTGATCGAAAGTGCTGCCGCGGCCCGCGACGCGCACCTGGCCCGTCAGCTGGCCGCGCACCGTGTCGGCTGCCTTGGACTTCTGCGAAACCAGCGCCTGTTGCAGGTCGATTCCGTGGAGATTCAGCCCGACGTTGAAGGCCGGCGCGGTTCCGAGCGTGGCCCGCGCGTTGCCGTCCAGCGTGCCACTGAACGCCGCGACTTTGAGCGAGCTAATCGTGACCGCCTGCCCGCCGTAAATCGCGTCGACGGCGAGGTTGCGGTAGGGAATATTTTGCGCCACGCCGGAGGGCGACGTCACGTTCGCAGTCACCGCCGGAGCGGACATCGCGCCCCGGACCGTGCCCTTGACCGCCAGTTGGTCGAGATGGTCGGCCGCCGCCTCGGGCTTGGGATTGGCGGTAAGCTCGGCCGGCTTCACCACGTCGGCGCTGAAGTCGTAGTTGGCGCTTATCGGTTGAATCGATTGCGCATTGACCGTCAGTTTGGCGTGGCCCGAGCCGAGATTGAACGCCAGCGGGCCGGCCGTGGCGCTGTTGCCTGACATCTTGATATCGCCGCTAAGCCCGCCCACGATCGAGCGCTTGCCCGGCGGCGTGACCGTCACCGCAGCCAGCGTCACCACTCCGTTCACCTGCGGCTGCTTCTGCACCATTTTGACCGAGGCATGAATCTCGGCCTTGCCCGAGGCGTTGTACTTGCTGAGCGGGACCAGCATCTTGCCCATCGCGGCGAGGTCGAAGCGATTGCTGTCGAGGCGCGCGCTCGGATTCTCGCCGAGCTGAATCTGGCCGGCCTTGAGATTGAGATCGCCGAGCACCAGCGTCGCGTTCTGGACCTCGATCTGCGGCGACGGCGCGACGTCCTTTCGCGTTCCGGCCGCCGTGAGCTTAAGCGGGACGCCCGCCGCCTTGTCGAGCACGCCGGTGTAAACGACCTGGTTGCCGGTCAGGTCGGTCGCGAGGTTAAACGCGATCGTCTGCGGATTGCCGTCTACCTTGATGCTGGCCGTGACAGGGTTGGTGAACTGGAGCTGCGGCGGCAGCGCCTTGGCGATTTGCGGCACCGCCTTGAGCTCGGACATCGTAACCGGCCCAACATCCAGGCTGAATGCCACCGGTACTGCGGTCGTATCGATCACGCCGTTGGTTATCAACGGCCCGACCTTGCCGGTCAGCGAGAGGTTCTTGCTTGTACCCAGCGCAGCGAGAGTCAGCTTGATGTCGACCGGCGTGGCGACACCGAGGTTCTCGACGTCCAGGTTGACCGCGCTCACCGTGACCGGCGCCGCGCCCGCGTCCTGGTAAACGATCGTCCCATCGTCGACCGTCAGGCTCGAGACCGAAACTTGGCCGAGCGCTCCCGGACCCGCCGGCGGCTGTCCCTGCGCCTGGGTGAGCGGCGCGCCCTTGAGCGGCGGCGTCCCGGCGGCAGGCGGGGGCGCGCTCGGCGCGGCCGCTCCGGGTTCACCGGCGGTGGATTTCTTCCCTATACTGCTGACGTTCAACTGGCCGCGCTGATTGCGGATGATGTGCACCACGGGTTGCTTGAGCGACACCTGCTTGACGTCGACGCGATGGGCCAGCAGGGGCATCAGCGCGACCCTGGCGTAAACATCGGCCGCCTGCACGAATGGCGTCTGGGAGAAATTCGGATCGTCGGCGATCGTGACACCGCGCAAATCGGCAATCACGCCCCATCCGAGACTCGCGTGGATGTCCTGGACGTCGACCTTGCGGCCGACCGCGGCGCTCGCCTTGGCCAGGATGAGACCGCGCTGACTCTGGATGATCCCGTTGAGGTTGAGCACGGCGTAGATCACAACGCCGGCCACCACCACCACGATCGCACCAACCACTATGATGGCTATCCGGATGAGCTTGCCCATCACTTACACCTCTCCCAGCTCCGATGAAATTCCATTTTCCACCGAAGCGGGCGGCTATGACAACGCCGCCGCGTCTTTATAGCTCCGCTTGCGCCGCGCGACTTCTTCCCCAGTTTTTGGGATAACCGCGTCTGGACTTCTGACTCTGACTTCCTCCCCTTTTTGGTTGTCATCCTGAACGAAGGCTGCCGGAGTGAAGGATCAACGCCGAGCGATTTTTGTACGGATGGACGCCTGGATTGTGACAGAGAGATCGGCATGAGGAAGCGCCGCGGAAACAGGCGCTGTGATGCGCGCGGCGGGAACAACCTGTACGCTCTTAGTCTCAAATGGCCAAGAGGCGAAAGATTCAGGCGCCTTCGCGCGAGGCTTCCGCGCACAAGCCGAAGACCGAAAAGCCGGCCTTCAGCTCGCCCTTCAAAGACCTGAAGAAAATGCTCGGCGAGCGGCCGAAGCTCAAAAGCGCCGATCAAAAACCTGTCGATAGAGTCAAACCTGCCGTCGCGTCGGTGACGCCGGCCGTAATAGCCGAACCGGCGCCGGTACTCGACGATGCCGCGATGTTCCGTCAGGCGGTCGACGGAGTGCGCCGCCTGGGCGGCCAGCGTCCGGTCCGCGTCGTTCCGAAACCGGACGTCACTCTCGAAATCGTCAGCGAGGACGCCGAGGTTATCGCGCAGCTATCCGATCTGGTTTCCGGAGTCGGGACCTTCGAGCTGACCGAGACCGAGGAATATACCGAGGGCACCCGGCTCGGGCTCGATCCGCGCCTGGTGACGCGGCTTCGCCGCGGCGAATTCGCGGTGCAGGCGCATATAGATCTCCACGGGATGATCCAGGCCGACGCCAAGCTGGCGCTCGAGGAATTCATCGTCGGCTCGGTGCGCAAGGGGCTGCGCACGGTGTTGGTGGTTCACGGCCGCGGACTTCGCTCGCCGGGCGGGACGCCGGTGCTCAAGCATGCCGCGGCCCAGTGGCTCTCGCACGGGCACATGGGCGGCTACGTGCTGGCGTTTGCGACCGCGCGGCCGGCCGACGGCGGCGCGGGTGCGATGTACGTGCTGCTGAGACGCGACCGGCGTCGCGCGCGCTTCGACGTCCTGCAAGGCGCCAAACGCCGCGACTGACTGCAGATGCCGATGGTCGTATTTGGGGATGGTTCACCAGCGCGCCCCAAGGTTGGGCAATGGGTCCGTGCGCCATCCGAATCGATCGTAAGGTACGAAATCCTGCTCGGATTTAATCCTCGTTTCGTTCTTTCGGGTCGGGCGCATCTGGACCCGTGCCGTAGACGCTATCCAGGGTCGCGAACCATGTCTTGTCGGACAGCGGGTCCCCTGGGACACGAAAATCAACTTTTCGCTTGCGCAGGTCAGCAACAAAAATACTCATCATCCGATCAGGATCTAGTGATTCGGAATTAGCTTCGAGTTCCAGATTAGCCTTCCAGAGGAGAGAGAGGCGTACCGCTTTAAACGGATACGTCGCACGGACCTCGCTGTTCTCCACGATCGCCCATGTGTCACCACCCAAGGCCCGGAGCTCAGCCCCGGCCGTCATCGGCGGGAGCGGCGCGTTGGGCGCGCCCACCCTTCCAATGCGGTGATACATCACGTCGTTATCAGCCATTATCGCAACGTTGCGGAACGGGGGTTGCTCCGTATACATCGGGCCGTCCAGCCCTTCGCGCCAGTATTCAAAGTTGCCGCCCGGCCCGTCATAGAACCATGAAACCGCCCCCGCCTGAATGACGCGCCAGCGCTCGAAAAGCTCGGACCGGCCCATCGCGATCAGCCACCCGAGCGGATACTGCTCCCGCGTCGCGCCACGAAATGTCGGGACGTCAACGTGAATCGGACCAGCGGGCATCGGCGCGTTTAGATTCACCGCGATGAACGTGGGACGGATAGCTGAGCTACCAAATAGCGCCCGCGCCGCATCGATGAACCGATGGTTGTGCAGAATCGCTTCAGCCCCATCCACGAGCGGCTCACCGCCCACCGCCCAGTTGCCTCGAAAATAGGGGAACGCCGCTTGCTCCGGTTTCCTTGGAATGTACTCAGCTATTGTGCGGTATGGTGCGTGCCGCTCGAAGAGCGCCCGGACCACGTCCGGGTCGTCGAACGCTGGTTCAATACGAATCAATTTGGCAAGGTTCCGCATAGTGCTCAGCCCCTTGATTCTCGAAAACCCTTTGAACCGGCTTCCTCTTTGATTAGCGCTCGACGCGGAGCGTGGCGCGGCCAGAGCCGTTCGACGAAGATATTGTCGCTGATGCGTCCGCGCCCGTCCGCGACTGATTTCATTCAAAGAAAAAATTACGAAGCGGCCGCCGGACGGACGCCTCTACTCGTTTAACTCATCGAGCAGCGCCTTCGCTTCCTTCAGGTCGGTGGTGTCGAAGCCCTCGGTGAACCAGCCGTAGATTTCAGCGAGCATCATGTGCGCCTCGTCGCGAGGCCCCTGCTTCGCGAGCGAGCGAGACTCATCGTGGCCCGTAATTCCCACGATTTGGCACTTTGATTGCGCGCAATCTCGATCGCACGCTGAAACCAGGTCTGGGCTTCTGCAGCGTTTGAATGATCCTGCTTCAGCAGCAACTCACCCATGACCCGATGAATCTCAGGTTCATAGGCACGCTCTTCATGTTCATCTGCAACGGTCAACGCTTCTGTTACAGCACTAAGCCCATCGTCGAGGCGATCCGCCTCCCTGCACGCGTCGGCCAGCGTAGTATGATATGGAGGCCGTCCCAGTTCGATTCCGCTCGCGCGAACTCCGGCTAGACCTTCCTGTATCTGTGCAATCCCCTCTTCGTTGCGCCCCTGCGCGGCTATCGCCCAGCCACGCATCAAAGTCGCAGCACCCAGAAAATGGGGGAACCCGCGCTCGACACAAATTTCTAGGACGCGCTCCGCATTCTTTTGAGCTGCGCGTGCTTCCCGGCGATATTTGTGGACAAAGCCGGCGAACATCTCGGCGAAGGCCAGACTAAAAGGATGAGACCGCTCCTGAGCTAACGCGAGCGCCTCATTAATCCTCTCGAGAGCCTGATCCGGATAGCCGAGGGTCCACAGCGTATAGGCGATCCATGACCGGCAAACTACCCCCGGGTCTGCATTCCCCAAGGGGCGGTCTCGATCGGGGTTGTAAAGGGAAATCGCCGTTTCCAGATACTCCCTGGCGAGATGCAACTCTCCCATGAAGTACAAGCTGCATCCTAAAGCGGAGTGCGCGTGCATCAATAGCGCCGGATCGGCTGCGCTTTGCGCTCGCTGCAGAAGCTGTTCGCCAATTTTACAAGCCGCCCGGTACTGCCCTCGCAATTGATGCACAGCACATAGTCCCGACAACGCGCCAAAAAGCTCCGGGGGATCGCCCAACCGCTCACAAAGCTGCCGCGCACAAGTGTAAGCTCGCTCCGCTTCCGGCGAAGCCCAACCGTTGACCGTGCTAAACGCTGTGCCGAGAGGCAGTTGGAGGAGCAATTCTCGTTGAATGCGCTCCCGGCCGTCCGGCAGCTTCTGCAGCAGACTTATCGCCGCCGTGAGATCACTGATTGCATCAGGATAGGCAGAGCGTTGCATCGCCTGCTGGCCTGCACGCCCGAGATATTCGACCGCCTGGGCGGCGTTATCGCTGCGGCTGTAATGATGCGCCAACTGGCCCAGATGATCATCCAACTGCTCGGCGAACATCGACTCCAGGGCTTGCCCGGCTCGCTCGTGCAAAAGCTTGCGACGTTCGTTCAGGAGTGAGCTGTAGGCGACCTCCTGGGTAAGCGCGTGCTTGAAGACGTATTCGACGTCGGTTAAAGCCGGCTGCTCGTAGACGAACTCGCCCGCCTGCAAGTCCAGCAACATCCGCTCCGGCTTGCCCTCGGCCAGGGACGTTACGTTTCGAATCAGGCCGAGCGGCGACTGTCGGCCGATCACCGCGAGAGTCTGGAGCAATTCCTTCTGCTCCGCGGGCAGCCGGTCGATGCGCGCGGCTAGCATCCCTTGCACCGTCGCCGGCAGACCCAATTGCGAGAGCGAGCGGGTCACCTTCACTGCGCCGTTGCGCACCAGCGCGCCATCGTCGAACAGCGCCTTCACCATCTCTTCAATGAAGAACGGATTGCCCTGAGTGCGCTCGATCACCAGCCGTTTGAGCGGTGTGAGTTCAATTCCGTCTCCTAAAAGCGCCGAGAGCATTTCGTCGGCGCTTTCCCGCCCCAACGATTCCAGCCGAAACTGCGAGTAGTAGGACTTGTTGGCCCACTCATGGCGGTATTCAGGGCGATAGTTTGCCAGCAGCAGCACGCGAGACTTCGCGATGCTATCGGCTAAAAGGTCGAGCAATGCTTGGGTCTCGCTGTCGATCCAATGAAGGTCTTCAAAGATGACAACGATGGGTTGATTCAGGCTTTCACGGACGATGATACGTTTGATTGCGTCGAGTGTCCGTCGGCGCTTTATTTGCGCGTCCATCTGGGCGATCGGGTCCGGGCCCTCATGCAATCCCATTAGGGTGTGGAACAGGGGCAGCACGTCGTTGAGCGCTGGGTCAAGCGCCCCTAGCCGGCGGTAGATTTTGTCACGGCGTTGCGCCTTGTCGTCGGCGTCCTCGATTCCGAAATAGTCATATAGCAACTCAATCACCGGCAGCCACGCCGACGCCTTGCCGTGCGAAACCGAGTACGCTTCGAGCATTTTGCATCCGTCCGGGATAGTGGCCTTGAACTCATACATCAGGCGCGATTTGCCCGCGCCCGCCTCGCCAACTGCCGCAACGATCTGCCCGTGTCCCGCCCGGGCCTGCTCCAGCGCACCGGCCATCGCGGCCATTTCGCGCTCGCGTCCCACGAATCGCGTCAGCCCGCGCCGCGCTGAGAGCTGGAAATGGCTCCGTAGCAGTCCGACGCGCACCACCTCGTACACCTCGACTGGGGCGTCGAGTCCCTTCACTGCCGTCGGCCCCAGCGCCCGGAACTCGAAGTACCCTTCGCACAGTCGCTGCGTCGCCTCACTGGTCGCAATGGAGCCCGACGGGGCCGCGGTCTGCATCCGCGCCGCAAGATTGGTCACATGACCGACCGGCGTGTACTCGGTATGTCCCCCAACTTGTATCGTCCGTACCACCACCTCACCCGTGTTCACTCCAACGCGGGCTTCAACAGGAATCTTACCTTCTGTGCGTAGACGTTCGGCATAGCGACGCAACTCCTCCTGCATCGCCAGCGCCGCATGCAGCGCGCGCTGCGGATGGTCCTCATGAGCCACGGGCGCGCCGAAGATTGCGAAGATGCCGTCACCGGTGGATTGTGCGACGTATCCGCCATATCGATGCACCGCGGCCATCATCAGACGCAGCACCGGGTCGACAATCGCGCGCGCCTCCTCGGGATCGAGATCGCGCATCAGCTCCGTCGAGCCCTTGATGTCGGCGAACAGCGCGGTTACCGTCTTGCGCTCACCTTCGATCGTCGTCGAAGCATCGAGCTGTTCCCGATGCGTCCGAATCTCAGCCGCAGGCGTCTCGATCGTGGGAGTTGTCGCGATGTGAATCGAAGCTATGGTCGCAAGCGCCGTACCGCAGTCGCCGCAAAATTTCTTGCTAAACGGATTCTCGGCGCCACATTTCGGACAGCGGCTGCCAAATTGCGTGCCGCACTCATTGCAAAACTGTTTACCGTCAGGATTTTCCGAGCCGCACTTGGTGCAACGCATAAATCCTTGCTCGACAAACGCAAGCCAGCTTCCCCCTTGTATCACCGAGCCCCGGCAAGGGGTACAGCGAATCACCAGGGCTCCGAGCTTTGAGTCCCAGGGCGCTGTTTAGCGACCCCGCGCCGCCGGCCGCCGGCGGCGCGGGGCGCGGGCGCGATGTACGTGCTGCTCAGGCGGGACCGGCGTCGCGCGCGCGCTTCGATGTCCTGCAAGGCGCCAAGCGCCGCGACTGATTCGCGGCTGCGCTACCGCCAATCCGCCTCACGGCCGCCGTTTGATCGGCTGGCTGGAGCGGTCGCCCCCTCTCATTTGGGCCATGGTGGGTCGCCAGGGCGTTCTTGACCGCGGCGATGTACAACTGCGCTTTATTGTCATGCCAGCCGCCGGGAAAATGCTTCCCGATACAACCCCAGAGAACCCGCTGAGTATTTCGCGAGTCCGGGCTGCCCATATAATTGGCTATATCCGCGGCATACGTATTCGGCGGTTGTGCCAAACTCGAAAAATAGCTCGCGTACGAGCCATTCATGCATGAACGCTGGTCCGCATAGCGATAATCCGCCGCAAAGGCGGTCGATCGCATGATTTCCGGCCAGGTCATCCACTCGTAAAAGACCTTGGTCTGCCATGCCGACCACGATTGGAAGCAGCACTTCGGGCACGATACCGCCGTGCGGTCGGGCATACCTATCGTGGTATTCCACAATTTCAAGAATCCTCCCTGGACGCATCGCGCCCGCTTGGTGTGCAGATCGCCCACGCTGCCTTGATGCCAACCACTTTCCACCCAGGCCTGCGCGCGCACCACGTCCTCGCTGATTCCATACTTGCACGCCGCCCATCGCATGATCATATCGGTCGAGCCGGTATAGTCTCCCCTCACGCGCGCATACTGCGTGTAATCGTCCTGATAGGTGGACGTATAGCCATTCACGGCATAGGTAGACAGTTGCGCGGCTGTCGGGATGTTATTGTTGAAGGGCACGTTCGCGGGGGTGGTTTCCGGCGTCGCCGCGATCATCGCCGCACATTGTTTTCCCGTTGGCAGCGTCGCGCTCGGGGGCAGCGTCGCGAAGAATCCATCAGGCTGCGCCGCGGTGCTGGGCGTGACATTTTGGACGTCGATAGAAACCGACGCTTGACCAATTGGAGTAGTGCCGCCCGCCTGGAAGACTCGCACGGTCAAGGTGTGTTTTCCGTTTGCCGCGGCGGTCGAGTTCCACTCGAGGCTACCCGTGCCCGGAAGATCGACGCCCCCATCTAGGCTCAAGCGAGCCGAAGATACGTCCGGGCCCAGCGAAACTCTGACGTCGACCTCGGTCCCGTGAACGGTCGCACCACTGGTGGGAGTATCGATCGTAACTTCCGTTTCCTCATCGGCGGCCCTCAACACTCGCGTGAACATCAGCCCCGCATTGAGGAACGCAAACAGTAGCACGGTTGCGCCGCTCAGGCGCCGCCCAAAACGAGCAGAACCTCTCATCCGCTCCCCCCGAAACAGACCGCGGACGCGTCGCCCTCGCATCGGCGCGAGCGATTATCGTGGCGGTCAAGAAACTGCCGTCGTCAACGAAATGAACTGAGGGATATCAGCCAGGCGGAAGTCGGACAGAAGAAGGAACGGCGTTGCAGCGTTTCGAGTGCCGGCGGAAAATCTCCCCCCGAGTTTCCCGCGCCGTTATGATGACGTTACCGATTTTTTTGCGCGAAGCAACAATAACGGCTAACCGTAAGTGCAATCGGGCGAAATTTTTATCCCCAGGCTTTCACGCGGCGTGAAGACTTCGGTTTTCCGTCCAACTCTGCTAAAGGGCAGCCATGTTCTCAAAAACCGACCTCGCGATTGTCTTCGCTGTGGTCTTGGGGGCCCTGTGCGTGGCTCTCTACCAAGCCTGGATCCAGCCGATACAAGCGATCGTTGCGTTGGTGATTCTGATCGTCGCCGCAGTCGGGCTGACGGTCTTTACGGCCTGACGGCGTTCGTGCTGCGAACGGCTCGATCCTGGTAGGGAGCTTCCGGCGAACGACTCTCCTCGAAAAGGAAACCGGGGCTGGCTTAACCAGCCCCGTTTCCGCGGTTTCACTTCACTTAGACTGCAAAAAGAGTGTTACGCGGGTTCAGATCTTGCCCTGCAGGATGAACGAGATCACCAGCGAGTACAGAGTCAACGACTCGACGAACGCCAGTCCGATGATCATCGGAACGAAAAGCTGGTTGGTGCTGTTGGGATTGCGGCCGATCGATTCCATCGCCGAGGCGGCAAGCTTTCCTTGACCCATCCCGCAACCCAGCGCCGCGATACCGATACCGATTCCCGCGCCGAGCCCGATAAGCCCCGCGCGGAGGCCGTCGCCGCCGCCGGCCGCTCCGGCGCTCTGCGCCATCGCGAGCAGCGGACTCGCGATGATCATCGCCGCCGCCATGGCGAGCCATTTTCCTAACCGTGCAATCATTTACGTCTCCTCCTTGGTTTGCTCGCGGCCATCAGCCAGGTCCATGGCTCTTTTTTCTTCCCCTCTATCCTCTTCCACCCCGCGAACCGGACCGTGCCTGGTCGCGATTTAGTAACTGAACTCTTTGAGCTTTCGACTACGCCGGGACCGCACTCTAGTCGTAGTGCGAATGGCTCGCCATCCGGACGTAGGAGACCGCCAGGATCACGAAGACCAGCGCTTGAACGACACACACGATCGAGCCCAACGCATAGAAGGCGAGCGGAATGACGAGTTTCGTGAGCCCCGTGAACAGGCCGAGTACCTTGTGGTCGGCGAACATGTTGGCGAATAGACGGATGCCGAGCGAAAACGGACGAAACAGGTTGTCGGCAACTTCGATCACTACGAAAAACCACGCCAACCACCACAGCGGACCGAGGAAGCTCCGCAGGTAGTGAATCCCCTGATGCTTGAAGCCCTGGTAGAGGTAGTAGACGAAGCAGATGATCGCGATCGCGAAAGTCAGGTCGGTGTCGCTGGTCGGCGGCTCCATCCCCGGAATCAAACCGAGAAAATTCGCGGTCAGAATGAACATGAACAGCGTGCCAAAGAACGGGACGTAGTCGCGCGTGCCGTGACCCTCGAGCACGCCGGCAACAAAGCCGTCGAGCCACTCCGCTGTCACTTCACCCACCGAGCGGAGCGTGATCCCACTCTCGGGGACCGTCGGATCGGCTGCGGCCATCAGGGCGTTTCGCGCCAGCAGGCCGAAAACGATCAGAATTCCCATCGCGATCCAGGTTCCGACCACGACCGGCGGAAGGTGCAGGACTCCCGCGATACCGTCGATGAAATTGACCGGATTCAAAAGCTATCGCCTCCGCGCCGCGGCCGAACCGCTAAGCGGTCCGCGCCGAAACGCGCCAAGTTTCGATAAAAATCGCGCTCGGCTGCGTCAAGACGCCGAGCACAAAGCCCGGAACGTTGATATTGGTGCGGCTTAAGAGCCAAGCGACGACCGTAACAATAAACAGCAATTTCAATGGCGCCGCAACAATCCCGAGCCGGTTCGCGCCGCCGCTTTGAGTGGCGACCGCGATGATCCATCGGCCCACGAACGTCAGTAGAAAAAGATTCACGATCATCACCGCGCCGCCGACCGCGCATCCGAGCGCCGCGGCCGGCGAAACTGTCGCGAGCAGCAGCAGGCTCAGCGCAGCCGTCATCACCGCCGCCGCGCGTTGAATCCCGGCGATCGTCGGAACTGTCCCCGTCATGCGATCAGAGATTCTTGGACATCAAAGATTCTTGCGAAAAGATCGCGTCTCGGCGATCAGGCGATAGAATCCGAGAAACACCCCACCCAAAAGGCCGATCAGCGTCCAGATAGAGCCAGTGTGAAAATGCGCGTCGATAAAATAGCCCGCCACCGAACCGCCGATAATGGGCGAGAAAAGCTCGGCCCCGATAGCCGCGAAGCGCCACAGGTTGGGCTTTTCCGGCGACGATCCAGCGGGCGGATGCTCTGACACTCGGAATCCTCGCGAATCTCAGGAACTCGGCCCTGGAGCCTTGGCGGCCTCGGCCACTGACTCGCGCGCGGCGTCCAAAGTTCGATCGATGTCCGACTCGCTGTGCGCCAGCGACACGAACATCGCCTCGAATTGCGCCGGCGGGAGATAGATACCACGCTCGAGCATCGCGTGAAAAAACCGTGCGAACATCGCCGTATCCGCGCGCCGCGCCTCGTCAGCCTCGCGCACCGCGTCGATTCCGAAAAACGCCGTCACCAACGAGCCAACCCGATTGACGCAGCCCCTCACGTCCGTGTGTGCGAGGACGTCGGCCATCCCGTCGCCGAAACGCGCAGAAATCGCTTCCAGGCGTTCGTAAGTGCCCGGCCGCGCGAGAATTTCCAGCGTCTTGAGCCCGGCGCACACCGCCACCGGATTACCCGATAGCGTTCCAGCCTGATAAACCGGACCGAGTGGGGCGAGGAGGTCCATCAAATCGGCACGCCCCGCGACGGCGCCAATCGGCATCCCGCCGCCGATAACCTTGCCGAGCATCACCAGGTCCGGCGCTGCGCCAAACATTTCGTGCGCCGTACCGTAGCGCAGGCGAAAGCCGCTTATCACTTCGTCGCAGATAAGCAGCGCGCCGTGGCGATGCGCGAGGTCGCCCAGGTCTTTGAGAAAGCCAGGCGCGGGCGCCACCACGCCCATATTGGCCGCGACCGGCTCGACTATAACCGCTGCAATTTCACGGGGTTCGGCAAGAAAGTAGCGCTCGACCGCATCCAGCGAGTTGTACCGCGCGACGCGGGTCAGTGCAGCCAACGCCTCGGGCACGCCGGCGCTGTCGGGCACGCCCAGAGTCATCACGCCCGAACCGGCGCGCACGAGCAAGGCGTCGCTGTGGCCGTGGTAGCAGCCGTCGAACTTGATGATCCGCGGGCGCCCGGTGGCGGCGCGAGCGAGGCGTATCGCGGTCATCCCGGCCTCGGTGCCGGAGCTTACCAGGCGCACCTTGCGCGCCATCGGGATCGCGCCCGCGATGCGCTCGGCGATTTCGACTTCCAACTCGGTCGGCGCGCCGTAACCGAAGCCGCGCGCGGCCTGCTCCGCGAGCGCCGTTACGACTTCGGGATGAGCGTGGCCGAGGATCGCCGGACCGTAGGACCCGACGTAGTCGACGAAGCGATTATCGTCAGCATCAGTCAACATCGCGCCTTCGCCACGCGCAATGAAAAGTGTCGCGCCCCCAACCGCTTTCCATGCGCGCACGGGCGAATTGACGGCACCGGGGATGACGGCAGCGGAGCGGGCAAGGAGTGCGGTGGAATTTTTTCTTTCGATCATTCGATCATGGGTGCGGATTTGGTTTAGCTTTGCTCGCTAACACTTGCTGACGTGCCAGTCAAACACGCGTAACCGTCACGTGCAGCAAGGAATTGCGCTTACACAAAGGCTCCCAGAGCCAACGCGCGCGATCGATAACGATCAGCCGCCAATTACTCGATCGGGGAGCAAATTTCATTTTCACGATTCCTGAAAAAAATCGCGCGCTTGTGAACCTGCGATCGCTTTTGCTTGAGCCATCTCCGCAGAAGGTCTATCACGTTGTCTTCGCCAACACACTTCAAAGACATGGACGCGCCTGTTGCGCGCAAGCCGCCGTGGCGAACGGCGTCAGGATCAAAGTGGCCGCAGGGCGCCCGATCTGCTCATTGGATTTTTTTGAATTTAGACCCAGGGCACGGACACGTGGTGGCCCAAGTTGATAAGACCATCGCGTCCGAGGCATATCGGCGTCTGGCGGAGGAGGAAAAACAGATTATCAACAGATGTGGATAAGGTTGTGTGTAATTCACTAGCTAGCCTACTCGATTCGGTGGGGGGACCGCTCGCCTCGGGTGATGGCTCATTGACTTCCTGGGGAGGGGAAACATGGAAGGTTTGTGGCAGAGGACTGCGGACCGGATACGTGATTCGTTGGGCCAAGTGGGATTCGAGACCTGGATTGGACCGCTAAATTTCCTAGGGATGCAGGGACGAACCGCTACAATTGAAGCTCCAAACCGTTTTTTTCGCGACTGGGTTAACGATCGCTATCTCGAACTGCTCCGGCAATCGCTCTCGGCTGAAGTCGGTCAAACGGTCGACGTTAAGCTAACGCTAGGACTGGCAGGCAATAGCAATCTTCACGAGGCCGTACGACGCACGATGCCACCGGTCGCCTCGACCGCGGAGGCACCGCCGCGCGACCGCCATCCGAGCCTCAACGAGCGCTATACCTTCGCCGAATTCGTGGTCGGCTCCGCCAACCAGTTCGCACATGCGGCGGCGCTCGCGGTCGCCAACCAACCCGGCGTGAAATACAACCCGCTTTTCATTTACGGCGGAGTGGGGTTGGGCAAGACGCACCTGGTGACCGCGATCGGGCATCAGTTGTGGGAGAGCGGCAAGCGCAAGGTTCTGTTCATGCCGGCTGAGCTTTTCATGAACGAGCTGATAACCTCGCTCAGGCGCGATCGGATGGGCGAGTTCAAGGAAAAGTTTCGCCGCGTCGACGCGCTCATCCTCGACGACGTTCAGTTCCTGGCTGGACGGGAGCGCACCCAGGAAGAGTTTTTTCATACCTTCAATGCGCTGCACTCCGACAAGCATCAAATCGTGCTGACCTCGGACAAGGTGCCGCGCGAGATTCCGGGGCTCGAGGAACGGTTGCGGAATCGTTTCGAGTCGGGTCTCATCGCTGACGTCGCGCCCCCCGACCTCGAGACGCGGGTTGCGATCGTGCAGAAGAAAGCGGCCCATGAAAACATGAGCCTGCCGTCGGACGTGTCGCTCTATATCGCGCAAAACGTTTCCTCCAACGTGCGCGAACTCGAGGGATGCCTTACCCGCCTCGCGGCGTTGGCTTCGATGGACCGTGCGCCGGTGACGGTCGAGTTCACCCGCCAAGCACTCCATGATCTTATCCGGGTGCAGGACCTTCGCCCCGGTATCGAGGGTATCCAGAAGACCGTCGCGGACTTCTTTCATATCCGACTGGCCGACCTAAAGTCGAAAAAGCGCACTCAGCACATCGCTTTTTGCCGGCAGGTGGCGATGTACTTGTGCCGCAAACTCACGGACAACTCGTTTCCGGTTATCGGCGAGCACTTCGGACGCGATCACTCCACGGTGATCCACGCTTACAACCTGATCGCGCGCCGGGTGGGTAACGATTCGGCCTTTCGCATGTCGATTGAAAAAATCGAGCGCGAGCTCAAGGTCGATCAGCGGGCCGCGTGACCGCCGCTAACAACTCTGTGGAAAAGTCCTCCACAATAGGCACAGTATCGACAGGACATGGATTGAGCGGCCGGGAAGGCGATCGCAGACAGGAACCGATGCACTGTTTGGTCACCTGCGATCGTGCAACGATTACGAAGCCTTGGGCCACTCATCCACAAATTCACAGGGCCTACTGCTATTTTATGATCTTTAGATCTAATTAGATCTTAAGAATCAGTAGGCGCGGCGACGAGAGGATAAATGGAACTGCTAATCGAACGCGCGGTGCTGCAGGGCAGCCTCGCGCTGGTTCAGGGAATCGTAGAACGGCGCAACACGGTGCCGATACTCGGGCACGTGCTGCTCGAGCCGGACGGCACCAGCTTGCGTCTGGCCGCCACCGACCTCGAGGTCGGTATCCGGACCGAAATTCCCTGCCGCGTCGACAAAAAAGGCAGCGTAACGCTCAACGCGCGCAAGCTGTTCGAAATCGTGCGCGAGGCCGAAGGGGGAGAGGTCTCATTCAAGTCGCTCGACAACGATTGGGTAGAACTCAAGTGCGGGCGGGCGAAATTCAAAATGATGGGGCTCGATCCGAGAAGCTTCCCGGCGATGCCCAGTCAGGCGCAGGCAAAACCGCAGGGCGATGCGGCACGCCGGGCGGTCAAGGGCGACCTTACGATCGCGACTCGGGTGCTGGCGGCGATGATCGACAAGACCATCTTCGCGGTCAGTCCCGACGAAGCGCGCTACAACCTGGGTGGCGTGCTGGTGGAAGCGGCCGATAAGGGTGTTGCCCGGATGGTTGCGACGGACGGCCATCGGCTTTCGATGATCGAGCGCGAAGCCGAGGGCTTCGAGATGCAGGGCAACGCGATCATTCCGCGCAAAGGTCTCGCCGAATTGCGCAAGCTGCTCGACCAGGAGGGCGAGGAGCAGGTGCAGTTGATGCTCGATGGGCAGCTCGCGTGGCTCAAACGGGGTGCGACCGAGGTTTCGATGCGCCTGGTCGAGGGCGAGTTCCCCGACTATCGCGGGGTAGTTCCCAAGCAATCGAAATATGCGGTGTCAGTCGGACGTGATCCGCTGCTCAATGCGATCAAGCGGGCCGCGATTTTTTCCAACGAGCGCTATCACGGCGTCAAGCTGGGGCTCGCCGCCGACACGCTCACAGTCTCGTCGACCAGTCCTGAGATGGGCGAGGCGAGCGAGACGATCGACGTCGATTTCAACGGAGCGGAATTCTCGATCGGTTTCAACGCCGCCTATCTCATCCAGGCGCTGGGCGTAATGCCGCAGGAGACTGAGGCAAGTTTGGGTCTCAGCGACGAGGTCAGTCCGGGAGTGATCACCTCGTCGGCAGATTCGCAGTTCACCTACGTCGTGATGCCAATGCGGCTGTAGGCTGGCGTCTCGACGCCCACCAGAGAGGTCCTTGACCCGACTGATGACCTTACCGCGGCGGTCGTCTATCCCATCGATCGCCGTCGTTCACAAGTAACCGGCGGCCTGCTCTTGGCTGCGTAGCGGACGCGTTAAATGAATCCGCCGGCCACAGCGCACTCTTCGCACAAATAACTTTCCCCAAAGAATACGAAGTCGTGCTTGAGCCAGCCCTCAAGTGACGATCTTTCTATTTCGCCCCGACCCATCTTCGGGCGCGTCGGGCGCAGGACGACGGAACACTCGGGCTGCTTTCGACATAATCTGCACGCGATTCTGCTACGAGGGCCAAATTGAGGAAGATTCTGACGAAACACCAGAAACTTCGAGGATGCCGGCGGAACGGAATGCGTCGGAGTCGTCGGAACTTGCGGGTTGTGTTCGGAAGATAGATTGGAAGATAGGTCAGATTCCGAATCTGATGCGGCAACAGGGACCAGGCGTTTTCGTAATTCTGCGAGAGTAGGAATCATCAGTACGCTGCCGCCCTCCAGTTCAGCATAGGACGTGCCATCGGCTAATTGTGGCTTTCCTATTCAAAGGCGGCCCGCGCAAAGCACTGCGACACGAGCCGTCGCAGAAACGCAACGGGCACATGCAGCGGCCAATTAAGCCAACGGCGCTCTGGCGGTTTCGCTAAGCGAAAGAATTGCGCTATCGAAACACACGCCGCAACCATCAGATAGATTGATGGCGACATATCGTTCTGCGTCCTGGCGATCAGATAGGTAGCCACCATCGGGGCCGTTCCTCCCAGCCAGATGCAAGTTCGTTAGGGCGACCACCAGCTCGTTCAACTCCTCAGGTTCCGCGCGCCTCAGTTTTCGCGGCGAGCATAGCTTGGTCAACCAGCGACTCATAATTGCCCATCGACCGCTGTTCACGCTAAAGATTGCCGGCGGCGAGAGTTTCCAGGCTGGAACCTCAAGGTTGGCGCAGGCTTTACGCTTCGTCGCACTGAAGGGTAGGGTATATGAATCCGAAAAGTCGCTCGCACACCGTCTGAATCGGAGGCATGTATGGAGCGTCCATACGACCGCTCGGTCGAGGATCTTGGCAATATAGTCGCGCTCGAGCACGTTAACGTCACGGTCCCTGACCAAAAGATTGCGACGACGTTTTATGTGACCGGGCTCGGATTGACGCGGGATCCGTTTCTGATGACGGGCACCGTCAATATGTGGATCAATATCGGCCGCAGCCAATTTCATCTGCCCGGCGGCGAACCACAGGTGCTACGCGGACACGTTGGCATCGTGATACCGAATCGCGAAGCACTCGTGCAACGCTTGAGCAAGGTGCGCAAGCATCTCGAAGGGACGCGTTTCGACTTTCAAGAGAGCGACGCTTGCGTTGAGACGACTTGTCCGTGGGGCAACCGCATCCGGTGCCATGAGCCAGATCAGCGCTTCGGACCCATAACGTTGGGCATCGCCTACGTGGAATTCGACGTACCAGTACAAACTGTCGAGGGGATTGCCCGTTTCTATCAGCAGATCATCAGGACCCGTGCAGCGGTGGTCGAAGACGACAAGGGGTGTTATGCCCGCGTTTCAGTCGGTATCGGGCAGGACCTTCTTTTTCGCGAGACGGATAAACCGCTGCCACCCTATGACGGCCATCATATACAGGTCTACGTGGCCGACTTCTCCGGGCCATACCAGCAACTACTGAAGCGCGGACTAGTCAGTGAGGAGAGCGACCAGCATCAGTACCGCTTCAAGGACATCGTCGATCCCTACGGCGGGAAAGTCCTGTTCACGATCGAGCACGAAGTCCGCAGCATGAAGCATCCCATCTACATGCGGCCGCTGGTAAACCGCAATCCGGGGCAAAGCAATATCAACTATGCGCCGGGATTTGACGCGTGGACCTGGGGCATGCCGCATACGGCTTGATACGGCCCTTCGTACAGGCCAGCGGCGGTCGTTGGTGGATTGGGGGTCAGATGTGAGTGGATCTCCACGTCAACTTCCCTGATCGCCCGGAAAATCCGGAAAATAAGGGCAAGCGCAGCCTGCCATTTGACGACCATTCCTTCAATCAGGGGTCGTATCTTCTGCCACCGTACAGGAGATGCTGCTGCCCTGATCATTCGAACCATTCTGACTCGTAGACTCGGTACAGGTGCACAGACACTCGTTTATATCCGGAACTGGTGATCCGTTGAGCCTTAGCGAAAGGAATTTCCCGCTTCCGGTCGCCGCTCCTACGCGCAGGGTGCTTCCGTTGGCCGTAGGATTAGGCACGCTGCACGCCGCACAGGCGTCTGCGTCACATCTGCTTCCTTTGGGTGCATTCGGATGATACGCACCAAACACCTGATATCCGAAGCTGTCCGAGCTGCCGGGGGTTGCGCCCGTAGCGATCGGGCAGGAGCAAATGATCTGATCATCTGGCACCCGGCCAGGAAAACCCGGGAACCTCCGGCCAGTACTGCTCTTGAAGCAAATGCCACCATCGCATTGGCCATAGGCTATCGGCGCGATCACTCCATTTCCCATGTCGGCCGACCCGGGGCAGGTGTAAACGGCGGCCGATCCGCCTTTCTTTGCATTGTCCGGGAGGCTGAAGGTGCTGACCATGTAGCCATTCATCTTCCCCTGCCGGTTGACATCACATACGTTCCGCTCGCCGACGGGGCTGGAGTAGCTGAGCTGAAGGCTAATACTGTCGCCTTTCATGATATCGCACTCGCAATAGGCGACTCCGTCGTAAACGAAGCAACTCGCCTCGGCGCACAGCGCGTACTGCTGGTTCTCGCAAATCACGAAGGGAGGCTCGGGATCGAGTGGCGGATCCAAGTGAAAGGCAAATGCCGATATTGCGGAGAAGAGTTGTACGGCCGCAATTATCGACACCGCTTTAACTAACCAATGCGTATTGGGCCTCTTTTTGAATCCTGATTCACCGCATAATACCGGGCAGAGCCTGTCGGCCTGTTAGCGGCAGTGAACTGACGAAAGACCATTTTCACAGACCGACTGAGCCGTACTGTATAAACCTCTAAAAAGGTCCTATTGCGAGTAACGCAATGAGGATGCCAATTTTTGCTTTCGCCGATGGTCGCTTCTATTTACCTAATACGTTCTCTTATCATGAAAAGCTTTATCCTTTAGAGTCATACGCGTTGCAAGTCCGTCAATTCGCTGGCGTCTTCCTGGGCTAAGCGCGCGCGGCTCATGGAATCTTGATTCCTTCGCTAGCGCAGCGGACGGTGAAGCGCTTGATAAACTCACGCCGGACAGGCTCGAAAGCGCTCCCTGCCGATACGCGCATGAATACGCTGAAGACCACTTGTCCAACTGTCGCACTCTGAAAGTATACCGATGGCCTGAACCCGGCCACACCCCCTTGCACAGTCTGCATCACGTCGCGCGCGACCTCGATCGCGATCTTTTCGACCTTTTCGAGGTCCGCCCCGCCTGCCAAGCTCACATCGATTTGGAGCGAAAGGTCACCGTCGGGGGTACGATAGTTAATCAATATAGTATCAATCAGCTCTGAATTCGGCACCACCACTATGCTGTCGTTCAACGTCCGGAACTTGCTGCTTCGCCATCCCAGTTTAATCAACCAGCCTTCCTGTCCGCTCGGCAGTTTAATGTAGTCGCCGATGTCGAGCGGTCTATCCAGGATTATGAAGAAGCCGGAGAACATGTTTTTGAGCGTCTCTTGCAACGACAGCGCGAGAGCCAGCGATCCGATCCCGAGCGAGGCCAGAATCGGACTGATTGAAATTCCAATGCTCTCCAGGAACATCATCAGGCCCAGTCCAATCACCAGTCCGCGCAAGGCCGCGGTCACGACCCCGTAGCTGTCGCCGAGCATCGGAAAACGCACTGCAGCTCGGTTGATGGAGAAGCGCAGCGACCCGTCGACGAAAATGATCAGCGCGAGGATGATCCCACCGCTCAGAATGACGTGAACGATGCTCTGCAGACGCGACGAAATCTCGGCGGCAGTGGCCGCAAACGAAAGCCCCGCGGTCAGGATTATGACGTCGAGCGCTGACCCGAGCGGGGGCAGGATGGGTTTGATTCGGTCGAACCGCAGCGTGCGGCAGATCAACCCGAATACGCCCCGCTTTATAGACAGGATTGCTATCGTCCAGACGACGAATACTACCAGTCCGAGTACATAGTGCGACTCGGTCAGAAGTTCGAGTGAGCGGGTTATGGCCGGTGGCATCGGGTCGTTCTGCTGAACTGAGCAGTCGTTGGTGCAGGGTCAGAGCGCGCGAAGGCCGGTTCGGTTAGTGTGGACCGCCGGCATCGGCGGCTGATGGCGTGGTAGCCGATGATGTTGCGGGTGATGATGGCAGGGTGTGCGAGGGGATGGTGACCAAAACCTCCTTGTTGAGAATGTGCTGACGCGACTCGAAGGGAAAGGCTTCTTCACTCGCGACCACCTTGCCCAGGCCAAGCTGATTGATGAGATCGCTGCGGTCGCGCCGGCGCACGATCACCCATCGCAGTTTGTTGTCGAGCGCGTCCTGCTTCAATTTGCCGGCGTCCTCGTAGTACGGGAGCGGATTCGGCAAGTCGAGGTAGTAGAGCGGACCGACTGTCTTGTATAGAACCACGCCCGAGGTCGCCGGTCCCATCTGCTGGCGGATGTCTTCGGCGAAACGCTTCTCGCCGCGCCACTTGTCGGCGGCGGGCATCGCGAAAATGAACAGGTAAGCCAGGAAAAGCGCGCCGACCGTCGCGGTGGACATCGCCACTCGCCGCGTGTCGAAGCGTTTCAGAGTATAAAGCACCGCGAGCAGCGAGACCGCCCAGCAAATCGCGTAGATAGCGCGGTGGGGAGCCGCCGGCAGCGTCGCCATCGGTCCTTTAAATATCCATGGCGGCGGAATCATCACGATCGCGCCGCCGACAACTGCAATCGCGATCACCGCGTAGCCAAGCCAAAGCAGTCGGCGCCCGAGCGGCGAGAGTGCCTCGATCGGTGTGGCCAAGCGCTCGCGCAACCAGCAACGCCGCCGCCGGGAGGATCGGAAGCAAGTAATAGCTTCGCCGCGAGCCGGAGATGGTGAAAAAAATGAACGTCGCCCAGAAATAAACCAGCGCGAAGCGATGGCCACGCACGGCCGCGCCTTCGCGGCCGACATCCGCTTTGCGATGCGCCTCGGCGAGCGCGGCGGGCAGAAATGCCGACCACGGCATCATCAGGGCGAAGATGACGTAGCAATAAAGATAGATGGGGCCGCGATGGTCGAACGGATGGAAAAACCGTACGACGTTTTCGCGATACACCATCTCCAGGCCCTTCTCGGAGCCGGTGCGCGCGGTCGAGATCGCGAAGGGTACGTAATAAACCGCGGCGCCTAGCGGAATCGCGGCCAGCGACTTCCAATTGAAGAGCCATCGGTTGCGCTCGATGAGCCATCCGATTCGGGCAACGACGGGGCCGCGCGAAAGCCGTCGTTGCAGTGCAGACCATCCCTCCGCCAGGCACGAGTAGACCCCGAGCACCATCACGGGCAGCACGTAACCGAGCAGGCCCTTGGTGAGCGACGTCGCCGCCATCACCAGCCAGAGCCCAACCACCCACCATCCGTCCTGGCGCTCTTCATTTCGCAGGAAAAGCGCGAATGCGGCCAACTCTCCGGTGACGGTTTCGACGTCGGCGGAAGCGTGACGTGAAAAAAAGACAAAGCTGAAGCTGGTGGCCAGGATCAGCCCGGCGAGCAACGCGGTGCGAACGTCATAAAGGCGACGGCCGACCAGCATCACCAGCCATACGGCGAGCAGCCCGGCGATCGCGCAGGGCAGCCGCGCTGATGTTTCGTCGAGCCCGCCGGTGAGCTTGGTCGCCGCCAGCACCAGCCAGTACGAACCGAGCGGTTTGTCGAAGTAGACGCGACCGTTGATCGTCGGCCAGAAGTAACGCGACGTGAGTTGCATCTCGCGAGCGATTTCGGCCCAGCGAAATTCCGAGGACCACAGCGCGCGCGCGCCGAGCCGGGCAAAGAACATTGCCGCCGCCAGCATCAGCACGGCCGTCGCGGCCGTGCGCCATGAGACGGCGTACCCGAAAATCTCGATTGAGACTTCGCGGATCGCGTCGCCAGCTTGGGGCGATTTGCTGGCGGCGAAGTCTGCGTCGATACGTTGGTCGGCGCGGCGCGGGTCGGCGGTGCTTTCCATTTCGCGATCAGGTTCGCAGCCTGTTCCTTGGGGTTCAAGTGCCTTGCGCCGGTGGCGCGTTCCTGACTGCCCCTTTCATTCGACCCTGATAGAAACGCTGCTCCGGCGCGTGCTAGCGTCGAAAGTATCCGGCCTTCTGCAAGATCCCCGGGAGAGATGATCGTAATGAGCGACGAGCACGGCGACGAGGCCTCCGGGCGCAAGCCCAACCGCCTGATCAACGAGCAGAGTCCGTACTTGCGTCAGCACGCAAACAATCCGGTGGATTGGTACGCGTGGGGCGAGGAGGCGCTGGCGCGGGCGCGCGCCCAGAACAAACCCATCCTGCTCTCCATCGGCTACTCGGCATGCCATTGGTGTCACGTGATGGAGCGCGAGTCGTTCGAGAACGAACAGATCGCGCAGCTGATGAATGAAAACTTTGTTTCGATCAAGGTCGATCGCGAGGAGCGCCCCGACCTCGATCAGATTTACATGGATGCCGTTCAGTTGCTGACCGGGCGCGGAGGATGGCCGCTGACCGTGTTCCTGACGCCCGAGGGAGAGCCGTTTTACGGCGGCACCTACTTTCCGCCCGAGGATCGCCAGGGGATGCCCGGCTTTCCGCGCGTTCTGGCGGCGATCGCCAACGCGTATCAAACGCAGCCCGCAGATATTCGTCAGAACGTCGAGCGGCTCGACAAGGGGCTTTCGAGCCTCGCCGAATTCAACCCCGACGGCGGCGAGCTCAGGCCCGACGTGGCGGAAGCCGGGGCACGTGCGCTGGCCGAGCACTACGATCGGATAAACGGCGGAATAGGGCACGCGCCCAAGTTTCCCAACAGTTTCGTGTTTTCGCTCTTTCTGCGGATGCATCACGCGACCGGCGATCTCGAATTCGGCCACATGGTGCGCGAGACGCTGACCAGAATGGCCAAGGGCGGCATCTACGACCAACTCGGCGGCGGATTCCACCGCTACAGCGTCGACGATCGATGGCTGGTGCCGCACTTCGAAAAGATGCTCTACGATAACGCGTTGCTGGCGCGGCTTTACCTCGACGCCGGCCGCGCACTCGGCGAGCCCGAGTTCCTAACCGTGGCGCGTGAGATTCTCGATTACGTGCTGCGCGAGATGACCAGTCCGGAGGGCGGCTTCTACTCGACCCAGGACGCGGACAGCGAAGGCGAAGAGGGCAAGTTTTTTGTATGGACGCCCGCCGAAGCGCGCGCGGTGCTCGGCGAGGAGCTGAGCGCGATCGCCGAGCGTTATTTCGACATCACTCCCGAGGGCAACTTCGAGGGCGCCAACATCCTCCATCGCACCATCAGCGTCGACGACGCGGCGCCGGCTGTTCAAGAAAAGTCCGGAGGAGATGGAGCGCGCGATCGGCGAGATTCGCCGCCGCCTGTTCGAGGCGCGCGAGCGGCGGGTCAAGCCGGCGCGCGACGAAAAGATCCTCGCCGCGTGGAACGGAATGATGATCGGCGCGCTGGCCGAGGGCTTTCGGGCGCTCGGTGACGAGCGCTACCTGAAGGCCGCCGCGCGCGGCGCAGAGTTCGTGATGACGCGCCTGTGGGACGGCCACGCGCTCAAGCGATCGTACAAGGACGGCGTCGCGCGTTTCAACGGTTACCTGGAGGATTACGCGCTGTTCGCGGGCAGCCTGATCGATCTTTACGAAGCCTCGCTGGAGAGCCGCTACCTCGAGCTGGCGCGTACGATGGCCGACGCGATCCTGGAGCGGTTTCTCGATACCGAGAAGGGTGGCTTCTTCTTCACCTCGGCCGACCATGAGCGGTTGATCACGCGCTCGAAGGCGGTCTTCGACGGCTCGACGCCCTCGGGCAACAGCGCGACGGTGATGGCGCTGCTGAGGCTTCACGGCTATACCGGCGAGGAGCGCTACTTCACCGAGGCGCGGCGCACGCTCAGCCTGCTGCGTAGCGTTCGTCGAGCAGCAGCCATTCGCGTTCTCGCACATGCTCGAGGCGATCGACCTCTATCAGCGCGGCGCGGCCGAGATCGTGATCGTGGGCGATCGCGGCGCGGCCGGCGTGAAAGAATGGCAAGCATGGATCGATCGGCTTGGCTTGCTCTATCTGCCCAACCGCGCGCTCTTCCTTGCCGACCCGCGCGCGGCAGCGAGCGGCTTCGTGCCGGAGGCGGTGCGGGGCAAATCGCAAGTCGACGGAAAGTTGACGGCCTATGTATGCCGCGAACGGAGCTGCACCGCGCCGATTACCACGTTCGACGCATTGCGAGCAGAACTGGCGCACGCTGGCTGAGGGCGGGATGGCGATTCACGACGCGGCGCGACACGCGTCAGCCTCTATATCTTCAAGTCCGACGTTTGCGCCAATGGCGCTCAACCGGCCGGCAGTCGCCGCGCGTTCGGCGCTCAAGGTCGCGGTCTTAAACGTCGCCGGCGGCGCCGACTTCCACGCGATCCTCGGCTGTCTTACGCGTCCACCGCTGGCGGATGCGGGCACGCTGCTCTTGTGCGAGGCGAGCTGGCGGATGCCGAAGCATCGATGGGTCGAATTCGCGCCCGAGCTCGCCGCGGCGCTAAAGATGAGCTTCGCGTTCGTGCCGGCGTTCGGTCGTGTCAGGGGAGACGGCCAGCTGCGCGCGATCGGCAACGCGATTCTGTGCGCGCAACCGCTCGAGGACTTTCGTGCCGTCCCGCTGTCCAAGCCGCCGTTTAAGTTCTATCGACATCCACTGATCGGAACGCATCAAGCCGTGCTCGCCAGCATCAAGGTCGACGGCCGCTGCGTCACGATGGGTGTCGCGCACCTGGAGCGGCGATGGGATCCTGGGGGGCGTGAGCGTCAGATGGAAGATTTTCTGAGCGCGATTGGCAACGAGACTCCGGTCATTATCGGCGGCGACCTCAATACGACCACGATGGACATGGACCGGCGCGTATGAGTTGTTGCGCGCGGCGGTTGCGATCGCAACGCGACCGTGGCGCTTTCGCGAGCCGCGGCCGCACGAACCGCTCTTCGAACGGATCAAAGAGCACGGATTTTCGACCGAAGGGGCGAACGTTGTGGGCGTGCCGACATTTACCGTGAGCCGATTGGTGCCGCCGCTATGGCGTCCTAAGCTCGACTGGTTAGCAGCGCGCGGAATCCAGCCGGTGAAGGGCACGGCCAGGGTCGTACCCGCGCGCATTTCGATCCTCGGGCGCCGGGTGTCCGATCACGATTTCGTGACGTGCGAATTCCGGCTATGACGGACGTATTCGCCTGCCTTACGGCGATTCGATAAATTGAGTCCGTAAGGAGTGGTAGTCCGATGAGTGACTCTCGTACGGCCGATCACTGGCGCGACCATGGCGTTCGGGTGATTCCCGGCAACCAGCTTGATTCGGACACGGCACAAACGCCGGGGATGTCTCGCGCGGCGGCTATCAACAACGCTCGCGCGGGCGCGCAGAAAATCTGGGCCGGCACCGTGGAGATCGAAGCGAACGCGAAGACCGGCGCTCATCATCACGGCGAACTCGAAAGTGTCATCTATATCGTTGCGGGCCGTGCTCGGATGCGATGGGGCGAGCATCTTGAATACGTTGCCGAGGCCGGACCGGGTGATTTCATTTTCATCCCGCCCTTCGTGCCGCACCAGGAAATCAACGCCTCAACCGACGCGCAGTTGTCCTGCGTGGTGGTCCGCAGCGGCCAGGAGGCGGTGGTGATCAATCTCGATATCGAACCGGTCGAGCGCCCCGAGTCGGTGTTCTGGGTCGATCCGATTCACCGCCATCCGCAGGGCTGAATTTTCATCCGCGCTTGCGGATCCGTTCGGCCTCGGCCAGCAGCGTAGGATAGCCGAACGGCGGCTGGACGCCGCTCAAATCGAGATTGCCGAGGCGGCGCGAACGCGTGATCATCGCGCCGGCGGCGTTAGCGACCTCCGCCGCGGATTCGTCGCTCAACTCATATCCGTACAACTCGCGCGCCATCGCCTTGGCCGTATTAGCTGTCAGCTTTGCCATCACATTGCTCCGTTGTTTTACAAAATGTCGCGGCCAAATCGCCGTGCGTACCCTCTTACAGTTTCGGCAGCGGCAGCGGGCCGCGCGCGCGTTCATAGGCGTCGGCCACCTGCAGCACCGTGATTTCGTCGAATGGCTTGCCGACGATCTGCATCGAGAGCGGCAGCCCGTCGTTCGAGAGCCCAAGCGGAACCGAGACCACTGGTTGCCCGGTCGCGTTAAATGGTCCGGTGAATCGCACCATATTGGCGATCATGTCGTAGGAGCGGTCGTCGATCTTCGGCGCGGCGGTCGCCTGCGACGGCGTGAGCAGCACGGCATGGTCCTGCAGCGCCGCAAGCGCCTCGGCCAGCATCAGGTTGCGCTCGCGCTGCGCGCGGACGTAATTGACCGCCGTAATCGTCATCGAGGTCTCGATGAGTGAGCGGACGTCCGAGCCATAATCGCTAGGTCGCTCGCGGATCCACTGTTCGTGAAATTCCAGCGCCTCGGCCATCAAAACTACCATCGTGACCAGGGAGCCCTCTACGAACGACGGAATTGAAACCTCCTCGACCCTGGCGCCCAGCGATTCGAGTTGCTTAAGCGCCGCGCTGAACGCTCGCGCCACCGGCTCCGACACGCCCGTGTTGAGTTCGCGGATCACGCCGACGCGCATCCCCTTGAGATCGCCGCCCAGCCGGCTGGCATAGTCGGGCACTGGCTCGCGGCTAGAGGTCGCGTCGTTGGGGTCGTAGCCGGCGATGATGTTGAGCATCAGCGCCGAGTCGCGCGCGGTGCGGGTGATCGGTCCGGTATGGTCGAGCGAGTCGGAAAGCGGCATCACGCCGTAGCGGCTGACGCGGCTCCAGGTTTGCTTCAGTCCGACGCATCCGCAGCACGCCGCCGGAATCCGGATTGAGCCGCCGGTGTCGGTGCCGATCGTCGCCGCGGCGGTGCGCGCGACGATCGCGGCGCCGGAACCCCCACTGGAGCCGCCGGGGATGCGGTTGAGGTCATAAGGATTGTGGCAGGCACCCCAATGCGGATTGTTGGTGGTCGCGCCGTAAGCAAACTCATGCAGGTTGAGCTTGCCCAGCAGCACCGCGCCCGCCTCGGCCAACCGCGTCCACACGGTCGAGTCGTGGTTGGGAACGAACTCGCCCAGGATTTTCGAACCACCGGTGGTCAGGATGCCCTTGGTGTAGCAGAGGTCCTTCAGCCCGATGGGCACGCCGTGAAACGGTCCGCGCCAGCGTCCGGCGGTGATTTCTGTCTCGGCCTTGCGCGCCATCTCGCGCGCCACGTCTGCGGTCACGGTGATGTATGAGTTGACCCGTTCGTCGACCACCTCAATTCGGTCGAGATAGGCCTCGGTTAGTTCGACCGGCGAGATTTCTTTCGCGCGCAGTTTCTGCGAGAGCGCGGCGACGTCGAAATCGAGCAACGGGCTTGGATTGGCCATCGGTCACCTCGCGTGCGGATGGATCTTTCGACGGGCGGAGCGGTACCGACCGCCCGCTTTCCATGGTCTTCGCGCGCCACCTTAGCGCAATTTCAATCGAAGGAGTGAGCGGCGAACGGCTCCCGCTAAGATGGTATTACTTCACGATGCCGTCGGCGCCGCAATGAGGCTATCCGTTCCTGGTCGTAGCCCAGATGGCGCGCGAGAAGCTCGTCGGTGTGCTCGCCCAAAAGTGGCGCGGCGCGCTCGACCTTCGAAGGCATCGCCGAGAATTTTGCCAGCGTTCCGGTCTGCACCACGGCGCCCCATCGCGAGTGATGCAACTCGGCTAGCAATTCGTTGGCGCTGACCTGGGGATCGTTGAAGAGATCGGCCGTGCGATGCGTGCTCAGTGCCGGAACGCCGGCCGCGTTGAGCGCCGCGAGCGCCTGCGCACGATCGACGCCCGCGAACGCCGCGGCGATTGCCTGCGCGATTGGGCCGTCCTCCAGCTCGCGAGCCACTGCCGCATATGGCGAGTCATTCGCGAGCTTGCACACGCTGTCGCAGCGCCTCCCACTGCGCCGGCTCTGCCACATGGACGAACAGCCATGCTCCGTCGCGGCACTGGTAGGCGCGGCAAAGCGCCGAGCGGCCACGCGATTCGGGGCGGCCGTTCTCCATATCGTGCCGGCCGTCGTAAAAGATGAACTCGCCCGCCTGGAACGCCATCGCAGACTGCAACAGCGAAGTCTCGCAGAGCTGGCCGCGGCCGAGCCGTTCGCGCGCGCGCAGCGCCAACACGCATCCGAACGCCGAGAGCATCGCAGCCCCGTAGTCGCAGATCGCACACGTCAGATAAAGAGGCGGATGGCCGTGGCCGCCCTCGGCCGCCATCAGGCCCGAGCGCGCCTGCAGCAGCGGATCGAAGCCGGGCTGGTTGTGCTCGGGGCCGCGATTGCCGAAGCCATTGACCGACATATAGATGAGGCGCGGATTGATCGCCGAGAGCGATTGGTAATCCAACCCGAAGCGACGCATCCGCCCTGGTCTTAGATTCTCGACCACGATGTCGGCGCGGCGCACCAGGCCGTGAATCATCTCGCGACCCTCCGGCGCGGCGAGGTCAAGCGAGAGACCGCGTTTGCCCTGGTTCCAGCCGAGAAAGCCGAAACCAAAGTGGCGGAACGCGTCGCCCTCGAGGCTTTCGATCTCTGATCACATCGGCGCCCATCTGGCTGAGGATCATCGGGCCGTACGAGCCGGCGATGTAGCTGCAAAAATCGAGCACCAGTACGCCATCAAGCGGCCCGCGCGCGAAGGTGCGGCTGCGCGCGGCGCCGTCGTGCGAGCGTGACGGCGGCTTCGCGAGCCATTCCTCGACCTTACGATCGTCTTCGAGCGGTGCCGGCCGGTCCGGCGATCTCGCCCGGCGTGAGCTCGAGCCCCACCGCGATGCCGCCCTGGACGGTCGCGCCGAGTGTCGGATCGTCGATCTCGCGGCGCATCGCGAGCGCGTCCACCTGAGGATGGTTGATGAAGTCGGTGCGTGAGAGCACGGGAGCGCAGGGGATGTCGTTTTCAGTGAGGATGCGGAGCCACTCCTCGCGTGGGCGGGTCGTGATTATCTCCTGCAGCAGGTCCTTCAGGGCCTGGCGATGCTGCGTCGGCACGCCCCATGGCGCGCCCTCGAAACGAGGGTCGGAGACCAGCTCGGGCCGCTCGATCGCGAGCGCCAGCTTGTTCCAGAACGTCACGTTGCCGCAGGCCACGAACAAGTACTGTTCGTCGGCTGCACGAAACAGCCGGTAGCAGGGAATCGGGCCGAGCGGATCGAGCGGCCCTTCGTACATACGGGTCATCTTTTCGTGTCGCATGATGCCGCCGGTCTGGAGAGAAAACGCGCCAGCCAGTAGCGATACTTCGACGAGTTGTCCCTCCGCACCGGCCTCCCGCGCGCGCAGTGCTGCGACCATCGCGGTTGCTCCGAGGACGCCCGCCGAATAACTGGCGGCCGGAAAATGCAGCGCGACCGGATTTCCGCTGAGCGCCCATTGGCTGCCGTAAATGCCCCCGAGCGCCGAGGCCAGTTCGTCGCTGGCGTCGAAATCCGCGAGCGGGCCCTGATTCCCGAGCGGCGGAAGGTGCAGCACGACCAGGTCTGGATTGATTCGGCGAAGCGCCGCGTAGTCTAGTCCAAGCTCGCCCATCCGCGCCGCGGTCCATCCGAACACTGCCGCGTCAGCCCATCGGAGCAGCCGCTCGATGCGCGAGCGCTCGGCTTGAAGGTCAAGGAAGAGGGCGCGCTTGCTGCGATTCAGCGCATGGAAATGCGCCGTGCCGCGCTCGCGAGCGCCGCCCGGCGCTTCCACCTTGATGACGCGCGCGCCCTGCTCGGCGAGCAGCATCGCGGCGTAGGACGCGCCCAGGTTGGAATCGAATTCGACCAGGTTGATGCCGTCGAGGGCCTTGCTCATTGTGGTTCGGCTGCCTGCGAATTTGTTCCCCGAGTGGCAGCGATCAGTCGAAATTCTCATGAGGCAGGTTGCGCGTGCAAGCGCTCAAAAAAGGGAAGTCTCATCACTGCCCATGGCTCGGCGCGAGTGAATTCAACCGCGCATAATGCTCGCGTAACCGCCACGTAACTTTTGCACTTTAAAACCCCCAGCGTGCGCAGTATCCCTACGCGGGACCGCTGTCACTACGCTCAAGAAACGGAAGCAACGAAGGGTCGCGCTCGACGTGATGGGCAGCGACGGCGCAGGGGGTCTAATGAAACTTGGAGGAATTGGTCGATTCGGAATGGGAGTACTGGCGGCGGCGTCGCTGGCGACCGCCACGGGATGCGCGTCCTTTGCCGGATGGGGTCCGACGCCGCCGGTCACGGCTCCGTCGCCAACGGCGGGGCACGGGGCGCCCCGATTTGGAGAGACGTCGGGACTAGGGGCTTTCACTTGGCGGGAGACCGAAATCCCGCCGTGGGTCCGAGTGCAAGACTGCGCGATCGTGTCGATCTCTTCGCCTAGCCGCTACGCCTGCCCCGACGGCAAGGTTTACACAACCTTTGATCTAGCTCGGGCGCGGACCCGCGAGTATGAACTTCCGCCGCTACCGCCGCCAGCGCCGATCGTGCTGACCGCGTATCCGGAACAACCATCCGCGCCCGTAGAAAAGCTGGTCTTGCGCGGAGTGCACTTCGATTTCAACAAGGCAGATATCCGGCCCCAGGATGCTGCGGTACTGGACGAGGCTGCGGAAACCCTGAAATCACACGCGGACGTGGCGGTCGCGGCCAACGGGTACTGCGACTCTATAGGCGGGTTTAAATACAACCTGCGGCTCTCCGAACGACGGGCCGATGCGGTTGTTCACTATCTCGCCGATCACGGCATAGCGGAAAGCAGAATGAGCCCGCATGGCTTTGGAAAGACGAACTTCGTTGCCTCTAACGCCACGGACGAGGGACGAGCCCAAAACCGCCGGGTCGAATTGGTGCCGAACCAGGGCGGAGGAAAGGTGTTCATCATGGGGGTCCCACAGTAAGCCGGTAAAGCCTATCCCGGTCATCGCATCTCGATGGTGAAACCGGATAGCGGGGGTCGCGCCCAAGTAACTTGATGCCGACCCAGGGGGGTCACAATGAAGAGAGGACGAGTTGGTCGATTCGGTTTGGCAGTGATCGCCGGAGCTACGCTGGGATTGGCCGCCGGATGCTCATCGATAAACGTATCGAGGGCCGGATGGGGTCCAGGGCTGCCGAATACCGGCGCTCCAGTGGCGGCGCAGGAAGGTGCACCCCGGTTCAGCGAGACGTCCACAATGCAGCTGACCGACAAGGAGAAGGCGGCAAAGCCGCCGTCGTGGATACGGGTGCAGGACTGCGCGGTCGTGGCGATCTCAACTCCGAGCCGCTACGCCTGCCCCGACGGCAAGGTCTACACCGGCACCGAGCTCTACCAGACCCGGTCCGGCAGTTAGGCAGCGTCAGTGAGAATCACCAAGCAACGCAATCGCATTGGCCGTCGCAGGACGGCGGTAAGGCAGGTCGCCTCACGGCGACAGGGGTCAGTCGGCACAACGGCCGAACAAGCCGAGGAGAGAGAGTAAATGAAACGTAAAAGGCTACTTGTCCTAGCGCTCGCGGTCGTAGTCGTGGCTGCGGTCGCGCAACACGCGTCCGCGCAGGTTCCCGGCGGGGCGAAGCTATGGGTTGACCAGCGCACCGGCCAGGTCTTCGTACGGCCCGGCGCCGGTCGGGTGCCCCTGTCGCTGACCACCGCGGATGAGAATGCGATCGAGCAGCAGGTGGAGCAAAAGATCCAGGCCAGGACCGACGCGCAGATAAAGGCTCAAGTGCAGCAGAGCGCCGCTCAGTTGCAGGAGCAGAACCAGGTGCTGGCGACGCAGGTCGAACAGATGGAGCCTGCCTGGAAGAGCTACATGGATGATTTCCATGACAAGTTCCGGTTA
Organism: uncultured delta proteobacterium; assembly: GCA_963710455.1. Lineage (GTDB taxonomy): Bacteria > Desulfobacterota > Binatia > Binatales > Binataceae > JAKAVN01. The sequence continues at coordinate 227,017 of CAVQAG010000017.1, forward strand.
GGCGCGGTTCTCTACGGCGATTACCGGTTCTATACCAACACCGGGTTCCAGCCGCAGGAGATGACCCAGCTCACCAACCCGGGTCCCGGCAACAACAAATATAACTCATTCGACATCACCCGGACGTACCTGAATTTCTTCTTCTTTCCGACCAAGGATTGGACACTCCGATTGACGCCGAACATGTACAAGACTATCGGCTCTTCCAACATCAAGGTTGGCCAGACGACGGGCTTCGGCAGCAACCTGGACGGCAACCTCGGCGTTCGCATGAAGTACGCCACATTGGCATACAGCGGGCTATGGCAAAACGTTCCGATGCTCAAAGGGGGAACGGTTTCGATGGGTGAAACCCCCAACCCGCTGGTCGACTGGGAGGAGCAGCTCTACGGATTCCGCTATGTCAACCTGACACCGTGGAACTATCTGAGCCTGTCCTCGACGCAGGTCGGCGTGTCGATGCAGGGACCGGTCAAGTTTGGTGGGAAGCAGTATATTGATTATGACATCGGTGCCTTCGACAACGCGAGCTTCCACGCCTTCGAGCAGACCGACACCAAGCAGTTCATGGTGCGCGGGAGCCTTTACCCATTCGGCGCGAACTGGCGCTACGACGGATTGGGTCTGACCGGCTTCTATAACTATGGCTATGGCAACACCGCTCCGGATACGGCGGATCTACCGGCGACGCTTAAGGGCGGCGACGCACACATCACGAGGATCGCGGCGCTGGTGCATTACACCGCCTACAATTGGGGTCTGGCGGGCGAGTTCGACGAGGGTACCAATGCGTTCCAGGCTTCCAACCTGTGGTCCGGCAGCGGACCGGGCGACGCGTTCGGTTTCCCCACCGGCAAGGCGATCACCTCAGGAACCTTTGCCGGGAATACTTGCGGCAACGGCGTCCCCGTTACCGTGGCCGGCAAAGCGGTGACTACACTGCCTTGCTATCCGCTTCTTAACACATACGGGCCGCAGTCGAATGCGCAGATGGCGCTCCTGAACAATGGCCAGGCGCAGCAAATGGGCGCCGATTTCTTCGGCCACTTTCACATTCCGGAAACTCCGCTCACTCTGTTCGGCATGTTCCAGTGGCTGTTGCCCAATACGAACACCAACTTTACAAATCCACTGGACTTCTACCGCTGGATCTTCGGTATCAGCTACCAGTACAACGAGTTTCTGCGCTTCGCGATCGATACCCAGAATATCTCTTACTACCACAGCCAGGAGGCGATTCCGATTTCGGTGCTGAAACCGTTCGGGTATTCGCCGGGCGGTACGTTCAACGGCCAGCAGTTGCCCAAGACCGGAAGTATCCCGGATATGGTGCAGCGCGATACGCACTCCATATTCGCCAACGTGGAGTTCAGCTACTGAGATAGCTTTCCTTCCCCGGTCCCGGCGGCGGCGTGGATGAGTCTTCCCCGGCTCATCCGCGGCCGCCGCCGCATTTTCTCCGGATAGGCAAATGCTGTAAATGTTGTAAGAGTGCAAACGAGAACGACAAAATGGCCTCGCGGCGAAACCAAATCGAGGATAACGCAATTGAACGGACGGATTCGCAATTTAGCGGCTGTACGCTTTCAGATCATCCATCCTGTTGTTGGGCGGGGCGATGGTGCTCGCTGTCGCCGCGCAAGTATGTATCGCGGCGCTCCGCCTGACCGGAGCCGGCGCCACGTTCCCTTACCCGATATACTCGAAGTGGTTCGACGAGTATCACAAACTGCATCCGGATATTGAGGTCAATTATCAGTCGATCGGATCAGGAGGCGGAATCAGACAGGTGACTGACGGAACGGTGGATTTCGGCGCCAGCGATGGTCCGATGAACGATGAGCAACTCAAGGCCTACAAGGATAAGCATGGCTTCGGGATCCTGCATTTTCCGACTGTGATTGGAGCAGTCGTTCCCGCGTACAACTTGACCGGCATCAAGGGGCCGCTGAAGTTCACGCCCGAAGCGCTCGCCGGAATCTTTCTGGGCAAAATCACGAAATGGAATGACCCGGAACTCGTCAAGACGAATCCCGCCGCGGGTCTACCCGATACCGGCATCGTGGTGGCGCATCGCGCCGATGGGAGCGGGACGACTTACGTGTGGACCGACTATCTGAGCAAGGTCAGCGACGAGTGGGCCAAGCAACGTCGGCAAAGGCACGGCGGTGAAATGGCCGGTCGGACTGGGTGGCAAAGGCAATGAAGGAGTCGCCGCGATCATCAAGAATACGCCTAACTCGCTCGGCTACGTCGAACTGATCTACGCGCTAAGGAGCGACATGCCCTTCGGCGAGGTGCGTAACAAGGCGGGCAAGTTCATCAAGGGCGACCTCGCGAGCGCAAGCGTCGCCGCCGCCGGCGTCGAGATGCCCGATGACTTCAGGGTGTCGATCACTGACTCCGCCGCTCCCGCCGCGTATCCGATCTCGAGCTTCACCTGGCTGCTGATTCCCGAAAAGATTTCCGATCCGGCCAAGAAAACGGCTATAACGAACCTGCTGAAATGGGTGCTTACCACTGGCCAGGGAATGACCTCGAAGCTATCCTACGCGCCGCTGCCGCAAGTGGTGGTGAACAAGGAACTCAAGGACATATCGCTTATTCAATAGGCTGCGGACCGCGGCGGGGTCTTTGCGTTGCGCGCCCGCGATCGCGCCGTCTGGCCGCGGCTCTCGCGACCGGGCTCGCCGCGCTGCTCGCGGGATGCTTCATGCAGGAGACGCCGCAACAGCGTGCTCAGCGGATCGAGCCGATGCTGGCGGCGGCCGGCTTCCACATGCTGGCGGCCGACACGCCCGAGCGCATCGCCGAGACGCAGCGGCTGACGCCGCTAAAAGTTCGCTACTACTTCGATAACGGCAAGCCGCGCTACTGGTTCAACGACCCAGTGAATTGTCACTGCGTCTACGTCGGCAGCGAGAAGAACTATCAGCAGTACGAGCAGATAAGGTTGAGCCAGAAGGCGGCGCAGCAGGAAGCCGAAGCGGCACAGATGAACGAGGAGGCGGCCCAGCAGGAGCAGATGAACATGATGCTATGGCCGGGCCCGTTCATCATGTACTGATTTCGCGAACCAACCCGTCGGCTATTACTTAGCGGCTTTCGAGCGATTGTCCGGTGGCTCGTTCCAATCCCGCCCTGCTCACTGCGAATGCGTACAGCGTGTTGACGTAGGCAGCTTTGTCCTGGATGAAGTCGCGCTCGGCGTCGGTCAGCTCGATAATATTGCCGAGTCCAGCACTGTATCGCTTATCGGCAAGCGCCAATTCCACGCGCGAGGCGTCGAGGGTTACCGAAGCCTCGTGAATTTCCGCATGCGCGTTCTGCCAGTCCAGGAACGCGGACGTGACCTCCAGCATGATGCGCTGGCGCAAGTCGGCGATCAAATGCTCGACCGCCTCGCGCCGCAGCCGCGCCTCTTCAATCTGATGCGTCGTCAGTAGCCCGTTGAAGATGGGCCAGCTGATAACCAGGCCAATGTTGTAGTTGTTGGCTCCCGGCAAGCCAGTCCCGACGATGTTGTACCCGGCCACGGCGCTTCCCGACGGGAACAGGTCGCTGCGGTATTCGTTTATCCTTGCCCCTGCCGCGCGCGCCTGGTCCTCGAGCGCGAGCAGGTCGGGGCGCAGCTTGATCGCGGCACTAATGTAATCCTTGGCCGATCCCACAATCTCGCTGGCAGTCAGTGTCTGTCCGGGCTCGTAGTCAGGTGCCTCGGCCTCCAGGCCCATCGCGCTGTCCAGGGCGGCCTTGGCTTTCAGAACTTCATTGCGCTCTGCGAGCAACTGGGTTTCGGCCCGCGCGAGCTGTGCCTGGGCGGTATAGATGTCGATTTCCGGAGCCAGCCCGGCTGCCGATTTGACTTTCGATTCGTGCACCTGTTCCTGGCGCTGCGTGATCGCCTCTTCGTAAACCGTGACCAGTTGCCTGGCCGCAAGCAGCGCGAAGTAGCGCTGGGAGGTTTGAAAGATAAGGTCGAGTTCGGTGAGCTTGAGTTGTGCGCCGGCGGCGTCGGCCTGCGCACGGCTTTCGTCTATTTCGCCGCGGACACGTCCGAAATCGAATAGGTACTGCGACGCGCCGACTCCGCCGAGGTAGTTGTTTTCGAGCGACCAGTGCTGCGACTCCCCCGTCGCTCCGTTGTGTCGCGGGATAAAACCTGGGTTGAGATAGTTCGTGGCGCCGATTCCGTTTTGAGTCGAGCCCAGATAGTCGGCGGCCCCATTTACCTGCGGCAGCATCGCTGACTTCGCCTCGCCCACCTGTTGTTCGGCCGCACCCGCCTCGGAACTCGCAGCCATGCGCCGAGGATGATTTTCCAGCGTGAAACCGATAGCCTCGCCGAGCGTCAACCGCTGGCCTGGCGTGGGCATGGATACAGCCCACAGCGCGTGCGACGGCCCGAGGACCAGGCAAGACAGCGCGACGCCGAGCGCCCGCCCAAGCTTGATCAACATGATCTTTTCTCTCCGCTCAGTTGTGGTTTGCTTTGACCAACTCGGGCTGAAAGCCGAGGTGGTATCGACCGTCGAGCACCGTGTGCACCTGCTCGCCGTTACTCAGCGCCGCGGTGAGCGAGCGTACGACCTCCTCGTTGCCGCTCAGTCCCGACACGATTTCCATGTACACGCCAGTGTTGATCCCGACGGTCACTGGAACCTCCTCGAGGTGGTCGCCACGGGCGATCAGCACGAAATGGCCGCCGCCCGGAGAATCGGCCACCGCGCTGTCAGGCAGCTTGAGCGCGCTGGGATGGCGTTCGAGCTCGAGCGTCGCGTGAGCATACATGCCGGGGTAGACTTCGCGCCGAGGGTTGTCGATGTCGATCTCGGTTAGCATCGTGCGCGTTGCCAGATCCAGCGAATGAGCAAAGCGCGCGACGCTTGCTAGGTAGGGGCGTCCTGGCAGCTCGCGAAACTCGACCAGCACCGGCATGCCGACGCGGACGTAGCCGACCGCGTCTTGCGGTACGTAAACGTACACGCGAAGTTTCGCTATGTCGGCCACGCTTACCACCGGCGCCGCGCTGCCTCCCGCGTTCGCGGTACCTTCCATGGGTGCGGTCGCGCTGTCCTGGCCGCCTGCTTTGATCAGCGCCCCGGGATCGACGAAGCGCTCGGTTACGACGCCGTCGAAGGGCGCGACGATCTGCGTGTACGCGACCATCGCAGCAAGCTCGTTGGCCTCGGCCTGCGCCTGCTCGAACTTGCTATTGGCGATGTCGACGTCCTCGCGCGCTACCAGTCTCGGATCACTTTTCCAGACCCGCTCTAGCCGCTGGTAGGTGAGCTGCTCGATTCGCAGATTGGAGCGCGCGCGATCCAGACGCTGGCGCAACTCGGGAACCTCGATATTCGCCAGCACTTGCCCCTTCTTCACCCGATCGCCCTTGTCGACCAGGATATCTTTCAAATAGCCAGTTACCTTGGCATAGAGCGCCGACTGGTAATAGCCGACTACGTCGCCGGGAAGCGTTATAGAGCGGATCGCCTCGCCACGCTGTGGCCTGATAACAATCACCTGCGGCACCGCCGCTGGCGTGTCGATCTCCTCGTGATGGCATCCCACTAGTAGCCCAGTCGCGGCGAGCAGCATCGCCAGCGCGGCCAGCATTGCCTGTGACCGCGTCATCGGGGCGTCTCCGCGCCGCGCCGCGAATAGAACGCTTCGTAGACCGCGGGCACCAGGATCAGGGTGAAGACGGTCGATACCGCGAGCCCGCCGACCGCGGCACGCGCAAGCGGCGCCGAGGCCTCGGAGCCCGCGCCCAACTCGAGCGCGAGCGGCATCAGGCCAACGATCGTGGCGAGCGCGGTCATCATGATGGGCCGCATGCGGATGCGCGCCGATTCGACCACCGCGCGGCGCAGCGGATGGCCCTCGCGGCGCCGCTGGTTGGCGAAGTCGACCAGCAGAATCGAATTGGAGACCACGATTCCAACCATCACGATGATGCCCATGAAGGATTCGATATTGAGCGTGGTGTTGGTCAGGTAGAGCGTCCACATCACGCCGATCATGCCCATCGGGACCGCAAACATGATGATCACCGGGTCGAGGAACGATCGGAACTGCGCCACCATCACCAGGTACAGCAGCACTACCGCCATCCCCAACCCGAAGCCGAAGCTCGAAAACGACTTCTGCATCGAGGCCACCGAGCCGCGCAGTTCGTAACTCATGTCCTCAGGCATCTTCACATGCTTGAGGGCGGCAATCACCGCGGTTTGCGTCCCGCCCAAGTCCTGGGTGCGCGGCGCGACCAGCACGTCGACCACCCGCTGGATATTGTAATGGTCGGCTTCGGCCGGATGGCGCTCGGGCACGACGACTGCGACGTCGCGCAGCGTCATCGCGTCTCCGCGTGCGCGGTGGGCGGGCGCCACCGAGACCGGGATATTCATCAACGTCTCGAGCGACTTTATATCTTTCTCGTAGTATTGTGCGGTCAGAAAGTAGTCATTACCCGATTTGGGATCGATCCAAATCGAGGGGGCGATCATCTGGTTGGAGGTCAACGCCGTGATCACGTTCGACACCACGTCATACTGGTTGAGGCCTAGGCGCGCCGCCTTGACCCGGTCGACTTTGACCCGCAGCGTCGGGTAGTCGGCCTCTTGGGGAATGAAGGTATCGGCCACTTGTGGCACGCTGTGCAGGGCCTCTTCGACCGCGCGCGCGACCGGGAACAGCGCTCGGTAAGTCGGCGCGGTGAGCTGCACGTCAATCGGCGCCGCCAGCCCGAAGTTAAGCACGGAATCGATGATGCTGCCCGAGGTGAAAAAAGTCCGCATCTCGGGCACCACCTGGGGCAGAAGCTTCTTTAGGCGATGCATGTAGACGAAGGTCGAAATTTTGTGGGCGGGGTTGAGCGCCACCATCATGAAGCCCGAATCGGGTGCCGCATTGGACGAGTATATCGAAGAGAAGCCGGGTGCCAGGCCGAGATTCGATACGATGGTCGAAAGCTCATGCGGCGGAATGACCTGGCGCACCGCGTTTTCCATCCGCTCGGTGAGCCGCTCGGTAAGCTCGATGCGAGTGCCGACGGGGGCGCGATAGTCGATGATGAACTGGCCCGCATCGGTTTGCGGGAAAAGCTCGGTGCCGATCAGCGGATAGATCGCCATGCTGAGCACGAACACCACAGCGACCGTGCCGATCACCAGTAGTTTGTGATCGAGCGCGCTATCCAGGATTCGCTCATAGCGCGCAGCCATCCGCTCGTAAACCCGCATAAAGGCGGCCAACGGACCGCGGGTGGCGCCGTGCTCGGACTCGCGCGCTGACTCCGCGGTTAAAAAGCGCGCACAGTAGATCGGAATCACGCTCATGGCGACCACGTATGACGCGATCATCGATAGCACCACCGCCATCGCCAACGCGCTGAACAGGTACTTCGCCACCCCGAACAGAAACATCACCGGGAAAAACACGATGATAGTGGTGATGGTCGACGCCAGCACCGGCAATGCGACTTCCTCGGCGCCGTCGCGCGCTGCATCTTTCGGCGCCTTGCCCTCGGCCAGATGGCGGTTGATGTTCTCCAGCACCACCGTCGAATCGTCGACCAGCCGCCCAATCGCCAGGGCGAAGCCGCCGAGAGTCATTATGTTGATGGTTGAGCCGCCCATCATCAGGCCAAAGGCGCCGGCCAGGATCGACAGCGGGATGGAAAGAAAAATCGCGAAAGTCGAACGGAAACTGCCGAGAAAAATCAGGATCATCAAGGAGGCCAGAACTGCACCCATCACCGCCTCGTGCTCGAGCGCGTCAATCGCATCCATGATGTAGGTGGACTGGCTGAAAATCGCGTGCAGCTTCATCCCCTTGGGCATCCCGGTAATCTTGGGCAGCACCTTCTCGATGCCGTTTACGATCGCGATAGTGTTGGAGCCGCTTTGCTTGAGTACCGGTATGTAGACCGAGCGCTGGCCGTTGATACGCACGATGTTCTGCTGAATCTCGGCGGCGTCCTCGGCGTGGCCGATGTCGCGTACGTACACTGGCGCCTGCCCCTGACCGACTTTGACCGGCACGTCGTTTATGTTGTCCGGGTTGTCAATCATCGAGTTGGTGTAGACGAAGTAGTCCTCCGTGCCGATCTTGGCATCGCCCGCCGGGATTATCAGGTTGGCGCGATTGAGCGCCTGCACCACCTCCATTGGGGTCAGGCCGCGCGCCTGCAATGAGTCGCGGTCGAGATAGACCATGATCTGGCGGTATTTGCCGCCGAAGGGTGGCGGCACCGAGGCACCTTCGACCGTGGCAAGAAAGTTGCGGATGTTGTACTGCGCCTGATCGCGCAATTGGGCCTGGCTAAAACCCTTGCCCGAGACCGTCACTAGAACCACTGGCAGCGAAGAAGCTCCCGAAGGCAACACCAGCGGCGGCAAGGTACCGGGAGGCAGATGGCGCAGGTCCGCCATCGCCAGGTCACCCAGTCCGGCCGCCGCCGCTCCCAGGTTTATCCCGGGATGGAAGAACACCTTGATGATGCTGACGCCGGGCAGCGAGCGCGACTCGATATGCTCGATTTCACTGCCCATGGTAAAGAAGCGCTCGAAACGTGTGGTGATGTCGCGTTCCATTTCCTGCGGGGGCATCCCGGGATAGAACGTGGCGACGACTACCGCCGGAATATGGAGCGGCGGAAAGACATCGACCGGCATCCGAGCGAAGGCGTTGAACCCTAAAATGGTGATAATCAGAGCCCCCACGATTATTGTGTGGGGATTGCGCAACGAGAAAGAAGGCATCGCACAACCTCAATCGGTCTTGACGCCCTCGCCTCGCGTTGGCGAGGGCCGCGGTCTATTTCATGGCGCGACGGTTAAGCCGCCTGGCGCGAATCAGACGCGTAAGAATGCGATGTGGTGGAACGGATCCCCGTCGTCCGCGTGCGCCGGAGCGATTCGGAGGCGTCTTAGCGTTCGATTTTGCGGCGGAGCGGAACTCGCGCGCGGTAGAGCGCCCGGCCGGGCCGTAGCGGAAGCCAATGCTACGCTGGCGCTTTCGGGCGCCGGGTCGCGACTGATCCGGTCGATTCGTGCTTCAAGGCGGCAAGCCACTTTATCAACGACCGTATGATGCGCCACGCGCAAGCCAGAGCGCACTGTATTGCAGGCTGGGAGGAATCGATGGTTCAGATGAATCGGCACCACAACAGCCAGGCTGAGGGCGAGGAGCGCCCCGATGAGCGAGAGAACCCCGGCGTTACGGCTATTGGACCGATCGATCATCGGAGCGAATCTTATTCAGCCCTCGCCCATCCGGCAACCCACGGAGTTAACATCAGCTTAACGGAAGATCGCAGCGGCGTCTTCGCCAGATCGTGTGGCAAGAGCCTGTGGTAATATCGATTCACCGTGGCCGACAAAGTGATCGTACTGCGCTCCGCGCGCAAAGAAGTTGACGAGCGCAACTTCCGCATCAAGTATGCCGAACTGCTCAATCCATCGCAGCTCGCCGCCGTTACCCATCGCGACGGCCCCATCCTGGTGATCGCCGGCGCCGGATCGGGCAAGACCCGCACGCTGATTTATCGCGTCGCACGGCTCATCGAAAGCGGCATCCCGCCAGGCGCGATCCTGCTGCTGACCTTCACCCGGCGAGCGTCGCAGGAGATGCTGCGGCGGGTCGAGCACCTGGTCGGCGATCGCACGCGCGCGGTGGCCGGCGGTACCTTTCACTCGTTTGCCAACCTGACACTGCGCCAGTTCGCTCCCGCGATTGGACTCAAGCCCAACTTCACCATTCTCGATCGCTCGGACATGGAGGACGTTGTCAATTTGCTCCGGACCCGGATGGGGCTGGGTTCGCGCGATCGCCGCTTTCCCAAAAAGGGCACCATCACCGAAGTGATCAGCATGGCGCGCAATAAACGCCGCGAGCTGGTCGAAGAGATCGAGTTCGACTTTCCGCATCTCGCCGAGCATAGCGACGACCTGGTGCGCCTCGCCGCCGCTTACGACACCTATAAGCGCGAGCGCGGGTTGCTCGACTACGACGACCTGCTCTACCGGTTGGCCGAGTTGCTCGAACAGCACGATCAAGTGCGCCGTCGCTTGAGCGACACCTATCGCTACATCATGATCGACGAGTACCAGGACACCAATCTGATCCAGGCCGAACTGGTGCGATTGCTCGCGGCGACCCATCGCAACGTGATGGCGGTGGGCGACGACGCGCAATCGATCTACTCGTTTCGCGGCGCCAACTTCCGCAACATCATGGACTTTCCGGAAATCTTTCCCGGCGCGCGCGTCGTCAAGCTCGAACAAAACTACCGCTCGCTGCAGGGTATCCTGGACGTCGCCAACGAGGTCATTTCGCGCGCCGCCGACAAATACACCAAGGTGCTGGCCGCCGAGCGCCGCGGCGAGTTCCGCCCGCTGCTGGTACGCGCGCAGGACGAGCACATGCAGTCGCGCTTCGTCGCCGAGCGCATCCTGGAACTGCGCGAGCAGGGCGTCGAACTCGGTGAGATCGCGGTGCTGTTTCGCTCCGGCTTCCACTCCTTCGATCTCGAACTCGAACTGCAACGCCGCGACATCCCGTTCATCAAGCGCGGTGGCTTCAAGTTCATCGAGACCGCCCATATAAAGGACGTGCTCGCGCACCTGCGCGTGGTCGTCAATCCCGCCGACGCGGTGTCATGGCTGCGCGCCCTGATGCTTGTGCCCGGAGTTGGCCATCGCCGAGCCGAGCGTTTGATCGAGGAAATCGTCGCCGCGCCAGAGCCTGAGGAGGCGCTCGTGCGGGCCGCCCAGTCGATCGGCGCTGGCGCTCGCTCAGGCGGTGGCCCCGGTTCAAGCGCGGGCGGAACAGCCGCGGCCGCGGCGCGTCTCGCCGCTTTGCTGACCGAGTTGCGGCGCGACACCGAGGCGCGACCGGCAGATCAGATCGCACGAACGCTCGAGTACTACCTGCCGCTGATGCGAGAAAGCTACCCGGACGATTATCCGAAGCGCGAGCGCGACCTGGAACATTTCCAGACCATCACCGAACGCTATCGCAGTCTCGAATCGATGCTGGCCGACGTTGCGCTCGAGCCGCCCAGCGACTCGCTCGGCGACGTGCTCGCGGTCGAGCCGGACGAGGGCTACCTGACGCTCAGCACCATCCACTCGGCCAAGGGGCTGGAGTGGCGCGTGGTGTTCTTGATCTGGGCGGCGGACGGACGCTTTCCCGGCCCGCAGAGCGTCGGCGCGGAGGAATTGGAAGAGGAGCGGCGCCTGATGTACGTCGCCAGCACGCGCGCGCGTGACGAACTGTATATCTCGTATCCTATTTATATGTTCGACCGCGCGATGGGCTATACGCTCGGCCGCGTATCGCGCTTTCTGGAAGACGTTTCGGGCGAAGTGCTGCCGACCGCGTCGCTCCAGGAGTCGGACGACGAGCCGGATTGATCGCGAATCCCTACTAAGCAGCTGAACCTATCTGCATCAGTTGCCGAAGAGGCGGCGGCGATCGGCCTGGTCGAAAGGCTGGTCGGGCCCGCAAAATCCCTGGTCGGGCATTTGCGCGATCCCCTGTGCGACCCGCGGCAGCGCACGAGCGCGCAGCGCGTCGGCTTGCGGTCCGCGATCAACCAATAGCTCACGCATGCAATTGTCGGCTTCGCGCAGATTCATGAAATATTGGTCGTGAGCTAGAGCGTAGGCTTGACATGCGGCGGCCCAGTCCTGGTTCTCGCGCAGCAAATCCGTCAGCACCCGCGCATCGCGGCAGGTGAGGCTAAGTCCCTGCCCCCAGGTTGGATCGCTTGCGCTGGCCGCATCACCGATCAACACCACGCCATCGCGATAGGGATGCTCGACCCAGTGATCGGCGCTGACAAATGAAGCTAGGGGACCGCTCGCGCGCGCTCCCGCGTAGTACTCGGGCGGGATTCCGCAGCGCAGCGCCTCTGTGACGAACCGGTCGACCGCGTTCTCGCCCTGCAGGCGGAAGTCCGCGTCGGTCGGATAGACGTTGTAGGCACGCACGCGGCCCTTGCCTTGAGGAAAAAGATAGCCGACCTGACCGAGCGCCGGGTTGTAAGCGCCGAAGCTGGTGTCTGCCGGCACCGGCATTTCTTCGAAGAGCAGTCCGGCGATGTAATACCGGTCAGGCTCGCGTTGAGTCGTGAAGCCGCACCACTTGCGCACCATAGAGCTGCGGCCGTCCGCGCCAACCACCAGCCGCGGCGTGAGTTCTTCTGTCCGGCCGTTTGAGTCGACGATAACCGTCGGAGGATTGCCGGGCTTGACCGCGCGCACTGTCGCGCCACGGTGAACCTCCGCCCCCGCCTTCGCGGCTGCGGCGAGGACCAGTTCCTGCAGCGTCGGATGATAGATCGCCAGGTTGGGCAAGTTATGGGGCGTGGTGGTTACGCAGTCGCGGCGGGGCAGCTTCATCCCGTTGAGGTAGATTTGCCAGTAGGGACTATCGTTGGCGGCGACTCGGATCTCGTCGTAAATCCCGAGCCGCCGCGTTTCTGCGACTCCCCACGGTTCCATGAATTCGCCGCGGATGCGATCCTGAAAGCGGGTTTCGCGCTCGACCACCAGCACGCTCGCGCCGGCTTTCGCCATCACAGCCCCGACGGCAGCGCCACCGAGTCCGCCCCCCACGATGACGATATCGTACTCCCCCTGCCTCATCGCGATTCCTCAAGCCTCGGCCAAAATCGCCGCTCACTTGACGTACAGGAAAATCCCCTCGTAGATAAGGGCCGGCTTTTCCTGTCCTACCACCTGCACCTGGGTCTCCATCGTGACTTGTGTGCCCTGCGGCTTGGGTTCGACCGCGACCACGCGCGAGCGCGCATGCACCTTGGCGCCCGCCGGCACGGGCGAGATGAAGCGCAGCTTGTTCGCGCCGTAGTTGACCACGTTGCGGAAGCTGGTGACGTTCCAATCGCGCGGAATTTCGAAGGCGGGGATCAGGCTGAGCGTCAGGAAACCATGTGCGACCGGCGTTTTGAACGGACTTTCACGCTTGGCGCGTTCGATATCGATATGGATCCACTGATGGTCGCCGGTCACGTCGGCGAACTGATTGATCTTGTCCTGGGTCACGTCGATTGGCTGGCTCCAGGCGCTGAATTCCGGGCTGACCTTCGAGCGAAGTTTCTCGACGTCGTCAAAGCGAATGCTTTCCATGGCTGTTCCTCCGTAACGATGATCTGTAGCTCGATCCGATTGTTCTAACTGCCCTGTGCTGACGCACTGGCGGCCGCGTCACGATCCATCGAAGCCGCGGGCTTGCGAGGACGCGTCAGGCGCCCTTTGAGTGCGGCCTGCGCACCCGGTCCGGGAATCATTCTCGCGTCGAGCCATCCAATCGGACGACCGTCGTGGCTGGTAACGCGGACTTCAATCGGCTGGGCATTGAGGCGATCGACCACGACTACGGGAACCCGGCCGGGTCCGACCACCCACCGGTCGCCCCACTCCCGCAACGCCATCAGAACCGGAAACAACGCGCGGCCTTTTTCGGTCATCCGGTACTCCACGCGCCGTGCATTGCCGGGAGTGACCGTCCGTTGCAGGATTCCGCGGGCGACCAGCTTTTTAAGGCGCGCCGCGAGGATGTTGCGGGCGATTCCGAGATTGCTCTGGAAGTGATCGAAACGCCGTGTACCCATCAAGGCCTCGCGCACGATCAAAAACGTCCACCACTCGCCGATCTGTTCGAGCGCTCGAGCGATCGAGCAATTCATGTGCGCGAAAGTCTTGCGCCGCATCGGCGAAGCGTAACATGGTTACGTTTCATCATGCAACTTATGTGAGGGCATGCGGACGCCCGCCCCGAATAATGTCGCGTTACGCCGCCTGTGCCAGCCGCGCGTAGTGGCCCGCGATCTCCCGCCCGATCATTTCGACCTGCCCCGCCCAGGCTTGCGGCTCGGCCACCGGCCACAGCACGAACTTGTCCAAGCCTACCGCTATGTACTGGTCGACGCGATCGATGATGTCCTGGGGCGAGCCGAAAACGGTGCGGCTGAAAAACTCCTCGCCCCCGCGATCGAGCGAGCGCACCACCGGCTCCAGGTCGGCCTTCGCCCGCTCGCGCGTGGGGCCAAGGCGGCAGAGCAGAATCAGACCGGACTCGATACGCGCGTTGGCCCGGCCGTACTCCGCCGCATAGCCGCGGATAGCGGTCATGTTGCGCGCGAATTCCTCCGGCGTCAGGAACGACGCAAAGTAACCGTCGGCCATTCGCGCCGTGCGCCGCAAGGCACCCTCCGACTTGCCGCCGACCCAGATATCGATCGTGCCCGAGTCGTTGTTGGTGCGCCGCGCCGGATGAGGCTCGAGCGTTACGTTGTCGAAGTTGAAGAAGCGGCCATGATGACTCACGTTGGATTGGGTCCACACCTTGCGCAACACGTCGACGCCTTCGTCCAGGCGCCGGCCGCGCGTCTCCAGCGCAACCCCGGTCGCCGCATAGTCGGCCAGGTTCGCCCCGGTGCCGACCGCCATCACCATCCGCCCATGCGAGTAGTAGTCGAGCGTCGCGAACGACTTCGCCACCGTCAGCGGATGGCGCAGGTTGAGCAGCAGCACGCTGGGCCCAAGCTTGATACGCGAGGTGCGCGAGGCCAGTACCGCAAGAGTTGCGACCACGTCCAGTTCGGGCGAGGGCGACAACAGATGGTCCGAGAGCCAGAAAGAGTCGAGCCCCCAGTCCTCGGCCTTCTCGGCCACGTGCACGATGGTCTCCGGGGTCGGCATCCCGAGCCGCCAAAGCCCGAATCCGACGCCGATTTTGACCTGCTTCATAATCAGCTCTCCTTAACTATGACGGGCCCCGCCTAGCCGGATAGTACCATAGCCCACGTCCATCGGATCGGGTAATCTGTCGCCGGTGGGTGAGCTTGGAGTAACCGTACTGGGCGCAGGCGATGCCTTCGCAAGCGGAGGCCGTTTGCAAGCGGGCTACGTTATTGAGGCAGACGGCGCGCATGTTTTGATGGAGGCCGGGCCGACGCTGCTCGCGGGGCTCAAGCGTACCGAGATAAATCCGGCCGACCTCGATTGTATACTCATCAGCCATCTGCATGGAGATCATTTTGCCGGGCTGCCCTTCCTTATGTTGCAATACATGTGGGAGAGCCCGCGGAAACGCATCCTCACCATCGCGGGTCCGCGCAATCTTGAGAAGCGGACCCGCGCACTCTTTCATAACATGTATCCCGGCATGAACACGCATCCCTTGATGCGCAAGCTCAGGTTCATCGAGCTCGAGGCCGGACGTACCACTCGCGTAGGCCCGGCGCGCGTCGCCACTATCCGCACCCCACATACCAAGCCCGACGTGTCGCTCGCCTTGCGAGTGAGCATCGGCGGCAAGTCGCTCGCGTTCTCGGGCGATAGCGGATGGACCGATGATCTTTTGGAAATCAGCGCGGGGGCCGACCTGTTTCTGTGCGAGTGTACCTATTTCGAAAGCAACCATCTCGACTTCCATCTCAACTACCCGACCATCGAACGCAACCACGGCCGTTTCACGGCCAAGCGAATGATTCTCACCCACCTTGGCCGCGAGGTGCTCCAGCGCCGGGACGATATAGGGATGGAGATGGCCGACGATTTGATGAAAATCAACGCCTGACGGGCGGATAAAACATCGCCTGACGGTTTTGTGCCGCGGGCGCAGGCTGGCTATGCTCGTGGACGGGGCGACTGCCGCTCGCGCGCCGAACTTCGAACGGATTTCGGTAGAGTTCGATTCGGTCCGTGCGCGGAAGGCTCGCCGCAAGCAACGGAAAAAGACAAGGAGCCTGCCGGATGGGTATTGCTGACGGCAAGCGCGCGCTGATAGTCGGCGTCGCCAATGACAAAAGTCTCGCCTGGGCGATCGCGCAGGAACTCAAGGTGCAGGGAGCGGAGATCGCGCTTACCTACCAGGGCGAAGTGCTGGAGAAGCGCGTCCGCCCGCTCGCCGAATCCATCGGCGCGCTGGTGGTGGGGGAGCTCGACGTCACCAACGACATCCAGATCGGGCTCACGATGGCGGAGCTGCGCGAGATCTGGGGCGGGCTCGACATGCTGGTCCACGCGGTCGCCTTTGCCGACCGCGAAGATCTGCGAGACCGCTTTTTGACTGTCAGCCGCGGCAACTTCGCCAAGGCGTTGGAGATAAGCGCGTACTCGCTGGTGGCGCTGGCCCGCGCGGCCGAACCGCTGATGGAAGCGCGGGGCGGCGGTGCGATATTGACGCTGAGCTACCTGGGCGCGGTGCGCGCGGTGCCTAACTACAACGTGATGGGAGTGGCCAAGGCCGCTCTGGAAGCCTGCGTGCGCTATCTGGCCGTAGATCTCGGGGGCAAGAACATCCGTGTCAACGCGATCAGCGCAGCGCCCGCGCGCACGCTCTCGTCCTCGGCCATCCGCGACTACTTCACCATGGCGCACGAGGTCGAGGAACGATCGCCGATGCGCCGCGGAATGAAACCCGAAGAGGTCGGTAAGATGGCCGCTGCGATGCTGAGCGATCTTTCAAGCGGCGTCACCGGCCAGACGGTTTATGTGGACGTCGGCTACAGCATCGTGGGACTGTAAGCGCCGCAAGCAAACGCGGCTCGACACCGCATGTGAAAAACATCTGACAAAGGAGTAGGGCGATGGCGATTGTTGCAGTGCCCCAGCTCAAGGACAATTACGCCTATTTGATTATCGACGACGCGAGCAAGCAGTGCGGCGTGGTCGACTGCTCCGAGGCGGATAAGGTACTGGCCGAGGTAAGCCGGCGCGGGCTCAAGCTGGTGGCTGTGCTGCCTACGCATTGGCATCCCGACCACGTTGGCGGCAACCAGGACCTGGTGCGCGCCATGCCGGGACTGCGCGTCTATGGCGCGCGTGGCGAAGAGGGCCGGATTCCGGCAATGACCGACGAGGTCGATAATGGCGACGAAGTTGCGGTCGGTCCGATTCGTGGACGGGTGATTGGAATCCCCGCCCATACCAGCGGCCATATCGCCTACTACTTTCCCGGGCTCAAGGCGGTGTTCACCGGCGATACTCTGTTCATAGCCGGATGCGGCCGGGTGTTCGAGGGCAAGGCCGACACGATGGTCGCCTCGTTGGGGAGGCTCGCTGCGTTGCCCGACGATACGCAGGTCTACTGCGGCCACGAGTATACCGAGAAAAATCTGCAATTTGCGCTGACGCTCGAGCCGAAAAACCCGGCGCTTAAAGCCAAATACGAGTGGACGCGCAAGATGCGGGGCGAAGGAAAATTCACGGTCCCCTCGACTATCGGCGACGAGAAACGCTTCAACCCGTTCTTGCGCACCGACAGCCCGGAACTGCGCGCGAGCCTCAAGAAAATCGATCCGTCGATCGGCGACGAACCGGTCGCTATCTTCGCCAAGACTCGCGAACTAAAAGACCGGTTTTGATGCTCTTTGGATTACTTCTCTCAAATTAACCAACAGTAAAGAATTCCGACAAAAAGGCTAATTAGCCACCAACGACTAAACGGTTTTTGCCCGTGGCCTCGGCTGTGGAGACCGCGAAGTCGTGCTAAGGCGGTCTGATCGACTCCGGTCGCTGCCAAGCCCACGGTTGACCGTGAACACCGGCGCAGGCGATAACCGCTGACATAAAACCATGTTTGCGGATGCTATGCACTGACATAGGAAGCGCAAGATAGATAAAATAAAGCTGATTAAATCCATTTGACATCCAATTGCACTATATTTTAGTATTCGCGAAGTCAGCGCTAACGGTTGCATCTACCTAAGGAGAAGGTGCTATGTCCCTGGCCCAGGTACTGTTTATTCGAGCGCGGGAGATCGCGGTGCGTCAGTTTCGGGCACAAACGATGATCGAATACGCCTTGATTATCGCTTCCGTCGGCGTCGTTGCGTGGGGCGCATATAACCTTATGGGGCATGACATCGGTTCTATGGCGAACGGAATCGATTCAGATTTAACCAGCGCGTAAGAGCAGATCAGGCATCTCACGCACGGGACGGCTTTGCGCCCGCGCGTGAGAGTGGCTGTTCGAAAGATCCTGCGTACGCGCTGGCGTTGCAGGAGATCCGTAAAACCCGCCCGACGCAGCGGGTTTTTGCTTTGTCAGGGCCGTGAAAATGAAACGATTCCAGCTATAAATCCGGTCATTCTGACTTTTTTGACGCGCTGGTCTGCGGCGGAATAACCTTCACACGAGCTTCCATTGCACCAGCGTTGCCTCGGGATGGTCCTCGAAGACAGCTTCGACTGCGGCGTCGAACGGCGCGTCGCGCATTGGGTCTCCGAGCAGATTGCCGACCATGCGGACGTTATCGGCGTCCGGAAGCTCCACCACCGCGATAATGAATGGCCCGGCCTGCTTCAGCGCCGGATGCACCGGGTTCCACGATCGCACCCACGTGTAGAGCCGTCCACGGCCGGACACGCGATGCCATCCAAGATCGCCGCCCTGGCATTGGTGACAAATCCACTCCGGGCCAAACTGAAAGGTCTTGCAGCGATTGCATCGCTGAACCACCAGCTCGTGGCGGCGCAGAGCTTCCCAAAAGCCCTCGTCCATCCCGTCGCGTTGCGCCTTCGGGGCAGGTAATCCCTCGGGCAGGTAGTAAGACGACTTCTCGGCCATTTGAGACTTTACTCCGTATTCTTGATTCGGCGGCTCAGCGTCACTCAACCGCGTACGATAAGGTCGCTCACCGGCGAGACCATGGGGCCCGACGCCACCAGCGCGATCTTGGCGTCGGGCACCTGTGCGGTCGAGGTCCCGCGGCACTGGCGCACCGCTTCGTTTACCAGCTCGAGGCCATGCATATAGCACTCGGCGATATTGCCGCCGCTGGTGTTGAGCGGGAGCTTTCCTCGGGGCGCGATAAAGTTCTCCAGCCGGCACAGTTCCATCACGCCATCGGGCTCGCAGAAGCCATGTTCGACCAGGCTTATCGGGACGGCGCCGCTGAAGTGCTCGTAGATCTGCACCACATCGACGTCCTTGGGGCCGATTTCAGCCATCTGGTAAAGGCGCGGCGCGAGCGTTTTGAAATGCGAAGAGGCGTAGTCGGGCGAGTTCTCGGCCGCAGCGGCAGCGCGATGCGGTGCGCCTTGCGCCGCCGCCATAACGTAGACCGGCTTCTGTTTGAGGTCCCGGGCACGCTCGGCGCTGGTGAGAATCAGCGCGGCGGCACCGTCGTTCTCCATGCAGCAGTCGTAAAGATGAAACGGCTCGACGATCCATCGGGAGCGGTCGTACTGCTCGCGGGTCAGCGGCCGGCCGTACATTACCGCACGCGGGTTTAGTTGCGCGTGATGGTAGTCGGCGAGCACTACCGCGGCTAAGGCGTCCTGGGTAATCCGATGCTCGTGCATAAAGCGGCGCACACGCAACGCTACCCATTGCGCTGGAACGAACAGCCCATAAGGCCACGCGTACGCGCCGGGGCCGGAGACGGTGTGGACCGGAGCCGCCTGTCCAAAGCGGCCGAACTGGCCCTGCGCGAGCGCGCGGAACACCACCACGTATTTGGCATAGCCCGCCGCTACCGCAGCCGCCGCCTGTGCCACGGCACCCGAACCGCCGCCTCCGCCGCCGCCCCATACCATGCTCGCCCATGCGTAGTGCGGCAGCCCAAGTGCGGTCGCCAGGCGCGCTGCGTCATTGCGATCGTTGCTGTAGGAGGCGAACCCGTCGAGGTCGGTGACTTTAATTCCAGCGTCTTCGACCGCCTTCAGGATTGCTTCGCACGCGAGCTGGAATTCGCTGACCGGCGCCTGGCCGCGCTTGTAGTATTTGGTCTCACCGAGGCCGACTACGGCGACCTTGTCCTTGATGCTGTACTCACCCATCTCGAAGTCCTACGGATTGGCGGCCGGCGCATGCCCGACATGGTCGGCGTCGAGACCCTGGAAATGCGGCAGCACCTCCTCCGCCATCAGGCGCATCGACTTGAACCACGGCTCGGGATTGTCGGCGTAGTCGAAAGTGAAGAGCAGCAAGGTGCCGAAGCCGCCGAGATCCTGATACATCTGCGCTAGCTTGTCGCGCACCGTGCGTGGCGATCCGACCAACCATCCGTGGTCGGCGAGGTACTCTGGCGTGACCGCGTCGTCGCGCACCGAGGGGTCGTGTTTGAGATACTTGGTGAACTGGAAATCCGCCATCAGCGGCAACAGATATTCGCGCATCATGCGGCCCATCATGCTGCCGACGCAATTGCGATGCGCTTCCTCGTCGGTGTCGGCGACGAAAATCTCGCGCACGATTCGCCAGTCCTGCCGGCTCGGTTGCGCGCCGCTTCGCCGTGCACCGTCGAGCACCGCATCCCAATGCGTGGCGACATAGCCGGGGCTCATGTTGAGGCTGAGGGGCATGAAACCGTGCTCGCCGGCGAGCTTGAGCGTCTCCGAGCCGGGGTTGAGGCCGGCAATTCCGATCGGCGGATGCGGTTGTTGTAGCGGCCGTAGATGATGGCCCAGCGTGCGCAGCATCGGCCCGGGTACATTTACGCTCCAGAACTTGCCCTTGTACTCAAACCCGCCCTCGCTCGCCCACACATTGAGCATGATCTTGAGCGCTTCGCGAGTCATGTCGCGGTTGACGCCCTTCATACCGTCGACGGCGAACAACTGCCAGTCGCTCGGTAGGCCGCTCGCGCCGATGCCGAGCATGTAGCGGCCTTCGGCGAGATGGTCCATGTAGGCGACGCGGCACGCGAGTTCGGCTGGATGATGGTAGGGCAGAAGATGGGCGCCGGGCGCGAGCTTGATCTGACGCGTCTGCATGAGCGACTGCGCGATCAGCAGGTCGGGCGCGGGATTGGGCTCCCATCGCGAGGTGAAGTGCTCGCCAATCCACGCCTCGCTGTAACCCAGCCGGTCCGCCTCGCGCAGCACGGCGAGGTCCCACTGTTGCCCGGCGAGCAGGCCGCGCTCCGGCGGATGCGACGGCATCAGAAAAAGTCCTAGTTTCATATCCTCTCCTGTGTCCGGCTCACCCCCCCGCCCTACTTCAATTGCGAGAATTCCGCCGGGGTCATGATCTTGTTGCTCTGGCTCACTACCAGCGCACGCAGCTTGGGAACGATCGAGGCGCGGCGCGGGTCGCGTCCCCACGCGGACCACTTCTGCTGGCGCTCGTTCAGATCGTTGAAGGCCCACAGATGCACCAGCTCGTTGAGCGGTCCGATGTCCGTGGACCAGTAGCCGAGCGGCTTGAGCCCGTGCTCGGCCAGAATTGGCAGCAGCTCTTCCTTGGTGATCTGGATGTACTGCGGGGCGCCCCCCAGCACCAGCGTGTAGGTCCGAAGTTCGTAGATCATCGCATCCGTCTCCTTTCCGCCTTCCTCTATGGGTTGTCGATAAACACGAAAAAATCGCTTCGCTTTGATCCTTCATTGCGGGAAGCCTTCCATTCAGGATGACAACAAACAGGTTCCCTTGCTGTTATCCTTAGCGTCGGCGAAGGATCTCCGCGAAGCGATAAATTTCTTCTCCCATTTATCGATACCTCCTTATATCAGCGTGCAGGGCCTTTGGCTCCCGGCCATGACATCGCCGCGGCCAGCCCCTCGAGCGCGAGTCCGTAGCCGAGATCGTCGAGCATCAGGCGTTTGAGCTGCTGGGTTATCGCGACGCGCGCGTAGCGCACGGTGAGCGGCGGCTTGGCGACGATCAGTTGCGCGAGTTCCCAGGCGCGCGTCACCAGGCGCTCGCGCGGCACCACTTCGCTGACCACGCCCAATTCCAGGGCCTCGCGCGCCGAGAGCTTTTGCCCGGTGAGCAGGAAGTAACGCCCGCGATTCGGGTCCCAGCACCAGCGGCCATACCACGTGCACGCCGTCGCCGGGCACGATCCCGTTGGGAAAGTGCGGCGCGTCCTGAAACGCCGCGTTCTCCGACGCGATCACGATATCGCACAACACGGCCAGCTCGGCATGTATCAGCGCCGGGCCGTTGACCGCCGCGATCATCGGCACCTCGATATGCAGATGGTTCATCAGGAGGTACTTGGCGTCGTTGTAGATGTGATCCCAGGTCGTGGTGCGGACGCCCGCCTGCGGCGCTGGCGCGGGCTCGCCGGTTGCGGTCTTGCCCACGGGAGCGCCGCGGCCGCCGCCGAGGTCGACCTCGGCGCAAAACGCGTCGCCGGTGCCGGTGATGATGACGCAGCGGTTTCCGTGATCGCGCGCGACGTCGTAAAAGGCGTAGGACAACTCCTCGTGCGGCGGGCCGCCCCACTTGAGCGGGCCGCCCTCGCTATGCAGCGTCATCTGGATAATGCCGTCGCGGCGTTCCATCGTGACGTGCTTGTACTTGTTCTGGTATTCCTCGAACTTGCTCATGCCTCTTCTCTCCTGACGCGTGCGGATACGAATCGATGGGCCGAATCCTACTAAAGTGCGGGACGGCGACCTCGTTAGCCGCGCGCGGGCCTTGCCCAACGGCAGGCTGGTTGGCAGCAGAGTAGGAACGGATCCGAGCCGATGCTTGTTGGGCAAGAAAGGCTCCACGAATGAACACCGGACGGCGCGAGCGCATCATCGACGAGCATCAGGCTGCGGCCTGGATCGAGGACGGGATGACCGTCGCGATCGGCGAGCCCGCGCCGATGGCGTTGGTGCGCCAGATCGTGCGGCGCGGTGCGCGCAATCTCACCGTCGTCGCCAGCGGTTTCGCGCTCGACATGCTGATTGCGGCCGGATGCGTGCGCAAGACGCGTGAGCTACTACGCGGGCGGCGGCCCCGGCATTCCCGTATTGCCGTCGTTTCGGCGCGCGGCCGAGCGCGGCGAGATCGAGGTCTGGGAGTGCGAAGAGGGCATCCTGTGCGCGGGGTTGCAGGCGGCGGCGCAAATGCTGCCGTTCATGCCGTGGCGCGGCGGCGTGGGCACCTCGCTGCCGCAGGTGAATCCCGACCTCAAGCTGTTCCGCGATCCGATTCGCGGCGAGGAATTGATCGCGGTGCCGCCGATCAAACCTGACCTGGCGCTGCTGCACGCGGCGGCCGCCGACGCCTACGGCAACGTGCGTCATCTCGGCGGCCCCGGATGGCTCGACCTGTTCCAGTATCGCGCTGCCGACCGCACGATCGTGCAGGTCGAGCAGGTGATCTCCAACGAGGAAATCCGCGCCGACCCGTGGGCGACGACCATCGCTGCAGCCGACGCGGTCGTGCGCGCGCCCTTCGGCGCGCATCCGTTTTATAGCCGCGGCTTTTACATCACCGACGGCCCGCATCTGCACGCCTATCTGCAGGCGGCCGAGAAAGGCCGCGGGAGGTGAACCCGCGGCGCTCGAAGAATACCTGGACCGCCACTGCCGCAAGCCGCAAGGCCTTGCGGACTATCTGGAAACAGATCGGGATGAAGCGGCTGCTCGAATTGCACGAATACTGATCGCGAATTCCGATCGAATTCCGATCCAAGGAGCTGACAGATGGCGGAAGAAAAAAAATATTCGGGCAAAGTGATCGCGCTATTCGCGTTTCTTCCCTGGCTGGTCTACATCTTCAGCCTCCGCAGGCAATCATTGGGGCGTAGCGACCGCGGGCGGCATGATCATGTGCCTGGTTTATCTCTCGGTGCTGAGCCGGCAGGCGACGATCAAGCTGATGGACTGGACGACGCTGGCCTTCTTCGTCACCGCGTCGATCCTGACGATCGGCCTGCACTCGAACGTGCTCGCGACCTACCAGGTGATGATCATCTGGTCGTTCTACGCCGTCGCCGGATGGGCGTCGGTCGTTCTGGGCAGGCCGTTCACTGCCGCCTACGCGCGCGAGGAGCAGCCGCCCGAGGTCTGGGACCTTCCGATCTTCCATCGGATCAATTGGATCATGACGCTTTTCTGGTGCGGTCTGTTCAGCGTCAATGTCTTCTTCGGCGTGATCGCCGTAATGGTCGGCGGCAACCTCGGCCGGCTGGTGCCGGGATTTTTGATCCCGACGGGATTGCTGATCTACGGCTTTATCTTCAGCAGGCGTTTCCCGATGCGCTACGTGGCGCGCGTCAACGCCGGCGGCGCGGCGGCCGAGAGCCGCCGAAAGCACATCGCCCGCGTAGCGTGCGCCGGACCGAACGGAGCATCACTGATGAGTCGCGATGACAGCATGGCGGGCGGGCCTGGCGTTCAAGACGGATACGGCGTTCAGGAATTGATGGCGGTATTCCTCGCGCGCGACCTCAACGACGGCGAACTTTTGCGCGTCGGCGTCGCGATGCCGGTGGCGGAGGCGGCGGTGCGCCTGGCCCATCTGACGCACGGCCCTAACATGGAGCTGGTCTTTCTCGGCGGGCGGATGAACGTCGCCGACCTCGAAACCATCCCGATGCCCGCGTTCGGATGGGACCGGCGGGTGGTGCGCTGGACCGAGTCGTACAGCGACACAGGCCATCGTTTCGACCGGCTCAAGGACTGGAGCAACCACGTCTTCTTCATTGGCGGCGTCCAGGTCGACCGCTTCGGCAACACCAACCTGATCGGTATCGGTCCCGATTACCGGCGCCTGAAGTTCCGCGGACCCTGGCTCGGTCGGCACACCGACGCTCAGCACCCACGTCGGCCGCTACTACATCGTGCTCAATAGCCACAGTCCGCGCCTGTTGGTCGAACGTTGCGACTATGTCAGCGCCTACGGATGGGGCAGCGGCGGCGCCGACGCGCGGCGCAAGCTGGGACTGCCCGGGGGCGGTCCGAAATACGTCGTAACGCCGCTATGCGTGATGGACTTCGAGGAGGAGACGCGCCGGATGCGTCTCCACTCGCTCCATCCCGGAGTTAGTGCCGCGACGGTGCGCGAGAGCACGGGGTTCGAATTGGTGATTCCGGCGTCGGTGCCGACGACCGCTCCGCCCACCCCCGAGGAGTTGCGCGCCTTGCGCACGCGCGTCGATACCGCCGGCAGGTTGTGCCGCTAACGCCCTTCTTAACTCCCTCCCCCCTCACATTTTGGGGGAGGGTTGGGATGGGGGTCCATACGCGGTTCTGAATCTCCGAGAACCGCGTCTGTTCTGGCTACTCCGGCAAGCCGCCGACGCGCGAAAACACCGCGTGCCAGTTCGCGCGGAACCAGGGGCTGCCGTCGCGCCGGCCGAATACCTGGCCGCGCACAACCATCGCCCCGTTGCCATGGATGACGCAATTCAAAAACGCTTCTTCATCGACTCCGAAGGTAGGCGAGCCTAAATGGCCATGCGCGTAGAATTCGTCAAAGTGCAAAAGCGCGCGCATCTGTGCCGCGTCGCGGCCGTCGGTCGAGATTAGATCCATCCGCCCCGTGGGATTGATGATCTTGGTGTTCGGGTCCACGCCGACCTGGCTGAAAGTCAGCTCGAACGGCCCGTTACCGACGCGCCGATAGCAGATGCGATAGGTCTTCGGCGTCCACACCCCTACTTTAGGCGCGCCGAACATCCGTTCGATCGAATCGAGGTACTCGACGCGGCCGTCCCAGCATCCGCGAAATACTGCTGGCAGGATTGGCTGCGAATGTAGCATCGATGCGGGAGGCGGCGGCGGTGGTGGCAGGGCAGGCGGAGGTGGAGGAGGTATTGGTGGAGGCAATTGCGGTGGCGGTAACTGCGGCGCGGGAGGCGGCGGCGCCGGCGTGGGGGTGATCACCGACGGAATTTCCTGGAGCTGATTGGAAGAAGGTGGCAACGATGGCCGTGCGGTGGGCGCCGGGCGCGGGCGGAAACTCGGTTGCGCCTGGGGTGCCGGCGGCTGCACTTCCAGCGACTGCTGGGCGCGCGCTGCGCGCGGCGTCAGCATCAACACCACGGCAGCAAGCATTGCCAGCCCGACACCCCGCCGCATCGCCTTCGCCGCCTCCACCAGGACTTCCCCGATCTCAATTATCAATGGTACAGCCTTGCTTGGGTAGAGGCTCGCTTGGGCCGCTGCAACGTCACGCGGACCGGCGCTCTGCGCGGGCGGTCCGCGATCGCAAGGAGGATCGACACAAATGAAACTCAAAGGAAAAGTGGCCCTGGTTACCGGGGCCGGATCGGGAATGGGCAAGGCGACCGCTCTTTTGTTCGCGAGCGAGGGCGCGAAAGTCGCGGCGGCCGATATCAGCGAGGCGGCGGTCGAAAGCGTCGCGCGTGAAATCCGCAGCGCCGGCGGCGAGGCGATCGCGGTTGGCGCCGATGTCGCGAAGTCCGAGGACGTGCAGCGGATGGTCGCAGCGACGCTGGAGCGCCTGGGCGTGCCCAACGTGGTCTACAACAACGCCGGTATCGAGGGCGAATCCGATTTCCTGGCCGAGATGACCGAGGCCGCCTTCGACAAGGTTATCGCGATCAATCTGCGCGGCGTGTTCCTCGGGATGAAGTACGTGCTGCCGCACATGGTGAAGCTCGGCGCCGGCTCAGTCATCAATCAGGCCTCGATCGCCGGGATGGTCGCGATTCGCGGCGGCGCTGCGTATTCCGCCTCCAAGGCCGGAGTGATCGCGCTCACGCGCGTAGCGGCGCTCGAATACGGCCGCTACAACATCCGCGTGAACTGCATCTGTCCGGGTGCGATCGAGACTCCGATGGCTGAGCGGATTCGCAAGGGCGAGCCGCCACGTCCAAACGCGGTCAAGCGGATTTCCGTATTCGGCCGGATGGGGCTGCCGGAGGAGATCGCGAAGGTCGCGCTGTTTCTGGCGAGCGACGATTCTTCATTCGCAACCGGCGCGCCGTTCGTGATCGACGCGGGCTGGACGATTAGCTGACCGCCAGCGGCGCAACGCGTGATTCGGTCATAGCGGGCGGTTGCGTCTTGTCGATCAGCATTGGCCCGAGCGCAGCACCTGCCCCGGCATCTCGCCGCTCGCGCGGCCGTGCTCGTACAGCACGCGCCCGTTGACGATCGTGTATTCGATGCCCTCGGCGGGCATCACCAGGCGCCGTACCGCCACCCGGCAGATCGTATTGCATGCGCGCGCGCTTAGCCGAGCCGACGGTGTTGTAGTCGAAGATCGCGAGGTCGGCGGCAAGTCCGGGCTGCAGCCGCCCGCGCCGCTGGATGCCGAAGAAATCGGCCGGCTCAGACGTGATGCGCTTGACCGCGTGCTCGAGCGTCAACGCCTGGCGCTCGCGCACCCACTTGCCGAGCAGGTAGGTGCAGTACCCGGCGTCGCACAGCATGTCGACGTGCGCGCCGCCGTCGGACAGCCCAAGCATCGTGCGCGAGTCGCCAATCAGTCGCCCGATTCCCTCCTCGTGATACTGCGCCATCGTGTACTGGATATTGAGGTCGTCTTCCAGCGCGAGGTCGAGGAACGTGTCGAGCGGATCGCGGCCGCGCTCGGCGGCTATCTCCGCGACGTTTTTGCGCTCCAGCGCCTTGAGCGCGGGGCTTGCGACTTCGAGCACTTCGACGCGATGCCATTTGCCGTTGAACAGATGCGGCCGCGTCAGCTCTTTGCGAAAGGAGTCGCGAAATGCGGGGTCTGCGTAGATCCGCTTTTGCGCTTCGGCCGGCTGGTTGAAGACGTGGTTCCACGCCTCCATATCGGCGAAGCTGAACGGATTGCGCAGATCGATCTGCACCACGAACGGTTTGCATAAAACCTGCGGCACGCCGCCGCGCTTGATCAGCGGCTCCAGCCGTTTGAGCGTTGCCTCCGCGTACTCGGGCTTGTCCGGCCGCGACGCCATCGCGAGCCACGTCACCGGCCGCGCGCTTTCCGCGAGCAGAAAGTCGAGCAGTTGATACTCGTCGTCGAGGACCTGGCCCGCGCGCCGCGTGAGCGCGACCTCGATGGATCCCTTGCCGAGTTCCTTGAGCACGTTCGAGCAGGCCTTGAGCTCGTCGCGGCTGGCGAGCCGGCAGGCAAGCGGTTGGCCACGAAAGCCGATGTGCTGCGCGAGCGTGGTGGTGGAAAAGCCCATCGCGCCGGCCGCCATAGCTTCGTGCAGCAGCGCCGCGATGCGCTGGGTCTCGTTGGGCGTCGCCGCCCGCTCCATCGATTCTTCGCCCATCACGAAATGACGAAATGGTGTGAGCGGCGCGAGAAAGCCGACGTTGATTCCGACGCCGCGGCGCTCGGCCGCGTCCATGAACTCGGGAAAGCTCACCCAGTCCCAGGTGATGCCCTTGCTCAGCGCGTCGAAGGGAATCGCCTCGACGTTGACCAGGTCCCAGGCCGCGACCTCGTGAACCTCGGGCTTGCACGGAGCGATCCCGACTCCGCAGTTGCCCATCACGACCGAAGTCACGCCGTGCCACGAGGTGCAGGTGAGCAGCGGGTCCCAACAAATCTGCGCGTCGTAGTGGGTATGCGGATCGACGAAGCCCGGGGCGACGATCAGTTCGCCGGCGTCGATGGTGCGTTGCGCGCCGCCACTGACCTTGCCGATTTCCGCGATCGTTCCATCCTTGATCGCGACGTCGGCGCGCACTCGCGGGGCGCCGGTGCCGTCGACCACGGTGCCGTTTTTGATTACGAGATCGTATGCCATTGCGGAAGTCCCTCCCTCGCGCGAAGTGAAGGCCTCTCTTCTTGTATCCAGCGCGGCCCCTTGCGGGCAAGCCGCGCGATGGGGCCATCCCTTGGGTGAACGGCCGCGACCGTGGTATCGATCTAGCGTCGCCCACGCGCGACGCAAATCAGCACCTGCCAGTGGAGGCCACGATGTCGACGACCTTTGGCGCGATGATGTTCCCGACCGACTACGCGATCCAGCCGATCGAGCTGGCGCGCGCGGTCGAGGAGCGCGGACTGGATTCGCTCTACTTTCCCGAACATACGCATATTCCGACCAGCCGCCGCAGTCCGTGGCCCGGCGGCGGCGAGCTGCCCGAGGAATACTGGCATACGCATGATCCGTTCGTGGCTCTGGGAGCGGCCGCCGCGGCGACCAAGCGCATCAGGCTCGGCACAGGAGTGTGCCTGGTGATCGAACGCGACCCGATCGTGCTGGCCAAGGAGTGCGCCTCGCTCGACCTGATTTCGGGTGGGCGGCTGTCGTTCGGAATCGGCGGCGGATGGAACGCCGAGGAGATGGAAGATCACGGCACCGATTTCCGCAAGCGATGGGCGCTGCTGCGCGAGCGGATTTTGGCGATGCGCGCCATCTGGACCAAGGATCCGGCGGAGTTCCATGGCGAGTTGGTCAACTTTGAGCCGATGCGCGCGTTTCCCAAGCCCGTGCAAAAGGGCGGACCGCCGGTGCTGCTGGGCTCGGAGGCCAAGCGATGCTTCGAGCGGGTGGTCGAATACTGCGACGGATGGATGCCGATTTACCGGCGCAACCATACGCTGGCCGAAGGCGTGAAACAGTTGCGCGAGACGGCGAGCCGCGCCGGCCGGCGCTTCGAGTCGCTTAAACTTACGGTCTTTGGCGTGCCGCCGCGCGAAGACGAGGTGAAGAAGCTTGTCGAGATCGGATTTCATGAAATTATATTCGCGCTGCCGCCGGCCCCGGCCGACAAGGTGCTGCCGATGCTCGACGGCTACGCGGCAATCAAACAGAAGCTCGCCGCATAGCCTGCGCGGCGCGCGCCCAAAAGCGCCCGGCGCGTGACGGAGGTTTCTTGCGATGGGACGCCTCGACGGAAAAGTCGCACTGATCGTCGGCGGAGGCGCCGACGGGCCGCCCAACGCGGGCGAGACGCTCTCGATCGGCAACGGCCGCGCCACCGCCATCCTGTGCGCTCGTGAAGGCGCCGCCGTTATGGTCGCCGACCGCTCCGAGACGCTGGCCGGCGAGACTGCCGCGGCGATTCGCGCCGAGGGCGGCCGCGCGGATTCGGTCGCCGCCGACGTCACGCGCGAGGATGATTGCCGCCACGCGTGCGAGGCCGCGGTGCGGGCCTTCGGCAAGCTCAACCTGTTGGTCAACAATGTGGGGATCGCGATCGGCGGCCGCCTGCTCGAGACGACCATCGAGCAGTTCGACACGATGTCCAACGTCAACGTGCGGGGCCAATTCCTGATGACGAAGTATGCGGTGCCCGAGATGGCGAAGGCCGGCGGTGGCGCAATCGTAAACGTCTCTTCGCTGGCCGCGATTCGCACCGGCTCGGGTCTGCCCTACGAAACCACGAAGGCGGCACTGCTGGGGCTTACCCGCTCGGTCGCGGTCACTCACGCGCGCGACAAGATTCGCGTCAACACGATCCTGCCGGGATTGATCAACTCCTCGATGGTGCGCCGGCTGGTGGGCGACCGCGAGGAGCGCGTCGCACCGCGCATCCCGATGCGCCGCCAGGGCACGCCGTGGGAGATCGCCAAGGCGATCGTTTTCCTGCTCTCCGACGACGCTTCGTATATCACCGGCACCGAGCTAATCGTCGACGGCGGCCTGAGCGCGCGCTAGCTGCTCATCAGGGTTCGAATTTGAAGGTTCGAATTTGAAGCGCCCGGCACGGAACAATAGATTTGATAACCGGCGCCGCCGAATGGAAACGGCGGATGTCGCTTAGGCGAGGCGTCGGATGAAGCTTTTCACGTTTGCGACCAGTCCATACGCGCGCAAGGTCCGGATGATGCTCGAGTACAAGGGGATCGAGTGCGAAATGATCGAGCGATGCTACTCGCTCGATCGCAAGCCGGACTTGCGCGAGGCAAGCGAGCGCGCTGAGGTCCCGGTGCTGGTACTCGACGACGGCCGCACGATCGCGGACTCTACTATCATCTGCGAGTACCTCGAAGACGCGTATCCCAAGCCACCTGTGTTACCCACCGATCCTTTCAAACGTGCGCGGATGCGCGTGATCGATGATTTGTGCGACCGCACGTTCGACGCGACCGTCTTCGGCTATTTTCTCGGCGTGGTGCGATCGACGGCGCCCGAATCCAAGGCGATGCAGGACGCCGGCCGCGCTGAGTTTAAGGCGTTGCTTGTGCGGCTGGAGCACGAGCTTGAGGGCCGCGACTTCTTTTGCGGCGCGGCGCTCTCCCTTGCCGACTTCGCCGCGATCTGCCATCTGCCGGTGGCCCATGCGATGCGCCTTCCGATGAATGAATTTCCTCGCCTTGCGGCCTGGGAGAAACGGATGCGCGCGATCCCGTTGGTCGCCGCCGACCTCGAGCGCGCACGCAACGCGATGGCGGAGGGCGACCTCGCCGAGGAGTTCGAGGGCCCCGACGGCCGTATCCATTGGCGCGACAGCCGGCTGGAATGGCCGGTGCGCCACGGCTTTGTCGATTTCATTGCGCGCGAATTCCATGCAGGTAAGATGATGTTTCCGCCCGACGCGTCTTAGGACGCGCCGCGTCCGGAGGCAAGCTCAGGCAAATCCACGAGGAGCGTACCGATGCCCGTCGCCTACATCCCCCGCACGCGCGAGTTGTACAATGCCTACGCGCCCTATCGATGGGTCGTGAACGAGGAGCCGCCGCCGTGGACTCCGCTCAAAAAGCCGCTTGCGCAGTGCAAGGTCGCGCTGATGAGCTCGGGCGGCGTGCTTTACCGCGATCAGCCGCGGTTCCATCGCGAGGACGCGAGCTACCGGCTGATCCCGAAGAACGCGCGGCGCGACGAGCTCAGCGTCTGGCACTTCGGCTACCCGACCAAAGACGCCGAGAAAGATCCCAACTGCGTTTTTCCGCTCGAGCGGATGCGCGAGTTCGAGGCCGAGGGCCGTATCGGAGAGCTGTGCAATCCGGCGTTCACTTTCATGGGCGGGATCTACTCGGCGCGCAAGGTGCGCGAGGAACTGGCGCCGAAAATCGTCGAGGAACTTCGCAGCCGCAACGTGGAGGCGTTTTACCTGGTGCCCGCCTGACCCGTGTGCCATCAGTCCGTTGGACTGATCGCCCGCGAAGTCGAAGCCGCCGGCATCCCGACACTGTGTATGACTTCCGCCTACGACATCACGCAAGCCGTCAATCCGCCGCGCGCGGTATTTCTCAACTACCCGCTCGGCCATCAGACGGGCAAGCCGGACGATCCTGCAAACCAGCGCGCGATCGTGCGTGACGCGCTCAATGCGTTCGAAACGATAAGCAAGCCCGGCACGATCGTCGAGCTGCCCTACGTATGGGATCCGAACGATCGCCGATGGGAGGGGACTGACTACACGCCCGGATTCCTGCCCCCGCGGCCGAAGAAGGCAGACGCCGATCTGGCGGAGCAGGAACGCCGCCGCCGCTACACGACGGCCAATCCGGGGTAAACCGTAGCGTCGGCCGCCGCACTGGTTCGCCGCGGCCGGTAATCTGACCAGGGAGAATTGACGATGGCTGAAGAGCGCAAAGGCGCAGTCACGATGCGCGGTAATCCGATGACGCTGGTGGGGCCGGAACTCAAACCCGGACAGAAGGCGCCCGCCTTCACCGCTGTGGGCAAAGGGCTCGCGCCGGTGACGCTCGACCAGTTCAAGGGCAAGGTCAAAATTATCGCCGCGATTCCGTCGATCGACACACCAGTATGCGACGCCGAGACCCGACGCTTCAACGAAGAGGCCTCCAAGCTGCCAGGCGACGTGCAGATATTGACCATCTCGATGGACCTGCCGTTCGCGCAGGCGCGCTGGTGTGGCGCGGCCGGCGTCGACAAGGTCACCACGATTAGCGACTGGCGCGCGGCCGAGTTCGGACAGAAGTACGGCGCGCTCATCAAGGAACTGCATCTGCTTGCTCGTGCGGTTTTCGTGCTCGACAAGAACGACAACGTCGTTTACGCCGAATACGTGAAGGAAGTGGCCAACCAGCCCGACTTCGAGGCCGCCCTCGAAGCGGCGCGCAAGGCGGCGGCGTAAGCGTCGGCTGGCGCGGCGGCTTCGTGCGACCGTCGATTCGGACGGCGGCCGGCCGCCGCGCGCTCGGCGCGAAGAGCGCCGTCGCGCCGTGGCGATGGTGGATCGGCGCGCGCACGTTGTGGATCGTTCCGCACCAGGTGTGCCGCGTCCTCAGTTGGGCGCCGCTCGGCGGCGGAATTCGTGTCACCCGGCTCCTCGCTAATCATCAGGTTGAGCTCGACGATCACGAGGCGATACGCGCGCCGCGTGCGCACCTCGCTCGTGTCGTTCGCGCCGCAGGTCACGATCCGCGGTGCACGGTCGCGCTGATGACCGGGGCGGAAGTGGCGCGCGCCGGTTATGCGCTCGCGACTCGCGCCGGCATAATCGCCGGCGCGTGGAGCACCGCCGGATTTACTAACGCGCTCCGGGTCGGAGATCGCGCGACGGTTCTTTCCACCCATGCCGGCACGATCAATATCATCATCATGGTGAATCGCCCGCTAACCGGCGCCGCGATGGTCGAGGCGATGCAGATAGTCGCCGAGGCTCGCACACTCGCCGTGCTCGAGGCGGGGATCAAAAGCGTTCGCTCCGGTGCGCCGGCGACTGGTACTGGCACCGACTGTATCGCAATTGCCGCGCCGGCGCGCGCGGCCTCGCGGGACATGCACGCGGAGCATTATTGCGGCAAGCATACGCTGCTCGGCGAGCTAATCGGCCGCGCGGTGCTCGAAAGCTGCGTGCGGGCAATCCGCCGGATGCGCTGAGCCGCGCGCGGAAATGCAAAGCGGAATCTATCTTCCGACGGGGGCGATCGCGATGGCGCTCGCGCTCGACATGGCGCTCGGCGATCCACCCTGGATGCCGCATCCGGTGCGGCTCATCGGCCGCTCCGTGACATGGGGCGAAGCGCGTCTACGCATTGGCGAATCGCGTACGGATCGCTGGCGTGGTGCGCTGCTCGCCTATGCGGTGGTGATCATGACCGGGCTCTTAGCGGGGATCGCTGTAGCGATTGCGTCGACCGTAGCCGACTCACTCGGTCTGGCGGCGGCGATACTCATTGCGTGGACGACGCTCGCGTTAAACGGCCTAGACCGCGCCGCCGGCGAAATCGAAGGAGCGCTCGAATGCGGACACTACGATCTCGCACGCGCTGCGATGCCGGCGCTGGTCGGACGCGATCCGTTTGCACTCGACCGCGAAGCGATCGTGCGAGCCACGGTCGAGTCGGTCGCCGAGAACTGCTCCGACGGCGTGCTGGCGCCGCTTTGCTTTTTGTTTATTGGTGGGCCGGTCCTTGCGCTCGCCTATAAGGCGATCAATACGCTCGACTCGATGATTGGCTACCGCGACTCGCGCTATCTCTACTTTGGAAGAGCGGCGGCGCGACTCGACGATGCTGCAAATTTTGTCCCCGCGCGAGTTACAGCGCTTTGCCTCGCCGCCGCGGCGTTGACGCTCGGACGTGGCGGTGCGGCGCTGCATGCCTGCCACGCCGACGCGCGCAAGCATGCGAGCCCCAACGCGGGCTTTCCGGAGGCCACAATGGCGGGGGCGCTCGGAATCGAATTGGGCGGCGATGCGGTATACGCAGGTGAAGTCGAGCGTCGCGCACGCCTGGGACGCGCGGAGCACGCGGCAGAGGTGGCTGACATTGCGGCGGCGCGCCGCCTAATGCGTATCGCGACGGCGATCGGCTTTGGTCTGCTCGCACTCGTGCGCTATGTCCTCTCGGGCTACTGACATACGATGAACCCCGCGTTAAGCAGTACGCGCCATGAACTTTTGACGCTGAACCTCTGAGATGAAGCTCGAGAAAAGAAAACTCCAGATCGACCGTACTCACGGCGGTGCCGCGCCGTCTGGCGTGCTGGATTTTAGCGCCAGCCTCAATCCACTGGGGCCGCCGCCGCGGGCGCTCGCCGCGTACCATGACGCGACCGCGCTTATTGCGCACTATCCACCGCCCTATCCCGACGATCTCGCCGCGCGTTTGGCGCAGCGCCATCGCGTTGCGCCCGATAACGTTGTGGTGGGCAATGGCTCAACTCAGTTAATACATCTGCTCGCCCGCACGCTGCGTCCGCGCCGCCCGTTTGTCGTAATACCGACCTTCAGCGAAATCGCCAACGCGATGATCGTTGCGGGCGCGAGGCCCAGTGCAATACCGACGTGCTGCGAGAGCGGCTTCGCAATTGAGATCGAGCAAGCCCGGCGCGCACTCGTGCAGGGCGCCGACGAGATCTTCATCGGGCGGCCAAATAGTCCGACCGGGGCGATGTTGAGTAACGGTGATGCGGCCGAAATCGCCGCGCGATGCTCCAGACGCGGATGCTGGTGCGTTTTTGACGAGGCCTTTATTGACTTTGCGGGCGAAGAGTATTCCGCGATTCGCCTGGCTGCCGACAATCCGCACGTCATCGTTCTGCGCTCGCTGACCAAGATGTTCGCGATTCCCGGTCTGCGCCTGGGCTACCTGGTCGCCGGCCGCGATGTGGCGCGCCGCCTGCGCGAAGCGATCGAACCCTGGTCGGTCAACGTGGTGGCCGAGCGCGTCGGCCACGCTTGCCTCGACGTGGCCGAGGAATTTGCGCCGAAAAGCCGCGCCTTGATAGCGACGGAGCGCGCTCATCTCTTTTGCGCTCTCAACTCGATCGAAGGCATCCGCGCCTATGTATCGTCCTCGAACTTCCTGATGCTCAAGGCGCAGGAACGTGGCCGTGACCTCGGCTTCGCGCGATATATGCTGTCGCAGGGTATCGCGGTGCGCGATTTGCGTGAACTCCCGGGATGCGACGCCGGAATGTATCGCATAGCGGTGCGCCTGCGCGAAGAGAATGAGCAATTGATCGCGGCCGCGCGGACCTACTTTGATCAATACCAAACAGCGAATAAGTAGCGGCGAATACATGGAAATGCTTGAAAAGACGATCGCCGCGATAAGGCCGCCCGACGAGATGGCGGCCGCGGAGGCCGGCCGCAGCCTCGATTCGCTGACCAAACCCCGCGGCAGCCTTGGCTACCTGGAAGAAATTGTGTGCCGCTACGCCGCGATCCGGCGCGATCCGGAGGCTCGAATCGGCGGCGGAGCACTGTGCGTTTTCGTCGCCGATCACGGTGTTGCTAACGAAGGCGTGAGTGCCTATCCGCAGGCGGTCACGGCCGAGATGCTGCGCAATATCGCTCGCGGGGGCGCGGCAATAAGCGTCCTCGCGCGGCGCCTCGGTTATCGGCTTTGGATCGCCGACGTCGGTGTTGCGGCCGATACTAGCACCGAAGCGCTGCCCGGAGTTCTCTACCGGCGTATCGGGGCGGGCACGCGTAACCTCGCGCGCGAGCCTGCGATGTCCGTCGCAGAGGCGCGCGCCGCGCTGGAGGTCGGCGTTGAGGTCGCGCGTGGCGCGGTCGCGTCCGGGGCCACGCTGATTGGAATCGGCGAGATGGGAATCGCGAACAGCACTTCGGCGGCAGCGCTGCTTTCGGCGTTCACGGGGCTTCGGCCGGCGCGCCTGGCCGGTCGCGGCGCCGGCGTCGACGACGCCGGGATGCGCCGCAAGGTCGCGGCGATCGAGCGCGCACTCAAGCTCCATCGTGCGGCACTCAAAGATGCGCTCGCCACACTCGCCGCGCTCGGCGGTTTCGAGATCGCCGCGATGGCTGGCGTATGCCTCAGCGGTGCGGCGTTGAACGTGCCTGTGGTGGTTGACGGCTTTATCGCCACGGCCGCCGCAGTGGCTGCCGAGCGGTTCTGCCCCGGCCTCTTCGCCCATCTGTTTTTCGGCCATCGCTCGTCCGAAGGCGGCCATGCGCTCGCGCTGGAGCAACTCGGCATGCGGCCGATCATGGACCTTGGGATGCGCCTGGGCGAAGGTACCGGCGCAGCGCTGGCGATGAGCCTGATCGAAGCCGCGCTGGCGCTGTTCCACGAGATGGCGACGTTCGAGAGCGCCGGAGTGTCGGAGAAGATCGGATGAGCAAGGATGCGCCCGGTGCGGCGGATCGTGGGAACGGTAGGCGGGTGTCGGCGCGACGGAGCGCCACGCGGAATGCTCACCCAAATTCGCCTTGCCACGGGTTTTCTGACCATCCTGCCGCTGCTGCCGCGCGCCGCCGTGGCGCCCGAAGCGCTCGCGGCATCGTTCGGATGGTTTCCGCTTGTCGGGTTTTCGCTCGGCGCGATACTGGCAGCCGAAAATCTACTGCTGACTCCGGTTTTCGGCGATGCGCTCGCCGCAGTCATTCTGGTCCTGACGCTCACCGTGCTGACTGGTGCGGTCCATCTCGACGCGCTTGCTGATACCGCGGACGCTCTGGGCGCTGGGACCGACCGCCGCCGCGCGCTGGAGATCATGCGTGACAGCCGGATCGGCACTTTCGGCGCGACGGCGACGGTGTTCTTTCTCGCGCTCGAAATTGTGGCGCTGGGGACGATGGGTGACGCGCGCCGCACCGTGGCGCTATGGCTTGCGCCGGGCTTGGCGCGCTGGGCGATGGTAGCCGTGGGGTGGCGTATTGAATATTTGCGTGCCGAAGGCGCGGGAACGTCGCTGCTAGCTCCCGGCGGCGATCGCAATTTCGCGCTGGCCGGCGCGCTCGCTGTGATGGCGGTGTTGCCTATCCTCTCGGGACAAGTGCTGTTGGCCTATGCCGTAGCCATGGCGCTGGCGGTCGCGCTTCGCTTGGCGTACCGGCGATGGCTCGGTGGCGTGACGGGAGATCTTCTCGGCGCGGCGGGTGAACTGGTGGAGGTCGCGGTGCTGCTGGTGATAGCGGCGACTATTTGACGCGCATCGGATAGCCAGCGACCATCAGCACCACGCGCTCGGCGGTTTTCGCCAGCGCCTGGTTGGTCCATCCGAGGAGGTCGCGGAAGCGCCGCGCCGTCGCGTTCTCCGGCACGATTCCGGCTCCTACTTCATCGGTCACCACGATGCTGACGAAGGGCGCGTCGGCCATCGTGGCAGCGAGTCCGCGAGCCTCATCCAGAATTTCTTTGTCGGCGTGATCCGCCATCAGCAGGTTCGAGATCCAAAGCGTCAGGCAATCGACGACGACGACATCCGCGCGGTTCGCCAGCTTTGAGAGCGCGGCGCCGACGGCGATCGGTTCTTCGATCGTCGCGAAGTCGGAGGAGCGACTGGCGCGATGATGCGCGACGCGATCGCGCATCTCGTCGTCGAGCGCCTCGGCGGTGGCGATAAAGAATAGGCGCGTACCTGGCGTGTGGTGCGCCAGCGCTAGCGCGTGGGCGCTTTTGCCGCTGCGCGCGCCTCCGGTTATCAGAGTTACGTTGCCCATACGCGCTTCCGGATCTAGTTTCCGACGCGCTCGGTGCGCTCGTGATGTTTGACTTACCTGGCGTGAAAATCATATCAGTCTTCTGCGCCCGGTGTACGGGAAGCCGGTTTGAGTCCGGCGCTGCCCCGCAACTGTACGGGGGGACAACGGCCCATTCGAGCCACCGCTAACGAGCGGGAAGGCGGGCCCGCGGATGATCCCCAAGCCAGGAGACCGGCCGGGTGACTATTAAGCCGTCCGCCTTTCGTGGGAAAGGAGGCTTAGGCCCCTCGCTACTCCCTCACCTGGGAGCCTGCCCGAGCGCCTGAGTCAGCCGACCTCGCGTGGCTGACGCATAGCTCGAGGGAGGCTATGAAAAGATCAGTTGTCGTCGCTTTCGTCCTGACATTTTTTATTTTTTCCGGATCCCCGATTGGCCCGCGCAGCGCGCACGCTCAGGTTGCGCCGCAGTCTGCTGCGTCGCCGCCCAATGCGCGAGAGCAAGGCAAATCAAAGAAGAATGCGACGGCCACCAAGCCGCATCGCAAACTCCCAAAGATGGTGTTCGTGGTGACGGCGACGCGAATGGAGCAGCCGCTCGATACGGTCGGTACGACAGTGAGCGTGGTCGGGTCGCATCAGATCCAGGAGCAGCAGATCCATGCCTCAGGCGAGGTCCTGCGCCAGGTGCCCGGAGTCGAAATCAATCAGAGTGGGTCGGCAGGCACCGAGACCGACGTTTCGATTCGGGGTTCGACCGCGGCCGAGACGCTGATCCTCATGGACGGAGTCGACGTTAACGGTGGTTCGACCGGCGGCTTCGATATCGCCGATGTGACCAGCGACAATCTCGACCGTATTGAGGTAGTGCGCGGCGCGGGCGGCGCGCTTTACGGCTCATCGGCGATCGGCGGCGTGGTCAACCTCATCACGCGCGAGGGCAGCGGGCCGTTCAAAATCAGCTACGACGGTGAGGGCGGCAATCGCGCGACTCAGCGCCAAGCGGTTACTTTCGACGGCGCTGACGGACGGCTGGCGTACTCGGGAGCGCTGTCGTACTACTCGACCACTGCGTTTCGTCCGCGCAATGCGAGCTTCGATAATCTCTCGGGCGTCCTGCGCCTGGACTACCATCTCACCCCCGACACAAAATTCACCGGCTTCGCGCGTTACATCCGCTCCAACGTGAGCCTGGTCAATTTCTCCAACTTCATTACGCCGGTCGACCCCAACGCTCATCAGCGCAACGAGTTCATGCTTTATAACGGCGTCGTCACGCATCAGTTCAGCGAGCGGCTGGACGGGCGGATGAGCGTCTTCTTTGTGCGTAACGATCTCCGCGTTAACGACACGCCGTTCCCGGCAAACCTTACCTTCCAACGCGATCGCGTTCCGGACGAAATCCGCGGCACCAACATGGAATTGCATTACCGCTGGGGCGAGGGCTTTCGATCACTCGCAGGCTTCGACTTTAAGGATCGCTGGGTGCGCTCGGCAGACTTATTCGACACCGTGGAGCCGCCGACGCAGTCCTTTACGGCATTCCATGCCCGCCGGCAGGAGTACGCAGGCTACCTCGAGCAGGAAGGGCGGCTGTTCAACGGCCTGATCCTGCTGACTGGCGCGAGTACGAGTCGACGGCAACAGCGATTTCGGTATCGAGGTAAGCCCGTCGTGGACGGTCGCGATACCGCTTGAGCGATGGGGCGTGACGCTGCGCGGCAGCTACAGCGAGGGATTTCGCGCGCCCAGCTTCAACGAGCTGTTTTTTCCCGACTTCGGCAATCCGAAGCTGAATCCCGAGATCTCCAGCGAGTACGACGGCGGTATCACGAAGACCTTCGGCGAGACGGCGTCGTTCACGGCGACTTACTTCTCACGCCGCGTGCACAGCCTTATCGTGGCTGAACCATGCACGACGTTCCCCGGATGCGTCGAGGCGGCCAACGCTGGCCGCGTCGATACCCAGGGCGTCGAGCTGGTGCCGGCGGTGCAACTGATGCGCGGGCTCGCGTTTAGCGGTAACCTCGACCGTGATCGACGAGACGCACGTCTCGTCGTCGCCGGAAATTCGGCCGCTGCGCGTGCCTAAGTATTCGGCATTCGCGTTGCTGACGTACGCGCACAAGGCGCTGTGGAGCTCGAACGACGCGGTCTCGGCCAATCTGGCCTACTATTTCGTCGGCGATCGCGACGACCTCGATCCGACAACCTCGATGATTCAGAACCACGCCGCGTATAATCGATTCGATCTCACGATGACCTATGATGCCGGTATCCCTTGGCGGCTGGTTCGCGACGAGCAGGTATACGTGCGAGTGCAGAACATGCTCGACCGTCATTATGCCGAAGTCTTCGGGTTTCCTTCGCCGCAGGTCAATTTCGTCGCTGGAGTGAAAGTGGATTTCTAGCAATTTTCGCGCGCGATCATCCGTCGCGCGACATTTCGATGCGAAAACATTCGTCGAAAGTGGCGCGGATTCGGCTGCGGCAGGCTTCGACCTCGGTCAGCAGGTGCGCCGCTCCGCCCGCCTTCCGGTAGCCCATCCGGCGCGCAAGCGGACCCAGGCTCTCGGGCGCGGTCGAGAGTGCCCAGGCGGCTTGGTCGGTCTCGATGCGCAGGCGATTCTCCAGATGGGAGAGGAAACGGTAGTCGGCTTCCAGTTGCGCCGTCGCGCCAGCTTCGAGCAGCCCGCACTGACCGATTCCGCGGACGAGGGCGACGGTCGCGCGGCCGGTCAACTCCGGATGCGCGCGGCCGTAACGCAGCGCCATCATCTGGGTCAGGAATTCAACGTCGACCAGGCCGCCGCGGCCCTGCTTGATGTTGAGGCGGCCGCGTCCGTCAGCACCAAGCTCGCGCTCGATCCGCAGACGCATCGCCGCTATCTCGCCGACCTCCGCGCGGCTCAGTCCGCGGCCGAATACGAATTCGCGCCGCGAAGCTTCGACCTCGGCAGCCAACTCGGGTTCGCCCGCGATGACGCGCGCGCGAACCAGGGCCTGGCGCTCCCACACGGCCGAGGAGTTGGCGCGATGATAGTCGCGAAAGCTATCGAGCGAAGCGACCAGCGGTCCGGCGTTGCCCGAGGGGCGCAACCGCAGATCGATCTTGTAGGCATAGCCCTCGCGCGTGCGCGATTCGAGCACGGCGATTAGCTTCTGCACGATCCTGGAGACCGCGACGTGTTTGCCGTCAGGCATGGCGCCGCGATCGTCGTAGACAAAAATCAGATCGAGGTCGGAGTTGTATGACATTTCGGATGCGCCCAACCGGCCCATCGCGAGCGCCACCAGCTCCAGCCCGCGCGGAATCGGGATGCGTGCGGCAACGTCGGCCCGCGCCAGCTCGAGCGCGCGGCGCAGCACCACTTCGGCGAGCAGGCCAAGCTCGACTTGCACGGCGTCCGGGTCGAGGTCGCCCGCCAGATCCGCGATCGCTATTCGGAGAAATTCCTGATGCCGGAACGCGCGAATCGCGTCGAGGCGGCTTTCGAAATCCGGACTCGCCGCGAGAAGCGCGTGCAACTCCTTATCGAGTTCGTTAAGCGAGCGTCGTGGTCGCGCGAGGTCGGAGCGCACCAGCGTATCGATCATGTCGGGATGGCGAATGAAAATCGTCGAGAGGTAAGCGCTGGAAGCGAATAGGCTTAGCAACACGCGGCGAGTTGCCCGATGCTGATCGAGCAGCTCCAGGAAGGAGCTGCGCGCGCCGATTGCCGTGACGAACGAAGCAAGGTTCATCAGCGCAAGATCGGGGTCGGCGAGCTCGCGGATCTCGTCCAGCAGCAACGGCCCGAGTCGCTCCAGCAGTTCGCGCCGGCGCGGCGCGCTAGCCGCGATCGAATGTTCGGAGGAGCCGCCCCGCGCCAGCAGCATCAGATGGCCCGCGGTCTCCGCGGGCCGCGCGAAGCCCATCGCGCTCAGCCTCGATGCCGAGTGCCGCGGATCGAGCGCCGCGCGCCATGCTCGTTCAGCGGCTTCCGAAGCCGCGCGGCCGCCGCGATCTTCCGCGGCGCCCAGCATCTCACGGAACTGCGCCGCCACCAGCGCGCGATGATGGTTGAGGTCGGCCTCGAACTGCGCCTGGGTGACGGCATCCTTGCCGCGGCCCATCCGCGCCGCCAGCGCGCGGCGTCCCGCGTCGCCGGCGGGTAGTATGTGAGTCTGAAGTGCGGCGACAACCTGCAGCTTGTGTTCGACGTCGCGCAAAAAGAGGTAGGCGGCCGCGAGTTCGCTGGCGCGGCCGCGGTCGAGATAGCCGAGCGCGCCGAGACGATCGAGCGCCGCCAGCGTCTGGCCGCTTCGCAGTCGCGGATCGCGTCCGCCATAGACCAGGATCAGCGCCTGCACGATAAATTCCAGTTCGCGAATTCCGCCATAGCCGAGCTTGATGTTGCGGGCGAGCAGGTCGGGCGCGCGCAGCTCGCGCTCGATCTGAAGCTTCATCGCGCGCAACTGGCGCAGCGTGTCGAAGTCGAGGTAGCGCCGATAGACGAAATGGCTGAGCTCGCCGAGCAGCCGCTGTCCGACCTCGAGCCCACCGGCCACCGGACGTGCGCGCAGCAGTGCCGCCCGCTCCCAGGTCTCGCCGAAGCTCTGGTAAAAGCTGAGCGCGCCCTCAAACGGGGTGACCAGCGGTGCGCTCCTGCCACCCGGCCGCAGCCGCATGTCCACGCGAAAGCATTTTGCCGACAAAAGTTCGGTCAGCGTCTCGCCCAGCCGCGCCACCGCCTCGGTTTGATCGCCGGGGCCGTCGAAAACGTAGATCAAGTCGATGTCGGAGCTGAGGTTGAGTTCCTGCGCGCCCAGCTTGCCCATTCCGAGCACGCAGAACCCTCCAGCCGCCGGCGCCTTGGGTCCCAGAATGAGACGCGCGCACTCTAGCGCTGCCACGATACATGCGTCGGCCAGCCTCGACATAGCGCGCATCGTGGCCGCCACGTCGAGACGGCCCACCAGGTCGGCTATGGCGATTTCCAGAAACACCCGCAGCTTGAATTCGCCGAGCCGGCGCGCGGCTTCCTGCCGATCCGCGACGGCGCCGGCAGTGAAGCGGATGCCACCGTCGATAGATTCCACGCTTGCTGCGCGAGCGTTACGGAAGAACTCCAGCCATCGCGGACCCATCGTGCCTAATCCCTGCGCAATGATCTCGGAGCCGCCCACGCATAGCGCGAGATCGTCTGCCAGCGCGGCATCGATGAGCGCCTCTTTCAGCTCGGCTGGCGACTGTTCGCCGAGCTTGAGCAGGGTTGCGAGCGCAAGACGCTCGTCGGGCGCGCGATACGCCACCGCCGCGGAGGCGGTAGCGGCGAGATGCGGATCGCCGAGCAGGCGCGTTAGCTGCGCCGCCAGATCGCGAAGCTCGGGTGCGAGCACAACCGTTTCGGGCATCGTCGATCAGAATAGCAGAGCGTCGCTGGGGCGCGCGCGACGGCGGCTCCCCAAAGAGGCACGGCTCAGTCGTATCTATGCGATGGCAGCATGGCTTGATGCGATGCTAGACTTTGGCAGAATCCGCCGGGAGGTCTGCCAGATGATCGTTCTGTACACGACCGAGCGCGATTATCCTTGGGGTACGCTGCGCTCCACTCACGCGAGCAAGACCAAGGTGGTTTTGGAGGAGAAGCGCATCCGCTACCGGATCGAAAATTTGCGTCCCGGCGACCTCTGGAAGAAACCGCCCGAGATGCTGGCGCGCCATCCGCTTGGCAAGGTTCCGTATATCGAGGACGAAGGCGTGACGATCTTCGACTCAACGGTGATCGACGAATATCTCGACGACCGCTACGGACCGCCGCGGCTGCTGCCCGACGAGCCTTTGGCGCGTGCCGAGGTGCGCCAACTCGAGCAGTTCGCCGACGAGGCGCTGCTGGCCGGCGACCTACCGCCGATCTGGATGGCGTACTGGAGCGATCCCGACAAGCGTGACGCCGAACGCATGGAGAAAGGACGCGAAGGACTGCGGCATCGCGATCTTCCGTTCATCGAAAGGACGCTCGCCGCTGCGCCCGCCGGC
Organism: uncultured delta proteobacterium; assembly: GCA_963710455.1. Classification (GTDB taxonomy): domain Bacteria; phylum Desulfobacterota; class Binatia; order Binatales; family Binataceae; genus JAKAVN01. Next base: position 270,966 of record CAVQAG010000017.1, read on the forward strand.
GGATGTCTACGCGGCGGGTTTTCGATGGCGGATGTGCCGATGATGGTGCTGGCGATGGTGCTCGAAGTCGACCAGTTGGCGCTCGGCGAATTTCCTCGCGTAGAGCGCTACCTCAAAGAATTGCGCCTGCGGCCGAGCTATCGCGCGATAAGCCCGCGTACCAAGGTTGTCGAGGCGAGCGAGCTGCGCTGAATGCAAGTCTGGATCGCCTGGAGGCCGGCGCGTCGCTATGTCTAGGACGCGCCGCGCAGCTTAAGACTTGCTGCCGCGATGCGCCGCGGTCGCGGCGCCGTGGCGGCGGGAGTAAGCTACCTGCTTTACGTGGGCGCGATGATGGTGAGGGCGGAAGTGGTGGATGATGCGCCGCAGGATAGGCGATGAAGCCGGTGGCGGCGGCGCTTCTTCACTTTCGATGCCGGGAAAATACTTGTCCTGGTATTGATATGCCTGGTCGGCGGCGAGGAACTCGGCGTAGTAATTTTTGACCGCGAATCCGAAGTGCTCCCCATTGTAGTTCTGCAGGATCTTGACGTAGTCACTGCCAAATTCAGAAGCCGCGCGCTCCATCCCGGCCGTCCCATAATTGTAAGCGGTAATCGCTAGCGGCCAGCTTCCCAGAGCCTGATAATTCGACTGCAAAAGCTCCGCGGCCGCCTCGGTCGAACGCACCGGATCGAGCCTGTCGTCGCGGTAGCGCGTGATTTTCAGGAACTCGCGGCCGGTGGAGCGGGTGAATTGCCAGATTCCCAACGCGCCGGCGCTGGAGCGCACGCGCGCCGAGAATCCCGACTCGACGGAGGCCAACGCGATCAGGTCCGGCGGCAGCCCGGCTCTCGCGAAGACCTGCTCCATCCTGGGCCGATAGTAGCGGCTGCGCAGGAGCGAATCATGAAACGGCTCGCTGAGCCCCTGCTGCACGCGCAAATTCTGCGCCGCCCGCGCATAGGCTGACGGCGATTGCCCCTTGAACATCGCGGCGACATGCTGCTCTTCCCAACCGACCGGCTGCTGTCCGGTGGCCAAGCGGTTCAGAATGTCGCCGTACTTGGCCTTCAGGTAGGCGTTGGCCCACTCGATCTCTTCGCCAGTCGGAGCGCCATCGCCCGGCATGTGAAATTTCTGGTAGACCAGCGAAACGTTGTCGCGGTCGTGAACGATAAAATCCCGCTCGCTCCAGTAAGTGAAAGCTTTGACCCAGAAATTGATATTGGGCTCGATTGCTGCCGGTCGTGGGAAGGGCGAGGTCCGGGTGTTGACCTGCGCGACTGCGACTGCGACTTCGCTCGCCGCGCGCGCTGTTGCGCCCGGCAGACCAAACATCAGTATGGCGATTGCGGCGGCCAGTGCCGCCCGCCTGACTTGCCGAATTGCTGGATTTGTTCTCGGCATCTCCACCCTCTGCCGCTACCGTCACCTGAAGGCACGCCCGCGGCGCCCCCGCTCGGCGGCCGAAACGAACGTATATCCAATATGCTTATAAGCTAAGGCAGTCAACAAGACGCTTTAACGTATTCACGCGAATCTCATGCAAGTCCCCTGACTTGCTACGCTACGCTTATTATAGGTGCCTGAAAATCGATGAATCTGTGAACTTGGAGTCGCGAGGGTGGCTGCTTGAGTTGGGTTTGCGTCCGCGCCTAAGCTCGCGATCGAAGTATTTACGTGGACGAAATTGAAATAGTTCCGCTGCAGCATCCGCTCGCCGCGACCATCAGGGTTCCAGGTTCCAAGAGCATCACCAACCGCGCGCTGCTGCTAGCTGCGATGGCGAACGGCCGCTCGACTATTTCCGGCGCGGGGCTGAATGATGACACCCGGCGCATGGCGGCCGCGCTGGGCACGCTCGGCTTTGAGCTTGCTGTTGACGAAGCCGCGGCGCGACTTGTCGTGGAGGGTCGCGGCGGCACGGTACCGGCGCTCGGGGCGGAGCTGGACGCCGGTGGCGCGGGTACCGCAATGCGCTTTCTGCTCGGCTTTCTGACGCTCGGGCGCGGCCGTTTCCGGCTCGATGGCAACCAGCGGATGCGCGAGCGTCCGATCAGTCCCTTGCTCGACGCGCTGGTGGCGCTTGGAGTCTTGGTGCGCGCCGAACGGGACAATGGATGTCCGCCGGTACTGATCGAGATCGGCAAAGACGGCGTACGGGGCGGCGCGGCGCGAATCGACGCCGCGGTTTCCTCGCAGTTCGTTTCGGCGCTTTTGATGCCGGCGCCTCTTTGGCCGCAGGGTCTAGCGCTCACGGTCATGGGCGAGGCTGGGCGCCCATTCATCACGATGACGCTCCGGCTGATGGAGCGATGGGGTGGGCGCGCGACGATGCGCGGCAACGAAATCATGGTGCCAGGTGGTCAACGCTATACGGCGCAAACGAACTTTGAGGTCGAACCTGACGCTACGAGCGCGAGCTACTTTGCCGCCGCGGCCGCGCTAGTAGGCGGCAGCGTCGTGCTGGACGGTCTCAGCGCCGAGTCGGTGCAGGGCGATATCGAATTTATCAAGCTGCTCGAGCGAATGGGCGCGCGGGTCGAATGGCAGGAGAAAGGCGTGAAAGTCAGCGGTAGCGGAAAAAGCCTCGCCGGCGTCGATGTCGCGATGGGGGGGATGCCGGACGTGGCGCCGACCCTCGCCGCGATCGCGCCCTTTTGTTCGTCGCCCACGCGGATTCGCGCCGTCTCTTTCATCCGCCATCACGAGAGCGACCGCTTGCGCGCGCTCGCCACCGAGCTTCAGCGCCTCGGTGCGTCGGTCCGCGAATACGAAGACGGGATTCTGATCGAGCCGTCGCGGATTGGCGCGGCGGCGATCGAAACCTATGACGACCATCGGATTGCGATGGCGTTCGCGGTGGCGGGACTGAAGAACGCCGGTATCCGGATCAGGAATCCCGGATGCGTCTCCAAGACCTATCCGGATTTTTTCCGCGACCTCGCGCGGTTATCGAACCCGCAAGCGTAGCGCGTCGCAATTCGTCGGCTGTTACAAATGAGCCGGGCCGTTCACGAACGGCCCTTAGTGCGACGCGATGCGGCGGGCTTCGGCGATGTCGCGGCGCGCGCGCAACAACAGCACCGTATGCCTCATTTCTTCATACTGGGGATCTATCGCGTTCATCTGCGATAATTTATCTTCGGCCTCGCGCAGTTCTATCTCGTCGGCGGGCGCAACCTGCTCGAGCGGCTCGGCGTTCTGTGCGAGCGCCGTCATCACGCCGTCCTTGACCTCGACCAGTCCGCCCGTGACCAGGTACTCGACCGTCTTCCCCTCCGCGGTGCGGAACGTTAACAAGCCGGGCACCAGAGACGTGATGTAATTGACATGATCGGCGAGCACGCCGAACTCGCCAAGGGGATTGACCGCGTTGACCTGTTCCGCCTGACCGTCGAACAGTACGCCGGTCGGCGTCACGAGTTTGAATGCGAACGTCGTCGCCATTGCGCCTTTGCTACCGCTCCGATTTCCTCTTTCCCGCCTTGCCGCCGATCGAAGCGCGTTCAGCGCGCCTCGCCGCGCGCAAGGCGCTCGGCCTTGGCGCGTGCGTCATCGATCGTTCCGACCAGGTAGAATGCTTGCTCGGGCAGGTCGTCGCATTTGCCGTCGAGGATTTCGGCAAAGCCGCGCACCGTCTCCTTGCGCGGAACATAGGCGCCCGGGATGCTGGTGAACGGCTCTGCGACATGCATCGCCTGCGAGAGAAAGCGCTCCACGCGGCGCGCGCGAGCGACCACCAGCTTGTCGTCGGCGGACAGCTCGTCCATCCCGAGGATCGCGATGATGTCCTGGAGGTCCTTGTAGCGCTGGAGAATCTGCTGCACCCGGCGTGCGACGTCGTAATGTTCCTGGCCGACGACCTGTGGATCGAGGATGCGCGAGGTCGAGGCTAACGGATCGACGGCGGGAAAAATTCCCTTCTCGAAAATCTTGCGGTCCAGCGCAGTGGTCGCGTCGAGATGGGTGAACGTCGTCGCCGGCGCGGGGTCGGTGTAGTCGTCGGCGGGGACGAAGATCGCCTGCACCGACGTGATCGCGCCCTTCTTGGTCGTCGTGATGCGCTCTTCCAGTTCGCCCAGGTCGGTGCCCAGCGTCGGCTGGTAGCCGACCGCGCTGGGCATGCGGCCGAGCAGCGCGGAAACTTCCGAGTTGGCCTGCACGAAACGGAAAATGTTGTCGACGAAGAACAGCACGTCGCGGCCCTCTTCGTCGCGGAAGTATTCGGCCACCGTGACGCCGGTCAGCGCCACGCGGGCGCGCGCCCCGGGCGGCTCGTTCATCTGGCCATAGACCAGCGCGGTCTTCGAGAGCACACCGGATTCCTGTAATTCGCGGTAGAGGTCATTGCCTTCGCGCGAGCGCTCGCCCACGCCTGCGAACACCGAAACGCCGCCGTGCTGCTTGGCCACGTTGTTGATGAGTTCCATGATGGTGACGGTCTTGCCTACGCCGGCGCCCCCGAACAGTCCGATCTTTCCGCCCCGCGCGTATGGACAGATGAGATCGATAACCTTGATGCCGGTTTCGAGAATCTCCGCCTCGGTCGCCTGATCGGCGAAGGTGGGCGGGTCGCGATGGATCGGCATCTGATGCGGTGCGTTGAGCGCAGCGCCTTCATCAACCGGCTCGCCGATGACGTTGATCAAGCGGCCGAGAGTTTCGGGACCTACCGGCACGGTGATGGGATTGCCGGTATCGCTGACCCGCATCCCGCGCACCAGTCCTTCGGTCGCGTCCATCGCGATGCAGCGCACGGTGTTTTCGCCAAGGTGCTGCGCGACCTCGAGCACGAGGTTGCCCTGGCGGTCGCCGAGCGCGGGATTGGAGACGCGCAGCGCGTTGAAGATAGAGGGCAACGAGCCGTTGCGAAATTCGACGTCGACGACGTTACCCAGCACCTGGCTGATTTGGCCTGTTGATGTGTCACTCATGGCTCACGATTTCCTAACAAATTCTTGCGTCATGCCGCGCGCCGATCAGGCCCTTAGAGCCTCGGCGCCGCCGACTATATCCATCAGTTCCGTGGTGATCGTCGCCTGGCGTGCGCGGTTCATCTCCAGCGTCAGCCGCTCGATCATGTCCGCGGCGTTATTGGTCGCGCTATCCATCGCCGTCATTCGCGCGCCCTGCTCGCTTGCCTCAGCCTCGAGGAGGGCGTGAAAAATCGAATCCTCGAGGTAGGCGCGCAATACCGCCGGCACCAGTTCGGCCCGGCTAGGCTCGACCAGGAAGTCGACCGGCGCGGCGACCTCGCCCGCGCCCTCCTTAGACGCTTTCTCCGATTTCTCCTCGCGCACCGGCAGCAGCCGCTCGTAAGTCGGCCGCTGCGAGAGCGCAGAGTGGAATTCGCTGTAGATGAGCCCGGTCTCGCTGACGCCGGCCGCCCGATAGTCGGACAGCATCCGCGCCGCCAGGTCCTGCGCGAGGTCGAACGTAGCCAGGCGCGGATTGTTGATCCTCTGATGGGCGATCCCATGTTTGGCGCGGCGCAAATGATCGAGCGCCTTGCGCCCGACGGCGTAAAACTTGACGCTCAGTCCGTCGCGCTCGGCGCGCCTTGCTTCGTCCTCCGCCGCACGCATGATGTTAGCGTTATATCCGCCGCAGAGGCCCCGGTCCGACCCAATCACGACAATCAGCGCCTCGCGTTTGGCGTCTTCCGCCGGACCGAGCGCAGCCCGCTCGGTCGCGAACAGCGAATCTGCTATGCGCACGAGCGCCTGATGATAAGGGCTCGCGTTCTGCAAAGCCTCCTGCGCGCGGCGCAGGCGCGCCGCGGCGACCAGCTTCATCGCGCGCGTTATTTGCTGGGTCGATCTGACCGACGAAATCCGCCGGCGGATTGCCTTGAGCGACGCCATCGTTAGTCAGATGCTCCGCGCCTCGCGCAGCGGCTAGGCCCGTGCCGCTCCATCGCCGTGTTGCGCTGCACCCTGCGACGCCGCGAAAGTCTGCACGTACTGGTCGATCGCGGCGCGCAGGCGCTTGCGCAGATCGTCGGACAGCTCGCGCTTGGTTTTGATCTCTTCGAGGATTTCCTTCTGGCGCGAGTCGAAAAACGCATACAGACCGAGTTCGAAGGCCTTTATCTGCGACACTTCAAGCTTGTCGAAGTAGCCCTCGTTGGCGGCGAAGATGATCAGCACTTCCTTCTCGATCGGGAGCGGCTCGTACTGGTTCTGCTTGAGCATCTCGGTCAGCCGCTCGCCGCGATGGAGCAGGCGTTGGCTGGCCTGGTCGAGGTCGGAGCCGAACTGCGCGAACGCCGCCATCTCGCGGTACTGCGCGAGATCAAGTTTGAGCGTGCCGCCGACCTGCTTCATCGCCTTCACCGCGGCCGAGAAGCCGACACGCGAAACCGACAAACCCACGTTGACCGCCGGCCGGATGCCCGAGTAGAAGAGGTCGCTATCGAGCACGATCTGGCCGTCGGTGATAGAGATCACGTTGGTCGGAACGTAGGCTGACACGTCACCCGCCTGGGTCTCGATAATCGGCAGCGCGGTCAACGAGCCGGCGCCATCAGCGTCGCCCATTTTCGCCGCGCGCTCGAGCAGGCGCGAATGCAGGTAGAAAACGTCGCCCGGATAAGCCTCGCGCCCCGGCGGGCGGCGCAGCAGCAGGGAGAGTTGGCGATAGGCCTGCGCGTGCTTGGAAAGATCATCGTAAATCAGCAGCGAGTGGCGCCCGGAGTCGCGAAAGAATTCTCCCATCGTGCAGCCGCTGTACGGCGCGATAAATTGCAGCGGGGCCGCTTCCGAAGCCGTCGCCGCTACCACCGTGGTATATTCCATCGCGCCGTAACGGTTGAGCTTGTCGACCACCTGAGCGACGGTCGAGCGCTTCTGCCCAATAGCGACGTAGATGCACTGTACGTTCTGGCCGCGCTGGTTGACGATGGCGTCCAGTGCAATCGCGGTTTTGCCCGTCTGGCGGTCGCCGATGATAAGTTCGCGCTGGCCGCGACCGATCTGCAGCATCGAATCGATCGCCTTGATCCCGGTCTGCAGCGGTTCCTTGACCGGCTGGCGGCGGATGATGCCGGGGGCTTTGATTTCGATCCGCCGCTGCGCGGCGGCCTTGATCGGTCCCTTGCCGTCGATCGGCTGCCCGAGCGAATTGACCACCCGCCCGAGCAGCGCTTCGCCAACCGGCACCTCGGCGATACGGCTGGTGCGTTTGACCTCGTCGCCCTCGCGAATCGCCTGCGGATCGCCGAACAGCGCCGCGCCGACGTTGTCTTCCTCGAGGTTGAGCACCATGCCGAAAATCCCGTGCGGGAATTCCAGCAGTTCGCCCAGCGCCGCGTTTTGCAGGCCATAAATGCGGGCGATACCGTCGCCGCACGACAACACACGGCCGGTTTCGGTCACGGTGACCGAGCCTTCGAAGCCCTTTATCTCATTGCGAAGAATGTCGCTGATTTCGGACGGTCTGATTTCTGCCATGGAAGTTATTTTTTTGGGCCGCCTCAGCCCACCAGCCGGCGCTCGGCTTCGCTAAGCCGCGTGGCCAGGCTGCCGTCGTAGATTTTTCCCTCCAACTCGGCCACGACACCGCCGAGCAGCGCTTGGTCTACCTTCACAGTCGGGATTACGGTTTTTCGCACCATCGCTTCGAGGCCATGCACGACCGCTTCGATGTCCTCGGGTTTCGGCTCGCGGGCGAAAGTCAAAGTCGCGCGTGCGCGGCCGAGCAGCACGTCGAGCTGGTCCTGGTAGGACTGAGAAATCGCGCCAAGGTCGGCGATCCGCCCATGGCGCGCCACTACCACTGCCAGGGAGCGCAACGGGTAGCTCAACTCGAGCCGCTCTGCAATCTTTGCCATCGCCTCGATACGCGCCTCGTGCGAGACTTCAGGTGCGGCGAGCCGAAAGGCGACTTCCGGGGCGTCAGCGATACGCGCCAGGCGTCCGAGCTCGGCGGCCCACGCCTCCAACTGGCCGCGATCTTCGGAGAGCCCGAGCAAAGCGCGCGCGTAACGCTTGGCGACTCGCGAACCCTTCACCGATGCGCCTCTTGCGCGAGTTTTTCCTCGAAGCCGCGGAGCAGGCGTGCCTGGTCGTCGTCGGTGAAGCTCTTGACCATCAGCTCACGCGCGACCTTCCCAGTGGTCTCAGCGAGCATAGCTCGCACGCGGCGCTGCGCGGCTTCGGTGATCGCATTGCCGGTAAGTTCCGTGTCACGGATGATCCGCTGCGCGGTTTCACGCGCCATCTTGCGGATACGATTCACGGTGTACGCAGTCTCAGCGTCCAGGTCGGCACGGAGCTGTTTCTTCTCGGCCTCCAGGCGGGCCATCCGGTCGGTCGCGCGACTGGCCAGGTCCTGCGCCTCTTTGAGAGTCGTCTCCGCGCGCGCGAAAGTATCCTTAATGCCCGTGGCACGATCCGCAAAAAACTTATGCACCGGCGGAGCCGCGTAGCGCGCGAGAATCCACACGAACACGGCAAAGTTGATCACATAGAAGAGCAGCGACAGCCAGGAGCCGCCGCCTGCTGCGCCCTCGCCACCACCCTCGGCGCACCATCCCGCCGCGGGCAGCAGCAGAGCGGCGCAGGCCAGTATGATGGCGCCGCGGTCGGCGATCCGACTGCACTTTCTAACGATTAGGCTAAACTGCATAGGCTCAGTTGTTCGATTCTTGTGCGCTTCGCGCGGCACCGTCCACCGGACGGCCCAGAACCCGCCCTGCGAGCTCCACGGCGAGAACCCGGCTTAGTTGCTCGAGTTGGCGCTCGCCTGCCCGCAGTTCCTCTTCAATTCCGGCCCTGACACGCTCCAGGGCACTGTGGGCCTGGCTCTTGGCGTCTTCAATCACGCGCGCGGCGTCGGCCTCGGCCTTGCGCCGTTCGGCCTCGCGCGCGGCCAACGCTTCGCGGCGCAATTCTGCCAATTGACGGTCGCGCTCCTGGGCTGCAGCTTTTTCCTCTTTGAGCAGTTGCTCCGCGCGCTCGCTCAAGTTCTTGAGCTTGGTCTCGCGATCGCCGAGCAACTTGAGGAAAGGGCCGAAAAAAAGTCGATCGAATATAAACCAGAAAACGAGGAATGAAACAATCAGGGTAAAGAAGATTCCCCAGTCGGGCGGAATATGCATTTTACGGCGTCTCCCGTGCGGGCTGGATTGATGGATTATGGTCTTGACCGGCGCAGAAGGCCACCGGAGGCGGGTTGTCGGGCCAGCCAGTCCGGACTCACAGACGGACCGGCCTCACCGGACTGACCAGATTTACCGGGCTGTCAGGCCTGTTTCTGACCTCCAGCCTGGGCCACCATGCGTTCCTCCTTCGGGAACACGGTGACCTTGCGATCCTCGCGCGTGCCCTCGGGCTGCATCGCGCAATGGCCTTCGAAGACGGCGCCCTCATGCACCACCAGCACCGGCGCGGTGAGATTGCCCATCACCTTGGCCGAAGGCCGAATTTCGATCCGCTGGCTGGCGGTGATATCGCCGCTGACCTTGCCCGCAACGATGACCGAGGCGGCCTTGATTTGCGCGGTCACAACGGCGCTCTCGCCGACCATGACGCCGTCCTTGGCAGTGATTTCTCCGTCGACCTGACCGTCGATCCGGGCGGGTCCTTCGAAACTGAGCTTGCCACTCACCTTGCAGCCCTGGTCCAGATAGGCGCGCGCCTCCAGTGGAGCAGCCGCCGGCTGGCGGGGCGGAGCGATCCGGCTTTCGGGCATCGGCGCCGGCGGCGGCACCGGCACAGCCTGGGTCGGCTGCGGCCTGATGGACGGTTCGGGTCGAACGTTCTTTTCCGGTTCTTTATTGAAAAGCGCCATATCACCACTCCCCTTTAGAACGCAGCCCGAGGCCGCACCCGCTGCACAGTTTAGGCTTCGCTATTAGCCAATACAAATGACCGAGTCAATTCGATTGCCAGGGCTTGGTTCCGGGCAGGTCAACGATAGGCTAAAAATGGCTGATATTGGCTAGCGCTAGCAAGAAATCTATCGAAAAGTATCGGCCCGGGCCGCGGTGTGGGACACAGGCGGTCATGAAAGTGCACGAAATTCCGGCATCGCGCGGCGTTTATCGTAACGGTTGTCTCGATGCTATGCTGTCGACGGTAATCAGACTTTCATTTTTCACATTGCTCCAACCAAACGAGGAAGCCATGGCAGGAATTCCAGAGAAGTACGTCGATCTCCTATCACCCAGCAAAAAAGCCTTCGCTCATCTCGCAACCCTGATGAGCGACGGCTCGCCCCAGGTCACGCCTGTATGGTTCGACTACACCGACGGGATGATCCGCGTGAACACGGCGCGCGGCCGCGTCAAGGATCGCAACCTGAAGGTCGGCTCACGCGTCGCGCTCTCAATCTCGGATCCCGATAACCCATACCGCTACGTGCAGATTCGCGGCAAGGTCGCGAAGGAAACTGAGCAGGGCGCGGACGCTCATATCGATTCGCTGGCCAAGAAGTACATGGGCGTCGATTCGTATCCGTACCGCAACGCGGCCGAAAAGCGCGTCATCTACTACATCGAGCCAACCTCGGGACAGGGTATGAACTAAGCCGGGCGCTGCCCCGGTTCAGTTCGACGTGAACCCTGAGCCCGGATCGGCGGCGATCGCGCCGCCGATCCGCTGGGCTCCTGCGCGAGTAACTGAGTATGCGCCCAGTTGCGAACGCCTTGCTGGCGGCTCAGATCCGGCGCTCAATGCATCGTACGCTTGGCTTCCTGCTGAATGGTGCTGCCGCAGGTCGATCCGCAGTGCGGACATACATACTCGTACTTGTCCCCCTCGGGCAGGATTAACAAGAGACGCTTACGCACCTGGACTGCGCGATTGCACTTCGGACACGCGAGCAGCGACGCTTCCATCCTCTCGAAGGCCGGCCTGCGATGGTCTCTGGCTCCCGGCATCACCGATTAGAATAGCGGGGCGCGCCGCGGCGCGGCAACTGTTTGCGCGATTGCCGGGCGGCTCGGGACTTCGCTCCGTCACGCTGCCACGCCGTCACTTGGCGTCGTGAAAAATGATTCCGAGTGTCAAGCGGCGGCCGTGACGCACGCGGCTCACTCCGTGGCGCATCGTCACCCGGTAATGGCCGCGGATGCCAGCGATCGGCCGCTCGCTGGTCGCGAATATAATCGCCTCGCCCTGCTCCAGCGTGATCGCTTCGCCGCGGCTTTGCATGCGCGGCCGATTCTCGACCAGCAGAAACTCGCCCCCTACGAAATCTGTCCCGCCGTGGCTCAGTAGGCAGGTGAGCTGGATAGGAAAGGCGACTTCGCCGTAGAGGTCCTGATGCAGGCAGTTATAACCGCCCGCCTCGTAGCGGAGCAGCAGTGGCGTAGGCTTGGTCTGGCCGGCGCGCCGGCAGATCTCCAGGAAACTTTGCAGGTCTGCTGGGTACGCCTCGCTTCGCCCCATCGCGCCGGCCCATCGGTTGGCGATCGCCGCGAGGTGGGGGTAGAGGGCCGCTCTAAGCGCGCCCACGAGCGGCGGCAGCGGCGCCGCGAAATATTTGTACTCGCCCACTCCGAAGCGCACGCGTTCCATCACGACCCGCGAACGAAAACGCTCCCGATCGTCGTACATCGCCGCGAGCTCGGCGCATCGCGGGGGCGTGAGCAGCGCCGGAATAGTCGCGTAACCGCGCTCGTCCAACGAGCTCGATACGGAGTTCCAGTCCAAAGCCGCCAAGAGGCGCTCGAATTCGGCTGTGAGCGCCGGAAGCGGCGCGCCGGCCATTTTCGATGCGACGCTGGTTCTCATAAAATCCGTCAATGTTTCGGCTGGTGCCTCCTGTCCGACCATAGTACAAGCTTCAACCCCGTACCTGCGCCGGTGTGAAGGCGATTCGCGGGGACACTGGCAAAATGCTGACAAGATCGACCAAGCCCTGATATTCTCGATGGCCGCGGCAAAGTACTCGAGAATTATCAGGATGAATGAGTCTCCACAGTCTCAGGCACCACCGCCGCGGGTCTTTATCGAGACCTACGGCTGCCAGATGAACGTCGCCGACTCCGAGCTCGTTGGAGGTGTGTTGCGCCGCGCCGGCTACATCTCCGCCGTCCGTCCTGAAGACGCCGACGTTATTCTGCTGAACACTTGCGCGATTCGCGAACATGCCGAAGAACGCGTGTTGCGACGCCTGATCGACTTGGCGAAATTCAAGCATGCCCGTCCCGAAACGCGCCTGGGATTGCTGGGATGCATGGCGCAGCACAACCGCGCCGCTCTGGTAGAGAAAGCGCCGTGGCTCGACCTCGTCGCCGGACCGGATAGTTACCGCCGCCTGCCCGAACTGCTCGGCCGCGCCCGCTTCGATCCGGCAATCGACGTGCGCCTCGACCGTAGCGAGACCTACGCCGATATCGCTCCCGCATACGCGGGCGGGTTGCGCGCGTACGTCACCGCGATGCGCGGCTGCGACCGCTTTTGCGCGTTTTGCGTGGTGCCCTACGTGCGCGGACGCGAGCGCAGCGTGCCGCCGGAAGCGATTCTGGCCGATATCCGCGGCCTCGCCGCGGGTGGGGTGCGGGAAGTTGTGTTGCTGGGCCAGACGGTCAACGCGTACCGTTCCGGAAGCATCGATTTTGGCCGCCTGCTGCATCTGGTCACGGCGATCGATGGAATCGAGCGGATCCGCTTCACCTCGCCCCATCCCTCGGACATGAGCGATTCGGTTATCGACGCGATGGCTACCGAGCCCAAGGTGCAGCCGTCGCTTCATCTGCCGGTGCAGTCGGGCTCGGACCGCATTCTGGCCGCGATGGAACGCGGGTACACCATTGACGAGTACCTGCGCCTGGTCGAGCGGATACGCGTGGCGGTCCCGGGAATTGCGCTCTCGACCGATATCATCGTCGGCTTCCATGGCGAGGAAGAGGCGGATTTTCGCGCCACGCTCGATCTGATGGGGGCGCTGCGCTACGACTCGGCTTTCAGCTTCAAGTATTCGCTGCGGGAGAACACGCGCGCGTTCAAGCTCGGCGACACGGTCAGCGAAGAAGAGAAGGGCCGCCGCCTCGCCGAGGTCATTGCTCTACAGGAACGCGTGTCGGCGGAGCGCAATCGCGCGCTCGTCGGGGAACGTTTCGCGGTGTTGGTCGAGGGTCCGGCACGCCGGGGAGACGGGATGCTCGCCGGGAAGACCCCGCAATTCAAGACCGCGGTGTTTGCGGCGGCCGATTCTATAGGCCGGGCGACACGGTGACGGTGTGCGTGGATTCCGCGACCGCACATACCCTGCACTGCGCGCGGATGTATAGCTTCCTTATCTCAGGCGAACAAGGGTTCCGTTAAATAAGCGATCGTCCCTGGGCGCCGTCCACCGGCAGGCAGGCGCCTGTGATCCAGCTTGCCCGCGGGGATGCGAGGCACGTCACCGCGTAGGCGACCTCTTCCGGACGGCCGAGCCTCCCGGCCGGGAATTCGTGGCTCAAGAAATCCTTCTCGAACGCCGGGTTGGCCTTGAAGGCCTTCTCCCAGTTGCCTCCGGGATAGAGGATCGATCCCGGCGCGACCGTGTTGACCCGGATTCCCTTGGGCGCCAACTCGCGCGAGAGCATTTTGGTGAACGAGATCATCGCAGCCTTCGAGGCGTTATAGGTCAGCGGGCCGCCGGCTTCACGGCCGTAGATCGAGCTGATGTTGATGATCGAGCCGCCGCCGCGCCGCTCCATCAACGGCGCGCATAGCTGCGCAAGCCGTACCGCCGAGAAAAAGTTGAGCTGGAACGCCGCCTGCCATGCCGCCTCGTCCAGGTCCGCAAGAGTGCCCATCCGCGCGCCGCCCGCATTGTTGACCAGCACGTCGACGCCGCCCATCCGCTTTGCCACGCCCTCGACCCATCGCCGAGACGCCGCAGGGTCGGCGACGTCGACCGCCTCCGCATCGACTTCGTATCCCTTCGCGCGCAACTCGCCGGCGGTTTTCTCCAGCGCTTCGGCGCCGCGTGCACAAAGGCCCAGGCGCGAGCCCTCGGCGCCCAACGTCTCGGCCATCGCGCGCCCCAATCCGCGGCTCGCGCCGGTTATCATCACGACCTTATCGGCAAGACCCAGATCCATCGCTTTACCCTCCTGCCTGAACCCGCTAGCGGGACGACGCGTCCCGGTTTTAGCCGCACTTGCGGTATCATCTAGCAAAGGGGCGGATGCTTTACACATGTCGGCGCGATGCGGATTCAACGGTCGGTGCGCACCGAGGACGCTCGCGACGCGCCGGAGTGCGGTTGACACACCTCGGTGGTGGACTTAAGCTCCAACGTCTTGTTTTGACAGGCATACGGAGGTCTATGGAAATCAGGGTCGAAGGCTCTCTCGATCAAGCGATGCGGGTGCTCAAGCGCAAGCTTGCCAAGGAGGGAGTGTTTAAGGAGATGAAGAAGCGGGCTTTTTACGAGAAGCCCAGTGTCCGCCGCAAGCGCAAGCGCTCCGAAGCGCAACGCCGCCGCCGCAAGGAACAGCGCCGCCGCCGCGCCTCCGCTCTCTAAGCGCCCCTGCCCACCAGCGCCATCTTCATTGCCGCGGCAATCAAAGCCCGCGCCGCGCGGAATTGCGTGCGCGCGCTCGGCCTCCGTCTCCCCGAACCGATAAGCCACCGCGCCTGCCGTAAGACACGTTTGTAATATCAACGGGATAGCCTCTCCTCGGCTTGGATGATAGATGACGCATGAATCGCCGGGCTTAGGGGTGGGTCGATGCGCTGCTCCAGCTGCGGGAACGATAACCGAGAGGGGCGAAAGTTCTGTGCCCAGTGCGGCCAGCCGCTGAAGCTGGCATGTCCCTCGTGTGACGCGCCGAACGAGCCTCAAGCAAGGTTCTGTGGCGACTGTGGCGCCGCGCTTGTTGTCCGGCCCCAGGCCGGCGCGATTCAACCGCCCGCCAGAGCTTCGACCGCTCCGGACTTTCGCATCCGAATCGCGCATCGCCGCAGCGAAAGCCGAGAGTCAGCTCACGCTCGAGGGCGAGCGCAGGACCGTCACTGCATGTTCGCCGAGATCTACAACTGGTTCACCGAGGGCTTCGATACTGCCGACCTCAAGGACGCCAAGGCTTTGCTCGATGAACTGAGCAACTGATGAAGCTTTCACGGCACAGCGCGCGGGACATGCTGGTCTATGAGCTTGGCAACATGTTCACTGCCCGGCTCGGACTCGAAGAACTTATCCCTCTGGTCATCTCGAAGTGCCGCGAAATATTGAATGCCGGCGGAGTTTCGCTCCTGCTGCTCGATGAAGAACGCAACGAGCTCTACTTTCCTTACGTATCGGAAGAGGATCCCGAAGTCGCCGGGCGCCTCAGTGGACTCAGGATTCCGGCGGACTCGGGGCTGGCGGGCGCGGCGCTCCGCAGCGGCAAGGCGGAGAAGATCGACGATCCACAATCCGACCCCCGCTTCTATTCCGGCGTGGATCGGAAGACCGGAGTTACCACGAGGTCGCTGCTCGTCGCTCCATTGCTGACAGACGATGGACGCCTGGGCGTTATCGAGGCGGTCAACCCTCGTGGAGGGGAATTTTTCACCGACGCCGACCTCGCGCTGCTGGAGAAACTGGCGTTAAGCATCGGGGTTGCAGTTAAAAACGCCCGCCGATTCAGCGAGGTCAAGGCTTCCGCCGAACAACTCCAGGCCCAGGTCGGCGCACTGCGCCGTGACCTGGCGCGCAGCGATCGCTTCACCGAGATAATCGGAGTGAGCCCGGCGATGGTCGAGGTCTTTCGGCTGATGGAAGCCGCCGCTTTCTCCACGATTCCGGTTTTGATCGAGGGCGAGACCGGCACCGGCAAGGAACTGGTCGCCCGCGGGATCCATCGCGCGAGCGCGCGCGCCGACGCGCCCTTTGTTGCCGTAAACTGCTCGGCTCTGCCGGAGGCACTGCTGGAGAGCGAGCTTTTCGGCCATCGGCGGGGCGCATTCACGGGCGCCACCGACGATCAGCCGGGACTGTTCAGAGCCGCAAAGGGCGGAGTTATTTTCCTTGATGAAATCGGCGAGATGCCGCTTGCGATGCAGGCCAAGTTGCTGCGCGTCGTTCAAGAGAATGAAGTGACGCCGGTCGGCGATACCCGTCCCAGCAAAGTTGACGTGCGAGTGATCTCGGCGACCAATCGAAATCTTAAGGCCGCGTTGGCCGGAGGTACCTTTCGCCCTGATCTTTATTACCGGCTGGCAGCTTTCCCGATTCGGCTTTCTCCGCTGCGCGAACGACGCGGAGGATATACCTTTTCTGGCCGCTCGATTCCTCGAGCTGGCTTGTGAACGCCACCACAAGAGCTTGCGCGGCTTCGATCCTCAGCCGTCGGCGTGTTCTCTCGTGCCGACTGGACCGGGAACGTACGCGAGCTGCAAAACGAAATCGAGCGGGCAGTGGCTCTGGCCACCGATGGTGAGACAATAACGGCGGACCAGCTTTCTGTTTCGCTAAGAACTACCGAGATTTCCAGCAGCGCCGTCGCCGATATTCGGCCGCCAGCGAGGGTATTGAAGACCCCGGCTCGGGGCCGTCAAGCCAGATGCTTTCGGTGAGCAACTCGCGGGCGAGGGCATCGCTGCAGGACGCGCGAAGTGCTTACGAGGCGCGGTATATTTCACAGGTCCTGGGCGAACATGGCGGTAATGTGTCGCATGCAGCGCTCGCGCTCCGCCTCTCACGCGTCGCTCTTCAGAAGAAGATGAAAAAGTACGGACTGCGCTAACCAGCGTTAGCACCTTAGAGCAAACTGCTAAGCCGACGCAGCAGTTCTTTTAAAAAGGCCTTGAAAACCTTGCCCTGACTTTTGGTATCGCCCTTGCGATAAGCCTTTGTCGTACGACTCAACGGGGGCTCAAATGCAGACACCATTAAACTCAATGTATGGCGTGGCAGGCAGCGCAATGGCTTTCATTCCCGGATGGCTCTGGCATCTCTCGGAGCGGCGGATCAGGATGGCAAGCACCAGCGAAGAACTGCTCGATCTCTTCGAAGAGCGGTATGGCGAGCAGCACGAACCCTACGTTCAAGCAAAACGGACGGTCCTGCCTTCTGCAGCGAGCCTGCTTTAGCTGCCACTGGTTTCAGGCAGCCGAGCGAGGTCGTGGGGGAAAAAACATGAATACCATACCCTTCATCGTCATGTTGGCGGCTGGGGCCAGCGTGATAGCTCTTGCAGCGGCCTTGCTGTCGTATGTTTCAGACAGGGCGCGAGATCGAAAGGCCAAGCTTGTAGAAGCCCGGCTTGCTCAACAGCGCGAACCGCAAATTGGCGCATACGAAAAGGCTCGGATCGAGCGTTTCCTCAATGAGATCAACACCGGGCGGATGACGTTCGAACAGGCGCAGCACGCGATCGCCAGAGAATGGATTGCAGCTTATGAGCCGATAGTCCACAGAGCGCACCTCAATCGCAACAATTGAACTGGCTATTGGACGACCTGGACAGATCTCCTGTTTTTTCGAGTATGAAAAGGAGCGTCAGGATATGCGTCTAATTAAGTACGGCGAAGGATGGACACGGCGTCATTTTCTCGAACAGCTCGGGAAGGGAGTATTAGCCGCGGGAGTTTTGTCGCCCTTGATGGAGGTGATCGGCACGGATGGCAACTGCGAAGCGGCCTATCCGCCCGAGTTGCTCTCGATAGAGGCCTACACGAAGGGCAAGCTCAAGCCGGGCGACGTACTCAGCGCCGAGAATGTCGATATTGTCAAAGAACTGCTCGATCCGGGCGCATATTGGCAAATCAAGCACGACGGTCGGTTGGTCGACCTCGCGCCGACCGAGTCCGACATGTCCCGGATGATGCCGCTCCCCTATCTGAAGGCGACGCTCGCCAATCAGGGCAAGCACAAGATATTTCCCGACGGGAACGTCTATACGCTCGATGGCAAGCCGTGGATCGGCGGTAACCCGTTCTTGCAGCCCCAGAGCCCCGTCGAAATCCTGTGGGCGAACACTCTAAGCTGGGGTAAACACGACTGCCAATCTCATCCCGTGCTCGAGTGGGATACTGACGCGGACGGCAACGTTGAATACGAGTACGCCGGATTCGCCGTGGAATGGCAGACGGTCGGCCGCCAGACGCTCGACCCGCATCCCTACATGGACGGCCGCGAGAGTCAGCTGCGAATTGTGGGATCGGTTGTATTGGAACCCAGTGACGTCAACGGCACCGGTTTCCTTCAGGTCTGGGCATACGATCAGCGCAAGCTACCGGGCTTCTATAGCTACCAGCCGACAACCAAGCGCGTGCGCTCGTACCCGGTAGACCAACGCTTCGAGCCGCTGTTTCCCGGCAATACGTATTTCGTCACAGAGTACTATATGGCAGGTGATCCGCTTCTTACCTGGGGCAACTTCAAGCTGGTGGGCAAGGGCCCTTTGCTCGCCGGCGCGTCTCACTGCGCCGACCTCGACCAGCCTAACTGGATACACAGAACGTGTGGCGGCAAGAGCGGTGTAAAGTACTGGCGCACGCGGATGGAGCTGGTGCCCGAGATGTACGTTGTTGAGATGGAGCCAACCTCATATCCCCGTGCACCGATCGGCAAGAAGCGAATCTGGTTCGATGCTCGCACACTCTACCCGTTCACGATGATTAGCTATGACCGGCAGGGTAAGATTTGGAAGCAGTGGGAGGGCGGGGGCGATTATTACGAACGCAAACCGGGTATGAAGTGGATCGAGGGAACACCGGATACCTTTGTCAGTTGGTCGTACGTTCATGCGCACGATCTCCAGAGCAACCGGATGTCCCGTTTCTACTACGCACAGACGGTGCCCGGTGGATATTACGCCACCGTCGACAGTCCGAGGCTGTTCGAAGACTTTTGCACGATCGAAGCCCTGGAACGCCTCGGCCGATAACGTAAGATGCGAGCGCAAAGCCGGAGCCGGCCTTCGAAGCTCATCAGCTTGCGGAATGATGGCACGCAGCCAGGTGTCTCGACCGTCTCTAAACGCTCTAGGCCTAGGCAGAGCTTAACGCCCTTTGCTTCTAGGCCGGAGCGACCGGCCGCCAGGTGAAGATCACCTGACCGCGCGCGACGTAACAATCGAGATCGTAGTGGCACAGGCCGAGCGCAGCGCGGCCCAGCCGAAAGCCCTCGATCACGCGGAGCAGCATCTCGGGCAGCCCTTGCGAGTCCTCGATGCGGCCGGTGGTTTTCTTGTTCAAATTGTGGTCGCTTGAATAGCCGCCGTTCGAGCTGCAGTCGGGTCTTCGCGCTCAGCTCCACCGCGACGCATCCGGCCCCGCGATGATGCCCTAGCGCGTCGGCGCCCGTCTCCAGCGCCGCGCATCGGAGGCATAGCACCACCTGCTCGCCCGATTCGGCGGCCCTTCCGAGGTCATCGCCAAGGCGCGCGAGCGCCGTCGCACATTCGTCCCATCGCTCATGGGCGCGGTCGGTCGAATAGCGCCGGATGGCGCGTGCGACGCGGCTGAGCGCACTCTTCGCCCGCGCCCGGTCCGAGCGTGAAGACGCCATCCTCATCGATGCGCAGTCCGTCTGCGAACGGGGCCGCGAACTGGTCGGCGAGGAACTCGCGCAGGTTAATTGGCAGAGCGCATTTGAGATTTATCGATGGCGAGTCGGATAACGAATTGCGGGTTGAATTGCGGCGTCTGGCGGGGCGGGCGCGATGGTTGAAAATTCGCTCGCGGCCCACTGGATCGATGAAGGCTGGCCGCAGGAAGCCGCTGGTAAAGCCTTCGATGAATCGCGAAATGTGTGCTTCTCTACGTCCGAAAGGTCCGGTCCGCAAGGTACCAACCTCCTATGACTGTAGCGCCGGGAGCCCTGGCTTCAACGGCGGCCAACACACGTACGGGGGCCGGGCACGGCTAAGCCGCGGCCGTTGTTCAAGCCCACAGGATGTCGCGCGAAATTTACTGCGGGAAAACTTTACCGGAAGACTTACCAGCCCACGGCGTCCAGGATTACCCTCGGCGGGAACCGCGGGGAGCGATAGTGGAAGAGCGACGACTGCGTCTCGCGTCATGCGACGAGGCCCTTTTCATCATCACCACCAGCCCGCTGACTGCCCCCTTACCACCTCCGCCGTCCACTCCCTCATCCTGCCGAGCGGCGACTCGTGGTACCTGCCGCGACCCTGGCCAACCGATGCCACAAGCGGGCGTCGTTCGCCAAGGCCGTGCGTTGCTACAGGCTGTACGGCGACATCAACTTAAATTTGCGCCGGACAGGAGACTGTTTAGCGTGCGAGCGCGCGGCGGGCAATGAGGTCGTCAAAAATCGATCTGTGGTTTGTAGCTTGACAACGAGCGGTACGCGTGAGCCGTTTCGCACGCCCCGGCCAAGCCAGGGGTCATCTGTATGAGGGCAGCTAATGGAGATCCGATCCTTCGCGCACGAATTCGCGCTGTCGGCCGGGCGGCAGCAAAGACCGGCGTCCTCAAGCGGGGAAGGCATTTGTCGCACCGCGGAGCGCGCGCCACAGTGCTCCGCCCGGAGAGGACTCCCAACCAATCGTGATGCGAAGGTTAGGGCTTTGAATTAAGCGAACAAATTGATCGCGCGCGGGCGCATGATTCTGTCAACCGGTTTGCGCGAAAATTTTTTCGTCGCGGTGTCCCCCGGGAGAGGCGAAAGCCTGGCCAGGCGCTTTCCTACGGCTCCAGGCGTTCCATCATTCGTGGGAACGGGATCGTCTCGCGGATATGATGCAGCCCGCAGAGCCACGCCACCACCCGCTCGATGCCCATCCCGAACCCCGCGTGCGGCACCGAACCATAGCGCCTCAGATCCAGGTACCAGTTCAGTGGTTCAACCGGCAGGCCGTGCTCGACGATACGCGCGCGGAGCTTCTCGTAGTCGTCCTCGCGCTGGCCGCCGCCGATAATCTCGCCATAGCCCTCGGGCGCCAGCATGTCGACGCATAGCGCTACCTCTGGCCGCTCGGGGTCGCGCTTCATGTAGAACGCCTTGCACTCGGCTGGGTAACGATGAACCATCACAGGGCGGTCGAACTCGGCCGAGAGCGCCGTTTCCTCGTCGCCGCCCAGGTCGTCGCCCCATTTGACCGCCAGTCCCTTGGCCTTGAGCCGCTCGATTGCCTCGTCGTACGAAATGCGTGGATAGGGGGTCGCCGCCGCGCGCTTCAGCGGCCCGACGTCGCGTTCGAGCGTGGCCAGGTCGGCCGCGCGCCGCTCGAGCACCCGGCCCACGATGTAGCTGACGAAGTCCTCGGCGAGCTGCATGTCCTCGACCAAGGTATAAAAGGCGACCTCCGGCTCGACCATCCAGAACTCGGTCAGATGGCGCCGTGTCTTGGACTTTTCGGCGCGGAAGGTGGGGCCGAAGCAGTAGACCTTGCCCAACGCGAGCGCGCCAGCCTCGGCGTAGAGCTGGCCGCTTTGCGTGAGATAGGCCTTGCGCTCGCCGAAGTAGTCGATTTCGAAAAGATTGGTGGTGCCTTCGCACGAGGTCGGAGTCAGGATCGGCGCGTCGAACAGCACGAAGCCGCGCTCGTGGAAGAACTGGCGCGCGGCGGCGGCGACCTCGTCGCGCACCCGCAGGATCGCGTGCTGACGGGCCGAGCGGACCCACAGATGGCGCAGGTCGAGCAGGAAGGCGACCCCGTGCTCCTTGG
The DNA here is from genome assembly GCA_963710455.1 of uncultured delta proteobacterium. GTDB lineage: Bacteria > Desulfobacterota > Binatia > Binatales > Binataceae > JAKAVN01. The sequence goes on from CAVQAG010000017.1 coordinate 292,516, forward strand.
GTGTGATTGGATAGTCGATCGCCGGCGCGTAGACCTTGAAGCGCTTGACCGTAAGCTCGAAGCCGCCGGGCGCGCGCTTGTCCTCGCGCACCACGCCCGTCACCTCGAGCGAGGTCTCCTGCCCCAGATGGTCGGCGGCGGCAAATGCGTCGGCGCCTACTTCATTGAGGAGAGCAACGCATTGGCATACTCCGGTGCCGTCGCGCAGCAGCAGGAAGTGGATTTTGCCGCTGGAGCGGCGATTGTAGAGCCATCCCTTGAGCGTCACTTCCTCGCCCACGTGACGGCTCAGTTCGTCGATATAGACCCACGGCATGGACCTATTTAAGCAGATTGGCGGCGGATGGGTGAAAAGGCCGGTCGTCCGGGGCTGTCTTCACCATTCGGGCGGCGGAGTTTAGTATCTCTCGATAGGCGTGAAAGCCAAGGGGGAGAAGAATGCGACGATTATTTGCAGTGTTGGCCTTCAGTATCATCGGATGCACTAATCCATCTACGCCGGCGGGTTACGTCGGATACGTCACGAAGCATCCGTACACAATGTCCGCCCGATTCTACGAACTCCAGACGGGACCAACTTCAACCGGACTTGGCTGGAGGCTCGCCGTAACCAACATCTCGGTAACTCCAAACACGAGCACGGAAAATTTTGTCGGACCAGACGCCGTACTCGCCAAGGACAACCTCCGGGTCGAGTTTCGAGCGCATCTGCTCTGGAAGATAGACCCTGAGAACGTCAGGGCATTCGTCGAAAAATATGGCCAAGCGGGCTGGAATCCCGAACAAGTGGCCTACAACAATTTCATCAAGGAGCCATTTAGAACCTACACGCGCGATGAGGTTCAGAAATACGACGGGCTGGATATCAAGGAAAACATCGATGCGATCGGCTCCGCAGTGCAAGCCCGAATTTTAAACCTGACGCGGGGCACTCCGTTCACAATCATCAGCGTCGTTATCGGCAATATTCAGTATCCGCAAACTGTCGCTGATTCGGTCGCCAACAAGCTGGCGGCCACCCAAGTTCTCGAACAGACGACAATCGAAATCCAGACTGCGAAGGCCAAGGCACAAATTCGAGAAGCTGATGCTGAAGGCGTTGCCAAAGCGATGGACACCATCAATCAGAAGCTCACGCCGCTCTACGTTCAATACGAAGCGATTCAGGCGCAGCAGAAAATGGTCAACTCGCCGAACCACACGGAAGTATATATTCCGGTAGGTCCGATGGGCGTACCCGTGGTGGGTACAATGAAGCTTGGACAAGAGGGCAGGCAATAGCGCGAGCACTCCGCAACTCCTGCCGCGATAATCTTCGCCGCTCGTGTCAGCGGGCGAGCACCTTATTTCTTGTCCTCCTCTTTCTTTGCTCGTCGGATTTCGCGGCTCGTGTGAGTAACGCCGATGGGGTAGCCTTGTCGGCGATGTCGACGCTGCACACGGGGGCAGGATGAACGGGCTCGATTATGTGATCCTGGCGGCGATCGGATTGGGCGCTCTCTTTGGCTCGGCGCGTGGAATTCTCCGAATCGCTTCATCGTTGATCGCGCTGGTGGCGGCCGCGTACCTGGCCTCGATCTATGATCAGCCGGTTGGCGCTCACCTCGCACGCGCGTTCTCGATGAGGCCCGGAAGCGGTGCGACGCTGGGGTACATCGTGATTTTTCTCGCCGTGATGGTAGTGGTGGCGTGGGGCGGAGGTAAACTCGCGCAGCTTATCCGGGCCGTCCACATGAGTTGGGCCGACCGGCTCGGCGGTGCGATCGTGGGTGCGGGGCTTGGCGCGCTGGTGGCGGCTTTAGTGGTAGTGGTCGTGACTGTTACGCTGCCGGTCGACACGCCCCTGGTCCGGCAATCGCAGCTCGCGCCGCGCGTGTTGGACTACAGCCACGACGTGGCGGGCTTCGTCCCAGTGGATTTGCGCGACGCCTATTATTACCGCGAGGCGCAGATCGTCACCTACTGGAACCAGCATAGAACGACGCCGCCAGAGTCCTCGTCGGAACCCGCGGCGGCGCCGCAATAACCTGCTTTCTATGGAATTCAGACGAGCGCGCTATCGACGGCGCGGACCAGATGGCTCTTGGGTACGGCGCCGACGATCTGCTCCTTGACCTGGCCGCTCTTGATGATCAGCAGATTGGGAATTCCGCGGACCCCATAGCGCGCCGGCGTTTCAGGATTATCGTCAACGTTTATCTTTACCACCTTGAGCCTGCCGGCGTACTCGCCCGCCAACTCGTCGATAAGCGGAGCGATGGCCCGGCACGGTGCGCACCAGGGCGCCCAAAAATCGATCAACACAGCCTTGTCGGACTTCAGGACTTCCTGGTCAAAGTTCGCGTCCGTAACATGATTTACCAGCTCGCTACCCATCGGAACTTTACTCCTTACCGCTACGTTACACTTTAAAGCTAAGGACCCCCAGCGGGACAGTCAAGGCGCCGTTGGCTGGAAGACCAGCAAATCCGGGGGCTCCGGTTGACGCTCGCGACCCCCCAGCATTCAATCATCCCACGATGGAACACTCGAAACAAAATTTCCGCGATTGGGCTAGTCGAGCAGCTCGCCGGCCCTGCCATTTTTGCGTGGCATTCGCTGCGGCCGCGATCGCGGTCGTCGCTGCCGGCCTCCTGACCGGCGGCGCGCAGATTGTGCGGGCGGCGATCGAGCGGGTCGGCACGCCGGCGCCCGAGTTTACATGCGAGCGATGTCTCAACCACGCGCCGTTCAAGCTCAGCGATCTGCGCGGCAAGGTGGTGCTGGTCGACTTCTGGGAATACACCTGCATCAACTGTATCCGCACCTTTCCTTATCTGCGGCGCTGGGACCAGCTCTACCGTCCGCTGGGGTTGGTGATTGTTGGCGTGCACACGCCCGAGTTCGAGTTCGGCAAGAATCCCGAGCGGGTCGCCGAAGCCACCAAGCGCTTCGGCTTCGATTTTCCAGTCGCGATCGATAGCGACTACAAAATCTGGTACGCGTTTCACAACGAGGGCTGGCCAGCCGACTACCTGATCGACAAAAACGGCAACATCGTCTACACGCACCTCGGCGAGGGTGAGTACGGCTACTTCGAGGAGAAGATCCAGGAGTTACTTAAGCAGGCCAACCCGGCGCTCAATTTCAACCAGCCCAGGTACAAAATTCCGGAGGACGAGAACGTCGAGCTTGGCGGTGGCGTCTGCATGCGCGCCACGCCGGAAACCTATCTTGGATTTGCGCATACCATGAATATCGCCAATCCCGGCGGTGAAGACCGTACGAGGCAGACGGAATACGCAGCGCCGTCCGACCTGCCGCTCGACGATTTCGCGCTGGAAGGGCGATGGCTCGCTGCGGCCGAGTACGTGCATCATGCCGTCGATGCAAAGCCGCCCGGCGATTCGGTCGCGCTGCACTACCGCGCCAAATCAGTCTACCTTGTAGCTGGTTCCGATGATTCGCGACCTCGGCGCCTCTTTATAAGCCAGGACGGCAAGCCCCTATCCAGGCAGGCGTGGGGCGTCGACGTTCGCGCGGCGAGCGACGGGCGGACCTATGTCGAGCTCGGCGGCAAGCGGATGTACTACCTCGTGAGCAACAGCGAGTTCGGCGGTCATGTGCTGCGCCTTTACGCTCTGGAGCCGGGGCTCTCGCTGTATACGTTTACCTTCGGCAACAACTGCGAGAACAAATTCGCCCATCGCTGACTCGGCTCTTCTCATGTTGCGGTCAAGGAGGAAGGTGCGGCCTGTCACGGTTGCTTTTGTATTTTCGTTCCGCCCATGACTTGCGCCTCAATGCGCGCGCGCCCATGGCATTGCAGACTTCAGCTGGCATTAGCGACTCCTTTTATAGAACAGCCAACTGTCGGCATGTGGCCGAATATGGTTTTAGATCATGATTTATGATGTAAAATCACGGATTTAAGACTCTATAGACACTAACTCGCCGCTGATGCAGTATACGCATCAGAAGTCTATGGTCTCGCGCGAAGTCGGAGAAGAGCTCGTCTACCCTTCATTGGCTGCGGCTTTACTGACCGCGGCTCTCGTGCTGCTCCTCAGCGGTACCGTGGGACAGTTCTTGATGGACCACGATGCCATAGAGCGCTTCATCCGCGAGTGGCTGTCATTCCTGCAACCGTTTATGCAGGCCCTTCCGGCGTGGGGGCGCGAGGCGCCTTTCATTTTCGGTGGTATTGCGGTGACGGCGATCGTGACGGTGCGGCTACTCGCCGATGTTTTGCCGGGTTTGGCACTCTATCTACTCGCGCTGGCAGTGGCCTGTGCGGTGGCCCTCATCGCGCCTCCGACGAGGTTGCCCGCCGGCCCCGAGGACTGGATATTCGTCAGCTATTTGATCCTGACGGCCTTCGTTGGCGGTGCACCGAGACCTTACGAAGACCAGATCTAAGCGGCATCAGACATAGCTGCCCAGATTCGACGCGTCCCAGCTTGACAGCAATGGCGGCCTCATGGTCTACCAGCGGCATCGAGTCCGGCAGAATCCAGCAGCAGCATCCAGCAACATCCGCGGCATCTGAATCGGATTTGCGGGCATGACTGCCGCGCGCGGCGTGACCCCGCGCGGTTCGCCGAGCCGAGCTTTTCAGGAGGACTGCGACGATGAAGGCCGCCGTATTCCATGGCCCCAAGCAGCCACTGGTTATAGAAGAGGTCGAGATCGACAGACCGATGGATCGCGAGGTCCTGGTGCGCACCGTCGCGAGCGGTGTTTGCCATAGCGACCTGCACTTTGTCGACGGCTACTACACGTTTCCCGCTCCCGCCGTGTTGGGCCATGAAGCCGCGGGAATCGTCGAGGAAGTGGGTAAGGCGGTCGACTACGTCAAGCCCGGCGACCACGTCATCGCCTGTCTCTCGGTGTTCTGCGGCTATTGCGACGATTGCATGGCGGGCCATCCCAACCGATGCACCAACCGCGCGGCGACGCAGCGGCGCAAGGGCGACAAGCCGCGGCTGTCGCTCAACGGCCAGCCGATGCGCCAGTTTGCCGACCTCTCCACCTACGCCGAGAAGATGCTGGTGCATGAAAACGCGCTGGTAAAGATCGGCAACGACATGCCGCTCGATCGCGCCGCGCTGATTGGATGCGGCGTCACGACCGGGGTAGGCGCGGTGCTCAACACTGCGCGCATCGAGCCAGGATCGACCGTGGCGGTCTTCGGATGCGGCGGCGTCGGCCTCGCCGCGATCCAGGGTGCACGAATCGCCGGCGCCCGCATGATCATCGCCGTCGATCAGTTCGAATCCAAGCTCGCGCTGGCGAGACGGCTCGGCGCGACCCACACAGTCGACGCTTCCCATACCGACGCGGTCAAGGCGATTCGCGAGTTGGCGAGTCCGGGCCAGCCCTCGGAGCCAGTGGTCGCGGGGCTCGGTGTGAGCGGCGGCGTCGACTACTCGTTCGAGGCGGTGGGACTGAAGAAACTCGCCGAGGACTGCTTCGACTGCATCAAGCCGGGCGGCACTGCGACGATTATCGGCATGATCCCGGTGGGCCAGAAGGTCGAACTCGACGGGCCGAAGTTCCTCACCGAGCGCAAGATCCAGGGCACCAACATGGGCTCCAACCGCTTCCGTATCGACATGCTGCGGTACATCGATTTCTACCAACAAGGCCGCCTCAACCTTGATGACATGATCACGCGGCGCGGCAAGCTGGCAGACGTCAACGAGGCCTTCCGCGCGATGAAGGCCGGCGAGGTCGCCCGCACGGTTTTGATGTTCGACTGAAATAGCAGGAGAGATGAGATGAAAGCCGCCGTTTTCCACGGACCCGGCAAGCCGCTGAGCATCGAGGAAATCCAGATCGACGAACCGCGCGAGCACGAGGTGCTGGTGCGTACGGTCGCCACCGGCGTCTGCCATAGCGATCTGCATTTCGTTGAAGGCCTTTGGCCCCATCCCACGCCTGCGGTGCTCGGCCACGAGGCCGCCGGCATCGTCGAGCGCGTCGGTTCCGAGGTCACGTACCTGAAGGCCGGCGATCACGTGATCTCGTGTCCGTCAGTATTCTGCGGACGCTGCAAACAGTGCATCTCGGGCCATCCGTACCGCTGCACCAATCGCCCCGCGGTCCGGCGAGCCAAGGGCGACAAGCCGCGCCTGTCGAAGGACGGCGCGATGATTCGCCAGTTCAGCGATCTTTCGACTTACGCCGAAAAGATGCTGTTGCATGAGAACGCGCTGGTGAAAATTCGTGACGACATGCCGCTCGATCGCGCCGCGCTCATTGGATGCGGCGTGACCACCGGAGTCGGCGCCGCACTAAACACAGCCAAGATCGAGCCGGGCTCGACGGTTGCCGTTTTCGGTGCGGGCGGGATCGGACTTTCCGCGATCCAGGGCGCGCGGATCGCCGGTGCGGCGATGATCATCGCGGTGGATATGTTCGAGCACAAACTCGCTACGGCCAAACGGATGGGCGCAACCCACACCGTCGATGCGTCGTCGGCCGATCCGGTCGAGGCAATCCAGAAACTGACCGACGGCGGAGTCGACTACTCGTTCGAGGCGATCGGGCTGAAAAAAGCCGCCGAGCAGTGTTTCGACGCGCTGGCTCCTGGCGGCATCGCAACCGTGATCGGGATGATTCCTGTGGGGCAGAAGGTCGAAATCGACGGTCCCAAGCTGCTCACCGAGCGCCGCATCCAGGGCTCGCTGATGGGCTCGAACCGCTTCCGCATCGACATGCCACGCTACATCGATTTCTACCTGCAAGGGCGGCTCAATCTCGACGACATGATCTCGCGCCGCGGCCGGCTGGAGGACGTGAACGAGGCGTTTCGTGCGATGAAAGCCGGCGAGGTCTCGCGGACGGTGTTGATGTTCGAGTAGAACCGAACCGGACGACCGACGCCGACGCCCTATGCGGGGATGATGCCCGCCGGGCCTAGGGGCTCTAATCGGTTCTAAAGGCGTGGCCTCGGGATTTCTGAGCGGCAAACGTGGCCTGAGCAAGACCAATATCAAACGTCTCGCCGAGCATTTCCGCGTTTCGCCGGAAGTCTTTCTGTCGTCCATCGCGTTTTTTGCTCGCATCCTCAACACCGTGTACCTTTCGTGTTGGGCAAACCAAAGCGAGGGGCGGTGCTGCGATGAATTTCCTACTCTATCTGCCGACAGTTGAACAGATCGTAATCGTGATGGTTGTTTTCTCGGGGCTAAGTGTCCTCGGGCTTTACATAGTGCGGGTCCTGGTACCGCTCGAGACACTGAAGAAAAATCACGAGGTGGCGGGGTTCACCTTTGGGGTGCTCGGCGCCTTTTATGGACTGCTCCTGGCGTTTGTCATCGTTGCGGCCTGGGAGCGATTCGATCGCGCAAACGCAAACGTCGAAGAGGAGGGAGTCGCGCTGATCTCTTTGTATCGGCTGTCCAAAGGCTTCTCGCCGCCTGCCGCCAGCGATATGCAGCGCGCGATCCGCGCTTACACTCATCGGTTGATCGATGTCGAATGGCCGGAAATGGCGAACTCGAGATTTTCAACGATCGATGATTCTGTTGGAACGCTCGGGCTGTGGCAGGTGGTCGCGACTTACAAAGCCGAGGATTCGCGCCAAACCCTGCTGGTTGACAAGAGCTACGACCAGCTTTCGAAGCTCACCGAGGAGACCGCCCTGCGTTATCTGTATTCGAAAGAGAATCTGCCGTCGGTGGTATGGCTGGTGATTTACGCCGGGCTATTCATCACGATCGGTTTCAGCTACTTCTTCGGACTGGAGACATTCTTTTCGCAGGCGCTGATGTGTGCGATTTTCTCCACGCTCCTGGGCCTGACCATCCTTGCGATCCTCGAACTCGCGCATCCGTACCAGGGATCTGTCGTAGTATCTTCGCAACCGCTCCAATACGCGCTCTCGCGCATGGACGACATGGATAAGGTCGCGTTCAGCGGTTTCAGGCCAGCTCCGCGGAGCAGGCAGTTAGGTCCTCTCAGTGCGCGCTGAATGACCTTTAACGGTGCGGCGCTTCAGACCAGGCGCATTTCCTTCATAAGTGCGTGCAGCTTCTCGGCCGGTCCCGGCGACATCTGAGTTAGCGGCATCCGCATCTCGGCCGTGCATTTGCCCATAAATGCGAGCGCCTGCTTGACCGGGATTGGATTGGTCTCGACAAAGATCGCGCGCACCAGCGGCAACAGCTTGTAATGGATCTCGCGCGCCCGCGCGAAATCCCCGGCCAACGCCGCCGCGGCCAGGTCATGCGTTTCGCGCGGCATGATGTTGCTGACGGTTGCGACCACGCCCTTGCCGCCGAGCGCCATCATCGGCAGCGTGAGCGCGTCGTCGCCCGACAGGATCGTCAACCGGTCGCCGCACAGGCCTCGGATATCAGACACCTGGTCCATCGAGCCCGAAGCTTCCTTGATTCCGACGACGTTGCGGATTTCGCACAAGCGGGCGAAGGTCTCGGGCGCGATGTTGGAGGCGGTGCGTCCGGGGATGTTGTAGACGATAAGCGGCAGATCGACCGCGGCCGCTATCATCTTGTAGTGCCGGAAGATGCCGTCCTGGGTGGGCTTGTTGTAGTAAGGCGAGATCATCAACGCGCCATCGGCGCCGGCCTCGCGCGCGGCGGCGGTGAAGCGGATTGCTTCGGCGGTCGAGTTCGAGCCAGTGCCGGCCACCACCGGCACGCGCCGGCGCGCCTGATGAATGACGATTCTGATCACCTGCTCGTGCTCGGAGTGGGTGAGCGTGGCCGACTCTCCGGTTGAGCCGCAGGGAACCAGGCCGTCGATGCCGCCTTGGATCTGGAATTCGACCAGCTCGCGCAGCGCCTGTTCGTCGACCTCGCCATCGCGAAAAGGGGTTACTAATGCCGTCAGTGCTCCGTTGAACATTGCTTCGCCCTCCAAGCTCACGCCAGGCTTATGCCAAGCTTATGAAGCGACCGGCACGAGTTCTCCGTCGCTCACTTCTACCTCGCCGCTGAACACCTCGACCGCTTCGCCCGTCATCATCACGTGATTGGCGCCTTCGCCCCGCTCGCGCCATTCAATTTCCAGCTTTCCGCCACGCAACTCCAGCGTCGCGCGCCTCTCGGCCCGCCCGGTCAGCACCGCGGCGACCAGCGCGGCGCAGGCCCCCGTTCCGCATGCCATGGTCTCGCCCGAGCCGCGCTCCCATACCCGCATCCGTAAGCGGTCGCGTGAAAGCGGCAGGATGAACTCGGTATTGACGCGCCGGGGAAAGAACGGGTGATGCTCGAACTGGCGGCCGACGCGGGCAAACTCGGAATCCTCGAGCGCGAAGACCGCCTCGTCATCGACGAACACTACACAATGCGGATTGCCCATCGAGACCGCGGTTATCCGCCAGGCGCGGCCGCCGACTTCCAGTGGATGGTCGACCACGCGACCGTCCGCGGCGACCGGAATTTCGCGCCCTTCGAGAACCGGCTCGTCCATGTCGACGGTCGCCTCGCTGACGCGGCCGCCGTCGAGCTTGAGCGCGACGGTCTTGAGCCCGCAATCGGTCTCGACCACGACTTGATTTTGCGGAGGTTGCGGATTGCGCGGCCGCGCCGCGCGTTCGTAGTGCAGCCGCGCGACGCATCGAATTCCGTTGCCGCACATCTCGCCGCGGCTGCCGTCGGCGTTGTACATTTCCATCCGCACGTCGGCGCTTTTCGAGGGCGCGAGCATGATCAGCCCGTCGCCGCCGATGCCGAAGCGGCGATCGGAGAGCCGCCGCGACAGCGCGGCGGGATCGGCCGGACGCACGCGGTCGGCAATGACGTAGATATAGTCGTTGCCGCAGCCGTGCATCTTGGTAAAGCCGAGCCTGGCCATCAGGTGGGCCCTTCCGCCGGCAGGTTGACGATTTTTTCCCCGCGCACCAGGTCATCGAAGCACTCGCGCCCCCGCACCTCGTGCACTTCGGCGCCATCGACCATGATCTCGGGCGCGCGCGGGCGGCTGTTGTAGTTCGACGCCATCACGAACCCGTACGCGCCCGCGCTCATCACGGCCAGTAGGTCGCCGTCGCCCGGCGCAGGCATCTCGCGCTCGCGCGCGAAGAAGTCTCCGCTCTCGCATACCGGCCCCACCACATCGGCGGTTACGACGGGCGCTCCCGCACGCTGCTGGACCGGCAAAATCTGATGGTAGGCCTCGTAGAGCACGGGCCGGATGAGATCGTTCATCGCGCCGTCGACCACAATGAAACGCTTGACGTCGGTCTCCTTGACGTACAGCACGCGGGTCACCAGCGCGCCGGCATTGCCGACCAGCACGCGGCCGGGCTCGATAATCAGCTTCAATCCGAGCCCGCGCAGCGGACCGAGCAGTGCTGCCGCGTATTCCGAGGGTGGCGGCGGCTCTTCCTGGTAGGGGATACCCAGACCACCGCCGAGATCGAGATAGCGCAGCGCCACGCCGCTTTCGCGGAGCGCCTTGACGATGACCGCGACCTTGTTCGCGGCCTCGGTGAACGGCGACGTGTCGGTTATCTGCGATCCGATATGCGTGCTGAGGCCCAGCAGATCGAGATCGGGGAGCGCGCGCGCTTCGGCGTAGTATTCGTGGACCTGGGCCAGCGGAATTCCGAACTTGCTGTCGCGATGGCCGGTCGAGATGTGCGGATGAGTGCCCGGGTCGAGATCGGGGTTGACGCGCAGGCTGACCGGTGCGCGCCGTCGCATCCGGTTGGCGACGACGGCCACGCGATGCAGTTCGGGGGCCGACTCGACGTTGATCATCAGGATGCCGGCCTCGATCGCGGCCTTCAGCTCTTCATCGGTCTTGCCCACGCCGGAAAAAACGATCTTGCGCGGGTCGGCGCCGGCCTTAAGACATCGCATCAGCTCGCCCACCGACACGATGTCGAAGCCCGAGCCCATCGCGCCGAATAGTTTGAGCACGCTGAGATTGGAGAGCGCTTTCATCGCGTAGCAGATCAGATGGTCGGTGCCGCCAAAGGCCTCGTCCATCACGCGGTAATGACGGCGCAGCGTACGCGTGCTGTAAACGTAAAGGGGGGTGCCGAAGCGCCCAGCGAGGTCCGAAATTGCGACCTCCTCGGCGAACAGCCGATTATCCTTGTAGGCGAAGTAGTTCATGTGTGAGACCGGGCCGTTGGGCGCAATGCTCGCCACGGATTCGGTAGCCCTCGTTTTTATCACAGGGGCGCTAAATCGATAAACCGGAACGCGCTGAGCCTCCGTAGCGGCTCGTCCCGGCGCGGCGAGCGGATCTTATGGCGTCGGTTCCGGGGTCGGCAGGCTCGGGAGCGGCGCAGGCACGGGCAGCTTGAAGTTCTCCGGCGTGAGCGGCGCCTTGGGCGGCGTTCGAGTCTGCCGGACGACGTTGGAGGGGTCGCTCTGATAGCCGTCGGTGGTTTCGGCGATCATCGTATAGCGATAGGTATGGTTCATCTCCGCAGTGGTATCGATATAGGCGAAGCGTCGCACTTTCTGAAAGCGCTCCTGGTCGGTTATCGGCAAGTCGGCGATATTGATAAGCGAGCCGTCGCCCTCCGAGCGCAGCACGCGGAAGCCGGCCAAGTCTTTCAAGGCTTTGCCGCCGCTGTATTTCATCGGGCGGCTCCAGCTGAGCCGGATACCCTTGGGGTCCGGCTTGGCCGAAAGATCGTTGATCCGATCCGGATGGGTCAGCTCGGGTGGAATCGGGCGGCTCTTCGCGCCGCATCCGGCCACGATTGGAAGCGCCACCAGCACCACAGCCACAATCCACAACCGCCTCATCGCTTTTCCAGCCTCCTCAAATAACGACGCATCGCCGCCGCCGCCGGTCCGCCGGGAAGATTACGCGCGCGCACCGAACCTTCCGCGCTCAGGCCCCGAAGCGCGTCGTGGCGGAAAGCGTTGCTGTGACGCCGCAGGTCGGCGAGCGTGAAGTCTTCGATAGAGCGCCCGCTGGCGGAAGCCTCGCGCACCATCGTGCCGACGATCTCGTGTGCGCGGCGAAACGCCACGCCGTGGCGCACCAGGTACTCCGCCAGATCGGTCGCGAGCGCGAAGCCGCCAGCCGCCGTGCGCATCGCGGCCGCGTCGAATCTAAGCCGCGGCCACAAGAGCGCTAGCAGCCGCAGCGCCGGTTTCAAAGTATCGAGCGCGTCGAAGGCGCGCTCCTTGTCTTCCTGAAGGTCGGAATTATACGCGAGCGGCAGCCCCTTGAGCACCGTGAGCATCGCCACCAGGTCGCCGATCATGCGCCCGCTTTTCCCGCGAATCAGCTCGAGCAGATCGGGATTCTTTTTGTGCGGCATCATCGAGCTGCCGGTCGAGAATTCGTCGGGTAGCGCAACGAAGCCGAACTCGGCACTGCTCCACAGGATGATCTCCTCGGCCATCCGCGACAGATGCACGGCGCTCAGTGCGGCGGCGGCGAGAAAATCGACCACGAAGTCCCGGTCCGAGACCGCATCGAGGCTGTTCTCACTGATACGTTTGAAGCCCAGCTCGCGTGCGACGGCATTACGATCGATCGGCAGCGTTGTGCCCGCCAGCGCTCCCGCTCCAAGCGGCATCACGGCCGTGCGCTCCAGCGCCTGGGCAAAACGTTGGCGGTCGCGCGTGAGCATCTCAACGTAGGCGGCCAGGTGATGAGCCAGCGTCACCGGCTGCGCGCGCTGCAGATGCGTGTAACCGGGCATCAGGGTATCGAGATGGCGATGGGCGAGCGCGATCAGCGTGCGGCGGAGTTCGCCGGCGAGCGCGATCACCTCGGCGAGTTCGTCGCGGAGGTAAAGCCGGAGATCGAGAGCGACCTGGTCGTTGCGCGAGCGCGCGGTATGCAATTTGCGACCGGGCGCGCCGATCCGCTCGGTCAGGCGGCGCTCGATCGCAAGATGGATATCTTCGTCGGCAAGCTCGAAACGGAAGCGTCCGGAATCGATCTCGCGCTCGACCGCACGCAGCCCGGCCACGATTTTGGTGGCTTCGGCACGCCGCACGAGGCCGGTCCGCGCAAGCATCCGCGCATGCGCGATCGACCCCCGGATGTCATGGCGGTACAGGCGCCGATCGAACGGCAGCGAGGCAGTGAAGGCTTCGACCTCGGGCAGACGTGCGCGCGCAAAACGTCCGCGAATCAGGCCACCGGAAGCATCGGCGCGAGCGAGCGCCGATTTCGCGGCCGTGCGGGACGGCGCCTTGACGGCGATGGGAGTTGGTCGGCGCACTTCCACGATAGAAAACTCGAACGATCTTCGAAATCTTCGAGTAGTTTGGTGTCGCCCAATACAAAGAGCAAGCGCACCCGGCGGAGAATCGATGCGTCCCTCGCTTAAGACAGTGGTCAACGCACTTGGCGGCGTGCTTTTGCCCGGAGCTATCCACATGAGTAGGCTTGTTCTTCATGGATAAGACGGCAATCCAGACCTACGTTGAGCGATTGTGGGATCAATCGATCCTGCCCGAGCTCACTGAATACATCCGCCTCCCCAACAAATCGCCGGCGTTCGATCCAGAATGGCGCGCCCACGGCTACATGGAACAGGCGGTCGCCCGCTTCACCGAATGGGCCAGGCTCCAGCCAATCAAGGGCCTGGCGCTCGAGGTCATACGGCTCAAAGATCGCACGCCGCTTTTGTTCATCGACATTCCCGGAGCTTCGGCCGAATGCGTTTTACTCTATGGCCACATGGACAAGCAGCCGGAGATGACCGGATGGAACCCGGGGCTGGGAGCGTGGCAGCCGGTGCTGAAGGACGAGCGCCTGTATGGACGCGGTGCCGCGGACGACGGCTATTCGATGTTCGCGTGCCTCGCGGCGATCGGCGCGCTCCAGGCCCAGTCGACCCCGCACGCTCGATGCGTGATTATGATCGAGGCCTGCGAAGAAAGCGGGAGCTACGACCTGCCTTTCTATATCGATCACCTCGGCGAGCGTATCGGCAAACCGAGTCTCGTGATCGCGCTCGATTCCGGCTGCGCTAACTACGAACAGTTGTGGTGCACAACCTCGTTGCGCGGACTCGCCGGTGGGACGCTCAAGGTCGAGGTCCTCGCCGAGGGCGTTCACTCGGGTGACGCGGGCGGTGTCGTCCCTGACAGCTTCCGAATCGTGCGTCAGTTGCTGAGCCGCTTGGAAGACGATGCGACGGGCAAGGTGCTGCCGGCGGACTTTCACGTCGATATCCCGGAGGCGCGCCGGCAGCAGGCCGCGGCGGCCGGCGCAGCGCTTGGTGAGAGTCTATACACCAAGTTTCCGTTAACGCCGGGCACGCGCCCGCTCAGCACGGATCCGACCGAGCTGATTCTCAATCGCACCTGGCGGCCTGCGCTATCGATCATCGGCGCCGACGGACTGCCTCCGCCGGCAGGCGCGGGCAACGTGATGCGTCCGATGACTGCGGTGAAACTTTCGCTGCGACTGCCGCCGACCTGCGAAGGCCAGACCGCTACGCGCAAGCTGCAAAGCCTGATGGAGCAGAATCCTCCTCATGGCGCGCGCGTGAGCTTCGAGGGCAACTGGGCGGCGAGCGGCTGGGATGCGCCGGCGCTGGCACCGTGGCTCGAGCGCTCACTCGAGGAAGCGTCGCAAGCTTACTTCGGCAAGCCGGCCGCATACATGGGCGAAGGCGGTACGATCCCGTTCACCAACATGCTGGGCGAGCGTTTTCCCGATGCGCAGTTCCTGGTCACTGGCGTGCTGGGTCCGCATGCAAACGCGCACGGGCCCAACGAGTTTCTCCACATTCCCACCGGCAAGCGGATTACCTGCTGCGTGGCCAAGGTGATCGCGGACCATTTTCGCCGTCGCTAAGCTTGCCGCCGATCCGCGCATCGTGGCCATCGTCTGACAACGGCGCGATGACACGGCCGCGAGGAACCGTTGGACGCCAACGCACGGCGACCTTACGGTTTGCCGCGCTTCCGATGAGACGGTATATGAATCGTTGCGATTGCGTGCGATTGAAACTCCGCTCCGCTCCGTAATGAAAATGCTCGTGTAGGAGAATGAACATGGCTGGGGCTGCTAACAGGCCATCCGAAAGCGCGCCGCCCGGCGCGGCCGCCGACTCAAGCCAGAAGATCTCGGGCGGCAACCTGGTTGCCAAGGCGCTCAAGAACGAAGGTGTCGAAGCCATCTTCACCCTGTGCGGCGGCCATATCATCGATATTTACGACGGCTGTCTGAACGAGGGCATCAAGATTATCGACGTGCGCCATGAGCAGGTCGCGGCGCATGCTGCTGACGGCTACTGGCGGGTCACTGGCAAGACCGGATGCGCGGTGGTCACGGCAGGTCCGGGCACGACCGACGCGATGACCGGTGTCGCCAACGCGTTTCGCGCCGAGAGCGCGATGTTGCTAATCGGTGGCCAGGGCCCGCTGGCGCAGCATCGGATGGGCTCGCTGCAAGACCTCCCGCACGTCGACATGATGCAGCCGATTACCAAGTTCGCGGCGACGGTGCCGACCACGGAACGAATCGCCGACATGGTGAGCATGGCGTTTCGCGAGTGCCACAACGGCGCGCCCGGACCGTCGTTCCTGGAAATCCCGCGCGATGTACTGGACGCCCGCGTCGATCTCGCCCGCGCGCGCATCCCCGCCGCCAACCACTATCGTGCGTCGACCAAAAGCGCCGGCGATCCGCGCGACGTCGAACGGCTCGCGGACATCCTAGTGAAATCGGCGCGCCCATGCGTGCTGCTCGGTACCCAGGTCTGGACGTGCCGGGCGGGCGCGGCGGCGATCGAGTTCTGTCGGCGGCTGAACATCCCGGCCTACATGAATGGCGCGGCACGCGGCACTTTCGCGCCAGGCGACCCGCATCATTTTCATCAGACCCGCGGCTACGCCTTCGAGAAGGCCGACACGATCGTGATCGTCGGCACGCCGTTCGACTTCCGGATGGGCTACGGGCGCAGGCTGCGCGCCGACGCGACGGTGGTGCAAATCGATCTCGACTACCGCATGGTTGGCAAGAACCGCGACATCTCGCTGGGCATCGTCGGCGATGCCGGCGCGATCCTGTCCGCGGTAACCCAGGCCGCAAGCGGCCGCGTCGACAATGGCGCGCGGCGGCGCGACGGATGGCTCGGCGAGTTGCGCGATCAGGAAAACAAAAGCGCCGAGGCGATGCGCCCGCGGCTGCTCTCCGACGCGCGCCCGATTCATCCGCTGCGCCTGGCGCACGAGATAAACCAGTTCCTGACCGACAACACGATCTTCATCGGCGACGGCGGCGACGTGGTCACGTTTTCGGGCGGCGTGATTCAGCCCAAGACGCCCGGCCACTGGATGGATCCCGGACCGCTCGGCACGCTGGGCGTCGGCACGCCGTTCGCGATGGCGGCGAAGCTCGCGCGGCCGGAAAAGGAAGTCGTCTGCCTGTTCGGCGACGGCGCGTTCGGTCTTACCGGATGGGACTTCGAGACCTGCGTACGGTACGGGCTACCGTTCATCGGAATCGTCGGCAATAACTCGCACATGAACCAGATTCGCTACGGGCAGACGGCGAAATATGGCAAGGCGCGCGGCGAGGTCGCAAACTATCTCGGCGACGTGCACTTCGAGCGGTTCGCGACGATGCTCGGCGGCTACGGCGAAGAGGTTCGCGAGGCCAGGGATATCGGGCCGGCGCTCAGACGCGCGCGCGAATCCGGCAAATGCGCGCTCATCAACGTATGGATCGATCCCGATGTCTACGCGCCGGGGACCATGAACCAGACGATGTACAAGTAGCGCGCCCGGACGGGCTCGACTCATTCACGGCAAGGCTAAGGCGAGGAAGTAGATGGACAAGGCGCTCTCGGGTGTGCGGATCCTGGACATGACGCACGTGCAGTCGGGCCCGAGCTGCACGCAGATGCTGGCGTGGCTCGGCGCGGATGTGATCAAGGTGGAACTGCCCGGCCGCGGTGATATCACGCGCGGGCAGCTTCGCGATGTGCCGGGCGTCGACAGCCTCTACTTCACGATGCTCAATTGCAACAAACGCAGTATCACACTGAATATCAAGTCGGCCGAGGGCAAACGTATCCTCGACGAACTGATTAAACGCGCCGACGTGCTGGCCGAGAACTTCGGCCCCGGCGCGCTCGAACGCGAGGGCTTCACCTGGGAGCGTATCCGCGAGCTCAACCCGCGAATCATCTTCGCCTCGATCAAAGGCTTCGGCGCCGGCCCGTTTGCGGATTGCAAGGCTTACGAGACGATCGCACAAGCGATGGGCGGTTCGATGAGCACCACCGGGTTTGAGGATGGGCCGCCGACCAGCACTGGCGCGCAAATTGGCGACTCCGGCACTGGAATGCATATGGCGGCGGCGATTCTTGCCGCGCTTTATCAGCGTACCCGTACCGGGCGCGGCCAGCGCGTCGAGGTTGCGATGCAGGACTCGGTGCTCAATCTGTGCCGGGTGAAGCTGCGCGATCAGCAGCGGCTGAAGCATGGGTCACTGACGGAATATCCCAACTGCAGCTTCAGCGATGAGGTGCCGCGCTCAGGCAACGCCTCGGGCGGCGGCCAGCCGGGCGCGGCGCTGCACTGCGCACCGGGCGGTGCGAACGACTATTGCTACGTGATCATCCAGCCCCAGGTCTGGCCGATGCTCGCGCGCATCGCCGGCCGTCCCGAACTCGCTGACGATCCCGCCTACGCCACGCCCGAGGCCCGCATCAAGCACCTCGATGAAGTCTTTGGCGTGGTCGAGCAGTGGACGATGCGTCACAGCAAGCACGAAGTTATGCGAACCCTGATGGAGGCCGACGTTCCGTGCGGGCCGATCCTCTCGATGAAGGATCTGATCGAGGATCCCGCCCTTGCCCGGCGCGGGATTGTCGCCGACGTCGAGCATCCGCAACGCGGGACCTTCAAGACCGTGGGCTGTCCGCTGGTGTTGTCCGAGAGCCCGGTCGAGATAACCTCGTCACCGCTGCTCGGTGAGCATACAGCCGCGGTATTGCAGGAAGTGATCGGATGCGATGACGCGGAGCTGGAACGGCTGCGCGCCGAAGGCATTATCTAGTAGATAGCGCAGATCAGGCCGGCGGACATGCGCATCACTTGATTTTATCCGCCGCGGCCGGCGGCAGTGCGGTCATCGCGTCGAGGCCCAAGTGCCTGCGTGTGAGCTCAGCCAATGCGCGAGCCGCCGGATCGGAACTGCTTTCTAGCCGTGCGACCGTGCCGATTCGGTCCTCCACCGGCCATTCTGCCCCATTTTGAATTTGCCCTCGATTCGATCGATCCCGATCGCGAAGCCCACGATCGCCTTAAGCATCGACGCCTTGAAGTCCGCGGGCAGGTTTCCAGGCCACGGCTTGGTCATCCCCGCCTCGTAGATGCCGACCAATCTATCGACCAGCGCGGATAACTGTGCCGCGTCATGGATCGCACGGGGAATCCCGTAGACGTGGACGGTCGCGTAATTCCAGGTAGGAACTGCGGGCGACGTTGCGTACCAGCTGGGCGAGACGTATGCGTGCGGCCCGTCGAACATCACAAGGCATTGCCGGTCGCCGTCAAACGAGCGCCATTGTGGATTGGCGCGCGCGACGTGGCCGAGCAATGTCCCGTGGCGGCCGCTTGTCTGATCTAGTATCAGCGGAAGGCGCGTCGCGATTGGTTGTTCGCCCGCGACCGTGACCAGTGTTCCAAAGCTGTAGGTCTCGATGAACTCGTGGAGTGTCGACGAGTCCGTGACCTCGAACGTCTTGGGTACATACATCCGCGCTTCTCCCGACCTGTGGTCTCGCCACAAGTAGACTCGGGAGCGCCCCTGCATTCAATGGCCGCGCCGAGGGCCGTCAATGCGCCGGTGGGGTATTGGCGAGTAGCGCCGCCAACCCAAGCACGCCGATCAGCAGGATGGACTCGATGCCAACGTTGCGCAGCAGGCTTGCTTGCGCGGATGACTCGGAGACCGCTGGCATCAGCCAGTAGCGGTTGTAGGCGCCGATAAGCAGCACGAGCATCGCGGCGCAGATTCAGGCAGGGACTGTACGATGCAAGGCAGGGTCGGAATTATCGCCGCCATCGCGACCGGCGAATGGCTGAAACTCTGTACGGGATGGCAGAGTCCAGCGTGAACATCGCCTCGGAACTACGAACGACCACACCCAGCGTGAGCGGCATCCCGCCCAGCAGCACCGCCAGCGCTACCACCGTCGCGGCGGCGCGTCTCGGACGCCTGATGTTTGTAGCCGGATTCAAAATAACCCAGCTCCGGATTTGAGATCGGAAACTTTGACCTCGACTTTGGAGGTGTCCTCATGATGAGGCAGACTGACCGGCACGCATGAGGCTTCGCCTTTCATCATGTGATCGATAGGGTAGCGATTGCCGCAAAGCCGGCAGATCAGCATCCCATGCGAGACCTCGTAACCCTGGTGAAACTTGTAACACTGGCGGCACGCGTCGAAGACCGCGCGCACCTTGCCGTCGTTGCCGCGCGCGAGGAGAAAACGCAGCCACTCGCCCGCGCGATCGCGGTAGCAGAACAACTGTGCCTCGCCGCCCTTCAAGTGCGCCAACGAAACCGTCAGCATTTCCGCCCCTCGAAGCTCGGTGCAGCGCGGCCGCAGAATCGGCAGCGCGGCCGCTATCGCGAGCGCGCCGATCAGAACGCCGAGCGCGAATTTTTTGGGCCCAAATTTTCTAAGCCCGGTCTTCTTTACCTTAACCTTGGGCATCCCCCGCCTATCCATCTGCCATTCATCAAGAGTTAATCTCGGCGCTTACAAATGCAACACACTGGCGCGGCGCGTTTGGGGTCGGGGCCCCGGTTCGCATTATACTGCGTCCCGGTAGGCTCGCGTCTCCGTCGCGAACCGGCAGCAGTTGACGATTGCGAGCCGCGCCGGCCGCAAGGAGGGAAAATCACCGATGCGCCTGGTTACATACGAGGATGAACCCAAACGCTATCGTCTCGGCGCCGCCGCCGATGGAGTCGTCGTCGATCTCAATTCCGCCTATCGCGCGCTGCTGGAGGAACGCGGCGAGCGCCGGGCGGGTGAGCTCGCCGCCGAGGCAGTACCGCCTGAGATGCTCGCTTTTCTCGACGCCGGCGACCGGGCGATGAACGCTGCAAAGGATGCACTCGAGTCGATCGCGCGGTTGGGCGCCGACCGGGCGCGCGACCGTGGGCTTACCCGCCTTCCCGAGTCGGTCCGCTTGTGCGCGCCGGTGCCGCGACCGACCAAGCTCATCCTGGTGGGACTCAACTACCGCGACCACGCCGAAGAGGCCGGGATGAAAATCCCCGAGGTGCCGACGATCTTCTCTAAGTATGCCAACTGCGTGATCGGACCTGGTGACGCGATCAAAATTCCTAAGGTCTCCGCGATGATCGACTACGAGGCGGAGTACGCTTTCGTGATCGGCCGCGCCGGCCGCGACATCCCGCCTGATCGCGCTATGGACTACGTGGCCGGCTACACCATCGTGAACGACGTCAGCTGCCGCGACTACCAGATGAAGACCGGGCAATGGATGATCGGTAAGACTTTCGACACTTTCGCGCCGATGGGCCCCTACCTGGTGACGCGCGACGAAATCGCCGATCCCCACAATCTCGGGATATCGCTCCACCTCAACGACCAGCGCATGCAGCACTCCAACACGCGTAACCTGATCTTCAAGACCGAGTACCTGATCGCGTTTCTCTCCCAGGTCTTCACGTTCGAGCCCGGCGACGTCGTTTCGACCGGCACTCCGGGTGGCGTCGGCTTCGCGCGCAAGCCGCCGGTTTTCATGAAGCCGGGCGATCACGTGCGAGTAGAGGTCGAAGGGCTGGGCACGCTGGAGAACCCGGTCGAGGCGGCGTAGCAGCGCCGGTCGGTGGCGCCGCGGCGATCGACGAAGCCATGAATCCGATCGAACAACGCTACCGTGCGCGGACTCCGGCCTCGGCTGCGACCGGCGCGCGCGCCGCGCGCGTGATGCCGGGCGGCGATACGCGCAGCGTGACATACTATCGTCCCTATCCATTGACTATCGCACGCGGCCAAGGGCCGTTTTTGTGGGACATCGACGGCAACCGCTACGTCGATCTGCTCGGCAATTATACCAGTCTCGTTCACGGCAACGGCTATCCGCCAATCGTCGAGGCAATCACGCGCGCGAGCGCGATGGGCACTGCGTGGCCGGCGCGCAATGAAACGCAAATCGAGCTCGCGGAGCTTATCTGTGAGCGGGTCGCCTCAGTCGAGCGGGTACGCTTTTGCAACTCAGGCAGTGAGGCCGGGATGCTTGCCGCACAACTGTCGCGCCGCGTGACCGGGCGCCGGCGGTTGCTGATGGCGCGGCAGGGCTATCACGGGTCGTACGACGATCTCGAGGCCGAATGGGCGGGCGAAGGCGGACGCACGATGCTCGCCGAATACGGCGACGCGTCGTCGTTCGAGACATTGCTCGCCCGCCATGGTGCCGAGATCGCCGCGGTCTTTCTCGAACCAGTCCTGGGCTCGAGCGGGATTATCGCTCCGCCGGCGGACTTCCTGCCGCGCGTGGCCCAGGCGACGCAGCGCGCCGGCGCGCTGTTCGTTATCGACGAGGTAATCACGCTGCGGTTGGCAATCGGCGGGGCGCAGGCGGCCGCGGGGATCGCGCCGGACCTGACCATGATGGGCAAGATTATCGGCGGCGGCCTGCCGGTCGGTGCGCTCGGAGGACGCGCCGATTTGATGGAGCATTTCGATCCGGCAGGCGAGCGTCCGATGCATCACTCGGGCACCTTCAATGGCAATCCGCTGACCTGCGCGGCGGGCGCGGTCTCGGTCCGCGAACTCAGCGCGGATCGCCTCGCCGCGATGGAACGGATGGCGTCGCGGATGCATTCGGAGATGGAACGCGCAGCGGCGGCGCTCGGCCTGCCGTTTGCGGTACGCCGGGCCGGCTCGCTGATGAATGTCACGTTCGAGGAGTCGGGAGCGGGCGGCGTGCATACGCGAGCGACACAGATGATGGAGAATTTCCATCTGGCCGCGCTCAACCGGGGACTCTTCTTCGCACCGCGCGGACTAATCGCGCTCTCGACGGTTATGAACGATGATCTCATTACGGAGATTTGCGCGCGCGTGGCGGCGGCGTTGGGCGACGTCGCCAGGGAAACGAACTCGATGGACTGAAACCCGCGATTGGAACTGGCTGGCGCGTCGTGGGGTACGCTGCGACGCGTACCCAAAGGGGGGTAACGTGGCCGCGATGCGAATCTCGATCATCAACGAGAGCAAACTGGTTGCACCGGGCGAGGCGCAAGCGGCGGCGGCGGCGCTGCAGCGGCAGGTGAGCGAGCATTTTGCGCCCGCATGGGGCGTCGACGCGTCGCTGAGCTTGGTCGCGGCGGATGCCAAGCCTCTCCCAGGTAGCTGGTGGCTGGTCATCCTGGACGATACCGACCAGGCCGGCGCGCTCGGCTATCACGATCTCACCGACGAGGCGATGCCGCTCGGCAAAGTGTTCGTGAAGACCGCGCAGGATGCCGGGGTCAAATGGACCATCACGGCCAGCCACGAACTGCTCGAACTGCTCGCCGACCCGGCGCTCAACCTCACCGTGTGCGCCACCGAGAACAACAACCTCGTGCTCTACGCCTATGAAATCTGCGATCCGTGCCAAGCCGACGAGTTCGGCTATGCGATCGACGGCATAGCCGTGTCGGATTTTCTATTCCCGGCGTGGTTCGAAACCTTCCATCGAAGCGGCGTGGTTCCGCTCGACTACTGCGGGCATATCAGCGTGCCTTTCGCGCTCCTGCCCGGCGGCTATGCCAGCGTGCTCGACACCGGCCATCCGGCGAACGCGTGGACGGAAAAGAAAGGCCCCTCGGCGACGATCGTCGGCGCGCGCTTTGCCGAGCGTCCGCCGGTTCCAGGGTCACGCCGCGAACGACGCCGGCGCGGCGCGGCAGGTTGGAAGCCCAGCCAGTTGAAGCACGCGCCAGCAGCGCAGGCCAAGGCGGCGCCCGCCGCCGCAGCCAATGTTGCATCTGCTCGGGCAACGGCGGCACCGGCCTGGCCACCACCCTTCAAGATGCCGCGGTTGCTGCGGGTCGCGGATGCGGCGGGCAGGTCGCTGTTACATCTGGAGACCCCGAACTCGATAACTAAATCCGTACCCGACGAGATCAATCGGGTGCTTGGCAAACTGCAGGCCGCCAATCTTGCCGGTAACGCTCCGCCGCGCAGCCAATCGGTGATCGCCGCGCTCAATGCGGCACTCGACCAGACCGCGGTCACCAAACCGACCGACCAGCTCAAGGGCTCGCAGCCGCACGAGCTGCAGTTGTCGTTGCTGGCGGCGGCGATGAGTTCCCGAGCAACGGCGCCTTCCGCGGCGCCACCGATGCGCCCGCTAAGCGCATTGGATGCGACCGATTTCTATCAGTATGGAAATTTCGATCCTGGATGGCTGGCGACATTCTTCCATCTGCTCGATTCGCGGCCTGCGCCGTTTCCAACGCACATCGCCCGCAACATCAGCCCCATCGTGCGGATCGACAACAACGTCACCATCGCGATCACCGGCGACTGGGGTACCGGCGACGCCTCGTCGCGCAACATCGCGCAGCGCATCACCGACCTTAAGCCCGACCACACGATCCACCTGGGCGACATCTACTATGCCGGCGCGGAAAACGAGGTGCGTAGCAAGTTCCTCGCGTTATGGCCGAGCGGCATCAGTGCAAGCGCGCCGTCGTTCGCGCTCAACGGCAATCACGAGATGTACTCGGGCGGAATCGGATATTTCCAGATCGCACTGACCGATCCTCGGTTCAAGGCGCAGCAGGGGCTGAGCTATTTTTCGCTGCAAAACGATCACTGGACGATAATCGCCGTCGATACCGCGTATTTCGCCAGCAACTTCTACCTCAATGGCGCGCTCGACGCGGACGCTCAACTGCCGTGGATGGCCACGCTCACGCGCGCCGCGCGCCAGGCCGGCCGCCGCGTCATCCTGCTTACCCATCACGCCGGCGTCGACGTCGAACCGGCCGGCGCCACGGTGAAGGCGACCGTCGCGGATATCTGGAATCAGGTGCTGCACGCGACCGACGGCGGCCCGGACTACTGGTACTGGGGCCACGTGCATGCGGGTTACGCGCTCGCGCCATTTCCGACTGCGGGCGGGAGGCGCCTGATGGCGCGATGTGTCGGGCATTGCGGCGTGCCCTGGTTGCCTTACAGCGCGGAGAGCGGACTGGGCGCTAACGGCTTCACGCTTGAGTGGGGCGAGAACCGCAAAGCCAACGACGTCGAGGAACCGGCGCGTGCGCTTAATGGCTTCCTGGTGCTGCGACTGAGCGGCAATCAGTTAGCCGAGGAGTTCCACGACGAGAACGGCAACCTGCGGTGGCGCCCCGGGGGAGAAGGTTAGAAGACTCGTTGGACGTCTCAGCCAGCGTTTTAGCGCTTGGGTGCGGAGGAGTGCGAGTTCTCCGAACTCCCTCCCCCGATTGTCTTGGGGGAGGGCTGGGGTGGGGGTCCAGGCGGTCCTGAATCTCTGTGAGGACCGCTTCTGCCTAATAGGCGACGCGTCAATCTCGAGGAGGTCTCGTTATTGCTCAGTCGGAGGTTGCTGTCGAAGAATATCGGTGCGGCAAACGAAGAAAGACAGAGCGAACAAGCGCCGCAGAGGACAGGAAATCGGCGCTTGCTCGTTCGACCCCCACCTCCATCCTCCCCCAAGACACGGGGAGGAGGTCAGAAGCGCTTTCTTGACGTTTCAGCCACCGCTTAGCGCTTGGGTGCGGAGGGGTGTGAGTTCTCCGAACTCCCTCCCCCGATTGTCTTGGGGGAGGGCTGGGGTGGGGGTCCAGGCGGTCCTGAATCTCTGTGAGGACCGCTTCTGCCTATATGCGACGCGTCAATCTCGAGGAGGTCTCGTTATTGCTCAGTCGGAGGTTGCTGTCGAAGAATATCGGTGCGGCAAACGAAGAAAGACAGAGCGAACAAGCGCCGCAGAGAAAAGGCAACCGGCGCTTGCTCGTTCGACCCCCACCTCCATCCTCCCCCAAGACACGGGGGAGGAGGTCAGAACACTCGACTTTGAGCGGGCTGACCGCAAGGGTTCCCCGACGGCCTCTCAACCTAACTGAGTACTACTCGCCTTCGTCGCATTTTTTGCACTCGAGTTCGATACCGAGCCGGCTCTGCCTGCCCTCGGCGGTCATCACCCACGGACGCTGCTGCCAAGGTGGACGATGGCGTACGTGTTGGCTGTGGCCGCACTGGAGATCGGCCACCCAGTCGGCGTGCTCGTCCTGATGGAAGCCCACGATCTTCTGTTTCATCGCGATCGCACTTGAACGGCAGATTACTTACCCGGCTTGTCAGCAGTCTCGTCGAACATCGACTGCTGTTCCGGTGCTTCCGCGGCGCTTTGGACTTCATCGGGACTGAACAGGCCGCGCCGCTCGCCGTAGGGTTTGAATTTGGCGTAGAGCTCCGCAAGCTTGGCTTGATAATACTCGACGTTTTCGTCGGGATTGGCCGGGTCGTACTCGGCCGCGAGGCGCGCCGCAGCGCTGACCTTGATTTTGGTCCAGCGGCCCGCGACATAGTACGAAATCTGGTCGCCGCTTAAGTACGGGCGTCCTGCCTTGAGCGCCAGCTCGTAGGCGGCCGAGATGTTACGCCGCTTTCCGCCGATTTTGTCGCGGTAGGTTTCGGGCGAGTCCTGTAGCGTTTCGGTCTTCATCAAGTCCCCGATACCGAACGCGTGGCGCGCAAGCCGTTCCCGCCAATCATCATAGAGCGCGGGGATTTCGTCGGCGCGCTGCCCCAGCATCAGGCGAAACATCTCTTCCATGAAGCGGCGCTGAAACCGCTCCAGGCCGCGAGAGCGCAATCCCGAACCGCGAATCGTCATCTCGCCCGACTCCTCGAGCAGCACGTAATTCTTCATCTTGTAAGAGAACATCGCGGGATAGCGTCCGTCGATTTCCAGCCGTATGCCCTCGGGCATCGCGGCGCCGATCCGATCGATCAGCTTCTGTTCGGCAGTCTCGTCATCAACCCCGGGCGGCGCAACGAAGTAGATACCGTCGGTATCGACCTCGATGACCAGCGCGCCGCAATCCTCCAGCGCAGCGACGGCGGCCTGGATAAGATCGCGTCCGCGGCGTGTCACGGCGTTGGCCTGGACAAAGTCGTTGAAGTGGCCGAGCGAGAAACCGAGGTAGCCGTAAAACGAGTTGATTAGAATTTTGAAGGTCTGCTGGAGCGCCTCGAGGTTGCGCCGCACCGTGCCGTCGAGCTCGCGCACCGCCGCCTTGGCCTGGATGCGGAAACTGCGGAGGTCGCCCAGGGTTTTCAGGAACACGCCGAGCCGGTCGCTTGCCGGCGCGTGCCCATAATGCAGCATCAGCGAGGGGTACAGCGAGGTCACGTCGCAATGCAGCACGCGGCGCGCGACGCCGCATCGGCGAACCTCGGTGTAACCGCCCATCACTTCGCTCGGCTCCTGCGGGGCCGGAATCGAGTGGCGCGCGGCCAGGTAGGCGCGTATCAGCAGCGCGTCGATCCGGGTCGCGTTCCCGCGCAGCACCACATTTTGGTAGGAGTAAGGGAAGATCTGCGCTTGCACGAAGTAACTCGGCGCGAGCAAACTGGCCAGCGCGCCGGTCTCGCGCACGTCGCCCGTCGCGTAGGCGAAAAGTTCCTCGGGACGATGATCGAAATAGTCGCTGACGCGCGCAGGGTCGATATAGACGCGGTTGGCGGCGGCCACGTGAAAATGCTGCGCCAGTTCTTTCAACCCGAAGCCCTCGAGCTCGCGGCTCGCGATATCGTAGTGCTGTGCCAGGATCCAGGTGTCGATCAGGCTGCGTCCGCGGATATCGTAGCGCCGGTACGCGATCGAGCGTTCCGCGATTTGCAGGCGCGCGGGCCGCGCGCTCATCTCGCTGCGGTCGCGGCCGAGTGCGAGCTTCAAGCGATGGCGCCGGGCGCGCGCTTCGAGATACTCCAGGTCGAAGCGGAACAAGTTGTGGCCTTCGAGCACGTCGGGGTCGCGCTCGGCGACGATCCGCACCAGCTCTTCGAGCATCGTACGCTCATCCATCGCGTCGCCCCGCAGCACGCGTTCATAACCCGTGGAATCGCTGAGCGCGATCGCCACGATGCGATCGCCGTCGCGCGCGGCGGTCGGGAACTCGAAGCCCGGACTGATATAGGTTTCGATATCGAGTTGCATCCGGCGCAGGTCGCCGAACTCCATCCCGATGAAAAACGTCGTGCCGGTGAGGATGAGGTATTGTTCGACCGGATCTGCGAGCACCAGGTAGGGCGCGTCGGAGACCCCGGGCGCTTTGCCGGTAAGCCGGCGCAGATGGCTCCGCGCGGTATCCAGCGCGTCGAGGCGATCGAAGGTCGCAAACCATCGGAGACGAAAGCTGCCTTCCAGCGGCTCGACCTTATAAGGCGCGCCTAGTCCGTTGAGCATCCCAGGCTCCGCCAGCAACGCGAAAAGCTTCAGTGGGCGGCGCTCGCGCGTGAGCGTTGCGCCCACGCGGCGAAAAATCTCGACCTCGGCCGGCGCAACGACCTCGACCGCTACGATTCCGGGTTCGGCTGGATTACCGAAGAGCAGACGGTTGTCATAAAACTGCCGACAGATCTCGTGATAACGGCTCATCGAGGATCCCGAACAAGAATTGTGGCGCACGCGCGCCGCGCATCACAATGGGACGCGTTCTCAGAGAACGCCGAGCCATCCCAGGCCCGCGATAAAGGCGGCGTAGGCGGCGCCGCCCACCATCAGGGTCGGCGTGCCAAGCTCGCCGTCACGCAGGTTGACGTAAAGCAGCGCGGCCGAAAAGATCGCGATCGCGCCACTCAAAAGCTCGGCCGGGCTCAGATGCCACGGCGTGAAAGCCAGCCCCAGTGCAACCGGAATGCAGCTCTGAAAGACCATCGCGCCCGTAATATTGGCCAACGCGAGATTGTCCTTGCCTTGGCGAATCCAGACCACGGCGTTGTATTTCTCGGGCAATTCAGTTGCGAGCGGGCTCAGAATAAGCGAAAGCACGCCCGGGCTCAGCTTGGCGTGGCGCGAAAGAAAAACGATCTGATCGACGAACACATACGCACCGAAAAGGATCGCGACAACCCCAAGCAACACCTGCAGGCCGGTGGCCCAGCCGCGCGGGTCGCCAGGATTGCCGCGTAACAGCAATTCCAGGTGTAGTCCGTGCTCGACCTCGGCCCCGACATCGCGCTTGAGCCTCAGTATCACGACCGCGTAGCTCGCATATACAGCCAGCAAGGCCACGCCGACGGCATATCGGGCTATCGGCGGCAAAACCGCTACCCCGAGCATAAGCGTCGCGGCAAAGACGGGCAGGAAGAAAGCGATGTCACGCCGCGCGTCGACGGGTTCGACGCGGAGTGCGATACGCCCGCGCCGGTTGCGAAAGCCGAGCGCCGCCATCCCCATCACGAACAACGCGATGGTCGAAAGCATTAATGGTGCGCCGACTATCGCGCCGACGCCAACCTCGCTATGGGCGTCCGGTATGCCACGGCTCATGAGCAGCGCGACTGCGGGAATCAACGTTTCTGGGAGTGCTGTGCCCACGGCGGCAAGCAGGCTGCCGACGGCGGCCTCAGAAAGACTTAGATGGTGCCCGGCCCATTCGACGCCGTTGGTGAACATTTCGGAGCCGGCAAGGATCACGGCAAAGCTTACAGTCAGGATGGCAATATGGATTGGCAAGGGGTGCTACCTCGGGCCATATGGCGGTGATAGGGCGTTTTTGCAAGCTCTGGCGACCGGCCAGCGTTATGAACTTTGAAGGAAGCCATCAAGCCAGGCAACGACCGAGAGATTTCCGGGATGCGCGAAAGCCAAATAGTTGCTAAATTGGAATTGCGGGATCGGGGGACGGGCGATGGGAAGTCGACGGGACGCGCAAAAGAAATCATCTTTGACTTGCCCGATAACGACCCATATAATGGGGTGCTTTGCCAGAATCGGCCTTTCTTGTTCAGTTTAATCTTTCCGAAGTGGCGCGCGGCGGGTGCTTGCCGGGCCTTTTTCCGCGTGCTGCAAGCCCGCGAGTCGATCGACCCGCCGCCGACAGCCGGTACCGACGGCCAGGACGGACGCTATTAGCATGAAGCAGAAGTACGAAGGGAAAGATCTCCAGGGTCTGGTCGACCTCGGCCGGGAGCAGGGCTACCTGACTTTCGACCAGGTCAACGATTTCCTGCCCCAGGACGTGGCCTCGCCTACCGACCTGCGTGCGGCGCTGGAGAGTTTCGAGGACATGGATATCAAGGTCCTCGAGGAAGTCCCCACCGAGAGCGCCGAGGGCGAGATCGACGCCGAGCCCGAGAAAGAAGCCGAAGAAGAGACTGCCGACGCGGCAGGCGATTCATCCGACCCGGTACGGCTCTACCTCAAGGAGATGGGCAACTTCCAACTGCTATCGCGAGAGCAGGAGGTCGAGATTGCCAAGCGAATCGAAGCGGGCGAGCAGGAGGTCGAGGAAGAGGTTCTCAAGTCGCCGGTCACCCTGGATTTTCTTATCGACCTTGGCGACCGGATCGAGGCTGGCGAGGCCGACCTGCGCGATATCTTCGAGGAAAGCGAGGAGCCCGCGGATCCCGATGAAGAGCGCGGCCCCGAAGCCAACGAGAAGCTGCTCAAAAAGCTGCACGACTCCACGAAAAAGCTCAAGGACCTGCGCGCCAAGCTCGAAGAGTTAGAAGAGGAATTGCGCGAGCGGCCCGGGCCGCGGCGCAAGCCCAAGCTCGAGCGCAACTACGCGCGGATGCGCGAGCGGGTCAAGGCGGCTTTCACGACGATGGGACTGTCGCGGCACGTGCGCGAGGCGGTCATAGCCGAAATGCGCCATCAGCTTGAGCAGTTCCGCCAAGCCCATCAGATTGTAGAGCACTACGAAGATGCGACCGGCCGCTCCAAGACCCAACTAATCAAGGAAGCGGCCGAAGCTGAGGACCGCCGTCACGTACTAAAGGTCAACGGTACGCGAGAGAATCTGCTCGACATTGCCGCGCGAATCCGCGAAGCGCAGCGCACCATGAAGGCGGTCGAGCGGCGGGTCAAGGCGACCGGTGAGGAGTTTGGCCGCTCGATCGAAATCATCGCTGCCGGCCAGCACAAGAGCCGACGCGCCAAGAAGGAATTGACCGAGGCCAACTTGCGCCTGGTGGTGAGCCTCGCCAAACGCTACACCAACCGCGGCCTGGGCTTCCTCGACCTCATTCAGGAAGGCAACATCGGACTGATGCGCGCGGTCGACAAGTTCGAGTATCAGCGCGGCTATAAGTTTTCGACGTACGCCACGTGGTGGATTCGGCAGTCGATGTCGCGCGCGATTGCGGACCAGGGCCGCACCATCCGAATCCCGGTGCACATGGTCGAGACCATCAACAAGCTGCTGCGGGTCACCAGGTTACTGGTCCAGCGCCTCGGCCGTGAACCGGGTCCCGAAGAGATTGCCGAGCAGATGGAGATGCCGCTCGACAAGGTTCAGAAGGTGCTCAAGATCGTCAAGGAGCCGATTTCGCTGGAAACCCCGATCGGCGACGAGGAGGAAAGCTCGCTTGGCGATTTCGTCGAGGATGAGCTCGCACCCTCGCCGGTGGAGGCCGCGATCCAGGGCAACCTGGGCGAGCAGACCCGCAAGGTGCTGGCGACGCTGACGCCACGCGAGGAGCAGATTTTGCGCATGCGCTTCGGCATCGGCCAGAAGACCGACTACACGCTGGAAGAAGTCGGCAAGCAATTCGCGGTAACGCGCGAGCGGATCCGGCAAATCGAGGCCAAGGCGTTGCGCAAGCTGCGCCAGACCGGACGTTCGCGCAATCTCGAAGGATTCATGGAGCGCGAGTAGGCGGCCGGGCCGCGAGCCCACGCCGCAGGGCGCGCTCCGCGCTGGTTAGCGCGGTTTGCGCGCTCGATATACGGCGAACGACTCGCCTTTCCACAAGAGCTGATGCCCGTCGAGCGCGCGCTGGATATCGGGCCACCAAACCAGCATATTGCCGAAGCCGGAACTAATCACCACGACGATCCGTTGAGCGCCATCGATCTGCCGCATCAGCCGCGCTAGCTGATCCGGCATCAGCTCTCCCGGATTGAAATGGTTGGCGAATGGCGGCTCAAATTGCGCCGACAGCACGGGACCGCATCCCATCGCGGTGAGCAGTAGCGCGTGATGCCCGTCGATGGCGCGCTGAACCTGTTCCCACTCGCGCACTTCTTCGGACGACGCCCACATCCCCGCCGTAACCGGGCTCGGCGTGGTGATGCGCCACTGGCCGGCGATTTGCGCGAAATGGGAGACGTTGCCCAACAAGGCCATCACGGCAAGCACGCCTGCGACTCGCGCCGATTGCGTATCCCGGATGCTAATCGCAGCGACGCCCATCACTAGTATGTAGCAGTAGTAGCGCCAGCTTACCTCCGATCCGAAAAAGACGGTGACAAAGGTCACGTGAAGTATGGCGCAGGTTAGGATGAACTCATCGGTAGCGACTGAAATGTCGGGTGCGGGAGGTGCCGATAACAATCTCCGTCCCGCCTGCAGACCTGCAACGATCAGCCACAAAGTCGCGGCAGTCCAGAAGCCGACTACTGAGAAGAGATAGTAGGGCAGCCCGAGGTGCGGCTCATACCAGAAATCGCGCCCGACGCCGTTAAAGAAACCCGAGGCCTGATTACGGTGCGCCGCCATTCCGGCGAGAGGCAGGATAGTCTTCGCCAGCGGAAGCGGCCCGTAGACGGCGCACAGGACGAGTATCAGGACGATACCGGTGATTAGAGCGGGTGTGGCTGTGCGGACGATGGTCGCCCGGTTAATTGGCGAGTCTGAGTCATCGTCTCGCTTCGGACTCCGCCACAACAAACCGATCAACAGCAGGAAGCCATAAAGGTACGCCATGCTGGGATTCACGAAGCACGCTGCGGTGGTCAGCGCGAGTGCGCTCGAGGGTCTTTGTGCGGCCTGTTCCGCAAGCGCATTCGACAGGAGCGCGGCTTCTAAAGCGTAGGTCAGAGTGAAGGTCGGAAACGCAAAGGGCAACGCGACTATGATCAGGACGATAGCGATCGTGCCCAAGTGCAGCGCCGCGGCCATTCGTGCGATACCCATTGCAACCAACACGGCGCAAAGGACCATTATTGTTTCGTTTGCCTGTGGAGTCGCGCCGAAGAGCGCAAACCACACCCGCGCTAGCAAGATCGGTAGGAGTCCCCAATGGTAGCCGAAGTCGAGCGCCGGCCGGCTGCCATGTGCAACGAGGTACGAGATCGAAAGGAAGTCGCCCCGATCGCCGAACGCGTTGGCGTCGAAGCCGAGATCGGTGGGCAGCCGGAATATCGCGTAGGCGAGTGTCTCCATACCGAACAGTAGGCTCAGCCCGAACGCGCTGTGGCGTCGCGGCGGTATCCGTGACGCTTCGGTTGACATCGGGCCCCTGCGTGCCGGCGAAGATTCCGGCCCCGGCGCGCTAGCCAATCGCCCGCGCCTCGCGCAAACGGGCCAGCTCCTCGTTGGTGAAGCCGTGCGCCGTCAGGACTTCGGTCGTGTGCTCGCCGAGCAGCGGCGGCCGTGTTACGTGCCCCGGCGTCTCTGAGAGTTTCACTCCTAGTCCGGTCGTTTTGATCTCGCCGCGCACCGGATGCGGTAGACGGACGAGCATCTCGCGCGCCGCGACCTGCGGATGATTGAACATCTCCTCGATAGTGAGGATGGGACCCGAGGGCACGCCTGCACGATTGAGCAGATCGATCCAATGCGTTGCCGTATTGGAAGCGAGTGCAAGGTTGATCTCGGCGGTTAGTGCTGCGCGATGCTTTATCCGATGGCCCAGCGAAACGAATCGCAGATCGTCCTTGAGTTCGGACCTGGCCGATAGCGTCGGCCAGCGCGTGCCACATCGTCTCGTTGCCGCACGCGATATTGAAGGGCCGGTCTGAAGCCGCGTGGACGCCGTGTGGCGCCGCGAGTGGATGATGGTTGCCGGCGGGGTCCGGTGTGCGCCCGGTGTCAAAGTAGATCCCCGCTGACCAGCTAAGCACGCTGACGATCGCTTCGAGGATGGAAGTCTCGACGCGTTGGCCTCGGCCGCTCCGATGGCGCGCGTGGAGGGCAAGCAGGATACCCTGCGCGGCGAAGATTCCTCCAAGCAGATCGCAGATCGCGATTCCAACCCGCATCGGGCCGCTCTGCTCGGTGCCCGTCACACTCATCAATCCGGAGAATCCCTGCGCGATCTGATCGAACCCCGGCGTATCACGCATCGGACCGCTGGCGCCAAAACCGGAGATCGAGCATCCGATGATACGCGGATTGCGGGCCGCGAGCGTTTCGTACTGGAGGCCCATCGCTTCCATCACGCCGGGACGAAAATTGTCGATCACCACGTCGGCTTGGTCGGCCAGACGGAGCATCACGTCGCGCCCGGCGGCTGCCTGAGATCGATCTGCACGCTTTTCTTAGAGCGGTTGGTGCTCATGAAGAAGTAGCTGTCTTTGCCCGTATAACCGCCCATCTCTGCGCGTGCGTCCTTGACCGGCTCGATCTTGATTACCTCGGCGCCATAGTCACCGAGAATCTGCGTGCAAAAAGGCCCGGCCAGGTAACGCGTAAGATCGACGACTGTGATTCCAGCAAGCGGGGCAACGTCCCCCATCGTACCTGGCACCTCCTCGTGACAATTGGGGCAACAATATCGGATGACGCGGCAGGGCGAAAAGTAGGGACTTCTGTTCCCAGCGGGCGCTACGCGGTGGGTGACAGTGGGGCGGTGCCGGTGTTAGCATCGGGACATCTCAGTCCACGGAGGACGCTGTCGTGGCGGTAATGCGCATCGGACATGTCTCGGTCCGAGTAACTGACATCGAAAAAGCTCGCAACCATTACGCCAATGTAATTGGGCTCATCGAAACTCATCGCGAGAGCGGCGGAACGAGTTACTATAAGGCCTGGGACGAATGGGATCGCTACAGCGTGATCCTCACACCCTCTGACCACTCCGGGGCGAACTATATCGCATACAAGGTGGAGCGTGACTCCGAACTCGACACCTTTGGCGACGCGATCGCAAAACGCGGCATCGAGGTCGAGCAACTGAAGCCCGGCGCGATCCCATTCGTCTGCCGTGCGATCCGCTTCACGTTGCCGAGCAGCCATCGAATGGTCCTGTTCGCCGAGAAAGAAGCGGTCGGCAGAAGCGTGGGTGCGATCAACCCTGACCCATGGCCGAACGACATCAAAGGCGCGGGCGCGATGCATCTGGACCACTGCCTCCTGATGGCTGAGATCGAGTCGTCTCGGGGCGTCAATCGGGTGGCCGAAAACTGCCGATTCTTTACCGAAGTACTCAACTTTCAGCTTACTGAACAGGTGATGGTGGGTCCGGGCAACAGCATTCAGGCGGCCGCGTTTCTTTCCTGCACGAGCAAGCCGCACGACATCGCGTTCGTTGGCGGGCCGCGCCCGGGATTTCATCATTTTGCCTTTTATCTCGACAACTGGAACGACGTTCTGCGCGCCGCCGACATATTGTCCAAGAATCGGGTCAAGATAGACATCGGGCCGACTCGCCATGGCATCACGCGCGGAGCGACGATTTACTTCTTCGATCCCTCGGGTAACCGCAACGAGACTTTCGCCGGCCTGGGCTATTTCGTGACCCGCGACATGCCAACTATCACCTGGACCGAGGACCACCTGGGAGCGGCGATTTTCTATCATGGACGGGAGATCAATCCCGACTTCACTAACGTCTATACCGAGGCGACCTGAGCGCCGCTTCGCCAAATTTTCGCGCTGCCTTCAGTTCGGCCATTGAAGCGCCCGGAACTTGCGGCGTGATTCGGAGGTTTGTTACTGGCGAGGACCGTATGAGCAAGAAGTCCGCGCCCGTGCACTTGGGATTGGCCGCCATGATTGGCGCTATCACGCTCGCTCTGGGAGCCGGAGCGGCCTTCGCAGGCGAGCGGGCGGGATTCTCGCAAGCCAGCGCGGCGTCCGAGGATACTCCGGTGGTGCTCGAGCTTTTCACCTCCGAGGGATGCTCGAGCTGCCCGCCTGCCGACGAACTGCTGAGCCGGATCGGCGCGTTTACCACCGGCATGATACCACTCGCCTACCATGTCGATTATTGGGACAGCCTGGGATGGTCCGACCCGTTTTCGTCGAATCAATGGACGATGCGCCAGGTCGAGTACGTTCGCGCGATGCAACTGAGCGGCTCGTATACGCCGCAAATCGTGATCAATGGCCAATGGCAATGCGTCGGGTCCGACCCCAACCTTATCGCTCGCGCAATCGCGACCGCCCGTGCGACGCCGCCGCCGGGCGTGGTCACGGTGCGCGCAATGCCGCTGGCTGCGGGCGCGCGCAAGCTCAACCTGAGCGTGAGTGCGCACATCGTGCGCACGGCGGGCGACAAATCGCTGATCGTGCTAGTTGCGATTTACGAGAATGGATTGATGGCCAAGATCGACGGGGGCGAAAACCGGGGCCATCGGATCACGTACGACTACACGGTGCGAAAGATGATTCCCGCATTCGAACTGCGCCCGCAAGCCGGCTCCGCGCTGGAGAACGAACTCAGCGTCGATCTCGATCCTTCATGGAAGCTCGACCATCTTGGGATAGCGGCGTTTATCCAGGACGAGAGTTCGCTGACAATCGACGGCGCCGTGGCGCTATACCCGATCAATAAAACTACAAATTGATCGCCTGAGGCTGGCCCGCCGCACGACCTACTCGACCGTCACCGACTTGGCCAGGTTGCGCGGCTGATCGACGTCGGTGCCGCGATAGACCGCGATGTGGTACGCGAGGAGCTGCAACGGCACGGTTGTGAGCACCGGCATCAGCATCCGATGCGTCGTGGGAACCTCGATTATCTCCCACGCGACCTCTTCGAGTTCGGGCGTGGGATGGTCGGTGACGGCGATGATCCGCCCGTTGCGCGATTCGACTTCGCGCAGGTTCGACAGCGTCTTTTCATAAACGTTGTCGAACGGGATGATCACCACCACCGGCATCTCCTCGTCGATGAGCGCGATCGGCCCGTGTTTCATCTCACCCGCCGAGTAGCCCTCGGCGTGGATGTACGAAATCTCCTTCAGCTTGAGCGCACCCTCCAACGCGACCGGGTAGTTGATGCCGCGGCCGAGATAGAGGAAGTCGCGCGTCTTGCCGTATTTGCGCGCCACGCGCTCGATCTGGCGCTCGCGCTTTTCCAGTACTTCCTTGATTTGCGCCGGAATCGCAAAGGCCGGCTGCAGCATCGCGTTGACCTCGCGCTCGCTGAGCCTGCCCAGGCGCGCGGCGAGGTGGATCGCGAACAGGTAGAAGGCCTCGATCTGGGTCAGGAAGCACTTGGTGGTGGTGACGCTTATTTCGGGGCCGCAGCGGGTATAGAGCTGCGCGTCGGCCTTGCGCGCGATCGACGAATCGACGGTGTTGGTGATGGCGAGCAGATGGCATCCACGCTGGCGCCCTTCTTCCAGCGCGGCCAGGGTGTCGGCGGTCTCGCCCGATTGCGACACCGCAATCATCATGGTGCGCGCGTCGATCGGCGGCTGGCGGTAGCGGAACTCGGCCGAGTAATCGACCTCGGCCGGCACGCCGCACAGCTCCTCGATCATGAATTTGCCGATGAGCGAAGCGATCCACGAGGCGCCCGCGCTGACCATCACGATTCGCCCGATCGCCTCGGGCCCGGCCGCCGGCAAAAGTTCGCCCTCGAACCGCACCGCGCTGGAGCTGGCCGCGGCGCGCCCGCTCAGGGTATCGATCCAGGCCTGCGGCTGCTCGGCGATCTCCTTGCGCAAATAATGCTGAAAGCCGCCCTTGGTCGCGGCGACCGCGTCCCATTCGATGAGCCGGGGCGTGCGCTCGATCGCCGTGCCGTCGAAAGTCATCAGGCGCACGCCATGCGCGGTCAGCTCGGCCAGTTCGCCATCCTCGAGCACGATCGTGCGGCGGGTGTGGCCCAGGATGGCCGGGATGTCGGAGGCGACGAAGTTTTCGCCTTCGCCCAGCCCGAGCACCAGCGGGGTCGCGGTCTTGGCGGCGACCAGCTTGTCGGGCTCGGTCTCGGAGAGCACCACGATGGAGAACGATCCGCGCAATTCGAGCACGGTGTGGCGCACCGCCTCGGTCAGCCCGAGGCCGGCGCGGACCTGTTCCTCGACCAGATGCGAGATCAGTTCGGTATCGGTTTCGGAGCTCAGCTTGTGGCCGCGCGTGGTCAACGCGGCGCGCAGCTCGACGTAGTTCTCGACGATGCCGTTATGAATGACCGCGACCGGGCCGGCCTTGTGCGGATGGGCGTTGCCTTCCGAGGGGCGCCCATGCGTTGCCCATCGCGTATGGCCGATTCCGATCGAACCCTTGAGCGGTGCGCCGTCGAGCGCGCGGCGAAGATTCTCGAGCTTGCCGACCGCGCGCCGGATTTCCATCCCGCTGCCATTGATCGTCGCCACGCCGGCCGAGTCGTAGCCCCGATACTCCAGCCGCGCGAGCCCGCCGATCAGAATCGGCACCGCCTCGGACGGGCCCACGTATCCAATTATTCCGCACATCGAATTTTCACCTTTCCCGGCCTAGCCTTAAGTTTGCCGGTCCGGGCGACGCGCCGCCAGCGCCAATCCGGACCCTTTCCGCCTAATCCGACCCATCGCCATCGCGGCCATCGCCGTGGCGGCGGCGCCATTCGGCGGTCCATCCGGGCTTGATTTTCTGCGGATGATGCGAAACACAGAGCGCCCCGTCGGGGACCTCACGCAAAATCGTGGTGCCCGAGGCGACGTAGACGTCGTCCCCTACCTTGACCGGCGCGACCAATTGCGTGTCGCATCCGATCATACAGCGGCTGCCGATCCGCGTGAGATGCTTGTCGTAACCGTCATAGTTGACCGTGATCACGCCGCATCCGATATTGGTCTCGCGGCCGATCTCGGTGTCGCCCAGGTAGCTCAGATGGCTCGCCTTGGTGCCTTGGCCGAGCCGCGCCTTCTTGGTCTCGACGAAATTGCCGATACGGTTATGGCCTTCGAGCTCGGTACCGGCGCGCAGGTTGGCGAAGGGACCGATTTCGCAATGCGGCCCGATACGGCATTCTTCGGCGCGCACGCCAAGCTTCAGATGGCATCCGTCGCCAATCTCGACGTCGCGCAGATATGCCGTGCCCTCGATCCGGACGCCCTCGCCGACTTTGCTGCGGCCGAGAATCTGCACGTTGGGGCCGATGGTCGAGTCGCGCCCGATTTCGACCTGCTCGCCGATATAGGCAGTCGCGGGATCGACGATGGTCACGCCCGCCCCCATCAACTTGCGATTGACCGCGGCTCTGATCTCGGCTTCCATCTCTGCCAGCTCCTTGAGTGAATTTATACCGGCGAACTCGGCCGCGTCGGGTGCGCCCCAGGCCTGCACCGCAAGTCCGCCGCGCCGCACGATCGCCACCAGGTCGGTAAGATAGTATTCGCCCTGCGCATTGTTGGGCCGCAAATCCCCAAGCGCCGCGCGCAACACGGCCGCGCGTGCGAGGTAGACGCCGGTGTTGACTTCGCGGATCGCAAGCTCGGCGGGCGACGCGTCGCGCGCCTCGACGATCGCCGTCACCGCGCCGGCGCGGTCGCGCACCACTCGCCCATACGCGCCCGCGCCTTCGAGCGTCGCACTGATGAACGATAGCTCCGCGTGCTTTCGGCGATGCTCGCCGATGAATGCCTGCAGCGTTGCCGGCCGGATCATCGGCATGTCGCCGTAAAGGATCAGGACGTCGCCGTCGAAGTCCGGGGAGAACGCCTCCAGCCCGCATCGCGCCGCGTCACCAGTGCCGCGCTGCGCGGGCTGTCGCGCGACGTCGATCTGCAGGCCAGGGACGCAGGCGCGCGCCGCCTCTGCGACCGTATCGCCCTGATGGCCGACCACCACGGTCAGCGGCGCGGGCGCAAGCGGCGCGAGCGAGCGTATTACGCGCGCGATCATCGGCTCGCCGCCAAGCTCGTGCAGCACCTTGGCGCGCGCCGATCGCATCCGCGTGCCGAGCCCGGCGGCCAGAACGATCGCCCCGGTTGCGGCCGTCATGGGTTTTTCTTCTTGAATAATGCCTCGAGCCGCTCGCGCGCGGCGCGCTCCGGTGACGGCCGAGAGGATGGCGGCTGAGACGATGGCGGCCGAGACGATGGCGGCTGAGAGGAGCGAGATGCGGCGGCGCGGGGCGCGAAGTACTCGCAGAAATTCGACCGGTCCTTGTCCACCACCCGCTCAGCCATCGTCTCGCGGCACTGATTGTTGTAAGCCGGGTCGTAGAGCGAACAATTGCGGCAAACGTGCAGCGGCCGATCGCATTGGGGGCAGTGCGCGTGAAACCCGACGCGCTCGATCGTCTCGACCGGTTGCCCGCAGTTCCAGCAGTTCATCGCCAGCAGTTCACCGTGGGTGCGGCGCGCGCCAGCTTCGTGCTTTTGCGCCTTGCGCCCGCTTGATAGCATAGCGTTTGGATTAGACGCGAGTCGATGCAGGCGGAAATAGAGTCATTCGCGGCGGCGTTGGGCAAAGCCTCGCGCGCGGCCGACAATACGGTAGCGAATTATCGTCGGGATTTGTGCGATTTTCGCCGCTTTCTGCTCGAACGCGGGGTAGCGCTGGCCACGGCGGGTGAGGAAATCGAGCCCGCCGCGATCACGACCGATCATATTCGCGGCTATCTTTCCGAAGCAATGAAGACGCTCAGCCGGGCGACCGTCCAGCGGCGTCTGTTCGCGATCAAGGCGTTCTTTCGCTGGCGCGAAGCGATGGCCACGCCGGCAGGTTTTGAGAGCGCACCGAGCCCGGCGCGAGCCCTGCGCTCGCCCCGGAGCCAGCGCCGCCTGCCGGCCATTTTGCCGGAAGACGACGTGCGCAGGCTGATCGAAGCCGATGACGAAGACGGGGGGCCGGCCGCGTTGCGCGACCGCGCGATCCTCGAAGCGCTCTATTCCTCGGGGCTGCGCGTGAGCGAGTTGGTCGGGCTTAACTGGCGCGACGTCGACGATGAGGTCGGGATGGTGCTGGTGCGCTCGGGCAAGGGCAACAAGGATCGGATGGTGCCGATCGGCGAGCCGGCGCTCGACGCGCTCAAAGCGTGGCGGCGCGCGATGCCCAAGGCATGGGAACTTGACGGCCCGGTGATCACCAACCTGCGCGGCGGACGGCTGACGACGCGCGCAGTCGAAAACATCCTGGCCCAGCGTATCGTGGCGGCCGGGCTGGGATCGTCGATCACCCCGCATGGGCTGCGTCACTGCTTCGCGACCCACATGCTCAACGCCGGCGCCGATCTGCGCTCTATCCAGGAGATGCTCGGCCATGCGAGCCTAGCCACCACGCAGCGCTACACTCACGTGAGCGTCAACCATCTGAAGGAGGTCTACCGCCGTGCCCATCCGCGCGCCTGAGCCGGACACCGTCATCCGCGGGACGACGATCTTGTGCGTGCGCAACGCCGGCCACGTGGTGGTCGCGGGTGACGGGCAGGTGAGCGTCGGGCAGACGATCATGAAGCATGGGGCGCGCAAGGTGCGCCGCTTGCACGAGGACAAGGTGCTGTCGGGCTTTGCCGGCTCGACCGCGGACGCGCTGACGTTGTTCGAGAAATTCGAGGGCAAGTTGCAGGAGTTCAACGGCAACCTGCGCCGGGCGGCGGTCGAGATGGCCAAGGACTGGCGTACCGACCGCGTGTTGCGCCGCCTGGAGGCGATGCTGATCGTGGCCGACCGCGAAAGCTCGCTCCTCATCTCGGGGCTGGGCGACGTGATCGAGCCGGACGACGGGATCCTGGCGATCGGGTCGGGCGGCAATTACGCGCTGGCGGCGGCGCGCGCGCTGGTGCGTCATGCGCCGGCGATGAGCGCGCGCGAGATCGCGGAGGGCGCGATGCGGGTCGCGGCGGAGATCTGCGTCTACACCAACGATCGGTTTATAATTGAGGAATTGTAGGGCCCGCGATGCCCGTCGAAGAGGGGCCCGCAGAGAAGGCGCTAATAGCTGAAGGAACGATGCCAAGTCCGCATGTAATGACGCCGCGCGAGATCGTCTCGGAGCTCGACCGCTATATCGTGGGACAGCACGACGCCAAGCGCGCCGTGGCGATCGCGTTGCGCAATCGATGGCGGCGGCAAAACGTCGCGCCCGAACTGCGCGACGAAATCGCGCCCAAGAATATCCTGATGATCGGGCCCACCGGCGTCGGCAAGACCGAGATCGCCCGGCGGCTCGCGCGCCTGGCGCAAGCCCCGTTCGTCAAGGTCGAGGCCTCGCGCTACACCGAGGTCGGCTACGTCGGCCGCGACGTTGAATCGATGATCCGCGACCTGGCCGAAATCGCGGTCAAGATGGTGCGCGAGGAGGAACGCACGCGGGTGGCGATCCAGGCCCGCGATGCCGCCGAAGAGCGGCTGCTCGACATCCTCTATCCGCCGGCCACCAAGGTCCGCCGCCCGGTCGGCCTCGCGCCCGCCGCCGAAGCCGCGGGCGATTCGCATGCCGACACCCGCGAGAAGCTGCGCAAGCTGCTCCGCCAAGGCCATCTGGACGATCGCGAGGTCGAAATCGAAATCAGCGCGCAGTCGACCCCGATGGTCGAGGTGCTCGCGCCGCAGGGGATGGAAGAGATGGGCGCGAACATGCGCGAGCTGCTCGGCCAGTTCATGCCCAAGAAGTCCAAGCGGCAGAAGGCCAAAGTGCCGCAGGCACTCGAGCTGCTCACCCAGGAGGAAGCGGCGCGGCTGGTCGATATGGAGAAGGTCGCGCACGAGGCGATCAATCGGGCCGAGCAATCGGGGATCGTCTTTATCGACGAGATCGACAAGATTGCCGGGCGTGAGGCCGCTCACGGACCCGACGTCTCGCGCGAGGGCGTGCAGCGCGACCTGCTGCCGATCGTCGAGGGCTCGACCGTCAACACCAAGTACGGCGCGGTGCGCACCGACCATATCCTGTTCGTCGCCTCGGGCGCGTTTCACACCTCCAAGCCCTCCGATCTGATTCCCGAGTTCCAGGGGCGCTTTCCAATCCGGGTCGAGCTGAGCGCGCTCACCCGCGAGGACTTCATCCGAATCCTGACCGAGCCGGAGAACGCGCTGACCCGCCAGTACGTCGCGCTGATGGAGACCGAGAACGTGCATCTGACGTTTACCGGCGACGCGGTCTCGGCGTTGGCTGAAATTGC
This sequence comes from uncultured delta proteobacterium, assembly GCA_963710455.1. Classification (GTDB taxonomy): domain Bacteria; phylum Desulfobacterota; class Binatia; order Binatales; family Binataceae; genus JAKAVN01. The sequence continues at coordinate 334,658 of CAVQAG010000017.1, forward strand.
GGCCGCGGTAAACTCGCGCTCCGAAAATATCGGCGCACGCCGGCTGCATACGGTGCTCGAACGCCTGCTCGAGGAGCTGTCGTTCAGCGCGCCCGAGCTGAGCGAACGCACGGTTACGGTCGACAGCGAATACGTCCATCGGCGGCTCGACGCGATCGTCAAAAACGAGGATCTGTCGCGCTACATTTTGTAGCGTCCCGGCCCAGCCCTGGTTAGATGCAGGATCCAAAGACGATCGCGTCGGTGCTGGTCGAGGCACTGCCTTATATTCAACGCTTTCAGGGCAAGACCTTCGTCATCAAATACGGCGGCCATGCGATGGAGGCCGGCCGATCTCCGCGAGAGCTTCGCCCAGGACGTGGTGCTGCTGAAGGCGGTCGGGATGAACCCGGTGGTGGTGCACGGCGGCGGCCCGCAAATCAACCAGCTCATCGAGCGGCTGGGGCTGAAGTCGACCTTCGTGCGCGGGATGCGGGTGACCGACGGGCCGACGATGGAAGCGGTCGAGATGGTGCTGCAGCGGCTTAACAAGGATATCGTCGCACTGCTCTCGCGCCACGGCTGCAGCGCGGTGGGGCTGTCGGGCAAGGACGCCGATCTGATAATCGCGCGCAAGCTTGAAATGACGCTCAACGACGAGGACGGCGTGCCGTCCAAAGTCGATATCGGGCTGGTCGGCGAAGTGGCGGAAGTCAATCCGCAGGTGCTGCGCACGCTGGAGACCGCCGGCTTCATTCCAGTGATCGCGCCTGTGGGCCATGGCCGCGACGGCTTGACCTACAATATCAACGCCGACGTCGCCGCCGGCGACCTGGCCGCCGCGCTGGGCGCCGAAAAGCTCATCTTGCTGACCGACGTCGAGGGCGTTAAGGGCAAGGACGGCAAGCTCATCCCGACGCTGACCGTCGGCGAGGCAAAAAAACTGATCGCGGCGGGTGCGATCAGCGACGGCATGATCCCCAAGGTCGAATGCTGCATCGCGGCGCTCAACGGAGGGGTGGGCAAAACTCACGTGGTCGACGGACGCACGCGCCACGCGATCCTGCTCGAGATTTTCACCGAAGCGGGAGTGGGCACAGAGGTCGTGGCAGGCAGCTAGGGCGAGCATTCCGCGGCGTCCTGTGGCATACAGCTTAGACCGGGACCCGGCGATCCCTTGTGCGTACGCACCTGGAAGCGCGTGCGGCTGGACACGGCGCGGCCGGGGGTTGCCGGAAAGCCATAAGATTCGGGGAAGAATAACGATGAACAACGCTGAAATCGTCGACCTCGCCCATCAAAATCTCATCAATACCTACGGCTGCGTGCCGCTCGCCTTCGTGCGCGGCACCGGCGCCTACCTTTATGATGCCGACGGCAACCGTTACCTGGATTTTTTCTGCGGCCTCGCCGTGACCTCGCTCGGGCACGGCCATCCCCGCGTCGTACGCGCGATCAAGGAGCAGGCCGAGAAGCTGACGCACGTCTCAAATGTTTTTCACACCGAGCCGATGGCGCGGCTGGCGGCGCGGCTGTGCGGCCATTTCGGCGACGGGCGGGTCTTCTTTTGCAACTCGGGCGCCGAGGCCAACGAGGCCGCGCTCAAGCTGGCGCGGCGCTGGGGTCACGACCGTGGCGCCGGCCGCTTCGAGGTCGTCTCGACGCTCGGCTCCTTCCATGGCCGCACCTTTGGCACCCTGAGCGCGACCGGGCAGGAAAAATATCACATCGGTTTCCAGCCGCTGGTGCCGGGCTTTCGCATGGTTCCTTACGATGACGTCGAAGCGCTGGACAAGGCGGTCCACGACGAGACGATCGCGATCATGCTGGAGCCGGTCCAGGGCGAGGGCGGCGTGGTCACCCCGCGGCTCGACTATCTCAAACGCGTGCGCGATCTCTGCGATCGGCGCAAAATCCTGCTCATCCTCGACGAAGTTCAGACCGGGATCGGGCGCACGGGCAAGCTCTTCGCCTGGCAGCACGTGGGGGTCAAGCCGGACATCATGACGCTCGCCAAGGCGCTCGGCGGCGGCTTGCCGATCGGCTCCATGATCGCCAAAAGCGAAATTGCGCAGAGCCTTACGCCGGGCAGCCACGGCTCGACCTTCGGCGGCAACCCGGTTTCGTGCGCCGCGGCGCTGGGCGTGCTCGACGCACTCGAGCACGACGGCGCGATGGAGAACGCGGCCAGCGTCGGCGGCTACCTGCTCGAGCGCCTGCGTACATTCGCCAAGGGCTGCGCACGGGTTTCCGAAGTGCGCGGGCTGGGCATGATGATCGGTATCGTGTTGCACGGCGAGGCCAAGAGCGCCGCCGACGCCTGCCTGCGCGAGCGGCTGCTGGTCAACGCCACGGCCGAGAACGTGCTGCGGCTTTTGCCGCCGCTTACGCTGACCCGCGACGAGGCCGACGCCGGGCTCAAGATAATCGAGCGCGCGCTTTCGGCCGCGCCGGCGGCGGCTTCAGCCGCGGCAAGATGACCAAAGAAGGGCCACAGCGCCGGCTCGCGAATCGAGCGAGCGCGGCTCACAAACGGCGCCTGGCGCGCGCCAAGCGCGACTTTCTGGATCTGGGCTCCCTCAGCTCCGATGAGCTGGAGCGTCTGCTCGCGCTGGCGGCGCGCCTGAAGGCCGAGCTGCGCGCCGGACTGGAGCATCCGTATTTGCGCGGCCGCACGCTCGCGATGATCTTTCAGAAACCTTCGCTGCGCACGCGGTTGACCTTCGAGACCGGGATGGCGCAGCTTGGCGGACACGCGATCTACCTCGCCCCGCAGGATATAGGGATCGGCGAACGCGAATCGGTCAAGGACGTGGCGCGCAATCTCTCGCGCTGGGTCGATCTCATCATGATTCGCACTTTCGCCCACGAGATCTGCGTCGAATTGGCTCTGGAAGCCAGCGTGCCGGTTATCAACGGGCTGACCGACCTGCTGCATCCCTGCCAACTGCTGGCCGACCTGCTGACCCTGCGCGAGCATTTCGGCGATCTGAGCAAGCTCCGCATCGCCTACGTCGGCGACGGCTTCAACCTGGCGCAGAGCTGGATCGAGGCCGCCGCCCTGGCGCGTTTTGAGTTGCGGCTCGGCTACCCGCAGGGGTATGAACCACAGCGCGAGTTCGTCGAGCTGATGCGCCGCGACAAACTCGGCATCGTCACGCACGATCCGGTCGAGGCGGTGCGCGGTGCCGACGTGATATACACCGACACCTGGACTTCGATGGGCCACGAGAACGAGGCAGCCGAGCGCCGGCGCGACTTCAAAGCCTTCCAGGTCAACCGCGAGCTGCTCGGCCACGCGCGCCAGGGGGCGGCCGTGATGCACTGTCTGCCGGCGCATCGCGGTGAGGAAATTACCGACGAGGTGCTCGATGGTCCGCGCTCGCTGGTGCTCGATCAGGCAGAAAACCGACTGCACGCGCAAAAGGCCGTGATGGTCTGGCTGCTGCGCCCGGCGATAATCGGCGCTACCGATGTGTCCGGCACTACTTAAGGCACGGGCACGAATGCCTTAAGATGTCGGTGTGGCGACCACTGAAATAAAAAAACTGGTGCTCGCATACTCGGGCGGACTCGACACCTCGGTCATCCTGCGCTGGGTGCGCGATTTTTACGGCTGCGAAGTGGTGGCCTATTGCGCCGACGTCGGCCAGGCGGAGGAAACGGCCGGGCTCGAGCAGAAGGCGCTCGCGACCGGGGCGAGCAAGCTCTATCTCGAAGATCTGCGCGAAGAGTTCGCGGGCGACTTCGTTTTTCCGATGATGCGCGCGAACGCGGTCTACGAGAGCTACTACCTGCTGGGCACGTCGATCGCACGGCCCGTGATCGCCAAGCGCCAGGTCGAAATCGCGCTGGCCGAGGGCGCCGACGCGGTCGGTCATGGAGCGACCGGTAAAGGCAACGACCAGGTGCGTTTCGAGTTCACTTTCGCCCGCCTTGCGCCACAGTTGAAAGTGGTTGCCCCGTGGCGTCATCCGCAATGGCCGTTTCGCGGACGCGCCGATATGCTCGCCTACGCCAGCGAGAAAAAAATCCCGGTGCCGGTGACGGCCGAGAAGCCTTACTCGATGGATCGCAACCTGGTCCACGTCAGCTACGAGGGCGGGATTCTGGAAGATCCGTGGCGCGAGCCGTACGACGATATGTTCCGGCTGACCGCTTCGCCGCAAAGCGCGCCCGACGAGCCCGAGTATGTAGAGGTCGAATACGCGGGTGGCGATCCGGTGGCGATAAATGGCAAACGATGTTCTCCCGCCGCGCTGATCGAGCACGCCAACACGATCGCCGGCAAACACGGCGTCGGACGCGTCGACCTGGTCGAGAATCGTTACGTAGGAATTAAATCGCGTGGCGTATACGAGAGCCCGGGCGCGACGATGCTCCTGCACGCGCATCGCGCGGTCGAACAACTCGCGCTCGATCGCGAGACCTTGCATCTGCGCGACGCTCTGGTGCCGCGCTACGCCGAGATGGTGTACAACGGACAGTGGTTTGCGCCCGAGCGCGAGGCGATGCAGGCCCTGGTCGATCGCGCGCAGCAGAGCGTGACGGGCGTCGCGCGCTTGAAGCTCTTCAAAGGCGGGGTTTCGATCGCCGGGCGCAAATCGCCCAATTCACTCTACGATTCTTCGCTGGCGAGCTTCGATGAGGCCGGCGGCTACCAGCAGGCCGATGCCGACGGTTTCATCCGGCTCAACTCGATGCGCCTGCGCGCGCTGGCGCGCCTGGGCGGTCGCAAGTCCGAGGACCACCGTTAGCCTGCGCCATGGGCAAAGTGATTCAATTCAGGCCCTCGCGTCCGACGCCGCGGCTGGTACCGCGTCCGGGCCAGAAATGTCCGAAGTGCAATCACAAGATGGACGTGCACATCACCCATCCCAACGGCGTGACGAGTTGCGCGGCGCGCGGATGCTTCTGCCGCATCCCCGCCCCGCGTTGACCCGGCATACCTTATCCGGGTGAAAGACCTGCCCGTCTGGCTGTCAACGCGTCCCTCTAATGGTCTGCGGTCCGACCAATGATTTGGCTCGCACTACGGATGTCCCTTCATAATCGGACCCGTCTGGTGGTGACGCTGGTGGGAGTCGTTTTCTCCTCTTATCTGACCCTGACCGAGGTCGCGCTTTATATCGGGATGATGAAGAATGCCACGGCGGTGATTCGCCATGCCGGGGCCGATCTCTGGATCACCTCCAGAGGTATACGAAACTTCGATTTCGCCAAGTTGTTCCCGGAAGATCGCGTCAGGCGAGTGCTGGCGCTGCCGGAGGTGCTCTGGGCGCGGCTGATCATGCTCACCTGGGGATTTTTGAAGTTAGCCGACGGAGCCCAGGAGCAGGTAGAAATTGTCGGATATGACCCGCTCAGCCTGGTCGGTGCTCCATGGAAAATGGCGAAGGGCAGCGCTCGCGACGTCCGGGGCGGGCCTTTTATCATTCTCGACGAAAGCGCCAGGCGGCATGTCGGCCAGCTGCGGATTGGAAGCTCGTGGGAGTTGAACGACACTCCTGTCCGGCTGGTCGGAATTTCGCGCTCGGCCAAGACGTTCACCACCGCGCCGATCGTTTTTACTTCGTACTCGTTTTCGCAGGAAGTATCGAGCGATGTAGCGTGGCGCAACAGCACCGCCTTTCTTGCGGTCAAGCTGCGAGATCCGGCTGAGAGCGCCCGAGTTGCTAATCGTCTACGCGAAGAGTTGAAGGACAACGACGTCCTGTCCACCGATGATTTCGTCAAGCTGACGATATTTTACTGGACGGCGGAAACCGGGATCGGAGCGGCGCTGTGCCTGACTGCGTTGCTTGGTTTGATTGTCGGAGCCGGCGTCGTCGGCCAAACCGTTTTCGCCAACACCATGGAACACATCGCGGAGCTGGCCACCTTGAAAGCGATCGGAGCGTCGAACGCGGAACTTGATACTCTTATCTCTGCCCAGGCGCTGCTGGATGCCGGTGTCGGTTATGCCATTGCTACTCTGCTAGCTATTCTTACCAAGCCGGCGCTCGAGCAAAGTGGAGTATCGCTCGCGCTCGATGCGCCGCTCATCGGCGGCCTGCTCATTCTGGTATTGGGGATCAGCGTATCGGCGGCGTATCTTTCGATCCGTCGGGTGCGCCGACTCGATCCGGCGATGGTCTTTCGGAGTTAGGAATGAGAGCACGCCTGGAAGCCCTGGACGTTTCGAAGACTTACCAACGGGGATCCATCGCGGTCGCGGCGGTTCGATCGGTATCGATGGTGATTGAGCAGGGACAGATTGTGCTGGTCATGGGACCTTCAGGCTCTGGCAAAACCACGCTACTCTCGATCCTGGGCTGTATTCTTCGGCCGACCTCGGGCTCTATCCGCCTGGATGGAACGGCGATCAGCGAGTTGTCCGAATCCCGGCTTCCCGCGATTCGCAGATCGTGCTTCGGCTTCGTTTTTCAGACCTTCCATCTCTTTCCCTTCCTCACGGCGCTGGAAAATGTGGAGATCGCGATGCGGTTGCAGAGAGTTTCCCGCAGCGTCAGCAAGCCGCGTGCGATGGATTTGCTGGTGCGCTGCGGTTTGCAACAACGGGCCGCCTTCTATCCTGAAGACTTGAGCGGAGGCGAAAAACAACGCGTCGCTTTCGCTCGTTCCCTGGCCGGAAATCCTCAGTTTGTATTGGCTGATGAACCGACCGCCAATCTCGACTCCGCAACCGGCGAAGAGGTATTCAACATGCTGCGCCAGTGTGCAAAAGAATTGAACAAGGGGGTGGTGATGGTTACCCACGATCCGAAGGCGCGGCAATTCGCCGACCGGGTGTTTAGCATGACTGACGGCCGGCTGAGCGCCTTGTCTTGAGCACGTGAGCCTGTTCTATGAGTTCGGCGCGGATGTCCCGCGCGCGAATTAGCCCGGTGCGATAACCCGTCCCGAAAACCAGTTTCGACAGGGTGGCGGGACGGGAAGCTGAAGCTCAATCAGGGCGAGGCGTTCGAACCTCGCGCGCCTTCTTCGGCCGTGCCGGCCGGGACCCAGGTGACCCGGCCTTGCGTTTTGATATCGACGTAGACGGTGTCGGCGCAGCGAAAAATCAGAAGGCTCGGGTTCTTCAAGCCCCACGCGACATACGGTACGGCAAAATGGCCGGTGGCGGTGAATCGGTCGCCGTTTGGCTGCACCATCATATTAAGCGTGATTTCGTGCGGCTTGCCATGCAGCGTCAGGATGCCGCGAACGGCCGCCGGGAATTCGCCCTCGGCGGAACGTTGACCTTCCGCCTGTTGGGGTATGAACGTGATTTCCGGGTAGCGATCGACCTCCAGGATGCTGTCCTTCATTTCGCTGTCGCGCATGTGGCTACCGCTGTCGCCGCTGGTGGCGGAGACAATCACGCTGCCGTCGGCCTTGCCGCTCACAGGATCAATCCGGATGATGGCGCGCGCGAGCCGGAACGTTCCATTAGTAATGTGTGGCCAACCCTGGAGAGAGTAGTGTATGTAAGTAGTCGCCGGATTCAGGTCCAGCACAGCCTGCCGCGCGGTCGACGAGATAGCGAGACCTTTCGAACAGATACTGATTAGCATCGCTAACGTCAGTCCCAACGTAGCGCAGAATCGGCGGATAGTCATTGTCGTGACCTGAGGCATAATCAATATGGATAGGCGCGGGCGGCCGATCCGGTGGCCGCGAGCAACCGCCAGGCAAAACCGACCACGTCCAAAGAGGCGGCTGACGGTCGCAGCGCGCCGACGTGAACCGCCAGCAGCTGACTGAACGTGCGCGGCCGGCCAGACAGCGCGCGCAGCGCACGGCGCCGCATACCAGCGCTCCTGCCCAGCCCGAGCATCACGCGCGACATCAGCCGGGGCGTCCGACCGATCCGACGATGGGCCGCCTGGTAGATCGTGAGATCGTCTTTTGACAAGGCGTCGGCCAGAACCGTCGCCTGCCGGAATGCCAGCGCAAGTCCTTCTCCGGTGATCGCGTCGACCGATCCGGAAGCATCTCCGATCAAAGCCAGCCGTCCTCGGATAACGCGGCGCAACCGCGTAGAGACCGAGACAGCTCCTCGCGTCGAGCCGGTTGGTGTTGCGCCGGCCAGGCGCTGGCCAAGTTCAGGAAACAGCGACTGTAAGTCCTCGAAACGCAGGCCGGTCCTGCTGCCGATCAGCGCGACGCATATCTCGTCGCGCCCGACCGGAGTTATGTAGGCTTGGCAACCGTCGCGCCAGTGGACCTCGACGAAGTCGGTCCATGGTGTGACGCGGAAATGCTGACGGAGCCCGACTCGCCTCACGCTGCTCCAGACCGGATCGAGCGCAGCCCATCGCCGCATCCGCGAATTTGTGCCATCCGCGCCGATCATCCATCGGCAGCGCACGGTTCGCCCGCCAGCTTTGAGGGTGCTGGCGTCGATGGTGCGCACCGACGTAGCCCATCGCAATATGACGCCATCCGCCAGCGCGCGCTCGATGAGTAGCTGATGCAGAACCGGACGGCGAATGCCTAAACCGTGGCTCTCGGGAAAGCAGGCCTGCGCCGACAATCCACCTTCCACAAAACGGATACCGTGAAACGGAAAGCCGTGATCGATGGTTGTGGCTATTCCCAGTTGGGCGAGCGCGGCCAGGCCGTCGGGCATCAGGCCCTCGCCGCACGCTTTGTCGATCGGCGGTTGCGCGCTATCGGCGACGATAACCTCGAAACCGCGCCGGCGCGCAGCGATTGCCGCGGCTAGTCCGGCTGGTCCGCCACCGATCACGAAAACGTCGGTTTCGCCTGGCAGTACGTCCATCGCCTCACCAGCGGACAAGAATCATTTCCGAACAGAACCCCGGTCCCATCGCCAGCAATACGCCGAGCGTGCCAGGCGGCGGCCGATGCCGCATTGTCGCGTTTTCGAGAACCAGCAGGACCGACGCCGACGACAAGTTGCCGCAGCACCGCAGCGATTCCCACGAGCGATCGAGTTCCCGATCGCCGAGTTCCAGCGCGTCCTGAATAGCCTCGAGCACCTTGGGTCCGCCGGTGTGAATTAGCCAGTTGCCGATTTCACTACGACCAAGACCAAAGCTCTGGAGAAACGCGTCGACATCGCCCGCAAGATGCCGCTTGATTATGTCGGGCAACCTTGGTGAAAGGACGATCCGAAAACCGTCCTGCGAGATCTTCCAACCCATCACGTCTTCGGAATCCGGGTAGAAGATCGACCGGCTTCCCACGATGTGCGGTCCCGCCGTCTCGGCGCCTTGCGCCTGGTTGGATGCTCGCTGCGAGCCCGCGACAATCACTGCCGCGGCGCCGTCCCCGAAGAGTCCCGTCGAGATCAGGTTGGCGGTCGAGGTATCGTCGCGCTGGATTGTCAGGGAACATACCTCGACCGCCAGCAGCGCGGCGGCATGTCCGGGATAAGCCAATACATAGTCGGCTGCGCGTGTCAGGCCAAGCGCGCCGCCAACGCAGCCAACGCCAAAAATCGGCGTGCGTTTTATATCGGGCCGGAGCCGCATCAGGTTTATCAGTCTTGCGTCGAGCGACGGGCTCGCGACGCCGGTGACGGAAACCACGAAAAGCGCGTCGAGGTCCTGGCGCTCAAGACCTGCGCGTTCGAGCGCACCATCGATCGCCCGCGAGCTCAGTGTCTGCGCAACCTCGAGCCAGGCAGCATTGGTCTCACCCCAATTTTCAAAACGCGCATATCGCTCGAGCGGGAAGGCCAGGTGACGGTATTCGACGCCGGCTCGAGTATGCAGACGATCCAAAAGTTCGGGCCGCGCCAGGCTTCCGTTCCAATGGTGCTTCAGCGCGGCGGTAATTACTTCCTGGGAATAGCGATATTCCGGAAGTGCGCTGGCCACGCCAGCAATCCTGCTCTGTGATATTTCGCCGAGCGGCGATGCTCGATTTACCTCGCGGCTCGTCGAGTGCGTAGTGCCCGTAAACAGTGTCATGTTACTGCCATTCCTTGTCGCGCCGGCCCGCGGTCTGCCGCAGCGATCGCTCACCGCCGTGGAGTAAGCACAATGCGCGTATAGCCAACGTCATGTGAATCGGCGAACGTCTCAGATGCTGGTCATTACGCGGCCGGCAAGCTGCAAAGCTTCAGACCAGAACGACGCCGAAGAATGCATCAGATCCACAACCGCGCCGATCGCCTCAACGTAGTGCCCGAGCTGCGCATCGTTGACTATAAGCGGTGGTGCGACCTTGAGCACCATGAAATTATTGCCGCAGATCTGACTGAGTATCCCATGGTCGCGGAATAACCGCATCACCACCACTTGACCGAACATCGCGGGATGAATTCTGGCAAAGGCCTGAAATGGAACTCGCAGCCGGAACCGGCGCGGCGCCTTGAACTCAATTGCGCTGAGCAGGCCGAGTCCTCGGATCTCGCTCACCATTTCGTGCTTCGCGAGACGCGCGGCGAGCCGTTTGCGCAGCGCTTCGCCGGCGCTGGCGGCGCGCTCGCCCAGCCGCTCATCCTCGAGCACGTCGAGGGTCGCGAGGCCGGCGCGCATCGCCAGACTATTTTCACTGTATGTCGAAGTGTGGATGACCGCGCGCTTGAGTGAGCTGTACACCGAGTCGCATATCGCGTCAGACATCAGGACGGCGCCGCAGGGGACCAGGCCGCCGCTGAGCGCCTTGGCGAGCACGACCATGTCTGGTTCGATCGCAAAGTGATGAGCCGCGAGGAAGCGGCCCGTGCGGTACATCCCGGTCTGAACTTCGTCGAGCACCAACAGGGTTCCGTGACGCCGGCAGAGCGCCTGCGCCTGCTGGAGATATTCGCGCGGCGGTACAAGCACGCCGCTCTCCGCCTGGATCGGTTCGAGAATGAAGGCGGCGAAATGGCGAGTGGCGAGCCTGAGCGCCAATTGGTCGAGGTCGCCGAATGGAACCGCTTCGGTGCCTGGCAGCATCGGGCCAAAACCCTCGCGCCAGAAGGGGTTCGACATCAGAGAGAGCGCGCCGCAGGTCAATCCGTGAAAGCCGCCGGCGGCGTACAGGATGCCCGGCCGCGAGGTGTGGGCGCGCGCAAACTTGAGCACGGTCTCGATCCCTTCACTTCCGGAAGAATCGAAAAAAGCTTTGCTCAGGCGCCCGCCGGCACGTTGGCACAGACGCGCGGCGAGATCTCCGGCGAGGTCCGAGACATGGCTCTGCAGCATCGCAGGACCATTGCGGTCCAGTTCGTCTTTGAGTGCCGTGATCACTCGGGGATGGTTGTGACCGACATTGTGGACGCAATACCCGGAGATAAAATCCAGAATCCGCCGGCCGTCGGCCGTATGTAGTTCGGCGCCGACGCAGCTCGCATACTCGACGTTCATCTGCAGAACATCGAGCAGCCGCACCCATTGCGGATTCACGTATCTCTCGTAGAGCGTTTCGCGATCCGCGACGCGCCTTGCTTCCAACATCGGGCTTTTCCTTCGCGCAGCTCGCGCGTGCGCTGCTGTTCAGCGTGTTACGGCGATCTCGAGCTGGTCGAGCGGGCGCCGCCGAAAATCAGAATGTAGACACAGGATCTCGTAGAGGTGGAAGTCCTCAGCAGTGCAGGGGCAATCCACTTCACATTCATCCGCAGGATGTCGAAGAAGGACATTTAGTGCAATTTGTCTTGGCGATTGTAAAGCATCGCGAAAATGCACGGTCCGAGTTCTATGGAATTGAGAGCCATAATCAATATCAACTCTGAGATCGCGTATGGTCAGTAGGATGGTATATCGTGCGAAGGCACTAGTTGCTGCCATAAAAACACGTCCACGCCGCCCCGTCCTGGAAAATGCGTGCGACATCGGCGACCGAAGAGACTTCTCTCTCGGATCAGGCAGAGCCGCTTCGGAGCAAGTTATCTGCCATTTGATCGGCGCCTCGGCTGTGGTTCCTTCGCGAGTTTATGCCATCATTTATCGTCAAGCAGCTTTTCGCGCGTCCGAAAATTTGAGCGTGGCCAGCGTATCCGTTCAAAATTCTGAACGTACTTTTAAAGGTACCGGTCTGAATTGCGCGAATACCGTGATGAATTGCAAGCCGTGCCCCCTTTCCGGGCCGGGCATCGCACTTGCGTTTGCGATATGACGGCTCAGGGGATCGTTCCGCGCAGGTTCGAGGTGCCGATGACTCACGATAAGCCGACCAGTCGTTTTTAAGAGATGACATCTCCAGGAATAATGAACGGCGACGGCGGCTCTGATCTGGCAGTGAATGAGTACCAGTGTTTTCGGCGCCAGGAGGTGTTCTTTGCGCTCCTCAATCTCGTACTAATCGGCGCGCTTCTGACGCTGCAGGAGGTTTCCAGGGCCGTCCGCGGCAGACCCGCGGCGTCGGTTGTCATAGTCCTGGCGGTGGGCTTTACGATCCAGGCGGCTTATGTCACGTGGCTATACGGAGAGACCGCGCTGCTGTCGCTCCCACAGCGCCAAGCTTTGACGTTATGGGCGCTGGTGTTCAACTCAGTGCTCGCGCTTGTCCTCACCTCTCTGACTATTCGCGGAGACACCGCGTACTACGCCCTGATGCTGCTGCCGATACTGGAGGCCGCATTCAGGTTCGGCCTGGGCGCAACCATCGCGATGGCAGTGCTGGCGGACTTCGTCTGCTTTCTCGGCGCGTATGGGATGCGATTCGGTGAGTATATCGAGGCCGGAGCCATGTCGGTTATTTACACGGTAATGGGCGTGCTCGTATGGCTGTTGATAAACAATGCGCGCGAGCGGGAGGCGAGATTTGTGCGCAACCTGCAAGAGCTCGAACACACTCGGCAGCAGCTATTCTCTGAAGAAAAGCTTGCCGCGGTGGGCCGTCTATCGAGGGCTATCGCACACGAAATTCGCAATCCGGTGGCGATGATTTCCAGCTCGCTCGCAACCGCAACACGCGCCGGACAAGGAGAGGCAGAACGAAGGGAAATGTTTGCGATCGCGGCCAAGGAGGCCGCGCGTCTGGAGCGTTTGACCAACGACTTCCTCGTATATGCGCGCCCGCGCGCGGCGCAGATCGCGCGCGCAAATGTTACCGATACTCTCAACTACGTCGCGTCCGTTACCCGGGCTCATGCGGCGAACAAGGGCGTGGTGATCGATGTCCGTGCGCAGGGCGATATGGAAGGGGATTTTGATCCGTCACAGATTCAACAGGCACTATTGAACCTGGTGCTCAACGCAATCGACGCCTGTAGAGGCGGCGACTCGGTGCAGTTGCAGGCGCAGGCGAAATTACCTGGCGTTATTTGCATTGATGTCATCGATCCGGTCGGCCCAATACCCGAGGAAGCCGTTAACCGCATTTTCGAACCGCTATTCACTACCAAGCAAGGCGGGAACGGACTCGGCCTGGCGATCGCGCGCAATATCGCCCGGGCGCATGGAGGCGACATCATGCTCAGGATCAACGAGCCTGCGCAGGTATGTTTTTCGATTGAAATTCCGGCGGTTGCCAACAGCTCAGACGGGCTTCAGAGAGTCTAAAATGGGCAGGATATTGGTCGTCGATGACGAGCCGAGCATGCGGCGAATCCTCGTTTCGAATCTGAGGCAGGAACAGCATGAACTGGTCGAGGCAAACGGCGTCCGCGATGCTCGGCGTGTTCTCGCGGAGTGCGGGTTGGACGCAGTAATTACGGATCAAAAGATGGGCGACGGCGAAGGCCTGGAGGTTCTGGCGGCGGTCCATGAAACCGACCCTGCCTTGTCCGTGGTTTTTCTAACTGCCTTTGCGACGATCGAACTTGCGGTCGAAAGCATGCGGCGTGGAGCGTTTGATTTTGTCACCAAGCCTTTTATACCTGAAGCGCTGCTCGCCTCGGCGGCTCGCGCTGTCGAGCACACGCTGCTGCTGCGTGAAAACGAAAGGCTCCGCGACACGGTGCTTCGGCTTGAAGGTTCCTCGGAGATCGCCGGGCGAAGCGCCATAATTCGGCGGCTGCGAGAGCAAATCGCGCGCGTAGCGCCAACCAGCGCAACCGTTCTCATTGCGGGCGAAACGGGGACCGGTAAGGAATTGGTGGCCCGTGCGATTCATTACAGCAGCCCTCGATCCGCAAAACCTTTCGTGGCCGTGAACTGCGCGGCGTTTACCGAGACGCTTTTGGAAAGCGAACTGTTCGGACACGAGCGGGGAGCATTTACCGGCGCCAGCCACGCGCGCGAAGGCCTGTTCGAGGCGGCGCATGAAGGCTCGCTCTTTCTCGACGAGGCGGGCGAGATGTCGATGGCGGCGCAGGCCAAGTTGTTGCGCGTGCTGACGGACGGTTTGGTGCTGCGAATCGGTTCGACCAAGCCGCGCCAGGTCGATGTTCGTCTGATTGTTGCTACGCATCGCGACTTGCGGCAACGAGCGCAGGAAGGTCTCTTTCGTGAAGATTTATACTATCGGCTCGCCGTAGTGCCGCTGTTCGTTCCTGCTCTTCGCGAACATCTGGAAGACATCCCGGAGCTATGCACGCTCTTTTTGGCGCAAGCGGCGCGCGATCTCAAGGTGTCTCCCCGCAAGATGGGCGCCGACGCGATGCGCGCGCTGATGAACTACGATTTTCCCGGCAACATACGCGAACTGCGCAATCTCATCGAGCGCGCGTGTATTCTCTCGGCCGGTGATGAAATCACCGCCGATAATTTTCCCGTAGCCGCATCAACTCGCTCGCCAAATATCCCGGTGCCGCTTACTCCATCCGCGCTCAGCCCCGATCATCTGGCAGAGCTGATCCCCGAGACCTCCGATCTACGAGAATTTCTGGCAGCGGTCGAAGCGGCGATAATCCAGCGGTCGCTTAAGATGACCGGCGGCGCACAGGCCGAGGTGGCGCGGCGACTTGGACTTTCACGAAGCCATCTTTCTTACAAGCTGGCGAAGCATCGCATTAAGAGCGCGACGAGCTGAGGCGCCACTCGCCCGCGCCTCGACTTTCGGTCAGAACATCCAAGAACAGCGTCGCCTCCCTGTCGTTATCGGCGGGAGTTTGTCCGAATTTCGGAACATCGGTGTTCAAATTCTCGGACGAGTCGCACTCAGCTTGTTCGCCCGGTCCAATGAAATAGCTCGAAGCACGCGCCCAGTGGTCAATCAGCGGAAGGCATGAGCTTTGCGTCGGCACTCGAGCTGAATCGAGTGCCGCTCAGCAATAGAAGTGCAATTAAATGCGTCATCTGAATATCCGGCGGGTGCTGGTGCTGGCACTCCTTCTCCGCGCCTTACTCCCGATAGCGGGATATCTGTATACGCGTGACGTTACCATCGTCTACACGCCTGACACAGCCTCCTATCTACTACCGGCCCGCGAACTAATCGCTCATCACCGGTTTTTTTCCGACGGAACACCGGAAATCGTTCGAACTCCCGGTTATCCCCTGCTGCTCACGGCTGGGCTGCTGTTGGGTCATCCGGAATTCGTTACGATAGCGCTCCAGATCCTGCTTAGTTGCCTCACGGTGTTCATGGTATATAAGACAGCTCGTGAGATGTTCGAGAGACGAACGAATAGCTCTCATTGCTGCGGCATTGTATGCGCTAGAGCCATTATCGATCTTGTTCTCAAGCCTGTTAGCTTCTGAAACTCTGTTCGCCGCGATAGTAATAGTCGGCTTTTACTACCTAGTGAGATACTTGAAACGGCAATCGCCGGCATGCCTGCTAGCCTCGGGAGCCGCGCTGGCCGCTTCGGTATACATTCGGCCGGTAGGCTACTTTTTGCCAGTGATAATAGCTGTCGGGCTGACGGCGTGGGCTGCGGTCACGGCCCAGCAAAACAGGCCTCGGCGCATAGCTCAAGCCCTGGGCTTCGTTATCGTTTCCTTTGCGTTGACCAGTCTGTGGCAGGTTCGGAACGAGGCCGAGGCTGACTTATCCTGGTTTTTCTGCTATCGCCAGCGACAACATGTACTTCATTTTGGCGGCCTCGGTTCTGGCCGCCGAACAGCATGTGCCCTATTACGGGATGAGAGACCGCTTGGGCTATCAGAACCCGCGCGCTTATTTCCGGGAGCATCCTGAACAGAAGACTTGGTCTGTAGAGAAAAGAACCAATTATCTGACTCGGACCGCTGAGCATATTTTGCTGGGCGATTCGCTGACCTATGCGTGGATTTACTTCGACGGCGTTCTTCGAGGAACCTTTGATCCTGGCTCTACCGAGTTTCTGCGGTTTTTCGACCTCTATCCAAGGGACGGCGGTCTTCTGACGGTTGCAGTCGACAAGGGCAGAATCGCAACCGTCGAAGCGCTTTATGCCTATCCACTACTCTTTTGGAGCACCGCCATGATGCTCCTGATGCTGCTGATATACCTCTCGTCTGCGTGCGTCACACTCTGCAGCCCGGCAATCCAGGACCCTTCGATTCTGGCCGCGTGGTTAATAGCTAGCTACTATATGGCTATTGCGGGAGGACCCGGTGACTGGGGTCGGTTCCGGCATCCCGTTATGCCGATCATCTGCACCCTGGCCGGCTATGGTCTATACGCAGTCTGGAGCCGGTTGCGCCACGACCACCGCACCGTCTCCAAAGCGCGAGAGATGATTCTCAGGTCCATCGCAAACTAGCGCGTCGGGCCCGAGGCTTCACCGATTCGTTCCAGTATCACGTTTCCGTCCTCGCTCACGGTAGAACCTCGCGAGCTCGACCTCAGCGCCTCGAATTTCGCCGCGAACTCCGCGTCACCGAGCGTGAAACGCAGCGGGCGATCGACGGTTGAGTAGTGAAACCGCTGACCCTGATAGATATTCGTCAGCGTCGCGCCGAGCGCACCGCCGGCGGCTAGCTGCCCCTGGCATTGGAGCTGCGCAACCACGTCATTGTTATTGCAGTTGACCGCCGGTGCTGTGAGCGTCACCTGGCGAATCGCGAGATCGTCACCCTCGCACTGGACCGCGGCGTTGTAGCTGATATTTGCGAGTTCGACTTGTCCCGCGACCGTCATCGTATTGTCGCCGCCCGAGGCGCTGATGTTTTTGGCCGTCAGCGTTTGCGTCATGCCCTGGATCTGAAGCGGGATCTCAAATGAAGCGGCGTATAGCCTGAGCAACGCGTTGATGAATCCGTATTGCGCGTCGGCCACCGCGTTGGCGCGTGCCGGCGCGTCGCCGATCTCGGCCTCGAGCGGCGGATCGCGCTGCAGATATGGCTCAGGATTGCTGACACGACCCGAGGGAAAGAGGGCCACGACGATCGACGACTCTCGAAAACCAATCGCGACGTCAAATCGGTTGTCCTCTCCGGGCGGCGGCAGAATATGCAGATTCGAGGTCGCGAAGCTGTTGAGTTGACCGAGTTGCTTGAGCGAAGGCCCTGGACTGCCGCTTCGGCTCGCACCCGCGGCGTCTGTCACCGTGAAGCGCAACACCCACGGCCTCCACGAGACGTGCGCTTTCGCGATCTCAACCCAGGCCGGCCGCGTCCGCGGAATGCGCGAGACGCTGGGCGGTCGCGGGCAGCGGAGCCTGGCAATCGGCGGTCGAAAGCACGTTCGATCCCACAGGGGCCGAGTCAGGATAGGCGACAGCCAGTGCCCATGCGCCGCCTTGCCGATCGCTGCCGCAGTACACGAGCCCAGCAATTTTGACTTTCGAAGCGCGCGAGTGGGTGCGCTCGGCCGCAAGGTCCAAAGTAAGCGGGACCAGTTGCTGCAACACACTGGGGAGCAACTCGGGCATGATGACAACACGCGCAAGCGGCCTTTCATCCGCGTCCGCCGGCGCGACTCCCAAGCTGCAAACGAGCACGGCGCCAAGAGCGCCGACCAGAAGCCGCCACGCGCGATTCATCTGCAACCCCGCCCCTCCATCATCCCGCGCGCTATCGTAGAGCACATCCTATTCCAGCCTGTCACAACCGGCCGGCGAGAGACAGAGATGTCCGGGCGGCGCTGCGATGGTCGTCCAGCGCGCTCATTGAATTTTTGCGGATAGTGTCCTACTAGTCGCGAAGCGGCTAGCGCCGGGTTCGCGCTATGAGGCGCTCGACAGAAGTGCGCGAACATATCGATACGCGAGTCTACCATGGAGGTATCCGAAAATGTTGGACCTGCTTATTCGCGGTGGCGAAGTTGTAACTCCTCAGGGCGTCGGTAGATGGAGCGTCGGGGTTCAGGGCGAAAAGATCGCCTTCATTGGAACCGACGAGCATGCACCCCAGGCGGGGCGAACGATCGATGCCAGCGGTAAGATCGTGGTCCCGGGAGGCATCGAGCCTCACGCCCATCTCGACATCTACGATCTTACCAATCCCGACGCCGGCGTGAGCACGCTGGGCCCCGAAGAGGATACACGCGGGATGGCGTTCGGCGGAACGACCACCCATCTGGATTTCTGTTTCATCGAGCCGGGAATGGATATTACCCAGGGGATCGAGACGCGGGTGGCGCGCTGGAAAAAGCAGTCATACGTCGATTACTCTTTTCATGTCGGATTGATGGGCGCGCTTCCTATCAGCATATTCGATCAGATTGGCGATGTAATAAAGCAAGGGTTCCCAAGTTTCAAGATTTTTACCACGGACGTGATGCCACCGCATCCCAAACGCGTCAGGCTGCGGCTCGACATGGGACGGGTGCAGCTAGCGATGGAGAAGGTCGCTAAAAACGACGGCATCATGGTCGTTCACGCCGAGGACGACGACCTGGTGCAGTTCAACTACGAAAGATTCGCCGCGGAAGGCAGGACCGAAGGATGGAACATGAACCTGGTCCACACCAAGCTTTCCGAGGAACTCGCCTTTGACCGAGTAATCCGCCTGGCCCGCGCGAGCGGTGCGGGAGTATACTTTGTACATACTTCGGCGAGTGAAGGCGTGGAAGCGGTGGCCGAGGCCCGGGGACGCAACCTGCCTATCTATTGCGAGACGCTGCATCACTATGCCTGCTTTTCGGCTGATGACTACAAAACGCCTCGCGGCTTTTGCTATCACACTTATCCTTCGTTGAAAGGACGCGACGATAACAAGGCGCTGTGGAACGGACTGATTAACGACGCAGTATCCACAACCGCAACGGACGAGTTTCCGACGTCGCTCGATCACAAGCTATCGGGTAAACGAATAGACAACGTGACCGGCGGAAACCTCGGAGCCGAGGCGCGGATGGGTATCGTCTATACCGAGGGCGTGGTGAAACGCGGGATGACCCTGCAGCGCTTCGCTGACGTGACTTCCACCAACGCCGCGCACATCCTCGGTCTCTTTCCGCGCAAGGGAGTTATCGCCGCGGGCAGCGACGCCGACATCGTGCTAATCGACCCATCGATTAAAAAGAAGCTGACACGCGAGGACTTCCACGTCAGCGATTATAGCCCGTGGGAAGGATGGGAGGTCGCGGGATGGCCAGTGACCACGATATTGCGCGGCAAAACGATCGTTGAGAACGGCAAACTGCTCGCAAATCTGGGTTACGGGCAACTGATCCCGCGCAAAGTGGATCCGGTGGTGCTGCGCCGGCCGGCCGCGTGACCGCGAACGCCTGCGTAATCCCGTCGCTGCCCGCTCGTCAAAGGAATTCGAGCGACCCGCCAGTCGCAGGCCGGCAGGCCTGCCTGAAACCGCAGGGCCCATGAAGTTCTGAAAGCCACGGGCATTTGCGACCGGCGGAAAAGCCGGACGACACAGCCTGTTTGGGTGATCGAGTTCCTGAAATCTTAAAGACGCCGGACGGGTCTCCCACGCAAAGCCCGCCAGACTTCTCAGGGACCTCTAGGATTATAGAAACATTTACCGTTTGGTCCGGTACGATTTACTGAATGCCTACGCGCTAGAACGCTCTTATTTCGGCAAAAACGCCCTTCCTATTAGTCTTTAATGCGTTCCTGAGATGGCACAACGGTTGCTGCACTAAAACCGGCCTCATCGTGCGGGAATTTATGGAGACACAGGAAGCGCTCTCGCCCGATCCAACGATCCGGGCATTCGCATCTAGATGGTGAAAATGGCGGGACTCGACGCAACCGTGTTTACGTCGCCACCGCGCGAGCGCCCGAAGCCATTCGCCGCGCGGCTGATCATTCCTGCCGTCGCGGCGGGGCTGCTTCTGATCAGCCTTCAGGTCGAGCAAAGCAAGATGCTGATGGTGGTCGGTGGCCTCGGCGCGTTGCTCGTGGTTTTTTACGGCCTGCCGTTCGTGACGCGCCATCGTGACTGGCTGATTTGTGCCCTATTGATGGTGCTTCTTATCACCGGCATCTCGTTTCTCGATCCGACGACTCGCTCGCTCTTCCATTATTCAGCGCTCGCGCTGCTTTGTTTTCCGGTTCTAGGTATCGCGGTTCGCTCGGACGTTTTCCGCAGTGGCGGATTCCGCCTTTACACGGTCTATTTCCTATGGGCGGCGTGTACGATCCCTTATTCACTGGCGCCGGAATTCTCGTTGGCCCGGCTGGCTGAAGCATTTCTGACTTTGGCCGCGCTGGCGGCGATCGTGGTGGATGTTCGCGAGGCAGATGGCCCGAGGCGTCTCTTATCTCACATTCTGGTGGCCGCCGGAATAATACTTTTCGTAAACGTGCTTGCGGCCTTGATCTTGCCCCATAGCATCACGTGGCTGAGCCCGTTGGAAAGCTATAGCGCCGACGAATTGCAAAAGATGCAGAAGCTCGGAATTTCGCCGGCGGGCATGGACCGCTTCAGAGGGCTTCTCAGCGGGCCGAACGACTTGGGCGGGCTGATGTTGATCGTGGTTGGCCCGGCGCTCGTGTGTTGGCAGAGCGCGAGCAAACGCCAGCGCGCGCTTTTGGCGGCATTGGTGGCGGGGGCGGTGTCCCTGGCAGCGCTGGCCGATTCTCGATCTCCGTTTGTCGCACTGGCTATCGGTGGCGCGTGGTACTCGGTCTGGAGGTGGCGTGCGCGCGGGATTCTGGTATTGGCGGCGGCCACCACGATGCTCGGTGCGGCACTCCTTGTCTACTCGCATGGCGACCTGGGCGCGTACATGGGACGCGATGTGGGTACCCTGACCGGACGTACCGATATCTGGAGCTTCGTAATACAGCAAATAAAAGCCCGACCCATCCTGGGCTATGGATACGAGGTATCGGGGGCAATCTTCCAGAGCGTGTACTTTCCCGTCTGGTGGGGCCCTTGGGACCTCGGGCCGCATAGCTCACTGCATAATGGGTACCTTGATCATGCCGTCGGTGTAGGCATACCCGCCACCCTATTCTGGCTTTACATCATCCTCGAGCCATGGGTATTCGTGTTCCGCCGGTCCGGCGATAGTTGGAACCTTAAGCCGATTTTTTTCCTTATAGTTGTACCGATCCTGATCAATAACTTTTCGGAGGCACTTCTAGGCGATTTTACCGATAGCGTGGGCATCGTATTCGGCCTGGTCTGGGCGCTCGGCGAACGCTACCGCTTACTTGCCTTGCAACGGGCCGACACCGTCCGCGCCGAAACACTGGCGAGCCTGCCAGGGTCGCTAGCCGCATTGGCGGAGGCCGGTGAGGCACGTTGATTGGCCGGCCACGTCGCGTTTACGCACGACGAAACCGGGACACTGCCGGACGGGCTGCTGGCTGGCCCGACAGGTTCTGCGCGAGAGTCATACGTGGTTGTTATCGAGCGAAGATTCGCGCGGCTGCTTTCCTACAAGATGGCGTTCTTTGCCGATGAGGCTTCGCTCTATCGAGTCGCTTATCTTTGCGCGGGCTCGCCGCGTCTGGGAACCATCGTACAGCCGCTGTTTGACTTGGCTTACGCCCGCGTCCGGCTCAAGAGCGCGCTGAAGTCTGCGATCGGTCACGCCTCATCACGGAAACGACGTTACCCTACAGGATCACAGAGCGAAACGCGCGGATACCAAAGCCTCAGTAACAACTCTTATGGCACCACGGATCAGCCAAGAACCAAGTGATATGAAAGATTCAGGCTGCGGACGAAGAAGTCCGCTCGAGCGAGCGCGATCCGTCGGCATTCCGGCGGCCGTCGCGGCGCTGGTTGCCGTTGCCGTCATGCTTTCGGCGCGGGCAGCAAGCGCGGCAGGAGGACCGGAGCATTTCAGTACGTTGCTGCCGCGAGCGTCGCTGCCCTCAGGGCAGGACTGCGCAGCGGAAATATCGGCGACTCCGGAAACGGTGACGGCCAATATTCCTTTCAACCAAACGATGCCGACGGCGTCACAGTTGGCCGCGTTCTATAGCCATCCGGTCTTTGGAGCGAACCCACCGGCGGCGGATTTCTTTCGCGTCGATGGCCACTATGTTGGCTCAACTGACATGATTTTGCGTTGGGCTGCATGCAAATGGGGTATCGACGAGGACGTTGTCCGTGCGCAGGCGTGGACCGAAAGCAAATGGCGGCAGGGCGGTCCGAGCCCCGGCGATGGAGGTGGCGACAAGCGCGTCTCGCGGAGCCAATGCGTGCAAGGCGCGTTTAGTGCTCTGTGGAACTTCGGCTGTGAGAATT
Source organism: uncultured delta proteobacterium (assembly GCA_963710455.1). Classification (GTDB taxonomy): domain Bacteria; phylum Desulfobacterota; class Binatia; order Binatales; family Binataceae; genus JAKAVN01. The sequence goes on from CAVQAG010000017.1 coordinate 356,998, forward strand.
GTTGCTACCAGTCATGGGGGATTCTCCAGACCAAGGTCTACTATGAGTGGGGCACCTGGCCGATGATCAAGGATTCCACGGCGTTCAATGCCGACTATCGCGAGGCCGATCAGCGCGCCTGCATGAACGGGGATTATGCAGGATACTTGGCGAGTACCGTACAGCAACCGAATACGTACGCCGCCGACATCGCCAGCGGTAATATCGATCGCGTTCTGTGGGGATGCATCGGCAAGCACTATTCTGGCGGATGGTACACAGCGCCATCGTTGGGATATATCAGCGAAGTTAAAGGATACCTGCTCGCAAAACCGTGGGAAGCGCTGCGTAGAACGCCATGAGCTTCGCTGGCCCGCCGACGTCTTAGTGAAGTTCCTTCCCTGTTGGTAAGAATTGCACCTTGCGCGCGCAAGACCCTAAATGAAATCAGGAAGCCGCATAGCGTAATCCGCCAGTTTCCGGCTCGACACGTTCACCGACGAACCCGAGCAGTCTAAAATCCTTTGGCACGTTCCGCGCATACGCCTTTCAGGGCTGGTGCGCCCTGCGCGGACATCGGTACCCGGCGTGTTGACACAACGGAGTTTCTATGAAACCGCTGCTTATCATTGGAGCACTGCTCGCCCTTGCGGGCATCGTCACCCTGATCTTCCCCGCATTCTGGACCAGGGACACGAAGAGGGTTGCGCAAATAGGCGATGTCACGATTCAGCACAAAGAGAATGTCCTGCATGTCATCCCACCAAGTGCAAGCGTGGGAGCGATCGTGCTGGGTGCCGGCCTGATCGTGGCCGCCGTCGCCTTGAAGGGTAGAGATTAAACTTCAGTTGCCAGTGAGCGCGCGCATTCCCTCGGCTACGTATCGGCTACAGCTCAATGGCGAGTTCACGCTCATCGACGCAGCCGGCATAGTTCAGTATCTCGACCGGCTCGGCGTCAGCGACTGCTACATCTCTCCAATCACGCAGGCCCGGGCGGGCAGCCCGCACGGCTATGACGTCATCGATCACCGAAGGATCAATTCGGAGCTCGGTGGTGAGGATGGATTTCGCCAGTTTGCCGGCCAGGTCCGGCAGCACGGCATGGGCGTTATTGTCGACACCGTTCCCAATCACATGTGCATCGCGGACACGTCCAACCAGTGGTGGTTTGACGTGCTCGAGAACGGACCGAGCTCTCCCTACGCGTCTTTCTTCGATATCGACTGGCAGCCGCCCAAGGCGGACCTTGCCAATAAAGTTTTGATTCCCGTGCTCGGAGACCAGTTCGGGCATGCGCTCGAAGATGGTCAGCTTTCGGTCGCCTACCGAAAGGGCGCTTTTGAAGTTGCCTACTTCGATCACGTCTTTCCGCTCGCCCCCCGTACCTGGACCACTATCCTGGAACCGGCCCTCGCGCGGCTGACCGATGAGCTGGGCGAGTCCAGCCGCGAATCCATCGAGCTGGCAAGCATAATCACCGCGCTTAATAACCTTCCGCTGCGTACTGAAACCGACCCCGCGAGAGTCCGAGAACGCCAGCGGGAAAAGGAGATCGTCAAGGAGCGGCTCGCCGCGTTGATGGAAGCGAGTGCGTCCGTGCGCGCCGCGGTGGCAGCGTCGATCGCCGAGCTCAACGGGATTAAAGGTGAGCCCCACAGTTTCGATCGCCTGGAACAGCTGCTGGACGACCAGGCCTACAGGCTGAGCTTCTGGCACGTTGCCGCCGACGAAATCAACTATCGCCGCTTCTTCGACGTCAATGACCTGGCCGCGATCCGTGTCGAACTCCCCGACGTTTTCAAAGCCACGCACGAACTCATCATGAGCCTGGTTCGTGAAGGCATGGTCAGCGGTTTGCGGATCGATCACGTCGACGGCCTGCGCGATCCGGGACTCTATCTGCGTACGCTTCAGAATGAATGCACGCTCGCGCTTGCCGCGGCGGAAACGGCGCTGGATCCGGACGGAACGGACATCAGGCCGAACGATCCGAAGGCCCGTCCCTTCTACATCGTGGTCGAAAAGATTCTCGGCCCGGATGAGCGATTGCGGGCAGACTGGCCGGTGCACGGCACTACCGGCTATGAATTTCTAAACGATCTGAACGGGCTCTACGTTGACAGCGGCAACTGCGAGCAACTGATGGAATTTTACTCGCGCTTCAGCCGCGTGCGGCGCGAATTTCCTGACATCGTCTACGATTGCAAGAAGCTCGTACTGCGCGCGTTGATGTCAGGAGAGCAGAACGTGCTGGCGCGCAGGCTGGACCGCATTTCGGAGCAGCATCGATGGTCTCGTGACTTCACGCTCAACAGCCTCGGCCGCGTCCTGGCCGAAGTTATCGCCTGCTTTCCGGTTTATCGTTCGTACGTGACCTCCGACGGCTCGGTGAGCCTCGACGATCGCCGCTATGTAACGGCCGCGGTCAATAGTGCCAAGCGAAGAAATGCCGCGCTCAGCGAGTCCACCTTCGATTTTCTCGCGGCGGTGCTCTTGCTCAATCATCCCGAGGGGCTCGACGGCGCCGCGCGGGCGGAACGGCTCGATTTTACTTTGCGTTTCCAGCAGCTCACCAGCCCGGTAATGGCGAAAGGATTCGAAGACACCGCGCTCTACCGGCTTTATCCGCTCGCTTCGCTGAACGAAGTCGGCGGCAATCCAACGTCGTTTGGCGTCTCGGTCGGGGCCTTTCATGCCCGCAATGAGCGCCGACTCGGCGAATGGCCGCACGCGCTGTCAGCGACTTCGACCCATGACACCAAGCGCGGCGAGGACGTGCGCGCCCGAATCAACGTGTTGTCGGAAATGTCTGATGCGTGGGAGCAGGCCGTGCTTAGATGGCATGGGATCAACGCTTCGCTGCGGGTTGAATGGGAAGATAGCTACGTCCCCGATCCCAACGAGGAATACTTTTTTTACCAGACCCTTGTAGGAACGTGGCCGCTCGAGACGATGACCTCCGCCGAGCATGAGCAGTTCGTCAAACGGATCGAGGATTACCTGCTTAAATCCTCCAAGGAGGCGAAGTTCCACACCAGCTGGGTCAGCCCCAATGCGGCCCACGACGAAGCGTTCGCCACGTTCGTGCGTGCGGCGCTCAGGCGCGATTCCGCGAATCAGTTTTTCGCCGACTTCGCCAGATTTCGCCGGCCTATCGCGATAGCCGGAATGCTCAATTCACTTTCGCAGAGCGTGCTCAAAGCAGGGGCGCCTGGAGTTCCAGATTTCTATCAGGGCACCGAATTGTGGGACTATAACCTAGTCGATCCCGACAACCGGCGGCCGGTGGATTTTGCGATCCGCTCGGCGATGCTCCAAGAGATCGTCCGCGAATCCGATCGCAACCGGGCCAAGCTGGTGGAAAAGCTTCTGGCGAGCCCGCAGGACGGGCTTATCAAAATGTATGTAATCCATCGCGCTCTGGAATTTCGCCGCGACCATCCCGAGTTGTTCGCAAGCGGAGCATACGTGCCGCTAAAGGCGCTCGGCAAACGTACGCGCCACGTGATCGCTTTCGCCCGACGTGCCAGGAATGACTGCGTAATAATCGCCGCCGGCCGATTTTTCGCCGGGCTGGAGGGCGCCAGTGATTCGTTTCCTGACGCCGCGGCGTGGTCGGATACGAAGCTCACAATGCCCGCCGATTTTGCGGCGCGCCGTTATATCGATCTGTTTACGGGTTACACAGTCAAGGCACGCACGGAGGCAGGCGTCGCGTCTCTGTCGATGGCAGAAGTGTTCGGGCGAATGCCGATCTCGATGCTCGTGCCGCTGGATTGAGAGCAGCTGTTGGATACTCGAACAGGGCAAGATCCGGCGTGGCGCCTTGAGTTTGGCGCCAATCGAGGCGAGGGAGGGATCCGCTTCCGCGTGTGGGCGCCGCTGGCGGAGCGTCTATCCGTGCGCATCATGGGGCCGCGCCAGGCGGTCTTGCCTATGGATCGCGACGCGGACGGCATTTTCACCGCATTCGCCGATCATCCCGGTGCCGGCGCGGATTATTACTATGAATTTGGGTCCGGCCGTCGGCGTCCGGATCCGGTTTCGCGGTTCCAGCCGAACGGAGTGCATGGCGCTTCTCAAGTCGTCGACACTGAAGCCTTCGTCTGGACCGATCGGAATTGGAAAGGGCGTCCCCTTGAAGACTTCATCATTTACGAACTTCACACCGGAACCTTCACCTCCGAGGGAACGTTCGATGGCGTGATCGGCCGGCTTGGGTACTTGCGCGAGTTGGGAGTCACGGCGATCGAGCTCATGCCGATCGCATCGTTTCCCGGCGCTCGTAACTGGGGTTATGACGGCGCCTATCTTTACGCGCCGCATCCCGCGTATGGCGGGCCGCTCGGCCTCAAGCGCCTGATCGACGCTTGCCATCGCGAGGGTCTGGCGGCCGTGCTCGACGTGGTTTACAACCATCTGGGCCCGGAAGGAAATTATCTTGGCGAGTATGGCCCGTACTTCACGGACCGCTATCGAACCCCGTGGGGCGCGGCAATCAATTTCGACGGCCCGCAGAGCGATGGCGTCCGGCGGTTCTTTATCGACAATGCTCTGTACTGGCTGACCGAGTACCACGTTGACGCGCTGCGGCTGGACGCAATTCACCGGATCTTCGACTTTGGCGCGATTCACGTTCTCCGCGAATTGGCCGACGCGTTTCATCAGCAGGCGCGCCTGCTGGGGCGCGACGCGTGGCTTATTGCCGAGAGCGATTTGAATGACCCACGGGTGATTAATGCGCCCGAGGTCGGCGGCCACGGAATCGATAGCCAGTGGAACGACGACTTCCATCACTCGCTACATTCGCTGCTGACCGGTTCCAGGAATGGCTATTTCATCGATTACGGCCGGATCGGAGATCTGCGCAAGGCTCTAACCGATGGATTTGTCTATGATGGCCGCCGGTCGATCTATCGCCAGCGCCGCCACGGCGCTTCATCCCGCTCGAATCCCGGCCGGCAATTCGTCGTGTTCAATCAGAATCACGACCAGATCGCCAATGCCGACGCGGGACAGCGGCTCTCCGGGCTTATCAGACCCGAGCAACTGAGGCTCGCGGCGATGATCCTGATCTGCGCGCCGAACCTGCCGATGCTCTTCATGGGCGAAGAATTCGCAGCGTCGACGCCGTTTAATTATTTCACAAGCTTCGAGGATCCCGCGCTGGCCCACGCGGTATCCGAGGGACGCCGGCGCGAGTACGAACCTTTTTTCAGGGACCGGCCCTTTGCCGATCCGCAGGCGCCCGAAACTTTCACCGGCTCGCAAATCGATTGGACGGAGACTGCGCGATCGCCCCATCGGGAGTTGCTCGCGCTCGAGCGCGCGCTCATCATGCTGCGCAAGCAGAATCGCTGCCTCTCGAATTGCCGCAAAGACCTGACAAAGGTTGATTTCAATGAGAGCGAGCGATGGATGGTAATCCGGCGCGGCGATCCCTCGGGCGAGAGCGCGCTGCTATTTTGCAACTTGAGTCCCGAGCCTCGAACACTGCCTATGCCGGGCGAGGCCACAGGCTTCGAGCTTGCGCTCTTTACCGGCGAGCAGCTTTTCGCGGCCACGCCTGCATTGCCGTCGCCGCCCGGCGTGCTCGACGCCGCCTCAAAGGGAATCGAGATCGCCCAATCCAGCGCAGCGCTGTATCTGGGCGGCGCCAGGTCTCGATAGCTAGCGGATAAAAATATCGCGACGCTTCATTGCAGATCGCGGGCGCTGAGTCGGTCAGGCGGGGGGCGGTCAGCTTCGGCGGTCTCAGTCACTGTCGGGTGGGGCAGGTACAATCGCACTGTCGTGCCCCGCTGTTCCTCGCTAAAAATTTTCACATGCCCGCCGGATTGCTTGACGAACCCATATACTTGCGAGAGTCCGAGACCGGTGCCCTGGCCGGTTTCCTTGGTGGTGAAGAAGGGATCGAAGGCGCGCTCGAGGACCGCCTTGCTCATCCCGATACCGATATCGGCGACCGAGATCATCACGTACTGGCCGGGCAGCAATCCGTGATGCTGTGTGCAGTACTCGTGGTCGAGATAGCTATTGGCCGTTTCTATCGTGATTTTACCGCCATCCGGCATCGCGTCGCGGGCATTGACGGCGAGGTTCAAAATCGCGCTTTCGAGCTGGTTGTGATCGGCGGAAACTCGCTCCGGATCCGCCGCCAGCAGCATCTCGATTCCGATATTGTCGCCGACCGTGGTGCGCAACAGTTCCGACATGTTGCTGACCAGCCGATTCACGTTCAGCGATTCGGGTCTGAGCGGTTGCTTGCGGGCGAAAGCCAGTAGCCGCTGGGTCAGAGTCGCCGCGCGTTGTCCGCCGCGCACGGCGGCATCGGTGAGCCCAAGCAGTTCCTCGCCGAGCGGGAGGTTGGACGGGGCGACTCGCCGGCGCAGAGCGTCGAGGTTGCCCATGATCACCTGAAGCAGATTGTTGAAATCGTGCGCGACGCCGCCGGTGAGTTGCCCAATGATCTCCATCTTCTGCGCCTGACGAAAAGCTTCCTCGGCCTGCATCCGCTCCTGGATTTCGGCCGCTACCCGCTGTTCGAGGGTTTCGTTGAGACCTCGCAGATTGTCCTCTGCGACGCGCCGATCATTGATGTCCTGCACGATGAGAACTACGTATTGCGGTCTGCGTTCGGGGCCATCCAGCAGCGACACACTATTGGCAATCCAGGTGATCGATCCATCAGAACGCACCTTGCGTACTTCGATCGTAAAGGGCCGCCCGGTTTCGAACATCCGATTGAGCAATTCGTTGAAACGGCCTACGTCCTTGGAATACGTGAGATCGATCAGCCGGGTTCCGAGCAGCTCCTGCATCGAGCGGCCGACGATCTCGCAGTATTTCCGGTTCACCAGGACATAGCGGCCGGCAAGATCGATCTGCGCGATACCCACGTTGGCTTCGGCGAAAATCGAGCGGAGCCCCGCAAGGTCTGTCGGCTCATAAACCGCCTGCAGCCTGCCCGCTTCGAGCCGCGAAAAATCGAGCAGCGTGTTGACGAGCTTTAAAAGCCGCAGGCCATTGCGGCGCAGTAGTTCAAGCTGTTTTCGTTCGACGGTGACCATGCCACTGCTGGTGCTGCGCAGCAGGTCCTCTATCGGGCTAAGCATCAGAGTGAGCGGCGTCCGGAATTCGTGACTGGCGTTGGAAAAAAACGTGGTCTTGGCGCGATCGATCTCGGCCAGCGCTTCGGCCCGGCGCTTTTCACGCTCGTATGCGCGGACGTCGGCCAGCCCGGCCGCAATCTGGCCGGCCAGCAGATCGATAAAGCCGCGATACGCACTGTCCAACGGACGGTAAGGATTCAGGCCGATGATCATCACGCCCGCTGGTTGATTCTGCGCCTGCTCGGCAATCGGAACCACGATCGCCTGGTGCGGCGGAATGTCCCAGCCTCCGGTCGGCAAATCGCCGAAACGGGAAACCAGATCATCGAGGATCAAGGCCTTCGATTCCGCCCACGCTTGCTTGATCGGCCATCCGCTCGCATCGAGCCGGAGCGATTGCGGCGCCGCACGATGACTCGTGTGAATTCCGGTGCTACAGGCTAGTTCAGCGCTCTCACCACTGCTGTCGATCAGATAGATCAGGCTGAACGGAAGATCGCGCTGATTGGTGGCCAGGCATTCGCAGACCATTGCGAACAAGCTTGCGGCGGTCTGTTGATTGGCTATTCGCGCGCCGATCTCCTGCAACATTCGCAACCGCCGCTCGCCGATAAAGCGTTCGGTGTCCTCGATAACGACGCAAAGATGTCCGCCGATGCCCCCTTGGTCGTCGGGCAACGGACTATACGAAAAAGTATGAAAAGTCTCCTCCGGATATCCCGAGCGATGAAGAATCAGCGGGAGGTCCTGGTCATAAGTAGCACGGCCGGTAGTCAGGACCTCTTCGAGTCTAGGACCGATCGCGTCCCAGATTTCCTTCCAGACCTCGCGCGAGGGTTTGCCCAAAGCCCACGGATGTTTGGTTCCGAGCGTCGGCGTATACGCGTCGTTGTAAAAAAAAGTGAGCTCCGGCCCCCAGCCCATCCACATCGCGTACCGGGAACTGATCATGATCTGAACTGCTGTTCGGAGGCTCTGCGGCCACGACGCGGGGGAGCCAAGCGGCATTTGCGACCATTCGAGGTCGCGCATTCGCCGTCCCACCTCGCCGTCCGCTGCAAAAAACTCGGAGCGGGCCACCCTCATGATCGACGAGCGCACATCATTATTCATTTTGCAAGAAACGAAGCAGCAAGAATCGGGCCCGCAGCCTGCATCCGCAGATCAACGTTTAGAATAAGCCATTCAATGCTCTGCAGCCGTTTACACCCGCGCGCAGGGCTGTCAGCATAGTTCGGAGAAACCTGTCCTGTCATCGCCGGTCGTGATGGACCTCCTCCGCAGGAGAACGATTGAGTTCGTCCAGCCTTTTACTAGTCGACGATAACGACGACGTGCGCGAAGTCACCGCGCTGCTGCTGCGCGATAGCGGATACGCTGTAATCGAGGCCTCCAGCGGTAACGCCGCGCTCGCCGCGCTCGACGCCAATCCGGCGATCGAGGTGCTGATCGTGGATTTTTCAATGCCGGGGATGTCGGGAATCGAGCTACTTGAACGGGCTCGCGCCAAGAAGCCGGAAATCAGGGCGGTGTTCATCACCGGGTATGTCGATAACACGTGGCTCGAAGGGAGGCTCGTCAACGAAATCGTGGTGAAGAAGCCATTTACGATGGCACAGCTCGCACCCGCGGTGCGCAAGGCTTTGGGCGAGTCCGAAATTTAAGCCGCTCGCCGATTGGTGAAGGAGCCCAGCTTTTCGTTTTCGAGAAGCGCCTAGTCTTTAGACGCTTGCCCGGCGCATCAGCGCCGTCCGTACTCACGCCAAACACATTCCTTCGCTTCTTTTCAAGAGCCTGGAAAAACCTTCCGCCGATCGTAAAGTTAACCGCTTCCGGCGACGATTCATAACAAGGTTTTTTCTGGCGGCACAGTAGTTGCTGTAGTCACTTAGGTCGCAAACGCAACTATCTCTGCTGGATGCAGGTAAAGGGGCTAGATCAAATGAATCAAGATCAGGTTAAGGGCAAGTGGAATCAGCTCAAGGGCGAAATCAAAAAGAAGTGGGCCAGGATGACCGACGACGATCTGCTGGAGACCGAAGGCGATATCGACAAGCTCTCCGGGAAAATCCAGGAGCGGACGGGCGATCGGAAGGAAGACATCCGCAAATGGCTTAACGAGCGCTACCAGTAAGTTCCCTTGATGCGGTGGCGGCTTTCAGCGTGTACGAGATCGTGCGCCTGGAAGCCGCGCCGCACTACAGTACGGAGCATAAAATGCGATATTTTGTGGCATGGCTTCTCGGAGTACCTATTTCAGTTCTAGTGCTTTGGTATCTAGTCACTCATCTGCTTTAAAGCATCGTTGCAATATGCTTCGAGGTCGCGCTGACGCGTCGAAGCCGAGTGCCGATTTCGGCGTAAACCGAGAATAGTAGGCGGCTAATGTGATAGCCGGGTTCCGTATATCGATGCAAGTGCTTCGTTAAGTGCTAGGAGAAGCGGAAATATTGCCGGCGCTAACCGGATCGACAATCCGAGTCGCGGGCGGGACTATCAGCCTGCAGCAGTCTTCGCTTGACGGTCGAATCCCGGCAGGATCGCATTGACGAACCCGTTCTGGACGAATTGTATCAACGCCTGCCACGTACTCACATCCGGGTTGTTGAGTTTTCCGGACAAGTCGACTTTGGTCGCCACCTTTTGAGTCGACGAATTCTTGACTATCTTGGCAGCTGCTCCAACCGCTAACTCATAAGCCTGATGAGTAATCGATTTGTTCTTATCCTTGTCCGGATCGTAGACCTGCACGTCGCTAAATAGCGGTTTTACGTAGCCTACCATCCGTCCACGCCGGACATTGACCTGCGAGAAGACGGAAAGCTTCCCCTGCTTAACGTCAAACCTGCCATAAGCGCGCAGCAGGTTGTTCAGCGCCGGAAGGCTGGCGTCGCGGATCGCGAGATCGAGGTCGAAGTCCGAGCCGGGCTTCTCCGGACGAAACTCGCCGCTGATAACGATCTCGCCACTGTCCATGAACCGGCCCCGTAGCAGCATGTGGGCTGGACCTTCGGCAAAATGGTTGGATAAGTTTCTGATCTGAAGCTCCATATCGGAAATGGAGAGTTGGTAATGGGGCTCCTTGGTCTCATCGATGTACACTACCTGGCTACCGACGATCTGGAGCCTGGCGATTCTTACCAGGGTTTGCGGAGCATTGTTGATTTTCTGGGTTCCCGCCTTCACCGCCGCCACGCGATGCTCCTCAGCGGCAGCGGTGGGTGTCGCATGGGTATACGCAAATCGCCCGCCGGCGATCTTGATCTGATAGACGTCGACCTTTTCGATCTTGGGTCCATACTCAACGAACCCGTAGCTGGACAATATGCCGCCTTCCACGCTGGTGTTTACCCGACTGAGCTCAGGTTTGAATTGTGTGAGCGGCACATTTTCCAGACGATAGCTAACGGCGGCGCTGGCAACCGGCTTGGTCAGGAAGTTCGCGCTGCCCTTGATGCTCGCATGGCCCACATCGAAAACAGTTGCTTCAGCCTGTATGGGGGACGGATACGCTGTGGCAGCCGATCTCGCATTGCGGATGTTATCCGCAGTAACGTACAGGTGCTCAAGTCTAAGCGGCCGGTTAGGATCGGTATCCACGTAGACGGCGTCCCCATCTTCAATTGTGAAATGGTTGATCTTGAATGGATAAATGCTCTCTACGGCGTCCTGCCATCCTTTTTTGCTTAACGGTAATTTGTCCTTGTATTCGGCGCGCAACTGTATCAGATCAATATGCAGCCGGGGATGAAAGAGAGACAGATCCGCCACGACGTGCCCGGTGAACAGGTCGCGCCACTCTATTTCCAAAGTAAAGATCGGGAACTGAGCCACCGAGGTGCGCGGATGCAGTTTCTGGATCATCTTAAGGTCACGCAAGGTGAGCGTGAAGTCGACCAGGTTTAGATGCGCTCCGCCGAGGTGGGTTTCATAACCCTTCAGCCTCGCATTCATATTTCTTTCGGCCCACGAGCGTATGGTGGGATCGAGCAAATATGATGCTGCCAATAGGATTACCAGACATCCAACAAACGCCACCGCCAACCACGATGCTACTCGCGCGCCACGAGATTGCCGCGGCCGCTCTGGCGCAGCCCGGCCATTGTCAGTCGAATCCTCCACAGCCATCGACACAACCTCAAATGTTTTATTATCTGCCGCTCAGGGGTGATCCGTAGCTGCCGGCGCCAGCGCGCCGAATGTGATGATAGGAGAGGCGCGGCTTGAGCGGTTGGCGGAAGGTTGCCAAGCGTTGTATGCACCTCAAATCCGTTATGTACGCAGCAACCGCAGACTCTCCCGCGCTTATTGGGCGGGCTCAGGAGGTGAATAGGTCGTGGTCGACCGCTTTTGAACTACGCCACCATTGGGACTCGTCGTAGTGGTGGTGGTGGTGGTCTGTGATGAGGTTGAAGGAGGAGTCGTTACGACCGGCGCAGGCGGCGGGACTGTTCCATATTCGGTTGTGGTAGTGGTTTCCCTGGTGGCGGTCGGACCGCATGCAGAGCAAAAGCCGATACCAAAGGCGGCGATAGATACAGTAGCCCACGATTTCCAGTGTTTCATTGGGTATACTCCGGGTAGATCGAAAACTTAAATGACGTGGCCGGGCTTTCGCGTGTGCTTTTATCGCGAGGGAACTTTAGCCCCCGACTTCCGCGCTTCGGAAAGCCCGATCGCGATTGCCTGTTTACGGCTCTTGACTTTCTTGCCGGATTTGCCGGACTTGAGTTTGCCGCGTTTCATTTCATGCATCGCCCGCCCAACTTTGGAGGAAGCCTTCTCGCCATATTTTCGGGATTTGCTCTTTGTCGCCATAGTTACTAACCGTAGGTGAGGTTGTTTCAAGCCGCGCGCGACGCGCACTTTCGTATATAGATCGGCCGCAAAAGCCCTCAGCTTGATTGTTTTCTCGCGTATAAACGAAATCATGGCGGCCTCGTCATAAACTATGACTATATGAAAATCCCGTGCCGACAATTTCTACATCTGTTCTCGTCGACTATAGCTTGAATTTGTTAGGCACGATCGCGCGTCTTGGACTCGCGGAGTGGCACAAATTACGTTGTGCGTTGACCGGTTTGAAATAGCCGGACTGATTTGAAGAGGCGAACTGGCAGCAGAGCGCCATCATCGCCAGTGCGAGGATTGGGCTCTATCCCCTGCCTCGCCTGTGAAGCTTGGGCGCAGAGCCACCTTTAGAACTGTCAGTGGCCGGGACTACTCTTCTTTGAGATGGTTGTAGAGGGTTTTCAGCGAGACGCCGAGAATTTCCGCGGCCTTGGCCTTGTTGCCACCGGTAAATTTGAGCGTCTGCAAAAGAAGCTCGCGTTTCACCGCGCTTAGCGACATGCCCACGTGTATATCGAGAGCGGGATGGCCTTGGCCGTTGTCTGGTTTGAAGGCCGCGGGCGGACTAGGTTTTACGCTATCTGGCATATCGAACGTGATCTCCTCTGGCAGGTCTGCCGTCGAGATCATCGGCCCGCGTGTAACGATAAGCGCCCGTTCGATAACGTTGCGCAACTGCCTTACGTTGCCCGGCCAGCGCTGAGCCTTGAGCAACTCGAGACATTCCGCTTCCATGCCGACCACCGCTTTGCCCGCGGCGGGGGCCAGTTGCTGAAGAAAATGTTCGATCAGGGTCGGAATATCCTCGGCGCGCTCGCGGAGAGTGGGCAGTTGAATCGTGAAAACGTTGAGTCTGTAGTACAGATCCTCGCGGAACTTTCCGTCGCGCAACTGGCCTTCCAGGTTGCGATTGGTTGCGGCTAATACGCGTACGTCGACAGGAATCTCGGCACTACCGCCCAGGCGGCGAATCTTCCGTTCCTCGAGCACCCGCAAGAGCTTCGCCTGCAATTCCGGCTTCATCTCGCCGATCTCGTCGAGCAGGAGAGTTCCGCCGCCGGCTAATTCGAAACAGCCCTCGCGGCGGCGATCGGCGCCGGTGAAGGCTCCCCGCTCGTGGCCAAACAGCTCGCTTTCCATCAGCGTCTCGGGCAGGGCGGCGCAGTTGATAGCGATGTAAGGACCGCTGGACCGCGGCGACAGCTCATGGATGGTGCGCGCAGCGAGTTCCTTGCCAGTACCGCTTTCACCCACGATGACGATCGAGGCACTGCTCGGCGCGACTTGATCGATGGCGGCCATTACGCGGCGCATCGCGAGCGATTGTCCTATCAGCTGCCCCAGTTCGCCGGCATCCATCAGGCGGCGGCGCAAAAGCTGGTTTTCTTTGCTGACCGTCAGATGGGTGCGCAGATTGTTGAGCAGCACCTCCATGTGATGCGGATCGACGGGCTTGCGCAGATAGTCATAGGCCCCGAGCTTTATCGATTGAACGGCGTCGTCGATATCGCCCTCGCCGGAGATCACGATGGTCGGAATCTGCCAGCCGTTTGCACGGATTTCGCGAAGCACCGCCAGGCCGTCTTTTTTCGGGAGCCTCAGGTCGAGCAGGAGGATTTGCGGGTCGGAGCTTTCAATCAACTGCAAAGCCCGTTCGCCGTCTTCAGCGTTCTCCACCCGGTAGCCCCAAGACGAGATCAAGGTGGACCACGCTTCCCGCGCGTCCGAGTTGTCCTCGACAATGAGTACTTTGATGCCGGCTTTCATAGTAATCGCATTCGCTACTGGACTACTCATTCGCCCAAAAGAATGTTCCGAGTGAGGATGCCCGCCCGCTTCGGCCGCACGCACTAATTTTAAGAAATAGGAACGCGCGATCTGTTCCAGGCTGTCCCCGGCCGATAATCCCGCCGTCGCGCGATGCCAAATGATAGCATCAATGATGCCATTCTCTGAGCTTCGATTGTCACAGATCAGCCTTATAAGGCGTCCGAAAACAGAGGCGTGAATGCGTGACCAAGACTGATGTCCAGCGCATTTTGTAACATTTCCATTTTGTCGGCCGCAAACTGGCTGTTATTTCGTGGATTGATCGCCGACCTTGCACAACGGCCAGCGCGACGTATTCGATCAGATGACCGAAGGTTGGCCATGCGTCGTCAAACCCTCACCTACGCGCGCGCCGCGCATGCTGAGCGTCGCTCAGAGCGCTCCAAGCTAGTTCCGCATGAGCGCGGTCCGAATCGACCGCGACAATGCGATTAGCGAGAGCCCTTGTTTTGCTATGGGAAGCGATCGCCCGAGTAATCGTATGTCGCGCAGGCGACGGGGGTTGACCGTCGCGACCACGAGGAGAAATTGCTCGAAGGTCATCCCCAAATGACGAAATCCGCCCTGGTAGAAAATGAAGGCGTAAAAATCCACCAGCTCGTCCGGCATCGCCGGTGGCAGCTCAGGACGGGCAGCGGCCAGCCGAAATGCTCGGACGTTCCGTGCCTGGTTGGCAAGATGAGATCTCCGACGAATTGCCGGCGACGATGACTCGTTCGAGTCAACAGATGGACGCGAAGCGACGTTAACCGATGGCATCGCGCTCACGCTTTGAGCCTCCGAACGGGACTTGACCTGGCTGAGGAGAAGTGGACCGCCGCGCGGAAGGTGCAGAGGCCCGAACGAAAAAGGGGGGGGTAGGATTTTCATTCGGAACAAGTCCGCGCGGCGGTCGGGCGTTTGGAGACCATAAGAACCAGTAGCTGCCTTGAGCAACAGCTATGCCGAACGTCTCTGCTAACGATACGCTGCTTTTGCGTGCGCTTTTGGTTGTTGTCTCTCTCGTCAGATTGCAAAATTTTCAAAGGTGTTTGAAATTATCCTCCTCAGTACGTTTTACATAGACCAGCTTAAATGTCGGAAAGTTTAGAGACCCCGAAGCGACAGACTACAAATTGTCCTGCGTTAACCCAGGGGGACGGCAGGTCGCGTGAACGGAAGGTTCGACAAGGTCTGTGGATATTTGTGATTAAAACATCAAAAATCGAGGCTCATCATCGTCTACTGGCACGGCGCTTGCCCAAGCATCCAGCGACATAAAGAACATAACCGACGCCCATGTACTACAGACACTTCCGCCTGACGGGCCCACCCTTCGAAGCTTTGGCGGGCCCCGAAGCTCTCTACCTCAGCCGGGCTCATCGCGAAAGCCTGGCGGCTTTGGAGTGGGGTCTGCTGCATGAGCCAAGTGGCTTTACCACCCTGATCGGAGAAACCGGCACCGGTAAAACCACCCTGGTATCTTCCATCCTTGCGCGCAATTTCACCCAGCTGCGCGCGGCCTACGTCATAAATCCGAAGCTCTCATTCGAAGATATCCTGCGCGTCGTCCTCGGCCAGTTCGGCATTCCATGTACGGAGCCAAACAAGCTGGATCGCATAGAGGCACTGGTCGGTTTCCTCCGCGCTCGGACGCCGAGCGAGCGGCTGGCGATAATCGTTGACGAGGCCCAGGGCCTCAGTGACGAGGCTCTCGAAGAGCTCCGCCTGTTGTCGAACTACGGGCAGCGGATCGGGAAATATCTGCAACTCGTCCTGGTCGGGCAACCGGAACTGGGGCTACGTCTGAAAAGCCCATCATTGCGGCAGTTCAACCAGCGAGTGGCCGCGCGTTCAGTGCTCAGCCGGCTGAGTTTTGCAGAGGCCCATGAATACGTTGAATATCGATTGCGCGCGCGGGACGGACGCATCAAGGATATTTTCGAATCCGACGCTCTGGACTACCTTCTCCGCCATAGCGCAGGAATTCCCCGCCAAATCAACGTGCTATGCCACAACGCGTGCTGCTGGCGTATTCTTACGGATCGCCGCTGGTGGAACTCAAAGCCGCCAGGGCGGCAGTAGCCGATCACGGCGAGTCGCTACTGGCAACTTGGACTCTGGCTATTCCGTCCAAGCGCATACAGCCTATATATGTTGGGGTCGCCGCGCTGGGACTGCTGCTCATTGCCGGATATGGCTATAGGGCGGTGCCCACGCATGCACCGCCGATCAACGCCGACGCATCGGCGGCCGTCTCGATGCGGGCGGTACGGGAAAACAGTGGGGCGCCGCTTCAGGCAGCGCGAGAGTCCAAAGCATCATTCAAGCCCATGGCGAAATCGGTAGCAGCGCCCGCACCTCTAGCCCCACCGCTCCACCGGGAGGCCGAGGACGCAAGCTCGGTTGATAGTAAATCTATTGACCCCCCGCGCACTTTGCCGCCGGGAGAGGCCGTGCGCGGCAAAGAGGTCCAGCAGCAAAATAGCAAGATCACGGCGAGCCTCGTCTTCCCTGCCGTGCCGCAGCCTGCTCAGCCGGACGTACAACACGCAAATCTGGATCACGCAAATCTGGATCCCTCAAGTCTGCGCGAAAAAAATCCGAACGAAGAAATTGGCGAAGCGCGCAACGCACAACAACCGTCAGACGACTCGGGCGCGTCCATCGCCCAAGAAGGCGATCATCAGCGCAGCATCGTGGTCAAATATGGGGACACAATGGAGAAGCTCGCGCTTCGTCACCTGGGTTCCCGTTATGCGCTCAATGAACTGATCGACAACAACCCTCAGATAACAGACATCAACAGAATTTATCCCGGACAGAGAGTCTACCTGTCTCGATCAGAACCAAACGAGGCTGGCGAATCGCCCGCATCCGAGACCGGCTCTCAACCCCCGCCTTCACTCGCGGGCAATACCTCGCACATCGATGACTCCAAGATGTCGAGTTCTGCCCGCGCCGGCAAAAACTGACAAACTTAGCGATTCTAGTTTTCAGTCCATCCGCACTCCGGACGGCCGAAGCCCGCTTCGCCGCATCCGAACTCGGCCGTCCGGCTTTCATGAAAACTTACGGGACCTTACGGCGCGTAAGTTGTGGTCGAACGTTGCCGCACGCTTCCATCGTCGCTTTGCGTGGTAGTACTGGTCGTCGTGCTTGGGGCAGATGGCTCGGCCACTGCCGGAGTTTCGGTTTCGGTCTTATGGTAACTGAAACATCCGGTCGCCAGGACCATTGAAAGTCCTGCAATAGCCAAGGTGATCGTATGTATTAGTTTCCGCATCATATGGCCTCCAAAAATCGTACTATATCGAGATGAAACTGAGATTCCGGCATTCGCCGTCTGATAATGAAAGTCTGCACCTCCTGTGCCAACCACGGCGCATAGTGATCAAAGGACGAAGGCCCTGGATTTGTTGTGCGTGTTACATGCGCACACAAATTCGTTCATTCGCCTATGATGATAAAACTCGCGCTCAAGTCCGCGATGGCGCGACTGAGTATTTGACCGTTTTACAGGGCCGCGATCTCCTTGACCAAGGGAGCTCGCGGTAAAATATTCGCTCAACCCGCGAAGGCGTCAGCGATTCGAATCAGGATTTTTTTATCTGGATCTCGCCACCGAGGAGGGACTCGCCGGTAAATTCGGAAACCGGGCGATACTCGATGCTCGGCGTAACTGGTGGATTGCGCGAAGGATCGAGCGGCGGTAGGCGGGAGTTCCGTTTCGCGGCCGCTTCCACCAGCGCGGTGTCGGGCCGCCACGGTTCGGCATCGTTGTTGCGGACGGCAGTTCCGCGAAAATCGTAGCGCATCCAGTAAACCGTACGCATCGCGACGCCTGCGGGATCACGATGCAGATGCGTGTAAAGCCATTTCTCGTTGAAACAGACGCCGTCCTCTTCGCGTTCCCGCGGATCGTCGAGGCTGCCCTCGGTACGGTCGGGCGTGCCGAGAATCGCGACAATCGCATTGCGGGCCGGCCGATGATCGTTCATATCTCGAAGCTCTGCGGAAAGGGGCATCGATGTTGCGCGATGTGCGCCTCGAAGTCGGCGCGGAACTGCTTGAGGAACGCGCGCGCGGCCCACGACGCGCCGTCGGCGAGCGCGCAAATACATTTGCCGTCCATGAAATCGAAAGTATCGGCCAGCGTCTCGAGGTCCTGCGGCGTGCCTTGGCCGCTTTCAATCCGGCCGAGCGTCTTGTAGGTCCATCCGGTGCCCTCGCGGCATTGGGTGCACTGGCCGCACGATTCATGCTCGAAGAAACGCGCGACCACCAGCGCGGTGCGTACCATGCAGGTGCGTTCGTCCATCACGATCACACCGCCAGTGCCGATCAGCGTACCGGCCGCGCGCAGCGATTCGTGATCCATCGCGACGTCGATCTGGTCGCCGCGCAACACCGGCATCGAGACGCCGCCCGGGATAACCGCCTTGATCGCCCGGTCGCCGATAACCCCGCCGGCGTGCTGATAGATGAGGTCACGCAGCTTCACGCCGAGCCTGAGCTCGAAAATTCCGGGATTGTTGACGTGGCCGCTGACGCCGAACAGCGTGTGGCCCGCGGCATTCTTGACCCCCTCGTCGAGAAACCACTGCGCGCCCCGCTTCACGATCGCCGGCACGTGCGAAAGGGTCTCGACATTGTCGACGGTGGTCGGCTGGCCCCACAATCCCACCTGCGCGGGAAAGGGCGGACGCTTGCGCGGCTGGCCCTTGCGGCCTTCCATCGATTCCAGCATCCCGCTCTCCTCGCCGCAGATATAGGCGCCAGCGCCCTGCTGGATCGTGATATCGAAGCGGCGGTTGAAGCCGAGCGCGTTGTCGCCGAGAATCCTGGCCTCGTACAGGCGGCGGATTGCCGCGCTCATCGCCGCGAACTCCTCGACGTATTCGCCGCGGATGTAGATGAAGGCCGCGGTCGACTCCATGGCCATCGCGGCGATCATGATTCCCTCCAGCGGCAGGAACGGATTGCGCGCCATGATCTGGCGATCCTTGAAAGTGCCGGGCTCACTTTCGTCGGCGTTGACCGCGAGGTAGCGGGGACGCGCGTCGCGCGGCGGCATGAAGGTCCACTTGAGCCCGGTGACGAAACCGGCGCCGCCGCGGCCGCGCAGGTTGGCGTCTTTGACCAGCGTGGCGAGTTCTTTGGGCGCAATCTCGCCCGCCTTGCGCACGGCTTCGAATCCGCCGTGCCCGCGGTAGTCCTCGAGGGTCAGCCATTTCTCGTCGCCACGGGGCAGCAGGTAGCCGTCGACGCCGTCGGGAACGCGCGAGATGATCGGCGCAGGCCGGCGCGCGGCGAGCGCGGCGTCGGGCGATTCGAGCAGACCTGCGGCGATCTCGGGCGTCACGTTTTCCAGGTATGGATTGCGATTTACCTGTACCACCGGCGCAGTCGCACACGAGCCGAGACATTCGACTTCCACAATCGCAAAGCGGCCGTCGGGCGTTGCGGTGCCCGACTTTATTCCAAGGCGGCCCTCGAGCTCGCGCACCACGCCGCGCGCGCCACGCAGGCAGCACGGAAGATTGGTGCAGACCTGGATAACCGCCTGCGCGCGGGGCAGGTTGAAGAGCGAATAGAAGGAAGCGACCTCGGCGACCTCATTGGGGCGCATCGCGAACAGCGGCGCCAGCTCGGTGAAAGCTTCGGGACCAAGCGCGCCCAGGTCGTCGCGCGCGAGATAGATTGCCGCGAGCAACGCGCCGCGCGGATTGGGAAAGCGCGCCTGCTCGGCGCGGATCTTTGCCTGCGTTTCAGCCGACAAGCCCATCGTGGTTCATGCTCAAACGGTTGTGGCGGTGGCGGCGCGCTAGCGGTCGCACTCGCCGCCGATCATGTTGATCAAGTCGAAAGTCGGCACCACGTCGGCCAGCATCCCGCCGGTGATCATTTTCTCCAGCGCCGACATGTTGGAGAAGCTGGGCGCGCGGCATCGGCACTTGTATGGCTTACCGGTGCCGTCACTCACGATATAAAAACCGAGTTCGCCGTTGGCGCCCTCGACCGCGTGGTAGATTTCGCCGGGCGGAATCAGTCCGCCCTCGGTGACCAGCTTGAACTGGTCGATCAATTCTTCCATCCGGCCGAAGACCTTGCCCTTGCGCGGCCAGCGCACGCGGGGGTCATCGGAGTTTACCGGCCCGGCGGGAATTTTCTCGAAGCACTGCCCAATCATGTGCCGGCTCTGCCGCACTTCCTCCAGGCGCACCAGGTAGCGATCGAAGTTGTCGCTGTGCTCGCCTACTGGAACCTCGAAGTCCAAGTCTCCGTAAACGAGATACGGGTGCACCCGGCGCACGTCATAGGCCACGCCGCCCGCGCGCAGAAGCGGACCGGTCACGCCGTGCCCGATGAGCGCCGCGGGCGCGAGATGGCCGGTGCCTTCGACGCGCTCGCGAAAAACCGGATTCTGCGTGAGTAGCTTGTCGGCGTCGCCGAGCAGCAGCAGCGAACGATCCAGACGCTCCGCGGCGAAACGTTCGAAGCCGTCGGGCAGGTCGGCCGAGACGCCGCCGATACGGATGTAGTTGGTGGTGACGCGCGCGCCGCAGAGCGCGTCGAGCAGGTCGCACATCAACTCGCGTGCCTCGAGCAAGTAGAGAAAGGGCGTCATCGCCGCCAACTCCAGCGCCATAGCACCTAGGCACAGGTAGTGATCGCTCATGCGCGAGATTTCGCCTGCGATCACGCGGATGAAATCGCAGCGCGGCGGCGTGCGCAGATCCATCAGCTTTTCGACCGCAAGGCAGTAGCCGACATTGTTGAGCATCGGCGAGCTGTAATTCAGCCGGTCGGTGTAGGGGATATTCTGGTAGTAATAGCCGCTCTCGCACTCCTTCTCGAAGCCGCGGTGCAGATAGCCGACCTGGACGTCGGCCTTGACCACCCGCTCGCCGTCGAGGTCGAGCACCATCTTGACCGTGCCATGGGTCGCCGGATGCGACGGGCCCATCTGCATCCGCATCAGCGGCGTCTGCAGATCGCGCGACGGATCGGCGGGCGGCAGGTCAGTGGGGACGGCGCGGTTCGTTGGCTCCCGGTCCGGCATAGTCCTGAATCGGTTGTTCGTCGTGTTTGGCGTAGTCCTTGCGCAACGGATGTCCCACGAATTCGTCGTAGAGATAGATGCGGCGAAGGTCCGGATGGCCCTCGAAACGGATCCCGTAGAGGTCGAACGTTTCGCGCTCGAGCCAGTTGGCGCCCGGCCATAGCGCGCTCAGGCTCGCGATCACCGGATTGTCCTCGGGCACCCGGCATTTCACCCGCAGGCGATGGAGCAGGCGGGTGGAAACCAGATGATAGACCATCGCGAACCGTGGCGCATCGCCGCGCGCGGGAAGGTTGACGCGATGGCGCCACTCGGCGCGTTTGCGGACCAGGTTGTGGTTGCGATCCCAGACCTCGGGCGCGTTATGAAAGCCGTCGGGCTGGCCGAAATAATCGACGCAGGTGACGTCGAGCAGCAGGTCGAAGCCGAGGTCAGGCGAGTCGCGAAGCGCGCGCGCCACTTCGAGAATATTTTCACGCGCGACGTGGATACAGTCGTCGCCGTGAAAGCTCTGATGCTCAGTTACCAGCGGGCCGAGCCGCGCGGTCACTTTCTGCAACAGTGCGGAAAGCTCGGGCGGCGGTGGTGTTTTTGGTTCTTCGGCGGCGCTCATTGGTCCTGATTCGGTTCTTATTCGGATGCTAGTTGGGGTTCTTGTTCGCAGGCGCTTCTTCGTAGTGGCCGCGCAGAAAATCGGTCCGGGTCTTGAGGCGGGCCTGCGGCACCAGCAGATCGGCCTTGCGCCAGAGCGAGCCGCGGCGCGAGTAGCTCGCAATTTCGACCTCGCGGCTCATCACGATCGCCTCCTCGGGACAGGCCTCCTCGCACAGCCCGCAGAACATGCAGCGCGACATGTCAATGTCGAAAATTTCCGGATAGCGCTCGACCTCGTCCGCGGTTTCGGCGGGAAAGATCGTGATGCAGGTGGTGGGGCAGGCCCATTCGCAGAGCCCACACGCAACGCATCGCTCCTTGCCGTTCTCCATCTGCACCAGCACCGGCATCCCGCGCATCGCCGGCGGCTGCACGAACCGCTGCTCCGGAAAATAGACGGTAAAGTCCTGGCGCCCGCGTATGAAGCCAAACAGGTTACGCAGCATATGGGCCGTGGTCACCCACAGTCCCAGCAGCACCGCCCTAAACGAATACGCCCCGACCAGGCTAGGCGCCGGCCGTGCGACCTTTACTACTCGAACCGCCATCTCGCTCGCTTCATCCGTCCCAAGGACAGTCCTTAGCCGTTCTCCAGTATCCGCCTTGCCCGATCAACTTTGCCCGATCAACTTTGCAGGATCAGATTGCAGATTCAGCGCCGCACTATCAATCTCGCCCTATCAGTTTAGGCCGGCGAGGGCCGCGCCGAGGTTGCCGCGTGCTGGTCCGAGCCCTGCCCGGCCTTGGCCGGGACCCATCCGCCGCGTATCGCGAGCATCGCCGGAATAAGCGACGCCATCCCCGCCACCGCCACCCACATCCACGCGGCCCATCCGTAGTGGCTCGAAACATAAGCGACCAGCGGACCCGAGATAGCTATCCAGCCCCGATAAATCAATTGGAAGAACGACCATCCACTGGCCTGGAGCGCGGGCGAGATGTCCTCGAGCAGTTCCGAGTATTGCGCGCACCACGGGATAAAAGCGAAGGCTACCAGGCCGCCGAGCAGGAACATCACCGCGCCGAGTTGAAACGCTGGCAACGGATTGGAAAACGTCCCAATCCACCAGATCAGCACCGCCAGAGCCGCGACGTCGCCGATCAACACCAGGGGCTTACGCACGCGCAGCTTGTCCGAGAGCAATCCGGCCGGCACCAGCATGAACAGGTTGAGCAGCCAGAAATACGAGGCCATCTTGTCCGCCTCGGCCGGGCTGTAATGAAACGCCCGGTTGAACATCACCGGGAAAAACGTCTGGCTAGTAATCGGCAGGGTCAGGAAAGCCACGGATCCGACGACCAGCACCCACACCTCCCAGCGGCTCAGCAATTCTCTAAACGCCGCGCCGCCGCTGGCCGGAACTTCCATCGCTTCCTCACGCAGGCGCTCCGCGGGCGCGGCCGCCACCGCGGTTTCGCTCTCGACGATGGTCAGGCGCAGGTGCGGATGAAGATCCTTCAGCCACAGCAGGACCGGGATGTACATCAGGATTGCCAGCAGTCCCATTATCCAAATCTGCGATTGCCAGGTGCTGAAGATCGGCAGCGTCACGCCGCTGATGAAGTTCCACAGGAAGATGCAGCCGACCGCGCCGACCGTGAGCAAGCCGAAAGCCGCGCCGCGGCTCACGCGCGGCGACATATCGCGGGTGAGCCCGCCGAGCGCGCCCCACATCAGCCCAGCCGTCAGATTCATCGCGCCGCGAATAATCACGAACGACCAGAACCCGGTCATCAGCAGGTTGGCGAAGGTCAACACGATGATGATCGCGAGACATACGTCGATAATGATGATGCGGCCGTGGCGATCGGCCAGTGGGCCACCGATCATCGCGGAACCACCGGAGAGCAGGACCGCGAACAGTAGAAATATGGTGAAGTTTTCCAGGCTGAAGTGCAGTGTCGGAATCCACAGCGGCAGGAGCGGTGCGAACTGGAATTCGTAGAAGGAGATGATGGTGGCGAGCACGGTGAGCATCAGCATCGCCCAGCGATGCGCGCCAACCGGGTAGGTCTCGAGCGTGCGATGAGTCGCGAGGTAGCCTTTGAGGCCACCCGGTTCAGAAACCGCTGCGGTCGCCATAATTTCTTGTCTCCCTGCGGCTAGTCGCCGGCTTCAAGGCCGGTTCGCAAGCCCAGAGTGCGTCAATTGATCGCCCGGCGGCAAGCGTTTCAGCTGTCGTTCGAGCGCTGCGTTCGCTGCTCGGCCGCGCCATCCAGCATGATGCCGCCCGCGCCGAGGACCTCCAGCGAAATCCCGGCGAAGCGCGGATGCGCACGCCCTATCGGCTCCCACATCGCATCGGGGTCGAAGCGGCGCTCACCGCCGTCGATCGCGTTGAGCAGGCGCGTGAAGATATCCCCATCTCCGAGCCATCCCGGCCCCAGCTCGATAGCCTTGTAGATGCGTTGCACGCGACCGGCGTGATTGATGAACGAGCCGTCCTTTTCGGCGAAAGTGGTGGTGGGGAACACGACCGCCGCGCCACTTAGGCGCGGGTCGACGTTCGAAGTCTGCAAAATCAGCAATTCGAGCCGCCCCAGGATTGGCGCGAGACGCCCGGGCGCAAGCGCGTCGAGCAGGTCGAATGAGTCCGTCGAATCACGGCCGCAAAGGTAGAGCCCCTTGAGCTCGCCAGCTTCCAGGGCGCGCATCAGCTCGCCCAAACCGTCGTCGCTGCCGCTAACCAGTCCCAGCTCGCGCACGCCGCGCGCGTTGGGCGCTTTCTCGGCCTTGATCAGGAAGTCGTCGGCGGGGCCGCGCCGGACGGTCATCGCGAGCTTTTCCGCACCGGCCGCGCGCATCAACTCGCCGAAACAGAAATTCTCCTCAACCGTGAGATGGGGCGAGACGAGCGCACCGATCGCGCCGCCGCCGTGACGCGCCTTGAGCGCCGTTATAGCGGCGGAGGCGCGCGCGAGCGCGTCGTGCCAGGTCGCCTGCGCGAGCGCGCCGTTGTGCGCGACCATCGGCGTGCGCAAGCGTTCCGGCGCGTCGACAAATTTATAATCCAGTCGCCCCTGGTCGCACATCCAGGTGTCGTTCACCGCGTCGTTACGCCGCGGATTCAGCCGCCAGATGCGATTGCGGTGCTCCGAAATCATGATATTGCAGCCGTTGGAGCATCCGGGGCATACGCTCGCAGTTTCCTGCAAAAACCACACGCGGATACGATGATGGAAATCCTTGCTTTCCAGAGCGCCGACCGGGCAGATGTCGGCGGTGCAGATGGAGTAGTCATTGTCGAGGCGGCGGTCGTAGATGTCGAGCACCGAATGATCGCCCAGGCTGAACACCGCAAGCTCGCCGGTTTTGCTGATTTCGCGGCAAAAGCGCACGCAACGGCGGCACAGGATGCATCGTTCCTGGTCGAGCAACATGCGCTCGCCGATATCGACGCGCTTTTGATGCTTGCGGCGCGGATCCAGCGTGCGCGCGTGGCGGCTGCCAAAGCGCATCGCGTAGTTCTGCAGCCAGCACTCGCCGGCCTTGTCGCAGATCGGACAGTCCAGCGGATGGTTGACCAGCAGCAGTTCGAGCACTCCGCGGCGCGCCAGCGCCACCTCCGGATCCGCGGTATGCACGATCATCCCGTCGCGCACCTGCGTGTTGCACGAAATCTGCAGCTTCGGCATCCCCTCGATCTTGACCTGGCAGAGCCGGCAACTGCCGTCGATACTGAGCTTGGGGTGGTAGCAGTAGTGCGGGATGTCGAGCTCCGCGTCGAGCATCGCTTGCAAAAGCGGTGTGCCCTCGGGCGCTTCGAGCACGCGGCCATCGACCGTGACTTTCACGATCTTGGGTGCGTGCGGAACGTTGGCCTTCGCCGGGCTAGTCGAGCTTGCGTCCGCTGCCATGGAGTTTGGACCAGAGATGTGGTTGACGTTCGTTCTGGACGCGGTACTGGAGCTTGATCAGTCCGTCAAGCACGGCCTCGGGCCGCGGCGGGCACCCGGGGATGTAAATGTCAACCGGGATGATGCGATCGATGCCCTGGAGCACCGCGTAGTTATCGTAAGGGCCGCCCGAACTGGTGCACGCGCCGAAGGACATCACCCACTTCGGGTCCCCCATCTGCTCCCACACGCGGCGCAGGATGGGTGCCTGGCGCTGTGTGATGGTGCCTACCACCCACAGCAAGTCGGCTTGGCGCGGAGTGAAGCGCGGCAGTGCGGCGCCGAAGCGGTCAAGGTCGTAGCGCGGGCCGGAAACCGAGAAATATTCCATGCCACAGCAGGCGGTGACGAATGGATAGGCGAAAAATGAATACTTGCGCGCCCACTGCACCGCGTCGTTGAGCCGCGTGAGCGCGAAGCTTTCAGGAAACGCCCCGCTTTCGTCGTTAAGCGAGTGGCGCGCGAGACCGCCGCGCACCATGAAGGCTGAAAATCTGCGTGATCGCTGAGTCATATCGTAAAGTCCCTGCTTTCCGATTCATCTTTCGCGAAATGGCCTTGAAGGGCAAGGCCAATCGATTTGCAATCGGAGCGTTACGGGTGGTTAGGAAAGTTCCCGCGTCTGAAGTGTCAACGGAATTCGGCTGGGGATAGTGCGGGATCGCCTGTAGCGGTCGGGATGGAGGGCGCGTCGCGCCCTCGCGCTTGCGCGAGCGTCAGTGGCCGCGGCTGCGCTGCTCGCGCTCGGCCAACTCGAGATCGGCTTCCACCATCATTTCTACCAGCTCCTCGAAATCGACTCGCGGCGTCCATCCCAGAAGCCGCCGCGCCTTGGAGGAGTCGCCCTGCAACAGATCCACCTCGGCCGGGCGCAGGTAGCGAGGGTCGGCCTGGATGTATTTGTGCCAGTCGAGTTTGAGCAACTCGAACACGCGCTCGAGAAATTCCTGAACGGAATGGGTTTCGCCGGTGGCGACGACGTAATCGTCCGGCTTCTCCTGCTGCAGCATCATCCACATCGCTTCGACGTAGTCGCCGGCGAAGCCCCAGTCGCGGCGCGCCTCTAGGTTGCCGAGCGCCAGCTTGTCCTGCATACCGAGTTTAATCCGGGTGGCGCTGCGGGTGATCTTGCGGGTGACGAAGTTCTCACCTCGCCGTGGCGATTCGTGGTTGAACAGGATCCCGTTGGCGGCGAACAGTCCGTAAGCCTCGCGATAATTGATGGTCTGCCAGTGGGCGTAAACCTTGGCGCATGCGTAGGGGCTGCGCGGATGGAACGGCGTGGTCTCGCGCTGCGGCACTTCCGCGACCCGCCCGAACATCTCGGACGAGCCCGCCTGGTAGTAGCGTGCCGCGCGGCCGTGACGCTTGTTGTGGTCGCGCAGCGCCTCCAGCAGGCGGAGCGCGCCCAGTCCGACCACGTCGGCGGTGTATTCCGGCTGATCGAAGGAGATGCGGACGTGCGACTGCGCGGCGAGGTTGTAGACTTCGTCAGGACGCACCTGCTCGATGATCGAGCGCATTCCGGTGCCGTCGCCCAGGTCGCCATAATGCAATTGAAGCGGCGAAGGCCCCGGGCCAAAGCCCTTGCGCATGTGGTCGATACGCCCGGTGGCGAAGCTCGAAGTGCGACGCACCACGCCATGCACTTCGTAGCCTTTCTGGATGAGAAATTCCGCGAGGTACGAGCCGTCCTGCCCGGTGACCCCGGTAATCAACGCAACTTTGGCCATTAACTATTTCCGTATCGGGTCCGCACCGCTTAGTCGCCGGGGACGAGACGATGTGAATCGCTGTCGAAGTGCTGCGTGGAGAACTCGTACAACTCGGCGTCCTCCAACGCTTCCATCTGGTGCACTAGTCCCAGCGGAACGTCCATGCACTCGCCGGCAGTGAGTTCAAACTCCTCGATAACCTCGGAGTCGGGTGATTCCTTGACACGGACTTTGAGCCGGCCCGCGCGCAGGTAGAAAGATTCGGTTTTAAGCTTGTGAAAGTGGAGCGAGCAGCGCTTGCCCTTGCGAATCTCCAGGATCTTGCCGCAGTAGAGATCGCCGTTGACGATCCATACCTCGCGTCCCCATCCCTTGGGGACAATCCTGACAGGCTTGCGTGCGCGGTTCATCACTGTCGCCTCCGCCGTTTAGACGCTCGTCTTTACGCCCCGCCAGACGCCTAGACGCCAGTTCCGGCAGCTCCGCCGCATCCACAATGCCATAAGATAGCAACGCACACTAGCGTCTCCGGCAAGAGACCTTCATTGGGGTTCATGGCGAGGCGGGCTTCTCAGGCGATCGAGTGCCTTACGACAGCGGGTGTCGGCGCTTGAGCGGCCGCAGCCTGACTATCCCCTAAACGATCGTTTTTGCCATCTTCTCTGCCGTCGCCATGGACACTGCCGTTCGCGAGAGCCGGCACGAACTCGTTGACTCCGATGGAGAAGCGCTGAAGCGGCAGATGATGGGCGTCGGTGAAAGCCTTGACCATCTTGAGACGGTCCTCGCTGATCGCGTCGGCCGCGATGAGGATTCGGTGAAAGCCGGTAGCGCCGTGAATCCGCGGCAGATCATCGAGCGAACCAAGCACCTGGTGGCCGTGGACCAGCTTGCCGTCCTTGAAACCGTCGTCGTCCACGAAGCCGACCAGACGCACCCGGCGGTCGCTGCCCGAGAAGATGTAGCGCACGGCAGCCTCGCCCATCCGCCCTGCGCCTACGACCAGCACCCGCTCGGTCGGGAGCGCGAACAGTGCGAGCGCGCGCCGCTGGATCTGAAACGACATTCGCGTGAACACCAGCAAGTTGAACAGCAGCACCACATAGAGGACCGCGACCGATCCTGAAACCTCAATCCGCATGAACAGCGAGGCGATGGCGACCAAGGTACCTGCCAGCAGCGAGCCATTGGCGAAGCGGATAATGTCGGCAATACCGGCGTAGCGCCAAATGCTGCGGTAGACACCGGTCAGCGCGAAGGCGAGGTAGGTGGCGGCGAAAAACACCGGCGTGGTCCCGATCATCGAGATCAGCAACGCGTCGTTGAGTTTGAAATCGCGGCGCAAAAGGCACGCGCCAAAATAGGCCGCCGGAATCAGCGCGAAATCGAGCACCGCCTCGGCCAGTCGCCGTTTGTAACCCAGGCTAAGGATGGAACGCGCGAAGCCCTGCAAATAACTGTAGGCCACGCCCGGCGCGCTTCCCTCGAAAGTCAGGTCCACCATGAACAGACCCATCACGCCGATTCCGGCGACGACCAGGGGGAGGACGCTCAGCACGTAGGGATGCGAGAGCCCGCTCTCGCCCACCGCCAGCAGAGCCCCCGTCGCCGCCAGGGTCCAACTCACGGCCACCGCGCGCGGCACGGTCAGCCCCAGCATCAGCAGACGATGATGCGAATGGTCCAGGCCGCGGCGCGAAATCGGATTTCCTGTGGCCAGCCGCGACACTGTGACGATCGCGGTGTCAAGCAAGGGCACCAGCATCACCAGCACCGGAAAGACCACCATCGACAGATGTGAATTTTGCTGGAGAGCACCAGCGCCAAGCGCCAACGCCCCCAGCAGGAAACCCATCGGCAGGGCGCCGCTGTCACCCATGAAGATCGAAGCCGGATAGAAGTTGAATAACAGGAACCCGCTCAACGCCGCTCCCGCCGCCAACGACGCGCAGACCAGCGCCAAATCATGCGACCACCAAGCGACGACGCCAACCGCGCCCATCGCGGCAATTCCAACTCCCGACGCCAGTCCGTCGAGACCGTCAACTAGGTTGAAGGCGTTGATCGCGGCGAGCATAAAGAAGGCCGCCAGCCCCAGATTGATCAGCGGCGATCGCGTGACCTCTGGCACTCGCGGCCCAGCCCATAGGAAGAACGCGACCACAGCTATCTGCGCGAGCAACTTGCGCGACGGCTTCAGGGCGACCGCGTCGTCCAGGATGCCGACCGCCAGCAACGTCAGCATTCCGGCCAGCGTCCATACTGGCAACTGGCCCACCATGCCGAGCGCCGCGATTACAGCAACCACAATTGCAATGCCACCGACAACCGGTGTCGGCTCCGAATGTCCAGACTCTCCGCAAGGCGGTGCGACGAGTTTCAGGCGCACAGCCAGCATCCTGGCTACGGGGGTGGCCGCTACAGTCAGCCCGAAGGCGGTCGCGCCGCAGATGGCGAGGGTTTCCGTGATAGCGGTCATCAGAACAAGTTCAAAGCTAGTTCAACCGCCCGCAGTGCGAGGCCGAAGCGAAAAACGAGTAGTTCGGCAAAACGGGCGGTTTTGCCCTGGGAATTTATACTCCGCATAAATGTGCGTTGCGTGGCAAGGACCTCGCCGATGTCTCAAATGCTTGATATGCATGTTTTAGACATTCAAAAGCAACCTGAGTGTATCTTAAGCTGTTATGAGATGCAAATCAGGAATAGCGGAAAACACATCATTTCACGTGAGTCCGCGCATTCGCGACCAGTGACTGGCTTTCAACCGTCACTGGCGGCTCCTGTCGAGAGAAAAAGAGGCCTAATCAGGCCGCAAATCTTCAGCCAGCGCGATTGCAAGCGCGCCTTCGATTGGGACGCGCTGCGAGAGGTGAGGATGGTCGACTTCGATCGCAACCTTGCCTGCGGCAGTGAGTTCCGCAAAGCGGGCGGCGTCGTCTCCGAGAGGAAAAGCAACAAATTGGACAGCGCTTATCTGGTCGGGTGACATCTGGCGCTCATCGAAGCGCGCGGCGACGCGGCGTCCATCGAGGACTATCCATAGATGGCGCTCCAGGCCCAGCAGTTGCGCGAGCTCGGCGTCGCGCTCGGCGGGTTCGGCATACTCGATGAGCAGGGTAGCAAAGAGTTCGCCCGGGTGCGGGAGAAGTTCGTTGTAGGTCTCGACCTCGGCGTTGATCGCGGCGTCCTCGAAGATGCGTTCGGTGCGCAGGATTTCCTGGATTTGATACCAGACGGTCTGGCGATTCTCGAACATCAGTGTGAGATGCGGGCCCGCGGCGAGGCGCCGGCGCGCTTTCTCGGCGATGCACAGCGGGCGCAGCAGCGGCGCGCACGCGATCGTAAGTGGTCACCGGCAGTACTTCGAGCGGAGTTATGGGTTTCACGACTCTGACTCCTCGGCCGCCGGTGGTTCCGGCGGCGGCACTGACTCGGCGAAGCCGTCGGCCTCGTAGGCGCGCGCCAGTATTTCGACCGGGTTGAGCGGGCGCACGCCGATTGCCTGCTCGATCTGGATCGCGGCCAGCGGACAATCGGTGGCCAGCACCTGCGCCTCTGCGTCCTTCATTCCTGCGAATGCCTTTTCGCCCCACTTCATCGACAGCTCGAAGAACTCCTTCTTCATCGCCCAGGTGCCGTCGTGCGCGGTGCAGGCGTCCACGGTCACGACCTCCGCGCCCGGAATCGAGCGAATCAGATCGCGCGAGCGCAGGCCGACGTTCTGGGCCTTGAGATGGCACGGCACGTGGTAGGCGACCTTGCCCGGAGTGGTGCGAAACTCGCGGTCGAACTTGCCCTCGCGCCTGAGCCGATAGAGCAACTCGTGCGGATCGGCGACCGCGGCCGCCACTTCACGGCCCTCGGCGGTGTCGAGCAGTTCGGGATATTCCTTGCGCATCGTCAGCGAGCAGGTTGGATTGATCGCGGCTATCCGATAGCCCTCGCGCACCAGCGGGAGTAACGAGTCGACGTTCGCGCGCGCGAGCTTTTGCGCAAACGCCACGTCGCCGCCATCGAGCGCCGGCATCCCGCAGCAGTTCTGCTGGGGCGACGCGATCGCGCATCGATTGCGCGCGAGCACCGCGACCAGCGCGCGTCCCGGCGCCGGATTGTAGTAGTTGACGAAACAGGTATGAAAGATTGCGACCTTGGCCGTGGGCTCGGCGGGCGCGGCCGGGATGCCGGTGCGTTCGAGCCACTTCTCGAAGGTCTCGCCGGCGAACTCGGGCAGCTGCTTGGCGCGCGAGATGCCGAGCATCTTCTCCATCATCGCGCGCTGAAAAGGGCTGCGGCAGGCCCAGTTGGCGAGTTTCGGAACGCTGCTCCCGAGCTTTCCAAGGCGGTCCGGGTTGCCGAGCATCTTCTCGCGCAGGCTTAATCCATGCTCGCGGCCCGCGACCGCGCGCGCCCGCAGCATCAGGCGCGGAAAGTCGAGCTGGAATTCGTGGCCGTCATGCGGCGTGTACGGACATCGCACCTCGCACAGCTTGCAGCCGTAACACAGATCGATCACCCGCTGATTCTGCTCAGCGCTCAGGCTGCGCACGTCGCCGTCGGTCTGGTCGAGCGCGTTGAACAGTTCCGGAAATGACGGGCACAGGTTGAAGCACAGGCGACAGCCCGCGCAGATATCGAAGACGCGCTCGATTTCCTGGTCGAGTTTCGCGCGCTCCCAGTACCTGGGCTCGTTGGGATTGTAAGTGAGCGCGTCGGTCGGTCGAGACTGGATACGGTTCATTAAAGGGGCCCCGAGGCGGCGAGCGAAATTGCGGTAAAGCAGTCGCGTTCCAGTCGGCACAAACCCGGCCCGCCAGGCGCCCGAATTGCGCTCCGGCGGGCCGGAATCCTTGCCGACACGAAGGCGTCCGCGCATGCGCGCGGCGCATTTGGCAAGCGTCGTTCCGTTACAGCGTCGTAGTGGCTTTCTGGAAGCGCCCGGCGTGCGACTTCTCGGCCTTGGCCAGAGTTTCGAACCAGTCGGCAATCTCTGTGAAGCCCTCTTCGCGTGCGGTCTTTGCCATCCCCGGATACATGTTGGTGTACTCGTAGGTTTCGCCGTGCACCGCCGACTTCAGATTGAGCATGCTGTCGCCAATTGGCTGGTCCGTGGCCGGATCGCCAACCTGCTTCAGATAGTCGAGATGGCCGTGGGCGTGTCCGGTCTCGCCCTCGGCGGTGTCGCGGAACAACCCCGCGATCTCGGGCTGACCCTCGACGTCGGCAATCTTGGCGAAGTAGAGGTAGCGCCGGTTGGCCTGGCTTTCGCCGGCAAAAGCATCCTTCAGATTGGTATGCGTTTTGGTTCCCTTCAGACTCTTCATCCTTGTTTTCTCCCTGAGCGCGTGTGTGGTTTGCAGGCGGCCTATTCTTTCACCGCAACATCTCGCCGCGGCAGGTCGCCGCCAGGCTATGGGAGCTCGATCGCGCAATCATGGACCGTCCGGCTTTCCGGATGGTCTTCCCGGATGGTCTTCCAGCGCGCCATTTTGCTCCGCCTGCCAGATGATAATTATTATCATCCGGCTCGCGCGACCGTCAAGCCGCGGATGCGCTGACAATCGCTAGGGGCGGCGGCGCCGGGCCGGAGGCACCGGATTTTAGCGCGCCAAGTGAGGGCATAAATCGGTGCATATTGTCCTTGGTTTAGGGACGATCGGAGAGTACCTTCGGTTACCGAAGCGAACCCGTGCTGTGACCACGCGGCTTACGTCGCCGGGTCCACAACGATCTTCCTGCCGATTGATCGTTGCACGCGAGCGATGCGGCGATGATCGACCAAGATATAAAGGACGCGAGCAGTGCGCGCGACGACTACCCTTCAGCAGTCGGTCATCGCCTCGCTGAGCCAGCAAGCGCTGCTCGGCGCCGGTCTGCGCCAACTCTTCGACGACGCTACCCGGCGCGCGCGCGAGACGCTTGGGGTTTCCCATTCCAAGGTGATGGAACTGCAGTCAGACCACGACACGCTGGTCGGCCGGGCCGGCTCCGGATGGGATGCGGAGGTGGTGCGCACGATCGTCGCGAAGGTCGGCGCTTGTTCGCACGCCGGCTATGCGCTGGCGATTAACGCGCCCGTGATCGTGCCCGACTTCGGGCGCGAGCGGCGCCTGCGCTGTTCGATCGCCGAACGCTGGGGGTTGCAGAGCGGCGTAGCGGTGGTCATCGATGGGCGCGAACATCCCTTCGGCGTACTTATCGTCCACGACACGCAGCCCCGCTGGTTCAGCCGTGACGAGGTGAATTTCCTCCAATCCGTGGCCAACATCCTGGGCTTGGCGATCGAGCAGAACCGGACCGAATACGAGCTGCGCGCCAGCGAGCGCTACTTCCGTTCGCTGATCGAGGACACCGACGATCTGATCGCGGTCATCGACCCGGAGCACAAGTACCAGTTCGTCAGCGCTTCGGCGGAAAGGATTCTCGGCTACAGGGTCGAAGAGTTGGTCGGCAGAAGCACGCTCGATTGGTGCCATTCGGAAGAGCGCGAAGCAGTGGCCGAGGATCTCCGGCACATCGCCGAGCATGGCGCGAAGGCACAGGTGCTGCGCGCCCGCCTCGGTCACAAGGACGGCTCGTGGCGGGTGATCGAGTGGAGCGGCCGTTCCGCACTCGACATCAAGGGGGCTCCGTGCGTGGTAGCCACTGGGCGCGACGTAACGGCGCGCGAGCGGATGCTCAATGAGCTGCGCGACAGCGAGCGGCGTTTTCACGGCATCTTCGACAGCAGTCACGACGCGATCGTGATCGCGACCCCCGACGACGGCCGAATCGTCGACGCGAACAGCGCCTTTAGCCGCATCTATGGCTACAGTCTCGAGCAGGCGCTGGGCAAGGATCCGAAGGCGCTCGCGCTGTTTGCAAATCCGGAGGATTATCGCCGCTTCACGCGCGAGCTGCGCGAACGCGGGGCGCTGAGCAACTTCGAGACCGATCTACGAGCCTCCGACGGCAGGACCATTCCAACTCTGCTGTCCTCGGTGATGGTCGATCTGGGAGTTGGCGTGCGCGTGGTATCGACCCTGCGCGACGTCAGCGAGCGCCGCGCCGCCGACGTCGAATTGGCCCGGGCACGCGACGCGGCATTGGAGTCCACCCGGCTTAAATCCGCTTTCCTCGCCAACACCAGCCACGAGATTCGCACCCCGCTCAACGTCATCCTGGGATACACCGATCTCGTCGGCGAGCATCTGGCCGATATTGGCGACCATACCCAGGACGCTTACCTTGATGCGCTCGGGCGCGCCGGGCGCCGCCTGCTGAAGACCATTCAGCAGATTCTAGACTACTCGCGCCTGGAAGCCGGGGCGGTGACGCTCAACCCTTCGGCAATCGCGCTCGCCGCGTTTATCGAAGACCAGGCCCGTGACTTCAACCTGCTGGCGGCCGAGAAGGGGCTCAAGCTGCGGCTCGATATTGCCGAGTCTGACGCCACCGTGCGCTTCGACGAATACTGCCTGCACGGCGCGCTCAACAACCTGCTCCAGAACGCGATCAAATTCACCCACCGCGGCGAGATCGTGCTCGGCCTCGATCGCGACACCAGCGGCGCGCTGAGACTCGAAGTCCGCGACACCGGCATCGGTATCGACCACGACTACCTGCCGCGGCTGTTCGAGCCTTTCTCGCAGGAGCAAGCTGGTCATCAGCGGCGCTTTGAAGGTGCGGGACTGGGCCTGGCGTTCGCGCGCCGATGCGTCGAGCTCGGTGGCGCGCAGATTTCCGCCGCCAGTCGCAAGGGCGAGGGCTCAACCTTCACGATCGCATTTCCGCCCGCATGCGAAATCCGCCGCCGCCGCCCCTGACAGCGCGAGCCGAATAATCCGGCGATTTTTAAGCAAGCGCTAGCGCGACGCGAGTGCGAGGGGCGAGTCGCTCGGCGCCGGGCTCAACTCGCGCTCCAGCACCTCGATATCGGCGGCGGAAAGACTGAAGTAGCGCGCCTCGGGATGATGGAAAACCATCGCGCTCACCGCGCTCTCCGGATCCATCATGAAGCCCTCGGTGAGCTTGAGGGCGATCCCGTGCTTGTCGACTTCGAGCAAACGAAACAGCTTCTCTTGGTCCTCCAGGCGCGGGCAGGCCGGGTATCCGAACGAGAACCGCTTGCCGTGATAGTGCGCCTGATGCAGCTCCTTCATCGTGATCCCCGGCGGATCGCCGAAACCCCACATCTGGCGAATCTTCTGATGCAACAGCTCGGCGAAAGCCTCGGCTCCCTCCAGCGCGAGGATTTGCAGGATGTGCGAGCGCAGGTACTCGCCGCGGTCCTTCCATTCGTCGGCCAGTGCGCGAACGCCCGCGCCGATCGTGGTCACGAACATGCACAGGTAGTCGGTTTTGCCCGACGAACGCGGCGCGATGTAGTCAGCCAGGCAGAGGCCGGGCTCGTCGCTCTGACGGCCGAAAATCAAACTCTCGAGCACGGTCTTGCCGTCGGAGGAATAGATCATCACGGTGCGGTCGCCGTCGGACCGCGCAGGAAAGAAGCGGTAGATCGCGTTGGCCGCGATATCGGCGCGCCCGAGCACCACCTCTTCGACCTCGGCAACCGCCGCGGTTAGCTCCTTCGCCCGCGCGTCGCCGCCGGCGAGCGCCGCCTCGTAGTTGCGCAGCCCCAGGTGCCGCGTATAGAGCATCACCGGGTTGATGTAACGGAAGACCTCGGCGAGGTCGTAGCCGCGCACCACGTGCGGCTTCAAATCCGGCGGCAGCGGAATGTCCACGTCCTGGCGCACGCTGGATGCGCGCCGGCCGGCTATCGGCGCAGGCGCCGCCGGCTTGGCCGCGCTCGCAAGCAGCTTTTGCGTTTCGGCCTCCAGCGTTTTCCGCAGCGCCGCGCGCCGCTCTTCGTCCATCAACTGGTTGGCAAGGTCCAGGCCTTCCATCGCATCGTTCGCGTAGGCGACCAGTCCACCATACTCGGGCGCGATTTTTATGCGGGTGAACCGGGCCGAGAGCGCCGCGCCGCCGACCAGGATCGGGCATCCGATACCGGCGCTCTTCAAGTCCTGCGCCGTTGCCACCATCATCTGCGCCGATTTCACCAGCAACCCGGAGAGTCCGATCGCGTCGGGACGATGCTCGTTACAGGCCTTGATCAATTCCTCGGGCGGCACCTTGATGCCCAGGTTGACGACGCGGTAGCCGTTGTTGCTCAGAATGATGTCGACCAGGTTCTTGCCGATGTCGTGGACGTCGCCCTTGACGGTCGCCAGCACAATCGTGCCGCGGCTCGCGCTGTCGGCCTTTTCCATGTGCGGCTCGAGATGGGCGACCGCGGCCTTCATCGCCTCGGCCGATTGCAGCACCTCGGCCACGATCATCTGGTTGGAGTTAAACAGCCGCCCGACTTCGTCCATGCCCTTCATCAACGGCCCGTTGATGATCTCCAGCGCCGAGCGCGCGCCGAGCGCTTCGTCAAGGTCCTCGGCGAGCCCTTCCTTGGAGCCTTCCAGGATGTAGAGCCCCAACCGCTCGTCCAGCGGCAGCGAGCGCCGCTGTTCGACGTTGGGCTTGGCCTTGCGCGAGCGGAAGTAACCGGCGAAGGCCGCGATCGGATCGTCGCCGCGCCACCAGATCAGGTCCTCGGCCAGGCGGCGCTCCTCCTCGGGCACCGAGTGGTAGCGCTCGAGCTTCTCCGAGTTGACGATCGCGAGGTCCAGCCCGGCCTGCACGCAGTGATAGAGCATCACCGAGTTCAGCACCTCGCGTCCCGCCTCGGGCAGGCCGAAGGAAACATTGGAGATGCCGAGCACGGTCTTGCAGCGCGGCAGCGCGGCCTTGATGAGCGCGATACCCTCGATAGTTTCGACCGCGGAGCCGATATAGTTGCGGTCGCCCGTGCCGACCGGAAAGACCAGCGGATCGAAGATGATATCCTCGGGCTCGACGCCATAGCGTTCGGTCAAGATTTTGAACGAGCGCTCGGCGATCGCGAGCTTGCGCGCGCGCGTAATCGCTTGCGCCTGCTGCTTGTCCTCGTCGATACAGCCGACCACCAGCGCGGCGCCGTAGCGGCGGGCGAGCGGGACCACCCGTTGGAAGCGTTCCTCGCCGTCTTCGAGATTGATCGAGTTGATGAGCGACTTGCCCGGCGCGCGCTTGAGCGCCGCTTCGAGTGCGGCCGCATCGGTCGAATCGATCATCAGCGGAACCTTGACTTTCTTGACCTCGATTTCGAGAAACGCGGTGAGGTCGGCGATCTCGTTGCGGTCGGGATCCTGCAAACAGACGTCGAGCACATGGGCACCGCGGCGCACCTGCAGGCGGCCAA
Organism: uncultured delta proteobacterium; assembly: GCA_963710455.1. Taxonomy (GTDB): domain Bacteria; phylum Desulfobacterota; class Binatia; order Binatales; family Binataceae; genus JAKAVN01. The sequence continues at coordinate 394,356 of CAVQAG010000017.1, forward strand.
TCTCGGCCGCTTCCTCCAACCTGCCCTCGGCCACCAGCCGCTTGAACTTGCGGCTCCCCAGCACGTTGGTGCGCTCGCCGACAATCACCGGACGCGTGTTCTCATCGATCACCAGCGCTTCGATCCCCGAGACCACCGAACGGCGCAGGCTCGAGGGTTTGCGCGGCCGCTTGCCCTCGGCCATCCGCGCCAGCATCCGGATGTGCTCGGGCGTAGTGCCGCAGCATCCGCCGATAAGATTGACCCAACCGGCGTCGACGAAGCGCTCGAGCTTGCGCGCCAGCGATTCAGCGGACTCGTTGTAGCGGCCCTCCTCGTCGGGCAGGCCCGCGTTGGGCACGCAGGCGACGTCGAAGCGGCAGATTTCCGACAGCGTGCGCAGATGGTCGGTCATGAAGTCCGGGCCGGTCGCGCAGTTCAATCCCATCCAGATGAGATTGCGATTGGCGAGCGAGGTGTAAAAAGCCTCGATATCCTGTCCCGCTAGCAGCGTGCCCATCGTCTCGATCGTGCCCGAGACCGCAAACGCGACCTCGACACCGGTCTTTGCGATCGCGCGCTCGATTCCGACCAGGCCGGCCTTGCAATTGAGCGTGTCCTGCACGGTCTCCAGCAAAAGCAGGTCGACGCCGCCCTCAATGAGGCCCTCGGCCTGCTCCTGGTAGGCCTCTGCGAGCTGGTCGAAAGTGATTCCGCCGGTGACCGAGATAGCCTTGGTCGTCGGCCCCATCGAGCCCGCGACGAAACGCGGCCACCTGGCAGTGCTGACGGCGTCGGCAGCTGCGCGCGCGATCGTGCCGGCGAGGCGATTTATCTCTCGTGCGCGTTCGGCGAGCCCATACTCGGCCAGCACGACTGACGCGCCGCCGAAGGTGTTGGTCTCGATGATATCGGCGCCGGCGTCCAGAAAACTGTCGTGCAATTCGCGGATCTTGTCGGGGCGCGTGCGGACCAGGTTCTCGTTGCATCCTTCGAGTTGCGGGCCGCCGAAGTCGTCCGCGCCGAGATGCATGTTCTGGATGGACGTACCCGCCGCGCCGTCGATAATGACGATCCGGGAGGCCAGCCGGTCGCGTAAAAGCCCGATTCGGTCCGAAACTCTGCTCATAGTTAAAAGAAGAGGCCAGGCGGCCTCGGACCTCCAGCCTATCCGAGCGGGGCGTGACGGGCAATTTCGCGCGGCGCGATGCGTCAGCGTTTTGTATTTACAGCGCAATTGCTGTAACGGATCGCTCAGGTTGCCGCGGTTTGATCGCCGGTATCTAACGCAGGCTGCGACGCCGCGGAAAACTTTGACGCGCCGGGCGGATTCGCTAATCAGTTCACTATTGCTGGAGACAATGGCGGCGCGCAACGCCGCCCAGTCAAGGAGAAACGACGATGATCCCGGCCTGGCTTTCGATCCTGGACGCGGTACTCGCGGCGGTGCTGCTGGGAGTCGGCCTCGTAGGAGCCCACCTGGGCCTGGTGCTGCCGATGTCGGGCTTCTCGATGTTCCTGCTGAGCTTCGCGATTGCGGTCCTGGCGCTCTTGTTCGGACTGATCGGCCTCGCACGGACCTCGGCCGCTGAGCGCCGGCCCGGGCGGCCCAAGGCTGTCGCCGGTATCGTGCTGAGTCTCGTGATCGCAATCCCGGTGGGCTTCACGATGTGGCGCTGGATGTCGATGCCGTATCCGGAGATCAACGACATCACGACCGACTACGCGAACCCGCCGGCGTTCGTGCAACCGCCGGGCCTGACCGCCGACTCGATGAAGTATGACCGCACCAAGTTCGAGCCGGTCCAGAGCAAGGACTATCCCAAGCTCGATCCGCTGCGGCTCGACGAAAAACCCGACGACGCCTATATCAAGGTGAAGGCCGCTGCGAGCTCGGCTCCGGGATGGGTTATCGTGTACGACAATCCTGCGACCCGCACGATCGAGGGCGTACAATTCTCCAACCTGTTCCGCTTCTGCGACGATTTTGTGATCCAGGTGCGCCCCGGTCCCGACCCGAACAGCAGCCTGGTCGAGATGCGCTCGCGCTCGCGCGACGGCCTCGGCGACTTTGGCGTTAACTACAATCGCATCCGTGGATTCTTCGCGATGCTTAAGCCGGGCGACGCCGACGCCGGCGGGACGCCGGCGTCGGCGTCGTAGATGTTCGCGCGCGGTGCCTCTAGGGGCGTAGCGCGCGCATCAGCCGGCGAACCGCGGCCTCGCGCGGTTCGTTGACCGGATTGACGAATACGATCGCCGTGCCGATCCCGGGCGCGCATAGCTCGGCCAGGCGCTCGCGCACCCGTTCCTCGGACCCGACCAGCAGCGTCGCGTCGATCATCGCGTCGCTCACCGCGGCGAGCGCCGCCGCCGCGTCGCCGCGCGCGGCGCGAATCGCCGCGATCTCGCGCTCGAAACCCGCCTTCGCCATCATGTTGCCGTAAAAGCGGAGCGCCCCATAGCGCGAGAGCAGCGTGCGCGCCGGACGGCGCGCCGCTTCCAGGTCGTTCGCGATAAACGCGGTCGCGAACAGCGCCGCCTCGACCGCGGCCGGGTTGCGCCCAGCCGCGCACGCGCCGTCGGCGACCTCGCCCAACGCTTCGCGGACACGCGCGGGCGGAAAGAAATTGAAAATCACGCCGTCGGCGATTTCGCCCGCCATCCGCACCATCGGACGCGATACGCCTGCCAGGTAAAGCGGCAGTTTGCCGCTTATTTTGGGCCCGGTGCCGCCGCCATCGAGCATCTTGCGCAGCGTCGCGACGGTTTCGCGCATCTTCACCATCGGCTGCCCCATCTCGATCCCCAGCCGCGAGTTGCCCTCGCCGTGCCCGGTGCCGAGGCCCAGGATGAAGCGTCCGCCGGTGAACTGATGCACGGTCGCGGCCGCGTTGGCCAGCAGTGCCGGATGGCGCAGATAGATGTTGGTGATCGCGGTACCCAAACCGATACGCCGCGTTTGCATCCCGAGCGCCAGCGAACACGCGAGCGAATCGTTGTTGGCCTCGGTCATGAAGACCCTGGCATAGCCCAGCTCTTCCGCATCGCGCGTCCACTCGACGATCTTGTCGATCGGGCTGTCGGGCATTATCGAGAAGGCAAGCGCCGTCTTCGCCATCGCACCACGTCCTTTCAGATGTTACGCGCCGCACGGCGCGCTGCATGAATCGTTAGCCCGAATCTTCCCGGCTTCGCAATCGGCTTGATCTCTGTCGCCAGCGGGGGCGATAAAAGAGCGGACGACAGAGAATCGAAATGGACAGCTACGATTTCATCGTCGTAGGCGGCGGTATCGCCGGCGCTTCGGCCGGATATGAACTGGCGGCGCATGGCCGGGTGCTGGTGCTCGAACGCGAGAGTCAGCCCGGCTACCACACGACCGGCCGCTCTGCCGCGCTCTTCGTGCAGACCCATGGACCCTCAGTGATTCGCGCGCTCAGCCGGGGCGCGAAAAGTTTTTTCCTTGACCCGCCGACGGGGTTCGCCGAGCATCCGCTGCTGACGGAGCGCGGGATGCTCCTTATCGGACGCGCCGATCAGACCGCGATGCTCGAACAGAGTTTCGCGCAATCATCACGTCACATCGCCGGCGTTCTCCGCCTCGACCCGAAAGAGGCGTGTCGCCTCGTGCCGCTGCTTAAGGAGGACTACCTCGCCGGGGCGGTGCTCGACCCCGAAGCGATGGACATGGACGTGCACGCGATTCACTGGGGTTTCATCCGCGGGATGCGCGCGCGAGGCGGCAAGCTGGTAACCGACGCCGAGCTTAGAGGCCTCGAGCGCAACGGTGCCAGCGATCGCTCTCGATGGATCGCGCGGACCGCCGCGGGCGACTTCGCCGCGCGGGTGGTGGTCAACGCGGCGGGCGCCTGGTGCGACGTGGTGGGCGCGATGGCCTCTGCGGCCCCGATCGGCCTGATGCCGAAGCGGCGCACCGCGTTTATTTTCGATCCGCCGCTCGGCGCCGAGATCGCAAAGTGGCCCTCGGTGATTGACGTCGGCGAGGAATTCTATTTCAAGCCCGACGCGGGCAAGTTTCTCGGCTCGCCGGCCGATCAGACGCCGATGGCGCCGTGCGACGTACAGCCCGACGACTTCGACGTCGCGCTCGCGATCGACCGGATTCAGCGCGCCGCGCGCATTCCGGTCGCGCATATCAACCGCAAATGGGCGGGCCTGCGTTCCTTCGTCGCCGACGGATGCCCGGTCGTCGGCTACGATCCGCGCGTGGAAGGATTTTTCTGGCTGGCCGGGCAGGGCGGCTACGGAATCGAGACTTCGCCGTCGATGGGTCGGCTCACCGCGAGTCTCGCGCTCCAACGTGGCGTTCCTGCTGACCTCGCCGAGCAGGGCGTCACGGAAGCGGCGGTTTCGCCGGCGCGCTTCGCCCGCGGCTGATTTTTTATGCAAGGCGATCGCTGGGATATCGTCATTCGCGGCGCGCGCGTCTTCGACGGCACCGGTGCGCCGCCTTTCACCGGCAGCCTCGCGGTGCGCGGCGATCGGATCGCGGCGGTCGGCGAGGTCGAAGGCGACGCGACGCTCGAAATCGACGCACATGGACTCGCGCTTGCGCCCGGCTTCATCGACGTCCACAGCCACGACGACTTCGCGGTGCTGACCATGCCCGCGATGGACTTCAAGCTGATGCAGGGCGTCACCACCGAAGTGATCGGGAACTGCGGGATGGGTGCGGCTCCCTATGAAGCGCTGCGCGATCACTTTGGCACCTTCTTCGGTAACATGGGGACGACCGGATGGCAGGGCTATCGGGGCTACCTCGAAATGGTCGAGCACGCGCCGCCGAGCCTCAACGTCGCGATGCTGGTCGGGCACAATACCGTCCGCGCCGCCGTGATGGGGATGGCGCGTCGCGCGCCGACCGACGACGAGCAGCGCGCGATGCGCGAGTTGGTGCGCGAAGGGCTCGAGGCCGGCGCGGTCGGCCTCTCCACCGGGCTGATTTATGAGCCCGGGCGCCATTGCGCGACCGAAGAGGTAATCGAACTGGCGCGCGACGTCGCCGCGGCCGGCGGATTATACGCGACCCATATGCGCAACGAAGCCTCGGGCCTGCTCGACGCCGTGCGCGAGGCGATTCGGATCGGGCGCGAGTCGGGCGTGCGCGTCCAGATCTCGCATCACAAGGCTGCGGGAAAAAGAAACTGGGGCCGCGTGCGCGAATCGATCGAGCTTATCGAGCAGGCGCGCGCCGAGGACCTCGACGTGACCGCCGATCAGTACCCCTATACCTCGGGCAGCACGATGCTCGCGGCGGTGCTGCATAACGACGCCCTCAACTCGCAGGGCGACCGCGGCGGAATCGCGCGAGTCGAGCCTGAACGCGTGCTGATCGCTTCGGCGCCGTTTCACCCCGAGTACGAGGGCAAGACGATAGCCGAAATCGCGGCGCAATTCGATCTTTCGCCCGAAGAAGCTGCGCGCAAGGTCGACACCGACGAACAGCATCGCGCGATCGCCGTCCTCGACCTGATGGACGAGGGCGACGTGCAAACCGTGATGCGCCATCCGACGACCATGATCGGGTCCGACGGAATTCCGCTCGGCGGCAAGCCTCATCCGCGGCTTTACGGGACCTTTGCGCGAGTGCTCGGCCATTACGCGCGCGAACTCGGCCTGCTCACGATGGAAGACGCGGTGTATCGGATGACCGGGATGCCGGCGCACAAGTTCCGCCTTGCGGATCGCGGCGTGCTGCGCGCCGGAGCTTACGCCGACCTGGTGATTTTCGATCCGGCGGCCATTATCGACACCGGCACTTACAACGATCCCAAGCGCTATCCGACCGGTATCCCGCACGTCTTCGTCAACGGTGTCGCCGTGGTCGCAAACGGCCGTCACACGAACGCCCGCCCCGGCCGCGCGCTCCGCCGCACATAAGCGCTGAAAGGATACGCGTCACGGTGCCCTCTTCCTGAGGAGCGTGCCGACAAAGGATTCATCCCTTCGCGGCTCTTCGACAACCCTCTAGATGCTGTCGCGCCCGGCGGGGCGCTCAGGCTAAAATGTCTACGCGAACCGCATGTTTAGCGATTCGGGGTCGGATGTCAGGATTCCGGGGTGGATCTCAGGATTCCAGGATTCAATGATCGCCATAGTCGATTATAAGGCCGGAAATCTCACCAGCGTGGCGCGAGCGCTCGAGCATCTGGGCCATCGCTGCGAGATAACCGACCGTCCCGAGCGCGTGCGCGCCGCCGACCGCGCGATCCTGCCCGGTGTCGGCGCCGCGGGCGCCACGATGGAGAACCTGCGCGCGCTGGAACTCGACCAGGTCCTGCGCGAAGACGTCGTCGGCGCGGGCAAGCCGTTCCTCGGCATCTGTATCGGAATCCAGGTGCTGCTCGATCGTAGCGAAGAAGACGACGCCCACTGCCTCGGGATTATCGCCGGCCGCGTGACGCGGTTTCCGGCGGCGGTTGACGGCCGTCCGCTCAAGGTCCCGCAGATCGGATGGAACCGTGTGCGCCAGACGCGGCCTCATCCGATGTTTCGTGGCGTCCCCGACAACACGCACTTTTACTTCGTCAATTCCTACTACCCGATTCCCGACGATCCGGCGCTGGTGATCGCGGCCAGCGACCATGGCGTGCCGTTTTGCGCGGCGATCGCGCGCGACAACGTCGTCGCCACCCAGTTCCATCTCGAAAAGAGCGGCGCCGCGGGACTCCGACTGCTCGACAACTTCTGCCGCTTCGAGCTCTGACCCAGTGATCGCCAAACGCATCATCCCCTGCCTCGACGTGCGGGCGGGCAAGGTCACCAAGGGTGTCCAGTTCCTGGACAACGCTGACGTGGGCGATCCGGTCGCGATGGCGCGTTACTACTACGAGCAGGGCGCCGACGAGCTGGTGTTCTACGACATCACCGCCTCCAACGAGCGGCGCGGGATCATGATCGAAGTGGTGCGCGCGGTGGCGCGCGAAATCTTCATCCCGTTCAGCGTCGGCGGGGGCTTGCGCACGCTCGAGGACATGCGCGCGGTGCTGTTGGCCGGTGCGGAGAAGGTCTCGATCGATTCGGGCGCGGTGCGCGATCCGGGCCTGATCGCCGCCGGGGCGCGCGCCTTCGGCAGCCAGTGCGTCGTGCTCTCGATGCAGGTTAAGCGCACCGGACGCCCGGGCCTGCCCTCGGGCCATGAAGTAATAATCGACGGCGGACGCACGCCCACCGGACTCGACGCGCTTGCGTGGTCGCGCGAGGGCGAGCGTCTGGGCGCCGGCGAACTATGCATCAACTCGATCGACGCCGACGGCACCAAGGCCGGCTACGACCTCGAAATAACCCGGATGATCGCGGACGGGGTGGGAATCCCGGTGATCGCCTCGGGCGGGGCCGGCGAGCCGCGCCATCTGCTCGACGCGTTTACCGCCGGCGGCGCCGACGCCGCGATCGTCGCCTCGATCGTTCATTACGGTGAATGTACAATCCCCGAGCTCAAGCGCTATTTGCGCGCGGGCGGAGTCGAGATTCGCGAGGCGATCCACCTGGACTCCCGCGACCAAGGATAGAGAGGAGCGGCACGTGAAAATCGCGATGGTAGTGTCGGAGTTCAACTTTGACGTGACCTCCGCGATGGAGGAACGGGCGCGGCGTCACGCCGCTTTCCTCGGAGCCGAGGTCAGCCACGTGGTCCACGTTCCGGGCGTGTTCGACATGGGGCCGGCAGTTAAAAAACTGCTGCGCCGCAAGGACGTCGACGCGGTGGTGATAATCGGCACCGTGATCAAGGGCGACACCGGGCACGACGAGATCGTCGCCCACGCTGCCGCGCGCGCCGCCGCCGACCTGGCGCTGCAGTTCGACAAGCCGGTCGCGCTCGGAATGACCGGGCCGGGGATGACTCGCGAGCAGGCGTTCGACCGCATCGACAACGCACGCAATGCGGTCGAGGCGGCGGTCCGGATGGTGCGCACGCTCAAGGAAATCGGGGAATAGCCCGTTCCTCTTTGACTTGGGACCTCTCTCCAGAAGGGAGAGGGTCTGGGAGAGGTCTCCCTGACAGTCTGCCGACAGCCTCTCAACAGGGCGCTGTTAAAAGATCGCCGTGTCCGGCGTTGAGACACCGCGTACTAGTTTTTATACTCGGCCCGTGGTGGGGACGTTGGAAGATGCGGCGGTAAGGCGTGCGCACACCTTTTCGACGCGTGCGGCGGCGCGCATTCTCGCCATCTCGCCCGATCGGATTCGCTACTGGGTCAAACGCTCGCTGGTGCGGCCGCTGACGCGCGGGCGCCAGATGCGGTTCGGTTTCGACGATCTGCTGGTGATGCGTCTGGCCAAGGAACTGCTGCCGACGCGCCATCACCTCGATCCGGTGCGCCGATGCCTGGAGCGGGTGCGCGGGATGTTCGGACCGGCGCGTCCGGTGACCTCGCTAAGACTCGCCAACTACGACGGGCAGATCGTGGTGCGTGACGGCAATGTGATGGTCGAGGCGATGAGCGGCCAGATCCTGCTCAATTTCGAAGCGCCGCCCGCGCCGGGCAAGGTCGAAGAGCGTTTCGGGCCGGCCCGCGTGCGCGAGCGCTTCGAAGAAGCGCGCCGGCTGGCCGAGAGCGACCCGCTGCGCGCGCTCACCCTGTACAGCGAGTTGCTCGGACGCGAGCCCGGGAATTTCGAGGCACATATCGATCTCGCGGGCCTGCTCGAGCGCGAGGGCGACCTCACCGGCGCTCTGCGCGCTCTGCTGGGGGCGGCGGCAATCGCTCCCACCAACGCCGACGTTTACGTCCGCCTCGGACTGATCTATCGCCGCCGCGAAGATATGCAAAAGGCGCTGGGGAGCTTCTTGCGCGCGACCGAATGCGATCCGCTCTCGCTCGCGGCGCATCGCAACCTCGCTGAGTTGTACGAATCGATAGGCCGCAAGCGCGACGCGCTACGCCATCTCGGGATGGTCCATCGCCTGACCCGCAGTTGACTCTGAGGTCCGACCTCCTCCCCGGTGTTTCGGGGAAGGATGTCGGAAGTTTTTTTGCGCGCGAGCGAATGTGATCCGCTCTCGCTCGCGGCGCATCGTAACCTCGCCGAGTTGTACCAATCGATGCTGACTTCCTCCCCCGTGTTTTGGGGGAGGATGGAGGTGGGGGTCGAGCGAGGTAGCGCCGGATGCTCTTTTTTGCGGCGCTTCCTCGTCCAAAATCTTTTTCGCGAACGTGTCCACTCTGTTGTGCGGAAAAGCACAAGTGCTGCTGCCGAAGGGCCCCCTAGTGTGGTAAAACATACTTGAGATTCACACGGCATGTCCGAGGCGAAGCCGTGGGGATTTTTGCGTTTGATAAGGAGCGATATCTTCCGATGGCTAAGGCCTCGTTAAGACTCCCTACTGGAGCGGTCGTAACCATAGAAGGAAGTCCAAAAGAAGTTCATGAGATTTTGGAACCACGCGGGAGTTCCGAGGGATCGTGCGGCACCGGTCTCGGCACCGGCAGTTAAAATACGGCAAGCGCGAGCAAAGGAAACGTCGGGCCCCGCTTCGGATTCGAACGCGATCACAACAATCGTCAATCTCGCAAAGTCCTGCGACGAGGCGGAGCGGATCGATACCCACATTTTAGATAAACCCGGTGTGCTCAACAGATGCCTTCTTCCGCTCTATATTCTTCACCAATACGAAAACAACTTGGCCGGACTGACCACAGGCCAAATAGCTGTAGTTACCAAGGACCTTGGTACACCTGTTTTGCAATCGAATGTTGCTCACACCTTCGCCGGGCCCGCCTCTAGGTATTTAATTGGCAGCCGCGCGCGAAAGCCCGGAGTGCCAGTAGTGTATACGCTCAACAGGAGAGGCGTGCAGTATTTTAAAGCCGTTCTGTCGGATGAAAGATAAGAGCAGTGCGAGGTGACATGAAGCCGCAAACTTCGCTACAGGAAAGGAGAAAGATCCTCGACGAAATCAACTCGATCATCAAACATTATGATCCAGAGTTGAAACAACGTGCCATAGCATTGCTCTTGGATGCAGCCCTCCCAGCCGCTACTCATGTCAGACCGGAAACCACAGCTACAGTTTCTGCTACCACCGCCAATAAATGGGATGATTGTGGGGCTTTGTATGATGCTGCACGCCCTTCCACACAAGAAGAGAGGGCTCTGGTCGCGGGATACTACTTCCAGTTCGTACAAAATAAGCAGGATCTTCGTGCGCAAGAACTCAACACCGCCCTGAAGGACCTCGGCCGCGGCGTCGACAACATCACGCAAGCTATACAAGGCAATATCGATTATACTCCCAGCTTGATGCGTCAGATCAAGAAGTCTGGGACCTCCCGGCAGGCTCGCAAATTGTATCGGCTTACTGAAGCGGGAAAACAACGGGTACTCGTCATGTTGGGAGAGACTGAATCATGACGAAGAGTGCGGTTGCCCCTCCTTTGTCTGAAATTTCTCATGATCTCGAGGCTTGGATTCCAAAGCCTCTTGTCAAACGCCTCTTTGAAGCATACCGGGAGATAAAAGAGAATTTTTACCTCAGCAGGCACGAACCCGCGGAGTTAAACGGTGGTAAGCTCTCGGAGGTCGTCTTCAGAATTTTGGAAAACGAAACGACGGGAAAGTACACGCCCCTTGGAACGCAGGTCAAGAATTTTCAGGACAAATGTAGGTCATTCGAGAGCTTCACAAGCGTTAACGATACTATCCGCTTTCATATTCCACGTTTGTTGGTGGCTATATATAATATCAGGAATAAACGCGGCGTAGGTCACGTCGGAGGGGATGTAATTCCGAATCTGGCAGATTCAATTTTGATCGCGACGGGTGCTGATTGGATAATGGCAGAGTTGCTTCGCTTACACTATGGTTGCGACTTAGAACAAGCTCAGAGATGGGCCGACGGGCTTGTTCAAAGGAAATTATTGTTGGTTTATTCGGTGGGCGACGTCAAGCGGGTATTGAACCCTGGTCTGAATAATCAAGAGAAAGTGCTGCTGTTTTTGGCTACTGAATCTCCGGCATCCGTGGAAGATTCCGTGCTTCGTCAATGGTGCGAGTACTCAAATCTTACGGTGTTCATACAGACTGTACTGAGAAAGCTCCACGACAAGAAACTAATTGAATATGACGGGAAGTTGTGCACAATATTGCCGACGGGAATCCAAGTCGTTGAGCAGAATTACGAGCAGTGGTGCAATTTTTCGCCCACACTGTGAGCAGTGGTGAAGGTTTCTACCGCTTTCATAAGGAAAAGTTCGGCTCACAGCGGGCGCATGCTAGCGGCTCTCAAGCTGCATAAACGGCCTGGCTGTCCGAGGCGCGCGGCAGGGGTCAAAAGCTCCTGCACAATGTTTCTCGCACCCATTGAATTTGGCATCCACGGGCGAATTCGCCACTTTGGAGCACGTCTGGCAGCGCATCACGTTTGAACTGACCCGCGAGGCGGCGATAGACTTTCCGATGATGCCCGACAAGACTTTGAAGCAAATCGACGTGCTGCGCCACGAGCTCAAGGCGCTGCGCTATATCCTCGACAACTTCCACGCCGGCAAACTTCCGCCCGCGGCGCTGCCGCCACGCGACGACTTTCTCTCGGCACAGGCGCGCGAGATTTACGAGATTATTCTGAAGGCCACCAGCCGCGACGCGGCCGAAGCGCGGATCGCCGAGTTGCGCCTCGACGACGTCGACGTCGCGTCGTTCCTCCGCCTAAGCGGCGATCACTACTACACCTACCCCGCGCTGGTGCACGAGCGCGCCGAGGCGCTGCGCGCCGGCCGGCTCAGAATCGAGGCGGCTTGAACGCGCTTGCCGCAAAGGAATTGCATCTGCTGCTCGACTCCGCGGGCGCGCTGATCGTCTACCAGGAAGAAGGCACGCACTGGGCAGGCGTGCTGGGGTTTTCGAGCGAGGAGCGCGCGCGCGAATTCGTCGCCGCAAGCCATCTCGACGCCGCCGAAACCGCCGCGATCGACCCGGCCGATCCGGCGCAGGTCGCTTCGCTGGTCAGCGCGGTCAAGCAGCGCGCGGTCCGGTACCTGCTCCTCGATCTCGATTGGCGAAGCGGCGAGTGCGTCCAGGTCGAATTCGAGGGCAGTTCTTTCGGCGCGTCCGGCGAGCGCCGCTTCACGCCGCATCAACGTCAGCACTGAGCTGCGCGCCGGCGACGCGGATGCGAGACAAGTGAGCGCCACCATCCCAGAGAGCGTCACAATCGAAGACCTCGAGCTTGCGCGCGAGCGCCTGGCGGGAGTCGTCAAGCCGACCCCGCTCATCCATAGCGCGACGCTGTCACGGATGATCGGTGCGGAGATATATCTTAAGCCCGAAAACCTGCAGAAGACCGGCTCGTTCAAAATTCGCGGGGCGTACAATCGGGTGGCGGCGCTTTCGCCCGCCGAGGCCGCGCGCGGCGTGGTCGCCGCCTCCGCCGGCAATCATGGCCAGGCATTGGCATCGGCGGCGTCGCGCGCCGGGGTGCGCGCGACGATCGTGATGCCGACGACGGCCGCGATCGCCAAGATCGACGCAACCCGCAGCTATGGCCAGACGGTCGAGCTCGCAGGTATCGACTATCTCGAAGCGCATCGCGCAGCCGAGGAGATCTGCGCGCGCACCGGCGCGCTCTTCGTCGACGCCTACGACGATCCGTTCGTGATCGCCGGCCAAGGCACCGTCGGCCTCGAGATAGCCGCGGAGCTCGCGCCCGACTTCGTGCTGGTGCCGGTTGGCGGCGGCGGCCTGATCGCCGGGATCGCGCTCGCGCTTGCCGCGCGCGCTCCGCGCGCGAAACTGATCGGAGTCGAGGCGGCGGGATCGGCGCAACTGAGCCTCAGCCTCACCCAGGGCGTGCCCTCCACCGTGCCGACCGCGGTCGACACTATCGCCGACGGCCTTGCCACCGGACGCGTCGGACGCCTGCCGTTCGAGATCTTGCGCGACCGCCTCGATCGCGTGGTGACGGTCGACGATTTCGAGATCGGCGAGGCGGTGCTGCTGATGCTTGAGCGGATGAAGCTGTTGGCCGAGGGCGCGGGCGCGGCGGCGCTCGCGGGTGCGCTGAAGATGAGCGCCGAACTCGCGGGGCGGCGGGTGGTGATCGTGGTGAGCGGCGGCAATATCGACGTCAACCTGCTCGACCGGATCATCGCGCACGGACTCGTCAAGGCGGGGCGGCTGATGCGGCTGGTGGTCGAGATGCGGGATCGGCCGGGAGAATTGGGACGGCTGCTCGCGGTTATCGCGGAGCAGGGCGCCAACGTGCATGCGATCCAGCACGACCGCACGCGGCGCGACATTCGAATCGGCGGCGCGCGCGTGACGCTGGAGCTCGAAACGCGCGGCCACGACCATATCGAACGCATCCGCGAGGCGCTCGCCGCCAACGGCCATCAAATACTGGTGGAAAATTAAAAGGACGCGTGCCGAAAACCGCTATGGACCCGATCCTCGACGCGCATTGTCATCTGGCCGACCCGCGGCTCTATCCGGATCTCGCCGGCGCGCTGGCCCGCGCGACCGACGCCGCAGTGGGCACAATTGTCGCGGTCGGAGCGATCGATACGATCGAGACCGACCGTCTGACGGTCGAAATAGCGGAGCGCCATCAGCAGGTCTTTGCCGCCGTCGGAGTCCATCCGCATAACGCCGCCGATTGCGACGACGCTCGGATTGCGGCGCTCAGCGCGCTCGCGCGCTCGCCGAAGGTGGTCGCGATCGGTGAGACCGGGCTCGACTTTCACTACATGCACTCGCCGGCCGAGGCGCAGGAGCGCGCGTTCAGAAGGCATCTGGAGCTCGCCCGCGCGCTCGATCGCCCGGTGATGATTCATTGCCGCGACGCCGAGCGGCGGCTTTGCGAGATCGTCCGCGAAACGGGCCTTCCGCCGGCGGGCGGGATGATCCATTGCTTCACCGGCGACGCCGACGCGGCGCGTGAATTGGTCGGGCTGGGCTTCTACGTGTCGTTCTCGGGAATTCTCACGTTCAGAAAGGCCGACGCGCTGCGCGCGGCGGCGGTATTCGTGCCCGAGGATCGCTTGCTGATCGAAACCGACGCGCCCTATCTCGCGCCCGAGCCCTATCGCGGCAAATCCAACGAGCCCGCCTACGTCCGCCGCACTTTCGACGCGATGGTCGCGCTGCGCGGCGCCGACCCTTCGGCACTCGCGGCGCGGATTCGCGACAATGCGTCCCGCCTTTTCAGATTGCCCGCGGGCTGAGTGTTCAGGAACCTCACCCCAGACCCCCCTCCCTTCAGAGGGGATGACAACAAAAAAGGTTCCCTTGCTGTGATGCTGAGCGTTCGCGAAGGATCTCCGCGAAGCGACGGATTTTTTCACAGTAATTTATCGATACGCCCAGAAATCGCGGGCAAGGGCATGAAAAAGAACCGGGAATCAAATCTCGTGCCGCGCGGGGCAATGCTCCGCGTGCTCCGCGAGCTCGCTTCTTCGGTTAAGCTTTTTCCTGGGTCATCCTGAGAGTTTGTGAATATTTGGATTTTTGCGATGGCATCGGCGCGTTGCGAGCGACAGTCACTGATTGGACGAGGTCAGGTTGTTTAGGCAAAGAGCGCCTGAGGAAGCTGGCGATAGTGGAAGCCTCACAACCAGCCCATTTTGATCGAGCGCATCAGGTTGTAAACCAGCGCCGACCAGGTCGCGACGATCAGCACCTTGCTGATGCCGCGGACCAGCAAGCGGTCGAGGCCGCGCCAGGTTTTGAGATCGGCGTTGACGGTTTCGGCGGTGGCGGCCCGCTCCAGGTAGATGCGCTGGCCCTGCGGCGAGCCCATGCGTTTTCGATACTCGGCGATCGCCGCACTGTCGCGGGGCTGCGGGGTGAGCGGATCGATGTGATAGGTGCGGTTCTCGCGCGGCGGCACGAACACCTCCACCCCGCGTGCCGCGGCGCGCTCGACCGCGGCAAAGTTCATATAGCCGCCGTCGGCGAGATGCTGCCTGGGGAGCGCGCCGGTCCGCCGCTCGATCTCATCGAGCATCGGCGCCAACTGCTGGCTGTCGGTCCCAGAGTTGCTCGCCTCGACGCCCACGATGATCCGGCTTTCGGTGTCAGTAGCGAACTGCAGATTGTAAGCGGGACGGAATCCGCCATCGGCCATCTTCATCACCCGCGCCTCGGGATCAGTGGTCGAGATGCGGGTTTCAGTTTTGCGCTGCGGATGGTTTTTGGCCTCGGCCTTGTGCGCGCCGAGTTCGCCCAGCCGCGCCACCGCCCGCTGGCAACGCTCCTCATACTCGCGCGCGGCGCGCAGTTCGGCCGCGCGCTGGCGCGCGCTGCCCTGGGTCGGATCCTGCGCGGCCTCCGCGTCGAGCCGCTCCAGATGCGCGCGCGCCGCACGCACGCAGGCCTTGAGCCGGGCCTTGCGCCGAAACGACGCCGCCCCCGCGCTCGCCCGCACCCGGGTCCCATCCTGCGCCACCCGGTAAAGCGTGATCAGATGCTGGTCCAGCAGCAGGCCCAGCACCTGGCTGAACAACTCGTCCAGCGCTGCGCCATGTCGGCTGCGAAAGTCGCTCAGCGTATGATAGTTGATGCTCACCCCGGCGCAGATCCAGCGATAGGCCGCGTGCTCGGCGCTGAGCCGCGCGATCTCGCGCGCACTGTTCACGCCTTCGCTCAACCCATACAGCCACAGCGCCAGCAGCATCCGCGGGTCAGTCGCATCGCGTCCCGGGCCGTTCTCGCGCGCCTTGATCGGCGCACAGAACCGGCTCAGGTCGAGCCCTTCCAGTACCCGCCAAATCGCGCGCACCGGATGCTCGGCACCGGCCAGCTTCTCGTAATCCACGGTTTGCAATATCAACTGCTTACGATCGGGTTCCCGCAGCCGCACCTCTTCGCCCATCACCTCCACCTCCGCCTCTCCACCATCATCCACTTCCCATCCCTCAAAGCGATCCCTGTCCGCAAATAAATTCACAAACTCTGAGCGAAGGCTGCCGGAGTCGAAGGATCTCGCGGTCTTACGCGCGTAATTTACGATCTCGGATTTTTGGCAATCAGTTACGTCGACCTTATGCCCGCTCGGACGATCCGTTGATATGCAGTCATCTCGGCCTGACGCGCGCGGGCGCGCGCGAGGTCCTTCGACTGCGCTCGCGGACTCGCTTCGCTCAGGATGACCGAAGAGGCGGACGCACCTTGCTCGAAGAATTCACCAAGTATGGCCTTAACCCAACGGATGGCCGCCGAAGGCCCAGGATGTATCGCGACCAGCACCATCGTCAGCACGGTGCCGATCACAATCGCGAGCCACGACATATCCCGGGCGGGATCGAACTGCTCGCGGCCGCCAAGCAGCGCCGCGCCTGGTGTGAACGAGGTCTGCTCGACGAAACGGCGGTAGCGCTCGCCCATCGAGCGCAGACTTACCGTCAAAAGTGAAGAGTCACTACGAAGGATTGCCGGTCGTTGTCTCAAGCGTTTTCGATACGCCACACTTCCGTTACAACTGGCTTAAGTCGTATTCGCGAGCCGTTCTCAAGCTCGCAGACATTCCACACTTCGTGTGCCGGCTCCGCATCCATGCTGGCGCTCGCGTTAGCGATGGTGTCTACGGAAGAAGCGATGGTTAGTATGCGCCTTGCACACCCAGTTCGCCGCGTAGTCCACCCCGCCCCCTTGATAAACCGCTAGACTCGGATACGGGCAGAGCGGGAAAGTGCGCCCGGTCTGTGGACCCGCCGGCACCTCGCCGACTATGCGGTCTGGCGCGACGCCAGCCTCAACCCACTCGACAAGCGGAGTCAACGGATCGAAATTGTACGGTCCGGGCCCGCCTGTGCAATGACGCATTCCGGGCACCATGAATAGCCGGGCGTTGTCTTGCAGATGTTTGAAACCGCCGCCCAGCGTCTTAGCGACGGCGCTGTAGTAGTTAACGCTCACAAAGGGCGTGAGCGCCGGATCGCTCCACCCGTGGTACATAATCAACTTGCCGCCGTTGGAGAAGAACGGTGACAGGTCGGTGTCCTCGCCATTTCCGCCGTACCTCGCCACAACCTCTTCCAGCTTGGCTACGTCGCTACCGTTGAAATCGAAGGTGAGTGAGTCATACGTAGGGTCGTTGAAGACGAAATATTTCAAAAATTGATCCTGAAACGACCATTGAAGCGGTGCGGTGGCAAGCGAAGCGGGCGGGGCACCCCAAGGTTCGCCGCCAACGGGAGGTATCGTCGGCGTTACAAAGCCGGTGATCCAGAGATCCCAGCCGTCGGAACCGCCCGGATTGCTCAAGGTGTAGCCGGGATAAAGCTGAGTTCCATCCTCGGCGCGAGCGCCCGCCTGAATCGCCTTCACGGTTGCAACCTGCGCGGCGGTCAGGCAATTGGAGGTATTGCGGCCCTTGCATTCGATGCTGGCGGGGTTGAACTTGCACAGCCGCGGATCCTCGATCAGACCGTCTATCACGCCGTCGGAGCCGTCGCACGCGGCGGTCACAGCCGCATCAAGGATTGCGACCGCGCTACTCGATAGATAAGCATCGGAACTCGACAGCAACGCCTGATCGTTCCAGTTGAAGCCGGCAATGGGATCGCTGATGGCGGGATCGCCGGCGACGATGCCGTTGTAATCGTCAGGAAATAGCTGCGCTTCGACCAGCGCTTCGCGTCCGCCGGTTGAGCATCCGTCGAAGTACGAAATCGGCGAACTGGTCACGCTGTAATAGTCGGCGGTTATCGATTGGGCAACGACGGTGCTTGCGTGTACACCGCGATAGGAGAAATCCACCTGCGCGGGGGTGTTCGGCATATCGTCCACCAGCAGGCCCCAACTTCCATCGAGCGCCGAAAGGCCCACAAGTGCGGGATCGCTGGCGAAAACTGATTCATGGCCGCTGTCGGTGTAGGCTGTTGCAAACCCGACGCTAACGCCGCCGTCCACCGCGCCCGCTGGAATGTAGCCGTTGAAGCCGCCGCCGCCCAGGAACAGAAAGCGCCCGTTGTCGAGCACCGGCAAGCCCAACTCGAACTCGACCGTATTCGGCCCCGGATCCTCGGTCGTGATATTTCCTCTCACATCGCAGAACGCGATGGTCGTGGAGGGCACGTCCATGGGTGTTGCCGAGGTGATCGAGACTGCGAAGGAAGTAATCTTGTTGGCGAGGGCCTGCAGATCGGTTTGCGTGCAGCCCGGAATCGTTAGAGCGCTTGCCGGTAGGCAGGGAGCAAACGCAAGAGCGAGCGCCATCCCAAGAGCGAGCGCTCCCATCTTCTGCCAATGGTTTTTCATGGCTTCCCCCAAGCTGATAGCCGACCGGCTGCGCGCGCAGACGGCTCGGGCCGCGGGGTTTCGAACTGTTTGGCAGGATGACACCCGCCAAAAACGGGCCCAAAAATCGTGCTATCGATAACAACGAATAGGCAGTTTTGTCAAGCGCTCGCGTCCATATGGAAGACTAGGCGCATCTGCTGGCCAAGACGTTGCCAGTGGCACTTCTTAGCCGATTATTCATCAGGTGTAGTAGCGTCCTGTAATCGGTGAGAAGTTGTTTGGTTCCACTCCCACTTTGCCCGTATTACCCGAAATTTCCGATTCAACGCCTCCGGTCGGGGTACTCATAGCTCGCCCGCGCACTAATTCATGGAGTCGATCCGCTGACGCGGCTTTAACCCAGCGGATGGCCGCCGAAGGCCCAGGGATGTATCGCGACCAACACGATCGTCAGCACGGTGCCGATCACGATCGCGAGCCACGGCATATCCCGGGCGGGATCGAACTGCTGGCGGCCGCTAAGCAGCGCCGCGCCTGGTATGAACGAGGTCTGCTCGACGAAACGGCGGTAGCGCTCGCCCATCGAGCGCAGCTTGCGACGGTCCTGATGCAGTCCGCCGAAGATGCCCAGCGCCGGAAACGTGCCGAAGAACACCAGGTCGCCGGCCCACCCATTCATCAGCATATGCGCGAAGCCGAAGATCGTGAATGCGACAAAGCTCGGATGGCGCGTGAGCTTGAGGATCCCGCGCGGCGTGAGATTATCCGGCGCGCCGAGCGCCACCGGATTGGGAGTTATCAGCGACGCGACCCAGATGATCAGCGCGACGAGCATCGTCAACCACACCAGCCATCGTAATGGCGCGACGTCGCGCAGGTACCAGAGCATCGCGCCCGCGTGCTTGTGATGGCCGAACACGTAGATCAGCGCGATGAACGTGCCCAACGCGACCAGTGAATAGATACCGCGAAAAGGCTGCTCTCCGACCGCTCCGATAATTGCTCCGCGCACCCCGTCCGAGGACAGGACGAAATGGCCGGCCAGGAACAACACCGCCCATAGCGCAATCAGCCCGACGGCTCCCATAATTTCCTCCTGCATAGAGGCGGCGGAACGAATAGATAGCGACCATCGTCGAGTCTAATCGCGGCGCCGCCGACGGGGTAGGGATACCATTGTTCCCGCGGCTGCCGGACGTGCCCTGACGGCCGATTCACGCCCGGCCCTCGGCGGGGTTATAACCTGTCCATGGAAGTCACGGCAAAAAAACTCGCATTGCCGCCGCCGTTCGAGGAGGCGGTTGGCCGCCACGAGCGCGAGATCATGCGTTTTCTACTCCGCATGACCCGCGATCAGAACGACGCACTCGACCTCTTTCAGGAAACCTGGCTGCGCGCCTACCGCGCCTATCCGCAACTCGACTCCGAGCAAGGGTTGCGGCCCTGGTTATACCGAATCGCGACCAACCTCTGCCGCAACCGCGCGCGCGACAACATGCGGCGCTCGCGTGTGATGAGCAACGGTGACGACCCCACGCAGGGCGATCATCATCTTGCCGCCGCCTCTGCCGCCCGCGCCGGCGGACATGAGGGCGTGATCCATCTGCGGCGGGCGATCGCGGGATTGCCGCACAAGCAGGGCCAGGCGTTGGTGATGCGCAAGTTCGCGGGACTCGAGTACGAGGAAATCGGCGCCGCGCTCGAGTGCTCGGCGGACAGCGCGCGGGCCAGCGTCTACCAGGCATTGAAAAAATTAAAGGCGATCCGATAGGCGGGCAAGGCGATGAAATCCAGCACGGTGAAGATCATGAATCAGACGGTCAAGGACGAAATACTGATGCGCGAGATGCTCGACGATGACGGGCCGCTCGGGATGGATAGCGCGCTCGACGACGCCGCGGTCGATGCTGCTCTGCGCGCGGTGCGTCCGAAACTCGCGCGCACGCTCGGCCGCGCGCGGAGGCCGCTGGCACGTATCGGTGTGATCGATTCGCCCGTCGGCCGGTTACTGGTGGCCGAGAGTCCGCGTGGTCTGCTTGCGGTGCAGTTCCTCGACATTTCCGAAGCACCTGACCCGATGCCGGCGCTTCGAGAGGGTTACGATCTGGTCGAAGACGCGGAGGTGGCCGCGCGCATCGCGCGCGAGATCGAGCGCTACCTAAACGGCGACATGCATGCGCTCGATCGCCCGGTCGATCTCAGCCTGGTGCGGACCGATTTTCAGCGGCGCGCATTGATGCGGCTCCGTCGTGCGGTACCGCCCGGCGCCGTCATCACCTACCAGGCGCTGGCCGCGTCGGTTGGCGCGCCGTCGGGCCAGCGCGCCATCGGCAACACGATGGCTACCAATCCGGTGCCGCTCTACGTCCCCTGCCATCGCGTGATTCGCTCCGACGGCACGATCGGCAACTACGGTGGCGGCGTGGCGCGCAAGATCAAGCTGCTGCGTGCCGAGGGCTTCAGCGTGGCTCGCGATCATCGCTTGCCCTCCGGCAGCGTGATGGGGCATCTGGTGACGCACATTTTCTGCCGTCCGCAGTGCCATGCGGCGATGCGTGCCGACCCTGCAAAGGCGGTCATCTTTGCCAACCCGGGCCTGGCGCGCAGCGCGGGACTACGCGCTTGCAAGCTTTGCCGACCGGCCTAGGCGCGGCAGGTCGAGCGAACCCTGAAAAAGCGAGCGGCGCGACGCCCAGTTCAGGCGCCGCGCCGCTCGCAATTATTAGACTGCGCTTGAGACCGCGTTCGCTTGCTATTCGGTCTGCTGTTGTTGCTGAAGCTGCTGGATCTGGCGCCGCTGACTCTCGAGTTGTTGCTGCTGGCTCTGAATCTGCCCTTCCTGCTGTTGGGACGCGTTCTGCTGATTCTGCATCGAACTGCCCACCACGTAGCCAGTGCCCGCGCCGAGCGCACCGCCGATAGCCGCGCCGGCCAGCGGATGTCCCACTGCCGCACCGACCAGCGCGCCAGCGCCGCCGCCCAACACGCCACCGCCGAGCGTCCCTTCTGTAGTTGTGGACATCCCCTGCGGTCCGCATCCGGCGAGCGCAACGACCACCATCAGTGACAGCGCGCCCAGCGCAATCGTCGCTACGCCAAAGTCGGCCTTACCTCGTTTGCTCATAATATGCCCCCCCGCCTCGTTCACCGCCGGCCGCTTTTGCCGGTCACTCATATTTCGGTTCATTCGGTTTGCTGCTGTTGCTTGAGCTGCTCAATCTGCTGACGCTGCTGTTCGAGTTCCTGCTGCTGTTGCTGTAGCTGACCCTGGGTTTGCGCCTGCGCGTTCTGGCTGTTTTGCATCGAGTTGCCGACCACGTAGCCGGTACCCAGGCCGAGCGCACCACCGATCGCCGCGCCAGCGGCCGGATGGCCAACCGCGGCGCCAATGATTGCTCCGGTGCCGGCGCCCAGCACGCCGCCGCCAAGGGTTCCTTCCTCCCGGGTCGAGAGCGGCTGCCCGCTACATCCGGCGAGGGCAAAGGCCGCTGCCAACACAAACGCCACCGTCGCCAATGCGCCTTTGTTTGGATTTCTACGGTACTTCATAGACGTCCTCATCGTAGCATCACGATCTTTTGACGATCTCTTGCGCTTATTCCGTCTCTTGCTGTTGCTTGAGCTGCTGGATCTGTTGGCGCTGCTGCTCGAGTTGTTGTTGCTGCTGCTGGATCTGACCTTGGGTCTGCGCCTGCGCGTTTTCGTTGTTCTGCATCGAGTTGCCTACAGCAAAGCCACCGATGCCGCCAATCGCGCCGCCGATCGCCGCGCCCGCACCCGGAGCGCCTACCGCCGCGCCGATAATCGCGCCAGTCGCCGCACCCAACCCACCACCCAAAAGCGTGCCCTTTTCACGAGTCGACAACGGATCGCCAGAGCAGCCCGCAACTAAAACGGCTGCGGCTACCGCTACTAAGATTGTCGTGACTACGCCTTTGCGCATCGCCTGCCCCCTCCTGTCTACGTAAAATGTCCTTCCCCGTTTCATAGCATTCCGCCCGCTGATACTGCTCGGTACACCCAACTCAATCGTCATCGGCACTGGCGCGGTTTAATGCGAGCAGTTTTCATGCCGATGAGCCGCTCTTTGATTCTGCCTTTATTTCGCTTCTTTTGCTTCTCACATTGCGAGCGTCAGTAGTGGCGATGCAACCGCTTTAGTGCATCATACATGACACGTAGATGACACTTTGCGCTAGTCATCGCTCCGCTGCGCCATCGGCGCAGCGGTCAGCGGCGGGTCGATCTGAATCTGCGGGGGTAGATTCGCGGGTGAATCCCTACGGGAGCACCGCGAAGATGCGTGCCGGCGCTCCCGTTCCCTTGTCGATCTTCATCGGAATGCAAAAGATCGTCGCGCCGCTGAACGGAAGTTTATCCGCATTCGCGAGGTTTTCAAATCCTATCCGGTTGGCGCCGAGCCACATCCGATGCACCGGGAAGTCCTTGGAGTTGCCGGGATCGAGACTGGCGGTATCGATCACCAATGCCATAACGTTCCGATCAGTCAGTAAAAACTTCACAGCCTCGGGAGAAAACCCGGGAAAATGCAGATTGGCGACGTCGCCCGGCTTGTCGGTGCCGAGATAGTGCGCCTTGTCGGGCCAGAATCGGCCCCATCCGGAGCGTCCGATCACGATCGCCCCCGAGGGTATCTGGCCATGAGTTCTTTCGTAGGCGTGAATGTCCTCGAGGATTAGGGTGGCGTCGGGGTAATTGAGCGAGCGAGCGGAGAAGTCGATCACCACCGCCGGTCCCACGAAGTAGCTCATCGGCACCTGGTCGGCCGACATCCCGTCGCGATTGAAGTTCAATGGAGCGTCCATGTGAGTGCCGCCGTTCTCTGCCGCAGCAAACCTGGCCGAGGCGTAGAAGTATCCGCCGGGCTGCATGCCGAATTTTTCGAATTTGTGCTCGAACCCACCCTCTGTGGGCCAATAGATGGTTGAGGCATCGAAGCTGTAGGTCAGATCCACGATCTTGGCCGAGTCGCTGGTGGCGGCGCCGGCAATTCGCGCAGGATTGAACAGCTCGCCTTGCGCGCCGACGCTTCTGGCCCGGAGCGCCAGGAGCATCGCTATCGCTACCGCCGCGCCGCCGAGGATCATCGCACGCGTCAACATCGCACGCGTTGTCATGCCACGCGACCTCCGTGTCAATGCGCCATTACCATTTACCAGCCGACTGCTTGCGCAGGCATCAGCGCTGCAATCTGTCCGCGCGGATCGGCACCGGCCGCAAGTTGTCCGCGCGCCCCGTCGAGCGCCACTGCGAGCACGTTGCCGTCGCACCAGGGCGGTCGCGTTTCGACTTTGTGGCCACGTGCAGCCAACTCCTCCCGTACGCGCTCGTCGATACGGCTCTCCAGGCGCACCAGTCCCGGCGCGGCGTCGTGCGGATAGAACGAAGACGGCGCATGCATGCACGAGTAGCGTGGGGCTTCGATCGCTTGCTGCAAGTTCATTCCGAAGTCGGCGATGTTGAGGAAAAATTGCAGCGTCCACTGATCCTGCTGGTCCCCGCCCTGAGTGCCAAACGCGATCCATCGGCGGTCGCGCGTCATCGCGATCGACGGGGTCAGCGTGGTGCGGGGCCGCTTGCGTGGCGCGAGCGCATTGGGGTGGCGCTCGTCGAGATAAAAGGTTTGCAATCGCGTGCCGAGCGGAAAGCCTAGCGCGTCGGCGACGGGAGAGCTGCGAAGCCACGCACCGCTCGGTGTGATCGCGATAAGGTTGCCCTGGCGATCGGCTGCGTCCACGTGCGTCGTGCCGGCGCCCCATGAGCGTGCCTTGGTCTCGGCCCTCAGCTCGGCACGCATCCCACGCGGATCGCCCGGCCGTAAATCTATCGAGGCGCGCTTTGGATCGATAAGCTCCCGCCGCAGTGCGGCGTACTGTTCTGAGAACAGTTCCTTCAGCGGAACGTCGACGAATTCCGGGTCGGCGTAGTAGGTTTCGCGGTCGGCGAACGCGAGCTTGGCAGACTCGATCAGCGTATGCAGGTAGGAGGCCGAGTTATGGCCCATCGCGCCGAGATCGAAGCCCTCGAGCAGCGCGAGTTGTTGCAGAAAGACCGGGCCCTGCGACCACGGTCCGCACTTGAAGACGGTGGCGCCGCGGTAGGTGCGGCTAACCGGCTCTTCGATCCGGGTCGTGAACGCGGCGAGATCCTCGAGCGCCAGCAGTCCACCGTGAGCGTCCGAGTGCGCGACGATCTCGCGCGCGATGTCGCCGCGGTAAAAGCGATCGACCGCCGCATGCAAACCGGCCTCGCGGCCACTCTTGCGCGCGCCAGCTTCGGCCTCTAGCAGCCGGCGGAAAACATTCGCCAGGGCGGGATTCTTGATCAGGTCGCCCGAGTGCGGGAGTTCGCCCCCGGGCATGTAAACGCGCGCGGTCGACGGCCATCGCGTGCGAAACAGTTCGGCGTTGGCATGAATCGAGCCCAGGCCGAGGCCAGGAACGTCGATCGAATCGTCATCGCCGCAAAGCCCCGGATGCATCGGGAAGCCGTCTTCGCATAGCGCCAGCGCGGGGCCGGTAACCTCGGCGAGCGACTTGGTACCAAAGTTCTCGAGCGCACAGGCAAACGCGCCGAAAGCCGCTGGTACTCCCGCACCGAGCAATCCTTCACCCGGAACGAGATCCAGTCCCAGTGCCCGGTAATGAGCGATCGTCGCGCGCGCGGGCGCCATCGTATTGCCGTTGATCGAAACCACGTGCTGGTTTGGCCCCAACCGAATGAGCATCGGTGCTTCGCCCCCGATCGTGTGCATATGAGGGTTGACGACCCCCTCAACCAATGCGGCGGCTATGGCTGCGTCGATGGCGTTGCCGCCACGGTCGAAGATCCGGGCGGCGGCGGCGGCCGAGAGGTAGTGTTCGGTGGAAACCATCGCCTCACGGCCCATAATCAAAGGATATAGCGTTGACATGGCATTTATAACGAGTATCCTGAAGCTTGGGCGTCTGTTAGCGGTAAATGCTGCTAGTAATGACTAGGCGGTGCGGCGGCGCGGAAATATTCGTCCTCAACCTGTTCATCTCAAATCAGGTCTAAACCTGTACCTGCCTGTACCTGACGCGATTCGAGCCGCAAATCAAGAGCGCGTAACAGCGGCACCAAACGTGGTTAATGGCCGGGTGCTGGAATTTCGCGAAATACGGAACACTTTGGCACTCCAATAACGTGTGGACAGGAACCAAAGTCTGTGGAAAAGCGTCTAATGAGTAGGCGCGATCATTGCTACGGTACCTAGGTGAGGCATGACCCAGTACGCGGAGGGGAGCTTGGCGGGCGGGAAGGAATAAACATGAACATGGAAAGTACAAATTTCGAGGCGGTGGTTGGGCGGCGTTGTCGTTTGCTCAGGCCTGTACGAGACCATGAAGGGCTGAGCAGATATAGCGAAAAACCTCGCATTTTACGCTCGGTGGATAATCTCGGGCGTCGCATGCTGTTGGTGCAATTTGAAGACGGCGCAACCACCTTCTTGTTTCCGGACGAAGTGACCGTCGAATAACGGCTGCCTGATTTGTAGGCGACCGCGTAATTTGCGGTCACCGCGTTAGATTCCAAGGTCGTAACCTTAGACGCCGGCGATATGCGGGCCGGGGAGTCTGCGTGTTAATCCAGGCGCTCGTTGAGCACGCGGGATCTCCTAAAACGCCGCGGGATTAGGCACGGGGCGCACTCCGACGGGGACCGGGGCATCTAAGCGTAAGCTATCGCGGATCACTTCGCTTCCGACAAAAAATCTCGCGCGCGCAGCATCGCCACGATCGACTTCGCATCGATTATCTCGCCGCGGGTTATCATCGCCAATGCCTCGTCGAGAGCAACCGGCCCGGCGCTAATCACTTCGTCATGGTCAAGCTCGCCGGGCACCGCATTCAGATCGCGCGCCAGGTAAAGGTCAATACGCTCATCGCAGAAGCTCGGGATCGTGACGATTGTGCCGAGATGGTCCCAGTGGTGCGCGCCGAGCCCGGCCTCTTCGCTTAGCTCGCGTGCGGCGCATGCCTGAGCACTCTCACCGGCGCGGCGGCATCCGGCGGGAATCTCCCACAACCAGCCGCCCACCGCGTGACGCCACTGGCGAATCAAAGTCACGCGCCGATTCTGGTCCAGCGCTACGATTGCGCTCGCACCAGGATGGCGAATGACTGCCAGGTCAACCGTTACGCCGTTGGGTAGGTCCGCTTTCTCGACGCCTAGATCGACCACACCGAGTTTGAGCACTTCGCGTCTTTCTATCGCCATGCTCCAGCATTGCGGCCCCAGCCCGCATGGGCAAGCGGCGCGGGGTGCAGAAGATAATTGCCCGCGCGTCCGCAAGAGGCCAATATTTGAATCGAGAAAGTCGATGCCGCGAATCGTGATCCCGATTTATTTCGACTACGCCTCGACCCTGTGTTACGTCGCGTGGCGCATCGTCGGCGAGCTCGAAGACGAGCTAGGCTTCACGGCGTTGTGGAAGGGCGTGCCGATCGCGTTGCGCAACTATCGCACGCGGCCGGGACTGCCGCTCGGCCCGCGCGAGCTGGAGACGATTAGCAACGTCGCCGCCGAAACCGGTATCGCAGTTGAGCCACCAGCACGCTGGCTCGATTCCGACAAGGCGCTCCAGGGCTCGGAACTGGCACGCGAAGCGGGTGCGTTCGCGCTTTACCACGACGCGGTCTTTCGCGCCGCCTTCGAGCAGGGCGTGGACATCGGCGATCTCGAAGTGCTGAGCGCGATCGCGGGCCGCGCCGGGATGGCCCCAGTCCATTTTCGCGACGAAATCGAGCGGGGCCGAATGGCGGCGCGAATCGCCGCGAACAAGGCGGAGGCGGACAGTTTCTCCGCGCTTGGCTATCCAAGTTTCATACTCGGCGATTTCCCGCTCACCGGAATCCAGCCGATCGAGACGATGCGTCAGCTGCTCGCGCGCTTCATCGAGCGCCGCACGGCGGAGCCGCAGGCGTGAGTTCCGCGCCGGGCGACGCGATGGCGCGGCGGCGATCGCCGGATGGGCCGCCGACTCGCGCAGTGCCGTCCAATGATGCCCGGAGTCCGCGGCCTCCGCTCAAATGGGCCGGAGGCAAGCGATGGCTGGTGCCGCACATGGCCCCATTGTGGCAGCGGTTTCGCGGCCGGAGGCTGGTCGAGCCATTTTGCGGCGGGATGGCGGTCGCGCTTGGCCTGATGCCGGCGCGAGCGTCGCTCAGCGACATCAATCCGCATGTCGTCAATTTTTATCAATGGCTCAAACGCGGGCTGGGGGCGGAAATCGCAATGCGCAATGATGAAGCGCTCTTCTACCGCCATCGTGAGCGTTTTAATCACTTGGTCGCGTCCGGCAAGACTGAGAGCGCCGAGGCGGCCGCGCTCTTCTACTATCTCAATCGCACCGGATATAACGGCCTTTGCCGCTTCAACCGTAAAGGCGAGTTCAACGTGCCCTTCGGCCGCTACCGCCAGATAAACTACACGACCGATTTCTCTGACTATCGCGCGGCGTTTAAGGGATGGGACTTTTCGGTGCGTGATTTCGAGACGCTCGAGCTCAAACCGCGCGATTTCATCTATGCCGATCCGCCGTACGACGTCGAGTTCACGCAATATTCGAAGGAGCAATTCGGCTGGGATGAGCAGGTGCGGCTGGCGGAGTTTCTCGCGCGCCATCGCGGTGCCGTGGTGCTCTCGAACCAGGCAACGGCGCGGATTGTGCGGTTATATCGTAAGCTTGGCTTTTCGATGCAGCTCCTCCGCGGTCCGCGGATGATCAGTTGCACGGGGAATCGCACGCCCGCAACCGAAGTGCTGGCGACGCGCGGATTCTGAATCCGCGCGCCGCCAGGTAAGTGATTCGCCGCGAACGCCGGCCGCCGTGTGCGCGCCGGCGCCGCGTGATTGCTATTGGTTCGGCACCAGTTCGACCCGGCGATTCTGAGCCCGACCTTCAGCTGTCTTGTTGGTCGCGACGAAGTCCGTCTTGCCATAGCCGTGCGGACTCATGCGGCCTTCCGCCACGCCATGGTCTGACAGGTACCTTACGACCGCGTTGGACCGGCGCTCGGAGAGCTTAAGGTTGTACCGGACCGTGCCGATAGCGTCGCAGTAGCCATTCACGTTGACCGTCACATTCGGATGCGACTTCAGGGTTTCCGCAGCCTCGTCGAGCACGGCGGCGTCCTGCGGACGGATATTTGACTTATCGAAGTCAAAGTGGACCCCACGCAGGATGATCTTCTCCGGCGGCGGAGGAGGCGGTGGTGGTGGCGGAGGCGGTGGTGGTGGCGGAGGCGGTGGTGGCGGAGGCGGTTGTTCCTTCGCGAACGAGCATCCTACGAGCGCGCCTGCTATAGCACCGCCAAAAGCGGCGAGCGGGACTCCCAGCTGATAGGAGCCAGAATGCGCATGCCCCCCTGCGAGTGCTCCAGTGATCGCGCCGGCGGTTACGAGAGCTCCGACCCCGGCTCCAATTAGACAATCTCGCTCGCGCTCAGGCGACATCGATGAGCATGCCGCGGCCGAGACCGCGAGCGTCCCACAGAGCAGATAGACCCCGAGTTTTTTGAGCATTTTCCGCGCCTCCCCTTCCTTGCCGATAATGACATCGGCAATATCCAGGCGGATTCCCCACCGCCTACAGTAACCCACCGAGCGCATCACTCCATTGGCGCTCCCTAAAACAGTTTTTGAGTTATGCCAGCAGCCCGAATCTCTGTCAACTAATAAAATTCGCCGGGAGGAGCCACTGTTTTGGTCTGGTGGGACAAGAATAGCGGCAGCACGCGTGATGCGGCAGGTAATCCCCACTACTCAAAATAACTCTCTCAAGACGCGTCAGCGATCTGGCCGCAAGCGAAGTCCTGGCGACGTGCGGATTCTGAATCCGCGCGCCGCCAGGTAAGTGATTCGCCGCGAACGCCGGCCGCCGTGTGCGCGCCGGCGCCGCGTGATTGCTATTGGTTCGGCACCAGTTCGACCCGGCGATTCTGAGCCCGACCCTCAGCTGTCTTGTTGGTCGCGACGAAGTCCGTCTTGCCATAGCCGTGCGGACTCAAGCGGCCTTCCGCCACGCCATGGTCTGACAGGTACCTTACGACCGCGTTGGACCGGCGCTCGGAGAGCTTAAGGTTGTATCGGACCGTTCCGATAGCGTCGCAGTAGCCATTCACATTGACCGTCACATTCGGATGCGACTTCAGCGTTTCCGCAGCCTCGTCGAGCACGGCCGCATCCTGCGGACGGATATTTGACTTATCGAAGTCAAAGTGGACCCCACGCAGGATGATCTTCTCCGGCGGCGGAGGCGGTGGTGGTGGCGGAGGAGGCGGCGGAGGAGGTGGTGGCGGTGGCGGCGGAGGCGGCGCTTCCTTGTAGGCCATACATCCTATAACGCCACCGACGATTGCACCGGCAGCAGCGCCGGCAGGAACGCCGATCTCCCAGGAACTCGAATGACCACGGCCATTGGCGATGGCGGCTGCGGCAATGCCGCCTCCCGCAAGCGCCCCAAGTCCCGCGCCAACCAGGCAGTACTGAGTGCGGCTAGCGGTTGACGAACAACCGGCGGCCCCTCCGGCGATTGCGATACACAGTAGATAGGTTCCAAGCTTCTTAAGATTTTTCGGCACGTTAGCGCTTCCCCTCGCTCACGTCTGACGTTCGCTACGCCGCGAACTCCCATGCGGAATTTGCCTGATGCTCAGTAAAGCGCGCCAGGCACGCTAGTCTGTGTGGGCGCCAGTCTATGGAATCCCCATTCGCCTGACAATGCCGAGCAAGCGTGCGTTTGCGGTATTTAGCGCGATAGAAATACCGGGCAGGGGGCGTTGCGCAGGACGTACTCGGTCGTCGAGCCCAGCACCATCTCGATTATCCGGCTGTGCCCGTATGCGCCGATGAACAGCAGGTCGGTTTCGTTCACGCCGAGGAAGCGTACGATCTCCTCGTGCGCGTGGCCGCTCAGCAGCTTGAACGACACGTCGACACGATACGGTTCGAGGTAATGACGCGCCTCTCCGATAACCCTCTCGCCCATTTTGGGGTCGCGCGCGACAGTTATCACCGTGAGCGGCGCACCGAGTTCGGTGGCGAATTCGGCCGCGGCATGCATGGCCTTGGACGCGCGCTCGCTACCGTCGTAGGCGAGGGTCAGGCGCCTTATCTCGCGCAGGCGCTTAGGCGAAACGAACAGTGGCCGCGGACTTTTGCGTGCCACGCTCTCGGCGGTCGAGCCTAATAGTCCGGTTGAAAAGCGCTCGTGAACGCCGCGATGACCGATCATCACCAGGTCGGCGGCCTTGGCCCGCTCGCAGATCTGATTCGCCACCACTCCCATGTCGACCAGCGGTTGAGCCGCGATTTTCTCGCGCTGTGCGGCCGCGCAGAACTCGTCCACGACGGCCCGTCCGCGCGCGGTCAGCACCTCACGCATCTTGGAAGAGAAGTCCAGGTAGGGTTCTAGTCCGAGCGAGCCTGAGATATCATGGAAAAACGAACCTTCGATTGAAACGATGTCGACGACGTGCAATCCGATAAGGGTTGCGCCCAGACGGCGCGCCAGCGCGAAGGCGTAGGCCTGGGCCACGCGGGAATGCTCGGAGGTGTCGATGCCGACCACAATGCGCTTGATCATCGGCCCGGCCTTCAAAGTACAATTCCGCGATATCACGCGCATAGAGCAGGTCACAAGGGGTTTGTTGAGATGGGCGAGTTAAAAGGCAACGCGCGAATCGCATCCCTGGTCGAGGAGCTGGCGCAAGCGGCCGAGCGCGTCGGCTTGCAGGTCAGGCGCGAGCGGTTGCTACGCGAGGTCGGCTATCGCGCGCGCGGCGGCGCCTGCCGGCTGCGTGAGAAAGATCTCGTAATCATTGATTCCGCCCAGCCCCCCGCGGAACAACTGGAGGTGCTGCTCGAAGCGCTGCGCTCGCACGACCTTGAAGGCCTCTATTTGTCGCCTGCCGCGCGGCGCCTGTTGGAAGACCAGACTGAACAATCAAGTGGCGCCCGCCAAGCCGATCTATCCGGGCGGACCGGGCAAGCTGGACACGGCTGAGACCTATCGCTCTCCCATGCCACGCGCTGAGGAAAGCATCGCCCGCACGGCTGCCGGCAATCCGATTCCCGGCGAGACCGAGGAGCGGATGGTGGAGTTTCACACCCGGCTTAAGGAACGCGGGCTGAAGTCAACCGGCCAGCGCGACGACATCGCGCGCGTCTTCTTTGCCCTCAGCCGCCATATCAGCGCCGAGGAACTCTATGCCGAAGTCAAGAAAGTCAATCCGCATGTCGGCTACGCCACCATCTACCGGACGCTTCGCCTGCTCAAAGAATGCGATTTGCTCTATGAGCGCCACTTCGATGAGGGCCAGGCGCGCTACGAAGTCGCCGGCGAACATCATCACGACCATTTCATTTGCGAGCGCTGCGGGCGAATCATCGAATTCGAGAATGAAACGATCGAGCAACTGCAGCAGACGGTTGCGCGCGAACTCGGCGTCACGCTGAGCCATCACAAGATGGAGCTCTATGGGCTCTGCCCGGAGTGCCGCTTGCGCGTCGGCCGTTAATCAGACCGCGCTCCGCACCAATTCAGAAGGGGACCTACACATGACACAGCAGCAGCCGCAGATGCTCGAGGGTTTCCATGTGCTCGACTTCACCCATTACGTGGCGGGTCCCACCTGCACGCGCATCCTGGGCGAACTCGGGGCCGACGTGATCAAGGTCGAGCGCTCGCTCGACGGCGACCACGTACGTCAGCTTGGGATCGTCAAGGACGGCATGAGCAGTTACTACTTCCAGCACAACCACTGCAAACGCAGCCTGGCGGTCGATCTGCGCAAGCCGCAAGGCCGGGAGCTGCTGCTCGCGATGATTCCGAAGATCGACGTGGTGGTGGAGAATTTCGCACCCGGCGTAATCGCGGAGATGGGTTTCGGCTACGAGGCGCTCGCCAGGATCAATCCGCGCCTGGTGATGTGCTCGATCTCGGCCGCCGGACAGAGTGGGCCGCTCAGCCGCCGTCCCGGCTATGACTATATCGGCTCAGCGCTGGCCGGGGTCACCGACCAGCTCGGCGAGCCCGACCGCGCGCCGATCGTGCCGTCGATGGCGATCGGCGATATCTCGACCGGCGTGGCGGCCGCGATGGCCGTTGGCTTCGCGCTGCTCTCGCGCGAACGCACCGGCAAGGGCCAGTACCTCGATGCTTCGCTGATGGACACTTACTTCCACATGCACGAGCTGTTCGTCCCGGTGCTCTCGCTGCGTCCTGGCCGTTACCATCCCAAGCGCAGCGGCTCGATGCATCCGGCGGGCAGCCCATGCGGCGTGTACAAGGCCAACGGTGGCCATATCATGCTGATCGCCCAGCAGCACGAGATGCCGCGGCTGCTGCGCGCGATGGGGCAGCCGGACCTGCTGAAGGACGAGCGCTTCTCGACCAACGGGCGCAGGGTCAAGAACAATGCGGCGCTGCGTGAGCTTATCGAAGGATGGCTCGCGACCTTTCCCGACCGCGACTCGGCTATCGTCGTGCTCGATCGCGAACGCGTGCCCTGCGCCCCGGTGCTCAAGCTGGAAGAGGCGATGGCGCATCCGCATCTGCGCGGCCGCAAAACCGTCAGGCGGGTGCGCGACGAGGCGCTCGGCGAATTCGAGGTTCCCGGGATGCCGGTCAAGTTCTCCGACTGGCCTGACCGCACCGACTTAAAGGCCTCGCGCGTGGGGGAGAACAATGACGCGATTCTGCGCGACATGCTTTCGCTGCCCGACAACGAACTCGCCCAGCTATATGCCGAAGGAGTGCTGATGCGCGGCGGCGCGGCGGATGAGGCCAAAGTGACCGCCGGCAACGTGGTGATCGAGCCTCATCAGGGCTGACACACCTGCGGCGTGCGCCAACGGCGTGGAGAAAATCCATGAAGCACGCCGGGCCGCGGGCGCTCGAAGCGATCGAGCCGTTGCTCGAGGAGCTACGGATGATTCCGGGCCTCGCTGAGCGCAAACGGGGCATCTTTTATCGCGGCGCGACCGCCTTTTTGCATTTCCACGAGGATCCGGCGGGAATGTTCGCCGACCTAAGGAACGGCGATGACTTCGAGCGCTACCCCGTGAACACCAGGGCCGAAATCGCGCGCCTGCTCCGGGCCGCCAGGGCTGAAGCTTCAACGCCGCGCGTTGCGTTGCGGCCGAGCCGCCGGTTCTAGCATCCCCGGGGCGATAACCCGACGAAAGTGCAGACCCTGCCCGGCTTGTCGGGAGGTCGGCGGGTTAGCCAACTACGGCCCACCGCACTCCCTCAACCAAAGCAATATGGCTCCATCGGGGAACCTTTTGCCCTGACGGGACGTTTTTAGGGCGGGATCGCCCACGACCGCGCTGCGGTGAATTTCCGGAGCGAATATCGCGCATTCTGGTTTGCTTTAACCGAGCCGAAGGACTAGACCCATTTAGTTCGCTTTAACAAGACGTTGTCTGCCTTTGTCGATGGAGGTCGCGGTGACTCCGAGCAAGGCTGGTCAGGCGTTGGTAGCGAGAGGCGTGAGCGCTCTGCGGCAGCGGTGCCCAGGGAAGGCCGCAGCCCTCGCGGTAGCGGCGGCGCTCATAGTAGCGGCCGCGGGCCTGCGCCGGATCGACACGTCGTTTCACCTCCCCACAGCACTTTCCGATCTATCCTCCGATCCCTCGATGACCGCGATCAGCGCCATGGTCGACCGTGGCGATCTTTGGGGAGCAACCGCCCGGGTCGGTAGCTCTTACCGTTTCGACAAACCGTCGGGTCTGACGGCATTGCGTTCGTTTTCGATGCTTGTGCTGCGGCGCGGGCTGTTGGAGTCCGACCCATATGAGCGTTGCTACGTCACGAGCGCGTTGGCCGCAGCCGGCGATCGGGACGAGATTGCGCAACTCGTAAGAATGTTTGAAGACACCAGGAAGCCCGGCCTGCAAATGGCCGTCGCCGATGGGCTGGGTGACGTTGGTGACGCGGATGCCGTCGAGGCTCTGCGGCAGCTTTATAGCTGGACGGAGCCGCCATACCGCCGAATCGTGGTGACCGGAGCGGCGGAGACCCACGATCCAGGCGCGATCGAATTGCTGAGCCGCGCCCTGACGGTACCGGACCAGGTGACGCGCCTGACTGCGGTGAGAGGGCTCGGCCAGATCGGGAATCGCAGCGGCATTCGCTTGCTCAGGCAGTTCATCGCGAGCGCGCGGAGTCCCTTCGAACAAGCCACGGCCGCTTATTCGTTATTGCTCCTGGGGGATCGCTCCGCCGAGGAAATTGCGAAGTCAATTTTGCGGGGCCATCTCGACGACAATGCTCGGGCGATGGCGGCGGTCGCGTTGGGTCGGGCGCGCGACCCGAACGTGGTCGGCCTGCTGAGAGAGTCAATCCGGGACCGCAATATCGACGTGCGGATCGGCGCCGCAGTGGCCCTTACGCACTACGGTGACCCAGTAGGCATCGAGTACCTCAAGGCGGCGATGCGCGACGACGACTCGATGACACGGCTTCACGTAGGGCAACTTTTGGACGAGGTGGAGTTTCAGAACGGACGCGAAGTTCTCATCGCGGCGGTGGCTTCGACCGACCCGGAACTGTCGATATTGGGGATTCGGGCAATCGGTTTGTCAGGTGGTGCAGACGAAGTCGGCCTTCTTGTCAGCTTGGCGGATCAGGCCGCGGATCCAATCGCACGTGCCGAGGTTGCCTGGGCCTTGGGGAGAATCGGCAGTCGTAGCTCGGTTGCCCCGCTGATCGCGATGGTGTCGGAGCTCGATCATACCGTGCGTTACACGGCCGCGGACGCACTCGACCGCACGGCGATACGGCTCTTGCGCGGCGAATCGGCAGGCGGCGCATGAAATAGAAGCAGAAGTAGGAGGACATACGTTGGGGAGTTGAGAAGGTCGAAACGATAAAAGCAGGGAGGACAGGCGAAAGGCTATGTGGATCAAAGCGAGGATGACTGGGGCGGCGGGGCGCAAGTATATGACGCTGGCATGTCTGTTGGTCATTGCCGGCGCTTTGCTTTGCGTGCGTCCCGCCATGGCGCAGGACGTCAAGAGCTATACCAGGGCAACCTTTGACCAGTGGTTGGCCAAGTACAAGGATGCCAAGCCCGACTTCAAAGTGGGCGACGTACTGACCGCGAAGGATATCGAGCGCATGCGGCCTTTTATCTTTCCGGGCTACCTCGAACAACTGAACTTTCCAGAGTTCAAGGCGCCGATCGCAGCGCCCGTCGACCATACTCCACGCCAGGACTACATGGCTTGCACGGAGAAGTACCAGTCGCAGGTCAAGCTGCTGCCCGACAAAACCGTGGGTAACTACGTCTGCGGACAGCCCTTTCCCAATGCTTCGATCAAGGAGGGCGATCCCGATTCCGGCTGGAGGGCGGTGTGGAACTACGAGTATCGATGGCAGAGCTTTGGATTCTCGTGCTATGCGCCGGCCACTTGGGACCGTTTTGGCGGCACGCACGACATTCCGCAGTGGGAGCTGCCCCCGACCGATTGGCAGAACAGCGCAGGCTGGACTGAATCGAACGTCCATCCGACGCTGCCGTCCGCAGAAGAGTTAAAGTTGATTTATGGCGGTGGCGGAAACTTTCAGCGCACGCTGGACGCGTTCTATCGCAAGGTCTTCTATACCCACCTTGCGATGCTCGAGAACCATACGCTGCCGGTTCCAGGCGCCGCGAACTTCGAGTTCAAGGAGTTCACCGGCTTCTACTCGCCGTTTGATATCCGCGGCACCGCGTTTATCATCTACCGCTACGCCGACCCGCATCG
The DNA here is from genome assembly GCA_963710455.1 of uncultured delta proteobacterium. GTDB lineage: Bacteria > Desulfobacterota > Binatia > Binatales > Binataceae > JAKAVN01. The sequence goes on from CAVQAG010000017.1 coordinate 430,338, forward strand.
TGAAGACGACGGCTGGGCCTATATCCCCAACCTGCGCCGCGTGCGCCGTATTTCGGCCGAGGTCAAGTCGGACTCGCTGCTGGGCACCGATCACACGCTGGAGGATTTTTACAGCTTCTCTGGCCGTGAGCTCGAGTGGCACTGGCGTTTTCTTGGATGGAAGGATCAGCTCGCCGTTCAGGATTCCGTGCATACCTATAGCTATCTCTACGGGCCCAACGGGATCATTCCGAACGACACGTGGACGATGCGCCGCTTCGCAATCATGGAACGCACCCCGCTCAGCGAGCGCCATCCGTACAAGAGCGTTGTCGAGGACTGGGATTCGCAGAACTACGACGCGTGGCTGATGGAGTCCTTCGACCACAAGGACAAACTCTGGAAGGTCTGGGAATTCCAGAAAAAGTGGAGCGAGAGCTTCAAGCCGGGCGAGTGGATGTACCCGATGAACAAGGGCGCCTTCTCCACCGAATTCCAGTCGGTGCAGGTGCTCGACGTCCAGAACGATCGCGGAACCATCTGGCTCGTGCCCGGTGGATTCCCGAACCTGAAGGGACCCGAAGCCGAGAAGCTCTACGACATCAACAAGCTCGAAGAGATCCATCGCTAGCTTCGAGTGAACCCCGCCCTGCCGGGCTGCGCGCAGCCCGGCAGGGCGTTTAATTCGACTACCCGCCCGTCGTCTGTTGTCGTTCTAGGGACCGCTTGCCCGACGGCAGCGAAAAACCGCGGAAGAATTGCCACATCTGATCGTTGGCGTCGATGACTCGCGTGCTGCGCCCGAGCAACGACAAGCTATGCATCGTGCCGGGCCATACGTGACCCGATCCGGCGAGCTTCCACAGCACGATTCGGCTTCCTTCCCTGCAGGGACCCCATTCGTAGCGTGTCGCGGAATTTCCCGCGTCAGGCGAGTCCGGCGCACCATTGAGAGTTGGCCCGATCTGCGGCGCTGCCGGGCAATCGTCGAACTTGCGCCATCGTTGAAGCTCGTCATCGACGCTCGGGACACTTGGATAGCGCGTGGAGTGTGATATGCGGCCGATCAGTCCAACGCGGCCAGCGTAAGGGACGAAGCGATCGTCGATGCTGTTGAACATCATCAGTGGCATCGGACGCCCGGGCCCTGGCGTCTCGACCATCAGTGCGCCCTCCACGGGCGCGATCGCCGCGATACGATCCGGAGCCTCGACGCCAAGCCGAAACGCCATCATGCCGCCGTTCGAGATGCCGGTTGCATAGACCCGCGCTCGATCGAAGTGAACGCGCGATGCGAGGTCGTCGAGCATCGCCTTGGTGAAGCCGACGTCGTCGATCTTGTTGCGCTCAGCGTAGAGGCAGCATCCGCCGGCGTTCCAGGTGAGCGCCCGGGTTCCGCGCCCTGTCCCGTTGGGATAAACGGCGATGAAACCGTCGCGGTCGGCTGTTGCGTCCATCCCGGAGTACCGCTCCTGCTGTTCGGCATTACTTCCGCCGCCGTGAAAGTTCAGAATCACGGGCAGCGCGTTTGCGCTCGTGGCTTGCGGCGGTACGTGGACGATATAGCTGCGGGCGAGACTGCGATACTGCATATCGATGCGATGGGTGCCCGGTCCGGGCGCCTCGGCGCTCGCGGTCGCGCGAATGAGCGCTAACGCCGCGATCACTAATAGCGAAAAGGTTTTGTACAGGGACTGAGCTCGGTCTCTCAATTTCGCCTCAGGTGTTCTTCGTCCAAGGGCAAGGAAAAACGCCGGAAGAATTTCCACATCTCATCGTTCGCGTCGATCACCCACGTGCCTTGCCCAATCACGAGCGGATAATCACGCGCGGCGCCCGGCCATACGTGGCCCGAGCCGGTGAGTTTCCAAAGCACGATTTCCGTGCCACCGGCACATGGTGCCCAAGCGTAACGAGTCGCGGAATTTCCCGCGTCTTCGGTTTTTGCCTCGCCTTTGAGGACCGGTCCGGCGCGCGCTTTGGCTGGGCAACGGTCAAATGCGCGCCAGCGCGCGATCGTGTCATCCACTCCCGGATATGCCGCCTCCAAATGAGCGAACCAGGCATATAGAAGCGAGTTCCCGCCATAGGGGACCCAGGGGTCATCGACGCTATGAAAAACGATTAGCGGCATCGGACGCGGCAGGGCCGAAACCTCGACCATCAGTGCGCCCTCCACGGGCGCAATCGCCGCGATGCGATCCGAGGCCTCGACGCCGAGCCGATACGCCATCATGCCGCCGTTCGATAGGCCGGTCGCATAGATGCGTGCGCGATCGATATGGACGCGCGATGCAAGATCGTCGAGCATTGCACGGGTAAAGCCGACGTCGGCGATCTTGTGGCGCGCCGCATACGCGCAGCATCCGCCCGCGTTCCAGGTGAGGGCCTGTGTGCTTCGCCCCGTCCCGTTGGGATACACGGCGACAAACCCGTCGCGATCGGCCGCCGCGTCCATCCCGGAGTACCGTTGTTCTTGCCGGGCATTGCTGCCGGCGCTGTGAAAGTTCAGGATCACGGGCAGCGCGCTTGCGCTGGAGGCCTGTGGCGGCACGTGAACGATATAGCTTCGGCCAAGCCCGCCGTACTGGATATCGATAAGATGGTTGCCCGGTCCGAGCGTTTCGGCGCTCGCTCGTACGCACGCGATGTCGAGTAGCGCAAACGCGAGCAGGAAAAAAACCTTGCGCGCGCGCGTCAGGCGGTCGCGCCAGTCCGCACTGCTCAGAGCAAGCCCTCTCTCAACGCATCTTCAAGCGCGCCGATATTCGTATAGTGGCCCTTGGCCATCACCGCGAGAAACGCGCGGAGACCGGGATCCTCGATGGTGGCGAGATTCTCCTCGATCTTGCGTATAACCCATCGCTGGCCTCGATTAAGCAGTTCGAGCTTGCCGCGAAGCCCCTCCACCGCACGCACCTTTTCGACGAAGTCGCCGGTCCGGGTGGACGGGACGCCGCCGAGGCGGCGCACATGGGCGGAAAGCTCCCCGGCGTAGTAGCCCTCGTCGTGGCCGGTCTTCTTGAGCAGTTCGCGAAGCTCGAGTGAGCGAGCCTCGGCGGTCAATTCGTGCAGGACGCGGCCGCCGGCGCGCTCGGCCTCGCCCAAGGTGTTGAGAAACCCTTCAAGCTGCGCGTCCATCGTTATCTCTCCGATACGAAAATCTTCCCGGGGCTATCAAATCACCGGCGCCACGGGACAGAGCACCGCCCGGAGCCATCCGCCGTGCGCGCCGCCGGCCGCGTCAAACATCCAGAGCAACGCGCGCAACCGCGCCGAAGCACCCAGTCCGAGCAAGCCATCAGTGCCCATTTTGCCCTTTTTCAGGCTGGTCAGCAGGCCGGGCGGCGTCGGCAACTCGAGCACCCCGAGCTTCGTGTCCTCCGGTATCTTGGCCAGTTGCCGGGCGGCCTTGATCGCCTCGTCGAGTCCGCCGGCTCCGTCGACCAGCTTGAGTTTGATTGCCTCATCGCCGGTCCATACGCGGCCCTGTGCAATCTGGTCGACGCGCGCGACTGGCAGACCGCGCCGTCGCGCCACCAGGCTCACGAAATGTTGATAGGTTTCACCGAGGATCTGATCACGGAACTGTTGCTCCTGGGCGGGCGTGAAATCGTTGAACGGGTCGAACATCGTGGCGTTGGCGCCGTGCGCAATGGCGGCGGTGTGGACCCCGATCGAGTTCATCAGCGGCGCAATATTGAACTTGCCGCCAAGCACGCCGATCGATCCCGTGATAGTTGCGGGCTCGGCGAAAATCTTTGCCGCCGGCATCGCGATCCAGTAACCACCCGAAGCCGCGTAACCCGACATGCTGACCACCAGCGGCTTGTCCTTCGCCAGCAGCTCGGCTGCGCGCCGGATGAGCTCCGAAGCGACCACCGAGCCGCCGGGCGAGTTGATACGCAGGACCACGGCGCGTACCGAGTCGTCATCGCGCGCCTGGTTCAGCGCGTCGACCATGTCGTCCGAGCCCACGCCGTTGCCGCTCGGCGAGAGCAACGGATCGAATCCGCCCTGCCCCTGCTGAATCGCGCCATCGGCGTAAATCACCGCGAGACGGTCGCGATGGCCGAGGTGCGGAAACAACGAGACGTGTTGGTAATCGGAATATTTGATCACCTTATGGTCGTGGCCGCCGTAGTGTTTGACGCGGTCGGTGAATTCATCGCCGTATTCGATCCGATCGATGAGGTGGGCCTTGAGCCCCGCGTTGGCGCTGAGCGGGGCCTGGTCGATCAGCGCACGTAATTGCGCGGTTTCCATATGGCGCTCGCTCGCTGCGGTGCTGACGAGCTGTTCGAACAAGCTGCCTGCCAGCGCTTCGTCCTCCTCGCGCTGAGCGGGCGTGAAATCCTTCTCGGTGAAAATGTTAGCGGCGCTCTTGTACTTGCCCAGCGCGGCGAAGTTGGGCTTGATCCCCATCTTGTCGAGCAGCCCGCGCGCGAACAGCTCCTGTAGCCGCACGCCGGTCAGGTTGATCTCGCCCTCGGGCATCATCGAGACCTCGCCGGCCGCGCCCGCGACCAGGTAGGGCAGGTTGCCCGAACCGAAGTCACCCGCACTTTCGAGATACGCGGTGGTCCACTTGTGATGGGCCGTGAAGTTGCGGATTAGGGCGCTCAGCTCCTGGGCCTGCGCGAACTCCATCTCGGGGTCGGTGATACGGATGGCCAATCCCACGATCTTCGGATCGTCGGCCGCTTGACGCAACGCGCGCCGCGCCACGTTGAGCGGGGTCTGGTTTTCGTCGACCAATCCGCGCAAGCCGTCGCTGCCGCGTTCGATTACGGGGCCTTTCAGCGCAAGTTCGATCACCGAGCCGGGTGCGACGCGATGCGACCACCAACTAACGACGTGGGTGATGATGGCAATCACGATCACGATCGTGATCATCCGCAACAGCCATCGCAGCGTCCGCTTGATCATTGCGTACCTCCTTAATCCTGCGGCGCAGCGCGCGCCTCCAGGCCGTCGCGGTCTCTTGAAAACCGGCGGCCCTGGTCCCAATGATAGCCAACCACAACGTGGCGATCCGGACCAGTAGCGGTGGGATCAGCAAGAGATGACGGCGATGGAACGGCACAGCGAAGGCGCAAACGCGGCGCGCGGTACGGCGCGTGAGGGGCCGCGATGAGCGAAACCGGCCCAGACGCGCGCGCCGCCTCGGCCACTGGTCCCGCACAGCTGCTGAGCGAGCAGCCGATGGGCTGGCTGCACTACCGTATTGTCGCGCTCTGCTTCCTTGCCTGGATTTTCGATTTCTACGACCTCATCCTCTACTCCTTCCTGATGGTGCCGATGGCGCACGACCTGCATCTGGGCAGGCTGGAGGCGTCCTTTGCGCTGGGCCTGTCGCTCCTGATGACGGCGCTGGGCGGCCTTCTATTCGGCTTCATCGGCGATCGCTTCGGCCGGCGTCCGACGATCATCGCGACCGTCCTCATCTACGGCTTCGGCACGCTGCTCTGTGCCGCCAGCCTCAACCTGACGCATCTGCTGATCTTTCGTTCGCTCACCGGAATCGGAATCGGCGGCGAGTGGGCCGCCGGTCAAAGCCTGGTGGCCGAGACCGTGCCGCCTGACCGCCGCGCGCGCTATGCCGCCTACGTGCAGGTGGGAGCGCCGCTCGGCGTGTTTATCGCTGCGTTACTCGCGGGGTATGTCACCCCGGCGATCGGATGGCGCGCGACGTTCGCGCTCTCGTCATTACCGGCTCTGCTGGTGGCGATCGCGGTCTGGCGATGGCTCCCCGAGAGCGACGTGTGGCGGCGGCGGATGGGCGGTGGCGGCGAGTGGCTGACGCGCGAGGAATTTCGCGCGCTGAGACCCTATGCCGGAATCATGATGCTGTTGTTCCTGGTCATCTGGGTGAATTCAGAGGCCTACTGGTTCACGTACAGTTGGATGCCCGGTTATCTGAAGCTGACGCGCAATCTGAGCGATCGCGCGGCGAGCCATCTCATGATGGGCATGCAGGCCGGCGCGGTCGTCGGCTACGCGAGCTTCGGCCTGCTCGCCGACCGTTTCGGGCGGCGTCCGGTGTACTCGGCTTTCGCTGCGATGATGGCAATTGGACTGCTGCCCCCGACGATCCTGTGGCCCTTGGCGGCCAGTGTGCCGGGACTGATCGCGGGTGCGATGATGCTTGCGGGATTCGGCACCGGCATCTGGTCGGGCACCGGGCCGATCGTCTCCGAACTGCTGCCGACCAAGGTGCGCAACTCGGCGCTTGGCCTGTTGCTCAACGTGACGCGCGGATTTCAGTTCTTCACCCCGATGGCGATCGCGGTACTGAGCCGCTCGATCGGCTTCGGCGCGGCACTCTCGATCGGAGCGGCGTTCTCGGCGGTAGGCTCGATGCTGATCTGGCTGATTCCTGAGACCCGCGGCCGCGTGCTTACGAGACTCGACGACGATTTGATCGGGCAAGCCGCCGACCCGGCGCGTCTCACTTCGATTTCGTAAACGGCGCCTGTTTGTATTCGACACCATCGAGATACGACCATCGGCGCTGCCCGACGCTCAGCACCGAGAAATCCAGGACGGTTGTTGCCTCCGCAGTCGACAACGTGCGACTGACGGTGAGCCGCGATTCGCTCGTTGTCGGTTTAAGTTGATGGCCAACGAGCGCCTCGTCGAGCGGACGGCCAAAGGAGTTCGCGTCGTCTCCGGACGGGACATCCATCACGCGCTCGATTGTCGCGCGCACGTCTAAATTACCGCTCGGAAACCGATCGACGAAGTGACGGCGGAAGTCCGGACCGGCTGCCGCGCAGAAATTATGTAGCTCGCGCGCGCCCGCCGCCGCATGCATTCCCATTCCGGTGGTAAATCCGCCCCATCCGCCAGTGTCGGCGTACATCAATCCTTTGACTGGCGCGACCAACGGGTTGGAATGGTTCGCGCCGCCTGCGTGCTCGCCATGCTCGTCGAAAACATAGGCGGGACCGCTCGGATCGGTGAGCCCGCGATTATCGGCGTCGGGCAATTCGCGGAAGGAGACCACCAGGTCGGGCGCGTCTAAATAATTGTTGTGGCCGATCATCTGGAGGGAATCGAGGCTGAAAGTTCCCGCGACCCAGCCCAGTCTCTGGCCGTCCGGCGCTTGGCTGCTCGCGCCCGCTTCCGCCGGACCGCGATCGAGCGCCTTCTCCTCGTTTATAGTTCGTGTGAAGAGCGGCCCGGACCAGGGTTGCAACTCGGCCAAGTCGGTTATCTTCTGCAGGACCGCGCGTCGTGCTTCAAGCGTTGGGAATGCCGCGCGCGAGAGATGGACCAGGTCGAGGCCGCCGTTGGCCACTACCGTAACGTCGTCGCTGGCGGCGGATTTCTTAATCCCCTTCGCAACCAGCAGTTGCGCAAGCGGAACCAGCGCGCGAATCGTTGCGAAGCCGTGGTCCGAAACCACCATCAGGTCGGTGCGATCGGCGATTCCAAGTTTCGTGATCGCATCGCGGATGCTCGCGAGATTCGCATCGCAAATCTTGAGCGCGTCGAAATTGGCTTGCGTGCCGAGGCCGCGATGATGCTGCGTTACGTCGGGATTGTGTTGCCAGAAAACGACCAACGCGGGGCGGCCTCCGAGGGCCGCCGCCTTGGCCGCGGGCAGGGCGCGAGCAGCAGCGATCTGGGCGAAGTACGTGTCGCTCATCCCATAGGCGACGCTCTCAGTCGCCGGCTTCGGTGGGGCCGGAGCGAGTTCACTCTTGAGCGAAGGCGGCGCGACGAGGTCGTCGCTGACGAAGATGAAATTGCCGGCCATGATCGGCCCGCCCATAGCCGGATCGCCGGTCACGCTGTCGTCAAAAAAGAACGTCGGTCCCTTCTTGCCGATAATTGCGAGATAGCCGCCCGCGCGCCGGACCCGCTGCCCAATCGATACGGAGCCGAGCAGCGCGCCGTTGAAGAACTCCGGCCCATTGAGCGCTGCGAGCGTATGCGAGTTTTCAAGGTTGACCGGTTGATTCGCCCACGATTCGTTTGGAGGGGGCGTGATCTTTTGTGTACGAAGCCGTGGCAGCAGGGAAACTTCGTCACCGAGGATCGTGGTACTGCCGGGCGGCGCGCCAGTTGCGAGCGTTGCCGCGTTTACCATCGTGATCGTCGGAAAGACCGAATGATGCCGCGCGAAGCGCACCCCCTCGTTCTCCATCGCGAACAAATTGGGCGTGCGCTCGGCGGTGACGAAATCGGGCCGCAGCCCATCCCACACCATCAGGACGAAAATCCGCGCAGGACGGCGCGGCGGGGCCGCGCGCGCCAGAGGAGCCAGCGTCATCCAGAGCCCGAGCAACAAGGCGAGCATGCAACCGAATGGCGGGAGCATCGCGAGCGGCGCTCGGCGGCGTCCGCTGAACCAGATGGATTTCATTGCAGCGCTCACTAAACTGGCCACAGCCGCCGCTGTCAATCCGTTCGGAAGATGCTCGGCGCGGCTTCAAGCAAAAAAAAGGGGAACAACCGCGATGGCATCGGCGCTAGATCAGATCGAACACATTTTCATCCTGCTGATGGAGAACCGCGCCGGCAGTGCCGCGCCGGATACCGTCCGCCAATGCGATCGCGTACCTCAATGCGATCGATTCGATGCGCCGGCTTGACCCGCAGGCGATGGCGCACAAGTACCCGGCGTGGAAGGACTACTTCTTGAAGGGCCGCTGAGGCTCGCGCGCGATCAGCGCATTAGATGCGTCACGAACCAGTCGCGCGCCGGATTCGCGGCCTTCTCGAAATCGCTGACGTAGGCGTCGAAATGGCCGCCATCGAGCAGAACCAGCCGTTTGGGCTCCAATGCATCGTTGTAGGCCGCGATCGCCAAATCGGCTACCGCCAGCGTGTCGCCCACCGCGACGACCATCATCAACGGCGTGGGACTTATCTTCGCGATATAGCTGCCGGGCTCGTACTCCATCAGCATCTCGAGCGTGCGCAGAGTGACCTCGTTGCGCCACGATTTCGCGCGCTCGCGGCCGGTATCGGTGAACCACTGGTAGGAGTCGGGCGTGGGCAGCGCCGAGGGCGCCTGCGGATCGGGATCGACCACCGGTATCATCGCGGGCGCTTCGCCACGGAAGCGCGCTTCGCGGTCGGCGTCCAGTTGGGCGCGCAGCGGGCCGAGAAAATCGGGCCGCACGAGGCGCTGGATGTTACGATAACCGCTAATCAGCGGCACCTGCGAGACTACGCACTTCACGCGCCGATCGGTCGCGCCGACGACCAGCGCATGACCGCCTGAGTAGCTTGAGCCCCATACGCCGATCCGCTCAGGATCGACCTCGCGCTGCATACGCGTCCAGGTGATCGCGTGGCGATAGTCATGCACCTGTGCCCACGGATCGATCTCCTGGCGCGGCTCTCCGTCGCTGGCGCCGAAGTTGCGGTTGTCGAACACCACCGCCGCCAGTCCGGCCGCGCAGAAGTGCTCGGCGAAGCGGTCGAGGTACATCTCTTTGACCGCCGAGAAGCCATGCGCCATCACGATCGCCGGCGCTTTGCCGCTTTGCCGATCGGGGGTGTAGAACCAGCCGCGCAAAATCGTGCCTTCCGCGTTGATCTCGAGGTCTTTACGCATCGCCTTCTCCTTGTCGCATTGCAATCTCTCTGTGGCGCTTTTTGGTGCGGCCTGGATAGGTCATGCGGCCCGCTAGTCCCGATTGAAGTTGGGCTTGCGCTTTTCGACGAACGAGCGCGCGGCCTCGCGATGGTCCTCGGTGGTGAAGGTCACCATCTCGTAGGCGAGTGACGCGTCGAGGATGAGGTTGGTCTGTTGCTTGAGCCACTTATTGACCGCGAGCTTGCTCCATCGAATTGCGTAGGTCGGCCCGTCCGCCAGTTCTTGCGCAAGTTCGCGCGCCTTTGCCATTACCTGTTCGGGCGCGACCGCGTAATTGACCATCCCCATCTTGAAAGCGTCGGCGCCGTTGACGAAATGCCCGCGCATCAGGAATTCCTTGGCGCGCGCCGGGCCAATCAGCAGCGGCCAGATTACTGCGCCGCCGTCGCCCGCCACGACCCCGACCTTGACGTGAGTGTCGGCGAAACGCGCCTTCTCGGACGCCACGATGATGTCGCACAAAAGCGCAATCGTCGCGCCCAGCCCGACCGCGTCGCCGTTGATCGCGCCGATAATCGGCTGCTCGACGTCGAGCATGTTCTGCACAATCCGCCTGCCCTCGGCCGCGGTTATCCGTTCCGCTTTGTTGCCGCTCGCGCTGGCCAGCGTGCCCGAGGCCATGCCTTTGACGTCACCGCCGGCGCAGAATGCGCGGCCCGCGCCGGTCAGGATAATCGCGTTGACTTCGCGATCCTCGGCGAGATCGTTCCAAATCGTCATCAACTCGTGATGCAGCCCCGGGTTGACGGCATTGAGCCGGTCGGGCCGGTTGAGCGTCACCGTGGCGACGCGCTCGGCCTTTTCGACCTTGATGAATTCGTAACGGCTGTAGTCCGGCATCGCGGTTCCTCCTGCCGTGTGGTTTCGCCCCACCTATACAACGGCAATGCCCGCGCACGCCAACCCGCGAGCGCTGTGGACGAACGCGCTTTGCGTGTTATAGACGGCGCGTGCCAGCCGACCGTCTAATTTGGTAGCGTGATCTCTGATGACCAGCGATTCAATCGGCGTAGGTCCAGCCGGGACCATCGCCGTGGAGGTTTGAGGCGGTGCGTATCGCGCTCATCGGACAGGCGGCGTTTGCCGAGCGGGCCCTGGAGGTGCTCCATTCGCGCGGCGAGGAAATAGTCCACGTCTTCGCGCCGCCCGACCCGCCCGGCGGCCGCCCCGATCCGTTAAAAGCCAAAGCGCTCGCGCTGGGCGTGCCGCTCAGCCAGCCGGCGACTTTCAAGAGCGACGAGGCCTTCGAGCAGTTCCACTCGCTCGACGCTGAATTGCTGGTGATGGCGTTCGTGACTTTGATCGTGCCCGAACGCATCCTTTATGCGCCGCGTCACAAGGCGATCTGTTTTCACCCTTCGCTCTTGCCACGCCATCGCGGCGCCAGCGCGATCAACTGGACACTCATCATGGGTGACGCGAGCGCCGGGGTAACCTGGTTCTGGCCCGACAAGGGGATCGACACCGGGCCGATTCTGCTTCAGCGCAGCGAACCGATCCGCGACGAGGACACCGTCGGCTCGCTCTACTTCAACCGCCTCTTCCCGCTCGGCATCGAGACCATGACCGAGGCGATAGAACTCATCAAGGCGGGACGCGCGCCGGCGATCGCACAGGACGAAAGCCTCGCGACCTATGAACCGCCGTGTCGTGATGAGCACGGCAAGGTGGATTTCACGCGCAGTGCGCGCGAAGTCTTCAACCTGGTACGTGGATGCGATCCGCAGCCGGGTGCGCACGCCCTGGCGGGCAACGAGCGGCTGCGGCTTTACGAACCGGCCTTGGAGAACCGGCGCAGCGAGCGGCCGCCAGGGACGATCGTCTCGATCGACACGGCCGGGATGCGGGTCGCACTTGAGGGCGCGACGATGATGGTTCGGCGGGTGCGCTTCGATTCGAATCCCAAGAAGGTCGCACCGCAGGAACTCGCCGCCACCGGCCGGCTGCATACCTCGGTGCAGCTCGCGTAGCCAGGGCAAAAAGCCGGACCAAAAGAAAGCAAAGACCAGGCAAGGTAGGGCAAGCTTTGCAGTCGGCAATTGATGCTTTTGTGCCGGGCACACCGTAGGATTGAAGCGTGCGGTTTCGCAAGGGGAGGGGGAAAAATGAAACTCTGCGTAGGTACCTCGAAGGGGATCGTGGTCCTCGACGCCGAGCGCAACGGCAAGCCGCTGATGGTGCTCGCGGATCCGCCGTCGGTATGGTGCATGGCGCAGGACTGCCGCGACCCGGGGACAATTTATGCCGGCTCGGTCGACCACGCTCACATGGGTAGCGCGCGGGGCCGGGTAACGCTCGCGCGATCGAATGACGGCGGCCGCACCTGGGCCGATCTCACGCCCGGGATCGCGCGCAATGAGGACGTATGGGCAATTGCGACGCCTCCCGACGGGCCCGGCGAGGTCTTTCTCGGCACCTCGCACGCGCGGCTGCTGCGCAGCCTCGATCACGGGCGCACGTTTCGCGAGTGCGCCGCGTTTCTCAAGCTGCCGGGACGCGAGCGCTGGAGCTTTCCGCCGCCGCCCCACATCCCACATGTCCGTTCGATCGCCTTTGACCCGCACGACCCGATGACGCTCTACGTTGGCGTGGAAGAGGGCGGCGTCGCGCGCTCGCACGACCGCGGTGAAAGCTTCGAGCTGATCAACAACGGGCTCTATGAAGATGTCCACTGCGTCGCAGTCGATCCACAGAATGGCAAGCGGCTCTACGCGACTACCGGCGCCGGCTTCTACATCTCGGAAAACCGCGGCGGCTCGTGGAGCAAGGTCAAGCGCGGGCTCTCCCGCAACTACACCGTGCCGCTGTTCGTCGCGCCGGGAGAATCGAGCCGGGTCTTCACTGCCGCCGCGGCGGGTCCGCCGCCCTTCTGGTCGACCGGGCCGGCTGGTGCCGACGCGGTGATGTTCCGCAGCCTCGACGCAGGCCAGAGCTTTGAGGCGCTCGGTGACAACGTCCTGCCGGAACGCGGGATGGTGATGCGGCTGAAGGCCGACCCGGAGAGTGAAGGCGATTTCTTTGCCGTCACGACCGATGGGTCGGTGATTCGCACGCGGGAGATGGGTGGGGCCGTCACACTGATCGGTGAGCGGTTACCACCGGTCTACGACCTGGTTGCACTGCCATAAATCGCAGCCTGTTGAGTCGGGAAAATCAGCCAGGTAAATAGTCGAGGTCAAAAATTACCGTGCCGACAGGATAATAGGTTCTACGTTGACCTTAATGGCATTGAAGCATCCTTAATTGCGTGCTAGGATGCAGCTAGTCAGCCTGTCCCTGGCTGGCGACGAGGCCCGTAGGTTGAGCTGGCTTCCCTGCGGGTCTCACTAATTTTAGCGCCGGCAGCCCGCCTCGTCGCGCTGCCTTAGTGGTGTCAGATTCGATGCCTGGCGGCTAATGACCGCTTCTCAATCTCGCGCTTGGGCCGGTGTGACGCTCTTTGGCGGTGGAGGTCAGCGTCAGCACTGCACAATGCGCCCGGCGCACTACCTGCTCGGCCACGCTCCCCATCACGAAATGTGCAAGGCCGCTCCGCCCGTGAGTCTTGAGAACGATAAGATCCGAATCGAGTTCCGCAGCCGCTTCAAGCACGCTCCTGGCGGCCTCGCCGGGACCGGCGATTTTCGTGATGATTTCTGACTTCAGACCGGCGAGTCTCTCTGCGGCGATCGCCTGGAGCCGCGCGCGAGCGTTCTCCTCGGCCTGGGTATCAACCGTTATGGTTACGTTGGGCGCGTCGATCGGCATGATCGGCACCACGTGCAGCAGGTACACCGTCGCGTCCATGTCTTTTGCGAGATGAGAAGCGAGATCGAGCGCGATCTGCTCGGAATCGTCTAACTGCACCGGGCAGAGAATTTTCTTGAACGGATAAGACATTGGCCATCTCCTTAAGGGGCGCGGCGACCGCTCAAATTCCTGTCTTAGCTGCCGGACAGGTTGACGGGTAAGTGGAGAAGGGTCGATGAAACTTCTCCCCGGGCCCCCTGTCAAACGTTTTAGAAGTTTTAGGGAGCTTCTCTCAAGGCCCTCCCAACGCGGCGATTGGACTCACAGTTCACCAAGAACCATGCATGTGAGGCGCGCTCTTAGCGTGAGCGAATCGCGAGCGTTACAGCAGACGTGAATGGATCGATATTTTCTGGCAGCGACTCAATTGCAGACGAACTGGGAAGACCGACAGAACGGCCAGCCTGGTTCGACCAGGCCGCGATTTCGCAGGAGACGATTACAACGCCGCGCAAGCTTAAGCCGTTTCTGCACGGCAAGCGTCGTCTACCTTACATCGAACAAATGAAGCCCATGAACTTCGTAAGCAGCGCCCACATAATGCCGCTGGGACATCCGGTCGGGGTCAACCCGAAGAAATGTCATCTGATCGCGCCGTTCTCCTCTGATCCGCAGCAGTGGCTAAGGCAAAAATGGACCGACGTCCATTTGCGGGGAAGTTTTCCCATCATGACCCGAGCCAATGCCGGGCCTAGTGTCGCGCGCGTGAAATCGATCGGCGATGTCTTCGATGAACACAAATTGCGCCCGGAATCCAAGAGCGCCGGGCCAGATGGAAACCCTGCGATCCTAATGCACGCGGTGTCCTGTTACGCCGGTCGGTTCACACCGCTTACGTCATCTCGATAGGCAAGGAGTCGAACAAGCTGGAAGAGGTGGAGCACCAGGAGATCCACGATCTCGACGAGGTCCTGGAATTCTATTCGGACCCCAAGGCGGATCCTTGGTTCGTGCTGGTTGTTCCGATTCTGAGACTCATACGGCGCGAGAAGCAGGCGAAAATCGCAGGCGTGAGTGAACGGTCAATTCAGGCACTACGAAATGGGCGCTGGCGGCCGTCGGCGAAGACGCGGGCCGCGCTCACGCATGCAGCCGGGGATTATGCGCGCGCACAGCTGGGGCGGGCTATTCGGGAGGACACGTGTGCATGCGCCGCCTTTGTTTACCAACTGTCCTAACCTTGCCCCATTCAGTTATGACCCCGTTATTGTCGCTCCCTCCTTTTTCGACGACACTTTTGTCGTCACAAACGGAGACAAATACGTGCAACAAAGGTCCATTAAGCTCCTAGAAAAATCTGAAGCCGCGATGATCTCTGCGATCGAGATCTACAACAAACCAGATTTCAAATATCGTGAAGAAACCTTTGCCCTCCTGGCGCTAACGGCTTGGGAGCTTCTTCTCAAAGCGAAAGTGCTCGCAGACAATCACAACGATCCAAAGTCGATCTATGAGCGTGAAAAGCGTGAAAAGACTGATGGCACTCTTTCCATAAAACAATATCTAAGGAGAAATCGTTCGGGCAACGCAATGACTATAGGGCTTGGTAAAGCAATAACTTTACTCGACAGCGACACGTCATCTCGATTGAACCCGGCCATAAAATCAAACTTGGATGCGCTGACGGAGATTCGAGACAACGCGGCGCATTACATCAATGCAGGAGCGCAACTTGCAAAGCAGGTCTTGGAAATTGGAACTGCTAGCATTCGCAACTATATCACAATATCCAAAAATTGGTTTCAGAGAGACCTGTCAAAATACAATCTATTTCTAATGCCACTGGGCTTTTTGAGCCAACGCGCCGCCGTAAGCGCTGTTGCGCTCGGTCAAGATGAAAGAAAACTAGTTGCCTTCTTGACGAGACTCACCCAAGAAAACACCGAAGGTGATAATCCTGATTACCACGTAGCGCTAAAGGTCAATCTTTCCTTCCAGCGATCGAAAATCGACACCGCTGCTGAAGTATTTGTAACGACCGATCCTTCAGCGACTCACGTCAACGTGAGCGAGGAGGATATCCGCAAGACATACCCTTGGGACTATAAGGAACTCACAAAACGACTCTCGAATAGATACATCGATTTCAAAATAACTCAGAAATATCACGATATTCGAAAGCCGTTGATGGCAAATCCGGTGTATATGAAATCGCGCTATCTCGATCCAGGTAATCCGAAAAGTTCAAAAAAAGACTTTTACAATCCAAATATTTTGCAGATATTTGACCAGCACTATACTCGAAAATAACAGACTGGCCTCCCTTTAAGGAGTCTTTTAAATGAGAAATATATTCGCGTACTACGCGATCTTATTTTCGATTCTCGCCCTGACGATATCAAGCCGGGCTCGCGCAGAAGGTCCGTTGAAGTCACGTCAGGCTCCTGCATCGCTGATAACTCCATCATTGCCGACTGCTAACGCAATTGAGCCTTCTCCACTGGCAAGTCGCAGGATAACAACCATTACAGAGTCTCCCGAAGCCGCTGCTGTGGAGGAAATGAAGACCGTCGAGAGCCGCGCCGACCACGTGGTCATAATCATGGGAGTATGGATCGGTGTTGTAACCCTCCTGTTTCTATTTCTCGGCGCTTTCTTTGGCATCAGTGAATATAAATCGAGGACGGCACGGCAAACTCTCATCGACGCTGTTGTCGAGACGACTCGGAAGGCTGCAGAAGACGCAACGCGAAATTTAGAGACTGTCAAACGAGCTTTGACTGAGGTTGAGAAGGCGCGAACTGACGTTGACGCCTCGATAACCCGAATCCGTGAGTTCGATTCTGCCGTTCAGACGAGTAGTCAAAGCATGACAGCGTACTTTGACAAATTGCTCGAATCCGAAAGACCAGGAGGCCTAAACCTGCCAGTGGAATTACCTGATGAAGAAACTTTAGAACGGATGGAAGAGGCAGATGTTCTGCTGATGGTGGCAGAAAGAGTTGCGCCAGGCAGCTTTACTTCAGCCGAGGCCAACCCGCTATCCGCTCAAGAAAGCAACCGCCGCAAAGCCACATACTTTGTCAAGCTTGGCAAGTATTGGGATGTGGTCGAAAACTATGCACGCGCCATCGCTCGATTCCGCAAAGCGATCGAACTCAACCCGAAATCGTGGCAGGCTCATATTGGATTGGCGCGAACGCATTCATTTTTGGCAGCTCGACCGAACACAACTGAAAGCCAAAGGACTCGCCTTTTAGCGAACGCTGAGACGCATGCGAATCAAGCGTTGCATATTTTGCGAGCTGAAGAGCATTACCAGAACGCACAGTTGCCCGACCAAAGTGAAGATCATTCCGAGATCGATTTACCCGGTGTCAACACCGGAGTGAAAGTACATCAGCGCATCGCAGTAAAAATCCATCAGCCGGAAGAGGAAGGCAGTGGAGTCTGGTCTCTGGCAGGGGGAGCGCGAGGGGGATTACCCCCTCGCCGTGTCATTGAAGATCTAATTTCGTAGGCAGGACTGACGGGCGGTTTTTAGCTAGGTTCTTGCTGTGGTTGATCGTCTGTGATGCGGCGCTTGCTGTGTTTGAGTCTGAAGCTGTCGCCGTTCATCTCGAGGATATGAACGTGATGGGTAAGGCGATCGAGCAGTGCGCCGGTCAAGCGCTCGGAGGCGAACACGCTGGTCCACTCATCGAAGGGCAGATTGCTGGTGACGATGATGGAGCCCCGTTCGTAGCGCTGACTGAAGATCTCGAAGAGCAACTCGGCGCCGGTCGGCGATAGGGGGACGTACCCGAGTTCATCGACGATAAGAAGCTTGTAACCAGCGAGCTGTCGTTGCAGGCGCAGCAGACGCTTTTCATCGTGGGCTTCGTGGAGTTCGTTGACCAGCGCGGCGGCAGTGGTAAAGCCGACCGAGAGACCTTTCTGACACGCGGCCAGACCTAGCCCAAGCGCCACGTGAGTTTTGCCGGTGCCACTGTTGCCAACCGCGATGATGTTCTCGCGGCAGCAGACGTACTCCGAACGAGCCAGCTCCAGCACCAAGGTCTTGTTGAGCGAAGGGAGCGCTGCGAACTCGAAGCTGTCGAGACTTTTGACCGCTGGAAACCTCGCTTCCTTGATCCGTCGCTCGACGGTTCGGCGCTCCCGTTCGATCATCTCCAGCTCGGCCAGGCGCAGCAAGTAGCGCGGATAATCGACTTCCTCGCCGGCGCATTGGCGCGCCAGCTTGTCATACTCGCGCAGGAAGGTCGACAACCGAAGTGTCTTCAGGTAATGGGTGAGCAGAACTTGCGGCGTATCGCTCATGACGCCGCTCCCGCCAGCAGGCTCAGGTAGCTGCTGGCCTGGGTGGTCGCCACCGTGGTTTGCGGGAGGTATGGGTAAGTCTCGAGGTTGAGCCGCGGCGGACGGCGTTCGATGCGGCACAGCACCAGGTGTTTGACTGCATCGAAGCCGATCACTCCACGGGCGATCGCTTCTTTAACTCCGGCCAGCACATCGTCGAGGCGGAACACCTCCAGCAAGCGCAGGACCTGGACGAACTCACGCTTGCCGGGCTTGCCCAGGCGCGCTTCGAGCAGCCGGCGCAGGGTTGCGAACTCCTCGGGGAGTTGCCATCCGACCAGCGGCGCGGCCTGGTCGAGCGCGCCGATCTTGCGTTCCAGCAGGGCCAGGTAATGCAATGGGTTGAACACAAAGTCCTCGTGCGCGTAGGAACGCGCGTGCCGGGCGATCTCCTCGCTGGCGCAGGCGATCACCACTTCGTGGACGTAACCGCGGACCAGTACCTCGCGATGTCCGTATGCGGTCGGCACCGAGTAGTCGTTGCCGCGATAGCGCACCAGCGACAACGAGCTGACTCGCGCAGGCTTCTTTTCGCAGGCCTCATAGGGAGCAGGTGGTAGCGGCAGTAAGGCTTCACGGTCCCGCGCCAACCGCTCGCCGATGGTCTCGTCATGACCACGGAGCCGATCATTCAGGCGCCAGCGGCAGCGCTCTAGTAAGTACGCATTGAGCTCGGCGAAGCTGGCCGCGTGCGGGATCGGCACCATGAAGTTGCGCCGCGCATAACCGACCAACCCCTCGACCTTGCCCTTGTCGTTGCCTTTGCCCGGCCGCCCGAAGCGGTCGGCGAACAGATAGTGGGACTGCAGTTCACTGAAGATTCGAGTGCGCCGGCGGGTGCCATCCCCGAGAATGCGCGCCACCGCCAGCTTGAGGTTGTCGTAGAGGATCGAGCGCGGCACTCCGCCGAAGAACTCGAAGCTCACGTTGTGCCCTTCGCAGAAGGCTTCGCTGCTCTCCGCCGGGTAGGCCTGCACCAAACATGCATCGCTGTGCGGCAGATCCATCGCGAAAAAGTGGATCTTGCACTCCTCGCTTGCGATCACCGCGAGCGCTTCGCCGAAGTCGACTTGCGCGTGTCCGGGATCGTGGCGCAGTGGCACGAACATCTCGCGCAGCCGCTGGCGGTGCTCGTGCACGTAGCCCCTTACGATCGAGACCCCACCGTCGTACCCATGCTCATCGCGCAGCCGCTCGAAAATCCGTTTCGCCGTGTGCTGCTGCTTGGCCGGCTGGGACTTATCTTCTTCTAAGATCCGGTCGATGATCCCGACAAACGGATCCAGCTTGGGCCGTGCCGGCAGCAGGCTCCGTCGATAACCAGGCGGCACAGAGAACGCCAGCATCTTCGCCACCGTCCGCGGGTCGATTCCATAACGCCGCGCCGCTTCCCGCTGACTGATTCCCTCTACGTAAACCGCTCGTCGTACCTGCGCGTATAGTTCCACCCGTTTCATCCCTCCGCCCACCTTTGCCGCTCCTCGGCAAATGGGCCATTGCTGCCGGATTTTTACTCCGGTGCAACCGGTCTATCCGGCTGCTTCAGTGAGGGATTTTCTCTCTGGCGCTCTCACCCGGGGAACTCGCTAAGGCTCTATCCATTCTTGCATGGATTTCCGATGAGCGAGGGGACTACACCAAAGCTATCGAACTCTATAAGCAGGCTCGAAATCTTGATCCGGACGAAAAACGAACCGCAATCACATACAATCTCGCTTGTAGCTACGCCAAGGAGGGAGACTATGAGAACGCCCTAGGGGAGCTTGAAAAGGTCCTGCTGATCGATGAGAGTTGGGAGCTTGTCCCCTTAGATCCAGACTTCGATGGGCTTCGCAACGCTCCTGCCTACGCATCTCGCTTGGAGCGATTGCTCGCCGATGCCAAAGCAAAAGCTCAGACGAAATCTTAAGGTTTCTATTTGGGGTTGAACCCTAGTTCAACCCGACCGGCCTTTTCTTCGCATTTTGTCGCTCCTCTTGTTTGGGGGCGCGTCTAAATGGTTCGTGTCGTCCATCATGATAGCTTAAGCATTCTCTGGCCGAGGAACAAGCGCTGACCGTGGTTACTTCCCGCCGCACAATCTGGCTGGTTGTTCAGCAGGCTCCGGCAGGTTGTACCGCTACGATTCAGGACAATCGGAGGGGAGAAGTCTTTGAGTTACTTCTCTACTTATCCCCGGACAGGTTGACGTATTATCCCCGGACAGGTTGACGTACAGCGAAATAAAAGCGAAACTACATCCATGAAGCTTGCATCAACGGCGCTCTTCGACGATTCCGTCAGCGACGCAAATGCCCGCCTCGCACCGCTGCGCGACGTCGAGTTTCTCGAGATGCCCGTGCGCACAATACTCAACCGCTGCGAGAACACGCGGCTGCCGTTTCGATGGACGATCAATCCGTATCGCGGATGCGAGTTCGGATGCGTCTATTGCTACGCACGTTATACGCACGAGTTCCTGGAGTTGCGCGATCCGATGGATTTCGAGCGGCGCATCTTCGTGAAAAAGATGGCTGCACAGGTGCTTTCGCACACGCTCTCGCGCACGCCGCTCGGCTCGGATCCGATCGCGATCGGCACGGCTACCGACCCCTATCAGCCGGCCGAGCGCAAGTACGGGCTCACGCGCTCGATGCTCGAGGTGTTCGCGCAACTGGGCGGGCTCGATCTTTCGATCACGACCAAATCCGCGCTGGTCGTCCGCGACCTTGACCTGTTATGCGCGATCAGCTCGCGCTCGAAGCTCAGCGTCAACTTCTCCCTGATGACGCTCAACCGCCGACTCCAGCGCACGCTCGAGCCGCGCGCGCCGCGCCCGGAACTACGCCTGCGCGCCGTGGCAGAACTTAGCCGCGCAGGTATCCGCTGCAACATCCTGATGATGCCGGTGATTCCCGCTTTGACCGACGGGCCAGCCGCGATCGAAAGCGTGGTGCGGGCGGCGCGCCGCGCGGGCGCAAGCGCGGTATGGTGGCGATCGCTGTTCCTGAAGCCCTCGGCGGCCCGCCGCTTCATCCCGTTCATCAAGGAGCACTTCCCCGAAGTGGCGGGGCGTATCGACGAGTTCTATGCCCGCGCCGTCTATGCGCCGCGCGGCTACGACGAACGCCTCGGCGCGATCTTCGATCGGATGCGCGCGAAATACGGCTTCACGGTGGATCATCGCGATCGGCGCGAGCCTACCCGCGCCAGCGCGCCCGCGATTGCACCTGGGACGCAACTCTCGCTCGGCGTGCGCTAGCCGGAAATTTAACTGCTATGGGATTTCCGGTGATTATTGGTGCGCGGGGCGGGACTTGAACCCGCACGGTATTTCTACCACGAGCCCCTCAAACTCGCGTGTCTGCCGTTCCACCACCCGCGCACTTTGGCCGTGCCTCGGGACGCGGCCTCACTGACTATTGATGGCCGCGCTGAGGCGCGGCTCTGCAAGTCACAAAAATTTCTGCCGTTCCTGCTTGCCGTATCCTGCCTCCGCCTATGAGCCCGGCTTTGGCGCAACCGGCTTGGACTGTGGGGCCGGAGCGGCCGGGATCACCGGCGCCGTCATCGGGGCGGGCCTTGCCGGCACTATCGGCACCATCGGCCTGGACGGAACAGCGACCCTGTGACTCAATCCGCTGCCGGACCCGAAGATACTGCCCGTGAAACGCCGAGTCGAGGCATAGGCAAGGAATATGGACGTCGCGAAAAACATCGCGGCCATCGCCCACGTGGCCTTGGTCAACACATTGCCGGCGCCGCTCGCGCCGAACACGGTCTGGCTCGAGCCGCCGAACACCGCGCCGATCTCGGCGCCCTTCCCTTGCTGAAGCAGGATCACAATGATCAGCGCAAGGCAGATCACGACATGAATCGCGATAACAATCGTAACCATCTTGATAACTATAGCCTTGAAAGCCTCAGCCCGCTCGCGCACGCACGATGCGCGCGAACGAGTCAGCCTTCAAGCTTGCCCCGCCGACTAAAGCCCCGTCAATATCGTGGCTCGCGATAAGTCCGTCGACGTTTTCGGGCGTCACGCTCCCGCCATAGAGGATTCGTACCGCCGCCGCGCACTCCCGGCCGAAACTGTCGCCGATCGCTTCACGAATCACGCTGTGGGCGAGCGACGCCTGCGCTGGGGTAGCGGTGCGGCCGGTACCGATCGCCCATACCGGCTCGTAGGCGATAATCGCGCGCGCGACGTCGCGTCCGTCGAGCCCGCCAAGACCGTTTTGCGTCTGGCGCAGGATGACCGGGGTGGTATGGCCGCCGTCGTGCTCCTGCTGGGTTTCTCCGACGCAAAGGATCGGCACCAGGTGATGCTTGACCGCGGCCATTACCTTGCGGTTTATCAGCTCGTCACTCTCGCCGAAGATGTGGCGGCGCTCGGAGTGGCCGAGGATCACGTGGGTGACGCCAATCGCCTTGAGCATCGGCGCGGAGACCTCGCCCGTGAACGCGCCTTTGTCTTCGTAATGCATGTTTTGCGCAGCCAGTGCGATGTTCGATCCGGCGAGCTCCTGCGCGGCCGCCGGGAGCGCGACCGCCGCCGGCGCGATCAGCACGTCGCGGTCGCGCGCGAGCGCCGCCGCTTCGGGATCGATCTCCACCCTGAGCGCGCGGATGAGCTGACGCGCTTCCAGCGGCGTGAGGTTCATCTTCCAATTTCCGGCGAGCATCTTCCTACGCATCACGCTCTCTCCGTCAGTTAGATGATTTTGCCAGACGATTTATCGATGCCAATTCCGAAAAGCCGCTGCGGCACATACTCTCTAGCCGCGGCTCTCGAGCGCCTTGACGCCCGGCAACTCGATGCCCTCGAGGTATTCCAGCGTCGCCCCGCCGCCGGTCGAGATGTGGCTGAAGCGGGAGGACCACGGCTGATTGACGAGCGCCGCCGCGGTATCGCCGCCGCCGATCACGCTGAAGACGCCTTCGAGATTGGCCACTGCCTCGCCCACCCCGAGCGTGCCGCGCGCAAATGCCTCGATCTCAAAGTAGCCCAGCGGCCCGTTCCATACCACGGTCTTCGCGCCCTGGAGCCGCGCGATGTACCGCTCGACCGTGCGCGGCCCGATATCGAGTCCCATCCGGTCGCGCGGAATCGTCTCGACCGTCTCGGCGGTGCCCGCGTCGAGCGAGGCTGCAACCACATGATCATGCGGCAGCATCAGCGGTACGTCGCGGCGCGCGGCCTCGGCCATCAACTCGCCGGCGAGCTGGAGCTTGTCCTCCTCGAGCAGCGAGAGGCCAATCTGGATACCACTCGCGCGCAAGAACGTGTAAGCCATCGCACCGCCGACCAGAATTGCGTCGACCTTGTTCATCAGGTTGCGGATGACGCCGATCTTGTCGGAAACCTTGGCGCCGCCAAGAATCGCGATGTACGGCCGCGCTGGGTCGTGGATCAGCGCGTTCAGCATCTTTAGCTCGCGCAGCATCAGGAACCCCGCGGCGCGTTCCGCGAGGAAGCGCGTCACTCCGACGGTCGAGGCGTGCGCGCGATGCGCCGAGCCGAAAGCGTCATTGATGTAGAGGTCCTTGCCGCGCGCCAGTTCGTGAGAAAAATCGCGGTCGTTGGCTTCTTCCTCGGGATGGAAGCGTAAATTCTCAAGCAAAAGCGCGCTCCCCGGCTTAAGCCCCGCGACCAGTCCAAGCGTGACCTCTCCGATACAGTCAGGCGCGAGCGCGACCTTCCGCCCAAGCGCCGTGCTCAGATATTCCGCGACCGGTTTCAGGCTAAGGCCAGGGCTGCGCTCCTTGGGCCGTCCGAGGTGCGAACACAGCACCGCCGCGCCGCCATGCTCCAGAATGTAGCGGATGGTGTCGAGGCTTGCGTCGATGCGCGCGGGGTCCGCGATACGTCCCTCGTGCAGCGGTACGTTGAAATCGCATCGCACCAGCGCTTTACGGCCGTCAAGCTGAAGCTGCGTTATCTCGAGCGCGGGCATCGCGGCGCCTGCGTGGACTTAGATCTTGCTTGCGACGAAGGCGGTCACGTCGGCCAGCCGATTCGAGTAACCCCACTCATTGTCGTACCACGAAAAGATTTTGACCAGGCGCTTGCCGAGCACCTTGGTGAGGGGTGCATCGAAAATGGATGAATGCGGATTGCCGTTGAAATCGACCGAGACCAGCGGCTCGTCGCTGTAGGCGAGGATGCCGCGCAGCTCGCCCTCGGCGGCCTTCTTCATCGCCGCGTTGACCGCACTTTCGTCCGCGTCGCGCTCGACGGTGGCCGTGAGGTCGACCACGGAAACGTTGGGCGTCGGCACGCGAATCGCGATGCCGTCGAGCTTGCCGTTGAGCATCGGCAGCACCAGGCCAATCGCCTTGGCCGCGCCGGTCGACGTCGGCACCATCGAGAGCGCCGCCGCACGGGCCCGGCGCAAATCCTTGTGCGGCCCGTCCTGGAGCATCTGGTCGGAGGTGTACGAGTGGATCGTGGTCATCAGGCCGTGCACGATGCCGAAGTTCTCGTGCAGCACCTTGGCTGCGGGCGCAAGGCAATTAGTGGTGCACGAGGCGTTGGAGATCACGTGATGCTTGCCCGGATCGTAGGCCTGCTGGTTGACGCCCATGCACAATGTCACGTCGACGCCGTCAGCCGGTGCGCTAATCACGACCTTGCGCGCCCCCGCGCCCAGATGCAGCGCCGCCTTCTCGCGCGCGGTGAACAATCCGGTGGATTCGATCACGACGTCGACCTTGAGTTCCTTCCACGGCAGCTTGGCCGGATCGCGTTCCGCGACCACGCGGAAGGCATGGCCGTCGAGCATGATCTGGTTGCCCTCGGCCTTGACCTGATGCTTGAGCGAGCCGTGCACCGAGTCATGCTTGAGCAGATGGGCAAGCGTCTTGGCGTCGGTGATGTCGTTGACCGCGACGACTTCGACCTCTTTCTTGCTCAGCATCGCGCGAAAAGCCATCCGGCCGATTCTTCCAAACCCGTTGATCCCGATCCTGATCGCCACAGCGCAATCCTCCCTGCTATTAGTCTCCCCGCAATAGAAGCCGTCGATGTCTACTTCAGTTCGAAATCAATTTACCACAATTTTCGCATGCGGGTAGGGTAAAGATTGTTGCGCGGGCGCGCGGTGGGTTGCGCGGACAAACGCGCCGCAAGGGCGAATTGCCCCGGCCCCAGCCACAACGTAAATTGTTTGCAACGAAATTAGTCTAGTTGCGTTCTAAGAGCGGTGGAGCGGAAGCGGTATGCCCCATGAGTTAGGCGGTCCCGGAACGATGGGGGTGGCTGACCTGCTGCTGGGCACAGGCCCGGTGGTGCAGGTGGTGCTGTGGACGCTGGTCCTCTTCTCGGTCGTGAGCTGGGGCATCATCATCTACAAGCTCAACCAGATTTCCCATGCCCGGCGCGAGTCGGAACGCTTCATCTCGCTGTTCTGGGAATCCAAGAACCTCGCCGCGATTCACAGCGGCAGCGTCGGCCTGATTCGCAGCCCGGTCGCCCAGGTGTTTCGCGCGGGCTACCAGGAACTGCTCCAGCTCACGCGCGCCAAGCGCCAGGCGGTGGGCGCGGAGAGCGGTTTTTCGACCGACCTCGGCGGAGTCGAGAACGTGACGCGTGCGATGCGCCGGCAGGCCAACGTCGAAACGACCAAGCTGGAAAAGGGGATCACGTTTTTGGCCACCACCGGCTCGACCTGTCCGTTCATCGGTTTGTTCGGCACGGTGTGGGGAATCATGACGGCCTTCATCGGGCTCTCGGCGGCTCACTCCTCGAACATCCAGGCCGTCGCCCCCGGAATTGCGGAGGCGCTCATCACCACCGCGATCGGACTGGTCGCCGCTATTCCGGCGCAGATGCTCTACAATTATTTCATCGCCCGGGTACGCGAACTGGCGATCGAGATGGAAAATTTCACCTCCGAATTCCTCAACATCGCCGAGCGCCATTTCCTGTCGTAGGAACGCCGGGCCCAAAGGGCGCAGCAGCCGATGGCTTTTGAACCTGGACAGCGCGGGCAGTTCGCCTCGCAAATCAACGTCACGCCGCTGGTCGACGTGATGCTGGTGCTGCTGGTGATCTTTATGGTCACCGCGCCGATGATACAGCAGGGTGTCGAGGTCAGCGTGCCGCGGGTCGAGGCTTCCGCGCTGCCCGGCAAGGAAGAACAGTTCGTGGTCTCGATCACGCGCAACCAGGAAGTCTATCTCAACGACACCAAGCTTGGTCTGGACCAGTTGACCGAAAAGCTCCAGGCGATAGCCGTCGCGCGCCCCGATCGCGAAGTCTTCGTACGTGCCGACGAGCAGGTGCCTTACGGCACCGTGATCAAGACGATGGCCGCGATCAAAGCCGCGGGCATCGAAAATGTCGGGATGGTGACCGAGATGCCGCAGGCGGGCGCGGACGCGGCGGCGGGCGGATCGCTCGGTGGCAGCGCCAAACCTTGACGGCCGCGAGCGCTCCTCCCGTCTGGGCTACGCCGGAGCGATTATCCTGTCGGCGGTGGGCCATGCGATTTTCTTCGCGCTGGTCCTGGTGATCCTGCCGGCCTACTTTCACCACCCCGACGTCACGCCGCCCGGCTATACGGTGAAGATCGTCAACAACATCCCGGCCGGTGACCTGGGAACCCATCTGCCACGCCTGACCCAGGACCAACCGCATCCTGAGCAGCCGCCGAAGCCGGCGGTTGAGCAACACAAGACCCCGCCCCCGCCGACGCTGCCCGACAATGACAAGACGGTGATCGCGCTCAATACGGGCTACACGCCAACGCCGACTCCCACGCCCGAGCCAACCCCCGAGCCGACTGCGGAGCCCACTGCCGAGCCGACGGTTGAACCAACCCCGGAACCCACGCCAGAGCCGACGGTCGCGCCGACGCCGAAGCCGACTCCGCGGCCGCGTTCGACGCATAAGCCAACGCCCCGTCCAACGGCCGCGCCGCGCCACCGCCGTCCGCTACCGACGCCGACTCCCATGCCAAAGCACAGCGCGCATCCTCGGCCCAGGCCGAATGAAGTGGTGATCGCACGCGCGGAACCGACGCCGAGCGTCAAGGAACAGCTAGCCGCCCTGCGCGAGAGCCTGCTCAAGGAGCATCTGGCCGAGCGAGCGGCGGCGGAAAAGGCGCGCTCCAGAGGACCGGCCGGTGGCGGGCCGGTGTCCGCGAGTGTAGCGCGTGAAGGTGCGGGCTATGGCGTTGGAGCAGGAAAGGGCAGCATGGGGATTCAACAGGACCCGCAATTTCTGCTCTACTATCAGGCGGTACAGGATAGGATTAAAAAAGCCTGGAATTACGTGGGGGGAGCGGCGACCTGACCACCAACGTGACTTTCGCGATCGGCCCCGACGGCAGTCTGACTGGCGTCCGGCTGACGCAGAGTTCTCGGGATCTGGCCTTCGACGATTCGGTCATTCGTGCGATCCGGCGCGCTGCGCCGTTTCCGCCGCCGCCGGAAAAATACCGCCCGGAGTTTGGCGCGGGGGTGGACGCGGAGTTCAAGCTGGGCGAGTTGAAATCCTAGGGGAGAGGCGGCGGACGGGTGGGCGCATCGCGCGCGTTAGGCCCGGATGCCTTGACGAAAAAAATGATCAGGCGGTTCATCCTGAGCTTGGCGGCGCTTGTCCTGGTGTCGCTCGCTGGCGCCGCGCAGGCGCAGCCCATCCATATGACGATCAGCGGTCCGGGCGCGACCGTGGCGCCGATCGCGGTCTCGGAATTCAAGAACCTCGGCGGCGACGACCAGGGCACGGTCTCGCATGACTTCATCAGGGTCCTCCGGCATGATCTCGAGCTCAGCGGATTCTTCTCGATTATCTCGCCGAAGTCGTACATCGAGGATCCGCAGAAGTCGGGTTACGATCTCGGCAAGTTCAACTTCGGCGATTGGAGCTCGCTCAACGCAGATTTCCTGGTCAAGGGCGCGGTCACAGTCAGCGGTGGCCAGGTCTCGGTCGAGGCGCTGATGTTCGACGTCGCCCAGCAGCGCCGGATGTTCGGAACGCGCTTCGCCGGGGGACCAGGCGACGTTGGGGAGATGGCGCGGCGCTTCGCCGACTCGGTGCTCAAGGCGGTGACCGGCATCAAAGGGCCGTTC
Organism: uncultured delta proteobacterium; assembly: GCA_963710455.1. GTDB lineage: Bacteria > Desulfobacterota > Binatia > Binatales > Binataceae > JAKAVN01. Next base: position 458,077 of record CAVQAG010000017.1, read on the forward strand.
GATACGCGGATTGCGTTCGCCTCGACACGCGGCGGCCGCTTCAAGGAAATCTACATCGCCGCGCCCGACGGCGGTGAACTTTTCCGCGTCACCGATAACCCGACCATCAATCTGTTTCCGAAATTCGCCCGCAGCCCGGCGAGCGTGCTGTATCTCTCCTACAAGACCGGCGCTCCCGAGCTTTACCTGTTCGACGTCGCTGGACGGACCGAGATCCGAATCGGGAGCACGCACGGCAACGTGATCGGCGGCGCGCTCTCGCCCGACGGCCGCCGGATAGTCGCAGCGGTCGAAAATGGCGGCCATACCAACCTGTTCCTGCTCGAGCGCAGCGGCGAGGAGATCCGCCAGCTCACCGAGGGAGGCGCGATAAACGTCAATCCTGCTTTCTCGGCCGACGGGCAACAACTCGCCTTTACCTCGGACCGCTCGGGCACGCCGCAGATCTATGTGATGGGCCTCGGCGGCGGACCGGCGCGCCGCGTCACGTTCCAGGGCGATTACAACACCTCGCCATCGTTCTCGCCCGACGGCAAATGGCTGGCCTATCAGAGCCGTTCGGGTGGGTTTAATATCTTCATAATTCCGGTCACCGGCGGCCAGCCCGCGCAACTGACTCAGGACGCTCGGTCGAACCAGTCGCCGTGCTGGTCACCCGACGGACGCTACCTGGTGTTCAGCTCAACCCGCGGCGGTCACGAACGGCTGTACCTGATGCAGGTCAATACGCAATCGCAAACCGGCAAAGTTATTTCTGCCTTGATGGAGGATGAGGGCAATGACACTTCTCCCACATGGTCCTGGTGGCTTGGTGGATGACGGACGACGGCTCGGACGATTTGCTGCGCTCGCCGCGGCGGCGATGATGCTGGCGATGGTCGCCGGATGTTCGTCGAAGCAAAGCGGCGCTGGCGCAGGCCAGGGTAACGGTCCGGGAGGGATTGGCGAGAACGGACTCGGCGCAAACGGCTCGAGCTCGCTCAACCGGTTTCAAAAGGGCACGCTGAATGGGAATGGCCAGGGACCGCTCAGCGATATCCATTTCGACTACAATGACTATTCAGTTCGCGCGCAGGACGGTGAGATACTGAAATCCAACGCCGACTGGATGAGCAAGAATTCGGCCGCGCGGGTCCAAATCGAGGGCCATTGCGACGACCGTGGCTCCGAGGAGTACAATATCGCGCTCGGCGCCAAGCGCGCCCAGGCGGCCAAGGATTATCTCGAAACCCTGGGCATCACGGCCGACCGGATGTCGACCATCAGCTATGGCAAGGAACTGCCCATTTGCACCGAGGACACTGACGAATGCTGGGCACAAAACCGTCGCGACCACTTCGTGGTCCAGGAGTAATGCGGACTGCGGCGCAAATGTTCGATAATCGCAAACTTGGATTGGGCCTTGCAGGACTGTTCGCGATGGCGATCGGTGCCGCCGGATGCGCGGCGCAGTCGGACGTCGAGCAGGTATCGCAGAATGAGCAGTCGATGCGCCAGATGATCGCCAATGATCAGCAGCAGATGGCCGCGATGCACGAGCAGATTGCGCGGCTCAATGACCGCATCACCGAACTGCAGCATAACGGCGAGGGCGGCGACACCAAAGAGACCGCCGCGCTCAAGGACCGTATCGCCAAGCTCGAGTCACAAGTTAACGCGACCGCGGCCGGAACGCCGCCAGTTCCGGGCGCCCCAGGCGCTCCTGGCGTTCCTGGCGCCCCGGGAGTGCCAGCCGTTCCAGGCGCGGCGCCAGGGGTTGCTCCGGGCGCGGCGGAAAGCGCCTCTGTCCCTCCCGGTGGAGGCGAGGCGCCGGCGGAGAGCGATAATGAAAGCGAGGCGCCGGCCCCTCCAGAGCAGGTACCGGCGGTTGCTGGATGGCAGTCGGCGCTGGACCAGGAACTCGCGACTGCGGGCAACAGCACGGAGCCTGGCTCGCGTATCTATCGCGACGGCCTGATCGACATGAAGGCGGCGAAATACCCAAACGCGGTTGCCAAGTTCCAGGCCTTCCAGCGAGCCCATCCCAAGTCGCCGCTGGCCGAGCCGGCGGAGTATTTCTCGGCCAACGCGCTGTTTGAGCTGGGCGCGCACGATCCGTCAAACTACAACCAGTCAATTTTGCAATTCAACGACCTTGCGATGCGCTATCCGAGGGGCCGTTTCGCCGCCAGCGCGCAATTGCGCGAGGCCCAGGCGTTTTTGCGCACTAACGATTCGCTCGATGCCCGTCTTACGCTGCAGAAGCTGGTCCGCGACCATCCCGGCACGCCCGAGGCGGCGGAGGCCGACGCGATGATGAAAAGCATGGCGAGCAGCTAAGGCGCGGGCAAAGCGCGTAAGTGCGGCAGGTGACGGCGCGCCGCACCGCCGCCCTAAGCATCCGGCGCACAGCACATCCAACGCGCGTTGACTGATGGAAATAATTCGCGACATCGATCAGCCTCGGCCGCATCCCCATCCGGTGGTTGCGCTCGGCAACTTCGACGGCGTCCATCTCGGCCATCGCGCGATCCTGAAGGCCGCGATCGATCGCGCTCGCGCCGCCTTCGGCACCGCCTTCGCCCTGACCTTCGATCCGCTGCCGGCCAAGGTGCTCGCGCCCGCGCGAGCGCCGCGTCTAATCCTCGCGCCCGAGGACAAGCTCGAACTGCTGCGAGCCTCGGGGATCGACGGCGTAATCGTGATCGCATTTACCCAGGCATTGAGCCAGCTCACGCCCGCCGAATTCGTGCGGGAATATCTGCTCGGCAAAATCGGAGCGCGCGAGGTGGTGGTCGGGCACAGCGTGAGCTTCGGCCACGCCCGCGCCGGCAACGCCGAAGTGATGACCGAATTGGGCCGGCGGATGGGGTTCGAGACGACCGTGGTCGGGCCCGTGACGATCGACGGCGAGGTAGTCAGCTCGACGCGGATGCGCGAACTGATCGCGGCGGGCGAGATGCGCACGGTTGCGCGGCTGCTCGGTCGCAATCACTTCGTAAGCGGCACAGTCGTCCACGGACGCGAGCGCGGCCGGACGATCGGCTTTCCCACCGCCAATCTCGACTCCGCGACCGAATGTCTGCCGCCCGACGGAGTTTACGCGACGCGGGTGATACTGCCCGACGGCGCGTTCCCGTCGATAACCAATATCGGGATGCGTCCAACGTTTGCCGAGCCCGCGCGCACGATCGAGGCGCACATTTTCGATTTCGATCGCGACATCTACAGCGCCCGCATACAGCTCGAGATCGTCGAGCGGATCCGCGGCGAGCGCAAGTTCGATTCGGGCCAGGCGCTGGCCGCGCAAATCGCCGAAGACTTGAAGCGCGCCAAAGAGATTCTCGCCGCCGCATGAGGCCTAAGCCGCCGCCTTCGCGTGCCGGGCGGAGTTCTCGAGTCGCCGCTACCATCGTGATCGCCGCCCTCGTGGCGGGAACTTTTCGCTTCAGCGCCGCTTCGCCGGCCGCCACGCGCTCTGCCCGGATGAGACGCCTCCCGCGCGTCGTCCTATGGGCGTGGGAGCGGCGCGAAGATCTGAGTTTCCTCGATCCCGGGCAAACCGCCGTTGCCTATCTGGACCGCACTCTGGATCTCAGTGGCGACACGGTTGTCATTCGTCCCAGGTTCCAGCCGCTGACGCTGCCCGCGCGAACGATACTGATTCCGGTGGCGCAGATCGAAACGGACCGGCGCTCGCCGCCGTCATTGTCGGCTGCGCAGCGCGCGCGAGCGTCGAGAATCATCGCGGCCATGGCCGCCTCGTCGCCACCGGCGATCCAGGTCGACTTCGACGCGACGCGCTCGCAGCGCGCCTTCTACCGCGACCTTATCGCCGACCTGCGCAGCCGCCTACCGGTTTCGACTGCCCTGTCGATTACCGCGCTCGCGTCGTGGTGCATGGACGACGACTGGGTCGACGGGTTGCCGGTCGACGAGATTGTGCCGATGCTCTACCGGATGGGGCCCGACGCCGAGGACATAACGTCTTATCTTCGTGGGGGCGGGGACTTTGCTCCGCCGCTTGCTCGCCTCAGCGTCGGACTGTCGACGGACGCCCGACTTGCGGGCCTGGCGCGCGGCAAGCGCGTTTACCTGTTCTCTCCCCGTGGTTGGACGGGTAAGCAGGTGCGCGAAGCAACCGCCGAGACGGCCAGATGACGCGCAAGCGGATGATGGGCGTCGCGACCGTGGGCGTGCTGCTGTGGCCGGCGATCGTCCGGAGTTGGTCGGGTGCCAGCGGAGTCCAAACTCTGGTCACGCTGTTCGAATCGCATCGGCATCCGGACCTGCCGTTGGAGCAGTTCGCCGCCGGGCGCCTCGGTCTGATCAAGCCGACCTGGTCGAGTTCATATCGCTTCGCCGCTTATCGTTACCTCGTGGGGCCCGGTCTCAATCCGGCCGAGCAGAAGGCGCTGGTCTCGATGTGGGACGAAAGGCTTGGCCTTGAGCAGCCGGGCGAGACGGCTCCCCAGCGGCCACTCGAACCGCGCAGCGCGAGAGACCGCGACATATACGAAGCGGCGTCCGGATGGCTGAACGCGCGCAACCAGGTGCCGGGCGTCCTGATCCTCGACGGAATCGGTGCGTACAAGTTGACGCAAATGCAAACAGGAAATTTCGTGATCACCTTCTATTTTCCCAATTGCAACAGCACTGGGTTTCGCACGGCGGCCAGCACACTCCAGGCCATGACCGGCAAATTCGGCGCGTCGAGCCCAGAGGTGAAACGATGGGTCGAAGCACAGGACCAGGTGTTCGATAACTGTTCCGACACACCCGGGCCCTTCGCCGCGATCCCTCTGGCTGACCCCCAATCCTGGACTCACAGCTACCAAGGATGGGTGGCGGAACGTGCGAAGGTGCCGGGAATCTCAACCACGTATGGGTTGACCAGCGGCTGCAGAGAAGAGGGAATTAAAGCGGCGACGGTCGCGCTCGAAACGATGATCCGTAATTCGGGCGCCGCGAGCCCGCAAGTCAAGCAGTGGGTGGAAGCCCAGGACCGGGTTTTCCAGAAATGCGGGCACCCCTTCGGGCCTTCCGCGGCCGGGAGCCCCACGCCGGCCCCAACTCCCGACATTCCGCAGCCGCTGCCCCACGGCGATCCGTTCGAACAGGCCGAGCGCACCTACCAGATCGCGTGCGCCAACTTCTACAGCGGCAAGTTTGATGAGGCGGCGCGGATGTTCGACGCGATCGCGGCCGATCGCTTCTCCCCGTGGCGCGAGTGGGCACCTTACCTCGTTGCAAGAGCGACCATCAGGAAGGCGACACTGTCCGGCCCCAAGAATGACCTCGCCATTCTCACCCAGGCCGAGACTCGATTAAAGGCAATCGTCGCCGCGACGGACAACGACACCATCAAAGCCGCCGCCCAACGACTGCTGAGCTTCGTCGAGTTCAAGCTGCATCCGGAGCAGCGCGTCGAGGAGGTCGAGCGAGCCATCATGCGTCCAGGTTCTGCACAGACGCTGGTGCAGGACCTAAGCGACTATGATGATATGTCCGGCCTCAGCACCAAGGGGCCCGGCGATTTTTACGTCGATGACTTGACGGATTGGCTCGCCACCTTCAGCGAAGCGAACGCCGACTCAGCCGATCATTCGATCGCGCGGTGGAAAAAGACCGGGTCGGTCGCGTGGCTCATCGCGGCGATTTCAGTAGTTCCGGGATCGGACGCCAAGGCACCGGGATTAATAGATGCGGCGGAAAAAGTGAAGCCCGAATCGCCCGCGTACGTGACGGTCACCTTTCACGCCGCGCGGCTTCTGGTCGAGCAGGGCAAGGCCGGCCCCGCGCGCTCCAAACTCGATCCGCTGCTGGCGATGGGCGGCGCGCTGCCGCGCTCGACGGTCAACGAGTTGGCGCGGCTGCGGATGCGCACTGCGCGCAATCTGGATGAGCTGCTTATCGACGCGCAACGGATCCCGCTCGGGATCACCGACACCGGCGACGGCGACGAGCTTCCCAGCAACCTTGACGTGCCGTGGCTCGCCGGCAGCCGGCTCAAAGAACTCCTGGCCGGTCCATTGTTCGACCGCGACAGCGCCGAGGTTTTGAGCCGGTGGGTCCCGCTGAGCATCCAGCAGCGCGCCGCGCAGAGCCCGGTTCTGCGCGATGACTTGCGCGGACAGATGGCGCTCGCGGCATGGACCAGAGCGGTCCTGCTCGGCGACCAGGCGTCGGCGCGTGGGCTTGCGCCCCTAGCCGGCAAATCGTTTCCAGAGCTAAGGCCGTCGCTCGACGCGTGGCTCGCGGCGAAGGACACACCGGCGCGAAGCTTCGACGCCGCCTACATAATGCTGGCGCATCCCGGCATGCGGCCCTACGTCGATTCCGGGGTCGGAAGAGTTACGCCGCTCGACCAGGTCGACAGCCTCCGCGACAACTGGTGGCGATTCCCCTCGTGGTACGAAGGATCCCTGATGGGCCGGGGTCTGCGTTCTCCGCCTTCGACTTACCCGATCTTCCTGTCCACTGCGCAAAAAAAGTCTGCGGATGACGAATGGCGTAAGCTTTTGACGATAAACGCCCCCAACTTCCTGTGCGCGGCAGCTATCGGCGAGGCCAGGCGCAGCCCCGGCGACGAACGTGTCTCCGAGGCGCTGTCTAGATGCATCAGCGCGGTGCACCTCGGATGCTCGAACGATCAGGGCAGTGAGTACGCGAAGTCAGCATATTACCTGCTTCATCGGCACTACGCTGAAAGCAAGTGGGCTATAAATAATCGCTTCTGGTATCGCGGTGGCGGTTGCGCCATCCCGAACTGAATCCGGCAGAAACCGCCATCACGCCAAGGCGTACTTCGGAACGACGGCGCCGGACGCGTCGGCTGGAGCGAGCCGATACGAATCGGCACAATAGACGCGACCCCGGGCAGTGGACAGTTTTTTTGCTGGACCGTTCGAGTGGCCGCAAAATGAAACGTGCGCCCGACTACAGCGCGGCGCGTCGAGGCTCAGCGCGACCAGCAGATGGCAAGTATAGCCGGAATTTTCGCCGGAACCTCGGCCGGCATCCTGATGCTGCTTGCCACGGCCGCGACGCCCATCCGCTCGGCGCCGGTCGCGCGAGCCACCCCCACTGCCGCGATCCTGCACGTACGCGCGGTTAGCCTGCGCAATTCGAATGGCCAGGTGATTTGCACGCTGTTCAACTCGGCCGCTGCGTTTCCGTCCGACTCGAGCAAAGCCGTTGCGCAGAGCACCGTGCCGATCAAGGACAACGCCGCCGTGTGCGAGTTCAACGGAATTGCGCCGGGCAAGTACGCACTGGTGCTGTTTCACGACGAGAACGGCAACGGCAAGTTCGATCGCAATTGGCTCGGGATACCCAAGGAAGGCTTCGCGTTCTCAAACAACGTGAGGCCGGTGTTCACACCGCCGTCGTTCAAGGCTGCGGCATTCGACTACGCAGGCGGCGATCAATGGCTGACGGTAATGATGCGATACTAATGCGCGACCGTAGCTAATTAGGGGAGTTGAAAAGCGAAAAGCCCGGACAGCCTGCTTGTCCGGGCTTTCGCTACTGTTCAGCGATCCGGCGCTACGCCGATGCGCGAAGCGGCTCGAAGCTGTCCTCGCCCCAGCGCTTCACCTCGGGAATTACTTCCTGGCCGAGCAGCCGCGTGCTCGATTCGACGTCCTTGAACGGCATCCCGGCGTAGCTGGTGCAGACGTTCCACTCGAAATCGCCGAGTTTGCTCCGGCGTTGTTCGAGCTTGTCCAGAATTTGCTGCGGGGTGCCGAATGCCTGCTGGCTGGCATAGGTTTCGGCCGCCTTGTCGAGGCCAGTCTCGCGCAGGATCTTGGCCGCGTCGGCGTAATTTTCGTAGCCCCTGAGCTTGGAGTGATAGTCGTTGTTGAACTCGTAGTGCTTGATCACTGAGAGGTAGTAGCCCGCCGCGTAACGCAGCGTCATCTCTTCGGCGCGTCCGGCGTCGCGATCGCAGAAGGTGAAGTCGATAGCGAGCGGCGGCGGCGCGGGGCGATGCTGATGTTTGCGGAATGCCTCGCGGTAGAGTTCCACGCCGGGCAGATGCTGGTCGAGCGAGAACTGGATGAAGAACATCATTCGACCGCCCAACTCGCCAACCACCGGCGCCGTATCCGGCGACATCGCAACCCCGTACAGGCGGTCCTTGAAGGAGCGCTCGGGGCGCGGCCGGATTTCTGCCCGAACCTGCTTGTAGTACGGCCCGTTGCCTTCCATGTAGCCCGTGCGCAGAGCCTCGAGGATCATTTTTGCAGCTTCGTTGAAGCGGTCGCGCGATTCATTCATGTCGACGCCGAAGGTCCGGTACTCCATCCGCGCCAGGCCTCGGCCCAGCCCCAGGATGAACCGACCGTCGCACAGCGCGTCGATCATCGCGACCTTTTCGGCCACTCGCAGCGGATCGTTCCACGGCAGGATCACCGCGGCGGTGCCAAGATGGATTTTGCTGGTGCGGCCGGCCAGGTAAGTCAGCACCTGGAAGTTGTCGGGCAGCATCGAGTAGGCGTCGAAGTGATGCTCGGCGCTCCAGATGGTGTCGAAGCCCAGCGGTTCGGCGAGATCGGCGATACGCATCTCGTGACGCACCATCTCGGAGTCCGACATCCCCTGATGGGCGTTTTGGAACAGCAGCATGTAGCCAGTTCTCATAGTATGACCTCTCGTTTCATATACCGCGTTTTCAGCGAAAAGTCTTGCTCCCGGCTATGAATGGGGCAGACCCGCGCCGATGCCGCCGGCACGAGGCGGCTTGATGAATTTCAGTACGAAGCGATCCTGCTCGCCCCGATGCTTCATCACGAACCAGGTCCGATCGTCCTTAGGATTGCGCAGCATGGCGGAAACTGCCGCCAGCCTGAAGCCGGCCTGCTTTATCTCGTTGGTCTCGAAGGCCTCGTCGATACGATGCAGCGTGTTGGCGTCGCGCGCACCCGAGCCCGGCACGGCGCTGTTGTCGATCACTCCATAGACGCCGCCGGGCTTGAGCGCCTTGAAAACAGCCGCGTTGATTTTCGTGCGGTCGTACCCGCGCCCGACCATGTCATGGTAGTTCATGTCGATAATCACCGCGTCGAGCGATTCGGGCGGGACCGGCAGAATGTCGTCGGGATGGTCGAACGGCTTTTGCAGTTCGACCACGTTGCTCATTCCAGGCTCCCTGAGCCGCGCCTTCCATGCCTCCTCGTTTTTTTTAAAGGCCGGAGGGAACGTACCGTTTTGCGAATACACCTTGCCGCTCGGCCCGACCGTCCGTGCCAGTAGCTCTGTGGTATAGCCGCCGCCCGCCCACAGATCCGCGACGTGCATCCCGGGCGCGATTCCGAAAAACGCCAGTATCTGCTCGGGATGGCGCCCCGGGTCGAGTTGTTTGTCAGCCGCCGGACGATCGGGCGAGTTGACCGCGTTGGCGATCGCCTGCGAAACCGCCGGCGAAGGCTCGTTATTGGGACTCGTGCCAGCGTCAGCCGCTGCGATATTGTCACTCCCCGCGATCATACCCAGGGCTGCTAGCGCAATCACGGCAGCGAAGATTGAGCCTCGAAACGAAAGCCGCAGGTGCATCGTAGGTCCTTTTTCTTGTATGCGACGGGACGCAGCTAGCTTCGCGCCTGAGAGCGTCCGCGCTCGACTACGGCCGCGCGGCGCTCCGCCACTTCTTTGAAGTTACGGCTCAGGTTGAAGGCGCGGAAGAAGTCCTGCTCGATCCGCAGGCCGTCGCCGAGCGGTGCCTCGGTCGCGAGGTTGATCAGCCGCTTCATCTGGCGCACCACGCGCTGGTCGGCGCCGAGTATCTGACGCGCCAGCTCGCCCGCCGCCGCCGTTAGTTGATCGGCTGCCACCACGCGGTTGACCAGCCCGAGCCGCTCCGCGTCTCGCGCGTTCAGATAGTTACCGGTCAGCGAAAGTTCCTTGGCCTTGCGCACGCCGACCGCGCGCGGGAGACGCGCCGACATCCCGCCACCCGGCATTACGCCCACCCGCGCGTGCGTGTCGGCGAATTGCGCGGTCTCGGCCGCGATAATGATGTCGCAGGCAAGCGCCAGCTCGAAACCGCCGGTGACCGCGTAGCCGTTCACCGCCGCGATAACCGGCGCTTCCATCCGCTCCACCACCGAAATGAAGGTCACGCCGCCGGTCTCACGCAGGCCCTCGGCGCCGAGCTCGTTGAGATCGAGGCCGGCCAGAACGCGCGTCCCGCGCCGGTTATGATCACGGCGCCGATGCTCGGGTCGGCGCCGATTTCTTGCATCGCGCGGCAGAACATCCCGCGCATCTCGCGGTTGAGCGCGTTGAGCTTCTCGGGACGGTTGAGCGTGACCGTCGCGACTCCATTGTCCTTGTTGATCGTGACCAGTGACTGGTTCATCGAAGCGGCATACCTCTCTTGCCAGAGCTAACACAGGCCGCGCGGGGCGTAAAATGGAGTGCCGCTTCGAGTATGAAGCTCGTAAAGTCTCGCGATGGATGCTCCCAGCGAACCGTATAGCAACCGCGTAGGCGAGGAAAGCCGAGCTGACCCGTGGACTTGGGCCGGCGCGACGCGTCAAGATAACGCGTGGCCGATACAGCGCGCGCCTGAATCTCTAAACGAAATGCCTGCAGAAAATGACCTCCAAAATTGAAGCCGCCGTCCGCGGCGTGGAGGCGCTTCGCGACCATCCGATGATGCTCGCGTGCCGGCGCGAGCCCGCGCCTTACACACCGGTCTGGCTGATGCGTCAGGCTGGACGTTACATGCCCGAGTATCGGCGCGTGCGCGCGCAGCACGATTTTCTCCAGATGTGCCGGCGGCCCGAAATCGCCGCTGAGGTTACGGTGACCGCGGTCGAGCGCCTCGGCGTCGACGCCGCAATCATCTTCGCCGACATCCTGCTGCCGCTAATCCCGATGGAAGTCGGGTTGAGTTACGAGAAGGAGGGCGGCCCGATTATCGAACGCCCGGTGCGCTCGGCCGCCGACCTTGGACGTATTCCGCGCATCGACGCCGCCAGTGCGCTTGGTTTCGTTGGTGACGCGATCAGGATGGCGCGCCGGGCGCTTGGCGATCGCACGCCGATCATCGGATTTGCCGGTGCGCCGTTTACCCTCGCGTCGTATCTGGTCGAGGGCGGCGGCTCGCGTCAGTATCAGGCGACCAAGACCATGATGTACACCGAGCCCGCGACCTGGCATCGCCTGATGGAGTCGCTGGCGCGCGCGACGGCGGATTATCTGAACGTGCAGATCGCGGCCGGCGCCGACCTCGTACAACTTTTCGATAGTTGGGTGGGAATTCTTGGTCCGGACGATTATCGCCGCTTCGTCCTGCCGCATACCGCCGCCGTTATCTCGGCGCTGAACCCGCGAGTGCCGATGATTCATTTCGGCACCATGACCGGCAGCCTGCTGGAGTTGATGCGCGAGGCGGGCGGCGACGTTATCGGGCTCGACTGGCGCGTCAACCTTGGCGAGGCGTGGGCGCGCGTTGGATACGGGGTTGGCGTGCAGGGCAACCTCGATCCGGTCGCGCTCTTCGCCGGTATCCCCGAGATTCGTCGGCGCGTCGGCCTGATTCTCGACCAGGCCGCCGGCCGCCCCGGCCACATCTTCAACCTCGGCCACGGCATCCTGCCCGAAACGCAGGTCGATCACGTGCGCGCGCTGGTCGACGCCGTGCACGAAATGAGCCAAAAGTGAACGCGGAGATCGAAAAGCGATGAGCGTGGACGCGCCATATGGCGCGGTTATCCTGATCGGCTTCGGCGGTCCCACCAGCCTTGCCGAGGTTCGCCCTTTCCTTGACCGCGTGACCGCCGGACGGCCCATTCCACGCGAGCGCTACGAGGAGGTCGTGCATCATTACGACGCGATTGGAGGGTGCTCGCCGTTCAACGAGATAACCAAGCGTCAGACCGCCGCACTGCGCGAGCGGCTCGCGCGCGAGGGCGTGAAAATTCCGGTGGTGGTTGGAATGCGCAACACGCCGCCCTGGCTCGACGACGCGCTGGGCGAGCTTGCGCTGGGCGGTGTGCGCCGCGCACTGGGCTTCGTGCTCGCGGCCCATCGATGCGAAGCGAGCTTCGACCGCTACCTGTGCAACGTCGCGGAGGCGCGCGAACGAATCGGCCCCGCCGCGCCGGTGGTCGACTACCTCGGCGAGTGGCACGCGCATCCACTTTTCATCGAGGCTGCGGCCGATCGCGTCGCCGACGCGCTCGCACGTCTCAAACCCGCCGCGCGCGATCGTGCGCGGCTCATCTTCACCGCCCACAGCATCCCGGTCGCGATGGCGACGGCGAGCTCGTACCTCGAGCAACTGCGCGACTCCGCGCGCTTGATTGCGAAACGCCTGGGAATGCGCGAATGGACGCTCGCGTTTCAGAGCCGCAGCGGCTGCCCGCGCGATCCGTGGCTCGAGCCCGACGTATGCGACGTGCTGCGCGGATCTACGGGACAGTCAATGGTGGTTGCGCCGATTGGCTTTATCTGCGACCACGTCGAGGTGCTGTACGATCTCGACGTCGAGGCGTCGCGCCTGGCGCAAGAAGCGGACGTGACGATGGTGCGTGCGGCGACCGTCGGCGAGCATCCACGGTTTATCGAGATGATCGCGGAGCTCATTAGGGACCGTTTACCCGGCTGACCCGGAGGCGATCGGGAGCGAGGCGATGGCGGATAGCTGGGTACCGCGAATCGCAATCTTGGGCGGCGGAATCAGCGGACTCAGCGCCGCGTTCCGGCTCCTGGAGCTGTCCGCAAGACATGAGATTCCGCTCGAAGTGACGCTGCTCGAACGTGGAGCGCGCCTGGGCGGCGCGCTGTGCACAATCCGCGAGCAGGGATTTATCGCCGAGGCGGGCGCTGATTCGTTTCTCACCGAAAAGCCGTGGGCGCTCGATCTCGTGCGGCGTCTCGGTCTCGAGCGTGAGCTAATCGGCACGCGCGCGGAATTCCGCCGTACCTACGTCGTGCATAACGGAGCGTTGCTCGAAGTTCCCGACGGGTTTTCGTTGCTCGCGCCCACCCGGATGCTGCCGATGCTGCGAAGCCCGTTGCTTTCTCCACTCGGCAAGCTCCGCGTGATGATCGAGCCGCTGATTCCGCGCCGCCGAAGCCATCGCGACGAAAGCCTGGCATCGTTCGTGACCCGCCGGCTCGGCCGCGAGGTGCTCGAAAGAATCGCGCAGCCGCTCGCCGGCGGAATTTACACCGCCGACCCGGCGCAACTCAGTTTGCACGCAACGCTGCCACGCTTTGCCACCATGGAGGCGCGCCACGGCAGCGTAATCCGCGGCCTGCGGGCCGCCGCGCGCAAGCAGGGCGCCGAATCTGGCAAGTCCATAAAATCGCGCGGTACCAGCGGTGCGCGATGGAGCCTGTTCGCGAGCCTCGGCGGCGGAGTCGGCACGATGATCGACGCGCTGGCGCAACGGCTCGGCGAGACCGCGCGGCGCGGCGCCGAGGTGATAACGCTGGAGCGCGTCGACACCGGCACAGCGGAGGGCAAAGCGCGATGGCGCGTCGTGACGGCGGGCGGCGCCGCTGTGGAAGCCGACGCGGTGATTTCCGCACTGCCGGCTTATCGCGCGGCGCCGCTGTTCGAGCCGCACTCGCGGCCACTTGCGCGCGCGCTCGCAGCGATCAGCTATGCGTCGGCGGCGGTGGTCAATCTCGGCTACCGCGAAAGCGCGTTCCCGCGCCAACCGCGAAGTTTCGGTTTCGTGGTGCCGGCAATCGAGCGGCGCAAGATCATTGCCGGCAGCTTCACCAGCTTGAAGTTCGACGGCCGCGCTCCCGCCGGGACGATCCTGGTGCGCGCTTTTGTCGGAGGCGCGATGCAGAGCGAGTTGATGGCGCTCGACGACGCCGCGATGATCGAAGTCGTGCGCGACGAGTTCCGCGCGCTGCTCGGCGTGGAGGCAGCGCCTCTGTGGTCGCTGGTCAAACGATGGCCTGACTCGATGCCGCAATACGCGGTTGGCCATCGTGACCGTGTAACCGAAATCGAGCGCGCGGTGGCAGCGGTGCCTAGGCTTGAACTGGCCGGTGCGGCGCTTCGCGGCGTAGGTATTCCCGACTGCGTGTTAAGCGGCGAGCGCGCGGCCCAGGCGATCTTTTCCGAACTTCAGGCTGAGCGCGGCGCGGCGAGCGCGGCGGCGCCATTAACGCCTCCCGGACCGTTTCAGAGAACACCTCGATGACTCCTGGGGGCGCCGCAACTCCCTGGCCGGTGGTCATCGCGCACGCCGACATGGACGCTTTTTACGCCTCGGTCGAGCAACTAGACAATCCGGCGCTGCGCGGCCTGCCGGTGATCGTCGGCGGACGCAACCGCCGCGGCGTGGTGACCTCGGCCTCCTACGAGGCGCGCCGTTTCGGAGTGCGTTCGGCAATGCCGGCTCATGAAGCGCACCGGCTTTGTCCGCAGGGCATCTTCGTGCCGGGGCGGATGACGCGTTACGCGGAGGTTTCGCGCGCGGTGCGGGCAGCCTTCGACGAATTCAGCCCGATCGTCGAACCGCTCTCACTGGACGAAGCTTTTCTCGATCTCACGGGTACGCATCGCGTATTCGCGTCGCCGCTGGAGGTCGGCCGCGCGCTCAAGCGTCGCGTGCACGAGGCAACCGGCCTTGTAGTGTCGGTCGGAATCGCGCCGACCAAGATGGCGGCCAAGATCTTAAGCGACCTCTCCAAGCCCGACGGCCTGCGGATAGTCGAGCCTTACGAGCTTATCGATTTTCTAATGCCTCTACCGGTCGAGCGGCTATGGGGCGTCGGGCGGGTGACCCTCGAGCGGATGCATCAGGCCGGCATCGCAACGGTCGGCGACCTCGCGCGCGCCGACGTAGCGCAACTCCATTCGATGTTCGGCGCGATGGGGCCGCATCTGCATGAGCTCGCGCTGGGACGCGATCCGCGTGCGGTCGTCGGCGACTATGAGCGCAAGTCTTATGGCGAAGAGAGCACGTTCGAGCACGACCATGCGCTCGACTCGCTCGAGTTGGCGCGAGTGTTGATCGCGCATTCCGACGCATTGGGGCGGCGGCTGCGCGCCGACCGCGTGCGTGCGCGCACGGTGATCCTCAAACTTAAGCTCGCGCGGCCGCTTGGGCAGGGCCGCTATCCGATCATAACCCGCAGCCAGTCGCTCGCGGCTCCAACCGACGACGGGGCCGAGATCTCGCGCGTCGCTCGCGCGCTCCTGGAGCGGGTGCGCGAGCGCGAGCAGGTGCGTCTGGCTGGCGTGCAGGTGCATAACCTGGTGCGCGACGCGCACGCCGCGGCAGGACAACTGGCGCTGTTCGGCGCAAGCGCGCCCGCCCACGACGCTCGCCGCGACCGGCTCAACCGTGCGCTCGACAGGGTAGCCGAGCGCTTCGGCGAAGAGGCCGTCACTCGCGGTCTCGCCCATGCCGAGCGCGCCGCTCCCACGCGCCGGATCAAATGACCGCGCCGCGCGCGCTCTCCCTTTATCGGCGCTTACCTCAGGCGGGGCAGGCCTCGAGTTGCTCCAGGAACAGCGCGTAGCAGTCTCGGTTGGCCGTCGCGCCCATGAAGTTGTCGATATGACCGTAGCCCGGCGTCACGTGCCGGCGATACAGCTTGGGGTCATTGACGCTTTGCAGCCACTGGAACGTCCGCTCGGTTGATATGGGCAGATAGCACTGGTTGAGCTCGCCGGAAACGAACGTTATTGGAATGCTTAGGTGTTCGGGACGCACGTAGCTCGGCGGCTCGGCGACGCCGTAGCGGCGGAGGTTCTCCGCTGCGCCGTAATCGAACTTCGCCGCCGTGCCGCGCTTGACAATCTGCGCGAGATGGCGAAAGGCGGTCATGTTGCACGCGCCGAACTGCTCGTTTAGCCGATCGTGAGTGGCGGTATTGAGGCGCTCGTGCCGGTAGAGATGGCCGTACATGAAGGTAATGCGATGGCAGACGGTGCTGTTGCATTCGTGGTTGGTCAGGTCGACCACTGCGCCGAACATCTTCTGGAATATCGGATGGCGCGGGTCCTCGGTCGCGGACAGATACTCCACGCCGACGTCCGCGAACACGTCGCCCAGGTTGAGCATGCACTTTATTTCTGTGGCCGGGGGCGCCGCGTAGTGCAGCGCGATTTGCGAGCACGAGACGCATCGCACGTCCGGCAGCCGACCCTCCGCCAGCGCCATGAAGAATGCGCTCGCGCCTGCACAGTGAATCACCGCCTGCACCGAATCCGCGCGGGTGTGCTCGCGGATGAAGGCGATAGCAGGAGGAAAATCATTTTCCGCGGCTTGGTCCAGCGTGAACTGGCGAAGCGGCAACTGGATGCTCGCTCGCCAGTCCAGCAGCCAAGCGTCGTACCCGTTGTTAACCAGGTACTGTATGAAATGCTGGTCGACGGTCGGCAGCAGGAACATCCCGCTCCACACGCCCGCGCCGTGCACGACAATCACCGGACCTTTATCGCCGCCGCGATAGCGTGCCAGCCGAAGCTCGACACCGTCGGGAGTCGTGATGGGGTAATTTTCAACTGCCGGTAGAGTCATCGGGTTCACCTCCCTGCGTCGTTGCGCAATCGAGACTTCGGACGCTTGGCTCGATGCTACGGCGACAGTCGCGGTCGCACGAACACGTCCCACAGCGTACCCATGAACATGTGCCCGAACTGCGAGAGCGCTTCCGCCTTGCGCGCTGGATCGTCGGTGCCCGAGACCGTGAACGTTCCGAGCTGCTGCATGAAGTCGGCGACCAGGATGTGCAGGACGCCGCACGCGAGCATACTCCCGGTGCGCTCGTGGCCGGCCCGAATCACCGTGTACAACGTCGAGGTCGCCCCCCACACGTCGAAACGCCCGTCGTCCCGCACTACTTTGAAACCGTCGAGCAGATAGGGCTGGCCGTCGACGCCGACAAAAGGCAGCGCATAGAGCATCCGGCGATCGTACGCGCGGCCCGTTTCGACAAAGAGATTGAACAGCCCATCACGGACCGGCGCGCCGGTGGGGCCGGTGAAGCCGTCGACGCGCACAGTGCCGTTGGCGACCCCCGGATGCTCGGTGTCGGCGAGGAACACGTCCAAGTCCGGCATCGCGATCGTCAGCGTGAACTCCATGTAGTTGTTAACCTGCTGGCCGGCGCGCTCGGCCGCTACGTATGCGGCGAGGTCCTCAGGCGCGGGGGGTGCGGCGCCCTTTTGCAGAAAGCCCTTCATGGTTTCGGTGAAGCTCAGTCGGACCGGGGCGGTTTGCGGCGCCATAACTCCTCCTGCTGCTCGATCAAATTCCGTCCAACGGATCTCTAATAGGCCGTGCGCTTGCGGCCTCGGGGGCGCGCCACGCGGCATTGCCGGTGAGCTTACGAATCGCGCGCTCGACGTTACGCTCGGCCACCGCCGCGATGGTATGCGACGGATTTACTCCGGTCGCCGCCGGTAGCGCGCCGCCGTCGAGCACATAGAGTCCGGGGTAGCCGAAGACCTCGCCGCCCGCGTCGGTGACGCCCTTTGCTTCGTCGTCCGCCATCATGCAGCCGCCCAGGTTGTGAACCGAGACCGGACGATGAAGCCGCTGCCAGAGCGGGTTGAAGGCGACCGCGCCGCCCATCGCATTGGCTACGTCGGTGCCGAATTGTTCCTCGGCGGCATAGAGCGTCGCGTTCGAAGCTACGTCCCAGCTCACTCTGAGCACGCGCGTGAGCGGGTCGAGCGCGAGCACGCCATCGGCTCGGTCACGGCCCATCGCGAGAAACACGGCCGTGTCGTCATGGGGCGGCGCGGTGGAACCAATACGGCCGCGAGCCGCGGCGCTGATGGCCGCGTGCAGCGCGTCGCTTGAAAGATCGATCACGTCTTTGAGCCATCCGTTGGAAGGATTGAGCAATTGGAGCAGGCCGGCGATCTCTTTTGGATAGCCGCCCTCCTCGAAAATGAACCACACGCGGTCGGCGCCGACGCCGCGATCGTAGACGATACCGGTGGTAATCGTGGGTCCTATGGAGGGCGCAAACGGCATCGCGGTGTCGAACGCGAACGCGAGAAAATCACCGTTGCCCGAATAACCGCGCCCCAGGCGGGCGCTAAGTGCGGGCAAGGTGCCGAACTCGTCGCGGCATCGAAGCAGAAGCTCGGTCGAGTTGACCGCGCCCGCGCAGAGGAAGACCGTGCGCGCGGCGATCACGCTCTCGGCGCCGCCTGCCGAGTGATTTTTGAAGGTGACTTTGTAGCCGGCGCCTTCGCGCTCGATGCGTACGGCCTCGCTGAGCGGCGCGACGTCGGCGCGGTGCTGCTCGGCCAGCGCAAGGTAGTTGAGATCGAGGGTGTTCTTCGCGAGCACGTTGCATCCGATATCGCATTCGCCGCAGTACGTGCATCCACTCTGCTCGACGCCGAACTTGTTGCGAAGCGCAACGCCGGGCGCGGAAAAATCGACCGCGATATTCGGGTAACGAAACTGGGCCTCGCGCCCCAGGCGCTCGGCCGCCTGTTTCATCCACTGGGCCTTGAGCGGGACGCCGAGATGGCTGGAGGCCGTGATGGGCGCTATGTCGAGCATGTAAGCGACGAGGTCGTAGTACGGGTCGAGCGCGCCGCGACTGTAGCCGGCCGGCCATCCGCTCTGGAAAAGATCGGCGGGCGCGCGCAAATGAACGTTGGCGTAGATTAGCGAACCGCCGCCCCATCCGGCACCCTGCACGATTGTCATCTCGCCGAAGGGCCGGACGTCGAACAAGCCCTGGCCAACGGCCCACTGCCAGCCTTTAATGGGGTCGTTCCAATCGCGCGGGAACTCGCCGCGTCCATAGCGGCGCCCGCGCTCCAGGATGGCAACGTTCAGTCCGGCCTGCGCCAGGCGGCATCCCGCCACCGCGCCGCCGAAGCCACTGCCGATAACGACCGCGTCGTAACTCGATCGCATCGTTCCCCCTTTGATTTTCCGAACCGCGCGCCGTTTTGCGCGAGCGACTGGCGCGCTACATCTGCCCGCCGCCCATTTTGCCACGATGTGCGCGAGGAAGCATCCGTTGCGAGCGCATTTTGCGGAGCCGCGCATATTTGACCGCGCGGGCCGCCGCAGCATAATGCTAGGTCCAGCTTTTATCCGAATAAGAGGCTAGTTCCCGTCATGGCGGCTGAGACACTTTTCGAAAAAATTTGGCATAGCCACGTGGTCCGCGAGCAACCCGGCGAGCCCGCCTTGCTCTATATCGATCTGCACCTGGTGCACGAAGTTACGTCGCCGCAGGCCTTCGAGGCCCTGCGCACCAGCGGTCGCAAGGTACGCGCGCTCGACCGCACCTTCGGCACCCAGGATCACAACGTTCCTACCACCGACCGCACCAAGCCGATCGCTGATCCCGATTCGGCGGCGCAAATCGAAATGATGCGCCGCAACTGCCGCGAGTTCGGTGTGCGCCTGTTCGACCTCGGCGCACCCGAGCAGGGCATCGTTCACGTTATCGGACCCGAGTTGGGCCTCACGCAGCCCGGGATGACAATCGTCTGCGGCGACAGCCACACCGCGACCCACGGCGCGTTCGGTTCGCTTGCGTTCGGTGTCGGCACCAGCGAGGTCGAGCACGTGCTCGCCACGCAGTGCCTGTGGCAGGCCAAGCCGAAGACGCTGGAGATTCGCGTCGACGGACGGCTAAAGCCCGGCGTGACCGCCAAGGATTTGATCCTTGGAGTGATCGGACGCATCACGACCGACGGCGGCACCGGCTACGTTATCGAATATCGCGGCGAGGCGATCGAGGCGCTCTCTATGGAAGAGCGGATGACGGTGAGCAACATGTCGATCGAGGCGGGAGCGCGCGCCGGCATGATCGCAGCGGATGCCAAAACCGTCGAGTATCTGCGTGGGCGTCGCTTCGTCGCTACCGGCGCGGACTTCGAGCGGGCGGCCGAGCGTTGGCTCAAATTTCGCACCGACGATGGCGCGCGTTTCGACAAGAGCATCACGTTCGACGCGGGGGCGTTTGCCCCGCAAGTTACCTGGGGAACAAATCCCGGAATGGTGACCGAGGTCACCGGTAAAGTGCCCGACCCGGCGAGCCTTAAGAGCCCGGCGGAGCGCCAGGCGGTCGAGCGCGCGCTCGAATACATGGGATTGCAGCCGGGCACGGCTATCCAGGACATCCGCGTCGACCGCGTCTTCATCGGATCGTGCACCAACTCACGTATCGGCGATCTGCGCGCGGCGGCCGAGGTCGTGCGCGGACGCAAAGTGGCCAAGGGCGTGCACGCGATGGTGGTGCCGGGATCTCAACAGGTCAAAGCTGAAGCCGAGAAGCTCGGACTCGATCGCGTCTTCGCGGAGGCCGGTTTCGAGTGGCGCGAATCAGGATGCAGCATGTGCCTGGGGATGAACCCGGACATTCTGAAGCCCGGCGAGCGATGCGCGAGCACGTCGAATCGCAACTTCGAGGGACGTCAGGGCAAGGGCGGACGCACGCATCTGGTGAGCCCGGTGATGGCGGCGGCGGCGGCAGTGACCGGACACTTCGTGGATGTGCGCGAGTGGCCGGCGCACTAGTCGCGTCGTTTTAGTCGGCGATGTGCGCGTACCGCGAAGATAAACAAGGGAATCTAACGCTCGCCGCAAACTGGCGTTCACGGCAAGCTAGCGTTCTCGCAAGCTAGCGTTCTCTATTGATCGGCAGCTTGGCCAGCCGTTTTCCATTGTGCCCGTATAGCGAAAGCGACGGCGCACCGCTACCCGCGACCACCAGTTCCGCGCGGCCCTCGCCCCGCTCATCGTACAATCCAAGTCCCGCTGCTCCGTCGGCCTTGAGCGCGACCTCCAGCCGCCGCCTGCCACTGGTGTCGTAGAGCACTACCGACGGCGCACCGTCGACGCCCAGGCGAAGCGCTGCCCGCGTGCGCCCGCTCGCGTCGGCGAGCGCGAGCGCCGGACCGCCGCCCGCGTCTAGCGAGAGCGTCGCGCGATGCTCGCCCTGTGAATCGACCAACACGAATTGCTCAGCCGTCACGCTTTTCAACGGCGGCTCGGATCGATCGACCGTCAGCGAATCTGCTTGCGAATCGATAAGCGAATCGGCCGGCCTCTCGTTCGGCGGCAAGGTTTCTTTGATGCTCTGGACCGCGTCGCGGAAGCGGCCGATAGTCGCCTCGGTGCTGGTCTCGGGAGCTGTAGGAAGAGCGGCTTCACCAGTCGCATCAACGTCGCCATTGGGCGGCTGCGTACTGTTTATAGCTTTGCCATCGACGCCCACGAAGCGGAGTCTAGACCGGCTGCGCGGGTCTCACAAGCAGGCCCTCGCGTGACGTTACGCACAGTGCCGCAAGCATTTCAGTGGATACATGAAGCAGCAAATCCTTGCCCGGACGATTTAAGTAGGTTACTTACGAAGCGCGTCTTTAATGAGCTTTTCTGGGCGCGACGAACTTGAAATCGCCTACTTCAGCTTTTGCTATTCAAGCCGTACGACGCTCGAGATGGGGTGCCCGCGCGAGCGTCGCCGGCATTTTGATTGGAACGTGACCTGTTGATTGGAAAGTGAGCTTCAGGCCGCCCCGAATTCGATCCGCCGCTCGCCGAACCGGGTGCGCCTGTTGGGTTCGAGATTCGCTGGTAGGTGGGAATTTGTATTGCAACTAGGAGGAGGCAGGAAGTTGGACGAATCATTCATTTCTCTTCAACCCGACCAGGCAGTCGCCAAAGTGTTCGACCCGATGAAGTCGGCCGAGGATACGCTCGCCCGGCTGGCCAAGGTGCTGGAGCCGATGGGCCAGTTGGCGCAGTTGGCCGACGTCTTCGAGCCGATCAGAACCTTCCAGGAAGAATTGGCGGACGTGGCCGCGGCCTTTGAACCGATAAAGGGCTTCCACAGCCATCTGGAGAATCTGGCCAACCGTTTCGAACCGATGCGGGCGTTCCAGAGCCAGCTCGAACGAGTGGCCGAGGCTTTTCACGAACAGCTTGTGCAGTTGGCCTCCGCGATGGAACCGGCGACGGCGTTTCAAGATCAGTTGCAGCATCTGATCAAAGCGTTTGAGCCGGCCAAGGCGCTGCAGCGCCGCTTCGTCGAATTGTCGCGCGCATTCAGCGCCAACGGCGCTGGCAGTGCCAACGGTAACAGCGCGCACAACGGCAAGGCTGCGGCCGAGGCCTGATCGCCAATGCGGGGCCGCGATAGCCCCGGTTCGTCCCATAAGTCACGGCCCCGACACGTCGCGATAACGATGAGCGTGCGTCGTTCGGATAGTCGCGCCGCGCATGGAGGTTGAAGTCCCGCGCGTGTGGGTCCGTCCACGTGTCAGCTCGTACGGCTAATTTGGCCGGTTGCCTAGCTGTGCTATTGAAGTCGGCTCCGGCAAATGGCGCCGCTTTGTGCCGGCATTGCCGGCAGTTCTCCTCTGCTGATAGGGTTTCGCTACTGATTAGACTTTCTGGGGAGTAAAGCGCGCGATGCAACCGTTCAAGAATTTCACCGGCTTGGTCGCTCCGATGGATCGGTCCAACGTCGACACCGACCAGGTGATTCCCAAGCAGTTCTTAAAGGCCGTGGTGCGTAGCGGCCTTGGCAAGGGGCTCTTCTTCGACTGGCGCAATCAACCGGACAAGGGTTACGTGCTCGATGAGCCGCGTTTCAAGGGCGCATTGATCCTGGTCGCGCGGGCCAATTTCGGATGTGGTTCCTCACGCGAGCATGCGGTGTGGGCACTGACCGATTTCGGCTTCAAGGCGGCGATCGCAACGTCGTTCGCGGACATCTTCCGCAACAACTCGCTCAAGAACGGCTTCCTGCCGATAATCCTCAAACCCGAAGAGGTGGATGCCGTCTTCGCGGCGATTAAGCGGCATGACAGCTATGAACTGACTATCGATCTTCGCGCGCAGACGGTCTCGGACAAGTTCGGATGGTCGGCGCACTTCGATATCGATCCATTCCCCAAGAAATGTTTTCTCGAGGGGCTCGACGACGTGGCGCTGACGCTTACCCATGATAAAGAGATCGCGGCTTACGAGAAAAACCATCCGGCGCTGTATCGCCTGTAGAGCGTAGCCATGCGTGATGGCCGCTGTGCGGCTGCTATAATCGCGCCGTGAATGCGCGCACGCTGACGGTAGATATGGCGCCTCGGCGGACGCGGCTTGACGTGTTCGTCGCCGCCGAGCTCGGTGCGGAATTCTCCCGCTCGCAAGCCGCGCGCATGATCAGAGCGGGGCTGGTGCGGCTTAACGGTTCCCCTGCGCGCGCCGCCGACACCGTTCGCGCCGGCGACAGAATTGAAATCCAGAGCCCCTCAGCCATCACGGCCGGCGCAGCATCGCCTGGTCACACGGATGAGTCTGCGGACGTGCCTGCGATTGAGGTGCTCTACGCGGACGACGACATCGTGGTCGTCGACAAACCGGCCGGGATGACGGTTCATCCCGCACCCGGCCATCCTGGCGGCACGCTGGTCGACGCGTTGCTCGCGCGTTTTCCCGAGATGGCGGCGATGGCCGAGGTTGGGGGCGTGATGCGTCCCGGAATCGTCCATCGGCTCGACAAGGATACATCGGGGGTGATGGTGGTCGCGCGGACGCCGTTTTCGCGGATGGAACTGGCGCGACAGTTCAAGCAGCGCACGGTGAGCAAGGTTTACCTTGCGGTGGTGCGCGGAGTAATTGGCCGCGAGCACTTTTCGATTTCACGCCCGGTCGGACGCCATCCGGTCGAACGCAAACGGATGTCGGTGAACTCGCACCACGGCCGCGAGGCTTTAAGCGAAGTCTGCGTGCTCACGCGGCTGCCCGCGGCGGGCGCGACGCTCGTCGCAGTGCGGCCTCTCACCGGCCGAACGCATCAGATTCGCGTACACCTGGCTTCGATCGGCCATCCATGCCTTGGCGATCCGCTCTACGGAGGCCGCCAGGCAAGAGGGTCGAAGGACGCGACAATTTCGGATGCGGCACCCTCGTTCACGCGTCAGGCCCTGCATGCGCTGGCGCTGCGGCTGAATCATCCGCGCACCCGTGCGGCGCTCGAATTCGTCGCTCCGCCGCCCGGCGACTTTGGCGGATTTCTCATAGCGCGGGATGTCGCAAAGGGGCGCGCGGAGCTTGAACGCTGGATCGAACTCAGCGCGGGGGTTCTCCCGCCCGCTCCGAGAGCGGACGGGGAAGTTGCCCGTTGACAGCCCAAAGAGGCTCAGATAGTTTGATGTCCACGGACCTGCGCATTGAGCCGAGGCAGGCCAGACTCCGGATTACCCGCAGCCGCCAAGTGCCCACCGAAGATTGGGCGTCGCCTCTCCGTCGCGACCAAATGCCTCAATCCATTTGATCGGCTTGGGAAGAACTGGATCAAGGTTTTGTACGGGGTCACAACGTAATACACGCGACGGTCTCTCGCGAGCGGCTTGGGGGCTGCATTAAGGGATCGGCAGCATCGGATTTTCTATCACTTCGTAGCTGGATTGGAGTCAGGGATTTTGCGCACAAGGCATATGGGTAAGGGCAGGGGGGCTAGGGGAGAGGCTCAGGGCCAGGGCGATGAGATGCGCAACGGCCCCAGCGTGTCGCACACACGTCACATGCAGCCAGCCACGTCCGGATCGGGCGAAGCCAACGGCACGTCCGAGCACGACGAGGCGCGCGACGGTGACGGCGGCGCTTCGACGACGCCCGAGGGCGGCACCGATCGCTATCGGTCCAGCAGTGCACACGCGCTAAACGCGTCGGAGCGCCACGTGGGCGGAATCGTCAGCGACGGCGGCGCACTCAATCTAAAGGTACTCAAAGCGGCCAAGATAACCGAGCTGGCCCAAATCGCGCGCGAGTACAACATCGACGGCGCGACTAATATGCGCAAGCAGGAGATGATTTTCTCCATCCTGCAGGCGCAGGCCTCGCGCAACGGCTCAATCCTCGGCGAAGGCGTGCTGGAGATTCTGCCTGACGGCTTCGGCTTCCTGCGCGCTCCCGACTATAACTACTTGCCGGGGCCCGACGACATCTACATTTCGCCGAGCCAGATCCGGAAATTCAACCTGCGCACGGGCGATATCGTCTCGGGCCTGATTCGCCCGCCCAAGGAGGGCGAGCGTTACTTCGCGCTATTGAAGGTTGAATCGATCAATTTCGAGGAGCCCGAGAAGGCCCGCGACAAGATCCTGTTCGACAATTTGACGCCGCTCTATCCGCAGGAGCGGATTAAGCTCGAGTACGACCACGACGATTATACCACCCGTATCATTGATTTGATCGCGCCGATTGGTAAGGGCCAGCGCGGACTTATCGTGGCGGCGCCGTTCACCGGCAAGACCATGATGCTGCAGGCGATCGCGAAAGCGATCGCGCACAACCATCCGGAAATCGTCCTGATCGTTCTGCTGGTCGATGAACGCCCGGAAGAAGTTACCGACATGCTGCGCTCGGTGCAGGGCGAGGTCGTAAGTTCGACTTTCGACGAGCCCGCCACGCGTCACGTGCAGGTGGCAGAGATGGTAATCGAGAAGGCTCGCCGGCTGGTCGAGCACGGACGCGACGTGGTGATCCTGCTTGATTCGATCACCCGCCTCGCCCGCGCCTACAACACAGTGGTCCCGCCGTCGGGCAAGATTCTTTCCGGCGGTGTCGATTCCAACGCACTGCACAAGCCCAAGAAGTTCTTCGGCGCCGCGCGCAACACCGAGGACGGCGGCTCGCTGACCATCATCGCCACCGCGCTGGTCGATACCGGCAGCCGGATGGACGAGGTTATTTTCGAGGAGTTCAAGGGCACCGGTAACCAGCAGATCGGCCTTGACCGGCGCCTGTTGGAAAAGCGCATCTTCCCGACCATCGATATCCAGCGCTCCTCGACCCGCAAAGAGGAGCTGCTATTGCCACGCAGCACACTCAACCGGGTATGGATCCTGCGCAAGCTGCTCTCGCAGCTCAACGCGGTCGAGGCGATGGAGTTCCTGCTGGACAAGATGCAGGGCTCGAAAACCAACGAAGAATTCCTTGAATCGATGAATGGCTAAAGGGGGCGCGCTAGGAACTAGTCGCGCAGCTTGATAATTAATAGTGTCGTCCGCCATGTCTGAGGGAGTGCGGTGACACTTTAAGAGGACCTATGACCGAAATCAGCATGAAACAGCTTCTGGAAGCCGGAGTCCACTTCGGCCACCAGACCAGCCGCTGGAACCCGAAGATGAAGCCCTACATCTTCGGCGCCCGCAATGGCATCTACATCATCGACCTCCAGCAGACCGTACGGATGTTTCGCGAGGCCTACGACTTCGTGCGTGACCTTTCAGCACAGGGCGGTACGATGCTGTTCGTCGGGACCAAGAAGCAAGCGCAGGATATCGTGCGCGAAGAGGCCGAGCGGTGCGGGATGTTCTACGTCCATAATCGCTGGTTGGGCGGGATGCTCACCAATTTCCAGACCATCCGGCAGTCTATTGAGCGGCTCAAGAAGCTCGAAGAGATAATGGCCGATCCTGAAATGATCCAGGCGCTCACCAAGAAGGAAATGAGCGAGAACGGCCACGAGCACGAAAAGCTGATGGCCACGTTGGCCGGAATCAAGAACATGCGCAAGTTGCCAGACGCGCTATGGGTAATCGACACCAAGAAAGAGGACATCGCCGTGGCCGAGGCCAAGCGGCTGGGCATCCCGGTGGTTGCCGTGGTGGATACCAACTGCGATCCCGACCTTATCGCCTATCGAATTCCCGGTAACGACGACGCGATTCGCGCGATCAAACTGTTCAGTGCAGCCATGGCCGACGCGGTGATCGAGGGCAAACGGATCGCCGAGGAACGGCAAAAGGGCGAGCAGGACTTGGGTACGAGCGCCGACGAAGACCGCAGTCCTGAGCCGCCAAGCCAGAGCGTTTAAGGCGAGAGCGTTCGGCTAAACGTATAGAACCTTAAATCAAGAACTTAGAGAACATCCGTCAGAGAATGGACATCAACGCAAACGTAGTCAGAGAACTGCGCGAAAAAACCGGCGCCGGGGTGATGGATTGCAAAAAGGCGCTGGCCGAGGCCAGCGGCGACCTCGACAAGGCGATCGTGTGGCTGCGCGAGCGCGGGATCGCGCAAGCCGCCAAGCGCGCCGGAAAGCTCGCCTCGGAGGGCTCGGTCGGATCCTACATCCATGCTGGCGGCAAGCTCGGGGTGCTGGTCGAAGTCAATTGCGAAAGCGACTTTGTGGCCAAGACGCCCGAGTTCCAGACGCTGGTCAAGGAAATTGCGATGCAGATCGCGGCGGCCAATCCGCGCTGCGTCAGCCGCGAGGACGTGCCGGCCGAAGTTATCGAGCAGGAGCGTCAGATCTATGCCACGCAATCGGCGGACAAGCCCGAGGCGGTGGTCAGGAAGATCGTCGACGGCAAACTGGGAAAATTCTACCGTGACATCTGCCTCAACGAGCAGGCCTGGGTGCGCGACCCCAACCGCACCATTACCGACTTGCTGGGCGAATACGTAGCCAAGCTGGGCGAGAAGATCGAAATCCGCCGCTTCGTCCGTTTCCAGCTCGGCGAATCGCGCGACGGCAACACGGCCGCCAGCGCATAGCCAACGCGCGCGGGGAGACGACCAGCAATGAGCGAGGCGGGAGGCGGCGCGGCGCACAAGCCCCGCTTCCACCGCGTGATGCTCAAGCTTTCAGGCCAGGCGCTGGCGCCCGCTCAGGGTGCCGGGATCGACCTCGATACGCTTGCCGCGTTCGCCCGCGAAATCAAGGAAGTAGCCGCTCTCGGCGTGCAGCTCGCGATGGTTATCGGGGCAGGCAACATCCTCCGCGGCAGCGAATACGAGGCGCGCGGGATGGACCGGTCCAGCGCCGATCAAATGGGCATGCTGGGCACCGTGATTAATGCGCTCGCGTTCCAGGACGCCCTGGAACGGGCGGGCGTGACGACCAGGGTGCTCTCGGCAATCGCGATGCAGGCGGTCTGCGAGCCGTACATCCGCCGGCGCGCGGTGCGGCACCTCGACAAGGGCCGGGTCGTGATCTTCGCCGCCGGCACCGGCAATCCCTATTTCACCACCGATACTGCGGCGAGTCTGCGTGCGCTGGAAATCGGCGCCGAGGTCATACTGAAGGCGAGCCATCACGTTGACGGGGTATACGACCGCGACCCGTTGCGCGAATCCGGGGCCAAGCGCTTCGAACGCCTCACCTACCTTGAAGTACTCGAACGCAACCTCAAGGTGATGGACTCGACCGCGATCTCGATGTGCAAGGATAACAACCTGCCGATCATCGTTTTCAATCTGCGCCAGACGGGTAATATAAGAAGAGCCGTGATGGGCGAGCCGATCGGCACCTGGGTAGAAAGTGGCCGCTGAAGAAACATCGGAAGAAGCGATCGAGATGGCGCGGATGGAGATGGAGGAAGCGGTCGGCGCCTTCCGCCATGAACTCGGCCGCGTGCGCACCGGGCGTGCCTCGACCGCGCTGCTCGAGGGCTTGCACGTCAATTATTACGGCGCCCGCACACCGCTACGCCAGCTCGCGGGGCTCGCCGCGCCAGAGCCGCGCCTGCTGATAATTACGCCCTATGACAAGGGCGCGCTGCACGAGATCGAAAAGGCGATCCAGACTTCCGATCTGGGCTTGACCCCGATCAACGACGGCAAAATCATCCGCGTGCCGATTCCCGAGCTGACCGAGCAGCGGCGCAAGGAACTCGTGCGCCACGTGCACAAGACCGCCGAGGAATTCCGGGTCTCAGTGCGCAACCATCGCCGCGATGCCAACGACAAGCTTAAGAAAATGCACAAGGACAAGAAACTCGATGACGATACGCTGCACGCGGCCGAAACCAAGGTCCAGCAGCACACCACCGAATACATCGAGAAAATCGACAAGGTGCTGGCGGCCAAGGAAGCCGAGATAATGGAGGTCTGAACCGCCCGCGAGCGTCTCGCCCAACGGGGATGCGGTGGCGGCTTACCCAGTTCGTGGCTTCTTCACTCCCACTGGACGAATTTCCAGGCCTCTCGCTCGAAGCGGAGCGGCTGCCGCGCCATATCGCGATCGTGATGGACGGCAACGGCCGATGGGCCCGTCAGCGCGGACTTTCCCGCCCCGAGGGCCATCGGCGCGGCAAAGACTCGGTGCGTGCGGTGGTCGAGGCCGCGCGCGAGATCGGCATCCCTTATCTCACCCTGTTTGTCTTCTCCAATGAGAACTGGCAGCGGCCGGGCACTGAGGTGCGCTTCCTGATGGAACTGTTCCATCGCTATCTCAGCACGGAGACCAAGCGCCTGATGAAACGCGACATCAAGGTCGTGGCGCTAGGCGACCTCGAACGCCTGCCGCCACCGGTCAGGCGCGCGCTTGATACGATGATCGCTGCGACCGCCGGGAACCGATCGATGACAGTCGCGCTTGCGCTCTCCTATGGCGGCCGTCAGGACGTGACTGCCGCCGTTCGCCGGATTGCCGAGGAAGTCGCCGCGGGACGGCTCAGTCCTTCCGAAGTCGACGAGCAGGCCGTGGCGAGCCGCCTTGCCAGCGCCGACCTGCCGGACCCGGACCTGCTTATCCGCACTTCGGGCGAGCTCCGGGTATCGAACTTTTTCCTCTACCAGCTCGCGTACACCGAACTCTATTTCACCAACACACTATGGCCCGACTTCCGCGAGCGCGAGTTTCTCCATGCGCTGGCGGCCTATCAGCTTCGTGAGCGCCGCTTTGGCGCGGTCGACGCCAGCTCCGCCAACCACCGACTGCGTGCTGCGAACTAGGGTTTGGACCGCGCTGGTCGCGCTGCCCGCGCTGCTGGCGGTGGTGCTCTTCGCGCCGGCGTCGTGGTTTGCGGCGTTCGTAGGCGTGCTGACGGTGTGGGGGCTTTACGAAGTGGGCGCGATGACGCGGGCGCGGACGCCCGGAGCGATCGGCGCCCTGGTCCTCGCAGGTGGTGGGTCGGCAATCCTGCTCGCGTGGGCGCCCGAGCGTCTATGGTTCATCCCGTTAGGAGTGATTCTGGCGATGCTGACGCTGGTCTTGCGGGTGGGACGGGACCCGGCGAGTGCGGCTCCGTCTCCGGGTCTACGGCTGACGCTTTTGGGGGCATTTTACGTCGGCGCACTGTTTCCCTACTTTGAGCTCTTGCGAAACCGCCCCGGCGGCGTCGCTACGATTATTTTTGTCCTGCTGCTCGTGATGACGACCGACACCGGCGCGTACCTCAGCGGAACCTGGATTGGCCGCAACAGGTTGGCTCCGCGGGTGAGTCCGAAAAAGACCGTGGAGGGGGCAATTGGCGGCCTTGCGCTATGCATATTAGCCGGACTGCTGCTGCATCAACCACTGGTGTCGAGATGGAGCGTCGGCCAGACCGTAGCGTTGTCGGCGGCAATCGGAATACTGGCTCAATTGGGCGACCTTGCCGGCTCGGCGCTCAAGCGCAGCGCCGGGGTGAAGGATTCGGGATGGATTTTCCCGGGCCATGGCGGTTTGCTCGATCGTACATGCAGCATGGTTTTTGCCACGGTTTTCGCTTACTATTGGAGTCTGTGAAGCTGGCACATCAGTCTAACCTGCCGTCGAATAATCGGAAATTATGATCACATCGATTGTTTCAGCCGTAGTAATCTTCGGCATCCTGATCATCGTGCACGAGACCGGCCATTTCCTGATGGCCAAGCACTCGGGCGTGCGTGTGATCCGTTATTCGGTCGGCTATCCTCCGAAACTTTTCGGTATCCGCCGCGGCGAGACCGAGTACGCATTTGGCGCAACACCGATGGGCGGCTATGTCCGGATGCTTGGCGATGAAGTCGCTGAAGAACCCACGGCTGACACGCTTGAAGGCTACGTGAAGGAGGTGCAGCTCGACCTGATCGAGGCGGCGCGCCAACACGGCACCGCCGCCCAACTCGGCACCGAGCCGCAACAGATGTTGCTCGCGCTCGCGCATCGGCTCGCACCGGCGGTTGGCGGTGGGTTCAATCCGACCAAGGGTTCCACGAGTACGTCAGCGTCAGGCGCTGCTCATGCCTTGGCGCCAGACCCTGCCAGTTATCCTCACCCGGCCGACAGCGCCGAGGCCATACTTGGCCGCGCGCTCCGGCCCGACGAAGCTTTGCTGCTGGCCGAGATCGAGCGCCGTGGCTCAGTCGATGCTGCCGTCAAGGCGCTGGTCGACACCCGCCCGGCGATGCTCCTGGAACGTTATCGCGCGCAGGCCTTCCCGACGCAGAGCCTCGGTACCCGTATCAAGATCGTGCTGGCGGGGCCGCTTGCGAACATCCTGTTCGCCCCGGTGCTGATGGCGATTGTGTTCATGTACGGCGTGCCTTACGTGAAGCCGATACTGGGTGAGATAAAGAAAGGGATGCCGGCTTATTCGGCGGGTCTGCGCAAGGGCGACCAGATTCTGGCGGTCAGCGGGAAGAAGGTCGAGAACTGGGCCGACCTCTCGGACGCTATCAAAGCGGACAACGGGGCGCCGATCAAAATTGATTTCATGCGTCCGGCGCCGAACGCCTCGCCGAGCCGGATGTCTTTAGAGGTGACGCCGATCCGTGAAAAGGAAGATACCGGATTCGGCGACAAGGCTCCGGTGTGGATCATCGGCGTTCTGCCACGCGGCGACGAGGGCGTAAAGCGTTACGGGCCGTTGAGCGCAATGTACCAGAGCGTGGTATCGACCGCGCAGCTCAGCGGACGGTTGGTGATGGGAATCGCCCTGATTATCAATGGGACCACACCGGCGCGCCAGGCGCTGGGCGGGCCCATTATGATCGCGAAGATGGCCGGCAAGGAAGCCAAGCAGGGCTTCGCCGACGTTGCCGGTTTTACCGTAATGCTGAGCCTGGAGTTGGGTATCATCAACCTGCTGCCGGTGCCTTTGCTTGACGGCGGCCATCTGTTCTTTTTCCTCATCGAGGGCCTGCGCGGCAAGCCGCTGCAGCTCCGTCATCGAGAGTTCGCGATGCAGATCGGGCTGCTGTTGCTGGTGGCACTGATGACTTTCGTCATCGTTAATGACATCTCGCATATTATGCACAGTTGAAGCCGCACTGGCGGCCGGTGCTTCGGCCGGGCCGGTGCTGGGAATCGACACTGGAGGGCCGCGAGCCGACCTTGCATTGGTCCTCGGCGGATGGGTGCTGGCGGAAGCTTCGCATTCAGTCGCCTCGCATGGCGCTGAACTGCCCGAAGCGGTCGCCGGTCTTCTCAGAGTCGCGGGGCTTACTGCTGGGGAGCTCAAGGCTATCGCAATCGGAATTGGCCCGGGCTCGTTTACCGGCCTGCGGGTGGGGTTGAGTTACTCCAAGGGCCTCAAACTGGCGACTGGCTGCGCGCTTTTGGGGATACCGAGCCTCGACACCCTTGCCTTGACGGCGCTGGCTGAGATTTCCGCTACGCCGGCACCCCGGCTAATCTGCCCGGTGCTGGACGCTCGCAAGGGTGAGGTCTATGCTGCCCTTTACCGGACAAGCGGCAATGGGCTAGAAAAGTTATCGGATGACCTCGTGGTCACGCTCGAAAACCTGGCTCCACATCTCGGAAGCGACGTCCTGCTGGTCGGCGACGCAAAGGCCGAAGAGGCCTGTCGTTGGGTCGTTCGCGCGGGAGGCCGGGCCAGCTGTGTGGAAATAGCCGGGGTGCGCTTGCGGGGTCGGGTGGTGGCGGCGCTGGGTGCCGCGCGGCTGATGGCGGGGGAGGCGGATAACGCATTCGTCCTAGAACCGCTGTATGTGAGGTCGGCGGAGGCGATTTTCAAGGCTGATCCTCTAACCTCGGGAGTGAGGGTAAATGGAGCCGAAGGAAGAAGAACTGATCCATCAGTACGTGACCAACGACGAAGAACTGAAGACGCTGTATGAGGAGCACGCGGAGCTCAAACGCCAGCTCGAATCATTCCGCCTCAAGCACTACCTGACCGTTGAAGAGGAAATCGAAAAGAAAAGAATTCAGAAGCTGAAACTGGCCTCGAAGGATCGCATCATGGCGCTCCTTCATCGCCATCAGCACGAAGCGCGCTAGGCTCGCGGCGCGCATCACGCGCCCCGGGCCGTAAATCCAGCTGATGCCAAGCCATACCATATCCGTCCTGGTCGAAAACGAGTTCGGCGTTCTCGCACGCGTGGCTGGCTTGTTTTCCAGCCGGGGCTTTAATATCGAGTCGCTGACCGTCAACGAGGACCCGCTCGACCCGACCGTCTCGCGTATAGTGCTGGTGGCGACCGGCGACGATCAGACGCTTGAGCAGATTAATAAGCAGCTCAACAAGCTGGTCTCCGTGATCAAGGTCACCGACTTCAAGGACACCAGCACTATTGACCGTGAGATGGTGATGGTGAAGGTCGCGGTCGATGAACGCACGCGCGCCGAAGTAGATTCCATCGTCGCCGCCTTTCGTGCTCACGTGGTCGACATCGGACCGCGCGCGGTGACCGTGGAGGTGACCGGGGACGCCGACAAGATCAAGGCATTTATCGAGCTGGTGCGTCCGATCGGTATCAAGGAGATCGTGCGCTCGGGGAAGATCGCGATGGGCCGCGCCGTGCAGCACGAGAACAACCATCGTACCGCCGCTGTCACGCGCGAAGCCGGGTAGCGGCAACGTCCCGACGACGCTTTCCAGCTAATTTATCCGCAATTTTATCCAGGAGAATCCCGTCATGCAGGTTCATTACGATCGCGACGCAGACCTTAGCCGCCTGCGCCCTCACAAGATCGCCATTCTCGGCTTCGGCAGCCAGGGCCATGCCCATGCGCTCAACCTGCGCGACAGCGGGATGGACGTTTGTGTCGGCCTGCGCAAGGACAGCCCCTCATGGGAAAAGGCCGCCAAGCAGGGCCTGCCGGTGTTTGAGACAGCCGAGGCCGCCCGCCGTGCCGATATCGTGATGATGCTGGTGCCGGACGAGATGGGCTCCGAGATTTACGAGAAGGAAGTCGCTCCGCAACTTACGCCGGGCAAGTACCTGGCCTTCGGCCACGGCTTCAATATCCATTTCAAGTTCATCAAGCCCGCCCCGAGTGTTAACGTTTTCATGATCGCGCCCAAGGGTCCCGGCCACTTGGTGCGGTCCGAGTACGTTAAGGGACGCGGAGTGCCATGCTTGCTCGCCGTCGAGCAGGATCCTTCGGGAGATACCAAGGAAGTCGGGCTCGCGTACGGATCGGCGATCGGCGGCGGCCGTGCGGCGATCATCGAAACCACTTTTCGCGAAGAGACCGAGACCGACCTGTTCGGCGAACAGTCAGTCCTGTGCGGCGGACTAACCGAGCTCATTCGCAATGGATTTGAGACGCTGGTCGCGGCGGGCTACGCACCTGAGATGGCCTATTTTGAGTGCGTGCACGAGGTCAAACTAATCGTCGACCTCATCTACGAGGGCGGCATCGCCAATATGCGCTACTCGATCAGCAACACTGCCGAGTACGGCGACATGACACGCGGCAAGCGCGTTGTTGGGCCGGCCTCGCGCCAGGCGATGAAAGACCTGCTTGCGGATATTCAGTCGGGCAAGTTTGCCAACGAATGGATCGCCGAGTACCGCGCTGGCCTGCCGCATTTCCGTGAGCTGCGCAAGGAAGCAGAGAAGCATCAGCTCGAAGACGTCGGGCGCAAGCTGCGCGCCTTCATGCCGTGGTTGGCGAGCGATCGTCTGGTCGACAAAGCCAAGAATTAGGCGGAGTCGGGATTTGGCGAAATGGGGATGCCATTGCGCGCCGGTGACTTAGCCCGGCGCGTGGGCGGCACGATCGGAATCGCGGCCGAGGGCGTCACAATGGCGGCCGTGGCGCTGGCGGCAGGAGTGCTCGCGTTTGCGTTTGGATGGCACGGTGCGGGACTGCTGACGATCCTTGGCGGTCTCGCGATTGCCGCTTTTTTTCGCGACCCCGAGCGCTCGCCAGTCTCCGCCTCCGAGCGCGTGGTGCTCTCGGGCGCCGATGGCACCGTGAGCGACGTGGCGGAGATGCCGCTGCCCGATGGCGCCTCAGGCGAGCGTTATCATCGCGTTTCGGTCTTCATGTCGCCGCTCAACGTGCACGTCAACCGCGCGCCAGTGGGCGGGGAGATCATCAGTGTCCGCCATACCCCTGGCGCCTTCCATGCGGCGTTTCGCGACCACGCGAGCGAGCATAACGAGCGCAACCTGATCGTGCTGAGCGACGCTCGCGGCCGCCAGCATGCGATGGTGCAGATTGCAGGCTACCTGGCGCGGCGGATCGTGTGCCATCTCCATCCGCACGATACGGTGCGCCTTGGTGAGCGAATTGGGCTTATAATGTTCGGCAGCCGCGTCGATCATTTCATCCCACCCGACTACCGGGTAGTGGTAAAAACAGGCGGGAAGGTGCGCGCGGGAGAGAGTATAATTGCAGAGTTGCTCCAGTGAGCAGGGTCCAGAAAAATAATCCGAGCGCACAGGACCGGATGCGGGTCCTCTCGGGCCGTATCAAGGAACAGCAAAGACGCGTGGTCGCGCCCTTGCGCCGCGGGGTATTCCTCGCGCCCGCGACCATCACCTCGCTCGGCCTGCTATCGGGATTCTTCGCCCTGGTCTCAGCAATCAATTCGCATTTCGAGCTTGCCGCGGTGATGATCCTGATCGCGTTCGTGTGCGATGGGCTCGACGGCCGCGTGGCGCGCCTGTCGCGCACTTCGAGTCATTTCGGAATCGAGTATGATAGCCTCTCCGACGTGGTGGCCTTCGGCGTGGCCCCGGCGGTAATCGCCTATTGCTGGTCTCTTAGACTGCTCGGCGCGTGGGGCGTGGTGATCGCCGGGATGTTCGTGATTTGCGCCGCGCTTCGGCTCGCGCGCTTCAACGTGCAGACCGCCAGCACCGACAAGCGCCGCTTCGTAGGCCTGCCGGTGCCCGGCGCCGCCGCGATGATCGCGGGCTGCGTGCTCGCCTACAGCTACTTCGAGTTTGAGTCGCCGCATGCGCTGGTTACCGTGATGGCGCCGCTGACGGTCGCGCTCGCGAGCCTGATGATCTCTCGCGTACCCTACCCCAGCTTCAAGACCATCAATCCCGATCAGCGCGCGCGGGTCGAACTGGTGGCCGCGATGCTGCTCGTGCTGGCGTTTCTGTTCGCGATTCCGCAGTTCACATTTTTCATGCTGGCGACCGCTTACGTCGCCTCCGGGCCCTACCTCCTGCTGACTGGCGAACGCCCCCAGGCCCTCGCTCCGGTGCTGGGCCCGCAGGCCGACGGGCACGCTGCCGCGAATCCGCGCAAACCACGGTCATCCGCTAGGAACGCTCGCGCAACCGGCGATTTATCCGAGAATCCGCCATCCCCACAGGTCCACTAGCGCAAGTTGATGCGGACGGCCGCTTGACTGTGTTCTAAAGTACCGCCTAAAATGACCTCGATGTCGCCCTGCCTGAACCTGCTTCTGGGACTGCTGCTTAGCTTGGGCCTTATTAAGGCCCTCGCCGGGAGCGTCGTGGTGCAGGCTTAAGCGAGCGACTTAAAACCTGAATCAAAACGCCCCGGGCAGAGGGCCAAAAGGCCGCCCGGGGCGTTTTCTTTTTGCCCGCTGCGGCCTTGGGGGCCTGTCCGTTACGGAGCGCAGGGAGGAGCGAGACGCCGATGGCCAAGAAGACGATAGCCGACATCCGGGACATCCTGCCGGATCCCAACTATGTGCGCATCTTCGACACCACGCTGCGCGATGGCGAGCAATCGCCCGGTTGCACCATGAACGTCGAGGAGAAGCTCGCGATCGCCCGCCAGCTCGAACGCCTGGGCGTCGATATCATCGAGGGCGGCTTTGCTGCTTCCTCGCCTGGCGACTTCGAGTCGGTACATCGAATCGCCGAAGCCGTCACCCAGCCGACCGTGGTCAGCCTGTCGCGCACGCGCGAGGAAGACGTCGATGCGGCGCTGCGTGCGGTCGACAAGGCGCGCAACCCCGGCATCCACATCTTTATCGCGACCTCCGATATCCATCTCAAATACAAGCTCAACATGACACGCGAGGACGTGCTGAGTGCTTCGACCTGGGCAGTCGCGCGGGCCAAGGAGCACCTGGATTATATCGAGTTCTCGTGCGAGGACGCCTCGCGCTCGGACTGGGACTACATGGCCAAGATTTGCACCGAGGTGATCCGCGCTGGCGCGCGTATCATCAATCTACCCGACACCACCGGCCACGCGATTCCCGAGGAGTTCGGCGAGATGTTCGCCTACATGCGGCGCAACGTTGAGGGCGCCGACCGCGTGATCTGGAGTGCCCACTGCCATAACGACCTCGGGCTGGCGGTCGCCAATTCGCTCGCCGCGATCAAAAACGGCGTGCGCCAGGTCGAGTGCACGATCAACGGGATCGGCGAACGCGCGGGCAACACCTCGATGGAAGAGGTGGTGATGGCGCTGCGCACGCGGCAGGACTTGATGGAAGTGCGCACCGGGATCGACACGCGTCAGATCTACCCGGCCTCGCGTCTGCTCTCGCAGATTATCGGGCAGCCGGTGCCGCCCAACAAGCCGATCGTCGGCGACAACGCGTTTGCCCATGAGGCGGGGATCCATCAGGACGGCGTGCTCAAGTACAAACTGACTTACGAAATCATGAAGCCCGAGGACATCGGGATACCCTCCAACAAGTTGGTGTTGGGTAAGCACTCCGGCCGCCACGCCTTCGTCAACCGGCTCGGAGAGCTGGGCATCGACCCCGAGTCGATCGACGTCAATAAGGCTTTCGCCGCCTTCAAGGTGCTGTGTGACAAGAAGAAAATCGTCTACGACGACGATATCCTGGCCCTGGTCAACGAGGAGACGCGCCGCACCGCGGACCACTTCGAACTGCTCGACGTACGCGTGACCTCGTCGGCTAAAACCACACCCCACGCCGAAGTCACGATGCGTATCGGGGGCGGCGAGGAGCATATCGCGGAAGCCTCGGGAGATGGGATGGTCGATGCGTGCTACAAGGCTATCTACAAGCTGGCTGGCATGCAGCCGGCGCTCGAGCGCTACTCGGTCAAGGCCATCACCGGCGGCACTGACGCGCTAGGCGAAGTGAGCTGCCTGGTATGCTCCGATGGCATGACTGTCGCGGGCCAGGGCGCGCATAGCGACATCGTGATGGCGAGTGCGCTCGCATTGGTCAACGCGCTCAACCGTCTTCAAGGCCGCGTACGGTCGGCAGTGTTGCGCCCGGCCGAGGGGGCATAGGAATACGAGAATTTTGCGGGAGCCCTCATCGACGAGCTTGCCGTGGGGCTTGCCGCCGCTGTCGCGTTGGGCTAAGTGCTAATGGCGTCGGGTGGCTGGTTTTTTTCGCTGCTCGAAGGTGTCGACGAGAGGAAGACAGCGTCGGCGGCCACTGCCGCTGAACTTAAATTTGTTCTCGTTCGAATGCGCGACGTTTTGAAGCAAAGCTGCCCGCAACCTATCGTTGTATTCATTTCCGCTGCTGGGACTCCGCAAGCATAGATGGCCTACAAGATTCTGGTTCTCAAGGGTGACGGGATTGGTCCCGAAGTCGTCGGCGAGGCATTGCAGGTGCTGAAGGTCGTGGCGCGCAACGCCGCGCTCGATCTCGAGTTCAAAGAGGGCACCGCCGGCGGTCATGCGATCGATCAGTTCGGTACGCCGCTACCCGATGACGTGCTCAAGCAAGCCAAGGACAGCGACGCGATCCTGTTCGGCGCAGTGGGCGGCCCCAAGTGGGACGACCCGAAGGCCGATAAGCGTCCCGAGCAGGCGCTGCTCACCCTGCGCAAGGAGCTTGGACTGTTCGCGAACGTCAGGCCGGTCAAAGCGGTCAAGGAGTTGACGGCCACTTCGCCACTGCGCCAAGAGATCATCAATGGCGTTGACCTTGTAGTCATCCGCGAGCTCACTGGCGGCATCTACTACGGCAAGCCCTCTGAGCGGCGTAACACTGGCGACCTGCGTGGCGCGATCGACACTTGTGTGTATTCCGAGGAGGAGATTGTCCGCGTGCTGCGTTACGGCTTCGAGCTCGCGCGCGACCGCCGCAAACGCCTGACCTCGGTCGACAAGGCCAACATCCTCGCCACTTCGCGGCTGTGGCGCGAAATCGCTGGCGAGCTGGCTACCGAATACAAGGAGATCGCCTTCGACAATCAGCTCGTCGATTCGATGGCGATGCATCTTATCCGCCACCCGCGCGACTTCGACGTGATCGTTACCGAGAACATG
This sequence comes from uncultured delta proteobacterium, assembly GCA_963710455.1. GTDB lineage: Bacteria > Desulfobacterota > Binatia > Binatales > Binataceae > JAKAVN01. The sequence goes on from CAVQAG010000017.1 coordinate 497,122, forward strand.
TTCGGCGATATCCTGACCGACGAGGCTTCAGTGTTGGCGGGCTCGATGGGGCTGCTGCCCTCGGCCTCGCTCGGAGACGAGCTCAACAGCGCGGGATGCCGCGTCGGGCTGTTCGAGCCCATTCACGGCAGCGCCCCCGATATCGCCGGCCGTGACGAAGCCAATCCGCTGGCCGCTATCCTCTCGGCCGCGATGCTGCTCGAGCACTCTCTGGGGTTGCGCGCCGAAGCTGAAATAATCGGGCAGGCGGTCGAGGGCGTGTTGCGTGAGGGTTACCGCACGCGCGATCTTGGGGGCGGCACGGGAACCAAGGTGGTCGGGTGCAAGGCGATGGGCCGTCTGGTGCGGGAAAAACTCGAAGGCGCGGAGGCCTGAGATGGCCGCGGCGCCAGGCCGCGAGCTCAGGATCGCCGTTGTCGGCGCCACCGGTGCCGTCGGCGAGCAGATAGTCGAACTGATCGACGCGCGCGCGGTTCCGTGTGCCGAACTGGTGCTGTTTGCGACCGAGCGGGGCGCCACCCAGACCATCGAGGCACGGGGCGAAGCGATCATCGTCGCCGAGTTCCATGAACCGGCCGAGCTAGCCCGTTTCGATATTGTATTCCTTGCGGTCGCGCCGAGCTGGGCTGCCGATATCGTTCGCGCGCGCCCGGGTCCGTTGCTGGTAGACTTGAGCGCGGCTCTCCGCGTGCCCGGGGAGGTCCCCTCGAGGCCATTCGTCGCGCCCGGTTTCACGCCTGCCGAAAGAATCGTCGAGTTCGCCGCGGATAACAAGGTGATCGCGATTCCTCATCCCGCGGCGCATGCGCTCGCAATGGTTGTGGGCGCGGCCGGCGCGCAAGACGGAATCGTCTGCGCGACCGTGATGCTCGGCGCGAGCAGTGCCGGACGGCAAAGCGTTGAAGAAGTCGTCGGCGAAGCGCGAGAGCTGCTGAGCGGCACGCACAGTCTGGAGGAAGGCGAGATCCAGCGCGCATTCAACGCTTATCCCGCCGAGCCGGGGCTCGACGCGGCGCTTTCCGCGCAGACTGCCGCTTTGCTCGGCACGACGCCGCGGCTATTGATCGAGGTCGTCCACATCGCCGTCCTGCATGGCTCGGCGATGACCGTGCTTATTCCCGATTTCAGCGACCGGGCTAACCTGGCTGAGCGCCTCCGCGCCGCGCCCGGCCTGCTAGTGGTCGCCGGCGAGGAAGGCACTGCGAGCGTTATCGACGCTATCGGCCAGGAGGCAATCCTGGTGATGCTCAATGCCGAGCCCGCCGGCGCCTCGATATGGTGCGCGTTCGATAGCGCCCGCCTGGCCGCGCTTGACGCGGTATGGGTGGCGGAGAAGTTATGCGCCGTGGCAACTCCGGGTGCCGCGTAGTACGTTCCAGGCGGTCGCCGTTCTAACAGATTCGTTCCAAAAAAAGCCATGCAGGTTCAGCTCAAGCTCGAGTACGACGGCACCAACTATTCGGGCTGGCAGATGCAGGTTGGCCACAATTCGATCCAGGCCGAGATCGAAGAGGCGCTCGCACGAATCTTTGGTGCGCAGATTCGCGTGCGTGGCGCAGGACGCACCGACGCCGGCGTACATGCGCGCGGACAGGTCGCTGCGGCGCGGCTACCGCGCCTTTTCGATCTCGCCGAGCTCGCTCGCGCACTCAATGCGATTTTGCCGCCTGACATCGTGGTGCTCGATGCGTCAGAAGCCCGCGACAACTTCGATCCGCGCCGCGAGGCGCGGCTTCGAATCTACGAGTACCGCGTGCTCAATCAGCCGGTGCGCTCGGCGTTCGAGCGCAACTCGGCGTGGCTGGTGCGCGAAACGCTGGATATCGACGCGATGAATGCGGCGGCGGCGGTGTTTGTTGGCGAGCATGATTTCGCCGCGTTCCGCTCGCTCGGATCGGCTGAAAAGACCACGGTGCGGCGCGTCGCGCTCAGCCAGTGGCGGCGCGAGAGCGAGCGCCATCTGATTTACCGCGTCGAGGCAAGCGCGTTTTTGCGCCACATGGTGCGCACGATGGTGGCCGCGATGGTTGAAGTGGGGCATGGCAAAGCCGCGGGCAGGCTACCCGCCGATACGATCTCCGCGCTCCTCGCGAGCCGCGACCGCGCGCTCGCGCCGGCGCCCGCTCCGGCCGCCGGCCTCTGCCTGATCGAAGTGCGCTACTAGACTGCAAGCGCGAATCGCCAAGCTGGATAGGGCGCTCCCGATCAGCCGACGAAAAAGTGCCTCTGCCCCAATGGCTCAAAGCAGGGCCTGTTGAAAAACCGTCACGGTTCTTAAGAAAAACGCATGATTTTGAGCCGGCGTGGCTTGCAAATAGGCTGACGCTCGTTCACGCTCTGTCTGCGAGAGTTCGTCTCGCACAAGGAGGATGACGATGACGCAGTCGCAGGTTGCGGCGCATCTCGCCGACAAGGTTAATATCTCCAAGAAGGACGCCAAGACCGCGCTCGAGGAATTGACTACCCTTGTCATCCGCGAGCTAAAGAAGGAAGGCTCGCTGCGCCTTGCGGGACTGGGGATTTTTCGCAAGCGCAAGACCAAGGCCCGGATGGGGCGTAATCCGGCCACTGGCGAAGCGATCAAGATCCCGGCGCGCACCCGCCTGCGTTTCACGCCTGCCAAAGCGCTCAAGGATGCCGTGCTTGGCGCTCGCTAGGCGCGGGTTTCCAAAATTTTGACGGCAGCGGGGGCCGAAGCGACGCTTCGGCCCCCGCGATCCGTTTCGACCGGTCGAGCTCTATCCCCTCGCGTAGTCCCAGGTGGGGGTTAGCGAGAGGTCCAACGATCGATGTTCGCGATCCGTTGAAGTGGCTGCGGCACAATGGAATTCAGCCTGACCTCGCCCGCCGCTAGCGATGCTCGCCCCGATCTCTCCTTGGTCAAGGAGAGGTTAAGAAAGGCGGTACCCGCTTGAGCTGCTTAGCCACTGCGAGACAACATTACCTATCACTCGCGCGGTTTTTTTGTGTTCTCTGAGGAGCCTTTGCCACTCTTGCGCGCGAGGCGCGCCCGTTCCAGATATTCTCCCAGACGCCCTTCGTAGCCGCGTTCAGAAGGCTGATAGTAACGGCGCTCGCCCAATTCCTCGGGCATGTAGTGCTGTTCGTTGAGCGCGCCCTCGGAGTCGTGCGGATAAAGATAACCCTCGCCGTAGCCTAGCTTGCGCATCAAGCCGGTCGGCGCATTGCGCAGATGGAGCGGCACCGGCAATGCGCCGCGCTCGACGGCGTCGGCGCGCGCGCTTAGCATCCCGCGATACGACGCGTTGGATTTGGGCGCGCAGGCAAGATAGGTCACACCCTGAGCGAGTGGAATCGCCCCTTCAGGCATCCCGACGAAATCGACCGCGTCTTTGACCGAAAGCGCAAGTTGAAGCGCGCGCGGATCCGCATTGCCGACATCCTCGGTCGCGAAGATCACCATCCGCCGCGCCACGAACAGCGGATCTTCGCCCGCCTCCAGCATCCGGGTCATCCAGTAAAGCGCGGCGTCCGGGTCACTGCCCCGCATGCTTTTGATGAAGGCCGAAATGACGTTGTAGTGCTCCTCGCCGGCGCGATCGTAGAGCAGCATCTTCTGCTGCGCCGCCTCGCGCACGTGTTCGGGTGCGATCGCCGCTCGGGCCGCCGCCCGTGCGAGCGTTGCCGCGACCTCCAGCGTATTGAGCGCGCGCCGCGCATCACCTGCGCCAAACCGCACCAACTCGGCGAGCGCCTCCTCATCGAATGTAAGCCCGCTCGCGCCCAACCCATGCTCCTTGTCGCCGAGCGCCCGGCGCGCAATCGCGGCGATAGCTTCGTCGCTAAGCCCGCGCAGCACCAGCACGCGAGTGCGTGAGAGCAGCGGCGCGATCACTTCGAACGAGGGATTCTCGGTGGTCGCGCCGATGAGCGTGATGAGTCCGCTCTCGACGTGCGGCAGGATGGCGTCCTGCTGCGCCCGGTTCCATCTATGGATCTCGTCGATGAAAACCACCGTGCGCCGCCTCCCGGCTTCCAGTTCGCGGCGCGCCTCCTCGACCGCCTCGCGCAATTCGGCGATTCCTGCGGCCACTGCCGCGATCGTGCGAAAGCTTGCGCCGGAGCGCTGCGCAAGCAAAAGCGCGATCGTGGTTTTGCCACTGCCCGGCGGCCCCCACAGGATGATCGACGGTAGTGCGCCAGCCGCGAGCATCCGGCTGAGCATTTTGTCGGGACCGAGCAGATGCTCCTGGCCGATGACCTCGTCGAGACTCCGCGGGCGCATCCGGTCCGCCAAAGGTTGCGCTGCCGGTGTCCTGGCGGGAAAGAGACCCGGCTCGGGAGGGGTCCTACCACTGCGCCGTGTGGCCATAAATTGACCGTAGCACGGCGGCCTCACGAGTCGCATCTGACCACATACGGCCGGACCACGACTTGTTTGCCAGCCGGGCGCGCGTATTCTAGCCTTGGAGGCTGGGCCGGACCCAGGTGCCGGCACCCATGTAATGATCGTCGGAATCGATATCGGGGGATCGACCACTGACGCAGTAACGGTCGACAATGGCGATTACAACGTCGTCACGATCGAGGCCAATGATCCGGTAGCGGCGGCGGCAGGCGCGCTCGGCAAACTGGTCGAAGAATACGGACTCAAACTCGATCAGGTGGCTTGCGTGGCGGCGACCGGAGCGGGATCGCGCGCTCTCTCTGCGACGCTGTTGGGACGGCCGGTCGTCAAGGTTAGCGAATTCACTGCGATCGGAGTCGGCGGAACCTCGCTCTGCGGCAAGGCTGACGCCCTGGTGGTGTCGCTCGGAACCGGCACCGCGATGGTTTCGGTGCACGGCGACAAGATCGAACACTTCGGCGGCACCGGCCTCGGCGGCGGCACGCTGCGCGGGCTCTCCAAGCACATGCTCGGGGTTTCCACGCTGAAAACGCTGGAGGCGCTGGCGGAACGGGGCGACTTGAGCCGTATCGATCTGACCGTGCGCGACATCGCAGGCGGCCCACTTGGCGATCTGCAGCCCGGCGCCACCGCGGCCAACTTCGGCAAGATCAGCGCCGACGCGACCAACGAGGACAAGGCGCTCGCGATCATGAACATGATCGTCGAGGTGGTAAGCGTGTTGAGTTTCGCGACCGCGCGCGCCTGCGGCCAGCGCGAGATCGTGTTGACCGGCAAGCTGACGCGGATATTCCGTTTCATGCAGCGGCAGAAGCGGATGGACGCGATGTTCGCGCGCTTTACGATTCCAGATCACGCCGACTACGCAACCGCGATCGGGGCGGCCCGCTCCGCCGGCGGCCCCAACCGCTGATCGCTCCGGCGCACGCGCTTTCACGTCGGTTTGGCCGTCCTTCCAGTAACAGGAGTATCGATGGGCTCGGAACTGCTCAGCGGATTCAGGATGCTCGACCTCGCAGACGACAAGGGCGCGCTCTGCGGCAAGATCTTCGCCGACATGGGCGCCGACGTGATCAAGGTCGAACCGCCGCAAGGATGTTCGACTCGACGCATTCCGCCGTTCGTCGACGACCTTCCGGATGCCGAGCGCGGCCTCTATTTCATCGCCTATCAGGCCGGCAAGCGCTCGGTGACGCTCAACCTCGAATCCCCCGACGGCCGCGCGCTCCTCGAAGACCTCGTGCGCAAGTCTGATTTTCTGCTCGAATCGTTTCCGGTTGGCTACATGGAATCGATCGGGCTTGCCTACCAGCGGCTCGCCGAGCTAAATCCGCGGCTGATCCATACTTCGGTAACGCCGTTTGGCGACATCGGGCCGGGCAAGAACTACAAAGCTGCCGACATCGTCTCGTGGGCCTCGGGAGGTCCGATGTTCCTGATGGGTGACGAGGGCAGACCGCCGCTGGAGATGAGCCTGCCGCAGGCCGGACTGCACGCTGGCGCCGAGGCCGCGGTCGCCTCGCTCCTTGCGCATTACCCGCGCGAGATCGAAGGCAAGGGCCAGCGCGTCGTGATCGATATGCAGGCCTGCCTTGTGTGGACGCTGATGAACGAGCAGGCGATGCCGATTCTCCACGGCGATTACATCAGGCGTACCGGCGTCCATTACACGGCGACCGGTACACGGCGCAAACTCGTCTACTCGTGCAAGGACGGCTACATCTCGACCGTGCTCGCCGGCGGTTCCGGCGTCGGCGCGATCTCGATGAAGGGGCTGATCGAGTGGATGGCCACTGCGGGGTTCGCCGCGGACTGGATGATCGAGAAAAATTGGACGACGTGGGTGCCGGGGATTCTGATGAAGGCGACCGAGCAGGACAACCAGGAGATCGCCGACCTGGAAGATCGCGTCCAGCGCTTTTTCAATACGATGACCAAGCGCGAAATTTACGCGGAGGCGCTCAAGCGGCGCATCCTGCTCGCGCCGGTAGCGACTGCCGCCGATATCGCGGATGACGAACAACTTAAGGCTCGCAACTACTTCGTGCGCCTCGAGCACGACACGGTTGGTCGGACGCTTACGCTGCCCGGCGCCTTCGCCAAATTCAGCTTGACTCTGGTTGGCCCCGGGCGGCGCGCGCCGCGCCTGGGCGAGCATAACGGTGAGGTCTGGGGCGAGCTTTTGGGAATCGACGGTGCACACATGGGCCGTCTGCGCGCTATCGGCGCGATCTGAGCGGCGGCGAATTCGATTTGTGGAGCAGCTACGATGAGACGTTACGCGCTTGAGGGAGTGCACGTACTTGATTTTTCGTGGGTCGGAGTCGGTCCGATTACGACCAAGTACCTTGCCGACAATGGCGCCGATGTTATCCGGGTCGAATCGCTGGCGCGGCCCGACATCCTGCGCCTCGCGCCGCCATGGAAGGACGCCAAACCCGGTATCGACACGAGCCAGTTTTTCGCTAGCTTCAATACCTCGAAACGGAGCATCACGCTCGATCTCGGCAAGCCCAGGGCGCGCGAGCTGGTGCTGAAACTGCTGCCGTGGGCCGATATCGCGGCCGAAAGCTTCACGCCCAAGGCGCTGCGCAAGTGGGACCTCGACTATGAGAACCTCCGTGCGCTCAAGCCCGACCTCATCATGCTTTCCACCTGCATGCAGGGTCAGACCGGCCCCAACGCACTCTACCCGGGGTTCGGACAGCTGATGGCGGCGCTTAGCGGCTACTATCACATCGCCGGCTATTCGCTCGACGAGCCGTGCCCGCCTTACGGAGCGTATACAGATTTTATCGCGCCGCGCTTTGCGGCCTGCGCGCTGCTAGCCGCGCTCGACTATCGCCGGCGCACCGGGCGAGGGCAGTATATCGACATGTCACAGTATGAGGCCGCGCTGCACAATCTTGCGCCCGCGCTGGTCGACTACTTCTCGAGCGGTCGCGTGGCGGGCCCAACTGGGAACCGCTCAGAGCGCTACGCTCCGCATGGCGCCTATCGATGCGCCGACGTCGATGGCCACGAGCGATGGCTCGCGCTGGCGGTCGCCAACGACGATGAGTGGCGTGGAATGCTAGCGGTGCTGGGCAACCCGCCCATGGATTCGCGCTTCGCCACGATGGCCGCGCGGCTGGAGAATCGCGCTGCGCTCGACGAGTTCGTCGGCGCACTGGTGCGTGAGCGAGATGCCGACGCGCTGACCGTCGCGTTGCAGGCCGCTCGCGTGTCGGCGTACCCTGTCCAGAACTGCGTCGATATCCATCGCGACGACAATCTCGAGGCCTTCGGCTTTTGGCACTGGCTCGATCACAAAGTGATGGGTCCGTCACCATACGAGGGACTGGCGTATCGGATGAGCCGCACGCCCGGCGACTTGCGCACGCCGGCGCCGGCACTCGGGCAACACAACGAGGAAGTGTTCGGCAAAATGCTGGGGCTCAACGCGGCGGAGATCGAGCGTCTCATAGAGGAGCGGGTGATCTTTTGAGGGTCTGCGACGGTCAAGCTCGCGGATGCGCCGAGACGCCTCAGGACGGAGCCTGATTTGCGTTTCGAGTTGATGATCGCGTTGCGCTATCTGCGCGCGCGGCGGAGGGACGCCTTCATCTCGGTCACCACGCTGTTCACCGCGGTGGGCGTGACGATCGGCGTGGCCGCGCTGGTCGTAATGCTGGCCGTGATGAGCGGGTTCGAGACCAATCTGCGCGAGCGGATGCTCAGTCTCAGTCCGCAGGTGCAGGTGCAAAGCTTTGGCGGGGCGATCTCCGACTACGCGACAGTCCAGGAGCGCATCGACCATGCTGCCGGTGTGACCGGCTCCGACCCTTATATAATCGGGCAGGGGTTGATCAGTGCGGCGCATGGAGTTGCCGGTGTAGTCGTGCGCGGAGTGGAACCGCGCAACCCGGTCGTCATCGCGCGACTTCAACGCTATGTCGATGCGGCTTCATTGCGGATGCTCGAGAGCGGTGCTCCGGTGAACGCCGGCGGCGCCCGCAGTGGCGGTTCCACGCATCCGGTTCCGGGCCTGCTGCTCGGCGGATCACTGGCCGACAAGTTGAAAGTCAAGGCTGGCGACCCGGTACGAATAGTGGCGCCGATAATTGCGGGTTCCAATTCACAGCTCAGCACGCGAAGCGGCGATTTCCGGGTCGCGGGGATTTTCAATTCCGGCGTGCAGTTCATCGATAGCGAAGTGATCTTCATGGGTCTCTCTACGGCGCAGAACTTTTTTGGGCGGCCGGGCAAGGCCGACGGAATCGAAGTGAAGCTCCATGACCTCGACCAGACCACCGCGGTCACCGATGCCTTGCGCAGCATGCTCGGCCATAAGTTTCGCGTAACCAACTGGATGGAGTACGACCAGGCGGCATCGGCGGGGTTTGCGATGCTCAAGCGGGTCTATGCGATAGTGCTGCTGCTGCTGATCGGAGTCGCCGCGTTCAACCTTATCGCGACGTTAATCATGGTGGTGATGGAAAAACGCAAGGACATCGCGGTGCTGCTGGCGATGGGCGCGACGCCGGCCGAGGTGCGATGGATTTTTCGGCTCAAGGGCATCATTGTCGGCGCGGCCGGGACTGCGCTGGGGCTGGTTATCGGAGCGCTCACTTGCTATGCGCTCGCGCGCTACCAGTTCATCCACATCCCGAGCAAAATCTATGGCATCTCCACCTTGCCGATCGACGCGCAACCGGTGAGTTTCGTGCTGGTGGCGGTCGCCTCGATGGTGTTGTGCTACCTGGCGACGATTTACCCGTCCGGGCAGGCCTCACGCGAGACGCCAGTCGAAGTTTTCCGTTCATAACGAGTGCTTGGCGCGGCGTGCGCAACGGGTCGGCGAGCCTGGCATTTCGGGCCCGGCAAGCGCAAAACCACCGGCGCAAAGGCACAAGCGAAAATCTGCTTCGCCCGCCGTCCGCGCGAAGTCATAGCGCGGCTATGGCAAATTGAGGCGGAGACTTTATTGGTCGGAGCGGTCGGTACCGTTGGAAGGCTTGGCCACCAACTTGGGCTTACGAATCACGAGCGTTTCGTGACCGCGAACCCTGATCGTGCGGGCGGACTCGGACTGTGATGATCCATTGGAGCCAGCACCGTCGGATTCTTTTTGCCGGGGCCGTGCCGTGGTTCGCCGCCGCCGCCAGTTGCTAAGCTCCTGGGAAAGCTTGTTAGCCAGCTCGTCGTTGTTCTGGTCAGCGTCCACGGGAGACTCGTGCTCTTTGTCGATATCGTCTGATGTATCCTGCGAACTCATGTGAGGTCTTCCTTTGTTCCTCCCCTATCGGGGTTAATTCCCGATGAGCGAAATGCTTTGAGACAAGTCCAAGAACGAAAAATCTGAAAATGAACAAGGCTTTGGGTCCGCTGGATGATACGGTACGCTGCGCGGCCTATTCACTTGTTTCTATTTTCCATTGACGCCAGAGGTGGCGGCGACTGCCGCACGCTCCAGCCTTGCGCGGTTTTCGGAATATTTGTTGGGATAATAGCGGGTTCTATCTTTTGGCTCCCCGGTCCTTCCCGGGACCGCGGATGCAATCGCCGGCCCCTAGCCGAACAAGCTTTGCAGCCGAAGCGCCAGTCCCATGTCCCCTGCGATCTTTAATTTTCCGGTCATAAAGGCCATCTGGCCGTTCAGCTTGCCATTGACCATGTCAAGGTAGTCCTGCGCAGCCATGGAGATGGTGATGTTGGGTGAGGGTGCCTTTCCCTGTTTGACTTCGCACTGCTCATTGGCGATTACCGCGTACCACTGGCCGCCACCGTCGCCTGAGAGGTCGAACTGATAGGTCGCGTTAAGCCCCTTGGCGGCGTCTTTCTTGAACCGCGAAGCCATGTTGTCGAAGACCTCTTTGCACGAAGACGCAGTCTCAGCCATTGTAAGCGGGGCCTCCTGGAGGGGCGCGGTCGGAAAGGTACCTGCACCCAGTCTAAGCGTCAGCCGAAAAGAATGTCAATAGCGTCTTTTAGAAGCCGAATACTTTACCTTCTGCGACGCGGATCAGGTTGGTACGCACTGTAACCGGTGCGGCTCCTTCGGCTATGGTCACCGCGCGTTCGCGATCGAGTTTGTTAGCGACCTCGCCATCAAGGTACGCGTCTCGCCCGATGACCCTTACCGTGACGCCGGTCAGGCCCGCGCTGGTCAGGGCCTGAGATATCTGTCGCTGACGCGAGGCCCAAACTGACGTGTCAGTGGTGGTCTGATCGATGACGTCGGTTACTCCGGGCACGCTGCGCGCGGTCCGCACCGCCAGACGTTTGTCGTCGTCGTCGAAGACCTTCCCGTAAAGCGTGACCACACCGCCGTTGGTATAGGCGTTGACCCGGTTGAGCCTCCGATTGGAGTGCAGCGTCGACTGGACCTGCTCCAACAACGGAGGCCTCGGCGGCCGCGCCGAGGCGACCCGTTTGTGCCGTTTGGCAGTCGGGGGTGTCGGGGCAACCGGCGCCGTTGCTTCCATCGGAGGCGGAGCGACGGTCGGGACAGCGGCCGGGGCGAAGGCGTACTCGGGAGAAGAGGTAGCACCCAGGCCAGCAACCTTGGTGGCAAGTCCTGAATCAACGGCGCTCGCCTGGGCCGTGTCGCGGGCGAAAATCACTGGATAGTCCACGTTGACGTCGCCGCCATTGATCGGCGCAAAAGTCCATCCCATCATCGTCTTGACCGCGGCCGCGTCGAGTTCCGGGTTGGGCGAGGTGGAGGTCCGCACCACCGCCTCGGTTACCGCGCCGCCGGGCGCCACGGTTAGCCGCACCATCAAGCCATCGTCAACCGGCGACCCGCTCGCCAGCACCCCGCGATAAGTGTCGAGGAGCCCGCTTTTGCCGAGTTCGAAGACCTTGCGCGCCGCATCGACGCTACGTTCGGGTGCCGCGGCCGACTCGCCAATCGTCTGCACTTGCACGCTATGCGCCAGGTCGACCGTCGGGCCGCTTGCAACGGCGGGTGGACTTGCGGTGGCGGCCGGCGACGCTTCCACCGTCTTTGGCGGCGGCGCAGTCGCTGGGCGCGCGCTCAGATGGATCGCAAGCCACGCGCCGGCGGCCAACGCTACGATCGCCGCCACTGAATAGCCGACTACGCTTGCCAGGGGCCGGCGCTGTTCGTCTCCGTTCTCGTCGTCAGGCGGAATCGGCGGCGTAAAATCGGTCGCGGTTAGCCTGTCCTTGGCGGGAATATAAGTCTCGGGGCGTCGGCGCGGCGCTGCTGCGGACGCACTGCCAGGTTTCGCACCGCGTGCCGGTCCAGACGCGGCAGAGGGGTCCTCGCCGCCACTGACCGGCAGCCGAGCGCCGCAGAAATTGCAAATCACCTCACCCGGCTCCGCCTTGCCGCCGCACACCGGACACTCAATTGGCGCCTCTTGAACGTCTGCCATCCTGCTGGTGACGGAGGCACCCGCGGTGGCTACCAGTGCGGTGCCGTCAGCTTCACAAAACGACTCGGCGTCGGGATAGGTTCTCCCGCATCGTGGACAGGTTTTCATCGCTTGAAGAGCAGCCTCCTGAGCCTAGCCGAAACCGGTCATCTACCAAATTGTGCGTATATGATCGTGTTCCCCGGCGTATCGATGATATCCATAGGGTCATACGCACGCTACATGGCTCAGTTACACTTTGGCTTATGGCAACGGGTTAAAACACCACCCTTCTTGCGCACCACTGCCGCGTAATCACTTAGCTTTAGAATTGCTCAATCCCGGCGCTTGCCTGCTCAACAAACGCGCCTGGAAATTATGGCACTCGAGACTCCCTACACACGAGAGACGAACGTGGTCGGCGCGATTTTTCGGTCGGCGTGCGCTCGGCTTAGACCGGACCGCCTTCGAGGCGAAATCCTATCCGCAGAGTTACCTGAAACTCCGGTTCGCCCTTGGCGTCAATTGCGCCGCGGATGTTTTGGATTTCGAACCAGTCAAGATGGCGCAGGGTTTGGCTCGCTTTCTTGACCGCGTTGCGCACGGCCTGGTGGATGCTCTGGTCGGAGACGCCGACCACGTCGACTATCTTGTAGGTTTTATCGGGCATGGTATTTCTCCTGGCGTTAGCACGCCTCGCTTGCGGCCAGCTCCTATGCAAGACCCGTAACTTCCGCCACCGTGTTGCGGACTCGCCATTTACGGTCGTAGAGGGGCAAACGATACCGCGAACGCCGTCGCATCGTCCACTGCTCGCACGTCGAGTAGGAAGGCGTCATCCGCGATACGTCCGATGACCGGCGGGCGCGCCGCGCGGAACATCGCAGCAATGCCCTCAGGGGAAAGCTCAGGGTGAGTGACGCGAACCGCACGGGAGGGAATTTCTTCGGTCGGCTGCGCACCCGATCCGATTTGCGACAATGAGGGCACCACCTCGAGGCGGAAGTTTAGGTCCAGGCGTTCGGCGAGGATTTCACGGGCACGCTCTGCAACCAGCTCGAGCTCGCCCGCGGTGCGGCTTAAGTAGCGTAACGTAGGCAGTGTCGCGGCTAGATCGCCAGCGCGAAGATAAAGCCGCAGGGTGGCTTCCAGAGCCGACAAGGTCAGTTTATCGCAGCGGAGTGCCCGCCGAAGCGCATTCGCGCGCATTTTATTCACCAGTTCCCGTCGCCCCACCGCAACTCCCGCCTGCGGTCCGCCAAGCAACTTGTCGCCGGAGAACGTCACCAGCGCCGCACCGGCTGAAATCCGTTCGGCGACCATCGGCTCGCGCGGCAAGCCGAGTCGTCCAAGATCGATCAACGCCCCCGAGCCGAGATCCTCGGCCACGTCGATTCCGTGACGCCGTCCGATTTCGACCAGCTCAGGCAGAGCGACCTCGGCGGTGAAGCCGACCACCCGATAGTTGGAGGGGTGGACCTTGAGCAGGAGCGCGGTGTCGGGGCCGATCGCGCGTTCATAGTCGGCGGGATGCGTGCGATTGGTGGTACCGACTTCGCGCAGGCGCGCTCCGCTGTGCTCCATCAGATCGGGCAGCCTGAAGGAGCCGCCGATTTCGATCAGCTCGCCGCGCGAAACCACCACTTCGCGCCCGGCGGCCAGCGAATTGAGCGCGAGCAGCACCGCGGCGGCGTTGTTGTTGACCACGGTCGCGGCTTGGGCGCCCGTGAGCGCGCATAGCTCCTCTTCGACCAGAGCGTCGCGCTCGCCGCGGCCGCCGCTTTCGAGGTCATACTCGAGATTGACCGCAGTGCGCGCCGCCGTCGCCATCGCGTCGATCGCCGGCTCAGCCAAAAGCGCGCGGCCGAGATTGGTGTGGAGCACGACGCCGGTCGCGTTGACCACGGGATGCAGCGAGGGCTCGTCGGCTTCTATAGTGGTCCGCGTGCGCCGGATTACTTCCTCGAGCATCGCCTGGCGAGAGGATGCGCCAGAGGCTGGTCCCTGCTTCGACACGAGCGCAAGGCGCAGTTCCGCCTGGGCCCGGCGCACCATCAATTTCACATACTCGCGTCCGAGTCCCTCGATGCCATCGAGGCCCTCGCACGCGCGCAGGCATTCGTCCACCGGCGGCATTGCGCGCAGCGACTCGGCGCGCGCGTCGCGCCCGGCCCGCGTGGCAGCTGCACGGCCTTTCTTCGCCTGATCGGAACTCATCCGGGGCTCGACCTGTTCAAATCGAACGTTCCATTATCCGCGTGGCGCATCGCCTTGGCCAAGCCTTCAGGCGGCCCGATCGCGTGCGGCCTGGGCCTCGGCGATGATGGAGAGCCGCGCCAGCAGGATGATGCCGCAAGCGAGCGCCGCGACGGCCGACGCGGCGACGGCGATTTGCGGGCTCAGACGCTCGCCGAGATAGCCCACTTCGAGGCTGCCAATCGGTGCGAGTCCGATGAACGATAGCGTGTACATGCTCATCACGCGCCCGCGCAGATCGTCCGAGACGAACAACTGGAGCATCGTGTTGCTGGTCGCCATGTAGTTGAGCAGCCCTGCGCCGATCAGCATCTGCGCCAGCAGCGACAGCCACATCACGGACGAGAAGCCGAAAACGAAAATTCCGGCCGCGGAGCCGAACAGGCCGAAAATCAGGTTCTGGCGCAGTCCGCGCGGTGTCCTGGATGACGCCAGCACGTAAGCGCCGAGCAACGCGCCGACGCCCTGGGCGGCGAGCAGAAAGCCGTAAGCGCGAGGGCCGCCGTGTAACACGTCGCGGGCGAAGACCGGAATTAGTACCGAGTACTGCATCCCAAAGCCCGCATTGATCGCGATCAGCAGAAGCAGGTAGAAACTCGCGCGATGGTGCCAGATGTACTCGAAACCCTCGCGCAGCCGGGTGAACATCGCCGAGCCGATGCGTGGTAGTTCGCGTGCCACCAGTTCCATCTCGAGCAGGCTCCAGATGACCGCGATATAGCTGAGCCCATTGAGGAAAAAACATCCCGCGATCCCGATTACGCTGATCAGGACTCCGGCGACGGCGGGCCCTACCACGCGCGCCCCGTTGAAGATCATCGAGTTGAGCGCGATCGCGTTTGGCAAATCCTCGCGCCCCACCATCTCGACCACAAAAGTCTGACGTGCCGGCATGTCGAAGGCCGTTACCAGGCCGTTGATCGCGGCCAGGATGATCACGTACTCGACCCGCACCACGCCGACCCAGGTGAGCGCTGCCAGGATGAATGCGCTCAGCATCAGCAGCGCCTGGGTAGCGACGATCAACCGGCGCCGATCGGCGTGGTCCACTATCACTCCAGCGAATAGCGTCACCAGCAGCACCGGCAAGTAGCCAGCGAAGCTGACCACGCCGAGCATCAGGGCGGAGTTCGTGAGCTTGAGCACCAGCCATCCCTGCGCCACCGACTGCATCCAGGTGCCGATGAGCGAGACGAATTGACCGCCGAAGTACAGTCGGAAATTGCGATGGCGCAGCGCACGGAACGCGCCGAGCCGCTCGTCTACAGGTTCGATTTGAACTGGGGCGTCGGCAACGGGGTTGCCCCCGGAAGAAGTTTCGGCGGAAGTCTCGATGGAGGAGCTCACTTGAGGGATGAGGCCAGTTTGCCAAAGTCGGGGACGGCTGGCGAGCACGGATCCCGCACCAAATCAGCGCTCGCGCCGGGATTCACGCGGAGCCGAGCGGTGGTGTAAGATTATAAGCCATGTTCGGCGAATTAGTCCCGCGCGAAAAGAGCAAGGCCCCGTTTATCTCCATCGAGGAAGCGCTCGAGGAGATTCGGCGCGGCCGCATGATCATCCTGATGGATGACGAGCAGCGCGAAAACGAGGGCGACCTGTGTATGGCTGCCGAACTCGCGACCGCCGAGGCGATCAACTTCATGGCGAAGCACGGGCGCGGGTTGATTTGTCTGCCGATGGCGCCCGAGCGAATCGATCAACTTGGTCTGAGCATGATGGTCGGTGACAACCAGGCGCCGCTCGGCACCGCCTTCACCGTGCCGATCACCGCGCGGCGTGCCAGCGGCTCGGGAATTTCGGCGCGCGATCGTGCCACCACAATTCTGCAGGCCGTGCGCGAGGACGCCACCGGCGCCGAATTCGTCAGCCCCGGCTACGTCTATCCGCTCCGCGCTCGCGAGGGTGGCGTGCTGGTGCGCACAGGCCAGACCGAGGGCGGAGTTGACCTGTCGCGGCTGGCGGGGCTCAAACCCGCAAGCGTCATCTGCGAGATCCTCAAGGAGGACGGCACGATGGCGCGGCGCGACGACCTGGTGGAGTTTGCCCGCGTCCATGGACTCAAAATCGTTACGGTTGCTGACATAATCGAGTACCGCCTGCGGAACGAAACGATGGTGCAGCGGATCGCCGAAGCGCGATTGCCCACTCATTGGGGCGAGTTTCGCGCCTTCGTCTACCGCAACCGGGTCGATTCGACCGAGCACCTGGTGTTGGTGATGGGCACGATCGAGCCTGACCGTCCGGTGCGCGTGCGGGCGCATCGTGAATACCTCCCCGGCGACGTCTTCGGTTACTCGCCGCGTAATACTCGGAGTCTCCTACAGGCCGCAATGGAACGTATTGCGGTGCTCGGCGAGGGGGTTATCCTCTACCTCAAGCGCGAGTCCGATGCGATCGCCAGCGACATCGACAGCAGCCGCGCCTCCGCGGCGGCGCGCCGCAACTGGTATCTTCGCGCGAGCACTCATTTAAGCCCGCCCGAGGCCGACTTCCGTGACTATGGAATCGGTGCGCAAATCCTGCGCGACGTAGGCGTGCGCAAAATGATCCTGTTGTCTGACCAGGCTCCGCGGCTGGCGAATCTGCCTGGTTACGGACTGGAGATCATCGGCAGTGAGCCGCTTTCCGATGGCGACGGAGTGCCCGGAAGTTAAAGCGAAGTTGCCGCCGGGTAGGCAAGTGAGGCCGCACGAACAAGTGCTGCCCACCAAATAGACCGCGCGGAACCGCGCCGGGGATTGCGGGATTATTGAGGTGATGAATCGATATCGCCGCTTGTGGCGTACGTTTGAGCGCCGGCCATCCAATCGTGGTTCCGCGCGTGCGGCCGTACGTTTGGCTCGAGCCTCGGCTATCGCGATTTGTGCAATCGCTATAGCAGTGCAGCTCATGTCGGCAGGGGCCGCGAGCGCGCAAGAATCGCTGCCGCAGCCTTCCGAAGTAGTAAAAATCAACACCCTTAAGCTCGGCGGCGCCCTTAAGCCAGGCGCGACCCGCCAACTCGAGGTCGAGGCCGAGATTCTTCCCGGGTGGCATATCAACTCGGACCATCCAAACTCGGCCGATTTCATCCGGACCACGCTCTCAGTTACGCCGCCCGCGGCGGTAAAGGCGGGGGCCGTCGCCTATCCGCCGGCCGACGAGATCGCGCCCGCGTTTTCCGGTGGCGAAAAACTTTCGGTTTTCACCGGCACGATGAAGTTCATGGTGCCGCTGAGTGCGGCGGCCAATTTCAAGCCAGATTCGGGCGCGGAAGTCGCGGTTACGCTGGAATATCAGCCCTGCAACGACAACATCTGCATGCCCCCGGCCAAGGTCAGCGCGAAAGCCCCGCTGGGTTCGTTACAGCCGGCTTCCGCAGCCTCTGCGCCACATGCCGCGCTTGAACGCGCTCGCGTCGTCGCCGTGGCCTTCGGCGATAGCGGGGGCGACTCCCCGGACGCATCGCAGGACCTGGGCGACAGTGGCTCGCAAGCGCCCGGATCGGGACTGGCCAACGTTTTCCTCGCCCATGGGATGCTGATAGGGCTCCTGGCGGTTCTGCTCGGCGGGCTCGCGCTTAATCTGACCCCCTGCGTTTACCCGCTGATCGGCGTGACGGTCGCGTACTTTGGCAACCAGGGCGGCGGGCCGCGAAAAATCGCGGTGCTCGCGGTTATCTACGTGCTCGGAATCGCGCTCACCTTTTCGCTGGCGGGCGTTGCCGTGGCGTTGTCTGGCGGTCTGTTCGGCGCGGCACTGCAAAATCCGCTGGTGCTGATCGCGATCGCAGCGATGCTGCTGGTGCTGGCGGCCTCGAGCTTCGGGATGTTTTCGCTGCAGCCGCCGCAGTGGTTGATGCAGCGGGCGGGAGTCGCACGGCCGGGCTACCTCGGGTCGCTCGTGATGGGCCTCGGGATGGGCGTAGTTGCGGCTCCATGCATCGGGCCGATTGTGCTGGGATTGCTTCTGATGGTCGAACGCAGTGGGAGTCCCGTCTTCGGCTTTGCGCTCTTTTTCACGCTGGCATTAGGACTGGGGCTGCCTTATATCGCGCTGGCGCTGGCGGCGGGTCATATCAGGGCTTTGCCGCGCTCAGGCGAGTGGCTGGCATGGATCGAACAGCTCTTCGGATTCGTGCTGGTCGGGCTGGCCTTATACTTCCTGGACCCGGTGGCGCGTGGCTGGCCGATGCGGATTATGCCGTATTATGCGGCTGCGGCCGGCATCTTTCTGGGGTTTATTACTCCGGCGGGCCGTCAATGGCGTCCATTTCTGATCTTCCGGAGCGGCCTGGGAGCGATATCGCTGAGCGCACTGGTATGGATGCTGACCTTCTCCCATACCAAGCCAGCCGCGCAACTGGCCTTCGATCCATACGACGTCACCATTCTTAACCAGGCCCGCGAAGCAAAGAAGCCGGTCGTGATCGATTTCAGTGCGACTTGGTGCGTACCGTGTCGCGAGATGGCACGTACGACTTTTCGCGATCCGGCAGTTATCGAAGCGGCCTCGCATTTCGTCCGCCTTCAGGCCGACATCACCGACCGCAACAACCGCAACACCCAACTGGCGCTGCAGTACGAGATACGGGGCGTTCCGACGACCGTCTTCATCGACAAGAACGGCCGGATCTTAAAGCGTGAGGTTGGCTACCTGAACTCGCGGCGTTTTCTGAGCGATCTGCGCGAAGTGGACGAGATGGACGGTCTGCCCGAGGTTCGCGCGACGCCCGCGAGATCATCCACCACGCTCGCGGCCGTATTCTAAAATCCGCATTTTCCGGCAACCTCCGAGTCGTCAGATCGCAACGTGCACAGATAATCCGAGGCGCAACTGTCTTCTCTTTTGAGGGCCAAAGCGTTCTTTATCTATTGAGCAAACAGCATTCTATTAGAGCTCGGTCGCGTTTTCCGGATTCGGCCTCTGTTGAGCTCTCTCAAAGTCTCCAATTCTACCCACAAAATCGCACTTTTTGGATTTATCTGACCTTCATCAAACCGTCGTTTGATTGTGAAGGTGAAATCTTCTAGCGGATGCCGTCGCTTTCTTTACTTGATGGTCCCTTCGGAATAAACTGTTTTCTTGTAAACACGCATCGGTATTTGATGCAAATTCCACTCGATGCGGTCGCAGATCGCACTCGTGCGCGACTATCCAATCGGTGGAATTTTTGACTATCGCGGGGGTGGTCTGAGCCTTTTTCTATGGCAAGCAAGCAATCGCAAGACAATTATAGCGCCCAGTCGATCAGAGTTCTGGAGGGCCTGGAGGCGGTACGCAAGCGGCCCGGAATGTATATCGGCGATACCGCAGAGCGCGGGCTGCATCATCTGGTCAACGAGATCGTCGACAACTCGGTCGACGAAGCGCTGGCTGGTTACTGCAACGAGATCAACGTCATCATCCTGAGCGACAACCAGATCTCAGTCGAGGATAACGGCCGCGGTATCCCGGTCGATATGCATCCGACCGAGAAGCGTTCGGCGCTCGAGGTCGTGCACACCGTGCTGCACGCGGGCGGCAAGTTCGATCGCGGCGTGTACAAGGTTTCGGGCGGTCTCCATGGCGTGGGCGCTTCCGTAGTGAACGCTCTCAGCGAAGAATTCGAAGTAGAAGTCCGGCGCGACGGCAAGCTCTACTATCAGCGTTACGAGCGAGGCGCACCCAAGACCAAGGTCGAAGAGCGGGGCGCGACCAAGCTCAGCGGCACCAAGACCACTTTCTCCCCCGACCCTAAAATTTTCCCCGAGATAAAATTCAAGTACGAGACCATCGCGCGCTACTTGCGCGACATGGCCTACCTCAACGCCGGGCTAAAGATTCGAATTAAGGACGAGCGCAACGGCAAGGCCGAGGAATTTCATTACGAGGGCGGAATTGCGGAATTCGTCGAGTCGCTTACCGCCGGCAACGACCAGCTTAGCGACGTGGTCTTCTTCAAGGGCGTGCGCGAAGGCGTGGATATCGAAGTGGCCTTGCAATGGACCAACGCCTTTCACGAGGTGATTTTCACTTACGCCAATAATATCCACACCGTCGAGGGCGGCACCCATCTGTCGGGACTTAGGTCCGCGCTCACCCGCACCATCAATTTCTACGCCCAGAAAAATAATCTGTTCAAAAATAAGGAAATGCGCCTGGAGGGCGAGGACGCTCGCGAGGGCCTGGTTTCGATAATCAGCGTCAAGCTGCCCGAACCGCAGTTCGAGGGCCAGACCAAGACCAAGCTCGGCAACTCCGAAGTCGAGGGGATGGTCGCGGCGCTGGTCAACGAGAAACTCGGCGGGTACCTCGAAGAAAATCCCTCCGACGCGCGCAAGATCGTCAACCGCGCGATCGAGGCCGCCACCGCCCGCGAGGCGGCGCGCAAGGCCAAGGACCTGGTACGGCGCAAGGGCGCGCTGGATTCGGGTTCGCTACCCGGCAAGCTCGCCGATTGCCAGGAGCGCGACCCCGCGCGCAGCGAACTGTTCATCGTCGAGGGCGATTCGGCCGGCGGTTCGGCCAAGCAGGGCCGCGACCGGCGCATCCAGGCGATCCTGCCGCTGCGCGGCAAGATCCTCAACGTCGAGCGCGTGCGAATCGAAAAGATGCTCTCCTCGCAAGAGCTGCGCACGCTGATCATGGCGCTCGGGATGGGCGTGGCGGACGAAAAGGATCTGAGCAAGCTCCGCTACCACACCGTCGTCATCATGACCGACGCCGACGTCGACGGTTCGCATATCCGCACCCTGCTGCTCACGCTGTTTTTCCGCCAGTTCATCGAGATCGTCGAGGGCGGCCATCTTTACATCGCGCAGCCGCCGCTGTTCCGCGCCAAGAAGGGCAAGCAGGAGCGCTACCTCAAGGACGAAATTGCGCTGGAGGATTATTTGACCGACCTCGGTGCCGAGGCGCTGACTTTCCAGGCCGGCAAGGGCAAGGATGCGCGCGAGCTTCATGGCGCGCCGCTCAAGACGATGGTGCGAAAGGCGCTGCAGCGGGAGCGGATGTACGAGGGGCTGGCGCGGCGCTCCAAGGAGCGGCCGATTGTGGAGGTGCTGGCGCATCTTACGGCCGAGAAGCGCGCGAGTGACGAGAGCTTCCGCTCCGACAAGGCGATCAAGGAAATGGCCGACACGATCGTCAAGGAACTCAAGGGCAACCTGGTCTATCGAATCGAACCGGAAAGCGACGGCAGCTTCCGCGCCATCTTCACACATGTGCAAAACGGCGCCACCGCTCCAACGGTTGTCGATCTGACGCTCATGCGCGCGGGCGAACTGCGCGAAATCCGCCGTCTCGACACCGACCTCGAAGCGCTCAAGGCGCCGTACAAGCTCAAGAGCGGCGACGAAGAGCGTACGGTCGAATCGCTCAAGGCGGTCGCCGACGCGGTGCTCGAGGCGGGGCACAAGGGCGTCGAGGTCCAGCGCTACAAGGGGCTGGGCGAGATGAACCCGGAGCAATTGTGGGAGACCACGATGAATCCGGAGACGCGCACGATGCTGCGCGTGCAGATCGGCTCACAAGAAGACGCCGAGGAGATGTTCCAGAAGCTGATGGGCGATCAGGTCGAGCCGCGCCGCCAGTTTATCGAGGAAAACGCGCTCAACGTGAGAAATCTGGACATCTAGCGGACGTTGGCGGACGCACCATAGCAAATTTGACCTCTCCCTGACCCTCTCCCTGGACCAGGGAGGGGATAAAAAAAGTAAAAGAAAAGACGTAATCTACGATGGCTGAGACCCCCAACGGCAACGAACCGCATCGCAACGAACCCGCCCGGCTGAATATCGAAGACGACATGCGGCAGTCCTACCTGGACTACGCAATGTCGGTAAATATCGGGCGCGCGCTGCCCGATCTGCGCGACGGCCTGAAGCCCGTCCATCGCAGGATTCTGTACGCGATGTTCCGCGAGGGGCTGCTCAGCACGCGGCGCTACTCCAAGTGCGCCGGCGTCGTGGGCGAGGTGCTCAAACGCTACCATCCGCATGGCGACATGGCGGTGTACGACGCGTTGGTGCGGATGGCGCAGTCGTTCAGCATGCGTTACCCGCTGATCGACGGCCAAGGCAACTTTGGCTCGATCGATGGCGATCCGCCCGCCGCCTACCGCTATACCGAATGCCGGCTCACCCGGATGGCCGAGCGGATGCTCGCCGACATCGAGAAGGAGACCGTCGACTTCGTCGATAACTTCGACGGCTCGCAGCAGGAGCCCGAAGTCCTGCCGGCCCAGCTTCCCAACCTGCTGATCAACGGCGCCGACGGGATCGCGGTCGGGATGGCGACCAACATCCCGCCGCATAACCTGACCGAGGTTTGCGACGCCCTGCTGAAACTGATCGAGAATCCTGCGATGACGCTCGAGGAGGTGCTCGACATCATTTCGGGGCCCGATTTTCCGACCGGCGGTCTCCTGCTCGGACGCCAGGCGATTCGCCAGGCCTACCTGGGCAAGCGCGGATCGTTGACGATCCGCGCGCTCGCGGTGATCGAAACCGACAAGCGCACCGGGCGCGGCTCGATCATCGTGCGCGAGATTCCCTACCAGGTGAACAAGACCCGGCTTATCGAACGTATCGCGGAGTTGGTCAACGAAAAGCGGATCGACGGCATCAGCGATTTGCGCGACGAATCCGACCGCGACGGGATGCGCATCGTGATCGAGCTCAAGCGCGACGCCGAGCCGAAAATCGTGCTCAACCAGCTCTACAAGCTGAGCCAGATGCAGCAGAGTTACGGGCTCATCATGCTCTCGATTCACGAGGGCCGCCCGCGCGAGCTCAGCCTGCTCGAGATGCTCCAGGCCTTCCTGCTCTACCGGCGCCAGGTGCTGACCCGGCGCGCGCAGTACGAAAAGCGCCAGGCCGAGGCGCGGCTGCACATCCTCGACGGATTGCTGATCGCGCTCAAGAACCTTGACGCGGTAATCAAGCTGATTCGCGCGTCGAAGGATGCCGAGACTGCGCGCACTGGCTTGATGAGCCAGTTCTCGCTCACCCAAATCCAGGCCCAGGCGATCCTCGATCTCACGCTACGCAGGCTGACCTCGCTCGAGCGCGACAAAATTCTCGCCGAGCACAAGGAAACCACGGAAACGATAGCGCGGCTCACCCGGCTCCTTAGCGACGAACGCGAAATGAGCGCGCTTGTCGCGTCAGAAATCGAAGACATCAAAAAAGAATTCGGCGACGCGCGCCGCACCCAGATCGTCGAGGCCGAGGGCGACTTCTCGGTCGAAGACCTGATCGTCGACGAAGACGTGCTCGTCACCGTCACCCACGGCGGCTATATCAAGCGCACGCCGCTCTCGCTCTACCGCACCCAGCGCCGCGGCGGCCGCGGCAAGATCGGTGCGACCACCAGCGAGGCCGACTTCGTCGAACACCTGGTGCCGGTCGGCACTCATGACCGCCTGATGTTCTTCACCAGCAAGGGCAAGGTCTACGAGCTCAAGGCCTACGAGGTTCCGGAGGGCGGACGCGCCGCCAAAGGACGCTCGATCGCCAACCTGCTGAACCTTGCCGCCGACGAGCGGATGGAAGCGTTCATCCCGGCGCCCAAGGACACCGCCGGCAAGTACCTCTTCTTCGCCACGCGGCGCGGGATGGTCAAGAAGACCGCGCTAGACGAATATTCCAACGTCCGCTCCAATGGCCTCATCGCGATCAACCTCGAGGAGGGCGACGAGCTGGTCGGCGTGCGGATTACCGACGGCAACCAGCAGATCGTGCTCTCGACGCGCGAGGGCCAGGCGATTCGCTTCAAGGAGGAAGAGGTTCGCCCGATGGGCCGCGCGACCTTCGGCGTGACCGGGATGGAGCTCGAATCGTACAGTGTCAAAGAAGGCAAGAATGTCACGCTGGTCAAGGACGAGATCGTTTCGATTGCGACCTCGCGCGAGGACGAGACGCTGCTGACGGTCTCCGAGCTGGGTTTCGGCAAGCGCACCGGCGCCGCCGAATACCGGTTGACCCATCGCGGCGGCAAGGGCGTCATCACGATGAACGTCACCGACAAGACCGGCAAGGTGATTAGCGTGCGCCAGGTCGGCTCCGACGACCAGGTGGTGCTGATAACCGACGGCGGCAAGGTGATCCGGCTCGACGTGAGCACCGTGCGGATCACTGGGCGTAATGCCCAGGGCGTGCGGCTGGTGAAACTGGATCCGGGCGAGCACGTGCGGGCAGTGGCCGGATTGGCGGAGCCCGAAGACGTCGAGAACGGCGGTCCGACCAACGGCACCAGCGGCACAACGACGGACGACGAGTCGGACGAATAGGCGGGGCTGTCTCGTTGGACATTCGGCGCAGGGCGGGCGTAAAGATCGCTTGATGCCGCTCGATTCGTCGTTAGTTGGAACCTCTTCAGAGTTGGTCGCGGCCGACGTCGACGTGGCTTGGACGATGGCCTATGCGGCGGGGCTCGGCGATGCGCTGCCCTGCTACCTCGACACCACGCGCGAGCGCGGCATCGTCGCCCATCCGATGTTCTCGGTGGCGATCGAGTGGCGTGCGATGGTCCAGATAATCCAGGTGCTGAGCGAGGCGGGCTTTCCGCGCGCCGAAATGTTGCGCCGCGTACACGCGACCGACGACGTAATCGTACATCGCCCAATTCATCCGCCTGAGCGGCTGTTCACGCGAGCCACGATCGCCGGAATCGAACGGCGCACGGCAGGCGCTTACCAGCTCACTCGCTTCGACACGATGGACGAAAAAGGCGCACCGGTTTGCACCACCTGGTACGGAAATCTCTATCGCGGCGTCGAGGTCGCGGGCTCCGATCCGCCGCCGCCCGATGTACGCCGACGCTTGCGCCTGCGGCCGGCGCGGTGTCGGCGCACGCGAGCTTCGTGATTCCGCTTTCACCGGTCGCCGCGCATGTCTATGGCGCCTGCGCGCGGCTGGGCAACCCGGTCAATATCCATACGGACCTCGCGACCGCGAAGAAGGCCGGACTGCCGGGGACGATCCTGCACGGCACCGCCACTCTTGCGATGGCGGCCTCACGTGTGGTCGCGGCCGCGGCGGATTGCGATCCGACCTGCGTCGGACGTATCCACGCGCGTTTCGGTGCGATGGTACTGATGCCTTCGGAGATCGAGGTGCGAATTTCGGCTCACGAGCAGAGCATCGCGGGCAGGACGGTCTTTTTCGAGGTGCTGAGCGCCGACGGCGGAAGAGCAATTCGCGACGGCTTCGTCGTGCTGCGTGTCTGAGGTGCGTCGCGGGGAGCCTGCTCGAGTACGTCGCGCGCGGTCCGTCGCGATGGACATTCGCGGCCCAAGCTCTGTAGAAATACCTTATGCCACTGGAATCATCGCTGGTTGGAACCAAGATCGGTCCCGCTACCACCGAGGTCGACGCGCGATGGGCGATGGCCTACGCGGCGGCGCTCGAGGATTATCTGCCCTGCTATCTCGACACGCGACGCCCCGAGGGTATCGTCGCTCATCCGGTGTTCCCGGTTTGCATCGAGTGGCCGGCGGCGATTGCTTTACACGAAAAGATGCGCGAATCGAAACTCGCGCAGATCGAGGCGGCGCGCGGTGTACATGCAACCTACGACGTCACGCTGCATCGCGCGATCCGGCCACCCGAACGGCTGACGACCACGCTCACACTTGCCGCGGTGCAGCGGCTAAAGCCCGGCGCCTACGAGTTGATGCGGTTCGACACCGTCGATGCGCAGAGTCGGCCGGTTTGCACCACGTGGTACGGGACGATTTACCGCGGCGTGGAAGTGGCCGGCCCCGACCGCCCCGCCGCCGACGCGCCGGCGCTGCCGACGGTTTCCAGCGCCGGCGACCGGGCGCGCGCGGAAATCCCGCTCGCAATTTCGACCGGCGCCGCGCACGTCTATACTGAATGCGCGCGCATCTGGAACCCGGTGCATACCGATAGCGCGGTCGCCGCAGCCGCCGGCCTGCCCGCTATTATCCTGCACGGCACGGCCACGATGGCGATGGCGGTTTCGAAGATCGTCGCCGCCGAGTCGAGCTACAATCCCGAACGCGTGCGCCGCGTCCACGGGCGGTTCGCGGCGATGGTGTTGATGCCGTCGATGGTAACGGTGCGAGCCAATTCGCGTACGCCCTCAAGCGGCGGCGAAGCGGTTTCCTTCGAGGTGCTCAATGCCGACGGCGGCCGGGCGATTCGTGACGGGATGGTCCTGCTCGGCGACTAGCCGCGAGCGCGCAGGGCCGAGAGAGCTTCCAGGCGGCATTTCGCAGTAATTTTCAAAGACCATGTCTTGAAGATCGTGGCGGGAGCATATCCATGAAGGTCAAGGCGGCTGTCGCACACAAGGCCGGCGCTCCCCTCGAGATCGAAACCGTCGATCTCGACGGCCCTCGGCAGGGCGAAGTGCTGGTCGAGATTAAAGCTAGCGGCGTATGCCATACCGACGCCTACACGCTCTCGGGCAAGGACCCCGAGGGGCTGTTTCCCGCGATCCTCGGCCACGAAGGCGCAGGCGTGGTGGTCGAGGCCGGGGCAGGCGTGACGACGCTTCGCTCCGGTGACCACGTAATCCCGCTTTACATCCCGGAGTGCCGCCAATGTCCGGCCTGCCTCTCGGGCAAGACCAACCTGTGCACAGCGATCCGCGAGACCCAGGGGCGCGGGGTGATGCCCGACGGCCAGAGCCGGTTCTCGAGCGGTGGCCGGATGCTCCATCACTACATGGGAACCTCGACCTTCGCCAATTTCACCGTGGTACCGGAGATCGCGCTGGCCAAGGTGCGCGAGGACGCGCCCTTCGACCGCATCTGTTATGTCGGATGCGGCGTGACGACCGGCGTTGGCGCGGTGATCAACACTGCGAAGGTCCAGGTCGGCGACTCGGTGGTGGTCTTCGGGCTTGGCGGGATCGGGCTCAACGTGGTGCAGGGCGCGCGAATCGCTGGCGCGCGGATGATCGCCGGAGTGGACCTCAATCCGGCGCGCCGCGCGATCGCTGAGAAGTTCGGCCTAACTCATTTCGTCAATCCCGCCGAGGTCCGGGGTGACCTTGTGCCCTACCTGGTTGATCTGACCGGCGGTGGGGCCGACTTCGCATTCGAGTGCATCGGCAACGTCAAGCTGATGCGGCAGGCGCTCGAGTGCTGCCATCGTGGATGGGGCACCTGCGTGATAATTGGCGTGGCGGGCGCAGGCGAGGAGATTTCGACCCGTCCATTTCAGCTCGTCACCGGCCGCACCTGGAAGGGAACCGCATTCGGCGGCGCCAGGGGACGGCGCGACGTGCCGAAGATCGTCGACTGGTACATGGAAGGCAAAATAAACATCGACGACCTGATCA
The DNA here is from genome assembly GCA_963710455.1 of uncultured delta proteobacterium. Taxonomy (GTDB): domain Bacteria; phylum Desulfobacterota; class Binatia; order Binatales; family Binataceae; genus JAKAVN01. Next base: position 524,389 of record CAVQAG010000017.1, read on the forward strand.
CGCACATGATGCCGCTCGACCGCATCAACGAGGCCTTCGACCTGATGCATCGCGGCGAGTCGATTCGGACGGTGGTGACGTTCTGAGAGTGATGGACTCGGTGCGCTGAACCCCGGATGGCGCGCTCGCGATCAGCCGCGGCTGGGAAGCATCCTCTCTGCTAGCGCGGCGGCCAAGGAAGCCGTTGCCCATCCCGCGGCCGGCGCCGCGAGCGCTCCCACAGCTGTCCCGACGAACACCAGCCAATCCACGTCCATCCGCTGGCGCGCGATGCTGAGCGTAAGGCCGGCTGCACCGGCCAACCCAGGGACTCCCCACCATGCGATCTCGGCGAGCACGATCGATCCCATTACCCGCCGTATCCCAGGCCGCAGCATGGTTCCGCCGACTGCCGCGAACATCACGGCCAGCATGAAGTCGGCGGCAAAAGTCCCGAGCCACAGATGCGGCGGCGGCCACAGGAACATCGGGAGCCCTCTGGAGGCGGTGAACTGCAACAACGTGCCAATCCCAAGGGCTGCCAGCGCGGCGATTCCGGCGGCGGCGGTGGGGCGGTGCCGCAGTGCGATCGCGATCACGATCGCGATAACCAATAATGCCCCCGAGATTGCGAAAGCTCTCGCGTATTCGCGGCGGCGCCGTGCGATGTCCTGAACCGAAGGCGTGGCGTCGTCGCCGGAACTATCAGAGGCCGACGCCGCGTCCACAACGGTGTCAACCGCGCCTGATTTTTTGGATCTAACTGATTGAGCCGATGGCGCGACGAAGCCGCGTGCGAGTGTCGGCGCACGCCCAATCACCAGCATCGCCGCCGCCAGCACTAACACTCCCACTACCCCAGCGAGGCCGCGTATCATAGTGGGCAACTATCCCATCAGCACGGTACGCGTGGCAATGCCCTCCCGGAAACGGTCGGGAAAGCAGCCAGAAATTGCAGACATCCGCCGGACACATGAATGGACTTGCGGGCGGCGCGGGGTATAGTTTTTGAGGGCGCGGCGACGCGTCTGGCGGAGGGACCGGTCCTTAGGAGGAACGATGGCCTGGATTCGTACGATCTCCGAGCAGGAGGCCGAAGGCCCGCTTGCCGACCTCTACGCCAAGCTGCGGCAAAATCCGCACTTCGGCGTGGTCCCCAACGTGATAAAGGCCTTCAGCCTGCGGCCAGAAATCGCCGCCGCGGTGACCAGGCTCTCGAGCGCGGCAACCTTCGGCGGCTCGCATCTTAGCCGCGTACAGGAGGAGATGATCGCGGCAGCCGTGTCGTCGGTAAACCGATGCCATTATTGAACCAACGCTCACGCGGAGGTGCTCCGCGTCGAGTCCCGTGGCGACCATGCGCTGGTTGCAGCGATCAAAAACGACTGGCGCAGTGCGCCGCTTGGCACCGCTGACCGCGCGATGCTGGAGTACGCTGAGAAACTTACCCGCACGCCGTCAGCAATGACGCGCGCCGACCTCGACGGCCTGCGCCGTTATTTTTCCGAGGAGCAGGCTTACGACATCGTTGTGATCACTTGCCTGTTCAACTTCATGGACCGCGCCGCCGACGCGTTTGGTGTCGAACTCGATCCGATGCTTTTGCAACTCGCGCAATCGGCGCCCGACGGCGAAGCGCTAGGCGAAGTCGCCGCGTCCAAACGGAGCTGACGCAGATGAAACATCAGCGACCAATTCTGGTGCCGTGGCGGCAAAACGGATGGCGCACGATCCGCGGCTTGATCGCGATGGTGCCGGTGGTCGCGTGCGCGATCGCGTTCAGCGGATGCTGGCCGTTTAATCGCACGCCGCCTCAACAGGAGTATTTCAATGCGCTCAAAGTCGGCAACTCGGCGCAGGCGAGCCAACTCTGGTTGCAGATGACACCCGGTCAGCGCGCCAAGTTCGAGCGCGGCGAGGACATCCGGCCCAGCGTGTCGAACAAGGACGTGCAACAGGCGATCGACGAGCACTACTCCGAGCAGGACGACGACGGCTCGGCTCCCAAGCACGTCGAGCTGTCGCCGGGGAGCACCGGGGCAGGGCTACAGGATCTGCATTCTTATCTCAACTCCAACGGCGCCGCCGATGCGCCCCAACCGGCGCCGGCCGAGCAATAACTAACGAATAGCAAAGCGGCGCGAGCCGGATCGCCTCGCGCGCCACTGAGGACACTGACTCACGATGGAGTTCGCCTTCAACCCTGATCAGGAGATGCTTCGGCGCACGCTCGCCGATTTCGCCGCGCGCGAGCTTGCGCCAGCCTATGCCGGCCGCGACAAGGATGAAGACCTGCCGCGCGCGCTCGTGCTTAAGCTCGGCGAGTTGGGGCTGCTCGCACCGATGGTCGAGCAGCGCCACGGCGGCCAGGAACTGGATTACGTCTCGCTCGGCATCGCGCACGAAGAAATTGGCCGCGCGGATTTCAACGCGGCGTATGTACTGCTCCTTTCAGGGTTGGTCGGCGCGATCGTTAAAGCTCGCGGCGACGAGCGCCAACGCGCCGAGTACCTCCCGCCAATCTGCCGCGGCGACGTTGTGAGCGCGCTTGCCGTCACCGAGCCCGGCGGCGGCTCGGACGCCGCGCATATCCGTCTGCAGGCGCGGCGCGACGGCGACAGTTACCTGCTGAGCGGCGAAAAGACCTCGATCTCGCTCGGCTCATGGGCCGACACGGCGCTGGTGATGGCGCGCACTGGAACGGTCGAGCAGGGTGCGCATGGGGTGAGCGCCTTTTACGTCGACCTGCGAGCACCGGGAGTGAGTCGCGCGCGCTTTCGCGACCTCGGCACGCGCGCGATCGGCCGCGGTCAGCTCTTCTTCGACGCGGTGCGCGTGCCGGCCGCCGCGCGAATCGGTTCCGAGGGCGCCGGCTTCGTACAGGTGATGCAGGGTTTCGACTTTAGCCGCTCGCTTATCGGCCTGATGTGTGTCGGGGCGGCGCAGCAAAGCCTCGACGAAACCGTCAAGTACGTGACCGAGCGCCAGGCTTTCGGTTCCGCGCTGGCGCGCTTTGAGGGCGTCTCGTTTCCGCTGGCTGAGGCCGCGGTCAAGCTGCGCGCGGCGCGCCTGCTCTGCTACGAGGCCCTATGGTTACGCGATCAGGGGAAGGCGCACGGATGGCTGGCCGCGGGATGCAAGTGGTGGGCGCCGGAACTGGCAGTCCAGGTGATCCATCAGTGCCTGCTCCTGCACGGTCATCTCGGCTTCAGCCTCGACCTGCCCCATCAGCAACGCCTGCGCGACGTTATCGGGCTCGAGATCGGCGACGGTACCGCGCAGATTATGAAGACGCTGGTGGCGCGCGAGGTCATCGGCAAGGCGGCCCGTCCCTACTAGGCGTGCGACACCTTGCGCGCTTAGCCCGCGCGGCGTGCGAGGAAGCGCAGCCGCATGTAGTCGGCGGTCCAGCGCCCGGCGTCATCGCACAGCACCGGCGCCAGCATCGCAATAGCATCGTCGCGTGCGGAGACGCGCTCGTTGGCGGACAGCCGGCTGAGAAAGGGCGCGGCGAAGGTGTCGAGCCATCCAGCCATATCGGTCGGCAGCGGCGTCGGACGCGGAATCAACTCGATGTACTCGACGGTGAAGCCGCCACGTTCCAGGCGCGCGCGATAGTCGTCAACGGTGGGGAAATACCAGGGACGCGCCGACCTGGCGTCGACACCATGACGCTCGAGCACCGCGATCAACGCGACCGTGATCGCCGCTACGCATCCATGACCACCCATCTCACCTGCGAAACGGCCATGTGACTTGAGCGCCCGCGCCACTCCCGCAATCACCGCGTCGGGGTCGTCTTTCATCCAATGGAGCGCCGCGTTGGAAAATACCGCGTCGAATTCGCGCGAGAACTCGAGCCTCGCGCCGTCGGCGACCTGCGCGTCGAGTCCGCGCTTTCGCGCTGCCGCGACCATGTCTGCGGACGCATCAACGCCCACTACCGTCGCGCCGGCGGCCGCGATTTTTTCCGTCAGCACACCGTCGCCGCATCCGAGGTCGAGGATTCGCTCACCGATTTGCGGCTTGAGCAGGTCGAGCACCGGCTGTCCGAGCGCAGGAACGAAATGAGCGTGCTTTGCGTAGCGCTCAGCCTGCCAGTTCTGGGCAGGCGGCGAGATCTCGGTGGATTGCGGATTGGCCATCGCTTAAACATATACTGAGAGATAGACAAAGTGGACACACGCGAAACCATCCAAGCCCTCCAGACGCCGCGGCAGGGAGTGTCGCCGATATGGCGCGGGGTTGCCATTCTTGGGCTGGCGGCCGTGCTGGTGCTCGCGCTTTTCGCCACCAAGTACGCAGCGGCGGTGCGCCACCAGGAAATCACCGACTCCGCTGCGCGCGCCGCGCTGAGCGATCGCATCACCAGCCTCGAACACGACGTTCTCGACGCGCGCGCCCAAATCGCTTCACTCCGCCAGCAACTGGAAGTCAGTAGCGAGACGGTCCATCAGGCGCTCGCGCCAGACTCGCGGATCATCCATCTTGCGCCACTCGGTGCAGTGCCGAAGGCGAGTGCCGTGCTTGCCGAAAGCCCAATCAAGAGCAAAGCAGTGTTGCTGGTTGATGGACTGCCACCCGCGCCTTCGGGCGAGATTTATGAGCTATGGTGGATCGGGCCTCACGGCGAAGCGATCAAAGCCACTACTCTCCATCCTGACCCGCAGGGTTCGGCGACCGCCACCTTGACCACACCTCCGGCCGACGCGCACGTGGTAGCCGGCGAAGTCACGCTCCAACCCTTAAAGGACGACAATACCCCCGGGGGGACGATCTACTTCAGGGGCGCGACGGACGAACGCTGACGGCGCCTCGTGCAAGCCCGATGCTCAAGGGAATTGATCACGTCGTCATCGTTGTGGCGGACCTCGACCGCGCGATAGCGAGCTTCGAAGCGCTCGGCTTCACGGTGGTTCGCGGAGGGCGGCACACGGGACTCGGAACTCATAACGCGCTGATCGCCTTCGGCGACGGCGCCTATTTCGAACTCATCGCTTTCCTCGTTCCGGCTTTGACGCATCGATGGTTCGCTGCCGTGAGCAAGGGCGGCGGCCTGACCGATTTTTGCATGCAGACCGGCGACCTCGACACTGACGTCGCCGCATTCAAACGTGCCGGCGCCGCGCTCGGCGAGCCGTTCGCGATGGAACGTGAGCGCCCCGACGGCTACGTGTTGAAATGGGTGCTCGCCGTGGCCGTGCCGCTCTCGTCCGGCGCGGTGCCGTTCCTCATCCGCGACACGACGCCGCGTGACGAGCGAGTCCCCCGCGCGCGAACCCATCGTAACGGCGCCGCGGGCATCTGCACTCTCACCGTCGCGGTCGAGGATGTCGCTGCAACGCTCGCGTTCTATGAGGGTGTGCTAGGCGCTCGTGGTGAGGAATTGCGGCGCGACGACCTAGGCGCGGCCGGCGTAGGTTTCGTCGTTGGACCGGATGAAGCGCGGCACGAACTGCAATTCGTCGCGCCGGTCTCGGAGACCGGTGTGGTCGCCGAATGGCTTCGCGTGCATGGGCCGTCGCCCTGCGAGGTCACACTGCGTGGTCCCGCTGCACGGCCTTCATTGCTCGACCCTGCGCGCGCACAGAGCGCGCGGATTCTGCTTTGAGAAGACTGCTTTAAAACGCAACCGATGAATGCGCAGTCCATACCGCGCCTGCTGATTTCCGCGACCGGCAGCGGCGCCGGCAAGACTACCGCGTCGATCGCGCTGATGGGTGCGCTGCGCGCGCGCGGGATGCGCGTCGCCGCCTTCAAATGCGGCCCCGATTATCTCGACCCGACGTATCATCGCCGCGCCGCAGGTGTAGTCTCCCACAATCTCGACGGCTGGATGATGGATCGCGCCTCGGTGCTCGCGACTTTCGTGCGCGCAGCCGAGGGCGCCGACGTCGCGGTTATCGAAGGAATGATGGGGTTGTTCGACGGCGCTACCTCCACTGGCGACGAGGGCTCGTCGGCACAGATCGCGAAGTGGCTAGCGGCGCCTGTGCTGTTGGTGGTCGACGCGTCCGGCATGGCGCGCACGGTGGCGGCGGTGGCGCACGGATTCAGCCATTTCGACCCGCGGCTCAGACTCGCCGGACTCATTTGCAACCGCGTCGGCAGCCGCGGCCATCTCGATTTGTTGCGCGCGGCGTCAGCGGACGTTCCGGTGCTCGGCGGCTTTCCGAGCGAGGCGCATTTTGCATTTCCCGAGCGTCATCTCGGATTGCTGAGCGCAGATGAAAAGAACGTTGCGACGCCGTTATTCGACGCCTGGGCGGATATGGCAGCGCAATGGCTCGACCTCGACGCGATCGTCTCGATAGCGCAGAGTGCCCCGGCGCTGGACGACGTCGAGGCTGCGGAGTTCTGGCCGCAAAGAGGGACGCGGGCGCCCCGATGCCGTATCGGCGTGGCATATGACGACGCCTTTCACTTTTATTACGAAGACAACCTGCGCCGGCTCGAAGCGTCTGGCGCCGAACTGGTGCGCTTCGCGCCAACGCGCGAGGCACAGTTGCCGGACGTCGACGGACTTTACCTCGGTGGTGGCTATCCCGAAGCGCGCGCCGCCGAGCTTTCCGCTAATCGCACGATGATCGACGCGATCCGAGGCTTCGCACGAAGCGGGGGGCCGATCTACGCCGAGTGCGGCGGCCTGATGTATCTCAGCGACGGTATTCGCACGCTCGACGGACGCACGTGGCCGATGGTAGGCCTCGTCACCGGAGAGGCTGTGATGTCCGAAAGGCTACAGGCGCTCGGCTACGTCGAGGTTGAGACGCGCGGCGAGTCGATTATGGGGCCCGCGGGGATGCGGATGCGGGGCCATCAGTTCCGCTACTCGACGCTCACGCCCAATCCGGAGCGGATGGAACGCGTGTACGCAGTGCGACCGCGATGGGGCGAGCCGTTCGTGGAGGGCTATCGCGCAGGCAGCGTGCTCGCCTCTTATGTGCACGTTCACTGGGCGTCGAACCCCCAGGCTGCCGAAGGATTCGTAGATTCATGCGCCGCCTGGCGCGAGCACCGGCGCAAGTGACGGCGCGAACCACGCCGGCGCGCACGCTGATGGTGCAGGGCACCGCGTCCTCAGTCGGCAAAAGCCTGATCGTCGCCGCGTTCTGCCGAATCTTTCATCGCGAAGGGTTGAGCGTCGCGCCGTTCAAAGCGCAGAACATGGCGCTCAACTCGTTCGTCACGCCCGACGGCGGCGAGATCGGACGCGCACAAGCGGTACAGGCTGAGGCCGCCGGTATCGAGCCGCGCGTTGAGATGAATCCAATCCTGCTGAAGCCCGAAGGCGGGCTGCGCTCGCAGGTGATTGTGCTTGGCAAGCCGCGCAGCCGGATGACCTGGACCGAGTACCAACAGCTCAAGCCTGAGTTCGTGCGGATAATCGCGGACTCGCTGCATACTTTGCGTGCGAAACACGATCTGATCGTAATCGAAGGTGCGGGCTCGCCCGCCGAGGTCAACCTTGCCACGCAGGACATCGTGAACATGCACGTCGCAGCCGAGGCCGAGGCGCCGGTGTTGCTCGTCGGAGATATCGACCGGGGCGGCGTGTTTGCCCATCTCACCGGCACGATGGAATTGCTCGCGCCTGCCGATCGCACGCACGTGGCTGGTTTTCTGATCAACAAATTTCGTGGCGACCCGGCGCTGTTGGCTGCGGGGCTGGAATTCCTCCGCGCGCGCTTTCACATTCCGGTGCTCGGTGTGATCCCTTACCTTGAACGCCTTCGTATCGCCGACGAAGACTCGGCGGCGCTGGAGGATCGCCGCCTCAGGCGCGCAGCCGAACGCGGTCAAATCGACATCGCGGTAATACGGCTTCCGCGAATATCCAACTTCGACGATTTTCTCGCCCTCGAGCACGAAGACGGCGTCACCGTGCGGTTCGTCGAGGACGCCGGGGAATTAGGCGGCGCCGACCTCGCGATAATCCCGGGATCGAAGAGCACCGTTGCCGATCTCAGATGGCTAAGCGAGAGCGGGTTCGCGCGCGCGATCGTTACGCGGGCGCGCGAGGGAGGCCTGGTTGCGGGAATTTGCGGCGGATGCCAGATGCTGGGCGAGCAAATCGAGGATCCGCATCGCGTCGAGTCGGACGAGGTTTCGGTGCGCGGCCTCGGCCTGTTGCCCATAGTCACGCGCTTCGCGAAGACCAAGCTCACCGCGCAAGTGCGCGCGCGGGTCGAGGCTACTTCCATTTTAGGCATCGCGGATAGCGGCGCGGACGAGATCTCCGCCTATGAAATTCACATGGGAAACCTCGAACGCGTCGTAGGAACGGCAGCGCCGTTTCGGATCGTCGAGCGCAACGGCGCTTCGCCGATACGCTCGACGGCGCGATGAACCCCGCCGGCACGGTCGTAGGCACAATGCTCCATGGAATTTTAGAGAACGACGCGCTGCGCGGGGCTTTTCTCGGCGGGTTGCGCAGGCGCAAAGGACTCACCGCGGGCAGTGAGACGCAGCAGGTCGCCTCGCGCGAAGCAGAGTACGACCGCCTGGCCGCGGCGGTCACGGCCAGCGTCGACCTGACGGCGCTCCGAAAGATAGTGGGCCTCGGCTAAGACAGCGCCTGCGGGCCCCAAGACATCCGCGGCGCGAAATCCTAGAATTGCCTCCATGAGTGACGATCGTTCAAACGATCCCGAAGCGTTCGGGCGCAAGCCGGCGCTCGAACACGAGGCGCCGAATACGCTCGAGGGCTGGAGCGTGTTGCACCAGGTGTTCAGATTGCGGCGCGGAGAACTCGGTGCAATCGGAGCCGAGCGGCGCGAACGAATCCTGCGGCAGGCGGCCAGGAGCGATCTCCGCGATAGAGCGGCGCGAGGACGGCGAGAGCGCGCTCTTTTCGATCCTGGGCCACAAGGGCGATCTGCTCGCACTGCACTTCCGCCGCAGCTTTGACGAATTGGAACGCGCCGAGACCGATATCGCGGCACTCGAATTGAGCGCGTTCCTCGAACAAACCGGATCGTACGTGTCGATGGTCGAGATCGGGTTGTACGAGGGAACAGTCGCTTTGAATGCGCGGCTTGCGGGCGAAGGGCTGCGTCCGCATTCGCCCGAGTGGAAGCGAGCGGTCGAAGAAGAGCTGGCCGCGCAGCGCGAAAAAATGGTGACGCGCTTGTGGCCTAAAATTCCAACGCGCCGTTACCTCTGTTTTTACCCGATGAACAAGCGGCGCGCCGGTGCCGACAACTGGTATCAGCTTCCGATCGACGAGCGCCGCCGCCTGATGCACGAGCACGGCATGATCGGACGGCGTTACGCGGGGCAGGTAACGCAGATAATCTCGGGCTCGGTGGGGTTTGACGATTGGGAATGGGGAGTCGATCTTTTCGCCGACGATCCGCTGGTCTTCAAGAAACTGGTCTACGAGATGCGCTTCGACGAATCGAGCGCACGTTACGCCGAGTTCGGTCCGTTCATCGTTGCGATCCGGCTTGGCGGCGATGATCTGCAGAGGCTCGTGTTCGGCCACACCATCGCGTAAGTGCCGTCATCTCGCTGCTTGGCGTTTCACGTCCGCTGTTCGGCCGGTGTTATATCCATTGCGGACGCCAGGGCCAGGCCGCCTCCAGCTCTCAAAGGAAAGCCAGATGACTCCACAGGAGTTTGCGCAGCGCCTGAATCGCTTGTACACCGGCACCATGATGCAGGATATGGAGATGGTCCATGCGGGCGAGGGGCGAGCGCGGGGGCGAGTGGAGTTCAAGCCGCATCTACGCCAACTCACCGGTCTGTTTCATGCCGGAGTGATCATGGGACTCGCCGATACGACGGCGACTGCGGCTGCGATGTGGGAGGTTGACTCCAAACTGGCGCTCGAGGGCGAATTGAGGCCGGAGCTGTTCCCGCTCTCGATTCAGGTCTCGACCAACCTCATCCGTAACACCGGCCGCGGCGCTCTCATCGCAGACGCCGAACTGATCCATCGGGGCAAAAGCACGATCGTGGCCGACGTTCGTGTTACCGACGAACAATCGCGGCTGATCGCCAAGGTCAGCGTTACGCTGCTGGTGCCGAAACCGCCCGGGCGTTGAGGTCCAGCGAAGCTAGTTTCGAAAACCCGTCAGTTGCGAAATTTATCTGTCATGCGTCGAAGCACTGATCGTGCTCCGCCACCTTGCGCCTTGGACGAATCGGAGGCGGCCGACGTGTCCGCGGCGGGGGACTTGAGCGTCGCGAAAATATCCTCGACCTCGCCGTCAGCCGGAAAGCGGCCGGCCTCGGCCTTGGAAAAGATCACCTGGCCGTCGACGAGCACGTCGAACTGTCCGGTTTTGCCAGCCTTGATTTCGGCGTTCTCACCGAAGCGCTTTTGTAGCGAGGCGGCCAAACTGGCCGCGCGAGGTTTGTATCCTCAAGCTGAACAGTAGAGTATTTCGGTCGCCATCCGCGTTCCTTCCTTATCATTCCATTACATGCGCCTGCGCTTGCATTTGCACCGGCGTAGTCACTTTCCCTCGGGCAGGTCGACGAACACCGCCGCCGCGACCACCGAAGTCCACAAGCCGTCGCGGTCCCCAATTGCCGATTGAGTGGCGTTGCGCGTGGTTACGATCTTGTCCGAAACGCGCCAGACGTCTTTGCGCACGTCGTAGCTGGCATTTGGATCAAAATCGACGCCCAGGATCGTCGCGAGCATCGTCGCGGCGAGATCCTCCGCATAATCGCCCGCCTTCTGATCAGTCTCGCCGAAGCTGTGATGCTCGGAAAGATAGCCGTACTGGCTCGGGTTGGCCGGAATCGCAACGCCGACCGACGCGGCGATGAGGCGGTGCGGTTCGTCGGTGGCATTGTCGCTGACCACGGCGAAAACGATCTGGCCGGGACTGAGGCGCTTGAGCCCCTCCTGCGGCGTGATCAGCTTGCAGTAAGGCGGAAAGATCGATTGGACGCGCACCAGGTTGTACTCGGCGATGCCGGCGGAGCGCAGTGCCAGCTCGAACGAGTTGAGTTTCTCGCGATGCTTGCCGACCCCCTTGGTCAGGAACACCCCCCTCGCAAAAGGCCCCATCAACGGTCTCCCTCTGAAGCCCCTTTACGTCGCGCCGGAACGGAATCAGCCGAGCAGCTCACTCCATAAACGTAGCAGCAAGCGGGGAGCGATACACTGGGGGCCGCAAATCCTCGGTTACACGACGTTGACCGGCTGGTACTCGCCGAACACGCGGCGCATCGCGTCCGAGATTTCGCCGAGCGTCGCCCAGTTGCGCACCGCATCGACAATCGCCGGCATCAAGTTGCCGCCGTCGCGCGCCGCCGCCTCGACGCGTTCCAACGCGATGCCGGCGGCGGCGGCGTTGCGCTCGGCGCGCAGGCGGGCCAGCCGCTCGCACTGCTTTTGCTCGATCTCGGGATTGACCCGAAGAAGGTCGATCGGCGGCTGCTCGCCGGTCGTGAACTGGTTGAGTCCGACGATGATCCGCTGCTTGGATTCGATTTCGCGCTGGTAGAGGTAGGCGGCGGACTGGATTTCGCGCTGCATGTAACCGCGCTCGATCGCGGACACCGCGCCTCCAAGGTCGTCGATCTTGCCCAAGTACTCCAGCGTCTTTTTTTCGAGTTTCCGCGTGAGGCTTTCGACGTAGTATGAGCCGCCGAGCGGATCTACGGTATCGGCAACGTCGGACTCATTGGCGATGATCTGCTGAGTGCGCAGCGCGAGCAGCGCCGATTGCTCGGTAGGAAGCGCCAGCGCCTCGTCGCGCGAGTTGGTATGGAGCGATTGCGCGCCGCCCAGGACCGCAGCCAGCGCCTGCAGCGTCACGCGCACCACGTTGTTGTCGACCTGCTGTGCCGTAAGCGTCGAGCCCGCGGTCTGCGCATGAAACCGCAGCATCATCGAGCGTTCGTCGGCGGCGCCGAAGCGCTCTTTCATGATTCGCGCCCACAGCCGGCGCGCGACGCGAAACTTGGCGACCTCCTCGAAGAAATTGTTGTGCACGTTGAAAAAGAACGAGAGACGGCTCGCGAAAGCGTCGATCTTGAGTCCCGCCTTTAACGCCGCTTCAACGTATGCGATGCCGTCGGCCAGAGTAAAAGCCAGCTCCTGCGCCGCGGTCGAGCCGGCCTCGCGGATGTGGTAACCGGAGATCGAGATCGTGTTCCAATTGGGGACTTCTTCGGTCGCGAACGCGAAGATGTCCGTGATTATCCGCATCGAGCCGCGCGGCGGATAAATATAAGTCCCGCGCGCTACATATTCTTTGAGCACGTCGTTCTGGATCGTGCCGTTGAGCTTGTCCCATCCCACCCCGCGCCGCTCGGCCGCCACCAGGTAGAGCGCGAGCAGGATCGACGCGGTCGCATTGATGGTCATCGAGGTCGAGATCTTGTCGAGCGGAAGCTGATCGAGCAGGGTCTCCATGTCATTGAGCGCGCAGATCGAAACGCCGACGCGGCAGACCTCGCCGCGGGCCAAGGGATGATCGGCGTCGCGGCCCATCTGGGTTGGCAAGTCGAACGCGACCGAGAGCCCGGTCTGCCCGTGCTCGAACAGGTAGCGGTAGCGGCGGTTGGATTCCTCGGCGTTGCCGAAGCCCGCGTACTGGCGCATCGTCCACAGCCGCCCGCGATACATCGTCGGTTGCACGCCGCGGGTGAACGGGTACTCGCCCGCGAAGCCAAGGTCGCGCAGGTAATCGAAACCGTTTAAATCAGTGGGGTCGTACTCGCGCTCGATCTCAATGCCGGAGCTGGTGGTGAAATGCTCGCGGCGCTCGCCGCCACGCTTGAGCGCCGGCGCGACCTTGCGCTGCTCCCAGTTCTTGCGCTCGTCTCCGATATCGCCGTCGGACATGGCTATGGCCTCCGGTCCCAGCTATTCGATGATCGCCAGGACCTCGCCCTTCTCGACCGTCTGCCCCGCCGTAACCCGCACCTCGACCACCCGGCCGGCCTTGGGCGTTCTGATTTCGTTCTCCATCTTCATCGCTTCGACGGTCAGCACGCCATGCTCCGCTTCGATTTCGTCGCCCGGCTTCACCAGCACGCTGACCACCCGTCCGGGCATCATAGCCTTCAGCTCGACGCGGCCGCTTAACTGGCGGCTGGCGCTGGCGCGCATCGCGCGCCGCTTTTCGTCGATCAGGTTAACGCGCCATGCGCCGGCGCGTGAAGCGACGATCAGCTCTTCGCCCTGGGGAGTGACGTCGAAGTCAAACGAACGATTGCCGATCAGCACCGAAAATGAATTGGCGCCGACGCGCCGAAGATCCAACTCGAAGCGGTGCTCGCTAAGCCGCACAGCGCAGGCATTCGCATCGAGCTCTTCAAACTCGAATTCGTGTTCGGTGTTCTGCAAGGTGGCCAGGTAGTGCATCGTTCGCCGCTTAGCGCCTCAGCACGTCGAGCCGCCCGAGCATCTTCCAGCGCGAGCCGTTGGGCGCCGGATTACGTCCCGCGCTGGCAGCCTCGGGTGAGCGGCCGTTCCCCAGGGTTTGCGCGGCAGCCGCGACCGCCAGCATCGCGGCGGTGAATTCCTGGTCGCCCTCGCGCTTCCCATCCGCCGCGGCGAGCGTTCGTGGATGGTACTCCTGCGCGATGAAGTTGGTGTCGTAGTCGCCGCTTAAGAACACCGGATGGTTCATCAGCCAGCGATGAAAATCGAGGTTGGTGGTAAGTTCACCCGCAATCACGAATTCACTGAGTGCGCGTCGCATCCGCGCGATCGCCTCAGCGCGATCGCGGCCCCATACCGCGAGCTTCGAGATCATCGGATCGTAAAAGATCGGCACCTCGGCGCCCGCGTAGACGCCCGCGTCGTTGCGCACGCCGGGCCCGCTCGGCCATCGCAGCGTGTCGATCCGGCCCGGCGCGGGCACGAAACCGGCCGCCGGATCCTCGGCGTAGATGCGGCATTCGACCGCCCATCCGCGCTGAGTCAGCTCCTCTTGGCTGAACGGCAGCGGCTCCCCGGCCGCGACCTCAATTTGCGCCTTGACCAGGTCCACGCCGGTCACCAACTCGGTTATCGGATGCTCGACCTGAATGCGCGTGTTCATCTCGAGAAAGTAGAAATTGCGATCCGCGTCGGCCAAGAACTCGATCGTGCCGGCGCCGCAGTAGCCGACCGCTTGCGCGGCCTTGATCGCGACCTCGCCCATCGCTTGGCGCATCGCGGGCGTAATGAAGGGGGAGGGCGACTCCTCGACCACCTTCTGATGGCGGCGTTGGATCGAACATTCGCGCTCGAACACATGAACGGTTTTGCCCTTCTGGTCAGCAAAAATCTGGAACTCGATATGACGCGGGCGGCTCAGGTACTTCTCGACGTAGAGCCGCGCATCGCCGAAGGACGATTTTGCCTCGCCGCCAACCGAGCGGATCGCCGAGGCCAGCTCGGATTCCTTCTCGACGAAGCGCAGACCCTTGCCGCCGCCGCCGGCCGCCGCCTTGAGCATGATCGGATAACCGATCTTCGCCGCGGCCGCGCGCACTTCGGCCTCTCCCGCGAGCGTACCCGGCGATCCGGGCACTACGGGCACCCCGGCCGCCGCCATCGCCTTGCGCGCCTCCACCTTGTCGCCCATGCTTTTGATCGCCTCGGGCGACGGACCGATGAAGACCAGGCCGGCGTCTGCTACGGCGGAGGCGAAGCTGGCGTTTTCGGAGAAGAAGCCGTAGCCGGGATGGATCGCCTCGGCCCCGGTCTTTTTGGCGGCCTCGAGGATCCGTTCGGTCTTGAGATAGCTCTCGGAGGCGGGCGGGGGTCCGACGGCGACGGCGTAGTCGGCTTCGCGCACGTGCAGCGCGGCACGATCGGCTTCCGAGTAGATCGCTACCGATTCGACGCCGAGGTCGCGGCAAGCGCGGATCACGCGCACCGCGATCTCACCGCGATTTGCTATCAGGATGCGCTTGAACATGCTCTACGTAGCAAGCCGCCGCACCCGCCGATCGGGAGGCGGTGCGGCATAGTTAAACCTTATCGCGTTCGCCACCGCGCAGGCGAGAGCGTTTTTGGGCGATGCTGCGGCCGCCGCTTGGACGCATCGCGCCGTGTTCACAGTGGGATATTGCCGTGTTTGCGCGGCGGATTGTGGTCGCGCTTGTTCTCGAGCGCCTTGAGCGACGCGATGAGTCGCGGCCGCGTGTCACGCGGCATCAGCACTTCGTCGATATAGCCCAGTTCGGCGGCCTTGAACGGATTGGCGAAGGTCTTGCGGTATTCTTCGACCAGCCGCGCCTTCTCGGCTACCGGATCCTTGGCTTTCTCGATCTGGCTGCGGAACACGATATTGACCGCCCCGTCGGGCCCCATCACCGCGATCTCGGCGGTCGGATAGGCAAAGTTGAAATCGCCGCGGATGTGTTTGGAGGACATCACGTCGTAGGCGCCGCCGTATGCTTTGCGGGTGATCACGGTGACCTTGGGCACCGTGGCCTCGCAATAAGCGTAGAGCAGCTTGGCGCCGTGGCGGATGATGCCGCCGAACTCCTGCGTGGTGCCCGGCAGGAAACCCGGAACATCGACAAAGGTCACCAGCGGAATGTTGAACGCGTCGCAAAAACGCACGAAGCGCGCGGCCTTGACCGAAGCGTCGATATCGAGGCATCCGGCAAGATAGGCGGGCTGATTGGCGACCACGCCGACCGAAGCACCGCCGAGGCGCGCGAAACCGATCACGATGTTCTGGGCGAAGTCCTTCTGCAGCTCCATGAGCTGGCCACCGTCTACCACCCGATGGATCACGTCACGGATGTCGTAGGGCTTGTTCGGATTTTCAGGGACGATCGAATCGAGCGTCTCGTCGCGCCGATCCGCCGGGTCGGGGGTTGCCACAAACGGCGCGTCCTCGGCGTTGTTGAGCGGCATGTAGGCGAGCAAATCGCGCACCGCGAGCAGCGCGCTCTGATCGTCAGCCGCCTCCAGGTGGCATACCCCCGAGCGCATCGAATGCGTGTCGGCGCCGCCGAGGTCCTGCATCGAGACTTCCTCGTGCGTGGTCGCCTTGATGACGTCGGGACCAGTGATGAACATGTAGGACGTATCGCGCACCATCACGACGAAATCGGTCATCGCGGGCGAATACACCGCACCGCCGGCGCACGGCCCCATGATACAGGAGATTTGCGGCACCACGCCCGAGGCCATCACGTTGCGCAGGAAGATATCGGCATAGCCAGCCAGCGAAACCACACCCTCCTGGATGCGCGCTCCTCCCGAATCGTTGAGCCCGACCACCGGGCATCCGGTTTTCATCGCCAGGTCCATCACCTTGCAGACTTTCTCGGCGAACGCGCCGGAGAGGCTGCCGCCGAAAACCGTGAAGTCCTGCGAAAAGACGCAGACCTGGCGTCCCTCGACGGTGCCATAGCCGGTGACGACGCCGTCGCCGGGGACACGCCGCTCGTCCATCCCGAAGTCGTCGCATCGATGGGTCTTGAACTTGTCGAGTTCGATGAATGAGCCGCGGTCGAGGAGGAATTCGACCCGCTCGCGCGCAGTCAGGCGACCCGATTCGCGCTGGCGGCGCTGGCGATCCTCACCGCCGCCAAGCTCGGCCTGGCGCGAAAGCTCGCGCATCCGTTCGATATTTTCCTTAAGGCTCATCACCAAAGTCCCGGTCAAACTCACCAGAAGCGAGCAGGCTCAATCTCGCGCAAGCGAGCATGATATGGTCTGCTGGCTGCGGCGTGCAAGCGGATTTGCCGCACTCGCGGAGTCTCGTGCTGCTCCCGAGGGATTTCTTTGCGGCCTTCGCGCGCGCGCATACCATAATGAAACAACCTTGACCGGGAAGGGGCAGGCGCAGACGTGATTGACGACAGGATGGCGGAGCGGATGGTGGCGTGCGGATGGATCGCGGCGAGCGCTGCGGGCGTGTTCATGATCGTTCTCGCGTTCATGGCCGGATTTGGCCCGGTAATGTGGGTATCCCTCGGAGGCGCTGCAATTCTGTTTGCCTTGGCTTATGGGATTTACCGGCGCAGCCGCATCTGCGCAGTCCTTGTGCTGGTCAACCACTTTTTGGGAGTCGTAGGGCTCTTTGCCCGCGTACGCGATGTACCACCAATCGAAACAGTGGCCACACTCGTACTCGCTGTGCTCTATATGCTCGGCGTGATCGGCACGTTCGTGCATCAAGCGCGACGGCGTCCAGCGGCGGCGTAGCTCGCGGCGCTTATTGCGTGGTGTGCGGCTCGAATCCGGCGAAGTTCATCCTGTCGCCCGCGCGCACCCCGTGGCGCGCACAAAATCCGCCGTTGACCTCGAGCACGTAAAGCGCCGGCGCGTCGGGGCCGACCGGCTTCTCCGAGTAAGGGGTGGCATTGGCTACGATACCGACGATGACGCCCGCAGGATCGGCGAAAATCATATCCAAAGGAATTTCAGTGTGCTTCATCCAGAATTTAAGCTGATCCACCGCGGGGAAGATGAAGAGCATGCCGGCGTCCTCGTCCAGGTGCTCGCGGTACATCAGGCCGAATTCGCGCTGTCCCGGTGTGACCGCCAACTCGACGCGTACGGTGGCGCGCTCGGCGCCGCTCGACCCGCGGATTACGACCCTTGGGGTCTGAGAGGCTCCCAGAGCGGCCGCGGTCAGCGCGAGCAGAATGATCCAGCGTGCCAGTGACACGGGCCGCCGCGGTCGTTTAGCCATTCCGGTCTGCCGTCTGCGATCCGGGATTCGTATTGAGGAGCACGGCCTGGGTTGGTCCGCTTAACTTACTTCGAGCGGCAGCGAGGCGAGCCCGCGTAGAAAGAACGAACCCTTATACGCGAGCGGCGCTTCCGGGGCGGCGGGCCGGATTCGTTTGTAGCGCGCGAGCAGCGAGCCGATCGCGATCGCGCCTCCCATCCGCGCGAGCGGCGCACCGATACAGAAATGAATTCCCTCGCCGAAGGCCAGATGGTCGTTCGGCGTGCGCGCGATATCGAACGCCTCCGGGTTTCTGAATTGTGCCGGGTCGCGATTGGCCGCCGCCAGCAGCACAAAGATGAGCGAACCGGCGGCGACCGTCGTGCCCGCGATTTCTGTGTCTTGGCGGATATGCCGCATTGTCGCCTGCACCGGACCGTCGTATCGCAGCATCTCCTCGATCGCCGATGGCATCAGCCCGGGCGAACGGCTGAGGCGCTCGAACTGGTCCGGATGGCGCGTGAGCGCGAGCATCCCGTTGCCGATGAGATTAGTGGTGGTCTCGTTGCCGGCCAGCAGCAGGATGACGACGAAGGCGACCAACTCGGCTTCGCTCAGCACCTCGTCGGAGCCCTCGTGCGCGGCGACCAGCACACTCACGAGGTCGTCGCCGGGATTGCGCCGGCGCTTTTCGATCTCGTCAATGAAATATTCGCGGAGCGCCGTAAACGCGTCGCGCACGTTTTGCGGGAGCGGCATCCCGGGCGGCGTGTTGTCCGACTCGATCACGGTGTCGGACCACTGCTTGAACATCGGGTAGTGCTCGTGCGGCACGCCCAGCATGTGCGAGATGACCATCACCGGCAGCGGATTGGCGAGGTCCGCCATCACGTCGATTTGGCCCTTGTTGGCGGCGCGGTCGAGCAGCAGGTCGGTGAACTCGCGGATTTTGGGCTCGAGCTCACGGATCCGCCGCGGCGTAAACGCGCGGCTCACCAGCCGGCGGAGCCTGGTATGGACCGGGGGATCGGAAAACACCACACGCGGCGCGTCGCCGAAGACGCTGATGCGCTCTTCGAGGAACTGCGAGCGCGGCGGCACGCTGGAGAAATGTTCATGGTCGCGCAGCACGGCGGCACAATCGGCGTAGCGCGCCACCAGCGCCATCGGCAGGAAGACCTTCAGCAGCCGTGGCGGACCCGTCATCAGCGGTTTGTAATACGGATAGGGGTTGGCGCGAAACGCCTCGTCCCACGGATTAAAATAGATCTGGTCGGCCTCGCTCATACGGCGGCACTGCCTCCGCGCCCGCCCCGGGCGTAAGCGTCATTGTAGCGTGGCGGCGGATACCGAAAACAGCGACTCTGTTGAACGCTACTCAGCGGCCGGCGAAGCGCGGCTGGCGCTTTTCCATGAAGGCGCGCACGCCCTCGCGGTAGTCCTCGCTATCGAAACAGCGCGAGACCATCTCGGCGATCGTTTTGAGGTCGCGCTCGGCGCCGTCCTTGATCCCTTCACGGATCGTCGCCTTCGCCGCCGCCATCGTGAGCGGCGCGTTGGATGCCATCCGGGTCGCATACTGGCGCACGTGATCCTCAAGCTCCGCGGGCTCGACCAGCTTGTTCAGCAGACCCATCGCATAGGCCTCATCGGCGTCGAAGATGCGCGCGGACATCAGGATGTCGCGCGCGTTGGCGGCGCCGCACACCTGCACCAGCGACATCACGCCGTCCAGCGGATAGGCCAGCCCCAGGCGCGCCGCGGGAATTCCCAGGCGCGTGGCGCGTGCGCCGATGCGGATATCGCAGGCCAGCGCGACTTGCAAGCCGCCGCCGATACAGATGCCGGCGATCATCGCGATGACCGGCTTGGGACAGTTGATGATCGCGCTGGTCGCGTTGCCCGGCGCCTCGCGGTAGATACGCGCCTGCTCGGCGTTGGCGCGAAGGCTCGGAAACTCCGAGATGTCCGCGCCGGAGATGAAGGCCTCGGGCGTAGCGCCGCGCATGATGATCACCCGCACGTCAGGGTCGTCGTTGAGCTCGGTGACGCCCTTGACGATGAGCTGCCAGGTACGCAGGTTAAGCGCATTGCGTACCTGCGGGCGATTGAGCACCAGCCATCCGAGCGGCGCCTCGTGGCGCACCAGGAGCGGCTCGGCCTCACCGGAATTCATCTGCACGTGCTCGCTCATGTTCGCTTACCTTGTCCGATCCTTGGGTCGTCGTTCATCTTCATTGACTGCGTAGGTTAAAGCTTCGCCAGGACGTCGTTGGCGATCTTGTCCAGGCCGCGTGTGAGACCGTCAGCGTCGAAAGCCGGAGGTGCGATCACGACGCGCGAGATACCAATATCCAGTAGCGGTTTGATCGCTTCCACGCTGGCGCGTCCCGCGCAGGAAAGCTCGATTGCAGCGGGGTCGCGTCCGGCGTCGCGCGCCGCTTCGCGCATGATCTCGAACAGTGGCTTAAGCTTGTCGGCCTCGCCGAGCGCTGGGAAGAACCCTTCGCCCATCCGTCCCGCGCGCCGCGCCGCGGCCGCTGAATGGCCGCCGACGTGGATTGGCACGCCACCCCTTTGCACCGGTTTGGGAAAACTCTTGAGGTCGTGAAAATGGAAGTGCTTGCCGTGAAAGCTGGCCGTGTCCTCACGCCAAAGCGCGCGCATCGCGGCGACCGCCTCGTCGGTGCGCGCGCCGCGCTCATGGAAGTCCAGGCCCAGCGCGTCGAACTCCTCCTTGAGCCAGCCACTGCCGATGCCCAGGATGACGCGGCCGCGCGAAAGCACGTCGAGCGTGGCGACCTCCTTGGCGACGTATAGCGGATGACGCTGCGGGAGAATCAGGATGCCGGTGGCGAGACGGATGCGGCTGGTGACCGCGGCGGCGTAGGCGAGCGGCAGCAACGGATCGGGAATTGCGACGTCCTCGCCCCCGGGGATCTTGCCGCTGCGCGCGTATGGGTAGGGCGTCTTGTAGTCGTGCGGGATGACCACGTGCTCGACGGTCCAGAGCGACTCGAAGCCGCGCTCCTCCGCTGTTTTCGCGAGGTGCGTCAGCAGGCCGGGCTCGGCGAACGGCCCCGAATTGACGAACATCAGCCCAAGCTTGATCATCGTAGTGTGCGCCTCGCTTTTAACGCCTCAGACATATTTGTGGAGCAGAATCGCAACGGTTCAGCTATCTCGTTGTAGCCCAGCTTGCGCGGCGAGGTAAACCGCAGGCTCGCGATACGCAGGAGACAGTGTGAGCGCGGCTTGTCCGCTGCGCGCGACCGGATTAAGTAGATTGGTCATGGATATCACCAAATACGGAGTGTGGTTCTTCTTCGACGGGATGACCGCAGCGCGGAGCGCAGAGTTCGCGCGCACGGTCGAGAAGCATCGTTACGGTGCGCTCTGGATTCCCGAGGCCATCGGGCGCGAGCCATTCGCGCATGCGGCTTATCTCGCGTCGCAAACGGAGCGGCTGGTGTTCGCCACCGGTATCGCCAACATCTACGCGCGCGATCCGCAGACCATGGCGGCGGCGGCCAAAACCGTCGGTGAGCTTTCGGGCGGACGTTTCCTGCTCGGAATTGGCGTCAGCCATAAGCCGCTGGTGACCAACTTGCGCGGCCATAGCTACGACAAACCCTACAGCTACATGCGCGAGTATCTGCCCAAGATGAAGAAGGCGCTTTACGGCGCGCCCGAGCCAAAGGAACGGGTTCCGGTGGTGATCGCCGCGCTGCATCCCAAGATGCTCGCGCTATGCGCGGCGGAGGCCGACGGCACCCATACTTACTTTGTGCCGCCAGAGCATACAGCGATGGCGCGCGCCGCGATTGGCCCCAAGCCGCTCATCTGCGTCGAGCAGGCGGTGATTCTCGATACCGACGCTGGCAAGGCGCGCGCAACCGCCCGCGAGTATATGAAGACTTACGTGCCGCGCCTGCCCAACTATACTAAGGCTTTGAAAGCGCTGGGCTGGGCGGACAAGGAATTCGAAAACGGGTGCAGCGATCGGCTGGTCGACGCGATCGTCGCCTGGGGCACCGAGACCCAGATTCGCGATCGGATCGAGGCTCATCTGAAGGCCGGCGCCAGTCACGTTTGTATCCAGCCGCTCAACACCGCGAACCTGTTGCTGCCCGACGAGCGAGCCTTGCAGGCGTTGGCGCCGCGATAGGCGCGATGCGGGCGCTTAGCCGCAGGTTTGCCGGCACGGCCGCGGCGTTCGCGGTTGCGGCGTTGATCGCGAGCGGATGCGGCCCGTCGGCCGAGGAAAGCGCGGAGCGCGCCGAGGCGGCTGCTGCGCAAGCCCAGGCTGCCTCTGAGCGCGCGCAAGCCAAGGCCGCGCTCGCCAAAGAGGAAGCGGCCGACGCGCAGCGGCGCGCGGACCATGCGGTTCAGCTCTTCCAGGCCGCGACGGCCGAGTTCAATGACGCGGCCAACCGACTCGACAAGTACCGGCGCGAGCAGGAGGAGCACGGCCAAGAGGACAAGCAAGAGGACAAGAATGATTAGTGACGTAATGACATGATGAGGTAAACGAGAGGAGGCTATCGGTGACGGCTTGCTCAAGCCGTCACGCTCTGGGATAAGCGGAGAGGATCAAAAAAAGAAGGGTGTGAAAATGAAACTCTACAATATGAATCTCTCGAATTTTGCCAGCAAGTCGCGGATCGCGATTTACGACAAGGGGCTCAATATCGAGATTGCCGCGATTCCCGGCAACAACCTCAAATCGCCCGAATACCTCAAGATCAATCCGCTCGGCAAAACCCCGGCGCTCGACGCCGACGGGACGATCATTGCCGAATCAGAAATCATCAATGAATACCTCGAAGACAAGTTCCCCAACCCGCCGCTGCTGCCCAAGACGCCCGAGGATCGCGCGCGCGTGCGGACGTTTACCCGGTTTCACGATCTCTATTTGGAGCCACCTCTACGCGCGCTGTTCGGCCAGCTCAACCCCAAGAGCCGCGACGAAAAAGTCGTCAACGAACGGCTGACCGAATTCAATCAGCGGCTCGACCAGCTCGAGGCGATGCTCGCGCCGAGTGGATTTGCGGCCGGACCGGAGTTCACACTCGCCGACTGCGCGCTCGCGCCGACGATGTTCTTTGCGACCAACATGTTGCCAGGCTTCGGCGCCAAGCCCGCGCTGGAGGGGCGTCCCAAGCTTGAGGCGTGGTGGAAGCATGTCCAGACACGGCCGTCGGTCAAGAAAGCCTTGGCCGAGATGGGCGAGGCCCTCGCGGCCATGATGAAGCGATGATGAGGCGGTTAACGAAGCCCTAGTTCCCTGAGAGCATCTGGACCGAATCTCCTGCTGGGGTCCTCCTGAACGCCGCAACTCCGCGAGCCAGCGTGAAGCTGTCGATCATCGATCAGTCGCCGGTCTCCGCCGGCTCGACTCCAGCCGAGGCGTTGCGCAATTCGATCGAGCTCGCGCGCCTGGCCGATCGCCTGGGCTACGAGCGCTACTGGATCGCCGAGCATCACGCCATCACCGCGCTGGCGAGTCCCGCACCTGAAATCCTGATGACACGGATTGCCGCCGAGACCACTGGCATCCGGGTCGGCTCAGGCGGCGTAATGCTGCCCCACTACAGTCCGCTCAAGGTCGCGGAAGTCTTTCGCATGCTCCACGCGTTGTATCCGGGCCGGATCGACCTCGGCGTGGGACGTGCGCCCGGCGGCACCCCGCTCGACACCTTCGCGCTCCAGCGCTATCGCGGCCAGCGACTGTCGACCGACGACTTCCCGGATCAGATGCTGGAACTGCTCGCCTTTCTGAATCGCGACTTTCCGGCCAAGCATCCGTTCAGCCGTCTAAGCGTTTCGCCCGACATGCCCGGCTGTCCGGAGGTCTGGCTGCTCGGCTCCAGCATGTGGAGCGCAGCGGCGGCGGCGCAGCTTGGGCTGCGCTACGCGTTCGCGCATTTCATCGATTCCAACCCGACGCGCGCGGCGCTGGAGTATTATTTCTCACACTTCATGGGGTCCCGGGATTTGTCCGCGCCCTACGCGATGGTCGCGCCAGGCGTGCTCTGTACCGAGACCGAAGCCGAGGCCCGGCGGTTGCTCACCAGCGTCCGCCTTTTTCGCCGCCGCATCCGGCAGGGCGACGTGCGTCCGATTCCGACGCCCGAAGACGCGCTCGCGGAACTGGGTTCGTCTTCCGAGCCGCCGCCCGCAGAGCCGGGCGATTGGCCGGGCTACTTCGCCGGCACGCCCGAGAGCGTTCGCGACCGGCTAATCGACATGGCAAGTGTGCTCCACGTAGATGAGTTGATGATTGTCACGATAGTGCATGACCATCGCGCGCGGATGCGCTCCTACGAGCTTCTCGCCGAAGCTTTCAATCTCGCTCCGCGCTCAGTATAAGGGCAGCTCGCGCGGATCCTCTGCGAAGCCTGGCAGAGCGGGAAAGCGGCTTCCATCTGGGAGGAAATCGATATGGACTCATCGGGCAAGGTCGCGATCGTCACCGGCGCGGGAACCGGCGTAGGTAAGCAGACGACGCTGGCGCTGCTCCACGAGGGATACTCAGTAGCGTTGGCGGGGCGGCGCCGGGAGCTGCTGGACGCGACAGTACTGGAGAGCAAATCTCCTGGCTCGCGAACCTTGGTGGTCTCGGCCGATGTGGCCGATCCCGCTTCGGTGAAGGCGCTTTTCACGAAGACCAAAGAAAGCTTCGGTCGCCTGGACTTGCTATTCAACAATGCGGGTATCGGAGCACCGGGTATTCCATTCGAAGACCTAACTTACCAGCAATGGAAATCGGTAGTGGATATCAACTTGACAGGCGCGTTCCTCTGCACCCAGGAAGCTTTCCGAATCATGAAGAGCCAGGAACCCCGCGGCGGTCGGATCATCAACAATGGTTCGATTTCCGCGCATGCGCCGCGGCCCAACTCCGCTCCCTACACGGCCACCAAGCACGGGATGACCGGACTGACCAAGGCCACCTCGCTTGACGGCCGCAAGTACGATATCGCTTGCGGTCAGATCGATATCGGCAACGCTGCCACCGAAATGACCGCGCGGATGAAACGGGGCGTCCCGCAGGCCAATGGCGCGCTCGAGGTCGAGCCGACCTTCGATGCCGAGCAGGTGGCGCGCGCCGTGGTTTACATGGCGAGTCTGCCGTTGGAGGCCAACGTGCTGTTCATTACCGTGATGGCAACTAAGATGCCATTCGTCGGTCGCGGCTAAAGGAGCCAGGGGCGTCCAACCCTACTCGCAGAAAACATTGGGAGCAACAACAGTTGCATCTCTCTGATTTTTAGATCGGCAAATGGGGCGGGTGAACTTTTTGAACAACGCAACCGACCGAGGGCCTGCTGGATCGTTTCGTTCGTTCTTTATCGAGATCGTCCTGCACTGGCCGGAAGCGCTGGTCATTTCGTAGAGGTCGTAAAAATCTCTCGCGACGCGGTTGACTCATTCTCGCTACGCCCCGCAAGCTTGATCGCATTGCGGGCGTGACTCAGATGCAACTTATCCAGGAGACGGCGCTTCAAATCCGCTGCCAGAGGTACCCAATCATAGGCGCCCATTAGTTTCAGATGAAACTCAGCTAACCAGTCTGCAGGGTCGACACGCACTCTCCCGATCAGGAACTCGCGCGGGTCGCGCAATGCCGGCGCCGGCATCCCGCCGAATACCCGCTCGTAGCCGGCAGCGCGACAGAGGTCGACCAGCTCCGCGCTATGAAGGCCAAACGGAAAGCAAAAGAGACTCACCTCCCGGCCCAGGATTAGCGCCAGCCTGGCACGGGAATCGGCCAATTCGCGCCACGCCTCGCGCCGGCTCATCGTCGTGATGAAGGCGTGCGTGCTGGTATGCGAGCCGATGGTGACCAGACCATTCGCGATATCAGGTGACAGACCGCGAAGTTCCTCCTCGGAGATGATGCGGTCCGTTGCCTCACCCATACTGTCACCGGTCCGATCGGCGATGACGAAAATTGTTACCGGGATGTGCCGGTTACGCATTTCAGGCAGAGCGTTCTCAACGAAACTGTTCCAGCCGTCGTCCATCGTCACCATCACGTACCGCTTCCCTGCGGGTAGCCGTTCCCTATGGTCCGCTCGAATCGGCTGCGTCCAGCGCAGCAGGTGATCCATCTGCCGCGCGAACCGGGAGCGCTCCTCAGGGGGCACTTGATGGTAGTAGATTATGGAAGCAACGCCGGGCTGGCGCATACCGAGCAACCGCGCAAGCGCGTGCGATGTCTCGCGCGCACCATAATAAGCAGCCGCGATGAGGAATTTAGCGAGCCGCCTTATGGGGTTTTGAGCAAATGGCGGAATCGCGGCATCGTGCGCGTCGGGATTGGGCATATTTGACCGTCTGGGCGTGGATCTCGCTTTGAGAGTGGGGGTGCAACTTCTATACCCTCCCTTTGCTAGCTTCAAGCGACAAAAGATGAGTATTTTTGCGAATACCGTCCGTAATATCGAGATAGCAATCGGAAATTATTACCTGGATTAGGATCATTTACTGGATGCTTTCGAGTGCTACGTCGCGACAATTTGATGATCAAGATCGGGCGCCGATCTGGAGCGCTTCTTGCTGTCCTCCGACAACTGACTCGACAATTTAGCGGGCGTCCTCAACCGCCGGTGACGACACCGGTTTTGAGTCGCAAACGGACGACATCCGCTCTTGCACTTACGCCACCAGCCGTTGCGCGGATCGCTGCTCATCAAGGGCGCGCTGTGCTGCGGCTTGACGGTGCTGGCGATCGACACGGGCGGATGTTTCATGGCGGCGATGGCGGTGGCGCCGATGGCGATTCAGCTGGTGCGCGCGGCCGGCTCGGGCGCCGCCTCCCATAGCCGCTCCACGCTGAAGACTGATCTTCCCCAGGACGCCGAAAGTTGCGACACCGGTGGTCGACCGCTGCCCCCGCTGATCGAGCTCAGAACTGACAAACTAGGCACGACTCTCTATCGCCCAATGATCCCTGCCCCTCCGCCGTCGGACTCGCAGGTAACGGCCGTTATGAATCAGATGGGCAATAGTCGATGGAGGCTCGCCGCCAACTTTACCACGATGAACTTCCAGCCGCCGCTTCAACGCGTCCTCCTACCAAGCTCAACTACCTATCTTGCCTATGCGCCGGTGGAGGCTCGCGACCCTTCAGAGCACGCGCAGATCGATTCCCTAAATCAGAGCTTCGGACCGGGCACCGGGACCTTTGATTGGAATGGACGATCCTTTCGATACTCCGGCCGTCCACCAACTTCCCTGTGCCCGGCCTCCGGCGCAGAGCGGCCGGATACCAGCATTGAGCGCAAATGTTACCGACGGCCGCTATGAATCAAGGACAACTCCGCGCTAAAAATTCGCCGCAAAAAGCGGAATTTTCAAGATTTAAAAGACCGCGCTCGCGAGCATGCTTCTTGCTGCCTCTGCGGAATCAAGGGGAGACGGGGGAGGGAGGGACGCGATCGTGGCGCGCAAATTTCTACTTCGTCTCGTTCTTACCGCAGCCTTGGTAGGTATTGCCGGATGCTCTTCAGTCAGTCAACGCGCGGAGGAGCGCCGACCATTCTTTCAGCCCGAATATGAGCTGACCAGCCATGGACGT
This sequence comes from uncultured delta proteobacterium, assembly GCA_963710455.1. Classification (GTDB taxonomy): domain Bacteria; phylum Desulfobacterota; class Binatia; order Binatales; family Binataceae; genus JAKAVN01. The sequence continues at coordinate 551,551 of CAVQAG010000017.1, forward strand.
AAGACGCTGTTCGACAGGGTAGTCGAACTCGATCCCGGTGGCCTCCACGTCAAGGTTGCGCCCGACTATCAGAACAACGCCCCGCTAAGAATTGCGGTGCTGCCCTTTACCGATCGCGGAAGCGCAAACTTCGTGGTGGACAAAATCCCACTGACCTTCCGCGACCACGGGCAGCGGGTGCGATGGGCTTGGACCGATGCGCAGCGTTTGCGCCGCTCGATGGTCGGCTACCTCTCTGGCCGCGAATTCTATGTTTTGAATCCGATCGGCATCGACGCGGTCCTGCGCGCCCGCGGGATCACCGACAAAGCCAAGTTGGCAAAAGTCACCCCCCAGAAGCTCGGCTCCTGGCTCGGGGCCGACGCGGTGGTTTACGGAGAGATTCTCCATTACGACGCCTATTACCTGGCACTGGTCTCGGCCTGGCAAGTCGGTATCCAGGGCCGGATCGTGTCGACTCACGATGGCGAGCAACTGGTCGCCTTTGAGGGCAGCCGCTACGACGTTAGCGTTCTTCCCGCGCTCACCCCGATGGACATCGCGATAAATTCCGTCGAATCCCTGCTGCAATTGCGAGACATAGAGTTGGCTCGCTCAGAAGAAGAAGTCTGCCGCGAGCTGGTGCTGCGCATCCCGGTGTCCGAAAATCTGCGGCTCCAAATTGCCCGCCAGGCGCTCGAAACCGACGCCCAGAATGAGGACTCCGCGGCTTCGATGACCTCAGCGTATCCGGCGGACGCTTCGACCAGCCAATCCCTGCGCGCTGAGATGCCTTCGGATCAGTCCCTGCACCTTGTTTCCGCACCGGATCGGGGTCAGTAGCGGCTTTAGTGCGGGAGTCGTAATCCTCGCCTATATCGCTATATCGCTCAGCACTCGCGCAGCGATTTGACGGGCCGAGACGCCCACTCTCGCAAAATCCGCGCGCGACAGACGCGGACCCACGCCTGAAGTTGTGCTAGCGTTTACTATCTTGGCTCCTCTGTATTAGTCATATAGCGACGTTAACGACGACCTCGCGCGAACGGTCGATCGTTGGAAAAAGCCGAACCCCAAGGATCGCCAATTGCCGGATAGAGCATTCAAGCGAACCCTCACCGTCACCTATTTTGCGCCATTCATCGTCGCCCTCTCCGTCCTGGCGGCCGTCGTGCTCTGGCGCTTTCATGACCAGGCTTCTATTGCGGGCTGGGTAGAACATAGCGATCGGGTGATTTTGCGCGTTAAGGACATCGAACTCGAATTGCGCGAAGTGCAGTTGGGGCTTCATGGATATCTGTCGACCTCCGACAGGCGATACTTGACCGAGCTGAGCGACGCTCGCGACGCGTTCGAGAAAAATATAACTGCACTTGGATCTTTGGTCGCGGACAATCCAAGCCAGGAACGGCGCGTGCTAGAAATCGACAGGTTGAAAGGAACCTGGACCGAGACGGTCGATTCTCTCATCACCCAAGAAGCTGGCAGCAAGCTGAACTTGGAGACCCTGGCGAAATCCCAGAAGCAAGCCCGCACGGTCTTCGACGCGCTCGAAAATTTCGTCGTTGCCGAGCAGCAGCTTCGCGTCCAAAGAGCCGCGCGTCAGAGGTCCGCGTACTACGTGGCTTTCATGCTGGTTCCCGTTTTGTCTATCCTCGTGATCGCTAGTCTGAGCTATTGGGGTTGGCGGCAGATTCAATTGGCGGCCCAAAGATTTAAGGACGCTCTGGGTGCCGCGGTACGAGCCAGAGATGCGGCAGAAAAGGCCAGCACGGCAGCAAAGAGGGCGAATCGAGCCAAAGATAACTTCGTCGGGATGGTGTCCCACGAGCTGAGGACTCCGCTGAATTCGATAATGCTCTGGTCCGCAGCGTTACTTCGTAACCCGGCGCTCGGCGAAGATGCGCGCCGCGGAATGGCAGCCATCGAACGGGCGGTCAGAGCCCAAGCGCAATTGATCGAAGATTTGCTTGACATCTCCCGTATTGAAAGCGGGCGGATGCGCCTCGATGTTCAAGCGGTCGATCTGGCCGAGGTCGTCAGGGCGGGAGTTGAAAGCCTGCGGGTCGCGGCCGAAGCCAAATCGATCACTTTGCAGGAGATCATCGACCCTCGCGTCGATACCGTCGCCGGCGATCCGGGAAGGTTGCAGCAGGTGGTGTGGAACCTGGTCTCCAATGCCGTCAAATTCACGCCGAACGGCGGGAAAATCCAAGTCCGCCTGGAGCGCATAAATTCGCACGTTGAAATCATAGTGGCTGATACGGGAGAGGGAATTGAACCTGCCGCCCTCGACTCTGTGTTCGATCGCTTTTGGCAAGCTGACGATATCGCTCAAAGCAGGCATGGACTCGGCCTTGGCTTGTCCATCGTCAAGGAGATCGTGAGCCTTCAAGGCGGCACGGTCGTGGCGCAGAGCGAGGGGCCGGGCAAAGGAAGCACATTTGCGGTAAGACTTCCGCTACCCGCCAGCACTATCCCTTCGCAGGAATTACGTCGCCATCCGACTGTGACCCAGGTGATGACCGCCAACGCGCCGCGACTCGATCGCCTGTCTATCCTCGTGGTAGACGACGAGCCTGACGCCGGCGAAGCGTTGAGAAATCTACTCGCCTCCTTAGGGGCGAGCGTGGCCGTCGTGAATTCGGCAGCGGCGGCGCTGGCCACGCTCAAGACGCTGCATTTCGACGCCGTCCTTTCGGACATCGGGATGCCCTTACAGGATGGTTACTTTTTGGCTCGCGAACTACGCAAATGGGAACAGGAAATCAGCCGGAATGGCCGCATGCCGCTGGTTGCGCTGACCGCTTATGGACGCGTGGAGGACAAGGTTCAAATTCTGACCGCTGGTTTTGACAGCCATGCGGTCAAGCCGGTGGATCCTGTCGAGCTTTCGACGATTTTGGAAACTCTCGTCACCTCGCGCAGAGAGATGAATGGCGCGTAAATCGCACACTTCAGTAACGAAGCCTGGTTTGCTCCCACATCCAACTCACAAGAGAGGCTCGATCACCCGCGCCGCGGCTTCTTCCAGGCGCTCGAACAGTCCGCGATGTTGCCATTGGCCCAGGTCGATTTGCGTCGAGTTCTCCATGTCGCTTCTGAACATCCGGTTCATTTCGTCGGCAAACGAATGACTCAGGATGATCGCGTTGATCTCGTTATTGCGTGCGATGCTCCACCAATCGAGATTCGACGAGCCCACTGTTGACCACACTCCATCTATAGTCGCGGTCTTCGCGTGTAGCATTTGGCCTTGCCACTCATAGATCTTGATCCCAGACTTAAGCAGTGCCTCATAATGTGAATGCTGGGCCGATATCACCATTGATTCGTCGCTTTGGCTCGGTAGCAACAGCCGTACATCGACACCACGCCGAGCGGCTTTCTCGAGCGCGTGCTGCATCTGACCATCCGGTGCGAAATAGGCATCAGTGATATAAATGTCAGTCTCGGAATTAACTATCGCTGAGATTAAATCCACGTAAATCGTACTAAATCGCTCCGGCACACTGGCGATCACTCGCACGATGTTGTCACCCTGTGCTTTCAAGCTGGGAAAGTAGTCGCGTGGACTGAGCGGAGATCCTTTCTGATAGTTCCATTCGTTGATGAATAGCCGCTGGATAACCGCTACCACCGGGCCGTTGAGCTCGACGTCAGTGTCACGCCAATATTGCGGGGGTGTTCCGGGCTTGCGGCCTTCCTCCCGACTGCCTACACCGCTGGCGTATACTTCTGAGATGTTGATGCCGCCAGTGAAAGCGATGCGCCCGTCCACGATAAGTATCTTGCGATGGTTCCGATGGGTGAGTGTCCAATGAAGTTTCGCCACGAAAGGGTTCATCGGACGATACTCCAGCACCGCTATCCCGTTTTGGCGGAGGTGGTCGAAATAGCTGGCCGGCGTCGTAAAACAGCCGAAGCTGTCGTAAATGAGATTTACCCTGGACGCCATGCCGCTGCCGTTCAATTAGCGCATCGGCGAACATTCGTCCGACCGGGCCGTCGGAAAATGTGTACATGTCAATGTTGATGCTGTCGTGAGCATTGTGAATTGCGGTCAGCATCGCGCTATACGTTGCAGCACCGTTTTCCAGCAGCGTCACCTTGTTGCCAACTACGAGCGGTAGGTTGCTGATCGCCTGCTCGAAGGCCAGATGGCGTTCCAGAATGTCGCTGCGCGTCTTCTGCCGCGCTTCCAGACGCGCAATGATCCGTTGACCATGTTCCTGGCTCAGCGGCCCATGGGGCCCGACGAACTCAGGATCTTCCAGGCGAGTCTCATAAGCATGGAGCGCCGCTCGCGCGTCCGGAATAGTGCCGCAGCCATTTAAAAGCATCGCTGCGGCAGCGAGAAGCAATGCGCACGCCTTTTTCGCGTGGCTCTTTTTAATCCACGCACCATGTAATGTTTGCTGCATCGGTAAGACCAACCGGTACAGCGGAGCAATAGATAGGCCACTATACCACCTGCATTTGCCTATGGATTTTTCGATTGGTTGCGAGCTGGAATCTTTATTTATTGAAGAATGCGGTAAGATCGTGAGGAAAGCGTCGTTCAGGAAGCCTCCAATCGGCTGACAACATTCCCTAGAGATCGGGCGTCACCCGGCACGAACCTACCGGACGCAAAATGTCGCTAATCGATGCGATTCTTGGACGTCCGCTCGCCTCGGGAGAGGCTGGCGAGCAACGCGTTGGCGCACTGCGAGGCGTTTCGATTTTCGGACTCGATGCTCTCAGTGCCGCCGCATACGGTCCTGAGGCTGCACTGACCGTATTGTTGCCGCTCGGCGCGGCGGGGCTGACCTTCGTCGTGCCGATCACAACGGCGATCGTCGTTCTGCTCGGCATCGTCTATTTCAGTTACCGCCAGACAATCGCGGCATATCCGAACGGCGGCGGGTCGTATACGGTCGCGCGCGAAAACCTGGGCGCGAATGCCGGTTTGTTAGCTGCCGCCGCCCTGATGACAGACTACGTGCTGAATGTGACTGTCGGAATTTCGGCCGGGGTCGGTGCGCTGATCTCGGCGATGCCGAACCTTCAACCTTACACGCTAACGCTATGTCTCATCATTCTGGCCCTATTGACTCTGGTGAATTTGCGCGGCATCGGCACGGCAGGCACGCTGTTCACGCTGCCGACCTGGATGTTCATCGTGAGCTTGTGCGGGATCGTGGCTTGGGGCGTATTCGCGACGATCTTCGCGGGTGGGCATCCGCAGCCCGTGGTTCCTCCGCCCCACCTCCCCCAGGCTACCGAGCCCGTGAGCGCATGGCTGCTGTTGCGAGCATTCGCTAATGGTTGCACTGCCATGACCGGGGTCGAGGCAGTCAGCAACGGCGTTCAGGTGTTTCGTGAGCCGGTCGTCCCGACCGCACGCCGCACTCTTACAACGATCATCGCCATCCTGATCGTGCTGCTGCTCGGCATCGCATACCTCACACGCGCCTACCACCTCGGCGCAACCGCGCCCGGGACGCCGCAATACCAAAGCGTGCTCTCGCAGTTGATCGCCGCGATCGCCGGCCGGGGGTTCGTCTACTGGATAAGCATCGTTTCGATTCTCCTGGTGCTCTGCCTGTCGGCGAACACTTCTTTTGCCGATTTTCCTAGACTATGCCGCGCGGTGGCCTCAGACGGCTATCTGCCTTACCCATTCACCGACCGAGGCCGACGGCTGGTCTATTCGGAGGGCATCTGGCTACTGGCAATAGTTTCCGGCGTGCTGTTGACGCTGTTCGATGGCATTACCGACCGGCTGATTCCGCTTTTCGCGGTCGGCGCATTTCTGGCGTTTACCTTGTCGCAGAGCGGGATGGTCGCGCACTGGTTGAAGAAGAGGCAGGAGCGGGGGGCGCTCATCGGCCTGGCGGTTAACGCGTTCGGGGCCAGTGCCACGGGCCTCACGGTGATGGTTGTGGCAGTCGTCAAATTTACGGCAGGCGCTTGGATCGTGGTGCTACTGGTGCCGTCGCTAGTGGCCCTGATGCTTGCGGTGAAGCACCATTATCTGAGAATCGAATGGGAGACGGCACCGGGCGGCCTGAAGCTTGACGATTTGCAAGAACCTATGGTGATAGTGCCGATTCTCGAGTGGAATTCGATTGCGGAGAACGCGTTACGAGTGGCGCTGACGCTGTCGCGCGAGATCGAGGTACTGCATATAGAAAGCGAAGACAGCTCCAACTCGCTTAAGCGGCTTTGGCCGTCGCGCGTCGAGCAGCCGGCGCGTGAGGCAAAGCAAGCGATTCCGCGGCTTACGGTACTCAAGTCCCCGTTTCGATTCGTGGTCCAGCCGATTCTCGATCACGTTCTCGAGGTCGAACGAAACAATCCCGCGCGCATCATCGCGGTACTCCTGCCGGAGTTGGTTGAGCGCCGATGGTACCAATATGTTCTTCACAACCAACGCGCCCGAGTTCTAGCGGCTCGTTTGCTGCTGCAGGGCGAACACCGAATCGTGATTGTCGACGTGCCCTGGTATCTACCTGAGCGCGGTGACCGGTCCTTCATTCGACGGCTCTTGAAATAGTTTCTGTCTTCAGTTGAAAATTTGCGCCTTAATTCATGAGAGCGGAAAAAATGTCCGCGGCGCGAGGATCCGTCAATTTACGCTCGGGCGCATCAGAAGTGATGCCCTCCGACGCCGAAAATCACCGTTGAAAACCGTCAGACGTCGCCGAATTCGGGTACAGCAATTGCTCCCGGGATTGGTATGTGGCTGTGATCGATAGCTTTGATTGTGCTTGCGTGGTTTGTGCTTGCGGGAAACGCGTGGGCACAACCAGCCGGTGACAATTCGAAAATCAACTCCCGGCTCGCGGCCCGACAGGATTATCCACCGCGCGTGAGCGCGGCATCATATCCTGCGATAGTGCCGCCGATTTCAGGTCTGAAGGCCAATCAACTACATGACAGCTTTAACGAAATACATCATGGCCATCGTCATGAAGCGATCGACATCATGGCACCGGCGGGCACCCCGGTGCGCGCGGCCGTCGACGGCACAATTCAGAAACTGTTTTTAAGCAAAGCGGGCGGCAATACTATCTACGAGTTCGACGAGCCGGGCGTCTACTGTTACTATTACGCCCACCTGCAGCGTTATGCCGATGGACTACACGAGGGCATGCGTGTTACTCGGGGAGAAGTGATTGGATACGTCGGATCGACCGGCGACGCTTCGCCTTCTGCTCCCCACCTGCACTTCGCAATCTATCAGCTCGGACCCGAGCGCCAGTGGTGGAAGGGTGTGGCCATAGACCCATATCCGATACTCGAACGTTCGTTAATTGCGTCCCGATTTCCTTCCGCGCCGGTTTACCTGATTCTCGAGATGTTGCATGCGGCCGGCTGAACGTCTGGCTGCCAATTAAATTGCCTTATGGCTGGGAGCATGAGTCATTTCTTGACTTCGACAACGACGGAGCCTTTCCGTCCCAAAGTCTCGACCATGACGTCGCCGTCGCTCGACCGGCGGGCAAACAAGGATATAGAACGGTCTGCGACTTTCAGATCTTCGATCCGCAGCCACTCTAGCCAGGATGGAATCGTGGGTCTGTCGATCAACAGATGCCGCTCGAACCCCGTTACCCCGAGGCCTAGTACCGCGGACAGGATCATGAAGACACTCGCGGCCGACCACGCCTGCGGATAACAGGCGACAGGATAGGGAACGGGGCCGAGCCGTGGCTCGCGCGGAAAGCCGCAGAAAAGCTCGGGGAGGCTCGCGGTCTGCAAATGTACTGCCGCGTCGAACAGGCCTTCGAGAATCTGCAGCGCTCCGGCGCGGTTCCCATACTGCGCAAGGCCCATGGCCGCGATCGCGTTATCGTGCGGCCACACAGATCCGTTGTGATAGCTCATCGGATTGTAGCGTCGCTCGTTAGCGCTCAGCGTTCGTATGCCCCATCCCGAGAACATCTCGTCCCTAAACAGGCGTTGCGATAACGCGGCAGCCTGATCCGCGTCGAGCAATCCGGTCGCCAGACAATGGGCGGCATTCGAAGTCATCACTCGACATGGTCGTTTGTCGCCATCCAGGGCGAGCGCGACCATTCGTTCCGGCTCAAGCCAGAAGTCGCGCGAGAATGCCTTTTTTAGCGCGCCTGCTCGTTCTGCAAGACGGGATGCAACGTCTGCGTGTCCAAGCTGTGCCGCCAAGTCTGAGATGCTGACATACGCGGCGTAGACGTAGCCCTGCACTTCCGCAAGTGCAATTGGCGCGCGGGCCAGTTCACCGTTCGCGTGCGAGATCGCGTCGAAGGAGTCCTTCCATCCCTGGTTGGCGAGACCGCGCGGCGTCTTGTTTATATATTCGAGATATCCATCGCCGTCGCGATCGCCCCATCGTTCGATCCATTCGAGCGCACGTTCGGCGTTGGGCCAGAGTTCCTCAGCGAACGCCAGATTTCCGGTCGTCGCAACGCAGCGTCCCAATAACCAGAGAAACAATGGTGTCGAGTCGATGCTGCCATAGTAGCGGCCGAAGGGAACTTCGCCGGTCGCCGCCATCTCTCCCGCGCGAATCTCGTGCACGATCTTGCCCGGCTGCTCCTCGCGCGCCTCGTCGATTCGCGATCCCTGCATTTTCGCAAGCGCTCGAAGCGTATGCTCGGCGACCCCAGGATTGAATGGCAGTACCGCCATCGTGGTGATGATGCTGTCGCGGCCGAACAGCGTCGCAAACCACGGTATTCCCGCCATCATGAAGGTGCCGTCAGCCGTGTGCGAGATAAGCGAGGTTAGGTCGGCCTGCGAGCGCGTCAGGAGTGAATCGAAGAGTTCGTTGCTGGCCGAAAGCCCTGCCCACCCGGTCTGGAATTCCTCAATCTCCGAGTGCCGTTCAGCCAGCGCGCGGTCGAAAACTGCCGCAGGCACGGGCTGGGCGCGCGAGGCCTCGTGTGCACTGCCGCACGTGATGCGCACCTCGAGATCGGCGGTTTGGTCGCGATCGACGTTGATCAGGAAGACGGCCCGGTCGCCGCGTAACGCGTGTGGCGTCGTGTCGAACGCGATGTCGGTGAAGCGGCGCGTGCCGTCAAGCCCTTCGTAGGAGAACCTGACCGTGTTTTTTCCCAGCTGGGGAGACAACCTGCGACCGTGATGCTTACGTTCGACACCCCTGACTTCGAAGATGTCCGCGAAATCCGCGCCCAGAAAAAGCTCCAACGGAATCTCCAGCGGAACTCCGGCATAGTTGCGGACCCTCAAACGATGCATCAGCGACGTATGAGACATGACCCAGCTACGCTCCATCTGGATCACATCGCGCGGCAATTTGATCGTGCGGCCGTTCGAGTTCAGGTCCGGATTGGTCAGGTTCACTCGCAGTTGCGCGTTGTCATCGCTCAAGTAGGAATTCAAAAAGTACGGAGAGTTCTCATGGATTCTGAGCTCGAAGCGGCTCAGGTAACGAGTGTCGCGATAAAAAAAACCGAGCGCCTCGAGTGGGTAGTCCAGAATATCGCCGCATACGTCGAAGACTGCAAAGCTCTGCCCATTGGCCAACACGCGGGAGACGCGCCGCGATACGAGCGCTGAGGCGAGAACGTAAAAGTCGGAGCCGACCTTTACGACGTTGCGCGCTCTGCGTTCGCTCTCCATGCTGCGCGCGAGCCCATCGACGCTAGCGTTTTTGACGCTTCGGCGCTTCACGAGCCAGGTTCGGTCGTCTTACCGGAAGTCTTTTCGCCGGAGGTCTTAGCCATCGATCGGACAATTCCGGCCGGAGGGTAAACCTCCTTCGGCTTTCCAAAAACCTTGCGTTGCCCCGCTTCGATTAGCTGACGATAGATCTGTTCGTAATTGTCAACCATGATTTCCGCGGTGAAGCGATGCTCGAATTCGGCGCGACATTGTTCGCGTGGAAGCGTTTCGACTTTCCTCACCGCCGCGGCCATTTCGTCCACGCTCTTGACGATGAAGCCGGTAACTCCGTCACGGATCACTTCGGGAATGGAGCCGCAGGGCCGTGCAATCACCGGGGTTCCGCATGCCAGCGCCTCGATCATCGCGAGCCCAAACGGCTCTGGCCAATCGATGGTAAACATGAACGCCAGTGCATTTCCCAGAAATTCGCTCTTCTGAGACTCGCCGATTTCTCCGATGTATTCGACCTCGGGAGCCGACAAAAGCGGCTTGATCACGGTTTGGAAGTACTCGCGATCGACCGCGTCGACCTTGGCCGCAATTTTGAGCGGAATCCCTACACGCCGCGCGACCTCGATTGCAAGGTCGGGGCGTTTCTCCGGCGAGATTCTTCCGAGGAACGCCAGGTACTTTCCCGGGCCGGGGCTGAAACGGAGGAGGTCTTGTGGGAGACCGTGGTAAACGGTGTCGACCCAGTTCATCGCTGGCAACGGTGCCCGTTGCGCATTGCTGATCGAGACCAAGGGCATGCTGCGATATCGCGCGTAGACCGGATGCAATTCCTCGACGTCCAGCCGGCCATGCATCGTCGCGACGCTCGGCACATTGGTCAGGCGGGCGAAAGGAAAGCTCCAGTAGTCGATATGGGAATGGATCACGTCGAACCGGTTGGCCGCTCCCTCGTATACATCACTGAGCATCGGCAGCTGCAGGAAAGCGCCGAGCTCGGGCTTGCCCACCAACCTCAGCGCCTGGGGGCACCCCGGGGCGAGCTGCGCGCCAGTCTCAGAGTCGCCGGAGGCAAAAAGCGTAACCTGATGTCCACGGCGTACCAGCTCTTCGGTGATGTAGGAAACTACTCGTTCCGTGCCGCCGTATAGCTTAGGTGGAATTCGCTCGTACAGAGGTGCTATCTGCGCGATACGCAATCGCGGAGCTCTAAAGAGTGAGTATTTGCTACTGCCTTCGTTAGTTCTATCCAATGCGATACTCCCTGGTGCTCGTTTTCAATCGATGCGAGATCTTGCGGGGCCGACTCTATGTCCCGGTTCTCATGCGCGGTTACTAAGAGGCCCGAAGAAGACTATGCCTGCATGGTCGAGCGTACGTCCTGGCCCGCGAGCGCCGGCTCCAGCGCAAGGCCGCGGACCTGCTCCCGGAACAGGCGGGCGTAGGTGCCACCACGGCTCAGCAATTCGGAATGAGTACCGGTTTCGACGATATTGCCCTGGTCAAGCACGACTATCAGGTCCGCGTTTATTGCACTGCGCAGGCGATGAGCGATGAGAAAAACTGTGCGCCCTTCCATCAGACGCTCCATTGCTTCATGAATCAAGTTTTCCGATTCCGAATCGACCGCCGAGGTCGCTTCGTCGAGTATTACAACCCTGGAGTCTTTCAGGAAAGCACGCGCGAGCGCTATCCGCTGGCGTTGGCCGCCGGAAACTTTCACTCCACGTTCTCCAATTACGGTATCAAGGCCCATGGGCAACTCGTCGACGAACTCGCGCATGTTGGCGAGCTCGAGCGCCTGCCAGAGCATCTCCTCCGAGGCGTCGGGGCGCGCATAGAGCAGGTTGTCGCGGATGCTCGCGCTGAACAGAAGAGCGTCTTGCGTCACCAGGCTCACACTGTCGCGCAGCGACTTCAGGGTATAGTGGCGCACGTCCTTGCCGTCGAGCAGTACGCGACCACAGCTAGCGTCGTAAAAGCGCGGGATCAGGTTAGCTAGGGTTGTTTTGCCGGCGCCCGACCGTCCGACCAGTGCCACCCTCGCGCCTCCGGGTACGCTCAGGTTGAGATCATTGAGCGTTCCCCGAACGGGCGCACCATCGCGCGCGGGGTAACTGAAGCTGACGCGATCGAATTGCACCATGCCGCGGCGAACCGCAAATGGGCGGCTCAGCGGATGATCGATGATTTCGGGTTTGATATCGAGAAACTCGAATATGCGTTCGATCGCCGCCAGCGAAGACGATACTACCACCGAAAATTGGGCGAAGCGCTCCAAGGGCAGATACAGGAAGCCAAGATAGGTAAAAAATGCCACCATGGTCCCGAGCGTCATGGTGCCTCGTATGATCATCAGCGCGCCCATCCAGACCACGACCGCCGGCGCACAACGCGTGAGCAACTGAATGAGCATCTCCTGGCGCGCAGCGAGCTTGACCTTGTCGATCGTGCGTTCGCAAAGGTGCTCCGTGCGTGCCCTGAAATGGCTGACCTCATGTTCTTCACGTCCGAAGGACTTGATGGTGCTCGCACCGGCGACACGTTCCTGCACTTCGCCCGAAATGCTCTCGAGCGTTTCCTGCATCCGATGGCTTACGGCTTTAATTCTGGGTGAGAAGTACCGCATAAAGGTCATCCAGACCGGCGCGATGCACATCGCCACCAGCGCCAGCCGCCAATCCATAGCGAACAGGACCACCACCACCAGGCCCAGGGAGACGGCGTCCATCCAGACGTCGATGAGAGCCGAATTCACCAACTCCTGCGCCTGTTGAACGTCGTTCAGTACTCGCGAAACGATTGCTCCGGATGGATTGCGATCGAAAAAAGCGTGCGGCAGCCGCTGCAGATGAGTGAACAGTCTGCACCGCAGTTCGAAGATGAGGCGATTGCCGGCGATTCCTGCCCAGTAACTGCGGTAGTAGCTGGCGATGGATTGCAATGCGTAAAGCAGCAAGAGCGCGGTGCTCAACGCGGCCAGTTTGTGCTCTCCTGTGGGGGTCATTCCCGCTAGGTGCGCAAGCCCCGCGCACCAGCGATCAATCACCAGATTGATACCGTCCAGCTTGGGTTGCGAAGCGAGCAAAACGTCGATGACGTACTTAAACGCCAAAGGAAAGGCGAGTGGCAGCGTGAATTTACCGATTCCAGTCAGGGCCGCGCCGACGACCAGCCCGAGGTGCGGACTGACGAACGACAAAAACCTGATAAGAGGCGAACGAGGAGAATTGACTTCGTTCGAATCCATTAAACCTCAACCTTTCCGGCCTCAGCAAAAATTTTTATGGCCGAGTTGGTAAAAGTAGAGAGCAATGGATATGCCTTTGGGTCTTGGCTCGTTAAATGACGAAATCTTGACTATCATTTGGCTCCATCAGCGATCGGAGCGCACGAGAACGTCGAGCACTAACCGATATCGGAAACCGTCGCCGAAATCGGTCGTCGCCCCGGATTGAAAATGCCGAGGCGTGTTGCCAAATTCCTCGGGCCTGGTGCGAAAAGGCGAGGAATCTGGAATGGTTTCCGCCGAGTAAAGAGCCGTCTCAAGGACCTGCATGGCGTTGTCGGGTACTGAAGATAGGGATATTCGTGCGGACCGTGGGGGCGCCTTGGATCCACAAGGGTCCTCGCACCCGGCGACGATCATTGCCGCGATCGTCATTCTTCTCATCTACCAGGGCTACAGCCTTTCGGTGGTGGGGGTTGCCTCGCCATGGATTGCGAAAAGTTTTGCACTGAACGAGGCGCAGTTGGCAGAACTTTTCGCCTGGATGTCGCTTTCGGCGTTCGGCGCGCTCATCCTGGCCCGGCTCGCGGACCGATTCGGCAGGCGGCGGATCATTTTGTCATGTTTGATTTTGGCCCCGCTTTGCGCGGGGGGAGCCGCCCTGGCGCGCCGTCCAATTTCATTCGCAATCTCCGAAATTCTTATATCCGCATTGCTCGGCGGCTCGGTGTCATCCGCAATCGTCTTGCTAGCGGAGGAGCTTCCTGTCGAGCTGCGAGCGCGCGGACAGGCATTCGCGGCCGGCGCCAGTGCTGTGGGGGGAGTGCTGGGCTACATGGTCATCCCCTTTCTCCTGCAGTGGGAATATTCGTGGCGATGGCTATTGGTGCCGTGCATCGCCGGAATTGGCTTGGTGTTTCCGCTGGCGCGGATGTTGCCGGTCGACTCGCGATGGATGCACTTGGCGTCGACGAACTCCGTTTCCAGTAGCCGCTTTTACGACATCTTTCATCCGCTTTACAGGCGTCGCGCGATAACCATTTTGGCATGCGCCGCGCTCGACACTATTGCCGGCAGCGCGGTCAACGGCTGGCTCTATTTCGACGCCGTCTCGATAATCGGGCTATCGCCACAAAAGGCGAGCTCCGTGATCGTCACGGGCATGGTCTTCGGGATGCTGGGTTTTCCGATCGGCGCGTGGGCTTCCGATCGTTTCGGCCGCGTGCCGACCGTGATGTACGTGGGCGGCGCCGCCTGGCTCGGCGCTGTGGCCTTTTATTGGGGACCGCCGAGTGAAGTGATGTGGCCTTTGGCGTGGCTGACGGCTGCTTACTGCTGGTTCAAGATCGCTTCCGGCGTGATGACCGTCGGTGCTAACTCGGCCGCGACCGAATTATTCCCCGCCGGGCTGCGCACCACGATGATCGGATGGCAGGCTATCACCGCCGCCGCCTTCTCGATGCTGGCGCAGGTTATGATCGCGGCACTGATCGGACCGCTCGGCGGCCTCACCAATGTGATCCGCTACCTCGCTCTACTCGGTATTCCCAGCGCCGCTATTTTCGGCGCTTTCATCGATGAGACGCGAGGACTCCCGCTGGAAGTTGCAGCAAAGGAAGAGGCGTGGGCTCGCGCCAGGAACGTTAGGAGAGGCAGGGCACCTGCCGGAGAGACTCGAGAATAACGATTGGCCGATGCGATGACGCACTAGCTGGGCAATGACAGTGCTGCGCAATGACATGATAGCCAGGACCAGATTGAGCCTGATCCTGTGGCTGATGTTCCTCACTGCGGCGGCAGTGTTGTTCGCGGCACCATTCTCTCGCGCCAACGCGGCGCATCGCTACAGGCATCACCGCGCGCGGCACGGGCGAAAGCCTACCCCCACGCCGACGCCCCCGACGCCGACCCCCAAACCCACGCCGGCCTTTAAACCGGTCGTTCTGATCGCGGGCGGTACGGGGATGGTCAACGCTCCAACTGGAGAGAGCCCGGCGGTGCTGGACACCGCGCAAATTTATGATCCTGCCGTGGGCAAATTCGTACTGACTAATCCGATGACCGCCCGTCGTGACCGCCAGGCCGCGGCAATTCTGCCCGACGGCAAGGTGCTCATTGTCGGCGGCGTCGATACGGTGCTCGTGCCGCTGGTGTCGTTTCCCGGTCCGGCGATGCCCTGGATTCTGCCGTCGGCCGAGATCCTTGATCCTCGAGTAGGACGTTTCAGCGCGACCGCGAAAATGAACAAGCCGCGAGATGAACCGACCGCGACTTTGCTCAAGAGCGGTAGAGTTTTAGTACTCGGCGGTGGGGTGAGCGCAGCCGAGTTATACGATCCCAAGGGCAAGAAATTCGTTCCCACCACCAGGATGGCCGAGAGCCGCTATGGACAAAGCGCGACGCTGCTGCGAAGCGGCAAGGTGCTGATTTGCGGAGGGGGACCGAGCCGGGCCGAACTTTACGATCCTGCAACCGGCCGCTTCGCGCCGACCGGCACGATGCACCAGAATCGCATCTATCACACGGCTACTTTGCTCCCCGACGGGCGCGTACTCATAGCAGGTGGCAGTCCATACGCGCGAAGCTCCGCGCTCGATACTACCGAGCTTTACGATCCGAAAAATGGAACCTTCAAGGCCGGGCCAAAGATGAAGCGCAGCCGCGCCGGCCATACCGCAACTCTGCTCAAGAACGGCCGCGTCCTGATTGCGGGAGGTCGCGACGATGACTCGGCTGAAATATATGACCCGGTAAATCAGCGATTCACGACCGTCCTGCACATGAGCGTCAGCCGTTACGGACACTCTGCCACGCTGCTGCCTGATGGCACTGTGCTGATCGCGGGTGGCTGGACTCCAACCTACAAATCACTAGCCAGTGCCGAGATTTACGATCCAATTAGCGGAAAGTTCAAAACGACGGCTCCAATGGCGCAGGCCTGCGCGGGGCACACAGCGACTCTGATCTGGGTGCCCCGCGCAGCCTCTTGGATCGTACCGACCCCCGTCCCCACTCCGACACCCTCGCCCACTCCGACGCCTTCGCCTAGTCCTACTCCTACTCCGAGTTCCACACCCACTCCGAGTCCGACGCCCTCACCCAGACCTACTCCGTCGCCGAGTTCTACTCTCACGCCAAATCCAACTCGAGCTGCAGGCCCAATTCCCACTCCGGCGAACCCAACCCCTGCCAGTACGCCACCGCGTGAGTGGAAGCCAACGTCTACATATACTGGGGCGCTGTCACATCCTTCGCCGACTCCAACTCCTGGAGTCGGCCTAACCCCTTCACCACCGAATTCACGGGAAACTCAGTAGTATCTATCGATTGCCCTCGTAGTGGTCATGGTGCCAATGATGCCAGTGACCGCCGCCGTCATCGAAAAAACAAGCCTGAAGCGTCAGCATTCCGGATAATGCGAGCAGCGCCGCTCCAAGTCGTAACATCCTGATTGTATTGCTTTTCATTTACAGCACACCTCCATTCCGAGCCGAACAAGGAGCATCAAGAATGCCAGCCGAAGGGCTCGCAACCGGTAGGATTTTCCTTTGAACCCGGTCGAAGGAGGCGGTCAGAATTATGTGTTTTCGTGCAAAAAGTACCGAACCGTGCTCTGCGGGATTGCCTTATGGGCTTCCTACGAGGTTTGAAATACCGCACGTAAGGCCAGTTAATTTTCAGGGCATACCCTTTGCTTGCTGCTCTAGGTGAATTGCACGAGTTACGCAGGAGCTAATGGCACATGCAAGAAGTTTTGATTCCTACGCCCGAAGAGATTCACGTAATGGCTCGCATGCGCTGCCAGAGCGAGCGCATCAGGCTTAAGAACGAAATTTCGTTTGCGCGAGGTAATGCTTTGTGGGGCGGGCCATCAACTGAAGAAACGATTGCGGTCCTGAAGACCGCCATCGAGGCGATAGAGCGGCGATTAAACGAGCTCGCAGGCGCGGATCAACCCAGTATATAGAGCACAACATACCCACTAACCATATTGCTATTCAAATATTCAAATGACTCTAATCGACATCGTCCTGGTGTTAATCGTCGTCGGACTCATCCTGTGGCTGATTAATACCTATGTGCCGATGGCAGGAGCAATTAAGAGCCTGCTGAACGTGGTGGTGTTCGTAGTCGTCTTGATATGGGTGCTACAGGTGTTCGGACTAGTCGGCCCAATCCCTATACGTGTTCCGCCGCTTAGATGACGGCAGTTCGACTGGTACGGACGCAGTGAATGACTGCCCCCCGACGATCAGGCCCGCGAATACTCGTCACGATGGCTGCTGGGGTAGCTTTTCCCCTGTGTCTGTATGCATGCGCCGCTCGAATGGCGCCTCCTGCTCCGCCACCGCTGGTGATGCCGGCGGACGCTCAGGTCATTCACCCGGTGGCAGTACCGACTCCGGTGAGCCACGAAGTAAAGGCCTCGTGGTATGGACCGGGTATGGCCGGACGAAAGACTACGAGCGGTGAACGCTTTAATCCCAAAGCCCTGACGGCGGCATCCAAGAGCCTGCCTATCGGCTCGGTTGTAAAGGTCACGAATCCGGAAAACGGCAAATCCGTGAACGTACGAATTAACGATCGCGGCCCATTCGTTCCCGGCCGCAGCCTCGATCTATCCCAACGCGCGGCAGAGAAGATTGGCATTATTCATAAGGGCGTCGCGAGGATCAATGTATCCAGGCCTGCCGTGCCGGCACAAAAAAGCGCGGCAACGCCAGTCGAGTTCGACGGCGATGCTCCTCCGGCTGAGCTCGAAGACGCGAGCGACCATACCGAACCCAAGCCCGGAAAGTAGAAAGGCCTGCCAGCCAGCACAGAGTCCCGCCTCAGTCTAGTAGCGTGGACGGGTCGTCGCTTTCAGCAGACTACCGGAGTTGGAATTCAGGAGTTACGCTCTGCTGAGCGTACTGGTTCGCTCCGGAGATCGAGGTATGGACGGAGGCCGACGTACAGATTCCGAGATATTCACAACAACCGGAGAATAGAAACAACGCAAAAAACGGAAGGAGCGATTTCTGGATATTCATATTGTGCCTCAATGTTGCGCTGAAAAACGCCGACGACACTGCCTAACCTGCCATTCTCTCCCGGGGGGAAGGATTAGATATGGTTGAGATCTCGGCAAATGCCGCCGGCGCACCTAAAATGGATCGAAACAAAGCTGGTCTACCTCACATACGCGTCGGGATTCGTAGATCCAGATTCCGGATTGCTCGGATTGGTCGGACCGGACGGATTGATCGGGTTGTTCGCTCTGCCGCCCATGGTCGAACCACCCATCGTAGAGCCACTGCCGCCGGGAGCCGGCATCGTGGACGGATTGCTTGTAAAGCCAGGTGAAGTCGATCCCGAGGTACCCGCGGAGGGACTGCCAGGCGCGGTGGTTGAGCTGCCTGCGGTTCCCGGCGAAGTAGCGCCTCCTCCACCGGTAGCTGCACCGCCGCCCATAGCTTCTCCCCCTCCGGCACCTCCCGCACCACCTCCACCGCCGCCCGCGCCCTGCGCATAGACAACTGGAACTAAGGCACTCAAAGCGAGGCTAAGAGCGCTGCCTAGAAGCAAACCCGATGTACGTCTTCGGTGTCGCATGATGGTTGTTCCTCCGATCAAAGAAGCTGAAAAATATCCAGACGTTTCTGCCGAGAGTTACTCAGCTCGGCAGCGAATGTCCTGCACGTGGCGAGCGGTCAAATAACGCCGACCAGCGCTAGGATGACTATAAGTAATAGCAATGTGCCTATTCCTCCGGCCGGGTAGTAACCCCAGCCTGCGCTGTAAGGCCAGGCAGGTAATGCGCCAAGCAACAAGAGAATCAGAATCACGACTAAAACAGTTCTCACCGCCATAGAGTCCTCTTTAGTTGATGGTCTTTATGGTTGAATGCATCGCGCGTGCCAGTGGAATAAAGTCGAGAGCCTGTCATCATGAGCAATTTGATCAGACGGTCCCGCCGGAAATGCAAATAGTACAAGGCGTTTATTACCGTATGGTGAAGCCTTTTTGTCCCGAAATCTTTAGTCGACGTTCTGGTTAGTCACGAAACCTGCCGTGCCCTTCATCGGTCCGTCGATTACGACCACTTCGGTGCCCAGACTGTCACTCGAAATGACTTTGACTGGGGTCTGATCATCAATTTTCTTGGCCGAAAGATCTTGCTGCGCATTTCCTATCATGCCGTTCACGCCACCCTGTTGGGCCTTATGCGAAACCTTAACGTAGGTCGCTTCATCGGGATAAAGGGGGATAGAATGCTCGCCCCCAGTGGCCACGAGTTTATGAGTCAAGACGGTTTGCTTGTCGCAGCCTGCCACCAGCAGCACCATCGCAGAGATCACAATGGCACTTGTCTTTTGACCTTTCATCGTTCGCGTGTCCTCCGAAATAGTTAGTACATTTGCCATTAAAGCCGCTTTCAATTGTCGTGCCGAATGTGCCGACGCGATAAACTTGATATGTTTCAAAGGCTCGGAAGAAAAATATACAATCTGAAGAGAGCTGCGAGAAAAGCTCGTTCAAAGACAAATTGACGAGATCAGTAACGGGCGAGAAGAGACCTGGATATTGGCAGGCGGAAGGCTAGCCGTCCTGACGCCGCCTTTTTCGCACGAGCGAGACCGCCAGCTCGATCAGTCTCTGCGGCGCGATGGGCTTGTTTACGCAAACGTCGAATCCGGCAGCCATCATCGCCTGACGCTCTAGTCCACTGGCAAGGCCGGTGAGAGCGATCGCGGGAGTGTCGTGGCCGTGCAGCTTGCGAATCTCGCTGACGAGGTACAGTCCGTCACGGTCCGGCATCGCGATGTCGCTTATCAGAACGTCGGGTGAGTTGCTGACCAAAGGCCGCCAGGGCTTCAGTCGCCGAACGGGCGCTTCGCACACGTGCCGACGACGCCTCGAATGTCATGGCAAGAGCTTCCAGAAGGTCCGCGTCGTCCTCCACCAGCAGCACCTCCATTTTCTGCAAATCAGGTGGCGAACTCGGCGGGCTGGGAGCATCTTTCGTCTCGACCGCATCTAAAGGTTCAGGCGCAAGCGGCAGCCTAAGGGTGATGCTGGTGCCGCGGCCCACGCCGGGACTGGCAGCCTCTATCGTCCCGCCATGTAGTTGCACCAGGGTGTGAGCTATGGCTAGTCCCAGCCCGAGGCCGCCGTGGCGGCGCGCGATGGTAGGATCGGCTTGGCTGAAGCGTTCGAACGCTTTCGAAATAAACTCCGGCGCGATCCCTTCTCCACTATCCTCGATTCGAATCTCGATCTGGCCTTCCAAGGATGCGCATCGCAGACTGATCGCGCCGCCGTCGGGCGTGAACTCGATCGCGTTGTTCAGAAGATTGGTGAAAACCTGTTCAAGCCGATCTTCGTCGCCGAGCACGTTGCCTGACTCGCTGATCTCGGTGCTAAGTTCCAGGCGCTTTTGTCGAACCGTTGGCATGGCGGCCTGGAGTGCACGCTCTGCAATTCGGGCCGGGACTCACCAGTCGATGCTCGATCTGGATTTTGCCGCTGACGATACTCGAAATATCCAGTAAATCTTTGACCAGCTTGGCCTGTCTCGCCACAGCACGGTCAATTGCTTCCAGAGCCTGTTCCAACTGCGGACGGTCAACTCCATGCCGAATAATTTCCACTCGCCCCACGATACCCTGGAGCGGCGATCGCAGCTCATGAGAAATCATCGCCAGGAAATGGTCTTTGGCTCGATTGGCCGCCTCGGCCTCGGCTCTCGCCTGTTCGGCGTCGCGGCGCTCGGCCTGCTCCAGAGCCAGCAATTCGTCGAGCTTTTGCTGGGCGTGCTTGCGCTCGGTAATGTCGACCATCACGAGAATCGAATAGCCAGTTTCGCGGGTCGTCCCGCGCATCAGGACTACCGCCGACCCGACCCAGACTATCGCCACCGTCCTTACGAACGTAACGTTCCTCCCGCAAGGCGGCGCGGCGCTCTCCCGATAGCAGACTATCCATTTCATGGTTATGCGCCGGGAGGTCGTCGGAATATATAACGTCGTCGATCGTGCGGATCAGCATCTCTTCGCGCGAGTAGCCAAGAATCGCACAGAGTCTTTTCGTTGACCCGGAGCCAGCGGCCGTCAGAGTCGATCAGTGCCATCCCGACTGCCGCCTGCTCAAAGGTCAATCGAAACCGCGCTTCGCTCTCGCGCAACGTAACGTCTTCGATCGCCAGCAGGATCAGCGGTTCGCTCGCTGGGGCCTGCTCCAGGCGGCGAGCGTTGATCAGTAATTGCCGCTCGCCCAGCTTGGGAAATTGACAAACGAGCTCCAGATTCTCGGCCTGTCGTCCCTCGTTCCGTACTGCCTCGAGCGCAGCAATCAGAGGCTGCAGGTTCCATACTCCACCTTGCGCATGGGTTATGTGCTGGCGCTCGATTTCATTTGCTGCGGTTTGAAAAACCTCGTGGAAAGCCTGGTTCGCCGTACGCACCTTCAAGCCGACGTCGAGCACCAGGAGCGGCTGGCCGACCGTCTCGACAATCGCCTCGGCATAGTCGCGCGCCGCCCGAGCCTGTTCCAGGCTGCGTTTGATATCGTCGATATCGATCAGCACCAGGACCGCGCCATCGATCCGATCATCCAGCGTGCGGTAGGGACGAATACGCAGTGCATACCAGTGTCCCTCGCGATCCTGAACCTCGCTGCTCCTTGACACTCATGCTGTCGATGGAGTCGGCCAACATCGATTCGAGGTCGGCGACGTGGATATTCAGCGTAATGTCGCCGATCGGGCGCCCGACGTCGCCAGCGATGACATTGAGTACTCTGGTCGCGGTCGGAGTAAACCGCCTGATCCGCAGATCGCGAGAGAGGATCAAGATTGGCACGTTCATGCTGCCCAATACATTGTTGAGATCCGACGATGTCTGCGATAGCTCCTCGTAGCGGTTGTGCAGTTCGTCATTCAGAGTCGTCAGCTCTTCATTGGTCGATTGCAATTCCTCCTTGGAAGTTTGGAGCTCCTCATTCATGCTCTGGAGTTCCTCATTGCTGGAGAGCACTTCCTCGTTGGCGCTTTTGAGCTGCTGGTTGGAGGTTTCGAGATTGTCGATGATGGAATGGAGTTGGGCCTTCGTGCGTTCCAACTCCTGGCGCAGGATCAACATTTCCTGCTCATCAGGGGCGCCCGCGCGGACGTGCTTTTTTGCGATTCGCCGGCTTTCGCGCGGCCTTTGCGGCGCCTGCGGTCCCTTCCTCGAACGTGACCAGGAAGCGCCGTCCGCCCTCGGCGAGCCTGAGTGGAACTACCTCGATGTTAAGTTGTCCCGCGTTGACCGTCGTGGGAGAACTCAAAACCTTCGCTGCGGACTGTTCGGTCATGCTGACGGGCCCTGTAGAGCAAGCTCTGCAATTCCGCCCGAATGCTTTCCTTGGACATCCTGATCAAATTGAGCGTTGCTTTTCCGGCCGCTGGCTCAAGAAAGGCGCCAGTGCCTCCACGGAATTGCAAAATCTCCAGGTCTTCGTCGACCAGCACGGCGGGCGGTGCATACTGTTCAAGCAATGCCCGTTCAAACTCCCACTGCGAAGGATCGTGGGCTGACCAGAGACGGATTTGCCTTGCGCGGAGCGGGAATGGGCGCAAAGTTCGACGCCCCGGCCGCAGCGGCGCCATCCACTCGAGCAACTCCGGTGCGCTTGGCAAAGATTCCGTGCTTGGGCTCGCCAATCGGCGCGAACAATTGGCCGCCATTCTCGGAGCGGGCGACCGCAAGGAAGCCACTCGGCTTAAGCGCTTGATAAAAGGTTGCCAGAACCTGCTCCTGAATTTCGGGACGCAGGTAGATGAGCACGTTGTGGCAGGACACCAGGTCGAGTCGGGAGAAGGGCGGGTCGGTGACGAGATTGTGTCTGGCGAACGTGCAGCGCTCGCGGATCTGCCTGGAAATCTGATAACCGCCTGGGATCTGACTGAAGAACCGCCGCAAACGTTCGTTCGATATGTCGTTCGCGATGGTCGATGAGTAACTTCCATTCCGGGCGCGCTCGACCGCGCGGTTATTTATATCTGTAGCGAAGATTTGAAATGCGATCGTTACGGTTATGCTGCTCCAGGTATTCGCAGAGACAGATGGCTATCGAATAAGCTTCTTCTCCAGTCGCGCAGCCTGGGACCCAGATTCTGACGGGCTCTTCAGGCGATCGCGGAATCTGGGGAAGGACAAGTTCGCTAAGGCCCTCCACATTGGCGCCATCACGGAAAAACGCCGTTACGCCGATCATGATATCGTCGCTGAGCGCCAATGCCTCGTCCGGCTTCTTCGCGAGCAGCTTGGCGTAGTCCTCTAACTCGGCGACCTGACTGAGCAGCATGCGCCGCCGGATCCGCCGGTTGAGGTTTGCCGGCTTGTAGTAGGATAGATCGAGCCCGGTCGTACGGCTCAGCGCCGTGAGCACCAACTTGATCCCGTCGCGATCCTGGACTTCTCCCTGTTCGAGGGCGTGTCGCAGCGCACGCGGATCCTTGCCCATAAGCGCGATCGTCTGGCCGATCTCCGCGGGCGGAAGCACAAAATCGACGTCTCCAAGCCCGATCGCGGCCCGAGGCATGCCGTCAAACCTGGCGGCGCGCGGATCTTCGGCGAAGGTTACGCCGCCGGCGGCCTTGATCGCCGCAATTCCCAGCGCGCCGTCAGAGCCGTTACCCGAGAGCACCACCCCAAGCGCTTCGTCGGCGCGATCCTCAGCCAGGGCGCGAAGAAATGAATCGACCGTCATGTGTCCCGATGTGCGGGCGCCTACCTGGAGCACGCCGTTGCATATCGAAAGATCGGCGTTGGCCGGGATGACATAGACGTGGTTGGGCTCGACCGTCGTTTGGTCGGTCGCCTCGCTCACCGCGAGTTGCGTGTTGCGAGAAAGAATTTGGCTGAGCATGCTCTCGTGAGTGGGGTCCAGATGCTGAATCAGGACCACCGCCACACCGCAGTTCTCGGGCAGCGCGCTCACGAGCTCGGAGAACGCTTCCAGGCCGCCGGCCGACGCGCCCACGCCAACGATTGGAAATCTCGGGTTCCGGAGCGGTGCCTCCGCAGCCTGCGCTGACCGAACCGCGGATGGAGCTTTCTGTCGTTGTCGCGCGGCCCTAGATGAAGGTGTTTTTTTAATAGGGGTCACCAAGGGAACACATGTATGTCTCCAGCAATGACCGTACCATCGAAAGGGTTTAATAGTTAACAAAAAATCGTTCGACAGACGGAAATTCTGGTGACAGACTCGACTTTCGTTCTTACTTTTGCGTCATCTGAGCTTACGCTAAGTTCAACAGTCAAATGGCTGCGAGCAAATACCTTTCGCAAACAGCGGAATCCGGTCTGCACTCCTATGAACGGCAGTTCCGCCTCATGGTCGAGGCCGTAGCCGATTACGCGATATTTATGCTCGACCCCGATGGGCAGGTCGTTAGCTGGAACCAAGGCGCGCGGCGGATAAAAGGCTATGAGGCCTCTGAGATCATCGGACGCCATTTTTCCTGCTTCTATACCGCGGCTGATCAACAGCGCGGGCTCCCGATGCGTGCGCTTAAGACCGCTGCTGCTACGGGCCATTACCGCAATAGTGGATGGCGCGTTCGCAAAGACGGGTCAATGTTCCTGGCTGATGTGGTCGTCACCGCAGTCAAGGACGAGAACGGAAGCCTGATCGGTTTTTCAAAAGTGACTCGTGACGTAACCGAATCGCGCGCCAACCAGTCGCCGACGGAGATTGACCCCACGACCTTGGAAGCGATGCGCTCCAAGGTGCGGCTGGTGGCCGAGGCGAACCACGAACTGCGGGGCCCGATCCAGGTCATATTCACGTGGGCGCTGGTTCTGGAAAAGCAACTCGACGCCTTGGGAGTGGAGGATCGCCGCGCGCTCGGGGGCATCAAGCGCGCAGGCACCCGGCTGACTTCGATCATCGACCAAATGCTCGATCTTTCACGAATTGACGCCGGGGCCTTTGAGGCCAAGCGTGTGCCGATCGATCCCACTGCTATCATCGAGGAATTCATCGATGATTACAGGGTGCTGGCCGAGCAGAAAGGAGTGGCTCTGGACTGGCGCAGTGAGGCTCCGGGGACCACGTTGGTATTCGACGAATATTGTTTTACTCACATGCTGTCGAACCTGCTGAGCAATGGGGTCAAGTTCACAGAGCGCGGCAGAGTCGGGGTCCGATTGTTCAAACATCCTATGGGTGGGCTCGCGCTCGAGGTAAGTGACACCGGGATCGGCATGGAGACGAAATTCGTCTCGAGGCTTTTCGAGCCCTTTTCGCGGGAGCAAAGAAAGGGCGCTACCGAGGGAGCGGGGCTGGGCTTGGCCGTAACCCGGCGCTACCTCGAAATCAATGGCGCAAGCATCTCCGTACAAACACGCGAGAACGAGGGCAGCACATTCCTCATCCGCCTTTCATCGTCCTAGGACTGCTTATCTCTGCCTTTTGCGCTGATTTGTGAAAAGCCGCGCGCTATCGTCTAAACTCGTCCTTCAAATTTTGATTTTCTCTGCGACACGCTTTTGAAAAAAAGCCCTTTTTGCGACGAAAAAATATCATGATCGTCGTTTTTTACCTTATACAAAATACATTCCTTTTCTTCCTCACTTGTTCTCATTCACCTTATTTTCGGCATCGTTGAGCACACTGGGTGGCACCCCCCTTGCTTCGAAGGCGAGGCCCAAAAAGAGCATGGAATCGTCCACCTATAGCTCACCTCTTCGCGCGGCGATTATTCTTGCCGGCGGCGAGGGGCTTCGTATGCGCTCCGTGACCCGGTTTATTACTGGACAGGACGACATACCGAAGCAGTTTTGCCCGATGATGGGCGGACTGACCTGGTTCGAGAATACGCGGAATCGGGTAGCTCAATTGATTCCCGTTAACCGCTCCTTCATCGTGGTCAAACAGAGTCATCGGGATCTTTACGAGCCGCTTGTTGGAGATCTGCCGCGTTCGCAAATTGTCGCGCAGCCGTGCGATCGCGGGACTGCTCCGGCCATTCTGTGTGGACTCATGCGCGCCCGGAGTCTCGGCCCCCATACGACGGTAGCTATTTTTCCTTCCGACCATTACGTGAGCGATGATGCCCCCTTTATGCGCCAGGTCGAACGCGCGTTCGACGCGGTGGACGCTCATCCGGCGCTCGCCGTGCTGCTGGGCATCAGGCCGGACAAGGCGGAGACGTCGTATGGATGGATCGAGCCGGCGTCGCGGGTCTCCTCGTGGATCCCCGGTCTGTTTCGGGTCAAGCGATTTTGGGAAAAGCCTCGCTGGGAGTTCGCCCGCACCCTGCTCGCTGGGGGCTGTCTATGGAACAGCGCAGTCATCGTGGCACGCGCCTCGGTGCTTGAAACGATGATCGCGGATTATGCACCCGAGGTTTCCCGCGCCTTCAACGATTGCCTGGCGCGGGATCGAGCTTTGGAAGAAAACGTCGAGGCCATATTTGGAAAGCTGGAAACGGTCGGGTTCTCCGAACATGTTCTTTCCAACGGACCGTCAAATCTCGCAGTGCAGTTAGTGGACGATGTTCAATGGAGCGATCTGGGAGAACCGGAGCGCCTTATCGATACTTTGCGGACGTTAAAATCCCGCCCAGCATGGCTCGAGGACCTCGCCAGGGAATATCGCAGGAGCGCTATAGCCAGGATCGAGGCGTAACTGAAATGGACGCCTCCGATCGGTCGTGTTTTGAGTCGCCCATCCTGCGGAATTTTTCCTAAAGCGAGGGCCGGAGCCCGATCTGGAACAGACGTTTGCGTCGTGCGAATTAGTAATCCGGGCTTTGACCGTGCCTGCCGCTGCGCTATCCTTATAGTAGATGAAGCGCAGGGGGATGCATCTGGACGCCTAATTTCGTGACCTATACCCCCTTTAGATCCGGCAAACCTACCGTCCTTGTAGTGGACGACAATGTCGACGCCGTCGATGCGTTGGCGCAGATCCTGGAGTTCGAGGGATACGTCGTCGCGACCGCCTATGATGGACGCGAAGCGCTTGAATATCTCCGCGATCATCCGGCGCCCCAACTGATTGTCCTCGATCTGATGATGCCGATTATGAACGGATGGGAACTTCGCTCCGAACTCGCCAAGGTTCCGGCGCTGGCGAAGGTGCCGATCGTAGTAATGACCGCGCTCGCGCAGGCGGCTCAAATTGAGGCCGACGCTATCGTCGCGAAACCCATAGATTTGAAGCGTCTACTGCTTATCATGAACCGACTGCTGGACCGCGGTGCCGATGGCGATGGCTCAACGTCGACAGCCTGATTCTTTCAACCGAGGGCACGTTACTGGCCTTACGGCTCGTTTGAGTTGCCACAAGACCATGGAGGCGGTTGATGTCTGACGTTGAATCGTCTGACCCGGAAACCTGGAAAGAAGTAAAGGAATTGGAGCAACGCGAAGCGGACGCGATGCTCCGAGCCGACGTTTCCGCCCTGAACGCGATGTGGTCCGACGATCTGCTCGTGAACAGTACGGCGAATCTGATTGCGGACAAGAAAATCCTTCTCGGGATGATAGCGGAAGGACGGCTTCGATTGAGAACCCTTACCCGGCTCACCCTGAGCGCGACGATCAACGGCGACGTGATTGTCACTACCGGCAACGAAAGCTCGCAACTCGAAGGGTCTGCCGCCCATATAATGCTCTACTGCAGCTACATGAACGCGTGGATAAGGCGTAATCTGAATTGGCAACTATTCGGCCGTCACGTGGGTCTGATTTCTCGTTCTCCAGATGATTCCAGAGAGCCCGGCTGAGTCGTTTTCAGCACCCTCACTTTGGGCCGCAGCGACATTAACATTGCACATTCGGCCCGAACAAAAAGAGTCGGCAATATGAGGGTGGCAGCGAGCGCGTGGCCCGCCGCCACCCCGGGGTAAGCCCCGCCTTTCAATCAGACCAATGCACTGAAGGCCAACGACTCCTCCATGACTTCTGCGACAGCGCGCTTTGCAGCTGAGTTATGTACCAAATCGCGCCCGAGGACGAACTGCCGTCGTACCAGTTGCCGGAATAGTGAAACCCCGCGCAGCCCCACATAATCGTATTGAGGTTGCCGCTTGCTATGTCTCCTGCATAGGTATGGCCGTTGTTACCTGGTCTTCCCGCGAAATAACCCGCGAGGTCGCCGTCCATGCAGGCGCGCATCGAAGCAAAGTGGAAGTCCGCGGCAAACGCGGTGGAATTAACCAGCATCGGCCAGGTCTGCCAATTGTTAACCGCCTTGGTTTGAAAGATACTCCACGACTGATAGCAACAACTCGGGCATTGATAATTCCACAGTTCGGTAAACCCACCGTTCACGCACTGGGAATACGAGGTCCTCTTGTCGCCCCCGCTTTGCGGCTGGTTCCATGACCAGTCTTCAATCGTTGCCTGAGCGCGCACCAGGCTCTCGTCGATACCCCATTTGCAAGCAGCCCAACGAAAAATCATATCTGTGTTACCGGTGTACTGACCGTCGACTCGGCTGTAGGCCCAGCTTCCACCATAGACGATAGCGGCGTACCCGTTTGCCCGGTAACCGTCAAGCTGCCCCTGCGTGGGCCGGGTACTGTTGGTGCCCGAATTGGCCGGGACCATTTCCGGCTCCCAAGAGATTTCGGACGCACAGGTGCTATCGCTGGGTAGCGAAGCGGATGAGGACAGGGTGCTGAAGTGCCCCATCGCACCACCACCCGAACCGCCGCCGCCACTGTTGTTGACCACCACCTTAATGGTGTCCGCGGCATTGGCCGGCTTGCCTGATGGATAGGCGTCGACCGTCAGGACGTGGGTGCCGTTGGATACCGATCCGGAGTTCCACTGGAAGGTGATGTTTCCTACCGATGCCGTCGGGCCTCCATTGCCGTCGATCCATAGCTTCGACCAATAGGCATTATTGACGTAGACCTTAATGGTTACGGTTCCACTGACGGTTGTCCCGCTGGAGGGAGAGTTAATTATCACCTCCGCACTTGCCGAAGTTGCTAATATGAGCGCCAGAAATATCATCAGCACGGAAACAAACTTTTTATAGGTCTCGTGCTTTTCCACCTTCCCTGCACGCCGAGATATGAAATTACCGGTACGAGTTCTAGTCCACATTCCTCTCTCCCCCTTTCTTTTCTGCAATCGACTGGTTATTTGCCATTTACCTGGTTTAAACGCATGGTTTGAAGACGCACATCCCCCCTGACCCCAAAGCGAAGCTTTTCGCGGGTCACACAAATTACGTTCTCCGGAGCAGGTTGATGCCTTCCGGAAACGGCCGCGCCGACAACGCCGAAGCGCGTTGCGCCGGTCGCTGACGTGCGTACGCTGAATCAGCGCCGCAGCATCACCGAGCAGTTATTACGATGTGGGGATTTGTTAGAACCGCGGGGAGCCGCGGCCGCCGAAGCAATGGATGAGGCTAAAAACCACTTGCCGGCTATCGAGCCGGTCTCCAAGAACCTTCATACACGGTTGCTCTTGGCTTTCCTTGGGATAATCAATCATGTCCACGCTTGTCCCCCCGACTAACGTGTAAGGAAACGCAAAGAATCCCAATCTTGATATAGAGACTCGCGCGGCGAGTCAAGAGATCGGCAGTATGCCAAAAAAAGCCTTAATGAAGGCGCGCGGCGGAAAATAGCAATTGCCCGACGGAATAATCACTACAATCGTGCAGACCGCTTGTACGAGTTTTCTATCTGACCGCCGCGCTTGATATACGCGTCGGCAAATAAGACGCGCGCATCGCGAAAAATAACTGGGCGGGCGGCTGCGCTCTCTCGCGCCGCCGCCTTCCCACTGCTGTCGCAATGTACCAACGCTATTTCTTGAGCGCGGCTTTGACCGCAGCGCCCACGTCAGCCATAGCTTTGCGCGCCTCGTCCAGCACCGCTGCCATCAGCACGAACCCATGCGTCACCCCTTCGTAACGCACACACTCGGCCTTGACCCCGGCCTCCTGCAAACGCGCCGCATAGGTCTCGCCCTCGTCGCGTAGCGGATCGAAGCCCGCCGTCACGACCAACGCCGGCGGTAACCCACGCAAGCTGCTGGCCTCGGCCGGACACGCGTACGGATTGGTCTTGTCCTTGTCGCCGTTAAGGTAGTGTCCCCAGAACCAGACCATGTCCTTCTTGGACAGGATGTAGCCGTCGTCCTGAAACTGCTGCTGCGAGGGCGTATCGAGGCCCGCGTCAGTCGCGGGGTAAATCAGGAGTTGGAAGGCGATTTCCGGACCGCCGCGATCGCGCGCCATCTGTGCGACCACCGCGGCGAGATTTCCGCCCGCGCTGTCGCCGCCGACCGCTACGCGCGCCGGATCGCTGCCGATCGACGCGGCGTTCTCCGCCACCCACTTGGTCGCGGCGTAGCAGTCTTCCGGACCGGCAGGAAATTTGTGTTCGGGCGCGAGACGATAATCGACCGACACCGTCACGCATCCCGAGGCGTTGCAGAGCGAGCGGCAGAACGAATCCCACGACTCGATCGTGCCGACGGTCCATCCGCCGCCATGAAAGTAGACTAAGACCCCAAATGGCGCCTTGCCCTCGGGCGTATAAATCTGCACCGGGATTTGGCCGCCCGGTCCAGGGAGGGTGCGTTTCTCGGACTTGGCCACTTTCTCGGGCGCGCTGTTGAAGGGCTCCAGCAGCGCTGTGATACCCTGACGCGCTTCGACCGGTGTCATCGCGTGGAACGGCTTGCCGCCAGCGGCGGCCGCCTGGTCCAGAATCGCCTTCATTTGGGGATGCAGCTGCATAAGATCAGCTCCTTGATGTGAGATCTTGCGCGCTTGGGAACTAGCGCGAACGCGAGGATAGCGCAACTCGCGCGTGCGGCCCAAAGCCAACGCGTCGCGATCGCAAGGGAGCCGCCCGCCGCTAACGGCGCCAGGCGAGCAGGCGCGTGAGCAGGCGCTTGCGTGACGGGGTCAGGCGCGTGCGGTTGTAGGCGTCCGCGATCTTTTTGATCGCCTCGGCCTGCGTGGGGTAGGGATGAATCACGCCGGCGATTCGCCCCAGTCCGATCCTGGCGGCGATCGCGAGCGTCAACTCCGAGATGATTTCGCCGGCATGGGCCGCGACGATGGTCGCGCCCACGATTTTGTCGGTGCCCGCGCGCACATGGATTTTGGCGATGCCCGCGGTCTCGCCGTCGAGCACCGCGCGATCCACCGCACTCATCTCCTGCGTGAACGTCCGTATCGCAACGCCGCGAGTGACGGCATCGGCTTCACTGAGACCGACGTGTGCGATCTCGGGGTCGGTATAGATGCACCATGGGATCGTCAGGCGGCTTGCGCGCTCGCGTCCGAAGAACAGCGCGTTGCGGATCACGATTCGGGCGTGCGCGTCGCTCAGATGGGTGAACTGGAGTGCCGAGCACACGTCGCCGGCCGCGAAGATGTGGGGGTTGCTGGTCCGCAAATAGTCGTCGACTCGCACGCCCGTTTTGCGGTCGTACTCCACGCCCGCCGCTTCGAGGCCGATTTCCTCCACGTTGGGCGCGCGTCCCGCGGTCACCAGGATTTCGTCGACTTCGAGTTCGCGCGGCGTGCCGCGATACTCCAGGCGCACCGTACGGCCCGCCGCACTCCGCGCGACGCTTGCGACCTTGCATCCAGTGAGCAGCTCGACGCCGTCGCTTGCGATCGCGCGCTCGACGATCGCGGCGGCGTCGCGGTCCTCGCGCGCCAGAATCTGCTCGAGCGCCTCCAGCAGCCAAACTTGCGAGCCGAAACGCCGCAGCGCCTGCGCCAATTCGCATCCGATCGGCCCCGCGCCGATCACCGCGAGCCGCCGTGGCAACTCGGTCAGAGAGAAAACCGTTTCGTTGGTGAGAAACCCGGCTTCGGCCAGCCCGGGAATCGGCGGCGCGGCCGGACGCGCCCCGGTTGCAACCAGCGCGCGGCTGAAATTCAGCCGTTTGCCATCGACCTCGGCCGCATCGCGCCCGACGAATCGCGCCTCGCCCAGGAAAACGTCGACGCCGAGGCTCTTGAAGCGTGAGGCGGAGTCGTTGGCGCTCAATTCCGCGCGCAGCCGGCGCATCCGTGCCATCACTGCGCCGAATTCCGCACCCGCCGAAGGGGCCGGCGCGATTCCGAACTCGGGTGCGTGCCCGATCGCACTGCACACGCGTGAAGCGCGAATCAGCGCCTTGGACGGGACGCATCCGAAGTTCAGACAATCGCCGCCCATCAAGCGGCGCTCGACCAGGGCGACGCGCGCGCCGAGCCCCGCCGCGCCCGCCGCGGCCACCAGTCCCGCCGTGCCGGCGCCGATCACCACCAGGTTGTAGCGCGGCGCCGGTTTTGGGTTGATCCAGCCTGCGGGATGGACGTTAGCGAGCAGCCGCGCGTCGTGCTCGTCGGGTGGCGCGAGGCGCGATGCGTGTGCCATCGCGGCTCACGCCTTTGGCTTGAAGCTGTACTCGTGGAGCGGCGTACACACGGAGATTTCGTATTCGGCGTAGAAGGCTTGCCGGCCGCGCTCCTGGGCTTTGCGATGCTCGGGATTCTCCCGCCATTCGGCAAGCGCCTCGGCCGACGTCCACTCGGTGATCCCGAGCAACTCGCCATCATGATTTTTGTACTCGCGAAACGAAATGAAGCCGGGCATCGCGTTTACGATCTTCAGCATCCGCTCGGCGGTGCTGTTGTATTCTTCGCGTTCCGCCGCGCTCAGGTTCTTCATCCGAAAGCGAAAGATGCTGATCACACGGCTCGCATTTTTGTGCTCGGCCATCGACGGTTTCCTTTTTCCTTATCGGCGCTGCTCGCTCGGTCACTCGCGCGAATCGAGGCCCATCCGGCGCGCGATGATGACCTTCATGATCTCGTTGGTGCCCGCGTAGATCGATTGCACCGCGGCGTCGGCGTAATCGGTCGCTACCGGGAACTCCATCATGAAGCCATAGCCGCCATGCAGTTGCAGGCATTGGCTCGACACCCGCTTCAGCAATTCGGTTACCCACCATTTCGCCATGCTGACTTCGGTCACGAGTTCTTCGCCGCGCACGTGCGCCGCGAGCAGGCGGTCGACGAAGGCCTGGCCGACTTCGACCTCGGTCATCATTTCGGCGAGCTTGAACTGCGTGTTCTGGAACGAGGCGATGGGCTGGCCGAAGGCCTTGCGGTGGCGAGTGTACTCGATCGTGTCTTCCAGGCATCGCCGCGTGCTGGTGATCGCGCCGACCGCGGTGACCAGCCGCTCCTGCTGCAGCTTGTCCATCAGCATCTTGAAGCCTGCGCCCTCGCGTCCGAGCAGGTTGGTGACCGGGACGCGACAATCCTCGAAAAACAGCTCGCTGGTGTCCTGGCCGCGAAACCCCAGCTTGTCGAGCTTGCGTCCGCGTATAAAGCCCGGCGCGTTGGCCTCGACCAGGACTAGGCTGACGCCGCGATGCGGCGGGTCGGCCTTGGGATCGGTCTTGACCACGACAACAAAGAGGTCGGCGATCTGGCCGTTGGAGATGAAAATTTTCGAGCCGTTGATGACGTAGCTGTCGCCATCGCGCCGCGCGGTGGTCTGGACCGCGGCGAGGTCGGAGCCGGTGCCCGGCTCGGTCATCGCGATTCCCAGGATAACCTCGCCGCTGATTGCGCCCGGCGCCCAGCGCCGCTTCTGCTCCTCGCTGCCAAAGCTCACCAGGTAGGGCAGGCAGATGTCCGAGTGCAGGCCCATCATCAGGCCGTGCGCGCGCACCCGCGCCATCTCCTCGATCACGATCGCGTCGTAGATGAAGTCGACTCCACCGCCGCCATACTCGGCCGGCGCGCTGGGGGCGAGAAATCCTGCGGCGCCGAGTTTGCGCCAGCTCTCGCGGTCGCTCATTCCGGCGCGGTTCCATCCGTCGATCTTCGGCACAATTTCGGTTTCGACGAAGCGGCGCACCTGCGCCCGAAACATCTCGTGCTCTTCGGTGAAAATGTCGCGTCGCATGTGGGGTTCGGCCTCGGAGCAAATCCTTACACGGACGCGCCGGTGTTCCAAACGGAGCGCTGCACGCGGCCCGGTCGCTCTCCCGATATCGCCAGCGAGGGTTTGTGCGCGAGGAAGCGGGCGCGCTACATAGGATCGAATGGATCAAGCTGCTGCCAGCATATCGGAGGAAACAGATGCTCAAGCTTTACGGCACGTCCAAGTCGCGTTCGGCGCGCTCTTTGTGGGCGCTCGAGGAGTTAGGGCTTAAGTATGAACACATCCCGGTCGAAGTGGCCAAGGCCAAGTCACCGGAGCACCTCAAGCTCAACCCCAACGGACATATCCCGGTGCTCGAAGACAACGGGGAAATTTTCTGGGAATCGATGGCAATCAACCTGTACCTCGCGGCCAAGTATGGCAAAGCGCCGTTGTGGCCGGAGTCGCACGAGGACCGCGGCCACGCCGTCCAGTGGAGTTTCTGGGGCATGACCGAGACCGAGCCACATCTCTTAACCATCCTGCGCAACCGGATGCTGCTGCCGCCCGAGCAGCGCAACGAGCAGGCAGCGGTGGCGGCGGTCGCGGCTATGCAGGGGCCGCTGAAGGTGCTGGACGGGGCGCTCAAGGGGCGCGATCACCTGCTCGGCAAGGACTTCACGATCGCCGACCTCAACGTGTCGTCGGTCCTGAGCTTCGCGGTGCTCGCCAAGCTCGATATGACTGCGACTCCCACTGCGCAGGCGTGGCTTGGGAAATGCCTCGGACGCGAGGGGTTCAAGAAAGTTCGCAGCCTACCGTAGAGTCGCAATTGCTGCGGCGCCGGCCGGCGCCGCAGCATCGGTGCCGGGATTTGAAAAAGGAGAACTCGTGATGGATCGCGCACATCTGCTTGATCTCACTAATCGCTTCGTTGATGCGTTCAATCGCAACGATCTGAACGCCGTGATGGCGTTCTTCGCCGACGACGGGGTCTACGACGAGTTCAACGGCCGGCGCAACGTCGGCAAGGCGGCGATCCGCGCCGCGTTCGAGCCGCAATTCACTGGCGCCTACGGCGAGATGAAGTTCCTCGACGAGGATATGTTCGCCGACCCCGAGGCAGGAAAGGTGATGGCGAGTTGGCGCTGCACGCTGAGCGTCAAGGGCGAGCCAACATCATGGCGCGGGCTCGACCTGATGCACTTCAAGGGCGACAAACTGGTGCAGAAGTTGACATACGCCAAGACCAAGGTCCCGCTCTTCCAGAGCTGAACAAGGTTCTGCTCAGAAAGCGAGAAAGTTAGTAGCGCGCGGTACGTGCGAGGCGCCCGGCGTCAGGCGTATCGCGCGAGCATTTTCTTTAAAGCCGTCATTTCGTCTAACGCCGTCGCAAACTGAGACGTTGCGCGAGATTTGGCGAGCGTGTTGCGCACGAGCAACGCCCCGTGCTCGCGCCTCTGCACCAATCCTCCAAGTTCTCTCTACCCGGTCTTTACTGATCACTGAATTTTGGCACGAGCCCTGCTGTTTCAACGCCCCGTACAGCCCTCTCTTTTGCGTTTCGGGGCGGACAATCACGCACCTTCGGGTGCCACAAACGAGGAGTGTCCAAATGTCGAAGGCACGCTTGCGCGCTGTGAGATTCTCCCAATGGGCCGCTTTAACCTTCGCCTGCGTCGCGATCGGATCAGCGGCACCGCGACCGGCGCTCGCCGGTCATGGCGGCAGCGAGGGTAAAGGCGAGGCACGGGTTCAGTGGGTCAACCATTTCGACCTGCTCCCCGGCGATCCGTCGGTGACCATGACCTCGTCGCTGTCGACCAATTCAGGTGTGGGCGGCGGCCTCACCGCGCTGGTCATCACTTCGAACACGACCGGTGATACGGACTCGGACAACGGCAACAAAGTCGTGCAGATGGCGCTCGAACTGCAGCCCAAGACTCGTATCGTGGGCGTACGGCTATGCTACGAATTGTCGGATCCTGGATCGACCGGTAGTTATATCGATCAGATCCGCCTCGCCCAGATCCAGGATCCGCCGTCTAGCGCGAACGTGCTACTTGACGACGCTACGGTGCAGGATGCCTCCGGTGCGACTTGTGTGAACAGCGCGCTCGCGTCCCCGCCTATCCAGGCAAAAAAAGGCTCGGTATTGCTGAGTCTCCGGGTCAATTTCAGCAACACTAGCGACAAAATCGCAGTGCGTGCGCTG
Organism: uncultured delta proteobacterium; assembly: GCA_963710455.1. Lineage (GTDB taxonomy): Bacteria > Desulfobacterota > Binatia > Binatales > Binataceae > JAKAVN01. The sequence continues at coordinate 587,464 of CAVQAG010000017.1, forward strand.
GGACTCCTGGTTAATCCGGAGAGCTAGGCCTGCAATGAAGATCCGGGAGTTCGATTGGAGAACCGGCTCAAGATAATTAGGGAACCGGACAATTCAGGCGGTGCGGGCCGGCGCCTAAGCGACTCGGTCCGCATCGCCTTTTCTTTAGAGCTTTTCCAAGGTGCTCGCGAGGCTTTGACAGCGGCGAACGATCAGGCTTGAGTACAACTTGCGCGGCAGTTGCTCAGATTGCGCGTCGCAGCAGTTAAACCGCAGGAGGCCTCCGCCATGGGAGTTTTGTCCGGATACAAAATCGTTGAATTCGCGGGAATCGGTCCCGCACCGATGTGCGCGATGCTGCTCTCGGACATGGGAGCCGAGGTCCTGCGCCTGGATCGCGCCGAAGACGCTAACCTCGGAATCAACACCGAGTCAAAGTATAACCTGCTCGGCCGCGGCCGCCGCTCGGTCGCGATCGATCTCAAGCGCCGTGAGGGTACCGAACTCGCGCTCAAACTGATCGAACGGGCGGACGCGCTGATCGAGGGATTCCGGCCGGGCGTGATGGAACGCCTGGGGCTTAGCCCTGACGTCTGCCAGAAGCGCAATCCAAAACTCGTCTATGGGCGGATGACCGGCTGGGGACAGGACGGGCCGCTCGCGCTCGCGGCCGGCCACGATATCAATTACATCGCGCTCACTGGTGCGCTTCATTCGATCGGGCGGCGCGGCGAGGCGCCTGTCCCGCCGCTCAACCTGGTCGGCGATTTCGGGGGCGGCGGCGTGTACCTCGCTCTCGGAGTGGTCGCGGGGTTGCTCGAAGCGCAGAAGTCGGGCAAGGGCCAGGTGATCGACGTTGCGATGATCGACGGCGCGTCATCGCTGATGGCCGCGATCTACGGCTTGCGCGGCGCGGGTGTATGGAACGACAACCGCGGCGAAAACATCCTCGACACCGGCGCTCACTATTACAACGTCTACGAGACCAGCGACGGCAAGTACGTCTCGATCGGTTCGATCGAGGGCAAGTTCTACGCCGAACTGCTGCGGCTGACCGGTTTGGAGGGCGAGAAACTTCCACGCCAGAACGATCGCACACAATGGTCCGCGCTCCAGGAGCGGCTTAAGGCGGTGTTCAAGACCAAAACCCGCGATGAGTGGTGCGCGATCATGGAGGGCAGCGAAGTCTGCTTCGCGCCGGTGCTGACCCTGATCGAAGCGCCGCAGCATCCGCATAACCGCCATCGCGAGACCTTCGTGGAAGTCGATGGCGTGGTGCAACCCGCGCCGGCGCCGCGGTTCAGCCGCACGCCGAGCAAGATTCAGCGCCCGCCGGCGCGTCCGGGCGAACATACCGAAGAGGGGCTGCGCGCGTGGGGCTTCAGCGCCTCCGAAGTGGAGAACTTGCGCTCAAGCGGCGCAATCGGCATACGTAGCGCGGAACCGAAGGCGGCTGCCGGACGCTAGCGCGCCGCGAGCGACATCGTTCATCGCGTTCCGAGCAGCGCCGGCAGGTCGTAACCGACGACATCGCCGATGCGCTCTACCGTGATGTCCGGCGGCGGATAGCTCGCCACGTCAGCGGCGTGCGCGTAGTGTCCCTGGCGCGGAAACACCGTGGTCACGCGCTCGCCCCAGACCTTCTTGACCGCCGCCAGGATTCGCACCTTGTCGTCGATCAGCACGTAATGCTCGGCGGGGTAGCGGCGCTCGACGTCCTCGAGCTCCTGCTCTTTGTGGATGTAAATCAGCACGCGCCCCTCGACCGCTTCGTATAGCCCCGAGCGCACGACTTTGCGTGGTTGGAATACCACGTCGCCGTCGGACAGGATCACGGTCGGCCCGAAGGCGGCCAGATGATCGATGGTGTCGAGCGAGCCGGGATAGAGTCGGTTGGCGAACGGATAGTCGATCAGGTACGAGGACACCTCGTACAGGTGCGTGTCGTGAGAGTGCTCGACACGATAGCGCTGCAGGGCGCCCAGGTAATCGGCGTAGCCGAGTTCCTTTCGCAACTCCTCGAAAATCGCCCAGTAGCGCTCCTGCAGATCGGCGCCGACCTCGCGCGTCAGATGGCGTCTCAAGTCCTCGGCGACGCGGTCGTTGTCGAGCAGCGTGTTATCGACGTCGAGCAGGAAAACGACCGGGCTGGGAGACTTTGATGACGGCGGCATAACGGGACTCCTCGCTTGGGTAGGATCGCGCCCAACAATAGGATCGCAGGCTGCGGCGGAGTCAACAAGCGTTCCGCTCGCGCGCTCGCAGGCGCTTCTCGCGCCTCGAAAATTGCGCTATCTGGCCTCATGACGCTGGCGCGTCTGCTGATAGTCCGCATGAGACTGCAGCGTGCAATGGAGGTTCAGGATGAAACGCGAGGCAACCGAGACCGGAAGTGAGCAGCGATCCGCGCAGCCGTTCACCGGCAAGCAATTCCTGGAAAGCATCCGCGATTCGCGCGAGGTCTGGATCTATGGCGAGCGGGTCAAGGACGTGACGACGCATCCGGCTTTTCGCAACTCGGCGCGAATGCTCGCGCGGATGTATGACGCGCTGCACGATCCCAAAAAGAGCGCGGCTCTCACCGCACCCACCGATACCGGCAACGGCGGCTTCACGCACAAGTTCTACAAGGTGCCGCGGACGGCGGAGGATCTGGTGGGCGCGCGCGACGCGATCGCCGAGTGGGCGCGAGTCTCCTATGGATGGCTCGGACGATCGCCCGACTACAAGGCGAGCCTCACCGGCACGCTCGGCGCCAATGCGGAGTTCTATGCGCCCTACCAGGAGAACGCACTCCGATGGTATCGCGAGGCGCAGGAAAAATGCCTCTTTCTCAACCATGCGCTGGTCAATCCGCCCACCGACCGCAGCAAATCGCCCGACGAAGTGACCGACGTCTTCGCGCACGTCGAAAAGGAGACCGACGCCGGCGTGATCGTCAGCGGCGCCAAGGTCGTGGCGACCGGCTCGGCGTTGACTCATTACAACTTCATCGGTTTCTACGGCCCGACTCCGCTCGGCAAGCCCGAACTTGCGATCTTCGCGATGATCCCGATGAACACGCGCGGCGTGAAACTCATCTGCCGTCCGTCGTACGAGTTGATGGCGGCGACGATGGGCAGTCCGTTCGACTATCCCCTCTCCTCGCGACTGGACGAGAACGACGCCGTGCTGATCCTCGACCAGGTGCTGGTGCCGTGGGAGAACCTGTTCGTCTACCGCGACGTCGAAAAGGCCAACACTTTCTTTCCGCGCTCGGGCTTTATCCCGCGTTTCACTCTGCACGGATGCACGCGGCTCGCGGTGAAGCTCGATTTCCTGGCCGGCCTGATTCTGAAAGCGATCGACGCGATCGGCTCAAAGGAGCTGCGCTCGGCCCAGGTACAGGCGGGCGAGGTGCTGGCGTGGCGCAACGTGTTCTGGGGACTGACCGACGCGATGGCCCGGACGCCCGACCCGTGGATGAACGGCACGGTTTTGCCCAAGGCCGAATATGGGATGGCGTATCGTTTTCTTGCCACCACCGCCTATCCGCGGATCAAGGAAATCGCCGAGCAGACGATTTCGAGCGGCCTCATCTACCTCAATTCTCACGCCGCCGATTTCAAGAATCCGGAATTGCGCCCGTACCTGGACAAATATCTCCGCGGCTCGAACGGTTACGACGCGCTCGAGCGGGTCAAGCTGCTCAAGGTCCTGTGGGACGCGATCGGGACCGAGTTCGGTGGACGCCACGAACTTTACGAGCGCAACTACGCGGGCAATTACGAAAACATCAGGCTCGAAAATCTGCCGATGGCGCTCGCGACCGGGCGCGCGGAAGAACTGACCCGATTCGTTGACCAATGCATGGCGGAGTACGATCTGGACGGATGGAAAGTGCCGGACCTGATCAATCCGACGGACGTGAATGTGATTATGAAAAAGCCGAAGCACGGATAAGGCCGACGAACAAAAAAGCGGCGGGACCAAGGTCCCGCCGCCGCTCCCCCCGTCACGCCCCGCGGTGCCTCTACGCCTCGAAGCGAAACCCTCCGCTGCGGCGCACGATATGGCCCGAGGTCGGGCCGGCGAAGTGCGTGCCGATGACCTGCACCGGCTGATCGCAATAGCGCTCGACGAACTTCTTGCGCGTGTCGGATGCCATCGTTGGGTCGGTGTCGAACTCGCAGACCCATTCCGGATGAGCGACCTGGATCGGATGATGGATCATGTCGCCGGTGATCACCGCGTTCTCGCCGCGCGAGGAAATCCGCACGCTGGTATGGCCAGGCGTGTGGCCCGGGGTCGGCTCGAGCCAGACTTCGCCGGTCAGCTTGCGCGCCGGTTCCACCAGTTCAGCCAGTCCCGCCTCGATCACCGGACGCACCGAGTCCTCGATCGGCTTCTGAAAGTCGGGGCTGCCGTCGTATTTAGACCAGTGATCCCATTCGCGATTGCACATCATGTACTTGGCCTTGGGGAAGGTCGGCACCCAGCGCCCATTGACCAGCATCGTGTTCCATCCGACGTGATCGAGATGAAGATGCGTGCAGACGACGGTGTCTACCGATTCGCGCGAAACGCCCGCCTTCTCTATGTCGGCCAGGAATGGCGTGTGGAGGTTGTTGAAGTCCGCAAAGCCCGGACGCGGCTTGTCGTTGCCGACGCACGTGTCGACCAGGATGCGGCGGCCCTCGGACTCCACGAGCAGGGCATGAATGCTGAGCAGAATTTTGCCTTTGTCGTCGACGAACGGGCTAAGCCATTCGCTCTCGCGCTTGAGCGCGTCGACCGTCGCATTCGCTGTGATCATCGTGCCGGGCCAGTGCGGCTCCTGTTCGCGAAGCAGGGTGACTTTGACGTCGCCAATTTGCCAGTGCATAGGGTGACCTCCACCGTTATTAGGGCGCTACCTTAACCCGAGCGGCCCGCTGGCGGCAATCGAAATCCGAGGCGCCTAGTGCCGGATAACGCGCAGCTTTCGCTCACCACGAATCGATATGCGGGCGCTTTTTGCCCGTGCGTGGCGCGGGCGGGGGCGCCGAGCGCAGCCCCGTGAGAATCCAGCGGCGCGATTCGACCGGATCGATCACGTCGTCGAGCTCGAAATGCGAGGCGCTGTTGAGCGCCTTGCCCTGCTGATACATCCGCGCCACCATCTCTTCGAACAGCCTCTTGCGCGCCTCGGGTTCGTTGACCGCCTCCAGCTCCTTGCGATAGCCGAGCTTGGCCGCGCCCTCCAGTCCCATCCCGCCGAACTCGCCGGTCGGCCACGAGACCGTGAAAATCGGCGTCTTGAAGCTGCCCCCGGCCATCGCTTGCGCGCCCAGGCCATAGCCCTTGCGTAGCACGATGGTGAAAAACGGCACGCTGATGTTCGCGCCGACGATGAACATCCGGGCGGCGTGGCGCACCAGCGCGGTCTTTTCGATCTCCGGCCCCACCATGATGCCGGGCGTGTCGCACAGGAAGAGCAGCGGCAGCTCGAATGCGTCGCACAGTTGCATGAAGCGCGCGGCTTTGTCGGCGCCGTCGCTATCGATCGCGCCCGCTAGATGCGTGGGGTTGTTAGCGATCACGCCGAGCGGACGTCCTTCGATCCGGATAAGCGCGGTCACCATCCCCAGGCCGAAGTGGCGGCGCAATTCGAGCACCGAGCCGGTGTCGGCGAGCGTTTCGATAACCGCCCGGACGTCGTAGATGCGCAGGCGATTCTCCGGAATGATTGTGCGCAGCAGGCGCTGGTCGGCGCATTCCCATCGGCCAACCGCGCCCTGGAAGTACGAAAGATACTTTTTTGCGACCCGCACCGCCTCGGCCTCGTCTGCAACCGGCAGATCGACCACGCCGTTTCGCACCTGCACGCTCATCGGCCCGATGTCCTCGGGACGGAAGATGCCCAGGCCGCCGCCCTCGACCATCGCCGGCCCGCCCATCCCGATGTTCGAGTTGGCGGTCGCGATCACCACGTCGCAGCATCCGAGCAGCGCCGCGTTGCCCGCGAAGCATCGGCCCGAGTTGATTCCGACCATCGGCACCAGGCCGCTCAGTTTGCCCCAGTAATGGAAGGCCGGAACGTCAAGACCGGAGAGCCACAGGCCGTCGGTATCGCCGGGACGCCCGCCCCCGCCCTCGGTGAAGAACACCACCGGCAGGCGCATCTTGGCGGCGATTTCGAACATGCGGTCCTTCTTACGATGGTTCTGCTGGCCCTGGGTGCCGGCTAGCACGGTGTAGTCGTAGGACATCGCGATGCATTGCGCGCGCGAGTCCTCGAACAGGTCGCCATTGACCCGGCCGATTCCAGCGACCAGTCCGTCGGCCGGCGTATTTTTCATCAGATCGTCGAGCGCGCGGCGCCGGCGCTGCGCGGCCAGCACCAGAGCGCCGTACTCGACGAAGGTTCCCGGGTCGCACAGATCATCGACGTTCTCGCGAGCGGTGCGCTGATGAGTCTTGCGCCGGCGTGCGACAGCCTCGGGCCGCGCCGCGTCGAGTCCGCTCGCGTGCCGCTCGTACACCTCCGCGAGATCCGGGCGGATGCGGTCGAGGTCGATTTTTTCCGCCTGCGCGACTGCAGCCGTTTCGACCTCGGCCTCTTCGATGAAGGCTAGCGGATGGCCCTCGAAAATAGCGTCGCGCGCGGCGACCGCGATCTGCCGCACGATTCCGCTGCTATGTGCGTGGATTACGTGCTCCATCTTCATCGCTTCCATCACGAAGAGTTGCTGGCCTTTGCGCACCAGTTCGCCCTCGCGCACGTCGATCGAGACGATCGTTCCCTGCATCGGCGCGGTGACCGCGACGGTATTTTCCGGTCCGGTGATTTCATGATGAGCCGAGGCGGCGGTCGCCGCCGGCGCGGACGGAGTTGAATTCGCCGCGCTCTTGCCGTGGCTCAGCACCGCCAGCGGATCGATCGAGTCGATTTTCGCCCCGGCCAACTGCCTCGCGCCGGGCGCCCGTCTATGCTCGGCGTGGCGCGACGGCTTGGCCGCGCCTGCCGGGTCAGCGAAAAAGAGCTGGCGATGAGTGGAATTCGCGCCAGCGACAAGGTCGGCGATATGCTCCTCGACGAAGCGGGTGTATAAGCGATTCGCGGCGAAATCGGGATGCCGCAGCAGGTTCTGGAGAAATCCGATATTGGTCGCGACACCCTCGATCCGGAACTCGCTAAGTGCGCGATAGGCTCGCGTCACGGCCGCGCCGAAATCCGGCGCCGGCGAATACGCGATAAGCTTGGCTAGCAGCGAATCGAAGTTCGGGTTGGACGTGTAACCGGCGTAAGCGAATGAATCCACGCGCAGCCCGGGCCCTGACGGTACCTCGAACGCGGTCAGCGTGCCGCCCGACGGCTTCGTAGTGCCATCCGCATTCATCGACTCCATGTTAATGCGCATCTGGATTGCGAAGCCGCGCGGTTTTGGAATGTCGGCCTGGCGCACGCCGAGCTCGCTGAGCGTGCTGCCGCCGGCCAACTGCAACTGGAGTTTGACCAGGTCGATGCCCGTCACTTCCTCGGTCACCGTATGCTCGACCTGGAGGCGTGGGTTGGCCTCGATAAACGCAAACTCGGCTTCGTCGCGGCGCGCATCGGCGTTGACCAGGAATTCGAACGTGCCGAGGCTGTCATAACGGACCGCTTCGGCCATCTGCACGGCCGCCGCCGTAAGGCGCTCGCGCAGGCGATCGGTCAAGCCGGGACTGGGCGCGAATTCGACCAGTTTTTGATTGCGCCGCTGGACGGAGCATTCGCGCTCCCACAGATGGCTCACGGTGCCGGAGCCGTCGCCGGCTATCTGGACCTCGAGATGTCGCGCACGCGGCATCAGCCGCTCCACGTATACGTCGGGATTGCCGAAGGCCGCCCGCGCCTCCGACTGGCATCGCCGATACGCCTCGTTCAATTCGTCGAGTGTCCTCACCGTGCGCATCCCGCGGCCGCCTCCGCCGGCGACCGCCTTGATCATCATCGCGACGTCGGCCTTGTTGCCGTTGCCCATCGACGCGAGAAATTCGCGCGCTTCATCAAGACTGGTCGCGCCCCGGCTGCCGGGCAGCAATGGCACTCCGAGGCGCTCCGCCAATGACCGCGCGTGCACCTTGTCGCCAAACAACTCGAGGATTTCCGGCCGCGGGCCCACGAACTTGATCCCTTCTTCCGCCGCGCGGCGAGCGAAGTTGGCGTTTTCGCTTAGGAAGCCGTAGCCCGGATGGATAGCGTCGCATCCGGCAGCCTTCGCGATCGCCAAGATTTGTTCGATGTCGAGGTACGCGGCCGCGCCTGAGCCGCTGAGCGCTCGGGCCTCGTCGGCCTTGCGGGTATGGAGGGAGCGGGCGTCGTCCTCGGAAAAGACCGCCACCGTGCGAATCCCAAGCTCGGCGGCGGCGCGCGTGATACGGATGGCGATCTCGCCCCGGTTGGCGACCAGAAGACTGCGGGAAAGCATGAAAGTGCTGCGACTCCTCCTGCGCGAATCTCTCTCGGTTAAATCATCGAATCTCCGTGTGATCCAGCATGCCTGACCGAGCCGCTAAGCAGGTAAACGTTGGCAAGCCTATTCATCGTCTGCTGTGGTAGCCTGCTCCGCGGGAGGAAAGCCCAATGGACGCGCGTTCACCCCTTCAAGCTCTCGGCGGCGGCCTGCAGCAGGTCGCGTTCGTGGTCAAAGACCTGACAGCCGGGATGGAGTTTTTCAGTCGCACGATGGGAATCCCGCGTTTCTACGTGATCGAGGATTTCGGGCTTAAGGCCCGTGACAAAAAGTTCCGCAGCCGCGCGGCGGAGCAAAATTTCAAGCTCGCGCTAGCCTATTCCGGGGACACCCAAATCGAGCTCATCCAACATCTCTCCGGCGATACCTGCTACAAGGAGCACCTGGAACGCAGGGGCGAAGGCCTCCATCATCTCGGATTTTTCCTTTACGACCCGCAGGAGTACCAGCGCGCTCTCGATTCGCTTGGCGCCGGCGGCTATCCGCCTTTGATGAGCGGGCGGTTTGGCACCACGCGCTACACCTATTTCGACACCGAGGGCGCGATCGGTTCGATAATGGAGATCGTCTATCTCGATTCCGGCGGCAGGGATTTCATGGCGAAAATAAAAAGCGGCGATTTCTAGAGCGAATCGTTGACGAAAAGCGCGACAATATGGCGGGCGGGACCTGCCCGCATGGAAGGGCCATAGACTTCGCCTCGCGACTCGTGTAACCTCCGTAACACCGGTCAGAACGCCTTTCAGTTAACCTTCTTCGACTCTTTTGGTTTCTTGTTCGCGCGTCTCCCGGCCAACTGCCCTAGGGGGAGTAGCGCGATGTCCGTCAAATTGTTCGTCCAAGCGCCCGCCACAGGTCCATCGGCCGATGCACGATTCGCACGTCATGGCGGTCTGCGCCATTCTTTCCGAGCTAATTAGTTGAATAGCGATCGAGCCCTTAAGGGCCCGGTGGATCCGCCGTGGGAATGGCCGTGGTGGCGCGCGCGCAGCGAAGACTCGCTGGTGCTGCCTTGGTTCGTCCTGATCCACGTAACTGCGCTCTTCGGGCTGATCCTGTTTCCGCTGCCCGGATGGCGAGTGCTGCTGGCTTCGTTTTGCCTGGTATGGTTGGGCGGAATGGCCACGACCGTCTGTTATCATCGCGCGCTCGCGCATCGTGCCCTGCGACTGAACCCATGGCTGACCTCAATCCTGATCTTTTTCGCAGTATTTAACGGTTCCGGAACGCCCTTAAGCTGGGCCGCCGGCCATCGGCGCCATCACGCCTTCGCCGATACCGAGAACGACATCTCGAGCCCGGTAAATGGCTTCTGGTGGGCGCATCTGCGATGGCTCTGGCAGTCCGGTGAGCCGTCGGTCGAGCGTTTCTGCCCCGAGCTCGACCGCCCGCTGTATCGGTTTTGGTGGTACGTGCAGGGACCGATCCTGGCGGTGTCATTTTTCGGCGGACTGTATTTTAGCGCCGCGGCTTTTTTCTGGGTTGGCGCAATTCGGCTGGTATTCGCGCTTCACGCGCAATGTTTCGTCAACAGCATCTGTCATACGGAGCCGGGCGTTTCCCCTGGCGAGGATTCGAGCCGCAACGTCACGTGGCTGGGCCTGATGCAGTTTTGCCAGGGCGAGAACTGGCATCGTAACCATCATGCGCGCCCAGGTATCGCGCGCCTGGGGTGGAGCTGGCGCCAACCCGACGTCGGCTACGTGGCTATTTGCTTGCTGGAGAAAATCGGTCTCGCGACCGACGTCCGGCACATACGCCAGGAAAATGTGCAGGAGAGTAAGCAAGCCAGTCCACTCATCAGGCCGCAAATCAACCCGCAAGCTGCTCCGACTGCCGAATCCGCCTGACGCTGGCAGGTCGGCGCCTTTTCGGTCGCAATCGCCTCGCAGGTTTGCTAATCCGCTTAGCGGGCACTCCGCGATGCGGGCCACGCGCATAGTCGAAACGGCCGAGGCGCTCGCCCGAGGGACGATCACCAGTGCGCGGCTAGTTGAAGAGGCGCTCGAACGCGCTGACGATCCGGCAGGCGAGGGCGCACGCGTCTTCACTCGGCTCTACCGCGAATCGGCGCGGGTTCAGGCCGCGACGAGCGATCATCTGCGCGCCGCCGGAATCGTCGCTTCGCCGCTTCACGGCATACCAATCTCGATCAAGGACCTGTTCGACGTCGCTGGCGAGACCACCACGGCCGGTTCTATGGTGCTTAAGGGTGCCGCACCGGCTCTCCGCGACGCCGTGATCGTGCGCCGGCTGCGCGCGGCGGGCGCGGTGATCGTTGGCAAAACCAACATGACCGAGTTCGCCTATTCCGGGGTCGGACTCAATCCGCACTACGGAACGCCGCGCAACTGCTGGGATCGCCCGAGCGCCAGGATTCCCGGCGGCTCGTCGTCGGGCGCGGCGATTTCGGTTACCGACGGGATGGCGCTTGCGGCGATCGGCACCGATACCGGTGGTTCGGTGAGGATTCCGTCGGCGCTCAACGGCCTGACCGGGTTCAAGCCGACCCAGCGGCGCGTCCCGCTCGATGGCGCGTTTCCGCTTTCGACCACTCTCGACTCGATCGGCCCGCTTGCGAATTCGCTCGCCTGTTGCGCGATTGTCGACGCCGTGATGGCCGGTGAAGAGCCTGTTGTGCCGGCGCCGATGTCCATGCGTGGGCTGCGGTTCGCATTGCCGAAGCACTACGTCGTTGACGATCTGGAGCTTGCCGTCGCGCGATCTTTTGAATCCGCGCTGCGGCGGATCTCCGCCGCCGGCGCGCATATAGTCGATCTTCCCTTCGCGGAGCTCGCGGAATTGCCCTCGCTCAACGCGAAAGGCGGCTTTTCCGCGGCTGAGTCCTACGCGAAACTCCATAAATTCATCGCCGGCGAGAGCGAAAAAATCGATCCGCGCGTGCTTGCGCGGATCGTGCGCGGGGCCGAGATAAGCGGCCCCGACTACGTCGACTTGGTATCCGCTCGCGCATCCTTGATCGCGCGCGCGGCGCAGGCGACCGCGCCCTTCGACGCGGTCCTGATGCCGACCGTTGCGCTGACTGCTCCGGCGATCTCCGCGCTCGCGATGGACGAGGATTATGCGCGCACGAACCTGGCCATCCTGCGCAATCCCTCGGTGGTCAACTTTCTCGATCGCTGTGCGCTCACGCTCCCGTGCCACGAACCGGGCGACGCGCCAGTGGGACTCAGCCTGATTGGCGAGCATCTCGGCGACCGCCGGCTGATCTCGATTGGCCTCTCCTGCGAGGCGGCTTTGCGTCGCGAATAATACGCATAGCAGCCTGTGCACGCGCGGGTCCGGCTCACTTCGCGGCGAGTGAAGCGGCGGGGCGGCTGGCAAGCGTCGCGGGTCTCCAGGTCGTCAGGTCTTCCATCGCCTTTGCCGGGGGAGTGCCGCCGAGCGACATCCAGTGCGACCGATAAAATGCGGTCGCCGCCAGTTGCACTCGCAGGTGCTTGTCGGCCGGAGGTCCGGATAGGCCGAGGGCTCGCCAGGGAAGAGTAACCGCCCATCGGTATAGCCGCCGGCCCGGGATCGTCGAGATGACCGCGTCACAGTTGCCATGACTCATGCGGCAAACTTCGATCCGCATGTGCACGATACCGCCCTTGGGCACGGATTGCTTTGGCGGGATCACGAAGAACGCAAAACGGTGTGCGCCCGCCCCGGCGTCCACGCCGAAATCGATCCGGAACGCTTCGCTGCGTGGAAATTCGCCGTCATACGCAAGCAGATAAGGATCGTAATGATCCATGCTGATGGTCGCGACGTGAAGCCCTTGCTTACTCCATGCCAGGAACAGGTCCCCGAACACCACCTCGGGTGAAGGCGCGGAAAGACCCTGCACCAAAGCCTGGTCATTCGGCCACTCGGTAAGCCTAAGAGGGCCCGTGCCGATCTGCGCCTCGGGGATCATGATTGGGACGGCCGGCTTCACTGACGTTCGCGCCGGCGCGCCTTGATGGAGACTGGCGAGACTGCGGTTTGCGGCGGTCAGCGCGGTAACGAGTCCTTCGTAAGGCTGCCCATTGATGTCGAGGAGGCCGAAATCGTAGTCCTCGTGGTCCTTCAGGCGCCCGCCCTTGGGCTCGTCGTAGTACTGGAACCAGTGAATTCCGACAATTCCGGGTTCGAGCGCGAAGTGCCGCGCCGCGCTTGCCGCGCCGCGCGCCCGTTCGGCCTGGGTCTGGACGGTCATCAGATCGCCATTGTTGAGATTCCCGGTGCGGTTCTGGTTGGCGGCGAAATACCACTCGGTAATCAGCACCGGTTTGTTGCCGGTCAACTGGCGCAGGCCGTCGAAATAGTAATGCGCAATCCAGCCGTCCGGACTGTCCACATTGTAGTTGGTGGCGACAGCGTCGACAAAAGGGGCCATCGCTCGAACCGCTTCCGGATTGTAGTCACCGGCCAGACGGTCGCCGAAAATGAGTGCTTCGGGATCCGCCTTGCGGATCGCCCGGTTAACCAGTTCGTAGTAATGGCGCGATATCACAGCGGTCCACTCACGCACTACGCTGATTCCATTTCCTCCCGGGCGTAGATGCGCTTGTGCGTCAGGGCTTTGGAGCAGTTCCTGGAAAGAGGAAATTCCGCCTGACACGGCAAAATCGCCGGTGAACCGACGCCAATCTCCGCTGTAATGACGGCGGACGAGATCAACCAGTGTCTGCTTAGTATGATTTGTGCCGCTCCGCTCGAGATAGGACGTGAATAGTTCTCCGTTCCACCATCCGACCTCGTTGTCGGGCGAGTACCCTATTCGGTATCCACTCGCTTTGTAAGGAGCGACCGCTTCCCTGGCCTTGGTCATCATCCGTTCTTCGACGGCCGGATCAAAAGGATCGTCCCAGTAAAATCGCGCCCGCCAACCGAGATCGAGCTCAGGCAGGCTCGGAAGCCGCAAGTCAGGAATGCTGAAAGCGCCCGCAGTGTTGAAGCCCCACGCGCGAAGTTGCGCAGCCGTGCGAAGTGTCCAGTTATTCGGCCGGTGCGGTGAGTTTTTCTCGCGATCCGAGGTCTGTTGCGAGGACGCAGGCTCGGTCAGGCAGTTGACGCCGATGGAGAAAAATCGCTCCCCGCATGGGTTTACCAGCCACGATATGCCATCGTACGACTGAAGGGTCCATCGGCCGGGGGAACCGGGCCGTGGCGCGCAAGCCGTTGCGCTCACGCGCGGCGTCACACACAGAAGAACCATCCCGGCGATCGCCAGCAGGCGCGCGATTCGTAAGCGTCGCGTCTTCATAGTATATGGAACAGAGATTACGCAGGGCATATTAATTCCAGAAAAAGCGGCCGGTAACGGGTAAACCAGGCGAGGGCGCTAACTCGGGAATGGGTAGCCGTGGTTGAGTGCCCTATCCAGGTCGGGATCCTGATTGTAGATATCTCTGAAGAACCGCACTTCGCCGTCCGGCTCGACCACGGCGGTAGTATAAATAATCAGTACCGGGATTGGCTTGGCGAGGTTTACCTGGATCGTTTGATCGCCGTTCATGGCGGCGCGAATCTTGTCCTCTGTCCATTCCGGCCGGTCGCGCAGGACCCATGCCGCGAGCCCTGTGGGATTCTGTACCCGGATGCATCCGTGGCTGAAGTCGCGGCGCGCCTTCAAGAACAACTCGGGTTCCGGTGTGCTGTGCAGGTATACGTTGTAATGGTTCGGGAAGATGAACTTGACCAGCCCCAGCGCGTTCTTGGGTCCGGGTTTTTGACGGATAGTCAGTGAGCCGGAGCGAAGTTGACTGAGTATATCGTCGCTTACCACACCATCGGTCACCACCGTGCCGCTGCGGGTCGTTACTTCGAATCCGTGATCCGTGAGATAGTCGGGGTCGCGCCGGATCTTAGGAATCAGTTCAGCGAACTGGATCGACATCGGGACTTCCCAATACGGGCGGAAGATGAGATAGCGCATGTAATCCGCAAATATGGGTGTCTGATGTCCATAGGCTTTGCCGACGACGACTCGCATAGCCAGGAACGGCGCGGGTTGCCGGCGCATCGTATGCAGCTTGAACTGGGGAAGATTAACGATTATCGGCGGCTGCGGAAAGTCGGACGGGATCCAACGATAGCGTTCGAGCGCAAACTGCAGTTGTCTGACTCGCTGGTTCAGCGGCACATTGAGCTCGCCGACTGTCTCCTTGCCGAGCACGCCATCGGGCGCAAGCCCGTTACGCTTTTGAAAATGCGTGACCCCCTCGACCGCGGAGCCCTGATAGATGGCGGTATCAGCGGGTGCGGCGTCGGCCGGAAGATCGCCAAGTTGATTTAGACGCGAGATTAGAGGCGCGACGCCCGAATAAGTATCGCCGGGATGTACGGATTTGGCCGGTACCGGCAGTGGCGCGCCGTCACCTTGGGCAGCCAGCTTCAGGTATGTGGCCAGTGCGGCCTTCGCCCGCCGGTAACCCTCGTAATGCGGTTCGAGGCTCGCGACCGCTGAATCTACGTCAGGCGATTCGATCACCTGGGCGCGCAGGAACTCGGCTAGGCCATAGCGCTTCGGTCCCACGTCGAACCCGAACTGGAAATGCTGGGGGTCGACTCGGCCGAGACGCAGGGCAGCGAGAAAACGCGCCGCGCAAACCGTGACCGCCAAGTCGAAGCGCGCCAGGTCGGTGTCAGCCGGATGCGGATTCAACGGGCCGAGCTTGGCCAGCCGCGCATCCCATCGCGAGGCGTCGTAGTCTTCCGGCATGAGGCCTTCGAGCGAAGCCTGTTTGAAGAGCCGTATCATGGCTTGCGCCCGCGCCGTCGCCTGACCGTCGTGAACCCAGGTGAGCGCGTTTGCGCCTAAGCCGTAGAACTTTACGATCTCGGCCTGAAAGTCAGAGAAGTTGGGCCAGCGAAGATCGTCGAGCTTACCGGCCGCAATGAGGCTGCCGAGCTCGCCCAGCGCCTGCGGAGCAAGATTGGGGGACAGCGTGGCGCCGCGCGTAGGCGAGGCGACACCCGTATTGATTGACGTATCAGCCACCGCGCGGCCCGGCACAAAGCCGCCGCATAGCGCGAAAAGCGCTATCGTCGATAGGAGGAGTGATGGCGGTCCGACGCGTCTCTGTTCCGTTCGATACAGAATCGACAAAAGAATCCCCCTTTCGCGCAGCCAGACTTTATAGGGAAATGAGCCTGGCGGGCAAAGATTCCCGTCAGTGGTATCAAAGGCAAGAGTCGCATTCATAGGGATATTCGAGCGTAAATTTGCGTCTTTAAATCGCAAATTATGCTACAAATCGGTGTGGCGAAGTCGCTACAGCATTCGCTTCCGATGCCTACCTACTTTTCTCTTATTTGGGCTAGGCTCACCTCGCTTATTCCGTGACCTTCAATCGCACGAATATTCAATCCGGCATAAGTTATGCTCTCACCAACTACTGTAGAGAGGCCCGGCCTTCCAGTCGGGTGGCTGCAGGCGGATGGGGCTGCCTTCTCACGACCAGCCCGGCGCTCTTAACGCCAAGTCACGACCGTGTATATGGGAACCGGGTAGAGACGATTATGCCGCATCGACGTCTTCGAAATTACGAATTGCAGGCGCTACATCCACTGCTCAAGAGCGTTGCTGACGAGGCCGAGCAGGTCGTGCAACAGTGGCATCAACTCTACGCCGAACAGTGTGGTGAAAATCGGGCACTTGGAGAGGAAGAATTCTCGAGCATCATGTTGCCACTGGTTCGCAACAGTGTGAGCGCCTTACTCGGTAGCGAATATGAAGGGTTTGGAGCGATCGCTGGAGAATTAGGAGAGCGGCTGGCCAGGCGCGACGTCCCTTTCATCGAAGTCATTCTTTTGCTGCACCTTTGCCAGGAGAGCATCGAGAATACCCACGCTGCGGAGATTTCTTCTGATGTGGAGTCTTCGTTCGCTCGCCTTTGTCATTTTCATGCCAGCCTCGTAGCGGAAGGCTATATCCGGGCGGAGCGCGCGACTTCACCGATCAGGGCCGAAGTCCTCAAAGACCACGCTGGCCAGCCCGAGACCGCCGAGCGGAGAGATTTCCACGGCCTACTTGGCGCGAGCTCCGCGATGCGGCGGATCTACGACCGTGTCGAAGCCGCCAGCAGGGCTCGCGGCACGGTGCTCATCGTCGGCGAGAGCGGCACGGGCAAGGAGCTGGTGGCTCGCGCCATTCACCGGGCTGGGAACAATCCCGACGCACCGTTTGTGGCAGTGAATTGTCCGGCGATACCGCGCGATCTGATCGAGAGCGAGCTCTTCGGCCACAAGCGCGGCGCCTTCAGCGGCGCGAATGTCGATTACCTTGGCCTGTTCCGCGCGGCCGAGGGTGGCACGCTGCTCCTGGACGAAGTTACGGAAATGAATCTTGAGACCCAGAGCAAATTGCTCCGGGCACTCCAGGAGCGTACGGTGCGGCAGGTTGGTTCGATTGGCGAGGTCGCAGTTAACGTACGGGTTATCGCCTCGACCAATCGCCGCCCCGAGCAGGCCGTCAAAATGGGTCTCTTGCGCGAGGATCTGTACTACCGCCTGCAGGCCAACGTCATCGAGATTCCTCCGCTGCGCGAGCGTTCCGAAGACATACCGCTGCTCACCAGCCACTTCATCAAGATTTTCAACGCCGACGCGGCGCCCACTGTCCCGGTGACCGGTATCGCGCAAGACGCGATGGCCGCGCTGCTCAGGTGCTCGTGGCCCGGCAATGTGCGTGAGCTTTCCAATGCGATCGAAAGTGCAATCACCTTCGGGCGCAGTGGCCGGATTCGTCTGCAGGACCTGCCGCAAAACGTTAGCCGAAACCAGCCGGAGACTGCCCCGCTCGCGCTCAGCGCTAGTGCTGATGCCGAAATCCAGGGTGCGCCCGTTCCCGAGCTCGCGGGGCTTTCGCCCAAGACCTTCGAGGAGACCGAGCGCGAGCTCATCGTGAGGACTTTGCAAGTCGCCGGCCACAACAAAACCTATGCTGCCGAGCTCTTGCAGATATCGCGCAAGAAGCTCTATGCCAGGCTGACCAAGTACGGTCTTCTCAATCGGCGCCGGCGCAGCAGGCGCGGCAGTTACGCTTCCGCAGACCCCATCGTTCCGTTCACGCCCTGAATCGGCGGATCCCGGGTTTTGTCCTCCCGGCGTACTGATCTCGTTGCCACCCTCCTCGTTCGGCTTGCGCAGTGTGATCGACATGGTTCCTTGGCCCAGGGTTAAGACTTGCACGATCTTCGTCGCCTGATTGCGCGATTTCATTTGAGTATCGGTGTGGTGGCGCCAGTGCTGGCGGAGCCGGTCGGGTCAGGCAACGCATTGGGGACCGACTGTTGGATGAAGTAGCAGGTGATCGTGCCCTGGCCATCGACGGAGACTATCCACAACATGGCGAACCCCTTCACCGGTACCTGCGAAGAACCATTGATATTGCTGAAGTCTACGACCGGTATCAGCATTACCCGCGGATCATTCAGATCATGATTCTGGAAAGTGCCGGTTGAGAACTGGTTCTGGCCCATGCTGATCCGGTACTGAAAGCCCTGGTTGGTGGGTCCCACCAGGTTGCCAGTTTCGGTCTGTAGACTGTCGCCAACGTTGATTTTGCCCGGATAGCCGTTCTCGATGTTGCTGCGATAGCTGTCCCCGCCGGTTCCGCCAAGCGCGAGCGGAGACCAGTTACCTGCCCCAACCTGCCCTTGCTTCAGTTGCACGACGTTTCCGAAGTTCAGGTTGGTTCTGTAGTCCACTCCGAGCGGCACCATCCCGGTCGCCGCTCTTATGGGTACGATAAGCGCGCTGGCACTAGCCTGCACGCCGCTGCCCGAACTGGTCTCAGGCCCGGGTGCAGTCTGCGCATGTGCAGTCCCTTCACCAAGCACCGCACAAAAGAAGCATGGAATTTGTCGGCTGGTGGTCAGGAGAACGGTCTTGTCGTCCGAGCTCACGGAGCATGAAACGATCTCACTCGCCTTAATTCCGTTGCGCTCGGCGTAGTCTTCAGCGACCGACACCGCCTGGGACGGATACGATGGCAGATACAAGGCTCCTGATAGCACGCCACTATCCACCGCGACCTGCATGCTTATCTGGTTGTAGTAGAGATTGCCGATGTCCATGACCAGCGTCAGCACACCGACTAACACGGGCAGCGCAATGATCACGATGAACATTGCCTGGCCCTTGGAACCGTCGCGCTTGCGTAGTGATTTCATTGACTATACCTCAAAGCCTTAGGACGGATGCGCTTCCTGAAGATTGCCGACAGTGAAACGTTCGAAGTATGGACTCAGCGTTTCACCCTCGGTGGACAGGACTCCCATACGCGTCTCGTTCTGCCGTTCGGGCGCGGCGATAACGAAGTCCGCCAGAGCTCTTTCGTAGGCCGCGATTCGCTGCTGCAGGGCGGTGCTTCGCCTGAAGGTTGGGCGACGAGAGGCGTCTCGATGCGCCTCCGGCGCAGTGCTTTTGGCCTGCTTTTCACGCGCTTTGGGATCGAAGGGATTGCGCAGAACGGCAATCGGCTGAGGCTGCAGAGAGACCGCGGACGTATCGTCCATGCCCGCCACCGCGACGGAATAGGACAGAGCACTGGCGAGCGGGTGCGAGCCCCAACGCTTGCGCGAGGTCCATCGGCGCACTCGTTCGGAGAAAAACATGGCGCTGACGCAAATAGAAGCGACGTCCGCCGATACCAGAATCGTTACCATCGTGTTGAAATGCTTTATCCAGTTCATTGTATTGTCCTCCTCTCGCTTGCTACGAAGCGCTATTGACTCATCGCGATGTTCGTCGCGCTGATACTTGCAGGGAATGTGATTACAGACGGAACGGCCATCGTTGGGCCGGTAAAAGTGACGGAGACTGAAACCGCGGTGCCCGTCGTCCGCGGGGTCGTATTCGGCGACATCGAAACCTGAATGGTGCCTTGCGTGAGAACCCGAGGTTCGGACTGTGATATGAACGCGAGAATCGTGGAGCTGCTGTATCCGGGATTCGCTGCCGCATAGCGCGCACCCTGGTAGGCCAGTTGCTTTACCGCCATCCCGCGATTAAGGACGATCGAACCTTCGATCGCGGTGATGATCACTACCGAAACACCGAGCACGGTGAAGATCATCTCAACGAAAGACTGGCCTCTATGGGCGCCAGTCAGCCGACACCTGACTGGCTTCAGAAGATGGCGCCATTTTCCCGACTGGCGGAGGTAGAAATCGGTGATTGCTCTAATATTCCTGGACATATGTATTCTCCAAAAATGCATTATTTGCAGCATTCGCTTCAAATCTCGCTATAAAGCAAAGCATAAGATATGCCAGATGGTTAATTAAATAATAAACTGATAAATACATCGATTGTCACCTATAAGAGAGATGTAGCCATAGGACGCGGATTGTAGCCGGAAGTAGCAAGAGGTCCCTGCGGGAACGATGCTAATAAAGTCACCCCAGTCGGCAGGGGTCAGATTCTTCTAAGAAAGCAGCCGGAAAGTTGACACGGAGTTAGCGCGATGACTGGCTGGCGGCGGGACACAGAAGGGCAGGCACAATCTGTTCCCTCTGGATACGTTTTGGACCCTTCTTGAAGGTAGCGGCGGTTGCTGTTCGGCGGAGCGCGCCGATTGGGCAAAATATCGAGGTGCTGTGGTGAGGCGGCAGGCGCGATGGGTCCGCCGTCGGGCGGGTGAAGCTTTCGCTCAACCTTTGGGTAGCCCGAGCACCCGTTCACCGATGATGTTGTGCTGAATCTCGTTGGTGCCGGCCGCGATAGTGCCACGCCGCGCCGCGAGCATCCGATGCGACCACTTGCCGTGGTCGATCGCCCCGGCGGCCTGGTACTCGAACTGGCTATAGACGCCGAGCAATTCCATCGCGAACGTCTGGATGCGCAGGTTCAGATCCGTCGTGCCGAGTTTCATGATTGAACCTTCAGGGCCCGGCGGCAATCCCTTGAGTTGGCGGGTGAGCTGACGATAACTGGTGTATTTGAGCGCCTCCGCCTCGCACGCGAAACGCGCGATGCGTTGGCGCACGTAGCTGTCGTTCCAGGAGGGATGGCCGCCGCGCTGGATCTTTTTCGCCAGCTCGCCGAGCTGTCGCACCTCGACCATCATGTCGGTGCGGCCGCCATGGATCGTGCGCTCGAACATCATGTTGGTCATCGCGACCATCCAGCCCTGATTTTTCTGGCCCACCAGGTTGGCCTTCGGGACCGCTACGTCTTCGAAAAATACCTGGTTGAAGCCGCTTTCGCCGGTCATCTGTACCAGCGGACGCACCGTCACACCCGGGCTTTTCATATCGACCAGGAGATAGCTGAGGCCCTTGTGCTTGGGGAGTGCCGGGTCGGTGCGGCACAGGAGGGTGGTGAAGTCGGCGTGATGGGCGTTGGAGGTCCAGACTTTGGAGCCGTTGACGATAAAGTGATCGCCTTCCTCGATCGCGCGCGTCTCGACGGCCGCGAGGTCGGAGCCGTGGTTGGGTTCCGATAATCCCTGGCACCAGATCTCCTGGGCGGAAGGAATCCTGGGGATGTAGCGTTGTTTCTGTTCCGGCGTGCCCCACTGCATCAAGGTCGGGCCGACGCGCGCGATTCCCTGGAAGTTGACGGTCGGCGGCGCCTTTGCACGATCGAGTTCCTGCGAATAAATGATCTGTTGTAAGAGACTCGCTCCGCACCCGCCATATTCCTTCGGCCAGTGGATACACATCCAGCCGCCATCGTAGAGCCTGCGATGCCATCCGCGGCGGCGCTCGAACTCTTCCTTGGTGTCGGGGTCGTGCAATTCACCCGAGTCGTGCCAGTCGCGCGGCAGATTTTTCTCGAGCCAGTTTCTGAAGTCCCGACGGAACGCCTCATCTTCTTCGCTGAATTTGAAATCCATTGATCACGGCCTCGATGCGCCGTTCTGATGCTGTCTTGAGATACGCCCTTGCGATGCGGCGTCTGTTCGGACCCTTATGGCAGCGAATGTAGCACACCTCCAGCATGGTGGGTGACCTCCGCGCGCTTCAGCGCTTGTCCGATCGCTCGGCGGTTGGATACTGTCAGAGCCCGGCAACAGAACATCAGATCATCCGGCTTGAGGGGTCATGGCGATGGAACAGGAACTGGCAGGCAAGGTCGTGATCATCACCGGCGCCGGGCGGATGCGCAGTATCGGCCGCCCGATCGCCAAACGGCTCGCCCAGGCGGGCGCCGCGATCGTCATCACCGGCACCGGCCGTCCGCCTGAACGGTATCCCGATGACGAGAAGGCGGCCGGATGGCGCGATATCGATAGCGTTGCCGATGAGATTCGAAAGGCCGGCTGCCGCTGCTTGCCACTGGTCTCCGACATCGCGGATCCGCGTGCTGTAGAAGCGCTGGTCGATCGCACGATCGCCGAATTCGGCCGCATCGACATCGTCATCAACAACGCCAGTGCGGCGCGCGGCCCCGACCGCGTAGAGGCCGTCGAGCTTGCGTACGAAATCTGGAAGAAGGTGATGGTAACAAACGTCGACGGGACGTTTCTGCTGTCAGCCGCGGCCGCGCGCAAAATGATCGCGCAAGGCCACGGCGGCAGCATCGTCAATATCTCGTCGATCGCGAGCAAGATTGCTCAGGCCAAGGCCGCTGCGTACTCCGCCTCCAAGGCCGCGGTCAACGCGCTCAGCCGCTCGATGGCGCTCGACCTCGCGCCCCACGGCATCCGCGTCAACGCGATCTGCCCCGGCATCATAGACACCTTTCGTCTCGACGACCTCGGCCGCGGCGAAAGCTGGGAGAAGTTCGTCAAGAGTTTCATTCCATTGGGCTACCCAGGCGACGGAACCGAGTGCGCCGAGCTGGTGCTCTTCCTGGTCACCGATCGTGGCAAATGGATAACCGGGCAGGCGATCAATATCGACGGCGGCACGGTGTGGGGCAACTGATGAGCGCCGACATCGTGCTGTACGACTCCATCGACCGCGTTGCTACCATCACGCTCAACCGTCCGGACAAACTTAACGCGCTCTCCAACGCGCTGGTCGCGGAACTGCGCGACGCACTTATCCATTTTGAGGGCGGCGAGGATCGCGTCGCGGTTCTGACCGGCGCGGGCGAGCGCGCGTTTACCGCCGGCGCGGATCTGCGCGACCCGCCGCGCGACCCGGAGCTGTGGGAATGCATGCCGGGGGTCGGAGTGCCGCTCACCAAACCGACCATCGCGGCCGTGGCGGGACATTGCGTCGGGGGCGGATGCTGCCTGGTCGAGTTCTGCACGCTGGCAGTGGCGGCAGATAACGCCGATTTCTCCTATCCCGAGGCGCAATTGGGATTCTGCGGCGGCCTCATCGCTGGCCTCGCCGTGCGAATCCCGTACAAAGTTGCGATGGAGCTGATGCTGACCGGCGCGCACATGAAGGCCGAACGAGCTTACGAGGTAGGGATGGTCAATGCGGTCGTCCCATTGAAGCGGCGGATGGAGGCGGCGTACGAGTATGCGCGCAAGCTATCCGAAAGCGCGCCACTGGTTTTGGGCCTGCTCGAAGGGTTCACCCGCGACATGCTGCTGCCGCGCGGCCCGTCAGAGGTGTCAGCCATCGCTCGCCGCCATCTGCTGCGCGTGGCGCGATCCGAAGACGCCAAGGAAGGCGGGCGGTCGTTCATCGACAAGCGCAAGCCGCGCTTTACAGGGCGCTAGGCAAAGGCGCCGCGTTGCAGCGCGGGGAGAGGTGTGTCTATCTGGATGCAGGACACCTGAACCTCTAGTCGGTTTCTTCCAAGTCCTTCAGAATTGCTCGAGAAATGCAGAATCGCACGCAGGAATGCACGGGGGGAGTGCAGGAGAGATCCGATGAGAGTTGTTGTGGACCACAACCTTTGCGAAGGTAACGGCCGCTGTGCCGAAGTCGCGCCGCAGATGTTCGAGCTTCGCGACGATGACCGCAGCTATGTATTGATGGATAGTCCGCCGGAGAACCTGCGCGCCAAAATTCAGCTCGCGATCACCCTCTGCCCGCGCCAGGCCATCCGCCTGCTCGAGGACTAGCCACGGCCATGGCAGCGCTTACACTCGAAACGCTCGACATCGTAAATCCCGACCTATACGTCCAGCGCGGCTATCCGCACGAGGAATGGGCGCTGCTTCGGAAAGAAGCCCCCGTCTTTCGCTATCAGCGTCCGAATGTCGAACCGTTCTGGGCCATCACCAAGCACGCCGACGTCGTGAATGTTTCGCGCCAGCCGGACCTGTTCAAGAGCAGTCAGTTGCTGTTCGTGACCCAGGACGAGCCCGGCTCACCGCTTCCCGACGAAGCGGTCCTGCGCCAGTTGCTCAACATGAATCCGCCCGAGCACGGCGAGTTTCGCCGAGTGGTCAATCAGCGTTTCACGCCGCGCTCCGTCCAGCAATTAAAGGATCAGATCGAGCGGATTACGACCGAGGTGCTGGACGAGCTGGTCGGCCGCGAGGAATGCGATTTCGTGACCGAGGTCTCGGCCAAACTTCCGCTGGCGGTGATTGCCGAGATGTTCGGCATTCCGCGCACCGACTGGGCGATGATGTTCCGGCTGAGCAACGCGATGATTGGACCGGCGGACCCCGAATACGGCGGCAGCGAAACGA
Organism: uncultured delta proteobacterium; assembly: GCA_963710455.1. GTDB lineage: Bacteria > Desulfobacterota > Binatia > Binatales > Binataceae > JAKAVN01. The sequence continues at coordinate 611,464 of CAVQAG010000017.1, forward strand.
TCGTCGAGAATCTTGAACGCGCGCGGATGGAATTCTTTCAGTATTTCAATCAGCTCTGCGAAGATCGCCGCAAAGACCCGCGCGACGACCTCGCGAGCGCGCTCGCCAACGGGAAGGCGTTCGGTGAACCGCTTCCGCCCTTCGAGCTACTATCCTATTTCGCACTGCTCATCATCGCGGGCAACGAAACCACGCGCAACGCCACCACCGGCGGGCTGTACGCGCTCATCAACCATCCCGATCAATGGGAACGCTTGAAACGCGATCCGTCGCTGATCACCAAAGCGGCCGAGGAAATCGTCCGATGGACCTCGCCGGTTATCCAGTTCACGCGTATTGCCACCGCCGACACCGTGCTTGGCGGCCAGCAGATCCACGAGGGCGACATCCTGGCGCTGTTCTATCCCTCAGCCGCCCGCGATGAGGACGTCTTCGAGCGGCCGACTGCGTTCGATATCGGACGCTATCCCAATCCGCACATCTCCTTCGGCATCGGCGAGCACTTCTGTCTCGGGGCGAACCTTGCCCGGCTGGAGTTGCAGGGGATGTTCCGCCAACTTGCGGAGCGGATGGAATTCGTCGAGTTGGCCGGGCCGGCGCAACGGATGCGCTCCAGCTTCGTTGGCGGGATCAAACACATGCCGATCCGCTTCCGGATTCGCGCGCGTTGAATCGCGCAACGGCCGGCGATGTAAACCGCGGTGCTTGAGTTAAAATCCTGCTAGAGAAGGCGGACCAGCCAAATCCCTGCCAGCAGCGAAACGAGGCCTATCAGGCTGTTGCGCACGAGCCGTCCCATTCGCTCCTGTTCTTCTTCGGACTTTGAGATTCTATAGCTGCATTGCGAACAGCGATCGTGGGCGATTCGTCCGATTTTGCATCTTGGGCAGAGGATACTCATGGGCTGCCTCCCGCCATACAAAAATTAATTTCCTTGCAGCGATTTTCCGCTATCGAATTGCCGTGCTGCCGTGGATCGTTTGGCCGATCCAACCCCTTAGGATAGAGCTTTAGCCGGCTTAAACGCGCCGACCACAAATCCTAACGCCTTATTTTTCTGATCCACTGTCGCACCGTCCAAGATTGGGCGACGAGTCACCGCGGAGCCTACAAGACCGCAAGATTTTTGTGAAGAAAATTTCGGACTCCCTGTTAAAAGCGCCAATAGACAAAAACTGCTATCTGAGAATCTAAGCGTGCTTACGACGCGAGCGACTCGCGTTTGGACGGCAATGAATTCAAAATGCATCAATCATTCGCACCATTGCACTTTACGATGAACTATTCGCAAGTCCCGTAAATTTCTGCTCTAAAAAATTGCGATTCCCGTCAATGCTCCCGCGTCGAGGCCGCGCGCATTCTTCGTCCGGTCGCCATGCGAATACACGAGGCGCAGGTGTCAGCCGTGGACAATCTTCCAGCCCAGCCTAACGCTCGATCGCGAATCGCGCCGGCCAATATTCAAATGAGGGTCCATGGTGGTTATCGGATGCGTTGACAAAGCGCGCGTCCAACCGGAAGATCAGATTAATGGCTAGAATCACTGTAGAAGATTGTCTGGAGAAGACTCCCAACCGCTTCGAACTCGTGCTGGGGGCTGCCAAGCGCGCCAAGCAGTTGCTCAAGGGAGCCCGCCCGTTGGTGGAGACCGACAACAAGGAAGTCGTTACCTCGCTCCGCGAGATTGCCGCGGGTAAGGTCGCGATTGAACGTCCCGAGGACGCCTGAGGACGACCCGAAGGCCGCCTGACGACGAACGATTTCGGAAACCTGACCGCGTCCGTGAGTGCCCTTCACCGGACGAGCAATCGTCAGGCTGTGCGACAGAACCTCTCCGGCATCCCGGCGGTATCACGCGCGCGGAAATCCAGACCACCCGTGGAGCATCAGGTGGCGCGCAAATCAGGTCCCCGCAAACCCAAGTCAGATTCCAAAATCGATCGGATCAAAGCCGATCGCGTCGAAGCCGATCGTGCAAAGACCGACCGTATTGATCCGGTCGAACCGGATCCGGTCGGGACCGAGCCGATCGAAACCGACCCGCGAATCGCCGCGCGTGCGACGCGCCGGCGCCGGACGCGTGCATCGGAAGAGAATCTGCCTCCCGTGGTCGAGGCTGAAATCCTCGATCCCGAGATTGTTGACCGCCAAGTGGCCGAACCGCAGATAGTCGACGACGGCGGCGCGAGCGCAGCGCCGTTAGCGGTGGACCTTGCCGAGGTAGGTGAGCTGCCGGAAGGATTCACTCGCTCCTCGAGCGGCGGAGGCGACGCTGAACCGCTTGGCGAAGTGACGGAGCAAGCCGCCGAGGAAAGCGGCGGGAATGAAGGCGGCGCCCTGGTGGCGTTCGATCCATTGGGACGCTACCTCGCCGAGATTCGGCGCTTTCCGCTGCTCAGCCGCGAGGAAGAAGTCGAGATCGCCAAGCGCTACGCCAAGGATCACGATCCCGCCGACGCCTATCGGCTGGTGACCGCCAACTTGCGCCTGGTAGTCAAAATCGCCAGCGAGTTCGCCCACGCCTCGCGCAACCTGCTCGATCTTATTCAGGAGGGCAATGTCGGCCTGATGGAGGCCGTGCGCAACTTCGATCCTTACCGCGGAATCCGCTTCCCGTCGTACGCGGTATGGTGGGTGCGCGCTTACATCTACCGCTTCCTGATCAACAACTGGCGGCTGGTTAAAATCGGCACGACCCAGGCCCAGCGCAAACTCTTCTTCAACCTGCGCAAGGAGACCGAACGGCTGGAAGCCGAAGGCTTCACCGCGCAACCCCTGCTGCTCGCCCAGCGCATGGGAGTCAAGGAGAGCGAGGTGCGCGAGATGCAGGAGCGGATGGCGCATAGCGAGGTCTCGCTCAACCAGCCGATGCGCGAGGATGAGGCCGTCGAATTGCTCGACGTGATTCCTGACACCAGCGACACTCCCGAGGAGGCCGCCGCGCACGACGAATGGCGTACCTTCGCGCGCGAGAAGATCGATCAGTTCGCGAGCACGCTCAAGGACAAGGAACTCGAAATCTTCCAGAGCCGGTTGCTCTCCGAAGATCCGCCGACCTTGCAGGAGGTCGGCACCCGGTTCGGGATTAGCCGTGAGCGCGTGCGCCAGATCGAAGCGCGGCTGAAAAAACGCCTCAAGCTGTTCCTCAAATCGCAGGCTTCCGATATCGAGCAGGCCGGGCCCTAGCCCGCTCTGCGCACCGCCTCTGCCGGAAGGCCCCCCCGTTGCTCCGCCGCAATCGGGACGCGATAATGGCGTAAGCGATGAGGAGAAAGGAGCGGGAGGCGCGGGCGGCCAGGCCTTATGCGAGAGCGAACGTGCGCCCTGGTGGTGGTCGGCAATGAAGTCCTGTCGGGCAAGACGCAGGACTCCAATGCGTATTTTGCCGCCCGGCAGTTGCGTGCAATCGGAGTCTCGCTGCAGCGCATCACGGTCATCCCCGACGCGATTCCACTCATCGCCGAAGAAGTCAGCTATTGCGCGGGCAGGTTCGATATCGTGCTGACCTCGGGCGGTGTCGGCCCCACTCACGACGACGTTACGATGGACGGCGTCGCGGCGGCCTTCGGCCGAAAGCTCATGATGCATCCCGAGCTCGAGCGTTTAATCCACACCCAGTTCGCCGATCGCTTGACCGCTGCCGCGCTCAAGATGGCTGCGGTGCCCGAAGGCGCCGTGTTGAATTCGGCGGGCGATCTGCGCTTTCCGACTATCCAGCTCGAGAACGTTTATATCCTGCCCGGCATCCCGCAAATCTTCGAGGCCAAGTTGAGCGCGCTGCTGGGCCGTTTCGCGACCGATCCTTATTACCTGCGCACGATTTATACTTCCGCCGGCGAGGGCGCAATCGCCGAGCATCTCAACCAGTGTCTTGCGCGCTACCCCGATCTTCTGCTGGGCTCTTATCCAAGGGTCGGAGATCCGGATTACCGGGTGAAGCTGACGCTGGAATCCAAGGACCGCGATTATCTGGAGCGGGCGTTTATACATCTGATGAGTCTTTTGCCCGGTGAGGTGGTGGTCAGGACCGAGTAGTTTCTTTGATGAGGACCGAATAATCATTTCAGTTAGTAGGGGGAGGAGGAGGAAAGGTGATGAAGAAAAGTACGTGTCTGTTGGCGATCGTGGCGGCGGGAGCGATTGCGCTGCCCGCGATGGCGCAGAGCCCGAACTCGGCTCAAAACTCTAACAGCGTGGTCGGAGGCTCGACCGGCACCGCGCAGGTGCCTCAGCCGTCTGACGGCGACGTAAACTGGAAGGGCGTCGGAATCGGCGCCGGCACTGTGGCCAGCAACGTTCTGTACGTGCCCGCGAAAGTCGTCTACGGAATTCTCGGTGGAATCACCGGCGGAGCAAGCTATCTGCTGACCGGCGGCAATACGCAAGCCGCCAATACCATCTGGCGCAGCTCGCTCGGTGGCGACTACGTGCTGACTCCCGATATGGTGGCCGGACAGAAACCGATCCATTTCAGCGGCCCGACCACTACGGTGCCGCCCACCTCAACGGCGGAGCCTGCGGCCAGCTCGTCGATCAACTCAGCGCCGATCCAATCCACGCCGCCAGCGCGGACGGCGTCAGCCGAGGTCGGCGGTTCAGTCAGCAGTGCGCCCATCCCCGGGGACTCGACGACAGGATCGGCGATGCCTCAACCGGCGGATCACGGCGTAGGACCGGTCAGCACGGGCAACTCAACCGCTGGCAACTCGGCTCACCGAGGTGCGAACGGCGGCGTGCCCGTGTCGCCGCTGCCGAACAGCAGCATCGAATAGAGTCGTAGCGGTTGATCGAAGCGCCATCGAGCCCGGCGCTCTCTCTCAGCGGGAGCACGCCGGGCCTCGCGAAGCCGCACTCGGTTTGGAGCGATTTACATCAGCAAGGGCAGAAAAAACGTAAGATGAAGCACGCGCGCTTTCTCTGGAAATCGACCTGAACCACGTGCCGCAACGCAAGAGGTTTCTTGCGCGACGAACTGCAAGTGGAACTCGATGAGCGTGACTATGCCAAGCAGCCGCTAAGCGCTGCGGAGCTTAAGGCTCTGTTCGCCGGGCGCGACCCGCGAGACTTCCTCAATCCAAAGAGCCCGGCTTTCAAGGCGATGGGACTCAAGGGAAAGAAGCTGACCGCTGCCGAGGCGTTGGCGCTGATGGCTAGAGAGCCGAACCTGATCAAGCGGCCACTGGTCGTCGCGGACGGCGAAATCGTCGCGGGCTTCGACCGTGAGGGCCTGCGCGCGCTATTAGCGTAATATCTTTTTGTTACCGAGATTTTTGCGAATTAAACGCGATTGCGATCGCCGGGTCTTTTTGTCGGCAGTGCCTGAGTCTTACGCGCGCTCGGCCCGTTCGGCCTTCTCGGCGCGCTCGGGCTTCTCGGCCCGATCAGATTTATCGGCTCGTTCGGACTTGTCGGCGCGCCCCTCGCTGCGGCTGCTATTGGCGTCGCCCTTCTCGGCGCGTGTCCCCGGCGAGTGAATCTTCGCCGTAGTCAGGACCTCAACGAATTTTCGCACCGCCGGCGAAAGTTCCCGCCCGCGCTTGTAGATGATTGCGAGCGGGCGCGTGAAAGTGCCCTCGGCAAATTCCAGCATCTTGAGCGAACCCCTGGTCGTCTCGTGCTCGACCGTCGACAGTGGCACGATCGCTACGCCTTGTCCGATTTCGACCGCGCGCTTGATCGTTTCGATGTTGTCGAACTCCATCGTGTACTGGGGCTTTACGCCATACTCGCGCAAGATGCGGTCTGAGGCTTTACGGGTCGCGATATCGCGCTCATAGCCGACGAACTTCTGACCCACCAAGGCGCTCACGCTCACTTTGCCATGCTTGGCCAGCGGGTCGTCGGGTGGAACCACCAGGACTAGTTCGTCGTGGCGAAAAGCGATCGTGACGATCTGGCTGCGCTTCGCAGGATAGGCCACCACGCCGAGATCGATTTTGCCTTCGACCAGGTCCTCGTAAATCTTATTGGAGCGAAGGTACTCCAGATGCACGTTTACCTGCGGATAAGTGCGCAGGAACTCGGTCAGGTATGGCGGCAGCTCGTGCAAGCCGACGCTGTAAACCGTTCCGACCCGAATCGATCCCGCTACCACCGACCCGATCTCGCGCAGTCGGTTCTCCAATTCCATGAAACGGCGCACGATTTCCTTGCTCGAATTGTAGAGAATCTGCCCGGCCGGAGTCGGTTTGACACCCGCGCGCGCCCGTTCTAACAATCGACACTCGTACTTTTCCTCCAGGCTGCGGACCTGCTGGCTGACCGCCGATTGGGTGACGAAGTTCTGCGAGGCCGCATAAGAAACGCTGCCGCTCTCGATAATGTCGCAGAAGACCTTTAGTGTCTCGATATGCATCGGAATCGCTTGTCGTATAAGGCTAATTGATGCCCATGGCCGAGGCAATACGCGCGGCGGGCCTATACGCGATCGCTTCTAAGCCCTGCTCAAGCGTTTCTCCAGGAGTAGTAAGATGGTGGATTTATTGAAGGATTTGGATTTCTTCGAGCTGGACGAGATGCTCGGGCAAGAGGAGCGGATGGTCCGCAATACGGTGCGGCAGTTCGTTCAACGCGAGGTCCTTCCGACCATCGAGCGCAACTTCGCCAGCGAAACCTTCCCCAAGGAACTCGTCCCGCAGATGGCCGAGCTCGGCTTTTTCGGTGCGAACCTCAAAGGCTACGGATGCGCGGGCATGAATAATGTTGCCTACGGCCTCATCATGCAGGAACTGGAGGCCGGCGACTCGGGACTGCGCTCGTTCGCTTCGGTCCAGAGTGCGCTAGCGATGTACTCGATCTATGCCTGGGGCTCGGAGGAGCAGAAACGCCGTTACCTGCCCGAGATGGCCAAGGGCAAGCTAATCGGATGCTTCGGGCTGACGGAGCCCGATCACGGCTCCGATCCGGGCGGGATGGAGACGAGGGCGCGCCGCGACGGCGACGGATGGGTGCTCAACGGGACCAAGCGCTGGATTACCAATGGTTCGATCGCCGACGTGGCGGTGGTCTACGCCAAAGTCCCCGAGGGCATCACCGGATTCCTGGTCGAGCGCGGCAAGCCGGGCTTCACCACCAAAGACATCCACGGCAAGTTCTCGATGCGCGCGTCGATTACCTCGGAGCTGATTTTCGAAGACGTCCGGCTCGATGACGGCGCGCGGCTCCCCGAGGCTCGCGGTCTGCGCGCGCCACTCTCCTGCCTGACGCAGGCGCGTTACGGAATTTCGTGGGGCGCGATCGGCGCCGCGCGCAGCTGCTACCATTGCGCGCTCGACTACACCAAATCCCGCAAGCAGTTCGCGCGTCCGCTCGCTGGCTATCAGTTGGTCCAGAACAAGCTGGTGACGATGCTCACCGAGATCACCAAGGCGCAGCTGGTCTGCCTGCGCCTGGGACAGCTTAAGGACGCGAATAAAATGCGGCCCGAGCAGGTCTCGTTCGCCAAGCGCAACAACGTCGGAATGGCGTTGGACATCGCGCGGATGGCGCGCGACATGCTGGGCGCCAACGGGATCGTCAATGAGTACCCGGTCATCCGCCACATGTTGAATCTCGAGACGGTCAACACCTATGAAGGCGCCTTCGACGTGCAGACGCTGGTGCTGGGCCGCGATATCACGGGGCTCAGCGCCTTTGACTGAGGACTGCGCGGGAGGAAGCTAAGGCTGGCTGCGGCGCAGTCGTGCTTTGCTTTTGGCGGGCCAGACTTCTTCGATCCTGTACATCGCTTCGAACACAGGAACCCCGGGCGGGAGTTCGAGCCAGGGCACTTTGCTCCTGGTGAAGATGTGAACGTCGGGCGTGACAGCCTCGGGCTCGTCCAGCGTGCCGGCTCGAACGAATAGAGCGCTCGCCCGGCGCGCGCTGATAGCGGCTCCACACGTAAGTGCCGCAGTTGCCGCAAAAAAACACTTCGTGATTCTTTCCGCTTCCTCCTTTAAGCGCGAATGACCGCGGAATCGCGCCATTGGTCTTGACGAATTCTTTCTCAATCCAGATGTTGACTACAAAAGCGCTGCCGGTGATGCGCTGGCAATCCCGGCAGTGACAGGCATGCACGATGAGCGGACTGGCGGTCAACTCATAGCGCAAAGCTGAGCATGAACAGCCACCTTCCAATCCCATACCGCCCTCGATGCTGGTGTCGGGCAATCGCGTGATTCAATTCCCAGGCGGGAATTTGCGACATCGCGGTCTGAAGTTGCAATTCCGCCGTCAGAATTTAACCGATACCCGGTTCGCCTTGACGAATGCAAACAGCGCGGCGGCGATGTCCTCGCCCGAATCGTAGTACGCGCCGTCGCATCGGGCGAGTTCTTCGTCGCGCTCGTCGCTCTCGGCGTCCATCGCGGCCTCGATGCTTTCTTCGTCGAACTCGACAAGCCCGAGGGTATCCAGGGCGTTACGGGTTACCTCGCAGGTTTTCGGACAGCCGATGCGCGCGAGAGCATCCACGATCATCGGTGCATACTCTCGCGACGAATTCACGAGGAACTGATCGTAGCCGCCGTTGTTGACCTCACGTTCTAGTGCCTCCACCGCGAGAACTACTCGCTCCTCGGCGCTTAAGCCTCCGTCGCCCTCGCGCGCCGCCTTTTGGGCGATGGCCTGTTCGATCGCGGTGAGTATCGAATCGATCCGGTATTCTCCTTCAAGCGAGAGCAGTTGATCGAGCGTCTGACCCGAATGTCCGTTTAACGATTTTAAATTTGCCATTTTTCCGCCCCTTCGGCAGCCGGCGCCTTACCAGAAGAGTAAATCGCCCTGCCGACACTTGCGTTCCCGCTTACCCCGGCTGATAGTTACGCGAGGAGGTGACGCTATGCCTTCGTTCGTTCCGATCAACGGACTGCATCACTTCGCTTATCGATGCCGCGACGCTGAAGAAACCCGGCATTTCTACGAGGATATCCTGGGCCTGCCGCTGGTCCACGTCATCCGCCAGGACCGGGTGCCCAGCACCCAGGAATTTTGTCCGCACGCGCATATCTTCTTTCGCATGACCGACGGCTCGTGCGTCGCATTTTTCGATCTCGGCGACAACCAGGTTGCCGCGCCGTCGCCCAACACGCCCGAGTGGGTGAACCATCTTGCGTTACGCGTGGGTTCGCTCGACGAACTGGAAGCGGCGCGCACGCGGCTTAAGGTCGCGGGTATCGCCGTGCTCGGCCCGACCGACCATCACTTCATCAAGTCGATCTATTTCTTCGACCCCAACGGGATTCGGCTGGAGTTGACCACGCCGTCCATCCCGGCGACCGACCCAACGCACCAGAAACATGAGCGCAATGCGCACGACGAACTCGCGGCATGGGAGCGCGAAAAGGGCCAGCGCGAGACCGCGCAACACCGATAGCGGCACTCTGAACCAGGATAAGCACGAAAATCGCTCCGCGTTGCGCGTCGCCGACGTCCGTTCAGGATGACAAGAAAAAATTCTCCCTTTTTGTCATTCTGAGCTTCAGCGCATCCTGAGCTTCGGCGAAGGATCTACGCGAAGCGAGAGATCGGGTCCGCCATTTACCGACACCTCCCCAAGAGAAGGGGCTTAGCCGCGGGCGTTTGCCCCGGCGCACGTCCGGCGTGCTAAATAGCGAGACGGGAGGGCAGGCGCGATGGAACTAAAGGGCAAGAACGCGATCGTAACTGGAGCGGCGCGCGGGATCGGACGCGGGATCGCGCTCAAGCTCGCCGAGCGCCGGCGCCAACGTGGCGATGGTCGACCTCGGCAGTCCCAAGGACCCGGCACTGACCTACAATCTTGCCGCGCACGGCGAACTCGCAAGCGCGGTCGACGAGGTGAAGTCGCACGGCGTCAAGGCTGCGGCGATTCTGGCCGACGTGACGCGCGCGGCCGACTGCGAGCGGATGGCCGCCGAGACCGTGAAGGTGCTGGGCTCGGTCGATATTCTGGTCAACAACGCGGGCATCATCGCGGCCGGTCCGGTGGCCGAGTTTTCCGAGGAAGCGTGGGACCGCGTGATGGCGGTCAACGCGAAGGGGCCGTTCTTGTGCTCGAAGGCGGCGATCCCGCATCTTTTGCGCAACCAGGAAGGCGCGATCGTCAATATCGCGTCGATCGCCGGCAAGACTTCGCGCGGCGGGCTTGCGGCTTACTGCGCGAGCAAGTTCGCGGTGATGGCGCTCACGCAGGCGCTGGCCGAGGAACTCGGCCCGGCCAACATCAGGGTGAACGCGGTATGTCCGGGGCTGCTGCGCACCGCGATGTGGACCGACGTGCTCAACCAGTACCTGAGCAAAGCGTGGGGCGGCGGCAACCCTGAGTCGCTGTTCGACAACACCGTCGGCAGCATGTGTTATTTGCGCCGCGAGCAGACGCCCGCGGATATCGGCGAGGCGGTGGTCTACCTGGCGCGCGCCGACAACGTCACCGGCACTTCGCTGGTGGTGGCGGGCGGCGCGGAAATTCACTAGAAGTGGGGAACTGCGTATCGCAAGCGGCGCCACGCGGCGGTTCGCCCGCAAATCCGGCGCCGCCCGGGAGGTTCAGATGGTTAAGCCAGTTGACTTGTCCCACTCCGCGTTTCGGATCACCGACGTCGACAAGAGCCGCGCATTCTACGAGAACGTGCTCGGTCTCAAGCCGATCCCGCGTCCCGATTTCAGTTTCAAAGGGATGTGGTACGGCATCGGCAGCGGACAGATCCATCTGATCGTCAGCCAGAAGCACGACGGCCCCGATCCGACCGGTCCGCATATCGCGATCGAGGTCGACGACCTCGACGCGACCAAGGCCTCGCTGAAAGAAATGGGCGTGCCGTTCCTCGACGGCGACGCGATGCGCGCGCAACTCAAGGAAGAGGACCGTCGCCGCCTCGGCCGCCAGATCTGGGTGCTCGATCCCGACGGCAACACGGTCGAGTTGCGCAAGAGCGACGCCTAAGCCGCTCGCGGCTTTCCCAGATCAGCCCGCACGTTCGCGGCCTTGCGAGTCAGCCAACATTTCGTAATCGTCGGCCGTAATCTCGGCCGTACTCGCCGGCGCGATGCGCGACATCAGCAGGGAGGAGAATCGCATGGCCGTTCAGATGCCGAACCGGGAGCAACTGCGCGCGGTGGCGCGACAGTGTGGACTGTCGCTCGATGACGCCAGCGTGGATTCGTTTCGCGCGCTGTTTACGACCTACGTGGACGCCTACAACACCGTCGCCGCGATGCCCGATGAAGTGCCGCGGGTCAAATATCCTCGCACGCCGGGCTACCGGCCCGGTCCCGAGGAGAACAAATACAATGCCTGGTACTACAAGTCGTCGGTCAAGGGCGCGAGCGAGGGCAAGCTGAAAGGCAAGACCGTCGCGCTCAAGGACAACGTCATGCTCGCCGGGCGTGCCGATGATGAACGGTGCGTCGACCCTGGAGGGCTACGTACCCGACTTCGACGCCACCATCGTCACGCGCATCCTGGACGCGGGCGGCGAGATCGTCGGCAAGGCGCATTGCGAGTGTTTCTGCCTCTCCGGCGGAAGCCATACCAACGCCACCGGAGCGGTGCACAATCCGCGCAAGATGGGTTACTCGGCGGGCGGGTCTTCCTCGGGCAGCGCCGCACTGGTGGCGGCGGGCGAGGTCGACATGGCGATCGGCGGCGACCAGGGCGGCTCGATCCGGATGCCCTCGTCGTACTGCGGCGTGTACGGGATGAAGCCGACGTGGGGACTCGTGCCGTACACCGGGATCATGCCGATCGAGATCTTCGTCGACCACACCGGCCCGATGACCAACAGCGTCGCCGACAATGCGCTGCTGCTGGAAGTGATCGCGGGCGACGACGGCTACGATCCGCGAATCAAGGCCCCGCAGGTGCATCCCTATTCGCAGGCGCTGGGGCGTGGCGCGAAAGACCTCAAGATCGCGATCGTCAAGGAAGGCTTCGGCCATCCCACCTCCGAGCGCGCCGTCGACGAGAAAGTGCGCGCCGGCGCAAAGCGCCTGGCCTCGCTCGGCGCGCGGGTCGAGGAAGTTTCGATCCCGATGCATCTGGCGGGCGCCGCAATCTGGACCCCGATCGGAATCGAAGGGCTGACCCAAACCATGATGTACGGCGACGGCTTCGGCGTGAGCCGCGACGATCTCTATGCGACCGGCGCTGATGGACTTCCATCGCGGATGGCGCCAGCGGGCCAATGAGCTTTCAGAAACGACCAAGCTGTTCCTGATGTGGGGCACTTACGTGCGCGAGAACTACGGCTCGCGCTACTACGGCAAGGCGATCAATATCGTGCGCCGGCTTCGCGCGGCCTACGACGAGGTCCTGGCGAAGTACGATCTGCTGCTGATGCCGACGACTCCGATGAAGGCAACGCCGCTGCCGAAACCTGACGCAAGCCGCGAGGTATACGTCGAACGGGCGCTCGAGATGATCATCAATACCGCGCCGTTCGACCTTACGCATCATCCGTCGATGTCGATTCCATGCGGCATGATCGACGGGCTTCCGGCCGGGCTGATGCTGACCGGCAGGCACTTCGACGAGCCGACCATCTATCGCGCCGCCGAAGCTTTCGAACAATCGGGCGACTGGAAAAAAATGTAGTCCGGCGATGCTTCGCGGCGGGCGGGCACGGCGATGAACCGAAACGCCGGTCACACCCGCCGCAATCGGAGCGGCGCCGCGTCACTCCTGAAACATATTGATCTCCAGTGCTGCGTACGCCTCGTCACGCAGCGGCAGCACCTTGCGATAGTCCGGGTCGTTGTACCAGCCCTCCACCGCGGCCTTGTCCGCGAACCGCAGCACGATCCCGACTTGGTAGTTGCCTGAGCCATGAAGGCTCCCAAGGCCGCTGCCGCGCGCGACCACTTCTCCGCCATGTTTGGCGATTACGGCGCGGGCGGTCTGCTGATACTGCGCCAGCGCGTCCTTGCGATCGGGACGTGGAGTGCCCTGGACCAAAACAATTACGCTCATCGAGATTCTCCTTGAATTTTCGCCAGAGGCTACTTCATCGGCGGCAGATTTGCACACCCGCGGGATCCAACATCTCTTGCTTACCTCCGAGGTAATTGTCCCCGTTTAGCGAAATGGAGAGATTCGACTTGTGGCGCGAACGTGCCGCCCCGCGAAGGATTCCGGCGTGGCCAAAGGCTTCGCGCACAAGGAGATGATTCATATGTCGCCGAAAGAAGAAGTTCAGCAGCTAAACGAACAGGTTCTGGCCGCCGCCACCAAGGGAGATTTCGCCCCGTTCGCCAACGCCCTCGACGACGACGTCGAGGTCTTCGACCACGTCCCATACCTGTTCGAGGGCAAGGGCCGGTTTCTCGAGTATTTGCAGAGCGCCGTAGCCGGTGCGGAATCAGTGACTTTTACCTTTCATCAGTCTTCGTATAGGGCGGTCAGCGATTCCACGGTGGTGGTCAACGCTTACGACCGACTGACCACGGTTCCCAAGGGCGGAGGCATCGCGCGAGTTCAGTGCGGCCGCTCGACCTGGGTTTACGTGAAGAAAGGCAGGGACTGGAAGATCGTGACCGCCCACTTTTCTCCGCTGCCGAAATAATGAGCTTTTCGCGAACCTCATGGGAGCGATTTTATGAATGAAATGAATGGAGAAAATGTTCACACCGCGGATCACACGTCCGAGGTGATGAGGCGATTCAACCAGGCGTTTCAGCGTCACGAGCCTGAAGCGCTCACGGAGCTGATCGCTGAGGACTGCATCATCGAAAACACGCAGCCCGCACCCAACGGCTCCCGCCACGTCGGCCGCCAGGCGTGTCTGGCCGTATGGCAGGGACTCGCTGGCGAGTCCGGAACACACTTCGAGCCCGAGGAGGTGTTCGTGGCCGGCGACCGCGCGATAATCAGATGGCGTTATTTCTGGGGCGCGGGCGAGAACAATTCCGTGCGCGGCGTCAACCTGATGCGAGTCCGCGGCGGCCAGATTATCGAGGCGATGGGTTACGTGAAGAGCAGCTAGACGCAGGTGAAAAGAAGCACGGACTGACGTTCCGCTTCGGCGCACTTGGAGCGATAATTGGGAGGAGATCGGGCGGAGCGCCGGTCCTTTTGATCATTACGACGTAGATCGTTGCGCTTGCGCCGGCCGAGGCGCTTGCGCAAGACGGCGAGGCCAGGAGTGTTTGCGATGGATGTTCAGCGCAATGGAATGGCCGTGCAACCAGGCGGTGTTGGACCGCTGCTACGTCGATGGCGCGAATCGCGTCATCTGAGCCAGCTCGAGCTGGCGCTCGAGGCCGAGGTCTCCGCCCGTCATATCAGTTTTCTTGAAACCGGCAGAGCGGAGCCGAGCAGGGAAATGCTGCTGACGCTGTCGAACGTGCTCGACGTGCCTTTGCGCGAGCGAAATTTTTTGCTGCTGGCCGCAGGCTACGCCCCGGTTTACGGCGAGACGAGTCTGGATGACCCGCGAATGATCCAGGTGCGGGCCGCGGTCGAGGTAATCCTCAAGTCAAACGAGCCGCGCAGCGCGCTCGCGCACGATCGTCACTGGAACGTGGTGATGGCCAACGGCGCTTTTGTCCGCTTCCTGACCGCAACGCTGGGCAAAGAGCCGCCAGGTTTGCTGCCGCTCAGCGTGTCGACGGCGCCACGTCTGAACGTGCTGCGCCTCGTTTTCGATCCTAACGGCGTACGCAAGATAATCGTGAACTGGGAGGCGATCGCGAGGTCATTGCTGAACGAGGCGTATCGGCGGCTCGCGTGGGCTCGCGACGATACGCTGAAAGAGCTGATCGCGGAAATATTGAGTTACCCAGGGGTCCCCGCCCGCTGGCGCGAACCCGAACTCGAGGCGCCGCACGAATTGATTCTGCCGATGGAACTGATGTTGGACGGCAAGGTCGCGCGGATGTTCAGCACCGTCACCACCGTGGCGACGCCGCACGACGTCACGCTGCAGGAATTGCACGTTGAAGTGTTTTATCCGGCCGACGGCGAGACCGAAGCGGTGCTTAAGGTCTATGAGCAATATCGCAAGTGAAATTCGGACAGCCCTTCGACTGTATTGAGGGGGACCAGTCATGCGGGGAGATGGGCTCTTATAGGTCGGCCAGATCGACGTAACCTTCTTTTTTCCCGCGCCCGATCGCGTCGTCGATGATTTTCCAGAAGCGCTTGTTCTGCGACAGTGCCAGAGCTTCGAGGTCAGTGTCCTCGGTGACCGGCACCAAGGCGGCGCAGGGTCGACCGTTCTTGGTGATGAGGACCGAACCGGTTTTCGGCAGGTCCTTGACGTAGCGGCTGAACCGCGTCTTGATCTCGCGAATGTTCTCGATCTTCATAGAGTCACCTTCCTGCCGCCGAGGAAAAGCTGGTTGCCGCGCTTACGGCCGATGGCGTCGACGAGTACCTGGTCTTCTTCCACCTTCAGATTGAGACTACAGACAATATCGGGCAAGGAGATAACCATGATCAAGCGCACCAACGTCGTTCCCAAAGAGATGGAAGCTATCAAAAATCGCTTCCACTACAATCCCGGCGTAAGAGCAGGCAACCTGCTCTTCATCGCGGGCCAGGTGGGACGCGACGCGAATCTCAACGTGGTCGAGGGCAAGGAGGCGCAATTCGTCCAGGCCTTCGAAAATGTGAAGAAGGTTCTGACCGCGGCGGGCGCCACGTTTGACGACGTGGTCGATATGGTCACCTACCATACCGATATGCGCGACCTTCAGCTTTTTATCACCGTCAAAGATCGCTACTACACCGGCGAGTATCCGGCGTGGACCGGGGTCGGCGTGACCGCGCTCGCGATGCCCGGCCTGATGGTCGAGATCAAATGCATCGCGATGCTCAAGGATTAGAAGGAGTGGAGTGACGCGCGCGGCAACGGAACAGGACGAACAAGCGCCGCGGAAAAAAACATCCGGCGCTTCTTCGCTCGACCCCCACCTCATTCCTCCCCCGAGACACGGGGGGGAGGGCAGAACTTGGGCGACTTCAGTAATGTGAAAGCGTCGAATCGCTAGAGCGTTTTCAGGAACGCCACCAGGTCTTCCTTCTCTTCCGTCGTGAGCCCGACCTGAAAGCGATCGTTGTAGAAGTTGACCACGTCCATCAGCGTCGCCGATTGCCCGTCATGGAAATACGGCGGGCGCGAAGCGAGCCCGCGCAGGCTCGAGGTCTTGAACCGGCTGATATCGGTGCACTTGCCGGTAACCATCGCCTGCCCAGGATCCATGGTCTGGAAAATCTGGCCCTTGAGCATGCCCGTATCGCATCGCAGCGTGAACAGCGGCATGTCGGGCGTGCGGCGCGCGACGTCGGCCGTCCCGAGGTTCATCAGGATGTTGATCGACCGGTTGCCGACGTTCGGCGTGTCATGGCAGGTGGTGCAGAAGCCCTCGTGCGTTGGATGGTCCTCGGCGTCGTCGAGGCCCGGGACTCCCCCGATAATCATCGGGGTCGCGTTGAAGATTGCCTGACCGCGCGCTATCCGCGCCCGCTCGGGATTCGGATCTCCTCGCCACAGGTCGTAGAGATTGAACACGTGCAGCGAGGTTTGCGCGCCGATGGGATTGTTGCCAAAGGGATCGTTGATCCCGATAAAGTACGGCTCGCGCGAGAGCGCTACCGGTCCGCCGCCCACGCCGCCGTCCTGCAGCGAGCCCGCCCTGGGCACCCAGGTCTGCGCGTCGTACGTGCCGGTCTCGAATTCGATTAGCCGCGCAAGCTGATCGGGCATCGGGCCGTCGACCGCCTGCTCGTGACCGCGCACCGCATCATTGGCCTGATGCTCGAGGTCGCCCATCCGCCCGTCCCACATAAGCGAGTCCTCGAAACGCAGGTTTGTCGCCTGCAGCGGGCGGCGATAGACTGAGAGCACTCCGCTCTTCGGACTGCTCAGCTTGGTGCAGTGGTACGGGTCATCGACCTTGACCACCGAGAACTCTGCATCCGCCGGTATCGCCACGCCGATGCGGATAAGCCCCTTGTTGAGCAGCAGAGCTGTACGCCTTCTTCATCGCCGCCGGCGTCGACACGTCGGCATCGGAACAGGTGGCACCGTCGACCGGCCGGAACAGCGGATCGGTGCCGTGGCTTGCTTCGAAGCGTGCGCGGATATGCACCGGCGTGATCGTCCATCCGGCGCTCGGATCGTGGCAGGTCACACACGAGCGTCCGTTGGTCCCCATCGGCCTGAAGAACGGATTGTCGGCGGTGAAGGGCCCCTCGGGCTGGTAGGTCGCCGACTTGCCATCCGAATTTTCCCAGGTCGAATAACGTTCGAGGCCGTTGAAGGTGGCGGTCGCGTAGTCGTGGCTCGCGCCCGCGACATAGGCCGGGCTCTTTCCCGCAGCCAGAGTGTGACCTGATATTTGCCTGGTTGTCGTCGCCGCTCACGTTGGTCGCGGCCCATCCCGCGAACAGGCATAGCGCCGTGATCTGCGAGATCGAGATTCGCTGCGTATTTCAACAGGGGAATTTGTGGAGTTCAAATCCAAAGTCTCAAGCTGCTCCGCCGGTGCGTCGCGTCGTCTCCTTTATCGTGTTTCCCCCATGATTTCCAAGACTTGCAAACTCGCCTCAGATTTTCGCTGGCCTATTGGCCCCCGGCGAGCTCTACCATTTTGCCGGGCTTTGATTCCGTCCGAAAGCAGTCGCAGGATACGCTTGCAGACCGGATTGGATGGGAATCGGTAATCTGGATGAATCGGCACTTTAGGGAGGCCGGTGATGAATGAGGGCAAAGCGACTTCAACGCGGCTTATCGAAAATCGAAGCGTGATTGTAACTCGATGGACTTTCGCGCCAGGCGAGGCGACCGGGCCCCATGTTCACGCGCACGACTACGTGGTGGTGCCGCTGACCACGGGGAAGCTCAGGATCATTTCCGCTGACGGTGCGGCGAGCGACGCCGAACTGGTGACCGGCGCTCCCTACGCCCGCGAAGCCGGCGTCGCCCACGACGTGATAAATCGCAACGCGTTCGAATTCAGCTTCATCGAGATCGAAGTGAAATAGAAACAAAGACATCGCGGCGCACGCTTCGGGGATTGGCCTTTTGCCGCTTCAAGACACTATGCTGCGGCGTATGATTGAGCGCGAAGGAGTGAAACCCCGATGCGTGATCTGTTGCCGATAGCGGCCAGGCTGGGCGCCTTGCTCAAGGACCGCCACGAAACTATCGCGATCGCGGAATCGTCGACCGGCGGACTCATCTCGGCCGCGCTGCTCGCGGTGCCGGGCGCGTCGGCTTATTTCCTCGGCGGTGCGATCGTGTACACGCGCGAGTCGCGCCGCACGCTGCTCGATATTCCGGACTCCGCCTTCGCAGGTATTCGTGGAGTGACCGAGCCTCTGGCCGAGGTGCTCGCACGCGGGTACGCGCAAGCGCTTTGCGACCACCTGGAGTGTGGCTGAGGTCGGCGCCGCCGGTCCGACAGGCAATCGCTATGGCGATCCCGCGGGGCACAGTTGTATCGCGATTGCCGGGCCGGCCGAGCGCGCGATAACGGTCGAGACCGGTAGCAGCGATCGCGTCGCCAACATGCGCGTGTTCGCGGCCGCCGCGCTGGATCTACTCGCGCAGTGCCTTGAGGCGGCGCCCGCGGCGCGTTCCTGACTCAAGTCTCGCCTGGGGCAGCGCTTGCCTCTATCCGGCAGCGCTGCAAGAGTAGCGGGCACCCTTTTACTGCTGGATATATCGAGGATCTTAACCCGATGGCCAAGACGAAACTGTTTCCGGTAACCGTGGTCGGTTCATGGACGCGCCAACCGTGGCTGGTGTCCGCGCTCAGACAGCGCCAGGCCGGCGAAATTAGCGGCGCCGAATTCGACGCGGTCGCCGACGACGCCGTGCTCGCCGCGATCAAGTACCAGGAAGACGCCGGGGTCGATATCGTCGCCGACGGCGAGATGCGCCGCGACAACTTCTATTCTTTCGTGGTCGACAAGCTTAACGGGATGCGCCTGATGAAGCTCTCGCAGCTGATGGACTACGTCAAGGACCGCGCCGGCTTCGAGGAAATCCTGCGCGCGCTCGACGTCCCGGCGTTTGCGATCAAAAGCCCGATCGCGGTCGAGAAAGTCAGCGAGCGCGAAGGGCTCTGCGTCGACGAAGCCAAATTTCTCAAACAACATACGAAGCGTGCGACGAAGATTCCGATTCCCGGCCCCTACCTGCTCACCCGCTCGAGCTGGTTCGAGGGGCTCTCCGACAAGGCCTACCCGACGCGCGAGGACCTCGCGCGCGACGTGGTGAAAATTCTGCGCCGCGAGATCGTACGGCTGAAGGAACTGGGGATCGATTTTATCCAGCTCGATGAACCCTCGCTCTCGCAGGTGGTCTACGGCGACGAGGCCGAGCAGACCTTCATGTGCGCGGCGCTCGGCTCGCGCACCGATCCGACCCACGAACTGGAATTCGCGGTGCGCCTGATGAACGAGACCGTCGAGGGAATCGACGGCGTGCACTTCGGTGTGCATGTGTGCCGCGGCAACTGGAGCCGCAAGGAGAACGTGCTGCTTGCGGGCAACTATGGGCCCCTGCTGCCGTGGCTGATGCGCATGAACGTGCATCAGCTGGTGCTCGAGATGGCTACGCCGCGAGCCGGCGAGATCGAGGTGTTCAAGGAATATCGCAACGAGAAGGAACTCGGCCTGGGCGTGAGCAACCCGCGCACCGACGAGATCGAATCGCCGGCGGAAATCGTGAAAAGGGTCAAGGAAGTGCTGCGCTACTTCGACCCGGACAAAATCTATCTCAACCCGGACTGCGGCTTCGGCACCTTCGCCGAGCGCTGCGTCAACACCTCGCCGGTCGCCTTCCACAAGCTGCAGGCGATCGCGGAAGCGGCCGAGATGCTCCGCAAGGAGTGCGGCTGAGAATTCGCGGCAGAAAAATCAAAATGGCCGCAAACCCGGCAGGAGAATAACCGCAGGAGCTTTATAGATATGGCAGACGAAAAGATGCTCAATGGCCTGCGCCCCGACAAGATCAAAGCGATCACGGACTCCATGCGCGACGATCCCGAAGTGCTCAAGGGTGTCACCGGGCCGTGGAAGTCGCGCGTGGTATGGCAGGGCGGCTTTCGCGCCAAGGCCTACATGCGCAAGCACGTGGTCGAGATGGACGAGCCCGAGGGGCTCGACGCCACCGACGCCGCCGCCAGCGCGCACGAGCAGTTGCTCTCCGCGATGGGTAGCTGTCTCACGGTCGGCTTCGTGCTCAACGCGACCAAGCGGGGCGTCCGGATCCACGACCTCGAAGTGGCGCTCGAGGGTAACTTCGAAAATATCCTGAAGTGGGCCGGCCATAGCACCACCGGCAATCCCGGCTACCCCACGATCAAGGCGAAGTTGTTCGTGCGCGCCGACGCCGACGAAAAAACGCTCAAGGAACTGTGGTGGCTCGCAGTCGAGGGCTCGCCCGTCACCCAGACCATCGCGCGCCCGACCGAAATCGTCACCGAGTTCGAGAAGGTCTGACGTGGAATGATACGGCTGGTCGGCGCGCAATCAGTGGCCGAGCGGATCGGGAAATCCGACTTCGTGATCGTCGATCCGCGCCGCCCGATGAAATACCTTTCCGGCCATCTGAGCGGCGCGGTCAACCTCCCGGTCTACCGCGCGTTCGGCGACGACGGCAGCCTGCTCAATCCGGCGACGCTCGCCGAATGGCTGGGGGTCGGTGGCGTTGGCGACGGCGTCACGCCGGTGCTGTACGATTCGCCGCAGGGACAGAACGCCGCGATGCTGGCCTGGATCATGGAATACCTGGGGGCGCCGGAGATTTTCCTGCTCGACGTTTTTTTCGAGCGCTGGAAGAGCGAGGGGCGCGAGGTCACCTATCGCCCGGTCGCGCCGGCCGCGCGGCGTTTTGTGCCGCGGCTGAACCAGGGGCTGCGCGCGACGCTGGATGAGGTGCGCGCGAACACCACCGATCGCCTGGTGGACTTCCGCTCGCAGGAGGAGTTCACCGGCGAGCGCGACCTCGATGGCCGTCCCGGCCATATCCCGCACGCGGTCAATCTCGTATGGCGCGACCTGAACGGGCCCGAGGATCGGCTCCTCGCGCCGCGCGAACAACTCGAACATCAGATAGCTGCGGCCGGTATTGGGCATGGTCAAAAAGTCGTGGCGTACTGCCGCAGTGGGCCGCGCGCAGCGCTCGGCTACCTGGCCCTGAGGCAGGCGGGCTACGACGCGCGGCTATTTGACGGCTCGTTCGCGCAATGGGCCCGCGCCAGCCTGCCGGTCGAGAAGTAGGCCCGTAGTTTCGTCCGTCGGACGCCGAGCGCCCCTGGGCGTATTCGGTCATTTCAAGCGTTGTTAAACGCGGAGAAAACTCATCGCTTCGCGGAGATCCTTCGCTGACGCTCAGGATGACCACGGCGGAAGCCTTTTTGTCTTCCGGAAAGAGTGAATCGAAAAATTCTATTCGAGCGCGGCGGCCAGCGCGGTCAGGATACGTGTAACGGCCGCGGGGCTCTCGACGCGCCAGCGCGCGAGCGATGGACGCGATTCGCCCACCAGCACCCCGACCCCGCGCGAAACCAGCTCGGCGAACGCGTCTTCGTCGGTGCGATCGTCGCCAAAGTAGACTGGCATGAATGCGGAGCCGGCTTCGCGGCCCAGCGCCCGAACTGCCGCGCCCTTGGAGGCCGCGGCGGGCAGCGCCTCTATCACCATCTTGTTGTGGGCGACGCGGAGATGCGGCGTATCAGCGCGCACGAACTCCTCGAAACGGGCGTTTAGCGCGGCTGCGGCAGCCGGTTTGGCATGGCGATAATGAAGGGCTATAGCTAGCCGCTTGTCTTCGACTTCAAACCCGGCGCTATCGGAGACGTTGCGCGCGAGCCACGCGCGCACGCGATCGAGCTCCGGGGCGCAGCGGGTTACGTCATCGGTTAAGCGGACATCATCATTGGTTTTGTCGTGAAGATCATCGCCGCTCGTCTCGCTCGCGCCCGTGGCAATTTCGGCGCCATGGACCCCGGAATACATCACCAAGCGTCCAAGCCCGGTCATTTGGCGCAAATCCGCAACCGGGCGGCCGCTGACGATCGCGATGGCGATACGTTCGCGCCGCGCCGCGAGCGCTTTCAGAGCCGATACGATGCCCTCAACCGGACGCGCGCTCCCGGGGCTACTTACAAGTTCTGAGATCGTACCGTCGTAGTCGAGACAGAGCAGGACGGGGTTTCGGGCGGCGAGCTCTTCGAGCATCGTGGCCGGCAGGAGCGGCGGTGGCTTAGAAGCCGGCAGAGGCCTCTGCGGCAAAGTTTCGCTCCGGCAGCAGTGCGCTAAGGAAGATTTCGGACCAGTGCTCGAGGTTGTTGCGATGTACCTGCGCGCGCATCGCGCGCATCCGGGACGCCCGTTCGGCCGGGCTCATCTCGAGCGCCTGCTTGATCCGCGCGGCGATCGCGTCGATGTCGTACGGATTGACCAGCAGCGCCTGTGTAAGCTCCTCGGCGGCGCCGGCGAACTCGCTCAGGATGAGCGCGCCGTCGTCGGCCAGGTGCGCGGCGATGTATTCCTTGGAGACCAGGTTCATCCCGTCGCGCAGCGGAGTCAGCAAGGCAACGTCGGCGGCCTGATAATAGGCGACCAGGTCCTCGGCGCCGAATTGCGTGTAAAGATAGCGGATCGGCACCCAGCCCTCGGACGAGAAATGGCCGATGATCCGGCCGACGAGTTCGTCGAGCTCGCGCTTGAGTGCCGCGTAGTCGGCGACCTTGGTGCGCGACGGTACCGCTATCAGCACCAGTGTTACCCGCCGATGATACGCCGGGTTGACTTCGAGGAATCGCTCGAAGCCCAGCAGGCGCTCGAGGATGCCCTTGGTGTAGTCGAGCCTGTCTACACCCAGCACCACGTGCGGCGTGCGGAGCGCGCGACGGATGCGCTGTGTGCGCTCCTCTACGCGCGGGCTCGCGGCGAGTCCGGCGAAGTAGTCAGCCGGGATACCGAGCGGGAAGACACCAACGCGCACGGGGCCGCGATGGGTCGCGACCTCGTCGCGAGAGCGGTCGACTCGCAGGCCCAGGATGCGCTCGCAGCAGTTGAGAAACTGGATGACGTAGGAGCGGGTATGGAAGCCGACCAGGTTGGCGCCGAGCATTCCCTCGAGCAGTTCCGAACGCCAAGGAAAAACTCGAAAAATCTGCTCCGGCGGAAACGGGACGTGCCAGAAAAGTCCGATCGGGACGCGCGGGCGCTGCTCGCGAATAAAGCGCGGGACCAGTGCGAGATGAAAATCCTGCACCCACAAAACGTCGTCGTCGCCGGCCTCGCTCACGGCGAGCGCCGCGAAATTGCGGTTGACCGCTTCGTAGTAGCGCCAGTGCAGCGTGTTGAAGTGACAACTCGCTGTCATGAAATGCATCAACGGCCACAGGCCCCGATTGCACATCCCGTAGTAATAGTGCGAGACGTCTCGCTCGCTCAGCGGGCAGAACACGATCTGGAACCGCGGCGGGTCACTTTCAGGGGGCATCATCAGCCGCCCCGGTGTCTTGGTCTGCGATCCCGACCAGGCGATCCAAAGGCCGCCTTGATGCTCGAGCAGTCGCAGAAAGGTGCTGCCGACGCCGCCTACGGTGGGCTCGATGTGCTGCTGGCCGGCCTCGTGCACAACGCGAATTGGGGCCCGATTAGACATTACGATCAGGCGCCCACGGCCCAACGGATGCGGTCCGCCAGCCGCGATCAGAGACTGCTGGGGTAAACCTTGTATGCCTTTTTGCTCCATCGGGCCGCGCTGACGATCGAACCCGGTCGACCGCGATCGAGTGCAACGAGAATCGGACGGCGACTATTCGCGTTTCAAATGTAACGCCGCGCTCATCGCTGAAGCAAGCGCGGATTACGGGAACAAAACGCGGCGGTGTCGCTAGAAGAATGCGCCCGGTGCGACTTTTGAAGCCGCATCGGGCGCATTCGGAAACTTATGCTTGCGACACGAAGCTTATTTTGAGCTGCGATCGTGTCCTACCTCGTTATTGCAGCCCGAGGTAATTATGCCTGCTTATCCCTTCGGCTGCGGCACGATCCGAAGATATGGTCGCGGCGCCTTCCACCCTTGCGGGTAAATCTTCTTGGCCTCATCGTCGGAAACCGATCCGGCGATAATCACATCGTCGCCCGGCTTCCAATTGACCGGGGTTGCGACCTTGTGCTTGGCGGTCAATTGCAGCGAATCGATCACGCGCAGGACCTCGTCAAAGTTACGTCCGGTGGTCATGGGGTAGACGATAATCAACTTCACCTTCTTGTCCGGCCCGATCACGAAGACGTTGCGCACGGTCAGATTGTCCATCGGCGTACGCTTTGAAGCGTCGCCCGAGGCGCTGGCCGGCAGCATCCCGTAGAGTTTTGAAATTTTCAAATCCGTGTCGCCAATCACCGGATAGTTAGGCGCATAACCTTGGGTCTCTTTGATGTCATTGGCCCATCTCGAGTGATCCGTGACCGGATCGACGCTGAGACCGATGATCTTGGTATTGCGTTTGTCGAACTCACCCTTGAGCTTGGCGACCATGCCGAGCTCGGTCGTGCATACGGGCGTGAAATCCTTTGGATGCGAGAAAAGCACGCACCAGGAATTACCGATCCAGTCGTGAAAACGAATGCGGCCTTCAGTCGTATCAGCCTCGAAATCCGGCGCCACGTCGTTAATCTGCAGAGACATCGCTGACCTCCTTGGGGTCAATTCCAATGTAGCCGGGTCCCATATCGGGCACGGCGTTCAGAGCCCGCCGTGGGCTGCATCGTTTTGCGGGTTTATGTGCATTCATCCCGCGCCTTTGTTGGATAAAAACGCTTCTACGCGGCTGGAAAATAGCGTCCGGGCACAAAAGGGTTATCTATTTGGCTCGTCCGCAAAAAAATAAACAAACACAAAATCGAGATTGTTAAGGGTTGTACTATAGGGCCGCTGGTCGAATGGCGCAAGGTTTGCCCGACACCTGCATCCGAGCGCGCCGCTAGCGCTTTTTCTTGTGCTTGCGGGCCTCGCGAGTCCGCGCCTTGAGCCGTTTCTCTCGCCGCTTGCGCCGCCGTTTGATTTCGCGCTGTCGTTCTGTCGCCATCGCCACCTCTTATGAGATCCAGGACAGTTCTGCTTGAAGAGCCGGAACCGTAGGACTACAAGCGACCTTAAACGGCGCCGCGCGCAAGCGCAAACCGCCGGCAATTCCGCATCGGCGCAAGGAGTTCATCCAATGTCCAGGATCATCATCGAGAAAGACATCGAAATCCCGATGCGGGACGGATGCGTGCTCAAGGCCGATCTCTACCGGCCCGACGGACCCGAGAAACTGCCGGTGCTGCTCAACCGCACGCCGTACGACAAGTCTTTTCCGCTGATCACGCTCAACACGCTTGGTGTCGTGCGCGCAGCGAGCGCCGGCTACAACGTCGTGGTCCAGGACTGCCGCGGACTGTTCGCTTCTGAAGGCACCTTTCGATGCTTCGTTGACGAGGCGCACGATGGCTACGATACGATTGAGTACATCGCACGCCAGCCGTGGGCCGACGGCAACGTCGGCACGTTCGGCGCGTCATACATGGGTGCGACGCAATGGCTCGCCGCCACTCAGCGTCCGCCAAGCCTCAAAGCGATGGTGCCGTCGATCACCGCGAGCGACTATCACGACGGATGGGTCTACCAGGGCGGCGCGTTCGAGCTGTTTTTCAGCGTGAGCTGGCTGATGATCACCCTGGGCCTTAGTCGGCTGATGCGCGAGCGTGCGCACAATCCCAAAGCCGCCGACGAGTTGAGCGTGCTGATGAGCAGTATCGACGTGATGCGCGAGCGGATGGACATCGCGCCGCTAAACGAGTTCCCGCTCTTCCGGATCGGCGCGCCGTACTTCTTCGACTGGCTCGCGCATCCGTACTACGACGATTACTGGCGCGCGATATCGATCGAGGAACA
Organism: uncultured delta proteobacterium; assembly: GCA_963710455.1. Classification (GTDB taxonomy): domain Bacteria; phylum Desulfobacterota; class Binatia; order Binatales; family Binataceae; genus JAKAVN01. The sequence goes on from CAVQAG010000017.1 coordinate 637,329, forward strand.
GCACGGCAATATAGACGTACCGGCGCTCAACGTCGGCGGATGGCACGACATCTTCATGGGCGGAACACTGCACAACTATGTCGGAATGCGCACGCGCGGCGCGACGGCAGCCGCTCGCGCAGGTCAGCGTTTGCTCGTCGGCCCGTGGCATCACGCGGTGCCATTCTCAAGCCTGGTAGGACAAGTGGACTACGGCTTCCGCTCCGGCCCGGTGGCGATCGATTACGACGGCGCGCAACTGCGATGGTTCGACCATTGGCTCAAGGGGGCTAACAACGGAGTCGAGAAAGACGCGCCAGTCAGGCTGTTCGTAATGGGCGCTAACGAATGGCGCGAGGAGAAGGAGTGGCCCCCGCCGGGAGCCGAGATGCGCCGCTACTATCTGCATAGTCGCGGCAAGGCCAACAGCGCCTATGGCGACGGCGCGCTCGCAACCGAGGCGCCGGGCGACGAGCCACCGGATTCGTTCCTCTATAATCCGCTCAGCCCGGTGCCGACCACGGGTGGGGGGCTGTGCTGCTACGCTAACGCGCAGATGGCCGGAGCGCTCGACCAGAGGTTGGTCGAGCATCGCGCGGACGTCCTGGTTTACTCGACTGAACCGCTCGACGAAGATCTCGAAGTTATCGGGCCGGTGACGGTGACACTGTACGCGTCGTCTTCGGCGCCCGACACCGATTTCACCGCCAAGCTGGTCGACGTCGGGCCATGCGGCTTCGCGCGCAATCTAACCGACGGGATCATCCGCGCGCGCGTACGCGAGTCGCGGACCGAGCCCAAGTTGATGGTCTCTGGAAAAGTCTACGAGTTCAAAATCGATCTGTGGGCGACCGCTAACGTGTTCAAGACGGGTCATCGGATGCGGCTGGAAATCAGCTCCTCGAATTTTCCACGCTTTGATCGCAACCCCAACACCGGGCACGAATTGTTCACCGACGCCGAAATGCGTCCGGCTTTGCAGAGCGTAATGCATGAGCGGCGCTTCGCGTCACATCTAAGCCTGCCTACAATGCCGCGCCGCCGCTGAACCGGCGAACAGCTTCTTACTTACCCGCACGAAACGGACGCTCAAGCGGTCGTCGGGCAGCGACGATTTTGCTCAGGCTGGATCAAATTTGCGCGGCGTTAGGCTAAATCAGTCTTTAATTAGCATTTACCCTTCTACACCAGAAATTAAATTGTAAGACTATAAATTCCACGGTATTCTAGGTTTCAAGATGGGTTATTTCCCAACAATACCCCTTGGCGCGACTGCTGCTTCGACTTTTGCTGGAAAATTCCGGTTCACTCCTCGTCGGGTAGGTGGTGCTGAATTTCTCTTTGCAGCACTCCTTAGCATGACCGTCGTCATGATGAGACAACGCCTGGAGATAGCGAACTGCGTTTGTCACTGCATTTGGCGTTCTGATCTTTGGCTTTATTTGCCACTACTCGCCTATCAGGACGTCGTTGCGCTTGTGATGATAGCGTGGATTTCACATGGCTTGTTCAAGCTGGCGCGCAATTCACGCATTTGCGAGGGACTCGCACGTAGCGGCTGGTATTTTCTTCTAGCGCTCACACTTTATACGTCTCTCGACACGGTGATTTTTTCCTACATCCATACTGAGGCCACCTATAAACTGTTCCTTCTTTCAGACAACCTGCGGATGGTCGGAAGGTCGATTCCTGACGCATTGGGCGGCGGCGGACCATACTTGGAACTGGTGATCGGTATTTTGACGTTCGTGCTGGTCGCCGAGAGCCTCTCGCGTTTCACTCCCGGTTTCGTGCAACAGCTTCGGATGAGATTTTATTCGCCTTGGCGCTGGCACTAATTGCTATATACGCGTTGGGCGCCCACGCGTGGGCGGAGCATTACCTTTCGTATCCGCCGGCAGCGCTCAATGCTGAATGGGCGTTCGTGTCGCCGCTGTTTCAACACGCACCCAAGGTTTCGGTATCGATCCCTCCGCAGTATCTAAATGATTTCCTGCCTGCCGGAGAGCGGCCGCCGACTGCCACGGTGATGCCAGCCTCGTTGCACGAGGCTCACCCGCTCAATGTGGTGATGGTCGTGATGGAATCAGTCGGAGCGCGCGACCTTGGCCTCTATGGGACGTCCTACAAAGACACTCCGCAGCTCGAGCGCCTCGCGGCTCATAGCGCGTTTTTTGATCATCTCTACGCCGCGCAGGGGAATACATCCGCAGCAATGACCGCGCTCTTCTGTTCGCTATATCCACGGCTGGCATGGTTCCCTGTTCCTCGCTGGAGACCGGACCTGGCGGCGGTAGGGCTGCCGGCGCTCCTCGCACAACACGGCTATGCTACGGGCTTTCTCGACTCTGGCTCGATTGGAGAAGACCGTCGTGCCGAGTTCCTGCTCGATCATGGCTTTGGAGTAGTGGCCGCGGAGCATCGTGATCCCAGACTGCCGCAGGACGGGCCGTTGCTGCCGGCGGCCGTCGATTGGATAGATGCGCACAAGTCGAAACCGTTTTTCCTTACGCTCTGGACCATGGATACGCATCATCCCTATATTGTTGCCGGCGACCGGAACTATGGCGTGCGCGATCCCGCTCTTAATCGGTACTTGAACGGGGTGCAATCGATAGACGCACTGATCGGACAGCTTGCCGACCAACTCGAAAAAATGGGACTCGCCGACGATACCCTGTTGGTGATTACCGGCGACCATGGTGAGGCGTTCGGCGAACATGGCCAGTCCATACACGGGTTCACCGTATACAATGAAGAACTGCAGGTTCCGCTGCTAATCGTCAATCCGCGCCTGTTCCCATATAAGCGGCAGATAAATGGCTTGGGCCGTCAGATTGATATCGCGCCCACCCTGCTGAGCTTGCTTGGGATCCCTGAGCCCCCGCAATGGCAGGGATTGAGCATGTTCCGGTGGCCGAGCCGCAGGCGCGTCTACATGTTCTCTGCCAATGGCAACTACCTACTGGGCCTGATCGACGGCAACATGAAATACATCTACGATTTCAATCTGGACCGTGCCGAGCTTTATGATCTGGCGGCGCGACCCCTACGAGCACAACAACCTAAGCTCCGATCCCGCATATGCGACATCGATGGCGCGCGAGAAGCTCCATCTGCAGGCCTGGACCTCCTTCCAGAACCCATATCTCCGCCGTCTCGCATCCACTTCTCCCGCCTCCGATCGATATTGAAACCGTGGTGCCGTGCAGGCTATCTGCACGGTCGCTCTAGCCTGCCCGCCTATCACCTGCGTCGGTCCTACGAGGCTGCGTGCATAGTGTCTGGCGCATCCGTACCCAACTCACTAGACTCAAAGAGGCTCTGTACCGTTGACAAGAGCGGCTTATGTCCGATCGGGAATCGATCCTCGAAGCCAATCGCGACTTCTACCGCGCCTTCGAAAGCCTCGACGCGGACCGGATGGGCGCGATGTGGCTGCGCGACCCGCGTATCGTATGTATCCATCCGGGATGGAACCGGCTTATCGGATGGGGCCCGATCATGAATAGCTGGGAGCGGATATTCGACAACGTGTTCGAGATGAAGTTCGAGCTCGGCGATCTGCAGGTGATGGTGAGCGGCGATCTCGCGGTCGTGGTGGTCGAGGAAAATCTCGTCCAGCGCGGCTACGACGGCACCACGCGCGCGCTAGTCCTCGCGACTAATGTTTTCGAACGCGCCGAGGGGCGATGGTGGATCGTGTCCCATCACGGATCGCCTGTGATGGAGCCGCCGGACGGCGAGGAACCGCCGCTGCAATAGGATTTTGCCCGGCGGGTCGCGCTTGCTCCGCCACACAATCAAAAGAGGAACCAGAATGAAACCGGTACCAATAAGCTGGGTGGTTAGTGCGCTCGCCGCAATCTGCCTGACGCCCGGCCTGAGCAAGTTCACGCGGCATAGCGCGGCGCCGCCATCGGCGATTCTTGCACAGGATGACGGAGGCGCCCTTGCGGTCCCTGGGTCAGCCGATGCGCCGGCAGCGCCCAGCGGCGACGACGACAGCGACGATCAGAACGGACAGGCGCAGAATAACGGTGAGATGCAGGGCGATCCCGATGCGGCGCAGCAGCCGCCGGCTAACATGCAACAGCCGCCCGCCGACGACAGCGACGATACGTCGAATCAGCAACAGCAGTCCGGCGATAGTGGAGACCAGGACGCGCCACCCGCGGCGCCGTCCTCGAACGACGACAACTAAGACCTGCCAGCCAGCGCCCGCATACTGATCCTGGGCACTTCTTTCTCAGGCGCCCTCGCGCATCGCGCGCGACAGGATAGCCGCGATCTCAGGACGCGTGTACTCGGGCGGCGGCGCCTCGCCGCGGCGCAGCATCTCGCGCACCTTGGTCCCCGACAGTAGGAGTCGGTCCGCATCCTCGTGCGGACAGGTCTTGTACGACGCCATCCCGCCGCATCGCTTGCAGTAAAAAGTGTTCTCGAACATCAGCGGCGTGACACCGATTTCAGCGGCGCTGAAACGCTCGAAAATCTTCTGCGCGTCATACGTGCCATAGTAGGTGCCCACCCCAGCGTGGTCGCGGCCAACGATGAAGTGAGTGCATCCGTAATTGCGCCGGATGATGGCGTGCAGGATCGCTTCGCGCGGGCCGCCATAACGCATGTGCGCCGGCATAACCGACAGCATCGTGCGGTCGCGTGGATAGTACTGCTCCAGCAGCACTTTGTAGGTTTCCATCCGCACCGCAGCCGGGACGTCGTCGCCCTTGGTCTCGCCGACCAGCGGATGGAGCAGCAGCCCATCGCAGATCTCGAGCGCCGCCTTCTGAATGTATTCGTGCGCACGATGGGTCGGGTTGCGAGTCTGAAAGGCGACAATCTTGCGCCATCCGCGCTCGGCGAACGCGGCACGCGTCTGGCGCGGCTCGAGCCGGTACTCCAGGAAAGTCCGGCCGGGAATCTCGTTCAGCAGCACGACGCTCCCGCCCAGGCACCACGGCGGCGTCCCAAGCACGTTGGCCGCTCCCGGATGGGCGGAGTCGGCGGTGCCAAAGACCCCCTCGGCTTCGCGCGCGCGATCGACGCGGTAAATTTCGGCGACTTTCAGAATCGCGAGCCGTCGGCCATCGCTGCCAAGCGCGACTTCCTGGCCTGGCTTGAGTGCGCGCGCTTCGTCTTCCGCGACTCCGAGCGTGATCGGAATCGACCACGGCACACCCGAGGCCAGTCGCATGGCGTCACACGAGCGCACGTAATCAGCCTCGCCCATGAAACCTTCAAGCGGCGAGAAAGCGCCCGAAGCCAGCATCTCCAGGTCGGCCAGGTCGCGCGCGCTCAGCCGAACGGTCTTGAGTCCCTCCGCGTGACGCGACACCGCGGAGCGCTCCGCCGCGGGAACCTTGAGATCGGCCAGCGCACCGCCCCCGTGTGCGGTTATCGAATCACCCGCTTCGCGGCTCATCGTTTCGCTCCATCGCGGCTGATATAGCCGCGCGCTTCGAGGGCGCCAAGCAGCCGGGCGAGGCTCTCCCGCGGTGCTTCGCCGCTGGTTGAGATCGTGAGCTCATGCTTGAGCGGCGGCTCGTAGGGATCGGAGACTCCCGTGAAGCCCTTGAGTTCGCCCGCCAATGCCTTCTTGTACAGCCCCTTCACGTCGCGTTCTACCAGCGCGTCAAGCGGACATTCGACGTAGGCCTCGAAGAAACGCTCGTGCTGCGCGCGTACCTCGTCGCGAATCTCGCGATAGGGCGAGATGGCGGCGGCGATCGCAATCACCCCGTTGCGCGCAAGCAGCTTGCACACGTATCCGATACGCCGGATGTTGGTGTCGCGGTCCTCCTTGGAAAACCCCAACCCCTTGGACAGGTTGGTGCGCACCTCGTCGCCGTCCAGAACCTCGACCCGGTACCCGCGCCGACGCAATTCCTCAGCGGCCATCCCGGCCAGCGTCGATTTACCCGCACCGGACAGACCGGTGAACCACAACGTAAAACCCTCGCTCATCGTGTCGGGATGTCCCTCCTTGGATAAAGATTACTAATTTAGTCTTTTAAGTTATGTAATTACTTGAGCGCGCGCAACAAGTATGGCTTTTAATCAGTCGATGCGCGCCTGGTCGCTGGCTGTTCGAGGAGAACTGCTGGAAGTTCCAGCCAGATCGCGATTGCCGATGGCGAAGAAAAAACCGGTGACGCGCCGAGTGTGGTGAGCCGCTCGCGGCCCTCGGGCTTGGCATTGACGCCATAAAATCGCACCGCGGCGCTCTTGGCGGCATTGAAATCCGCCTCGCTATCGCCAACAAAAGCAGCCTCGGCGGGCTTGACGCCGCATATCTTCAGCGCGCGCTCAACCGTCGCCGGCGACGGTTTCAGCGCGAGGCCGCTATCGCGTCCGACTATCAGGTTGACCAGGTGCTGCGCCCCGCGGGCGCGCACCCAGGTGTCGACCGTGCGGGAGGAGTTCGACGTCACAATCGCAACAGCTCCGCCTGCGGCTCGGAGCGCAGCGAGCAGCTCTAGCGCGCCGGGTGCGGGCGCGACTGCGCCCACGCCCGCCAGTTCATGGCGCTCGATGATGGCCGAGGCGCCGTCGAGCAGCGCGCTATCGTGGCTGGGGGAGCGTCCGCCGCCAGGGGTGGCAGCCCTTCTCCCAGCCAGCACCGTGCGGGCGGCGTCGCCGCCCGCGCAAAGGCGCGCGCGCAACGCCTCGTACAGCACCAGGTTGCCGCGCGGGAACTCCTCGAACAGCGCCTGCGCGACGCCCCGTGCGGCGAGCCAGGCCTGCAGCTCGCGACGGCTCCCGGCCCAATCGACGGCCGGCTCGAGCGGCGCGAGCGTGTTGTCGAAGTCGAACATCCACAACTTCGGCATAGCGATGCCCGATCTTTGCGGAGGGTTTACCATGCAACTCGGATGTGGCGGCTCAACGGGGACTCGGCCATTACTAAAACTATCTACATTCCCATTACAATAAGGCCGCCGCAGAGCCGTTAACAGCCCTCGACCGCAGCCCGTGCCGCCCCCGCTTCTCGCCCTCGGCCCGGATCGCCCGCCTTGTGCCGCCGCTGGCCCCGGACGAGGCCGATTTGGGCCAATTGAGGGCTGCGTCATATCCCTGGGAGATGCGTGTTTTCCCGGAGCCGGGGTCGTCCGTCGATACCTGGCCCCGCCGAGCCGAGCGGCGCGACAGCGCCCGCGTCCTGCGCCCGTGCCCTCGATCCCCGGTCGGTGCGCCGGGCAAAGGCCGCGAATATATCGAGGGGGGAGGGGTCGGTGCGCGGTCGCACCCGGTGCCCTGTGCCGCGCCTTAACCGTACCACGTGGTACGGTATTCCCCCTAGCCGCGGGCCGCTGGCCGAGGGCTCCCCGGACGGCGGGCGAGCCCTGCCGCCTCTTACTCCGGTCGGCGGCGGACCCAACAAAGGCCGGGAATATATCGAGGGGGGAGGGTCTGGCGGGGCTGGGTCGCTGTATGTCCGCGCTGCTCTCGCCGCTACCCGGTCGATCAACTGGAGTGCGCGACCTGCGTGGTGCGCGAGCACCGGCTATATATCAACGATGAACTGGATATCGAACGGCACTGGACAAAAGATCGCGCAGTCTTACTCTGGGTCTGCGTACCTTATCCCGACGGTCTGCTCTGGATTCCGCCCGGTGCCAGCGGTGTCCAGCGCGTTACCCGCTTGGAGCGCCGAGACGGATTTGGCGGCGCCGTTGCTCACTGAGTGTACAAATCAGTGGTGTTCATTATCCCGATGACAGACGAACCGCCGGCAATCAGCACCTTGCCGTTGACTAGCAGCGTGGCGGTGGCCTCGTTGCGCGCATTGTTCATGCTGGGAGTTAAAGCGGTCGGAAAGAAGCTATTGGTCGCGGGATCGTAGATATCCACGATGGCCTCGATGGGTCCAGATCCGCCTGCGATCAGCACGTTGCCGTTATTGAGCAACGTGGCCGTGGCACCTGAACGCGCCTTGTTCATCACCGGAGTCGAAGCGGCTGGGGCGAAGGTGTTGCTCGCCGGGTCATACAAATCCACGTCGTTAAGCGTCAGGGGACCCTGACCGCCTGCGATGAGCACTTTATCGTTCGCCAGCAACGTGGCCGTAGCCAATTCGCGCGCTTCGTTCATCAACGGCGTCGATGCGGCGAAGCTATTGGTAGCCGGATCATACAAGTCTACGGTATTGGTGGGACTCACGACGTTTAACACCACTTTGCCATCGTCGCCGCCAGCGATCAGAACCTTGCCATTGGGTAACAGTGTTGCTGTGGGGCCGTCGCGGCCGTCGCTCATCGTAGGAAGTGAGGCGGCCGGGGCAAAGTTGTTGGTGACCGGATCGTACAACTCGATGCTGTCGAGCTGCGTCCCGGAAGGAAATAGCGGGGTGGGGCCAAAGCCTCCTGCGATCAGCACCTTGCCGTTGGGCAGCAGTACGGCGGCGGCGCGCGTGCGCGCAGTGTTCATAGTCGGAAGTGAAGCCGCTGGCGCGAAGCTGTTGCTCGCGGAAGTGTACAACTCGACGCTGCCGAGCGGGGTGACATTATTTGCACTCGTTCCTCCCGCTATAAGTACATTGTCGCTGGGTAGTACTACGGCAGCGGCGTTGGCGCGCGACGTGTTCATCGTAGGGGTCGAAGCGGGAGGAGCAAAAGTGTCGCTCACGGGATCATACAACTCCACGATGTTAAGCGACGTTCCTAAAGGAAACTGCGAAGTGGGAGCAAAGCCCCCAGCGATTAGCACCTTGCCGCCGGGCAGCAGAGTGGCGGTGGCGGCCGTGCGCGCGTGATTCATGGTGGGAGCTGAACCTACCCCCGCGAAGCTACCCCCCGGCGCGGGCGTAGGCGAGGACGCGGAAGTCGAGCCGCCGCCGCCGCATCCGGCGAACATAAGAAGGATACTGAACGCGATATGGCAGCAGGTAAGGTCTCTGGTCATTGTCACCGCCCAACCGGACCGCGATAGGTCGTCTATGAGGTCGGGGTACACCAGAATTGTGATCGGCAGATTCACGCGCGTCATCATAGCCATCTGATATCCGGCGCACTACATGCGGGATAAAAAGGTGGAACACCTGGAACACCCCGGCAGATCACCTGCGTGAAAGGCCGGCGCATCAGAGGCGTACGGATCGGTGGTGGCTGAACGGTGGCTGGGTCGAGCCTTATCTACGCAAACGGTGGCTGTTTGGGGGCTGGCCGTTGCGCCTTAGCTGTACGTGTTAACACCTAAAACCCGATCAAGATTCTCTAGTAACGTCGGGCCTGATCGCCCGAAACTCGCGCCCGCGTTAGGTGAATCGCAATTGCTTAGATATCTAAGTAATTCTGAAGTCGAACATCCAGAGCGCATGGCCCGTCGCGACACGGCGCCGCGACGCGCCGTCGCGGTGCGTCGCGACGGCAGCTTCAGAGGAGTCGCGCCACGATGCGTCGGACTTACCGGAATCGCGCCGCGATGCGTCGCTCATGACGCCGCCGCCGCCGCGCAGGCGCAGCGCCCTTCACCACCGCGGCGGCGGCGGTGAAGTGCGCGCGTCCGGCTGGCATAGCCGTCGAACTCGATCAGCCGAGCCTCAGGCTGCTGGCCGCCGACGTCGGCCAGCAGCCTGAAGGCCTCGGTCACCGCGACCATCGCGATCGCGCCGGCGTTGCCGGCGCGATCGCGCGGCGGAATCAACAAATCCACCTCCGCACATAGCGGGCAGGGCGGCGGCGCGGGCATGAGCGCTATCCGCCCCGGCGTATCCAGCCGCGCCACGATCGCGGCGGTACTGCGATGCTCGCGCGCGACGTGCGCCGCCGCTTCGGCGGCGGGCGCATCGCCGATCAGTGCGAGCATAAGGTCGCACTGATCGGGCATTTCTCCATGTGCGATCTGGACGCTCACGTCAGGATTCAGATCGCCGATCCGCTGGACGAAGGCGCGATACTGCGCGCCGTCACCCACCGGATGCATGACGATACAGCCGACGCCCGCGCCGGCCAGGTAGGCGAGCGCGCAGAAAACGTCCGCAGGAGCGGCCACGATCGCGACGCGCGCGGCGAGCAGCCGTTCCTGCGTGTGTTCGCCTACGCCGGGGACGATTATCTGGCGGCTGTAGCGTTCGATCTGAGTGTCGGTAAGTACCATAAGCCGGACGCGGCGCGCCCGATGCGACGCTCCGCCGGCAGCGGGGCGCGCGTCTACTCGATCACGTTCTTTTCGATTGGCTCGACCGTGACGCCGCTTTGGCGTAGCCACGCGAGCGCGCGTTCGATCTGCTCGCTTGATCCCTCGAACTCGACCGCGACCAGGCCCATCTCTTCCGAGACGCTTGCGCCGCGGATGTTAAACACCAGGTCGAACTTTTTGACCAGGTGGTACAGCAGCGGCTCGCGGATGAGCGACTTGGGGTAGGTCAGGTAATAGCGCTCGCGGAGGCGTTCCATTTGCTGACGAGCTTGTGCAGGCGCTCCTTGCGCCATTGTTCCCATCCGATCCACAGATTGGTCGACAGGTACTTGTCACCGAAATCCGGAAACACCGTCACCACGCATCCCTCGCGCAACCCGCGCGCGACTCGAATCGCCGCCACCAGCGCGGCGCCGCAAGACTGGCCCACCAGCACGCCCTCGATCTGCCCCAGCGCATAAACCATCTCGTAGGCATCTTCGGTACTGACCGCGAGACGTTCGTCGATCTCTTCGGCGTGAAAGATGCCGGGCACGATCGACGACGCCATGTGCTTGAGCCCCTCCAGCCCATGCATCGCGTCGTCCGGCTCGACTCCTACAATTCTGACCGCCGGGTTTTGCGATTTGAGGTAGCGCCCGGTGCCCATCACGGTGCCGCCGGTGCCTACTCCGGCCACGAAGTGAGTGATACGGCCGCGCGTCTGATGCCAGATTTCGGGCCCTGTGGTGTCGAAATGGGCCAGCGGGTTGGCCTCGTTGTTGTACTGGTCGGGTTTGAAATAACGCTCGGGGTCGGTGGCGATGATCTCGCGCGCCATGATCATCGCGCCGTCGGAGCCCTCCAGCGGATCGGAATAGATCGGCTTAGCGCCGAACGCCTCGATTATCTTCTTGCGCTCGCGGCTGACATTGGAGGCCATCACGATCTCGACCGGATAGCCGAGCGTCGCACCCACCATCGCGAGCGCGATCCCGGTGTTGCCCGAGGTCGAATCGATTATCACCTTGCCTGGACGGAGTTCGCCGCGCTTGAGCCCGAACTCGATCATGTGGCGTGCGGCGCGGTCCTTGACCGAGCCGCCGGGGTTGAAGCCCTCGAGCTTGGCGAAAATCCGCACTCCCGGACGCAGCAACCCCTCCGTCACGCGCGTGATTTCGAGCATCGGCGTATTGCCGATCAGCTCGAGCACGCTATACGCCCGCGCCGCCGGCACGTATTCCTGGCTATTCGCCGCCGGCGATCGCGGGAACGATTGAAATATCGTCGCCATCCTTGACCTGTGAGTTGAGCTGGTTGAGGAAACGGATGTCGTCGCCGTTGAGATAAATATTGACGAAGCGGCGCAGCTCGCCCTTGTCATCGAGCAGCCGCTCGCGCATTCCCGGATGGCGCTTTTCGAGGTCCTCGATAACCGCGCGGACCGATTCGCCCGCGGCCGCCACCTCGTCGGTGCCCCCGGTAAACCTTCGCAACGGGGTTGGTACTCGTACCCTGACTGGCATGTTCGAAACTCCTACCTCCAGACTAGCCCGAAGACTAACGCGGAGACTAGCGTGTTGTTGAGTATGCTTTCGCCACATGGCTTTACAAGCGCAATTCGTGCGCGCGTTCAGGCCGCTCCCTTGAGCGATCGTTTGCCGTCGCCGAGACTTTCATAGATCGCGTCGAAATCCTTCAAACGGGCTTCGATCACGAGCGGCGGCTCTATACTCTGGGCTACCGCTTCCAGCGTCTTGTAACCGTTGCCGGTGATCGAGACCACCACGCTCTCGTCGGTTTTGATCCGCCCGGCCGCGATGAGCTTCAGCGCGACGGCCAGCGTCGTGCCGCCGGCCGGCTCGGCGAAGATGCCCTCGGTGCGGGCGAGCAGCTTAATCGCGTCGATTATCTCGGGGTCGCTCGCCATCTCGCCCCATCCGCCCGACTCGCGCACGGCGCGCAGCACGTAGAAACCGTCGGCTGGATTGCCGATCGCGATCGACTTGGCGATCGTATCGGGCTTGACCGGCGTTATCAGGTCGGTGTTCTTGTGCAGCGCGTGGATAACCGGGGCGGCGCCGGCCGCCTGCGCGCAATGAATCTTGAACTCGCCGCCATGGACCAGACCTACCTCCTTGAGTTCCTTGAAGGCCTTGGCGACCTTGGGCAAAATCGTGCCGCCCGCGGTCGGCAGCACGATATGGTTGGGCAGTTTCCACCCCAGTTGCTCGGCGACCTCGAAACCGAAGGTCTTCGCGCCCTCGGTGTAATACGGTCGCAGGTTGATATTGACGAACGCCCATCCGTACTTGTCGGCGATCTCGCTGCATAGCCGATTGACGTCGTCGTAGTTGCCGCGAATCGTGATCACCCGTGCGCCGTAGATCGACGAGCCGACAATTTTGCCCGACTCGACGCCCTCGGGCATGAAGATTACCGACTTGAGCCCGGCGCGCGCCGCATGCGCCGCGACCGCGGTTGCCAGGTTGCCGGTCGAGGCGCACGAGACGGTGGTGAAGCCGAAGTCGCGCGCCTTGGTGATCGCTACCGACACCACGCGATCCTTGTACGAGAGCGTGGGATGGTTGACCGTGTCGTCCTTGATGTAGAGCTTCTTGAGCCCGAGTTCGGCGCCAAGGCGGCGCGCGTGCAGGAGCGGCGTGAAGCCTGAAAACGGCCCCGCTTCGGGCTCGCCGTCAACCGGCAGCAGTTCGCGATAACGCCACAGATTGTGCGGACGCGCCGCGATCGCCGCGCGCGAGAGTGCGGCGCGAATCTTCGCATAATCGTAGATGACTTCGAGCGGCCCGAAGCAATCCTCACATACGTGCAACGGCTTGATCGGATAATCCTGCCCGCACTCGCGGCATTTGAGGTTGGTGACGTAGCTCATCGGATGGGTCCTCATTAACTCGACTGTTTGCTCGACAACTTTCTCGACTAATTGCTCGACTGGTTATGCGGCGGAGCTATCGCCGCCGCGTCCTCTGCACGCCGGGCCAAGCCGCAGGTGCATCCGGCGCGCGCGCTTACCTCGAGCGTGCGCATTCGGGCGCTTAGGGCAGCGTCATAAGTGAGGATCTTTCCCGCCAGCTCCGGCACGCCGCCGCCAAGCCATCGCAGTGCCTCGGCCGCTTCAATCTCGCCGATCACCGCCGCGACCGGGCCGATTATTCCGGCTTCGCGGCAACTCGCGATCTCGCCCGGGTCGGGCGGCTGCTCGAACAGGCATCGCAGACACGCCGTGCGCCCCGGCAATACCGTCATCGCCTGCCCTGTCATTCCCAGCACGCCGGCATAAACGAAGGGTTTTGCAAGCGCGAGACAAGTGTCGTTGATCAGGAATTTCGCCGCGGGATCGTCGGTCGCGTCGATCACGAAATCGTGTCGCGCGATCAACTCGGTGGCATTAGAGGCGTCGAGGGCGACCGGATAGGTGTCGATGCTCAGCAGGGGATGGTCTTCGTGAAGTCTCGCAGCCGCCGCCTCGACCTTGAGCCGTCCAAGGCTTGCGGTGCCGTAGATCACCTGGCGCGCGAGATTTGAAAGTTCGACCGGGTCGGGATCTACCAGCCCGATTCGCTTCGCTCCGCCGCGCGCGAGCGCCGAGGCGGCTGGAACACCGAGCCCGCCCATCCCTACTATCAGAATTGCGTGTGCCTGTTCTCGCAAGTCGTTCTCATGCCCAGGCCTTATATCCGTCCGGCGGCGCTGCGAGGGGATGAGAAAATGAAAAACCCTCTTCCGGATAAGGACGAGGGTGCGGAGACTCTCGCCTTATCTACCGAAGCCGCATTCGGGCTCCGTTGGAGTTAGCACCAGCACCCTTTTTTGGCGGGCCGGTTGCTGCGGCATCGTCGGGCCAGTCCCTCCGCCGCTCTGGATAAGGCCATCAGGCTCACTACGGTTATCCAAGAGTTTGCGCAAAGTCAATCGCCGGACCCATCGGTCAGTCGTGGGTCGGCTACCCATCAGCGGCATACGCGGCCATTTTTCCTTGCCGGATTGGGCCCGCGATGCTTTAAGTGGGCTTGCCACCGGAGCTTTATGCGGCTCGCTGGCCGCAATTTTTCCGGCATTGGAGGTAACTTATGCGAATCGGATTTATCGGGCTCGGCAACATGGGCGGTTCGATGGCGCTCAACCTGATGAAGGCGGGCCACCAGGTCACGGTCAACGACGTCCGCCGCCAGGTCGCCGAGCCGCACCTGTCGGGCGGCGCCAAGTGGGCCGAAAACTCGACCGCCGTCGCCAAGGAGGCCGAGGTCGTGTTCACCTCGCTGCCGGGACCGCGCGAGGTCGAGGCGGTCGTGCTGGGTGAGGGCGGGCTTATCGGCGCGATGGCGCCGGGGAGCCTCTACATTGATCTTTCGACCAACTCGCCCACCGTCGTGCGCCAGGTCCACGCGCGCCTTAAGGCCCGCGGCATCCGGATGCTCGACGCTCCCGTCAGCGGCGGCATCGTCGGCGCGCGCAGGGCGACGCTGGCGGTGATGGTCGGCGGGAGCGAGGCCGACTACAACGGAGTCAAGCCGGTGCTCGACGCGATCGGCGACAAGGTGACCTATATCGGCGACATCGGCGCAGGTTCGGTCGCCAAGCTGGTCCATAACATGATCGCGATTTGCTCGACCCAGCTGCTCGCCGAGGCCTTTACGATGGGCGTCAAGGCGGGCGTCTCGCCCGAGGCGCTGCTGCGTGCAGTGCAGGGGGGAGCTTATGGGCAGGGGATGGTGCTCAATGCGGCGCTCCCCAAGATGATTTTCCGCGGCACCTTCGACCGCGCGACCTTCGCGCTCAAGCTGGCGCGCAAGGACCTCGGCCTTGCGACCGAACTTGCGCGCGAGCTCAACGTGCCGATGCCGATGGCGGCGCAGGCCGAGCAGGATTTCCTGGAGGCGCTCAACAAGGGCTGGGGCGAGAAGGATTCGTCAGCGACGTTCATGGTGCAGGAAGAACGCGCCGGAGTAAAAGTCCGCAGCTCGTCGTAGATCGGTGGATTATATAGTTCGCGCCAACTGGTATTTCGCACTAGTTACGGCTCGCAGTTACTACTCAAGGGAGAAAAACGGACATGGCCGACGACAAGCATGAAAAAGGGATGGCGATACGCACCCAGCTATGGGGCGAGAAGGGCGCCAAGGCGGGCAACGATTTCTTAAGTGGTTTCGACCCGGACTTCGGCAAGTTCCTCAATGACGAGCTGTTCGGCGGCATCTGGGCTCGTCCGGGGCTGCCGATCAAGACGCGCTCGATGATCACGATGGCGGCGCTGCTCGCACTTGGACGGGGAGCTGAACTCCGGGTGCACATGCGCGGTGCGCTCAACCTGGGCATCACGCACACCGAGCTTAAGGAAATGATCTTCCATCTCTCTCAATATAGCGGGGTGCCCAGCGCGGTCGAGGCAATTCGTGCCTTCACCGAGGTCACGGCGCCGAAAAAGTAGATTCCCTCTCGTTCGAGGATAACTGCACTCGGCAGAGACCGAATCGTCCAATGATAGAGCCTGCGGGCGGCCTGATGCCTGGCTTAGCGATAGCTGCTTTGGTGCCGGGCCGCTTCCAGCCTGAAGAGCCGGGGTGGCCATGATGATGGGGCGGCCGGCGTTCTCTCTCGGTCAGTGTATGTAATTGCGATTGGCGTCTTGACAGAGTTGGAATTCAGGCTGCTGGTTAGGAAGCCAGACAAGACAGAGGTCGGAAAAGAAAGTGCCCCTGTCCAGTCCATTGTAATAGGCACACCCTACCGCATAGAGGGCTTGATTGTCGGTCGCGTCCGTTGGGTCGGTTCCTTGTGAGCCGCTCCATACAAAAAACATGGTGTTGTCTGGCGCTAAGGAAGTTCTATTGCTCCGTTTTTCAGGCCGATGGGATTCATCGCATTCGGGATCCACAGGAGGCGGATCTCCGGGTTTAGCCAGCATCAGGTGGCCTTTCTGGACGAAATCGGTCGCGATCGAATTACCAAAATTATGCCAGCTGACAGCGACATTCCTGGGGGGGACGCCTTTAGTTTCTATCTGAATCCAACTTTGAGGCATTTTCCCGACTTTAGCTGGGAAAGCGCCATTAGCTATTATAGCCGGACGATCTGCGGCGGCTTGTTCAGCAAGGTGCGCTTTCATTGCCGCGACGCTGTTCTCGGCCACTGTCCGCTGTTTGTCAAGTATAGACGCCTGCGTCGCGATGATCTTAGCTTGGTCTTCTGCGGTCGCGGCCAATCTGGCGGAAGTGCGATAAAATAAAAAAAGGATCCCCAACGTCAGAGCGGCCAGCGTAGCGGTTACGATAACGTGCCCCTTTTGCCAGCTGAGAAGGCTCTGGCGGGTTTTTTGTTTGGCTGCTGTTTCACTTATATGGCGAGCGTTTAGCTCATCTGCAAAAGCGACCAACTCGCTGAGTACCGGGCCAATTGGTATTTCAGAACCGCTCTCGGCCTTATGGTCCTCGGTGCCGGCAACCTTTTCGTTTAGCTCTTGGTGCGCCGCTTTTTCTGCCATCTTTCCCCCCGTAATTTTAAATTGTCCGAGCGATCAAGGCATCAGATCCCCCAACACTGGCGCTTCAATCAATTGCACGATTGTTCGTGCTTGGTTTTAAGTTTTGTCATTTGCCGCACCCCAGTGTCCTGTGCGTCAAGCGTTGGCTGGGGACGCGCTACGCGTCTCTCACCTCATGCGCTAAAGAACGGCTTGAGGCAATGCATGACGAGAGACCTCTATCCGCAGGCAGGCTGATTATGGTTGAACAGGTTTCACTGTCAACTTGCGCTCGAAGAATGCGCGTAACGTCCTCGGCAAGCGCGCTTTGAGGGTGTTCATCCGTAGGGTATTGCGATGCGGACGTACCATGGTGTCGTACTGTTCGCGATCGTCGTCGGAGCGTCGCTGAATTCCATGCGTGCCGCTGCGCAGAGCACGTGTCCGGCCAGCTTTGCGCAATTCATCTGCCCCCTCGTACCTGGCGACGTAGTTGTCGCTCGTCCGACGTGTCTCGAAAAGAACTGCGTGCTGCATCAGGTCCGCATCGAACGCGGTGGTGAGCTGCTGGTACCGGACGAGAAGCAAAGGGCCGAGCCCAGGAAAATAAACATTTCGGCAACGGCAATATTCATTGAAGACGGAGGCGTTTTTCAGGTCGGACCCCTGGCGAATAACCGTCTCACCCTCATTTTCACCGGTGCGCGTCCGGCCCCGGCCGTAGCCGATCGCGACGGACCGGATGATCCGTGCCCCAGCGCGCACTTCTACAAAGGGATCGAGGTCTGCAGAGGCGGCACCCTAAGTTTGCTCGGCACCAAGGGCGTGCCGGCCCTCGGAGGCACGACCTGGACTTACTTGAGCGCGCCGGCCGGTGATCCCGCGAAGTATGGTGCCAACGTTTTACAACCCGGACATACGCTCACGCCGATCAAGGCCGCGGCGCCGGTGACACAGCCGGATGCGCAAACGATTCAGATCGCTACCGACGTGACGGACTGGCAGCCGGGAGATTGGATCGTCATTGGCTCCAGCAGTTCCGCTCCATACGAAACGGAATTCGTTCAGATCAAGTCGCTTGTCGGAACTACGATCACCCTTGACCAGCCTTTAAAGTACTACCATTCCGGAGGCCCGGCGCCCGCCAGCGGCCTCTCGAGGATCTGCGAGGATACTTCGGCGAGAGTGCTGCCAGGGGCACCGTGCGACGGCTCGGACAGGAACCACGGCGTGGACGAACGCGCCGAAGTGGAGCTCATCAGCCGCGACATCGTACTGACCTCCGACGCCGGACTAGCCGGGACAGACGGCTTCGGCGGCGACATAAAAATTCGCCCGGGCTTCACCCAGGTACTGGTCCAGGGAGTGCAACTCGAAAATCTCAGTCCGAACGCCGCTACCGCCTTAGTGGAGGCAGAAAAACCGAACGTCCAATCGCGGGCTCCGACCGAGCCGCCTCCGGCCGCTCCGGTCGTGCCGCTTCCCGCAGTTCCGATTGTGCCGCCTCCAGCCGCCCCCACCGTGCCGGCCCTCGCCTCTCGAATCGTGCAGTCCGGGCACCCTTATGCCAGTCCCGACCGAATTCCCGAAAAAGCCGGACCGCTATTACGCATGCCTGGCGCCAGATTGCGAGACAGCTATCGTAAGAGCCGACGATAGCCATAGCGTCTCGAAGCCGCGGTCTGTAAATTTTTAATCGTTCTATGATTAACAAAATTCCTCTGGCACTCGGAGTCCATTGCCGTTATTGAAAGGACGAGATTGCGTTAGCCGATGGCGACCGATCTTTGAATCGGATGGGTCCGTCGTTGGGTCAGGCCGAGAAGCGAAGGTGTGCCAATGAAAGTAGGATTGCTGGTCGCGCCTAACGAGCGCAGCGCCAATCCGGCCGAGGTGGCGCGCACTGCGGAGATGCTGGGGTTTGAGTCGCTCTGGGTACCGGATCACTCGGTGATGCCGGTGCACACCGCGACACCGCTGCCCGAGACACGTCCCGGCGAAGGCGGCATCCCGGAAATCTACTACCACATGTGCGATCCGTTAGTGGCGATGGCGATGGCGGCGGCCGCCACTACGCGTCTGATGGTCGCGACGGGGGTGCTGCTGGTCCCCGAGCGCAACCCGCTGCTTACCGCCAACGAACTGGCAACGCTCGACCGCCTCTCGGGCGGACGCGTGATTCTCGGTATCGGCGCGGGATGGCTGCGCGAGGAGTCGGAAATCCTCGGCGTCGACTTTGCGCATCGATGGACCCAGACGCGGGAGTACGTCGCCGCGATGCGCGAGCTGTGGACCAAAGACGATGCCTCGTTCAACGGCCGCTACATAAAATTCCCGCCTGTCCGATGCTATCCCAAGCCCGCGCGCAAAGGCGGCCCGCCGATTATCATCGGCAGCAAGGACAAAAATGCGCTGCGCTGGGTCGCGCGATGGGGCGACGGATGGTGCCCGATTTTCCTGACTCCGCCGCAGCTCAAGGATGAGCTCGCCAAATTGCGCGCGGAATGCGCCGCGGCAGGCAGCGATTTCAACCGGATGGACATCACTATCATGCGGCGCGAGCTGCGCGGCGAGCGCGCCGATGTGCAGGCCGGGCTTGAGCAGTACGCCGCCGCCGGGGCGCATCGGTTTGTTATCATGATGCTGGAGGCGGGAATGCGGCCGGAAAATTACCAGGCCGAGCTACGCCGCCTTGCCACATTATATGTGTGAGTTGGAGCCGGGGCGCGTTCGAGCGCAATGAGCGAGGACGAACTCAGCCTGCGTATTATCGGTGTCGATCAGGGTGACCAGGTCGGCGGCGCGCGCCAGCTCAAGTTGCGCACCACGCGCGGCGAGATCCCGATAATTGTGCACGCAGCCGAAACTCCGCGCCGCGCCGTGCTGTGTATCAGCGGCGCGTTAGGTGGTTTCGAGGGTCCAGCAAAGCTATATGTGCGGCTTGGGTTGGATCTGCCGCCACGCGGAATCACGGTCGTGCGGCTAAACTACCGGATGCCCAACGAGTTCGGCGAATGCGTGCTCGACACGATGGCCGGGCTGACGTTCCTCAAAGCGATGCAGTACGAAGGCGCCGCGCTTATCGGCCACTCCTTTGGGGGCGCGGTCGCGATCAACGCGGGCACGCTCGCTCCGATCGTGACGACGGTGATCGCGGTCTCGAGCCAGCTATTCGGGGCGCACGTGGTCGGCGAACTCGCGCCGCGTCCGTTGTTGCTGCTGCACGGCACCGCCGACACGATCTTGCCTCACGAATGTTCCGAACGGCTCTACGAGCGCGCGCAGGAGCCCCGGACGCTCAAGCTTTTTCCCGGCGTTGGCCATCGCTTCACCGAAGCGCCCGACGAACTGCTCCAAACCGTCCGCGACTGGCTCCTCGAACGCGTCTGACCAATCCGGCCGAGTTGGCCGCGCCCTACCCGCGCCGGCCGCATATGGATCGCGGCGGGCGGCATCTATAATCTGTTAGGCTCCAAACTTTCAGCCGATTCGACTAGATGAAGATCAAAGCCGCAATCGTTGGCGCCACCGGAATTGCCGGCCAGCAGGTGCTGGCCGCCCTCGATGGCCATCCGAATTTCGAAATCGCCGCGCTGGCCGCTTCAGAGCGTTCAGCCGGAAAAAGCTTTGCCGAGGCGATAACCGACGCGCAAAGCGGGGTGCGGCGATGGTACGTCGGCGGTTGCGAGCCTCCCGCAGAAGCACTCGGCCTCGAGGTGCAGGAGGCAAAGTCGCTCGCCCTGGACGGTATCGGCGTGGTGTTTGCCGCGGTCGAGTCCGAAGCCGCGCGCGAACTCGAGCCGATTTATGCGGCGTTGGTTCCGACCATCAGCACCGCCCGGCCGCATCGGATGGAGCCCGACGTGCCGCTTTTGATTCCGGGCGTTAATCTCGACCATCTTGCGCTGGTGAAAGAACAGCGCCGCCAGCGCGGATGGAAGGGTTATATCGCGACGATGCCGAATTGCACGGCGACCGGCCTGGCGATCACACTGAAGGCGCTCGACGCGCGCTTCGGCGTGGAAGCCACGATGGTGACGACGATGCAGGGTATCTCGGGCGCGGGACGCGACCTTTCCGCGCTCGACATCGTCGAAAACGTGATCCCGTACATCCCCCGCGAAGAGGAGCGGGTGATGATCGAGACGCGCAAAATTCTCGGCCGCCTGGCCGAAGGCGGGATCGCCGAGATGGCGCTCCGCATGAGCGCGACCTGCACGCGCGCCGCGGTGCTCAACGGGCATACCGAGGCGGTCGCGGTGTCGTTGAAGAAGGCGGCCAGGCTGGACGCGGTGAGCGAAGCTTTCGAAAGCTTCGGGCGCGAGTTTACCGCGCTTGGCCTGCCCAACTCGCCACTTCACCTGATAACCGTGCATCGCGATCCGATGCGTCCGCAGCCGCGCCTGGATCGCGATGCCGAACGTGGGATGACTACCTCGGTTGGACGAATCCGCGCCGACGAAGTTCTGCCCAACGGCGTCAAATACGTGCTGGTCACGCACAACGCCGCGATGGGCGCAGGGCGCGGCGCGGTGCTGCTCGCCGAGTACCTGCGGCATGCGGGCTATCTGGGATAAGACGGCTACCGCGGCTTGCGAGCGCGGACGAACGCGCTCATGAATTTGCCGTCGACCACCGGCGCAATTTTTTCGACTTCCAGCTTGGCGTTGGCGAAGAATTCTTTGGCATCCTCCGCGCGGTAGATGCGGGTCGGCTCGACCTCGATCTGCTCGAATCCGGCGCCGCTCAATTTCGCGCGATACTCGGACTCCTCCAACGCTCCGGCGACGCATCCGATCCATAACTCTACGCTGCGGCGGATCGCTTGCGGGACTTCGCCGCGCACCACCACGTCCGAGACCGCGAAGCGCCCGCCGGGACGCAGTACGCGAAACGCCTCGGCCAGTACGCGATCCTTGTCGCCGGAAAGGTTGATTACGCAGTTCGAAATGATCACGTCGACCGAGTTGTCGGGCAGCGGGATGTTTTCGATCTCGCCTTTCAGAAACTCGACGTTCTCCGCCCCGGCCTTGCGCTGGTTTTCGCGCGCGAGCGCGAGCATCTCGTCGGTCATGTCGAGGCCGTAGGCTTTGCCGGTGGGGCCGACGCGGCGCGCCGAGAGCAATACGTCGATTCCACCACCGGAGCCGAGATCGAGCACCGTTTCGCCCGCTTTTAGTTCGGCGAGCGCCGTCGGGTTGCCGCATCCGAGCGAAGCGGCGACCGCCTCGGCCGGAAGCGCCCCGGTCTCGCTGTCAGCATAGAGGTTCGAGGTAATTGGATTTCCGCACGGAGCGGCCGTGCCGCAGCAGCCATCGCTCTCCTGACGGGTGACGCGGCGCGCGGCGCGCGCGTAATTTTCCCGGACCTGTTCCCTGATCGAAGATTCGTCTTCCACTTTTTATCTCCCAAATGGTTTCAGGGCCTCATGCGCACAACGCGTCGTGCGGCCGGTTGATCCTTTGCGCAGCACGAACCCCGATCGGCGTCCTGCCCGTCCGGCTGCTTGGTGCCGGCGGTCTGAGCGAGCTTCGTGTGCATCTCCGCGCAGCAGTCTTCGGTCAGAAAGCGAATCAAACCCGCCGTCTCGCGCCAGTTCACCGCATAGTAGATGAAACGGCCGAAGCGTCGCGCGGTAAGCAGGCCGGGGCGCGTCAGAGCGTCCAGGTGATGGGAGAGCGTCGAACCCGGCATCTTGAGCCGCCGCTTGATGTCGTCTACGCAATTGCCCTCCAGTCCCGCGCGGACCAATAGGCGGAAGATTTCCAGGCGGTCCGCTTGTCCCAACGCGCTGAATTGTTCGACACGCCGCTTCATTCCGATATTTCTAGTATTCCGATATTTCTAGTATCATAGAAATGTCGAGACGATCAAGCTGTCGACGACGGTAACAGCCGTCGCCTAAGCATCGACCGTCGCCTAAGCATCGATGAGACCGCTACCGCCTCGCTGCGTTTCCGAGACGCTTCGCTCGGCGATCCCTTTTGGCCTCTTCTGAGCAGCTTCGCTTCTACCCGCCAGTTTTATTCTGTCGATGGCCTTCTCTTCCTTGGCAATTACGGAATCCGGGAGCCGTGCGTAAGAGAGGGGTTCCAGGTAGCCCTGGCCTGTACTCAAGCCCCACCGTAGAAACGCGATGAGCGCGCTGCGCTTGGCCGAGTCGGCTATAACGGAAGGAATCAGCATCCAGGTGAAGCTTGAAATTGGATAGGCGTCCTGGCCCGGCGTGTCGGTAATCGAGACCCGAAAGTCTTCAGGCATATTGTTGGCCACGTCCGCGGCAGCCGCTGTTACGCTGACTAAATTGGCCTGGATGAATTGCCCGCTGTGGTTAGCGACTGTCCCGTAGGTCAGCCGCTTCCGGACCGCATACGTGAGCTCGGAATACCCTATCGAATAGGGCGTGCGCGCGACCATCCGCACCACGCCTTCGTTACCTTTGGCTGCAACCCCCACCGGCCATATGACCGAAATGCCCCTCCCGACGCGCTGCTGCCAATCCGAGCTGACCTTGGTCAAATAGTCAGTCCATACGTAGGTGGTTCCGCTGCCGTCCTGCCGATGGACGACCTCAATATCATTGGCGGGCAGCGATACGTTCGGATTGGGTTTCGCGATCTCGGGATCGTTCCATTTAGTGATCTTTCCCAGATACATATCGGCGAGTGCCTGCGGCGTAAAATTCAGAGCTTCGTTCACTCCCGGCAAATTATAAATCGGCACGTCAGCTCCCAGCGCAGTTGGAAAGTGCAGCGCCTCGCAGTTTCGATGAGTGCTGAAGTCCAACATCTGAACTTTGTTCAGTGGCCCGTCGGTGCCGGCAAAATCGACCCGCTAGCAGCGAAGTCAGTGGTATGGCTAAGCATCCTATCGACACCCTGCAACGAACCAAATGATTCATAGGTGAAATGCGCCGCCCAGTCCACATTCCCATAGACCTGTGCCCACTTCGTAAACATCGGGTAGATGAAGGTCGATCCGGCGCCATTGATCGAAACAGAAGCGACCGCAAAAGACGTAACAATAATAGGGATGACGAATAGAACTGCTCGGATCTTTCTCAGGTGTGACATCGTTTCACTCTGCTGCCGGAATTATGTTTTCTGTTCGGCACGGGAAAAAGATCAACAAATCGGAACAAGACACATTGCTGTGCATTGAATCGTCCTCGGTTGGGCTCGTTGACGATCCGCCGCTTATCCGAAGCGCCCTGTTATGTAGTCTTCCGTCTCTCTACGAGACGGCTTCTGAAATATCGTCGGAGTCTTATCGAACTCAAGAAGCTCTCCGAGTAAAAAATATCCCGTATAATCCGAGACTCTCGAGGCTTGCTGCATATTGTGCGTTACAATTACAATTGTGCAGGATTGCTTAAGTTCCATCAGCAGCGCTTCTATCTTTGCCGTCGAGATCGGATCCAGCGCCGAACACGGCTCATCCAGTAGTAAGACTTCAGGGTT
Source organism: uncultured delta proteobacterium (assembly GCA_963710455.1). Lineage (GTDB taxonomy): Bacteria > Desulfobacterota > Binatia > Binatales > Binataceae > JAKAVN01. The sequence goes on from CAVQAG010000017.1 coordinate 661,371, forward strand.
AACCGCCAGCGCCCGAGCAATACATACGCGCTGTTGCTGACCGCCTGAGAGCGAGAGAGCCGACTCCTGCAGCTTGTCTTGAACTTCTTGCCACAGAGACGCCCTTTTCAGGCTATGTTCGACAGCATCCGCCAAAACGCTCTTTTGTCTGTGACCCTTAACTCGCAACCCGTAGGAAACATTCTCGAAGATAGATTTCGGGAACGGATTGGTTTTCTGGAACACCATTCCGACTCGTTGTCTTAAGTCCGAAACGTCCATGGCGAAAATGCTCTTGTCATCGAGGGTTACTTCGCCCTCGACGCGAGTATGACGTACGAGTTCGTACATCCTGTTCAACGTGCGAATGAAAGTGGATTTGCCGCAGCCGGACGGACCGATGAGAGCGGTGATGTGATTGGCCCTAACTTGAAGGTTGATATTGTGGAGTGCTTTCGATTTTCCGTAATAAAAGTTCAGGCCCACAATGTTCATCTTAAAGCGACAATGCTCTACAGTTTGATTTGAACCGTTCGGCGATATGTCAGCCGTGACTGCCAAGGCGTGCGATGCGAGTTTCATAGATGCGCTAGTGGGCTATCTTCAAAGATATCCGCCCCGCGAGAGAATCAGCCGCGAGATCGTATTAACCGCCAACACCGCCGCTACCAGCACGAAGCCCGCCGCCCAGGCCTGGCGGTGCCAATCAGGGTAGGGTGCAATTGCGTAAGTAAAAATCATCACAGGCAACGAGGCTATCGGATGATTCCAGCCGGGGCTCCAGAAGCGGTTGCTGAAACTCGTAAATAGGAGTGGCGCCGTTTCGCCGGCGACTCGTGCCAAATCAAGCATGGTACCGGTTACGATGCCTTTCATTGCGGCGGGCACAACTACCGTGAAAATCGCTCTGGATTTGCTGGCTCCCAAAGCGACGGCGCCTTCGCGAAGACTTCGAGGCACGGCGCGCAGGAACTCTTCAGTGCTACGCAGCGATATCGGGATCATCATAACGCCCAGCGCCAGCCCTCCCGCGAAGGCGGAAAAGTGATGTGTTGGCTGGACGACCAGCGCATAGGCAAAGATGCCCATGACAATAGACGGAACACCGTTCAGCAGATCAGTGGTATAGCGAACCGCGAGCGGGAACATTGTGCCACCGAATTCGGCCAGGTAGACGCCGGCTAGGAAGCCTGCGGGTACCCCGAAGATCGTTGCTAACAACAACAGCTTTCCGCTACCGACGATCGCGTTGGCCATTCCCCCGCCGAGCTCGCCCACCGGCGTAGGGAGCTTCGTAAAGAAGTCCCAGCTAAGGCTGGTGCAGCCTTGCCAGAAGAGGTAGCTGAGTATGAAGAAAAGGATGCCAACCGACGTGAAGGCGCAGAACCCGGTCAGGCCGAACATCAAAATGTTGACAACTTTTCTCCGCATAACAAATCATTCGCCGGGTTCGATTCCAGTCACGCTCCATACCAAGAGGTGCGCAATTCCGTTAATTACAAATGTCAATGCAAAGAGCACCAATCCCAGCTCGACCAAGGCATTTACGTAGAGGTCACTGGTGGCCTCCGTGAATTCATTCGCAATGACGGCTGCGATTGAGTACCCGGGGGCTAGCAGCGTAGCTTTGATCTGCGGATTGTTGCCGATCACCATAGTCACAGCCATCGTTTCGCCGAGCGCCCTTGCCAGAGCCAGAAAGACAGAACCGATAATGCCTTTACGCGCCTGGGGAACCACCACGCGCCAAGTTGTTTCCCATCTCGTCGCTCCTGTCGCCGCTGATCCCTCCCGCTGCCCGAGAGGTACTGCGAGAAGAACTTCGCGCGAGATGGAGATAATGAACGGAACGATCATGATCGACAGGACGATGCCGGCCGACAACATGCTGACTCCATAAAACGGACCCTGAAACAATGGCAGGAACCCCAAAACATCTTTCAAGGTCGGAACCACCTCGTGCAATATCGAAACCAGTACGAAAATACCTAACAATCCGAAGATCACGCTGGGAACCGCCGCCAGCAGCTCAATCATGAATGTTAGAGCACTGGATATTCGCGGCGGCGCGAGTTCAGCCAGAAAAATAGCGGCGCCGACGCCCATGGGCACCGCGATCAGCAGAGCGATTGCTGAAGTAACCACGGTCCCGTAGATGAATGGCAAAGCTCCAAAATCCTCGGCTACCGGGTCCCAGTCCTGGGTAAAGAGAAACCGCCAACCGAACTTTTGTCTTGCTAGAGCAGATTCGCTCCACAGTACGTAGACGAGAAGGGCAGTTATGAGAATAACACCGGCCGCGCAGCCAAGGGTTATGAAATAGGCAGGCAGGTCGCGGCGTTCCAGCTGTTTGGCGCCGGAAGCGGAGCTAGTCCGATCGGCCGATCGGACTAGTTCTGGTTTAGCTGTCGCACCGCCCATATCACTGAATCTTGTTGATTGCCTGCTCTTCTTTCTCAATTACCGGTTTCGGAAGCGGCGCGTAGGTGAGCGCCTCGGTCATTGTCTGACCCTCGGTGAGCATCCAGTGCAGGAAGTCGACAATGGCTTGCTTCTTTGTCTGATCGGAAATCTTCTCCGGTATCAGCAGCCAGGTGAAGCTGCAGATGGGGTATGCGGTAGCCGCTGGCGAATTGGTGATAGATACGCGGAAATCGTCGGGCATCGGCACGCCCGCGGCTGCTGCGCTGACGCTAGACAGGTCTGCTTTGATAAAAGTGCCCGACGCGTTGCGCACGGAACCGTAAGGGATGTGGTTCTGCACGGCATAGATCAATTCGATATAACCGATACAGCCGGAAGTTTGTTTAATTAGACCCGATACCCCCTCGTTGCCTTTACCACCCAGCCCAGTGGGCCACTTGACCGAGGTGCCCTTGCCAACCGACGTTTTCCATTCGGGACTAATTTTGGACAGATAATCGGTCCACACATACGTCGTTCCACTACCGTCGGCGCGATGCGCTACAACGATATCCGTACCAGGAAGCGTGACGCCCGGGTTTGAATTGGCGATGGCCGGGTCGTTCCATTTAGTAATTTTGCCGAGAAAAATGCCGGCCAATGCTTCCGGCGTAAATCGCAGCTCTGCCTGGACCCCCGGTATGTTATAGGCAGGGACGTCAGCACCGAGGACAGTTGGAAAGTGTAATGGATCGGTGCCCCGGTTTTCTTTAAAAGCGGCAATTTGCTCATCGGTCATCGGTCCATCGCTGGCTCCGAAATCGACCGTACCCGCAGTGACCTGCCGAATGCCGCCGCCCGAGCCGATCGATTGATAGTTAATTTCAACGTCCGGATGCGCTTTGTGGTATGCGTCAAACCACTTTGAATACATTGGATACGGAAACGTCGCCCCAGCGCCCGTGAGCGATACGGCCGCCCTGGCGACTACCGCTGAACAGAGCATTACTGTTCCGGCTAGCAACAACATGCCGAACTTGCCACGCGATACAAAAAATGGGTTCTTGATCAATTTCGCTCCGAGTCTCATAGGCGTCCTTTTTCCTGTTTCATACTTCTTATTTTTCGGCCTCGAGCGTTGCACGCCAACACAATGAACGCCCACACACCTACCCAGAACAGCATAGTCGAACGGCCGGCCGCGTCGATTAAGGTAAAGTTAAGGTTGAATGAAGGGAGAGTTAAACGCGCGTTTTAAACGACTTTTCCTTGGTGATCGGCTCGCAAAGTCATCGGGGTTGAAGTCTACATTCCTGGACGTTGATGCCAACATGAGACATGTGCGCATGCCAACCGCCGGCAAGGCCGTGTGGAGAGTTCCAATCCGTTGAAACTCAACGAGAGCCGCAAGTTTCCCGCACTCTTCTCTTGATCGCGGCCTCGTCGCTCTCTGCGCATTACGACCGTGCTGGTTTCACTTTGCTCATAGCTTTGACTTCCTTGGCGATTACGGCGTTGGGGAGCCGTGCATAAGATAGGGGTTCGAGATAATCCTGGCCTTTGGTCAAACCCCACTGCAGAAACTTTATGAGTGCCTCGCGCTTCGTTGAATTGGCGATAACGGAAGGAAGCAACATCCAGGTGAAACTCGAAATCGGATAGGCGTCTTGACCTGGCGCGTCGGTAATCGAAACCCGAAAATCGTCGGGCATATTCTCCGCTACGCCTGTGGCCGCTGCTGTGACGCTGGCCAGATTGGCCTGAATGAACTGCCCGCTGCGGTTGGCGACGCTACCATAAAACAGTCGATTTCGAACTGCATACGTAAGCTCTGAATACCCAATCGAATACGGCGTGCGTGCGACCATCTGGACAACCCCTTCGTTGCCTGGAGCCGCTACCCCGACCGGCCATATGACCGAAATTCCGGTACCTACGCGCTGCCTCCAGTCCTCACTGACCTTGGTAAGATAGTCGGTCCACACGTAGGTGGTTCCGCTACCGTCCTGCCGATGGACGACCACGATATCGTTGGCGGGCATCGATACGTTCGGATTAGGTTTGGCGATCTCGGGGTCGTTCCATTTCGTAATTGTTCCAAGATATATGCCTGCGAGGGCCTGCGGGGTGAAGTTAAGCGCCTGGATGACCCCCGGTATGTTATAAATGGGGACGTCGGCTCCCAGTGCCGTGGGAAAGTGCAACACCTCGCAGTTTTGGTGCGTACTGAAATCCAACATTTGTGTTTTGTTTAGAGGGCCGTCAGTGCCGGCAAAGTCGACGGTTCCCAGCATAATGTCGTGGATGCCGGCGCCCGAACCGTTCGACAAGTAGGTCAAGTGCACCGCTGGATTGTCCTTCTCATATTCCTCGATCCATTTGCTATACATTGGATAGGCGAAGGTTGACCCGTCGCCTTTGATCACCAGCGGATCCGTTTGTGCTCCGGCAATCGGGCTTGACGCGGGCCACAAAGCGAGCAGGAAAACCGCGGACGCTATTTTCAACGTAGTGTTAGTGTTCACGAGCTTCTCCTTTGATAGCTTGTCTATGCCGTGGTTATTGGAAGCTAGCGCGCTTGCTCCCACTTCTCTTTTTTGCGGAACGCGAACCATGGCCTAAGCGTCGGCCTCTTTCAATTCGACCGTGAGCGAGATTGCCCGCGCACTCGGCAGGTTGAAGGACAGGATGCCGGCGGCGAACACCAGAGGCGGCGGATGCGAGCAGGCAACCGGTGAATCCATAGAGTTCGAAAATAACCCCGGAGAGTAGCGTGCCCAGCAAGCCTGCCGCCGGCGTTGGCCATGTAATAGAAGCCCACGTTGGTCGCGACCTCGTCGTCTCTCCGAGTAGGCGAGAATGAGATACGAGTGCACGGCGGAATTGATCGCAAATACGATCATGAAGATCCCAAGCCCGATCATCAGTGCCGGAGCCGGGCTGGCGTGCAATTCAAGCGCCGCCGCCAATGCCACCGGAACGACCGTCAGCAGAAAGGCCCACAGGCGGGCGGTGTCTCCGGTCACACCCTGGCGCGCGCCCAATTGACGAAGAATTTCCGGCACGATTGCCTGGATCATCCCGTAGCCAATGAACCAAGCGGCGACGAATGCCCCGACCTGCATAAAGGACCAGCCCAGCGTCGAAGCCAGGAAGACCGGCAAGCCGACGACGAACCAGACATCGCGCGCCGAGAACAAAAACAGCCGCGCAGCCGAAAGCCAGTTCACCGCGGCGCTCTTGGAAAACAAGGTCGTAAACTTGACCTTCGATTTCGCCTTTCCCATCCCGCCCGGAAGCGCGACCACGGTGCCCAGCAGCACAATCGCGAGACCCACGGCCATCGCGACCAGCGATCCGACAAAGCCGAGCGCGGTCAGAAGAGCCGCGCCGAGGAAGAAGCCGGCTCCTTTGAGCGCATTCTTGGATCCGGTGAGCCGAGCGACCCACTTGAAGAGAGCCCCGTCCTCGCCTTCCGGGACCACGACCTTGATCGCGCTCTTGGCGCTCATCTTGGTCAGATCCTTCGCGATTCCCGAGAGCGCTTGCGCTGCCATGACGTAGGCGACCGAGGTCAATCGAGCCCACGCCGGCTGCAGGAAAGCGAGCATGATCAAGGCGACGATTTGCAGCAGCAACCACCGTAAAGAGTGACTTTCAGTCCGGAGCGCGCGGCTATCCAGCCGCCGAGCAGATTCGTGACGATGCCGAAAAATTCGTAGAACAGAAACAGGAAAGCAATCTCGACCGCGCTGTATCCAAGCCGATCGAAGTGCAGGAGCACCAGCATTCTGAGAGCGCCGTCGGTGAGCGTGAAGCCCCAGTAGGCGCCTGTGACCAGGGCATAGTTCCGTACGGCGTTTCGCATTCGCCTACACCGCCGCGGCGCTGCGCTCTGCCGAGGGCAGGCTCGCCGCGACCTTCGTTGCTAATTCGACCAGCCGGTTTACGTAACCCCATTCGTTGTCGTACCAGGCCAGAATTTTGACCTGCGTGCCATCGACCACCATGGTCGAAGGCCCATCGACGATCGAGGACCGCGGATCGTTGACGAAGTCGACCGAGACCAGCGGACGTTCCTCGAAGCCGAGGACGCCTTGAAGCTCTCCCTCGCGCTGCTTCGCGCAGGACGTCGTTGACCTCTGCCGCTGTCGTCGATCGCGCGACTTCGAAAACGCAATCGGTCAGCGAAGCATTCAGTAGGGGCACGCGAACCGCCAGGCCGTTAAGCTTCCCTTGCAACTCTGGATAGATAAGACCGATCGCGGTTGCCGACCCGGTCGTAGTCGGCACCAGCGACATCAGCGCGGAGCGCGCCCGGCGCAGATCCTTGTGCGGCAAGTCCACCAACGTCTGCGTATTGGTCACGTCATGGATGGTGGTGATGATGCCGTGCCGGATGCCGAGCGCCTTGTGGATGACTTTGACCACCGGCGCGAGGCAGTTGGTGGTGCATGAGGCGGCGGTGACGATGTGGTGCAGCTCAGGGTCATACAACTGATCGTTCACGCCCATCACAACGTTGAGCGCGCCCTGCTTTACCGGCGCGGCGACCACTACCTTTCGGACACCACGATGGAAATACGGTTCCAATGCCTCCGGAGTAACGAACTTGCCCGAACATTCGAGCACGATTTCAACCCCGGCTTCGCCCCATGGCACTTCGCCCGGAGCATCGAAGCTGCTGTAGCCGATGCGCTCGCCGTTTATTTTCAGCCCGCACGCTTCCGGGGTTATCGGAACGCGCCAACGGCCATGCACGCTATCGAATTCGAGCAGATGAGCGGCGGTCTCGGGATCACCCTTCAGCTCATTGATGTGGACAATTTTAATCTGGGGATGATCGAACGCGGCGCGCAGCGCCAGCCTGCCCATCCGTCCAAACCCGTTAATGCCAATTCGTACAGGCATGGCCGCTCTTGTCTCCATCATGCAGCCAGATTCAATTTGCCAATTTCCGTGACCCACCGTTCCAACGCGAAACGTTCAAGCGTCTCAATTGGAAGCGCGGTGAAAATCCTGATTCGTTGCTCTAGCTCGGTGTAGACCTTGAGAAAGGCTTTTCGCGTCGCGGCACTCGTGCCGACGACCGCGACGGGGTCCTGAATGCCCCAATGCGCTCTTATCGGCTGGCCCGGCCAAGTAGGGCAGACCTCGGCGGCGGCGCGGTCGCAGAGGGTAAAAACAAAATCGAGCGGTGGGCTGTCGGGCTGAGCGAACTCGTTCCAGTCCTTGCTCCGCAATCCTCCGGTTTCGTATTTCTGCTCTCCAAGCATCTCGAGCGTGATCGGGTGTACGGCGCCGCGTGGGTTGCTGCCGGCGCTGAAGGCGTGAAATTTCCCGGCGCCCCATCGATTCATCACGCATTCCGCCATGATGCTGCGGGCGGAGTTGTGGGTGCACAAAAAGAGAACGTTGAACTCGCGGCGGGGTTCTGCATTTTTCAGGCGCTCGTTAATCGCGTTGTCCGCCTCGCCTGCGCAGCAATTTTCAGTGAGATACTCGATTAAGCTATTCATCGTGCGGAATTTGGCGCCGTAAATGATCAGCCTGCTTTGCCGGCGCGAAGTCACGAGACCCGTGTGCCTGAGCTGGTTGAGGTGGAATGAGAGGGTAGGCGAAGGCAGTTTCAATCGCTCGCCAATCTCTCCGGCGGGCATTCCTTCGGGACCCCGCTCGACCAGCAGGCGGAAGATGTCAAGACGAGTCTCCTGCGCCAAGGCCGCCAACGCTGCGATGACATCCGATTTGGTCATAATTCCATACATATAGAACTGTTGTTAGCTTTGCAATACAAAATAGAGAGACTCGCTGGCGATTGCCGGACCGCAATCGAATCAGTTAGCGGTATAGATGAATCTGATTGTTGGCCCCGGGTCGGGGCCTGGTTCACGAGAGGAGTTAGAACGAATGAGCGCCACTTTAGCGCTTGCCAACGCGCCGGCACTGCGGAGGCTGTCCTTCTTGGACAGATTCCTTACGCTATGGATTTTTCTCGCGATGGCGGTCGGCGTCGTGCTGGGCTACGCGTGGCCCGGTGTGAAGGTGGCCTTCGACCGCCTCAGCATCGGCACCACTTCGCTGCCGATCGCGGCCGGGCTCATCCTTATGATGTACCCGCCGCTCGCCAAGGTGAATTACGACGAACTGCACGACGTCTTCCGCAACGGGAAAATCCTCGGCCTCTCGCTGGTGCAGAACTGGATCATCGGGCCAATCCTGATGTTCGTGCTCGCGATTGCGTTTCTGCGCGACCGCCCTGAATACATGGCGGGACTCATCATGATCGGGCTTGCGCGATGCATCGCGATGGTGGTCGTGTGGAATGACCTCGCCGACGGCGACAACGATTACTGCGCGGGATTGGTAGCGTTCAACTCGATCTTCCAAGTGCTGTTCTTTTCGATCTACGCCTTCGTCTTCGTGACCGTGATCCCACGCTGGCTTGGACTTGGCGGAGAGGTGGTGCACGTAACTATCGGCGATATCGCCGAAAGCGTGGGAATTTATCTCGGCGTGCCGTTTGCCGCCGGGTTCGCCACCTGGAAAGTCTTGGTTGGGCTCAAGGGCAAGGCGTGGTATCGCGACCAGTTCGTTCCGAAAATCAGCCCGCTGACCCTGATTTTCCTGCTGTTCACTATCGTGGTGATGTTTTCGATCAAGGGCGAGGCGATCGTGCGGCTGCCGTTGGACGTGGTGCGAATCGCTATTCCGCTGCTGCTCTATTTCGCGATCATGTTTGCGCTCTCGTTCGTCCTTAGCTACAGGGCGGGCGCGACCTATTCGCAAACCGCCACGCTCTCATTCACCGCGGCGTCGAACAACTTCGAGCTGGCGATCGCGGTGGCGGTCGCCACCTTCGGTATCGACAGCGGCGCCGCCTTCGCCGCGGTTATCGGGCCGCTAATCGAAGTGCCCGTGATGATCGGCCTGGTCGACGTAGCGCTGTGGGCGCGGCGCAGTTATTTTCCCGCTGCCGGTGCGGCCGTCGTTTCAGTCGAATGCCGCGATACGGTAAGCGCCGCCGAACGCTGACACTCGCGCCGGCAAACCTGTTATAGACGAGGGCGTGGCGGCGCGCAGCGAAAAACCGATTCCCGTTGCCGACGAACTTTCGCAGCCGTTCTGGGACGCGGCGAAGGAACGCCGGCTCGTGGCGCAGCGATGCGTCGAGTGTGGCTACTACAACCATCCGCCGCGGCCGGTCTGCGAGCGCTGTTCCTCCCAGCGCCTGGAATTCGCATCGCTCTCCGGCCGCGGCACGATCTACAGTTTCACCGTGATGCATCAGCCGAGCGTCGCCGGCTTCGAGAGCGAGGTTCCGTACGTCAATATCGTGGTGGAACTCGAAGAGCAGACGATGCTTTTCATGGTTTCCAATCTGCCGCATGCGGAACTCGATAAAATCCGAATTGGCGGCCGCGTCGAAATCTGGTTCGAGGAGCGCGGCCCCGGCCTGGTGCTGGCGCAATTCAAACCGCTCTGAGCGGAGGTAGCGTCGCGATGTGGCAGGGCAGGGGCAAGACCGCGGTCGTCGGGATCGGATTTTCGGAACTGGTGCGCCAGTCCAAGCGGCCGCTGGGATTGCTCGCCCTCGACGCCTGCCGCGAAGCGATCGCCGATGCGGGGCTCAGTCCGCAGCAGATCGACGGCCTGGCGACTTATCCCGAGGCGCCGTTTCTCGGCGCCGGGAACCGCGACGGCGTCGATATCGTGAGCGTCTCCTGGATCATCAACCATCAGCCGCTTGCGCCCGAGGTGCGATGGTACGCCCAGATCGAGACCGGAATGATCGCGGCGCCGGTAATCGAGGGCGCGCACGCGTTGATTGCCGGCGCGTGCGACTACGTACTGATCTGGCGCGCGATGCATCAACCGCGCAGCTACGGAGCGTTCAGCGGCTCGCGCGCGGTGGGCGACGCTCAGTTCCTCGCGCCCTGGGGATGCATCAGCGTGATCCAGTCGCATGCGCTCGCGTGGCGGCGCTACATGCATCAGTATGGCGCGACCCGCGAGCATCTCTGCACGCTGGCGGTAAACTCGCGGCGCAACGCCAACCTCAATCCGCGCGCGTTCTTCCATGCCAAGCCGATGAGCCGCGACGACTACTTTGCCGCGCGGCCGATCGCGGAACCGTTCTGCCTGTTCGATTGCGACGTTCCAGTCGAGGGTTGCGTCGCGTTGGTGATGACCAGCGCCGAACGTGCGCGCGATTTGCGCCGTCCGCCGGCCTATCTAGCGGGCCACGGGCTGAATACTGCGAGGCGCCCGCCGCTGCTCTTCTACACGCTCGACGATTATGTCGCCTGCGGACAATCGCTCGCCGACAAATTGTGGTCGTCGGCTGGACTGGGTCCGGCCGACATGGACGCCGCGCAGTTATACGACGGCTTCGCTCCCTCGGCGCTGTATTGGCTGGAGGCAGCAGGATTCTGCAAGCGGGGTGAAGCCTACGAATTCATCCAGGACGGCCGTATCGCGCTGGGGGGCGAAATTCCGGTGAATACCTTCGGTGGCAGCTTGAGCGAGGGCAGGCTGCACGGGATGGGCCATATTGCGGAGGCGGTGTTCCAGGTGACCGGACGTGCCGAGCGCCGTCAGGTGCCCGACGCGGCGGCGGTATGCGCGATCGATGGCTCGCCGATGCTACGAGGAAGTGGGATTGTGGTCACGCGCGATCCATAAAGGCCCTCTCGGATGCCCGCCGGACCCCCTTCCATTATTGACCGAAAACGCATAGGCTTGCGCCTGTAACGGTCGGAGTGTTCCCTATCAACTGCCCGGGAATGAGCCCGGGTTCTCTGTTCGAGAGCTTCCCGACAAATACCAACGGAGGGCAATGATGCCCAGCAAATTGTACGTAGGCAATCTGGCCTACGCAGTGTCAAACGATGATCTGCAACAACTGTTCTCGCAAGTGGGACAGGTCCAGAGCGTCGCGATCATCACCGACAAGTTTTCGGGCCAGTCAAAGGGTTTCGGTTTTGTCGAGATGGCTAATGCGGAAGATGCGGCCAAGGCAATTCAGCAGTTCAACGAGACCGAGCTGAAGGGCCGCAACATCAAGGTCAACGAGGCCAAGCCTCGTGAGTCCAGCTTCGGCGGCGGTGGCAACCGGGGCGGTGGCGGCGGCGACCGCGGGGGAAATCGCGGCCGCGATCGCTGGTAACAGACGATCGAAACGGGGACGGGCCGAGCCCCGGCCCCGTTATTTCTAGCGCAGGAAATATTTCGAGCCCGATTGCGACGGCCGGCTCTTGCAAGCCGATCGCGTGGGTCAGAGGCGACCAGTTTGGAAAAACGTCGCAGAGAACAGCTTCGCCGGCAGAAGCAACTGGACAAGGAACAGCGACGCGTCAAACGCGTCGCCGAACGGCAGACTCCGCCCGGAGCGCCCAAGGACAAAGACGCTGACCTTGCCGATATGATTCCCGGACCGCAGCCCGGCCAGATTATCGATTCCGATCCGTCGTCGTAGAGCCTGGCGAGCCTGTTGCGGCTCGTTTTCACGCTCTTTACTCAAAAAGCAATCTTCGCAAAGCGTGCGACTCTGGCCTTAGGCATGGGTCGGGGCGAGGGCGTGAGCAGAAACTGCTAACGGCGCAGTTGCACGACACGGCCGCCGCGAACTTCAGGAACTTCCGGCGTGGCGGGAACGCGCAGCGGGATTCTCCGATTGATCATCGGGACGATCGGGAACGGATTGCGAAACTGCAGGACCTCTTCGTCGAACGATTCCAAACTTACCGCGGTCGCGACGTTGACTGTCATTTCGAGCGCTAGTCCTTCCAGTACCATCGCCTGGCCCCACGCCGGCGTTCCGTCCACGGCCCTGACGTAGTGCCATTGGATCGGACCGCCTACCCGGGTAAACGTCTTGTACAAAGAACTGGTGTCGCGAGGCTTGAGCATCACGTAAACCAGGATCGCTTGCGCCTTCCTAAGGCCCGCCAAGATGTAACCGGCGTGCCGAGCGAGGCGCGCCGCACCCGGCGCGAGCGCCCACAACTCTCCGCATTCATACACGTGCTCTGGAGGTAGATGGGTCAGATCGGGCCGTGGATAGCTCTGCGGAAACATCGCCAGATTGTGGATGACAAACCCGGCGAGCATCTCGTTTGGCTCCGGCCCCTCCTCATTGTAGAGGGCGCATACCTCGCCGTAGTTGAGGTGGATCTCGCCGAGGACAGACTGCGGAGTTTCGACGAACCCGAGTCCCTTGCCGGCTCTAGCACGCATCATCCGATCGGCGAATTCACGCCGCTCGGCTTGCGTTGTTAGGATCCGTAATTGCAATACGTCACCTAGGTTACTTCATCCTGCAACCGATATCGCATTCTTTGTGACCTATCTTTTAGCCTAATGTTGCACGTTTGCAAAGACCTTGATGCATGTCCGCCTGCTTTTAGAGGTCTAGAAGACGAATTCATAGCGGACTCACTCGATCTTTTCTTAGGCATATTATTTGCGCTTAGAGCGCCTTTAGGGGGCTAGGAGCCCGTAAATGCACGAATTTATCCCCGCTAGCTCTGAAGACATTAATTCGGAGGGCTTCAACTTTGACCTTAAGCCGACGCTGCCCGACGACGCTTGGGCGGTCCTGCTCACGCGTGTCGGCATCGCCATCATTCTCATTACCCAACCGCTGTTCATAATTTCTGAACTCAGGCTGGGTGGCGCGCGCGAAGTAAATCCCTGGCTGCTTACGGGTTTTCATCTTTTTAATTTCGCCGCCGCGCTCACTGGCCTCGGCATAAGCTGGACGCGCGGGTTTCGCGAGCACTGGCGCTCGGCGGCGTTCTCACTGTGCTCGATGCTGATCGTCAGCTCTACCGTGATGAGCATCGCCGCGGGCGGGCGTCACGAGGCGCTGTTCCTGTCGCTGCTGCACATCATGCTGGGCTCGGCGATGCTGGTGCCATGGGAATCGCGATGGCAGTTGGGGCTGGGCGCGCTCAGCGTCTCCGCGCTCCTTGCGAACACGATGCTCGCGCAGCAGGCCGATTCGAACCTTCTGTATCACTGGTTGGGTGTAATCACCGCGGCGTGTCTTTCTCAGTGTGCGACCAGCTTCGGCGTGCGGTACCGCGAGCGCACGCAACAATACAAGGCGCTGCGCGAGCGCGATCTGCAGCTCGGCGAGAGCGAAGAAAAGTTCCGCCGCGTGTTCGAGACCAGTGCCGACGCGATCGTGATAACCCGGACCATCGACGGACACATCATCGATGTCAACCGCGAGTTCACCGATCGCACGGGCTTCAGCCGCAAGGAAGTGATCGGCCGGCGCCCTCGGAACTCGACCTATGGGACGACCGCGAGCAGGCCAAACTCCTGTCCGACGAGATCAAGACCGCGGGCTTCGCGCGCAACGTCGAGGGCCATTTCCGGATGCGTAATGGAGAGCGGGTAACTGCACTCGTCTCTTCGGTTAGGGCGACCATCAACGGCCAGGAATGCGTGATCAGCGCGGTGCGCGACGTAACCGAGCTGCGCAAGGCTCACGAGGCGCTGGTTGCGGCGCGCGAGGTTGCGCTGGCCGCCTCCGAGGCCAAGTCGCAGTTTCTCTCATGCATGTCGCATGAGATCCGCACCCCGCTCAATGTCATCCTTGGCTCGGCCGATCTCCTGACCGACACCCAGCTCAGTCCCGAGCAGCACCACTACGTCGACCGCGTGATCAATAACGGCTCCAATTTGCTGGAGCTGCTCAATAGCATCCTCGATCTCACCCGGGTCGAAAGTGGACAGCTCAGCCTCGAGCAGGCGCCCTTCAATGTTGCCGAACTGACCGAGCGCGTCGCCGACACGCTTGCGATCCGTACGCGCGAGTCCCAGGTCGAACTGGTGGCGCGTTTCGCACCGGATTTGCCGGCCACCTTGATCGGCGATCCGTTGCGGCTCAACCAGGTGCTGACCAACCTGGTCGGCAATGCGATCAAATTCACCGAGCAGGGCGAGGTCGTGGTCACGATCGAACGCGACACGCCAAGCCGCGATCCCGGAGCGCTGCGCTTTTCCGTAAGCGACACCGGCATTGGCATCGCGCCCGAAAAGCTTACCTCGATCTTTTCCCCCTTCGCGCAGGCCGACTCCTCGACCACGCGCAAGTATGGCGGCAGCGGCCTCGGACTCGCGATAGTCGAGCGCCTGGTGCGCCTGATGGGCGGCCGAGTATGGGTTGAAAGCGAAGTGGGTAAGGGCAGCATCTTTCACTTCACGGCCCGCTTCGGTGTGACGTCCGGCGCGGCCGACGCGGCGGCGCGAATCGATCTCGGCGGAGCGCGGGTGCTGATCATGGACGGCAACGCCACCTGCCGCTCCACCGCGCGAGAGATTTTCGAAACCCACGGCGCTACCGTGGTCGAAGCAGCTTCGGCCGAGAGGGCCGCAGAGGCGGTCGCGCAAGCCAACCGCGCCGCTGAGCCGTTCGACCTCGTCTTCGCCGACTGCTCGCGCGCCGACGCCGGCGGTTTCGAACTCGCGCGACAGATCGGCGCCAAGGCCGGCGCGGCCGGACTCACGGTGGCGACTGTCAGTTCGTACGATCTCTCTAAAGCCTTTGTCGGACTGCGCGAAGCCGGGCTCGAACATTATGTGGTCAAGCCGCTAAAGCGGGCTGACCTGCTGGCAGCGGCGGCGGACTTCGCCAGACGGACGCCGGTTAAAGCCGAATCCGCGGCCGCCTCGGCTGCAATCGGGCCTGCCGCCGCGATTGTTGACTCGACGGCGCTGTCGGCCGACCGGGCCGCGGCCACTCCGGTGCAATCGGTTCTGATGCTCGCCGGAGAAGAGGCTGCGTCAACACCGTGCCGAATCCTGCTGGCGGATGACTCTATCGACAACCGCCTGCTGATTCGTGCCTATCTCGGCAAGACTGGTTACGGGCTTGACGAGGCGGAGAACGGCCAGGCCGCGGTCGACAAACTCCTAAGCGGCCGCTACGACCTCGTCCTGATGGACATCCAGATGCCGGTGATGGATGGGTTTACCGCCGTGCGGCGAGTTCGCCAATGGGAGCGCGAGAACAGCTTGCGCCATACGCCGATCATCGCGCTGACCGCGTCCACTTTCGATGAAACCGTACGCAAGGCGCTCGAGGCCGGATGCGATTCGCATCTGGGCAAGCCGCTCAAGCGCAGCACTCTCTTGCGAGTGATTCGCGAGACCGCGCTCAGCGATAAGACTGCGTCCGCGGCGGCCTGATTTTCACGCGCGCCAGGTCCTGACTATCGATTACGATTACCGGAGGCTCTCGAGGCGCGGTCGGCGCTCGATGCACTTAGCGCGCCTTCTCTAGCACCACCCATGTTCCGCCGGTGATGGGCCAGAGCAGATGGGCCGCTCGGCGATGATCGTCCCACCATCGCACTGCGCGTACGCCCGGCGCCTGCCGCGCCCACAACAACAGATCCATCGGATTGCAGTAATAGGTCGCGTCATTGTCGGCGTGAAAGGGTGGATTAGGGTCCGGCTCGCGCATCAGAAAACGCACGCCGCCTATGCCGGCGAGTTTTACGCCCGTATGCCAGAGGTAATGGAACATAAATCGCCAATGTTCGGGTAGATTGTTACCGAAGGGATGACGGGGAGTGGCCGGAATTCGCTTGCTCCATTTGCCGCGCGCGCGAATCGCATCGATCGTCGAACCCAGCGCATATTTCGCAGCCGCACCCACTGATAACAGGTTCGGGCCAACCACAATCAACCGTCCTCCCGGACCGACTACGCGCATGCACTCGCTGAGCGCCCGAGCGGGGTCGGCAAGATGCTCGAGCACCGTATGCATCGCCACCGCATCGAAAACGCCGGCACGAAACGGCAGGCATTGAGCGTCCGCGGCAACGTACGGCACGGCGGCATCGAGCCCCGCCGCGTGCAGGTCGAGGCCGAAAGCGCGATGGCCCGCCTGACGGAGCAGCGACGTGCTCCAGCCGGAGCCACATCCGATGTCGAGCATCGTCGAGGAGCGGCGAAGGTGGCGGTCGACGAAGCTGACGTAACGCGAATAGTATGCCTTCGCTGTATCGCTATCGGAGAAGCCGGGTCTGACGCCGCCGTCGTGATGGAGGTAGAGGTCGCGGACGTTCTGACCGCTCGTCGAACGCTCGCCCTCGTCCTCGCTGTCGTGCTGGCTCACGGCTTTCGGAAAGCTCTCCCCAAAGCGCGCGACCGCTAGGCGGCCGAGCCGGCGTAGGCGCGGTCGGCGGCGGCGAGCGACTTGCCGCGCGCGATCTCGAAACCCATCGATTCCAGGATGGTCTCGAGCGCGCTCAGGATCAGCATCACGTTCTGGCGCTTGCACGATTCACCCATCAGGCCGATGCGCCACACTTTGCCCTTGAGCGGCCCCAGGCCGGCGCCGATCTCGATGTTGAACTTCTCGAGCAATTGCGCGCGCACCTTGGCTTCGTCGATTCCGGACGGCACCGCGACCGTGGTGAGCTGTGGCAGCCGGAAACCCTCTTGCGCCGCGAGGCCGAGACCCATCCCCTCGATTCCCGCCTGCAGCGCGGTGGCGTTCTCACGATGGCGTTTGAAGCGCGTCTCGAGCCCCTCTTCGATCACGATCCTGAGCGCCTCGTACAAGGCGTAGTTCATCGTGATCGGCGCGGTGTGATGGTAGACGCGGTCGGGTCCCCAGTATTTCTCGATCAGCGAGAGGTCGAAGTACCACGAGGTGCACGGGGTCTTCCGCTTGCGCACCACTTCCATTGCGCGCGCGCTGAAAGTTACCGGTGACAGTCCCGGTGGCGCGCCAATACCCTTCTGCGTGCAACTGTAACAGGCGTCGATTTGCCAGCCGTCGATCTCCAGCTGTGAGCAGCCGAGCGACGTGACTCCATCGGCGACCATCAGCGCGCCATGCGCATGCGCCATTTTCGAGATCTCCTCGATCGGCTGATCGATCCCGGTCGAGGTCTCGGCGTGCACGATCGCGACCAGCTTCGGAGACTTGGCCGCCTTCAGCGCCCGCCCGATGAGTTCGGGCTCGACGATTCTGCCCCACTCGGCGTCGACCCGATGGATCCGTGCACCGAGGCGCGTCGCGACTTCGACCATCCGCGTGCCGAATACGCCGGCGGTGCCGATGACCACCTCGTCGCCAGCTTCGATCAGGTTCGCCATCACGGTTTGCATCCCAGCCGAGCCCGTGCCGGAAACCGGGAACGTGATTTCATTGGTGGTTTGAAAGACCATTCGTAACATCTTTTTGATGTCTTCCATCACCCTGACGAAGTCGGGATCGAGATGGCCGACCATCGGCGACAGCATTGCCTTCATCACCCGTGGATGGATATTCGAAGGGCCCGGTCCGAGCAGTACGCGGGCGGACGGTTGCAACTCTGGAAACGAGGAACTGGCCAAAGGCGATATCCCTTATAAACTCCGATTACGTTGAGCGGCGCTTGGCAGCGCGGCTTCTCGCAGGCGGCGATTTTGCGCTGGCTTCATTATCGACCGGTTCATTATTGACCCTACGGGCGCGCATGGCAAAAGCACGCCGAACGGTGAAGCACGGCGCGCGCATCAGATCCGATTCGCCACGATCATGCTACAGTAGATGGCCGTGGAAACCCTCACCGCAAATTCGCAACTCAACGCGGAATTGCCCGCGCTCGCCGAGGAACTGGCCGAGATCGTCGGCGCCGACGGCGTCGTCGCGCGTACCAGCGAGCTTGCCGTCTACGAGTGCGACGGATGGACGATCGGCAAAAGCGCTCCAGACTTGCTGGTGCTGCCGCGAACCACCGCGCAGGTAAGCGGCGTGCTGGCGGCGCTTGAGCGGCGCGGGATTGCTTTCGTGCCGCGCGGTGCGGGCACCGGGCTCTCCGGCGGATGCCTGCCGCTCAACGCGCCGGTGATGGTGTGCACGTCGCGCATGAACCACATCGTCGCCTGCGATCTCGCCAATCGCCGCGCAGTGGTTGAAAGCGGTGTAGTCAACCTCAACGTGACCAACGCGGTCAGGAACGCCGGTTATTTTTACGCCCCCGACCCTTCTTCGCAGGCCGCCTGCACCATCGGCGGCAATATCGCCGAGAACTCCGGCGGTCCGCATACCTTGAAGTACGGTGTTACTACCAACCACGTGTTAGGAGTCGAGCTGGTGCTGGCGGGGGGCGAAATCGTCGAGCTAGGCGGTCCGGCCGACGAACGTCTGGGCTATGACTTGCTCGGCGCCGTGGTCGGCGCGGAGGGCACAGCCGGAATCGTGACGCGCGCGACGCTCAGGCTGCTGCGTGAACCCCAGGCGCATCGCACGATGCTCGGGATCTTCGCCGACGTCGAGCGAGCGACCGCGGCGGTCACGGCGATTATCGCTGCCGGGATAATCCCGGGCGCGATCGAGATGATGGATGCGCTCATCATCCGTGCGGTTGAAGCGGCGTTCAATGTCGGCTTTCCCACCGACGCGGGCGCCGTGCTGATTGTCGAGATCGACGGTCTGGAAGCCGGTCTGAGCGAGCGCGCCGAACGCATCGCGCGAATCGCTACCGAAGCCGGCGCGGTGGATGTGAAACTTGCGCGTGACGAGGCCGAGCGCGCGCTCTTGTGGAAGGCGCGCAAGCGCGCATTCGGCGCGGTTGGCCGGCTGGCGCCCAACTATGCCACCCAGGACGGCGTGGTGCCGCGCACGCGGCTGCCCGACATCCTGCGCGTGATATCGATGCTCAGCCGCTACTACAGGCTCGCGATCGGCAACGTCTTCCACGCTGGCGACGGCAATATCCATCCGATCGTGCTTTACGACGAGCGCGATCCCGACCAGGTGCGGCGTGCGATCGAAGTCGCCGGGAGATTCTGAAGGCCTGCGTTGAGATGGGCGGCAGCCTGACCGGCGAGCACGGTATCGGGGTCGAAAAGCAGCACGAGATGCCGCTCCTGTTCGCCCCCGAGGATCTGATCGTGATGAGCGAATTGCGCCGCGTGTTCGACCCTAACGGACACGCCAATCCGGGAAAGATCATTCCGCAACCCGGCGGCTGCGTAGAGGTTGCCGTACCGCGCCGCCAGGCCCCGCTATAGCCGGTGAGCGACGTCTCCGCCGACAAGGTAGAAAACGCGATCCGCGGATTGGTGGGCGCCGAGCGCGTGCGCGCGCCGCGCGGGTGCGAAATCCTGGCCGCGCGGATAATCGCCGAACCGCGCGACAGCGACGAAATCGCCGCGATCGTTCGTCAATGCGAAGCCGACCGCATCGCGCTCGCGCCGCTCGGCGCGGCACGCACGCTCAGCGAAATCCGTCGTGTGCCCGCGATGCTCGGTGTCTCACTCGCGCGCATGGACCGTGTCGTTGCCTACGAGCCCGAGGACATGACGGTGATCGCCGAGGCCGGAATCACGCTCGGGGCGCTCAACCGGCGCCTCGGAGAGCACGGTCAGCATCTCCCGCTCGATCCACCCAATCCCCTGGCGGCCACTCTCGGCGCGCTGATCGGGGCGTCGCAGGCCGGCCCGCTCAGGCTTTCCGAGGGCACGCCACGCGACCTGCTGATCGGCGTGCGTTTCGTTGGCCACGCGGGACGCGCGGTGCACGGTGGCGGCCGGGTAGTCAAAAACGTTGCCGGCTATGATTTGATGAAGGTGATGACGGGATCGTTCGGCACGCTCGGAATAATTACGGAGGCGGCTTTCAAGCTGCTGCCGATCTCCGAGGGCTACACACTCGGGCTCGCGCCGTTTGCGCGCGCGACCGAGGCTTTCGACGCCGCGTTCAAGCTTCACGACGCGCTGCCGCTGGTGCACGTCGAGGTACTGAGTCCCGCACTCGCCGCACGTTTCGGCCATCCGGGCACTTTTCTGCTGATGGCCGCGGTCGCCGGCAGCGCCTCCGAGTTGGAGTATCAGCGCGGCTACTTCGGCGGACTTGCCAGCGTCGCGTTGATCGACGGCGCACGCGCGATCGAAATCTACGAGCAGTTGCGCGATCTCGAATTTGCGCCGGCCGCGATCGTTGCCCAACTTGCTACGGCGCCGGCCGAGCTTGCCCGATGCGTCGAAGATTGCAGCGCGGAGTTCCGCGCGCACGCCGCCTGCGGCGTTGCGCAGATCTTCATCGGCCGCGAGCTTGATCCGTCAAGCGCGCGTGAAACGGTCGCCCGATGGCGAGTCGCGGCGGACACCGCGCATGGTCATCTGCGGCTGCTCGCGGCGGCGCCGGCGCTCCGATCGCACCTGGATTTTTTCGACCAGCCGCCACCCGACGCGCTCAAGCTGATGCGCCGGCTGAAAGCTGCGTTCGACCCGGCCGGCATTTTCAACCCCGGATGCTTCGTCGGGGGACTTTGATGGCGGACGCGGAGACACGGAACAGCGTTGCGCCAGTAGTTCCCGGGCTGGTGCGCGACGTGGTCGAATACGACCTGCTGTTCGACTGCGTGCACTGTGGTCTCTGCCTGGAGTCGTGTCCGACCTATCTGCTGACGCGCGCCGAGATGGATTCGCCGCGTGGGCGAATCTACCTGATGAAATCGCTTGCGGAGGGGCGGGTGGCGCTCGACCAAGACGTCGTGCGCCACATCGATTTGTGCCTCGGTTGTCGCGGATGCGAAACCGCCTGCCCCTCGGGCGTTCACTATGGACGGCTTTTGGAACGGACACGCGACTATATCGATCGCAACCATCGGCGCGGGTTGTTCGACGCCGTCCTCCATGCGGCGGTCCGCTTTATCTTCCCGTACCCCGCCCGTCTGCGTGTGATGCTCTGGCCGCTGCGCGCCGCCGAGCGGCTCAAGATGCGCGAGGCGCTTTGCCGTTTGATGCCGCGCGCGTTGCGCAAGTGGATTGATTTGGTGCCGCAAGAGAACCAGCTCTCGCCAGTTTATCCTGACGCTATTCAGCCAAACTCTGAGGGACCCATCGCGGTGGTGCATCACGGATGCGTCGCGCAGGTGCTGACTCCCTCAGAGAATCGTAATACCGAGCGCGCGCTGACCGCGGCCGGCTGTCGCGTTGCGCAACTCACGCCCACGGTCTGCTGCGGGGCGCTCGATCTCCACGACGGCAACCTGAAGCGGGGGCTGGACTTCGCGCGCCGCAACGTGCGCGCGTTCAAACGATCTGGCGCCGAAGCGATCGTTTCGGCGGCGTCAGGATGCGCTGCGGCGATCGCGTCCTATGGTGAGCTACTCAAAAATGATCCGGAACTGGCCAGGGACGCACGCGAGGTTTCCGCTCGCACAACCGACCTGAGCACACTGCTGCTCGCCCGCGGCAAACCGGCGGGACGGCTCGAGTGCACCGTCACGTATCACGACTCGTGTCATCTCGCGCACGGTATGGGTGTGCGCGAGGAACCACGCAAACTGCTCGGTTCGATCGCTGGGGTGCGGCTGGTCGAAATGGCCGAATCCGATTTGTGCTGCGGCTCGGCCGGTAGTTACAACCTGCTCGAGCCCGCGATGGCGCATCAACTGGCGCGGCGCAAAGCCGATAATATCGAGGCGACTCGCGCCGACTATGTCGTGCTCGGGAATCCCGGTTGCGAATTTCAAATCGCGGCGGAATTACGCCGGCGTGGCTCGCACATACGCGTGATCCATCTCGCGGATTTTCTGGCACTCGCGGCAAGCTCCGGCGCGTAAGCCCCGCATCGCCGCCCGTATCAGAACGGCTTCAGCACCGCGAGCGCGAGGATCGCGAGCAGCAGCGCGCTAATGATTCCATGAATCATCTTGAACTCGCGCGACGATGCCCCGGACGGGTCGTTCTCCAGATTCAGGATGCGGCGATAGAGGCGGTAATGGAAATAAAGCAGCACCAGCACCAGCACTAGTTTCGCATGCAGCCAGCCCCTCATGAGTACGGCGGGGTCGAGCAGGATCAGGATGATGCCGAAGAAGACCGTGGCGAGCGCCCCGAGATTGCCTCCGATCTGGAACAGACGGCGCGAAATTACGATCAGCCGCTCGCGCGCCGCGCCTACCTCTTCGGTGGCCAGCGAGAGCATCGATGCGATCACCAGCAAGTTGCCGATCCAGATAATCACTCCGAACAGATGAAAAACGATTGCCCAACTGATGAGGCCCGCCCAATTGACCATCGCGCCGCGCCCTCCTCAGGCCGCTCGACTATTGCCTATCCGCGCCGCCAGTACCATTGCCACTATCGCTACCGCCGCGCCGCCCAGATATGGCGCCGCCGGGCCCATCGCCTGGTAAACCAATCCGCCCGCGATCGGGCCGATCACGCGCGCGAGCGATAGCACCGACTGGTTGAGTCCCAGTGCCTCGCCCTGCAATTCGCGCGCTGTGCGCCGCGAGATCAGGGTGGTGAGCGCCGTCGTTCCGATCCCATAGCCCGATGCGATCAGGATCAGCATCGCGTAGAGCGCAAGGTGTGAAGGCCAGCTTCCCAACGGTGCAAGACCGGCTGCGAGCGCCGCCGCACCGCCCACCACCAGCGCGGGCTCGCCCGTGCGGGGGACCAGTTTGCCGACGAGGTAACCCTGCGCTATCGCCTGCATCAATCCGGCAAAGGCCAGCAATCCGCCCACGCCGGCCGCCGCGTAGCCGTACACCGCAGGCACGGTGAGCGCGAAGGTCGCTTCCAGCGCGGCGATCGCGAAGGTTATCAGGAACGCCACCAGGAAGAGCGGCGCGATCACGCGATGTTGCTTGAGCCGGCGCGGCAGATCGAACGATGATCGCATGCCTTCGCGCGCGCGCGGCTTCGTAGCGGCGTCACGCGCGGCGGCCTGAGGATCGAGCGATTCGGGTAGCCGGAGGGCTGCAAAGATCAGATTGGCGAACGTCAAGGCTGCCGCGAACAGTACCGGCGTGCGCAGGCTCACCGCGCCGAGCAGACCGCCGACCGCCGGCCCCAGTACGAAGCCCAGGCCGAAGGCCGCACCGATCATTCCCATCGCCTGCGCGCGCTTTGACTCTTCAGTGGTGTCGGCAACGTAGGCCTGTGCGGTCGAGATCGTAGCCGCGCAGGCGCCGTGAACCGCTCGCGAAATCAACAATCCCGCAAACGAAGCCGTGAATGCATAGATCAGGTAGCTCAGCGACGAACCGAGCAGACCTAGCATAATGATCGGGCGTCGGCCGATTCGATCGGAAAGCCGCCCGAGCAGTGGCGCGCAGATGAATTGGGTTATCGAGTAGGCGGAGAGCAAAAGTCCGATCGCGCCGGCCCCGATGCCCAGGCGCGCGGCGTACATCGGCAGAAACGGGATCACGATGCCGAAGCCGAGCAAGTCGAAGAAGACGGTAGCGAACAGGATAAGGCGCGACGCGCCGCCTGACGCCGCGGCGGACGCCGGCGGATTGGATGGTTGCGAAGTTGGCATCGGGATCTGTCTGATCTGACTTACTGATCTGTCTTGGGCGCGCGCGATGAAGGAAATCGCATGACAGCGTAGCAGTCAAGCAAACGTTGTGCATTCCGCGCTCGGCGATCACGAGATCGACAGGATCGCGTTAAGCGATTCGGCGCGGAAATTTCTGACGACGAGCTGATTTGGCCTAGTGATCGGCCTGACGATCTTCGGACGAAGTGTCCGTGGCGAAGCGATAGACCAATTCGTCGGGACGCACGTAACCGAGTTGTTCGCGGATGCGGCGTTCGAGATAGCGACTATCGTTGCCCAGGCGGCCGAGCTTGAGCCTCAACGCCGCGTTGGACTTGAGCAATCCCCGGTGCACTTCTTCGAGCTGTGCGCGCCGCCCGCGCAGTACGATCAGGTCCCGCACTCCCAGCGGCCCCGTGACAACGTCCACGGCGAGCAGGCCGCAGGCGGCGGCCAGAGCCAGGGTCAGCCATTCGCGGCGCAGGTATAGACGCAACCTTTCCACAAGCTGCATCGTAAAAAGACTTACCTCCAACTTCAAGCGGGCTTATGTCTGAACGCCATTCTAATCCGGCAAAGGCGAGGAGAGCCAAGGCTTCTTACAATTTTAAAATTTCTTTATAAATGATCTGCCTTCGGCTTGATTTTCGAATAACACGTTTCTATAATCCAGCCTGAAGGCGAGGCCATCGAGGCCCAGCCAGAGGGTTCAGGGGGTTTCGGAGCTTGTCCGGCAGCAGCAACGTTAGAGGAGGTGTCTATGCCAGTTAAGAAGAAAAGAAGTTCTGCTACAAAGTCAAAACCGAAGCTAAAGACGAGTATGAAGAAGAAAGCCGGCAAGAAAAAGAAGAAGTAAAGGCATAAGTTTTCCTCCGGGGAACCGGAGGCTGGCCAGGATGCCGGGCATGCTGCTGCGATAAGCCGGGGTGAATCAACCCCGTACCGCGAGAGGGCCCCTGAAAAGGGGCCCTCTTTTTTTTCCTCACCGGGGAGAGGCGCGAGCGCGCCCTTGCCGCGCGTGACGCGGGTGGCGCAACGTAGTCGCGATGGAGACGCGGCTTGGCCGAATCTTGGCCGAATGCGAGCGGCCTGAACCGCTGAAGTTCGCCTGGCCGCTCGTGTTGTTGCCAGAGCTTTTCACCACAGCGCGCCATCTTGCGGTCGCGCGCGGATATTTCGCCAGTATCGGATGGGAGGTCTATGCACCCGATCTGCGCGCGGCGGCGAAAGCATCGCGCACAGAGGCGCGCGCGTCCGACTTAAGCTCGAGCGCGGCTTCGAGCGCTTGCGGTTTCGACGCTCTTGCGGCGCTGCTGGCGGAAGCATTGGCCGCGCTCGATCACGACGCGATTGTGATCGGTCATGGGTTGGGCGGATTGCTTGCTCTGGGCGCGGTTGGTCATGCGCGGGTCAGAGCAGCCGTCGCGTTGGCGCCGATGATCCCCGGGTTTCGATCGCCGATGGTCACGGGAGCGGCGAATTGGCTCACGCGAGTCCTCGGCCGCGCACTCAAGCCGCCTCGCGGCGCAGTGCTCTTCGAGTTGCTTGCCGACTCCGAGCCTTTCCAGCGCGAAGCGCTCATTCGGGCTCTGGTGGCCGACGACGCGCGCGCGGCGCTCGAAGTCGTGCATGGAGGAATCAAGGTCGCCGCGATCGACCTGGCCAGCAATCCGCGCGGTGCGCCGCGGTTGATCGTGGCGGGCGATTCCGATCCGTTTGCGCCACTTGATCAAGTCAACGAGTTCGCCGCCCACGTCGGCGCTGCAGTTCGCGTGGTCCGCGGGCGTGGCCATTGGCTGATCGGCGGCCGCGCGTTGGAGCGCACGGTGTCGGAGGTCCAGCGCTTCCTGGTGCGCAACCTCGGCGGCGATCTGCTGCTGCTCTATCCTGAAGAATGGAATTAGCCGAGGAGCAAGCGAAGGGGAGCGAGCGCCTGGATGCCAGCCACGATGGGAATCGAGCGCACTATCGTGCCGATGCCGCCTCGATGCCGATGACGTTTGCAAAAATCGCCAGTAACGCATCGATATGCGCCTGCAGGCTATAGCGGCGCGCTTGTTCCCGTGCACCATTTTTCAGCCGCGCCAGTTCGGCCGGGTCGCGCACGCATTGGATAATCGCATCCGCCAACCCGGCGGCGCTCGGCGGATTGCCCGGCGCCAGGCGGCCGTTAACTCCGTCGCTCAGCCATTGCGGAATTCCGCCGACAGCGAACGCGGCGGCTGGTAGCCCATGCGATCCGGCTTCCGGACCTACCAGGCCGAACGGTTCCGGCCAGGTGCTCGGCACAACCAGCAGGTCGGAGTCGCGCATGAGTTCATCGACGCGGGAAGGATCCAGCCAGCCGGTGAATTCAATCTGAAGGTTCGAGCTCGCCGCTTGCGCAAGGCGCGCCCGTCGTTCCCATCGCTGCTGCTCAGGGCCATCGCCGACGAAGATTAATCTGATTGGACGCTTGAGCGCACTCGAGACAGGCGTCAGCGCGTCGATCAAAATCAGTCCGCCCTTGAGGCCGGTCATCCTGCCGGAGAAAAGCAAACGAATTTCACGATCGCTTCTCGGCCGCATCTGCGTGGTTTGCTCAACCGGCGGTTGAAGAAATCGATCCGAAGCGAGTGGAGGCAGCAACGTCTGCACGCGCTCGGGTGAAAGTCCGTGGCGCACGAATTCGGCGCGCATATGATCGGAGGCCGTCAGGATCGCGGCGTAGCTGCGCATCAGGGCCAGCCGCGCGGCCTGCGAGCGGTAGTCGTTCAACATCCGTAACGGATTCAGCCCGCCGCATCGATGAGGATAGAAATGAAGGAAGCATTGCAATCCGAAGCGGCGTGCGCAGGGCTGCGGGCGCGGCGCGGCGAACATCTTGTTGCCGCTGATACAGGTACCGTAATAGCCGTGAGCGAACAGTACGACCGGTGCAATTTCGGCCACACGGGCCGCGCTTTGGAGATGCATCCCATGCATATAGATGACATCGGGGCGCCACTGCTCAACTGCCGCAAGTGCCTGGCGCGTTCCCATCTCGCTCGCGCGCCAGAGCGGCGCGCCCTTAGGCAGGCGGATTAGTGGCACTCCCGGCTCCGCATCGAATTCGGAATAAAAGGCGATTTGATGGTTGGCGGCGGCGAGCGCGGCAATCACAGTGTCGAGATAGGTTTCGGCACCGCCCGTCCGCGTATGCTGTGAGTTAACCGCAGCGATTCTCATCCAGCCCTCTGGCCATGTAGGTGGGTTCGAGAACGAGGTACAGTTTGGCTAACACACGCATGCACGCGCCACAACCTGCCTCCAGCGTGGAGTCCATGAGACCATGACACGTGACGCGAACCGCGCGACAAGTGAGACCAATCACTCGACATGTGACATCAATCACTCGAATTGATCGCGAGAGTCCATTTTGTTAAATTGTGTTATGGCGCTGCATCTAATAGCAGCATCCAACAACATGGTTGAAGGCCCGCGGATACCCGCGGGCTTTTTTGCATAAAGGAGACTCCCAATGCCTCATTCGGAGCTTCGCGAGGGACTCACTTTCGACGACGTGCTACTGCTGCCGCAGGCTTCCGACCTGTTGCCCTCGAGTTGCGACGTCTCGACGATGTTGACGCCCAATATCCGTTTGCGTATCCCGCTGGTCTCGAGTCCGATGGACACGGTGACCGAGTCGCGCACCGCGATCGCGATCGCGCAGATGGGTGGTCTCGGGTTCATCCATCGCAATCTTTCGATCGAACGCCAGGTCGCCGAAGTCGCAGCAGTGAAGAAGTATGAGAGTGGCATGATCGCGGATCCGGTCACGGTGCATCCCGAGCAGAAAATTGCCGACGCGCTCGCGACCATGGAGCGCCACGGCATCTCGGGTCTGCCGGTGGTCGCCGACGGCCGCCTGGTCGGCATCCTCACCAACCGCGACCTGCGCTTCGAGAAGCGGCTGGAAAAACTGGTGCGCGAAGTGATGACCACCCACGTCATCACCGCTCATCCCGGCATCAGCCTCGATCAGGCGAAGGAAATCCTCCAGGCCCATCGTATCGAAAAACTGCCGCTGGTCGACGAACGCCAGCGCCTGTGCGGGCTCATCACTGTCAAGGACATGGACAAGGCGACGCGCCATCCGCATTCGAGCAAGGACAAGATGGGCCGGCTGCGCGTTGGCGCCGCGATTGGCGTAGGGCCGGAACGCGAAGAACGCGCAGCCGCGCTGGTGCGCGCCGGCGCCGACGTCCTGTGTATCGACACCGCGCACGGCCACTCACGCAACGTGATCGACGCGCTCTACGCGACCAAGCGCGCCCATCCCGAGGTCGACGTAGTGGCCGGCAACGTCGCGACCGCCGAGGGCGCCAGGGCCTTGATCGACGCGGGCGCCGACGCGTTGCGGGTCGGGATGGGCCCTGGATCGATTTGCACCACACGGGTTATTTCGGGCGTAGGCGTGCCGCAAATCACCGCGATTATGGATTGCGTCTCGATTGCCGAGCCGCGCGGCATCCCACTGGTGGCCGACGGCGGAATCCGCTTCTCGGGCGATATCGTAAAGGCGCTCGCGGCGGGCGCCGCGACGGTGATGATCGGATCGCTGTTCGCGGGCAGCGAAGAGAGCCCCGGCGAAACCATCCTCTACCAGGGACGGACCTACAAGCTTTACCGCGGGATGGGGTCGCTTGGCGCGATGAGTGAACGCGTGCGCGATCGCTACGGCCAGAGCGATATCGAGGAGAATAAGCTGGTGCCCGAGGGAATCGAGGGCCGCGTACCGCATCGCGGGCCGCTCGCCTCCAATATCGAGCAACTGGTTGGCGGCCTGCAGTCTGGGATGGGCTATATCGGTTCCGCCAATCTTGGCGAATTGCGCCGGCGAGCGCGCTTCATCAGGGTCACCGATGCCGGCCAGCGAGAGAGCCACGTACACGATGTCTTCGTGACCAAGGAAGCGCCCAACTATCGTCCGTAGGGCTCGCGGCAGAGCTCGAAGTTTGTGGCGCGGAGTATGCGCGGTCGGGACGCGGGGGGCGTCATCGAATGTC
This sequence comes from uncultured delta proteobacterium, assembly GCA_963710455.1. Classification (GTDB taxonomy): domain Bacteria; phylum Desulfobacterota; class Binatia; order Binatales; family Binataceae; genus JAKAVN01. The sequence goes on from CAVQAG010000017.1 coordinate 690,075, forward strand.
TGAGCTGAAAAAAATTCGAGTGGGCGTGCTGTTCGGTGGTCGCTCGAGCGAGCACGAAATATCGCTGCGCTCGGCGCTCACCGTGATGTCGGCGATGGATCCGGCGCGCTACGAAGTGGTGCCGATCGGGATCGGACGCAACGGCCGCTGGTACTTGCGCGCCGATGCGATCCGGATGCTGAGTGAGGCGGCGCCCCGCCTGGAGGCACTGGCCGGCGGCGGAATCGAGGTCAGCCTGTTGCCGCATCCGGCGGGCAGTTCTCTGGTCCAGGCGCCGGGCAACGGCCAACGGGCCGCGCGTAGCGAGAACCAGGCCGCGGGAAAACAACTCCCGGGTCCGCTCGACGTGGTCTTTCCAATATTGCACGGCACCTATGGCGAGGACGGGACCGTTCAAGGGCTTCTGGAGCTGGCGGGAATTCCTTACGTCGGCGCGGGCGTGCTCGGCTCCGCGGTTGGGATGGACAAGGACATCCAGAAGCGGTTGCTGCGTGACGCTGGTTTGCCGGTCGTGCGCTATACAGCAGTCGAGCGCTGGCAGTGGCGCGAGGAGCAGGGACGCGTGAACAACCTCGCGCGCTCGCTAGAGTATCCGTTGTTCGTCAAGCCTAATGCGCTCGGATCGTCGGTCGGGATTAGTAAAGTGAAGAGTGAAAGCGCTCTGGGGGCGGCGCTAGAGGACGCCTTCGCGTACGATCGCAAGGTGCTCATCGAGGCCGCCTGCATCGGGCGCGAGCTGGAGTGCGCGGTGCTCGGTAATGAGCGGCCCCAGGCGTCGATTCCGGGCGAGATCCTGGTCAAGGGAAGTCACGAGTTTTACAGCTACGAATCAAAGTACGTCGACCCCAACGGCTCCGAGCTGAGGATTCCCGCCGCGTTGAGCGCGTCGCGGAGCGAACACCTGCGCGAGCTAGCCTGCGCGGCGTTCCGCGCGCTGGGGTTGCGCGGGATGGCGCGGGTCGATTTCCTGGCCACCCCCACGCTCAGTGAAATCTACCTCAACGAAGTCAACACGATTCCCGGCTTTACCTCGATCAGCATGTATCCCAAGCTGTGGGAGGCCTCAGGTCTGCCGCTTGGGCGGCTTATCGATCGCTTGATCGAACTTGCGCTCGAGGAAAACCGCGAGCGCGCGGCGCTCAAGATAACTTACGAGGTCAAAGAATAGTCAGCGGCGCGATGAAACCACTGCTGGTCGCCACCACCAACCCCGCCAAGCTCGACGAGTATCGGCTGCTGTTGCGCGACTACGATCTCGCGCCGATTTCGCTCGGCGAGGCCGGCGTCGACGATCACTCTCCGGAAGAAACGGGCGCCACCTTTGCAGAGAACGCGCTACTCAAGGCGCGCTTTTATTTTGCCCGCGCCAACCTGCCGACGATCGCCGATGACGGCGGGCTGATGGTCGACGCGCTGGGCGGGGAGCCGGGCGTGCGATCTCATCGATGGCTCGGCGCCGATGGGGTCGCGTATGGAGACCTCGACCGTGCGCTCGCAGAGGAGGTGATTCGCCGAATGTCCGGCGTCGAGGCGTTGCGCCGTGGCGCCCGTCTGCGCGCCGCGACGGCGCTTGTCTACCACGAACACGGGCGTATCCACGAGCGCGTGAGCGAGGCCGCGCTGGAGGGGGTTATCGCCGACCGCGTGTGGGGGGGGATGCGCAAGGGGTTTCCGTATCGCGCGGTGCTCTTGCTGCCGGATCGTGGATGCTATCTGGGCGAGCTTTCCGATGAGGACGCGGCGCGTTTTAGCCAACGGCGCGCAGCGCTCGAGGGCTTGCGCGACGATCTCATCCGCATTGCGGGTTCGCGCTGAGATGACGCGCGCACTTGCATCGCGGCGGCTCGGTGCGCAGGCTGTGTGCTTCGGGACGCGCCTTTCCGCCCCCGCCTGATGAAAAAAAAGTACAAGGGAAAAGTCGTCCTGCTGCATCTGGCCGCGCGCTATCCTTTCGGGGGTGTGATGTGGCAGCTCATCCATCATCTGGTTGGCCTGCGGGAACTTGGGCTCGACGTCTACTATCTCGAAGATCACGGCGCGTGGGTTTACGACCCGATTGCGGATGCGGTCTCGCGCGATGCCAGCCGTAATCTCAAGCTGCTGGCGCAGGTGCTGGAGCGCTTCGGGTTTCGCGATCGTTGGGCGTTTTTCGACGTGACCAGCGGTGAGTACCTGGGGATGGGACGCGAGCGCAGCCTGCAGCTGCTGACGGAGGCGGACGCGGTGATCAATTTGTGCGGAGCGACCGAGCCGCGCGACGAGCATCAGCGCACGCGATGCCTGGTTTATCTCGAAACCGACCCCGGGGTGTTCCAGGTGCGCTATGCACAAGGCGAAGAGGTCGCGAGGCGGACGCTCGACGCGCATCGCGTGCATTTTACGTACGCCGCCAATATAGGTCAGCCCGACTGTATGCTGCCGACGGCGGGCCTGCGATGGCATCCGACGCGGCCGCCGGTGTTGCTCGACCAATGGCCGGCGCAGAACGTTTTGCCGATGCCGCCGGCGTTCACGACCGTAGGCACTTGGCGCAACAAGGGTAACGACGTCGAGCTTGGCGGCCGCACCTACCGCTGGTCGAAGCACGTCAACTTTGTCAAAATGCTGGACGTTCCGCGGCGCGCTGGACAAGCGGTTGAGCTTGCAACCGACCTGAACTCGGGCGACGACTACGAGCGGGCGCTGGCCGGCGGCTTCAGCTTCCGGCCGGTGGTTCCGATGTCGCTCGATATCGATACCTACCGCAGCTATATCAGCGCTTCGCGCGGCGAGTTCACGGTCGCCAAGGATCTTTACGTCAGCACGCGTTCAGGATGGTTCAGCGATCGAACGGTCTGCTACCTCGCCGCCGGCCGGCCAGCGGTGACCCAGTTCACCGGATTCGAAAAGTTCATCCCGGCCGGCGCCGGCCTGCTTGGTTTTGCCGACGACGCGGCTGCTGTCGAGGCCCTGCGCGTGGTCAGCACCGACTACTCCCGCCATGCGCAAGCGGCGCGCGAGATCGCGCGCGAATACTTTGAAGCGCGTCGCCTGCTCGGTGAGATAGCGGAGACCGTCGGGCTCTAAGCGATGACTCAGCCGTTCACTCAGCTCCAGACCCTGCTCGGGCTCGACAGCTTGCCTGTCGATACGCGCGCGGTGATCGAGTCGGTCGTGGCAATCGCCACGCTGCTCTACGCGCTGGCGCTACGCCATCGTCAGAAAAACCTGCAGGCGTGGCCGGTCGCGATGGCCGGGGTGGGTCTGGCGCTCGACGTTTCGACGCCGTTGTTGGGCGAGCGCCTGGTTGCCAAAGTTGTCGATACCGGCGCGGTAGTCCTTTTCCTGTGGGGCGTAATCCGGATCGCGCTGGAACTGGCGGATGCCGCGACTCATCGCGGACGCGAGCACTTCTCGACCATCTTCAGGGATCTGCTCACCCTGACTTTATGGGCGGTGGCGCTGATGGTTGTGCTGCGCGCCTTTTTCAAGATCGACGTTACCGCGCTGTTGGCGGTACCGGCCGTCCTCACGGTGGTGCTGGGCTTCGCGCTGCAGGAGACGCTCGGGAATATCTTCAGCGGGCTGACGCTGCAAATCTCCCGGCCATTCGAGTCCGGTGATTGGGTGCGCGTGGCCGACAAGGTCGGAACCGTGCATGGCGTGGGCTGGCGTGCGACGACGATCGTGACGCGAGCGAACGAATGGCTCGATATTCCCAACGCGCAGTTAGCCAAGGACCTGCTGTTCAACTACGGCAAGCATACCGTGGCCGAAGAAGTTTCGATCGGACTCGGCTATGGCGCGCCGCCCAACCGGGTGCGCGAGGTCATCAACGACGTGCTGCTCGACGTGCCCGACGTGCTGCGCCATCCTGAGCCCGAAATTCTACCCTGGGAGTTTGGCGACTACGCGATTCGCTACCGCGTCAAGTACTGGCTCGCGGACTATAGTTGCAGCGAACAGGTCCATGCCCGTGTCGTCTCGGGACTGTGGTACGCAATGCGCCGGCATGGGATCGAAATTCCCTTTCCCATGCGCACCCTGGTGCTCAGGCAGGAAAGCAGCGCAGAGGAGTCCGAGGCGGCGCACGAAATTGCCATCGAACTGCGCGGCGTCGACTTTCTCCGCGAACTCAGCGACGACGAATTGCACATCCTGGCCGGTGCGGTCCGCGTGCGCCAGTTCGGCGCCGGCGAGGCTTTGATGCGCGAAGGCGATTCCGGCGATACTTTTTACATCATCCGCCGCGGCGTGGTGGACGTGACCATCAACGGTAAAGACAGCAAGCAGGTCCATATCGCTGAATTGACCCGCCCGGCATTCTTCGGCGAGGTGGCATTGATGACGGGCGAACCGCGCAATGCCACCGTACGGGCGCGCACCGACGCCGAGGTTCTCGAGATGAACCGTCACGGCTTCACCGAGCTGTTCAAGAGCCATCCCGACGCAGCGTCGCAGATGAGTGAAATTATCGCCGCTCGCATGAGCCAACGCCAAGAGTTGCTCGAGGCCGGCCATCAGGCCGACGGCGGCGTGCGCGGCCGCTCGAGCCGGCTACTGGCGAAGATGCGCAAGATATTCGATATCTAGATGGACCGTTCAAGCCGGCGGTTGCCTATTGCGCGCCGGCGCTCGATATGGAGGCATCGGCCATGGTCAAGACGATTACCTTTATCAAGCGCAAGCCCGGAATGAGCGTCGAAGACTTCGGACAATACTGGCGCGAGAAACATGCCCGGATCGTTACCAAGCTGCCGGGGCTCCGCCGGTATGTGCAGTGCCACACGATCCCGTCGGGCTATCGTAACGGAGAGCCCGCCTACGACGGCGTCGCGGAGGTCTGGTTCGATTCGACCGACGCGATGCGTGAAGGCTCGCGGACCGCAGAGTACCGCGCGATACGCGCAGACGAGCCGAATTTTATCGACCTCACGAAGATCGGTTTCGTCATCACCGAGGAGCGGGTGCAGAAGGACGCGCCGGCGGAAGCCTCGATGGTGCATCTGGTCGAGTTTGTGACGCGTAAGTCCAGGATGTCAGTCGAGGCGTTTCAGCGCCACTGGAGCGACGTGCACGGACCGCTGGGCGCGAAGATCCCGATGGTCCGGCGTTACGTGCAGTGCCACGTGCGGCCGGCCGCGTATCGCGACGGCCGCCAGCCGCCCTATGACGGCGTGGCCGAAGTCTGGTTCGATTCGACCGCCGCTATGCGCGAGTCGGCGACGACGCCCGAGTACCGCGCAGTGCGCGCCGACGAGCCCAACTTCATCGACAGCACGAATCCGTTCCCGTTTATCATCACCCGGGATTACACCGTGCTCTGAGTTTGTAGTGGCTACTTGGTCTCGAACTCGAAGACCATCTCGGTCGGTTGGCCATCGGTCGCCTCGACGATCTTCTCGAGATAAAGATTGACCAGCGCGTCGTCGGGCGCTTCGCGGCCGAGCGCTTGCAGCATCGTGTTCGCGGTGGTCGCCTCGCCATTGCGGATATGCTCGAGCGCACGATTGAAACGTTCATAGAAGGTGGGATCGATTCCGTTGCCGGCGTGCCCGGCGACGTCGACAATCGGCACCAGTTGTTCCTTGCCCTTGACCTTGACCAGTCCAACTTCGCGGGCGCAGTAGTTGCCGGCGGCTTCGATCAAGGTTTGGCGGTTGACTAGCAGATGTACGTGGAAATGGCGCGTCAGCCCCTCCAGACGCGAGGCCAGGTTGACCGTGTCACCAACGGCCGAATAATCGAAGCGATGCTCGCTCCCGAGGTTGCCCACGATCGCGTCCCCGGTGGCAATGCCGATGCCAATATCGACGTCGGCGAAACGTTCGTCGTCGCGGCGCAACCGCTGGAGCCCTTCAAGCATCTTGAGCGCGCAATCGATCGCGGCTCCTGCGGGATTTTCAATCGAATTCGGCGCGCCCCAGAACGCCATGATCCCGTCACCCATCAGCTTATCCAGGGTGCCTTTGGAATCGAGTATGATCCTGCACATTTCGTTCATATACGCGTTGAGCAAGGACACCAGCCGCTCGGCCTCGAAACGTTCGGCGCGCGACGTGAAGTTGACGATATCGGAGAACAGGATCGCGAGATGGCGGCGCTCACCGCTAAGTCTCAGACCGGCAGGGTCGTCGACCACCGACTCAACCACCTCCGGGTTGAGATAGTGCTCGAGGGCCGAACGCATAAAGCGCTTCTCGCGGCCCTCTGTCATGAAACGGTAGGTGGCCAGCACCATGTAGCTGAGAAGCGCGGCGGTCAACGGCAGAATCACATCGATAAGCACGCCATCGTAGACCAAGCGGTACTGCGCATAAGCCAAAAAACCAGCAATAACCAACAGCGCGCTCGCCGCCGACCATAGCGGCGACAAGTAAGCCGCGGCCATGCTAATCGCGAGCACCAGCATCAGCGCCACTGCGTCCTCTTCGGCGGTACCTTCCACTCGCGAGCGCCTGATGAAGTCGCCGCGGAGCACATTGTCGATAGCGTTGGCATGGATCTCGACGCCGGGAAAATCGCCGGAGGTGGGGGTGACCTTGCGGTCTCCGAGAGCATGCGCAGTCAGGCCGACCAGCACGATTTTGCCCGCTATGGCGGCGGGCGGCACGCGATGGGCGATGAGATCCGCGATCGAATACGCCGGGAACGTGCCCGGCGGACCGCGAAAATCGATCAGCATCCGTCCGATCTCGTCTACCGGGATTTCTTCATCGCCCATTGCTACCTGGCGCACGCCGTCGGCGCCGACCACCAGGCGCAGTGGCGGATTTTTGAGGAAATCCGCCGTCAGCGCCAGGTAAAACGGCACGCAGTAACGTTTGCCGAAACGAATGACGGCGATCTCCGAGCGCAATACGCCGTCGGAATCGGCGTCGTAATCGACGTAACCGGTGCCCCGCGCCGCGCTGTTCAGCACCGGGATTGGCGGCAGATAGGCTCGCGCCGCGATCAGCAACTTCGGCGCGGCGTCCGGCAACTCGCGCACTAGGTTGTACGCAAGAGGCGGCGGTACGCCCGGCACCGTTTTGAAGTTGGTCGGAACCGGAGCGGAAAGAATCCGCGCGGCGCTCTTGAGATCGAAATGCTTCTCAAAGGCGTAACCGAGAAAGGTCGAACCCTGCTGCTTCACCGCATCGGCAAAGGCCAAGTCGTTGCCGGTCCCCAGCGTCTGCTGGACCGCGGCATCGCCAATCCCTAGCTTTTTTAGGTGCTCTGCGATCAGTTTGGCCTGGACGTCATCCTCGTCAGGCTCGCTGAACAATACGTCGTATCCGACTACGGCGGCATGGTAGTCCCGGAGAGCGTCGTTGAGCCGCGCCTCGACACTGCGTGGCCACGGCCAACGGCCCAGCTCCGCGACGCTTTTCTCGTCGATCGCGGCTATCACGACCGCGCCGGTCAGCGGCGGCCGCCGCGTCACATACATCCTCAGATCGGAGGCTTTCAGGTCGGCCAGATCGAAAACGGCGGGATGAAGATAGTTGAAGACGAAGAGTGCTGTAAGCGTGACGATCCCGATAAATAGCGGGCGCCATGCGTGCCGGCGGCGGCGCGTTCTGACAGTTGTCGTCGTGGCCATCGCGGCAAGCGGCTCAGAGCTTAGCGCGTTGCGCCGCTCGCGACCATCGTTGCCCGTCCATTGCTAGATCGAGCGTATGTATCCGGCGGCGAGCGGAGTTACTGCGCGGCGAAATTCGCGGATTATTGGTTCGGGCTCTCGGTCGTCCTGGGCGGCGGTTGACCACCGCCTCCGCCGAAAGCTCCGCCGGCGGCCAGTCCTCCAGCCGTGGCGCCACCGACCACGACAGCGCCGCCGATCAACAAACCGGTGGTACCGCTGACACCACCCGCAGCCGCAGCTGGGCCAGCAGCCGCAGCCAACTCGCTCGGCTGAAGAGGCGCAAATCCGCACACCACCATCGTCTTGTGACCCGCAGGAACCTGTACCGAACCGCCGCCAGGGTTGGTCGTATTTTGTACCTCGACCGTGCCCTCATAAACTGAAACCTGGGTGAACCGGCGGCAATCTTTGTATTTTTTACGGTCCTCATCGCTCATCGTGTCTGGCGGTTGCGTACCGGTCGAGGTGTCGTACTGAGTCCCACGTGCCGAGGCAACCGCGTTAGGCGTATGGACCTCGAAGTTTGGTGTAGGTGACGAAGTGTACGAGACGAACGAACGCACCACGCCCGAGAACAGGCTCAACTTGGTGTTCCGCGAATTGGCCGTGACCGCCTGATTGTCGATGACCAGGGAGCTCGATTCGTCCAATTCCAGCTTGCTGTTGTCAGTCAGCGTCATGGTGACATGGCTGCTGGCGGCAGTGACCACCCGATCCCCCACATCGACCGGCATTCCGGGTGTGGCCGGTACCGTGGTTCCATGGCGCTCGATATGGACGTCGCCGGTGAGCGAGGTTACCGAGCCGGCGGGAGTCACCTGCGCCATCGCGCTATTTGCAATGAATAGCGTAATAGTGACTACAAACGTTATGATTAGGTGAGAGAGGGTATTCTTATTCATCTATAGACGGTCTTTGAGAAGCAATCGCATTGCTCATCGCGCATCTTTACCGTCCTAAAACCCCAATGTCAATCAGTAAGTCGTTGAATGCTTAAATGACGTACTCTTTTAGGATTTGTCAGAAGGCTGTTTTAATCGAACGCTCGAGCGACCGCTCCAGCTCGCCGAGATTAGCGCATCGATGGACTGCGTCGACCGCGCGCGCATACTGATGGATTGCGCTGTCGCCGGTGCCCCATCGTTCATCCGGCTCCGGAGTCAGCCATACCACGGCACGGCACAGCCTTCTCAGGTCGCGCAGAAGGTCAGCCCGTGCAGGCCGCCGATTGTTGCGCCCGTCTCCTAATATCACCATCAGTGTCGTCCGTGAGAGCAATTCCGAACGTTGTTCCCAAATTTGGCTGAGCACCCGTCCGAAATCCGAACGCGCGTAGAGATCCAGCGCTGGCTCGGTAACGACGTGCCCGCCGACGAATTCCGCCTCGGCGAGACGATCGATAAATACGAAACTTCGCACGCGGCGAAAGTGTCCGTATGCCCCGGCGACCAGCTCCAGCATCAGCGCGGAGCAGTAGCGCACCGAGCCCGAAACGTCGGATAGGATCAGCAGGTCGGCATGGCGTGGGCGTCGCGAGCGAAAGCGCAGCTCGGCCATCGCTCCGCCGCGCTGCAGGGAGGCGCGGATGGTGCGCCGGAAATCGACCCGGCCGCGGGGCGCGGCGTGAAGCCTGCGGCCCAGTCGCAAGCGGAAGCGGCGTGCGAGCGGCGCCAAGGCGTCGCGCGCGGCTTCGTACTCGAGGTCGGTATACGCTGCGAACGGCGTGCGCTGCGCGCGGCGGAGCGCAGCCTGGCGGCGCGCGTCGCTCCCGGGCTCCTCGGCTTCGATGCCGGCGTCGATTTTCGGTGCGCGCTCGCCGCGGAGGGCGGCGTCCCTCAGGACGCTGACCTCCGCGTGAGCGGACTCTGCGGCGCCGGGGCCTGGCGCATCACCGAAGGCGGCCAGCGCCTGGGCGCCGGCCGCCTTCGGCTCGGCCTCAGCCGGCGACGGCGCGCCATGCTGCGCGCTGCCGCGGGGCATCGCGTCGGACCGGACGCGCTCGGGGCGCGCCCGGTCCGACGTCCCCTGTTCGCCGCGGCCTTCGCCTGTGGCCGCGGCGAGCCGGCGACGGGCACCGGGATGGCCCGCTTCGCGGGCCGTCTCGGTGCCTGGGCCGAAAAAGCGGGCGAACACTTCCTCGAACGACGCGCGATCGGCTTCGTCCTTGACCAGCGCCGTCGCCAGCGCCTCCCGCACGCGCGCGCGGTCGGCGAGGCCGGCCGCCGCGACGGCGCGCATCGCGTCGAGCGTTTCGGCGACGGACACTGGCACCCCGGCCAGGCGCAACTCGCCGACGAAGCGCAGCAATTCAGCGCTGAGTGCGCTCATCGCGGGCGCGCGGCGAGCGCGCCCGCCTTAGCCTCGACCTTGGCGCGGTCGTCCTCGTGTTTGAGCAAGACGCCGAGCGCCGCTCGGATTGCGGCGGCATCAAGTTGGGTTACGCCGAGGCGCAGCAGGGCGCGCCCCCAGTCGAGCGTCTCAGCGATCGAGGGCGGCTTCTTGAGCGCAAGCTTGCGCAGCGCATTGACGAAGCGCGCCGCATCCGTGGCCAGTTGCGCGTCGAGCTCCGGAATCTTGATCTCGATGATCCGCCGCTCCTGTTCGAGACCAGGGAAATCGATGAACAGATGCAAGCAGCGGCGGCGCAGCGCCTCCGACAACTCGCGCGCACGGTTGGAGGTCAACACGACCACCGGATGCTCGCGGGCGCGGAGCGTGCCGAGCTCCGGAACCGTGACCTGGAAGTCGGAGAGCAGCTCGAGCAGAAACGCCTCGAACTCTTCGTCGGCCTTATCGACTTCGTCGATCAGCAGGACCACCTTGCGCGGCGAGGATATCGCTCGCAGGAGCGGACGCTCGAGCAGGTATTCACGCGAGAACAGATGCTCGGAGAGGTCCTCCCAGCGCAGTCCCTGATGCTCATCGGCCTGCAGGCGCAAAAGCTGTTTCTGGTAGTTCCATTCGTATAGCGCCCGCGCCTCGTCGAGCCCCTCGTAACATTGCAGCCGGATAAGTTCCGCGCCGAGTATCTCGGCCAGCACCTTCGCTACTTCGGTCTTGCCGGAGCCAGCCGGACCTTCGATGAGCAACGGCTTCTCGAGCGCGAGCGCGAGAAAAACCGCGGTCTCGACGCGCTCATTCGTGATATAGTGAGCGCGCCTCAGGCCGTCGCTAACGAATTCGGGCGTGACGTCCATTTTGCTGGGGAATATTCATTTGCTGCGTGGTAGGCTGAGCATTGCGGTCATCGCGAGCGCAGTCAATTGTGCGCAGTCGATTCCTCGCAGCTTCGCCGATGGTCAATTTGAACTTGCGCATTAGCTCGCGCCAGCCCAGCACGCAACCTGACTACGAGTCTTTAACGGTATTTGAAATTTGAAATTTGTGGATGCCCACAACAGTGCTCGGTCGATGCGCGCACTGGACCTGCGCGCCGCGCGCGGGGCACGCGAGCGAATTCAATCGAGGCCGAACGGCTTGCGCCGTCCGGCCCCAGCCAACCGGGAAAAGGGGGGGCAAACCCCGGCCAGCGAATTCATTGTACGCCAGTTATAATTAGTTGCAATAGGTTCTATGATGGAATGAAGCGCAAAAACTTCAGATTGCGCCTTATTGCTGCAAGTCTAGCTCAAACTGACTAGCCTCGCTTTACGCAAGCTCAGCGCGCGAAAACGGGTGGCGCCCGCAGCAAGCGCAGGGCCACGCTGGGAGGGCGAAATCTTCAGCCCCCAATTCTTATCAATCTGCCGCCGCGGTATGCAATTCTTCGGTGGCTCGCGGACGTTGCAGTATCGCCTTGAGCAGTTTCGGCGGCGACATCGGCAACTCGGTCATTCGCACCCCGACGGCGCGATAGATGGCGTTTGCGACCGCAGCCATCGGCGACACGATCGAAACCTCGCCCACGCCGCGCACGCCGAGCGGATGGCTGGGGTTGGGGACTTCGACGATAATCGTCTCGATCATCGGTAAGTCCAGGCAGGTCGGCATCCGGTAGTCCAGAAACCCGGTGTTACGCATGATGCCGCGCTCGTCGTACACGTATTCCTCGTTGAGCGCCCATCCGATTCCCTGCGCCGTGGCTCCCTGCAGTTGCCCTTCGACGTAGGATGGATGGATCGCGCGGCCGACATCCTGGGCAACAGCGCACCGCAGAATCTTCACTTTGCCCGTGTCGGGATCGACTTCGACGTCGACGCAGGTGACCGCGAACGCGTTGCCGACTGCGCCGACCGCGCCGGCGTTGAGAGTCGCGCGTCCAGTGATTGGGCCGCCGGTGCGTCCGAGCCGCGGAACGATTTCCCTGATGGTCATCGGTTTTACGCCATTGCCGATCGCGCTCAGGAGTCCGTTGTTGAACTCGATTTCTTCGGGTTTCTTCTCCCACAACTTGGCGGCCCGTTCCTTGAGCTGGCGCACTACGTCCTGGGCCGCCTCGTAGACCGCCATCCCGGTGGCGAGCGTGATACGGCTGCCGCCGGTCACGTCGGTATGGCCGATCGAATCGGTGTCCGCGACAATCGGACGCACGTCTTGCGCCTCGACGCCGAGCACCTCCGCCGCGACCATCGCCATCGCTGCGCGCGAGCCGCCGATATCCACCGAGCCGGTGACCACGCTCAGCGTGCCGTCGTTATGCAAGTTGACGGCCGCCGCCGATTGCAGACCGCCGTTGAACCAGAAGCCCGCCGCGACGCCGCGTCCGCGATTGGGGCCTTTAAGGGGCGAACGGTAGTACTCGCTGTTCTTCATCGCTTCGCACGTCTCGATGAAACCGATGCGTTTATACGGCGGCCCGGCGGGTTGCGGAGTGCCCTCGCGGGCGCCGTTGAGGATGCGCATGTCGAGCGGATCGATTCCGCACTGCAGTGCCAGTTCGTCGATCAGCGATTCGCAGGCAAACGCGGAGCTTGGCGATCCCGGCGCGCGATAGGCTGCGACCTTCGGCCGGTTCACCAGTACGTCGTACGAATCGATGAGCAGGTTGGGAACATCGTACGGGGCGCTGCAGCACATCGCGCCCGGCGCGAACGGCGAGCCTGGAAAAGCGCCCGCCTCGTAGGCCATCCAGAATTGCGCGGCGGTGATTTTGCCATCGCGCGTCGCGCCCATCTTACCCTTGATCCAAGTGCCCGACGTCGGTCCGCTCGCGCGCAGCACCTCGGCGCGGCTCATCGTCATCTTTACCGGCCGGCCGCTCTTTTGCGCGAGCAGCACGGCAAGCGGTTCGAGGTAAATCGTGGTTTTGCCACCGAAGCCGCCTCCGATCTCGGCCGGCACCACCTTGATATCGCCCTCGTTCATCTTGAGCACGGTGGCGGTCAGCGTACGCACGTTGAAGGTGCCTTGAGTTGAGCAATAGATCGTCGCATGACCGTCCGAGCTGTAGAGCGCGACGGCGTTGTGCGGCTCGATATAGCCCTGATGGACGGTGGCTGTACGGAAGTAACGCTCGACCACGTAGTCTGCCGCGCCGAAGCCAGCTTCGAGATCGCCGCGCTGGAACTGGATATGCGCGGCGACGTTGGTCGGCCGGTCGGGGCCTTCTTGCGATCCTGGATCGGTACGGCCGGCGATAAATTTCTGGCGAATCTCAGGCAGCAGGATCGGCGAGTCCGGTTTCATTGCTGCATCAGCGGTCATCACCGGCGGCAGTACCTCATAGTCGACCTCGATAAGCCGGAGCGCCTCTTCCGCCAGATGCGGGCTGGTCGCAGCGACTGCGGCGACCGCATGACCGTCGTACAGCACCTTCCCGCGCGCCATCAGGTTGAGCGACAGGTAATGCGTATTGATCACGAGCTCGCCCATCATCGCGGTGGTGCCGGGAATTTCGGGAAAGTCGGCGCCGGTGATTATCGCCTTGACTCCGGGCAACGCCGCGGCCTTCTCTGTGCGGATCGCGATTATACGGGCGTGGGCGTGCGGACTCCGCAGCACTTTGCCGTAGAGCATGCCCGGGAATGAGTAGTCGGCGCCGTATTTTGCTCGGCCGGTGACTTTTTCGATTCCATCGTGCCGGATGGGCCGGGTGCCGATGACCCGGAAGTCTTTTTGCGAAGAACCGTTGGTGGAGTCCGCCATGATCAACCTCGTGTGGCTTAAGGTTATCACGAGTTGCCGCGCGCCGTCACGAGCGACGGCGGCGGGCCTGATAGCAGACCTCTCCAATTCCCTCCACCAACTGTTTTGGGGGAGGGTTAGGGCGGGGGTCCAGCAGCGGTTTTGAATGTCTGCGAGAACCGCGCTATTTAGCAGCGACTCGCGCGTCGCGAAAAAAAAATCGGGACGAGGAAAGCCGCAGAGAAAAAATCCGGCGTTTCCTCGCTCGACCCCCACCTCCATCCTCGCCCAAGACAATTGGGGGAGGAGGTAAGAATGGCTCGACCGTTGGCCGGCGGGCGGTACGCGCTTCAGAGCGCGGCGATCAAAATCTGCACCAGCATCCCGACGATGCAGAACATGCCGATCGCAAACGCGACCGTTCTCCACGGCTGCAACTTCGCGATATAAACGATCGTGTGGACGATCCGCGCTCCGGTGAATGTGTAGAAATACGTTTGAGCCGCGAACGCCGACGCTCCCATCAGCACGAAGATCAGCCCAACGGTGAAGAAAGGGAGGATATTCTCGAGATCGTTGCGATGCAGCCGAAGTATCCGGAGCACGTCGGGATGTTCTTCATTAACGCCGGCGCCACCTAACACTCGGGCGTCCTCCGGATTGAGAAATTGCTTGACCCGGCTACGAGTTGCCGCAGTGAAGAGCGCGGCCCCGAACATTTTGAAGACCAGGATAGAGCAGGCGATCGCGTAAGCTCTGAAGGCGGCGTCACTCATCATCTGCGGCATGGAAATCCCCCTCCCTGGCGCAAAAATTGTCTGGCGGAGCGTAGCAGAGCGATCACGTATCGGCCAGCGAGCCGAACGGCGGAACGCTCAGTCCGCCAGTGCGACGTCTTTCGTTTCCGTGCTCATCAGAATTGCTATGATGCCGATCGCACTCGAAGCGATTAGATACCAGGCCGGCGCCAGCGAATCGCCGGTCGCATGAATCAGCCAGGCCACGACGAACTGCGTGGTGCCGCCGAACACGGTGACCGCGAGCGCATATACGGTCGAGAGGCCCGCGCTGCGCACCGATTTCGGGAAGACCTCCGTAATCACCACCAGCGCGACGGCGCCCAGCGCGTTCAGCGCGCCCATCAGACCAGCCATCAGCAGCAATGCGGCGAGCGTGTGATGCCGGTTAATCGCCGCGAAGGCCGGGTAAGCAACTGCGGTAAGCGCCAGCTTTGAGAGCAAATAGACCGGTTTGCGCCCGACGCGATCGGAGAGCCATCCGCCGATCAGGCTGAAAACCAGCACGCACACACCCGTCACTGCCGTTGCGCTCATGGACGCACCCGTTGCCATGTGCAACGTGCTGAGCGCGTAAGTCGTCATGTACGCGCCGATATAGGTCGCAATCGTGCCGCTGGTGATGAGCATCAGGGCGATCACAAGCGGACGCAGATGATTTTTCAGCAGTGCGGAAAACACGTGGCCGGTGCTCGGATGGATTGTAGACGCGGCGGCATCCACGGTTTCCTGTAACCGGCTTCGCATGATTAAGCCGACCGGTACGATCGCGACTCCGATGATGAACGGGATACGCCAGCCCCACGATTGGATCGCGGCGTCGTCGAGCGCGAATGAAAGCACAACGCCGAAGATTCCCGCGAGCGCCATCGCCGCGCCCTGGCTCGCGATCTGCCAGACGCCATATTCCCCGCGTTTTCCCGCGGGCGCCGCCTCCAGCAGATATGCGGTTGACGGTCCGACCTCGCCGCCGAGCGCGAACCCCTGGACGAGACGAGCCACGACCACCAGGATAGGCGCGGCGACCCCAATTACCGCGTATGAAGGGGTCGCCGCAAGCAGCACCATACCCACCGCCATCAGCCCGATACTCAGCATCATCGCAGGCCGTCGCCCGGCGCGGTCCGCGTAAGCTCCGATCACGATTCCGCCGAGAGGGCGCGAGATGAAACCGACACCGAAGGCGGCAACCGAGAGAAGCAGGCTGATAAATGGATCGTGTGCAGGAAAAAACGCCCGCCCGATCATCACCGCGAAGAAGGCATAGGTGGTGAAGTCGTAAAACTCGAGCGCGTTTCCGAGCACCGTCGCGACCACGGCGCTGGTCGGGATCGGAGGCGGCGATTGTGCCGCTCGCCCCTCGGTCGTGCGAAAGGCGTGAATCTCGGCCATGCGAGCGGACCGCGGCTACTTGAGGCCGCCGCCGATCGCGGGGATAAAATAGATTTCGCTGTTTTCCTTGACCGGATCGGTCAAGCCACCGATCCCCATCTCGCCATCGACCGAAACGTTGATGCCTGATTTCAAATCGCCGTCCTCGACCAGATGCGCCTTGATGCCGGGGAATTGGCGCTCGAGATCGTCGACTACCTGGCGCACGTTGGTGCCGCGCACCGCAACGCGATCCTGTCCGTTAGTAAGCTGGCGCAGCAGCGCCGGAACGATCACTGTCGGCATAAGATCATACTAATTACATCACGGCGGGCATGAAATCTCGGCAGGTACAAATTAAAAGGGCCGGGCTCCCAAATGGAACCCGGCCCGAGTCACAGTGACCTAGTCTGCCGCGGCTGAATGCGCGGTGACTTCCTTGGTCAAAATCGCCTTGAGCAAGCGCCCCGGCGACATCGGCAGTTCGGTCATTCGCACACCGACCGCGTGTGCGATCGCATTGGCGACCGCGGCCGGCGGCGGCACGATCGAGACTTCGCCCACGCCGCGCGAGCCAATCGGATGGCCGGGTGCGGGAACCTCGACGATGCTCGTTTCGATCATCGGCAGGTCCAGACATGTGGGCATTCGGTAATCCAGCAATCCCGAGTTACGCAGCACGCCCTTGGCGTCGTAGAAGTACTCCTCGTTGAGCGCCCAGCCGATGCCCTGCGCGGTGCCGCCCTGCATCTGGCCCTCGACGTAGCTCGGATGTACCGCCTTGCCGGCGTCCTGGGCGACAGTCGCGCGCAGAATCGTGACCTTGCCAGTCTCCGGATCGACCTCGACGTCGACACAGGTCGAGGCGAAGGCCGGGCCGACCGCACGCGCATTGACAGTGGCACGCCCGGTGATCGGGCCGCCCGTACGCCCGAGTCGCGGCACGATGTCCTTGATGGACATCGGTTTGATGCCGTTGCCCTTCGCGGTTAGCAGGCCGTTGTTGAATTCGACCTCCTCGGGCTTCTTTTCCCACAGCTTGGCGGCCCGCTCCTTGAGCTGACGTACGGCATCCTGCGCCGCCTCGAAAACCGCGAGGCCCGTGGCGACCGTAGTGCGGCTCCCGCCGGTGACGTCCGTGTAGCCGATCGAGTCGGTGTCGGCCACGAGCGGACGAACTTCATTGACGTCGAGGCCGAGGACCTCGGCCGTGATAATCGCCATCGAGGCGCGCGATCCGCCAATATCGACCGAACCAGTGATCACGCTAGCAGTACCGTCGTTGTGAATATTGACCATCGCCGAGGACTGGAACCCGATGTTGAACCAGAAGCCGGTAGCCATCCCGCGCCCGCGGTTCTTGCCCTGCAGCTTGGACTTGTAGTGCGGACTGTTCTTGATTGCCTCGACCGTTTCGATCATCCCGATTCGTTTGTACGGAGGTCCGGCGGTTTGCGGCGTGCCTTCATGCGCGCCGTTTTTGATCCGGAAGTCGCATGGGTCGATGCCGCATTTTTCGGCAAGCTCGTCGACGATCGTCTCGGAGGCAAACGCGGCGTTGGTCGCACCCGGCGCGCGGTAAGCCGCGGTCTTGGGCCGGTTGACGACCACGTCGTAGGCGTCGATTACAATGTTGGGGATGTCGTAGGGGGCCAGGATGCACATCGCGGCCATCGGCACCGGCGAGCCCGGAAAGCCGCCAGCCTCGTATGCCAGCCAAGCCTCGGCCGCGACGATCTTGCCATCTTTGGTTGCGCCCATCTTGCATCGGATTGTTCCGCCGGAAGTGGGGCCGCTCGCGCGCAACACCTCTGCGCGGTTCATCGTCAGCTTCACCGGATGGCCGGTCTTCTGCGAGAGCAGCACCGATAGCGGCTCGAGGTAAATCGTCGTCTTGCCGCCGAAGCCACCACCGATCTCGGCTGGCACGACGCGGATATTGCCCTCGGGAATCCCCAGGACCGCGGCGCTGAGCGAGCGCACAACGAAGCTGCCCTGGGTCGAACAATAGATGGTGGCGTGGCCGTCGGAGTTGTAGATACCGACCGCGTTATGCGGCTCGATATACCCCTGATGCACCATCGCGCTCTTGAAGCTGCGCTCGATCACGTAGTCGGCCTTGGCGAAGCCCTCCTTCACGTCACCGCGCTTGAACTGGATGTGAGCCGCGACGTTGGTCTGCTTGTCGGGGCCGTCCTCCTTGTTGCGCAGCGCCGGCAACAGGATCGGCGCATTCGGCGCCATCGCGTCCTCGACCGTCATCACCGGCGGCAGCACCTCGTAGTCGACCTCGATGAGGCGGAGCGCTTCTTCCGCGATGTGTGGGCTGGTCGCAGCGACGGCGGCGATTGCATGACCGTCATACAGTGCTTTGCCGCGCGCGAGGATGTTGCACGACAGATGATGCAGGTTGATTGGAAGCTCGCCGCCCTGCTCGATTCGGTCGGGCAGCTCAGGAAGATCTGCCCCCGTCACGATCGCTTTCACTCCTGGGAGCTTGAGTGCCTTATCGGTCTTGATCGATTTGACGATCGCGTGGGCGTGAGGGCTGCGGAGCACCCTGCCAAAAAGCATTCCCGGAAACGCGTAGTCGGCTCCATAGCGGGCCGCACCAGTTACCTTCTCGACGCCGTCGTGACGAATCGGACGCGTTCCGATTACGCGGAATTGATGTCCTTCTGTTGTCGCTGCCATGTCAGCTATCTCCCTTTACCTGGAAACTGTTTCAGTGCCGGCCGCTCTCTCCAATCGCGCCGCCGCCTACCTCAGGCTGCCTTCGATGCGCTTCCCTTGGAGGCATCGAGCACAGCGTGAACAATCTTGTCATAGCCGGTGCATCGGCAAAGATTACCCGCGAGAGCGTAGCGAATCTCGGCCTCGCTCGGATGCGGGTTGTGGTCGAGCAGAGCCTTGGCTGACATCAGGAAGCCCGGAGTGCAGATGCCGCACTGGAGGCTCGCGTTCTCGAGGAACTTCTGCTGGAGCGGATGCAGCTTGGAGCCCTGCGCGAGACCCTCGACGGTTTCAATCTTGTGACCCTCGGCCTCAACACCGAGCATCAGGCACGAGCAGGCAGCGCGGCCGTCGACCAGCACGGTGCATGCGCCGCAGTCGCCAGTCAGGCATCCTTCCTTACTGCCCGTCAAACCAAGCACGTCGCGCAACACCTCGAGCAGGCTCTGGCGCGGCTCGCAGAGGAATTCCATTTGTTCGCCGTTGATCGTCGTCTCTACTACTGTCTTTTTATCCATGTTCAATCTTTGTTCAATCACTTGCCAGTTATTGCATTAGAGCCGTTGAAGCGATTCGATTCCCTACTGGGGAGGCGGCTATACCATCCGCGCGCGTTCTATCGCGATCGCGAGCGTCCTGCGGGTAAGCACGCCAACCAGGTGGCGCCGGAACTCGGCCGTGCCGCGCATGTCGTCGATCGGCGAGCTCTGCTCGACCGCGAGCTTGCACGCGCGGTCGATGGTTGCGGCGTCGATTTTTTTGCCCTCAAGCGCCTCTGAAGCCTTGCTTGCGAATATCGGCGTCGGTCCGACCGCGGCCAACGCGATGCGCGCGTCACTGAACCGGTCTTCTTCGAGATCCAACGTCACCGAAGCGCCGACCCCGACCACCGCAATGTCCATCTCGTTGCGCGGGATGAAGCGCAGGTAAGCATCCGAGGAATGGCGCGCGGGCGTCGGAATTTGGAGTTCCACGAGGATTTCGTTCGGCTGCAGCACGGTCCGGCCGGGCGCGGTGCAGAAATCCTCCGCTGCGACGATGCGCTCTCCCTTTGGACCAGCCACTCGGCATTTGGCAGCCAGCGCGATGAGCGCCGGGGTGGTGTCGGCCGCCGGCGAGCCATTACACAGGTTGCCGCCCACGGAAGCGCGGCTCTGGATCTGGTTCGATCCAATAAGATGCGCTGCCTCCGTAAGTCCGGGGAAATAGCGGCGCAAGTCGGCGTTCTCGTAGATCTCGATCGCCGGCACAGCAGCGCCCAGCCGCAAACCTTTCTGGAGGTCGAAGCTGATCTGGTTGAGCTCAGGAATCTTTTTTACGTCGACGATGGTCTCGGGACGGCGCACACCGGCGCGCAACTGGATGATGAGGTCGGTGCCGCCGCACAGCGGACGCCCTTTCTCGCCGTGTTGGGCGAGCAAGGCGACCGCGTCCTTCAGCGTTTTTGGAGCTTCGTAGTTAATCGCGTGCAAGTCCGCTTATCCTCCCGGACGGGCGCTACCCGTCCACTAGACTTCGTAATTCGAAACCTCAACTCGACTCCCGAGCCTTCACCGGAAGCCTTTCGCGGCAACTCAATCCGTTAGCTTAGTCCAAAGACCGGCTAAAAGAACACCCCCGCGAGATGTAGGCCGGCCGCGCTGCCGGCGCCAAGACGATTGTTGCCGTTTACTCCCTAAAGCCGAATTTGGCAACGACTCGCGCCGCCTGCCGCGCCAGCACCGGCGCCCATTCGCCCATGTTGGCAAAGCGCGGATCGTTGGTCTGTCCGCGCACGTAGCGCACGTAAATTTGCTCGACCACCGTCGCGGTCTTCCAGTTGGCCCACGCCCGATAGTAGTCGACCATGCTTACGTCGCGGCCGCTCCGCCGGGCGTAACGCTCGGTCATTTCGTCGCGGCTGAGAAACCCGGGCGCTGTGGTGTGCGCGTAGCCCTGGGAGAGCGCGATCAGCTCGGGCGGGTCGTCGGCCTGGCGCCAGTAGCCCATCGTCAGCCCCAGGTCGATCATCGGGTCGCCCAGCGTCGACATCTCCCAGTCGAACACGCCGACCACCTTGCCGGCGTCGCCCTTCGCCAGCATCACGTTGTGCAGGTAGAAATCATTGTGCAGCAGGGTGGGCTTTTGCGCCGCCGGCATGTGCTCCAGAAACCACGTGCCGAGCTTTTCCATCAGGGGCACTTCGCGCGTCTTGGCCTTTTCCCACCGGCCCATCCATCCCGTGATCTGGCGCTGCAAAAAGCCCTCGGGACGGCCGAGGCCGCCCAGGCCAATCTTTTCGTAGTCGGCCGCATGGAGGTCGGCGAGCGTGTCGATCAGGCTTTCCGAGATGCGGCGGAAGGTCTCGGGCTTGGCGTCGATCTCGGGCGGCATCGGATGCCGGTTCTTGATCACCGCGCCCTCACGCCGCTCCATCACGAAGAACACCGCGCCGATGATCGACGGATCCTCGCACAGCACGATCGCGCGCGGCGCCGCCGCGAATCCCTGCCACAGCCGCGACAGCACCCGGTATTCGCGCGCCATATCGTGCGCCGAGGGCGGCAGCGGTCCAAACAGCGGCCGCCGCACGACCCACTGATGGCCGTCGGCGAAGCGCAGCAGGTAGGTCAGGTTGGAACTGCCGCCGCGAAACTGCTTGACTTCCATCGCGGAGCCCGCGCCGGGGACGTCGTGCTCGCGCAGGTAGGCTTGCAGTTTGGGCCAGTCGAGCCGCTCCTCCTCGCGCACCTCGCCGTATTCGGCGGCAAGGTCGTCGATTGCCGCGGCCTGCGCCGATGTTTGCATATGCTGTTCCGGCATATTCTTTCAGTTGCTCCCGGTCACGCCCGCTACGATGTCCGCGATCGTTAATGCTGCCAGCGGCGCACTTCGCGCCGCGAAATCTGCATCCGATGGACTTCGTCGGGGCCATCGACGATCCGCATCGCGCGCTGCTCGCGCCAGAAGCGGGCGATCGGCGTATCGTCGGTCATCCCGAGCGCGCCGTGCAGCTGGATCGCACGGTCCAGCACATTCATCACCATGTTGGCGGCCTGGACCTTGATCTCGGCGATCTCCTGGCGCGCCTCGCGTTTGCCGGCGGTGTCGATCTTCCACGCCGCGTGCATCACCATCAGACGCGTCGCGTCGATCTCGATCCGCGAATCCGCGATCCATTGCTGGATGTTGGCCTTGTCGGCTAGCAAGCTCCCGTGGGTAAAGCGCGTAGCCGCCCGCTTGCACATTAGCTCAAGGGCTCGCTCGGCCACTCCGACCATTCGCATGCAGTGATGGATACGGCCGGGACCCAGGCGGGCCTGGGCGATCGCGAAGCCGCTGCCCTCCTCGCCGAGCAGGTTGGTCACCGGCACGCGGCAGTCCTTGTAGATGATTTCGCAGTGGCCGCCGCCGCCCGCATGACCCATCACCGATACCGCCCGTACCAGTTGGAATCCCGGCGTGTCGGTGGGGACGATTATCTGGCTCGCGCGGCGATGCGGCTCGGTCTTGGGATCGGTCACCACCATCGCGATCGCGAACGACGCGCCGACCGCGCCCGAGGTGAACCACTTATGGCCATTGATGACGTAGTAGTCGCCGTCGCGCACGGCGCGGGTCGCAAGCTGAGTCGGGTCGGAGCCAGCGGTCTCCGGCTCGGTCATCGAATAGCAGGTGCGCATCGTGCCTTCCAGGCAGGGCTCGAGCCAGCGCTTCTTTTGCTCCGCGTTGCCGAAATCGGCGAGGATTTCCATGTTGCCGGTGTCCGGTGCCATGCAGTTGAACGCGCGCGAGCCGATAAAGCTGCGGCCCATCAGTTCGCTCAACGGCGCGTACTCGGCGACCTTCAGGCCCTTGCCGTAGTGTTCATCGGGCATGAAGAGGTTCCATAGTCCCTCGGCCTTGGCCTTCTTGCGGACCTCCTTGAGGATTTCAGGTTCGGTGTGCTCCTTGCCGGGGACGTTCATCTCGTCCTCGACGCGCTTCTCGATCGGATAGACGTACTCGTTCATGAAGTCGGAGACGCGCTTCTGTAGCTGCACGACCTTGGGCGACAGGGTGAAATCCATTTGTTCCTCTCAGCGGTGATATTGCGGTCCGCAGTGGGACTCGTAATCCCAAAGCAAAGTCATAACGCAGGGCCCCTTGAGAATAAAGCGAAGCGCCGGCCGTTTACACTGCGCTCAGCCCTACGGCTGCCTGCGCGTACTGTTGCGCCGCGCGCGACTTTGCTAGTGCTCCATAGCGGAACGAACAAAAAGGTCCATCGCTTCGCGGAGATCCTTCTCTGACGCTCAGGATGACAGCAAGGGAGAGCTCTGGTTGTCATCCTGAACGAAGCCTGCCGAAGTGAAGGATCAACGCGGAGCGACTTTTTTCTTTATTGAAATCCCGCAGCGGGAATGGACCTGGGGTGGGTGATTTGCGAGAAAATCGGGGGTAACAATCTATGAAGCGCAGCACCGAACGGATTCTGACCACCCATACCGGCAGTCTGCCACGGCCTGACGACCTGGCCGACATGCTCTTCGCCAGGGAGTCCGGTGGGCTCACCGACCGCGGCGCTTTGGAGGCGCGCGTACGCTCGGCAGTGGCCGAGGTCGTGCGCAAACAGGCCGAGGTAGGAGTCGACGTCGTCAACGACGGCGAGATGGGCAAAATCGGCTACTCGACCTACGTGAAAGACCGCCTGAGCGGCTTCGGCGACGAGACCAGCAAGCGCGCTTCGCTCAGCGCCGCCGACATGGCCGACTTTCCCGAATTCACCCAGCGCGCGTTTATGGGACGCAAGGCGCCGCCGATGAAACGGCCGTTGTGCAATGCGCCGATCACGTATCGCAACCTCGACGAGCTAGAGCGTGACCTCGACAATTTCAAGGCTGCGCTGACCGGCGTCAACCTGGCCGAAGGGTTTTTGAGCGCGGCGTCGCCGGGCGTGATCGCGCAGTTCCTTGGCAACACGTTTTATCCCACGCACGAGGCCTATATTGCCGCGCTGGCCGACGCGATGAAGGTCGAATACGACGCTATCCATCGAGCGGGCTTCCTGCTGCAGGTCGATTGCCCGGACCTCGCGATGAGCCGGCATATCCAGTTCGCCGGCACCAGCACGGCGGAGTTTCGCAAGGTCGCCGAGTTGCACGTCGAGGCGCTCAACCACGCGCTCCGGGACGTACCGCCCGAGCGCATCCGGCTACATCTATGCTGGGGCAATTACGAAGGACCGCATCATCACGACATCGAGTTACGCGACATCATCGATATCGTGCTCAGGGCGCGTCCGATGGCGATCTCATACGAGGCCTCCAATCCGCGTCACGAGCATGAGTTCGAGGTGTTTCGCGACGTAAAAGTGCCGGTCGGCAAGATTCTGATTCCGGGCGTAATCGACTCGACCAACAACTTCATCGAGCATCCGGGGGTGGTCGCGATGCGTATCCGCAACCTGGCAAACGTGGTTGGACGCGAGAACGTGATCGCGGGCACCGACTGCGGATTTGCGACCTTTGCCGGGTTCTCGCGCGTGGTGCCGGCGATCACGTGGGCCAAGTTCCGCGCCATGTCCGATGGCGCAAAACTCGCATCGCGCGAGCTGTGGCGCGGTGATTTATCGCTCTAAAGGTGCGTAGTACGTTAACCGCCGGGGCATTCGAAGAAGGGCCGCTGCCCAAGGCCCCCTATACGCAGGGAACTAATCGAGAAACTCTGAATCGAACGCCGAGGCTACCAGCGCGAGCGAACGCGGCCGCGTGTCCGTCCCGCGCCCGACCTGAACAGCGTCACCGGCTTGGGCGCCTTCACCTCGGGCATCTCGAAGCCCTCGACCTGCTCGCGCTTAAGCTCTTCGCCCAACGCCCGCTCGATCTGGCCGAGCGACACGCGTTCCTGCGGCGTCACCAGGCTTATCGCCTCGCCCTCGCGGCCCATCCGCGCCGTGCGTCCGATGCGATGGATGTAGCTCTCGGCGTCCTCGGGCAAATCATAGTTGACCACGTGCGAAACGCCGGGGATGTCCAACCCACGCGCGGCGACGTCGGTCGCGACCATGACGCGGCAACTTCCCGCCTTGAACGTCCTCAGCGCCGTGTTGCGCTCGGCCTGCGAGCGGTCGCCGTGAATCACGGCGGTGCGCACTCCGTGGCGTTTGAGCATCCTGCCGATATGTTCGGCGCGTACGCGAGTGCGGGTAAACACAATAGCGCTCTGCACCTCGGGCTTGCCGAGTATCTCGAGCAGCATCGCTTCCTTGTCGCCCCACTGCACCGGATAAATGGTCTGGCTGATCGACTGCGGCGGTGCGGCTTTGCGGCCAACCGTGATGCGCTCGGGATGATGCAGGAAGTCGCGCGCGATAGCCTCTGGCCCGGCGCCCATCGTCGCCGAGAACATCATCGTCTGGCGTTCCTTGGGCACCGTGCGCATCACGCGGCGCAGTTGCGGCAAGAAGCCCATGTCGAGCAGGCGGTCGGCTTCGTCGATGACGACCACCTGCATGTGCGCGAGACTCACCTTGCCCTGCTCCATCAGGTCGATAAGCCGGCCCGGGCAGGCAATTACCACTTGGGCGCCCGCACGCAAGTCGTCGATCTGACGGCGCATCGACTCGCCCCCGACAATCACTGCCGCGCGGAGGCCGCAATGGCGCGCGAGGCGCGTGAATTCCTGGCCGCATTGGGCCGCCAGTTCGCGCGTCGGCGCGATCACCAACGCGCTCGGCCCCTTGGCGCGCTTGCGATGCAGCCGGTCGATGAGCGGGATCAGGAACGCGGCGGTCTTGCCGCTGCCGGTCTCGGCGCTGACAACGAGGTCGCGGCCGTCGAGAGCGACGGGAATGGTTTCGCTCTGGACCGGCGTGGGATGATGATAACCACAGTCGCGAATTGAACGTTGAAGTTCAGGGAAAAGGGAGAACTCGGTAAAGGACAAAGCTTACACTTCGGCCGTAGCCTGTTGACGGCAAAACGGCCTTTCCAAAAATTGGGGTTTGAGAAAATGGGCGCTATCGGAGGCGGCGCCCTGGTCGGCCTCTGCGGGCATTCGCTAGTAGGTTACAGACCTGAGCCAGTGAAATCAACGGCCCTTCGCTGCTCGCCCAGGTGATTGCGCTGGGGAAGGAATTTCAAGAGGCCAATGGAGCCAGCGCCTTCAGCCCTCCCCCAAGACACGGGGGAGGGAGTTCCGTCATCCCCGGCGGCGAGGAGCGCTAGGCGCAGGCGCAGCGGCGGGCGCGCCAGCGTCAGCGTCGGCGTCCTCGGGCGAGGGAGGAGCCGGCGGCGTGCCGCCTTTGACCGCGAGCTTGGCGCGCACCTTGGCCTCGATTTCGTCGGCTAGCGTCGGATTGGCCTTCAAAAGGTCGCGCGCGTTCTCGCGTCCCTGGCCGATCCGCTCGCCACTGTATGAGTACCAGGCGCCAAGCTTCTCGATTACCGCGTGCTCGACCGCGAGGTCGACCAACTCGCCTTCCTTGGAGATACCCGAGCCGTAGAGGATGTCGAACTCGGCCTCTCGAAAAGGTGGTGCGACCTTGTTTTTGACCACCTTGACCTTGGTGCGCGAGCCGATGACCTCGGTGGCGGTCTTGATGGTACCGATGCGGCGGATGTCGATCCGGATCGAACTGTAGAACTTCAGCGCATTGCCGCCGGTGGTGGTCTCGGGATTGCCGAACATCACGCCAATCTTCATCCGGATCTGGTTGATGAAGATAACGATCGTGCGCGAGCGCGAGATGATCGAAGTCAGCTTGCGCAACGCCTGCGACATCAGGCGCGCCTGCAAGCCCATCTGCGGCTCGCCCATCTCGCCTTCAATCTCGGCTCGCGGCACCAGCGCCGCCACCGAGTCGATCACCAGCACGTCGATCGCGCCCGACTGCACCAGGGTCTCGACGATCTCCAATGCCTGCTCGCCGTTGTCGGGCTGCGAGATCAGCAGATCCTCGACCACGACCCCGAGCTTGCGGGCGTAAGAGGCGTCGAGCGCGTGCTCGGCGTCGATAAAAGCGCAAACCCCGCCGCGCTTTTGCGCCTCCGCGATACACTCGAGCGCGAGCGTGGTCTTGCCCGACGATTCCGGCCCGTAGATTTCGACCACGCGTCCACGCGGCAGTCCGCCGACGCCAAGCGCCAGGTCGAGCCCCAGCGAGCCGGTGGAAACGACTGAAAGGTCGGCTTCGATCGTTTGCTCGCCGAGCTTCATGATCGAGCCCTTGCCGAATTGCTTTTCGATCTGGCTTAGGGCCAAATCGAGCGCCTTGCTCTTGATATCCTGCGCCATGATTTTCCCGCCTGGCGGGTCTCAACTCCTGTGTGTAGGCGAATCTTGCCACAAAAAGCGGCAGATAGCGCTAGCGGTGCCGCACACGCGTCAACATCGTCGCTCGCTAATCCTGACCGCGCGTCTTGCCGAGCTCTTCCGGCTTCAACCGCGCTCGCGGAGGCTGAGCGGGAACGCGGCCAGTTCGTGATAAATCGACGATTGAGACCCAAGCTCGCTTCGGTAGAGCATCACTCGTTCGATTGGCGAGACACCGAAGTCTGAAACCTCTGCCGTGCTGAGCGCGCTTCGAAGTCGCGCCGGAGAATTAAGCGAGCGCACCCGCGCGATCGTCAGATGAGGCGAATAGGCGCGCCTCTCCGCCTCAAAGCCGCATCGCGCGGCCGCCTCCGCGACGCGCGCCGCGAGCGCAAGCAGCGAGTTACCCTCAAGACCAACCCAGATGACGCGCGGACGCGCCGGATTCGGAAAGACGCCTACGCCGCGCGACACGATTTCAAAAGGCACAGTCGTCTCGGCGATCTCGCCGAGCGCCTCCGCTATTGGCGCCAGGCGCTCGCGTGGCACCGACGGGCCGAGAAACAACAGCGTCAGATGGAAGTTCGTACGCCGGACCCATCGGATACCATCCTCTCGCATATCGTTTTGGGATTTGCGCAAACGCTGGATCAGCGAGGCAATTGCCTCCTCGACCGCGGCGTCGAGGCGCAACGCGATGAACGCGCGCACGCGCTCCGGCAGCGAAGCGAAGCCAGCGATGCGCGTGGGCGGCATCGAGTTCGAACAATGGGGCACGCCCGCGCTAATCCTCGGCTTGCCGGCTGCGCTAATGCGAAAGCCGGTGCTCGACCAGCACCAGGCGATCGTTGCCGAAGAACATCTCGCCGTCGACGAACATCGTGGGCGAGCCGAAACCGCCGCGCGCGATCAACTCCTCGGTGTTTACCCGCAGCTTGTCCTTGTACTCGGGTGCGGCGATCTTTTTGAAAAACTCGTCCTGATCGAGGCCGACCGCGCGCACGATGTCGCGCAAGGCCTCGTCGCGGCTCACGTCGCGATCCTCGCCCCAGTACGCCTCAAAGACCGCGCGCGAGTATGGCGAAACCTTGTTGTGCTCGATCGCGACCAATGCCCCGCGCATCGCCTTGACCGAGTTCACAGGGAAAACCGTGGGATGGCCTATCTTGAGCCCATAAAGGCGGGCCCAATCCTGCATATCCTTGTCGTAGTAGCGCACCTTCGGCTTCACCGGATGCTCGCGGCCCTCGTACACCGAGGGATTGACGGCATTGAAGACGCCGCCGACCAGGATCCGCCGCCAAACCAGATCGGCGCCACCCCGGCGCGCGATGTCTTCAATCCGGCTGAATGCCAGGTAGGTCCACGGACTGGAGCAATCGAAAAAAAACTCAAGTTTCTTAGCCATGTGGTCCGCCTTCGCCTCGGGATGCCAATCAATTAGCAAAGGGCTCGCGTGTCGCCCAAGCCGTCGCCGCTAACGTTCCACCCGCTGCGTGGCATTGGCGGGGTCAACTACTTTGACCAGATCGATCCGAACGCTCCCGATGAAGACTGCCGACTCGACCCGCAGCGGCAAACGGCGCGCGTCGGCCGAGACCCATAGAGTGGTATCATGCACCTCATCGTTGACCTTGCCGTCGCTCAAGTAAGTGATCGAAGGCACGATCCTGAACGCGTCGAATTCGCCGAGCGGCGTGCCGATTCGCTCGCGCCGAATCACCTTGAGCTCGAAAATGTAGCGTGTGGTGCCGCTGAAAGCGTCGAAGCTCAGTGAATCGCCCGCCTCAAGCGGCTGCGACAGCGCCATCATCGCGCCCGATACCGGCCCCGAGGGATTGTAGGAGAGGAACTTACGAGTCTGCTGGCCGCGCGGCCCATGCTTGACCAGCGTGACCACGTGTTCGCGATGATCGAAGGTGACATTGAAGGTGTCGTGGCGGCGGCCCTCGTTCTGTCGGATATCCATCTGAGCGGGCTTGAGGGAAGGGCTGAAATCCTCCCGCAGGTAATCGCGCATCTTGTAGAACTTATCGATCAGGCGATTGGTGCTGACCCAAATCTCCGCACTCAGGAGTGCGGGGTCATCACTTCCGCCATGCAGTAAGACCTTACCGCCAGCCGCGGGGATTCCAATCCACGAGCCCTGGTAAAAGAGCTCCTCGCCTGGATGAAATGGAATTGGACCGGGCGAATACCTGGGGACGCGAATGCGGTCGGGAAGCGGACGCGGGGGAACCTTCGCGTCGGCGAGGTCCGAATGTGCGGTTGCCGAGATCGCATCGTGAACCTTCCCGCCGGCTGAGGCGCCCTGCGATACTACGCCGGCCGTGGTTATGATCGCCGCAACAACCATCGCGACGATCAGTCTGGGCGGCCGGGATCTGCCGCTTGCAATGGAAAGCATTTTCATCGATGATTTTGCCGCAAGCATCGAGGACATGGAATGGCGAAAGCTGGGCTAATTTTTTGTGGCGGCCTGCTGTTGGCGCTGGCGATGCCGCCGGCCTCCGCGCTGGCGCAGTTCGGCGGTTATGGCGCCCCCGGCGGTGCCGGCAACATGATGGGCAAGATGATGCAAGGCGCCGGCCAGAAAGGCCAGGAAACTAAATCTCCCGACCAGCTCGAGACAGACGCCAAGAAAGGAATGAGCGACGCCGATCCTCGCGTGCGTGCCGAGGCGCTCGACAAACTACGTGGCGTCAATGAGCCCAAGGCCCAGGAAATCCTGATGGAAGGGCTGACCGATCCTGATATCCGAGTCAAGATTCGCGCGATTGACATCCTGGGCGCTCAGCAGGCAACGCTAGCAGTGCCCCTGCTGACGCAGCAATTGTTCCTGCGCGAAACGCAGGCGGTGGTGAAGCTCCATATCGTGGCCGCGCTTGGCCGGATCGGCGATTCGCGCGGCACCCTGCCCGTGGTCGGCTATCTGAAGGAAGCTCCTGACGATGCTGCCCGCGGCACGGCAGTTTTCGCGCTGGGCGAGATCGGCGACCCGCACGCAACCGACATCCTGGTCCAGACCGTTACCAACGACAAGAACCCGATGGTGCGAAAGCTCGCCCAGGAATCACTGGAAAAGATCGACGGCGAACTGCCCACCGTGCACAGCGAACAGCAGACCGCACAGAGAGACTCGCGCCTGATTCCGACCGACCAGCGGCTATCCAAGATGCGCGAGGTCGATCGGGAAATGCAGAAGCTCGGCGGCGATCAGTAGCATACCCTTCCGGCCCGCGTGTTTACGTTCGCTTCGCGACATGCGAAGCTTCGGCAATTCCGGCGACGTCTTACCGGAGGACCGGAAATTTTCGTCCAGCCTGCTTCGCCACTCCCTTATTGGCGCGAAGTTACGAATAGTCGGAAGCGTCGAAACGCAAATTGATGGCAGCCTCTCCCCAAGCTTGGGCGAGCGTTGCGTCAGATCGAAAGAGCTGAATCCTTACTGGCCAAGCATCGCTGGAGTCCTGACGCAAAAAAAATCCGGGGTCTGTCGGCTCGCAGACTCGCTCGGACATGACGAAAGGATTAGGAAGACGGGGCCGGGTGGGGGGACGACCCCGGCCCCGCCTTTGGCAGGAGACTATTCAGTCGTTCGGCCGATCAACAGTACGATGGTGCCGGTTTGCGGTTACACTTCTGAATCACCCCCCGAGACGCTCCAGAGGCCGGACCAAACAGAAGCCTGACATCCGGTTGCGCTCGAGACCTTGCGAGTTCACGTGCAGTCAGTTCCAGAAATGTTCAAGCGTGCCTTAATCCACGTCATTCCCGACTTGCGTTCGTAGTAGTCGAGACCATCCTCCGACCGCTTCTAAACTTCGCGCTGACGGTCGTAGCTGATCATCGCGACCGAGCTCACCGCTAACATCGCCAAATCCGCTTCTTGCCGATTGGCGCGCGAAGATACCGTGCTTCTTCGACACCTGCTCGAGGTTGGCCCAGTTGCATTTACTGAAAAACTGTCCCCGAGGCCGCTTTTGTGCGTGACATATATGAGTATTGGTGGGCCGCGTGCCAAAAGTTACAGATGAATTACTTTCTTTGTTGCTCAACCAGTTCAAGAGTTTCCATCGAAAATTCCGGCCTTGCCCTATTTCGATACCGTGTTGGACGCGCTAAGGACCGGTGCGGCCGACGATTTCGCCGTGGCCTCTTGAACCACGATCGTCATCTTCATCCCGCCGTGGCCGAGTCCGCAGTAGTGATCGCAGATGGGAGTATAGGTGCCGACCTTCTCCGGCCGGATCGTGATCGCGGTGGTCTTGCCGGGCTGGATGTCGGTGTCGATACCGAACGCCCTGACCATGAAACCGTGCGTCCGGTCGGCGCTCGTCAGTTGCAAAGTGACCGGCTGGCCCTTTGCCAGCACGATGTGATCGGGCGTGAAGTGGAACTTGCTCGCCGTAATCTTCACCACCTGCGCCGTTTCGGCAGTGCGCGCGGGAGCCGGCGCCCCATACGTTACCAATCCAGTAGCCAGTCCCAGGATGCCCAGTACGGCCATTTTCTTCTTAGTCAGAATCATTGGATGAACCCCCACCGATTGATTTGTTGTCCTTGATCATCTGCTGCATTCCCGAAAGGCCGGAGAACTCGGCCTTGGTGAGAACGATGTCGTTGATGCCAAGGTCCGCGGGCTTGTTCTCGGGTCCCTTGGACGAGACCAGCCGGATTCCCAGGTCCTTGAACGGATCGTTCTGGTCGAACGGAAGCTGTTTTTTGTTCTCGTTGGTCGCCGGATCGTTGAACGCGAAAATGAGCGAGCGGGCCGCGAAGTGCTTCACGTTGCCAGTTTGATGCACGTCGTGCCGATGGATATGGCCATAGAGCACGGTCACGTTCTCATACGGCGCGAGCGTGTTCATCACGGCATCGCCGTCGCGCGTGAACCATTCCCACTCCGGCTTCAGATCGAACAGCGGCCGATGAGTGAAGACGATTATCGGCGCGGTCTTGGGAAAGCGCGCGAGGTCCTTCTTGAGCCACGCCAATTGCGCCGGACCAACCTTGGGACTGCCCTGCGATACATTGTCGAGCGCGACGAAATGCACGCCCTTGTGATCGAACGAGTAGTGGCTTTGGCCGAAGTGTTCGCGGTAGAGCACGCCGCCGTCGAGCGCCGCGTCGTTTTCACCCGGGACAGTGTGGATCGCGCGCGTCTTGATGCCGCCCGCGATTTGCTTGAACAGTTGCATGCGCTGCGCATGCACGTCGCGGCTGTCGGCATCGTGGGTCAAATCGCCGGTAAAGAGCACGAAATCCGGCCGCTGTGGCGACTTGTTGAGCAACGCCACCGCGCTCTGGAACGCCTTGGTGCCGAGCGGATCGGGCGGGCCCTGGAAACCGACGTGCGGATCGCTGAATTGCGCGAAGGTGAAGCTCGAAGGCGCTTCGCCGTTGACCTTTTTGAAGTAGCCGTTCATTTCGCCGGCTTCGGCCCGGCGCTCGAGGAATGGCGCGAACTCATAGAGTACGCCGATCCCGATCGAGGTCCCCGCGATTTTGAGAAACGACCTTCGGTCGATTCGATTGTGTCCATCTTTCATTTTTCTCTCCGTCTTTTTACCGATGAATCCGTCAACCCACGCTGCGTCCGGAACCGCGCTCCTTGCGCTGTCGTTTTCACAGGGTGAGACTCCGGGGGCATCGCGGTTATTCCCGCCGATGCGGTCGGGAATAAAAACGTCTCGCGGACGGTCTACCTGATGGCCGCTTGAGCGGGAAAAGAGAAAAGCGGTTGGCGGATCGGGATGAAGCGCGAAACTTCGAGCAAAGCCTGCTGGGCTGGCTCGACGACGCCTATAACTTGGCGCGCTGGCTCCTGCACGACGACCAGGACGCGCAGGATGCGGTGCAGGACGCGTTCATGCGCGCGATGCGCTATGTAGGCGGCTTTCGTGGCGGCGATCGCCGGGCCTGGCTGCTCGCGATCGTCCGCAACGTCTGCTACACGCAGCTTTCCCGCTCCCGCACGGCGGCGAGCAACGTGGTCTTCGACGAGGAACAGCATCAGGGGACCGACCTGGCTATCGATCCCGAAACGGCGGCGCTTACCCGTGTCGATCGCGAGGCGCTGACGCGAGCGCTCGAGGCACTGCCGGTGGAGTATCGCGAGGCGATTGTGATGCGCGAAATGGAAGGCTTGTCCTATAAGGAAATCGCCGGCGCCGCCGGCGTGCCGATCGGCACCGTGATGTCGCGCCTGGCGCGCGCGCGCGATCGCCTGCGCCTCGCGCTCGGCGGCAAAGCCGGCGAATCCGGCAAGGTCGAACGAGTCCGGCAGCTTCGGTAGCTCCGGAGACGTGCGTGAACTGCAACGAGGCCAAAACGCTAATCCACGCCTATACTGACGGCGAGTTGGGACTCGAGTCGGCGCTCGAAATCGAGCGCCATCTCGAGCAATGCGCCGACTGCGCGCGCGAGCGCGCGTCGCTCGCGGCGCTGAGCGCCGCGCTCGGCGACCCGGCGCTGCGCTACGCGGCGCCCCCCGCGCTGCGCCGGCGCGTCGGCGCGGCGCTGGCGGCGGGCGAGGCCGCCACCACGGTGCGCGCGCCGAGGGCGCGCGCACCGTGGTGGCGGCTGCGATGGCTCGGCGGCAGCGGCGAGGGCAGCGGCACAATAGCCGGCAGCAACGCGGGATGGGCGGTCGCGGGGGCCGCGTTCGCGATGCTCGCGCTGCTGGTACTCAACGGCAGTCCCGGCCTGTGGCGGTCCTTTCATAGCGGCGCGCCGTTCGGCAACGGCGCGCTTTTGGGCAACGGCGTCGACGCCGACGTCGTCGCCCGCGAAGTCCTGACCAGCCATCTGCGCTCGCTGATGCCGGGTCATCTGTTGGACGTGGTCTCGAGCGATCAGCATACGGTCAAACCATGGTTCGACGGGCGAATCGATTTCTCGCCACCGGTGAACGACTTCGCCGCCGACGGCTTCCGCCTTGTCGGCGGCCGTCTGGACTACCTTGCCGGCCGCCCGGTTGCGGCGCTGGTTTACCAGCGCCGCAAACATATCGTGAACGTCTTCGTGTGGCCGGCTGCCGACGGCTCCCAGAGCGCGATCGAGAGCACCGCGCACGACGGCTACAATCTTCTCCATTGGCGGCACGGCGGGATGAACTACTGGATGGTCTCCGATCTTAACGCGCAAGAGATGGGCGATTTTGCCCATCTCCTTCGCGGCGAGGGCCCGCCCCCGCCGCATTCGTAATGGACGATTTTGCCCGCCTCCTTCGCGGCGAGGGCACTCCGCCGGCGCCGCATTCTTAGCGATTTCGTCGTCATTGCCCCTGCCGTATGCCTGTCGAGTACAGCCTGATGCGGGCTGCGGAACGAACCGTGGTACGCTGATGCCCGTGCGAAACGGAAGTTCATGCCGGCAGCGTTCGCTGACGGCGATCGCAGTGCTCGCGATCGCGATATCAGCTACGGCACTGACACCGGGTTGCGTTCAGGAAGAACGCAACCGCCAGGAGATGATGCATCAGCGGATCGTCACGCTGAATCGTGCGGACGTGATGGTCATGACCGGCGATATGTCCGAGCCTCATCAGACGCTGGGTGAGATAAAATACAGTGAGCCGTTCTCGGGTGCGGCGATCGAAACCGATCATATCAATGAGAAATTGCGCACCCTGGCGATCGACCAATACCAGGATCGGGTCGACGCAATCATCCATGTCGCAACCGGGGCGAGCAGCGACGGTAAGGATTTTGTCGTCTCGGGGCAGGCGGTCGAGGTCGTGGGCCCGTGTACGTTCTGCAGGCACAAGGAAGTGGTCGTCGTCGATCGGCCCAATCCGGAGCATCGCGAAATCCCGGCGCCCCGTCTTGAAGTCGGTGACACCTGGATCTCACGGCTCAACGACACCGACGGCAAGATCGAAGTGGTGAAAGTCACAGGCAACCGGATGGTCATCAACTGGTTCGGCCATCAGAACACTTACACGCTTGAGGGTAACCTTATTTCTGGCCATGTCGGTACGCTGATCGGCTCGTTCGATCCCGACCTGGGCACGTTCAATTTTCCTCTCTGGGCGGGCAAGAAATGGTCGAAGGACTGGCTGTTGAAGACCGAGGCTGGACGAATCTGGGGCAACACGCACGGCCAGGCGGTGGATTGGGAGCAGGTGACGGTCCCGGCCGGAACGTTGGACGCGCTCAAGCTCAAGATCGTGTACCGGACTGGGCTCTCCAATATGCAGATGACCTGCTGGTACGCACCGGAGGTGAACGCGCTCGCGAAATGCGACACCACCGATCCGGATTTCAAGAGCCAGGAACTGGTTTCGTATCGGCCGGCCAGCGCCGCCGCCACGCGATAAAGGCGGCCGTAGCCCTTCGTGCAGGCCGTTGGTGAACGGGCCTCTCCTCAATCAGCGCAGAATGATCCCGCGGCGCTCAGACCGAGATTAAATTCGCAGTGTGGCCTGTCAGGCGCGGGCGGCCCGGAAAAACGCGATCGATTTGCGCCTCGCCGATTCCCATGTGCGCGCGCAGCACGTTCGCGATCGGCTCGCGGAAATCCGTCGTCACCGCGAGATCGCGCTCCTGGTAAAGCTGCTGGTTCGAGAGCCCGGGCCAGAGGCCGAGGACCTTGCGCCCGCGCACCGGTCCGCCCATCACCCACATCACGTTGCCATGGCCATGATCAGTGCCGCCGTTGCCATTTTGGCGCACCGTGCGGCCGAACTCCGAGATGACCAGGATGACCGTGTCCTGGTAGTGCGTCCCGAGCGCGGTTGCAAAACTTGCCAGTCCCTCGCCGAGCGGCTGCAGATGATTTGCGAGTTGGCCTTTCGCCGCGCCCTGATTGACGTGCGTGTCCCATCCGCCGAGCGCAAGAAAGGCAAGCCGGATGCTCGGGTCGCGCGCGATCAGATGCGCGAGACGGCCCGTGTCATCGGAGAATCCTTTGGGCGAGGGCGCGCCGTTGTTGGCCTCGGTCATGTCCTGTTCGAGTTCGCTTATCAGCTTGGCCCGCGCCGTGCGCCCTTGCTGGTAGACGTGGCTGAGCGCGTCGTCGCCCTGGTACATCCGATCGAACGCGGTCTCTACGACCGGTCGGTCCATCGGCAGCGGACGCGCCGCGCCGCGTCCGAGCGCAATATTGGCTACCGGCATCCGGCCCGACAGGATGCGCGGGACGTTGGCGCCGAGGCTCAGCGCCTCGGTCGGCGAAGTCTTGCCAGGCATTACCGCTAGCACCCTGTTCATCCATCCGTCACCGGTGCTCTTCACGCCCGGGGTGCCGCTTTCCATATAGTCCTGGGCGTCGAAGTGCGAGCGTGTGGGGTCGGGCGATCCGCAGGCGTGAACGAACGCGAGCGTGCCATCGTTCCACTGTGGCATGAGCGTGGCGAGCGCGGGATGGAGTCCGAAGAAGCCGTCGAGGTTGATCACCGCGCCGTCGTCGCCCGCGCGCGCGATCGCAAGCGTGGGGCGCGAGTCGTAGTAATTCGGTTCCCCATACGGCACCACCACGTTGAGGCCGTCGACCGCGCCACGCATGAACACCACCACCAGCCGTTCACGGCTTGAATCGCCGCCGAGGGCGCGCGCCGCCCATGCGGTGGGACTCAGCATCACGACGCCGGCCGCGCCGAGCAGCGCCGCGCGCCGAATGAACGCGCGCCGATCGAGCGCAACGCGTTCGGGGCCCTTCACACCGTTCTCGGATTGCGCGTCGTCGTCACCGTATCGCGGCTCATCGTATCGCGGATCGCAGCACCGAAATTTTTCACGTTTGCTCGCCATTTTTCTTTACCTGATGCTCGCTAGCGCATCATGAACTCGGGGCTTCCCAACACCAACGCAGAGCGCAATTGCGCAGGTGCCGCTTCGATCGCTTCGCGCGTGTTGGCCGAGAGATTCCCGCCCAACGAGGCGACCAGCAGCGTTGGCTCCGGCGGAGTCATATGAGAATTGATGTTCCCTGGGGAACCATTGCCGGGTCCACTCAACTCGTACATCTTCGCCCCGGGTCCCCCGCCATTTTTGAACTTCACGTGAAATCCGCGCGCCGTTACCATTCGCTTCGAACGGCGGCGCCAGCAGCGGCAGGTGGCCCTGGCCAAAGGCGGTGGCGAAACTCAGCCGGGTCATCATCGCGTCGGGATTGAGCCAGGCCTCGCGCGTGTTCGGATAGCCGTCGGGCGTCTCGTGCCCATACGGCGCCATGCCGAGTAGCGTCATGGTCCCGAACAGCGGACGGTAGTTTGTGATATCGGGCGCGCCCGTCAGGCGCACGGCCGAGACAACGTAGTCGTAAGGAGTCTTGAACTTGACCCCATAGCAGCGCTCGTCCCAGAACTCGGGGCTGAAAAAAAGTATCTCGAGCGTCGCGCGGATGTCGCCCTGACTCTGCTCGAAGCGCTCGGCCATCCGCGCCACCAATGTTTGTGGCGGATTATCTGCCACAAAGTACTGTGCGAGTTGATAGCTCAGATGCCGCGCGGTGGCGGGCGCATGCGCCAGCGCGTCGAGCGCCTGCTCCCCCGCGGCGATACCCGCACTTCCGCTATAGGAGCGGCCAAGAACGACCTGGTCGCTGAAGTCGTGGCGATTGGGATCGAAATAAAAGCCGTACCGATCGCCTTCGCCTCCGGGTAGCGGCGCCCGACGCGCCGGGCGCCGCCACCACGGCCCCCATCCACCCAACCCTCTTATCCCACCCTGAGCACGCATACCTGGATTGCCGATGCCCGGGCCGCCCATTCCCATCCCCGCCTGCCCGCGTTTTTGCAGACCCCATCCGGTAAGGATATGCGCGAGCGCGGTTACGTCTGCCTGGGTGTAGCCGCCGTTGACGCCGAGCGTGTGCAGTTCCATCACTTCGCGGGCGTAGTTTTCGTTAATACCTTCGAATTTGCCCCGACGCGCTCCACTGTTGGGCGCGCTGTTCTGCCAGTTGTCGAGATAGAAGAGCATCGCGGGATGCTTGGCGGTCGCGCCGAGCAGCGTGCGAAAGCGGCCCATCGTGTACGGTCGGATTGCCTCCTGCTCGTACGCGCCGATCCACAGATGGCACAGGCCCTTTCCGGCGAAAACATTGAAATGGTTGAACCAGAAGGCGGTCATCACCTCCTGCAACTGGCGCGGTCCATAGATCGCGCGCATCAACCGACCTTCGACCGCCTCCTGGAGAATCACCTGCGAGCGCTGGCGCGCCGCCTTTTGCGCGTCGCCGTCGCCCTTGGCCTGTTGGACCGGAAGCTGGAAGTTGACGAACAGCTCAACCGGCGTCATCTGCAAGGTTCTGAGTTCCCCGACCCGTTGCATGAGTTCCTGCGGCACTGGGATGGACTGCGGGTCGAGTTGTTCGCGGATGTAGCGTTCGACGCCGATTTGGTTGACGCGCTCGAGGTCGCCCGGACGCGGCCCGAAAGCCAGTCGGTTGAGCGCGTGGATCGCGCGTTTCTCCTGCGGCATGTTGCCGACTTTAAACATCGCACGCCTCGCCAGAGACTACTCTGGCCAACTTGGAAGTACGATGCCGGCGTCGATGTGGTTTCGCCGTATTTTGGTAAAGGGGGGCTCGTGGTTTGTGTCGGTACGGCGAGAAATTGGCGCACGCGCTTACTTCGAGTTCGAGGGTTAAAGCAGCGTAAGAGAAGCGATAGGCGGATTTCTCTATGAGTTGAATACTACGGCCCTAATAAGCAAAACCGATCGCCGCTGCACGATGCGTGGCACATGGCTTGCACGAATAAGAAGCGAAATCTGCGAGACCCGTAAATCACAGCGAAGCATCGCTCCGCAGGTGCGACGTATGCGTCAACTCGATGACAGTGGCTCCCAGAGCGAGTTTGATCTGTCGACAATCAGTGAACTGCATTCGCTCTCGAGCGCGTCGTCTGCCGACGTGTTTATTGATTTGCTTAAAGTTTATCGCGCGGAACTGTCAGCCGCCGTCGCAGCGCTTCAGTCGGCGCTCGCCAATCGCGATACCGAGTCGATTCGCAAGCTGGCGCATGCGCTCAAGGGTTCCTCGCTCACGCTGGGCGCGGTCGGGTTTGGGGCGCTGTGCGAGCGCGTTCAGATGAGCGCCCAGGGACCGCAACTTGAAGAGACGATTTTTCGCGCCAGAAAGCTTATCGACGAAGCCGCAGACTTGCCCGAGCGCCTCGAACGGGCGGGCGCGTCGGCGAGGGAGTCGAATCGATGATGCTCATGCGACCGGGGAGAGGAGAGTTCGATGTCGGTTCGCGCGCTGGTCGTTGACGATTCACCAGTGGTCCGCAAGGCCATTCGCTATCAGCTGGCGATTTATGGCATCAGAGCGATCGACGAGGCTGAAAATGCGCTTGGCGCGCTCGCTCTGTTCCGCGAGCACGTGCCCAACCTGGTGATCCTCGACCTGATGATGCCCGAGTCGCAGGGCGTAGGCAGCCGCGAGCTATTCGATACGATCAAGAAAGAAGCGCCCGCCACCGCGATCATCATCGCCAGCTCCATTCCGTACGATAAGGTCCGTGCGACCTTTGTGGGCGAAGGAGCGCTGGACTATATCGTCAAGCCTTTTAATCAGTTTTCTTTTGACCGCGCGCGCCGCAAGCTGAGCGGGATTTTTCCGGAGTTCTCGTTGCCGCGGAAGATGTAGCCGCCCGCTCTCTCAGACGCTCGAAGTTTGCGCGGAGCGTTCAACGCGACTGAATGGGGAACCTCAATCTCGGCGAGCTATGAAGCTCCGCTCTACGCAAAAGTGGGGCGAGCCTTGATGACTCGCCCCACTGGGTTGGATGCTCTACTCCGCGCCGGGACTTCGTGTCTCTTCCCGATGCATCGCCTTGGCTTCACTCATCTTTAGATATGTGCCCGGGTCCGCCAGAAAACGGTCCTTGGAGCCTTGATACTTGTTGAAGAAGAGTTGGAGGTCGGGATACTTGCCCACCCACGAGTCATCCTTGACGACTGCCGGGTTCTGCTTGAGCCGCCGCCACATCCGATGATGCATTTTGAGCATGCGGTGGAAGGCCTTCACTTCGTCCGCATGCTCGTCAGTAGTGGCCGCAGGTGCGGCCTCAGCCGGAGCTGGAGCCGACGCGGCGGGTGGCGCCGCTGGAGGAGCGGGTGGCGGGGCCCCCTCCTGCGCTAATGCGATACCGAAGCCGGCTCCTACGAAGAGAGCGCCAACCAACATTGAAGCGATCCGTTTCATGCCTCGTCCCCTCCCTCGGGTCAGGTTGTGTTAGTCCGCTGCGACTGCCATGCGGTCACGATTTGAGCGGCCATCGAAGCCGCTCCCCCAAAGAGCGTAACCTGCAAGGTCCCGCGTATCTTACGAATCCGCAGCGGTTGATGCTAGCGAGGCGCGCGTCCCCAGGCCTCGATCAGGCTTTCGAAAGCGCGGCGCAGCTCGGGGTCCTTAAGCTCCGGCAGTTCGACCGCGCGCCGCGGCGCGCGCGCCACCGTGCGCAACCGGGGCCGGGTGGTGCGGCGGCTTAACCGTCCCTGCACGAAGCGCAGGTCGCGGACCGCGTCGTCGCCCACGCGCACGGCCAGCCGCGCGAGAATTTCGGGTTTGAGCAGGTTGAGCTCCTGTATCCACATCGCGCCCGAGACCCTGACCACGGCGGTGTGGAATTTTAACTCGACCACTTCGGTGCGCCGCGCGATCGTTTCGCCGACGATTTCGGGCCACGCCTGGACCAGCCGCACGATCGCAAAATGGCCCTCGGAATCGAGCCGGTCGATGATCGAGCCGAGCGTACTCGCAATGGGCTCAGGAGCCCTCCGCCGCCGTAGAGCCATCGCGGTTTACGATAACCTTCCGCAAGCCGCGCGCAATGGTTGGCTGGTCGTTCTAGGCATGTTTTTGATGGACCAGACTGATCAAGTTTCCACAGGCCTCAGGACTCAGTCGGAGTGGTCTTATACCTGGTCATGAAATTAGCTAATCTTATGAGAGCGAAGATTCACCGAAGCATTATGCACAGCCCTTCCTATGGGTTGTCCACAGGTTGTGCTATACAACATGTGGGGGTTTCGCCCTTGACAAGACACATAAATCGGGTGTCTTTATGCGCACGGGAAGAGCGTGGCGGAGAGGAGGAGGGGGACGATGGCGGCTGGTGAGATGACGATGCCTGGACTCGACAAGAAACCACCTAAAGCACCTGAACGCGCCCAAACGGCATCGCGAACCGGCCTCGCGCTGGAGCGCTTTTTCACCCGCTCCGGCGTCGACCCGTTCGGCGAGGTCGAATGGGAACTCCGCTCGGCGGTTATCGCCGGCGAGGATGGCCGGGTGGTCTTTGAACAGCGCGACGTCGAGGTGCCGCGT
This sequence comes from uncultured delta proteobacterium, assembly GCA_963710455.1. Lineage (GTDB taxonomy): Bacteria > Desulfobacterota > Binatia > Binatales > Binataceae > JAKAVN01. The sequence continues at coordinate 731,202 of CAVQAG010000017.1, forward strand.
ACCTGGTCGCAGACCGCGACCAACGTGGTGGTCTCGAAATATTTTCGTGGGCCACTCGGGAGTCCTCGGCGCGAGTCCAGCGTCCGCCAGCTTATCGGCCGCGTGGTCGACACCATCGCCGGATGGGGCGAGCGCCAGGGGTACTTCGCCGACGATGCCGGGCGCGAAACTTTCAAGGCCGAACTGACCGCCCTGCTGGTGACCCAGCGCGCGGCCTTCAACAGCCCCGTATATTTCAACGTCGGTATCGAGCCCAAGCCGCAGTGCTCGGCCTGCTTTATCCTGAAGGTCGACGACAACATGGATTCGATCCTGAACTGGTACCGCAACGAGGGAATCATCTTCAAAGGCGGCTCCGGCGCTGGCGTCAACCTCTCGGCCGTGCGCTCGTGCCGCGAGAAGCTCTCGGCCGGCGGCACCGCCTCGGGCCCGCTCAGCTTCATGAAGGCGGCCGACGCCTCGGCGGGCGTGATCAAGTCGGGCGGCAAGACCCGGCGCGCGGCCAAGATGGTGGTGCTCAACGCCGACCATCCCGATATCGAACTGTTCATCAAGTGCAAGCAGGAGGAAGAGCGCAAGGCGTGGGCGCTGATCGACGCCGGCTATGATTCCTCGCTCGACGGCCCGGCCTACGGCTCGGTGTTCTTCCAGAACGCCAATAACTCGGTGCGCGTGCCCGACGAGTTCATGCGCGCGGTGGCTGAGGATGGCGAGTGGACCACCCACTTCGTCAACGACAAGAAGCCCGACAGGACGTACAAAGCGGGCGGGCTGATGCGGATGATCGCGGAGGCGGCGCACGCCTGCGGCGATCCCGGGATGCAATTCGACACCACTATAAACACCTGGCACACCTGCCCCAACTCGGGACGTATCAACGCCTCCAATCCGTGCAGCGAGTACATGCACCTGGACAACTCGGCGTGCAACCTCGCCTCGATCAACGTGTTGAGGTTCCTCGACGAGCGCGGCGAGTTCGACGTGCGGGCCTTTCGCCACGCGGTCGACGTGATGATCACGGCGCAGGACATCCTGGTCGACAACTCGTCGTATCCAACCGAGGAGATCGGCCGCAACGCGCGCGACTTTCGTGAACTCGGCCTGGGCTACGCGAACCTGGGCGCGCTGCTGATGGCGCTCGGGCTGCCCTACGATTCCGACCAGGGACGCAGTTACGCGGGCGCGATCACCGCCCTGATGACGGGGGAGGCCTACCTGCAATCGGCGCGTATCGCGCAGGCGATGGGCCCTTACAGCGGCTATGCGATCAACAGCGAGCCGATGCTCAAAGTCGTCGCGCGCCATCGCGAGCGGGCCTACGAACTTGATTCCGCTCACGTGCCGTTGGGGCTGCTCCGCGCCTCGCGCGAGGCCTGGGACGAGGCGCTGAAACTCGGCGAGAGCGCGGGTTACCGCAACTCGCAGGCGACCGTGATTGCTCCCACCGGCACCATCGCGTTCATGATGGATTGCGACACCACCGGCATCGAGCCCGACATCGCGCTGGTCAAGTACAAGAAGCTGGTCGGTGGCGGGATGCTCAAGATCGTCAACGGCACCGTGCCGCGCGCGCTTAAAAGGCTCGGCTACGATTCGCGCGAAGTCCAGGAGATCGTCGAGCATCTCGACGAGCACGAAACAATCGAGGGCGCTCCGCATCTGGCCGACGCACATCTGCCGGTCTTCGATTGCGCGTTCAAGCCGCGTGCGGGCGCGCGCACGATTCATTATCAGGGTCATCTGCGCATGATGGGCGCGGTGCAACCATTCATCTCGGGCGCGATCTCGAAGACCATCAACATGCCGGCCGAAGCCGACGTCGACGACGTGGCCGAGGCCTACATGACGGCGTGGAAGCTGGGGCTGAAGGCGGTCGCGATCTATCGCGACGGCTCCAAGCGCACCCAGCCGCTCAACACAGGCAAAACCAAAGCCGAAAGCGCGCCGGCGGCCGCGATTGCGGCGGTGGCGGCGGTGGGAACGGCGATGGGCTCGGAGCGCGGGCTGCATCGTAAAAAAATGCCCGACGAGCGCAAGTCGATCACGCACAAGTTCGATATTGCCGGTCACGAAGGCTACATCACGGTCGGCATGTACGAAGACGGCCTGCCGGGCGAGATTTTCGTGATGATGTCCAAGCAGGGCTCGACCATCTCGGGCCTGATGGACTCGTTTGCGACCGCGATCAGCTATGCACTGCAATACGGCGTGCCGCTGCGGTTTTTGGTCGACAAGTTCTCGCACATGCGTTTCGAGCCGTCGGGCTTCACCAAGAATCCGCAGATTCCGTACGCCAAGTCGATCGTCGATTACCTCTTTCGATGGCTCGCTTCCAAGTTCCTTGACGAAGAGGCCCGGCGCGAAGTTGGCGTGGTTGCGCCCGAGGCGCACGCCGATACGGCGACGGTGATGGCATCGGCGGCGGTAGCGGAGACGAGGGCCGAGGCGCCGCCCGTGCACGCGTCTTTAAGCGCCGGGGAGCGGTCACGCCAGGCATTCATCAATCAGGCCGACGCTCCGCCGTGTCCGGACTGCGGGTGCCTGATGGTGCGAAATGGCACCTGTTACAAGTGCCTCAACTGCGGAGCCACCAGCGGCTGCTCATGATAGGCGCGCGTGAGCATTGTTCTAATGCCCTCGCGCCCTTGGGGGAGAGAGTTAGATTGAGAGGGATAGCTGGTTGGGTCGATGCGGGGGGCGCCGAAATTGAAAAAGAACTGTGAGATCGGAGAAAGCGGCGCGAGGTAGATGAGAGGGGGGTAGTTGGCGGAGCCGATAGTGGTTGTGGTGCGGGGCGAATCGACGAGGATGTGCTGCGGGGGGGGTGCAAAAATTACCTGGGTGCGGGGGGAGTGGTGGTCTTGAATCGAGCGGGCAGTACGTGGAGGCGCGGATGTGGATGATGGTGTGAACGGCCTCGCTTGAGAAATGTGGTGGCGGGGTTGTGGATGTGGAGCGGCGGGGGGCCGGGCTAACGCCCGGCCCCCCGAGTTTTTGACGCGCGGCGACGAAACTGGCCCTATTGTTTTTGTGGGCTTTTTTCTGACCTCCTCCCCCCGTGTTTTGGGGGAGGATGGAGGTGGGGGTCGAGCGAGGAAGCGCCGGTTATCGTTTTTTTCGGCGCTTCCTCGTCCTGTTTTTTTGCGATGCGCGCGCCGATTGCTTGCGCTAAAAAGGCGGTTCTCACAGAGATTCAGAACCGCTTGTGGACCCCCACCCCAACCCTCCCCCAAAACACGGGGGAGGGAGTTAGGAATTGCTAGTATGTATTGGGGATGTACTATTCTGGGTAACTTAATGCTCGGGGAGAAGACAGTTAAGTCCACTTACTATTAAGATCGCACACTATGTAAAAAGCGCACAATCGCGGCGCGCGAGTCCTCCGGGCGCTCCAGCCAGAAGCAATGTCCGGCGGGATCAAGGACCTCGAGCGCGGCCCCCGGAATGCGCTCCGCGAGGAGCCGCGAGTTCTGCCACGAGATCAACGCGTCGTCCTTGCCGGTGATGACCAGCGTTGGACAACTGATATTCGGCAGCCGATCGTAAGTGTCATGCTCGGATAGCGCGTTCATCCGATGGCTAAGCGCGACTGGATCGATTGGCCGTTGGCGCCGCGCTTCGATCATCGCCGCAATGATCTCCGGATGCCGCGTGAGATGGCCCTTGCTGAATACGGCTTCGGCAAGCGCTCTGCCGCGCTCCTCGGCCGACATCGGCTGTAGCGAATAAGCGGTGGCGAACGCATCACCTTGCGCGCGAATCTCATGAGGTCCGCCAGGTGTGGTGCAGCCCAGAACCAGCGCAGCAACTTTACCCGGATGGCGCAGCGCCAGTTCCTGCGCGATCATCCCGCCCATCGAAACCCCGATGATATTCGCCTCACCAAAACCTAGGCGATCCATCAAAGCGGCGGTGTCGTCGGCGAGCATCGCGATGCTGTAGTCGACGTCCGGCTTCTCACTAAGCCCGGAGCCGCGCTGATCGAAGGTGAGCACGCGGAAGTTTGCGGCGAATACCGATGCAAGATCGGCGAACATGCTCTGATCGCCTTGCGCGCCATGGATCATGACCAGCGGCGCGCCGTTTCCGCGCAGCACGTAAGCAAGCTCGACTCCGTTGATGCGTGCCCGTTCCATCGTTGCTCAGCCTTTGCCCTCCAGCAGCAGGTCCAGGACCGCGTATTGAGGAGCATCGTGTGGCCGCAATTCTGCCATAACGCGCTGATATGTGGGTAAGCCGTTGGTCCTCCGTATGACCCATCAACCATTGCCGGAATTGCCCCTCCATGGCGCTTTCACCGTTGAGCGAAAATTCATCGAAATAGATCGTGGCGTTTTTCAGGGGCGGCCTTTTTCACCTGTTGGTCATGCGGTTGTGCATATCGGGTAACGCCCCGGCGCCGGCCCGACTGGGAGTGGCCCGGGAAGTCGGCTACGATATCGCAACATGGCGAGTATGCGAGTGTGTGTTTACTGCGCGTCGAGCCGTCAATGTGATCCGATTTACCATCAGGCCGCCGCTCGGTTGGGGCGCGAACTGGCGCGCGCGGGCCACACAACCGTCTACGGCGGTGGCAGCGTTGGCTCGATGGGCCATCTGGCGGACGCGGCGCTGGCTGCGGGCGGCCGCGTGATAGGCGTGATTCCATCCTTCATGCACGACCTGGAATGGGCGCATCGCGGGCTCACCGAATTACTGGTCGTCAACGACATGCACGAGCGCAAGCGTCTGATGATCGACTCGGTCGGCGCGGTGGTTGCGCTACCCGGCGGATGCGGCACCTTCGAGGAGCTGTTCGAGGCTATAACCTGGAAGCGGCTGGGACTTTTTGGCGGCGCTATCGTGATCGTCAACACGGAAGACTTCTACCGGCCGCTAATCGAATTGCTCGAACGCTCGATCGAGCGCCGCTTCATGGACGAGCGCCATCGCGCGATGTGGAAGGTGGTGCCGCAACCCGAGCAGGTATTAGGTGCGATTCGCGACTCGGCGCCCTGGCCGCACGAGAACCGGCGGTTTGCCTCGCTATAGTGCCACTACCGTCTGTCGAGCCTCATTATGTTGGCATGGAGGCTCTTGGACCCGGAAGATCTCACAAATATATCAAAGGTAGTGCTAAAAATTGTCAAAAAATCTCTATACATTCATAGCCACTTCATAGCATAATTTTGTCTTGGGGGGCCGGGGGTACGTATCGATGGCCGGTTCCGAACATAGCGAACGATCTCGGCTGAAGGCGAGCCTCAGGCAGCTGGATAAGCTCAGGCCTGCCGACCTGGTGCGAGAGGATTTGCATCCGCGCAACCTTAGTTTTCGCGGGGGTCTACCCTATTTTAAGCGCACGCTTGGGTTATTCCACGGACTCGGCAGGGGTAGCTTGGCCAAAGTGCCTTCGGCGTACGTGAAAATTGTCGCCGATCACGCCGAGCGGGCGTTAGCCCAGTTCGAAGAGATCCGGCGCTTCAGCGGAGAGGATCTCGTGAATCCCGACGAGGTGCGCAACCACCTTATCGCCGAGGTCCGCGACTATTACCGCGAGCTCCACGACGACGTTGCGATCCTGGTGACGCGTCCGCCCGGCCAACAGGAGCACCCCACCCGCGCCCCCTGGTATATGGGCGCACCGCTTGCCGCGCTGATGCTGGCGATGTTCGCCGCAGGCGTGACCGCCGCATATCACTACGGATTGCTAGGTTACGCAGCGCAGGAAATCGTCGACTCGATTCATCAGATCGCGCACCTCTAGTCGTTCAACTTCATTCTGCCTGCGCCGGGATCTCACCCCAAGCGGCTAGGCGCTGTTGCGCGAGGACATGGCGCCCGAGATCACCGCGCTGCCGTCCGCCGGGCCGCCATTGTGATCGACGGGAGGCTCCGGAACCTCACGCGCCGCGACGATCGCGTTGCGGATCTGGCCCGCGATATCGCTAAGGCCGCCGGGCGAGTGCGGAAGCATGATCGTGTTGGAGTGCGCGCCTACTTCCTTGAGCATGTCGAAGTACTGGGTCAACAGCAGCACCACCATCGCTTCGTGCACGGTGGCGCCCGGCAATCCCTGCTGGAACATCGCGGCCGAGTCGTGCAGGCCGCGTGCAATCTCGGTACGCTCGCGCGCGATGCCATTGCCCTGCAGCGCCTTGCTCTCGGCTTCGGCCTCGGCCTGCTTAACCTTGAGCACCTTCTCGGCCTCGCCTTTGGCCTTGGCGGCCTCGAGCAATCGCTGGTTGGCGTTGATCTCGTTCATCGCCGCCTTGACCCGCTCGTCGGGATCGATATCGGTGACCAGCGCGGTCAGGATGTCGTAACCGTACTCGGACATCTGTGCGCCCAGCGATCCCTTGACCGCCTGCGCGACCTCATCCTTTTTGAGGAAGACGTCGTCCAAATCGAGGCTCGGCACATGCGCCCGCACCACGTCGAAGACGAAGGCGGTGATCTGAGGGGTCGCGTCGGTGAGGCTGTAATACGCCTGGTAGACTTTGTCGGGAAAGACCGAGAATTGTACGGCCACCGTGACGTGGACGAAAACGTTGTCGCGGGTTTTGGTTTCGACCTTGACCGTCAGTTGCTGCACGCGCAGGTTGACGTTGGCGACCACCTGGTCGACGAGAGGAATTTTGAAATTGAGTCCCGCGCGCGCGATGCGCAGAAATTTCCCCAGGCGCTGGATGATCGCGACTTCCTGCTGCTCGACGGTGAACCAGGAACCGAACAGCACGATCAGTCCGATCATCACTACGACCGCCAACCATCCGAGAACGACGAAGTCAGGTGAGCCGTTCATAATTTTTGATTCCCCCCTACATTCACGACTGTGATGATAATCACGCTACTAGCCGACAGTGAATACGTCTAAGCCCCAATTGTCACATTTTGACTAGAATGATTCCATGGGGTGTCGGACCCTGCCGTGCGGCTTTGGAAAACCTCTGGCTCCCTAAAGGCCGGAAAGAGAAGGAAATTCGATGAAATGGCCAAGCGGGATGGAGCCCGAGAATGTCTCGGTGCACGCGCGCAACGAAATCGAAATCGGAGCTGCGCCAGAGCGGGTTTGGCGCTGGCTGGTCGCGGGCGAGCGCTGGCCGCAGTGGTACGGCAACTGCTCGACTTTTCGCTACCTCGACGGACAGCGCGGGCCGGATCTGGCCCCGGACCGCAGCTTCGAATGGCGCACCTTCGCGACGCGCGTGCGCAGCGTAGTCCGCGTGTTCGAACCGTTTCGCGAGCTCGGATGGGACGCGCGCTCGTTCGGCCTATATGCCTATCACGGATGGATGCTGGAGCCGGCCGCGGTGGGATGCCGCGTGGTAACCGAAGAGACGCAGCGCGGATTGGTGCCGATGCTCGCCCGATGGTACTTGCGCCGGATGCTTTTGCGGGGCCATCAGGGATGGCTCGAAGACCTGCGCCGCATGGCGGAATCCGGTGACCCGCCATGGTCGCTGCACTAGCCGCGCAGCGCCGCGTCCCGGGTTCAAGCCGCCGCGAGCGGCGAGGTGCAATGAGCGCAGCGCTTGGCGGCGATCGGAATCTCGCTTAGGCACTCGGGGCAGGTCTTGGTGGTGGGCGCCGGGGGCGGCTTCAAGCGCGCGATCAGCTTGTTCACCGGCATCACCACCGCGAAATACACCGCCGCCGCCACGATGAGAAACGAAATCAACTGGTTCAGGAAGTCGCCGATCATGAACTTGCTGCTGTTGAGGGTGAACGCGATGTCGGAAAAGTCGGGCTTGCGCACCACCGCGGCGATGAACGGCGTCAGCAGGTCCTTCACGAACGCGGAGACGACCGTGCCGAAAGCGGCGCCGACCACAATTCCGACCGCCATGTCGATGACGTTGCCGCGGAGCAGAAATTCCTTGAAGCCACTCATAGGTAGACCTCCAAATTTAGGTCGCGACTTGCGCACGTGGATCTGCTGAAATCGCTGCGCGAGGCTGACATCCGTCTCCAGGTTTTCGGTTTCGACCGCCATAGGAATCACGAAAGGCGGCAACAGCGCAAAGGCTGCGACCACCTGAACGGCACCATCGCCGACGCTAACGCCCCAAGGATGCAAACTGCCGCAAGATGGCTACTGCCCGAACGCGGCCATTGGACGCAGGCGTCTATTGACTGACCGATTCCATCACGCGCCCGCTCTGCGCGTCCGCGATATCGACGGTCACCGTGCCCGCGACCTTGTGCGCGCTCTTGGCGCTCGTAAGTCCGGATTTGAGGTCAGCAATAAATTTGTCGCGTGCAAACGGCGGCATCGCGTCCATCGGAAAGTTATCCATCATCACCTTCGCGCGCATCGCCGAGGGCCACTGCACTGCGGCGACTTTGGGCCCCGCCACCGGCAGATTGCGCATCATCTCGGCCACCGCGTCCTGGAACGTCGCGGCGGAACCGGATGCGGATGAAGCGGACGCTGATACCGGAGCGCCAGAGGCGGGAGTATCCGCAGCCGGAGAGCCGGCCGCTGCTACGGTCACCGACTGCATCACGCGATTGCTCGCCGCGTCGGCGATTTCAATTGTGACGGGACCTTGCACGTGATGCGACTTCATCGCATCGCCGGTTCCCGATTTCAAATCGTCTAAAAAGCGGGCCGCCGCGAACGGCGGCATCTGATCCATCGGGAAGTCGTCCATCAGCAGTCGTGGATGGTTGTCGCCCGTCCACTGCACGCCGTGAACCTTGGGCCCCGCGATCGGCAGTCCACGAGCCATCTGCTCGAATGTGCCCTGGAAGGTTGCCGGATTGCCGTCGGCCACCACTGCTCCGTTATCGCTGCCGGAAGCGGCAGCGGACTCGCCCGGCGCTCCTTGGGCGCCGACAGCGGCGAGCATCTGATCGACCTCGCCGCGGGCTTTGTCGTCGGGCGCGAGCGTGCGCGCCTTGATGAAGTAGCTGCGTGCGGCGGGTTTGTTCTCCTGCTCGGCATAAGCGACGCCGAGGTTGAAATAAGCCTCGAAGAAATCCGGATGCGCGGTCACGACTTTTTTGTACTGGACGATCGCAACGTCGGGATTGCCACTGGAGAGATACATCGTGCCCAGGTCGGTGCGCACGCGCGCGTCGTCGGGCTTGCGGGTCAGGTAGTGTTCGTAGGCGGCGATCGCCTCATCGTAGCGGCGGCGGTCGTAGTCGATATTGCCCACACCGCGCAGCGCCGGCAGGTCGTCGGGATCGAGCTTCAGTACGTGAGCATAAGCGTCCGCGGCCTTGGGATAGTACGACGGATCGAACATCGCGGCGCGTTCGGCGGCGTCGCCAAAGCGATCCCATGCGGCGAGGTCGGTCGGCGCGGCCTCCGCCCTGGCTTGCAACTCGTCGATGAACTTGCGCGCCTTGTCTGGGATTTTGATGACCTCCGGATGGCCGGGAGGCAGGTTGCCGGACGCTCCGGTCTGCGCGGGCGCATTAGCCATCGCGCGCTCACGTTGCGGCTGCTGGCGCAAAACGAGCGCGGCGGCGGCCAGCCCGACCGCGAAGATGGACGCGAAAACGACAGCGAAGGCCGGCGTGAAGTGTGAGGCCGCGGGCAAAGCGCCGGATGTGGCCGCAAGCGGCGCGCGAGGCGCGCCGCTTAGGCCGCCGGTGCCCGCCCCGGTCGCGGCGGGCGCCGTCACCGGAAATCCGCAGCCGACGCAGAACTTCGCGCCGGCCGTTACAGGCGTACCGCATTGCGGACAAAATCGCATCGTACGTTGTTGGGCCCGGCTTCGCCCGGGCGGGCGTTGGTGCTCTGCGCTGCAGCGTGGACGGCCACGCCGCAAGGCGTCGCGCCGTCCACGCTGCAGCCGACCCCAAGAAAAAATCACAGCCGCGCCTAGCTGCGCAACCGCTCGCACAGCGCGCGGGCGCGCGGCCTGGGGCCGGCGCGAGCGCATGCCAGATAACGGGGGCGGCGGAAACTTAAAACGTGTGCCGTGGGATGCGGTATGGCGCGCGGAGCGCGCGCCATACCGCATCCCACGCTTCGCCGCTGCACCTGCACGCGCGATGGTGTACTCAAAACTCGCGATGATCTAGGGTAGGGGCGCTTGGCGATAAGCGCTTCGTAATTAAGAGCTGATGCCGTAGGCGGGCCGGGCGCTTTGCGCTAAACGTCCGCCCCGGCGCAGCAACTCAAGGAGACACGCAGTATGAAAATCAACAACTCCTTCGGCCCCAATCCGCGCGCACTCAGGATGTTCCTGGCCGAAAAAGGCATCACTATCCCGATGCGCGACGTCGATTTGATGGCCGCGGAAAACCGTAAACCTCCTTACACCGACCGTAATCCTGGGGGACAGCTGCCGTCGCTCGAGCTGGACAACGGCAAGACTATCGGCGAGACCGTCGCTATCTTTGACTACCTGGAAGAGAAGCACCCCAAGCCCGCGCTTGTCGGAGCGACGGCTGAAGAGCGCGCCGAGACCCATCAGTGGCAGCGCCGCGTCGAGCTGAATATCACCGAGAACATTTATAACGGCTTCCGCTACGCGGAGGGCTACGAACTGTTCAAGGACCGGGTGCCGGTTTTTCCCGAAGCGGCTGCCTCGCTGAAGACGCTCGGGCAGAAGCGGATGGAATGGCTCGACGGACTGATAGCGGGGCGCGACTGGATCGTGCCTGAGCGTTTCACGATCGCAGATATCATTCTCTATTGCTGCGTCGATTTTTCTTCGGGCGTAGGCCAGCCGATCCCCGCTTCGGCCAAAAATCTCCAGGCGTGGTTCAAGCGTGTCGCGGCCCGGCCCAGCGCAGCGGCGAGCCTCCATCCCGCTGCCGAAAAGCTCAAGATGCGCGGCTGAAACTCTGTTGACGGGGCCGATCCGCAGCTCCATCCCAGAGGAAGCCGCGGATCCGCCGCGCCGTACCGCAAGCAAAACGGTTGAAGTGGACGATCTGGCACAGCATAAGGATGCGCGGGACAAGGGCACGCATATCGACGAACGCGAACAGATCGAGCGCATCGCGCGCCAACTGACGGTCCTGGTGCATCAGAAAATCGGCGACCCCGATGCAATCGTGGGCGAACCCGCGGCGCTCCCCGGCCATGCCGGGCTCAGCTATAGCTTCGAGCTGACTTATCGCGCGGGCGCCACACGGCGAACCGAGCGGCTAGTGATCCGCCTTGCTCCCGAGGGCGTACCGATAGCGGGGCCCACCGACGTCGTTCGCCAGGCGCGAATCATGGCCTCGCTTGCGGGGACCGCCGTGCCGGTACCGCCGATTAAATGGTATGACAGCGATCCGCGATGGTTTGGGCGCCCGTTCTTCGTGGTGGGCTTCCTTAAAGGCGACAAGCTAGCCTTGGGCGATCGCACCTATACGGCCGCCGAGACGCGCGCGATGGTGACGCAGGCGATAGAGGCGCTCGCCGCGCTGCACGCAGTGCCATGGGAGCCGCGCCGCGACGCCTGGGGCGAGGCGCTATCGCTGGCGGATGAAATGAAGCGGCTCGATAATCTGCTCGACCGGCCGACGCTCGATCCCAAGGTCGTCGGTCGCGGGCCGCTCCTGCGCGACCGCCTGCGCCACAGCCTTCCAGCGCCCGAGCGCGTGCATGTAGGGTGCGTGCATGGCGACTTCCAATGGTCGAACTGCCTGTTCGAGGCTGGACGCCTCAACGCGGTTATCGATTGGGAGCTGTCGCAAATCGGTGCCACGCTGATCGATCTAGGATGGCTCAGCCTGTTTTCGGACCGCGAGAGCTGGGAAATCCAGAACCTGGTACCGCTGCACGTCCTCCATCCCGACGAGATAGCCGAGCTTTACGCTTCAAAGGCAAGCTCGGGTATCGATATGGGGCAGGTGCGATGGTTCCGCGCTTTCGCAGGTTATCGGTTCGGAGTTATAACAGCGTTTAATTTGATGCTACACAGACGCGGCAAACGCCCCGACCCGACTTGGGAAGATATAGCTCTATCGGGTCCACGCTTGTTTGAACGTGGCTTGGAGTTGCTAGGCTAGCGCCCCTTTGCTACGGCTGTAGCTGGGCTGTTGCATCGCGTCGAGGGAGGGCGACGAGATGAAAGCCACTGCTGCGAAACAATCCGTAGAATTCGCCGAAGCCCCCGAGCAATCGGTCAGGGCCGCCGATGCTATTTTGGGCGCCAATCCCTTCGTCGGCCTGGACTCAGATAAGATTATCGGCGAGCTGACCAATTTCGTCAGCGAGACCCTGAAACGGCCTGAGGTACTCGGCGGCCATCTGACGAAGATGGCGGTCGAGTTGATAAAGGTCGTCTCCGGAGTCTCGGACGTTGGTCCGGATGATGGCGACAAGCGATTCGACGACCCTACCTGGTCCGATAATCCTCTTTATCGACGCGTAATGCAGACTTATCTGGTCTGGCGTTCGACGATGCAGTCGATGGTGCCCGAGCGTGGGTATGCCAACGGCGAATGGAAGGAGGCCGAGCAGCAGCGCTTTGCGGTTCGGCTGCTGACCGAAGCGCTCGCGCCGACCAACCTGCTGCTCGGCAATCCGGCGGCAATCAAACGCGCGTTTGAGACCGGTGGGGCCAGCCTGATGCATGGCCTGCGAAATTTCCTTGATGATCTTCGCAACAACAACGGGATGCCGCAGACGGTCGACAAACGGCCGTTCGCCGTCGGGCGCAATCTCGGGGTCACGCCCGGCGCGGTGGTCTATCGGTCGGAAATACTCGAATTGCTGCAATACACTCCCGCGACTCGGCAGGTATACGAGCGGCCGTTGCTGCTCGTCCCGCCGCAAATCAACAAATTCTACATCATGGACCTGGCGCCCAAACGCAGCCTGACCGAATATGCGGTTGCCCATGGAGTGCCCTTCTTCACCGTGAGCTGGCGCAATCCCAAGCCCGAGCATCGGAATTGGGGCCTCGACGAATACGTGAACGCGATCAAGCAGGCGCTGGAGGCGGTGTGTGAGATAACCGGCAGCACCGCCGCCAATCTGCTCGGCGTATGCTCGGGCGGAATCACCTCGGCCTTGATGTTAGGCCATCTGGCGGTCCTCGGTGATCGCCGTATCAACGCCGCCACGCTGGTGGTCACGATGCTGGATTCGAGCATGCCGTCGATGACCGGGATGTTCACCACCGAAGAAAGCGTGGCGGCGGCGGTGGAGCGATCGCGGAGTAAGGGGGTGCTCGACGGGGCCGAGATGCAGCGCCTTTTTGCATGGCTTCGCCCCAATGACCTGGTGTGGAATTACTGGGTGAACAATTACCTGATGGGCAAGGATCCCGCGCCGTTCGACATCCTGTACTGGAACGCCGACTCGACCAACCTGCCGGCCCGCCTGCATTCCGGCTTTATGCAGCTGCTTTTACACAACGGCCTGACGCGCGCCGGCGCGGTCGAGATTCTCGGTACGCCGATCGATCTGCGCCGGGTGGGCAATGACCTGTTCGTGGTCGGCGGGATGACCGATCACATCTGCTCCTGGCGCGCAGTTTACAACGGCGCGCGGCTGTTCGGCGGAAGGAGCGAGTTTGTGCTCAACTCCAGCGGCCATGTCCAGACCTTGGTGTGCCCGCCGACCAACTTCAAGGCCAAGTACTACGTCAATCCCTCGATGGGCGTCGATTCCGACACGTGGCTGAAAGAAGCCACCGAACAGAAGGGGTCATGGTGGGATCATTGGCTCGGATGGCTCGACAAGCGCTCGGGCGACAAGCGCGAGGCTCCGGCCAGCCTTGGCAGCCGGCGGTTTCCCCCGCTCGAACCGGCGCCCGGAAAGTATGTGATGGAACAATAGTCAGCGGTAATTCCTCGATGGATGGGCTCGATCGTGAGGAAACTGTAGAGGCAGAAAAGGGGTGGCAGAAGATGGCGGACACGCAGGAATTAGACGAGTCGATGATTATAGGCGAGGGCGAAGACATTGACGGCGGTGGCGACGGCGCGGCGATCACGGCGGAGACGGCTCTGGCTGGCGCGGCGCCCAAAAAGCCACGCGCCAAGCGGGCCTCGGTCAAGTCGATGGAGGGCAGGGTCGTGGCGATCGAGCAGCGTGTGGAGTCCATCGCGCAGGAGCTGGCGCAGCTCACCCGGATGACCGAGCAGCTTGCGCATCTGAGCGGCAAAATCGCCAAGCTCGAGGAGAGCCTGGAGGCGCGCTCGAGCAACGGCGGCGGAGCGGTTCACGACGGCGCGGGAGTAGCCGACCAGGTGCGTCAATTGGACGAGCGCCTGCAGAAGCTTGCCTACGTGCTCGCGCAACAGAACTGGAATCGCCCCTGAGCCGCCACGCACCCTAACTGTTCACTTTGATGCGAGCACTTCGGCCAGATGGCGCGTCTCTATATCCAAGCCGGCCCGGCTAAGACCGCCGCCGATCTGCATCAGGCACCCGCAGTCGTTCGCGACCACCGTATCGGCGCCGCTCTCGCGCACAGTCAATACCTTCACGTAATGGAAACAGAAGCATGCCTTAGAGCCTCACTGGACTGCTGCTCCCGCGATTAACCTCAATTCAATCACCCATGTCTCGAACACCGTTAGTCCCCCAGTCGCCGTTCTTGCTGGGAGATCTTCGACATTAAGTCGTAGACTGTGTCGGTACCAGCTTTGTAGGAAAATTCTGTCGACGCTAAATCTGCTCCGGTGAGCAAAATAGTTTCGTACTATCCGCAACTCGTCCGCGGGCGAGTTGGTGGAGCCCAGTGCAGCTGCTACAGTTCTAAAATTACTTATGGCTAGTCGTTGCGCTGCTCCTAAACACTCTTGTGCCACAGCCCACTCTGGTTCGTAACGCCTCTTCGGGTATTTGCTCATAAGCGTCGGTACTACGTCGCGCATGCCGCTAACCCCGGGAGGTCGCATCAGACGTACACCGCCCGCGGTGAATGCGCCAGATCCGGCCGAGAGCACTACGAGTGCTCGGCAGAACAGTCCCCATGTCGCGTAGAGACGGACGGTGGCCATTGCTGCACCAAGCCGCGCGCCTCCATAACCATCAGGATCGCGTGGCAAACCGCTGACAGAGGTACCAAACGCACGCAAAATTCGAGCGCTATCCCACACGAATTGTCGGTACAGACCGACTAGCGTCTGCATAATCTTTAGAGAGAACTTGGTAAAAGGGCGGAATAGTATGTAGGAAAGCGTTTGGCTCGACTCCCAATGCGATGCGTGCTGCTCTTTGAGGCAAGCCAAAAGCCCGCGAATTGCGCGGGCGGAGTATCTGCTTCGATAACGGACGCCAGAAGCATCAGGTTCGCGAGCGCACTCGTAGGATTCGACAAAACGCCCTCGCTGCGTGGTGGAAGCGTGTCTAGTTCTCCCTGCGGTATTCCAACCAGAGCATGGGCCAATGCGGCGAATAGCATTAAGAAGTGAGGAGCGCCAAGCAGCGCTGTGTCTCTTAGGTCCACAGCCAGAGTATCTATAAAGTAGCGAAGGACACGGTTTAAGCTCGCCACAGTAGTGTCTTCCTCGGGAAAGGCTTTTTCGTGACGATCATACAGCTTTTTTATATTCCCTTCGCCGCCGTCTGAGACACCATGAAGAAGAATCCCGAACATCTCAGCCATTAGCGAATCGTCCAACATGCGCACCCTCTGACGCACACTTACAACGTGGTAGGTGTCCCAAAGAATGCTCCATCGTTTGGATGCCTCGTGAACGGCCCATTTGAAGTCGCCTTGATACTTTGCATGTCGCTTTTCGGCGCCGTTTAGCGCCACGCTGTAGGAATTCAAGCGGCTGAAGACTTCGAGCACTTCATCATCAGTGGCATTAAGAAGCTGATCCACCGCAATCGCATATCCGAGAAACCCTGCTTGTAGCGTTTCGGAAAGTGTAGAGTATTTCAGACCAGAGAATTCGCCTGCTCGCCTAGTTAGTTGGAAGCGGTCCTCCGCAAAATCAAGAATAGCCCGAATGCGTTGCTGACCATCAACGACTTCGCGGATCGACTGTTTCGTCGTGACGTCTATTTTGGTTCTAAGGTATATCTTAGGTATGGGTAGTCCGCGAAGAACGCTATCAACGAGATAGGAACGAGCTGTCGGGGTCCAGACGGCACGCCGCTGAAATTCCGGGTTGAGTTCGAGCCGCTTTTGGCGATGCCAGTCGAGAAAATCGGACACGCGATATTGCTCTAAAAGGGATGGCATTAGGTTCCTCCCTTAGAAATCTACCTCGATGCCAGCACTTCGGCCAGATGGCGCGTGTCTATATCCAAGCCGGCCCGGCTAAGCCCGCCGCCGATCTGCATCAGGCATCCGCAGTCGTTCGCGACCACCGTATCGGCGCCGCTCTCGCGTACGCTCGCGACTTTGTCGGCGAGCATCCCGCCCGAGATATGCGGGAACTTGACCGAGAACATCCCGCCGAAGCCGCAACATTCCTGCACATTGCGGAGCTCGCACAGGCGGATTCCGTCGACGGCGCTCAGCAGCAGGCGCGGCTCGTCGCGCACCCCCATCTCGCGCAACAGATGGCATCCCGGATGATAGGCGACGGCGTGCTCGAAGCGCGCTCCCAGGTAGCGCACCTTCATCACGCCCACCAGGAACTGCGAAAACTCATACACCCACGGCCTAAGCGCAGCGGCCTTGGCCGCGAGCTTTGGGTCGTCAGCGAGCAGGTCGGCATAAAATATTTTGATCATCGCGGCGCAAGACCCCGACGGGACGACGACAGGCTTTCCCGGCTCGCAGGCGCCGAGGAAACGGCCCGCGAGTTCGACTGCCTGCTCGCGCATCCCCTCGTTGAAGGCGGCTTGCCCGCAGCAGAACGCACGCCGGATCGGGCGTACCTTGAGCTTCAGCCCACCTAACACCTCGGCCGCCGCGTCGACCGCGGAAGGGTAGAACTCCTCCGCGAGGCAGGTGCCGAACAGCCGTACTTCAGTCATCGCTGCGCCATACCGCCGCGACATGAACCTCCCGCGGGCCGTGGACGCCAAGCACGATGCGCTTTTCGATATCCGCGGTGCGGCTTGGGCCCGTGACCAAGGCGAGACGATGGTTCGCGATTGCCGCGGGGCCAATGGCCTTCAGCGCGGCGGCAAGGTCAGGCAAAATTCGATCGGCGCTCACCAGGATCACGTTGACCGGCGGCACCAGCGTGAGTGAGCTGGGCCGCTCGGGGGTCGCGAGCATCACGAGCGTTCCGGTAGCGGCGATCGCGTAGTCGGCTTCGACCACTGCGAAATCGCATCGCGCGAGCTTGTCGCGCAACTCCGCGCGCGCCGCATCATCGGCGCAGGCCGCAGTCCGGATGACGCTGATGCCGGCGAGTTCCAGCGCGTTGACGATCGGCGCGTCATCGGTGAGGATACCAGCGCCCACGGCCACCGAGTGCGCGTCGAGCTTGGTGGCGACCGCACGCACGCGTGCGACGATCTCCTTCGGGGTGGGCGTGCCGAGGAAATAGCCTCCCACCGCCTGGAGTTCGCGCGCGAACTGCGAGGCAAGTTCCACCCGGCGAGCTGCCTTGGTGGTCGGCACGGCCACTGGCGACGCGGCGGCGGCGCCATTGTGCGCTTCGGCGGCGGGGCGCTCCAGCGCGTCGCGCAAATTGGCGATAAGTTTGTGAAACTCGGCCACGCTACGTCTGCACCCTTATCTTACGCCCGGGTTCCATTGTTCGCGGCGTTGCTCCGCGCCCGGCTCCGAGTCTTGCTGCTGCGGCGGCGGCGCAAGCGTGGCACCGGAAAGTCGCGTACGCGCGTCCAGTTCGTGAACGGCGGCGGCATCCACCGCACATAGCCCCGGCGCGCAAACGGCCACATCACCAGCGCGGCCAGCCGCCCCAGTGCGCGCACCGTGATCGGATGGTTCGCTAACCGGGCGAACCTTTCGACGCCCTCGCGCGCACGGCGCGCCGCGCGTGGCCACTTCGGAGTTGGCAACGTGCGATCGTCTGCGGCGGCGGTTTCCTTCCAGCGCAGATGCAGCAGGATGCGCGGGATGTCGATCTTCACCGGGCAAATTTCGCGGCACGCGCCGCACAGCGTCGAGGCGAACGGCAAAGTGGCGGTGGCGCCGCCGAAAAGGCTCGGACTCACGATCGAGCCGATCGGTCCCGGATAAGTTGAGCCGTAAGCGTGGCCGCCGACGCGCCGGTATATCGGGCAAACGTTCAGGCACGCTCCGCAGCGCAGGCAGTAAAGCGCTTCGCGCAGCACCGGATCGGCGAGCATCGTGGTGCGCCCGTTGTCGAGCATCACCACGTGCACCTCGCGCGGACCGTCGACGTCACCGGAGCGCCGCGGCCCGCTGATAAAATTGGTGTAGGTCGTGAGCTTCTGTCCGGTGGCCGTGCGCGCCAGCACCTCCAGAAAATGACTCAGGTCGGCCATCGACGGGATGACCTTCTCGATTCCCATCACGGCGACGAAAATCTCCGGCAGCGTGCTCGACATCCGCCCGTTGCCTTCGTTCTCGACCAGCACCAGCGTGCCGGTTTCGGCAATCGCGAAGTTGGCGCCGGTCACTCCCATGTCGGCAGTCAAAAACACCTCGCGCAGGCGCTCGCGAGCGGCCGCGGTAAGCGCCGTGGGCTCGGAAGTGTAGGGAATGTGCAGCTTTTCGTTGAACAGCAGCCCGATATCTTCCTTGGAGAGATGGATCGCCGGCGTGATTATGTGCGAGGGACGCTCATTGCGCAGTTGCACGATATATTCGCCGAGATCGGTTTCGACCACGTCGCATCCGGCCTCCGCCAGTGCCGGGTTGAGCGCGATTTCTTCCGTCGCCATCGACTTGCCCTTGACGACGCGGCGCACGCCACGCTCGCGCGCGAGGTCGACGACATACTTGCGTGCCTCGGCCGCGTTGGCGGCGACGAACACGGTGCATCCGTTGGCCTCCAGGCGTTCCTTAAGCTGGACCAGCAATTCGTCGAGCCGCGCGATCGAATCTTCTTTAATCCGGCGCGACGCGTCGCGCTCGGCCTCGTAGGCGGGGAACTCGGCGCGCGTCGCGGCGACGTGGTCGAGATGGCGTCCGGTGGCGTTCTCGAGTTTGCGGCGCAGTTGGAGGTCGGCGACCGCGGCTTCGCTTGCGGCAAAGAAATCCTGTTCGGCGGGCCCGTTTGACATCAGTGGCAGCCGCGTCAATTGATTCGTGCGACCTGACGGGTGAGCCGCACCACGGCTTCGCGCGCAGCGTCGGCCGCTGGATGGTTGGCGTACTGGGTGAGAAAGCTCTGGTAGTCTTCGAGCGCGGCGCCAAAACATTCCAGCCGCTCGTAGAGGGCGGCGCGCTCGAGCATGTCATCGGCCGCGCGCGGTTCGAGGATCAAGATACGGTCGAGCGCGGCGAGCGAGCGCGGCCAATCGGCGCCGCTCGCATAGATATTCTTCAAATTGCGCAACATGCGCGCGAGGATGTGCCGTCCGCCCACCGCCTTCAGCATCGCCGGCTGCAACTCGACCGGCTGCCCATAGATCTGCTTGAGGCGGGCGCTGATGTCGTCGAGGTCGAGGATCGCGCCGCCGTTGAACGGATCGATAATCAACTCGCCACGTTCGTCGACCGCCTTGACCAGGAAGTGCGACGGGAAGGAAACGCCGAAGAGGTTGAGGCCGGCGCGCCGTCCGACTTCGAGATAAACCACCGAGAGCGTGATCGGTATGCCGAGGCGGCGCTCCAGCACGTCGTTGAGAAAAGAGTTGCGCGGGTCGCCGTAGTTGTCGCGATTGCCCGCAAAGCCGGTGCGCACGAACAGGAAGTCGGAGAGCGTCTGCACGCGCTCGACCGTGTTCTCGGCCTCGCGCAGGACGCTTTGCGCGGCGCGGCCCAGCGCCGCCAGATGATCGAGGTAGTGCGCGACGTCGAGGTCGGGATACTCCTCCTTGGCGATCAGCAACGCGCCGTGCGCGAGCGGAATCGGTTCGCGAGCGGCGATGCGGGAAAATTCGGTCCGCACGGGATTCATCTTCGTTTTATAACGCCTCGCTACAATTTCATCCAGTGCGCACGCCGCAGCCTATTTCGCCAGCTGCCACGTTCGAATCGCCTGGATCGGCCGAATCAGCATCAACACGTTAAGCAGCAGGCTGTCGCGAATCCATAGCGCGAGCGCGATTTCCAGCACGATAACCCCGATGAGTGTCACGCGCGTGGGCAGTATCGCGGCCAGCATGAAGCCCAGCACGGCGGTTAAGATGTCGCACATCGAGTTCATCACGCTATCGCCATAGTAATTCAGCGAGATGGTGGCCGCGCGATAGCGCTGGATCACCAGGTCGGTGTTCTCGAAGACTTCCCACGTGCACTCGAGCGCCACGGCCATCACAAAGCGTGCGCGCAGCGGCAGCTTTTTTGCGACCAGCGCCAGCAGCCCATACCACAACACGCCGTGTGTAATGTGGCTGAAGCTGTAGGGATCGGTCATGTACTGCGAATTGTGCGAGCTCCAGATATCGCCAGACCAGATTCCAGGCTTGCCGCTGACGCCCCATAACTTGCGGCCCATCGCGAATTCCGCTGCGCCGGCAAGTCCAATCAATGCGGCGCCAGCCGCCACGCAAACCCAGCGGGGCAACGCCGGCCAGTTTTTCGTGGCAATGCCGATCATCCGGTAGCGTTATCCCGTCGCTTTTTATTTGGCCGTCGCCGCCAGCGCTGTCTCGATCTCGGCGCGCACGTCGGGATCGCTCTCGGCCTTGCGGCGGTGCTCGAGCGCCGCGCGCGCGTTTGCGCCGCCGAGCTGCCCGAGCGCCCACGCCGCGTGCGAGCGCACGAGCGGTTCGATTTCATCAACGAGTGACCGCGCGAGCGCTGCCACCGCGTCGCGGTTGCCGGTGTTGCCCAGTACCACCGCAGCGTTGCGCAGCAGTCCGCGCCGCCGCGTGCGTGCAACGGCGCTTTGGCCGAAACGACGGCGGAACCCGACGTCATCGAGCGCCATCAACCCGGGCAGAAACGGCATCCGCGCGTCGTCAGGCTCGCCGCCGGCGCTTACATTCCAGGGGCATACCTCCTGACAGACGTCGCATCCGAAAATCCAATTGCCGAGTTTCGGCCTCAGCGCGATCGGGATCGGCCCGCGATGCTCGATCGTCAGGTACGAGATACATAGGCGCGGCTCTATTACGTAGCCGTCGGCCAGCGCGCCGGTGGGACATAGGTCGAGGCATTGGCGGCAGGTGCCGCAATGCTCGCGATACGGTTCTCCGCTCGGCGCGAATTCAGCGTCGGTGAAAATCTCGGCGAGAAAGAAGTATGAGCCGTGATAGCGGTTCAACAGGTTAGTGTTCCTGCCGAACCATCCGAGACGCGCCTGGGTCGCCCATTCGCGCTCGAACACCGCACCGGTGTCGACGTAGGCGCGCGTGACGGTCTCGGGGCGCATGCTTTTCAGCCTCGCCGCGACGGTGCGGGCACGCGCGAGTACCGTGTCATGGTAGTCCGGACCCAGCGCATACGCGGCAATCCGTCCGCGCATCGCGGCGCGCCAATCGATATCTTCGATTGCGGGCGCGGCGTAGGGATAGCCGAGACTTACGACGGAGCGCAGGCGCGGATCGATCCGCCGCGGGTCGAGACGCCGCTCGGGATCGCGTCCGAGCCATCCCATTTCGCCCTGGCGCCCTTCGCGGAGCCATCGATTGAAAAACTCCGCGCGATCGTCCAGGCGGCGCAGAGGTGCGAAACCCACCAGGACAAAGCCTTGTTGGCGCGCCTCCGCGGTCAGAACTTCTTCCAGTCGAGCCATCAAAAACCGTGAGATGCAAAAATCGCCCGTGCACATGTCGGCCTATGCTGCAGGCATGTGCAACGCAAGACATTATCGCCTAGATATGTTTGTTCCGCAGCCGCTTGCGGCGCCTGCATCCGATATGCCGGGATTTGCTCAATACCCGTTGGCTGGGTTACAATTGACCAATTGGTTAGCAAGTAGTCCGGAGGATTTTCAGGATGTCTGAAGAAGTTCGACATGAGGAAATGCACGAACGGCACAACGAGGCCGCGCCTGACAGTGCCGCGAGCGTGCCTGGAATCAATCTGACGCCCAAGGCGCTCGAGATGGTCAAGCAGATGCACACGAAGGAAGGCCTCGGCGCGGAGCAGGGGCTGCGAATCTCGGTGGTCGGCGGCGGATGTTCGGGCTTTCAGTATTCGCTGAGCTTCGATGTGCAGAAGGAAGGTGATACGGCCCAGGAAATCGATGGCACGAAGATATACGTCGATGAGATTTCGCTGCCATACATCGCCGGCACTACGCTGGACTACGTCGAGGGCTTGCACGCCGGCGGCTTTCGTTTCGATAATCCGCGCGCCAGCCGCACTTGCGGTTGCGGATCGTCGTTCAGCGCCTGAGCGCGGCTCGATTTCAATTCGATCGGTTTCTGGCCGCCCGCATGCTGTGCGGGCGGCCTTTGTTTGTGTAGAACGTGAAAGTGAAAAGTGAATGAAGTGAAGGATCTAGACGGCAAGGGAATAATCGTGACCGGCGCGACGCGGGGGATCGGCCGCGAGATTGCGCTGGAGATAGCCCGCCGCGGAGCCAACGTCGCTTTCAATTATTTAAAGAGCGAACAGCAGGCCGGGGAGCTCAAAGCCGAAATCGCCGCGCTCGGGGTCAAGGGGATGGCGTTTAAGGTCGACGTCGCCGATCTCAAAGCCGTGCGCGCGATGGTCAACGCGGCCAAGGCCGAGTTCGGCCGGCTCGACGCGGTGGTCAACAATGCCGGGCTCACGCGTGACAAGCTGCTGGTGATGATGAGCGAAGAGGACTGGTCCTCGGTCATCCAAACCAACCTGACGGGCGCATTCAACGTCGCGCGCGCCAGTGCATTCATCATGATGAAGGCCAAACGCGGGGCGATCATCAACGTGACGTCGATCTCCGGCCTGGTCGGGATGGCGGGGCAGGTGAACTACTCCGCTTCCAAGGCCGGCCTGGTCGGGATGACCAAGGCGATGGCCAAGGAGTTGGGTCCGCTGGGTGTGCGAGTCAACGCGATCGCGCTCGGATTTATCGAGACCGATATGACGGCTGCGCTCTCCGAGGAGCATCGCGCCAAGGCGCTCGAGATGATTCCGCTGGGGCGCTTCGGCAAGGTCGAGGAGGTGGCGCCGATGGTGGCGTTTTTGCTGTCGGACGCGGCGTCGTACATCACCGGCGCAGTGATCCAGGTCGACGGCGGCCTCGCGATGTGAGGCCGCGCCGCTAATGCCCGGGAGCGTGGCCCCACTCGGCCTCGCACTTAAGGATGTTGAGCGACTGGCCCTGCTTTAACGCCGTATACTTCTGCCAGAAAGCCTCGTCAATCAGCCGTAGTTCGTGCGGTTCGTCCGCGCGGCGCCATCGATTGAACTCATCCGGACCGCCGTTGTAAGCCGCATACGAAGAGCGCGCGAACGCATCCGGATCATCGGCGTGAGCGCCCTTGCGCGCCGCACGGATCATCAGGCGCGCCAGGATCTGACTGCCGGCGCCGGCATTGTAAGCGATATCCCACTCGAGATGCCTGACGTTGTAGAAGCCGCGCCAGACGTAACGGTTGACCTGCATCAAGCCGATGTCATGACTCGATGATTCGAGGAAGCGTACCCGGCCGCCCACCAGCACGAACTGGCGCCAGCAGCTTTCCTGCCATGCCGCTGCCTTAATCATGACGCGATAGGTCGGTTGCAGCGCCGGGTCGGGTTGTTCGTCGGCAATTTCGCTCGCGGCTGCGGCCTCGAGCAGCGCGGCGAGGTCGCGCGTATAGTCGTCCACGTTAGATTCGTTCACCACCGCGCGCCGGAGCTTCATCCCTAGCTGCTTTAAGTCCGGAGGTTGTGGCGGCGCCTCGGCAAATGCGTCCGCCGGATTTAGAAGATGAAGCGCAGCGTCCATGGTCGTTCGCAATCCGTCCTTATACGAAGGCGCCACGGATGAGCGAGGTGGAGATGCCGCGGACGAGGTTGCTGACGGTTTAGCCGGGGTGGCCGAAGCCGACGGCGTGGCCGGCACCACCGACATCGGAGGCGCAACCATCGCAGGCGTGGATGTTGCGCCTGAAATGGCGGGCGGCAGCGTCGTTGGCGTAGCTTGCGGCGTAGCTCCACCGGTCTCCGGAGTGCCAGCCGTCGCGGCCGCGACTGGCGGCTCGGCTTCATCGGAGTCGGATGGCTCGACCGAGTCGGGTGTCTCCGGCGGCGGCGTAAAACCAAAGATGTGTTGCAGCTCGGGATCTTCGCGGTAGTTGAACTGGAGCGGATCGGTAGTGGATTGCGGAGCCATGATACGGGCGAGACGGCGCAAGTCGGCTGCCGAAATGCGCGCGCCGAGCGCCGGCGCGGCCTGGTCGAATGCCATCAGCGCGTCGCCGGCGGAGAGGAACGAAAGAAACTCGAGCGCGCGGTCGCCCAATTGGCCGCGCGCCGCCGCCTTGCGCATCACCGCTCGCAATTGCTGCCACTGATCGAGAAATAACACGCGCACCGGGTCGGGACCGCCGGGCCCGGGCGGCTGATCGATCGCCTGGGCGAGGCGATAGCGTCCGTCGAGCAAGACGTTGAGCAGATCGGTGCGCACCTGTTTGTCGGGAACTGCCGTGCCGACCTGCTTTATTGCGAACACGATGAACGCATCCCATTCATCGAGTTTTTGATTCCAGGCGGCGAGCTCGGCCGGCGTCAGCGGGCCCGAAGGCACGGCCGGCGCGGCCGCGGGGAGCGTGGGCGCGGTCAGTCCCAGCGTCACTTTTATCCCGTCTGGCGCGGCGACGGCCGGTCCGACCCCATGGACCGTCGCGAGCGTTTGCTTGAAACGCTCGGCCTGGTCGGGGGGCGCGGCCTCCTCGGCGAGCGCTCGAAACTCCTCAATCGGCGCGCGCAGGTCGAACTTGAACGTCTGGAAGCGCGGAATAAAGTTGTCTTTGATCAAGTCAAAGCCGCGTCCCACGATGAGGGACTTCTTATGTTGCTCGTCGTATAGGTTGATGTCGCTTACGCGGAACATCAGTGTCAGGTTAGGCGTCAGAAACGGCGTTGCGTCGACCGCGATGATGCCCTTCCACGAAATCGGATTGACGCATTGATCCCCGAGCGGCACGCCCAGCCCGAGTTCGCCGTCGGACTCGAGCACGACCGCCGTTGGGCCGTTTTGGGTGAAGCGCGGATTGCGCGCATAAAGGAACTCGCAAGCGTTGGCGCCTTTCCACAGGATCGCGCGGCCGCCAGGCGCGTCATAGATCTGACGCTTGAGTGCGGTGCCTAGAGTAACGTAATCGATCGTTAGCGGGACAAATACCTGCACCGCGGGATCGGCGCGGGCATTGCCGCAGAGCGAAACGAAAGCCGTGAGAGCAACCAGGAGTGGTGCCAGGCGAAATATCGATTCACGGCGAAACATCGATCGATGATTGCAAGCGCTTGTCAAGGAATATAGCAGCCCGCCAGTCACATTGTTGCACCATCAAAGGTGATGGCGCCGGGGCGGATTGCCTTGAAAGCGCGGTGGTAGCGAAAGATAATTGAGGCGGGAAATATAATTGCCCTTGGACGCTTGAAACCGGAATCGATGAACGAAGAATCAAAATCCATTTTTTACGAGGCCGAAAATCCGCAGGCCTCGCGCGAGCTCAACGAGCTGCGCCGCTCCGGCAACTACGAGCCGCCCTTCATTGTCGTGCGCCGGCGCGTGATCGACGACTTCAACGAAGGCAAGATGACGATCGATGCCACCGTGGTGCTGCAGATCGGTAACGTGGAAGAGACCGAGGCCGCGCGCGGCGTCGGCGTCGTCCATGCGCTCGATCTCGCACTGCGGAAGGCCTTGCTGAAGTACTTTCCGTTTCTCGATCCGGTCCGGGTGATCGAGACTTATATGCACGCAAGCGGCGAGTCGACCGAAGCCGAGGTGATGTCGATCAAGAAATTCTCCGACGGCCAGAGCACCTGGACCACACTCGCCAAGTCGGCCAACACTGCGGAAGCCGGATGGCAATCGCTGGTCGATGGCTACGAGTGGCGCATCAGTCACGAGCGCAACAAGTTGCGGCGGATGACGGCCAATCCGCGGCTCTCGAGGCGTTAGGCGCACGCGCCACACGATGGGACGCCTGTTCGGAGAGCCGCAACGGATTGCGGCCCAGGCCACTGCGGGCAAGCTCGCGGTGCTCTATGACGGCGGCTGCGAGATGTGCCGGACGGTCGCGTCGGGAATCCTGCGCTACGACAACACCGAGTCGCTCGAGCTCTTCGACGCCAACGATCCAGCGGCACGCGGGCATTTCCCCGAGCTCAAGCTCGACGACCTGCTTTACGAATTGCACGTGATCGACGACCGCGGCCGAGTGTATCGCGGAGCACGCGCGGTCAATGAAATCCTGCGCCGGCAGGCCGGCCTGCGCAGCCTGCTCGCTTATCTGTGGTATCTTCCGGGTTACGCATGGATGGCCGATCGCCAATACAAAGCCATTGCCGGGGGGCGCAAGCGCGACCTGGAATCGCCGGTCGCCCCCGCTTCGGCGCGGCAGCCTTGAGCGACGCATGGGCGGCGCGCCGCGTCGCGCATGTGTGCCCGAGGCAATCGACGTGAAGCCGTTCTACATCTTCAACACGCTCGGTCGCCGGGTCGAGGAGTTTCAGCCGCTCAATCCGCCGGTGGTAACCTTCTACTCGTGCGGGCCGACGGTCTATCTGCCGCAGCATCTCGGCAACATGCGCGCGTACGTGTTCGTCGATACGCTGCGCCGCGCGCTCGAGCTCAACGGCTACGAAGTCCGCCACGTGATGAATATCACCGATGTCGGCCACATGACCTCCGACGCGGATGCCGGCGAGGACAAAATTGAAAAGACCGCGCGCGCTGAAGGCAAGACGCCGCGCGAGGTCGCGGATTTCTATATTGCGCAGTTCAAGCGCGACTGCGGCAAGCTCAATATCAGGTTGCCCGCGCCGCCGCTGCTCTGCCGCGCGACCGACCACGTCGCCGACATGATCGCGCTTATCGAGCGAATCGTGGAGCGCGGCTACGGCTACGTCACACGCTCGGGCGTTTACTTCGACGTCGAAAAGTGGCGCGGGCAAAGCCGCGTCGGCCGGCTTTCGCGCCAAAGCCTTGACGAACAGCATGCGGGCCAGCGGCTGGAACACTCGCCCGACAAAAAAAGCCCGCACGACTTCGCGCTCTGGGTGCTCAATCAGCCGCACCATCTGATGCAATGGGAAAGTCCGTGGGGACGCGGCTATCCGGGATGGCATATCGAATGCTCGGCGATGTCGATGCGCTACCTAGGCGAGACGATCGATATTCACACGGGCGGTCTCGACCATATTCCGGTCCATCACG
Organism: uncultured delta proteobacterium; assembly: GCA_963710455.1. Classification (GTDB taxonomy): domain Bacteria; phylum Desulfobacterota; class Binatia; order Binatales; family Binataceae; genus JAKAVN01. Next base: position 758,412 of record CAVQAG010000017.1, read on the forward strand.
AGAATGAGATCGCGCAGTCCGAAGGCGCGACCGGCAAGCCGTTCGTGCGCTACTTCGTGCACAACGCTTTCCTGGTCGGGATGGAAGGGGCGAAGATCAGCAAGAGCGCGGGGCGTTTCCCGGTGCTCGAAGACCTGGTGGCGGCGGGAATCAATCCGCTGGCGTTTCGGATGCTCTGCCTGGGCGCGAAGTATCGCTCGGAGCTCGCGTTCTCGCTCGACGCCGTGCGCGCGGCCGAGCGCAACCTGGACTACTTCGCCGAGTTCGCCCGTAATCTCTCCGACGAGGACGCGGCGCGCCAACGATTCGCCGTGGGCCCAGGAGTTCGACGACCGTTTTGTCGAGGCGCTCAACAACGATCTCAACACTGCGCAGGCGCTGGCCGTCGCGCTCGAACTGGTGGCAGAGGCCTATCGCCGCGGCGATAAGCGAATCTGGAGTGTACTAAAAAAATTCGACGCAGTGCTCGGGCTCGATCTCGAAGCGATGCGCAAGGAGACCGAGGGCGAGTTCCCGCCGGAAATAGCCGCGTTGCAGAGCGATCGCGATGCCGCGAGGGCGGCCAAGGACTTCAAGCGCGCCGACGAGCTTCGCAAGGAGTTGGAAGCGAAGGGCTACGAGGTGAAGGATCATCGCGGCGGGTCCACTATAATGTTGCGCAGGGGCGTCGCTTGAATATGAGGCCCATGCTCTCTTAGAATCCGCGGCACGCCCGCAGCGCCTCGCACAAGGGTGAGCAATGTCGATTGAGCTGAAGAAGTTCGATACCAGGATGCAGGCCGAAGGGCCTGAAGTCCGTCACCTCGACCCGCACAACGCCCCCTACTACCTTCCGATCGGCGACGAGGTCGAAATCTTCGAGGCCGCCTACAAGGCTCGCCTGCCCGTGCTGCTCAAGGGGCCCACCGGCTGCGGCAAGACCCGCTTCGTCGAGCACATGGCCCATCGCCTCGCGAGCCTTCCCGATGGCCCCACCGAACTCATCACCGTCGCCTGCCACGAGGACCTGACCGGCAGCGACCTGGTCGGCCGCTACCTCATCCAGGCCGACGAGACGGTATGGATCGACGGGCCGCTGACCCAGGCGGTGCGCCGCGGCGCGCTCTGCTATCTCGACGAGATCGTCGAGGCGCGCAAAGACACCACCGTGCTGATCCATCCGCTCTCCGACCATCGCCGCATCCTGCCGGTCGAGAAACGCGGCGAGACGCTGGAGGCGCACGTCGGCTTCCTGCTGGTGATTTCGTACAATCCCGGCTACCAGAGCATCCAGAAAAATCTCAAGCACTCCACGCGCCAGCGCTTCGTCACGATCGAGTTCAACTACCCGCCGGCCGACAAGGAAGTCGAGATCATCGCGCACGAGGCGGGTGTCGACCGCGACATGGCGATGCAACTCGCGGTGCTGGGCGAGAAGGTGCGCAACCTCAAGGCCTCGGGGCTGGAAGAGGGCGTCTCGACCCGGCTCCTGATCTACGCCGGCGAGCTTATTCGCCAGGGAATCGCGCCGCGGCGCGCCGCGACCGTCGCCGTGACCTGGTCGCTCACCGACGAGGCCGACAGCAAGCGCGCGATCGACGAAGTGGTCAAGGCGATCTTTCCCGAGTAGGCGGGCGCTCACGTGATCGATCTGCGCAGCGACACGGTTACTCTGCCGACGCCCGAGATGCGTGAGGCGATCGCGCGCGCCGAGTTGGGCGACGACGTTTACGGCGAGGATCCCACCGTCAATCGGCTCGAGGCGATGGCGGCCGCCGCGATGGGCAAGGAGGCCGCGCTGCTGGTCGCCAGCGGCACGATGGGCAACCTGATCGCGATGCTGGTGCATTGCGCGCGCGGCACCAAGGCGGTGCTCGGCGCCCGCGCCCATACCTATCTTTATGAGGCGGGCGGCGCCGCCGCGCTCGGGCGGCGTGGTGCTGACTCCGATTCGCAACACCGACGACGGCGAATTCGCCCTCGACGAGTTGAAGGCCGAGCTCGAGACACCGTCCGACCCGCATTTCGCGCCGCACGCGCTGGTCGCGATGGAGAACACGCACAATCGATGCGGCGGAGAGGCGGTCGGGCTCGCGCACATGGACGCGGTCGCCGAACTGGCGCATCGCCATGGCCTCAGCGGCCATCTCGACGGCGCGCGCATCTTCAATGCCGCGCTTGCGCTTGAGACCAAGCGTAAAGCGTATCGCCGCGCATGCTGATACGGTTTCGTTCTGCCTCTCCAAAGGGCTCGCCTGTCCGGTGGGCACGATGCTGTGCGGGCCGCGCCTGTTCGTGGAACGGGCGCATCGCATGCGCAAAGCGCTGGGCGGCGGGATGCGTCAAGCGGGGATAATCGCCGCGGCCGGGATTGTTGCGTTGACCGCGATGGTCGATCGGCTCGGGGAGGACCACGAGAACGCACGTGCGCTGGCCGAGGGACTCGGCCAGGTCGCGGGCCTGCGAGTATATCCGGCGCGCCGGCGCACCAACATGGTCTTTTTCGAAGTCGCCGGCGGTGCCGAGCGCGCGGGCCGCTTTGCCGCCGCGCTCAAGGAGCGCGGCGTGCTGGTCGGCCCGCGAAGCCCAGTCGAGTTCCGCGCCGTCACGCATTACGGCGTGAGCGGTGCCGACATCGAGCGAGCGGTCGCGGCGGCGGCTGAGGCCGCCGCCGCGACCGCGCACGGCACCGCGTCGGCGCCGGCGGAGCACTAGCCCGCGCGATGGATTCGATGAACTCGCTGCAATCGCTGTTCTCGCTGCGCGGGCACATCGGCTTTGTCACCGGCGCGTCGTCCGGCCTCGGCGTCGACTGCGCGACGGCGCTCGCGATGGCGGGCGCCGACGTCGCGCTGGCCGCGCGCCGCGGCGAGCGCCTCGAGCAGCTCGCCGCCAGCCTCGCGCGCGAGTACGGCGTGCGCACCGCTGCAATCCAAGCTCGACGTCACCGACGACGAGCAAATCGACGCGGCGCTCGCACGCGCAGAGCGCGAATTAGGCCTGGTCGACATCCTGGTCAACAACGCCGGCATCTCGCCCACCGGCCGCGCTGAGACGCTGCCGCGGGCGATCTGGGACGCCGCGATCGCGACCAACCTCACTGCGCCGATGATGCTCGCGCAGCGCGTCGCCGGCGGTCTTATCGAGGCAAAGCGTCCCGGCCGCATAATCAACGTGGTTTCGATCTACGCGACCGTCGCCAGCTCGATCTACCGGCTTTCGGCATACACAGCGTCCAAGGCGGGGCTGCTGAATCTCACCCGCCAGCTCGCGGTGGAGTGGGCGGTCTACGGAATCCTGGTCAACGCGCTCGCGCCAGGTTGGATTCCGACCGAAGCCACCGAGGCCGGAATCGCCAAGGGCAACAATCGCGAGCGGATGGAAAAGTCGACGCCGCTTGGACGGCTTGGACGACCCGAGGAAATTCGCGGAGCGATAATTTTTTTGGCCAGCGAGGCCTCGAGTTACGTGACCGGCTCGATGCTGGCCGTGGACGGCGGTTACCAGGCCTGGTGACGCCGCTCGGCCACAGACGGGATGCCGCGGTGACGGGCGGGACGGCTCTCAGGGCGCAACTGATGCGCCGCAAGCCGGTTGCCGCGCTGCTGGACGACGCGGGGCCGCATCGCGGCGGACTGCGCCGCGCGCTCGGTGCGCTCGACCTCACCGCGCTCGGCATCGGCGCGATCATCGGCGCTGGCATCTTCGTGATGACCGGGGTCGGTGCGCGCCAGGCCGGTCCGGGCCTAATCCTTTCATTCGTCATGGCGGGCGTGGCGTGCACGATGGCGGCGCTGTGCTACGCCGAGTTCGCCGCGATGATTCCGGTGGCCGGCTCAGCGTACTCCTATTCATACGCCACGATGGGCGAGCTGGTCGGATGGATTATCGGATGGGATCTGGTGCTCGAGTACGCGGTGGCTTCTGGAGCGGTCGCGGTGGGATGGTCGGGATACTTCCGGGTCATTCTCGAGGGGATCGGAATACATCTGCCGCACGCGATAAGCTTTGCCCCGGGCACAGAGCCCGGAGCGATCATCAATCTGCCGGCCGCGCTGATCGTGTTGCTGGTTTCGGCTGTACTCTACGTTGGAATCCGTGAAAGCGCGCGGCTTAACTCCGCGATCGTCGCGATCAAGCTGTGCGCGGTTGCGACCGTCATCCTGGTCGGGATGTTCTTCGTGCGCCCGCAGAACTGGAGTCCGTTCGCGCCGTTCGGATTCTCCGGGATTTCCAAGGGCGCCGCGTACATCTTTTTCGCTTACATCGGCTTCGACGCGGTCTCAACCGCGGCCGAGGAGGCGATCGATCCCGGACGCGACCTGCCGCGCGGCATCCTGTGGTCGCTCTTCGTTTGCACCGCGCTTTATATCGCGGTGGCCGCGGTGCTGACCGGGATGGTGCCGTTCGGCGAGATCGACAAGAGCGCGCCGCTGGCCTCGGCTTTCGTGGTGCGCGGGCTCAACTTCGTTGGCGGCGTGGTGTCGGTTGGCGCCGTGGCGGGGTTGACCTCGGTGCTGCTGGTGCTGCTGCTGGGCCAGTCGCGGATCTTTTTTGCCATCTCGCGCGACGGGTTGCTGCCGCCGGCGTTCAGCCGGGTCCATCCGCGCTTCCAGACGCCCTACATACCGACCATGTTAACCGGGGCGGCAGTGGGCGTCACGGCGGCGTTGCTGCCGATCCAGGACATCGCCGAGTTGACCAATATCGGCACGCTGTTCGCGTTCGTGCTGGTATGCCTGGGCGTATGGATTCTGCGTTACATCGATCCGGATCAGCATCGGCCTTTCCGCACGCCGTTGGTGCCGCTGGTGCCGATTCGTGGGCGCGCTGTCGTGCCTGTACCTGATGGCCAGCCTGCCGCTCGTCACATGGATCAGATTTTTCGTCTGGATGGCGATCGGGTTCGCGATCTACTTCAGCTACAGCCGCTTCCATAGCCACGTCGACGCCACCGCTTCCGCCAACGCCGCCGCGGATTGAGCCGCGGGTAGTGAAAAAGGGCCGGGAGATTTCGCTTCCCGGCCCTCTTTTTTTCCTGTGTGAGACAGAACTACTTGTTGATGCCCGCTACATACTCGAACTTGAGATCCATCGTCGCGACGCCCGCCGCGACATTGAGGCCGGTGTTGCCTTCGATGCTAAGCGGCTGCAGTGAGATCGATCCGTCCATCCCGCCAACCAGCAGGTTGCCGCCAACGCCGAGTCCGAGGGTTGCGCTTGCGGTCGCTCCGCCGTAGTGACCGGAGAGCAGTCCGGGATTGGTCGTGATCTTCGTTCCCGGCGAGAGCACCGTCCACAGGATCACACCGGATTGCAGGTAGCCGATGTCGGCCCCGAACTTGGTGATCGAACCCGAGTAGTCTTCGATTTTCTTGCCCTTCTCCGCCGGCGTGTAAACGCATTGCAGTTTGCGCGACGAGCCGAAGATGAATCCCCAGCCGCTTGGCGACATGGCAGCTCAGATAGCCGATCTTGACCACGTGTTTGGCGGGCGCAGCTTCTCCCTGCGCGAGCGCGTTGGGCGCAGCCGCCAGCGTCACGGCCAAGGCCGCGACCGCGAATAGGGCGATTGAGAATTTTCGCATGTGATTTTCTCCCTTTCCGGTAGTCAAGTTGGTTGACACCCTCCAGCGTACCCCAAATCATTTATCACGAACCGGGCTTGGAGGACATCAACGAGCGTGGTGCGCGTCCTTCTCGGACGAGGGGATTTATCGTGGCACGCGCCGCTGCTGAGGCGCGGAGCGGAGTCTCTAGGGTTCGGCGCTGCTGGATTTGATGCCGCGGCCGAAAGCGGCGACCTCAGAACGCCACTCCTCGCCGAAGGCCAGGATCAGCACCTGCTGGTTGATGTGCTCGTCCTTGGTCAGACTGCGCCACGAGCCACCGCCCGCCCGCGCCATCGCCTGATACGCCGCCTGGGTCTCCAGGTAGAACTCCGGCAGTGAGGACGCCGAGACCGGCACCGGTCCGCTGAAGCTCTGCCACTGCTTGACGAAGCGTTCGTGCTCTTCGACGGTCAGGTCGACCGTGTTGAAGGTTCCATTCTCGCTGTGGAACTGGCGGATAAGTTGGAGGACCGGATCGAAATCCTCTTTGAACGGCGGCGTGTCGCCGACCAGCACGATCACTTTCTTGGCATACGAGCGCCATCCCATGTTATCGACCGCCATCCGGACTGCGCCCAGCGTGTCTTCCTGCCATTCGCCGCCGTTGCGTGCCTGGATGCCGTTCAGGAACTGGACCACGGCGCCGGGCGAAGTGGTAAGCGGCAGCATCTCCATCTGCTCGCCGCGTCCGCCAAAGACGATGATCCCCACGCGCGCGGTCGGCACCAGCCGATGGATCGCGAGCATCAACTGGCGCATCTTGTTCTTGACGTCGTCGATCACCAGGCGCATCGAGCCCGTCCCGTCGATCACGATCACGACGTCGAGTCCGGTGCGCCGCAGCCCGCTGATGAACCCGCCGAAACCATTGCCGATGCCCTGGCCATAGCCCGAGCCCATCCCGCCGCCGCGGCCGATTCCGATTCCGCCGGTGGTCGCGCGTACATAGTTATTGGCGCTGACGACGGCTTCGCGCGCGTAGACGTCGACCTGCTTGGGCTTCTCCATCGGCAGCGCCTGCAACTCGGGCATCTGCATCTCGGGCATGTTGGTGTCTTCGCCGGGTTTGGTCTGGCCGCCGCCGCCGCCCGCCTGCAGGCTTATCGGGATGAAGTTCTGGCCAGTTTCCATGTGCACGGCGAAGAGCAGGAAGAGCAGGACCACGACGTGCAGGCCGATCGAGAGCGGGAACGGGCCGAGCAGGAAGCGCAGGCTCTGGCGCAGGCCATGTCTGAAGCCGGGCTTTTCCTTTTCCGGATCTTCCTCGTCCAGATGCGCGCGCGTGGCGATCCAGAAGAGGACCATCGCCACGACGACTACCGATACCGCGAGCAGGCCGATTTCTTCCGCGACGGTCACGCGATGCCTTTTACTTCCAAGGCCCCAGCTCTGCTCCCCCGAGAGGCGGCGCCATTGCTCCAGTTATGCGCCACAGGGCGCCACTTAATATTGTGCTCCCGCTAGACCGTCCAACAGAAGTCAGGGTCCCTCGGTGGAAGGTTCAGGCGGCACCACCGGTCCGCTGGGAAGACCCGGCTCGCCGGGTCTCGGTGCCGCCGCCGCCGCCCTGCAGCTTGGCCACCGCGATCGCGATTTGCTGAGCGCCCGCCGTTTTCGCGATATCCAGGATGCGGACCATGTCGGCCAGGATCACCGCCGGGTCGCCCTGGAACACCACCAGCTTGTCGGGATCCTTGGCGATAGCGTCCTTGAGCGCCGCCGGCAGCGTCTTTTCATTCACTTCGCCCTGGTTGACGAAGATGCGATGGTCCGCGGTGTACATCACCGCCACGCCCTTGGGCTTGTCGGTGGTCGCTTCGGATTGAACCTTGGGCAAGTCGACGTGGGCGGCGGACTCGATCGTGATCGCAGTCGCCACCATGAAGATGATGAGCAGGACAAGGAAGATATCAGTCAGCGGCGTGATGTTGATGTCAGAGAAGACGCCGCCGCTCTGGTTGGAACTGATCGCCATGAGTTCAGTACTGACCTCTTGTTACCCGCGTCAGCCGCCGGTCGTGGCCAGCGCCGGTCTGCAGCCGCTGGGACTGTCCCGGCGCGACGCGCTTGGCTGCGATCGCTATCTGCTGGGCCCCGGCGAGCTTGGCGATTTGCAGGATCCGGATCATATCGCCCAGCAGCACCTTCTCGTCGCCCTGGAAAATCACCACCTTGGAGTCGACCCGGGTCAGCGCCTCGGTCAGCGCCGTTTCCAGATCGCGCTCGGTCACGTCCTTGGAATTGACGAACAGCTCATGCTGGGCGGTGTAGGTGACGATGACGCCCTTGTTTTCGGGCGCGGTGTTCTCGGCCATCGGCAGGTCGACGTGAGAGGCGGCCTCGATGGTGACCGAGGTGGTTACCATGAAGATGATCAGCAGAACCAGGAAGATGTCGGTGAGCGGCGTGATGTTTATCTGCCAGAACATCTCGCCGCTGCTTTTGGGTCCGCTAACCGCCAACGGTCTGTCTCCCTTGCAGCGCGGCGTCGATGAGGCGGGCGGCGTTGATATGGATCGCGGCGTTGATGTTGTCGATCTTGACCGAGAAGTAGTTGTAGAAAATGACCGCGATGATCGCGACCGCCAGTCCGAGCGCAGTCGAAATCAACGCCTCCGAGATGCCGGCCGCCACCACCGAGAAACCGCCGGTGCCCATCACCGCCATCGACTGGAACGCGACCAGGATGCCGACCACGGTGCCGAACAGCCCGATGAACGGGGCCGAGGCGCCCGAGGTCGCGAGCACCCAGATGTAGCGCTTGAGCTCGACCAGCTCGGCAAAGCGCCGCTCCTCGTCGAGTTCCTCCAGCCGTGAGCGGTCGAGATCTTTGGCGCCCGAAATAAGTGTATGGAAGACGCGGTCGGCGGCAGTGTGGCCGGTTTCGGTGCGCTGCAGGGCTTCGTTGAATTTGCCTTGGCGCAGTGGGCCGACCAGCGCGTCAGCGGTCTTGGTGGCGCGAGTACCGATTCCGCGCAGCGCCCACAATCGCTCGAAAATGACCGCCAGGCAGACGACCGAGATGAGGATCAGCGGGTACGTCGCATAGTAGCCCTGCTGGATCATCTGAATAATGCCGAACTGGTTCTGCATCGCTAGTAAACCTTCCGCAAGCGAGAATTTTTGGCAGACTGGCGCGGCCGTTGCGCCTCTCCGGCGCCACGGCGGGCTGTCTCCGAAGCCCATCATAATTACCTACCAGGTGCCTATGCGCGCAAACCTGTTGGCGCTAACTGAGCCGCCTTCCGTGTCTGACTCGTCTTCCGCGCCTGGAACACTCAGGCGCCTTGGAGCACTCACTCGCCGGGGAGCGTGTCCGCGCACAGTCAACCGGCGCGCCGTCGCTTGCGGTTCCCCGGCGCTTGCGGGAGGGCGGAGTTAAGGGATAAATCTGCCTGAGGCGGGAGAGCCCGTTTAGACCCCCCGCACAACCACAGAACTACCGACAAAGAGAGGACTGAGACGGCAATGGCACTACTTGATGGGAAGGTCGCGATCGTTACAGGCGCCGGACGCGGTATTGGCCGCGAAGAAGCGCTGCTGCTGGCCAAACAGGGGGCCAAGGTCGTGGTCAACGATCTCGGCGGCCACTTCGACGGCACCGGTCAGTCGCGTTCTCCAGCCGAGGACGTGATCAAGGAGATCCGCGGCTTCGGCGGCGAGGCGGTCGCGAATTTCGAGAGCGTTAGCGATTTCAAATCCTCCAAGCGCATCGTCGAGTGCGCGCTGGACAACTTCGGCAAGCTCAACATCGTGGTGAACAACGCCGGCATCCTTCGCGACCGCATGATCTTCAACATGAGCGAGGAGGATTTCGACGCGGTCCTCAGCCGTCCATCTCAAAGGCACTTTCAATCTGGCGCGCCATGCCACCGCTTACTGGCGCGAGCAGCAAAAGAACGGCAATTTGCTGAACGGGCGCCTGATCAATACCAGCTCCGATTCGGGCCTGCTCGGCAACGCCGGCCAGGGCAACTACGGCACCGCCAAGGCCGCGGTCGCCGCCTTCGCGATCATCATCGACCGCGAGATGGCGCGTTACGGATGCACCGCCAACGCGATCGCGCCGGTCGCGCGTACCCGGCTGACCATCGAGGCCACTCCGCAGACCGCGGCCACGATGCCGGCCGTCAAGCAGGGCGATTTCGACCTCTTCAGCCCCGCCCACGTGGCGCCGCTGGTCGCGTGGCTTTCCAGCGACGACGCCAAGGACGTCCACGGCGAAATCTTTCGCGTCGGGATGGGACGGGTGTGGCTGATGCGCGGATGGCATTCGGTGGCGCAGGTCGCCGCCGCGCCCGGCACGTTCTGGGATCCGGCGGCTCTTGGTGCGCGGCTGAAGGAAGAGCTCGCCAAGGGCGTTACCAAGAAGGAAAGCATGGCCGAGGTCATGAGCGCGGGGCGCTGACGCGGGCCGATGCCTCACACCAAAGCCGGTGTGCACGCGGGTGCTGCCTCCGCCGAAGCGCGTTCGCGCCGCATACTGATCATCTGCGCGGCCAACACCGCCCGCAGCATCATGGCCGAGCATATGCTGCGGCGCGAGCTTGGCGCGCGCGGCGCCGACGGCGCAATCGAAATTCGCTCGGCCGGTATCGCGCCCTACGCGCGCGACGGCGCGCTGGTTTCGCTCGACACCCGGATGACGCTCAAGTCGATCGGGATCGATATCGGCGAAGAGGCGGCCTCGACCGACCTCAAGCGCCATCCGGAGCTGCTGGAGGCGGCCGACCTGGTGATCGCGATGACCGTCGCGCAGGAGCGCGACCTGCGCGAGCGCTTTCCGGCCGCCGCCGCCCGCCCGGTTTTCACCTTGCGCGCGTTCGCCGGCGAGTCGGGCGATATCGATGATCCGTTCGAGCAGGGCCACGAAGTCTTCGACGTCTGCCGCGACGAGATCGGACGGCTTATCCCAGGGATCGCCGATCGCCTGCTCGGTCAGAAGTAGCCCGATTACGGCCTTGAGGCGGCATCGAAGGTTTCGGGCGATGGAATTCACCAACCCGACAGACGCCGAGATTCGCGAGATCCTCGCGCATCCGGCCACGGTCGCAGTGGTCGGATGCTCAGACAATCCGGCGCGCGACAGCCTGCGGATCGCGATGCTGCTCAGGCGCAAGGGCTTTCGCGTGATCCCGGTCAACCCGCAGCTCGGCCCGATGCGCTGATGAGCGCGCTCGGCGAGCAATGCTATCCGGACCTCGCTTCGATTCCCGACTCGATCCAGATGGTCGACGTCTTCAGGCGCCCCGAGTATCTGCCCGAAATCGCCGAGGCCGCGATCGCCAAGGGCGCGCGCGTGTTGTGGTGCCAGCTTGGCGTGGTCAATCTCGAGGCCGCCGGACGCGCGCGGGCGGCCGGGATGACGGTCGTGATGGACCGCTGCCCGGCGATCGAATATGGACGGCTGTTCTAAAAGGTGTTGAGAAACAGAAACATCGCTTCGCGTCGATCGCTCACTTCGCCCGTTCCTGACCCCTCCTCCCGAGTCTTGGAGGAGGGTTGGGGTGGGGGTCGAGCGAGGAAGCGCCGGATGCTTGTTCTCTGCGGCGCTTCCTCGTCGAGATCTGGATTCGTGCCATGGCGCGCCGACGCGCGCGCGCGGCGCCGCTAGCGATGGCGCGCACGAAAGCCCGCCGCTGGGAAACGCTCAAGAGCGAGCGCGTCTACGCGACGCCAATCTTCGATCTGCATCGCCACCAGCGCTCGCATCCGCATCGCGGCGAGCATGACTTCTTCGTGCTCGAGGCGCCGGCCTGGATCAACATCATCCCGATCACGCCCGCGAACGAGGTCGTGATGGTGCGGCAATTCCGTCACGGGACCGGCGACTTCACGCTGGAGATTCCCGGCGGGATGGTCGATCCGGAAGATCCAAGCCCGCTCTCTGGCGGCGCGGCGCGAAATGCGCGAGGAGTGCGGCTACGACTCAGAGGATGTGGTCGAGCTCGGCCGCGTCCATCCCAATCCCGCGATCCAGCCCAATTACTGCTACTCGTTCGTGGCCCGCAACGTGCGCCGCGTCGGGCGGCCTCGCCTGGGCGGTTCGGAGGAGACGGAGGTCGTGATGGTGCCGCTCGGCGACGTGAAGCGGCTGATCGCGACGGAAAAGATCACGCACGCACTGGTGATCGCGGCGTTCTCGTTTTTCCACGTCTACAATCCGCCGCGCAAGCCGCGTCAGCGTTGAGACAACCGAACCGCGTCGCTCTGTAAAATTTTCCTCTTACTTTTGCTTCGTATAGCGATATGTACCGACTGCTCTAGAGCAATGCGACGCCAAGTATGCTGATTTGACGTCCTTTTTGCTAATTGAGGCATGGCATATCTCTTGCCATCTATCGGGCAGTCGTGACTCTCAACGTTGGACTGGTGCGATGGCACATCAATGGCCGTAACTAACGCGATAGCCTCTCGACACGCCCGCAGAGCAGCAACTCGATGTCCCCTGCGTCTGGATTGCAAACCCGGCTTGAACCTCATTACCTTTTCTATTGCTACAGCTGTGGATCTGATGAGCGGAGTCCTAACGTGCGCGACGAGATCGGCAGCAGCCTGCATCCTCCCTATTGGTGGACCCTGTGGCAGCCGCGAATCTTGCCCTCCGCTGCCGTCCGGACTCCCAAGTCAAGGGTTCAGGCTGAGATTCCTCTTCCGATGGGCCGTGCATCGGCTGCATCTTTTTGCCGGCTCAGGCAGTGGAGCATTGCTGATCTACGACGGCCGGCGTCTGGTGCACTATTCCGGTTTCACTCCCGAGTATTGGCGCTTCCCTTTTGTAGCCGACGGCGACTTCCAGATCGGCGACACATGGACCGATCCGGCTCATCGCGGAAGAGGGCTCGCGTCGTTCGCGTTACAGACGATTGTCGCGACACTCGCGAAGCCCGGGCGGCGGTTGTGGTACGTCGTCGAAGATAGCAATAAGCCGTCGATCCGGGTCGTGGAAAAGGCGCAATTCACGCTCGCGGCCGAAGGCACTTGGGTGAGGCCGTGGGGGTTCAAGCTCGCGGGTGCCTATGTGATTCTCAAGAACTACCCTATATGAGCGCCGTTGATCGCGCAGTCGCTGAGGATGGCTTGCGGGACAGCTTGCACAATAGCTCGACGGAGAACGATACCGCGGTGGCTGTCGAAGATCAGAATGAACATCAGAATTTCGACTCGCAACGGTTCGATCTCGACGCGTTGACGGGCGGCGCGAGCTGCGCCGCCCCATCGCCCATGCAGATTAGGATACAGCCGCTCGCCGAGGCCGTCGATCAATGGAAGCAACTCGGCGAAGCGGCCGGCAACGTCACGTTGTTTCACACGTCGGCCTGGGCGGAGGTGCTGCGCCGCGCCTACGGGTTTTGCGCCTTCGCGGCGAGCGTCGAACGCGAGGGCAAGGTGCTTGCCGGCTGCCTGCTTGTCGCGCACCAAAAATCCGTTTGTCCGCAACTTCGTGGGTCTGCCATTTTCCGATTCGTGCGCGCCCCTCGGCGTAGACGAGGACGCAATGGCCGCACTGATGCGCGGCCTCACAGCCGATCCTCGCCTCGGCGGAAATCTTGAGATCCGAGGAATCAAGGCGCCCGCGCCGTGGAGCACTGACGATTCGTTTGAGCAATGGTCGCTCGATCTCACGCGCCCGTTCGCCGAGGTCCAGCGCGCAGCGGATCGAAACTTCCGCCGCCAGGTAAAGCGCGCCACCTCCGAGGCGTTCAAGATCGAGCACGGCGACAGCGACGCGATGCTGCGTCGCTTTTACGCAATCCAGCTTGAGACCCGCCGCCGCCTCGGTGTGCCGCCGCAGCCGTTTCGCTTCTTTTCGCTCGTGCGCGAGGTCTTCGCCCCATCCCACGGCCTCGAGATCTGGCTGGCCTCCTCGGCCGGATGCGACCAGGCCGCGGTCGTCGTGTTGCGTGACGGGCCCATGCTCTATGCCAAGTGGTCAGCGCGCGCGGCTGAAAGTGCTGCGGGCGCTTCGCACCTTTTGTTTTTCAGCATCCTGGAGCATCACGCCGGCAAGGCGACCTCGCTCGACCTTGGCCGCACCGACACGCGCAACACGGGCCTGGCGCGCTTCAAGGCCGAGATGGGTGCGAAGCCGGTGCCGCTGCCGTACAGCTACTTTCCGCGCGCTCCGCGTCATACCAGCGCGGAGGATCCCGATCGCGCGGGGAGCCGGCTCACGCGCATCTGGCGCCGAGTGCCGCTGCCGGTGACCCGCGCGGTTGGCGCGATAGCTTACCGTTACCTCGCCTGAGGTCTCATCCCGAGTCAGCCTGGGACGGAAGCGCGCTGACTCAATCGCGATTGACTTTTCGAGTCTTACTATTAGACGCGATAGTCACTGCCACGCAAAAGCGATGATACTACTCACAAGCCATTGACTAGCGCGGTGGTGGACGAAGAATATCATCCGTAAGTCCAGGCGACGCCCGCGCCATACTGACGCAGGGCTGCGCCGACTGAAGATGAATCCACGCACGCAAGCCGCCCTCGCTCTATGGATCGTCGTTGGTGTGGCAGCAGCGGTCGTCTTCGAGTCACTGCCCGCGAAAGTCAGCGGTTATCAGGATTTCAGGCCGTACTATATCGGGTCGACGGCGCTGCGACGGGGGATCAATCCATACGATCGGGATTTCGAGACTATCTTCATCGAGGCCGGCCGTCCGCTGGACCATATCTCGGCATGGGAGCGGAGCGAACCGCTGCTCGAAACTCCTGCCTGGTTGATATTTTTCGAACCGTTCACATTGCTTGAGCCGCCGGCAGCGTACTGGACCTGGACCGCCTTCAACCTGATCTGCGTGGTGGCGGCGCTGTTCTTGCTGATTCGCGAATACGGGCCGCCCGGCGTGGAAGGATGGTCGGTTGGGGCGCTGATGCTGCTTTTTCCGCCGATCGCGCTGAACTTCTGGTTCGCGCAAAGCGAGGTCGTCCTGTTGTTCATCTTTGCGCTGGCGCTGCGGGAGTTAAGACGAGGCCATGACCGAGCGGCCGGCGCGATCCTGGCGGTCGCAGCTTTGTTGCGCGCCTATCCGCTGGGGATGCTGGGTTACCTGGTAGCGCGGCGTAATTGGCGCGCTACCAGGTATTTTCTGGCCGCGTGCTCCATCGGTGTCGCTATCGCGATCACGATAGCGGGATTTGAGCCGGTCGTCAGCTTCGTGCGGATGGCGCTGCCCATATCCGGACCGTACACTCGCGGCGTGCCGTCGAGCCTGCTGAGGCATCCGGCGAATCTCAACCTCGATTCCTTTGCGCAACTGGTGCTCGGCTATCGTGGATGGGCCGTTGCCGCGACGATCGGAATCGAACTGCTGATGGGCGGCGTCGCGTTCGCCGCGGCCGCCGCGCTCAAGGATGACCGTTACGGATGCGGTTTTTCGCTGTGGATTGTGGTGATCACTCTGCTGTCGCCGCTCGCATGGCCACAGTTCCTGGTTTGCCTCGTTCCACTTTACGTTGGAATCGCGGCAGCAAATCACGAGATCGAGCTTCCGCGGCGGGTGCTGAATCTTGCCGGTGCGAGCTATGTAGCGGCATTGTTCATGGGCGGGCCGCTGGGTTTCCTGAGCCGCGCCCTGGCGCATTCGATCTCGGGACACATGCACGCGTCCTACTTTTTGCCGGCCGAGGCGGCATTCATCTCTCTGGCATGCGCCTATTTCGCGGCGATCTGCGCGACGCTCTGGATGGCGTCGTCCGGCAACGTGACTCGAGCAGCCGATGTACGTATCCCAGCCGCCACGCAAAAGATGCTACCCGCGTCGGCACACGTATCGAATTAGGCCACGATCTGTAGGACGATGAGGCCATAGTCCAAATCCTCACTTGGACCGACAGGAGGGCGACAGCGATGGCCAAAGAAGATTTTTCGAACATCGGGGACGTGATTCGCAAGGCTGGCGAGGCGTTGGCCGAAACTCTCGCGGCGGTGAACAAGGCGGTTAAGGACGTTGCGGCGCAGTCGGGCGCCGGCGTCGACCGCGAACAGATGGTCGAGAACTGGATCCGCGCCGCGCGGATGGCGAAGGACGGGATGGTGACCGCGCTCGAACAGGGCTTTCAGTGGTGGGAGCGCCAACTCCGCGAACAGGCGCGCCGAGGGGCGTCGGCGGCAGGCGGCGGGGCGGAGAAGAAGCACGCCAATCCAATGGAGGCGTGGGCCGAGAACTGGCGCAAGGCGACCGAGTCGTTCGCCGCCTCGGGTGACTGGACCGAGGCCGCACGCAAGCAGGCCGAGTCGGTACAGAAAACGCTGCAGGACGGGCTTCGCGCGTGGCAGCAAATGTGGGAGCCCGAGAAGAAATCTGACGAAAAGAAATCTGAAAAATCCTGAGCGCGCGCGCTCAGGATCAGCGGGAACGGCTTTGAAATTCATTTCGCCAGGCGCGCTTGCCAAAGGACGAAGATTGGGGCACCTGCGATTTCAAGGATTGTGAAGCCAATGAATGGGATAGGTGGGAGCGCCCGAAGCAGCATGGAAATGAGCCGGCCGACGCCACCGAGAAAGATCATACCCCAGATAGCCCGAAATAGGATTGTTTGTTTCTCGATTTTGGGGATGAGCCAGAACATCGCGATTCCCAATCCAAGCCAGACTCCGCCGAAAAACCGCAGATTGCTATCGAGCAACACGTTGGCTGGCAGGCCTGCCGACGCATAGATCGGATCGCTGAGACCGAGCATGCCAATCAAACCGGTGACAACAGGGATGACGCCTAGCACACCGGTCGTGACTTGAAGGCCGAGTTTGCTCATAGTGTTTCCGTATAGCTCTCCGCGAAGGTCACCGACGTGTGCGCGAATTGGTGATTTTCCAGTTCAGAGGTTGTTCTTGTAGTCGAGTTCGACGAAGCGATCGATCTTGGCCGCCGCCTCCTCGCCGTCGCTCTTGCGCGCCAGGTATTTGCCCCACGAAAAGGCGATGCGCTCGCCCCAGCTCTCGGGCTTCCACAGTTGCGACCGCATCAAGGCCTTGGCGCAGTGGAAGAAACACTCGCGCACCGTGATTCGGATCGCCAGCTGAGCCGGCGAGCCGTTGGCCGAAAAACGCGCGAGCGCCGCCGGATCGACGCTCAGTTCGCCTGTGCCGTTGACTCGCAGGGTTTCGTCGGTGCCCGGGACCATGAAGATTATCCCGGCATGGGAATTCTCCAGTATGTTCTGCAGGCCGAAGAGCAGCTTGTTGCCCTTGCTGTCGGGAATCAGCAGGGTGTTGGGATTCTCGATCATCACGAAGCCCGGCGTGCCGCCCTTGGGCGAGACGTCCTGGTTGCCCGCTGCGTCCGCCGTCCCGAGCACCAGGAAGGGTGAGCGGCCGATGAAATCGATCGCCATGTCGTCGAGCGCGCGCAGGAGTTTGCGTGGAGTGGCCGGATGGGGTTCGCCGAGGATTGCTCGCAACTGGTCAACGCTGGTGATTCGGCCGGTTATTTGCTGGTCGCCGGAATTTTCCATTTTCGATACTCCGTCTGCGCCCGCGCGGCGCATCGATCAGGCTCTAGCATTTAACGCGGAACGCGAACAGCATCCCTGGATGTGCACGATGGTCGTCGATTTGGAATTTTCTATTTCCCTCCCCATCAGTCTTGGGGGAGGGCAGGGTGGGGGTCCAGGCGGTTCTCAATCTCTTTGAGAGCCGCCTCTGGCCGAACAAACGCTTCGACCACAGAGACGGCTGATCGCGACGCAGTCGCTGCGCCTTGCGGCGTGAGAGAAAGCGCGCGCCCGGAAAATAACCGGACGAGGAAGCGCCACGCAAAAACAGACATCTGGCGCTTCCTCGCTCGACCCCCACCCCAACCCTCCCCCAAAACGCGGGGAAGGGAGTTCAGAAGCGTGATTCACGGGGCGAGCGTGCGCATCGCGTCGCCCAGCAACTCGACCTCCTCGTCGGTCGTCCAGGGCGAGAATGTCACCCTAAAGCCGTTCGATTCCTGCGGCGGGCGTAGCGGCTTGATCGCGACGCCGAAGCGGCGGAGCACTGCCACGGCCAATTCCTCTGATCGCACCTGTGACGGCAGGCTGTAGGCCAGGATGCCGGGTGCGTGCGGGCCGTCCCAGTTCGACGCCGTATTTTCGTAGAGCCCGTCCAGGAGCCCGCTGATTCGTGCCCGCAGCCTCGTCAGGGAATCGACCCGTGACGCGAATTCCCCGGCACACCTCCGCAACGCCTCGGTCATACCCGCAAATAACGCGCAGTTCAGCGATCCGTTTTCGAGCTCACCGCCGCCCTCGCGAACGAAACCCACCGGCCCGGTCCAGGCGAGCGGATTGGTACTGAGAAAGCGCTCGCTGGTCCACAGCCCCCCGGTGCCCATCGGGCCGAACAGCCACTTATGGCCGGTGAACGCATAGGCCCAGGCCTCGATTTGCGCCACGTTGACCACAATCTGACCCAGCGCCTGTGCGCCGTCGACGATATACGGGATTTCCTGCTGCCCGAGGATCGCCCCGGCTTCCTTGACCGGCAGCACGCGGCCATCCTTGCACGAGACGTGGGACAAGACCGCGAAACCCGGCCGCCGCCGCCGAATGAGCGCGCGCAAATTTTCGAGAAACTCGGCAGGCGAACCGCCACCGATCGCCACGACTTCTATCCCGCGCGCGCCAAGGCGCGAGAGCGGCCAATTGACGCATGGATGCTCCTGGTCGGTGGTGACTGCGATCTCACCGTCCGCGAGCGTCGCGCCGAGGATGCTGATCGCGAGGTTAAGCGCGGTCGAGGAGTTGGAGAGAAGCGAGACGCCGCCGGTCTCGCCCGCGCCGAGGAGCGCGCGCGCGGCGATCCGCGCGTCATCCAGCGTGGCATCGAGCCAGCGGCCACCGTCTTCGCTGTAGAGCAGGTCCGCAAACTCGCGATCGACGGCTTTTACGCGCCGGGCTACACGCGCGTCGGGGCGCGCCAGTCCGCCGTGATTGAAGTAAGCTTTTACCGGCGTGCGCGTAGCCATCGAAAAATTTCCCCCTCCAATGTGCGCCCGCGCTGCCGCTCGTTCAGGACGCCTTGGCAGGACTCGCGGGCGGTTCGAAAACGCTCGCTCCGCTCGGCGGTCCGCCCCACAATCTGCGGCATAGCACGAAGGCCGGATAGGTCGTCGCCGCGAGCAGCACCGCGACGACAAAGTCCTCCTTGATCCCGCCCGTGCTGAGCGCGAGGCCAAAAGTCGCACACCAGGTCATCATCGGAAGGATTGCGACCAGGTAAAGCCCGGCTCTACCGCCGCCGATCACGAATAGGCCGTCGCGCGCGGGCCGCTTGCGGCGCATCACTACCAGCGCGCTCAACTCGAGCACCAGCGCACCCATGTAAAAGAAAACGTCGAGGATAACCAGCGTGACGAAGCCCAGCGGCACCAGCATCGTGAAGAGCACGCAGCAGGCCAGGATCGATTTACCGGGCGTTGCCGTGGTGCGCGCGACCTCCGCCAGCCATCGCGGCAGATAGCTCTCGCGCGCGAGCACGAACGGCATCCGCGACACCCACAGCATCGCGGCCGTGAAGATCGAAAACGCCGACACCATTCCGCCAAGCGCGAGCGCCGCGCCCAGCGCCGGGCCGCCGAGCTGGCGGCCGATCTCGGAGTACCATCCAGTCTCCCACTTGACGCCGTTCGGCGCGCCCGAGAGCGCCACGCCAAGGGGCAGCATGTAGCCGAGCACGACCATCGGCAGCGCGATCGCGAGCGCACGCTGGTAGGTGCGGCGCGGTTCGCGTATTTCGCCCGCGACCACGCTCGCGTTTTCCCATCCGCTGAAATTCCAGATGATGATCGTCAGTCCCCCGCCGAGCGCGAACGCGAAGTCCGGCCCGAAAATGTGGCCGCCCGGCGGATGCCAGTGCACGAGATGGCCGAAGCCGAGCACGACCAGTCCCGCGAACGGCGCGAGCAGCAACGCGGTCAGCAGGATCGCACTATCGCCGGCCGGCCGCACGCCGAGAAAGTTCAAGAGTCCGGCGAGCCATACCAGCGCCGTCCCAACCACCAGCTGGCCCACAGTCCCGAGCGGATACAGGAAAGCGAGGTAAGCACTGAACAGGACCGGGTAAATCGCCATGTCTACCGCGGTATAGAGCAAGGTCAGGTAGGCCTCGGCGAAACCCCAAAACGGCCCGAGCGCCTCCTTGACCCAGAAATAAAAGCCGCCCTCCATCGGCATCAGCGCGTTGAGTTCAGCCGCCATCAGGGCGGTCGGTATGCTGAGCGTCAGCGGCACCAACACGCAGAGTAGGAGCGTGAGGCGGGGGCCGGCGATGTGCACGGCGTCCTCGGTTCCGTATGCGCCACCGCTGACGACCAGGTAGACGACGCAGGTCAGCGAGAGCAGGCCGAGCTTGCCACCCTGCATCGCGATCGCGGCGCGCGGGCTTGGGAGCGCCACGGCGGTCGCGGCCGTTTGGGCGCGCTGAGGGCCGGCGGAATCCGGGCTCGGCGGGTTCATCAGGGCTAGGCTCTAGCCGAGCCTCGGCGCGGGCACAAGGCGGCGGGGATTGCGCTAAGGCATGATCGCGAGCAACACTTATAAATGGTGCCGATAGCGCGTATTGTGTGTGGGCCCTGTCGCCAAAATCCAGAACTGCGTTGACGGTCAAATATTTGTGTTAATGTCTTTGTGTTAATGGCAAATCAATCGATTCGCGGCGCCTGCTCGTCGAGCACGCCAACATTGTCTAGGCGCACGATGACGGCTGCGCTGGCCGCGGCCGCGATGCTGCTTGGCGCCGGATGCGCGCAGCGGGCGTCGGGTCCAAGTTTTCAGATGCCCGGAGCGGCGTCGGCCGGTACGCCCGGTGACGCCGAGCAGCCGTCACCCTTCGGCGGCAAGCCGGCGGTCGATATTCCGCCGCAGGCCCGGGCGATGGGCGCGTTTTTACAAGCCGAGGTCGCGACCGAAGAGGGTGATCGCACGGAGGCGTTGAAAGCGCTTGAGGCCGCTGTGCAATACGACCCGGGCAACGCCACCCTGCGTATCACGCTCGCCACACTCTACGTACGTGACGGGCGGCTGGCGGACGCTCGAGTCCAGGCCGACCAGGCGGTAAAGATCGATCCTGGTTCCTCGCGGGCGCTGCTGCTGGCGGCGGGTATCGACTCCGCGCTGGGCGACGACACGACCGCCGAGCAGGACTACAAGGAAGTAATCCGGATCTCGCCCAAGAACCAGGAGGCCTACCTCTTCCTGGGCACGCTATACGCCAAGCGGGGCGAGTATGAACCGGCGCGCAAGGTTTTCGAGCAGCTGATCGCGCTCGATCCGCAATCGTTCCTCGGCTACTACTACGCCGGGCGCACGATGCTGGCGGCCGGCGATTACTCCGCGGCCGAGCGCTACTACAACAAGGCGCTCAATCTCAATCCTCAATCCGAGCTCGCGCTGCTTGACCTTGCGGCGCTACGCGAGGACCAGGGCCGGCGCGACGACGCGGTCGCGATCTACAAAAAAATCCTGCAGATCAATCCCAACGATGACCGCGCGCATAAGCGGATGGCCGAGCTGTACTTTGCCGCGCACGCCTCGGCCGAAGCTCCGGTGAAGCCGGCCCCGGCGCCCGAGAAGATCGAGATCAGCCCGAGTGACACGCGCACCAAGATTGGTCTGCTGTACTTCGAGCGCGGCGACTTCGACCGCGCCGCCACCGAGTTCAACCTGGTGCTCGGCGCCGAGCCCGACAACTACCGGGTGCACTATTATCTCGGCACGGCCTATAGCGAACTGGGCGACTACGACAAGGCGGCGACGGAGTTCGGACGGATTCCCGAGGGCAGCGAACACTACGTGGAATCGCGCCTGCAGCTCGCCTATATCTACGACAAGCAGCACGAGTACGATCAAGCGCTCGCGGCGCTTAACCAGGCGCTGGCGAAGAAGCCCAACGATGCCGAGATCCTCGGCTTCACGGTCGGCGTTTACCAGGAAAAGAAGGACTATCCCACCGCGATCGGACTCGCGAAGCGGATGGTCGCGCTCGAGCCAAAGAACGACAAATACCATTTCACGCTCGGCGCCCTTTACGACGAGAGCAAACAGCGCCCCGAGAGTATCGAAGAAATGCGCGAGGCGATCGATCTCAATCCGAAAAATGCGCAGGCGCTCAACTATCTCGGTTACACCTACGCCGAGTCCGGCACGCATCTCGACGAGGCCGAGCGGCTGGTTAAACGCGCGCTCGCGATCGAGCCCGAAGACGGGTTTTATATCGACAGTCTCGGCTGGGTCTATTACCAGAAGGGTGAATACGGCAAGGCGTCCGAGCAGCTCGAGAAAGCGGTCAACCTGACCGGCGATGATCCGACGATCACCGAGCATCTCGGCGATGCCTACTCCAAGCTTGGCCGCGGCGAGCAGGCCGGGCAGCAGTACGAGGATGCGCTACGGCGGACCACGGACCAGGAGCAGATCGCGCGGCTCAAGGGCAAGTTGCAGTCCCTGAGCAATGTTGGCAGCGCGAGTCATTGAGCGATTTCGCCAGGATCTGTTTTCCATTGGAGTCGTTGCGCCCCGAGCCTTGGTTCTTGGATCGGATGCGTATCGATCCGCCACGTCGGAGACCGCGTGCCATTATTGGCGCGGCCGCGCTAGCGCTGGCAGTATCCCAACTCTCGGCGTGCGCCTTGACCTCTAGCGTTGCGCCGTCGCCCGCCGCCCCCGGCGCATCGGCCGTCACTCCTGGCGCCACCGCGATGCTCTCGGCGCTCGCCGATCGCGAGCGCTCACTGCGCTCGGTGCAGAGCGGAGCGATAATGGACTACAGCGCCGCCGACGGCCATCACTTCCGCACGCATGAGGAGATCGCGCTCGCGCGCCCGGCCAGCATGCGGGTCGAGGCGGTCGCACCGTTCGGCGCGACGATGGTGTTGGCGGCGGACGACGCCGGACGGCTAATGATCTTCGACCCGTCGAAAAATGTCCTGATGAGCGGTGGCGCCAACGCGGCGACCCTCGAGCGCTACGTGCGTATTCCGCTCGCGCCGCCGGCCGCGGTCGACCTACTGATGGGCCTCGCACCCGATCCGGCCCAGCTCGCCACGCCACCCGACTCGATTAGTGATGCGGAAGGAATGACCGTTGTACTTTGGCGTCTCGGCGACGGTGGTACGCGCGAGTTGGGTTTCACCGCTGGGCAGTTGGCGATGGTGCGTGAGCGCGACAGCGCCGGCGCTCAGCGTTACGAGATTCGCTACAGCGATTGGCGGGAGATCGGCGGGATCAGCTTCCCGCACAAAGTCGAGGCGGATTTTCCCGCCAGCCGTATCACGCTCCGTTACGAGGCGCCCGCGCTCAACACCACGCTCGCACCCGCGCTCTTCGTGCTGACGCCGGCGCCGGGCACCAGGCAGATTTCGATCGACGCCGGCGCAAACGCTGCGCCCGGTGCGGCGGGCTGAACGCGCCCGATGAGCCATCGCCGCGCTCTCGCAATGCTTTTTTGCTCCGCGCTTGCCGCGGCGGCGGCCGGATGCCGCGTGCAGCAGCCTCCCAGCCAGCATGAACGCGAGCAGATTCTCTACCAATCGAGTATCAGCGATCCGCGCACCTTCAATCCGATCCTGGTTACTGACGCCGCTTCGGGCGACGTGGTCGGCGATCTCTTCGAGGGCCTGGTCAGAATCAACCCGAAGACGACGTTGCCCGAGCCGGGCCTCGCCGAGAGTTGGGAGTTGAGCGACGGCGGCAAGGTGATCGTTTTTCATTTGCGCCACGGGGTGAAATGGTTCGACGGGCAGCCGTTTACCGCCCGTGACGTCGCCTTCACGATGCGCGTGATCTACGACCCGCGCGTCCCCAATATCGAAGAACCCAGCCTCACTGTCGACGGCAAGCCGCTAAAAGTCGAGGCGTTGGACGACTACACGGTGCGGATGACGATGCCGCGCGTGTTTGCCCCGTTGCTCTACTCGATCGGCGTGCCGATAGTGCCCGCGCACCTGCTCGAGACCGCGCTTGAAGCCGGCAAGTTCAATCACACTTGGGGTATCAACACGCCGCCGCAGAAAATCGTCGGCCTCGGCCAATTCGAGATGGCGCGTTACGTGCAGGCGCAGTTCGTCCATTTCAATCGCAATCCGGAATACTGGATGCGCGACGAAAAGGGCGTGCGGCTGCCGCGTCTGCACGGCGAGACCCTGCAGATCGTGCCCGACGGCAACGCCCAGTATCTGCGCTTTCTCGCCGGTCAGATCGACGTCTATACGCCACGCCCGGAGGAAGTCGTCGATCTCAAGGACAAGCAGAAGCAACTCGGGATCACGCTCAAGGAAATCGGCATCGACACCGGTTCGCTGTTCTTCGCCTTCAATCGCAATCCCGGGCACTACATCCGCAACGGCGTGACCGATCCGAAGTACCACTGGTTCACCGACATCCGGTTTCTGCGCGCGATCGCACACGCGGTCGACAAGCAGGGGATGATCAATCTCTGCTTCCACGGACTCGGGGTGCCCGCCGTCTCCGACACCTCGCCCGCCAACAAGGTTTTCTACAACCCTAATCTCAAGGATTACGATTACAGTCTCAAGGAAGCGGGCGACCTGCTCGAGCAGGCGGGCTACCATCTGAAAGATGGCGTGCGCTACGACCCGGAGGGCCATCGGCTGGAGTTCAATCTCGCGACTAACACCGGGGTGAATGTTCGCGACCAGATGTGCGTCATCTTTCAGCAGGACCTCTTACGCATCGGCATCAAGGTCAACTACCGCCCGCTGGAGTTCACTACGCTGGTCGACAAACTCGATACCACCTTTGATTGGGACGTCGTACTGATTGGCTTTACCGGCGGAATCGAGCCCAACAATGGCGCCGACTTCCTGCGCTCGTCGGGAGCGTTGCACCTTTGGTATCCGAAGGAGCCCAAGCCCGCCACGCCGTGGGAGGCCGAGATCGATAAACTTCTCGAACAGGGTACGATGGTGATGGATCCACTGAAACGCGCGCCCTACTACTGGCGTATCCAGGAAATCCTGTACCAACAACTGCCGATCATCGAGACGGTCCGCCAGGTGCGCTACGAGGCGTGGAAGAACACGCTGGAAAACTTCCAGCCTACGGTCTGGGGCAACTATAAGCCCGAGTGGATCGAATTCCGGCCCGAGTAAGCGCGCGCCGCACAAGCGATGGCGAGGTTTCTGATAAAGCGCCTGTTCAACATGATCCCGCTGATTATCGGGATCACGTTCATCTCGTTCCTGGTGATGTCGCTCGCGCCCGGCAATTTTCTCACCAACCTTAAGCTCAACCCGGCCATCTCGCCCCAGGTGATCCGCCAGTTGGAGGCGCAGTTCGGCCTCGATCAGCCGATCCTGGTACGTTATGCGAAGTGGCTATGGCAGGTGCTGCATCTCAATCTCGGGCTCTCGATGAGTTACCGGGTCAACGTGACCTCGCTCATCGCCGCACGCGCGTTCAACACCGTCATCCTCGCGCTCGCCAGCATGATCTTCGCGTGGGCCGTCGCGATTCCGATCGGGATCGTCGTCGCGGTCAAGCAGAACTCGATCTGGGACCGCGTGCTTTCGTTCATTGCGTTTTTCGGGATGTCGGTGCCGAACTTTTTTCTTGCCTTCCTGATGATGTACCTGGCGCTGCGCACCGGATGGTTCCCGGTCGGCGCAACTTTTTCACCCTACTATGAAAGCCTCGACACCTGGGGCCGTATGGCCGACCGCGTCAACCATCTCATCCTTCCGGTGTTCGTGCTGGGGGTAGCGGGGATGGCGTCTCTGATGCGCCTGATGCGCTCGCAAATCCTCGAGATTAAAAATTCCGAGTTCGTGCGTACGGCGCGAGCCAAGGGATTGCCGGAACGGGTCGTGATGTACAAGCACGTGCTGCGCAACGCGTTGAATCCCTTCGTGACCTTGGCCGGCTATGGGCTTGCCGATCTGCTGGGCGGTGCCGCGCTGATCGAAGCTGTCATGAACCTGCAGGGGCTGGGCCTGCTGCTGCTCGACGCGGTGCGTTCGCTCGACGTCTACCTGGTGATGGGTTCGGTACTGATGGGCACTGTGCTGCTATTGTTGGGCAACCTGCTGGCCGATATCGCGCTGGTGATGGTCGATCCACGCGTAGATTTCTCCGGTCTGAGCGCGGATTGAGCATGCCGGCCGCCCACGCAACAATCCCGAACAACTACGCCGCCGGCGATGTGCCGATCGCGCGAGTGTCGCGTGCCAGGACCTTGCTCGACGGGCTTGGCCGTGAATGGGACCGCGCCTCATGGGTGGTGCGCCTTTCGGTTAGCTGCCTGCTTCTGTTCTATCTCCTCGCCGCTGCCTCGCCGTTCATCGCGCCTTACGATCCGATTCGCCAGTACCGCGATCTGCCCGATTGTCCACCGATGCGTCTTCATTTGGCGCCGTCCGCAGAGTGGGCGCACGGATTTTTCTATGCCCATCCGATGCGGTTGAGCGACGCGGCGACGCGCATCTTTTCTCCCGACCGCTCGCGCAAAACCTACTTGCGATTTCTCCATCACGGCCATCTCTTTACCACCGAATCGGCGGACGAGCCGTACTTCGTGATGGGTAGCGACGGATTGGGCCGCGATCTCTTCTCGCGCATCGTGTATGGATCGCGCGTCAGCATGTGCGTCGGCCTTATCGGCGTGGCGATTACCTTCTCACTGGGCATCGTGGTGGGTGCGTTCTCGGGCTACGTTGGCGGGCTTACCGACAATCTGATTATGCGCTGGTCGGAGATCGAGATGTCGCTGCCGTCGTTTTATTTCTTGCTCGCGTTGGCAGCAGTGATTCCTTCGGGCGTAAGCCCGGTGATGACCTTCTTTACGATCGTCGCGATCATGAGCTTCATCAGCTGGGCCGGTTTTGCCCGTATCATCCGCGGGATGGCGGCCTCGGTCCGTTCGCGTCCTTACGTCGAAGCGGCGCGCGCGCTGGGCGCCTCGCGCACGCGGGTGATTTTTCTTCATGTCATTCCCTCCGTGATCGGCTACGCGATCGTGGCCGCGACGCTTTCGATTCCGGGTTTCATCCTGGGCGAGAGCGCGCTCTCGCTGCTCGGGCTGGGCATCCAGGAGCCCGCTGCGAGCTGGGGCAACCTGCTGGCGCAGGCGCAGGACGTGCAGAACCTCGCACGCTATCCGTGGATTCTCATCCCCGGCGTCTTCATTTTCCTGACCGTGATGTCCTTCAACTTCCTTGGCGATCATCTGCGCGACCGCCTCGACCCGGGCAACCTGGGCTAGGCGGCGAGGTTGATTCGGGTCAGCGGTTTTCAATTTTAATGGCGATTACTTCGTTCGAAGGGGCGGCCGAGGCGCATCCGCTGGCCGTACAAAAATGGTTGGTGGCCGCCGCCGTGATGATCGGCGCGGTGATGACGGTGCTCGACGCGTCCATCGTCAACGTCGCACTGCCCTACATGCAGAAAAGTTTCGTCGCCGACGTCAGCCAGATCACCTGGGTAGTGACCAGCTACCTGGTCGCGGTCAGCGTGACGATTCCGATGACCGGATGGTGCGCGGTGCGCTTCGGGCGCAAGCGCTATTTCGTCGCGTCGGTATTGATGTTCGTGGTCACTTCCGCGATGTGCGGCCTTGCCGGCGGCGTCGGCCAGATGGTGTTCTTCCGCGTGCTCCAGGGAGCGGCGGGCGCCGCGATGATTCCGCTCTCGCAGGCAATCCTGATCGAAACCTTTCCGCCCGTCGAGCATACGCTTGCGATGACGACGTTCGGGATGGGCCTGATGGCGGCGCCGGTGCTCGGTCCGACGCTCGGCGGCTGGATCACAGTCAACTTGAGCTGGCGCTGGGTTTTTTTCATCAACGTGCCGACCGGTGTGGTCGCGATGCTGATGGTCTATGCGTTCGTGCACGACCCGCCATACCTGCGCCGGCAGCGCGGCAGCGGCCGGATCGACTACTTCGGGATAATCCTGGTCGCCGTGGCACTGGGACTGTTTCAGATTGTGCTCGCCGCCGGAGGACGGGCGGGATGGTTCGCGGCGCCGTGGGTTTGCTACGCCTGCGGGCTGTCCGCGCTTTCGACCATCGCGCTCGTATTACACGAGTTGCACTTTCCCGAACCGATTATCGATTTCCGGATGTTTAAGATTTTCGGCTTCACGCTCGCCGTGACGATCATTTCGTTCCAGGCGCTCGCGCTGTTCAGTATCAACCTGCTCAACCCGTTGTTCATGGAGACGCTGCTCGGCTACGACGCGTGGAAGGCGGGCCTCGCAGTGGCGCCTCGCGGAATCGGCGTCATCGTAGCGCTGCTGGCGGTGGGCCAGCTTTCGCGCCGCGGCACCGATATGCGTCCGATTATCACTTGTGGGTTCGTGCTGGGTGCATACGAGGTCTGGCGGATGTCGCACTGGGGCCTCGCGATTACCATGGGCGCGGTGCTATGGCCGATTTTCTTTTTCGGATTGGGGCTGGGCTCGGTGTTTCCGACGGTGACCGCGGTCGGCCTTGGCCAGATCCGGCGCGAACGGATGGGCTTCGCGTCGAGCCTGTTCAGCATGATGGTCAACATCGGCGCGGCCACTGGTATCGCGGCATCGACCAATCTGCTGGCCGCGCGCCATCGGTTTCACCTGGCGCATCTGATCGCATCGCCGGTTTCCCACGCCGCGAATAATCCGGTTGCCGCGTTCGCCGCGTCGCAGGCCTGGCTGCTCGCGTACAACGACGTATATCGGGTGCTCGCGATTGTTGTACTTTTGCTCGCGCCCTGGTGCATGCTCTTGAAGCGCACGAGCGCGAGCATTAGTGCGGAGGCGATGGCGGAATGAATTTCGGGCCGGTGCCATCAGCGATCATCCAAACTCGCGGAAAATTCCGGGAAGAGAGACTTCGAAAATGGGCGGCAACGATCAACTTACCTGGCTCGACGCGACCGCGCAGGCCGAACTCGTCGCTAAGGGCGAGGCCACTCCGGCTGAATTGGCCGAGGCCGCGATAGCGCGGATCGAGCGGCTGAACCCGCAACTTAACTGCGTCATCTTTACACGTTACGAAAAGGCGCGCGCCGAAGCGCGCGACCGTAACGCCATCCCCAACGGCGTCTTTCGCGGGGTGCCGTTCCTGATGAAGGACCTGCTCCAGACTACTGAGGGCGAGCCGTTCAGTTGGGGATGGAAGCCGTTTAAGGAAGCGAAAATGGTCGCGCAGTCGACCTCCTACGTGGCGGAAAAGTTTCGTGCGGCCGGCCTAATCACGCTCGCGCAGAGCACCGTGCCCGAGTGGGGCGCGACGCTTTCGACCGAGACGCGTGCCTGGGGTGCGACACGAAATCCCTGGAATGTGGCGCGGATCGCTGGCGGATCAAGCGGCGGCGCGGCCGCCGCGGTCGCTTCGGGTATGGTCGCGATTGCGCACGGTAACGACGCCGGCGGATCGGTTCGGATTCCGGCGTCCTTCTGTGGACTCGTCGGACTCAAGGGCTCGCGCGGCCGGACATCGCTCGGCCCCGCGCACGCCGAGTTCTGGCATGGGCTCTGTGAAGAGGGCGTGCTGGTGCGCACGGTGCGTGACGCCGCGGCTGCGCTGGACACGATCGCGGGCTACATGCCGGGGGATCCGTGGATGGCGCCGCCGCCCGCGCGCCGGTTCCGTGACGAAGTCGGCCAGACGCCGGGACGTCTCAGAATTGGTTTCATGGATCGCGCCCCCCTCGCTCATTCGGGGCTCCATCCGGAATGTGCGGCGGCGGTGCGCGGCGCGGCGAAATTGCTGGAGTCTCTTGGCCACAAGGTCGAGGCGAATTTCCCGGCGGTCCTCGATGATGCCACGCTAAGCTCCGCCTTCGGCAGGGTTGTTGCCGGCGGCGTGGCACGGCAGGCCGCGGTGGTCGAAACGATGCTCGGACGTGCGGTTGGGTCCGACGATTTCGACCAATGGACCTGGTTCCTGGTCGAGCGCGGCCGGCGCTTGAAACTCGTCGACTACCTGGCCGCGTGCGAATGGTTCAACCACTTCTCGCGCGCGGCGGCCGGATGGTGGAGCGGCGGGTTCGACGTGCTGGTAACGCCCACGATGGCTCAGCCGGCGCCGGAGTTGGGGATTTTCAAAGTTCGCGCCGGCGAGCATCCGCGCAACGTCGGCGTGCGGCTTAACGAGGTCAGTCCGTTCACCGCGCCGTGGAATATCGCGGGCCAGCCGGCGATCTCGCTGCCGCTGCACATGACGCCCGACGGCTTACCGGTCGGCGTGCAGTTTGTCGCGGCCTATGGGCGCGAGGATCTGCTGCTCAGGCTGGCCTCCCAGCTCGAACAGGCCGCGCCATGGGCCGATCGCCATCCACGCGCGCTTGGCTGATGAAAAGGCGGCGCACCGGATGATAAGTTAGTTCCAAGTGCAGCCGCTTCTCGAAGTCAAAAATCTGCGGACCTCGTTCTTCACCGATGCGGGCGAGGTGCGTGCCGTGGACGGTGTGAGCTTCGCGGTCGAGGCTGGCAAGTTGATGGGCCTGGTGGGCGAGTCCGGCTCCGGCAAGACCGCGACCGTACTTTCGGTGATGCGGCTTTTGCCCGAGAGCGCCCGCGTGATGGGCGGTGAGGTGCTGCTCGAGGGGCACGACCTGCTGAAGCTGAGCGAGGCCGAGATGCGTGCGGTGCGCGGCGCGCAGATCGCGATGATCTTTCAGGAGCCGATGACTTCGCTCAACCCGGTTTTCACCATCGGCAGCCAGATCGGCGAAGCCGTGCGGCTTCATCAGCACACCGGGCGGCGCGAAACGCTCGAGCGCACGATCGAAGCGCTACGCCTGGTCGGCATCGCCGACCCGGAGCGCCGCGTTAACGACTATCCGCATCAGCTCTCCGGCGGGATGCGCCAGCGGGTGATGATTGCGATGGCGCTCGCATGCGAGCCGAAACTGCTGATCGCCGACGAGCCGACCACCGCGCTCGACGTCACAATCCAGGCCCAGATTCTTGACCTCATCCGCGAGCTTCAGGTGCGGCTCAAGCTCGCAGTAATTCTGGTCACGCATGACCTCGGGATCGTCGCGCAATACGCCGACGACGTAACCATCCTGTATGCGGCGCGGGTGATGGAGCAGGCGTCTTCCGCCGAGCTGTTCCGCAATCCGCTCAATCCCTATACGCGCGGCCTGCTCGAATCGATTCCCGGCGCCGACGGCCATCATCATCGTCGGCTGCGCGCTATCGCGGGCACCGTTCCCAATGCGCTTCGTCCGCCGTCGGGATGCCGGTTTCATCCGCGCTGCCCGATGGTGATTGACGAGTGCGCGCGAGTCGATCCGCCGCTTGAGGCCAAGGCTCCGCAACACCTGGTCGCCTGCATCCGTGTCTAGTCCGACATCCGCTGAAAACCGTGTCATCGCCGCCGCACCTGCGGTGCCCGGTGCATTGGTGAGGACCGAGGGGCTCACCAAGGAATTCCCTGCCGGCTCTCTCGACCTGCTCGGGCGCAAGCGCCTGGTGGTGCATGCGGTCGACGGCGTCAACCTGGCGATCATGCCCGGGCGAGGCGCTCGGATTGGTGGGCGAATCGGGGTCGGGCAAGTCCACGCTGGGGCGGCTGGTGCTGAAGCTGCTCGAGCCGACAGCGGGGCGCGTTTTTTTCGACGGGCGCGACCTGGCGAAAGTTTCGCGCCGCGACCTGCGCGCGCTGCGCCGTGAGATGCAACTGGTATTCCAGGACCCCTACGCTTCGCTCAACCCGCGGATGCGCGTGCGCTCGATCGTCGGCGAGGGAATAGAGATTCACAAGCTCGCGCGCGGCCGGGAGAAAGAGGAACGGGTCGTCAGCTTGCTCGAGATGGTGGGGATGGGGGCCGACGCGCTCGATCGCTACCCGCACGAATTTTCCGGCGGGCAGCGTCAGCGGATCGGAATCGCCCGCGCGCTTGCCGTGAACCCGCGCTTCCTGGTGCTCGACGAGCCGGTCTCCGCGCTCGATGTCTCGATCCAGGCGCAGATCATCAACCTGCTGCAGGACCTGCAGGAACGGCTTCATCTTACTTACCTCTTCATCGCGCACGACCTCCGCGTGGTCGAGCACATCAGCCAGCGCACCGCGATTATGTATCTGGGTAAGATCGTGGAGTTGGCCGAGCGCGACGAAATCTACGCCAACCCGCGCCATCCTTATACTCGCGCACTGCTTTCGGCGATTCCGGCGCTGCAT
Source organism: uncultured delta proteobacterium (assembly GCA_963710455.1). Lineage (GTDB taxonomy): Bacteria > Desulfobacterota > Binatia > Binatales > Binataceae > JAKAVN01. The sequence goes on from CAVQAG010000017.1 coordinate 790,110, forward strand.
GGCGCCGGCACCGGCGAACGCATCAAGTTGCCGGGTGAGATGCCGAGCCCACTCAACCCCCCGCCCGGCTGCGCCTTCCATCCGCGATGCCCTTATGCGAAAGATATCTGCCGGACTGTCGAGCCGCAGCTTGAGACGGGCCGGGGCGGGCATGCCGTCGCCTGCCACGTTTTTCCCGCGCCCTAGGCGCAGATGGGGCGCCGGTTCATGGCTAAAATGAGTACCTCGGACCCCGTTCGCGCCGGCGCTGATCCGGCGGACTTTGCCACGCAGCCGACGAGCGCTATTCCGCCGATGCCGGGTGCGGCGTGGGTCGAGGAACGCACGCGGGTCGCGGTCGGGCGCAACATCAACGTCTCGGGGCGCCTGGTGTTCCAGGAGCCGGTGCGGATCGAGGGCAATTTTCGCGGTGAGGTCAGCTCCAGCGAACTGGTGGTGATTTCAGAGCACGGCACGATCGAGGGCCGCGTGCGCACTCCTCGTCTGTTGGTGTTGGGAGAATTACGGGGCGATGTTACCGACTCGCGCCTGGTCGTGCTCGGCCCGCGTGCGCGGGTTTTCGGACGAATCGAGGCTGACAGCCTGCGGGTTTCCGAAGGCGCAATACTCGAGGGCGACGTGCGGGTGCCATGCGCCGGTGGGGCGTCGCGCTAAAGCACGCCGATCGCCCGCAGACGCCGGAGCGAAAAAAGCGCCGGAACGATTCGCTCCGGCGCAGTCCATTCAAGCTCAGGTATGGATGGCCGCCGGCTTCAGGCCGAAGCGACGCGAGCGGCCTTGCCCGACAGTTCACGCAGATAGTATAGCCGCGCGCGGCGGACACGCCCCCGGCTTAGCACTTGGATCTTTTCGAGGCGTGGCGAGTGCAGCGGAAAGATTCGCTCGACGCCGATTCCATAGGAAATCTTGCGCACAGTGAAGGCGGCGCGGTTGCCTCCGCGATTCATCTTGATGACCACGCCCTCAAACGACTGGATGCGCTCTTTTTCGCCTTCGACAACCTTGACCTGCAGGCGTACCGTGTCGCCGACGCGGAAGTCGGGTAGGTCTTTGCGCAGTTCACGGTCTTCGAGCTTTTGGATGATTGCATTCATGACGGCCTCAGAGTCGAGCCCACTATCGTACCGGAACCATTGCCTGCACTCAACATTTCGATCCGATTGTCCGATCTTTTCCGCCAGGTAGGCGTTCCTTGGGTCCTAATCTCCTGTTGAGGGTCAACGTTTATCCACAGAGTGGCATAGTTCGCTTTGCAACATATCTTCCAAACCAGTACAAATTAACCGCTCCGCACGGAGAATCTTAAAGAAATTTCGTCTCAAAAAGGGGGACATAGGCATGACAGGTTCAAAGGCCGACAAAATCAGTGTATTTGCCATGATTACACGACTATTTGGCGTTACGCGGACTTATGGATGGCAATCAGCTCTCTTGGGCACAATGTTATTTGTAGCGCTAGCGCCGTCGGGAGCCTTTGCAGCTACCTGCGCACTGTCGATTCCAACCTGCGGTTGTACTATCAGCTCGCCGGGCGCCTATACGCTGACCGGCACCAGCCCGATGAATTCTACGGGTACCTGCATCGATATCACGGCCAGCAACGTGACGCTCACAGGCGGCAAGGTGATCAAGGGACCAGGCTCCACGAGCCCGACTTTTGGAGTTCGTATCGAATCCACTGCGAACAAAGTGTTCCTGGAGGATATCGTGGCTGAGGATTTTGGCCAGGGAGTCCGTGTGGATGGCCCCAACGCCTCAATGGTTTTGGTTGAGACAGAAGGCAATAACAAGGGCATAGTCGTCAACGGCGCAAACGCATATCTGATCGAAGCGATCTCAGAGTTGGATAATCTGGTCGGTATACAGGTTAACTCCACGGCGACGGACTTCGTGATGGTGATCGGCGAGGCCTTAGGCGCTACTGGTGCGGGAATAGAACTCAACGGAGTAAACGGAGCGTTTATAGAGGAGGCCGAAGCAGAAGGTAACGGAACGTTTGGCGTCTGGTTGAAGAGCGCTTCAAACAATTTCATTGCCGGCTTCGTATCCGAGAGCAATGGGGTTGCGGGAGTCTACCTGGGATGCAACGCGGCCGGACCTAACGGCACAGCGTGCCCGGCGGGGGCGCTCCCTAGCAACGGCAACTCTCTCATGGGCTCTGTCTACGGATCGTCGACGAACAGCATCGTAAGCAACACGGGAACTCCCTTTAACCAGCGTTTCGGCATGGCAGTCGGATTGGGCAACCTGCATAATCATTTCCTCTTGATCACGGGTGCCAGCAACGTCAACGAGGACGCACTCGATGAGAATCCGAACTGCGGGAACAACCGGTGGTTTGCCGATACTTTCACGACCTCCAGCCCAGCCAAAAATACGACTTTCTTCTGCCTCAACTGAGTTTGCGGCGCGACAGAGGAGCGCCTTTTGGGCTTCGGTGCGGGCGGCGGATCCAGACCGTCGCCCGCGCCGGACCCCGCGTGGACCGCAGTGATCCGTTCCGCTTTTGGCGAACTCGCCGTCCGAGAGCGGTTAGAATGAGCCGGAGTTCTGTACCGCTGAGTCCATTTTAGCTCGATATTTCACCTGCCATCGTCGATTACGCTCTGCGTACCAGCCATCTCGAAATAGTATGTAGCCTACGTTTCGGTGATGCCGCTCCCGGCGTCCGCAGGCTACCGCGGACCCGATGCGTTGTTTGCCCCAGGGTCGGACGTTGTTGAAGCATGTTCAATCACGTTTTCGCTTATCGTCTTGCGCGATTCCGCGCAGCACGATGTGGCCGGCACCTCGCCGCATCCGCGCGCTCAGTGTCTTGATCGCCGCGATCGTCGCCGCCGCGCCGGCCCCGGTGCGCGCGATGAACACCTGCACAAATCCGATCGCGGCCTGTCCGTGCGCGATTCGATCGGCGGGCGACTATACGGTCTCCGGCCCCGGACTGCTCGCGACGCCGCCCGGCGACTGCATCCATGTCAACGTTCCGGGGGTCACGCTTGACCTTGGCAGCGCCACTATCTCGTCCTCGCCATCTACCAGTGCTGATACTGGCGTATGGGTGCTGACGAATGCGGCCGGCGCGGTGGTAAAAGGGACTTTGAACGCGCCCACGACGGTGACGGGTTTCACCAACGGAATCCGGATCGACGCGCCGAGCGTAACGCTCGAGAATTTGGTCGCCCAAAGCAACGCCGTCGGGATTAGGATAACCGGCGGCTCGGCCTACGGCAGCGCGCTGGCCGTACACGACAGTTCGCAGACCGGCATTCTAATCAGTGGCACTGCCCCCGGCCCGTATCTGACCGGCGTCAGTGTGGACAGCACGCTGGGCTTCGCGGGTATCGAACTCAACGGCGTGCACGGAGCATTTCTGACTAATCTGACGGTGACAACGAGCTCAACCTACGGCGTGTGGCTGCTCGCTTCTTCGCGCAACGTGATTGCAAATTTCAGCGTGTCGCGAAACACCAACGCCGGCATCTATCTCGGTTGCTTCCGCAGCGGCGGAATTCTGGGTAAGGCGTGCACTACCATACCGCCCACGCCGCCCAGCAATGGAAATATCCTTACCTCGGTGGGCGATCCCAGCAGCGCCGACGGGCCGAGCCAGCCCGACCAGGCCTACGGAGTGGCGATCGCCGCGGGCAACGTGGGCAACCGCATCGTCGGCATCGAGGGCTCAAACAACGGCAATGGCAGCTTCGGTGTCGACGCGCTTGACGGCAATCCCAACTGCGGGTCTAACCTGTGGACCGGGAATCAGTTCGCGGTCGCAAGTCCTTCCACCTGCATCCACTAGAAAGTGCTTCTTCCACGATATCGGTTAGCTGCTGCGTGAGGGCGGCGCGGCCGTCTCGAGCTGGATTCGGCGCCGGCGATTTACCAGTAGCCCGCTTACCATTACGGTCGTACCAATCAGCGAGACTAGCACGCCGAGCGGGGCGCCCACCGTCGCCGGCGCGCTAGCCGAGCTGATCACCAGGTCGGTTCCGAACGTCAGCAGAATTGCGCCGATCAAAATCATCAGGTCGGCTGCCAGGCTCATCGTTAGGCTCTCTCCCGCAATTTTCCCGCGCTTGCTTGCATGTCCTGCTCAGCGTCCGCGCAAGCGGTCGAGAATGATGCTCGCTGCCGCGCGCACTGACAGATGATTGTAATCTCCCACGCCGCGAATCGCCTCCAATGCGAGGTCGGCCTGCTCGCGGGCCGCCGGCGCGAGCCCGAAGCCGGTGCCGAGCAGGATCAGGATCGGCGCGGCGTCCTTTACCGCCATGCGCTCGCGCATCGTGGCGAAGCTCATCCCTTGTGCCTCGCGCGCTGAGGTGTGCACAATTTCCGGCCGCCGGCCCACGGCACGCTCGGCCGCGGCGACCGCATCGTCAAGACCGATCACGATTTCGATCAGGTCGAGCGCCTCGATCCGGCGCGAGTCGAAGGTGCGGCCATAACCGATACGCCAGTGGTCGATCACGCTGCGCGCGAACTCGCGCTGCTCGGGAATCGGATGGACCACGTAGAGCGAGCGCACACCGTAAGTACGCGAGGAGCGCGCGAGGTCGTGCAGGTCGAGCGAGGTAATCGCCGATGTGATGATGCGGCCGTTGCGATCTACGACCGGATGATGAAGCAGCGCGAGGAAAATTTCAGCCAAGATGCGGCCCTGCGCTTATCAGGGTTGGCGGCGCTTGAGCAGGTCGGGGCGCCGGCGTGCGGTGCGCTTGAGCGCTTCGGCCTTGCGCCATTCGTGGATTTTCTGATGATCGCCGCTCAGCAGGACCTCGGGCACGCGCATCCCGCGAAACTCCTCGGGGCGCGTGTAATGAGGATACTCGAGCAGACCGTCGGCAAACGATTCTTCCTCGAGCGAGGACGGATTGCCCAGCACTCCCGGGACCAGGCGCGCCACCGCCTCGATCAACACCATCGCGGGCAATTCGCCGCCGCTCAGCACGTAGTCGCCAATCGAGATTTCCTGGTCGATCGCGTTGCGTACGCGCTCGTCGACACCTTCGTAGCGTCCCGCGACCAGCAACAATCCGGGCCGCCGAGCGCTCAGTTCGCGCACCGCCGATTGATCGAGAGGCCGGCCCTGCGGCGTCAGCAGCACGCGCCACAATCCCGGATGCGCGCCGAGCGTGCTTTCGATCGCGGCGAATAGCGGCTCCGGCCGCAACACCATTCCGCTCCCGCCGCCGTATGGCGTGTCGTCAACCTGCCGATAGTTGCCGAGTCCGTGCTCGCGCAACGCGTGCGCCTGGACGCTTACCAGACCCGCCTTGAGCGCGCGCCCGACCATCCCCGGCCAGTTGGAAGCGGCGAACAATTCGGGAAACAACGTGATGACGTGGAATTCCATGGTTGGCGAATCCAGGCGCCGAGCTAGTCGATCAGCCCCGGCACGGCTTCGATCGTAACCCTTCGCGCCGCCAGGTCCATCGCTTTCACCACGTCGCTGATGACCGGCACGAGCACCTCGCGTTCGCCGTCGCGCACCACCCATACGTCGTGCGCGCCGGTGGACATGATGTCCTCGATGGTGCCGAGGCGCCGTCCATCGGTGAGCATCACCTCCGCGCCGGCGAGCTGGAAATAATAGAATTCACCTTCCGCAAGCGGCGGCAGATCCGCCACCGCGACCATCACGGCGCTTCCGCGCAAGGCCTCTGCCGTGCCGGCGTCGCCGACACCCTTGAGCATGATCCGGTGATGGCCGGCGCTCAGTGTGCTCGCGTCGAGAATCTCGAATTCGCGCAGTTTGAATTCGGGGGCTTCGAATTCGCGCCGTCCATCTCCGGTTTGGACGAACAGCCGCTTCAGCGTAAGAAGTGTGGTCGAGCCAGGATCGTCGGTACGCACGCGCACTGCGCCATGCAGTCCGTGGCTGCCGGCGACATAGCCGATACGCAAGAGCCCGTCTGCGGTTGGTCCGATGAGCGGACGCCGCCGCGAGTTCTCCGCCGCCGCCGTGGTCGTCGAACGCCTGTCGTTCACCGGGCGCGTTCGGCGGCTAGCCATTTGAATTGGCTTGCTGGATTGGTTTAGGAATTAATTGGACAGCTATTTGTCTTCGATGATTTCGAGGACGACCTTGCGGCTGGTGCGCGACGCTACCGCGTTCAGGATCGTGCGGATCGATTTGGCCGTACGCCCTTGCTTGCCGATCACTCGCCCCAGATCTTCCTTCGCCACCCGCAACTCAAGCACCGAGGCAGTATCGCCCTGGGTCTCCTTTACTTCAACCGCGTCGGGGTTATTGACCAACTGCTGCGCCAGGAACTGTACAAGCTCCTTCATGGCTGGCTCCTAGACTGGGCGGTTAGGCAGTACTGGCTACTTGCAACATCAGCTTCCTTACCGTCGCGGAGGGCATCGCACCGGATCCAATCCATCGCTGGGCCTGGTCCTTTTGCAGTTGGACCTTCGGCGGATCAAAGGATGGGTCGTAGGTTCCTATCTGGGCCACACAGCGGCCGTCACGCGGCGATCGGCTATCGGCGACCACGATACGGTAGAAAGGCTTCTTACGGCTGCCATGCCGGCGCAAGCGGATCACAAGTGCCATAAACGATAAACTCTCCTACGGCTATTCTAGCTCCCGATGCCCAGTCCGCGCATCATGCCACGGCCTGCTCCACCGGCGAATTTTTTCATCATTTTGCGGGTCTGTTCGAACTGCTTAATGAAGCGGTTCACTTCCTGGACCGAGGTTCCGCTGCCGGTTGCGATGCGCGCGCGCCGCCGTCCATTGAGCACCAGGTGGTTGTTTCGTTCCTGCAAAGTCATCGAGTCGATGATCGCCTGAATCCGCACCAGCTCGCGTTTGGCCTCTTCGGAGTCGGCCTGGCCTGCGATCTTTTTGAGTCCCGGAATCATCCCCAACAACTCGCCCAGCGAGCCCATCTTGCGCAGCGTGCGCAACTGCTCGGCGAAGTCGGTGATAGTGAATTCGTTTTTTTTGAACTTGCGTTCGAGTTCCTTGGCCTTGGCCTGATCGAAGGTCTGTTGCGCCTTTTCGATCAAGCTCAGCACATCGCCCATCCCCAGGATACGCGAGGCCAGGCGGTCGGGATGGAAAACCTCGAGCGCGGCGAGCTTCTCACCGGTCCCCGCGAACAAGATCGGCGCGCCGGTAACCGCGCGCACCGAGAGTGCCGCGCCACCGCGCGCGTCGCTATCGAGTTTGGTCAGGACCAGGCCTGAGATCTTGAGCTGATCATGGAACCCCTGCGCGACGTTGACCGCGTCCTGGCCGGTCATCGCGTCGGCGACCAGCATAACGTGATGGGGTAGCGTGGCGGCGCGCAGGCGTCCCAGCTCGTCCATCAATTCCTCGTCGATTTGCAGACGCCCGGCGGTATCGAAAATGATCGCGTCGTAGCCGGCGGTCTCGGCGCGGGCAAGTGCGCGGCTGCCGATCTCGATCGGGTCCTCCGTCTCGCGCGTCTCCAGCACCGGTACGCCGACTTGAGCACCCAGCACGCGCAACTGTTCCATCGCGGCAGGCCGCCGCACGTCGGTCGAGACCAGTAGCGGGTGCCGCTTGCGTTCCTCTTTGAGGAACCGTGCAAGCTTCGCCGCCGAAGTGGTTTTGCCCGAGCCCTGAAGCCCGACCAGCATTATCTTGACCGGCGGCTTGACCTTCAGGTCGAGCTCGCGTGCGCTGCCGCCCATCATTTCGCGCAGCTCGATCGCGACGAAGCGGATGAAATGCTGCTCGGGCGTCAGCGACGCCAGCACTTCCTGGCCGAGCGCCTTGTGCTTGACGTGCTCGATGAAGTCGCGGACGACACGGATATTGACGTCGGCTTCAAGTAGTGCAAGCCGGACCTCGCGCAACGCCTCTTCGATATTGCGCTCGCTGACGCGACCCTGGCCCCTGAGCCTCTTGAAAACGCCTTCGAGACGGTCGCTTAGTGTGTCAAACATCGAGCAGGCTGAAGAGGTGCCGTGGGCGGAATTGGATTTGTGACGGTCTCTCGGTCCAGCTAAAGGAAATTAAGCCACCGTCCGAGTCAAGTCAACAAAGCCTCGAAAGCGCGGTATTAGCGGGCTTTTTTCGGTGGGGAGCTTACTCAATAAAACGCCCGCGGCGCCGATATACCGATTCGCAATGGTTTAGCGGAGCTATGAGACACTCTCGCAGGAATTTTTCCCCGCGAGTTACCGGCTATGCGTGATGAGTAATTTCGCAGGGACAGCGGCTTCCGCCGCCACCCCTGCGCGCTTCAGCGGCCCGCTTGCGGGCCTCAGTTCTGTTCGGTTCTCCATAACTGCTGCCACCAGAGTTGCGGGCGATCCTCGGGACTAAGGCCGGCCTGTCTGAGAACGCCCGCCAGGTCCCATCCGGTAAGATCGGCGAGCCTAGCGGCGTCGTTTTCGTGCCTGCGCTTGAGCTCCGCGAAATACGCGGCCACGGCCGGGCACGCGTCGGGCGATCCAGTCCACGGATGGCGCACGACGTAGCGCGCCTGGAAATTTTCCTGATCCTGTGTCTGTTGGAACGTCAGGTCCTCGGGGAAAGTCGCGGCCGAGTAGCGCACGTGCAGACGGGTCAGTATGACTTGCGCTGGGCCGGACGCGGGGATCGGGAAGTTCGGCGGGCTCAGCATTGGCGTGTTCATGCGCATCCCGGTCTGTGGCTCGCCTGACGAATTATCGTCGAGCCAGAAGACGCCGAGTGCCCGCAACTCGTCGCGGCTAAGCGGCGGCGCGGCGCACGGATCGCACCATCCCATGTTCCACACGTATTCGGTGAACACGGTGCGCATTTCGTCGCGCTTGACCTGCTGATCGAACATCGCCTGGTAGAACTTGCCGAACTCGCCCTCCACGAACTCGGGCACGTCCATCCCGCTCGGCAATTTCACCGTGCGGTAGTCGGTGGTTTCGACCCGGCCCTCGCGCGAAAGCACGTACACGATCAGGTCCTGCGGTCCGTTCGCGTTAATCATTCCCAGCCGAATCGGCAGCATGAACTTGGGCGACTCGAAGGCGAACTGAATCGGCCGCAGGTAGCTGAGCCCGGTGCGCTGATGTTCCTTGAGGTTGACTCGCGCGACGAAAAACTTCATCCCCTGACGGATATAGGGCGCGAGCGCCGACGCGAGGCCTGACGGGATGTGATATCCGGTTTGCTGGAGCCAGGTCTCGAGCCCGTCGGACTGCGTGGCCGAGAGAATTACGATGTCGTACTCGCCGACCGTGTATTGCGCCTCGACGGTCACGCCGAGTGTCTTCTCATCCTTTTTCGCACGCGTATCGGCTACGCCCCCAGCGACCGCTGCCATATTCATCTCTCTTTGCATCAGGGACATCGGTAATGGACACGGGCTCGGATCGTAGTATTCGACCAGACGCGGCGCGCTGTAGCTGTCTATCCGCTGGAACAGCTCGCGGTCCCCGATATGAATCTGGCCCTGTTGCAGCACCATCGGCACCGGAATCACCAGCGCGAATTGCTCGGGCTCGCCCTGGTAGTCGTTCATCAGGCTGAGCACGGTGCGATCGCCGTCGTGCGCCATCACGACCTGGGAGGCGTGATTGTAAAGCTGCGCGTCGGCGCGGCCCACGTAAAAGCCGCAGAACGCCCGCGCTTCAACCGGCGCCCACAGCATCAAGCTTGCGGCCACCAGCGCTCCCAGCGCCAGCCACGGAACACTCGCTACGCCCAGTCCGGACCTCCGCCGATCCCGCGGCCGATTTGCGGATATCATCGATTGATGCCTCCTTGTTTGTTGATGCTTTCCTCGATAGACGTCCAATGGAATTTCGGCGCCGGCCAGATCACGTCCCACACCGCCACCATCGGGGCCGCCACGAACAGCGCCCACAACACCGCGTTGGTGCGGAACAGGCCGAAGCCCCAGGCATACGCGATCATCGCGACCAGCGCGGCGTGCACGGCGCGGCCCTTAGGATGGCTCGGCGTGGTCATCGGATCCGAAATCATGAAGAACGCGAACAGCAGCAGCGCACCGCTGCTGAGCTGATGGGTCCAGACCGCCCATCGCTGGCCGAGCCACGCCACGCGCGCCGCCAGCGCGCCGAGATAAAAAACGAGGAACAGCCAGCTGATATCAGCGCGCCGCGCGCTGCTCGCCACCGTCGCACCCAGCACGGCCAGCCATCCCGCCAGCGCAACGTCGCTGCCCCATTGGCCGGGCGAGATCCAGGTCCCCGGAAGTATCAGCAGAGCGGTGCCGACGCCGAAATTGGCCGGGTTGAACAGATGCTTTCCGCGCACGCGCAACGCGAATTTGGAGGCGATCGCAAAAACGGCGGCCACCGGAAATGGCCACAGGCTATCGGCGCGCAAAAGCAGCGTCAGGCTGAACGCAGTGATGGTGGCACTGCGGAGCGTCCGAGTAGGCTTGCGCGTCAGCCGATCGAGCAAGCGCTGAGTGGCGAGCGCTGCGCCGAAGGTCAGCGCGATCTGCATCGGGCGCAGGCTGAAGTCACGCAGGTACGCGCCGGCGGCGAGCAATGAGCCCAGGAATGCAATCTGAAGAGTCCGCGGATCGTGCGGTATCAGCGCCCGCGCGCACGAAGCCATCGTGAAACATGTCGGCGGCTGCGGCCTTTCGCTTGAATCGTCGCAAATCGCTATCGCGCGCGCTTCCACGTTTCCGTTCCTCGATACTTGGAACGGGTGAGCGTGCGATTCTTTGCAGGATTTGTTTGTGCGAAACCTTCCTTGCGCGTGGAGGTTACGCCGCGAGAGGCATGAAGGCCGGCAATCGTCTCAGTTCGCCTGTTCCCAGTTGCTGCCGCCGTCGAAGGTGCTGTAATTGACGCCGCCCGCGGTAAAGATCGTAGCGACGTCCTTGCTGGCGGCGACAATCCCGATCACGTCGGAGGAGGTAGGCGAGTTGATCCGATCCCAATGCACGCCATCCGTGGTCAACAGGATGACCCCATGGCAGCCAGACGGCCCAGCATACCGTGCTCGACGGCGCCATCCCGGCCAACAACTCGGCATGCACGCCGGTGGACTCTGGAACCCAGCTCTTGCGATCGTTGGTGCGATAGATGAGGCCGGAATTTTGCAGCGACCAGTAGACCGAATGATCCGGCGGCGAGATTAGGATCGCGTGGGGCGCAACCGGGATGCCGGGAGCAACCTTGACCACGATCGGCGCGCTGTCTATTGGAGGCTCTGTTCGCGCGATCTGGTTGCCGGAGCCCGCGTTGCCTGCGCCACCAATAGCACGTTGCGATTGCGGTGGAGCGGATGCGATCTGCATCCGGCGCGAGGCTGAATCGCTCTGGGGCGGAGTCAAGGAGGACGCAGGTTGCGCTTTCCGGTCGAGATTCGCCAGCTCCAGTTTTCGTTTCTGCTCCGCATCCCGCTTCGTCTGCTCGGCTTTTCGCGCGAGCTCGGCCTTACGGATCAGCTCCGCCCTGCGCTTCTTCTCAGCGAGCTGGTCACGCGCCAGTTGCTGCTCGGCGAATCGCTGTTGGGCAAGCTGTTCCCGCGCGAGTTGCTGCCGTGCCTGTTCCCTGCTTACCACCGATGAGTCCGCCGGTGCGGCAGGTGCGTTAACGCCCGCCGGTTGGCCCGAGCCCTCTTTGGGTTCAGGCTTCGACGTTTTTGCCGGGGTTTGGACAACCACCTCGCTCTCGAACTTTTGCAGGTTTGCGGGCGTAGATGACGCCTTGGCGAGCTGCTTTTGCGTTTCGCTGACGGCGCCCGAACCGACAGGCGGTGCAGCCGGCGCTGCCGTTTGCGAAGCGGGCGGCACGGCCGCCTTGGCCGGGATTCCTGCGCCAACGGCCCCTGCCACTACCGCGCCGGCGGCGGTCGCCGCCGCGGTATCCTTCGATACCACCTTCCCTGCCGCTGCAGATGGCGGAGGTGTCGTAGGAGCTGTTGCGGCCGGCGTCGGCGCTGCGGCCAAGGAAGCCGCCGCGGCGGGCGACGCTGCCGCGGCAACTGACGGAGCCGCCGAGGCTGACGGTGCGCCAGCGGCGGCGGGCGCGGGCGTGGCCGCCAACGCGCCCAGCGCAGCGGCTGCCTGAGCGGCGTTGGCCGGGGCGGCCTCATTCTGCTCTGGATTCGAAGGCGCGACTGGCGGTGCAACCTCTTCGGCTGGGGCGCCTAGTTCCGCTGATACGCCAGCAGGCGCAGTCGAGGAAGCGCTGGGAGCGGCAGCGGCAGCTGATGGCGCAGTCGCCGCCCTGGGCTCGGCAGGCGCGGCTGCAATCCGCGATTTGTTAGCCGAATTCCTATCGTTCAACGCCAACTCCTCGCCGCTCGATGCAGGAGAACTCGAAGCGTTGTAAGCAGGATGCGACGGTTGGCCAAGGCCGCGCTCCGACCGAGGGCTGGAGGCGATCTGCTGCTGGCTCTCCCGCTGGCTTCCGCTCTCGTATAGATAAAGTCCGGCGACAGCCACGACCGCGAGCATTGCGGTTGCCGCCGCGGTTACCCCTGCGATGCGCCACCCGGGCCGGATCTCTAACCAGCGTTCGCGGATGCCAGCGGACTCTGCTGCCGCATTGCGCGTAGCGGAAGCCGCGAACCCTCCCGCTTCGGAAGCAATATCGATTGCCGGCGTCGTCCGCAGCAGCGCAGCCAGCGTTCCCTGGCACCGCGCGCATCCAGAGAAGTGCTCCTCCAGCCGCATGCGTTCGGCCCGGTTTAACGCGTCCTCGTAATACGCGGCAATCATGTCAGTCGGCGGACACTCGTGGCCGTCCGACTCGCCACTGCGCGGCTCGCCGTCATCCGAAGTGCGCGAAGCGTCAAGCGCGAGCTTGACCGCAGCCGCGAATCGGTCATCTAAATCATCAAGCGCCAAGCGAGAAACTCCCGAGAAACTTCATGTGACCAAAAATTTATGGATTTACCCTCCAGTGATTGGAACGGACCAGACGCCAAAACGTGCAAGATGCGCGGCTTCATTTCGACTCCGAAAGCGCGCGGCCCAGATCAAACGGCCATTGTTCGGTTGCATAATCATAACACAGCCGGATTTGCTCTTCGCTCAGGTGTTGCTCGCGGCGCAGAGATCGTTCCACGCGCCGCTTCAGCTCGCCGCGCGTCTGCTGCAGCCTTCGCGAGACGCTGGAAGGATGTTCGCCAAGCAGCCGCGCGATTTCTCTCAGTGTCAGGTTTTCCAGATAATAGTAGCCTAGGCGCAGGCGGTCGCGCGGCTCGAGCGCGCCGAGCGCCTCGCTAAGCGCCGTGCTGAGCGCACTCACGTAGCGAAACCGGTCGGGGTCGGACGGATCTCCCTCGGTTGAGGGCTCTGTCGGACGGCTCTCGATCGGCTTGGTCCGCGCTGCCGCCCGGGTCAAATCGACGAAGCGCTGCGAGAGCACAGCATGCAACCAGGTCCCCAGCGAACTGCGTCCGCCATAGTAGCCGAGCAGCGAGCGCCGTTCGCCCGTGCGCGTATCCATCCCATATAGGTCTGCCCACAGCGAATCCGCCAGTTCGCGCGCGTCGCCTTCGTCGTGGGTCAATGCTTGCGCTGCCGCGTATAGCACCGGCCGGTACTTTGCGATGAAGCCCTCCCAGGCGCGCTCGACACCATTGGCGCAGGCGACCGCGAGCACGAAATCGTCGGCGCGCAGTTTGTCGAGGTACTCTTCGATCGCCGCGGGCTTTGCCCCCGCGTCCCACGAGCGCACACTTCGATGCAACGCGGTGCCGACATCGGCCAGGAGTGAGATCGAAGCCGTCGGCATTGCCGCGCCGATGCAGGCGCACGATCGCCTGCGCGTGCGAGATCAGAAATTCGGCTAGCGGGTCAGTTGGCATCGTGGGCCGCCGCGTAGCGCTGACGGGGCGCCTCGCAGCAGTCTAAGCAGGTATAGCGAAAAGTGCGATAAGGAAAAGCTGGTGCGATTGTCTTAGCGATGCTTTATCGGCACGCCGGCCGGCTAACCGCCAAAGGTCCCTTCCGGATATTCCGGAAAGCAGGCAATGCTCTCCGGGAGCCTGAGCCACGGTTGTCCGCTGGAGCACCAGACGCTGAAAGTGGGTTTGATCCTGGATTTGTCGTCTAGCGTTCCGCCCATCATCGAGCGAATCTCAGGGTACCTATCCAGCGTAATTGACACTGCCGACCCGCAGACCGGGCAGAAATGGCGCTGCAACGCCTGCCCACTCACCGTCGTTTCATAAGTTGCCAACCTTCCCTCGATTTTCACCGCGCTTTTTGGGAACACCACGCCGATCAGGAATGCTGACCCCGATTGGCGTTGGCATCGCTCACACTGGCAAAGGCCGACCGCAGTGGGCTCGCCTTCGTAAAGGTAGCGAACCGCTCCGCAAAGGCATCGGCCTGTTCCACCCGATGTTGATTCGGCCATAGCTCCTCCGTCGGTTGAGCGATGGGGTCAGGAATGCGTTTCAATACTTGCCCGCGCATTCCGCCGGCCTTGCAGATTGGAAAAGACGCAGTCCCTTTCCGCCTAGCGGAATTGTGGCATGATCTCTCTTGCGAAAAGCTCGAGGGATTGAGTTGATTTTTTCGGGTCCATCCCCGGGAAATGACTAGTGATGACGAAGTGCGTGCAGGAATACTCCTTGCAAAACCTCTCCAGCTTTCTCGCGCACTCCTCGGGCGTTCCGATCACCAACCCTTCGGCATACTTGGAATTGCGCAGCTCGCGCGCCTCGCGCAGATCCCATACGTTCTCGTCCCCCGGCGCATCCTTGGCTTCGCCGCCCAACCATTTCGCATAGTGCTCCATCATGTAGTGGATATGTTCCTGGGTATCGTCCCACGCCTGACCGGAGCTCTTCGCCACGTAGACCATGCGGAGCTGCGCGATCGAATAGTCGGCGGGATTGCGGCCGAATTCCTTGAGCGGCGTCGCGGTATGGGATCGCCGGATCGGGCCCGATGGTGGCCATCAGGTTGTACCCGCGTTCCGCCGCTCGCCGCACTGCCTTTTCCGTCCGCGCCCCGATCCAGATCGGCGGCCGCGGCTTCTGCGCCGGTCTTGGGCTGATGGTAATGTTCTTGACCCGGCTGAATTTGCCCTCGAAGGTGACGTTTTCCTCCGTCCACAGCCGGTCAACCAGCGCAATACCTTCAGCCATGCGAGCCGAACGTTCAGGCCTGGATATGCAGAACCCGGAGAATTCGTCGATCCGGTAGCCCTGCCCGACTCCAAGCTCCAGGCGTCCGTTGGACCAGTTGTCCACGCATGCCCCGTCCTCGGCGATCCGCACCGGATCCTGAAACGGCATCAGCATCACGAACGAGCCAATCCGGATTCGCTCGGTGCGCGCGGCAATCGCCGCCATCGCGGTCATCACGGAGGGATTGTAATCGTCTTCGACAAAGTGATGCTCGGTGACCCAGACGTTGTCGTACCCCATGCGCTCGACCGCAACGATTTGATCGAGTAACTCGCGCAGTAGCTTCGGGTACGGCTTCCACCACGCACCGCGCGGATTACGGAAGTCATACATCACGCCGAATTTCATGATCGCTCCTCGTCTCAGATAGCCAGGGTTCGGACCGCGTTTTGGTAAGGGCCGACAGGCGTACGCCCCGACAATTGGCGCACGCCTGTCGGGCCGGGAAGCGATTGAACAGGGCAGGCTGACTCTCCGTTAGCTCGATCGTCTAGCGATGAACCTCTTCCAGCGAATTGATATCGAACCGCTTCTGGTACATGGGCAGGTTGGAGCTCACGTCGGGGAAGCCGTCGCCAAAAGCATTTATGATGGTGCCCCGCTTATTCTGCACATCGATGTCATTGACCGCCTGCCAGGTAACAGTGTTGACGCCCTTGTTGTACTTGTCCCACGGCGGCGGGATCGTCTCCGTCCACTTCCACTGCCACTGGAAGATCTTCCACAGCTTGTTCGAATGGTCGAACGCGACGTGGAACGAGTCGTACCAGATTTGCGGATCGATGAACATGATCGCGCTGCTGTACGGATGGCGCGGGTTCTTCGGGATGCGTTCGAGAACGATTTGCCTGCGCAGTTCCCAATCCTCGTCGGGAATTATGCCGTTGGGGCCGTAAAGATGGTCATACATTTTGGCCGGATCGCACACGCAGAGAACGTCTTTCCAGCCGAGAAACTTCCAGTCCGTCTCCAGCGTCCGGCCCGCGTAACCGTAGAAGTCGTCCAGCGTGTGGTCGGTTCCCAACAGCGAATCATACTTGGTTTCGACCGAGACGCGGCGCACGCGCCGCAAGGTCGGAACGTAGGCCCAGGCATCGTCGTTTCGGAAAGGATCGGTATAGCGATAGATGATGAATTCCGTGCCCCGGATATCGAACGGCGAATAAAATCCGGTGATCTCCTTCCATTCGACCCCGTTTGCGCCCGGGGAGATCGCCGCCGTCGAGATTCGCCAGGTGGCTTAGGACCAGATGCTCGTAATTGCTCTGCAGGGTTCGCTGGAATGTTCCGCCTCCACGATAGAAGGGAGAAAAATCGGTGGGCAGCGTCCAGCCTTCCGGCGGCGCGAGCAGCATGAAGTTGCCCGGCGGGATCATCGTGGGCGGCGTATGGCTCGGCGAGCCGTCGAAGCGCACCCAAATCCAGATCACGTTGGATTGCGCGAGCCCGTAGGACATCCACTTCTGGTTCCAGTTCCAGCCTGCCTCGGTTCCCGACGCTGGATCTCCCACCCTAAGCTCGGCATTGCTGAAGGGCTGTCCGCAGCGGTAGTTGGCCATCGTACCGTCGGGCTTGAGCCTGACCTGCGGCTGGTACTTCTCCGTGCAATCCTGGAATTTCCCAATCGGCGTGTGATCGATCGGGGCCACGATGCGCATTTTGAAGTCCGGAAAGTTCAGGTAGTCGAGGTAACCTGGAATCACGAACGGCCGCATCCGCTCGATATCCTTGGCGGTGAGCACGTCTCCCACTTTGAAGTCAGGTTTGGCGTTGGCGTACTTGGTCAGCCAGTCCGTGTAGTCGGCGCGCGTATAGACCTTCTCCGGCGTTTGGGCGCTGGCAACTCCGCTCCAGAGCGATGCCGCCGCGGCCCACAAACATCCCGCGACGACTAGGATCATTACTCCTCTAGATCGGCAGGTCCGGTCGCCTAGTGAGAGTCTTACGGTTTCCATTTTCTACCTCCTGATGAGATTGCGCTTGATGGTTGAGCGCCTAAAGCCAACTCAACTCGCAGGCACCAGGTTTATGGTGAGGCAGTTAGCTGGACTCGAAAGAAGGGATCGTGTGCTTGTTTCTCTTTGTCTTCACCGGGGCAATCACTCCCCAATCAGACCTTCGGAAAACACACAACCTGGCGGAACGCCCGGTATCATTTTCTTCTACCACCGGTGCACCAGGCAGTAAACGAGAAAACGGTAGATGCGGATTGTTCGGCGGGTGGCCGATCTAGGGGGCGGGGCGGTCGAGCGAGCGGTACTGGATCGCCTCGCTCACGTGGCGCGCTTCGATCGGGCCGCCGCCGTCGAGGTCCGCCGACGTCCGCGCGACCTTCAGGATGCGCGTGTAGGCGCGCGCGCTCAGCCCCAGCCGGTTGATCGCGAGTTCGAGCAGGCGCTCACCCGCGGCCTCGACCTGGCAATGACCGTGCAACTCGCGCGCTCCCATCTGCGCATTGCAGAAGACCCGCGTGCCGGCGAAACGCTCGAGCTGGATCGCGCGCGCGCGGTTGACCCGCTCGCGAATCGCCGCCGACGTCTCGCCCGGCGTGCGTGCGGTCAGCTCGCGGTACTTGACCGCCGGAACCTCGACGTGGATGTCGATGCGATCGAGCAGCGGGCCCGAGATACGCGAGCGGTAGCGCTGGATCATCAGCGGCATGCAGGTACATTCGTGCTGGGTGTCGGTGTAGAAGCCACACGGGCACGGATTCATCGCCGCCACCAGCATCACGCTGGCCGGAAAGGTCATCGTACCCATCACGCGTGCGATCGTGATGCGGTTGTCCTCCAGTGGCTGCCGCAGGACCTCGATTACGTTCTTGCGGAACTCGGGTAGCTCGTCGAGAAACAGCACGCCGTTGTGCGCGAGGCTGACCTCGCCGGGGCGCGGCATCGTGCCGCCGCCGATCAAACCCGCATCCGAGATCGTGTGATGCGGCGCGCGGAAGGGCCGCGTCGCGATCAACGCCCGGCCGTCCATCAGGCCCGCCACGCTATGCACCTTCGAAGTCTCGATCGCTTCCTCGAAGGTCATGGCGGGGAGAATTGTCGGCAGCCGCTTGGCCAGCATCGTCTTGCCCGAACCCGGCGGCCCGACCATCAGGACGTTGTGGCCGCCGGCCGCTGCCACTTCGAGCGCGCGCTTGGCCTGTTCCTGGCCGCGCACTTCACTGAAGTCGACGTCGTATTGGCTGGCGGCGGTAAACAAATCGCCGACGTTGGAAGCGTAAGGCTCGATGTCGCGCAGGCCCTCGAGAAAATCGACCGTGTCGCGAAGCGTTTCGACCCCCAGCACCGCTGTGCCGTTGCTCGCCACCGAGGCCTCGGCAGCATTTTCGCGTGGCAGGATGATCCCGGCGTAATGTTTCGAACGTGCGAGCAGCGCGCTCGGCAGCGCGCCGCGGATTCCCTTGATCCGGCCGTCGAGCGCAAGCTCGCCTTGGATCAGGTAGCTGCGCATCCGCTCGGCGCTGAGCCCGCCGGTGTTGGCGGCCAGGATCGCGAGCGCGATCGGCAGGTCGAAGGACGAGCCCTCCTTGCGGGTATCGGCCGGCGCGAGGTTGATCGTTATTTTGCGGTTGGGAAATTCGTAGCCGGAATTCTTGATCGCCGCCTTGACCCGCTCCTGTGCCTCGCGCACGGCGCCCTCGGCGAGACCGACGGTCCTCAGCTGCGGCACTCCGCCCGAGATGTCAACCTCGACTTCGACCGGAAAGGCATCTACCCCGGCAAGCGCGCTTGAGAGAACGCTGGCTGACACTCGCTAACCGCACACTCCGATGCTCCACTGTTTTGCAGTGGCTGACGACGATGCCTAAGTACATGCCGATGGTGGAGCGGGCGCAATAGCGCTTTTGGCAACTGCGCGAATGGTTTGGTGAATTTGAACTGATTCACTGATTCACCGATTCGCTGATTCCTCGCCGCGACCGCGCGCGACGCTCAAACCGTATCCGGGAGTCAGCCCCAGACCACGCCCTCGGCGATGAGGTCCGCGCGTTCGGCGTGTCCCAGCCCCAAAAGCTCGCCCAGAATGTAGTCGTTGTCCTCGCCCACTTCGGGCGCCACCGTGCGAATCGATCCAGGCGTTGCCGAAAGGCGCATTGGCACACCCGTCACGCGGGTGGAACCATTATCGGGAATTTTGACCGGGGCGAAGAAACCGCGCTCGGCAAGTTGAGGATCGCGGGCGAGGTCGGCGCCATTGAATACGACGCCGGCGGCGATTCCTGCTCCTTGCAGCAGCGCCATCGCGGCCTCTGCGTCTTGCGTCGCGGTCCATCGCGCGACCTGTGCGTCGAGTTCCTCGCGATTGCGCATGCGCAGATAAACCGTGCGGAATTTCGAATCCGCGGTCCATCCAGGTTTGTCGCCAGGATTGCCGAGCGCGCGCGCGAAGCGTTCCCATTCGGCCTGCGAGCGCACCGCGATTACGATCCAGCGGTCGTCGTCGCCACCGCGCGGACGGCATCGGTAAGCGCCATGCGGAGCGGCGGGCGCTTCCTGAGAGCGCCATCCGAAAGGTTCCTGGGTGCGGCCATTGACCGCGATGTCGAGCAGCCCTGGGCCGGCCAGGCTTGCCAGCGCCTCGAATTGTGACAGGTCGACGAACTGGCCGCGCCCGGTGCGTTCGCGATGCCATAGCGCGATCAGCGCCGCCAGCGCACCGCTGTAACCGCCGGCCATGTCGGCGTAGGAATAGCCGTATCCGGCGGGTTCGCCGCGCGCGTCGGCCATCATGCGCGTGAATCCCGCGAGCGCCTGTAGCGTCGGCCCGTAACTGACGTAGTTCGATCGCGGCCCGGTATGTCCGAGCCCAGACATACTGATGCTGATGATGTCGGGTTTGATTTTCGCCAGGCTCGCGTAATCCATCCCCCACATCCGCATCACGCGCGCCGAGAAGTTGTCCATCACGAGATCGCTTATCGCGGCCAGCCGGCGCGCCAGCTCGACCCCGCGCGGCGTGGTCATGTTGATCGCAGCCGAGCGCTTGTTGCGATGCAGTTCGCCCTGCAGTCCTATTCGGCGCGGACCGAGCACGCTCATAACGTTTTCGCCGCCGCGTTCGACCTTGATCACTTCGGCGCCCTGGTCGGCGAGGATCCGCGTCGCCACGGGTCCGGCGACGACCCAGGTGAAATCGAGGATCCGGACACCCTCGAGCGCCATCCGCGCCATCGTCAGATCGCTCCTTCGGCGGCAAGTGCCTCGAGTTCCTCGGCGCTCATCCCGAGCTCGCCGCCCAGGATTTCGCCGCTGTGTTCGCCGACGAGCGGCGGCCGCCGCGTCACCTGCCACGGCGACCCGGTGAAGAGGTAGGGCGGGCCGGGATAGCGGAAGGTGCGGCCGAGTTCGGGATGCTCGACCTCGCGGAAATAGCCGCGCGCGGCCAGTTGCTCGTCGTCGAACAGATCTTCGGGAGTGCGCACCGAGGCATAGGGCAGGCGCAACAGTTGCGCGCGCTCCAGCAGCTCGTCGCGCGAATAGTCTTTGACCCATTCGTCGAGTACGTCGAACAGATGCTCGGCGTCTTTTCGCCGCTTCTCCACATCCTCCCATTCGGGAGCGGTCAGGTCCTGCGCCTTGCCATCGCCATTGACCCACTCGAGCAACGACGTCCAATCGCCCAGTGTGCAGTGCATCACGTAACCGTCGCGGCATCGCCCGATACGAAAAAAGCGGCTCCAGTGCAGCGAGCCGCGTCGCCGCTCGATCTCGCCCGTGCCGAAGTAGGTGGCCGCCACGTGCTCGACCGCCGACGCGGTCGCCTCCTGCATGCTCAGGTCTATCCACTGCCCTTCGCCCGAAGAATCGCGCGCGAACAGCGCGCACATCGTGGCGATCGCGGCATAGTAGGATGCCGCGTGATAGGCCTGCAGGCCGAGCGGACGCACTGGCGCGGCATCCGGAAAGCCGTTGACATAAAGCATCCCGGAAAGCGCGGTAAGGACGCTGTCGTCAGCCTCGTAACCGCGATACGGTCCGCTTTGCCCGAACGGCGCTATCGAGCATAGGATCAAGGCCGGATTAAGCGCGTGCAGCACGTCCCATCCAAGGCCGAGGCGCGCTATCTCACCCGGGTTGAAGCTTTCGACTACGACGTCGGCGCCCTCAGCGAGGCGCCGCAGAATAGCCGCGCCTTCGGGGCGGCCAAGGTCGAGTGTGAGGGAGCGCTTGTTGAGGTTGTAGAACCAGAAGAACAGGCTGCGATCGGGATGGGGCAAGTCATCGACAAAGGGCCCGATCCGCCGCGCCGAGTCGCCGCCGGGCGGCTCGATTTTGATCACGTCGGCGCCCATGTCGGCCAGCAGCCGGGCGCACAGATGCCCTTTCAGGTCGGTGAGATCGAGAACGCGCAAGCCGGCCAGCGCGCCACGCTCGCTCATTTGTCCACCATGGCCATCGTAAGGGCGCGGCCGTCGAAAAAGCGGATTTCTCCAGGTTTCATGCCCGAGGAAGCGCCGGAGGAAGCTGCGGGTCAGAGAGCATGATAGGGCAGGGCAAGGGGGTTTTCAAACCAGCAATGGCGGGCGGCCTTTGCTTAACGCTACCTAGAAGAAGCTGTCAATATGACCTGTCGTCGCTAGCCCAAAATCCGCGCGGTTTAACCTCTCGAAAGCAACGAGATGCTATCTCGTATCGATCCTGTCACTTAGAGAATATAAGATGTGCTGGCGCGGGGGACCAGCAGAATTTAAGGCTGCGCGCTTCAACGTCGCCGGACGAGGTTGGGGGTCATGGCCGACAATTCGGGCTTCAGAGTCGACAGGTTGGGCAGCTTCGATGCGAGAACGACCGGTAAGGTCGATCGTATCTTCACGATTCTGGATTATCCATGGATCGCAATCTGGATGAGCCCGCGGGAGACGATCAAAAAGATCGTCAATCGCGATCCGACCCACCAGGTGATCATGTTGGGCGCGCTCGCAGGCGGCCTGCCGATGCTCAATTTTTTTCTTGCCGCGGCGCTCAACTTCAACCCGACTCCGCCGCCCGCACACCTGGTTCCCTATCTGCCAATTCTGACTCTGGCGGGTCCATTTCTGGGCGCTGCGTTTGGAGTCTTGGGGCTTTACCTCGGCGCCTTCCTGATCGACTGGAGCGGCCGCGCGCTGGGAGGGGTCGGGAATGCGCTGACGGTGCGGGCGGCGGTGGCCTGGTCCCAGGTGCCGCTGGTTTGCTTCTCCGTCGCGATGTTGCTGATTCTGCTCGGCGTCGGGGTCTGGCAGGCGTTCGTCCCAACGCTACCCGATCCCAATGCTGCCACCGGAGCGGGGGCAAATCAGTTCACGCTGACGCGCGGCGTCGAGACGATCATATCGATCTGGTCATTTATCCTGATGCTGCATTGCGTAGGCGCGGTGCATCGTTTTTCGGCCTGGCGCTCACTCGCCGCGGTCTTGCTACCGGGAGTTCTCTTTATTGGAATCGCGGCCGTTGTTAAAATCGCCATGGCCTAAGTCTGGCCCGGGCATCCGCTCCTACCAAATCTCCATTGCCTGATCCAACTTTTGGCGCAACTATGCGGCTAAATCCCACACTGCAGGGGCCGCACGGATGAAATTCTTAACTGCGGCACTGACGGCTGTATTGCTGCTTGCGCCCGCAGGCGCCGTGCTGGCCGCGATCAAAACCGAGTCAATCATCTACAAGGAAGGCCAAGCCGAGGCGCACAGTTTTATCGTTTATGACGACAGCGTCAGCGGCAAGCGCCCCGGCGTTCTGGTGGTCCCGGAATGGTGGGGGCTCAACGACTATCCCAGGATGCGGGCGAAGATCCTGGCCCAACTGGGATACGTGGCGATGGCGGTCGATATTTACGGCGCCGGCAAGGTCACGGCCGATCCCGAGCAGGCGGGAACGTGGGCCGACGCGCTGGAGGCGGGTAATCGCGCGGAGTTGCGCACTCGTATCGCGGCTGCGCTTGCCAGGCTTAAAAACGACCCGCGCGTGGACCCGAAGCGTACAGATGCGATCGGATACTGTTTCGGCGGCTCGACCGTGCTTGAACTCGCACGCAGTGGCGCCGAGGTCGACGGCGTCGTCAGCTTTCATGGGCATTACGACACTCCGGATCCGGCGAAACCCGGCCAAGTGAAAGCCAGGATTCTCGCCTGCCACGGAGCCGACGATCCCTTCCAATCGCCCGCGCAGATACAGGCGTTCGAGGATGAGATGCGCAAGGCCCGGGCTGACTGGCAACTCAACATCTATAGCGGAGCCAGGCACAGTTTCACCAATCCCGACGCCGGCAAATACCATGTCGCCGCGCTCGCCTATAACGCCGAGGCGGACCATCGCTCGTGGCGTGCAATGCAGGATTTTTTCCGCGAGATCTTCAAGTAGGCGCGGCGGGCGCTTTGGATGCCGCCGCGAGCGGCCCGCCGCCCGTACTCGCACGCGCCCATCGGTTACGTTAATCTCTGTGCGCGGCCCTCGACGCGGCACGCAACCAGTGACCGATATGATGATATTCGGAGGAGCCGGCGCGCATCCTTTCGACGCCGGCCGCTTTGCCTGTGGCCGAGACTGAGCACAAGACTACCGACTACAAGACGACCCTGAGGCTTCCCAAGACGGACTTCCCGATGAAGGCGAATCTGCCTAAACGGGAGCCCGAGATGCTCAAGCATTGGGAGGAAGTCCGGCTCTACGAAAAGCTGCTTGCGGAGCGAAAAGACGCAACCGCGTGGATCCTGCACGACGGACCGCCTTACGCCAACGGCCGCGTCCACATGGGCACCGCGCTCAACAAGGTGCTGAAGGATTTCGTGGTGCGCTCGCGCGCGATGATGGGGTTCCGCACGCCGTTCGTGCCCGGATGGGACTGCCATGGGATGCCGATCGAGTTCAAAGTCTCGCGCGATCTCGGGGAGAAGGCGCGCGCAATGCCCAAGCTCGAGCTTCGCCGCCTGTGCCGCATCGAGGCGGAGAAATGGATCGATCTCCAGCGCAAAGATTTCATGCGCCTGGGATGTATCGGCGACTGGTTTCATCCTTACATCACGATGGATCCCTCGTACGACGCGGCGGAGATTGGCGTGCTCCGCAACCTGGTCGAGCGTGGCTACGTCTATCGGGGCCTGCGCCCCGTGCATTGGTGCTTCGCCGATCGCACGGCGTTGGCGGAGGCCGAGGTCGAGTACCGCGAGCACGTCTCGCCGTCGATTTACGTCGCGTTTGCGTTCAACGAACATCTGCGCGACGCGGCCGCGCTCACAGCAAATGCCTCGGATCGAGCGGAACTCGTCGCCGCGCACAACGCGCGCAAACTCTTTGCCGTCATCTGGACGACCACGCCGTGGACGCTGCCTGCCAACCTGGGAATCAGCCTTAACCCGACGTTCGATTACGTTGCGCTCAAGGCCGGTGACCGCTACTACGTCGTTGCCGCGCGGTTGGCCGAGACAGTCGCAAAGGAATGCTCGCTTAGGGTCGAAAAGAATATTGCGCTCGATCGCGAGGCTCTGAAGTCGCTCGACGGGCAGGATATTTTCCGCCACCCGTTTGTCGCGCGCGACGTAAAGCTGATGTATGGCGACCATGTCACCGCTGACGCGGGCACCGGCCTGGTCCATACCGCGCCGGGTCATGGCTACGAAGACTTCGTGGTTGGCACGCAGTATGGGCTTAAGCCTTTCACTCCAGTCGACACGGCCGGCAAGTTCACGGCCGAAGGCGGTGAATGGGCAGGCCAGAATGTTTTCAAAGCCAACGATTCGATCGTCGAAAAATTACGCGAGAACGGTGCGCTGCTTCATTCGCAAAAGTTCTCACATAGCTATCCGCACTGCTGGCGCTGCAAGAACCCGCTGATTTTCCTGGCCGCCGAGCAATGGTTCATGCGCATCGATCATGATGGATTGCGCCAGCGCGTGATCGAGGAAATCGACGCCGTGCAATGGATCCCGCCCTGGGCGCGCGACCGTATCCGCAACATGACCGAGACCCGGCCCGACTGGTGTCTCTCGCGCCAGCGCGCATGGGGCGTGCCGATTCCGGCGCTTAAGTGCACCGGCTGCGGTCACGTTGGTTTATACGATCCGGTGATGGCTGCGGCGGAGCGAATTTTCGAGAGCGAGGGCTCTGACGCCTGGTTCAATCGTCCGGTGGGTGATTTTGTGACGCCCGATCTCAAGTGTGAGAACTGCGACGGCGCGTCGTTCGAGAAGGAAGAAGACGTGCTCGACGTTTGGTTCGACTCGGGCTCCTCGCAGGCCGCGGTGCTCGGCAAGCGGCCCGAGCTAAGCTGGCCGGCCGACGCCTATCTTGAGGCGGTGGAGCAGGCGCGTGGATGGTTCGGCTCCTCGCTCGCGTGCGCGGTGGCGGAGCGCGGCCATGCGCCCTTTCGTACCGTGGTAAGCCACGGGCTCACGGTCGACGAGCAGGGACGCAAGATGTCGAAGTCGCTCGGCAACTCCGAGGACGCGGCCGACGCGGTGAACCGGATCGGCGCCGACGTGCTGCGCTTGGTCTACGCCTCGCTCGACTACACGACGGAAATCGCGCTCGGCGATACGGTCTACAAGGCGGTCTCGGAAGCTTATCGCAAGATTCGCAATACCTGCCGCTATATCCTGGGCAACCTGGCCGACTTCGATCCGGCGCGCGACGCGCTGGCACCCGCGCAGATGACCGAGTTCGACCGTTACATCCTGGCCCGCCTCGAGCGCCTGAAGGCCGACGTGCTGCGCGCCTTCGAAGAGTACGACTTTCAAGCCGCCTACCACGCGATCATCAACTTTGTCGTGGTCGACTTGAGCTCGCTCTATATCGACGTCGCGCGCGACCGTTTGTATTGTGCCGCCGCGGCGTCGCCTGAGCGCCGCTCGGTGCAGACCGCGCTCTACCATCTAATCGACGCACTGGTGCGGATGCTCGCGACGCTGATCCCGTTCACAGCCGACGAGATTTACTCTCATATGCCCGGCGAGCGCGCCGCGAGCGTGCATCTGCTCGAGCTCGCTCCGCCTGTTCCCGAGCGGCGCGACGCGGAGCTGGAAGCGCATTGGGAGCGCCTGCTCAAGGTGCGTGCCGAAGCGCTCAAGCTGCTCGAAACGATGCGCCAGGCCGGTACGATCGGCGCGCCGCTCGAAGCCGCGGTCGAAATCGGCGCGGTCGGCGCCGATGACGGCGCCTTGGCCGTGACACTGGCGCGCAATCGCGACGTTCTCAAGGAGCTCTTCATCGTTTCGCAGGTCGCCCCACTTCCCGCGCGCGAGGCCGAGGACCTGCGGCGCAAAGCCAATAACGCCGAGGCGTTCAACTTCGACGGGACGTACGGACGCGTTTCAAGCGATCCACCGCTGGTGGTGGTGGGGCGGCGCGCGCCGGGGCGCAAGTGCCTGCGCTGCTGGATGTATTTCGATGACGATTCCGGCTCCGAGCTGGATCCGCGATGCCGCGCGGTCGTTCAGGCGCTCAACGCGTGACGCCGGTTGCGCCGCAAGCGCCGGCACGAGCGGCGGGCGATGTGAGCACGACGACCGACTGGCGCCGATTCGGCACGATGCTCGGCCTGGTAGCGCTGCCAGTCTTCGTCCTCGATCAACTGGTCAAGCTCTGTATTGTCAGGCACCTGAAACTATTTGAGCAGATCGATCTCGTGCCGCACTATCTGGCCATCACCTATACGTTGAACTCGGGTGCCGCGTTCAGCCTGTTTGCCACGCTGGCGCCGGCCGTGCGCGAGATTATGCTCGACGGGCTTGCCGGGACCGCAGTGGTGGTGCTCGGAGTGCTGCTCGCGCGCGGCACACGTCCGCCGATAGTGTCGGCGGCTTTTGCGCTGATCATGGGCGGCGCGGCGGGTAACCTGCTCGACCGCGTGGCGCGCGGCCGGGTCGTCGATTTCATCTACGTCCACTACTACTCGTGGAGTTACCCGGTCTTTAATATCGCCGACAGCGCGATCACGATCGGGGTCGCGATCATCCTGCTCCACTCCGTGTTCTCGCACGATGCCGAAGCCTGATCTCGCCGGCGGAGACGGGGACAGTGGCCGCCCCGGATCGCCGCGTTTGACCGCGGCGCGACCCTGACGCTAATTTTGCGATGCTCCCTCCGGTTGTGCCGGCGCGGAGCGGGGGTGCGGCCATGAAGACGATCAACACCGTTACCGGGACGACCACCGCCGACAAGCTCGGGACCACGCTGATGCATGAGCATCTGATGGTCGGATGGGGCGGTTGGGAGCTGGACTGCACGGCGCCGCGCTTCGAACGCAAGCAGGCGCTCAAGTTTGCTACCGACCGGCTCAAGGAATTGCGCGACCTCGGCCTCGGCACTTTCCTCGATCCGTGTCCGATGGACATCGGGCGCGACGTGAACTTCATGGCCGAGGCGGCCAGCTCCGCCGGCGTTCAACTGATCTGCGCGACCGGCCTCTACAAAGAAGACCTGGGCAACACGGCCTACTTCAAGCAGCGTCCGCTCGGCGAAATCGCCGACGTTTACGTGGCCGAACTGACGGAGGGAATCGCGCGCACCGGCGTCAAGGCGGGAGTGATCAAGTGCGCGACCTCCAAGGACAAAATCACCGAGTACGAAGAGAAATGCCTGCGGGCCGCCGCCCGCGCGCATCTCAAAACCGGTGCGCCGATCACGACCCATACCGACGACGGAACGATGGGCCGCGAACAGCTCGAGATCTTCGCCTCCGAAGGCGTCGACTTAAAGCATGTGATTGTCGGTCACAGCTGCGGCGCGTCTGATCTGCGCTACCACACCGACATGCTCGATCGCGGATGCTACCTCGGCTTCGATCGCTTTGGGCTGGATTTTCTCCATCCCGACCGCCTGCGGCTGGCGGCGTTGATTGGCCTTTTAGGTATCGGTTTCGAGAAACAGATCGTGCTCTCGCACGACTCGGTCGCATGCTGGCTCGGACGCGGCCTGGACCTGACCCCCGAGATCGAGCAGGGAATCCGCAACTGGCAGCCGACTCACATCTTCAAGAACATTCTGCCCGCGCTGCGCTCAGCAGGCGTCAGCGAGGAGAAAATCCAGACGCTGATGGTCGAAAACCCGCGCAACTACTTCGAGCAGTAGTCTAAAGCGCGAGCAAAGAATCGGCGTGCGAAGCGAAGCTTGGCGGCCGCAAGCGGTTTAGACTGCGCTCAACCGCCGCGCGGAACCTCGCCCCCGCCCCAGGCGTTACTTATCCAGCACGTGAGCGCCCGCTTCCATCTGCGAGCGCCAACGGTCGATCGCTTCGACGTTGAAGCGCCAGTCGCTGCCCACCCGAAACGCCGGCAACTCGTTGCGCTTGAGCAGACGGTAGACGGTCGAAGGATGTACGCGCAGATAGGCCGATACGTCCTGCACTGTCATCACGCGCTGCGCGACCGCTTCAAAATCTGAAGCCGCCACTCGATTGATCTCGCGATTCTCCATCACAACCCCCTGGTCAGAACTGCTGAGCCGGCGACTTTGATGAAAAAGTTCGGACTTGAAGGGCAACTGCTCGACAAACTTTCCGCCTCCGCCGCCACCGCCGCTTCCCTTTCGCAGATGCGGGCTATTTTATGCAATGTTTTGCCAATGGGAACATTTACCTGTCACGAATATCAACAACACAAGGATGTTTTGTGGATAACTTCTGGCGTTCAAGTGCGATGGGCGCGCCTAATGCTGACCTCGCAGTCGAGCTTGACTTCGAGCGGGCGGGTCTGGTCGGATGGCACGCTCGCCATAAAGGATAACCGGGTTACCGCATCATGCTATCGATGGGTCAGAGGACTGCGAATTTTTTGCTTCACTGGCGGTGGCAGGTCATCGTCGTATACCTGGCGCTGACCGCCTTTTTTTGTGTCGGCGTGATGCGAATTGCGCATAGCTTTCAAGCGCAGACCTCGGTTTCCGATTTGATTCCCGCGCATAACCCGGTCACAGACGTTTTCAAGCGCTATCAGAGCTTCAGTAAGCCTGCGACGGTCGAAATCCTGCTCAAGGTAAGGCAGGGCACGATCTATACGCCGCAGACGCTCGCCCGTATCTGGCGGATCACTCGCAACCTCGACCTGGTGCCGGGTATCGATCATGTAACCCTGACCTCGATCGCGAGCGAGAAGGTTCGGGTGATCCGGCCGACGCCGCCGGGCCTCAGTTCAGAGCCGGTGATGACCAACAAAATTCCGGCCACGCAGGCCGAGGCGGCGGCCGTCCAGGAGCGCGCCCGCCACGCCGCCGGGGTTACCGGAATCCTGGTCTCGCCCGACGAGAAGGCAACGCTGATCGAAGCCGCTTTCTTTGAGCACGACCTCGACTATGCCGACGTCTTTAACCGCGTGCACGCGATGCTCGCCGCTGAAAGCGATCCGAATATCGAGTTCTACACGGCCGGGCGCGTGATGCTGATCGCGTGGGTTTACCGCTACGGCCATCAGGCGCTATGGATTTTCCTGCTCTCGCTCGCGCTGATCGTCCTGGCCCACGTGGATTACATGCGGAGCCTCGCCGGCGCGCTGACACCGATCATCGCGGCCGCCGTTTCGACCATCTGGGGGCTTGGGGCGGGCGGATGGCTGGGGCTCAATCTCGAACCGCTCACCGTGGTGGTGCCGGTGCTGCTGATGGCGCGGGCGCTCAGCCACTCCTTGCAGATCACACGCCGTTACTACGAGATTCTCTACGAGACCCACGAGCGCGTGGCCGGCGCGGCGGGCGCGCTGGCCTCGATGTTCGCGCCTGCCTTCCTCGGAATCATGTGCGACGTCGCGGGGCTCTACATGATCTGTCTCGCGCCGATTCCGATAATCCAGAAGCTCGGCGTGCTCTGCGGCACCTGGTCGCTGCTGATCATTCCGTCGGCGGTGTTGCTCACGCCGGTGCTTCTGGCGATTCTGCCGCCGCCCAAAGACGTCAGCGTCTTCATCACTCACGAGGTACCTTCGCTCAGCACGCGGCTGATTGAACCAGTGCAGCGGATGCTGGCCGGACTGCTGACGCCACGAATGCGGATCGTCGCGACCGTGGTTGCAGTGCCGGTGGCGGCGTTGCTCGCATTTCTCGCAGTAAGCCGTCCGGTCGGCAACGTCGCGATCGGCAGTCCGCTCTTGTGGCCCAACAACGAATTCAACGTCGCCGAGCGCGAGATCAACGCCAATCTCGCCGGTACCGCCACGCTCAACGTGGTGTGGGAGGGCAAGATTCCGCGCGCGCTCTATCGTCCCGAAGTGTACGACTCGATGCTCCGTTTCCAGAAGGCGATCGAGCGCAACCACGGCGCCATCGCGACGCTCTCGCTCGCCGACTACATCCCATACACCGGCCTCATCCTGCGCGGCGGCAATCCCAAGTGGCTGCCGATCGATCTCACCGGCCATGACGTGGGCGCCTACCTGTTCTGGACCCGTACCGGGCACTCGCTGGAGAACTTCAGCAACATAATCCAGCCCAACGGCACCAATGGCGACGTAGTGCTCTGGTACAAAGACCTGCGCGCGAGCACCGTGGACGAGGCGATGGCGCAGGCGCGGCGCGCAGTGGCGGAGGTGCAGCCGCGGCCGTCGCCATTCTATCGCATCCGCCTCGCAGCCGGCTCGGTCGCGCTGCAATACGCGCTCGACCACGTGGTGCGCGCGGCCGACTTGAAAATCCTGCTCTACCTGCTCGCGACCATCTTCGTGATGTGCGTGCTGACCTACCATTCGGGCGTGGCGGCGGCGATGCTGCTGGTGCCGTTGTTGTTCGCGCAGTTCGCCACCGACTCCGTGATGTATCTGCGCGGGGTCGGACTCGACGTGAACACGCTGCCGGTGGTCGCGGTCGGACTCGGCGTCGGAATCGATTACGGCATCTACCTGCTGAGCCGCATCTGCGAGGAGTTCCAGGGCGCGGCTGACGGCGACGTCCAGGCCGCGGTGACGCGCGCGGTCTTCACCACCGGAGAGGCGACTTTCTTCGTGGCGTTCACGATGGTCATCGGGGTACTGCCCTGGTACTTCCTCTCCGAGTTGCGCTTCCTGGCCGAGATGGGGTTGATGCTGGCACTGGTGATGGCGTTCAACGGGCTGCTCGCGATGAGCGTGCTGCCGCTGGAGACGGTGCTGATTCGTCCGAAATTCCTGGGCCGGGTCAAGCTGATGGAGCGCAAGGGGTGAGCGTTAGTGTCGCCCGGCGCTGGTAGAACTGCGGTTGCGGCTTCTCGCGGCGGCCTCGTGAGCCGAGCTAGTCTGGCTCTTCGCTTGAGCCGAAGATGTCGCGGCCGCCATCGCATCGTTTGCCGCTGCCTGTCATCCCGAGCGAAGGCTGCCGGAGTCGAGGGACCCCGGATCTTCTTTATGCTGGGACTCTGGCAGTGCTCCCTCAGAAGGACCGGGATCTTTCGACTCGCGCAGCGCTCGCTCAAGATGACAGAATAGAAGCCAAACTCGCACGACGATCCAAAGGCGCTAGCCGAGGTGCGCGAGAATCTCGGCGAAGCTCAGCTTGCGCGTGAGCGCGTGGCCCAGCCTATCCAGCAGCACGAACTCGACCCCGTCGCCCGCGCGCTTTTTGTCCAGCCGCATCGCGCGTACGAACTCCTCGCCGCGCCATCCGGGGGGCATCGCGGTCGGCAAGCCCGCCCGCGCAATTAGCCGCTCCAGGCGCTCGGCCTCGCCGGCGCCGAGACCCGCGAAAGCCTGCGAAAGCTTTCCCGCCGCGACCATCCCGATCGCCACCGCCTCGCCGTGCAAAAAATTGCCGTAGCCCGACGACGCTTCGAGCGCATGGCCGGCGGTGTGGCCGTAGTTGAGGATCTTGCGCAGGCCGCCCTCGCGCGTGTCGCTTGCCACGATGGCCGCCTTGTGCTGCAGCGATCGCGCGACCATCCGCTCCAGCGCAGCAGGGTCGCGGCGCATGATCGCGTCGAGCCCGCGCTCCAACTCCTCGACCATCGGCGCATCCATGATCGCGGCGTACTTGATGACCTCGGCCAGGCCCTCGCGGAACTCGCGATCGGGCAGGCTTTCGAGCGTCGCGACGTCGGCCACGATGAGGCGCGGCTGGTAAAACGCGCCGATCAGGTTTTTCGCCCGCGGATGGTTGATCGCGGTCTTGCCGCCGAGCGCCGAATCGACCTGCGCAACCATCGTAGTCGGGATTTGCACCAGCGCCACGCCGCGCATGTAGGTCGCCGCGGCGAAACCGGCCAGGTCGCCAACCACGCCGCCACCCAGCGCGAACACGGCGCTATTGCGGTCGAGTTCGGCTTCGACGATCGCGTCGTAAACGCGCCCGAGCGTGGCGGACGATTTGCTCTGCTCGCCTGCCGCGACTTCCAGCGTCTGCGGCGCGAAGCTCACCGCCGCAAGCGAGGCAGCGACGCGTTCGCCGTACAAACGCGCGACGTTGGAATCGGTGACGATCAGCGCACGCCCGGCGGCCACGCCGGCCTCGCGCGCGAGCCGCCCCGTCTGATCGAGCGCGCCGGCGCCGACGTGCACCGGATGTGCGTCGGCGCCGAGTTCTACGCGGAAGGTGCGCATCGATGGGCGCTCCGATGGGCGCTTGTCCCGTGCCGACCGAAAATTTCCAGCACGCGCTCGGCCGACTGGGCGACCGAAAGGTCGGAAGTGTCCACTGTAAAATCGGCGCGCGCGTAGGCGGCGCGCCGCTCTCCCATCAGTTCGCCGATGCGCGCTTCGAGCGGTTTGCCGCCCTCCATCAGCTTGGGCCGCTTATGCGGCGAGCGCCGCACGCGCGCCGCGATTATCTCGGGCCGCGCACTCAGACAGATGATCACGCCCGCGCGCTTAAGTGCCAGGTAGTTGTGCTCGTCCACCAGCGCGCCGCCGCCGGTCGAGATAACCGCCTGCCGCGGCTCGCCGCACTGCGGGCAGAGCGCGGGGTCGTCCGCCAAGGCGGCGATCACCTCGCGCTCCAGCGCGCGGAAGTGCGCCTCGCCGTGCTCGGCGAAGATCGCCGGAATCGGCTTGCCCGCGCGCGCCACCAGTTCGGCGTCGCTGTCGACCAGGCGCCACCCGAGGCGCGCCGCGGCTGCGCGGCCGACCGCGCTTTTGCCGGTCGCCATGAAGCCCGTGAGGATCAACTTGGGCGCCATCGTTTTATTTTCGGCTACGCCCGTCCGATGCTGGGCCCGGCGGCGTCAAAAATTGCGCACCTGTTCGAGGTAGCCCTGGTAGTTGCGGGCGATCTCGGCGCGCGAGTCTCCGCCGAATTTTTCCACGAACGCGTTGGCCAGTTCGAATGCGACCACCGCTTCGGCGATAACCGCGGCGGCCGGAATCGCGCAGACGTCGGAGCGCTCGGTGTTGCCGACCGATTCCGCCTTGGTGCGGATATCGGCCGAGCGCAGCGGGCGCATCAGGGTCGAGAGCGGCTTGAACGCGACGCGCACGCGCAGCGGCTCGCCGGTAGTCATGCCGCCCTCGGTGCCGCCGGAATTGTTGGAGCGGCGGATAAAGCGGCGAGTCTCGTGATCGTAGCCGATTTCGTCGTGCAGCGCCGAGCCGCGCGTCGCCGCGGCGCGAAAGCCCATCCCGAGCTCGACGCCCTTGACCGCCTGCAGACTCAGAAGCACGTGGGCCAGGCGGCCATCGAGTTTGCGATCCCATTGCACATGGCTGCCCAGTCCGACTGGCAAGCCGGTGGCGACGACTTCGACCACACCGCCCAGCGTGTCGCCGGTTTTTTTGCACTCGTCGATCTCGGCAATTATCGCGCGCTCCGCTTCGGGGTCAGCGACCCGCACCTGGGAAGCCTCGGTGATGCGCTTCAAGTCTTCGATAGTCAGATCGGCCGGGGGCCGCGCCTCGATCGATCCGATACTCGCGACGTAGCCGAGCGTGGTGACGCCGAATGGTTCGAGGATCAGCTTGGCGAGCGAGCCGACCGCGACCCGCATCGTGGTCTCACGGGCTGAGGCGCGCTCGAGCACGTCGCGGATATCGTCGAGGTTGTATTTAAGCACGCCGGCGAGGTCGGCATGACCGGGACGCGGCCGGGTGACCGGTTCGGCCTCGCCGCGGTCGGCGGGGTCGACCGACATCCGCTTGAGCCAGTTTTTGAAATCGCGATTCTCGACGATCAGAGTGATCGGACTGCCTATCGAGCGCCCGAAGCGGACGCCCGAAACCACGCGCACTTCGTCGCGCTCGATCGCCATCCGTCCGCCCCGTCCGTAGCCTTTTTGACGGCGCGCGAGGTCATGGTTGATCTTCGCGAGATCGATATCGAAGCCGCCGGGCAACCTTCGACTATCGCGACCAGTTCGGGGCCGTGCGACTCACCGGCTGTAAGGAAACGCAGCATCTTTGGGACCGTCCGTGGGCGGGCGGCGGCTGGGCGCGCCCGCGTCATCGATTCAACCAGAGTTGGCGCTGCGGGGAAAGCTGGTCTGCGTTGGCGAGATGTTCCTGTTTGGGGGGCCAATATCGGAGCAATATCGGAGATTGATAGGGCACTTTCCGAAAGGAATTCCGCGTAGGATCCTATCAGCCATTTGTTTGCGGGACGCAGACGCCCAAAAATATTCTGTGGCCCGTAATGGCAGACAGTCTTTACTGGGGCCCGATTGTTGACAATCTCACATGATGTGCTGTACGCGTTAGTTGTTAGTTGCAGGTGAGGGCAGGTATCGGCTGAACCTGCAGATCATCCAACCCGTCAGCCGTCCTCTCCTTGTTTCCCGGGGGGCGCTGCGTTCAGTGTCGTAGGTCGGCCAGGAGTGGCCTATGCGAGAACTCCGGCTAGTGGATCGACGGTGGCGTGACAGGTACTCGGTTCAACGACTCGGCGAGTTCGTCGCGCGGTGTCGTGAGCGGGGGATTGCCGTCACGCCCCAGCGACTCGCAGTCATACGGGCCCTGCTCACTTCGGAGAACCATCCGAGCCCCTACGAGATTTGTGCGGCAGTACGCCGCAAGCATCCCCACGTATCCTTAGCCACCGTCCATCGTATTCTGGAACAGTTTTGCGAAGTGGGAGAGGCGCGCAAGGTGACGCTCCTGCACGATGTTGCGCGCTATGACGGCAACGTCGAGCCTCATCATCACGTCCTTTGTGTCCGATGCAGACGAGTACATGACATAGAGGTACCCGAAGTGGACAAGCTTCTAGAAGGGACACCCAGCTTGGGACAGTTCGCACTACTGCGTTGTTCGCTGGAGATCCACGCTCTCTGCAGGCGGTGCCAGCTTGTCGATAAGCGAATGCATGCCCAACGACCACGCCGCAGCAATCTGAGAGCCCCGAATGAGTCCGAGCAGAAACGTCAGGGCTAGCAGAAAGAGGAAACAGACGAGACAATTTCCTGAACGAAAATCAGGAGGACAATAATATGGCAATTGATCACGATCTCTCCGAGGGTGAATGTCCGTTTACGGGCGTCCGCAGACACAATGCGGGTAGTGGCCCGACGAATGCGGACTGGTGGCCGAATCAGCTTAACCTCAAGGTTTTACGGCAGAACTCCCCCCAATCCGATCCCATGGGCAAGGAGTTCAATTACGCTGAAGAATTCAAAAACCTCGACCTGAATGCCGTGATCAAGGACCTTCATGCCTTGATGACGGACTCGCAGGATTGGTGGCCGGCCGACTATGGTCACTATGGTCCGCTGTTCATTCGGATGGCGTGGCACAGCCGCAGGTACGTACCGCATCGCCGACGGCCGCGGTGGCGCCGGAGCTGGCCAGCAGCGTTTCGCACCGCTCGGTAGCTGGCCAGACAACGCGAACCTCGACAAGGCGCGCCGGCTGCTCTGGCCGATAAAAGAGAAGTACGGCCGGAAAATCTCCTGGGCCGACCTTATGATTCTCGCCGGTAACGTCGCCCTTGAGTCGATGGGCTTCAAGACTTTCGGTTTTGGCGGCGGGCGCGAGGATGTATGGGAAGCCGACGAGGTTTACTGGGGACCTGAGCGCACCTGGTTAGGCGACGAACGCTACAGCGGTGATCGTGCGCTCGCGAATCCTTTCGGCGCGGTTCAGATGGGCTTGATTTACGTGAATCCGGAAGGGCCCAATGGCAACCCTGATCCAGTCGCTGCAGCGCGCGACATCCGCGAGACGTTCCGGCGCATGGCGATGAACGACGAAGAAACGGTCGCACTGATTGCCGGCGGGCACACCTTCGGTAAAACCCACGGTGCTGCTCCGGACTCGAATGTCGGCCGAGAGCCGGAAGCCGCGCCCATCGAGGATCAGGGGCTCGGCTGGAAGAACCGATTTGGCACAGGCAAAGCGGGTGACGCGATCACGAGCGGCTCGGAAGTCATCTGGACCACGACCCCAACGAAGTGGAGCAACGATTATTTCAAGCACCTGTTCGGCTACGAATGGGAAGTGACCAAGAGCCCGGCCGGTGCCAATCAGTGGAAACCGAAGAATGGCGCCAGCGCCGGCACGGTGCCGGATCCCTTCGACAAGTCGAAGCGCCGGTCGCCATCCATGCTGACCACCGACCTCTCTATGCGGCTCGACCCCGCTTACGAAAAAATTTCAAGGCGCTTCTACGAGAATCCGGATCAGTTCGCAGCCGCGTTCGCCAAGGCGTGGTATAAGCTCACGCACCGCGACATGGGTCCAATCGCGCGCTATCTGGGCCCACTCGTTCCGAAAGAGCCCCAACTGTGGCAAGACCCTGTTCCTCCAGTCGATCATGAATTGATCGGGGATCGGGACATCGCTGCTCTGAAGGCGAAAGTCCTCGCCTCTGGCCTGTCCGTTTCCCAGCTCGTCTCGACGGCCTGGGCGGCGGCGGCGACGTTCCGCGGCTCCGACAAGCGGGGTGGAGCAAACGGGGCGCGCATTCGGCTTGCACCGCAAAAGGATTGGGAAGCGAACCAGCCGGCAGCACTGGCGAAGGCTCTGCAGGCGCTCGAAGCGATCCAGAAGGAGTTCAACGCTTCTCAGTCCGGGGGGAAAAAGGTCTCGCTTGCTGACCTGATCGTTTTGGGCGGCAATACAGCGGTCGAGCAAGCTGCGAAAAAGGCCGGGTACGAGGTAAAGGTTCCCTTCTCGCCCGGGCGTACGGAAGCGTCGCAGCAGCAGACCGATGTGGAATCATTCGCCGTACTGGAGCCTACCGCAGACGGGTTCATTAACTACCTCCGCCAGGGACACCCGGTACCGGCTGAGGAACTGCTGGTGGATCGGGCACAGTTGCTTACGCTAACAGCCCCCGAGATGACGGTTCTCGTCGGCGGCATGCGCGCCCTGAATGCCAACTTTGGGCAGTCCAAACACGGCGTCTTCACCAAGCGCCCCGAGACTTTGACGAACGACTTCTTCGTCAACCTTCTCGACATGAGCACGCAATGGCAGCCGTCCGCTGGCTCTCAAGGCGTGTTCGAGGGGCGCGATCGGAAGACAAATGAGGTCAAGTGGACCGGCACCCGTGTCGATCTGATCTTCGGCGCGCACTCTGAGCTCCGAGCACTTGCGGAAGTCTATGCATCTGACGACGCGAAGGAAAAATTTGTGAAAGACTTCGTGGCGGCGTGGACCAAGGTGATGAACCTCGATCGCTTCGACCTCACCTGAGTTCTTTGGGGGGCACGCTTCGGCTCGTGCGATACTCGCGACGTAGCCGAGCGTGCCGACTCCGAAGGGTGCGAGGGCGGTCGATGGGATCTGACGCTGCTCGGTGCTGGAAGTCTGGGCATCGTCGCTCTTAACTCGCGTAGCGAAGCATCTCATCCGTTCCGCGCGATGGGCTGGGGGAGCTCAAGGCGGGAGGCTCCTCCCCTGGGGTCCGTGATCGCCAGCGATAGCGCCGCGGAACAGCACTGTGCTAGCGCTCATTTAGGCCAAAAACATAGTTCGGGCGCACGTGCCTCGCGTCACAGGAGCCGGACATGACCCCACTAGCGCTGAGTTCCGGAATCGACGAAGTACGCAAACATTCGACATGGTTTCTCGTAATTGGAATCGCGCTGGTCGTCCTCGGCATGATCGCGATCGGTTACGCGGTCGAGATGACAATCGTCTCGGTGGTGTTCCTCGGATGGCTGCTGGTCATCGGCGGCATATTCGAGGTGATTCACGGCTTTTCGCGCCGGCAGTGGAGCGGCTTTTTCATCAATTTGCTGGGCGGGGTGCTATACGGCGTGGCCGGTGTGGTGATGATCGCAAATCCGGCGCTGGCGGCGGTCTCGCTGACGCTGCTTATCGCGATCATACTGATCGTCGCCGGCGTGTTCCGTCTTATCGTCGCGTTCTCGACGTCACTGCAGCATCGCGGATGGCTCATTCTGAACGGCGTCATTTCGATTGTGCTGGGTATCATGATCTGGAGATCGTGGCCGGTATCGGGTCTGTGGGTAATCGGAATGTTCGTCGGTATCGATATGATCTTCGACGGATGGACCGAGATCATGCTCGCGCTGAGCGTGCGGAATCTGCCGGCCTCAAGCGCCGCATAATCCTGCCTTAATTCCGGAAAAACGTCCCGCCTCGAAACGCGGGACGGTCGCGTGCGTCATGCTCAAATGAAGTTGAACAGCTTGAGTCGCGCGGTGACGATCTCTTTGATCGCCGCGACTACCGGCGGGAGAACTTTGTAGGGCGCGACCTCATGGGGGTGCGCTTTGAGCGCCGCTTCGAGTCCGCGCCGCCACGCGACCCGAAGCTCGGTGTTGACGTGGACGATCGTCATCCCGTTCTTTATGGCAGTCCGAAAATCGTCGTCGTTGGTTCCCGAACCGCCATGCAGCGTCATGAATGCTCCGGTGGCCTTGCTCAGCTCAGCGATGAGCCCGAGGTCGAGCCGTTTTTTCGCTTCGCCCTTGACCATGCTCTCGAGCATCCCGTGCATGTTGCCGACCGCGGGCGCGAGCACGTCCACCCTGGTCGCCTCGACGAATTGCCGGGCTTCTGCGGGCGTCGATAAAGCGCTCATGCCTTCGGGCTTCCGCTCGAGAATCGCCGACGACGAGCCGATGTTACCGATCTCGCCCTCGACGACGATTTCCGGGTTGATCGATTTGAGCGCTTCGACCGCGCGCCGGGTTTCCTCGATATTTTTGTCGAACGGCAGTGCCGAACCGTCGAAGATCACTTCATCGAAGCCGGCCTTCGCTGCCTCAACCGCCTTGGCGAGCGAATGCGTATGGTCGGCGTTGAGGAAGATCGGTAAGCCGTGCTGCTCGCGTGCGGTTTTCACGAGCGCCGCTGACTCCGCGACCCCGATGAGTTCGCGCTCACCTTCAGAGACGCCGACCATCACGGGCAGCTTGAGTTCCAGCGCTGCCTGTATGATCGCTTTGAAGGCGGTGAGTTCGGAAATATTAAAATGCCCAACCGCGACCTGACGCCGCCGCGCGTCAGCGAGGATTTCGATTAACGACTTCATCGGAATTTCCCCTTTTCCTACCAACATCCATAGGTCCCCATTGAACCGAGCGTCAAGCTGCCGCTGGTTAACAAGCGAGGCCGCCCACGTTGCGGGGAGGCTCGCGCCATGTAAATTGCCAGTGGCAATCGCGATGCAGGCGAAAGTGATTCTTATCGGCGCGGCGCGGGGCGTGGGACAATTGACCTACGCGATTCCGCCGGCGCTCGAGGGCCGGGTGGAGTGCGGCCATCGGGTGATCGTGCCGCTACGCTCGCGCCGTCTCACCGGGATCGTGACCGAAGTCGGCGACGGACTGGAGGCCGGCGCCGGCGCGCTGAAATCAATTCTGGAGCTTCCCGAGTCGCGTCCGCTTTACGACCGCGCCCATCTCGGCCTTATCGAGTTCATGGCGTCGTATTACATGGTGGCGCTGGGCGATGCGATGCAGAGTGTGGTCCCGGCCGCCGCGCGTATCGAGTCGCGCAAAGTGTTTCGGATCGGCGCGCCGCCCGACGCCTTGCGCGAGGCGACGCTGGCACCGATGGAGCGCGCGATCGTCGAGGCGCTAGGCCGCCGCGCGATGACTGCACGTGAACTCGCGCGGCTGGGCGAGTCGCGGGAAGTGACCTCCGCGCTCACGCGCCTTGTAACCGAGCGAATCGTAGAGGCCGGAGAAGCCACCCGCGGGCGCCATCGGAGCGCCAGCGCGGTGCGGCTTGCGCCCGGCGCCGTGGCGGGGGTGAAACTCCGCAGCGCCAAGCAGCGTGAAATCGTACGCCTGCTGGACGAGGCCGCGCCCGAGGCGCTCGCGCTGGAAGACTTGGAGGAGCAAATACCGGGTGCGCGGGTCACGGTGCGCGCGCTTGCGGAGCGCGGAGTGGTTGAGGTCGAGTCGGCGCCGCGAGCCGGCGTGGGACAATATCCGGGCCTCGCGGACGGCGCTCGGGATTTGTCCGACGCGATCGGCGGCAGCGATTTCGACCTGATGCCCGAGCAGGCGGCCGCGATCGATACGATTATGCCCGCCGTCACCGATGGGCATGAGGCCCGCTTTCTCTTGTGGGGCGTCACCGCGAGCGGCAAGACCGAGGTTTATCTAAAACTCGCCGCGGCGGCTCTGGAAGCAGGCAGGCAGGTGCTGATGCTGGTCCCGGAGATAGCGCTGGCGGATCAGATCGTCAGATCGTTTCGCGCCCGCTTCGGCCCGCTGGTGGCCGTGGCGCACAGCGCGCAGAACGTGACCGAGCGATGGGCCAGTTGGATGGCGGCGCTGGGCGGCCAGGCGCGAATCATGATCGGCCCGCGATCGGCGATTTTCGCTCCGCTAAGCGGCTTGGGGCTGATCGTGGTCGACGAGGAGCACGACCCCGCCTACAAACAGGAAGAAGGAATTCGCTACAACGCGCGCGACCTCGCGGTGGTGCTGGGACGGCTCGCGCAATGCCCGGTGGTGTTGGGCTCGGCGACGCCGTCGTCGGAGTCGTTCTACAATGCGCGGCGCGGGCGTTATCGGCTGCTGCGGATGGCGCGCCGGGTGATGGAGCGGCCGATGGCGGAGGTCGAGATAGTCGACCTGCGCGCGGAATTCAAAAAGGACGCCGCGCGCGAAAAAGACGGCGCCGCGAAGAAGTCCGACCAGCCGCAGGCCGTGCCGCTTTCGGCGCCGCTGCTCGAGGCGCTGCGCGCCAATCTCGCCGCGGGCGGGCAGAGCGTGGTGTTTCTCAACCGCCGCGGCTTTCACAATTTCTTGCAATGCCATCTCTGCGGCGTGGTGATCTCGTGCGCCAATTGCAGCGTCAGCATGACCTTCCATATGCGCGACCGTTCGCTCCGATGCCACTGGTGTGGCGCGCGCACGTCCGCTCCGGAAGCCTGTCCGGAGTGCAACGGCTTCGGTCTGATAGGGCAGGGCTTCGGCACCGAGCGGCTGACCGAGGCGCTGGCCGCGATGCTGCCGCAGGCGCGGATCGAACGGATGGACAGCGATACCAGCGGACGGCGTGGGATGCGCCTGGAGCTGGTCGAGCGATTGCGGCGCGGCGAGATTGACGTGATGGTCGGGACGCAGATGATCACCAAGGGCTTCGACCTGCCGGGGGTGACGCTGGTCGGCGTGGTGCTCGCGGACTTGGGGCTCAACCTGCCCGACTTCCGCGCCGCCGAGCGCACCTTTCAACTGCTGACCCAGGTGGCGGGGCGCGCGGGACGCGGCGAGCGGCCGGGGCGAGTGCTGATCCAGACTTACGCGCCGCATCACTACAGCATTCGCGCGGCGCGCGACCAGGATTACGACCGCTTCATCCGGCGCGAGCTGCGCCTGCGCCAGGAACTGGGATGGCCGCCGTACTCGCGGATGGCTCTGGTGCGAATCGAGGGGGCGGAAGCGGCCGCGGTCGCCGCGATGGCGGAGCGGGCGGCCAAGACGCTTCGGGATTTAATCGAGGTCCAGCACGTCAAGCAGCAGGTCAAGAAGGACCTCAAGATCGACCCGATGCGCGTGCTGGGGCCTGCGCCGGCGCCAATCGAGCGATTGCGCGGGCGCTATCGATGGCAGGTGGTGGTGAGATCGACCGAGGCGGCTGCGATGCGCGCGGCGCTCACGTCGATGCAGGCGCAGCTTGGAGGGCGCGACGCACGCGGCGGGGTGTTCGTCGGTATCGACCTTGATCCGGTCAACATGTTGTGAGGGCGACGGTTGGTGAAAATCGCGGCGCGTTTGCTAAGGTGCAAAGCCAGCGAGGAGAATTACATGATTGACCAGTCCAGCATCGAGAGCCTGACCGCGGCAGTACAGCGCTATTTCGACCTCATGTATGACGGCGACACGTCACGCTTCGATCGCGTTTTTCGTCCGACCGCGCAACTCCACGGGATTCGCGACGGGAAGATGGCGATGTTCACCGCTTCGGGTTACAAGGAATTGACCGCGAGCCGACCGTCGCCGAAGTCGCTCAACGCACCCCGCGAAGAAGAGATTCTATTGATGGACTTCGCGTCGCCCACGCAGGCACTGGTGAAAGTGCGGGTCAGGATCAACAAAACCGTGTACGTGGATCATCTCACCTATCATCGGGTTGATGGGGACTGGCTGATAAGCTCCAAGGGCTATCACGTCGAGCGCACTGACTAGGCGAATCCCGCGCAAACCGAAGCCGAAAATTTCGGCTTTAAAGCTTTTCGATTCGAACTGCGGTGCCGTAGGCTGCGATCTCACTCATGATGTTGCCGATCTCATTACAATCAAAGCGCATCGCGAGCACGGCGTTGCCGCCCTTCTCCATCGCGGCCAGGCGCAGGCGTTCGATAGCCTGTAGACGGCTGTCGGAGAGCAGCTGCGTGTAGCCCCCGACCTCGCCGCCGAAAATCGTGCGCAAGCCCGCGCCCATGTTGGAGAAAGCGTTGCGCGCGCGGCAGATCAGGCCGAAAACTTCGCCATATACGGCCACAATCTTGTAACCGGGGACGTCGTTCATAGTGGAGACTAAAACAGTGTCGTTATCCATAGACAAACCATAACCACTATAAGCTCTGCTGACAATGTCAAAACGCGAATCCGCGCTCGCGACGAGCCAACTTAAAAGGTTTCGGCGAAACGATGCGGAGTCAAATTGCCAGGCGAATCAAATTGCTAGGATAGACCCTCCGATGGCGGAACCTATGCACATGACGATCCCAAAGCCGCATGCCGTTTTCGAGGCGATCATGGACGACGGCGCGATCATCCGGATACGGCGTCACGGGGTCGCCGACGCTCCGCGGCTAGTCTTGAGCCACGGCAACGCGCTTGCGATCGACGGCTACTTTTCGTTCTGGGGACGGCTGCTCGATCGCTACGACGTGATCGTCTACGACTTCCGCAATCACGGCCAGAACCCGCCGCATCGTCCCGCCCATCATCAGTGGAAAAGATTCATCCAGGACGACGAGCGAATCTGGCAGGCGATCCGCGAACAATGGGGCGCCAAGCCGATGGCCGGCGTGTTCCATTCGCTCTCGGCGGTGGCCGCGGTGATGCATACGCTGGAGATGGGCCGGCGCTGGGATCCGCTGGTTCTGTTCGATCCGCCGATCCATCCGCGCGACGGCCATCCGCTGCAGGCGGTCCAGATATCTCACGAAGGAGAGATCGCGGCGCGCGCCCGCCGCCGCACCGAGCGCTACAAGGACCCGCGCGATCTGGCGGAACTTTTCGCCCACGTGCCGCAGTTCAAGCGCTGGCGCCCCGAGGCGTATGAGTTGATGGCGCGCGCGACGCTCCGGCGCGACGAGGCCGCGGGCAATTGGGTGCTCGCCTGTCCGCGTGATCTCGAGGCGTATGTTTTCGAGAGCAATCGCGACGCGACGATATGGCCACGGATGAAAAACCTGCCGGTGCCGTGCAAGTTGATTTGCGGCGATCCCGCAAGCGAGCACAAGCAGCCGCCGGCGCTAATCGGGCGTGCGATCGCCGAGGAGACCGCGCTCGAATACGAAGCCATCGCGCATACCACGCACTTTCTTCAACTCGAGCGTCCCGATGAATGTATCCGCGCGATGGAGCCGTTCTTGCGCAAGCATGGATTTATCGAATAACGCGTCCCCGACGCGCCGGTTGCGCGCTTGGGGCCCTTGGAGCGCTCTGATAGATTTCGTTTCACCGGCTTACTGAAAAATTTCGGCCCTGAAAACAACTGCCGCAAACAATTAACGATGGCGCTTCTCAACATTCGCAAATTTCCCGACCCCGCGCTCAAGGATCCGGCCAAGCCGGTCGCCAATATCGACGGCGGCCTTGCGAGCTTTGTCGAGAGCATGGTGCAGACGATGTACGCTGCGCCGGGTGTGGGACTGGCGGCGCCGCAAGTCGGCGATTCGCGTCGGGTGGTCGTGCTCGACACCGACCATCAGAACCCCGGCAAGAAACTGCTGCGGCTCATCAATCCGAAGGTCGTGGAGGCCGAAGGCTCGGTGATTTGGGAAGAGGGATGCCTCTCGGTAAT
The DNA here is from genome assembly GCA_963710455.1 of uncultured delta proteobacterium. Lineage (GTDB taxonomy): Bacteria > Desulfobacterota > Binatia > Binatales > Binataceae > JAKAVN01. The sequence goes on from CAVQAG010000017.1 coordinate 834,473, forward strand.
CGACTACACCGCCGACGTCAAGCGCGCGGCGCACGTGCTCGTGCGGGCGTGGACTCCGGAGGAGAAGGAGATAGAGATCGAGGCCGACGATCTGCTCGCGGTCGCGCTGCAGCACGAGATCGACCATCTCGACGGCAAGCTCTTTATTGATCGTATCAGCCGGATCAAGCGCGAATTGTACCGGCGCAAACTCGCCAAGCTGATAAAGGAGGGCAAGGCCGATGGCCAGCGACCCTCCAGCGTCCGGATCTGAAATCGTCACCCCCTTGAGAATCGTCTTTATGGGCACGCCGGCGCTGGCGGCTCATATCCTGGAACGGTTGGCCGGCGCTTCCAGCGTTGCGAGGCGGCCCGATGTGAAGAAACCGGGCTTCGAAATCGCGGGCGTGGTTACGCGACCCGATCAGCCACGTGGGCGTGGGCTCAAACTCGAGCCGAGCGAGGTCGCAGTGGTCGCGGCGCGGCACGGGCTTCCAGTGCTCAAGCCGGCGAAGATTCGGACACCGGAATTTCTTGCAGAGCTGAGCGCCTTGAATCCGGATTTGCTGGTGGTTGCGGCCTATGGCCGAATCCTGCCCGACCCGGTGCTCGCGGCGGCGCGGATCATGCCGATCAATGTTCACGCCTCGCTCCTGCCGCGCCATCGTGGCGCCTCGCCAGTCGAAGGGGCGATTCTCGCTGACGACCGCGAAAGCGGCGTCACGATCATGCGCGTGACCAGCAAAATGGATGCGGGCCCCATCCTGCTCGCGCGCGCGATTCCGATTGCGCCCGGCGAAACGCAAGCGACGCTCAAGGAGAGGCTCGCGGAGCTAGGCGCGACGGTGTTGCTCGAAGCGTTGGAGAAGCTTCACCACGGGCAACTCGTCGAGACGCCGCAGGACGAGAGCCTGGCAACCTACACCTCGCCTGTGAGCAAGGCCGACGCAGTCGTCGATTGGACCGCCGAGGCGGCGCGGATCGAACGGATGGTGCGTGCATACGATCCGTGGCCGGTCGCGCGCACGCGGCTTGGCGGCGATGAGCTGCTGATATGGCGCGCGGCGCTCGACGATTTCGTGCCGCCGGAGGCGGCCGAATCATCGGGCGCCGCTCCCGGCACGATCATACGCATTAAGCCCGACGTCGTGGTGCAATGCGGGCGCGGACGAGTCGCACTTGCCGAGGTGCAGGCGGCGGGACGCAAGCGGATGGGCGCGGCGGAGTTTTTCCGCGGTCGGCGGGTCATCCCAGGCGAGCGCCTGGGATGACCCGCCGACCGCCCAACATCCCACCCCGGCGGAGCGGCCCGAATGCGCCGGCGCGGGGTCAGAGCCGCATCGCTCCGCCGGGCGCGCCCGGCGGAGCGACGCCGGCGGGCACAGCGCAACCTTCCGAGCGCGGCGGGGAGGGTCTCATGACCCGCCGCGCAGCGCTCGAAATCCTCGTCCGTGTGGAGAGCCACGTGGCGTTTGCCGACGTGATGCTTGGCCATCGCCTCGCAGCTTTCGCCCCGCCCGACCGCCGCCTGCTGACGCGGCTGGTGCTCGGCACGCTCGCCTGGCGGGCGAGATTGGACTACGAACTGGCGCGGCTCTGTACGCAGCCGATCGAAAAGCTCGAACTCACGGTGCTGAATGTGCTGAGGCTCGGGCTTTTCCAGCTGCGCCATCTGACCCGCGTGCCGCCGCACGCCGCAGTCGACACTGCCGTGTCGCTCGCGCGCGAGGCGGCAGGGCGCGGCGCGGGCGGCCTGGTCAACGCGGTGCTGCGGCGCGCCGCGCGCGAGGTGACTGCGATGCCGGAGCGGGCGGCGGACGAGGTTGGACATCTCGCGGTTATGTACTCCCATCCGCGATGGATGGTGGCGTGTTTCATCGAATGGTTCGGCGTGGCGCGGGCTGAGGCTTTGATGGCGGCCAACAACGAAGCTGCGCCGAACGTGATGCGGCTCAACCTCGGGCGCGGAACGCGCGAAGAGGTCGTTGCGCGGATGACCGCCGAAGGAATCGCGATACGGTCCGGCGATCATTTGGCCGAGACCGCGGTGCTCGAGAGCGCGGCCGATTACGACTCGGAATCGTATCGCGCCGGATTGTTTCATCCGCAATCAGAGGCTTCGCAACTGGTCGCGAGGATGCTGGCGCCGCCAGCCGGTGCGACCGTCATCGATTGCGCCGCTGCGCCGGGCGGCAAGACGGCCCATCTTGCAGAACTAGTCGACGCGCGCGGACGGGTCGTGGCGCTCGATCTGAATTTGCATGGGCTCAAGGCGGCGCGCGACCTTGCCCGCCGCCTGGGCCATCGCAATATCTTGTTTGTGACCGCAGACCTCGCCGCGGCGTCAGCACTGCGGATCGAATCAGCCGGTTTCGTATTGCTCGACGCGCCATGTACCGGCATGGGCACGCTGCGGGAGCATCCGGAGATACGATGGCGCCTCGTGGCGGAAGACTTTCGCCGGATGGCGGAGTTGCAGCGCGCGATGCTCGAGAACGCCGCCGCGCTGGTGCGGCCGGGCGGGGTGATTGTGTACGCCGTATGCAGCCTGGCGCCGCAGGAAGGCCCTGGCGTGGTGCGTGGCTTTCTCGCGGAGCATTCGGACTTTACGGTCGAACAGCCCCCCGGGGCGCAGCTTGCACCCTGGCTTCAAAGCGACGGGACAATGTCGACCAGTCCCGAGCGCGGCGGCCTCGACGGCTTTTTCGCTGTCCGGATGCGTCGGCGATGAGTGCGCCTTTTGCCGCGCGGCTGCCGAGCCGGTAGTCTTTCCCCATGGGACTCGAGCACAAGATCGCCCCCTCGATCCTGTCGGCTGACTTCGCGCGCCTGGGCGAGGAGGTTCGCCGGGTCGAGGAGGCCGGCGCCGACCTGATCCATTTCGATGTGATGGACGGGCATTTCGTGCCAAATCTCTCGATCGGCGTGCCGGTGCTCAAATCGCTGCGCATGATAACCCGGCTGCCGCTCGACGCGCACCTGATGATCTCGGAGCCGGCGCGCTATCTGCGGACCTTTGTCGAGGCCGGCGCCAATTCGATCTCGGTGCACGCGGAGGTCTGCGACGACCTGCCGGGAATCGCGGCGCGTATCCACGAATTCGGCGCGCGCGCATCGGTCGGGATCAATCCGGAGACGCCGGTGGAGCGGGTGCTCGGCGCGGCCGAGCACCTCGACATGATCCTGGTGATGAGCGTGCATCCGGGCTTCGGTGGGCAGGAATTCATCGCCGAAAGCCTGGAGAAGCTGCGTGCGGTGCGGCGCGAGATCGAACGGCGCGGGCTCAAGGTCGACGTCCAGGTCGACGGCGGGATCAAAATCGAAAATATCCGCGCAGCGTCCGAGGCTGGAGCCAATGTATTCGTCTCCGGGTCGGGAATTTTCGGCCACGACAACTACTGTACGGTCGTCGCCGATATGCGCGCGCGGGTAGCGGGCACCTGACGAGGACGTTCGCCGAAGGACGCTCGCAATGACGCGCGCGGCGATGCTATAAGTGTGACCCGGCTCGAAAAACCTTTGGGTACGGGGTGTAGCTCAGCCTGGCTAGAGCGCTGCGTTCGGGACGCAGAAGTCGCTGGTTCAAATCCAGTCACCCCGACCACTTTTCTCTCCTCGCGAAAGGCCGCACTTGCTGAGCATCGCGCTCCTCTTCATCAGCTCGTACCTGTTCGGATCGATCCCCGTCGGCGTGCTGGTGGGCCGCGCGCTCGGCTTCGATCCGCGCGGCGTCGGCTCGGGCAATATCGGAATGACCAATGTGACGCGGGCCGGCGGCAAAGGCGCCGGCGCGATCACCTTCGTAGGCGACCTGCTCAAAGGGCTGGTTCCCGTGCTGGTGGCGCGGATGGCGGGGTTGCCGCCCGCGGTCGTCGCGATCGTGGGACTGGGCGCCTTTATCGGCGCAATATGCTCGGTATTCCTACGGTTCCACGGCGGTAAGGGAGTATCGGCGTCGCTCGGTATCTGGCTCGGGATCTCCCCGCTGCCGGTGTTGATCGCACTGGGAGCGTTTCTTATCGTATTTTCACTGGTCAGAATTGTTTCCCTGGCCTCGATTTGCGCTGCGATCGTCCTTCCGCCCGCGGTCGCGATGCTGGGGTTGCCGCGGCCCTACGTAGGGCTGGCGATTATCATGACGGCGCTGGTACTGCTGCGCCATCACGAGAATATCGCTCGTTTGATTCGAGGTGAGGAACGCCCTATGGGCCGTAGAGAAGCTGGAGGAGGGACGGCGGGCGCGTAGACCGCGCTCCCCCTAGACATAATGATGGACATGCGGCTGCCGCTTAAGGCAGCAGTTGACTCGCCGCCCATCTATTGGTCGGCAGCTTTCCCATTACTCCACTTGCTGATTACGGCGGCGTCTCGGCGGTACGTAAGGCGCGAAGATTGCTCATGGACTCCCCGATGCCGACCGGGAACCTACCACGTCGCGCCGAGGCGGGGGCTTGCGCGGGCCGGCGCTTATCTGGAACAGATAAGCTGGGCCGAAAAGGCGAAGGGGCGTCCGTCCGGCTGCGTGCGGGGAGGAGTCATATGAAGAAGGTCGAGGCGATCATCAAGCCATTCAAGCTCGACGAGGTCAAAGAGGCGCTCTCGAGCATCGGGGTGCAGGGGCTAACGGTCAGTGAAGTGAAGGGCTTCGGCCGCCAGAAGGGTCATACCGAACTCTACCGCGGCGCAGAGTACGTGGTCGATTTTCTGCCCAAGGTTAAGCTCGAGATAATCGTCTCGGACGAACTGACGGCGCAAGTGGTGGAGACGATCGAGCGCGCCGCTCGCACCGGCCGGATTGGCGATGGAAAAATCTTTGTAATGCCGATGGAAGAAGTGGTCCGGATTCGGACCGGCGAGCGCGGCTCGGCAGCGTTGTAACCGGGCAACTGTCCCCGCGCCCGCCGCGCGTTCGTCACTCGACGTTCTGCTTCGGGACGAACCCCGTGACGCCCTTGAACGGCCCGTCGGTCACTTCGACCACGCTGCCTTCGTCGTTGCTGGTTACGATCCGCACCGGTGTCTGGTCGTCCACCTCTTTGGCCGCCAGGTTAGCCCCGATTCCGCCCAGCATCCCCATCGCGCCGCCCTCGGATTTCATCTTTGCCACTTTGTCGTAGGTCGCCTGATCGGGATAGACCTTGACCGTGTGCTCGCCCGGATTGGCGGTCACGCGATGGGTGCATCCGGCGGCTACGATCACGATCGCGATCGACGCGAGCATCAGGCAGCATTGCGTCAGATGAAATCGCGTCCTGATTTGAATCTTCGATCTCGGGTTTCGCATACGGCTCATCCCCCCTCTGGTGCACGGTTTGGCTGCCGTGCCTTAGGATATCTTCGACAACATTTGCAGGCACCATATTACAAATTCGATTACAGGCAAGCCTGACTAAACGACAGCGCAAGCTTTCAGAGCGAGGAAGCTACGCCGCGCGTCACTATGCAGCTGTTCCGGGCAAAATTTGCCGGGGGCGCCACTGCATGGTACGTTTTTAGACTCGCGCGACGTTTACAAGAGTGCAGGCGTGTGCCGGCTGAGGGTTTTCGGATCGCTGGCGAAATGGCCGGTGCTCGGCCGCCGCGCGCGGGAGGGTTTCGTTTGTCCGAGCCAAAAGCCGAGCAAGCATCAACCGCGGACGCCAAGCGCGCGGTCACGATGGAGAAGCTGGTCAATCTCTGCAAGCGCCGCGGGATAGTCTTTCCCGCCAGCGAGATTTACGGCGGCCTCGGTTCGACCTGGGACTACGGCCCGCTCGGCGTCGAGCTCAAGCGCAACGTCAAGGAGGCATGGTGGCGCGCGATGGTCACGACGCGGGGTGATGTCGTCGGCCTCGACAGCGCCATCCTCCAGCATCCGCGCACCTGGGAGGCCTCGGGCCATCTGCAGAACTTCACCGACCCTCTGGTCGACTGCAAAAACTGCAAGCAGCGCTTTCGCGCCGACCACGTCCAGGGCACCCGATGTCCCGAATGTGGGGGCGAGCTCACCGAGGCGCGCAGCTTCAACCTGATGTTCAAGACCTTCATGGGCCCGGTCGAGGACAGTGCAAACGTGGTCTACTTGCGGCCCGAGACCGCGCAAGGCATTTTCCTCAGCTTCGCCAACATCATAGACACCCAGCGCGTCAAGCTGCCGTTCGGCGTGGCGCAAAGCGGCAAGTCGTTCCGCAACGAGATCACACCCGGCAACTTCATCTTTCGCACCCGCGAGTTCGAGCAGATGGAGATGGAGTTTTTCGTTAAGCCCGACCCGGCCGAGGAGGCGCGCTGGTTCGAGTACTGGGTCGAGGAGCGCTTTAACTGGTACGTGAATTATGGGATCCGGCGCGAGCATCTGAAGCTGCGGCCGCATGAGAAGGACGAACTTTCGCACTACTCGCGCGGCACCACCGACGTCGAATATCTTTACCCCTTCGGATGGGGCGAACTGGAAGGCATTGCCAAGCGGGGCAGCTTCGATCTCGACCAGCATGCGCAGTACAGTGGCAAGGACCTGACCTATTTTGATGAGGAAGCCAAAGCGCGCTACCGACCGTGGGTGATCGAGCCGGCCGCGGGTGTGGATCGCGCGATGCTCGCGTTTATGCTCGACGCCTACGACGAAGACGTGGTCGAGAACGAAGAACGGATCGTGCTTCGGCTCGATCCGCGGCTCGCGCCGATCAAGGCCGCGGTGTATCCGCTGCTGCGCAAGGCCGGCCAACCCGAGAAGGCGCAAGAGGTATTGCGGATGCTCAAGCGGCATTTCACGGCCGCCTACGATCAAGCGGGCTCGATCGGACGGCGTTATCGCCGCCAGGACGAAGTGGGCACGCCGTTCGGCATCACGATCGATCATCAGACGATGGAAGACGACACGGTAACGCTGCGCGATCGCGACTCGACCGAGCAGGTGCGAATCAAAATCGCGGCGTTGCCAGCTGAGTTGACCGAACGCATCGGCTGGCATCGCTAGAACTCAGCCGCATCCGTATGCTGCGAGTCGCCGTGGTATGTGGCGTTTTGTTTTTTAATTGACCCCCGCGAAGTGCGCGGGGAGGGGAGAATCATTTCCGACGATGGCGCGTGTTCATCCTGAAATATATTTCTTTGGCGCGGGCGTGGCCGAAGGCCGCGCCACGATGCGTGAACTACTGGGTGGCAAGGGCGCGGGCCTGCATGAGATGGCTTCGCTCAAACTGCCGGTGCCGCCCGGCTTCACCATCACCACGCGCGTGTGCACCTACTTCTACGCGCACGGCAACAAGTATCCGCCCGGCCTGAAGGAGGGCGTTGCCAAGAGCGTTGCGCGAATCGAAAAGGCGATGGGCCGGCGGTTCGGTGACGCGGCGAATCCGCTGCTGGTTTCGGTGCGCTCGGGCGCGCGCGTCTCGATGCCCGGGATGATGGACACCGTGCTCAACCTGGGACTTACCGACGAGACCGTCAAGGGGCTCGAGGCCGCGAGCAACAACCCGCGCTTCGCCTGGGACTCGTACCGGCGCTTCTGCCAGATGTACGGGGACGTCGTACTCAAACTGAAGCCCGAGAACAAAAACGATCCCGATCCATTCGAGGAGCTGATCGATCGGAAAAAGGCGTTGCGCGGGGTCATCCAGGACGTCGACCTTACCGCCGACGATTTGAAGGAGTTGGTCGGCGAATTCCGCGACCTCATTCGCGCCCGCACCGGGCAGGACGTGCCGCAGGATCCTTGGCAGCAGTTATGGGCGGCGATCGGCGCAGTGTTCGAGTCGTGGAACAACGATCGCGCGGTGACCTACCGCAAGATCAACAACATCCCCGGCGATTGGGGTACCGCGGTCACCGTGCAATCGATGGTCTTCGGCAACCTGGGGCCCGATTGCGCCACTGGCGTCGCGTTCACGCGCAATCCTTCCACCGGCGAGAAGGGCATCTACGGCGAGTTCCTGCCCAACGCGCAGGGCGAGGACGTGGTCGCGGGAATCCGCACGCCGCGCCAGATCAGCCTCGCCGCCGGGCGCGAGTGGGCCAAGCGCAACAACGTCAGCGAGGAAGAGCGCGGCGCCAAGCACGCCACGCTGCAGGAGAGCTTTCCCGCCGCCTACCGCGACCTGTTGAAAGTCGCGGACCGCCTGGAGCGCCATTTCCGCGACATGCAGGATCTTGAGTTCACCATCGAGCGCGGCAAGCTGTTCATGCTCCAGACCCGCAACGGCAAGCGCACGGCGGAGGCCGCGGTCCGCGCGGCGGTCGAGATGGCGCAGGAGAAGCTGATCGATCGCGGCACCGCGATGCTCCGCGTCGAGCCGGTTCAGCTTGAACAACTGCTGCACCCACGCCTCGATCCGCGCGCGCCCAAAAAAGTGCTGGCGCGCGGATTGCCTGCTTCGCCCGGCGCCGTGGCCGGCGAGGTCGTGTTCAGCGCCGATGAGGCGGTCGCGGTGACCAAGGCCGGGCGCAAGGTGATCCTGGTGCGCATCGAGACCTCACCCGAGGATATCCACGGGATGCAGGTGGCGGAGGGAATCCTGACCGCGCGCGGCGGGATGACCAGCCATGCCGCGGTGGTGGCGCGCGGGATGGGTAAGTGCTGCGTGGCGGGATGCTCGGAGATCGAGATCGACTATGCGGCCGGCACGCTTACGGCCAAGGACAAGATGGTCCATCGCGGCGAGTACCTGACGCTCGACGGCACCGCGGGCGAGGTAATCGAGGGACGCGTGCCGACGGTCGAGCCGGTGATGTCGCCGTTCTTCAAGAAATTTCTCGGCTGGGCCGACGCCGAGCGGCGTCTTGGTGTGCGAGCCAATGCCGACACGCCGCACGACGCGAAGACCGCGCGCGAGTTCGGCGCCGAGGGCATCGGGCTCTGCCGCACGGAGCACATGTTCTTCGCGCCGGAGCGAATCGAAGCCGTGCGCGAGATGATCCTGGCCGAGAGCGGGAAGCAGCGCGCACGCGCGCTGGCCAAGATTCTGCCGATGCAACGCGAGGACTTCGTCGGCATCCTGCGCGAGATGAAGGGCCTGCCGGTGACGATCCGTTTGCTCGATCCGCCGCTGCACGAGTTCCTTCCCAAGGAAGACTCGGAGATTCGCGAGCTGGCGGCCAAGATCGGCGTAACCCCGGATCATCTGAAGCAGGTGCGTGACAGCCTGTTCGAGTTCAACCCGATGCTGGGCCATCGCGGCTCGCGCCTGGGTATCAGCTACCCCGAGATCTACAAGGCGCAGGTCCGCGCGATTCTCGAGGCCGCGGCCCAGCTACATAGCGAGGGCATCCGCGTGATCCCCGAAATCATGCTTCCGCTTATCGGCGAGCGCCGCGAGTACGAAGTGCTGGCCTCCGAAGTTCGCCAAGTCGCTAAAGAGATCGGCACGCGCGTAAAGTATTCGATCGGTACTATGATCGAAGTGCCGCGCGCCTGTATCGAGGCCGGCGAGATCGGCGCGGTCGCCGAGTTCTTTTCCTTCGGCACCAACGACCTCACGCAAATGGCCTATGGGCTGTCGCGCGACGACTCAGGTAAATTTCTCGGTGACTATATCGAGCGTGGCATCTACAAGTCGGACCCGTTCGCGCAACTCGATCCCGACGGCGTCGGCGGCCTGATGCGAATCGCGATCGAGCGCGGACGCAAGGCTAACCCCAAGATCAAGCTCGGCATTTGCGGTGAGCATGGCGGCGATCCCGAGAGCGTCAAGCTGTGCCATCGCCTGGGGCTCGACTACGTCTCATGTTCGCCGTTTAGAGTTCCGATTGCGCGGCTGGCTGCCGCTCAGGCCGCGGTCGAGGAGCGGCGCACCAAGCGCGCTTTCAAGGACGTCTAGCGGAGGCTAGCCGAGATAATCTTCGACCCGGATCGCGGTGACGGGAATCTGGCGGACCCGGTTCTCGCGCAGAATCTTCAGCTTGACGATCTCGCCCGCGTGATGGCTGTTGATCGTCTCATATAGTGTGCGGCGGTCGTGAATCTCCTGCTCGTCGGCGGCCAGCACCACGTCGCCCTGCTTGAGTCCGGCCTTCTCGCCTGGGCTTCCCGGCATCACGCCCGCGATTACCACGTGCTCGCGCAGCGTATACGACAGCACCCCCACCCACAGCCGTGACGGGACGCTGACGCGCCGGCCATGGCGGACCAGCTCGTCGCGGCTCAGGATGAAGCACTCGCCCGGGATGCCGAGGATCGCGCGGCTCAAGTCGGCGAAGTTGAGGTACGAGATCCCGACGACCTGGCCGCGCGAGTTGCAAATCGGCCCGCCATTGAGCCCGATATTGAGCGCTGAGGCGGTTACGCAGATGCATCGCTCGAGCACGAACTCCCACGCCGCGTCGAACGGGCCGAGATACGTGATGTGTCCGACATCGGCGCAGCGCTTTTCGCCGCCCAGGCTCGACACCATGAAGACTTCCTGGCCGGGCGAACAGGTCAGCGACGAGATTGCTTGCAGGAATGGGAGCCCGTGCGCGTCGACCTTGAGCAGCGCGATGTTGGTGGTGAAGTCCTGCGCCACGATCGTCGCCGGCAGCTCCTGCCCGCTATTGAGCGTGACAGAGACGCTCTGCGCGCCCATCAGCATATAATTGACGGTGATGATGAGTCCGTCGGCGCTGACCAAGGTGCCGGTGCCGTTGCGGTCGGTGCCAAGCCCGATGCTGGCTGAGGGATGCGAGGCCGGCACCACCGAATGGATACCGACAGTCGCGTTCGCGACCTTCTCAAGCAGATACAACGTGGCGTTCAAAACGGCGCTCCGTAAAAACTGGCGGTCGGGCCTTCGGCCGCCGCGCAAGACTACATACGGGAAAGATTTGAGCATAGTGGCGCGCAGTTTCAAGCTCCGCGACCCATGCGGATCAACACGTTATGGACCGCCACGCCCGCGGCCTCTATGGACTCGCTTGATTTCTATTGGCTTGACTTTTATCGCGTGCCGGGCCTACGCACAATTCTGTAGCGTCTGTGCGGTCATGGAGGGTTTCTAGCGATGGAATCGTTGAAAGTGGTATCGGCCGACTCGCACATGACCGAGCCGGGCGGTTTGTGGGTCGAGCGGCTGGACAAAAAATATCGCGACGACGCGCCACGCGTGATCAAAAATCCCAAGCCCAGCGGCCCCGCTTACGTCTTCGTCGGCCCCGGCATCCATCCGCTCGCCGTCGCTGCGGCGTTCGCCGCCGGCAAGGGCGGCAGCGATCTGCGCGAGCACATGAAGCATGGTTACGAAGCCGCGCGCCCCAGCGGATGGGATCCGGTCGAGCGCATCAAGGATCAGGATCTCGACGGCGTAAGGGCCGAGGTCCTCTACTCGACACTCGGGATCGCCGTCTTCAACATGCCCGACGTCGAGCTGCAGCAGGCTTGCATCCGCGTCTACAACGATTGGCTGGCGGAGTTCTGCGCGCATGATCGCAAACGACTCATCGGCGTCGGACTCTATTCGCTGAAATCGCTGCCCGACGTTTCCGAGGTCGAGCGCTGTGCGAAGATGGGGCTGCGCGGAATCCTGATCCTAGCGTCCGACGCCACCGACACTCCCTACAGTGCTCCGGCGTTCGATCCTCTGTGGCGCGCGTGCTCGGAAGCCGGCTTGCCGCTTTCGCTGCACAAGCCGCTGATCTCGGGGATGCCGCTTACGCCGGCGATGCCGACGTGGGCGGACCTGCAGATACACGTGATTCACGTAGTAGAGCAGTGCATCACGCGCCTGGTTTACGGCGGCGTCCTCGAGCGCTTTCCGAAGCTCAAGATCGTGTCGGCAGAGAACGACGTCGGATGGATTCCCAACTGGGTGCATCGCCTCGACCATGTTTTTTCCAAGGTCGCCAATGCAGAGAACCTGCCGCTGCGGCCAGAGCGAGTACGTGCGGCGCAACGTCTGGGCGACCTTCCAGGACGATCCGATGGGGCCGAAGAACTGGGAATTCTTCGGCGCCGAGAACTACATGTGGGCTTCCGACTTCCCGCACTCGGACTCGACCTTCCCCAACTCGCAGAAGGTGATCCGCGAGAATTTCGCCGGCGTGCCGGTCGCGATAACCAACCGGATCGTGTTCGAGAACGCCAACCGGCTGTACGACATGGGGCTGTAGAAAAACCACGGTGGCAGCGGCGCAGGACGGATGAAAGCGGGCACAATGGGCGTTGAGCGAAACGCGATCGAGCGATTTCTCTACCACGAGGCACGCCTGATGGATAACCATCGGTACGACGACTGGCATGCGCTGTGGGCCGAAGACGGCCCGGTAACGTACTGGGTGCCGTGCAACGACGACGACCTCGATCCCAAGGTCAACGTTTCGATCATCTACGACACCCGCACGCAGTTGCGTAACCGGATCACGCGGCTGCGCGAGACCTTGTGGCTGCGCGAGCAGGCCCCGCGTCTCAAACGCGTGGTGTCGAACGTCGAGGTCGAGGACGAAACTCCCGCCGAAGTGACGGTCAGCTCCAACTTCATCCTCGCCCAACTGCATCGGCACAATCAGTACCTGTGGGCGGGAACCTCGATTCACAAACTGATTCCGGCCGGCGATAGCTTCAGGATTCGCTCGAAGAAAGTCGTGCTGATCAATAACGACGAACCGATGCCCAATCTGATGTTTCTGATTTAGCCGTGGCTGCGAACAACATTGCGAATGATGCGAACGGTCCTATCTTCCGGCTGGCCAGCGAATTCGCCGCGGTCGAAGTCGCGCGCGATGACCGCGGCAATGGCCCGCGGCTTATGATCCGTGACACGCAGAGCGGTAACTGCGTCTTCCTCGATCCGCTCGAGCTTGCAGCGCTGGCAGCGATGCGGCACGAGGACCTTTTGCCGTTTCTCGATCCCGCGCGGTTCGAGCGCCGCAGCCCGGCCCCGCAAGATGCACATGAACAAGACGATTGACCGATGATCAAGGTCGGCTTCATCGGACTCGGCGAACAGGGCAAACCGCTCGCGATAAACGTCGTGCAGGGCGGGTTCGACCTGATGGTGCACGACCTCAGACCCCGGCCGGTCGAGGAGCTCGTATCCAAGGGCGCGCGTGCGGCGCGCTCGGCGCGCGAGGTCGCCGCCCACGGCGACATAATCGAAGTGATCGTGGTCGACGACGAACAGGTCGAAGCGGTCGTGTTGGGCCGCGATGGCGCGCTTGCCGGCGCGCGCCCCGGCAGCACAATCGCGATCCACAGCACCATTCGTCCCGTCACGGTAAGAAAGATTGGTGAGCAGGCCGCTGTGAGGGGCGTCGCGGTGCTCGATGCGCCCGTCAGTGGCGGTGCGCGCGCCGCTCAGAAGCGCACGATGTGTTACATGGTCGGCGGCGCGAAGGACGTGCTCGAACGATGCCGCCCGGTGTTTGCGACCTCTGCCAGCGCGATCGTTTACATGGGCGCGTTGGGCGCGGGGATGACGGCAAAGCTGGCTCATCAGGTGATCCTGTGCCTCAACATGCTCGCCGCGCATGAAGGGACTGAGCTCGCACGCCGCGCCGGGCTTGACGCGGTCGCGTTGGGCGACGCGGTACGCGCAGGCGCCGCGCAAAGCCGGATCGCCGATCGATGGTCCGTAGCGCGGCCAGCATCGCAAAGTAGCGCCCTTTTCCACAAAGACCTCGCCCTCGCGCTGGAGCTAGCATATGAGCTCGGAATCGACTTGCCCGCCGCCACGCTGGTCCAGCGGCGGCTGGACGAGATTTTGGGCGAGGCTGCGAGGCGGTTTCGAGACGGGGCGCCAGATGAATCGCGATTGCGGAAAAAACGCTCCAGCCGTACGATGAATTTGCGATTAAATCCGCAGCAAACTCGCACAAGTGGCGGGGGTAAGAGCGAATAGTTACTGGAGGGCGGCGACCGATGGCTACGATGCTTTCCACGCAAACTGACTACAACAACCTGGTTCAGGACGACCGCGTGAGCGGGCGAGTCTATTACGATCCGGCCGTCTTCGAAGAGGAACTGGAGAAAATCTGGTATCGCGACTGGATATACGTCGCGCATGAAAGCGAGATTCCTGAGCCGGGCGACTATGTAACGCGTCGGATCGGGTTGCAGCCGGTTATAGTGTCGCGCGACGAGGATCGCGCGGTCCACCTGTTACTCAACCGCTGTATGCATCGCGGCAACACCGTATGCCAGAACGAACGCGGCAATTCGCATGCGTTCCGATGCGCGTATCACGGATGGACCTACAACAACCGGGGAGCGCTGGTCGGCGTTCCCTACGCAGCCGGCTATGACGGCTCGTTCTCGCGCGAGGAGTATCCGCTCGCGCGGGTGGCGCGGATGGAAACCTATCGCGGCCTGATCTTCGGCAGTATGAGTGCGTCCGGTCCGAGCCTCAGGGAGCGGCTGGGCAAAGCGGCAGGGCTAATCGATCAGTTTGCCGATCTTTCGCCCGAAGGCGAGGTGGTGCTGCGCTCGGGCGTGCTCAAGCATTCGTTCAAGGGCAACTGGAAGATGGCGCTGGAGAACTCGGTCGACGGGTATCATCCGAACATTTTGCATCACGCCGCGATGATGCTGATCACCAAGGGCCGCAAGGTCGATATGGAGTCGGTCTTCGGCGAACACACGGACGCGCTCGCGCGCGATCTCGGAAACGGCAGCGCGCAACTCGATCTCACTTCAGTCAACCGCGAGCGCGGCGGACGGGTGGTGCCGCACGGATGGAGCGCCGAGGCGTGGCAGCAATACCAGGGTGCGATGGAGCAACGCTACGGAGCGGATCGCGCGCGCGAGATAATCCAAACTGGCGGCCCGCACTTTTGCATATTCCCGAATATCATTTTCATACTAAACCAGTTCCGCATCATCCAGCCGGTAAGCGTCAACGAGACGATAGTCTATTACTACCCGACGATGCTCAAGGGCGCGCCCGAGGAAATGAACCAGCGCCGCCTGGCCGAGACCTACCTGATCCACGGACCGGCGGGTCGTGTGGCGCCCGACGATTTCGAGGCTTACGAACGCAACCAGGAAGGCTTCCGCGCGCGGACCAACGAATGGCTGGTGTTGCGCCGCGGCCTCCATCGCGAACAGCGCGAGCGCGCCGGTACGATCGCCGGCCATGAGACCGACGAGACCACGCAGCGCGGAATCTGGCGCCACTACCGCGAAGTGATGCGGTCGTAGGCCGGCGTCAGCACGGTTCGCGCGTTAACATGGCCCGCGATCGATTCAGCGCGGCTTGCGATGCAAAACGCCCGCGCGTTCGAGCTCTCCGACCCGCTCGCGCGAATAGCCGAGATAGCCGGTAAGGATCTCCTCGTTGTGCTGCCCGAGCATCGGCGCGCCGTCACCGGCAGGCTCGGGGAAGCTGGAGAAATGGAGCGGAAAGCCCGGCAGGTCGAAGCTTCCAAGGATCGGATCGTTAACCGTGGTAACCGTGCCGCGCTCGCGTAGATGCGGGAGCTTGAGCGCTTCGTCGGGCGAGAGCACGGGCGCGGCCGGCACGCGATACTTCGCCAGGCGCTCCATCGCAGCTTCGTCGCTCGGCATCGCGGCCAGCCATTCCTCGATGATTCGAATCAGCTCGGGGAGATTCTTGAGCCGCCGCGGATTGGTCCTGAAGCGATCGTCGCTCGCTAACTCAGGCCGACCCATGGCGTCGCACAACTGCGCGAACTGATGCTCGACGCCGGCGATGATGATGAGGTAGCGCTCGCGCCCTTTGAACATCCCACATGGCGCGGCATAGGAGAGATGATGGCCGGTGCGCCCTGGCTTAATCGCGCCGCCGCTCAGACTGTACATCTGGATGGCGGTGTGATGGCAGTGGAAGTAAGCGTCGAGCAATGCGATGTCGAGGTATTGGCCCTCGCCGGTGCGTTCGCGATGCAGCAGCGCCGCCACCACCGCAAGTGCCGCGTGCACGCCGGTGCTCACGTCGCCAAGCGCCGCGGTGGGAAAATAGGGCGGCCCATCGGCTTCGCCGATCATATAGGTGATTCCGGAATACGCCTGTGCGATGAAGTCGTAGCCGGGCAGATGCGCGAGCGGGCCTTGCTGCCCGAAGGTCGAGACCGAGCACATCACGATCCGCGGATTCAGCGCCCGCACGGTTTCGTAGTCCAGGCCCATTCGCGCGATCACGCCGGGCGCGAAATTTTCCACCACCACGTCAACCTTCGTCACGAGTTCCTTGAGAATCGCGAGCGCGGCCGGATTCTTGACATCAAGGCATAGGCTGCGCTTGCCGAGGTTCTGCTGGACGAAGTAGCCGCTACGACGATCGCGATAAAACGGCAGCACGCGAGTGCGGTCACCGTCGGGTGCGATCTCCACTTTGATGACGTCGGCGCCCATCTGCGCCATCATCTTGGTGACGGTCGGTCCGGCGATGAACTGAGTGAAGTCGAGGACTCTATAGCCGTCGAGTACGTGAGTCGGGTGGTTAGGGCTCATGCAGTCGTCCGAGGGTCGGGCACGCGAGAGGTTGTGGCGCGCGACATACTCACTTTCCATTAGCACTAAGACAAGCGCGTTTTGGGTTGTCAAGTTTGACCGCTTTAGGGCAGTCTCGGCATCGTTGAGAGAGCATCAGTTTCCAACGAGGAGAGAGCGCCATGGCAGCAAGTTTTTTGCTCGAAAAGGATGGCCGGGTGGCGACCCTGATTTTTAACCGGCCGGAGAAGCGCAATCCGCTCAATGAAGAGGTGGTGCTGGAGTTGGAGGGGCTGCTGCACCAGGTGCGCGACGACCGCGATATCCGTGTGCTGATCGTCACCGGCAGCGGCAATACTTTCTCGGCCGGGGCCGATCTTTCGACGCTCAAGGAAGTGACCGACCCCGAGGAGCGTCAACGTCTGTTTGCGCCGCTCTCCAAGCGGCGCTCGCGCCTCATCGGGCGCGCGCTTGGCGTGCTCGCGAGCCTCGAGGTACTGACTATCGCCGCGATCAATGGCTACGCGATCGGTGGCGGATGGGGTATCGCGCTCGGCTGCGACATCCGAATCGCGGTCGCCGGCGCGCAGTTCTGGTTTCCCGAAGTGGATCTCGGCGTGCCGCTCAGCCCGGATGCGACCACGCTGCTGGCGGCGCAGAGCGGCCCTGCGATCGCCAAGGAAATCATCATCACCTGCCGCCGCTATATCGCCGAGGAACTGTTGCCGATGGGGCTGGTGAACCGGGTGGTGCAGAAGGAGGAGCTATATCCGACGGTGCGAGAGATGGCGCGCGCGATCGCGGCAAAGAATCCGGTCGCCGTGATGGGCGTCAAGGCGACGGTCAATGCGGTGAGCAGCGGCGGCCGCGCACTGAGGCTCGATCTCCTGCTCGACCGCAGCTGATCGGCGCCGCAGCGGTCTGACGGAGCGGTCGTGAAGTTCGGCATTTTCGGAATGAACATGCATCCATGCACGACGCCCGAGGCGTTAGCCTGGGCGGCGCGCGCTGCCGAGGCGGCGGGTTTCGATAGTCTTTGGGGCGGAGAGCATATCGTGCTGGCCGATCCGCAGGCGCCGCTCTCGCCGCTGGCGCCGGCCACGGAACTCGTCGATCTGTGCGCAACGATGGCGTTCGTCGCGGCGCACACTGAACGCTTGCGCCTCGCCACCCGCATCATCATTGTCCCGCTCCGCAATCCGGTCGTGCTGGCCAAGCAACTGGCATCAATCGACGCGCTCTCGAACGGCAGGCTCATTTTTGGCGTCGGGATCGGCAACCTGAGCGTCGAGTTCGGGGCGGTCGGGATGCCGTTCGACCACAAGGGGTTGCGCGCCGAGGAAGCGCTCGGCGTGATGAAGGCGTTGTGGACAATGGAACGGCCGCGTTTTTCGGGCCGCTTCTTTCGCATCGACGGAGTGCGCGCCGAGCCGCGTCCCGTGCAGCGGCCGCATCCGCCAATCGTGTTCGGCGGCAAGACGCCGCATGCGTTCAGCCGCACGGCGCGATTGGGTGACGGATGGTTCGGCTATGGGCTCAGCCTGGAGGCCGCCGCGCAATGCATCGAGGGCATCCGCCGCGCGTGCGCCGAGCATGGCCGCCGTTTCGAGGAGATCGAGATAAGCGTGACGCCAAAGGAGAAGCCCGTCCGCGACCTCGCCCGGCGCTACGCCGACCTTGGCGTCAATCGGATCGTGGTCGCGCCGCGTGCGCGCGACAGTGCCGAATTCGTGCGCGCGATCGACGAGGCGGCGCGCGAATTAATTGGCCAGGCGTGAGAACAGCTGAGCGCCGGGTCAGTACAGCGGCCGTGTGCCGATGATCCTGTCCGCTTCCAGCCGCGCGATCTCAGCGTCGCTCAGTCCGAGGATTTTCGACAGCACGTAGTGATTGTCAGCGCCGAGGATCGGGCCGACCCTTTTGATCGGAGGATGCTCGCCGTCGATTCGCGCCGGAAAAGAGGGATACGGATGGCGTCCGGCGACGGGGTGATCGACGTACTGAAAAAAGTCGGCCGCCTTAAGCGCGGGATCCTCGAGCAGGTCCGAGGGGGCGAGCACCGGCGCCGCCGGGATGCCGCGCGATTGGAGATCGCGCGCGAGTTCGTGGCGGTCGAAGCGCGCGGTCCACTCGGCAACGAGTTTGTTGAGCGCCTCGCGGTTATGCCGGCGGAGTAGCGGCGTCGCGAAGCGCGGATCGGAGGCCCATCCGGGAGTATCCATCGCTGCGAGCAGCGCGCGCCATTGCTGCTCGGTCGCGACGCTAACCGCCACCCATGCATCGTCGCCGCGTGCCGGGAACGCTTCGTGCGGCGCCATCGCCGAGCCGTCGCTGGTCGCGCGTGCGCGCGGGCGCCCGGTGAACTCGAACTCGACCAGCGCGTCCGCGATGTACTGCATGCTCGCTTCGAGCTGCGAGACGTCGACGTGCCGGCCCTCGCCCGTGGCGCGCGCGTGATGCACGGCGGCGAGCGTGCAGAACGCGGCGAGGTAACCGGCGAATGGATCGGAGACACCGACGCCATGAATCAGCGCTCCCTCGCCGGTATATCCGCTGAGCCCCGAGATTCCGGAGAGCGCCTCGCCGATCGCGGCGAACGAAACGTAGTCGCGCCACGGCCCCTCCTGGCCGAAGCCCGACACCGAAGTCATCACGATCGCCGGATTGACCTCGCGCAGGATCTCGTAGGAAAGCCCGAGCTGCGGCATCACGCGCGGCGAGTAATTCTGCACGACCGCGTCGCTGCGCTTTACCAGCTCCTTGAAGAGCCGCACGCCCTCGGGCCGCGCGAGATCTAGCGTCAGGTCGAGCTTGTTGCGGTTGGTGGCGTTGAAGGGCGGCGACAGCTCATAGACTTCCGCCGGGTCACCCGGGATGGCGACGATACGAAATTGATCGGGTCGCTGGATTGATTCGACCTTAATAACCTCCGCGCCGAGATCGGCCATGATCGCGGTCGGCAGCGGGCCCGCCCAATAGGCAGTGAGGTCGACGATGCGGATTCCCTCTAGTGGAAGCGGAGCGGCGCTCATATCACACCCATCTCGGCGAGCATCGCGAGATTGGCGGTCGGGTAGCCAAGTTCGCCGGTCAGGATTTCCGCCGTATGCTCGCCCAGCAGCGGCGCGCGGCGCGGCGTGGGCCATCGACCACCGAATTTGGCCGGTCCGCCGGGAAAACGGCGGCGCCCGGCTACCGGATGATCGATCTCTTCGAAGAAACCGCGTGCCTTGACCTGTTCCATCGTAGCGACTTCGTCGATCCGGTTAACCTTCCCCATCGGGATGCGAGCTTCCTGGCACAACTTGAAAATTTCTTCGCGGCTGTGCGCGGCGGTCCATCGGCCGATCTCGACTCCGAATTCGTCAACGCGCGCCTCGCGATCTTTGCGAGTCTTGAAGCGCGGATCGTCCACTCCCGCCACTTCCATCAGCTTTTCGATCTGTGCGTCAGTGGCGGCGGCAGCGGTGACGTCGCCGTCGGCCGCTTTGAAGGTGCGGTACGCGGCCCACGCGGGATAGCGATCGCCCGCGCGTTTGATTTCGACCCCGGTATAGGAGAGGAAGGTCTCGTTGAAGCGCGTGGTGAAGAGCAAGGCCTCCTGCGCCGCGACGTCGATCCGCCGGCCACGACCACTTTGACGCGCGCCGCGCACGGCTGCGAGCGCGGTGATCGCGCCAATCACCCCCGGCACGAAGGCCGTCATCGTGGGGCTGTTGCTCACCAGCGGCGTGCGCCGCGGCTCACCAAGCTGCGCCATCCATCCGCCGAGCGCGGCGAGCTGAAGCTCGGTCGCGAGCCATTTTTCGTAGGGGCCGCCCGGCGTGAAGTGGCGAAACGCGAGACGCACCAGCCGTGCGTTGACGCGATCTATTGATGCGTTTTCGGGCGGGGCGCCGTCCTGTGATGCGTCGTCTGCAAAGACGCCGCGATCGTCGATCAGCACGTCGGCGCGCTCGAGTAAGCGCTTCAGGATCGCCGCGCCGTCGGGATGCGCGAGGTCGAGCGTGAGGCTCCGTTTGCCGGAGGCGGTAAACATGAAGAGCCCGCCGCGCTCGACGCCCGCGCGATCGTCAAGGAATGGTGGCGACCATCGTACCGCGCTGCCGATCCGCGGCCAGCTCGACCATCACCACGTCGGCGCCCAGCCGTGCGAAGAGCCGGCCACAGAAGGCGGCTGAGCATCCGTCGCTAAACTCGACGATGCGGATGTCTTTCAGAACGTCGGTCATTGCAACACGTCAGTCGCCGCGAGTTCGCACCGCTTACTCCGGACGAGGCGCCGGCATCCCGGTCCACGCCGTCGCGCCGCCGTCGGCGACCACGATACTGCCGGTCATGAACGAGGAGTCGTCGCTGGCGAGGAACAGAACGACGCGCGCGATCTCCTCGGGCTTGCCCAGGCGGCCGATCGGATGATGCTCCTCGGCGATCTTGCGGGCGCGAGCCGGGTCAGGTGCAAGCGCCAGCATTGCCAGCACCGGCGGCGTTTCGATTCCGCCGGGACATACCGCATTGATGCGGATGTTCTTGCGCGCATACTCGATCGCGGCGGCCTTGGTCAAATTGACCACACCACCCTTGGCCGCATTGTAAGCTGCGAGCCGGTAGTCGCCGTAAAGTCCCGAAATCGACGCGGTATTGACGATTGCGCCGCCGCCCTGCGCAATCATCTGCGGAATCGCAAAGCGCATTCCATAGAAAACGCCCGAGAGCGTCACCGATATGGTTTTCAGCCAACCGTCGACGGACGTTTCGGCAACGGCGCCCCAGGTCGCATAGAAGGCGTTGTTGTGCAACACGTCGAGCCGGCCGAAATGTTCGACCGCGAATGTGACTATCGCTTCGACCTGACGTGGATCGCGGACGTCGGTCTTTAAAAACGTGGCGGCAGAGCCTATCTCGCCGGCAACGTGGCGGCCGCCGTTCTCGTCCACGTCGGCGATGATCACGCGCGCGCCCTCGGCGGCAAACAGGCGCGCCGTAGCGGCACCGATTCCCGAGGCAGCCCCTGTAATGCAGGTTATTTTGCCGTCCAGCTTGCCCATCGTGCGTGCGTTCTCCTTCTGTATCTAGCAGTATCTCGACGGCACTGGCTGAGTAGTGCCCCGTTTAGCAGTTGCCGCAGCGGAGCACCGTCCCGGGCCTCGCGTCGGTGGCCTTGCCCTCGCGATAGAGCACATGCCCGTTGACGATCGTGCAGTACATTCCGCGCGCTTCCATAATCAGGCGCCGTCCGCCGCCAGGCAGATCGTTGCGCATGGTGCCGCGCAGCGCCGAGCCCACCGTGTTGGGATCGAAAATGGCAACGTCGGCCGCCATCCCGGTTTTGAGGCGCCCGCGCGTGCGCATGCCGAAGAAATCCGCCGGCTCGGAGGTGATGCGTTTGATCGCGTGCTCCAGCGTCAAGGCTTGACGGTCGCGCACCCAGGTGCCGAGCAGGTAGGTTGTGTAGCCGGCGTCGATCAGCATGTCGACGTGGGCGCCCCCGTCGGACAGGCCGATCATGGTGCGCGAATCACGCAGCAGTTCGGGAATGCGATCTTCGTTGGCGTTGAACACCGCGTAGCTGAATTCCATCCGCAGGTCGTCCTCGAGTCCGAGGTCAAGGAAAGTGTCGAGACCGTCGCGGCCGCGCTCGCGCGCGACCTCGGCGACCGTGCGGCCCTCGAGTGAGTGCAGCGCGGGATTGCCGACTTCTTTGATTTCCATCCGCTCCCACCGGCCGGAGAAGATTCCCGGACGTTCGAGCTCGCGGCGAAAGCTCTCGCGAAAGGCCGGGTCGCGGTAGAACTTCTTCTGGACTTCGGGTGGCTGGTTGAAGACCGGATTCCACGTGCGCATCGCGGCCATGATGAATGGCTCGCGGAGGTTGAGTTGGACGATCAGCGGGCGGCAGGTGACTTGCGGTACTCCGCCGCGGCGCACTAGCGGCTCGGCGCGGTCGAGCGATTTCAGGCAAGCGTCGGGATCGTCGTCGCGGCCGAGCAGCGCCAGCCAGGTCGCGGGCCGTCCGCCCGCACTCAGCAGCATGTCGAGAAACTCATACTCGTCTTCCGCCAGGATTCCCGGCGCCTTGGTGAGCGAGATCTCGATCGCGCCTCGGCCAAGCCCGCCGAGTACGCCGGCGTAAGCCTTGAGTTCGTCGCGGCTGGCGTTGCGGCAGGCAAGCGGACGTCCCTTGTAGCCGATATGCTGCGCCAGGATGGTGGTCGAGAAGCCCATCGCGCCGGCCTCGACCGCCTCGCTCAGCAGCGCCGCGATTTGCGCGGTTTCCGCCGGCGTCGCCGCCCGCTCCATCGACTCTTCGCCCATCACGAAATGGCGAAATGGAGTCAGCGGGGCGAGGAAACCAAGGTTGATGCCGGAGCCGCGGCGTGCGGCCGCGTCCATAAACTGGGGGAAGCTCTCCCAGTCCCAGGTGATCCCCTTGCTAAGCACATCGAATGGGATGGCCTCGACGTTGACGAGGTCTGAAGCTGCGATCTCTCTCACTGCGGGCCTGCACGGCGCGATTCCCACGCCGCAATTGCCCATCACGACCGAGGTCACGCCGTGCCATGAGGATGACGTGATGAGAGGGTCCCAACAGATTTGCGCGTCATAGTGAGTATGCGGATCGACAAAACCGGGCGCGACGACCAGGCCGCGGGCGTCGATAGTTTCGGCCGCGCTGTCGATCACACGGCCGATCTCGGCAATCCTTCCGCTCGCGATCGCCAGGTCCGCGGTAAAGCGCGGAGCGCCGGTGCCGTCGACGATCGTACCGTCTTTAATAATGATGTCGTATGCCATGATCTCGCCTCGCTTGCACCGAAATGCTAGACCCTTACACCGCTAGCTAATCGCACGGACGGGGCCGCCGGACAAGAGCCGCGGCGGCCGCCGCCACGGTCGCGAGGAGCCTGCCCTCGGCGCAACGCAGCGCCAATTCGGCGCCCGAGCAATATTGGCGTGATGCAACCTTCAGCTTTAAAGCCGCGTGACTTTCCGTGGTACGACTACTCGCGTTACACGTTCTCGCTCGGCCTCAAGGTCGGCGAGCGTGTGATGCTTTCCGGCCATTCGGCCTCCGAGTACGACCCGGGCACCCGTGAGATGATCGTCAGGGGCGGGATGCGCGAGCAGGCGCGCACGGCGTGGGCAAAAATCGCGGCGATTCTCGAAGCTGGCAAGCGAAGCCTGGCCGACGTAGTCCGCGTCGTCGAGTACGTTACGCCCGAGGGGATCGAGCATTACGCCGAGGCTTCGACGGTCCGCGGTGAGTTGTTCGGCGACAATCGTCCAGCGATTAATACAGTGGTGGTGAATCGCCTGCTGCGCCCGCAGGCGCTGATCGAAATCGAGGTCGAAGCGGAGCCCGCCGAGGCGCCGCCGCGTGCGGAGCATGGATGGCCACCGGCGTGGGCATCGGCCCGCGCCGCCGATGGTTTCGTCTATCTTTCTTCGCTTCTGCCGCTCGACGACGCGGGGGCGGTGATAGAGCGGCACGACCCGGTCAAGCAAACTCGCGCAATCTTCGAGCGCGCGGCGCGCGTGCTGGATGGGCTGGGTCTCGGGATGGATCGGGTGGTCAAGACCGTCGATTATCTCGTGCCTGCGGCGCTGCCGGAGTACAAGCGTACGGCAGACGTGCGGCGAGAATTCCTGGGGCCGGTTTATCCCGCCGCCACCGGGATCATAATGAAGCGCGTGGCGCATCGCGACGCGATGATCCAGATTGACTTTATCGCGTCGCGTCATCAGCCCGCCGCGGTTAACCCAGGATGGGCGCGCTATGCGGAGTTGACCTACAGCCCGGCGGTCCGCGCCGGCGAGATGCTTTTTATCGCCGGGCAGACAGCGCTCGATCAGGAGAGCGCCATGGCCGTTTGGCCGGGCGACGTAGCCGCACAGGCGGCTTACATATATGAAAATATACTGCGTGTGATTGCCGCCGGGGGCGGCAGCCCTGAGCATCTGGCAAAGACCGTCGAGTACATCACTCCGGCTGCACTCGAGCGCTATCGCGAGGTCGCGGGCGTGCGCTCGCGAATCCTGCGTGCGCCCTTTCCAGCCTCCACTGGATGCGTTTGCGAGACTTTGCTGCGTCCCGAGTATCAGATCGAAGTCGACGCGATTGCGATAATTCCCAGGAATTTCGCTCGACACGATGAAAGCCCGGCGGAGTGACAATCAATCAGTGCGCTTTTGACAGAGGAGCTTCGGGGATGGATCGGGCGCGAGGTCAGCTATGGGGCGCCCGAGGAGCTGGGCCGCGCCTCGATTCGCTACTTCGCGCTGGCGATCGGCGATGACAACCCGCTCTACGTCGACGAGGATTACGCGCGCAGGGCCGGCTATCCCTCGACAATCGCACCGCCGACCCTGGTCTGTGAGACCTGCCAGTACGCGCATCGGCCGCCCGACCAGGATGGTTACATCGGCCACACCTGGGACTTGCCGATTAGAGGTTGCCGAATGATCCGCGGCGGGCACGATTACGAATTTTTTCGTCCCGTGCTGCCGGAGGATCGCGTTAACGTCACCTGGCGGCTCGAAGACATTTCGGAACATAGCTCGTCGCGCGGGGAACCAATGCTGATCGTGATCTCGACGGCCACCTATCGCAATCAGCGCGATGAACTTTTAGCGCGCAATCGCGAGACCTTGATCTTTCAGCCGCTGGAGGCTTCACGATGAATCCGCAGACGACGGCCCCCGGCGCGCCGTCAGTCGGCGCACTCATTCCGCCGCTCGAGCGCGCGCTGACCCAGGTGCGGCTGGTAGCCTATGGTGCCGCCACCTGGGATTGGCATCGCCTCCACTACGAACCGCAGTACGCCGCCGCGCGCAATATTGCGGGACCGATCGTCGACGGGCAGATGTTTGGCGCGCTCCTGGCCGAGGCACTACTCGATTGGCTGGGACCGCGCGCATTCATCCGGCGGATGAGCTTTCGGTTGCGCGCGATGGTTTTTGCGGGAGAGATGGTGCGCTGCGAAGGCGAAGTCACATCGATCGTGGCGGAGCAGGATTGCGACGTCGTGAGGGTCGCGCAGCGCGTGCGCGTGGGCGAGCGAATTGCGGTCGAGCCGGCCAGCGCCGAAATAGTGTTAGCGAGACGATAGGCGGCTCAAGTCTTGGGCTCGGGCGGTGGGGGGAAGCATGGCAACTTGTGCACCACCGCATACCGGAACGCGCGCTCGTTCCAGGTGAAGGTTCCCATCGCGGGACCGAAGCCGATTTCCAACGCGTTCAGCTGATCCTGTTCGGTTACGTCGTGCGCGTCGACCGCGGCGTAGGCAACGTAAGCTATCGAGTTGGCGGTGAGCTCGCTCTGAAGCGGCGGCTGAAAATGCATCTTGGTGAAGTTGCTCGCCAGTTTCCATCCACCGTCTTTCATGTCCTGATTCGGCATCGCTGCCCATTCAGGGTCCATGTCTGAGCCGACGAGACTCAACTCGCGATAGCGGGTCGTCCCTGTGGTGTCGGTCTTAAGCTCGACCAGCATCGGGACCTCCTGCGACAACTCGTCGCAGACCTCGCTGTCCGGCGGAGGCGTGTTCTTGTCCTGATGCGATTGATGGGCGGCCGCTACCCCGCCCACCGCAAGATTGGCCACGCCCGAACCGACCGCCTCTGCCGCCTGGATCGCCACCGGTGCGAGTTGCATCGCGGCCATCCAGCATCCGCTGGCGACGACCGCAAGCGCGAGCGCCAAGCAGGCCAGCGCGCCTCGCTTCAACGCGAAATGATATGGCACTCGACTGACTTGAAGCTCGTCCCCCAACTACGCGTCAGCCCCCGTCGCGGGACCTTAGCTCCCCCCTTCATGCCGGGTCAGTTTAGCATTAAGAAGGCGCAGATCTGGAAGGGTGTAGCAAGGTACTTTCTCGCCGGGCGGATTCGGCGTCGCACTAGGCCGGTGCGGGCGCCCCCTTGAGGTACATCGCGCCAGTGGGTTTGCTAACACCGCCCGCAGGCTCCAGCGTTACGGCGCTCAGCAACACGTGCTCGCCCGGAGGTGGCAGCGCGCTACGAGAGCGACCACCGGACGGCCGTCCTCGGCCGGAACAGTCCAGCCGCGACCGGCCCATGCTCCTTGGTGATCCACCACAACTCGTAAGTCTTGCCAGCCGGTGTCGCGAGCAAACCGGCAGCCTGGAACGCGGCAGCTTTGTTGGTGGCGCTGACCGCCACGATCGCATGGGCTCCCGCAGCCGGTGCCAGCGGCGCAAGGCGGTCAGCCGCAGGTCGGGCGCACTCAACACTTTCTCCAGTCGCAGGCGGTCGCCGAGTACGTGTTGGAGCGTGGCGACTTCTACGCGCGCCGTTTTGAGTTCGGCGTCGAGCCCGGCGATGCGAGAATTCATCGCCGCGAGTTGCTGTTGATGCTCCTCGTTGGCGCGGCGCATCCGATCGCTCATCTGGCCCGCGTAGATCGCGATACCGACAATTCCTGCCGCCATCGCGGCGGTAGCGGCGCGCCAGGCGCCCATCCCGGCTGACCGCAGCCAGCTGTTTTTGATGAGAAACCAGGGTGCGGGGCGCCTGGCTATCGTTTAAAATGACGATACGAACGTTCAGTGACGGGCGAAATGAATCAATCGACTGCGGTATGGCGCGGGCATCCTCAGCCACTGGGCGCGACCTGGGACGGCGAAGGTGTCAATTTTGCGCTTTTCTCCGAGCGCGCAGAGCGAGTCGAGCTCTGTTTGTTCGATCCCCGGACCCGGCGCGAGACCGAACGGATTGCGATGCGCTGGCGGACCAACCAGGTCTGGCACTGCTATCTGCCGGAGGCGCGGCCTGGATGGCTCTACGGCTATCGCGTTTACGGGCCTTACGACCCGAAACAGGGACTGCGCTTCAACCCACATAAGCTGCTGCTCGATCCCTATGCGAAGCATATCGATGGCGACATCAAGTGGAGCGACGCTCTGTTCGGCTACCGAGTGGGCGGCGCGCGTGAAGACCTGGCGATGGACCGGCGCGACGATGCGCCCGGGATGCCCAAGTGCCGTGTAGTCGACACGGCTTTCACCTGGGGCGAGGACCTGCCGCTGCGGGCAGAGTGGCACGACACGATCATCTACGAGCTTCATGTGAAGGGTTTTACCAAACTCCATCCCGATATTCCGCCCCATCTGCGCGGAACCTACGCCGGGCTCGCGACTGACCCGGCGATTGAACATCTCAAACGCCTCGGCATTACCGCGGTCGAGCTGATGCCGGTGCACGCTTTCGTCGATGATCGGTACCTGATCGAAAAGAAACTCAAAAATTACTGGGGCTACAACTCGATCGGCTTCTTCGCCCCCGACATGCGTTACTCGGCCACCGGCTCGATCAATGACTTCAAATCGATGGTGAAGCGGCTGCACTCGGCCGGAATCGAAGTCATCCTCGACGTCGTTTACAACCATAGCGCTGAAGGAAATCATCTCGGGCCCACGCTGAGTTTTCGTGGAATCGACAACACCTCGTACTACCGCCTGATACAGGAAGAACCGCGCCTGTACATGGATTTCACCGGCTGCGGCAACACGCTGAATATGATGCATCCGCGGGTGCTGCAGTTGCTGATGGATAGCCTGCGCTACTGGGTGGTCGAGATGCACGTGGACGGCTTTCGTTTCGACCTCGCCGCGGCACTCGCGCGTGAGCTCTACGAAGTCAATCGCCTGAGCGCCTTCTTTGACGTGGTGCATCAGGATCCCGTCCTTTCGCAGGTAAAGCTCATCGCCGAACCGTGGGATATCGGGGAGGGCGGCTATCAGGTCGGGAATTTTCCGGTCCTGTGGACCGAATGGAACGGCAGGTATCGGGACGCGGTGCGCTCGTACTGGAAGGGCGAGGGCGGACTCATTGGAGAGCTCGCTTACCGGTTAACCGGCTCGAGCGATCTGTACGAACTGAGCGGCCGGCGCCCATACGCCAGCATCAATTTCATCACTTGCCACGACGGCTTCACGCTCGAGGATCTGGTCAGCTACAACGGCAAGCACAACGAAGCGAACCTGGAGGAAAATCGCGACGGCAGCGACGACAATCGCAGTTGGAACTGCGGCGTAGAGGGGCCGACGAACGATCCAGCTGTGTTGGCGCTACGGGCGCGGCAGAAGCGGAATTTCCTCGCGTCCCTCCTACTGTCGCAGGGTGTGCCGATGCTGCTGGCGGGCGACGAGACCGGTCGGACGCAGCGGGGCAACAACAACGCTTACTGCCAGGACAATGAAATCAGCTGGAAGTCCTGGAGCCCCGAGACTGAGGATCGCGAACTGCTGTCCTTCGTCAGCGAGCTAATCAAATTCCGCAAAGCCCACGCCTGTTTCCGCCGGCGCAGCTTTTTTAAGGGGCCTCACGTCAAGGGTACCGGTGTGAAAGATATTGTATGGCTGACTCCCGATGGCCGCGAGATGACCGACGAGGAGTGGCACCAGTCGGAAGCGCGATGCCTCGGCCTCTTACTGCAGGGGGACGCGACCAACGAAGACGACGACCGCGGGCAACCGGTTATCGATGACGACTTCGTCCTGTTGCTCAACAGCCATCATAAAGCGATTCCATTTCTGCTGCCCCGGCTTGGGGACAGCGATGCTTGGCAAGTGGTGCTCGATACCGCGGGCGTCAATGGCGATGCACTGTATCAAGGCGCGCAGCAGTTTCCGCTTCAAGCGCGGTCGCTTACGCTGCTGACGAGAGTGAAAGTCGGCGCGGTCGCGGCCAAAATCGCTGACGGCGTCAAGCTCGCAGCCGCAGCGCCGAACGCGGCGGGGCGCTAGCCCGGGCCTGAAGCTAAGAGCGGCTCTGCGCGCTCTTAGGAAAAACTCTCGTTGGAGGGAAACGCTTAGATGCTTATGCGTCGCTTCATGCGTGAACGCGTGCGCGACGATTTGTGGCAGCGGCATCCACACGCTCTGTTGGCGCATCGTCCGTGTCCGCCCGTGGCGCATTCGATCACGTTGGCGGCACTGTTCAGCAATGCCTGTACTTCCGAGGCCAATGGTTCCTCGGGTAGTAGTGCCATCGGCTTCGCCGCCTTGACGGAAAAGAGGCTGCCCGCCACCTTGGCTGCCTGCCTTGCGGACTGAGAACTGGATAGCCAGGTCAGGGTATTGGCCTGCCCCAAGCGCAGAGGGCTGACGCTCTTTAATTTCTTTTTGTTCAAGGTCATGAAGCTCACTGTTGCAGACTGTCTTAGTCGCCCTCGCTTGCTACTCTATGTAACCAGAGTCTAACAAGGTGCGCTGTCCAAAAGGAAGAGAAAAACTACTGGACCGTGCCAAAAATGAACATACGCGCCGCGACAACACCTGAAAATGCCGCGCCTGACGTGACGAAGCTGACAAATTAAAAGAAGACTTGCCAAGTAAAGACGGAGATAATGTGCATCCTTGTGTAATTTCTCGTCCTCAAAAAAATCGCGGTCCTGTTGATAGTTGAATAGTGCTCGTACGGCAAAGCCAATGGATGCGACCCACTCGTTCGTCGTCCTCCACTTACTCACCCCGGGCTCGAAGCTCAGCGATGGAACTGTTCGAGCTTGCTGATGTCGAAGATTTTGCCCACCTGATCGAGATTCACCGCCGGGTAGCCGGTTCCGAAATCAGCAAAGATCGTGGCGCGCTGGTTGATGAAATCGGTGGCCGTGATGCCCTGGAGCTGCGTCGACTCCACTCCATGATTAATCTCGGCCCATTCCTTGTAGTCTTCGGTCCAGCGCCCGGAGTAAACGATCGTTTTCCAAAGTTTGTGTTGACGATTGAACGTGGCCGCCATCCAGGGATGCCAGTTCTCGGAATCCCAGAACATCACGACGCTGCTGTAAGGATGGTCGGACCTTTTGGAGATGCGCTCGACCACCGCCATGCGGCGGATTGACCAAACGTCATCGGGAAGATTGCCGTTGGGGCCGTAATAGCGTGCGTAGTCATGCTTGCCGTCCATCACGACCAGCATGTCCTTCCAACCGAGGAACCTGAAGTTCCATTGCGCGATGCGGTCCGAGAACGTGTAGAAGTCCTCGTTGGTCTGATCGCTTCCCCCAAGCTGATCCTCCTTTACTTCCACCGAGACACGCCGTACGCGCCGCGACTGCGGATCATAGGCCCAAGCGTCGTCGGCGCGATGCGGATCGTTATAGCGGTAAGTGATGAAAACCTGGCCGCGCAGGTCGAAGGGAGCGAAGAAGCCGGAGAACTCTTTGTAGTACACGTCCTTGGCTTCAGGCAGTGGCAGCAATCCGCCCGCGTCGGCGCGCGGCGCCAGATGGCTGAAGTAGACTCGCTCGTAAAGAGTATTCGCCGTTTTGACGAAGGTGCCGCCGCCGCCGAAAAGGGTCGGCGCGTCGTCCGGTAGTTTGCTCTTGTACTCCATCCCGCTGATCCAGCCCGCCGGCGGTGCTTCGATAGTCTTGGGCACCTGTCCGTCATGGCTGCCGCCGAAGCGGTCATACAAGAACAGGACATTCATGATGATCGGTCCGTAGTTCCACCATCGGGCCTCGAAGTTCCACGCGGCCTTGTATCCCGATAGGGGATCCGCAGCGTTCAGCGCAGCATCCGCGAAAGGCTGGCCGCAAAAATAATTCTCCATCGAGCCGTCGGGATCGATCCTGACCTGGCCCTGATACTTTTCCGTGCAATCCATGAAGTCCTTGCGCGGCGTATGATTGCGGGTCGCGATGATCTCCATGCGCATCTGGGGAAATTTAAACTGCTCGACGTATCCGGGCACCATGAATGGACGGACTCGCTCGAAGTCCTTGACCGTCAGTACGTCGCCCGGTTTGAAGTCCGGCTTGGCATCGCGGTACTTCGCGAGCCACCGATCGATGTCGGCGCGGGTTGTATCGCGAGGATCCTGTGCGAACGCGAACGCCGCGCATGCGGTTATCAGCGCCAGCGCTATGCTCAGAATTCCAGCCGCCTGTGTCAGACGCTTGCGCGATATGGAAATTGCCGCCGTCCCTGAGGTGTCACTGCTCACTAGAAGTCTCCCTGACGAAATTCAAACATTCCGCTTAGCCGCGCGAACCTCAAAGGTGCACGCTATTGCGCCCAGAAGCCGATCCGCGATGGAACCCCTTCGTACCGCTGATGTCGCGGGCCTCGTCTTTGCGCCCAAGCCATCGGCGAGCATAGGAAACAGCTGAGCCTGTTCGCAAACGGATTAAAGTTCTTGCGGCGATGGCCCGCCGACTCCCGCTACGAGTCCCCGTTGCGGATGCGCCCAAATTACCCTGTACTGGGAGAGGGGGGGACCCTAGGTATGAGTACGGTCTTTTGTTGGTCCAAGACGCGTCCGGAATTCAGGACGAGAATTCCGGCTTCCGCCAAAGTTTTCCTTGCGGCGTGCGCGCTCTCGATCCCGCAACCGCTGTCGATTACGTCGGCGTTTGCTCAGAGCCCTTGCAACGGGATGACCGTGGGGCGCCTCACCAGCCTCAACGGATTTGTGCCGTTCCCAGGTGATAGTCTGTGGAATACCGATATATCGAACGCGGCGGTAGATCCGAATTCGGACAACGTCATCAATTTCATCGGCGCTAACGTCACCCTGCATCCGGATTTCGGCTCGGGCACCTATGCCGGCCAATCAATCGGTATACCGTATCAGGTTGTAGCCGGCTCACAGCCGAAAGTGAGCATACTGCTAGGTGCCTATGCAGACGAAAGCGATCACGGCCGCATGCCGATTCCATATAGTGCTTTGATCGAAGGCTATCCGAAGCCCGGCAACGGCGACCGTCACGTGTTGGTACTCGACAAGGATTACTGCTGGCTATACGAGCTGTATCACGCCCATCGCCAGACCAGTCCTAACTGGAGTGCGGACTCGACCGCCGTTTGGGATATGACTATCAACGAGCAGCGTCCATATACCTGGACCTCGGCTGACGCCGCGGGCCTGCCGATCTTTCCAGGATTGGTTCGTTACGACGAGATCGTCGCCGGCGCGATCAACCATGCGCTGCGCTTTACAGTGCCGGTCACCCGCAAGGCCTTTACGCCGCCCGCCTCCCATTGGGCTTCCTCGAACACCGGCGCCGACGCACCGCCGATGGGCATGCGGCTGCGGCTGAAGGCCGACTTCGACATCTCGGGGTTCTCGCCCGGCAATCAGGTGATCCTCACGGCCCTGAAGAAATACGGCATGATTCTCGCCGACAACGGAAGCGCCATCTATATCAGCGGCGCACCGGATCACCGTTGGAGCAACGACGACCTGGGCAAACTCAAGACGATCACCGCGTCCAACTTCGAAGTCGTGCTGATGGACCCAGTATACACCAACTCCGACGTACCGACGGGGGCGCCTCCGGTGATCGACAGCTTCACCGCGAATCATAAGTCGATCCTGGCCGGTCAAGCGGTGACGTTGAGCTGGATGACGAGCGGCGCAAGCTACAACCTGATCGGGCCGACTATTGGGCCAGTGCGCGGCACCAGCATCACGACTAGGCCGTCAGTGACCCGTACTTTCGTCCTGCACTCGACCAATCAGTACGGACAATCGATCGCTACCGTGACCGTTGCGGTGCATTGACGGCCGTGCGGCGGCGTGCTGGCTCAGGATCGTGCCGATTCGCCCGCCACACGCTCTCGGCATCCTTGAATCCGGGAAGGGATAATACAGGTTTTGGTTGATGTCCTCCTTGCGCCACAGCTCAGACACGCTGTCCTCGCCGAGCAGACCGCAAATCACGAGCCGCACCTGTTCTTGCGCTGAGTATTGCCGGCGTAGCGAACGCACTGCCCTGGAATTTTTGAGCGTGTCCCCGACCGTCGAAGATGCATCACTTGACCTCTATGCCGCCGTCTGAAACGGGTATCTCCGGCAGCGCGAACTATTCTTTGCGCAGTTTGGAGATTTCGATCAGCAAGCTACTGTCGAGGAAACCAACGGCGACGATGTCCGATTGACTGGCCCGGAATCTTAAGGGTAAGTAGCAGTGATTCTGAGAGCAGGCGCGCGCCTCTCGTGACGACTATCTGAACGTCGACGGCTTTGCCTGAAACATCCACTCTCCTTAGGAGGAATCTTCATGCCAAGCTACGAAGCGATCGTCATTGGGTCTGGGCAGGCGGGAAATCCCCTTTCACAGGATCTGGCGGACATGGGATGGACGGTTGCACTGATTGAGCGCGATCAAATCGGTGGCACCTGCATCAATAGAGGATGCACGCCGACGAAAACGATGGTCGCCTCGTCTCAGGTGGCACACTATGCTCGGCTTAGCGCGAAATGGGGCGTACATACCGATGGTATGCGAGTCGATATGTCGGAAGTCGTTGCGCGCAAGAATCGAAATGTAAACGATTGGCGCACCGGGCAGGAAAATAAAATTCGGGACCGTGCCAAAAATCTTCATTTGTATCGCGGGCAGGCCTGCTTCATTGCACCGCACAAGATCGTGGTGAACGGAGAAGAATTGGAGAGCGAGCGGATTTTCATAAATTCAGGCACCCGTCCGCTGATCCCACAAATCCAGGGGCTTGAGCAGACGAAATACCTCACCAATGCCAGCATTATGGACCTCCAAGAGGTCCCAAAGCATCTGCTGATTCTTGGCGGGGGCTATATCGGACTCGAGTTCGGCCAAATGTTCCGCCGATTTGGCAGCGAAGTCACCATTGTCCATCTTGGCGATCATATTCTTCCCCACGAAGACGCCGATGTCAGCGAGGCTTTACGTGGAATCCTGGAGTCCGAGGGGGTTCGCTTCATTCTTCGCGCCTCGACCAAGCGCATATCCGTAGACGCCGGTCTTGTGAATCTCGATCTTGAAGGTGCGCGAGAGGATTCGGTGCGCGGCTCGCACCTGCTTGTTGCGGTTGGGCGTCGCCCAAACACTGACGATCTCGGCGTTGACAAAGCGGGAATCGAACTCGATAGCCACGGCTATATTCGAGTGAACGAGCGTTTGGAGACCAACGTTCCAGGGATTTGGGCGCTCGGCGACGTGAAGGGAGGTCCCGCTTTCACGCACATCTCGTTCAACGACTATCAAATTGTATACGGCAATCTTGTTCAGCACAAAAATCTGAGCGTCAAGAATCGAATTATACCCTACGCGGTCTTCACGGATCCGGAGCTCGGACGAATCGGAATGACCGAACAGGAGGCGCGCGCTTCGAAGAAGAAATTGAAGATAGGCAAAATCCCAATGGAATGGGTGGCGCGGGCGATTGAGCGGGACGAGACGGCGGGGCTCATGAAAATTGTCGTAGACGCGGAAAGCGATCAAATTCTGGGCGCGGCGATACTCTCTACTGATGGAGGGGAGTTGGTGCAGATGTTCATGCCTGTCATGGCAGCGGGTCTCCCGTATTCGGTGTTGAAAGGCGCAGTGTACATCCATCCCACTCTTGCCGAGGGATTCTGGACGCTAATGGAGGAAGTCAAGCTTAGCGACTGAGTTGCTTTGGATGTTGGTTACGCCGCCTTGGCAGGCAGCGGCCCGTGCCGAGCGCCTCAGGGAATCACGCCAAGATTAACGCGAAGCTCGTCATCAGGAGCGACCGAGTGGAAACTTAGTCTTGTGCCTCCCCTTCATGGCTGGCGTCGCTACGCGATTCCTTTTGAACTGATTGCACAGTCTCATCGGGTCCATAGGTAAGGTGGTAGACGGTGAGCTGCTGCTCTGTGTGGTGGATTCTGGCCTGGTGCACGACCGTCGCAATCCCGCCCGTGAATACTCCGGCCGCTATATTGCGTGCGTAGGTTTTCGGCTTTACGAATTTTGAACCATCCGGATTGAACTCGTAAACGTCCTGTTCCTGGCCGCTCTCGTTATTGATTCGGTTCGGCGTCCCGAACGCGGCGATGATCTTATCCCGCGATACGCCGACTTTTAGCAGACTTGGATCCTCGTGCACAGATGAATCTTTCATGGTGGCATTTTGCTCGAACGCGGTCGGGCTCAGGCGTTGTGCCGGATCGAAGCGCGACGAGGATGAATCGGTTCCTTGCGACTGCATCGACTGCATCCTTGATGCCAGGCATCCGGTCAATGCGATCATCGGTAGTACGAGCAATTTTCTCATCGAACCGGAATCTCCATTTAACCGCGGATGTCCACCCAGGATGCCTTTTATCATACTTTGGGGTCCGACCTTTTCTTTTTCCTGCCGTTCAGAGGAAGATCTATTTTGATCGCCACATTCGTCGAAGACACCGGACCGCCAAGAGGGATCTAAAAATGCCAGATGAACAGGTTCTAGCCTGGTTGAAAGCGAAGGCACGGGTGGCCGACGCGGAAGAACAGCTCTCGGATATGTTGGACAAGGCCGAGACGTTGCTGCGATCGCTTAGGGATCTTCCCTCGACCCCTTTTGATCCGAAAAGCTGGCCGGAGGGCTCCGCGGTCGCGGCAGCCCTGCGGGAGCGTCTTGAGGCGCAACGCGCCTTCGACCAAGCCAACGCTGCGCTCAGCCCAGCCGACCGCAAGTTGCTGAAGTCTATCCCTGCTGATTTCTGATGCAACGGTTCAAATGCGATCCTGCTCTAAGCACCCGTGGCCACTGAGATTCAATTGCTTGTCTGCGGCTACTCGGGCGCGGTGCAGCGTCCGAACCATCAAGCCCTGCGGGCAAGATTGTGACGGCGCGCTCGCAGCCGGACGGGCTAACTGATGGTGGTAGCGAAGTGATAGCCTGCGACTATGCCAAAGCGACTAGAAATTCTGCCGGCAGCTGGATTTACCGGCTCCGTACGGCCCGTGATGTGGATCGAAAAAACTCGAAGGCAGGCGTTCAGCGAAGCCGCAGTCAGCGACCACAATGAGAGCTGGTTGGTCGAGCGGTTGGCCGAGTTGGTGCCTGATGCCGAATTTTGGTTCCATTTTCGACATCTGTCTCGCGACCCGCTCAAGGATTGTAAAAATATTCTGTCGCAATTGGTAATGGTCGCGATGTTGCCCATTGTGCGCGACGGTCTCTTCCGAGCAGGGCAGTTGATATCAGACTGATCTTCTCGACCGTTGCCAGGCTGGTCGAGGCGCTCAAGCGCTCCATTCCCGAAGGCACGGAAAACGCGGAGCTTAAGAAAGAAGCCCTGCGGTTCGGAAGTGAGACTGCTTCGCGGGACTAGGTACGAAGAACAGCGATGAGAATGCGCCGGCTCAAGCTGATTTTACTGTTCCGCTCCATTCCAAACGACGACATCAAGCTTCGGGAGCTGCTGGAGAGATTCGGCCTTATCGAGCGGTTCACGCCCTATGTATCCGGCGGTCGCGGCGCGCTCCGGGGCGACGAAGCAAGGGAGTGGCTGGAAAGGCGACGAAATGAGGCCATCGCTGAAGTAACTTTGGCAGTCGCCACAATCGCTATGCTGGCGGCGATAGTCGCAGCAGTGCGCAGCTAAGGAAACGGCGGTGAACCTACGCCACGCCGCCGCACTCGCCCTCGTCGTTTGGTATCTGTTGGTGCCGCCGCACCGAATCTGCGCAGGTTGCAGCCACTACTTCCAGCCGGACCCGCCTAACGCATCGCTCGACAAGTGGGAAAAGGTGCATACCTATGACACGGCGACGAAGTGCAAGGAAGGTCTCCTTTGGTATCAGAAGAAGGCAGGCGGATGGAAACTTCTGAAGCGGCCGCGCATTCCCTACGTCGGCACATATGGCCAGTGCATCGCGAGCGACGACTCGCGCCTCAAGGAAAAATAGCGACGGACCGCCGCGCCGGAACCTTCAAAACAGACTTACCTTCGACCGCCACAGTGGGCCGCGAGCTCGTCCGATCAATGGCGACGGTAACTGAAGTAGATCGACCTCGGTTTTCGATGAACGCGCGCGGCCCAGCAAGAGCGGTGCGCGACATGCCAGCCCGTCGAACCCCGGAGTATACGCAACCCAAGGGGCCGCCACATGGCGTGACGACAAAAATAGCACCGAGGCAGAAAACTCATCGGCGGTCTAAGGCTGTCTGTTACGTGCTGGAAATTCTGCGATTTCCGCGCGACTAAAGCAAGCTTACAGCGATTGAATGTCCTTAGGGCGACTTTCATCTAAACTCTCGGGCCATAGATTCACACCGAGGTCAGTTTCAAAATGAGAGCGATCGACTGCAGGCGACGTTCCTGCTAAACGGCTGATATGAAGCCACGCCATGGCTTCGCGGCCGCAACCAGACAACCGTGTCAGCGACCTGGATGCTCGAAGGTCGGCAAGCAACGCTTTCAATCTCGCATCACGGTCGCACGAACGCTCTATCTCTGCGATGAATGTCTAGAGCGCCTTCCGGCGCATCAACTGCACGATCTGTTTCTTCGGTTCGCTGGCGAGCAAAAACGGGCAGAGCGGTAATATGGCGTATCAGCCGCCCCGCCCGAGACGGGAATTGCGGGAGGCAGTACGATAACCCCCGGCGAGGTGAGACACTCCTACTCCCGCACGCTTAAGTCAAATCTGAAAGGGACAAACCTTGCGGTAGTCGCCACCGCGCGTTGCTAACTCCCCGATCCGCCACTTTGGCAGCGAAACGACCCTCAGAGCTCTTCGCCACTACTCACCCCGCCGCACGTGTCGGGGCGGTCAGATAACGGGTGCGGTCTCGTCGAGCAGCGCCAGTATTGCCGACCGGATCGCGCCAGGCAGCGCGTCGAATCGGTTCACGGTGTATAGGCGACAGACATTGCGGATGGCGCGATCGCGATCACCGGCAGCTTTCTCAACGGCGTGGCGCAGGCGCCTGAACTCGTCGGATTCACCGAGCATCCCGCCTCTGTCACCTTTCTGCTGGTAGGTCTTGTTCGCTCCCATTCGAAGGGCTTCCTTTCCGCATGACGGCAGCTAGGCACTCCTAGTCTCCACCTCCAAGCGCGTCAAGGACTGCCTAGCCCGCGATCTTGCCCCCGATCGCTCAGTCCTTTCCGTGTGCTTTTTCGAATAGCCTGTGCCCTAATTGTGCCCTAGATGCTTACTGGCGCGCGCCGTGCCGGTGCGGGATGACTAGAAATCTTTTGTTCTTAATGGGTTTTTGGTGGGCCGTTGGAGACTCGAACTCCAGACCCGCTGATTAAGAGTCAGCTGCTCTACCAACTGAGCTAACGGCCCACCGAGAGGAGTACGTTCTTAGCAGGGTTTGGTGGGGTGAGTGAAGGGACTTGAACCCTCGACCGCCGGGGCCACAACCCGATGCTCTGCCAACTGAGCTACACTCACCACGTCTATCGTCATTTCCGGCCCTTCGCTCCGCCCCAACGAGCATTAGGGCCGCATGGCGCGCCAGAAGGGATTCGAACCCCTGACCCACGGCTTAGAAGGCCGTTGCTCTTTCCACCTGAGCTACTGGCGCGAGTCGGGGCGAGCCGATTTGAACGGCCGACCCCCTGCTCCCAAGGCAGGTGCGCTACCATGCTGCGCCACGCCCCGAACCATATCGAATAACACACGCCCGTGATGCCCTCAACCGCGCCTGCATCACGGCAAAGTTACGACTCGCACACGAGATCAGTTTGCGCTCGTCGAATTCGCCACTGGCTGATCGAAAATCGCGGTGCACATGACGCGAACCTCACGATCACGCTGGGAAGCAGGACGTTCGGCGGAATGAAATGAACGCGGGAGGATGCAACGCTACCCGAAAACTCAACTGCATCCGTTTCACAAGTACCGCATGCGATCCAGTGCGGCGAAATTTCAGGCCGCTCAAAATTCAGGCACCTGCTCTGCGATCGAGAGCACCGTCGGAGGCCACAGCCTCAAAAGATCTGTCGCGGTGCTTGGGCAGGTGCTTGGTACAGGCCTTAGCTCGCTTCGCGTCGAAACTGTAATGCGTTTTGCGAATAGCGGCTGAAATCAGTCGCTTACAGCTTATTTTTGGCGCTTTCGATCATCACCGTCGCATTTCACGAAAAGAATTGCCGTTCACAAGGACAAAATCCCAAGCATTCTAGACATAGTTTTCGGGGGCACAGGAATTGCTACTGTATAAGTCGCGCTGCGGTCTCCCCCGAGAACATCAGCGCTTGTCCCCAAGCAAAGGCCGGGCTACCGCCGTAGGTCCCCCAACGTGCGGTCATATCGGTAGCCCGGCCACTTCCAACTGCGACGTCTTCGCATCTCCGTTCCTTACAAGGCGCAGATTCAGTAAAGACGCGGCGACAGAAACACTCCATCGATGAAATGCTTGGTGGCGGTCGCCGCTTTGAATGGTTTCTTCAGCAGCGTTTGCGCTAGCGCGCGCGCTGCCTCGGTTAACTGCCGCGACTTGACGACTTGGTGCACCATCCCCATTTTCAATAGCTCGCGCGCGGTGTAGTGGCGGCAGAGGATCGTGGCTTCCTTGGCGCGCCAGGGGCCCATCTGGGTCGCCATCACGATCGCCGGGCCGCCCGTGAACGGCGCGCTCAGATCGACTTCCGGCACCCAGAACTCTGCACTCTCCGCCGCGATCGTGAAATCGAAGGCGAGCGCGAGCGCCCATCCGCCGCCGACCGCGTAGCCGTTGACAGCCGCGATGGTCATGCAATCAAGGCGGGTTATCTGATCGAAGGCGCGACCGATCATCCGCGCCAGCCCGGCGTTGCGCTCGGCGAAGATGCGCCGGCGCTCGTCGGGGTCCTTCGCGTCGGCGGCGCCGGACACGTCGGCGCCGGCCGAAAATGCGGCGCCGGTGCCGGTCACGATCAGCACGCGGGTCTCGCGGTCGTCGCGGACGTCACGGATCAACCGCTCGAACTCGGCCATCACCTGGCGGTTCATACAGTTGCGCCGCTCGGGCCGGTTGAAGGTAATGGTGGTGATCGGCCCGTCCTTTTCGAACAGGAAGGTGTCGGGCTCCGTAGCGTTAGTCTGATGGCTGGCCATACTTACTTCAGCACTCTATTCGAAAAACTATTCATATGACGATTTTTTCCAGATGCCCCGCTGATGCATCAGAGCTATCTGCTTTTCGATTATCTCCGTGCGGTATTCCTGATGCTTCATCGGAGCGCGATCAAGGTACAGGTTCTTGGGGTAGATCGGCTCCTGGTACAGCATTTGGTAGAGCTCAGTACGCAAATCTTTTATCCAGTTGTCCCATTGCGCGCTGCTGCGATGATAACGCAGGGATTCGATGTCGATTACTCCGGCCACGTAGGCCGACGTTCCGCCGTACTCCTGTTTGCCAACGATTTGGCCTCGATGATTGATGATGAACGAGCGGCCGCCGAAAGTGTCTATCGGCAGATCGCTATCCGGAAATAAATAGTACGATCCCATGTTAGGCGCGACGATATACATATTGTTGTCGAGCGCACGCGCCCGGCTCTGAATCTCGAACAGCTCGTTTCCGGTGGCAGGATGCGGATACGATCCGCGATACACGACCTCGGCGCCGTTCAGCGCCAGCGCGCGCGCATTTTCGGGGTATGAGCCTTCGTTCGCCATCATGATTCCGAGCCGTCCAATTTCTGTGTCGACCACTGGCCAGAACGCCTGCAGCGTCCGGCCGTATTTTTCGACCCACCAGTCGAAAATGTCATGCGGGCAGACCGAATGTTCGACCGGAAACAGCGGTGACACCTTGTAATGGCGCAGGATAATCTCGCCCCTGGGATCGAGAATGAAGCCGACGTTGA
Organism: uncultured delta proteobacterium; assembly: GCA_963710455.1. Taxonomy (GTDB): domain Bacteria; phylum Desulfobacterota; class Binatia; order Binatales; family Binataceae; genus JAKAVN01. The sequence continues at coordinate 875,340 of CAVQAG010000017.1, forward strand.
AGAAGCGATCCTTCCAGTCGGGATGGTGCGCCTTGGCCTGGGCCATGATGAAGGCGTTGTACTGGCGGGCGAGCGCGCCGAGCGCTTCGGTCTCGGGGCCGGGGAGGTCGATCGCGCACTCGCGCGCGTATTGCGCGTGGTCGAGGTCGAGCACCTCGTCATTGAAGCCTTGCAATGCGCCCTCAGGCAACGCGATAAGGCGAACCGGAAGATCGAGGCTCGAGAGCCACGCCGCGGCCTTGCACATATGGGCGATGTGCTCGAGGTTGAGCTGGATATTTTCGCGCTTGCGTATTCCGCGCACCGTGGGAATCAACCCCACCGCAGTGTAGGGTTTTACTGCCATCATGCCGCGCTCCTTTGCTCAGAGCTTGTGAATTGTTTGAGCGACAGTTCTCTCTCCTGTCATCCTTCGACTGCGCTCGCAGAATCGCTGCGGTCAGGATGACGGAAAGAGGCACCTGCTGCATTCCTTCCCGCGCTTCCCGAAATAGATTCACAGATTCTCGAGATACTCAGGCCTGCCTCGGCGTACGGGCCGCCAGAGCCGAAGGCAGCATACGCTGCCCGCGACGCTCTCACGACACCACACTCACGAAGCCGGAGTCATGACGCTTGCTGGACGACCTTGGGAAGTTCGGCCAGCGCCATTTTTATCGCTTCATCAGGATAGGGATTGTCTTCGAGCTGGCCGCTCAGATAGCGGTCGTAGGCAGCCATGTCGAAATGGCCATGACCGGAGAGAGTGAAGAAGATGGTCTTGGCCTCGCCGGTCTGCTTGCACGTCAAAGCCTCGTCGATCGCAGCCCGAATCGCGTGATTGGTTTCCGGCGCGGGGATGATTCCCTCGGCGCGCGCGAAGATGATGCCGGCCTCGAACGTCGCGCGCTGCGGCACGGCAACGGCTTCGACCAGCCCCTCGTGATGCAACTGCGAGACCAGCGGCGAATCGCCGTGGTAGCGCAGTCCGCCGGCGTGGATTCGCGGCGGGACGAAATTGCGCCCCAGCGTGTACATCAGCATCAGCGGCGTCAGGCCGGCGGAGTCGCCAGAGTCGTAGGTATAGTGGCCGCGGGTGAGCGTTGGACAGGACTCGGGTTCGACCGCGAGCAGGCGGACCGGACGCCCGGCGGCCTTGTCCGCGAAGAAAGGGAATGCCGTGCCGCCGAAATTCGATCCTCCGCCGCAGCATGCGATCACCACGTCGGGATAGTCGCTGGCCTTGGCGAATTGTTTCTTCGCTTCCAGCCCGATCACTGTCTGATGCAGCAGCACATGATTTAGTACTGACCCGAGTGCGTAATTGGTATCCTTGCGCCCGGCCGCCTCCTCGACCGCTTCGGAAATGGCGATACCGAGCGAGCCTGGAGAGTCGGCGTCGCGCGCCAGCACGTCGCGCCCCGACCTGGTATTGGTGCTCGGACTGGCTATAACCTCAGCGCCCCAGGTCTCCATCATCGAGCGCCGAAAGGGCTTCTGCTCATAGCTTACACGCACCATGTAAACGCGGACTTCGATACCGAACATCCGCCCGGCCATCGCGAGCGCGGAACCCCATTGGCCAGCGCCGGTCTCGGTCGAGAGGCGATGAACGCCGGCCACGTGGTTGTAGTAGGCTTGCGGCACTGAAGTATTGGGCTTGTGCGAGCCGGCCGGGCTGACGCCCTCATACTTGTAGTAGATGCGCGCGGGAGTGCCGAGCGCCTGCTCCAAGCGGATCGCCCGAAACATCGGCGACGGACGCCATTGGCGGTAGATCTCGCGCACCGGCTCCGGGACGGGAATCCAGCGCTCGCGCGAGACTTCCTGCTCGATGATCGCGCCCGGAAAAATCGCCGCCAGCGCTTCGGGGCTGATCGGCTTGCTGTCCGGACCGAGCGGCGATGCCGGTGGATTTGGCATGTCGGCCACGACGTTGTACCAGTGCTCCGGGATGTCGGATTCGTCGAGAAGAATTTTCACCTGTTGCATGATGCACCCGCGAACGCGCGAATAATCGTGAAGACGTCTGCCGCTCCTTTACACTCATCTGGGGAGGCTGTAAATCAGGCTTGATCAACGCTCTGTTTAACCGGATTTGGAGGGTCACGTGCGATGTTGAACGCGACGCGCGACAAGAAGCTGGCGACCGCGATGGTCGGATCGTTCCCGAAGCCCGCTTGGTTTACCGAGAGCCTCCGCGGACGGCCGTTCAAGATCGCGATGGGCGATTCGCTCTATCGCGAGCAGTACGTTGATGCGGTCGCCTGCTACGTGAACGAACAGGAACGCGCTGGACTCGACATCCTGACCGACGGCGACACCCGTTTCGACCTGGAAGTCGGCGGGCGCTCGTGGTTCTTTTACGTCATTGAACGCCTCGGCGGAGTCTCCGGCTATCGGGACACCTCGCATTTCCTGGAATACGCCGACATCAAGCCGGGCCATATCCTGTACGAGGTCCAGGAGGCGTACCATCCCCCGGTCGTGACCGGAAAAATCACCCGCGGCCCGCTCCATTACAGCGCACTGTGGAAGACCGCGCAGCGGATGACCAGCAAGCCGGTCAAGTTCGGCGCGATCAGCGCGACCTGCCTGCCGATGATGCTGTGGAACGAGCACTACAAGAATGACCAGGAACTGACGATGGACCTCGCGGCGGCGCTCAACGAGGAGCTGCGCGACTTGGCGGCGGCGGGATGCCCGGTGATCCAGGTCGAGGAGCCGCCGCATCACTTCGCCTGTTGCACGACTCCGCCGGCGACGGAAAAAGACCTGGATTTTTACACCCGCGCCTTCAACCGCGAAGTCGAGGGCGTGAACACGGAAATCTGGGCACACACCTGCTGGGGCAATCCGAATCAGCAGAGCTTCTACTGGGAGCGGCCGAGCTACGAGCGCTCGCTGCCTTACCTGTTGGCGCTCAACGCCGACGTGGTGGGACTGGAGTGCGCGAGCAGCGATGGCCGCGATCTGCCGCTGCTCAAGCATCACAAGACCACCAAGAAGATCGCGATCGGCGTGATCAATCATACCGCCACCACTGTCGAGCCGCCCCAACTCGTCGCCAACCTGATCCGCAAAGCGCTTGAGTACGTTCCGCCCGAGCGCTTGATCATCAGTGCGGATTGCGGCTTCGGACGCGAGGGACTGTCGCGTCGGATCGCTTTCTACAAATGCGTCTCGCTGGTGCTGGGAACGAATATCGTGCGCAAGGAACTGGGCCTGCCCGAAGTCGAGGTCCGCGCGGCCGACCCGCGCTTCGCATTCAGGGAGGCTTAGAATCTCGCTACGGGAGTGGGAAAGCCAGTTCGTATCGCGCGCGGGTGCTCAAGCGGCGCCAAGGTGGTATAAGGCGATTTGCATCCCGAAACCTGAGAGGATCCATGAGCCCGGCTACGCAAACGGTCGGTGGTCCGTTTTTCGACGACCTTCATGTTGGACTCGTCGCCGATAGCGCCCCGTCCCTGACCCTGACTGAAGGAGTGGCGGCCGCGCACGCCGCGATCGTCGGCGACCGGATGCGGCTTGCGCTCGACGCGGAATTGAGCCGCCGCGTGCTGGGCTCCGCGCTCGCCCATCCGGCGCTGGTGTGGGACGTCGCGAACGGACAATCGACCCTATTCACTCAGCGCGTGATCGCGAATCTCTTTTATCGCGGCTTCAGGTTTCTCCGCGCGCCCTCGATCGGCGACACACTCTATACGAAGACCGAAGTCGTGGCGCTTAGGCAAAACCGACCGCGCCCGGGACGGGCAGCGACCGGTCTCGCCGCGTTGCGCGTGCGCACCAGCGATCAGAAAGGCCGCGATATTCTGGACTACACGCGTTGCGCGATGCTGCCGCTGCGCAATCCCGAGGGTCAGACGGGGCACAACGCCGAGCTCGAAAAAATCGGGGCGCAGCTAGATCCTCACGCATTACGCACGCCGATCGAAGGCTGGAACTTGAAAGCGTTTCGTGATGCGGCGCCCGGACTGCACTTTGGCGACCTTGCCGCGGGAACGATCCTGGAAGTTACGGGCGGCGACGTTGTATCGGCGGCTCCTGAGCTGGCGCAGTTGACGTTGAATATCGCGATGGCACATCACGATGCCGCTTCGAGCCCGGCTGGGCGGCTGGTTTACGGCGGCCACACGATCGGCCTAGCGACGGCCCAGGCGACGCGCGCGCTGCCGAACCTGGTCACAATTGTCGCGTGGCACGGATGCGATCATCTGGCGGCGGTTCGCGAGGGCGACACGTTGCGCAGCACGATCGAACTCGAACGTGCCGAGCCGTTTGCCAGTGGCGGCGGCGGACTGGTGCATCTGCGCTCACGCGTGCGCGCCGACCGCGAGGGCAGTTCACAAGACGTGCTGGATTGGCGCTTCGTAGGAGTAATGGCATGAGCGGAATCCTCTCGGGTCTCCGCGCGGTCGAAGGCTCCGCGTTCGTGGCAGCGCCGCTCGGCGGGATGACGCTCGCGCAACTCGGCGCCGACGTTATCCGCTTCGACCAGATTGGCGGCGGGCTCGACTACCATCGATGGCCGCTCGCGGCCGACGGCCAGAGTCTTTTCTGGGCCGGTTTGAACAAGGGCAAGCGCTCGATTCAGATCGACGTGCGCACGCCCGAGGGGCGCGAGTTGGTGGCGGCGCTTATCGCCGCGCCAGGCGAACAGGGCGGCATCTTTCTGACCAATTTTCCCGCTCGCGGCTGGCTCGAATACGACGCGCTACGCAAGCGCCGCGCCGATCTGATAATGGTCGCGTTGACCGGCAATCCCGATGGCACCAGCGAAGTCGACTACACCGTTAACCCCGCGACCGGCTTTCCATGGGCGACCGGGCCGCGCAATCTCGCCGAGCCGCTCAACAGCATCCTGCCAGCATGGGACATCGCGCTCGGCACGCTCGCGACCGTCGGACTGCTCGCTGCAGAACGCCATCGCCGCCTGACCGGCGAGGGGCAACTGGTGAATCTTTCGCTCTCGGACGTGGCCTTCGCGATGGTCGGGAACCTCGGCCGTATTGCGGAGGCGGAACTCGGCGGCCGAGATCAGCAGAAGGACGGTAACTATTTATATGGCGCGTTCGGCCACGACTTCGAGACGCGCGACGGACGGCGTGTGATGGTCGTTGCGCTCACCGCGCGTCAGTGGACTGCGCTGAAGGACGCAACCGGGATCGGCGATGCATGCTCGAGCATCGAACGCGCGACCGGCCACGACCTCGACACCGAGAGCGGACGCTTCCAGGCGCGCGATCTGATCGCCGCGCTGCTGCGACCGTGGTTTGCCTCGCGCGACCTCGCCGCCATCCGGGAGACTTTCGCCGGCACCAACGTTTCGTGGGGGCCTTACCAGACCTTCCGCCAGTTGGTCAAAGAGGACCCGCGGTGCTCGACCGCGAATCCGATCTTTGCTGAGGTCGAGCATCCGGGCGTCGGTACCTATCTGATGCCTGGTTCGCCGCTCGAATTTTCCGCCGTGTCACGGATGCCGGTGCGGCGCGCGCCGCTGCTCGGCGAGAATACCGACGAAGTGCTGGCCGATGTGCTGGGAATGAGTTCGCGCGAGATCGCCGCGCTGCACGACAAAGGCGTCGTGGCGGGAGCGAAAATCAAACGCTGATGTTTCCGACCTCTTTGATTGGCTTCCGCGGAAGTTTGATTGTCTTCTGGCGAAGGAATCCAGGGACAATGGTCGAGCGCTTCTGACCTCCTCCCCCGTGTCTTGGGGGAGGATTGAGGTGGGGGTCTATAGGCGGTTCTGAATGTCTGTGAGAACCGCCTTTTTTTCGCAAGCAGTCGTCGCGTGAACATTGCGAAAAAACCAGCGCGGGGAAGCGCCGAAAAAAGATAACCGGCGCTTCCTCACTTGACCCCCACCCTAACCCTCCCCCAAAACACGGGGGAGGGAATAGTACGTTCGAATCTCTAGCTATTCAAAATGATTCGCTAGTCAATTCAGAGTAGTCAGACAACACCGGACTTGCGCAGACGCGCGATCTCTGCGGGCGAGACACCGAGCATCTCGTGCAGGATATTGTCCGTGTCCGCTCCGAGCATCGGCGGCGCGGAGCGATAGGAAATGGGCGTGGCGGAGTACTTGATCGGATTTGCGACGGAAGGGACCGAGCCGATAGACGGATGGGGCAGGTCTAACTTTAGGCCGCGGGCCTGCACTTGCGGATCGGCAAACACGTCGGCAACCGTATTGATTGGCCCGCATGGAACGCCCGCGCGCTCGAGCGCCTCGAGCCAATCGCGCATCGTTCGCTTTACCAGGGTCCCCTGCAGGACCGTGATTAGCTCGTCGCGATGATTCACCCGCGCGGCGTTGGTCGCGAAGCGTTCATCGCGCGCAAGATCGGGACGTCCAATCACTTCGCACATCCGCCCGAACTGGTTCTCGTTGCCCACGGCTACGATGATATGACCGTCGCTCGTGGCGAAGACCTGGTAGGGCACGATGTTCGGATGGGCGTTACCGAGACGTTGCGGCGCGATGCCCGTGACCAGGTAGTTCATCGCCTGATTGGCGAGGACCGCCACTTGCGTGTCGAGCAACGCGAGGTCGATGTATTGTCCGAGACCGGTCCGGTCGCGATGCGCGAGTGCGCCGAGAATCGCGATGGTTGCGTAAAGGCCGGTGAAAATGTCGGCCACCGCAACTCCGACTTTCATCGGACCGCCGCCGGGACGCCGATCGGGCTCGCCCGTGATACTCATCAGGCCACCGATGCCCTGGATCATGAAATCGTAGCCGGGCTTGTGGCTATATGGTCCGGTCTGGCCGAAGCCGGTGATCGAGCAATAGATCAGGCCGGGGTTCAGCGGCTGCAGTGAGGCATAGTCGAGGCCATACTTCGCTAGTCCGCCGACCTTGAAATTTTCGATCACCACGTCAGTCTTAGCCGCGAGCGCATGGACCAGCTTCTGGCCCTCGGGATGGATGAAATCGATCGTCACCGAACGCTTGCCGCGGTTGGTCGAGAGAAAATATGCCGACTCGCTGCTGCGGCTTCCGTCGCGGTTGGCCGCGTATGGCGGAGCGTAGGTGCGAGTGTCATCGCCGGTGCCGGGTTTTTCCACCTTAATGACGTCCGCGCCCAGGTCAGCCAGCGTTTGCGCCGCCCACGGGCCGGCGAGCACGCGGGAGAGTTCCAAAACCCGGACATGGCCCAACGGACCGCTCATCAGTTTCTCACACTATTCAATTGATTGGCTCCAACTGACTATCTGACTATTTCACCCGGTCTCTGGCGGCCAGCGAAGCCTCCCTGATTTTGCTCAGCGTCGTGCGGGTCGAGATTGCCTCAGGATCAAGACGCAACTCGATAAGTGCCGCGCGCCCGGACTTGCGTGCGCGCTCGAACGCGGGCGCGAACTCGACGGTGCGCTCGCACGTCTCGCCATGCAGTCCATAGGCGTGCGCGAGGGCCGCGAAATCCGGATTGGTGAGCGCCGTGCCGCTCACCCGTCCCGGGTATTCGCGCTCCTGATGCATCCGGATCGTGCCGTACATCCCATTGTTGACCACGAAGAAGATCGGTGCGGCGCCATACTGGATCGCGGTCGCGATCTCCTGCCCGTTCATCAGGAAGCAGCCGTCGCCCGAGAAGGAAAGCACCGTGCGCTCCGGATGCGCGAGCGCGGCGGCCACTCCCGCCGGTACGCCGTAACCCATCGAGCCGCTGGTTGGCCCCAGTTGTGTGCCGAAGTCCCGGTAACGCCAGAAGCGATGGACCCAGCCGGCGAAGTTGCCTCCGCCGTTAGCGACAATCGTGTCACGCGGCAACTGATCGCGCAGGCTCGAGACGATCTCGGCCAGTTGCAATGCGCCCGGATTGGACACCGGCAAGCTGTATTCGAGATACTCACTGTGTGCGGCCTCGGTCGACGCGGCCCACGCCGACGAATCGACTGGCTTGAGCCCTCTGGCCGCGGCGGCGAACTGCACCATGCCCGCATTGATCGGCAGGTCCGCCTGGTACACGCGGCCGAGTTCTTCCACTCCCATATACACGTGCACGAGGCTCTGCCTTGGACGCGGCACGTCAAATAGCGTGTAGCTGGAACTGACTATCTCGCTCAGACGCGAGCCCACGGCGAGGACAAGGTCGGCCGCGCGAACGCGCTCCGCGAGCGTCGGACTCGGACCGATCGCGAGATCGCCCGCGTAGCAGGAATGGAGGTTGTCGATGCGGTCCTGGCGGCGAAACGTGCTGGCGATGGCGAGCCCGTTGGCCTCCGCAAATGCGGTGATGTCGGCTACCGCTTGCGTGGTCCACGTGGATCCGCCGAGCAGCATCAGCGGCCGCTTTGCAGCCGCCAGCATCTCGCGCAGCCGCGTCATCTCGGCCCCACCCGGAGTCGCCTGAACCGTCTTGTAGGGCGCCGCATCGAGGGCCGACACGGTCTCGCGCAACATGTCTTCGGGCAATGCGATCACGACCGGGCCGGGGCGTCCGGAAGTAGCGAGCGTAAACGCCCGGGCCACCAATTCCGGGATGCGCCCGGGGTCGTCGATCCGCACCACCCACTTGGCCATCTGGCCGTACATCCGTTCGAAGTCCAGTTCCTGGAACGCTCCGCGTTCGAGGAAGCGGCGCGCGACCTGGCCAATGAAGAGGATCATCGGCGTCGAGTCCTGATAGGCGGTGTGCACGCCGACGCTCGCGTTGGTCGCGCCTGGGCCGCGCGTCACGAAGCAGATACCCGGCTGGCCAGTGAGTTTGCCATAAGCGTCGGCCATATACGCGGCGCCGCCTTCCTGCCGGCATACGATGAGACGAATTTGCTCGCGCGTGTCATAAAGCGCGTCCAGCACGGCGAGGTAGCTTTCGCCGGGCACGCAATAGGCCGTTTCTACGCCGTGGATGAGGAGCTGATCGACCAGGATTTGCGCGCCGGTCCGTGCTCGCGTCATGCGTCCGTCCGCGCGACTATTGCCTGTCTGATTGTCAGCCATCTCGTGATCCTTTCCCAAGTGCCGATCGAATGCGCTCCGGCCGAGTGCTCTTGGGGACTATACCTATCCCTTCGACTTGGCCGCCATGCTATCTTCAGATCGGTGAGGTTTTGAACAGGGTCGCACTGCATGCGGGCTGAGCCGTCAGCGCTCCGCTCCTCACAGCTTTCCTTCGGCCGCGCTTCGGCTGACACCTTGGTACTCGCGCTGGCCGGCGATTGGCACCTCAAGCGGGGATTTACCTCGGGCGTAGCGGTCGAGCGCGAGCTGGCGCAGCCGCCGATTCCGCGGCGGATAGCATTCGACACGGGGGGTCTGGGCGAGTGGGATAGCAGCCTCGTCGCCTTCGTCACGGAAGTTCTCGAACTCTGTCACGCGCGCGACGTGGCGGTCGATCCTGCAGGTCTTCCGGGCGGACTCAGGCGGCTGGTCGAACTGGCTGAGACTGTTCCCCAAACGAAGGACGCGCGGCCTGCGGCTCGCGCACCGCTGGTCGAACGTGTAGGCGTCGCGACCATCGCCTACGCCGAGTCGATTCGCGGCTTCCTTGCGTTTCTCGGAGCGGTGACGATCGCGTTAGGTCGGTTCATAGCTGGGCGCGCGCGCTATCGTCGCGTCGATCTGATGGTCGCGATCCAGGATTGCGGCGCCAACGCTTTCGGGATCGTCACGCTCATCAGTTTCCTGGTCGGCACCATCCTCGCGTTCATGGGCGCTGTGCAGCTCGAGCAATTCGGCGCGTCGATTTTTGTCGCCGACCTTGTCGGCATCGGCATGGCGCGCGACATGGGCGCGATGATGACGGCGATTATTATGGCCGGCCGCACAGGGGCCGCGTTCGCTGCACAGCTTGGTACGATGAAGGTGACGCAGGAGATCGACGCGCTTACCACGATGGGCATTTCGCCGATGGAATTCCTGGTGCTGCCGCGGGTGCTTGCGCTCATCCTGATGATGCCGCTTCTGTGCTTCTACTCCGACCTGATGGGCGTGCTGGGGGGCGCGGCGGTCGGCTCGGGAGTGTTGGGACTCTCATTTACGACTTACTTCAGGGAGACTTTGCACGCGGTCACGTTGGGCGACGTGCTTGGCGGCGTCTTCAAGAGTTCCATCTACGGTGTGATCATCGCCATTTCCGGATGCCTCCGCGGCTTCCAGTGCGGCAATACCTCATCGGCGGTCGGCGACGCGGCGACCTCGGCGGTGGTGACTGGAATCGTCTTTATCGTGGTCGCCTGCGGAATCTTCGCGTTGATCTTCAACATCCTGAGACTTTGAGCCGATGGACGAATCTACGGCATCAGCGGGCACCACTTTGACGGCCGAACGGCCGGCATGCATCACCGTGCGCAACCTGACGATGGCGTTTGGCAGCTTCGTCGTGATGCGGGATATGAATTTCACGGTTCGCCGGGGCGACGTGTTTATCATCATGGGCGGGAGCGGCTGCGGTAAGAGTACGCTGCTGCGCCATATGGTTGGGTTGCTCGAACCCGCGGCCGGCGAGATTTGTTACGGCAACTTCAACTTCACCAAGGCGGCGCCCAATGAGCGCGAGCGGATGTTGCGCCGATTCGGCGTGCTTTACCAGGCGGGCGCGCTTTGGGGCTCGATGACGCTGGCGGAAAACGTCGGTCTGCCCTTGGAGGAATTCACCGACCTGTCGCCGAAGGAGATCCGCCAGGTCGCGACGCTGAAGCTGTCGCTGGTCGGACTCAAGGGTTTCGAGGATTTCTATCCGAGCCAGATAAGCGGCGGGATGCAGAAGCGGGCCGGGCTCGCGCGCGCGATGGCGCTCGACCCGGAGATTTTGTTTTGCGACGAACCGTCGTCGGGATTGGACCCGCTGAGCTCGCGCCTGCTCGACAACCTGATTCTCGACCTGCGCGATAATCTCGGCGCGACCTTCGTGGTGGTCTCGCACGAGCTGGCGAGCATTTTTGCGATCGGCAACAACAGTGTCTTTCTGGACGGGGAATCGCACACCATGATTGCGAGCGGAGATCCCAAGGAGCTACTGGCACACTGCGCCGACCCGCGGGTGCATCGCTTCCTGACTCGCGACGAGGAACAACGCCGGACGGCATAAAGCGCTTATGGGAAAGAGAGTCAGCCCGACACTGGTTGGAGCGTTCGTGCTGGGCGGGGTCACGCTCGCGGTCGCAGCCATCATCGTTTTGGGTTCCGGCCGTCTCTTCCTGCGCCCCCATCTGTTCGCGCTGTACTTCAGCAGCGACGTCAACGGTTTGAAAGTGGGCGCGCCGGTCAAGTTCCGTGGAGTCGAGATCGGCTCGGTGACGGAAATTTTGCTTAGCGTGGGAACGCCGCGTCAAAACCAGAACGCCCAGAAAACGGCCAATCAATACCGAATTCCCGTTATCATCGATCTCGAGACTGAAAAGCTGGTCAAGCGCGGCGCGGCCACCAGCCTGGGCGATCCGGCCAAAGTCGCTCAGGCGATCAAAAGGGGCTTGCGCGGACAACTCAGCGTCGAGAGCCTGCTCACCGGGCTGCTCTACGTCGACCTCGACTATCGTCCCGACACTCCGGCAGTTTTCTACATGGGCGCCGATTCGCCTTATCCCGAAATTCCGACTGTTCCAACCACGCTCGAGCAGGCGGCGACGACGCTTTCGAAGGTGATGGCGCAGCTCGAGAAGATCAATTTCGACGAGCTGATCAAATCGCTGACTAGCACCGCAGTCGCAATAAGCACGTTGGCGAATTCGCCAAAGCTCCAGACCGCGGTGGATTCGTTGAACCTCGCCGCACGCAGCCTCGGACAGGCCTCTGCCAGCGTGAATCGCCTGGCCTCCAGCCTCGACCGTGAGATCGGCCCGATGGGCAAGGATCTGCGCCTGACGACCGAGCAAACTCGCGCCACGCTCAAGCAAACCCAGGACACACTGGCCGCCGTGCAGATGACGCTCGGACCGAACTCCCCGCTCAATTATGAACTCGCGCAAACTCTGGAGCAGACCTCGGCGGCAGCGCGCTCGCTGCGCGAGCTGTCCGACTATCTGCGGCGCAACCCAAGCTCTGTGGTGCGCGGCCGTTATACGGCGGGTCAGTGACGCTGATGCGCTTGCGCCGGGACCTTGTGGCAGCGACGGCTGTGCTGTGGGCTTTGGCTGCCAGCGGATGCTTTACGCCGCAGCCTGATCCGTCGAAGTTCTTTCTTCTCGCACCTGCCGGCGGGGCGGGGGTGAACTCGGTCGCGCCGACCGGACTCGCTCCCTCTTCCAGCCCGACAATCGGGCTCGGCCCGATCAAGCTGCCCGAATATCTCGACCGCGACGAGGTCGTGACGCGGGTCGGTCCGAACCGGCTCGAATTGTCGGACAAGGACCGATGGGCCGAGCCGCTCAGCGATAATTTCCGGCAGGTGCTTGCGCAGGACTTGACGCAGTCGCTCGGAACTCATTCGGTCATTTTTTTCCCATGGGTTGGAACCACCCAAATCGACTATCAAGTCCGAATCGACGTCTATCGCTTCGAGACCGACCCCAACGCCAACGCCCAGCTCGTTGCGCACTGGCAGGTGCTCGACGGGTCGGGGAAGCTGCTGTACGCGGGCGATTCCAACCTGAGCGAGCAGGCCCAGCCAGGAGAGCCGGTCGCGGCCGCGCTCAGCCGGACCGTGGAAGGACTCGCGCGACAGATCGCGTCCGCAATTCAATCGCTGCCTCGCCGGCAACCGGGACAAGTCTAATCCCGGAGGATCGTCGGGCGGCCGATGGATTGCCTTAGAATCCGCATTGATGGAGTATCAATCAGCAGGGTTCGGCTTCCTTCAATTTTTGATAGATTTATCAGCGCATCTCCGATGCCGGGTGGCCGCGCATAGGTGCAGCCTAGGAGCGGTGTATTTGAACAAAACGACGGGCGGGCGGCAGAAAAAGTTCCTGGTTGAACTGATCAAGCCTTCGCATTACGACGACCAGGGTTACATCATCCAGTGGTGGCGCGGCTTCGTTCCGTCGAACTCGCTATCGTGCCTGTACGGGCTCGCGCTCGACGTGAGCGAACGGCGCGCGCTGGGCGGCGACGTCGATATCGACATCGAGGTCCGCGACGAGACCAACGTGTTCATCCCGATAAAGAAGATTATCCGGCGTTTCGCCGAGAACGGGAACTGCGGCCTCGTATGCCTGGTCGGAGTGCAGACCAACCAGTTCGCGCGCGCCGTCGATATCGCGCGCGAGTTGCGCGCGGCGGGAATCCAGGTCGCGATCGGCGGCTTCCATGTGAGCGGCTGCCTCGCGATGCTTCCCGAGTTGACCCCCGACCTCAAGGAGGCGCTGGCGCTCGGCATCACGCTCTTCGCGGGCGAGGCCGAGGGGCGTCTAGAGGACATTTTCCGCGCGGCCTACGAGAATCGTCTTGAACCGCTCTATAATTTCATGAAGGACATGCCGGACCTCGGAAATCGGCCCCTGCCGTTCCTGCCGGAGCGCTACGTCGCGCGCTATGCCGGGAAGCTCGGATGTTTCGACGCCGGGCGCGGCTGCCCGTATGCGTGCAGCTTCTGCAGCATCATCAACGTGCAAGGCCGCAAATCACGCTACCGCACCGCAGACGATATCGAGCGCGTGATTCGCGGCGGCTACGCACAGGGGGTGCGCAGCTATTTCATTACCGACGACGATTTCGCACGCAACAAAAACTGGGAAGCCATCCTCGATCGCATCATCGAAATGAAAACCAAGGAACGGCTCAAGATCAACATCATCATGCAGGTCGACACGCTCAGCTACAAAATTCCCAATTTCGTCAAAAAAGCGGCGGCCGCCGGATGCCGCAAAGTTTTCATCGGGCTGGAGAATATCAATCCCGATAGCCTCAAGGGTGCTTCGAAGGGGCAGAACCACATCAGTGAATACCGCGCGATGCTGCAGGCCTGGCGCAATGTCAGGGTGCTCACTTACGCGGGCTACATCCTCGGCTTTCCGGCCGACACGCCCGAGAGCATCGCGCGCGACATCGGCATCATCCAGCGCGAGTTGCCGATCGACATCATGGAATTTTTCATGCTGACTCCGGGGCCGGGATCCCAAGACCACCAGGAGCTGTATCTGAAAGGCGTCCCGATGTCGCCCGATACCAACCAGTATGATTCCGAGCACGCGGTCACGGCGCATCCGCGCATGACGGCCGAGGAGTGGCAGGCCATCTACAAAAAGGCCTGGCATCTTTACTACTCGCCCGAGCACGTCGAAACCCTGCTGAAGCGCGCCGCGGCAACCAAGCTCAACACCGGCCGCGTAGCCTCGATGATCTTTTACTTCTATGCGAGCCACGCCTTCGAGGGCGTGCATCCGCTGCAGTCCGGAGTTTTCAGGCGCAAACGCCGCTCGCAGCGCCGCGCAGGATCTCCGCGCGAGAGCGCGATGGTCTTTTATCCGCGACGGTTCGCCGAGATCCTGGGCACCTACGTTCCGGCGCTATGGTATTTGGCCCGGCTGGAACTGCTGCGTTGGCGAATCCGCCGCGATCCCGACTCGAAAAACTATACCGACATCGCGATCTCACCAGTCGCGCAGGACGACAACAAAGTTTTCGAACTTTATCGACGCCCCGGCGCCGAGCAGGTTGTCGGTCAGCCGGCTCCGACCCCGTCGCCGCAGGCCTCGGTCCTCTGAGACTAGGCGGCCGGGACCTTTTCCGGCTAAGCTTCGCGGACGCCAGCACAGCGGCGCTGACGGCAAAACGACTTTGGGGAGTCGATACATATGGCGACCGAGCAATCGCATCCAACCGCCGGCGCGGCGGCTTCCGGCAACGGGCACGATTCGCAGTCCGCGATAGGCAGCCGCGTCCCCGCGCTCAACAGCAGGGCCCTGGTGGCTGGCCGCGGAATCTACGTCGGTGACATAACGCTCCCGGGCATGCTGCACATGGCACTCGTGCGCAGCATGTATGCTCACGCCCTCGTCAAATCGATCGACACCAGGGCGGCCGAGGCCGTGGCCGGGGTCGTATGCGTGGTGACCGGCGAAGAGATTCGCCGCAGCACCAAGCCGATTCCCCAGCCCTACAACAAGGCGGGAATTGGCGTGCGTGCGTACGATTGGTACGCGCTGGCCCACGACAAGGTGCGCTACGTGGGCGAGGCGGTGGCGGTGGTGGTCGCGGAGGACAAATATACCGCGCACAAGGCTGCGGAAATGGTCGAGGTCGACTACGAGGAATTACCCGTGGTCGCCGACGCTGAGCGCGGGATGGCTCCGGGAGCCCCTTTGATCGAACCCGCGTGGGGCACCAACCTCGTGATGGAGCGCGTGAGCGAAACCGGCGACGTGGCGGGCGCCTTCGCCGCCGCCGACGGCGTTATCAAGGGATGTCTTTCGACCCAGCGCTACTCGGCCTCGCCGATGGAACCGCGCGGATACGCCGCCAATTACGACAGCTTCCGCGACCAGCTCACGATGTGGGCCTCGACACAGTGTCCGCACCCGCTGCGCACCTACATCGCGCACATCATCGGCATGGAGGAGAGCCGCGTTCGCGTGATCCAGCCTAACGTGGGCGGCGGCTTTGGCTCGAAGATTCCGACCTACCAGGAAGAGCCGCTCACCGCCTATCTGGCGCGCAAGCTGGGACGGCCGGTCAAATGGATCGAAGAGCGCAGCGAAAATCTGCTCACCGGCGGCCACGCTCGCGAGCAGAAGGTCCATTTCGAGGCCGCCTACCAGCGCGACGGACAGGTCACTGGCCTGAAGGCGAAGATCGTGGCCGACGTCGGCGCGCCGGCCGCGCTTGCGGGATGGGAGATGAGCCTCGTTACCACGTTCTGCATCCCCACCGTCTACAAGATTCCGAACTGCCGCGTCGAGCTATACCCGGTCGTGACCAACAAGTGTCCATGGAACGCGTACCGCGGTTTCGGCAAGGAGACGGCCTCCTTCCTGATGGACCGGATCATGGACGGCGTCGCACAAGAAACCGGACTCGACCGTGCGGCGGTGCGGATGCGCAATTACATCCAACCGCACGAATTTCCCTATCAGCAGGTGAGTGGGGTGATTCTCGATAGCGGCAATTATCCCGGCGCAATGCGCAAGCTGCTCGACCTCGTCGGCTATGAGGATTTTCCGCGACTGCAGGCCGAGGCGCTGCGCGAGGGCCGCCGCATTGGCCTTGGCCTTGGCCAGGAACTGGTCGCCGAGGGTTGTTCGCTGCCGACCTCGCTGCTGGTTGCCGGCTACGACGGTGCCACTGTACGCGTCAATCCGTCGGGGCAGGTGACGGTACTGACGGGAGTGACCTCGCCCGGCAGCGGCAACGAAACCGCGATCGCGCAAGTGGCCGCCGACACGCTGGGAGTGGGCGTAAACACGGTGCGCGTGATCCAGGGCGACACCGAAATTTGTCCCTGGGGGCTCGGCAACTATAGCTCGCGCGCGGTCATCATGGGCGGATCCGCCACCTTCGTCGCGGCGAACGAGATCAAGGAAAAGATCGTCAAAGTTGCGGGACACATGCTCGAAGTTCTGCCGGCTGACCTGGAATGCCGGGGCGGTAAAATTTTCCCCAAGGACGCGCCCGCGCGTTACGTCGAGTTCAACGAGGTCGTCCGCACCATCTACAGCGACACCTTCGGAATTCACGCCAAGGAGATTGAACCGGGGCTAGAGGCGACGCGCTACTTCCGCCATCCCAACATCTACCAGGAAGGCGATCCGCAGGGTCGCTCCTCCGCCTATCCTTCGTGGCCCAATGCGGTGGTTGGCGCGATCGTCGAAGTCGATCCGGCGGATGGCAAGCTCAAGCTGTTGAAAGTCTGCATGGTTCACGACAGCGGCGTGGTGGTCAACCCGATGCTGGCCGAAGGCAACGTCCACGGCGGTATCGCGCAAGGCATCGGCGGCGCGATTTACGAGCATCTGGTTTACGACGAGAACGGCCAGTTCAAGACCGGCACCTTCATGGATTATACGCTGCCCACCGCGGTCGAGGTTCCGCCGCTGGAACTCGCGCACCAGGAGACACGCTCGCCGTTCACGCCGCTCGGAACCAAGGGCGTGGGAGAATCGGGCGTGTTAGGCATCCTGGGCGCTATCTGCGGCGCGGTCGAAAATGCTTTGCCCGAACTCGATCTCCGGTTGCTCGAGATGCCGCTTGCGCCGGAGCGTCTGTGGCGCGCAATCCAGACCGCGCCCAAGCGCGCAGCCAACGGTGGAGGCATCGCTCGATGATCACCCAGGAATTCGAGTTTCGCGCGCCCAACAAACTCGACGAAGCGTTAACCGTTCTGGCCCAGGGCGGCGACGACATCAAGCTGCTCTCGGGCGGCATGAGCCTGATGCCGATGATGGCGCTCGGGCTCGTGCGGCCGCGGATGGTGCTCAGCCTCAATCGTATCGAGGGGCGCGGCTATGTGCGGGAAGACCGCGACGCGCTGCGGATCGGGGCGGGCACGCGCCACTATGAAATCCTGCACGATCCGCTGATCGCGCGTCACTGCGCGGTGCTGGCCGATGCGGCCGCTTTCATCGGCGACATGCAGGTGCGCAATCGCGGCACGATCGGGGGCAGTCTGGCTCACGCCGATCCGGCGGCGGATTACAGTCCGGTGCTGGTCGCGGCCGGCGCTCGCGTGATCGCGCGAAGTGTGAGGGGCGAGCGCGAGATCGCCGCGGCTGGATTTTTTACCAACCTGATGGAGACCGCGCTTAAGCCCGATGAGATCGTAACCGAAGTGGTGGTGCCCAAGCTGGGTGCGGTGCGCGGAGCCTACACGCGGCTCCATCGTATCGAGGGCAACTTCGCGATCGTCAACGCCGCGGCATTCTTCGGCGATAAGTATGCGCGAATCGCGCTGGGCGGCGTCGGATCGACTCCGATCGCGCTCGATGTGAGCACGGAACTTTCGCGCGGGGTCAATGCCGACGCGCTCGAGGCAGTTGGCCGCCGCGTGCGTGCCGCCTGCACTGACGCGCCTGCCGACCTTAACGCCACCGCCGACTATCGGCGTGAGATGGCGGCGATATACGCCGGGCGCGCGCTCGCGGCAGCGGCCGGACGCACGAAGTCGCAGCAGACACCCGAGATTGGCAGAAAATCCACGCCCGCAGCATCAGCGCCGCGCAAAGGTGCGAACGGCGCGATTGGCGGAGCGCTGCGCACCGCGATCGCGGTTTCGGTAAACGGACAGGCGCGGCGGCTCGAGGCTGACAACCGCACGGTACTGGCCGACTTGCTCCGCGATGTAATCGGGCTGACTGGGACGCACATCGGATGCGGCACCGGAAGCTGTGGCGCGTGCACCGTGATGCTCGATGGGCGCACGGTGAAGAGTTGTTCGGTGCTGGCCGCGGACGTCGACGGATGCGCGGTCGAGACGATCGAGTCGCTGGCCTCCGACATCCATCATCTGCACCCGCTGCAAGAGTCATTTGTGCGCAATCACGGCCAGCAATGCGGCTACTGCACGCCCGGGATGGTGATGTCGGCGTTGCAACTGCTGCGCGACAATCCGAATCCGGACGAGGCCGCGATCCGGCACGGGATTTCCGGCAACCTCTGCCGATGCACCGGTTACCAGTTCATCGTCAACGCGATTTCCGACGCGGCGCGGGCGCTCGCGGCCAGCAAGGCGTCGGCCTAACCGCGCGCCGCTGCGCATAACGGCGATGACGCCGCGACGCTCAGCCGCGCGAGCTCAGCTCCGATTGACCGGTTGTCCGTTCGCGTGCGCGCCACCGGTGAGCACGTCCATCGGGACCAGCGGCGGGCGGCGGCTGCGCTTCAGATCGTCGAGTTCGGCCTGGACCTTGGCTTCGGCGTTGCGGCGGCGAATCTCCTCGAGCTTCTGATCGATCTCCGCTCCGTGGATCTCGCGATTCACCCCGGAGCGCGTGAGCATCTGTTGGATCGATTCGCGCACTTCCTGCAGCGCGCGCAAGTCCTCGTCGTAGGAAAGCCCTTCGAGCGCCCGCTCGACCCGCATCCTGGCCTGCGCGTTGCGCAGCCGCGCCAGCATTCTCACCTTCTCCGTCTTGAGCTTGTCGATCTCGCTCTTGAAGCCGACGAGATTTTTCTTTGCGCCTTCCGCTTCGACGGTCAGCTCCGAAAGCTCCTCTTTGATCCGCTCGCAGTCGGCCTCCAGCTCGTGCTTGCGGCGGATGAGGATCAGGGCGCACTGGTCTTCGTTTAGGTCGGCCGCCTGTCCGGCTTGCTCGGCGACTTCGGCCAGCTCGGCGGATTTTTCTTTGAGCTCGCGTTCGAGTTTGTTGCGCATGTAGATCGCGCCGGCGGCCGCGTTCTTGAGCTGCCCGTAGCGCCGGATGCGATCGGAAATCGCGGCCTCGTACACTGCTTCCGGGTCGTGCGCCTCGCGCGACTTGAGCCAACGGCTGAGTTTTCCACCGAGGAGGCTTCTCAATCTCGAAATGAACATCGCGATTTCTCCTTTTTCGTATCGCTGCTCGTCCGGCGAGCGACTTAGAACCAGCGCTGCACGCGGCGCTTGTAGTCGAGATATTGCTCGCCAAACAGCCGCTCCATCGTTGCCTCTTCCTCGGGAATCAGCCTCCGATCGATCACCAGGAAGAACAGAGCCGGCGCGATCAGCATCGTGGGTGATCCGAAGAACATGGCAAAACCCAGCAGTATCGTAGCGAGTCCCAGGTACATCGGATTGCGAGTGAACGTATATGGCGCTTCGGTCACCAGCGTGGTCGGCTCTCCGTGTGGATTTTTCGTCGTGGAGTGCCCGCTGAAGAGCGCGGCGGCATAGGAGGAGAGCCCGACGCCTCCGGCGACCAGCAGCAGGCCCAGCAGCTGATGCGGATGAACGAATCGATGATGTCCGCCGAGCAGATGCAACAGGAGTACGCCCAACAGCAGGACGCCGGCGAGGATCGGAGGATGAATTCTGAGCGTCCCGCCGTTCTCGAAATGGTTCTCTGTTTCGTTCATCGCCGTCTCTCTCCGCGCTCTTGTTAAAATTCCGGGCCGTTATTCGTCCTGCGGTTTCAGTCCGAGGTCGTCGACGCTGATGCCAAGCTCGCGCATCTTTTGCTGAAAATTCTGGCGGTACATCCCGGCCCGCTCGGCGGCGCGCGAGATATTGCCCCCCGTGGCTCTGAGCGCGTTGATGAAGAAATCGCGCTCCCATTGGCCGACGAATTTTTCCTTGGCCTCGCGGAACTTGACCTCGCCGCCATCTCCCGGGGCTTCGGCGGTCACGCCCGCGGCCGTCATTCGCGCCGCATCGTTGTTGTTACTCACAGGCTCGGCGCTGCCGCTTGTAGAACCTCCGAGCAGTTCCGCCGGCGTGATCTCGGAGCCCGAGGATAGAATCACCGCCTGCTCGATCGCGGCCTTGAGCGATCGCACATTGCCGCGCCATGGGTTCTCGACGCAGGCTCTCATCGCTTCCGGGGTCAGCGTTTTGTGCGGCTTGGCGAACTGCTTGCAGGCCTCGTCGAGGAAATGCATCGCCAGCGGTGCGATATCCTCGTGCCGCTCGCGCAGAGGCGGAATCCGCACCTCGACGACTTTGATCCGGTAGTAGAGGTCTTCGCGAAAGCGTCCATCAGCGGCCATCGCCTCGAGGTTTTGGTTGGTCGCTGCGATTATGCGCACGTCGGCCACGAGCGACTGGTTGCCGCCGATTCGTTCGAAGCGCTTCTCCTGGATGACGCGCAGCAGCTTGGCCTGAGTCTCGAGGCTCATGTCGCCAATCTCGTCGAGGAACAGCGTGCCGCCGTCGGCGGCCTCGAACTTGCCCTCGCGGCGCGCGACCGCGCCGGTGAAGGCGCCTTTTTCATGGCCGAACAGTTCGCTTTCGACCAGCTCGCGCGAAAACGCAGCGCAGTTGACGGGCACGAAGGGGCCGCTCGCGCGCGGGCTGCGGCTATGGATCGCACGCGCGACCAGCTCTTTGCCGGTGCCCGACTCGCCCCGGACCAGCACGGTCACGTCGGTTGGCGCGACCTTGTCGATCATCTCGAACACGCGCATCATCGCGCGCGAGCGTCCGATCATTCCGGCAAAACGTCCACTCT
The DNA here is from genome assembly GCA_963710455.1 of uncultured delta proteobacterium. Classification (GTDB taxonomy): domain Bacteria; phylum Desulfobacterota; class Binatia; order Binatales; family Binataceae; genus JAKAVN01. The sequence goes on from CAVQAG010000017.1 coordinate 896,289, forward strand.
CGAGGTTCACCTGCTCGACCAGCCGGTTGTAGGCGCGGCGCAGCAGTTGCTTTTCCATCACGTTGCGGACTTTGATTCGCAACTCGTCATTGTCGAACGGCTTGGGCAGGTAATCTTCCGCGCCGGCTTTCATCGCTTCGACCGCGATGCGCTGCGTGCCGTATGCCGTTATCATGAGCACCGCGCATCCGGCGTCTATTTGGCGCACCGCGCGCATCAGGTCGAGCCCGCTCATTCCCTGCATGCTCAAATCGGTGATGATCACGTGAAACAGGCCGGCCTTGACCTTGGCAAGCGCTTCCTCACCCGACTCCGCGGTCTCGACCTCGTAGCCCTCCTTGCTGAAGAGCCCTTTGAGCGCGACCAGGATGCCGTGCTCGTCATCGACGACCAGGAGCCGCCCTTTCATCGGCGCTCCCCGGCTTGCGCGAGTTGTGGGTTGGGATCGGCTGGCGCTTGAGCCGTATCGGCGGGCGAGGCGTGATTGAATCCGGCTTCCGGCTCGCCGGGTTGATTTTGAACGCGCGCTGCGTCGGCGAGCGGAACCGCAAGCCTGAACTCGGTACCCGTGCCGGGCTCGCTCTGAACCTCGATTCGGCCGCTATGGGCGTCCATCACTTTTTTTGCGATCCCCATGCCGAGTCCGGTGCCGTTTTTCTTGGTGGTGTAAAACGGATTGAAAATCTTTGCGAGCTTGTCCTCGGCGATACCGCAACCGTTGTCGCGAATCACCACGCTCGCCGTTCCCGGATGAAGGTTCACGATGCCGAATTCCAGGCGCCGCTCGCTCGCGTTCGACTCCATCGCGTCGATCGCGTTGTCGATCACGTTGGTGAAAACCTGGCGCAGCTTGTCGGCGTCGGCGCGGACCGTAGGCCCTCCGATATAGTTGCGCGACACGCTGATCTGGTTCGCTTCGAGCTTGGCGCGCATCTCGGTGAGTGCCTGGTCGAGCACCGACGCTAGGTTCACGTTCTCGAAACTGTAGTCGGTTTCCTTGGCGTACTTGAGCAGATGAGACACGCTGCGTTCGACCCGCGCGAGCTCGTCGAGCGCGACCTTGGCGTACTCCACGTTCTCGTTCGAGGTCGGGTCCTCGCCCATCTGCTGTACGAGGCTTTTCGCGGCGGCGATCGGATTGCGGATTTCGTGTGCGAAACTCGCGGTGAGCTCATCGAGCGAGGCCTGCTTCTCCGTGCGCAGGACCTCTTTTTCACGCGTGACCTCGCGCCGCACCTCGCGCTCGACCGCGGGCTCGAACACGCGCTCGTGGATCCAGCGCCATCCGTAAACGGCGCCGAAATGACTGGCAAGCCCGATACCCCATCCGAGCGCGGGGAACACCCACCATTCGTACCATGGGCTGACGACGAGGTTCAGGATCAGGAGAAATCCGATTACGATCCCGTACCACATCAGGTGCACGTAAAACCGGGCCTCTCGCGCGGCACGCCGGCGGGCGCGCTCATAGATTTTGCGCTCCTCCTCGCGGTCGCGCTCTGGCCCTCGGTCCTGGGTGGTCTCGCCGCGCTGGTCCCGGCCGGAGGCCGCCGAACTCCCGCGCGATTGCGAGGCCGCGGAGTCGCCGGGCTTCGTGCCATCGCCGCGAAGCCGCTCAGCCTCGCGCCGCAACTTGGCCTCCGCCATTTCGAGCGTGCTCGCGACCTTGTGTCCGACGTCGGCGGCCTGGTTCCGCGCGTCGTGGGCCCAGCGCTCCCAGTCCTGCCACTGACGGCTCCATTTATCCCACTTGTCCTTTCCGTGTTGGCCGCCGACTTCATGCGACTGTATCCGTTCCCATCGGCGCGACCATTTGTCGCACTTGACGCCGCCGTCGATCCGCCGGTATTTGCGCCGTTGGACCAGGGCGAAAATAATGATCGCTACAATCAGGAAGCCCATATTTGAACCGGCTCAAAGCGCGGCCGCGACGCGCGTTGTCTGGCGAGATGCGGATCGCGCCGGCCTCGCCAAAGTTTATTCTTCATCGCAGCAGATGAGGAGCAAGCACGATGCCGTCGAGGGCGGTCGTACAACCGGGCTGAATTCCACGGCTTTCCTGGATGGTGGGGTGCAGCCAGTGAGCCGATGCACTCGTTTTAATGCATGGCGCGGACTGCATCCGACGACCTTGTTCGCTATTCTCGTGAGCAATTCCACATGACCGACCGGAGTTCACCCTTGTTTCGTGCAATCCAGATTATCGCACTGGCGATCGCAGCGGCGCTTGTCGCGAGCGGCAGCGTCGCGCGCGCCGAATCCGGCTATTCTTTTGCCACGACGCCGGGCAGACTGCCGAAAAACGTCCTGCCCACGCATTACGCTATCGATCTCAAGCCAGACCTAAACACCCTTGCCGTCGACGGCTCCGAAGTGGTGGACCTCAAGGTCATCGCGCCGACCAATCGGCTGGTCCTGAACGCGGTCAATATGACGGTTCGGTCCGCGACGCTTAAGGGCGAGCCGGCGCAAGTGGCGGTGATCACGCCGGAACCCAAGACCGAGACCGTAACCCTGGCTTTCCCGCGCACGCTCGCGGCGGGGCCGCACAAGCTCAGCCTCACGTTCGCCGGACATCTCAACGGGTTCGGGCGGGGCATTTTTTACGTCGATTATCCGACCGCGCATGGCCGCAAGCGGATGATCGCGACCGAACTGGAGCCGGCGGACGCGCGCCGGATCTTTCCGTGCTGGGATGAACCGGCTTTCAAGGCGAGCTTTGAGCCGGCGGTGACCGTGCCGCGGGATTTTCTCGCGGTCTCCAACATGCCGGTTGCGCATGAAGAGCCGGCGGGCGGCAATATGAAGCGCGTGGCATTCGACGCGACGCCCCGGATGTCGAGCTATCTCTTCGTGCTCGTGGCCGGCGATCTGGAACGGCTGATCGGCGATGCGAATGGAGTAACCGTCGGCGTAGTCGCGGTTGCGGGCAAGCGCGAGCAAGGCCGTTATGCGCTCGCGAGCGCGATCGACATCCTCGGCTACTACAACGATTATTTCGGAATCAAATATCCGCTGCCCAAGCTTGACCTGATTGCTGTCCCCGGCAGTGTCGGCGGCGCGATGGAGAACTGGGGCGGTATCGTTTTCAACGAAAGCATCCTGCTGTTCGATCCGTCCGCGAGTCCCGATTCCCTGCGCCGCGGTATTTTCGCGGTCCTTGCACATGAGATGGCTCATCAGTGGTTCGGCGATCTGGTCACGATGGCTTGGTGGAACGATCTGTGGCTGAACGAAGGCTTCGCGAGCTGGATGCAGAACAAGGCGGCCAACAAGTTCCATCCGGACTGGGAGGTCTGGCTTAACAATGCGGCGTCGAAGCAGTTGGCGATGGACGTCGACGCGCGCCACACGGCCCATCCGATTCAGCAGCCGATCGCCGATGAGAGCGAGGCGCAATCCGTCTTCGACAGCATCACTTATAGCAAGAGCCAGGCATTCATTCGCGAACTCGAAAACTACCTCGGCCCGGAAAAATTTCGCGACGGTATCCGCCGCTACATGGCCGCCCACGCCTACAGCAATGCGACGACGGCGGACCTCTGGTCGGCGCTGCAGGAGGCCTCGGGGAAAGAGGTCGCAGCGATAGCGGCTCCTTACACCGAGCAGCCCGGTGTTCCGCTAATCGTAAGCAGCGCAAACTGCATGAAGGACCGGCAGAGACTCACGCTCCGCCAGGAGCGCTTCATTCGGGGGGCCAGCTCCGCTGACGCTCGGGCGCAGCTTTGGGAGATCCCGATCGCATTCGGTCCCGCGGGCACGAACGAGCCGAGCGGGGTGGTCCTGATGCAAGGCAAGACGATGCAGATTGCGGCGGGACCATGCGGCCAGCCGATCAAGCTGAACTTCGGTGACACCGGCTACTACCGCGTTGAGTACGATACCGCGACCGACGCCGCGCTGGCCAAGGCGGTCGAGACGATGGGGCCCGCGGATCGCGTCAACCTGCTCGCCGACAACTGGGCGCTGGTCGAGGCCAGCCGCATCGCGGTGGACAGGTATTTCAGGCTGGCCGATCGCGTCGAGCGCGATCGCAACCGTGCCGTCTGGGAGCGGGTGATGGGCACGATCGGCCGCCTCGACGACCTCGAGCGCGGTTTGCCCGGGCGGCCCGCGTTTCAAGCTTACGCGCGATCGCGTCTGCGCCCGCCCTTTGAGCGGCTCGGATGGGCGGCGGCGCCGGGTGAGTCAGAGGACAATACGATCCTGCGGGCAAAATTGATCGGAGAGCTGGGTGCCTTGGATGATCCCGCGGTGCTGGCGGAAGCGAAGCGGCGGTTCGCCGCGTTCGTGAAGGATCCCGAATCGCTCGATGTGAACCTGCGCGGCGCGGTGATTTTCATCGCCGGCCGCGAGGCCGATCGAGCGGCGTTTGACGAGCTGAGAGCGCTCGGCCGCAAAGCTACCAGCACCGAGTTGCGCAACCGCTACTACATCGCGCTCGCGTCGGCAAAAAATCCCGAACTAGCCAAAGAGGCACTTGCAATCACGTTGACAGACGAGGTGCCCGCCGACCTCGCAAATGGGATGATTCTGACCGTGGCGTCGGGAGAGCATCCGGAACTCGCGCTCAACTTCGCCAAAGCGAATTTCGACGCGCTGGCCGCGAAGCGCGGTCCCACCTTCCGCGCCTTTTTCATGCCGTCATTGATGTCGACCTTTGCCGACCGCGCGCATGCCGAGCAACTGGCCAGGTTTGCGCCGGTACATGAGACGGCCGGAGGACGGATCGCGGCGGCGCGCGCCCGGGAGGAGATTCTTGAAGCGGCGGAGTTCCGCGAGCGACAGATACCCGCCGTCGACGCGTGGGTGAAGCAGCACGCGACCGTTTCATAACGCGTCGAGTCAAAGTTTTTGCCGCGGCATCGGAAGGACAAAAATGGCCGACCAAACAACCTACGGCCCGGTCGCGACGTATCTGCGGTTCGAGAACGAGCACGTGCGGGTATGGGAAATGGATCTCGCACCCGGCCAGATCTGCGGCCTCCATCGGCATACGCTCGACTACGTTTTGTACATCCTCGAGGGCGGCCGGATCGCAGTCGAGTCGCCCGGGATGACCTCGAATCGCTTTCCAGGTCAAACCATCTACGAGCTGGAAGTCGGCGCGCGGGCAATTTCATATGTCCCGGCGGGCGGGCCGGAAAGCGCCCGCAACGTGAGCGACGCAGGTCGTTTTCGCGAAGCCTTGTTCGAGATACGCCGGCCGCTTCCGCATGGTGTCGCTAACCCGGGCTTCGCCCTGACCGAAGCCGCCGCCAGCAGGGCGCCGGAACGCGGAGAAGTGATGCTGCTCGAGAACGGGCGCATCCGGGCGCTGGAAGTGACGCTGGGTCCCGGTGACGCGGCCGGGCCGCGAGCGCATCCGCGCGACGCCGCAGTATTCGTAATCGAGGGCGGCCGGGTACGGCAGCGCGAAGTGCACGACGGCAAAGCGCGCGCGCAGGAACTGGACCTGGCCTCCAGCACCGTGCTCTGGCAACCCGGCGGATACGAGCGCGAACTTACCAACCTGGGTTCGCGTCGGTACCGCGAGCTTCGCGTCGAGTTCCGCTGAATCGCGCCGCGCCTTGCGGCGCTTAGTTCTCTGTACTACAGCGTGACTACTGGTTTGTGCTATCCGATCTCCACCTTTTTGGAGTGACACGCATGCCCGACACGAACAATGGACACAAAGCGAATGACGGCGGTCTGCTTTCCGGCCTTCGGGTCATCGACTGTGGAACCTACGTTGCCGGCCCGGCGGCCGCCACCGTGATGTCCGACTTCGGTGCCGAGGTAATCAAAATCGAACGCCCCGGCGGCGGCGATCTGTGGCGGCTCTTCTCCAAGCTCCCCGGCACGGCCAAGTCCGAGCTTGACTGGTGCTGGGTTCTGACCAGCCGCAACAAGAAAAGTGTTGCGCTCGATCTCGCCAGGCCCGAAGGACGCGAGGCGTTGATCCGGCTGGTACGCACGGCGGACGTTTTCCTGACCAACTACCAGAGAACGCTGCTCGAAAAATTCCGCCTGACCTGGGAAGACCTCGCGCCCATGAACGACCGGCTCATCTATGCGCACTTGACCGGCTATGGCGATGCGGGAGAGGACGCGGACGATCCAGCGTTCGACGCGCTCGCGTACTGGGCGCGCTCGGGTCTGATGAGGAGCGTGACCGGGGCCGACGGATCGCCCAGTGCACCGCGGCCCGGGATGGGCGATCATCCGACCTCGATGTCGCTTTTCGGCGCGATCATGCTGGGCCTGTACCGCCGCGAACGCACCGGTCGCGGATCGCGGGTCAGCACGTCATTGCTGGCGAGCGGAGCGTGGGCGAATGCGTGCGACATCCAGGCAAAACTTTTGAACGCGAAATTTCCGGAGCGTGGCGAGGGCAAGCATCCGCCCAACCCGCTCACGGCCGCGTATCTCAGCCGCGACGGCAAAATCTTTCTCCTCGTGCTGATCGACCCGGACAACGAGTTTCCACGTCTGTGCCAGGCTTTCGGGCAGCCCGACCTCGGCAGCGGCGAGTTATTCGGGACCAACGATGACCGGGATCGAAACGCCGCGGCGCTGTATGCAATCCTGCAATCCCAGTTCGAATCGCGCGACCTATCCGAGTGGCGCACGATCTTCAAGCAAAACGACATCAAATGGGCGCCGCTGCCCGTGCTCGACGAGGTGGTTAACGACCAGCAGATGCGCGCCGCCGAGGCGTTCGTCAAGATAGATTATCCCGGCGCCGGCGTAATCGAGACCGTGAACAGCCCGGTCTTCGTCGACGGCAGTGCAAAGCGCCCGCCCACCGCGGCGGCGGAAGTCGGGGCTCACACGCGCGAGGTGCTGGGTGAACTGGGCTACAGCGCGGAAGCGATCGATTCGATAGTCCGTCGATAGTGCGCGATTTCGCTCGATCTTAGACCGATTTAATTGCGGCGCCGGCATTACCGCCGCGATACAATAGTGCTATAGGCTCGGAGGCAGCGTTCGGCACATGAGGAACGCCGAGGCAAGACGAAAGCCCAGCGATTCCTCAACAAAAAATCGCTAAAGGAGCGGAGAAGACAAGATGCATTTCATGTGGTTTACGGAACGGGCGTACCATTACGATCCCGAGGTCGACCCGGCAAAGTATCATGCGCTGGAGAACCAGATCGTCGGACTGCGCAGCTTCTTCAATACCCCCAATCACTTTTTCGAGCGCGAGCATGGGGCCAAACTGCTCAACCAGTATCTCGACGAAAAGATTTACACCGACTCCGAGCTGATGAATTTCGACGGCGTGATGCTCAACGAGCATCATGGCACGCCGTTCTGTCTCGGCGCGGTGATGGATGTCGAAGCGTCTATCCTCGCCAAGGTCACCAAACGGCTGAAGATGGTGCTGCTCGGCAATCCCGTGGCCACGGTCGCCAATCCGTTGCGCCTGGCGGAAGAGCTCGCGATGATCGATCTCATATCGGGCGGACGCCTGGTTTCCGGATGGGTGCGCGGCGCCGGCTCCGAGCAGTTCGCCAACAACACCAACCCGGCCCTCAACCGCGAGCTGTTCGAGGAAGGCGTCGAATTTATCGTCAAGGCGTGGACCACGCCCGGCCCGTTCCGCTACGAGGGCAAGCACTTCAACTTCCGCAACGTGAACCCGTGGGTGTTGCCGCTGCAACGGCCGCATCCGCCGTTCTGGATCCCTGGCCTGGTGAGTCCCGACACCGCGTTTTGGTGCGCGCGCAAGCGCTATCCCTACGTCGCCCTGGCAACCCGGCTGCAGCCGACGCTGGAACTATGGGACTTCTATGCCAAGGCCGCGGCGCAGGAGGGCTATCAGGCAGGGCCGGAGAACTTCGGCTACCTGCAGCCGGTCGTGGTTGCCGACACCCAAGAGCGGGCAGAAGAACTCGGCAAGCGGATTCTGTTTGGCGGCGCCTTTGCGCACTTTGCGCGGCCGGAATGGATGTTCCCGCCGGGATACAATTCCAAGGCTGCGACCAAGCGTCTCGCCGAATCGAATTTCGGTGCCAACGCCGCGGCCAAGTCGCTCTATGGAGAAGGCGGCAGCGGCGAGTCCCTCGAGCAGATCGAGGCGGTCAAGAAAAGCATCTACGACGGCTACCCCGACGTGCTGAAGGACTGCGTGATGATCGCCGGCACGCCGGACAACGTGATTCCAAAGCTCAACAAGGTGCTCGACATTCTGCGGCCGGGCATCTTTTCGTTCTGGCTCGACGGGCCGGTGCCGGCCAAGGACCGGTTGCGATGCCTGGAATTGCTCAATCGAGACGTGATTCCCGCCATGCGCGACTACGGCAAGACGCTCGGATTGGTGGACCCGTTCAAACGCGCGCCGGGCTCGCGCCTGCTCCGCGCGGGGGTCGCGCCCGAGCCAGTGAGCAATGCCGAGGCGCTCGCCTCGATGTCGGCCTAAGACAGAAGGGTCTGAAGGCGATGGCCTAAAGCGCAATTCGTACGCCCCTGGGTCGGACCGCTGACCGCGGTCCGGCTCAGGGCTCCAAGCCCCACCAGGTAGTTCGCAGCCCCGCGCCAAGCTGCGGAAAATAGCGTCAACCCCCCCCTTCTCGAGAAGCTCCGCCTGTTGACCGCGGATGAAAATGGGTCTAAACGGGCAGAAGGAAAGTAGAACTTCGCGTTGGGGGTTTGCTTATGAGCTCTCTCGAAGCGGTGGCGGCCGGGCGTCCTCCGACTGGATGGCTGGTCGGCTGGAAGACTCTATTCGTCTCATGCGGTCTGCTTTTGGCCTGCAATCTTTTCCTTTGGATTTGGGACTATAATTACGCCTTTACGGCGGGGCTGGATTCTTCGAGCCGCGCCTTCGCGCTGCATTACCGCACATTGTTTTGGGGCGAATTGCTGAGCGTCGGAGCCTTCGCCGGCCTGTGGTATGGATGGCTCGTCCGGACGGGTCGCAGTCTCCTCAATGAATCGGTAGCCCCGGCCGAAGAGGTCCGGCGAGTCGTGGTGCTGTGGGGAATTATTGGAGCGACCAGCCTCTCGATTTATATCGAAGCGAGTTTCTGGCCCAACTGGGATGGTGCATGGCATCAGACGATGGTGCGCGATACCGCGCTCACTCCCACGCACATTCCGATGTTCTACTTCTTTTTCCCGATGTCGGTCGTGCTGGCCCTGGGAGCGTATATTTACGGACGCTTTCGGTTGCCCGCGGTCTACGGCCGCGAAAAGGGATTTCCGTGGTCGTTCTTTTTGCTGATTTCGGCGGCGGTGCTCGAATTCGTGGAGGTCGCGTTCAACGAATGGGGCCACAGTCTCTGGATGTCAGAGGAGTTTTTCTCCGTGCCTTTCCATTGGCCCTTCGTCATCTACGGATGGCTTGCGGGCGGAATGTTCGCGGTCTGGGGTGAGACGATCCTGTACCTGTTTCAGATAGAAAAGAAGGCGCGCGCGGTGGAGGAACTCCCGACCCATACGGCTGCCGCCGGCTAAGCCACGCTGCGGCGCTTCTCACAGTCCTGACAATCGCGTCCTTAAGATCTTGCGAGGGGAAGCATGGCGACAGCACCGTCGATAGCCGCAGCCGCGGCGGCCGAACGTCAGCGCAGGCTTGCGCTGCGGGATCTGCTCAATGCGAAATACCAGTGGATCGATCGCACCTGGGACGCGGTCTTCTGGATCACCGCCATCTTTGTGGTGGCGGGCGCGGCGGACATAACGCGGCTGCTGTTCGCCGGCGACTGGGACTTCTGGACCGATTGGAAAGATCCGCAATGGTGGCCGGTCGTCACCGCGTTCGCCACCATCATCATTCCCTCCGCGCTACAGTACATCCAGTGGGCCGCGTGGCGGTTTCCTACCGGCGCGACCTATACCTGCGTATGCCTCTTCATGGCCTCGTGGGTCGGGCGGTTCTTCCAATGGCACGTGGCTGAAAGCTATCCATTGAATTTCATCTGGCCCATCTCGACCATCCCGGCAGCCATACTTCTGGACTGGCTATTGATGAGGACGAAGAGCTTTGTGCTGACGTCGCTTTTCGGCGGCGGGATTTGGGCGCTGATGGTCTGGAGCTTCAATTACATACCGCTCGCTCCGTTTCTCCAGCCGATGCAGTTTATGCATCACATTCTCACGGTCGCCGACGTTCAGGGCATCGTTTACATCCGCACCCAGACGCCCGAGTACATGCGGCATATCGAACGTGGCGCGCTACGCAGCTTTCTGGGCGAGACGCAGTACGTATCGCTGCTGTTCGGCGGTACGCTGGCGATGCTCGGTTACTGGATCGGTCAATTTATCGGGCGTTATCTCGCCGTGTGGCCAATTGGCAGATATATCAAGACCATTTGAGGATTACCGGATCGCAGGAAACAGCAATGCGTACTACATTTCGCGCCCTCCTGATCGCGCTCCTATGGAGCGGTCTGTTTGCAGCGCGCGCCTATGCGCATGGTGGAATCGCTGGACCCGACGAGCTTGGCCCTCCGGTAATCACTTCGCCGTACTCGGGATCGGCGGCTACTGGCTGATGTTGCTATGGCCGTCGCGTCGCCGTTCAGTGGTCAACAACAAAAAGCGCAAGCCAACGCATACCGGGATTAAGTAGGGGACCTTCAAGGAACCCTTGCCAGGGGAGTCGCAAGCGGCTTTGCACGCCACACGGGGAGACGGAATGCGAATACGATTTCCGGCGGTACTGTTAGCGGCGCTCTTCCTGGTCATTGCGTCATATTCGCCGCGCGCTTTTGCCCACGGCGAAGCGGCGGACGAGCCATTCCTCAAGGATCTCACGGTCGCCTTCTACGACGTGCATATCTCTCCGACCACGATCAAAGTAGGCGAGCCGGTTACGATAACGGGCACGGTAAAAATTCTGGAGACCTGGCCATACACGTTGGACCCGCCGCAAACTGCGTACATTACCCCGGTTGTTCCGGGGCCGGTTTTCGCGCTCGTCGACCGCGTCGTCAACGGCACTACCACTCCGGGGTCAATCCTGGTCGACAAGGGCCGGACTTATCATTTCAAGATGGTAATGCGGGGCCGCGATCCCGGAAACTGGCACGTGCATCCGGGGATCGCGATCCAGGGCACTGGAACCCTAATCGGTCCGGGCGAGTGGGTAACAGTTGAGCCCGCTGCCGAGCCCTTCAAGATGGATGTGACCCTGCTTACCGGGCAGACCGTCAACCTCGAGCACTACGGCGGCAGCTTCGTGTGGTGGTGGTCCTTTGCCGGGTTCATCATCGGGATGATCTGGATGGTCTATTGGACCGTTCCCAAGCGCACCGTCACCCGTCTCGCGGTGACTACGCAACTCCCGGTCAACGATGATGCCCCAGACATCGGACTCATCACGCCGCGCGACCACATGTGGATGGACGTGCTCGCCGGTGCGACGGTCGCGATGCTGGTTATCGGATGGATTTACATGGCGGTAAAGTTTCCAGTGCGACTGCCGCAGCAGACGGTGAGGTTTACCCCTGATGTTGTCGATTCGACTAGTCATTCCGCCGAAGTAGTGAAGGCTAATTCGACCTACGACGAAAAGGCCGATACGCTGTTCATCAACCTGACGGTAAAAAATAATGGAACCGCCCCGTTGAGCCTCAAGCAGTACGTGATGGCGATGGCCACGTTCGTCAACGGGGGCAAGGATGACCTGGAAAAAGCGGGACCGGCCCATTACGTCGGCAGCATGCAGGTCCAGCCTGACACTCCAATCGAACCCGGGCAGACGGGGAAGATGCAATTGAAGATCAGCAGCCCGCTGTTCGACGAGGAGCGCCTAATCCCGCTGCACGATCCGCAGGAGCGGATCGCCGGGCTGCTACGTTTTAGCGATCCGCAGGGCCACGAGGACCTGGTGACGCTGGAGACCGACCTGGTGCCGACAGAGTTCCGTCCGCAGTACCTGCCTTAGCGCGGGAGCGGGAGCGATATGAAAATCAAGCGACGGGAGTTCCTGCAAAAGAGTGCGATGGTGGTCGCTGGCGTTCGGCCGCTGCCGCCGCGGGTGTAACGGTCGGACTTGCCGCGGAATGGACTGCGAAACTGAAGACCCTGAATCCGCACGAAGCCGAGACGCTGCTCAAGATGGCGCGGCAGATCTTCCCCCACGACCGGCTCGACGATAGCTACTACATAAAGGTGGTCGAGGATCTTGATGCTGAGGCGTCGAGCAAACCCGCCACCGCCAAAATGCTGAGCGCTGGAGTGGCTAATCTCGATCACTTGGCAAAGAGCAAATTTTCCGCCCAGCCCGCTCCGGAACAGATCGTCGTGCTCAAGAAAATTCAACAAACGCCGTTTTTCGACAAAGTTCGCAGCACCGAGCTGGTTTCGCTCTATAACAACCAGGAGGTCTGGAAAACCTTCGGCTATCAGGGGGCATCCTACCGTTTCGGCGGCTATCTGCATCACGGCTTCAACGATCTGAACTGGCTACCCGATCCGCCCGAATCGGCCAGCCCAAAAGTTGGTTGAACGGAGAATTGCGTAGTGGCTCGATTCGACTCGAATGACGATTCCGTCGTTGTAATTATCGGTTCGGGAGCGGGCGGAGGCACGCTCGCCAACGAGCTCTGTCACAAGGGCTTCAAGGTCGTAATGCTCGAGGCGGGCCAGCGTCAGTCGCCGCTGACCTTCCATAACGATGAATGGTTCGCGTTCAAGCAACTGGCCTGGCTCGACAAGCGTACCACCTCGGGCACCTGGCGGGTCGCGAAGGATTTCCCTAACCTGCCGGCTTGGACCTGCAAGACGGTTGGCGGAACGACCGTGCACTGGGCGGGCGCATCGTTGCGTTTCCAGGAGCACGAGTTCAAGGCCAAAACTACCTATTCCGACGTGAGCGGCGCGAATCTGCTGGACTGGCCGATAAGCCTGTCGGACCTGACGCCTTACTACGCCAGGGCCGAGGACAAGATGGGCGTAACCCGGACCAACGACATTCCCGGGCTGCCGGGCAATAACAACTTCAAGGTAATGTACAACGGCGCGACGCGCGTCGGGTACAAGACCGTGCACACCGGGCGCATGGCGATCAACAGCCGGCCGCGCGACCGCCGCTCGTCCTGTTGGCAAATGGGATTTTGTTTCCAGGGATGCAAGTCGGGAGCGAAGTGGTCAACGCTATATACGGAAATTCCGAAAGCCGAAGCCACTGGCAAGCTCGATCTGCGGCCAGAGTCCCACGCGCTCCAGATTCAGCACAACGCCAACGGCAAAGCGGTCGGCGTGCTGTATGCCGACAAAGACGGCAAGCACGTGGTGCAGAAGGCCCGCGTGGTATGCTTGGCATGTAATTCGATCGAAAGCGCGCGGCTCCTGCTCAACTCCGCCTCCTCCACGTTCCCGCAGGGGCTCGCCAATTCCTCGGGCCAGGTCGGCAGGAACTACATGCGGCATACGACCGGCTCGGTCTACGCGATCTTCGACAAGCCCGTGCACATGTATCGCGGCACCGTGATGGCCGGCATCATAACCGACGAAGCCGAGTTGAATACCAAGCGCGGGTTCGCCGGCGGTTTCGAGATGGAGACGATCTCGCTCGGGTTGCCGTTCGCGGCCGCGTTCCTGGATCCGGGAGCATGGGGACGCGACTACGCGAGCGTGCTCGAACAGTATCCCAACATGGCTGGGATGTGGATCGTCGGCGAAGACATGCCACAGGCAACCAACGCCGTGACGCTTCATCGGACGGAAAAAGACCAGTGGGGACTGCCGATTCCGAACGTGCACTACGACGACCATCCCAACGACGTTGCGATGCGCAACTACGGATACAAGCAGGGCGCCGCGGTGTACAAAGCCGCGGGAGCGATCAAAACTATCGCGGTGCCACCGTACCCCTCCACGCATAACCTCGGCACCTGCCGCATGAGCGAGCGCCCCGGCGACGGCGTCTGCAACAAGTGGGGCCAGGCTCACGACGTGAAGAATCTGTTCATCTCCGACGGTAGCCAGTTCACGACCAGCGGCGGCGAAAATCCGACGCTCACGATCGTTACCTTGGCGATCAGGCAAGCCGATCACATCGCCGCCGAGAGCGCGAAGCAAAACCTTTAGATGCCCCGGCGTTATTTACTACCTGCCGCATGGATCGCAGCGTCGATGACGCTCGTGCCGGCGTTTCCGCGCGCGGCGCGAGCCGAACTCGGCAAATTGTCGGCGCGGGCCGCGGCGAGTCCGACCGACGGGCTGCCACAGGTGAGCCTGACGGATCAGAACGGTAGGAAGATCTCGCTGGCGTCATTAAAGGGCAAGCCCGCGCTGGTCGCATTTATCCATACTCAATGCGAGGGGCCCTGCGAGCTAATCACCACCGAGATGAAGTCGGTGGCGCGCAATCTTGGACCCGGGTTCAAATCCGAAGTCACGATGATCTCGATCACCACGGAGCCCGACGAGGACGGATCGCACGAGTTGCTCGCCTATGCCAAAAAGCAGGGAGTGAACGCGGAAGGATGGGTGTTCCTGACCGGAACGCCCACCGAAATCCGTCGACTTCTGACCCTGTATGGGGTGGCGGCTGAAGAGGAAAGCTCGGATCATGTCCTGGAGCTGTTTCTGCTGAGCGCTGACGGCGCCGGAGTGCGCCGGTACAGCGGTGTCGCAGCGCCTCCGCAAGCGATCGCCTCGGATATCAGGAAAACCGCCTCGCTTCATTAGATCGCTCTCTCCGGTCAGAATCAGATCGCGTGCCTGGCGACGCGAAATTTTCGCCAGCCGGAAATTTTCGTCATCCGGTCGATCTGGCGCTCGCTCGTTCGACTATAGAACGTAAGACAAACCCGCTGATCACGGAGGCGATAACCATGCAGTACATGCTTTTGATCTATAACGCCGAAGGGCAGAAGCTGAGCCCGCAGGAACAGGGCAACCTTTTCCAGGAGTACATGGCCTTCACCCAGGGCATCGTGAAGGACGGAAAGTTCAAAGCCGGCGACCCGCTGGAGCCGACCAGCACTGCTACAACCGTCAGGGTGCGCAACGGAAAGACCCTGAGCACCGACGGCCCATTCGCCGAGACCAAGGAGCAACTTGGCGGTTACTATATCGTGGAGGCCGAGAACCTGGACGAGGCGGTGGCGATCGCGGCTCGGATTCCGGGGGCTCGCACCGGGTCGATCGAAGTCCGGCCGATTATGAAGATGCATATGTAGACCGTGGCGGAGGTCCCGCCTGCCGCGCTAGCCTTTCGCCGGGCGGTGGTTAATGAGTTCATCGGCGATAGAGCGCCTCTACCACGAGGAGTTCGGGCGGATTCTCGCCACCGTAATTCGCCTGGTCGGCGACTTCGACCTGTCCGAGGAGGCGACCCAGGATGCTTTTGCCGCGGCGCTGACGCAATGGCCTCGCGACGGCGTGCCCACCAACCCGCGCGCGTGGGTGGTGAGCACGGCCCGTCACAAGGCGATCGATCGCATGCGACGCCATGGGCGCTTCAGCGAAAAGCTGAACCAGGCGGGCTGCGATCTCCGCGAGCTTTATCATGAGGACAGTGCGATCGCGGGAGAAGCGGAAAGCACGGTGCCGGACGAGCGTCTGCGTTTGATCTTCACCTGCTGCCATCCCGCGCTCGCGCCCGAGGCCCAGGTCGCCTTGTCGCTGCGGACCCTGTGCGGGCTTTCGACCGAGGAAATCGCGCGCGCCTTTGTCGTGCCGGCTGCCACGATGGCGCAGCGGCTGGTGCGAGCGAAGCGCAAAATTCGCACGGCCCGCATCCCCTACGAGCTGCCGGCGGACGAATTGCTCCCCGAGCGGCTCGACGCGGTGCTCGCGGTCATCTACCTGGTCTTCAATGAAGGCTATTCGGCCACTTCAGGCGGCGCGCTGGTGCGGGCAGAGCTCTGCCGCGAAGCAATCCGGCTTGGACGGATCTTGTGCGAGCTTCTGGCCGGCGAGTACGCGCCGCTAAGCGAACCTTTAGGACTGCTCGCGCTGATGCTGTTGCACGACTCGCGCCGCCCGGCGCGCACCAATGCCCGCGGCGATCTCGTGCTGCTCGAAGATCAGGATCGCTTGCTGTGGAACCGCGCGCAGATAGACGAAGGCCTTGCGCTGGCCGCCTCCGCGATGCGAGCGGCGGAGCGCGGCCCCTACACATTACAGGCCGCGATCGCGGCGGAGCACGCCAGAGCGGCGCGCTCCGCGGATACCGATTGGCGCACGATCGCCGGACTCTACGATGCCCTGCTCCAGATACGGCCGACGCCGGTCGTGGAGCTTAACCGAGCCGTGGCGCTCGCGATGGCATATGGGCCGCAGGCTGGCCTATTGGAGATCGCCAGGCTCAAAACGAGCCATGAGTTGGACTCTTACTACCTGCTCTGGTCCGCCGAGGCCGACTTGCTACGCCGGCTTGGCCGAAACGCCGAAGCGGCGCGCTCCTACCGGTACGCACTCGAACTCGTCACCACGGATCCCGAGCGAAGGTTTCTCGAACGGCGAATTCAAGAGTTATAATTTTTCGCTGCTTCATTTTTTCTGTTGCACTTTCCTGCGGCCCACGCTTGGCGCTGCGCTTTCGACGCTCCAAAGAAGCACGGCTGAAACAAATCGTCGCTCGTGACCGTTTCTATTAAAGCGGGAGCTGTGAAAAAGTGTGGCTCGCAGCCGTGCCGGCCTTGAGAACCGGCCGCGGCGCTGGAGCTCACGGTCTGGGACGGCACCCGGCGAGGCTCTGATGCTAAGGGACGGCACGCGATACAGTCCGGCGGTGATCGCAGCGATTGGCCTGGCCATCCTGCTCGCAGCGTCGCCTGCGGCCGCGCAGCAGGGCGGCGTTGGCGCTCCTCCCTCGGCAATCCGTGGCCATCAGGGCGATTCGGTGCTCGAAGTGCCGGTGGCTCCGGCGAGCCAGGGCGGCAAGGATGCACCCACGATGCCGCAGGTCGCGCCGCAGCAGGGTCCGGAACTGGAACTTCCCTCGCGCGCGTTGCGCAGCCAGAGCGGATACGAGCAGCTCACCGTGACGGTTACCGATCAAGGGGGCCGCTACGTCACCGGCCTGCAGAAGGGTGACTTCCGCATCTACGTCGACGGGACCCAGCGCCCGCTCGAATTTCTGCGCCGCGATATCAACACTCCGGTATCAGTCGGAATTTTGGTGGATACCTCGGGCAGCATGGAACCCAAGATTCCTCAGGCGCGCGCGGCGATCGCTCAGTTCATCCGCGATCTCAACCCCAACGACGACATTTTTCTTTACGCGTTCTCTGACGATCAATTCCTGTTGCAGCCGTTTACGGTCAATCATGGGCTGGTGATGCGCCGGCTCGGTCTGCTCCACGCATACGGCGACACGGCGATCTTCGACACCATCATCGACGGTCTGCACACCATCCGCTTCGGCCATTATGACAAAAAAGCGTTGCTGGTCGTGACCGACGGGATGGACAATGCGAGCCGGGCGACGCTCTCGCAAGTGGTTGGACGGGCGCGCCGGATGGGCGTGCTGATTTATTCGATCGGGATTGGCGACCCGAACTCGAGCAAGGTAGGTTTCGGCATTGGGCCACTGCTGTTCGGCGGTAATCGTGACCACGTCGACGCCAATATGTTGCGCAAGCTGTCCACCGAGTCGGGCGCGCGCACATACCTGTTGCGCGAGGTCGGTGACGGCGAACTGCTGCGCGAGGATTGCATCGCGATCAGCAACGAACTGCGCGAACAATACACCGCGGGCTTTGTGGTGCCTGATCCTTCGATCGCGGGTTATCGCAGCCTGCGCGTGGATATCCCGGGGAGGCCCGAGCTTACCGTGCGCACGCGCAAGGGCGTGACCGTCGGCCCGGGCGCGCCGCCGGCATACGCCGGTGCGCCGGCGCCCAATCCGTAGGCGCGCTCTTGTATTGCCGCGATCGAGCGGGACGCGCGCTTCTCAGTTGGCTGGCGCGGCGCTCTGGCTTTTCACTTTGCGGAGCTTGACCACCGTGCGAAACGGCCGCGCGGGATCCTTGCGCGCGAACCACGGGCCCGCCGTCGCCGATACTTCTCCCACGTAGATATCGCCTTCGCGGCTCACCGCGATTCCGTGCGGCGCGATCATCTGATCCGGCGCCTCGCCTTGCGCGTTATCCAATAGTGTGGCGCGCAACGTTCCGTCCAGGGAATAGATACTCACTCGCGGACCGTAGCCCGGCCGATTTTGAATTTCCCAGAGCTCGGGTGCGATTTGGCACCACCACGACGTGGACAGCTCGCCGATATAGCACAACTGCGAATGGCTGGTGTCGATATACATTCCGCATGGCCGCGCCATGTTGGTCCAGATGTCTTCGAGCTTGCCATTCGGCGTGAACACCTGGACGCGCTGATTTTCGCGGTCGGCGACATAAACGTAGCCGTCGCGGTCGGTGCAGATGTTGTGCGGCAGGCTGAACTGCCCCGGCCTGTTTCCCGGCTCTCCCCACGAATAGAGCAAACGGCCGTCTGGCGTATATTTGTGGACCTTGGCATTGCCATAACCGTCGGATACGAACAACTCGCCGCTGCCGGGATGTATCGCCACGTGCGTGCAGCGGCACAATGGTAGCCCGCTCATGCCTTTGGCGGGCTGGCCGCTGGTCCCGAGCGTCATCAGCACTTTCCCGTCGTGCGTGCATTTCTTAACCGTATGGTCGAGATTGTCGGTCAGCCACACGGCGTCGTCGGGGCCGATCGTGACTGCATGCGCATTGGGGAATAGTTTCTTGTCGCCCCAGCAGCGTAGAAATTCGCCGTCCTTGTTCAGCACGATCACGGGACGCGGACCGCGATTGAACAAGTAGACATTCTCCCTGGAGTCGATACCCACGCCGGCGACGTCGAAGGTTCCGTCTATCCCGGCCGCTCTCGACATGCCCCATCCTTCGACCACCTCGTAGCTGTACTCGTCGTTGCCGGTCCGTATGGGCAATTGACTATCTCCTCTGGGATTGTCTACTCGAGGCTGAATCGTATCGCCGTGGATGCTGATGGTCAGCGGTCACGCACTCACGCCGTCACGTGATCGCTGTGTCCTTCGAGGTCGTGGCTCATGATCAAAAGGTCGCGCGGCCGGCCCTTGCGATCGACTACCCAATCTTGCAAAAGCGCTTCGACACTGAAGCCGATCTTCTCGAACGCGGTGCGGGCGCCGGTTTGATCGGGGGTCATCATTGCCGCCATTTTTTTCAGTCCGCGGGCTTGTCCCAGCCGAAAAATTTGCGTCGTGAGTTGCCGGCCGAGACCCATGCCCCGATACGGGACGCCGACTTGCACGCGGATCTCGCCTACTCGGCGCGTCCACCGCGCCTGCTCGAGATGCAGGCTGGCGTAGCCGGCCATTTCGCCGTCTATTTCCGCGAGCACGGTCACCGTCGCGCCCTTCTCGATATTTGCGATCCATTCGTCAATCAGCGCGGGCTCGGTGATGTCGGTGCGCAGGAAGAGCAGATCGTCGGGCGGAAGCGATCGCGCAAAGCTCAGAACGGTGTGCTTGTCCGCTGACCCCATCATCCTGAGCGCAGCGCGGCGGCCGCCGGAGAGTTTCAATTCTTTGGCATAGCTGGAGCTCTCGCCCGTTTCCTGTTTAGCCATGGATTTCTCCTTAATGGCCGCCGCCAAAACTTTCGGCCATAAGCCATCGGATCGGAATCGCAATCTGCAGACCGACACTATCAAACCCGTCGCGTCTTTGTGGAGCGTCCGCGCATCGTAACGGGCGGGTTTTCAATTGACCGATTCGAGCAAATGGCGCATCGTTGACTTTCAAAGCAGCAGAAAGATTCGGAGCGTCAAGATGGCTGAGGCAGGCAAACCTTCGCATCGCCTGAGCACCCAGGACGCTTCATTCCTCTACAACGAAACGCCCACCGGCCCGCTGCATGTCGGTATCCTCCAGACCTTCGAGGGCGCGATCGAGTTTGATCGGCTGGCAGAGCATTTCGCGCGCCGCATCCATTTGCTGCCGCGCTTTCGGCAGCGCCTGGTGTTCGCGCCGTTCAACCTGGCGCACGCGACGCTCGAGGACGATCCGGAATTCGAGCTGCGCAATCACCTCAAACATCACACGCTGCCGAGCGGCGCCGCGGAGGCCGAGCTGGCCGAAGCGGCGATGCGCGCCAACGAGCCCGCGCTCGATCGAAGCCGGCCGCTATGGGAGCTGCATCTTTTCCGTGGACTCAAGGACGGACGCTCGGCGCTGCTATGGAAAATTCATCACGCGATCGTCGACGGCGTCTCAGCGCTACAACTGATCGCAACCGCGATGGATCTGCGGCCCGACGCCGCTCCGCCGGCGCCCGCGGAGAAACCGTGGACGCCCGCGAAACTCCCCGACAGCTCAAAGTCGCTGCTGGACGCGGCGATCGCGCTGGTGCAGAGCCGGCTCGATGAACTGCGCGAGGCCGGCAGGCTACTGAGCTCCCCGGCGGATCTCGCCGAGCGGAGCGCCGCGATGGCCGCCGCCGCCGCGCAGATGTTCCAGATGATGTCGCGGCCGATTGTCGCAGCGCCATGGAACCGCGGGCTGGTGAGCAGGGCGCGCTCGCTCGCGTGGCTCAAGGTCTCCTTCGGCGACCTGCGCGCGGTCCGCCGCGCTCTGGGAGGAACCGTCAACGACGTCGTACTGACTATTTTGAGCGAGGGCGCCGCCCGCTACCTGAAACATCACCAGACTGCCACCGCCGGACTTCCGCTGCGCATCGGATGTCCCGTCAACGTGCGGCGCGAGAGCGAAGCCGGCGCGATGGGCAACCGGGTCTCGATGATGTTTCCTGAATTGACGGCGACGCCGATGGATCTTATCGAACGCTACCGCTCGGTGGTGCGTGAGACCGAGCGCATCAAGGCTGCGCGGGAGCCGCAGGGGATGGGCCTGCTGGTGGCGACCGCCGATTCGGTTTCGCCGAGCCTGCAGAACCTGAACTCGCGGATGACCAACACCGCGATCGAAGCCGCGACCGCCGTCGACGAGTTCACCGGCGGCATCGCGCGGATGATTGCGGGGCCGCCGATGGGCGTCAACTTCATCGCTACCAACGTGCCGGGCGCGCAGGTGCCGATGCACCTGGCGGGGCGCCGGATGCTCGATTTCGTTGGCCTCGTTCCATTGGCGGGCACGTTCGGCTATGGCGTGGCGATCGTGAGTTACAACCAGGGCCTGTTCTTTGGCTTGATGGCGGAGCCGCGGATGATGCCCGACGTGGAATTCATGAAGTCGTGCATCGCGGAAGCCTTCGAGGAACTCAAGACCGCAGCGGAAAAGATCATGCCCGCGGAAGAACGGCTGATACAAGCGGCGGAACAAGTGGTCAAACGCGATTCGGCGGTCGCGTGAGGGCGGCCGCGCCAGGAGAAAAGACTATGGGACTGCCGGAGAACAACGTCGACATAGGTTCGCTGTATCAGGCCCTGGGAGCGGAAGTGCAGGAGGTTCTTCGCAGGGCGTCCGCGGCGGGAAGCGATCGCGAGGAAGTCAAAGCTGCCGCCTGGAAAGCGTACGAAGCGTGGGTGCGTGCGGCCCATGCGTCGATCGAGAAAATCGTGGCGACACCGGCGGTCGGTGACGCGGCGGCGGGGGTCTTGAATATTTTTTTGCGCGCGGCCCAAATCGGCAACTCGGTCGTGGGGTCGCTGTTCGCGCCGCTGTGGCCGATGGTCGGATTGACGCCGCTGACCGAGACGCAGGCCCTGTTCGATCGGATCGAGAGCCTGCGCCGCGAGGTGCGGAATCTCACCGCGCCGAGGACGCACAAGCCGATCGAGCCGGTCGTGCCCCCGCGCGTAGCGACTCCGCGCTCCCGGCGGGCACAAAACGGAAGTCATTCCGCGGACAAGAAACCGGCTTCGATTAGCCAGTAACTGCGCAGTCGAGGAGAGCGGCGCTATGTCACTTTTAACTGAACTCCCGAAATACTGGATGGACGGCGCGGTGCGGGCGCTCGATGGCCAACGGCGGGGATTGAGCGATCATTATCCGCTGAGCGAGGATCCGCCGGGGGTGACTCCGTACGAGGTTGTATACGAAGGCGGGAAGGTCAAGCTGCGGCACTACGCGGCGCAGGGAAAAAAATCGTATCGCACGCCGCTGGTTTTCGTTTACGCGCTGATCAAGCGGCCTTTCATACTCGACATCTATCCCGGGCGCAGCGTGATGACGAACCTGACGCGGCAGGGATTCGACGTCTACATGGTTGAATGGATTCCGCCGGCGCGGGCCGACAGTTGGCGCGGGTTCGACGCCTACGTGAATCAGGACCTTGCCAACGCCGTGCGTGCGGTTCAAAGTTTCACCGGCGCATCGAAGATCAATCTGCTGGGCTATTGCTTCGGCGGCCTGCTGACGGTGTTGTATGCGGCGCTGCATCCGGAGGACATCAAAAACCTGATCACGCTCACCACGCCTTTCGACACCGCGGTCGATGACAACCCGCTGTTCAATCTCGAGAGCCGCTTCAGCGGCCAGACGGTCGACCTGATCACGTCGGTGTACGGCAACTGCCCGGCCTGGTTCATCAGGGGGCTGTTCACCGCGACCGCCGTCGTGCATCACGCGATCGACAAGTACGTCGCGCTCTACCGGAACAAGGAGAAGGAGGACTACGTGGAATTCTTCGACCTGTTCGAGCGCTGGATGGCGGGGGATGTGCCGCTCGCCGGACGGATTTTCCGCGAAGTGACGCGGGACTTCTTTCAGAACAACCTGCTCAAAAAGGGCGAGTTCAACGTCGGTGGTGAGCGCGTGGAGTTGGGCAACATCGTCTGCCCCCTGCTCAACGCGATCGGCGAGTTCGATGACGTGGTATTTCCGGCCTCGAGCCTGCCGCTGATCGATTTCGTCGGCAGCGAGGACAAACGCAACCTGACATTTTCCGCCGGACACGTCGGAATGATAGTGAGCAGCGCGGCGCAGAAGCAGTTCTGGCCCCAGGTCGGTCGCTGGTTGGAAGAACGCGACTGAGATGCCCACCCGCCGGGGGAGCGTTCGCGACCGCGGGGGTGCGGCGATCAGCCGTGCGAGAGCTTTTCGATATGTTCGCACTGCCCCAGCCGGATTTGCCCAAAGTTCGATAGACACCCACCTCAGCCGCGGGATATGCGAGTGCACCACTGACAAGGAGTATTTTTATGTATTTCACCAACGATTCGATGCTGCCAGAGAATCAGCAGCCGCTGATCATCACAGTGGCGCCGTACGGGCCGCAATGGCTTCCGAGCGACTTCCCGGAAGACATCCCCGTAACCTGGGAGCAGCAGACTCAAAAAGCGGTCGATTGCTACAACGCGGGCGCCGCGGTGCTGCACTTCCATGTGAGGGATCCGAAGACTGGTCACGGCTCGAAAAACTTCAACGAGTTCAACGAGCAGATTGCGCGGGTGCGAAAGGCCGTACCGAAGATGGTGATTCAGGTCGGCGGCTCGATCTCCTTCGCGCCGGAGCCGGGGAAAGAAGCACACTGGCTCGGCTACGACACCCGGCACATGCTGACCGAGCTCAATCCGAAGCCGGATCAGGTCACGATCGTTGTAGGTACCGTGCAGATGAACATCCTCGACCTCACGACGCCCGACGATGTCCAGGGGACGCAGCTCGCGAATCCGGCGATGCAAGCGGCGTATCAGAACATGGTCGCCGACGCCAACCCCGAATTCTACATCGAGCATCTCAAGCGCCTGCGCAAGAACGCGATACAGCCGATGTTCGCGATGGCCCACGTCCACACCCTCGAAGCGATCGAGCTTCTCATCCGCACCGGCGTGTACATGGGACCGCTGAATCACACCATGACGGCAATTGGCGGTGCCGGCGGCTGCGGCCGCAATCCATACGACTTCATGGAGTGGGTGCGTCGCTCTCCACACGGCTCCGTTCCGACGTACGAGTCCCTGTGGCGGACGGTGCCACCGTATGCGGCGATGTCGGTGGCGCTTGGGATCCACATCCGGGTCGGCATCGAAGACAACATGTGGAGCCGCAAAGGAGTGCGCATGACTTCCGTGCAACAGGTTGAGCAGGTCCTGCGAATCGCGAAGGAGCTCGGCCGGAAGGTCGCAACTGGAGATGAAGCCCGCCAGATCCTAAAGATTGGCACTTGGTACAACAGTCCCGACGAGACGCTTGCCAACCTTGGGCTGCCGCCCAACCGCAAGGATGGTCAATTGGGCTTCATCGTGAAGGATACCGACGGACGATTGCATCCGCCGGCCAGTGGATCCGATGGACACCCGATCGCGGGGCAGTTCGCCACCAAGTAGCGCGAGTCCGCAAACAGCGACGTGAGCGCGAATTTGCCGGAGGTCTTCCATCGCGGTGTGACGGAAGACCCTGGCGCGTCGCGTTGACTCAAATGATTTTTCGAGAATAGGGCCGGAGGAATGGCGATGCCGGAGTTTGTCGAGGCCGCGCGAGTGGACCAGATTCCACCGGGAACGGGCACAACAATCAAAGTCGCCGACAAGGAAATCGCGGTTTTCAACGTCGACGGCACCTTTTATGCGATCGGCGACTCATGCCCGCACGCCGGTGCATCGCTGGGGTCCGGTAAGCTGAGCGGCAGGATCGTCACCTGCCGTGCGCACGGCCTTCGATACGATGTGACGACTGGCCAGGTTACCACCGGCGGATTTGGAGTTGCGCTCTATGCGGCGAAAGTTGTGGACGGAAAGATTTTAATCGCCGTCGACTAGAAGCCTGCACGCGCATGGCGGAAGACTGATTTCGTGAGTTTTGGCGACGCGATTCCGGCATCTAAGCCTTCCGACGATCAACAAATGGCGACAGAAGTGAATCCTTTCATCGCACTCGCACGACTGTCACCTCCTCGAATGCATCGAATCGTCATCCTCCGCACTTCCATAGCCGTCTTGACTGCAATCCTCCTGGTGTCCGGGTCGCAGCGCGCGCGAGCCCAGACCACACCGGCTCCTATGGACTACCGTGCGGCTGAGAATGCTCCGAACGACGCGAAGTCCACGACCGAATTAAACAAAGAGCTGAGCAATCCGATATCGAGTATCTGGTCGATCACGTTTCAGGAAAATACCTATTGGCTGAACATGCCGACAGGCCGCACGGATAGGAACCAGATAAATCTACAGTTCCAACCGGTGCTGCCCATATCGCTGACTGAAGATTGGAACCTGATCAATCGGCCGGTGCTTCAGGTACTGAACTCCAATCCATACATAAATCGGAGCGGGAATCTGCATCGCGTCACCGGCTTCGGCGATACCGTCTTCGTCACGCTGCTGTCGCCAAGCGACAATCTGGTGGGTAATTGGCTGCTCGGAGTTGGCCCGACATTCATTTTCCCGACCGCCACTAACACCAGACTGGGGCAGAATAAGTGGCAGATGGGCCCTGCGGGCGTGATTGGTTATCTCGGGCAGAAATTCATTGTCGGGTTGTTTCCCCAGCAGTGGTGGTCGACGGGCGGAGCAGGATCAAACACCACCAGTCAGCTCAATCTCCAGTATTTCGCCACGTATTTCTTTCCAGACGGATGGAGCGTCGGAACGTCGCCGAGCATGCTCGTGAACTGGTATGCGAACAAGAGCGGCAATATGGTCACATTCCCAATTGGGCTAAGTCTATCGAAAGTGCAGAGAATCGGAATACTTCCGGTGCGCTTCGCACTGCAGGGGCAATACATGCCGGTGCATCCAGATGCTTTCGGCCAGAAATGGAACGTGCAGGTGACAGTCGCGCCAGTGATTCCCAAACTGATCAGAGGGAACGTACTCGAGGATTGGTAACCGAAGAGGTTAGGCCGAATCGGCGGACCGCTGACGTTTCGATTGCTTGTTCAGCCGGCGGTGGCTGCCTTTTTCGCGATTCGTGCAGGGTTCAAAGATGCGAGGGAGAGCCGTGTCCCGTACGGCTGGACTGTCTTGACCGATCCGATCAACCGACGAAAGTTCCTTCGAGACGGCTGGAAAGATGTCGCCACGGTCTTTGTTGCTGCGATGGTCATAGACTGCGTTTACCAGATCATGGAATTCCGTTGGCTCTATTTTGAAGAGGCGCTGATTGTGGCGGCTGTCCTGGCCCTGCTGCCATATTTGCTCCTCAGGGGTCCCACAAACCGAATCGCCCGGCACTGGCGCGGCTCCGAGGAATTACGATGACGCATTCCGGTCGCTCGCTGCTGGCCGTTGGACCCTAGACGGGGCGCAACTCACGATGGCGGACCAGACCACCCACACCGCACCAGTACTCGACGCCTCGACCAGACTCGCACTGGAGCGCACCCGCGCTGCTTACGAGCGGACAATGATGTCTTGGATCAGAACCTCTACTTCACTGATCACCTTCGGCTTCACGATCTACAAATTTTTTCAGCTAGAAGGATTGCGGAGTAGGGAAAATCAACTCATTGGACCGCGTGGATTTTCCCTGATCCTGGTAAGCATTGGGCTGGGCTCATTGGTATTGGCCACGATTGAACACAGGGGAAATATCAGCAGGTTGAATGCTCAATATCCTGGTAAACCGCGCTCTCTGGCCGCGATACTCGCAGCGACAATCGCGCTTCTCGGCTTACTGGCCTTTGTCGCGATGATCGCGCGGGCATAGTGCTTCGAATTGGAGGAACCAGACGATGGCGGATTTTGTTGAAGCGGCCGAGGCCGCGACCAGCTTTCGCATCGCCGCGATAACGGCGACCTTGCCGGGTTTACCCGCCGCTCGGAGACGTTCGTAATACTGGCGCAGCCACGGGTTGCAGCGGACGGCATTGAGAACCACCATACAGAGCGCCTTGCGCAAGCGAGCGTTTCAGAATGGAATTGTTGGACTGCCGGAGAAGCGCTTCTTGGCCGATCGCCGCAACCGCGGCGCAACGCCGACATAGCTTGCGATCGCGCCAGCACTGCGAAAGCGTGCCGGGCCTCCTTAGCAAGCGCGACGGCGACACCTCCCCGGGAAACCTTCCGCATCTTAGCCGATCTCATTCATCGGTGGCTCGCCGCGATCGGCTGATCGATCTCACGGCGTCTCCTTTCGAGCGCCTTCCAGTTCCTCGTTCAGGCCCGAAACCAGGGCGGGATCTTCCCGGCTGCGCAGGAACTCTCCGCAGACTCCGCGCCGCGCCCTCGATCCCCCATCCACCCAACCTTCGGCTCCGCTTCGATGCCGCTCCCAGTGCTGGCGTTCGCTGCGCTGGATACCGTGATGTGGATCAAGTCCTAATTCTGTGAAAGCAGGGGAAATCACGTACGCGCCGTAACGCTCGAGAGAAACCTGTTGGATAGAAACGAAGCGAACTCTATTTCTTGCGGATCTCGCGGCGAATCAGCGTGCCGGAATCATCGTAATACTCGACGATATCGATGTAACCGCGCTCTTGCGGATCACGCTCCACGATCGCAACCTTGCCGCGCCTGAATTCCTCGATTTTCTCGGGCTTACCATCGAAATTGTCATCGTGGATTTCCCGGATCAGATCCCCATGCGAGTACACTTGGACAAGATCGGTCTGTCCGTCGAAATTCCGATCGCTTTCAATTTCGACCACTTGCTTGTCTTTGTAGGTTTTGACGACATCCGGCCGACCATCTCCGTTTGTATCGATGGCAATCTTGTAGGTGTCCTTGTCGATCCGGTATACCCATTGGTCAGGGCGCCCGTCGCGATCGCGGTGCGTGACCGTACGGTCGGGTTCCCGACTGCAGGAAATGAAACCCAAAGCCGCTACCATCAATAGAGTCACGGCTTTACGCATGTTTCCTTATAGCCGCCGGCTGGTCTGCTCTCAACTTGGTTGTTTGGTATTGGCGGTGGCAGTGCTGGCCCTACCGTTGGCGGGCGTTTCCATCCGGCGCGCGCCGATCCTCACGCCGCTCGCCACCGATCTTGTTCCGCTGAGCACGCGTCTGCAATCGCCGCCGGGCGGTCACCTTGATTTGCTCTCGCTTCTCGCCCCGGCACGCCTTGTCCTGGGACCTTTGCCGCTCGCGGCTTTTGGACCGAACGCCGATCGCAAGGGCCGGATTCACAACCTCGCAAGCTTTGTCTTCCCCGATTCAGGCTCGATAGACGTTCCCAAAGGTCGTTCTCCTCCTTCGCACTAACTCGCTCGAACACGATAGCGCGGCACCTCACCCTGCCATCAACGGCAGCGGCGTCGCGCGGTTGTACCTCCGGCGGCGGAGCAATGGCTCCAGTGTGTTCCAGTCGCCACGATTAGATGTAGGAGGGAAATGTGCGTTTGTGGCACACCATGACATTGGCGTTTCTCACTGGTTGGTTCACTTTGATCGCAACGGTGTGGGCGGCGGAAGAGCCCCCGTTGACGGTCGGGCAGTTGGTAGAGGTTGCCATAGAGGTGAATCCCCAGATCAGAGCCATGAAAGAACAATGGGACGCCGCACAACATCAGATCTTGCAGAGCTATGCGCCGGCGGACCCAACTTTCACTTATGGGAATCTAGACAGCAGCAAGGATTTCAACGCGGCGGTGCACGCACATTCCTTCAGCGAAAGTTTCCAGTTTCCGGGAAAGGCGTTGCTACAGGCTGATGAAGTCAAGCGGACCGCTGCGATTGCGGGTTTAGCGTATGAGGCAGCGCTGCGCGATCTGCGAGCTCGCGTTGAGACCGCCTACTACCAGGTATTGCTCGATGAGGCGCTGATTGGAATCAACTTCGAGAATATCGCGAACCTGAAGCAAGTCGTTCACGTTATCCAGATTCAATACACGGCGAACCAGGCCACCCAAGCTGATCTCATTGGCGCCGACTTCGCTCTCGCTCAGGCTCAGTTGCAGCAGCGTCAGTACCAAACCAACCGCTCGAACGACCGAGTGGGACTAAACCAACTACTGGATCGGAGACCTACCTCTTCGTTGAACCTTGACCAGAAGATCCAGCTCAAACGGCTGGAGTTGCCGTTGGATAAAGCGGTCGACACTGCAACTCACGCGCGCCAGGAGATACTCGAAGCTGCGCTGGCGGAGAAAAATTCAACCACGGCGCTGAAACTCGCGGAGATGGAATATCTGCCCGACTATACGGTGGGATACGAATTCGACTATATCCTGCAACCGGGCGCGCAGCCGCTACCCACTGTTACCCAAGGGAATACATTCTCGATCGGATTCAACCTCCCGATATTTTTCTGGGTCCATCAACGCGAGGACGTGCACTCGGCGCAACATTCGTTGCAGGCCGCTCGATACAGCATGAATTCGGTCCTAAGCCAAACTGAGGCAACCGTCACACAATTGTACCAGTCCGCCCAATTCGCTTACGAATCGGCGCAAGAATACAGCGGGTCGCTGATCCCCTTGGCCGACAAGAACTTCAAAGTGTCATTGGTCGCTTATCAGGCGGGCAAAGTTGACTTCCTTACATTGTCTTCGGCGTTGCAAAGCGCCTACGCGGCGCGCATCACTTACCTTCAGAATGCCAACCAGTTCCTCGCTGGGGAGGTGGCGTTGGAGCAGGCGATGGGAACGCCATTGCCATGAGCCGCGGATCAGGTCCATTGCCGGTCGTGTGCGTGGTAGCTGCCCTTGCGCTGGTGGCCGGGTGTCAAAGAGCGCGGGTCGCCGGTGCAGGGGCAGGTACCACTCCATCTGAACCCCGTCTCGAAAGGCAAAGTGACGGGACCAATGCGCTCCGGCTCGGCGCCGGCCAACTCAGCCGGATGACTTTTGCCACAGTGAAGGAGATCCCGCTTCCGGCCGTGCTGGAAGCAAACGGCCAGGTCACCTTCGACGACCGCCGCGTGGCGACAATTGTCTCGCGGGTCACAGGGCGGATTGACGAACTGCGGACATCGCAATGGGACACGGTTCGGCGCGGCGAGCAAGTGATGTCGTTGTACAGCCCCGACCTCATGACTGCCGAGGCGGAGTACTTGGAAGGGACTTCCGCAGCGAGCCAAACCAGCCGTGCCCGCTCGCAGACCGGCATCTTCGGTATGCCGGCCGAGAGCCTTAGCATGACGGCGAACC
The DNA here is from genome assembly GCA_963710455.1 of uncultured delta proteobacterium. GTDB lineage: Bacteria > Desulfobacterota > Binatia > Binatales > Binataceae > JAKAVN01. Next base: position 926,168 of record CAVQAG010000017.1, read on the forward strand.
TGAAGGCAGCCGCGGTGCGTAAGCTCGAGCTGCTGGGCTTTGCGCCCGCTGATATTGCCGCGATCCGCGCACCCAGCGCCTCAGTTTGGATGCGCGCCCCGATCAGCGGAATCATCGTGAGCAAAAATGTCGTGCGCGGCCAGCAGGTCAATCCCGGCGATCAGCTTTTCTCTCTAGCCACGTTGGACCAAGTATGGCTGACTGCCGACATATACGAGGACGACCTTGCCCGCGTGTACGCTGGGCAGACGCTCCAGGCCGTGACGGCCGCGTATCCGGACGCGGTGTTCAGCGGCGTGATCGACCGGATCAGCCCGAACCTCGATCCGAACACCCACACGCTTCAGCTGCGCTGTCAGATCCAAAATCGCGGGCTCAAGCTGAAACCGCAAATGCTCGCGCGAATTCGAATCGTAACCAAGGCAGGTTCAGCATTAGTTGTCGCCGAGTCGGCGCTGGTCTTCGATACCGACCGCTATTATGCGTTCGTCCTGGCCCCGGGCAACGTCATCATCCGGCGCGAAGTGGCGATTCGCTCGTGGACTGAACGAGGGTACGCGCGCGTCGTGCGCGGCCTCAGCGTTGGAGATCGGGTCGTCGACGCACAATCCGTCGAAGTCGACTCTCTCTGGGACCAGTCAGTCGCTGGTGATCCGAGCGAGCCATGATTCGCCGCTTCGGCGCATTCGCTCTCCGCGCGCGCTTTGTGATCATCGCCGCTAGCCTCGCGCTCGCCGCCGTCGGTCTCTATTCGTTCTGGACACTGGACATCGAAGCTTATCCCGACCCGGTGCAACCGCGCGTCGAGATAATCACACAGCCAATCGGGCTTAGTGCAGAGGAGGTTGAGAGGCTGACGACCGTGCCGCTTGAAATCGGACTCTCCGGAATGCGCAATCTGGAATCGATTCGCTCGATCTCGCTCTTTGGCCTCTCGGACATCAAGTGTTACTTCGCGTGGAACAGCGACTATTACTGGGATCGCACCGAAACCATCAACCGTCTCGGATTCATCAATCTTCCCCAGGGGGCCACCCCAGCGATATCGCCCGAGAATCCCATCGGGGAAATCTACCGCTATACGGTGGAGGGACCCGACCACAACCTCACCAGGGAAAAAGAGGTTGAGGATTGGATCGCCGAGAAACAGCTCAAGACGGTACCGGGTGTGATCGACGTGACCGGTTTTGGCGGATTGGCCAAGGAGTACCACGTCGACGTAGACCCGCAGAAGCTCAACTATTACCAGGTTCAACTGTCGGCACTGGTCTCCTCCATAGCCAATTCAAATATCAATGTGGGCGGCAATTATCTCCCGATCGGCAATCAGGTCTTCGACGTACGCGGTCTCGGGTTCATCGAGTCCCTCAACGACATCAAAGGAATCGTCCTCTCCAGTAATCGCTCTATTCCGATTCGCGTGAACAACGTTGCGGACGTAGACGTCGGCTACGCCCCCCGGCTCGGCGCCGTGAGCATGAACCAGCGCAAAGAGGTGGTCGAAGGTATCGTCCTGATGCGCAAGTACGGGAACACGTTGGACACACTCGCTGGGGTGAAAGCGAAAGTCGCAAGCCTCAACGCTTCCAACATAATGCCGCGCGGGTACCGTCTCGTCCCGTTTTACGACCGCACAGACTTGGTAGAGACCACGCTGCACACCGTACTCGAGAACCTGGCTATCGGTATGGTGTTGGTGTTTCTGGTGCTGGTCTTTTTTCTTGGCAATATTCGCAGTGCGGTGATCGCGGCCGTGAACATACCGCTGGCGCTCTTAGGCGCTTTCACCCTTATGCGGTTGACGGACACGCCGGCCAACCTGATTTCTCTCGGAGCGATCGATTTCGGGATAATTATCGATTCGACCGTTATCGTGGTCGAGAACATTAACCGTCATCTGACCGCGGACACAGCGGCAGCCAGCGATCTCCGAGGAAACATTCTACGAGCCTCCGAAGAAGTTGGCGGACCCATCCTCTTTTCTACGCTGATTTTCATCATCGCCTTCCTGCCACTGTTCACGATGCGGGGAGTCGAAGGGGCGATCTTCTCGCCGATGTCCCACACCTACGCCTATGCCCTTGGTACCGCGATTCTCCTCGCGGTGTCGCTCTCGCCGGTGCTCAGCTCGTATCTGATTCGCAAAGACATGAGAGCGTGGCGGAACCCGATTTGGGAGGGGCTTCGACACTTCTACCATGCGCTCTTCGAGCGCGTGCTTAGGTGGCCCCGGCTGACACTCGTCATCATTCTCACGATCATCGCCGTCGTGCTTTCCCTGTTCCCTATGCTCGGAGGCGAGTTTCTGCCGAAGCTTGAAGAGGGCAACATCTGGGCGCGCGCCACCATGCCGCTCAGCGTTTCGCTGAATCGGGCCACCACCGTTGCGCAGCAGGCGCGGAACATTTTTCTATCCTTCCCCGAGGTCTCGATTGTGCTGTCGCAGGTCGGTCGCCCGGACGACGGCACCGATGCCACCGGGTTCTTCAATGCTGAGTTCCTGGTCAATCTCAAGCCACTGGACCAGTGGCCCACGCATCTCAACAAGGCAGAGCTCATAAGCCAGATAGACCAGAAGCTTCGCGACGCATTGCCGGGCGTCAGTTTCGGTTACTCGCAATACATCGAGGACAACGTGGACGAGGCCTTGTCTGGGGTAAAGGCCGCCAATTCGATCAAGGTCTTCGGCCCGGATTTGCGGATCGATGAGGACCTTGCAAGCCGCGTGATGGCTGTGCTCCAGACCGTTCCAGGGATCGAAGATACCGCTGTATATCGGTCGCTGGGCCAGCCCAACTTGTTGATCAAACCCGATCGGGACGCGTGCTCGCGCTATGGAATCAACGTTGGCGACGTAGGGGCCGTGGTGCAGGCGGCGATCGGCGGCCAGGCCGTGACTCAGGTTCTTGAAGGCGACCGTCGTTTCGATCTGGTCGTCAGATGGCTGCCCCAATATCGCCGAAGTCTCGACGCAATTCGCCAGATTCGAGTCTCGACTCCCGCCGGTGCAAACATCCCGCTTTCCCTCGTCTCCGACATAAAAACGGCCGAGGGCGCCTCTTTCATTTACCGCGAGCAACTCGCGCGATACGTGCCGTTGCGCTTCGCTGTGCGCGGGCGGGATCTCGAAAGCGCCATCGCTGAAGCGAAGGAGCGCGTTGCACGCGAAGTGAAATTGCCCGAGGGCGTCCAACTCGAATGGGCTGGAGAGTATGGCGAACTAAGCCAAGCGATTCACCGACTCGAGATCGTCATTCCGTTCTCGCTCGTCCTTATCGCGGCGGTGCTGTATGGCGCCACTTACTCCTGGATCGACACATTCATCATCATGGCGCAGGTGCCCGTCGCGTGCCTGGGAGGAATCCTGGCGCTTTTGGTTACGGGCATTCCGTTCAGTGTGTCAGCAGCGGTCGGCTTCATTTCGATCTTCGGCATTGCGGTGATGGACGGTATCCTGCTCACCACCTATATCCGTCAGCTCTGGGACCAAGGACATCCGTTCGTCGAATCCATCATCATGGGTTCCGACCGGCGCCTTCGCGCGACCATGATGACCGACCTCGTCGATGCGGTGGGATTCCTGCCGGCGGCTCTGTCCACGCGGATCGGACCACAGACGCAGAGGCCACTCGCGGTCGTGGTAATTGGCGGTGCACTCGCGATCGCTCTGCTCACTCGTGTACTTCAGCCGGCTCTCATCTACCTGTGCCATCGCCGGTTGCGACTGGCGGATAATCACGGCGGACTCTCTCGCAGCGTGACCGATCCGAGTTCGTAAGGCTTCACACGCTTTCAAGCCGGCCTTTCGATGTTGGGCTCCCTCATACTCTGAAGGCGTGATTGCTTCGTAACCGATAAACTTGAACCCCCGCCTTCACTGCCTCCATCGGACTCGAGTTTCACCTCAAATGGCCTAGGTCACGGATGTGCTCGCCAGCCGCGCCACAAATGGTCTTCGATTGGTTGCGACGCTCCCAACCGCGCCTCGGAGCTTTCGCATTGCCGCGACGAGTGCCACTTTTCGGGGCTTTCCCCGCGAAACCAAACCCTCATACTAACCTTCCGCATCTGAGCCGATCTCTTTCATTGGTTGGCTCGCGGCGATCGGCGTCGTTGGCCAGGAAAAAGAGTCCTGGCCTGCCTCCGCAGATCGTCGCGGCTTCGCATCTCAGATTCTAAACCCCTCCCACGCCCCACCACATCAGCAGTCTTCGCTGTGAGCCGCCTCCCTGACGCTCCGCAGACTCCGCGCCGCGGCCTCGATCCCGCATTTACCCAACCTTCGGCTCCGCTTCGATGCCGCTCCCAGTGCTGGCGTTCGCTGCGCTAGATACCGTGGGGTCCAGTCGACAAGACGCGAGGCGTGGCGATGTTCACGACGACCGGAGTTTCAGCGCCGTCCCCATCGCCATATTCCTTCGGACCCGTCGATCTTTTTCTTCGAGCTTCCCCGGTCATCACGTTGCTCTGGCGATTATTTTTATGGTCGGGTAGCATCCGATCTTTTCGGGGACGCCCCCGGCGGAGGCCAGGATGAGCAACCAAAAGATATCAAGAACAGTTCTCCCGATTCCGGATCGCGCCCATGTCGGCTTGACGACCTATGACGCGAAAGACCCCGACACCAAATATCCTCCCATCGAGCAACTACGTCCGCCCGAGGGCGCTCCCAATATCCTGGTGATCCTGCTTGACGACGTCGGCTTCGGCACAACCTCAGCCTTTGGCGGCCCCTGCCGTACTCTGAACATCGAAAAACTCGCCAGCGCAGGATTGAAATACACCCGCTTTCACACCACTGCGCTGTGCTCGCCGACGCGCCAGGCACTTCTGACCGGCCGCAACCACCACTCAGTCGGCATGGGCGGCATTACTGAGATTGCCACTTCCGCGCCTGGCTACAATTCGATCTTGCCCAACACGGTTTCGCCGATTGCCCGGACCCTCAAGCTGAATGGCTACTCGACGGCGCAGTTCGGCAAGTGCCATGAGGTTCCGGTCTGGGAGACAAGTCCGGTAGGGCCATTCGATGCCTGGCCCACGGGCGGCGGTGGGTTTGAATACTTCTATGGCTTTCTCGGCGGTGAGACGAACCAGTGGTTTCCGGCGATCTACGAAGGAACGACCCCGGTCGAGCCCGAGAAGACGCCTGACGAGGGCTACCACTTCACAGATGACATGACGACCAAGGCGATCAAGTGGATTCGCCAGCAGAAGGCGTTAGCTCCCGCCAAGCCGTTCTTTGTGTATTACGCTCCGGGCGCGATGCACGCTCCTCACCACGTGCCCAAAGAGTGGGCCGACAAGTATAAAGGCAAGTTCGACCAGGGTTGGGACAAGCTGCGCGAGGAGACATTCGCGCGACAGAAGGAACTCGGCGTTATCCCCAAGGATTGCGAACTGACGAAACGCCACCCCGAAATTCCGGCCTGGGAGACGGAGTCGGCGGAGATGAAGCCGGTGCTCTTGCGTCAGATGGAAATCTTCGCAGGCTTCATGGAGCATACTGACCACTACATCGGCCTCCTCATTGACTCGCTGAAGGATCTCGACATCATCAACGACACGCTGATCTACCTCATCATCGGCGACAACGGCGCATCCGGCGAGGGCACGCTGCAAGGCGCCTACAACGAGTTGGTGCCGCTGACCGGCTTCGCTGACCTTGAGTCGCCCGAGTTCCTGAAGTCGCACATCGAAAAATTAGGCGGGGTCGAGGCCTACAATCACTACGCGGTGGGCTGGGCGCATGCGATGGACACGCCCTACCAATGGACCAAGCAGGTGGCGTCGCACTGGGGCGGTACACGGAACGGATTGGTTGTGCATTGGCCTAAGGGAATCAAGGGAAAGGGCGAGGTTCGCTCGCAATTTCATCACGTAATCGACGTTGCGCCCACGTTGCTGGAAGTGACGGGTCTTCCTGAGCCACTGATCGTCAATGGCGTGGGTCAAAAGCCGATCGAGGGCGTCAGCATGGCGTACTCGTTCAATGACGCCAAGGCGGCAGATCGGCGTGAAACCCAGTATTTCGAGATGGCAGGCAACCGCGGCATCTACCATAAGGGTTGGACCGCCGTTACACGGCATCGAACTCCTTGGTTGACCGGCGCGGTCCAATTGCCCGCATTCGACGACGATGTGTGGGAGCTATACGACACCAACACGGACTGGAGCCAAGCCAAAGATTTGGCAAAAGAGAATCCGAAAAAGCTGCACGAGCTGCAACGGCTATGGTTAATCGAGGCGGTCAAATACAACGTGCTGCCGTTGGACGACCGTTTCGCCGAGCGCGCCAATCCCGACACCGCTGGCCGCCCTCAGTTGATTGTAGGCAACCGACAACTGTTGTTCGGCGGGATGGGGCGTCTTACTGAAGGCTCTGTCATCAATATCAAGAACAAGTCGCACGCCGTGACCGCTGAGGTGGTCGTGCCCGAGTCGGGCGCAGAAGGAGTCATTGTTGCCCAGGGCGGGCTAATTGGGGGCTGGGGCCTTTACGCCAAGGGTGGCAAGCCAAAGTACTGTTACAACTTCTATGGGATGGAGCGTTACTACGTCGAAGGCGCGAACAAGATTCCAGCCGGCAAGCACGAGGTGCGGATGGAGTTCGCCTACGATGGGGGCGGCCTTGCGAAAGGCGGCACGGTCACTCTCTACGTCGATGGCAAAAAGTGCGGTGAGGGCCGCGTGGAAAAGACGGAGCCATTGGTCTTCTCTGCCGACGAAACCTGCGATGTCGGTTTCGGGGCCGGCTCTCCGGTGACCTATGATTACGGAACACACGACAACGAATTCAGCGGCGAGGTGAATTGGGTCGAGATCGATATCGGAAAGGATGCGATCAACCTCGATCACCTGATCACGGCCGAGGACCGCCTGCGTGTTGCCATGGCGCGCCAGTAGAAGCCGCATTCACAGGCCGAACCAGTCGCTCAATGCTGCGCGCAAATACTGTGGAGTCGATCAAGCGTTTTTCGTGATCGGCGCGAGATCTTCCCGGCTGCGCAGGAGGTCTTTTATGCGATCGCGCAACTCCCTGATTTCCTCCACCAATCTCGCGCTCTCCCGGATAGCCTCGGCTTCCCGCGCTGCTTCGCTCGCTTCCGTCAATTTCGCGCGTTCCAAAGCAGCCCTGAGTTCGGCACTGCGCACCGCATAGGTGGAGCTGGCGCCGGTCAGCTTACGCATCCTCTCCTGGAGTGCGCGCAGCAGCGTTTCGCTGATCATAAGCTATCCCCTGTGTATGCATGAGTGGCGGCCCTCCGGGCAGATCACACACGCGCGGGGCGTCCCATCTGTTTCGGCCCTTTCAACTTCTTGCGCAGTTCGGAAATCGAAATTGCCGGGAGCGTCATCACGTGGACCGTGCCGCGCGACCCCAGGTCAACCGACAAATGAGCAACCGTTTCGTTGTCCGGCGCTTCGACGATAGTTACGAAGTCGTAACCTCCGAGAACTGCATATTGAGCGGCTACCTTGCATCCAAAATCCGTAATTTCCTTATTCACTTGCTCCAGGCGATCCGGATCGCTGTGCAACGTGCGACGTCCCTCGGGCGTCAGCGTGCTAAGCAAAATATAGGTTGGCATTTTCGATCCTCTCCTTGTCGGCTTGGCGTGATAGTCCAACCTCTCCGCCTCCGGCGGATGAGCGTCAAGTCACTCGTGGGTTGCGCATGAGCGCCGGCAGAGCCGGACGGAAGAGACAGCGAACGTTCGTTTGGTGTCGTTTCAAGGTCGATAAGCAGAGGCAAGGCGCGCGCGAAGCTTTCGCAATCGCGAAGGAGCGTGAGGCAGTGAGCCGGCCGCTTTAAAGCAGGGCGCGGCGCATGTCGGAAAGTATCGCGCTCAGATAGGTAACAAAACGCGCGGCGAGCGCGCCATCGATCACGCGATGGTCGTACGCGAGCGACAGCGGCAGCATCAGGCGCGGAACGAAAGCGCTGCCCTGCCACACGGGCTTCCGCATCAGCCGCGAGAGTCCCAGAATAGCCACTTCGGGCGCATTGATTATCGGCGTGAACGCAGTACCGCCGATTCCGCCCAGGCTCGACACGGTGAAGCATCCGCCCTGGATGTCGGCCAGCTTGAGCTTGCCCTCGCGCGCCGCCTGAGCAAGTGCGGCGGTCTCGCGCGCGATTTGCGCCACGCCTTTTTTGTCGACGTCGCGAATTACCGGCACCACCAGTCCCTCGGGGGTGTCGGCGGCAAAGCCGAAATGGAAATATTTCTTCAGGATCAGGTTGTCGCCGTCGAGCGACGAATTGAATTCAGGATACTCAGTCAGCACCCGGACCAGCGCCTTGAGCACAAAGGCCAGCATCGTGATGCGGACGCCATCTTTCGCGTGGGTCTCGCTGAGTTCGTGGCGCAAGGCCTCGAGCTCGGTCACGTCGGCCTCGTCGAACTGGGTGACGTGCGGGATCATCACCCAGTTACGCGCCAGGTTCGCCTTTGAAAGCTTGCGGATGCGCGAGAGCGGACGCGTCTCGATCTCGCCGAATTTGGCGAAATCGATCTTCGGCCACGGTGCGAGCTCGAGCGCGGCGCCTACGCCCGTGCCGGATGCGCGGGCCGGGGTGGCGATCGCGGATTTCACGAACTTCTGCACGTCGCTTCTGAAGATTCGCCCGTTTAAGCCAGTGCCCTTGACCGCGCGCAGGTCGACCCCGAGCTCACGCGCGAATTTGCGCACCGCCGGGCTCGCGTGCGGCTTGCGCTCAGACTCGGCTCCGGGCGCGCCGCTTGATTCGGATCCAGCCGAATCGCTTTTCTCGGGCTGCTCGGTTGCGGCAGGAGCGCTGCGAGAGTCTGTCGGCGCTGGTGCGGTGGCGGTGCGCGGTTGCGCCCGGTCGGCCGGTTGCCCGGCGGCCGGAGCGGTTTTTTTGACGACCGACAACGTGGGTGCCTGGGCAGGTCTGGTGGCGGGGGCGGGCCCGCTCGCTGCCGCAGATTTGCCGTCGGCCCCCGCTGCGGTTTCGATCACGACGATGGGCGAGCCCTCGGAAACCTTGTCGCCGATTTTGACCCGGATTTCCTTCACGATGCCGGCCTGGGTCGACGGCACCTCCATCGAGGCCTTGTCGGATTCAATCGTGATGAGCGAGTCGTCGACGCGGACCGGATCGCCCGGCTTGACCATCACCTCGATTACTTCGACGTCGGAGAAGTCGCCGATGTCGGGAACCTTGATATCGACCAGCGCGCCCATCGCTTTTACACCGTTGCGGGATTGGGTTTTTCCGGATCGATGTCGTACTTCTTGATCGCGGCATCGACCCTGGAAGCGGGAATCTGTTCTTCGTCGGCGAGCGAGCGGAGCGCCGCGACCGTGATGTAATGACGATCGATCTCGAAAAAGCTGCGCAGCCGGGAGCGATAGTCACTGCGCCCATAGCCGTCCGTACCCAGTACGCGATACCGGCGCGGAACATAGGGCCGAATCTGATCGGCGAACGTGCGGATATAGTCAGTCGCCGCGACCACCGGCCCGGGGCGATCGGCGAGGCAAGTCTCGACGTAGCTACGCCGCTGAGGTTCCAGCGGATGCAGCATGTTCCAGCGCTCGACTTCGATTCCGTCGCGCCTGAGCTCGGTAAAGCTCGGCACGCTCCACACGTCGGCGCCTACTCCGAAATCGTCCCGCAGCAGATCGGCCGCGGCGATCGCCTCGCGCAGGATAGTGCCCGAGCCGAGCAACTGCACGCGCGGCCCCTTGCCGTTGCCGCCGCCGTTGGTCAGCGGGTACATGCCCTTGAGAATACCTTCCTGCACGCCTTCGGGCATCGCGGGATGGACGTAATTCTCGTTCATCAGGGTGATGTAGTAGAAGACGTCCTCTTGCTCAGTCAGCATCCGCAGCAGGCCATCGTGAATAATCACCGCCAGTTCGTAGGCGAAGGTCGGATCGTAGGCGACGCAATTGGGAATGACCGAGGCGAGAACGTGGCTGTGGCCGTCGGCATGCTGGAGGCCCTCGCCATTGAGCGTGGTGCGTCCGGAAGTTCCGCCGAGCAGGAATCCGCGGCATCGCGAATCGCCCGCGGCCCATGCCAGGTCGCCGACTCGTTGGAACCCGAACATCGAATAGAAGATATAGAAGGGAATCATCGGCAGGTTGTGGGTGCTGTATGAAGTCGCCGCGGCGATCCACGAGGACATCGCGCCGGCCTCGTTGATTCCTTCCTGGATGATCTGGCCATGCTGATATTCGCGGTAGAACATCAGCTGGCCGGAGTCCTCGGGTTTATAGAGCTGGCCGACCTGCGAAAAAATTCCGAGCTGGCGGAACATCCCCTCCATCCCGAAGGTGCGGGATTCGTCGGGGACGATCGGCACCACCCGGTTGCCGATATTCTTGTCGCGCACCAGCGCCGAAAGAATCCGCACGAAGGACATCGTGGTCGAGACCTCGCGTTCGCCGGTGCTCTGGAGCTGCGAGTCGAAGGCCGCTAGCGGCGGCACCAACAGCGGCGCCGAGGTGCGCCGGCGCTGCGGCAGGCTGCCGTTCAGCGCCTTGCGGCGCTCGCGCAAATACTGAATTTCGACGCTGTCGTCGGCCGGCCGATGCAACGGCACCTCCGCGATCTGGTCGTCCGGCACCGGAATCTTGAAGCGATCGCGAAAGGCCTTGAGCTCCTCGAGGCCCATCTTCTTCTGCTGATGGGTGATGTTCATGCCCTCGCCGGCGGCGCCCATCCCATAGCCCTTGATGGTCTTGGCGAGGATGACGGTGGGCTGATCGCGATGGCTGACGGCGGCCGCGTACGCGGCATAGACCTTAATCGGGTCGTGGCCGCCGCGGCGGAGTTGCCAGACTTCGTCGTCGGTCATGCCGGAAACCATCTCGAGCAGTTCCGGGTACTTGGCGAAAAACTCCTTGCGCACGTACGCGCCGTCGCGCGACTTGAAAGCCTGGTACTCGCCGTCGACGCATTCCTCCATCCGCTTGCGCAGCAATCCGAGCTTGTCGCGCGCGAGCAGCGCGTCCCAGTTGCTGCCCCAGATGACCTTGATCACGTTCCAGCCGGCGCCGCGGAAGTCGGACTCGAGCTCCTGGATGATCTTGCCGTTGCCGCGCACCGGACCGTCCAGGCGCTGCAGGTTGCAGTTGACCACGAAGATCAGGTTGTCGAGCTTTTCGCGGGAAGCGAGCGCAATCGCGCCAAGCGACTCCGGCTCGTCCATCTCGCCGTCGCCCATGAACGCCCAGACCTTGCGGTCGCCCATGTCGCCGAGGCTGCGCCCCTCCAGATACTTCATGAAACGCGCCTGGTAAATCGCCATGATCGGCCCAAGCCCCATCGAAACTGTCGGGAACTGCCAGAAATCCGGCATCAGCCACGGATGCGGATACGACGAAAGCCCGTGGCCGTCGACCTCGCGCCGAAAATTGAGCACCTGGTCCTCGGTCAAGCGTCCCTCGACGAACGCGCGCGCGTAAATGCCCGGGGAGGAGTGGCCCTGGATGTAAATGATGTCCCCGCCGTGAGTCTCCGAAGGCGCGCGCCAGAAGTGGCCGAAGCCGATATCGTACAGGGTGGCGGCGGACTGAAAGCTCGCGATATGGCCGCCGAGCTCGGAGGAGTGCTGGTTGGCGCGCACCACCATCGCGAGCGCGTTCCAGCGGATCATCGAGCTGATACGCCGCTCGATTTCGCGGTCGCCGGGATAGTGTGGCTGGCGATCGGCGGGAATCGTGTTGAGGTACGGCGTATTGGCGTTGTAGGGCAGATAGGTGCCGCGCAGGCGCGCCGTGGTTATGAGCTGCTCGAGCAGAAAATGAGCGCGGTCGACCCCTTCCGCGTCAATCACCGCCTCGAGCGAATCGAGCCATTCGCGGGTTTCCTCCGGGTCTATATCCTGTATCGTTTCCATCAGACGTCCCTGCTTTTTTCGCGACGCTTTGAAACTTCGACCGCCGCCGCCCCGGCCGGCCTTTTGTCACGAATTATATTTTGCGCCAACCGCGACCAAAGTGCATCGGGGGGCAGGGTCTTTTCCGGCGGTCTTGCCTGGGCTACTTGCCTGGCGTCCGGCCCTGTTGACGTGGGCGGATGCTTCGCGTTATCGCCTGTGACGTATGCACGACACGGCTTCGCGATGGGACCATCTGGTGCAGGACGGCCGGGTGCATCGCTCGCTCTACACCGACCCGGCGATTTTTGCCGAGGAGATGATCAGAATTTTCGGCGGCACGTGGGTCTACCTCGGCCACGAAAGCGAAATCAGCAAGCCCAATGATTTCGTCGCGCGTAATCTTGGCCTCAGGCCGATCATCCTGACCCGCGATGGCAGCGGCAAGATCAATGCGCTGATGAACCGATGCGCGCACCGTGGCGCGACCGTGTGCCGCCAGCGCGAGGGCTCGGCGCGCTATTTCACCTGCGGCTATCACGGATGGACTTACAGTATCAGCGGAGACTGCGTTTCGGTGCCGGGCGACGACGCCTACGGCCTTAGCTTCAAGATCGAACGCTATAACCTTGCCCGAATTCCGCGCCTCGAAACTTACCGCGGATTCATTTTTGGCACCTTGAATCGCGAGGCGCCGGACCTGGTCCAGCACCTCGGTGCAGCGCGGCCGCTTATCGACCAATGGCTTGATCGCTATCCGGGCGCCGAGGTGGTGGTGCGCAGTTCGGCGCAGCGGATGGTCATGGGCGCCAACTGGAAGTTGGTCTACGACAACGCGGGCGACGGCTATCATCCGCCGTTCTCCCATCGCTCGCTGCTGCTGATGACGGCGCGGCGTCACGGACCCGACCGCGACATGTCGTACTACGGAACGAGTCGTCCTGACGATTGCGCGATGTACTCGCAGGCGCTCGGCAATGGCCATACTTTCATCGATCAGCGGCCTGAGATGCATGCGGATTCTGCCTGGAGGCGGCAGCGGCCGCAGCCCGGGCGCGAAACCTACGAGGCTCAACTGCGCCAGCGACTGGGCGACGAGGAAGCCAATCGGCTGTTGGAGGTCGCGGTCGGCTCGGGGATGAACCTTAACGTGTTTCCTAACCTGCTGATCATCGGCAACCAGATCCAGGTGGTGGAACCGATAGCGGTCGATCGAGTCCAGGTGACATGGTACGCCACCACGCTGAGAGGCGTGCCCGAGGAGATCAACGTGCTGCGGATGCGGACGCAGGAGGATTTCCCGAATTTCGGCGAGGTCGATGATTGCGCGAACTTTGAGGCCTGCCAGCAGGGGCTGGCGATTCCGGAGATCGAGTGGATCGATATCAGCCGCCATCTGCACACCGGCGTGGAACGGGCCGACGCGCAGGGCGTTATCACCGGCCCGATAAGCGACGATCTCCACTTCCGCTCTTACTACAAGGAATGGAAGCGGCTGATGAGCGCCGAGCTGAAGCTCTCGGTGGGATAGGAGACCGGCTTTCGTGACGAAGGACGACGCAGGCGCGCTTGAGCCTTCGCTGTACGTCAACGAAGCGCTTTACGAGCGCCTGATGGCGCTCGATCGCCTGTGGAGGCAGCCCGGAGATCCGCCGGCGCCCGAACTCGAAGTAGCCTGCGAGCGGCTGATTAAGCGAGAGGCGCGGTTGCTGGACGACGGCGAGTTCGAGCGCTGGCTCGAACTGTTCAGCCGCGAGTGCATCTACTGGATACCACTTCGGCGCGGCAACGATCCACGGCGCGAGGTAACGGTTGAGTTCCACGACCGGCGCCGGCTGATGGATCGCGTGGCGCGGCTGCGCACTGGTAACGCGTACTCGCAAATCCCTCCCACCCGCACTTGTCATCTTCTGAGTAATCTCGAAATTTTCGCGAGCAGCGCGGGCGAAGTCGCGGCGCGGGCTAACTTTGTGATTCAGACCTACCGGCTCGGGGTTCATCGCGCCCTGGCCGGCTGGTGCGGATACCTTTTTGTTCAGGAAAATGGCGCCTGGAAGATTGCGCTGAAGCAAATCAACCTGATCGACTGCGACGAGGGCCAGGAGAACAATTCCTTTTTTCTGTGACGGTTGCGCCTGCATCCCGGCCACGCCGGGCTGTGCGATATCTCTTCGGCAGCGGAGGTGACAATTGGCCGGATCTGATGAAGTCCAACCGTCGGGCCTTTCGCGCCCGGGATTCATCGAGCGCCATGGGCTCTGGACGGCGGCGCAGAGCGACCGCGCTAGATCAATTCGCGACAGAATCGAGCGCGACCGGATAAACTCTGTGCGGGTCGTGTTTGCCGACCAGCACGGAATCGCGCGCGGCAAAACCCTGACCGCGCGAAACTTTCTCGCCGCGCTCGAGCGGGGCTACGCCATCGTCAGCACGCTGTTCGCCTTTGATACCTCCAACCACGTCGCCTTCCCGGTATTTACGGGAGAAGGCGGCTTGCCGCTGGCTGGAGCTGGTGGCTCCGGCGACCTTCTGATGGTTCCCGACCCGGAGACCTTCCGCGTGCTGCCTTGGGTTCCCGACACGGGCTGGATTTTGTCCGACCTGTATCTCCCCGACGGAGCGCCAGTGCCAATCGCGCCCCGTTACATCTATCGGCGAGCGCTCGAAGAGCTGCGCCGCAAGGGCTTCGGTTCGATGGCCGGCCTCGAGGTTGAGTTTTACGTGATGAAGCTCGAAGACGCTCGTCTTCGCCCCGAGCAATCCGGCCAGCCGCCCGATCCGCCGCACGTGAACCTGCTCTCCCATGGGTTTCAACACCTGGCTGAGCAGAAGATCGACGAGATGCAGCCGATTCTCGAAACGCTGCGCGAGAATCTGGAAGCGATGGGACTGCCGATCCGCAGCCTGGAGACCGAATGGGGCCCGAGCCAATGTGAAGTGACGTTCGAGCCCGAAACCGGACTCGCCCCCGCTGACGACATGCTTCTGTTCAGGAGCGCCGTGAAGCAGATCTGCCGGCGCCACGGATGCCATGCGACATTCATGTGCTGGCCGGCCGTCCAAAACGTGTACGCGAGCGGCTGGCATCTGCATCAGTCGCTCTATTCGCTGGCGACCGGCGAGAACGCGTTTGCCGCGCAGGATGCCTCGCAGATGCTGTCGGTCGCCTGCCGCAACTTCGTCGGCGGACTGCTGCATCATGCGGCCGCCAGCTGCGTCTTCAGCAATCCGACCATCAACGGGTACAAGCGGCTGCGCCCCAATTCGCTCGCGCCCCATCGCGCCAACTGGGCGACGGAGAACCGCGGTGCGATGATCCGCGTGATCGGCAGGCCTGCCGACCCTGGCACGCACCTCGAAAACAGGGTCGGAGAGCCGTCGGCCAATCCATACCTGTATCTGGCGGCAAACCTGATCGCGGGCATGGACGGTGTCGAGAAAGCGCTCGATCCGGGCCCGCCGACCAGCGATCCCTACGCCGACACCGATCGAGCGATACTGCCGCGGTCGCTGATGGACGCCGTGAGCGCGCTCAAGACCAGCGCGCTGTTCCGCGAGAAGATGGGGGGCGATTTCATCGACTACATAGTCGCGCTGAAGGAATTCGAAATCTCTCGCTTCCTTTCGCACGTGACCGATTGGGAGCATCGCGAGTATTTCGAGATGTTCTAGGGCCCGGCCGCTCTAACCGGCGGATGCAGCTTGTCGCCATTCAGGAGGAAGCCATCATGCTTTTCATGATCCACTACCGGCCAAAGGATGGCTGGACAGAAGCGATCGCCAAGCGGGCCACGCGCCTGTTCGACAACTGGAAACCGCCGACCGGGTTCAACATTAAGGCCCATTACGCGCGCAGCGACAGCGAGGGCGGCCTGGTGATAGTCGAGGCTGAATCGCCGGCGGCAATAATGGAGGCGACCAGCACGTTTGCGCTCTTCTATGAGCACAACGTGAACCCGATCGTCGAAATCAGCCAGGCGGTGCCGATCGTGCATCGGACCACCCAATGGCGCGATTCAATCGCTTAAGCAGGGCGTGAGAGCGGCTCACCCCGGTGCAGCGGCGCACTGGCGGATTGTTTTCCGCGCCAACCTGGAGCTGATGGTGAATTCGTTTTCCTTTTTTTTTGGATCACGCTATTAAAGGCGGACTTATCGAAGGGCGAGGGAGGCTTCGTCGAAATGGGCCAGCGTCGAGCACCAGTCTCAACTATTGTCGCCATTATTCTCGTCTTTTTAGTTCTCAGCTTTTTGCGTGGCACGGCGGGAGCTCAGCAGAAGGCGGCGGACAATACGCTGCTGGTGTGCACGGCGTGTCACATTCCCAAGGACGGCAAGCTGGACTCGATCGAATCGGTGCGGATGACGCCCGAGGGCTGGCGGATGACGCTCAGCCGGATGGTGCGCAACCACGGTTTGCAACTGAAGGAGGACGAGGCGCACAAGATCCTCAAGTACTTGAGCGACAACAACGGGCTTGCGCCGTCGGAGGTCACGCCCTTCGAGTACGTGCTTGAAGAACGCAACAGCACGCTGGAGACCCAGGACAAGGCGGGCCTGCCGCCCAACGTTATCGGGGCCTGCGTGCAGTGTCACTCGTTCGCGCGGATCGGCCTGCAGCGGCGCACTCCTGAGATGTGGAGGCGGCTGCCTGACTTGCACGAGTATTTCGTGCCGTTCGTGGCCTCGGACACCTCGTCATCCGGAAACCTGAGCGATCCCTGGCGGCAGGTCGCGACCAAGGAGGCGGTGCCGTACTTCGCCGGCCGTTTCCCGTTTCAGACCCCGGACTGGACGCAATGGCAGGCGGTCGCCAAGCCGGATTATTCCGGCAAATGGCTGGTGGTTGGCCATGACCCGGCCAAGGGCGGTGACTATACGGGCGTGCTCACAGTAACCTCGGCGGGCAACGACCAGTACAGCGGCAAGTTCACGCATAACTTCGAGGACGGCTCGTCGGTCTCGGGCACCACGGACGCAGTCCTTTATACCAAGTTCCAATGGCGGGGACGGGCGCAGGTGGACGATCGGACCGAAGTTGAGATCTTCTTCGGGAACGAAAACGGCACCAGGATGCATGGGCGGCGGCTGCTGACGCCGGTGGGCGACCTGGGGATGGACGAGACCCTGTACAAGGTGAGCGGCGGCGGGGCTGAGCTACTGACCACGATCCCCACGGCGATTCAGGCCGGCCAGACGACCAAGGTGCGGCTGTTCGGGATGAATCTCCCGCCTAACGTAAGTGCCGACGCGATCAGTCTCGGTAGTGGAATCAAGGTCCAGTCGGTGAGCCAATCAGGCGACAACACCGTGACCGCCGAGGTCGCGGCCGACAGCGACGCCAAGGTTGGCCCGCGCAGCGTCAAAATCGCCGGCGTCGAGGGCGAGCGGCCCTTCTACCTCTACAAGACCGTGGACTACATCAGCATCACCCCCGAGCGGGGCTTTGGACGGCCTGGCGGGACGCGCGGACCCAAGGTCAACCAACAGTTCGAGGCAATGGGATTCACCCACGGTCCGGACGGCAAGCCAGTGAATATCGGGCGGGTGGGGCCGCTTAAATGGGACACGGCCGAGCGGGTGAGCAGGATCGGTGACGACGATGTACTGTACGTGGGGAACGTCGACCAGTACGGGACGTTTATCGCGAACACCGACGGGCCGAACCATGAACGCGAGCATAGCGAGTCCAACGTGGGCGACGTGTGGGTCGAGGCCTGGTATCAGCCCGACCCCTCCAAGCCGCCGATGGGCGCGCGGGCTTTCATGCTGCTGATGCCGCCGAAGTTCGTGTTCAATCCGATAAACTGATAGGTTTTTTCCGCAGAGGCTACCTCTCATGCGTCCCGACGAACTGGAATTCCGGCCTGAGAACGCCCACGTGGTCAACCATAGCGGGATGACCGTGCTGGTGGCCGCGAAGACCATGTCGTTGTTCACGATGGACCCGCTGTCGGAAGCGGTGCTCCAGTACTGTCAGAACAAACGCCGCTTTACGCTAGAGGAAGTTGTAAGCCAGCTCTCGAGCGACTTCGTCGGCGACGATGTAGCCAACGTAGTGCGGGAGTTCATGAACGTGGACGTGCTGGTGGGCGGGCAGAGCAGCGCTCCGGTGGCGCTGCCGTTCGTCGACACGGCACAGTTTCCGCTTAGTTCCCTGGTCCTCAACGTCACCAACAAGTGCAACCTCCACTGCACCTATTGCTACGAGCCCGATGCGGCCAAGTACGGGCCGGCACCGGTGCGGATGGAATGGGAGACGGCGCGCGCGAGCGTGGATTTTCTGTTCGAGAAGGCGGGTAAGAACCGCGAGGTCAATATCGTGTTCTTCGGCGGCGAGGCGCTGCTCAACTTCAAGCTGATGAAGCAGGTCGTCGAGTACGCCGAGAACAAGAGCGTGACGGTCGGCAAGAAGGTCGACTTTTCGATCACGACCAACGGCACACTGCTGGTCGACGAGATAATCGACTTTTTGCAGGAGCATCGCTTCGGGGTGACGATCAGTATCGACGGCCCCAGGGAGATCCACGATCGGCGCCGGTTCTTTCTGAGCAACAGCGGGGAAAAGAAGGGCTCCTACGAACAGATCATGAGCCGCGTCGGGCGCCTGCTCGAGCGCTACACGGCACGGCCGATCGTCGCCCGGGTCACGGTGACCAAGGGCGCGGTCGAGATCGTGCGGATCTACGAGCATCTCAACGGTCTCGGATTCTTTGAGGTCGGCTTCTCTCCGGTGACTGCCAAGCCGGGTCTCGATTACGGCCTGGAAGCGGCTGACCTGCGGGAGGTGTTAGGTGGGTTCAAGGAACTCGGCGGCCGGTACGTAGAACGCGCGCTAGAGAACCGGTACACGGGATTCTCGAACCTGAGCACGATGCTCACCGACCTGCATTTGGGGACCAACAAGATGTTCCCGTGCGGGGCGGGGCTGGGGCTGCTGGACGTCGACGGCAATGGCGACGTCTACCTGTGCCATCGTTTTCCCGGGGTGGAGGAACACAAGTACGGCAACGTCAGGCAGGGCGGAATCGAGTATGGGCGGCTGACCGAATTCGTCAACAGCGTTCAGGTGGGCAACAAGCCGGTGTGCCAGACGTGCTGGATCCGCGGGATCTGTGGGGGCGGATGTTATCACGAGGCGCTGCAGGAGTTCGGCGAGGCGGCGCTGCCCAATCTCCACTATTGCGTGTTTTTGCGCGAATGGACGGAGTATGGTATTGGAGTTTTTACCGAGCTGGAGCAGAAGAATCCGGGGTTTGTCGAAAAATACATCGTGCGCAGCCGCAGTGATGTGCCCAAGGAATTAAGTTAGCTGAGATTTGGGTTAGTTGAGCATTGAGAGACAGGTGATGGCCGCGCGCACAGCCAGCGCTCGGCATTCGCGGCAGGAGGAGACATGAAACACTTGAAGGCGGCCAACCGCAAAGCTCGCGCTGTCGAAGCCGTGCGCACAGGGGGAGACGTGGTCGGGATGGTGCAGCCGATGGGATGCACGACGATTTTCAACCCCGGCTGGGAAGCCGACCCGTGGGGCGGTGCGCACGCGATGTGCAGTCCGACCGAAGCCGACCTGGCAGGATGCTCGGGCATCTGTTGGTGGCCGGCGCAGGTGCCGGACAGCCTGCAGAACTATCCGGAATGGGCGAAGGGCTGCTCCGGGGTCAACATGGAAGACTGGAGAAGCCTGAGCGTGGAGTTTCCGAAGGTTAAGTAGCGCGGTTTCGGTCCCGGTTCGTAGATACTTCGTTGATGCAGAACGATCGCCGCGTCGACGCGGCGGCTTGTATGGCCACGTCTCAGTGCTCTGCACGGAACGGCATCAGGATCCGGATCATAAGAAACAGTTCAGAGAGTTGACGGGAATGATTAAGCTGGACGGTCGCCACTTGCGTCTGTGTGGTTCATCGATACTCGCGCTCGCCCTGACGATGCCGGCCGCGAGCGCGTGGGCCAAGTGGTACATGGTGGTCGGCACGCTGCCTAACAACGTCGAGATCGTCGATACCACGACCGACAAAGTGGTCCGAACCGTGCCCCTGGAAGGCCAGGGTCCGGTGCTGCAGATCGCGACCAACCCAGCCACTCCGCGCTACGCCTACGCGACTACCAACCTGGATCAGGCGGTCGCCGTGGTCGACCTGGAACAGGGCAAGCAGGTCGCGACGCTCAAGCTGTCGAGCGACACTGAGACCGTGCGCGTCTCGGGGACCAATCTCAATCCCAAGGGCGACCGCCTGTATATCAGCGAGATGCCGCTCAAGGTGAGCCTGGGGCGCTACCAGCACGAGGAACCGCGCTTCCGCGTAATCGACACGGCCACCAACCAAACGATCAAGACGTTCCCGGCGCCCGCCCAGACCATGTCGTTTGGGTTCTCGCCCGACGGCAAGAAGATATTCGCCTTCTGTGTCGGCCAGGACATCCTGGTGCTCGATTCTGAGGATGGCCACCTGCTGAGCACGATCCCGCTCGCCCACCGTAATATCACTGGGGTGCGCGCGACATACGGCCTGCCGCTGCTGGTGAACTATCAGGAGCAGAACTACCTGCTTACCTTCGCGATCATCGTCGAGGACTCGATAACCAACACCGACACCCTGGCGATCGGCATTCTCGACCTCAAGCAGGAACATCCCAAGCTCGATATCGTCGAGACCGAGCCGTTCGTCGAGGACTGGTACTCGGTCGAAGGAATCGGCACCTCGCCCGACCTGCACAAGGCGTTCTTCGTGTGGAACGACCTGTGGAAAGTGGACTACAAGACCAGGAAGAGAGACGCCCAGGTGTCGATGCCGAATAGCCAGGCGGTGCCGCTGATCCATCCCGACGGCAAGAAGCTCTATTGCGGCGGCCAGTGGCACGCGCTCGCCGTGTACGACGTGGATACCCTCAAGCATATCGACGACGTCGAGCTCGGTCACTCCATGGCCGGGATAGGGATGAGATTCGTCAATACCGACAAGGATCTCGCTGCGCCAGGAACCACCACCCAGGACCCGTAAGGCTTCCATGACTGAATTCTCGGGGCAGTGCATGTGCGGTGCGCTGCGCTTCGTTGCCGGCGCACCGTCGCTCTGGTGCGGGCATTGTCATTGCCGATTCTGCCGGCACGCCCATGGGGCAGCCTTCGTGACGTGGGTGGGATTCCGGCAAGACACCGTGCGTATCATTGCCGACGATAACGCGCTTCGCTGCCATCAATACTCGAAGCAAAGCCGTGCGGATCGTGCGCGCGCTGTAGCACCATGATGTTCTTCGAGTCTACGGCTGCGCCTGGCGAAACTCACGTCGCGCGTGCCTGCCTCGCTGGTCCTATCGATCGCGAACCGGAATTTCACATCTTCATCGATCAGAAGGTCGACTGGGCAATGGTGGACGACGAACTCCCGAAGCTTACGAGCGGCGACCCCGCGTTGGCCGCATATAAGGACGTAGGGAAATAGGGGCCAAAACGAATTCCTGGACAGAGATCTATAGTTACGACCGTGAAAGCAGTTCGTCGGGTTTCACGCCCGGGCGCGGCGATTCGGCGGCGCCCGCGCCCTCGCCACGCTTCCGACGCATCTTCGGAGTTCGATCCCCAATCGTTGAGCATCCGTAGTGGCAAGGGCATCCGTATCGCGCTGATCGATAGCGGTATCAACCCCGGCCATTCGCATGTCGGTCAAATCGCCGGAGGGGTGGCTTTCAGCGCCGGTCCGAAGGGCGAGGTTCTACGAACTTCCGACTATAGCGACACGCTGGGGCACGGCACCGCGCTTGCGGGAATCCTGAAATTCAAGGCGCCGGAGGCAGCGTTGTTCGCCGTGAAGGTTTTTACCGAGCGCCTTGTCACCTCGATAGAGATTCTCGAAGCGGCTCTGCGATGGGCGATCGAGCAGAAAATGCAAGTCGTAAATCTTAGCCTCGGCACCGCCAACCCAGAGCATCGCGCGCGGATGGCCCGGATAGCCTCGCAGGCAAGACGCGCCGGGACCCTGATCGCGGCGTCCTCACCGCCGGAGGTGACGGACATGTTGCCCGCGGCGCTAGACGGGGTTTTCGGCGTGGCCGCGAGCGACGAATGTGCGTGGAGCGAATATCGATACGTCGCGGAGGCCCCGATTCAGTTCCGGGCGCATCCTTCGCCGCGCCCGCTGCCCGGCCTCGACCAGTCCCGCAATTACCGCGGTCACAGCTTTGCCTCGGCACATCTGAGCGCGCTGCTGGCACTGCTGATTCAGGATCGGCCGGAGATGGGATTCGCGTCCGCCCAGGAGCGTCTGGTCAAATGCGCCGGAGCGCCACTACCGATGAAGCAGCCCTGACGGAGCAACGCGACGAAACCGCGCGAGCGGCCATGCGCGGCCAATTCTCTAGGCGACGCGTTCCTGCCGTGGTTGTATTTTCTGCGACAAGCCTTCGGGATGGTCGGCGTAGCGGCGGCTCCACAAGACGCGTCCGTGTTCGAGCACCATCACCTCGTCGTCCGGCCTGATTGAGGACACCCGATGCGTGATCATTATTACCGTGCGTCCGGGCAGCGCGCGCTCCACCGCCGACCGGATTTCGGCTTCACTAACTACATCCAACGCGGAAAGCGCCTCATCGAGAACCAGGATTTTCGGATCCTTGAGCAGCGCGCGAGCTATCGAGATCCGCTGCCGTTGGCCGTCCGAGAGCGTCGCGCCGTGCTCTCCGACCGGGTTGTTGTAGCCATCGGGCAGCGAGCTTATGAAATCGTGCAGCCCGGCTGCGCGCGCCGCGGCGATTACCTGCTCCAGCGAGGCCTCCGGGCAGGCGTAGCGGAGATTTTCGATCATCGGCGCGTGAAACACGAAGGCCTGATGTCCCGTCACCACCAGTTGGTTCCGGAGCCACGCAAGATCGTAAGCGCGGAGATCATGACCGTCGAGTTGGATCGATCCGGCGCCAGGTTCAATCAGCCGGGCCATCAAGTCGACAATCGAGGTTTTGCCGGCGCCGCTCGGACCAACAATTGTCAGCCTTCCACCCGCGGGAATTTTGAAACTGAGATCGTCCAGAATCAGTACGGCCGGGTTATGGCTGAATGAAACGTGGCGAAACTCGATCTCGCCGCGAAGTTCGGGCAGCCGGACGCTTCCGGTGGCGCCGTCGCTCTCGGTCGGGAGGTCCAGGAACTCGAAGATGCGGTCTACCGATACGCCCGCGCGCTGCACTCGCAGGTAGAGGTCGATCAACGCCTGCAAGGGATTGAACGCACGCGCCTGGTACGCTGAGAATGCCACCAGCGCGCCAATCGTCATCTGGCGCTCGATCACGAGGTAGCCTCCGTAAAGCATCACCAGCGCTGAACCTAAAACGGTGCTGGAGGTGGAGGCGCTGACGCCGAGGTATGACAGCATCTCGAGCCGCGTGACGGCTTTGACGAAAGCGTCGCCCAGCGCGGAAAGCCGGACACGCTGGATTTTTTCCGCTACGAAAAGCTTGATGAATCTTATCGCCGATAGCGACTCCACCAGGAATGACGAAATTTCCGCATTGAGCTCGCGCACCGCTCGAGTCTGGTTCACGATCAACGGGCGGAACTTCATCACCCCGTACAGTTGCAGCGGTACGAGGATCAAACTTAGAAGAAACAGCTTCCAGTTGAGCCACAGCAGGAATCCGGTCGCAGCGAACAGGGTGAAGACGTTCGCTATGAAGCTGAAGCCGGTGTCGGTCAATAACGATTGTACTTCAGCGATGTCGCTGTTGAGCCGCGAGAGCAGGTCACCGACCTTAGCCCGGACGTGAAAGCGCATCGGCAGCGCCTGCAGGTGTTCGAACAGATGCTGGCGCAGGTTGAAGAGCACTCGCGCCGTGACGCTGGTGTAATAGTATCGGTTGAACGCGCCGAGCACGTAGCTGACCAAAGTGACCGCGATCATCGCACTGCTTAGTATCCAGAGCAGGCGCAGATTGCGCGGCAGCAGAACGTCGTCGATCAGGATCTTGGTGAAAATCGGCTGAAGCAGACCCAGAATCGTGTTGGAGAACGATAAAAGAAAGATGATCGCGAGCTTGGAACGAAATCCCGCAAGGAAGGGCAGCAGCCGGCGGACTCGAGACAGGCTGACTTTGCTGAGCGCCCTCATTCAATTCCGTTCCGGCGAACGACTCGCCCAGCTATCCATTTCGACCATCGACTTGCGCGCCCGCAATAATAGTAATCCAATACACGATAACGCAAGGAAAGCGAATTTGGATGGAAAAACCGGCTGAGATCACGAACGCAAAGGACAGCTCCCAACTGATACTGATTCCCGAGGGCGAATTCCTGATGGGATCTGATGACGGCTACCCCAACGAACGCCCAGCGCATCGCGTGTTCGTGAGCAGCTTCTACATCGCAAAAAACCTCGTTACCAATTCCCAATACCGGCGCTTCGTCCTGGAGACGGGCTATACGGTGCCTTATATGGATGATCCCAGGGCCGAGTGGGCGAATTGGGACCGTGACAATAAGAGCTTTCCGATTGGCCGCGAGAATCATCCCGTGGTTCTCGTCGCCTGGGTTGACGCGATGGCGTATTGCGAATGGGCGGGAACTCGACTAGCTACCGAGGCCGAGTGGGAAAGGGCCGGGCGCGGCGGCCTGGAAGGTAAGCCTTTCCCGTGGGGCGAGGAGGAAATTTCGCACCAGCTTGCCAATTATGACAACTTGGACGGTACGACGCCGGTAGGTACCTATCCACCTAATGGCTATAGCCTTTTCGATATGGTGGGCAATGCGTGGGAATGGGTGGCTGACTACTATGATGCGAAATACTATTCCCGCTCTCCACAGCGAGATCCCGGAGGGCCGGAGGAGGGTTCGTCGCGGGTGCTCCGCGGAGGGTCGTGGATGCTTTTTGCCCGCTACTGCCGAGTCTCGTACCGATTCAGAAACAGTCCGAAGTTTCGCGCTAGCCTGATCGGATTTCGCGTGGCTCGATCGCAATGAGCGCACCGTCCCGGTATAGCCGGACCAGGGCGGCTCTCACCATGCCGGAGTCCGATTTCTTGCCTTCGCGCCGGTTCAGATAGCCGGCCACGATATCCGTTATCGCGGGCTTCTTTTTGATTTCCCGAAGCAGGGCCGGAACGCACACGTTGTGAAGGAATCTGAGGCCGCGCACATTGGTGTCAGTGACGAGTACTTCACGCATCTCCACGTAAGGCCATTCCAGCACCGGCCGCCGCTCGATTCTTACGTCCGGAGCCAGACGCACGTGCGATACCTCGGAAGGCGGCTTGAGCGCCGAGACCTTGCTGTTGCCGTTCACGTCCGCAGTGCCGGGAGGTGCCAGCAAGCCGCTCCTTTTTCGCCAGAAGATTGAATCCGGCCATCTGCGTTCCTGGTCGTAATACTCCGCGGATTGGCGATAGTGCGTCGAGTAGGCATTGTTCTGCGCGTCGCGATAAAAAGTCAGCGCGCTCGTGGTCGCAGCGGGGCGATCCAAGATCGTGTTTATCACCACCGAGCCGGTGATCGCCGAAGCGATGGCGGTCTGCACGCCTTCCGAAGACAGCGGATCGATAAACAGCCCGGCGTCGCCCAGCAGCAGGAAGCGCTCGCCGGCGAACTGACGGGCGGTATACAACGTAGCGTCGGCCACTCGAGGAACAGCCGATAGAGAGGCGGCGCCGAGAAATTGCGAAACATACGAAAGCTTGGCCATCTCGGACAGGTAGAAATCACGCAGTCCGAGCTCGCGGATACGCCGGCCCTGGCTCCAATCGACCAGGATGGTGACGTTGCGCAGCCCGTTGTGAAGCGGGACAGACCACACCACGCCATTTTCGTACGCCTCGAGCAGAGTATTGCCGAAATCCTTGCCTGCCGGTGCTGCGGCTTCGCGCCAGTAGCCTGTCAGCGCGAGCGTTTTGAAATCCGGATCGCGCTGGCGCAAATCCTGGCGCGCGAGCACTCCGGCATGGCCGGTCGCGTCAATAAAAAATCGCGTCCTGATCCGCCCCTGGCGCGCGGCGTTCACGGTCACGCCGCGCCGATCGATATCGACCTGGTATACGCCCGTGCCGAGCCTTACCTCGACCCCTTTTCGAAGCCGCGCATGCTCCAGCAACAGTGTATCGAAATTTTCCCTCCAGACCTGGAAGCCCATTCTGCCTTTGTCCGGACTATAGTAGCCTGTGCGAGGCTCGGGACTGCCCCAGCAGACTGTATGACCGGACATCCGCAGAAATCCAGCGTTCTCCACGGTCTGACGCAGCTTGAGAAAGTCCAGGATCGGTAGGATGCTTGGTGTGAGCGATTCGCCGATCCGATAACGGGGAAATTCGCTCTTCTCGAGCAACAGAACTCTAAAGCCCAATCCCGCAAGCAGATAGCAGGCTGTGCTGCCCGCCGGACCCGCGCCGGCGATTACAACGTCGGGATTGCTGGCCACGCGACGATCCTATGCGTTGAGCGGTGCATGATGCAAAAAGCCGCGGCCCATACGGGGGCGCCGCTGCGGCGCGGAGCGGGGTCACCACCACCCGGTTTGACGGGACAGGTTAAGTCTAGTCAGATCACTGATTGATCTTCATCAGCCCCTCGGGGCTTGCGTACTCACTCGCATCAAGGTAGCGAGGCTGACAACTCGTGTTATAGCAGGAGGTTTGTGTCACGGCGATCGAGACGTGTTTGTCCAGGAAATTTATCGAGTATCCGGCCTGCGGTCCATCGGTGCCCAAAACGGAACCCCCGCTCGGAATAGCCATTGGCGACCAGAGTTGCGTAATAAATTTGAAAAGCGCGCCCTGTGGGTCGTAGAGTTCGATCGCCAGCGGCAGGAATGTCTCCTTATCAATATATAGAACCCGGCGGCTGTAGCAGTACCCGCTCTGGAAGGCCGGGAGCCGGGACATTTCGATTACATACACGTCTCTCAGCTCCCACTTGCCGAGACTCGGTTTTCCCCACGGCACGATACCCTTGGTGGCCGGATAGTAGTAGTCATCAGGAAGTTGAGTCGATCCTCCGCAGTGTGCGAGCGCGGCGGATTCAGCGTGGACCATGGCGAGTATCCGCTGTTCGCCCAGATATTTGATTTCGAACCGTTGCGGAAAGCCCGGAGGCCCGAGCGCGGCGTCTTCCCAAGTGAAATCGGAGTTTTGAAGCGGAGCGCATCGAGCGGCGTCCGAGGACCGGATCGGCCTGCGTGAACTCGGCAAATAACTATAGATGTCGTCAAGCCTGGTAATGTCCTCGTAAGTGAGATCAAGCGAAGTCGTATATTTTCCCTGCTCTGGCGCGATCTGCTGAATGAATTTGGCAAAAAAGAAGTCGCCCGAAGTCGAAACGGTTGCGGGCATGGTCGGATCGCTCAGATGAGTCAGTTGCGAGTACACAACGTCCTCTTGTCCGCTAGCTGTAAAGTTGCCGTAGGAATCACCCGTGTAGCTACAGAAGATGGAACGCTGAAGACGCGGATTGTAATGGTAGTACAGGTCATAAAAAATCGCATAGGGCGCCAGCGCCGACTGGCCAAGCGGATTAGGGAAGGGAATGCCCGCCACATAACCTTGCGGTATATAACCAGCATCGGGAAGCTTCTTGAGCGTTACACGGCTCGCGTTCTTTTCAGTATCGGCCAGGTATGCCGGCGGAAGCGGCATCGATATGGTGGGCCCCACTTCCATTTGGACGTCGGCAGGCATTCTCCAGAAGTATTGGCCGGCGAAGAGCGCCTGCATAGCGGGCGGCATGAATTGCTTGTACTGCTGCCAATTGGCGTAAGTGATCCTTGTGCCAGGCTGTGGCGCCGCAGCATCGGAGTGAGCCGCGTCGGCAGAGAGTACGTCGGCGCGCAGCGTGAATAACAATCCCGCTATAAATCCGGCAACGGCCACCGCACGCAAATAACTGATTGGTCTCATGCCTGAAGGCCTCGGATGGAGTTAGATTCGATGCGCCTTAGAGTTGTTGGCGACTCGCAAAGATAGAGCGCAAGCATATAATCTGCCTCGTATGGTCGTCAAAGCGCGCACAAAGGTGCGTTTGGGGCTGTTGAAACCGGCCCATGGTCGAATGCGAGCCCAGCGCGATGGCGACCAAGCCTGGCGGTGTACGATATAGAGAGGCACGCAGGGAGACGAAAATAAGAGTTGCAGTCAAAACAAGGGTTCCGGCGGGCTACTTGCCGCAGCGGTTGTTCTTGCACTCGTCGGATGCGATCGCAAAAGGAGGATGCCTACGGGGTCGCAGACGGTGCAACATGCTCATGCCTCTGCCGCTACCCCAGTCGGCTATGTCTATATAGCCAATAATGGCGAGGGCACGCTCTCTGAGTTCAGCCGAGATGCTCGTGGCAACCTCATATTTCTGCGAACTGCAAAAGCCGGAACGATCGATGGACCTACTGGAATCACGATCGACCCGTCCAGCCGATTTCTCTACGTGGCCAACGAGGGCGACGGCGAATCTATCAGTTCAGTATCAAGCGCGATACCGGCGACCTGACGCCGATCGGCGAAGGCTCGGTGGATGATGGCTCTGCGAGCCGCCCACAACAGATAGCGATAAGCCCGCACGGCGACTTCCTCTACGTCACCAACTCCGGCAAGCGCAGCGACGGCAAAAATAATGACGGCCAAAGCAACGATGGCTCGATCGCGGAATACGCAATCGACCGCGCGACCGGCGCGCTCAAGCAGCTGGATACGTTTCGCGGCGGCGTCGTTCGGGCTCCCTTGGGCATCGCCATCACGCCGAATGGCAGATTCATCTACGTTTCTGACATCGCCGCCGGTACTATAGTCGCATTCGCGGTAGAAGCTGCCGGAAGGCTCAAGCTGGTGTCGAGCACTCCCAGCCTTGGCGACAAGCCTGGACACCCGGGACTGGTCGCGGTTCATCCCTCGGGCAGTTTCGTCTACACGGTCGACCGTGCGCAGGGTTCCCTGATAACGGCCAAAGTTGCTGAAGACGGTAGGCTCGCTGTAATAGAGGCTGACCACGTAGGTATTGCGACCGCAGGACCATTCGGAATTGCGCTTGCCACCGTGGGTCCGAGCGTGTTCGTTTACACTGCAAACGTTGTGAGCGACACCGTCTCGTCCTTCGAGGTTAAGCCGGAAGGGGTGAACCTTGTGGGCGAGTGTCCCACGGGAATGGGTAATCCGACCGGGATGGTGGCCGACCCAACCGGACACAATCTGTACGTAGTCAATCGCGACGCCTCGACAGTGGCGCAGTTCGCTATAGCCGCGACCAAGGGCGTCGCATTGATCCCGGCCGCATCGATCTTTACCGAAGCCTCGCCCAGCGAAACGAGTCATCCGCTTTATATCGCGACCACTCGTTGGGATGCGCGGTCTTCGGCCGAGCCTGCGCCGCAGCGGGCGAACTGAACCCGTACAGCGGGCCGGCCCGGAGTCGGCCGGTCCGCCTTACCCGCGAGCGCCCTTCAGCTCGACCGACCGATAAAAAGGCCGGTCTCCGAGAGCGTCGATGGCGCGGAAGAATTCCGGCCCGGACGCGCTACCATCTTCTTCGAGCTGCATCGTCTGGCGCAGGTAGTTCCATCGCTCTGGGCACAGACGCCGCGTTTCCTGGAAGTAGCGCTTGGCGTCTTCGATATGTCCCTGACCATAGAGATACTGCCCGATCCGAAAATTCGCAGTAGCCAAGGGGTCCACGTTTGCGGGCGCATTGATCCGCTTGCGCACCTCCGCGGCCGAGAGCACATATTCGCTCTGATCGCCCTTTGCGACCCAGTCGCGGATGGCGTCCACGTAGGATTTCCGGATAGCCCTTCCGCGCTCGGCCGCGTCTTTTTTCATCTGGAAGGTCGAGCGATCCATCGAACGGAATCCGTCACTCGCGCCGGCGCTCTCGGCAGGGCGAACGATATTTCCGCGCTCGTCGATCCACACGGCCATCGGGACGTTGGTCATATTGTAGAGCTCGGCCACTATGTGGCGCTGGTCGAGCAGATTCGGATAAGTGGGAGGCGCCGCACGATCGCACAGCGCCGCGTCCCATCCCATGATTTCCTGAAACAAGGGCTCGATCCGCACCGGTTCCGCCGGCTTAATCCAATCACGAACCGCGGCAACTCCGCCGCTATCGAAGGCAATTGAGAGAATGACGAAGTTGCGGTCCTTCAATTCGCTGTAAATAGCCTGCCAGACCGGCAGGTCAAAACGGCATCCTCACCAGCTTGCCCATGACAACAGAAGAACCTTGCGGCCCCTGTAATCCGACAGCGAATGCATCTTGCCGTCGATATCAGGCAGGGTGAAGTCAGGCGCATTAAGCGAAGCAAGGGCGTCGCGCCGGGCATCGGCTGACTCACCAAAAAACCAGACCCCGTGAGAGTCGTCATGGATGACCGGCTGGCCAAGTTGACGCGCCAGGGCGGCCAGGTTTACGACGACGTCGGAACGCAAAAACTGGTCACGCCGGGCAGGCGGGATGGGCACGCAGCGCTCGTCGCGGCATAAACCCTGCGGCTTGAGCTCCCAGCCCGTCGCGGCCTGCAACTCGCGCATCGGTATCCAGAGATCGTCACCCTGCGCCCGAGCGTTTTCGACGGACACAGCCGTGTCTTCGTAAATTATGGTCACTGTCATCGGCGGTTCCTCCGGCGCGAAAGTTGGCGCAGCGGCGAAAATCTTTCGAGCATTTTTCCTTCTCGGCGCATGACGACGTTGTGCTGGACAGTCCCGCGCGCGCGGCCTATTCTCCACCCATCGAATCCCGAAATAAAGGAGATCGACTATGCCGGCACGAAAGCCCGAGGAATGCGATAGCCTTCTGCTGGAGGCGCTGACCCGCGGGGATCTCGAGACCGCGGTCGCCCTTTACGAGCCCAATGCCAGCTTTGTCCAGGACTCCGGCGAGGTCATCGTGGGACGACCGGCGATTCGCGAAGTCATGAAAGGTTACATCGCGCTCAAACCAAAATTCACCGTCAAGGCGCGCTCGGTGCTGAGCGGAGACGGCAGCCTCGCGCTGACAGGCCTTGAGTGGAGCGCCACGGGCACCGATCCCGAAGGCAAGCCAGTCGCGCTTTCGGGCAACAGCGCCGAGGTCGTGCGCCGCCAGAGCGACGGGACGTGGCTCTTTGTGATCGACAATCCGCGCGGAGCGGAAAATCCCGGATAGGACTGTATCAGTTTGCGGCCTTGGTGATTGTGACGGAGGAAAGCAGTTTGAGCGCCTGCTGCTTTTCGGCGGGAGGCAAGTTGTCGGACGGGGTCATCGGAGCGTAGGTCACTTGCAACTCCCACTCTCCGATGAAGGCTATCCGCTGGAGAATATACCGTTCGCCCTTCTGACCGGCGCATCCAAACGCGCGCATCTCGTAAATCAAATCATCGGCGCTCTTGTGGAGCGATTTTGCGCTCGCTTTTTCGCACTGATGGTTTGCCGTCTGCACGAGAGCATCCACGATCGCCTCCGGCGAATCGAAGGTTGGTTTAGGCGTCTGGGCAAGCATCACGCGCACCTTCGCGGTTTGCGGCGTCTCGCCCTTACGCACAAAGACCTTGACCATCGCGCGATGCGTGCGCTGGTCACGGACCACTTGCCAATCCTCCCAGCCCATCCCCTGCGGTAGGTTCACCTGGGATTCGTTTAGGTCTGCCGGCCCTCCGGCCGGAGCAGCCGCGCCCGTCACAGGCCATACCAGCAGTGCGAACAGGCATATGAAGCACAAGAATATGATTAATCGTTGTTCGCACATCGGGCGCGAATCTTTCCACAAAACCCTGGCGATGTCCATTTTGTATGACGCATCTCCGTCCCGTGAGAGGCGCTCCTTGTGGCATATCAGCCCGTAACCGAGGCCGTGCTTCGGCGTCTCTTAAGGAATAAAGTCCTCACGAGGAGCGATCACGGTCATGCTAAGCTCCAAGTAGTGATAGAAACCAAGGAAATGATGGATTCAAGCGATTCACCGGGAGGCGGCATGAGGGAGGTCCGTCTCGCTCCACCGCGTGGGCAGTCGAGGCGGTGGCCCTGGCTTATGGTCGTCTTGACGGTGATCGTTATCGGCTATTTTTTGCTGAGCCGTTTCGGCGGAGCGCGCAGCAAGTCCACGCAAGTCGCGGTGCGTCCGGGTGTACCGGTTTCCGCGGACGAGGTGAAGCGCGGCGACCTCAACCGCTATCTGACCGCCATCGGCACCGTGACCGCGTTCAACACCGTGACGGTAAAGACCCGCGTCGATGGCCAGATCGTGAAGATTGCCTTTAATGAAGGCCAGATGGTGCATGAGGGCGACCTGCTGGTAGAAATTGACCCGCGTCCTTACCAGGCTGCGCTGGATCAGGCGGAAGGACAATTGACCAAGGACCAGGCTACGCTGCGCAACGCGAAGATCACGATGGCGCGGGATAAAGCGTTGTATCAGCAGGGGGTGATCGCGGCACAGGACTTCGATAATCAGCAATCGCTGGTGGGGCAGTCCGCGGGAGCGGTCGAAAGCGATCGCGCGAATATCGCGGCAGCCAAAGTTCAGGTGGCGTATACGCGAATCACGGCCCCGATCACTGGACGCATCGGTCTGCGCCTGGTGGACCTGGGCAACATCGTTCATGCTGCCGATACCACGGGACTTGCGGTGATTACTCAGTTACAGCCCATAGCAGTGGACTTCAGCATCCCTGAGGACAACCTACCGGAAGTAATCAAGGACATGAGAAAGGGCCAGGAGCTGCCCGTGGACGCTTTCGACCGTGAACTCAAAACGCAACTTGCTAACGGATCGCTAGAAACGTTCGATAGCCAGATCGATCAGACTACTGGAACGATCAAGTTAAAAGCGATCTTTCCGAACAGTGACTATTCCCTGTTCCCCAACCAGTTCGTCAATGTCAAACTGCTGATCGACACACTTCGCGACACGCTCTTGGTGCCGGCAGTCGCGGTGCAGAAGAGCACGCAAGGAAATTTCGTGTACGTGGTCAAGCCCGACAACACCGTCGAGGTGCGCGCGGTGACGGTCGCGGCGACGCAGGGCGACGTGATCGCGCTCAATTCCGGTGTGACGCAGGGCGAGCGGATCGTCACCGACGGATTGGACAAGCTGCAAGCGGGCACCAGGGTAGCCGTCCAGATGGCAGCCAAAGTGACGCCAGCCACTCCCTCGACGGTTAGCGCCGCGCCGGCCAATCCTACGGCCGCCGACCCCGCAGCGGCGAAAGCGACGGTGCAGCGGAGCGCCCAGTGAACCCGTCGCGTCTGTTCATTCTGCGACCGGTTGCAACCTCGCTCCTGATGGCCGCCATCCTGCTCGCGGGCCTCGTAGCCTATCGGCAGTTGCCGGTGTCGGCGCTGCCGGAAGTGGACTACCCTACGATCGAGGTGCTCACGTTTTATCCGGGCGCGAGCCCCGACGTGATGGCTTCGTCGGTAACTTCGCCGTTGGAACGCCAGTTCGGCCAGGTGCCCGGGCTCAACCAGATGACCTCGAACAGCTCCTTCGGCAGTTCGGTGATCACGCTCCAATTCGTACTCAGCTTGAATATCGATATCGCGGAACAGGAAGTGCAGGCCGCGATAAATGCGGCTTCTACATATCTGCCGGCCGATCTGCCTAATCCTCCGATCTATAGCAAGACCAATCCGGCTGACGCTCCGATTCTGACGCTGGCTTTGACCTCGACTTCGCTGCCGCTCACCCAGGTTGAGGATTTGGCGGACACGCGCCTGGCCCAGAAGATCTCGCAGGTGACCGGCGTTGGACTGGTGAGCATCAGCGGTGGGCAGAAACCGGCAGTTCGTGTCCAGGCCAATCCGACCGCGCTCGCCTCCTATGGCTTGAGCCTCGAGAACATCCGCAGCGCGATCGCGGGGGCTAACATCGACGAAGCCAAGGGGAACTTTGACGGCCCGCAACAGGCTTATACCATCGGCGACAACGACCAGTTACTTACAAGTGATGCCTATCGGCCGCTGGTGATCGCGTACCGCAACGGAGCGCCAGTGCGGCTCCAGGACGTCGCGCGCGTCATCGACGATGCGGAGAACGTCAAGCAGGCGGCGTGGATGAATAACCTGCCTGCGGTTGTAATCAACGTGCAGCGGCAGCCGGGCGCCAACATTATCACCGTGGTAGACAAAGTTAAGGCGCTGCTGCCTCGGCTCCAGAGCTCGCTGCCGGGATCAGTGAAGGTCGCGGTGCTCACGGATCGCACGACCACGATTCGCGCTTCGGTGCTGGACGTCGAGTTCGAGCTGATGCTCACGATCGCGCTGGTGGTGATGGTCATCTTTCTGTTCCTGCGCAATCTGTCGGCGACCATCATTCCCAGTGTGGCGGTGCCGCTCTCCCTCATCGGGACGTTCGGCGTGATGTATCTGCTCGGCTACAGCCTCAACAATCTCACGTTGATGGCGCTGACGATCTCGACCGGTTTCGTGGTGGACGACGCGATCGTGATGATCGAGAACATCTCGCGCTATATCGAAGAAGGCGAGGCGCCGCTCCAGGCCGCGCTGAAGGGTTCTGAGCAGATTGGCTTCACCATCGTATCGTTGACCGTTTCGCTGATCGCGGTGCTGATTCCGCTGCTCTTCATGGGCGACATCGTGGGCCGCCTGTTCCGCGAATTTGCGGTCACGTTGGCGGTCACGATCCTGGTTTCGGCGGTGGTCTCGCTGACGCTCACGCCAATGATGTGCGCGAGGCTCCTCAAGTATACGCCGGAGGCCGAGCAAGGACGCTTCTACCACAAGACCCAGCAGATGCTCGACACTACGATCGAGTACTACGGCAGGTCTCTGCAATGGGTGCTGCGCCATCAGGACGCGACGCTGCTGGTCGCGGTCGGCACGTTAGTGCTTACGATTGTGCTGTACGTCGTCGTGCCCAAGGGCTTCTTTCCCATCCAGGATACCGGCGTGATCCAGGGAGTATCGGAATCGCCGCCGACCGCGTCTTTCCCCGCGATGGTGCAGCGGCAACAGGCGCTGGCGCAGGTGATTCTGAAGGATCCCGCGGTCGAGAGCCTGTCGTCGTTCATCGGCATCGACGGGACCAACACCACCGTCAACAGCGGACGGTTTCTGATCAACCTCAAACCGCTGGCCCAGCGCAAAGTCAGCATCAGCGAAGTGATCGACCGCTTGCAGCCGCAACTGGCCAAGGTTCCGGACATCACGCTCTTCCTGCAACCGGTTCAGGACCTGACCGTTGAGGACCGGGTCAGCCGCACGCAGTATCAGTACAGCCTGGAGGATCCGAATGTCGACGAGTTGAACGCCTGGACCGACAAGCTCCTGGCCAAGCTCAAGTCGTTGCCCGAGCTTAGGGATGTAGCGACCGATCAACAGAACAATGGCTCGCAGGTTGAACTGGTAATCGATCGCAACACGGCTTCGCGCCTGGGAATCTCGCTGCAGACGATCGACGACACGCTCTATGACGCGTTCGGGCAGCGGCAGGTATCCACGATATTTACGCAGTTGAACCAGTATCATGTGGTGCTCGAAGTCGATCCCGAGTTCCAGAGCAGCCCGCGCGCGCTCAGGGACATCTACCTCACGTCGCCGACCGGAAGCTCGATACCGCTCAGCACGTTCGTTC
Organism: uncultured delta proteobacterium; assembly: GCA_963710455.1. Classification (GTDB taxonomy): domain Bacteria; phylum Desulfobacterota; class Binatia; order Binatales; family Binataceae; genus JAKAVN01. Next base: position 961,550 of record CAVQAG010000017.1, read on the forward strand.
ATTTTGAATCGGGCAAAGTGCCGCTGATCGTGAGTCATCAGGGGCAGTTTCCCGCCGTCACGATTTCGTTCAATCTTGCGCCCGGCTATTCGCTCGGCGACGCGGTAACCGCGATCAAGGCGGCGCAGAAGGAAATCGGGATGCCGGGCAGTATCGCGACGGCGTTTCAGGGCACCGCGCAGGCCTTCGAGGCTTCGTTGAGCAACGAACCGCTCTTGATCCTGGCCGCGCTGATCACCGTCTACATCGTGCTCGGCGTGCTATACGAGAGCTACATCCATCCGATCACGATTCTCTCGACCCTGCCGTCGGCGGGGGTAGGTGCGATTTTTGCCCTTCTGCTCACCGGCAACGATCTCAACGTGATCGCGCTCATCGGCATCATTCTGCTGATCGGTATCGTCAAGAAAAATGGCATCATGATCGTCGACTTCGCGTTGGATGCCCAGCGCAATGAAGGCAAGCCGGCCCGCGAGGCGATCTACCAGGCGTGCCTGCTGCGCTTTCGGCCGATCATGATGACCACGATGGCCGCGTTGCTCGCCGGCCTGCCGTTGGCGCTCGGCACGGGCACCGGCTCGGAACTGCGCCGCCCGCTAGGAATCGCGATGGTCGGCGGACTGCTGTTGAGCCAACTGCTGACGCTTTACACGACGCCGGTCATTTTTCTCGCCTTCGAGCGCCTCGCGGAACGCACAGCCAGGGCGCCAGGCGGCGACGCATATCGGGAACCGGCCGCCTCCCACTCATGAGTTTTTCCGAGATCTTCATACGCAGGCCGGTTGCGACTACGCTTTTAACCGCGGCGATCGCGCTGGCGGGCGCGGTCGCGTTCCGCTTGTTGCCGGTTGCGCCATTGCCGGAGGTCGATTTTCCGACCATCCAGGTGAGCGCCATGCTGCCCGGCGCCAGTCCGGAGACGATGGCGTCTTCGGTGGCGACTCCTCTGGAGCGCCAGTTCGGACGCATTGCCTCGTTGAGCGAACTGACGTCAACCAGCGCGCTTGGAACCACTAACATCGTCCTGCAGTTCGATCTGAACCGGAATATCGACGCAGCCGCGCGCGATGTGCAGGCCGCGATTAACGCCGCGCGGAGTCAACTGCCGACCAATCTGCCGAGCAACCCGATCTACAAAAAGGTGAACCCGGCGGACGCGCCGATTCTGATCCTGGCGCTGACTTCGAACACGCTGCGCCGCGGCCTGATTTATGACGCGGCCGATTCCATCCTGGCCCAGAAGCTTTCGCAGATTCAGGGCGTCGGCCAGGTAACCGTCGGAGGCAGTGCGCTACCCGCAGTTCGGGTCGAGCTTAATATAAACGCGCTCAACAACGAGGGCATCGGTCTCGAACAGATTCGCAACACGCTAAAGAACGCCAACGCCAACCGGCCCAAGGGCGAAGTGGCCGACCAGACTCAAGCCTGGTCGCTCGGCGCCACCGACCAACTGCTCTCCGCGGACCAGTACCGCCCGCTGATCGTCGGCTACAACAACGGCGCCGCGGTCCGGCTTTCCGACGTCGCCGACGTGATCGATTCAGTTGAAGACGTGCGCAATGCAGGGCTGGTCGACGGCACCCCGTCGGTCTTGATCATCATATTCCGGCAACCCGGAGCCAACATCATCTCTACGGTCGACCGGGTACTTGCGGCGATGCCTCAGTTGCAGGCCTCGATCTCCCCGGCGATCAAGATGGCGGTGGTGCTCGACCGCACCACGACCATTCGAGCGTCGGTCAACGACGTCGAACTGACGCTGCTCATCTCGATCTCGCTGGTCATCATGGTGGTGTTTCTTTTCCTGCGCAACGCGCGGGCCACGGTGATCCCGGGCGTCGTGGTTCCGATTTCGCTGATCGGAACGTTCGGGGTGATGTACCTCTGTGGGTACAGTCTCGACAATCTGTCGCTGATGGCGCTCACGATCTCAACCGGTTTCGTCGTGGACGACGCGATCGTCGTGATCGAGAACATCTCGCGCTACCGCGAGCAGGGTATGGCGCCCTTTGAGGCGGCCGTGCGCGGAGCGCGCGAGATCGGCTTTACGGTGGTTTCGATCAGTGTGTCGCTGGTCGCGGTGTTTATTCCGATTTTGCTGATGGGTGGTATCGTCGGGCGCCTGTTCCGCGAATTCGCGGTCACGCTCTCGACCGCGGTCGTGGTTTCGATGGTGGTTTCGCTAACCACCACGCCGATGATGTGTGCCAAGCTGTTGCGGCCCGAAGCCGACGAGCCGCACGGAAAGTTCTACCGCTCGAGCCAGCGCGTCTTCGACGGCGCGCTCGCTGGATACTCAATCGGCCTTTCGTGGGTGCTCAGGCATTCGCGCCTGACGCTCGCGATAGCGCTCGCCACGCTAGGACTCAGCGTATATCTGTTCTCGGTCATTCCCAAGGGCTTCTTTCCGCAACAGGACACGGGGCGACTGATGGGCGCAATCATGGCCGATCAGGACACCTCGTTCCAGTCGATGCGGAATCGGCTGGCGCAATTCGTCGGTATCATCAAGACCGATCCGTCGGTCGATCACGTGATCGGATTTGCCGGGGGCAATGCCGGTAGCACCAACTCGGCGCGCATGTTCATCGCGCTCAAGCCTCTCGGCCCGCGCAAGCTCAGCGCCGATCAGGTGATCGCGAGCCTGCGTAAGAAAACCGCCCACATCGCAGGTGCAACGCTCTATCTCCAGGCCACCCAGGACCTAAGGATCGGCGGCCAGCTCGAGCAACGCGCTATATCAGTACACTTTGCAGGGATCCGACTTGCAGGAACTGAACCTGTGGGCGCCGCGCCTGCTGCAGAAAATGCGCCACCTGCCTATATTGACCGACGTCAATAGCGACCAGCAGAATTCGGGTCTCCAGGCCACCCTGGTGGTCGACCGCGACACGGCGTCGCGCCTGGGCCTGATGCAACAGGTGATCGACGATACTCTGTACGACGCTTTCGGCCAGCGCCAGGTTTCGACTATGTATACGCCGCTGAATCAATATCACGTGGTGATGGAGGCGGCGCCCAAGTATTGGCAAAACCCCGCGACGCTGTCGCAAGTCGACGCGCGCTCGTCCAATGGCGCCGAAGTTAAACTGAGTACCTTCACGCACTTCCAGCCCAGCACCACGGCCCTCTCGGTGAACCATCAGGGGCAGTTTCCTTCGGTCACGATCTCGTTCAACCTGACCCCTGGCGTCTCGCTGGGCCATGCGGTCACGGAAATCAATGCGCTTCAACGCAGCATCGGCCTTCCGAGCACCATCCACGGCAATTTTGCGGGCACCGCGCAGGCCTTCCAGGCCTCGCTCGCGAACGAACCGATGCTGGTGCTGGCCGCGCTCAGCGCCGTCTACATCGTGCTCGGGATTCTCTACGAGAGTTACGTGCATCCGGTCACGATTCTCTCGACGCTGCCGTCGGCCGGTGTCGGAGCGCTACTGGCGTTGATGATTTGCCGAATCGATCTGACCGTCATCGCGCTCATCGGGATCATCCTGCTGATCGGAATCGTCAAGAAAAACGCGATCATGATGATCGACTTCGCGTTGGAGGCGGAGCGCAAACATGGCAAGTCGCCCGTGGCCGCGATCGAAGAGGCCTGTCTGCTGCGCTTTCGGCCGATCATGATGACCACGATGGCGGCGCTACTCGGCGCACTGCCGCTCGCGCTGGGCACCGGCACCGGGTCGGAACTGCGCCGTCCGCTCGGAATTGCGATCGTCGGCGGCCTCATCGTGAGCCAGATGCTGACGCTGTTCACCACCCCGGTGATCTACCTGTACATGGAACAGCTTCGCCTGTGGGGCGAGCGTCTAAGGGGGCGCTTCTCGCGCAAGCCTGCGGTAAGGCCCGGAGTTGCCGGCGCCTAGGCGCTGTTTTACAAGTGGTTTTAACGCGTGACTCAGACTTTGATTCAAGAAAATGCCTCTTGGCGGGAGGCGGGATTGAGTCGCGGCGATCTGAGCGAAGCGCAGTGGCGTAGCTCGAACCCCTTCCGCCGCCGAGGCGATTAACGAGAAAAAGCTATAGCTTCATGTGTTTTTACTTTTGTGTGCTTTCGCTCGAGTGCCCGCAGGCGCTTTCTTCTTCAATTTGGCCTGATTGTAATCAACAGCGGCACGGACGAGATTTTTTAGCGCACGCTGATTAATCCCATCTCCCTCGAAAAAATCGATCGCTCGTCTCGCGTTGCCTTCGAGGCCCGCGTTGAAGAGCTTGTCAGGATCCGGGAGGCTCGCACCGTGGGAAAAGGTAAGCTTCACCTTCTCTTTGTGGGCATTGGCGACTGCGATCATTCCGTCGTGGGACCACACCGGGCTTCCCATCCATTTCCATTCCTCGATTATCTCCCGGTCGGCCTCTAGGATGCTCTTGCGGATGCTGGCGAACGTTTTGCCGCGCCAGTCTGTGAGTTCCGCGATCAGCTGGTCAATGCGTTCCGATGGATTCATTGGATATTGGTGCCTCGAATGCTGATCCCGTTTCATGCGGCCGCGATAGTAATGTAGCGACTACATTATTAAATGAGACGCGAGCAGCAAGCGGCGGTAGACGGTCTGGGCGTTGTAATCGCTCGCCCAGGATGACCGCAGAGGCGGACGACCGTACGCCTAACGCCTCGAGACGGCGGCTGAGCCTGCCCCGCCTTTAGTACTTGGCGATGACCTGGTTGCCGAACTCGCGAATCATCTCGCGCCCGTCGGTTCCCGTAAGCCGTAGCGCGATGCCCGTCACGCCGGCCTCTTCGAGTTCCTTGATGCGTTCGATTACGGCCGGCGCCGGTCCGGTCACGGTGGTTGCCTCGAGCAGTTGCCGCGTGACGTACCGTTCTTCGCCCGGTTTGGTGAAGATCAGATGGCCCAGGTGAATTTCTTGATAGCGTTTCTCCCAGGGCGTTTTCATCTGCATTATGTATTCGTCGAAGTACCGTTTGGCCAACGCCTGAAACTCCGGAGGCGCGAAGGGACCAATCGGAGTATTCTCCGGATGCCAGATGGTATGCAGGCTGAGCGCGCCCCATGATCCGAGGCGCGCGAATACGCGGGGCGACATGATATTTTCGCCCTGGCGCAAAACGCATCCGGCGGTGACGATCACGGTTGGAATTCGCGCGAGCGTTCGCCCTGCGCCTTTGGCCGCGTCGCGGATTTCGGAAAGTCCGTGGCGGATCATTCCGGGGTCCGCGCCCACGGTTATCCAGCCATCGCCGACTTCGCCCACGACGCGGACGGCCTTGGGCAGATTGGCGCCCACGTAGATCGGAACCGGATCCTTGACGTTGATGAACCCCATCTCCGGATGAAGCAGGCGTACCGCTCGCTCGCGATCGTCTTCGCGGTAAAGCGCTTCCTTGCCGGCCAGCAGTTCGCGCAATACTTTGACTTCCTCGGCCAACGCCTTAAGTGGCGTGGCCGGCATCCCCATCACGTTGCGCGCACTGAAACCGCTTCCGATGCCGGCGATGACGCGGCCGGGCGCAAGTTCGTTGATCGTCGCCAGTGCGGATGCACTGACGGGGGCGGCACGGTTGCCCGCGCATAGAACGAAGGTTCCCAGGACTGAGGTGCGCGAGTGCTCGGCTGCCAGCGCCATGGTGGCGAAAATGTCGCTGTAGCACATGTGCGAATCGTCGAACCAGGCGTGGCTGAAGCCGTATTCCTCGGCCATCTTCACGTCGTGCCAGGCGCGAACATAGGTTGGATAGCTGATTCCGAATTGCATTGGCGCGGCCTCCTCCGAGTCGGTGTCCCAGTGCCGGACCGTCGGCGGGCACGCTCGCAAAGCGCGTTGGCGTGCTGTCCTTCGATAGCGTCAGCGGCGGACAAACGCAACGGCAATCTCGCCGATGCCCGGCCGTGCCGAATTCGCTCTTGCGACGCGGTTGTCGGCGGCTTCGCGAAGTGCTTAAGATTCAACGAGTACCGGCGTTCATGTTCGGAAAACGCCTGCTGAAATCCGGAGGACCATCGCAGGAGAAACCCCGATGAGCATCAGACACCTTGCCGCATCTGCCAGCGCCGACGACATCGCCGCGGTACTCACCGAGGATGGAGCCGCGATAGTCGAAGGACTTGCGCCTGCATCTCAGATGGATCGGGCCGCCGACGAATTGCGACCGCATATCGCGGCGACCCGTATCGGCCGCGACGATTTCGCGGGGCGCCACACGCGCAGGACAGGTGGATTGATCGCGCGTTCGGAAACCTGCCGCGACCTTGTGATGAATCCGCTGGTGCTGTCGGCGGCCAAAAAGATGCTGGCGCACGGTGCGACTTTCCAAATCCATCTGACCCAGGTCATCACGATCGAGCCGGAGGCTCCCGCCCAACCAATTCATCGCGACCAGTGGGTATTCGATTTTTTCAAGTTTCCAAAGGGCTTCGAGGTTCAACTCAACACGATCTGGGCGATGACCGACTTCACGGCGCAAAACGGTGCCACTCGCGTGATCCCGAAGAGCCATCTGTTCGACGACGGGCTGAAATTCGAAGAAAAAGACACCGAACCGGCCGAGATGGCCAAGGGCTCTGTGCTTTTCTACACCGGGAGCGTCTATCATGGCGGCGGCGCGAATCGCTCGGATACGACCCGATGCGGGATCAATCTCACCTATAGCCTCTCGTGGTTGCGGCAGGAGGAAAACCAATACCTTTCGGTACCCTTCGATGTTGCGGAGAAGCTACCGGTCGAATTGCTGCGCCTGATGGGATACTCGTACGGCGGTTACGCGCTTGGCTACGTGGATGACGTTCGCGACCCGATCAAGGTAGTGAAACCCGATTACGTAAAAAAACGCACGGCCAAGCCGGCGGATGCCCAGGAACGTTTTCGCGATCAAGCCAAACAGTGGCGTGGCGAAAACGAGAACGTCTGACGGCCCCGCTTCTAAGCCTATTCGCGGCACCAGCCTGAAAACCCGCAGCGCTTGACAGCAGTGGCCTGCCTGTGTCAGCGTCCGAACGAACGTTCGGACGGATACGCAGGACTCATGGATAAGCGCAAGCCGACCCTGGTTCGAGTAACAGCGACGGCCGCGGTCAGCACGAAAAGCCGGATCGATAACGGCGCGGCACAGCTTTTCGTCCGCAACGGCTACGACGGCACTTCGATGCGGGACCTGGCGCGCAATCTCGGATTGCGGCCCTCCAGCATCTATGGCCACGTGAAGAGCAAGCAGGAATTGCTCTTCCGCGTGATGGAACGCCTGATGGACGAGGTGCTCGCGCGCGCCAACGAAGCATTGAGTAAGGCCGGCGAGCCCGACGAGTTGGTGCGGAGGCTGGTCGTCACGAATATTTGCCAGCCTGGGCCATACGAAACCGCGCTGCTGCAGTCGGAACTCAAGAACCTGCAGCCGCGGCATCGCGCCACGATAACCCGTAAGCAAAAAGACTATCGCAATCTTTGGCTGCGGGTTCTGAGCGAAGGTCAGAAGCGCGGCATATTCAATATTAAGGATCCGAAACTGGCATTTCTGGGAATCGACGGCGCGCTCATTCACATCGAGCGCTGGTTCAATCCATCGGGCCGCTTGACGCGTCTGGAGGTGGCTGAGGCGTTCGTGGATTGGATTCTCAACTCTCTGGGGTTTCAACAGCCGGCAAAGAGCCGCAGCGGAGATACTGATAATGCGAAAAGGCCAAGACTACGTAGATAGCTTGCGGCGCCTGAAGAGCCGGGTCTTCGTGCAGGGACAACTCGCCGACAACGTGGCGGACCATCCGCTTTTCCAATCGACCATTTACGCGTGGGGCAAGTGGCTATGCGACGCGGCCTTTGAACCCAAACTGCAGAACCTGATGACCGCCAAGTCGGAGTTGACCGGCGAAGACGTGCACATTTTCTGGCATATGCCGTCCGACACGGCCGGGCTGCTGCAGAATTTCGACGCCGCGATCAAACTGGCGGAACGCGTGCCGATTACCGGCTACACCAGTATCGCGCGAGACGAACTGGCCGGCCTGCTCTCGGTGCTTCCCGAGGTCGATCGCAAGTACGAGACGAACTACACCGTGCGCCTGAAGGAATATCTGCGTTCCTTTCAGCGCCGTCAGATCGTCGGCTCGGCCGCCATCACGGACGTAAAGGGCGATCGCAATCTCCGCCCCGCGGAACAGCCAGACCCCGATATGTACCTGCGCGTCGTCGAGCGGCGACCAGACGGCGTCGTCGTGCGCGGCGCAAAAGCCCATACCAGCGGCGGTGTGATATGCGAGGAGTTGGTCGTGATCGCGCAGCGCGCGATGCGCGAGGACGATCGCGACTACGCGGTCGCATTCGCCATCCCGGTCGACACTCCGGGCATCACGCTGGTCGCGCGCGGGATCAACATGCCGCCCGACCCGCAACAGGCGCCATTAAGCCATAGCGGCGCGGTCGTCGAATCGTTGACCATATTCGATGACGTGTTCGTGCCCACGGAACGGATCTTCCTGTGCGGTGAATCCGAATTCTGCGGTGCGATAGCCAATAACTTCGCCACCATCAACCGCCACGGTTACCTGGGAACTGACTACGGCAAGCTTGAGCTTTTTATCGGCGCGGCCGCGCTCATCACGGAGTACAACGGCGTCGCCGACAAGCCGCACATCCGCGACAAGATCGCAGAGATGATCAAACTGGCTAGCGCCATTTATGCACTCGGCATCGCCGCCGCAGTCAAGAGCAGCGTGATCAACAACGTCGCATTTCCCGATGCGGTTATGACTAATGCGGGCAAGCATCTTACGATGGAAGCTCACTACACATGCGCCCGGTTGCTCAACGAAGTCGCGGGCGGCGCCGCAGTAACGATGCCGTCGGTGAGGGACTTGAAGCATCCTGAAGTGGCTCCGTTTATAGAGAAATATTTCAAGGCCGCCCCCGGAATTTCCGTCGCTGACCGTATAAGGCTGTTCCATTTCATCGGAGATCTGTGCTCTTCGGAGTACGCGGGGTGGTGGTACAACGAGATCATTCACGGCTCGGGCTCTCCGGCCGCGGAACGGGTGCAGATGTATCGGGAATTCGATCTCGAATCGACCAAACAACTCGTGAAGACATTGATTAGCTAGAGTCCGATCCGTCGGAACTGACTAAGGCTATACTTCGTATTTCTTGCTTGCTTCGAGGACCTCACGCGCTCCGAGGAGGTCGGTTAACTCGGGCAAAAGCTCGAAGCCGGCGCCGCCAGAGATCGTGCCGGCGCGCGCAAGCTCGCTCATCGCGTCGCGGGTGCGCTGGTAGATGGCGAAAAGCGGAGCGATATGGATCATCAGTTTGAAGCCATAGCGCGCGATCTCCGCCGGATGCAGCAATTGTCCGTTGTACAGTAGCGGCAGCCCTGAGAGCAGGCGCGCGCAATTTTTGAGGTCATCGAGCGTCTTGATGCCGTCGACGAAGATCAGATCGGCGCCCGCGGCACGGTAGGCGCGCGCGCGCCGCGTTACTTCCTCCCAACCGAGGGGAGCCAGCGCGTCGGTGCGCGCGATGATCACTAGATCGGGATCGCGTCTTGCGTCGAGCGCCGCCCGCAGTTTGGCCTCCATGTGTTCGAGCGGGATGACCTGCTTGCCTTCGAGAAAGCCGCACCGCTTGGGCCACACCTGGTCCTCGATATGCAGCGCCGCGGCGCCCGCATGCTCGTATTCGCGCACCGTGCGCTGGACATTGATCGCTTCTCCATAGCCGGTGTCGGCATCGCAGATGACCGGGACGTCCACCGATCGCGCCAGCGCGCGGACGTTATCCAACATCTCGCCCATCGTGAGCAGGCCGAGATCGGGAAAGCCGCGCGCGGCGGCGGTTCCAAAGCCGGTCATGTAGATCGCCTTGAATCCCTCGCGCTGAGCGAGCCTTGCCTGGAGACAATCGTAAACGAAGGGCGCGATCACCATCTCCGGACCGTTCAAAAGCTTGCGCAAGTGCGAGCGTGTGTCAGGCATGTATGCCTTCCTCCCTTTCGTACGCGATGCGCGGGAGCATCGCCGCTTCTGACGAAGCGTTTATCAAAGTTAGGGTTCTGCGAGTGGAGTTTGCAAGCCGCCCAAAGCCGGGTGTATTCAGTATTTTGATTCGCTCGTGAGTTATGCGTCGAGATCTTCCGCCACTCGAGCCGGGGAAGGAAGCTGCCGTGAGTACTGCCAACAAACAAATTCTTTGCGGGTTTGGGATCGACGTCGACGCGGTCGCCGGATGGCTCGGCTCATACGGCGGCCAGGATTCCCCGTTCGACATCTCACGCGGCCTTTTTGCCGGCGAGGTGGGCACTCCGCGGCTGCTCCGCCTATACGATCGCTACAAAATCAAGACCTCGTGGTTTATCCCGGGCCATTCGATTGAAACTTTCCCCGAGCAGATGCGCGAGGTTGCTCAGGCCGGCCACGAGATCGGCGCACATGGCTATTCGCATGAGAATCCGGTGTCGATGACCCCGCGGCAGGAAGAGGACGTGTTGGCGCGGTCGGTCGAGTTGGTGCAGACACTTTCCGGCCGCAATCCGCGCGGCTTTGTCGCGCCGTGGTGGGAGATGTCGTCCGTGACTGCCGAGTTGCTGCTCAAGTACGGATTTCGCTACGACCACAGCCAGGGCCATCACGATTTCGAGCCGTACTACGCGCGGATCGGCGAAAGCTGGACCAAGGTCGATTATTCCAAGAGCGCAGCACAGTGGATGAAACCGCTGAAGCGCGGAAAAGTGGTCGACCTGGTGGAGATTTCGGCGAATTGGTACCTCGACGATCTTCCGCCCATGATGTTCATCAAGGCGTCACCGAACAGCCATGGCTTCGTCAACCCGCGCGACATCGAACAGTTGTGGCGCGATCAGTTCGACTGGGTATACCGCGAATACGACTGGGGAATCTTTCCACTGACTATTCATCCGGACGTATCCGGGCGCCCGCAGGTCCTCCTGATGCTCGAGCGGCTCATCGAGTATATAAATGGTCATTCGGGTGCGCGCTGGTGCACGATGGAGGAGATGGCGGAAGAGTTCCGCCGCCGGCATCCGTTCAGGGGCTGATCGGAAATCGCCTCGCGCAAGAGCGGGCCGAGCTGGCTGGTCCGATCTCGCGCGAAGTTCGTGCCTCAAGCGGCGCCCGCGCGCAACGTTTCGAGTACGCCCGCCATCGAATCCGGACCGCTTTGCACCGGCATCAGGATTGGCAACGCGATCCCTGAGCGCCGATACTCCGCGATTTGTGCGCGCAGGTCGGCCGCGGTGCCGGAGGCGGTCAACTCGGCCACCATTTCGTCCGGAATAGCGGCGAGCGTGCGCTCCGAGTCGCCGCGCCTGGCGGCATCAGCGATCATATCGACCGCAGCGCCGAATCCCGCCTCGCGGGCGACGCGCTGGTAGCGTGGAAAATAGCCCAGGTAAAACGCCAGCACCGGACGCACGCGGTCATAGGCGGTTTTGCGATCCCGCGCCACACTCGCGGGCACCAGCGAGGCGATTTCTATTTCCTTGACGTTACGCCCGGCACGCACGGCTCCGGCCGATAGATGTTCAGTAGCTGTGCGCGCGGAACCGAGCGTGCTGAACACCATCAGCAGGCCCTGGGCGATTTCGCCGCACAGACCAAGCATTTGCGGAAACAGCGCTGACAGATAAATCGGCACCGAAACATGCGCCGGTTTAAACCACAGATCGAAATGCTCGATGGTGATGGTTTTGCCGCGAAAGGAGACCGCGCCGTCGCGGAGCAGCGCGCGAACCACCTCGATAGTCTCGCGCACGCGGGTTACCGGCTCAGTGTAGTGGACGCCGTGCTCGACTTCGACCTGGACCTTGTGGCTCGAGCCGAGGCCGAGTACGAAGCGGCCGCTGGAAAAATGATCGACGCACGCCGCGGCCATCGCGATCGTTGGCGCGCTACGCACGAAGACACTGCTGATCGCGGTGCCCAGGCGCATCCGGTTCGTTGCAAGCGCGATTGCGGTCAGCAGTGAGAACTGGTCGCCGCCATGGCCTTCAACGACCCACGCCGATTCGTACCCGGCTTCTTCAGCCAGCCGCGCGCATTCGACTGTGTCAGCTGGCGACAGACCCGAGCCCAAGGCGATACCGAGGCGTTCCACGGCGGCGTTCAGGATTTCAATTCTTCGAGGTAAGCGAGCACGTCTGCGAGCGACACCACGTCACCATACTTGCTGTCCATGTCGAAGAGATTAGCCTCATGCGGCTCCTCTGCGCGATCGCCGACAGCTTCGTGCGGGATGATAGGCCGAAAGCCGTGCGAGAGCGCGTCGACCACGCTCGCACGCACGCATCCGCTGGTCGTGCATCCGGTGACAACGAGCGTGTCGACGCCGCGCGTTACCAGGGTTGCCGAGAGCGGAGTTCCCAGGAAGGCGGAGGCGTACTTCTTTACCAGCAGCAAATCTTCGGGAGCGCGGCGGATGCGTGGATCGAGATCGACCAAATCCGAGCCGAGCTTGAGTTCGAGCAGGCTCGGCGCCTTCTCGGGCCACAATCCGCCGTCGCCGGGCACTTTGGGATCGTAGCCGACGACCGTGAACACGATTGGCGCGTCCTTTTTTCGCGCGGCCGAAATGAGCTTGTTTATCGCCGCGACCTGCGAGTCGAGGTTGCCTGCCAGCGGCGATTTCTCGGGCGCGGTAAATCCGATCTGCATATCGACCACCAGCAAGGCGGGCCGTTTGCCATAGCCAATCCGATGGCCCAGGCCGCTTCGCTTGTAGATTGATCGTTTGTTGTCGCTCATGACTTGCCTCTCGATAATCGTCAAGGCTCTACCGCAGCTAAGCGCAATCTTTTCATGAGCCGCGAGGTTTCATCACCTGCGCGACCGCCTGCCCGAAACCTTTTTTGCCGACGATCTCGCCGTTCTCCATCGCCAACTGGCCACGCAGGAAGGTCATCACCGGAATGCCCCTGACCTTGCGGCCTTCCCATAGCGAATAGTCAGTGCGGCCGCGGTAGCGATGCCTGCCGAGCGTGACTTCGGCCTCCGGATCGACTACCACCAAATCGGCGTCCGAGCCCACCGCGATGACGCCCTTTTTGGGATAGATGCCGTACATCCGGGCGGCGTTTTCCGAAAGCGCGCGGGCGACCGTGACGAGGTCGATTCCGCGCCGGTTCACCGCCTCGTCGAAGATCAGGGCGAGCGTGTCAGCAACCTGACTGTTTACGCCGACACGGCAATCCCAGAAATCGCCGCGCTCCTTGAAACTCGCGGTGTACGTTAGGCTGTCGGTTCCGATTACCGAGAGCGTGCCGTCCTTGATCCCGCGCCACAGCCGATCGCGATCCTTTTGAAAGCGGATCGGGGGCTGGATCTTTCCCTTGCCGCCGGCGTTGATCGCGTCCATCTCAGGCGCGGTGGTCGAGAGAAAGTAAGCGATCGTTTCGCCCACGATTGGCAGGCCCTGCGCTTTTAGCGAAGCGATAGTATCGACGCTCTGCGCGGCTGAGATATGCACTGGATAAAGCGGGCAGCCGAGTTGATTGGCTATCAGTCCATAGGTATATATCTGTACGCTCTCCGCCCATTCCGGACTGCTCTCCGCCCACGCCGTCAGGTGATCGCGCCGCCCCAGCCGCCTGAGCTCGTCGATCAGGATCCCGCGCACGAACGGATCCTCGGCGTGGATCATCGGAAACACGGGTCGTCCTGCGGCGTTGATCGAGCGGCAGGCCTCGTAGAAAAAGGCTGGGCTGATGCCTTCTTTGCTCATGCCGAAGCCCTCGGCCTGCGCGCCCGCGTAACCAGTGAAAAATTTGTAGGACACGCCGCCCTGGCTTGCGACTTCGGGAATCTGCTTGACCTGGTCGAGTGTGTTGACCACGCAAGTGACCTTGTAGTCGCACCAGCTACGCGACTCGCCGCACCTGATCGCGCGCGAGAAGAGTTGGGGCAGCGGCTCGCGCCCGATTAGCGTGGTAGTGGCGATCGTGGTGACTCCACCCACCAGGCATTCGCGGGTATCGAATTCGAAATCCGTGGCCATCGCGTCGTCGCTGAACGTGTCGCCGCTGAGGCCCAGGTGCACGTGCGGATCGAACAGACCCGGCATCACGATCTTGCCCTTGAGGTCGAATTCGCGCCGCGCGCTGCCGAGCGTCTCCTCGCTTCCGACACCCACGATCCGCTCGCCGGTAACGGCTAAACCGCCGCGGATCGCCCCGCTGGGAGTGACTACCAAGCCATTCTTGAGAAGCAGGTCGTTAGTCATATTAAAGCTCCGTTTGCCATGAAGCTTTCGACGTTACCCAGTGCGAGGCGCCGTCGGCGCAGCAGGATCGTGCCGACGACGCCAGAGCTCCTCGTGCGAGAGTCATTCTTTGGGGCCTAGCGATGAATCGATTCCAGAGCGTCCGGGTCGAACAGCGCCTTCAGCAGGTGCGGCGAATATCGCTCCATCACTGGCCCCTGCTGGCGAAAGACCGTTGCGCGGCTATTCTGTACGTCGATTGCGCTCAGGTGCCACCAGATTACCGCATGAGCGCCATTCATCGTCTCCGCCCAGAAGCCGGGCTTGAACGTCTCGCTGTACTTGTATTGCCATTCGATAACCTTCCACAGTTTGCCCTTACGGTCGAAGGTCAGCTGGTAGCCCGGCGACCATGCGTCGGCGGCCCAGAAGTTAATCACTGCGGAATAGGGATGGCGTGGATCTTTTGGGGTGCGCAACGTGACCGCCATTTTTTTCACCGACCACCGATCGTCGGGAATGATATTGGCGGGGCCGAAATAGCGCACGTAATGGTTGCCTGGGTCATTGATTTCCAGCACGTCCTTCCAGCCCAGGAATTTCCAATCCCAGTTGAGCACGCGATCGTTGAAGCCGTCGAAGTCGTCGATCGTTATGTCGGTGCCCAGCAGCGAGTCTGACTTCACCTCGGCTGAGATGCGGCGCACGCGCCGAAGATTGGGGATGTAGGCCCAGGCGTCGTCGGCCCGATAAGGGTCACCCTTGTCGGCGTCCTCGAGGTAGCGCCATATGATGAAAGCGGTTCCGCGAATATCAAACGGGGTCAAAAAGTAAGTCAGATTCTCCTGCTCGATTTTATCCGCGCCTGGCAGCGGCTGCGCCTTACCGTTCAGATCGGCGAGATGAGTAAATGGAACGCGCGCGTAGAACAGGGTCAAATAGCGTTCGACGTGCCCGGCGCCGCCGTAGTCGTTTTTTACTTCGGTTTCGGTCGGAAAAGGTGTTTTCCACGCGGGCAAGTCGGATACGTAGTGGCCTGGAGGAGGAGCCGGGCTCACGAAATTCGTAGCGCCTCCGCCGATGTCATACCCCAGCCTAATCAATCCCGTATCGACGCTCAGATCGTAAAAACCGAAATAAAGATAGCGGTAAGTATAGTTCCATGCCGCCTTGAATCCAGACAGAGGATCGCTCGGACTGAATCCTTCGTTAGGAAAAGGTTGGCCGCAGGTGTAATTCATGATCGCGCCATCGGCGCGCAACTTGACCTGCGAGGCGTACTGCTCGGTGCATCGCAGATAGGTCGAGGCCGGAGTGTGCGGAATCACCTCCATTACTGGGGCCTTGAAATTAGAGAAGTTCAATTGTTCGAGATAACCGGGTGGTACGAACGGGCGCATCCGCTCCAGGTCCTTGGAGGTCAACACATCGCCCGTTTTGAAAGCAGGCTTGGCGTTGGCGTATTGCGTAAGCCAAGTTCTATAGGTGTTCACCGTGTAGCTGGCAGGGTCCGCCGCCCATGCCTTGCCGGCTGCCATGAAGGATAGTAGCGAAGCCGCGACTAAAACCGTGAGCAAGCGAAAATTCGTCCGCCCATAGTCTCGGATAGAGCCGTCCGTTTGTAGCTTCATAGGTGTATGGCTCCTGTTCGCGCTCTTGCACGAACCATTGATCTTCCAAGGCATCCCACCGTCACACGCTCTCGAATCGCAGGTGACTTGGAAGGTGTGATAAAACTCCCTACTGCGAACACGTTCGCGAGCTTGTACCTGCACTTGCTATGCCATCCGGACCTGGGGCGTACTCAAAGGAGTTTTCGCCGGTGTCACTACTTTGCTTCGCGCGATATGACCTGTGAGTTTGCATGCGCTGCCCACATTCTCGGCAAGTTGCACACCCATCGACTGCGGAACGTCATCTAATCGAATTTCACGCGGGCAGCAGATAGTCGACGAGTCACGGTTGAGCAACAGAGGCCGTCCCGTTATCACGCTATGCCTCGTCGGTGTCGGAACGTGGCCCACCACGGGCCAGCCCTAGTCGACTTATCCCCACCGGTTCATAAAAATTTATGTTCATGATTTCCTCCTTCGCGTCATACGACCGCCGATTCGAGCGTCCATCGCTTTTCGCCGGGCTGGGACGCGGCGAATCGCATTAAGGGGAAACTGCTGACCTTCGATTTCTGGATTCAATCAAAGGTCTGTGCAATTCACAATGAAAAAGATGATTGTGCATGGGGCGAAACTGAATCTGGAGCCAGGCGAAATTGCTGAGCGAAAAATTCCAGCTCGCCAGATGGTCTTGACTTGCGAACGCTTCAAAATACGCGATTATCTGCTTCAGATTGGCGCGCAGGCGAGGATAGCTCATATCTATAGATCGAAACGCGCTCAGCTGCGGCTTTAGTCAATGGCGCGCCTTGGAGGTCTAGATGGCGTACAGACTCGGCGTCGACGTAGGTGGGACTTTCACCGACCTGCTGCTGATCAACGAGGACACCGGCGAGACTTTTCGCGTTAAGGTGCCTACGACTCCTGCCAACCAAGCCTCCGCGGTGCTGGACGGAATCGATCGGGTCTGCGCAATCACGGGCGTCAAGCCATCGGCGATCGCAGAGTTGATGCATGGCACGACGGTAACCACCAACGCAGTATTGGAAGGCAAGGGTGCACGCGTCGGGCTGGTTACGACCGAAGGTTATCGCCAGATTCTTCAGGTAGCGCGTTCCTACGTGCCCGGCGGTCTTGCGGGATGGATAATCTGGCCAAAGCCGGAGCCGCTCGCGGCTTTAGACGACACGGTTGAGATAAGCGAGCGGATCGGCGCGCGCGGCGAAATCGTGCGCGAGCTCGACGAAACGGGCGCGCGCGAGGCGCTCAGAAGGCTCAAGCAACGCACGGTGGAGGCGATCACCGTATCGTTGATAAACGCCTACGCGAATCCGGCGCACGAGCGGCGCATCCGCGAGCTCGCCCGAGATGAAGCGCCCGAGCTTCCGGTCTCGCTCTCCAGCGAAATACTGCCCGAGATGCGCGAATACGAGCGCACTATCACGACGGTCGCCAACTCCTACGTACGGCCAACGGTGGCTCGCTACCTCTCGAGTCTCAGGCGCGAGCTTAAATCGCGCGGAGTCGGCGCGCTGCTCAAATTGCTGCGCTCCGACGGCGGATTGATGTCGTTCGAGGCGGCCGAGGAGGCGCCCGTGAACATGCTGCTCAGCGGACCTGCCGGCGGCGTCGCGGGGGCGCTATGGGTCGCGAGGCAGGCCGGCTTCGACGACGTGCTCACCCTCGATATGGGGGGCACCTCGACCGACGTATGTCTAATCGAACACGGAGAGCCCCGCGTGCGGCGCGAAACCGTGGTCGGCAATGTCGCGGTGCGCGTTTCATCGCTCGATGTGCGTTCGGTGGGAGCCGGTGGCGGGTCGATCGCCAAGGTGCCTGCGCTGACGCGGGCATTGCGGGTTGGGCCAGAAAGCGCCGGAGCGGAACCCGGTCCCGCCGCCTACGGTCGCGGCGGCACGCTGCCAACGGTCACCGACGCCAACGTGGTGCTCGGCTATCTGCCCGTCGATTTGCTAGGCGGCGAGATGAAACTTGATCGCGTGGCGGCGCAAGGCGCGGTCGAAAAGATCGCTTCCTCGCTCGGGATTGGACCGATGGAAGCGGCGGCGGGAATAGTCGACGTTGTAAATGAACACATGTTCGGCGCGCTGCGCCTGGTCTCGGTCGAGCAGGGGTACGATCCGCGCGGCTTCGCGTTGGTGGCCTTCGGGGGTGCGGGTCCGCTGCATGCCAACGCGCTCGGCGCGCTGCTCGGCTGCTGGCCGGTCATCATACCGCCGAGCCCGGGCGTGCTCTGCGCTTATGGAGATGCGACTACGCGGCTCCGCAACGAGGCCGCGTGCACTTTCATCCGGCGCTTCTCCGACACTTCATGGAGCGACGTTGCGGAAACCCTTGGCGCGCTTGGCGAGAGTGCGGGCGCGGCGCTCGACGCCGAAGGGCTCCCTCGCTCCGCCCGCTCGACGGCTTACCAGGCCGACGTGCGCTATCATGGCCAGGGCTTCGAGGTTCCGGTCGCGGTGGATGTGGACGGGTTCCGGCAGGGCGGCGCGATCGAGACCCTGCGTAAGACGTTCGACGAAATCCATCACCGCCTGTTCACCTTCAACCTCGACGTGGAACACGAGTTCGTTAACCTGCGCGCGATTGTGCAGGAGAATCGCCGCGAATTGAAACCCGCCCGCCTGGCCGACGGCGGACCCAAGCCAGACACCGCGCTCAGGGGCGAAACCCGGATTTGGGCGCACGGGCGGCCGCTCGCCGCGAAACTCTTCGATCGGGCAAAGTTGCTCGCCCACAACGTGATCGAGGGACCGGCGATAGTCGCCGAGATGGACAGCACCACGCTCGTACTGCCCGGTCATTTCGGCGAGGTGGACGGATTTGGAAATATCCTGATCCGCCCGAAGCGATAGAATCGCGCGGCGCGAGAGCGCGATACGCTCGCCGGCGTTAAGCATAAAGGAGCTGCCTCCGAGGAGATGCCGAAAATGGCAAAGACGCGAATCATCGAGCGCAATCAAGAGCCGTTTCGGCCGGTCGAGGTCGACACGGTGACCCTGGACATCATCGAAAGCGCGCTGCGCAACGCGCGGTATGAAATGGACGCGGTGTTGTTCCGCACCGCGATGTCTCCGGGGATCCGCGAGCAGCACGACGAGTTTCCAATGATCGCCGAGCGCAAGGGCCGCATGGTGGTCGGGCAGTTCGGCTCATTCATCGGAGGTTTCCTGGATGCGTACGAGGGCACGGTCGAGGAGGGCGACATCTTTCTCACTTCGGATCCATACAAGTGCGACGGCGCGATTAGCCACTCGGCCGATTGGCTGGTGCTGCTCCCGATTTACTATCGCGACGGTCGCCTGGTCGGATGGTCCGCGATGCTAGGGCACATGTCCGACGTCGGCGGCAAGGTGCCGGGAAGCCTCCCTACCGACGCCACCAGCATCTTCGAGGAGGGCATGCTCGCGCCACCGATCAAAATCTATCGGGGCGGCACGCTGCAAGAGGATCTGATCGCGCTGGTGCTCAATCACGTTCGGATGCCGCACTGGAATCGCAGCGATTTGAACGCGATTGTCGCGGCCTGCCGTACCGCCGAACGCCGTGTGATCGAAATGTGCGATCGTTTCGGAGTCGATCGTTTCGTTTCGGCCATGGAGGCTTCGCTCGAAAGAAACCGTCGCGCGATGGCCGAGCTTATCAAGCGCTCGATCCCAGAGGAGGAGATGGTGTTCGAGGACTATGTCTGCGACGACGGACGCGGTCATGGGCCCTACAAATTGCGTTGCTCGATGAAGCGCGTGGGCGAGCGGGTGAAGCTCGACTGGAGCGGGACCGATCCGCAATCGGAAGGCTCGATAAACTTCTACCTCAACGAAAACATGTTCCGGATGTTTTTCGGCATCTACATGATCATGATTTTCGATCCGCAGATTCTTTACAACGACGGCTTTTATGACCTGGTCGACGTGCACATTCCCGCCGGCTCGCTGCTGAAGCCGCGTTTTCCGGCGGCGCTCTCGTGCCGTACGCATGCGCTCGGGCGCATCTTCGACGTGCTGAGCGGCCTGCTGGGCCAACGTCAGCCGGAGTTTCTATGCGCCGCCGGATTCTCCTCGTCGCCACACTTGATGTATTCGGGGTTCGACGCGCGCGGTGAATGGTATCAACTCTACCAAATCGGCTTCGGCGGAATTCCCGGGCGCCCGGCAGGCGACGGTCCCGACGGACATTCGATGTGGCCCTCGTTCACCAACGTGCCCAACGAGTTTCTCGAGGCTTACTTTCCCCTGCGTATCGAACGTTACGAGACCGTGTCCGATAGCGGTGGCCCCGGTTTACATCGCGGCGGCAACGGAATCGAGATCGTCTATCGCTTTCTCGAGCCGGGTGAGATTTCGATCCACGACGATCGCTGGCTCACCTATCCCTGGGGCGTGAACGGCGGCCTGCCCGGCGCGCGGAGCCGTAAAGTGATCGTTCGTACCAACGGCGCGACCGAGATGCTAAGTTCCAAGTGCGATCACGTAAAGGTCAACGCGGGCGACCTGCTGCACTACATCACGTGGGGCGGCGGGGGATGGGGCGATCCGCTGAAGCGCGATCCGGCGCTGGTGGCCACAGAGGCCGGCCGCGGCCTGCTGACCGCCGCAGGCGCGCGCCGTTACGGAGTCGTCCTCGGATCGGATTCAACTGTGGACGAAGCGGAGACACGCAAACTTCGCGAAACGATGGCGGCCGAGCGCGGTTCGGTGCGCGTGTTCGATTTCGGCCCGCCAGCCGCGGAACTCAAGCGCAACTGCGAGCGCGAAACCGGGCTCCCGGCGCCTTCATGGCCGCGCTTTGCGCGCCCTGCCAGCCGGCGCGCTAATTGGCCATTACGATAGAACGGGTCTTTCGCTGCGGACCCTGCGTAACATGCACAAGGAATTAGATAATCAGCAAGGAGACGTATGTCCGAACCGTCAGTGAAGTACAAAAATCCATCTGGCCTGCCCAAGCCGCTGGGAGCATATAGTCATATTGCGAAGGCCAATACTTCCGAAGTGCTATTTGTCGCGGGTCAGGTCGCAGTCAACGAAGCCGGGGAACTGGTGGGCAAGGGCGACTTCGCAGCGCAGATGCGTCAGGTCTTCGACAATCTCGGCCTCGCACTGAAAAGCGAAGGGGTGGGCTTCGCCAGTGTCATTAAGTTCACCACCTACCTCGTGCGTTCGCAGGACATCGAAGCGTTCATGGCGGTTCGCAAGGAACTCTTTGCCACGATCTATCCGGACGGTCAATATCCGCCGAACACGCTGCTGATAGTGGATCGGCTGGTCGGCGAGCAGTTTTTGATCGAGGTCGAGGCAATCGCTGCGGTCGCTTGAGGCTCTAAGGTTGGGCGGTCGGTATAGTCACTGAGAGGAAGTCATCAGAATATCTCGAAGTATTCGCGCTGCTCCCATTCCGTAACTTCGAGTTCGAAACGCGCGACCTCGGCCTCCTTGATCAGCGAGTAATAATCGATGAAGGTGCTGCCGAGTCCGGCACGTAGGAACTCGTCTTTGCGCAGTGCCGCGATGGCTTCGGTTAGCGTGTGCGGCAGCATCGGCGCCGACGCCTCATAGGGCGTGTCGGTCGGCGGCCCCGGAACGAGTCGACGTTCAATCCCGTCGAGTCCGGAGAGAACCTGCGACGCCATATAGAGGTATGGATTCGCGGCCGGCTCGCCCACCCGGTTCTCGAGTCGAGTCGCGGAATCTCCCGGCCCTCCAAGCGCGCGGACCATCACGTTGCGATGGTCATGCCCCCACACCGCGCGGTCTGGCGCGAGAGCATGACGGCCGAAGCGCCGATAGCCATTGATGGTCGGCGTCGCGAGCGCGGCCGCGCCGGGCGCGTGCTCGAGCAACCCGGCCAGGAATTGCTGTCCGAGCGGCGACAACAATTCGCTGCCGGCGGCCGGAACGAACGCGTTGCCGCCGGTGCGTTTGTCGCGCAGCGACTGATGCAGGTGCCAGCCGCTGGAGAATACATTCGGAATTCGCGGCCGGCACATGAAGCTCGCAAGATAGCCGTGACGGCGGCAGACCTGCTTCATTGCGCTTCGCGCCAGCATCATCATGTCGGCCGGTTCGAGCCCTTGGCGCGGCTGGAAGGTGAACTCGCACTGGCTCGGACCGTATTCGACCTCCAGCGTGCGCAACGGTAGGCCAAGCCCAACGAGGTTGCGGCGCAGAATTTCGAGTGCCGGATCGAGTTGGTCGTAACGTAACTCCGTCAGATGCTGATAGCCCTGTGTGAGGAGGCTGACCTCGGGCGGCGGCCCGGGCTGGCCGGCATCGCCGAGAGCAAGCCGCGGGTTCTCAAGCTTGAAAATATGAAATTCCACTTCCAGCCCCGCGATGTAATCGAAGCCGGCGTCGCCCAGCCGCTCGAGCGTGCGCCGGTACAGGTAGCGAGTAGAGATCGGAACCGGCTGGCCGCTGGTGAAATATAGATCGCAAAGCAACCATCCCGTGCCGATAGCCCACGGCAGGATGTGGAACGTGGCCGGGTCAGGAACAATGACTACGTCGGCGGCCGCTTCCATGTCGCGTTGCGTGAAGCCGGCCCCGCTCAGCGACAAAACGGAAGACACGGTGCGATGTGCGGTGTCCTTGGCGAGGAGGGTCATCGGGAAGGTGCTGCCCTCGCGCATCATCCGCGGCAGTTCGTCGGCCACCACCGTCTTGCCGCGCAGCACGCCATGCTGATCGGCAAAAGAGAGCCGGACCACATCCAGCTTGTGCGACTCGACGAGCTTCTCGACCTCGTTTGCCGCTTTCGACCGGTCGTCGGTCCATAGACCGTGGTGTTCGACGAAGGTCATCGCGCTCCGTGGATGCGCACGCGCTATCGCCTATTCATGGTGTCGCCACGTCCAGCACATTCCACGGGATGTGTTGCCGCCCACGCCGAGCCCTTTCGGCGCTTCGCGTCGAATTCCCGCCAATACGCATCGAGCGCGCTGCTTTCCGCGATCCCGTCAAGCGTGACTGGACCACGGATGCGCTCCGCGGCGGCCTGGTCCAGGACCATCAGCGGCCGTTTTCCCACGGCCGCCTGTTCGATCGCATTGATGAGAATCCTCCGATAGACCGCGATCGCCTTGTCCGACGCGCCAAGATGCTCACGCGTGCGGTCCTGGATTGGCCCCTGCGACTCGACTGCCCACTGGTCGTGCACGTTTATGTCGTCGCCCATGCCGGTGTAGGTCTTGTGCAACTGCTCGGTCGCGTCGAATCCATAGTCGTTCGCAGCATTGAGCCGTGGCTTGTAGTCCGGGAGAGTATAGAGCTCAAGCCGATGACGGCGCATCGCCTCCTTGTCCACCGGACCGCCGAAGCTGGTAAAAATCGCGTACCAGTAGCAATTCACGTCGTCGATCGGCACCTGCCACTGCGTAACCGTCATCTCGGGACTTAATGGAATGGCAAATGCATTGGGGAATAGCAAGTTAGTCACGCGGATGTGAGTTCGAGAGCCGTCGATTGTGCGTAGAGTGATGATCCTAAACCCATAGTCAGTGTATTCAGTGTCGATTTGCGGGCTCGGATGCTCACGCATGATCTTCGTCATCGGCACTGTCGAGTCCGCTGAAGTGCTGCGAAACTGGATTCCATAGTTTCCTGAGGGGTCGTGGTCGTCAAAAAAACGATGCAGGAACGAGGCATGAGCCGGGTCGATCCCAACCTCGAGCGTCTGGAGCCAGTTGCACGCAACGTGACCCTTGAAGGCGAAGGTATGGGAATAGGGTGCGATAAAACAATCGAAGTGCGCAAACGCGGGCGGTTCACCGCGTCCCAGGTAGGCGAACAGTATACCGTTGCGTTCGTGAACCGGGTAAGCCTGGTGCCGAATCTTCGTGTAAAGATTGCTCCCCTCCGGTTCGGCTGGCGTCTCGAGGCATTTTCCGCCAACGTCAAACAACCATCCGTGGAAAGCGCAGCGCAGCCCGCCGTTCTCGAGCCGTCCGAAGGCCAGGTCCGCCCCACGATGCGGGCAGGCGCGGCCGACGAGCCCATAGCGGCCTTGTTCGTCACGAAACAGGACGAGGTGCTGGCCGAGAAGCTGGATCGACTTGACAGGCCGGTCCAGCGGCAATTCTTCAACCAGCGCGGCAGGCTGCCAGTAGAGCCGCATCAGTTTTCCGGTGGGCGTTTCCGGCCCGGTGCGTGTAATCAGCTCGTTGCGCTGTGCACTCATCATGATGGATGCCCCGGCAGTGACTGAGCGACGCAGTTCCTTCGTCCGCTCGGCCAACTAGTACCGAGTTTATCAAGCTCGATGTGAACCTTACAAACCTGCTCGGGTATAGCCAGCAACTGCCTTAGAGCTTCGAAATAATATCGCCAGCCAATAGTTCCAAATGCTCCATTTCATCGAAGACCGGGTTCAACATCAGATGGCGCGCGCCGGCGCGAACGATCTCGCCCAGCTTATCGATACATTCCGTGCGATTGCCCCAGATAGAAACGCGCGGAGCCATATCTGGGTTCTTGTAACGCATGCCAAACCAATCGCGGAGGCGGCGCTCGGCACGCGCACGATCGTTATCGATCGCGATATAGACGCGCTTGGAAATCGGAAATTCGTTCGGGTCGCGCTTCGCTTCATCCAGAAAGCGCCGTAACAGCTCGACGTGCTTGACGAAGTCGGCAGTGGAAGATGACCCGGCGCCCATCCAACCGTCGCCAAGACGGGCCGCGCGCTTCAAAGCCATCGCCTCACGAGCACCGAACCATAGCGGAGGATGAGGCTTGCGTGCCGGTTTGGGCTCCATCGCCACATTCTCAAATCGCCAGTATTCGCCGTTCATCGTCGCCAGGGGTTGTGTCCACAGGGCCTTCATGACCTGAAGTCCTTCCACGAAACGCTGTCCGCGATGTTCGCTGGGGACGCCAAAGACCGCTTCAGGCACGTGTGGCCCACCAACCCCAACCCCAACGATTAGCCGCCCGTTACTCAGTTGATCCAGCGAGGCCAGGCTTTTGGCTAATTGAACGGGATTGCGGATCGGGGTTATCAGTACCGAAGTGCCCAGATGAGGTTTCGTCGTAAGTGCGGCCGCGTATGTGAGTAGCGTGACCGGTTCAAGGATCGGAGCATCGCCGACGATTTGTTCCTGGACCCACAAGCTATCATAGCCAAGCGCTTCCGCTCGCGGGATGAACTGGCGGATGAGGCCCGCATCGATCGAAGGGTCCGCGAAGTCTTGCGGGATTGCGATGCCGCACGGAGTATTGCCTTGTGCCATATCACACCTTCCTTTGGGTCATCGTACAAAATAGCCGGGCAGGAGGTTGAAGAGCGTTCGGCGCGGTACTTCTTCGACCGCACTCTTCGGCAACCTCCCGAGTTGGAATGGTCCATAGGCTGTACGGATCAGCCGAGTCACCTGCAACCCGACTTCTTCGAGCAGCTTTTTGATTTCGCGGTTTTTCCCTTCGCGAAGCGTCATCGTCAGCCAGCAGTTACTGCCCTTGCGGCGGTCGATCGAAATTTGAACTGGACGATAGCGGACGCTGTCGACGCTGATGCCTTTGGCCAGAATGCCGATCGCGGTCTCATCCACGTTGCCATGAGCCCGGATTCGGTAAGTGCGGGAAATCTCATGCGCCGGATGTTCGAGGTAGCGCGCCAATTCGCCATCATTGGTCAGGAGCAAAAGCCCCTCGGTGTTGATATCGAGGCGCCCAACCGAAATCAAACGCGGCAGCGTTTTCGGCAGAGCGGCGAAGACAGTTGGGCGTCCCTGAGGATCGCGCGCCGTGGTCACCAGTCCTGTAGGCTTGTGATAGCGCCAGATTTTCGATTGCTCGAGGCTTGCTATGGCTTTGCCGTCGACTGCGAGCGCATCGTCGATGTCGACCAGCGTCGCAGGATGATTTACGACGACGCCGTTCAGCACCACGCGCCCAGCTTCGATCAGACGTTCGGACTCGCGGCGAGAGGCAATGCCGGCGCGGGATAGAAACTTAGCGATTCTCTCCTTTGCCACGCAATCCTTCGTTTCCTGGATCTTTCGGGATGATGTCGGTCACGCGTAATCGGTGGGATCGCGCACGCCGGCCTTTTCAAAAGCGACCTGGCGCTCTCTGCACTTGTTGCATTGGCCGCAATGTCGTAGACCGCGCGGAGCCATGCAGGTCAGGGTCGATTCAAGTGGCAAATGTTTGAACCTCCGTATAATCTCCGATTTACGCAGATTCCGGAACGCCGCCTTCACCTCGATAGGATGATTCAGCCCGCTGCCCAGTGCGGATGCGAAGTCGCTGAAAAACTTCGGCGTGGCGTCGGGAAAAGGATTTCCCGCGAGCGAGCCGATCGCGATTCGCGATACGTCGTGCGTGCTGCACCAGACTGCGGCGAGACCGATTAGCAGGATATTCCTGCCGGGCAAATATACGGAGCTATCCGACTCCTCCGCTCCCGGCACCGAGCCGCCGGAGACGCTCCAATGGCCGCCGTACATCGTTTCGATCGGCGCCGATAAGGTGGTGACCGGCTTAATCCGCGGTGAATTCAGACCGCGCAAAAAAACCTCGAGCGCTTCACGCTCCATCTCTTCCCACGCAAGTCCACAACGCACATAAATAGGATAGACCTCAGCGGTTTCAGCTTCCTCCGCTAGTAACACGGAGCTATCCAAACCGCCACTCGCCAAGACCGCGATTCTCCCCAAGCTGTTTCTCCCCACCGATGACTCGATCTAATATAGCGCGGATTCGTCACAATTCGAGGGACCGTGACCACTATGGAACAGAACGCATGGTATGTGAACTTTTTTGGCCAGGATTACCTGAATATCTATCGTCATACGCTTACCGGCGAGCGGACTGAGAAGGAGGTCGCCTTCGCGGAACGGAAACTCGCTCTGGATGCGGGCGCGCGCGTGCTCGATCTCTGCTGTGGCCCCGGCCGCCACAGCGTGCCCCTGGCAAAGCGCGGCTATAAGGTCACTGGCCTCGATCTGAGTCAGTCTTATATCGACCTCGCGCGCCGCGCTGCCTTCGACTCCAAGGTCGATTTCGTCACTGTGCGGGCCGACATGCGCGAGATTCCGTTCAATGACCAATTTGACGCTGTCATTAATATGTATTCTTCATTTGGTTACCTCGAGTCTGAAACTGAAGATCTGAAGGTCCTGGAATCGATCTCCCGATCGCTTAAGCAGGGCGGACGGCTCCTGTTGGACATGTTGAATCGGGAATGGGCGATCACAAATTATATCCAAAACGACTGGCACGCTGAAGCAGACGGGACGTTATATGTGGAGCATCGGGCGCTCGATCTCGCATCGAGCCGCATGCGCGTGCGATTTATCATCGTGGCGCCAGATGGAGGACGTCACGATTCGATAGGCCACGATATTCGGCTTTACAGTCTGACCGAAATGACGCGGCTTCTTGAGCGTGTCGGATTCGGCAGAATCGAAGTGTTCGGAGGGTTTGATGATGAATCATATGGGATCGACGCGCGCCGAATGATCTTGTGCGTCCAGAAAGGCGCATAGCCGGTTTTATGAGCGACACAAAAACCTATACCTTTGTACCTAAGGTATATTGGACTGCGATACTCATTGTTGTTGTTTCATTTGGCCTTGGGGCTTGCACCTCAAGTCACAAAAGTCCTGCGGATCCTTCTGAATTTCGTGTAGCTCTGCTGACCCCGGGGTCCATCAGCGACGCTGGCTGGAATGCCGCGGCGTATGATGGGTTGCAGCTCATCAAGAATAAGCTCGACGCAGAGACGGCGCTGGTGCAAACGAGATCGCCCGCCGACTTTGAGGATGGATTTCGCGATTTTGCTTCGCGGGGATTCAATCTGATCTTCGCGCATGGTTACGAGTACACGGATGCCGCGATAAATGTAGCGCGAGATTTTCCCAAGGTTTATTTTGTGGTCAGCTCGGGCAGCCAGTTTTCGCGCAACGTAGCGTCGTTGAGTTTTAAATTCGATCAAGCAGCCTACGCCGAAGGCGTGCTCGCTGGTGGAGTCACAAAGACCGGAATTGTGGGAGCGATAGGTGGTATCGAGCTGCCTTCGATACGACTAACGTTTGAAGGTTTTAAGCGGGGCTTTCTCTCGGTACGGCCGAAAGGACGGATGCTGCTCAGTTATATCGGCAAGTTCGATGATGTGGGGGCTGCAAAGGAGGCGGCTTTGGCGCAGATCAGTCAGGGCGCGGACCTTATCGTGCACGATGCTGACGCGGCTGGATTGGGCGTTTTTCAGGCTGCGGCGCAGGCGCACATTTTGGCGTTTGGTGCGATTCGAAATCAAAATGACGTGGTGGCGGGCGTGGTCCTCGCCAGTGCGGTCACTTCAACCGCACAAGCATTTCTTAGAATTGCGACGGAGGTCAAAAACGATCAGTTCCGCCCAGCGATGATCGAGTTCGGAATGGAGGACGGTATGGTCAAGGTGGTACTTAATCCGAAACTTGAGTCGCGCATCCCGCAGGCGGCGATGGCGCGATTCCTCGCCGTGGAACGGGAATTCGATCATGGCAAGGATTGAAGCAGGAAGAGGATCGATCGAGCACTCTCATATTATCCGGCGCTTTCACGCAGTCGCCCCCGATAGCTCGCCATATTAGCGTCTTCTCTGTGAAAAAGTCTGCCCTGAATTTGAAGACTATGCTCCCGTATTTCGGAACGCTACTTATTTTCGCCCTGATTTTCTGGCGCATTCCGATTGCCAAGGTGGGAGCGGCGCTCGAGCAGGCGCCTATGTTTGAGTTTTTCGGCGTTTTTCTTCCGTTCTGCACGTTCTACTGGCTTATCGACTCTCTCTGTTTGACCTGGGTTGTTTATCGTTTCAATGCGACACTGCGATTGCGCGATATCATGCCGATTCGCGCCAGTATGTATCTGCTCGCGCTGATCAACAGCAATTTGGGGCAGGGTGGTGTCGCCTGGTATCTGCATCGAAAGACCGGGGTCCCGTTTCTGGAGATCCTGAGTTCGATCCTCTTCATCGCTCTGATCGAGGTGTATCAGCTTTTTTTCTTCTCGACTCTCGGGATGATCTTCTATCATCCAAACGCGCCCGCTCAATTGGCGATCGTTGAGGTTCTCCGAATTGCCTACGTTGTCGCGTGGCTTCTACTGGCCGCAGTGATCGCCTTCTTCGCCCAGGCGCGGCGCAATAGTAGCATCCGCGCGTGGATTGCTGGCAGCAGGTTTAGCGCGATCGCGGGAACGTTTCTAGCGGCCCGTCCGTTGGACTACGCGACCGTACTCGGGATCAAAGCACCCGGCTTTCTGTTGTCGGTGCTGGCGCAATACTGGGCACTCATGCTGTTTGGCATCACGATTCCCTTCGTCAAGCTGATATTGTTTTTGCCATTGGTATTTCTCGCAGCAGCGCTGCCGATCTCGGTTGCCCATCTGGGAACCAGCCAGGCGGCGTGGCTGCTGTTCTTTTCCGGGAGCGCGCCGGACGCCAGGATTCTTGCTTACAGTCTCGCCGCGCACTTCACGTTCATGTTCTGCAATGGATTGATCGGCCTCTTCTACCTTCCGCGCGCTAGCCGGGAATTGACCGCGCTTGATGCGACAGCGCCTGGCGATAAATAGCGACGTACCGGAGCATCCTTTCAAGGATTGCGGCGAGATAGAAAATAGCTAATAGCGGAGAGGCCCGCCGCGCCAAGACTCCGGGCCATCGCGTACCGGATGCGAACGCCAACAGAAGAACCAGCGCAAAGTTCAAGATACCTCCCCAATGTCCGAGCCGACTCCTTATCGGAGTGACAGGTCCGCTAATCACTATGGAATCAACCGCATATTGGGCGAACGAGACGGTGATCAGAACAGGTATGTAGGCGGGAATAGATCCTGCGTTGGCTTCACAGATGAGAGCGGTCAAGACGAAAGCGATATCGGCCACGCTGTCGAGCCATCGCCCTAAGTGATCAGCGGACCGCGTCAGGCGAGCGACGCGGCCGTCGGCGAAATCGGACAGCGCGGCGGCTAAAGCAATAGGTACGAGCACTTCTGGACGCCGAGCTCCATAGACAAACGCAGCCAGCCACATTGCGGCAAACACGAATCGCGACGCACTTAGCAGATTCGCGGCGGCGCGCATAGGCCAGAGAGGCATGTCAGTCATTTGCGGGCGCCGTCGATACTCGGAGCGGGAGTGCCGGGCTGCGAAATAAACCCTTCAGGCAGATCGCGAATCGGAGTGATCACGATGGATAGAATGCCGCTCTTGTCGAACATTTCCTGGGTCGGTTTATGGAATCCGAAGCGCGCCATCAGGTATTTTTTTGGATAGTCTTCGATGATCTGGCGCTCGACCGCCGGATCGCCGCTGATTTCCGCTTTGCCGATAAACGCCGGCCCGTGGTTCCTGCCTATCCAGACGATAACGGGGCTCCCGCGACGAATGCGCTTTGCTTTCCAGGTTGTCGGCTGGGTCTGAATAAGCACGAGATGGTTTGGCGATACCGTGAACCAGACCGGTGCTGACTTGCTCTGATTACCGTCCTTACGGACAGTAGCTATATAGAGAACGCCGGCGGCGGAGAGTGCATCGAGGTCGCGCTGAGAGAAGTGAGCAACCATTTGCTTACCGTCCGAGATCGGCTGCGCGGAGGTGATAGCTGAAATGAAGGGCACCATCGCCAGACCGCAGAGCAGGGCTACGCCCCATGCGATAGCTCTCCGTCGTGTGAGTGTTTGAAAGATGGCTCCCGCGGGGTTGCGGATGTAACCGATGGAGGTTCGATTCACTTGTGTTCCCTTATGCAGCGTCGGTGAGTCTCGGTACGGGGCCTCTAATTTCCCTCCAGCCCAGGATCGTCCATCGAGACGCATCGCGCGGCCTTCACCTGTTCGACATCGGCTGGCTGCCCCTGCTTGAGTGCCAGCAAACTCAGAGTGGTCCGAAGCCTTTCGCATTTGTCTTGCGAGCCCGCACCTTCCTCAATCTTCCATTTCGAAACGGGAGCCATGGCGTCGAAGTGACCATTGGAGCGCTTTGGCGGCGTGATCAGGAACCAACCTGTTTCCACGCTGGAGCTCGAACTTGGAGAAATCGTGACCGACGAGAGGAGTTTGAGCGCATGTCGCTTTTCGGGAGGAGGCAGGTTGTCGGCCGGAGTCATCGGCGCGTACGTCGCCTCGAGCTCCCATTGTCCGATAAAGGCTATTCGCTGAAGAAGATAGCGCTCGCCAGTTTGGCCGGCGCATCCAAAGCCTCGCAGCTCGAAAATCAGTTCTCCGGCGCTCTTACTGAGCGGCTGAGCGCTGATTTTCTGGCACTGCTGCTTCGCGGTCTGAACGATCGCGTCGAGAATTGCCTGAGGCGAATCGAAGGTGGGCTTGGGCCTTTGGGCGAGCACCAAACGCACTTTTGCAGTCGCCGGCGCCTGGCCTCTAGGCACAAAAACCTTGACCGTTCCGCGACCTGCATGCTGTTCGCGAACGACCTGCCAATCCTCCCAGCCGATCCCTTGCGGTACTGTCAATTGATCACTGGGCGCTGTTGCCACGTTACCAGCCGGTGCGGCGGCGCTCGTTGCCGACCGGATAGCTATCGAGAGACAGGCCACAAAGGCGAGGGTGAACAGAAGTTCGGCAGCGAGCAGTTGCTCGTCGCCGAAGTCGAAAGCTGGCCCGAAAAGAGTCTGTGAGTAATGCGCTAATTCCCATTCAGGTTCACGCGCGTAAAATACGTCTGTTCTTCCAGATGCGGATGATAGGTGATCGAGCAATCCTTTCCCAGACGAGCATCGGCTTCCTGCAAAGCCGCGTCGACCGTGGGGAAGGGCTCGAAGCCCATGCGGCGCGCCACCTCTTCATTCGCCTTCGGCACGCCGGCCGCGAATACTGCGCCCAGATGATTCAGCGCGTACATCCCCTGCCCATATAGAATGCATGGATGTGCGCCGTGAAACGCGAAACCGGTGCGGTACTTGTGCACGAACTCCGGTCGATGAGCGTATTCCTCGGAATACGTATCCCATACTTCTACCGGATCCTTCATTGCCGGCAGAACTTCATCGTATAGTGCTCGGTACGAGGGATGATTGAGCAGGCTGAACTTTGGCTCGAACGGATTGGCCACAATGAAGATTCCGCCTTTCCGCACCAACGGGTTCTCATGATACGCGTTGAACAAACCCGAAAGCGCCTTGTTGCGGCAATGGATAGGATTGAAAACCGACAGGCGCGAGTAGCTGTCTCCGTCGGCCATTCCGATCAACAGGACGTCGCTCTGTCCCTTCACGTCGGCCACCAGCTCGGACAAAAGCATATCGAGATGCATCTCGCGTACCGGCGTGATCAAGCCAGCATCGATCGCCGCGAATTTCTGCGGCTTGCTGGTGGTCAAAATACCTTCAATCTTCATGATTGGCGGATGGCTGCGCCGCGCCAACTCCGCATCGACCAGTTCACCCATTTCGTTCAACAACTTATGGAACGAACTGTTCTTCGGATCCTGCACCGAATGACCTGAGGCGAAAGGCCAGGGGCGGTGATGATAGCGAATCGATTCCCAGTTGCTCATACCCACCAGGATTGATTTCCATCCGCCTTGAAAGAAGCCTTGCGGCGTCGACATGAAAATGAACAAATCGGACTCGAGTACCGCGCGATGGACCATCACCTCCATCCCGCGCTTGGTTATGCCCAGGTTGACGAATTGACTAATGTCGGTCGCATCGATGCACGACAGCCGTCCGCCCAAAGTATAGGGCAGTTTGGGGCCGAGGATGTGAGTCATTTCCTTGCGCGTCCACATCCGGTGCAGGGCGTTAGCTACTTTGATCTGAATATCTTCGGGGCGCACGCCGCATTGTTGGAGCAATTCCATCAGGACCGGCAGGCCGAGAATGCGCAAATCCTGATCTTCCGGGTGGTAGTGGACGGACCGTCCGTCCTGAATTCCGATCGTGATTTTGGCGCCCTTCTTGACCAGTTTCTGCAACGCTGGCATGCCCACCGGATCGGCGAGAGCCTGGCGAAACTTCGCCGCCGCGTCGGGCAGGGGAATTGCCGAGGGCGGCGGACCGGGCGCGATGCGCGTGCGCTCCGTTGGCAAGCGGGCTGGAATCTTGGTGGTGCCACAGTTCACCATGAAGTCCTCTGACTGTGCCATGGAAGTTTCTCCTTGTCTTTATTCGTCAGATGTTAGCAGAAATCTGAACGCCGGAACGCCCTCTTGTCGCTCGTTTATAGTTCGTAGAAAGGGCGTATGGAAAGCCCACGCGCACAAGCCCGATGAAACAGCTATAGAGGGATCGACAACAACGATCACGTACGGCCGGTATAAGAAATTGTTGGACACTGGTACTTTAGCCGGATAAATTGAGCCGTCCCGGGAAGCTAGGACCCACAATCAGACAAATGCGGAGCACGTAAAATGGCCTACGAACATATCTTGAAGATCCTGGTGAGTGGGCTTGAGAATACGGCCGCTGACTTCGAAAAGCTCGCGGAAATGCTCAACCTGCGCGTCAGAGTCCGCGGCACGAGTAAGCGATTTATTCCAGCGCAATATCGGCCTCCGGGGCCTCGATATCCGGCGAAAGAAGTGTCGGCGAGTGTGGCGGCCGCGTCCGCTGGCACAATTGCCGACGCTTATGCCTCGGCAGTTAAGTACTTTGGGGCTGAGCCGAGTTCGCCGGACACACTCGATGCCGGTAACTTCGATGAGGGCGGATTGTTGCATCTGATCGCTAGCTGGCAAGGGCTGCGCGCAGGAATCCTCAAAGCGATTTTGGGAACCTATGGCGAATTGGCCGCCGAGCGGCCCTTCGCGTTGCTGCCGGGGCCAGCTTCCGAACTAAGACTGTGGGCTGAGATGGCCGCATGGTTTGAGAAACTGGCCAAAGATGCTATCTCGTTTTCTGCCATACAACGATTACCATCCGAGTCAGCCGCAACACCCAAGCAAGCGGCCACGATTCTCCAATCGCTTGTGCTGCTTGAGCAGTCGGTGCACCAGGCTACTTTGGATGCGCTCCTGATCGCCGGTGCGTTGCCTTATCATCTGTATCGCACCTCTCGGCGAGGGGCGTCGAAACCGGGATCTTCATAGTCGGAAACCGATAGTGCAAACGCACTATGGGCGAGTCGCAGCAAAAGTTCGATATAGTCACGCAGTTTCTCGCTCGGTCTGCTCGCGAGCGCGCTTTGGGATAAATGGAAGGCAGCCCAGACATTAGTGCTCGGGCTTCTAAACCAGGCCCACCGTCTCTCACGAAGCGCGCATTCGTAGGACGCGCGCGCGAGATCGAAGTGCTGCGCTCAGCCGTTTGCGAAGCTAAAGCGGGACGAGGCCAGCTGATAATTCTCAGCGGCGAACCGGGCATCGGTAAAACACGTCTGGCTGAAGAGACCGCGAATTTCGCCACCTCCAGCGGAGCACGAGTGTTCTGGGGACGCTGTTGGGAAGGCGGCGGCGCTCCGCCTTTCTGGCCGTGGATCCAGCTGGTCCGCGAGACGCTTGGTGCGTTGCCGAGCCCGATTCTTAGCGAGGCAAACCAGGGACTGGCCTACATCGCACAGATGATTCCCGAACTGCATTCAGGCGTGGCGCTGCAGCCGGTGGCTCGTGACCTTGCCGGCGGCTTACAACTCGCGGGCACCTCGATGCAACCGGAGGAACGGTTTCTCCTGTTTGACGCGGTTGCCGGTCTTTTGAAGAAGCTGGCGTCGACATCGCCTTTGATGTTGGTGCTGGACGATCTGCATACCGCGGATGAAGATTCCCTCCTGCTGCTCAGGTTCATCGCGCCAGAGCTACAGCAAGCCCGAATTCTGCTGGTAGTCACTTATCGCGAGGCCGAAGTTCGGCGCTCGGAACAATATAGCGCACTCCTCGCCGAGATCGGTCGAGAAGGTAGCGCCATTTCTCTGCGCGGATTAAACGCGGCGGAAGTCGCGGAATTTGTTGAACGTAACGCGAAACTCCCAGTGGATGATTTGACCATTTCGTCGCTCTACCAAGCGACTGACGGAAATCCATTTTTTCTGGACGAAATCGTGCGTTTGGCGACAACCGGACACGATTCGACGCGTGCCAGACTGGATTCGGATTTCTCGGTTCCCGAATCGGTGCGGGCGACGATCCGGCGCCGGATGGCTTCTCTCGCCGAACAAACCAGGACCATTCTGACTATCGCGTCTTTGATCGGGCAGGAGTTTGATCTCGTGCTATTGCAAGACATCTCCGGAGTAGCGAGCGAACAAATTGTCGGATCCTGCGACGAAGCGCTAACGAATGCTCTCATATCGGAAGTAAGCGGGACGATCGGCCGATATCGCTTCGTTCACGCGATGACAGCGGAAGCTTTGCGAGCGGAGTTTGGCACAGCCGCGCGCGCGCATCTTCACGAACGAATTGCCGCCGCGATGGAAAAGATCTACGGCGATGAAGTGGAAAATCACCTGGCGCAGGTTGCTCATCATTACTTTGCAGCGCTCCCGTTGGGCAATGTTGACAAGGCGATCGAATTCGCGCGCCGTGGCGCACAGCAGGCCCGAGATCAGTTGGCGTTTGCGGAGGCGGCGCGGCTTTGTGGGATGGCGCTTCGAGCGCTCATGTCCGGACCCCGACGAGACGATACGGTGCGTTGTGAGTTACTGCTCGAAATGGGTGAAAGTCAGGCCCAAGGCCGCAGTCTCGAGGAGGCAAGACAGAGTTTCGAGGAAGCCGCGGAGGTTGCGCGCAAGTTGGCACGATCCGATCTTCTTTCCCGCGCGGCTCTAAGCGTCAGTACCTGGTTCAGCAGTTTTTTCTCGATCGACCGCGCGCTCAAGGCGATGCTCGCGGAGGCTCTCGCGGCGCTGGGTCCGAATGATACGCCGATCCGCGCGACCCTGATGGCCAAGCTCGCGGGCGAGCTTTATTGGAGCGGCGAGCACCAACGAGGCCGCACTCTATGCGACGAAGCGGTCGCTGTGGCGCGACGTATCGGCGATCCTCGCGCGCTGGTTTCGACAATTTGGGTGCAAAACGAGATAAATTGGGGGCCGGAAAATATCGAAGCCCGTCTCGCCGCCGCGACAGAGATTGCCGCGCTTGCTGAATCGGTAAGCGACTGTCAGCGTGCGCTGCGTGCTCACGAAATGAGGTTTACCGCGCTGCTCGAAATGGGCGACATGGTAGCACTGACTTCAGAAGTGCATATCTATCGCGATCTGGCAGAGAAGTGGGGCGAGCAATTCGGAATCGTAGAAAGATTCAACGCGGCGCTCGCTTTACTCAAAGGAGACTTCGACGAAGCCGCGGGCCAAATCGAACAATTGTGGCGCCATGCGCGCAGAAGGCAGGATCCGGCGCTGCTTACGTGTGCCGGCTATCTTGAAGAATTCATGGCTACGGAGCGAGCCCAGATCGATCCCGCCAAGATCGAGTCGACCAGGAAAGCGCAAATCGCACTGTCCCCCGCGATGGCCATCGTCGCCAGAGTCGGGTTAGCACTTTTTTATTCCGTAATCGGCCGGCGGGCAGAGGCGGCCGGAGAGCTGGAATCTCTGGCTAAAGATGATTTTGCGGTAATTCCGCGAAACTGGAACTGGCTCGCCAACTTCTGCTGGCTGGCAGTAGTCTGTATCGGCGTGAATGATACTGAGCGAGCAGGTTATATTTACCGCAATATCCTTCCCTACGCGGACCGCAATGTAACGATCGGATGGGGTGACATATCGTATGGTTGCGTGGGCCGCTTCCTGGGGATGTTAGCATGGAAGATTGGAAAGCTGGACGAAGCCCAGGCTCACTTCGAGCAGGCCCTGCGCTTCGAACAACGAATGGGATCGAAGCTGTGGGCCGCATATACTCAATTTGAATATGGGCGGATGTTAGTTAAGCGCAACCACCCCGGTGATAGCGAGTCGGCAAGAAATCTCATTCAGCAAGCACTTGATGCCGCCTCGAACATCGGCCTGAAGCTCTTGGAAATGCGCGCCGCGGCGCTCATCGCTAAGACTTACCCTCCCGAATCGAACGCTTCGCCCAAGCCTTCGGCAACTTCGGAATTTGGATCGCATGACGTCAAAAACCAGACGGCTCAACGGCAGCGGATAGTCGCTACGATCATGTTTGTCGATATCGTGAGCTCGACCGAGCACGTTACGAAGATGAAAGATCGTCGATGGACGGAGATTCGCGGACGATTTTTCGAACTGCTTCGCAAAGAACTGACAAGCGCTGGTGGCCGCGAGATCCAGACCGCTGGCGACGGCATGCTAGCAATCTTTGATCAACCTGCGGCGGCCATCGGGGCAGCGTTTGCGATGTCGGAAGGGGTGCGGAAGCTGGGACTGCGGATAAGGACCGGTATTCACACGGGTGAATGTGAAATTGTAGAAGGCGACATCGCGGGCATCGCTGTGCATATTGGCGCGCGGGTTGCTGCCTGCGCGGGGGCCAACGAGGTCGTCGTCTCTAGCACGGTAAGAGAGCTGATGGCGGGCGGCGATACTCAATTCAAAGAGCTGGGCCGCCACGTGCTGAAGGGAGTCCCAGGCGAGTGGAACCTCTATGCGGTTGAACGTTCAGAGTAGAACGGTGCGAGGCACGCGACCATCCTATTAGCGCAAACTGCCCAGTCCGGCACGGCAAAGTCGAACTCGCCGCGGACGATACGCGCCGCGCCTTGCGCCATCGCCAAAACGGCTCGTGGCTGCCCTCGCTTTCCTTACTCGGCATCGGGTATTTGCCCGTTCTATACCAGCTATTCGCGCGGCGCGAAGCCCACGTCATGCTCCTCGATTGTTTTACCGTTCGCAGTATTTGAATCAATCGTGGCTCGCGGCAATGGCCTCGATAACCGACACCTGTTCGCTAATTATGGTCGGGATCGAAGCAGTACGGACATTTCAAGCGCGGATGACTGTTTCAGTGGCTCGTCTCGCGATCATCGAGCTGTCCCGAGTTCTGAGGTAAAGGAAATCATCGGACTTGTCGATAAAAGAGGACGAACGATAGATTCGATCCGTTTATCTTTCGTGTCGATTTTTGAAAACTAGCACCTAATTTGTAAGAGACTTTTTTCATAGCTGACGTCTGAGAACGTCGGAAGTTCCTTTTAGCATTAAATAGCCTTTTAAAAATTCAAGAACACCGAGATTGCCGCAGGCACATATTTTGCTGTGGGAGAGTCTGCCATCTGCTGACTCTAAAAAAGCGGCTGTGTCGGAAAATAGTAGTCTGAAGCGAATGTTGGCTTTCGGTCGTAAGCCGAAGTATGCGAATTGCGCTCGCCCGGAGCCGACTGCTTAAGCGTTGCTAACGCGGTCCGGTCCTTCCGAATCTGTTTTGGAAAACGACAGATTCGACCCCTGCTCCCTGACTATCCGCACACCGACCTGGCGGGTGTCATGCGGAGTTATTCTTATGATGATGGGCAGATACACGAAAATGCGGACCGGCATAAACAGCATGCTCCTGAGCCGCTTGGCGCGACTCGTCACATCCGCGCACGAGGAGGGGAGGGTCATGCAACGCGCCGTCTCCCCACAGCCGATCACGGGGAGACAAAATTGGATACTCCAGGGAATTGCTCAGCTGTAAAACGTAGACGCATGCGCATCGCTCAGGTTGCGCCATTGTATGAGCGAGTGCCACCTAGATTATATGGTGGCACCGAACGTATGGTGTCCTTTATAACGGAAGAATTGGTACGGCGGGGCCACGACGTTACTTTGTTCGCTTCGGGTGACTCGCGAACGACCGCACAGCTTGCGTCGTATTGCGATGAAGCGTTGCGTCTGTCCGGCAGACCCGAACTCGCTGCATCACTGCAATTGGCGATGCTGGCGGAGGTATATGAGACGGGACGCGAACGCTTTGACATTATTCATTCCCATATTGACTACTGGACTCTTCCTTTTTCGCGGGTGACCAGGCTCCCGACAGTGTCCACCATGCATGGGCGCATGGATATACAGGATGCGCATCCCATCTATCGTCGCTTTCCGGAAGCAGCCCTCGTATCCATCAGCAACTCGCAGCGTCTTCCATTGCCCGATTTGAATTGGGTCGACACTATTTATCATGGCCTGCCGCGCGACCTTCTGAAATTCAATGCTCGGCCGGGGCAATATCTGGCGTTCATAGGGCGCATCGCCCCAGAGAAGCGTCCGGACCTTGCGATAGAAATCGCCCGTCAATCTGGAGTACCGCTGAAAATCGCGGCCAAAGTGGACGTAGTGGATCGTGAGTATTTCGAAGCCGCGATCAAGCCACTCATTCAGCCGCCACACGTCGAATTTATCGGCGAGATCAACGACGTCGAAAAGAGTGAATTTCTCGGAGGAGCGCGCGCACTGCTGTTCCCGATCGACTGGCCGGAGCCGTTCGGGCTGGCGATGATCGAGGCGCTGGCTTGTGGAACCCCCGTCATCGCCCGGCCGTGCGGCTCGGTTCCTGAAGTCATGAAGCCAGGAATAACTAGTTTTGTCGCGAGCGAACTCGACGAACTGGTGGCTGCGGTCGATAAAATCGATTCGATTCGGCGCGAGGAGTGCCGCCGTTACTTCGAAGAACACTTCACCAGTGAGAAAATGATCGATAGATACGAACGGGTCTACGAACGGCTCATCGATTCAGACGAAATGGAGCAGCAGGTATTTCTCGACCAGGTGGCCGCGGCAGCTCGTTGAAGGGGACCGTCAATGGTTGGCCTCCGAGGAGGATGACTCGGGAGAGACCATCGCAGTGTCATTCACGAGATTCTAGTCGAAAGTGCGTTCGACCGGGTAGTGACGGGTTCACAGAACAGCGAACCCATCACTCCCCATTGGCGTTGTGTCAGGTGCGAGTGCTATGGGGAACTGAAGACTCGCCGGTGTAGGAAATGTCTTCGGCTCCGCCGTTCTTCAGTATCTCCTTGGCCCGGCTGACTTCCCGTCCGTCTTCCGCGTGAACTGACAGCAGTATATTGCCGCTCTTGATCTTTCCTTCGTACTGCTTTGCCTCGAGTTCTGCGATGCCCATTCCTACAAGAGCCCCGACCAACCCGCCCGCGGCCGCACCAGCACCCGCCCCGGCAAGCGCCGCCATAATCGGACCGGCGGCGATGAAGGGTCCGAGACCCGGGATCGCCAGTGAGCCGATCCCGACCATCCAACCCAGGGCTCCGCCCAGCACCACGCCAGTGCCAGCCCCGCGGCTGCACCTTCGGGCGCTTTCGTATGCTGCTCGTGGGCAAAATCGCGCGGCCCTGTTTTGTCAGGAAAAAGCACCGAAATATCGTCTGGTGAAAATCCGGCGCTTTGTAGTTGATTGGCGATATTGATTGCCTAATTTTCGGTCTTCACAACACCGAACACGGCTTTTTTCATGGTCGCTCTCCTTTTACTGGCCGGCTACTTCGAGCCGGTTGTCGACTCTGTCTGTTCCAGCGATTGCTTGGGCCTTGGACGCGATGGTCGTCTTCTCTTGCTCACTTTTCACAGGCCCACGCAGCGTGACCTCGCCATTCCTGCTAATGATTTTGACGTTGTGCGCCAATATTGAAAGCGATTTGTCCTTTACAATCGCGCGACGAATCCGAGCGGTCAGTGTGAGGTCGCTCTTCGCGCCTGACTGTTCATCGGCACTGATGGTGTTGCTCGCGCGATCGCGCGCATTCATCCGAGAATTGTCCAGCGCTGCAGCCGCCGGAACCGTGGACGAGCTTTGCGCGTAAGCACGAGGTGCCATCCCGCACGCCAAAAATGACAGCGTGATTGCGATTAGTCTTTTCTCCATCATGATTCTCCAGAACGTCCGTGCAAGCTTACAGGACGTGTGTGATTAGCCACCAAATCACGAGAACCGAAACCGGTACTCCCAATAACCAGGCAATTCCATAACGCATATATTCACCTTCTCTCTCGAGTTTCGTTGTCCGGATCGCGTGAACAAAAGTCATTTCGCGCCCCGGTAGTTGTTGTTACACGTCTCGCCCATGAGAGAGCACGTACCGTGCCTAATTCAAAAGGTCAGAAGCTCCGACTCTGGTTATTGAGTATGCGATGGTGTGATTAGGTCGAGTACGCTACACGCGGCGTCTGGCTGACTTCCGTGTCGCGGAGCATAAGTAATAACGCCTCGATCCTGGATACCGAGGAGACAGGGACGATTTATGAAGAAACTAGGTCGTGGGGTGAAAGGCTCTTTTACAAATTGAAAAGCCGTCCACTATTGTTAGCATTCTCGGACTTCGCTCAGACGCTTCGGCTTCGCGGATGTTGTCGAGCATCTTTGCAACCCACGCAATAAAGCGCAGAAGGAATCGCTTTTAGCCTCTCAATAGGAATATCCTCACCGCACTCAAGGCAGATACCATATTGGCCATCATCCAGTCTCGCCAAGGCGCTGTCGATCTGCGCTAGTTGTTGCTCGGCGCGTTCCACGATGCTCGCATGTATTTCCTCATCAATCAGCGATTTGGCAAGATCCATCGCATCTCCCGGTGTCGCGAGCGTTTCCAGCTTGGAGTCGCGGCGAGACGCCTTAACTCTCTCATAGAGGGACTCACGCCCTTGTGTGAGTGCGTGCCTCAGCTTTTCAATCCTTTGATATTTGTGCTTCATGGTCAGTTGGTTCCCGGATCTCTACGACATCCCATATTAAACGGAGGCAACTTGCGCCTTCTCTCGACAGTTGCGCTTCGGCGGCAAATGTCGCTGGAGTTCGCAATGATTGTGCCCACAGATTATCTTTACGATTTTCAACTTTTGTCTATCGAATCGGCGTGATTACAAGCGGACCTGCCGATGGGAGATGTTGCGCTCGGCCACCGTCTGGCTCGTAATGGAATTTCTACCAAGCCCGCCAACCTCCTATTAGCCGTCTAGAGGAAATTCTTCACAGTTGCCGAGGTTTTCATTCCAGGCATGCAGCTTGCTCACAGACTCGGTTGAACGCAATCGCATCGCCCCCGGGGGCGACAAATTAATGGGCAGGGCGCATCGGCCACCGTCATGCGCAAGCAGCTCGATGGGCCCACTCGAGAAAGGTTGAAAACCATGCTTAAGCTCGCGATGTCCCTCACCGCTCTGTTGGCGGTATCTGGATGCTGTCAATTATTTGGGGTGTGCACCTCTGCGTCAGTTCACACGTCTATCTCGTCTGGGCAAAAATTTGCGCAGCAAGACCGCTCGCAAAATCGCCTCGCAGTAGCCCCCGATATCTCGCTGAGGCAGTAGCCTTTTCCAACCGAAGCGGTCGGTACGGTTGTGGCGGCGGCGGCGCTATGAGCGCCGTCGCCGAAGCAGTTTGTGCGAGCGTCAAGGCTTACGTTCTGTCAGGGGCGTACTTTTCATTCTGGGCTTGCCACCTGTCTTTCCAATCTCCACCTCGTCGTCAGCGATTTCTTGTGCCGCTTCATTCTCTGCCTGGGCTCCTCCTCGTGCGCGATCGTTATGGTCCCTTGTTTCATGGCTCTGTTGCTTTGCGTGTTTCTTCATTTTGAATAACCTTTTGTTTTAGAATTTCGGTTGATACCATTCGGTGTGATTGGCAAAAGTCATTCCTAATCTTGTGCGGAAAATAGCGGCCTGTAAAAACGCCATGGCATCACTGTTGCGGGCTCTATCGCTCTCCGTCTAATTTCTAATCGAAATGGGCGGCACCACTGATTTGTAACTGAGGCGAATGACGCGTCGTGAAAAACGAGAAGCTCGCGACATATCGGGCGAAGCGAGATTTCACCAAAACGCACGAGCCTAAGGGCGATTCCTCCTTCGATCCCTCGAGACGGCTTCGGTATGTAATTCAGAAGCATGCAGCGTCGCGACTGCACTATGATTTTCGACTTGAGCTGGATGGAGTTTTAAAATCGTGGGCGATCGCCCGAGGGCCTTCACTGGACCCGCGTGACAAACGATTGGCGGTCGAAGTCGAAGATCATCCGCTTGAATATGGCGACTTCGAAGGGACAATTCCTAAGGGTCAATATGGTGGTGGGACCGTGCAGTTGTGGGATCGCGGCTACTGGACGCCGGAGGAAGGATCGGTTGCGCCACAAGCTGCGCTCAAAGATGGCAATCTGAAGTTCAGGCTGGACGGCGTGCGACTACACGGAAGCTGGGTTCTCGTGCGGATGAAGAGCGATCGGTCTGGGAGCAGGCGTAACAACTGGCTACTGATCAAGCATCGCGACGAATTCGCGCGGCCAGGCGATCACGATTCGTTACTAGCTGAAGATCGATCGGTGGCGTCGGGACGCACGATGGCTGAGATCGCCGCCGGTAAGGGCCCGGGTCCGACGCCGTTCATCGTTAAAGGGAAGAAAAGGGCCACGGCAGAGGCTGTTTGGGTCTCAAACCATGAAGAGGCGGTTGAAACGCTCCGTAAGCCGGAAAAGGCACGCAACTCAAAGCCGGGCAGGACGCCGAAGGCCGCAAAAAGTGACGATCCTCTCGTTTTGGGAGTGGCGATTTCAAAACCCGGCAAGGCTCTATGGCCGGACGGCGGTGACGGCAGTCCGATCACGAAACTGGACCTGGCTCGGTACTACGAAGCAGTCGGATTATATATGATACGACATTTGAAAGGACGGCCGTGCTCGATCGTTCGTGCGCCCGACGGTATCGGCGGCCAACATTTTTTTCAGCGCCATGCGATTCCAGGCTCGTCCGACTTGTTTGCGGCGAGCAAGGTTGCAGGCATCGCGGAGCCATTTCTGCGGATCGACCGGGTAGAGGCACTGGCGGCGGTAGCGCAGATCGCGGGTCTGGAATTGCACCCATGGAACTGTCAACCAGGAGCGCCAGAGGTGCCGGGACGCCTCGTGTTCGATCTCGACCCGGCTCCAGACGTGGGCTTTGCCGCGGTGGTTGAAGCGGCGCTGGAAATTAATGAACGATTGAAGACCCTCGGTCTAATTGGCTTTTGCAAGACCACCGGTGGGAAGGGTATGCACGTAGTTACGCCGCTGGCGTCAACCAAAAAAGATCGAGTGGACTGGTCAACCGCGAAAGCATTCGCTCGCGAATTATGTATGCAGATGGCGGCGGACAATCCGAATAGCTACCTGGTCAAAATGACAAAGAAGGCGCGTCTGGGCAAAATCTATCTCGATTATCTGCGCAACGATCGCGTGGCGACAGCAGTGGCGCCGCTATCGCCACGTGCTCGTGAGGGTGCACCGGTCTCGATGCCGTTGGAGTGGACGCAGATGCGCTCCGGGTTGGATCCGATGCGGTTCACAATTCGAACGGCTCCCGGCCTAATCACCAAGAGCGCCGCGTGGGAGGACTATTGTGAGGCCGAACGCCAATTGGGACCGGCGTTCAAACAGTTGAAGTTGAACAAGGCCAAGGCAGCGTAACTGCAGGCGCCCGCGAGGGAGTCGAAAGGGATAGACGCGCTGGCGGCGGATGAAGTCCCTGTTATTCGGCCAGGCGCGCGCCGTCCGCGTGTCTCGATCTCGCTCCCTTCAACGAAGCCCGCAGCTTGGACTTCAGCGTGGCCTCGGGTAGTTTTGCGCGGCGGCGGTTTTCGAGAAAGTGAATCAACGCGCCCTCGATCGCCCAGATCCCCGCTGCCTGGTGTTTGGATACATTGATGCGCTTGAGTTGCAGCGAGCCCTCAAGATAGCTCTTAAATACCGCTGGATGAATGTAACATT
The DNA here is from genome assembly GCA_963710455.1 of uncultured delta proteobacterium. Taxonomy (GTDB): domain Bacteria; phylum Desulfobacterota; class Binatia; order Binatales; family Binataceae; genus JAKAVN01. Next base: position 1,005,896 of record CAVQAG010000017.1, read on the forward strand.
TGCGGCATACGGCGGGGGTGTTCCCCGAGCTGTCTCGCTACTTCCTTGACTATCCGCAGAGTAGCGGCCTTGGTGGGCTTCACCTCTTTCAATTCATTCAACGCAAGGACCGCAAAGTTCGTCCCGGCCCACGTCGTGAGGCCAAAACTTTCGTTTTGCCGAGCGTATTCGGGATTACCTACACGCGCCAAGGTACGCTCCATCAACCGCACGACCCGCAGCCAAAACTTTTTACGCGGCAGGCCGGTTCGCTCTAGGTCGATCTCGACTTGCCGGCGAATTGTCGAGAGAGAGCGCCCAAAGACAAGCATGTGCTCGAACTTTGATTCGTCCCGCACGCTTCGCCATCGCGCATGGTAACGATACGGCCGCGCGCATCGCGGCCGGTGGCCTGAATGTGACCGTTACGGGCTCTGGCAGCCTTACCCTTTTTCGCCTGATGCGCTTACTCGGGTTCCGGCATTTCTTTCAAAGATTTTGTATCGCATGTCCAAGTGCGTGACCCGCGTGGCGCATTTATTGCTCTCCTTCTGTACGTTTGCCTGGTTCGAAAAATATCGGCGAAAAAATCCTAAGTTTTGAAAAGAACTCCTGATCGATGTTGAAAACTCTCGACCTCAGCGTAAGCCACCTTCGATACCCGACCACTGTTTTGCTCGGCGGTGCCCTTTTCGTGTTGGAGGCTAAACTCGCTTCCGCAAGAAGCAAACGTCGCATCGCTCCCTACAAAGGGCCGGCCGGAGGATGGGGTTCCGCAAGAGCGGTCGCCGAAGCATTGACGCGTAATCGCGTTCCGCTGAGCGGCACGCGCCTGCTGCTGCATCAGAACAAACCTAACGGATTCGCATGCGTCAGTTGCGCATGGGCTAAACCCAAGTCGCGGCCGTTGGAGTTCTGCGAGAATGGAGCGAAGGCTACGGCCTGGGAAATCGACACCCATCGTGCGGCGCCTGAGTTCTTCGCGAATCATACTGCGAGCGAGTTGCTCGGGTGGTCCGACTTTCAATTGGAACGACAGGGCCGTCTTACTCATCCACTTCGATGGGACAAAGAGAGCGACAAATACGCGCCCATCGCTTGGCAGGAGGCCTTCCGTGAGATCGGGCAGCGGCTCCGGGCCTACGATCCAAAGTCAGTGGTGTTTTATGCATCGGGCCGAGCCTCCCTCGAGACGGCGTATTTGTATGCACTGATGGCCCGGCTCTACGGAACCAACAATTTACCTGATTGCTCCAACATGTGTCACGAAAGCACCTCCGTAGCGCTGCCAGAGAGTATCGGCGTTCCTGTCGGCACGGTTACTCTTGATGACTTCGACAAGACCGATTGCATCTTTTTCTTTGGACAGAACGTGGGTAGCAACAGCCCGAGAATGTTGCACCAGTTGCAGGATGCCGTTCAACGCGGCGCCCAAATCATCACTTTCAACCCCTTGCGCGAGCGTGGATTGGAGCGCTTCACGAATCCTCAGTCGCCCATTCAGATGTTGACTGGGTCTTCGACTGCTATCAGCACTCAGTATCACCAAGTGAAAGCCGGCGGTGACATTGCCGCGATCATGGGCATCTGCAAGTGGCTGATCGAGCAAGACGACCAAAGCCGAGCCCGCGAGGGCCGACCCATGCTCGATCATAACTTTATCAAGGAGCACGTCCACGGCTTCGAGGATTTCGCTGCGGACGCTCGACATTGTTCGTGGGAGCACCTCGAACGCGAATCTGGCCTAAGCCGCGCCGCTATCGAGGCGGCGGCCGAGGTTTACGGACGCTCCGAGCGCGTCATCGGAATCTATGGTATGGGCCTGACGCAACATCGAGCCGGAGTCGAGGCCGTCCAGATGCTAGTCAATCTGCTGCTCCTGCGGGACAACGTGGGTAAGCCCGGCGCCGGAATTTGTCCAGTCCGCGGACACTCAAATGTTCAGGGTCAGCGTACAGTGGGCATCACGGAAAGGCCTGAACTGGTCCCTCTTGATCGGCTCGCGAAACAATATGCGTTTGAGCCTCCACGTGAACAGGGAATGAACACGGTGGAAGCCTGCGAAGCGGTAATAGGCGGCCGGGTCAGCGCGTTCGTAATGTTGGGCGGCAACTTCGTCAGAGCGATACCCGAGGGGGAAAGAATGGAGCAGGCCTGGAAAAAGCTTCGACTGACCGTTTCGATCTCGACCAAGCTGAATCGCAGTCATCTGGTGCACGGCGAAGTTTCGTACATCCTGCCCTGTCTGGGCAGAACTGAGATCGATCGCCAAGCGAGCGGCCGCCAAGCAGTTTCAATCGAGGACAGCACCGGCTTCTTTCATGCCTCTCGCGGATTTCAGCCACCCGCGAGCACGCAACTGCTGTCCGAGACCCGAATTGTAGCGGAGATCGCGAAAGCGACTTTAACCCACAATCCCAAGATCGACTGGGATAATTGGATCACTGATTACAGCCGCATTCGAGACTCTATTGAAATGACCTATCCTGAGAATTTCGCCGAGTTTAACCGACGGATGTGGCATCCAGAGGGTTTTCAGCGGAAGATCGCCGCGCGCGAACGTCAATGGAAGACCAGCACGGGAAAAGCGAATCTAATCTCCCCTAAAAGCTTACGTCAAGATCCGGATAATCCCCAAACCCATGAAGTGCTTCGGATGATAACCCTCCGCAGTAACGATCAGTTCAATACTACCGTCTACGGCAATGATGATCGCCTTCGAGGTATCCGTGGTACTCGCAATGTTATACTCATGCATTGCAACGACATCGCAAGACTGGCCTTGGCAGACGGTCAAGTCGTGACCGTCGCCACTGTGAGCGATGACGGAATTAAGCGTCAATTGAAGGGCTTACAGGTCGTGACGTACGATATCCCGGAAGGCTGTGTTGGAACATACTATCCCGAAGCCAACGTTTTGATTCCGCTGTGGCATCATGCGGAGCGCAGTAAAGTCCCGGCGGCTAAGTCGGTGCCGGTCAGAGTATACCCAATCTAGTTTGACGCAGTCTCGACATTATTGACGATCTCGACTGGCTCGAAGTCAGAAATCAGGTAACTAGAAAAGCCAAGCTAGAGGAAGCAGATGGACGACTATACGCAGCGCGTACGTTTACACGCCTATTTGATCTGGGAGCGCGAGGGTCGACCCGAAGGCCGAGATGCCGAGCATTGGCGCCAGGCGGAGCACGAGGTGGCGCAGGAAGAAGATGCTGCCGGACTGCAGGCGGGCCGCGAGTACGACAAGGGTGTAGAGGAATGTGCAAAGTCCGGACGGGTCGAAAGAGCAGCTAAAGAGGCGCAACAGGCGCTTCAAGGTGCGGAAAGGGATGACCTCGAACGCGCTCAGGAGACTGCGCGCCGCGCGGGCCGAGGTGACGATGCTGCCGGTCGGCGTTGAGGGACCGAGTATTTGTCGTAGGCTTCGCTTCTGGGAACGCGATCCTGGGACAGAATATGAACGGCGAAAAATACGCATCTGATGCAGCCGTTGCCATCGTGCTCCGACATAAGGGCATGAGTGTTGCTGTAACAATCAGTTAGCGCAAAGCGGAAGGAAAAAAGAACGTGTCTGAGCAAAAGGGATAAGTTTCTCGCCCGAGACAACAACAGGATCGTCAACCGGGGCTCGAATCGCAGATGCACCCGCGACCGCGCGTGCAAGGTGGTGAACGTCGCAGCTCGGGGAAACTTGAGAACAAGATTGCGCTGATCACCGGCGGAGACAGTGGCATTGGCCGAGCAGTCGCCGTAGCCTTTGCCAAGGAAGGAGCGCACGTAGCCATTGTGTATCTCGATGAGCATGAGGACGCCAGGGAAACGGAACGGCTCGTCGCCAATGAGCATCGTCGCTGTGTGACTGTGGCCGGGGACATCGGCGACGAGCCGTTCTGCAAAGAGGCAGTCGAAAAAACGATTCGTGAGTTTGAGCGACTTGATATCTTGATTAACAACGCTGCCGAGCAGCACCCGCAGAACACGATTGAAGATATCACCGCTGCCCAGCTCGAGCGGACTTTTCGCACTAATGTGTTTTCGTGGTTCTACATGACCAAAGCGGCGCTCCGCCATCTTCGCGAGGGAAGCTCGATCATCAACACTTCATCGGTAACCGCATATCGTGGCAGTCCTGAGCTACTCGACTATTCGGCGACCAAAGGGGCGATCGTCGCCTTCACCCGTTCTCTCGCCAAATCTCTGGCTGAACGAGGCATCAGGGTTAACGCGGTTGCGCCCGGACCCATATGGACCCCATTGATACCTTCGACATTTCCGCGCTTTGGAAAGGATACGACTCTCGGTCGGCCGGGCGAACCTGCGGAGATCGCTCCCAGCTATGTGTTCCTTGCTTCTGCTGACAGTTCTTATTTCACTGGACAGGTTTTGCATCCGAATGGAGGAGAAGTTGTCAATGCATGATCAACCGGCGTTAGGCGATAGACTTTTCCTTAACAGGTCGAAACACGTTAATGATCGACATGCATAAACATGATCAAGGAGACAACGTATGAAAACTAGTACCATTGCTTTTTCCGCTGCTCTGCTGTTCGCGCTTGGCGCTCCACCTCTCGCGTCTGCCCAATCCGGCAACCTGTCGTCGTTGTTCGACCAGGCCAATCAAATGAACAATGAAGAGCAAGACATGGCAAAGGAGTTGAAAAGCAAGGCGGGCGACAACCAGGCTTTGATTACGTTGGCCGACACCATGAGGGACGATCACAAGGATAATCAGACCGCACTGGAGGCGCTGGCCAGCCAGAAGAACGTCAAGCTGAAATCATACGAGAAGAACAAAGCGGCGGAGGATCAGCTCGATAATCTGAAAGGCGCGCAGTTCAACGAGACTTTCCTGCGCATGGACATCCGTGACCACGAAAAGGCGCTTGCCGATTTTCGCCGCGCAAAGAGCGAGTTTTCGAGCGATCCCGACGTGAAAGTCTATATTGATGAGACGATTCCCGTGCTCGAATCGCATTTGAAGATGGCGCAAAACCTGCACCGCGACGACAAGGTGATGGGAAGCCGGGAGAACGCGGCCAACAACAAGAGAACCGATTAAACTAGCCTGCTTAGCGCCGCTCGGACCCCCGACGTCCGGGCGGCTTTTTATTCGGATCACGTCAGCGCATCTCTCCCAATGACGTCGGCATGCCGTCACAAAGTTAGAGACCATTGAATCCCATTGAGACCGTAACCTTTGAAATAATTCCCTCGTCGATTGAATTTTGCCATCCGTTTGCGCTGAAGACGCGAAACAATTGCAAAAGTATACTCTGTCTTTATCTTCGGCACACCCATTGCTGTGCTGTATCGCCGAGCAGTTCCAACCGCCGCCGTACTTCCCTTCCGCAATTCGTGAAGCGCGGTTGTACGCGCCTCGCGCCGGAGCCTGAGGGAACCAGCCTTGATGCGTTCCACCCAATACGATGACGAGAACGACGACAGTTTCGACGCCAGCCGAGCCGCTCGGCGGATCTTAGCCATAATTGTCGCGACCGCGGTCCTGTATCTCGGCGCGGACATTTTGATGCCCCTCGCAATGGCGTCGATGTTCGCGGTGATTTTTAGTCCTATCGTCACTCGCCTGGAGCCATATATCGGCGACTTGATAAGTGCCGCCTTGGTCGTGCTTGCGGCGGTAGTTGCTCTGATAGCGGTCGGTTATTTCTTAACTGTCGAGCTCACTGAGGTCGCGGTGGAAGTCTCTAGCTACTCAGACAATATCGCGGTCAAGTTGAGCGCGCTGGAGAAGGGTACACCGTTATGGCTGCAGCGAGTCGAGCACGGCGTGGGGGATGTTCGGCAACGGTTGCAAGAAACCAACCGCAAGAAAGATAAGCGTAAACCAGCGACGGTCCAGACACTTCCTACGTCCCCGGCTTTGACCGAAGTATTGAGACCAGCGGTGCCGGTACTCGCAGCGGCAGGCAAAGGTTTGCTGGTGATCGTTCTGCTGTTCTTTCTGCTCTATAGCCGTCGAGATTTGCGCGACCGCTTTGTCCGACTCGCCGTGCGCGCCAGGATACCAGTCGCGGCACAAGCTATTGAGACCGCTGGAGATACGGTCGGTTGCTATCTTTTCTTATTCTCATTGATAAATTTCGGCTTCGGAATAGCGACTGGCACTGCCGTGTGGTTATTCGGATTACCGAATCCCGCATTCTGGGGAGGGCTCGGCTTTTTGCTCCGTTTCATCCCCTACGTCGGAGCGCTGGCCTCGGCGATACTTCCGACGTTGGTGGCATTTGCCGTATTTCCGGGCTGGAGTAAATCTTTGGAGGTGCTCGGAACCTTTCTGGCACTGGATCAACTTGCAGCGCAATTCGTGGAGCCTTTCCTGATCGGGCATGGAATCGGTATATCGCCTGTGGCTTTGCTGTTTTCCGCGATGTATTGGACCTGGATTTGGGGGATTCCCGGGCTGCTGCTCGCGACACCGTTAACCGCCTGCCTTAAAGTGGCAGGAGACTACATCCCTGACCTCGGGTTTTGGGCGGTGTTGCTTGGCGTCGATCAGCACTCCGAAGATTATCATGAATACTATCGCATGCTACTTGAACTCGATCAGAGCGGTGCTCGTACGCTCGCGGTTCGCTACTGTGATGAGCACGGTCTCGAGGCGACCTTCAGCGACATCATTCGGCCAACCCTCATCTTTATGGGGGCAGAGCGCTCGGAAGATCACATCAGCCAGGAGAACGAACGCTTTATTATCGATACGACGCGTGAAATCATCGCCGAGCTGGGTAATCGTCTGAGCAAACCACACATTGCGCCGAGGCTCCGAATATTGGGCGTATACGCACCCGGAGAGAGGCACAGCCTTGGGTTGTTGATGCTATTGGAACTCCTGCGGCAGGACGGTGCCGCTGCAAGCTTCGTCGGCGATGACAAATCCGCCGAGGACGTGCGGGGCTTTGCCAGACGCTTCACTCCCGACGTTATATGCTTGTCTTGCACAATGGCCGACTACGTAGCGGCGGCGGAGGAATTGATACCCGAATTGAAAAAGGATTCTCCTCAGCTCATGATTATTGCCGGCGGAGAGGCGGCGACGGCCGAACCTTCCAGGTTGCTAATGGCCGGATGTTCAAAAGTCTGTTGGAGTAGGAACGAAGCGCGGCGATTGATCAGGAATTTCGGATCCCGGCGCGCGAGATTTCGAGTCGTTGGAACGGCTGTACCCGTCACGAGGGCTAAGGGGTGACGAGAGCCGAAGCGGTAACGCTCCGACACTTCCACGATTATGCGAAAGAAAGCTACCGCTCCGTCAGGCCAAGCCGCAATACCATTAAGCAATTCAATAGAAGCACTCGCACAAGCCGCGAAGACCTGTCGGGCCTGTGACATTTGGAGTCGTGCGACGCAGACCGTCTTCGGTGAGGGGAGCGCGCTAGCCGAGGTAATTTTCGTGGGCGAACAACCGGGTAGCCAGGAGGACCTGGCGGGCCATCCTTTTGTCGGGCCGGCCGAAAGTTGCTCGGCAAGGCACTCCTCGCGGCCGGAATCGCGCGCGACAAGGTCTACATCACCAACGTTGTGAAACATTTCAATTCGACCCAGCAGGGTAAGTGGAGAATTCACAAAAGACCGAATGCCGAGGAAATCGCAGCCTGCCGGCCATGGCTGGAGGCCGAGATCACGATGATTCGGCCCAAGGTCGTGGTTTGTCTGGGTGCCAGCGCCGCGCAAGCTCTGATCCGCCGGGACTATCGTGTAACCCGACAGCGCGGAGAGCTTCAGAAATCAGCGCTCGGTCCAATGATAACCGCTACTGTGGAGTGAACCCCATCGGTTGGACAGTTGTCAGGCGGGAGATTGGACCAGGGTGCGGGCGTGTAGTTCCTCGAACCGCACGGGCGAAAGATAACCGAGCGCCGAGTGCAGTCTGCGAATGTTGTATACCTCGTCGATGAAGCGTGGAAGCCTCGCGATCACGTCCGCGTGAGTCCGATAGTCACTGAGGTAGACCTCTTCGCATTTGATCGTCTTCATGAAACTCTCGGCTTTCCCGTTGTCGTATGGATTGCCGCGCCGACTCATCGAACCGACCAATCCGCGTTCGGCAAGTATCCGGCGATAGGGCTCGGCCGCGTACTGCGCACCGCGATCGGAATGATGGATACAGCCGGGCGGTGGTCGTCGCGTCTCGATTGCCGCCCGCAAAGCTGCCAAGGCGAGTCGTGTATCGATCTGCCGACCAAGCGCATAGCCAATCACCCGGCGCGACCAGGCGTCCAGAATCACTGCCAGGTAGACGAAGCCGGACACGATACGGATGTACGTGATATCGCCGACCCAGAGCTGATTGGGGCCGGTTGGGCGGAAGCCACGGGCAAGGTTGGGAAAGATCGGGCCGTCGTGGTCGCTGTCCGTGGTGCGCACGAACTTACGCAGGGGCCGCACCTGGAGGCCGTTCTGCCGCATCAGCCGCGCTACTGCCTTGTGATTGACCACCATTCCCTCGGCACGGAGCTGGTGGGTTATGCGGCGGTAGCCGTCGCGTGGGAACTCGGCACACAGCGCCTCAATGCGGTCGCACAGAACCTTTTTCTCCGCCGCCTGGCGGCGGCAGCGGTAGTAGTAAGTCGAACGCGCCAGCCTCATGATTCGGCATCCTCGCGCGACGGAGACGGCTTCGGGCCGCTCACGATGGAGTAGCTCCCTTCGTTGGGCTGGCGCCCCAACTGCGCCCCTTTTTTGAGCAGATCGACTTCCATCGTGAGCTGGCCGACCTTGCGTTCGAGCTCAGCTATTTTTCGCTCGTACTGGGCGATGTGCACCGCCTCGGCCAGCTCGTCGGTGAACTCGCCCGCCTCGTACTTGCTAATCCAAAGCCGAATCAGATTGCGCGAGAGACTATGCCGGCGCGCGAGCTCATGCAGCCCTGCACGTCCGTCAAGAAACTCTTTGGCGATCTGGCGCTTGAACTCCGAACTGAAACTCCGATGCCGAGACATGGCCTATCCTCCGATAAGCCCACCGCCCGGTCCAATTCGTCCCTGCTTTTCTGTCCAGTTTTAGGGGTTCACTCCAACTGTGCACCCATCTTCGATCCTGAGGGCGCCGGACGACGAAGCTAGACACCTTCAGATGCAAGAGTTCGTTGCAGACCTGAAGAAAATCGCTCGCGCACTGCCGGACTCAGCTTTGATCCGGCCACCTGATTAAAGGTTTTGTCGCCACGAAGAGGAAAGCCTGGCTATCCCGAGCGTTTCTTCCGTGCCGCGGCGGCGCCCTTTTTTGCCCAACGCCGTGCGGACACCGGATGAGAGATGCGCAATTGTCCGTTTCTTCTTCGCCGTGGCGGCGCCTTTTTGATATTCGTGCGTGCAGACGTGCGTTGCTTTTTGGATGCCATGATTCAAATCTCCCGGCTTGCGCCGATCACATCGCAGCTGATCATTATTCCATCGATTCTGCGTCTTCGGTGGTTTCACGCTCGTGAGTCTGAATCGCAGCCTCCCGCGCAAGCTTGGTAAGAGTCTGCTCGTTCCAATTGACATGGGCCTGTTCCTGTTTGCGCACTTCCCGGACGGCCTTTGACGCCATGCGCTTCAATTTGGCGTCCTGGATCCTTGGCGCAACCGAAGCCAACATTTCCCAATTCCAATAGTCCTTAGTCTCAGCCAGAACGAGGTTCTCGATATTGTTCAGGTCCATTAACTCGGGCGGGACCTGCGCCGAAAGCAGGCCCTCCGCCTTCTGTTCAGCGGCCTCGGCTGCAGGGCTTTGATAGTTCGAACCACCCGTCGCGACCTCCAGCATCTCTGTACAAAGCTCAACGTGCCGTTGCGTCTGCAGTAAAAAGTCCGAGAGCTTCTGCTCCAATTCGGAATGCTCAAGCTCACTCAGAGCCTTTTCATAAAATTTTACACCACCTTTTTCCACGGTAAGCATTTCGGACAGGAAGTCTTTCAACCAATCCTCGCTGAGCGGTATCTGCCTCTTCCGCTCGGATGTCCTCCTAGAAGAGTTTTTAGAGGCGCCATTGCGGTGTGTCGTCGCCATTTTGGATTGCTCCATTGGACGCTTTTCAATGCGTCAAATTTTAGATAGTTCTGCGTCGGAAAACAAAAAAACGAAGCAATCCATGTGCCTTCACTTTACTTTGGGTCACTGGCATCTTTCCTTGCATTGGCCTAGTTCGATAGAGACAAGGACATTGTAATGTTGTCAACTTTGTAATTTGTGGCTACATCAACCTCTCAGGAGCCCTTTCCTCAACTCTCATGGCGACGTTAGGGCAAGAACGCGTGTACAGTCGCTTATGGCACGCCGAATGCAGAGACAAAAGCTGCCACAGACGATCGAATCAAAGGAGGAGGAGGATAATGCCACAGCCGGATGACAAGTGTCCGTGCGGTTCGGGGAAAGCCTACAAAGATTGCTGCGGGCAATCCAAATAGGCAATCCAAATAGGACCCTGTCGCGGTGTTCAGCCTGAAAAGCGGGCCCCGTAGAGGGCCCGCTTTTCATTAAACCCTCCGCAATTGATTCGAAGAATCGCGACAATGGATGCGATTGCGCACCTTTACGTTGTTTGTTGCGGCACTTGTGATGAGTCCTGTCAGCTTCCAAATAGCGATTACATGGTGCATCTCGCGGTCAGTGTCAAAATAGCGGTCAACTGCGAGGCAGACTGATGGTCGAACTGTTTTTCGATTTGCTATAGGCGGAATGGTGGTATCCGCGTTTGCGATCCTCGGCGATCTTTTCAGGCCCAAGAGTGTTGCAGGACTCTTTGGGGCCGCTCCATCGCTTGCACTGGCTACGCTGGCGCTCACAATTGCGAGCGACGGTCCCAGCTATGCCACAGTTGAGGCACGTTCGATGATCGGAGGAGCGGTCGCGTTCTGTATATATGCTTGCTGCGTCAGCTACGTGCTGATGCGGTATAGATTTAAAGCCTCGGTGATCGCCAGCTTGCTCATCGTCTTGTGGGCTGGAGTATCGATGTCTCTATGGGCATTGTGGCTGAGGGGGGCCTCTTGACGATAGGCATCGAACTATCCGGTCTCAAGAGAACCAAATGGTATGAGTTCGCCATCAGATTCGTCACTGGCGGACTGACTACTGCATTGATCGGGGCTATCGCGAAGGACTTCGGTCCTACCGTGGGAGGGCTGTTGCTCGCCTTCCCTTCGATCCTTCCCGCCGCGGCTACCTTGGTCGAGAGCCACGAAAAAAAGAGAAAAGTTCGGAACGGTTTGCATGGCGAGGCTCGGGGAAGGCAAGCGGCGGGCCTTGATGCCGCCGGCGCAGCGATCGGAAGCGTAGGAGTGCTGGCGTTCGCTGTCACCGTCTGGCGGGCATTGCCGGGCCACAATCCCGGCGCTGTATTGGCAAGCGCCACACTCGTCTGGCTTGCCGTATCTGGATTGTTATGGTGGATTCGTAAACGCTTCCGCTGCCGGGCGCGGCTCAAGCCAGTCACAGGGCAGGTAGATTCGTCGTTATAGATCGACGCCGACAAACGATCCGGGTTCAGGTAGGTGGCGAGCGTCCGCAAACAACGTCTGACAGCCAGAGCCGGCCCCTCCTCTGGTCAACCATCCTGCTCAACATCTCCATTTTCCCAAATGGTTGAGGCGGTTGTTTTGATTCGCATTCGATTTAGATGCGACCATAAGGTTAGTAGGTCCGCACTACAGTAGGAGGAGCGGGTGCTGTTTCGCGAAAATAAAATATCGATGTGCACGCATACACCTCTCGCCTCCGCTAAATCCTAAGGACCGCATTCCTGCTATGGAGTGCTAACGGGATAGTAATGATTTGGACATGAGGAAACGATAGGCGAAGACCTTCCCATACTCCGTTCACTCGTGGTATAGCCATTTTGACTGACAATAGGACTCCAATTCTACTGCAAGGCTCTCTGCCTAAGTCATATGGGCGGGAACCAACGGAGGCGCACGGACGCGAGATCGCTAGAGTCTGAAACCGCTGGGGTGTTGGGGAATTAGTGCCCCGGGGGTGTGGCTGTCAGCCCCTACTCAGAAGCTCTTTGGAGAGCGTAGTCTCTTGTCACGTGTTTATGTCTGTGTTTTGCCTGCAATTTTGTTTCGAGCGAGTAAGTTTAACATACCGCCAAAAGCATCGGCGCCCTCTGAAGACGCCAAAAACGACCTTGATTTTATCTTTGGTCAAAAAGGAACAGTTATTGCTGCCGTAAAGGCACCTCAGCCGTAATAGTCTACGCGGGAGAAGCTTGCCACCAGTTCATAGCCCGCATATTCGCTGGGATTTAATCTTACCCGGATGTAAGTCACCCCCTAAGTAAGTTCTATCAGTAAAAACCTATTTGCGAGTATTAACGGTGAGAAACAAATGTCTCGTCGCCTCTTCGATTGCTATTGCATGGACGGTTACCTGTCTAACATTAATCACCGCTTCGTCACAAAACGCGATACAAATAGAAAACGCGAATCCCGGCACAGCCGCCTGGTTGTTGACGAACCCCGCTACGAATAATGAGATCGCCGGTTATGCAAATCTTACAAGCGTGAATAAGGGCGGGCAGATTTCGTTCTTCGTTTCGACCATCGACCCTCAATACCAAATTTCAGTGTACCGCATGGGCTACTATCAAGGGCTAGGCGGGCGACTGATGGCGGGACCGGTGACCGTTGCGGGCACGAATCAAACCATGCCGACGCCCGACCCTACTACCGGCTTTCTGGAATGCAACTGGAGCAACCCCTATGTCTTAACCACTGGAAGCAACTGGACCAGCGGCATCTACCTGGCCAAGCTAACCGGGACGACCTCAGGCAAGCAATCTTACATCATATTCGTGGTAAGGGATGATTCACGCGCGTCCGATTTGCTCTTTCAACAGAGCACAAATACCTATCAGGCTTACAACAACTGGGGCGGCAAATCGCTGTATGCTTTCAACAGTTCGTCTGCTCCCACGATTAACACTCAAGGAGCATCTTCGAATGCTTATCCCGCGGTCATGGTGTCTTATAACAGGCCGTACGCCGCAATTAACCGCGGCACCGGAGATTTTTTCAGTTGGGAATTTAACATGCTAGCCTTTTTGGAAGAGCAGGGATACGACGTGTCTTATACCACCGACGTGGATACTCACACGAGTCCGTCGTTAATTCTTCAGCATAAAGGATTCCTGATTGTAGGCCATGACGAATATTGGTCTTGGGAGATGCGTAACAATGTGACCGCTGCGCGCGATGCGGGAGTGAATCTCGGGTTTTTCTCCGCCAATGAATGTTTTTGGCAGATTCGCTATCAAGCGAGCGCGCTGACCGGGGCCCCCAATCGCACCATAGTGGCGTACAAGGAGGCCGCATCGCAGGATCCAGATGCCGCCAATTCATCCACAAACTATCTGACTACGACGCAATGGCGTTTGCCACATGGGTCTTATCCCGCAACGCCGGAAGATGCCCTGATTGGCCAGATGTATATAGACTTCGAGCCGGTCAGCGGTTCGATATTGATCGGCGATACTTCAAGCTGGGTGTTCGAGAATTCCGGATTGCAGAGCGGCGATACATTGCCGGGACTTTTGGGTTACGAAGTGGACCAGGTGGACTCGGGTTCGCCAACCGGAACAATCACATTGACGAGCTCTCCTTTTCAACAGAGCGGAACCCACGATGGTGATATGAGCCTTTACCAGGCTGGCAGCGGAGCGTGGGTGTTTTCTACCGGAAGCATGGACTGGACCGACGGACTGGCTGCTGTGAGTCCCTATAGTCCTTCCCCGTCAGTAGTGAATTCCGCCGCTGAGCAGATCACGGTCAACGTGCTTAACGCTTTTGTCTCGGGATCCGCGACCCCCACTCCGAGCGTCACGCCCACCGCCACGCCGAGTGCTACGGCCACTCCGACACATACACCAACCGTTACGCCGACTCCCTCGCATACGCCGGTCATTACTCCTACTCCCGTGCCGACGCCAGTTACTACACCCACTCCAGTGCAGACACCCGCGGCTACTCCGACCCCGGGTGGCGGCTCGACGCTAACGGTCGTTTCACCGGTCAACGGCGCGGCGATCAGCGGAACCATCACGATTCAGACCACAGTGGGGTCGAACGTGTCCTGGGCCAAAAATTACCCGGATGGTAGCGGCGACGGAAACGTATGCAGTCCGTCCGGCGGTTCATGCAATATCAGCTTCGACAGCACCACCTTACCCAATGGCTCGCACACCTTGGTGATTAAAGCTTTCTCCACCACCAATGCGGTTCTCGCAACCGTATCGGTTACAGTTACCGTTAACAACGGTTCTGTTCCGACACCGACAGTCACTCCAGTCGTGACGCCGACGCCGACGCCGGTGCCGACAGCGACGCCAGCAGCTACGCCGACTCCGGGTGGGGGCTCGACACTGACCGTCGTTTCGCCGGCCAGCGGCGCGACGATTGGGGGGACCATTACGATTCAGACGAAGGTGTCGTCGAATGTGTCTTGGGCCAAGAATTATCCGGATGGTGGCGGCAACGGAAACGTCTGCAGTCCGGTGAGCGGTTCATGCAATATCAGTTTCAACAGCACCACTGTGACTAATGGCTCGCACACATTGATGATCAAAGCGTTTTCCGTCAGTAATGCGGTTCTCGCGACGGTTTCGGTGCCGGTGACGGTCAGTAACTGACGAGTATACGACATCCCGATTCTGAGGAATGTTATGAAGCGGATATCAAGTCTGCTGGCAGGAATGTGCGTAATCTCGGTCCTGTCGGGATTCACATTCAAGACTCCGAAGGTGCATCCTTTTGCCATATGCATGAGGAGCTGTCTGAATAAAAACTTCCCGGACAGTAGTTGTGCATGCAATGCGACTTGCCTCAATAAAATAGCCAATCTTGACCTCAGCGGGGACGAATACGACGAAGGCGTGGCGATGTGTACCGTACAATGCCTAGATACCTGCCGCATGAGCGCGACGCTCAGCTGCCGGTCGAGTTGCGCGACGTTGTTGACGAAGTGAAATGTTTGCTATGGGGTTAGCTAACTAGAGGAGTCATTTGTCTCCTGAGCCAAGAGGAACCTCGATAACGAACCGTGCGCCCCCGCTCGAGACATTTTCGGCTCTGATGGAACCGCCGTGCTGTTCGACTATTTGCCTGGTAATATAAAGACCGAGGCCGAGCCTGCCGTAGTTTTTGCTGGCCATTGTTCGCTCGAAACGCCCAAAAATCCGCGAAAGGTCATCCGCATCTATACCAATGCCATGATCCTCGACCACCAACAGCGCTTTCCCATCCATAGCCTGGAGCTTGATATCGACCGGATGGCCGGCGCCATACTTTATTGCGTTGGAAATGACATTGGAAAACGCTTCATCCAGACGAAACCGGTCCCATTCTCCGACGACGCCGCTGCTCAGGGTCAGGCGAAGCTCGCAGGCAGCGTTGGACGCATCCTCCGAAAGGCGCTCGGCGATATCTCTGACTACATCGCTTAGATCGCACGGAGCCGAATCCAATTCGAGCTTTCCTGCCGCCATTTGAGAAACATCGAGCATACGATCCAGCAAGTGACCCATGCGCTCCGCCTGCTTCTGTGCCCGGCCCAAACTCTTTTCAACTCGCTTCAAATCGCCCCTCATCCGATCCTGCTCGACCACTGCCAAGCTAAGAAGAAGCGTGGTGAGAGGGGTGCGCAGCTCGTGAGAGGCGATCGCGAGGAACTCGTCGCGCAGGCGGACCGCCGCCTCGGCCTGCTCGTGGCGTTTGCGCTCGCTTAGATCAGTGACGATGACAGCGATCGAGGGGCCTTCTTCCAGGTTAATCGGATTGAGCGAGACCTGGGTCGGGAGTCTGTGTCCCGACCCCGCCAATATGGTCAACTCGGCACGAATGGCGTCGAGACGTCCGCGTTTGATCAGACGCTCGAGCATCTCGCACTCTTCAGGGGGTACGAAGTCACCTAGGTCGCGGCCCATGATTTGATCGAGCGGAGACTCGATCAAGCGTGCGAATGCCGAGTTGCAATAGAGGATCGTACCGTCGAGCGAGAGCGAGATCGCGCCCTCGTTCATGCTCTCGACCAGTACCCGGTAGGGATGCTCCGCTCCTTCGAGGGTGAAGACCTTTTCACCAGCTGGTCCAGAGACCACGAGCGCATCGACTTCCCCGGAGCGGATCGCCTCCAGGGTTTCTTCAGCTTCCTGCAGGCGCTGGCGTAACTCTTCGAGTTCGAGGCGAACGGACGTGCTGAGATGAGCCTTCATTTCGAGCCACCCGCAATTGCGAGATTTGAAAGCACCTTGGGACGGTCGGAGAGGTCTCCGACCATGCGCCGCGATGGAAGCGGTTCATCCTTTATCAGCGTGGGCGCCGCGATTATGTCGGATTCGGTTGCGCGGCCGGGCTCCTGACAAATATCGATAATCTCCAGATGATATCTGCCTTTGAGATTGGCCTCGCAAATCTCCGACAAGTTGCGCACCGCCCGAGTTGAACGAGGAGTGGTGCCCGTGGTGAACAGGCGCAGAACGTAGTGCGCCGCAGCATCCGCCGTCTTGCGCACCCGGCGTGCCCGGGGTTTTAGTTGATGAATGCGCGCCATGCTGTCTCCCAGTGTTAACTGAGTTCCAAGCTTAGAAGAATCTTCTCGGTGGCGGAGAGGTCGCCGATTATGCGCCTCACCGGCGCGGGGATTTTTCTCACCAACGTGGGGATCGCGACAATCTGGTCGAGCTTGGCAAGTTCGGGATTACGCATCAGATCGACGATCTCTACCGTGCATTGGCCGGGCATGTAACGGTCGCAAATGCGGCGTAAGTTGGCGATCGCGGCGATGGAGCGGGTTGATTGTCCAGCGACATACAACCGCATCATCCAATTCTCTTTGGGCCGCGGGCTATCCTTCGTGAGCGCTCGCGGCTTGGAGGAAGGCGGCTTGCGGGCCGGCTTTTTCGATGTGACAATTTTGCTCATCAACGACTCTCCGCGGAAAACGACGCTTGCGCTATTCTTACCCTGGAGTTTGAGATGGACGGCCGTCAACTCGTAGCGACCCGCCATTAACTTTGCGGCTTCTGGCCATCGACGTTCGATCTTCCATCAAAGTATCTTCGCGTTTGCTTTCAATCGAAATGGATCTTTTCACCTCGGCCTCGTCCGCCGCGAATTCAGCCCGGAGCGCTTCTATTTGGGCCTCCATCGCT
Source organism: uncultured delta proteobacterium (assembly GCA_963710455.1). Lineage (GTDB taxonomy): Bacteria > Desulfobacterota > Binatia > Binatales > Binataceae > JAKAVN01. The sequence continues at coordinate 1,023,024 of CAVQAG010000017.1, forward strand.
TTGCGCCGGTGTTCGAGCCGGGTGAGTCTGAGCTCGGTCTCATTAGCCCGCTGGAGCGAAGCGTCGCGTTCCTGCGCCTCCAGTGCCATGCGCGCCGAACCCGTGAGCACTCCGGCCGGGCCAAGGTAGACATCGACCAGCTTGATTCCTTCAGGGCTCAGGATGAACTCGCGAATCTGGTTGGAGTGATTCATCCCGCGCGACTTCAGGACGTAAAGGCCGCGATTGCGCTCACCAGAAATTTCGATATCACGCACCAACAGCCAGGTATCGATGATCGAGGAGATCCCCAGTGCGGTGGCTTCCAGGAGCCCGCCATTCTGTGTCAGCGCGGTCAAGAACCCGGTGATACCCTGAGTCTTCAGGAAATCGATGAGCAGCGTGAGAGTCGCGTTCACGCTTCGCGTGGTTCCGGCCGCGATCAGGTTGGAAATCGGATCCACGATTACCGCGCTCGGCCGGAATTGGTTCACTTCCTTGTGCATCGAGACGAGATGCATCTCCAGTCCATGGAGGAATGGACGCTGCGCGACAATCCGCAGCCGCCCGTTCTCGAGGTGGGGCTTGAGATCGATTCCGATCGATTCCATGTTGCGGGCAATCTGAGCGGGAGATTCCTCGAAGGCAAAATACAATGCGCGTTCTCCACGCTCGCATACCGAGCGTGCGAAGGCGCTGGCGAAGCTGGTCTTGCCGGTGCCCGCCGTACCCGATATCAGTACGCTCGTCCCGCGGTAAAAGCCGCCCGGAGCCAGCATCGCATCCAGGTCGCGAACGCCGGTTGACATCACCTCGCTCGAAACCTTGTGGCGCAAAGCCATCGAGGTCACCGGCAATACCGAAAATCCCTGCTCATCGATGATAAATGGATACTCGTTGGTTCCATGGCTGCTGCCGCGATACTTGAGGACTCGAAGCCGGCGGGTGGTGATTTGGTCGCTCACGCGCTGATCGAGCAGGATCACGCAGTCCGCGACATATTCCTCGAGCCCATGGCGAGTCAGCGAGTTTTCCCCGCGTTCGCCGGTGATGATTGCGGTTACCCCGAAGGACTTTAGGAATTGAAACAACCGGCGAATCTCGGCACGCAGCAGGGCGGTGTTTGAGAAACCCGAGAAAAGAGTTTCGATTGTGTCGAGGACGACCCGCTTGGCGCCAACCGACTCGATCGCATGCTTGAGCCGGATGAACAGCCCCTCAAGATCGAAATCGCCGGTTTCGGCGATTTCGTTCGGGTCAAGATGGACGTGGTCGATGGCCAGCAGGCCCTCGCGGGAGAGCTGGTTGAGATCGAATTTCAGTGACGCGGCGTTGGTCGCCAGCTCCTCCTGGGTTTCTTCGAAAGCGAGGAAGACACCAGGCTCGGAATACATGCGAACCCCTTTGACCAGGAATTCGACGCCGAGCATGGTTTTGCCGCACCCCGCACTGCCACAGACGAGCGTTGCTCGTCCGCGCGGGAGTCCGCCGCAGGTTATTTCGTCGAGACCGGAAATTCCGGTCGGCGCCTTTTCGAGGCCATCCGGTGCTCCGGCAAAAGCATCGCCCGCCGATCGTGTTTGGGAGGACTTGCCCAACCTTGGCCCGACCCGGCCTTTCATCGCTAATCTCCCGAATTACAGATTTGCAGCCTCTGCCTTCCGAGTTTCTGATATTGACCGTAGCATTGGTGCTTCGCAAGGTTCGCGCGCGTTTTGCCTTGTCTCCTGGGTGACGAGATTTATGCGTCATTTCCCGCGCTGAACGCACCTTATCACTATCAGATCAAGTCGATGCTTCGGGCAGAAGCATTTGCGGACGATGCGGACGAGTCCCGACAGCAACGATCTACGGTGATGTGCCGAGAATCGCTACCGGAGAGGCTGGTTGCAGACGAAAAAAATTCGAAACGTGAATTTCCTCTGCTGCTGGAGCAATGTCGTATTTGAAGCTCCCGCTGAATCCCCTCGTACTAATGATCATCAAGGCCAGCAGCGCAACCATTCGACGGCTCCAAAGGAGTTAGGATGTGTTGAAGCGTAACCGGCCAGAGGTAGCTGCGCGCGCATCGCGGAAAAATGTCGAGCGACAGCCTTTCCAGGCGAGCCTCGGAGCGGTATTTTCGATAATTCAGCGTCACAACCGGGCGCTCTTCAACGGCGGCCTTTTGCTGCCACGGCGAAGTCTCACCAGCGAGTCCAACGAGAGAAGTCCCAGATGGTAGTCATCGAACGTAAATTGGGCCGGCTCCTTTCCTACAAGCTGATCTTCTTTGCTGCCGCAGACTCCTTGGATCGAATCTCCAAAAGTCTGAAGCCAACGGAGATGGCGCGCCTTCTCCATACGAAGGACGCGCTTGACGGATCTCGCTTCGTAGTTAAACGCGAGCGGACCTTCACCGTGTGCAATGACTTGCGCCAGCCGCTGGAGTCGCTATGGAAGGGCTTTGCTCCGTACAACCGTGCCGAAATTCGAAAGGCGGAGAGATCCGCCGAACGCGTACGGATCGCGCGCAACGAACCAGCGAGCCTGAACGATTTTCTGGCGGTGTACAACGATTTCGCGCGGCTTAAAGACGGCGTATGGCCAATCTCGGCGCGTGTTCTCAACCGTTACGACGGTTTCGCCGACCGTCATGTGCTGTACCTCGACGAACAACCGATGGTGGTGAACCTGGTGCTGCGCGATGCTGAAAGCGGGCGCGTCAGAGGACTGTACAATGCCAGCCGGCGCCTCGAGGTAGAAGAGCCTAAGAAGGCCCGGCTCCTGGGCAACTTGAACCGTTTGCTACACTGGCACAACATGCGCCTCTACAAAGAAGAGGGCTTTAAGACCTACGACTGGGGAGGGATCAGCGACGATCGAAGCGACGGCAGGGCCAAATTCAAGATATCTTTCGGCGGAAATATCGAGGAGGAATATACCTATCTGTGCGCGGGCTGGCCACGACTGGGGCTCCTGGCGCAACGCCTCTTTGAGTTGGGGTCGGCGCGTGGCCGCCGGGCGCCTCGCTGAAACCTCAGGTCGTGCGGATGCCTTGGTCCAAGTCGCCGGTGGATCGTTCCGGACCTCGGACAACACACATGCCGTGAATCGGCAGCTCCGGTCTTGGGATGTGCCATCGATGAGTGGCTACTAAATCGCGATGCCTCTTTCAAGATCAATGCTGCAGGAAATGAATTGAGAACTGCTGCCCTTCGTCAGTCCAGACTTTCGCATCCTGGAAACCGGCGGCCCGTGCGAGACTCGCAAAACTGTCTATAGTGTACTTGTATGAATGCTCACTGACGATTGATTCGCCGCGCCCGATGCGGAATTCGCGTTCACCGATCTTGACCGTCTGTTCCGCCGTGCTCACCAGATGCATTTCGATTCGTCTGGCGCTCTGATTAAAGACCGATCGGTGACAGAACCGTTCTACTTCGATCTCCGCGCCCAGTTCTTGGTTGATGCGGTACAAGAGGTTAAGATTGAATGCGGCCGTCACTCCTTCACTATCGTTGTAAGCTCGTTCCAGGATGGTGGGCGATTTGATCAGATCAACTCCTACGATCATGGCGTCATCCATTCGGCCGGACTGAGCGAAGCGCGCGAGGAAGCGCCTTGCCTCGAGCGGTTCGAAATTCCCTATCGTTGAGCCGGGGAAGAAAATGACCTGCCTGCGCGGTTTCCGGCTCGGCTCCGGCAGGGTGAAATCAGCCGTGTAGTCGGCGCAAATCGGAATTACCTCAAGTCCCGGATAATCTCGGCGAACCAGGGACGCTGCGTCCTTCAGTTGTTCGCGGGCAATATCGATCGGAATATACGCGACCGGGTTGTTCAGATGATCAAGCAAGAGACGCGTTTTGGTGCTGCTCCCGCTACCCAGCTCCACCAGCAGACAGTCGGGGCCGCACAGATCGGCAATCTCCCTCGCATATCGCGCGAGAATGCCGGTTTCCGTCCGAGTCGGATAATACTCGGGCAGCCGGCAAATCTGCTCAAAGAGCTCCGAGCCCCGTTTGTCATATAGAAACTTCGACGGAAGCAGCTTAGGGCTACGGTTCAGACCTTCAAGGATCTGGTCACGAAAGCTATCGTCCTTCTGACTATAGCTGTTGGGTTCCGTCTTATCGCGCATATTAAGCTTCATGATTTTTAGCCAGCCGGATGCCCGTAAACTGCCATCGTTTATCAGGGGCAAAGAAGTTGCGGTAAGTGGCGCGAATGTGTGAACGAGGCGTCACGCAGGAACCGCCCCGCAGGACGTATTGGTTGCACATGAATTTCCCGTTGTATTCGCCGAGCGCGCCCACGCCGGGCCTGTAACCCGGATACGGCGCGTACGAACTAGCGGTCCATTCCCAGGCATCTCCGAATATCTGTCGAATGCCGGGCAGGGCGTCGCCTGAAACTGGATGAAGTATCCCGGTATCGACAAAATTACCCTCGCACGGAAGGTCGACGGCTGCGCTCTCCCATTCTGCTTCGAAGGGAAGGCGCGCACCCGCCCATCTGGCGTACGTGTCCGCTTCAAAATAGCTGACGTGGCAAACCGGCTCAGCGAGCCCTATCGGGCGCATCCCGGAGAGGTCGTAGGACGACCAACCACCGTAGTTCCGCTCCCAATATAGCGGAGCATTCCAACCGCCCTGCTTCGCCGCATCCCATCCTGCGGCCAGCCACAGTTCGGGTCGTTCGTAACCGCCATCCTCCATGAAAGCCAGGTACTCGGCATTCGTAATAAGCCGCGAACCAAGGGAGAAACTTTCAAGGAAATGACGATGCGCCGGCATCTCGTTGTCAAAGCAGAACTCGTCGTTGCGTTCATGCCCGACGCGGTAGACGCCTTCTTCGAATTGTACCCATCGAAGCGGGGGAATCTCAGAAACCTCAAATGCCCTACCCGCAGCGTTTCGATAATTCGGGCGCAAAGGATTTTGCGCGAACAGGTGCTTCAGATCGGTGAGTATCAATTCCTGATGCTGTTGCTCGTGATTGAGACCTAGCCGGATAACCGGGCCGATTTGATGCCACTGCTTATCATCCAGGGCATCCATCAGGTCTTCCATCTTCCGATCGATCGCCGCTCTGTAAGACGACACCTCACGGACAGTGGGACGCGAGAGCAGTCCTCTTTTGTCGCGAGCGTGCATTGGTCCGACGAGGTTATAATAAGAGTTGAACAGATATGAGCTTTCCGGCAAGACACTGCCATGCATGCTATCCGCGCCAGCGAGCACAAAAGTTTCGAAAAACCAGGTCGTATGCGCCAGATGCCATTTCACGGGACTGGCATCGGGCATGGACTGGATAACAAAGTCCTCGATATTCAAACCAGCGCAAAGACGCTCGGTCGCGGACCGTACCTCACGATACTCCGCAGTGAGTCTGTGGGCTCGTGTGCGGTTCCGACTTAAGCCCGCCGATGTGTCAGTAGTTCGCGGATTATCTAACACGGTGTCCTCGATGGAATAAACGGTCACACGGGTTCCAGAACAAAAGTCAGACGACGCACGCACTCATCGAAGATGGCCTGTATATCTTCTCGATCTCTACCCCCGATGTTGAGCAGACCGTACCGATAGCTTCGTCCATCCTGCAACTGCTGCGAGAGCATCATGCCCGCTTCAGCCAGAATCTCGATTCGCAGGTCCGGGTGGTCCCGATTAACCTTTTCCAACTCGTCGGCAGTTGGGAGCTGGAGCACTCTCTGGTTGCGAAAGGTCCGCAGAACACAGCTCGCCGCTGTCGTATGGGGACCGGCGCTTTTGGCTCGGCGTGGCCGTATTCCTCGCGCAAGATCGACCATAACCTCGTAACCGTTGATGCCGTCGACTTTTTCGTACAAATCGGCAAACTGGGAGGACATTCTCGGATTGATTTCTATTATCGCAAGTCGGTCAGTGTCGGCGTCGTACATGAATTCAATGTTGAACTGCCCGTTGCCATAGCCGAGATGTTTCATTACAGATTCGGAAATAGCGGCCATACGGCTTTGAACTTCTGCGGACAAAGCCGACGGGTATTCGAACCGTTTGAATGCCAAGGTGCCCGGATACATTATCGAGTCAACCACGCCGAGGGTGTATATCTCGCCGTTGTATGCATATCCGTCGAGAGTGACTTGGTGCCCGTATAGACAATCCTCGGCGAGCAGGAATTGATAATCAATTGAATAAGGAGTGTAGCTTTGGAGTAGACTGTCGAATATTTCGAAAAATGCAGACTTAGCGAGCCATTCTTGCCTGATATGACTCAACTCGTCCACGCTGGACACCACTTGCGAACCCAATGAAAGATAGGATTTCACCGGTTTGATGAATACGGGAAATGTCAGTTGTGGCGGCAACGTAACTTCCGGTCTGACATCAAGGACGTAGAAGTTGGGCACCGCCTCTGGAGCGGCCTCTCGCTGGATATTCCGGGAATGAAACTTGTGCTGGCAAATCAAGCTGGCGGCTGGACGAACGCCGGACATTCCGAAGTGGTCCGAAATGATCGCCGCAAGTGCCGATCCTGGATAGTCGTCGGTACTCGCGACCGCGGACACCTTCTCTAGCTCGCAGCGCTTTATCAATACATCTATTTCATCCCTCACGTCATGTAAGTCGGAAGACGTGGGATCGTCGGCCAGGGAGGACTCGAGTTCGGCGCTCGCATATTTGTGGTACGAAATGCCGACGCTGCGAACATTTTCAACCCTGGTAAGTTCCCGTGCGTCGCGTGCGCTCGCGCATATCATCAACAGCCGATCGTTATGTGCGGTTGGACGACTATTTGATGATCCATCGTCGAGTTCGGTAAGCGGGGTCTCGCTTTGCGAACGTTTCTCTCGGCTTTGCTGCAAGTTAAGCATCGGTGAATAAGCCCTGGCCAGTGCGGGTCAGGCGTCATGCCGGGAAATGGAACGACTTTTTTTCGCTCAGCTTGGTTCGCGTTGAAAAAAGTGCCGATGCTCACGTACGCGCGCGTGATGTTACGCAATTCATTGCGTTGGCGACAGTCCTGGAGCGCAAAACTTGTGCCCAGTGCAAGCAGCATTCTACGCCTGAAAAAGCAGCCGTGCCAAGGGTAACGAATGGCGACGGAGCCCGCGATTTTTCCGGCTATCCTGAGGGTTGGGGTTGTGCGTGACCAGACCGCCGCGACGCGAGGACGTCGTCCAGATAAGAGGCTTGCTCCAGAATCTTATCGTGCGCGCGATAGTCTTGCGGCCTTTTTGATCAAGATCGCAGCCTTCGCAGCATCGTCGACATTTCTGAAGCCGAATACCGCGGCATATTTGCGACCGACCACTTGGGCCATCAGAAAACTTACGCTAATACCAGCGTCGCCTATCGCTTTGGCTAGCGTATAACCCAGTCCCTGCCGATTGTCTCCCTGGACAAGCAGCACCGGAACGGGTGACGGGGCAAACTCGGCGCTGCTGGCGGTGGAAAGCAATTTTCTTCCTGAAACAGGATGAACCTCGATTGCCCCCTTGTGAGCGTCGGGAAACCGATAGACCATTACGAGCTGCAGGTCAGCACCGCCCTTCGCGAGCGGCTCGAGTGCCTCGGCCATCGCACCAGGATGGTTATCTAGCTCCTTTTTCCAAAGAAAGGTCTTCTTTACACTAATCGCCATTATCCGTCTCTATCGACGTTTTCTGTTTTCGGCAATCCGATACCGACTGTTTGGTCGTTGCAGTTTGCAAACCGATATGCCGCATTCTAGAAAAGGAGGAGAGGGCTACGAATGCCGCTCCCGAACTCGAATGTCTAGTATTGGAACTTATCGGGGCGCGCGAGCGACGCGTCAACCATCCTCCGCCGAAATAGAAATGAGTGAAGTCAGCGAAGGAGTTGTGTAACCCGATGGTCTCGATTTCATCCGATGCTCGAAGTTTCGAAGATGAGTTCGCTCTGCTGCTCGAAGGGCCGGGCGAGAATCCGGCGCACCGCGATTCCATCGATCGATATTGGTTCATCCATGTACCGGCCGATCAGCCGCCCTGGGCGGACACCGGAATCGAAGTTGTGGCCGGCGATCGGTTAAGCGTGTTTTGCGCGGGACGGGCGTGGATCAAGAAGCGTCCTCAGGCCTGGGTCGAAGCGTATTTTGCGCTCTGGTTACGGATCGGCGAACGCGCAGAAATGTTCCGGACTCCCAAGGGCTCGCTCACTTTCAGTGCCGCCAATTCAGGGCGCCTTTATCTTAGCAATGTGTTTCCCGGGCAATGGGTGGATGCGTACGGGCGGATGGCCAATCCCACTATTTTAGAAGAGTCCGCCGCCGGCGGATTTACCGTTCTCGTTATCCGCTGGCGAGCGGACGCCGTCGAGGGACTGCGCAAGTTAGCGAAGTGCACGGGCCCGGCGGCGCACTTCGCCGAAGATGAGCTTCAGCGCCTGCGCGACCCTGTCATCGTCCCCGAGGGTTGGAGATACCTGCCGTCGCTTGGAGACGCGGGTGTGTTCCGCCGAGTCGATACGCCGGGGGCCCCCGTAATTCGCTGTCAATGCGACAACGACGCGATGATTTTGCAGAAGTCTCTGGAGGCGCCGTTTGCGCCTGACACCCAGCTGCGATGGTCATGGAAGGTCGAAAGCCTGCCGTCGGCTCGCGCCGAAGATTCCCTGACTACCCATGATTACCTGAGCCTGGCGGTCGAATTCGACAACGGCCAGGACCTAACCTATCTATGGAGTGCCGCGCTCGCACCTGAACGTACCTTTCGATGCCCCATCGCTTCGTGGCGCCAGCGCGAGACCCATATTGCGATCCGTTCAGGGCACGGGGGCCTCGGCCAATGGATCCACGAGGAGCGCGACGTCTGGCGCGACTATCAAAATGCGATCGGTTCCCCTCCCGCTCGAATAGTCGGCGTGTGGTTAATCGCTGCCAGTATCTTCCAGCACGGCCAAGGACGTTGCGAGTATCGAGACATCGAATTGGCCTCACCGTCGGGAGTTAGACGCGTGGTATGAATCTGCGATAAAAGGTTCGTATATCAGGTCGAGCTGGTGCCGAACGGGCGAATCCTCATCTTTTCTTCGACCGGAGAGCACCCGCTAACCACGGAGGATTACAATCGTGATCCAGCGCTATGATGCAATCGTAATCGGCGCAGGAGTGTCCGGCTTGTACGCTCTCTATAAGCTCCGCGAACTCGGCCTTTCCGCTCGGGTATTCGAGGCCGGTAGCGATATCGGCGGTACTTGGTATTGGAATCGCTACCCAGGCGCTCGTTTTGACTCTGAAAGCTATACCTACCAATACTCCTTCTCTCAGGAACTAATAAACGAATGGAAATGGAGCGAGCATTTCTCGGGCCAGCCGGAAATCGAGCGGTATTTGCATTTTGTCGCGGATAAATTCGATCTCAAGCGCGACATAGAGTGCAACGCGCGTGTTGCGACTGTCAGGTACGACGAAGCTGACAGGAAGTGGGAGATTGAAACCCACAACGGCCTGCGCGCTTCTGCGCGCTACGTCATCTGCGCCACCGGGCTGCTTTCGGCGCATCAGTTTCCGGACTATCAAGGGGTCCAGGACTTCGCCGGTCTGTCGCTGCATAGTGCACGCTGGCCGAAAGACCCGGTCGACTTCGCTGGCAAGCGGGTCGGCATTATTGGCACCGGCCCGACTGCTGTGCAGATTATTCAGACCATTGCGCCCGACTGCGAACAGCTGACTGTCTTTCAGCGAACAGCGAACTGGTGCACTCCGCTCCGCAATCGCCCGATTACTGCGGAGGAACAACAGGCGCTCAAGGAAAAAGCTCACGAGATTTTCGCACTGTGCAAGCGCACCTGGGCCGGCTTTATCCACGAACCGGACCCGCGAGCCGCGATGGAAGTGCCGAAAGAGAAGCGCCTGGCCCGCTATCAGGAGTTGTACGACCGCGGCGGGTTCGCCTTGTGGCTGGGTAATTATCGTGATTCCTTCATGTCACAGGACGCCGCGGATGAGGTTGCCGAATTTCTGGCCGACAAAATTCGCGAACGCGTCATCGATCCTGAAATTGCCGAAAAACTAATTCCCAAGCACACCTTTGGTACGAAGCGCTGTCCGGGAGAGAAGAATTACTACGAGACGTTCAATCGTAACAACGTCAGATTGGTTGATTTGCGCGAGACGCCGATTGAAAAGATCGTCCCCACGGGAGTCGAAACCGGTCGCGAGTTACATGAGCTCGATGTGATTATATATGCCACCGGGTTTCATAGCGTGACCGGCGAGCTCCTGCGTATGGATATTCGCGGCCGACACGGTCGCTCCCTGCAAGAGCATTGGTCGGACGGCCCCAGAACCAACCTCGGCGTTCAGTTTTCGGGTTTCCCAAACCTGTGGGCCATCATGGGTCCACACAACCCAGCGGTGTTTTGCAATATCCCCCGTTGCGTAGAGACCAATGTCGAATGGATCGTCGACTGTATCCGTTATATGCGCGAGAACGGTTTTGAGACCATGACGGCAACCCCGGAAGCCGAAGACGCGTGGACCAAGCGCTGCTATGAATCAGCCAAGGGACTGTTAATCAACGAAATGCAGGATTCATGGTTTTTCGGTAGCACCAACCCGGAGAACGTGCGAGGCCGCTTCCTATTATTCGCTGGCGGCGTACCGCTCTATCGTGAGATCTTTGCCGAGGTTGCTGCGAAGGGATATGAAGGTTTCGAGCTCCGCTAGTTGCCCGATGCCTGGCGGCTGCTCACGCGAATAACGCGCGACTCGCCTGGAATAGGGGGCGCAAGTCAGTCGGTAGTTTCATCGAAGTCCGTTTCCAGGGAGACTTCGCGCCAGTCGTCGAGATCCTGACGAACTGCCGCTAGCTTATTGGTTACACGTTCGACCGCGTCTCCTCCAAGTACCAGCCGCAGAGGCGGGTGCGGCGACTCAACCGCTTTTATAATCGCGCTTGCCGCCTTGCGTGGATCGCCTGGCTGCCTCCCGTTGCGCTCCGCGATGGTCCTGATCGTGCGGCCCGCCGTTTCCGCGTAGTCGGCGATCGTCGTTTTCGCGGTTCGCATCGAGTCGTTCAGAAAATCGGTGCGAAAATAGCCCGGCTCGACAATCAGGACACGGATGCCCAGCGGAGCCAACTCCTGCGCCAGCGCTTCCGATAAGCCCTCGAGGGCGAATTTGCTCGCATTGTATGCGCCAGCCCCGGGTGTTCCGGTGAAGCCTCCGACGGAGGAAATATTGACGATCCAGCCCGCGCGCTGGGCGCGCAAGGTAGGCAGCAGCGCTCGGATAACTTCGCGCGCGCCGAAAAAATTGGTTTCAAAAACATCTTCGAGTTCGGAAGCGTCGAGTTCCTCGACCGCGCCCATCAGACCGTAACCAGCGTTGTTGACGATCACGTCGACACTGCCGAACCGCGCAACCGCCGCCTCTGCGGCGCGCTGAATAGAGGCCCGATCTGTCACATCCATCGAGAAGGCGAAAACGCGATCCGAAGGCCCTAGAACTTCCTCGGCACGGTTTGGGTTACGCGCCGCGGCGACCACGGCGTTGCCTTTTTCAAGCACCGCGCGTGCGATCGCCAGACCTAACCCGCGCGAGGCGCCAGTTATGAACCAAACCTTCCGGGCCATTTGTCGGATAGTCCTCTTTTAAATTTCTAGATGACAGTCCCGTCTTGAATCTCTGACTCAGTATAGGACCTCACCTGGGCATCATCCTAATCGCAAGCGGAGAAGGATTCGATAGCGGATGAGGCAGTCCGACACGAACCGCTTTCAACAGAAGAAATTCCTGATCATCAGGAAAAAAAACAGAAAGTTTTCTGATTTCGAGCCAATCCTTGGAAGCCGGCGGGAACGACTCGATATAGCTATTCTTGATGGGCCGGCCGTACCCGATAAATCTTTTGTAGACCATACTGGTAGACCCCACGCTTGCATCGCGCGACTGTAAAATTCGTTCCCGTTGGCACCTCCACGCGCTATTCGCCAGCATGATGCGCTCCTTTGAGGGCTACAGGTCAGCAAGCTCAGGAGGACTCAAAAGAGATCGAAGCCGAATCAAAGTGCAAAAACCCCCGCTCCGATACGCTCGAAAGCCGTTCAGTCTTGAGCGATCCAGCCTCGGTCCTGAAATCTTATCCTGAGCTGAGCCGCAATCTCATCGGCGGTTGACTTCGCGCGACCTTCCAACCCGGTCCTACCGCTGGCCGCTCCATAGATTTTAATTCCGCCAACTACGATGAGACCGACCGGATTCGCTGCGGCGATAGCCACTGCGGCGGGCACCACTAAGCCCGGCGTTTTGTTTCCTGACGAGGTAAGAGTCCCCGAACCAAGCTTTTGCAAACCTCGCGGGGTCATCACATATCCCTCCACGACGGTATCCATTTCGGCCGTTCCGGTGCCAAATCCGATGACCATGCGTTTAACCATGTTCCCGGCACCGCCACCCTCCGTTGATACGATATATCCACGGATTACGCCGTCGCCGACCTGCGGCGAAGACCCCGGGCCAGCCTCGATCGCGGGCATGCCCATGGCTTGGATGTCTTTGACCAACTGCTGAGCGATCATTGTGCCGTACTCACGGCCAGTTTCAATCTCCTCGGGCGTGGGCGGCGTACTGGGCGCACCGACCTGTCCAGCCAGCGACGAGTTAGCAGGCATATCGGCAGGTGCGGCTACGAAGTCATACACCCAGATCTGATTTGGGCGCGCGAGTCCCGGAGCGGTCATCGGTGTTTGCTGAGTAACATTGGTTGAAGCGCAACCGGCTAGCATCAGCACCCCAAAAAGCAGGCTTACCGCTTTAGCGCAAAATTTCACGGCCGCTATCTTACCTCCGTCGGCTCGCTCTTCAATGGAAGGCTGTTTTTGTTCTTGATTCCATTATCAACTCCGGTTGAAAATGGCCTGTCTCGAGACGCTTACATGAGAGAGCACGAATGGGTTCACGCTCTCGGCGGACCGCCTGACCAAAGCGGCTGCGAGTTGTTGGACGCGCCGGCCGCTTTCGAGTGAAGGCTGAGATCGATCCGGCTGGCGACCAAAGCTCGATAAGGATCCTGCCGCTTATCTTCATGGTTTGGAATCCTTGGCACTTTCCTTGACTGTACCGCCAAATGAAATCAGAGGCGGCCGAAGTTGCCTGCCGTCGAGCGTCACGATGCCGTCAGGCCAAGCTGCTAGGCCGCTGATTTGCTGGGAGTTGGCAGTCAAAGGGCATCAGGCACAGTACGAATGCTGCGGCCAACTTCCAGAGGGTATGACAAGCAGGGACATGACGATGCGCCGATGACGTTTCATTGAGTCTCCCTGTGTCCGACGCTACGGAGGCGAATGCGTGACACTAATCGTAAACTTCAATCCATGCCATAGGACTTTCGTCCAATAACGGAAAACCCGGCTTACCCATGCATCGTCAGCGACGTACAGCGCCTTCAAAAGAACCACATCGCTCGCGGTCAGAGCGTAACTCCCGTTATTCGTCGCGATCTTGAGCACCGAACGCCGCAGCTTTAAGCGGCCTCGCGCCGGATCCATTTCGAACACCTTCAAGCGGCCCTTTGTACTCGATGGTGCAGGCTTCGCCTCGCGCCGCAGGGAAACTGTTGGCCGAGGCGAATCAATGGCGCTGCGACGAGTGCCATCGGCGCCGCCAGGACCTCATAGCCGACCCGCCCTCAGAAGAGTTGCTCGAAACTCGTGTTGGATTTAAAGCACGAGCTGCTTCGGTGCTTGCAAATTCGCCTCAGACTAGCTTATCAACTGGTACAAACGATCATTGATGGAAGAGAATGAGTTCGAGCATTGATGAACGGGTCTGGGCCGAGGTGGCCGACTTCATACACGTGTCATTCAAATCCGTGTGGTCTTTAGAGTTACTTTTGATCATGCGGCGTCAGAATGCGCGTGCCTGGACGATCGCTGACCTAAACCGCGAAATGCGCGCGACCGAATCTTTGGTGAAGGAAATCGTCGCTGATTTCGTTCAGTCTGGTCTCCTAATGGAGGCGTCACCTGGCACCTTTCAGTATCGCCCACCGACAGCTGCTATCGAAAGGCTGGTCGAACTGTCGGAAAAGCTATACGCCGAGCGGCCGATTCGGGTAATAGAAGCTGTCCTGAACTCTCCGAACAATCGCGTTCAGATCTTTGCCGAAGCATTCAGATTCAGGAAGGGCTAATCACTATGCGTCTACTTCCTGCGGCCGTCTATCTGCTGTGCGCTGGTACCAGCATCGTTTGCTCAATTCTTTTATTGCGAAGCTATATCAGTACCCGAAGCCGCATATTGCTGTTCAGCTTTCTCTGCTTCACAGGGCTGGCGGTGAATAATCTTCTGCTGTTTGCCGACATTGTCCTTTTGCCGAATATAGATCTACGCTGGCTCCGCGAACTGTCCGCTCTGGCTGCCGTGACCGTACTTCTTTATGGCTTCATCTGGGAGATCGACTGACTATGCTCGATTTTATGTCTGGGCTAATTGCCATGGGCTTCGCGGTCGCGGGCTTGCTCTTCATGCGATCTTGGATCCGCACAAGAGATACGCTTTTCTTGATATTTGCGACCGCCTTTTGGCTGATGGCACTGAATCAGACACTTTTGTCCGCCACGAATCCTAAGGGAGAAGCGTTAGGCTTTATCTGTTTGCTACGGCTGGGAGCCTTTGTACTCATTATTATCGGCATAGTAGTCAAAAATGCAGAACGGCGCCTCCAAAACGAGAGATAACCTGGCTGGCCTGATCGCTAAGGCGGCTCGACCTTGGACAGCTTGTCGATTGCGGCTTGCTGGAGACTCGCATTGTTCGCGATTGAGCACGCGATAGAATCAGAGCAGAAAGCGAGTGCTGGGGAGATTTGCGAGCGGCCCGCAGGCAGCCCTTCACTTGGAATGGGCAACATGCTCGCGAGACGGCAAGGGGCCGCCTATCCCACCGCCGCTTGGACCTTCCAGCGATTGCGAGAAACTATTCCTTTGGACCACGGCTACCGCTTTCATCAATACGACCACGATTTAATCTTCCACGCGGTCATCAAGTCGTGGCCAAACCGATCTGGGGCGGACTCCATCACGAATACCGATTGCAAAGGCTGGCGGCATGACGCTCTCGAGGAACGATGCGTGTGACAATATTGCGTGGCAGGGTGTGATGCTTTCGATGCAGCCCCGGGTTCGATGGAACCGCTCATTCGAACGGCGCAGACATACCAGCGTGGGCTACCCGAGGGTGCGTGAAAGTTCCAGCCCGATCGGCGGACAGTGCAGGAGGACTGATTACGAGGTGTTCCGGTGTTCTTCGATATAATGGCAGTGCTTCTCACTTTGACGGCCATATTCGCATACCTCAATTTCCAACACATACATCTCCCTTCGACTATAGGGATGCTGGCGATGGCACTGGTGTTTTCGGCGTTGCTCATTGCTCTGGGCAAGTCGGGAGTCACTTCACTGCAAATGGTTGCCATCGCGTTCATTCGACAAATAGATTTCAACCGGCTCTTGCTCCAGGGGATTCTTTCGTACCTGCTCTTCGCCGGCGCCTTGAACGTGAAGATCCAGCAACTATCGAGCGAGGAAGGAGCCATCGCGCTACTTTCGACGCTCGGCGTAGCACTATCGACCCTGATTATCGGCGGGTCTGTCTGGTATGTGCTGAATCTGTTCGGCATCCTCATTACATTTGTGGAAGCGTTGCTCTTCGGCGCGCTTATCTCCCCGACCGATCCAGTGGCGGTTCGGGCGATTCTTCGAAGCCTCACCGTACCCGCAAGCGTGGAAGCACAGATTGCCGGCGAGTCGCTCTTCAACGACGGCGTCGGAGCGGTAGTGTTCATGGTGCTGCTGGCTATTGCGACCGCGGCACATCCTGTAAGAACGCTCGACGTGTTAAGGCTGTTCACGCTAGAAGCGGCGGGCGGTATCGGACTCGGCCTCGTCGAGGGTGGAATCACTTATCTGCTGCTCAAACAGGTTGACGACTATAAACTGGAGATTCTCTTAACCCTGGCCCTGGCGACTGGCGGGTACGCTTTGGCTGACTGGATCGGAGTCTCGGCGCCGATCGCAATTGTGGCGGCAGGATTGCTGATCGGAAACGAAGGCCGCGAGAAGGCGATGTCCGAAAAGACCCGATCGCATCTGGATGTGTTTTGGGAAGTTGTAGACGACGTTCTGAATGCGATGCTCTTTCTGCTGATTGGTGCCGAGTTGCTGGTTTTGCCGATGGGCCGTTATGTGCTGCCCGCACTGATGGCTATTCCCATAGCACTCGTGGCACGGCTGCTGAGCGTGGCCGCCGTCATTGGGTTGCTGTCCGTTGTTCGGAGAATGCCGAAAGGTACCATACGTGTGTTGACATGGGGCGGATTACGGGGTGGGATTTCGGTGGCACTGGCACTCTCGATTCCGAATCTGTCCGATCGTGAGCCGATAATAGCCATGACCTATGCTGTCGTGGTGTTTTCAGTATTGGTTCAGGGACTAACCATAAGACCCGTGATCGCCAGGCTTTTCGCTTCGACGCAAGTTATCGAAAAGGCGGCCGCCACCGCCAAATAGATCTTGTTGCGAACTGATTGCGATCGCCATCGGAGTGCGATTGCGCGGCCAAAGCGTATGGCGCGGTGGCCGCCAAGCTCGTACGTATCGTCTGCGGACTCATCAAACAGGCGCGGTCGCGTATGTCTATTGCACCGAGGCACGCGTATGATCGAACTCGGGCTCGTCGTCACCGATCCGCCAAGAGCATTGATTATTTTCACGTCTGCTCTTTTGGCATGCGGAATGCTTATCCTATACGGGCGATCTTCGGCCAGAGCTTGAGCCAGCGACCTGGCGCTTAAGTTCTTGGCGGAGACTGAGAAAGCAGCAGCTGGCCGGTTATTTGTCTCAAATAGGATTTGTAATTTCTATACGACTCCAGCCGCTTTTAGTGAGAGTGCGATGAAAACTGATATTCTGCGAATCGAACCCAAGATCGAAGGTCTCCATGCCTCGGCTTATCGCATACCAACTGACTATCCCGAATCTGATGGCACTCTCGAATGGAACGCCACCACACTGGTGGTCGCGGAGGTGTCGGCCGCCAATGAAACCGGTATTGGATACACCTATGCCGATAGCGCGACGGCGAAGCTAGTCAATGAGTTGCTAGCCAAAATTGTCGAAGGTCGCGACGCAATGGCAATTCCGGCGAGCTGGTTGGCAATGGTGCGGTCTGTTCGAAATCTCGGCCGCCCCGGTATCTCGTCGATGGCCATAGCCGCCGTGGACAATGCGCTTTGGGACCTCAAGGCGCGCATTCTTGGTCTGCCATTGGTGACGTTACTCGGTACTGCGCGCGAACGCGTACCAATATATGGCAGCGGTGGTTTCACATCGTACGACGAGGATCATTTGTGCAAACAACTGTCAGGGTGGGCGGAGCAGGGCATCTCTCGCGTAAAAATGAAAATAGGGCGAGAGCCACGAAAGGATGTTCTCAGAGTTGCGGCAGCCCGGAAAGCAATTGGATCGAAGGTTGACTTGTTTGTGGATGCCAATGGGGCGTACACGCGAAAGCAGGCATTGGAGTTGGCTGAACGATTTCGCGAATATAACGTGTCGTGGTTCGAGGAGCCAGTTTCTTCTGACGATCTCGACGGTTTACATTTGCTCCGCGATCGCTCACCCGCTGGCATGAACATAGCTGCGGGCGAATATGGATACGACCTACCCTATTTCGAGCGAATGTTGGCCTCTGGGGCGGTGGACGTGTTGCAAGCCGATGCTACTCGATGCGCCGGGATTACCGGATTTCTTCAAGTGGCCGCCTTATGTGAGGCCCGTTCGCTGCCACTATCCGCGCACTGCGGGCCTTCGATCCACGTGCATCCATGTTGCGCGGCACGCCCAATCCACCACATCGAATACTTTCATGATCATGTGCGGATTGAACATATGTTATTCGACGGAGCCCTGGCCCCGCAGGAAGGCCAACTAAAACCCGATCTTTCGAGAACCGGCTGCGGCTTGGAGTTCAAACATCCCGATGCCGAAAAATACAAAATCTCAATCTAGATATCGGTGATTCGACATAGCCTATTTGCTAGAGTGAGGAATCAGGCTTTGCACCATCCCTTTGACGGCCTGTTTGACGATACCTGCCTCATCAGGATCGCCGCGCAGGATTGTTTCGGTGAAGTTCTTCGCTTCTTTAAGAGTGATATGCGGAGGGAGCGCCGATGTGTCAGGATCGGTAATAGCTTCGAGCACTACTGGCCGATCGCTGCCAAGCGCGAGATCCCACGCATCCGCGAGTTGTTCGGGCCTGTTCACACGGATGCCGCGCAACCCGATAGAGTCGGCAAAAGCAGCATAGGGGAAATCTGGCAGATCCTGACTGGCGATGAAGCGAATATCACCCATCATGATGCGCTGCTCCCAAGTGACCTGGTTGAGGTCGCGATTATTGAGCACCAGCGTTATCCAGCGCGGGTCGGACCATTCCTTCCAGTACTTCGCCACGGTTATGCAGGCATTGAGTCCGTTCATTTGCATCGCGCCATCGCCGGTAACGGCTATGCAAATGCGATCAGGGAAACAGAACTTCGCAGCGACCGCATATGGGACGGCAGCCCCCATTGATGCGAGATTGCCGCTGCCGCTAGCCATCATCCCGCGGCGGATCTTGAGATCGCGCGCATACCAATTGGCTGAAGTACCGCTGTCAGCCGAGAGGATACAGCGATCCGGGAGCTTCGCATTGAGTTCCCAGAAGACGCGCTCTGGATTAAGCATGCTATTGTTGCCATCGGTGTAAGCGCGCCCTTCGACCACTTTCCACCAGTCTTTCACGTCTTCGATGATGCTGTTCTGCCAGGCACGATCGCCTTTGCGCTCAATCAGCGGCATCAGAGCGGCGAGTGTCTGCTTTGCGTCGCCTTTCAAGTTCACGTCCATCGGATAACGAAGGCTTAGCAGCCGGCCGTCGATGTCGATTTGCACAGCCTTGGCCTGTCCCGCCGGCGGATAAAACTCGCCATACGGGAAGCTGCAGCCAACCACAAGGAGCGTGTCGCACTTCCGCATGAGGTCCCAGCTGGGCTTGGTTCCGAGCAATCCAATATGACCGGTGCAGAATGGAACCTCTTCAGAAATTGCCGCCTTGCCGAGCCAACTCTTCGCCACGCCCGCGCCCAGGAGTTCGGCAATCTCGAGCACTTCGTCTTGTGCGTTTAAAGCGCCGGCGCCCACCAGAAGCGCTACTTTCTTGCCGGCATTGAGAATTTTTGCAGCTGCCGAGAGATCAGACTGATGGGGAATCATATATGGCGCCGGACATCCGACGCCACTGAGCGCATGGTCATGCTTCTGTGGAGGATTGGGGACCGCAGCCTCTTCCTGAATATCTTTTGGAAAGATCAGACAAGTTACCGATTTCTGATCAATCGCGATCCGAAACGCGCGATCGACGCAATGCCTCACCGCTGCTGGGCTCGCGACCGTCATGCAGTATTCGCTCGCCACATCTTTGAACAGCGAACCAAGATCCACTTCTTGTTGATATTGACTCCCCAGTGCTGTGGTTGCGGACTGCCCAACAATTGCCACCACTGGCTGGTGATCCATTTTCGCATCATATAGGCCGTTCAAAAGATGAATTGCGCCCGGCCCGCTAGTTGCCATGCAAACTCCGACGCTACCGGTGAACTTGGCATGCGCCGACGCCATGAATGCGGCGAGCTCTTCGTGACGCGCTTGAATAAAACGCGGCTTATCGCCATTCTTGCGCAGGCCCGCCAGAATGCCATTGATCCCATCGCCGGGAAACGCGTAAATCCGATCGACACCCCATTCCTGCATGCGTTGCATTACATATTGGCCGACACTGATCGCCATGATTTCCCTCAGTTAATGTTCGCGGATGATCGCTTGAGTTAAAGTTAGCCCTCGCGAGGTTCAGGTCTGCCAAAAAAGCCTCGGCTTCGATCTGAACCCAGACATTCGTCGGTTGCGGTGATTGGAAATCATCAAGGCCGAAATCCCAATACCGGCCAGTAACAACCCACCGAGCAGGGTGGAGCGATTTTCGGAAGCCCAGAGCTGCCAACTGTAATCGCGCGCCATGCGATCGAACGGGCCGTGAGACCCAAGGTCGCGCGGGACTGGCTCCCAGAAATTGTCTGGCTGTTGCGAATCGTTCGCTTCGGGCAACATCGAGCCTTCCCATGCCGCCGTCGCCAGGTAACGATCGAGTAGGCCTGGGATCAATTTCTCGCCCAGGGTTGCCTCAACGGTCGTATAACCTACCATGATCTCGCGCCGATCATTCTCGGCGCCGAACAGAATTGCGCGAGCGGCGACCTCAGGCTGAAAGATCGTCCCGGTCGGTCGGGCCTTGTTCGGCATTTTATTTTTCGTCCAGACGAATTGCGTGGTATTCAATGCCGGCATATTTACCGCGCTCAGCCGCACGTTGCTCTTCTGATGAATCAGTTCGCTGTGGATCGATTCGGTGAACCCTTGTATCGCATGCTTGCTCGCGCAGTAAGCGCTCTGAAGCGGAATCGATCGAAATGCCAATGCCGATCCGACTTGTACGATCACACCCCGGTCGCGCGGCATCATCCGTTGCAAAGCGCAATTTGTGCCGTAAACATTACCGAGGAAGGTAACGTCGACGATATGCCGAAACTCGTCCGGCTGCATCTTGAGGAAAGGGCTGTACATCGAGACCATCGCGTTATTGATCCACACGTCTATCGATCCGAACTCGTGTTCGGCTGCGTCCGCGGCGGCTCGCACCTGCTCAAAGTTAGAGACGTCCGTCGGCACCACCAGCGCCTGACCGCCGCGCGATTCTACGTCGCGCTTCGCACCTTCCAGGCCTTCACGCCCGCGAGCTAAAAGAACCACCTTTGCGCCGCGCTCGCCGAGGAGCCGCGCCGTCGCGCGGCCCACGCCCCCCGACGCACCGGTGATCACTACTACGGTTTTGTTTCCAATCCGCATCATCGAATTGATCTCCAACCGGCGCTGGTGCGACCGTTGCTGACCTTTCGCACTGCCATCACCGTCAAGAGCGCGCCAATGCCAAAAACAAACGTCGCTCGCGTCGTCGCTACCCGCTGCTTAATTTTTCGCTCCGCCACCATACGGCTTTCAGGATGGACGAGGGCGGTTTTCCGCTCGTTATGAATAGCCAGCTGCAGAACTTGAGCCGTATGCATTGCAACGCGATCGGTCTGTTGTCTGATCTGTTCCTGGCAACTAAACCCATCGGCGATAATGACCTCATCGTCATCGGCTTTCCGTACCTGAGGCAGTAGAATTCGTTCGCCCACAGCGACCCCGAGCTGGTAGTGGCCGTTTTGCTTTTCGTAGCCGAACGCTCCCGCCATTCCACAACACCCGTCTTCCGGATACCTGCCCTCCACGCCTATTTTTCGAAAAAGTTCCTTCTCGGCCGAGAGCTTCCCGAACTCCTTATCATTCAGCGTGTCGAGAGCTTTCTGGTGGCAATGGCCGTGAACGACAGCCTTCATCTTTAGTTGCGGTGGACAATAGCTAGGCGCCCTTGAGCGCAAAAAATCGCTAAGCGTAAAGGTCAGTTGCTTGAGTCGTCTACCATCTTCGTTGTTGGGCAGCAGATTAGATAACTCGTCTTGAAAAGCGGCCCAACAGCTCGGCTCCAGAACGACCATTGGGATACCGTTCCGATAGTAGCTCCTCAGCTTGCCCAACAAATCCATCCACCAGCGCTCGGCCATATCGAGAAAGCCATAGTCATAAAGCGGACGGCCGCAGCAAACGTCAGCATTCGGCACCAGGACTCGAAAGCCTGCATCCTCGAGCACTTCGGTCGCGGCCATAGCCACATCGGGATGGAAATAGTTGTTGAAGGTGTCGGCGAATAGCACTACCGGCGAGCCGCTCGGGTTCAGGGACCGATGCGACTGAAACCATTCCTTGAAGGACTGCGGAGCGAACGCCGGAAGCTTTCGGCTGGGATGCACACCACCGAGTAAGCGCACAATCGATCCCAGTGCTGGGGTCTGCGTAAAGATGTTTGCCAGCGAAGGCGCGAAAGATGCAAGACGTGACCAAGTATGTATCCAGCCAAAGGCGTAAGCGTGCCTTGGTCTAATACGCCCTTTATAATAGTGGCTCAGGAATTCGGCCTTGTAGGTTGCCATGTCCACGTTTACCGGACAGTCGCCCTTGCAGCCCTTACATGAGAGACACAAGTCCAGCGCGTCTTTAACTTCTTCGCTTTTCCACCCGTCCTGGATGACCTCCCCGTTCAACATCTCGAAGAGCATCCGCGCGCGGCCACGCGTCGAGTCCTTCTCCTCGCGCGTGACCATATACGATGGGCACATAGTGCCGCCGCCTTGCCGCCGGCATTCCCCTACGCCAACACAACGCAACGCGGCGCGGGCGAAGCTCTGCCGGTCGCTATTGAAGGCGAAATGGGTTTTTGGATGCGGAGGATTGTAGTCAGGACCAATCCGCAAGTTATCTGTGATACCATAAGCCGGCCCGTCGAGATTGACTAGTTTGCCAGGATTCATTCGATTGGCGGGATCCCAAATCCGTTTGAACTCGGTAAAAGCCTGCATCAGTTCGGGCCCGAACATTTTCGGCAGGAATTGACCACGCGCCTGGCCATCCCCGTGCTCGCCTGATGCGACACCGCCGAAACTCACTACCAGCTCGACCGCTTCGGCCATGAACCGCCGGTATTTATCAATGCCTTGAGCGGTATAAAGGTCGAACTGGACACGACAGTGAATGCATCCCTGGCCCATGTGCCCATACAGTGAAGGGTTGTATTCGTACTTGCTGAACAAGCTGCGCAGTTTACGCAAATAACTGGGCACCGCTTCCACCGGCACCGCGGAGTCTTCCCAACCCGGCCACGTGTCGCGCTGTCCTGGAATCCAGGCCGTGCTGCCGAGAGCGCCCTCGCGCACTTTCCAGATCATTTCCTCCTGCACCGAATCGTCGTAGAGTTTCATATCGACGGGCGCACGACTGCCAAGCCCGCGAACGCCGTCCATCATTCGCCGCGCCTGGTCGTCGCAATCATCTTTAGATTCGCCGCCAAACTCTACCAGAAGAAATGCCGGGCCTTGGGGAAGGACGGCCAGGCTCGCGCTTTGATCGCCCTTTTTCTTGACGTATTCGAACAGCAACTCATCGATCCCCTCGCAGGCGATCGGTTTGAACTTGAGTACCTCCATGGCGCAGTCCACACCGGTAAAAATGTCCTCGAAGCCCAGCATGACCACGCTGCGGGCTTTTGGGGCCGGAACCAGATGCATCGTCGCTTCCAGGATCGTGACCAGTGTCGATTCCGATCCCACTAGCGCGCGCGCCACATTAAACCCGTGTTCCGGTAACAGATCGTCGAGGTTATAACCTGAGACGCGCCGCTCAAGTTTGGGGAATTTATGGCGAATCACGTCGCCATAGCGATCCACCAGCGATTTCAACGCGGAGTAGATCTGTCCCCTTCGTCCACCGCCGCGGATAATTTCGTCGAGCTTATCGGGCGGCGTAGGACCGACGTGCAAACGAGTTCCATCGTACAACAGCACCTCCAGCGCATGCGTATTGTCGCTGGTCCTGACGCCCAGGCCGTAGTTTTTGCTGAGGAGCGAATGGCTGCCGCAAGAGTTATTGCCCAACATCCCGCCGAGCGTGCAATGGGTGTGAGTTGAAGGGTCGGGCCCGAAGAACAGCCCTGCTTCCTTGTTAGCCGTGTTACGAAAATGATCAAGCACGCAACCCGGCTGCACCCGACCGAATTTCTTTTCGGCGTCAATGCTAATCACGTGATGCATGTATTTGGAAAAATCCATGACCACGGCAACGTTGCAGCATTGTCCGGCAAGGCTCGTTCCTCCCCCGCGCATAAGAATCGGCGCGTCATGTTCTCGCGCGATCCGCACGCTCGCTTCCACATCCTGGGAATGTCTGGGAATTACCACGCCGATGGGCTCTTGACGGTAATTGGAACCATCCGTCGCATAAAGCGCCCGGGTTCCTTTGTCGAATCGAACTTCGCCTTCCAAAGATTTTGTAAAAGCGCGCGCCAGCGATCTGGTGGAACTGGTAGAAATTGCAGCACGCGAATCGTCCCGACGAAGACGACTGAATCGCTCGCGTTGCGGATGCAGCTTGGTAATGATGCTCTCCATCAGGAATTCTTCATTTTCTGGCTGATTTGTGGACGATAGTGGTGAGAAGCCGACCCATCAAAAAAAAGTAAAGGTAATGAACGACAATGATGCACGAAACTTGCCATCGAATGACCTCAACTTCGATGGAATTCAGACAGGCCGCGGATTGGGCGGGACCCAGGGACGATCAGGAAATTAATTACCGGGATGGAGGAGAAGTGCGCGGATCTCCAATCCGAGGGCGCGGTGCTCCGACTTTTACCGATTCAGATTCCTGATTTCCAAACTGCCCGATACGTTACCGATCGCAGCATCGGTATGGCCGTCGCCGCGCCTCTGAAACGTAAGGTTCACAGAGGCGTCCCCGATTCGCATGTTCTGTAACTGCAGCTCGGGAAGATATTCCGGCAAATGAGGATCGACGATCAGATGGTGAGCTGACGCGTTAGGCTGCAAACCTAACAATGCTTCGAGGTGAGCGAAGATCGCGCCAGCAGACCAAGCTTGTGGCCAATTGGCCTCGGGGTACATCGCGGGAAAAGGATGTTCCGGATCGCGAGCTTGGCCGCCGAAGAGCTCGGGCAGGCGATTATGTTCAAACAGCGCGGCCATCTCAAACTGGTCGCGCACGAGCCGATCGAGTTGGTCGTACAGTCGATAGCACCGAAGGCCGAGCGCCAAGGCCCCCTGTTCGAAAGGCCAAACTGAGCCCCGTTGATAACTATACGGATTATAAGCGACGTGATCGGCAGAGAGTGTGCGTACACCCCAGCCGCTATATAGGTCCTTCTCGAAAAGACGATCTACTATATGCAGCACGAACTCATCGTCGAGGATCCCGGTTTCGAGACAATGCAACGGGTTTGAAGAAACTGACCTTATCTGCTGCCCATCCTTGTCCAGGCCCATCGCGACAAACTTGAGGTCCGGCATCCAAAACGCATCATTAAATCTCTTTTTTAGCTCCTCCGCCTGCTTGAACATTTTTTTGCCTTCGTCAGCGCGTCCCAAGTGTTCCAGCAGTTCAGCCGTATGCAGCTTGCTCGCATATACATAAGCCTGGCACTCGCAGGTGGCGATCGGGTCAGCGACTTCAGCTCCGCTCTCATAGACGATCGCACCGCCGGAATCCTTCCACGCTTGATTCTTGAGTCCACCACTCGAGCGCTTCCTATAGCCATAAAATCCATCGCATCCCGAGGTGCAATATTCGTCGAGCCAGTGCAGAGCCTTAAGCGTAGGCTCTATAAATCTCGCTACAGCCTGCCGATTGCCGGTCCACCGCCACAGCTTGCCGAGCGCCCAGCCAAACGCCGCCGGCGTAGTTATAGTCCCGAAATATCGCCGAAAGGGAGTATAGTTTAGTACTGCTAGCGGTCCGATTTCCGCCTGATGTAGCATTCGGCCCGGTTGTTCATCGCGCCAATCATTAGTCTCGGTGGACTGCCAAAAAGCCAGATTCTCCAGAGACCCTTGCAACAATTCCTGCTCGAGTATCACGGCACTCATGCCCGTGAACAAGACGTCGCGGCCGAAGAAGCCCAGGTAGATGGGAATCCCAGCAGCCGGTGTCCATCCACCAGGCGTATCCAATCCGCGGAGTCGCAGAGCTGTAAGATCGCTGGCCGCTCGTGAAATAGTAGCGAGCGCAGACGATTTTCGGTTCGAGAGGAAATCAGAGGAGGCGATAGTCGTCAGTCCAAGGGGTTGGTCCGAACCCACACTAGACCTTGGTTTGTTCAAACCGACGTTCTCAAACGGTCCACTATTATGACCGCCATAATAGAGAGACCTTGCACGTATCGTTATTACGGTACTCTCTACCAGATCGCCGAGGGCATCTATACCCACATGGTAACCGGCAACCATCACGTCATTGGACCGCCGTTCCCGCCGGCGCCGGTATCGTCACCTGGGTGCTGCCGCCCGAGGTGCTGCCGATCGCCGTGCTGCGCTCGGTGATCGACCCGCCCGGCGTCGGAGTCGCCGTCGGGTCGGCGTGACGGTTGGCGTCGCTGACGGAATCGGCGTCGGACTTGGACCAATCTCAGAGCCGTTGAGGAGCTGATTCAGAACATTGCGGGTGATCTGCTGCGTCCCGGAATTGACCGCCGACTGCGAACCCCAGTCGCTAATGTTGCTGAGACTCCAACTCCACTCGATGGTTCCGGCGGCGAAGACCCAGGCACCGCTGCTGGCCTGAATAGACACTGCTATCACCCGAAAAACTCTGCCCGTTTAGCGTATAGGGCGAATCGGCGACCTGAATGATATTTGCGGGAGTGCTGGCGTCATCAAACAATTCGTCGACCTCATAACCCAGGATTCCGGGCAGGTGGTCACCGTCATTAAGTCTTGTGCCGGAAAAGGTCCGCTTGCCGGTGTTTTTGACTACTACATCACCCGAAGCCGGCTCTTCGTCGTTGTACATAATTCCTATTAGTGAGTCTTCCGGCTGACCGGCAGATCGCCGTGCGGGTCTCTGAAGCGTGTTGTAATCAGGGGATAAGTTGCGGGATTGGAAACGTCGGGGTCGTCCTCGTTCGCCGTTTCCTTGTAGGCAACGATTGTCCAGTCGGTAGCGCGGGTGGCGCGGGTGATCGGGCTCGGCTCGTAACGAATTGCCAGTACACATCATTGGCCCCGAAGAATCCCAACCCGACACCCGCATCGCGAGCGGCGGTCACATTTTGGCGCATCTGGAGCGACCAGTATTCGTCGTGGCCAACTGATAAGAATCCTTTGATTTGGTGAGAAGAGCACCCCGCTCATGAGTATAGATGTCGGTTGTATAGCTGACGTGTAGCCTTCTGTTTCGAGAAAGCCAACCATATCATGCTTGCAGGAAAGAAAAGTTCCGGTTCCCCAACCGCGACTGACTCCATGTCGGTAAGTGATCTCCGCAAATCTACCTTCGTTCCAGGGAGAATTACTCATATGAGAGGAACTAAACTGCTCGCGCTTGGCGCCAGTGTGCTCGCGATAATCGCGATCTGCGCGGGAGCTGCGACAGCGGGCATGACGGCGACTCCCATCAGGCACTTCGTGAACACCGCGTAGGCGCAATCCTCAGCGCTATAACTCGCGAGTCGCGCCTTGAGCGCCCGCGCTGCACCGGACCGTTGAGTAGCGGTTCGAAACGTCGACTGGAATTATGACCGAAAATGGCCGAATATAGAGATTCGGGGCATGGTCCTGAAATTAACTGAGGTCGGAGGAGAACACCGATGATACCCACGCGCTCCACTTACCTGTTTGCTCTCGCGGTTATCGCTTCTTTGATCGTCTGGACCTCTGAAGCGTTCGCACAGCAGAAGCTGGGTTACCCTCCCGGACGAGGTTCCTACGTCAGGTATTGCGGCTCCTGCCACGGCGATGATGGAAAAGGAAACGGACCCAAGGCCGCGTCGTTAAACCCCAAGCCGGCCGATCTGACTCAGCTTGCGAAAAAGAATGGTGGCACCTTTCCGACAGGACGGCTCACCAGAATCCTTGACGGGAGCGAGGCGATTCCGGCCCATGGCAGCGCCAAGCAGCCGGTCTGGGGGCATGTGTTCGGCGCGGGCGAGCATGCGGCAGGGGGAAATCCGGGACCACAAACCGTCGCGAGCGAACGCATCCAACTAATAATGCAATATCTCGAATCCATTCAGGAGAAATAGCGCGCCGACGAGCAGAGCGCGCCAGGAATCGCGCGCTAAAAATTCTCACCACAGTGCGTTGTGGCTAAGTCAACCACGCTTAGGGTAGGCGAGCGCGTCCAGGCGTTCGGCCAGACGGTTCAATTCCCACTCTTTGGCGAGAGCGGACGCCTTCGCCCAGCTCGGCGTTTGGTCTTGGAGGGAGGGGAGAGGCGCGGATTTGTCCATTGTGGCTATCCGGCGGTAAAGGCGCAGCTTATCCGCCTGTTCCTTGAATCTACCCTGCGCCAGCATCTCGTCGAGGGTGCCGTATCTGCGAAGAAGATCCGCGGCGCCCTTGGGGCCGACTCCTCTAGCGCCCGGCAGCTTGTCCGACGGGTCGCCACGGAGGGCTATGAAGTCGGGCACCTGCGTAGGTTCGACACCGTACCGTTCGCGTACTTCCTTGGGTCCGATACGCGTCATTCCGCCGGCGCGGACGGGTTGAAGAATCGTTGTCAATTCTGAAGCAAGCTGAAATGCATCGCGGTCTCCAGTCGCCACAATAGCCATTCCGCCGCGCAGTTCCTCGCTGGCTACCGCAGCCGCTAGGAAATCATCGGCCTCGTAGCCCGGAGATTTCGCGCAGACAAAGCCGCACGCAGCAACGAATTGCGGCAACACCTCAAGTTGATCGAGCAACTCAGGGTTAAACTGACGTCCGCTCTGGTACGCTGCGAACGCCCGGTGACGGTACGTCGGCACATCCAGCGTATCCCAGCCGACCAGCACAGCTCGAGGCCGCTCGCTCTCATACAGTCGCAGCAGAAAATTTGCGAAGCCGACGATTGCGCCTGCGCCTCTATTGCCCCGTCGGCGGATCGACTTGGGAACTCCGTGATAGGCGCGATGGGCAAACGAGTCGCCATCAATAATGAGCAGCGGTCGACTCAGGCGATCGTTTATTTGTTCGATATCCAAGATGGCCTGGTTGGTCCATTGTCGCCAAAAATCGGCCGACCCCATAGCTCTCGTTCGAAGATATGTGGCCAACCAAGCGGACCACGAACTGGGGCGGGGTCGCAAAAGCGGCGGTTATATTGAAACGGTCAGAGCGCAGAGACACCGGTCCGTGGCTCTCCACCTTCAGCTTTCAGGCGCGGCCGTTTTACGAGCGGCTCGGTTATGCGCTCATCGGTATGCTGGAGAATTACCCGGAGGGCCACTCGCTATTTTTCATGACCAAGCGGCTGACGCCGTAATTATGGAGAGGCGTTTCAATTGTCGAACGATAATCCATTCAGTTAGCTCTAAGTGACGGCGTTCGGACGTAACCTGACAATCGTATTATGCGCGCCGCGCCGTACGGTTTTGTGCAAAGCGTATCGCGATTTGCCGATACGGACGAATCGCTCTCAGCAAACAAGTGGTTGGGTTAGGCCGCCTGTGGAGGCGCGCATATTCGGCGGCAGCCAAGAGGAATGTCCAGCGTCTGCGGTCGGGACGCGAATCCGAGACCACTATCTCGGGCTGAATTGGAAGATTGAGCTGATGCTCCCCACAAGGCTCGCCCTGCTAGCGCCACCGAAATCCGGCGGCGCTAGCGTGACGGCGACCCTCGCCCAGCCTACGCTGCCCGGCTTTCGTCAACCCTCCACAGCCTACGGGCTGCATCAACGGAAAGCTCGACGAACTTGCGACCGATCGAGTCCCGCGCCTCGCACAGAGGACCAAACGGCGTGTCCTTAGCCCATTTGCTCGCCTCAGCCTGAAAATCCAGTACACTTTTCGCAAGTCGCTCGCTGGTTTCGATAGAGAGCGCTGCGATTTTCTTTGCACCCTCAGTACTGAAAAATGCCGCCGATATCTCGGAAATACCCTGAAATGCACCCTTCGCGCGATCGTCCATTTTGTAACTCTCCGTTTTGGTTTGATTTACGTACGCCGAGCTCGACGCGAGCGCGGCTCTTGTTGCAGACTCTGATTGCGCGGTTTTCGGTCGCAACGCTTCCGATTCTAGACTTTTGCTCGATCGGTCTTGCGCAAGCGCAGACCCTGTCAGCGTACTCTTCCGTGCTCTCGTCACTTGATTGCCTCCTCTGCGTTACCGGGCAAGCACCGGCCTCTGGCAGGAATTGACGACTCGGGTGAACATACAGCAGATCGCTTGGTAAATCAAGCAGCGACGAAAAACCTTCCTGGCGCGAGTTGAACGACTCGCGCGGCACGTGTTGAGATTGCTATGTTCTGTGCTATGGGGCGTAAGCCGCCGCGTAATCCGCTCGGGGACTTCATCCGCAACCAGCGCGAAATCACTCGCCTGTCGCTTCGGCAGCTCGCCAACCTCGCGCATGTCTCGAATCCTTATCTGAGTCAGATCGAGCGCGGCCTCTACGAGCCCTCGGCAAGCGTGCTCAAGGCAATCGCAGACGCCCTGGGCATCTCTCGCGAGAAGCTCTACGAGGCGGCGGGCTGGTTTGAACCCAGTGACGGCGATCCGCAAGAGGTTGAAAGCGCAATCCGCACTGATCCACGTCTGAGCTCCGCTCAGAAGGAGGCCTTGATCGCCGTCTATCGCGGCTTTGTCACTGACGGAGAGGAATAGTCGCCCCGCTTCAAGGGACCGCGTCCGCTAATCGTAATGATTCTGAGTCGGCGCTTCACGGCCGCAATGGTTCGCAGAGGAAACCCTTATTCTGCTGAGAAGACCATCTACAGTGCTTCGCGTTGCCGACTGTCGGTGCGTTCACGTCGCGGAGGAGTGGTTTCCGCCGATAACTCCACCCCCGTCCCGCCTCATTCGCGTCGGTGCGAAGCGCGAAATAGTTGCGGCGTGCCGCTAGCGATGGCGCCGCCATCTGCGAGGAGAGGTTGCAAAGCGATGCAGATTCGGATGCCGTCCCGCCCTCCGCTCGGCGCGCTCGCCCGCCGAGCAACGCCAGACAATCGCTCGGATTGAACCCGATCCTTTCTAGCGTCCGACATCGCCAAGCATCGGCCTTCAACCTGGCGAACGGAGCCAATCGGAGAGAGCCGGAGCAGAGCCGAACCTAAGCGAAAAAATTCTCTCCGGTGTAGATGCCTTCTGTCGACATAAGAGTTCGAATCTACACCGCCCACTAATGAAATCTGGCACTCGCAGAACCCGTCTATCGGAATGCAAGCGTGGCGGCGGCGATCGCTCCTGCGGAAAGCGCGATCACGATCCAGAACAGGTAACGAAGCGCCCTCGGCGACGCCGGAGCGCCCGCAGCTTTCGCTGGCGCGGGCGCTGGCTTCCGGTGCGCGCTCGCCATTCCGAGCGCCAGCACCGCCTGCAACTGCGCCGGATCGATCTTTACCGATTGCCCGCGGAGCAGCGCCTGGAGCGGCGAATCGGGCGGACGCTCCGCTTCCACTTTAGCGCGGTCTCCCGTGAGCCCGAGATTGTACGCGTAAAGCTTCTGGGTACTCCGCCTCGGACGGGTCGGCGCCGCTCTTGCCTTGCTCCGGCGCCTGAGGCAGCTCCGCTGCTTCCGCTTCCCCCGGCGCCACGTTCTCCGTCAGCGCACGCATGATCTGCTGCGCCGGCTTCGCCTCGAGCATCGCGCCCAACACCGCGGCCATCGCTTCCGGACTCTCCGCGGTTACCCGACCCACCGTCTGCGCGGCGGCTTTTCTCACACACGAATGTCGTCCGCCGATTCCGCTGGAGCACCTGGCGCCTGATGCAGCAGGCCTTGCAGCCGCACGATTCGGTCATGGATAGGTGGATGGCTCGAGAACACGCCCTGAAAAAGGCTCGGCGGCGCGCCCTTCGCCATGTATTGGGCGACCTCGGCGTCGCGCTGCTCCTTGCTCTTGCCTTGCTGTGACTCGATCCGCGCGACCTCGTCGAGGTATTCGCTCCAACTCTTGCCTCCGCATTCGAACGGGTCGACGATGAAGAGCGGCGCGACGCCGCGCAGCGCCGATTTCAGCGGCGATTCGATCCGTGCAATGTGTTCGAGCGCGCGGATCAGCGCAGTCGGATTGCGCGTGAACTCGACTGCGGACGCGTCCGCCAGGTACTCACGCTCGCGCGAGAGCGCGATTGCGGCCAGCTTGGAGAAAAGCCATCCGAGCCCGCCGACGATAAAAACCGGAAGCGCGACCAGCCCGAATCCCGGAATCGCTGCTGTATCTCCGTGTCGTTGCGCCGCCGCCGCCCGCCACATCGAGCCCGACACCAGGGCGAAGCCGCCGACCATCACCGCCGTCATCTGCGTGATACGCGTGTCGTGGCCGCGGATATGCGCCATCTCATGGGCGATCACGCCCTGCATTTCTTCGCGGTCGAGCTGATCGATCAGCCCCTGGGTAACGCAAATCACCGAGTGGGCCGGGTCGCGGCCTGCCGCGAAGGCGTTGGGCGCCGGGTCGGAGATCATGAAGAGGCGCGGCGCGGGAATACGCGCCGCGAGCGCCATCTCGTTGACGACATCTGCGACTGTCTGGGCTTTCGGCGACTCGGGCGCGAGGTCATACGCCCCGACTCCACCGAGCAGCATTGACGAACCACTAAAGTACGCACGCAGCGCCTGCATCGCGGCGATCGCCAGAGCGGCCACGGTCAGCACGGGGAATCCGAGCAGATGACGGTTCACCAGCCGGAAGGTGTGAAAGACAAGATCAAGGGCGAGACCAACGACGCAGTAAACCAGTAAGAAGATCACGACCAACTCGACGGTCTTTCGCCGGTTGACTGTTCGAGCTGCCAGAAGCTGTCGCGCTCCTCCCCCATCGGCTGGCCCTCCCGCCGAGAGCAAGACTACCCGTCCGACGGGGAGTCTAGAATCCCTCCCTAGCCGGCCGAGCGGATGTAGTTGCACAGCTCGTCGGGCTCGCGCTAGGGCCCTTCCGATCGTCGCTTACGATTGACTAAACGGGCTTAGTGAGGCGTAACACATATGACGCTCATGCCTGAGTTTTCCCCCAAATCTCGATGAGACGCGGTCGTCGGCTTTGGTCTCGAACGCCAGCGATGGTGACGCTTAACGCGCCCCCTAGTGGTGTTCGGTTTCTTCGATCTGTTTACTCAGTCTGCGAAGTTCCTCGCGCAACGCCTCTATATCTTCGGCCCGCTCCGTTCCCCCCTCGGTGCTCCGATAGCAAGAGATTTCATTCCGGACCCGCATCCTGCGCAACTTCAGCCCCTCCACTGAAGACCCCATCTCGTCCCTCCCTGTCTGAACCGTTCTCCACTGCCCGTTCTTGGAGCACTAAGCCGCCGCAGCGGCAGTGCTGTTTCGTCGCTCTCAATTTAGCGGGTGCTACATTCCTGCGGTACATGTGCCGCTGATCGACTGTCCACACCTTCAACAGATTCCGTATCGTTGAGGCTGGAACTTACCCACTCCTTCGCGCGCACGCACGTGCCCAATCGCAAAGCCAGCCAGGCGCTTCGACTGAGCGCTTGACGCTGTTAAGCTCGCAAGGCTTGCGTCAGACTTGTGCCTTGTCAAAGCCTTGTAATTAGAAGGGCGGAGCGTTCATCTGCTGATTAACCTTAAAAACCCGCCGTCTTCTCTTTCAGCTTTTCAATCACGGTTGCCGGTTCCGGCAGACTACAGCGCCAAAACGGCTGATCGAAGAACACGGCCAGCAATTCGTAAGGTGACAAGCCACCCCGTTGGGCCAACGCGTCGAGCGACTGTCCGTGATTAGCGCGGGCCTGAGATTCGTGCGCGGAGATTGCCTCCCAAGGAATTGACTCAGGCACGTCCCGCCATATCGATCGCTGATCGTCCAACGATACTGGGAACTGTTTGCCCGACAAATCGCTACTCTCCTCGAACCCGGACTGCATTAGCGCGCACCCTTCACAGAGCGAGTCCTCGTGATCGGCGTTGCCCTGACATTTCCCGCTCTCATCCATAACCAGCGTGATAAACGACCGGCAATGTGAACAAAAATGCCGATGCATGCGCGCCTCCCTCCGAGAAATACGAACCAGGTGCCTGCACACGGACGGCAACTGGCGCGACTTGTAGAAGTTCCGGAAACTCCTGCCTAACCGAAGATAATTTCCGAATGATCACCGAATGCTGAAGATTTGAAATACCGAGTTTAGACCGGACAAAGGGTAATTTGATGTTACAAAAGGACCTGCAGCGCGACGCGCAGCCGTCGCCCGACTCATCGAGCAGCACCGCATGAGCCGGGTGCGCGCATGCAGGCTGGCCTGCCTCCCGCGCGCCCAACAGTCAGTGGTTCGGCGAATTGGCGTTGGGAAGAGTAGCATCAACCAAGCAGATCGCGGCCCGAGAAGGTCTGAGCCATAGCTACGTGCGCCACGTGGTCCCACTCGGACTACTCGCCCCCAAGCTCATAGAAGCGATCTGTGCGGGACAACAATCCGTTACCACTTCGGCGGAGCGGTTGAAGGACCACGCTCGTCTTCCGATCGAATGGGATGCGCAGCAGCGTCTTCTTTCCGATTAAGCGCTAAGACCCGTGGCGGCGGCCGGTTCATCTGAAGGAGCCTCGGCTAAGGCTGCGACTTCAGAAACCGGAAGGAACGAATACCCTGCTCGAGACGCATTTGAACTTTCATGGCTTGAGCGGCACCGAATCCCTTGGACTCTCGACCGGAATCGTACCCAGTTCCATCTCCCTGAGAGATACGAGTTCATAGCTGCGCGATTGTCCGAGTCTTATGAACCGTGCTCCATCGCCTTGACGGTTTCGCTAGTGGTCCACACCGCGTGCGCGAGGTATGCGTAGTTGATGAGCGCGGCGGTATAGCCGTAACCCCACTCCGGATGTTTTGGCGCGGCTGTCGCATCTTTCGCAACCGCCACCTCGAAACCTTGCTCCAGCAATTCGCGCAGGTGAGATTCAACGCACATGTTAGCTAGCATTCCGCCGAGAACGATCTTGCTAATCCTGCGCTTGCGCAGTTGTAATACGAGGTCGTTGGTCTCCGGACCCCAGACGCGATGGGGCGCAACGACGATCGTCTTGCCGTCCTCGATATAGGGCTTGAAACGATCGAGCCAATCAGCGCCGGAGCCAGCAAAGCCGTCGAGATTCAAGACTCCTTTGCGAGCAAACATACCGGAGGTTGCCTCGTCGGTTTCGAGCGCTCCGTTGAATTTCCATCCCTTGTCTGTGGGATAGAAGTAGTGTGGCGAGATGAACACTTCGAAGCCATGCGCCTTCGCAGCCTTGAAGATGCGTTCCATATTCTCGATGGTATTGTTTTCGTGAAGACTCTCGCGGACGAGCGGCCACGCGAGGCCTCCTTCACTCAGAACCTCATTTTGAGGATCGATAAAGACTACCGCGGTATCGCTCTTGTCGATGTTCATAGTTCTGTCCCTTTCGGTTCGCGATAACGCTCAGGTTGTCACGGGCGGGCGGTCCGAACCTTACGCAGCCGGGCGTGCTCGCTGCTCAGGCGACCAAGCTCTTCAAATCCATCAATCGGGATATTCCTTAATTGAAGTTAGGCGGCGCGCTTCACCCACTCGACCGTGTATTTGTTCGCGGGGCAAGTTTTAACTTCATCGCGCAAAAATTTCCTGCACTGCGGAAGACACGAATGGCGCTTTAATGTGGCGACAATCGCCCTGCGAATATTCGGTTCAGCCTCCTCTCTGGCCGCTTCCATGAGACGGGACGCTTTGGTTCCATCCGCGCGAGCCAAAGCCGCCCATGCCCAACTGCGTGTCGGCCAAGGCGTGGATTGATCGCCGGCAATTCGCTCGAACTCCTTGGCTTCAGGTCTGCCTGTCCTCGTCTCGGACATAAAGCGCAGTTGGTGAAGCGTAAGACCGTCGAACCGCTCTTCTCGCGGCTGCGTCAAGCGCTGCATGCAATTCGTCATGACACGCTGATCCGACTTAGCGATGGCCAGATAGTTGGTCGCTACCTTCGGGTCAATGTTCATCAGATCCGTACGCTGGGAAATCTCAAGACAGCCGTCGCGCTCATAACGGTTGGTCAGGTACTTCAGTACCCACCGTAAGCGTGACACTCTGAGATCATTCGGAGCCGCCTGGAGTATCCGGCGAAAGGCCCGCTTGACGGTATATAAGCCGAGGTCCGGGTAATAGCTCGTAGCACCTTCCATGTAATCTATCTCAGCGTCCTGCAAGTTGGCCCGAGCGTCCGCCGGATCATCGAAGAATGTCGTTTTTTCAGCAGACCGAGTTAGTTGCAGAAAACGCAATTCATCATCCAAGGATTCAACGACGGCCTCGCCCATCGATCTGTCGCGGCTGAAGATAAGCACATCGTCGCCGTACCTTTTATACTTCGCTCCGGTCGTCGCTATGAGGTTATCGATCGGGCGAAGAAAAAAGTTGCTGATTACAGCCGACGCCTCGGGCCCGATTGGTAGTCCGTTAAGAAGGCAGAACTCTTGCCAGAATTTCAGGCTTGCGAAAATGCGGGCCACAGCCTGCGCATCGCAGCCGTTCGCCAACAGCGACTGTTGCAAAAGGTCAATCTGGATCGACTGATAGTATTTGCTGATATCCGTCCTGCACATGAACGGAAATTCGGCCTCATCCAAGATCTCCATCCCGCCCACGAGGAACCGATCCTTCCATAAATTTCGGCGGTCAAAGCCCCAAGCACTCCCACGGATGGGCAAACGGTTCAGCCGGTATGAGCAGACGTTATCAGAAAGGAGTGCATCGGTGACTTTCATGATCATTCCTGCGTCGGTTCTCAAAAGTGCGAGGTCGGACGCACTCAGGATGGCCATTTGCCGTAGATTGTCGGGCTTATCCGGCTTGAAATTCGGATATTGAAAGAAGGTCAGCGTGTCAGGCAGACAATCTACAGCTCTTGCGGATAGGTCCTTCGCGATGCTCCGGGCGTAAAACCGGTAGTCGTCAAGTCCGATGATGTCGGGAATTTCGAATGCAGCGTGATTCCAATCAGCGGCTGCTACGATATTCAGGGATAGTTGCCGATTGTCGAGTGGCGTTCACCGTCCTCAAAATACTTCAGTATCAATGGGACGCCTCGGGCGAATGGTTGTCAATGCGACAGGCGTCGCGTTATCCACATCAACGCGCGTTGACCTGTCGATTCCAGCGGCGTCCGCTTGTTAACCCGCAATCGGCGAATACCCAGGTGGTCCGCCCATATCGCCGTGGCCCCGAATCTGGCTGCTGCGGATAAGAGGAGCCACAAATCGCCAGAATCCATCATTTTGAGCGTTCTCCGCTGCCACGAGCTGTGTGAAATTGGCCGCGCAGGCGCATGTTTCGATCATCTTTGGCTGAATTGTAAGCAGAGAAAGACTCGATGGCGGAGAGGGGGGGATTCGAACCCCCGGAGCCACAAGGGCTCACGTGATTTCGAGTCACGCCGGTTAAACCAGACTCCCGAACCTCTCCGCACGAGGCAGCATTGATGTTTGAACCGCCGCAGTCAAGCTGACCCCGCCACGACGCCGCGTTGGCTGGCTTCGCGCGGGTCTGCTAGGTTCCGCAATGGAGGCCTGCCCGATGGCTACTGCGATCAACACGAATTCGAACTGGCGTGAGCAGCTGGGCGCCAAGCTGGTCACGCCCGAAGAGGCGATCGCTCACGTCAAGTCGGGCGATCGGATCACCGCCTCGATCGCACAGATGACGCCGTTCACGCTGTTTCATGCGCTGGCCGGCCGGCTGATGGAGATCGACGGCGTCGTGTTAAATTACAGCGCGGCGCTGTTCGCTTTCGAGCTTCCCGGCCTGGGCGAGCGCTTTCGCCTGGAGTCTTTCTATCTTTCGCCGATCGATCGCAAGCTCTTTCACAATGGGATGGGAGAATTCGTGCCGGTCAGCTACTACCGCGCGGGCCATCTGCCGCCGGGACTGCAGGACTTCAACGTCTACCTGATGACGGTGTCGCCGCCGGATGCGAACGGCGAGGTCAATTTCGGTGACTTGCAGATCATGTCGAAGCTGTGCGCACGCAACGCGGACTTAGTAATTGCGGAGATCGATCCGTTTTCGATTCGCGTTGGCGGCGACAACTCGATGCATATTTCGGAGATCGATTACTTCGTCGAGCGTACGGTCGGGATGCCGGAGATCGCGGCCCCGCCGCCCTCCGAAGAGGAGCGGCGTACGGTCGATACGATCAGCACGCTGGTCGCGAGCGAACTGATTCCCGATCGCGCCACGATCCAGGTCGGCGTCGGCTCGACCTCCGGGATGCTGATGTCGCATCTGCGCGGCCATCATGACCTGGGGATGCAAACCGAGATCATTCCGATCGGCACCACCGACCTGGTGCGCGAGGGTGTGCTGACTGGAAAGCACAAGAAGATTTTCCCTGGCTTGGTGGTTGGCAGCGGCTTCGCTACCGGCACGCCGCGCGAGCAGTTGGACTACGCCGACGGCCATCCGGGCTTCCAGCTTTACGATTTCAATTTCACCGACGACATCCGCACGATCGCGCGCGAGGAAGGGCTGGTCTCGGTCAACAACGCGCTCTGCGTCGACCTTACGGGGCAGGTTGGATCCGAGTCGGTGGGCCATCAGATGTACACGGGGACGGGCGGGCAGATCGCCTTTGGCGTCGGCGCGTCGCTGGCCGGCGGCAAATCGATTATCGTGCTGCCCGCAAGTGCGCTAAGCGCCGGCCAGCGCGTCTCGCGCATCACGCCGAGCCTGCCGCCCGCAACCGTCTTCACCCTGCCGCGCGCCTTTGTCCATTACGTGGTGACCGAGTATGGAGTGGCGAAGCTCGCTGGCAAATCGTTGCGCGAACGCGCGCGCGAACTCGTCGCCGTCGCGCATCCGGATTTCCGCGGTGAATTGTCGGCCGAGGCGCGGAGAATGTACGGGTGATCTAACAGAGAACCTGGCGCTGACTCCGCAGGCCCGCTAAATCGGCCGCGGAGTATAAATTCCTTCGAATCCCGGCGGACGCCATCCGCCGTTCGCACACACCAAACAGACGTTGAATTGTGCATACTTGCCGTTCTCGCGGCCGAGCAGGCTGACCATGCTCTCGGTCGAGACGGCCTTGGTACAAGCGACGCAGGTCGCCGCCAGGGCTTTGTTGTCTTTGGCTTTTTCGCTGGGCATTGCGGCTAATCAATGCGGCTCAACGTATCATCGAGCTGCCATGCACAATTTCATAGTCAATCCGCCCTGTTCCGCGCAATCGCGCGCGATTGCCAATGTGCCTCGCGCAATGGTGCGAGCCTAAATGCGAGCGTTCAGCGGGTGGCGGACCCGATCGCGATCCCTATCACGAGCGCGATCCCGACGATCACCGCGACCGCGAGACATCCGCCGACGCTATGTGCGCGTTGCTGCTGCTCGGGACTGATCGGAGTGTCGAGGTGGGCCGAGTGAACGCCGCTCTGGTAGCCGCTGTGCGAGGTGTAGTAGATACCCGTGCCCGGGATGCCAACGGTGCGACGCACGCCTTTTGGACCCATCGTGAGATGGGCGCCACGCACGCCGACGGTCAGGCTGGGCCCGGACTTGGAGAGATTGACCGAGAGACCCGGGAAGATATGAAGCCGGCGATAAAATCTGAAATTGCCCATTCGCGCGCGGACCGATTATAGACCAGGGCCGTGGCTATTGCGCAGGTTATTTGACGATAGATGCGAGCGTCGCGTCCGTCTCGCGAAGCAGTTGCGCGACCAGTTCGACGGCCGGCATCTCGCGCGCGAGCGGCGCGGCCTGCCCGGCCCATAATGAGAGGCAATCGACGTTGCCTTGTTTGGCCCCGGCGGTGCGCATCGCGCGGGTCAGGTTGTTCTGCGCGGGATAGGGTAGCAGCTGGTCTTCGTGACCGCGCATCTCGGCCGCAAACCTGTTCGTAATCCCGCGCGCGAGACGGCCGCTGAACGCGCGCGTCAGGATCGTGCTGTCGTCGCGCGCCGCGCGAACCGCCGCCTTATGAGCCGGCGGCGCGCCGCTCTCAGGACAGGTCAAGAAGGCGGTTCCTAACTGCACGCCGCTTGCGCCGAGCGCCGCTGCGGCGACGATTCCGCGGCCGTCCATTATTCCGCCCGAGGCGATCACCGGAACCGAAACCGCCTCGACGATTTGCGGCACCAGTGCGTTCGTTCCGACGAGGCTGTCCTCGGGAGCAGCGATAAAGGTGCCGCGATGGGCTCCAGCTTCGCTGCCCTGCGCGGCGACCGCGTCCACGCCGGCCTGATCCAGCGCTCGCGCTTCGGCCACCGTCGTTGCGGTGCCGATAAGCCTGATTCCGCGATCTTTCATCTGCCGCATGATCTCGGGCGCCGGAATACCGAAGGTGAAGCTGAACACCGGAACGTTCGAGCGGAGTACCGCTTCGAGCTGCTGCTCGAACGGCGGTAACGAGGCAGCCGGAGCCTCCGGCGGCGGCAGGCCAAGCCGCCCGTGCCAGGGAGCTATCAGCTTGAGCATCGCCGCCATGTCGGAGCAGCCGGTGCCATCGTAACCGCCGGCGAACAGATTTACCGCGAATGGCTTTCGGGTCAGTTGGCGGATCTCCGCGATCGCCTTCGCGATATCTTCGGGAGTCATATAGCCCGCGCCGAGCGAGCCGAGCCCTCCCGCGTTGGAGATCGCCGCGACCAGCGCCGGCGTGCTCGTACCACCGGCCATCGGCGCGAGAATAATCGCGTTCTCTACACCCATCATCGATGCGAGTTTTCGAAATCGCTGCATGGCTGTCCTCTGGAATACCGCGTTGACGGAAAGTCGTGGAGATTAGATTGACCTGGTCAAATTACTCGGAGCCGCGGCGGGAGCGGAAGAACTCGCGCAGCAGCGCGGCGCACTCCTGTTCCATCAAACCGCCGTAGACCTCGATTCGATGGTTGAGACGGCCGTCGCGCCCGATGTCGTACACCGATCCGAGTGCGCCCGCCTTTTCATCGCGCGCGCCGAAGTAAAGCTCCGCGATCCTCGCGTGAACCATCGCGCCCACGCACATCACGCACGGCTCGAGCGTCACGAACAGCGCTGCGCCGGCGAGGCGGTAGGCGCCGAGCGCTGCTGCGGCCTGGCGCAGCGCCAGCATCTCAGCGTGCGCCGTCGGATCGTTGAGCGTGATTGGACGGTTGTGTGCCGCCGCCGTTATCGAGCCGTCTTTGTCATGTGAGCCGCCGGCGACCACGACTGCGCCAACGGGCACTTCGCCTTCGGCAGCTCCGCGTTGAGCCTCGGCGATCGCACGGCCCATCAATTCAATCTGTCGCGTCCGCTCGAACATCGAATTGCCCGTATCCTTTGGCTCCGCGGCCTGCCGACAATGGTACATTGACAAGAGGCGAGCACCCAACCGAGAATCGCGATCGTGAACCATAGTCGCTTGGCCGCGCGATTATGGAGCATGGGGAAAAATTGAAACATGGAAATCGCTGAAATTCTCCCGGAGCAACTGAACGAGCGGCTTAAACGCGGCGAGCGGCCGATAATCCTCGACGTGCGCGAGCCCAAGGAAATAGCGATCGCTTCGTTTCCAGGCGCCACGCATATTCCGATGGGCGAGATTCCCTCGCGTCTAACCGAACTCGACCCGGACCTGGAGACCGTCGTGGTATGCCATCATGGAATCCGCAGCGCGCAGGTCGCGATATACCTGGCGCGGCTCGGCTTCGAGCGCGTGTCGAATCTGAGCGGCGGAATCGATCGATGGTCGGCCACGGTCGATCCCGCGGTGCCGCGCTATTGAGTTCGCAATCGAAACCCGGGCGCGATGACGGCGATGGCGCGAGAACCGGAGGCAGGCCCATGAGCCATTATCTTGCGGCGGCGATCCAGATGGCGGCGGGGAGCGACAAGGCGGCCAACCTCGAACGCGCCGAGCGCCTGATTCGGCTGGCGGCGGCGCGCGGCGCCAACCTGGTCGGATTGCCCGAGACCTTCAACTGGCGCGGCAAGCGTTCGGAGGAGGCGGCCGCCGCGGAGCCGCTGGAAGGCGAATCACTGGCGGCGATTTCGCGCCTGGCGCGCGAACTCAGGCTGCATATCGTCGCCGGCTCGATAACCGAGCACGCGCCCGGCCAGTCCAAGCGCTACAACACCTCGGTGCTGATCGGACCCGACGGCGCGCGCATGGCCGCATATCGAAAAATCCATCTCTTCGACGTCGACTTGCCGGGCCGCGTCACGGTCAAGGAGTCCGACGTCAAGCTCGCGGGCAGCGAGGTCGTCTCAGTGCGCACGCCGCGCGGGACAATCGGGCTCAGCGTCTGTTACGACCTGCGCTTTCCCGAACTCTATCGCCGCCTGGCTTTCGCCGGCGCCGAGATCATCACGGTGCCTAGCTGTTTCACCTTCCCCACCGGCGAGGCGCATTGGG
Organism: uncultured delta proteobacterium; assembly: GCA_963710455.1. Taxonomy (GTDB): domain Bacteria; phylum Desulfobacterota; class Binatia; order Binatales; family Binataceae; genus JAKAVN01. The sequence continues at coordinate 1,065,018 of CAVQAG010000017.1, forward strand.
ACGCGCTCATTCGTGCGCGCGCGATCGAGAACCAGGCCTACGTAATCGCGCCGGCGCAGTTCGGGACCAACGTTCATGGCTTCAGCGACTATGGCAACTCTATGATCGTTGATCCGTGGGGGCGCGTGATCGCGCGCGCCTCCGACCAGGAGGGCGTGGTCGTCGCGCCAATCGATCTCGAGTACCTTATGCGGGTGCGGCGCGAGTTGCCGGCACTGGGGCATGCGCGATTGCGCGACGGTCTCGCCTGAGTCTAAGCGCTTGAAGTCTTGGCGCTTGAAGTCTTGGCGCTTGACGCGCGATAGCTTGCGGGACTAATCAGGCACTACCCTCGCACTCACGCGGACCAGCCCGTATCCTGAAAGGACGGCGTGGGTCTGCGCCGGCGAAGTGCGCGGAAGCGCAAGTGCCGGGGAAGGCGGGTGGCGCCGCGGCGGACATATCCACTGAGGAAAGTTTCACATGGCAGATGGACCGTTGGCTGGTTTTCGCATCCTCGACCTGACCCAGGTGGTCTCGGGGCCGTTTTGCTCGATGCTGCTCGGCGACCTAGGCGCCGACGTTATCAAGATCGAGCCGCCCGAAGGCGACACCACGCGGCGGATCGGACGGCCGCGCAAGAACGGCGTCACCGCCTCCTTCCTGAACTTTAACCGCAGCAAGCGCAGTGTCGTGATCGATCTCAAAAAGGAACAGGGCCGCGACCTGGTGCGGATGCTGGCCGTGCGCGCCGACGCGTTCATCGAGAATAACCGCCCCGGCGTCGCGGATCGCCTGGGAATCGGCTACGCGGACCTCCGCCGGCTCAATCCCAAGATCGTTTATTGCTCGATTTGCGGCTTCGGCCCCAAGGGCCGCTACGCGAACGCGCCCGCCTACGACCCGGTCATCCAGTGCTTCTCGACCATGGCGGCGCTGCAGGGGCGGCGCGGCGGACAGCCGACGGTGGTCAAGATGGCGCTGGCCGACAAGATCAGCGGGATGACTGCCGCGCTCAGCATCGTGAGCGCACTGCACGCGGCGCGCAACCGCGGGGTGGGACAGAACATCCGCATCCCGATGGTCGAAGCGATGATGGCGTTCACCTGCAACGACACAATGGTGGGCTACACCTTCGTGCCCGAGGACGAATACAAGGACCAGGCGCCAAAGAGCCAGAGCCTCGATCCGTTTCCGACCAAGGATGGATGGATTTCAGTCGCGCCGTTCACCGATGAGCAGTTCGAACGGTTGTGCCTGGGCGTCGGCCATCACGAATGGTGGACCGAAGTCGCGGACCGCACCGAGCGCATCCGCGGCATCCTGCGCGGGCTGGCGAAGACACTTCCGGAACGCACCACCGCAGAATGGCTCGAGGTGCTGGAGAAGGCCGACGTGCCGGTTGGCCGGGTCAACGACTACGAGACGCTGTTCACCGACGAAGAGATCGTCGCCAACGAGAACTTCACTTTGTACGAGCATCCCGACGCCGGCACAGTGCGCACGGTAAATCCGGGCGCGCGCTTTACCGAGACGCCGGCGCGGATGTGGCGGACTCCGCCGCGGCTGGGCGAGAATACCGAGGAAGTGCTGCGCGAACTCGGGGTCGAGCGATTGACAATCGAAGAACTGCGCACTTCCAAAGTCATCAACAGCTAAAAAAACCGCGCCTCTGAAGGTTGCAGGACGCGTCCGGGGTCCGCGGCGATCGTCTTCACCGCGGCTTTGATCTCGTTGCGGCTTTCGTACGCGATGGCTTCGGGGCAGACCGTTGCAATCGCGGGCAATCATGTTTTTTCGATTCCCGCAGTCCCCTAGGCCGCAACGCGGCCAAAGCTTACTAGGAAAACAGTTCGGGGACGTGCTGGCTGAGATAGACCAGAGCCTGGTAGAGATAGTGAATTCCCGACACCACCAGCACGGCGCCAGTCAGATAGAGCATCGCATACCACTCGCCCTGGCTCAGGCCGAAGTGCGACATCAGAGTGCCAATCACGCACACGATTAGCAGCACGGTGGTCATTTTGCCGAACACGCTCGGGCGCACCGGAAAGCGTTCACCCGCGGCGAACGAGATCATCAGGTAGCCGAGCACCAGCACAATGTCGCGAATGGCGGTCAGGATCAAAAGCCACACTGGAAGCGCGTGCTCAAAGGTCAACACCACCAGCGCGCTCAGCAGCATGAGCTTGTCGGCAAACGGATCGAGGATTGCGCCAAGCTCGGTCCGGATGTCGAACCATCGCGCGACTGCGCCGTCGAGAGCGTCGGTCAAGGCCGCCAGCGCAAAGACATAAAGCGCCTCAGTGAAACGGTCCTTGCTCAGCAGGACCAGGAAAATCGGGACCATCCCGATGCGGCATAGCGAGATGATGTTCGGAACTTTGAGTAGCTGACGGAGGCGCACGCGGCCGACCGCCGCGGGTATGATGCTGGCCGGCCGTGCCGCAGGATTGGGCGAAGGATTAGAGATGTGCGCTCCCATCGGTAGGTCGCTCGCGGCCTAGACGATCGCCGCCTTACGCAGCCGTCCGGCTACCGGCGCGCTGACCCGCGCCCGCAGCGAGACGGTGCCGTTGCTGTACTCCTCGCCCAGCACTTCACCGTCTCGACGCGCCATCGCGACCAGGTCGCCGCGCCCGGCCGGCAGCATCACCGTCACTTCCTCGCGCCAGGCGCTGAACCATCGCGCCATCGCCCCGAGCAATTCGTCCAGCCCGCGGCTTTGCAGCGCCGAGATCGCGACCGTGTCGGATGCGGTCGCGAGCCGCATCCCGTCGGCCGGTACTAAGTCTATCTTGTTCATCACCACGATTCGCGATGCCGCGCCTGCGCCGATCTCCTCCAGCACCCGATCGACGATTTCCATCCGCTCCGCGGCGAGCGGCGAACTCGCATCGACCACGTGCAGTAGCAGATCGGCGGTGCGTACCTCCTCGAGCGTGGCCTTGAAGGCCTCTACCAGCATGTGAGGCAGTCGATGGATAAAGCCGACCGTATCGGCGAGCATCACGGTCACCTTGCCTGGGAGCCTCAGGCGCCGGATGGTCGGATCGAGCGTCGAGAACGGGCGGTCCGCGGCCTCGACGCCGGCCTGTGTAAGCGCGTTCATCAGGGTCGATTTTCCTGAGTTGGTATAGCCGACCAGGGCCACGGTGGGATAGGGAACCTCGAGCCGCCGCCGGCGCTGGATCGCGCGCGTGCGTTCCACTTCGCCGAGGCGCTGGCGCAGCCGGGTCAGCCGCTCGCGCACGCGCCGGCGGTCGACTTCGAGTTGCGTTTCACCGGGTCCGCGGATGCCGATACGGCCGCCCGAGGCACCGCCGCCGCCGGCCTGGCGCGAAAGATGGGCCCACTGGCGCGTCAGGCGCGGCGCCAGGTAACTCAGTTGAGCGATCTCGACCTGGAGTTTGCCCTCCAGTGTGCGCGCGCGCTGGGCGAAGATGTCGAGGATGAGCTGGCTGCGATCGATCACGCGCAGCTCGAGTTCTTTTTCCAGGTTGCGCGCCTGCGCGGGGCTGAGCGCGTCGTCAAATATCGCCAGCGTGGCGCCGCGCTCACGGGCGAGGTCGCGCACCTCCGTAACCTTGCCGCGACCGATAAAGGTACGCGGATCGGGACGTTTGAGTTTCTGGCTGACGGTGGCGGCAATTCGCGCGCCCGCGCTTTCGGCCAGCGCGTCGAGTTCGTCGAGCGAGTCTTCGCTGGCGATCGCGCCGTTGGAGCCGGCGAGTTCGATTCCGATCAGGACGGCGCGTTCCGCATCCTCGACCGCAGGACTATGGGAAAAGCTCAGAGGCCAACCTCGCGTGCCGGATTGTGGGTCTCATAACGAAGACCAGGTCACTACGCTTTGCGATCCTAGCAAAAATGTCGCGTCCGATGTCAGCGCCTCGTTTAAAGCATAAAACGCGTGCCGACGCTGTTCTGGACAAAGGCGTCGGGGAATTCGCGCGCAATCAAATGGGTCGCGCGCCATCCCGTGCAGTGCGCCGGAACGATCATCTCCGGCGCGATCTCGCGCAGCGCCGCCACGGTCGGCGCGATGACCGGCTCGAACAGCGGCCCCGAGAGATGAAACCCGCCGATGATCGCGTGTACGCGCTCCACGCCCGAGAGCACGCGCGCCTGGCGCACCGTGTTGATCACCCCCGCATGGCCACATCCGGTCAGCACCACCAGCCCCTTGCCGCGTAGATTGACCACCAGCGCCTGGTCGTCATGGATGTATGGGTCGGGCTGCCATTGCCTGCCCACACGCGCGAAATGAATCGGAAAGCCGGTTTCGAAATCGGTCGTGCGATGGATTTGCCCGGTGATCATCACCAGGTTTCCGAGCAGGTATGACGGCCCGCGTTCCTCGACCAGCTCAACGCCGTCGTGGCGCAGCACGCGCGGGTCGGGCGGCGGCAGCTTCATCTCGTGGCCGTCGGGCAAAACGACCTTGCGCTGAAGCAACGCGTCAGGATGCAGCAGCAGCGGCATCCGGCGCCCGCCGAGGCGCCGTAACATCCCGCCGAGCCCGTTGGTGTGATCGGCGTGACCGTGGCTGAGCGCGATCGCGTGCATCTCGTGCGGCTTGAGCTCGAGCACGTCGAGGTTGTGCATCAGGCCATCGCGGCTGAGCCCGGCGTCGAACAGCAGAGACTCCGAAGTTCCCGCGCCAGTCACTTTCACGGCCGCGGCGAAACCGTGCTCGGCGCGGAGCGCCGTGCCGCCCAGCCGCGTCCCGAGCGAGGCGCGCCGCACGGTGGCGCTGGAAGGCAGCAGCATGTCGCAGGTGTTGTCGAGCACGGTGGTGATTTCCACCGCGTCGGCCTCTTTAAGCGAGAGTGGTTCGTTCGCCATCGGTTGCTCCCTGCCGGATTGATTGGCGTCGGTCGGACCTGTCGACTGGCGCGTTGCCTAGCGGCCGAGGTAACGCCGCAGAAAATCGAGGCTCCTTTGCCAGGCGTCGGCGCCGGATGCGGGATCCAGGCCATGTCCCACGCCGGGATAGATTTTCATCTCGTGAGGGCGATTGTAGCGCGTGAGCAGCGCGTCGAGTTCATAAGCGTAGCGCACCGGGATCGTGGTGTCGGCGCTGCCGTGCAGGATAAGTGTCGGCGGCATGTTCGCTACCATCGATGGAGATGTGTTCGTCAGCGCTCCGTAGTACTCGATCACTGCGGCCACCCGGCCGCCCTCCGACGCGCCCACGGCCAGCGCCAGGAAAGCTCCCAGCGAATGTCCTATTAGGGCGATCCGATCGCGCTCGACCGCGGGATTTTCGCCCAGCGCGTCGATTGCGCTCGCGATCTCGCGCGTCCACGTCGGAAAGTTTGCGTTGACCCAGGCCGCGAAGCCCTTTCCCGTCACGGGCCGATCGCCGGGCCGTGCCGGTCCCGCCTCGCTGTAGTATTCAACAAACATCGCATAGTAACCGGCTGCGGCAAGCTTGCGGCACTGATCGGCGAAACCCTGGTTTCCAGCGCCTCGGGGTACGGCGCCATGCAGCAGGATGACCGCCGGATGCGCTCCGGGCGCGAGCGGCACGCAATAGAAATCCTCGACCGGCTTTCCATCAGATTCGAACTGTCCATTGTGAACTTGGATTGAACCAGGCTCGGCCGCGCCGGGTGTAACCGGTGCGGCGAGCGGAGTTTGTGCGGCGGGTACGAACAACAGCACGGCGCACGCCGCCGTCGTAAACAACGGGGAGCGGCGCGGGGCTCGCAGGCTCATGGCGCGTGCCAAACGTCGCGCTACGCGCGGGCGGCGAAGTTCGGCTTGCGCTTCTCGGCGAAGGCCCGCGCGCCTTCGGCCAGGTAGCCGCTGCGGACGCAGAGCGCCTGGTTGCGATCCTCCATCGCGATCGCGTTCTCGATACTGGCCGAGTCGATATTGGCGCTGATGCATTCCTTGGTCAGGCTAAGCCCGAGCGGCGAGGCTTCGACCATTTCGCGCGCAAGTTTGTCCGCCGCCGCGTCGAGTTCCGCATCGGCGACAACCTCGGAAACCATGCGCGTGGCTAGCGCGCGCTGGGCGTCGACGAAGCGGCCGGTAAGCAGCAGTTCGTAGGCGATCGACGTGCCAACTGCGCGCGGCAGCGTATAACTGATGCCCATGTCGCAGCCGGTCAGTCCGATACGGATGAAGGCAGCGTTGAAGCGCGCCGACGCGCCAGCCAGCCGCACGTCGCAGGCCAGTGCTAGCGCGAAACCGCCGCCGCTCGCCGGTCCGCGCACGGCCGCGATGAAGGGCTGCGGCAGGCGCCGGATTGCGAGGACGAGACCGCTGATGTGCCGCTGGATCTCGAGCGTCGCGCTGGTCGAACTGCCCAGGGTGTCGTCGCCGGGGCGAGCGCCGCTGTGCTCCTTGAGATCGAGTCCGGCGCAAAACCCGCGGCCGGCGCCACGCACGACAACTACGCGCGTCGTCCGATCGCAAGCGAGCCGCGCAAAGTAGTCGTGCAACTCGGATACCATCGCCGAGTTGAGCGCGTTGAGCACGTGCGGACGGTTGAGCGTCAGCCAGGCAATCGCTCCGTCCTGTTTTACCTCGAGCGTTTCATAGGTCATCGCGGGATCCTGCCTGTATCGTGAATTCGCGCGGTCCGCGGCGGTCCGCGTGCGCCACCAATTTAATCGACCCCGCGGCATTTGTCCCAATCTTCAAGCGACATGTTCGGGGTCGAGAGGCAAAATTAGAAATAATCATCTTATGAATTTTTTTGAATTACGGCGAACGACAGATTCACTTAAACTGCGCTAAAAGCAGTATAGAGAGCAGTTCGCGTGTGGCAGCGTGATGCATCTGCAAGCATTTGCACGCAGCTTCAACCTGTGCTTGCGCAGAATGCCTTGACTCCGCTACCACCACAACAGAGGCTGGGAATTGAAATCGCGCGTCCACCGGCCGCAGGGAATGAAAAAAGGAACGCCTCGCAAGGCGACGCCTCCAGACCTACCTATTCACCATATGGCTCAAACAGCTCAAAGCGATCAGATTTTCACGATCAAGGAACTATCGGAACACCTGCGCGTGCATCCTACTACCATCTATCGACTGCTCAGGCAGGGACGGTTGCCCGGCTTCCGCGTCGGCAGCAACTGGCGATTCAGCCGCGAGGCGATCGAGCAGTGGGAGCGCGATCAGGCGGGCCGCGAGGCCGCGAGTCCGCCGCGGCGCCGGCGCGCTGCCCGCAACCGCCGCCGCTAGTGGCGGTGAATTTCAAGCTCGCCCCTTTGTCATCCTGAGAGTTTGTGAATATTTGGATTTTTGCGATGGCATCGGCGCGTTGCGAGCGACAGTCACTGATTGGACGAGGTCAGGTTGTTTAGGCAAAGAGCGCCTGAGGAAGCTGGCGATAGTGGAAGCCTCACAACCAGCCCATTTTGATCGAGCGCATCAGGTTGTAAACCAGCGCCGACCAGGTCGCGACGATCAGCACCTTGCTGATGCCGCGGACCAGCAAGCGGTCGAGGCCGCGCCAGGTTTTGAGATCGGCGTTGACGGTTTCGGCGGTGGCGGCCCGCTCCAGGTAGATGCGCTGGCCCTGCGGCGAGCCCATGCGTTTTCGATACTCGGCGATCGCCGCACTGTCGCGGGGCTGCGGGGTGAGCGGATCGATGTGATAGGTGCGGTTCTCGCGCGGCGGCACGAACACCTCCACCCCGCGTGCCGCGGCGCGCTCGACCGCGGCAAAGTTCATATAGCCGCCGTCGGCGAGATGCTGCCTGGGGAGCGCGCCGGTCCGCCGCTCGATCTCATCGAGCATCGGCGCCAACTGCTGGCTGTCGGTCCCAGAGTTGCTCGCCTCGACGCCCACGATGATCCGGCTTTCGGTGTCAGTAGCGAACTGCAGATTGTAAGCGGGACGGAATCCGCCATCGGCCATCTTCATCACCCGCGCCTCGGGATCAGTGGTCGAGATGCGGGTTTCAGTTTTGCGCTGCGGATGGTTTTTGGCCTCGGCCTTGTGCGCGCCGAGTTCGCCCAGCCGCGCCACCGCCCGCTGGCAACGCTCCTCATACTCGCGCGCGGCGCGCAGTTCGGCCGCGCGCTGGCGCGCGCTGCCCTGGGTCGGATCCTGCGCGGCCTCCGCGTCGAGCCGCTCCAGATGCGCGCGCGCCGCACGCACGCAGGCCTTGAGCCGGGCCTTGCGCCGAAACGACGCCGCCCCCGCGCTCGCCCGCACCCGGGTCCCATCCTGCGCCACCCGGTAAAGCGTGATCAGATGCTGGTCCAGCAGCAGGCCCAGCACCTGGCTGAACAACTCGTCCAGCGCTGCGCCATGTCGGCTGCGAAAGTCGCTCAGCGTATGATAGTTGATGCTCACCCCGGCGCAGATCCAGCGATAGGCCGCGTGCTCGGCGCTGAGCCGCGCGATCTCGCGCGCACTGTTCACGCCTTCGCTCAACCCATACAGCCACAGCGCCAGCAGCATCCGCGGGTCAGTCGCATCGCGTCCCGGGCCGTTCTCGCGCGCCTTGATCGGCGCACAGAACCGGCTCAGGTCGAGCCCTTCCAGTACCCGCCAAATCGCGCGCACCGGATGCTCGGCACCGGCCAGCTTCTCGTAATCCACGGTTTGCAATATCAACTGCTTACGATCGGGTTCCCGCAGCCGCACCTCTTCGCCCATCACCTCACCTCCGCCTCTCCACCATCATCCACTTCCCATCCCTCAAAGCGATCCCTGTCCGCAAATAAATTCACAAACTCTGAGCGTTCGCGAAGGACCTACAGCGTTAGCGAAGGATCTACGCGACGCGATCTCGCATTCTCCGCATAAAAATTGCTTCGCGTTGATCCTTCACTTCGGCAACCTTCGTTCAGGATGACAGCAAAAAATCCTCCATGCCTCTCCCGTGTCCTTTGAGAGGCCCACGGCCGTTGCGGCACTCGGGAGATGGTCGATTGCGGCGCGTTCGTTTCGAGTGCGCGATTATAAAAAATTGCAGAATTGTGATTTGCCTATTTGCTTTTACGGGCTACGCGAAGCGATGATCCTTCCCCCGCCATTCATCGACCTATCCCATCAGGTGGAACGCGTTTGACAAGCGCCCTTTATTCCGAATAGCTAACCTCAAACACGCCGCCGGAGAGTGCTTACAACGATGCCGACCAAGTACGTGGAAGTGCAGGGGTGCGCTACCTACTATTACTATGCGGGTCAAACCACGCTGCCCGACGTGGTACCTGACTTTTCGCGCGGACGCAAAGTTGTGATGGTGCATGGTGCGGGTTCCAACGGCCATAGCTGGCACAACCAGGTCGATCATTTCGGCCGCGCCCACAGCCCGATCGCGGTCGATTTACCGGCGCACGGCCGCTCCTCGGGCGTCGAAGGACTCGCCACCGTTCAGGAGTACAGCGATTTCGTCGTCGCGTTTCTCGACGCGCTAGGCATCGGCTCGGCGGTGATCGCGGGACGTTCGATGGGCGGGGCGATCGCGATGGACATGGCGCTGCGCTATCCGAAGCGGGTCGAGGCGATAGTGCCGATGGTGACCGCGGCCCGGTTCAACATCCCGCCCGAACGGATCGAGGCGCTGCGCCGGGTCGCGATGGGCCGTGCGCCGCAGGCCTTTGTCACCGACGGTTTTTCGCCGGCGACAGTGAAGGAGCGCTTTGAGGTAGTGCGCGAGGGCTGGATGGAGCAGATCCAGACCGACCCGCGCGTGCGTTACACTGACATGGTGGCGTGCACGCGATGCGACCTGCGCGAGCAGATCGCGCGGATCGAAAAGCCGGCGTTTATCCTGGCCGGCGCCGACGACCCAATCACCACGCCGGCCGACGCCGAATATATCCACGGCCGCCTCCGCGGCTCGAAACTCCGCGTCATTGCCAACGCCGCGCACCATCTGCCTAATGAGCAGCCGGTCGAAGCCAACACCGCCATCGAGAGTTTTCTCTCCGAACTGTAGCCAGGGAGCGTCCGATGAGCCTAAGCCGCAAGACCGCGCTGGCCGGCGTGTACGAGCATCCGGCCCGCTTCGCGCCCAACAAGAGCATGTTCCAAATCATGGCCGAGAGCGTGCGCGGCGCGCTCGACGACGCGGGGCTCAAGATCCAGGACGTCGACGGCGTATGCACGACCGGGATCGGGATGAGCGGGATGGGAATTGTGGGGTTCTGCGACTACATGAACCTGACGCCCAACTTTGTCGACTCGACTTCGATCGGCGGCTCGTCGTTCGTCGCCCATACCGCGCACGCCGCCGCCGCAATCGCGGCCGGGCTGTGCAAGGTCGCGGTGGTCGTTTACGGCTCGACCGCGGCCTCGCAGCGCTTTGCGATCGGAACCGGCGGCGGGGGCGGCGGCAGCGATCCCTGCGATCAGTATGAAGTGCCGTTCGGGCCGACTACGGTGGGGGCCTACGCGATGATGGCGCAGCGCCACATGTACGAGTATGGCACGACTTCCGAACAGCTCGCGGAAATCGCGGTCACGATGCGCCTCCACGCTTCGATGAATCCGGCGGCGAAATATCGCGACCCGATCACGGTCGAGGATGTGATGGCCTCGCGCATTATCTCGTCGCCGCTTCATCTGCTCGACTGCTGCATCATCAGCGATGGCGGCGGCGCGCTGGTGGTGACCTCGGCCGAACGCGCGCGCGACCTGAAGAAGAAGCCGGCGTACATTCTCGGGTGCGGCGAGACCGTGCGCCATCCGGCACGCGGCCGGCGCGATTTCATGGAAATGGCGGCGGCGCAATCGGGACCGCTCGCCTTCGAGCGCGCCGGCGTCACTCCGGCGGACATCGACATGGCGATGATCTACGACTCGTTCACGATCACGGTCCTGATGACGCTGGAGAATCTCGGCTTCTGCAAGCGCGGCGAAGGCGGCGCGTTCGTTACGGGCGGCCGGCTGCGGTATGACGGCGCGCTCCCAACCAATACCGACGGCGGCGGGCTGTCGTCGAACCATCCGGGGATGCGCGGCATTTTCCTGGTCATCGAAGCGGTCAAGCAATTGCGCGGCGAATGCGGACCGCGCCAGGTCAAAGAATGCGCGGTCGCGCTGTGTCACGGGACCGGCGGCACGCTCGGCATCCGGCACTCGGGCGCGACGCTCATCCTGAGTAATCAGTAGGCTGAGCTATTAGCAGGCCGGCGAAACATCGCAGAAAAACAGGGTTCCACGATGGCCGACGAAAAGTCCGAGAAGAAAAAATACGCCAAGCCGCTGCCGCGCATCGACGAGGAGAGCCGCCCGTGGTGGGAGGCGCTCAAACGTCACGAGCTGTACATCCAGAAGTGCCGCGATTGTGGCGACCTGCGCTATTACCCGAGGGCACTGTGCACCAACTGCCTGAGCTCGCGCACCGAGTGGGTGCGGTGCGCCGGCAGAGGTACGGTCTATACGTTCACGGTGACGATGCAAAACCAGGCGGCCGGCTTTCGCGAAGCGCTGCCCTACGTGATGGCCTATGTCGAACTGGCCGAGGGGCTCAAGATGCTGACCAACCTTGTGGAGTGCAAGCCCGATGAGGTTAGAATAGGGATGCCCGTCGAGGCCGTATTCGAGGACGTCACGCCCGAAGTGACGTTGCTCAAGTTTCGCCCGGCGAGGTAAGGACGCCGTGTAAGTGGCCACAATTCTCGATCTGCACAGCCACAGCGAAGCCTCGGAAGACAGCCGCGCGCCGCTGGAGGCCTACCTCAACTGGATCAAGCTGCGCCACAAGGAGCGCCCCGTCGACGGTATCGTGCTCACCGAGCATCGCCAGTTCAACGGCAGCCCCGACTATCGCGCGCTCGAGGACAAGTTCGGCCTGATGGTGCTAAAGGCGTCCGAGGTCGAGACCGACTACGGTCACGTGCTGGTGTTCGGCGTCACCGACGAGATGACGCAGCGTTTCGATTTCGCCAACGTGCGGCTGAACGCGCAGGAATTGATCGACGAAGTCGCGCGGATGGGCGGGGTCGCCGTGCCGTGCCATCCGGGCCGTCCGACCGTTGGCCTGTATGAGCATTACGGCGCCAAACCGCCGCTTGAGAACGTAGTCGCGGTGGAAGTTCTCAACGGCGGCTCGCGCAAGGGCGAGGACGATCGCTCGATGGAGTTGGTGCGCAAGTATGGCTATCGCGCAGTGGGCGGATCGGACAGCCACCTGGTCAGCCTCATCGCACTCTGCGCAACCCGCTTCGAGGCCGACATCCGTTCGATCGAAGACCTGGTGCGCGAACTCAAAGAGGGCAAGTACGAACCGGTCGATTTCCGCCCCAAGCGCAAGCCCGTGCCCGCGGCGGTCCCGGACGAGGTAAGGCACAATGGCGGTTGATTACGATCCGGCGCTGATCGGCAAGGTTTTTGAAGTAACCGATCCGGTGAATGTCAGCGCCGACGACATCGCAAGGTTCTGCACTGCCATCGGCGAGAGCAATCCCCTCTACACCGACGAGGCGGCGGCGAAGAAGGGACCATACGGTGGGATCGTCGCGCCGCCCTCGTTCGCGGTCACCTTCCGCAACGGCCGTCACTTCTTCACTCACGTGCCGAGATTTGGCCGCGCCGGCTTCGACGCCGGCAAGGACGTCGAGTTTCGGGCGCCGATTCATCCCGGCGACAAGATCACGCTCAGCTCGCATGTCAAGGAGATCTACGAGAAGACCGGGCGCAGCGGCTCGATGGTGTTCGTGGTGGTGCGCTCGACCGTGCAAAATCAAAACGGCGAGGTCGTCGCGCATATCGACCATCGCTTCATGAACCGACCGTAGGTTTGCTCCCTCGACCGTACGTTTGCTTCAATGTCCATCATGAAATTCGACGCGGTCAATATCGGCGACACACTCGGCCCGCAGGAAATCCACTTGAGCAAGGACCAGGTGCGGACCTACGCGCGCACCTGCGGGATGGATGTGCCGCGCTTCACCGACGACGAGGGCGCGCGCGCGGAAGGGCTGCCCGGGATGATCGCGCCGGGCAATATGAGCCTGGGGATGCTTTCGCGGCTGGTGACCGACTGGATCGGGCAAAGCGGAGCACGCCTGGCGCGGCTAGGAACCACCTATCGGCAGCCGGTGCAACCCGGCCACACGATTACGCTGAACGGCTTCGTCACCCACGTGGAGCCGGCCGAGAAACGGGTCGAGATAGACGTCTGGATCGAAAACGAGGACGCCGAACGATTGGTGATCGGCACCGCCAGCGTCGAGTTTCCGTAAATCGCGTTGGCCCTTCAGCGGAATTTCGCGGATTTATCGGCGTGCCTACAGCAGGGCACCGCGGAAGGGCTCGTCGCGCACCGGCGGATGTTCGATCAGGCTGAGCGCCCAGCGGCGCGCCTGGCGCAGCGCCTCCTCGGCGCGTTTGAACAGCCGCTCACGATACATCGTGTTCCACACGTAGGCGTCGACCGACGGCTCGTCGCTCAGCGTCACGTCGAGCATCCAGTCCTCGAGCTGTGGGCCACACACCAGTAGTCGCACCACGCGGCCGTGATCTAAAATCACGCCGCGCGCCTCGCGCGGCAGACGAAACTCGTCCTTGATCCGTTTGATCAGGCGCGCCGGATAGTGCTCTTCGGTCATCGCAACATAGACCCATTGGCCTGGCTGGGGATCGGCCGCACGCGCGATGCGCAGGTTGTTGTCTGTCAGATCCTCCTTAGCGCGGTCCTGATCGTAATCGCGTGCGACCGAGTAGAAGTTCTCGACGATCGCCAATTGAAGCTGCGCCTCTTCCGAACCAGCTTCCTTCAGTGCGTCATGATCCCCGGCTTGCGGTTCGGGGGCAGTTGGTTCGGCCTTGCGGGGTCGCTTGACTGAAGTCTCGACCCACCACCGGTTTTCGACATTTGGCTTCTGCGCCATCGCGATCACATCATAGCCGTCCTCTAACGCCGCAAGCGAGGGCCATGCTGTGCCCCGGAGGTATGGACGAGCGTCAGGGTAACTAAGCGCGACGGAGAGTCCGGCCGACGCGTGCCCGGCGGCGCCGAATTGTTGAGTTCGCCTGCCGAGCCGACGAGCCCGTGCGCCGCGGGGGAAGGCTCGCGCTCCGGGGAATTGCGGCCGCGCGGCGCGCCACGCGCCCAGCGATCTGCCGACGTCCCTGTAACCGCACCCGCAACCGGGTGCGCCGTTGGGGCCGACGCAGTCCACGAACCATCCTGAACGCAAACGCGTCGGCCTTGCGCTCGGCGTCGGTCCAGAACAGGTAATGGCCCATCTCGTGATACACCATTGCAACCCACATCCGTTCCTTGTTGTAGATGCGGCCGCGTTTCCAGTTCTCGGGATGGACGAGATGAATACGCCCGTCTTCGAAGGTCTTACCCGCGGTCTTGCCCCAATCGAGGTATTCAAACCATTCGATCGTCGGACGCTTGACGTTGTAATAGCGGCAAAAATCGGAAATCGCGCGGCGAAACGCGCCTGCGCGATGCTGACGGAAGAAACGTACGAGATTGCGGTCAATCTCCCTACGATTGACGATCGGGGGAACGATCATTCGCACGGACTAGAAACCTCCGGAATTGCAGGCCCATCGATCATAAAAGGCCGGAGATGAAGCCGTCAAATGAGAAGACGATAATTACAAAAAATCGTGACTTTTCGAACACTTACGCTCTGACAGAAATGTCGGAGCGAGCGCTTAAAGAGGCTAATTTGGTCTTTCGCGTGCTTGAAAAATTGCCGACGGATCGGCGGCTTACGCGGAATGGAAATCCGCTCCGGCTGCGGAGCGGGCCGCTTCTCTCAGGCGCGGCGGGCGTGAAGAGCGCTGGCGCGTTTGACGCGGCGGCTGCGATTGACGGTCATGTGTTGGAGGCGTCCCGCCTCCTTCAGCCGGAGTCGCGCGAGCGGCAAACGCGAATCGTCAGCTCCCGCCGCCAAGCCGCTCAACCGATGGCGCAACGCTTCGGAACTTATCTCCAGCGCGTCGCAAACGTTGTCGAAACTGAAAGGCACGCTGGAACCACGGGCCATCACCCAGCGCGCGGCTTCGATAAACAGGCGCCGCTTGCGCGGACTGTAGGATCCGCGCCAATCCTGCAGGAGGTTGATAGCGTCGGCCAATACCGCGAGCATCAACCGCTGTTCGCTCGTGAAGCGGTTTTTGCCGACCAGCTCGAAGAACTGGCTGGGCAGAATGAGGTCCGAGGCCGTGAACGAATCCGGCGCTTGTGCGCCAGGGTTGTGCTGTCGCATAGCTAACGACTCCCGCCTGTCCGGGCGAGCGACTCGCCGCACAAGACTTGAGGCTCCCCCGGGTTAGCCCTCGTATCCTCCAGCTCCCTCCGTCCCGTTACTCAGAGCATGGTTAGCCGACCATAGTGGTGCCAACGGACCATTTCAAGAGTTGACAGCCTAAATTATTTTACAAATTTGTCTAATAGTGAAAGTAGGGAAACATGCAGTCTTAAACGCAGCCGCCTTATGACGGTTTTGTGACGAGAGCCTTAACCGGCTAGACGCACAGAGTCTCCGCTAGGGGCGCCGCGCGGCCATCTGTTATAGTTCGGATACAAACCCTCGCGATTTGGATCGCACTCCGGAGGACACAAAACGATGGCGGAGTTCTTTGCCAAAGAAACGATCAAAAGCCTGCGCAAGCTGCGCCAGCTCAAGCCCGATTACTTCAAAGGATTCATGAATTGGGATGAGATGATCTTCAAAGATGGCGCCCTTCCGGCCAAGACCAAGGAACTGATGGCCGTGACCGCGGCGCACGTTACGGCCTGTCCGTGGTGTATCGAGGAGCACGTCAAGCGCGCGATCAAGCAGGGCGCGACCGACGAGGAAATTGCCGAGGCCGCTTTCGTCGCGATGGCGCTCAGGGCCGGCGCGGCGTTTGCTCATTCGTCGATCGCGATGGCGGTGAGCGATGAGCAGCGGGCCAAGGCGGGCGCACCGGCGCACAGTCACGAAGGCCACAATCACTAAGCGCGCGGAAGAGGTGGAGTTGTCGTTAATGGAACAGGCAGGGACGCGACGCACGACGCGGCAAATCGGGATCGGCGCATTGCGGGTCGGTGGGGGAGCGCCGGTGGTCGTCCAGTCGATGTGCGCGACGCGCACGGTCGATATCGACCAGACCGTGGCACAGACGCATCAGCTGGCCCGGGCGGGCGCCGGGATTGTGCGAATCGCGCTGGACAATGAAAAGGAAGTTCCGGCGCTCAAGGAAATTCGCGCGCAGACCCGCGGTATCGTCTTATCGGTGGACCTCCAGGAGAACTACCGTATCGCCGGCAAGGTTGGCCCGCACGTCGATAAAATCCGTTACAACCCGGGCCATCTGCACCATATCGAGAAGGCCAAAACTGTGCCGCAAAAGGTGCGATGGCTGGTCGAGGTCGCGCGCGAGCACAACCTCGCGATCCGGATCGGGGTTAACTGCGGCTCGGTCGCGCCGGCCTTCCTGGAGAAATATCCCGGCGACCAGCTAAGCGCGCTGGTCGAATCGGCGGTGTGGCACTGCGAGCTGATGGACGAGCTGGGATTCGACCGGTTCGTGGTCTCGCTCAAGGACTCCGATCCGGCCAAGGTGCTGGAAGCCAACCGACGCTTTGCCGCGCGCCGCCCCGACGTTCCGCTGCATCTCGGAGTCACCGAGGCCGGGCTCCCGCCCGACGGCATCATCAAGACCCGGATTGCATTCGAGAAGCTGCTCGCGCAGCAGGTCGGCGACACCATCCGGGTCTCGCTCACGCTGCCCAACGAGCGCAAGCACGAAGAGGTTATCGTTGGCCATCAGATCATCAGGGACGTCGCGAGCGGACGCTTTATCTCAGTGCCGGACTTCGGCGCCGGGCTGAATATCATCTCGTGTCCGTCGTGCTCGCGCGTCGAGAACGAAAAATTCGTCGAGCTGGCGCAGCAGGTGAAGGACGTTACGGCATACGCGTCGCGTCATCGGATCACGATCGCGGTGATGGGATGCCGGGTGAACGGGCCGGGCGAGACCGACGATGCGGACCTGGGGCTGTGGTGCGGTCCAACGACGGTGAACCTCAAAAAGAAGGATCGCAAGCTGGGCAATTTCCGCTACGACGACGTCTTGACGCGGCTGCGCGCCGAAGTCGAAAAGCTCATCGCCGAGCGCTCCGCGGCTTCGAACAACTGACAGAACGAACTCGTGTTTTTTGTCCGGAGCGGGCCCCCGCGCTCAGCGCGCGCGTCCGCTCCGGGCGCTGAGTTGGCAGGCGACGAGCGCGCAATAGCGCTCGCCGTTATCGCCGCTGGGCAGCTCCGATCCGTCGCGTGCGACGAAGCTTCGCCTGCATGCGGCGCATCGCGCGATGCGCTCGCCGGACCCGAGCAGCGGCCGCAGTTCAGCCGCGGCGAGGTCGTCAGCATCCTCCGCGGCGGGACGCGCGGCGCCCTGCGCCGCGCGTCCCGCCGCGGAAGACGGCGCGCCAACTACGGCATCGGGGCGGCGCGGAGTGAGGCCTTTGGCCGCGCTCCGCGTCGCCTCGCGCGCCAGCGCGTCGGCCTCCTCGTTGAGTGCATCGCCTGCATGCCCGCGTACCCACTCGAAGCGGACTTTGCCGTGCCGCGAGACCTCGCGATCAAGCTCCTGCCACAGGTCCAGGTTCTTCGTGCGCCGCCAGCCGTCATTCATCGTCTTGACCAGGTACTGGCTGTCGCTTCGCACAATCACGGGCACGCCGGGATCGAGAGCCCGCAGCGCTTCGATCGCCGCCATGATTTCCATCCGGTTATTCGTGGTTCGTGAATCGCCGCCGCTTAACCGGTGCCTGCCGTCGGGTGTGACGATTACGACGCCCCATCCACCGGGGCCCGGGTTTCCTTCGCAGGATCCGTCGGCGTAAACCAGGATCGGCGCTGATGACGTAGTAGGCATCGCCGGTCTTTGCAGGAATCCAGGATCAGGTGTGGCTCGCGCGGCGCAGATCGTCGAACCATCGCAGGTAATGGTGCGCGGACACGGTCCATGAAAAATCCGCAGCGAAGCAGTTGTCCATCAGACGCCGCCATGCCGCGCGGTCCGCAAAGAGCCGCCCCGCCCGCGTCATCGCGTCCACCATCGCGTCGGCACGATAGTCGTTGAACATGAAGCCGTTGCCGGTTCCGTGCTGCGGATCGAACTCGGCAACGGTGTCCTTGAGCCCTCCGGTCGCGCGCACCAGCGGTGCGGTGCCATACTTGAGGGCATACATCTGCGTTAGCCCGCAGGGCTCGAACCGCGAGGGCATCAGGAAGATATCGCTGCCGGCCTGGATTTGATGGGCGAAGGTGTTGTCGAAAGCGAGCCGCACGTGCAACTGGCCGGGGAAGCGTTCCTCGGCGGATTTGAAATGCTGCTCCAGCGCCGGATTGCCGCTCGCGAGCATCACGAGCTGCACGCCGAGACCCATCATCGCGTCCAGCGCTTCGCCGAGCAGGTTAACCCCCTTTTGTGGAGTCATCCGCGTGACCATCCCGACTATCGGCGTGTCGTCGCGATCGGAGAGCGCGGCGAGCTTGCGCAGTGCGCTGCGGCAAACCGCCTTGCCCTCGCGCCGCGCCGGCGTATACCTGGCCGCGATCGTCGGGTCGATCGCCGGGTCCCATTCTGTGTAGTCCGCGCCGTTGAGAATTCCCACGAAGCGGCTGCCCTTGTTGCGCAACACGCCCTCCAGTCCGAAGCCCAGCTCGGGATCGCTGCTCACCTCGCGCGCGTAGGTCGGGCTCACGGTTGAAACGCCGTCGGCCAACACGATCGCGCCTTTCATGAGATTAACGCGTCCCCAGAATTCCAGGTACTCGACTGAGAGATAGGAACGGTCGATATGGAGCAGCTCGAAATCCGCCGCCTCGCAGATTCCCTGGAAGGCCAGATTGTGCACGGTGAAGATAGTAAGAGCGGGGCCAAGCGCCTCGCGCAGCGCCGGATCGGCGCGCGCCGCGATCGGCGCCACTGCCGCGTGCCAGTCATGGGCGTGCAGGACGTCGGGCCGGATAAAGCGTGCCGCGGCGAGCGCGGCTGCGCGACCGAACATCACGTACCGATGCAGATTGTCGGGGTAGTCCACCCCGCGCTCGCCATAGACACCGGCGCGATCGAAGCAACCCGGATGCTTGATCAGGTAGAGCGGCACGCCGTCGCGAGTCTCGCCCCGCAGGAGGTCGAAGCGTTCGGCAGAGTCGCCGACCGGCACCGAGAGATTCTCGGCCACTGGCGCCGTTTCTATAGCGTCGAGAACGCCACGGTAGCCCGGCAGGATGACCGCGGGTTCGGCGCCGCTTTGCTTGAACGCCGCAGGCAAAGCACCGATTACGTCGGCCAGTCCGCCGGCCTTGGCCCACGGCGTGATCTCGGCGGCAACGATTGCGATCTTCACTTCTTCACCAATAATACTTCTGCGCCCTCGCCGCGAGGTGCGAGGGCGGGGGCTCGGAGGGAGAAGCGCGAAATCGAGAAGAACGATTACAACGCGATTAAGAAAACGCAACTATTAGAGAAAGACTATAACGACTGCAGAGAACTCAGCTCGCCTGGGCGCCCCGCGGCGCGAGCGGGGCATCGGCTATCGGCTATAGCCACCGCCTCGCGCGAGGCCTCGTTCGCGCTCTCCAGAGGCCGCTAGTTCAGTGCTGTGCGCGCGGCGCGTGCCGGTATAGCTTCGGGATGCGGCTCGACTCCGTCGCGGAGGGCGTGACGCAGTACCTCGTCGACCGTATCGACGAACACAAACTCCATCTCTTTGCGCGCCTCTTCGGGGATATCCTCAAGATCACTTTCGTTGCGCCGCGGCAGGATCACGGTCTTGATTCCCGCACGCCGTGCCGCCAGCACCTTCTCCTTGACTCCGCCGACCGGCAGGACCTTGCCGCGCAGCGTTATCTCACCGGTCATCGCAACGTCAGAGCGTGCGGGGCGCCCGCTTAGCAGCGAGGCGAGCGAGGCCGCGATGGTCACGCCAGCGGACGGGCCGTCTTTGGGGATGGCGCCGGCAGGGACGTGAATATGAAGGTCCGACTTTTCGAAGAAATCAGGCGCGATTCCGAGTTGCGCCGCGCGCGATCGGACGTAGGAGAGGGCGGCCTGCGCCGACTCCTTCATTACGTCGCCCAGCGAGCCCGTGATGGTGACACCTTTTTGCCCGTTCATTCGGGTGCTCTCGATGAACAGGATGTCGCCGCCGTTGGGCGTCCACGCGAGCCCCGTGGCGACACCAGGTTCCTGAGTGCGCTCGGCCGCCTCGGAGAAGAATTTGCGCGGGCCGAGGAAGCGATGCAGCATCTCCGGCGTAACGCGTTCGGGGGCGTTGTCGCCTTCGGTAAGGGCGCGCGCGATTTTGCGGCACACTCGGCCGATTTCGCGCTCGAGGTTACGGAGCCCCGCCTCACGCGTGTAGCTGCGGATAATTTCGGCGGTCGCTTCCTTGGTGAACTCGATCTTGGTGTTGCCCAGGCCGTTTTCGGAAATCTGCTTGGGCACCAGGTGGCGTTCCGCGATCTGGAGCTTTTCCTCTTCGGTGTAGCCCGGCAGCTCCAGCACTTCCATCCGATCGCGCAGCGCGGGCGGAATTGGATCGAGCACGTTGGCCGTGGTCAGGAACAAAACCTTGGACAGATCGAACGGAACGTCCAGGTAATGATCGACAAAGGCGTTGTTCTGCTCCGGGTCGAGCACCTCGAGCAGGGCCGAGGCCGGGTCGCCGCGAAAGTCCGTCCCGAGCTTGTCGACTTCGTCGAGGATGAACAGCGGATTGTTGGAGCCCGCGTTGCGCAGTCCCTGGATCATGCGGCCGGGCAACGATCCGATATAGGTACGCCGATGGCCGCGGATCTCTGCTTCGTCGCGAATTCCGCCGAGCGACAGCCGCACGAACTTGCGCCCCAGCGCTTTTGCGATCGAGCGGCCAAGCGAGGTCTTGCCGGTTCCCGGCGGTCCCACGAAGCAAAGGATTGGCCCCTTGGTATCGCTCTTGAGCTTGCGCACGGCGAGGAATTCGAGGATGCGTTCCTTGACCTTCTCGAGATCGAAATGGTCTTCGTCGAGCACCGCGCGGGCGTGCTTGATGTCCAGGTTATCGTCGGTGGAGGTTGCCCACGGCAGGCTGACCAGCCAATCGAGGTAGGTCCGCACGACCGTGTGCTCGGCCGACTCGGGCGGGATCATCTTGAGCCGGTCCAGCTCCTTGTCGGCCGCCTTGCGTGCGTCCTCCGGCATCTTGGCTGCTTCGATTTTCTTTTCGAGGTCCTCGATCTCGGAGGAACGGGCGTCGCCTTCGCCCAGCTCCTTCTGGATCGCCTTGAGCTGCTGGCGCAGATAGTACTCACGCTGATTCTTGTTGAGCTCGGTCTGCACCTGCGACTGGATCTTATGGCCCAGCTCGAGGAGTTCGATCTCGCGCCCGAGGATGACGATCAATTTTTCGAGCCGCGCGCGCACGTCGTTGGTCGACAGCAGGTCCTGCGACTCTTCGACCGCTATTTTCAAATACGAGGCGACCATGTCGGTAAGGCGCGCGGGCTCGCGCACCTGCATCGCCATCACTTGCAGTTCGTCGGGCAGATAGGGCACCAGCGACACGAACTTGGAAAACTGGCTGACCAGATGAGCCTGCAGCGCGTCGAGTTCCTTATCGCCCTCGACCGCTTCGGCCAGGCGCCGCACGTTGGCGCGGAAGTACGGGTCGAGCTGGACGAAATCGAGCAGGTCGATTCGCGCGATGCCCTGCACCAGTACCCGCACGCTATGGTCGGGATACTTGAGCATCTTGAGAATGCGCACCGCCGTGCCGCGCGGGAACAATCCTTCGGGCGCCGGGTTTTCCTCTTCGGGGTTCTTTTGTGCCGAGAGCCCGATTACGCGCGAAGCCTGGCCGACGTCCTCGATCAGTCTCAGCGAGGCCGGACGCGAAACCAGGAAGGGATGAATCTGGTTAGGGAAAATCACGATGCCGCGCAGCGGCAGCACCGGCAACACATCAGGCACTTCGACCTTGCTTAGATCCTCTTCGATATCGAAGCGCTTTTCGCCTTTGGCCTTATCGGATTTTTCTGCCATAGATGCCGAGCCGCCTCCCCAATCGCGGCCGCGGGCCGCGGGCGCTTCCACCCTCGTAATCGATTAACGTAATATACGCTCTGCGGGCAGACAAGCTCGGCCTCTCGTCGTAAAACCTATCCATGACTGGTATCCCGCGCCGATTATCGAGGCAAAAGCTTGGCAAAGCATCAGTTCGAGAAAGTATTCACGGTAGAGGAGGCCAACGCCCTCATCCCGCGCATGGAGATCCTGGTCCGCGGCTTACAAGTCGAGGCCGACTCCTTGCGCGCCAAGATCCGGGAACTCGCGCGCCGTCACGATTCCTCGATCGCCGCGATGCCCTTGTCAGATCTCATCGAACGCTATCCCGAACTCAAGCAATACGCTGCGCGGATGGCCGAGATGGCGGGGCAGGTCGAAGCTCTCGGATGCTTCTTGAAGGATATCGATCAGGGACTGGTCGATTTTCCCTACGAGATTGAGGACGACGTGGTTTTTCTCTGCTGGCAATCCGGTGAACGCCAGATTATCGCCTGGCACACCATTGATTCGGGCTTCTCGGACCGCCGGCCGCTGCCCGGCGTCAGCAAGCCGTACCTCAATTGATCGCCTGGAACTCTTCGCAACGACGCCCGGAGGCGACGCCTCGATGGTAGCCGTGCTGTTCGTATATTTGCTGAGCCTGGCTTGCTGGCTGGGTGCGATGGTGTTTTTCATCGTGGTCACGCAGACCGCATTTACGGCGCTCCCCAAGGTTGAGGCCGGCACATTCCTGGCCGCGCTGTTTCCGCGCTATTACCTGTTCGGCTACATCAGTGGCGCGATAGCGGTCATCTTTGGAATCTATATCTGCGCCACGCGGATGCCGCGGATGTGGTGGGCGATAGCGGTATTGGCGCTGGCGATCGCTCTCGGGTTGACCATCTACGCCGGCGCCGTGGTCCGGCCGCGGGTCGACGCGATTCGTACCGTGACCGAGGAGGCCAATCCCGACCCAACGCGCCGCGCCGAATTCGACCGGCTGCATCATCTGTCCGTGATGCTCAATGGAGCAGTGATGCTGCTCAACCTGGGTGCGCTGATCTCGAGCGCCGCCGCGCTCACGCCGCGAGGGTAAGGGCTTCAAGAGGATGGTGTCCAGTGGATAACGGCGCGATCAAAGCCGTGGTGTTCGACCTCTTCGACACCCTGGTAAAATGGGAGCCGCAGCGATTGCCGCTCCTGCATTGGCGCGAGCATTCGACCCACAGCACGCTCCCCTGGATACTGCCGTCACTCCAGGAGCGGATGGGTCCGCGGTTCGAGCTCGAAACCTTTCTCACCATTTATCACGACGTTATCGAGGAGATTAACGCCGAGCGCGAACGCGACGGTATCGAAATAACCTGCCAGGAGCGCTTCGAGCGTACCTTTGCGCGGCTGGGATACTCGGATCCCGCTGAGCGCAGTTTGCTGGCCTTCCATATCACTCGCGTCCACATGGACGGCGTACGTAAGGTCACCTTCGCGCCGACCGAGCGCTCCGACGCCGTGCGCCGGCTGGCGCCGCACTTCCGGCTCGGCCTGCTCTCCAATTTCGACGATGCGCAGTGCGGGCGCGAGGTCCTGCTCGATACCGGCGTCGCCGATCTGTTCGAGGCGGTGATAATCTCGGCCGAGGCCGGCCTGCGCAAACCGAACCCGCTCATCTATCAGCGCATCCTGGAGATGCTGCGCGTGGAGCCGCATGCGATCCTGTTCGTCGGCGATACCCCCCGCGAGGATGTGCTTGGCCCGCGGCGGGCCGCGATGCGCGTCGCGTGGGTGAACGGACGGGGCACGACCTTGCCCGAGGGCATCCCCGAGCCAGATCTCATGGTCACCGATATCGCGGAACTTCCCGGGCTGCTGGGCGTGTGAGCCTGCGATGCTGCGGCGTCCGGCAATCGCGGTGATCGGCGGCGGCGACGGCGCTAGCGTCGAGGTGCTCGAACTTGCGCACAAGGTCGGAGCGGAGATCGGTGCGCATGGCGCGACGCTCATCTGCGGCGGACGAGGCGGGGTAATGGAAGCGGCGGCGCGCGGTGCGTTCGAGCGCGGCGCCCATACGATCGGCATCCTGCCCGGCTACGATCATAGCGCGGCCAATCCGCATATCGAGTTCGCGATCGCGACCGGCATCGGTGAGGCGCGCAACGCCGTCGTGATTGGCAGCGCCGACGCGGTGGTCGCGCTCGCCGGGGAGGGCGGCACGCTGAGCGAAATCGGATTCGCGCTCAAAATTGGCCTGCCGCTGGTCGCGTTACGCGCATGGCCGCAAATCGAGGGTATCGAGCACGCGGACGATCCGCAGGCCGCCGTTGGCGAGGCGATCCGGATGGCGCGGTTGGCGGCGGCGCGCCAGGCGCGCAGGGGCAAGCGCCCAAGGATAGGCGTGCAAGATCCAATGTCGAAAGATCAAGCGCCCAATAGCAAAGATGAGCGCAAGGAACTGAAATCGTAGGGCGAGGGAATGGCTGGGGCGACAAATGACACGGTGCTCGCCGAACTCGAGCAGGGGCCGTTCTCGGCCGCGTTACGGCTCAAGATCGAAGCGCGCGCCGAGGGCGAGGTGACGGTACGGATGCCATTTGGCGAGCACATCCTCAACGCCGGCGGTCGCGAGGTTCCGATCCACGGCGGGGCAATCGCGGCGCTCGCTGATTTTGCCGCGTGCGCCGCGGTCTGGACGATGCCCGAGACACGCAGCAGCGCGACCATCTCAATGACCACCAACTATACCGCGCCGGCGGTGAAAACTGATCTCGTCGCGCGCGCCCGCGTGCGCCGCGCCGGCAAACATATCGCCAGCATCGCGGTCGAAATCCGCGACCGGCATGGCGCGCTCATCGCCGACGCGCTGGTGACGTACAAAGTTGCCTGACCCATCTTTAATATTTGCCGCGGTTCGCGCGGCGGCCGCGCGCCACGGGCTTAACCTGTGCGCCGCGATCCCGCTCGCACGCTATGACGCGGCGGTCCAGCCCGAGGCGCGCGCTTCGCTCATCGATCCGGCGGCCCGCTCGATCGTGGTGCTCGGCAACGGCGGCGGCGATTTCTGGAAGGCGTTTACGCGGTATGCGGCGCGGAATACTGGATGGTGGGAGCGCGAAAATCCGCTCGACGATTTCACCCGCGAGGTGGTCGAGCGCGAGGTGGCCGAGCCTCTCCGCGAAGCGGCGTTACGTTATACTGTCGTGCATCCGTTCGTGCACGGCGGCGGCCGGACGCTCAACTTCGTCGAGTTGGGCAAGGCGGCGGGAATCGCCGGGCCCAGCATCCTGGGCGTCGTGGTGCATCCGATTTTCGGCCCGTGGATCGCCTTTCGCGCGGCGCTGCTGCTCGACGTGATGCTCGACGCGCCGGGTGAAGCGCTCAGTTTTGATCCGTGTCCGGGATGCATCCCGCGCAGTTGCATTCGCGCGTGCCCGGTCGGCGCGGTGAGTTTCCCTGCCGGATGGGATGTGCCGAAATGCCTGACCCATCGAGTCGAGGTCGAGCCGGACTGCGCCGGGCGATGCCACGCGCGGGTGGGATGCGTGCTTGGCCCGGAGCATCGTTACCCTGACGACGAGCTCGTGTATCATCAGATGCGCGCGCTGCGCGCGATGCGCCCGTACTACGACACGCACATCAAACCCAAGCTGCGGGATAACTAAGGTCGCGATAGTCGGACTATGACGTGGCCAATCCGCAAAATGCTGTAGCAATTGATCTGACCGACGAAGGATATAGCCAATTGATTGTCGAAGTTGCTGATCCCGACGCGGCCGTGAGCCTGATTCGCGGCTCAACCGCCAAGGTCTGGATCACCTGAGCCGCTTCGCGACCTCGGTCGCGAAGTAGCTCAGAATCATGTCGGCGCCCGCCCGCTTGATCGACGTCAAAACTTCCATCACCGCGCGCTCCTCGTCGATCCATCCGTTCAGCCCCGCCGCCCGCAGCATCGAGTACTCGCCCGAAACGTTGTAGGCCGCCACCGGCACGCGGAACTCGTGCTTGGCGCGGTAGATAAGATCCAGATAGGGCAGCGCCGGCTTGACCATCACGATGTCGGCGCCCTCTGCAAGGTCGAGCGCGATCTCGCGCATCGCCTCGTCGCCGTTGGGCGGATCCATCTGATAGGAGCGGCGGTCGCCGAACTGCGGCGCCGACTCGGCGGCCTCGCGGAACGGCCCATAAAAGGCCGACGCGAATTTTGCTGAATAGGCCATGATCGGAAGGTGCATGAAGCCGTTTTCGTCGAGCGCCCGGCGGATCGCGCCGACCCGCCCGTCCATCATGTCCGACGGCCCGACCATGTCGGCGCCGGCGCGCGCGTGCGAGAGAGCCTCGCGCGCGAGCAGTTCCAGCGTCGCGTCGTTATCGACGTCGCTGCCCGCCACCAGGCCGCAATGGCCATGGTCCGTGTACTCGCACATGCAGACGTCGGTTATTACGGCCAGGCCGGGTACGTGCTCCTTGATTTCGCGGATCGCGCGCTGCACTTCGCCTTGGTCGTTCCACGCCTCGCTGCCCTGGGGGTCCTTGCGCTGCGGGATGCCGAACAGGATCACCGCCGGAACGCCCGCCGCGTGCGTCTCGCGCGCCGCGTGCGTCACTTGGTCGACCGACATCTGCGCCACCCCCGGCATCGAAGCGATCGGACGTTTGACGTCGCGTCCGGGGCAGACAAAGAACGGTTGAATCAGGTCGTCGGGCGCAAGCCGCGTCTCCCGGACCATGCGGCGGAGCGTCTCGGTGCGTCGCAGCCGTCGTGGGCGATTGATTGGAAACGCCATCGGGATACTCACCCCCTAAAGGGCGGAACTCAGACTCGAGCAGAACCCGCTTCAGGACCGATTATATTGATGATGCGCGGCGGAACGAAACCCTACACTCTGCTGGCGTGCGGGCAAAAATGAGCGGCGGGCGTCCCGGATGTTCGGGACGCCCGCCGCGTTCAAGGCAGGGGCTTGCCCGCCGCTCCGCTTGGAGGGCGCGCTCTTACGGGATTGAGAGGCCGGGCAGAACTGGCGTGTGTTCCTCCCGAACGGCTTGCAGATTTTGCGGATTGAGGCCGAGCGCCAACAGAATCGTCGGCGCGATCTGCTTGGTCTGCACGGGAGTATCTACCATTTTGGCTTTGAGGCTCGGATTGGACACAAGCAGGATGACGTTGGTGTCGTCCTTGGCAAAGCCGCCATGCTCGGCCAGCTTTTTCGTGCTGCTCGAATAGGTCACGCCGATGTTCGGCGTGATCAGAATATCCGGAGCACGCGAATCGCCCTGATTGTACCACAGCTGTATCGACGGGCCCGAGAAGATCTCGCCGATGCCCGCGATGTTTTTGTCCAGCGGAAGCGCCGGTGAAGCGTTCTCCAGGGTGCTGACCGCGCTGCTCGCGGTGCAACTGCCGTGAGGATCGAGCCAAAGCAGCGCCACGTCATCCTCGGTCGGTCCAATCTGATTGACCTCCGAATCGGGCAGGCATGTGCTGATCAGGCTAACTGGGTCGTTGGGGCTGCCGTCAGGTATGTAGCGGCTGGTGTCGATCGGAGACTGGCCATGCTTCGCGGTGATTATGAACAAGGTCGAAGAGTCCAGATGTTCCTTCTTGAGTTCGCTCAACATCATCCCGATCGATTTGTCGACGAACATGATCTCCTGCATCAGCGATTGAGTGGGAGTCCCGATCGAATCGAGATAACCGCCGCTGGTGCTGTATCCCTTGGCAACTGAGCCATGCTGGTAGATCAGCTTCTGACCGATACTCACCGCCTGGAAGTTCATTCCGAAGATGTTCGGTACCCGCTTCTTCTTGGTGCCATCGTGATCTTTGCCGTCGATCTCGTTGAGAATCGCGTTCACCTTGAGGCCGTCGTAGCACTGGATATTCTGGAAGCTGCCGGTATAGTCATCGGCTGCGGTTACCGCGGCCTGGTCGGGCAGCGGATTGCAGCCAGTGGGGATCAGCGCCGGGAACGCTCCGGTCGTAGGGTTCGTGTAGTCTGCGGAGTCGGAGTTGATTTCCGGGGCGAAGTAATCGTTCACATTCACGTCCTTACTGGGTGGGGAAAGTGGGCCGCTGGGGCCGCCGACAGCGGAATAGGACGGATGCTTGTCGGACCAGGCAGTGTAGCCGCCCGCGTTGTGTATAACTCCGAAAACCGTGTTCACGCGGACAAAATTCCAAGGATAGACCGGGTCGCAGTTCTCGTCCCGCACCAGGCGGTTGGGTTCGATCGAGTTGACCCCACCGTCGCCGCTCGGCGCGCCGCCATTAAGGAGCATCTGCGATCCAGCGCCCGTGTTCGGGGTGCCGTCGCCGGTGTTAATGTTTATCCCCTCGTCGTACTCCGTGCTCGTTCCGCTCGCCGACCCCGCGCTACATGGACCGCCGTTAAGACCGTTGCCCGTCTGGTGCAACGGCGGATTGAGTGCACGATCATAGGCGACGTCATAGTTGACGCCCATCGTGCGCGGTGACCCGCCGGTGACCAGCGCCATCAGCCCAGGGAACGAGTCCGAAGGCCGCGAAGTCGTCGTGTCCAGATAATTGACCCCCGTCTTTCCCAGTGCTGCCAGATTTGGACAGTAGCCGCCTTTCACGCAATTGAGATAGTCAAGTACATGAAAGCCGTCGATGCTGATTAACAGCACGTGCTGGATGTTCTCGGAGTCGGCGAAACTCCGCTGGATCGACAGTGTCACAAGCGTCCCCAGCACCAGGGCGCCGATCCCGGCACCCAGCCTCCATTTCTTGCGCATCTGATTCTCTCCTCCCGAAAAGTTATGGGTATGCAAAGACGGCTGGACTTCTAGCGGAGGCAGGTGAATTGCGTATGGCGCGAATGTTAAGTTCGGGTTACGCTGAATTCTCAGTTGAAGACATAGCGCAATTGACTATACGGCAGCGCGTGCGATAGTAATAAAGTTAATCGGAACTTACTATTAGCGATCGGAAGCAATCAAACCCGCGCAAGGAAAAGGCGGGGAGGGCCGCACCGGAATTTAACCCACCGTTAATCGTTCGATAACTCCGGCGACGGCGAAGCATGCTATCTCCCGGACGCACTCAATACATCATCCCGAATATTCGCGTTCCTGAACGCGAGGAGGTAGAGAACGGTGAAAATCGCTTTCCGTCGAGCAGGCGCCGCCCCCAAGGCGTTCGCCTATGGTGCTTCCCTGATGCTGCTCGCCGCGATGTCGCCGGCGCGAGCTCACGCGGCGGGTCCATCGCCGATTGCTCCCTATTCGATCAGCACCTTCGCCGTATCCGAGAACGGCTATACCGCGCCCGATTCGATCACGTTCTCGCGCCACAACGTGTTCGTCGGCTACGGCAACGGAGGTAACCCCGACGGTTCGGGCGGGGCGATGAGCACCATCGTGATGTACAAGATGGACGGGACGGTGGTGAAGACATTTACCGTGGTCGGCCATAACGACGGCCTGAGATACAACCCCCCCACCGGCGATTTGTGGGCGTTGCAGAACGAAGACGCCAACGCGACCCTCATCATTATCGAGCCGGGCACCGCCAAGCAGAAAACCTTCACGCTGGGGACCGGACCGCACGGCGGCGGTTACGACGATCTGGTGTTCTTCGGCAATGAGGTTTTCATCAGCGCGTCCAACCCGTCCACGAACACGCAGCCCGGGCTCGTCCGGTTCAAGTCTAAGGACAAGAAGGTCAAACTGACGGGCATTCTCAATGACAACGCGTCCGCGACCGACGTGACCACCGGCAACACCGTGACGCTCAATCTAACCGATCCGGATTCGTTAATGATCGATCCGTTCGGCGAGTTGGTGCTCGACTCCCAGGGCGATGGCGAACTCGTGATCGTGCAGCATCCGGGACGCGCATGCCAGAAGAACCTGGTCGTGCCCCTGACCTCGCCGCTTAGCGGCGGGACGACTATTGGTGACACCACTGCCGACGATACCGTATTCGCGAATGCCGCGAAGGGCACGTTGCTGGTGGCGGACAAGGGCGCTGAAACTGTGTATGCGATAACCGCGCCTTACTTCGCGTCGGGCGCGGCCTATTCAGCGATCGTGTCGCTCACGACGCCAGGCGGGTCGACGGTGGTCGGAGCCTTCGTCGGCCAGACTGATCTGAGCACGGGTTTTGTTACTCCAGTCGTGACCGGGCTCTCGAATCCGGGCGGGATGGCGTTCATTCCGGCCGATGGTCATCCGGGCCTCGTGTCGGCTTCCGTGGTCGACGCGGCCAACGAATGCCCGTAGCCGGTGAGATTAGAGGGTCATCTGAAACGAGGCTGTCACTTGTCGGACACACTGCCGTAACAATTATTTGAACTAATTGGAGACTGCCGACTCATATTCGCCGGTCCGGCGGCCTTCCGAAAACAGGAGAGATACTCAATGAGGATTGTGCGGGACGTACTGCTGCTGGTTGCCGTGTCATTGATGGGTGTGGGTTTGGTAAGCCTGGACGGCCGTCTTGGTACGAGGCTTGGCTCCGCCGTGGCCATCGACGTTGAAGCTGCAACTACCTTGCAGGGAACCGGCGCGACGTTCCCGGCGCCGCTCTATCAAGAGTGGTTCACGGAATATAACAAGGCCCATCCCGACGTACAGATTAATTACCAGGCTCTGGGCAGCGGCGCCGGAATCAAGCAGTTTCAGCAGCATCTCGTTGATTTCGGAGCGAGCGACGCGGCGATGACCGACGAGGAGATGGCTGCGGTCCCCGAGGGCGTTGTGCTGCTGCCGATGACCGCCGGCGCAATCGTGCTCGCCTACAATCTGCCCGACGGTCCGCGCGAGCTTAAACTCTCGCGCGAGGCCTACGTAGGAATCTTCCTCGGCAAAATCACCCAATGGAACGACCCCGCGATCGCCAAGGCCAATCCGGGGGTTACCCTGCCATCGACCAAAATACAGCCAGTCGTCCGCTCCGACGGCAGCGGCACGACGTTCGTGTTCACCTCGCACTTAAGCGCAATCAGCGAAGCGTGGAAGAACGGCCCGGGCGCGGGCAAATCGGTCAACTTCCCGGCCGCTGTGGCGGGCAAGGGGAATGCGGGCGTGACCGCGCTTATCAAGGAGACGCCGGGGGCGATTGGCTACGTCGAGTACGGTTACGCGGTGCAAACCAAGATGCCCATGGCGGAGCTCGAGAACAAGGACGGAAAATACGTGAAGCCGGATCTGACGACTGGCAAGAACTCGCTCGCGAGCGTGGTGTTGCCGCCCAATCTGCGTGCATGGATAACCGATCCGGCTGGCGCTGACTGCTATCCGATCGTCACCTACACCTGGCTGCTCTGCTACAAGAAATACAAGGACCCGAATATCGCCGCGACTCTGAAATCGGTGATCCAATACGGGCTCACACAGGGTCAATCGTCCAGTGCGGGTCTCGGCTATATTCCTCTACCCCCGAACGTGGTGGATGCGGACACCAAGGCCCTTGGACAGATCTCATGACTCCAGGCGAGGGCGGAGCAGCGCGCGATATTTTCCGCCCCGGCGGGCAGCCAGGAGATGAAGTGGTAGAGCCTGCCAGGGTGGACATATCTCAGCCTCCGTCCGCGTTCGAGGTCGCTGCGGACCGCACGTTCCGCCGCTGCACGCTCGCCGTCGCATGGTTCACGGTTATTCTCGTCTTATGGGTGGTCTTCAGCATCGGACGGCAGGCGATGCCGTCGATCCGCAGCTATGGCCTGAGTTTTATCACCGGCACCGCTTGGGACTCCAATCGCGCGCGGTTCGGAATTCTCCCGGCGATTGTCGGTACTCTGTACAGTTCGATACTCGGATTGGCTCTTGGGACGGTTTTTGGCCTGGCGATTGCCATTTTTCTCAGCGAAGGGTTTCTGTCCTCCGGACTTGATGCGGCGCTCCGCTCTTTGCGGTTGTCGGACTATTCGTGGTTCGGCTCGTTGCCCGCCAAGGTCGAGAATGTGCTGAAAATCACCGTCGAGCTGCTCGCCGCGATCCCCAGCGTCGTTTATGGACTGTGGGGAATTTTCGTCGTGATTCCATTCATACGGCCGCCTGCGGACTGGCTGCACTCGCACCTCGGATGGATTCCGTTATTCGGCACCGGTCTTAGCGGACCCGGGCTGCTACCGGCCTCGATCGTCCTGGCGATCATGGTACTGCCGACAATCTCCGCCATTTCGCGCGACGCGCTGGTCGCGGTGCCGCCGAAACTACGCGAGGCCGCCTTCGGCATGGGAGCGACGCGTTGGGAAGCGATCCTGGCGGTTTTCGTACCGACCGCGGCGACCGGAATTTTCGGCGCGATCATCCTGGGGTTCGGCCGCGCGCTGGGCGAGACGATGGCGCTCGCGATGCTGGCGGGGAACGCCAACGTCCTCAGTTGGTCGCTTTTCTCGCCCGCCAACACGCTTGCGGCGCTGCTCGCAAATCATTTTCCGGAGGCCGACAAGATCGAGATCGGCGCCCTGATGTATGTGGCGCTGGTGCTGCTGGCGATCACCCTGCTGGTCAACATCATCGGCACCCTGATTCTTCAGCGCGCCGACGCTGGCCTGAAGGGGTTGCGCTGATGGCATCGACGCCAACCCGGTCGGCTGTGACGACCGAAATTGACCTCGAGAGTCTCAAGCTCTCGCTCCGCCGTCCGCGCACGCTTTTCAGCTACATGATGAGCTTGCTCACCGGGGCGGCCACGCTCGCGGCGCTTTTTCCTTTGTTTTCGGTTCTTTATATGCTGGTCGTGCGGGGGAGCGCGGCGCTAAGCCTGGGCACGTTCCGCGAACTTCCGCCGGCCGCAATGACGCCCGGCGGGGGCTTCGGCAACGCCATCATTGGCACTTTTGTAATAGTTGCAATAGCCACCTTAGTTAGCGTACCGTTAGGGATTCTGGCGGCGATCTATATCACCGAATTCGGCCCCGACACCAAGACCGCCTCGGCGGTGCGTTTCGCGGCCAAGGTGCTGACCGGTTTGCCTTCGATCCTGGCGGGTGTCTTTGCCTTTGCGGTTGTCGTGGTGGTGACGGGGGAGTTTTCCGCCCCTGCGGGCGGAGTTGCATTGGCACTCCTGATGCTCCCGACGGTGCTGCTGACTGCCGAAGAGGCGATCAAGCGGGTGCCCTCGCGGATGCGCGAAGCGGCAATCGGGATGGGCGCCACGCCGACGCAGGTTGTGACAAAAGTTATCGTGCCGACCGCAGCACCCGCGATGCTGACGGGCGTGATGCTCGCGGTCGCGCGCGCGGCCGGCGAAACGGCGCCCCTGCTGTTTACCGCGCTTTTCAGCAATTTCTGGATGAGCCGGACAGCGCCGGCTTTCCTGCCCAAGACCATGGGCGATTTGATGAAGCCGACCGCGTCGCTCGCGGTCATGATTTATAATTTCTCGGGCTCGCCATTCGACAACCAGATCGCAATGGCGTGGACCGCCGCGCTGGTTCTCGTGGCGATCGTTCTGGTGTTCAACGTAGTCGGCCAAGCCCTGGCCGGACGATCCGCCGACTAGCTGATGGAGAAAAGTATGTCACCTACCCCCGTAACGACCAACGGACACGCGGACGGCGCGTCCGGGCAAATGTCGCAGAACGGTACGCTTATAGACTGCAATATCGCCGAGCTTCACTATGGCAAGTTCAAAGCCGTACGCGATGTCGCGCTGAACGTAAAGAAGGGCACCATAACCGCCTTCATCGGGCCCTCCGGATGCGGCAAGAGCACGGTGCTGCGCTGCCTCAACCGGATGAACGACCTGGTGCGCGGGTTCCGCCTTAAGGGTCACGTTATCTTCCGTGGCCAGGACATCTACGCCTCCAGGGTCGACCCTGTCGCTGTGCGCCGGCATATCGGGATGGTATTCCAGCAGCCCAATCCGTTCGCGATGAGCATCTTCAGGAACGTCGCCTTCGGATTGCGCTTGAACCGCTACAGGGGCCTGGTCGCGGACAAGGTCGAGGCGGCGCTCCGCCAGGCCGCGCTGTGGGATGAAGTCAAGGATAAGCTGCGCACCAGCGCGCTCGCGCTCTCCGGCGGACAACAGCAGCGGCTATGTATCGCACGTGCGGTCGCGACCGAGCCGGCGGTGCTGCTGATGGACGAGCCGTGCTCGGCGCTCGATCCGATAGCGACGCGACGGATCGAAGAGCTGATGACCGAGTTAAAAAAGAAGTACACGATCGCGATCGTCACCCACAATCTGCAGCAGGCCAAGCGTGTCGCGGACACGACCGCATTTCTCTACGTCGACACGTCAGCCGGCGGGCGGACCGGCTACATGGTCGAGTACGGGCCGACCCAATCGATTTTCGAGAATCCCAGGGAAGAGCACACCAAGGAATACATCCGCGGCGAGTTCAGCTAAGCCCGGGCACGCGCCGGACTGAACACACGTTAGACTGACTATCCGGGATGAGACACTCGGTTGCAGCTGCGCGCCTGAGTTGGCAGCTGCGACGGCGGACGCCAGCCGACAACGATCGAAAAATCAAACTCTCAGGCTGGTTTCCTGGGCGCCGGCGGCACTCCGGCCTCAAGTTCGAGCGGCAACTCGAACTTAATCGCCTGCGGCGCTTCGCACACCGTGTCGCTGCAGGGTTGGAACTTGAGCGTGCCGGCAATCTTGTACGGCCCCGGCGGGATAGTTTTGCCGAAAGGCTCCATGAATTTCGCCGGCATCGGCGGGCTCCATTTGATCCCGAGCCTGCCCGTCGCGCGCACCTCGCCCTCATATACCGGCAGTGTTTCGCCGAGCGCCTTGAGCAGCATTGGCCTGGCCGTCGGCAATTCGATCGATTGTTCGCCGACGATCGGGCTTTCAAAAATCAATTCGGTTGGCCGATAGTTGCTCGGCAGGGGCTTTCCGTAAACGTGCCAGCCCGGGCGCAACCGGATGTGCAAGGCGGTGCCCAGTTCCTGGCCGGGAAAGCATCGATCGGCTGACAGCGTCACGGTTGCGCTGAGCGCGCCGCCCTCGATTTCGACCGAGTTCGCGCCCTCGGCGCCTCCGTCCGCGTTGCGTAGCGCGAGCCCGGTCGCCGAAGGGCGATACTCATAGCTCGGAAGGAACCGCTTGTCGCGCACGATAGCGTCGGGCGAGATCAGGTAGTCGCCCGGAAACGGGATCCCATACATCATCTTGTGATCTTCGGGGATATTGGTGTTGAAGATTCCGAAGGCGCGAATCACCTTGCTGCCGGCGTCCGAAAGCAGCGGGTACTCGATTTTGTAGGCCTCGCCGAAGGCGGCGAGAATCTCGCGCGAATCGTAGGTTATGGACGCGGCGTTGATTCCGCTGGCCGTTAAAGTCTTAAGCGATTGTTGCAGCTCGACGAGCTGATTGCGGCAGTACGGTCACCAATCGGCGCTGCGGCTGAAGACCAGTAGCAGGCCGTCCGGTCCAGAGAGATCCTTGAGCGTGCGGTTTTTGCCGTGCTGGTCGGGCAGCGAGAAGTCGGGAACCCGCTCGCCGATTTCCGGCCCGGTACGAAAGCCGTCGTTCTGGGCGGCGACGAATTGGCCCCATTCCTCGGAGGTGATATCGCGTCCCCCGGCGCCGAATTTTCGGATCACGCCGTGGAGGATTTCAGCCTTGGCTTTTGCATCCATAGGATTTGAGTCTCGCAAAGCGAGCCGGATTTTGCCAGCAATCGGCAAACGAAAAGCATGCGGGAAAAGCGTGGTTGTATGCGCGCATCCTGCCCGACTACAATCGAATTAGTGGTTCGACCCGGCGCGCGGCCCGGCCCCGAGGCCTTGCGACATGCCGGCCACGACTAGGTTCATCCGGACAAGCATGCCAAGAGATTCGTTCAACCGCGAAATCGATTACCTGCGCATCTCGGTCATCGACAACTGCAACCTCCGATGCGTCTACTGTATGCCGCTCGACGGCTTGCGCTTCCTGCCCCGCGAGGAACTGCTGACGCCGGCCGAGATCGAGCTGGTGGTGCGCGCCGCGGTCAGCGTCGGCTTTCGCAAGTTTCGCCTGACCGGCGGCGAGCCGACGCTCCGCGCCGACCTGCTCGAGATCGTCGAGCGGCTCGCGGCGGTGCCGGGACTCGGCGACCTTGCGCTCACCACCAACGCGCTGCTGTTGCCCAAGCTCGCGACGCCGCTTAAGGCGGCCGGGCTCAAGCGGATCAACGTCCATCTCGACAGCCTCAATCCGCTCACCGTCGAACGGCAGATGCGATGGGGCAGCTTTGCGCGCATATGGGAGGGGATCATGGCCGCCGAGGCGGCCGGGCTGGTGCCGATCAAACTCAACGCGGTGGTCACGGCCGGCTACAACGAGGAAGACGTGGTCGACCTCGCCGCGCTGACGCTCGCGCGCGACTGGCACGTACGGTTTATCGAGCTGATGCCGCTCGGGGGCGGTGAGTGCGCGACGCTCTCGATCAAGCGCTACGTCTCCAATATCGAGACGCGGCGGCGGATCGAGGTGGCGCTCGGACCGCTGATGGAGTTCGAGTCGAGCAATCCATCCGACGAGGCGCGCAACTACCGGCTTCCGGGCGCGAGTGGCGTGGTCGGCTTCATCAGCCCGGTGAGCGAGCCCTACTGCGGGACCTGCAACCGGATGCGCCTCACGGCCGACGGCAAGTTCCATCTCTGCCTGCTCAACGACGACGAGATGGACGTGCGTAAGGCGATTCGCTCGGGCGGTGGGATGGAAGCGGTCGCACGCATCCTGGTGCGCGCGGTCGAGCTCAAGCCGACCGGGCATCACCTGCTGGAGGGTCGGTCCACCCGCGACCGCTCGATGTACCAGATCGGCGGCTGAGCCTGGCGAATCCCGGCTGCGGCAGATCACATCGTCGCAACATGGCTTTAATGCGTCGGTAAGTTATCCAGTGTAGTTATGCCCTTCGTAAAGCTAGCCTCCGGCAGTGTGGCGTTCTTTCTCGATCCCTGGCATCAGCGTGCGCAAGAGTGAGGGTCGCGTGATTCACGATGTCTGACTTTGACTACGATCTTGCGGTAGTCGGCTCCGGTCCGGCGGGACATCACGCGGCGATCCAGGGCGCCAAGTCGCGCAAACGCGTGATCATGATCGAGCGCAAGCCGATCATTGGCGGTATCTGCGTCAACGTCGGAACGATTCCGAGCAA